>NZ_JADWYK010000010.1 GCF_015773195.1 Hymenobacter guriensis
GTGCTCAGGCGGGCTAGGTGCTGGGCGTTGAGCTTATCGACCGTGACGGGCGCGCGCAGGATGTTCTCCTCCACCCGCGAGGCCGATACCACTACTTCGTTGATGAGGGCGGCACTGGGTTGCAGGATAATAAACAGCGGGCGCCCCGTAATGCTGAGCGTATCCATCGCGGATTCATACCCGACAAAGGAAACCATCAGCGGCGCGGGGAGCATAGTGCCCGGAACCAGCAGGCGGAAGTTGCCGGCCGAGTTGGTTGTGGAACCAAGGTACGTGCCCTTCAGAAAAACCGTGGCCCCGGGTAAGGGCTCACCGGCATCGGTCTGAACTGTGCCCGAAAACTCTGTTTGCTGCTGGGCAATACTACTCAGTGGAATTCCAAAGAGTAAACCCAGCGTGCACAATGTAGAAAAGGAACGCATAAATGGGAATGAGGGATGGTGAGAAAAAACTAGTGAAAAGGCTGATTCAAGCGTTAATAGGGGGCTGGAGCCACAGGCTTCCTAGCGGCTGCAGCTGCCAGGCCAGCTGGCGGCCCGGCACTATGTGCGGCTGTGCAGGGGCTCCGCCGGGGCCTTCCACCCAGACGAGCACCGAACCGTTCCGGCCTCTGATCCAACCCCCTGTCAAACTAAGGCAGGGGACTACCCGGCAGCGCGAATGCTGAGGCGCTGAAAGCCGGGTAGCACGGTAAATCAAATGACGGATCACAACCATAGGCAACAAAGATAGGAAGTCAATCCAAACGCAATTAAATCTAATTGCAAAAGATAGGGCAGCGGGGCAATAAACGCGGGCGGCTTACTAGTTTTTTGTGTATAAAAATCAATGTAGAGGCTTATTTCAGTGGAAAATAGGCCAATAAAAAAACTTAGGATTATCACCGCGCTACCGGCCAGCACCAGCTAATCGGCGGGTGCTAAGGGTGGATTAGCAACTAAAAAGAGTTGCATTGAATACGGCGACCCTATGTAGTTTAGCAAGTAAAAAACGCAGGTAAAATGGGGTGGTAGAATAGCAACAGTATAAAGTCATTTGCGTATAATTAGCAACAAACAAACTACATCATGGGAGCAACGGACATTTCAGTTAGCGGGCACGGTAAAAGCATGAATGACGCTTTTTGCAGACTACAGCAGGAGGCCGCAGACGAATGCGGCACTGATGCCTACAGCGGCAGCTTTTACACCATCAGCGAGTACACCGACAAAACGGACGAGTGGCGCAACAGCGGCTTGTCGGCTAGTGAGTTCCTGAATCAGGGCGAGCTACTGGATGAACTCGATAAGCGGAGTGCCAATGGGGTCTGCCTGCGCCCCCCGACCAAGGCGAAGGAAGGAGAATATATGTTCGTCGGCTGGGCAGCGGAATAGCCCGCTAAAACCAGAAAAGCGGGGTAAAAATTATTTGGGAAAATCCAATAAAAAGACCACAAAAAGCCGCTCTACGCAACTGTAGGGCGGCTTTTTGCGTATAAATAGCAACAACGCAGATTCTTCTTTCCCTCTTTAAACCCGCAAGATGAACACACAAACCCTTTCGCAAGCCGCGCAGCCGGTAACCCTGCTAACAATTCCCCTATCGGCCATCTATCTGGCCGACAACTACCGTAGTAGTATTGACCCGGTAGGGCTTAAATCTCTGGCCGAAAGTATTCGCACCGGGGGGCTGATACAACCCGTTGCGGTGCGTCCGTTAGCGGTGCCTTTTGAAGGCTATGAGTATGCACTGGTAGCCGGTTTTCGCCGCTTTGCGGCCCATGAGCTGGGCCAGTTGCCGACCATTCTGGCAACGGTGCGCGACATGACCGACCAGGAGGCGCAGATGTATCGCCTCGTGGAGAACATTTTGCGCGAAAATCCCCATCCCGCAGACGAAGCCGTAGCCGTGGGTAAGCTCTCGCGGGAGGGCATGAATACGGAGGAAATTGCCGCCTATCTTGGTCAGACTGCGCGTTGGGTAACCCAGCGCCGCGCCATAAGTGAGCTGCTGCCGGAGTGGCTGACTGATTTACGACAGGACAAGCTGACGCTAGGCGCGGCGGAGGAACTGAGCCGGTGGCCTGAATCCGTGCAGCGCCGCTGCTTGGACAACCGTTCGCAGTACGTGGTGAACGAAAGCACCGTAAAGAATTGGGTGGCCCGCGAAAAACAGGCCCTGAGCAGTGCGCCGTGGCCGCTGGACGATGCCGCGCTGTACGAAAATGCCGGCGCTTGCACCGGCTGCCCGAAGCGCAGCAGCTGTAGCGTCATGCTGTTTGCCGAACTCGCGGAGGAAGGCAAGGATACGTGTCTGGACAGCGCCTGCTGGAATACGAAAATGGGGCGGCGTATCGAGCAGGTACTAGCCGAGCAGAAAGAACTGGCCGGGGAGGCCCCGGTAGTGCGCTTATCCACTAAGTACTATGAGGCACCAGCCGGGGCGGTAAAGCCCGATAAGTACGAGGTCAGCAAGCGCAAGAAGGGTACGGTAGTGGGCGTGTACGTCGATGGGGCCAGCGCCGCAACGGTGGTACGGGTGCTATTGGCCCAGGAAACCACCAAAGCGCTCGAATCGGGGAAGGTGGAGCTGTCGCAGGGTGAAAAGAACCGCGAAACCCGCCAGAAGCGACTGCTGAAAGAGGCCGGGAAACGGGTGCTGGCGGAACGCTGCTATCACGCCCTGCAACTGTCCACCGACGAAGCCAAACAGGGCCGGGTGCGCGTGTTGGCGAAACTTGTTGCTGAGAGCCTGATGCAGGGCCGGGTTATCGACCTGCTGACGCTGGCCGAGCTAACGCGCACGTGGGGGTGGCCGCTGGCAGGCAAAAATGGGCCGGACACGAAGGGACTGCCTTACCGGGAGTGGGTCGAAGCGCAGGTGCTGCTAACTGCCCCAACGGAGGCCCTGCTGACGCAGTTGCTGCTGTTCTCGGTCACGCACCGGGGCTTGGGTAGCGAGTGGAACGACAATCAGAAAACCGCTGCCAGCTTGGTCGGCAACCCACAAGTACAGGAAGGGCTTGATGAGGCGACTCAGGCACTGTTCGAGCGTGAGTACGACCCGCGCACCCTGCGGGCCAGAAAAGTGCCACTTGTCGAGGTTACGCAGCTTGTCCCGGCTGATGCCGACGAGCAGCCCGGCGAACAGTGCGCACAGGCTGCCTAAGTAAGGTAGGATTTACCAAAGGGCCACGGAAACCGGAAGCGGTTTCTGTGGCCCTTTGCAATTAACTTTAATTGCAATCAGCATAATTTTACTTTTCTTTATGCGGACGGGCGGGGGCCTCTGGTGAACAGCCGGGTACTCGCTTTCTGCTTCATCCCGACTGCCCCCTTTATTTCCTCCTTCCTATGGTTGCCATTTCAGTGCTTCCTCTCCGCACCGCTGGCTGGTTCTCTTTAGCTGTCCTGCCCTATGCCAGTTAGAACGGTTGTCGCTCACCAATTGCCAGCTGAGGCCACCGGGGCGCTGGTACTGGGAAATTTTCTGACCTACTTCGACGTGGCGGGCGTTGCGCTGACCTGCCTGCACCAGGGCCAGCTGTACCACTTCGCGCAGTGGCGTACTCAGTGGGGCAAGATCATGGCGCTGGGCCAGTGCCGCTATTTAGCCCCGGCGCAGTACGAGCAGCTGTGGTTGGCCGCTCCCACGGGTGGGCCGGTTTCCGCCACGGGCATACCTGCCCAGCTGACCGGGCTCACGGATGAGCAGGTGCTACGGCGCTTCTTCCGGCTGATCGCCTGCGATGCAGCAGTCCTGCAATACAATGCCACCAACACGGATTCACAGGCTTTCTGGCAGTGGCGTAATGCGACGGGCCAGGCCTGGATCAAGCAAGTCGCTACCCGCCGCTTGTTTGATAGCCACCAGCCCTTATGGAATGAGGTACCGTGGAAAGGCCAGGCTATCTGTCCGGCGACTTTTGCCGAAGTGATTCGCCTAACGGGTCAGGACTCGCGCAATGCTACGGCAGCCCGTGCGGTCCGCTACAAGTGGAGCGCCGAGCAGGTAGAAGAACTAAACCTTAGGCACTCTGCAGGAAGATGAAAGTTTCTTCAATACCAATCAGTGAATTACTGGCTCAGTGGGCGCTCCGCTTGTACGTCTTTTTTCTGGCGTGCATCGTTCTGCGGCACCTGGTTCTGAAACTGCGGCGTCCGAAACGCAAAGCCGGGCCGACAGCAGTTCTGCTTTTACTAAGCGGTAGTTTGTACGCCCAGGGCACCATGCCCTCCGGGGTTACGGTGCAGAACTACGACTCTACTTCTGTCCCGTGGACGTTGCCCCCGGGCATGAGTCATAAAGAGGCCCGGCAGGCCGTGCTAACCCTGACCAAGCTGGGTCCAACCCTGACGACGGCCCACCTGACGGCAGCTGACAGTGCCTTCCTCTACAAATGGATGCCCGGCGTGCTGAATCCCCCTCGCCGGGTTCACTAATGTTTTTCACCTCATTTCTGAATGTGTATGTTTCTGGTCTATGTCAATCTCCTTCCAGGCAGCGATAATCATTTCGTTGCCTACATCATGCACGTGCTGGAGCCCCTGCCGCTGCTACTGATTACCCTTGGGGCGGCCGCAGTCGCGTTTCTGCTGACAGCTACCCGCCAGCCCCGTCCTCTGCCGCGGCTTACGCAGGGAGTACTGCTGCTGAGCACGCTGACGCTCGTAGGCTCGGCCATATATGCCGGCTTGCTGGTGGGAGCCGCCCTGAGCTGGTGCCTGTTGCTGCTGCTGCTTCTGCTGGATGAATTTCTGCTGCTACGCGGCCAGGTGTCAACTACAGAAGCGGATGATAGAATTCTCCGCCTTATTCGAGCTAAAAGACGGTGATAATTATACAGAAGTCATTGCAACAAAAAACCCCGGTCTGTGCCAACAGCCGGGGTTTTTTGTTGCTGCGCCGCTCGCGCGGCTTGCTTTACTGATCTGTTGTCAGGGGCGTTTCCCCGTTAATGTGGGCCAGGAGCTGCCCGCAGAGTGCATGAATTTTTCCACCCATTGCAGCATCATCGGTTGCCTGCATGAGCGAGTCGGCAATAGCGCCAATGGTATCGACATAGAACCGTTTCATCTGGTCCACCGGCATATCCTTTGTCCATAGGCCAATCTTCATGGTGCCTTGCTCCTGGCCATCCCAAACGGAAATATTCAGGGCCTTTGCCTGCTGTATGCCCTGCTCAGAGGCTTTACCGTCACTGGAGTGCCAGCCGATGGTTTCAGGCATTTTGTTTTCGTCGAGTGCAATTGAGAAGGTGAGGACAGAATCTTTCATGTGAGGACAACAGGGTGTAGACTCAAATTTACCGGCTTTACCGTGAATGGCAGAATCCTTCGCGAAATACTTGCTGCTGGCTGGGCGTGTCCCCATGGGCCGGGCTATGCGGGGCTCCGCTGTTCGCTTCGGTGCTACGCACTAAACCCCTCCTATCCCTCGTATGATTGCATTGGTTATTTTCCAACATAGCCGAACCAAGGAAGCAGGGACACCAACTATCCCTAAAGGCGGAGCGAAGGCCTCGACCTTGTGCGTTAGAGCCTGTGCCCTGCTTCCCGTTGTTGCCTGAAGACTGAACAGTATAGAGGGAGCTGGCGAGTAGCCTTTGGTATCCCGCATCTGAACGAGGAGAGTTGTGGCAGCAGCAGGGATGGCGCGTATGGTTCCACTTCTTTTCCCCTCTTTATGCCTCCACCTTCTTCTACCCTCCTAAAATACGTAGTCGGGATCGACATCGCGAAAGATAGCTTTGTCGCCTGCTTTGGTTCGCTGGATGCCGACCAACGCGTGTGCGCTGGTAAACCGGCCACCTTCGCCAATGATCTGCAGGGCTTCACAGCGTTGCTGCACTGGGTCGCCGCCCGGCGCGCGAGTACGGCACCGCTGTGGTTTGTGGTCGAAGCTACCGGCGTCTACTACGAAGAACTGGCCTACTTTCTGGCTGATCACCAGCAGCACCTGAGCGTGCTGTTGCCCAATAAAGTCAAGCATTTTGCCCAGAGCACGGAGCAGAAAAGCAAGACTGACCAACTCGATGCCCGCCTGTTGTGCCGCTTAGGCCTGGAACGGGCGCTGCCCGTTTGGGTACCGCCGACGCCTGCCTTGCGTCGTTTGCGCATTTTGGAGCGCGAGCGGCAGATACTTACGCAGCAGGGGGCTCGTCTTAAAACCCGGTTACACGCCTACGAGCATAGCTACCAGCCAGAGGAACGCACATTGGTGCGGCTGGCGACGCAGCAACGCCTCATTCAGCAACAGTTACACGACGTTGATGCGGATATTGCCGCGCTGTTAGCCGCGGAACCCGAACTACAGCGCAAGTTGGCGCTGCTCACCAGTATACCTGGTATCGGGTTGACTACGGCCGTGGTGCTGGTGGCCGAAACGGCCGGGTTTTCCTTGACGGAGAACGAGCGGCAACTGGCCTCGTACGCGGGCCTGGATGTGGTGCAGCGTCAGAGCGGTACCAGTGCCCGGGCCACTACGATTTCGCGCCGGGGAAACGTGCGCCTACGCACGGCGTTGTACCTACCGGCCATCAGCGGCCTGCGCTGCAATCCGCAGCTGCGCGTCTTCTACGCGCGGTTGCGGGCACGCCAGCCCAATGGCAAACCCGGTGTGATTGCTGTCATGCGCAAGCTGCTGTTGCTGTGTTACGCCTTATGGAAGCGAGACCAGCCCTACGACGCTTCCTACGCCCAGGTGGTGAGCTGAATGGGTAGAATGATAGGCTGCAAAAAGAGGCTGCTCTGCGTTGCGCGGAATAGTCAGCGCACGTGTGCCCAGTTGCCAGGCCCAGGTATAAAAGGCAACACCAGCGCAAAGGCGTTATAGGTTTCCCGAACAGATGGTTGGCATTCCCTAGAGCATCTAGTCTACTTTACAGAGCAAGAAGGTCCCCGTTGTCGTCAACAACGGGGACCTTCTTGCTTTATACAAAGCCTACCTATTGCCAGGCAGGGTTAGTTTAGCTACGACGACCTGCGCGCAGCTTACGCACGCCTAACCCTAGGCCGGCCGCTAATAGCAGTGAGGCACCGCCATCAATGGGCACAGCCGTAGGGTCGTCGGGCTGCGGGCCGCCTTCAGGTGGCTCCTCCGCTTGCGCCAGGGCAGCCACGCTCGTGCTCAGCCACAGGGCCAGCACACAAAACACAGAAAGTAATCGAGACATAGACAGGTAGAAAGAAAAAGTAAGGAAAGGGAGGCGAGCCCGGGCAGCTCGCCTCCAACCGTCTTAGTGGACAACTAGACGCTTATTCACCACGACGCCGTTCGTTTCCAGGCGCACGGTGTACACGCCCTGGGCCAAACCCTGCACGCTCAACTCAGTACGTAGACCCGTCGCTGTCGTGGCCACCGCCTGGCGGCGAACCACCTGGCCCAGGCTATTGAGCACCTGTACAGTGGTCGTCTTGCCCACCAGCTGACGCGGGGCCAGCAGCGTGACGGTGGTACTGGCCGGATTCGGGTACAAGGACACCTGCGCGGCCAAGGCAGCGGCCGCGCTGCCCGTGGGCACAAGCGCGCCGAAGTGCAGTGAGAAGCGCCCGGTGAGCTGCGCGGCGCCGCTGGTCGAGAAGGAGTAAGCGCTCAGCTGCTGCAGGTTAATCTGCTGCCCCGTCACGGCGTCGTGCAGGTACACGGTTTGATCTGCTAGATTATGCAGCTCGGCCGCACGCAGCGAGTAGGCGCCGGCTGTGGGTACCTGCACCGTGAGTGGGACGATCGTGGCTTGCTGGGTTAACGGCAGGCCATTAATAGCCAGGTTGGTGCCGGCAGCTACCGAGGACAGGTTTAGGCCCGTCGTATTGAGCAGCTTCTCGGCGTCGTAGTGGTTGTCCACCTCGGCCGTCGCTCCGGCTTCAAAGTACACGAAGGTTGGCTCCTGTATGCCCTTCGCCGATACCAGCTCCAGCTGCACGGCAGGCCGGGTATCGGCCGCTGCCCGCTGGAAGGTGGGATTGCTGTAGGTGGTAGTCCGCCAGGTGCTGAGGAAGCTAAAGGCCGGCACGGTTTGCGTGACGCGCACGAAGAAGCCCTGCATAGAAGGGATCAGCCCACCCGGCAGCGTACCAAAGCCGTTGGCGTAGAACTGGTAGGTGCCGTTGTACTGATCACTGGACTTGAACACGTACACGGCATCGCGCACGCCGGCGGGCAGGTCGGTGCGGACTTTCGTCCAATCCAGCGGCGCCGGATACGGGTTGCCCAGCAAGTGCCAGCCCGAGTTGGCCTGGTTGCCGCGCGAGAGGGCCCCCACGGCTACGGTACCCGTATTGAGCGTGCCCACCAGATCGACTTTTTCACTGGCCGCCAAGTTGACCGTATAGCCCCGGCCCCGTTCCAGCGGCGTATTCAGACTGGCCGGCGAGAAGTAGCCATAGTTCTGGGAGCGGGTCGTGGCGGAGGTGCCCACGATACGGGATTCATCATACCCGTAGACCGTCGGGAAGGGCGTGGCTTTGCTGCCCAGCGTGTTGTAGGCCGGGTTGACGACGGGGGTGAAACCACTCGTCCCGAGGTCCGCGACCGTGGTGCTTTGTACCGGTGAGCTGTAGTGGCGGTAGCCCAGCCCCGGGTTCAGGCTTGGATCGATGTAGCGCTGTACGGTGGCGGTGCCCACCACGCTGCCGCCAGAGTTAACCACCATGGCTGTGCTGGTAGCGTCTGACTCCAGCACGAAGTCATTGCCGTTCGTGCTCAGGTTGCCGGTGAGCGTGAGCAGGCGGCGCACCGAGGCCCCGGCCGAGGTGCTTACCTGGGCCGTGTTGCTGTTCACCGTCAGGTTCCAGAAGCGCACGCGCGAAGAACCCAATACGTTTGCTAGCGTGCTCGAACCCAGAACGACTGTGCCACCTGCCGGCGCGAAGGAGCCGTTATTGGTCAGATTGCCCCGCACGTCCACCGTACCGCCACTCATGCTCAGCGTCGCGCCTGAGTTGAGGGTCAGGTGACGCACCGAGGCCACAGTAGACGCGATGAGCGGCATACGCTGGGCAGTGCCGGGGATGGTCGCATTCAGGGTCGTGGTGGGCACAACGGCGGGCGTCCAGTTGCCGGCCGTGTACCAGTCGGTGCTGATGCTGCCTGTCCAGGTCACGCTCGTCGGCGCCAGGGTCAGCGCGTACGTGTTCGAGGCGGCGTTGCCGTTGCTGGCTGCATCCTGTGAGCTGTTGCCGAAGACAGTGACTGTGGTAGCGGTGCCGGGCGTTGTCGGCGTCACGTTGAAGGTGTAGGTCGTGCCCGAGCCGGCGAAGCTCGATACGGTCCCGTTGGTCACCAGCAGGTCCCCGGCCACGAAGCCCGTTACGCTCTCCGAGAAGGTCGCCGTGAAAGCGAAGGGTGAGGTACTGGTGCTGCTACCGCTGGCGGCAGTCGAGCTGCTCAGCGTCACCGTCGGGGCCGTCTGGTCCACGGTAAAGGTGATGGTAGCGGTTTGGCCGCTCACGGCCTCGCCCGGGCTCTGGGCCGTGGCGTAAGCCTGGTAGGTGGCGGGGGGCAAAGCCGCGCTGCTAAAGGTGCCGCCCGCTGTAGCGGCTAACGTGAACGTCTGGAAAGCGCCGCCGTTTTGGCTCACGTACACCCGTACCGAACTGCCCGCAGGGGCCGTGCCACTGATCGACACGGACTGATTGGTGATACTGCCGTTGGCCGGTGAGGTGATGACCGGGGCTGCCGTCTGGGCTTGCTCGTAGGTAATGCTGAACTGGCTAGCCGCCGCGTTGCCCGTGTTGTTGGCATCGAAGGCCGAGTTGGCCGGCACGTTCACCGTCACCGCGCCGTCGCCATTAGGGGCCACGACGAAGGTATAGGTCGTGCCCGAGCCGGCGAAATTCGCCATCGAGCCATTCGTCACGGCCACGTCGCTGGCCGTGAAATCCGTCACGCTCTGCGAGAACGTCACGGTCACCGGAATCGGCGCGGTGCTGGTCGGGTTCGGGGCCGTGCTGCTGATGCTGGCCGTCAGGGCCGGGGCCGTCACGCTGAACGCGGCTGAGGTGAAGGTGCTGTAGGCATTGCTGTTCGGCTGAATGGTGCCGAGGTACACGCCGTTGAGGAATACGTTCAGCGCCTGATCAAGCGTGGTGCAGCAGATGCGCTGCGCGGCCTGGAAGCTCACTTGGTAGTTGCCGCCCGTGGGCAGAGCCAGTTTCTGTTGCAACTGGCCGTTGCTACCGCCGTTACTCTGCACGAAGGCCACAGCGCTGCCGTTTGGAATGGGCGTAGTTGGGGTGAAGGCACTGCCCTCCTCGGCGATGCCCGCCAGTGCGTTGAACGTCCAGCTGGCACCTGTAGGGGTGTAGCCGTAGTTGCCATTGGCGAGTGGATTATGGGTTTCAAAGCTGCCGTTCTGCAAGCCATTGGCGAAGGCCGTCCCGCCGCTGAGTACCTGCACCACATCCACGAAAGCCGTCACGTCGCTGCCCGTGCCGCCCGTGCCCACGATGGCAAGCTGCGGTTGGGCCGCGAAGCTCTTGGTAATGTCGTACACTTCCCCCGAGGTATAGGGTACGTTGGTAATCGTGGGCATTACGCCCGTGCCGTTGTTCACGTCCAAGCGGATGGCGCCGTTGCCACTGCCCGTATTCACCGTCACGGTGTAGGTCATGCCCGAGCCCGAAACGCTGCTGACCGAGGCACCACTGATGGAACCGTGGTTGGACAAGGAGAAGTTGTCGGTGCTAACGCCCGTCACGCTGGCCGCGAAGACAACCCGGTAGCGCACCTGGGCCGTGGCCGTGGGCGAGGGCGTCAGGCGCGTCACCGAGGCGACGGTTGTAGTAGGCGCCGTGTAGGTAAGGCTGTACTGCGTGGCCGCCGTGTTGAGGTTGCCGGCGGCGTCCTGGGCCACCGTAGCCGGTACGTTCACCGTTTTCGTGCCGTTGCCGCTGGGTATCAGGCTGAAGGTGTAGGTCGTGCCCGAGCCCGAGAAGTTTGAAACCGTGCCGCCGCTTACCGTCAGGTCGCCCTGCACAAAGCCCGTTACACTCTCTGAGAACGTCACTGTAAAGGGAATAGGCGAGGTGCCTGTTCCGCCGCCGTTCGTATTGCCCGAACTGGTAATGCTCACGGACGGCGCTGTATCATCCACATCGGTCACGTTCACCGTCACCGTCGCTGAGGCGCTGGCGGCGGGGGCGGCGTTGTCAGTCACCTGCACCGTCAGGCTGTAGGTGGGAGTGGCTTCAAAGTCGAGGGCCGCCGAATGGGCCACCGTCAGCTGGCCCGTCGCGCTGTTGATAGCGAAGGCCCCGGCGGTATTGCCCGCCGTGATGGCATACGTCAACGTTTGGCCAGCGTCCGCATCCGAAGCCGCAATAACGGCGCCCACGTTCGTGCCGTTGGCTGCGTTCTCGGCGATGCTGCGCGTCTGGCTGCTGATGGTCGGCGCGGTGTTGGCCGTGCCCGTTACCTGAATCAGGTCAAAGGCAAACTCGGCTCTTGAGTCGTCGTTAATCAGCTCCAGTTTGAAGTCCACCAATTGCCCGTTGGCATCAGCCGGAATACTAAAGTCAAAGTTGGTGAGCGAGGGACTGAGCGTGGCTGTCCCAGCAGGCAGTGTGGGCAAGCTGGCCAAGTCCTCTGTCCGGTCCTGGCGCAGGTCGCCGGTGCCGTTGATGCTGGCCGTAGTGCCGCGGAACGAGCCGAACAGCTTCCAGGTGCCGCTGCTGCCCCCTGTGCGGTAGTACAGCATAAACGAGTCGGTATTCTGCCACGATGCCGTGCTGCCTGACTCCGCTCCTAGCCGAATTTGGAAGTGCAGATTGCTATAGCTGGTCGCATCCAATTGCTGGGTTTCCAGCCGGCCGACGCCTGACGGATTCTGGCCGGACTTGATATTGACCCCGTACCAGAAGAAGCTGTTGCTGATGTTGCTGAACGTTACGGCCCCTGTCTCATACGGCGTATTGCTGGTGCGCGTGAAGGCGAAGGCGGTGCCATTGCCACCGGAGCCGACAAAGGCATTTGAGCCGTAGCGCACGCCCTCCCCGTCGGTGGTAAAGTCTTCCGTATACGGCAGCGTAGCTGGGCCGCCCAGGATGGCCTTCACCAGCACCGTGCGATTCAGGCCCGTACTGGTAGAGGCCCCGTTCTTGACGACGAATTGGATAGCGCGGTTACCGCTGCGGGCCGTGGTGAGGTTGGAGTTTTTGTACGTAACCGTACGCAGCGCGGCCTGGTAGTTGGCTACTGAGGTGGTACCCGAAAGTGTCAGTACGCCGGTGCCGCTGTCAAAGGAGCCCGTAATGCCGTTCTGGTTGGTGAAAAGCAGTTGGTCCTCCGTCGCTCTCAGGCCACTGATGATGGATACCGTAGCGCCCGTAAGGTTAGCGCCCTCCGGGTTGGTGGCGACGATGCTATTGGTAATCTGCGTAGCCGCGCTGCCTTCGGTGTAGTTAACTGTGCCGGTCTGGGCATCGGCCAGCGTAGGCGGCTGAACCGTGGTGGGTGTGCCGACGACGCGGATGTTGTCAAAGGCTATTTCATGGCTGGTACCGCGCTGGTCAAGGACGACGCGCACGATCAAGGACGATGGCGAACCAGGAATGCCAATATTGCTACCATTGCCACCGGGGCCAAAGGTATAGTCGGTCAGTTTGTAGTTGAGCGTAGCCCTGTCTTCATCGTTTACATCATCGTTCCGATTGTAATCCAGCTCCATATACCCGCTGGAGCCGTTGTTATTGTTGCCCTTAAACCGCCCGATGGTGGTAAAATTGGCCCCGTTATCGGTGGAGTATTGGATTTCAATCTTATCGTCCGCTTGAAAGGAACCCGCAGTCGGGGTAGCAGCCGCTCCGCTGGCCCCGACCGAACCTGGTCCACGAGGGTCCGCCAGCGCGACAATTACCTTGATATCGGTATAGCCGCTAGCGTTGAAGGCATTGAGCGTCACATGGCCGGGGTCACGTGCGTACGCTGTTCCGGTCTGGTTGGTGCCCCGCACGCCTTCTGCAATCCAAAAATTGCCCGTGTAGGGCGTCGCGGAGGCGTCATTGTTTCGGATGGTAACCGGGTCCGACGCATTGCCTAAGGAGTAATTCGACGCATCAGGGTTGTGTGCGGGATTGATGGTCGTAATGGTAAAATACTGGTTGTTGCCAAGCGAAACACCCGTGCCCCGAAAGTCGAAGGTATTCGATGTGTAGTTGTCTTCGTCGTCTGTTTCAAATGATTGGCTTCGGATAACTGACTGGGCCCAAAGGCTGGGACTTAGGCCCAGCAGCAAAGCCAGCCATAGGAGTAGGATTCTTTTCATAAGGAAGGAATTTATGGGTGAAGAGAAGAGTGTAAAAAATGGCTTAAGGAGTCATCGTTGAAATTCGTTCAAAACCTCTCCGACTCCCACCCCAAGCTGCATCAGCTGCAGGCCGGTGAAGTAGCCTTCGTCAAGGGCTACCATGTCGAGGCGGAGCGCCTCGCCCGCTCCGCAGGCTACCCACAGGCCCGCCGTCCTATCGGCATGCAGCACAGTGCCGGGTGTTGCCGGCCCGGTAGCCGCCTGGGGGTGGGGTGTCACGCTGAGCAGGCGCAGGGGCTGCCCGCGTAGGGTGGCCAAGGCTCCCCGGTTCCAGGGGTTGGTCGCCCGCACCAGCCGCTCAATGGCCACGGCCGGCTCGCTCCAGCGCACGCACACATCGGCCAGGGCCGGACGGGGCCAGTAGCGGGCCGGTGCGCCCTCCTGGGCCACAGGTGTCAGTAGTGGGGCTTGGCCGCGCAGGCTGGCTAGCAGGTGCAGGGCTACAGGGGCAGCCCGCCCGGCCAGCTGGGCCCGGTGCAGGCCGTGGGTATCGCCCGGCCCGATGGGTACCGGCTCGGTCAGTACTACAGGGCCGGTGTCAAAGTCGGCGTCCATGCGGTGTACGGTCACGGCCCCGGTGGCTTCGCCGTTGCGCAGCAGCCAGAACAGGGGCTCGGGGCCGCGGTAGGCAGGCAGGGGCGCCAGGTGGAAATTAAGAAACCCCTGCGGAGGAAGCGCCAGCACCGCCGCCGGAATGCGCCAGGGTAGGGTGAATACCAGCACGGCTTCTATTGCCAAGGGTTCGAGCCAGGCGGCGAGGTCGGCCCCCAACTGCTGCCTGGCTAGCCGTGTTATGGGCAGGCCCAGCGCGGCCACTTGCTGCGCCAGCTGATCGGTTTCCGCCTCGGGAGGACAGTAAGGCACGGCCACCGCCGCCACGCCGCCCTGAGCAGCCAGGGCCTGCAGGGCAGGCCAGCCTAACGCGCTGCTAATGATGACGGCAACTTGCATGAGACAAAAAGTAAAGCCCAAACAACCCGTGCCGGGCTACAGCCGGCGCGGGTTGTTTCCGGGCAGCTTATGCAGCCTTAGCCGGGGGAAGGATAAATGCCTTGCAGGGCAATGGCGTAGTTAAGGGCCATAAAGGGCTGGCGGTTTTCGTGGGGCTGGCTGCCCCCGGCCGACGCTAGCGTGCCAGTCAGTGCTGCGCCCATGTTGGCGTTAATAGTGCCGGTGGCGTAGGGCGTTACAACGGGGGTACTGGCCATGGTGGCCGGGAAGCTATTATCCGGACTGGCGCTGTCGGCATCGCCCCCAATGTTCAGCGTCCCCGTAAAGGCATGGTCGTGCCCAGGCATTTGCGCAACCGTAAGACTGACGCTTTCCGTGCCAGCCATTTGACCCATGCTGTAATCGGTGCCGACGGGCGAACGACCCTGGCCTACAGCTACTCGGCCGCGCAGGTCGGGCAGTTTGAAGGTCGTGACGCCGTCGCCTCCGTATTGCGTACCCAGCAGGGCAAACAGGGCCTGATTCTGATTAATGGGCATGAGCTGGCCCTGGCAGTAAGCCCAGCCGCGTGGCGCCCGGGGAAAGCTCATCAGGCGGATTTCACCAAGAAAATTCTCCATAGAATTGCGATGCAGATGCGGGGATGAAAGAAAAAGCGTTAGTCGAAGGAGGGGTAAATACCCTGCAACGCAATGATGTAATTCAGGGCCAGTACCGGCTGAATGTTGTTGTGGGGCTGCCCTCCGCCTGCAGGAGTCGAGCGGCCTGTCACGGTACCGGCGTTCAGGGTCTGGCCTGAGGACGCGGCCGCGTAAGCCTTGGCGCCCTGCTCCCCATAATAGGCCCCGGCAGGACTGGCCTGGGCCGTGCCCCCCGTGATGGCGTTGACGTTGATGTTAAAAATCGGATGTTGATGCACCGGCATTTCCAGCGTGGTGAGCGTGACCGTCTCCTGACCGGCGGCCATGCCAACGGGGTAGTTTGTGCCCTGCATGCTTTGCCCCTGGCCGACAACGACCCGGCTCTGCAGGCTCGGTACAGCGAAGGACTGCTGCCCATCGCCGCCGTACGTGGTGCCAATAAGGGTGTACAGCGCGTCATAGTCGCTGATAGCCAGTAGCTGGCCATTGCAAAGGGCCCAGCCCTGGGGAGCATAATTGCCGGCGAAAACGCGGATTTCTCCGAGGTAATTATCCATAAGTGAAAGGCAGCTGAAGTAGGCGAGTGCGAGAGGTTAAGGACGCGGCGGAAAAATCCCCGACAGGCAGATGATGTAATTGATAGCCAGGTAAGGCATCTGATTGGTATGCGGCTGGTTATCACCCGCCGCCCACCCCATGCCTTTCAGCATGCTGGGGCCCATCGTACCAGTATCCGCGCTTTCGCTGTACTGGGGTTCAGTGGTAGCCGCCGGGAAGTTGCTGGTCGGGTCATTGGAGGTGCCCTCGCCGACCTGCGTCAGAAAAGTGCCGCTCAACGCATGCACGTGCGGGGGCAGCTCGGTAGGGAGCAGGGTTTCGTTTTCGCTGCCTGTCATTTGACCCAGACGGTAGTCCGTAAGCCCCGGGCCCTGGCCGGAATTGACGATGGCCTGACCACAGAGATTGGGCAGCGCGAAGGTGCTTTTGCCATCGCCGCCGTACGTGTTACCCAGAATGGAAAACAGCGCCGTGTAACGGTTGATAGGCATAAGCTGCCCGGCACAGAAAGCCCAATTGTTCGGCGCGAATCGGAATCCGACGGCACGGATTTCGCCTACGTAAGCGTCCATAGAAAAAGGTAAGGAGGTAAAAAAGCAAGCCCGCGCACCCGCGCCGGCCCGTAACAATGCATTGAATAGCGGATGAACTCGTGCTTTGCATCCACTCTATGGCGGCAGTAGGTTAGGCAATACCTAGTTGCTCTGCCTGCCTATTCACCTTCTGTAGCAGGATTATCCAACGGTAGTCGCCTTAAAGCCTATCCAATGTAGCACGACCACTAGCAGCCACTAGCTGTTGCGTAACCATCCGCTTATGCTGGTTGATGGATGGTCGTCTACCCACGTTTGTAGCGTTCGACGAGAGGGCATTAGCAGCAGCTGGCCGGAAAAGCAACGCTTTTTTGGTTTTTCGCTAGTACAGCAAGCCCAGTTGGGAGAGGCAAGGGGAGGGTGGTGCATAGTAATAGTGGGTGGTATGCAGGAAAAAAATAGTGAGCTACTGTCAGTTAAGATGCGTTCAAGTATTTATGCGCAACTAAAAAATGGAGACCGTTTGATAACCTGAGTAGGTACCACCGAGGTTGCGCAAGCCCGCTTTTCTTGATTCAGTCGCTAAGCGGGTGTTTTGTCTGACTTTCATTTTCAGGGGTGGGATAAATATAGCAATTCCCCTCATTCACTGGTGCCTGTTATGCAATAGTTTAGGGTATTTGGAAACGATTGCGGCTGTCATCCACCTACCAAAACCAGTCGTTGAATGATGACCTGCGGTAGCTGACATACCAAAAGTGACATTCTGCCCTCACCCAAGACCATTGACATCCTCCATGTGGGTACTTATTGTTAAAGGTTAAGTGTTATCGTCACTCGACCAACGGATGAAAGCTGATCGAGTGCCCTCCCAGCATTTGGACAGAAAATGAACCGGTGATTTTACATCAGATCGTAAAAGCATCGAAGAGGCATAGGCAAAGGCAGTGGGTCTAAACGAAGCCACTAGGCACCCTGAGTCTGAAGAGAGAACCATAAATTACCGCGCTGCTTGACATTAATACCGGCCGAAATATCCGGTTCTGAACACCAACTGTAGTCGAAATGCAATGCGCGTTTCAAGGCAGCTAGAAGACCTATATAGCCCCCCAACTGCCTTACAGCATCCTGCCACCGAGGGCTTACCTCTGGCTGCAAGTTGCCGCCAGCTCCAAGTCAGAGCCGATAGTGGGCCACGCAAAAGCGCGGCGGGTGGAACGCTTGCGGATACTATTGAACTACTTAGCAATAGTCCACCCTTTATAGCACTTTCTCCCAAAATGGAGCGTAGACAAAGTGTGTACACCCTATATAAAACATTGACTTTCAAAATTATATTTTTTCATCAGACAGCTAATTTGTCGCTCGGCTTTCGCTGGCATCGATCGTCACCACACCCGCCGTCGTCAACCCGAGCAGCCGGTTAGGGCCGTCGAAGTTCAGTTCCTGGGTGGAAGCATTGGTGCCAAGACCCACGTTGCAGCCCGGCAGGTTGAAGGTGTTGCCTGGCTGCGCAATAACGGTGGCCTGGGTGAGGGTGCCACCCATGGCAATATGGTTGCCGGTTTTGAGCCGTGGCATCGGGCACGCGTGGCACCAGGGCGCCCATGCTGCTACGCACGATGTCCAGGGCCATTGACACATCGAGGGAGGTATCTTCCGAGTAAACATCGCTGAAGCCCTTGGCCGAGGCAAAGTCTGCTGCGTAAGCCACCGCCGTTACCGAGCAGCTGCCGCACCTAGTACAGGCGTAGCTCGCGCAGCCGGAAGTAGAGCCTCTGCTCGATCAGGTCAAGCAGGCGAGCCAGCTCGGCTGGGCTAAACTGCCCGTTGGCCACCTGTGCCAGCCACAGCACTAACCGATCGCCCGTGTAGGCCAATGCTCAAAACCAGAAGTAAAGCGTCTAGATTTAGAAATATTCATGAATATAGTATAATTATACTCATGAATATTGAATAGACCATTGTTTTTCAGCACAGTATCTCACGCAAATTCCGCCGGTACTGGTAGGGAGAGGAATTAAACCACTGTGGCAGTCGGGGAAAAAGGCGGGTCGCAGTCCAAAATAATCGCTGTTTGTAGTATCGAAATAAGCAGTTTTGCGTATAAAAAGCAACAAAAAACCCTATTTTCATGTCACAGACAACAGCAGAGAAGGTGTACTTTATCTATGATGAAATAGATAACCCAGTTGTAGGAAGCTGTCCGGTTTGTGGGGGCGAAGCCTTTCTGGCGGAAGCCGCCCAGGCGGCCCAGGTCGTTGAAAGTCAAAGTGACGAGCCGCTGGATATTCCCGAGGGGTTGGCGTGGTGCCCCACGTGTGAAAAAGCCGTTGAGGCTGTTCCTGAGAACGAGGAAGACTAGCCGGCCGGGAAGCGGGGCAGTAGGGGAGTAAAAGTTGATTTGCAGCAAATTGAGAGTGTTTTTTGTTGTCTTTTGGCAACGCTAAGGAGTGCCCAGCCGTTAAACTATTATACAACGCAAGCAACCTCCCTCACCTCTGAACGCCGCCGACCATGTGCCCAGCCCCTACTGCCGCCGCTACCACCGACCGCCCCAAGCGTACCCAAGGCCAGAATTGGATTACCCCCAAGAAGCGCCTAGCAATCTACCTCCGCGATGGGTTTTGCTGCGCCTACTGTGGCAAAGGCATTGAGGCGGGCGTAACGCTGACGCTCGACCACTTGAAGCCTTACAGCAAGGGTGGGGCTATTTCCGACCACAAAAACCTAATTACCGCTTGCCTGAGCTGCAACAGCGCCCGAGGTAACCGCAGCCTGAAAGCCTTTGTAGAGGTATCAGCCGCTTACCACCAGCGTGAGGCCCAGGAAGTACTGGCCTACATCCGCCGGCAGGTACGCCGGGTACTCAAAACGAAAGTAGCCGGGGTAATGCTGGCCCAGCGCGGAAGCTGCCGCAAGGTACTCGACCAGGTTCAGGAAGGGGGGCTAGGGTAGGCAGGGCTACCCGGTGGGGCCGCCGAGGCGATTGGCCGGGGGCGGGCATCGAGCCCGCCCCCGGCCAAAAAGGGCTAAACAGCAGGAGCGTACAGGTATTGTTGTCGCTTTGCCCTATGAACCGTTCAAAGGTGTGTCGGTTCATAGGGTTGAGAGTATCTGACCCCATACCTATTGCAGCAAGTACGGAACCCGGCCTTACCAGCCGGGTTTTTTGTTGGGCAGTCGGGCGGGAAAGCACGCAATTAAATTTAATTGCAATATGGTCATGGATTTATACCTTTGCTTCGTTCAGATTTCGACCTATGAAAACACTGCTTCTCATTCTCGCCGGCACCTTTGGTTTTCAGGCAGCTACACTAGTCGCCAGCAAACCCCAGATACAGGACCCGCAATCGGGCTTGAATTACCCCCAGCCAGGCGCTTTCCTGAAGGTTTATCCTCAGGATAACCTCAGTTTTGGTACCCGGCCCAGTGGCGGCATAGTGGAGGCGAGTTTCACGCTGAAGAACATGGGCGCTGATCCCGTGATTATCCGGGACGTGCAAAGCAGCTGCGGCTGCACCGTTGCCCAGTTCAACCGTCAGCCTCTGAAAATGGGCAATAGCCGCACGCTGGTCGTTCGTTTCAATACCGATGGTCGTATTGGTCAGCAGAACACCAAGGTGGTTGTGCGGAGTAATTCTACCACCGGGCCCTTAGTGCTTTCATTTTCCGGAATCCTGGAAGAACCGGCCGCTAGTACTACCGGAAAATAAGCGATCCTGCGCAAGCATCCGAGTAGATAGGATTAATGGGAAACCTCACAATTTATTTGTGAGGTTTTTTCATGCTCACAGGGCAACGGTGTAGTTGGCTTTATAAATATGATAAATGCGATTAGGGTAAAATAAAGGGGTTTTTTGTTGCTAAATATCAACAAAAATAGCTGTTTGAACGTACACGCTATATACAGCGCAAACCTCCAGCCCGTTAATTTCATGCTTCAAGTTACCTCACTTCCGCCCGTTGCTCAGCAACTCGAAACGAACGCATATGCTTTTGGCCGTGAGGCCCAGCAGCGCGGGATGCAGGAAGTCCCCGCCCAGGATGCCAACCTTTGGCCCTTGATGAAAGGCTTGGTCGTGGGTCAGGGCCTGCCCCTGATGCAGGCGTGGCTGAAAGGCTACCGTGACCAACAGGACGAGCAGCAAATCCGCGAGTTTGCCTGCCAGTTGAAGCGAGAAACGGAAGTGGAGCAGCTGCTTCAGTCGGGCCTGAAAGATGCAGCGCGCAAGGCGCTGTGGTGGCAGTTATTTGACCAGCTTCCGGACGCGCACTAGGCCATCAATGGGCCGTTGTCTTGCTTACACATCACTACATCGTCGAACATGAAACTCTCCTTTAATCCCGATACGCTGTTGCCCAACACCGGGGGCGCACAATAGTAGGAACGGAAAACAACGTTAGGGAGATTCAACCAGCTGCTCCGGCCAGTTGGCCAGGTCACGGAGCGGCCGCAGTTCACCGGCCGCCATGCGTTCGGGCAGGGTAAAATCGTAGCGGCCCAGCATGTTGACGTGCTCGTGCAGCAAGGGCGAGAGCCGGGCTATATCAGCAGGCTCCGGGGCTCCTTCAGTGGCTTGGTGCTCTTGCAGGGCTTGTTGCAGGCACCGGGTGTTCCACAGCACCACCACGTTGACGACCGGACCCAGGGCGCCCAGTTGGTCCTTCATGCCCTCACGGTAACGCTGGTGCAGTTCGCCTTTCTTGCCGTGGAACACCGCCCGGGCTACGGCGTGCCGCCCCTCGCCCCGATTGAGTTGGACCAGAATGCGCCGGCGGTAGGCCTCGTCCTGCACGTAGGCCGACAAATACAGCGTTCGACGAACGGCGCCACTCTGCCCTGGCTTACCACTTACCCAACTGCTTCGAAACCCAGCTACAAACAACGTCCCAGATGTGTCCGGCTTAGCTAGACCACCTCAGCCCGGGGTGGTCCGGCTAAGCTGGACTACCCCGGGCTTTACTGGCTGAATCGACAACATCAACCATACCAACGGGAGGAACTGTTCATCCGCCAAAAAAAAGTCAACCTTCTGCCCAATGATGCCGTTGCTGTGAGGGGTAAGTCAACCTTTCAAGCTCAATCTCATGAAAGCACTTGTTTATTACGGCCCCTTGGACGTGCGCGTGTCCGAAATGCCCGACCCTAAAATTGAGCAACCCACTGACGTGCTGGTTCAGATAACCACCACCAACATTTGTGGCTCCGACCTGCATATGTACGATGGCCGCACCAACATCGAAGCCGGCCGGATTTTTGGCCACGAGAACCTGGGCCGGGTTGTTGAGGTCGGTAAGGCGGTGATGAAGGTCAAAGTGGGTGACATGGTGTGCATGCCGTTTAATATCGGTTGTGGCCACTGTAAAAATTGTGAGCGCAAACTCACTGCGTTTTGTCTGACGATGAACCCCGGTTTTGCCGGGGCAGCCTATGGCTTCGCCGGCATGGGACCGTATGAGGGCGGGCAGGCTGAATACTTGCGCGTGCCATACGGAGATTTCAACTGCCTGATATTGCCCGAGGATGCCAGCGAGAAGGAAAACGACTACGCTATGCTTTCCGACATCTTCCCGACGGGCTACCACGCCACGGAACTGGCGGGGGTAAAACCGGGCGAATCGGTGGTCATTTACGGCGCCGGGCCGGTTGGGCTCATGGCCACGCTGTCGGCCCGCATAAGAGGGGCCGACAAAATCATGGTGGTGGACAGCCACCCCGACCGGTTGCGGCTGGCGGAGGAATTGGGGGGCATCCCCATCGACATGTCGAAAGGCTCGGCCGTGGACCAGGTGCTGGACTTGACGGACGGGCAGGGGGCCGACCGGGGCTGCGAATGCGTGGGCTACCAGTGCTGCAACAAACACGGCCAGGAACAGGCGAACGTCACGATGAACGAACTGGTCCAGGCGGTGAAGGCGACCGGCTCTATTGGCGTGGTGGGCGTTTTTGTGCAGGAAGACCCGAAGTCCAAAGAGGCACTGCAGAAAAAAGGCCACATGGACTTCGACTTTGGCAGCTTCTGGATGAAGGGGCAAAGCATCGCCACGGGCCAAGCCAACGTCAAATCGTACAACCGGGAGCTTTGTGCGCTGATATCTTCCGGTAAAGCGAAGCCGTCCGCCATCGTCTCCCACGAGCTTTCCCTGGACGAGGCCCCCGATGCCTACAAGCACTTTAACGCCCGTGACAAGGGCTGGACGAAGGTGGTGCTGAAACCCGGCAAAACGAGCAGCGGCAAGAAATAAGCGGCAAGCCCGGAAACCGGAGCCGGGCGCGGTTTTGAAACGACGGACCGTAGCAGGCGCATCCTGTTGCGGTCCGTTGTTTCAGTGGTAGCTTGAACCAACCCAAACGGGTGGACGCGCCGTGCTGACGCCACCTTGCTCACGGCGTCCGCCACAACGTCGTCGTTCACGCCCACCGCAAACCAGCCGCTTGCAAGCCGGCCTTCTGATAGGGGGCGCTTAAGCAGGAACAGAAATTCCCGCTAATGCGGACAGCGGGCTACTCAACTAGCGGCTACAGGTTACTTTTGAGGCATTGATGGGCGTCGGGAAATGGGCCCACCGCCGGCTCCTTTTTGTACCAGCGCCGGCGAAACCAGAAGGCAATATTCACCAGGACAAGTAGCGCTGGTACTACGCGGTAGCCCGCGCCTTGATTCGCTGTCCGTTTCGACGACCACCTGCCGCGTTCTGCCACTAGCGAATCAGCTTGGGGGATGTTCGGAAATTAGAAAACGGAAAATATTCTTTCTGGGCCCGCACGGGTCCTCCCCGTCAGCAGGGCAGTTGATAAGCAACTTAAAACAGCGGTTTCTGAATTTACGCCATGCCCAACAAGCTGCGTGTTAATAAGTACATTTCCGAACGCACTCTTAGTGTTGCGTTCCTTGCCTACCCTCACTCTCTTACCCCTACTTTCCCGATGAATACAACCCCTGTCCTCCAAAAACCGCTTGATAGCTCGCCCGCGGCCATCGTGCCCGCCCAAGCCGTGACGCTGCACGTGAACGGCGAAGACCACACCCTCCAGTTGGCGCCCTGGACCTCCCTGCTCGACGCGCTGCGCGAGTACCTGGACCTGACTGGCACCAAGAAAGGCTGCGACCACGGCCAGTGCGGCGCCTGCACGGTGCTCGTGAACGGCAAGCGCATCAACTCGTGCCTGGCACTGGCTACCGTGTACCAGGGCAGCGACATTCAGACTATCGAGGGGCTGGGTACCGAGGAGGAACTGAACCCGTTGCAGCAGGCCTTCATTGACCACGATGCCTTCCAGTGCGGCTACTGCACCCCCGGCCAGATTTGCTCGGCCCAGGGGTTGATTAACGAGGGCCGCGCCAAGACCGTGGACGAAGTACGCGAGTTGATGAGCGGCAACCTCTGCCGCTGCGGCGCCTACACCAACATCCTATCGGCCGTGATGGAGGTTATTGACCGTCAGGCGGTAGTAAATAATGGCACGCTGACTACTATTCCCGCCTAATTTTCTTCTGCCCCAGCATATGAACAGTTTTACCCTCACCCAAGCCACGGCCATTGACGAGGCCCTGCGCGACAAGGCCAGCCACGACAACTCGGCCTACCTGGGCGGCGGCACCAACCTCATCGACTTGATGAAGGAAAACGTGGCCCGCCCTACCCACCTCACCAGCCTGCACAAGCTGCCGCTAAGCCAGATTGAGCGGGCGCCCGATGGCGGCCTGCGCCTGGGCGCGCTGGCCACCAACGCCGAAACGGCCTACCACCCCGAAGTGGAAAAGCACTACCCGCTGCTGAGCCAAACCATCCTGGCCGGGGCCACGCCGCAGCTGCGCAACATGGCCACCGACGGCGGCAACCTCATGCAACGCACCCGCTGCTACTACTTCTACGACCTGGCCACGCCCTGCAACAAGCGCGAACCCGGCACAGGCTGCTCCGCCATCGGCGGCTATAACCGCATTCACGCTATTCTGGGGGCCAGTGAGCAGTGTATCGCGACCCATCCTTCCGACATGTGCGTGGCCCTGGCCGCCCTCGAAGCCGTGGTGCAGGTGAGTGGCCCGGACGGCGAGCGCCGCATCAAGTTTGAGGATTTTCACCGCCTGCCCGGCGAGAGGCCGGAACTGGACAACACGCTGCAACCCGGCGAGTTGATAACGGCCGTGGACCTGCCCGAAAAAGGGTTTGCCAAGCACTTTACGTATCTCAAGCTGCGCGACCGCACGAGCTACGCCTTCGCCGCGGTGTCGGTAGCCGCGGCGCTGGAGTTGGACGGCAACACCATCCGGGAGGCGCGGCTGGCGCTGGGCGGTGTGGCCCACAAGCCCTGGCGTAGCAAAGAAGCCGAAGCACTGCTGGTAGGGCGGCCCGCTACGGTTGAAACCTTTCGCCAAGCAGCCGACCAGGTTGTGAAAGGAGCCGTGGGCCAAGGCTCCAACGACTTCAAGATTGAGTTGGCCCGGCGCGCCGTGGTGCGGGCCCTCAAGCAGGCGACCGAGATGAACTACGAGCTGGACGAAAACGCCTTCCTCAATTCCAATCCGTAGGGGCGGCCTTGCCCCCGCCCGGCCGCCCGCGCTGGCCGCAGCCGTTGACCGGCACCCTTCACGCAGCCTTGTTCATACCACGGCGGGGGCCAGCCCCGTCCCTATCCCCCCTTACTACCATGAAGCAGACGATTGCCGCTCCGCCCGTTATCCGCCTGGGCACGGACTATATTGGGAAGCCCGTTAGCCGCGTAGAGGGCTTGGCCAAAGTAACCGGCGCGGCCAAGTACGCCGCCGAGTTCAACGTGCCCGACCTGCTCTACGGCTACGTCGTGAGCAGCCCGATTGCCAAGGGCAAAATCACCAGGATTCACGCCGACGAGGTGCTGGCGCTATCCGGCGTGCTGCAGGTGTTCTCCCACGAAAACGTGCCCTCACTGGCTTGGTTCGACCGCAGCTACAAGGACGATTTGGCGCCCGGCGGCTCGCCGTTCCGGCCCCTGCACGACGCCGAAATCCTGTTCAGCCAGCAGCCCGTAGCCCTGGTTGTAGCCGAAACGTTTGAGCTGGCCCGCTACGCCGCCTCCCTGCTGCGCGTTGAGTACGCGGCCGAGGCGCACGAGACTGATATCGAGAAAAAGCGCGACGACGGCTACGAGCCCGGCCGCGGCAAATCCGGCTTCATGCCGCCGCCCAAGCCCCGCGGCAACCCCAACGAGGCGTATAAGAACGCCGCCCATCAGCACGAGGCCGAGTACATCCACCTAGCCCAGCACAACAACCCGCTGGAGAACTTCGCCACCACCGTCGAGTGGCTGGGTGAGGGCAAGAAGCTGAACATCTTCGACAAAACGCAGGGCGCGATGAACGTGCAGCAGTACCTGACGAAGATTTTCGGGCTCAGCAAGGAGGAGGCGCGGGTGATTTCCAAGTTCACCGGCGGTGCCTTCGGCGCCGGGCTGCGGCCCCAATACCAGGTGTTTCTGGCCGTGTTGGCGGCGCTGGCACTGGAGCGCTCGGTGCGCGTGTCGCTGACGCGGCAGCAGATGTTCAGCCTCGGTCACCGCCCCCACACGCTGCAATACCTCAAGTTGGGCGCCAACGAAAACGGCGGCCTCGAAGCCGTGCACCACGCCGCCCTGGCCGAAACCTCGCAGTTCGAAGACTTCACCGAAGTCGTCGTGAACTGGTCGGGGCTGCTCTACCAGTGCGAGAACGTGAAGCTGGACTACCAGTTGACCAAGATTGACGCCAACTCGCCTATCGACATGCGGGCGCCGGGCGCGGCCACGGGTTCGTTCGCCCTCGAATCGGCGATGGACGAGCTGGCCTACAAAGCTGGCGTGGACCCGCTCGATTTCCGGTTGCTCAACTATGCTGAGCGCGACCAGAACATGAACAAGGAGTTTTCGAGCAAGAAGCTGCGCGAGTGCTACCACCAGGGTGCCGCCCGGTTTGGCTGGGAAAAGCGTAACCCTACCCCCCGCTCGATGCGCGACGGCAACTGGCTGATTGGCTACGGCATGGCGACCGGCTGCTGGGACGCTACGCAGCAGAAGGCCGCCGCCAAAGCCAGCCTCACCGCCGACGGCCACCTGATGGTGAGCAGCGCCAGCAACGACATCGGCACCGGCACCTACACCATCATGACTCAGATTGCGGCCCAAACCCTGGGCTTGCCGCTGGAAGCCGTCACCTTCCGCCTCGGCGACACCGAGCTGCCCGAAGCGCCCGTGCAGGGCGGCTCCTGGACGGCCGCCTCCGTGGGCACCGCCGTGCAGGCCGCCTGCCAGGCGCTGGGCAAAAAGCTGCTCAAGCTGGCGCAGCAACTGGCCGATTCGCCGCTGCAAGGCGCCGCTTTTGAGGACGTGCAGTTTGTGGACGGGGTAATCCGGCTCAATGAGGACATCAGCCGCCGCGTCGGCATTGCCGAACTGCTCGACGCCAGCGGCGAGGAAAAAGTGGAAGCCGAAGCCACCACCGGGCCCAATATGCTCAAGCAGCAGCCCTACTCCATGCACTCACACAACGCCGTGTTCGTGGAGGTAAGAGTGGACGAGGACCTGGGCACGGTGCACGTAGCGCGCGTGGTAAACGCCGTGGCCGCCGGCCGCATCCTCAACCCCAAAACCGCCCGCAGTCAGGTGCTGGGCTCGGTGGTCTGGGGCATTGGCATGGCCCTGATGGAAGAATCCATCATGGACCACGGCTTCGGCCGCTACATCAACCACAGCCTCGCCGAGTACCATATTCCCGTCATGGCCGACATTCACACCATCGATGTGGTGCTGGTCGAGGAAGAGGACGACATCGTGAATCCGCTGGGTGTCAAAGGCATCGGGGAGATTGGCTTCGTCGGCGTGGCCGCCGCCGTCGCCAACGCCGTGTTTCACGCCACCGGCAAGCGCGTGCGCGACCTGCCGGTGAGCTTGGATAAATTACTGTAACCTCCCCTCTGCTCCTCAGCTGGCGTCCGCTGAGGAGCAGAGGTGATGAAGATATATTTCTGCCTCCTGCCTTCGTCATGACCGAACTCCAACGCCTGCTACTAATGGCGGCCGGCGCGGTGCATGAGTTCTTCCTAACGGCAGGAAGCTGAGATTACTTGGAGCCTTCCGCCGGCGGCCAGGCTGCGTTGCGACTCGTAGTGCAGCACCAACAGAGGGGGCCTCAGCGAGGTGCAGTGGCTGTTACAGAATTCTCAAGGCAGCCCAGCAACTACGTAGAATAGTTCCTGAGTATAGATGAACGGCCTGCTCATGTTCTTTTCTAGCCTGGCTCGAAGCCTCAAGCCCTTCACGTTTTGCATCGTGCCGAGTTCTGCAACAGCCACTGCACCATTCGGGGCCAGTTAAACCATGATACACGAGCTCACATACTGGTTTGAAGCGGCCATGGTCTTTTTGTCCAGCCACTAGTTGCGTCCGTCCATGTTAATCCTTTCAGAGAGGCAGCACCTTTGTTATATCAATTTACCTAACCCCCACTTCCATGAAGAATGTAGGATTGCTGGTCCGGCTCGAAGCGAAGCCCGGTAAAGAGCAGGCAGTACTCGATTTTTTGACGGGCGCTCTGCCCCTGGCTCAGCAAGAGCCGGCTACCATAACCTGGTATGCTATTCAGCTGGCGCCGGCCACCTTCGGTATCTTTGATACCTTTCCGGATGAAGCAGGCCGGCAGGCGCATCTGAACGGCCCTATTGCCGCTGCGTTGATGGCCCATGCGGCCGACTTGCTGGCCGTGCCGCCTGTCATTGAACAAGTAGCTATCTTGGCTGCCAAATAATTACCAGCCCCTAAAGCGACCTATGCCTGGGCATAGGTCGCTTTAGGGGCTGGCGGGCAGTTAGTCCAGTTGGCTAGCTGCTATTCTTCTCACGCGATGGCGATTGACTGTCTCCTGCTAACTCATCCGCACACGGGTGAATTAGCGTTTCGAAGCTACTCCTTTAGCGACGACACCCCGTTTAATTACTTACAACGCAATAATTATTACTCCCTCATTCTGCTTACGCAGGGCAGCGGCGAGCTACGCGCCAACTTTGCCACCTACCTGTTTGCTGGCAGTACGCTGTGTTGTTTTGGCCCTTACCAACCTTACACTATCCAAGCCAGCACCGCTGTAGCGGGCCTGGTCCTGGATTTTCATGCCGACTTTTTCTGCATCTACCGGCATCAGCAGGAGGTAGCTAGCAATGGCATCTTGTTCAACACCATTTTTGAGCCGCCCTTCTTCCCGGTTACAACAGAGGCGGTGCGTGAATTTGCCGCCCTGGCAGCTGTGATGCAAGAGGAAGTACGGCGTCAAGAGGTAGCACAACAAGAGTCCATCGTATTATATCTGAAGCTCTTTTTGCTGAAAGCTATCCGTATTCGTACTGCACAGCCCGCGTTAGGCACCGAGCAGAACCCGTCTGGCCGGGAGCCCTGGCTCCTGCAGCAACTTCAAGAGGCCATTAATACGCACTACCGCCACCTGCACACGGCCGGGGAGTATGCCGACCTGTTACGAGTTCCCGCCCGAAGCCTAACGCGCCTAGTCAAGTCCCATTATCAGAAGACGCTCAGCCAACTCATCACGGAGCGAATCATTATGGAGGCCAAGCGCGAACTGTACCTAACCAGTCAATCCGTCAAGGCTATCGCCTTCGCGCTGGGCTTCGGGGATGAATACTATTTCAGCCGCTTCTTCAAGAAAAATACGGCCGTATCGCCGCAGTTTTTTCGTGAATCAGTTGGGTTCGCAAAAGCAGAAAGCTAGCGCTGTTGAGCTGCCAGCGGTTGGCTGGAGAAATGGAGAGCATCAAAAAGTGTGGGGCAATGGGATTAAGCAGCCATAGCCAGGGGTTCCGCTGGCACTGACCGGAAACCGGGATACTGCTGCCGAAAACAGTCTTCCCATTCCTCGTTGAGCACTTTGATACGGGCCTGTACGAGCAGATGCGCCCCTTTTTTCGTCCACTGCATCTGCTGGCACTTGACTAGGCGTTTCGACAGCACCTGGTTCACCGCCGACTCCACAAAGCCTGTAGATACCCGTTCGCCGTAGTGATGGCCTTGGTTAAAAGTTTGGTACAAAAGATACTGTGATGGCAAGCAAGCGGTAGACCGCATTTATTTATCTTCGAGTTCCTGAAGGAGGACGTGCGCGTTCATCCTGCGTAGCCCCGGCCCGCTTCTGTAGCCGGGGCTATTTCTTGCCCGACGGACTGGGCAGTGGGGTAGTCAGGATCATACGTGCGGTCCGTTTTCCAAAGCGCGTAGCAGAGCACAAGTAGTTTGCGCATAACGGCAATGACGCCAGGCTTGCCGCTGGGGTGGCGCGTACGCAGCCGGGCATAAAAGGCAATTTGCCGCGGGTTATGGCGCAGGCTGCTAAGTGCCGGCAAGTATAAGGCCGTGCGCAGGCGCGTGTTGCCACGTTTGGAGATGCGCGTAGCGTGCGCCGAGAGGCCGCTTTGCCGCTGCACCACATCTAGGCCGGCATAGGAGGCGAGTTGACGCTCATTCTCGACCAGGGCGAAGCCGCTGGTTTCGGCCACCACGATGACGGCCGTGGTCAGCCCAATGCCGGGAATGCTGGTCAACTGCGTCAGCTTGCGCGCCAACTCCGGCTCGGCCGCCTGAAGCTCGGCCAGATCTTGATCCAGAGCCGCTATCTGCTCCTGCACCAACTGCTGCTGGGCGGCCAGGCGTGCCAGGGTGCGGTTATCAGGCTGATAGCTGTACTGGTAGGCATGCACGCGGGCTTTGAGTTGCGCACCTTGCTTGGTTAGCACCTGTCGCTCGCGGGCTAGGGCCCGCAGCTGGCGCAGCGCTGGCGTAGGCGGCTGCCAGGCGGGCAAAGCCCGCTCCAGGCCCAGCCGGCACAGCAAGCGCGCGTCCAGTTGGTCGGTCTTGCTCTTGAGCTCGGTGCTACGCGCAAAATGCTTCACCTTGTTGGGCAACAGCACGCTGAGGAACTGCTGCTGATCGGCTAAAAAGTACGCCAGTTCCTCGTAGTAGACGCCGGTGGCTTCGACCACAAACCACAGCGGAACAGCGGCCGCTCGCTGCCGGGCCACCCAGCTGAGCAGGCTGGCAAAGCCGCCCGGGGTGTTTTCAAAGGTGGTTTCCTTGCCAAAGAGCAGTTGCTGATTGCCATTCACCTGGCCTAGGCAGGCGACAAAGGAGCTTTTGGCAATGTCAATCCCGACGACGTGCTTGAGCGGGGGACTCACAGGTTTAGTGGAGGGCATCGGGCACACAGTAAGCAGGTGAAACCATAAGCCGGCCAGGGTTTTGCCACAACTTGTCTCGTGCAAATACGGGATGCCGGCGTACGGCTTAGGCTCCCTCCATACTGTGCAGTCTTCAGGCAAAACGGAAGCAGGGCACGCTTTCTTTTGTGCAACGTCGAGGCCGCAGCCGCGCGTTTAGTTAAACGTGGTGCCCCTGCTTCCTGCTCCAGCTACCCTTCACCGAAAGGCAGCACAATCATACGAGTTAATCGGTGGCCGTGCCGGCGGCCTTTCGGTGGGCGTGGATGACCACCTTTCGGTGGCGTAAGTACTTATAAAGGGTAACCTTGGAGATGTGCAGGCGCTGGGCAATCTCGTTGACGCCGAGTTGCTGCTCGCGGTAGAGCGTCTCGGCGATGATGGCCGTGCGTTCGGCCTGCTCTGAGAGGCCCCGCTGACGGCCGCCCACCCGGCCCCGGGCGCGGGCTGCGGCCAGCCCGGCGTGGGTACGCTCGCGAATCAGCTCCCGCTCAAACTCGGCCAGGGAGGCAAAGAGGTTGAACACAAGCCGGCCCTGGGCGGAGGTCGTGTTGATGGCATCGGTGAGGGAAACCAGGCCCACGCCCAGCTGCTGGAAGTCACCCACCACCTGCAGCAGATGCTTGAGCGAGCGCCCCAAGCGGTCGAGCTTGTAGATGTAGACCGTGTCGCCGGTGCGCAGCTGTGTCAGCAGCCGCTCCAGCTCCGAGCGGCTGGTGCTGGCCCCGGACACCTTTTCCTGGTAGATGGTTTCGCAGCCCGCTTTGGTGAGGGCATCGAGTTGCAGTTCCAGGTTCTGGTCGCGGGTCGAGACGCGGGCGTAGCCGATTTTCATGGGGTAAAGTACAGTTTATCCGTTGCGAAGGTACCCTTGTTTGTACTTTGATTGCTGAACAAGTTTTCTGTACCAAATCAGCTGGTTTCGGCTTTGCTTTACCCCAGCGGGTCTCTCAGGTTAACTTGTACAGAAATACGTTCGTTTCACTGTACAAGCCAACGGGCTACTTTTAGGATTTACTTCCTTCAAATGGCCCGTCACCTTCCCTTACTTGACGCCACTCAGCGTCGCGCCTTCGACCAGCCGCCTGTTTTCAATCAGCCGCAACGGCAACTCTTCTTCGCGTTGCCCGATTGGGCTACCCGGTTTCTGGATACGCTGCTGGCGCCGCACAGCCGGGGCGGCTTCGTGTTGCAGGTCGGCTACTTCAAGGCGACCGGGCGCTTCTTTCCCATTGACCGGTTCCTGGCGGCTGACCAGGCGTACGTGCAGCAGCATTACCGCTTGGGAGCGGTGGAGTGGGCGCGCTATGATAAGGTCACCCGTTTCTACCACCGGGAGCAGATTCTGCAGCAATTCGGGGTGCCGCCCTTTGAGCAGGTCGAAGCGGCCGTGCGGCAGCAAGTGACGCATTTTGCCCGCCAGCAGATGTACCCGGTGGCCGTGTTTCACTCCGCCGCCGATTACATCCGCACCCATCGCTGGGAAGTGCCGACCTACGCCGCGCTGGCCGGCCTCGTCACCGAGGCTTTCCGCACGGTGGAACAACAGCTCATCACGCAGCTCGCACACCACCTGACGCCGGCCGTGCGCCAGCAATTAGATGCCTTGTTCACCACGCCCGAAGAAGCCCCGGCCCATTCGCACCGGCCCTACCGGCTGACCACACTCAAGCGCAGCCTGGAGCTGATGCGCCCGATGGCTATCCGCGCCAACGTGCAGGACTACGCCGTGCTCCAGACGCTGTTCACCCAGGTGTACCCCGTGGTGCAGGCCCTGGACTTATCGGAGGAAGTGGTGCGCTTCTACGCCCGCTACGTCGAGCGGACGCAGGTGTTTCAGGTGCAGCAGCAGGCCGACAAGAAGTACCTGATGGTGCTCTGCTTCGTGGTCTACCAGTACTACCAGGTCGGCGACCTGCTCACCGAAACGCTCCTGCAAGCCGTGCAAACTCACTGCAACGCCGCCCAGCGGGAAACGCAAGAGCGCGTCTACCGCCAGCAGCAGGACTCGGCTAGCCAACTGCGCCAGGTACTGGAAGGGGTGGTCAGCCACGGCGCGGCCCTGGCGCAGCTGGAAGAAGTCGCCTTTTCGTTTGCCCGCACCAACGCGGAGAAGGTGACAGCCTTGCTGGCCTGGCTGCAAACCCCGGCCGTGGCGGATTTTGCGCAACTGGGCCACACGGCGCAACAGTTGCGCCAAGGGGGCGGGGGTAGTCGCATCGGCCCGTATTATCAGGTCGTGGAGGAGCGCTCGCGCGCCCTCCAGCGCCGGCTGGGCGAGATTTTGCGCACCGTGGCCTACGAAGGCGCGGCCGACAGCCCGCTGGCCCAAGCCCTTGCCCAGTACCGAGCGCGGGACGGCCAGGTTAGCGCTCATCCCCCGACTACCTTTTTGAAAGCCGCGGAACGGGCCGCCCTGGCGCAAGCCGAAAGCCCTGTTTCCCTGTACAAGGCCCTGCTGGCGGGCCACGTGGCCGACCACCTGAAAGCCGGCAAGCTGAACCTGGCCCACTCGCTGCGCTACCGCCCCTTCGACACCTACCTGCTGGAGGCCACCACCTGGGAGCGGCAGCGGGACGCGTTACTGGCGCAGACGGACCTCGTGCACCTGCGCCAGCCGGGTCCTTGGCTGGCCGGGTTGCAAGCCAAACTGGCCACCGCTTTCGCCCGCACCTGTGAGCGACTGGACGCCGGCACCAACCCCGGCGTGCGGGCGCGCGCCAACGGGCGGCCCCGCTTCCTGACGCCGGCCCGGCCCCTGGACGAGGACGCCCCGGTAGCGCGGCCACTGTTTCCCGGGCCGGGCCTGATTTCCTTGCACGAGGTGCTGCACACCGTTAACCAGCAGTGCCACTTCACCAGCTGCCTCACCCACTGGAGTCCACGTAATCGGCCGCCCCGGCCCGCGGAGCGGGTATTCTTCGCGGGCCTCATGGCGTACGGCTGCAACCTGGGGCTGACGCGCATGGCCCATGCCACCAAGCACGTGGCGCTGGCCACCCTGGAGAACGCGGTCAATTGGTACTTCTCGCTCGAGAACCTGCGCCGGGCCAACGACGCCGTGGTGGCCCTGACCGGCAAGCTGCCCGTTAGCCGCCTCTTCCAACGCCACCCCGAGGCGGTGCACACCTCCTCCGATGGCCAGAAGTACTACGTGGCCGTTGATTCGATTCACGCCACGCATTCGTACAAGTATTTTGGTCAGGAAAAGGGCATCGTCTCCTACGGCTTCCTCGACGACCGCCATCGGCTCTTTTACTCGACCACGTTCAGCTCGTCCGAGCGCGAGGCCGCCTATTTGGTGGATGGCCTGCTGCACAACGACGTGGTCGAGGCCACCATCCACAGCACCGACACCCACGGCTTCACGGAAGTCAACTTCGCGCTCACTGCCTTTTTGGGCATCGAATTCGCCCCCCGCATCCAGTCCTTTCAGGACCAGCAGTTCTACGCCTTCGCCGGCATGGACGTGCCCGACCTGACGGCCTACGGCCTGGCGCCGGTCAAGTACATCGACCAGGGCCTTATCGAGGCGCAGTGGGATACGCGGCGGCGGCTGGTGGTGAGCCTCAAGCAAAAGCACGTGACGGCCTCCACCGTGCTGCGCCGACTCAATTCCTACTCGCAGCAGCACCCCGTCTACCTAGCCCTGCGCGAGCTGGGCCGGGTGGTGCGCACCGAGTTTCTGCTCCGTTATATGGACGACCAAAGCCTGCGCAAGCGCATCGACGACCAGCTGGACAAGCTCGAAAGCACGCATACCTTCGCCCGGGCCGTGTTCTACGGCCAAAACGGGCAGATTCCCTACGCCGGCAAGGAAGAGCAGCAGGTGGCTGACGCCTGCAAACAGCTCGTACAAAACACGATTGTGTGCTGGAACTGTCTCTACCTCAATCAGTATTTATTCCAGGCCCCGACGGCCGAGCGCCAGGCGGTGGCCGACGCCATTGCCGCCAGCTCGCCCGTGAGTTGGCAGCACATCAACCTGCACGGCGAGTTTGACTTCTCGGATGATGCCCTCAAAGACTCGCTCCGCTTTGACATCGAAGCCCTTTTCGCCTTCAACTGGGAACAGGTTTCGGGCCCGTCCGATTAACTTTTGGACCAAACTTTTAACCAAGGCCGTGACTCGGCGCAGGTAATTAGAACCCGTCTTTTTCAGGTAGTCAACAACGAACTTGGGGTAGACATGGCTCTCTCGCAGGTCATCCTCTACTTCATACAACTTGCATATACCTTTCATCACCAAAGACATTTATCAGAATAACATATTGGCTATTAGAGCTTCATCTAATACAGAGATGTATTCGTGTTACCAGTATTACTAGTATTACCGGTGTTACCAGTATTACTCTAAACGAAGCAACCCTGATATTCACGCCCGCTTCTGAGCGACGGTCCGCACTGCGTAGCTGCTTGACTACTGCCCAGGCGGTAAGTATGTCTGCCGGAATGATTCTCCGGTAAGCCAATGCTTGAAGCTGGGGTTGCCGCTGAACTGCTTGAAGAGCTCGGTGTGGTCTTTCAGGAAGCTTAGTACGGCCTCCTGCAGGGCCTTGTCGTGCTCGATGCGGGCATTCTGTTCATCCGAGTTGGCCATGGCGTTCTGGTAGGCTTTGTTAGCCGCCACCTTTGCCGGCAGTTCGTGGGTGATAATCTGGACTACCTTGTCCTTGTCCTGCCAGGAGATGTTACCGAACAGCGTATTAAACTGGCTGACAATGGTGCTCAGCAGCGACATTTCCGGCTCGGCTACAAAGCCACTCTGGCCCAGCTCGACGGGTGCAATCTCGGCGTCCTGCTCAACCAGCGTAATGGCCTGTGCCGCCTGCAGCTCAGCCCGGTAGCTGTCCATATCAATGGCCTCCAGAATACCCAGCGCCAGGTCGTCGTCTTGCGGAGAGGGCAGCTTGGGCAGCAGTAGGTTCAGAAAGATGCTGCGCTTCTCCCAGGGGGCGTAGTGGTAGGGCAGAATGGTGCCCAGGAACTCGTAGGTGCGCACAAAGCTCTTGGCTCCGCCTTTGAACTGTACCTGTCCGGCTTCATCCAGATGCGCCTGGTAGCGAGCCACGCACACATCCAGCAGCACGTCGAGCTGCGGCCGGGGAGCGCCGGCCAGTAGCAGGGCTACTACCGCTTCCACGTCGGCCTCGTCGTAGACATCGGCCCCGTCGAGGGCGCTTTGCAGGTCGTGAAGCTTGTTGGGGTCGGTGGCCCCGCCCAGCACCGTGGTTTGGTAGTAAGTGGCAAAGGCTGCCTCAATCGTTGCCTGGTCGTTGAAGAAGTCCAGGACACTGGTATCGTGCTTCTTGGGATGCGCCCGGTTCAGGCGTGACAAGGTTTGTACGGCCTTGATGCCGGCTAGGGGCTTGTCCACGTACATCGTGTGCAGCAGGGGCTCGTCGTAGCCGGTCTGGAACTTGTCGGCCACCACCAGAAAGCGCCGGTCGCCGGTGCGGAATTCGGTTTCAATATCCCCGCTGGCAAACCCATTCAGCGTTTCCTCGCTCACGTTCTTATCGCCGTAGGCTAGTTCGCCCGAGAACGCCACCAGGGCCTGGTAGGGGCTGCCGCGCTCCCGCAGGTAGGTCTGTATGGCGTGGTAGTACTCCACAGCCCGCGCAATGCCGTTGCACACGACCATAGCCCGGGCCTGCTTACCAATTTTGTGCTGCACCTGCTCGTGGAAGTGGTCGACCATGATTTCGGCTTTGCGCCGAATGGCCCGGTCGTGGCCCTCCACGTACTGCCGCAGCTTCTTGGCCGCTTTCTGCTCGTCGTACTCCGGGTCATGCTCCACTCTTTTCAGCAGCCGGTAGTAACCCGCCACGCAGGTGTAGTTGCGCAGCACGTCCAGAATAAAGCCCTCCTGGATGGCCTGCTTCATGGCATAGGTGTGGAACGGCCGGAACTTGGTGTGTTCGCCGTCCGGGTAAGGCTCCCCGAATATTTCCAGCGTCCGCCCTTTGGGCGTGGCCGTGAAGGCGAAGTAGCTGGCGTTGGGCAGCATCTTGCGCGACTCCATGAGGGCCACGATTTTATCTTCCGTGGTTTCCTCTTCTTCCTCATCCTCGGTGCCGGTCAGGGCCATGTTCATCTTGGCCGCTGTGCGGCCGCCCTGGCTGGAGTGAGCCTCGTCAATGAGCAGCGCGAAGCGGCGCCCCTGCAGCTCGCCGCTGATGTCGTCCAGAATGAAGGGAAACTTCTGCACGGTGGTGATGATGATTTTCTTGCCGGCCTGCAAAAAGGCGCGCAAGTCACCCGAGCGCTCGGCGTGGCCCACCACGGAACCCACCTGCGCAAAGCCCCGGATGGTGTTGCGAATCTGCTTGTCCAGGTTGCGCCGGTCCGTCACCACCACCACGGAATCGAACACGGCGGCCGGGCTGCCGGCCTCTTGCAAGCCCACCAGCTGGTGCGCCAGCCAGGCCAGGGAGTTACTCTTGCCCGAACCGGCCGAGTGCTGAATTAAGTAGCGCTTCCCGACGCCCCGGGCTAACACATCAGCCAGCAGCGCCCGCACGACTTCGAGCTGGTGGTAGCGCGGAAAAATGGGTTGGCGCTGCTTCTTGCCCTGCTCGGTGGTGGATTCCAGCACCGCCACGTAGTTCTCGACCAGGTTGGCCACGCTGGCTTTGGTCAGCACCGCCCGCCACAAATAGTCCGTTTTCAGGCCCTCGGGGTTGGGTGGGTTGCCCGCGCCCTGCTGGTAGCCCTTGTTGAAGGGCAGGAACCAAGAGGCTTTGCCCGCCAGCGCGGCGCAGAACTTCACCTGCTGGTCGTCTACGGCCAGGTGTACCAGGCAGCGGCCCGGCTGAAAGAGCAGCTCCCGGGGGTCGCGGTTTTCCTGGTACTGCGTCACGGCGTCGGCTACGGTCTGCTTGGTCAGGCTGTTCTTTAGCTCCATCGTCAGCAGCGGCAAGCCGTTGAGGAAAAGCACGACGTCCACCGAGTTGTGGTGCTGGCTGCTGTAAAACAGCTGCCGCGTGACGCTAAACACGTTTTGCTGGTGCAGCTTGGCAGCCTCGGCGTTACCGGCAGTAGGGGTAGCATAGTACAGCGCCACCGAAGCCGGGCCGTGCTTAATGCCCTGGCGCAGCACGTCTACCACGCCGCGCTTGGTAACCTCGCCCCGCAGCCGCTCCAGAAACTTTTGCCGCTCGCTCGGCACCTCCAACCGCAGCATATCGACTGTCGCCTGCTGCGTAGCCAAGAGAAACGCCCAGAGCTTGGGCAGGTCCAGCGCCAGCGCCTTGTCGTAGTCGCTCGAAGCCCCTATCAGGTAGTGGGATTCATCACGCAGGGACTCTACGACAATGGTTTCCAGCCCTTTTTCGCTCGTATCAGTTGGTTTCATGCGGTGATAGTAGAAGGCAACGGCGGTAATTATCAGGCGGTGAATTCGGCGCAGTCCAGCCAGGCCATGGAAGCGGCTTGCAGCGCGGCTTTCAAATGACAGAGTAAGCGCCTGAAATGGTAAGAGCCCCGCGCCACAACCTGGGGATTCAGCGTTTTCAGAATTTCAAACGAGTGGTTGCCCTTGTGATAAGGGCCTTTGCTGCGGTTGGGGCGGGTGGCATTTTGCAGGGCCTCATACAAGGCCTCTTTGCTGACTTGCTCCACGTCGTCGCGTCGGGGCAGCGCACTTTCGTTGAAAGCCTCCCGGCCGAACTTGCCGGTGTAATACGCCGCCAGGCTGGCTTTGTCCGCAACCAGCCAGGCCTCCATCGTGGGCACCATCAAGTGAACCTGAACCGCCGTGGCCTGGACGGGCGGCGTCCAGCCATCGCCGTTGCGGCCGGCCAGGTGCTGCCACGGGGTCACGGGCTGGCCCGTGCCTGTGTCGGTTGCCACGCCAGCTTCGCTGTCCACGAGCAGCAGCGCGTTTTCGCCCTGCTCCACAGCAAATTTGAAGTCTTCAAACGCGGTGCGGCGGTCGCCGCAGGCGGTGACGGTGAAGCCGCGTGCCGGCACGCCGGCACGCTCCAAAAAAGTCTTGAATGCTTGCTGGCATTCCAGTAGGGCTGCCCGGCTGTCACGGTTGCCGCCCTCTACGTAGAGGGTCAGGGTATTTTTTGTTCTCACCAGCGGTTACCTCCTAAATGTCCACGGGTCCACAACTGGCTGAGGCTGTATCGCTCCAACCATCCATGTAATTCTGATGCTTCGAGCCGCGTCATCTCTGTCTTTCCCTCGTGCTTTTCGCATACGATAATGTCTTCCGGGGTACGGCCCAGAATGTCTACCAGAATATCGGAATGGGTAGTTACAATCAGCTGGGTGCGCTCTGACGCTTCCTTAATAAGCTTACCGATGGTAAGCACCGCATCAGGATGCAGGCCCAGTTCGGGCTCTTCCAGGCAAATCAGCGGTGGTGGCGTGGGGTCTAACAAGACAACGACCAGGCTCAGAAACCGCAAAGTGCCGTCCGAGAGGCGCCCCGCCGGAATGGGAAATTTTCCCTCCTGCAGAAACACCTGCACCGTGCCACCCTCAAACGCTACATCGAAATCTGTAATGCCTTCATACAACTCGTTCAGGCTCGCCAGAATGCGGGCCTTCACTTCAGAATTGCGCCGCAGCCGGTTCAGTACCAAGCCCAAGTTCACCCCGTCCTCAGCCAAATAGTCGTTGCGCACATCGGGTTTTTGAGCCTGTCGGTTGGCAGCACTCCGGCCGAAGGTCCACTCCCGATAGAAGCGGAATTTTTCGTAGAGCTGGGCTAAGTAGCTTAATTGCGGATACTGGACCGGGTCACGCCGCAGGGCCAGAATGGACTGGTCGGGGTCTTCCACCGAGTAGTCCATGTGGTGGGTTTCCTGCTTTCTCTTGTATAAGTTGCCTTGCTTATCGCCTCGGACGAAATAAGGCAACGTCATGTGACTTCCCGCTGAAACCTGGGCGCTGTCAATCCATTCCGCATTCAGCTCAAACCGAAAGCCCGTTTCCCTGAATTTGAGATGATGCCGCAGCGGCTGGAGCTTTGGGTTTGGATTGGTCAGCTTAATCTCCACTACGGCAGTGCCGGTTGGGTCACCTTTCCAAATCCAGTCGCCTACGGTGCTGCCGTTCTGGCGCACGGCTTCCCCAATGCGCGTCGGCGCAAATTTGAACAGAGTCAGGGCATCTAGCAGGTTGGACTTGCCTGACCCGTTCGGCCCAATCAGTACGTTCAAGGCTCGCAGTTCCAGCGGCGGCGTTTTGGGACCAAACGACAAGACGTTGTTGAGTGTGATGGAGCGCAGCAGGCGCACGTCCTGCCGGGGTTCTGGCGAGTCGGCCGACAGAGCTAGTTCTTCAGTCTCTTCCATCTTCGGTTTCGATTAACAGTTCTTCCTCGCTTTCCTCGTCCTCCAAATCCAACTCGTCCTCGGCAGGCAGTTCCGCGCCGCTGGTTGCTTCGGCCAGATGCCGCACATCCACCCGGCCCGTAACAACATCAACAATCAAACTGGTGCGGTACTCCTGGATTAACTCGATTTCACGTTGGGCGCGGGCAATGGTTTGGTCGATAAGGCGAGTTTTGAGATTGATATACTCAAGTATATTTTCCTGTTCTTCAATCGGCGGAACAGGAAGCTGTAGTCTCCCTAAAATCGAGGTATTCAAATTATCCATTGTTGAGCCTACTGACTCTAAAACAAGCAGGTCTTTGATACCTTGTGAGCTTAGAACAATAGAAATGTAGAGCGGCACAACCATCTTCTTGGATAAGATAACCTTCAAACACCCAGTGCCGCAGAGCCATCCTTCTGAATCATCTGTAACAAGCGAGCAACGTCCCATCTCGCCTCTACGAGCAAATACAATATCTCCTTTGTGAAGCGTATGCCGTTCTAATTGAATGCGAAATTGCTCGGATACTGCGACGTTATAATCAGGTACAATTTTCCCATTTATGAGATGGGAAGGATTAATAACTGGAATGCCTCCTTCTATGTAGTCTTCTGCATGTAGTTGACTTCCAAAAGGCCCAGTTTGAATTAGCTCAGTAATTTGCTTGAGAGATTTTACTTCCCAATGGGCCGGCACTTCTCCCAACCATGCCACACCTGAATCTCTGTGCTGCGCATCAGCATCTACTCCTTGGGTCACAGCCCGTTGAATAATGGCTTGCCTTTGTTCCGTCAGCAGCTTGATAAGCTGGCGCTTGTTGCGCAGCAGCCGCGCAATCTGCCGGGTTTTGCCATCCAGAAACGCCACGATGCGCTGCTGCTCGGGCAGCGGGGGCAGCAGAATTGGCATTCGCATGAAGGTGTCATCCGTCAATTGCAGACGGGAAATCCAAATGCCTTTGGACCCGATTTGAAACTCCCACTGGAAGGCCGATGAGCGCAAAAGATAGTCCAGATAAGGCCCGGCTTCTCCATACTCTGGTAGTGGGCGATATACGCTGTATGCCGTGCTGATAATACCGTGGTGCTTTGCGAATCCTAGACCGTTCGCCCAAGCCCAGAGGCTGTTTACCACCAAGTCACCAGGCCAGCAAAGCTTATGGCCCACGTAAGATGCCGCCATGAACATAGTTACCTTCTGCTCACGCCGCGGCACTACGCCGTTTTTCGACGACACGGTTAGCTTCTCTTCTGCGCCCGTCTCTGAGCGTTGGTCAATGGTGCGAAATACCTGTTTTGCTCGCTTTATTGCCCAATGCGCGGGCACCTTCGCCAGCCAGGGTAGGCCGGCGGGCTTGTATTCGGGATAGGCTGATAGGGACTGGTTCATACGGCGACAGCAGTTTCGGGCACGGGAATCAGGCGGGCCGGGCTCCACAGGTGCAGGGTCATCTGGCGGTATAGCTCGCCCCGCGCCGCCAGAGCCGCCCGGTCAAAAGTGGTGGGATAGGCCACAAACGGCAGCCCGGTGTGCTGTACCCAGTTCGTAAAGCGCGGATGGTGTTCGTAGCAATTCGGATTCAGGGATTTGGCCAGCAGATTCTGCCCGAAGTAGTGCGGCAGCTTCTCCGAGTAGGCCAGGTCGCCGTAGCTGGCATTGAAGCTCTTGGGCAGCAGCAGCAAGCCCCCAATACGGTTGCGGTGCTGCCGGAAGTCCTCTTTCTGCGGAAACTCGTCGGCATGGTCTTCCGGGTGGTTCGCCCAGATGTGCTCCACCTCGTAGCTCCCGCCGCCGGTGCTGTTCACGTATTCGGGGTAGCGACCCGGGTGGTCGGTCGCGTGCGTTTCCAGGTAGTCGGTCAGGCGGGCCAGCAGGCGGTGCAGGGACTTGCGGTTTTGCTGGTTCAGGGTCGGCACCGGGCCAGTGGCCGGCGTCTCCTGTATTTCAGCCAGCATCGCACGCAGTTCGATGGCCAGCGCGGCCTCATCCTTGCCGCGTACGCGCTTGGCCGCCAAAAACATGGCGTACTGCATGGTCGCGTACCCAATGCTGCGCCCGCACCACACGCGCCAGCTCAGCAGCACGTCCAGGTAGCGGGCCGTTAGTTCCAGCTTGCGCCGGGCCACATCATCCGGGTCGGTAGGCCGTAGCGTGGCCAGCAGCACCAAGTATTGCAGCGTGAAATTCTGCTGCGCGTTATAGAACACGGTTTCCAACCCCGTCGTACGGCTGCGGCTGGCATCGAGCAGCGCCCGGTACCAGCGGGAATAAAACAGAAAATCGCGCTGAATGAAGCGGGCGGTATCGGCGCCGGGGGTCAACTGCAGCTTGTCGTCCTTTTCGCGCACCCAGCGGTGGTATTCCGTACCGATGCGCTCAAAGTCGCGAGCCGCCGCGCCCCGGCTCCGCTCCCGGATGTTGTCGGCGTACTGGCTTCGCAGCCACGTCTTAAACAACTCCGCCTGCGTGTCCTTGCCATACACCAGCAGCCGCGCTATTTCGTCTTTCCAGGCCGTTTCGGCGGCCTGCCGGGTGGCGGTATCCGGTATGTTGGCCAGCAGATAGCTCTTGAGCATTTCGGTGGGCGTCAGCGACAGCCCCCGGTCATTCATCGTTTCAAAAATGGTGTAGGCATTCTCGTCCGAGTCCGTGGTTATTTCCACCAGCTTCACGTTTTCCAGCAGCCAGTCGATGAAGTACGGCAGCGCCGCACCCTTCAATTCCTCCGGGAAAAGCTGCGACAGATTCTCGTAGCGGGCCAGCAGGTTGCGGACCGATTCGTCGGTAGCCGGCGTAACTTCTATCGTTTCGCCCTCAAACAAAGCATTCATGCACGCCTGCCGGGCCGGCACGTTCAGGTTGAACGACTTCTCTCCGTACACCTCAGAGTAAATCAGCTCATCCACGTTCACCCGGTCAGACCGTTCCGCCTGTAGCCGCCGCAGATACAGCAGGAGCAGGGTTAGACTGGTCAGGCGCTGCTGGCCATCCACCAGAAAACGCCCTTCCGCCGTGTCACTCACAATGATGGAGCCCAGGAAATACGGATTATAGTTACGCACCGCGCTACGGCCGTCCTCCTCGTTGTACTGATCGGCAAATTGGCTGGTCAGGTCCGTTATCAACTCCTGCATCTGCTTCTCCTGCCACTTATATCCGCGCTGGTAGTAGTCGACTTCGTATTTCTTGCTTTTCAATAGCTCGCGCACGGTGCGCGTTTTTCCTTCAATCGTAGCCATTAGAGTAGGGTAGCTTCTAAGCTTCTTGGGTAGTAAGAATGTCGCGCAGCAGCCCATCCGTCTCTGCTTCCAGCGCGAAGATGTCGGCCGCAATTTCGTCCAGTGTCCGCAGCCGTTGCGGCTGGTAGAAGTAGCGCGTGAACGATATTTCGTAGCCTACCTGCGTCTTGGTAGCATCCACCCAAGCGTCGGGAGCGTGGGGCAATACTTCGCGCCGCATAAAGCCCGTAATGCCTTCTTCTTCCAGCAGCGGCACCTGCTCGGTGTCGCGCAGCTCCGGGTCGGGCTCGTACATCACCGTAGCCCATTTATCGGCGGGGTGAGAGAAGTAGCCCGCGTACTCCCAGCCGTCTTCACCCGGACCGCGCCAGTCGATTTCAGGGAAGGGGTTCTCGGCTGTGAACTCGTCGCCCTCGCGCCACACCTGCCGGAAAACGGGCGCAGCCGTTTCGTCGCGCTCAGTCAGGGCCGTTTGCAGCAGCTTCTCGCGCTTGCTCGTCCAGCGCAGCTTTTGGGCCTTAGCCTCGGCCTGCACGGCGGCCACAAACGCGTTGAAATCAAGCTGCGGTCCTATGCCCAGTTGCTTGGCTACGGCCGCTACCACGGAGGGCAGTTCTGTTTCCTTGTTCAGCCCACACACCTTCCCGAATTCGGCCAGCCGCTCGGCTGTCAGCTCTACCCGCAACCGCAGCGGCCGCTCCACCACAATCTTGTGGTAGCCAAACGCCTCGTTGGGAAAGAGCTTACTCTGCTCGCTTTCCTCCATCGTCATAAACGCTTCTACGATGCGGGCCTGGTGCTGCGGGGTCAGTTCGCAGTTCTTCTTGCCCAGGTTCTTGCGCAGGGGCTGCTGCCAGCTGCTGGCATCAATCAGCTGCACCTTGCCCTTGCGGCGGTCCTCCTTGCGGTTGCTCAGCACCCAGATGTAGGTGGCAATGCCCGTGTTGTAGAAGATGTTCAGCGGCAGGGCGATGATGGCCTCCAGCCAGTCGTTTTCCAGAATCCAGCGCCGTATGTTGCTCTCACCCTGCCCCGCGTCGCCCGTAAACAGGGCCGAGCCGTTGTGCACCTGCGCGATGCGCGAGCCCAGCGCCGTCTTGCTCTTCATCTTGGCCAGCTTGTTAGCCAGAAACAGCAGCTGCCCGTCCGATGAGCGGGTCAGCAGGCTGAACTTCGGGTCGTCCTGGTAGGGAAACACAAAGCGCCGGTCACTGATTTCCTTCTTACCGCCCATCTGCTCCAGGTCCTTGCTCCAACTCTTGCCGTAGGGCGGATTGGCCAGCATAAAGTCGAACTCCATGCCCTGGTGCCCGTCGCGGCTCAGCGTCGAGCCGTAGGTGAAGTTCTGCGCCTCCTGGCCCTGGCCCTTCAGCAGCAAGTCGGCCTTGGTAATGGCGTAGGTTTCGGGCTGCACCTCCTGCCCGTACAGGTGAATCTGCACCTCCTTGCCCTGGGCGGCGGCCAGCTCGTGCAGGCGCTCCTCGGCCGCGGTCAGCATCCCGCCCGTGCCGCAGGCATCGTCATACACCAGGTAAGTACCCGATTTGATGCGGTCGGCCACCGGCTTGAATATCAGGTCGGCCATTACGCTCACCACGTCGCGGGGGGTGAAGTGCTCGCCGGCTTCCTCGTTGTTCTCCTCGTTGAAGCGCCGTATCAGCTCTTCAAACACGGTGCCCATGGCGTGGTTGTCCAGCGCCGGCAGCCGCTCGCTGCCGTCCGAGTTCAGCACCGGCGTGGGCGCGAAGTTGATGCCGGGGGCCAGGAACTTCTCAATCAGAAAGCCCAACGCGTCGGCGTCCAGCAGCGTCGGAATCTGGTTGTTGAACTTGAACTTGTCAAGAATCTCACGCACGTTCTCCGAGTACCCGTTCAGGTAAGCTCGGAAGTCGGCCTCCAGCTGCGACTTGATGGCCCGCGACTGCAGGTCGCGTAGCCGGAACGGCGAGGCATTGTAAAAGGCCTGGCCCGAGGCCTGGCACAGGGCCGCATCCTGCTCGGTGATGTTGTAGTCATCGAGCAGTTGTTTTTGGGCTAGTACGGCCGCTTTGGTCGGTTCGAGCACGGCATCGAGGCGCCGCAGCACTATCATAGGCAGAATGACGTCGCGGTATTTGCTGCGCACATAGACGTCCCGGAGCACGTCGTCGGCAATTCCCCAGATAAAATTCACCAGGGCAGTGTGTTGGCTTGAGGTCACGAAAACAGTAGTTGAAGAATAAGCAGGAAGCTCGGCCCATTTGCTTAAGCAAACAGTTGGGCGGGTCTACAAAGTAACGCCTTTACCACCCGGAGGCAAACCATCAGCCCCACTCTCAACAAGTCGTCCTAGTCTTCACCGGGTGCCCGCAAAAAAGACTCTTGCTGCCTTTGCCAGAGAGGCACGCAACAAAAAAAGGTCATTCCGCGCTGGCTAACAATAGCTTGACTGCTCCGAAGAAAGAAATAGCCCTCTTACTCTGGCCAGCCCAAAGTGCTTCAGCAGTGGCCTAGGAGGCGTTCTTAATGCTCCACTCAATTACTAATTTTTTTAGACAAAGTAAATGTGGTAATTTCATTAGCAATTGTGCCTTTATTTGCAGCGCCTTCCCCGCTGTCTCACCCGTCATAAGCTGCCTGCATGAGCTTTCACTATACCGACTATTATCGCCGCGCCATCACCGAACACCAGCAGGGTCTGAAACTCGTGCTTGGTGGTACGGGCCTGGGCAAAACCAGCAGCTTGGCTGCCCTGCTGCGCGAGGGTAGCTTGCCCGAAGATGTGAAGCTTATCTACGTCGCCAACCGCATTCAGCTGCTGGACGAGATGGCCGAGCAGGACAAGGACCTGAACCTGCACGTGCAGCAGCGGCAGGACGTGGACCAGCTCCGCGAAACGGTGGCGGACGGCTCCCTGGCCGCGTTTCTGAATCTGCCGGCGACGCGCCTGCTCATCGACGACTACAACGCCCGGGGCCGGCCCTTTCCCATCCGCTGGGAGTCGCTCCACAAGCGGATGGCCAAATTTCAGCGCCTGCAGCGGTTCACGGAAGCCGAGATGGCGGACCTGGTCGACGTCCCGAACCTGGGAGCTACTCTCGCCCCTGAAGCAGCTTTACACCTTTGGGTGTTGTTAAACAAATAGGGGAAAACCTCCGACTCGGCAGCTGAACAGCCTAGATGCTAGTGATAAGGTATAAGTTCGCCGTATGAGTATCGAGAGGCGATAGGATTACACGTCCCTTAAGGCCATCGATAGAATGTAGCATAAACGAACGTTAAGGCTATCGCTTTGCTCGCGCTCCGAGTAACACGTTATCCATCAGAGCACTAATTGCTGAAAATACGTGGTTTTGCCGACGAGTCGGAGGTTTTCCCCTATTTGTTTAACAACACCCTAACTACCAGCAGGTCTTCAAGCCGGGTGGTATAGGCGGGTGTACGCCACAGCGCTTTGCTCTGCCACGGGGGGGCATTCCCGCTGGCAACCGAACTGGCCGGCCGAACACTGTTACGCCCGAACTGCTTATTCACGGCATCAATTGTTTGCATCAACACCTTGCTTTTAGCATCATTTGCGGGGGAGGCTGACCCAGCGGCGGCAAATAAATCCAACTGAAGTCCACGGCCCGGGGGCTCCAGTCCGTCGAGCACAACGCCAGCCTTTACGTAGCTGTGACCTGACTCATAAATCCGTTCCAGCAGGCGTCGGCCATAGGCCAGCAGCAATAGGGTATCAGAAGTAGCTCCTCCTGGAAGCGTGAGCGTGGTAGAACGGGTATACGGCGGCCGTACGCGGGAATCATACTGGCTCTTACAGATAAAGACCGTGAGCAGGTGCGCTTGCCCTCCCTGGGTCCGCAGCTTTTCGGCGGCCTTAGCCATGTAAGTGCTCAGCGCGCCCCATACATCGTCGAACGTTGTCAGAGGTTGCCCGAAGCTCCGGGAGCAACGAAGGCTTTGGCGGCTCAGGGTCCCGTCTTCCGAGGGCTGTAAACCCTGGCAGGGCTGGCCTCGCAGCTCCTGGATCAGCCGCCAGCCAACGACGCCGCCTAGGTTCTTGCGGGCCCAGGTCTCCCCGACACCTGCCAGGTCCCAGGCCGTGCGGATGCCGTGGGCCGTCAGGACCTGGGCATACTGACGGCCGATGCCCCACACGTCAGCGGCGGGAAGCGCGCGGAGCGCCCGCTCCCGCCGGCTTTCCGTGTCGAGGCGAAGGATACCTTCCAGCTCGGGGTACTTCTTGGCCAGTCGGTTGGCGACCTTCGCCAGCGTTTTGGTGGTGGCCATACCTACACAGGTCGGAATACCGGTACAGGCCAGCACGTCGCGGCGCATACGCCGGGCGTGCGCGTCAAGCGAACCCAGCCACTTGGTCAGGCCGTGCAGATCCAGAAAAGCCTCGTCAATGCTGTAGACTTCGATAGCAGGCACCTGGTCAGCGAGCCGGGCCATCACCCGCCTGCTTATATCGCCATAGAGCGGATAGTTTGAACTGAGGGCATAGCCGCGCTGCTGCTGCAGCAACCCTCGGATTTCAAAATAGGGAGCCCCCATGGCAATCCCGATTTGCTTGGCCTCAGGCGAGCGGCTTACGACATTGCCATCATTATTTGATAAGACCACCACGGGCCGACCATTGAGGCGAGGTTGAAAAACCCGCTCGCAGCTTACGTAGAAATTATTGCCGTCAACTAAGCCGAACATAGCGCAAGAAGGGCAGTAGGGGAAAAAGCAAAGCAGCTGCCCCTTGTACTGCTCCTGCTAGCCGTTAAGCGCTGCTCAGTCACGGCTGCGCAGCAGCGCCGTGAGCTTACCCGGAATCAGCTCGTGCACGACGTGGGTGACTACCCCCCAGATGTGTACCTGGTCCGGGTCGGTGATTTCGTAGTCAGGGAACGCTGGGTTTTCCGCCTGCAGCCACCAGCTGGCTCCCCGGCGCACCAGGCGCTTCACGGTGCAATCGCCTTCTATCACGCCGATGACGATATGATTGTGATCGGCCATCAGGTGCTTATCTACGGCCAGCAGATCGCCGGCGTGAATTTCCGCCCCGCTCATGCTTTCTCCACTCACGCGCACCAGGTACGTTGCCTCCGGGTGGCGGAAAAGTAGCCGGTTCATATCCATCAGCCCCTCCAGCTCATCAGCGGCGGGCGAAGGAAAGCCAGCGGGTACCAGGGAGGCAAATAAGGGCAGCCATAAGGTCGTAGCGGGCTCAGTAAAGGGGGAGCAATTCAACGGTAGGCATCAGCAGATACAAACAGGTGTAGCGCCAAGTATACTAAAATTATTGTCAATGGTTCGCTGACACAGATTACCAATTGCCCTAGCTACAAGACCAATAAAGGTTTATGCATACTGCAGCTGCGTTAATTTTATTTATTTTTACTAATACATTTAGCCATAGCATTCCTTGTATACAACACATATGGTCAGCGGAAAGAAAGCACCTGCCCGACTGGTATTGGAACCAACCGTCGGGGTTACAGAGTCGCAATGGGTGGATGATGTCCCCCTGGAGGAGTGCGCGCTTTGCCCGGTGTGCGGGGAACTTTTGGCCTGGCATGAGGAGCTATGCCAGCAAGATGCCGTTGCGGCCACTCCCCATGAAATTCCGCTGAAAACGGCAGGCCTCCACGCTGGCGACGGGTTCGCCTTTAGGCTGGGCGAGCGGATCTGGCGGGAAAATACCACCGCGTACCAGGTACTCTGGCGAGGCCAGGTAAAGGAACGGCAGCCGTTAACCGGCTACCTGGTGCGCGTGAACGTGTACCGGCTTGATGACGGGCATTGGGATTGCTACTATGAGGCCGAGTTGATAGCCACTACTGGAACACTCGACGCTGCATGACGCTACTAGACGTAGCGGGCACATTTACAGACTGCTTGTTGAAGAGAGCGAACTGGTACTGGTAACTTTTTAGACGAAACTTTCACCTGGGTTTATTAGTAAGCGCTATTTTCTTCATACTCAACCATTCCACACTATGCAGCCTGACTCAGAACACGACGACAACTATTTCCGCGGCTCCATTGATGGTGGGAGCGCGAACCTGCCGGCGGACGCACCAGTAATCGATGGGGGTGGGCCTGCTAACTCTTCCCATACCCGGATAATCTCCGGCGGCAACGCTTCAACCCGGCATATGGAAAATAGCAAGCTGGCTAAAGCGGACGGTTTCGATTTTCCTAAAGGCTTGCCTACGTCCGTTAAACTTCACTTACACACGTTAGCAGATCAGTTCGGCGTCACCACGGATAACCTCGCCGAGAAGGCACATGAGCTAGCTGCCGAAATCAAACCCAAACTGGAAGAGGGCTATGATTTCGTGGTTAACTACGTCGAGAACTTGATAGAGCAGGTGAAAACGGACGTGTCTAAGTACCTTGATAGTAAGAAAGCGCAGTAAGAAAGCGCTTAATGATTCCGAATGCCTGCTCCTGCAGCAGTATTGCTGACCTATTCGGCAATACTGCTGCAGGAGCAGGCATTCGGCTTACTAAACCTGCTGAAATTTTGGGCCTTGCTAGCTGACGAATGCCCGCAGTCTACTATTTATTGCCCGTTGATTCATCCTGCTCAGGAAACTGTATCTGGGACCCACGCGGCACCAAATGAATCTTGATTACCTCTTTGGGGTCAAACACGGCCGGCGCAGGCCGGCCGTTTTGTATGTCTAGCGCTACACTGTTTGAGATTGCTCCCGGGGTCATCTGCATCACCATGACCTCCTCCTCGCGTACCACCTCGTGCGATTGTAGCTCCTCGTATTGTGTCCGGCAACGTTCGTCGCTGTCCTGCGGTGGCTTGAATAACAGCGGCGGGCACCAGCGCAAGGTCAGTTGCTCCCCCTCGAAGAGACCCAGTTCAATATCTGCTGTGTGAAAGGGAATCGGTACGCAAAACACGTGGTGCTGATAGCGCAGGTAGAACTGGTGCGTAAACTGCCGGTCCTGTGTTTCGCGTTTGCGAAACATAAAGCAATGGGGATGTACCAGGGAATGACCGCTGGGCATCGTGTGGTGCACCACCAGGGCCGGGTCCAGCAGGGCATCCGGCATCTGGCCGTCGAGTAGCTGAAAAAGCGGCTTGTAGTGGCCGACCTGGTCCTGATCCAGCACCGACAGCGCCATCTTTAGCAGTGCTTTGTAGACATTGATCGGGATATAGGGGTTTTTGGCCACCTTAATCTCCGCTATGCCTTCCTCGTCCCGAATGGTAAAGGCGTCATTATCGAGGCCAGCTCGTTCAATCAGAATGCTTCCAGGAACGCCCATAAAGGTTCCGGGGCGGGCCGTAACCAGCTTATCGCTGGATTTAAAGGTCGGCAACTTAGCATTTCCAGTACCCCCACGCACCGTCCGAAAAATGCCGAGATAATTGGCCAGATCATTCTCCCACGCGGAAAATTTCAGATTGCAGTCGTCGCATTCAAAGTCCGATAACAAGTGCTCATTGCCCAGCAAGCGGGGAATCAGGTGGGCTTTGTGCTTAAACTTCGTTTCCAGCCCGTTGCGGCCGCAGAAGCGACACTTCTGCGCGGCTTTCGCCTTCCGTTGGGGCTTCGGACGTGGCACGTCCGCCAGAAAGGTTTCCGACGCGTAGGCCTGCCAAAACTTATCCAACGCAGGCAGGTAAGGAGTAAAGGTAAAGACAGCTTTCTCGCTCATAGGTCAAGGGTAAGCGTAGGAGGTAAACAGTTGTACACGGCAGCTACACCCCGTATACCCTGCCCTTTACCGGCTCTCCTTCCCGCTGGTTGACCAGGGTGGGTTGAATCCACAGCAGCTTTTCCTCCTGCAGGCTGGGGCCTAACCGCTGCCTGCGCCAATGCCCGCGGCGCCAGTGCGGGGCCACGGCACCCGGCAGCCCGGCGGTGCGCTCAGCCCGCGTAGGGATGTTGCTGCCGACGAAGGTGACGCGGGTGTATCCTGCGGTCGCCAGGTCAGCCTCCGCTACTTGCCGCCGACGGCGCGTCGTGGCTTTTGCCAAACGGGTGGCCAGGTGTCCCGGCAGTCCCGGGGAAAACGCCCGCTTCACCTCCCGCTCTGGATACATCAGGTACAGCAGGCAATTCACGATCAGGTTAACCGTACGGGCCAGAAAAGTGCTGTGCAAGTCAATTATTTTGGCTTGGGTTTGCTCGTCGGTGCCCTCTACCAGGAAGGTGGCGAAGGTGCGAGTGGCATCCGCGACGACCTTCCCGATGGTGGTAGGCAATACGAGCGGCTCGGCGCCGCGCTCGTCCACGTCCTGCAGTAGGGTATAGGTATGGAAGCCCCGCCCGGCCAGCTCTATCAGGTGCTCATTGACGTGGGCGAAATGGGGCATATACTCCCCCGTAAACTCCAGGTGAATCATACGGTCCTGCAGCTTCCCCCCGGGTACTAAGTCGGTCGTATCCTCCAGCAGGTACACGCCCTCTATCCGGGGTGAATCTGCGCCCGCTAGGTGCAGGCCGGCAGCGGACAAATCCATGTACAGCCGGGGATAGGGCAAGCGCAGTCGTTCGACGCCGACTTGGCTGGCGTCAGTCAGCTCCAGCATCTCCAGCAGCCCGGCAGAAAAATCAAAAATCTGCCGTCCACCCTGCTGCCACTCTTCCCAGGCCCGGAATTCAGACCAGGTGTATTGGCGCTCCACCTGTTCACGAAGCGACAAATGGCCACGATCGTAGGTAGTGCCGAAATTGGCTTCATCGATATAATACGCTTTTTTCGGGCCGAAACAATAGGCGTGAAAGGCTTCTCGGTGCTTGCTATGCCGCGCGAAGTGATGCTGACCGGCATTCCGGTTAGGGTAGTAGGCAGAATAGGGTTTGGTAGTCACCATAGAGGGGAAGGAGGGAAGTAGACCGGTAGGCACGGCTACCAGCCCGCAGGAGCATCTACCCAGCGGGCCGGCAGGTCAGGCACCGGATCTTCACTAAGAAAACCGCCGCTGAACAGCTCGGCTTTTAAGTTCTGACAACGTACGCTCAGCTGCACATAGTTGCGCAACAGCTCCCGCAAAGGCTTCGATTTCCGCAGCCAATACGCTCTCTGCTCGTTGCTGGCTGGCGTCCAGTTGCTGAACGTGGATGGCTTGCTCGGCTTGGAGCAGCTGGCTCGTAACTTCCTGTTGTGCAACGAGGATTTCTTCTGCTGCAAGCTGCTTTTCCAGCTGTGCAAGTATTTTTTCTTCTGCTCCAGCAAGCTGCTCCTCGTCTGCCAGTCGGTGGTTAGTTGCTCGGATGCGATGAAACCGTTCTCGTCGTTGGTCCAGCTCTGTTCGTCTTCGGCCAAGCAGGCGGCTTCGTTCTCGTTCTTCTCCCAAAGCATCCGCAAGGAGTCGGCGAGCTGGGTCAGTTCGGCGCCGAGCTTCAGTACTTGCTGCTCCACCGCCTGCTGAAAGCTCCCCTGTTGCTGTTGCAATAAGTCCGCGTGTTCGCCCTGTAGCTGCGCTAACGTCTTGCTGCTTTCCTCGAAGCGCTGCTTGCTCTCGGTCAAGTCGGCTTTGCTCCTGTTCAAGTGGGTCAATAGCGCGCGCTGCTTGCTCTCGATACGCTGCCTGATCCGCGCGCTCCTCGTCTGCCTCAGCTGCTGCATCCGCTCGGTCAGCTTCTGCTTCCGCTGCGCTGTCCGCTCGCTCCTGCGCTGCGCGGACTCGGTCGAGTTCAGCCAGACAGGCGCACACGCCAGGCTCTGCCATAAAGCGTTGAAGTGCTCTAATGCCTTCTCTAAGCTCGAAGAGCTGGCACTCGTAGGACTCACTGCCTGGTGCTGGTAGCGCGTGTAGAGGGCCTGGAGCCACGCCCGCTGCTGGGGATGCATCAGCTCCAAAGGGGGGATGGTGTTCTCGCTCATGATGGTAAAGCCATTTCCGGTTGCTCACGCCATCCAGCAGCCGCTCGATCTCCCGGTCCGAGGCAGCGATAGGGATGGTTATTTCCAGGGTATTGAGCTGCATGCGCTGCAGTCCGACCAGCTTTTGGTAGTCTACGGCGTGGGTAACGTGTATCTCTACCAGCAACAAGGCCTGCCCTTGGGCATTGGCAAAGACGATATCCGGCCGGCAAATTAACTCGCGGCCGTTGGCCGGTGTATGGAGCTGGTCCTGCGCCAGGTAAAAGATGCGGCCGTCGGGGGCAGCAAAAAAGGAGCGCTCCGCCAGCACCTGGTCGGCCTCGAAGCGCTGCGGCGGGCGCAAGGTTGGTAGCCGGCCCTCGTAGCCGGGTGCCGGATGGGGGTGTACCGCTGGGGTCATCACCCAGCGCCGCTCCTGCAGCAGCCGCTTGGCCTGCTTGTGAGCATGCGATTCGTCCTGGTAATCGCAGTGCTCACCGGGCGCCCAGATACGGGCCTGGTGGCGGAAATAAGGCGTACGCTTGGGCCCCTTACAGAAGGATAGGGGCCGGCGGCAGCCCCGGCAGAAGTACTGCACTCCGCGGACCTTCCGCGCCTGGGCAACGTGCACGACCTGCCCCTGCTCGTCCATAGCAAAGACAAACCGCCGTTTGTGCAGATAAGAAGCAGTCGTAGGCATCGTAGCGGGTCTGGTTCGAATGTAGCTGTTGCATAGCAATTACTCGTTGCTTAATGGCAGCGAATTTTCGGGTATCTCAGGGTCTACTGTATTCGTAAGGGCAGCATACAGCCACCGCGTTCAGTACCTTAGGGTTCGCGTGAGGGCCGGCCACCTTAGAACCCTTTCCCGGCACGTTCGCAAAAGCTATTGCATGCACATAGTAGAACAACACTACTTGGGACTGGAGTTAAAACACCCGTCCCGTGTTTCGACGCTCAGAGAACTGGAAACATTCGTGAGCAAACCTTTGCTGGAGGCACTCGGAGATGATGATCCAGCGGCAAAACAAGTGCTTATTAAAGGCATCTGGCATTCCTTGGTGAGTCCGACGATTGAGAACCTGCTGTTCACCGAGTCGGCCCAGGAGGTCATCCGGAATATTAAAGTAGAGGAGGCCTTTGATCTGGAGATCCTACGCGTTCTCCCAGCAAAGGAAATTCTCTTCTTTAATTTTCTGCTGGGCAAAAATCGGGTAATTAAGTGTACCTGGAATAATGACTTCCTGATCGTTATCGATATTACTCGACACGAGTATAACACCGGCATCCAATGTGAATCGGCCGTAGCCTATCTAGGCGGAGGCAATAAAAACTTTACTCATGCCTTACGAGGCGCAATCCAATGCCTGATCTTCTACAAACTAACGGAGCCGGAACTCCTGCATGTTGCGGCCGGTAAGAAACAAGGTACCCGGAAGCAGGGCCATTATAACGCTACGCCTTACCCTATAACGATCGTTGATAGTACTTGGAACAAGTACATTGTCCGTACGGAAGGCTTTAGCGTTTCTGGTCACTTTCGGCTGCAACGGTACGGAACAGGCAATGCCAAGTTGAAACTGGTATGGATTAAGCCCTATCAGAAACATGGGTATGTTCGCTTGCCGAAAGCGGAGACGATATAAGTCGGCCTGCCGTACTTCTATCTTTACTACAGATACCGCATGCGAAGTAGCCGCTAAACTAGGTCCTATAGCTTCCAGGAATCTATTGCTCCTATCCCACAGACTTAACGGCACATTTTCTTCAGGCACATGGAAGCAGCTTGTTAAACAGGTTTGATCGACACAGCAACTACTTCGCTGCCAAAGCTCTCTTCCAGTAAACTATAGCCCACTTCCGTCCAATCCTCGTCTCGCACTCGTTGAAAAAGCTGTTGGCTGTCGGCTGGTATGCTCGCGGCTGCTTGATTCAACAGTACCTGAGTCTCAGGATCGGTGCCCGTGAAGTCACACATATCCTCGTAAGCTGCCTCTGTGACGGCAAGCAGGCTTTCAACTTTGAAGTATTCCAGCAGCAGGGTTGGATTGTTTTTGAGAGCTGCTAGCAGCTGCTGTTGCATCGTTACTACAGCTCTGGTTTCTGAGTTCTGCAGCAGCTTTCCTTCTTGCGTACTCCAATGATCCCTTGCAATCTGTTCTGTGATGTCATCCACGGTCACCTCAACGGTAAATACAACTTGGAAGGTCTGTTTCATTATGCTTAATGCTTCTAGTAAAAGAACAGAGAAAAGAACGCTGGAGCAATGGAATGATCAACGCCAGTGATGTAGCGACGATTGAACTGTACAGTAGCCTTGCCGGGGGCCATTGTCACAACCCGGAGCAGATTCAATTGTGAAGCTTGCTTCAACGAGCGCCGCACAAGGATAGGCTTATCCTTGCCCACTTCGGTTGAGAAGCTGACGCCTAAATCGGTGAGCGTTACTTCTAACTGGCCACCAAGACATTCTTCAACCAAAAAACCGAAAAAGCCGGTAAGGCTGCGAGAGGCCCCAGCTTTTTCCGCCTGACGGAACGCCTGCTGCCTCAGCGAGTCTGGGTTAACTACCTCTTGATTGTAGTCATCGACCAGGAATACACGCTCAGCAAGCAACGGATTCGCTTTTAGCGTATCTAGGCCCGTTGGCAGTATATTTAAGTTAATCAGCTCTAAAGAAGCTGAAGTTGAGTCGGGTAGAGAGGAGCCTTGGAGGAGTGTTGCCGTGTCAAGTAAATAGAGGCCGGTTAAGTGATCCGCCAAGAATATCCTTGGTCCACTCGGCGTTGCTTCAGCCAGTAAGACCTGGTCGCCGATAGCTTGACAGTGATATATGTTGTAACGGCGCAGCAAATCAGCCGGCATATGCGCATCGAAGTAGATGTTAATCAGGTCGGTAGAGGCGATACCAGGTGTAGTTAACGACATCGGGAAACAGTTCAGGTCGGCTTATGCACTGAGGTCTATAGATCGATCCAGCGGGTAAAAGCCGGATAAGTGACCTGATAGTAAAGGTAGTCCTCTGCTACGTGTTAGCCATTTGCACTAAGGTGTTTGGGTAAACAAAAAGTGAGGGCCACCCATCATTCGCCCATTACTACAGCTGAGCCAGCCACAGCAACCTTGGCAGGCGAAACCAACCCCCCAACCTATAGTCTATGGCCTTGGTTACGGGCAACGGCCCAGGTAGCTGTTTCTATTCGTTCCCCAAGGTCTTGTACTTCTCGCGTTAGATTGGCTATGTCGTCGGTCAGCACCTCGTCACCCAGTTGCAGTTCGACTTCCGCACCAATCAACTGTAGGCGACTCGCCAGATATGCTAGCTGCCGGCGCAGCTGACCCACTCGCTCCATGGTCGGCAACGTATTGCGGCCCTCGATCCAGGGCAAGGCATCTGCCTCCGCCGGTCGGTAGCGCAGGGTCAGTGTGTTCTCCTCTGCCTGCTCACCCAGCTCCAACGGCTCGAAGCCGGCGGCGCGGGCGGCCCGGGCGGCCGCTTCGAAGGTAGCTTGCCCGTAGTTGCGGCTGATGGTGATAAGCTGCTCGGTGCGGTCGCCCCGGCCCAGCAGGTGTGGCAGAATCACTTCGCGCAGGGCTTGGCTCATTAGTCCGCGGCCGCGCCGGTGGGGCGGCACGTATACGTGCAGATCTTTTTCCCCGTGGTCGATGACCAGGCCGACGCAGCGCTGGGCCTGGTCGCGGATCAGGTAGGCGTAATAGTTCGGCGTCAATAAATCGCTCTCATCAGGTTGGGGCGCCTGCAGCCAGATGCGGCCCCAGGAAATTGTTTCCGTCAAGGGGCGCTCCACTAGCACTTCCTGTCCATAGGCCCCATTTGCCCGGTAGATCAGCCGGGCCAGGGTTTCATCATTCATATGTGTACCCTAAAAGACTGCAATTCAGTTGCCGTACTGTACGGCGGCAAATTCCGGTGCTAGTTTGGCCCGCAAGGTAGCGCGCACTTCCTATTTAAATACTTATCCAGTAGAGTTATGCAACTCCCATTGCAAGCAAGGTAACAGTACTAGAGAAACTATTAGCGAAATAGTAGGATCTGCTTTAACGGATCAAATGTTATAGTTCACGGAACGAACGTTATAATACAATACAACACTACCATATCCAGTTTATCAGCCCTTTATAATAATGAACCTGGGTGCAACGAAGCTACAAACTTAAATCATTGGAGAGCACCTGCCGTCAGCGTTAGTTACCCCGTGGTGGAAGCTTGATTGTGTGAGGGGACGTAGGAACGTCATCGAATGGCGGCTTTGGGTCCTCTTGCCCACCGAAAGACCCCATTGAAGGGTATTCTAGCCGACTCGATCCTGTATCTGAAAATCGTCCGAACTCGGCCTTGAATTGCACCTGCACTATTTCCCGGGAACCAAAGGCATTTTTAGCCACGATGATTTCCGCTACCTCTCTCGTGGGATTGCCCATTTCATCTTCACTCTCCCCGTAATATTCATTGCGGTGCAGAAATAGAATCAGGTCCGCTTCGTACTCGATGCTACCTGAGTCCCGTAAATCTCCTAACTGAGGACGTGAAGGTGCAGGCCGGTCGCGCAATAATCGGTTCAGGTGGCTCACCACAACGATAGGCACTTTCAACTCCCGGGCCAGCGTTTTGAGCCCGCGCACCAAATAGCTGATTTCTTGCTCGCGGTTGCTGCAGAACGCCCGAACCTTTGCGGGCACCTTCAACCGGTGCAGATTGTCAATCAGAATCAAGGACACTCCTCGCCCACAGAGCTGCCGCGCCTGGGCGCGAATCTGGTTTAAGGAGGGGGCCGGTTCGTCTAGGATGTAGAGCTTATCAGCTGCTATGCGGTCCCACTGTTGCACCTTGTTTGCCAGCTCAGCAAAGGTGTAGTCGGGCAAACCGCTCAGCAGCTTTTCATACGCCACCTCTCCGAGTGCACATAAGCACTTGCGGATAATCTGCTCCTTGGAATGTTGCAAGGAGAAGAGGGCGACTTGCTCGCCAAAATACACTGCTGCCTCATTCATGCAGCTTACTAAAAAGGATGTGCAGCCCATGGAAGGAGCTGCTGCAACAACCGTCAACGTACCCGGCTGCCAGCCCCTTGTTACGCGGTCCAGCGCAGCTAGGCCGGATGGCACCCCATGCCCCTTGCCTTGGGCCGTGTACCTATCCTCCTCTAATTGAAAAAACATTGGCCCCCGGCCGGTATGGGAAGTGTTTTCCATCATGTACTACAATTTTCAGTAAAGCCCTTCGCTAGGCTGGCTCCGTGCGTGGAGTGCCTTTTCAGCTTCACACGCCGCCCAATCTTCGGTGCGTAGCACCGATTGAATATAGGCGTAATTATGGGGCAAAATGCAGATGAGCATTTTGCCTCAGCATATCTGGGGTGCGAGCGAAGTAACAAGTTACGTGGTGGCAGCCCGCTTTTTCAACTTACTGAGTAAGTGCGTACGGCTATCATACATCTTGGCTAGCTCGAATTTGACATTATCCTTAATGCTGCTGTCTCCCCCTGGTCTGCTTTCCATTTTTCTCCTGGAGAAGGAGGGGGAATAAGCCCTATCGTGGGCAAATGTCAGCAGTAGATGATCGTCTTTGACATACAGGGATTCACAATTCTTCCGTAAGCCGTCCAAGATGATCTTTTGCAAATACGGGTCATTCGTTACTGCCCGTACCTCAGCTTCCTCCCAAAAGAAATTATCCTTCCCCACCACATTCCGACTGTTTTCAAAGAACTCGAACTGTAACGAATTGATCGCTCTTAACAGCGTAGATCGATCATCCTCACGCGGTTCATATTGGGTAAAAGCATCCAGGTTCAGTTGCTCCAAGGGGTTACCAGCATCTACATACAGGTTAATTAGATTGAAAATGCGATTGAACTGCATGTAATCTAATCCGGTAGAGCCAGTGTTAGTCAGCACTAGCCGATGGCTTATATGATTAGCTAGGCTCTGGTCATATACTTCTATCTGAGCTTCTACGCTTGTTCTGCGGGTGTAACCTTCTCCACTTTGCTGCTGGGTAATCTGGTACAGCTTCATATACATGATGCGCAGTGGACAGGGGTAAAAAATATCCTTATCCAAATAGCCAGGCAGCAGCAAGAAGCCCTCATTTTTGCCCTCTACGCTCTTCACTTTGAGCACTGGTTTAAGCATCACATCGTAAAACCGCCTACTGCCATAGTGAGCTGTATACTCACCTAGCGTATCAACTTTTTCGATGGTTAAATAGTCAACTCTGTTCAGAGACATGGTTCTCGAATTTTGGCTACTAAGCAACTGATTGATTAGGCGTGCAGGTAATTGCTCACAGGCCTAAATCGTTGACAGCGTTGTGCTGGCGCACATTATCGATGCGGGTATAGCGCCGGATCATGCCCGTGGTCTTGTGCTTGGTCTGGTTCATGATTTTGGAGTCGTCCGCCCCCCCCAGCTTGGCAATGGTCACAAAGGACGCCCGCAGGGAGTGAGCGGAATACGCCGCGCCCAGGTAGCGCTGGACCAGCTCATTGATCCAGACGCCGCTCAGGCGCTTGCGGCCCAACCGCTGACCTTTGTTAAAGGACAGGAACACCGGGCCGCTGTGGCGCCCGTTGGTTTCCAGCACCTGCAGCCAGTCTTTCAGGGCGCGCACGGGGCAGGTCCGCCGGTCCGAGGAGTACACCACGGCCTTTTCCTCGGCCTGGCCCTGCTGGTTGGTTTTGCTCTCGCGCAGCGTGATCAGCAGCCCGTCGTCGTCGAAGGTCAGATCCTCTACCAGCAGCTTCACCAGCTCGTCCCGGCGGAAGGCACCAGCAAAGCCCAGCAGCAGCAGCGCCCGGTCGCGCACGCCGTCGGGCCGCTCCTGGGGAATGGCCTGCACCACCCGCTTGAAATGCGCCAGGGTAAAGGCCTGGGCCTGCTTGGGGCGCACTTTCTTTTCCAGGGCAATGCCTTTGAGCAGGTCCTTCACCGTCTCGTCGGCCGCCGGGTTCGGCAGCTTAGCCAGCCTGTGGGCCTTGCTGATGGCGGCCAGGTGTCGCTGCACCGTGGACACTTTTTTCTCGCGAGCCAGGTGCACCAGGAAGGCCCCCACGGTAGCCGGCTCCGCCGGCAGGCTTATTCGATCGTAGGCCCGGCACCAGGTTGTGAACCGCTGCCAGTCGCCGGCGTAGGCCCGCTGGGTGTTCACGGCCCCTTGCTGGCTGCGGATCAGGTAGTCAGCCGCTTCCTGGGTGAATTCGTTGACGCTGCGCGCCGGGCCGACCTGGTGCGCGGCGGCTGGCTGGGGGAATTGCGTACTCATGCTAGGGAGGGATCAGACTGGGGAAGCTCGTCCGTGAAGCGCTCCAGGAGGTTGGCCAGCAGTTCGGGTTCGGCCCGGGTAAAGTCCGGGCCGGGGTAATATTCCATCTCAGCCAGCGGGCCTAGTTCCAGGGTAATCGTCTTCTTGCGCGTATTTAGCCAGCCAGTGTAGGCGTAGCGGGTGCCCGGGACCAGGTGCACCGGCGCCGCGACAACAAACGCGCCGGCGAAGTCCGGCAGGTAGTGCGCATGCTTGCTGGGCACCGGCACTATTTCCAGGCGCAGCTGTTGCCCGGTCCGCGGGTCGGGCTTGAGGGCGGGGTCCGGTGTCCAAAGCGATTCCAACTCCGGCGCATACCGAAATCCAGTAATGGTTCGGTCATAGGCTCGTTCCGTGGTCACCAGGTGACGCGCCTCCAGACTATTGATCAGGGACCATACCTGTTGCGGGTTCTGTTGCAGCTGCGGCTGCAGGTGCGCAAAGATGGCCCGCTTGGTTTTCAGCTGAACGATCGTCCGGAGCAGGGCCAGCTCGGGCTCCGGCAGCTGCTCCCACCGCCGCAGGGCCTGGGCATTTTCCCCCAGCGGATTGCCCACGTGACCGGCGGCCAGCCGGCGCTCAAATTCCTGCCGTCGTTCCCAGCGGGCCTGACACTCGGCGCAGCGCCGGGGGGCGAACTCCTGCAGGGCCTGTTGCAGCTGGTGGCGGGAGTGCATGGCCTGCACCAGGTCGTCCCCGCAGCCCAGGCAGTTGCCCAGAAATACGCGTACGTGGGCATACTGCCGGCTCACTTTCTGCAGTTCATGGAGGGTCATGCCATGAGCCGCTGCCAGCTCGCCGACTTTGTGCACGAACGCCCCGTTGTCCAGGGACCAATAGGCTTCGACCAGGGGCCGTTGCTCGGCCGGGGCGTCATCGGCCAGCAATAAGGTAAAGTAGATGGGCTGACTCATCATTGAGGTGGAGCCTGGCGCTCCTTAGATGCCACTAGGTACGCTCGTACGACAGCAAGGCGGGCTAACGGCGAACCAGGCGGTTTCGTGTACGCTAGGGTGAAAGTGCAACAGCGCCGACAACAAGCAGCGCGCGTACCGCTACGTTGTTGCCCATTGATAGCCGCGGCGGTACGCCCACAGCACCGTATTCGGCGCAACGTCTTCCGTTAAACGATAACGCGAATAGGTGTAGAGCGCAAACAGGGCCGGCACCACCCAGACCAGTACCAGGTGCGTCACGTGGGCAGTATGCACCACGAACAAATGCAGCAGCCAGGCCGGCACGAGGCAGGCCACCAGCAGGCAGATGGTGAACGGCAGCAGCCACAGCCGGCTACCGCGCTGGCGCAGGCCGATGGCCACGCCCTTGACCAGGTAGAGCAGCGCGTAGAAGCTGTAGGCCAGCACCCCGATGCAGAGCAGCCGAGCGAAGCCGAAGCCGGGCCCGAGAAATTCCAGCTCCATGGCCAGGACCAGCCCCAGCACCAGGAAGGGCGCCAGGACCAGCACCTCGACCAGCAGGCGCAAGCCCAAACCCAGCACGGTGGCCAGGCCCTTGCCGATTGCCTGACCGTTCTGGATGGATTGGCGGATGTTCGGCGCATTGCGGCCGGCTTCGTAGCCCTCGTCGTAATCAGACATAGTATTCGGTCAGGGTAAATGGAGCGATACGAAACGAACGAATGATTAGGCCGGCAAGGTAGACAATTGGTTACGATAAGTAAACGTTATCATAACTAATGACCGGAAAAAACTACTTTTACCAATTAAACACAATTAATATTTATAGTGCAGTAATTACCTATATAAGTACAATTTATTAGAGAACTCACTGAACCATCTCGGTCTTGGCTACCTAGGCCCCTCCGCGCAAGGGTACTTAACGTAAAATCCTCCCGTTGGGAAGAGTCCACGTTAGACAAGCCGCACAAACCAGTTTCGGCCGACCCGAGCAACCAGGTTGCGGCAGTCGTTTACTTGCTGCCGGTACTGGGCAGCCCGTTGCTCACCGAGCGCTGTTGCCGGCTGGATTTGCGCCAACGTAGATTCCACCCAATCCGTTGAGGCAGCCAGCAGGCGCTCCACGTCCAAAGGTGCTACCGCTGTGGGTTCACTGGTGCGGTACTGGTGAAGGGACGGATAGGCGTGCAGCATTCTGTCCAGGGTAGTGGCGTTTTCCTTTTTGCTTACCCGATAACAGTCCCCGATTGCACGGTCACGGAAGCTCAGATACCAAATCCCCCAATAAAGGTCTCTGCAATAGCATTCACTATTTGGGTCTAATACTTCACTATCCAAATCAAAGTCACGAAGCAGCCGATAATGTGCCTGCACCAGCTCAGCCAGGGAAGTACCAGCATAAACAAACTGGCCTTTATGTTCAGACATAGTATGCAAGTGGGTTAAGGCGTAGCCACGCGGTAGCTTAGCGCGAGCTTGAATGCCGGGCCATTATTGATGTGAGGGTTCACCGGCGTGGGCTCCTGACCCAGGCCGATGTAGTCGATGGTCGCGGGCCACTGGTCGTTCTGCTCGAATACATCGAGGCGGCGGGTCACGGCGTAGGCCGCCGTGGCCCGCAGCGCCCAGTGCGAGCTGAGGTAGGTTTCCGCGAACAGGCCGTAGTGCCCTTGCTGGTACTGGAAATAGCGGTTGCTCGCCTGCAGGCGGTAGGCCGTGTTGATGCCGTTGAGGTTGAAGCCGACGGCTACCCGCGGCGAAGCCGCGTAGCTCAGGGTAAAGGTCGTGGGCAAGTCGCCAAAGGCCCGCCAGCGCCGGCCGAGTTGCCAGTCCAGACCGAGCAGCACCACATACTGGGGGCCATAGAATTGCTGCCGGTATCCCAGGGTAAGGCGGTACGCTCGGCGGGCATTGCGGCGGTAGCCGGCCCGCACCACGCCGCCCCAGGTAAGGTCGGCCGCGCGCACGTGGCGCAGGTCCGAGTTCAGCGCCGGCAGCGCCAGGGCCGTCAGCTCCAGCTGCGGCGACACGCGGTACCGGTAGCCAACCAAGGGCAACAGGCCGGTTACGCTGGCCACGGGGAAGCCAGGGCGTTCCCCGCTGAAGCGCAGGTGCTCCAGACTCAGGCCGACCAACATACTCCGGCTGCTGTCGGCCGACGCCAGCACCGGCAGTATCAGGTTGGCCCGGTACACGTCGGCACGGAAGGAGCGAGGGGCATCGCCGGCCAGCTGAAGTGGCAACACTTCATAACTCAGGCCCAGGCCTTCGGCGTAACCTTGCGCCTGGCTTGCCAGGGGCAGCAGGGAGCAAAAGGCGGCGCTCAGGCAACCCGCAAATCGAGCTACAGTCATGGAAAGATTAGACACCTTATTATAAGGAGTAGTGACGGAGGTAACGGCCCATCCCGGGCGTTTGGATTCTGAGCAAAGGTAATGGCAGCCTACCTATCTCCCAGGCGGGACCAACCCGCCTGGGAAAGCCCGCGCTAGGACTCGTCGATATAAAAAAGGTGATTCGTACCAGGCAGAAAAGCCCGGCCCGGCCGGGTCTTTACCCGAAACAGGTCAATGGCGCCGGCGCCGGCTTTTCGGGCGGCGTGGTAGAACTTCTCGTAGTCCCACCCTGCGGCGGCATCGTGCAGCACCGGGTTGTGCATGCGCACCTGGCTGTTCATGATGCGAAACGCCTGGCTTTCTTCCCACGCCGTGAGCTGGCGCAGCGGCTCAAATGTGAAGCCACGAAAGCGAAACGGCAAAGGCTGCTGTACTGGTTGGTTGCTATCCATATTTGAGAAATAAGGAAACTGGCCGGCTTTAGGCGTTGGGGTTGCGTTGCTTACGGGCCTGCATGAGGTCCTTCATCATTGCTTCGAGTTCGTTGGTACCGCTGAATAATGCCAGGTGAAAGAACGTGGGCTTCAGCCCATACAGATGCTGCATTTCCTTGAATAGGGCCTTGGCTTTGCGCGGGCCAGCCTTGAACTGGTGAGCTACATCCTCGGCAGTGATGTACTGCCCGGACGCAATGATGAGCGCGTTCTGGCTCAGACCCGTAGCCGTTGGCTGCTGGGTGGTAGCCGGGTTTAGCTTCTGGTTTTTTACACTAGATGGCATACTGAACGTGTTGGTTTACTGTTTGTTGGTATATGTAGCCTGCTGCCTGCTACTTGCGCCATAGCTAGTCTTCTGCTTGGACTACTTCCTCCTGCGGGTATTCCGGTATCCAATCGGTTGGGTCTAATATTCCGCCCAGTAGCTCCTGTACCCGGGCCTGTCCTTGCTCCTGGCCCAGGTCATCGAAATCGACAATTTCCACCTGCACCCCCGGCCGAGTCGATACCACTTCTGCCGCGCCCCCAGATACGGCAATCACTACATCGGGCTGCCGGGCCACCAGGTCGAAAGCTTCCACGGTTTCACTGCTTACCTCTACGGCCGGGTCACTGGGACGCCAGAAAATGGGCAGCGGGGAGAAATCAAGAAGCCACGTCGGCTCGACTTCTTCGGTAGCGTCCTCGCCCAGGGTATCGAGCTTTTCCAGGTAAGGCGTCACCAGCTCGCCCAGCAAGTCGGCTACGCTGTCGAGGTGGTCGATGAGAAACGCCGGGGCGGCCTGCGTCTCCAGCGTGGCGCTCAGCTGACGCAGCAATTGCTGCTGGCGGCGCACCAGGGCCAAATCGTACAGACTGCGGGCCTGAGGAACTAGCGGCGGCATTTGCTTGGCCCAGGCCGGCATGGAGGCTGGCAGGGTGTGGGGTCGCACAATAGTAGGAACGGAAAACAACGGTAGGGAAATTCAACGAGCTATTTTTAGGCTCTTTACATCAGCGGGGGCTAAAACTGCTTTAAGCCCTTTGCGGCCCGCTGTGTTAGTTGAGCGGTTGCTCAGACGTGGTTTCTCGCCGTATTGCACATTGTATTGACGAAGCGATGACCCTGCGCACTACCGCGGGTGCCGCGTCGTGGCCTAGTGTCAAGCCGCAGCCTGCTGGAAAACATTTTTTGCGGGCTGGTGTGATATAGCGACCGGGAGCGCGAACAATTAGGCAGAACACACCAACCTGCCTGCCCTTATGATGTCGTCCAAATTCGTCGCCACCTTGCTGCTGGGCTTGGGCCTTAGCACGGCTGCCCAGGCCCAGGATTTCCTGGCTTACTTCCACGGCAACCGTGACAGTCTGGTGGCCGCCGCCACCCGCATGGTGCACACCCCGCCCCCAGCGTTTACCGCCCCGCCGCCCCCCGCCGCCCTGGCACCGGCAGCCGCCTACCCACTGCGGCACCGCTACTTCAAGGCCCGCGACGGGGGGCGTTTGCACACCGCCCGGTACGGCCGCCGCTCTCCCCACACCATCCTGTTGCTGCACGGCGTGGGGGCCAGTGGTGCCGCGCTGCACGAGGCCGCCGGTCGACTGCAGCAAGCGACCGGTGCCGAAGTGTACGCCCTCGACCTGCGCGGGCATGGCCGCTCGACCGGCCGGGCCGGCGATGTGGACTACATCGGGCAGTACGCCGATGACGTAGCCGACGTGGTGGCGGCCCTCCGGCGCGACAAGCCCCAGGGCAAGCTCGTGCTGGCCGGGCACAGCATGGGCGGGGGCATTGCCCTGCGTTACGGGCAGCAGGCCGGCCCCCGGGTAGACGGCCTGCTGCTGCTGGCCCCGCTGCTGGGCCACGACTCGCCGGCCTTGGCCGCCGCGCCCCGGCCGGCCGGCCCCGCCACCGCCAGCGGCCCCGATTTCATGCGCGTGCATATCGGGCGTATCATTGGGCTGAAAATGCTGAACAGCGTGCAACTGCACCAGCACGATAGCCTGCCCGTGCTCTTCCTCAACGTCCCGCCCGCCGCGCCGCTGCGGCACTATTCGTATCGCGCCAACGCCAGCATGGCCCCCGAGCACTACGCCGCCGGCCTGCGGGCCGTGACCGGGCCCCTGCTGGTGCTGGTGGGCGGGCAGGACGAGGTGTTTGCCGCCGCGGCCCAGCGCCGGGCCGTGCAGGCACACAGCCGCGGACAGGTGGAAGTGGTGGCCGGGGCCAGCCACAACGGCCTTTGCCGCGAGGCCCGCACGTTCCAGGTGGTCCGGGAGTGGTTTGCCCGCCTGTAGCCCATGACAGCTGCCCCCACTCCGCAGCAGTTCCCGGCCTGGCTGGCGCAGCACCGCGGCATCTTGCACAAAGTAGCCCGCGCCTACTGCCGGGACGAAGACGACCGGCAGGACTTATTACAGGAAATGCTGCTGCGGCTGTGGCAGGCGCTGCCGCGCTACAACCCGGCCCAAGCGGCCGCCTCCACCTGGGTGTACCGGGTGGCGCTGAACACGGCCATCTCGTTCTACCGCCAGCACGCCGCCCGCCACGCCGCCCGCGCCCCCCTGCCCGCCGAGGTGCCTCAGCCCCCCGAGGCGGAGGCCCCCGAGCGGGAGCAGCAGCTGCGCCAGCTGGAGCAGTTCATCGACGAGTTGCGCGAGCTGGACAAGGCGCTGATGCTGCTGTACCTGGAAAGCAAGAGCCACGCTGACATTGCCGACATCCTGGGCATTTCGGTAAGCAACGTGGCCACCAAAGTGAGCCGAATCAAAGAGCACCTGCGCCAACGCTTCGCGCGCCAACCCGCCTGACGACCATGCAAAACGACGATTTTCAACACCTCTGGCAGCAAACTCAGGCCGCTGCCGATGCTCCGCTGCCCGCCCTGCCCCCGTCAGCAGCGGTCCTGCCGCCTCTGGCCCGCGTGCTGGGGCCGCTACGGCCGGCCAAGCTGGTGGGCGTGCTGCTGGGCCTGGTCTGGGTGGCCGCCGTTGACCTGCTGCTCTACCGCGTCTGGGCCGTCGCCAGCCCATTTTTCCTGACATCAGCCGCCGTGCAGGTGCTGCTGACCAAGCTGATGATGGGCCTCTATTTGTATCAACTGGTGCTTGTGCAGCGCGTCGATGCGGGGCAGTCGGTGATGACGGCGCAGCGGCGGGTGGCCCGACTGCAAGCCTCCACGCTGTGGGTGGTGCGCCTGGGCTTTCTGCAGCTGCCCGCCTGGACGACGTTCTTCTGGACCGAGGGGCTGCTACGGGCGGCTGCCCCCTGGCAACTGGCGCTGCTGCTGGGCACCACGCTGCTGTTCACCCTGGCCGCCGGCTGGCTGTTCGTCAACGTGCGCTACCAAAACCGTCACCGGCGCTGGTTCCGGCTGCTGTTCCGTGGCCCTGAGTGGGACCCACTCGTACGGGCCATGCACCTGCTCGAACAAACCGAAGATTACCCAGCGGACCCTTCGGCCAACCCCAGCCGCCAGGGCTGACGGGCAGGGAGCGCCCTGGAGCTGACATCGGAGGCTGGCGTGTTGGGACCGGGTAGTGCCCGTTGCCACCGGATACGGGGACGCACAATAATAGTAGGAACGGAAAACAACGTTAGGGAAATTCGACCAGCTGTTCCTGCCAGTTGGCCAGGTTGCGGAGCGGCCGTAGCTCGCCGGCGGCCACGCGTTCGGGCAGCGTGAAGTCGTAGCGGCCGAGCATGTTGACGTGTTCGTGCAGCAGGGGTGAGAGCCGGGCCACGTCGCCGGGTTCCGGGGCTTCTTCTGTGGCTTGGTGCTCTTCCAGGGCTTGTTGCAGATACCGGGTGTTCCACAGCACCACGGCGTTGACGACCAAGCCGAGCGCCCCCAGCTGGTCCTCCATGCCCTCGCGGTAGCGTTGGCGCAGTTCGCCCTTCTTGCCGTGAAAGACGGCCCGGGCCACGGCGTGCCGCCCCTCGCCCCGGTTGAGCTGCACCAGGATGCGCCGGCGGTAGGCCTCGTCCTGCACGTAGGCCAGCAGGTACAGCGTTTTCTCCACCCGGCCCAGTTCCGCGACGGCCCGCCCGAGGCCCGAGAGGGCACCCGCCCGCTGCAGGGTACGCATGACGGCGGTGGCTTTGACCTTGCCGAGTTTGAGCGAGCCGGCCAGGCGCAGCATGTCGTCCCAGTGCTCGGCGATGAGCCGGGCATTGACCACGTGGCGGCCCAACTCGTTGAGGGGGCCGTAATCGTCTTCCTTTTCCAACCGCCAGAAGCGCTGGTCCGCCAGGTCGGCCAGGCGGGGGCTGAAGCGGTAGCCCAGCAGCGCAAACAAGCCGAACACCACTTCGCTAAAGCCGTGCGTGTCGGTCATGATTTCGCGCGGGTCCAGGCTCGTTTGCTGTTCCAGGAGCCCGGCCAGCAAGAACAGGGAGTCGCGCAGGGTGCCGGGAATGACGATGCCGTGGAAGCCGGAGAACTGGTCGCTGGTGAAATTGTAGTAGGTGATGCCGCGCTCGGCCGCGTAGTATTTGCGGTTCCAGCCCGCGTGAATCGTGCGCACGGGCACCACGAAGCGCATGCCGTCGGCGGAAGCCACTTCCCCGCCGCCCCAGTGCTGCGCCAGGGGCAGCTGCGCCTGGGCGTCGACCAGCCGGGCGTTGGCGGCCGTGAGCGTTTCCACCCGCAGGTAGTTGTGCTGCACCCAGACCAAGTGCGGCAGTGTCAGGGCCGGCACCTCGGGCCGGGCGACGCTTTTCAGGCCAATGTTGCAGGCCTGCGCCAGCAGGACCGCGCAGAGGCTGAGCGGCAGGTCGGCCGTGGCCGGCTGGCCATCTGCCAGGTGCGTAAAGGCTCCTGTAAAGTCGGTGAAGGCCGCCACTTCCAGCAGCAGGGCCGCCAGCTCGACGGGCGGCAGGCGGGCACTCAGTTGCTGGCGCAGGCGCGTGAGGCCGGCCGATTCGGCTTGCGCGGCCAGGGGGGTGAGCACGATGTAGGGTTGCCCGTCTTCTTCCAGCACCTGCAAGGCGGTGTTGTCGGCCAGGTTCGCCCCCACTTCTTGGTAAGCGGCGCGCACCTGCTGGCGAAGGCGGTCCAATTCCACGGCCGGGTCGGTGGAGCGGTCCAGGGCGCGGGCCACGGCCTCGCGGGCGGATTCCTAGGCCTCGCCGCGCAGCAATTCGGCCCGCGGGTCCCCATACCGCTCACTCGCGGGCGCAAAGACCTCGCGACGGCGCAGGGCCTGGTGCAGTCGGTCGAGTACGCACAGGGTATATGCCTGCGGATTCACCTCGCCTTTGGCCGAAAAGACCCGCCGCGCCCAACTTTTGGGCACCACCGCACGCGGGGCCGCGGCCCACTTGGGCCGGCACCGGCCCCCGGCTTCCTGGGCTTGCAGAAAGTGCCAGGCCGCGAGCAGGGACTGGGCCGAGGGCGTTCCCTGCAGGGAAATGCCAGCCAGCAGCGCCGGCAGAAAGCGCCGGACCGAGGCGTAGCTGCCGCTGAGCACTTGCAGGGCGGGGTCCTCGTCGCTGGCCAGGTGTTGCACGACCTCGGCGGCGGCCCGCAATTGGGCTTCGCCCACGGTGTCCAGCACCTGCTGGCGCAGGGACGCGGCCGGCACCCCGTCGTCGAGCAGCAGCTGCACGGCCTGCTGCAAGACCAGCGCCGCCGCGTCCAGGTCTTTGAGCGTGCGCAGCCGCTCGCGCCGGCGGCGGGTCTCCCCGCGCAGGGCCAGCGTGGTCATCAAGTTGTCGAACAGGTCGAGCACGTCGTCGGTGGCTGTGCGCTCCAGGGTTTGCACAAACACGAGCAAGGTGGCGTGGCGGCGCTCTTCGCCCAGGCGTCCCAGCGGCTGCGCCCAGGCCAGTTGGGCGTGCCGGGCCAGGCGCGCCAACCGCGCTTCCGGCAAATCCTGGACCGGCACCGTGCTAACGCCCACCGCCCGAATCTGGTCCAGGCGCCGCAGGGCGGCCACCAGGGCCGGGGCCGACACGCGGGTGGGCGAAGTGCGCAGCACCTCCAACGGGGTCAGCCGCTCCCCGGGCGAGGCAACCAGCAGCGCATCCAACTGGTCGCGCTGCGCACCGCTGAGGCGCGCCTGCAGCTGACGGTAGAGCGACCGGCCCGTGCTCTCCCGCACCCGCGCAATGAGCCGGGCCAGCAACGAGACGCCCGGCAACACCACGGCCTTCTTATAGCAGCCGGGGGATAAATTTACTGTAAGCAATTTCAAGCCAGGTTCAAAAAGCCGTAACTTATTGGTCCTTTAGAAATTAGAGCCTGTCAATCTAATAACTCAAAAAAATGAGGTTCAGAAAGGCAGTTCAAAAACAAACAGCTCTTTGGGTTATTGGGCCTAACTTTTTGACCCACACTAGAACAGCAAATGTTTTATATTGAGCCACATGCAATATAGGATATATCCTTAGAGTAAATTTATCCCCCGGCTGCTATAAGAAGGCCATCATAGCGGGTGGCTACGCGGCGAAACTGCTTGAGGCGGCTGGTGAGCTGCTCGACAGGATGGCGCTGGGCATAGCGGACCGCGTCGTAGGCGCGTGGGTGGAGACGCTTGCGCCGGGGCGTAATTAAGGTGCATGTCCTGTGGGTGGCCAGGGCCGCGACAAGCGGGTCAGAATCATAGCCGCGGTCAGCCACGAAAAGGCCCGGGTAATACGCGACCACTGGCCTTGGTTAAAAGTTTGGTACAAAGGTTAAACGGCCGAGCTTTGAGTGGAATGGGTGCCGCTACAGGAAGCGTTCCTGTTTTACATAAAAGCACGTATCGGACCGCTGATAGTCGACTCCTTCCAGCTTGTCCGCTTAGGTAGTGCCGGACTCCGGGTGGGGTAGGGAAGAGGCCGCCGATTCAACCCGAATGAAAGCAACTGTTTAAATCTCCTTCTTCAACCAGCAGTCTTGTCGTCGAAGAAAGGGAATCGGTGTAGCTTCCGATCTAATACGCCTCTTCCTGTCTTGTATGCTGTGCACACTCACTGCGTGTATCGCCGCGGCCACACATAGTTCCGCCCCGCCGCCATCAACTTGCCATGTATTGCTCGCGAAGGGCCTGAGCGTCTACACCGCAGCAGCTAGTACGCCCGACTACGCTGCCCTACAGGACTTCGCCCGGGAGGTGGGCACGCCTTACGCCTACCGACGAGCAGGGCAGGTGGATAGCTCGACCTTTACTAACCCGGCGCTGGCCAGCCTGCTGAGGACGCCAGCTGGACACTTCAGCACCCTATGCACAGATTACAGCTCTGTAGACCATAACCAAATGCTCTGGGTCAAGCAAGGATCCAACACCGCGTTAAGCTTGGCTAGCTAGTTCGCGGACTTGAAGCGATCACTCTCACCGGCCCAGCCCTGCAGCAAGACAGCATGAAGGTATCCGATGCTTGCAATCTACCGACAGGGTCCTACTTTAACCTGCGTTAGACCTTTTGCATGAGGTAGAACGCATAAAGTGGTGGTAATCTAAAAAACGCAGGACTATACTGAATTTACCCATAGCTCACAAGAAAAAGGCCTGTGTTGATGCGGGAAGGTAGGAGACGCCCTTATCGTACTATGTTGAACCGACCTATATACTCCCGTGACATCTGCCCCGGCGTTATGTTTTCGAGCCAAAAAGTATAAGGCCCAGCTGGCAAGTTTGGAATCCAATCGTTTTTATAGTCCCGGTTATCATAGGTAATGCCATTGCCGAATTGAAATGGAATTGTCAGGCGCCACTTACCGTCCCTGAGGTTATTGAAAACCAATTTGTCGTCGATGCCATCGCCGTTAGGTGTAATAATAGATGCGTCCAATGACACGTCTTCGTATTCAGTTTCCACCCAGACCTGGTTGCCCACGGCTGAAAGTTCGCTCATTGCGCGTGGTGATAATCGCATAGTAATGCCAGCCTTCTTATCTTCAGTTGAAACTGGGCCAATGATGTAAACACGCACCATGCCTCCGTTAGCAACATTGCGCACATACAAAATTGATCCACTTGGTGCTGTTGCATGGCGTCCGCTGTATATTTCTGGCGGGGTAGGTTCATCCACTAAGGCCGCCAGTTCAAGAGGCGGTAATCCCACCAGGCCTGTCCCATTCATACCCGAAGGCAGAGGGCTTCCTGGCCTATTGCTGGCGGGCACCGATAACCCGTTGTTTCCGCCTTGTGGCTGCGGGCGTTGTATAGCTCCTTGCTGTGAGGCAATAGTTTCTGCAATCTGTTTAGTTAACGCAGCATCGGTGCCCGTGTAGGTAAGCACGATGGCTGGGAAAATAGTGGCTTTGTTGGCGGCAGCGCTCATCCCCCAGCTTACAACCCATTTGTCATGGAACAGACCCATCGCGTTCATACCCGGCACCTTTGCAACGGCGCGCATAAGTGTCGATTGGTCTGATGCCATGGGTATTGATGTGCCAAATTGTGGTGGGTTATTGGGGTCTGAACCTATACCCACGAAGGAAGCATTGCGATTGAGGCGCGAGGGGTCAAACTGAAGTTTGCCGTCTGGGTCCCTAAAATATGCATTCTTTAATGAGGCACACGACGGATCGCTGGGCGACATACAGTAGGGATCGCCCGTCGCTGGCGAAGTATCCAATGGTTGATTCGTATAATTCAAATAGGCGTCCTGCACCAATACCATCCCCCCACCTTTTATAAAGCCATCGCGTATGTCGTCGGCATCACCGCCACTTGCTGCGATGGCAAAGCCCCCAATGGAGCCGGCTAAAACTGCTTTCTTGGTAGCATCAACAGGCATTGCGCCTACACCTTGCATGCTGTTGCTGGTTAGGCCCGCAATAATACCCGCGCGCAAAGCGAGTTCCGCGTTGCCACCAGTTGCTTTGTAAGTCTGCCACGATGCATAAGCGGCTGCTCCGGCAGGCCCGCCGTACGCACTTGCAGCTGTAGCCCCTGCCGTGTTCAACCAACCGCTTTGCTGCGTAGCTAGAAAAGCAGCCTCCTCCTGTTTCGTTAGTGGATCGAGGGCAACATGAAACATGGCGTCCAAAATTTTACCCTCACGAAGTCTATTTTCTGCATCACTCAGGGTTTCAACAGTGCCGCTAACGTTGCGCTCCACGTACATGCCCACTGCTTCCCCCAAGTCGATTGTATGGTGCCCCACCCTGCCAGTCTCAGCAACTATGTCCTTGCCCGCTTTGCCTGCAGTTCTGGTTGCGTCTTGAAGCCCATTTTCAACCGTTCTAGTTGCGACGGCTGCGGCTTGACCTGTTGCTCTTCCTACTTGGTTGATGGCAACGCCAGCTGTGTTTTTGACGTCACGCACCCCTTTCTCTACAGTTTTACCTATATTCTTTCCCCCTCTCTTAAGCTCTCTAACGACATTGTTAACAAACTGCGCTTGCACCGGGCAGCTGTTTATAATAACTAACCCGATCAAAGGAATAGTAATTCGCCAGTGGTTTTTCATAGTGGAATTAGCATGATATTACATACTGAAAGCCGCTCAAAATGAGTTATAAATCCAAATTAAGCAATGACTTTGTACATAAATATTAGCACTTTGCTCTGTTGATTAATCCTGAATCAATAGCTAGAGCGTGTTATGAACTTTCCAGCCAATGAAGGCACATTCTTCGCCTGTTTTTGCAGCTATGGAATGATTCAACAGGCCAACCTGTCGGCGAAAGTGCCACAGCGGGTTTCCTTTGGCGTTAGCCGTTTGGCCGATGCCGCAATTTTTCCTTTAAGTGCATAACACGCTCTAGGTGGATGGAGGCGTGTAGAAACCTGTATGCTCGCACGGGGAAGCGGTCGTTTCAGACGTTCTGAGCACCACTACTGGAACCGGTTGCGGCTCGGTAGCGACTTGGCGCCGAACGGAGGCGCGCGCGCCCGCGCGAGTAGCCTGCCTAAATTGGATTTTAGACGTACTAGCCAGAGGTAATCACGGCAAGTTCCAGCTAATTTTCGTCCCTTATCATAATTGAAGGTACAGGACTGGCCTTGGAATATGTGCAGTTTATCACCACATGGGCGCTAACCTGAATTTGTAGGACTTAGGCAGGAAAGATATCATCGTTCTTCAGCTGACAGAGCAGATACAGTAATACCCCCTTACTGGTCAGCGACAGGATGGCATGTAAACGACTTAATTCGTATAATATGTGCAGCTCATTGAACCCGTAATGCTCTCCTACTTTCCGATCCCATGCCCAGCTAGGGTAGGTGCACTCCTAGGTTAATTCATCCGAGTCAAAGACCTGGCGAAAGTCGTCGCTGCCAGGGTATACACAGTAGCCGGAATATGGTAATACACGGCTGTTCCCGCCAGCAAGTCGGCTGCTGACACCTTATCTCACTCAACCTGGTCGTAGTCGATTTCCTCCCCTACGAACGTTGTCGGCTCGAATAACTGCAATAGCAACGCGACTACCGCTGCTGGATCTCCTTTGGAGAGCACATACCGCAAGCCCTCGTAGGTTTTGTTAAATCCTTCGGAGATCACGGCAACCGACTGGTAGGTAAAAGAGGCGGGGGCGCCGCCAAGGAGGAAAACTTCAGTAGATCAGCGAGCCAACACTGCTTCAGAATATCAGGGCTTTACATCTACTGTATTATTCCCCAGTTCTAGGTCAATGAGCAACATGCGTGGGTCGATGCCGGCCAGGACCGGCTTGCGCGGCACCGTCACAGTGATTCGTTGCGGGCCGGATTGGAGGTGATGCTTCCGCACATAAATCGGCGAGCTCAGCCGGTCGTGGCCTTCCTTGGCAGCAGCATATACTCCCACTTCGACCCAGTCGTTGGTCGGTACCTCGGTTTCGACGCCCGCATGGTCGTACACCCGCTTGCGGGCCTGCACGTCGAGTGTTACCCGCCAAGTGCCTGCGCCGGCAGGGGTGGCTACAACCCGCTCCGTCTTCAGGTTCCAGTAGGTATTCACTTCGAACAGGTCGTGGAGCAAGTACTGCAGCGAGTCGGGCGTCGCGGCCTGCAACTCTCGGTACAAATCGTGCGTCGTCGCCGGGGGCGCTCCAGCCGAATTGTGCTGCGCAATCAGGCGCCGTAAAGCCCCGTTCACCCGGTCCGTACCGATGTACTCGCTCAGGGCGTAGAACGCAAAGGGTCCCCGACGGTATGCCAGGTACGGGTCGAGCGCCTGCAGCAAGGATTCGCCGCGACGAATCGGTTGGAACGGGTAAGGCTGCCGCATGAACGCCAGCAACTGCCGCAGCTGGTCCGTTCCGCGCGAGGCTCGCACTACCTGCAGGGCGCTGTACCAAGCAAAACTCTCACTCAGCAAGGGCGCGCCCTCGGCAAAGGCGTAGCAGGGCTGAAACTGGTGGCCCATCTCGTGGGCCATCACCGCGTAGGGCTGGTCTAGGTCCCGCTCTTCGTCCTGCGGCTTCCAGAAGGGAAAACCCTGCCCGTGCCAAATCATGCCGGCCTCGGCATGCAGCGATGAGCCGGGACGCTCGGGGTGCTCGATGATACTCAGGTGTCGATACGGGTAGGCCCCGAACTGCCGGCTGTTGTAGTCCAGCGATGCCTGCACGCTGCGCAGGGTGCGGGCCAGGTGCGCAGTGTGTGCCGGGTGGTGAAAGATGCGGATGGCTACGTCGTGCCACTGGCCTTTGTACACCGCGTATTGGGCGGAGAAGAAGGCCCACTCGCCCCCAATGGGGGCCGAAGTTACGTAGTGGAAATAGCGGCGTTTCCCCTGGGTCCAGGTCCGGCGCAGGGCTCCCGGCGCCACTGCTACCTGATCCGCGTCCGTCCCCACGACGGCTTCGAAGGCGGTCCCGCCGCCACTCGCCGCGGACTCGCCGCTTTCCGGGTCGTCGAGCGATGGAACGACCGGGCGCGGCGCGAGTCCATACGCCCGCCGGTCGGCCGCGCCCACCAATTCCCGACTCGGCTGATAGCCGACCATGGGAAACCAGGCCGCACTAGTGAAGGCGCTGCCATTGGCTACCACCGAGGAAATAATGCCCCGGTTGGTAAACCCCTGCGGCGCGGCTCTCATTTCGAAGTCGAGTTGCAGCGTGTCGCCGGGCGGCAGCGGGCGCGCCAACGTGTACAGTCGGTAACCGTACGCGTCGTCGCGGACGGCCAGCGTGGCCTGGCGGTCGAAGCGCAGCGCCCGGGTGTCCACGCCGGTCGTGCCCGTGGCCACGTGGATGGAGTCGATAGGATAGGTGCTACTGTTCACCAAGCGGTAGGAGCCGCGCACTTCCACTGCTAGCCGTGCCGGATAGATTTCCACGCGCAAGGTGGTGGCCACTAGCCGCGGTTGCGGGCGGTGCTCGTAGCGGCGGTAGCGTCGCTCGTACTCGGCGCGCCGGGCCGTGGTTTCAGTAGCAGAACGGTACGGGTTCAGCACGTTCGTGTTGTAGAAGATGAAGCCCCCAATCGCCAGCACGAGCCCCACGGCTGCGGCCGCCACCCATGAGGTGGAATGCGTGAGCCGTCGGCGCGCCATCTGCATGCGCGCGACGAGGCCGGCTTCCCGGCTGCGTACCCAGAGCAGCCGCGCCCCCACGGCGAGCAGTAACGCCCACGCGGTCCAGTAGAGCTTGAACCACAGCCATGGACCCAGCGACGCCCCAAAGCCTTGCATAGGGGTGTAGGACCAGTTCGGGCCAGCCCCGTAGACGAGTAGGTGGTGCTCAATGTCCAGCATCGTGGCCAGCACGGCAATGAACGCGTAGGCCAGCATCGTCACCAGGTGTCCGAGGTACTTCTGGTGCACCAGCACGTGTACCACCAAGGCGAGCAGGGCAAAGAGCAGGTATTCGGGCAACTGCAGCCCAAACAGCACTTTCACGTATAACCCGGGCTCAAAGTCCTGATAACCCAGCACCAGCTGGGCCACCATGCCGGCCGCCATCTGAAGCGCCGTGAAGACGACGAGCATCAGGCCGAGCCCCGCGAACTTGCCCAGCAGCGGGGCCCAATCCGACCCGGGCAAGGTGTCGGTCAGCTCGCCCAGCCGGGCGTCGCGCTCCCGCCAGATCAGCTCGCCGGCGAAAAATATGAGGAGCAGCGGGACAATCACCCACCGGCTCAGCTCGGCCGACAGCGGGGCGGTTAGTTCGCTCAGCACACGGGTGGTCGTGGGGGCCAGCGGGGTACCCATGGCTTCCATTTGGTCGACCACAATGGCTACCGTCAGCATCGGCACGACCAGCAGCAGCGCCAGGCCGGCCCCGCTCGTGGCCATCGTGCGGAAAGAGGTGCCGGCGATAGCTAGCGCCTGCCGCGCATGGAAGGCGAGACCAAACGTGCGGGCAAACAGCGGAATGACGATGGGCTCGTCCCGCAGCACGTCGCTGTCCACTTCCGCTGGAGCGGGCGCCGGGCGCCGGCGCAGCGGGCGCCACCACCACATGCGCTCCTGGCGATGGGCAAAGCCGAAGCGCAGATAGCTGAGGGCGAGGGTTATCAGGCCGACTCCCAGCCAGAGCAGACGGTTCAGGAGGACATTGCCCTCTAGGGCCAGCAGGCGATATTTCCGCTCGGTCGTCGTCCATAGATGCGCCAAATCTTCTACGACGAAGTTGATGCCGACTGGGTCCAGCAGCATCCCCAGCCGCTCCAGGAACACGAAGCGCACGAAGGTGGAAACGAACCAGCCCATGAAGACGAGCAAGAGGCTGCCCAGATAGGCGGCCATCGGCCGGCCGCTGCGCAGCGCCAGCGCGAACTGTAGGGCCGTGCCAACGAAGGCGTTCGGCAGCGCGATGAAGGCATAGGCCGTCAGGTAGGCCGCCGGCCGGAAAGGTGCCACGGCGGCGGCATTCATGTCGGGCGAATAGACCGCTAGCAGGACGCCCGCTGGCACGGCGAGCAACACCAGCGAATTGAGTAACAGCGCAGCCAGAAATCGTCCTCCAAGGTAGTCAGCTTTGCGAATGGGGGCGGTATAGGTCAGCGGATACATGCCGGTGGCCACGTCCCGCGCCCCCGCTTCGCCGGCGATGACCGGGGCCAGCACCAGCCAAAATAAGGTCCCGATGACCGTGGTCGTCGCGATGGCAAACGGCGAATTGACAAAAAAGTCTTCGTAGAGCGCGTCGGCCAGGGCGGAGTCCCGCGTCGTCAGGAAATTGAAGGCAAGCAGGATACCGAAGGCCAACCAGGGCCAGGGACGGCGTACTTGGTAGGCCAATTCGAAGCAAAGAATGGTCCGGAACTTCATGCCTGTAGTGGTTTACGTGGTTGCTGCCCTGTTTGCATTATTGCTACCCTAGGCACTTGGTATGCTTGGCATGTCTTCGTCTTCCACGATAGGGGTTGAGAGAATGACCAGGCTGGGCTCGCAATGCGGCGACTCTTATTTTTCGCACTGTACCACCACGTTCATCCCCATGCCCATGGGGGGCAGTTTTCGCCAATTCCCCTGGCTCGTGTCTTTGTGGTAGATAGCGTGGAAGCCAGGCAATGCACCGGGAATAGTCAGGGATAAGCTTTCTTCCTTGGGCAGGCAGTCTATCCATTCCAACGCAAGCACGAAGTCCTGCTCGACATACAGGTTGTAGGGCGCCAGGTCGACCGCAATCCAGCCCTGTTGCTTGTTTTGCACCGTGACGTAGATGTCTCGGGGGGAGACGTTCTCGAAAGGCACACCCGCGTTGACCGAGTACACGTTGACCCGGAATTTAACCATCTCATACGGATTGCTCGATAAACAGAAATTCAACTGCTGAAGGAAAGCAAGCCGGCGGCCGCTGTTCATCCGGATACCCATTTCATTGCCGAAATTCTCCTGAAGGGGCAACTGAGAAAGAGCGAAATCATGGTGAATCATGGCCCTTTGGCCGGCATGGCCCCCCAGGTTCTTCGTCTTCCACTTAGTGGCTTTTATGTTTACCTCCGCCAATTGCACCGCTTGGGGCACCAGGGCGATGCGAACGGCCTTTTGGGCAGCCATCGCGGTCAGTAGTTCCCCTACCTTCAACTCTTGGGGCTGGTAGCCCAGCGCGGAGCACCGCACCGTTTTGCTTTGCAGTGAAGCAGGAACCCTAAACGAAAACTTCCCGGCTTCGCTGCTGACAGTACCGGGTACTTCCCCAACAATACCAATACTGGCATAAGCAATGGCTTGCCCGGTACGCTGGTCTACTACCTCCCCGGCAATGATGTGAGTTTCGGGAGCCTGCCGGAGAACAGAAGCCGCAGGGGAAAGCATTGGAATGCACAGCCCAAACAGCAGGCAAACCGAGCGTAGTGCACGTCTAAAACGGTTCTTAACAGTAAATTCCTTCATAAACGTTTTCGGTGGCTTACCGGGACTGAACTTGACTTGTCATCTTCACCGCTTTGTCGTTGTCAAGCGTGTTCCAGTCAATTAGGAGGTAGTTGGGGTCAATGGCTGCCTGGGCAGGTTTTCCCGGTACCGTCACGGTTAAGGACTGCTGGCCGGATGTGATGAGGTGCTTCTGCAGGTATAGCAGCTTCCCTTTTTCCTCGCTCTCCGGTGCCGCCGCGAAAACGCCGATTTCTACCCACTCTTTCATCGGTTGCTTTGTCTCGGTGCCGGCGCTGTCCACCACCAGTTTGCTGGCCTGCACGGTGAGCGTTACCTGCCAGCGGGTTCCTGTGAGCGGTTTGGCGGTGGCGGTTTCCGTCTTCAACTCCCAGAAGGTGTTGGTCCGAAATAGGTCGTGCAGCAGCGGCTGGAGCGAGTCCGGCGTGGCCGTTTGCAGTTCCTGGTAGAGGTCCAGCGACGTGGCGAAGGGGCGCGTGCCGGGGCGGTGATGGGCCAACAACTGCCGGAGTGCGCCGTTGACCCGGTCCCGGCCGATGTATTGGCTCAGCGCGTACAGCGCCAGGGGGCCTTTGCGGTAGTTCTGGTAAAAGTCGTCGGCCTGCAGCAGGGGCTTGGCGGCGCGGGAGCGCGGGGTCTCGTTTTCTTCCCGCAGGAAACTCAGCAGCCGCCGTAGGGGCTCCGGGCCATACTTGTTCTCTACCACGCCCATGGCCGAGTACCAGGCCAGACTTTCGGAAATCAGACCGGCACCCTCCACGTAGGCCTGCTTGAGTTGGTTTCCCCACCACTGGTGCGCCACCTCATGCGCCACCACGGCCGTCACCAGGTCGAAGCCCCGCTTATCTTTCTTCGGGTTTAGGAGGAAAAAGCCCTCGTTCGCCGTGATGTCGATGGGCGAGGCGTGGTGGCCGAAGCCGTAGCTGGGCTGGGCCACAAAGCGCAGCTGCCGGTGCGGGTAGGGCCCGAACTGCTTCGAATAATAGTCCAGCGACGCCTGGGCGCTCCGGACCATGCGCACCGGGTTTTCGGTGAGCCCCGGGGGATAGTAAATCTGTATGGCCACGTCCTGCTTCTGCTCAGGGCCGCGCCATGTCCCTTCCTGCACGGCGTAGTGGGCCGAGAAAAAGGTGTACTCATTGCGGATGGGCGCGTCGGTGGCGTAGTGAAAGTAGCGGCGGCCCGCGTTGGTCCAGGTCCTGCGCAAGGTGCCCGGCGCTACCGCTGTCTGGCCGGCATCCGTGCCCACAATGGCTTCGAAGCGGATTAGCCCGGGAAAGGGGGCGTAGCGGCGCGCCGCCGTATCGTAAAGGGAGTAGGTGGCGGGCCGGGGGGCCAGACCGTACGCTTTGCGGGCGCTGGCCTCGTCCAGCTCCCGGTATTGTTGGTACCCGATGACCGGCAGCCACTCCCTATTCCCGAAGCTGGTGCCGTTGGCCAGCACCAACGCGTCAGCGCCGTCGTTGGAAAAGCCCCGCGCCCGGTGCGTGATCCGAAAGCGCAGGCGCAGCGAGTCGCCGGGGGGCAGGGGCCGGGCCAGAGCGTAGATGCGGTAGCCTTGCTCCGCGTCCACGAGCACGGCTTTGGCCGGCTGGTCGAAGGCAAGGGCGGCGGTTTCTACCCCCATTTCCGTCCCCGTCGCCACATGCACCGAGTCAATGGGCACGGGGCTGTGGTTTACCAGCAGGTAGGTGCCCTGTATCGCCGCGGCCCGCTGCGTCGGATAGATTTCCACGTGCAACTTGACGGCGGTCAATTGCGGCTGGGGCCTATTCCGGTACCGGCGGTAGCGCAGCTCGTAGGCGGCCCGCTGCTTCGCGGTTTTGGCGGCGGGCGTATAATCGTGCAACACGTTGGTATTGTAGAAGATAAATCCACCGAATAACAGAATACCTGCCCCAGCCACCCCCGCAAACAGGACGGTAGAACGCGTAAGGCGCCGCCGCGCGAGCTGCAGCCGCGCCGCCGGACGCTCCTCCCGGCCCCGCACCCAGAACAGCCGCGCCCCCACCGCCAGCAGCAGCGCCCAGGCCACCCAGTAGGCTTTAAACCACGGCCACGGCGCCAATGTCGACCCAAAGCCAGCCATGTCGGTATAGGTCCAGAGCGGACTGGCGCCAAAGAGCAGCAACTTATGCTCAATGCCCAATTTCGGAGCGAAGACGATGAAGCCATAGGCCAGCAGCGCCACCAGGTGCCCCACGAATTTCTGATTGACCAGCACATGCACCAGCAAAGCCAGCAGGGCGAAAAGCAGGCAGTCCACCAATTGCAGCCCAAAGAGCATTTGCAGGTACAGCCCGATTTCTGGAGTGCCCCCCAGGGCCACCTGCGCCACCACGCCGGCTACCATCAGCAAGGCCAGCCACACCACCAGCACCAGCCCCAGGGCCAGAAACCGGCCGCAGAAGAGCACCCATTCCGGCACCGGCGCCGCGCCTCCAATGTCGCTGAGGCGGGCTTCCCGTTCCCGCCACACCAGCTCGCCGGCGTAGAAGATGGTGAGCAGAGCCACGAGCATCCACAGAGGCTCTACGTCCGTCAGGGGAACCGTTAGCTGATGCAGCACAACGTCGGTGCGGGGCAGCAAGGGCGTGCCCCGGCCCTTCAGATTGCCGCGCAACGTCAACCCGAACACCAGGGCCAGGCCGGCCAGCAGGGGCAAGCCCGCCTTACTTGTCACGAGCTGCTGAAAGGCTTGCCCCGTGAGAAAGCGTAACTGGTGCAGCTGCGTGGCCCAACCGTACGTCCGCCGCACCAATGGCCGCGCCTCCCCGGTGCCTCCGCTCAGGCTTGCCTGGAGCGTCACCGGTGATTTCGGCTCGCTTGCCGGCTCCTGTTGCCTGGATTCGGGCAGCGCGAACCGAAACCGGAAATACGTAAGCGCCAGCAGGCCCAGCGAAGTGGAGAGCCACAGGAGGCGGTTGAGAAGGAAGGAACCTTCCAGCATAACTAGGCGCGTGTTCCGCTCCAGCGTACTCCACTTCGTCATCGGGGTAAACCCCATGACGTCCACCAGATGACGCCGTTCCCCGGCCTCGGGCAGCACGTAGCCGAGCAGGTGAGTCGCCGCCAGGAGGATGATGGTGCCCAGATAAGCGCCCATGGCCCGGCGGCCGAGCGCCGCTACCGAGAACTGAATGGCCGTCCCGAATAGGGCGTTAGGCAACAGGAAAAAACAACAGGTGGTCAGGTAAGTCGCCAGCCGGAACGGACCCAGGACTTCGTCCTCCACTCCGGCGCAGTACACGGCCAGCATAACGCCGAGCGGCACTGCCAGCAGCAGCAGGCTATTAAGGGCCAGCGCGGCCCCGAACCGTCCGCCCAGGTAGGCGGCCTTGCTGGTAGGGGCCGGGTAGGTGAGCAGGTGCATGCGGGTCTGCACGTCGCGCGCGGCCGCCTCGCCCGCCACGGAGGCCCCAATCACCAGCCAAAACCCGCTGCAGACCACCGCCACCGACGCGATGACGACGGGCGCATTCGCTAAATAGTAGCCGTCGCGCGCATCGGGAACATAATTGGCCACGATAATCAGAAATGCGAGGACCAGCAGGGCCCCGAAATAGAGCCAGGTCGTGGCCCGGCGCAGCTGGTAGCGGAATTCCAGCGCAAAAATTGTTTGGAGCTTCATCGCGCTTGTCCCTCCGCTTGCTGCTGGCCAGTCGGGCCGAAGCAGCCCGCCATGGTGCTGAAATAGACATCTTCTAGGTCTGGCTCTACCGCATCGAACCCATTGCCGGGCCTTTCCGGGCTGTAGGCATGCACCAAGGTGCGGCCGCTGAGCAGTTTGGCCGAAATAATCTGGTGCTCTTGCTCCAGGGCCGGCAGAGCGCTTTTGTCGGTCAGCTTGCGCCAGATGTAGCCCTTCAGCGCGGCCACAGCCTCCAGTGGCTGGGCCTCCAACAGAATCTGTCCTTTGTTGATGATGGCCATGCGGGTACACAGTTCCGCCACATCTTCCACGATATGGGTGGAGAGGATGACCACGCTGTTTTCGCCCAATTCGCTCAACAGGTTGAGGAAACGAACTCGCTCGGCTGGGTCTAGGCCCGCCGTGGGCTCGTCTACAATCAGGAGTTGCGGGTTGCCCAGCAAGGCCACGGCCACCCCGAAGCGCTGCTTCATGCCGCCTGAGTAGCCGCCGAGTTTCTGCTTGCGTTTGTCCCAGAGGTTGGTTTGCCGGAGCAGGGCCTCGGTGGTGGCGCGGCGCTCGGCCCGGTTGGTAAGGCCTTTCAGTACCGCGAAGTAGTCCAGCAGCTCCTCCGCGCTTGCTTTGGGGTACACGCCGAACTCCTGAGGCAGATAGCCAAGCGTCTGGCGCACGGCTTCCTTTTGGTTGACCACGTCGATGTCGCCCAAGTGAATTTCGCCCGCGTCTGGCTCCTGCAAGGTGGCCAACGTGCGCATCAGTGTGGATTTGCCGGCGCCGTTCGGCCCGAGAAGGCCGTACATGCCCGGCGGAATGTCCAATGACACATTATGCAGGGCTTGCACGCCATTCGCATACTTTTTGGAGACGTTGCGGATAAAGAGGCCCAAAGGATGCTTTCCCATTTTATCGGTTTTGCTTCGGTGAATTTTAGATAGTAGAAAAGTCAAGCACCGTAACTGGCACCGCTTCCTCTATTTCTACACGAAGCACCTGTTGCCAAATCGGAATGCGAAAACGGATATACTGATGCGCTAAACCAATCTACCAGACAGGGATTTGCTTCCATCAAAGCACTGGCAGGCTCCTTTTGCTATCTCGTAGATTAGCCTTCGAAGCTGGTCGAAACAGTGGCCCAGGCCGCAGTCTAAAAGCCACCTTTGTGTGATGGAGCGCGTCAAAAAAATCTTCTGGTTGATTCACCTGGTCGTCTGGGTCTTGTTCACCTTGCTGGTGGTCTTGCAACTAGGGGGGAAAGGGGATGTCCACTGGCGTAGCACCACTGCGGGGTTTATCGCGAATTGCCTGTATGTCTTTTACAGTCACTTCTATCTTCTAACCCGCTATGCTGGCAAGAGGAAAGGAGGAGGCTACTGGCTGCAACTGGCGGGAATCGTATTAACTGGGCCTCTTCTCTTTTTGCTTTTCCACCACGGGCCGTTTGAATTCGACTATTATGCCATGCACTTGGTTACTTCCGTGCCCATCTTTCTCGTCCTGGGCTTGCTGGCCCGCGTCACCGAGACATTAGTGCTGAATACTATCCGGAAAGAGCAACTGGAAAAACAGGCAGTGGAGACCGAACTCAATTACCTGAAGTCACAGATCAACCCGCATTTTCTGTTCAATACCCTCAACAACATCCATACGCTGGTTTACAAGCAAGCACCCGCCGCCCCGGAAGCCGTTATGCAGCTGGCCTCTTTGATGCGCTATATGATTTATGAGTCGAACGCGGCTACAGTACCGCTGGCCCGGGAGCTGGACTATTTACGGGATTATGTGAGCTTGCAGCAGCTGCGCTACAAGAACAGTCCGGTGGTCGACCTGCAGATAGCGGGGGAGACAGCAGCCTGCTCTATTGCCCCTTTGCTGTTTATCCACCTACTGGAAAACGCCTACAAGCACAGCCCCGCACGGCTGGAACCTGGCGACCTGAAGGTTAGGGTGGAGATACAAGAAGATACGCTGGCCTTCAGCGTACACAACCCCATCGGCAGAAAACCTGATGTTGTGCTGGAAGCGCCCGGCGGTATTGGGTTGCCTAACGTCCGAAAAAGGTTGACGCTATTATACCCAGGCCAGCATACGCTGGACATTCACAGCACCGGCGACATTTTTACGGTCACGCTTACCATCCACGGTCTTCACGCTCCGGCGCATGAAAGACAAGCTCAGCTGCTACATTATTGAGGAAGAGCATCTGGTCCAGGAAACCCTATAATAATACACCTGAATTGCACCGAAAATAACTAAGAGTACGCATGAGGTGGTCGGGTAAATGTGGACAGAATAGGGCCTTATCTTTCGAACGTCATGAAAGACAGCCCCCAACCTAGCAAACGCCGGCGCTACGATGCCGCCTTCCGGGCCGAGGCCCTGCGCCTGGCCAGTGAAAGCCGCTCGACCCAGGCCGCGGCACGCGCCCTGGGTATTGACCCTAAACGCATTTATAAGTGGCAGAAGGAAGCGCTGACCCCAGTGGCCGCCGCTCGTGGGGCGGAACTGGACCCGGCCACCGCCGCCGAATTGCGCCAACTGCGGGCCGCCAATCGGCGGCAGGCGCAGGAACTGGAAATTTTAAAAAAAGCCATTGCCAGTTGCCTGCTATAAGCGCAGGCTCTCACAGACACCGGACCAATGAGCCGCTACCGTTTCATCGAGGCGCAGCGGGACCAGCACCCGGTGCGGCTACTCTGCCAGCTGGTGGAAGTGCCGGCCAGCGGCTACTATGCGTGGCAACGGGCTCAACAACAGGTTGTAACTCGGCCGGAGCCGGCCTGGGAAACGGCGCTGGTCAAGGTCTTCGGGGTTCACAAGCGCTGTTATGGCACGCGCCGCCTCCAGGTAGCGCTGCGCAAAAACGGGCACCGGGTGGGGCGTCAGCGCCTGCGGGCGGCCATGCGCCGCCGGGGCCTGCACGCGCTCCAGCCGAAAGCCTTTACGCCGCGCACCACCGATTCGACCCACGGGCTGCGGTGCGCGCCGAACCGACTGCTGGACCAGCCCAAACCCACGCAGGCCAACCGGGTCTGGGTCAGCGACATCACCTACCTGCCCTTGGCCAACGGCGAGTGGGCTTACCTGTGCGCTTTTCAAGACATGGCCAGCAAGCAGGTAGTCGGCTGGCGGGTCGGAGCCACCATGCCCGAGGAACTGGTGACCAGCGCCTTACAACGGGCTTTTTGGTCCCAGCCGCCCACACCCGGCTTGCTCGTCCACTCGGACCGTGGCGGGCAGTACTGCGGCAACGCCTACCGCCAACTACTGCACGACCACCAGGCCCTGCGCTCGCAAAGCCGCCGCGGCGACTGCTACGACAACGCCCAGGCCGAAAGTCTGTGGTCGCGCCTCAAAACGGAGGTCCTGGAAGTCCGTGAGCGGCCCGTTTTTGCTGACCTGGCCGACGCGCAGACCAGCGTCGCCGACTATTTTGACTATTACAATCATGAGCGCCTGCACTCCAGCATTGACTACCAGACGCCGTATCACGCTCACCAACAGCTTCTTCAATTTAGTGCCCTAAACTGTCCAGCCTAACTGGACCACCTCAGCATTGTATACTTAGTAATGCACTCTGTTCCCGGCTCATTTCCCGGCGTTTTCTCCAGCCAACACCCCGGCCGATAGCCACTAGTACTCCGGTCGCGCTCCGGAGGGGCTCCGGCCAAATTTCCCTGTAACCAGCAAAATCGACAAAGCTGCCTTTGCAGCGAATTAGCCGGAGCGCGTCCATAGAACAAGGCACCGGTGGCGCTCCTAAAAAAGGTCATTTTCAGCCAACTAGCATACAGAAGGATAGTAACCTACATGCCGGTAGATACTAGCCGTATAGCACCTCTGCAAATGAAAATCTATGTAAACTGACCCAAGCTACCAGGCTTGGCCGGGGCGAGTACTCTATTGACTGGCTTGAATTGCTAACATAGCCGCATGGCCTATTCAAAATCGCCACTGCCGCCTGTAAGTCCATATATTTGAGATTATTGCCACAACTCTAGCCCCTCTTGCTATGATGCTGTCCACTACTCGGCTTTTTCGCTGCCTGCTGCTAGTTACGGGTGCGCTACTCCCGCTTGCCACCCAAGCTCAGTCAGGAAGCGTGGGCATTGGCACCACCACGCCGGACGCTTCAGCAGCGCTTGAGGTGCGTAGCACTACCCAAGGATTGCTGCTGCCGCGCCTATCATTGGTCCAACGCGATGCTCTGGGCACCGGTAGCGTGGCTGCGCCGGTGGCAGGCCTAGTGATTTACCAGACAGATAATACGCCTGGCCTTTACGCCTACGACGGCGCGGGATGGGTGCGCCTTGGGGCCGACAACCTGGGCAATCATATTGCCACCCAGAACCTGAACCTGGGGCCAAATCAGCTGGTGGGCAATGACGGCAGCCAGGGCCTGCGCATCAGCGCGAGCGGCGATGTTGGCTTTGGTCCTGGTACCCCAAGAGGCCATCTTGATGTGAATGGCGGCGGCGACGCCTATCTAGTAGACGACCCTGCCAATGGTACGGAACAGAGTGTGTACCTACCCGGCCAACTGTTGCTAGCACCCTATTCTGGCACCAGTGGCACCGCCTACGTGCAGGCCAGCGTGCCTACCCCCAACACGGACACCAACATCGCCCTGCAATTCCGGACCAGCAACAGCGGCAACCTGGTCGATGCGTTGCTCCTGAACGCCAACGGTTCAGGCATTTTCAAAGGCAGTGTCACGGCTACCAGCCTCAATCTAACGTCAGATGCCCGCTTTAAAACCCAGGTTCGCCCGTTAAGCGGGGCGCTGGCCCATGTACAGCTGCTGCGTGGCGTGCGTTACCGCTGGAACGCGTTGGGTGTTCAGCATGGCGGGCAGCCCGGCGATGAGCAGGTGGGCCTGCTGGCTCAGGAGTTGGAGGCAGTCTACCCGGAACTGGTGCGCACCGACGAGCAGGGTTACAAATCCGTCAATTATGTGCAACTCACGCCTGTGCTCCTTGAGGCGATTAAGGAGTTGAAGGCGGAAAACGATACGCTCAAAGGGCAGGTCACTATATATAAGGCGCAGACCACCTTAGCACTCGAACGCCTGGCCGAACGTCTGCGCGTAGTGGAGGCGGGCAGCGAGCAAGCTCAACGCTAGCTTAAACGGTGCTTACTATACGTATCACGCGTGGCTCTATCGTACACTCAGTAGGCTTTCCACTATCGAAACAGCCGCATGCTCCCCTCAAGGAGCCGGGGGTGTTTCAGAGTATGGTCGCTCATGGCCTATGGCTATAATTACAGACCTCGCTACCCTTGCCGATAGCGCCACAAGGTCACCTTATGCAGCGGATTGCCCGCTAGCTCACCGTAGTTGGCTCCTGCTCCCGACGCTCATCGTCTTGTCTGATTGACCAAACAGCGCCTCTTTCAATGTGCATGGCACAGCTAATAATCAACGGCCTACTACCTCTCCTGCAGCCTCACACAGGAGCTCGAGTGTATCAATTATATTTGCTTGGCAAGCAAGAAACTACCGGCAGATTGGCAGACCAGCGTTATCCTGCCTCTTGAACTCTGTAACACCTGGCATATGGTTTATCTCTACTCCTTTGTCGCTCGTCCCAAGTCGATGAAACCTCAGTCTGGCTTGTCTTACTGCCTGCTGTTGGCTTTATGTTGGCTGGCCCTGCCGGCTGCTTGGGCCCAGGCCCCGGCCTGGAACGACGCCACCATTGGCAGCAGCACGCAGAACAGCGGCACCTCCTGGACCCGGGGCATAGCGGTAGATGCCGCCGGCAACGTTTTCGTGACGGGTACCATCGGCGGGCAGGTCACATTTGGGAGCACCGTGCTCACCAGCTCGGGCTCCGACGATATCTTTATTGCCAAGTACGTGCCCAGCACCAAGACCTGGGCCTGGGCTGTGCGGGGTGGCGGTACCGGGGCCGACATGGGCTTGGGCATTGCCGTGAGCGGCAGCAACGTTTACATCACCGGTCTGCTCGATAACGACGCGGCCAACAGCCGCAACGCGCGCTTCGACACAGGCGCGGGCAACGCCACGGTGGTGCAGCCCGGCGCCAGCACCGTCGACGAGTTTGACATTGTGGTGGCCAAGTACACCGACAACGGGACTTCGGCTACCCTGGGCTGGGTGCAGGTGGGCGGCGGCACGGGCGTTGACATCGGCTACGATATTGCGGCCAGCGGCACGAGCGTGTACGTGACCGGCGTCATCACCAACAGCCAGGCTGACATCAACCGTGTACGCTTTGGCGGCACGGGCAGTACACCCGGCGCGCTGGTACAGTCTGGTGCTAACGCGTCCACTAGCCGCGACATCGTCCTGGCGAAGTACACCGACAATGGCAGCTCCGCCGACGTGCGCTGGGTGCAAGTAGCCGGCGGCAGCAGCTCGGACCAGGGCACGAGCATCGCCGTGGCTGGCACGGGCGTATTCGTGACGGGCTACATCACCAACAGCCAGGCCGACGCCAACACCGTGCGTTTCGGCAGTACGGCAGCGCAGGCCGGGGCTCATGCGACCAGCACCCGCGACATCGTGGTGGCCAAATACACCGACAACGGCGCTACGGCCACGTTTGACTGGAGCCAGGTGGGTGGCGGTACGGGTGGCGACGAAGCCTTTGGTATTGCCGTGAGCGGCGCCAATGTGTACATAACGGGTGCCCTCACCAACACCCGGACCGACGCCAGCAGTGTGCTATTTGGGGGCAGTGGGCTGACGCCCGGTACGGCAGCGCAGTACGGGGCCGGCACGAACACGGCCCTCACCGGCAGTGGGGCGGATATCTTTGTAGCCAAATACACTGACAACGGCACTTCGGCCACCTTGGGCTGGACCCAGGTGGGGGGCGGTAACCAGTACGATCAGGGCAACGGTATTGCTGTGAGCGGCACTGACGTGTACGTGACCGGGGGCATCTCCAATACCAGCGCCAACGCCAGCGCTGTGCTATTCGGAGGCAGCGGCACCACGCTCGCGACGGTGCCACGACCGGGGGCCAGCAGCGTGTACACCGGTGACGTGGTGGTGGCCAAATACACCGACAACGGCAACTCGGCTACGCTTGACTGGACCCAGGCCGGTGGTGGTTCCCGCGCCGAGTCGGGCTACGACCTGGCCTTGCAGGGCAGTACCCTCTACGTTGGGGGGCAAACCAACGCCACCGTCACCGGCTTCAACTTTGGCGCAGCCAACACCGCGGTGCTCAACAGCACGCGGGACGTGCGTGCGCTCATCAGCAGCCTGGATACGGGCACCGGGGCCTGGCAAACGGTGGCCTCGTCCGCGCATGGCGGGGTGAGCACGACCCGCGCCGTGGCCACTGACGCGGCTGGCAACGTCTTCGTGACAGGGTTCTTTTCCGGCCAGGTGGCGTTCGGCAGCACGGTGCTCAGCGCCGATGGGGTGGGCGAAAGCGGGACCATCGGCAACGACCTGTTCGTAGCCAAGTATGTACCCGGCACCAAGACCTGGGCCTGGGCCCTGAGTGGGGGTGGCAACGGCGATGATGGCGGCAACGGCATTGCCGTGAGTGGCAACAGCGTGTACGTAACCGGCGCCTTCTTCAATAGCCGCAACGATGATAACCGCGTCCGCTTCGGCGGCACGGGCGCTACAGCCGGCACCGTGCAGGTGAATGGACTCAATAGGAACAATGACGCCGCCAACTCTGACCTGATCGTGCTCAAGTTCACCGACAACGGCACCTCGGCCACACTGGACTGGAACCAGACCGGCGGTGGCTACGGCAATGACCAGGGCTTCGCCATTGCTGCGGAGGGCAGCAGTGTGTACGTGACCGGCCACATCAACAATGACCTGAACGATGCCTGCAACGTGCGCTTCGGCGCCAGTGGCACCACACCGGGCACCGTGCAGCAAAAGGGTGCCAGCACGAGGCTTTACCCTTACACCACCGATATGGTGCTGGCCAAATACACCGACAACGGCGCCTCGGTGACCTTAAACTGGACCTTGGTGGGCGGGGGCAAAGAAACCGACGCGGGCTACGGCGTGGCCGTGAGCGGGGGCCGCGTGTACGTGACGGGCCATATCACCAATAACTTGAACGACCTCAACGTCGTGCGCTTCGGCGGCACAGGTGCCATGGCCGGTACCTGGCAGCAGAATGGGGCCAGCACCAACGGAGCTATCGACAATGAAGGCACGGGCCGGGACCTGTTCGTAGCTCAGTACACGGACAATGGCAACTCCGCCACCCTGGGATGGACGCAGGTAGGCGGCGGCAACCTGACGGACATGGGCTACGGCGTTGCCGTAAGTGGAACGAGCGTGTACGTGACGGGCTTTATCACGAACACCACGACGGACGCGCGGTCGGTGCGCTTCGGCGGTAGCGGCACGACGCCCGGCACTGTGCAGCAGAACGGGGCCAGCACCACGAACAGTACCGACCTGGTGGTGGCCCGGTACACGGACCTGGGCAATGCCGCCACGCTGGACTGGACCCAGGTAGGCGGCGGAACCGGGGCCGACAAGGGCTATGCCATTACCACGGATGCCACGGGCGTCTACGTAACCGGTTCCCTCACCAACTCCAGCACGGACGCTAACCTCGTGCGCTTCGGGGGCAGCGGCACCGACGCCGGCACAACTGCCCAGCCTGGCGCCAGCCCCAGCGCCGGCAAAGATCTGCTGGTGGCTAAGTACGTGGATGACGGGGCGGCAGCTACGCTGGAGTGGCTCCAAGTAGGCGGGGGCGCCGGCACCGACGAAGGCTACGGCATTGTCGTGTTCGACGAGAAGCTGTACCCAACGGGAATGACAGTACCCACAGCCACCTTCGGCAGCTTCGTGTTTACCACGCCGGCCGCCGGCCAGACCGATTTCCTGGGCGAGCTGCCAACCATCTACATTCCGCTGCCGGTGACGCTGACGCTCTTCACCGCTGCCTTGGATGGGCAACACGCCGTGCGTCTGACCTGGGCCACGGCCCTGGAGCAGAACAGCGCCTTGTTTGAGGTGGAGCGTAGCACCGATGGACATTCTTTTAGGCGAGTAGGCAGCCGGACTGCCGCCACTACGAGCAGTGGTCCACGGCACTACAATTTGCTTGACGAGCAGCTTCCGGCCGGTGCAACCTTTCTGTACTACCGCCTGAAGCAGGTGGACCAGGACGGCACCTTCACCTACTCGCCCGTGCGTAGTGTCCTGCTGACCGCCAAATCTTCTCTGACCCTCTTTCCTAACCCGGCAAAGGGCACCACGACGCTTACCGGGAGCGTGCCCGGCACAACGGTGCGGGTGTTCGACACGCTGGGCCGGCAGGTGCTGGCCACAACCGCTGATGCCACTGGCGCGGCTACCTTAACGCTACCACCCCGCCTGGCTCCGGGTGTGTATGTGGTACGGGCCGGGGCCACTACCCGCCGTTTGGTAGTCGAATAAGCTGTCGTTTTATGAACCGCTTCTGCTTTCCACGCGCCCATACCTAATAGAACAGGCATGGTGCAAGGCATTTACTTCATTTGCTTTCGTAATTTTCCTCGCTCTCTATGATGCACCTGTACCCATTTCCTGGCCGACTAAGACGGGCTGCCTTCTGCCTGTTGCCCCTGGCCGCACTGCTGAGTTACTCCGCCGCCGCCCAAACCTACACGGTACCGGTCTCCGGCAACACGGTTATCAGTGCCTGTGAGGGGACGCTGTATGACAATGGCGGCACAGGCAATACGAAGCCTGACGCCGACGGGTCCATTACCATCAACCCCGCGCAGGCGGACAATAAGGTAACGTTGATTTTCTCGAAGGTGACGTCTAACTTCGTCGATAACCTGATTATCTACGACGGCCCGTCTACCTCGGCACCGGTACTGGCCGAGTTTACGTTCACTACCTCTTCCAACCCTGGGACAATATCGGCGACGAATGCCAGCGGAGCCCTCACGGTGCGGCATGTCACCGGTTTTTCCGGCAGCGCGGGCTTCTCGGCCAGTATCAGCTGCGCGGCCCCCGCGCCCAAGCCCGACCTGCAAGTGCAGGGCGCCTCAGCCAGCCCATTGTCGGTCATCGTAGGCGGGGAGGTGGTGGTTTCCTCGTCCATCCACAACGCGGCGGGCCTTGCGGCCACTAGCAGCACCCTCGGGTATTACCTTTCCACCGATCCTATCCGGGATGCCAGCGACGTGCTGTTAGGCAACTCCGCGGGAGGCGAGCTGGCGGTGGGCAGCTCCGACGCCCGGGAGGCAACCGTGACCATTCCGGCCAGCACTCCTCCGGGCTCTTACTACCTGCTGTTTGCGGCCGATTACCTGGATGCCGTCAGCGAAAGCAATGAGCAGAACAACGTGGCCAGTGTCGCCCTCACCGTGAAGGCAGCCCTGCCGGACCTGCAGTTCGTGACTGGTACCGCTACGGTAAGCGCCAGCTCAGTAACGGCTGGTGGTACCCTGGCCAGCTCAGTAACCCTACGCAACAACGGTCCGGCCAGCGCCTCCGCCAGCACCATCAGCTATTACCTCTCCCCAGATGCTACGTTTGATGCCGCTGATCTGCTACTACAGACCGACACGGGCGGCGCATTGGCCGCAGCCACGGAAGCCAGCCGCGCGGCCGCCCTCTCTATTCCAGTAACTACAGCGGCCGGCAGCTACTACGTGCTGTTCGTGACCGACGCCCCGGGCACTGTGCTGGAAGAAGATGAAACCAACAACCTAGCCAGCGTAGCCCTGAACGTGAATGCCGCCCAGCCAGACCTGGAGTTCACCGCCGCAACGCTGGGCAGCGCCACGGCGGTGGCCGGCACGAGCGTAACCGTTTCTGCTACTCTGCGCAACAGTGGCCCGGTAAGCGCCCCGGCCAGCACGATTGGCTATTACCTGTCCACCGACGCCACCTTCGACGGCAACGACGTTGCCCTGCAGACGGTAGCCGGGGAAACGTTGGCTAGTGGCGCCACGGATACACGCAGCGCTACGCTCACTATCCCGGTGGGCACGGTGGTCGGCAGCTACTTTATCCTGTTTGTGGCTGACCCTGCTACGGCCGTGGAGGAAAGCGACGAAGCCAACAACCTGGCCAGCGTAGCCCTCGAGGTAACGGAACCATTGCTGCCGGATCTGGCCTTCGTGGCTTCCGGTACCACGCTCTCAGCAGCAAGTGCCACGGCTGGATCTTCGGTGCTGGTAACAAGCGCCATTACCAACGCCGGCAATGGCCCGGCCACGAGCATTCCCTTCGCGGTGTACCTTTCCACGGATCAGAGCCTGGATGCCGCCGATATCCTGGTGGGCAGCAGCGCTGGCAATACCCTGCCCAGCGGCCAGACCAGCCAGCAGCAGCTTAGCGTTACGATTCCGACAGAGGCTGCTGCCGGCAGCTACTACCTGCTGGTTGTGCTGAACCGCGACAATGCCCTCACGGAAAGCAACGTCGCCAACAACCTCACGAGCCTGGCTTTCCAGGTAGATGTAGCTACGGCCGGGAAAGAGCAAACAGCGGGACTAAGTGTTGGGGTGTATCCTAACCCGTCACGTACAGGCTACTTCCTGGTAGAACTCATGAGCGCCAAGGCCTCGACTGGTACGGCTACGCTTACACTCTTCAATAGTATTGGGCAACGCGTTGAGCAACAAGTAGTGACCAGCCGCACGGGTATAACCAAGTTCGACACGCGCAACCTGAGCCGGGGGGTCTATTTGCTGCACCTCACTGGCAAGGGGCTTTACGTGGTCAAGCAGGTAGCAATTGAGTAACGGGTAACACCGTCCATTTTCACTGGCGGTATGCAGCGAGGGCTTTTGGGCCGGCTGTATACCGCCAGCATTTATTTAGGGGGTAGCCAAACAAACAGCGGCTTCGTCAGCCGATGGTGCAGCCACGGCTTATTGCCCGGAATACGAACAACTCGCTTTGGTAATTGTGGGAGACGTCCAGCGCAGGGCCGGTGTCCTCCCCGATGGGATTGACAACGGCACTATCATTCAAACATGTGGCCACTATCTGCATCCGGTAACGCTTCGGTCCGGGCAACAAGGTATCGCCTCGTTCCACCACAGAATCCAGCGGCCGATACGTGCACCGTTGCACAGGCGAGGCAGCTGGGCTCTAAACGATAGGCGGCGGCTCTAATGGTCCTGCTCCTTGAAAGGACAGCCCGAAGCTATTGCAAAGCTCGACAGGCCGATGACGAATAGCTTCATACCGCAAGAAACATGCGGTTACAACTGTTTACAAAAAAAGTAGGGTTTGCTCGATTGACTTCAACTATTTTGCTTTGTCACGTTTGTTAAACGGTCGCTTAGGAGATGCGACATCGCTAGTACTGTCTCCCAGTACCGCTCCTATCCGTTGCAAGCAGTTGATCTTATCCTCCCCCGCAATTGGTCCGATGGTGTCGGACCAATTGCCCCGGGCGCCGCCTGTGAGACTGATCCTGTGCGCCCCAAAATGACACTCTGTTACAAGTAGATTCGAACAGGGTGACTTGGTCGATACACTGACTCCGATTCCTGCTCAACTTAGTACCGATAATGCCTGTCACAACGCTGAACATCGACACTCGACCTTGGGCTATCTCGCCCCATTCAACGGGTGGTATTTAATGTATATGTCTGGTTCTATTATGAAGCAGCAAGTACAGCCTGATCCTAGCTTTAGCATTTCGGTACTTTATCGGTCTGACAACCCCTTTAGGGAAGATATAGAAGAGTATTTTTAGATTCTCATAGTTTTAAAAAAGCCCTGACCCACACAGGCCAGGGCTTTTTGTTCTGTATCGCTGGCCTCAAATACCGGGTGGCAAGCAATAACAAGAACGAGTTTTATCTCTCTAAGGCACCATCATTGTATGGCTGCGGAGGCTTTTAAATTCATATTAAGGAGCTTAGTTGTTCACCCACTATCCGTTCAAACTCCGCTTGCTGCTGCTCAAGCTGCTTTTTTCGTTGAATACGCAACCTTCGAATGGAGTTGCGCACAACTGACTTGCCCAGGAGCACCAGCTTCGGCGAGTCACTCCCGTGGGAAAGGGAATGCCCTACTGGTATCATCGCAGCAAGGCTCGCTTCGTCGATTCCTTGCTTGTTATCAACAAAGAGCACGACGCACCGACCACCCGGATTTTTCACGCTTCCATAGATAAGCCCGTCCACTTGGCCACCTGCATACATGTATCGCAGGTATTCGCATACAACCTGAGTAGGGACGTATTCGATGTATGCATCCTTGTTAGAGAGAGGTTGTTGCAGGTCATGAATGAAGTTCTGTAGAAAAATGACCCCCTCCCGCAAGTATTTTGCCTTGCGGTTATAACTTGGATTAAATATACTAGGTCCTTTAAGAGGCTTTGAAAAGTCGATCAGTCGCAGCGTCACTCGGTTTGTAAATTTGCCGGACGAGACGGATGAAGTGCGCCTCTCATAGTCTGTCACTTCGGCTATACAAGTATCCCTGTCGAAGGACCCATAAAACATGGAAATACCCTCTGGGCTCATGCGGTTGGCCTGCGCATACTCTATGGGGGGAGCACCTAATGCTGCGGCCGTGTGAACCTTCTCATTCTGTTTGTGCTGCCTCGCCCGGAATAAGTGAAGTTCTCCAGGCTCGAAGCTGGTTGTAATACCTTGAGCCTTGATGAGTTTCCCAACTTCTTGTAAGACACTCTGTGGGTGCAGGCGATCCGACTCGTTTTCAGAAATGAGATGGTGATTCTTCTCGCTAAAGAAGACGAACCGCATTCGGTGCTTGACCATCATTCGGAACTCTTGCCAGCCGTAGCGCATGTAGTCCGACTGTGGCAGCTGCCAATCTAAACTGGCCCATTCGCTATTGTCGATTTTCTGGCAGATAGCCTCCACTACTTCGTATGGTTCTATGGCTGCCTCGCGTTCAATCAATTCATTCGTTTCATATTGACTGCCTCCTACTAACTCTCCCTCTTCACTATCATACGAAAAGCCCGCCCCCCACGGATCATCAAATTCCCTCCGTAAGTCCCCCTCGATACGCTGCGCGATCTCGTTAACACTGACGCAGTTTCTTACTTTATCGCAAACGTCGCACTGTGTGCGGGTGCCCGTACTATTGATGAACGATTGAAGGTATCGGTCCCCGAAATGCTTACTGCATATGTTATAAATGTCCATATGGAAGGTAACTGAAAACATGATTTAATAAATGGTGGCAAGAAGGTATCATGAATAAACGAATTATGGACTAATGACAAACAGATTCTCGGTGCTGGTGTCAAGAGCGAGACATTTTTAGAATCCTACTACCAAGTAGTAATAGCCTATTGCAAACTTCCATCTTAGTTAGGTGGGGCCTTATTATCAGTATTAATTAGAACTACTGTACTATCAAATATTAGGAGTTCAGTAATCTGTATCCATGCTGATGCGGACTCCTAAACAGCTGATTGGGACGCTAGGCAGGTTCCGTTACGGGTAATAAAAGCCCGAGCACCAAGCGGCGGACGCCGGCGGCCGTAAAGTGGCAACCCCGGCGGGTCCGATAGCCCGAGGCCGTGAGCTGGGCGGCAATGCGCCGGTAATCCCACTGCAGGCTGCGGTAGAGCCGGGCCAGCTCCGCCGCCTGGCGATTCGCGAGACTGGCTTGGGCATTGAGTTGGCGTTGCTGCTGGCCCTTGACCCGCGCCTCGGCCGTCAGGTTTGCCGGCGTGCCTAACTGAAATCCCCGCGCCTTCTTGGCCGCTAGCGCATCCTTGGTCCGAGTGGAAATAGCTTTGGCCTCTTTCTCGGCAACAGCGCCCAGCACATGAATCGTAAACTCATCGGCGGCGGGCATGTCCACGGCCTTGAAGCGAACGCGGCTTTCCATCAGGGCCGTGAGAAAGGCCAGGTTGCGGGCCAGCCGGTCGAGCTTGGCCACGAGCAGTACCGCGCCGGCCTCCTTGGCCGCCTGCATAGCGGCCGCGAGCTGAGGCCGGCTGTTCTTGCGCCCACTCTCGATTTCGATGAACTCGCCCACGATCTGTTCCCCGAAAGAGAGGAAGGTACGCACAGCCGCTTGCTGCGCTTCGAGCCCTAAGCCGGACTGTCCTTGGCGAGCAGTACTGACGCGGTAGTAGGCAACGTAGTCGGGCACGGGGAGGAACAGGTAAAGATGAGTAGCCCAAAACTACCCCAAATTCTCTTCTGTATCATTACATGAACGTGCGTTTAGAAAATGATATAGAAGACAAGCGTAGGGATAATGATCTTCGGGGGTGGTTAGTCAACTAGGGTTAATCCCAACGATGGTTTCCAATAACTAAGACTTATCGGCACGGGTAATAACAGCGTATCCTTACTTCTTTACTTCGGGCAGGGGCACTTGGATAGCCTTATCCTCGCGATCCGTAACGCGTAGCAGATTGTCGCGTACGGCCGGGATCATGACCTCATCCAGGCTATTCTCGTCGCTACGGACGCGGCTGACGAAGTGGTGATCGCCCGGATACGAGCCAACCGTGGCAATGCTTTTGTATTCAGTCGGCACCAGCAACTTGCCCTCCCGGTTCACAAGCCCGAACAACCGGCCTTGCCGCACGACGGCCAGCCCCTCGGGGCCAAAGTAGGATACCAGCACATATCCCCCCACGGAGGCAGGCTTTCCCTTGGTGTCAATCATATACGCCTCATGGTTTTTGCGAACGGAAGCATAACCTCCCTGAAATGGCCCAACCCAATCAAAGTAGTCGCTGATGCGCTTCCCATTCGCATCGATAAAGGCATACTGGGTAGCCGAGCTGCCACCGGCCCCACCCACGGAGTAGGTAATCTGCGCGCTTGGGTACTGGCCCCGCGAGGCACCTGACACGCGCTTGCCACAAGCGGCATAGCCCTCATGAAAAGGAGAGAGCAACTCGAAGTCGGGCACGAGCAGGCGTACGCCGCCCTGCCGGTCCAGGTAACCGGCACTATCGCCCTGAAAGAAAATATAACCCTCGCGTGTCTGGGCCAGCATCTGGTACCGCAATGGGGCCACCCAACGGCCCGTACGCGGATCCAGTAGACCGTGCTTCCCCGTCTTCTTGTGTTTAAGGATCAGCGGCTGCTGGGCCAATAGCGTGTCGCTGTTGTGTCCGCTGAGGTAGTAATCGCGCAGCTCAATCGCAGGATGACCGGCGGGAGGCAGGAAGCGCTCCACTCCGCCCTGGGCGCCATAGATCAGAAAGGTACCGCGACCGGTATACCTGATCGATCCCTCGTGGATGAGGGGCACGATCACCTTGCCATCGCGGTCAATCACACCGCTCTTCCCCTGGCGAGAGACAGCAAACCAGCGGTTATGGGGTCCCATAGCCTGCACATGCTGGTACCGGTAGCTCAGCGAACTGATCGGCCGCAGGAGCGTATCGGTGACGATCGTGTAGCGGAGGCCCCATAAGTAGATCAGTTTAGGCCCGGCATTCACCACCGTGATGGAATCAAACAGGACCCGGCCATTGCGATCCAGTACCAGCCGTAGAGATTGTTCCGGGCGGACGCCTTCTGCCGGGCGGGCAGGCGGGACGACCTCGAAAAAGGGCAGCAGGCGATAGCCTTTTCCCAACGGGTATGCGATGGCCTGTGCCTGCTGGGCGGGTCCTGTGTAATACACCTTGCCTGGGTCCTGCAGCCCGACCAGCTTTATGCGCCCCCGGGACGGCGGGGTCTTGCGGTAGTGGACGATCAGGCGGTCGACTGCTGGAAAGGCTGTAAAATGGACGTTGACAATGCTATCGCGCAGCAGCTCGCGGCCCTGTAGGTTGTAAAGCAGTGTGGCCGGCCCCTGTCGGGCCATGATGTGCTCGCAGCTGGCCGAGCTCACTTCATCATACGCTACGGGCAGGATCAGCTTGCCTTGTCGACCGACGACTCCCCACTTCAGGTTACGATGATCCGTGCCTTCAGCCACCCGGACCAGATCACGGGTCAGAAAGACAACGGCCGCGTACTGGTAGGGTGTCAGCGCCTGCCCTTGCTCATTGACGACCGCATAGCGGCGCTCAGCGTCGTGTTTGCCCTGCAGCCCTAGCGTATAGCACTGCTGCGCCTGCGCCTGAAAAGGCGTCAGGATACTGTTAGAAGCCAGTAGGGCGACAGCCAGGAAGAGCCAACTAAAGCGGGAAAAGAACATAGGTGGTGTATAAGGAAGAGCTGGGGGATGAGCCGAGCTAGCAGTAGCGGTGCAGAATAGAAAACCACTGTGAATAAGACTACTTGGGGGAGCGTCGGGCAGGGGGGCGGGGGGCGGGGGGGGCGGTCAACTCCTCCAGAGCGAAGGGAACGGTGATCGTGGTCTCCTGCGCAACCGGTTCTCCGTTCTGCTGGGCCGGCGTAAAACGTTCAAGGGTACGTACGACCCGCAGGGCCTCTTCGTCACAGCCGTCGCCGAGGCCCTTGACCACGTGGGCAGCCGCCAGGTCAGGGGTGCCGTCGGCCGCGATGGGCAGGCGGACGATCACAATGCCTTCCAGCTCCCGCCGCCGGGCAAGTGCCGGGTAACGGACCCGGCTGCGTATAGCCTGCTCCTGGGCATGCCTGCTGCCCCCATAGAACGGATAGGTCTGATGCCCGAAGGGAAACACCTGCCGCGGTAGCGCCGTGGTGGTGCCTCCAATGGGTATCATTGCTTTGTGCTCCATGGCCACTGTTCCGGCGTTGCTGGCCTGCCCGGGCACAAAGCGCGGAATTTTGCGAAGGGCCAGCAGCACGGCTTCATCATAGGGTGGGCCCATGCCTCTCTCAATTTTGGCGTCCCGTACGCGTCCGGCCGGATCTACCACAAAGGCCGCCAGGATCTGACCGGTAGGCGCTCCAGCGGGTAAAACCAAGTGTTGCTGTAGGGCAGCAGCAAACGCTTTATTACCACCGGGGAAGTAGGGAGGCATTCCGGTGTAGGTAAAAAGCGCATCCTCCCCCTGTGCGGGCCATAGCTCCGCATTGGCGGGTAGCGGAAACGGCACATGCAGGTAATAGTAGACCCCTACAGGCTGGTTTCCGGACACACCAGGCTTCCAGGCGGGCATGCCCCGCACCACACGCAGCGCTTCCTGATCCGTTGCCGGACTCAGGCTGCGCGTTACTCGTGCGCTGTCCACGCGACCGTCCGGCCGCAGGATACAGCGCACCAACACCTCTCCTTGGATGGCTCCACTGGTCACCTCGGCGGGCTGCTTAATGGATTTGACGAAATATGCCTGTAGAGCTTGGGGGCCACCAGGAAACTGCGGGTTGTTCTCGCGTTGCAGGTGGCGCAGCGGAAGGACAGCGGTGCGTCCAGCCTGCGCCCAGCTAGGCCCAGACTTAGTAGAGAACAGGCAGATACTTAGAATAAAGAAAGAAAGGCGCATATGGGAAAGCAGTAGTACAAGGTACTGACAAATGCGAGAAGCCGTCCTGCACCCTGTGTCGACCGGTGCGCTCTCGGCGCCAGTGCTTTCGCGCGGGTCACATATGGATTTGATCGACGGGCGGTAAGCAGAAAATGGTTAAGTCAAAAAGGTAACTTGGTGTCAATATGCATCCTTGACAAGGACTGATAACTGACCCATACTTCGTCGGATCTTAAGTCAACTAAGAGTCATCTGGCACCTTACTTCAATGACCGTTTAACTAATGGCCTTGGTTAAAAGTTTGGTACAAAGGTTAAACGAGCGGGCTGTCTGGTGGCTCCTTTGTTAGGAACTAGAAGTACTGCACGTAAGGCCGCAGCGGTGCAGGCGGGGCACGTGGTTAAAACTGCATACGGAGAGGGACTGAAAGGAATTCAGGCACTGATTGAGAACATAAGTTGATGAACAAGTGGGGTTGTTTTGCTGCTAGGTCAGGCAAGCCGTTACTTTTGACCCGACCCTGCCCCCGATGAACCCACTACCTGCCGAACAAGCCTCCCTAGCCCAACTCGTAGACATCCCAGGCGGCCGCATCGACCTGCGCGACGACCGCACCCAGCAGCAGTGGACGGTGGAGCTGCCTCCCTTTCAACTGGCCAGGTTTCCCGTCACGCAGACCCAGTACGCGGCCGTGACGTGGCAGCAGCCCAGCACCTTCGCCGGCGCCACCCATCCAGTGGAAACCGTGAGCTGGCTGGACGCCGTCACATTTTGCAACCGGCTCTCTTCCCAGGCGGGCCTGCCCCCGTGCTACACCGTGGGTGAGGACGGCTCAGAAACACATTTCGATGCCGCAGCCGCGGGCTTTCGCCTGCCCACCGAGGCCGAGTGGGAGTACGCCTGCAAGGCCGGCACACCGGGCGCCCGCTATGGCGAGCTGGAAGCCATTGCCTGGTACAAAGCCAACGCCGGCGGCAGTACGCAGCCAGTCGGGCTGAAAGCGCCTAACGCCTGGGGCCTGCACGACATGTTGGGCAATGTGTGGGAGTGGTGCTCCGACATCTACGACGCCACCGTGTACGGCTCCTACCGCCTGATCCGGGGCGGCGGCTGGGCCGACGAGGCGCGCGGGTGCCTGGCCACTAATCGCCGCCGTAGCCACCCTACCGCGTTTAAAATCGATGACCTAGGCTTTCGGGTGGCCCGCAACCTGCCGGCAGCCCCGGCAAAATAATGAGGTCACCAGCCCTAACACCGGGTTCCCTTGTGGGACATTATTGCCAATATGAGATTGCCCGGCGCCAACACATCTTCAAAGTCACTCTCCTCAAGTACTTACGTTACCGTAAAGTGGTCATCTATGCCCACCGCAAACCAGTACCGGTCAACCTGCCCGATTAACTTTTGTACCAAACTTTTAACCAAGGCCGAGATTGCCGCGCGGCTCAATGAATCCGGGTATCGGACGCGACGGGGAAAGGCATTTCACCCCATGGGCGTCAAGCGTCTGCTGCCGAATACAGTGACTTCGGCTTTAGTGCAAGAGAAGGCGTGAGACTCTACTGTATACCAAAGCAATCACATGCTCATTGATTTTTTATACAATTCATGTAGTTGTCTATCAGACGGTTAATGTTATTTGTTACAGATTTGCGCTACAAAAATTTGCACAGCTTAACATTGCGCTTTAGGCAATAATCTTTAAAAAATACAAATCATTGAGGCACCATATTATGCATCCTTTGACTTCTAAATATATGTTAGGTAAGTCACCAATACTTTGGGCTTAGTCGACTCTATAAACTGTATACCTAATTATTGCCTAGCTAACAACAGCAACGATAACAATAGCCGCTGCATGGCTACTTTCAACAAACCAGTTCATCTATTAACTACCTCTCATTGATAGCGAGATCAGTTGAGCCAGACACAACTTGTAGAGACGTGAAGCATTATGGGACTGATAGGCCGACAAAACAGCTCTATCGGATACATATCTATTGCAAAGGATGTAAGCATAAAAGCAGATGTTTAGTCTCATACTATGCAGCGACTAGATACGCTAACTTTCATATGGACTTGAATCAAATTTCTCGTTAGGCATGACACGAATAGGATCAGTTTTGTTGTTCACTAGGTCCCTGCCTATTTGAGAATATGCAAAGCATTTTTTTGCAAGTACAAACATGTCAATGCATTGGTACACAGAATCTTACACAGAAGCTCCGTATATCAATTTTCTCTACTCCATCTACTCGCTATTGGAAGTTGATTGAAGAAGCTCTAAGTTTCCGTTCATGCGACTCAGTATGGAGAGTGTCACGTTTTAGCTGCGCGCTGCCTCCTTAGCCTACATACCCATAAAAGATGCTTTCCTAGTCGCTTCGCTCCAATTTACGTATGTGCAACACCTACTAGAATCTTAAAGGTTATATTTAACTATGTAACACTTAGCTTTGTAGGAAAAATTTAACGAGACAAAGACAGCAGATAACAGCTAAGTCACATATGACACTGCCTGTTGCGCCCATAATAAACCAGGGAAACAAAATGACTTTTCAAAACCCGAATGCAGCTCCGCTACCTTTTAAACCTAATAGTGGTGCACATTCCGTTAAAGAAGCTTCAGCGGCAATCTTCGTTTCTTCAGAAATAACACCAATCAGAGAATTTATTTCTTTGTCTCAAGATGTAAAAGAAATAAATGAACTCTATCCACAGTATCAACTAATAATTAAAACAGAGTCTACATTTGATTCCGTTTCTGAAGAAGAAAGCTCGAAACAAAAACAAGATGAGTCTTCTACTCCCTTGACAACTGATCTCGAAGCTGGCTTTGCTCTAGCGTTCGTAAATGAGAACTCAGTAGCAACCAAAATATTCCAAGGCGTAAATGAAGGCGAAGGAAGAGTCTTTTTTTCGTATCATGACATGGAATATGTTCGTTGGATTAACTTCAAAGAACGCCTTTCGAAGACGCTTTGTCTCTTTCAAGAGCAATTGAGCAAGTACACTCCCGAGGCTATAGGACTTACTTATATAGACGAATACCTTTGGGAAAAAGAATCAAAGATCGATTACAACAAAATATTCAGTAAAGAGACAGACCAATTACCTAAGTCATTTTTCCAAGAGGGCAACACCGATTCAGAAATTACTACTACCTCAAATTTCAAAAAGAATGGGTATAGTTTTTTTGTTCGTTTGCATATAAACCCTACTTATAGTGAAGACAGCAATGTATTAAGAATAACGCATAATGCTGTCTATATAGATGACAATATTTCCTTAGAAAATTTAGAAAGCCAAGATAAAAACAGCGTATTGGACATCCTACAAGCATCGCATGAATTAAATAAAGATATCCTTAAATCAATATTGAATAAAGAGACCATTGATTTAATTAAATTAACTTAGAAGTACTTCCCACCAATTCTAAGCTCTCGCCATGCCGCTTACCATAGAAAGCCACAACTTTGTACACCCACCACAAGTATATTTTCCAAACGCTCTGCCCAATGCTAATCTGGCAAGCTCAGTGGATATAAAATTAAAAAGCTACTGGATTAAGGAAGCGGCCCGGAGAGTATGCATTCAGTTCGTTGAAGTTAATACCTTCAAAAGAACTCACTTTAGTGCTTCTATAAAGTCTCAAGGGCCAACTGCAGAAGTAATTGCCAGTGCTGCTCAGAATGCTAAAGTGAAGGAAGCGGCTGCGAGAGCAGCTTTGTCTGCTCGTATTCGCAGTTATGCGAATTTGCAAGAAGGATGGGACGGGTATAATGCCAATGCCGTTCATGAATCAGCAATTATCAACTGCGAGGCTCTTGTTAATAATCTGCCTTTCGATATAATTGACAAGTTTAGCATCAATGACATTTACCCAACACCCAATGGGACGATAACTATTGAAATTGGCGACTCAGAAAACTATTTTGTCATTGATACAGGTAAAGCTCAAGTACTATATTATTTCAGATTTGAAGACAACCTGAAAGGATTAGATGAGGCTGTAGACTTCACCGCTGATGTAGTTGAGAAAATATCCGAGCTCTTTACCGAGTTCCAGTCGTGCTTTACTCCCGCATGAACAATACAGAATTCATAGAGCGAAACATCGGACTAGATGAAACCTTTATTAGGGTAATCAAAACACCAACCCATTTTAAAGTTTCTTCTACAACAGAGCTAAAAGCAGCTAGCCTTTTCATGCCAGCTTCTAAGAACGGTATTCTAGATGGTGTTTCAGTTGATCGCGCTATTTATTCAACTACTCTTCAAACTAAGTTAAGGGCTCACGCTCATTTTCCACGCAAACCAGAAGATGAAGTAATTCCATACGCAGGCTTGGCCTTTATTTCTGTTGCTAAGATTCTTAATTTAAATAATCTTAGCATGAAGCAGCTCATGCCTAGTGCAGCAAAAGATCCATCCAAGGTTGAACAAACACTTGCAGATATAAACAACCTATTGGCGGGTTTTGACACTTCATGTATGGCTGATTGCCCATATTGTGGAGTTATTGCAACTCCAATGAATGAATCAGAGCGCGTCCCGCCTCCAACTAATGTTTCTATTTCTGAAAGCGGCAACCCTTCGCACGCTGAAATTTTTTACATGGTACGGCCTGCAAGACCCGCAGATCCACTCGCAACTATAGTCCAAGAGTTGGCTCGACATATGAACAGGTCTGCTATTATTCGCCTAGACCCCAATCCGGATTCAGAGGATAACGCCCCTTCACTATAGGAATAAATCAAAAGGGATTGGACTATGAACTCCAGTCCCTTTTGATTTATTGGAATTTTCAACAATACTTAATTAACTATTTGCACGGAAATATGGTATTAAACCGGCCAATATACTGTACTACCATTCTTCACTTGCATAAGTAATAACGGCCATTAATAATTAGTATGACACTATTTTCCAGCATTTGTATGCAATTAGACTAACTATCATTGTAAATATGCCACTTTATGCATCATTACAACGACACACATGATTACCAACCTGCCTAATAGTGAAGAATTTGAGAGTCTTGCTAAAAACTGCTTAGTCCAAGCTTTCGATCTTATTTTTGCTACTGATAAAGCAGTTTTCGATTTCGGTGAAGAAGCACTGAAAGAGGATGTATGGAGGTATTCCCAAGGAAAGCTTAATACATCTGTAGTATTGATTCATCAAGCAATTGAGTCATTTATGAAGGCTAGTGTTTGCCTCACTAGCCCACTACTACTCTTAGAAGGAAGGCGTAAAGACTGGCCTGTGCTTCCTGATCAAGAGAATAAAGACTTTAATGAGTTCTATACTACACCTGCGGAAGCGTTACTTCGCACTTACGCTGCGACAACCAAAATTCCATTAAGCCCTGATGTTGTCTCACACATAGAAGCAATACGCACTTTACGTAATCAAATTGTGCATGGCATTTCACGAACTCAATTGACTACCAAAATTTTAGTCGAAAATATATTAGACACCTTTCTTTTCTTCCAAGGTAAAAATGCATGGTGGGAAGCCTTACTAACTGAGTTCATTCAACATCCTTTATCACATGCACCTAATCAATTATTTGGTGTAGAGCTAGCACTATTTGCTGAACGGCTGGACTATGTTGAAGCTATTATTGGGAAGGCAAAATTTGCTAAGCAGTTTACTATAAATACTAAATCAAGAAGATACTACTGTCCCTTCTGCAAGATTCAATGGAGTCGCGAAATGGACAATGGGGTGGTCTAGTAAAAACAGACGCTGAGCTAAGGTAGGTTGGTTTTGAGTTCTTGTTCGAATTGATGCGGCGAGCGGTAGCCCAAGGCCGAGTGGCGGCGGTCGAGGTTGAAGTAGGTGTCGAGATAATAAGCGACCTCGAGCCGGGCTTCTTCCAGCGAGGCAAAGGCGGTGCCGCCGGGCAGCAGCTCGGTTTTAAGTGTGCTCCAACCGGCTTCGGCTTGTGCGTTGTCGTACGGATTACCGGGCCGGCTGAAGCTGGCCAGGGCCCCGGCTTGCGCGACGCGGGCCCGGCACGCGGCGCTGGTGTACTGGCTGCCGCGGTCGGCATGGACGATGAGCCCTGGCGCCGGCTGACGCAACGTTAACGCCTGTTCCAGGGCCAGCAGCACGAGTTCGGTCGGCATCTGCGCGGCCAAGTGCCAGCCCACGACCCGGCGCGAGCAGGCATCGCGCCACGTGGCCAGGTAGCACCAGCGCCCGCCTCCCAGGGGCAGATAGGTGATGTCGCCGACCCAGACCTGGTCGGGGGCAGTGGGGGCCGGCTGGCCGAGCAGCCGGTTTTCGGCCACGATGGCTGCGGGGTCGGCAACCGTGGTGCGGGGGCGTTGGGGCCGGGTGCTCAGGGCCCGCAAGCCCTGCCGGTGCAGCCACGAGCGCAGGGCGTAGCGGCCGATGGCGTGGCCTTGGGCGCGCAATTCGGCCCGCAACCGGCGGGTACCGTAGCGGCCGGCATGGCGCGTAAAGGTCTGCTGGGCCGCCTCATGCCAACGCACCGGGGCCGCAACGGGCCGCTGTCGCCACCGATAGTAGCCAGCCGTGCTCACGGCCAATAAGCGGCAAAGCACCTGCACCGGCCACGGCTCGGTACAGGCCTCAATGAACTCGTAACGCCTCATGATTGAGGCGGTTGCGCAAAGATGGTCACGACTTTTTTTAAAATATCGCGCTCCATTTCCACGCGCCGCAACTCGGCACGCAGTTGCTTGATTTCGTCCCGTTCGGCGCTGCTGGGCACGGCTTGTTCCAACGCCTGGCGCTGCCAGCGACCCAGCAGCGCGGGCGAAATGCCCTGGGCGCGGGCCACATCACTTTGCCGGGCTCCGGCGGCCACTTGGCGTACGCACTCAGCTTTGAACGCCGACGTATATTTCTTGCGGGTGGCGGGCTGCCCGCCAGGGTGCTGTTTCTCAATCATGGGCAATGGAAGATAAGACTTCTCACTGTCCGTTTTAGCTAGACCACCTCACAATTCAAACTACCCCTACTTGTGGGCATTTTTAGACAATTCTGTCTCTGATGCTCCTCTGGTTTGTTGTCTGAATTGTGGTGTGAAATCAGCCGTTACTAGGGAAGCATGCTATTACACAAGCTGTAAAGGTAGCGTCAGATATTATGGAGATGAGGCCCATGAGATTTTGTGTTTGACTTGCGGGGAACGTCAATATTCAGGTACCCAAGCAGAAGATGAAGAAATCGAAAGGCAAGAGGCATTTAAGAGAAGCATTATCGAACGACGCGACCATTTACCAAATGAAGGCAGTAGTAAAGACACTGATATAACTTCATAATGCTCATAACACTAATATAAGGTTGCTTCAAAAAACGGTCGTTTTCTGAGTCATTCATGTAAGTGCGAAAAAGAACCTTGAAAGCGCCCGTTTAATGTCGCTTTTTTTAGTCTCTTTAATCAATGCACAATTACCCTCGCCGATACGCCCCATTCAGTACCGACAAGTAAGTATTACCTACACTGAGTCGAAGCTTACATCGCCGAAACATCTGTCCCCCTATAGAGTCATCAGACACCTTACTTCAATGACCGTTTAACTAATGTGACAAGGCGGAAGCAAGGAAAACTTTTAGCACAAATACTACCCTTTCGTTATACTGACCACGAAAATAGCATTTGCACTCATGATGGATTTTCTTTTGCAACATGCGGTGGAACCAGAGCGAATTCAAGTAGCGCTGGCCACCTTCTACCGGGAAAGGGAAGCGCTGGAGCAAGAACCGTGGACCGGGCAGCAAGCGTATCACACAGACCCGTTGACTGGTGATTTTGCCCTGCGCATTACAGTGTACCGAAGCGCCACGGTGGAACCCGAATTGGCCGTCTACTTAGCCCGCAAACTGCACACAAAAGTCATCATTTCGGATGAGTCGCTTTACCCCTTCAGCTGGCTATTGATTGATGAAACGGGGGAGCAACATGCCATCTATGAAGATGTTGGAGATGAGGAGCCCGGCCATTTTACCGTCGACAGCCGACACCGTTATTTGCTGACCCCTCGCAAGTAGGAGTCAGCCAGAGCATACTACCTAGCTGATTTGCGCACTAGCTGTATGCATGCTCTTGCTTTTTCAACCGTTTTGCTGAACCCTATTCGCTCCTTCTACCAGTCCAAGTTTAGCGATTTGCACTTAGGACAAATCGCCTCCCCTGCTTCCAGTTCTTGGTAGTTACATCGGTGGCAATGCTGAAGCCGACGAGTTAGATGAAGAGCTACGGCCTTCGCTTCTAACAAGCCCAGACTAGTCCCTTGAGTAAGTTGCTTAATGGCGGCCATTGGGCTTCCTTGTCTGTAAAGAGAAGCTACCGCATGCTTTTTTTCTTCTGTAAGATCTACAGTAGGCACGATCGTTTTACAGTGAATACAATAGAGGTTTTCCATGGTGGGCGTATAATCACACTCGTTTTTGAACCGCTGTCTATAGGTGCCGATAAGCACTGCAAACCCACTCTACTGCCCAAATTGCGTTCAATAAACTGGTTCAGTTACCTAAGTATAGAAAACCCTACGAGCAGATCAGTTTCGTGAACTTGTGCAATAGGGAACAGTAAAGCAAAACGAGCGTTTCTTTACAAGTTCCTAGTTTTTCAAGGTATACATTAGACTTGACCTCAACGCGCATTACGGATGGCTTCTGCTTTATTAACCAGGGATGAACACTTAGAAGCCTTCTATAAGTCGTTTCTGGCCAAACGATATAGGAAGAGTGCGTTAGAGGAACTAGAACGCGAAAAGAAAAAAGCGAGCAAAAAGCCGCTTGCCAAAGCCGCTACGGGTCCTAGCCTAGATGCCCTGGGTCGTCTCTTAGACGAGCGTTTCTGCCAGTTGCTGCCCAAGGGAAATGCGCGGCAAGACCAAGACTTTGTCCGCCGGGCCATTGCCAAATTTAAGCTAACGAACTGCTACGTCTTGTCCGAAGACGAGCGTTATGACCAGCAGTCCATCAGTGTTGAGGTGGCGTTAACAGAAATTGTCAGCGTGGGACCGACCTCCCTCATCTTCTTTATGCCGAGCCAAGTGGCTTACTTGGAGGGGCATTCCCCCGGAGAGCGGTACTTATGCCTACGAGAAGGTGAAGCCAGTGATGCTTCCTATATCCGGTAGACCTCAGCACAAGTGCTTATCGTTCACCCAAACGATCATGGGTTGAACCTTATCGAAAGACCACATCTGCGCTTCGGCTCCGCAACTCCCAGTGCTTGGCCTTCTTATAGCAGCCGGGGGATAAATTTACTCTAAGGATATATCCTATATTGCATGTGGCTCAATATAAAACATTTGCTGTTCTAGTGTGGGTCAAAAAGTTAGGCCCAATAACCCAAAGAGCTGTTTGTTTTTGAACTGCCTTTCTGAACCTCATTTTTTTGAGTTATTAGATTGACAGGCTCTAATTTCTAAAGGACCAATAAGTTACGGCTTTTTGAACCTGGCTTGAAATTGCTTACAGTAAATTTATCCCCCGGCTGCTATAAGAAGGCCTGGGTGTTCACACCTCAAATTATGCTTCCCTCTGGTTCCTCCCCTTCGCTCCAGCAATTGTTGAAAGACCTAAATGAGGCTATTGAAGTCGGTGACCGGAAGTTAGCAACCATTTTGGAACTGGCTATCCTGCGTTTTTTGGCGGCGGAGGCTGCCGAACGGGAAGAGCTGGAGCGGAGCGTACGGGCCCGGGTAGCAAGACTGGGCAGTGGGCGGTCGATGATGCCCTCATTACCCCGACCTCAGGACTTGTTCAACCTGCGGGGGCCTGCTTACCGGAGCGATGAGCCGGCAGAACCGACTGCGACGGTACGGAAGGGAGTGCTGTACCCCGTGTGGTTTGCCACCAACCGGCGGGCAGCATCCACTGGAACGGGGTTTCTGCCCGAAGGCCGTAGTGCGCACGTTAGCTGGGGACGGGTAGACGTGCATGTGCCCGAAACGCACCGCTTCGGTGAAACCGGCAGCAGCTACTGGCAGCGCATGCGGCGGCAGCACAGCCTGAGGCCGGCCGATGACCACCTGCGCATAGAAGCGTACACCAAGCTAGCAGAAGCGGCATTTTATGAAGCCGTGCGGCAGGAGCTTGCCAATGCGCAGGCAGCCGGCGCAGAACCCCACGCGCTGGTGTTTTTGCACGGCTATAACACCAGCTTCGAGGAAGCTGCCATCCGGGCCGCTCAAATTGGCTGCGACCTGAAGGTGGCCGGCGCCACGGCATTCTTCAGCTGGCCTTCCGCTGGCTCGGTGCAGGCCTACCCCGCTGATGAAGCAGCCATCGAAGCCAGCGAACGGGCCATTGCTGATTTTCTGGTGGCCTTCGCTACGGAATGTGGGACAACCAAGGTGCACATCGTGGCGCACAGCATGGGCAACCGCGGGCTGCTGCGGGCCTTGCAGCGCATCGCGGGCAATGCCGAGACGCGGAGCCAGGTACGCTTTGGCCAGATTTTTCTCGCTGCTCCCGACGTGGACCACGACCTTTTTCTGGACTTGGCGGCTCTTTATCCAGCCTACGGGGAACGCACCACCCTCTATGCTTCGCGTCATGACTTGGCCGTACATGCCTCGGCCCGCCTGCACCGGGCCCCCCGAGCTGGCTACTACGAACCCTACACTATTGCGCCGCACATCGACACCATTGCCGTGCCCGACTTCGACCTGGACCTGCTGGGGCACGGCTACTTTGCACAGGCGGCGGCGCTGCTACATGACCTCTACGACCTGATGCGTCACAACCAGCCCCCGGGACAGCGTCAGCGCCTGCAGCTCCCCCTGGTGCCAGATGGTGGGTTCTGGCAATTGCAGCTATGAGCCGGCCGGTGCTATCAGCGTGAATTCCTGCGGAGCCACCCCAAAGGCTTGGTGAAATAAATCGGACGCCCAGGCGGCCATGGCCTCGGGCGTGTGGCGTTGCGACAGCCAGCTGTAATCAAAGGTGAACGGCCCAGAGGATACCACCCACTGCCGCACCAGGTCGTAGGTGCAGTGCCAGGCGTAGAACTCGTCCCGGGTGGCGGCTAGCTGCCGCTCCGGTACGCCCGGCATCCGCAGTGGATAGATGTTCCCGTGCTCATCATCGGAGAAAAAAGCCTGATGACGGCTAAACAGTGACTTGACTTCCAATAAGCTCGGCTTCTGCCCGGGCTGGTCCACCAAGTACATGCCTGGCCAGCAGAAGAAGTGCGGGTTATCCAGCTTGTCCTGTTGAAAGCGCAGGTATTTGGAGAAGAGCAGCCGGATGGGAAAATTACCAGGCTGGTAGTCGCAAGCTGCTTCCTCGCTCAGGAGCTGGTGCAGGCTGACTTCCTTAGCTATCCACTCATTCACGCGGGTACTACTTTCGTAAGGCGAGTGGCAGGCAATTAGCCCGGCCAGGTGGCCACTCACTTGCACGTACTCCGCTTTGTCGTAGCGCACGATGCCACGCTTCAACTCTGGAGACCTGAGCATTAGATACTGGCACAACAGCAGGAACCGATGTCCTGGGTCGTTGGTGAAGACAAACGACTCGTGGTGCGTGATGTCAAAGGGAAAGCCGTCGGTAGGATTGAGGGCAATGTCGCAAATAAGTAGAAACAAACCGACTAACGGGTCAGTGGCTGAGGTTGGTTGCTCTTCGCGCAGCACTTCCAGGAAAATCGCGAAGGCCTCGCCATACACCCCTTCCAGCATGCCTGTGGCTGCGTAATCGGCTAGTGAGCGGCCGGTCGCGTGGTGCAGGTATTGCAACTGACAAAGCCGGGCCTGACCTTCGTAAATAGCCTGCGTGCCGAGCGGAGGAATACGAATCTTGGAACCCTCAAAGAAACCCTCTTCCTGCCGGGCGCTCAACTTATTAAATGGTTCGCTCCAGAGGGTGACGTTGGGTAGAAAATCAAACGCCGGGTCGAACGTGGCTGCCAGGGTCTGGACAACTGCTGACCACCACATATGGAAGCAATGACCGGTATTCAGAAAAAATGGGTTCGTATTAGACGTAAGGGCCGGGGTGCGTTTAGGCTCTTCGGTCAGCGCGCCGGCTGTTTCCAAGTCGAACCAATAATTAAGCGCACGATTCAGGTGCTGAAGCAACTCGACCGGCAGGTCGGGGTTGGTGAAGGCGTACTCCACCAGTGACTTGACGCGAATGCCTGCGGCCAGCAACTCCTGCAGGTTCACGTGCAGCATATGTGCCTGCGAGGGGTATTTTAGGGTAGTAAGCAACCCGAAGTTAGACCCAATGTGCTGCCACCAATGCACGGTTTCGTGCAGCAGCGTGGAAAAAGCTGCTACCTGCGCGTCGGTGATGGCTGACCGCTGATAAATACCCGCTGGCAAGATGTTGAGCTGCGCGTGTATGTCAGGGCGCAGGCGGAGCACGAATCGCATGGGTTCGTACAAGCCCGCGTCGGGAGTGCCGGCCAATGGTGATTCAGCCAATGGCCAACTGCCGTAAAATAGGGCAATTAGCTCGGCAACGGGGTCTGGGATTGGCATCCTACTAATCAGATGAGAAGAAAACTAGCTGAGCAGCTAATGTAGCTTAAAGCCCAGCTTCCAGTATAGAGTCATTTAACAGTGAACTAAATGGCTACCGGCCGTGGCACTTTTTCCATTTCAGGCCCGAGTTACACGGGCACGGGTCGTTGCGCCCAGGGCTTTTAGCTAGGCCAGCTAAGTCCTCTGCTTTTCCAAAAACAGGCTGCCCCATTCGTAGGCTTTCGCGCACATCCCTTAAAACTGGCTTGGTAAACTGCCGGCTTGGCGCTGGCCCGCCGTTGCGCAAGTGAATGTATAATTCGTCAAAAAAGTCCGAGTAATGCGGGTCCAGCGGCATTAAGTCGACGCGAGCATCGAGGCCAAACGTTAGGTTGCCATGCCGGATAAAGGCCCCAGCAAATTCCAGTTCATCGCTCCCTACCATAAGGCCCTGCACCTGCTGACGCTGGCGCAAGTAGTCGCGCAGTCTGGAGAAATCCCAACCCAAGAAATCCCAGGCATTGGCCAAGGCTTCCAGGTCCAGAATGTTCACCGCCCAGGGATATGGCTCCGTTGGTGTCTTCTCCAATAGCAGGCTCAGGTTGGTGGCCAGGTGGCCGAAGTTGTCGCGCGTCAGGCAGATGCAAAAGCACTCAGTGTGCTGCTGCGGGTCGAGGGTCACAACTAATTCTCCCGTGCGCGAGTAGAGCGGTACCGATTCGCCGGCCGTCAGCCGGCGTTGTAGCCGGGCGGCCTGCTCAAAGCCTTTCTGAATGCCTGTATCCTTGCGAAAGCTTTGTCGCAACCGCTCGAATGCTCGTTCCGGCAGCCGCGATGGCTCGATAGGCGGACTGGCTTTGGCCTCAACCACCAAGACCGTGGAGCCCACAATGACCAGCAAATCGTGTTCGTAGTGCGCCTTGGGGGTTTCAAAAACGGAGCTGACCAGCTGGGCTCCCGGGCCGGCCAGCCGCCGAAATTGTTTCTCACCTTCCTGCTCCAGCACCTTGTCGCGATGCTTGAAAAACTGCCTTCGCACCGAACTCTCCGCCAGGGCCTTCTCACAGGACCACAAAACTTATTCGAATAGGCTGTTAGTAGAAGGAATGCTTACGTCCGCCTCGTTGAGTATGAGCAGCGGCTTGGTATCAAAAATGGATTCTTCCGTAGGATATTGTAGCGCCGGTCCTTGTCCGCGCTTGATGGCATAGCGCTCCCAAAAGGCTGCTGCCTGGGTAGGAAAGGCTGCTTCAACTTTTGCTCGGCTTACTAGGCCTACTCGCAAAAGGTTTAGTTGATAGTTGTAGAGAATCGGGTAGTGCGTACGGTAAAACTTGGAGAAATCCGGGTCGTCGCGGCGACGATAGTCACCGGTGTGGAAAAAGCGCTCCTTCTCCTCGTCCTGTTTGGGACCGAGTTGCGCCATCACCTCCAGGCTTTGCTTCAACTCGTCGATGATGAAGTCCATCATGGCCAGGGCATCGCTGGCCGATAGCCCGGTGGCCTGCACCAATTCTGCATCGAAAGGGACGCAGTACGCACGGATACGGTCACAGATTTGCTCAACGGAAGCAATCAGGCCCGTACTAAAATAATGTAGGAACACCGGCCCGGCTACTTCGCGGGTCCGCCACCACTCGTCGCTCTGGTGGCCTGGGTGCTCAGGCATAAAGAGCCCGGCATACGTTTCAAACGCTTCATTGAGCAGGTGAATACACCGTTCCCATATCGCTTTGCTCATCGGCACGGGCTTGACCGGCTCTTCGGTAGCCAATAGCAGTCCGAGTAAAAAAGCCTGCTGCCTAGCTGGGGAATGCAGCCGTGGCTCACGCGAATTGTTGCCTTGGGGCTGGCCGATATATCCCTTGCGTGTGACGTGGACCATGCCAGCAATTTCGCGGGTAGCGGAGGCCGTCAGCAACTGCTGCAACTCGGTCACCGTGTCGTGAAGTTGAGAAGTTATATCAGCCATGGGTTCTTACTATCGTGCGACGCCTATTTGTGGCGTACCAAACGTGCAATAGGAAAATATCAGCCTCTACTGCCCCTTTTAGACCAAACTTTTAACCAAGGCCTTTATTCTGAAGCCTTCAGCGTGCTTCCTCCATGTTGCGTAACACGGGGCCGAGTAACAATTTTGATAGGCTGCTGGGTAACAGCTTTATTAGTCGCCCGACTGGCCCATAAAAAAGCTTCGCCAGGGCCGAGTTGGGCTAGGTCGGCAGGGGTAAGCTTATTGAATTGCACAATGGACTTTTGCACATGCTTGAGCCATTGCGGAGAGTTGAAGCGGTGGACAAGTACAGCGCTGCTCAATTCAATAATGGCATTGGGCAAGCTTGGCGGGTCCTGACTAGCAATGAGTAAGCTGACGCCCTTGTGCCGCATTTCACGGATAGCAGTTACAATGCTGTCAGTTAGCTCCTCGTTGCCCATGTATTTATGGGCCTCATCGAAGACAATGAACTTATTGAATGGCTGGCCATCGGGCAAGCGGACGTTAGCAAAAATGTTGAGCATGATGACAAATAGGCCCAACGCATCATCTTGGTCTAGGAATTCGTCGCGTAAATCAACTACAAGCAAGCGACCGGGAGCCAATAGACGACCTAACTGCACCGAATCATCGATATAGTCGGCAGCGAGACTCAGACGGGAGAGAGCGAGGTCGCGCTGGGAAGTTGTGAGCAAGGACGAATTCTGAACGCCCGCTCGTAGCCCATCCAATGTAAGCTGGCCGCGTAGACCACGCATGATGCTGTTGAGGTGCTTCATATAGAGCGCCTGGCTACCGGTGGTCCCCATCAAAAAACGCCAGTCGGCGATACTTAACTCAGCTGAAGAAAGCGTCAATGGTTCTACTTGTAGTTCAGGATATTCGGCACGGCGTTCAGCTAGCTTGGCTTCGGGTACCAGCAGCATTACATCAGCAATACCTTGGGGGCAAGCATCGTACCACTCACGCAGGCGGTTAACCTCCGCTGGCTTTTGATTAGGGTTTACCATCGACGTAAACTCAGGTTTGTAATCCTGGCTTTGACTGTAATGGAAAATAACCCCAGCCAACGGTTTGGGCAGGTTGTTGACATTGGGTATAGACTGGAGTACCATCTCCGTGATGGTTCCTATAGAATAGCTTTTACCCGCACCCTGAACACCAAATAGACTGATGGTTTGAGTACCGTTGAGGTCGAGTGCTATACGTTGCCCCCCTGCAGTGCGCCCCAATAGCCCATACTGGGCGCTGGTTTCGTTCTCGCCGATGTAGATTTCGAAAGCCGGTGCAGCTACTGAAGATGTATCATCAAGTAGGGCTGTTGAAGTTTCAACAACGCCTGGCGCGGGGACTAAAGCCGGAGAGATAGGTGCTACAGCAGGCTCGGGAGCTGCTGTAGCTGCTGGCGAAGCGTCGGCGGGGACTGACGAATTCTGGGCGACGGTTGAATCTAGCTGGCTAACTGGGGACGGCACTAGGGAAGCGGCCGATGAAGCAGGCGAAGCGGGCCTAGCCAGCGGCACTTCGGCAGTAGTGGTAGGGACGGTATCGGGTAGTGAGGGATGCCGCCGGGTGAGGTCGGTGGGCAGTTGGTGCCATTCAGGAGTTGGACGCCTGGTATTGAATTCGGAATCAGGGTCAAGCAATGCTTGAATACCGGACTGACCAACATGGTAAAAAACGGTGTCGTCGGCCAGTTCGTGACGCACGACGCGCACGGGGCTAAGGAGGTTGAACACCAGGCCACGCCGAGTAAATTCTAGCTGGTAAGGCTGTTCGGGAAGTGCCTGAAGAAAAGCGGTGAGGTCGAGGGACTCTCCATCAGTAAGCAAGCCGTAGCGCTTGGCGCGGGCGGCATAGAAAAGCAGCAATTCACTCAGTTCACGGGCACGGAGAGCCTGGTCAAAGCGCGTATAACCGCTGTACGGTTCGGGGGCAAAACGGCGGCGCAGGTGGTCGATGGTATTATCAAGTTGCTTGTTCATCTCGCCGCACAACTCATCCCATCCATTAATATTTAATGATTTGTAACGGGCCTTGATTTCAACCACTTGAAAGTGAATGGTACGGGTGCGAACGTCTACGTCCACGAGTAATAGGTCGGCGCGTTGCTTGCTGTCTGTTTCGTCACCACGAAACAAGTGCTGGTGCAAGTCAAGCGGAATCATGAACTGCTGGCGAAGCAAGCCTTGCTTTTCCAACAAGCGCTTAGCCAGCGCGATACCAGCGTATTCAGTAACCCGGTTTTCGGTGGGCTGGCTGCTCAAGTTCATGACGAGTGAACCACTAACTGCCCGCAGGTCATTGAGAATGAGTTGAGTTTGAGCTTCTACGGTGGTAGTAGACAGGGAACCTACCAGCTTTTGTACCACAGGGGCCAGCAAGTGAGTCAGTTCAGCCCCGGGCTTGCTGGTGAGGAAAGTAGAAACTCCCAAGAATTGCTTACCAGGGATAAAATCGAGCAGGAAGGGGGTTTGTCCAGCCGTGACGGGCAGGTCAAACAGTTCAGGGCCCAAATGGCGGTCAAAGGTGACTACCCAATCGGAATGGTGGTGAATGTTGTCGATGAGAACCGTTTCGCGGCTGTTAAGCTGTAGTTCAGTCGCGGGTAGCGACTCGGTGGGACGGCCTGCCAGACAAGCAGCGGTAAATTGGCTCAGGTGAGCGAAAGAGGTGGCCAAGGATTGGCTGACGGTGGCGGCGCCGGGTGGCACCGAAGATGGAGCGAGGTAGCGCGTCCAAGCGTAGGCTTCAGGCGCTTGCTGGCTGGCAAATTCTACTCGCGGCTCGGCGGCGAGGCCATTTAAGGGTGTTGTTAAACAAATAGGGGAAAACCTCCGACCCAGGCGCACAGCTATCTGGTTTTCATGATTAGTATTCTGTTTGACAGTGTGTTACCCGGTATGTGACCAAAACGATAGTGTTAATGTTCGTTTTCGCTAGCCTCTTTTGATGGCTTTAAGGAGCGTGTAAAGCTATCATCCCTCGCTGCCGTTATGGTGCATTTGTGCCTTATCACGAGCCGTCGCGCTAATTGGCCTCAGAGTCGGAGGTTTTGCCCTATTTGTTTAACAACACCCTAGTTACCTGATGCATGGCAGGTAGCCTTCTCTTGATGCGGGCCACCAGGTTAAATAGGCGGTACGGGCGGTAGGGGAGAAAGTGTTATTTGGGGGTTTTTAAGCCAGCTATTTGTTGCTGTTTATTGGCGTTATAAGTGACCGTTTCGTACAAGGAGTATACAACGCAACCGGTTTTCTTATGAGCCAGCACCACTTTACAACCCAGATCGTTCAGGCTGCTTCCCTTGCCAGCGAAGCATTGCCGTATGTAGGTCAGCCCGCACAAATTCGTTGCGGTTTCGACCGTCCACTCCTGCAATTTTTCCTGAGCATTCTTGCGCAGCCCGATACGGAGGCGGAGGATAGTTTGTATGACAGCCTATTTGAGGTCGGCGGGGGATTGGCCGAGGCAGAGCAGATAGAGCAGGTATGCAAGCATTTTGGCGTCTGCCTGCCCGTGGGCCTGGTAAGCCAGTTGCAGGCAGAGGAACGCCAGAATATTGGTAACCGCGTGGTCATGTGGGATGCCGGCGGCTTCCAGGTGCAATACGAGGAAACTCCTCTGGCCTTGTAGGTCAGGATAGTGCAGCGGACAGAATGCCCCAGGTGAGCTATGGCCAACCTGGGGCATTCTACTGAGCAAGCCAGAAAGGGGAAGGATTTTTTGCAATTAAATTTAATTGCAGTCTGCCTTTTATTTGTAAGTTTGAGGGCCATGAAGCAGCGAGAAGATCAGCCTGTCTTCAACCGAATTTTCCCGCCGCCTTTACCCTTACAGCCCACTTCATATGCTTACCCAGGCCGTACGTCAGAATGTAGCCGTGATTGCTGCCAGCGAGACATTCAAGCAGCAAATCAGCAGTGAGGCAGAGTTGAAGGCCTACGGCTTCTACCTGACATTGCCGGAGTGCTTGGCGCCGCAGTTTCCCGGTATAGATGCCCAGGAACTGGAAGCGCTAGCCGTGTACAGCTATTTGTATTTTCGCTTCATAATTGCCCTGGATAAGCTTATTGATCAGGCAACGGTAGCTACGACGCAGCAAATGCTCGACTGTGTGGCCTTACATGAATACGCGGTGCGCGGATTGGCCCACCTTTTTCCGATTAATGACGCCTTCTGGCAGCGGTTCAAGTGGTGCCAGGAGCGCTACGCCAGCGCGAACCTGCAGGAAAAGGAAGATGCCCGCTGGAGACGCGAGCTAACGCGGGAGCAATTTGAGGAATTGGCTACGGGTAAGTCGGCTATTTGCTTCGCTATCGTGTACGCCCTGGATGAGCTGAGTCGTCGGACAGGGCAGCCCGGGGCCTCCCTGCAGCCCTTGCTCGACTGTCTGGCAGGCATTCACGTCGGGAGCCAGTATTACGATGATATTGACGATTTCACCCAGGACTGGCAGCAAGGCCAGTACACCTATACCCATGGACGGGTACAGGGTTTTCTGCGCGGGCAGGGGATAGAGGAGGCCGGAATGCCTATCGAAACACGCCAGCGTTTCCTGTTCTCATCGGGCATTGCCATTGAACTGATGAGTCTCGGCCAGGCCCACTACGCGGCCAGTCTGGAGCTGGCCAGCCAGTGCGGCCTGCAGCAGTTGTTGGCGTATCTGCAGCCCCAGCTTTCCCGCTACCAGGAGCTGCAAGCCAAGCTTAGCGGTATGATTTCCACGGCCCGGCAGCAGGCCTCCCTGGCTGAGGCATCATGTTAGTCCATTCCTCTGTAAGCCTGAGCGCCTACGACGGGCAACGCTGGGTGATTAACCCGGCTGCGGGTCCTCATCTGCTGGTGAATGCCGGGGGCGCCCGGCTGTTTACCATTCTGCAGCAAGCGACTTGTATAGACCAGGCTTTGCGGGACTTCAACCAAGCCTTTGCCACGTCACTAACGGCCGCGGAATTCTGGCAGCTGGTAACCTCGCGCTTCGCCAGCTACGGAATCCTACGGGCAGAAGCGTCAGTAGACTCTGGGGCTACGCACGGCAAGGATTACATCAAGCTCAGGATTCCATTGCTGACGGCGGCCGGCGCCGGCCGCCTGGCGGCTCCTTTCCACATCCTGTTCGCCCCCCGGGTTTTCTGGGGACTGCTACTGGGCCAAAGCGTGTTGCTGGCAGCCGTTCTGGGGCCGGCGCAGCTGGTGCCCCCGCAAAACGCGCAAGAGGCTTTTGGGGTAGGAGCAGCCGTGTATGGCTCCCTGCTTTTGCACGAGGCGGGGCATATTGCCGCCTGTGCTCGTCTGGGCCTGCGGCACGGAGGCATTGGCTTTGGCTTTTATGCCTACGTGTTTCCCGTCCTGTTTGCGGATATAACCGGCATCTGGCAGGCCACCAAGCAACAACGGGTCATCGGCAACCTGGCCGGCATCTTTATGCAACTGCTGCTGGCCACTGGGTTGACGACGGCCTACCTCCTGCAGCCTTACGCACCGCTGTTACTGGCGAGCACAGGTATTGCCTTAACGGCTGTATGGCAGCTGAACCCTTTTGTCCGTCGGGACGGCTACTGGCTGCTATCGGATCTGACAAACACGCCCAACCTGTCGGAGCAGGCTGCGCAGGCACGGCAGGAGCTGCTGCGCGGGCAGCAGTGGACAGCCCGCCGGCTGGTACTGGGTATCTATGGCCTGCTCAATGGCCTTGCCTTTGGAGCCTTGCTTTTGTATCTGCTCTTTCTGCACGGCCCAGCTATGCTGGAGCTGCCGGCAGCGTTACCGGCGCTGCTGGGTGAGCTGCCAGCCCGTTGGCCCCACCTTACCCATTCTCAGCTGGTGGCCCTGGGCTGTTACCTGGTCTGGCTGCGGGTCGGGGTGGCCACGCTGGTACAACGAAAAAGGAAGCCTTAATCTACCTGGACCGGCTTGATGCGAGTGGCCGCTTCCAGGATTCATCAACTCGCGCATTTCTCTCTTTTTTTACCCCCAATTGTATGTTGAACTCCTCAACTCCCCAGACCCTCGTTGAACAGAAGGTCGCCGAAAACATTAGCGTAGAGGTGCTGGAAAGCCGCCTCGAAAGTGCCTGGTCGATGGGCTCGGATAGCACCAGCCTGGAGCACGAGTCGCCCACACAAGTGCGCAAGTAGACTGTATGGTGGTCAACAAGAAAAAAGCCTGGGCAATGCCCAGGCTTTTTTCTTGTACGCTGTAATTTTATCTGTCACTGCCGCTGCTGAACCAGCAGAACCCGGTCGCGGTCCCGCGTAGTACCGGCTCGCTTTTTCAAGGACTTAAGATATTTCTTAGCCTCCTGATAGTTTGGTGATTTGCGGTCCGCCACGGCCAAAACGCTCTTGTAGTACCTGGATGCCGAAGGGAGGTCTTTTTCTGCTGCCGCAAGGCGGGCCAGATTTAGGTTGGAAAACAGGTAGTAGCCACCACTGGTTTGCTCAGTTGTTTCGCTGAAAACGATACAGCGCTGGTAATAGGATTTAGCCCTGGTAAGGTCTTTATCCTTGTACATATTCTGGCGGATATAGCCCAGAAAGTAGGAAGCGTACCGTCCGCTGAAACCGTCGTACCCTGGCAGGCCCCGATTGTACTTATCCAAAATGGCTAAGCTGGTCTTCTCACAGGCAGCAAAATCACCCTCATTAAAGCACTGCAGCGCGTATAGGCGCTGAAAGTAGGCGTTGTCAGGAAACTCCTGGACCAGCTTACGGGCAACCTCAAGCGCCTCTGCTGTGCGGTTCTCACGTTGACTACCCAGGATCTTTAACAGGAAAAAGCGGGATTCCGGCCCCGTGTAGACGGCATTGGCCGCTACGTTGCGCAGCTGCTGCAGTCCCAGCGGCTTATCTCCCTTCGGAAACAGCAGCAACACCGGTTTCAGCCAGGGATGCTCTTCCGCAATCCACACGGAGTAGTAGTTGAACAAGGCTTGGCCAAACAGGAACTCCGGGCTCAGCCCATTGGCCTCCTTGCTTAGCTCCAGGTATTTGAGGGCCCGTTTTGCCTCGATTGTGGCCCGCGTCCAGTCATGGCGTTCAGCGTGCAGGCGTGAGGAAAAGCCATAAGCAGCCGAGAGAAAGAAGCAGGCCTCATAATTATGGGAATCCTGGTCATACAGCGCCTGGGCTTTCGTAACGGCCGTGTCGATATAGGCAAAAAACGGCTTGTCGAATTGCTGCACCGTTACATTCGTCGGCAGGATTTTCCACCACGTGCTCAGGCCCAGCAGAAAATAAGGAAGCGGATGCGCAGGGTAGCGGCGGCGCAAGCTTCGAAATTGGCGCTCGGCCTTGTCGTACTTGAAATTATAGAGGTTATCCACCCCTCCTTCCAGTTCCGTGCGGATATCGGCGTTGAGCAGCAGCCATCCTTTCGTATCGACGGCAGAGGGCGCAACATCAACATTTTGCAGTTCGATATTGCGTACCGCCGGCTCCTGGGCCTGCACAGTGGTAGCAGTAGCCAGAGAAAGTCCAGCCATGCAAAAGCCGGTGCACAAGTGGACCAGGTACCGAGAAAGTGATCGGGGATGGAGCATGCGTATCAGATCAAGGTGAAAGGAAATAGCAACTGCGGGAGGACTTGAGCTATGTAGCTCCGGTAGGATGCTGGGTCAACCAGGCACCCAGCATTAAGGCTCAGTGGCGCAAGTTAGAGAAAAGGCCATCAAATGCGATTAAGGCTAATTGCGTTCGGGTTCCGCTGACCTTGAATGGGCTACGGGCAGAATCACAGCTCAAAGTAAAGCAACTGCATATAAAAAGCAACAAATAATCGCTGTTATATTCCTCTGGGCAATGCGACCTCTGCTCAAATGGGGGCAGTAGGGAGGAAAGTCGCAACCATGATAATCTATCTTATTGTTTGTTGCCAAAAAGCAACAATCAGGCCGCTTTAAGCGTTTAATTACTATACAACGCAAGCAAACTACCTGATGAAAAAGTCTTCTGCCTCCCCCTCAAAGAAAGCCGCCGCCAGCAACGCCACTACGCCGCGCCTTGATATATGTCAGATGGTCACCGACCGGATCGTTGCCTCGCTTGAAGGGGGCATTATCCCCTGGCGCAAGCCATGGAATGCCGGCGCCGGCGCCCCTCGCAATTACATCAGCGGCCACGTGTACCAAAGCATCAACGCTTTTTTGCTCTCGCTGACGCCCTACGAGCATCCGCTGTTTTTGACGTATAAGCAGGCGCAAGCGGCTGGCGGTCAGGTGCGCAAGGGAGAGAAGGGAATGATGGTCGTTTTCTTTTCCCATATCCTGAAAGAAAACCAGCAGACCGGCGAGAAAGATACCTTCCCGCTCCTTCGGTATTCGACCGTGTTCAATGTTGCCCAGATTGACGGTATTGACTGGAAGCTGCCTGAATTGCAGACCCGTGACCACCAACCCCACGAGGAAGCGGAGCGCATTTGCGCGCATTACATGGGCGAACTGGATGGCCCAAGCCTGTACTTCAAAGGAGAGCAGGCCCTGTACCGTAAATCAGTGGATGAAGTGCTGATGCCTGCCCCGGAGACGTTCAACTCGGTCGAAGGCTTCTACGCCACGCTATTCCACGAATTAGCCCACAGCACCGGCCACCAGCGTCGCCTGAATCGGCCCGAGTTAGTTGAAAATGCTGGGTTCGGCTCCCCGACCTACGCCAAGGAAGAGCTAACAGCCGAAATGACCGCCGCTTTCCTGAGTGCCGCCGCCAGCCTCGATTTGTCGGCCACGATTGAAAACGCTACGGCTTACATCCAGAATTGGTTGAACGCGCTGAAAAACGACAAAACACTGGTGATGAAAGCAGCTAGCCTAGCCCAAAAAGCAGCCTACCATATTCTGGGGCAGGCTGCCCCCAGCTACGAGGCAACCCCGGCCGAGTAGCGCTGCCCACTGACCTGCCTGGCCCCACGCCAGGCAGGTCGAGCTGTTGCCGATAGGCTAGGGGCAGGCATCGAGCCTGCCCCTAGCCTATAAGGTTTATCATTTTTCTCCCGTTTGCGTTATGTTTACCAACTGCCTCTCCCCTATTCCCCTGCTGCCCGTGCTGTTGCCCATGCCTGTCATCGATACGCTGTTGCCCCTGCCCTCGAAGCAGCGGCCCACCCAGCTGCACCTGCTGCAGGGCGGCGGCCTGGTACTGGTGCACCGCGCTGGCCCGGGCGTTGCCGAGCTGGCCCGGCTGCGCGATGCCTGGGGGTTTGCGGATGTGCGCGTGAACCTGATGCAGCCACTGGAAGGCATTCCGATGGTGTTGTTGGCCGCGCAGGCGGGTGAGCTGCCCCCGGTGCTGGTCAATGTGACCCTCTGCAACGTACCGTACGCCAGGGCCCAGCAGTGGCTCGATGAGGCAACGGCTAGCATGCCGGCAACGCTGCAAGTGGTAGTGGTTGAACCAGCGCCCGATTCCCCTGGGAAGGGTATCGTGCGGTGCAGCCGGCCCCTGCCCATCGCGGACCAGAGCTTCTGGCGGCCGCTGTACCGGGCGCTACGCGAGCAGCTGACGCTGGTGGATCAGGGCGAAGCTAGCGTGCTGTCCGTTGCAGCTGACGCGATGCTGTCCCGCGCCGGCGCGGGAGCGGGTGTACTAGCTGGTGGGCCGGTAGAGCAGTTGCTGTCCTAAGCAGGAATGGCTGAATGTAGCTGCCTGAATTGGAATTCCGTAAGTTGACTATCTACTCCTACTACTCTGAAAAACGCTGTGCAAAAGCCCGCTAGTAGCGGGCTTTTGCCTGTTATTCCATGAAAAAAGCCGCCGTGTTACCACGGCGGCTTTTTGATTTGGTTTTCGTGCCAGACAAGTAAGTTACAACGCAAACCCTCTTAACCCTGAAAACCAAAGTATGCAAATATACTGCCTTGAACGGCTACTGGTTACAGCATTGGGAAATTATCACTCACATCAGAGTGGGCAGTAAGGGATAAAGCTTGTTTTGACTGAATCAATCAGCTTTTTGTTGCTTTATATTGGCGGTAGCCACACAATTTTCGTATAAAGACTATACTTCGACAAGCAACTTTCCCTTCGCTTTTATGGATACGCTTAGCCAAGTCCGTCGTTATCTGGAGTGCAATCCCACGCTGTTAGCTGCGGTGCCGGAGGCGCGCAGTTTTGCGCTTGATGTGTACTATGTCCGGCAGAACCGCAAACGTCTGGCGACGGTACTTTGCGCAGTAATTACAGATGCTCTTCAGGCGCCCTTCGGGCTAGGTTCAGGCCCCCAGTGGCTGGAGAGAGGCGGCGAGCTGATGCAGGGAATGCTCGACAATTTCTTAGATGCCGAATTGCTCACCGCTGAGGAAAAGGAACGCGGTAAGCGCGCGGCACAGGGCCCCCATACTCCTTGCTCGCTTCTACTGTTGCTGGCGGCCACCTACACGGCCATAAGACGGCGGCGGGACGCAAAAGCAAGCGTACGCTCTGCGGCTATGCCTATGCAGGTGCAGGCGGCTTAGCCAACCAATATAAGGCCGGGGGTGGAAGGATGCTTTTACCCCCGATTTAGTGCAGGCATCAGCCGATAACCTTTGCTTGGATAGTGCCTGCTTATGCCCTTAATTGCAACTAAATTTAATGGCGTACAAGGCAAACAGAATACGTGCGTTTTGCGTATATGTAGCAACAAAAAACCCTTTTCTGCTGATATATGCAACTGAATCAACTGCCGGCCGCGTACGTCGCCTTGGCTGATATCTGCTTCAAGAAGCAGGGTGAATGGCTCCCTTTGGGAGAAGAAACCTATGCAGAGCAGGGTTTGAGCAGCACTTTATCGCTGGTAGAGCCTCAGACTTCTGGCTCTATGCGGGCAGTCATTGGCGCCCTGCGCGCCGGTACCTACCGGTTTAAAGGACGCGAGTTGAACCGCGAGCAGCTCATGAGCGAGCTGGAGGGCGAACCTGTCGCTTTTCACGCCCAGGTCGAGTGGGATGCAGCAGCGCAGGCCTGGACAGTACAGAAGCGCGACTAATACGCAGGCAATCTACACCCTAGCTGCTTAGTGCATTCCACCGAACAGTATCATGGCTGAAAACACGAAAATCGAATGGGCGCACCACAGTTTTAACTCCTGGGAAGGATGCGCGAAGGTATCGCCGGGTTGTAAGTACTGCTACGCGGAGAGCCAGCACCGCTTTTTGTACTCGGCCTTAGGAAAGAATGAGGGCCCGGGTACCTGTTGGGGGATCAGCGCGCCCCGGCTGGCCAGAAGCGCCGACAACTGGAAAAAGCCCCTGAAATGGAATAGAACGGCCTCAGAGCAGCGCGTACGCTTTCGCGTGTTCTGCGCTAGTATGGCCGACGTGTTCGAGCAGCAGAGCGAACTAAGCCGGGCCTTTGCCGGCTTGACGGCCGAGGTGCCTACCGGCAAAGCCAAGCAGACCCGCACCGTTACGTTTGCCAACCTGGATGAGGAGCGTATCCAGCTGTTTGCCCTGATTTCGGTTACGCCGCAGTTGGACTGGCTGCTGTTGACTAAGCGGCCGGAAGCCATCATGGCCACGCTAAAGCGAATCTTCCGGTTGCTGTGCGAGCCGGACCGGATATCGACCACCGATAAGCGTGCCTTCAACCTGCTGGAAAAATGGGTCCTGGATGAGCGGCCCCCGCATAACGTCTGGCTGGGCACATCGGTGGAAAACCAGGCCGAAGCGGACGCGCGCATTCCGCACCTGGTGCGCGTGCCGGCAGTACTGCACTTCCTCAGCTGCGAGCCATTGTTGAGTGCCGTTGATCTTACCCCCTACCTGGCTGCCCTCTCCTGGGTCATCGTGGGCGGCGAATCGGGCCCGCACTCCCGACCAATTCACCCGGACTGGGTACGCAGCCTGCAGCAGCAGTGCCAGCAGGCACAGGTGAGTTTCTTTTTCAAGCAATGGGGAGAAGCGGTGCCCCAGGGCCAGCTGCTGGGCGACGACTATGGCCATTCCGGTCACCAGCCCTGGCTGCCGGCCGATGGTACCTGTCTGTGGCGTGTCGGCAAGAAGCACGCAGGGCGCCAGCTAGACGGCCAGCTCTATGATGGTGTTGCAGATCCACTCGCTGCTTAGGGGAGGCTGCTACTAACTGGGGCCATAGGGAAAGAATATTTGTTTGCAGCCAGATTTCAGCCCTTTTCTATTGACCAGAGGTAGCGTTTGTCGGTTGCCTTGCGTATATATAACAACAAGATGACTTTCACTTTTCTTTCACTTTAACCCTTTTCCATCATGCATCAGCTCACCCTCACCGGCCATATTGGCAAAGACGCCATTGTCCGCGACGCGCACGGAGCGAAAGCCATCAGCTTTAGCGTAGCCGTGAACGAAACCCACAGCAAGAACAACGAGAAAGTAGAAACGACAACCTGGTACGACTGCACTATCTGGCGTGGGTCCGACGAGAAGACTACCATCGCGGATTATCTGAAAGAAGGCCAGCAGGTGCTGATTCAGGGCAAACCGAAGCCGGGAGTATATAAGAACGCCCAGGGGGACTGGGTGCCGACCATTGAAGTTCGTGTCACCAGCTACGAGCTGCTGGGCCGTAAGCCAGCGAGCCAGAGCACTGAGGCCTCGGCAGAGTATGAAGCAGCCGGCGGATTTATCGCTGATGACAGCAAGAGGTAGAAGATGAGTGACGGGGAAGCGAATCGCTTTCCCCGGCGTTTTCTGTTAACTAAGGCAGTTAGCCTACTGCGCAGTAGCTTTTCCACTGGTGCCCCAATGTCCTACTTCACCGTACTCTTCACGCTTGATTATCATGGTTACAACCTCCCCTCCCTCGATGCCGGCTAACTGCTTCATGGCAGAGCGGCTTACTACCCAATCCCCCAAGGCGGCTACAGGCTGGCCAAGTGCTGCCGCATTTCCCAGAGAGTTGTGTTACGATCGGGAATATCCTGGGGAGTTTATCGGCTCGGTACTCTTCAGCCGCGAAAACCCGGAGGGTCACGAGATAGAAACCTTCTACTACTTCGCCGATGGCCGGGCCCATGGGCACACGTATGTAGCGCCGCAGTCTTCCCCGCTCAGCAGGTATTCATCTTCGACCACGTGGCTCGTTAGCTCTATCGAGCAGCTGCGGGAATGGGTAAAACTGGAGCAACTGGCAGCTGGCCTTCGTCAAGCCTATCAACGCCAGCACGCGGCCGCCACACTGCAGGGCCGTCAGCATGTACCAGCGCTGCAACGTTTACGGGACGCAACGCAGCTGGCAAGCGCTCGGGCTGATGCTCATGCAGGTGCTCCGCTACCAGGGCCATTAAGCTGCTGTGGCTTACTAGCCTAGGAGCGCCCTCCTCATTTCTGATTTTCATATGGCATCTCTCTCTTCAATTCCGGTGATTCGACTTAATCCGGAGGCAGACCAGGTCGATTTGGTCTTTCTGACAACAAGCCAGGCCCTGCGTCGTCGTAACTGGGACCCAGAAGCCTTCGAAATCGATACACTGGGCTTTCCCAACGAACTTAGCGGGCAGGACTATCCCATTGTAATGCGGCTCCAAGGCCCGCTGGACAACCTCACCGGTGGCTGGTTACCGGAAGTATATTTTCACGATGATCAGCCCCTGGAGCCAGTCCGGGCCCGGGATGTGCAAGATGCCTGCAACAGCCTGCGCAAAGCGCAGCAGGTTTGGCTGAAGGCCGACGAGAGCCGTGATCTGGATGGCCAGCTCGTCTCGGGGATTTTGTACAGTAAGGGCAAATAGGGAATACTGGCAGCAGTTACCCAGGTAAGTCTCTCAACCGAAATACCAGTTGGCTGGCCAGGTGGGGCAGCAGGGAATAAAAGCTGCTGTCTTCACAAGATAGCTGCGACGCCACAGAGAAAGAGCTTTCTGTCGGCACTATGTTCGCTTATAATAAGCAACGAATTACGGGTTATATTCTCTCTTAAAAGCTTATTCTATCATTGCCATGACTATTGCCACTTCCATCTCCATCGAACAGCAGGCCCGTCAAGGAGTGACTACCGGCACCTACGAACTATATCTGCCGGGGCAGGAGCACCGGATTCTGTTTGCCAATTCAGCTGACCAGGTTCTGGGCCTGCTCGACTGCTACCTGCAGGTGGATGCTGAACTCGCCGAGTTGGTGCGCACACTGCTGGCCAAGCCGACCCGGCTTACGGATGGTATCAACTGCTGGTCAAGCTGCGTCAGCGATGCCAATGGGCAAGTAGCTTACTTGGCTGCTGGAGCTTCCAGCCGCCGGCTACCGCGGCACGCTGTCGGTGACTCCGTGCGTTTTTACCTGGAGAGCGAGAGTTACCGGGTTACGGGCCTGAGCCTGCAATTTCTGCCCGAGGAGAACAGCACCTGCTGGATGTTCCACTATGGAGAAGGCGAGCGGCTGGGCTGGGGCGTAAGCGAGCGGATTACCCGCTACGGTGCCACCGCCGGCGAGCAGGCGCGAGAGTTGCAGCGGTACCGTGACAGTGGCCAGGAAGTATACTACCGGGTGGTATTGGCTGAGCACGCTCTGCTCGACGTGAGCTGCTATAACACATGCTTAGCTGGCCCCTGGCAGGACCTCGACCGGGATGCCTTTCGGGAAGTCGTATCGCTCATGATGCCGTACGCTTTCACCATCCGGTTACACCGAGCATAAGGAAGTAAAACCAAAGTTCTCCGAGGAATTACCGGGGATTCTACCGCAATCATATTTAATTGCAGTAGAATCTGGTTTTCCCTTGCAGGCCAGGGGTACTGCGCCTTGGCGGCAATGCCCTCCCCACGGGCCGGCGTGCTAATGCCCATGAAAAACTTACTGACGACAATTCCCCAGCGCGGTGATCTACGTCACTGGGCGAACGTGGAAAAGATCCTGCAGGCCTGCGATAGCGAGGAAGATTTCTGGACGTTCGGTTGTCGTTATTTCCCGAAAGAAAGCGGTCCTGGTGCGCTCTGCTTTATGGTGCACAGCGGGTACGTCCGGGGCTATTTCACGGTCCTGGAATTCACTGAGGAGGACGCATGGCGCTGCAGTGAGGACCAGCAGGAGCCGGAGCTGTACCAGGGCCCCAAAGTCAAATTGGCCGTGTGGCGCTCAATCCCAACGGTGCCCCAGCGGGGCTTTCAAGGCTGGCGCTACACGCAGCTACAACCCTGACCTACTACTCGAGCGCAATGAACGATGCAGCAATTCGCCCTCTGCTTTACCCGTTGCTGATCGGCGGCGTCCACATCGACGAACTACCCACCGGCAACACGCTGAAGCGTGTGCCGAACCAGCTACGATGTTAGTGCCAAGCCTATGACCTAGTAAGTTTTGTGGTCATGGAAAAATACATGCTGGGGCTGCAGGCCCTGCTACTGGAGTGGGTCGGTATCTTCGTTGCTAGTGAGGCAGGCATTACGTCCCTGCGACCGGCAGTGCTGCACGACCAGGTACACAAGAAAAATTATCTCAGTTATAAAGCAGAATTACCCCTACTCCCTGTTAGTCCTGCCCTAGCAGTAGGGTAAGGCTTACGATGGAGTTTATTTGAAACTCATACTCATTGGTTTGATTCCTGTTATTTGCAAGGACTTGACCGGCGGAACTTTGCATCACTAATGCGCGGCAAGTTGCCGGTATGGTTTGCCTCCCGGCGGGTCTTTACGGGGACGTTGAGGAGACCCGCAGCTGAGCGCCATCGTTGAATAGTGACAGCAGTGGAGGGCTGCGGAGGTAGCCCAGTGAGCACTTCCCAGGGCGCTTGCGACCAGCACAACCGGTATTGTCTGCGCTTCACAGCCCCTGCTTTTATTGACTTTCTGTCCCTTTGCCCGATGACTTACGTTTTGTCCTCCCCTCCTTTCCTAGCTGACGCCGCGGCTCCCCTAAGGGGCTTTAAGGCTTACGAGTTGGATACCTCGCGCAACCCGGTGCCGTCCTACAACCGGTTCGACTTCTACAAAGTCAGCTTATTAACGGGGCACATCGTGGTGCAGTATGCCACCCGCACGCTAGAGCTCAAGGGCACACACCTGTTCTTTGCCAGCCCCCGCCTCCCTTACTCCACCCTCCTGCTCTCGGCCCAGGTGACGGGCTACGCCTGCCTGTTTACCGAGGCGTTTGTGCAGTCCAATAGCGGGCTCGTTAGCTTCCACCACTCGCCCCTGTTTCAGCCCGACGCTCTGCCCGCCTGCCCGCTCAGCAGCGAGCAAGCAATTCACTGCACCGAAGTGTTTGAACAGATGCTGGCCGCGCAGCACAGCGGCTACATTTTCAAAGGCGAACTGCTGGCCTCTTACCTGCAACTGCTCCTGCACGAGGGAATACGGATGCAGGAGCGGTTGGAAGACCTATTCCTGCCCCGGCCGGCCGCGACGGGCAGTACCCCGCAATTGCTGGGGTAGGGCCGAGCGAAGACGCGCTGGCACCCGCTTGTTTGCAGCAGAAGTTTCACCCCTGGAATTGCGGTATCCTTCCTGCCCACTCTTCCTTCTTACCACCTCGCTTAACGTATGCATAGCCACCTGTTTCGCCCGGCCCTAACGCTCGGCATCCTCGCCACCCTCGTTTCCCTGACCGGTTGCGAGCAGCCCCGCCCCTCCTCAACCTCGGCCAGCGAGTCAGGGCTCATTTTTTCCAAGGGTCAACCGGCGCCCGCGGCCAACTTCACCGGTCAGGCGTGGGTGCAGAGATTAGTGGACAAGGACGATAAGTACGCCTGCGGCGCCGGCAGCGTGCAGTTTGCCCCCGGTGCCCGCTCCAACTGGCACCAGCACCCGGCCGGGCAAATCCTGCTAGTAGTGGAGGGCACGGGGCACTACCAGGAAAAGGGCAAGCCGCTGCGGGTGCTCCGCAAAGGCGACGTCATCAAGGCCCCGGCCGGCGTGGAGCACTGGCACGGCGCCGCCCCGACCTCCTCCATGACCCATGTAGCCATCAACCCTGATTTGACGGCGGTGCCCGTCGTATGGGGCCCTCCTGTGACGGATACGGAGTATCAGGGCAAGCCCTGAATGCTTGCAAGCTGCCTGGCATTCTTCCGAGCAGGGGTTACAACTGATTGTAAGATTTTTAAATAGAAACGCATGCCAGCAGTAAATAGAGCCAACGGCAACCCTATCGCCCAGCCCGCCCGCATTCGCAGCACCGTGCAGAGAGGCCTGGGCATTTTCACGGCACTGGTGACCGACCGCCGGACGGTAATATCAAGATGAACCATCTGAGTTTGTCGACTGCCAACCCGTCCGTCGCGGCTCCCATCCCAACTAGCCCATGAAAACCGCTATCTGGCAGCAGGTACTGCCGTTGCTGCCGCCTGGTGCGGCGGACCGCCAGCCAACGAAGCCGGCCCGGCCCGACTTTGGGCTGGACCCTCTTGACTTTGTCGAGCTGGTGCTGCAGGTAGAGCGGGAGTGCGGCATTCGGTTTTCCGCCGCCGAACTGACGGAACTGCGCATGGTCCAACTTCTACTAAGCGGCGTGGAGCGGCCACTGCGGCAGTCTTTGTCAGCTCAATTCTTCGCGCAGCTGCTCCACAATGGCTCCTGGCTATAAGGTGCAGGCAATTTGGTTGCGGTGCTGACCAAGTGGAGGCAGATCAGGGGCAATCGCTATTCGAAAGCCTTTGGTCGAACAGCTGGGAGGCCCATTTAAGCACTGGTTCCACCCCAGCCTCCCTGGTGGCGGACAGTTGTAAATCTTACTCCATCCATCAGCTTTAAGCGTCATACTAAAGCAAAACGGGTGCAAATAGACCATTGGCAACCGTGTATTAGCTAGTTTACGTTGCGGTTGACAGTCAAAAGCAGGGCAGCGGCCTGTTTGATTTTCATACTAAATGGTTTGATTCTCTTTTTCTGTCCGCTCCAACGCGCCGGACCTTTGTCAGGCAAATTGGAAGCGTCTACATCGCTGCGACTACCCGAAGCGTAATGGGGTAGGCCCCCAGCCAGGCGCTGCCAGACTCCTAAATCGAATCACCTTCTTACCCAAGAGAAAATGCAAACCGTTGAATTAAACAATGGGGTGAAAATGCCCCTGCTGGGTTTTGGCGTGTTCCAGGTTCCCGACCCCGCCGAGTGCGAAAACAGCGTGCTGGAAGCCATCAAGGCCGGTTACCGCCTGATTGATACCGCCGCGTCGTACATGAACGAAGAAGCGGTGGGCAACGCTATCCGCAAGAGTGGCGTGGCACGTGAGGAGTTGTTCATCACCACCAAGCTCTGGGTGCAGGATGCCAGCTACGAGGGCGCCAAGCAGGCGTTTGAAACGTCGCTGCAAAAGCTGCAGCTCGATTACCTGGACCTGTACCTCATTCACCAGCCCTACGGCGACGTGCACGGCGCGTGGCGCGCTATGGAAGAGTTGTACAAAGAAGGCCGCGTGAAAGCCATCGGCGTCAGCAACTTTCAGCCCGACCGGCTCATCGACCTAATTGTGCACAACGAGGTAGTGCCCGCAGTGAATCAGGTGGAAACCCACCCGTTTCACCAGCAGGTAGAAACCCAGCAGTTCATGGTGGACAACAACGTGCAGATTCAGTCGTGGGGCCCGTTTGCCGAAGGCAAGAACGATTTGTTTCACAACGAGCTCCTCGCCGCCATTGGCCAGAAGTACAACAAGAGCATCGCCCAGGTCGTCCTGCGCTGGCTCACGCAGCGCGGCGTGGTGGTCATCCCCAAGTCGGTGCGCCCGGAGCGCATGGCCGAGAACTTCAACAGCCTCGACTTTGAGCTGAGTGCGGAGGATATGGCGTCCATTGCCACGCTCGACACCAAAGCCAGCCTCTTCTTCGACCACCGCGACCCCAACATGGTCAAGTGGATTAGCGAGCGCAAGATTCACGACTAACCCCGGGCTGGCGCAGCCCAAGGCGTCAGCACCATCAGGGAGGCACACCTCCCTAAACAGCAAGAAGGGGCGGCAACGGCCTATGCGTCGTTGCCGCCCCAAACGGCTCTTTAATTTACCTTACTTGGCGCATCAACTGCGTGTTACCCGTCCTTTACGTATGAAAGCCATGACCCACGGAGCAGCCCCTACTAACGCGCCCATCAGCAGCCATCAGGACCTAGACCCCCAGGAGTTAAAGCTCCGGGGCTTTAAGGCGTACGAGGTGGACACGGCAGCGGGCCCGAGTCATGCATACCGCCGCCGGGACTTTTACAAAGTGGCCTTGGTCACCAGCTGCTGCACCGTGGAATACGCGGACCGCAGCATTGAAATCAGCACACCGAGTTTGATGTTCGCCAACCCGCACATTCCCTATTCGGTCGAGGTACACGGCGACCGGCTGACGGGCTACTCCTGCCTGTTCACCGAGGCGTTTATGAAGGAAAACGACCGGTCGGAAAGCCTGCAGCAGTCGCCGCTGTTTAAGGTCGGTGGCACGCCCATCCTACAGCTCAGCCCCGAACAGGTAACCTATGCCAAGGGCATCTTTGAGAAAATCCTGGCCGAGCAGGCATCGGAGTACCTCTACAAGGGCGACTTAATTCGCACCTACCTGCAATTGCTTATCCACGAGGCCTTGCGCATGCAGCCCACGGAAAGCTTCGTGCAGCACAAGAATGCTTCGTCCCGGATTACGGCCCTGTTTCTGGAGCTGCTGGAGCGGCTGTTTCCGGTGGAAACCCCCTCTCAGGCCATGCCCCTGAAAACCGCCCAGGAATTCGCCAATCAACTCGGGGTACACGTCAACCACCTCAACCGGGCGGTGAAGGAAGTGACCGGCAAGCCCACCACCGCGCACATTGCCGAGCGGGTTATCAGCGAAGCCAAGGCCCTGCTGCACCATACCTCGTGGAGCACGGCCGAAATAGCCTACAGCCTGGGCTTCGAGTACCCCACCTACTTCAACAACTTTTTCAAGAAGCACACTGGCACCACCCCACTGGCCTTTCGGCGGGAGGCCGAACGGGTGGTGGAGGCCCAGCCCGCTGCTATTCCGGACGACCAGGCAACCCCTCTGCCCGGCGGCAGGAGCTGATAGCATCCTCCATCGGCCGGGCCGGGATTATACGAATCAAACGAATCAGTAAGGGTTTCAAACAATACTGCGGGCGGGGGCAACCTCCCTACTGCCAGCCGGTATAGCCCTTATCCCGTTGCGGTTTCCGGGTGCTATCGGCGTTCCAAGCAGCGCCACCGGTACCAGCGTAGCTTGCCTTGTTACCCCGCCGCTGTGGGTATCAACGAGGGGGCTTTCCTGCTTTTCTCACCCACCATCTCGTTTTGCCATGGAGTCTGACTTGTTCCCCCCTGCCGACGCCCCCAAGCCCGAAGACGGCTCGCGCCGTTCGTTCATGAAGCTATCCGGCGGCATCCTGGGTTTAGCCTTGGCGCCGCCGCTGGTCAGCCAGGCCGAGCGCCTGACAGCTTACTCCAAGGTACTCAAGGGCGCCACCGACATCACGCTGCGCGTGAACGGCCAGGCCCACACGGTGCGCGTGGAGCCCCGCGTAACGCTGCTTGACACCTTACGGGAGCGGCTGGACCTAACCGGCACTAAAAAAGGCTGTGACCACGGGCAGTGTGGCGCCTGTACGGTGCACGTGAATGGCCAACGCACCCTTTCCTGCCTGACGCTGGCGGTGATGGCGCAGGGCAAGGAAATCACGACCATCGAGGGCTTGGCTAAGGGCGACCAGCTGCACCCCATGCAAGCCGCTTTTCTCAAGCACGACGGCCTGCAGTGCGGCTACTGCACCCCCGGCCAGATTATGTCGGGCGTGGCCTGCGTGAAAGAAGGCCACGCCACCACCGACGCGCAGTGCCGGGAGTGGATGAGCGGCAACCTGTGCCGCTGCGGGGCTTACCCCAACATCCTGGCCGCCGTGCGCGACGTGGCCGGCCAAACCGCCCAAGGCTAAGCACCATGAACGACTTCAGCTACACCCAAGCGGCCACAGCCAAGGAAGCCACGGCCCTGCGCAAGGACACGCCTACGGCGGCTTACATCGCGGGCGGCACTACCCTGCTGGATTTGATGAAGGCCCACCTGCAGGAGCACCCGCAGCTGGTCGACATCAACCTGCTGCCCTTCAAAGGCATCGAGCAAACCAAGGACGGTTTGCGCATCGGGGCGCTGGAAACCATGAGCGCCGTAGGCGAGCACCCGCTGGTGGTGCAGCAGTTCCCGGCCGTGTCGCAGTCCCTGCTGCTGGCGGCCTCCCCGCAGCTGCGCAACATGGCCAGCATCGGCGGCAACATCCTGCAGCGCACCCGCTGCGGCTACTTCCGCGACGCGGCCTTTCCCTGCAACAAGCGCGTCCCCGGCTCGGGCTGTCCGGCCCAAACCGGCGACAACCACAACCTGGCCATCCTGGGCGTGAGCGAAAGCTGCATTGCCAACTCCTACCCGGGCGACTTCTCCGTGGCCCTGGCCGCCTTCGACGCGGTGCTAACCCTGGAGAAGGGCAAAGGCAAGCAGCGCCAGGTGCCGCTGAATGACTTCTACCGGCTGCCCGGTAACACGCCGCACATTGAGACCGTGCTCGAACCGGGCGAGCTGATTGTGGCCATCACCCTGCCAAACGCTGCCCATGCGCAAAGCTCGACCTACCTGAAAGTGCGCGAGCGCAGCAGCTACGCTTACGCCCTGGCCTCCGCCGCCGTGGGCCTGGACGTGCAGGGTGGCACCATCCGCGCAGCCCGCGTGGCCCTGGGCGGGGTCGGCGCGCAGCCCTGGCGCAGCCGCGAAGCCGAGCGCATCCTGACCGGGGCCCCGGCTACCGAAGCCACCTTCCGGGCCGCCGCTGCCGCTGCCTTGCAGGGTGCCCAGCCCCGCGAGCACAACGGCTACAAAGTGGAGTTGGCCCAGAACACCCTCGTGCGCGCCCTGCAGCAAGTGGCCGCGTAACCTCATCCTTTCTTTCTTCCGCCTCCCGATGGATACCGAACCCCAATTCTTCGAAACCAACGCTACGCCAGGCATCGTGGGACAACCCCTGAGCCGCGTGGACGGCTGGGCGAAAGTGACCGGCCAGGCTAAGTACTCGGCCGAGTACAACCGCCTACCCGGGCTGGTGCACGCCGTGCTCAAAACCAGCGACGTGGCCAAGGGGCGCGTGACGGGCATCGACACGAGTGCCGCCCAGCGGCAGCCGGGCGTGGTGGCCATCCTCACCCACCAGAATCTGCCCAAGCCCGTCAAGGTGCCGGACTCGCAGGTAAACAAAGGGACCCTGAATTCGCCCATGGGCTTCTTCCCGATGATGACGGACGAGGTGCACTACGCCGGGCAGCCGGTGGCCATTGTGGTGGCCGACACGCTCGAGCACGCGCAGTACGCGGCCGCTTTGCTCAAGGTCACCATTGCTGCCGAAGCCCCGGTATCATCTTACCTGGACCCCAAGGCCCAGCGCTACGTCCCGAAAAACGTCAAGGGCACGGCGGGCGTCACCAAGCGCGGCGACGCGCAGGCGGCGGTAGCCGGGGCCCCGGTGCAGCTGACGGCCACGTACCACCACGCCACCAATCACCACAACCCCATGGAGCCAGGCGCCACCACGGCCCACTGGGAGGCGCCCGACCGCCTGACGGTGTACGACACCACCCAGGGCGTGTCGGAAACGCAGAAAACGCTGGCCCTGATGCTGGGCCTGGCTACCGAGCAGGTCCGCGTGGTGACCAAGTACCTCGGCGGCGGCTTCGGTTGCAAAGCCTGGGTATGGCCCCACGTGGTGCTCGCTCCCCTGACGGCTAAGGCCGTGGGCCGGCCGGTGAAGCTGGTGCTTTCGCGCCAGCAGCAGTACACGGGCATGGGCCACCGCGAAGAGCAGGAGCAGACGCTGCGCCTCGGCGCCACCAAGGAAGGCAAGCTGCTGGGCATCGTGCACGAGAAAACGTCCACCACTTCGCCCTGGGACGACTACGCCGAGACGAACAGCCGCATCATCAACATGCTGTATGCGCTGCCGGCCTTTGAGTCGACCTACCACCTGGCCAAGGCCAGCGTGATGACCTCGACCTCGACGCGGGCCCCGGGCGACATGCCCGGCTCGTTTGCATTGGAGTGCTCCATGGACGACTTGGCCTACCAGCTCGGCCTCGACCCCATCCAGATTCGGCTGCTGAACTACGCCGAGAAAGACCCTACCAACGGCCACCCCTGGTCGAGCAAAAGCCTCAAGCAGTGCTACGCGAAAGGCGCCGAGCTCTTTGGCTGGAGCAAGCGCAACCCCAAGAACGGGCAGACCCGCGCGGGCAACACCCTGGTGGGCTGGGGCATGGCCACGGCCTCCTACCCCGTGCACAACTCGCAGGGCAACGCCCGCGTGCGCCTGTACGCCGACGGCCACGCCGTGGTGCAGGCCGGCGCCACCGACCTGGGCACGGGCACCTACACCATCATCACCCAGGTGGCCGCCGATGCGCTGGGGTTGCCGCCCGAGAACATCCGCTTTGAGCTCGGCGATACCATCCTGCCCTCGACGCAATGGTCGGGCGGCTCCACGGCGGCAGGCCGGGTGTCCTCGTCGGTGTACCTGGCCGCCCAGGATGTATGGGAGAAGCTCATCAAACTGGCGGTCCGCGACAGAAAGTCGCCGCTGTACGGGGCCAAGGCGGCGGACGTGGTAATGGAAAAGGGGCGTCTGCAGCTGAAGGCCAAGCCGGCCACCGGCGAGGCCTTTAGCGACATCATGAAGCGCGCCAGCCTAGGCGACGTGGAAGGCAGCGCCCAGGGGCGCTACGGCAGCGTCTACAAGGAGCCCAGTGTGGTGGCCGATGCCGACATGAACAAGGAAGAAAAGGAAGCCGCGGCCGGCTACTCCATGCACGCGTTTGGCACCCACTTCTGCGAGGTGCACGTGGACCCCGAGCTGGGCAAGGTGCGCGTCACGCGCTGGGTGAGCGTGATGAGCGCGGGCCGCATCCTCAACCCCAAAACGGCCCGCTCGCAGGTCATCGGCGGCGCCATTTTCGGCATGGGCTCCGCCCTGATGGAGCAGACCGTACGCGACCCGCACCTAGCCCGCTACACCAACGCCGACCTGGCCAACTACCACATCCCGGTCAATGCCGACATTCCGGACATGCGCGTGGAGTTCGTCGACGAGCACGACCCCCACGTGAATGCTATGGGTGTGAAAGGCATCGGCGAAATCTCCATCGTGGGCGTGACGGCGGCCATCGCCAACGCAGTTTTCCACGCCACCGGCCGGCGTCTGCGCTCCTTGCCCATCACCCCGGACAAGGTGCTCGATGCCATGCGCCAACCCGTTTAGAGCCATGAGAAAAATCGCATTGCACTTCCTGAGTCTTGCTGGCCTGCTGCTGCTTTTGGGGTGGCCCGCGCAAGCAACAAGCCTTGACTCGGCGCCCGACGCGCTGACGGCTCGTCAACAGGCCATCGTTACCATCTCGGCCCTCACGGCCAAAGGCGACTTGCCCCGGCTGCATAAGGCCTTAGGGGATGGCCTGGCGGCGGGCCTGACTGTGAACGAGGAAAAGGAGGTGCTGGTGCACCTCTACGCCTATTGCGGCTTTCCGCGCAGTCTCAACGGCCTCAACACGCTGATAAAAGTGCTCGCGGAGCGCAAAGCCAACGGCATCACCGACGTGATGGGCAAAGAAGCCTCGCCCATCACCAGCACCGCGCCCAAGTATGAACGAGGCAAAAAGAACCTGGAAACGCTCACTGGCAAACCCGAAACCGGCCCCAAGACGGGGTACGCGGCCTTAAGCCCCGAAATCGAAGTGTTTCTCAAGGAGCATTTGTTTGCCGACCTTTTTGAGCGCGACGTGCTCACGTTTACGGAGCGGGAGCTGGTCACCATTGCCGCGCTGGTGAGCCTGGGCGGCGTGGAGCCGATGCTCCAGTCGCACCTGGGCATCGGGCTGCACCTCGGGTTAACCCCCACCCAACTCCGGCAGCTGCTGCAGGTGGAGGAAACAAGCATTGGCAAAAAAGAAGCCGATGCCGGCCGGGCCGTGCTCACAAAGGTGTTGGAAACCAGCAAACAGTCCGGCGCGCCCATGCAGAAATAAAACGCAACCCAAGCTCTATAAGCCAGAGCAGCAAGCACGCCAGTTTATCGGGTGCTGCGCTGCTGTGCCCCATATTCTGCTATGACCGAACTCCAACGCCTGCTTGCCGCCTACGACGCCTGTCGTGCCGCTGGCCGCGCCTGTGCCCTGGCCACCGTGGTGGAAGTGGAAGGCTCGGCCTACCGCCGCCCGGGGGCCCGCATGCTCGTCACCGACGACGGGCAGCTGACGGGCGCCATCAGCGGCGGCTGCCTGGAAGGCGACGCCCGGCAGCGGGCCCGCCAGGCCCTGCAGCGCCGCCAGCCGGCCCTGGTGACCTACGATACCAGCGACGAGGACGACCCGCGCCACGGACTCGGCCCCGGCTGCCAGGGCGTGGTGCGCATCCTGTTGGAGCCGCTGGATTTTCAGGACCCCGACAACCCGTTGGAGCTGCTGCGCGGCTTTGCCCGGCACCCCGAGCCGGCCGTGCTGGCCACGGTGATTCGACTCGCTGCCGGCCAGGCCATCGCCGACCTGGGCCACCGCTTGCTGCTGATGCCCAATGGACTGCTGCGGGGCTCGGCCCTGGATAACCCCGCCCTCGCGGCTCAGCTGCGCAAAGATGCCGACCAGGCCCTGGCGCAGGACCAGTCGCTGATTCGCGAGTACGCCACCTTACCCGATGGCCTTGCCCGGGTGTTTTTGGAAGTGCTGCGCCCGCCGCTGCGCCTGTGCGTGTACGGCGCCGGCAACGACGCCCAGCCGCTCGTGCGCCTCGCCGCCTCGCTCGGCTGGCACGTCACGGTGGTCGACGGCCGACCGCGCCAGGCAGCGCCGGAACGATTCCCCGAGGCTGCGGCGGTGCGCGTGGTGCCCTTGGGGGAAGTGCCTGAACAGCCGCTTGGTGCCGACTACGCCGTGCTGCTCACCCACAACTACGCCTACGATTTGGCCGTGCTGCAGCGCCTGCTCGATGCCCCTACTCCGTACATCGGCCTGCTCGGGCCACGCACCAAAGCCACGCGCCTGCTGGAAGAACTTACGCAGGTAGAGCCCGATGCCGAAGCGCGGCTCGAAGGGCGCCTGCACAGCCCCGTGGGCCTTAACCTGGGTGCGGAAACGCCGGAGGAAATCGCCCTCTCGATTACGGCCGAAATCCAGGCGGTGCGGCAGGGACGCGCCGGCGGTATGCTGCGCCTTTCCGATGACCCCATCCACGCCCGCCCGACGCACGTGGGCGCGACCGAAGGGAAGGCACCCTCCGCCGAAGCCAAGCCGCGCTACCGCCACGTCGTGGTGACGGAGCCCAGCTGTGCGGTGTAATACCCCATCGCGGCATTATCCGTCTCAAGGCGAAAGCGGTTGGGTTCGGCCCGTATGCGCCCGTCTTTTTTACATTTTTCAATTAGCACACGATGGAAAAGCGAAAAATAGGCTCTAATGGCCTGGAAGTATCTGCCCTCGGACTGGGCTGCATGGGCCTAAGCTTCGGCTTCGGCTCGGTAACGCCGACCGACGAAGCCATTAACCTGATTCGGACCGCCGTCGACCGGGGCGTGACCTTGTTTGATACGGCCGAGGCCTACGGGGAGCTCAACGAAACGCTGGTGGGCCAGGCCCTGGCGCCGGTGCGCGAACAGGTGGTCATCGCCACCAAGTTCGGCTTCAAAAACGGCGCTCCGGCGCAAGGCATGGACAGCCGGCCCGAGCGCATCCGCCAGGTCGTGGAGCAGTCGCTCCAGCGGATGAAGACCGACTACATTGACTTGTTGTACCAGCACCGGGTGGACCCCAATGTACCGATGGCCGACGTGGCCGGCGCCGTGAAAGACCTGATTCAGGAAGGCAAGGTGAAATACTTTGGCCTTTCCGAAGCCGGCGTGGACGCCATTCGCAGTGCGCACGCGGTGCAGCCGGTATCCGCCCTGCAAAGTGAGTACTCCCTGTGGTGGCGCGAGCCCGAGCAAAGCGTGCTGCCCACGCTGGAAGAACTCGGCATCGGCTTTGTGCCCTTCAGCCCGCTGGGCAAGGGCTTCCTCACGGGTAAGATTGATGAGCATACCAAGTTCGACAAAACCGACTTCCGCAACACGGTGCCCCGCTTCTCGGAAGAGAACCGCAAGGCCAACCAGGCCCTCGTGGACTTGCTAGGCACCATTGCCACCGACAAGCAGGCGACCCCGGCCCAGATTGCCCTGGCCTGGCTGCTGGCCCAGAAGCCCTGGATAGCGCCCATTCCCGGCACCAGCAAATTACACCGGCTCGAGGAAAACATTGGCGGCGCCGCCGTGCAGCTCACACCCGACGACTTGCAGCGTATTGAGGAAGCCGTGACCCAGGTGGAAATCCAGGGCGACCGCTACAATGCGCAGTCGCAGCAAGCCATCAACCGCTAACCAGGCACTAATGCTCCGGGAGTTCCCTTACCGCCCTGGCTACCGGCTCGCGTCGTAGTTGGGGCGGCTTTGTTACACTCCCCTGCCCCACTGGTCCTCGCCTCAAACCCGTACATAACCCTCGGCAAGTCCGGGTTGGGGGTGACGTTTCGGTTGTTCTCTTGGCGTTGCCTGAAGGCAGTTATCGGCTTCTTATATCACATCAGCTTCTCCTGCACCGCCTGATGGACGGTTCGGACTACTGGCTGGAAGCCGAGGCTGCGCGCCAGCGAACTGTCGCTGAGCAGGTACCAGGGATTTGTTAGGGGCTCGGCCGACGATTCCAGTTGCCCACCGACCAGTTGCGCCAACTCGTAAATTGAAGTCGGGGCCTCATCGGCAATATTTACAATGCGGTCGTCCATCACCCCTGTCAATGCTAAGTGCATGGCTGTGGCGATGTCGCGGTGGTGGATGGTACTCATGCGCATGGCGGGATGCCATTTGCCTGCTAGGGCATACTTGGGCAAGTCTTCCAGGTGGCCGTCCCCGTCGCCGTACACGAAGGGAAAGCGCAGCACGGCCCACGTGAGGCCGCTTTCGCGCAGCTCCTGCTCAGCCGCCACCTTACTGGCCGGGTACGCTTGCTGCGGCGCCACGGCGTCATCTTCCCGGCCGGGGCGCCCCTGGTCTGCGGGGTAGACATTGCTGGTGCTCGCCATAATGAAGCGGGCCGCCGGGGCCTGGTCTTTCACGGCGGCGATGAGGGCCCGGGTGCCTTCCAAGTTGCTCTTCCAAATCAGCTCGGTGTCCGGCGTGCGGAACACCGCCGCCAAGTGAATGATATCGGATACCCCCTGCACCGCTTCGGCAAGCGCAACCGGGTCGAACAGGTCGCCCACGACCGCCGGCACGCCGGTTGGGACGTCCTTTTCGTGGCGCACCAGCACGCGACAGTCCAGGCCTGCTTCTACCAGCCGCCGCAGTAGTCGTGCCCCTACCAGACCAGTTACACCGGTCACAAGTATTTTATTCGATTGTGTGCTCATCGTTCAAGTTCTTGATTGTGGGCACAAAGCTCGGAAGTCAGTTGGCGGCAGCGTTGGACGAAAACCGCTAACGTCAGGACAAATCCCGAAAGAAGGTCGCAACGGTTTTGCCCGTGACTTTCTTAAACAGCCGCGAGAAATACGCCGGGTCGTTAAAGCCCAGCTCATACGCCAGTTCCTTCACCGAAGACCGCTGCTGATAATACAGGCGCCGCTTTGCCTCCAACATGAGGCGGTTGGTCAGGAACTCCTTCGGCGAAAGGCCGGCGTACTGCTTCACGAGCTGATATAAACCATCCGTGCTGACGGCCAGGTCTTCAGCAATGCGCTCAATGGTAGGGTGCTCCGTAAGGTTGTCTTCGACGAATAGCTGGAATTCCAGGAACTTCGCCAGCCGGTCATCCGCGGGCTGTTTATCAACCGCAAAATAGGCGGCGTTCATTTCAGTCAGCAGGCTGTTGAGCTGGGCCAGAATGAGCTCGGGATGGGTCTCCGGGGTGCGCAGCAAGCCCAGCAGAAGCTCAAAAATGGTGCGGAGCCGGGCCGCAGCCGCGGCATCAAACCGTATTTTTTGCCGGTGGAGCGGGTTGAGCAGGAAGGCATAGTGGCGGGGCAGCAGGGCCAGACATGCTTCCGGCAAGCCTAACTTATAGTACGTGTTTCCGTGCAAGCTCGCCGACAGCTGTCGAATTTGGTGCGGCAGCGAGAATACCACTTCATGCGTCTTAACCTCAATTTTTTCTAAGTCAACCTCAAACTCGGTAGAGCCCTCCCACACGAAAAGAAAGAAGTAGTAGGTTAAGTGATGCGGCAGGCTATAAGACGCAGCAGCTTCTGGGGACAAGTGACCAAATCCAGGCGCCACAAGTCGGATAGGCAGGCTGTCGTTCTGGCTGAAACCACTAGGCAACGAATCGCGGCTTTCCATAAGTGAGCACTAGGTTAGATACTATGCTGGTCGAACGTTCAGCGCTGGGCTGCGTAGAGCAGCGGCAGTTCGCCAGTCAGTAAAGAGGAGATAGACGCTAAAAGTAGCCAACCGACTTGCTCCGTGAAAGCTATTTTAAAACCAAGCTTTTAACCAAAACTATCTTACTTCGTTATTGTAGAGAGTTACCTAGGCCTGTATTTATTCCTCCTTATCCACCAGCTTGATTCTTTTCAGCCAGGCCCTTATCTCATTCTGAACCCGCTTTTCCTTTTCTCCCTCCATCACGAAAAGCACCCCGTCCCGTTCTATGCCGCCTCGGGTGGAAAACCCTTCCAGCACGGTACTCTTCGGAGCCAGAGCCTTGACCGTTTCCATGCTACTGCCCACTCCGTAGCCCGCATTGGTGTTGAAGGGCACAACGGTTTTCCCACTCAGGTCATACTGCTTCAGAAAGCTCTTCATGGGCGGCGGGAGCTGCATGCCCCAGGTTGGGAAGCCGACGAAGACGACGTCGTACTGCTCCATGTTGGCAATCCTGGTGCGCAAGGGCGGCAAAAAGCCGGTTTCATTCTCCCGGGCCACCTGTTGCACGGTGGTTTGGTAGTTGGCGGGGTAAGGCGTTTCCAGTTCCAGCGCTACCAGCGTACCGCCTATCTCTTTGTGAATGATGCCTGCCACCGCCTTCGTGTTGTTGGTGCGCGACAGATACACAATCAGGGCCTTTTTAATAGGGATGTTTCCCGGCGTCGCCGGTGGAATGTCCTGGGCATTGGAGCAGCCGGACAAAAAGAGCACCGCGGCCATCACCAGCCAGGAGATTGAGATTTTATTCTTCATGTGTTTATCTTAAAGAGTTAAGGGTATACCTCAATCCAAGTTCTTGCTCTTGAGGAACCCAGAGAGATGGTCCGCGATTTGAAGGTTATTCAGGTCCGACATCGGAAAGTGGGTGTTGCCTTTAATCCCTATTTCAGGAAAGTGAACCACCGTTACATCCCCCCCGTGACGGTTGACCGCATCCCGCCATTGCCTGGCCATTGCCAGCCGGAACCGCCAGCCGTCGGCACCCGGATTGGGGGAGGGCTTTTCGGGGATGTTATCGCCGTAGTAAATGATGATGGGAATTTTCGTGAGCTTCATAAACTCCGCCATCGGCACGCCCACTGCTTCCAGGGTCCCGCCGGAGCTAGGCATTGGGGCCGGCACTTCCCCTTCCGGAAACAGGAAGCCACTGCCCGGCTCGTAAGAGGCGATGGCTTTCACATTGGGGCTGTTGACGGCCGTCAGCCACCCCATGCCCCCGGAATGCGAGTGGGTCACCAGAATGGCCGGCCCAATCTTCGTGAACAGGGCGGAAGCCGCGGCCGTCATCACCGGGATGTCAATGGGCCCGATGCTGGGGACCATGGAGCGGAAGTACTGGTTCAGCGTCGCCGAGTCGCGGGCAAACTGTACGCCTTCGAAATAGGTGGGCCAGACACCCACGCGGAAGACATCATACCACTGCTGTTCGTCCGGGGTCGGGGTAATGGTGGCCGCGACCGTGCTGCGGCTGGCATTGCCCCGGCGGGGCTGGTCGAGCAGGTACACCCCGAAACGGCGGCGCAGGAAGATGTTCTGAAAGCCTTCCCGGCCGTCGGGCGTGGTTTCCCAGGTTTTAGAAAACTGCCCGATGCCGTGCCACATCACCAAGGGAAACTGGCGGGCTTTTGCCGGCACCTGGTAGAAAACGTACGCGTGGTCTCCGCGCAGGGTCTGCCCGGCGGGGGTGGGCTTATAGGGGTCAAACGTGCCCGGGTTGGTAACGACCGTCCCCCCAACGGCGAAGCTGCCCTGCTGCTGAATCACCATCGGCCCGCCGCTTTCTTTTAGGGGAGCGCAGGCCGTACTGAACACTGCTGCCGCAATGGATAGAAGGCGTAGCTTCTGGCTTATTTTCCTCGATGTCGTCATAAACAAGTCGTTAAGTTCAGCGGCAAACGTTGTGGTAAAATGAGTGTTGGTGCTTCGCAGCCATCCCTAGCCCCTTCTCCCTGGCTAGGCAGAGGACTTCTTGTCCAGCCCTCATGTCATTCATCGCGAACGCGTTTATTTTCCTGCTGGCTAGTTCTTTATATGCTTTTTCCAAAACCTGATGGCCTCCTCCATCCAGCCTTCGGCATCGGTACCTTTCCCGGTCCCAAAACCATGGCCGGCGGTGAGGTACCGGCGGTATACGACTTCCACGCCCGCTGCTTTTAAGCTCTCCACTCTTCTTTCCACCGTTTTGACACTGGCAATGCCGTCGTTGGCGGCCACCGTGATAAACGTAGGGGGAAAGGCGGCGGAATAGGTGGATTGGCCGGTATAAGCGATAACGGCAGTAGCCGGTTTGGGTAAACTGCCCCCGCCAAACGCCGCCACCCCGCTCAAGGCAATGTTGCCTGCCATCCGGGCGCCGGCAGAGCCGCCCCACAGGGAATAATCCCGGGTGCTTACCCCTAGTTTTTCGGCATTCCGGAAGATGTAGGCGATGGCGGCCGCCAAATCTTCGGTGGCGCTTTGCTCGCTGCCTATCCGGTACCGGATGACAAAGGCATTCAGGTTGCTGCTGCTTATCTGCTGGGCCAGCGGAAAGCCTTCGTGTAAGGAGCCCACGTAACTGAATCCGCCGCCCGGACAGACGATGGCAAACGGGGCCCCGGGGGTTCCCCGGTAAAAGAACAGACCGGTTTGCTGCTTGGAAGCGTCCTGCTGCTTTTGCTGGGCGGAGTAAAAATCATAGAAAATGGTTTTCCCGCCGCTGGCTTCATCAATCAGGTGATTTACCGCCGACAGCACCACCTCCGGACGCACGTGCCCATGGTAGGGCATGAGTGACCCCACCTTGGCAAGCCGGGTCGCATAGTATGGGGAATTGTCATCCCAGGGCAAAAGCTTGTCGCCAAAGCCGGTAAAAGCAGGATGGTCAACTATGTCCCGCACCAGATTCTCCGCTGTCAAATGCGTGCTCATGGCCTTGCTACTGGGTGTGTTCGTTCGCGTGGGAGGTAACGCATCGACGGGTTGATTCTGCCCGGAACAATTGCCGGTGAGCAGAAAGCCGAGCAGCAGGGCTGCGTTGCCCACCAGCCTTTTGAGTTTCTTTACCATATTCCTCGAACAGTTCTGTCGTGCCGAACCACTGGGTCGTGTTCCACGACCTAGCTTATAGCGTCTTGCCGAAGAAACCGACCGCCTTGGCTACGGCCTGATTCACGTACTCCGGCTTCCAGTAGCTCTGAATGTGCGTGGCGCCCTCGATGATGAACAGTTCCTTGTCTTTGGCGTTGGTTGCTTTGGCAAACGCCTCGTCCGTCATGTATTTGGTGTCGGCCTTGCTCCCCGCCATCATCAACAGGGGCTGATTAAGTAGCTCCAGGCCCGCGGTGGCATCCCACGTCATTAGGTCGAGCAGGCTGCTGGTGGTATAGAGAAAGGTGGAGTTGGGATGCGCGTGAGTGCGGTAATAGTACTCGTAGCCTTCCCGGTATAGGTCGGTGGGGGTTCTGGCGATTTCGGCATCGGTAATGCTGGCCACCCCACTATACAGGATTTTACCCCCCGCGGCTTCCTGCGCCCGGGCCGCCGCGGCTTTCTGCAGGCGCGGCTGAATGGTGGCGACGTCCGAATTCTGAAAGCCATTGCGTCGCACCTCGCCGGAATTGAACATGCTCAGGGTGGCAACGGCTTTGAAGCGTTTGTCGGATTGCGCGGTTTTCAGCGTGTACCCGCCGCCGCCACAAATGCCCAATGCACCTAAGCGGTTGGCATCGACTCCGGCGTACTGCGTGATAAAGTCCGCCATGCCCCGAATGTCTTCCGTGCGGGCGGCCGGCTTATCCGTATGCCGGGGCTCGCCGCCGCTGGCGCCCTGGTAGGCGGCGTCGGCCGCAATGGTGATGTACCCCGCCTCGGCCAACCGCTGCGCATACAAGCCCGCCGTCTGCTCTTTGATGCCCCCGTTGGGGTGCGCCACCACCACGGCCGGATAGGTCTTGGACGCGTCGTAGTTGGCCGGGGTGTACACATTCGCCGCGATAGCGATGCCGTTCAGCTTATAGCTCACCGGATGGATATTCACTTTACCCTTTACATTTTCGGTAATCGCATCCCCGTAGACCAGGCCGAACGGGTTGCTTGATTTGGTTGGAGCGGAAGACATCAGGCCGGTTGCCATACTCGCGGCTACAAGAATAAACGTTGTCTTTTTCATTTTTATGGGCATTAGTGCCTCGTGCCTTGCGGAGACGGGCCGGAGCCGAAGCACCGGCCGCTGCAGACCAGGCCCGATACGTCGAGCCTATTGGTGCTCGGCCTTCGCAATGGCGGGTCGAGTGCTGGTTAAAAAGGAAGTACTCCCCCTGCTTTCGCGCTCACGGACGGTTGGTGAGCGCGAACGCGGTTGCCAACGAACCGCGCCAACTGCCAACCCGGCTAGGTCTCACACGCATGGATTATGCAGTGTCAAGCACCTGCGTGGAGCCGGGTACTACCGGCAGCAAGGAGTAACACAAAGGTCCTGAATACCAATCCGGTAGTTAAACACGAATCAAACGAAAGAGTATAATTATCAAACAGGCGCCGGTCCAGCACAGAACGCCCATTTCCCCTCCCCACAGAAAGAGCCTTCTTAAAGCAGCGGGGGATAAAATTATTCTATGGTCCAACCGGGCTGCTTCCAATGGCCTTTGCAACTTGCAGAAACCATTAGGCATACTAGAAACACCCGCAGCACGAGCAGCCGCTCGCCCTTGTTGAGCTGCGGTGGCTCTTGCGCCGCAAGAGCTTACTGAGCAGGTAACGCAGGATGAAGCAGGTTTTAATAAGCCGCCCGTAGCGCAGCTAACGACGGACGCATCATGTAATCCTGTTCCCGCTACGATACCCTTACACGGCCAGACGGGATTCACCCAGAGGTACTGCCCGGAACGAGCGGCAGGAGCCGTGCCAGGTTTTTGGCTTGGCGTAGCGGATATATACCCGCTACAGGTAATCCGGAAGGGAGTAACTAGTGCCGAGGCCGCCAGTGAATGGTTTATAGCCCGTACGCTACCGTTAGGTAATACAAGCCGCCTACGCTCGGCCCGCCTAGATAAGACACGTAGTAGTCGTTGAGCACGTTACTGGCACCCAGCTTCAGGCGCACCTGCGCGGCGGGGATGTGGTAGCTGAGCTGCGCGTCGAGTGATTCATAGGCCGGAACGGTGCCCACCACCAGAAACGTCTGGGAGAAGTAGCGGCTTTGGTGGCGGTAGTTAAGGCCGAAGCCGAAGTTGCCCGCCACGTTGTCGTTGGCCACGCTCAGGTTGTAAACCCAGCGCGGGGTGTTGAAGCCATCTTCCAGCCCGTCGCCGTTCTCGGTGCGGCGCAGGCGGGTGTAGGTGGTGTTGGCCCCCAGCAGGAAGCCGCGGCCCACCTCGTAGCGCACTCCGACCGAGCCGCCGTAGTTGGTCACCCGGCTCTGCGAGTTGGTCCAGAGGCGGTAGCGGGCCTGGCCCCGGACCCCGCCGGCGGGCGCGGTGGTCGTGTTCAGGGCCGTGGCGATGGTGTTAAGGTCGGTGCCGGTGTTGAGGGCCACGCCGGTGCTGGTCTGGGGCACATATGCCTCCACTTGGGCGATGAAGTCGCGGTAGGCGTTATAGTAAAAGTCGACGTCCACCAGCAGCCGGCCCTGGGGCAGAAAGACCGCCTTGTAGCCGGCCTCCAGCGAGCGGATATATTCCGGTTTGATGTACGTATAGGGGTTCTTCACTAGGGTACTCTGGTTGGCCAGCACGGCCGCTGCCCGCTTCTGGGCCGTGGTTTGCGACGACGTGTTGGCGTTGATGGCGGCCGTGACAGCCGTGTTGAACGCGTCGATGCTGGTGCGCAGGTAGCTGTTCTCGAATACGCCGTCCGACATCACCCGCAGCCCGCCGATGCGCTTCACCTGCCCGCTGTTCACATTAGAGAATCCCTCAAACAAACTTGGAAAGCGATAGCCGCTTTGGTAGCTCAGCCGGAAGTTTTGCTGCTGGGTGGGCGAGAACACAGCCGTAAAGCGCGGGTTGAGCTTCACGTCGAAGTAGTCATTTTTGTCCACCCGCAACGTGGCGGTTAGGCGCAGCTTTTCCGCCAAAAAGCGGCCGCCGGCCTGCAGAAAGCCGCCGGTTTTGGCGTAGGTCAAGTTGTCGGCCAGCGGGTCCTGCCCTTTCTCTGGGTTGATGAAGTAGTTGCCGTCGGGTACCACCTCATAGGTACGGTGGTCAGCCCCGGCCAGCGCATCCAGGTTGGTCGGCAGCTGGCCGCCGTGACGCCGCCAGGCTTCGGCCAGGTTCACCTGGGCCTCGACGTGCAGCAGGTCAGCTTGCACGCGCAGGGCCGCGCCCTGGTCCCAGTTGTTAATGTCCTGCAGCTCACTCAGCCGCTGGTTAAAGGGCGGCGTGCCGGGTTGTAGACGGCCGGCATCGGCTACGGTGCGGGCACTGGCGTGGGCCTGAGCCACCGTCTGCCCCGCCGCCACGGCTGCGTTCCAGGCCGAGGTATACTGGCTGTTCCAGGCCGCGTCGGGCTGGAAGCTACGGTCCAGGTTCTCGCCCATGGAGCGCAGATTATAGCTCTTGCCCGTGTTTTCCTGGGTAAGGTAGGCGCGGGCCTGCACCACGGGCGTGGTCAGGGTCAGCGCGTGCTGCTGCAGGCGGTATCCCTGCAGACGGAAACGGTTCGAGCGCTGGTACACGTTGTCGAAGCCGGCCACGCGGTAAGTATAGGCCAACTCCACGTCGGGCTTGAAGCGGTAGTGCAGGGCTGCGTCGGCTTTCAGGCTTTTAACGGTGTAATTCACCAGGTCACGCTCGTCGTAGCCGGTGCGGGCCACCACGTACTGCCGCCCACCGAGGGTGAGTGTGCTGCGGTTCGAGGACTCAGTGCCGTAGCGGTTGACCGGGTCCAAGGCGGGATTCTCAGCGTCAAACAGGCCGGTGGTGGCGTTGCCATTCGGGAACAGGTCGGTCTGGTCACCTGCCACCCAGTCGTAGGCACGCAGGTAAGTCCCATTGACCTTGAAGGCCAGCTTCTCGGCTACCAACACGTGAGCGTAGCGCAGGCTGGTTTCCGAGTACAGGTTTTCTGACGAGCTGCCCAGCCCCAGGGACCGCACGTTGGAGTCGTTAAGGTGATTGATTCCCGTTTGCTGGCGCACGCTCAGCCCCTCGGTGTTGAACGGGTTCTTGGTCTGAAAATTGGCCAGCCCGTTGATGGCATTAAGCCCGTAAAGGGCCGCAGCCGTGCCGGGCACTACTTCCACGCGCTGAATATCCAGGTCACTTGGGCCCAGCATGTTGCCGATGGGTCCACCAATATGCGGGGCTTGGTTGTCCACCCCGTCCACGAGCTGCGCGAAGCGCACGTTGGTCGTGTTGGTGAACCCCCGGGCGTTGATGACTTTGAAGCCCAAACTGGTCGAGAGGACCTGCACGCCTTTCAGATGCTCGATAGCGTCAAAAAACGAGGGGGCGGGTGAGAGCCGGATGGCGCGGGCGCTGAGCTTCTCGACCGTCACCGGCGACTGTAAAAAGCTCTCCTCGACCCGCGAGGCCGATACCACCACTTCCTTTAGCTCGGAGTGCAACGAGTCGGGTGCTGTCGCAGCAGGCCGGGCCTGCCCCTGCGCCGACAGCTTGGGGCTAGCTAGAAGCACAAGCCCGCTGGTGACCAGCCACCAAAAGCCCACCTGGGAATGTAGGGGTTTAAGCATGTGGCAAACGGTTATATTCTGTCAAATATAACGATGACCCTCACTCGGATTAATCTTCTTTTATGCCGGCTAAGAATACAGCCGGGCGGTTTCGTCGGCCAGAAAAGCGGCGAACCGGGCGTGCATGGCCCGGAACTCGGACATCACCTGCTCCCCGGCGGGGGTGAGCGTAGCGCCCCCTCCACGCTTGCCGCCCGTCTGGGTCTGCACCAAGGGCATGCGTGCCTGGGCGTTCATGGAAGCCACGAGGTCCCAGGCGCGCTTGTAGGACATGTTCATAGCTTGAGCCGCCTGCGAGATGGAGCCCAGAGCAGCAATGTCCTCCAGCAGCTGCAGGCGCCCAATGCCCATAAACCGGTCGTTGGGGCTTTGCAGCCACAGTCGGCCGTCGAATCGGAACGGCACGCCGGCCAGCAGCAATTCTTTCATACAGCAATCAACTAGGGTGCGACAGTAGGCGGAGGGCGAAAGGCAAAATAGCGGGTTTTATGGTTACCCATCCTCCCAATGACTTTTCGTTGTGATGTCGCGGTTACCCCCGGGTAACTGCGTGCGTAATTACCAGCTGTTCAAGCTCGGAGAATCCATCTCACCAGGTTACCGTTTGCTTCACCCGCGAGCGGTGGCCAGGGCGACTCTCGTACTGTCGAGGCTCCAAGCCGGCCGGCATCGGTAAGCATCTCTGCTTTTTTGTCTGGTTTGTTGGGGTACTGAGAAGTGGCACTTGGCCCTTACAGCGCTTCGGTTAATAAAAGGAAGGCTTGTCCCAGTCGGTATTCGGCTCGCTCACGCCTAAGCTTTTCTTGACAAAGCGGTCATCCGGTGCCGTGACGATGTCGACGATAAGCTGGGCGACTGCCTGCCGGGTCACCTGGGCCCCGACAAAGGGCTTCCCTTTCTGGGTGAGCATGTACGCGGTATTACCGGCTTGATTATACAGCCAAGTCAGGCGTAGAATCGTGTAGTCGAAGGCCTCGTTCTCAAAAACACGGGTGGCCTCCGCTACTTGGCGTATCCGGCTGGCACCCACCATGCGCGTGTTCCACTTGCCGAAATTGCCGGGTACTTCGTCGTAAATGCCCAGGATGGAGGTATCGATGACCTTTTTCACGCCCGCCGCTTGGATGGCCGCAGCAATGCGTTGCTTGGCATCCGTATCGCCCGCGGCGGTGATGTACACGACATCGACCCCCTGCAGGTGCTTGATTAGGGCCTCGACATCCTGAAAGTCTCCGTTCACCAACCGTACCCGCTCCTGGGCAGTGCCCTTCAGGCGCGTGGTGGCCTTGCGCGCATATAAAATCAGGTCCGCGTCGGTCTGGCGAAGTAAACTCTCGGTGGCCATGCGGGCGATTTGACCGGCGGCTCCCAGAATCATAACGGTCATAAATAGCTTATTAACTGCTGATTAACTCACCCAAACAGGTCGTAATGGATTAGCGTTGCGCCGGGGACGCACTAGCGGGCGCATTCAACTTGACGGGCCGGGCCAGGTGGGAGAAGGTGAGCGAGCCCAGCTTCCATTGGCCCTCCTCTTTGAGGTATACCTCCGTCACCATAAAGGGATTGATGACCTCCTTGCCGCCGACCACGGCCACCAGGTCAATATCATTTAGCAGGATGGCCGTGCTGTCAAACATGTTCACGGAAGCGGCATAGACTTCGGCTTTCTTATACCAAATCATGCCCCCTTTGATGACGCTGAGCTCCTGGTCTTTCCCCCAGCTGCCGCCCATGTGCACAAAGACGGAGTTGTCTTTAAAAAGCCCGTTTAAAGCCGCTACATCCTTATCGGCCATCCACGCCCATTTGGTTTTGGACAGGGCCAGAACTTCCTGCTCCTCTTTGGTAGTGGTGGTGGCGGAGACCGGCAGTTTAGCCTGCGCCAGGGTTAGCTGCAGGCCGGTGAAAAGCAGGCTCACGGTCAGAAAAAGCGTTTTCATAAGATTCAGGGTTCGTGCCGGAAGGTAAACTGATTGAATGCGAGGCAGTATGGCTACTCTGCCCTAGGTTGGCAGGACATGCCCGACTGCGGCAGATTGGCTTCGTAAAGGTCCGGCCGTTTCCAGGCGGCGGAAAAAGCTAATCAAACGAGTTAGTATACTTTTCAAACACTTCCGGTCGGACAGCGCCTTCGTTGGGCTCGGCTGCTAACATCGGATTAGAAGCCAGCAGTAGCTTTTATCAAGGAGCTGGCGCAACGGCGCCCTTTTCCAGCCAAGTCGTCCAGGCTTTTTTAAACTCGGCATGGCTCATGGGGGGCAGCGTACGCCCTTCCCCGGGATGCCAGCCGGCCAGTACGAGTGTATCATCGGCGTGTTCCAGCAACTCCTTCATGGACTTGCGGCCGTTTTGCTTGGGGTCCACCAACTGTTTGGCCAATTGGTTAGGGGTGCGGCCCTGGAAAACCATCTTCATGTTCGCGGGCGGCAGATGCCATTCCGGGTTGCCGGGCGGGGTGTGCCGGCCGGGGGTGTTGGTGGCCTGATGGCAGTTGCCGCACTTCATGGCGAACACGCCTTTGCCATCCACGCCGCGCTGGGGAAGCATGGTATGCAAGTGGCTGTCGTCGCCCTGCAGCGGGACGTTCCCCGCCGGGTGGCAGTTCAGGCAGCGGGGGCTCATCAGCACTTTATAGACTTTGCCAAAGGCCTCCACTGATTCGGCACGGTCCTGCGCGGTCCTTGCCGGTCTCGGGCTGCCGGTGCGTAACGGCGTTTCCCTGCCCCCCGTGCGCGCCCTTTCACCGCTGGAAACCGTGGTGACGGCGGTGGTGATGAAAATAATGAACGACAGGGCCGCCCCTATTTTCAGGAGAGAAGAAGTACGGGGGTTAGGTGCAGGATGGGGTTTCATAGAAGAGAGTCAACACAACGGTGTAGGAAGGCCGATTCAGAGGCTATCAGCCATTGCCGGCTTTGCGCTGCGAGGTAGCGGCCAACCGAATAGCCTCCCGTACCCGCAGGTAGGTACCGCAGCGGCAAATGTTGCCGGCCATGGCCGCATCGATGTCCGCGTCCGTCGGATTCTTGTTTTCCCGGAGCAGTACCGCGGCGGACATAATCTGCCCCGACTGGCAGTAGCCACACTGCGCCACGTCCAGTTCCAGCCAGGCTTTTTGCACGGGGTGGTCCGCCTTTTCTGCCAGCCCTTCAATCGTCACTACTTTTTGCCCGACGGCCCGGCTCACTTTGGTCACACAAGAACGAACCGCCTCCCCGTTCAGGTGCACCGTACAAGCCCCGCATTGCGCGACGCCGCAGCCGTATTTCGTTCCTACCAGGCCCAGCGTATCCCGCAGCACCCAGAGCAAAGGGGTATCCGGGTCGACGTCTACGTGGTAGGCTTTTTTGTTGATGGTTAGGTTAAGCATGGCCGGAATAGGAAAGTAGGAGAAGCCGGAAGATTAAAGAGCCGTCGTATTAGTCAGTTGGGGACCGAAAGGCTGTTGATAGAAACGTTTGCCCGCTGCTTTGTACAAGGCATTGGCCACCGCCCCAAAAACCGGCGGGAATGGCGGCTCGCCCAAGCCGGTCGGGTCGATGTTATTCTGCACGAAATGAACGTCAATCTTTTTCGGGGCCTCGTGCATTCGGATGAGCCGGTAGTTATAGAAGTTCCTTTGTTCGACGGCCCCATTCTTCAGCGTCAGCCCCCCGTAAAAGGCATTCCCAATCCCGTCGATTACGGCGCCCTGCACCATGTTCGCCGCCGCATCCGGATTTATCACGATGCCGCAATCAATGGCGCTGAAGACCCTTTCCACGTAGGGCTGCCCGTCTCGCATCACCATGTCCACCACGTGGGCCGCGTAAGAGTTATGGCAGAAGTAAGCGGCTACCCCTCGGCTGTATTTCTGGTTTGCCGCCTGGTTCCAGCCGGACTTATCGCGCACCAACTTTAGTACCTCGGCGTAGCGGTCGGCATCATACTCATTGTTTTTGCCGACCGGATTTTCCTTGGCTCGTTTCAGCAGCTCCAACCGAAACTCAATCGGGTCTTTGCCCATGGCCTCCGCCAACTCATCCAGGAAGGATTGCTCAGCCGCCGCGTTGAAGTTGGAGCGCGGCGCCCGGAACGCTCCAATCGTGACGTTGGACGGTATCTCCCATCCTTCGGCCAGATAGTTATCGACCGCGCCGGCCGGAAACCGGTTGGCATGAATCGGATGCTCCGGAATACCACCGCCCTTCACGTGGAAGGCAATCAGGTTCTTATTCGCGTCCAGGGCGGCCCGATAGGTCGCCGTATACAGGGGGCGGTAAATTCCGTAGGTCATGTCATCCTCGCGGGTGTAGACCAGCTTGACCGGAGCTTTTACTTTTTTGGATATCAGGGCCGCTTCGGTCAGGTAATGCCCATAGGCCCGGCGCCCGAAGCCGCCGCCCATCCGGGTCATCTGAATTTCTATTTTGTCGGCGGGCAGGTTCAAGACCTTGGCCAGCGTGGGTTCCGTCCACCCCGGAGCCTGCAGCGGGCCGACCAACAAGGCCTTCTCCTCCGTGACATGGGCGAAGAAGTTTATGGGCTCCATGCAGTTATGGGCCAGAAACGGGGCATTATAGGTGCGCTCAATCACCTGGGCGGCATTTTTAAACACCGTTTCCGGGTCACCATCCTTGCGGAGCTGCTCGGCCGGCTTAGCCGCGTATTCCTTCATTTTTTGCAGCTGGGCGTCCGTGCTTTCCAGCTCGCCCGGTACAACGACCTCTCTTTTCTGGCCCCAGCCGCCTATGATGTCCTTGATATCACCGGCCGGCTCCCACTGCACGTTCAGTTTTTTGCGGGCCTGCATCACCTGCCACGTGGTTTTGCCCACGACCACCAGCAACTCGTTGAAGGTGCGGGTGTCGAATCCGCCCTGCTCAAAGCCCTCCTCGTATAGTTTTTGACGGAAAATATCCGTGATGCCCGGCATGCGCAAGGCCTCGGCAGCATCGAAGGATTTGAGCTTCAGGCCAAAGGCCGGCGGATGCTCCACCATGGCAATCAGCATCCCCGGCTGCTGGTAGTCCAAGCCAAACAGGGGCTTGCCGGAAACGATTTTCAGGCCTTCCACATTCTTTTTAGACCGGCTGACGACCGTGAAATCCTTGGCTTCTTTCAGCTTCACGCCTTTGGGAATCGGCAGGCCAGCGGCCTTGGCGGCAAAACTGCCGTAGGTGCCGGATTTACGGCTTTTCCCGTGGTACAGCATACCGGCTTTGGTGGTCACTTCCTCCACCGGCACCCCCCAGGCCTGGGCGGCGGCGTCCCGCAACATCTGGCGGGCCGCGGCTCCCGCTTCGCGCAGCGGTTTCCAGTACATCCGCACGGAATTGCTGCCCCCGGTAAACTGGGGCCCTAATTTCACGCTGTCGTGGGGACCCATCTCCACCACGATTTTCTGCCAGTCTGCGTCCAGCTCTTCGGCAATAATCATGGGCAGCGAGGTCATCACGTTTTGCCCAAATTCCGGATTCGGGTTCAGGATGGTGATGACGTTATCGGGGGTGATTTTTACATACCCGTTGATTTCAACCCATTTTCCAGTCGGGACCGGCTCTTCTTCCCGGCCAGCCGGGGTGAAGGCTGATAACCACGTAAAACTGATCATCAGTCCTCCCCCGGCCAGGGCAGAAGATTTCAGGAATGACCGCCTGCTCATGGATGTTTTTGGAGTTGTCATCACTGAAATTTTCCTTAAAAATGAATTGACTGATAGCTGCCGCGAAGACGCTGGACGTTTAGAATGGGGGTACAGCGCCTACAATATAGCGCCCTCTGGTTAGGGTCGGTCTATTCGATACAGACGGCCTTGGTCGGTGATGGCATACAAGGCGCCATCGGTCCCCTGCGTGATGTCGCGGAAGCGTTGCCCTTCGCTGGCCAGCAGCCGCTCTTCGCCCACCACCCGGTTGTTGTCGATAACCAGGCGCACGATGTGCTGGCCGCTGAGGGCGCCGATGAACAGGTTGTTCTGCCATTCGGCGATGCGGTTGCCCGCGTAAAAGGTCATGCCGCTGGGGGACACCACCGGGTCCCAGTAGTAGACGGGTTGCTCCATGCCCTGTTGCTGCTGGATGCCGCTCAACACGGGCTGACCACTGTACTCAAGGCCGTAGGTAATCGTCGGCCAGCCATAATTAGCCCCCGGCTGAGGGCGGTTGAGCTCGTCGCCGCCCCGGGGGCCGTGCTCGCTTTGCCAGATATCTCCCGTCACTGGATGAATAGCCAAGCCTTGCGGGTTGCGGTGGCCAATGGAGTACAGTTCGGAACGGGCGCCCGCCTGCGTAAACACGGGATTGCCAGGGGCCGGCTGCCCGTCTTTCGTGATGCGGATAACCTTTCCCAGGGCCGCCGTAACGGATTGCGCCTGGGCCCGGGTGGCGTTATCGGCCCGTTCGCCGGTGCTCACTACCAGGTTACCCGACCGGTCGAACACCACGCGGCCGCCGTAATGATTCACACCGGCGTAGGCGGGCTCGGCCCGGTAAATCACGGTGGCCGCCTCGATGGTCCGTTCATCCGTCGCTAAGCGTCCCTTGCCGATGGCCGTCAGGTTGCCGCCCGGGCGGGCTTCCGAGAAGGACCAGTACACCATCCGGTTGGTGGCAAAATCCGGGTCGATACACAAGCCCAGCAGCCCGCCCTGCCCGGAGGCATTGACCGCAGGCAGGCCCGTGATGGGTGCGCTGACCACGCCGGCTGGCGTAACGATGCGCAGCTGGCCGGCTTTTTGGGTTATCAGCAAGCAGCCATCGGGCAAACTTGCCACGCCCCACGGGTTGGTCAGCGAGGACGTGACGATGGCCGCCCGGTAGCTGCTGGCCGGGGTCGTGACGCCACTAACCCGGGTTTGGCCCGTAAAGGCGGGACGATAATTGGCATTGGGCGCATTGGTTTCCACCGGGGACGTGGGAGTAACCGGCGGGGTAGGCGTCGCACCATCATCTCCTCCGCGCGAACACGACAGCAGGGCGAGCGAAGAACCAAAGGCGAAAAGCAGGCGCTGTTTCATGTTAGGGCTTAAAGGTGGTTGAATGGTCTATTTCCCGGCTTAGCTATCCCATACCTAGTGTAATAGCCGGCTGTTATTAAGCGCCCGTCCTATAAGCATGCTTCATCTATGGTACTTCTCCGTTACCCTTTTTAACCAGACGGTTTTGCCTTTTTTGGTAGGGACAGTGGCCAGATAAGGAAAGGTGTTTTGCGGGCACCGTACTATTGCTCCACGCCAGACTGGCATTGAGGATTCCTGCGTTAGCGGAGGCTGCCTGACGTGACGGCCTTTTCAATGACGTCCAGTCGCGCTTTCTTGGGGTCGGGCTCTCCAACGGCAGAGCCATCAGGTCGAAACTCAATGAGTTCATTCTTCCTGGAGTCATACACGGGCCAGGAGGGCAGTCCCTTGCCATTGGGATTACCGGACTTCGCAAAGTTGGCCCAATAGGTATTCATCATTGTGGCCACTTCTTGGTCTTTGGGAACCACAGCCGCCGCATTTTGCCCCCTGATGGTGCCAAATACATATGGAATCTCGGACGCATGTCCTGCGCCATACCGCATGTACTGCTGCATCGAAGGCGAGACATAGGAGAACAGGTAAATGTAGGCGGGCGTACCCTTGGCCGTAAACGCTTTCGCCGTAAATCGGGCCGGCTCTGCCCACACTTTGTCGGTGTTGACCTGCGTGAGCATCTTGGCAAATTCCGTGTTGCCATCCGCATCATAGACAGCGGCTGCCTGGTCCCTCGCGTTGCCGAACAACGAGAGCAGCTGCTCCTTGGAGGTAGCATTGACAAAGCCACCGGGCACCTCCGCGCTGTTGGACCCGATAATTATCGGCACCTGCGGCACCCGGCCGGCTTTGTAGGCACTCTCAGCCGTTTCCACCACGAGCTTGCCATCGAGAATCGGCCCTGGGTAGGTGGGCGGACCACCGGGGCCCGCTGTTTCCTGGCCGTCATCCAATATTTCGGCTGCACTGAGCGCCCGCAGCTTGGCCAAGGCTGCGGCATCTGTCCCTTCGATGTTACACCGCTTAGCAAAATTTACGCCGATGGCTTCCGCTGAAACGGGATAGTGCACATCCACATTTTCCTTATTGATGGGTCGTCCGGTAAGCACACCATCGCGGCCGCCGCCGGACTCCACAATAGCTTTGTGGAACAGCCCTTTCGCCGCGGGTATGGTCAGCAGGGATTGTACGGAAACCCCACCTGCCGACTCGCCGAAAATGGTCACGTTATTGGCGTCTCCCCCAAACTCGGCGATATTCTTCTGAATCCACTGCAGAGCCGCAATCTGGTCCATGTAGGCGTAGTTGCCTTTGGGCTCATTGGGCTTTTCCTGGCTCAAGGCGGGAAACGCGAAGAACCCGAACCGCCCTAACCGGTAGTTCATAGACACCAGCATCACCCCCTGCTTAGTAAACGAGGCCCCGGTAAAATCAGCGCCGCCCCCGCTACCGAACACAAAACCGCCACCGTGAATCCAGACCATTACGGGCAGCTTTGATTTCTTCGTGGCGGAAGCCGGGGCCCACACATTAAGAAACAGACAATCTTCGGAGGAAGTCTTCGACATGCCCGAGCCGCGTGGCCAGCCCGCCTGCGGGGCATCAGCCCCGTACTTGCTGGCCTCCCGCACGCCCTGCCACGCCGGGAAAGGTTGGGGCGGACGCCAGCGATTCGCGCCGACCGGAGCCGCCGCGTACGGGATACCCTTAAAGCTGGTGACATCCCCTTCCGTCACACCGCGTACGACGCCGGCGGCTGTACGAACCGTTGGCATGGGTTGCTGCGCCTGCAGGGCGTGGCTAATCAGCAAGACAAACCCCAGAATCATTCTTTTCATGGTGTGCGCGCTTAGATGGTTACCGTGTTATTTCTTTGGCGCCCTGCCTGCCCGCACTCGGACGGACAGGCACCTTCGCGCTGGACGCGGGCGATGTCGGCGGAATTAATTTCGGGCTTTGGGCGCGGCTTCAACCCCGGAAAATTGGAGCACCATCTGCGGCAGACGCTCGCCTTTAACCTGGATTTTGGCCAGTTCCGAGTTGAATTGCCCGATCTCGTCCGCCGTAAACCGGACGGCATCCGCCCCGTTGTTCTCCAGCATGTGTGCCATCTGCGTGGTGCCCGGGATGGGCACAATAAAAGGCTTTTGAGCCAGCAGCCAGGCCAGCGATATCTGAGCAGGTGTAGCTTGCTTCTGGGTTCCCCATCTTGTTACCAGCTCAACTTGGGCTAGGTTGCCCGGCATGTTCTCCGGCGAAAACCGGGACTCTATGCCGCGAATGTCGCCGGGCGCAAACCGGGTGTTGGCGTCAACGGCCCCGGTGAGGAAACCGACACCCAGCGGGCTCCACGGCACGAAGCCGATGCCGAGCTCCTGGCAGAGCGGAATGACTTCCGCTTCCGGTCCCCGCCAGAGTAGGGAATACTCGTTTTGAATCGCCGTCACCGGGTGAACGGCGTGCGCGCGCCGGACGGTTTGCAAGCCAGGTTCGGACAGGCCGTAATGCAACACTTTCCCCTGTTTGATGAGGTCTTGAAGTGCGCCGACCACGTCTTCGATGGGCACCGCCGGGTCGACCCGATGCTGGTACAGCAGGTCAATGCGGTCGGTGCGCAGGCGCTTAAGCATGTTCTCTACTACGAGCTTGATGTGATCGGGACGACTGTTTAGGCCCGGGAGACGCTGCCCGGTATTCTGGTCGATGTTCCAGCCGAACTTCGTCTCAATCACGATTTTGTTGCGGAAGGGGCCCACGGCCTCGCCGAGGATGCGCTCCACTTCCCACGGACCGTACGCCTCCGCTGCGTCGAACAAGGTAACGCCGTGGTCGTAGGCGCTGCGGATGATGTCGTGCATCTGGGCCCGGTTCGGAACCTCTGTCGTGTACTTGCGGCTCATGTTCTGCACGCCCAGGCCCACGCTGGAAACCTCCAGGGTGCCCAGCTTGCGCCGGCCCTTGACCGTGGAGGATTGCTGCCCGGCCGACTGGGTACTGCTACCAGCGGCACCCGCCGCGAGCGTTTTGCACCCACCGGGCAGCATGGTTACGCCAGCAAGCAGCAAACCTGACTTCAAAATATCCCGACGTTTCAGGCCGGTAGTTGCATCGTTGTTGGGTGGGGTTTCCATAGGTGATTGGTCAGTTTTATTGTGCCATACGCACCTTGCGGTCCAGTGCCTTTTACACGACAAAGATCCTTTCATTCTACAAGGAAGAAAAAAGCTAATCAAACCAATCAGTATGAAATTCAAACACTTTCTGTCTTAGACACTATTACCCTAAGTCCCGCCTCTCGACACCGGGCGACATCATCACGCGCTACCCCCACCTGCTGTGGTAGAGAGCGGTGACAAACCCTAACGAAGTCTGGAGCACGGATATCAACTAGTTACCTGTGGCCAGGGGCATCCTCTACCTGGTGGCCGTGCTCGACTAAGAGCTGAGCAACACGCTGGACTAGGGCTCTTGTCTTACTGCCCTGACCGAGGCTCTGCACTAGCAGCCAGTCCCGCACATCTTCCAATCCGACCAAGGCAGCCAGTTCACCAGCGCCACCTTCGAGCAGTAAAGCTCCGGTAACGTGCGGCTGGTGCGGCCACGTTACCGCCGCCAACAACTACGACTTGAGTACAGGCTATGCCGTCTGCCCGTCGTGCGGAGGCAATTAAAAATAGTTGGTTTTGGGCTAAATATACGGGTTATTTGTTGCTTTCAAGCATCAAAAGGGTGACCAAATTCGTACACGGACTATACAACGCAAACACCCTTCCCGACCGTGAAAGCCCTCGCCCCGAAATCTGCTCCTTTGTTTGCCCCCCGTCTGACCGCCTTTGGCTGCATTGACTGGCCTGCCGTGATGGAAACCTATGAGTTTACGTTCATCGGCTTGTGTAGCGACCCGGATAGGCGCGGCTGCTACGGCCAGCCTTTCATTGAGGACGCCCAGGCGGCTCCCTACCAAGGCTTGCCATTCGTCTCAGGCTTCAACACGGAAGACGACCGGAGTTTGAATGAACTGCTGCACGAACTGCGCTTGGTTGAGCAACACCCCGAACGGGTGGAAAAGCTGATGACCCAGCCGCAACGGGAGTTTCTGGGCACATGGGTACCGGTGGACTTGCCTGTTGAGTTTCGGTGCCTGTATGCTAACATGACGCTAGCTGAGCGTCAGCAGCTCTTTCTGCGCGACCTGATACAGGCAACGCGCCAGCGCATCTACCATCAGCGCCTTAACGCGGCCGAGAGGGTGCAGCAGCAGAACACGCAATGCCGTCGGCAGCAGGAAAGCAACAGCTACTGGGCAAAGGTCGATGCCAACCGTGAACTAAGCCGACAAGTGCGAAGTAAGCTCCAGCGGCAGTCAGGCTACACCCTAACCTTTCATCAGCCTGCCGAGCAGCTAGATTTGTTTGTCAGTCAAGCAGCCTAAATGTGAATAAGCCTGCAATTCTCCGCCTTAAGGTGCGCTACTACGGGCGGCCATTGGAACACTGGGTGTTGTTAAACTCGTCCGGCTCGGTAATGGTCTACTAGCACTTGATGCCGGCCAATTGCTAGGCGTTTACCGAAAGGAGCGAAAGCGCGCACTCTGAAAAGGCAATAGATTTGACCTCTCTGTGCGGGATACTCCTGGTATGGCAGTTTACCCGAACCAGGAGTTCTTACCTGCATCCCCTATGCTTTGGATTTCGTCTCGCTCCTATTGGTTTGGCTTAGCTTCTCACTTCCTACTGCTTGGGGGGGTGTTTACCTTGATAGCTTGTCAAGGACCACCGGCGCAGGTTGCTCCACCCGCCAAAGCCTTTAGCGAAGGCCGAAAGCTGACGTACCAAGTAACGCAGGTTACTCCGGGTAGCCAGCAAGCACAGCTGGATACCATGGTGCTCACCAGCTTTGGTCCCAGTTTAAATTGGGGCGTCGATACGTTCCGTACCGCTCATTTCGCCCTCATCACGCGGCAAACAAAACTAGGCTATAGCTACGATGCCCACGCCGCGCCACATGATTTTTCGGGCGTCATCGAGCACGATTCGCTCTTGTGGCTCCATCCCCCCCGGGAGGAGGCCTATTCTATTTTGGAGCTGAGCCCTTTTCCTTACATCCAATTGCCCGCCAAAACGGGCCATCGGTGGACGTGGGATTTAATGGTGAACGAGAAGTGGGGCAACCCTAAGTGGGCAACGTGGCAGGGCAATATTCAGGTGCGCAGCCAGTATGAAGTCGTCGGTCAGCGGGAATTGCGCACGCCGCTGGGCTCCTTACCATGCTGGCTGGTTCGCGCCCACGCAAGCAGCTCAGTGGGTAACTCTTCCCTGGACCTCTGGTATCATCCCGCCTATGGGTTTGTGCAACTGGACTATCGTACCCTCAACGGTACTCGGTTTATTTTCAAGCTGGTGGCCGAGAGCCTGGAGCACCCCGCCAAGCCATTGCCGCTACCCAATTCATTGCTTTTTGTGCCCCTCATGAGCGCCAGGAGTGGCTGACTCTTATCCTTCCTCAAAACGGCTTCACTGCGGTTCCTGCCGACCAAGCGCTTCCAAACCTATGAGTACGACCCTCCTGGAAATATTCGAGCAGGCCCGCCACACCTTGCGAGTAGAACAAGAACGCCTGCGGTTAAACCGGCAGACGTATAACAGCTACCAGCGGCAAGCAATGGCCGCTGGGATGCCTGCGCCCGAGCGGGAGCAGTACGGCGCCCAGGCCCTGGCACGAGTAGGGCGCAGCATTACGGTTGTGGCTGATGCCGAAGCCCAGGTAGAAGGAGCATACACCGCTATTCCGGAGGCTGACAGGCCAATGGTTGAGTATTGGAGTTGACAGGAGCACCCTGGAGGAAGAAAGCACAACGGCTGGGTATCATACCCGGCCGTTGTGCTTTTGATGGGGTCCTATTTGCCGCTGCAGAACATAGCGGGGGGTGTGCCGTTTAGGGGCCGGGCTTTTCTTTAGGGATTCAGGAAGCGTAGGGGTATGGTTATAGACTCTCCAGAGGGCTCTTAGGGCATGGACAGAAGCCGCACAACCCGTTGAACCTGCTACAAGCACAATAGCGGCGTGAAGGCTATCCATTCGCTTACTGGGCAACGATGTGGAGTGAGGCCATTACATACGGTACACGTAATAGCTTGGAAGAAGCGGAGGATTTGTGTTGCATAAAGCAGAGAGAAAATAGAAGTGTCAAAGTACGAGCGTTTTTGGATTCATTGCAATTATATTTAATTGCAATGAGCAATGCATTACATTACCTTACATGCGATTTAACAGATTTTCGTTCGGCTTCTGAGTACAGATAGTGGCTGTTCAATACCAACAACACCTTTGCCTAAGCTGCCTGATTGTTGCCTTATATAAACCAGTGTTGAATAAACGCGTATATTTGGCAACAACGCAATTCTCTGAGTCATGCAGCCTCGAAGGGTAGCTGGATTCCGCAGCTTTCAGCTAGCTGAGGCAATAGGTCTTGCCGACCTGTAAAGGCTAATTGCCGGGTAAGACTGCATGAGAAAGCCTCAGGACTACCCCGCATTCACCATTTCAGCCTAGCCGGGGGCTATACCCGGACGCACTTATGAGAGATCCTTCAGCATTTCCTTATCCCGAAACCTACTCGGATAATGGTGATGGATTGCCGACCGGAAACAATGACGGCAGCCCAGGTATGTCACTGCTCGACTACTATGCTGGTCAAGCTCTTGTCGGCCTAGCCACAAGGCCAGAATTTCAACAACTAAGCCAGCCCGCAATGGCGACCAAGTGCTTTGAGATTGCACACGCAATGCTCAATGAACGGCAAAAACAACATGCCCCACCGGCAGAACCAGGACTACGCGTAGTGAACTAATACGGAGCTGTGGCAAAGGGTGTAACCAAACTAAAACCTTTTATAAGTGCCACTTTCAGGGAAATCCCTTCGGATGATGCTACGGTTCGGGCGCTTACCCGGCGTCAACAACGCCTGTGCCGTCGAGCAACGTGCGAATGCCAGGCGCCAGCAGTTGGTCAAAATGACCTACCTGGATCAATAGGGCGGCGGCGTATTCTTCCTGCGTAGCAAATTGCAGGGTCAAGGCCTGGACGTAGCCTGCCATTGTAACGTCATCGGGCATAGCGCTTTTGCGGGCCCCTCGGTAGATGGTCAACCACAGGCTACCTACCTGATCCAGTTCTTTCGGCTTCAGCAGGTGTGGCCAGTCTCCGAACGGCACAGCGCCCTGGGTAACGGCCCAAAACATGGCAGCGGTCTTAAGCGGGTGGTCCATGCACCAGAGCATCTGCATCAACAGCGCTTCCATAAGCACCGGGTCGCGCTGCAGCGCGGCCGTACACTTGGGCCACAAAGCCACTTCCACTTTTTTGCCGCGCGGCGGCCACATGGCCGGTATCACGCGCCCGTCCCGGCCTTCCATGAAAAAGGCCGCAATGCCCCGTTCCCGAAAGCGTTGTAAATAAGTGGGGTAGTGCTCCATCCGCAAGCGGTCAGACACCTGCAGAGACAAGGGGTAGAGAAAGCAGCAGTTAAACGGGGTGATTACTAGCACTGCGTTGATGCTCAGACCTACGGCGGTATTCAACTTTTATGCGATGTGTATAATCGGCGCGGGTTTGGGTCACTGGGCGAATGGCACTACCTGGTTGGCGGCCCACACAGTGCTTACCCAATAGCGGAAACTAACGCCGCCGGAGTGCCCCCTGACCGGCCCAAAGCCAGACAGAGGGTAGCTCGCTGACTTCGCTTTGCCAGCAGGACACTAGGAGTCAGGCCAACTCCAATAAAAAACTTTGCAACTAAATTTAGTCGCATTCATTGTTGCAACTAAATTTAGTTGCTATGTTTGGGACGTGGCCGGTATTCAGCCTCCGCGTAAGCCGAAAAGCGAGTAGAGTAGGCATCTGTATTTTCTCTTTCAATACCATGAAAAAAAAATTCACAAGCATCCTGCACTCTGTGCGCCAAAAGGGTAAAAAGGTAGCCGTAGTGGGCGCTTTGTCCGCCGGCATGATGGTGGCCGTAGCGCCAGCGAACAAGGCCGAAGCCAAGTGGTTTGGCACTGCCGTAGAGTGTGACGGCTTCGGCGGCGCCCGCAGCGTCACCCGCATCTTCGGCATTGCCGTTTCCGAAGGTGGTACGGTTCCTAACTCGGCCATGTGCCAGTAACCGTATCCATTGTAGTAGTAAAAAAAGGTCAATACCGGGTAGCGATGCCCGGTATTGCTTTTGTTTCCGACCTTGTAGGTTCACAAAGCTATTATGCTCGCAGCTCTGCTCCTTTTTAGCGGTTCGTTGCTTACCAGCAACCCCGACTCTATCAAGCCCATCGCCCCGCAAACCTTAGCTGGCGTAACTATTCGTCCAGGTCAGGAAGTGACCGTTACGCCCTTTGGGGAGAAGGTTAAACCACTACGTACGTACTACCTGATTGCAGGCACTAACATTGCCGTACAACTGCCGGCCAGCACCAGAGGTACCCTCCGTCGCATTCAGATCCAGCTGAAGCCAACGGACGTGCGCGCCGGGCGCCTGCGCGTGCAGTTGCTGGCCGCTCCGGAAGGAATTGTCAGCACTGTACCGGAAGAAGCCCAGCTACTGCCGGCACCGATTTACGTTACCCCGCAACAGATGAAAGAAGCCCCTAAGGGCTTGCTGACGCTGGATGTAACGGAGTATAATATCCCTATGCCGAACGGCGGCGTTTTCGTGCTGGTAGAAGGGCTGGGCTCCCTTACGGCACCGAATTATGTGGCCATGACGATGCCTACGAAAGGCTCGGGAGCTGCCACGGTCGTGACGGGTGGCGACAATGGCTATGAAACAACCAGGCTAACAGAGTGGGCAGAGCTGGAGCTGGCCACCTCCAACACCGAGCCTCGCACGTGGATAAAAGGTACCGACGGCCGCGGCTGGACGTTGCGCAAGCCTCGGGAGGACCCGAAGAAAGTAATCAACAGCCGCGTTTCCGTGGTAGTTGCAAAGGAATAACCTGGCCAGTAGAGCTTGGTATTAGGCTATTGAAAGCCCCCTGGCTGCGCAGCCAGGGGGCTTTCAATTTTTGTGGGCCGGCGCTTAGATAGGGAAAGCAAACTAAATATTCCTTCCCATTACTTACTATTGGCTAACTATGATAGCCGCCAAAGTCACATATCGAGGTACGGGCATTCAGCTGCAAGGAAGTCCGGAGGAGTTGGAAATGTTGTACAGCACCGTTCACCGCCTTTCATTTGGTGTGTCCACTCTGCAATGGGACCCGCTGCTGCAGGAGTTGATGAGCTTTGCTTATGAGGTGCGCAAGGGCTTCTGCGGAGCGCGCCTACGAATCCAGCGTTCGCCGGAACCAGTTATAATGGGGTTCCGCTATTACTTACCCTACATCATAGTCGTGTCAAATGTCTTGCGCTTTGCTGCAGGACGAGTCACTACGACGAGAGCGGATCAAGGCCAGCTTCAACACCTGGAGACCATACTCAGGCAAGCAATTTTGAAACATAATCCTGCTGCGGACGCGCTGGCTGCGCTGGTGGGACAGGGCCTGTTGGTGGAAACCAGATATGTAGGAGTTCTAACTGAAAAGCTGACACTAGTGTATGTGAAAAGCCGACCGGATAAGTATCGGTTTGGCCGGTTGGCAAGCGATTTACAAGCCTATTTCAATCCTGCAAGCAATCAGTATAAGGCGGTTGAACAACATGTTAAAGCTGCTTTAGACGAACAAGGGGGCTATATATCAGATCTGACTTATGAGAATTATTGGCCCGAAAAGATTATCTGGTAAGGGCGATTGGGCTGATGAAAGCGGAGGGGATAAGCGCCAATAAATAGCAACAAATAAGGGGTCAATGCGTATAAATAGCAACACGCAATTGCCCTTAGATGCTCTCTCCCCAAACGCCTGCTTTCAGCGCATCAGCTGCACCGGGTATGATTAAATTTCACGGCACGCCTATTGGTGGCAGCCGGGCCGATGCAGTGCAGGCGTTGCGCGGCCGCTATGGGCTGGTTAGCTATGCGCGGCCCGATCAGCTCAATATCACCCTGGAAGTTTGCCGGGGATTCATTCTCGACAACGGAGCATTTAGCCAGTGGCGCAAGGGCGCTACCGAGTTCGGGGACTACGACGGCTATACGGCCTGGGTCGAAAAGCTTCAGCAGCACCCACGTTTCTTGTGGGCCATCATCCCCGACCACATTGCCGGCTCAGAGGCCAAGAACAATGAGTACCTGGCCCGCTGGCCCAAGCACCTGCGCGGCGTGCCAGTCTACCACATGCACCATTCGCTTGACCGGCTGTTGTGGCTGGCCCAGAACTACGAAACGGTAGCGCTCGGCGGTGGCATCGGTTACGAGGTGCTGAAAAGCCGGATCTGGTGGCAGCGCATCAGGGAAATGATGGATGTGGTAGACTGGCACGGCCGGCCACTGTGCCGGCTACACAGCCTGCGGATGCTTGACCCCAGGGTGTTCACCGTGCTGCCGCTTAGTTCGGGCGACTCCACTAACGTGTAACGTGGCCCGCAACAGCGGCCAGGTAGCTCGGTTTACTGGCACCACTGCCAAAACGCGCGGCGACCGGGCCTGCCTGATTGCCGACCGCATCGAAGCCTATGATTCGGCCCGCAGCTGGCGCCGCAATGGCCGGCGGGTCTCTTTGTTCGGTTCTTTCCCCAGCGTCGCGCAGGCGGCCTGATTTTGCCTCTTTTCTTCATTTCAACCCCATACCATTATGCGCAATTCTCGCATTCCCCACGCCAGCTTTACCTACGAGTTTAGTGACGACAACATACTGCAGATCATCGATCAGGACCAGGGCAAGACTGTCACCAACGATATCGACTACGTGCTGAGCGAAATCAGCCGGGAAGAAAACCGCCCGCTGGCCGGATGCACGGTGATTTACCGCGACTCTATGGGCTTCTGGGACGGAGTAGCACTTACAGCTTCAGGACAATTCTCGAACTTCTACTCCGTGCGTGAGACCGACGTAGAAAAGGCCCTGCAGAAGGTGCGTGGTACTATTAGGTGAAAAGGGGCAGTAGGAGTAGAAATGCATTAAGGGGCCAAATGAGGCCCTTTTTTGTGGACAAATGGCAACATGCTAGTTTCTTTAGCGTATATATTTAGCAACAAAGGCATCGTGCACTAATCCCCTTAGCACCTATGTTCAACGCTGAATTTTTCCCCTCGACACCCGCCGTAATCGAACGCATGTTGCAGCCCTGGCTGGCCCAGCCCCGCGACACCGGCCGCGGCATGCGGGGCTACCATCAGTCGGACCTTCTGAAAATGACGATTTGCGACACCAGCGCCGGCAGCGGGGCAATTCTGGATTGGATTGATGAGCACCTGCGCCGCACCCATGACGGGCATTGGAACAGCTACAGCAAGCACCTGTACGCATGTGAAATCGACCAGGAGCTGAAGGCCATGCTTCAGGGCAAAAACTACAAAGTCATTGCGGATGATTTCCTGGAGTATACCGGGGATCACCAATTCGACTTAATTGTCATGAATCCTCCCTTCAGCTGCGCCGATAAGCACATTCTGCACGCATTTAAGACGGTAGCGCCCGGGGGCCATGTGGTTTCCATCCTGAACTCGGAAACGATCAACAACCCGTTCACCGAAACGCGCCAGCTGCTGGCCAAGCTTATTGCGGACTACGGTACGGCCCCCGTCGAGGAGCTGGGCCAGGTATTCCTGGCGGAAGACGCCGAGCGCAAAACCGACGTGCACGTTTCCCTAATCCGCCTGCAGCGCCCAGCCGAGCGCGACCCGCTTAATTTTGATTTCCACAGCCGCCGTACGACTTACGACGGCCCGGACCTAAGCGAGGATACGTTTAAGGATGCCGTAATGGTGAACGATGTAATCGGCAATATGATGGTCGGCTACGAGCAGGCAAAGCAGGCCTTCGTAGAGTACATGCGGGCCCGCAGTGCCCTGCAGTTTTACGGTGCCGGGCTGGTGAACTATCAGCGCGATATTCTGGACGTGGCCAACGAAGCACTTGCCAGCAGCGACAACCAGCGGGCGAAGTACAATGAGTTCAGCGACAGCCTGAATCAAAGCGCCTGGCACGTGGTGCTGGACAAACTAAATATCCAGAAGTACCTAACGCACCAGGTCCGGCAGGACTTCGCCAAATATGGTCGCGCGCAGGGCTACATGCAGTTCAATAAAGAGAACGTGGCTAGCTTAGTCGAGATGGTATTTGAGAATCGAGGTACCATCCTTGAAAAGGCCGTGGTAGCCGTGTTCGACATTTTTACAAGCTATTACAAGGAAAACCGCTGCCACGTGGAAGGCTGGAAAACCAATGACCGGTATAAGGTAAATCGCAAGATCATACTCCCGAGCTGGGTACGCTGGGACGACTGGAGCACGCCGCGCGACCTGAAAACCTACGGCAGCCGCTTTACCATGAACTACCATCTGTATGATGAATACAACGATATAGATAAAGTACTCTGCTATTTAACCGGCGAGGACTATGATAAATGCTATACCATCCGCCAGGCCCTGGAAACGCGCTTTAACCGGCTGGGCAAGGTTTACCCCGGCGAACAGTTCGACAGCGAATGCGAAAGCCAGTTCTTTAACCTGCGCTTCTTCAAAAAGGGCACCCTGCACCTTGAATTCAAAGACGAAATGCTGTGGCAGGAATTCAATTTGCGGGCCTGCGCGGGTAAACTGTGGTTGCCGGAGCCGGAAATGAAGGCTTACCGCGAACGGAAACGCAGCCCGTTTGACCCGGCATCAGCCGAGGCCGAGCCCATACCGCAACTGAGGGCCCTCGAAGCCCCGGCCAAAGAAACCGCCCCCGCTCAGGAGCAGCCAACCGTACGCCGGCTGGCCGGGCCGGGCGTGCAGCTTAATTGGCTGGACGCGGCGGCCTAGCGAGTGCAGGGCCACCGCATTGAGCGGTGGCCCTGTTAGAGGTCGGCGGCGCCGCCCTCGTTGGCGAGAGGCTTAACCACGTCCGCTGTGGCCACCTTATCACTTAATGTCAGGTAGCCGCGCTTACCTTCCTTGCCGTTTTCGTGATAGGACCCGACGACTTTTTCACCAATCCACCAGTACCAGCGGCCCGGTAGTCCAGGCCGTTTATCCAATACTGGTTCCCCATACAGCCCCTTCGCCGCGTTGAGCAGCTTATCAGTGTTGTCGCCAAGGACAGTCAGCGTTACACGGGCCAGCTTGTCGTTATGGAAGCCATAGGTAATGGCCTGCACCTCGGCAGTGCCTACCTGCAGCTTTTCCTTCTCAGGCTTTTTCTGGTAATCCTTGAGGGTTACGTTTTCCCGGCCGGGCAGCTCGACCAGATCCGGAATACTGGCGCGGTCCTGGCCGAAGCTCAGCTCCCGAAAACCGTTTTTCTCATCAATCATTGGGGTGACCACCACGCTGCCGGCAGCGGGTCCGGTAGCGGCTTGCGTTTGGTCCGCTTCAGCAGAAGGGGAACTGCAGCCGGCAGCTGCCAATGATAAAAACAAGAGGTAGCTTTTCATAGCCATGTTCAGGAAGCGCTGGAAGATGAGCGCGTGTGGATTCACAAATAAGCGGATATAATCTCGTGAAATCAAAACACGGCAGTAGCAACAGGCCCGATATACGCGCATGAGGCGGGTTTATTGTAGCTAATTGTCGTCAATAGAACGGCTGCTCAGTAGTAGCGCCAGCCGCCAGGCGCGCATCAGTATACCGAGGCCTGAGCGCAGGGCAGTACCAGGTAATCGGGTCAAAAAAACCATCCGTGGGCAGTAGGGAGAAAAAGGCTGTTTAAAGCAAAATGAACGGGTTTTTTGTTGCTGAATATTAGCTAAAAAGGGCGTGCGAACGTAAAAGATACTACAACGCAAGCATCCTTAACCTTCACTTTGAACCGCCATGAATGTCCCTGCCCTCAGCCAGCCCGCTACCCTGATTTCCGAAACTATCCAGCCAGAATCCCCCGTGGCCCGCCGCATCCGGGAGATACGTCAGTCGGCGCTGGCTATGTTGAGCCATGCCCTGAGCAGCCCACTAATTTCTGATAGCCAACGGGCAGTGGCCACGGCCAAGGCAACCGATTGCCACGATATCTGGCAGTTGATTAAATGGCACACTGCCGTAGTCAAGTATGTGGCTGAGGTGAAGGCCGGGGTGCGACTCTCGCACCCCGAGCCTGAGCAGGCGCAAGCACCTGAGCCGGCACGAATCGAATCCCAAGTGCCAGTAGTGGCAGCAGCAGTAACTGCCCAACAGGAGACCGTAGGGCCGGGCGATGGCCAGGGCGGCCGGACCCGCCAGTACCGCCCGGCCCGGCGCATGTCGGCCGAGAAGTTAGTGCGCCTGCGCGCTGCCAATCAGGCGCGGCGTGATGCAGTTGAACAGCGGCGAGCACCCATGCCTATGTGGGCCGAGACGCCTCGCCTCACGGCACTTCCCGGTGGATTGTACTGGTCAGGACAGGGCGAAGTGCCCGAGGTGGGCAAAGCGCTTATGGTAAGCCGGAACGGTGGACTTAGCGGCAAAGCAACGGTACGGGGCTATTTCCATGCTGAGGGCTTCCTGGGCCTCGTAGCCGACTTTGAGAAAATACCCGCTAAGTACCAGCAAGCCCCCCGCAGCCAATTCGTGTTTGGCCGTGATGTGCAGCCGATCGCTGCCTAAGCCATGCCGGAAAAGCCGCCCCGCAAATTGGTGGCGGCTTTTCCTTTAGGGAGTACGGCATTGCAACCGGTACCTGCAGGTACTATCGGGAAACTGGCAAGCGGAATAAATAGACAATAGACCGTAATGCAGCCAACATTGCGTGCATGGATACTGTCATTTTGCAACTAAAATTAATTGCTTAATTTGCTGTCCCTTGTTGCTTAATAGCAACAACAAGAAGGGGTTAAAATGCGTATATTTAGCAACTAAACACTGGGGCCAATGAAACGCCAACTCAACGATTTAACGCTTCACGCTCAGATTACGGCCCTTTTTGCCGAGGGTGAAACCGGGGTATGGCATCCGCATACGACGGTGGAGGAATTGATAAACGAGCAGTTGGCCTACAACCGTTGCCAGGAGGCCCCCGATGAGGAAATTGCCGTACTGGAGCGATTGGTTACCTGGATGGGCGAACAGCTACACCTGGTGCAGCACCTAGCTGAGCAAAGCTCACCGGAGGCCCAGGCCGCTTATGCCGAGCAAATTGGGTGCCTCTACGATCAGGAACTATCCGCGATGCTGGCAACCGCCGAGGCCTGCGGCGGTGATTATCGGTTGCCCTGGTAGGCAGGGGTAGCCCAGCTTACATCTACTGCTTTTTGACCCCTACTGCCCATGGCTATTCTCCTCCCAACCCCGGCTGATGCCGCTGCCACGGTGCAGCAAGATTCGAGCATGCTGCAGCGCACGCGGGAACAGGCCCGTAGTGCCGCCTTACTAGCTGCTACAATGGCCAGTGGGGAGCAAGGCCGCGTTCTGAGCCGCGCATTGGACGCTATAGAGGAGCCAGTAGATTTGCCGACGCAGGTATACCTGATCAGCAGGCTTTATAACCATGTAGCCAACGTCTACGCCGGGCTAGCAGTCCCAACGATACAGCTGGAGCCCCAGGGCGTACCAACCCATGAGGTTTTCAGAGAGCGGGGAGCATTTCTGCACTTAGTCAGCGAGCAGCTGTCACTTTATGTCGCCGCATGAGCAAGAGCGAGTTTGCCCCTGATGGCATTGCGCACTTAAGCGAGTTGGAATGCGGCCGCTGCGGGGAGGTAATGTTACATCACGTCGTGGGACTATCAGCACATTATCCCTTATGTATTCTGTGGTTTGTGGCCTGTGCTGAGTGTGGCTTCGAAGCACAGGCCTGGGAAGAGCGGCAGGTACCAATTCTTTATGGTGGCGGCAAGGCCCAGAAACCGGATAAGGAAGTAGTAGATAGCGAGGAAGAAGAATGAAAGACTCCCTCGCTGCACCGGAGTAGCGAGGGAGTCGATGGACAGTTTCTTAATTACTGAGAGCTAGAAATGCTGCCATTGGTCCTTAACTTGTTTGTAATAGGCCTCGGCATCTGCCGCATCGGGTCTAGCGCTCAGACGCTGTTCCTCCAGCCAGACAACATCATCGGCCCCCAGGTCGGAGACAGTCCAAACGAGGCCAATCAGGCGGGTCAGCGTGCGGTTATAGGCAGCTTCATCTTCCCGCAGCGCCGCGCGCAGGGCCTCGAAGCCTGTACCTTCCGGGCCATGCACTGCCTCATGCAGACACATCGAAATATGCCGAGCGTCCGACTGCTGCTGAATAACTCGCCAGAACTCCTCGTCATGTTCCTGCAGTTCACTGTGCTTATGTTCAGCCGTTGACGCCTGTACCGGCAGCGGCTCTGTTGACGCAGTGGTTTCTGTGGTAGCCGTAGCGGTTGGTTGCTTGAGACGAGTAGTTACCCAGCCAAAGGGCGTGTTCTCAAAAGCAAAATAAGGCTCGTTTACCGCTTGGTGTGCCTCCCACCATTTTAACAGTAAGTTGTCCTGAATGATGCCGTGATGAAACCACGAGTAGATATCCATATCCTGAACGACCTGCGCAAAGGCTAGGGCAGCGCCGGCTGAACTGGTGCGCGAGACAAACATCGGGGCAGCCTCGTACTGGCGACGAGTTTCTATACCATTGAAACGGAGCCAGTCCCAGTCAAGCTCGCCTAATTCCTCGAAAGGGATACGTTCCTCAAACTCACCCTCCGCACTACCTAGCCGGGAGTAAATCATGCTTTCGAGGGATTGGCGCATGAACTGCAGTTCGGAAGTGGCGTCGTTGAAGTTAGGAGTTACGAATAGTTGACTCATGCTTATGTCTAGGGCGGAGGAAAGGCGTTGGATGTGGAGAAAAGTAATGGCGGTTTGCCCCATTTCAAGTTTGCAGTAAGAAGTGCGGCTCATGTGCATGCGGTGAGCCAGCTGCTCTTGTGTCAGCCCGGCGTTTTTGCGCAATTCAATTAGGGGTCTGAGGTCCACGGGCGTTACGCTGAGAGGTGAAGGATGCGACAAAACTATTCGGCCAATACGGTTATAAAAAGCATGTTCGGAAATGGAACAACACGAGATGTTACCCGTCAGGGGCAGCAGGGTGAAAAGTGCGATTAAAGCACATTTATGACAATTTCTATGTTGCTAAATATTAACAAGACCCTGAAAGATGCGTATAATTAGCAACATAAAAGCCCTTTTTAATTCGCCCGTGTTATGCTTACCACCTCACGTCCATCCCGCCTCAGCATCGAGGAGCAGTACTATGCCCCGATTCCGCAAGGCCAGGGCCAGCGGGTAAAATTCAACGCCGGCGCCGAGGCAGGTGGCCTTATGGTTCTGGGCTTTATTCTGCGCTGGGGGGCCTGCTACTACGTGGCTGGGCCTGACTTTGCCAACACCGAACAGGAGTTGCTGCGAGCCATCCAGGCAGGGAACGTTTCGTCTCTAGGCATACGGGAAGCCCCGGCCGCCAGGGTGCATTGCTTCGGCAGCTTGCTGGAGGCCGTCGAGGGCCTGTGCATATTAATTGAGCTGGCCTATGGCCCAGAGGGTGAACAGCTATTGGATGAGCAGGAAGAGGAGGATGAACCGTTCGACGCCTGTGCCACTCCTGAGGATTCTTCCTACGCTATGTGCTAAACCCCTACCGCATCTACCTCACTGATTATGCCCCTGGACATTTCCTTTATCGAAGCCGAACTGCTGGATCAATACCTGATTGACGACAACAACCGGCCGTGGATTCTCGGCTTCAGCGGCGGAAAGGATTCTACGCTCCTGCTGCAACTAGCGTGGCGCTCGATAGCTAAACTCCCGGAGGAGCTTCGCCACCGTCCCGTGTACATTGTCACGAATGACACCCGCGTAGAAAATCCCCGTGTGGCCAAGTTCGTAGAACAGCAGCTGCGCCGCATTGAGGCAGGAGCCCAGGCGGCCGGCTTACCATTCATCGTTCAGCGTACCCTGCCGCAGTTGCAGGAGACGTTTTGGGCCAAGCTCATTGGGCTTGGTTACCCGGCACCGGACACGCGCTTTCGATGGTGCACGGACCGGCTGAAGATTTCCCCAACCACGCGCTTTATTCAAAGCAAAATCAGCTCCGCCGGCGAAGTCATTATCCTGCTGGGCACCCGCGAGGCCGAGAGCAGCAAACGAGCCCAGTCGATGCGCAAACACGCCGTGAGAGGCCAGCGCCTGCGAAAGCATGTATTGCCGAATGCCGCCGTATTTGCCCCAATACGCGACGTGCTGACGCCGGAACTGTGGCAGTACCTGAGCCAGGTTCCGCCCCCGTGGGGCGGCTCACACAAGGAGCTGATTACGCTTTACCGCAACGCATCCGTTGACGAGGACTGCCCGCTCGTCATCGACACGGAAACCGCCTCCTGCGGCAAAAGCCGGTTCGGCTGCTGGGTGTGCACCGTCGTGGCCCGGGATAAATCTATGGAAGGCCTGATTCAGAACGGTGAGGACTGGATGGAGCCACTGGCCGAGCTGCGCAACTTCTTAATCGAAGCTCGCGACAACCCGGCCACCTACCGGCAGAAGGAGCTGCGACGCGGCTACGTGCGCGAGGAGGCCTGGGGACCCTACTCGGCCGGCACCCGCGCCGAGGTGCTGCGCCGGCTGCTGCAGGCCCAGTACACCATTCAGCAGGAAGTAGATGCGTCGATGAGCTTCATCAGCTACCAGGAACTGATAACTATTCAAGCGCTCTGGCACCGCGACGGACTGTTTGAACACTCTGTTGCCAGCATCTATAACAGCATCTACCCGGTGGCCATGCGTGACGAAGGCCTGCAGCGCAAGCAGCAGGAGCAGCAGCTCCTGCTGCGCGAGGTATGCACCGACAACCCCGATCACTTCGACCTTATTACCCAAGCAATGGAGGTGCTGAAAACGCAGAAGTTGCTGGGCCGCCGCCGCAACCACGTCACCGGCGTCGAAGCGGTGCTGGATAACTACCTGCGCAACCAAAAGTAGCCTCCATCCCCTACCCCTTAAACATACGCAGAGCCATGAGCAAGGAGCCCCGTTCCAGTACCTATTCCGTCGGCCAACAAGTTGAGGTGAAGCATTCAAGTGCCAAATACCATATGCGCAAAGGTATTATTGCCACTAAAGTCGGTGGGGGAGTTTATGGCGTCCGCATGCTGGAGCGCTCGCGGCTCGTCAACTTACCGACCGGAGGCTCCCGGACCGTAATTGACGGCGAGGAAACGAAAAACCTAAAGCTAGGTTCCCTGCAGCTGATCGCGGGAGGCCTGCAGAAAGTCAACGCTTCCGGTTGCGGTACGCAGGCCACGCTATTTAGCTAAGGCATCAGGTCAGGGCAGTAGGGGAATGAAAGGCTATGGGGCCTTCCATTTCATCAGATATTTCCGGTAAAAGGGGCGTTTCCATCGTATAAAGTGGACAACGCACCCTTTTTAATACCCCATGGCCACCATCCTAACACATCCAGCCCTGTTGGCTGATGAACCCGAAAACATCCACATCGACGCCACCTTTACCTGCTACGGCCACACTGAACAAGTGCGCCTGGAGGTGCCAGCGAACTTTTGGCAATTGAGCAGCACCGACCGGGCCGAAATTATGGATGACGAGTACGACACCTGGTGCGATGGCGGCCGTGAGCCGTGGAGCATCGAGACCGAGGAGCCAGAGAACGCAGCAGCATAAACCACCCTGGATGCGCCTCCTACCTACCCGAGCTGCCCTGACTGCCAGTGCCAGGGAAGCAAACGCACTGTTACGCCAGAATCCGGCAGCAATGAGCCAGGAAGAGGCACAACACCTGCTGGCCAGCGTCACGGCCTGCCTGCAGCAGCATGACAACGACCCGCTGCACATTGTGGAAGATAAGGGCTACGTCAAGACGCTGACGCCGGCAGCGGCCAAACGCAGCAAAGCCCTGGCCTGGCACGTGTACCACTGTCAGGACCGCCTACGGCGATTAGCTGACCCAACATATACCGTTGCGGGCTACACTGGCCGCAACTGCAATTAAAACATGGCCCCTTTTCTGTAGACATATAAAACCTTATTCAAACCCCCTTTATTGTTGCTAAATAGCAACAATAAAGGGGGTTTGAACGTTAATAGGCTATACAACGCAACCCTTTTTCCCTTCCTTATGTCCCACACTGCCCACCATACCGCCGAGGCTGTTGCGCTTGCGGCGGCCGCTTTGAAAGGCACCGACGTTTCCTATCCCTTGTTTAGCCTGCACGCCCTGCAGATGCGTCCTTCGCCAGGCGTCGAATGGGTGGATTGTCCCGCTCGACTGTTCCTGCAGGAGCGTGCCGGCGCCTGGATAGTCGCCCTCTGTGGCACAACCAGCCGCCTGTTTCACACCAGTACGTATGATCAATACTCCTTTAAGCTCGACGAGCAGGAGTTTGTGGACCGGTTTGAGTTGCTGGCTTATTTTCAAAACCAACGCCAGCAAATTCTCGCCTTGCTTGACCAAACAGGCGCCATTAAGCTGGGCCAGCACGGCGAGCTGGAAACCGTGACGCCGGAGTTAGGTCAAGCCCTGAGCTTAGACCAGATGCAACGGGCAGTCAGCGGGGTGATTGATATTCATAGTTGGGCCGGTGAGCACCAGGCCCATGCTTTAACAGATACCTCCCTGGTAATACACACGGATGGTAAGTACACGGGTAGTCCTATCAATGCACTGGCAACGTGCCTATGGTTCCTGGTGTATCCGCTGGGCGTGTACAGCAGTGGTGGCTACGGGAAGCCGGATTTTGTGGTGGGTGATGTCCTTCTGGTACGCGATACCCTGCTACGGTAAGGTATGCCGGCGCAGCCGCCCGGGCTCCGAGTAAGTAGTTCGGGCGGTCAGGCGCCCTTTTTTAATTTATTGCTGCTTTTTATCAGCGATAAGAAATTTGTTGCGTATAATCGGCAACAAATTTCATTCTTACCGTCCTCTGAAAGCCCTAAGCGATTTAACGTATGGCATCTAAATCGACCAATTCCAAGAAACCTGCTGCGCAGGCAACCGCTGCTAAGAACGGCAAAAATGCAACGGCCGTTGGCAGAACCTTCGCGCAAATGCTGGACAATAAAAAGTTTACGTCGCGGGTTCTGCAAAAACAACTGCGCATGTCCTCGCGCACAGTAAACAATGCTAAAGTAGATCCTGGCGTGCTAAGCCTGGGGGACGTATTCCGACTGGCTGATTTAATGAAGGAACCTGTTGAGCTGCTCATGCAGGAACTGGTGGCCGAGATTAAGCAGCTGCCCGCCGATCTGCAGCCTGTACAGCGCACTACCTAATCCTGCCCTTTGCTTTGTCTATTCTACTGCCGGCAAGCCACTAGCCTGACAAGCCGATGGGTCTCTAGCGAAAAGTCGGCAACCGCCTCTGGTTCCTCATAGCGCAGGATATCAAAGCCTGCAGCTGCATAACGGTCCGGTAGTTCGCCGCTGAGGAACCCAATCTGCTGATTAGGAGCCAATCCCAGAGCGGCATTCACATCAGCATGGAAGTTCTCGAACACGACCAGCCCGCCGGGCCGCAGGGCCTGCGCTGCATGAGCGGCATGGTCGTGTTCATCCGTGTAGCACAGTACGACCAAGTCCCAGCATGCATGGCCCCAAGCGTAGCTATGGCTGTCTTGCGCGTGAGCCGTGATAGACAGGTTCCGCTGCCGGGCCTGCTCTTGGGCATAATCCAGAGCTTGGTCAGCCACATCTACCCCCGTTACCTGCCAGCCTAGCGCGGCCAGGTGCAGGGCATTGCGCCCCTCGCCCATGTGCATATCCAGGGCAGTGCCGGGACGCAAGCAGCGCGCCGTTTCCATCAACAATCCATTAGGCATGCCATTAAAACGGGTGCTGCGCCAAGTAGGATCTAGGTAAGCTCTGTTCCAACGTTCTTTCTCGACGACGGCACTAACACTGAGTGCTGACTGGCTGTTGATGCTCATAGGTGGCTACTTCAAAGCTGTAAATGATTAAAGGACCGGAAGAACCAATACTGGTACTGAAACAAAACGAATACAAAATTCCGCGGCAGGTAGGCTTGGATGCGATTTGAGTCATCTATTTTTTGCAATTGTTAAAATGCCAATGCACACCGAAAAAAAGCACATATTGTCCGACGCACTTAACCAGAGCGGTACCGGTCACCTGTTGCCCATTATTGACTTTCTGAAGGTACAGGGAAACGAGCCTTCAACAGGCGACCAGTTCTATTACTACCGGGACGGGAACGGCGTGTATGGCTTCGCTCAGCCGCTTGACGTGGCTGCGCTAAGGGCGCAGTTCGAGTTCCCATCTAGCATCCACCTTACGGCCACATCAGTGCACGACATCCGGCACTTTGTGTGCATCACTCAGAATAGCGGCCCCCTGCCGTAGGAACTGCCTTGCTGCTCATCTTGCCTGTGCATTCGAACCCTTTTCAACAAAGAAAACCCCCAGCTCACGCGTTAGGACGTGGGCTGGGGGGGTACTTTCGCGGGCTGTTAATGCTGCACGCTCAGATTGCGGTTTACAATTTGGCCACCGCGGCGTATCTGCACATGATACAAGCCCGCCGGTAGCGTGGAGGTGTCCACCGTGATAGTTCCCTTTTTTGTGCTGGCAGAATGTACTTTCTTACTCCGGTCGTTATATAGATCGACCTGGTAAGCATGTGGGTTCTCTTCTTCCGGGCCGGCGACCTTCGCTGCGAACTGATCCGGGGATTCCGTCTCAGACAGCGTAGTAACCGTTAAATATTGCGTGGACGGGTTAGGATAGACCTGAACGTTATACGGGTCGCACATCTTACCTTCCGTGGGATCTGCGCTAATTTCTACCGAACCAGCCGGTAGCATTACCCCGGAGCAGGTGCTAGGAGCAGTTACCGAAAGAGTAATTTCGTCATACCGGGGAGTAACGCTGGTCGAGGGCGACGTAGTAGTATATGTGCTCGTAGTAACGGCGCCGGTACTCCCTGAAACGATCCGCTTGGTCCAGTAGTATGGGCCTGTGGTATTACCCTCGGCACGAACTGCTACTGGCGTCCAGGGGCAGATCCGAACTTGGTTGTCGTCCCACTGTATCCGGGGCTGAAGTGCAGCTCCGCCATCGATAACCGTCAGCTGGTAAGTAGTAGACGGGCTTTCGTTTGCCCCCGCACGCTTGGCCACAACAGATACCATAACGGTACCAGGCTGTCCTGTGCTCCGGATACTTTGTACAACCCCACCATTCGTAGTGGTGGTCGTTCCAGTGCTGGGAAATATAGCCGGGCCGCTTAGGGTCCAGGTATAGGTCACATCGCCCAGGCGTGAGCATTCGTCCAGCGACACGTAGGCTACCTGATTAGGACAAACCTGGGGGGGGTTAGTTACCTTGAACCGGGGCGCCTGTGTCTGGCCGGTTAGCTCCCGCATTAGAAACATCTGCGCCGGGCCATCCATAGTCACGTGCGCCCCGTTGGCATTGGTATACATGTAGTAAGAATCAAACGGAATTTCGTTGTTACATATAAGATTACGCGCCGAAAGATTTGTATTCGGGTCGGGCAACTGACTGATGCCGGTATAGTTGGTCAACGTACGATACTGATACCCCAGGGCGCTGACGGTAGGAATAAAGCAGTGATTCGGGCGCAGCTGAGTAAAGCGGAATTCAACGCCCTTGATCTGTTTTCCATTCAGCGTACCGGTAGCAATCTGCTGCTGGGCATCATAGGTGCCACCGGGCGCCAGGTCATAGTTTCGAGGGCCAGTCAGCCATACTTGGTACCGCTTAGCAATAGGTTTGGCAAGGGCAACTAGTACGCGCGCCTCCCCATTGAAGATGGTCGTTTTTACATTACTGGGGCCGGCGAAGTACATATTTGCCGCAATCTGCGTACCTGGTGTTGTGCTGCGATAAAAGAATTGTCGCCGTTTGTTGCCTTTTTTCCGGGCTACGTCCAGTTCCATACCAGTTTGTCCAGGTAAGCCCATCGCCGTATTCAAAGCCCCAGTACCATTGCCATTGGCCAGCGCTACCCGGCGGACCTGCGTTGGATAGCCATAGCTGCCAGCTAGCCCATTGCTCTGCAGATTACGGGTAAACGGTTCGTGTAGCGAGTAACCAGTAGTCAGGTTTAAATGCTGATATACGAGCATCTGCCGGGCCGCCACAGAGTTCAATCGGGACAAATTGTGTTCCGCGCTTTCAGATAGGCCTGAAAAGTACCGGATGAAAGCTTGGTCGCCCAGCGGAATATTTGCCCCTTGATGTGGCGCGTCAAAGGAAATCCAGGTATCAACATTATGCTTCCAGTAGGCATTGTTATACGTAGCCGAATTGTTGGCATCAGCATAGTTTTTTTCCATCAGGGCTAAGGCGTAGCGAGAAATAACACCGCCCATAGAAGGACCAATTATCGTCACCTTTTCGCTGGGATTAGCCATCAGAGGCTTGATCTTGGATAACAGTTCAATCAGTACAAATGCATTCCGTTCGATAAAGTCCGCGCCACCATCTGTGTCACCATAGGCAGAGGAGCCGTTATAGGTAATGAGCCGTTTAGTCGTAGGGAAATTGAGAACAATCAGGTCACGGGGCTGTTTTGCACCATATAATGCTTCGCCAACAGGACTAAACTGAGTAAATATTTCTTGAATGCCGCGTTTGTCAGAAGGATCAAATCCATCAATTATGATGGTTGGCTTACGCAGTTTGGAATCTACTTTACTATTGTCATTATAGAGAAAGCAGGTAACCTGGCCTTCTCCATAGGTTGAAAACCCTTTGTAGTCTGCCCAGGGTAACCCTTTTACGTTCGGCAGAGGCATTGCTACTGAATTGTCACGCCGTAAGTACGTTGGTCGTACATAAAGCTCCGACTTAGCTGATATAGTACGACTGTCGGAAAAGGTAATGAGATAACTTGCCGTGAGCAGACCGGGGGGTAATAGTATTGCGGAGGTCCCCCCAGGCGTAAGCGTCCGGGTGAAACCGCCGACTGTCACCTGTACTGACCTAACGTACCGCTGGGTATTGCCTAACAAGAAATTGGGCGGCAGGGTGAGCGTGACCTTCTGATTAACCGAATCGGCGAGCAGGGCTGCAATCGTCACCTGCTGCGTCTGATAGGGATTGCCCACCCCGTCAGCATACAGCCCATTAATCGTGATTATACTACCCTTTTCCTCCGCCAGCGTGTCCAGCACGCCAAACTGATAATCCAGCACGCCAATAGGCAATTCGCCATAGCTTACTTTGGTCGCCGTTGCCGCCGTGCGGGCCATATTGGCGAACTCGCTACGGCTGATGGGGAATCCAGCACTTTGATAGGCAGCCGAACGCAGTTCGAAATAGCTTTGAAAAATGTGCGAGGCAGACGAAGGGGTAACTTGCGTAAACTCATTGAGAAGTGCTACCGCAGGCACACGATCATAGAGAATTCCCTTGGGAACACGCGACTTATCCAGTGGGGCCGTCAGGCTATCTACCAGTTGCGTGTACGACGAAACTAGGGATTGGTCAGACGTACCACTTGGCTCAGGTGTCGAACTCAACTGGGCATAGCTCAGCTGGGCCCCTAATAATAGGGGCAAAAGTAAAATTTTACGCATGATTAGTTGAAGGAAATTAAGGAAAACTATTCTTTGTACTTCACATCAAACCGCCCCTCAGTTACCTGCACAGTGGCTGAACTATACCTTTCCTGGGCAGTGAACTCGAAGGTGCCCGAGATAACATGGGCAACTGTATCGAGCCGAGTGATGACAATCTGTCCAGGGTGCTGGGGTCCTGTAAAAAGTGAGTTAGAAGGACTTGGAGCCTCATAGACGAAGCTGGCATAGGAAGGCGCTGTGTTAGCCAATTCAGGGCGAGCAACCTGATCAAGTACATATGATCCAGGCGCGCGGACATCCAGCGCACTTAAATGGACACTCGTATCGTAGAGCGGCGAGTCTTTATCGGCCGATGAATAAGAAAGATCGAGGGTAAACTGATGATTTTCGGAATCGCCGTTATAGTGAGCAACAATAGGGGGAGAAGTAAATAAATCTACGTTCACAGGTACCCAATTCGTCCCATTCACTTTACAACCGGCCGTTTGAGCACCCGTCTGCGTCGCTGCTGGCAACTGGGGCTCGGGAAAGTACTCCTTACCGCAGCCAACCAGCAACGTGGTTATAAATATTGGAAGAAGAAAGCGGGAATGACGCGCAGTAGCAGCCATGGTGAGGAGATTAGGTATATGAAAGCAGAAACCGTAGGAACCGTGGGAAGAAGTCACATACTTATCTTCAAAGCTATTAAATCTAATATCAATACAAAGCCAGATAGCGGCAATATTTAATTGCATGTATTTTGATCATACGTTAATTAATACGTATTATGACGTTTCATTGTTGCTAAACAGCAACAAAATTTATCTTATGGAATACACTTTTCCCACGAGATACTTGTTTGGTGGCCAAAATGTATAACGCTGGATTCCATCGACGAGCACCGCCAACCAGGCGGAGAAAAACAGCAGGGGCTGGCTTGTATCGTGGACGACCTCACGCAACTATCCGCCAGGCCTGCAGGAACTATTGGGGCCGGCTACGAGGTGACGAGATTGAGTTATTGGGTGATAGTTACTTGCTGCGGCAAAGGTAGTATTAAATTAAGGAAACAAGATTATAAGATGATAAAATAAGAATAAACACTGACATTTATAGTCCAAAGCCATGCCTGTTCACTGTCTCCATGACACTGCCTTCTTCTCCACACATCGTAAGATCCTCCTTTACAGTTTTGATAAGGAACTTTTGCCAAATGGGCGGCGCGATAGAAACAAGAAAGCACCTGCAAAAAGCCTCCAGCTTCGAAGGCCATCGGCACGATTACACTGCAGAACAGGCTAATTAGAAATAAGAATAATTCTATATGCCAGCGTTGGACTAAGGCCGCAATAGTGAGTGCTGCTTTACCCGCGCCAGTTTACCTCCTTACCCTGCCTGACCGGCAGGCATCCCCCAAATCTCTCTTTCAGTGCCGGCCTTTGGGCTACTTAACATGCAGTATTTGACTTTATTCCCAGTTGCAGTGCTGGCAGCTGGTCTAAGCCTTTTGTTGACGGAGCAAGCAACCGCCCAGGCAAGGCAACTTGTTGAAGTTAAAGGAACGGTTTACACAGATGCCGGCGAGCCATTACCCGACGCTACCGTCTACTTGGATGGAAGCGGAATTGGGGGAAATACAGGAGCGGGCGGCACGTTCTCATTTGACATTCCGGCGACTGCTTTCCCCGCCGTGATCAAAGCCTCCTACATCGGCTATGAAACAAGCCTTGATACCCTGCGTGGTGCTGGCCAACGCCTGGAGATTTTCCTGGCTCCCAGCCTAACGCTCATCAGTGACGTGGTGGTATCGGCCTCACGGGTGGAGGAGAACATCCTGCGCGCGCCCGTCACGGTCGATAAGCTCAACGCCCAGCACCTAGCCCGCCTGAGCAC
>NZ_JADWYK010000011.1 GCF_015773195.1 Hymenobacter guriensis
TTGGATGCGCATTTTCTGGCCTTCGTTCATATTGCCGCAACTATACTCTGGTTGCGCGACTGTTAACACTTCCTAGTTAGAGAGGTATCGGAAGTTCTTGAGCCTAGAGTCGATTGGTGCTCCAGCCGTTGCCTATCACAACAACAAAAATACCGACGCGTACTTCCTACCTTACTCTTCTTCCAGCACCGTAAACTCCAGGGCCAGCGGGTCGAAAGCCTCCAGTAGCTGCGTAATAAACCCGGGATTGTTGATGAGGATGTTGAGGACGTTGTCCTGGCGCTCCTGCAGGTGGCCGCCGGGCATGAGCTTGTCCTTGAGGGCCGTGAGCTGCCCGTAGGCGGTTTCGTGCTTGGCCTCGGCGGCCTTGCTCAGGCGCTTTTCCAACCCGGCCACAATGCCCGTCACCTTCTGCTGCTCGGCGGCTACGGTGCGCACCAGGGTAGGGTCGAGACGCTGAGCCAAGTCGCTTATCTGCCGGAAGGCGGCGGCCAGCTGCTCCTGCTGCTCCTGCAGGCTCACTTCCTCCTGGCCCAGACTGGCGCCTACCTGCTTTTTCAGCTCGGGCAGCGGCCGGAAAATGTCCGTAGCCGTGAGGCCCAGCTTGCGCAGCTTGCCCGCGCTGGCCTTGCCTACGTACTGGGCCGAGTTGCGGGGCAGCAGAATAGGAAAGGGCACACCGTTTTCCTCGAACACGCCTTTCAGCTGAAACCAGTACGCCACCTCGGCCCCGCCGCCAATGTAGCAGAGGTTGGGCAGCAGCAGCTCCTGGTACAAGGGCCGCAGCACCACATTGGGGCTGAAGAACCCGGGGTGCGTCTGCGCCAGCTCCAACAGCTCCTGTTGGGTGTGGCAGCGGCTGGTGTTGCGCACGGTTATCTGCACGCAGTCCTGGGCCGCGTCGTACTCCAGCCGCTCCCGCTTGCCGGTGTCGGTGAGAAAGAACAGGTTGAGGGGGCGCGAGTACACCTGGGGCTTATAGCCAGCCGCTTCCAACTGGGCATTTGCTTCCTGCACCGCACGGTTGGAAGCCTGCTCCCGGATTTCTTTTTCCAGCACTGGCACCAAAGCCTGCTTTAGGTCGGGTGCATCAGCATCCAGGCTCACCAGCCCCAGCTCCCCGAACAGGGTGTGGGTAAGGCGGCGGGTGGCCTCGCTCAGCGTCCCCGACTGCTCGTAGGCTTCGCGGAACGCGGCGGGCACGTCGGCGGGCAGCTGGTCGAGCAGCTCTTCCCGCAGGCCCGTTAGGGGCAGGCGACCTACCGGGCCGCCGGTTTCGGGGGCGTTCCACTCGTACTGCTTGCCAAACAGGCTGAAGTGGTTGATTTCGGCGAAGTCGTGGTCTTCGGTAGCCATCCAGTACACCGGCACAAAATCGTACTGCGGATACTGGGCTTTAAGCTGGCGGGCCAGCTTCACGGCCGTCACAATCTTGTAAATGAAGTACAGCGGCCCGGTGAGCAGGTTAAGCTGGTGGCCAGTGGTGATGGTGAATGTGGTTTCCTTTTCGAGCAGCGCGAGGTTGGCCTGCACGGCCGGGTGTACCTCGGGCAGGGCGGCGTACTGCTCCCGCAGCGCGGCCACCAGCCGCTGCCGGGCCTCGGGCGTATAGGATGCCTGCTTTTCCTTTATTTGGGCGGCAAACGCTTCCAGCGTGGGAAAGCGGTGATAGAAGGGCGTGAGGGCTTCTTGGCGGGCCAGGTAATCGGTGAGCAGCGGGGAAAACGCGCCGGTAGCGGCGTAGCTCAGAGTCGAAACAGACATACGGGAGGAAAGATATTCGGCTATAACCGGCCAGCCGTCACAAAGTAACTGGGTATTTTCAGTTGTCCGTTGTCCGTTGTTCGTTGCCAGCTACTAATCAGGCCGTTAAAAGCAGTAGCTCCCGGTACTTGAAGTACTGGGAGCTACTGCAGAAAGCGTTGTGCCTTATCTATTCGCCACATCAGCCCGAAAACCGACAACGAGCAACGGACAACTTACACCAGCTTGCCATACAGGTCGAAGTCGGAAGCCTCGGTGATTTGCACCTGGGCGAAGTCGCCGAGGCGCACGTAGGTGCCTTTGGTGGCGGGCACCAGCACTTCGTTGTCAACCTCCGGCGAGTCAAACTGGGTGCGGCCCACGAAGTAGCCGCTTTCCTTGCGGTCGAAGAGTACCTTGTAGGTCTGGCCTACTTTCGCCTCGTTCAGCTCCATCGAAATGCCTTGCTGCAGCTCCATGATCTGGTCGGCGCGGTCCTGCTTCACGTCGGCTGGCACATCGTCGGGTAGGGAGAAGGAGTGCGTGTTGTCCTCGTGGGAGTACGTGAAAATGCCCAGCCGGTCGAAGCGGGTTTCTTCCACGAAGTTGTAGAGGTCCTCGAAGTCTTGCTGGGTTTCGCCGGGGTGACCGGCAATGAGCGTGGTGCGCAGGGCAATGTTGGGCACGCGCTGGCGGATGGTGTCCACCAATTCCACGGTGCGCCGCTTGCTAATGCCGCGGCGCATGGTTTTCAGCATATTGTCGGAAATATGCTGCAGGGGCATATCCAAGTACTTGCAGATGTTTTCCCGCTCGTTCATCACGTCCAGGGCGTCCATCGGGAACTGTGAGGGGTAGGCATACTGCAGCCGGATCCAGTCGATGCCATTCACGTCGGAGAGGTTGCGCATCAGGTCAGCCAGCTTCCGCTCGCCGTAGTGCTGCAAGCCGTAGTAGGTCAGGTCCTGGGCAATCAGAATCAGCTCCTTGGTGCCCATGCTGGCCAGACGCTTGGCTTCCTTCACCAAGTCTTCGATGGGCCGGTCCATGTGCTTGCCGCGCATGAGCGGGATAGCGCAGAACGAGCAGGGCCGGTTGCAGCCCTCGGCAATCTTGAAGTAGGCGTAGTGCGCGGGCGTGGTCAGCAGCCGCTCGCCCACCAGCTCGTGCATGTAATCGGCCTCCAGCTTCTTCATGAGCTGGGGCAGCTCCAGGGTACCAAAAAAGGCATCTACCTGCGGAATCTCCACCTCTAGGTCGTCCTTGTAGCGCTGCGACAGGCAGCCCGTCACGTAGAGCTTCTCCAGCTTGCCGGCTTCTTTTTCGTCGGCGTAGCGCAGAATGGTGTCGATGCTTTCCTGCTTGGCGTTGTCGATAAAGCCGCAGGTGTTGATGATGACGATATTGGCGTCGCTCGTGGCGGCTTCGTGCGTGACGTCGAAGTTATTAGCGCGCAACTGCCCCATCAGCACCTCCGAGTCGACGAGGTTCTTGGAGCAGCCCAGGGTAATGACGTTGACTTTATTGGCCTGCTGGCTTCTTACTTTCATGCTGCGTGAGTTGGCGGGCGGGCGGACAATTTCTTAGAAGTGAGAAACTTGCCCGCCTGGAGCCGCGGCGAATTTAGGACCGCAAAGGTACGAACCCGGCAACGCCTTTTCCTACTCCGAACGTTCCTTTCGCTATGCGCAGCCGGCGTAGCACCGCTCAGGCTTTATAGCCCCCGCCCACCCGTGAGTATGCTATACACACCCGGTACCAAACGCCGCAACACCGCCCCCAGCAGCACGGCCAAGAGTACAATAGCCAAGGGGAGCAGCAAGAACACCAGCAGGTTCTGGCCAGGCCAAGCGCGTAGGGCGGCCTCCGTGGCGTAATTGGCCAGCGGCACATGCAGCACATAAATCATGAAGGAGAAGCCCGTGAGCCAACCAAACCAAGGCCAGCGCATGGCGGCCCGCACCAAGCCGTCGGCGCCAAACCACATGACCAGCACGCCCAGAGCCTCTGCCGTTTTGTGTAGAAACAGCATCAGCAGGAAGGGCGGGTGCTCGAAGTAAAAGGCCAGCCAGGTTTTCACGGCCAGTAGCAGCACCTACACCGCCGCAAACAGCGCCAGCCGAAACCAGCGCGGGGGCGCCAGCACGTTGAACTCCGTTTTGCGGAGCCACACGCCCAGGGCGAAAAACACCAGCCCGGTCCCCTCAAACAGGGGCGGAATGCCAAACTCCGTAAACCACAGCAGGCCCGCAACGGAGAAATAAACCCAGGGCCCGCGCTCCACCGCCTTGCGAATCCACGGGTAAGCCAGGTTGTACACCAGCAGGCTCCGCAGAAACCATAGCTGAAAGGGCACCGGCACCAGCAGCCACCGCAGCAGCAGTTCCCCGGGACTATAGCCACTTACCAAGGCATTGCCGGGGCCGAAAATGCTTAGCTCGGCACTCAGCACCAGTTGGCGGGTAGCAGGATACTGCTCCAGCGCCCAGGTGAAGGCCAAGCCAAAAGTGCTCCATAGCAAATACGGCAGCAGCAGGGTACGCAGGCGCCGCTTCACGCGCACCCGGTGCGGGGCGCTGGCGTCGTGGTGGGCAAATAGGTAGCCGGAAATAGCAAACAGAATGGGAATGCGGAAGCGCAGCAGCCCATTTGCCAGGAAGTACTGCACAAAAGTACCCGGTGAAAGGGCCTCGTCTACGGGCGTCCAGGGCTGCAGGTAGCGGGAGTGCAGGTTGTAGGCGTGCACGTACACCAGCAGCACCATAGCCACCAACGACCAAAGGCGGAGCTTCTGGCTAAGGAAGGAGTCGAGGGGAGCGGGTGCCAGGGCAGAAGCGGGAGGAGGTAGGGTAGAAACAGGCTGCATACCCGGTAGATGGCCGCTTACGGGAAAAGCGTTGCCTGTTTGGCAAATAATTCACCCAGTACGCTTTGCTTTAGGTCAGATACGACAAAGCCCCCGCATCTGCATGCAGGGGCTTCGTTGTATGGTATGGGCTGATTAGGCTGTGCTACTTCTTGAACAGCGAGTTCACAAACGTGTGCCGGTCAAACAGCTGCAGGTCGGTCATCTTCTCTCCTACCCCGATGTAGCGCACGGGCACCTGGAGTTGGTCGCTGATGCCGATAACTACGCCGCCTTTGGCCGTGCCGTCGAGCTTGGTAATGGCCAGGGCCGTCACTTCGGTGGCTTTGGTAAACTCCTTTGCCTGCAGGAAGGCATTCTGGCCGGTGCTGCCATCAAGCACCAGCAGCACCTCGTGGGGCGCGTCGGGAATTACCTTCTGCATCACGCGCTTGATCTTGCTCAGTTCGTTCATCAGGTTCACCTTGTTGTGCAGGCGGCCGGCCGTGTCGATGATAACCACGTCGGCGCCCAGCTCCACGCCTTTTTGCACCGCGTCGAAGGCTACGGCGGCCGGGTCGGTGTTCATGCCGTGCGAAATAACCGGCACGCCCACGCGCTGCCCCCAGATGATGAGCTGATCAACGGCAGCGGCCCGGAAGGTATCGGCGGCACCCAGCACCACCTTTTTGCCGGCGCTGTGAAAGCGGTGGGCCAGCTTACCGATGGTGGTGGTTTTGCCTACGCCGTTCACGCCCACCACCATAATCACGAAAGGCTGGCCGGGGCTGTCGGCGCGGTCGAGGATGGCGCGGGAGCCCGTAGCGCCGCTGTTGCGGTCCAGCAGCTCCACTATTTCCTCGCGCAGGATGCGGTCCAGCTCTGAGGTGCTCACGTACTTGTCGCGGGCCACGCGTTTCTCGATGCGGTCAATCACCTTTACCGTGGTATCGATGCCCACATCGGCGTGCACCAGCAGGGTTTCGAGGTCGTCGAGCACGGCCTCGTCCACGGTGCTTTTGCCCACCACGGCCTTGCTGAGCTGGTCGAAGAAGTTGGTTTTGGTTTTCTGCAGGCCCTCATCAAGCGCCTGCTGCTGTTCCTTGCTTTCCTTGTCCTTCTTGAAAAAATCGAAAAGTCCCATGTGCTAGTGCGTAGTGCCTCGTTGTTGGTGCTTCGTGGTGAAAACGCTACCCAAGCAAGCATAAGCCCGCTTTTTGGACGTGTTAGTACGAAGCACCACCAACGAAGCGCCAAGCACTATAAAAACCCTTAACACGCAAAAAAGTCCCACGCTGGCGGGACTTCTTCACTTCGGTAGGAATGCCACGGGGGCCCGAATTACTTAACGCCGGTGGCGAGGTAATCCTGCACTTTATCAACGGGCACCATTTCCTCGCGGAAGGTATAGGCACCGGTTTTCTCCGATTTCACGGCGCGAATCACCTTCGCCCAGTCTTTGCCGGTAGCCGTCTTCAGGGTTGCTACTACTTTCTTAGCCATTGCTCAGGTTACTTAATTTCCTTGTGAACGGTCATCTTCCGGAGCACGTTGTTGAATTTCTTCAATTCAATACGCTCAGGCGTGTTCTTACGGTTCTTGGTGGTGATGTAGCGCGAGGTGCCCGGCTGCCCCGAGTTCTTATGCTCAGTGCATTCAAGGATTACCTGCACCCGGTTGCCTTTCTTTGCCATCTCGACGGGGTTTTTGGATTAAGGACTGCAAAGGTAAGAGGCTTTTTGGAAATGTCAAACAGTTGACAGCTAAATGGCTGAATTGTTAGCGTATTAAATGGTTTGTTAGCTGCATAGGTATGTGGTCAAGTGGCTGCGTAGTTTGTCATAACAAGCGGTGCGAAACCACGATAAACTATGCAGCCACTCAACCAGATAACCATTTAACACTACAGCTTTGGCAGTTTGAAGTCGTCCAGTGCGCTCTTCTTAGCCATCATCTTCTCGATGTCGGCCACGGTGCGCGGTGCCTCAGCCGACAGGTTTTCCCAGCCCGTAGGGGTAATCAGCACGTCGTCTTCGATGCGCACGCCGATGTTCCACCATTTCTGGTCGCAGGGGCTGCCTTCGGGAATATAAATGCCGGGCTCCACGGTAATGACCTGGTTGGCCGCCAGCGGGCCGTACGTGCCCCGGTCGTGCACATCGAGGCCCAGGTAGTGTGAGGTGCCGTGCGGGAAGTAACGACGGGCCTCTTCCGGCTTCTGAATAATGCCCAGCTTGATAAGGCCATCGGCAATGATTTGCTCGGCAGCTTTGTGCGGAGCCCGGAACTCGGCCCCGGGCTTGCAGGCCTGGAAAGCGGCTTCCTGAGCCGCCAGCACCAGCTCGTAGATCTGCCGCTGGGCCGGGCTGAACTTGCCGGAGGGCGGCACGGTGCGCGTCACGTCGGCGGTGTAGCCGTGGTATTCGGCGCCGCAGTCCATCAGCAGCAGGTCGTTTTTCACCTGGGGCTTATCGTTGGTGATGTAGTGCAGCACGCAGCCGTTGGCGCCGGCGCCCACAATGCTGGGGTAGCCCTCAAACTCGGCGCCGTATTTCTTGTATACGTACTCGTGCAGGCCCTGAATTTCCATTTCGCCCATATCGGGGCGCACGGCTTTCATTACCTCCTGCTGGCCCACGGTGCTGATGCGGATGGCTTTCCGCAGGTGCTGAAGCTCCTCTGGGGTTTTGGCTTGGCGCAGCACATCCAGCGCGTCGTTGAGGGCAGCATTATCGTAGCGGCTGCTGGGGCGGGCGGCCAGGGCCTTTTCCCGCTCAGCGTCGGTAGTGGCTTTCAGGTAGCCCTGCACGTAAGCATCCTGGGCCAGGGCGGGTATTTCCTTGCTTAGGTTTTCGAGGTAGCCTTTGATGTTGGCCGCGTTGCTTACGCCGTAGCGCTGCATGGTGCGGTACAGCTCTACCTGCTTCGGGTTGAAATCATTGGGAATACCGGCCTGCTGCCGGAACGTGGCCACGAGGCTGAACAGGTCGGCGGGGTCGGTGGAATCGTCGCGCACGTCGGCGGGCAAATCGGTGAACAGCACCGTACCGAAGTCAGCCCACCGGATGCCGGCACCCGCAAACGTCTTATTATCGGCCGTGTACTGCAGCTTGAGTTGCTCTTTGGCCCCGGCGGCACCCAGGCGGCGGCCGGTCCACTGCTCGCGCTGGGGGTTGCGGGGCTGCACAAACAAGGCCTCGGTAATGCCCGCCTGCCCGCCCACCGTCTGGGGCTCCTTGAACAGTACCAGCATAGCCTCCGGCTCGTCGTAACCGGTCAGGTAAAACAGGTCGGGGCTTTGGTGGTACTGGAAGTCAACGTCGTTGGCGCGGTTGCGCACCGGCGCCGCAAACAGCACCGCCACCGACCGGGCCGGCATGGTCTGGCGTAGCAATTCGCGCCGCTGCTTATGAAAAGCGGGGTCCAGAAAATCGGCGGGGCGGTCGGGGCCGGCGGCGCGCTGGGCGGAAGCTACCGGCGCTGCGGCAGCAAACAGACTGGCAGCCAGCAGCAGCCGCACTGACGTGGAGAGTAGAGAGTGAGCCATAGTGAGGGCAAGGACAACTACCGGCCCCCGTCGTTGCGCGGAGGCGGTTCGCCGGGCGCAAGAAAGCGAAAAATTGCCCCACCAGAACTAGCTGACAACAACAACGCGAAGCACCCGCAGAGTAGATTCCTTTATCAGGAAAAAACTCCGCGGGTGCTTCGCGCTTGGTTAAGCTGCTTTATTTCTGCCGAAGGCAGAAGAAGCTAGTAAACGATGAAGCCCTGCTCTTTGGCCTTCTTCAGCACCGACATGATGCCGTTCTTGTTGATGGTGCGGATGGTGCTGGTAGCCACCTTCAGCGTCACCCAGGCGTCCTGCTCGGGGATGTAGAAACGCTTCTTCTGCAGGTTCGGGTAGAACTTGCGCTTGGTTTTGTTGTTGGCGTGCGAAACGTTGTTGCCTACGCGGGTACGCTTGCCGGTCAGATCACAAACTCGGGCCATGATATCTAGGAACTTGAAGGTGTCAATACTGGAAAAGGGACGCAAATATCGGTATATCTTCGACAGTAACAAACCCACGGGCTGAAAAATAGCAGGTTAGCCGTTGAGGTGACAGGTAATAAGGTGACACGTGACAGGTAAAAAGTGACAGGCAATACCTATTGAAAGGCTTTTTCACCTGTTACTTATTACTTTTCACTTGTCACTTTCTTTCGCCAGGGGCAGTGCCGGCAGCCGCTGCCGCAGCAGTAGCCGCGCCGCCGGTGGTACTGCTCGGTAAAGACCAGATAGCCTTCGGGCGTGTAGTAGAAGTCGCCGGGCTGCAGGGGTTGGGGCGTGGAGGCTGGCATAGGAAACAGCCGCAAGATACACCCGAGGCCGGAGTTTACGGGAGGCCGTTTATCTTACGAAGCCTTTCGCCGCCTCTCCCGCTTTGCCATGCAATACCAGGAATTTGCCCCCTCCCCCGCTCTGGCGCCGCTGGTTGTTCGCTACTGGCAGTTCCAGGTTCCTGAGTCTACCACGCCACAGCCCGTTCAACACACGGTGCTGCCCGATGGCTGCGTTTCCCTGGTGTGGATGAAGCCGCATCCGCTGGCCCCGCCGGAAGTGGTTTGGGCCGGGCCGCGCACGCAGAATTTCCAGTTGATGGTATGGCCCGGCAGCACCTTCGCGGGTATCAGGTTTGTGCCGGGCATACCCTATGCTCTCTTTGGGCTGGATATGGCGGCGCTGAAGAATGCGTCAGTGCCAGCCGCCCCCTGGCTGCAACAGTTCCCGGCTTTACGGGCGCTGGCAGACCAGCTGGCTACCACCCCTCTGCAGCCTACGGCCCTGGATGAGCTCCTGGCTGCCTGGCCGCCGGTGCCTACTGATCAGCTGACACAAAGCCTCGTCGCCAGGATCCTTACTACTCACGGCAAGGTGCGCATAAGCGAACTGGTGCAGGCGGCTCACCTCAGCGAGCGGCAGGTGCAGAAACGGTTCAAGCAGGCCGTAGGGCTTACCATGAAGGAGCTGGCCCGCATCCGGCGCCTACGGGCAACGGTCATTCAGCTGCTGCTGGCTAAAAACGAATACTTCGGCACCCTGGAAGAAGCCGGCTACTTTGATCAGGCTCACTTCAGCCACGAGTTCACGCAAAGCGCCGGCACCTCGGTGCGGGCGTTTCAGAGCTACATCGAAGGCATAGAGCACACCGACGTAACCGCCTAGGCTCACTGCTCTCGATTTCAAACGACGGTTTTTTACAAGCCTGACGGCATCGGTTGGTTGTAGTATTGTGGCCGGTTCTTCACATTTCTCTTTACTACATGCGCATTCTATTTCTCGTTTTGGCCGCTCTGTTGTTTGCATTGCCTTCCTGGGCGCAGTCGGCTGCGCCCACGGCCGCGGCCCGCTTGCAGCCTTTTCTATTTTTGGAAGGCGACTGGCAGGGCGAAGGCTGGATTCAGCTGGGGCCTAGTAAAAAGAGTGAGTTCGTTCAAACCGAAACCGTGCGGCGGAAGCTGGGCGGCAGCATCCTGACGATTGAGGGCCTGGGCGTCGACAAAGCCAATCCGCAGCGCACTATTCATAATGCCTTTGCCACTATTGCTTACGATGCCGTTTCGGGTACGTACCGGATGCGCGCCTACAGGGCTGATGGCGCTTATACCGACGCCCTGGCTACGCTCAACGCCGATGGTAGCATGACCTGGGGCTTCGAGTTCCCCGCTGCGGGTAAAGTGCGCTTTACTATTCGACTAAATGAACAGGGGCAGTGGCATGAGAAAGGCGAGTTTTCCCGCGACGGCGCCCAGTGGTATCAGAATTTTGAAATGACCCTGCGGAAGGTCTCCAAATAAGGCCGTTGCCTGCCCGTATTTTCCAGCGCCCATTAGAGGCCGGGCACCCGAGGCCCGGCCTTTTTGCGTAGTTTTGAGGCCACCCATTTTGCCCTTCTAACCCCACCTAGTATGGACGCTACCGCCACTACCGCCGCCCGCAGCCAGGAGCTGATGGCCCTCGAAGACCGTTATGGTGCCCACAACTACCACCCGCTGCCCGTGGTGCTCAGCCGGGGCGAAGGCGCGTTTCTGTGGGATGTGGAGGGCAAGCGCTACTACGATTTTCTCTCGGCCTACTCGGCCGTCAACCAGGGCCACTGCCACCCGCGCATCATTGGGGCCCTCACCGAGCAGGCCCAGAAGCTCACCCTCACGTCCCGCGCTTTCTTCAACGACCAGCTGGGGGCAGCCGAAAAGCAGCTGTGTGAGCTTTTCAACTACGACAAGGCCCTGCTGATGAACTCGGGCGCCGAAGCCGTGGAAACTGCCCTGAAGCTGGCCCGCAAGTGGGGCTACCAGGAGAAAGGCATTGCCCCCAACCAGGCCCGCATCATCGTGGCCGAGCACAACTTCCACGGGCGCACCACCGGCATCATCTCCTTCAGCACCGACCCCGACTCTACCGGCGGCTTCGGTCCCTACGTGCCCGGCTATCAGGTGGTGCCCTACGACGACTTGGCCGCGCTGGAAGAAGCCGTGCAGGACCCGCACGTGTGCGGCTTTTTGGTGGAGCCTATTCAGGGTGAGGCCGGCGTGATGGTGCCGTCGGATGGCTACCTGGCTAAAGCGGCGGCCATCTGCAAGGCGCACAATGTGCTGTTTATTGCCGATGAAATCCAGACTGGCCTGGGCCGCACCGGGGAGCTGCTGGCCGTGTGCTACGAAGGCGTGCACGCCGATATCTTGATTCTGGGTAAGGCCCTGAGTGGAGGCGTGCTGCCAGTGTCGGCGGTGATGGCCCGAAACGAAATCATGCTCACCATCCAGCCGGGCCAGCACGGCTCTACCTTCGGCGGCAACCCGCTGGCCTCGGTGGTGCTGCGCGCAGCTCTGGATGTACTGCTGGACGAGAAGCTGACCGAAAATGCCCGCGCCCTGGGGGAAGTGTTCCGGGAGCGGATGCGCCGCGTGCAGGCCAAGCGTCCCGAAGTGGTGGAGCTGGTTCGCGGCAAGGGTCTGCTGAACGCCGTTATCATCAAACCCCACGCCGACGGCCGCACGGCCTGGGACGTGTGCGTAACGCTGATGGAGCGCGGGCTGCTGGCCAAGCCCACCCACGGCGACATCATCCGGTTTGCCCCACCCCTGGTCATCACCGAGGAGCAGCTGCACGCCGCCTGCGACATTATCGAGGAAGTGATTCTGGCATTCTAAGGGTTCAGTTATTTGGTTTCCAGTTGTCCGTTGTCAGTGTTTGTATAAGAACTGCCTGACAACAGGCAACTGGAAATTAAATAACTGAGTAGTTTCCCGGACTAAACATGGATTTAACTCAGGAAGTTAACTAGTTCACCGGGTAGCGGAACGGTTTGGGCGAAAAGGGTAGTTAGACAGCCGCAAAGCTGCGTAGCTTTGTAAGGTCTTCACTGCTTTTCACTGGCTATGTCAACTCGTTACTCGCTGCTTTTGTGCGCCTCCATTCTGATGCTGGGCAGCTGCCAGAGCTCCAAAACCGCTTTTCAGCGGCCTTCAGGCCAGGCCGTAGCCAGTACCACGGCTGTGATGATGCACGACTCGCAGGGCCCCGAGCCTACCCGCGTGCTGCTTTCCCCTGAACCAGCTCCGGCCGCCAAGCAGCTGGATAAGTAGCTTTTTTTACTGAGCTTATAACAGCGCGCCGCGTTGGACTTTTTCGGGTCCGGCGCGGCGCGCCGGCGTTCGGCCCAACGAGGCGCGGGCGGGTTGCGTACCTTGGCGCCGTACTCTTCTCCCCTATTCTATGCCTTGCACAGGTACTCGCCGGATGTGGCAGCGCGCCGGTTTCTTTGCCCTGCTACCCTTGCTGCTAATGGGCTGCCACAGCCAGCAGGCGGCTTTCTCGTTCCGGCCCGCCCCCCTAGCAGCCGTGGCGCCCGCTGGTATGCCGGATAGCCAGCCGGCCGCGCCGTTGCTGGAAGCTTCCGTGGCGCCGGCGGCGGCGCCTACCGTACGGCATTCCTTACCCGCCCGCCTGGTGTTGCCGCGTCGCGTGCTGGCCGCCCGGCCCGCTACTCCGGCCGTGCAGGCCGCTACCGCCACGGCGCGGCCGCAAAAAGCGCCGCACCGCAGACTGGCACCCACGGGCCGGGAGCACGACACACTGCATCTGGTGCTAGGCGGATTGCTGGTGATTGGCGGAGTGCTGGCGGGGTTGCTGCTCGGCGGCTGGCTGGGCCTGGGCGTGGGCGCGCTGATTGTGCTACTGGGCTATTACTTCCTGGTGATGGGCATCGGGGGCAGCCAAGCCTGGCGGGAAATCTTCCAGGAGTTCTTTAATATGTAGAATGAAGAAAGAACTACCCTATTGGATATTGCTGGTTTTCGGGCTACTGATTGGTTGCCGGAGCGAGAAAGCAGCTTTTCAGCTTCGCCAGCCTCAGTTACTAGTAGCACAGATGGATACAACAGGCTCAGTGGAAGCTTATGCTTCCTTGACTACCGCTATTGACCCAGTTAGTGCTCTGCGACGAGGTATGTTTCCACGTGAACGGCTCAAGCAGTTGGCTTCTCATAGGCAGGTGCATTACAACCGCAGATTTACCGCTCGTATACGTCAAATAGCGGTACGACCCGCTCGTCTTCTAGCTTCCAAGGATAACGTTCAACAGCGCCACTTGCCTGCACCAGGTAAAGCTGCTCCTGTGGAAATGAAAAAGCCAGCAAGCCTTGGGGAGGTTATTTTCGTGATCGGGTCATGCCTAATGTTGTCAGGAATTATTGTTGGCTTGATAATCGGTGGCAGCACTGGATTTACAGTAGGTGCTAGCCTTGTTGGAATTGGCTTACTTATGGGAGCAGTTGCTTACGGAGGCATCAAGTAACAGCCTTTATACCCGCACCCTTCGCAAGTACAAACCTAGCCCATTACCATGTCGATGCCCCAGCCCCTTCGCAATCAGGTAATGCTCGCTCTGTTTGTATGGCCGGGTGCCGGAGTCAACAAGCTCCTTTCCACTTTTACTCTACCAAACAGTCCGCTGCTACTGTCCAAGGCTCGGACAGCGCCACAAAGGTTGTGCAGGCTGCTCAAGAGCCTTCTGCGCAAGGTGCCTTACCGCCCTAATTCAGCGTGAATCAGCCCGTAGCTCAGGCGGCAAAGCCGCAGCTTCATTCGCTTCCCACGGGCCCGGTGGTTCCTACCATTGCGGCCAAACGTCATCAGCCAGCTTCCCGGGTAAAGCCAGTTCGTGCTACCCCCACGCCAGGTTTTAGCGACCAGGTTGCATTCGTTCTGTTTGCCGTTACGGCAGGGCTCCTAATAGCTGTTGGAGTGCTAGTTTTGATTCTCATGAGCAGTTCGCTTGGTATTTTGCTCGGCATCCTTCTGCTAGCAGGAGGCATGTTCTGTAGCTTGATTGCAACAATTTTAAAAGTGGGGGTCCATTAATTATTCTTATTCACTTCACCCTTAAACGACTGATGTTGGACTCTCTGGGGCGGCGTAAAATAGTAACGATCAAAACAAGCAGAGGCCCCGCGCTGCCGAGTGGCAAGGCAGGCCTCCGTTATTCTGATTATCAGCCAGCCTAGGAAGTAGGGCGGCCGGCGTGGGAGGTGCTGTCGTTGGGCTGGTTGTTGCGGAACTCCTTGTCGGAGCTGTCAGCGCCCCGCTCGTCGGAAGGAGCGGCGTGGGAGCCCTGGGGGCTGTGGCTTTCCGAGTCGAACTTGCCTTTCTTGGCGCCGCCGCTGTGGCCTTCCCGGCTCGGCACGTTCTCGCCGCGGGTGTTGGTAGCGTCGCCGGCTACGGGGCCTTCGTGCGGGCCCGAGGGCTGGCCGCTTACGCCGGGTGCTTTTTTGCCGGTTTCGGCACTGTTGGGCGAGTTATCCGTTTTCTTATTTGCCATGGTTGTAGGTAGATTAGGTTGAGCACCTACCCGAAACAATTGTTGCGGGTAAGCTGCCCTATTGTACGGCCGGCACGTTCCGCAGGATAAGGCCCAGCTTAGGCCGGAACAGGAAAAGAAGCCGTATTGGCTGGCGCTGAGAAATGAAACCACTCTTGGGAATCTTGCTGCTGACTTGCTGGAGTGTAGGCCAAACTGCCGCTATAGTACTCCCCGCTGGCAGTTATAACTCCCGCCCGCAACCTTACCTTCGCCCCGGTTGTTCTCTCCCGTCTTACCAATTGTAACGTCCATGCCGAATCTGCCAACGCACCGGCCCCGCCGCAACCGCAAGTCCGAGGTTATCCGGGATATGGTGCAGGAAACCCGCCTCACCACCCACGATTTTATTTACCCCGTTTTCCTGATTGAAGGCCAGAACCAGGAGCTGCCCATCCACTCCATGCCGGGCATCAGCCGCTTTTCCGCCGACCTGCTCATTGATGAAATCGGGCGGTGCGTGGAGCTGGGTGTGAAGGCCTTTGCGCCGTTTCCCAGCATCAACGACGCGCTGAAAGACCGGCTGGCCCGCGAATCGGCCAACCCCGAGGGGCTGTACCTGAAAACCGTGGCCGACATCAAGCGCCAATTTCCGGATATTGTGTTGATGACCGACGTAGCCATGGACCCCTACTCTTCCGATGGGCACGATGGGGTAGTGGATGCTGAGTCGGGCGAAATCCTGAACGACGCTACCCTGGAGGTGCTCGGCCAGATGGCGCTGGCTCAGGCCCGCGCCGGGGCTGACATCATCGGACCCTCCGACATGATGGACGGCCGCGTGGCCTGGATCCGGGAGGTGCTCGACCAGAACGCGTTCAGCCACGTGAGCATCATGAGCTACACGGCCAAGTACGCCTCGGCTTTCTACGGTCCCTTCCGCGACGCCCTGGATTCAGCCCCTAAGAAAGGCGACAAGAAAAGCTACCAGATGAACCCAGCCAACCGCCGTGAGGCCCTGCGCGAGCTGGCCCTCGACGAAGCCGAAGGCGCCGACATGGTGATGGTGAAGCCCGCCCTGAGCTACCTCGACGTGATTCACGACGTGAAAACGCACACCAACCTGCCCGTTACGGCTTATAACGTATCGGGCGAGTACGCCATGGTGAAGGCCGCCGCCCAGAACGGCTGGCTCGACGGGGAGCGGACGATGATGGAAGTGCTGACCAGCATCAAGCGCGCCGGCGCCGACGCCATTCTCACGTACTTCGCCAAAGAAGCCGCGGCTGTACTGCGCCGGGGGTAAGCGTCTTAGCAGTATCCTATTTTAAATCATTCCAGCCGAAAGTCGCAGAGGGAAGAATCCGGCTCACTTCCGAGAAGGCACAGAGAAGGCACTCCGAACCCAGTGTACTTCCAGCTGCCAGCCAACAGCCCGGATAAATACTACTTCGTTGATTTAGCGCAAGCCCGCTGGCATTTCGTCGGCGGGCTTTTTGCTGCCCGCAAACGGCCTAACTTATGCCTTTGAAGTAGCCGTTGGATTACGCTCTGGCCCAATTCGATGGTTGAAGCCAACAAGCAACCCGATGAGTGGTGCTACATATACTGCGTAAGCAAGAGCAGAACTCCAGAACTGAGGATTTTCTATCCTCACACATAGAAGCAGGGTTGTAAGGCCAGCAATGAACCCAAATACCCCTCGCAAGAACTGTTTCAAGAGCAGACTTTCTCTGTCTGTCTCTTTCAGGTATTTATAGCCCGTTGATACAACGCCTACAGAAAAGGACATACAGCCAATGATTGTTGCGGCCAAACCGGACTCAACTAGCCCAACCTGCTTACCAACAAGCACACTTAGTAACCCAACGAATAGAGCCGTTGCAACCACTCCTGCAAATCCGTATGCCAGAGCAACAAGCGTTTCCTCCATTGCCAAAAGCAGTACATTGATCTTCTCCGATTTCGCCATGTTTTCTGAAGCTATGGATAGGCCAATATACGCGTATGGGTGAGTCAAACATTAGCCGTTGCTAGCACCTGGTGCAAAGGCAACGACACTTCATAACAGAAATGAAAGTGGCTGCTACTTTGCAAACGGCCACCGGCCAAGCCTCCGGCTCCAGAGCAGGAATACCACGGTGCCCAGGCCCATCATGAGCACGGCCCCCAGCTGGAAGGGCAGTACCCGGCCCGGCAACCCGGCCCAGCCGAGCGGAATGCCATCCTGAATGCTGTAGAACATCCAGAGCCACACGGCCACGGCCACGATGACGGGCAACGGGTAAAGCGGCATCCGGAACGGCAGGCCCGCGGTGCCCCGGCGTCGGCGCAACAGCACCAGCCCTACGGCCTGGCCCACAAACTGCACCAGGATGCGCATGGCAAGAATGGCGCTGATGACTTCGCCCAGCTTAAAGAGCAGACTGAACACAAAGCCCAGCCCGCCGAGCAGTAGCAGCGACACGTGCGGAAACTGCTTGGTAGGGTGGGTACGGGCGAAAATTGGCAGGAACTCCCCATCGGCGGCGGCGGCGTAGGGAATGCGCGAGTAGCCCAGCAGCACGGCAAACAGGGAGGCAAACGCCACCCACAGCACTAGGGCCGTGGCGGCTTTGGCGGCGGCGGCTCCGTAGAGCTTCTCCACGAACGTACTTACAATGAACTCCGAATGCTGGGCATCCTGCCAGTGAATAACCGAGCCCACGCTCCAGTTGAGCAGCAGGTAAAGGGCCATAATGCCTAGAATGCTCAGGAAAATGCTGCGCGGGATGAGCTTGTGCGGCTCCTTTACCTCGCCGCCCAGGTGGCAGACGTTGTAGTAGCCCAGGTAGCTGTAGATGGTCTTCACGGCGGCCTGCCCCATGGCGGCCGAGAGCAGCACGCCCGGCAAGGCCGAAAACCCACCCTCCGGCAGCCAGGCTACCGCGTGCTCGGCGTGGGTGACGCCCCCGAAAATCAGCCAGCCCATGAGGCCCAGCACGCCTACCCAGAGCATCACGCCCAGCTTGCCAATGGCCTCGATGCGGCGGTAGAGCAGGGCAATGAGCAGCAGCACCACCACGCCCGACACCAGCTTGGGCTGCCACCACTCTGTGAGCGGCACGAGGTAGCCAAAGTATTGCGCAAAGCCGATGGCACCCGAAGCCACCACCAGCGGAGCCTGAATCAGCGTCTGCCACACGTAGAGGAAAGACAGCAGCCGGCCCCAGGTATGCTCGCCGTAGGCCAGCTTGAGAAAGCGGTAGGAGCCGCCAGCCTCAGGGTAGGCCGCGCCCAGCTCGCTCCAGATCAATCCGTCTACCAGGCTCAGGCCCGCGCCTACCAGCCAGGCCAACAAAAAGTTTGGCCCCATGAAGCCCATGACCAGCGGCAGCGTGACAAACGGCCCGATGCCCACCATGTCAATCATGTTGAGGGCAGTGGCTTGCAGCAAACCCAGGCGACGGTGAAGCGGAGCAGAAGTAGCGGTTTGACTCATAGGGCAGACGCCATACGGAAAAAGAAAACGGGACAGGAGAACGTGGGCGTAAAAGCCGGGGGAAGGTAAAAGGTTTGCATCCGGCGGCTTACCTTTCGGCGAATGCGTAAGCCCGCCTTCATCCTTTAGGAGTTGGCCCACGTATCCATCGGCTGACTTTATTTCCCTCTATGGCAAACCCCAACTCTTCAAAATCCGCGCTGTACGGCGGTCTGGTAGCCAACATTGGCATTGCGCTCAGCAAGTTTGTAGCGGCGTATTTCACCCGCAGCTCGGCTATGCTCTCGGAAGGCATTCACTCCCTGGTCGACAGCGGCAACGCCATTCTGCTGCTTTACGGCGTAAGCCAGAGCCAGAAGCCCGCCGATGCCCGCCACCCGTTTGGCCGCTCTAAGGAGCTGTATTTCTGGGGACTGATAGTGGCCGTGCTGATTTTTGCCATTGGCGGCGGCATGTCGTTCTACGAGGGCATCAAGCACATCGAGCACCCCGAGCCCCTTACCGACCCGCTCTGGAACTACGTGGTGCTGGGCATTGCCATTGGCTTCGAGGGTTGGGCCTGCTGGCTGGCGGTGAAGGCCCTGATGCAGCAGAACACACACGATAAAGCGGGCTTCTGGACGATTCTGCGCCAAAGCAAGGACCCGGCGGTATTTGCTTCGGTGCTCGAAAACCTGGCGGCCCTGCTCGGCCTGGCCATTGCGCTGCTGGGCGTGTATTTCGGCCATGCGTTCAACAACCCTTACCTCGATGGCGCGGCCTCTATTGCCATTGGCTTGCTGCTGATGCTGGTGGCCGTGTTTCTGGTGAGCCGCACCAAGGGCCTGCTGGTGGGCGAAGGCGTGGATGAGGAAACCCTGGCGGGCCTGCAGGAAATTGCCCGCAGCCAGCCCAACGTGGAGCACATCCGGCCCCCGCTCACCATGTACCTGGGCCCCCAGGACGTGATGATGGCCCTGGACGTAGAGTTTCGGGACGAGCTGACAGCCGTGGAAGTAGAACAGGCCATCGACCACCTTCAGGACGCCATCAAAGCCAGGTATCCGTACGTGCAGCGCATTTTTGTGGAGGCTAAGGCGGTATCGGCCCGGCAGCGGCAAAGCCAGCACTAGCTCCCCTGTCAGGCTCAGCGCCTTAACCTTAGGAGCCTTTTTGGGGTACACGTCAGCGGAAACCCGCGCCAGGCCGGAGCGGGTAGCATCATTCACCTAATCCGTGACTATGTCGGTTGCTACGCTTACTCACAACCCCTTTCGCTCTTTCTGGATGGCCGGCTACGAATGCACCGACCAGCAGAACTGCTTTGGCCACCGCGTCGATTTTCTGCCGCTGACGGGCCATTTGCAGCTTATCGAGCAGGATTACCAGGATTTGCAGTCGTTTGGGCTGGGCACCGTGCGCGAGGGAATCCGCTGGAGCCAGGTGGAGAAAACCCCGTACCAGTACGACTGGAGCACCGTGGCCGCTATGTTGGCGGCCGGCCAGCGCAACGGCATTCAGCAGGTCTGGGACCTGTGCCACTTCGGCTACCCCGACGACCTGACGCCCCTGCACCCCATGTTCGCGCGGCGTTTTGCGGCTTTGTGCCGGGCCTTTGTGGCCTTCTACCGCAGCCTGCGGCCCGACGATGAGCTGATTGTGACGCCCATCAACGAAGTGAGCTTTATGAGCTGGCTGGGCGGCGACGCGCGGGGCACCGTGCCCTACTGCGTGGGCCAGGGCTGGGAAGTGAAGTACGGGCTGATGCGTGCCTATATCGAGGGTGTGGCCGCCCTGCGTGAGGCCGACCCCACGGTGCGCATCATGACCACCGAGCCGCTTATTCATATTGTGCCGCCGCTGAACGCCAGCCGCACCGAAAAGCAGCGGGCCAAAGAATTCACCGAGCACCAGTTTCAGGCCGTGGATATGCTTTGCGGCCGCATGTGCCCCGAGCTGGGCGGCAAGCCCGAGTACCTGGATATTCTGGGCTTCAACTACTACTACAACAACCAGTGGGAAATGCACACCCACCACCGCCTCAACTGGGTGAATGAGCCCTACGACCCGCGCTGGAAACCCATGAGTGCCCTGCTGCGGATGGCTTACAAGCGCTACCACAAGCCCATCGTGCTCAGCGAAACCAGCCACCCCGGCATGGACCGCCCTTCCTGGATGCAGATGGTAGGCGAGGAATGTGAAAAGCTCCTGCGGAAGGGCGTGCCACTCTGGGGCGTGTGCCTCTACCCCATCCTCGACCGCCCCGACTGGGACCACCTCGACCGGGACTGGCACCGTTCCGGCCTCTGGGATGCCGTGCTGCGCCCCGACGGCCCGCCCGTGCGGGTACTGCACGAGCCCTACGCCGAAGCCCTGCGCGACGCCCAGGCCCTGGTAGAACCTCTGCTGGCATCTGCCCCCTCCACGGCATCCTTTAGCGTTTCCGCCTTGTAATCTGTCGTCGTATGGCTGACTCTTCCCACCAGCTGCTCACGCTGTTCCGCCAGTCGTTTGCCGACAACACCCTGTCGCAGGAGGAAGCCAGCCGGCTGCGGGCCCAACTGGCGGCCCACGGACAGCACGGCAATGCGCTGGACGAGCTACGCCATCAGCTGTTTGCCGTAGTGCGGGAGCGGTTCAACACCCTGCCCGATAAAGCGGCCATCGACTGGCTGGAGGCGGCCGGCGCCCTGCTGATGCCCTCCGCCGGGGCCTCGGCTACGCACACCGAAGTGTATTTCAGCCCGCTGGACAACTGCGCCGATGCCATTCGGCGCTTTGTTCAGCGGGCCGCGCACACGCTTGATGTGTGCGTGTTTACCATTTCCGATGACCGGATTACGGATGCCCTGCTGGCCGCGCACCGCCGGGGCGTGCACCTGCGCCTGCTCACCGACAACGAGAAGCTCTACGACAAAGGCTCTGACATCCGTCAGCTGCACGCGGCTGGTATTGCCGTGCACGTCGATGCCACCGCCAACCACATGCACCACAAGTTTGCCGTAGCCGATAACCGCTCCGTGCTGACGGGCAGCTACAACTGGACCCGCTCGGCCTCGCTCTACAACCACGAGAACCTGCTCATCACCGACGACCCGAAAGTTATTCGCAGCTACCAGCTGGAGTTTGAGCGCCTCTGGACCGAGCTGCCGCTGATGCCGCCCCTAGTAGGTAAAAACTTGGCATAATAGCCGCAAAAGAGCGAACTTCGGCCGGCTGCTTGCCTGTAGCGCGCTTTTTGATATGACGACTATTGCCTGTGCTTCGTTGGCTTCGCCGGCCGGCCTGCTGGAGCTACGCGGCTCTGATGCGGGCCTGCTGGCCGTAGAGTTTGTGCGGCTGCCCACTGAGCCGGCAGCTTCTACCCCACCCGGTGCGGTGGCCAGCTGCCTGAAACCAGCTTACGAGCAGCTGCGGGCGTACTTCGGCCGTGAGCTGCGCGACTTTCAGCTGACCTACGACCCGAGCCTGGGCACGGAGTTTCAGCGGCAGGTGTGGCAGCAGCTCACGTATATTCCCTACGGCCAGACGGTGTCTTATCTCACCGTGGCTCACCGGCTGGGCAACCCGCAGGCGGTACGGGCCGTGGGCGCGGCCAATGGGCAGAATCCGCTGGCTATTGTGGTGCCCTGCCACCGCGTCATCGGAGCCAACGGCCGCCTGACGGGCTACGCCGGGGGCCTGGGTCGCAAAAAGTGGCTGCTGGACTTTGAGCAGCCGCCCCGCCAGACCACGCTGTTTTAGGTTGTTGTAGTGCGCCGGTTTGCTCTTTTTTCAGGTAGTATATTTGTCGGAACACCCTGGGAGCTTGCAACCTTCCGGCCGGTTTCCTGACCTGTATTCTCATGAAAAACTATTTGCTAGGCGGCGCGCTGTTGCTGGCCGCATTGCTGCCCCTCACGCCGGCCTCGGCGCAGAAAGTCAAGATCAAGCAAAAAGCCGGGGCCGCCCCCATACCCGACGCCGCCCGGCGCATGCTGCCTTTGTATGGCGGCGTATCAACTGCCGAGGCCGAGCGGCTGGCGGGGCCGGCTATTCTGGCCGATGCCACCCGCAGCTTCGCGTCGCGGGCCGAGGCCAGCCGGTTTTTCTCGGATAAGGGCTTTGAGTACCTACAGGAAAACCAGCCCGACACCGCTATGTACCGCTTCAACCTGGCCTGGGCCCTGGACCCACGCAACCCCGATGCATTCCGCGGGCAGGCCGTGGTGCTCAGCCAGCGCGAGGCCGCGCCAACCGAAATTCTGCCGCTGCTGCAGCAAGGTCTTGTCCTTGCGCCCGACAACGCGGCGCTGCTGGGCGACCTGGGCACGCTGCAGCTGCTGCAGTTCAACACCAGCAAAAAGAAGCGCGACCTGACCGATGCCGTAACCACGTTGGAGCGCGCCGTGCAGTTCCAGCCGGCTAATGCCAGTGCCTGGAGCCAGCTGGCCCGGGCTTATTACCACCAGGAAAAATATCCTCAAGCCTGGGAAGCCGTGCACAACACCCAGAAGTACAACATGGCGATGCTGGATTTCGGCTTGATCAGTGAACTGCTCGCCAAGCAGCCCGACCCGCAGGGCAAATTCAAATAAAAGCTCCAGGTCGGCGTTGCGCAACGACAAAGGCCCGGCCGGCGTATGCCGGGCCATTACCATGCGTTTCTGCCCGTGAATTTCCGTTTTCTTCTGGCCGCTTCGCTGGCCACCGTTGTTTGCACTGCCGCTGAAGTTCAGGCTCAAACCTCCCCGCGCGGCAAGCGCTACTATAGCCACCAGGCTCGGCCTTACTACCGGGGACCGGTGCGGCTTACCTTCGGGGGCGGTATTTCCTACTATAACGGTGACCTGACCGGCTCCCTGGGCGAAAACTTTATCGGGCCGGCTATCAGTGTGGGCGCTATCTACAAGCTGTACCCGGGCCTGCAGGTAGGCGGCGAGTTTACGTATTTTCAGGTGGGAGCCAAAGACCAGTTGGCCTCGCGCGGACTCGCGTTTCGGGGGCGCAATGCTTCTCTTATTGCCCAGGGACGCCTGACGGTGCCCGGTCCCGGCGACTTTGCCGATGGTCCCGGCGGGCCGGCTACGCTTAAACCGTATCTGCGCTTTGGCGTGGGCGCCTTGCTGTACAGTCCGGAGTCGTACCACGGCACCGAGCGGCCTACCAACGACACGCAGTTCGACTCACCGGAGCGCAACGACTACCCCGCAACGGCCCTGATTGCGCCGGTAGGGCTGGGGCTGATGGTGCGGGCCTCCCGCCGCGTGGGCATCTCGGCCGAGGGCACTTACTTCTTCACCACCACCGACCACCTCGACGACGTGAGCCGGCGGGCCAACCCCAACCGCAACGACGGTTACGGCCTGCTTGAACTGAAAGTAGAGTATGCGCTCCGGCCCTGAAACCTAGCTCAACTTTAATAGCAAACAAATAAAAAGGCCCGTCGCAAAGTGCGACGGGCCTTTTGTATTTTGGGGCAATCAGCTGGCTACTTCTTTTCGAAGCGCTGACGGAAAGTTTCCGTGCCGTCGCTGGCCGATACGATGTACAGACCCTGCGCCAGACGGCTGATGTCCAGTGTGCCGTTGTCGTTGTAGCGGGCACTAGTTACGCTTGCGCCGCGCATGTCAACAACCCGCACGTTGCTCAGTGTACCAGCATGACGCAGCGAGAGAGTCAGCTCATTCGTGGCCGGTACTGGGAATACATCTAGGCCTTTAGTAGCAGCCACGATACCGGTATTGACGGCAGGCGCCGAAGTAGTGCCGGAAGCCGTTAGAGCAGCCGCTGAGCCTACGCCTACTGCATACCAGGCATTGGTTACCGAGGTTACCTGCGTAGAGCCGGCACCATATAGGTCGGTAGCGGCCTGAATGCTGGCCGTGCGAGCATTGGCGTAGGTAGAAGAAGCCGTCAGGTATACGCTTTCCGTGCGGAAGGCAATTTTAGCGGCAGCATCCATGCCAAGGCCTGTTACCGAGAAGCTCTGGCCTTTTTCGTTGGTGCCGGTTTTGCCCTGGGCAATCAGGTAGAACCAGTAGTTGAGCACGCCCGAGTTCGTGTGCACCCCGCCGTTGTCGGAAGTACCTGCGTACCACTTCAGTCCTTTGTAGTAAGCAGGCTGGCCCAGGGAATTAGGGTCGCTCATGGAGCGCAGGGCAGCTTGCTGCTTGTCGATTTCCTCGCCGATGAGCCAGGTGTTCTTAGCCTTCACGCCCCCAGACGTAGCGCCCAGGTTCGACACGGCATAGGCCTCTACAGCAGCACCCCAGATGTCGGAGAAGCCTTCGTTCATGGCCCCTGACTCGTTCGAGTAGACCAGGTTAGCCGTCTTCTCGCACACCGCGTGTCCGATTTCGTGGCCGCATACGTCCAGCGAGGTCAGCGGACGGAAGCGCGTAGCCCCGTCGCCATAGGTCATTACTGAGCCATTCCAGTAGGCATTTTCGTAGCTGCGGCCGTAGTGCACGTAGCTCTTGATTTTGGCACCGGCGTTGTCGTAGGAGTTACGGCCGTGCACGTTTTTCCAGTAGTCGTAAGTGGCCTGGGCACCAAAGTGCGCGTCGCCGGCTACGTTGTCGTAGGTTGAGTTATTGTATTCAGCGGCCGTCCAGTTGTTGTCAGCATCAATGAAATCTACGGCGCGGCCATACTGCTGACCTTTTTTCATGTTGTAGGTTTCAATACCGAGGCCGCGCGTCAGCTCCCGCAGGCGGTAGCCGCCGGTAGCCGTTTCATCGGCCAGGGAACGGGTACCGCTGTAGGCCGTAGCAAATGTACCAGTAGCGCCGGCGTGCTTGATAATATCGTTTTTCAGAACAATTTCACCCGAACGGGCATCTACATAGATGAAGGCCCGGCTAACGGGCGCCTGGGCGTACACGTCAAACTTGTAAGCCAGGGTAGGCTTACCAGCAGTAGCGCCTTTGCCCAGCTCGTTGCGCACGATTACCAGCTCCCCTTTAGGCTTATAGCTGGCCTTGGAGTTGTTGGTTTCTTTCCGCAGATACGCTTCTTCCTCGGCATCCTGCCACATAAACTTGTCGGCTCCTACAAACGCAGTAGCCCGGGCCAAAGCCTGTGACTCCGACAGAGCAGGCGAAGTGCTTACTTTTTCCAGCCCACGTTCCAGGCGGCCGTTGATTACCTCAACAGCGCCCTGACGAGCGTGCAGCATGTAAGCACCGTGCTCTACTTTATAACCTTTGTAAAACTGCTGGTACCGCTCGTTCACGAAACCCAGCTCATCCTGGTTGCTCTGGCTGCGCACCAGCGACTCTTCTTTCAGCAGGCCTAGCTGCTCGCGGAACATTTGTTGAGCCTCGGCAGCCTTATATGCCTGGCCGGGGGCGAAGGAAATCAATTCTGGCTGTCCATCAGCCGACGTTAGGCGTTGCTTTACCCGTCCGTTGCTTTGGGCCTGAGCGGCAGACACAGAAACTAATCCGCCAAGCGCAAGCAAGGCTGCTACTGAGTACTTCTTTTGCATGTTGAGAGGAGGTTGGGGTGATGAAAATGAATTAACCAGTCCAATTCGCCAGTAAGAGAGCTAACGATTGTTCGGGCATACAATATAGCAATAAACTTTAATGGAAATTTAATGTCTCATGCTTTTCACTGCTATTTTTTCAACGAAATCCTATCCTTACTGCAAAGTGCTTGAATAAGACAGCCTATGGTTGAATTCTTTCGGAGTGCTTGAGTTTTGCTGAGGCTTAACGCTGTGAAGTTGTATCCTACTAAGCCAAAGAAGGCCCGGCGCTGAGCACCGGGCCTTCTTTGGCTTAGTAGGGTTAACTATTCCCTATTGCTTCACGAAGCGCGTGTGGAAGGTTTTCTGCCCGTCGCTTATCGACAGCATGTATACCCCTTTGGCCAGGCCACTTACGTTCAGCGTGCCGTTGTCGTTGTAGCGGGCACCGCCTACGGAAGCCCCGCGCAGGTCAACCACTTTCACGCTGGCTACCTTGGCGCCACCGGGCAGAGAGATGCGTACTACATCGGAAGCCGGGTTGGGATACAGCTCTAGGCCGCGGCCCTCTTCTTTGCCGATAATCTGGTTGGCAGAAGAACCAGCGCTGGCAGCAGCAATGGCGGCACCGCCCGTGATGTTCACGGAGTAGTCTTCGGTTTCGCCGTAGCTGTAGCTGTTGCAGCTGGTCGTGGCCGAGGCGTCGCTCATGAGCACCCGCAGACGAGTGAGGCCCGACTTAGCCGTGGCGGGAACCGTGAACGTGCCGCTCAAAGTACCGCTGCTCGAAGAAGAGCCGGACACTACCAGTTCGCCGCTATCGGTGAAGTCGCCATCCTGGTTGTAGTCGATGTATACTTTCCAGTATTCGGTGTAAGCCGTGGAAGCGAAGCCAGCGCTGAAGCTAATGGTCTGCGAAGAACCAGCGGCAATGGAGGTGCTGGTAGCCGTGCCGTCGTAGTAGCCGGCGTCTTTGCTGGAAGTGCGGGCAATGGAGCCCAGCTTCACGTAGTCAATCCACTCGTACGATACGTTCGAGCCTTTCGAAGCGCAATACGTGCCGGTAGTGGGCGGAGGCGTAGTGCCGCCGCCGCTGTAAGCAGCGCCAACCCCTACGGCATACCAGGCGTTGGTCACGGCCTGCTCCTGGGTGGAGCCGGCACCGAACAGGTCTTTAGCCGCCTGAATGGAGCCCGTGCGGGCAGCGGCGTAGTTGGACGAAGACGTGAGGTACACGCTTTCGGTGCGGAAAGCAATTTTAGCGGCGTTGGTGATGCCCAGAGCAGCTACCGAGAAGCTCAGGCCTTTTTCGTTGGTGCCGGTTTTGCCCTGCGAAATCAGGTAGAACCAGTAGTTGAGTACGCCCGAGTTGGTGTGTACACCGCCGTTATCGGCCGTACCGGTAGCCCAGTAGGTACCTTTGTAGTAAGCGGGCTGGCCCTGCGAGTTAGGATTGCTCATGGAGCGCAGCGCCGCCTGCTGCTTGTCGATTTCTTCGCCGATCAGCCAGGTGTCCTTGGCTTTCACGCCGCCGGAAGTAGCGCCCAGATTCGATACGGCATACGACTCTACGGCAGCACCCCAGATATCGGAGAAGCCTTCATTCATCGCGCCCGACTCATTGGAGTAGACCAGGTTAGCCGTTTTCTCGCACACTGCGTGGCCGATTTCGTGGGCGCATACGTCCAGCGAGGTCAGCGGGCGGAAGCGCGTGGCGCCGTCGCCGTAGGTCATGCGTGTGCCGTCCCAGTAGGCGTTTTCGTAGCCAGCACCGCCGGGCGCGTCATCAAAGTGCACGTAGCTCTTGATTTTGGCGCCGGCATTGTCGTAGGAGTTACGGCCATGCACGTTTTTCCAGTAATCGTAGGTGGCCTGGGCGCCGAAGTGGGCGTCGCCGGCTACGTTGTCGAAGTTGGCGTTGTTGTACTCCGTCCAGCTGTTGTCAGCATCGGTAAAGTCGACGGCAGCGGTGTAGCTGTTGCTCTTTTTGCAGTTGTAGGTTTCGATGCCGAGGCCGCGGGTTACCTCACGCAGGCGGTATGTTGTGCCGGTGTAGTCGTCGGCAATGGAGCGGGAGCCGCTGTAAGCCGTGGCAAACGTGCCGGTAGCCGCCGTGTGCTTGATGATGTCGTTCTTGAACACCACGTCGCCCGAGCGGGCATCTACGTAGATGAAGGCCCGGCTGATGGGCGCCTGGGCGTAGATGTTGAATTTGTAAGCCAGCGTGGGCTTGCCGGCCGTGGCACCTTTGCCCAGCTCGTTGCGCACAATCACCAGCTCACCTTTGGGAGCGAAGCTCTGGTCATCCTGCCACATGTACTTTTTGGCGCCTACAAAGGAAATGGCGCGGGCCAGGGCCTGGGCTTCGCTGAGGGCGGGCGTGGTGTTCACGCGCTCCATCCCACGCTCCAGGCGGCCGTTGATCAGCTGTACTTCGCCCTGGCGGGCATGCAGCAGATAGTCGCCGTTTTCAACTTTGTAGCCTTTGTAGTACTGCTGGTACCGCTCGTTGACAAAGCCCAACTCGTCTTTTTCGGTCTGGCGACGTACCAGGGTTTCGTCCTTCAGCAGGCCCAACTGCTCGCGGAACATTTTGTCGGCGTCGGCCGCTTTGTAGCCTTTACCTTCCGCAAAGCTGATCATTTCGTGCTGCCCATCGGCCGCTGTGATGCGCTGCTTTACTTGAACGCCATTCTGGGCCTGAGCTGGAGCGAACATGGCGCTGCCAAGCACCAGCAGTGCTACTGCCGGGTAATTCTTTTGCATAATGGGGTTGGTTGGGGTGGTGTGAAAATGATTTCAGCCAAGTGCCTGAAGCGAGAGAGGTTGCTTTTAACAGATTGGCGACCCAAACTATCAATAATTGGGATAACTTGTATCTATAGGTTAAAATTTTGTTAAAATTTTATTTATCCAAGCTCCTACTACAAACTTGACAATTACCTGATTTCGGGGGCAAATCTGTATTTTGTTCTAAAACAAACGGACGTAAGCCTCGCTTTAATACAAATTCTTTCTTTTAACATTTCGTCACAAATTTTTCGATGCACAGTCCTATAGATTCGCGTTGGAGCCTTACGGGTAAGCTCGCCCTCGTCACCGGCGCCTCCAAAGGCATAGGGGCGGCGGTGGCCCAGGAACTGCTGCAGCTGGGCGTTACCGTGTTGGCCGTAGCCCGGCAGCCCGAGACCCTGCAGCACCAGGTACAGCACTGGCAGCAGCAAGGCCTGCCCGCTCACGCCATTGCCGCCGACGTCAGCCAGGCAGCGGGGAGGGCCGCCGTGCTGGAAGCCACCGGAAAGCTCGGGCAGCAGTTGCATATCCTGGTCAATAATGTGGGTACCAATATCCGCAAGCCCACCACCGCGTATTCCCCGGCCGAATACCAGCAGCTGATGGCTACCAACCTGGAATCGGTGTTTGGCCTTTGCCAGGGCGCGCACCCGCTGCTGAAGGCCGCCGGAGGAGCCAGCATCGTGAATGTGGCCTCAGTAGCCGGGCTGATTGCGCTCCGCACCGGCTCCATCTACGGCATGACCAAAGCCGCCATGACCCAGCTGGGCCGCAACCTGGCCGTGGAATGGGCCGCCGACGGCATCCGGGTGAATACGGTGGCGCCGTGGTACATCCGTACGCCCCTGGCCGAAACCGTGCTGCAAAACCCCGAGTACCTGGCCGAAGTAGTGAGCCGCACGCCTATGCGCCGGGTGGGCGAGCCGGAGGAAGTAAGCGCCGCCGTGGCATTTCTGTGTATGCCGGCGGCCAGCTACATCACGGGCCAGTGCCTGAGCGTAGATGGTGGCTTTCTGGTAAACGGGTTTTGACTGGCTGCATGGCTGCATGGCTGCATGGCTGTCATTGCGAGCAGTGCGAAGCAATCCGTCCTGAACAAAACCAGCCCCGCCCTTCTAACACAAAGCCCCTGACGTCAGCGTGGACGTCAGGGGCTTTTCACATTTCAGGGCTTTCTACGTTGCCCAGGACGGATTGCTTCGCACTACTCGCAATGACAGATATTCAACCACTTATCCAGAAAATCAGGCAACCATTTAACCTCGCAGCGCCTGCTCGTAGCGGGACCAGGAGGCGTCATCCGTTTCCAGATACAGGAAGGGCTCTATCAGCTCCAGCTCCATCAGCAGAAACTGCCCGTCTACCTCTACCCCATCCACGCGGGCGTAGAGGCAGCCGGGCGCGAACCGGCGTACGATGTCGTCGGCAACCGGGCGGATATGGGCGGGGGCAGGGTACGGCTCGATGCCGCCGCCGAGGTAGTGCTGCACCCGGAAGTCGCCGGCCTTGGGGGTTTTCAGCACGCAATGGCTGAACTGCCCACCCAGGTACACCAACGACCATTCGCCCTGCGTCTGAATCTGAGGCAGAAACGGCTGAGCCAGGAAATCCTCTTCAGTTAGCAGCTTCTGCAGGAAATCGGCTTGGGCCATGGCTTCGGCAGCGGTAAGGGCAAAGGTGTTTTTGGCGCCACCGCTCACCGCCGGCTTAATGATGAGCTGCCCGGGCTGGCCCAGTGCCGCAAACAACGCGTCCACGTTCAGCTTGCTGCCCCGCGCCAGCCATTGCGAAGGCACTACGGGCACACCAGCTTCGGCCATTTCCAGCAGGTAGCGCTTATCGGCGTTCCAGCGCACCACAGAAATGGGGTTCAGCAGCTGCACGCCCAATCTATCCAGACGCGTGAGCCAGGCGTAGAACTCGGCTATGCGGTCGAAATAGTCCCAGGGCGACTTGAGGATTACGGCTTCATACTGCTCCCAGCCCACTGCCGCATCCGACCAAATTTCGATGCTGACCTGGTGGCCGCGGCTAGTTAAATAGTTTGCCAGCAGCGTGTCTTCATCCGCTACCGTATCGGCCGCGTATTGGGAGCTTAAGCGGCCTTCGTAGGAAACCAGGGCAATATTCACAGAGAAGAAAGGTAAGCGGCGCTAGGGTTTGGCCGACAGGTAATCGACGGCTAAGGTAGTGAGGGTACGCACACCCAGCGTGAGGCCGCTTTCATCAATGAAAAAGCTGGCCGTGTGGTGCGGGGCCGTGTCGGCGGCGTTTTTGCCCTGGGGCATGCCGCCCACGAACACGAACAGGCCGGGCACTTTTTCCTGGAAGAAAGCAAAGTCCTCGGCTCCGGTTACAGCTTTTTGCAGTACCACCGGGCCCGTACCGGCCGCCCGGCGCAGGCTGGGCAGCATCTGGGCGGTCAGGCGCGGGTCGTTGTAGGTCACGGGCGCGTAGTTTTCGATGTTCACTTCGGCTGTGGCCCCGCTGCTGGCGGCAATGCTGGTGGCGGTGCGGCGCACGGCTTCCCAGATTTTCTGCTGCATTTCCTTGCTGAAGGTGCGGATAGTGCCCGTCAGCTCCACCTGCTCGGGAATGATGTTGTTGCGCACCCCGCCATGAATCATACCCACCGTCAGCACGGCCGCATCCTCGGTGAGCTGGGTCTGTCGGCTGATGATGGTTTGCAGGCCCATGACAATCTGAGCGGCCGTTACGACCGGATCCACGCTCAGCCAGGGGTAGGCCCCGTGCGCCGACTTGCCCTTCACCACAATCTTAAACACGTCGGAAGAAGCCATTTCGCCCTCGGGGCGGTACTTGAGCGTGCCTACTTCCGTCTGGGCGTTGATGTGCACCCCGAAGATGGCGTCTACCTTCGGGTTTTCGAGCACGCCTTCCTTCACCATGAGGCGGGCCCCACCTTCCTCTCCCGGCAGGGAGCCTTCCTCAGCCGGCTGGAAGATAAATTTCACGGTGCCGCGCAGGTCCTGGCGCAGGTCGGTGAGCACGCGGGCGGCACCCAGCAGCATGGCCACATGGGTGTCGTGCCCGCAGGCATGCATCACCCCCACTGCCTGGCCGTTGTAGGTGGCAGTGGCCCGGGAGGCAAAAGGCAGGTTGGTGTTTTCCGTAACGGGCAGGGCGTCCATATCGGCGCGCAAAGCCACCACGGGGCCGGGCCGGCCGCCGCGCAGCAGCGCCACCACGCCGGTGCGGGCCACCCCGGTTTGCACCTCCAGGCCCAGGCGGCGCAGCTCGGCGGCCACCAGGGCGGCAGTGCGGGTTTCCTGATTGCCCAGTTCGGGGTGCTCGTGCAGGTCGCGGCGCCAGGCTATTACCTGCTGCTCCTGCTGGGAAGCCAGCCGGGCAATGCGGGCATCCAGGGCCGTAGCCTTTTGCGCTAGCACGTCAGGCGCACTGCTCAGCAGCAGGCCCAGGGCCAGTATTGAGGCTGGTGTTTTCATAGCTCTTGCGGTGAAATCGACTGCGGAAGGTACAAGGCAGCACCCCTTCGGCCAAACCTATCCTACCCTGTTTTCCAGCTTTCAGGCTTGAACTCTTTCTACTTTGCGCACCTTCTGCTGCTAACCAGTATATTTAGAGGCACACGATACGGCTGATGGGTAATTCGCGCATGAAAAGGCAGTGGCAGTTTCTGGGAATGGGCTTACTCGCGCTGGGGCTTACCGCCGCGCAGGACCTAGTGAGCGGGCGGCTGGTGCCCTTTCGGCGGGGCGACAAGTGGGGCTATGCCGACCACAGCCGCCGCGTGGTGCTGCCGCTGCAGTATGAGGAGGCTGGTCCGTTTGTGGAAGAAGTGGCCTGGGTGCGCCAGAATGGGCTATATGGCTATATCGATGGGGGCGGCAACCCCATCACGCCCGTGCACTTCTCCAAAGCCTCCACCTTTTACAAAGGCCGCGCTACCGTCACGCTTCGGGGCGAAACTTTCGATATAGACGCCATCGGCAGCCGCCTGACGTCACCGCCCGAGGCCGCGCCGGAGGAAGATTACCTTTCCCTGGGCGACGTGGTGCGGCGACAGGGCAAGCTGGGTTTCCGCTTCACGGTGGGCTCGGCGGTGGTACCGGCCGAGTACGACGAAATCCGGGAAGACTACCGGCAGCTGCTGTTTGTGCGCCAGGGCGCCAAGTGGGGCGTGCTCAACCGCAAGGGCAAAATCACCCTCCCCCTGGAACTGGACACCATCGTGGCTTCTCCTCTCAACGACTTCCGCTTTCCCATTGCCCGGCAGCAAGGCCGCTACGGCTACCTCAACGCCGAGGGCCGCTGGCTGGTGGCGCCCAAATACCGCCTGGCTGAGCCTTTCATCGGCGACGTGGCCCGCGTGGAAACTCCCGACGGCCGCGCCGGCTACATCGACAGCAGCGGCAAGGAGTTCTTCGAGTAAGCACCGGCTTTCCTGCTACTTATATACTGCCCGGTTGCCGGTACGCGTTACCTTCCGGCAACCGGGCTTTTTAGTTATTCATCTATGCTGGACTTACCTATCCTGAACGTACAGCTCCGCGCCTGCCACGAGGATTGGCAGCAGATGACACCCACGGAACAGGGCCGCCACTGTGCCAACTGCAATCGTGAGGTGTTCGACTTCACCAACGCCACTCAAGCTGACTTAGAAGCAGCCCGCGCAACTTCCCCCGATGGTCGCCTGTGCGGTCGGTTTCGGGTGGGGCAGCTGGCCGCACCACCGAAGCTACGGCCCCGACTGCGGCGGTTTCTGGTTTCGTTAGTGCTGGTGTGCGGGCTGGGACTGTCGGCGCGAGAAGCGGTGGCGCAGGTTCGGAAGAAGGTCCATTCAGCAGTAATAAACTCCAAGGCATCAACAAATCATAAAACAAATTCGACTTCTTCTACGAGCAGGAGAACAAGCGAGGATGATTTTCCTGAATCACCTATTTCCTCAGAGCTAATCCTTTTAGGTGGAATTGGGTCGGAATCCTCCAGCGTCTTTGAACAAGATTCTACCAACTATAATGCTGTCTTTACCTATGCGGAGCAGATGCCGCAGTTTCGAGAGGGGGGTCATCAAGGCGCCCTCCAGTTTCTGCAGCAGCACCTGCGCTGGCCACCCAACACGAGCATGCTGGACGCAGAAGGCCGCGTGTTCGTTAACTTTATCGTGGGCACCGACGGTAAGCTGCGCGAATTCAAGGTACTGAAAGGCCTTCACCCTCTACTCGACGCCGAAGCCCTGCGCGTGGTCCAGCTTCTGAATGGTCACTATGAGCCCGGCCGGCAGAGCGGCCGGGCAGTGGAAGTCTACTACACCATCCCCGTCACCTTTCAGCGCTAGTCCAGTGGTTAGTCTACATCCCTGCCACATCGACTGGCAGCACGACCACCGGGTAGGCCCGCACTGTGCCGTGTACCATCGCATGGTAGTTGATTTAACCAATTCTACTCAGAAGATATTAAACGTCGCCGCGCCGAATGGCCGCCTTTGCGGCCGGTTTCGGGCGGAGCAGCTGGCCAGGCCGCCGAAATTGCGCCGCCGATTGCGGCCGTTTGTAATTGTGTTGATGCTGGTCTGCGGGTTGGGGCTGTCGGCGCGGGAAGCAGTAGGACAGTTTCTGCCCCGCACGGAACAGGCCATAATCGGAATTAGAACTATTACTGATGTTTCAGCGGCTGCGCTGGGTTTAAAGATTGCACCATCCGCTTCGCAGAGGCAGGCGAAGCTATTGGTTAGCTGCATTCTTGAGCCCATGCCATCTTTTCCAGGCGGGCAAGATTCTCTGGTAGCTTATCTGAGAAGAAATCTGCATTACCCCGTCTCTAATACAGCCGAATGCACATTATTCATTGGCTTCGTTATCACGAAAACCGGACACCTCACGCAGGCCAAGGTGTTGAAAGGAGTCAGCCCCGCTCTGGAAGCAGAAGCGCTGCGTGTGGTGCAGAAAATGCCCCGCTGGGTGCAGCCGCCACGGCCTACCCCGATAGAGGTAAGGTATACGCTGCCCATCACCTTCGCCTCAGCTCAACAAGCTCCCGAAAAGCGTTAACATCTATGCTGAACTTACCTATCCTGAATGTACAGCTCCGCACTTGCCACGCAGATTGGCAACAGATGACACCTACGGAACAAGGTCGTCACTGCGCCGTGTGCCAGCGCACGGTTATCGACTTTACCGCCGCCGCTCAAGCTGACCTAGAAAATGCCCGCGCCGCCGCGCCGGATGGCCGCGTGTGCGGTCGGTTTCGGGCGGAGCAGCTGGCCGCACCACCGAAGCTGCGGCTCCGGCTGCGGCGGTTTCTGGTAGCGCTGGTGCTGGTGTGCGGGCTGGGACTGTCGGCGCGGGAAGCGGTGGCGCAAGTGAAGCCGGTGCTGCGGGATAATGCTGCTATGAATTCTACGATGGACGAGGTATGGTTAGCTCCCTTGGTCCAGGCGGATGAGCTAAGACAGGCAGCTAGTAAGCCCGCCGAGAAGACGTTTCTAGGGTATATAGAGCAAATGCCTGTCTTTAGAGGAGGAATGGAAAGGCTGCCAGAAATTATCCGTCAAAACAACCACTTTCCGGTTGGCATAGATTCTATAAAAGGGAAGGTATTCGTCTCCTTTACCATCAACGAACAAGGCCGCGTCGTCAAACCTGTAATAACCAAAGGCCTGCACCCGAAACTGGATGCCGAAGCGTTGCGACTGGTGCAACTGCTGGATGGCGAGTGGTCGGCAGGCAGCCAGAACGGCCGGCCGGTTCCGGTGCAGTTCACGCTGCCCATCATCTTTGACTCAACGCCAGGGAACCCTGTACTATCCGGGAAGAAATCAGCTAAACGCGCCCGACGGTAGCCTTCTACCCAAAACCTTTCTATTTTACCCGCCCCATCAGTCATCTAACCTCCGCGCCCGCCCATGATTTTCACGCCCAGCCCCATGTTGCTCAAGCTGCTTTACACCCGCGGCAGCCTCCACAACACCCCCGAAGGCGTGGCCTTCAGCATCAAAAACCGCCTCGATACGGTGCGCATCACCCGCATCGACCATGTGCAGGTTGACGGCGTGAAGATTGGGGTGGAGCAGATTGCGCTGGACCTGGGTGAGGGCGACGTGCGGCCCGCCACTACCTTCAACGCCGACAGTGCCGGCTACACGCTGCCGGTGGGCCAGGCCGCCACGTTCCATCTGGCCACCGAGCACCTCAAAGAAGGTATTCACACGGTGCGGGTGCAGTTCTCAGCCGACCCATTCGGCGACCTGACCGTGGAGGTGGAAGACGCCATTGCCCAGCAGCACGAAAATAAAACCCGCATTCCGCGCCAGGACCAAGACGACTATTCCGAGGCCGCCATTCAGGCCCGGCAGCGCTTCGCCGAGGAGTTTTCGGGCCAGGAGTTCAAGCACCTCAAGCACTATTCCTTCGATGCCCACGATTTGCAGGGCAACTGCGAGCATTTCACGGGCGTGGCCCAGATTCCGGTAGGGCTGGCCGGCCCGCTGCGCGTGAACGGGGAGCACGCCCAGGGCGACTTCCTCATCCCCATGGCTACCACCGAGGGCACCCTGGTCGCCAGCTACAACCGCGGCATGCAGGTGCTCAACCTCTGCGGCGGCGTCAAGTGCACCGTCGTCGGCGACGCCATGCAGCGCGCCCCGGTGTTCGTGTTCGATGATGCCCGCGGCGCCCGGGACTTTGGCAAGTGGGTGGAAGCTGAAATCGATAAGATCCGGCCCGAGGCCGAAAGCACTTCCCGCGTAGCCAAGCTCCAGTACATCGACACGTACCTGAGCAACAAGTTCGCTTACCTGCGCTTCAACTTCTCTACCGGCGACGCCGCCGGCCAGAACATGGTAGGCCGCGCCACGTTTGCGGCCTGCTCCTGGATTCTGGAGAACTACAAGGGCGCACCCATCCGCCACTTCTACCTCGAATCCAACTTCGCCACCGACAAAAAGGCCTCGCAGATCAACGTGATGCGCACCCGCGGCAAGCGCGTGGTGGCCGAGGCTATAGTCAAGCGCGACGTGCTGCAGCAGCGCATGCGCGTGACGCCCGAGCAGCTGGCCTACCACGGGCAGGTAAGCAACGTGGGCGCGTTTATCTCCGGGGCTAACAACAACGGCGCGCATTCAGCCAACGGCATCACGGCCATGTTCATCGCCACCGGTCAGGACGTGGCCAACGTGTCGGAGTCGTCGGCGGGCATCCTGTACTCCGAAATCACGCCCGAGGGCGACCTGTACATCAGCATCACCATTCCTTCGCTCATCGTGGCTACCCACGGCGGCGGCACGGGCTTGGCTACCCAGAACGAGTGCCTGCGCATGCTGGGCTGCGTGGGCCGGGGCACCGTCAATAAATTCGCCGAGATAGTAGCTGGCGTGGTGCTGGCCGGGGAGCTGAGCCTGGGCTCCGCCATCAGCTCCTCCGACTGGGTGAGCAGCCACGAGCAGTACGGCCGCAACCGGTGAGATGGTGATTTAGCGACTCAGTAAGTTGACGTTCTATCCGCGCATGCGGCGCCAGCAAAACGACAGAACTTACTAAGTCGCTAAATCACCATCTCACCTTTACAGCGGGTCGGCGGTTACTTTGAAGCGGCTTTCCTCCTTCACCGTGATTTCGCGGGTGGTAGCCTGGCGCACGGAGGCTTCGGTGTAGAGCGTGTAGTTCGGGGCCTTGATGTACTTGTCCAGCTTGGCGTTGGTCGACTTCAGCTCGATGGTCGTGACGCCGCGCGGTACATCGTCCAGCTGGGCCATTACCACTTTGTCGTTCTGGTCGGTACCAATGGAGATTTTGATGCTCTTCAGAAAGTCGAAGTTCTCGGTGTCCGGGTCGGTGATGGTGAGCGTGAGCTTGCTCAGCGTTACGTCTTTCACCAGGTCGGCTTTCGTGTTGTTGTTGCTGAAGGACTCGGAGGCCTTGTTGGTCACGGGCACCGGTAGGGTCAGCGTCACGGGCAGGCCACCGGCCAGCGGCGTGGCCGGAATCTTGAAGTCCTGCGTGTCGGAAATTTCGAATGTGAGCAGGTCGTTGATTTTATCACAGCTGAATGTGATGAGGGCCAGCACCATTAGGAAGGCGGCCGAAGCAAAAGATTTTTTCATGGAGTTAAAAGCAAGTAAGGGGAAGCTAATAAACGCCGTTGCCGCTTATTTGGTACAGGTTATTCGAGAAAACCGTTAGTCCATCATATCTGCCGCGCGGGGCGCCTCGTGCACGAAGCCGGGGTTCCAACTCATGGGGTACTTTTCGTCGAGGTAGGGCAGGGCGGTTTCGGTGAGGTAGAGCGGGCGGAAGGTGTCTACCATCACGGCCAGCTCGTGGGTTTCCTTTTTGCCGATGCTGGCCTCTACAGTCCCTGGATGCGGACCGTGGGGCAGACCGCTGGGGTGCACCGTAAACGAGGCCAGGTCCACGCCCTTGCGCGACATGAAATTGCCGGCCACGTAGTACAGCACCTCGTCGGAGTCCACATTGGAGTGGTTGTAGGGCGCCGGAATGCTGAGCGGGTGGTAGTCGAACAAACGCGGCACAAAGGAGCAGATGACGAAGTTGTGCGCCTCAAAGTGCTGGTGTACGGGAGGCGGCTGGTGGATACGTCCCGTAATCGGCTCGAAGTCGTGGATGCTAGTAGCGTAAGGGAAGAAGTATCCGTCCCAGCCTACCACGTCGAAGGGTGAGTGGGCATACACCAGCTCGTGCAGAAAGCCTTCCTTCTTCACCTTCACCACGTACTCGCCCGACTCGCGCTCGGGGTCCTGCACCAGCTCGTGGGGCGGCCGGATGTCCCGCTCGCAGTAGGGCGAGTGTTCCAGCAGCTGCCCGAAGTGGTTGCGGTAGCGGCGGCAGGTTTCGACGGGGCTGAACGACTCGATAACGAGCAGGCGTACCGGGCCTTCCTCAAAGTGGAACTGGTGAATGATGGTGCGCGGAATCACCACGTAGTCGCCGGGCTCGAAGGCCACGATGCCCAGCTGGCTCCACAGCTCACCCCGGCCCTCGTGCACGAAAATCACCTCGTCGGCCAGGGCATTTTTGTAGTAGTAGTCCATACGCCGCTCCGTGGGGCTGCAGATACTCAGCATCACATCAGCGTTACCAAGCATGGTCTGGCGGGCCTGCAGGTAGTCGCCGCCGGTGCTGGTCTGGGCCAAGGTGCGCAGGTGACTGGGCTGCAGGGCCCGGTCTTTCAGCAGCCTGGGGGCGTAGGGTTGCGGTTCGCCCACGCGCCGGATTTCGGTGGGCGCGTGCTGATGGTAGAGGAGCGACGATACGCCCGAAAAGCCCAGCGTACCTACCAGCTGCTCGTGGTAGAGGGTGCCGTCGGGCTGGCGGAACTGGGTGTGGCGCTTGCGCGGAATCTGGCCAAGGCGGTGATAGTAAGGCATAGCGGGCGGGTGGGATGGGTGCGAAAATTAGTGCCTAAATATACGGGCCCGCCCGCATCCCGGCGGCCCTCACTGCTTGCTCCTCCAGGTCGACGCTGAATACCTCAGTAAAAAGCCCCATCCGGCCAAAGCAGGATGAGGCTTCTGAGACAAAGAAAAAGCCGCCGTTAGTTTCCCGACAGATCCTGGGCTAGGAGGGCACGGCCGTCGGCTACGGCTTTCAAGGCCGCTTGCAGTTCGGCGTCGCGGCTGTTGAGCACCTGGTAATAAGCGGTTTTGCCGTAGGCGCTGCGGGCTATATGAGCTTTCAGTTGGTTGCTCAGCAGCGGGGCACACTGCCGCAGGGCTGTTTCGTCCAGCGCAATACCATCCTGCTCGGCCCGGTCGGCCAGCTCGGCCAGCTGCGCCGGGCTGATCTGAAACGACTCCTGAAACTGCTCAAAGCGGAGGGCCTCCAGCTCGGCCTTATGGCTTTGGAAGAATTGCAGGGCGTACTCGCGCACCAGATTCTGGCTTTGCAGGCGGGCGTAGTACGGGGCCAGCGTGGCCTGGTCGCGGGCCACAAATACGTCGGGAGAAATGCCGCCGCCGCCGTACACCACGCGGCCGTGGGCGGTGTGGTAGCGCAGGGCGTCATCCACGTGGATGCTGTCGGCGTGCTGCAGCTCGCCCTGGCGCTGGCGGTTGCGCAGCTCCTGGGAGTAGGCCGCCGGGCCCTCGGCGTACGATTTCTGAATACAGCGCCCCGAAGGCGTGTAGTAGCGCGCAATGGTCAGCCGCAGCTCCGAGCCGTCGTTGAGGACCACCGGCTGCTGCACCAGGCCTTTGCCAAAGGTGCGGCGGCCCACCAGCAGGGCGCGGTCGTGGTCCTGCAGGGCGCCGGCTACCACTTCGGCCGCCGAGGCGCTGCCCTCATCAATGAGCACCACCAGCTGGCCTTCCTCAAACTCGCCGTTCACGCGCGAAAACGTCTGGGTATCAAACTGGTCATCCTTGCCCTCGGTGTAAACCAGCTTGCGGGTACCGGCTATAAACTCGTCGGCGAGCTTGGTGGCCCGGTCGAGGTAGCCGCCGGGGTTGCCGCGCAAATCCAGCACCAGCTTGGTCATGCCCTGGCGGTTCAGGTCGCCGAGGGCCTGTTTGAACTCGTCGTAGGTGCCGCTGGCAAAGCGGCTGATTTTGATGTAACCGGTGGTTTCATTCAGCAGGTAGGCCGCGTCAACCGACGTGTTGGGAATGCGCTGGCGGGGCACGCTCAGCAGCAGGGGCTTGCTGCCGGGCCGCCGCAGCACCTGCAGCTGCACCCGGCTGCCGGCCGGGCCGCGCAGCTTGCCAAACATCTGCGTTATGGTGATGTGGCGCCCCGAAACCGGCTGGTTGTTGACGGCCAGAATACGGTCGCCGGGCTGCAGGCCGGCCTGCTCGGCGGGGCCGCCGCCCAGGGGCGCTATTACCGTCACGGTGTCGCGAAACAGGTTGAATTCTACCCCGATACCATCGTAGTCGCTCTGCAGAAAAGCCGCCGACTGCTCCCGCTCCCGCGCCGGAATAAAGGTGGAGTGTGGATCGAGGCGCTCCAGCATGCGCGCAATGGCGTAGTCCGACAGCGCCTCCACGTCCACGGAGTCCACGTACTCTTCGTCTACGTGGCTGAGCACCTCCTTGAAGCGCAGGTAGCCCCGGAGCGTGCCTTCAGGGTTCTGGCGGGAAGCCTGAAACCGCCCGGCTCCCAGCAGCACCCCACACATCAGCGTGGCCCCCAGTAGCAATGGCTGACGCCACCGCCCAAAAGCAGCCGATGCCGGTTTTGCAGATCCAGGAAAAACCACTTGAGTGAAACGAGTAAAAAGTCCTGCCATGTAAGCCAGTTGCGGGAAGCGGATAAGACTCAAAGCTACTGAAACTTTTCCGGGATTTGGCGCTTATATACGCCTTTTTGTATTTGCCATTCAATTAATACTATTCCATATGCTTTTCGCGCAACTATACTTACACATAGCTTTTGTATTCAGCTGCTTACCCTCTATTCAGAGCTACAATTACAACTCAGCAAGTTGTAGCGAATATGACTATTCCCATCATCTGGCACACGCATCCTGCTGACTTGCTGGTCTGGCGCGCGCGGAAGCACATTGGGCGCGGTTCGGGGGTGTGTCGTATCTTTGAGCTGATTTTCCGGCGGTAGTGCTGCCGCTTCTCCTTTCTTCCGCCGTTTTGCCCATGGGCCGCATTCTTGCTATTGACTATGGCCACAAACGCGTAGGGTTGGCCGTGACGGACCCGCTTCAGATCATAGCCACACCCCTGGAAACGGTGCACAGCCAGGAGTTGCTGGCCTACGTAAAGGCCTATCACCAGCGCGAGCCGCTGGCGGCGCTGGTAGTGGGTATGCCCCGCACACTCAGCAATGAGGCCACCGATGCCACCAGCGCCGCCGTGGGCCTGGTGCGCACGCTCCGCCGCGAATTGCCGGAAGTGCCCGTGCACGAAATCGACGAGCGGTTTACTACCCGGATGGCCCACGCGGCTTTGCTGGCGGGTGGCCTCTCCAAGAAAGACCGGCGCGACAAAGCCACCGTCGATAGGGTGTCGGCTACGCTCATTTTGCAATCTTTTCTGAATTCCCGATGATTTACCCTATTGTAGCCTTTGGCGACCCGGTGCTGAAAGCCCGCGCCAAGGATATTCCCGCTGACTTTTCGCCTGAGGAGCTAAAAAAGCTCATTGGCGACATGTACGACACCATGTACTACGCCCACGGCGTAGGCCTGGCCGCCCCCCAGATTGGCCGGAGCGTGCGCCTGTTCGTTATCGACTCGGCCCCCATGGTGGACGACGAAGATGAGGAAACCGGGGAGCCGAAGCCGGGGGCCGAAACCGGCATCAAGCGGGCCTTCATCAACCCGAAGATGGTAAGCGAAACCGGCGAGGAATGGGGCTTCGAGGAAGGCTGTTTGAGCATTCCGGGCGTGCGCGAAATGGTGTACCGCCACCCCACCATTGTGCTGCGCTACGAGGACGAAAACCGCCAGGCGCACGAGGAAACCTTCACGGGCATGACGGCCCGCGTGATTCAGCACGAGTACGACCATCTGGAAGGCGTGCTGTTTACGGATTACGTGTCGGGCCTGAAAAAGCAGCTGCTGAAAGGCAAGCTGGCCCGCATCAGCAAAGGTGACGTGAAGGCCGACTACCGGATGAAGTTTGCCGGCCAGGGCGGGCGGTAAGTTTCTGAGGGCGCGGCTTTTTCGGCAGCCCGATATTTTGCAGATTGCCTGGCTTCCACTCCCGGAGGCCAGGCTTTTTGTTTGCACGCCGTTTATATGATGCCGCGAAATTTTCGTCGTTGGGCAGTGCTGGCGCTGATGGTGCTGGGTCTGCTGCTGCCCCAGCGGCCGCAGGCCTGGGGCTTTTTCGGGCACCGCACCATCAACCGACTGGCTGTGTACACACTGCCACCCGAGCTGCTGGGCTTCTACAAAAGTAACATCGACTACCTCACCGAAAACGCCACCCGCCCCGACTCGCGCCGCTCCGTGGTGCCTGAGGAAGCCCCGCGCCACTACATCGACCTGGATGTGTACGGCGACAGCGCTGCCTACAAGCTCCCGCACAGCTACGCCGACGCCGTGGCCCGCTACAGCCTCGATACGCTCCAGCGCCACGGTATTGTGCCCTGGCACGTGGTGGTGATGAAAAACCGCCTTACCGAAGCTTTCCGCAGCCGCAACGCCGACCGGATTCTCAGCGTGTCGGCCGACCTGGGGCACTACGTGGCCGATGCCTGCGTGCCGCTGCATACCACCCACAACTACAACGGGCAGCTCACGGGGCAGCGCGGCATTCATGGCCTCTGGGAAAGCCGCCTGCCGGAGCTGCTGGCCTCGGGCTACGACTTTTTCACGGGACCGGCTCCCTACATCGAGCGGCCAACGGCTACTATCTGGGCCACCGTCACGCGCTCCAGCAACGCCGTTGATTCGGTGCTGCGCTTTGAGAAGGAGCTGACGGCTAAGTTTCCCGACGACAAAAAGTACACTTTTGAGCAGCGCGGCAACGCTACCGTGCGCACCTATTCCCGCGAGTTCAGCCGGGAGTACCACCAGCGCCTGAACGGGCAGGTGGAGCGGCAGATGCGCCTGGCCGTGCGGCTGGTGGGAGCCTTCTGGTACACAGCCTGGGTGGATGCCGGCCAGCCCGATTTGCGCAACATGCCCCGCACCGTCTCGGCCGACGAGCAGCAGCGCCTGGCCCGCGAAACCGAGCAGCTCCAGCAGGCACCCGCCACCAACGCCCCCGGCCACACGGACTAAGTAAACAGCTGTCTTTATCCCGTCTGGCTATGTTCTATCTTCACTGCCAATAAATCAATCCTGCTTTTTCTACTCTTAGCGCCTATCGATGGAACAGCACCCTTACCTCAGCCCCCAGAATTCCAGCGGCCGGCCGCCCAAAAACTGGTTGATTGAATCCATTCTGGTGACGGTCTTCTGCTTCCTACCGTGTGGGCTACTCGGCGTCATCAATGCCACGGAAGTAAATAGCCGCTGGGCCGCCGGCGACTACGAAGGGGCCCGCTCAGCGGCGGACAAAGCGGCACGCTGGACTAAAATCGGCTTTTTTATTTGGCTAATTATTTCGGCGGTCGGCTTGGCGTTTTTCCTGTATGTGCTCACCCAAAACGAATCATTCCGGCTGCTGCTTAATCCCCAATAACAGCGGGTAGCCGAAAGCTGCCCGGGCTGATTCCAAACTCGTGGTGGGTACTTACCTTAGTGCTATGAAAAGCCTGCTGACCCTGGTGCTGCTCTCGGTTTCCAACCTGTTTATGACGTTTGCCTGGTACGGGCACCTGCAGTTCAAGAAGCTGCCGTGGTTCAGCAAGCTGGGGCTGGTGGGCATTGTGCTGGTGAGCTGGGGACTGGCTTTCTTCGAGTATGTGTTTCAGGTGCCGGCTAACCGCATCGGATTTGAGGAGAATGGCGGCCCTTTCAGCCTGTTTCAGCTCAAAGTTATTCAGGAAGTGTTGTCCCTGACGGTGTTTACGCTGTGCGCGGTGTACGTCTTCAAAACCGAAAAGCTGGGCTGGAACCACCTGCTGGGTTTTGGGCTGCTGGTGGCCGCGGTGTACGTGATATTCCGGAAGTGGTGAAACCCGGCTCGACTATTATCGGGCCGCACGGCGGAAAAATGCTGGTTTTGCCCGGATAATTTCTATGTTTAACCCCGACAATCATTTTCTCCCCCTTTTTCTATTCTCTTTGCATGGAGCAGACCTACAATTCCACCATGAATACCTCGCCCGCGGGCGGCCCGCCACCCAAAAACTGGCTGGTAGAATCTATCCTGGTCACCATCTTCTGCTGCCTTCCCTTCGGAATTGTAGGCATCATCAACGCCGCCAATGTAAACTCCAGCATAGCCCGGGGTGACTACGCTGGGGCACTGGACGCTTCCCAGAAAGCCGGCAAATGGACGAAAATCGGGTTTTTCGTCGGGCTGGGAGGCATTGTACTGTACATCCTCTTCATGTTCGTGTTCGGTGGCTTGGCTATGATGAACGCCGCCTCTCAATAATCCGCTTTTCAGCGTGCCATTCACTTCCCGCAGCAGGGCCAGCGTACTGAGCCTCGGCATACTTGCCGGGCTGGCGCTGGCCCTGTTGTATTTCCGCCTCGACCCGGCCCACTACCCTTTTCCGCGCTGCCCCGTCAACTGGCTGACTGGCTGGTACTGCCCGGGCTGCGGCACGCAGCGGGCCTTGCACGCCTTGCTGCACGGGCAGCTGGTGCGGGCCGCCGGTCTCAACCTGCTGGCCGTAGCGTGCGTGCCGCTGCTGCTGCTGGGTGGCCTGCTCGAAGTCCAAGCCTTTCTGCGGCCGCAAAGCCGGCACGTCTCCTGGCTTTACCAACCCTGGCTGGGCTGGACGGTAGTTGGCAGTACCCTGTTATTTACAGCCCTGCGCAACACGCCTACTCCGCTGGGCTCGTGGCTGGCTCCGTAGGCGCCTGCCTATGGTCATAAAGACGCGCAGCCAACGTAAAACCCGCTTTTCGGGCTTGTATGCAAGGCTGAGCAAGCTCGTCTCTAAGACTGCTCTGCCTTTTTCTGAGTCTCCTCGGGGCTTGCTGGTTGCGGCTGATAAGATTGGCCTCTTCAACCTCTTGCAGGCGCTTGCGTAGGAAACGCGCTGCCCACCCCGGGCGGCTTCCCTTTCCTATGCCCAGAAAACTCTACTCCTGGCTGAGCGGCTTGCTCGTGCTGCTCTGCATTTCTACCACCCACGCGCAGAAAGTGGGCCTGGTGCTCAGCGGCGGCGGCGCCAAAGGGCTAGCCCACGTGGGCGTGCTGAAGGTGCTGGAGAAAAACCGCATCCCCATCGACTACATTGTGGGCACCAGCATGGGCGCCATTGTGGGCGCTATGTACGCCTCGGGCTACTCGCCGGAGGAAATTGAGAAGATTGTGCTTAGCCAAGCGTTTCAGGACTGGGTGGCCAACCGCCCGCTCAACGGCAAAGTCTACAACTACTTCGAAACCGACGACAGTCCCGCGGCCCTGCACCTGGGCCTGGCCATCGACAGCAAGTTCAAGACGCGCATCACGCCGCGCCTGATTAACGATGCCACCCTCAACTACCAGCTGGCCACTATGCTGGCCCCCGCCGGCGCCATTGCTGACTATGACTTCGACCGGCTGCTGGTGCCCTACCGGGCCGTGGCGTCCGAGGTGTTCACGCGTAAGCGCGTGGTGCAGCGCAGCGGCTCCCTGGCCGATGCCGTGCGCAACTCCATGGCTTTTCCGCTGGCGTTCCGCCCCATCCGGCAGACGGATGGCCGCTACCTCTTCGACGGGGCTGTAGTAGACAACTTCCCGACCGGCGTGATGAAGGAGGAATTCAAGCCCGATATTATGATTGGGGTGAACGTGGGCGACGTGGCCTACAAGCAGTACCCCAAGGATAAGGACGACCAGCTGCTGACCGGCACGCTCGTTTTCCTGGGCTCCAACGTGGCCGATACGCTGTCGGTAGGGCCCAACGGCATTTTCATTCAGCCCGAGCTGGAAGGCTATGGAGCTGGCGACTTCAACCGCGCCAAGAAGCTGGTGAACCTGGGGGAAACTGCTGCCGAAGCCAAGCTAGCTTTGATGCTGCGCCGCATTCCGCGCCGCGAGGATACGCTGGCCCTGCAGCAGCGCCGCCGGGCTTTTCAGGAACGCGCCCCCCGTCCCGATTTCAAGCAGGTGAACGTGCAGGGCCTGCCCACCGAGCAGCAGGCCTTTGTGCGGCGCTTTTTCCGGCGCACCGGCACCAGCTACACGCCCTCTGATATCGAGGAAGGCTATTTCACGTTGGTAGACAACGACTTTTTTTCCAACGTGTACCCGCGGGTGATGTACGACAAGGAGAAAAAAGGCTATGTGCTGAGCGTGGATGCTCGCCAGGCCAACAACCTCACCGCCGATCTGGGCGTGCTGCTTTCCACCCGCTCCATGAGCAACTTTTACCTGGGCGGCTCCTTCCGCTACCTCAACCGCTACCTCTACACGGTGCAGGCCAATGCTACTGTGGGGCGCTTCTACAACGGAGCCCACGCGGCATTCCGCGTCAGTGTGCCGGGCCGGTTTCCGCTCTACATCCAGCCCCAGCTTACGTTCAACAACTTCAACTACCAGGACACCGGGGGCCTGCTGGGTACCAACACCGAAACCACCCAGATTCAGCAGCGCGACCTGATAACCAACGTGCAGATTGGCATCAGCCCCAACTACCGCAGCCGCTACATCATCACGGCCGGAGCCTTCACCAACCGCGACCGGTTCGCTAATACCGACCAGCTTAGCTCCGACGCCAGCCTCGACCAGAGTAGCCTCAGCGGCTTCACGGTCGCGCTGCGCTTCGAGCGCAACTCCCAGAACCGCCGCCAGTATGCGACCAGCGGCCGCCGCGTGGAGTTTGGCCTGCGGGGAGTATCGGGGGTGGAAAACTACGACCCCGGCACCACGGCCATCGACATAGAGGGCCGCAAGAAGAATCACCAGTGGCTGCGGGGCAGTGCATTTATTGAGCAGTTTTTCACGCTGAATAAAGCCGATACCGTAGGCGCCCGCACTAAGTCCTGGGGCTTCACCACCGAGCTGGTAGCTACCTCCCAGGGGCGCTTTGCCACCTACCGCTCCTCGCTCACCGCTTCGCCCGCTTTCCTGCCCCTGCCCGACTCCCGCACCCTGTTCCTGGACCGCTACCGGGGCACGGCCTACGCCGCCGGTGGACTGCACTACGTGCAGGCGCTGTTTGGGCCCGTGGAGTGGCGGACGTCGGTATACGCGCACGTGCTGGTGCGCCCCTGGGGCCGCGACCCTAACAACACTTTGCTTGCCAAACGCGAGAACACCATTTCCCGGCCCTACCTCACGGCCATGACGGGCCTTACTTACCAAACGCCGGTAGGACCGGCGTCGCTGCAGTTTATCACCTACGATGAGCGGGAGCACCGCTTCGGCGTGTTTGCCCACATCGGCTACGTACTGTTCCGCGACCGGTCGTTGGATTAAGTTATCCGTTGCCCGTCGCCAGGGCAATCCTGATTAGCTGAAATGAGTAACTGACAACGGGCAATAGAGAATCGACTTACTCTGGGTGCTGCGTAGGATAGTGCGGAGGCTCCTCCCCCATCGTGTGAGGCGAGGCGGGACTGGGGCCACAGCCGGCCAGCACGGCGCATTCCAGGTCTTCACCGTGATACAGGTACCGGAAGAGCACCGTAGCCAGCCACATGGCCAGCGGCGGCGCCACCCAATACAGCCACAGCCCCTGGTAGCTGCCGGCGGCCAGCGCCGTGCCTAGGGAGCGGGCCGGATTCAGGCTCATGCCCGAATAGGGCGCCTCGACCACAATGTATACAGCCAGCAGCAGCCCCATCACCACGCCCGTCCAGCGCTTGAGCCGGCGCGAATGCAGCGCCACCAGCAGCACTACCATCAGCAGAAACGAAATACCAAACTCCGCCCAAAACGCTACCAACGGCCCCTGTGGCCCCGGCTCAGTAACGGTGAAGTTCACGGCCGGGTGAGCATACCAGTGGCCCATAGTCCCGCGCAGCAGCTGCGCGGCTCCTATAGCCCCCGTCAGCTGAGCCAATACATACCACACGGCATCAGAGGTACGCAGCTTGCCCAGCTGCCAGAAAGCCAGCGTCACGGCGGGGTTGATGTGGGCGCCGGAGCGTTTGCCCCAGGGGCTGTACACGATACCCATAATCACCAGCGCCATGCCCAGGCCCATCAGGGCGCGGCGCGCCACCGGCTGCGCGGGCAGCCACGGCGCCAGCGGCGACGCGGGATGCTCCAGCAGCACCGTCAGCAAACCCGCGCATAGCACGAAGCAGGCCAGCCCCGCCGCCTCGGCCAGGTAATAGGGCCAGTGACGACGGAAAGCAACGCGCAGATGGGCCGCAAATGGCATAGGCACCTGATTCGGGAAAGCAGCCTTATACAACGCGCCGCCGGATGACCGGTTGCTACGGTTGAGCTACCTGCCCGGCCCGAGAGCTGCTACGGCTGCACCAGAATCAGGGCTGAGGAGGCGGGCACTTCTACCGTCGCACTCGCCCCGGCGACTTCCAGCGGCCGGATGCCTTTCGGGTTGATTTCGTCGCCGGCCAGCACCACGGAGTACTTGCCTCCGGGCACAGGCAGGGTAGCCGGTTGGCGGTTGCCGTTGAAAAGCACCGTAATCGTGTTCCACTCATCGCCGCCGGCGTGGTCTTTCAGGCGGTAGCCGATGGTATTGGCCGGCACGTTGGGCAGGAATTCCAAATGCTCCTGAATGGCAGCCTGCGAAGGTAGGCGAAAGGCCGGGTGGGCGCGGCGTAGGGCAATCAGCTGGCGGTAGAACTCGAACACCCGCGCGTATTGGGCTTTGCGGCCCCAGTCCAGCTGATTCACGGCGTCGGGCTCATTGAAGGAGTTGTGCGAGCCGCCCTTGGTGCGCAGAAACTCGTCGCCGATGGGCAAAAACGGCACGCCCTGCGACGTAAACACGATGACGTTGCTAAGCAAATCCATCTTCACGCGCTCCGCCTCCGGCACGCCGGGGTTGGCGGCGGCCAGCTTGTCCCAGAGCACCATATCGTCGTGGCAGGCCACGTAGTTGATGGTTTGGGCCGGAGAATTGGCCCAGGGTGCTTTGGAGTAGTTCACCTTGGTATAGTCGAGCTGCGGGTGCCGGGTGGCGGCCACGATGCCGAACTTCACACTTTCTTCCAGGCCCGGCTGGCCGCTGGCAAAGCCCGGCTCGGTCTGGCGGGCGAAGTGGCCCTTCACGCCGTCGCGCAGCTCATCGGAGAAGGCAGCTATGCGGTCCAGCTTGCCCACGTTGGCTTTCAGGGCCCGCTCGGCGTCGGGCACGGGCGAGCTGCCAGCCGTCCACCCTTCCCCGTACACAAAGATGGAGTGGTCGATTTCATCCAGGGCCACCCGCACGGACCGCATGGTGCGCAAATCCAGCACGCCCATCAGGTCAAACCGAAACCCATCCACGTGGTAGTGCCGCGCCCAGTACGCCACCGACTCCACGATGAGCTTGCGCACCATGGGCCGCTCGGAGGCCACTTCGTTGCCGCAGGCCGCTGCGTCGGACAGTGAGCCATCGGCGCGGTGACGGTAGTAGTAGCCGGGCACCAGCTGCTCGAAGGATGAGCGCGCCGCGTCGGCGGTGTGGTTGTACACCACGTCCAGCACCAGGCGCAGGCCGCGGCGGTGCAGCTTCTGCACCACCTGTTTCAGCTCCAGGATGCGGGCAACGGGGTCGGCAGGGTCGGAAGAGTAGGAGCCCTCAGGCACGGTGTAGTGCAGCGGGTCGTAGCCCCAGTTAAAGCGGTTGGCCGCCAGCTGGCTTTCGTCGATGGAAGCAAAGTCGTTGGTGGGCAGCAGGTGCAGGTGCGTAATGCCCAGCTCCGAAAGGTGGTCGAGACCGGTTTTCACCCCACCGGGGCCCGTGGTTCCCAGCTCCGCCAGCGCCAGGTACTTGCCCTTGTTGCGCAGGCCCGACTCCGGGTGCATGGATACGTCGCGCACGTGCATTTCCCCAATCACCACATCGGTAGGCTGGCGCAGCTTGGGGCGAAGGTCGTCGTCCCACTCGGCGGGACTCACGGTGGCGGGGTCGAGCAGGGCGCCGCGCTTTCCATTCAATCCTACAGCGTGCACGTAGGGGTCAGGCACTTCGGCCAGCTGCCGGCCCTGGATAGTGGCCTGCACCACATAAAAGCGGCCCGCCGGGTGAGCCGGCAGCGTGTACGTCCAGGTGCCGCCGGCCGCTTTCTGCATGGGATACTCGGCCACTGGCTCGCCGCCCGTGCCTGCGGCGTAGAGCTTGAGCTGGAGCTTTTCTGCGGTAGGCGCCCACACCCGCAGCCGCGCCTGCCCGCGCACAAAGGTCAGGCCCAAGTCAGGGCCGTCATAAGTGGGAAGGGCAGCGTAGGAATCGATGGGTAGGGCGGTGCGGCAGGTGCTGAGCGAGCCTAAGGACAACAGAAGGAGGCAAATCGAGCGGAACTTCATAGCAAACAAAAAGTGGCTGACGAAGGTCGGCTTTTCGCGCTGCTATTCCATGCGCCGACGGCACCTATTCCAGTCCTTGGGCAAACGCGCGCAGCAACCGGGCTACCTCATCAGGAGCCTCATACGGCAGCAAATGCCCCGCCCCGCTGATAATTTCCAGGTGCGTAGCGGCCGGCAGCAGAGGCAGCGTCTCCAGCCCGTGCACCGACGGCGACATCACCGCATCGGCATCACCCGCCAGAATCGTGCAGGGCACATTGATGGCCCACAGCCGGTCGGCAATATTCTCGCGGCTCCCGTGTAGCAGCCACGCCTCCCAAGCCTCCTGACTACTGCGGAGGTTGTCGGTTACTATTTGCTGCTGCCACGCCTGAGGCAACGGGCGGGCGGTAATCTTGCGCAGTGTGTTTTCGGCGGCGGCCTTCTGGCCCCAGGCCCGCATACTGGCTTGTCGGTCCTTATCGGTCATGGGCTCTGGCGTAGGGGGCGAAGGGCTGAGCAGCGCCACGCCAGCCAACCCGGGAAGGCGCCGTGCGGCCAGGGCCAGGGCTATTTTTCCGCCCATGCTGTGGCCCACCAGCACGTAGCGCCCTACAGGCTGCTGTTGGATAAATAGAGCTACCTCGTCGGCGTAGTTATCCACGGAGTAACCGACGCGCGGAGCCGGGGCCGTGCCAAAGCCCCCAAGGTCAGGAGTAAGAAAGGCATATTCGGAGCCAAGGACATCAGCAACTGGCCGAAAGGCATGACCGGCGCCAGCCCAGTAATGCAGGCCAATAAAGGAGAGTGCGTGCGACATAACTGCCTTGTACGGCAGAAGCCCTATACGTAGCCTCCTACTTTACCGGCAGCCCGTTGCTAAGTCGCCTGAAACTTCACTTATAGAGCATTTACCGCTTGCTGAGCCCGAAAAGTACGCGTAAATCCATCGAATACGTCTTCGCGGAGCACCAGCTCACCGTTCGATAGTTTCTCGATGATGTAGCGCATATCCGGCCGCGCCGCCCCTGGGTTGATGGTAATGATGTCGCGCTGGTCGTGGTACAACAGCGTGGTTTCGATGGCGCGGGCGTAGGTGGTGCGCCGGGTTTCCTGGCCGTTTACGTACTCTACTAGGGTGCCATCGGCTTTGAACTGCAAGGTAAGCTGGTAGCCCGGAGCGGGCGTCTGGCCCTGCCCGCTTAGTCCGCCTTCGTCGGCTACCCACACCCACTGCGTACGCAGGGCGGCGGGGTCTTCGTCGACCACCACGGCTGGGGCAAGGTCGGTTTTCTGGCAGTTGGCAGTGAGTGTGAGAAGCAGGCCGAATGCGGCGGTGCGCCAAAAGGTGTACATCGGGCAGGTAAGTTTGAGTTGGTAGAAAGGACGGAAAGATGCGCGAGCAGCAGCATCCGACTATAAGAGCATAACCAACGGCGGAGCGTTGCATGATCTGCTAAGGTTACGCTTTGCTCCGGCAACTTGATGACACAAAAAAGCCACCCGGCGTGTACCGGGTGGCTTTGCAGCAACAAGTCAGCTACACGTTACAGTGCCTTCTTGCGGGAGGCCTGGAACTTCTTGATCTGAGGGTCGATGATTTTCTTGTCGCCCACGACCACAATGGTCATGGCCTCGGGACGCACATACTTGCGGGCGGTTTCGCTCACTTGCTCAGGCGTCACAGCGTTGATGTTCTTTACCTGCTCGGTGAGGTAAGAATCAGGCAGGCCGTGCAGCTCCAGGGTGTTGAGCTGGCCGATGATGCCGCCGGGCGTGGAGTTGCGCAGCACAAACATGCCCGACTCGTAGTTCTGGATGCCTTTCAGCTCCTCGGCCGTGGGAGGAGTTTTCTGCAGGCGCTCAATCTCATACACAATTTCCTTAAGCGAGTTGCCGGTTTCCTGGGTGGTCACGTCGGCGTTCTGGCTCCAGTTGCCGGTGCGGTAGTGCGTTTCGAGGTAGCTGTAGGGCGAGTAGGTGTAGCCCTTGTCTTCCCGAATGTTGCGCGTGATGCGCGAGCCAAACGAGCCGCCCAGCAGGGAGTTCATCACCCGCGTCCGAATAAAGTCGGGGTGCGAGGGGTCCACAGTGGGCAGGCCGATGATGATGGTCGACTGCGGGGCGTTGGGCCGGTCGAGGGTGGTGATGTCGGGACGCGTCTGGGACTTGGCAATTTCGATGTGCGGGGCCGGGCCTTTGGGCATGCTCACCCAGGCTTTGGTAATGGCCTCGCGCACGGCGGCGTTGTCGAACTTGCCGGCTACAAACACGGCCGTGCGCTGGGCGCCGAACTGCGTCTGGTAGAAGTTCTTCACCTGCGCCAGCGTGAGGGCATCAATTTCGGCGTCGGAAGGAATGGGCCGGCCGTAGGGGTGCGTGCCGTAAAGCGCGGCTGTGAACTTCTGGCGGGCCTGGGTGCCGGGCTGGGCGCGGGCCAGGGCCATCTGGCGCTTGAAGTCGGCTTTCACGCGGGCAAACTCACTTTCGGGCAGCGTGGGGTGTAGCACCACATCGGCCAGCACCGCCGACAGCTCGGGGGCAAACTCGCTCAGGCAGGAAGCATAAATCTGGGTCTGGTCCATGCCCACCGACACGCTCAGGTCGCCACCCATGCGGGCTACCTTGTCGGCCAGCTGCTGGGCTGAGAGCGTGGCGGTGCCTTCGCTGAGCAGCTTGCCCAGCAAATCGGCTACACCTACCTGACCGGCTTCCTCGTGCACGTTGCCGGCCTGAATAGCCACCATCATCGTCACTTTGGGCACCTGGCCGTAAGGCACCAGCTTCGCCTTCAGCCCGTTGGAAAGCGTGAATTCTTCTTTAGCGGGCAGCGCGAAGTCGCGCGGGGTGCCGCCGGTAGGCGGGGTTTCGCGGGGCGTGGTGGCTACCGGCGCAGTCGCCGGAGTTGCCGCCGGTTTGGCGGGCGCCGCACCGGTAGTTTTGGTTTTGACCTTGACTTTCGTCTGGGCCAGGGCGGCCGGGGCGGCGGCCGAAGCCAGGGCCACGCAGAGCAGCCCGTTTACTAGGATTTTCATGGCGTGGTTAGGTTAGCTTTTGGCCAGCGGGTTAACGATGAGCAAGGTGCGGTTGGTAGGCCGCAGGTACTCCTGCACGGCGCGCTGCATCACAGCGGGGGTTACTTTGCGGAACTCCGCCTCCAGCTCGTTGATGCGGGCGGGGTTATTATCAAACAAGGCAAACGACGCCAGCATATCGGCCCGGCCGAAGCCGGAAAGCTGGTCGTAGAGGTTGGAGCGCAGCTTTACTACGGCCAGGTCCAGGGTATTTTGGTCGATACCATCCTTCGCCAAGCGGCTGATTTCCTGATCGAGCACACTCACCACGGAGTCGGATTTTACGGTGTTGTCGTACACCAGGTCGCCCATCCACAGCATGGGGCCGGAGTAGTTGAAGGCGTTGCCAAGGTAGTTGATGCCCCCGCTCACGTTGTCGGTGAGGCCGCGCTTCTGCACCATGGCCTGGTAGAGGCGGGAGTCCTTGCCCTGCAACATAATCTGGTCGAGCAGGATGAGGGCGTAGTACTCCGGCGTGTTGCGGTCGGGCATGTGGTAGGCGAAGGCCAGAGCCGGCTTGGTGGCCAGCTTGTCGTCCTTGGTGAAGCGCTGTTCCTTTTCCTGCCGGGGCTCCGTAATGTCGGGCTTGGGCGGCTGGGTAGCGGCCGGAATGTTGGCGAAGTACTTTTCTATCCAGGCTTTGGCCTCGGCGGGCTCAAAGTCGCCCGTAATGGCCAGGGCCGCGTTGTTGGGCGCGTAGTAGGTTTTGAAGAAGGCCTGCGCGTCGGGCAGGGTAGCGGCGTCCAGGTCCTTCAGGTCGCCGTAGAAGTTGTGGGCGTTGTTCCAGTTTTTGTTGGCGTACTGGGGCATATCCAGCCACGGGAAGCCGCCGTAGGGCTGGTTGAGCACGTTCACGCGCACCTCGTTTTTCACTACGCCCTGCTGGTTGGTCAGGCTGGCCTGGTTGATGGCAAGGCCGCGCATCCGGTCGGCTTCGGCCCAGAGCATAGTTTCGAGCTTATGGGCGGGCACTATCTCGAAGTAGTTGGTGAAGTCGAAGCGGGTAGAGCCGTTGAGCGTGCCGCCGTTTTTCTGCACTAGCTGGATGAACTCCATCTTGCCCAGGTTCTGGGAACCTTGGAACATGAGGTGCTCAAACAAGTGGGCGTAGCCCGTCCGGTCGCGGGGCTCGTTGCGGAAGCCTACGTTGTAGTAGGCCGCCACCGTAGCCGTGGGCGCGGTATGGTCGGGCGAGAGGACCACCTTCAGGCCGTTGGGCAAGGTGTAGTACTCCACCGGAATCTGGAACGATGAGGCCGCCGGAGCCGCTGGTGTAGCTGCCGCCACCGGCGTTGGAGCGGGGGTATTCACAACGGATGCAGCCTTGGGGCTGCACGCGCCCAGCACAGCCAGCAGGGCTGCCGTGCCCCATACCGACCCACGGTCGGATATGCGTGTTTTCATAGAAGAAAGGTTAGGGTGAACGATGCGTGGAAACTGGTCCTCAACCTACAAAATCTTCTACAAACGACCGGTAGTATCCTACCTGTTAGGGTCTACTTCTCCACTTTGAGCGTGGCGGGGCGGCCGGTTAGCTCAAACATTTCGCCGTGGGGCACCATGGTTATCTGCCCAAACTCCCGAATCATCATCTTGTAGCTCTCCCCCACCGGCCGGATTTTACGGTCGAGGTCGTAGAGGCCGCAGGGGTTCACGGAGAGGCGCTTTTCGGCCAGACTGATGTCCCAGTCGAGCTGATCCAGGAGGCTATACCACGTGAAGCCCACCACCGGCACGCCGTCCTGGCGGATGCGCTGCACGTTCACCCACTGCTTCCAGAGCCAGCACTCGGCATCTTTGGCGTTGAAGGTGTTGGTTTCGGTGTGCATGACGGGCTTGCGGTACCGCTCGTAGTACTGCTTGGTCATGGTGTACCAGCCCAGCACGTCCTCGGCCGCGCACCAGTTGCCATCGGGCTTGATAATCCGCTCATTGCGGCCGTAGTAGTCGTTGCCCATGATCTGGTAGCCGGGCGGCTCCCCGGCCATAAACCACTCCAGCTCGTCGCGTGTCAGGCCGTTGTCGAGGCAATAGAGCAGCACTTCCGAGTCGATAGTGTGGGCGTAGAGCAGGTCGAGGGAGAGAAACCGCAACTTGTTTTGCAACCGGATTTCGGGGCTTTGCACGGCGCGCATCTCGTGGATGTACTCCGCCGACTCACTTTGCACAATCACGCAGTCGGGCCGGTGCTTGGCTATCTGCTGGTTGCCCATGATGCTGGCCGCCGTAATGTGCTTCATAGCCGTGATGAAGGCGCGGTCGTCCTTGAGTTGCTCGTTCCAGATACCATCTTTTGCCGAGGCCCGGGCCGTCACGTAAATTTCGTTGACGGGCGTGTAGAACCGCACCCAGGGGTAGCGCCGGGCCACCGCCCCGCAGTACTCGGCGAAATGCACCGGCAGCTCGGGGTTCTGAAAGTTGCCCACCCAATCGGGCACGCCAAAGTGCATCAGATCCAGAATGGGCGTGATGCCCAGGCGCCGGATTTCGGCCATGGCCTTATCGGCAAACTCCCAGTCGAACTGGCCAGGAGCTTTATGGATAAGGTAATAGGGCAGATTGTAGCGCAACACCTTCAGGCCCAGCTCCCGCACCAGCGCCAAGTCCTCCTGGTAGCGATTGTAGTGGTCGGTTTCGGCCAGCAAGTCGCGTCGGATGGTGCCATTGGCAATAGTAGGATACGAGCATTCGATGCCGGTGGCAAACATAAAGTTGCCGGGCAAATTGGTGGGCAGCCCCGAGCCGTCGTGTCCTGCCGCCCCACCGTACTCGTCGCCCTCATAAGAGCCGTGGCCGAAGTGCTGCTTGATATGGGAAAGAAAGGATTTCATACTGGGGCTGTTAGCTACCGCAGGCTGGCCAGAAACTTGTCGGCGGTGCGCAGGCTGAGGGCCATGATGGTAAGGGCCGGATTAACGCTGAGGGCGCTAGGAAACACGGAGTTGTCGCAGATGTAGAGGTTGGGCACGTCGAAGGCCCGGCCATCGGAGTTAACTACCGCGTCGTCGCCACTCAGGCCCATGCGTGCCGTGCCTATCACGTGGGCGTACCGCTCGAAGGCCCAGATGTCGGTGGCCCCGGCGGCTTCCCAGATCTGGCGCATCAGCTGCTCGGCGTGGCGGTTCATGCGCTGCTCGTTTTCCTGGGCCGTGAAGTGCAGACGTGGCTTGGGCAAGCCGCGCGCATCTTTCTCCTCGCTAAGCTCTAGGAAGTTGGCTTTGTGCGGCAGGCAGTCACCCAGGATGTTGATGCCGGCCACGTGGTTGTAGTTGCGCATGTAGTCGCGCAGGGCCTGCCCCCAGAGCTTGCGCTGGCGCACCATCTGAGTGGCAAACGTGACGGGCATCACGCCGATGCTCTGTAGCAAGTAGCCGCCCGCGAAGTCGGCGTTTTTGGGCCGGTGGGTGTCTTCGGAAATCAAGCCGCCCGGAATGCCTTTATAGGGGCGAATGTCTTCCGGGAACGTGCCCCATACCTGCATGCCTGGGTGGGCCATGAAGTTCTTGCCCACGTGGCCGCTGCTGAGGGCCAGCTCGTTGAGCATGAGCAGGCGGGGCGTTTCTACGGCTCCGGCGCACAAAAACAGGTGGCGGCAAAGCTGGCGTACTGTCTGGCCGTGCTGCTCGTACACCACGCCCGTCACCCGGCCGGCGGCATCTCGCTCAATCTCCGTCACAAAGGCATCGGCCCTGATTTCGGCCCCATAGCTTTCGGCTAGGGGCAGAAAGGTGACGTCCATGCTGGCCTTGGCTCCGCGGTTGCAGCCGGCCTGGCAGAAGCCCCGGTTGGTGCAGGCTTCGCGCCAGCCTATTCCCTCCTGGTAATAGCGCGCCGACAGCGCCGCATTGGCCGCCGGTGAAGTCTGAATTCCTAGTTGTGCACAGGCCCGCTGCATGAGCTGGGCCGCGCCGTTCAGGGGAAGCGGCGCCAATGGGTAGCCTTTGCGGCGGCCCGGGTTCCAGGGGTACGGCGTAGGCCCGCTGATGCCCAGGAAGTGTTCCAGCTCCTCATAGTAAGGCTCCAGTTCCTCGATGCCAAACGGCCAGTCGACGCCCTGGCCGAAGTCGCGGTGCAGGGTGAGGTCGTCGGCGTGGGCGCGGGGCGTGTAGGCAGTATAGTGCAGGGTGGAGCCGCCCACGCCGGTCCCAGAGTTGTTTTTGCCGAAGGCCACCGGGTTCTGTCCTGCCGACAGCCGCTCGTCGTTCCAGAACAGGAAGTTTTGGGCTTTTTCGTCGGTGGCGTAGTCGCGGGTCGGGTCGCGGCGGGGTCCGGCTTCCAGGGCCACCACTTTTAGGCCCGCCATGGCGAGGCGCGCCAGCAGCGGGGCCCCGCCCGCACCCGTGCCAATCACCACGCAGTCTACTATCTCCGTTAACTCAGGCAGCGGCGCGGGCTGTTCCAGTTCAGTTGGAGCTGTGGCTGGGGCGGCTTCGTTTTCGGCCAGAATAGCCTGCAACAGCGGGTCCTGAATTTCCGGCTTCACCGGGTTCAAGACGCCTTCTTCCAGTACTTCTTCGTCGGGCATGAGGGGTTCAATTAGTACGTAGTAAGTATCACTTACTAACTGGTTTCGGCTCCCGATCTTCTCGTTCGTTGAGGCCAATACGCTGCCAGCCCGGCACATCGGCCATGCCCACATAGCCGATTTCTTCCTGGACCAGCGGATGGGCGTAGTAGTTTTCGGTTAGCTCCGCCAGCAAATCCTCGAAAAAACGGTTTTGCGGAACGGTATTCCAGTTGTCGCCCAGCGCGGTGCCAGCGGCCACTTGCTTCAGCACTGCATCTTGCTCAGCCTCACTCAGGTCTATAAACAGCTGCTGAAACTGCGCCTGTGCCGCTTGGTTGATGCCACCTAGCCCCAGCCGGAAGGCTTCCCGGTCGGGCGGCATAGCGTCATAGCGCCAACCGTCGGCCAAGCCTGCGGCCAGTCGTTTGTCAATGCCCGGCGCCAGCGCTATGGGCTCGTCTCGTTCCGGCTGCGGGAAGATGCGGGCCGCCACGGCTTCCAATAAGGCATACGTGGCAGGGTCAAAAAACTGCGGCTCGTAGCCAGTGGTTGAAACCAACCGGGCTTCCAGCGCTGCGCGAGTAGCGGGCGTTACGAGGTCGGTGGAGAGTAGGGCGCGCACGGTGCCTGCGGGATACTGCGGCATAGCAAAGAATAGTCAGCGGTAAGGACGAGCTTCTACAGTACCACCACGCTGGTTTAAAAGTTATTATATGGGCAAAAAGAAGTGCCTTTTCTCTTCGAAAAAGCACTTCTTCTCAAGGCTAGCAAACTCGTAGGCTACTGGTCGCTGCTCAGCTTTCCGCCCGTGACGTGCACCAGGGAGCCGGTCATGAACGAGCCATCCTGGGAGGCCAGTAGCACGTAGGCCGGAGCCAGCTCCTCGGGCTGCCCGGGGCGGGCCAGCGCTACCTCGTAGCCGAACTTTTCGATTTCCTCCTGTGGCATGGTGCCGGGGATGTTGGGCGTCCAGACCGGGCCGGGCACCACGCAGTTCACCCGGATGCCCCGCTCGCCCAGGTGCGTAGCCAGGCTTTTGGTGAAGGCATGAATGGCCGACTTGGTGGCCGTGTAATCAATAAGCAGCGGGTTGCCGGTGAGGCCCACAATGCTGCCGGTGTTGATGATGCAGTCATCCTTGGTGAAGTGCGGCACGGCGGCCTGGGCCATCCAGATATAGCCCAGGATGTTGGTATCGAAGGTGCGGCGAATCTGCTCTTCGGGAATGTCCTCAAACTTCTCCTGCGCCATCTGAAATGCCGCGTTGTTGACCAAGATGTTCAGCCCGCCTAGCTCGGCGCGGGTGCGGCGCACGGCCTGCCGACACTGCTCCGGGTCACGCACATCCAGCTGGAGCAGCAGGCACCGGCGCTGCTGGGCTTCTACCAGGCGCTTGGTTTCTTCGGCATCTACCTGGTTTTCGTTGAAAAGCACGGCCACGTGGGCCCCTTCCATGGCAAAAGCTACGGCCACGGCCCGACCAATTCCGGAGTCAGCCCCGGTGATAAGGGCAATCTTGTCCTGAAGCTTGCCGGCTGCCCGGTAGGTGCTGAAGTTCATGCCTGGTTGCAGCTTCATATCGGCTTGTTTGGCCGGATACGGCAGCTTCTGAGCGTTCTGCTTCATGTCCTTGGCGGTAGGGCGCTTCACGGGCTTGGGCGCTTCGGCCGAAGTCTTAGCGGCTTTTTTAGCGGCGGGCGTAGCGGCCGTTTTCGCGGGGCTGGCCGCGGTGGGCATCTTTGGGGAAGGTTTCTTGGCAGCCATTGGAGCGCAGTCAGAGTGTATAGCTCAACCATACGCAGAAACCGGGCGGGCAGTCGGGCGGGGAAAGGCGGAAAGCCCGCATTTTTTCAGGAGCGCATAGGCCTCGGCCCAAAGGCAAACGCGGGGCGCTCCTACCCCTGCGCTTCTGCCCCCCCGGCCAAGCCTAGGGCGAAACGACATAGGCTTGGCAGGGTGCGTAAAGAGAACTACAGGCACATAGCCCCCCGCACTCCTCAGTGGCTGGCAGCCAGTCATATCAGAAAAAGGCCCCTCCTGCCGGAGCAGAAAGGGCCTTTTGCCGTTGCCTGCCTAGTGCAACTGCTAGTTGCTGTACACATCATTGGCCTGCGAGACTTTCGCCTCTGCCAACGAAGGGTAGTCGATGTAGCCTTTGTCGCCGGGCACGTAGAAGGTGCTGTAATCGGGCGTGTTCAGGGCAGCCCCCTGCTGGAAACGCTCCACCAGATCGGGGTTGGCAATGAAGGGCACCCCGAAGGCAATCAGGTCGGCCTCGTTGCCGGCCAGGGCTTCTTCGGCCGTTTCCTGGGTGTAGCCGCCATTCAGGATAAACGTGCCCTGGAAGATTTTGCGCAGGTGCGCCGCCACGGCAGGTACGCCCGGCGCGGCAGCCATGGGGTGACCGGGGCGGGCTTCCACCACGTGCACGTAGGCCAGCCCGAAGCGGTTGAGCTGCTCGGTCACGTAGCTGAACGTTGCTACCGGGTCGGAGTCCTTGATGCTGCTGCTGCCCTGAGGCGCGAAGCGGATACCTACGCGGGCGGCCCCAAGCTCATCTACCACGGCCTGCACCACTTCCAGCACGAAGCGGGCGCGGTTTTCTACGCTGCCGCCATACTCGTCGGTGCGCTGGTTAGCGCCGTCCTGTAGAAACTGGTCGAGCAGATAGCCGTTGGCACCGTGGATTTCCGCTCCATCGAAGCCGGCACGCTTGGCATTGCGGGCCGCCTGACGGAACTGGTTTACCACTCCCGGAATTTCGTCCAGCTCCAGCGCCCGGGGCGTGGGCACTTCCTCGAACCCCTGGCCGGTAAAGGCTTTTGCCCCTTCAGGTTTAATGGCCGAGGGAGCTACCGGTAGCTCGCCGCCGTGGAAAGCCGGGTGCGAAACGCGGCCCACATGCCAGAGCTGAATAAAAATGCGTCCACCCGCCGCGTGTACGGCGTCGGTTACTTTTTTCCAGGCTGCTACCTGCGCTTCGGTATGAATACCGGGGGTGTTGATGTAGCCCACACCCTGGGCAGATACCTGGGCTCCTTCCGTGATGATGAGGCCCGCAGTAGCGCGCTGCACGTAGTATTCCACCGTCGAGTCGGTAGGTACGTTTTCGGGGTTGGTAGCCCGGCTGCGTGTCATCGGGGCCATTACCATGCGATTGGGCAGTTGGGTGGCACCTAGCTGGAAGGGCGTAAATAATTGGGTTGTCTGGGTCATGAGAAAAGTAGCGTGTATCAAGCCCGAGCGTGCCGGCTTGTTGGTTGGAAAGTCAGTTGCCAGTAACCCGTGTAGCTACACGAATGTTTTCAGGTCAACCGCTTTCTTTTCACTACGACTACTTTTTGCGTCTACCTCTGGTAGTTCTACCAACAAAAAAGCCCTGTATTGCAGCAATACAGGGCTTTTTTTGTACCAGAGACGGGACTCGAACCCGTACGTCCGTGAAGACAAGGGATTTTAAGTCCCTCGTGGCTACCATTACACCACTCTGGCCTGAGCAGCGGCGCTGCACAAAAATAAAAAAGGACGCTGCGTGGGCAACGTCCTTTTTTTGGAGCGGGAGACGAGGTTCGAACTCGCGACCTCGACCTTGGCAAGGTCGCGCTCTACCAACTGAGCTACTCTCGCTTGTCATCTAGGCGCCGTAGTGGCGTTTTGATGTGACAAAGGTACAACGTCTTTTCTTTCTGTCAAGCCTGCGCCCCGAAAAAAGTGCTTATTTCCCGCCATGACCGGCGTTTTTTGCTCATTTTCAGGGAGAAAATTTTCATCGCCTTCACCCATCCGCAACCTGACAGCATCCGGATCAGATCGAAAATCAATAGTAAACGGCTATGAAACCGGCTTCTTTCGGCCAGACGACAACTACTTCCCGCTGGTGGCTAGCTTCAGCTCATTGAGTTTTAGCAAGGCCTCAATTGGGGTGAGTGTGTTCACATCCAGCTTCTGCAGCAGCTCCCGCACGCGCTCCAGGGCCGGGTCGGCGGGCTCGAACATGCTGAGCTGCAAGCTCGGGCGCGGAGCATTGTGGACCGCCGCCGCGGGCTGAGCCTTGGGGCCGCGGTGGGCAGACTCTGGGGCCGCGTGACCGTTCAGCGGCACTACTTTACCCGTGGGCTCATCATCCAGGCCGGCCAGCACTTCGTCGAACTCCGTGGGCTCGTCGGTATCCAGGCCCGTAGAGGTGCGCTCCTGCTCCAGGTGGTGCATGATTTCGTTGGCGCGCAACACCACGGAGGTAGGCATGCCGGCCATGCGGGCTACATGGATGCCGAAGCTGTGCTCCGAGCCCCCTTCGCGCAGCTTGCGCAAAAACAGAATGCGGCCATCGGCTTCCTTCACGGCCACGTTGTAGTTGCGCACCCGCGGGCAGTCGTCGGCCAGCTGGTTGAGCTCGTGGTAGTGGGTGGCGAAGAGCGTTTTAGCGCGGGCCTTGGGTGAGTTGTGCAGGTGCTCCACAATGGCCCAGGCGATGCTGATGCCGTCGTAGGTGCTGGTGCCCCGCCCAATCTCGTCCATCAGTACCAGGCTGCGGTCGGAGAGGTTGTTGAGGATGCTGGCCGTTTCCGTCATCTCCACCATAAAGGTGCTTTCGCCCTTGCTCAGATTGTCGGAAGCGCCTACGCGGGTAAAAATCTTGTCGATGACGCCCACGTGGGCCGCATCGGCGGGCACAAAGGAGCCGATCTGGGCCAAGAGCACAATCAGGGCCGTCTGGCGCAGCAGGGCCGATTTGCCAGCCATGTTGGGGCCGGTTATCACCACAATCTGCTGATCTTCCTGGTCTAGGCGGATGTCGTTGGGAATGTACTGCTCGCCGGGGGGCAGCTGGCGCTCAATCACGGGGTGGCGGCCGGCAGTGATGTCGAGCGTGGTGCTGTCGTCCACTACCGGCTTCACGTAGCGGTGCTGGCGGGCTGTGGCCGCGAATGAGGCCAGGCAGTCGGCCACCCCGATGGCGCGGGCGTTCTGCTGAATCTGGGCCACATATTCGGCCGCAAACAGCACCAGGTCGTTGTAGATGTTCTGCTCGATAACGAACAGGCGCTCCTCGGCGTGCAGGATCTTTTCCTCGTAGGTTTTCAGCTCCTCGGTGATATAGCGCTCCGCATTCACCAGGGTCTGCTTTCGAATCCACGACGCGGGCACCTTGTCTTTGTGCGCGTTCGTCACTTCCAGGTAGTAGCCGAACACTTTGTTGTAGGCCACTTTCAGTGACGAAATGCCGGTTTCCTGCACGGCCCGCTGCTGGAGCTGGAAGAGGTAGTCCTTGCCCGAAAACGCCATGGCCCGTAGCTCATCCAGCTCCTGGTCCACGCCGTCGTTGAGCACGCCGCCCTGGTTGGTAAGGATGGGGGCATCGGGCCGGATCTTGGCCTGGATTTCGTCGCGCAGGGCGGCGCAGGGGTTGAGCTGATCGGCCAGCTTCTGCAGGGCCCGGATGCCCGAGGCGGCCAATTCCGCCCGAATAGGTCCGATAGCGTCGAGGGCGCGGGCCAACTGCGTAAGCTCGCGCGGATTGATGCGGCGCACGGCCACCTTGGAAATAAGCCGCTCCAGGTCGCCGATCTGGCGCAGGTGCTGGAGCAGGTTTTCCAGCAGCTCGGGCGTCTGCAGCAGGGCTTCCACCGTATCGAGGCGGCGCTGAATCTGAGCGGGTTCCTTGAGGGGCAGCACCACCCATTTGCGCAGCAGGCGGGCCCCCATCGGCGTCACCGTCTGGTCGAGAATGTCGATGAGAGGTACGCCGCCGGGGTGCTGGGCCTGCACCAGCTCCAGGTTGCGCACCGTAAACCGGTCGAGCCACACGTACTTGTCTTCCTCCAGGCGCCCGATGCTGCCGATATGGCCCACGTCGGTGTGCTTGGTTTCGGCCAGGTAGTGCAGGATGCAGCCCGCGGCCGTGATGCCCTCGCGCAGCCCGTCGATGCCGAAGCCCTTGAGCGACGTGGTATTGAAGTGACGCGTAAGCTGGTCGTGGCCGTAGTCGAAGCCGAACACCCACTCATCCAGGGCAAAATGGCAGAAGTCGGGGCCGAAGTTTTCCTCGAACTCACGGCGGCTTTTTTTGCAGAACAGCACCTCGGCCGGCTGGAAGTTCTGCAGCAGCTTACCCAGGTAGTCGATGGTGCCCTGGGCCACCAGAAACTCGCCGGTGCTGATATCCAGAAAGCTTATGCCGGCTTCCTGCTTGCCGAAATGCACGGCGCAGAGGTAGTTGTTGCTTTTGCGCTCCAGCACGTTGTCGTGCAGGCTCACGCCGGGCGTGACAAGCTCCGTGATGCCGCGCTTGACGAGGCCTTTGGCCAGTTTAGGGTCTTCGAGCTGGTCGCAGATGGCCACGCGCTGGCCGGCACGCACCAGCTTGGGCAGGTAGTTGTCGAGGGCGTGGTGGGGAAAGCCGGCCAGGGGCGTTTCGGAGGCGGTGCCGGCGCCGCGCTTGGTGAGCGTGATATCGAGGATGCGCGAAGCCGTAACGGCATCCTCCCCGAAGGTTTCGTAGAAGTCGCCCACCCGAAACAACAGCACTGCGCCGGGGTGCGTCTGCTTGAGCTGGTAGTATTGCTTCATCAGCGGCGTATCGGACACGGGGGCGGGCCCTAGTGTGCCGTGCGTGCGGACGGGCTTTTTGTCGGGGTCGGCGGATTTGGTTTTCACTGGAAGCAGAAATACGGAAATGAGGGGCAGTAACGGCCCTAACCTGTCATCCTGGAGGGGAAAAAAAAAGAACAGGTGAAGGGAGCCGCACAGGCCAAACAGCCGCCACCCGGCCCGGCGTTCCTACCTTTGCGGCCATGCGCAAACTCTCGATGGAGGAGCTGAACCGGCTGACGGTGGCAGACTTCAAAAATACGCGAAAATTCCCCCTCACCCTAGTGCTCGACAACGTGCGCAGCCTGCACAACGTGGGCGCGGCCTTCCGCACGGCCGACGCTTTTGCCATCGAAAAAATATGGCTCTGCGGCATCACAGGCCGCCCGCCGCACCGCGAAATCACCAAAACGGCTCTGGGCTCTACCGACTCGGTGGTGTGGGAATACGCGCCCACTACGCTGGAGGCCTTGCAGCAGCTGAAAGCGGCCGGCTACGCGCTGGTAGCCGTGGAGCAGACCACCAACAGCCAGCCGCTGCCCGTGTTTGTGGTGGAGCCGGGCCGGCCCTATGCCCTGGTGATGGGCAACGAAGTATTCGGGGTGGAAGACGAAGTGCTGGCTTTTTGCGACGCGGCGGTGGAGATTCCGCAGTTCGGCACCAAGCACAGCCTGAATGTGAGCGTGGCGGCCGGCGTGGTGCTGTGGGACTTCATCAGCAAGATGGGCTGGGCCCTGAACGAGGCGTAGCCCAACCTTGCCTACATACAAAGGGCCGCCTCCTTCTGGAAGCGGCCCTTTGTAGTAAACAGCCTGATGGGTTACTTCTGCACCATCACGCGCTTGGTCAGCACATCGGCGCCCGTGCCCAGGCTTACCAAGTACAGGCCGTTAGCGAGGCCGCCCAGGTCGATGGTTTCGTGGAGCTGTCCGGGCGTTTCGCGCACGGCCTTGCGTAGCACTTCCTGGCCCAGTACGTTGCGCACCACTACCTGCAGGCCCGGGGTGGCTTTGGCCAGGCGAGCCTGCACCGTGAACCGGCCGGAAGTGGGGTTGGGGAATACACTGAAGCCCCCAGTTGCCTGGAGCTCGTCGGCTACGCCGGTCACGGCATCCTGAATGCGTAGGTTGTCAATGGCCCAGCCCCAGCCGTGGGCACCAGCATCGGCGAAGAGGCGAAAGCGCAGCTGCACCACGTCGCCGCCGGCAAACTGGTTGCGCAGATTCAATAACCGGGACCGAAACAGCGTGGGGGTACCCACGGCAGTAGAGTTGTCGCCGCTTATGCTACTATTGTAGGCCGTGCGCCAGACGGCACTGGCCCGGGAATCGTAACCGTTAGCCAGCGGCACCCACGTGGTGCCATTTTCACTGCCTTCTACTACCACGTAGTCAAAGAAGTCGGGAGAGCCGAAAACGGAGCCGGTTGCCCCGGGTTCCACCAGCACTATCTCATCAAATCTTACCGTGGCTTCGGCCTTTGCTTCGCGAACCTTGATGGGCACCAGCAGTTGATAAATGAAGTTGCTTTCGCTGTTGGGTCCAGCGCCGTCGGGGTAAGGGTGCAGGGAGTGAATGGCCGGGCTGCTAAACCCATCGGGCTGGGTTATGGAAAAACCATTGCCCACAAAATCCAGGGGCGAGTTGCTATCCAGCTGGTTGCTGTACGACACCTGGGCTTCCTTCAGCTTCACGATTGAAAGGGTGTAGGTAGGCGTGCTGGTGGTATTGCGGGCGGCGGCCACATCTTCGGCCACGATACGGTAAGTGACTATATCTCCGGCTTTGATATCCCCCGCCGCACCTAGCAGGCCGGTGTAGGTGAATTCATCGGTTTTGGCGAGTGTAATAGCCGGGCGGGCTACGCCATTCACACTATACTCAACTTCCACTTTGCTGATGCCGATGTTGTCATCGGCAAGCGCTACTATTTGATACGGCAACTCCGACTCGAATAGAAAAGACGGCGCTTCATGGGCTACTTCGGGCACCGTTTTATCGGGGCCTACCCGGAACTCGTAGCGCGGCTCGCCCTCCACGCCGGGGGCTGCTTTGCCCGGGGCCAGGTACGTGCGGCCTGTTTCCTGGTCGGCCACGGATAAGGCGTAGCGCACCGTGGCACCCAGGCCAGGGTTTGGAATGGTGGCGGAGTACTCGTTGGCGTTGCCGTTGGCAGTTAGGCTTACTGTGGCGTTGGTGCCGCCATTGATGGAGTACACCAGCTTAGCAGAACCGGCCTGCACGGTGCCGTCGCTCTTGATGATGGCTTTCACAACGAAGTCCTGCGCGGTTTCCGTGTCGCGTAAAGGAGTATGATGGATAGTAGTGGCAAACCACCCCATTTCATCAAACATCTTCAGCACCAGCGGCCCGGGGCTGTGAATAGCTTCGGCGGCGCCAATCTGAGGCGACATCAGGGAATTTACATTACTGGCCGGGTATAGGTTCTCATCCAGGTGAGCTACGCTGGAGCCGGCCTCAAACGTAGCCGGAGCATACAGTTTAGGCCGGTTGTTGCCATTGACGGCGCGGGCCAGGGGGCTATCGAAAAACAGCTCCTTGCTGGTAATCTGCTGCGCTAGAGCCTCCGAAGGGTTCGGGAAGATGGTTTTATCCACCAGGCGCTGCTCGGCCGCATTTTCCACAAACGTATCATATACCACGGGCAACGAGCTGTAGCCATGGCTGCCCTCCCCTTCCTGCACATCCATGGCATCTACAAAGCCCAAGCCGTGACCCAGCTCGTGCAGCACCACCGTTACCAGATCATACTGGCCGGCCGGCGTTTTGCCATCGGTACCCAGATACCAGTTGAACGTGCTGCTGAAGCGGGCTTCTATATCCGCCTCGCTGGGGGCATTGAGTTGTTCGCCGGACAGCTTCTCGGCCAGGGCCACCGGGTACCACACATTGCTTTGCAGCACTCCATCCACATTGCGGTAATAAGTAGACGGCCCTGCTGAGCCCAACACCCCCTCGGCCAGCGGCGTCCAGTTGGCATTGATGTGTATCGGCACCTCACTTTTCAGCAGCGAAGCCCAAATATCTACTGCATACTGAAAAGCCTCCTTGGCGGCGGGAGTGAACCCCGTGTAAGTGACGGTGACGTTGGCAGCGTCAATACCACGGCCTTTCAGGGCCCGGACCCGCAGGAACTGCTCGGGCGGTGCTACCCGGGTGAACGTGTTTTGCCGGGAGGCATAGCAAACAGTGCGGCGCGCGGGGACAGAAGCTGGCTTTAGGTCCTGGGCATTGCTGCTATAGACGCTGGCCGCAGACAGGCCAGCAAGAAGTAAGAGTGTTTTCATTGAAATTTCCAAAGTGTGTAGCGTCCCTGGATGCCTTAGAAGCATCCCCAACAAGTGAAGCCGCCGCAAAAAACCGCATTTTTCTACAAGGTACAGTTCCTGAGCCCGCTCGGCCAAGCAATTAGTAAGCGCGTCCCTCTAAAATTAACCTTGTATATTTATTTTCTAACCTGTTGCCAACTTTCATTCGTTCCCGTGAAAACACTTTTTACCAGCCTTTGCGCAGCCACGCTTCTGGGCCTGGCAACCCCCGCAGCGCTGTACGCCCAAGCGCCGGCCGCCAAAGCCCAGCAGTACCTCACCGCGCACTACACTCAGCTCGGCCTACAGCCCGCCGACGTACAGGACCCGGCCGTGACGGATGCCTATATAGACGAAGCCACCGGCCTGACCCACGTGTACCTGCGCCAGCAGCACCAGGGCCTGCCGGTGCTGGGCACGGAAATGGGTCTGCATTTCGATGCCCAGGGCAACCTGCTAACCCGCACCGGCCGCTTCGTGGCCGACCTGGCGCACAAGGCTCCGGCAGCCACAGCCAGCCTTTCGGGAATAGAAGCCACGCTGGCGGCAGCTCAAAAGCTGCACCTTACCCCTGCGGCTCTGAAGGTAGTTTCCACCGCTCAAAGCCGCTCGGCCCGCCTTACGCTCCGGGACGAAGCCTTGTCCAAGGAAGACATTCCCGTAACCCTGATGTACTCGCTCGGCGACGACAACCAGGTACACCTACTCTGGGAAGTAACCCTGCACCCGCCGCGCAGCAAGCAGCAGTGGCACATGCTGGTGGATGCGACAACCGGCCGCGTTGTACAGCAACACGACCGGAACAAGCACGAGAAGCTGCTGCCCCCCGCTCCCTCCGCGGTAGATCAGCTGGCTACTCCACCCCCGACGCAGAGCAGCCGCCCCAGCGCCGATAATGCCAGCTACACCGTATTTGCTATTCCCACCGAAGGCCCGTCGTTTGGAGGACGCACCACCGTGCGCAACCCGGCGGATGTGCAGGCCTCACCCTACGGCTGGCACGATACCAATGGCACCGCCGGAGCGGAGTTTACTACCACGCGGGGTAATAATGCCCAGGCATACGTGCTCGATGCCAATAGCCGCCCGGCCTATTTCAGTGGTGGCACCAGTCTGGCATTCAACCCGGCTTACGACATGCAGAAGTCACTCGCCGATAATCGTGATGCGGCCGTGGTGAATCTGTTTTACATGAATAACATCATGCACGATGTTTTCTACCACTATGGGTTCCGGGAGGAAAGCGGCAACTTTCAAATCAAAAACTACACGGGCAAAGGCCGAAGCAACGATGCCATCCGGGCAATAGCACAGGATCCGGAGGATGTTTACAATGCCTATTTCGTGCCCAGCGTAGATGGCACCTCCCCGCAGATGCACATGTTCATGTGGCCGGCTCCCAACCCGACGACGATGAAGGTGACCAGCCCGGCTTCCATTGCCGATACGTACCCGGCTGCTACCAGCGCTATTGGTCCGGCCCTGCCGCCTACCACGCCCTTAACGGGCAAAGTAGTATTGGTAAACGATGGCAGCGCCACGCCCACGCTGGCCTGCAGTGGTATACTTACCAATGCCAGCGCCGTGAAAGGCAACATTGCTCTGCTGGACCGCGGCGACTGTGAGTTCATCGAAAAGGTGCGGACGGCTCAGACTGCCGGCGCCATTGCCGTTATCGTTATCAATAACGTAGCGAATGAGCTCATCACCATGAGCGGAGATGAGCAATTCGACATTCCCAGCCTGAACATCACGCTGGCCGCCGGCGAGCTACTGAAGGCGCGCCTGAAAGCCGGTGAAACTGTTACGGTAGAGCTGCTCAGCCCGCCCAAAAAGTACGTTGACCGAGATGGGTCTTTCGACAACGTGATTGTTTCTCATGAGTACACCCACGGCATCACCACCCGGCTTACCGGTGGCCCGTCTACCGCTGGCTGCCTGGAAAATGATGAGAACATGGGCGAGGGCTGGAGCGACTTTGTTGCCCTGTGGCTTACCACCCGGCCTGGCGACAAGGCCACTACCCCGCGGAGCGTAGGAACTTACGCGGTGGGGGAAGCTACCGATGGCGAGGGGATTCGCCTCAAGCTCTACACCACCGACATCACCGTCAACGATTATACCTACGCCATTATCGGCAACCCGTATGATGAGACGCACGACATCGGCGAGGTGTGGGCCACCGTTCTGTGGGACCTGAACTGGGCCATGATTGAGCGCTACGGCTACGATGCCGACGTATACCGGGGCACCGGCGGCAACAACAAAGCCATGCAACTGGTGATGGAAGCGCTGAAGCTGCAACCCTGCAGCCCTGGCTTCCTCGATGGCCGCGACGCTATTCTGGCCGCCGACAAAGCCCTGTATAAATCAGCCAACGAGGACCTGATATGGCGCGTGTTTGCCCGCCGCGGCATGGGTACCGATGCTGTACAGGGAAGCAGCAAATCGGTGAAAGACAACAAGGCAGGCTTTGCCGTGCCAGCCGCGCTGGCCACCAAGGCTACCCTGAGTGCCGCCTCGGTGGAAGTGTATCCGAACCCGGCCAATGACGTGCTCACGGTCCGGACGTTTGGCCTTAGTGCCGCCCCGGTGCAGGTAGAAGTGCTGTCGGTGGTAGGGTCCCTGCTGCGCACTGTTTCCGTTTCGGCGGCCCAGGCGCAGGCCGGCACTACCCTCGACCTGAGCCAGCTGGCCAATGGCGTATATATGGTGCGCGTCACCACGCCGCAGGGCACGCTCACCAAAAAGGTGATGGTGCGCCACTAACCTGTTCATTACTCTTTTCAAAAACCCGCCTGACTGACTGTTGGGCGGGTTTTTCTATGGCTCCGCATGACAACGCATTACACCGTACTAGAGGTTGGGGAGCAGGCGTCGGCAACTGAAATCCGGCGGGCCTACCTGCGGCTGGTGCAGCTTACCCACCCCGACCGCACCCCGGACCCCGCCGCCCATCAGCGCTATCTGGCCGTCAATGAAGCCTACGAAACGCTTTCGGACCCTATCCGTCGGCAGCGCTATGATCTGGCGTTGCAGCGGGCCCGCCAGCCAACAGCTGCAGCAGCGCCCCCACCTGCCTCCCCCGATCCTCGGGCACAGCGGGCCCCGCCCCCGGTAGCATTTGGGCGCCGGACTAGAATCCGTGTTCGTCAGGCATTCGACTACGGTGCCTATGCCGGTCGTGCCCGGCGCTGGTGCCAGATACTGCTGCTGCTGCCGGTCCTTATCCTGGCCGATTACTTTCTGCTCCGTAGAGACGTGCAGGCAGCCTTCCTCTCGCTCGACGACCGCACAGCCCAGGAGTCTGTCGAGCCGGACAGCCACTTGGTGGGCACCTCCCATGGGCACTTCATCACCCCGACCGACATTCCCCTCACCACTGCATACCTGCAGCTGCGGATTTCGCCGCTTTGCCGTTTCGTATTTGCGGCGCGGCTGCCCGACGGCACGCCCCTGCCGGTACGCAATGGACCCAGTGTTCTGGTTTTTTTCAGCGGCCTGCTGGTACTTCTGGCCGCTGCCGGCTGGGCCGTCCACAGCCCGATGGCGCGTGTGAACCTGGCTATTATTGCTTCGATGGTGGCGCTGCTTGTGGTGCTGATGCTACTCAAACACCTATAAGAAAAGGCCCGCAACACGTTGTTGCGGGCCTTTTCTTTTGCTGAGTTTATTAGCTGCTAATCGAAGCGGGAGTCGCGGAGCTGCACAGGGTCAGCCTTTTTGCGCAGGCGCATGTTCAGCACTTCCACTATCAGGGAGAAGAACATGGCGAAGTAGATATAGCCTTTCTCGATTTCCTTGTGGAAGGCTTCCATCACCAGCATCACCCCAATCATAATCAGGAATGAGAGAGCCAGCATTTTGATGGTGGGGTTGCGGTTTACGAAATCGGCCACGACGCCCGAGAAAATTAGCATTACCCCCATCGAGAGGATAACAGCCAGAATCATGATCAGCACGTTATCAACCAGCCCAACGGCCGTCAGGATAGAGTCAAAGCTGAACACGATGTCGATGAGCACAATCTGCACGATGATGCCGCCCATCGACTTGTAGACGGTGCCACCAGCCTCGGTTTCTTCCTCGCCCTGCAGCTTGGTGTGGATTTCGGTGGTGCTTTTGCCAATCAGGAACAGCCCCCCGATCAGCAGGATAATATCCCGGCCCGTCACGCCAAAGTCGTGGTCGGCCCACGGCACATCCAGGTGGAACAGCGGCGCCTTCAGCCCCACAATCCAGGAAATACTCATCAGCAGCAGGATGCGGATAACCAGCGCCAGCACCAGCCCGATGGTACGTCCGCGCTTTTGCTGGGACGGGTCGAGGCGGTTGACAATGATGGAAATGAAGATGATGTTGTCGATGCCGAGCACGATTTCCATGAACGTGAGCGTCAGCAGGCTCACCCAGGTTTGCGTTTCGGAAAAAACAGAAAGGTCGAACATGTATGGAAAAGATGAGATGACAGGAACCAGGTGATGAATGGAAAGAGGCGGAACGATAGGCAAGCACGGTTACTTCGCTTGGGTGTCGCCTGTCAGCTCATCACGACTTCATATTCACAAACTGCAGGGGCTGGCCTACCTCGGCGCGGCGGACGGCGGCAATAGCTGCCTGCAGATCGTCGATTTTCTTGGCCGTGACGCGCACCTGGTCGTCCTGCATCTGCGCTTCCACCTTCACCTTGGCATCCTTGATGGCCTTGATGATTTTACGCCCCACTTCCTTGTCGACGCCGGCGCGCACTTTCACGGTTTTCTTCACCAGGGCGCCGCTGGGTAGCTCCTCTTCCGAAAAGTCGAGCACGGTTCCATCAATGCCTTGCTTCACAACGCGCGTGAGCAGAATGTGCTCCAGGGCCTGAATACGCATGGAGTTTTCGGAGGAAAGCAGAATGGTGTTGGCCTTTTTATCCAGCTCGATGCCGCCTTTCGTGTCGCGCAGGTCGTAGCGGGTCTGGAGTTCCTTTTTGGCCGTGTTCACGGCATTTTCCAGGGTTTGCGGATCAACTTTGCTGACGATATCGAAGGAGGCCATGGGCAGAAGCAGAGAAAGGAAAGAATATCTTGCGACAGGGAAGCGCCAAAGGTAGGAGTTTGACCGCACGCACGGCCACTTTTGGCGCCCGGTGCGCTTTCCTGTCTTCAACGTGAACTACCCCTATGCGCGTTACTACGCCCCAGCTCCCGGCAGAATGGGCGGCCTACTACCAGCTTCGCTACGAGGTGCTGCGCCAGCCCTGGCAGCAGCCTCCCGGCTCGGAGCGCGCCCCCGACGACGATGCGCCCGGCACCGTGCACGCCGTGGCGCTGGCCGATGACGGCGCGGTCATTGGCGTGGGCCGGCTGCACGCCGCTACGGCTACGCAGGCCCAGGTGCGCTTTATGGCGGTGCACCCGGCCTGGCAGGGAAAGGGTGTGGGCGGGGCAGTGCTGACGTATCTGGAGAAAGAAGGCCGGCAGCGGGGCCTGGCGGAATGTGTGCTGCACGCCCGGGCGGCGGCGGTGCCGTTCTATGAGCGGGCGGGCTACGCGGTAGTGGCGCCTTCGCACACGCTGTTCGGCAGCGTACCGCACTTTCTCATGCGCAAGGAGCTTTAGAACCGCTCCCGCCCGCGCCACAGGTCGAAGTACAGCTTGAAGTCGCCGCGCAGGGAAAACCACGGGTGCTGGAAGGTGGCAGGCCGGTTGTGCTCCACAAAAAAGTGTCCGACCCAGGCCAGCCCGTAGGCTGCTACCACGCCCCACAGCAACAGGACTGGCTTTAGCAGCACCAGCGCCGCCACGGCACCCACCAGAAACAGCGACGTACCCACGAAGTGCAGAACGCGGGTGCCCCGCTGCTGGTGGTCACGCAGATAGCGCGGATAAAACTCGGCGAAGGTGAGGGGCAGGGCGGACATGGCAGAAGTCTTTACCCAAAGAAGCCTAACTTTTCGGTCAAAGTCCAATCTTCTTGCCTCTGCCCTACATGGAATCCCTGCCCGACGTGGCCACGCTGGTGGCCATCTACAACCAAATGAACCAGTACGGCCGCACCAACGGCATGAGCCTGCACCTGCTCAGCCCCGGCCAGGTGGAATATACCATGACCGTGCTGCCCGAGCATCTGTCTTCGCCCGGCACCTGCCACGGCGGCGTGCTGGCCGGCCTGATGGATGCCGCTCTGGGCGCGGCGGCCCTGTCCCTGGCCTTCACGGAAGGCGAGCTGGTTTCTACCGTCGAGTTCAAAATCAATTACCTGCAACCTGTGCGGCTGCACGACCAGCTGGTGGGCCGCGCCCACGTCGTGCACAGCGGCAAAAGCCTGGTAGTAGCCGATGGCGACATCTTCTGCGCCACCCGGGAGGTGGTGGTTGCCCGCGGGCTGGGCACCTTCAACCGCTACCCCGCCACCAAGCGCGACTTCCACGATCTGCTTTTTCCCAGTGAGTGAATCACTCAATAAAAAAACGCCGGCTTGCCTGGTAAACAGGCAGCCGGCGTTTTTTCAGGGCCGAACTACAGAGAAGGGAGCGGAAATTTAGTAGCGCGAATCAGCCGACTCGTGCGTTTCTTCTTCGGAAGAATTCTCTTCTTCTTCGTCGTCAAACTGTGGGGCTTCCACTTTGCGCACGTTGCGGGCACAGTCTTCGTCGCGGTGGTTGCGGCCTACCGTAAACTCCACCCAGTCGCCTTCTTGCAGGTCGTTGAAGTCACCTTCCGCCATATCGGCATAGCTGAAGAACAGGTTGTTGGGCGGCATCACCACGAACCCGAAGCCGTTCTTCAGGTTTTTGATGGTGCTGATGCCTACCGTACCTACCGGGCCAGCGGCCGTGGGGCCCGTGGGGCGCACCGGCTTGGTGGGCGTGTAGGGTGCCGGCTCGGGCGTGCTCACGAACATGTCCTCGATCAGCGGGTCATTTTTGGCCAGACGCTCGTCAATTACCTCGTGCATGAGCACGGGGTAGGTAGCGTGGTCGAGCAGCTGCTGCGAGGGGCGCGTTACGCGGTTTTCACCTTTGAAGTCGGTGTACTTGAAGTCCCAGCTCAGCAGCATCACGCGGGTACCCACGGTGTTGAGCTTTTTTACCAGGGGCAGGTAGTCCGAGTCGCCGGCAATGAGCACAATCACGTCGAAGCTCTTGTGCAGGGCCAGTTCCAGGGCTTCCAGCGACAGCCATACGTCAATCCCTTTTTCCTGCAGACGACCGTCGCGGGTTTTCAGGGCCATGTAGTGCGTGGTAACACCCAGGTTCATCAGGATGTCATCCAGGAGCCGGTCATGGAACAGGCGGTCCTTGTCGCGGGCCTCCGTGGCGCTCAGGCGCCCCCGGAAGAAGTGTGCATCCGTAATCTGACAGAGGCGCACGTCGGTATCTTCGTCTTCGGCAACCTGATGGCGGATAAACTCATGCAGCCCTTCCAGGCTGATACGGGCTTTCCGGTCGTGTTGGAAGTAGTAGTAATCACTGATCTTCAGGAAATAATTGCCGTCGTAGAAGACGCCTATCCGGATCAGTGGGCTATTCATCTGATTCATAAACAAGGAACGCGGGTTAGAGTGAGCGGAAAATGATCAACAAACAGGTGTGTGAGAAAGGGTTGGAGAGCAAAAGGGCGGTAGTTCGGTACCTCCCGAAGAGGCAGGAGGCGGTCAAAGGTACGAAGGAAGCATAAAATACATAATATAAATTTAATATGGTAACTAACTGATTATATGAATGATTACAAAAACACCTTTTCCTGTATAATCCTATTTCACTACTCCGGCAGGCCGTATCGGAGCAGCCAGTTATTGTTGTGCTTGAAATTTTATGGCGACAAGCAAAAGTAAATAATCCAAGTTTTATCCGGCCGCTGAATTCAACCGGGCCCACACTCCACACCCCCAACAAAGACAACACAGCTACCCAGCCAGTTGCACCTGGCGCCCACACAAAGGTAGGCTTCATGGCAGCAAGGCCTGCAACAGTATTTTGGTTAAAAGCCCATTTTCCCGATTACCAGACCCAGCACCAACAGCCCGTACCCCCCGCAAATGGCTACTTCCAGAAAATTGCCGCTTTTGGAGCCCGTTCGGATCAGCGGAATTTTAAGGCTAACGTCCCAGAGCGGCATAAAGTATTTCACGCCGGCCTTGGTGAGCGTGTCGGCCAGCAGGTGCGAAAGGTAGCCGCCGCCCGCAAACAGTGCCACGCCGTGCCAGCCCAGGCTTTGATTGGCCAGGTGCCCGATGTACGTCCAGAGCGCAGCCGCCCAGATGGTGTGCGTCCAGGTGCGGTGCGAGGTATAGGGCGCCACCGCCACAAAGCAGCCCAGCATGCTCAGCCACACGTACTCGGTGTAGAGGCCCGCCACCACCGTGCACAGCCCGGTGAAGAGCAGCGCCAGCTTGCGCGTGGCGTCGCCCTGCATGGCGGCTCCGATAAGCCCAAACGCCAGCGCCGCCGTGAAGCCCATGCGCCGGTCGGGGCCGGGCGGCAGCAGAAAGTGCGTGTACGCCGCCAGCGCCGCCGCCGCCAGCACAAACGCCCAGCGCACGTAGTTCTGGGCAAAGCCCAGCCGTTTGCTGAGCCGGGAGCCGGGATGGTCGAGGTCGGGGGCCAGGGACGAAAAGCCCGCCAGGGCAATACCGGCCGGGGAAAATGGCACGCCCGGCACCAGACCCGCAATGGCCACGCCGGTTATAAGGCCAATGGCCAAATGAGAAGATCCGCGCACGAGGAATACCTAAGCAACCAGGGAAACCACGAAGGTACACCTCAGCCGGCTATGGTTGCGCCGCCGCGCCACGCAGGGCGCAGGCCGCCCAGGGCGTGGCCGTGCCGCGGGTGTAGGGCCGGGGCTTTTGCACGGCGGCCAGGCAGCGCCGCTGGTAGATAGCCAGCCAGGCGTGGCGGGTCTGCTGGCGCATTTCCCAGGCGTTGATGTCGAATTCGGGGTCCTCGGCCGGGTTACGGGTGGGGTCCATGGAGTGTGGGAATTAAGGGGTAGGTAAGCAGAGCAGGCTATGTGGCACCTAATATAGGAATTTAGGAATAAGCTCCACCATATGCGCCACCCTTGGGCTTCGCGGAAACTTTCGGAGCTTGCCGGCGGTATTGTTGCTGCCCAGTGCCCGACCGGCTTTCCGCCCGGCCGGGCTTCTGTTATTTCCGTCTCCGCTAGCTTTTTGTGCTTTGAAGGTCTCCGATTTTCTGAAGTTATACGCCCTCGACCCCACTACCCTCACGGTGGGCGCCCGCCTGAACCCCGCCACCCGCAACACCCTGCGGGCTGCCGAAAGGGCCGCTGATGCGCCCGTGCGCCTGCACCTGCGCGGCCTCATCGGCTCCCAGGATGCCGTGCTGGCCGCGGCCCTGCACCAGGAGTTTCCCGATCAGCACCACCTGTTCATCCTCCACGACCGGGACGAGGCCGCCTACTTCCTGGCCGACCTGCAACACCTAGTGCCCAACGAGGAGCCCCTCCTGTTCCCCACCTCCTACAAGCGCCCCTACTCCTTCGACGAGACGGAAAACGCCAACGTGCTGATGCGAGCCGAGGTGCTCAACAAGCTCAATAGCCACCGCGGACCCAAAACCAGCGCCGAGCAGGCCTCGGAGGATGCCGACGACGCCCTACCCGAAGGCGCAGAAAAAAGCCAGAAGGGCAAGAAGATCAACATAAAGGACACGGCCGGGGCGCTTATTGTCACCTACCCGGAGGCTTTGTTCGAGAAGGTTATCAACAAGAAAAGCCTGGTGGCCAACACCTTTCTGGTAAAGGTGGGCGACAAGCTCGACGTGAACTTCGTGAGTGAGATGCTGGCCGAATACGACTTCGAGCGGAGCGACTTTGTGTACGAGGCCGGCCAGTTTGCCGTGCGCGGGGGCATTGTGGACATTTTCTCCTACGCCAACGAGCTGCCCTACCGCATCGAGCTGTTCGGCGACGAGGTAGAAACCATTCGCACCTTCGACCCCGAAAGCCAGCTGTCGGTGGAAAAGCGCCAGCAGGTGAGCATCATCCCCAACGTGCAAACCAAGCTGCTGCAGGAAACGCGGGAAGCCTTCCTCGACTTCATCCCGCCCAACACCACCGTGTGGGCCAAGGACGTGCGCCAGACCCTGGACGTGGTAGACGAGTACTTCGACAAGGCCGAGCACGGCTTTAAGGAGCTGCTGGCGGCTTCGGGCGGCACCCAGGTAGTGAGCAAGCCCGACGACCTGTTTGAAACGGGCAAGTCGCTGAAGAAGCTGCTCGACGGGTTTACGGTAGTGGAGTTCGGCAAGCGGTTTCACTACAAGACCGGAGCCGAGGAGTTCCAGTTCAGCGCCAAGCCCCAGCCCAGCTTCGGCAAGGACTTCAACCGCATCGTGAAGAACCTGCACGACAACCAGAAGAAGGGCTACACCAACATCATTGCCGCCGAGCAGGTGCGGCAGGCCGACCGCCTCCGCACCATCTTCGACGAGCTGGACAACAACGTGCAGTTTCAGCACCTGCTGCTGGGCCTCCGCGAAGGGTTCATCGACGAGACGCTGAAGCTGGTCGTGTACACCGACCACCAGCTGTTTGAGCGCTACTACCGGGCCCAGGAAACCCGCAAGTTCTCCAAGAAAAAGGCCCTTACCCTCAAGGAGCTGCGCACCCTCGTGCCCGGCGACTACGTGGTGCATCAGGACTACGGCATTGCCCGCTTTGCCGGCCTCACCCAGGTCGAAATCAACGACCGGCTGCAGGAAGCCATCCGGCTGGTGTACCGCGACGACGACGTGCTGACCGTGAGCATCCACGCCCTGCACAAGATTGCCAAGTACTCCGGGGCCGAGGGCACCCCACCCTCCATGAGCAAGCTGGGCTCCCCGGAGTGGGAAAACAAGAAGAAGAGCGTCAAGAAAAAGGTCAAGGATATTGCGGCCGAGCTCATCCGGCTCTACGCCAAGCGCAAAACCGCGCCCGGCCACGCCTTCGCCCAGGACTCTTTTATGCAGGCCGAGCTGGAATCGAGCTTTATCTACGAGGACACCCCCGACCAGGCCAAGGCCACCGAGGACGTGAAGCGCGACATGGAGGTGCCCCACCCCATGGACCGCCTCGTGTGCGGCGACGTGGGCTTCGGCAAAACCGAGGTAGCCATCCGGGCTGCCTTCAAGGCCGTGGCCGATGGCAAGCAGGTAGCCATGCTGGTGCCCACCACTATCCTGGCCATGCAGCACTACAAAACCTTCCGCGAGCGGCTCGGCAACCTGCCCGTCACGGTGGAGTACGTCAACCGCTTCAAAACCACCAAGCAAATCAAGGAAACTCTGGGCCGGGTGGCCGACGGCAAAACCGACATCCTCATCGGCACCCACCGCCTCACCAACAAGGACGTGCAGTTCAAGGACCTGGGCCTCCTGGTGATTGACGAGGAGCAGAAGTTCGGGGTAAAAACCAAAGACAAGCTCAAGGAAATCAAGGTGAACGTAGACACGCTCACCCTCTCGGCCACGCCCATTCCGCGCACCCTGCACTTCTCCCTCATGGGCGCCCGCGACCTGAGCGTGATTGCCACGCCCCCGCCCAACCGCCAGCCCGTGCAAACCGAGCTGCACGTGTTCGACGAGCTATTGATCCGCGACGCCATTGCCCGCGAAATCAAGCGCGGCGGGCAGGTGTTCTTCGTGCACAACCGCATCAAAGACATCGAGGAGCAGGCCAGCATGATCCTGCGCCTCGTGCCCGATGCCCGCGTGACCTACGTGCACGGCCAGATGGACGGCGACCTGCTGGAAAAGCGCATGATGAAGTTCGTGGACGGCGACTACGACGTGCTGGTGAGCACCACCCTCATCGAGTCGGGCCTCGACATTGCCAACGCCAACACCATCCTCATCAACCGCGCCCACATGCACGGCCTCTCCGACCTGCACCAGATGCGGGGCCGCGTGGGCCGCTCCAACAAAAAGGCCTACTGCTACCTGCTCACGCCCCCGGTGGCCGGCCTGCCCTCCGACGCCCGCAAGCGCCTGAGCACCCTCGAAGAATTCTCCGACCTGGGCGCGGGCTTCAACGTGGCCATGCGCGACCTCGACATCCGGGGCGCGGGCAACCTGCTGGGCGGCGAGCAGTCGGGCTTTATCAACGACCTGGGCTTCGAAACCTACCACCAGATTCTCGACGAAGCCGTGCAGGAGCTCAAGGAAACCGAGTTCCGCGACCTGTTCCTCGGCGACCCCACCCAGCGCCTCCAGGAAGCCGCCGGCACCGGTCGCCCCAAGGAGTGCAACATCGAAACCGACCTGCAAGTCCTCATCCCCGACCACTACGTGAGCAGCGTATCGGAGCGCCTGCAGCTGTACAGCAAGCTCGATCGGGCCAAAAACCCCGAGGAGCTGCGCAAGGTGCTCACCGGCATGGTAGACCGCTTCGGCCCCCTGCCCGCCGAGGTAGAGCAGCTCGCCGACATCGTGCGCCTGCGCTGGCAGGCCTGCCAGGTGGGTTTCGAGAAGCTCACCCTCAAGAAGAACCTGCTCAAAGGCTACATCCCGGCCACCAACAACGAGCCCTACTTCCAGGGCGACACCTTCGGCAACATCCTCTCCTACGTGCAAAGCCACACCCGCACGGCCTCCATGAAGGAGCGCAAGGAACAGCTCATCCTCAGCATCGAAGACGTGAAGAACGTGCAAGCCGCCAAGCGCATCCTCAGTGAGCTGGGTAGTGAGGAAGCGGTAGGGGTGTAATTGCTTTCGTAGAAACAGCTGAAAATGCCTGCCTTATAATGGGCAGGCATTTTCATTTCATCGGATGGCATAGCTCACCGGCACCAGGCAATCAGCAGCTACTGGTTTGCCGCCAGCGTAGGCCGGAATCCAGTTGGTGGGAATAAGTTTTACCACGCGCAGAGCCTCTTCATCACAGCCAGAGCCTAAGCCCTGAATGACCCGGTAGTCGGTAGTATTTCCTTTGGTATCAATGGTAAAGGCTACCCAAACCTTTCCCTGTACGTCTTTGCGCAAGGCCTCGGCCGGATAGCGCATATTCCGCCCTATGTAGCTAACCATAGGGTTAAGTTGTTCAACATATACGGGGTCCGTGTCGAGCTTCACCCCTTCTTCTGCCGCCGAAAACACGAGGCCATTCATAAGCATAGTGGGTTTGCTGAACAGCAGTTTCCCTTTGCTATGGTCGTACTGTTGGGCAAGCTTACCGTCACTGCCATAATAGTCCCATACGCCCACCTTCTCATCGTTACGGTAATGCCCCTTCTGGCTAAGCTTTTGACTGTTTTCAGCGTACGTTATCCATAGGCTATCCTTTCGCCCGGCCGTATAGAAGCCACTCGTTAGCAGCGTAGCTCCTTTGCGGCCGCCGTATTGCTGATAGGGGCCCTGTTTAGTTGCAGGCGCGCCTTTCAGCACAAAGTATTCTTCACGACCCAGAGGTTTCTGTTGGCTGACCGTCACCTTCTCAGTGTCTTGCCCAAAACTGGCAAACGAGATTCCCAACGACAGAAATGGCACTAAAAAAGACAAAGACCGGTGCATAGTATTTGAGATAAAGGAAACCTGAGCTAACTGAAACCAGCAGAAAAGCAGCTTAAAGATAATACCTCACCTGCTTAGCCAGCACGAGCTATTGTAAGCAGCATTTTCAGCCAGTTGGGCCGCGAGGAAACAGTTGGTGCATAGACACCAAATGAAAAGCCCAAGCCCTAACACGGCTTGGGCCTTTTACTTAATGCCTAATTGAAAAGGAAACTGGTATCTGGCATTCTGTCCCAACCGCCTTTCCTGCCCTTTGAGCCGGTTGCCAAGTGCCCGGCAGCAGCTTTATCACCCGTAGGGCTTCTTCATCGCAGGCCGGTAAGAATGGCTTTACGATTCGATGATTCGATACCTGTCCCGTACTGTCTATAGTGAAGCCAACCAACGAGCTGCCATCGATGGTCATTCGAAGATAAAGCGGCGGATAGCGCAGATTCTTCCACACATACTGGGAAAGACCAGTCAACCCTTCCGAGTAAACTGGGTTGCTGTCCAATGCAGCTTCGCCAGCTAACGGAGTGAACCTTATATCGAGTGCTGTTGCGCGTGACTTAGCAGATAGCAGTTTGCAGCCGACCAAGGAAACCCCAAGCAATAGCAGCGGCAACAGAAGTTGCAAAGTCCGGTAGATAGGCATGAGTAACTATGAGGATACAAGCTACACTAAAGGTATAGAAGGGGTGAAGCAGTAGGGTATTTTCCGGGTATCTTGCGCCGTAGGTCTATCCTTAATTCTTTCCCTTACGATATGCGTTGCGTAGCCCAATTCCATCGAGTCCTATTGCTGGTAGCTGTTCTGGCCGGATTTGCCGGCTGCGGCAAAAAAGACGATCAGCCCCCCGTCAACAGCATCTCCATTGCCTCCATCACGCCCAAGCCGGGTGCCAAGCTCACTTCTTCCTCCACCATCACGGCCCAGCTAAAGTACACCCTGGCCGATAGCGAAAACTCCGAATACGGGTACCAGGTGGCCATTCTCTTCAAAACCAATGACCCCAATTCCACCTCATCGATCAATCCCAACTCTGTAACCGTCACCGACCGCAAGGGCACCGTCACCATTTCCTACCCCGTGGAGCGCGTCTGGAACTCGCCCGGCTTCTACGCGGCGTCCCACCCCCTCACTTGCTATTTTTACCTGCAACGGCTTACCACCAACGGGGGCGGACAAAGCAGCGTCATCGCCAAAACCGACGCGCAGGTGTACAGCGAATAAGCTCCCTCGGCTTCCCCAGCGCTTCCAAAGGTTACATCCCGGCCACCAACAACGAGCCCTACTTCCAGGGCGACACCTTCGGCAACATCCTCTCCTACGTGCAAAGCCACACCCGCTCGGCCACCCTAAAGGAGCGCAAGGAACAGCTCATCCTCAGCATCGAAGACGTGAAGAATGTGCAAGCCGCCAAGCGCATTCTCAGTGAGCTGGGTAGTGAGGAAGTAGTGGGGGTGCAGATACCAAATAGAAAAGGCCCAAGCCGTGTCAGGGCTTGAGCCTTTATCTTAGTGCGTGTTTGAGTTTTGTAAACCCTTCTTTAAAACATCATGCTTCGATAAGCTCAGCATGATGTTTTTTTAAATTTTGAAGCACGCTTTAAATACCAAATAACAAATCATCTAAATTATTTTTTGATATAGACTGATTAATTTTTAACAATTCTTTATTACACTCATCCAAGTCCATTGATATTCTAACTCTGTCATTCTCTATTAACAACTGTGTAACTTTTTGAAAATTATCTTTACTATTTAGATAATTATTTATTTCCTCAGTAAGCAATACAGGCAACAAACCACCAGCCACACTATTTGGGGAAAGTATCGTATTAAACCCCAACCTTGACTTATATATAAGCTGCCTCATATCTAAAATAGTTTTATGTTTTTTCCTTCCTAATACCTCCATTATAATAATATTATAACTACTCATCACAACCAAAGCACTACCTGATGGATAATGAGTAGAACTTCCTATTACTTCGTTTTCTCTTAGAAGGTTATGATCCAGACAATACCCTCGTATCACCTGGTGAACCTTAACAGAATCATTCCCAATTTCTTCATTAGCTATTTTTGATATAGAAGCCGTATTAAACAGAACATACCTTCTTCCAAAGCATATTAATTTACGAAGAGCAACATCATTTTTATCCACATAAGGATACTTAATTTCATAAGAATTACCACTCATATAATTAACAAAATCTTCAATAAGTCTTTTAGTTAATGCTTTTTGAAATGTATCTGGATCAATATCATAATACAATTCGAATAGATTCATAAATCTCAATTGCTCCTTATTATCTACTAGTTTTTGCAACATTTTATCCGCGCTACCCTTCGCATCAACTGATATAAATAAGGCTGCAAAATATTCTTGAAAAGATTTATGGTTCCATCGATACTCTAATCCATCCTGAACAAATAATGGCACATTTTGAATTAAATCTTTAATGAAATCTGATTCAGAAAAACTTAAACCAGCACATCTTTCTTTAGATTCTTTAACATAAGCAATAAGCTCGTCAGAAGTATATTGAACGCTCCCTGAAATTACTGTCTTTATCGCAAGTGCTCGTAATACCCTAGCAAAATCGTCAATATTAAGACCAGAACTTTTCTGGCGGATAAACGAACCCCCTTTTGATAAATCATGATTTTCGAATAATGCCTCATAGACTTGTCTATAGAACACATCCGCACGCAAAGGAAGTGTTGGCTTAAAATCATAGGCCTTAAACAACAAAGAAACCAGTAATGGATTAGTCAAGAAGCTCTTGAGTGTATCTCTATTATTCTCTTCGAGCTTAGTAATCAATGCCGCAGAAACCTCTCCATTAAAGTCATATTTTTTTAACAAATCATAAGCTTCTTGTTGTCTAAGTGGCTTAATAATAAAACGTTGAAAATCCGCAAAAGCATTAAGAGCAGAGTCTTGTCGTGATGTTATTAAAAACTTATTGTTTGGAACTTTAGCAATAAAATCCTGCAAATGCTGAGTCGCGAATTCTCGATCCTTTATCGGAATTTCATCAAAGCCATCAAATACAAATATAAAATCTCCTCTATTTATCAAATTCAGAAGTAAATTTTTATCAAATGCTTCATTTATGCTATCAATATCGTTTTGTATCAGCTCTAATATGGTGACACCAGTTCTTAATCTTCTAAGCTCGATAAACACTGGAACCCCGTGGTTACCTTCAATTATTTTTAAAAATAGAAATCTACTTATAGTCGACTTACCCATGCCAGCAGTATCAACTAGCAAAACCTTTTCATATGATGGAAGCAGTTTCTTTGGATAAGAATCAATTTTTACAGACTCACTTGTAGTTGTATTAGAAATGGTTAGCGGTATATATAAATCGTTTAAAAGCTTCTTATTGTTCTGGAAAACAACAGTCCGTACATAAGATTGACTTGCATAAGCTCTGTCAAGGTAGCTTTCAAATTTATTTAGTATATCGTGCCCAATCACGCGCTGTTTTTTACCCAGACTCTCTGCCAGCAATTCAAACTTTGGCTTTAAAAACGTATTTACAACAAGTGTTGTGAGAGGAGTGGCCATTACAGCCAGGTTCTTTGCGGTATCAAGGTCCATATGACTTCCATTTAAGTGGCTGGAAGATAGCAATAACTTCATTTGTATTACTTCTACTTGGCCTATCTGTATCATAGCTAACGGATGCTTCCAGTTCGTGCCAATTGTGGTGATGGATTATGTCGCATTTGCTAGATAACAGTAAGCCTCAGCCGGCCCCCCCATCTGGCGCGAGCTTTTAGCTCGTTCCCCCAATGACGATGAGGTTGTACCTCATCTGCCGCCGGGCGGCAATTCGGCCTTGCGCTAGTCGTTCCAACAGGTGAGGCCAAGCCTCACGTCAAGTAAGGCACGAGCTACAAGCTCGCGCCAGGAGTGCAGCACGCTATACAATGCTCCCACCCCGCTTCTCCGGTAGCCAGATGCTGCCGCAGCAACGCGGCCAAGCTCGTCGCACCCGTGACAGAGCCTGCCGCGCCTCCGCGACTCCCTTCCGCGCCCGGTACAGCCAGTCGCGCCACTGATATAGCCTCTCGCATGGCCGACAAAATGCCTCGCACGCTTGTTAACGTCTGTCGCACGCCGGTCAATGCCAGTCGCACGACCGCCACTGCCTATCGCACGGCGGTCAGTGCCTATCGCAAGGCAGTCAGTACCCATCGCAAGGCGGTCAGCAGCCATCGCACGACGGTCAGTGCCTATCGCAGAGCCGCCACGGCCTGTCGCACGCCGGTCAGCGGCCACCGCATGACCGACAGTGCCCTTCGCACGCCCGCCACCGGCCTTCGCAGCCCGGTCAGCGCCCGGCGCGGGGTAGCGCAATATATTTCCGCCGCCGCCTTCACAACCAGTTGTCTATATTCCTATATTCCCCTTACACTTTAACCCTCATCCTCTTATGACCGACAAGCAACGGGCCCGGCTGGCAATGCTGCAAGCCACCCTGGGCGTCCTCACCGACCACGCCCCCCTCTACCTCACCAACAAGGCCCTCACCGCTGCCCGCCTTTCCCTGGCCGCGCTGGTCGCCGACCTCGACCCCACCGCCGCCACCCAGCAGGCCGCCGGCGCCGCTCCCAAGCCCGGGGCCGTCAAGCAGAAAACCAAAGCCCGGCTGGCCAGCCTCACCGCCGAAACCGCCGCGGCCCTCCTCGCCTACGCCGACGAAATCCAGGACATCAGCCTCCACACCGACGCCGACTATACCGAAAAAGGCCTCCTGCGCGCCACCGACAACGACCTGCCGCGCATCGCCAAAAACATTCACACCCGCGCCACCGAGCTGCTCACGCCCCTCAAGGAGCAGGGCGTCACCCAGCAGGAGCTCACCGATCTGGCCGCCGCCCTGGCCGCCTTCAAGGCCGAGCAAGCCGCCCCCCGCGTCAGCACCGCCGATACCAAGGCCCAGAACGCCGCCCTGGCCGCCGATCTGCGCACGGCCACCGCCCTGCTGCGCAACCGCGTCGATAAGTACCTGGTGCGCTACCGGCGGCCCCAGCCCGGGTTTCACACCGCCTACCAGTCGGCCCGCCAGATCATCAACACGGCCGCCCGCAAGGAAAAGCCCACCGAAGCGCCCGCCTAGCCCGCCCCACGTCCGCCCGTTGCCCGTCGTCCCCTATCCTTTCGCACTATCTATTGTAACAGCCGCGCCCGGCTTCCCACCAGGGAGGCCGGGCGTTGTGCTTTCTCGTGGGCAGAAAAGCCCCGCGGAAGGACGTACCCGGAAGTCTATAAACGTGAGCCGATAAACGTCTCCGCTCAGCCAGACAAGTGCCCAGGATGCTCTACGTTCTACGCATAGAGCTGGCCAGTTGCTTTTCTCTTGCACGAAGGCGACTGGCCTGTTTTAGAGTATGGGAGAGTTGGGAATACGGCTAGCGGGTGGTTAGCTTCCTGCTCCTCACTACCTGCCTGCTATGCTGCGCGCCCTCTACTCCGACGGTATCACCCTGCACCTCCTCAGCGAGGACAACCTGACCGGCATATTCACCCTATTCCAGGGACACCCCGATTCGCGGGAAATGCAGGAGGAGTTGTTTCGCAACTACCTGCCCCGCTACGGGCAGGGCCGGCGCACCAACTTCGGCTTCTGCTCCCGCCTGGGGCGGAGCTGGCGGGCATGCCCCTGCTCACCGTCGACAGCTGGGAGGAGCGCACCGGCTCCACCGGCGCGGCCGTTTTCCAGCACACGCGCGGCCGTGGCGTGACGCCGCGCAGCAAGCCCCACCTGTTCTACCTGGCCTTCGAGGTGCTGGGCCTCAACCGTGTAGCCACCGCGCCGCTACGGGCTGCCGCGTGTCCAACCGCTCCTCGAAACGCTCCTTGGAAAAGACGCCAGGCCGGCAGCTCGAAGGCATCATGCGCAAGTCAGGCGTGAACGACCAGGGCGAGTTTGAGGACGAATACCTCTACGCCATCCGCCGCCGCGACTGGCCACAGCGCTACAACAAGACCCTGGTAACCGTGCTGGTATAGCATACGCAACGTGTATTTCCCCAACCTGCCCGGCCAGCTCCACCAGCGCCAGCCACGCTGGGTTTACGGCACCGAGGGCAGGCCCGCCTTGAGCACCTGGGCTACTTCCGCCAGGCGCCTGGCAATGGGGTCCAGCAGCTCGGCGGGTACGGGCACCTGGCCTTCACTGCGGGCTTTGAGGTAGCGCACCACCGCCATCTGGTTGTGCAGCGTGTCCTCGGCCTCTTCGCGCAGCTGCTGCCACGCCTCGGTCTGGTCCCGCGTCAGCAGTTGGCGGCGGGCTTCCAGGGCCAGCATCACCAGGTCGGCCAGCTGGGTGAGCAGGCCCTGCTCGGGTTCAGTCAGCTCGCGCGGCTCGTACCCGGCCAGGCACACCGTCCCAATCTTGAAGCCCCGGGGCGTGCGCACCGGCACCCCGGCATAAAACCGGATGTTCCGCTCCCGGGCCGTAGCCGTGTCCTGCGCGGGCTCGGCGGACAGATCGGCGTACACCAGCACCGGCTCGTCGGCCACAATGGCGCGGGTGCAGAGGGTTTGCTCCAGCGTCAGGGCCTCCTGGGCCGGCATTCCCACGCTGGCTTTGTGCCACACTTCCCGCTCGTGCACGAAGGCAATGCGCGCCACCGGCACGCTGAAGATGTAAGCCGCCAGCTCCACGAGGTTGTCGAACAGCTTTTCCTGCGCCGAATACAGAATATCATAAGACTCCAGCTCCGCCAGGCGGGCACGTTCATCGGTAGTCATAAGGCATAGTCATATAGGCACGAAAGGCGGGAACCCAGGCAAGCTACGCATCGGCAGGCACATATGCAGTGGGCGGGGCGTAATAGAATTCCGGCCCAGGTTTTCACATCATCATGTGAAAAACCCTGACTTTCAGCCCACCTATCTTTGGCTGCCGGCTTATCCGTGCCCGTTACTCATGAAACTGCTGCTGATTTTCTGCTGCCTGCTGCCCCTGCTGGCCGGGGCCCAACCCCGCATCGGGTACGAGGTGCACTATGCGCCCCACCTGAGCACGGAGGGCCTGCGCGTGCAGGTGCAGGTGCGTACCCCACGGGCCGAGGACTCCACCTACTTCCACTTCGCCAACGAGGTGTGGGGCGAGCCGGACCTGCTGCGCTGCCTCGGTGGCTTCGCGGGCGAGGGCGCCGGCTACCGATTCCGGGTAGTGCCCGACAGCAACCGCGTGGTAGTATACCATCCGCGCACCCGCGTCGTGCGCTTTTCCTACCGCGTGCGGCAGGACGCCGCCGAGTATACCCGCGACCAGGTAAACCGCCCCCGCGTGACCGACGCCTACTTTCACGTGCTGGGCGAGTCGCTGTTTATGGTGCCCGATTTTATAGTAAGCTCCCCGGTGGAGCCCCGCCTTACGGCTACCATTCGGTGGGTGGGCTTCCCGCCGGGCTACGTGCTGCACAACACGTTTGCCTCGCAGGTCACGGAACAAACCTTCCGGGGCAGGCTCTGGACGGAGTTCTACCGCTCCCTCTACGTGGGCGGCGACTACCGCCTGCACCAGTTCCGGTACCAGAACCGCCCGGTGTACGTGGCCCTGCGCGGCGAGTGGCACCACTACGACGAGCCAGGCTTCCTCCTTTCCCTGCAGCAGGCCCTTACCGCTCAGCGCGACTTCTGGCAGGATGCCGGCCCCACCCGCTACACCGTGTTCATGAGCCCCACCGTAACGACTACCGACACCACCTGGCGCGGGCAGAGCATCCGGGGTGAGGGGCTGTACCAGGGCTTCAAGCTGCAGTCGACCAACAACCCCTTCAACAGCTGGGACCTGCTGCGCTACATGTTCAACCACGAGATGCTGCACGACTGGATTGGCGGGCAGATCCGGGGCGCCCACGGGGAGCTTACCAACTGGTTTACGGAGGGCTTCACGGACTACTATGCCTACAAAAACCGCCTCCGCAGCGGCGACCTGACCCTGGAAGCGTGGGTGAAGGCCTTCAACGAGGATGTCATTCAGCAGCTCTACAAAAACCCGGAGCGCAACCAGCCCAACTACCTCATCAAGGACAACTACTGGAAAAGCCGCGCCTTTGGCAAGCTGCCCTACCGGCGCGGGGCCCTGTTCGCCTTCTGGCTCGATAATCAGATTCTGAAACGCTCCGGCTACACCCGCTCCCTCGACGACCTGATGCGGGAGCTGCGCCAGGCCTGCCTGCTGCCCGGCCAGTCTTTCACCGATGAGCGTTTCCTGGCTTTGGCCCAAACTTACCTGCACGAAGACATCAGCTACGAGTTCCAGAAGTATATCCTGCACGGCACCGACATTCCCTGGACCACCCCCGAGCTGGCCGAAGGTTTTACGATGGACACCACCCAGCCCATACCCGTGCTGAAAGCCGCCGGCCCCGCCTCCGCCCTGCGCGAGCGGTACCTGAACACCAAGGGCAGCGCCAAACCCGTAGCCCGGCAGTAGCTTTTGGCCGCCTAAGCAGCTGAACCCCAGATTTGGTGTAAGCGTATTTCCGGGCTCACCATCCCAGCTAATCCCATGAAGACGTCCTTTGTAATGGCGGCCATTTTCGCCCTGAGCTTAACTTCCTGCGGCGAGCATAAAACCGAAGACGCCGACACCACGACTACTACCTCCGATACGCCCGGTGCCGCTCCCATTGCTCCGGAAGATGCCTACGCCGGCGTAGATACCACCGCTGCCGCCGCTGCTGATACGGCCGCAGCCCAGTAAAACCAGGGCCACCGCGCACAAGCCCGGCCCGTAACTGCCGGCAAGGGTTCGAACCAGGGCAGGCCCACGTAGCGGGCCTGGTTCCGCCGATTCAGCTCCGGACAACTGTAGAGAAGGCGCCGAAAACTCGACCTTATCCTTTTGGCGTTTCGGGCCGTTGCAAAGCGTAAGGCGGCCGGTTGGCCGCCTGTTTCCCATATAGCCTACGTTCGTTATGCAGCAGCCCATTTCCCGTCGGCAGCACGTCATTGCCGATTACACCTTTGTCGCCTCTGCCGCCTCCGCTCCTTCAGCCGCCGGCTTTGCGCAGGACGCTACTCCGACCACCCTTTCCTACGTTCTCAGCGGCACGGCCCTGGCCTCGAGCCTGCTTACCCGGGCTGAGTGGGGCGCCCTGCGGGTAATGCCCTACAAGATGCACCTGGCGCTTGATGCCGTCAGCAGCCTCACCGCCTTGTCGGCGCCCTGGGTGTTTGGCTTTGCCCGCAACACCCGCGCCCGCAATGCCTTTCTGGCTATGGGCGTGTTTGGCCTGATAGCCACGGTACTTTCCCGCCCCGAGGAAATGCCCAAATACCGCTGAGTACTACTTACCAGTACCAAAAAAGGCAGCCTGCGCAGGCTGCCTTTTTTGGTACTACTGCAGGTGATTGTAAGCCGGACTGCACGGGTTACACGTGGGGGCGACGCCGTAATCCACTCGGCAGCTTCGCGCCCAACCAGGGCCCGGAAGGCCTCCATATCGGCGGGCTTCAGCTTTTCGTCGGAAGCCTTACGCCGAGGCGGGGTATTGCGGCTAATCCTACTCTTATCCGGAAGTAACCTCAGGCCGAAACCAGCCTGATTGGAATCCTCTCCGCTTAGCCGACGGGCCCGGGCATTTTCGCAGCCATCAGCTAAGCGCCAAACGCAGCGACCGGCTGCTTCTTCGTAAGTTGAGGCCGATATATTTTACTTACATAAGTATGCCTTTGCTCCGTTCCGCGCTGCTGTTGCTGGTTTCTCTGTCGGCGGCCTGCCAAGCGCAGAAGCTACCCAAACTCAACCTTACCCTTAAGCAGGAGCTGGATCAGATGGAAGCCGTAGATCAGCAGTATCGCCGGCTTTTCGGGAGTGGGCCAGGTATGGAAGCAAAATTTGACTCGGTAGCCAAGGCCGCGGGCATTTCGCCGGAGCAGGTGGGGTCTTACCTTAGTCAGCGTATGGTGGCGCAGGATTCCATCAACATTCAGCGCGTGGGCCAGATCATTGCGCAATATGGCTACCCTGGCAAAACGCTGGTAGGTGAGCCGACCAATGAGGTGACTTTGCTCGTAATTCAGCACTCCACCCGCATTCCGCGCTACCTGAAGCTGGTTGAACGGGAGGCTGCTAAGGGCGAAGTGCCGTTCTACCTCTACGCCCGCATGCTCGACCGGCACCTGATGTATCAGAACAAGGCCCAGCTCTACGGCACCCAGGGCTGCAGTTACGGCGTACCCAACCCCGCCACCAGCCAGCGCGAAACCGTGTCCTTTATCTGGCCCATCGAAGATGCCGCCCGCGTGAACGAGCGGCGCAAGCAAGCCGGCTTCGACTCTACGGTGGAAGAAAATTCCCTGCGCCTGGGCATTCCCTACAAACCGATGACGCTGGCCGAAGCACTGCGGATCAAACAAGCTTCCCAAACGCCGGCCAGGTAGCTACCGCTAGACTGCTGCCAGGGCGCGGCTGTACTTGGCGCGGTATTGCTTGGGCGAGAGACCGGTGATGCGCCGGAAGGCCACCCGAAAGGCCTTAGGGTCGGAGTAGCCCACGCGGTACATCACCTCGTTTACGTTGTCGCGCGAGGATTCCAGGCTGTTTTTGGCCGCTTCAATCTTCACCCGCTGAATGTACTCGACCACGGAGTTGGTGGTGGCTTTCTTGAAGCGCCGCTCCAGGTTGCGGCGGCCCAGGGCCAGCATATCCGCCAGCTGCTCCACGGTTATCTTCTCCTGATAGTTTTCCTCGATGTAGTCCTGGGCCTTGCGGATGGGCTCGTCGTCGTGCGCTTTCTGACCATTGAACACGATAAACGCCGACTGGCTCACGCGCTCCATATCAATCTGAAACACCTTGGCGCAGAGCACGGCCATGTCGTGGCCGGCGTACTTCTCAATGAGGTACAGCACCAGGTTGAGGTAGGAAAATGCCCCGCCGCTGGAATACAGCCCCCGCTCATCGGTGATAAGCTTGTGCTCAATGAGCTCCACGGCCGGGAACATGCGGCGGAAATCCTGGGCGGCGGCCCAGTGGGTGGTGCACTGGCGGCCGTCGAGCAGGCCGGTGGCAGCCAGCAGAAACGCGCCCACGCACAGGCTGGCTACCTCGGCACCCTGTTGGTACTGCCGCACAATCCAGGGCAGAAACTCCTTGTTGGCTTCCAGCGCCACTCCCAGGTCGCCATCCATGGCCGGAATAATCACCAGATCAGTAGTGGGTACATCGGCCAGCAAAAGCGGGGTGGCAATGGTATAGAGGCCGCCGCACACCGGCGTTTCGGGCTTCAGGCCCACCAGCTGTACCGCAAACAGTGGTGGCTGGCCCAGGCGTGCCAGCAGAGCATTCACTTCCGAGAAAACCAGGCGTGGGCCCTCAATACTGCCCAGAATAGCGCCCTGCGGCACCAGGATGGATATACGTTTCATGGCAATAAAGCTGTGGTGGACAGATGTCGGAATCAACCCCAAATTAGTCGGAATAGCCCCGTTCCAAGGACGAGGGTCTTGCTAATTTTGTTGGCTTTCAAAGATTAAATGTAGCAAATATTACTACATTACTTAGCAAGCACCGCGCCTGATCTTTCTTTTCTTTCACTTCATACCTTTCTCAGCCATGCAAACGCCCCGCCTCACTCCTTACCTCATCTTCAACGGTAATTGCCGCCAGGCCATGACCTTCTATCAGCAGTGCCTGGGCGGTGAGCTGATGGTGCAAACGTACGAAGGCACACCTGCCGCCGAGCAGGTGGGGCCCGAAGTACTCCAGAACGTGCTGCACTCCTCCCTGACCACAGCCGATATGGTACTACTAGCCTCCGACTCCGGGCTGGGCCCCGCAGCCAAGGGCGACATGGTTTCCCTCTCCCTCAACTGCCAGAGCCCGGAGGAAATTCAGCGCCTGTTTGAGCAACTCTCCGTCGGAGGCACCGTCACGATGCCGTTGCAGGACACGTTCTGGGGTGCCACGTTCGGCATGTTTGCCGACCAGTTCGGCATCGACTGGATGCTCAACTACGATAAGCCTCAGCAGTAAGCCCGGCCATTTTCTACCGCCAAATTCATTTAGCTATGAATAAGCTCAACCTGCTGTACTGGATTGTCACGGGGCTGCTGGCCCTGCTGATGACGCTGTCGTCCGTGCCTAACGTGCTGAGCTCCCCGGAGTCGGTGGAGTTTTTCCGGCACCTGGGCTACCCCGCCTACCTCGTGCCTTTTCTGGGCGTAGCCAAGCTGCTGGGCGTGCTGGCTATTCTGGTGCCCGGCTTTCCGCGCCTGCGGGAGTGGGCCTACGCCGGCTTTGCGTTTGATTTGACCGGGGCGCTGTACTCTTTTATTTCCGTGGGCGACCCACCGGGTATGTGGTTTCCGCTGCTGATTGGCCTGGCTTTGATTGCGGCCTCGCACTACCTCAACCGCCGCCGCACGGAAGCAGCTGCGCCCGCACTCAGCGTGGCCTAGCGCTTTCTTTCCGCCTGAAAAAATACCGATGAGAAAAGTAGTGGTATCTGAGTTTGTGTCGCTGGACGGGGTGATGGAAAAACCGGAGCGGCTGATGCCCTTTTTCGGCGAAGAGCAGAAACGCTACAAGCTTGAGGAGCTGCTGAACGCCGACACGCTGCTGCTGGGCCGCGTTACCTACGAAAGCTTCGCCGCCGTGTGGCCCACGCAAACCGACGAGCAGGGTTTTGCCCGCCGGATGAACTGCCTGCCCAAATACGTAGTCTCCGGCACGCTGCAAACCGCCAGCTGGCACAACACCGCCATCATCGGGAAAAACGTAGTGGCGGAAGTGCAGCGCCTGAAAGCGCAGCGCGGCGAGGATATTCTGGTGTATGGCAGCGGCCAGCTGGTGCAGGCGCTGCTGCGGCACCACCTCGTGGACGAATACCGGCTGATGACGTTTCCGATGATGCTGGGCGGCGGCAAGCGGTTTTTCCCGGAAGACGGCCTACCCGCCACGCTGAAATTGGTAGATACCACGCTGTTCTCTACCGGCACTATTCTGCTAGTCTATCATCCCGTCTGGAGCTAGGCTAACTCAGTACCCATCAAAAAGCCCCGGCTGCAACGCGGCAGCCGGGGCTTCGGGGTGTAAGTTGTTCGTCGTTTATTTTCAAGTTACTGACAACGAACAACTACGAGCAAATCAAGCTTAGCAGTTGCCGCTTTCCAGGTCGCAGGCAGCGCCGGCGGAGCCGGCCAGCTGTACGGGCTGCGGGCGAGCTTCTTCCCACACTTTCTGCAGAACCTCTTCAAACAGCTCGGCCGGCTGCGCGCCCGACACGGCGTACTTGTCGTCGAACACGAAGTAAGGCACCCCGCGTACCCCGATCTGGTGGGCCTGGTACTCGTCGTGGCGCACTTCGTCGGTGAAGTCGTCGGAAGCCAGCAGGTGGGTTACCTCGGCGGCAGGCAGCGCCAGGTCGGCGCCCAGGCGGGTGAGCGTGGCCGGGTCATTCACATCCAGGCCCTCTTCGAGGTAGGCTTTAAACAGCCGCTCCTTGGCCGCATCCTGCAGCCCATGTTTAGCCGCCAGGTGCACCAGGCGGTGCGCCCGCAGGGAGTTGGCGGGCACCAGCCGGTCGAAGTCGAAGGCCAGGCCTTCCTGGGCGGCCATCTGCGTCATATTGGCGCTCATCTCGCGGGCCCAGGTTTCCGGCTTGCCGTATTTGGCGGCCAGGCGCACGTACTGGTTTACGCCCGGCTCGGGGTTGGCCTGCGGGTCCAGCTCAAAGCTGCGCCACTGCAGGTCTATCTGGTCGGCGTGCGGAAAGCGGGCCAGGGCCGTTTCCAGGCGCCGCTTGCCGATGTAGCAAAAGGGGCACAGGATATCGGACCAGATTTCAACTTGTATCTTTTTCATGGCAGGAAAAGTCGGTTTGGGATGCTGTATAAGCCGGCCGGCGGCCAAAAGGTTTCCTGGAAGTCCCCGAGCAGCTGGTGGGTCGAGCCAGAATTATGCGTATTCTTACAGGCTGAGTCCAGTGTTCCTTTTTCTCTGCTTTCTTCGATGAAACGCCTTTTCCTGCCCGTGCTGGCGGCCATAGTGCTGGCCGGCTGCAACCAAACCAGCCAGCCGGCCGAGCAGCCCGCCGCTACCACCACCGACCAGACCGCCCTGGATACCGCCGCGGCCGATGGCACAGCTACCGCGCCCGCCGCCAAGGAGGCACCCCAGCTGAAAACCGCACCCGGCCCCGAGGCTGTAACGGCTTCCCTGCGCTTCAAGCCTGTGGCCGGGGCCCTGCGCACCGAGGCGTTCCTGAAGCTGGCTGGCAAGGAAACCAAGGAAATCAACCTCGGCACCTTTCCCGGCAAGCCTGATGTGGTAGATGCCGCCAAGGCCGAGCGCGCGGGTTACCCCCAGGGCTGGATAGTAGGCTTCCGCAGCTATGAGCCCGGCTCCGGCACCGGCGCCGATGTGGCCGTGCTGCCCGGCGACGACCTTTCGCACCTGCGCATCATGCAGCGCCGTATTGATGAGTCGGCCTCCGAGCCCTTCACGTTCCAGATTGCCCGGGAGCTGTCCTTGGCCGGCCCCAGCAAGCTCACGCCAGCCAAGTAACTCCGGCTACATATGGCGGTGGTTCAGGTGTTTGAGGCGCGGCTGGAGCACGGCGGCCCCAGCTTTATGCCCACCCAGATTGTGGTAGTGCCTCCGCTGGTGTTGGCGGCGCTGGGCCAGCCCCTGCCCCGCCGCGTGGTGGGCACGCTCAACGGCTGCGCCATCCGGCGCGGGCTGCTGCCGCTGCCGGGCGGGGGCCGCTACCTCATGCTCAACAAGGATATGTGCCGGGAGGCCGGGGTGCAGGTGGGCCAACTGGTTTCGCTCACACTGGCCCCCGACCCCGAGCCGGACCGCGTGGATTTGCCCGAGGAGCTGGCCGAGGCGTTTGAGGCCTGGCCCGAAGCATTAGCGGGCTTTCAGCAACTCAGCGGTAGCATGCAGCGGGCTATTGCGGCACATGTGGCCACGGCCAAGCAGCCCGAAACCCGCGCCCGCCGGGCAGTGGAGTTTACCGAGCGGCTGGCGCGGGGCGCCCACCCGTTTCGTAAGCTGTAAAGCGCAGAAAGGCCTGGCGGAGACTGGCATGCAACTTTTCGGGCCGGGCAAGTATCCTAATCAGGCTTGATTTAACGCTGCCGTAGTATGCGCCTTCCTTTCTATTCTGCTTCTGCCGCCCTGTGTCTGCTGACTGCCAGCCTCCTGCCCGGCTGCATCCATCCCGTGGAAGATGAGCCCCGGCCCGCCGAGCCCCCTTTGCTCGATACCCGCTGGCAGCTGACAATTCTGGGTACGACGCCCGTGAGCGAAATGCCCAACTTTTTTGCGAAGCCCGATTTTCAGCTCTCCACCGGCACCGGGCGGCTGATGGCCCACGCCTACTGCAACGGCATTGGCGGAGCCTTCACCACCGCCGCCGAAAACAAGCTCAGCTTCGACCAGCTGACCGTTACGCTGGCAACGTGCGAGGATGATGCCACCGGCTTTGAAAACAACTATTTCATGGCGCTGCGGGCCACCCGGCGTTTTCTAGTGCTCGACAGCACCCTCCGCCTGTTCGATGACACAAACCCCGAGCCCGTAGCGTATTTCCGGGTGGCCCGGTAACGGCCGGTTTGAATCCTGCAACCGCCCGCGTACGTTGCGGGCGCTATGGCTGATCTGCTTTCTGCTATTATTCCCCTGCGTATTGAGGCTATCCGGGAAGAAGTGCCCGGGGTGAAAAGCTTTGTGCTGGCGCCAGTGGCTCCGGCCTCGCTGCCTTACCGGGCCGGGCAATACCTCACGCTCCTCTTTCGGCGGTACGGCCGCGAGGTACGCCGCTCCTACTCCATCAGCTCCGCCCCGGCCCTAGGTGAGCCGCTGACCATCACCGTCAAGCGCATCGATAACGGGCTGATTTCGCGGTGGCTGATAGATGAAGCCCGCCCCGGCGAGCAGCTCCAGACCATTGGCGCGGCCGGGTTCTTTACCTTGCCCGAGGAGCCCGCCGCCTTCCGGCAACTGGTGCTGGTAGCGGCCGGCAGCGGCATTGCACCCATGCTGGGGCTGCTGAAAACGGCGCTGCACACGCACCCCACTGCCCGCGTCCTGCTGGTGTACAGCAACCGCACGCCAAGCCACACCTTGTTTCGGGAGGAGCTGTTGGCCCTGCAGGCCCGGTTTCCTCAGCGGCTGCACCTGGAGCTGCTTTATAGCGTAGATGCCAACCTGGGGCGGGCCCGCCTGCACAAGCCGCTACTGGAAGACCTGGTACACCGCTTCAGCCCCGGACCAGTGGCTGGCACGCTGGCCTACGTGTGCGGCCCGCTCGACTTTATGCGCATGGCTACCTACGCCCTGCACGCGGCAGGGCTGCCCTTGTCCGATATCCGCCGGGAGCTATTTACCCCTATTGCTGTTCCCGCCACCCACGTGCCGCCCGATATGGCTGCGTACCCCGTCAGTATTCGCTGGCGCGGGCAGGAATACGTAGTGCCGGTGCAGTATCCGAGCACCATTCTGCGGGCGGCCCGGCAGCAGGGGCTGGCCTTGCCCTACAGCTGCGAGGCTGGCCAGTGCGGCAACTGCGTGGCCCGCTGCACCGCCGGCCGCGTATGGATGAGCCTGAACGAGGTCCTGACGGATAAGGAAACCGAGCGGGGCCTCGTACTCACCTGCACCGGCTACCCTATCGGCGGGCCTGTGCGCCTGGAATTCTGATGATATGCAGTGTCTGGCTACGACCGAACTCCCGGGCGGCTGCGTATGTTGAGCATGCACATGAAAAAACTTCTGTTTCTCCTGCTGGCGGTGCTGGGCACGGCCAGCTGCGAGGCGGCCCCCGGCAGCCAGCCCACCCAGGACGACCACCGCTTTGCCGAGCTGCCCAAGCCCCAGGCGGGCGAGGCCGTGGCCACCTTTGCCAGCGGCTGCTACTGGTGTGCCGAGCACGTGTTTGAAAGCCTGAAAGGGGTGCGCACCGTTATTTCGGGGCACTCGGGCGGCACCGCGGTTTCACCTACTTACGAGCAGGTAGGCCGGGGCGGCACCGGCCACGCCGAAGCCATCCAGGTGTATTACGACCCCAAAGTCATCAGCTTTGAAACCCTGCTGAAGGTGTTTTTTGTGCAGCATGACCCTACCACCCTAAACCGCCAGGGCCCCGACGCGGGTGAGGAATACCGCTCCATTGCCTTCTACCGCACGCCCCAGGAAAAAGCGCAGATTGAGGCCGAAATCAAGCGGGTTAATGCCTCCAAGCGCTACTCCAGCCTCATCGTGACGCAGGTAGTGCCGTTCAAGGTCTTTTACCCAGCGGAGCGCTACCACCAGGATTACTTCGTGCACCACCCCGAAAACCCGTACATCCAGACGGTATCTACCCCGCGCTACCAGCACTTTGCCCGGGAATTCCCACAGCTGCTGCAAACCAAGTAGATGTATCTGCCGTGCCCTGGGAGCCAGTCCCTGCCCACTAACTGCCGGGCAGGGACTGGCTTTTTTGTATGCTGCTGACCATCCACGGGGGTCTTGCGCCCTTCTGCCTTGTCCGGCCGACACCAAAGTTTCTGCGCTCATGCAACCTTTGGGCCCGGCAATAGGGTCTTATCCCAGCAGATTCATTGAATATTCCAGCAAGCTCAACTGCCCGCCTGCTTTTTATGACTACGCGCCACGCTATATTATTCAGTGGGTTAGCTACCGGTTTACTGGTAGCCAGTATTGCGTATGCTCTGCCCACATCTGCGGGCTCTCCGCCCTGGCTCCTGTGCTCCCTCGACGGCAAAAAGCTCCCACCAACTCATGCCACCCGCCCTTCCGATACCGGATTTTCTTCGGCGGCCGCCTGGTCGCTGAGTGCCCTGCCGCAGCCGCTGGCCGGTAGTGGTACCTTCTCCTGCCCGCTGTCGTTGCGGGTGCGCTCCTGGGTGCACGTCATTGCCACCATGCTGCACTGCGATGATGCCACCGCGAAGTTTGAGCTGCGCTACCTGAACCTGCTCGGCCAGGTTTCTTACTACGAAACCAGCGGCCGTCACCTCTACCTTTACGACGACGCACACCAGCAGCCCCGTCTGGCTTTCGAGCTGCAGGCCAACCACGCTCCCCTGGCCGCGTCGGTAGCCCCGGCTTCTCCTACGCTTTAGGGTAGTTGCTTTTGTTTATTATTAGTTGTCATTAGTTGTCTGTAATCTGACACCGACAAACAACTCCTGACAAACAACCCGCAATTTAAAAGCCGATATCCAGCACAAGCGGCTGCACAAGCCACTCGCCCGACCGCACGTTGTAGATGGTGCGCACGCCCAGTTCAAACGGCGTGCGCAGCCGCAGGGCATTGAACACAAACGACACATCGGCGCCAATGGTGTGGTAGGTTTCCTGTACTGTTGCCGTGCGGCCATCGGTGGTGCGCCCGGGCAGGTCGCCGAGGGCAGCATCGTAGAATACGCCGCCCACCACGCGCTGCACGTACAGCCAGCGGCCCAACGTCCAGTCGGGGTCGGCCAGGGGCAGGCGGTATTCGGCGCTGCCAGTCAGCAGCTGAGTGAAGTTGTCGTAGCTCTGCCCACGAGGAAAAAACACGGCCCCGGACAGCGGAAAGGCATCTACTTTCTGTCGCTGATAGCCGGCCCGCATCCGTACCGCGTGGTGGCGCCCAATACCCGGGAAGTACCCGTTGGCCTGCGCCGCCAGTTGCCAAGTGGAAAGTCCGAGGCCAAAAGGCGTGGTACGAGCCGAAAGCAGCAGCGTCTGGCCCCAGCGCGGCGCCACATCCCGCTGGCTTTGCTTGAGCAGGCGGTAGTACGACAGGGACGTGGACAGCAGATGCAGAGAGTTGCGGCCCACTTGGTTCAGGGAACGGTAAGGCAAATCGTAGCCCTGGCTTTGTTGAGCGGTGTAGTAAGCGCCCACGGTGAGTGCCTGCCGGAAGCGGTTGTGGGTGAGTTGCAGCGGCACGCGGGCTCCCACCGTCAGGCTGGTGTACTGCCACTGGTCGCGGCGCAGGCTGTCCAGGGTTTCATCTTGATCAATAAATAGCGTAGTGCGGCGCTGGCCTCGCTCCAGGGTGGCATCGAGCACCGGAAACAAGCCTTGGTAGCTGGCCGTGGCAAACACACGGCCAGTGCGTTCCGTCTGATCGTAGCCTATGCCAGCCACCGTTTGCAAGGTACTCAGCACATCCTGCGACCGGACACCCACGCTCAGCCCGCTGCCCGAGGGCGACTGAATGAGGCCCCAACTGAACACGTTGAACAGGTGGGCGGCCGGGCGGTAGCGCCGCACGCTTAGCGGCTGGTCCGGGACAGCTACCAAGGAGTCGCCGGGAAGTACGGGGCCTACCTGCCGGGCGCCGGCATCAGTTTGCACCACGGGCTCTATGTAGGCGGCTGGGTCGTGGCCGGGGGCGGCGGGCGTCCAAAGCGCGGGGTTCAGCGGCAGTTCGGCCACCCGGCTGCCGGTGCTCCGGAATACGTGAAACGCCAGGCGCTGCCCGTTTGGTGCTACGGCCCCGTGGTAGGCCCCCAGGGAGTCGTGGGTGACCTGCAGGCGCTGACCGGTGCCGGTATGCACGGCGTACACCTGGTCCTGGCCCGACTGCGGGGAGTTAAACAGCACGTAGTCGCCCCAGGGCTGGGGGTGGCTGATGTTGAGTTCAGCGGCCGGCAGCAGCTCCCGGCGCTGGCCCGTCGTCAGGTCAATTTCTTCCAACGCCTTGCCAGCGGGCTTGAGTGTAACGACCACAGCCCGGCGCTGATCGGCGCTCCAACGAGGCTGCTGCAGCTGGTGGTTGTCGGGGTTGGGCATCACCTGCAGCTCCTGGCCGGTGCGGGCATCCAGCACTACCAGCTCGGTGCGGTAGGCAGCGTCGGTGCGCACGGCCAGCAGGCGCGTGCCATCCGGCGAAAGCGCGGCGGCGGTGTAGCGACCCCGGGGCGTAAGGCGCGTAACCTTGCCCGTAGCCACATCCAGCACCCGCAGCTCGGAATACACGCGCTGCAGCCAGCGGGCATCGTAGCGGTACTCGGGCCAGCACACCTTGCCCCCGCCTACCGACAGCATTTCGGGCAGATTGAGCAGGCCCGGCATGTGCAGCGGCTGCTCCCGACCACTTTGGTGCAGCAGCACCAGCTGGGCCGCGTCGCCGAGGCCGCTTTTCAGGGCTACCACGGTGCTGTCGTTGAGGTACTGTGGATATTGATACTGGGTGAAAACGCGGCGCTCTGGCTGGGTGGCGAAGTACGCCGGGGCCAGACCGGCTGGCGCAGGCATGGCTGCGGCGGTCTGGCGTCGCCAGGTGGAATCCAGCTCGGCGAGGGTGCGGCGGTACAAGTCTTCTACCCGCAGGCCAGTGGTACGGCGCAGGCTGTTGGAAAACGAGAACGGGTAAGCCGGGAACCGGTAGTAGCGGTCCAGTACGGGGCCCCACACGTCGGGGCCGTAGTGGTGCTTGGCATAGGAAGTCAGAAAGTAGCCCAGCACGTAGTGGTTGGGCACGTTGTCGCGGTAAGAGCCGGCCACGGCCTTGGCGTAGGTGTAGCGCCGCGCCGCCAGCAGATTGGCCCGCAGGTCCACGTCGAAAGCCGGAATGCGGCCCCGGCCGCTGCGCGTGAGAATGGTTTCGGTACCCACGGCGTCGCCCTCGGCAAACCAGTCGGGCACGCCGATGGTGGTAGTGCCCAGCCCGCCGTAGCCAAACAGCCAGTACGCCAGCCGCGACGCGCCTTGCCGGGGCTTTTCGTACTGCACCACGTGGCGGTACTCGTGGATGGCCAGCTGGTCGAGCCAGTCGATGGTGCCCGACAGAAACGGGTCCTGGGGCGGCGTGGTGAAGAACTCGGAGCGGCGCGGCAGCACCGTCACGAAGCCATTGCCGATGGTGTTCTGGGTTTGCAGCACCACCGTCACGGGCCGGGGCCGCACGCCCAGGGAGGCACCTACCGGCTCGTACACCTGCTCCAGCCGCTGGGCCGTGCGCTGGGCCCGCTGCTCGAAGCCGGCCGGATACAGCACCCGGAAGTGGGCCGTGCGCACCTCAAACCAGCGCAACGAAGGCGGATTCTGGTTGAGCACCGGAAACTGCTGGGCCACGGCCGGAGCCGCCATCAGCACACCACTAAGGAAAGCAAGCCAGAACCACACGCGCATAGGTGGCAAGGTAGCGCGTTGACGGCATTTCCGGCGAGGCAGCCCAAGGTTTTGACTTTGTAGCGCGGGCGTTTTCAGGAGGCGTCGGGGTAAATTCTTCGGCGTAGATTACGGCCTCTATCCGACCTTCTTTCCGGCCCGCATGCCCACTCCTGCCCTTCTCTCCAAGCTGCCCGACGTAGGCACCAGCATTTTCTCCGTGATGTCGCAGCTGGCCCAGGAGCACAGCGCCATCAACCTGGCCCAGGGCTTCCCCGACTACGACCCGCCGCAGGAGCTGCTGGAGGACCTGGCCCGGCACGCCACCACGCCCGGTCATCAGCAGTACGCGCCCATGCCCGGCCTGCCCCGTCTGCGCGAGGCCATCAGCCACAAAACCGCCCTGCTTTACGGGGTACCCGCTCCCGACCCGGCCACCGAAATTACCATCACAAGCGGAGCTACGGAGGCCCTGTACGCGGTGCTGGCAGCCGTGGTGCATCCGGGCGACGACGTGTTGGTGCTGGAGCCCGCCTACGATTTGTACGGTCCCGCCATCCGGCTGCAGGGCGGCCGACCCGTGTACGTGCCCCTGCGCCCCACCGACTTCCGGCCCGACTGGGACCAGGTAGCAGCGGCCCTTACGCCGCGCACCCGGCTTATCATGCTCAACACCCCGCACAACCCCAGTGGCGCGGTACTCACGGCCGAGGACTGGAACACGCTGGCGGCGCTGCTCGAAAACACGGATACACTAGTGCTGTCGGATGAGGTATATGAGCACATGGTGTTTGACGGGCAGCCGCACCGCAGCGCCCTGCAGCATCCGCAGCTGGCCGAGCGAAGCTTTGTGCTGTCGTCGTTTGGCAAAACCTACCACGCCACCGGCTGGAAGGTGGGCTACTGCGTGGCTCCGCCGGCCCTCACGGCCGAGGTGCGGCGGGTGCACCAGTTCCTCACGTTTGCCGTGCACACGCCCACCCAACACGCCTTAGCCGATGTTCTTTCCCACGCCGACCACTTCCGGGAACTGCCCGGCTTCTACCAGCACAAGCGCGACCTGTTTGCGGAGTTGCTGACCGATACCGGCTTCGAGCTGCTGCCGGTGGCCGGCGCCTACTTTCAGCTGGCCCGCTACCGGCAGCTTTCGAGCTTACCCGACGTAGAGTTTGCCCGCCGCCTCACCGCCGAAACCAGGGTGGCAGTGGTGCCGGTGTCGGCCTTCTACCACGATGGACACGACGACGGCCTTATCCGCTTCTGCTTTGCCAAGCGCGACGAAACCCTGCAGGCAGCAGCTGAGCGGCTAAGCCGGTTATGAGCTGTCAGTTGCTGGTTTTTAGTTGTCTGTTGTTGGAGCAGCCTCATGGGCACTGCACAGTTCCACGTCCGGCTCCCCGGCTCCTTTTCGAAAGAGGGAGCTGGGGCTTGGGTCGGCTACTGTCAACTGGCAACCGGAAACTGACAACAAGCAACTGCTTTGTTATCTTCTGAATCGCACGTACCTTAATCCAAGAATTCCGCACTTATCTCCTATTGCATTGCCTGCTGGCTTTTCAGGTCATCAGTGAACAGCCCGCCCGCTTCCTCTCCATATTCGTCTCTGCTCAACTTCCTTACCGTGTCGGATTTAACCGTTTCTTTCGTGCAGGCTGCCCTGCAATGGCATCAGCCTGAGGCCAACCGTGCCGAGCTTACCCGCCTGCTTAGCCAGCTGTCGTTTTCCTCGGACATTATCGTGCTGCCCGAAATGTTCAGCACGGGCTTCAGCATGGAAGCCGAGGCGCTGGCTGAGCCGGTGGAAGGCCCTAGCCTGGCCTGGATGCGGGAGGTGGCTGCCCGACATGACTCGGTGGTGACGGGCAGTCTGATGGTGCGGGACGACGGGCGCTTCTACAACCGCCTGTTCTGGGTGCGCCCCGACGGCACGTACAGCCACTACGACAAGCACCACCTGTTCACGTTTGCCCGGGAGCAGGACACCTACACGCCCGGCACCGCCCTGCTGCTGGAGGAGTGGCGCGGCTGGCGCATTCGGCCCCTTATCTGCTACGATCTGCGCTTTCCGGTGTGGAGCCGCAACTCGGCCGAGCAGCCCTACGACCTGCTGATTTACATGGCCAACTGGCCGGCCATTCGCCGCACCGCCTGGATGACGCTGCTCCGCGCCCGTGCCATCGAAAACCTAGCGTACACGCTCGGGGTCAACTGCGTGGGCATGGACAGCCAAGGCCAGCACTACGCCGGCGACTCGGCTCTGCTGGATATGAAGGGTGAGTATCTGGTAGAAGTCGGCAACCACGAAACCAGCATCACGCGCACCCTGCGTCGCAACGAGCTGGATGCGTACCGCCGACGCTTCCCTGCCCTGCAGGACGCTGACCCGTTCACCCTGCTGTAAGTGTAAGTGAGGAGTAGTAACAAATCCGTTAAAGCCCTACAGCCCGTCATGCTTCGGCTTCGCTCAGCATGACGGGCTTCATAATTTCTCTCCTCCTCATAGCCCTCTCACCGCACTACCAGGCGGCGGGTAGCCAGCTGCCCATTCGCAGCTTCGGCACGCACCACATAAACACCCTTGGCCAGCCCCTGAAGTTCCAGCTGATGCACGCGCCGCAGCGCCACCACCGTGCGCACCGTTCGGCCGGTGAGGTCCAGCACGGTGAGGCGGGTGGGCACAGGCGTTTCTACGGTAGCCTGGTGGTCGGTAGCGGGCACGGGGTACACCTGAAAGCTGAACGTTGTTTTGGCGGGCCGGGTGGCCGTTTCTACGTCGCGGCGGAGGCGGAAGCTTTGCAAGCCCCCTTCCTCCAACCCAATCAGCAGTTCCGGCTGCTGGTCGCCGGTGAGGTCGGCGGCGGCCAGGCCCAGGCGCAGGCTGGTGGAGCTGCCCAGGCGGGCCGAGCCATACTGCCCGGTGAGAGGCTGGTAAAACAAATCCGTGCGCCCGGTGAAGGCGCCGGTCTGGGCGGCCACATCGGCGAAAAAGCGGACAGCACCCGAGTTATCGGAAGTCAGCAAGTCCATCTTACCGTCGCCATCCAGATCGACCAGCAGCGGCTGCAGGTTCGTAGGCACATAGTCATCGGCGGTGCGCACCTGCCCAAAATCGTCCGTCACTAATGTAAATTGCAGCTCGGCGCCGGGCACCTGCCGGTAGTAGCGCAGGGCCCCGGTACCACTGATTTCGTTGGTACCCACCACCAGATCGGGGTACTGGTCGCCGTTGAGGTCGGCGAAGGCTGGGGCCAGGCCAATGAGGTTACCAAGGCCAGCCGCTTCTTTGAGTTGGGTGAGTTCGAAACGGGCAGGCTGGCCGGCCGCGGCCTGGTTAAGCAGATACCACAGGCGAGAAGTGCCGTTCAGCGAAGCCCCGAAGGCCAGGTCCACGGCACCATCTTTATTGAGGTCGGCGAAAGTCGGTTTCAGGTTAGTGAAGCCCTTGGCCGCCAGCCCAAGATAGTCTTCCGACACACGCTTGAAGACTGGTTCCTGCGCCGTGCCTTCGTTGCGGTAGTAGTGCAGGGCGGCGTGGTAGGTGCCGCCGCTGGGTACGTCGCCGGCGCTGGCCACGAGCAAATCCAGCCGGCCGTCCCCGTCCATGTCGGCCAGGGCGGGCGTGGCGGCCTCGCTCACGTCCACCATCTGGCCCTGCAGAAAATCGGGCTGGCGGTAGGTGAAGGCGGGCACCGCGGCCGTGCCGGTGTTGGCGTAAAGCCAGGTGCTCTGGCGCAGGGCCACCTGGTCGGCATTGTTGATGAGCGTGGGTGTCACCAGCAAATCGGGGCGGCCATCGAAGGTCACGTCGGCGAAGTAGGCACCGGGAAAGTTTGGCAGCCGCACGGGCGTGGTGCCCGCCGGAAACTGCGCGTTCTGGCCAGCGCTTTTCATCAGGGCCTGCGCGGAGGTACCATCGTTGCGGAGGCTCACCAGCTCGGGGCACTGGTCGCGGCCCGTGAGCAGGTCCCGGTCGCCGTCCCCGTCCAGGTCAAAGGAAGTCAGCACGAAGCCGCCGGTGTGCTGAGGCGCGGCGGCGCGGCACTGTGCCTCAAACACGAAGCTGGTGCAGGAAGCCAGGCAGGAGTTGAAGCGGCCCCAGTAGTTGGTTTCGAGCCGGAAGCTGAGGCCGCCGCAGGCCGCACTCACGTTGCGGTACCAGCTCACGGTGGAAGTCGACACGAAATCCACGAGCAGCAAATCGAGTTTGCCGTCTCCGTCCACGTCATCAATGGAAGGCACGTCGTAGGCTCCGGCAAAGATATTGCCGCTGTTGGTAGCCGAGTTGAAAAACTGCAGCTGACTGCTGACCAGGGTAAATTTCAGCTGCCCCTGCGCATCTACGTCCTGGCGGTAGACTCGAATATCCCCACCGTTGGCGTGAGTGAAGAGGTCGGGGCGCCCGTCGCAGTTGTAGTCGCGCAGCAGGGCCCAGTTGCGCATGTCGGCCGGGAACAGGGCTTCATACTGCGGAGCGTACTGCCAGCTGTGCTGACCGGCCGCGTCGGTTACATTCAGGTAGGTGGTGGCCCGGTTGCTCATGCGGTCGAAGGCAAACAGGTCGTTCTGGCCGTCCTGGTTGAGGTCGATGGAGGAGAACTGCGGAGCGTTGAAGCCACCGGCCCAGGCCAGGGGCAACGTCTCGGAGCCGTGTGCTACTTTTGCCAGCGGTTGGTACTCCAGGCCCCAGCTAACTGCCTGCTGCGCCCGCGCCCCGAGCGTGCCGGCGGCCAGCAGCCCGGCAAGTAGTCCTAGTCTTACGCGTCGAATCATTCGGAAGGCGGTTTTAGCAGCCAACACCGCTGCCCCGCCGGAAGTTACACCCTTGCTTTTTATGGCCGCGCCTTCTGCTCTCTATTCCCGCTTCCTGGCCAGTTCCGGCGTCAGCACCGATTCGCGCCAGCCCCAGAATGGCACCTTGTTCGTAGCTCTGAATGGCCCCAGCTTCCGGGGCCTCGACTTTGCTCCGCAGGCCCTAGCCAAGGGGGCGCGGTTTGCGGTGGTAGACGATGCCGAGCTGGCCGCCCAGTCCCCGGACCGTTACACCTACGCCCCCGACCCTTTGGTGGCTTTGCAGGAGCTGGCCCGGGAGCACCGCCGCCAGTTTACTGGCCCCGTGCTGGCCGTGACGGGCTCCAACGGCAAAACCACTACCAAGGAGCTGTTGCACGCCGTGCTCAGCCGGCGCTACCGGGTGCAGTACACGCGCGGCAACCTCAACAACCACATTGGCGTGCCGCTCACGCTGCTCAGCATCCAGCCGCAGGAGCACGAGGTGGCCATTGTAGAAATGGGGGCCAACCACCAGGGCGAAATTGCCTTGCTCTGCGGCATTGCCGAACCCACTCACGGGCTCATCACCAACATTGGAAAGGCTCACCTCGAAGGATTTGGCGGCACTGAGGGCGTAGCGCGGGGCAAAGGCGAGCTGTGGCAGTACTTAGCGGCGCACGAAGGAACGGCCTTCGTAAATACGGCCGATGCGAAGGTGATGGAACGTGCCCAGGTTGTGGCGCAACAGATTACCTACCCCGGCCTGGCCGACACCTATCCGGCCGAGCTGCTTAGCGCGGCGCCGCATGTGGTGCTGCGCCTGTTTGATGGTACTCCAGTTGAAGCTCAGATAAACGGGGGCTACAACTTCCTGAACCTGGCCGCCGCCGCTGCCGTGGGCGCCCATTTCGGCGTACCGGCGGATGATATTGCGGCCGCTCTGGCCGGCTACGCGCCCACCAATAACCGCTCCCAGCTGGTGCGCACTGAGCACAACGAGCTAGTGCTGGATGCCTATAACGCCAACCCCAGCAGCATGGCAGCGGCCCTGGCCAGCTTTGCTGGCCGCCCCGGCGCGCTCAGCAGCAAAATGGTGATACTGGGGGACATGTTTGAGCTGGGCCCGGAAAGTGCGGCCGAGCACCACGCGCTGGGTGAGCAGCTAGCCAGCTACGGGTTTGGCTCGGTGGTGCTGTGTGGCGCCGAAATAGCCGCCGCCCGCCGCCCCGGCTTCCACCACTTCCCTACCAAAGCCGAAGCCGCTGCTTGGCTGGCACACAACACGCCTCAGAGTCAGCAGATCCTAGTGAAAGGCTCCCGTGGCATGGGTCTGGAAACGCTGGTAGAGTTGCTTTAAACCACGGATCCGCGCAATCTGTGGTTAAAACGGGCTGTCCAGATCGGCCAGCAGGGGAAGTACTTGGTCTTTGGCGGAAATGGTAGCATTTTCTACGCCCCACTGGATGCCCAGAGCAGGGTCGTTCCAGAGCAGGCCGCCTTCGGCCTGGGGGGCGTAGTAGTTGGTACACTTGTAGAGAAAAAGCGTGTTGTCTTCCAGGGCCGCGAAGCCGTGGGCAAAGCCTACGGGCACATACAGCATGTTGTAGCGGGTGGCATCCAGCTCCACGGCCACGTGCTGCCCGTAGGTGGGCGAGTCGCGGCGAATATCCACGATAACGTCGAGGGCGCGGCCGGCGGCTACGCGCACCAGCTTGGCCTGGGCGTGGGGCGGCTTCTGAAAGTGCAGGCCCCGCACTACGCCCCGGTCGGAACGCGACTGGTTGTCCTGCACCCACTCGCCCACGATGCCGGCCTCGCGCATACGCTGCTCACTGAACGATTCGAAGAAGGCCCCGCGGACGTCGCCAAACACACGCGGCAGCACTTCTACCACGCCAGGAATATCAAAATACCGAAACTCCATACCAGCCAGTAAGAGAAAACTATCAAACAGAAAAGTTAAAAATCAGGGGCGCCGGCCTACTTCCTGCACCACGCGCAGGTACTTATCGAGCACAATCTGCTCATCAAACTTCTCCACGGCCAACTGGCGGCTGGCGCGGCCCATTTCGGCTAGCCCGGCATCAGGGATGCGCTGTACCTGCAGCATTTTTTCGGCCAGGTCGGGGCCACTGCGCACCTGGCAGAGCAGGCCGTTTACACCGTTTACCACGGTTTCGCGGCAGCCGGGCACGTCCGTCGTTACAATGGGTTTGCCCATGGCGGCGGCTTCCAGCAGGGTTTTGGGCGTGCCTTCGCGGTAGCTGGGCAACACCACGCAATCGGCCTGGGCAATGTGGGCCGCCACGTTGTCGGAAGTGCCGAGGTACTCCACGTGGCCGGCCTGCAGCCACTGCTCAAATACGGCCCGCTTCACGCCTACGCCCCCGCTTTCATCAATGCCGCCCAGCAGCTGAACCCGGGTGCCGGGCATGGCTTCGCGCACCAGACGGGCAGCTTCAAAGTACTCTTCCACGCCTTTTTCGTAGAGCACGCGCGCAATCATCAGGAAGGTGAAAGGCTGGTGACGCTGAAAGGTGGTGGCGGGCTGAAAGGCAGCGGTGTCGATACCGGAGCCGGGCAACAAGTCGGTAATGCTTTTCTGCACCAGGCCATGATCCAGAAACAGCTGCCGGTCGTCGTCGTTCTGGAAAAACACGCGGCGCGGAAACTTGAATGCAAAGCGGTACAACCCAAGGGCGACCTTGCTCACCAGGTTTTTCACGATGAACACCGTACCCAGGCCCGATACGTTGTTGACGCTGGGAATACCGGCCAGCTTGGCGGCCAGCGTGCCGTAGATGTTGGGCTTGATGGTGTACTGCAGCACCACATCGGGCCGCTCGCGCCGGTAGATCTGGTAGAACCGGCGCGTGAGCAGGGCGTCTTTGGCCGGGTTGGTGCCCTTGTTTTCCATCAGAATAGGCACGTAGCGGCAGCCCAGCTCGGTTTCCAGCCGCTCAGAGTAGGCATCGGGCGGGGCTATGGCCAGCACTTCATGGCCGGCGGCCTGCAGGGCTTTCACCAGGCTGCGGCGGAAGTTCCAGATGTTCCAGGAGGTATTGATGACAATGGCGACGCGCATGCAGCAGAGAGAGTTCGGAGCGCAAAGGTAGGCGTTGCGGGCGGCTCGGCCGGCCTTGCGGCGTAGTTTCGGTTATTTTGCGCCGCGTTACGTTGTTTGCTGCCAATATGATGTCTTCTCTGCGTACTCCCCGCTCTTTTCTGCTCACTGGCTTGCTCGGCGCGGCTTTGCTGGCTGGCTGCCAGGGTCAGGAGCCCGGCCGGCAGCCCAATGCCACGGTGGCCGCCGGCCAGGTGCTGGCCCCCGGCCAGGCCCTGTATGAGCAGAACTGCACGCCCTGCCATGGCTCCGACGACAAACGCGGCCTCAACGGCGCCCACGACCTCACCAAGAGCAACCTCAACCAGGCCGGCCGGGTGTACATGGTCACGAACGGCCTGGGCAACATGCCCGGCTTCAAAAACCAGCTCAGCCCCGAGCAGATAGAGCAGGTAACTGCCTATTCACTGTCGCTGAAGTAAGCCGTGATGAGGTGACGCGTACTTAATATCAGTTGATGGAGACAGAGCGGCCGTTGCCTATGCCCTCATTATCTCTTTGCTGTTTTCCCCGTAAGAAGTTTGCTGCCTGACAGGCTTCTTTTCTTTTCCCGCTTCTGCATTATGGCCAACAAACCCGCCTCCAAACGTCGCCAAAACAGTACCCGCCATCCCGGCGCCGTGGATACGGCCAAGGGCCGCGCCGGCCGCATTCTGGCCCAGGGCAACAAAGACGCTACTTACGAAACCGCCCGGCAGCAGGAAACGGCCGTGCTGGTGGCCGTGCCCGACAAGCGCCAGGCCGATGCCCTCACCCAGGAATACCTCGATGAGCTGGCCTTCCTCACCGAAACCGCCGGCGCGGTGGTGACGCGTCGCTTTGTGCAGCGCCTCGAAAAGCCCGATATCCGCACGTTTGTGGGGGAGGGCAAGCTCGAGGAAATCAAGGCCTACGTGCAACACAGCGGTACCAGCATGGTCATTTTTGATGATGACCTCTCGCCCTCGCAGCTGCGCAACCTGGAAGCCGAGCTGCAGGTGAAAATCGTGGACCGCTCCCTGCTCATCATTGACATTTTCGCCAGCCGGGCCAAATCGGCTACGGCCCGCACCCAGGTGGAGCTGGCCCAGTACCAGTACCTGCTGCCCCGCCTCACCGGCCTCTGGACTCACCTGGACAAGCAGCGTGGGGGCGGCGTAAGCCAGCGCGGACCGGGGGAAACCGAAATTGAAACCGACCGCCGCGTGGTGCGGGAACGAATTGACTTCCTGAAAGAGCGCCTCAAAGAGCTCGACAAGCAAAGCCACACCCAGCGCAAGTCGCGCACGGGCATTGTGCGGGTAGCACTGGTGGGCTATACCAACGTGGGCAAAAGCACCATTATGAACCTGCTGAGCCGAGCCGACGTGTTTGCCGAAAACAAGCTCTTCGCCACCGTGGATTCTACCGTGCGCAAAGTGGTGCTCGAGGCCACGCCCTTCCTGCTGTCCGATACCGTCGGATTTATCCGCAAGCTGCCCACCCGCCTGATCGAAAGCTTTAAAAGCACGCTGGATGAAATCCGGGAGGCCGATCTGCTGGTGCACGTAGTGGATATTGCCCACCCCGCCTTCGAAGACCACATTGCCGTGGTGAACGATACGCTCAAGGATATCGGGGCAGCCGACAAGCCCATGCTGCTCGTTTTCAACAAGATTGACCAGTACGATGCCGCCGCGGCCGACACGCCCCACGACTTCGAAGGCATGAATCCCGACGAAGACCACGTGCCCCGGCCCACGCTGGAGCAGCTCCAGGCCACCTACATGGCTAAGCTCCACGACCCGGTAATTTTCATTTCGGCCACGGAGCGCACCAACATCGACGAGCTGCGGGCCCTGCTGGTGCGGCATGTATCGGCTTTGCACGCGCAGCGCTTTCCCGGCCAGAGTGCCGAAGGCTGGAACGAAACGCAATAGTTGACCTACCGTTGCGGGCTGAGCCGCGCTTTTTCCCGCTACGCGGTAGTGGAATCACCAATTAATTGCGTTCTTAGCGCCCCCGTTGTTGCAGCACGGGAATGCACCCTCCCTATTCCACAGCTCACTCACCCAGAAAAGGCCCGCTCCGCAGCGGGCCTTTTTATTTACCGGTTAATCTTGAGTTGATACAGAACCATTTGCCAAGGTCGGCAGTAAAGAAGCGCGCTACGCTTTCCTGCCCTGCTTATGAAGACCCTGTACCTGATGCGCCATGCCAAATCCAGCTGGAGCTTCGAAGACCTTTCCGACCACGACCGGCCTCTCAACGACCGGGGCCGCGACGATGTTCCCGCTATGGGCCGCGCCCTGGCCGAGCGCCAGATTCAGCTGGATTTGCTGGTGAGCAGCACGGCCGTGCGTGCCCTCAGCACGGCGGCGCTGGTAGCCAAGGAGCTACAATACCCGCACGAGCAGATCAAAGTAGAGGAGCGTATTTACCGCGCCGACCCGCTGGAGTTGCTGGCCGTGGTGCGCGAGCTGCCCGACGAGGCTGACGCGGTGCTGCTCATCGGCCACAACAATACCATCACCGACTTTGCCAACCTGCTTTCGCCCAGCGCCATTCCCGAGATGCCCACAGCCGCGGTGGTGTGCCTGAAGTTCGACATCGGGCGCTGGCAGAACCTGGACCGCACCAACGCCGAATACTACTTTTTCGACGCGCCCAAGCACCACCGGGGCTAACCGGCCATCCTCCCTTTCCCCTGCCTCATGAGCCATCAGCCTACCTCCACCTTGCCCCGGTTCCAGGACCGGGAGCTAAGCTGGCTTTCCTTCAACTACCGCGTGCTGCAGGAGGCCCAGAACCCCCAGGTACCTCTGCTGGAGCGGCTGAAGTTTTTGGCCATCTTTTCTTCCAACCTCGACGAGTACTTCAAGGTGCGGGTAGCCACCATCCGCCGCCTGCTCAAGCTCAAGAAGAAAACCCTGGCCAAGCTGGGCGAAGACCCGGCCCAGCACTTGGATGACGTACTGCGCGAAGTAGGCCGCCAGCAGCAGGAATTCGGCAACACGTTTCGCAACCAGCTTCTGCCGGAGCTGCACGCCCAGCACATCCACCTCATCAACGAGCACGACCTCACCGACGAGCAGCGCCCGTGGGTGCAGCAGTATTTCCGGGACCGGGTGCAGGATCTGCTGTCGCCTGTTATCCTTGACGATACCCTGCACCACCTGTTTCTGAAGGACCAGACGGTGTACCTCACCTTCTTGCTGACGCAGCCCCTGCAGAAAAAGAAGGGTGAGGAGGACGAGCGGGTGCTGGTGATGGAGCTGCCCACCAAACGCCACGGCGGCCGCTTTGTGCGCCTGCCCGACCAGGGCGAGGAGCGCTACGTAATGTTTCTGGACGATGTGATTCGGTGCTGCGCAGCGGAGCTGTTTCCCCGGTTCGGGCGGGTGCAGGTGCACGCCATCAAGATTTCCCGGGATGCCGAGCTGGATATTCAGGAAGAGGTTTCGGGCAACCTGCTGGCCAAAATCAAGAGCAGCCTGCAGAAGCGCGAAACCGGCTACCCCGCCCGCCTGCTCTACGACCCGGCCATGCCCCGCGAGGTGCTGCGCGCCGTGCAGCAGAAAACCAACATCGACAAAAGTGAATTGGTGGAAGGCAGCCGCTACCACAATTTCCGGGACTTTTTCGGCTTTCCCGACCTGGGTTTGCCGCAGCTGAAGTATCCGAACCAGCCCCCCCTCAGGCATCCCACGCTGCCGCGCACCGGCTCCTTCCTGGATGCCATTGCCAAGCAGGACCACCTGTTGCACTTTCCCTATCAAAGCTACGATCTGGTGCTGCGCCTGCTGCGCGAAGCCGCCCAGGACGCGGCGGTATCCGCCATCAGCATCACGCTGTACCGGGTGGCCGACAAAAGCGAGGTAGCCAAGGCCCTGCTGAAAGCCGTGAAAAATGGCAAGCAGGTGACGGTAGTGGTAGAATTGAAGGCCCGCTTCGACGAGGAATCCAACATCAAGTGGGCCGAGAAGCTGCAGCGCGCCGGCGCCAACGTCATTTACGGGGTGCCCGAGCTGAAAGTACACAGCAAGCTGGTGCTCATTACCCGCGTCGAAAACGACCGTTCGCGCCAGTACGCCATGCTCAGTACCGGCAACTTCAACGAGGTAACCAGTGAAATCTACGCCGACCACGCCCTGCTCACCGCCGACGAGCGGCTGACCCACGAGGTAGGCCGCGTGTTCCGGTTTTTCGTGGACCGGGTGCCGCAAACCGGGTTCGAGCACCTGCTCGTGGCCCCATTTGAGCTGCGCGAAAAGCTCATTGCCCTCATCGACGAGGAAATCCGCCAGGCTCAGGCCGGAAACGACGCCTACATCATTCTCAAGCTGAACGCCCTGCAGGATGAGAGCATGATTCAGCGCCTGTATGATGCCAGCCAGGCTGGGGTGCGGGTGGAGCTGCTGATTCGGGGTATTTCGTGCGCGGTGCCCCAGGTGCCGGGCCAGAGCGAGAACCTGCACCAGCGGGGCCTTGTGGACCGCTACCTGGAGCACGCGCGGGTGTACGTATTTGGCAACGGCGGCGAGGAGAAAGTGTACGTGGCCTCCGCCGACTGGATGGTGCGCAACCTTGACCGGCGCGTGGAAGTGGCCTTCCCTCTCTACGACCCCGCGGTGCGCCAGGAAGTGCGCGACCTGCTGGACCTCCAGCGCCAGGACAACGTGAAGTCCCGCGACTTCCACAACCACTTCATCGGCCACGACGATACCCAGGCGCCCCGCATCCAGGCGCAAACGGCCACCTACGCCTACCTGAAAAAGCGCAGCACCCGCCGGCGCTAGGCGCCAGGGCACAGCGTCGGACCACCGTGCTTTCTCTTGTCCCGGCACCTGCCGGGGAGCACCCGGAAGTCACTACCGGGGCTTCGGAAGCTCTTGGCGAGGCTTCGGAAGTCGTTAGCGAATGTCCGAAAGTCGTTGGTGAATGTTCGGAAACTCCTGCCGAGGCTGCGGAAGTCATTAGTGGGAATCCGGAAGTCGTTTTAGGGGTTGTGGAAGTTACTGGCGGAAGGCCATAAGCTGGTCACAGGCATCTAAAAAGGCCCGAAGAATAGTTCTTCGGGCCTTTTTAGATGCCTGGCTTTCCTGACGAGCAGCTTACTTATTAAGCGTCTTGTTCAAAAATTTGCGCGGGGGCACAATGAACAGCTCTAGGCTGGCGTAGGGGGCGTTGGCCAGCTTGGAGTCGATGATTTTGCGCCGGTCGTTGTTGCTGCGGTCGAAGGCATCGAAGGCGTAGTTGTAGCGGTAGCCGCCTTCCACGCCAAACCAGAGGAAGTCGTAGATTTCCCGCTCCCAGCGCAGGCGGCCGCGCACCTCGGTTTCGCGCAGCTCCAGGGTGCGCAGCTGCCGGCCCTCGTCGTTGGTGATTGGCTCACGCAGCTTGATGTTGTAGCTGAGGCCATCCACGGAGTAGCCGGCAAAAAGCAGGGACCGGTCGGAAAGGTTGCGGCGCACCGTTACGCGGGCCGGAAACAGGGCCTCCACGCCCCACTTGTCATTGAAGGTGCGGTTGTAGAGCAGAGCCGGGTAGATGCTCTGCCGCCCGAAGGTGTAGCCCAGCTGCAAACCCAAACCCCAGGAAAACTGCGGGCTGCGCTTCCAGCCGTACACAAACTCCGACGACACCTTCAGGTAGTCCTTGATGCTCAGTTCCGAGGATGTGTAGTCGCCGTTCAGCTCACCTTTCACCCGAAACAAATACCAGTTAGTGGTATTCACGGGGCGGATAACGGCCAGCTGAGCGCCCAGTACTTTCAGGCCCTTGTCTTCGATATTCTGGTAGAGCTGGTAGTTGGCCGAGGGCGCAAACTGGAACTCCTCCCGCTCGTAGTTGATGCCCATCACCACCTTCAGGTGGGGGCGGTTGAGAAACGGAATGTAGCCTTTGATGATGAGGCGGGCATTTTTCGTGGCCTCGCCCTTGTAGTCCGTCAGGGTGCCCACTTTGCTGTCGGAGGCTACGTTGAAGCGCGGCATCCGCTCGTAGTGGAACACGAGGCCCTTGCTCGGGCCCATGCCTACCACCGAGGGCGTGGCAAATTCCTGGTCGCGGCCCACCTGGTCGGCCGCCACGGTATCGGAGGCCGGCGGAGCCGGAGGCGGGTACACCTGCGCCACCGCCAGCGGCCCGGCCGTCAGCAGACCAGCGGTCAGGAAGGCAGAAAAGCGTCGGCGACTTCGCGGGGCAACTAAAAACATCATGGCAGGCAAGCAAAAGAGCGGGGCTAGCCACCTGGCCGGCCCCAGGCATTAGAAGAGGAAATCGAAGCCCACGAAGACGAGGTTTTCCTCGCCCACGGAGTAGGTAGCGTTGATAACGGCCTGCTTGAGCACATCTACCCATACCCCACCGCCTACGGCCGTGTGGAAGGCTTTCAGGCCGGTGCGCTTATCCTGGGAGCTATACACGCGGGCTGCGTCGGCCAGACCCAAGATGCCGAACTTGCCGGGCACCAGATAGGCATTGAAGGTGAACAGCTGCACGCGCACTTCTCCGTTGGCGTACACCGAAGAGCGGCCGGCGAAGCGGGTGCGACGGTAGCCGCGCAGGTTGGTGGTGCCGCCCAGCGTGTTGGCCTGGTAAAAGCGGTAGTCACCCAGGTTGCGGTTGGCCCCGATGCGGCCGGCCCAGGTGAGCTGGAAGGGGAAGTTGGGCGAAAGGTAGAAGCGTACTTCCGAGGCCAGACGGCCATACTGCAGCTTTTCGCCGTTGAGCTGGCGGTTGTACTCGGCCGAGTTGTACCAGCGCAGGCCAATGCGCGGGTTCTTGGGTGAGGAGCTGGCATCCAGGTTCAGATAAGCCTTGCCGCCGAGGTAGCGGTTGTTTTGAAAATCGGAAGGGCGGATGCCCGAGGCAGCGCCGGTGTAGCCTTCATCGATGCCCTGCTGAATCTGCTGGCCCAGGTCTTCCCGGCTGATGCGCCACTGGTCGTACTGCGGGCCAAAGCCAAACTTCAGGAAGCTGAACACGTCTTTCTCCAGCATCGGCGCAAAGTTGAAGCGCGAGAAGCGGATGCGGTAGGTTTCGTTGATGTCGCGGTTGGTAATACGGTCATCGTCGGAGTCCAGCAATACGTTGCGGGTGTCGTTGCCTTTGCCGAAGTAGTTGTACAGCAGCTGTGGGCCGTAAAGCTGGCTGGTAATGTTCAGGTTCAGGTCGCCGATGACGTCGGTGAAGGTGCCGGTGTAGCGCACGTTGTAGGCCTTGCGGCTGGGGGCGTAGTTGGCGGCCAGCGTCTGCTCGGTGGCAAATGGCTCCCGCCGGAACCCGTAGGTGCGGTAGGTAGCGCCGCCGCCCACAAACAGGCCGTCGTCGATGTTGTAGCCGAAGTACAGAGCCGGGCCGAAGTAAGGCAGCTTGTAGTCCTTGCGGTCGGCGCGGTTAGGGTGGTCGTAGCGGCTCACTTCGGTGCCGGGCTCCAGGCGCAGGCGGGCTTCCTTGCCCACGTTGATGACGTTGCTGGTGTCGGCGTCGTAGATCTGGGTTTTGTGGCCCAGCCCACCCACGCGGGAGTTATCAGTGATGGAGTCGCGCTCTATGCCGCCGATAATGCGTACCACCGGCCCGCTTTTCGACTCACCCGTGACGCGGTACACGTCGTTGCCGGCAAAGCCGTAGATGCGGATATCCTTGGTCACGTCGCCGTCGAAGGTCTTATCGAAGAGCTGCTTGCTCCGCTCACCCTCCTTATTGATTTTGGTGACCGTGACGCGGGTTTTGTTGCCGGGCAGGCGCTGCACCTCAAACTGCTCGCGCTTGTCGGAGCCCTTCACCTCCACTATTTTGTCCAGCACCTCGTAGTAGTCGGCGGCCAGTTGGGGCAGCAGGTCGCGGCGGCTCTTGAGCTTGGCGGCAATTTCGGGGCCGTGCAAGCGGTAAATCTGGGGCGCCCAGTTGTCGCGCAGGGCCGAGTCAATGATGGCGTCGGTGAGGCTGGCCTTCATTTCCTGGGCAATCTTCACCCAGTCGTTCTTGCTCACTGAAGCCAGGAAGGTCCGGTCGTTGGCCAGGGCCGTGAGGTTAAGACCCTTATAGTCGGCGTAGTCCTTGCCGAAGTTCTGGAAGTTGCGGATGGCCCACTTGCGCGAAGCCAGGTACGGTAGCAGCCCGTCGCCCTTGAAAAAGGCCACGTCGCGGTCCTCGGGCACGGCCGTGAATTTCCGGTCGCCATCCTTGTCCTTGCGCTCAGCCCAGCGCCACTGGTCTTCGTGCCGGTCCCAGTCGCCAATCCACATATCGAAGAGGCGGGAACGGGCAAAGGCCTTTTCGTTAACGCGGTTGTCGTTGTCATCACGCAGGCGCTCCAGCACTTTATCGGTGCCCACCAGGTTGGTGGCGTTGCCCAGGCTTTCCACGTTGCTTTGGTCGTCCTTGGCATCTTCCTCAATAGCGGCCGGAATGTCAGCAAAACGGTCCACGTACGGCCCCAGCAGCGGGTCGCGGGGAATGTAGACGGGCGTGGGGTTGGTGTGCAGGATGCCGGCGGCCGTAGCCAGCGGCGGAATCACGAAGGAGGCATACGGGTGCTGGGCCGAAATCTGATCCTGCAGAATGTCCTTGGCGGCCGTTTCGCGCAGGGCCTCGGGCAGTACGGCGGCGGGGTCTTTGTTGAGGCTGCGCAGGGTGTAGAGGCGGCCTTCCTCGTTGCGCACTTTCAGGGAAGCCGTTTGCTTGCCACCACCCGTTTTGTAGGGCGTGAGGCCGCCGCGTTCCGTAGCCAGGTCCAGCACCGGAAACGCCACAGGTGTGGCCCACTCCTCGCGGTAATGCTCCCCAAACAGGGTTTTATGGAAACCGCCACGCTTGCTGTAGCGCGGGTTCACGGCCAGAGTTTTGGTGCTATCAGCAAAGGCCGGGCGGTTTACTTTGCCCGCATTGGCCAAACTGTCGACCACAGCCGTTTGCTGGGCGTACATGGGCGTGCGGAACACTAAGCGGCCTTTTTCGCCTTTGTCTTCGGGCACATAGTACTCCACCCATACCTCGCCGTTGTTGTAGTAGTTCACGCGGGCAAAGCCTTTCTCCTTGTCGGAGAAAAGGGCGTCGCCCCCGTCGCCGGGCTTCACGTGCTGGGTTTTGCAGCCCGAGCCGCTCACGATGTGGCTCAGGTTGCCTTCCTTGAAGTACTGAATGTTGTGCTCGTGCCCGGCGGCGTACACCACGTTGGGGTACTTGGCAAATATGTCGAGCAGGCCCTTCTTGTACTGCTGGTAGAGCGGGTGCGGAATATCCTGGCTGACGCCGCCATACTTGCGGGCAAAGGGGTAGATACTGCCGATGACGGGCAGCGGAATAAACGCGTACTTATAAACGATGCTGAGCGGGAAGAAATGGTCGGCCAGGGTGAAGTAGCCGCCGTGGATGCCGTCGGAGTACAGCGGGTGGTGGGCCACCACCATGATGTTCTTGCCCGCGTTGCGCCGGATTACGTCTTCGAGCTGGGAGAAGAAGTCGGTTTCGTCCTCTACGCCGCAGCCGCTGTTGCTGCCGTAGGGCCGCTCGTTGGTTTGCAGAAACCACTGCGAGTTGATGGCAATCATCACGATGTCGTCCTGCAGGCGCACCTCAAACGGGCCGGGGCAGGCGTCGCGCGGGATGAAAAAGTCACCGGTGTAGGCAAAGGCGGCCGAGTCCTTCTGCATGAAGTCCTCCACGAACTGCTGCTCGCGGTTCACCTGGTCCACGCTGCCTTTCAGGCCCTGTTTCCAGTCGTGGTTGCCGGGAATCATGTACTTCTCGCCGGCGTAGTTGCGCATGGTGTTGAGCTGCGCGATGATGCGCTTCTCCGACGTCTTGCGGTCCAGGGCCTTGGTTTCGGGCATCCCGTACTCGTAGATGTTGTCGCCCAGGAAGATGGTGGTGCTGCGCGAGCCCGCCGCCAGAATCTGGCGCCGCAGGAAATTAAGGGAAGGCTCACCTACCGAGTCAAGGGCGGGGGCGCCTACATCCCCAATCAGAAACACCGAGTAGCGGATGCGCGAGGTGTCGGGCGGAATTTGCTGCTCCCAGTTTTTACCCACGCCCCGATAGTTGGGACGCGTAGGATGCGGCGTTTGGGTTTTCTGAGCCCAGGCGGGCGCCGCGCTGCCCGCAAGCAGCAGGGCCAGACCCCAAAAGGCGGAAAATATCTTCATAGACAAAGGGTGATACGGCGGGCGGGAGCAACCCGGCGCGAAGGGAAGGCTACCAACGGGTCCGGCTCTGACAGGATACGGCCCCGGCAGCGCCTGCGTTGATGCTTGTGCGCTGCCGTACGCAAAGCAGCGCGGTACGGTTGGGCTGCCGGGCTTACAACCCGCCCGCCCGATTCGCGTTGTAGGCGGAAAGAACGGCTCCGCAGCGGGCCGCCGCTGCCCGCTGTCTTTTCCCCGCGCCGCCTCACTCATGGAAGCACCCGATACCCTCCCCGTCAAAAAGCCCAAGTCGGAAATCGTTAAGCAGGCCAAGGCCTACGTGGAAACGCTGTTCGAAGAAAAGCTCCCAAAACAGCTCGTGTACCACTCGCCGCGCCACACGCGCACGGTAGCCAAAGAGGCCACGGCTCTGGGCGAGGCGGCCGGCCTGTCGGCCGAAGATATAGAGGTGCTGCAGCTGGCCGCCTGGTTTCACGACACGGGCTACACAGAGGTGTATGACGGGCACGAGTTCCGCAGCATGGAGCTGGCGGCCCAGTGGCTGCAGCAGCAGCAGTATCCGGCCGAGCGTATTGCGCTGGTGCAGGAACTCATTAAAGCCACGCACCGCGACGAAACGCCCAAAACCGAGCTCCAGCAGCTCATGGTAGACGCCGACATGAGCAGCATGGGCCGGGAGGAGTTCTTTGGCAATGCCGAGCTGCTGCGTACTGAGTGGGAAACGACCCTGGGCAAAACCTACTCCAACCCCGACTGGGCCGAGTATCAGCTGGATTTTCTGTCGTCGGCGCATTTCTATTCCGATGCGGGCAAGGAGCGGTACCGCAAGCAGTTCAAGGCCAACATCAAGGAGCAGCGCGACCTGCTCAAGAAGATGGAGAAAAAGGCAAAGAAAAAAGAGGAAGAGCAGGTTGAGAACTTCGCCGAGGGCAAGCGGGGCGTCGAAACCATGTTTCGCTCTACCTACGGGCAGCACATCCAGCTCTCGGGCATGGCCGACCAGAAGGCCAACATGATGATCAGCTTGAACACAGTGATGCTGTCGGTTATCATCACGTACCTGGGTGCCAAAACCTCCCAGGTAGGCCCGGCCTTTACCAAAAACCCCATCCTGGCCATACCTATGGGCTTGCTGGTAGCCACGGCCCTGGGCTCGGTGGTCACGGCCATCCTTTCGGCCCAGCCCGACGTGACCAGCTTTAAGTGGCTGCGCCGTTCCCCGCAGATTGCCACCAACCGCCGGGTGAACCTGCTGTTTTTCGGCAACTTCACCACCCTCTCGCTCGACAACTTTCAGGCGGGCATGCACGAGCTGATGCGTAACAAGGACATGCTCTATACCAACATGATAACCGACATTTACTATCTGGGCGAAGTCCTCTCGCGCAAATACCGGCTGCTGCGCATCAGCTACACCATCTTCATGGTCGGCCTGATCCTGACGGCCATTTCCTTCGGTATCGTGCTGCTGTATAAGATGTAAGCATAAGATGTAAGCCCGCATAGTTTTCTGGTTGGCCGGCCGCCTTGTCATGGCCGAAAGCCAGAAAGCATCTAGCCATTCAACCACCCAACCAGAAACCCATTCAGCCATTCTCCCCCTTCCGCAGACGGCGGCAGAGGCCGGCCAGGGTGTGGGCCGAGGAGCCCAGCAGCCGGTGCAGCCGCCGCAGCTGCCCGAAGCGCACCAGTCGGCTGGTGGCGGCTACGTGTCCGTACCGAAACTCCAGCGTGAGGAGGCAGGCGTGGTCGGATATTTCTTCCAGAAAAAAGAATAGCAGCGAGTTCGGAAACATGCGGAAGTGCGCAATCTTCTCCACGTATTCCAGCCGCTCGGCACCCACAAAGTGCTGCACCGCCTGAAAATCGACCTGTCCACGGTTGAGTCCTACTTTGTAGGTGCTGCCCAGGCGGTTGCTTTTCGTTACATCATACTGCACGCCGTGGGCCCCGGTAAGCCAGTGCGGGCGCAGCCGCAGGTTGCTCACCACGCGCAGCGCGTAGGCCGCCGCCACAGGCAGCACGCGCCGCACCTGCACGGCGTTGGAGCTTCCCTGGCCGCCTAAATCAGCGCCCTGCACCAGCAGGCGCAGCGGGGTGAGGAGAGCATAGCGGTACGGAATGTCGCCCAGGTAAGCGTAGGAACTCACGCCAGCCAGCAGGCGCGTCCAGGTGAAGGCCGCGCGCACGGCCGCTACCGACTGCGTGGCCAGGTACTGTTGGGAAAGCAGCACGTACTCGTCGCCCACTACATCGTTTTTCAAAAGCCGGTGCACGATGATGACGTCGCGGCCCATGAGTTTGGTGTGCTCCCGAATGCGGGCCACATGTACCGGCCCGTAGTGCACAATCATTTTGAGCGTGAGGGCATGCTCGCGCACCACGGCCGCCAGCTGCGAGTCGGTGTCGCGCTCAATCAGGCGCAGGTAGTTCTGAAAATCCAGAAACACGCGGCGGCACTGCTGCACCAGCTCGGCAATGGAAGGCGGCGGCCCCAGCCGGTAGAATAGGATGGCGTCGCCCTGGATTTCGTTGACCTGCATGTTCAGCAGGTTGGCTTCGATGAGGATTTCCAGCAGATCGGCAATCAGCCAGGGGCCCCGGTCATTGCCGGACTCTTCGATAAAGCGCGTGAAGCCGCTGATATCGGGGATAAACAGCAAAGCCGGCTGAGCTGCGGCTTGCGGGGCGTCGGCCTGGGCGCGGCGCTGGCCCGCTATTTTGCGGGCCGTCCGCAGTTCATCGAGCAGCCCCATACCCCCGGCCACCGGCCGCAGCCGAAGAAAGAAATACGGCCCGGCACGATGGGCAGGCGGAGGCTGGTTTGGGTTCCATGGTTCTTTCCGGTTACTTTGCAGAAGCTGCGTTGTCTGGCCCCGTAGTTCAACGGATAGAATAGAAGTTTCCTAAACTTTTGATGTGGGTTCGATTCCCGCCGGGGCTACAATTTTATCGATATTATATCCGTTATGCTATTTTTTACCACTTCAACGGCTGTTTCTATAGACCCTGCATGATACGAATCATTCTGACGGATGACCACACGTTGCTGCGCAACGGCCTGCGGGCCCTGCTGGCCCGGGTGGAAGAAGTGGAAGTAGTGGGGGAGGCTGCCAACGGGCAGGAATTACTGGATATGCTGAGCACTACCCCGGCCGATGTGGTGCTGATGGATGTGGGCATGCCCGTGCTCGACGGACTGGCCACGCTGCCGTTTCTGCGCCAGCGTTTTCCCGAAGTGAAAGTACTGGCTTTATCAATGCTCGACCAGGAGGAGGACGTAAGCCAGATGCTGGCGGCCGGAGCCGTAGGCTATGCCCTCAAAACCGCCGACGCCGACGAGCTGGCTTACGCTATCCGCACGGTAGCGGCGGGCAAGCCCTTTCTGAGCTCCATCATTGGCCTCAATGCGCTGGCCCGGCTGCACGTTATGGCCCCGCGCAAGCCCGCGCCTCATATTCCCGAGCTTTCGGCCCGCGAGCTGGAAATCCTGGAGCTTATCGGGGAAGGCCTGACCAGCGGGGAAATTGCCGATCAGCTGTTTACCAGCAAGCGTACCGTCGAAACCCACCGGCTGAACATTCTGGACAAGCTACAGGTGAAAAACACAGCGGCCCTCATCAAGTATGCCGTGCGCCAGGGGCTGATTGTATAGACTCCCGCACTTCTGAAAAGAGTAGGCACAAAAAAGGGCTGGCAGAAACTGCCAGCCCTTTTCGTTCCTTGTGCACATAAACCAAGTACCTAGGATGATGGGGTTAAGAATACAATACTTATAAAACGTCCGATACCTTTTACAGAGCAGTAGTTGAACCAGATGCTACGCTTTTGCCTGGCGTAGTTGATACTGCATAGTTCCGCAAAAGGCGCCGTCATTTCGTCAGCATTCCTACGTATTCGCAGCAGGTATTTGTACGTATTTTTAAGTTTGACTTCCCAGCCATGTGACTAAAAAGCCCGCCAAGTATGGTTATTCCAGGCAGATACAGAAGCTAACCAGCAAAGCTAAATCAAATACAAACGCTTGTTGCCAAGCGCCTTGCAATGCTTCCAACAAAGAAACACTGTTAGCTGGGACGCCCCTCCTCCGACTTCCCGCCCAGCTTTTGCGTAAGCTCGCACAGCCATTCCGCACGTCTATGAACTCAGCTCCCCTCTCCGGCCTCTACGCCTCCTCGCTCAGCCTGCTCACCGACCTCTACCAGGTAACCATGGCCTACGGCTATTGGAAGCAGGGCCTGCAGGACCGCGAGGCGGTCTTTCACCTGTACTTCCGCAAGGCGCCATTCGGGGGGGGCTATGCCGTGGCGGCCGGCCTGGCCTACGTCGTCGATTTTCTCTCCACCCTTCGTTTCTCAGATGATGACCTCGCCTACCTCGGCAGCCTGCAAAGCGCCAAGGGCACCCCTATGTTTCCGCAGGAGTTCCTGACTTACCTGCGGGAGCTGAAGTTCACCTGCGACGTGGACGCCATTGCCGAGGGCACCGTGGTGTTTGGCAACGAGCCGCTGATTCGGGTGCAGGGGCCGCTGCTGCAGGCGCAGCTGGTAGAAACTGCCTTGCTTACCCTGGTTAATTTCCAGACACTTATTGCCACCAAAGCCGCCCGCATCCGTGAGGCAGCCGGTCAGGATACCGTGCTGGAATTTGGCCTGCGCCGCGCCCAGGGGCCCGATGGGGGCCTGAGTGCCAGTCGAGCCGCTTACCTGGGCGGGGCCGATGCTACCTCCAACGTGCTGGCCGGGCAGCGCTTTGGCATTCCGGTGAAAGGTACGCACGCCCACAGCTGGGTTATGGCTTTCGAAGATGAGCCTACTGCTTTTGCCGCATACGCCGAGGCATTTCCTGATGATTCCGTTTTCCTGGTAGACACTTACGATACGCTGGAGGGCGTACGCCACGCCATCAAAGTGGCTCGCGACCTGCGCGCCAACGGCCACGAGCTGGGCGGCATCCGCCTCGACTCGGGCGACTTGGCTTACCTCAGCCGCGAGGCCCGGGCCTTGCTCAATGAGGCGGGTTTCGAGAACGTACGCATCGTGGCCAGCAACGACCTGGAGGAAAACCTCATTACCAGCCTTAAGCAGCAGGGGGCCCGTATCGACACCTGGGGCATCGGTACCCAGCTCGTGACGGCCTACGACCAGCCGGCCCTGGGAGGCGTGTACAAGCTGGCCGCTCTGCGCAAACCCGACGATTCCGGCTGGGACTTCACCATCAAGCTCTCCGAGCAGCTGGCTAAAACCAGTATTCCCGGCATTCTGCAGGTGCGACGCTACGAAACCGAGAAGGGCCAGCCCCGCGCCGACATGCTTTATAACGCCGCTGAGCCCCTCCCCGACCAGCTCACTCTCGTAGACCCGCTGGATGCTACCCGCCGCCGCCCCGTACGCCCCGACGCGCAGTACCGGGAGCTGCTGGCGCCCATTTTCCGGCGCGGCGAACTTGTGCATCAACTGCCCACGCTGTCGGATAGCCGCGCCTACGCCCAGCGCGAGGTACAAAGCCTCGACCCCAGCATCCGCCGCTTCCTCAACCCGCACGTGTACCCGGTGGGGCTGGAAGAGTCGCTCAATACCTTCCGCACGAACCTGATTCTGTCGAAGCGGCCCCAACGGCCTGCCTAGAAGTTTACCTTATAGCGGCCGCGCACCGGACCGTTGCAACAGAAACATTATTACATCAAAAGGCCCGCTACCAGAAAAGTAGCGGGCCTTTTGCATAGCAGCGCGTCGGCCGCAGAAACAGCTACTTGGTGGTGACGATAACCACACCTTTGCGGCCTTTGGCGCCGTACTGCTTTTCGGCGTCGGCCCCCTGCAGGATGCGCATTTCTTTGATGGTTGATTCCGGGATTTTCCGCAGCTCCGCTTCAGTGGTTTCCTGGCCATTCACCAGAGTAAGCGCTTCTTTGAGGTCCACTTTCTGCTTCGGTGCCACGGCAGCTATGCGCTGGTTCAGCTCCCGCACGGCCGCGGAGTTGCTCTTGGCCTTGGTGGTGATGACTACCACACCATCCGCGGCTTTGTCGCCGAATAATGCACGGGCCGGCTCCCCCTTGAACACCTGCAGATCTGCATAATCATTTGGGTTAAGCTTGTCGACCTCGCTTTTGGAAGTGACTTTGCCATCCACGTAATACAGCGGCTCTACGGTCACTGCGGCTACTGGCTCGCCTTTCTCCGTGAACAGCACCTTTTCCGGACGGCGGCCAATGGCAATTTCGGCCAGGTAGCGCAGGTTGGAGCCATCAGCCGCCCGCACTTCCGATACGCCAATGAGCCGGTAGCCGGGATACTGCTTCACGATGTGCGCCAGCGCGGCCGGCGGCAGGGCACTGATGGTCGTGGGCGTCGTGACATCGGAGGCCGAAGCCGCGGCTTTGGTAACGGGAGCAAGAATAGCCGCGGCCCTCTCGGGCGCGGAGAAGCTCAGCAGGGCCAGGGCCAGGGGCAGCACCAGCAGATAGCGGGCCGCCTGCCGATGGGAAGATTTTTGGGCGTTCATCATCTGGATACGGGTTTTAAGCATGAGAAAAGAGAAAGGCGTTACCAGCGCCGGGCCCGGCGCCAGGGTGCTGAGCCGCACGAGGCTGTACTGGTACTGCTTGGCATCCACCTGCCCGGCCCGCAGCACGGCCGCATCGGTGATGAACTCCAGGTTTTCCTGCATGGCCCGTAGCAGCAGCCAGGGGCCGGGCCCAAACCAACCCACAATCCGCAGCCCGTGGCCCAAGAGAACATCCAGCGTGTGCCACTGCCGCACGTGTATCTGCTCGTGCAGCAGAATAGCCGGCAGTTCCGCGGGACCGTGCTGGGCGGGGTTCAGGTAAATCGTTTGCCAAAAGGAAAAGGGGTTGACATCGGCGGCTACCTCCCGGAAGGGCACACCCGCCGCAGCCGCCGGCCGCGAGGCCCGGTGCATACCCGCCAACGAGGCCCCCTGCAGCAACAGCCGTAGCGTGAGCAGCCCTACCCCGGTCCAGTATGCTCCCAGCAGCCAGAATTCGTAATTCGGGCCGGCAGCAGGCTCGGGGGCTCCCGCATTGCCCGGCAATGCCCAGACCGGAAAAACCACTTGCCGGAGTACTGCCGGCTGCGGCAGCACCACCGTCACGTCGAGCAGCGGGTACAGCATCGAGAAGCCACCAGCAACTAGCAGATAGGCTCGGTTGAGCTGATGAAACGTAAGGCGGCGCAGCAAAGCGTAGTATAAACCCAGTAGCAGCAGCAAGACCCCATTGGCTTTCAGCAAATACAAGAGCAGGTCCGGTATCATTTCTGGGGCGGCTTCTGGCGCTCAATCAGCTCAATGATTTCCTGCAGCTCCTGGGCGCTGATTTTCTGATCCTGCGCGAAAAAGGAAACTAATTCCTTGTAGGAGTTCCTGAAATAGTCGCCCACGAAGGTGCCCAGAAACCGCTTGCGGTACTCTTCGGCTGGTATCAGGGGCGTGAAGCGGAAGGTATTGCCGAGCTTTTCGCCGCGCAGGTACCCTTTACGCTCCAGGTTACGCACCGTAGAAGCCAGCGTAGTATAGGGTGGCCGGGGTTCAGGCAGCTGCTCCAGCACCTCCTTGATGAAGCCGCCGTTCAGTTGCCAGAAAACCCGCATGGCGTCTTCTTCGGGTTGGGTAAGTCGTTCCATTCTGCTTTTACGATTATTTCGTAATACTACGAACTATTCGTAAATACAAACACAAACCTGCCCGATATTTTTTTACTGACAAAGAAAAAGTCACGCTGCAGGCTGCAGCGTGACTTTTTCTTTACGGGCGTATTCCACAAGTTTTGCCGAAGCAAGTCTATCGGCCTCTCATGCCCGGTAATATTTACCTCAGCGAAGGCGGCCTTACCGTTGGCTGCTTCTCCCGGCCTCTCTACCGCCTTGGCTTGGCCCGCAGATACTGGTCGGGCCAGGCTACCTCGGCATCCAGCTCGTGAGCCGCGTGCAGCGGGAAGTACGGGTCACGCAGCAGCTCACGGGCTAGCAGTACCAGATTAGCCTGCCCGGTGGCAATGATAATTTCTGCTTCGGCCGCCGAGGTAATAAGGCCCACGGCGCCGGTTGGCAAGCCGGTTTCGCGCCGGATGCGTTCGGCAAACTGCACCTGATAGAGCGGACCCACTGGAATAGCGGCCTGCGGTACGTTTCCTCCGGTAGAACAGTCTATCAGATCTACACCCTTGGTCTTGAGCACACTTGCCAGCGTTACGGAGTCCTCATCGGTCCAGCCGCCAGGCGTCCAGTCGGTAGCGGAAATGCGCACCAGCAGCGGCAGCTCCTCGGGCCACACGGCGCGGGTGGCCGCCACCACTTCCAGCAGCAGCCGGATGCGGTTTTCAAAAGAGCCGCCGTAGGCATCGGTGCGCTGGTTGCTGAGCGGCGACAGGAACTCGTGCAGCAGGTAGCCGTGGGCCGCGTGCAGCTCAATCACCTGGTAGCCCGCCAACAGCGCCCGCTGAGCTGCTGCCCGAAAATCGTCCACCAGCCGCTGGATTTCGGCTAGAGAAAGTGCCTGGGGCGCGGGCTCATCAGTGGTGAAGGGTACGGCGCTGGGGGCCACGGTTGTCCAGCCCCCATTTGCCTCGGGCACCACGGCCCCACCCTGCCAGGGGCTGGCGTGGCTGGCCTTGCGGCCGGCGTGGGCCAGCTGAATTCCGGCCACGGCCCCCTGGGCTTTGATGAAATCGGTGATGCGGCGCAGAAAGGGCACGTGCTCATCCTGCCAGATGCCCAGGTCGGCGGGGGTGATGCGGCCTTCCGGCGCCACGGCCGTGGCTTCCTGAATGACCAGCGCGGCCCCGCCCACTGCCCGGCTTCCCAGATGCACCAGGTGCCAGTCGTTGGCGAAGCCGTCGGTGGCACTATACATGCACATGGGCGATACCGCAAGGCGGTTTTTCAGCGTAAGGCCGCGCAGGGCAAGCGGCGTAAATAAAGCAGCCATAAGAGGAAAAAGTCTACGGAGTGAAGTCCGTTTAAACCCTCGAAGGAGCCACCAGGTTTTACCGGCTGACTTAAAACCATCTGGCCCGGTAACGGGTATGCACAAAGCCGCTCCCTCAAGTCGGCTTCCCTGTATGCGCACGATTAAACAACTGCACCGCGCCCAGAGCGCGCCCATTGCCGACCTAGTAACGTACCGCGCCCTGCCTACGCGGGCCGTGGAGCACCTCGACCCGTTTCTGTTTCTCAACCACCACGGCCCGCAGGTGTACCGGCCCCACAACCAGGGTTTGCCGTTCGGCCCGCACCCGCACCGGGGCTTCGAGACGGTGACGTTCATCCTGGAAGGCGACATCATGCACCAGGATAGCGGCGGGCACCAGAGCGTGATTGAAGCCGGCGGCATTCAGTGGATGACGGCGGGCCGGGGGTTGATTCACTCCGAAATTTCTTCCGACGCCTTCAAGCAAACCGGCGGGCCGCTGGAAATCCTGCAGCTATGGGTGAACCTGCCCGCCAAAGACAAAATGGTGGAGCCGAAGTACCTCGGCCTGCAACGGGCGCAGATTCCGGCTGTTTCGCTGGATGAAGGCCGAGTGCAGCTCCACGCGGTTTCGGGCGGCTGGAGCGGCACGGCGGGCGCAGTCAGTTCGCCCGCGGGCATCAACCTGGCTACGGTGAATTTCCGGCAGGGCGGCAAGCTGGACCTGTCCGTTCCCGCCGAGCACACCGTTTTCTTTTACGTTATTCGGGGGAAGCTGCGCGTGAACGGGCAGGAAGCCGAAGCCCGCCAGCTGGTGGAGTTCAACTACGACGGCGACGACCTGACCGTGGAGGCCCTGACGGATGACACGGTGCTGCTGCTGGGCCACGCCCGCCCGTTTGGGGAGCCGATTGTGGCCTATGGGCCCTTCGTGATGAACTCCGAAGCCGAAATCCGCCAGGCCTACGCCGATTACCAGGCCGGCAAGTTCGGCACCTGGCACGAGTAGCCGGTCTTATAGGAACGGTCAGTCAAGCCGCTTTTCGTAGCAAAAAAAGCGCAGGCCCGGCCGAAACGCCAGCGTGATTTCACCCGCAAACCGGTAGCCCAGCTTAGGAAATAGCCGCTGCGTGGCCTGGTTTTCGGAGTTGGTATCTACGCGCAGGCTGCGGAGGCCGCGCTGCCGAGCCAGCTCTTCGGCTTGCTCCAGCAGCGCGGCGGCCAGCCCCAGGCCCTGGGCGGCCGGGTCCACGGCCAGCCGGTGCGTGACGATGGCCAGTTCCGCCGCGTCCCAATCGGCCTGGGCATACTCTGGGTCCTGGTCGATTGTGAGAGCAGCCACGGCTCTTACCTGACCGGCGTGTTCCGCCACCCACAGCTGCTGCCGGCTGATATCCTCCCTGAATACAGCCTCGTTCGGGTAAGAATCGGTCCACTGGAAGTTGCCGGCCACGTGCATCAGCGGCACCACGCGCTGCACCAGCTGGATGATGGCGCGCAAATCGGCTTCGGTGGCTAAGCGAATAATTGGCATCCTGATACTGGCATGAGTTAATGAATGGGCAGAACGTCGGGGCTGGCCTCGGGCGTATGGACGGGCTGGCGGTAGTGGGCCAGGGAGCGGAGCGAAAACAGCAGCCCGGCCAGCGCCAACAACGAGCCCAGCACGAACGGTGCCCCCGGGAAATGCACGGGCGCCGTGGGCCGGGTGAAGTAGGCAAACAGGTTGGTCATCACCAGCGGGCCGATGATGGACGTGAGGCTGATGAGGCTGGTGAGGCCGCCCTGCAGCTCGCCCTGCTCGTTGGCCGGTACCTGGCTGGAAATAATGCCCTGCAGCGCCGGCCCCGTAATGCCGCCCAGGCAGTAGGGCACCAGAAACAGGAACATCTGCCAGCCCTGCCCCGCTACCGCAAACAGTCCCAGCCCAATGGCATACAGCAGCAGCCCCAGGAACACGGCGTTACGCTGGCCCAGCCGTGGCAGCAGCACCCGAATGAGGCCGCCCTGCACCAGGGCCGTAAGCAGCCCCACAAAGCCCAGTGAGTAGCCTACCCAGTCTTCCGTCCACTTAAACTTAAGCATGGTGTAGAACGTCCACGTCGACTGCACGGAGTGAGCCCCGATGTACACCAGCACCAGCGTGACGACCAGCCCGGCTATTACGGGGTAGCGGCGCAGCTGCAGCAAGGAGCCGACGGGGTTGGCCCGTTTCCATTCGAAAGGCCGGCGGTTGCTCGATGCCAGAGACTCGGGCAGCACGAAGTAACCGTAGAGGAAATTGAGCAGACTCAGGCCGGCCGCCACGATAAACGGCACGCGCGGCCCCCAATGGCTGAACAGCCCGCCCAGCGTAGGCCCCACAATAAACCCCAGTCCAAATGCGGCCCCTACCATGCCGAAGTTCTGGGCGCGCTTTTCGGGCGTGCTGATGTCGGCAATGTAGGCGGTGGCAGTGGTGAAGCTGGCCCCGGCCACACCCGCAATCAGCCGGCCCAGAAACAGCCAACCGATGCTGGGCGCCAGGGCCAGAAAAATGTAGTCGATACCCAAACCCAGCAGGGAAAAGAGCAGCACGGGCCGCCGGCCGTACCGGTCGCTGAGGCCGCCCAGCACCGGGGAGCACAGGAACTGCATGGCCGCGTAGGCAAACGTGAGCCAGCCCGCATACTGCGAGGCCTGGCTGAGCCCCCCGCCCGTCAGTTCCTCAATAAGGCGGGGTAGCACCGGAATGATGATGCCCAGCCCAATAACATCGACCAAAATGGTAATGAAGATAAAGCTCAGCGCGGCTTGTCCTTTGGCCATAGCGGAAGGGTCGAAAATCAATGTATATACAACGGCCGGCGCAGTGCCTGCCAGGGCGGGCAAGCCCGCTTCGGCTATTCCGGTTAGCTACGGAGAAGGCAGCCCGGGCAAAGGTACCCGCTTTGCCCAGGAATAACAGCAGGCTTTTCTGTGAAGTACAGCACAGTTACCGCCGCATCTGCCAGTTGTGCACTTACTATTCATATTAGCGCCATTCTGTCCGAACGACGGGGCCGGCCGTAGCTGCGTCACCGTCATTGTGGCTGAATCTCAGCCCGAAAGCTGTTGGTACATGGTTTGCATACTCCTTTCCGAATCAAGAAAGGAACCAACCCCATGAAGCTCATCAGCCAGGAATTTATTCGCAACCTCGTCCCGCAACTCGACCTGCTCAACACGCTGGGTGGGGGCGTTGCGCAGGCCACGATGCGGATAGACAAGCGCGAGAAGGGCGTTGTTATCCGGGTAGCTGCCCCATCGGTGCAGCCCGATAATTTCCACGTTGTTCTCAACAATCAGCACCTCACCGTGTACGGCGAATACCGCCACGAGCCGGAAGCGCCGCTGGCGGCTCCGCTGTTCGTCCGCTCCCTCGACCTGCCCGACACGCTGGACCTCACGCGCATCGACGCCGTGCACGAAGGCCGTGAGCTGCTCGTGCGCATCCCCTATAAGGACTCCACCAGCCACCCGCGCGAAATCAACATCCGTCACCGGTAACCCGCCGCAACTCAGCGGCTTTCTATACCGCCGGCACCAACCGGCCCCTTGGTTTCATCAGCCACTGCCCCAGGCAGTGGCTTTTTCATGCCCGAAAGATTCGGTTGCCTGTTATCCGTTACCGGTTGTCAGGTTTTGTCATGCTGACCTCGACAATGAGGTAGAGATGCTTCGGCCCCGCTCAGCAGGCCGTTGTTTTATCAACAGGCAACTCACCACGGGCAACTGGTAACCGGCAACAGTAAGCTACCCGAACAATGGAATGAGCAGCACAAAGCCGGTGACTAGCGCCAGGTAGAACCAGCCCATAATCTGGCCGCGGTAGCGCCGGGGCAGGCGGTTACTGAGCATCAGCATGGCCACGATGAGCAGCGTGAGGTGTAACAGCAGAAAAACCACCGTTTTCACCCAGTTGCTGACAATGGTATTTTCGGGCTGCAGCTGGTTGGTTTCGCCCAGGCTGGCAGTCAGCAGGCGCAACAGGTAGTAGGCCCCGGTTTCGAACGCCAGAAACCCCAGCAACCCGAGTGCCAGCGCCCCCCAACCCGATTTTTCAGTTACATCTTTCATAGCAATACCCCAACGGCTCCGCGAAAGAACAAAAAAGCCAGCCGCTTTATGCGACCAGCTTTCTGCCAGTGTTCAGTAGTACGAAGCTCCAAGCGGGCTGTTATTTGAACTTGGGGTTGGCTTTGTACTGCAGCGTGAGAGAGGCCTTGCCATCGGCCGTGATGACGGCGTGGGTGGTGAAGGACAGACTGCGCTCCTGCCAGGTAGCGTCTTTGATGACGGTTTTGGCCGGCCGCTGCCCGGTAGGCACGGTGCCCTTCCACACGGCGGTTTCGTTGCCGGACGGGGCTTTGAGGTACTGGGTCTGCTGCATATCCACGCAGGCGCTCAGGCCCGTCAGCTCGGCCGGCACGCACACGGCCTGGGTACTTTTCTGGGCCAGAACCGTCGTGCTTTGCGCGGTGGCCAGATAGCCGAAGCTGCAGCAGGCAGCCGTAAGCAGCGCCCGGCGGGTCAGGAAAAAACGGTTCATATCGGAGGAGGGGAAACGCACGGAAGAAAGCAGGACCACCAACGGCGGAGCCCAACAACTTCTTAACCAAGAAGCAAGCCTCTGTACGCAGCCGGCGGCCCCGCGTTATGGACCCGGCACTATATAGTGGGCGGGACGCTACGGCCGGGGCTTGCCCAGCACCTCGGCTGTGCGGGCCTGCACGTAAAGCGCCTCCACCTTGGCTCGGGCCCAGGGCGTACGCCGCAGAAAGGTGAGGCTGGATTTTACGCTGGGGTTCACGGCAAAGCAGTTGATGCGGATGCGGCGGTCCAGCTCCTCCCAGCCGTAGTGCAGCACCAAGTACTCCAGAATCTGCGCCAGCGTGATGCCGTGCAGCTCGCGGATAAGGTGCCCGTTTTCGTCGCGGGCGTCGGGGGTGGCAGAGGTCATAGCAGTAGCTTTTTCTGGCCCGAAAGTACGGCATTTGGCTTCGGCAACGGGCACTTTGGCGGGGCTGAAGACACCAGAATCGGTGCTTCCTGCGTTACTTTGGCTATGCAACCCGCCAGCCGCCGTCCTCGTCGCCCCGTCGTGCGCCGCCGCTTTCCGCGGCCGGGGAAGTGGCTGCTTGGGGCCGCAGTGCTGCTTTTGCTGGGCGGGCTGGCGTTTTACTACGTGTATCAGCGGCAGCTGCACCGCTACGCCCGCCGGGCCTACGCCACTTTCTTCAGCCACCAGCTCACGGGGCGGGAGCACACGCCCCTGCTCACGGGCTATACCGTGCACGGTATCGATGTATCGGCCTACCAGGGCACTATCGACTGGCAAAAGGTAGCCCAAAACCGGGTGCGCTTTGCCTTCATCAAGGCCAGTGAGGGCGTGACCCTGCGCGACGCCCGCTTCGGGCGCAACCTACGCGGGGCGCGCCGGGCTGGCATCTACTGCGGGGCCTACCACTACTTTCAGCCCAACTACGACGGCCGCCAGCAGGCTGAGCTATTCGTGCGAACGGCCAACCTGCAGCCCGGTGACCTGCCTCCGGTGCTGGACGTGGAGGCCCAGGAGTTTCACGATGTAGCCCGGATGCGGCGGGGCATTGCCACCTGGCTACGGCTGGTGGAGCGGCACTACGGTGTGCGGCCCATTCTGTACTCCAACTATAGCTTTTACCAACGCTACCTGGCCGGGCACTTCGATAAATACCCGCTGTGGCTGGCCCACTACGAAGTACAGCAGCCCACCCTGGCCCGCGAAAAGTGGATTATCTGGCAGCACTCCGACGAATCCTACATTCCCGGCATTCGGGGCACGGTCGATTTCAACGTGCTGCAGGGCAATTTTCAGAACCTGCTGGCCCTCCGCATTCCGCCGCGCCGGGCTGGTACTGAGGCCAACTAGCTCTTTTCTTCCGCTGAAAGTTGCCCTCGATCAGATGCACAATCTTCCAAAACAGACTGGCAACTCACCACTGGCAACTGATAACTGACCTTCTATGCGCCTTCTGATAGTGTGTTTGCTGGCAAGCTTGCTAAGCAGCTGCGGTGGCTCGAAAGCCTTTACCCAGAGTGGGCAGGCCTCCTACTACGCCGATAAGTTCAACGGCCGCAAAACGGCCAGCGGCACCGTGTACCGGGCCAGCAAACGCACGGCAGCCCACAATACGCTGCCCTTCGGCACGGTAGTGCGCGTGACCAACCCGCGCAACCACCGCTCCGTGAAAGTCACCATCACCGACCGGGGTCCGCACGCCAAAGGCCGTATTATTGACCTTTCCCGCAAAGCTGCCCGTAAAATCGGTATCGTAGACGCCGGCGTGGCCCCGGTGCAGCTGAAAGTAGTAAAGGCCGCTCACCGCTAACGTTTTTCTACCCGCATGAGAATCCGCAAGAAAGTCCAGTGGAACCCCTCTCCCACGGCCAGCCGGTTTGTGGCCCTCGGTGCCTTTGTGAAAGCCGCCGAAGCCCAGCAGTGGACGGAAGCCGAAATCCAGTTTGTGATGGACGAAGTGGTGGAAGCCGCTGATGATGCCGAGGCCCACGAGATTCTGCGCGACTATACTTTGGTCAGCCGGCAGGGCTAACCTGTTGATTGTCAGATTTCGGTTGTTCGTTAAAAAGAGGAGGCTGCTGGGTTTTACCAGCAGCCTCCTCTTTTTAACGAACAGCTTACAACTAACGTCCTTTGCGCTTGGACTTTAGCTTCATCTTGGTGTTTTCTTTCACCACGTTCATGAGGCTATCCTGCTCGGCCTGCATGGCTTTGGTGGTGAGGCGGCCGCTCAACGACAGTTCGTCGCCTTCTTTCATCATCACGTGCGTGCTGTCGCGCAGAATCACAGTGCCGTCGGACTTGATGGTCGTGCCGTTGACGAGCTTTTCGGGTTGCGCCACGGTGGAGGTGAGGCCATTGCGGGTCACCAGCACTTTCCCCTCTTTCACGGTAAAGCCTTCTTTCATGGTCACGCCTTTGGGGGCAGTGGCTTTAGCCTTGGGCGCCACCGTGCGGCGGGGTGGAAGTTTAGTCTGGGCCAGAGCAGAGGACCAGCAGCCAGCAGCCAGCAGCAACGTAGCCGTGGCAAGTACAATGCGCTTCATATCAGGGATGGTAAGGGTGGAAAACAAAGTTGGAGGCAAGTAAATTACGCCTTTTGCGCGAAGACAAAAACTGGGCCAGCGGCGGGCGGGCAACCTCAGCGCGAGGCCCTGCGTTTGCCGGGATGAGGTTGCCGCGGCAGCCCTGGTTTCGTTTCTACCACTCTACGGCTCATTTTTTTACGTGGACTACAAAGACTACTACAAAGTGCTGGGGGTTGAAAAAACCGCTACTGCCGACCAGATCAAGAAAGCCTACCGCAAACTGGCCCGCCAGCATCACCCCGATGTGAACCCCAACAACCCCGAGGCCGAACAGCGCTTCAAGGAAGTGAACGAGGCCAACGAGGTGCTCAGCGACCCGGAAAAGCGCCAGAAGTACGACCAACTGGGCGCCGACTGGCAACGCTACCAACAGGCCGGCAGCCGCGGAAGCGGCGGGGGCTTCGACTGGTCGCAGTATGCCCAATACGGGCAAACGGGCGGCGGCGGTTTCGGCGGCGGCAGTCCTTTCGGCGACGAAGCCGATTTTTCGGACTTTTTCAGCTCTATTTTCGGCAATATGGGCGGGGGCCGCACGGGTGCCGGCCGCGCGGGAGCTGGCCAGGACTACCAAGCCGAGTTAGAGCTTTCCCTGGAAGAAGCCTACCACGGCGGGCCGCGTACGCTCACCGTCAACGGCAAAAACCTGCGCATCACTATCCAGCCCGGTGTGGAGGATGGGCAAACCATCCGCCTGCGTGATCAGGGTACCCCCGGCCGCAACGGCGGCCCCAGCGGCTCCCTCTACATTACCTTCCGCCTGCGCCCTGATGCGCGCTATACCCGCGCCGGCGCCGACCTGACGATGGACGTACCCGTGAGTATCTACACAGCCCTGCTGGGCGGCGAGCAGCAGGTAGATACGCTGGCGGGCCCGGTCAAAATCACCATCAAGCCCGAAACGCCGAATGGCACTCGTCTGCGCCTGCGCGGCAAAGGCTTCCCGGTGTACCGCCAGTCCGGCCAGTTTGGCGACCTGTACCTGCGCCTCACGCTCACGCTTCCCACCAACCTCACCGACCAGGAAAAAGACCTGCTCCGTCAGCTTGCGGCCCTGCGGAAGTAGTAGCTTAAGGGTATTCTGCTGAGTGGCTGGATGGTTTTCTGCCTGGCCCAGGCCGTAGCAGCGGTTCCAATAAGTCACTACCATACGTTGAAGAACAACAGTTCCCCAACAACTATCAACCATTCAGCCATCAACCATAGAACCAATGCCCTATGGAAACTCACTTCATCACCATCACTTACCACGACTGCGCCTCAACGTACGGGTTGAGCGAGGCAGTTGTGCGCGAATTTGTGGATCTGGGGCTGTTGCGCGTGGCCGAAGCACCCAATACGCTGGAGGAGGAGCCCGCCCACCTGGCCCGCCTCGCCCGCCTGCACCACGACCTGGGCCTGAGCACCGAAAGCATCGACATAGTGCTGCTGATGCGCCAACGGCTGCTGCAGCTGCAGCAGGAACTACGCCGCCAGCAGGCCCGCGCCGCTCAGCTGGAGCGTTTTCTGCTCGGCGGCACCCCCACGCTCGATATTAACTAACGCCTATCCGGTAACTTACGCGACCAGCAAGGCCAGCGCGGTGCCCGCAATGGTGGCTACCAGCTTGGGCCAGGGCAGTCGGTGCTCGGGGCTGGTTTCGAAGAGAATGGTGGTGGAAACGTGCAGAAAGTTGCCGGCTACCAGACCCAGCAGGGCCGCGTACCAGCCGCCCGTCAGCAGCTCATCCAACACCACGTAGTTGCTTACCAGCACGCCCGCCGGCGAGGCCAGCGCGAAGAGCACCAGAAACGGCAGGGCCCGCCGGAAGCTGCCCAGCCGCAGCAACAGGGTAGCCATCAGGGCAAAGGCCGCCGGAATGTGGTGGAGGGCCACCCCGGCCATAATCAGGTAGTAGTTCTGGCCTACCTCGCCCGTAGCCGAGCCGGGCACCATAATGCTGCCTTCCAGAAAGGAGTGCACCACCAACGCGCCCAGCAGCAGAAACGGCACCCGCCCCACGTGGGAGGTGTGATGGTGCATGTGCCCGTGCTCCACGCCCTGCGAAAACACCTCCAGCACCAGCTGCCCGAAAAAGCCCGCCAGCACGAAGTAGCCCACCCGCGGTGAGTCGGGTAGCATCTGGAGCGCTTCCGGCAGCAGGTGCGTGATGGTAAGCGTAAACAGATACGCCCCGCTGAAGGCCAGCAGCGGCTTCATCCAGGTGGTATGAGCCGTAGGTACGAAGCGCGTGAGCCAGCCGGCACCCAGCACGGCGGCAAACAGCACAAACAAGGCAATCCACATGGGATGGGTAAGTAAATGGTAAGTCAATAGCCGTCCGCTGCGTGCATTGTCATCAACTACCTGGCCGGCATCTGACAACCTATTCACGTTGGAACGACCATGTAAAATCCTGACAGCAGGCGAATAGCTATAAGCTCTGGCAACCCGCCGGGGTTTTGGCGCCCGGGGTATTCCCCTCAAAGTCAGGCGTATTTTTTCAGGATGAAGATCATGCGCGGCGATGTAGCCTGCTCAAACGGCTCCAGCCGGTAGTTGCCCAGCACCTCGGCCAGCCGCAGCCCGGCCATAGCGAAATACTCTTCAAACGACTCCCGACTAAGCGCCCGCACCCGCTCCTGATGGTGCTGCTCCTGTCCCTGCCTGTCCGCAAAGCGAATATCCTTCACGATGAAGCCACTTTCGAGGTGGCGGCTGATGCGGAAAGTGATGCCGTCCACCGTTTTTTCCTCGTAGGCGACCAGTTCCCGCACGGTGCGCTCGGTGTTCAGGAAGTCGATGACGAGCTTGCCGCCGGGGCGCAGCGCCTGAGCCGCCGAGCGCAGGGCCACCACGTTTTCCGTTTCGTGCTGAAAATAGCCGAAGCTCGTGAACAGGTTGAAAATGAAATCGAAGGGGCCGTAGGGCAGCGGGTCGCGCATGTCGTGCACGTGAAAGTGCAGGCGGGCATGGGCAAACTGCCGGGCGTGCGCAATGCTCTGGGGCGAGAGGTCTACGCCCGTCACTTCGAGGCCCTGCTCGCTCAGGTAAATGGCGTGGCGCCCTTTGCCACAGGCCAGGTCCAGCAGGCGGTACGAGGGCTTGGGGTGCAGGTGCGCCAGCAGCTGATCAATAAAGCGCCGGGCTTCCTGCTCGTCCCGGTCGCGGTAGAGCAGGTGGTAGTATGGTGAATCGAACCACGTGCTAAACCACTCGGGTCCGGGCTGCATCATGCGAGAGAAGGACTGAAATCAACGGAATATCCGCCGCTGCCTGCTGATTTACAGCGAATCGGGGGCGGCGGCTCCGGTTTTTACGGCCGGGTTCGGCTCCAGGTCCATGCCGCATACCGGGCACTTGCCGGGCTGTTGGCTGGCACTGCCCTCGCAGGCCATAGGACAAAGGTAGGCGGCCGTTTGGGCCGTGGGCGCTGCGGTGGTAGCCGGATTTTCGGCGGTGCTAACCGTCGGCTCGCCCTGGCAGCCCGCCAAAGCAATAGCTGCGACCAGCCCGAGGCCAGCCGCAGCTTTCTTACTTACATGTAGCATCAACGAAGGAGCGTAGCGCAGAAAACTACTGCTTGTCGCCGTCCTGCGTGAGGGCAGCATCTGAGTCTTCTTCCACGTTTTTCGTGGCCTCTACTTGCGCACCTTTAGCCGTGGTGGAATGCTCGGCCGTGGGCTTGGCATCCTTGTCCAGCGCCTCTACGTGCGAGCTGATGGGGCGCTCCACGATGCCGCCGTTGTCGTGCTCCTTTTCTTCGGCGTGCTCTTCCACGATGTCGAAGTTCTGGCTGGAGCGGGTGCCGGGGGCTACCATATCCACCGATACTTTCTGGCCGGGACGGAAGTCAGATGGTTCGCTGCTGCACGAGGCGAGGGCCAGGCCACCAGCCAGGCAGAAAAGCAGATGTTTTGCGTTCATAAGGGTAGGCAACAAAAGTCGTTTAGGCAAAGGTACGAGGCGCGGGCGGCTCAGGGTTAAGTCGAACCAGCTATTAGCGGAAGGCTTCTGGCTGTTGGCTGGCTAACCGGCTGCTTAGCACTTAGGCAGCGGCGGCGGGAGTGGCCTTCACTTCGGCCGGCAGCAGGTTTTTGCGGCGCAGCATCGATTCAAACAGCTTCAGGTCGTTGGGCGAGTTGAAGATGCGCGTGGGTAGGTAAAGGAACATGGGCACCTGGAACGTGCGGGCCACCCAGCCGCGCCAGCCGGTGGGCATTTCCGCGTTTTCAGGTGTTTTCAGGTAGAGCTGGTAGGCGCCGTCCTTATAGTGCACGCGGTCAATCATTTCCCAGGGAATGTTCATGCCCTGCTTGTCATTGAGCTTCATGAGCACGTGGCGCTGGTCGATTTCGAAGTTGACGCGCTCAAACAGGGCTTTGCTTTGCTCGTGCTGAGCCAAGGCCTGCACCTGGGCCGAGCGCAGCACCACAAACAGCACCGTCACGAGTACGGCCGCCGCCACCCACCACCACGAAAACACGAAGATGGCGGGCAGCAGCAGGACCACGAGCGGAATCAGGGCGTACCACCACTCGCGCTTCCACACCTCCGTGAGGGCCATGCGCACGTAGGTTTCGGAGCTGAGCTGATTTTTCTTGGTGCGGATGGCAAGCGGCGAAGGGCCCTGCGCCTGCCGGAATCCGCGTTGATTGGGTTGTTGCATTAGAGGTAATATGAAAAATGTGCTGAATGTGGTTTAATGTGGGAAATGAGTGATAAATGATTTGACACATTTCCCACATTAAACCACATTAGCACATTAAACTAAAACGCTTTCAAACTCATGTCCAGGCTATCGGCCGAGTGCGTGAGGGCGCCCACGGAAATGTAGTCGACGCCGGTGGCGGCTACCTCGGCAATGGTTTGCTCGGTGATGCCGCCGCTGGCTTCGAGCGGAAACCGGTCGGCCACCAAAGCCACGGCTTCCTGCATCTGGGCGGGACTCATGTTGTCGAGCATAATCCGGTCGATACCGCCAACTTCCAGAGCCTGCTGCACCTCAGCCAGCGTACGGGTTTCTACCTCTATGGGCAGCTGGCGGCCCAACTCGCGCAGGTAAGCGTGCGTGGCTTCAATGGCCTGCCGGATACCGCCCGCGTAGTCCACGTGGTTGTCCTTGAGCATAATCATGTCGAAGAGGCCGTAGCGGTGGTTGGTGCCGCCCCCGATGAGCACGGCCCACTTCTCGCACAGGCGGAAGTTGGGCGTGGTTTTGCGGGTATCGAGCAGGCGGGCACGGGTGCCGGCCAACTTTTGCTGCAGGTTTGCCGTGTAGGTGGCAATGCCGCTCATGCGCTGCATGCAGTTGAGCACCAGCCGCTCGGCCGTAAGAATGCTGCGCGCCGGCCCTTCTACCACAAAGGCGACGTCGCCGTGCTGCACGCGGGCTCCATCGTTCAGGCGCACTTCCACCTGCAGCTCCGGGTCTACTTCCGCGAAGATGAGCTGGGCCAGCTCTACGCCGGCCAGCACACCTTCGCCTTTTACCAGCAGATGCGCCCGGTTGCGCGCCGTAGCCGGAATAGCCGCCCGCGACGAATGGTCGCCGTCGCCGACGTCTTCGGCCAGGGCAGTGCGGATAAACGTGGTCAGGGCTTCGGGGGTGAGGTAGGAGGCGGTTTGCACGGTGCAAAAATAGAAAAGAAAAGGCCCCGACTTGCATCGGGGCCTGCGCAACTAAAAAGCCGACAGCGCTTTTTTATTCTTTCGTGAAGTCAATGGTATCAATCAGCTGCTTGCCCTGGGCGGGTTTTATCTTGATAAACACCCGGTAGGTGCCGCTTTTCCCCACATATTTGCCGATGGCGTACTGAATGCCGCCCTCCGAGGAACCCTGATGAATGAACTCGAAGCTGGTCGGCGCGTTCTTGGCGAAGAAGTCTTTGAGTACGAACTCGGCCTGGGTGGCGCTATAGCTTTGCTTGTCGCCATCGAAGCCCAGCTCTACGCTGGAGCCGAAGTGCTGCGCTACGCCGCGCGAGGAACCGCTGCGGATGGCTCCGCGTACGGCCCCGAAGGCGTCGCCCTGGGCCTGGGCGCCTACCACGGCGGCCAGCAACAGACCAACCAGCAATAGCGTACGGAAAAAGGAAGTTTTCATATCTAACAGTGGAATGCCCGGCCGTAGGCCAAAATTATGCCAACCCCCTAGAAGGAAGCAAATAATACCCGGCATTCTTCTTCACAGACAATACTAACAAAATCCCGGCGGTTCAGCACGTCCCCGCTATCTTTGCACCATGAATAAACAGGTACTGTTGGTAATTCTGGACGGGTGGGGCCTGGGCACTAACCCGGAAGTTTCGGCCATTGCAAAAGCACGCACGCCGTACGTTGATTCGTTGTTTCAGCGGTTTCCGCACAGCAAGCTCCAGGCCTCGGGCGAGGCCGTAGGCCTGCCGGATGGGCAGATGGGCAACTCCGAGGTGGGCCACATGAACATTGGGGCCGGTCGCGTGGTGTACCAGGACCTGGTGCGCATCAACAAAGCCATCCGGGAGCGGAAGTTGGGCTCGATGCCGGCTCTCACCAAAGCCTTCGACTACGCTCGTGCCAACGGTAAAAATGTGCACTACATCGGGCTGCTGTCGGATGGGGGCGTACACTCCCACATCGAGCACCTGAAAGCTCTCTGCACCTTGGCCCACGACGCCGACGTGCACAATGTCTTTATCCACGCCTTTACCGACGGCCGCGACACCGACCCCAAGGGCGGCGTGAGCTACGTAAACGACCTGGAGCAGCACCTGCAGCGCGGGGCCAGTGGCAAAATTGCGTCCATTGTGGGCCGCTACTACGCCATGGACCGCGACAACCGCTGGGAGCGGGTAAAAGAGGCCTATGACCTGTTGGTGAACGGCAAAGGCACGCCTTCCCAGAACCTGATCCAGAGCATGCTCGACTCCTACAAGGCGGGCCTGACCGACGAATTCCTGAAGCCCATCGTGAAAGTGGGCGCCGACGGGCTGCCGCTGGCTACCATTCAGGAAGGCGACGTGGTGCTGTGCTTTAACTTCCGCACCGACCGGGGCCGCGAAATCACGCAGGCCCTCACCCAGCAGGATTTTCACGCCTTCAACATGCACCGGCTGAACCTGCACTACCTCACCATGACGAACTACGACGCCACGTTTGTGGGCGTCACGCCGATTTTCGAGAAGGACAACCTCGACCAGACGTTGGGCGAAGTGCTGGCCGCCAATGGCAAAAAGCAGATTCGCATGGCCGAGACGGAAAAGTACCCGCACGTCACGTTTTTCTTCTCGGGTGGCCGTGAGGTAGAGTTTGCCGGCGAAACCCGCATCATGCGTGCCTCGCCCAAAGTAGCCACCTATGACCTGCAGCCCGAAATGAGTGCCTACGAGCTGCGCGACGCCCTGGTGCCGGAGCTGCAGGCCAGATCGGCCGACTTCATTGTGCTGAACTTCGCCAACCCCGACATGGTAGGCCACACCGGTGTATTTGAGGCTGCCGTGAAGGCCGTGGAAACCGTGGACACCTGCACCCAAGACGTAATTGAGGCCGCCCTGGCCAGCAACTACGCCTGCATCATCATTGCCGACCACGGCAACGCCGACATGATGGTGAACCCCGACGGCACACCCAACACGGCCCACACCACCAACCTAGTACCCTGCATCCTGGCCGACAACGACTACCGTGGCGCGCTGAACAATGGCAAGCTCGGCGACATCGCCCCCACGGTATTGCAGCTGATGGGCCTGCCACAGCCGGAGGAAATGAGTGGCGTAAGCCTGCTCCAACCCCAGACTTCCACGAATGCGTAAGGCCTGGCTGCTGGGCCTGGCGTGGCTGGCCGCGGCGTGCAGTTCCGATACCGAAACTGCACGCCGCGGCCAGCCCGCGCCCCGCTCCCGCTACTTTGCGCTGAACGCGTTTCTGGAAGATCAGGCCAAGCAGCTTAACCAGCGGCAGCCCGGCGTTACCAAGCAGGTTCGCCTGCGCACGGGCGGCCAGGAAACCACCCTGGTTCGTCAGCTTGACTGGAACAAGGAACTACAGATCTTCCAGCAGGCCGACATCACCAAACCGGCGTTGCGCGGTGCGTATACCGTTGATTCTACCGTGGAAAACGGCCTGTTGCGCCGCCGTTATCAGCGACGGCCGGGCATTGAGCATCCGGTACGTCAGCTCACCGTGTTGACCAGCGGCCCGCAGGTGGTAGCCGTGGAAGCCGTCATTACCCAGGACAACCCACTCGTATACTCAAGTAAAACGGTAGAACTCCGCTGTCAGAATGGCCAGGTGGCCAGCTATCGGGTAAATGGGGTGCAGAAACTGGTGCTATTCGACTCGGTACGATACGCTGTGAGCAGCCGGGTGCAGTAGGTTTTGGGTTAATCAACGTAGGGTTCTACATGCACGGCGCTCAGGCAGCCCTGCTGGAAGGTCACCGATACGTAGTTGGCCCGTTCCGTATCCCCGATTCGGACTTTATCAATGGATTGGCGGCTGGCGCGGTGAGCCTTTTGCAGGCGACGTTTCAGGCGCTGACCGTAGGCGGGCTGGAAGTTGGTGACGCTGGCATCCTGCAGCAGGTCTTTCTCCGGCGTGCGGTAAAACTCAAATACGTTTCCCTGGTGACGCAGCACTACAATGGTATCGGTTTGCCCGGGCACATGGCGGTTCTGGAAAGGCTTGCGGGCGGCTACGCGGGCCCCGGCTTCTACCAGCTGCTCTACCGTTAGCTCTTGGCCGAACGGGTCACCAGCCAACGTATCGTTGGTGATGCGCAACGTGCGGGTAGGCAAAGTAGCTGGGGTAGCAGGAGAAACAGCCCGGCGGACTGCAGTTGGATTGTGGGCAACTTCCTTGCCTGTCTCTGCCTCAGCCGGGGCTGAGCTACACGCACTCAACAGCAACGCCGCATAGAAGGCAGTGCTGAAAGCAGCTTTAGCAGACGAAAGCAGAGAGGCAAGCATGGGGCGAACCAGCAGGTGGTTGCCTCTATACGCAAAATCATAGCAAGTGGCCCACCGGAAACAAAGCATTTAGCCACGCTAAGGCTATGAAAAGCACTATTTCCGAACTACTCGCCCATCAAGGTAGCCACCACCCAGCGGCGGCCGCCGTGGTTACGGTGCTCCCCCAGGTAAATGCCCTGCCAGGTGCCCAGGGCCAGCTCGCCCCGGCTGATGGGCACACTCACGGCGTGGCCCAGCAAGCTGGCTTTGAGGTGGGCCGGCATATCATCGGGGCCTTCCTGGGTATGCCGGAAGTAGGGCGCGTTTTCGGGCACCACGCGGTTGAAAAACGTCTCGAAGTCGTGGCGCACGGTGGGGTCGGCGTTTTCGTTGATGCTCAGGCTGGCGGAAGTGTGCTGGATGAAAAAGTGCGCGGTGCCCACTTGCAGCTGCTCCAGCTCGGGCAGCTCGGCTACCAGCAGATCGGTAATCAGATGAAAACCCCGGCGTACGGCCGGCAGGCGTAGACGTTTCTGAATGAATACCATCGGGCTTACGGGTTTTTCCGCTCGTAGGCCCCCATGTCCGGAGTGGCCTGGTCGCGCAGCACGTGCAGCAGGTCGTATTCCAAGCCGGGCAGCGGCACGGCCTTGTTGCTGGCCGGGGAAAGCGTGTCGAGGCGGAAATCGAACTTGTCAGTGGTGCTGTTCAGGTACGTTTTTTTGAACTTGGGGTCCTGATTAAGTACGTTGCCGCCGTTGTTGAAGCCGGGCTTGGTGGCGCTGCTGGCCGTTGCGGTGTACTCCTTGGTGCGCAGCAGGTTGGTTGTGACGCTGATATTGTCCAGGTACCGCTCGGCGTTTTCGAAGTACAGCTCATCCGCGAAAGAGCCCCAAATAATGCTGTTGCGGACCGTTACCTCGGGGCTTACGCGGCGCGGCGGCGCCTTCACGGGCAACTCATCGGAAAACGTGAGCGAGGATGTTTCCCGGCGGTTGAACTGAGGCGTATAGTTGGCCACGGTGCAATAGTTAAGCACGTAGCGCCCGCCCTGGAAGCCCGCTACCGCAAACTCCCCGCAGTTGGTAAACAGGGAGTTATTCACCGTCACGTCGCCGGAAAAGCTGAGGATGCCGCCCCCAAATGGCGCCGTGGTGCTGCCAAACTGCAAAGCCGCCGCCGAAATATTTTTGATGATACTGTTTTCGACCAGCACCGCCGGGCGCGGCGCCGCGTTGTCGAGGTTCAGGACCACCAGCCCGAAGGCAGCATTTTTGATTTCGGCGTAGCGCACCACGTTGTCGTGGCTGCTGGCGTCGAGCTGAATGCCGGCCCACTGGCCCGGAATATCGTTGTAGAACGGCTCCAGGCGGTCGGCCTGGAAGCGTACGAAGCGCGGGTCGTCGGGCTTCATTTCGGTCGAGGGCTGTAAATCGGGGTTAATGCGCAGCTGCCCGCGTACCACCAGGGCCGCGCCGGCGTGGCTGTAGATGCGCGTACCGGCTTCGATGGTCAGGCGGCAGTCCTTTTCTACCAGCGCGTAGCCGAAGATGACGTGGGGCTTGTCGTTGCGCCACACTTCGTCGCACTTCAGGGTTTCCTCGGCGTGGAAGTAGGCGTTCTGCCCGTAGGCCACCAGCTTCACCCGCTGCTCGTTACCGTTGGTGCGGAACTGCAGCTCGTCTTCCACCAGAAAGGGCTTATCCTTGGCTACCTGGCCCAACACGGCTTTCACCAGGATCTGCACGCTGTCCTTACCCCGGATTTCCAGGCCATCGGCCGTGGGCTGGTCGTCGCCGTTGATGATGAGCGAGTAGGTGCCGGGCGCTTTGCCGGCCAGCCGCAGCTGCTCCACCCGCACGGCCCGGGCGTTGCGGTTGTACACCCACAGCCGCTTCGATGCCGTGCCTACCTGCGTGAAAACCGTGTCGAACAGCACCGTATCCGTCGAAAACTCCAGCCGGGCGTTGCGGTCCGTGGTCAGCAGGTCTTCCTTGGGCTCACAGCCGGGCAGCAACGTGGCCGCCGCCGAGAGAATCAGGAGAAGAGGCAGGAGAAAGCGCATAGCAGACAATCGTATAAAAAGCGTCATGCTGAGCGGAGTCGAAGCATCTCTACCGCTTCGTTGAACAATTCAAACGAAGCGGTAGAGATGCTTCGACTCCGCTCAGCATGACAAACGTGGTGAAGCTAACAGTTAGTGCGACTACCCTACGCCTTCCTGCAGACGCTCGGCGCTTTCGGCCAGACGCAACTGCTCCACAAACTCGTCGATGTTGCCTTCCATCACGCTGGCCAGGTTGTATACCGTGAAGCCAATGCGGTGGTCCGTCACGCGGCCCTGGGGGTAGTTGTAGGTGCGGATTTTGTCCGACCGGTCGCCGCCGCCAATCATGCTCTTGCGCTGGGCGCCTTCGGCTTCGTTCTTTTTCGCCAGCTCAATCTCATAGATGCGCGAGCGAAGTACCTGCAGGGCCTTGTCGAAGTTTTTGAGTTGGGACTTCTGGTCCTGGCACTGGGCCACCAGGCCGGTGGGCAAGTGGGTGAGGCGCACGGCCGAGTAGGTAGTGTTTACCGACTGCCCGCCGGGGCCCGACGACATAAACAGGTCCTTGCGCACGTCGTTCATGTCGATTTGCACGTCCAGCTCCTCGGCTTCCGGCATCACCACGATAGAGGCTACCGAAGTGTGGATACGGCCCTGGGTTTCGGTGGCGGGTACGCGCTGCACGCGGTGTACGCCCGATTCAAACTTGAGCTTGCCGTATACGTCCTCGCCCTTCACGGCCAGGATAATTTCCTTGTAGCCCCCGCTGGTGCCCTCGGTGGCGTCAATCAAGTCCATTTTCAGGCCATTGCGCTCGGCGTAGCGCATGTACATACGCTGCAGGTCGCCGGCGAAGATGGCGGCCTCGTCGCCCCCGGCCCCGGCCCGGATTTCCATGATAACGTCCTTGCTGTCGTTGGGGTCCTTGGGAATCAGCAGCTCTTTGATAACCGTTTCGAGACGTTCCTGCTCGGGGTAGAGCGTCTCCAGCTCATCCTTGGCCATCTGGCGGAAGTCCTCGTCTTTTTCCGTGGCAATGACCTCCTTAGCGTTGTCGATGTTGGCCAGCACATTCTGGTAGGCCTTGTATTCGGTCACGATTTTGCCCAGGTCCTTGTATTCTTTATTGAGGGCCTTGAAGCGCTTCATGTCGCTCATGGCGTCGGGCTGGGTGAGCTGCTCACTCACGTCCTCAAAGCGCCGTTGAATGGCCTCCAGTTTATCTAGCATCTCTCTTCTGAAAATGTATTGGGAGTGCAAAGGTACGCAAACGCCGCCGACGATATATACCCCGAAAACACCTGAGCGCTAAGCCGCTGCCCGTTGCCCAATATGGACCTTGCCATCTAAATAAATCAGTGGAAGTCTTCTAGCCATAGTAATCCGGGCTGCGGAGTTGTTCCGGGCGGACGAACCCGGTTAATTTGCCGAATAGCTGATTATCAGCTAAAAAACCAAAAAAGCTGTGCAGGCAACAACCGCCTCAGGCCGCTAATTGACGCCAGAAACCAGGCGGTAGAAATCGTAGATAATTTTATACGAAAGCCTTTGCGATGTAGAAAACGTTTCTACTTTGCGGCCATCAACCCCGCATTCATGGCCCCGCCTTGTGCTATTCAGGCTTTCTTCCACGCACGGCCAATCTTCACGATTGGCACCGGGACAACCGTGATTACAACCCGCTAGCGGGCCGCGGAATCCTCTTTCACCCTTGATTCGCCGCCCGCCTCGCCGGTAAGCCCCGCCCCAGGAGCTGCCGCCGCGAAGCGGGTTTTTTCTTGTCCATTATGAAGCCAGAGGCTATGCAGGTTTTGAAATTCGGGGGCTCGTCGGTGGCGACGGCCGCAAACATCGGGCGGGTGCTGGACCTCGCCGAGGCCGCTGCCCGGCAGCAACCTACGGTAGTAGTGGTATCGGCGCTGGGCGGCGTGACGGACGCCCTGATTGGGGCCGGCCGCCGCGCCGCCGCGGCCGATGCCAGCTACCGCGAGCAGCTGCAGGAGCTGGAGCAGCGCCATCTGGCTGTGGTGCGCGAGCTGCTGCCGCTTACGGGCCAGAGCGCCGTGCTCAGCGCCGTCAAGACCCACTGCAACGAGCTCGAAAGCATCTGCGACGGAATTTTTGCCCTGGGTGAGCTGTCCAACCGCAGCCTCGACAAGCTGGTGAGCTACGGGGAGCTGCTCTCCTCGAAGATAGTGGCGGCGGGCCTGGCGGCGCGGGGCGCGGCCCACCAGTGGCTCGACAGCCGCCAGCTTATTTGCACCGACGCCAAGTACGGGCACGCCGCCGTGGACTCTGCCGCTACCAACGCCCGCATTCAGGCGGCCGTGGAGGAAGCCGGCGCGCCGCTGTACGTAGCGCCCGGCTTCGTGGCCTCAGCCCCGGATGGCAGCACCACCACGCTCGGCCGCGGCGGCTCCGACTACACCGCCGCCATTTTCGCCGGGGCGCTGGACGCCGCGCAGCTGGAAATCTGGACCGATGTGAGTGGCATGATGACGGCCGACCCGCGCCTGGTGCGCGCCGCCCGGCCCATCCCGCGCATCTCCTATCAGGAGGCCATGGAACTCTCGCACTTCGGGGCCAAGGTGCTGTATCCGCCCACCATTCAGCCGGTGATGCGCTCGGGCATTCCGCTCTGGATCAAGAACACCTTTGCGCCCGAAGACGAAGGCACACTGGTGGAAGTGGCCTCGCCGGCCAACCACGCCTTTGTGCGGGGTCTGTCCAGCATTGGGCCGGTGGCCTTGCTGCGGCTCGAAGGCAGCGGCATGGTAGGCATTCCGGGGTTTTCGCGGCGGCTGTTTGCGGCCCTGGCCCGGGAGGAAGTCAACGTCATTCTCATCACCCAAAGCTCCTCCGAGCACTCTATCTGCGTGGCCGTGAGTGCGCCCGAGGCGGCCCGCGCCCAGCAGGCGGCCAACGAGGAATTTGCCCCGGAAATTCTGGCCGGCCGCCTCGACCCGCTCGACCGGGAGGACGACCTGGCCATTGTAGCGCTGGTGGGCGAGCAGATGAAAAACCACCCCGGCATCAGTGGGCGCATGTTTGGGGCCCTGGGCCAGAACGGGGTGAACATCCGGGCCATTGCCCAGGGCTCCTCGGAGAAGAATATTTCCACCGTCATCCGCCAGCAGGACGTGCGCAAGGCCATCAACGTGCTGCACGAAACCTTTTTTGAGGCTACCACGCGCCAGGTGAACGTGGTGGTAACGGGCGTGGGCAACGTGGGCCGTAAGCTGCTGGAGCAGCTCAGCCGCCAGCAAAACTGGCTGCGCGAAAAGCTGCGCCTTAACCTGCGCGTAGTAGGCCTGGCGACCAGTAAGCAGTTTGTGCTCGACGAAGAAGGCATCGACCTCAGCAACTGGCAGGCGGCGCTGGAAGCCGGGCAGCCGCTGAATCTGGCGACGCTTACCGAGCAGCTACTGGCCCTGAACCTGCGCAACACCGTGTTTGTGGACGTGACAGCCAGCGCCGACGTGGCCCAGGTGTACGCCGGGCTACTGGCCAAAAGTGTGGCCGTGGTAGCCTGCAACAAGGTGGCCGCTTCGTCGGAATACGAAAGCTACGCCCGCCTGAAGTCCCTGGCTCAGGAGTTCAACACCCATTTCCTGTTTGAAACCAACGTGGGTGCGGGCCTGCCCATTATTGGCACGCTGAATGACCTGCTGCGCAGCGGCGACGAGGTGCAGCGCATGCAGGCCGTGCTGTCGGGCACGCTCAACTTCGTGTTCAACAACTACGACGGCACCCGGCCCTTCGCGGAAGTAGTGCGCCAGGCCCAGGACGAAGGCTACACCGAGCCCGACCCGCGCCTCGACCTGACTGGCGTAGATGTGGCCCGCAAAATCCTGATTCTGGCCCGCGAAGCCGGCCACCCGCTCGAAATGAGCGACGTGGCAAATGAATCCTTTCTGCCGGCCTCCTGCCTGGAAGGCGACGTACCCGCCTTCTACAAGCAGCTGGCCGTGCACGAGCCTCACTTCCGGGGCCTGTACGACGCCGCGGCGGCCGAAGGCAAAAAGCTGCGCTTCGTGGCGAGCTTTGCCGATGGGCAAGCCCGCGTGGGCCTCCAGGCAGTAGCGCCCAGCCACGATTTATACTCGCTCCAGGGCAAGGACAACGCCGTGCTGTTCTACACCAACCGCTACGTGGAGCAGCCGCTCGTCATCAAAGGGGCCGGGGCCGGCGCCGAAGTCACAGCCTCGGGCGTGTTTGCCGACGTTCTGCGGGCCGTGCAGAGCTAATTCTGAATTATGAATCTTGAATTAAGAATTGAGTGGAGACGCGTAATTCTAGCTTGGCAGCCGCCGCTCACGCCCATGCCCTCAACACCTATTCCCACCCGCGCTGACTTTCCCCGTCCATGCCCAATTCAGAATTCAGCATTCATAATTCAGAATTAGCTGTCACCGTGCATGCTCCTGCCACCGTGGCCAACATGGTGTGCGGGTTCGATGTGCTGGGGTTTTCCCTGGCCGCCCCCAACGACGTGATGCACCTGCGCCTCCTGGAGCAACCCGGCGTGGTCATCATCAACGAAGACGACTTTGGCTTGCCCACCGAGCCCACCCGCAATGTAGCGGGGGCCGCGCTCTTGGCTATGCTGCGGGCCGTACCGGAGGTGCCGGGCGTGGAAGTGCGCATCCGTAAGGCCATCCGGCCGGGCAGCGGCATTGGCAGCAGCGCCGCCAGCGCGGCTGGGGCAGTGGTGGGCCTGAACCAGCTGTTGGGCAACCGCTTCAGTAAGCCGCAGCTGGTGGAGTTTGCCATGTTCGGGGAAGAAGTGGCCTCCGGCGTGCGCCACGCCGACAACATTGCGCCGGGCATTTACGGGGGCGTGACGCTGATCCGGGCCACCACGCCCACGCCCGATGTGGTACCGCTCGACGCCCCGCCGCTGTTCGTGACCGTGGTGCACCCGCAGATTGAGGTGAAGACCTCCGACGCCCGCCAGATTCTCAAGCGGCAGGTGAGTTTGCAGGACGCCATCCGGCAGTGGGGCAACGTGGGCGGGCTGGTGGCCGGCCTGCTCAAGCACGACTACGCCCTCATCGGCCGCTCCCTCGAAGACGTGATTGTGGAGCCCGTGCGCAGCATCCTCATACCGGGCTTCCGGGAAGTGAAAGACGGCAGCCGCGCCGTGGGGGCCCTAGGCGGGGGCATTTCCGGCTCGGGGCCTTCCTTATTCATGCTCAGCCAGGATGAAGCCACCGCCCGCGCCGTGGAAACCGTGATGCGCGATACCTACCAGCGCCTGGGCCTGGAACATCATATCTACCTGACCACCATCAACCCGCTGGGCTGCCAGATCGTGGAAACTGCCTAACGCCTGCCGCTTTGCGCCCCGCTCAGCCTAATCATCCATACCAAACCCGACTAACCTCAACCAGTATGCGCTACTACAGCCTCAACCGTCAGTCTGAAACCGTGGACTTCCGGACCGCTACCATCGCTGGGCAGGCCCCGGATGGCGGCCTGTATTTCCCCGAAATCATTCCGCAGTTTCCGGCGGGCTTTGTGGAGCAGCTCCCGCACCTGGAGCCGGCCGAGGTGGCCTATACCGTGCTGGCGCCCTACGTGGGCGAGGCTATTCCCGAGGCGGAGCTGCGCCGCATCTGCGCCGAAACGGTGAATTTTCCGTTTCCGCTGGTGCCCGTAGCCAACGGCATCAGTGCCCTGGAGCTGTTTCATGGGCCTACGCTGGCGTTTAAGGACGTGGGGGCACGCTTCATGAGCCGCTGCCTGGGCTACTTCTCCCGCAGTGAGACCCGACCCGTAACGGTGCTGGTAGCTACCTCCGGCGACACGGGTGGGGCCGTGGCCAGCGGCTTTCTGGGCGTGCCGGGCGTGGAAGTGGTTATTCTGTATCCGTCGGGGCGGGTGAGCCCGGTGCAGGAGCAGCAGCTCACGGCCCTCGGCCAGAACGTAACCGCCCTGGAAGTGCGCGGCAACTTCGACGACTGCCAGCGCCTGGTCAAGCAGGCCTTCCGTGACCAGGAGCTCATGCAGCAGCGGCGCTTTACCTCGGCCAATTCCATCAATGTGGCGCGGTGGCTGCCTCAGCAGGTGTACTACTGCTACGGCGTGGCCCAGGCCCTGGCCCAGACCGGCAAGCCCCCGGTGGTGGCCGTGCCCAGCGGCAACTTCGGCAACCTCTGCGCCGGCTTGCTGGCCCACGTTTCGGGGCTGCCGGTAGCGCGCTTTGTGGCGGCCTGCAACGCCAATGCCGTAGTGCCCGCCTACCTTACTTCGGGCCGGTACGCGGCCCAGCCGGCCGTAGCCACCCTCTCCAACGCCATGGACGTGGGCGACCCCAGCAACTTCGGCCGTATTCTGGAGCTGTTCGGCAATGAATACCCCAGCATTCGGGAAAAGCTCAGCGGCTACTCGGTGTCGGACGCCGAAACCTCAGCCACCATCCGGCGCGTGCATCAGCAGACGGGCTACGTGCTCGACCCCCACGGAGCCGTAGCCTACTTCGCCCTGGAGCATTACCTGGCCCGCAACCCCGAGGCGGCAGGGGTATTCCTGGAAACGGCCCACCCCGTGAAGTTCCCCAACGTGGTGGAGGCTGCTACGGGCCGGGAAGTGGCCGTGCCCTCAGAACTGCAAACCCTTATGCAACAGCCCAAGCGCAGTGTGGTGCTGGAGCCCGCCTACGAGGAACTGCGAGAGTATCTAACGGGCCAGCTCCAGGAAAACCCGGTGACGGCCTGACAGGATCTACCCCTATCTTTGGGAGCGGGCCGGGGGCAGTATTTCCGGCCTGATCTAGTGTCTTTGCCTATGCGTTTCTTATTCTGCTTTCTGGTGGTAGCCGGCGGCGTGCTGAGCGGCTGCCGGCCCGACCAGATTGAGCACCTGCGTAACACTAAGGAGTTGGCCGTGGAAGCCGAAAACTGGCAGGTGAAGCGCATTCTTCCCAAAGACCTGTTGCATGCCACCCGCTGGGCCGGCGACTCCCTTACGGGCTACGCCGACCGGGAGCTGAACTGCGTACTCGCGCAAAAGCTGCAGGAAGGTGGGGTAGCAGCAGCCCTCCCTTACTGCCAGCCCGAAACCTATGCTTCCGTCGATTCGCTGGCGCGGGTGCTGGAGGCCGTGCCCCGGCGGGTAACCGCTAAGCCCCGCAACCCCGCGCACCAAGCCAAGCTGGCCGCCGCCGAACTCACGCCCGACACCCTGCGCACCGTGCGGCGGCCTTCCATAGAAGTGTTTTTCTACCAGCGGCCCATCGTGCTCCGTGACGCCCAGTGCCTGCGCTGCCACGGCGAGGTGGGCAAGGACGTGGCCGCGGCTGACTACGCGCTTATTCAGAAGCAATACCCCCAGGATCAGGCTACCGGCTACCGCCTGGGCCAAGTGATGGGGGCCTGGCAGGTACAGCTGAAGCGGGCGGGCGTGGCGGAGTTCTACACCATGAAAACCCGCAAAATCATGAAGCGGCGCAAGCTGTTTTAGACGCCCGTTTTTCCTTTACGTACCAACGCCCGCATGGCCCTTCCCACCTACCACCCGCGCATCAAGATCTGCTGCATCAGCACCCCGCAGGAGCTGGCGCTGGCCGTTGCCGCCGGAGCCGACGCGCTAGGACTGGTGGCGCGCATGCCCTCGGGGCCCGGCGTGCTGCCCGACGACCAGGTGCGGCGGCTGGCCCAGCTCACGCCCCCGGCCGTAGGCTCTTTTTTGCTCACCAGTGAAACCGATACCTCGGCCATCATTGCGCACCAGTGTCGCACAGGCACATCCACGCTGCAGATTGTAGACCGCCTCAGCACGGGCTCCTACCAGGATCTGCGCACGGCCCTGCCCGGCATTCAGCTGGTGCAGGTGATTCATGTGGTGGACGAGCGGGCCGAGGAGGAAGCACACCGCGTGGCCCCGCACGTGAATGCCATTCTGCTGGACAGTGGCAACCCCGGCTTGGCCGTGAAAGAGCTGGGCGGCACCGGCCGCACCCACAACTGGGCCATTAGTCGCCGCATCCGCGACGGACTAAACATGCCGGTGTTCCTGGCCGGTGGCCTTACCCCCGACAACGTGCAGGACGCGCTGGCGGCCGTGCGCCCCTTCGCCGTAGACGTGTGCAGCGGCATCCGCACCAACGGCCACCTCGACCCCGTCAAGCTCCGCCGCTTTGTACAAGCCGTGCGGTCGTTTGAAGGGTAGCCCAACCTTCCGCCGGCTTTCTCAGTTTGGGCAGGTATGACTGCTACTTCCGAAAAACCCATCATCATTATTGGCGCCGGCATGGCAGGCCTTACTTGTGCCAACTATCTGCACCGCGCCGGCCGACCCGTGCTGGTGCTGGAGGCCGCCGATGCCGTGGGGGGCCGCGTGCGCACCGACGTAACGCCCGAGGGATTCCGCCTCGACCGGGGCTTTCAGGTGCTGCTCACGCGCTACCCCGAAGTGCAGCGCCTGATGGATTATGGCGCCCTGAACCTGAAGCCCTTTCGGCAGGGTGCCATTATTCGCCTGCCCAATGGCGAACAGACTACCCTGCTGAATCCTTTGCGCCAGCCCACGGCGGCACTTACGGCCCTGGCCTCGGCGGTGGGTACGCTGCCCGATAAGCTGCGGGTGGTGAGTTTGGCCCGGCACGTGGCCCAGCATACCCCGCAGGAGCTGCTGAACCGGCCCGACCTCAACGCCACCGATACGCTGCGCTTCCTGCACCACTATGGCTGGAGTGAGCAGATGATTACCAACTTCTTCCGCCCCTTTTTCGGAGGCGTATTCCTGGACCGCGGCCTGAGCACGGCGGCCAACTTCTTTGAGTTCGTGTTCCAGCAGTTTGCCGAGGGCGAAGCCGTAGTGCCGGCCTTGGGGATGCAGCAGATACCGGAGCAGCTAGCCGCCCGCCTGCCCGCCGGCACCGTGCGCCTGAACACGCCCGTAGAGGCTATTGATGGCACCACCGTGCGCCTCTGGACCGACCAGACACTGGAGGCTGCTGCCGTGGTAGTGGCCGTGGATGGGGAAGCCGCCCGCAAGCTGTTACCCGGACAGCCCGCCGCCGAAGCCGGCTGGAACCAGACCACCTGTACTTATTTTGCCGCTCCCGCCGCTTTGCCCTCCCGCCACGACCGGCTGTTGCGCCTCAACGCTGCCCCCGATGCCCTAGCGCATAACGTAGCCTTCCCCGCCGAAGTAAGTGCCGACTATGCGCCGGCGGGCCAACGGCTAGTATCAGTAAGCACCCACGGGGAGCATGGGCTGAGAGAGGCGGCCCTCACGGCAAAGCTGCGTCAGGAGCTGGCCGCCTGGTTTGGCGCCGAAGCGAATAGCTGGCAGCACCTGCGCTCCTACACGCTGCCACAGGCCCTGCCCGCGTACCCGGCCGGCCAACCCGCTCACCAGCCCCTGTGCCTTACTGACCACCTCTACCGCTGTGGCGACTACACCGCCTACCCCTCCCTGAATGCGGCCATGCAAACCGGCCGGGAGGTGGCGGAGCAGCTGTTGGCGAATTAATACCACTGAATGGTCTACTGGCTTTAACTGCTTAGGCCCCAAAGGCGGCACCTGCTGGCGTCTTCTTTATCGGGCCGCAAACCCCTCCCACCGGGTCCACCACTCCGGCCGCTCCGGCAGCCGCAGCTTCGCGCCCTCAAACTGCCGCAGGCCGTGCCCGGCGCCGCCCAGCTCCCGGAAGGACGAGGCGACCCGCACGCGGTAATCGTGGTCGATACGGAGGATGTGGCGGTCGAAGGCGCGGTGCAGGGTGGGCGTGAGAGCCAGGCCGTTGCCGATGGTATCGTCGTGGCTCAAGGCTCAGGGCACGATGTGGCAGGCATCGAGCAAAGGTGCTACGGCGCTGGTGCCGGTGCTGATGAGCTGCAGGCCGGAAATGGCGCAGGTGTAGTTGTACACCCGTAGCACTTCGCGCTTGAAAACGGCACTGCGTACGGCCGTTTCTACTTCATCGGCAAGGTTGATATGGGTTTGATACACGACGGCGGGCTCTTCCAGCATCTGGCGGCCCAAGCTGTGCAGGGTATCCGCGCCGGCCGTGGGGCGGTAACGGAAGCGGGTTTGCGGAAAGTAGCGGTCCAGCAGGGCTTCGCGAAATAACTGACGGGCAGCTGCTTCCTGGAGCAGTAGCCAGAGGGCTTCATCGAGGGCAGCGTAGGCTACCACTTGGCACAGTGGCCCAGGCTGCGCGGAGAGCCGGAAGCCGTGAGCACCAGGGGCTGGCCGAAGTGGGTGTGCAGGTGCCAGAACTTCTCGCCGGTGAGGTGGTAAAACCGCAGCGCAAAGTTGTTGGCCCAAAACCGCCCCGACACGCTCAAGTCGCGGCAATTGCTTTGGAAAGCGGCCAACAGTGCCGGCGTGATGATGATCTGGTTGTCCTGGATAGTGCCTTCTTCGATACCTTCCAGCACGGCCAGCAGCAACGCTGGCTTATAGGGTGCTTCCTCCCCGCTCAGCCTGCTGGTTTTGAGCTTGCGAAAACGCGCGAGGTAGTGGGGCAAGTCGGTCATGGCAGGGCCCAAGGTACGTGCTGAACTACTCTTGCCGGCACTCGGCTACTGCTTAGGGTGGGCGCGGTTGCCCCGTTGCGCATCGTAGCCTGCAGCGGGGTTCGAGAAGAAGGCAAATCGAATGACGACCAGCACCAAGAGCGTTGCGGCCAGAATACCTAGCGTGAGGCCGCTACGGAGCAGCGTAGAGGAACTGACCACCGAAACACCCCAGATGCGCAACACGCCGAGGGCGGCCAAAGTCAGGCAAAGCAGCCCGATGGCCGCGCCCAGTAGCTTTTTCATATGGCAGTTGGGTTAGAGCTGGTCGAGCCAGCCTTTCTTTTTGGTGTCAAATTCCTCTTGGGTGATGATGCCCTCGTTGAGCAGGAGCTTGAGCTTCTGCAGTTGCTGCACCGGGTCGGCGCTGGTGGGGGTGCTGGTGGCTTCCTGCTTTTCGGTGGCGAAAACCCGGCCCAGTTCGGCCCCCGCGCCCAGCTGCAGGCCCGCGCCAGCCAGGCCGCTTTCGTTGCGGGCCGCGTCGCGCAGGGCTTTTAGCTTTTCCAGCTCGGCGTAATTGAGTCCCCCGGCTGCTGCCGCCTGGGCATCGGCCGACACGTCGGAAATGCGGCCAATGCGCTGCTGGGTGGCCTTGTCGAAGACGGTGCCGTTGATACGAAAGTCTGTCAGCGCGCAGCCGAGGCGGGCAAACTCGGGCGTCAGCAGCTCCTGGAGCTGAGCCGAGAGCGGACCGAGGTGCGCGTCAATCTGTTGATAGGAAAACTGCGCCGAGGCCAGCACGGTAGCCAGCACTGACGGAATACGGCTTTGCAGCAGCGCCCGGGCCTGCTGCACGGTGTAGAGGTCCTGCTGGCCGGCTATTTCGGCGAAGAACCGCTGCCCATCGTCGAGGCGAAAGGAAAAGCTGCCGTTGGCGCCCAGCTCCACGGGCAGCTGGTACACCGGATCCACGTACTTGATGGGCATGGCGGTGCCCCAGCCCTGGTTCACGTTTTCGGCCTGCCGGAAGAAGTAGACCTTCACCTTATGCTCGCTCTCGAAGCCCGTGCGCAGCTTGGTAAGCGTGGTGATGAAGGGCGTGTTTTCCGTTTCGAGGTTGTAGATACCCTCCGTGGTCAGCGCATCGGCCACGCGGCCCTCGTAGACCAGCAAAGCCCCCTGGCCTGGCCCGATGATGAGCTTGCTGGCGTTCTTGAGCTCGTCGTGCTCGGAGGGAAACTTCGTCAGCAGCACGCCCGGCTGCGGGTTGGCCCACTCGATGACAGAGGCCAGCTGGTTGCGGAAAAAGCGAAAGGCCATAGCTACGGAAGTTCAGAGTGTTTCTGGAGTTGCCCAATCAGGCTAAGGGTATACGTCTGGTGGCCGTCCTGCAGCGCAAACCCCTGCGCATAGCGGATGGCCCGGTCGGGGCTGTCGGACGCGGCCAAGGGCTGGGTGAAGCGGATAGCGCCGGTGCGGGCATCCAGGCATTGGACGGAGACTGGAATGGTGGGCGAGGCCGTGGGCTTAAATGAAATCAGCACGTAGTCGGCATCGGCGTACAGCAGGCTGGGGTCGAAGTACAGCCGGCCCGGGGTGAAGTCGGCGTAGGACAGCACCCGGGCTTCTTTCAACTCGTAGGGCGTGATGAGCCGCTTCACGTGCGGGTCGGCGTCGGTGAAAATGCCCGAGCCGCCGTAGTCGTCGCTCCACTCAAAACGGGGCAAGTCCCGGGCCCCACCGCCGTTGTCGCGGTACTGGTACTTGATCAGCTGAATTTTATCCTCGGGGTAGGTGGTGCTTTTGCGGCTGAAGATGAAGGCTGTTTTTGTAGGGGCCCGGGGCTGCAGGGTGCTGAAGCCGTGCCGGGCCTCGTAAAAATCATCCTGGGTGTACACTTGATGGATCAGCGGGAAGTACATCAGGTTGCGCCCGTCGTTGGTGAACAGGGCGAAGTAGTCGCCGTAGTCGTCGTCGCCGGCTTCTACGGTGGCAATGCCGCTGGTTAGCTTCGGCTGCCCCTGAAACAGGGGCTTGGTTACCTCTTTCAGGCTGTTAGCGGCTTTGTCCACGCGGTACACGGCCGTTTTGTTGGCAATGAGGTACAGGTCGCCGTTCGAAAACTGCTTGAGGTCGAAATCGGGGGAAGAAGCGCTGGGCGGAATGGGCACGGGCACACTTTTCAGCGCCGCCCCGGTGGTGGCATCGGCAAACACCGCGTAGCTGCTATCCTGAGTTTCGCCGTCGTAGCTACGCGTGCCCACCTGGAAGAGCACGGGCTTCTGCGTGGGCGCGAGGTACAGCAGGGCTTCGCGGCTGCTGAAGCTGAACTTGCTACTCTTTTCTTCCTCGGCCGGCGCAGCCGGCACGGACGCTACGAACACGGGCTGGGGCGCATCCCGGGTGAACAGCTGCCGGGCTCCGAAAACCAGGAGCAAGGCCACCACTGCCACCACGCCGGCCAGCACGCGCAGCTTTGGGGCCGGGCCGGCGGGCGGCGCTACCTGCCGTACCGTGTAGTTGATGTTGATGTCGTCGTTGTCGAGAAAGTATTCCGTGCCGCAGTTCTCGCAGCGGAACACCTCTGGGCTCACCAAGGCCTTCTGCGTGCTGCCGCACTTGGGGCACTCAATTGCTTTTATTGCTTTGGCCATATAGTACCCGGATAATCTGACCGGCGGCAGGAAGCCACCGGCGGAGCGCGCCGCAAATTAGTGGGTAGTTGGTGGTTTCGGCGCAAGTTGCCTAAACGTGGCCTATTGCCTACCCCCGGGCCTAGGCAAGCCGCCGGGCTGCCCGGAATAGCGTTTTTACCGTTGAGCCGCTACCTTCCGGCTGCGGGCGCTGGCCGCCCGCAGCTAAAACTACTTTTTACTCATGCACGACACCACGCTGCACGAAACAATACTTCTGGTCCTGGGCCTCCTGTTTGCCATGCTGCTGCTCGTGATGCTGAGCCAGAAGCTGCGCATCTCCTACCCCATCTTTCTGGTGCTGGCCGGGCTGGCGCTCAGCTTCGTGCCGGGGCTGCCGCCCATCACCATCAACCCCGACCTGATCTTCCTCATCTTCCTGCCGCCCCTGCTCTATCAGGCTGCCTGGGACACTTCCTGGAAAGATTTCTGGCGGTGGAAGCGGCCCATTACCTTGCTTGCGTTCGGACTGGTGTTCTTCACTTCTACCATCGTGGCCTACGTGAGCCGGGCCATGATTCCGGGCTTCACGCTGGCGCTGGGGTTCCTGCTGGGCGGCATCATCTCCCCACCCGACGCCGTGGCGGCCACTTCCGTACTCAAGGGCATCAAGGTGCCGCGCCGCGTGACCAGCATCCTGGAGGGGGAAAGCCTGATCAACGACGCCAGCTCCCTGATTGTGTTCCGTTTTGCGCTGGCGGCCGTGGTGTCGGGCACGTTTGTGTGGCAGCAGGCGGCTACTTCGTTTCTGCTGGCCAGTGGCTTGGGTTTGGCTATTGGGCTGGCGGTGGGTTACGGCTTTTACCTCATTCATAAGTACCTGCCCACTACGCCCAGTATCAACACGGTGCTCACCTTTATTGCCCCTTATGTGATGTACCTGCTGGCCGAGGAATTCCACTTCTCGGGGGTGCTGGCCGTGGTGAGTGGGGGGCTGATGCTCTCTTACCACTCCCACCGCGTGTTTGATGCCGACACCCGCCTCCAGGCCAACAGCGTGTGGACCAGCGTGGGGTTTGCCCTCAACGGCCTGGTGTTTATTCTCATTGGCCTGGAGCTGCCAGTGGCCGTGCACGGGCTGGGCTCCTACTCGCTTGGGCAGGCCATCAGCTACGGCCTTATCATCAGCGCCATCGTTATCCTGATTCGGCTGGTGTGGATGTTTCCGGCTGCCTTTGTGCCGCGCTGGCTGTTTCGCAGCATCCGCACCAAGGAAACCAGCCCCGGCTGGCAGGGGCCCATTATCATCGGGTGGGCCGGTATGCGGGGCGTGGTGTCGCTGGCTTCGGCCCTGGCCGTGCCTCTGCTGCTAAGCAACGGGCAGGCCTTTCCGCAGCGCAACCTCATTCTGTTCATCACCTTCGTAGTCATTCTGGTTACGCTCGTGTTTCAGGGCCTCACGCTGCCGGCCATCATCCTCCTCACGGGCGTGGCCGAAATCGAGGACCGCATGCCCACCGACGAGCAGGAAGCTGGCATCCGGCTGCGGCTGCGACACGTGGCCCTGGCTCACCTGTCCCGGCACTACACCTCCGACATCCAGGCCAACGAAATGATAGCCGCCCTCCAGCAGCGCATGCAGGCCGAGGCCCAGCGCACCGGCAACCTGCTCGAAGCCCTCGACTACGATGAAAACAAGCGTCAGGCCCTGCAGCGCTACCATCAGGTGCTGCTGGATGTACTGCAGGTGCAGCGCGAGGAGCTGTTTGTGCTACGGGCCGAGGATGTATTTGAAGAGGAAATGCTGCGCCACCAGGAGGCCCAGCTCGACCTCGACGAGGCCAAGATCAGCCACATGCCCCACTAAGGCGTGGGTAGTGAACAAGCATTGATTTTAACGCCTCAGAACGTCATGCTGAGCGTGTCTAAGCATCTCGCTTGCTGACGTTGCAGAAGTAAGTGTCATGCTGAGCGGAGTCGAAGCATCTCTACCGCTTCGTTGAGTGGCTCCTACCGAAGCGGTAGAGATGCTTCGACTCCGCTCAGCATGACGTTCTTTTTATTTACTGTACATACTCTATAGTCACTTCGGTAGACATGCGCCAAAGAGCCAAGGCTTTGGAAGCGTTGTAAACCTTGCGTACAATCAAGGATTTGAGGGTGGGCGGGGACGTGCTTTGCGGCATACCAATTCGCTTGTGTTATGCAGCACGTATCGCCCGTTCGCCTGCCCTTGGTTACGGGAGGCAAAACTTACCACGACGTTACCGAGGACGTTAGCCGCCACGTGGAGGCCAAACCCAACCGCCGCTGGGCACTAGCCCTCACGGCCGCTCTACTCCTGCTCGGCGTCTTCTTCTACTCGGTCTACCGCACCTTGTGGTACGGCATCGGAGAATGGGGGCTGAACAAAACGGTAGGCTGGGCCTGGGACATCACCAACTTCGTGTGGTGGGTGGGCATCGGCCACGCCGGCACGCTCATCTCGGCTGTGCTGCTGTTGTTCCGTCAGAAGTGGCGCACCTCCATCAACCGCGCCGCCGAAGCTATGACCATCTTCGCCGTCATTTGCGCGGCCATGTATCCGGTGCTGCACCTTGGCCGGCCCTGGCTCATGTTTTGGGTGTTTCCACTCCAGAATACCTTTGGCTCGCTCTGGACCAACTTCAACTCGCCCTTGTTGTGGGACGTGTTTGCCATCAGTACCTACTTCACCGTGTCCCTGGTGTTCTGGTACACGGGCCTGGTGCCCGACTTCGCCACCATCCGTGACCGGGCCAA
>NZ_JADWYK010000012.1 GCF_015773195.1 Hymenobacter guriensis
CTTCGGGAGGACAAAGGTACGAAACCTCTATCCGCTTTTGCAACCCTGCTGGCAAACTTTTTTCTCTTCCGGAGTTATATCCCATGAATACCAGAAACCAGCCCTATATAGGACTATTCCTGCGTTTGCCCGAAGCACTGCCCAACCGCGTCCCGGTTTGGGAGTGCAAAAGTGAGACTTTCTGCCCGCTTTTCCAAGTCTTGCTAGCAAGTTTTACTTGGAGGCCCACGTATTGTGTTTGCACTTGATTCTAAAGTGCACTGTGGCCTAACTACTTATCGATATTCAAAAGTTCATTAGGAATAGAGAAATTTATCAAATCAGCATAGATATGCTTTGCTTACTCTTAAAATTAGGTTTTGAAGCGGTAATAGCCAGAACGAGCAAGTAACATAGTCACTTGCTCGTTCTGGCTATTACCGCTTTTATGCTCTGTGTAGGGTGCTTACTCTATCCGGGCCGACGCTGACGATACGGATGGGGACGTTTAGATGCTCTTCGAGAAACTCAACGTACGTCAGTAGCTCTTTGGGCAACTTTTCAGGGTCAGTTATTTCCTGCAGAGAGGTGCGCCAGCCCGGCATAGCCTTATATACAGGCACCATGGTTTGCAGGGCGGCATAGTCCGGAAGCTGGTCGGTTTCGGTGCCGTCGGCGGCGCGGTAGTGGGTGCACACCTGGATTTCATCGAACTCATCCAGCACGTCGGCTTTCATGAGGTGGATTTCGGTGACACCATTGAGCATAATACTGTAGCGGAGGGCAGGCAAATCAATCCAGCCGCAACGGCGCGGGCGGCCGGTGGTGGCCCCAAACTCGCGGCCAGCTGCCCGGATCTGCTCCCCTACTGCGTCGTGCAGCTCGGTAGGAAAGGGGCCGCTGCCGACTCGTGTGCAGTAGGCTTTGCTGATACCGTATACCTTATCTATATGACGTGGCGCAATACCGAGGCCCGTGCAGGCACCAGCTACAATGGTGCTGGAGGATGTTACGAAGGGATAAGTGCCGAAATCAATGTCCAGCATGGAGCCCTGCGCGCCTTCGGCCAGAATGCTTTTGCCTTGCTGCAGCAAATCGTTCAGCAGATACTCGGTATCGACTAGCTGCAGTGCGCGCAGGAAATCAACGGCGGAAAAAAAGTCGGCTTCCAGGGACTCGATTTCCAACTCCCGGTTGTGAAAAGCAGCTAGGGTGGCGTGCCGGTCTACGGCTTCCTGGTAACGCTCCTGGAAATCGGGCAGCAGCACGTCGCCGACACGCAGGCCGGTGCGGCCGATTTTATCCTGATACGTGGGGCCAATGCCCTTAAGCGTGGAGCCAATCTTGCCGCCGCCCCGGGCTTCTTCGCTGATACGGTCGAGGGCGCGGTGAGAGGGCAGAATGAGCTGGGCTTTGCGGGAGATGTAGAGGTTCTTGGCCCAGTCAATGCCGCGGTCCGTCAGCTTTTGCAGCTCCTGGCGGAAAACAACGGGGTCGAGGACGACGCCGTTGCCGACTACATTAATGATATGGGAGTGAAAGATGCCCGAGGGCACCTGGTGCAGCACGTGCTTTACGCCATCGAAATAAAGTGTGTGGCCAGCATTGGGGCCGCCCTGAAACCGGGCGACTGCATCGTAGGTTGGCGCGAGTACGTCTACGATTTTTCCCTTCCCTTCATCTCCCCACTGTAATCCGACGAGTACGTCAACAGGCATTAGCGTATGGCTTTCAAGTGTTCGGCCGCTTCGGTATCGGTAGCGGCCACGGTGAAAATGGCGTTGAGCTTGGTGATGACCAGCAGCTTCTGAATGTGGTCGGAAGGGTTAATCAAAACCAGCTCGCCGCCTTGATTGCGAAATTTGGTGAGCACCGATACCAGCACGCCGATGCCAGTGCTATTGATGAAACGCACGTTGGACAGGTCGATGGCGCAAAGCGTGACGTCTTCACCCAGCTGCTCGTTCACCGTGTGCAGCAGCTGCTGCGAGTCGGGGGAGCCAATCAGGTCGCCGGCCAGGCGCACGTACAGGATGCCGTTCTGGACGGCGGCTTCGGTTTTCATTCGGCTAAAGAGCGGGCAGCGGCTTTGGCGCGACAGTCGCCGCATACCCCGTATAGGTTCAAAGAGTGGTGCAAGATATGGAAGTTGAGCAACTCGCCGACCATGGTTTGGATGCCGTGGATGCGCGGGTCGCAGAACTCAACCACCTTGTGGCACTCAGTGCAGATGACATGGTCGTGCTGCCGGTAGCCATAGCTTTTCTCGTATTGGGCCAGGTTACGACCAAACTGGTGCTTGCTGACCAGCCCGTGCTCTACCAGCAGATCGAGGGTATTGTACACCGTGGCGCGGCTTACCTGCAGGCCCTGCTGCTTCATGCCGGCGTACAGCTCTTCCACATCGAAGTGGCCGGTGCGCGAGTAGATTTCTTCCAGAATGGCATAACGCTCCGACGTTTTGCGCAGGCCCTTGTTTTCTAAATACGCGGTGAAGATTTTCTTTACCTCGTCAAATTTCTCCTGATCCAGCATTTGGGGTGCATCCTTATATATAAGGAGCAACAAAGGTAGGTAAGCAAAGGATTTTGCCGCTGTACAGATTTCGGTTATTTACTGACTGAGCGCTGCTGTAGCCTTGTACCTACTTATACTCTTAAGACTCTTTTATACTAAGAGGCAAACCGCTCCACCTGCAAAACCCCGTTTACCTTCGATAGGCGCTGAATAAGCTTGTTCAAGTGGTCGGTGTCATTGACGAAAACCATGATCTGGCCTTCGAACATACCGTCGTTGGAGTCAATCGTGATAGAGCGCATATTCACCTTCAGGGAGTTGGAAATGATGCGTGTTACATCGTTTACCAGCCCTACCCTATCGGAGCCTTTGATGCGCAGACCAGCCAGAAAGGCCAGTTCCAGCTGATCTGTCCACTTGGCGCGCACGATGCGGTTGCCGTAATTCGACATGAGGTCGACGCCTTTCGGGCAGGATGTACGGTGGATGACAATGCCGTTTTCCGTTTCGAAGCCGAACACGTCGTCGCCGGGAATGGGGTTGCAGCACGGCGCAATGGTGTAGTCGAATTTCTCGGTCTGTTCCCCTATCACCAGCATATTGGCATTCACGCCCCGGATTTTCTGCACTTCATGGTCGAAGGCTTTCGGCTCCAGCATGGAGGGCATCTTCGGCGGCTCCATATTGGGGTCGAACAGGCTTTCCTTGATTTCGCGCCCATCAATTTGCCCAATAGCCAGCCGGTAGTAGAAATCCTGCGGGTTGTATACGTTGAAATGCGCCAGCAGGCGGTTCACGTTGTCGGGCGAAAACTCCACACCCAGCAGCTCCAGCCGCTTTTCCACCAAGTAGCGGCCATCTTCGGCCTTGGTACGCTTGTCGTCGCGCAGGTACTCGCGGATGCGGCCCCGGGCTTTGGAGGTAATAACGTAGTTGAGCCATTCCTCCGTGGGGCGCTGCTTTTGCGAGGTCAGGATTTCTACCTGGTCGCCATTGCGGAGCTGGTAGCTGAGGGGCTCCAGCTTCTGGTTCACCTTCGCGCCGAGACACTGCAAGCCAATCTGGGAGTGGATTTCGAAAGCAAAATCCAGGGCCGTAGACTTGTCGGGCAGAATCACCAGCTTGCCTTTGGGCGTAAAGGCATATACCTCCTTCACAAACAGGTTCTGGCGGAACTCGTCCATGAACTCCAGGGCGCTGGAGTTGTTGGTTTCGAGCATTTCGCGCACCTTGTTTATCCAGGCCTCCAAGCTCGACTCGGCCGGGCTGGTGCCGGTGTCTTTGTACTTCCAGTGCGCGGCGTAGCCTTTCTCGGCAATATCGTCCATGCGGCGGGACCGGATCTGTACCTCCACCCACTGCCCGGCGCGCGACATAACGGTGGTGTGCAGGCTCTCGTAGCCATTGGCCTTGGGCGTGCTGACCCAGTCGCGCAGACGGTCGGGGTTGGGCTGGTAGAAATCCGTGACGATGCTGTACACCTGCCAGCAGGCCGCTTTTTCCTGCTCATAAGGCACATCCAGAATAATGCGGATGGCAAACAGATCATACACTTCCTCGAAGCCAATGTTCTGCTTGCGCATCTTTTTCAGGATGGAATAGATGCTTTTCGGCCGGCCCTTGATTTCGTAGTCGAACCCCTGCACCTGCAGCTCGTCGTCGATGGGCGTGACGAACTCCTTGATGAAGCGGTTGCGGGCACTGCGGCTCTGGCGCACCTTGTTCACCAGTTCCTTGTATATCTCGGTGTCGGTGTACTTCAGATACAGGTCCTCCAACTCGCTTTTGATGGCGTAGAGGCCCAGGCGGTGAGCCAGCGGGGCATAGAGGTAAATGGTTTCAGAGGCAATTTTGAGCTGCTTGTGGCGCGGCATCGAGTCGAGCGTGCGCATGTTGTGCAGCCGGTCGGCAAGCTTGATGAGAATCACGCGCACGTCCTCGGAGAGCGTGAACAGCATCTTGCGGAAGTTCTCGGCCTGCTCGGAGGTGCCGTACTCAAACACGCCCGAAATCTTGGTGAGGCCATCCACGATGCGGGCTACCTTCTTACCGAACTCACGCTCCACGTCGGCCACCTCCCAGGGCGTGTCCTCCACTACATCGTGCAGCAGCGCGGCTACAATACCCGTAGTACCCAGGCCAATTTCCTCCACCACGATCTGAGCCACTGCCAGCGGATGCAGAATGTACGGCTCGCCCGATTTGCGGCGCATTTCCTTGTGGGCCTCCAGGGACGTATTGAAGGCTTTTTTGATCAGCTTGGCGTCGTTGCCCTGCAGAAAGGGCTTGGCCGTGCGGAGCAGGCGGCGGTAGTGGCGCAGAATCTCATTGCGCTCTGCCTCGGGGTCGATAGGAGTTGCCATAGGTGCGGCCGGCCCACAAAAGACCGGTAAAGTACGGATGCTACGAAAGTACGAAGGCTGCGGCGGGTTTAGGACGTCATTCGCTGGAAACCTCACGGGCTGCCACCAAACGGTCGGCTAACAAGGCAAAACGGCCAGGCAGGCACGGCAGGCGGCTATTGTTAAACAACTTTTGCGCACATTTCGCGCCCACGTTTGAAAATCCCGCGGCCTTGCGTAGCTTTGCGGCCCCGAGGCAAACGGCCTTTTGGCGGATGTGGCGAAATTGGTAGACGTGCCAGACTTAGGATCTGGTGCCGCAAGGCGTGTGGGTTCGAGTCCCTCCATCCGCACTTATTGGTTTAAGTTCAGTACCCAAACCGTTCCCCTTAGCCCTCAACCCAACGGTTGGGGGTTTGTTTTTCCCGGGCGTCCACCGCTGTGCGGGGTTGGGCCCACGGCGGCTGGCAGCCACCAACGCTACCTTTTCTTACCTACCCTAACCGACGACCCGTTTTGGACATTACCCTCGACAAAACCGACGACCAGCTGAGTGCCATCCTGACAGTAAAGCTCGCCGAAGCTGACTATAGCCCGGCCGTAGAAAGCAAGCTGAAAGAATACAGCAAGAAAGCGCAGATCAAAGGGTTCCGCCCGGGCAAAGTGCCCACTACCCTGGTGCGCAAAATGTACGGCAAAGGCATCCTGGTAGACGAAATCAATGCCTTGCTCAACAAGGCCGTGGATGGCTACATCAAGGAAAACAACGTGAAAATCCTGGGTGAGCCGCTGCCCGTGCCCTCCGACGTGGATTTTGACGCTCAGAAGGACTACGAGTTCCGGTTTGAGCTGGGCTTGCTGCCCGACTTCGAGCTGCCCGCCGACCAGGCTATTTCGGTGGACCGCCACCAGGTAGAACTCGACGAAAACACGCTGAGCGAAACCTACGAGCAGATTGGCCGCCAGTTCGGCGAAACCACCAACCCCGACGAGTCGGAAGCTGGCGACTACCTATTTGGCAAGCTGAAGAAGGCCGACGAAGAAGGTGAAGGCCGCACGGTGCTGTTGCCCACGAACAAGGTAAAGAACGGCGCAGAGCAGTTTGTAGGTGTGAAAGCCGGCGACACGCTGACTTTCGACCTGAGCAAGGCGTTTGATGGCGACGCTTCGGCCATTGCCAACTTCTCGGGCCTGAGCAAGGACGAAGCCGCCAAAGTAAGCGGTGACTACACGCTGGCCGTGGAGAAAATTACCCGCACGGCCCACGCCGAGCACAACCAGGATTTGTTCGACAAAGTGTTTGGCAAAGACTCGGTTTCGACGAAAGAGGAGTTTGATGCCAAAGTGCGCTCCACGGTGCAGGAAAACTACGACCGGGAGGCTGACAACCTGATCAACCGGCAGATCATTGACAAAGTGGTAGACGCCACCGAAATCAAGGTTTCGACGGAGTTCTTTAAGAAGTGGCTGCTGCGCGCCAACGAAGGCAAGCTGACGGCCGAGCAGGTAGAAGAGCACTACAACGACTATGAGCGGGAACTGAAATGGTCGATGATCCGCAACAAAGTGGTTGAGGAGCAAGGCTTAAAGGTATCGAACGAGGAAATCGTAGAGCGTACCATCGAGAAGATTATGGGCCAGTTCAACCTGCCCGAGGTAAGCGAGGAGATGCGCGAATCGGTGCGCGGCTTTGCCGACAACTACCTCAAGCAGGAAAACGGCAAAAACTATATTCAGGAGTATGAAGCCATTCTGGCAGAGAAAGTACTCGAAAACCTGCGCGGCAAAATTGTTGTTAATGACACTCCGATTTCGGCCGAGGACTTCCGCAATCAGCCAGCCAGCTAACCGCTAGCCTGCCTGGTTTTCAAACCAACAAAAAAGCCCTTACTTGCCGTTGGGGCTTTTTTGTTGCCCGTCGGTTTTTGCTCTACCATTTCTACTCCCTTTTCCTCCATGCTGAATAAACAAGAGTTCCGCAAGTTCGCCGTGAAAGGCCAGGGCCTGAGCGGCCTGGGTGTTGATCAATACCTGCAGCACGTGGAAGGCCAGGTGCGCTCCGGCATGATGCTGCCCACCGGCATGACGCGCTCCGTAATTGAGGAACGCCCCACGCGCTTCGCCGAAATCGACGTGTTTTCGCGCCTGATTATGGACCGTATCGTGTTCCTGGGTACGGCCGTCGACGACTACATTGCCAACATCATCACGGCCCAGCTGCTGTTCCTGGAGTCGGCCGATGCCAAGAAGGACATTCTGCTCTACATTAACTCGCCGGGTGGCTCAGTGTACGCTGGCCTCGGCATCTACGACACGATGCAGTACGTGAACCCCGACGTAGCCACCATCTGCACCGGTCTGGCTGCTTCGATGGGTGCAGTGTTGCTGGCTGGTGGTGCCAAAGACAAGCGCTCTGCCCTGCCCCACGCTCGTGTCATGATTCACCAGCCCTCCGGTGGCGCACAAGGCCAGTCGACGGATATTGAAATTACGGCCCGTGAGATTCTCAAGCTTAAGAAAGAGCTCTACGACATTCTGGCCAAGCACACCGGCAAAACCTACCAGGAAATCTACGACAACTCGGAGCGTGACTACTGGATGCGTGCCGACGAAGCCAAGGAGTACGGCCTGATCGACGAAGTGCTCGAAAAGAAAACCGCGTAAGCCTCTGATTTTTGTCATTCCGAACGAAGTGAGGAATCTGGGAACAGAATCAGATTCCTCACTTCGTTCGGAATGACACGGAAAAGCCCGCTATTGATCTGAAAATCAGTAGTGGGCTTTTCCGTGTAAAAGTAGGAACCTCGCCCTTTGGCACTTTTTCTCGTGCGCGGGGCGTTGGCCTTTTCGTACCTTTGCGAGCTGCCGGGCCGTTGCCTGGCAACCCCTCCCCTTTTTCGAGAGTCTTCTATCCATGGCAGATATTACGTGCTCCTTCTGCGGCAAGAGCAAAAAAGACGTTACCGTGATGATTTCGGGCATTAACGCCCACATCTGCGAGCGGTGCGTGGGGCAGGCCCAACAAATCCTGAACGAGGAAAACAAGATTCGCTCGAACTCGAAGACTCCTAAATTCAACCTCGTGAAACCCCGCGAGATGAAGGAGTACCTCGATCAGTACGTGGTGGGCCAGGACGAAGCCAAGAAGGTGATGTCGGTGGCCGTGTACAACCACTACAAGCGCCTGATGCAGAAACCGCAGAAGGACGATGTGGTGATTGAGAAGTCCAACATCATCATGGTGGGCGAAACCGGCACGGGCAAAACCTTCCTCACGCGCATGCTGGCCAACATTCTGCAGGTGCCTTTCTGCATTGCCGATGCTACCGTACTGACGGAGGCCGGCTACGTGGGCGAGGACGTGGAAAGTATCCTCACGCGCCTGCTGCAGGCCGCCGACTACAACGTGGAAGCGGCCGAGCGCGGCATCGTCTACATCGACGAAATCGACAAGATTGCCCGCAAGAGCGACAACCCCAGCATCACGCGCGACGTGAGCGGCGAGGGCGTGCAGCAGGCCATGCTGAAGCTCCTGGAAGGCACCACCGTGAACGTGCCCCCGCACGGCGGCCGCAAGCACCCCGAGCAGAAGATGATTACGGTGAACACCGAAAACATCCTCTTTATCTGCGGCGGGGCCTTCGTAGGCATTGAGCGCATCATCAAGAGCCGCCTCAACACCAAGCCCATGGGCTTTGCCAAGACGCAGCTGGAGGACAAAATCGACACGCAGAACTTCCTGCGCTACGTGACGGCTATGGACCTCAAGCAGTTTGGTCTCATTCCCGAGCTCATCGGCCGCCTGCCCGTACTCACCCACCTCAACCCGCTCGACCACGCTACCCTGCGCAAAATCCTGACAGAGCCCAAAAACTCCATCGTGAAGCAGTATCAGCGCCTGTTCGAAATGGAAAACATCCAGTTGAGCTTCTCTGAAGGGGCGCTGGAGTACATTGTGGTGAAAGCCGACGAGTACCGCCTCGGCGCCCGCGGCCTGCGCAGCATCTGCGAAAGCATCATGACCGACGCCATGTTCGATATGCCCTCCGAAGAAGGCGTGCAGGAGCTCATCATCGACGAGGAATACGCCCGCAGCAAGTTTGAAAGCTCGCCGCTGAAGCAGCTGCGTGCGGCGTAAGCGTAATTAGTTTTCCATGAAAAGGCTCGGTCGATAAGTTAAGTAACTTGTCGACCGAGCCTTTTCTACTTTATACTATGCGCAGTACTTTCTCTTATCAAGTAGCCATCTGGCTCCCAATGCTGGCAGCTTTTTTATTGAGTCTAGCGCATCTCAGTGGGCATTTTATCTTAATTGGTTTTCTTCAAATCGGCTTATTTATGCTGGCTGCGCGCGGTATTATTCGTTGGGAGGAAAAAGTTGGAAAGACAACTATTGCTTCGTGGACATTCTTGGCTGTGGCAGGCATAACCCTCTGGTTTTCAGTAGTGACTTGGCTTTTTCGTGATTGGAATATCTAGGCTAATGCCCCCAAATTCACTTCTTCAAATACCCTACCATCAGCTTTGCGGCTTTTTCGGCGGCGCGCTGCTGGCCTAGCTTGGCGCGGATTTCGGCGTAGCCGGCTTTCTGCCGGGCAATGAAGGCTTCGTCGGCGGTAATCTTTTTGAGCTCCGTAACGAGGTTGCGGGAGTTGAATTCGCCCTGAATGAGCTCCTTTACTACTTCCCGGCCTGCAATGAGGTTGACCAGGGAAATGAACTTCACCTTGATAACGGCTTTGCTGATGGCGTACGACACGGCGCTGGTACGGTAGCACACCACCTGCGGCACGTCGAACAGGGCCGTTTCCAGCGTGGCGGTGCCGCTCGTCACCAGGGCCGCTTTGGCGTGGGCCAGTAGGTCGTAGGTCTGGTCGAAGATGATGCGCACGTTGTTGCGCTCGAAGTGAGCGTAGTAATTCGCGTCGAGGTTATCGACGCCCGCCACGATGAACTGGTAATCCAGAAACGGCGGAATAATGGCCGTCATTTCGAAGAGCATTTCCTCGATTTCCTGCTTGCGCGAGCCGGGCAGCACCGCAATAATAGGCCGCTCCGGGTCGAGGTGGTTGCGCTGATAAAAGTCCGCACTTACCGGGTGCTCAGCCACGGCATCGGATGTGGGGTTGCCAATGTAGTCTACTTTATAGTCGAAGCCCTGGTAGAACTCCTCCTCGAAGGGTAGAATCACGAACATCCGGTCTACCACCTTCTTCACCTGGTGCACGCGGCCCTGGTTCCAGGCCCAGATCTTGGGCGAGATATAGTAGAACGTTTTGATGCCCTGCACCTTGGCAAACTTGGCAATCCGCATATTGAAGCCCGCGTAGTCTACCAGAATCACCACGTCCGGCTTCCAGGAAAGCAGATCCTGCTGGGCTTCCTTGAGGTATCCGCGAAACTTGAGCAGGCTGGTAGCGGCTTCCCAGAAGCCCATAATGGCCATTTCCTGATAGTGGTGCACCAGCTCGCCGCCAATGGCCTGCATCTGGTCGCCACCCCAGAAACGGAACTCGGCCGTCGGATCCTGCTGCCGGAGTGCCCGCATCAGGTTAGCCGCGTGAAAATCCCCGGACCGCTCGCCCGCTATCAGGTAGTATTTCATTCTTCAGAATTAAAAATTAGAAATTAAGAATTCCTGGTAACTAGCATTGGTTTATCCGCTTCCGGTGGCCAATTCTTAATTACTAATTCTTAATTCTTAATTAATTACTCGCCGTAATACTCCACGAAGTTGCGGGGCGTTTCGTAGAGCTTGAGGCAGTGCAGCTGAGCCGTGGTAATGCGTGGTAGCTCGCGCTGCAGAATTTCCCAGAAAGCCAAAACGAGGTTTTCAGTGCTGGCGAGCTTACCGCTCATAAAAGGCACGTCAAGGTTCAGGTTTTTGTGGTCGACCTGGGCAATGATATGCTCGCGGATAAGGCTGCTGAGGGCTTTTAAATCCACTACGAAGCCGGTATCGGGGCTGGGCATACCTTTTACCGTCACGATGAGGTCGAAGTTGTGGCCGTGCCAGTTGGTATTGGAGCAAGGGCCGAACACTTCCTTGTTACGCTCCTCGCTCCAGGCCGGGTTATACAGCTTGTGTGCGGCGTTGAAGTGTTCCTGTCGGCTGACGTAAATCATTGGGGTCTTGGGATCTTTGGGTGCTGGGGTCTTGGCTATACTGGCTCAAGCTCCCGAAGGAACATCCACCAGGATCCTAAGCCCCAAGACCCTAAGACCCTTGTTTTCGCAGCAAATATACGAAGAACGGTACGCCGAACAGGGCCGTAACGATACCAACGGGCACGCCGGCCGGCGGATAGAGCAAGCGGGCTAGCAAGTCGCAGGCCAGCAGGAAGCAGCCGCCCAGCAGCGCACACACCAGCAGATTCCAGCGCCCCGTCACGCCCAGCAGCCAGCGCGTGACGTGCGGCATCATCAGCCCCACAAAGCCAATAGGGCCGCACAAGGCCACCACGCAGCCCGTGAGCACCGAGGCTGATACTATCAAAATCCAACGCAGGCGCGCTACGGGCACGCCCAGCGCCTCGGCCCGCTCTTCGCCCAGCAGCAGAATGGCCAAGTCTTTCTGCAGAAAGGCAAATAGCCCCAGCGTGCCCGCCAAAGCCAGCGTGGGGTACGGCAGCAGGTTCCAGCCGGCCCGCTCGAAGCTGCCCATGGCCCAGAACGTGACGGTGCGCAGCTTGTCGGGCGTATCGGAAAGGAACGTGAGCAGACCGCTAATGGCCGTAGCCAGGGAACCAACGGCTATGCCGCCCAGCAGCAGCGGCGCGGGCCGCAGCTGGCCCCGGTCCATTCCCAGGGCCACCACCACCAAGGTAGTGCCCAGGGCGCCCAGCAAGGCAGCCACCGGCGGCAGGTAGATGCCGGCCCAGGTAAGCGTAGGCAGCAGCGCGAAGCACAGCACCGCTCCTAGCCCCGCGCCTGAGGCCGTGCCCAGCAGGTAGGGGTCGGCCAGGGAGTTATTTACCATTGCCTGCATGAGGTAGCCGCTCACGGCCAGGCCGGCGCCGGCCAGCGCGGCCAGCAGCAGCCGGGGAAGCCGCAGCTGCACCAGCACCAATTGGGCGGGCTCGGTGGGGTCGTAGTGCAACAGGGCGCGGCACATCAGGTCGAAGTCGATGGCAAAGGAGCCCACGCGCAGCCCCAGCAGCAGCAGCCCCAGCAGCGCGCCGCTGCCCAGCAGCAGCCAGAGGCCGGCACGCCCGGTCTTCATGGCCTCGCCGGCTGCCCAAGCAGCCGCTGCAGTTCCCGCACCGACTCCACCACGCGCGGGCCGGGCCGCTCCATCAGGTTGCCCGTAACGGCAAATACGCGCCGGTTCTGGTAGGCCTGAATGCGGCGCAGCTCGGGATATGCCTTGAAAAACGTGCTATCAAGCTGTCCGAAACGGCCGCCCAGCAGCACCTCAGGGTTCAGGCGCAGAATGTACTCCCGGGTAAGAGCCGGGTACGGCTGGGCAAATACCTCCGTGAGGGCATTTTGCCCCCCGGCCAGCCGGATCTTGTCGGTAAACAGCGTATTCTGCCCGTACACGTAGATGGGGTCCTGCCAGGTAATAGCCAGCACCCGCGGCCGCGTTGCCGCCGTGGGGGCAGTGCGTTGGATAGCTTGCAGGGCCGTGCGCAGGGAATCGGTGAGGTGGCGGGCAGGACCGGAGCGGCCCAGCAGCTGGCCCAGGCTCTGCATGCCCTGAAAGATGTCTTCGACAGTAGCGTAGCGCTGGCAGTACACCGGCACGCCCAGCTGCTGCAGCCGCGCCACATCATCCTGGGACGTAATGCCCTCCACGGTGAAAACCACATCGGGATGCAGGCCCACGAGCTTTTCCATATCCAGCGGGTAGCTGTTCACCACCGGCTTGCGTAGCGCGGGGGCCGGAAAGTCGCAGACCTGGGTGCGGGCCACGATGGTAGCCGTATCGGCCACGGCGTAGAGCATTTCCGTCATGGACGGAGCCAGGGCCATGATACGGCGGGGCTGCGTGGGTAGCTGCAGGCGGTGGCCGAGGTCATCGGTCACCCAGTGCGTGGTAGCGGCTGGCGTGGTGTAACTTGTTTTTTCAGGCTGACAAGCCACCAAACAGTTTAGTAGAAACCCAACGGGCAGCAGTCGGCGAAGGGAAAAGCGCATGGCGGCAAAGATAGACCACGGATTCGCGCAGATTTCAGCGGATTCCACGGATTTTTAGAACGACGCAACCACGGATTGGCTACGCCGAACTTCGTTTCGCACGGATTTCTCGGACTGCCCGGATTTGGCAGACGATTACGCCTACATCAACAGCACCAATGCAACCGTCGGCTCCTTGATCAACTGACAACTGAATCCTGGCAACCGGCTACCTTTGGCGTAAATATTCTGCCCTATGATTGTTGTAACCGGTGCGGCCGGCTTTATTGCCAGCTGCCTTGTCACCCGCCTTAATGCCGCCAACTTCAACGATGTGGTGGTGGTCGATAACTTCTCCGTAGAGCGCAAGCTGGCCAACTTGCAGGGCAAGCGCCTGCGCGAGTACGTGGACCGGGGCGAGTTTTTCGACTGGCTCGATGTCAACCACGAACAGGTGGAGTTCATCTTTCATCTGGGCGCCCGTACCGATACCACGGAGCAGGACCACGCCGTGCTGGACCTGCTCAACCTCGACTACAGCAAGCAGATGTGGCAGGCCTGCGTACGCTACCAGCTCCCGCTGGTGTATGCCTCCTCGGCGGCTACTTATGGCTCCGGCACGCTTGGCTACTCCGACCAGGACGACGCGCTGCTGCCGCTTTACCGCCCCCTCAACCCTTACGGCGACTCCAAGAATGACTTCGACAACTGGGCTGTACAGCAAACGGAAAAGCCGTTTTTCTGGGCCGGGCTGAAGTTTTTCAACGTGTACGGCCCCAACGAGTACCACAAGGGCCGCATGGCCTCCGTGATTCTGCACGCCTTCGAGCAGATCCGGCAAAGCGGCTCAATGGTGCTGTTCAAGTCCCACAACCCCGACTACACCGATGGCGGGCAGATGCGCGACTTCGTGTATGTGAAGGACGTGGTGGAAGTGTGCTATTTCCTGATGCATCACCGTCAGCACTCGGGCATCTACAACCTGGGCACCGGCGAGGCCCGCACTTTCCTGGACCTGGCACTGAACACCTTCGCCGCGCTGGACCTTACCGCTGACATCCACTTCAGGGATACGCCCGAGGACATCCGCGACAAGTACCAGTACTTCACCGAGGCAGATATGCGCAAGCTGCGCAGCATTGGCTACGACCAGCCCTTCACGCGCCTGGAAGACGGCATCCGCGACTACGTGCGCAACTACCTGATGCCCGGCGCCTACTATTAACCATCGGATGCGGACGGTCGGCATGCGCCACGTTCCAACGCTCAGCTTGCGGCTGCCATAATCTTATACACTGAATCTAATATCCTGACCTACAATCCGGCACCCATTGTCCGGGCAGCTGGCGCTGAGGATGCGGGCAGGCCGCGCGCATTTGGGCACTACCTTTTAGGCGGAGGAACTCGTTGTAGCGGTTCCTTATAGGCATCTTTCATTTCGAACGGAGCCTACCAACTGCCTTTAACAATTTTGCCGGTGCCACGCAGTGTTATCACCATTCTGGGCGGAGGATTTTCCGGGTCGGCGCTGGCGGCGCACCTGGCCCGCCTGCCCGGCTCCTACTGCGGCGACGTGCATGTTGTAGAGCCCCGCCCGGTGCTGGGGCGGGGCCTGGCGTACAGCGCCGACCGGCCCGAGTACCTGCTGAATGTCCGGGCCCGCGCGCTTAGCCTCCTGGCTGACGAGCCTGCGCACTTCACCGAATGGCTTGGCCGCAACGAACCTGCCGCCGACGCTCAGGCCTTCTGCCCGCGCCAGCTGTACGGCCGCTACGTGCAGGAAATGACTCAGGTACTGCTGCCCGCGCCGGCGGCTAATGGGCTGCGGTTTCACTGGCACCAAACCCACGCCAGCGCCGTACTTCCGGCTGCCGCAGGTCAGGCCGCTGCCGTGGAGCTGGTCTCGGGCACACAGCTCGTGAGTGACGCGGTAGTGCTGGCATTGGGCAATTTTCCGCTGCTGCCCCCCGCTCGATCAACCGACGACCGGTACCTTTCCCACCCTGGGTTTCATGGCAGCCCCTGGGAGACGGGGGCACTGCGCAATATTGCCATTCACGACTCGGTGCTGCTGATTGGCTCGGGGCTGACGGCAGTAGATGTGGTGCTGGGCTTGCGGGCTCAGGGGCATCAGGGGTCCATCATGGTGGTTTCCGGCCACGGACGCTGGCCCACGCCGCATATAGCGGCCCAGCCGGCTTATCCGGAGTTCTACACCCGCTGCCTGCGCGGCCTGACCAGTGTAAGCAGCGTGCTGCGCGCCGTGCGCCAGGAAATCCGAGAGGCCGCCGCTGCCGATATCGACTGGCGCCCGGTGCTGGACTCGCTGCGTCCCGACTTAGGTCGGATCTGGCTGGCCTGGCCCCAGGCAGAGCAAAGCCGGTTTCTGCGGCATCTGGCGTCTTTCTGGACGACTGTGCGCCACCGCAGCCCTCCGCAAAACGTGGCGGTGCTGGAAGAAATGCGCCGCAGTGGGCAACTTACTCAACACGTAGGCCGGGTGCAGCACATTGAGCCGCTGGGCGAGGCGCTACGGGTGCAGGCCCGGCACGGCAGTCACACCAGCACACTCACGGCGCAGCATGTCATTGCCTGCACCGGTCCACTGCTGGACTACACCCGGATCCAGGACCCACTCATTGTGCAGATGCGCCAGGCCGGCTTACTCCAGCCCGACCCGCTCCGGCTAGGTTTGCTCACCGATGCGCATGGGGCCCTTATTCAGGCTGATAAAACCACTTCCAGCGTCCTGTTCACGCTGGGAGCCAGCCGGCGCCCGCAGTCCTTCGAGTCGACGGCCGTGCCGGAGTTGCGGCAGCAGGCAGCCGAGTTGGCACAGTACCTGGCAGCAAGACTGCAGCAGGCGTGAAAACAACAGGCCCACCTGCAGCAAGCAGTGGGCCCGACAAAACGAACGGTTCAGGAAAAAGATTAAGCCGCCATATCCTCTTCGGAGTACATGGGCACTACGGGCGTGCTGCTACCCAACGAGGGGTGCACGGCAGGCTCATCGGTGCGGTGCCGGCGCAGGGCGCGCATCAGCAGGTAGCGGTACCGCTCGGCATCGGCCAGGGCAGCTTCCACGGCCAGCAGCGCGTCGTCGTAGGTCACCACGGGCACCGACTCGGCGGCTTCTCCGGTGGGATACGACAGGTAAAGAACAGGGGCGTTGAGGTACTCAGCAGGTGCTTTCATCGGATAAAAAATTCGGCGTCGAATGAGCGTTTCAGATGTTCAGATTGATAACGATTCTCGCCCTCGTTTCATTCCGAAAAACCTTGAAAATCATTAAGCCGATACAAAATTTTATCTTTGATTATCAGAACATTATCCTCTTCACACAACAAACCGCCAAGCCCAACGCCACTCGGCGACTTACTCCAGAATCTGCAGGATTATTTTGCCAAACTGCAGGCCCTGCTCCATGCGGCGCAAGGCCTTTTCGCCACTGGCCAGGGGCAGAATTTCGTCGATAGCGGGCACAAGCTGGTGCTGCTCGAACAGAGCGACCATCCGGGCAAAGTCCTGCTCGGTGCCCATGGTAGAACCCAGAATGGAAAGCTGCTTCCAGAAGATTTTGGCGGGCGGCACCTGTGGAATGGCGCCTTGCGTACCCCCGTAGAACACAATGCGCGCACCCGGCGCGGCCACGTCAAGTAAATCGTTGAAGCCGGGGCCGGCGGCGCTGTCTACTACCACATCAAAGCCTCCACCAGCCTCTTTGGTAAGCTGGGCGGGCCACTTTTCGGTGTGGTAGCTGATGCCGCCCCTGGCGCCCAAAGCCACAGCTTTGGCAATCTTTTCCGCCGAGCCCGATGTCACCCACACCTCGGCCCCTACCGCCACAGCCATTTGCAAAGCCAGCAAAGCCACACCGCCGCCCACGCCGCTGATGAGTACCCGCTCGCCGGGCTGCAGGGCCGCCCGCGTAAACAATGCCCGGTAAGCCGTGACGCCCCCCAGCGGCAGCGCGGCGGCCTGGGCAAACGATAGGTGCGTGGGCTTGGCCTGCACGACGCGGGCGGGCACGCACACATACTCGGCAAACGTACCATCCTGGGGCAGCCCCAGAATGGTAAAGCTTCGCGCCTGAGCCGCCGGGTTGTCGCCCCAGTTCTGGCCGGGGTTGATGAGCACCTCCTGCCCCAGCAGACCCGGCTCCACGCTCTCCCCTACTGCCGACACCCGACCGGCCCCATCGGAGCCGAGGATAATGGGAAACTTCAGGCCGGCATACTGCCCTTTCTGAATCCAGACGTCGCGGTGGTTGAGGGCAGCGGCCTGCAGCCGCACCTGCACCTCGCCGGGCGCGGGAGCGGGCTTAGGTACTTCGCGCAGCTGCAGGGGCTGATCAATACCATCGAGAACAAGGGCAAGCATAGGCGGGAGAAAAAGAAAAAACGTGAGAGGCTGGAACAGCGGCTGCAACTTCCGAAAAAATACCGGGCTGCTAGGAACCTAGGAAACGACTTTTCAGGGCGGGTGTGGGCAGCAGACACGCTTCCTGCCTGCCAAACCAACGGTAGCGGTTACGGGCCACCAGCCGGTAGGCCGCGTCGCGCCAGGCCCTAGGCACCAGCAGTCCTATTGCTAACACCGGCCAGATGCCCCCCAGGCGGCGGGCAATACGCAACACGGCCGTGGAGTGCTGATAAGCCTGGCCATCGGCTACCAGCACCACTGAGTCGGGGTCGGAAAGGGCCGGCAGGCTGATGCCATGAGCCGCCAGCAGCGCCTGTCCCTCGGCCGACTGCAGGGCCGCAAAGCGAAAATACCCGGCTGCATCGTGGCGAATAATGAACTGTACGAAGCCGTTGCAGAGGTTGCAGACGCCGTCGAAGAGAATAATTGAAGAAGATTTTTGCATGCTGAATCAGGGTGGTAGTACCTAACCGCTACCACACCGGAAAGTGTAGTACGCGGCTAACTCGTTAATGGCACTTTCCCCGGGTTAAATCACCCTAGGGCTTTATTCTGGACGAATTTCCTATTAACTGCAGTTGAGTGCAGAGTGAGCCCGCAGCTATATAAGGGCTCCTGTATAAAGCTGAACCGTAAGCAAAAGCGTGAATTTTTCAGACAACTTTTCTTTTCGACCAGCAGTATTCTTGCTCTATATTCTCCCTTTCTTACCACTCACCAACTCTCCTTTCACATGAAAAAGTCAATTTTCCTGGCCGCCGTACTGGCCGCTACCAGCCTGGGCTTCAGCTCCTGCTCTTCTACTTCGGATGTGAACAGCACGACTGACGGCACGACTAGCGGCACAACCAGTGGTACTTCTACCACCGACGGCACCTCTACTTCGGGCTCTACTACCGATGGCACCTCGACCTCGGGTACTACCAGCGGTACTACCAGTGGCTCCACTACGACTGGCAGCACCAGCGGCAGCACCACAACCGGTACGACCAGCGGCACTACGAGTGGTTCTACCACCAGCGGTACCACAACCGGCACGCCCAACCGCTAGTCGGCTTACTTAGTAGCTTCTTTACGTGAAAGCGGAAAGGCTCTACCCCAAACGGGCGTAGAAGGCCTTTCCGCTTTCCGCGTGTTGGCTGCCCGGCTCAGCTGATTACCCTACTGCGTATGCTGCCAAAACTACCCGGCCTACAGAATCCGTTTGCCCTGGACCTGCGCGCCCTGGCCCTCCTGCGCATAGCTACCGGCGCCGTGGTACTGACAGACCTCGCCATCCGCAGCACCGACTTGGAGGCGCACTACACCAACCTGGGCGTGCTGCCGCTACACGTGTTGTTTCAGTTCTGCTGGAACCCCTACGAGTTTTCGCTGCACACGAGTAGCGGCCTGTGGGCCGTGCAGGCAATGTGGTTTGGGCTGGCCGCGCTGGCGGCAGTAGCCGTATTGCTGGGCTACAAAACGCGCTGGGCCACGGCTCTTTCCTGGCTTCTGCTGATATCCTTACAGAACCGTAACCCGCTTATCGTGCAGGGTGGCGACGACCTGCTGCGCATGCTCTTGTTCTGGGGCCTTTTCCTGCCCTGGGGCCGCGTGTATTCCCTGGATAGCCACCGTCAGCCACTGCCCTCTTCCTACCGATATATCAGCGCGGCTACGGTGGCGTACGTGGTACAGCTGGCCCTGGTATACTGGTGTACGGCCCTGCTCAAAAACAGCCCCGAGTGGAACCACGACGGCACGGCCATTTACTATGCCCTCAGCCTCGACCAGATCCTGATGCCGCTGGGCCGCTGGCTGTACCCCCACGCCGAGCTGCTGCGCGGGCTCACGCTGCTGACGTACTACACCGAGCTGCTACTGCCGTTTCTGCTGTTTTTGCCATTCCGTACCGCGTGGTGGCGCCTGCTGTTTGTGGGGGTGCTGTACGCGTTTCACTTGGGCATCAGCCTCACCCTGTTCGTAGGGTTATTTTACCTAATCAACATGGCCTCGGTGCTGGGGCTGCTGCCGCCCAGCGTGCTAAGCCGCCTCGCCCATTGGCTGCGTCCGCGCTGGACCCGACTGGCAGCACGCACGCACGCCTGGCGTAGCGCCTGGGCCCGCTGGCAGCCAATACAAGTGAGCGTACAAGGGCGAACGGCCCCGACGGGCAGCCGACGCCCTTTGCGCCATTTACGCGACGTGGCCGTAAGCGTCTTGCTGGTGTACATCTGCTGGTGGAACCTGGATACGCTGCCGCAGTTTCGGTGGAAGATGGCCGAGCCCGTGCGCTGGTTTGGCTACCTGTTTCGCGTAGACCAGCGCTGGGGCATGTTTGCGCCGGCCGTGTTCAAGGATGACGGCTGGTTTATTATGGAAGGCACTACCGCCACCGGGCAGCGCCTCGACCTGAACCGCAGCGGCCGGCCCGTGAGCTACGCCAAGCCCGCCTCGGTGGTGGCGCTGTTCAAAAACGACCGGTGGCGCAAGTACACGGAGAACTACCTGTTTGTAACAAACAGCTACATGCGCCCCTACTACTGCAACTACCTGCTGCGCATCTGGCACCAAAACCCCGCTCACCCGCCCCTGCGCCAGCTAGAGGTGGTGTACATGAAGGAAATATCGTTGCCTGACTATCAGGTGGCCCGCCCCACGCGGGAGGTACTGTGCTCCTGCGCGCCCAAGTAGCGCTGCCTTACGCGGGCAGCAGATCCTGAAACCAGAAGCCAGCTGTGGCCGCCGGGCTGCCCGCCGGAGCCGGATACGTGCGCCGTACCTGCTCGCCAAAAGTAAACAGCACCGGCTCCTGAAAGTAGGGCGCCTCGAACACAAAGGAATGAAACTCACCATTCTCGCCGCAGGGGTCAACGCCGGGTGGCAGGTCGCGCACGAAATCCTCATCCAGGAGCCGGCCACAGAAGCTTTGGTCGAGTTGCTGTTCGTTTACGCAGACCACTACGGCCCGAAAGCCCAGCGCCCAGAACTCGCGCAGCAGCTCCAGCGAGTCGCGCTGCCAGAGCGGGAACACGGCCGCCAAGCCCACTTGTGCCAGCTGCTGCTCCCGGTACAAGCGCAGGTCTTCCAGAAAAATGTCACCGAAGGCGGCATGTGTTATCCCACGGGCCTGGAGCGGCGCCAACGCAGCGGCCATCTGCTGCTCGTACGCGGCCATATCCGGCATGTCGGGCAGCAGGAGCTGCTTTAGCGGCAAGCCAATATGCCGGGCCTGCGCCTCCAGCAGCTCCACCCGTACGCCGTGCATGGCTACGCGCTGATAGGGCGCCGACACGCTGGTAAGCAAATCGGTGACGTGGTAGCGGGCGTCGTGGAGCAGGTGGTAGAGGGCGAGGGCGGCGTCTTTGCCCCCGCTCCAGTTAAGCAAAACAGATGCGGCCATAAGGCAAAGCTACGCGGGAAGTAGCCTTTCGGGGCCGGTTGCGTATAGCAAGCCACAACCCATTTTCTCCGCATCCAATACTCTACCCCCATGAAACGACTTTCAGCCCTTCTGCTGGCCGTAACTGCCTTGGCCGCCCTGGCTTCCTGCGACTACAACAACACGCCCGGCAAAGACCCGCAGGCCAGCCAGGACTTCACCGACGCGCCGCCCGCACAGAAGAATGACACCGAGCGCGACAGCGTGAACGGGCAGCAGAACACCAATACGCCCATTGGGGAAGGTTCGGCCGCCGACCAGAAAACCTCCACTGACGCAGCTATCCAAGGCTCCCCCAATGACCCTAATTCGCCCGTGCAGAACATGCCGCAGGAGTCGGCGCAGCAGCGCGGCTCGGCCCGCGAAGAATAGTTTTCAGTTGTCCGTTATCAGTTGCCCGTTGTCAGTGTTCAAATATGAGCTACCTGACAACGGGCAACTCATTACTGGGTCTTGGCCCAGGCGTCCATCTTGCGCTCCAGTACGGCCAGGGGCATCACGCCGTCCTTCAGCAGCTCGTCGTGGAAGCTGCTCAGGCTGAATTTGCTGCCCAACTGCTTTTCGTAGCGGGTGCGTAGCTCCCGGATTTTGAGCTGGCCGATTTTGTAGCTGAGCGCCTGCCCCGGAATGGCCATATACCGCTCAATGGCTGATACATCTTCCTCTTCGCTGAGCGCCAGGTTGTCGAGCATGTACTGGATGGCCTGCTCCCGCGTCATGGTGCCTGCGTGCATGCCGGTATCGACCACCAGGCGCACGGCGCGCAGCATTTCGTCGCCCAGGGCGCCCATGCGCTGGTAGGGGTCGGTGTAGAGGCCCAGTTCCTTGCCCAGGCTTTCCGTGTAAAGGGCCCAGCCTTCGCCCATGGCCCCGTACCAGGCAAAGCGGCGGAACTTGGGCAGGCTTTCGTTTTCCTGCTGCAGGGACGTCTGGTAGTGGTGGCCGGGAATGGCCTCGTGCAGAAATAACGACTCCATGCCCGAGGTCACGTTGAACTTGGTGGCATCCACGATGGGCACATAGAAAATACCGGGGCGGGAGCCGTCGGGGCTGCCCTGGTTGTACTCGGCCGAGGCGGAAGCAGCGCGAAAAGCTTCCGTCTGGCGGATTTCAAACGGCGTTTTGGGTGTGCGGCCGAACATCTTTTTCAGGTTCGGGTCAATCTTGGCCTGAATGACCCGGAAAGCGTCCAGTATCTGCTGAGGCGTTTTGTAGGGCATCAGCTTTGGGTCGGTTTTCAGCTGCTCGAAAAACGCCTTCAGGTCGCCTTTGAAGCCAACCTGCTGCTTTACCTGCTCCATTTCCGCCCGGATGCGCGCCACTTCCTGCAAGCCGATCTGGTGAATTTCGTCGGGCGTTTTCTCCGTAGTAGTCCAGTACTTCACCAGGTAGCGGTACGTTTCCGGGCCTTCCGGAATAACCCCGATGCCGGTGCTGGCACGGGCCTTCGGCAGGTATTCTTTTTCCAGGAAATCAGCCAGCTTCTGGTAAGTAGGCGAGAGTTGGGTGAGGATAGCCTCCTGGTACGCCGACGACAACTGCTTGCGCTCGGCTACCGTGAATTCCTTGGGAAAGCGGTTGATGGGGCCGTAAAACAGGCTTTGGGCGGCATCCTTCACCACCAGGTCGCGCATCTGCGGAATCATTTTCACGACCAGGGCTTTGGGCAGTACCACGCCGGTCTTCATTCCCTGACGGAAGTTGCTGATGGCCGTATCGGCCCAGGCCGGAAACTGCCGCACGCGTCCTAGCCAGTTTTCGTAGTCCTTCACCGTCTTGAAAGGCTGTACGCCTTCGCCCGAGCCATACTGGCCCAAGCTGAGCGGCAGCCCCCAGAACTGCTGAAACGGAATCATCCAGGTGTTGAGCTTCAGCCCTTCCAGCCGGCTCTGCATCTCGTACTCGAAGATGTCGTAGCTGATCTGGTCGTTGGCTGACAGGCTGGCCCGGTCGAACTTGTGCAGCTGGTCGAGGTAGCTTTGGTAGGTAGCGCGCTGCTTTTCGCGAAAGGCGCGGGTGCCGTCGTTGGGCAGTTGGTCGTTGTAGCGGTTGTCGCCCTGGGAGGTGGCATCCAGCGGAAAGAGCTTGGCATTTTCCTCCCAGTAGTTATCAAACAGCTTGTTGAGGTCTTGCACGGCAGGGGTAGCAGCGGCGTCCGTAGTAGTTTCGGCGGATTTTTGTTGGGAACAGCTTCCCAGCAGCGCCCCGGCCAGGAGGCCCGTTAAGGCAATTTTACGCATACACGAAGGGAAAGAGGTTGGGAGCCGGAATGTAGCGCGAAAAGCTGAGCTTCCCAGCGCCGACGCGCCCGGCTTGAATGCGCCTGCCGCGCCAACACTTTCGGCCTGGCCCGGTTATATCACCTCATCATACCGCTTACTCTTCATTCTCATGGAATCTATCAAAGGCAAAGTAGCCCTCGTGACGGGCGCCGGCAAAGGCATTGGCCGCGCCGTGGCCATAGCCCTGGCTCAGGAAGGTGCCCACGTGGCCCTGCTGGCTCGCACCGAAAGTCAGCTGCAGGAAGTAGCCGCCGAAATCCGGGCCCTTGGCGGGAAAACCGCGCTGGCCGCTGCCGACGTAGCCGACCGCGCCGCCGTGGAGGCCGCCGTGCAGCAGCTCAGCGCCGAGCTGGGACCTATCGATATCCTCATCAACAACGCGGGTATCGGCACCTTTGCCAAGTTTCTGGACATGGAGCCCACCGAGTGGGAGCACATCATCCAGGTGAATCTGCTGGGCACGTACTATGTAACCCGGGCCGTGCTGCCCGGCATGATTGAGCGCCAGCGCGGCGACATTATCAACATTTCCTCCACGGCCGGGCAGCGCGGGGCGGCTACTACCAGCGCCTACAGTGCCTCCAAGTTTGGCGTGCTGGGCCTCACCGAGTCCCTGATGCAGGAAGTGCGCAAGCACAACATCCGCGTGTCGGCCCTCACGCCCAGCACCATTGCCACGCCGCTGGCGCTGGAAAACAAGCTCACCGATGGCAACCCCGAAAAAGTAGCGCAACCCGAAGACCTGGCCGAGCTCATCGTGGCCCAACTCAAGCTCAACCGCCGCGTCTTCATCAAGGAAGCCGGCCTCTGGAGCACCAATCCGTAGAAACTGGTGATTTAGCGAATGAGCGACTTAGTGAGTTCAACGTGCTGATGGCGCGACGTCATCCGGCCGGCTCAATACCATTTGCAAGCGAAAAGCCCCCGACGTGTAGGTTCACGTCTGGGGCTTTTTATGTTTCAGGGCGAAGGGCACCGTATGGGCAATCAGCTCATCAGGCTCACTATTTTATCTTCTTGGCGCAGCTTTAGTGGGGGCTTTCTTGACCATCGTCCCAAAAGCGCCACGCTTTTCGAAGGCGGCAATTACCTCGTCTTCCAGCGGCGTACGCTTCACAACGGAGTTGTTTTCCCAGAACTCGGGGTTGTATTTCACGCTGCGGATGGCATCCAGGTCCCGGTCGTCGAGGCTGGCGCGGGTATACGGCAGGTCGGTGGGCGTGGTGGAGGTGTCGTAGAAGAACGTCAGGGTCTGCACGCTCACCGGCAGCGTTGCCTTGCCGGGCTGGGTCAGGTCGGCAGTCAGGCTGGTTTTCATATAAGTCAGCGGCGCCACTGCATCAGGCGAAGCGGCTTCCTGAAAAGCCATATCATACTGCATTTCGGGGTTGCTGAACTTCTGCGTGGGGTTGGTAGACGTGCCCGTGAAGGAGGGCGTGGAAACCAGGTAGCGCAGTACCTGATAGGTTTCGGCGTCTATCCAAACGGTTCCTTTCGCCCGGTACTTGATTTCGGGACGCGTCTCGAAGTCAATTTCGGCTACCCCGGCCTTCAGGGAGTCGGCCCCGGCCACAATACCCTTCAGCTCGAGCAGGTAATTCTGAAATGTGTTGGGACTGAGCAGGGCCAGGGAAACCGTCGAATCGGGGTTGAACAAGCCATACATGCGGGTATACACCGAGAAGTTGCTGAAGTTATTCACCGTAGGCACGCCGGCGTAGCGCCCCTGGGCAATGGTGGTGCCCTCGATGCGGGAGCTGTTCGACTTCACATTCCAGATAACTTCCTGCAACTCGGTCGGCGCCCCGTTGATGCGGGTGGTTTGCCGGTAGAAGGCCTTACCGTAGAACTTCTGGCGGTTGTCGCGCAGCAGCCGGCGGTAGGCCCGGTCCACGAGCTGAAAGGGGTAGCTGCCTACTTTCACTTCGGGCAAGGTGATGGAAGCCGTGCGCAGTTCCAGGGTAAGCGGAGCGGCGGCGCTGGTTACGCGCACGGTGTCTTTCTGGTGGCTGAGCTCCGACACCACGAGCGTGCGGGGCAACGACGGGACCGAAAGCGTGAACTCGCCGTTTTCGTTGCTGGCCGTGCCCAGGGAGGTGCCGCTCACGCCGATGCTCACGAAGGGCAGTGGCTCGCGGGTATCGGCATCAATTACGGTACCGCGCAGGAGTACCTGAGCATGGGCGGCGGCAGCAAGCAGCAGCAACAGCAGGAGCAGGCTGCCGCGGCGGGCGACCGGGGTTAGCCGGACAGGAATCAGAGGAAAACGCAAGGCTTCGAAAACTAAAGAGAACAACAGGACAAGTATAGCCAGAACGACGGTACCCGGCTCCGGCATATAGCCAAACCGCAAAGAAACCAAACGGCCCTGCCGCCCCTGCAAGTTTCCGGCCGATTAAATTTTCGGGCCGGCTGGCTCCCGGCGGGCCGTCGGCACTCCGCAACCTGCATCTTTGGCGCATGAACTACCTCCGCCTGCTTTTGTTTCTGCCCGTTTTGCTAGCTGGCTGTACGGCTTCCAACCAACCGCCGGCTGCCGACGAGCTGCGCCTGACCTTCGGTTCCTGCAACCGCCACGACCTGCCCCAGCCCCTCTGGGACGATATTGCCGCCGACAAGCCCCAAGTCTGGATCTGGCTCGGCGACAACATCTACGGGGACTCCGACGACCCCAAGGTGTTGCGCCAGAAGTACGACGCCCAGTTCAACCAGCTCGGCTACCGCTACCTGCGCGAGCAGGGCACCCAGGTTATCGGGACCTGGGACGACCACGACTACGGCCGCAACGACGGGGACAAGAACTACCCCTTCAAGGCCCAGAACCAGCAGATTGCCCTCGACTTCCTGGAGGAGCCGGCGGGCAGCCCGCGCCGTCGGCAGGAAGGCATTTATGCGGCCTACGACTACCCGGTGGGCAAGCGAAAAGTGAAAGTCATTCTGCTCGACGACCGGTATTTCCAGGACACGCTCTACCGCGACAAGGCCCTGGTGTACCACCCCAACCTCACCGGCGACATTCTGGGCGAGGCGCAGTGGCAGTGGCTGGAACAGCAGCTGCGCGGCTCCACGGCGGATGCTCACATCCTTGCCTCAGGCATCCAGTTCCTGCCCCAGGAACACCGCTACGAGAAGTGGAGCAACTTCCCGCGGGCCCGCCAGCGCCTACTGGACTTACTCACGAAAACCAAGCCCCACGGCGTGCTGCTCATCAGCGGGGACCGGCACATCGGGGAAATGTCGCGGCTCACGCTGCCGGGGCTGCCGCAGCCTATTTACGAGGTGACGTCCAGCGGCCTCACGCACCCGGCCACCCAGAACCAGGGCGAGCCAAACCAGCTGCGCGTGGGTCCGCTCGTCAATCAGAAGCACTATGGCTTGTTCCGGTTCCAGGCCCAGGGTAAGCAGCTTCAGGTAACGGCGGCACTGAAGGGCGAGGATGGTCAGGTGTTCTACACCCAGGATATCAAGTTGAAGTAGTTGCTGGTTGCGCGGTTGATTTTCTGAACCAGTAACCAGGAACAAGAAACCAGCAACTATAAAACAGCAAGGCTAACTTCGCAGCTCACGCTATTTCTGCCGCCGCTTGCCCTTGCTCCGCTTTCTTTCGCTCCTGATTCTGGCTTTTGCGCTGCTGCGCCCCACCGACTCGCTGGCCCAGCGCCGGAAAGCCGCCCCCACCAAGCCTAAACCTGCAGCCCCGGTGGCCGCACAGCCCGCTAAGCTGCCGTTGCCCTTCGCCGCCCAGCTCAGCCAGTCGCGCTGGGTTGACTCGGTGATGCGCACGCTCACGCCCGACCAGCGCGTGGCCCAGCTTTTTATGGTGGCCGCCTATTCCAACCGCCAGCGCATCGATGAGGACTCGGTGTCGGCCCTGATTCAGCAGTACGGCATCGGGGGGCTGATCTTCTTCCAGGGTGGGCCGGTGCGCCAGTCGCGCCTGCTCAACCGCTACCAGAGTCAGAGCCGGGTGCCGCTGCTGGTGGCCATGGATGCCGAATGGGGCGTGGGCATGCGCCTGGACAGCGTGGTGCGCTTCCCGTTTCAGATGAGCATGGGAGGCATCCAGGAAAACCAGCTGCTCTACGACATGGGCACCGAGGTGGCGCGGCAGTTCCGCCGCCTGGGCATGCACGTGAACTTTGCCCCAGTAGTCGACATCAACAACAACGCTGCCAACCCCGTTATCGGCTTCCGCAGCTGGGGCGAGGACCGCGCGAACGTGACCGAGAAAAGCTTTCAGTACATGAAGGGCATGCAGGACGCGGGCGTACTGGCCGTGGCCAAGCACTTCCCCGGCCACGGCGACACCGACACTGACTCCCACCTGGCCTTGCCCCTGGTGCGCGTAGATGAGCGCCGCCTCGACACCCTGGAAATGTACCCCTTCCGCAGTTTGATGCGGCGCGGCCTGGGCGGGCTGATGATTGCCCACCTCAACATTCCGGCCCTCGACAGCACCGGCACACCCTCTACCCTCTCGCGCCCCATCGTCACGGACCTGGCGCAGCGCAAGCTGGGCTTCGAGGGCGTCATCTTCACCGATGCCATGAACATGAAGGGCGTCATCAGCAAATACCCGCCCGGCGAGGCCGACGTGCGCGCCCTCCTAGCCGGCAACGACGTGCTGGAGTTCAGCAAGAACATTCCGCTGGCTATTCAGATGGTGCGGGCCGCCATTACCCGGGGCGAGCTAACCCAGGCCGACATCGACCGGCGCTGCCGGAAGGTACTGGCCCTGAAGCAGTGGGCCGGCCTGGATAAGTACCGCCCCATTGAGCTGCGCAACCTTACGCCGGACCTGAACCCGGCCCACGCTCAGTTTCTCAGCCGCCACCTTTCCGAGCTGAGCGTGACCTTGCTGCGCAACCAGAAAAACCTGCTGCCCCTCCCCCGCCTCGATACGCTGCGGCTGGCTACGCTGACCATCGGCACCAAGGACACCACCGACTTCCAGCGCATGGTAGCCGACTACGCCCCGGTAAGGCACTTCTGGCTGCCCGCCACGCCCACGCTGGATGAGCTGGCGCAGATGCGCGAAACCCTGCGGGCCTACAACACCATCTTGGTAGGGCTGAACAACCTGGGCCGCCTGCCGGCCACCAACTTTGGGGTGACAGCCGAAACCAACGTGCTGTTGCGGGAGCTGGGCGCGGCCCGGCAGCGGATGGTGGTGTGCGTGTTCGGCTCGGCCTACGCCGTGGCCAAGGTGCGCGACCTAGACCGCGCCGACGCCGTGATTGTGGCCTACCAGGAAAGCCGCAACGCCCAGGAAAAAGCCGCCGAGCTGATCTTCGGCTCCTTTGGGGCCCAGGGCAAGCTCCCCGTTACGGTTTCCGACCGGTACAGCTATGGCAAAGGCCTGCGCACCCAGCCCGGGCAGCGGCTGCGCTTCGGGGCGCCCGAGGATGTGCAGATGGATGCCCGCCTGGAAGCCCGCGTGGATTCGGTGATGGCCCAGGCCCTGGCTGCCCGTGCTACACCGGGGGCGCAGGTGCTCATTGCCCGGCGCGGCACGGTGGTGCTCCGCAAAAGTTACGGCACCCACACCTTCGCGGAGCCAGGCAAAGCCGCCCGCCCGGTGCGCAACACCGACCTCTACGACTTGGCTTCTTTAACGAAAGTAGCCGCGGCTTTGCCGGCCCTGATGAAGCTGCAGGACGAAGGCAAGTTCAGCCCCGACAAAACCCTGGGCGAGTATTTCCCCGAGCTTCAGAAAACCAACAAGGCCAATCTGAAGCTGCGCGACGTGCTCACCCACCAGGCTGGCCTGAAAGCCTGGATTCCGTTCTGGAAAGACTACGTGAACAAGCAGGGCAAGCTCCGGCACCGGTACTTCCGGCAGGATTCGTCGCGGCGCTTCCCCTTGGAGGTGGCTACCGGCGTATGGGCGCGGCGCACCCTGCCCGCCCGGCTGGTAAAGGCCATTGGCGAATCGGAGCTGAACGCCAAGCCGGGCTACGTGTACTCCGATTTGTCGTTTTACCTCTACCCCCTGCTGGTGCAGCGCCTCACGGGCAAGCCCTTCGACCAGTACCTGCGGGAGGAAATCTACCAGCCCCTGGGCGCTACCACTCTGGGCTTCAACCCTACCAACCGCTTCCCGCTCAGCCGCCTCGTGCCCACGGAGTACGATTCCCTGTTCCGGCGCCAGCTGCTGCATGGCACCGTAGATGATGAGGGAGCGGCATTGTTGGGTGGCCTTTCGGGCCACGCGGGCTTGTTTGGTTCGGCTACAGACCTAGCTAAGTTGGTGCAGCTTTACGCTAACGGCGGGCAGTTCGGAGGTCAGCAGCTCATCAAGCAGGCAACTCTGGCCGAGTACACGCGCTGCCAGTTCTGCCCCGAGAACCGTCGCGCCCTAGGCTTCGATAGGCCCGCCACGCCGCCCGCCGGCAACACCGCCCATGATGCCAGCGCCAGTTCCTACGGGCACTCGGGCTTCACGGGCACCTATTTCTGGGTGGACCCCGAGCGGGAATTGGTGTACATCTTCCTCTCCAACCGCGTGAACCCCAGCCGCCGCAACAACAAGCTCTCTGACCTGAACGTGCGCACGCAAATTCTGCAGCTGGCTATTGAGGCCACTTTGCACTAGATTTTACGCAGGGTTTCGCAGGGTTGGGCGCAGGTTGCAACTTATTCAGCGTGCAGCAGGTCTTATCTTCAAAACCAATTACTTATGCGAAACTATACCCTGATTCTAGCTGGCAGCTTTCTCCTGATCTTCGGTTGTTCCCCGGAGCCTGTGAAAGAATATAAGCTCTCCGCCGAGCAGCTGGCTTGGCAGCCCTACAACGCCGGAGACGTCCTACGCTTCGGCAATGCCCGCAACAGCAGTGTCCGCACGTTTACCATTACCAATGTGCAGGATCAGCTCCAGGAGTATTCTTTCGGGGGCAATGCGCCGGTGTACCTAGGACCAGCCAAGAAAATAAAGTCCCAACGGCTGGAAGTGTATGCCCGTCGCACCGACACGCTCCGCTACATGCTCACGCCGGCCAGCACGCCCACCCAGCCCGATTCTGTCCCTTATACCTACGCAACCCCTATCCTCGCGATGGAGGCGAATGCGGGCGAGGGCCCCTCTTACGGTGGCAGCAGCAGCTACGCCTTAGTGGGCTGGGATATCGGCTTCAGCAACTGGCTACCCCTCGAACAGGTAATCAGTAAGCAGCCGCTTTCCGATACCACGCACCAGCTGCTGCCGAGCCTGCGCTTGGGCGGCATCGACTACGGGCCGGTGCTGCGCGTTTCCAACCGCCAGACTGCTCCGCCAGCTGAGTTCCCACGCCTCCGGCCGGCCCGGCTACTATATTACGCCAAGGACTACGGCGTCGTCGGGTTTGTGGAGGGCAGCACCTTATGGTACCGGCTGCCCTAGAAGCAACTTCCCCGAAATACCACGCATAAACGCAAGCAGGTTTCTTGCTTTTCTACAATTGCCTACCCCATCCCAACAGCCCTTCAACCCACCCTCTCACCGAAGGCACAGCGAAGGCCCCCCGAACGGAGGACGAAAGCAGCGTAGCGAGAAAGTACAGGTTGTCGGTTTCTGCTTAGCTTGAGGCATTCCTCCCACCTTACCTACGCTACCCCATGCTAGGAATGATGATGCAGGAGCCCTTGCGCATAGCCGGGCTCATCGAACACGCCGCCAAGTGGCACGCCGATACCGAGATTGTGACGCGCCTGGTAGAGGGCGGCCTCCACCGCTACACCTACGCCGCCGCCCACCAGCGCAGCCAGCAGCTGGCCAACGTCCTCACGGCGCTGGGCGTGCAGTGGGGCGACCGGGTGGGCACCCTGGCTTGGAACACCCACCGTCACTTCGAGCTGTACTACGGGGTGTCGGGCATGGGGGCGGTGTGCCACACCATTAATCCGCGCCTGTTTCCGGAGCAGCTCATCTACATCATCAACCACGCCGAGGACCGGCTCATCTTCTTCGACCTCACCTTCCTGCCCTTGGTAGAAAAGCTGGCCCCGCACTGTCCGCTGGTGGAAGGCTGGATTTTGCTGACGGACCGCGCCCATATGCCCGAGGCCACCACCCTGCCCGGCGGGGTGCGCTGCTACGAAGACCTGCTGGCGGCCCAGCAGGCCGAGTTTTCCTGGCCGGTGTTCGACGAGCACATGGCCTCCTCCCTGTGCTACACCTCCGGCACCACCGACCAACCCAAGGGCGTGCTTTACTCCCACCGCTCTACCCTGCTGCACTCCTACGCCGCTGCCCTGCCCGACTGCTTTAACTGCTCGGCCCGGGACGTGATTTTGCCCGTGGTGCCCATGTTCCACGTCAATGCCTGGGGAATACCGTATTTGGCGCCTATGATTGGGGCCAAGCTGGTGCTGCCGGGCCCGGGCCTGGATGCGGCCAGCCTGTTTGATTTGTTTGAAAACGAGGGCGTCACGTTTTCGGCGGGCGTGCCCACCATCTGGTTTGGGCTGCTCACGTTTATGCGCGAGAAGAAAGCCCGGTTTAGCACGCTACACAAGATGATTGTGGGTGGTGCTTCCTGCCCACCGGCTTTGCTCAAGGCGTTTGAGGACGAGCTGGGCGTGACCATTCGCCATGCCTGGGGCATGACGGAAACCTCGCCCCTGGGTACCGTGTGCACTCTCAAGCCCCAGCAGCTGAGCCTCAGCCCCGACGAGCAGTTTGCCATTCAGACCAAGCAGGGCCGCGTCATCTTCGGGGTAGACATGAAGATTGTGGACGACGAAGGCCAGGACCTGCCCCACGACGGCGTGGCGTTTGGCGACCTGCTGGTGCGCGGACCCTTCATCGTGGCCGACTACTTCGGAAGCGGGGAGCCGGGCGAGCTGACGCCCCAGGGCTGGTTCCGCACCGGCGACGTGGCCACCATCGACCCGGCGGGGTTCATGCAGATTACGGACCGCTCCAAGGACGTCATCAAGTCGGGTGGGGAGTGGATTTCGAGCATCGAGCTGGAAAACTTAGCCGTGGCTCACCCGGCCGTAGCCGAAGCCGCCGTGATTGGGGTGCCCCACAGTAAGTGGAGTGAGCGGCCCCTGCTGGTGGTGGTGCGCAAGCCCGGCCAGGAGGTATCGGCCGAGGAGCTGCTGGCGTTCTACGAAGGAAAAGTGGCCAGCTGGTGGACGCCCGACGCCGTGGAATTCGTGGACCAGCTGCCCCACACCGCCACCGGTAAGCTCCTCAAGACCCAGCTCCGCCAGGATTTCGCCGGGTACACGCTGGGCGGGTAGGCACGGCATACCAACTCGACATAGTAAAAAATAACGTCATGCTGAGCGAAGCCGAAGTATCTCGGGCAGCTGACGTTATTTTTCTGAAGATTCTTGTAACTCAAGGCGCTACTCCTGGCCTTTCATCTTTTCCTCAATCATGCGCTGGAGCTCCGGCAGGTTTTCCTGCACGCGGCGCTGGCCCAGCATCATGGAGGACTGCAGCAGCATGTTTTGCTTGCTCACAAACTTCTGGCCGGTGGCCGACTGGTAGAACTTGGTGAGCTCCTTTAGCTCCTTCTCCGAAAACTCCCGGGCGTAGAGCTGCGTCATTTCATCCTTCAGCGAGGCCCAGCTCATGTACTTGGCCATGAAGGCGCGCATTTCCGGCTCCACTTTCTTGAGGTTTGGGTTCTGCTCCACCTGCATGGTGAGCATCTGGTTGATGGCCTGGTCGGTGGTTTTTTCGGACTGCATCACTTCCAGCAGGCTTTCGGCGGCTTTGCGCTGGCCGGCCGATACGGGCGCCGGAGCCGAAGCAGCGGGAGCCGTTGGCGCGACGGGTGCAGTTTGGGCCAGGGCGGCGGGGACCGTCAGCAGCAGGGTGGCGGCCAGCAGCAGGCCACTTTTTGGAACACGGGTGAAATCAAAAAACGTCATACACAACGGGGATTCAATACAACAAACATCAGCCCGCAAGGTCCGGAAAATAACCTGGATGCGCGGGTGGCCTCACAGCTTAACCACGATGCGCCGCCGGTAAAGCACCCACAGCACCCCGTACCAGATAGCCACGCACACCACTGCGCCGGCCAGGGAGGCCACGTAGGGCGAGGCGAAGTACGGCACAAAGAACCGTCCGTAGAGCCATTCCTGCATCCCCACGGGCGTGCCCGCCGGGCCCGTCACCGTCCACATATTGAGGGTGCGGGCTACCAGAGTAGTGCCCACGAACACCAACAGCGCATTCACGCCCGCCACCTGAGCCCAGGCCAGGCCGCGCCGCCAGCCTTGCACGTCGCAGAGCCAGTAGAGCGTGGCCAGCAGGGCTAGCGCCAGGCCGCCCACAAACAGCACGAAGGAGCTTGTCCACAGTGCTTTGTTGATGGGAAACCACAGGTTCCAGAGCAGCCCCAGGGCCGTGAGCAGCACTGCATCCACAAACAGCCAGGCTACTTTGGCAGCCGGCTCCACATCCTTGCGGCGCAGCCACTGCCCGGCTAGTACGCCCAGCAGCCCGGTACCTACGGCAGGGAGCGTCCCTAGCAGGCCTTCGGGGTCCCAGGTGCGGCTGTATTGCCAGAGGTGGCTTTCGGTGAAGACGAGCCGGTCGAACCAGGCGCCGAGGTTGGTTTCGGGCTCCAGGTTGGCCGGGCCGTGGCCGGGCACGGGCACTAGCTGCATCAGGATGTTGTAGCCGATGAGCAGCACCGCTACCAGCCAGAGCTGCTGCCGGCGCGAAGTGTACAGAAACAGCGTGCCGCACACCCCAAACACCAGCCCGATGCGCTGCAGCACGCCCGGCAGCCGCACCGCACCAAAATCGAAATAGGGTAGCAAAGCCACCAGGACGCCTATGCCTACCAGCAGCGCTGCCCGCCGCCATACGCCCCGTAGCGCCGCCGGCCGCAGGGCCGGGTCCTGCCGGCTGCGGTCCAGTGCATACACCGCCGACACGCCCACGATGAACAGGAAAAACGGAAACACCAGGTCGGCGATGGTGCAGCCGTTCCACTTGGCGTGCTCCAGCGGCTCGTAGATGTGGCCCCAGTCGCCGGGGTGGTTCACGAGCACCATCGTGAGCACCGTAAAGCCCCGGAACACGTCGAGCGAGAGCAGACGGGCGGGGGAAGCCTCTACCAGCGGCTCGATGCCGGTAGTCTGGAGAGAAGCTTGAGTAGTGGTATTCATAGCGAAGCGTGCGGCCTCTATGGCAGCACTTGCTACCCGGGTCGCACTAAAGCTAGATAAACTGCGCTATTTTCAACTTTCAGCCCGCTTACTTTCCGAACAGCCGCCCGAAGAAGCCCCGCTTTTTCGGCTTCACTTTCACCTTCACTTTGGTGGTGCTGGCCTGGGCACCCGGCTGCGGGCGGGCGGGGCGGGCGGTGGCGGTGGTAGTGGCTGGCTTCTGAGGCAGCGTTTCAGGAATGGGAGGTGTAACAGTGGGCGGCTCCTGGGCTACCATCGGCTCGGGCTGGGGGCTGAGCGTGGTCACGCGGGCCGGGCGGCTTTCGTTGTGCAGGCGGTCGACGGCCGTGATGTAGTAGGCGTATTCCTGACCGGCACGGGCCGCCGTATCCTGCAGCTGCTGTACCTGGCCGGGGCGGTGGCGCACCAGGGCCACAATGCGGCGCGGATCGTCGGGGCCGGGGGTTTCGCCCTCGGCAAAGCGGTACACCACAAAGTAGCGGGCCGTGTCGCCGTCGGTGGCGGCGGGGCCGGCCTGCCAGCTTAGCTTCACCGGACCACCAGCGCGGGTGATGAGCAGGTTCTGGGCGGGGCGCGGGGGCACAGCGTCCATCCACGGCATAGCTGGCACCAGGGCCGGGTAGCGGAACAGGTTCAGCCGCAGTGAGTCGGTGGTGTGTAGGGGGTTGGCCAGCAGGGAGCGGGCCGAGAAGAACAGACTGCCGCTCACGTCAGTGGGATACGCGCGGTTCATGCGAATCTGGCGGGGCAGCTCGCGGGGGTTGCGCCAGGTGGTGTCGCCGCGGGTATTCTCCAGCATACGGTACATACCATGCCCGATGTAGAGGTGGCGGTCGAAGTGGTTGCGGGCCCACCAGTCGAGAATGGTGGCGTAGGGCACGAGCTTGAAGTTGGAGCTCCAGTACAGCTGGGGCACCACGTAGTCGATCCAGCCCTGCTGCAGCCAGAGGCGGGTATCGGCGTAGAGGTTGGCGTAGCTGGGCTGGCCGGCGCGGGTATCGGAGCCCTCCGGGTGGGCCGACTTGTTCATCCAGACGCCAAACGGCGAGATGCCGAACTTCACCCAGCGCTTGGTATGGCGGATAGAGTCGTGCAGACTCTCGATGAGCTGGTTCACATTCTGACGGCGCCAGTCGGCCAGGGCCAGGTTCTGGGGGTTGTAGCGGGCGTAGGCCTCCTCGTCGTGAATCTTCTGGCCCGGCTCAGGGTACGGGTAGAAGTAGTCGTCGAAGTGAATACCGTCCACATCGTAGCGGCGCACCACGTCCAGAATCACCCGGGTGATATAGGCGCGCACTTCGGGCAGACCGGGGTTATAGAGCAGCTTGCCGGTGTAGCGGATAAACCACTCGGGGTGTTGCTTGAACTGATGATTGGGCGCCAGCCGCCGCGTTACGGAGTCCAGCGAAGCACGGTAGGGATTAAACCAGGCGTGAAACTCCATGCCCCGGGCATGAGCCTCCTCAATAAGGAAAGGGAGCGGATCGTAGGCCGGGGCGGGGGCGCGGCCCTGCTGGCCGGTCAGCCATTTGCTCCAGGGCTCCAGGTCACTCTTATAAAAGGCATCAGAAGCCGGCCGCACCTGCACGAATACCGCGTTGATGCCGGCCTGTTGGCCTTTATCGAGCATGCGGCGGTACTCGCGGCGCTGCTGCTCAGGCGTAAGGGTGCGGGAACTGGGCCAGTCTATGTTCTCCACGGTGGCAATCCAGATGCCGCGCAGCTCGCGCTTGGGCGGCATGGTATCCTGGGCCACGGCCGGAGCCCCGCAGGCGGCCAGCAGCAGCCCTATCCAACCAACAATAACAACCCGAACCGCGGCAAACAATCGAAACATCAGCACCAAAAACGAGAAACAAGCCCCGAAATTACGCAGCCGGGTTCGGAACCGCCGGGGTTTCTTTGTTGGCGACAGGTCAGACCACGCAAAAACACCCCGCCGCCGGACTCTTGCACGAGCCTGACTGCGGGGTGTTTTCGGTTGGCCGAACTAGCGGCCGGTAAGCTAGATTAGTCGCCTACGCCGCGGCGGGTCAGGTCGTCGGGCTCGGCTTGGGGGCCGCCTTCGAGGCCGTTGGTTTGGCTGGCGTCGCCGTAGCTGCCGCGGATACCGGCGCCGTCGCCCATGTTTTCCTGGGTGCTGGCGGCTTCGGGGTTGCCTTCGGCATTCTGGTTCTGGTCGGGGCCGGGAATGGTACCGCCGGTGCTGGCCTGGGTGCCGGGCGTGGCTTCGGGGTTACCGTTGGCTTGCTGATCCTGGTCGGGTTGCTGCGAGTGCTGGCTCATGGGCTGGTGGGTGGGAATGGAAGAAAAGAAATGATTACAGCGTTACCTGGCCGGTTTCGCCGCCCGACACGCCGGTGCCGCTGCTGGCTGTGCCCCCGCCGATGGGTCCTTCGGAGTTAGTACTTACGTTGCTGCCTTTTATGGTCTTACCGTCCGCGGTGCCGCCGCTGCCGGAGTTGTCGTCGGCGTTCAGACCGGTATCATGGCTGCCGGGCGCTTGGCGGCCTTCGGGCTGAAAGTTACGGGCGCGCGCTTCGTTCTCGGTTTCCGAGTCGAGCGGGCCGGTGGAATGCTGATTGTCGGCCATAACGGGAAAGGTCAGAAGTGAAACAGAACTTTACCGGGCTATACGACCACACGGCCGGACGGTTGGCTGGCCACGGCTTTTGTGTATCTTGCTCAGCTATTCTTTTTTCGTATTTACGCCTGCCCTATCATGTCAGCGCCTACCACATCGGGAGCCGATTTCATTGCCCAGAAAACCACGGAGGAGCTGCTGTTCCTAGCCCGTAATCCATCCTTGTACCACCAGAGCCTGGTAGATGCCGCCCGGCGCGAGCTGCAGCGGCGCGGCCAGCTACCCATGGCAGAGGCCCCAGCCGCCCCCGATACGCTCACCGACAACTGGGAAGCCGAGCCCGAAGCGGGGTCCGGCTGGCCCCGGCTGGTGCTGGGCGGCCTGGGTGCGCTGGCGCTGGCCGGCGGCCTGTGGTGGGCCACTCACCGCGAGGCTCCTGCGGCAGCGGCCGCTGCCCCCAAGGGTCCGCCCGTGCTGGTATCGGTTGAAACCCACCAGATGCCCACCTTCGCGGCGGAAATTGAGGCCGATCTGAAAAATCTGAAGCGGCTGCTGCCCGCCACCGAGCGGCAGGATACCACTGCCACCCGCAAGTACCTGCTGCTGGCCCGCCGCTTCTGGGCGGCTGAACACCAGACCGTGTTTTTCCTCGACAACCTTCCCCGCGTTGCCGCCGACTCTACCCTTATCGGTCAGGCCGGCCTGATAGACCAGGAGTGGCACCGCCTCACCAGCGCGCTGGTGTACAACCACAACCTGCGCCCCGTCATGACCGAGCGCATAGCCCTGATGCGCGACATTGCCCACCGCCGCATGGAAGCCCTCATTCTGCTGAAAGGCCGCTACCAGCAGGGCCTGCCGCTGGGGGGCAAGGATCTGGAGGCCACCCTGCAGCCCGTGCCCAACCTGCTGGCCGAGCTGGAGGGCCGTCAGGCAACTATTGAGGGCGGACAAATCGGGCGCTAACAACCGGCCCCTGCGGGGGTTTAGCAACGTATGGCTGACCTCCCGCCCGATCTTACGCCCCTTGCCCAACTGCTGGCCCGCAAAACCAACGCCGAGCTGCTGTACATGGCCCAGCAGGCCCACCGCTACCCCCCGGAATTGGGCCAGGGGGCCGTGCGCGAGCTGCAGCAGCGCGGCCTGATTCCACTGGAGCTGCCCGAAGCCGGGCCGCCACCAGTTACCCCAGCCCCCGAGCCTACCGGAACGTGGCTGGGTCTGCTCTGGCAGTTGCTGGGAGGCATATTCCGGCCCCGGGCAGGCTACTATATTACGCCCCTATTGCTGCTGGGCAACCTAGCCGTGTTCGGGCTGATGGCGGCCAGCGGGGTACATGTGTGGGAGCCAACCGGCAAGGAGCTGGTGGCCTGGGGCTCCAACTTTTCGCCCTTGGTGCCGGAGCAGCCCTGGCGGCTGGTTTCTTGCTTGTTTCTGCACGCCGGCCCGGCTCACCTGCTGCTGAACCTGGGCGCCTTGCTGCTGCTGGGGTTGCTGGCCGAAGACAAGGTAGGCTCCAGGCGCTGGCTCCTGGCGTACCTGGTGAGCGGCGTGGGCGGCAGCCTGGTCAGTTTGTGGTGGCACAGCCGCGGCATCAATTCGGTGGGGGCTTCGGGCGCTATCTTCGGGCTGTATGGCCTGCTACTGGCCCTGCTGCTCACCCGGACGCTACCTGTTACCCGCGAAGACCGGGGCGGCATTATCGGGCTGCTGCTGTACTTTGCCCTCAGCAGCCTGTTGGGAGGCCTCGAAGGGCCGAACACCGATAACGCCGCCCATATTGGCGGGCTGCTGACGGGTATTTTCGTGGGCTTCGTGCTGGCGGCCGTTTCGGGCAAGCCAAAGTCTGATACACTGTCGGCAGAGTAAGGCTATAGGCCTGCTACCGTTCTTTCCGTAAGTTACCCTGGCTGCGCCGGCTACGCTGGCAGGCTTTTTTCACGCTTTTTTCTGCACCCGTATGGCTGACGCGCCCCTTCCGCCCACCAACGACGACGCTCCGCTGCCCGAAAAAGGCCCCTCGCGCCTGCGCCGGGCCGCGCAGGCCGTGAGCCGGGCCGCCCGCCTGCCCTTCGACGGGCTGGGCTACCTCTACCGCACGGGCCAGGAAAACAAGCACTTCACCCTGCCGGTGCTCAATGGGGCTTTCGGCGACCAGCTGGCTTCCCGCCACGACCCGCGTGCCATCCGCCTGAGCTTCCGCCGCCACGATGCTGATGTATCCGTGAGTCAGCTGCGCCTCTCGGCCGAGCGCCGCAAAACCGTGGTATTCCTGCACGGCCTTATGGGCGACGAGTACATCTGGCAAACCGGCCCCGAGCCAGCGGTGCGATACGGCCCGCGCCTGCAGCAGGAGGTGCCGGTGCATTGCCTCTACGTGCGCTACAACACGGGCCTGCACATTTCCGAGAATGGCCGGACCCTGCACCACCTGCTCGCGGAACTGGTAGCCGCCTATCCTGAGGCCACCGAGGAACTGGTGCTGGTAGGCCACAGCATGGGCGGCCTGGTCATTCGCTCGGCGGGGCACTACGCGTCGGTGTCAACGAAGCATGAGGAAGCAGGTAGCTCCGGCTCAAATGAGGAAAGCCAACCAGCAACCGAAAACCAGGAACTGACAACTGACAACTCGCCACTGACAACCAGCAACTGGCCCAGCCGCCTGAAGTCCGTATTTCTACTTGGAGTACCGAATGAAGGGTCGTTTCTGGAGCAGAACAGCCACCTCACGTCCACGGTGCTGCGCAAAATCAACCTGCGGCCCACGCGCTTTATCAGCGGCCTGCTCGACAAACGCAGCAACGGCATCAAGGACCTGCGCCACGCCCGGCTGGTGGACGAGGACTGGCTCAGCCCCCACGCCGACGACCTGCTGCCCCCGCGCACGGTGGTGCCACCCCTGCCGGGCGTGCACTACCACGTGCTGGTGGCTTCCGTGCTGAAATCCGTGGGCTCGGCCCTGGCCGACTACTTCGGCGACGGACTGGTAGGCACCGGCAGTGCCCGCGGCACCATCTTCGGCGACCCCGCTTTGCCCCTCGACATCTACGTGAGTACCCGCACCTTTGCCCAGCAGCACCACGGTACGCTGCTGGCCAATGAGGAGGTGTATCAGTACCTGCGGGAGCAGGTATAGTATGTCATTCCGAGCAGCGCGAGGAATCTGGGCTCATTACTGTAGTGCTAACCCAGATTCCTCGCGCTGCTCGGAATGACAGCTTAGCTTACTTTCACCTCCCCGAACCCCGCCGGAACCACCACGCCCGGCAGCGTCAGGCCGGTTTCCGTAGTTACCGGCATTGCTTCGGCAGTCTGGCCGTCTACCACAAGCGTATCGACGGCGAAGGGTACACCGTGGAGTATTATCTGGCAGGTTTGATACGTGGGCTGATAGTCGCCCTCGATTTTCTGGCGCAGCGTCAAGGCTTTGCCAGTGCCCGACACGGTGAACCGGCGGGTGGTGCGCTGGCCTTTCTCGTAGCCGTAGCCTTCGCCACCGTCGTCGTAGAGCACGCTCAGGGTTTCGCCTTCGGTGTAGTACACGTGCAGGGTAAGCTGCTCCACGGTTTGCTGGCCCACGTACTGCATCAGCGGGTACATGGGCACTACGGCGCCGGCACGCACAAACAGCGGAATCCGGTCGAGGCCGGCGCTGGCCCACACTTCGGCGCCCCCGGTTTTGGGCTCGTCGGTCCAGTAGTAGAACCACTCGCCACGGGGCAAATACATCCAGCGGCCATCGGCCCCGGTCTGGGTGATGGGGCACACCAGCAGATGGTCGCCGAGGCTGAACTCAGCCATGCGCAGGTAGGTGTCGGTATCGTTCTGGTCGAGGAAGGCCAGGGGGCGCAGCATGGGCGTGCCCTCCGTCACGTACTGCCAGAAGGTGCTGTACATATAGGGCAGCAGGCGGTAGCGCAGCTCAATAAATGACTTGGCCAGCGCCATGTACTGCTCCCCGAACGACCAGGGCTCCTGGTCGCCATGGTCGCCGGAACTGTGGGTGCGGAAGAACGGGTGGAAGGCGCCCAGGGCCACCCAACGCACATACAGCTCCCCGTCGGGCGTGTCGATGAAGCCGCCAATGTCGGACCCCACGAAGGAGAAACCCGAAATACTCAGGCGCTGGCACTGGATGTTGGCCAGCCAGAGGTGCTCCCAGGAGGCAATGTTGTCGCCGGTCCAGCCGGAGGAGTAGCGCTGCCCGCCGGCGTAGGTGCTACGCGTGATGGTAAAGGGCCGGTTGGGGTAGGCAAAGCGCTTCACACCGTCGTTGGTAGCGCGGGCCATCTGCATGCCGTAAATGTTGTGGGCCTTCTTGTGGGTGCCGGGCTGCCCGTCGTAGTCGAAGCGCACGTCGTCGGGGAAGGTGCCTTTCTCGAACACGGCGGGCTCGTTCATGTCGTTCCACACGCCCTTCACGCCGGTTTCCTGAATCAGGCCCTTGAACAGGCCGGCCCACCACTCGCGCACGTCGGGGCGGGTGAAGTCGGGGAAGTTGCAGAGACCAGGCCACACCGAGCCTTTCATCAGCGGCCCGTCGCCGCGGCGGCAGAAGTAGTCCTTTTCCAGCGCCTCGGTGTACACCGGGTAGTTGGGGTCAATCTTGATGCCGGGGTCGATGATGACAATGGTCTTGAAGCCGTCCTCGGCCAGCTCCCGCACCATGCGCTGGGGCTCGGGGAAGTGCTGGGGGCTCCAGGTAAAGCACCGGAACCCATCCATGTAGTCGATGTCGAGGTAGATGGCGTCGCAGGGAATCTGCCGGTCGCGGAAGCCCTGGGCTATTTGCTTCACGTTGCTCTCGGGGAAGTAGCTCCACTTGCACTGGTGGTAGCCCAGGGCCCAGAGCGGGGGCAGCTCGGGCGTGCCCGTGAGGCGCGTGTATTCCTGGGTGACTTCGAGCAGCGTGGGGCCGTAGATGAAATAGTAGTTCATTTCCCCGCCCATGGCCCAGAAGCTGGTCACATCGGCGCGCTCGGCCGCGAAGTCGAAAAACGACTTAAAGGAGTTGTCGAAAAAGATGCCGTGGGCAATCTTCTGGTGCAGCTCCAGGTAAAACGGAATGTTCTTGTAGAGCGGGTCGGAGCCTTTCACGTAGCCGTACGTGTCGGTGCCCCAGTTGCAGTAGCGCTTACCGCGCAGGTTCATGTTGTCGGGCTTGTCGCCGAGGCCGTAGTAGTGCACCCCGCTCTGCACCTGCTTGCTCATCTTCACGATGTCGTTGCCGGTTTCGTACTCGTACTCCCAGTGGAAGCCCTTTTCGTCGGCGGAAAGCAGCGTGCCCGAGCGGTCCAGGATGCGCACCCCGGCGTTTTCCTTGCTGATGGTGCAGATCAGCCGCTCGGTGGTGATGCGGAAGTGGTCGGGCTTTTCCTTGAACTCCAGAAACTCGATTTCCCGGCGGGCCTGCTCCGGCGGAATGGCGTAGCTGAAGTCCTCGGTGAAGCGCCCGTCGGCGGCGTAGCGGAAGCGCAGGATCTTGTCGGTTACCACGTACAGGGCCAGCTGCACCCCGTTGTCGCACTGAAACAAAAAGCCCGTATCGGTGGTCTGACAACTTACAACCCGGCCGGGGAAAAGCTCCTGCTTTCGCGCCGCCAGATCGTTGATCATGTAATTGTTGTCCTGAATATTGTCGGCCATGAAGAGGAAGTAGGGCAGCTGAAAAAAAGTCCGGCCAGGCCGGACGAGCAGAGTTTACCGTGCAAGGTAAAAACGATTAACAGGATTTTTCTCCACTATTCGCCCGCTAAAGCGCAAACTTGCCTAGGATGCTCCACGAATACGGAGTTTATTTGGCTTCCTGTTTAGCTTGCTGCTCCGACTATGAAGGTACTATTGCTTGGCTGGGACGAGCCGCAGAACGCGGAAACGCCCGCCCTTACCTCACTGGCCCTCACGCAGGCCCTGGCCCCCGATACCGCTACTGTGCTGCTGCCCACCCTGCCGGCGGATGCGGCCGATTTTCCCGCTTCGGCTGAAGTAACGGGCCTGGGCAACCTCTCGATGTCGGAGCTGCAGGCCGCCGTAGATGCTGCCCGTGCCTCGGCGCCCCAGCGCGGCGCCTGGCAGGCGCCTGTCTCGCCCTACATCGGGGCCAGCGAAGCAGCGGCTCCTGCGGCAGCCGGCACGGTATCTGCCGCCCCCACGGCGCAGCCCGCCCTGCTGGTGGCCGATGCGTTTGAGGCCGAAGGCGGGGAACCAGCCACCGATGAAGCTGCCGACCTGAGCCAGCCCGAAAACAACCTGAGCATGCAGGTTGAGGTCGAAGCAACTCCCGAAACGGAAGCCGCGCCGGAAACGGCTGCAGCTGGTAGCTGGCTGCCCGGAGCAGCCGAACGGGCCACCCCTGACGAAGCCCTGGCTGTGCTGCGCAATCCGTCCGACGTACCCGGCGACCTGAACTTCCGCGTGATTCAGTACGCGCGGTTTGCCACGCCGCTGGCGCTGAGCAAGCCGTTTGAGGTGATTTATGCCGGCGACTGGCCCACGTGGCTGGCGGCGCTGGAAATCCGGCAACGCACGGGCTGCCCCCTGGTTTTGCGCGTCGATTCCCTGGCCCAGGACCGCCCCACCGCCGACGACCGGGGCTGGGCCCAGGCCCTGGAGCGGCTGGCTTTGCGCCGTGCCGATGTCATTCTCACTTCTTCTGAGGACCTTTGCCACCGCGTACGCCAGCTTTACGGCATCCCGCTGCGCCGCATGCGCGTGCAGCCGGCCCACACTGATGCCGCTGAGGTTGCCCGTACCGTGCGCGACACCCTCACGGAGCTGGCCGCTTCTGCCTGATTCCTTTTTGATTTGTATGACTCCTGAACACACCTTCGACGCCGAGCTGGAACTGGATGCGGAAAGCGGCGGCGTGTTTGCCCGCATGCCCTTCAGCGTGCCCGACACCTACGGCGTACGCGGCCTGCTGCCCATTCACGCTACCATCGACGGCTTTCCCTACCGCGGCAGCCTCACCCCTCTCGGCGACGGCACTCACGCCCTGCTGATTCAAAAGCAGATCCGCAACGCCATCAATAAAACCTGGGCCCAGACGGTGCACATCACTCTCTCCCGCGACACCGAGGAGCGCATCGTCACCGTACCCGACGACCTGGCTGCTGCCCTCTCCCGCGCCGGCCTGCGTCAGCGCTTCGACGAGCTTTCCTTCACCCACCGCAAAGAGTTTGTGCAGGGAATTGAGCGCTCCAAGAAATACGAAACCCGCCTGCGCCGCATCGATGATGCCGTGGAGCGCATAGCTGCCGGTCGCAAGCCGTAACAGAGCTTACCCAAACGGACATTCCGAATGAAAGCGACGAAGTTGAGGTAGGCCTTTCCGCCACTAGCTTCGTCGCTTTCATTCGGAATGTCCGTTTACTGTGCTACCCTACCCGCTGCAGCACCAGGGCCGTGCGGTTGGTCACATAGAGGCTGAGCTTGCTAACGCCGTCTTCCTGGAAGGTTTCATACAGGAGAGAGTCGTCTACGCGCTGAAAGCCGCCGAACCGGGCATCATCGGAGTTGAGGATGATGCGGTAACGGCCGGCCTGGGGCACGAAGAAGCGGTAGTCGGGCACGCTGCGGTCCACGTGGAAGCTGAACACGAACACCAGCCCGCCCCGCTCGAAAATCATGACCTGGTTGGTAGTGTCGATGTTCAGCTCCCGGGCCGGGCCGGCGGCCAGCAGGCGCTGGGCCCGGGCCGTGGTTACCATAGCTTTATCAAAAGCCTGCAGGTACTGAAACTTCAGGTCGGGGTTGTCGGCCAGGCTCCACTGGCGACGGGCGTAGTGGTGGCTCCAGTTGTTGCCCTCGCGGGGGAAATCGACCCACTCGGGGTGGCCAAACTCGTTGCCGATAAAGTTGAGGTAGGCCTCCCCGCCCAGGGCCAGCGTGATGAGGCGGATGAGCTTGTGCAACGCCACGCCCCGGGCCACTACCGGGTCGGGGTCGTCCTTGTGCATGTGGGTGTAGATGGCCGCGTCAATCAGCCAGTGGGCCAGCGTTTTGTCGCCTACCAGCGCCTGGTCGTGGCTTTCGGCGTAAGCCACGGTTTTCTCGCCGGCGCGGCGGTTGGTGAGAGTCCACCACAGGTCTCGCAGGTTCCAGTCCTCGTCGCGGGTATGCTTGAGTAGCTTGATCCAGTAATCCGGGATGCCCATACCCAGGCGGTAGTCGAAGCCCACGCCGCCCTCGGCCAGGGGGCGGCAGAGCCCCGGCAGGCCGCTCATGTCCTCGGCTATCAGCAGGGCGCTGCGCTTGAGGTCGCGCACCAGCGTGGCCGCCAGCTGTAGGTACAGAATGGCGTCTTCGTCGGCTTCGGGCCCAAAGTACTGGTCGTAGTGCCCGAAGGCCACGCCCTCGCCGTGGTGCTGGTAGAGCATACTCGTGACGCCATCAAACCGAAACCCATCGAAGTGAAACTCTTCCAGCCAGTAGCGTAGGTTGCTGAGCAGAAACTGCTGCACCTCGGGCCGCCCGTAGTCGAACAGCTTGGAGTCCCAACCGGGGTGGTTGCCGCGGGCGCCTTCGTGAAAGTACTGCCCGCCCGAGCCGTCGAAGTCCGCTAGCCCTTCGGCTTCGTTTTTTACCGCGTGAGAGTGCACCACGTCCAGCAGCACGGCCAGGCCCCGGTTGTGGGCTTCGTTGATGAGGTACTTCAAATCTTCGGGCGTACCGAAGCGGGAAGATGCGGCAAAGAAGTTGGCCACGTGGTAGCCGAAGGAGCCATAGTAGGGGTGCTCCATCACGGCCATCAGCTGCAGGCAGTTGTAGCCCAGGGCTTGCACGCGCGGCAGAATGTGGTCGGCAAACTCCCGGTAAGAACCCAGGCGGCCCTCCTCCGTGGCCATGCCCACGTGGCACTCGTAGATGAACGGCTCCCGTACCACGTTTGGGATACGGAACTTCTGATCGGTCCAGGCAAAGGGCTCCGCGCGCCACACCTGGGCGGCAAAGTCCTTGGTTTCCTCGTCCTGCACGGCGCGGCGCAGGGTGGCAGGCAGGCGGTCTTTGCCGCCTTTGGCGGTGCGCACGTGCACTTTGTAGCGGCTGCCGTGGGTGAGGCGGCCGGCGTATTCCTTGTCAGGCAGGAAAGCTTCCCACACGCCATCGGCGCCGCGCTGCAGAGGCGTGGCCTCCCGGTTCCACTGGTTGAAGTCGCCAACCAACGACAGCGCCTCGGCGGCCGGGGCCCACTCCCGGTACCAGTGGCCCCGGCGGCGCGCATCGTAGTTGAGACCCAGGCGCTGATGAGCGGTGGCAAACTTGCTGAGGGAACCGTACTGCTGGGTGATTTCGGCGAGGCGGGCCTGGAGCCGTTCCTGCCGGGTCCGGAGCACGGGCTCGTAGGGAGCCAGCCAGGGGTCGTTTTCGACGAGCGTCAGGTGCGGCGTTGCGGAAGCGGCGGCGGTGGAGTCGGGCTGCATAGCGGTTCGGGGTTTAGCCCAAAGCTACGAGCCCCGGCGAATTATAGCCGAAATTGTTCAGCTGACCAGCCCGGGAGGCATCGGGAAAGGAATGGGCCGGTTGTGTTACAAAATGATTTGTCACACAACCGAATGTAACACATGCAAGACTTGCCCCCGCCCGTCGTTGCACCACCCCGTTGCGGCCAGGCGAGCGGGCGAGGGCCGTGGATGGGCCGTTGGCCGAGAGTAGCGCGAACTTTGTAGTTCGCGCTACTGTGTGCTACTGGCAGCCGAACCCGGGACGGCGCGGGGACGGGTTTCCGGTCGGAAATGTACCTTCGCCTTTGATGAAACGACACGTTCTGCCCCTGCTGCTGGCAGCGCTGCTGGCCTGCACCACTGCGCCCCCTACTACCACGTCTTACCCCACGGCTGCACTGGCCCTACCGGTTCCGGCAGCAACGCCGGTGGTTACCCGGCAGGCTATGGTGGTATCAGCGCACCCGGAGGCCTCGCGCATTGGAACGGAGATACTACGCAAGGGCGGCAATGCCTACGACGCGGCCGTGGCCGTGCAGTTTGCCCTGGCCGTGGCCTTGCCAGCCGCCGGCAACATTGGAGGCGGCGGCTTCCTGCTGTACCGCGCCGCCGATGGACAAGAAGGCGCCCTCGATTTCCGCGAAACTGCTCCGGCAGCTGCCACCCGCGACATGTACCTTGATGCGCAGGGGAACGTGGTGCCGAACCGCAGCACCCTGGGCCACCTGGCCGTGGGTGTGCCGGGCACGGTGGCGGGTATGGTCGAACTACACCGGAAGCTGGGCAAGCTGCCGTGGAAGGACGTGGTGCAGCCGGCCGTAGATCTGGCCGCCGATGGGGTGAAGCTTACGGCGAAGGAAGTGGCCGGATTGAACAGTCAGCGGGATGCGTTTGCCAAAGTCAACCCATACAACGCGTATCTCCGGCCGGCCATCTGGAAGGAAGGTGATGTGATGAAGCTGCCGGAGCTGGCCGCCACCCTGAGCCGCATTCGTGACCAGGGCCGGGCCGGGTTCTACGAAGGCCAGACGGCTGAACTACTCGTGGCCGAAATGCAGCGCGGCCGGGGCCTCATCACCCGGCAGGACCTACTCAACTACCAGCCCAAGTGGCGCACGCCCCTGCACGGGCAATATCGTGGGCACGATGTGCTGACGTTTCCGCCGCCCAGTTCCGGGGGCGTGGCTTTGCTGCAGATGCTGCAGATGCTGGAGCCCTATAATCTGAAAAAAGCCGGCTGGCACTCGCCCCAGGCTACGCACTGGATAACCGAGGCCCAGCGCCGCGTGTACGCCGACCGCGCCACCTACCTCGGCGACCCGGACTTTGGCCGGGTGCCCGTGCCTCAGCTGCTCGAAAAAAGCTACAACCAGCAGCGCATGGCCTCCACCCTACCCTACCGCGCCACGCCCAGCGCCCAGGTAGCGGCAGGCGCGGGGTTGCCCGGGTATGAGTCGGACCAGACCACGCACTACAGCATTGTGGATGCCCAAGGCAATGCCGTAAGCTGCACAACTACCCTCAACGGCGGCTACGGCAGCAAAGTGGTAGTGGCCGGGGCGGGCTTTCTGCTCAATAACGAAATGGACGACTTCAGCAGCAAGCCCGGCACGCCCAACTCCTACGGGCTGGTGGGCGGCACGGCCAACGCCATCCAGCCCGGCAAGCGTATGCTTTCCTCTATGACGCCGACTATCCTCACCAAAAACGGCAAGCTCGCGCTGGTAACGGGCACGCCCGGCGGCAGCACCATCATCACCTCGGTGCTGCAAAGCATTGTGCACGTAATCGACTACGACATGAACGCCCAGCAGGCGGTAGCGGCCCCGCGCCTGCACCACCAGTGGCTCCCCGACCAGATTGAGGTGGAAGCAGGCGCCCTGCTGCCCGTTGCCCAGGATACCCTCCGGGCCCGCGGCTACGTGCTGAACCCGCGCGGCGGCTGGGGCCGGGTAGATATCATCCGGGTGCTGCCCAACGGCCAGTTGGAAGGCGGCGCCGACCCCCGCGGCGACGACGCAGCGCAGGGCTATTGATGGGTTGTTCCGTCTGTTATCCTGAGCATTCCGCACATTAAGCGGCGACGAAGGACCTGCCTCTGATGCGTAGCCAAAGCTTGTAAAATGCTCAAAGCCCTTTTCCGACGCATGGAAAAGGGCTTTGAGCATTTTTAGACTTTCGTGCAAGGTAAGGAAAGGTCCTTTACTGTGCTTCGTCTCTGGTTGAGACACAAAGTTTTCAGGACGGCAGTGGGGTTTCAAGCCTGAATACCTCTACGACATCTTCAGGTTACCGGCGGCGGTTACCAGCAGCTGGCCGAGGTGGCGGAGCTGGTCGCCAAAACCGTCGTGCAGATTAAGAGCAGAGTGGGAGGCTTCTTCGCCCAGCTGCTGCAGGGTGTGGGCCGCAGCCAGCTTGTCGCCGTTCTGGAGCTGGCTGCGCAGGTTTTCTACGTTGGTGTTGAGGCCGCCGGAGCTGGTGTGCTGCCAGGCATCCAGAGCTTCCATGATTTCGGCGCCGCTGAGGTGGCCGTGGTTGATGCTGTTGCCCAGCGCGTGATTGGCGGCTTCGAGGCGGGCGGCGTGGTTGGTTCCGTGGTCCATAAGGCGGGAGAAGGCAGAATGCGTACGTGGGAAGTGTTTTTCTTCTTTACGCCGGGGCGGGGCGGGCCGTTGCGCCGGGCGCAGGCTTTTCAGCAGGGTGCTATCTTGCCCCCTCACACTTACGCTCCCCAACTACGCCAAATGGTGTAGCTTACTATGCCAACACCGGCCCCTTTCCCTACATTAGACCCCGCATGACGAAAGCCGTTTTCATTGCTACCGCCGAGCCGTACAGCGGCAAATCCCTTGTGGCCCTGGGCCTGGTGAACATGCTGCTGGGCCAGGCCCGCAAGGTGGGCTACTTCAAGCCCATCATCGACTACGACCCAGCCGTACACCCCGACCCGCACATCGACACCATCACTCAGTACTTCAAGCTGCCGCTTACTTACGCCGATACCTACGCCTACACGCGCCCCGAAGCCCTGCAGCTGCTGGAAACCGATAACCAGGGCGAGCTGATTGACGCCGTGATTCACAAGTTCAAGCAGTGGGAAGAAGCCTACGACTTCACGGTGGTAGAGGGCAGCGACTTTCTGGGGCCAGGCACCGCCATTGAGTTCGACGCCAACGTGTCCATTGCCAAAAACCTGGGCGTGCCGGTCATTCTGGTCGTGTCGGGCGAAGGCAAAAGCACGGCGCAGGTGGTCAGCTCGGTGCTCACGCTGCTGCGCACGTTTGAGGCCCGGGAAGTGCCGGTGCTGCTGGCCGTAGCCAACCGCGTGGCCCCCGAACAGGCCGCCGACGTGCAGGCCCTGCTGCGCGCCCAGCTGCCCGAAGAAGTACTGCTGGCCGTGATTCCCGAGGATCCGCAGCTGCGCCACCCCACCATGCGCGAAATCCACGCCGGGCTGGGCAGCAGGCTGCTGTTCGGAGAAGCCGGGCTGGGCAACCAGGTCGATAACTATGTGATTGGGGCCATGCAGGTGCCCAACTTCCTGAACTACCTCAAGGAAAACGTGCTGATTGTGACGCCCGCCGACCGGGGCGACATCATCGTGTGCGCCCTGCAGGCCAACCAGTCGGCCAGCTACCCGCGCGTGGCGGGCATTGTGCTCACGGCCGGGGCCGAGCCCGACGAGCCCATCATGCGCCTGCTCGAAGGTTTGCCCAACGTGGTGCCCATTCTCACCATGCCCACCGGCACCTTCGAAACCGCCACCCGCGTGGGCGCCATCAAGTCGCGCATCACCCCCGACAACCCCAAGAAGATCCAGCTGGCCATCAGCACGTTTGCGCGGCACGTAGCGGTGCAGGCCTTGGAGGAAAAGCTCATCAGCTTCCAGCCTGAGGGCATTACGCCCCACATGTTCCAGTACCGCCTGCTGCAGTGGGCCCGCCGCCAGCGCCGCCACATTGTGCTACCTGAGGGCAACGACGACCGGATTCTGCGGGCCGCCGCCCTGCTCCTGCATCAGGAGGTGGTGGACCTCACCATTCTGGGCAACCCCGCCGACGTAGCGGCCGCGGCCAAGCGCCTGGGCGTGCAGCTCCCGGCCGGGCATGTGCGCGTCATCGACCCGGTAAACTCCGAGTACTACGCCGACTACGTGGAAACCTTCTACCAGCTGCGCAAAGACAAGGGCGTGAACCACGACATGGCCCGCGACCTACTGCGCGACGTGTCGTACTTCGGCTCGATGATGGTGTACAAGGGCCACGCCGACGGCATGGTGTCGGGGGCGGTGCACACCACCCAGCACACCATTCGTCCGGCCCTACAGTTCATCAAAACCAAGCCGGGTGTGTCGGTGGTATCGTCGGTGTTCTTTATGTGTTTGCCCGACCGAGTGGCGGTGTTCGGCGACTGCGCCGTGAACCCCAACCCCACCGCCGAGCAGCTGGCCGAAATTGCCATTTCCTCGGCTGAAAGCAGCCTAGCCTTCGGCATTGAGCCACGCATTGCCATGCTCTCCTACTCCTCCGGTACCTCGGGCGCCGGAGCCGACGTTGAAAAGGTGCGCCAGGCCACTGAGCTGGTGCGCCAGCGCCGCCCCGACCTGAAGGTGGAAGGCCCTATCCAGTATGATGCCGCTGTGGACCCGCTGGTGGGTCGCCAGAAGCTGCCCGGCTCCGAAGTGGCCGGCCAGGCCAGTGTGCTCATCTTCCCCGATCTGAACACCGGCAACAACACCTACAAAGCGGTGCAGCGGGAAACCGGCGCCCTGGCCATCGGCCCGGTGCTACAAGGTCTCAACAAACCCGTCAACGACCTCAGCCGCGGCTGCACCGTGGACGACGTTTTCAACACCGTCGTGATTACAGCTATTCAGAGCCAGTTGGGGTGAGATAGTTTGGGCTTTGCGTTCTGATAGGTTTCAGAGTATCAAAATTTCATTAAGGACTAAACTTGATAGAAGCAGGACACTTCAAATTTGCATGTCAGCCCGCCTGATATAAAACACATACTATAGTATTTACTTTATTATATACCCTTTATGATTAAACATTTCATTGAAATACGTTAAGATTTCAGGCCTCATAACTAAACATTTTTTCAGATGCGAATTTAATGCAAAAATCAGAAAAGCAAAGTTTGCTGCTGCTCTAGATTCGTATTCACCAAACTCAAGAAACACCCATTCATATTCATTTTTAGCATCATCTTTGATAAACTCCGGAAACAATTCTATTGAGCCAAGTGATTTAACACCATTAACATCAATTATTTGAGCTTTTACAACTACACCCTTATCAACAATACAGATAATATTGGGCACAAATTTGCACTCTGTGTTGATCAACAATGTTTTTATATCATTGATTTGAAAATCATTTGAGCTAACAAACACAATAAATTTAAATAAAGGGTTTTTATAAGGCCTTTTATCACTGGAATCGAAAGTAACTCCACCTCCCGCATTTAATGCAATGTCTTGACTTATTTGCCCAGGCTTTGTATCTGCTCTTTTTAGTTGTTCGTATATATTTTTTGTTGATTCAACAAATGATTCAACATATTTTTTACCAGAGTAATATGTTGATTTAATTTCTCCAAAACAATACACTGATTCATACGGGAAATACTCTGTTCCATTTTCTGATGTAAATAACACAGGCGAACCACTATTATCTGCAATTATTAAATCTAATTGACTACTTGTACTCAAACTTTCATCAACAATATGACCCTGACTCACATAATACTTTATTGGCAATTTTCTCCTTATCACCCTACGAACGGCATTTTCAACTTCATCTCCCGAAGCATCTATGTCTTTCGTTTTGTGCAGTACTTTGCTTTTTTGCCTTGAGCTAAGAATCTCTTCAACGTCCTGTTTGAGAATCTCTGTTATTTCTAATTTAGGTAGTTTTCCCATTTATAACTGCTCTTAACCTCTGTATTGACGAAGGTAGCAAACATAGGCAATACGAATATGATTGGTCGGATTGCCCAAGTTACATACTCAGGTCATACATTGGTGCAGGCGCCGGTTGTCCCGGGCTCCATGCGTGTATACTTCGGTAATTTTGATGCTGCTATGGCCGAACAGATTCTGAACGGCCTAACAACGGCCTAACATATGCTAGGCAGCCAACCCGCCTCTACTCGGCCAGCTGCGTACTTTGCAAACCTAAATTCATCTTTCCGGCTGCCGTAGCTTCTTTCGTTCCTGGAAGAGCAGCGCGCGGAGAAAGGCACTACTCTATTCCATGCACATCTTCGTCATCAACTCCGGCAGCTCTTCCATCAAGTATCAGCTGTTTCGCTGGCCCACGGAGCGGCCCTTGTGCAGCGGGCTGGTAGAGCGCATCGGTGCGGAGCAGGCTACCATCACCCACAAAGTATTCGCGCCGGATGCCCCGGATACGCCGGCCGCTGAGCAGCGCCTCACCTTGCTCCTGCCCAACCACGAAGCCGGCCTGCGGGAAGTGGTGCGCCTGCTCACGGCCGCTCCGAATGGCGTGATTCAGGACCCGGCCGACATTGCCGTGGTGGGCCACCGGGTGGTGCACGGTGGGGAGGCGTTTGCGGCTACCACACTCATTACCGGGGAAGTGAAAAGCGAAATCCGGCGGCTGTTTGCGCTGGCCCCGCTGCACAACCCGGCCAACCTGCTGGGCATTGACGTGGCGGAGCAGCTGTTTCCGCAGGCCCGGCAAGTGGCAGTGTTCGACACAGCTTTTCATCAGACGCTGCCCGAATACGCCTTCCGCTACGCCCTGCCGGAGGCGCTATATACTGAGCAGCGCATCCGCAAATACGGCTTCCACGGTACCAGCCACCAGTACGTGGCGGCCCAGGCGGCAGCGTACCTGGGCCGGCCCGATGCCCGGCTGATTACGGTGCACCTCGGCAACGGCTGCAGCGTGGCGGCCGTGCGCGCCGGGAAATCGTTGGATACCAGCATGGGCTTCGGCCCCCTGGCCGGCCTGGTGATGGGCACCCGCACCGGCGACCTGGACCCCTCCGTGCTGCTGCATCTGCTGGGGCCGCTGGGCTATTCGCCCGAGCAGGTGAGCACGCTGCTGAACAAGGAAAGCGGCATGCTGGGCCTCACCGGCCGCAGCGACATGCGCGACATCGGGGCCACCCTAAGTGCCGGCGACGCCCGCGCCCGGCTGGCCTATGACCTCTACGCCTACCGCATCCGCCAGTACATTGGGGCCTACGTGGCCGTGCTCGGGGGGCTGGATGCCGTAGTATTTACGGCGGGCGTGGGCGAAAACGACGCGCTGGTGCGCTGCCTCGCGTGCCAGGACATGAGCTTCTTCGGGCTGGAGCTGGATGAAGAGGCCAACCAGCAGCGCATTCCCGGCCTGCGGGAAATCAACCTACCGGCCTCGCAGGCCAAGATTCTGGTGGTGCCCACCAACGAAGAGCTGGAAATTGCCCGCCAGTGCGCGGCGCTGCTGGCCGAGTAGCGGAACGCTGGCCGCCTGCACCTCCGTGTAGGTGTCATGGACGTCATGCTGAGCGCAGCTGAAGCATCTCTACCGCTTCGTCTGCACTGATTCAACGAAGCGGTAGAGATGCTTCGGCTGCGCTCAGCATGACGTTCTATTTTAATACTTGCTTTACTAGCGTTTCCCTATTTCCTGAAACCACGTGCGTAAACTCCACGAATGGCTGCGCCGCTACCTGCCCGCCGAGCTGCTCTCGGTGGTGGCTACGCTGGCGGGGGCAAGCCTGAGCTGGCAGCTGGCCCCGGGGCAGGAGCTGCGGGCGGCGCTGGCGGGCACCTGGGCCGGCAACGTGGCGTACTTCGGCTGGCTGCTGGCGCAGGATATAGTGCTGGCCCGGCGCCAGCTGCGGACGCAAGGCCGCTCCTACTCCTGGCGCAGCTTTGGGCGAAACGTGCGGGCCCTGGCCGTAGAGTTTGGCGCGGCCGAGCTGCTGGACAGCTTCCTGATCCGGCCCGCTCTCATGCTGTGGCTACCGCGCTGGACGGGCAGCCGCACGGGTGGCATCCTGCTGGCTAAGCTCCTGGCCGACGTAACCTTCTACGTGCCGGCCATCATCAGCTACGAACTGAGCAAGAAGCGGCTGCGTGATTTTGGCAGAAAGTAAGCACGGGCCGGACGTCGTTGCTGGCATTGACAGCTTATGGTTCCGTCTCTAATTCAGCCCACCAACCGTCCGGGCAAAAGCACCTCAAAGCCGGCCGGCAAGCTGACTCTCCGCCGGGGGCAGATAAAACAAGTACTATCCCATTGAAACTGATTTGCGCTTTCGTCTTACGGCACAATCCTATTTACGCACCCATAGTCGAGCTTGGTGAAGAATGCATGAAGAAATAATTGCATTTTCTTCTTTACTCTGGAGGAAATTCATAATATTGAATCCCTTCTTCCGTCCTATTTAACCCCCACCGTCGACCTTCACTTTATATGACTGATGATGAACTTATTGAACAGAAAATAGCAGAAATAGCCGCCACCGCCGATGAGTACCCCGCTGTTGTAATTATCCATCATGTGCCCACCCAAACGGTGCGCTATCTTTCCAAATGGGGCCTGCAGCTGCTGGGCGCTACCCTGGACGAGCTGATGGCATTGGGGCCAAGCTTCTCCCCCACCTACTTCAACGCCGTGGAGTCGGATGAGTACATGGCCCGCGTGTTTCATCTTATGTATGAAAACAACGTACCCGAGGTGCATACCTTTTACCAGGAGGTGCGCACTACGGAGCGGGAAGGCTGGAGCTACTACCTCACCTCCATGCGCCGGCTGCTGGTAAATGACCAGGGCAACCCCCTGCTGGTGATGGGCCTGGCCGTGCCGCTGCACCCCGAGAACCACTTCGCCACGAAAGTGCAGCGCCTGATTGAGGAAAACCAGTTTCTGCGCCAGCACTCCTCCCTGTATTCCACCCTCTCCAAGCGGGAGCGGAGCGTGCTGCGCCTGCTGGCCCTGGGTAAAAGCGCCCCGGAAATAGCCGAGGAGCTGTGTATTTCGGAGCAGACGGCTGCCACGCACCGTCGCAACGTGCGCCAGAAGCTGGGCGCCAATACGGTGTTCAAGCTGGGCCAGTACGCCCGGGCCTTCGACCTGATCTAAAGCAACCTAGGCTCTCCGGCTAAGCAAAATTACCTACATCCGGGTATTGTGCTGGGTGGGAAAGTGATGGAACTTCGGCCTTTTGTTTCACTTCTCTTTTCACATCTATGCGAACTTTTACGCGACTATGCTCTACCAGATGGGTGGGGCTGTTGTTTTTTCTGCTGCTGCCTGGCTTGGTGGCAGCACACCCCGGAGAAGGGGTGGCACCGGGCGTACACCGGGTTGCGCCCCCAACCATTTCTTCGTTTACGCCCAGCAGCGGAGCCGCCCGCACTACGGTAGAAGTGACAGGCACCAACCTGAACAATATTTCCGGTATTGCCATCAATGGCGTTGCCAACACGGCCCCTTTCATCACGGATGGCACCGGCAACTATGTTTCTTTTAGTGTGCCGAACGGTGCCACCACCGGCCGTATCACTATCACCACTTCGGGTGGGACAGCTACTTCCGCCACTGATTTCGTGGTAGAAGCTTCCGGTGTGCCGGCCATTAGCAATCTGGCGCCAACCAGTGGCCCAGTAGGCACCCAGTTTATCATCACGGGTACCAACTTGGCCAGTGTCGATCAGGTGTTGTTTGGCGGGGAAATATCCGCCTCGTTTACCCACGATTCGCCGACCCAAATCACGGCTACGGTACCGGCCTCGATTGTACCTGGCACCTATGATGTGACCATCAGCGGCCCTAATGGCTCCGATACGGTTTTCAGTGGCTTCACCATCACCAATGCCAGCCACTCCGTAACGTCCGTTAATCCGGCTAGTGGATCTGTGGGCACCAACATCAGCATTTTCGGAACAGGCTTCGTGGGGTCTACGGCCGTGTACTTTAATGGTGTGTCGGCGAACTTCAGCGTAGAAAGCGACGAAGGAATTACGGCGCAGGTCCCCACCGGCGCTACTACCGGCCCCATAACCATTACTACCCCCAGCGGCACTGCTACCAGCCCCGGTAATTTTACGGTGACGGTGAAGACGCCTCCCACGGTTAGCAATGTCTCCCCGGCCAGTGGCCCCGTGGGAACTCAGATCATTATTACGGGCACCAACCTGAATACCATTCAGCAGGTACTCTTCATTCCGGGTACGGGAGCGGCATTCACTATCAACTCCTCCACCCAGATTACCGCCACGGTGCCGGCTTCGCTCTCAACGGGCAATAAGAGCCTTATCCTGAGTGGCACACAGGGCTTTGTCAATGTTCCGGGCGGCTTCACCGTTACCGCGGCCACTACGCCCTCCATCAGCAACTTCTCCCCACAAAGCGGTCCGGCGCAAAGCAACGTCACCCTGTTTGGTGCGGGCTTCACCAACGCCACGGCCGTGCAGTTCAACGGGGTAGACGCGAATTTCTTCAACGTTATTAGCGATAGTGAGATTTTCACTTCCGTACCTGAGGGTACCTCCAGCGGCCCAATTACGGTGACTACCCCCAACGGCACGGCCACCAGCAGCATCAACTTCACGGTAGTAGGCAACCCAGTGGTGTATTCCCTTTCGCCCGAAGAAGGGCCAGTGGGCACGACGGTCGTCATCACGGGCGAAAACTTCACGGCGGGCTCGTTCGTGACCTTTGGCGATGCCGTAGTAGCCTCCCGGGTAGTTAACTCCTCTACCAAGATTACGGCGACGGTGCCGGCCGGCGCCACCACTGGGCCCGTGGGCGTAAACACCGGCGGCACAACGGGTTTTAGCCCCGGAGTATTCACGGTAACGGCATCTCCCGCGCCTACTTTCACCTTTTTCAGCTCGGGCAACTCCGGGCCCCTGCTGGGACGAATCAGCCTGACGGGCACCAACCTCAAAGGTGCTACGCTAATTACCTTCAGCGGCACCAGCAACAATACCGTAGCCGGTCCCTTCACTACCACTGCCGATGGCACCACCATCAGCAACGTGCAGGTACCACTGGGCGCCATATCGGGGCCCGTTACCATTACCACGCCGGGCGGCACCAGCAACAGCCAGACTTACACCGTTATCCGGGACCTGGTTATCAGCGGCCCCGGCACGTACGGCGTAGACGAGGGTACCTACCGCACGGTAACCATCCGGAACGGCGGCACGGGCATGATCCTGGGAAATGGCACCACCATAGAACAGTCGTTCACGGTTGAAAATGGGGGCCGAATGGAGCTGTACATCGGCGAGAATACGCCTATCGTTGGCCCGGGCACCTTTGAAGTACAGGCCGGCGGTATTCTGGAAATTTACTACGACGGCATTTACAAGACCGGGGCAAAAGGCGTTATTCAAACGGCTACCCGTATCTTCTCCACGGATGCCATCTATGAGTTCGAAAACATTGCGGACGTAAGCACCTTCACCGGCACCGGGTTGCCATCTACTGTGCGCAGCCTCATCATCAGCTCCGGCAGAAAAGTTATTCTCACTCAGCCGGTTTCTATTCGCCGGGAGCTGCGCCTGAACTCAGGCGCCCTGGACCTGCGCGACAACCGCCTGACCCTGCTCAGCGACGCCACGGGCACGGCCCTGATTGTGAATAACGGGGGCACGATAGAAAACAATGGCCAAACGCTTGAAATCCAGCTTACCGTGCAGCGCTACATCGACCCCAGCCGGAACGCCGGCTTGGGCTACCGCCACCTGAGCGCGCCCGTCAGCAACGCTACGGTGGCTGATTTTGGCAGCGGCGGCACCACGCCCAAGGTGAATGAGGAATACAACACCTCCCCAACCCCCGGCAAAGAAACGCCCTTCCCCACCGTTTTCGGCTACGACCAGTCGCGGCTGGCATCGGCCACCAACGACCTGGCAGCGTTCAGCAAAGGCTGGGTTTCGCCGGCTTCTTTGGAAGAAGCACTGCCCGTGGGCCGGGGCTTCTCGGTGAACACACCCGCTGCCCAGACGCTGAAGTTTACCGGTACGCCCAACGAAGGCACCAAAACCCTGACGCTGGTCCGCAACGCCGGCCCCACTGCCGATGATGCCGGCTGGCACCTGGTCGGCAACCCCTACCCTTCGCCCCTCGACTGGAGCAAGGTAGCCGCCGCCGACCGCTCCAACCTGGACGCCGCCATGTACGTGTTTGAAAGCACCAGCCGCTACGGTGGCGAGTACCGCACGTATGCCAATGGCGTGGGCGGCAACCCGCTGATTGGCCTGGGCCAGGGCTTCTTCGTGCGCGTGACCAAGGGCCAGACCAGCGGCTCGCTCACCTTCCGCAACACCCAGCGCGTAACGAGCTACGCCACCCAGGCGCCCGTGCGTCGCGGCTCCGACGATACCCGCCCCCTCGTGAAGCTGACGCTGGGCACTGAGCAGAGCACCAGTCAGGATGCCCTGTACCTGTATGCGGAAGCCGGCGCTACCGCTGGCCTGGATGCCGGCTTCGACGCGGCCAAGCTCCGCAACACCTCGGGCCTGAACCTGGCGGCGCTTACCCAGGCAGGTGAAGAGCTGGCTATTCAAGGTCTGCCGGCCCTGACGGGTAACGTGCGCATTCCGCTGCTGCTCCAGGTGCCGGCCGCGGGCACTTACCTGGTGCGCGCCCCGCAACTGGCCAACCTGCCGGCGGGCACGACCATTTTCCTGGAAGACGCCACCACCAACCAGCGCATGGACCTGCAGGCGGCCAATGCCTCCTACAGCTTCCAGGCCGATAAAGCGCAGACTCTGAACGGCCGCTTCTGGCTGAACCTGAGTTCTAGCAGCCCGCTGGCTACCCGGGGCGGAGCCCTGGCCAACGCGCTAGCCGTGTACCCCAACCCGGCCCGTACGCAAACGACCGTGCTGCTGCCGGCCGGCAGCAAAGCGGCTACCCTCACCCTGCATGATGCCCTGGGGCGCGTAGTGCGCACAACCACCATGCCTGCCGGCGGAGGTGCCGCCACGGTTCTCCTGCAAGGGCTTTCTGCGGGCGTGTACCAGCTGCAGGTGCAGGCCGGCACCGAGCAGGCAACCCGCCGCCTGGTGGTAGAATAGCTTTGTCGGCGTGGCCCTACAGTCCGGTTTCCTCCCTGGGCTGTAGAGCCACGCTTCTCCATGTCTCACTTCTCGTTTTTACTACGCATGAAAAGTTATATCCTGAAAGGAATGCTGTTGCTGGCGGTGCTGCTCTCAGCTCAGCTTACCTGGGCCCAGAGTGATACGCCCCCGGAAGGTGGCCCCATGCCCGACGACCCCACGGCCGTACCCATTGATGGCGGAGCCTCGCTGCTGCTGGCAGCCGGTGTAGGTCTGGGCGTTCGGCAGCTGCGGCGCAAGCGCCTGAAGTAGCCCAGGCTGAGCACGGTGGCACCCTCACGCCGCTGCCGCGAAAACCATTGCTGCAAAAGCCCCGGATGCTTGCATTCGGGGCTTTTCTTTGTGGGGACATCTGCCCTCTCTTCGTACTACATGAAACCTCCTTCCCTGCCCGTTCTCACCCTGAAGTCGTTTCCGCAGGGGCGGGCGCGGCGGCCGTGGTACCTGGAGCGGCTGGCGCAACACGTGGCCAACTTTCCCGGGGTAAGCCAGCCCCACGCCCACAACTTTTACCTGCTGCTTTACGTCACCCACGGCCACGGCACCCATACCATCGACCTGGTAAGCTACGCGCTGCAGCCCGGGGCGCTGTTTTTCATGACGCCGGGGCAGGTGCACCACTGGCAGTTATCCGACGATGCTCAGGGCTACGTGGTGCTGTTTGAGGCCGACTTCTACCTGTTCCGCTACCCCGGCAGCCGTCTGTTCGACTACCCGTTTTTCGACCACCGCCACGCCCCGGTTGTGTACCTACCCGAGGCCGAAACCGACATTCACTGGCTGATGGAACGCATATGGCGGGAAAACACGCACCCCGCCCCGGCCCAGGACGAGGTATTTCGCTCCTGTCTGCACCTGTGCCTGGAGCTGGCCGCCCGCCACTTCCCGGAAGCGCCAGCCTCGGCCGAGCCGCTACACGCCCAGGAACTGCTCCGCGCCTTTGGCGCCTTTATCAATCAGCATTTCCGCACCAACCGGGCCGTGCAGTACTACGCCGACCTGCTCCACGTTTCGCCTAACCACCTGAATGCGCTGTGCCGCCGCCACCTGGGCAAAACCGCCAGCGCCCTCGTGCAGGAGCGCGTGCTGCTGGAAGCGCGCCGCCTGCTGCGCCACTCCCCGGCCACCGTGGCTCAGGTGGCCGATGCCCTGGGCTTCGAGGACGCCTCTTACTTCAGCCGCTACTTCCGCCAGCACACCGGCCACACGCCCGAAGCTTTTCGGCAGCAGCCCTAGCCGCGGGCCGCGTTGATTTGTGCTGCACAAACCCGCAAATAGCCCTTACTCCCCTCGCCTGCGTAGAGTAATTTTGTTTCACTGCTATTCAGGCAGCTTGCTTATGGAAACTACTGATTCTACGGTTCTGGCTATTCTGCAGCAGCGCTGCCCGCGCTGCCACCAGGGCCCGCTTTTCTCGCATCCGGCCATCAGCACCAAGTTCACCGAAATGCCTGAGCATTGCCCCGTGTGCGGGCAGGCCTACGAGCCCGAGCCCGGCTTCTACTGGGGCGCCATGTACATCAGCTTCGTGTTTTCGACGGGCATTATGCTGGTCATAGGCTTTGCGGTGTACTTCCTGCTCAACGACCCCGACACCTGGGTGTACATCCTGAGCGTGGCGGTGGCCTCCTTGCTGTTCATGCCGTTCTCGCTGCGCTATTCCCGCACGCTCATGCTCTACCTGTTTGGCGGCGTGCGCTACGACTCAGCCCGGGCCCGTTCCGGAAGCTAGCCGGCGGCTGATCCGGCAGCGGGCTTAGGAAAAAAGCGGTATGTTTCGCCATGCCCCGCTTTTTTCCTTTTCTCCTGGCCGGTTTGCTCAGCCTACTGGCTTCCTGCCATTCGGCCTACGACAACATCACCGACTGCGCCCCGGCCGCGCCTGCCGAATACACTATCCGGCACCCGCAATGGGCCGATTCGGCCAGCATCTACGAGGTCAATATCCGGCAATACACCCCGGAGGGCACCTTCAAAGCGTTTGAGCAGCACCTGCCTCGCCTGCAGCAAATGGGGGTAGGCATTCTGTGGCTGATGCCGGTGCAGCCCATCGGGCAGCTCAACCGCAAAGGCACTCTGGGCAGCCAGTACTCCATCCGCGACTACCGTGCCGTAAACCCCGAGTTCGGGACGATGGACGACCTGCGGCACTTGGTAGCCGAGGCCCATAAGCGTGGCATGCACGTGATTCTGGACTGGGTCGCCAACCACACCTCCTGGGACAGTCAGCTGGCCCGGCAGCACCCCGAGTGGTTTACCAAAGGCCCGCAGGGCCAGTTTGTGCCGCCTGTTTCCGATTGGCAGGACGTCATCGACCTGGATTACTCCAAGCCTGAGCTACGTCGCTACATGCAGGAAAGCATGGCCTACTGGGTGCGAGAAGCTGACTTCGACGGCTTCCGCTGCGACGTGGCCGGCCTGGTGCCCATGGATTTCTGGGTGCAGACGCGCCAGGCGCTGGAAAAGCAGAAGCCCATGTTCATGCTGGCCGAGTGGGACGAGTTGCACAGCCCGCCCTTCCTCAAGAAAGGCGAGTTCGACCCCAACACCGGCATGCTGGAAAAGGCCTTCGACGCCACCTATGCCCTGCGCATGCGCTACCTGCTCGACAGTATCAGCCGCGGCCGGCAGCCGCTGGCGGCCCTGGATGCCTACCGCGCCGTGGAACGGAGCCGCTACCCGGCCAGCGCCTACCTCATGTACTTCACCAGCAGCCACGACATCAACAGCTGGGACGGCACCGAGTATGAGCGGCTGGGCAAAGATGCCCTGCCCCAAGCCGTGCTCACGGCCCTGCTCCCGGGCATCCCGATGGTGTACAGCGGCCAGGAAGCGGCTATGAAAAAGCGCCTCCGCTTCTTCGATAAGGACACCATTCCGTGGCGCGACTACCCGCTGCAGGATTTCTATACCAAGCTGCTGCAACTGAAAAGACGCCACCCCGCCCTGCGCAACGGCGACGCCTGCAGTCAGTTTGCGAAGCTGGAGGATGGCAGCCCGAAAGTGTATGCCTTCCTGCGCCGCAAGGCCAAAGCAGCCGTACTCACGGCCGTAAACTTTGATAGTCAGCCCCACGAACTGGCGCTGGGCATCGTGGCCCCGGGCGTGTATCGGGAGCTGTTCAGCGGACAGGTGCTGCGTATGGGCGCGGGTTCGAAGCTGCTGGTGCCCCCGCACGGCTACCGCGTGTATGAGCGCCTGCCCGATCCGCCCCGCCAGGGACTGTGGTAGCGGGTAGGGCGGACCGGGACGGCAACCCCGGCGGCAGCGGGTCGTTCAACCGCAGCAAAAGCCCTTGTCATGCCTGCCGAAGAACCCCTGCACCCGCACAGCCACCTGTTTCAGGTTCGTCACCCGGAGTGGGCCGCCAATGCCACGATTTATGAAGTAAACCTGCGCCAATTCACGCCGGAAGGCACGTTTCGGGCATTTACTGAGCACTTGCCCCGGCTGGCGGCTATGGGCGTAAGCATTGTGTGGCTGATGCCGGTGCACCCCATTGGCGAAGTGAACCGCAAGGGCACGCTGGGCAGCCAGTACGCCGTGCAAGACTACTTTGGGGTGAACCCCGAGTTTGGTACCCTCGACGACTTGCGGCACCTGGTACACACAGCCCACGCGCTGGGGTTGAAGGTCCTGCTTGATTGGGTGGCCAACCATACCAGCTGGGACAACCCGCTGGTAGCCCAGCACCCCGACTGGTACCGGCACGGCGCCCAGGGCCAGCTGGTACCGCCCGTGCCCGACTGGACCGACGTAGTAGCCTTCGACTACGCCCAGCCGGCCCTGCGCCGCTACATGACGGATGCACTGCTTTATTGGGTGCGCGAGGCCCATATCGACGGGTACCGCTGCGACGTGGCCGGGCTGGTGCCCACCGATTTCTGGGATGAGGCCCGCCGGGAGCTGGACGAAGTGAAGCCGCTGTTTATGCTGGCTGAGTGGGACGAGCTGTACCCCAGCGGGGGCCTGAGCTGGGAGGAGTTCAACTCCGATACCAAGCTGCTGGAACGGGCCTTCAACATGACCTTTGGCCTGCGCCTGCACTATTTGCTCGATCATATTGCCGAAGACAAAAATGCGCTGAGCGACATCGATATCTACCTGGCGTCCGAGCGGGCCAAGTACCCGCCCTCCGTTTACCTGATGCACTTCACCAACAACCACGACGTGAACAGCTGGGACGGCACCGAGTACGAGCGGCTGGGTGCGCTGGCCCTGCCTTTTGCCGTGCTGACGGTGCTGCTGCCGGGCATGCCGCTGGTGTACACCGGCCAGGAGGCCGCCCTGCGCAAGCGCCTGGCCTTCTTCGACCGCGACCCGGTAGACTGGCAGAATTTCCCGCTCCAGAATTTCTACACGCGCCTGCTGCAGCTCAAGCGCCGCCACCCCGCCTTGCGCAACGGCGACCCGGCCAGCCGCTTCCTCCGCCTGGAAAGCGCCCCGGAGCTTTATGGTTTTCTTCGACTCAAGCAAGATGCAGCCATGCTTTGCGTCATCAATACCGCACCGGCCGAGCGCACGTTGGCTCTGCCCGCTGCGGCAGCTGGCTCCTGGCTGGATGTGTTCAGCGAAGAGCCGTTGACACTCCGTGCTGAGGCAGAACTGACCGTGCCCGCCCGCGGCTGGCGGGTGTTGGAAAGAGTTTAGATAAACTCAGTATTTTGCCGGTACTTATGCGCTGTATTCACCCTGATATGCCAACTCTTTTTCCAAGAAATTAATTATAGGAGGGACATTACTGTTCTATTTGTGTGCTATTTCAAGCATTGCGCAAGAAGCCGACTCTGCCTTGGCCCGTATCAGAAGGGCTGATTATTATGCTACTCCTTTTTCGGGCGCATTTCCAATTCTGGCTTACCGGCTCAGTCCAGGTGGGGGCCTTAGAGTGTCGCCAGCACTACCGGTAGATTATTTTGATTCTCAAGGAAAGATGCTGCCCGGCGGCCCTTATCAATACGGCTCTGGTGAATTCTCAAAATATGGTACTGCCCTCGTTATGCGTAATGGTTTATGGGGTATGATCGACCAGCACGGCACAGTACTTATTCCATTGCAATATGAGCGACTAGAGTTCAGTAAGCATTCCAGCCGCTGGCTACAAGCCCGAATCAATAAACGATGGGGGCTAATTGATTCAAGCGGCCTCACAAGAGTTATACCCCAGTATGATGAGATAATAGATTTTTCAGACCACATGATGGCCGTTAAACTTCAGGATAAATGGGGTTTTATAGATGAATCTGGTACATTAATTATACCAACCATGTACAACTATGTCCATAGGCCTTTCCACGAAGGATTCGCAGCAGTACGCCTTTCAAAAGAAAATTCTGTAGGTTTTATTAATAAGCATAACGAATGCATTACTGGGTTTCGGTTTGATTATCCTTACTGCGTAAATAAAACAAATGCGCATATCCGTGATTTAACCAAATACTACGAGTTTAAAAACGGATTTGCATTAGTTCGTAATAACAATTGCGAAATAGGCGTAATTAATACCGATGATCAGGAAGTGCTACCCATTCGATTTTATCATGTGGAAGTAAATGACAGCACTATCATTGGGCACCGCAAAAAGCGGAAGCTTGTTTATGTCATTCCCCGATAAGTTATCTAGCCATTTCCGGCAACAGGATTTATAGGATAGCACGGTGGGTGCTGGAAAAGCATCTGTAGGAGGCAGAGGTCCCCCCCGTCGATAACCTAACCGCCAAAACAGCGGTTTAGCAATGCGCTACCAAGTACCAGTCAGGTCGCGGCTTTCGGCCTGACAACGGCCAACGAGTAGCTGACAACGAACATCAACTATCTAAAAACGTACATGCAACATCGTGAACTGGGCCGCTCGGGCCTGCAGCTGGCCCCGCTCGTGCTGGGCGGCAACGTCTTCGGCTGGACGGCCGACGAAGCCACTTCCTTTCGTATTCTGGACGCCTTCATGGCGGGCGGCGGCAACGCCATTGATACCGCCGACGGCTACTCCGTGTGGGTGCCCGGCCACATGGGCGGCGAGTCCGAAACCATCATCGGCAAGTGGCTGCACCAGCGCGGCCGCCGCGACGATGTCATTCTGGCCACCAAAGTAGGCTGGGAGGTAAACTCCGAAAACAAGGGCCTGAAAAAGGACTACATCCTGCGGGCCGTGGAAGGCTCGCTTAAGCGCCTGCAAACCGACTACATCGACCTGTACCAGTCGCACAAGGACGACCCAACCACGCCGGTAGAGGAAACCCTGGAAGCCTACGCCCAACTGGTGAAAGAAGGCAAGGTGCGCGCCATTGGGGCGTCCAACTTCTCGGCGGCCCGTCTGCGGGAGTCCCTCGAAGCCAGCTCAACCCACGGCTTCCCGCGCTACGAGAGCCTGCAGCCACTCTACAACCTCTACGACCGCACGGAATTTGAGCGCGACCTGCTGCCGCTGCTGCAGGAGCAAAACATTGGCGTGATTCCCTACTACGGGCTGGCGGCCGGCTTCCTCACCGGCAAGTACCGTTCTGAGGCCGATCTGCAGAAAAGCCCGCGCGGAGGCGGGGTAGGCCAGAAATACCTGAATGAAAAAGGCCTGCGTATTCTCAAGGCCCTGGATGGGGTAGCGGCCCGCCAGCAGGCCACGCCCGCCCAGGTCGCTTTGGCCTGGATTATGGCCCAGCCCGGCCTCACGGCGCCCATTGCCAGCGCCACCAGCCCCGAGCAGGTGACCGAGCTGCTCCGCGCCACCGAGCTGACGCTAGCCGCCGAAGACGTGCAGACGCTCAATCAGGCCAGCAAGTGAGCGAAGTAGAAGCAGCTCTACCGCTTCGTTCGTTGGCTTACGACTGCAACGTCGGCACGCGAGCTGCTTCGACTTCGCTCAGCAGGACAAGTGCTCGTTAACCGAAAAGCCCGTCATGCCCCAAACCTGCGGGGTATGACGGGCTTTTTCGTTGCCTTTACCTACAGCTCTTCAGCCAGCACGTCCTGGTAGCGAAAGGAGTGCTGCACGTTTTCCAGCGGTTTGCCGTCGGCTTCGGCGTAGGGGTAGATGAAGTAGTTGAGCGGGGCGCCCTGCTGCCGGGGAGTGAGCGTCAGGTCGCGGCCCCGGGTGAATTCCACGCGGTTTTCATCGTGGGTGCCGAAGTAGTACTCCCGGCGGGCGGGGTTCTTGGCAGCCTCAGAGGCATCGATGGGCACCCAGCCGGTTTGAGGGGTGTAGAACTCGGCCCAGCAGTGGTAGCCCTTCACCTCGCCCGAGCCACGCTCCGGGGGCAGCGGAAAGCCGATGCTGAACCGAGCCGGAATGCCCAGGGCGCGGCAGTAGCCAATGAACAGGGCGTGAAAATCGGTGCAGTTGCCGTGGCGGGCGTCGCAGGCGTAGTAGATGTCGCCGCGGCCCCAGCCCTGGCCAGTTTTGTCGTACTTCACGGTAGCCACCACGTGGTTGTAGACGGCGCGGGCCTGGTCGAGCGGGGTTTCGGCGTGGGCCTCACTTGCCACTTCCCGGGCCCAGCGCCGAATCTGGTCGTCGAGGGGCACGAGCCGGTCGGGCGCCAGCCAGCGGGCCGAGTCGGGGTCCTGCATGGGTATGCGGCCGGCGGTGGGCTGCGGGGCGCGGTGCTCCCGGCGTGTTACCTGGTAGCGCACGGCCACGGTTACCGCCTGCCTGGGGCGACGTAGGCGCAGGTGCAGCAGTTGGTTGCCGTGCTGGCCCGTAGTGAGCGTGTGCTTGCCAGGCGCGTCGAGCTGGAGAATCTGCACATTCTGCGCCGAGTCGGAGTGGGCTACGGGCAGCCATATGTCCAGCTGGTGGGTGCCTGGGGGCGCCGCGGGCACGGTGGCCTGGTACTCGAAGATGAACGTGCGCACACGCGGCGCCCCGACGGACTGGGCGGAGGCCAGATGCGGCAGGACCATCAACAAAAGCAAAGCCGCCCACAGGCCGCGCCACCGAAAGCAAATTAAATCCATAGGAATACGAAAACCGGCCCGGTACCCCATCAATAACCCGAGCTACACCTACGGCCTCCTTGCGGGGCAACCGGCCCTGCAAAGGTACGACCATGCCCTGCTTTCGTTGCCCCGGTCCGAAGCTCAACTGTAGCGCCGGATGCTACGTTAGCACCTGCAGTCTGCTTCCCGTTTCTTTCGCCTTCTGACCTACCTGCCCCGCATGGCTTCTCCATCCGTTCAGCCATTCGACTGGCAACGCATCCTGCTTTCCGATGAAATGCCGCCGCTGTTCCTGCTGGAAGTGGGGCTGCGCTGCTTGGTTGTTTACCTGATGATTCTGGGTGCTCTGCGCGTGACGGGCCGGCGCGGGGTGCGGCAGCTGTCTATTTTCGAGCTGAGCATCATCCTGGCCCTGGGCTCGGCAGCCGGCGATGCCATGCTCTACCACGACACCCCGCTGCTGCACGCAGCTGTGGTGTTTGTTTTGGTATCGGGGCTGTACCTGCTGTTCAACCGGCTTACCGAGAAGTTTCCGAAGTTTTCCGACTGGCTGGAAGGCGCGCCGGTGCTGCTGGTAGAGGAAGGAGAAATCAACCTGCAGAACTTCAACAAGCAGAACCTGACGCAGAAAGAGCTGTTCGGGGAAATGCGCCAGCTGCAGGTAGAGCACCTGGGGCAGGTTCGCCGCGCTTATATCGAAGCTACCGGCAACATCAGCCTCTTTTTCTTTGCCGACGAGGACGTGCGCCCGGGTCTGCCCATTTGGCCGGAGCGGCTAACCCAGGAGCGCCGCCGGGTGGAGGAAGCCGGGCCCCACGCCTGCTGCCGGTGCGGCCACGTGCAGGAGCTGGCTAAAGGCAGCTTGGCGGAGTGCACCGTCTGCCACCACGATGCCTGGATTACGGCCTGCAACGACCCGCGCATAACCTAACTTGCCGGTGCTATCCTGCTTTCATTTTCGCTTATGCTGCCGCTGCTCCACGTCCACCACATTGCCCTGATCTGCTCCAACTATGCCGTTTCCAGGCAATTCTATACGGAGGTGTTAGGGCTGCGTGTCCTTCGGGAGGTGTACCGGGCAGAGCGACAGTCGTGGAAGCTGGATCTGGCCCTGGGCAGCCAATACGTCATCGAGTTGTTTTCTTTTCCCGAGACGCCCCCGCGCCTTTCCCGGCCCGAAGCCGCCGGCCTGCGCCACCTGGCTTTCGCCGTAGCCGATATCGAAGCTACTGTGCGGGCGCTGAAGGCGCAGGGAGTAACCGCCGAGCCGCTGCGCACGGATGAGTTTACCGGGCGGCGCTTCACCTTCATCCAGGACCCCGACGGGCTACCGCTGGAATTCTACGAGGCGTAAGCGGCCCGGCAAAAAACAACGCCCCAGCCTATTGGCCGGGGCGTTGCGGGCAGCCATCAACTGGCCTGAGTACAGCCCTGCCGGGCAGGACCTAGTGAAAGCGGTAAGCCAGGCCCAGCCGTAGTACGCGCATGTAGGCCTCATTTACGCCACCTACCCAGCCTTCTTTGTAGTTGCTGAGCCCGTGGGCGTAGCTGGCCGTCAAACTCACCGGCCCCCTGCTCAGAGCCAGCCCGGCCCGCAGCCGATTATCCCAAAACTGAGTGGCACGGTCACGGTCGGTTTCCAGGTCGTTACCATTGAGGGTGTAGTCTGCCTTTTCCCGGCAAGCTAGCTGGCGCGCTATTTCCAGGCCTAACGTCACATCCAGCGCCACCTCGCCCATGCGCAGCCGCTGGCCTAGGTAAGGGTTTAGCCCAACGAACTGGTTGTTGAGGTGGGCTTTACCCTCCACAGTGTTGGTAGGCCGCAGCACCGTGTTGACGCTGGTAATGCGCACGGCGGGCCGTAGCAGATCGTAGCCCAGTTGGGCGCCCAGCAGCAACCCGCGCCGGCCCACAAACTGGCCCTGCACTGCCGCCCCGTACGAGAGGCCCCAACGGCTGCCGTAGGGGTTGTTGGTGTACGAAGCTTCGGGGCTGCTGTCGTTTACGTTGATGGCGGAAGAGCTTTCGGCCGAAGCGCCCCGGAAAGCGGCCACACCCGTGGTCAGTTGTCCTGACCATTCAACTTGCTGGGCGGAAGCCAGTAGCGGCAGTAGCAGCAGGGAGGTAGCGAGAAGAAGTGGTTTCATAACAGTGGTTTTTAGTAGGATTCGGGCGGCAGCCATTTCGTTGCATAAGCTGCTGGAATCGGCGGGTTTCAGTTTGAAATCGTAGAACGGCCCGCTGCCGGCTTGCCCGTATTTGCCCGTTGCGTTCTACCTTGCCCCCATCATGCCCGAACCCCGCACACCGCTCCCCTACCTCATCATCGACTTCGACAGCACATTTACCCAGGTAGAAGGCCTGGACGAGCTGGCCGACATTGCCCTCACCGGCCAGCCCAACCGGGAGGAAGTGGTGGGCGCCATCCGGGCCCTCACCGACCGGGGCATGAGCGGGGAGCTGAGCTTTTCGGAGTCCCTGAAGCAGCGGCTGGCGCTGCTGCCGGCCCGGCGCGAGCATATTGGCCTGCTGGTGGAGCGGCTGAAAGGGAAGGTTTCGGAGAGCATCCGGCGCAACCGCGGCTTCTTCGAGCAGTTTCCGGGGCGGGTGTACATCGTGAGCAGCGGCTTCCGGGAGTTTATCGAGCCGGTCGTGGCCGAGTTCGGCATTGATGCGGACCACGTGCTGGCCAACACCTTCACCTTCGACGCCGACGGCCGCATCACCGGCTTCGACGCCGACAACGTGCTCAGCCGCGACGGGGGCAAGATCCTACAGCTGCGCCAGCTCGACCTCAACGGCCCCGTGTACGCCCTCGGCGACGGGTACACCGACTACCAGATTCGGGAGGCCGGCCTGGCTGACCGGTTCTACGCCTTCACCGAAAACGTGCACCGGGCGTCCGTAGTGGCCCGCGCCGACGAGGTGCTGCCTTCCTTCGACGAATTTCTCTACCAGAACAAGCTTCCGATGACCCTCTCGTACCCCAAAAACCGCATCCGCGTCCTGCTCCTCGAAAACCCCGACCCGCGCGCCGCCGAGCTGTTCCGCCAGGAAGGCTACCAGGTGGACACCGTGCCCGGCGGCCTCGATGAAGACGAGCTGGTAGAGCAGATTGAGGGCGTGAGCATTCTGGGCATCCGCTCCAAAACCCAGGTGACCCAGCGCGTGCTCGACGCGGCCAACCGCCTCATCAGCATTGGCGCGTTCTGCATTGGCACCAACCAGATTGACCTGGCCGGCTGCATGAAAAAGGGTGTGGCCGTGTTCAATGCCCCGTTCTCCAACACCCGCTCGGTGGTGGAGCTGGCTCTGGGCGAAATCATCATGCTGGCCCGCCGCATCCCCGAGAAAAGCCCCAAAATGCACGAGGGCGAGTGGGATAAGTCGGCGAAAGGCTCGTTTGAAATCCGGGGCAAGAAGCTGGGCATTATCGGCTACGGCAACATCGGCTCCCAGCTTTCGGTGGTAGCCGAGGCGGTGGGCATGCAGGTGCTCTACTACGACGTGGCCGAAAAGCTGCAGCTGGGCAACGCCGTGAAGGTGCGCACCCTACAGGAGCTGCTCCAGCAGGCCGACATTGTTACCCTACACGTAGACGGACGTCCGGCCAACACCAACCTCATCGGAGCCGCCGAGCTGGCCCTCATGAAGCCCGGCGCCCTGCTGCTCAACAACAGCCGCGGCCACGTGGTGGACGTGCCGGCACTGGCGGCCGTACTCCGCTCGGGCCACCTGGGCGGGGCCGCCGTTGACGTGTTTCCCTACGAGCCCAAAACCAACCAGGAAAGCTTCGAGAGCGAGCTGCGCGGCCTGCCTAACGTGCTGCTCACGCCCCACATCGGCGGCAGCACGGCCGAGGCCCAGCGCAACATTGCCGAGTTCGTGCCGGAGCGCATCATGCAGTACGTAAATACTGGCAACACCCAGCAGAGCGTCAACTTCCCCAACATCCAGCTGCCCGAGCAGCAGGCCCACCGCCTCATCCACATTCACCACAACGTGCCCGGCGTGCTGGCCCGTATCAACAACGTGCTGGCCCAGCACCACGTCAACATTCTCGGCCAGTACCTGAAAACCAACGAGCACATCGGCTACGTCATCACCGACATCGACAAGGAGTACGAACAGGAGGTTATCGGCGAGCTGCGCAAAGTAGAGCACACCATCAAGTTCCGGGTGCTGTACTAGGCCTCCTGCAGCGGGCCGCAAAATCTTATGAAAGCCTTGCCGATTATAGGACTTCTAGGTCTTGCGCTGGTGGCAGCAACTGCCGGCTGGCTGCTGCAGAAACCTACGCCTATGACTTTTTCTGCTACGGCTGACCAGCTTTACCAACGCCATGTTCTTACCGCAGCCGGGCGCGATGAGCTGCTGCGCCGTATTCGCTTGGGTTTGCTGAAGTACGAGCAGACCGACCCCATTCAGCAGACCACGCAGGAACATCACGTAACCAATCAAGCTACCATTCTGGCTTTTTGCGCCGAGGCTTTCCAGGCAGAATTCAGCTACCGAACTCTCCCCTCAGAAATCGATGACAGGGGAATAACCGATTACCTCAGTGACATTTACATTGCCGGCCAAGGTCTTGCTCCTCCTGATAGCGCGACTGAAGCCAAACGAAAAGCGGCCCTAGACCAGCAGGCACAGGAACTGACCCGCTTCAACGGCGACACCGCCGCCTTACTGCGTTGGCAGTATGAGCAGCTTCCGGCCCGCCTGAAAATAGAAGATGCTGTTCCCACAGAAGATTCTGTGCTCTTGCAAGGCTGGACTATTTATCCGCCGCTGGGTGGCGAGCCGGGCACTCAGCATTGGATAAGTGAGCAGCGCAGCGTGTTCGGCAAAACCCGCACCCGCACAGCTGACGACTTGCTGGCGCTACAGCTAATAACAACAGTCGTTCACCAGCAGATTCGGCAACAATTGCAGCAAGGCGAGTTGCAAACAGAAGCGCAGGTATGTCAAACCGCTGCCGAACTGATGCAGCGCCGGGCTACATATGCCCAAGACCAAATCCGGCAAGGGCACTGGCTCGACCAATTGGAGAAAACAGGGCAGCTGAGTCCGGCGCAACGACAGCAACTCAACCGGGATACTCGCCCTTATGAGTTAAAAAGCCCGTTTGAAATCGTGGGATACTGCAAGCAGGGCCGCATACTCGACTTGCAAAATCTGCCACGGCTGCCCCAGAAGCTGTATCCAGCATTGTTTGCGCATGTGCAGAGCTTGCTACCGGATTTCTAGTACAATGACTTGCAGGTGACAACTCAGGCGCACAATGATGGCACCGATCTACTGCGGCAAGAAACAACCCTTCGCTTTCAGGCCCACGGAAGGCAATACGAAAACACTTTCTTGCAAAGCTACCTGCGCAAGGATGGTACAGAGGCTGCTGCTCCCACAGGCGCAGAGGTGGGCGAAGCCTTTCACCCTAGCATCAACCAGTGGCTGGCAGACCAAAACTCGCCTTTGCGTCTCTACTTAGCCCACACACCCGACGCTCAATCGGTGTACGGCAATGAGCGACTGGGTCTATTGATTATGACTGCGCAGCAACGTGAGCTATGGGGCACCGGCAGCTATTTCCTATCCCAGGAATCACACGACAACCGCTATAATTCAGCCAGCGTTGAGAAACTGCTGGATTGGTACACCACCTTGGGCCTGTTCTCCCATTTATCTGCGGCCGAAAAGACCCAGGGCCGCCAAGCCGCCTTGAGTGGGCTCCAGACCAGTGTGGCTGAAGTCTTGCTCAGTTATCCGAAAGTTATATATGCTTTCGATTGGGAGTCAGCAAATCCGCCTTATCCTTACGCGGCGCATACCCAGGCTTTAGCTGCTATCTCCCGCGGCCTATTCGTACCGACTGCTATACAGGATGGCTTCGGCACCAAGTTTCCGACTCAACCGACCATTCCCTATAGCTTTTGGTTGAATGGACACGTTTACCGAACCAAGCTTACGGTGCATTCTGATTGGTTGGACAGCAAATTTATTGATCTGATAAATCACGCTTTAAATGCGCAGAAGCAGGCGGGGAAGCTCTATCCTTGCCTGGATGGCGAAGGGTATATATTTCTGACTCCTGCGCAACATACGCTATTGCTTAAGCGCCAACCTGAGATGTTTAAAACTCCTCATGAACAGACGGAAGAACTACCTTTCTAAAAATTTATCTAGCCCTACATAAATGCTTTCACTAATCCCTAGCGTTAAGGCGCATATTTGCTATACTATTATCTACCGCCGATGATTCGCTTTCTTTACAGAAGAAGCGCATGCTCTTTACCGAGCAAAGTATACTTTATATGTATATGATACCCTTTACCTTGCTTCTTTACCTGCCTCTACTGGTTTCCAAGCCACCACACACGGCTTTCCCCGCCTGGGCGCAGGTTCAGTGGCAGCAGCAAAAGCTTGAGCAAACATTCAGCCGCAACAACTATCTGCGCACTGCCTTGCTGCAAGCTGACTTCAACGGAGACGGAAAAGTAGATGTGGCCATACCCGTAGTCTGGCGCGCTACCGGCAGCCAGGGCGTTATTATCTTCCATCAGGGACAGGCCGCGCCGTTCATGATTGGTACTACCAGCAACCCGACTGATGAGCTTCCTAAAGGAAACTTAGCCTGGGCTAACCAGTGGAAGCTTTTCACCAAGCAGAAGACGTACGAGGTGTACCTGGACAAGCAGGAAACGCTACGGGAACGTCCCGTTACCTTGCGCTACCCGGCCATTGAATTTTCGGATGGAGAAAAAGGCGGCGTGCTTTACTGGACGGGTACCCGCTACCGCTGGCTGTACCAGAGCTGCTAGAGACGCTCCCGCACCTGAGTCAGGATCCGCTCCATCTCGTTGCGCACGGCCGTATCGTCGCCGGGAATGTTGTTGTTCAGGAAGCTGAAGGCCAATACGCGGCCTTTGCGAGTGCGCAGGTAGCCCGTCAGGTTATGGATGTTGGTGAGCGTACCGGTTTTGCCCCAGAGCCAGAGCCCACGCGGGTCGCGGTAGCGTCGGCGCAGGGTGCCCTGGCGCCCACCGGCGGCCAGCAAGTCGAACAGGCGCTTTTCGGGCACTTCCTGGTGTAGCTTCAGCAGCAAAGCCGTGAGCGTGCGGGGCGTGGTCAGGTTCAGGCGCGACAGACCGGAGCCATCTACCCAGCGCAGGGTGTCGGGCAAGTCGGTGAGGAGCTGGCGCTGCACCTGCCGGATAACGCGCTCCGTGCTCAGCGAATCGGCGCCCAGCTGCGTGGAGCACATCAAGAGCAGTTGCTCGGCCAGAAAGTTGTCGGACACCCGCAACATGCGCCGGTACAAGGAATCGGCGCGCAGGCCGTTTACGGTTTGCATATCGGCCCCAACAAAACCCGGCTGCCAAGGCAACTGGCCCACATTTTTGCGCAGGGTATCCTGCAGCAGCGAGATCAGCAGGCCGGTGCTGGTCCGGAAAGGCGTTTCGTCAATCCAGCTTTTCTGGCTGGGCAGCACGAAAAAACGGTTTTCCAGTACAGACCGCCGCACGTGGTCGGAGGTGCTGCGGTACTGGGCCGGGGCCGGCTCCACGCTGGCCGTAAACACGGCTGGCAGCACCCGCGGCTGGCTTTGGCCGGCGCGGGCGTAGAAGCGCACGGTGTTGCCGTAGATGGGAAAAGGGCCGCGCTCCGGCTGGTAGTAGTAGTTGTAGTCGTCCCAGCTCCAGCCTGGCCCGAAGGTATCCACGCACGGAATGGGCATGTAGAACAGCTTTTCGGGGCGGCTTTGCAGAAACCGGAAGGCCCGGTTGGAGGGAACGTCGCCGTGCAGCAGGGTAGGGTCGCCGGTGCCCCAGAAGATCAGGGAATCGTGGCGCACCACGTAGCGCAGGCTGGGCAGGGAGTCGGGCAACAGGTGCAGCCCCGCGTAGAAGCTGAACAGCTTCATGGTGCTAGCCGGCACGAAGTAGTCTTCCTCGTTCAGCTGGTACACCCGCTCCCCCGTGGCTACATCAACTAAACTCACCCCCACGTGATGCTGCTGGAGCACCGGGGAGCGGCTGATGAGCCTATGCAGCCAGTGCGGTCCGCTCCGCAAAGCTACCTCAGCTTCCGCGTTTTCGTCGCCGGAAGCTCTGGCCGGGCTACAGGTGAAGGCAAGTATAAACAGGAGAAGCAGATACAGACGGCCCATGGCAGAGTGCGCCCGTTTATAAGCTTAGGCGCTGGCTGTTTGTGCATTCAGCACGCCTAATTAAATCTTTACTTTAATACAATGTCAAGTATTCATTTCGCAATACTATCTATTATATCTGTATATCAATTAGTTAAAGGTTAAAATAATTTTCAAAATGCGGAAAGGTCAGTTGCTGTGGTCACAGAAGCGTCATATGAAGTCATATTGCTCTACTCTCGGTAGCTACAGTGTGGAGACGCACACTTGCTCCTGCTTATCTGCACCGGCTGCAGTTCAACAAGGAGACGCAAGTATGCGTCTCTACAACCTCAATACACTGGTTCCAGAATTTGTCATAGAACCCCACTCCCCTACCCTGCTGCTATAGCAGCTATGGGGCGTATTGGTCGAGACTGGCAGGTCAACCTTTTCCCGCCGGGTCGGGTAAACCAAGTAGCAACGTTCAGCAGATTCCGTTCTGGAGAAGCAGGTAATACTGTCATTTCCCGTCGCCTGCTTACCCTGGCCCTACACGTTACCTCAATACCAACGCCTTTCTGCTCTATGGCCCTCACCAACGAACTATTGAATACCGTCCTGCGCCACGCCGGGCAGGAAGTGTCGCGCAAGGAGTTTCTGAGTCTGGCCGGGCGCGGACTGGCGGTGGGCGTGGCGGCTACCACGCTCGCCAGCTGCCAGTCGGGCACCCCGGATGCCAAGGCGGCCGACGCCACGCCGACCACGGGCACCCCGGCCTCGGAAGTAGAAGCTACCACCTATACCGCGCCGGGCGGGCAGAAAGTACCATCGTCGGAGGCCGTGTCGCCGCCAGCCAAGGTGCCAGCGGAGGTAAGCAAGCCGATAGAGCTGGAGCAGTGGAAATCGGACGTGGACCCGCAGTCGGGGCCGGTGCCGACGCCGCTGCCGCCGGATAAGCGGGTGGGCTATGCGCTGGTGGGGCTGGGGCACCTCACGCTGGAAGAGCTGCTGCCGGCGTTTGGGGAGTGCAAGAAGTCGAAGCCGGTGGCGCTGGTGAGCGGCTCGCCCGAGAAGTTGAAGAAGGTAGCCGCGCAGTACGGCATCAAGCCCGAAAGCTGCTACAGCTACCAGGACTACGAAAAGCTGAAGGACAACCCCGAGGTGCAGGCCATCTACATTGTGCTGCCCAACTCCCTGCACGCCGAGTACGTAATTCGGGGGGCCAAAACCGGCAAGCACATCCTCTGCGAAAAGCCCATGGCCAACTCGGCCCGGGAGTGCGAGCTGATGATTGACGCCTGCAAAAAGGCCAACGTGAAGCTGATGGTGGCCTACCGCATTCAGTATGAGCCCTACAACCGGCAGGTGCGCGACATGGTGCGCGACGAGAAGTTCGGTAAGCCCAAGTACATCGAAGCCCAGAACAGCCAAAGCTCGGCCAACCCCGACCACTGGCGCCACAAAAAAGCGCTGGCCGGCGGCGGCGCCCTCCCTGATATTGGCCTCTACTGCCTGAATACCTCCCGCTTCGTGCTGGGCACCGAGCCCACCGAGGTATTTGGCTACATGCACAGCACGCCCGGCAACCCGCTGTTCAAAGAAGTAGAGGAAATGATGAGCTGGCAGATGCGCTTCCCCGACGGCGTTATCGTCAACTGCGTCACCCACTACAACACCCACGACTCGCGCTTCTACCGCGTGAATGCCGAGCGCGGCTGGCTCCACCTCGACAACGCCTACGCCTACCAGGGCCAGCACCTGCAAACCTCCCACGCCGAGGGCAAGGCCAAAATGCAGAACCAGATAACTATTCCCACCAAAAACCAGTTCGCCGCCGAAATGGACCACTTTTCGGAGTGCATCCTGGAAGACAAGCAGCCCCACACGCCTGGCGAGGAAGGCCTGCAGGACCACCGCATCATGGAAGCCATTTACCAGTCGGCGCGGGAAGGGCGGCCGGTGAAGCTCACCGCCGTGAAAGGCGTGGATGCCTTCCGCGGCCCCGAGCCCAAAGAGGCGTAGAAGTTGGGGCGTTGATCTTATACAGAAAAGTAGCTGCTAGCACAGCACAAGTAAAGCAACATTGACTCTATGTCAACCAAGTCGCTCTAGCGCCAATTAGCAGTTATTCTCTTCAGCAAGAAGTATATTCCTACTACTCCTAGCCAAGTAAGAAGACAGTCATAAAACAGGTTAGAGACCATCCAAGCTGAGTTTGGTATAGTACTACCACTTAACCAGAATTGTTCATAGAACCTGAATGGAAATCCAATTTCAAGCCTATATGGCTCATTCTCTCCGTAAAGGCGTATCGGATTTATCTGAGGTAAGATACTCAAGAACGATATCGAAAAGAAAACCAGTACTGAAAGAATTGTGGCTTTTATAAACTCGCCTGTCATTTTCATATACAACTTGATTTTCTATACCAAAGATACATTATCATTTCATCAACTTTCTTTCATTCTTTTTTATTTTACTTTCAAATTAACAATATTTGAATACGTATTAAAGTTCGAAGAAAAACCATTTACAAGCTGCCAGTCATGTAGGCTTGCTTTTATACTGACATTTCTTCCAGATTTCATTTTATCTTTCATAAACTTAACCGATTTAGGATGGTTTACATCACTCTTATTGAAATTCATTGAATCGATGAAAAATGCTTTATTGAATTGTTCTTTATTTTTCAAATTTAATCTCTTATTAAAAAATCTAGCATTACTCATAAACCCATAAAACTGCTCATTATCAACAAATATTATGAATAGTAAATTATTAAAATAAATATCTTCTTTACTATTATTTACAATATTAACAATTATTTTTTCAGGCACATTATTATCAGTTTCAGGAATTGATATACGAAAGTTATAACTGGGTCTATCTTGTTGAAAAGAAGATAGCAGCAAAAAACAAGTTATACTCACTATACTTTTAACGCAGTGCATACTCAGAAATTCGAAAACCGTGCTTGATTTTATCACCCTTAGCAGTAAGAAATAGCCAGATCAATACTACTATATGGCTGCAAACTCGGCAATATTCATTGAACATACAATAGCATCCCGATAATGTACCTCGTGCATAGTGTGCATCCGTAATAGTACCCTGTTAGCTGCTTAGTAGCAGTCAATGGAACACGCTTCGATAGATGAATCCAACTCTGCATAGCCCGCCGCCCAACTCTTTCGCGTACCTTTGGCTCCCGTTATGCCAGACCGAAATACCACTCTCCCGGCTGCAACGGCCAAATTCATTTTCGTAACGGGCGGGGTGACCTCGTCGCTGGGCAAAGGCATCATCTCGGCCTCCCTGGCCAAGCTGCTGCAAGCCCGCGGCTTCCGCGTCACCATCCAGAAGTTCGACCCCTACATCAACATCGACCCCGGCACGCTCAACCCCTACGAACACGGGGAGTGCTACGTGACCGACGACGGGGCCGAAACCGACCTCGACCTGGGCCACTACGAGCGGTTCCTGAACACGCCCACCTCCCAGGCCAACAACGTGACCACCGGCCGCATCTACGACACCGTGATTCGGCGGGAGCGGGAAGGCGCGTTCCTGGGCAAAACGGTGCAGGTAGTGCCTCACATCACCGACGAAATCAAGCGCCGGATGCTGCTGCTGGGCCAGGATAACCGCTTTGACGTGGTGATTACCGAAATAGGGGGCTGCATCGGCGACATTGAGAGCCTGCCTTTTGTGGAGGCCGTGCGCCAGCTGCGCTGGGAGCTGCCGCCCAACGACTCCCTGGTCATTCACCTCACCTTGCTGCCTTACCTGAAAGCGGCCGGGGAGCTGAAAACCAAGCCCACTCAGCACTCGGTGCGCGACCTGCGCGAGGCCGGCCTCCAGCCCGACATCCTGGTGTGCCGCTCCGAGTACCCCATTCCGCCCGACATGCGCCGCAAGATTGCGCTGTTCTGCAACGTCAAAATCAACTCCGTCATCGAAAGCCTGGATGCCGACAGCATCTACTCGGTGCCGCTGCTGATGCTGAAAGAGCAGCTCGATGAGCGGGTTATCAAGAAGCTAAAGCTGACCGGCGGGGCCGTGCATCCCGACCTCGAAGCGTGGAAGGACTTCCTGGGACGTCTTAAAAACCCTACTGAGGAAGTTACCATTGCCCTGGTGGGCAAGTACGTGGAGCTGCCCGATGCCTACAAGAGCATCAACGAAGCCTTCGTGCACGCCGGCGCCCACAACGAGTGCAAAGTGACGGTGCGCAGCATTCAGAGCGACCATATCAACCCCGACAACATTGCCCAGCTCCTGCACGGCGTGGATGGGGTGCTGGTGGCGCCCGGCTTTGGCGAGCGGGGCTTCGAGGGCAAGATTGAGGCGGTGCGCTACGTGCGCGAAAACCAGATTCCCTTCTTCGGCATTTGCCTGGGCATGCAGGTAGCGGTGGTGGAGTACGGCCGTCACGTGCTGAACCTGCCCGGTGCCAACTCCACCGAAATGGACGCCCAGACGCCCAACCCCGTCATTGCCATGATGGAGGAGCAGAAAAACATCACCCAGAAGGGCGGCACCATGCGCTTGGGCGCCTACGACTGCGAGCTGCGCAAGGGCTCGAAGGCGGCCAAAGCCTACGCCCGTAACCACATCAGCGAGCGGCACCGCCACCGCTACGAGTTCAACAACGCTTACCTGGAGCAGTACGAAGCCGCCGGCATGGTGGCCTCGGGCCGCAACCCCGAAACCGGCCTGGTGGAGGTGATTGAGCTTGCCAACCACCCCTGGTTTGTGGCCGGCCAGTTTCACCCCGAGCTGAAAAGCACCGTGCAGAACCCGCACCCGCTGTTCGTGCGCTTCGTGAAGGCCGCCATCCAGCACCGGAAAGTCTGAGTTAATGTGCTGATGTGGTGGGATGTGGGTAATGTGCTGATGCCTTAGCTGTCATTGCGAGCGGCGCGAAACAATCCGTCCTGAGCAACGGGCCAAGCCCTGAAATGTAAAAAGCCCCTGACGTCTGCTGATGTCAGGGGCTTTGTGGTAGAAGAACGGTGCTGGTTTCGTCCAGGACGGATTGACGCCGCTTTATACGCGGAATGTCCTGCTTCCTCGCAATGACACGTTTTTTCCATTAGCACCTCAGCACATTACCCTCATTAGCACATTAACTCACATTCCCTAAAATATTCGGCCGACAACTACGACCTTTGCGGAAGATTCGCCGGGCTTTGGCCGGGCGGGCCCAGCAACTTTTTTGCCTTACCCTCTTCCTGATGGATAGAAATTCAGCAACCGGCGCCTTTTTGATTGCGGCCGTGTTCATCGTGTATCTGTTTTTCTTTAAGCCGACGCCGCCCGACGAAAAACCCGCTGCCACTCCTGCTGCCACGGCCAAAGCGGCCACTGCGCCTGTCCCCGCTCCGCTCGACTCAGCCGTTGCCGCCCGCAAGCTCGGCGCCTTTGCCGCCGCCGCTGCTACGGATACCGCCGCCAGCCAGACGCAGCTGCAGAACGACAACCTCACCGTCACCTTCAGCTCGAAGGGCGGGCGCGTGCAGGCCGTACGCCTTAATAAGTACAAAACCTTCTTCGGACAGCCGCTCGATCTGCTGGATGCCCGCAGCTCCTCGCTCGACGCCAGCTTCCGCACCCTCGACGGCAAAACCGTAAAGCTTTCGGACCTGAACTTCCAGCCCTCGGCCGCGCAGGCCTTCACGGAGGGCAAAAAGCAGGGCCAGCGCCTCACCTTCACGGCCCAGGTGGCCGGCGGCCAGATTGAGCAGGTGTACTCCCTGCCCCAGGATTCGTACGAGGTAGGCTACGACCTGCGCTTTGTAAACCTGCAGAACGCCGTGGCCCAGCAGCCGCTCACGTTCACCTTCCTGGACAATGTGCGCCAGACCGAGCAGGACGCCAAGCAGAACCGCAACCACGCCACCATCAACCACTACCTGGCCTCCGACGACCACGGCGCCCTGGCCGAAGCCTCCGAAAAGCCCGAGGAAGTGGTAGTGAACGAGCCCGTGAAGTGGGCGGCCCATAAGCACGACTTCTTCGTAGCCGGCCTCATTGCCGACGGCACGCCCTTCTCGACCGGCAAGTTTGCCTCCACGGTGAACCTGGCCGACTCGACCTACCTTAAAACCCTGACCTCCACGCTCACCCTGCCCATTGCCGATGTGCAGAACGGCAAGGCGCACTTCCGCTACTTCTTCGGCCCCAACTCCTTTAGCCTGCTGAAGGAAGTAGCCCCTGATTTCGACCGCAACGTGTACCTGGGCTGGGGCTTGTTCCGCTGGGTAAACCGCTTTGTGGTGCTGCCGGTGTTTCATCTGCTGGAGCAGTTCATTTCTTCCTACGGCGTCATCATTGCCATTCTGGTGGTGCTCATCAAGCTCGTGACCTGGCCGCTGACGTACAAAACCTACGAAAGCCAGGCCCGCATGAAAGTGCTGAAGCCGGAAATCGACGAAATCAAGGAGAAGTACCCCGACGACCAGATGAAGCAACAGTCGGAAACGATGAAGGTATACCAGTCGGTGGGCGTATCGCCGCTGAGTGGGTGCGTGCCCATGCTGCTCACGATTCCGATTCTGTTTGCCATGTTCCAGTTCTTCCCCAACGCCATTGAGCTGCGCCAGCAGCCTTTCCTGTGGGCGCGGGACCTGAGCACCTACGACGACCTGATCAAGCTGCCCTTCACGGTGCCGTTCCTGGGTAACCACCTCAGCCTGTTTACGTTGCTGATGACGGTTTCGACCCTGGCCATGACCTACCAGAGCAACCAGACGAACACGGCCATGCAGGGGCCCATGAAGTTCTACAGCTACCTGATGCCGGTGGTGTTCCTATTTGTGCTGAACAGCTTCTCGGCCGGCCTCACGTGGTACTACCTCGTCTCGAACGTGGTGACGCTGGCCCAGCAGGCCATTACCCGCCGCTTCGTGGACGACAAGAAAATCCGCGCCCAGCTCGACGCCAACAAAGTCAAGAACAAGGACAAGAAGCCCGGTGGCTTCCAGGCCCGCCTGGCCGAAGCCATGAAGTCGGCGCAGGAAAAGGAGTCGGAGGCCCGCAAGCCCACCCGCCGCAAATAACCAACTGACGCTTTACCCGAAACGCCTTTTTGCCCGCGCAGAAAGGCGTTTTGCTTTTGGTCGGTTTGAAAGCCAACACCGTCATGCTGAGTGAAGTCGAAGCATCTTGGTAGTTTGGTAAACTCAATGAAGCGGTAGAGATGCTTCGACAAGCTCAGCATGACACGTTCTTTAGTATTCTACGGCGTTCTTTTGCCTGCCCGCAACTCCGGTCTGGTTTTTGGCAACTGCGCCGACGCACCTTCCTTCCGCTTCTCTATGCGCCTCCTTGCTTTCTCCCTGCTGACTTTCCTGCTAAGCGGCGCCTGCGCCCAGCGCAGCACCTCCGCCGCCCAATCGAACCTTACGGCGCAGGGTACGGCGACTGAGGCTACAGCCGCGCCCCAGTCAGAAGGGCCGGCGCTTATCTTCCGCAAAACGCCCTGCTTCGGCACCTGCCCGGCCTATACGGCCACCATCTACGCTGATGGCCGCGTGGAGTACGAGGGCCAGAGCAACGTGCCGCTCACCGGTACGCACCAGCTGCGCCTCCCCGCCGATACCGTGGCCTACATCCGCCGCGAGGCCGACCGTATCGGGTTTGCCAAGCTGCGGCCCGTGTACACGGCCAACATCAGTGACGTGCCCTCCACCTACCTGACCATGCCCCAGCCTGATGGCACGATGAAGGAAGTGCGGGTAGACGTGGATGCTCCCGCCGAGCTGACGAAGCTTCTGGAGTACATCCACCGGCAAGTAAAGAGCGTAGCCGTAGCCAAGAAATAAGGTTTACTTTTCAGCAGAAAGCCCCGCTGCCATAATGGTGACGGGGCTTTTTCAGCTGATGTTATCCTATCTGCTTTTTACTCCTTGCGCACGCGCTCCAGTACCAGCTGGTTCATGGGGTTGGGCGTGAGGCCCTGCACGTTGTTCTGGGTGAGGCGCACCACTTCGTCGTAGTACAGGGCAATGACGGGGCTTTCTTCCACGATAATGCGGTCCATCTGCTGGTAAAGCGCGTAGCGCTTCTGCACGTTCTGCTCGCGGTTCGCCTGTTCGTAGAGCTGGTCGTAGCGGGCGTTGCGGAAGTGGGTTTTGTTGGGGCCGGCCGGGGCGAAGTTCTTGCTGTAGAATAGCGCCAGGTAGTTTTCGGCGTCGGGGTAGTCGCCTAGCCAACTGCGGGTGAAGAAGGCAGCGCGGCCATTGTCTACCAGCTCGCCGTGGGCCGCGCCCTGGTTTACATCAATGTCGACTTCCACCCCTACTTCGGCCCACTTTTTCTGATAGTACTCGCAAAACTCCTTGGTTTCGGCCACGGTGTTCAGGCGCAGGCGCAAGGGTTTGCCGGGACCGTAGCCGGCGGCGGCCAGCAGCTGCCGCGCTTTCTGGGGCTGGTAGGTGTAGCCCGGCACCAGCTGCTGGCTGAACGAAGGCAGCGAAGCGGGCACAAAGCCCGACGAGCCCGGCTTGCCCACGTTGTTGAGGAAATAGGCCAGAAACTCGGGCTTGTTGAGGGCATAATTCAGCGCCTGGCGCACCCGCTTGTCGCGCAGGGCGGGGTTGGCAGCCTCCCCGCGCAGGTTGGCGGGGTCCTGCTGAATGCCGATGTACTCGGTGTTCAGATAAGGTACTTTCTGCAGCCGGAACTTGCCCCGGAAGTCTTCCCGAATAGTACCGTCGGGGTACATGATTAAGTCGCGGGAGCCGCTGCGGATGCCGCTCAGGAAATCGAGCTTCCCCTGCATGAAGGTGAGGAACTCGGTTTTACGGTCCTGGATAAAGCTGATCTGCACCGCGTCTAGGTATGGCAGCCGCTGACCCCGGGCATCCTTTTTCCAGTAGGTAGGGTTGCGGTGGTAGATGATGGCGTTTCCCTCGTCCCACTCCCTGAACCGGAACGGCCCGGTGCCCACCGGATGCTCCCGGAAGTCCTTGCCCCACTTCTGCACGGCCTCACGCGGTACCACGTAGGCGTAAGGCATCGTCAGAATGCCCAGAAACGGAATGAACGGCTCCTTGAGATGAATGCGCAGCACGGAGTCGTTTACGGCTACAAAGGCCGTGTCGCGCGGCTCGCCCTGGGCATCTTCAATCACCTTGCCCCGGAAAATCCAGCCTCCGGAGCTGGCCGTGGTTTTGTCGAGCAGCCGCTTGAAGCTGTACACGAAATCCGGAGCCGTGACGCGCCGTCCCTTGCCGCCCGCAAAAACCTCGGAATCGTGGAAGTACACATCGGGCCGCAGCCAGAAGGTGTACGTTTTGCCGTCGGGCGAAATGGCGTAGCGCCGGGCCACCGAGGGGCCGGGCTTGAGGGAGTCGTCGAGCTCCACGAGGCCGTTGTAGAGTTGGGTGACGGCCCAGGTATTGGCCTGGTTGCGGGCAAAGGCCGGGTCCAGCGAGGTCAGGCTTTCGGGCTGGTTGTAGCGAAACACGCGGCGGCTGTCGGTGGGCTGCGCCGGCCCCGAGCAGGAAGCCAGGGCAGCAAGCAGCACGAACACAGAACCGGTAGCCGGGCGCAAAGTCGAAAGCATGGGAAAGGCGGAATCACGTATATTTGTAGCAAAGGTACCCGGTCTGCCCAATGCGCTCTGCACCCGGGGCAGCTCTTTCTTTTCTGCCTGAATTTGAGATAAGCTAATGGCTAACCGCTAGTAGCTAACAGCTTTAACCACATGGGAAAAATCATTGCGGTAGCCAATCAGAAGGGCGGGGTGGGCAAAACCACCTCTTCGATCAACCTCGCGGCCTCCCTGGCAGCGCTGGAGTATCGGACCCTGCTCGTGGATGCCGATCCGCAGGCCAACGCCACCTCCGGCGTGGGCTTCGACCCGAAGGATATCCAGAACAGCATCTACGAGTGCATGGTGGACGGCATCAATGCCCAGGACATCATCCTGCAAACCAACGTGCTGCCCCACCTCGACCTCATGCCTTCCCACATCGACCTGGTGGGCGCCGAGGTGGAAATGATTAACCTGCCCAACCGGGAAGAGAAGATGAAAGACGCGCTGCGGCCCCTGGCCGATCAGTATGACTTCATCATCATCGACTGCTCGCCTTCCCTGGGCCTCATCACGGTGAATGCCCTCACGGCCGCGCACTCCGTCATTATTCCGGTGCAGTGCGAGTACTTTGCCCTCGAAGGCCTGGGCAAGCTGCTGAATACCGTCAAAATTATTCAGAGCCGCCTGAACGAGGAGCTGGAGATTGAGGGCATCCTGCTCACGATGTACGACGTGCGCCTGCGCCTGAGCAACCAGGTAGTAGAGGAAGTAAAGCTCCACTTCCAGCAGCTGGTGTTCGATACCATCATTCCGCGCAACGTGAAGCTTTCGGAGTCGCCCAGCTTTGGCATTCCCGTTATCCTGCACGACGCCGAGAGCAAGGGCTCTATCAGCTACCTGAACCTGGCCCGCGAAATCGTGGAAAAGAACTCGGTGGACGCTACGCCGGAAGCCGCCGAGGACAGCGCGGCGTAACCAACTATATAGCGCCCCGGCTCCGGCCGGGGCTTTTTTATGGTTGAGCTTGCTGCCCGAATTTTTCCGGCAACTGCCCACCAAAAAATGTATTTGCCGGTCCTGTTAGCCATTTACCGGCTCCTACCCGTAGGATACTCACCAGTTTCTTCCCGTAAAAATTGGGCTGACTAACTGATAAGCAGTAAATTCAGGTCTCCGACAGGAGCCTTTCCGGCCCATCATCCTTTCAAACGTTTCCTTGCTGTGCGTTCTTTAGTACTCTGTTCACTGGTAGCCGGGCTTTGTGTGGTCGACGCGGCAGTAGCAACGGCCGGCGGTGCGCCGGTGGTTTCGGCGGCGCCCGCGCAGGGTGCCGGCACGGGCCTCACGGCCAGCTACTTCAACAACGGCACGCTGGCCGGCTCACCCGCCATGCGCCGCATCGATAAAACCCTGGATTTCCGCTGGGGCATGAATCCGCCGGCCCCGAACATCCCAGCCGATTACTTTTCGATTCGCTGGGAAGGGCTGCTGGCCGCGCCCACCACGGGCACTTACCGCTTCGTAGCCGTAACCACCGACGAGGTGCGCCTGTGGGTGAACGGCCGCAAGGTGCTGGACACCTGGGGCGGCCGCAAAGCCGACAGCGGGGACGGCTTCATTCAGCTGGCGGCCAACGAAAAGACCACGTTCAAGCTGGAATTTGCGGCGGGCGAAGGCGACGCCAAATTTCAGCTCCAGTGGATGCCGCCCGGCCGCGCGCCGCAGGTTATTCCGACCGGGAACCTGTATCCCAACGGCTCTACCCTGATGCCCGACCCGGAGCCCGGCACGGCCCCGGCGGTAGCCGCCGCTGCTCCAGCTCCGGCCCCGGCTGCCCCGGCCAAGAAAAAGGAAAAAGTAGAGCGCAAGCCCCCGGTGCCCAAAACCCCGGTGGTAGCTGCCGCCAAGCCAGCCCCGGAGCCTGCCAAGCCGGTAGCCAAAGCCGAGAAGCCCGTTGCCAAAGCGGAGAAACCGGTAGCTAAAGCCGAGAAGCCTGCCAAAGTTACCCCGCCCCCACCGCCACCGCTGGAGCCGGCTATTTATATCCTGACCTCGCGCACTACGGGTCGGCCGCTGGAAGTTGATGACCCCAGCCGCCCCAATATGCGCGCCTACCAGCCACTGCCTGTGGGCACGGCCGTAGAGCCCAGCACCACGCCGCAGTGGCGCATCGAGAGCCTGAACAATGGCTTCTACCGTCTGATGGTGCCCGGCAACAGCCGGGTGCTGGAAGTACTGGGCAGCTCTACGTCCAACGGCACGCCCATGAACCTGTGGCCCTACTACAGCGGCAACAACCAGATCTGGCGCATCGAGCCCGTAGACAGCGGCTACTATAAAATCATTGCCAAGCACAGCAACAAGGCACTCACTGCCCGCGACTCTACCGACAGCGGCGTACAACAGTGGCGCTACCGCGACAATGAAAACCAGCACTGGAAGCTGCAGAAAATAACGCCGCCCAAAACCGACTTCTCGCGCCTGGCGGTAAACCGGCCGGGTATCGGCACCAACAACATGAGCATCTATCCTAATCCCAGCAACGGAGTAGCTCAGCTCACCTATACGCTTAAGGAGGAAACGCCCGTAGGGTGGGTGCTTTACAGCCAGCAGGGCGCCGTAGTGCGCGTGTCGGACTACCGGCGCCGGCCCGTGGGGACCCAGCTTCAGACGCTGGAGTTTACCGATCTGCCCCCCGGCGACTATTCTTTGCACCTCACGGTAGGCACCTCCACCACGCGCCATCAGCTGCTGATCCGGCAGCCCAGCGCTACGGCTACCGGGGCCAGTGCCACTGAATAAAGTCAATCCAGCGCCGGGTTTACGTACCAGCCGGGCCGCCCTATCAGCCGATAGGGCGGCCCGGCTTTTTTTACGCCAGGGCATCTCGAGCAACCTTACACAGGTCGCTTCCGGCCGGGGCCAACAAAATTTCCTGACCTTCCCCGGCGTTTATGTATTTTTGAATCCTGCTTTTGCCCGAAGTTGGGTGAAAGCGCATTGCAGGTATGTCAGAGAAACCCGAAGAGAAGTCGACGCCGGCAGCGGCACCGAAGCGTAAAATTGGTGGGCTGGGCCGGGGCCTGAATGCCCTGATTGAAGGCAGCTACGAGAAAAAGAGCGAGCGGCTGGTGTCGCACCCCGTCAACTCGGTGGGGCTGATTCCGGTGGGCCAGATCCAGGCCAACCCCTATCAGCCGCGCACCCACTTCGACCAGGATGCCCTGCAGGAGCTGGCCGAGAGCATCAAGGTGCAAGGCATCATCCAGCCCGTGACGGTGCGCCAGACGGGCACCAACGCCTACCAGCTCATCAGTGGGGAGCGGCGCCTGCAGGCCTCCAAGCTGGCCGGTCTGGACGCCATTCCGGCTTACATCCGCAAGGCCGACGACCAGCAGATGCTGGAAATGGCCCTGATTGAGAACATTCAGCGCGAAAACCTTAACGCCATCGAAATTGCGCTTAGCTACCAGCGCCTGGTGAGCGAGTGCAACCTCAAGCAGGAAGAGCTGGGCGACCGGGTAGGTAAAAACCGCTCGACGGTAACCAACTACCTGCGCCTGCTCAAGCTTCCGCCTGATATCCAGATTGGCCTGCGCGACGCGGTTATATCCATGGGCCATGCCCGGGCGCTTATCAGCATTGATGACACTGAGCAGCAACTGGCCTTGTTTCGCCGCATTGTAGCCGAGGAGCTGTCGGTGCGCCGGGTGGAGCAACTGGTGCGCAACGGGGGCAGCACGGCCAAGCCGGGCACACCCGAGGCTCAGCCTACGGAGGAGCAGAGCCTGCACATTCCGGTGGCTGAGCTGCGCCGCACGGAGCGGCATTTGTCGGAGCGGTTTGGCTCCCGCGTGATGGTGAAGCCAGGTCCACAGGGACGGGGTGAAATCAAAATTGCTTTCGACTCGGTAGAAGACATGCAGCGTATTCTGCACATTCTGCAACCAGCATAACTTCCTTATGGCCTCGAACCCGCGTGTTTTTTTGGTTGTGTTGCTGGCCGCCGGGCTGCTAACCCACGCGGGCCAAGCTCAAACCGTAACGGCCGGCCCCGATTCGACACAGCTGTCGGCGCCCAAAGCGGTAAAGGACTCCAGCCGCCGCACCGAGAAGTTTCTGGGCTGGCACGTAACGCGGCCTAAAAAGGCGGCGCTACTGTCGGCTATGTTGCCCGGTGCGGGCCAGATCTACAACCGTAAATATTGGAAGTTGCCGCTGGTATATGGGGCGCTGGGCTTTACCATTGGCACCGAGTTGGTCTACCAAAAGTATTACAAAGAGTACTCCATCGGCCTTGAGGCGCGCAAGCGCGGCAACCCGGACCCCGGCCCCAATTCCAGCAAGGAAACTTCAGCTGACAACGTACGCGTCAAATTAGACCGTTTTCGCCGAGGCCGCGACATCTGGATAGCCTACTCGGCCGTGGCGTATACCCTTAACATCGTGGACGCCTTAGTAGATGCACATTTGCGCGACTTCGACATCAGCGACGACCTGAGTCTGCAGTGGCAGCCGGATGTGCTGCGTGTGCCTACGGCCCCCTATACGCCCGGCGTGGCGGTTTCCCTTACGTTGAAATCCAACAAGAAGTAAATGAAGATTCTGCTGATTGGCTACGGCAAAATGGGACGGGCACTGGAAGCCCAGGCCCAGACGCGCGGCCACCAGATTGTGGGCATCGTGGACCCGGCCCGGCCAGACGTGCGCATCACCGATTTCACTCCGGCCCAGGCCGACGTGGCCATTGAGTTTACCCACCCCGATGCGGCCTTCCAGAACGTGGTAACTACGCTGCGTCAGGGTATTCCGGTAGTATGTGGCTCCACGGGCTGGCTGCATCACTTCGAGGAGGCCCGCGCCGTGGCCCAGCAAACGGGCACGGGCTTGTTTTATGCCTCCAACTACAGCGTGGGCGTGAACCTGTTCTTTCACTTCAACGAGTACCTGGCGGCCAAAATGCACCAGTTTGGCGGCTACGACGTGCGGGTACGCGAAATTCACCACGTACACAAGGTAGACCAGCCCAGCGGCACGGCTCTTACCACCGCTCAGGGCATCATGCAGCATTTCCCTACTAAAACCACCTGGCGCAACGAGCCCACCACGGCCGCGCACGAGCTGGCGGTGCTGTCGGAGCGCGAAGGGGAAGTGGTAGGCACGCACGAGGTAACGTACACCTCCGCCCTCGACACCATAGAGCTGCGCCACGAAGCCCACAGCCGAGACGCCTTTGCCCAGGGCGCCATGCTGGCCGCGGAGTGGCTGCCGGGCAAGGCCGGCATTTTTGGGATGAAAGATTTGTTGGGACTGTAAATGGGTTTGTGGTTGAATGGCTGATTGTTGACTTATTGCTTTTCCAGCCTGCCCGCTTTGCTTTTGTTCCAGGCGCAGCAGCGGGCCGCCCTCAACTCTTACCTGTCTTAACCATGCAGCCGCGTAACCATATAACCATTTAGCCATTCACCTCATGGCCGTAAAATTCTGGGACAAACGTCCCGAAACGGAAACCGCTCCTAAAAAGCCCAAAAGCGTAGCCCGCGAGTGGGGTGATGCCATTCTGTTTGCCGTAGTGGCCGCCACACTCATCCGTTGGGCCACCTTCGAGGCGTACACCATCCCTACGCCCTCCATGGAAAACTCACTGCTGGTGGGCGACTACCTGTTTGTGAGCAAGCTGCACTACGGTCCGCGCACGCCCCAGACGCCCTTGCAGGTACCCCTCACGCACCAGACCATCTGGGGCACCAACATTCCGAGCTACTCCGATGCCATTCAGCTGACTTCCCATCGTCTGCCCGGCTTTTCGGAAGTGAAGCGCAACGATGTGGTGGTTTTCAATGTACCTTTTGAGAAGCAGCACCCCGCCGATTTGCGCACCAACTACATCAAGCGGTGTATTGGCATTCCCGGCGACCAGATAGAAGTGCGCCAGGCCCAGGCATACATCAACGGCAAGCCGGCCACTAACCCGCCTCACTTGCAAACCAGCTACTCACTCTACACCGATGCACCCGTACGGCCGGAAATCTTCCGTGAGCAGGGCATTGTGGAGTACGATGCGGCCAACGGCGTGCCTATGCCCGGCTACGCCGGCGACACGGTGTTTTACAGCCCGGTGCACATGACCACAGAAGCGGCTGATTTCCTGCGTAAGCAGCCTTTCGTGAAGCGCCTTGTGGAGCAGCGCTTGCCGGCCGGCGTACCCGACCCGGCTGTGTTCCCCAACTCAGTCGACTTTCCGGCCGCCGCTCCCCTGAGTGCCACTACGCGCCCCTGGAACGCCGACAACTACGGCCCGCTGCAAATTCCGAAGGAAGGCCAGACCGTGCAGATTTCGCCCGAAAACGCGGGTATCTATTTCAAGATCATCGGTCAGTATGAGCATGTACCCGGCATCAGCTGGCAGAACGGCACCATCTACCAGAACGGCCAGGCACTGACCAGCTACACCTTCAAGCAGGACTACTACTTCATGATGGGCGACAACCGCCACAACTCCCAGGACTCGCGCTTCTGGGGCTTTGTGCCCGCCGACCACATTGTGGGCAAAGCGGTGCTCATCTGGCTTTCCGTTGACCCCAACGCCCCCAGCTTCTTCAGCAAAATCCGCTGGAGCCGCCTGTTCCACCTCATCGATTAAACCACGGATTCGCTCGGATTCCACGGATTTTGTGGACGATTGTCCAGCAACAAAAAAAGCCTCGCACAGTGCGAGGCTTTTTTTGTTGCTACTCCTCATGAAACAGCTGCCGACTGCACCAACTACAAAATCCGCGTAATCCGATGAATCCGAGCGAATCCGTGGTTCCGGCTACCACACGATGGGCTCCTGGCCGTGCTGGGCGAGGTAGGCGTTGGCTTGGCTGAAGGGTCGGGAGCCGAAAAAGCCCCGGTCGGCGGCGTAGGGCGAGGGGTGCGCGGCCTTGAGCACCAGGTGCTTCCTGGTGTCGATGATTTCGCCCTTCTTCTGGGCGTAGGCGCCCCATAGAATAAAGACCACGTTTTCCTTCTGCTCCGATACCTGCTGAATGGCGGCGTCGGTGAACTGCTCCCAGCCTTTTTTCTGGTGAGAGCCCGGCTCCCCGGCACGCACCGTGAGCGTGGCATTCAGCAGCAGTACGCCCTGCCGGGCCCAGCGGTCCAGATTGCCGTTGGGCGGCGGCGGCGTGGCCGGAATATCCTCCTGCAGCTCCTTGAAAATATTTTGCAGGGACGGCGGCGTGCGCACCCCCTCTGCTACCGAAAACGACAAGCCGTGCGCCTGACCGCGACCGTGATAGGGGTCCTGGCCCAGAATAACCACCTTCACAGCGTCGAAAGGGCAGGATTCGAAGGCGTGAAAAATCTGAGGGCCGGGCGGGTACACGGTGGCCGTGGCGTACTCCCCGCGCAGAAACGTGGTGAGGTGCTGGAAATAAGGCTTTTCAAACTCTGGCTGCAGGGCCTTGCGCCAGCTTTCTTCTATCTTTACCGTCATTGGAATAACATTTCTGGTCGGTTGGAGTGGGCCGAGGCATTCGGACTTGCGTAGATAAACCAAATTCCGCAACCGGGTGTTACTTTCATTCCACCGCTTTGCCTTGCCGACATGAATACCATCAGTACGCAGGGAGTAACCGTGAGTGTTACGACCAACTATCTGCCCGACTATTCCAGCCCCAGCCAGGAACACTACGTCTTTGCGTATAAAATTGCTATCCGCAACGATAGCGAGTACACCGTGAAGCTCTTACGCCGCCATTGGTACATCTACGACGCCAACGGTGTGGTGCGTGAGGTGGAAGGCGAAGGAGTGGTAGGCCAGCAGCCCGTGCTGGAGCCCGGCGAGTCGCACCAGTACGTATCGGGCTGCAACCTGAAGACGGGCGTGGGCAAGATGCGCGGCACGTACCAGATGGAGCGCCTCGTGGATGGCAGCCACTTCGATGTGGACATTCCCGAGTTCACGCTCATCGTCCCGTTCCGGTTGAACTAGTATAGTGGGGGTCTTAGGGACTTGGGGACTTGGTTGATGTTCTGAAAAACAACAGTTCGTTGAACATCAACCAAGCCCCTAAGTCCCTAAGTCCCTAAGTCCCCTATCCTCTTGCTGCACCAGATTCTTAGCTACTTCCGGTTTTTGCTCCGCTCGGGGAACGCGCATGGGCTGCATTCCCCGTTCGTTTTTGGGCTCTACGCACACGTCATCAACCACGACGGGGAATTCGCGGCCTTTGCGGCCATCGAAAAGCGTCGCCGGAAGCTATTGGCCAGCTCGGAGGTCCTGACAGTGCGGGACTTTGGGGCCGGCTCACACACGGGCGCCGGCCGCCAGCGCCGCGTGCGCGACATTACCCGCACAGCTGCTAAGCCGCAGCCGTTGGCTCAACTGTTATTCCGGCTGGTGAACTGGCGGCAGCCGCGCACCGTGGTGGAGCTGGGCACGTCCCTGGGCCTCACTACTGCCTATCTGGCCGCCGCCAACTCACGGACACAAGTACTCACGTTTGAGGGCTGCCCCGCCACGGCGGCTGTGGCCCGGCAGACTTTCCAGGAGCTTAAACTGAATAACATTCAGCTCATCGAAGGCAACCTCGACGAAACCCTGGCCCCAGCCCTGGCCCAGTTAAGTCAGTCGTTGGATTTTGCCTTTTTCGACGGCAACCACCGCTACGAGCCCACCATGCGCTACTTCGAGCAGTGCCTCCGTTACCGCACCGACGAGAGCCTGTTCGTCTTGGACGATATTCACTGGTCACCGGAAATGGAACGAGCCTGGGCCGCCATCAAGCAGCACCCCGAGGTGACGCTCACCATCGACCTGTTTTTCGTGGGCTTGGTATTTTTCCGAAAAAGTCAGCCGAAGCAGCATTTCGTGCTTCGCTTCAACCACACTGTGGATAAGCTATTGGAGCGCACACGGTGGCTGTCGGCTTGAGTCCCGCGTCATTGCGAGCAGTGGGAAGCAATCCACCCTGAGTAAAATCAGAAACGCTCTTCTACCAGAAAGCCCTTACTCGTGCGCAACGAGTAAGGGCTTTTCACATTTTAGGGCGTTGTGTATTGCTCCGGGCGGATTGACGCCGCTTTATACGCGGAATGTCCATCGTCCTCGCAATGACACCGGTTTTTACCGCACGGCGTCGCGTACCCGCGTCAGCTTTATCAGTAAGTCTTCCAGCTGCTGGAGCGGGAGCATATTGGCGCCGTCAGATTTGGCGGTGGCGGGCGTGGGGTGCGTTTCGATGAACAGGCCGTCGGCGCCCACGGCAATGGCGGCTTTGGCAATGGTTTCGATAAGCTGGGGCATGCCGCCCGTTACGCCGCTGCTTTGGTTGGGCTTTTGGAGGGAGTGCGTTACGTCCATCACTACGGGCACCCCGAAGCTGCGCATCGCGGGCAGGTTGCGGAAGTCCACCACCAGGTCGGAGTAGCCGAAGGAGTTGCCGCGGTCCGTCAGAATTACGTGCTCATTGCCCGACTGGCGCACTTTATCCACCGCAAACTGCATGGCCTCCCCGCTCAGGAACTGACCTTTTTTGATGTTGACCACCTTGCCCGTCTGGGCCGCCGCAATCAGCAGGTCAGTCTGCCGGCACAGGAACGCCGGAATCTGCAGCACGTCCACGTACCCGGCGGCCAGCGCGGCCTCATCCGATTCGTGAATATCCGTAACCGTGGGCACTCCGATTTCTTGACCTACTTTCTGCAGAATTTTCAATGCTTTTTCGTCGCCAATACCGGTGTAGGAATCCAGGCGGGAGCGGTTGGCCTTGCGGTAGGAGCCTTTGAAGATGTACGGAATCTGCAGCTTGTCGCAGAGGGTGCGCACCTGCTCGGCAATGCGGAGGGCCATGTCTTCGCCCTCAATCACGCAGGGCCCGGCCATCAGAAAAAACTGGCCGGAATTGGTATTGCGAAAGTGCGGTAGCGCGTTGGCGAGAGTTTCAATCATGGGGAGAAGAGGAATGAGGTGACACGTAACAGGTAAAAGGTGACACGTGACAGGCAGAAGAAACACCAACTGTTTTGAGTTTGTCACGTGTCACCTTTTACCTGTTACGTGTCACTTCTTTTTCAAACAGATGAACAGCTCCCTCCCCTGCCGGGGCTTGAGCGAGTTGGTGGCAGTTTCAAAATGCTTGAACTCAAAGTACGGCGCAAAGTACGACCGATACTCTTCCCGCGTGCCGCCAAACGGCGGGCCAGGCTGACTGAACTCCGTATCGAAGAGCAGGCCCGTGAGCGTACCGCCCGGCCGGAGCAGATGAGCGCACTGCCGGGCGTAGTCGGGGCGCAGAGCGGGGTCGAGGGCGCAGAAGAAGGTTTGCTCCACGATAAGATCATAGGGCGGCGCAGGCTCCAACGCGAAGAAATCCTGCAGCAACAGGTGCGCGGCCGGGAAATCGGGCACGCGCTGCTGTAGGTCCCGGAGCGGCTGCGGAGCCACGTCGACCACAAATACCTGGGGCCAGCCCTGGCGGTGCAGGTACTCGGCTTCGTAGGCCCGGCCGGCCCCGGGAATGAGAATGCGCCGGGCATCGGGCGGACCCAGCTGCGCGAAATACTCGCGTAGGGGCGGTGTTATAGCGCCGGCGTCCCAGCCAGTCTGGCCGAGGGCGTAGCGCTGCTGCCAGTAGGCGGCATCGAGAGCAGATTCAGGCGACATATTCGGGCAGGATTGTACCTTGGGGCTTGCCCAGGTACGGAACTCCGTTATTTTTGCCTGAAGGTACTGCCCATCCCGGATTGTCCGGTCTCTCACCTAACCTCTTTGTAATGGAACAAAATCAAACCCCGGAGCCCAAGAACAACAGCCGCGTGCTGCTGATTGTCGCCCTGATTCTGGTGCTGTTGGGCATCAACGGTGTCCTTTTCTACATGAACCAGCAGAAAGGCAAGCAGAACGAGCAGCTCACGGCCGATGTAAAAGCCAAGGATGTAAAGCTGGAGGAGCAAATCAAGCAGTATGAGGCCCTGAAGGCTGATTTTGAGCGCCAGAGCCAGGAAATGCAGGGCATGGGGTTGGCCAACGACTCGCTGAAAAACCGCATTGCCTCCATCAACGCCGACCTGCTGAAGCTCCGCTCCTTCCGCGCCGGTTCGTTTACCATCACCGATCAGAAGCGCTTCCGCGACCGGGCCGCCAACTTCGAGCGTCAGCTGCGGGTGAAAGACGAGGAAATTGCCAAGCTGAAGGCCGATAACGAGGCCCTCTACACCGAAACCACCACGCTGAAGGAGCGCCAGAACAAGCTGACCGACACCATCAGCACCATTGCCCGCACCAACCAGGAGCTGACGGACAAAGTCAATATTGCCTCGCGCCTGCAGGCCGAAAACATCCGTGTGAACGTTATCAACAGCCGCGGCAAGGAAAAGGACGACGACAACGACGAGTTCAAGGCCAAGCGCGTGGAGAAGGTGAAAATCAACTTCAACCTGGCTCGCAACGACGTAGCCCCCAAGGAAACCAAGCAGATTATGCTCCGCCTGATTGAGCCCGACGGCTCGGCCCTGTACAACCTGAGCACCGGCGGCGGCACCTTCATGGTGGATGGCGCGGAGGCGTTCTACACGTCCAAGCAGGAAGTGGTTTTCGACAACACCAAGCAGGGTATCCAGTTTGTGTACGCCAAAGGTGCCGACTACAAGCCCGGTCCCCATACCATCGAGCTGTATGCCGACGGCTACCTGATCGGCACCTCTAAGTTCACGCTGAAGTAAGAACCACGGATTGGCTACGCCGAACTTCGTTTCGCACGGATTTATCGGAGTCCACGGATTTTTTGGACGATTCTCCAGCAACAAAAAAGCCTCGCAGTGCGAGGCTTTTTTGTTGCTTATATGTTACCGGTACTAATTGCGCCGTCCACGAAATCCGTGGAATCCGATAAATCCGCGCGAAACGAAGTTCGGCGTAGCCAATCCGTGGTTCCGTCGATTTAACGAAACTGCTGCTCGAATTCATCCAGCTTTTTGAGGGTGCCGCTGATGTTTTCGGTGAACATGACGACCACGGAACCTTCCGGGGCATTTTGCAGCGCGTAGTCGATGGCCTCCATTTCGTTTTCGATGTAGCGGATGGGCACCTCCGGCTTGTCGAGCTGCAGGCCGCGCGTCATAATTTCGCGCAGCTGCTCGGCGGTTTTACCCCGTAAGTCGCGGTCCTGGCGCAGGATAACTTCATCGAACATGCGGCCCGCAATACGTGCGAAGCCCAGCGTGTCCTCATCGCGCCGGTCACCCAGGCCTGACACCATCCCGATTTTGCGCGTAGCGGGCGTCTGGTTCAGGAACTCCTCGAATTTTCCGATGCCGTGCGTGTTGTGAGCATAGTCCACAATGACTTCGAACTTCGGAAACTTGTACACGTTCATACGGCCCGGCGTTTTGGAGCCGGAGGGCACGAAGGTGCGTAGGGCAGTCTTAATCTCATCTTTCTCAAAACCGCACAGGTAGCCCGTTAGAGCGGTGGCCAGCGAGTTTTCGATGTTGAAGCGGGCACGGCCCCCAAACGTCACCGGGAATTCCGCCGCGTGGTCGATGCGCAGCTTGTAGGAGTTCTTGTAGATGCTCACGTAGCCTTCTTCGTACACGGCCGCCACGCCGCCGTTTTCCACGTGGTCGAGGATGCGCGGGTTGTTTTCATCCATGCTGAACAGCGCCACGCGGCACTCCAGCTTTTCGCGCATGGCGTACACCAGGTCGTCGTCGGCGTTGAGCACGGCCCAGCCGTTTTTGCGCACCGTGCGCGGCAGCACGCCCTTCACAGCGGCCATTTCTTCCACCGTATGGATGTCGCGCATGCCCAGATGGTCGGCCGCGACGTTGGTTACCACGGCAATGTCGCAGGTATGGAAGCCGAGGCCGGAGCGCAGCATACCGCCGCGGGCCGTTTCGAGCACCGCGAAGTTCACGGTAGGGTCTTTGAGCACGAACTCCGCGCTTTGCCCGCCGGTACAGTCGCCTTTCTGCAGCTGCTTGCCTTGGATGTAGATGCCGTCGGTAGTAGTGAAGCCTACTTTGTAGCCCTTGGAAGCCACCATGTGCGCAATCAGGCGCGTAGTAGTAGTTTTGCCGTTGGTACCCGTAATGGCAATGATGGGAATACGGGCGGTGCTGCCGCGCGGAAACAGCATATCCACCACCGGCGCAGCCACGTTGCGCGGCAGCCCCTCGGTGGGGGCAATGTGCATCCGGAAGCCTGGGGCAGCATTTACTTCGATTACCGCCCCGCGCGTTTCATTCAGCGGAATAGCAATATCGGTCGTCAGCAAGTCAATGCCGCAGATATCCAGGCCCACAATGCCCGCTACCCGCTCGGCCAGCAGCACGTTATAAGGGTCCACGATGTCCGTCACGTCGGTGGCAGTGCCGCCAGTGCTGATGTTGGCCGTGCTTTTCAGGTAAAGCATCTGCCCGGCCGGCAGCACCGACTTCAAGGTCAGCCCCTGCCCTTTCAGGATATCCAGCGTGTGCTTGTCGGCTTTGATGCTGGTAAGCACCTTTTCGTGGCCCACACCCCGGCGCGGGTCTTTGTTTACTTCCTCAATCAGCTGCTGCACGGTGCTGGTGCCATCGCCCTTCACGGCGGCGGGGGTGCGCTTGGCGGCGGCCACCAGCTTACCATTTACCACCAGCAGGCGGTAGTCGTCGCCCACGATAAGCTGCTCCACAATCACGGCCCGCGAGTACACCTGTGCGGCTTTCAGGCCAGCTACAGCATCTTTCCAGTTGGTGATGTTGATGGTAGCGCCCTTGCCGTGGTTTCCGTCGAGCGGCTTGGTCACGATAGGGAAGCCCAGGTCGTCGATGGCGTCGCGCAGGCCGGCCTCGGAGTAGACGGTAGTACCGTTGGGCACCGGTACGCCCGCATTGCGGAGCAGAGCCTTGGTGCGGTTTTTATTGCCAGCCACTTCTACCCCGGCGTGTGAGGTGTAGCTGGTGGTGGTAGCCCAGATGCGCTTTTGATTTACGCCGTAGCCCAGTTGAATGATGCTGCTGTCCTGCAGCTGAATGTAGGGAATGTTGCGCGAAGCCGCCTCGGCTACAATGCTGTAGGTGCTCGGGCCGAAAAACTCTTCTTCCCGGATGTCGTGCAGCTCGGCCACAATGGGCTTGATATCGACCTTCTGCTTGCGGCACAGCGCCTCCACAATCTCCACGGCAGCCTTGCCCGCTACGCGCCCGGCTCGCTCCTCCTGGTAGGCAAACACTACGTACTCTACGCCAGCTTCGTGCGCCGGGTACGATTTGCCCCAGTGTACCGTCATGCCGGCCAGGCGCTGCAGCTCCAGCGCCACATGCTGGATGACGTGGCCCAGCGGCTCGCCATCGGCCAATAGCTCCTGGGTGAGCGGTGGGTGCTTGAGGGCCTGTGGCGTAGCGTAGGCGGTGTGGGTCTGGGGCTGGCCCAGGTCGGGCAGCAGCTTGGTGAGGCGCTTGTCGAGACCCGAGAAGGCATTCGACCACTTATCGGCCAAATCTTCCAGGTCTACTTTCATCACAATAATCTTGTGGTGCTTCACCGACCAATAGCTCGGCCCGCGCATAGTGCGGAGGTCAACAATCTTCATATAAGCGAAAGAAGGAGAGAACAGGGTTTTGTGCGCGGTTGTACGGGCTACCGAAATGTAGGGATTCCCGCCCGGGAAACCTGCGGCTACCTTTTTTTCTCTTTTTTTCTTCTTTTCTGGCAAGTGGGCGCGCAGCTCGTGTTATTGACGCCTTTACTTTAGCCCTGAGCCATCAGGCACAAAAAAAGCCCCAGCCGGGGCTAATCGACTGGGGCACTCATCCATACCTTCCAGAAAACAGGAAATAGCAGGTAAGAAGAGGTGACGAGCGGATTCGAACCGCTGTAGGAGGTTTTGCAGACCTCTACCTAGCCACTCGGTCACGTCACCGGGCTTTTGAGGTTGCAAACTTACAACCTTAATATGGCTTCCACCAAACCCCGCAGCGGTTTTTCCGGCAATGAAGGGTAAGTAGCTGGCCATGTGTCATAAAAAAAGCCCCGGCGCATGCCGGGGCTTTTCTTGCAATCCAGAAGCAGGGCCGCTTAGGCGTTCTTCTTCTCTTCAGCGTTATCGTCGGCTTTCTCGTCGCTCGACAGGGCGTTTTTCACCGTGTCTACTACGTCGCCGGCTACTTCCTTGGCTTTCTCCACGATACCGGAGTGCGAAGCAGCTTCTACTACGTCGCTGGCTACTTCTTTAGCTCTCTCTACAATGCTGGAGTGCGAGGCAGCCTCCACGGCATCCCCCGTTACTTCCTTCACCTTGTCGAAAGCGGCCGAAGCAGCACCAGCTACAGCGGCGAAGATGCCACCTTCTTCGGCAGTGGGAGCTTCGTCAGCTTTGGCAGGAGCTTTTTTGTCGGCCTGCGTCTTCAGCTTCTGCTCACCAGCCTCACGCTCGTTGCCCATCATTTTGTCGCGCAGGGCGCTGAGGGCGTCGAGGTCACCGAGGGTTGATTTCTCAGCGGCAGCGGGCTTCTTCAGGTCGCTCAGCTTGCCTTCACCCTGCGAAGCAGCGGCACCGGCACCGCCGGCAGGCTTCTTCTTGGCGAACTTGGCGTTGCGGCTGTCTTCATCGGCCTGCTGGTTGTAAGCAGCGGAGTGCGACAGCACGATGCGGCGGTCGTCCTTCGAGAACTCAATCACGCGGAAGTCCAGCGTTTCGCCGTTTTCAGCCTGCGTGCCATCTTCTTTGGCCAGCGACTTAGGATAGGCGAAGCCTTCGATGCCGTAGGGCAGCTCGAGCACGGCACCGCGGTCGGTTTTCTCCGTGATGGTAGCCTTGTGAACCGAACCAGGGGTGAATACCGTCTGGAACGTATCCCAGGGGTTTTCTTCCAGCTGCTTGTGGCCCAGGGCCAGGCGGCGGTTGTTCACGTCCAGCTCCAGAACTACTACGTCCAGACGGTCGCCAACCTTTACCACTTCCGAAGGGTGTTTCACCTTCTTGGTCCACGACAGGTCGGAAACGTGTACGAGGCCATCAACGCCTTCTTCCAGCTCTACGAACAGGCCGAAGTTGGTGAGGTTACGCACGAGGCCGTTGTGCTTGGTACCCACGGCGTACTTCGAGCCAAAGTCACCACGCGTCCAGGGGTCTTCGCTCAGCTGCTTGATACCCAGGCTCATCTTGCGGTCTTCGCGGTCGAGGGTCAGAATCTGCGCCTCTACTACGTCGCCCTGCTTGATGAAGTCCTGCGGGTTGCGCAGGTGCTGGCTCCAGCTCATTTCCGAAACGTGGATCAGGCCTTCTACGCCGGGCACGATTTCCATGAAGGCACCGTAGTCGGCCACGTTCACGATGCGACCCTGCACTTTCGAGCCGGGCTGCAGGTCCTGGGGCAACGAATCCCATGGGTGGGGAGTCAGCTGCTTCAGGCCCAGAGAAATACGCTTCTTGGCTTCGTCGAAGTCCAGAACTACGATGTTGAGCTTCTGATCGAGCTGCAGTACCTCCGAGGGGTGCGCAATGCGGCCCCACGAAATGTCGGTGATGTGCAGCAGGCCGTCTACGCCGCCGAGGTCGATGAACACACCGAAGTTGGTCATGTTCTTGATAACGCCCTCGAGGATCTGGCCTTTCTCCAGGTTGTTGAGGATGGCTTCGCGCTGCTTCTCGAGGTCTTTCTCGATCAGGACTTTGTGCGAAACAACCACGTTGTCGAAAGCGGCGTTGATTTTCACCACCTTCACTTCCATGCGACGACCCACGTAGATGTCGAAGTCACGGATAGGCTTCACGTCAATCTGCGAGCCGGGCAGGAAGGCTTCTACGCCGTCCAGGTCCATGATCAAACCACCTTTGGTACGACGCTTTACCACGCCTTCCAGCACGGTGTCGTTTTCCAGGGCGTCGTAAATGGCTTTCCAAGCCTGCTTGATCTTCGCCTTCTTACGCGAGAGGATCAGCTGACCGTTCTGATCTTCCTGGTCTTCAATGAACACCTCAACCTCATCACCAACTTTGAGGTCGGTCAGGTCGCGGAATTCGGAAAGGGGCACCAGGCCATCGGATTTGAAGCCGATGTTGAGGATAACGTCGCGGTCGGTGATGCCTACCACGATGCCTTTTACTACTTCTTCTTCCTGTACCGTCGTGAGGGTCTCACCGTACATCTGCTCCATTTCGGCGCGCTGCTCGGCGGTATAGTTACCTCCGAAGCTGTTCGCTCCGACGTTGTCCCAGTCAAAGTTGTCTACTACTTCTGCCATGATATTATGCAGTGGCCCTCGTATACACGTCCGGCGCAGGGCCCGCCTCCGGAACGCGTTTTTGTTTGATACACAGCGCACTTACGCCGGCCCGTCACCCTGGCGGGGGCGCAAAGATAAGGATTGGAAGGCAGAGTTTTTGTATCTACAGCAAGTTCTCGTTAGAAGTCTCGCTCATCCCTTTTACAATACCAATGAGGGTCACAACCTGTAGTTACACAGCCGCCTAATTTCAGCTTATTATGTTTTGCGCGTTGCATCACTCTATTGCTTGGAAAACCATAGACAATTGGAATAGTAGCGTCCTGCTTTTTGCAATAAGGGCATTCATTTCCTTTTTGATTATTAAAGTGGCAACCAATAGGAAAGTTGATATTTACGGATGTAGCCTGTCCGGAAGTAATTTTCACCTGCATTATAGTAGTATCTCTAAAACCAATGCTTTTAATGTTTAGACGATATACGCCGATAGGAATGTTATAAATCTTAAAGCTGCCATCCGGTTCTGATAACGTTCCTAAATCTAGATCCGGAAACCATATCTGAGCTGATGCGGAGAAACCTTGCTTTGTTATTCTATTGAAAAGCATTCCTTGCAAGGAACCAGTTTGTGCGAATAGGTTTCCCATATCTATTAAAACCAGCAAACACACCAGAGAAATTCTCATATATCTTCAGAGCCTTTAAATAGGTAGCATTAAAGATAATCGTAACATCACAAAAAAGCCTCACAATCATGTGAGGCTTTTTTGTGATGTTACGATTATCTACCGCCGCCCCAGCTCCCGCAAATGGGCTACGTGCGATGCCACGGCGTAGCGCATCTTGGGGTACTCGTGGTACTCGATGTTGAACTCCTCGCACATCTGGCGGATGATTTTATTCAGGGCCGGATAGTGGACGTGGGAGATGGTAGGGAAAAGGTGATGCTCAACCTGGAAGTTAAGGCCACCTACGAGCCAGCTGATGAGCTTGCTGTCGGTAGCGAAGTTGGCGGTGGTTTTGATCTGGTGGATGGCCCACTCGTCCTCAATCTTGCGGGTGGTTTCGTGGGGCACTACAAAGTCGGTATGCTCTACGGTGTGGGCCAGCTGAAACACGATGCTGAGCGTGAAGCCCGCCACGCAGGCAAAGGCCCCGAAGCCAATCAGCCAGCTCCAGAAACCTACGGTATAGATGGGCAGGGCTACAAACAGGCCCAGGTGCAGCACCTTGAAGCCCCAGAACACGCCCTGGTCGGTGGCGGACATTTTCTTGATGGGCATTTCGCCGATTTTGCCTTTGAAATACTTCTGGTAGTCCATGAAGAAAATCCAGGCAATGAACAGCAAGGCGTAGAAAAACCAGAAGTACAGGTGCTGAAAGCGGTGCAGAAAGCGGCGGGGCTGCTCGGGGCTGAGGCGCAGCCAGGGTTGGGCGTCGAGGTCGTCATCCACACCTTCCACGTTGGTGTACATGTGGTGGATGAGGTTGTGCTTCATGTTCCACATAAAGGAGTTGCCTCCCATTACGTTGAGCGTGAAAGCCGCAAACTGGTTCACGAATTTCGACTTGCTGAAAGAGCCATGAGCCCCGTCGTGCATAACGTTGAAGCCAATGGCCGCGCCAATGAGGCCAAGTGCAATGCATTCTGCCACAGCCAGCAGGGCCGGTGGCGTCCAGAACACGAGGTGCAGATACACGGCTACAAAAGCCGACGTCAGCAGAACAGCTTTGAAAAACAGGCTTTTACCGCCGGTGGTGGATTTGCCGGCTTCCTGGAAATACGCGTTGGTGCGGCGCTTCAGCTCCTGGTGGAAAGAGCGGGACGCGGAAAATTTGGGTGGCTGCATGAAGGAAATGGAAAAGAAACGGCCGTAAAGGTACCGTCATCTACGGCGCCAGCACGCCGCTGGACTGAAAAAGCCGGATTTTGTAAACCGCTGCCGCTGCTGGTTTCCAGCAAAGCGCACCCGGCTAAGTAGCCCTATGACAGGAACCACCCGGGAATCGTTCAGCCAGCAGGCAGCGGCGGGCGCAGCAGAGCGGTTACCCGCCTGCTTTATTGTCTGATGTAAGCAGCAGCTACCGGGCGGCTACCTCTCCCCCGCTCGGTAGCGGCAGGCCGGGTTTCAGCAGGCCCCGCAACTCCCGGAGCGGTACAAACAGCCGGATTTCGCCGAAGGCATACGCGGCCACTTCGTAGGGCACGTAGATAAATACCGCGCCTCCGCTGGTCAAATACACGTTGTGGGTAACGGCTAGCGGCTCTTCAAAGATGACCTCGGAAAGCGAGGCACTTGGCGCCAGCTGATAGGCGCGCCGCAGGGCGGCGGCCAGCAGAGGCCGCAATTTTTCATCGGAGCCAGGCCGGAAAATCTCCTCGTAGGTAAGGCGGCGGCCGGTGCGCGTGTCGAAGCTGGCGACTGTGGTGCCGTAGTTGCCGTGGGCACCGCCCGTGAAGCTGTAGTGGTAGAAACCCAGGCTCAGCAGCGGCGCCTGATTCCAGAGCACGTGGGCAAAATGCTGCTCCTCGTAGTTCAGGCCGATACCGAACTCCGGATAATCGGTGGAGTCGCCGGGCGCGGGCCGCACGGCGGCCATGTCCTGGCGGTAGTCCTGGGCGTGGGTGCGCCGGAGCTGCTGCCAAAAAGCCGTCAGCGCGGGCACCGGCGCATCGGGCAGGGTGTCGCCGCGCAGGCCGCGCACCATGTGGGCCGCGAGGGCGGTGGAGGCCGCGCCGCCTGCCAGGGGTTCTAGGGCCAGCACGCTCAGGCGGGCGCGGGGCGAGTTGGGTAGCTCCGGAAACGCCACCACGGAGTCCTGCAGAAAAACGCTACGGAACCCAAGACTGCCGGCCGGCCGGGCCAGGCGTAGCTGCACTGGTTTTCCATCCCAGGTGCCCACCAGCGCCCGGCCCTGGCGCCGCAGCCGCCACGCCGGACCATTGGCGCCCGGCTCCGGCGCGTGCTCGGGGCTGAAATCAACCAGCACCACGCTATCCGGAGAGGCACTGCCCCGGCCGCCCAGCTGGTAGGGCTGCCCGTCGGAGCCGGCGTAGGTGCCCAGCAGGCCTTCGGTTTCGGTGTCGCCGGGGCGGCTTGGCCAGGTTTGCAGGTGCAGCGTAATGGAGTCGGCGGAGCCGGGCAGCACGCCCCGGTACTGCGCGTAGGTGGCCCCGGGTGAGTCGGGCGTTGCAGTAGCCGCAGGCGCAGTAGCTGGAGGGCTCGTGGTTGTGGCCTGGTCGGCGTCGGCGGAGCGGGAACGGCAGGACAGGGCCGCTAGGCTCAGGGCACCAATGAAAAGGAAACGGGTAGTTGACATAGCCCGGCAAACGTACGCAGCCTCCGTTTAGCACGCGTAAGCTCTACCGTGTACATAATACGGGCCTTAGCTGATCTACGGCCTAGCTGGCCGCGTATGTACCAACACTGATTTCCACAACTCTCCACACCACACTTCATGAGCTACATCACCGCCGGCCGCGACGTAAACGGCCACGACATAAAGTTGCATTACATTGATCAGGGCGAAGGCGACCCTATTGTGCTGATACACGGCTGGCCCGCTACCTATGAAATGTGGGAGTACCAGCTGGCCGAGCTGCCCAAGCATGGCCACCGCGTGGTAGCCTACACCCGCCGGGGCTTCGGCAACTCCTCCAAAACCTGGGAAGGCAACGACTACGACACCTTTGCCGACGACCTGAAAGCCGTGCTCGACGAGCTGAACCTGCAGAACGTAACGTTGGTGGGTTTCTCGATGGGTGGGGGCGAAGTAGCCCGCTACATGGCTAAATACGGCGGGGCCCGCGTTTCGCGGGTGGCTTTCGTTTCGGCTGTTACTCCCTTCCTGTTGCAAACCGATGACAACCCCGATGGCGCGCCCAAAGCCAACTTCGATAAGATGGTGGAAGGCATCCGCAAAGACCGGTTCGACTTTCTGGCTACGTTCGGCAAGCAGTTCTTCGGGGTAGGCACCATCAGCCACCCCGTCAGTAATGCTACGCTGAACTGGATGCAGGCCATGTGCCAACTCGCCTCGCCCCGCGCCACTGAGCAGTGCGTGTACGCCTTTGCTGCCACGGACTTCCGCCAGGATCTGAAAACCATCAAAGTGCCCACGCTGGTTATTCACGGCAGCGACGACGCCACCGTGCCCGCCAAAGTAAGCGGGGAGCGGATGACGCAGTTTGTGCCCCATGCCCAGTTTGTGGAGTACAGCGGGGCCCCACACGGCCTGTTCATCACCGAAAAGGACCGCCTCAACCACGACCTGCTTCAGTTCGTGGGCGGCACCAAAGTCACGAACTCCAACGCCTTCGCCTGGTAATATTCCCGCCCGCTTCGGGTTTGTTGCGCCGCCGGCTCCTGATTTTCCGGGAGTTGGCGGCGCTTTTTATGGGCGGCTTCTTCTACCTGCCAGTTGGGAAACTAAAAAACGGCAGCGAGGCCAATGCCTGCTGCCGTTAGTTGAGGTACGCGTGCCAGTTTTCGTCGATGGAACCGGCACTGAGCTTGAGGAAGCCGGAAAGCGTGGGTTTCTTGGGTTGCTGCCTGATGGTGAGGCCGGCTTCCTGAGGGGTGCGGTGGCCCTTGGCGTGGTTGCAGCGGGCACAGGCCGTGAGCAGGTTGCTCCAGCTGGAGTCCCCGCCCCTACTCCTGGGCAGCACGTGGTCCAGGGTCAGATTTTTAGTAGCGCCGCAGTACTGGCACTCGAAATGGTCGCGCTTCATGATGTTGTGGCGGCTGAGAGCAATGCCTTTGTAGGGCACGCGCACGTAGCGCTGCAGCCGGATGATGCTGGGTTTGGGAAACGCCTGCGAGATAGTACGCAGCACGCCCTGCTCCGACTTGGCAATCATTTCCGCCTTATCCAAAAAAAGCAGTACAAAGGCCTTTTGCACGCTGCACAGAGTAATGGCCGTATAGTCGCCATTCAAAACAAGCACTTTGTGGTCCATACGCTAGAATACAGAATCATCGGGTACAGCGAAAGCTAGATGATTCTAAGCGTATTAACAACAGAGGCAAGAGTGAAGTTGCGAAATGGGGAAGTTGTGAAGCGTGCATTGCGAGCCAAGCGAAGCAAGCCGTCCTGGGCAACGTAATAAGCTCTGAAATGTGAAAAGCCCCTGACGTCCGCGCTGGCGTCAGAGGCTTTCTGGTAAAAGAACGTGTCTAACGCTGTACAGGACGGATTGCTTCGGCTACGCCTCGCAATGACTGGTTGGCTATTCCGCCAGCAGGCGCTTGATGAGGCGGAGCTTGTGGGAGTACTTCTGCCGGTCGCGGTTGAAGATGCCGTTGTGGTCGAGCGGGTCGATGCGCACTTCGCCGTGGGCGTGCAGAATGGCTTGGTCGTCGAGCACTATGCCCACATGAATGATTTGGCCATCGGCATTGTCGAAGAAAGCCAGGTCGCCGGCGCGGGTCTGCGTCACGAAGTGCACCGGGTCGCCAAAGTCAATCTGCTGGCGGGCGTCGCGGGGAAGTTGCACCCCAATGAGGCCGTATAGCTGCTGCACCAAGCCCGAGCAGTCGAGGCCGAACACGCTTTTGCCGCCCCACACGTAGGGCGCCTTCAGGTACAGCTGGGCTACTTTCAGCAGCAGGCGCAGGCGCGGCTCTACGGCGCCGTGGGGGCCGTGGCCATTCTGGGGGTTAGTGGCGGCGCCATTATAGAACAGCTGCTGACTGCCCAGGCGCAGCGTCATCCCATCGAAAAAAGGCAGGCGGCAGCCCAGCGTCACGGGAATGCGGGTTTTGGCTTCGCTTACTACCTGCACCACATCAAGGCAGCGCGGGTGGTCCTGCTGCTGCCAGGCCAAGAAATACTCACCCGTGACGGGCGTGTGCTGCTTGAAGTCAATCCAGCCCACGTACTGGTCGGCGGCCAGGCGCACTTGGTGCCAATTGCCCTGGGAAAGCAGAATGGAATAGCATTCACCAAAAATCAATTCGGTTACCAGCTCGGCCTTGTCCGAAGGCTCGGCCCGCACCGGCACGGCGCTCAACGCGCAAATTCCGTGGTCCAAATGGTGAAGTTGTGAAAGGTGAAGTTGTGAAATGCGAATAGCCTTTATTGTGACAGGCTTACGCATCCATAATGCGAAACTCTGCCTTTAAACTGAACTTGCCAAGCAGCGCTTCGCAAATTCACCTTTCACAACTTTGCTTAATAATCCCGGGCGCGGTCCATTTCGCGCTTCTGGTCTTTGGCTTTGAGGTCTTCGCGCTTGTCGTAGAGCTTTTTGCCTTTGGCCAGGGCAATTTCCAGCTTGGCAAAGCCCCGCTCACTCACGAACATACGCACCGGAATGATGGTGAGGCCCTGCTCGGTGGCTTTATCGGCCAGCTGGCGTAGCTCGCGCTTGTTGAGCAGCAGCTTGCGCGGGCGGGTGGGCTCGTGGTTGTTGTAGGTACCCTCGGTGTACTTGGCAATGGTCACGTTGTGCACCCACAGGCTGCCATCGGGGTGAAAGGAGCAGAAGCCGTCCTGGAGCTGTACGCTGCCGTCGCGGATGCTCTTGATTTCGGTTCCCTGCAGCATCAACCCCGCGTCGTACTGCGCCAGGAAGCTGTACTCGTGGCGGGCGCGGCGGTTCTGGATGTTGATGTGCTTGGGCTTGTCGTCTTTTTGCTTGGCCATGGGAAGAAAGGAAGTTGGCCGGGGCGACAGCGCCAAAGTTGGCCAACAAAGGTCGAAAGAAGTCAGCAGCGGCTTGCTGGCCGGCTATACGCAGGGCGGGAGCGGGAGTATGCCTTGGGCCGAAACCCACCGGAAATTTTCGGCTACGAGAGTTTCAGGCGTGGGTCGGAGCTGACGAGTTGGGAAGCAAAATCACCGGCCTGGTACTGAAAGTGGGCCGTCATGGCCACCATACCGGCGTTGTCGGTGCAGAACTGGAAAGCGGGAATAAATACCTGCCAGCCCTGGGCGGCGGCTTCATCCTGCAAAGCTTGGCGCAGGCCGCTGTTAGCGGCCACCCCACCGGCCAGCGCCACCTGCGTCAGGCCATTATCGGCGGCGGCGCGGCGCAACTGTCGGAGCAGCGTCTGGATGATGGTGTGCTGGATGCTGGCGCAGAGGTCGGCCAGGTTTTCCTGTGCGAAGTCGGGGTTCTGGGCGGTTTCCTTCTTCAGGAAGTACAGCACCGCCGTTTTCAGTCCGCTAAAGGAAAAGTCGTAGCCCGGCATGGCGCCTACCGGAAACGGGAAGCGCGTGGGGTTGCCCTGGCGAGCCAGCTTATCGAGGTGAGGACCGCCGGGATAGGGCAGGCCCAGCAGCTTGGCCGTTTTATCGAAGGCTTCGCCGGCCGCGTCGTCGATGGTCTGACCGATGATTTCCATGTTGAGGGCGCTGCGCACGATGACCAGCTGGGTGTGCCCCCCGCTCACGGTAAGGCACAGAAACGGAAACACGGGGCGCGGCTCCTCAATGAAGTGGGCCAGGATGTGGGCCCGCATGTGGTTCACGGCAATAAGCGGCTTGCCCAAAGCCAGGGCCAGGGTTTTGGCAAACATACCGCCCACCAGCAAGGAGCCCAGCAGGCCCGGTCCTTGCGTGAAGGCTACTGCGTCGAGGTCTTTTTTACTGATGCCCGCCTTGTGCAGGGCCGCTTCTACTACCGGAATGAGATGCTGCTGATGGGCACGCGAAGCCAGCTCGGGTACAACACCGCCGTACTGCTCGTGCACTTGCTGGGTAGCCACCACGTTGGAGCGGATTTCCCCGTCGACCATAACGGCTGCCGAAGTATCGTCGCAGGAACTCTCAATGGCCAGAATAGTCGGCATCTTTTTAAATTCTGAATTATGAATCTTGAATGATGAATTGAGCCGGCGGTTTGGCGCCACATGGCTTATCACCAGACAACCTCTCAAGTAAAATTCAGAATTCATCATTCAGAATTCAGAATTTCTCCGACAAAGGTCGGGGCAAAACGCTAAACTGCCGCGCCGGGCGTTTACCAGGGCCAACCTGCGCCGTACTTCCGCCGTTTTGAGCGAAAAATACCCGTCAGGCAACGGTCTTGGGCAACCCTTTATCTTTGTTCCGATTAGCTGCCGCGTTTTTCTTTTTCTGCCTTCGTGCCCCGTTTCCTCTCCATTCTGCTGAAAGCCCTGCTCGGGCTGGTGCTGCTGCTGGCCCTCGTGCTGGTTGGCACGCTGGTGGCGTTGCGGCTGCCGGGAGTGCAAACGCGGCTGGCCCACAAGGCGGCCACCATGCTCACCAAGCGCCTGGGTCACCGCGTGACGGTGGGCCGGGTAGACGTGCGCCCATTTTCGCGGGTGCTGCTGGAGCAGGTGCGCGTGCTCGACCGGCGCGGCAACGAACTGTTCAACATCGGGCGGGCCGATGCGGACATCACGCTCTTCTCGGTTTTCGACCCCAGCCACCTGCACGTGGGCAAGCTCACGCTGGAGGAGCCCCGCTTTTCGCTTATCACCTACCCCGGCCAGCCAGACAGCACCAACCTCACTGAATTTCTCTCCGCCGTGCGGCGCCTTATTGGCCCTACCGACACTACCAAGGTCAGCAAACCTTTCGACTTCAAGATTGACGCCATCGGGCTGCGCAACGGCCGCTTCGTGCTCGACGACCGGAACAAGCCCCGGGAGCCATACTACGGCCGCACGATGGACTATGCGCACATGTACCTCGACAGCATCTACGGCGACCTGTCAGGTATTCAGCTGCGCGGCGACACTATCTATACCCGGGTGCAAAGCCTGCGCACCGTGGATGCGCCTTCCGGCACCCGCCTGCGCGAGCTGACGGCCGATATGACGTACGCCGGCAAGTTCTGGGAGTTCGACAAGCTGAACCTGCGGGTACAAAACAGCCAACTGCACCACTACCTGCGCTTCGAATACGACCATTTTCTCAACTTCACCGACTTCAACGACTCGGTAAAGGTCATTGCCCGCCTGAGCCCGTCCCGGGTGTACTCCGACGACATTGCCAAGTTCGCGCCCCAGGAGTTTCTGCAGAGGCTCCACGAAACCGTGCTGCTCTCGGGCGAGGCTAAGGGCTACGTGCGCAACTTCGCCACCAAAAATCTGGACGTGCGCTACGGCCGCAACACCCATGTGCTGGGCAATATCAGCGTCCAGGGCCTGCCCAATTTCAAGGAAAGCTTCGTAGAAATGCGCCTACAGCCCTCCATCGTAGATGGGCGCGACATCCGGCGCTACGTTCCGGCTTCGGGCTGGCCCTACGTGCAGCGGCTGGGCACCGTGAAGCTAAAAGGGCAGTTCCTGGGCTTCTACAACGACTTTGTGGCTAATGGCTCGTTCCAGACAGCATTGGGCTCGGTGGTGAGCGACGTGAACCTCAAGTTCAAGACTGACCCAAGCAACTCCAGCTACGAGGGCAACGTGAAAACCACTGCCTTCCAGCTGGGCAAGCTACTGGGCGACGAAAGCCTGGTGCGCGACGTGACCATGAACGGACGCGTGGCAGGCGTGGGCTTCACGCCCGCCGGGGCCCGGGTACGAGCCAATGCCACCGTGCAAAGCATCTGGCTGCAGGGCTACCGCTACCGCAACATTACCACCAACGGGCAGTTCAGCCGCCAGTCGTTTGCGGGCAAGCTCAGCATCGACGACCCCAACCTGCGCGCCACCGCCGATGGCAGTGTGGATTTGAACCCCAATCGGCAGGCCTTCGACCTGCGGGCTACCGTGCGCCGCGCCAACCTGCGCGCCCTCGGCCTCACCAAGCAGAACCTCACGCTGGCCACCACCGCCGATGTCCGCTTTCAGGGTTTGCAGCTCGATAAGCTTTTGGGCAGCATTGTGCTGCGCAACTCCCGCCTGGGCTTCGAGGGCCGCACGGTGCCCATTGATACCTTCGACGTGTTTTCGCGCCGCGACCCGGACGGGCAGCGCCGCCTGCTGGTGCGCTCTGAAGTGGCCGACCTCACGGCCGTGGGCAACTTCGACTTTTCCCGCGTGATGCGCGACGTGCAGACGCTGCTGACGGAGTACCAGCTCAACTTTGAAAGCGACGAAGCCGCTACCGCCGCCTACTACCGCCGCAAGCGCCGCCTGCCCACCCCCGACTACGCCATTAACCTGAATGTGTACCTGAAGCGGCCAAATCCGGTGCTGCACCTGTTTGTGCCCGCTCTCACGCTCTCCGATTACTCGCGCATTGATGGCTCTTTCCGCAACGGCAACACGTCCATTTTCTCGCTGGGCGGACATTTTGATGCCTTGCAGTACGACAGCGTACGGACGCTGAACACAGATTTCGACTTCACGACCTCCAAGCTGCCGTACCAACCTGAGGTGCTGGCCCAGGCCAGCGTGACCTCGCAGCGGCAGCGCGTGCCGGGGCTGGGCAACACCCAGGATTTCTACGTGGAAGGCGTGTGGGACCAGGAGCGTATCAACTTCTCGACGTCCCTGGCCCAGACGGGCACCACCAACCGTGCGCAGATCAACGGGGCGCTGTCGTTTCTGCCCCAGGCGGTACAGATTGTGTTCCGGCAGTCGGGGGTGAACCTGCTGGGGCGCGACTGGGCCATTGCGGCCGAAAACTCCGTGCTCATCAGCGGGGGCGGACGCGAAATCGACGTGCAGAACCTGAATCTTTCCAACGGCTCGCAGAGCATCAGCGCCCAGGGCCAGCTTTCGCAGGACCCTAGCAAGCTGCTACGGCTGGCGGTGCAGAACTTTGAGCTGGGCACGCTCAACCAACTCACCCACCAGAATATTACCGGCCGCGTAAATGCGGTGGGCGACCTGCGCGGCGTCTACGGCCAGCTGGTAGCCAGCGCCCGGCTCGACGTAGATTCGCTGGTATTTGACAACGTGCTGATAGGTGACGTAGCGGGCGTAGCCGACTGGGACAACCCGGCTCAGCTGCTGCGCCTTTCGGCCAATGTGCTCCGTGACCAGCAGCGCCTAGTGGCCCTCAGCGGTACCTACAAGCCCAGCGAAGCCGTGGACCAGCTGAACGTGACGGCCGTGCTGAACGACGCGCCCGTGAAGCTGGCCGAGCCCCTGCTCAACACCCTGTTCAGCAATATGGGCGGCCTGGCCAATGGCACGCTACGTCTCACCGGCCGCTTGGCCGCGCCCAACCTCATCGGCACCATCGACGTGACTGATGGGCGACTCACTTTCGATTACCTGGGCACCACCTACACCTTTGCCGACCGGATTCGCTTTCAGGAAGACCGGATCGGGTTTCGCAACATCCGGCTGCGCGACCCGCTGGGCAACTATGGCACCCTGAACGGTAACATCTTCCACCAGGGGTTCCAGAATATGTCGATGGCGCTGACGGCGTCGTTCCGCAAGCTGCAGGTGCTCAACACCACCCGCAAGGACAACGACCTGTATTTCGGGACGGCCTATGCCACCGGCGACGCCCGCATAACCGGGCCCTCCGATAACCTGGTGGTGTTTGTGACGGCCCGCAGCGAGGATGGCACCCGGTTTTCCTTGCCGCTGGACAACGCCGCTAAGGTGGAGCAGGCCAGCTACATCAAGTTCGTGAACCGCAACCTGCCCGACACGGCCCGCACCGTACGCGTACCTACCGAGGCCGAGGGCCGGATTGACCTGTCAGGCATCCGGCTCAACTTCAACCTCGAAATCACGCCCGACGCCTACATCGAAGTCCTGCTCAACGAAAGCACCGGCGACGTTATCCGGGGCACGGCCAGCGGGCAGCTGCGCCTGAACATCGACACGCGGGGCGAATTCAACATGTACGGGCAAGTGGAAATCGTGCGCGGGCTCTACAACTTTACCCTGCAGGGTCTCGTGAACAAAGAGTTTCAGGTGCGGCCGGGCGGCACCATCAGCTGGAACGGCAACCCGCTGGACGGGCAGATGAACGTGACGGCCACCTACACGCAGCGCACCTCCCTGGCGCCTATTATTGCCAACAGCACCGCCACCATTCCCGTGACGGCTGTGATGAACCTGACCGGGCCGCTGCTGCTGCCGGTCATTCAGCTAAGCCTGGAATTCAACGACATTCCCTCTTCGGCAGAAGGCGAGCTGACCTCGTTTATTACCTCTTTGCGCAACGACGAGCAGGAGCTTAACCGGCAGGTATTCAGTTTGATTGTATTCCGGCAGCTCACCTCACCGGGGTCGTTGTCGGGCGTGGGCAAGTTTGCGGGCTCCGATTTAGGCGTGGGCAATAGCGTGGGGCAGATTATTTCCACCCAGCTCGGGCTGCTCACGGCCCAGATTGACCCCAACCTGGAAATTGCCTTCAACATCAACGGGGTGACGCCTGAGGAGCTGCAGGCCCTGCAGGTGCGCCTGAGCTACAACCTGCTGGGCGGCCGCCTGCGCGTGACGCGGGAGGGCGGATTCAGCAACGCCCCCGTAACTACCTCCGATGGCACCGTGATTCCGGGGGCGCAAAACTCGCTGGTGGGGGATTTGAGCCTGGAGTATTTTCTGCGCGAGGACGGCAAGCTGCGCCTGCGCCTGCGCTACGAAACCACCCCGCGCGACTTCAGCCAAGCCATAGCTGCCAGCAACCAGAACCAGGCCCGGGCCGGCATGAGCGTGCTGCACACCGAGCAGTTCAACTCCCTGCGCGAGCTGCTGGCCCGCAAGCGCCTGCGCCGCCGCGACGAAGCCTCCCGCAAAGCCCGTGAGCTAAACATCGACGACGACCCGCGGACGGTGGTTAATTGAGTTTTTAGTTTTTAGTTCTTCGCTTTTGGTTGATGGTCGACATGGGAAGCTACCTACTGATAACCATCAACAAACAACCAAAAACAAAAAACGAAGAACTAACCGCTATTTTTGCCCTCTATGCCTCCAACGCGCCCGACCCGCAAGAAAAAGCTTGGCTCCTATCCGCACACGATGGTGGTGTTCAGCATTACGCTGGCCTTGCTGGTGATTGGGTTGTTTGGCCTGCTGCTGCTACACGCGCACCGGCTGTCGGAGGTGGTGAAGGAAAACCTGGAAATGCAGGTATACCTGGAGCGCGACCTGCCCGAGGCCCAGCTGCTGCGCCTGCAGCAGACCTTTGCCGCCAAGCCCTTCATTGCCTTCCGCGACAACCAACCCCAGGTACGGTTTCTTTCGAAAGAAGAAGGGGCCCGGCAGTTCGTGGAGCAGACCGGGGAGGATTTTCAGCAGTTTCTGGGCGACAATCCGCTGCGCGACGCCTATATCCTCAAAATCAACCCTGAGTTTACGGACAAAGCCGGTCTGGCCCGGGTGGAAAAAGAGCTGCGCGCCGAAACCGGCGTGTTCGAGGTGCAGTACGTGCAAAGCCTTATTGAATCCATCAACCACAACCTGCGCAACATCAGCCTAGTGCTGCTAGGCTTCGCGGCCGTGCTGACTATTGTCGTCGTAGTGCTCATCAACAATACCATCAAGCTGGCCTTGTTCTCGCAACGGTTTCTCATTCGGAGTATGCAGCTGGTGGGCGCTACGTCCATGTTCATTCAGCGGCCGTTTCTGCGGCGGGCTACTTGGCAGGGATTCGTGAGCGGGCTGCTGGCGGCCTTGCTGCTGCTGGCCTTGCTGCAGTATGCCTACCTGCGCGTGGAGGAGCTGCGCCTGCTCCGCGACGAGCGGCTACTGGCCGTGCTGCTGGTATTTCTGGTGGCCCTGGGCTCCTTTATCGGCTTTATCAGCTCTTTCCGTGCCGTGCGTAAGTACCTTCGCCTTTCCTTGGATGAGCTGTATTAAATGTGAGTTGCTGGCTTGCGCAGGCTGCTGACCAAAAACGAAAACCTAATAACGAACAACGACTTTATGGCAAATCAACGTTTCGCTTTCGGGCCGCGCAACTACCGGCTGATGTTCATAGGCCTGGCCCTGCTGGCTGCCGGCTTCATTACCATGACGCTTGACACGACCGAGTACGGCGAAGGGTTTCTGGGCATTACGCTGGGGCCGCTGCTTTTATTTGCCGGGTTCGTAGTGGAGTTTTTTGCCATTATGGCGAAGTCAGGCAACGTAACCGAAGCGGCCCCTATCACCGCAGCTACGACGTTTACGCCGGCCGCTCCCGCTGCCCCGGTAACTCCGGCTGCTCCGGCAGAGCCGACCCGTCCTACCTACAAGCGTCCCTAGATGAGTTACTGGCACGCCCTGCTCCTAGCCATCATTGAGGGCCTGACGGAGTTTTTGCCCGTTTCCAGCACGGGACACATGATTATCGTGGCCAACCTGCTCGGTATCGGGCAGCTGACATTTACCGATACCTACATCACCTCCATTCAACTGGGTGCCATCCTGTCGGTGGTGGTGCTCTACTGGCGGCGGTTTGTGCAGAGCTTCGACTTCTACCTGAAGCTGGCCGTAGCCTTCGTGCCCTTCGGCATTTTGGGCTTTCTGCTGAAGGATGTGATTGAAAGTTTGCTCAAAAACGTGGCCGTGGTGGCCTGGGCCCTACTGGTGGGCGGCGTGGTGCTGGTGTTCATCGACAAAGTATTCAGCGGCCCGCGCAAGGAAGTGACCACGCCGAACTTCCGGCAGGCGCTCAAAATCGGGCTGTTTCAGTGCCTGGCGCTGGTACCCGGCGTGAGCCGCTCGGCGGCCACCATCGTGGGCGGCCTGGCCCAGGGCTTTGACCGGCGCTCCGCCGCCGACTTCTCCTTTCTGCTGGCGGTGCCGACCATGTTCGTCATCACGGCCTACCAGCTCTATAAAACCTACAAAATAGCCCCGCCCGGCGCCGAAGACCTCAAATTGCTGCTGTTCGGCAACGTGGTAGCCTTTATTGTGGCCCTGCTGGCCGTTAAGACCTTCGTTGATTTTGTGTCGCGGTTCGGATTCCGCGCATTTGGGCTGTACCGCATTGTGGTGGGCGTGGTTATTCTTGTGATGATGGCGCTGGGCATCGACCTGCACGTGCTTTAAGCCGCTACCGTTTTTTCGGCCCGCGCCCCGGTGCGGGCCTTTGCTTATGGAAACTCCTTCTGCTGCCGCGTTTGATTTTGAAGCCGGCGAAGTACTGCTCATTGACAAGCCTCTGACCTGGACTTCGTTCGACGTGGTGCGCAAAGTCAAGAACACGCTGCGCATCAAGAAAATCGGCCACGCCGGCACCCTCGACCCGCTGGCTACCGGTCTGCTCATTCTCTGCACCGGCAAGAAAACCAAGCAGATTGACCTCATTCAGGCCCAGGAAAAAGAGTACACCGGTACCTTCCGCCTAGGTCAGACTACGCCCTCCTTCGACCTGGAAACACCCGTTGATGCCGAGCTACCCTACGAGCACCTCACCGAGGAGCAGGTGCGCGCCGCTACCGCGCAGTTTACGGGCCTGATCGAGCAGACGCCCCCGCTGTTTTCGGCGGTGAAGGTGAATGGGGAGCGGGCCTACGAAGTGGCCCGACGCGGCGGCGAGGCCGAAATCAAAAGCAAGCAGGTTACCATTCGGGCGTTTGAGCTTACCCGTATTGAGCTGCCCGAAGTAGACTTTCGGGTGACCTGCTCCAAGGGCACCTACATCCGCAGCCTGGCCCGCGACTTTGGGCTGGCCCTGGGCTGCGGCGCCCACCTCACCAGGCTCGTGCGCACCCGCATTGGAGAGTATTCAGTAGCCGATGCCTTGAGCATGGCGCAGTTGGAAGCCCTGCGGCCGCCCCGCCCCGAGGGCGCTGCCGAGCAACGGCCCCGCCGTCAGCGCCAGCCAGAGCGCCGGGCCGGGCTGGAATATTTTCAGGCTACCAGCGCCCCACAGGCGCCCAACGAGGCAGCTTCTTCGTAGAACCGGGCGGACTTTTTATTTTACTGTTCTCACTTTTTCCCCTGCTGATGCTCGTCGTTCGGGACCCCGCGCAGTTTCCTTTTCTTGGTCAGGCCGTGGTAACCAGCGGCACCTTTGATGGGGTGCACCTGGGGCACCAGAAGATTCTGCAGCGCCTGCTGGAAGTGGCCCGGCAAAGCGGCGGCCCGGCCGTGGTCATCACCTTCTGGCCCCACCCGCGCCTGGTACTGGCCCCGCCGCCCACGCACCCCCAGCCCCAGGATTTGCATCTGCTGAACACGCTGGAAGAACGGGCCCGGAAGCTAGAAGACTTTGGCGTCGACTACCTGCTCATCGTACCCTTCACCAAGGAGTTTGCCGCCCTTACCTCTGAGGAGTTTATTCAGCAGCTTCTGCTCCAAACGGTGGGCACCGACAAGCTCGTCATCGGCTACGACCACCGCTTCGGGCACAACCGTGAAGGCGGCTTCGACTACCTCAGTCAGCATGCCGACCGCTACGGCCTGACCGTGGAGGAAATTCCGCGCGAGGACGTAGACGCCGTGGGCGTGAGCAGCACCCGCATCCGCCGCGCCCTGGAAAGCGGCGACATTCTCACGGCCAACCGCTACCTGGGCTACCCCTACCCGCTCACGGGTACGGTGGTACGCGGGCAGCAGCTGGGCCGCACCATCGGCTTCCCCACGGCCAACATCGTGTGCGACGAACCCTTAAAGCTGATTCCGGCCCGCGGCGTGTATGCCGTGATGGTGACGACGGCCGCGGGCACGGTACACCAGGGCATGCTCAATATTGGCGTGCGCCCGACCGTAGGCGGTCAGCTCAGTCAGACCACCGAAGTACACCTGCTCGATTTTGACGGCGACCTGTACGACCAGCTGCTGTCGGTGCAGTTTGTGTCCCGCCTGCGCGACGAGCAGAAGTTTAGCGGCCTGGATGCCCTGAAAGCCCAGCTGGCCCTCGACGCGGATAATGCGCGGCGGCATCTGGTGGGCGGGTAAGCCCGTGGAATCGGGAAGTAGGATGGGCTGTTATTCTGTGTTTGCTTCAGGATAACAGCCTTTTTTCGTAGTTCTGTTTACCTTCCCGCTCCCAAACCCCACCCAATTTCTATGATCAACAAAGTAGTGGCCGGCCCCCAGGCGGCCCTGGAAGGCCTCACCGATGGCATGACGCTCATGCTCGGCGGCTTCGGCCTGTGCGGCATTCCCGAAAATGCCATTGAGGAGATTTTGCGCCGCGGCGTACGCAACCTGACCTGCATCAGCAACAACGCCGGCGTGGATGACTTCGGCATTGGGCGCCTGCTCCAGACCAAGCAGGTGCGCAAGATGATTTCCAGCTACGTGGGCGAAAACGCCGAGTTTGAGCGCCAATTGCTGAGCGGCGAGCTGGAAGTGGAATTGATTCCGCAGGGCACCCTGGCCGAGCGGTGCCGGGCCGGTGGCGCGGGCATTCCGGCCTTTTACACTCCCGCGGGCTACGGAACGGAGGTAGGTGAAGGCAAGGAAAGCCGGGAGTTTAACGGCAAGATGTACCTGCTGGAAACCGCCCTGCACGCCGATTATGCGTTCGTAAAAGCCTGGAAGGGCGACACGGCTGGCAACCTCATCTACAAAGGCACGGCCCGCAACTTCAACCCCATGATGGCTACCGCTGGCAAAATCACGGTGGCTGAGGTGGAAGAGCTGGTACCCGCCGGGGAGCTGGACCCCAACCAGATTCATACGCCCGGCATTTTCGTGCAGCGCATTTTCGAGGGCAAGAACTACGAGAAGCGCATTGAGCAACGCACTGTGCGGGCGTAGCTGCTACAAGATTAGAACGTCATTCCGAGCATGTGGCGCATCAAGCCAGGGCCCGAGGAATCTTGCCCGCTCACGCCGGATTAGTATTCATACGTCAGCACGCGAGATGCTTCGGCTTCGCTCAGCATGACTTAAAAGACAACAACTATGCTTGACAAACACGGTATTGCCCGGCGCATTGCGCAGGAAGTACAGAATAACTCCTACGTCAACCTGGGCATTGGTATTCCTACGCTGGTGGCCAACTACATTCCCGAGGGCATCAACGTGGAGCTGCAAAGCGAAAACGGCCTGCTGGGCATGGGCCCCTTCCCTACCGAAGCCGAAGTAGACCCCGACCTCATCAATGCCGGCAAGCAGACGGTAACCACCCTGCCCGGCTCCAGCCTTTTTTCCTCGGCCGACTCCTTCGCCATGATTCGCGGGGAACACGTGGACCTGACCATTCTAGGGGCCATGGAGGTGTCGGAAAACGGCGACATTGCCAACTGGAAGATTCCCGGCAAGATGGTGAAGGGCATGGGCGGCGCCATGGACTTGGTGGCCTCTGCCAAGAACATTATCGTGGCCATGCAGCACGTGGCTCGCGACGGTAGCTCCAAGCTGCTGCCCGCCTGCACCCTGCCCATCACCGGCCTGCGCTGCGTGAAAAAGATTGTGACCGAGCTGGCCGTGCTCGACGTGACGCCCGACGGCTTTGTGCTGCGCGAGCGGGCCCCCGGCGTTTCGGTAGAGCAGATCCAGGCCGCCACCGCCGGCAAGCTGGTAGTGCCCGCCGAGGTGCCCGAGATGCAGGGCGTATAACTATTTGCCTGCTTGGCAGGTTAAGATGCTACCGCCCGATGCCCACCTGGACATCGGGCGGTTTGCGTTCCGCTGCTTTAAATCCAACGTAACGCCTGCCCAAGCCGTACCTTTGGGCTAAGACTTTTGCTTCGACCTATGCCTGCTTCTAACAATAAAACCGGCGGTAGCCACGCCAAAAAACAAACCGTGCCCCCCGTAGCCGAGCGGATGACGCCCACGGCGGTGCCCGCTCACAAGCTGGTGCTGCGCACCCTGCGCAAGAGCGACTACAAAGCCGTGCGCGACATCATGGATAAGGTATATTCTAACATGGAAGGCGCCTGGGCCCAGGATGAGTACAACAACCTGCTGCGCAAATTCCCCGAAGGCCAGATCTGCATCGAGGACAACGGCATTGTGGTGGCGGCCGCGCTGGCCATCATCGTGCAGTACTCCGACTTCGGCGACCGGCATACGTACTCCAAGATTACCGGCAACGGCAAGTTCAACACCCACAATGCCGACGGCGACACGCTCTACGGCGTGGACGTGTTTGTAGACCCCGAGTACCGCAGCCTGCGCCTGGGCCGCCGCCTCTACGATGCCCGCAAGGAGCTGTGCGAAAACCTGAACTTGCGCGCCATGGTGGCTGGGGGCCGGATTCCCGGCTATGCCGCCTATGCCAATGAGATGACGCCGGCCAAGTACGTGGAGATGGTGCGCAACAAGGAAATTACCGACCCCATCCTCACCTTCCAGCTTTCCAACGAGTTTCACGTTCGCAAAATCATCCGCGGCTACCTGCCCTACGACTCCGAGTCGAAGGCGTTTGCCACGCTGCTGGAGTGGATTAACGTGTACTACGACGAGGACGTGGACAAGCTGATCGGCAACCAGAAAAGCAACGTGCGTCTGGGCATCGTGCAGTGGCAGATGCGTGCCACCCGCTCCCTGGAAGACCTGCTCCAGCAGATTGAGTTCTTCGTGGATACGGTGAGCGGCTATAAGGCCGACTGCGTGCTGTTTCCGGAGTTCTTCAACGCCCCCCTCATGGCCCTCACCAACGAGGACTCCCCGGCCGTGGCCATCCGGGCTATGGCGGCCTTTACTGAGCCCATCCGCACCAAGATGATGGAGCTGGCCGTGAGCTACAACATCAACATCGTGGCCGGCTCCATGCCGGTGTACGAGGATGGCAAGCTGCACAACGTGGCCTACCTCTGCCGCCGCGACGGCACCGTGGATGAGCAGTACAAGCTGCACGTAACCCCCGACGAGGCCTCCTACTGGGGCATGCGCGGCGGCGACAAGCTCAAGTGCTTCGACACGGACTTCGGCAAAATCGGCATTCTGGTGTGCTACGACGTGGAATTCCCCGAGCTGGCCCGCATGCTCTCGGACGAGGGCGTGAAAATTCTGTTCGTGCCTTTCTGGACGGACACCAAGAACGCCTACCAGCGCGTGCGCATCTGTGCCCAGGCCCGCGCCATCGAAAACGAGTGCTACGTGGCCATTACGGGCTCGGTGGGCAACCTGCCCCGCGTGGAAAACATGGACATTCAGTACTCGCAGAGCGCTGTGTTCAGCCCCTCCGACTTTGCCTTCCCCCACGACGCCATCGTGGCGGAGGCCACGCCCAACACCGAAATGACCCTCATTGCCGACCTCGACCTGGATTTGCTCAAGGACCTGAACACCAGCGGAGCCGTGCGTAACCTGCGCGACCGGCGCAAAGATTTGTACTCCCTGAGCTGGACGGTAAAGAAAGCCGAGCGCGACGACGAGCTGCTGGCCCAGGGCGAAGAGCGGGCCCCTCGGGTAAGCAAGCGCAAGGCCGTGGCGGCTGGCTAAGCAGCCTTCATCAATACTTATTTTCAACAAACGTACACGGCTGCCTATTGGGTGGCCGTATATGTTTGCCAGGTTTTGTAAACTGCGCCTACCAACCTGACTTACCTTTCTCTTTCGACTTATGAAACGCGTCCTTATCACCGGAGCCAACCGCGGCCTGGGCCTGGAGCTAACCCGCCAGTACCTGGAGCGCGGCGACACCGTGTTTGCCACCTGCCGCCAGCCCGCCGCCGCCCACGATCTGCAAACGCTGCAGGGGCAGCACGCCGGCCGCCTGCACGTCATTGCCCTTGATGTAACAGACGAGGCCACGATGGTAGCGGCCCGCAAGGCCGTGCGCACCGTATCGGCGGGCCTGGACGTGCTCATCAACAACGCCGGTATTCTGCCCGGCGCCGGCCCCGAGGACCCCGCTCCCCAGCGCCTAGGCCAGCTCTCGGCCGACAATGCCCTGCAGGTAATGCGCGTGAATGCCATTGGCCCCCTGCTGGTAGCACAAACCTTTCTCGACCTGCTGAAAGCCGGCGACAAGGGCCGCATCGTGAGCTTGTCGTCGGGGCTGGGTTCCATTACGTGGAAAGCTTCGGGCGAGCATTATCACTACTCCGCCAGCAAGGCTGCCCTGAATATGTACATGCGGGCGCTGGCCGCTGAAATCAGCCAGTACGGCCTGGTTTCGGTGCTGGTAGACCCCGGCTGGCTGCGCACAGGTATGGGCGGCAGCACCGCCGGCCTCCCGCCCGCCGACTCGGCCCGCGGCATCATCCGCCTGATCGACCGCCTCTACATGGAAGAAAACGGCTCCTTCGTTACCTGGCAGAACCAGCCCGTGCCGTGGTAGCGGTGAGCTGGCGAGATAGTGAAACGGTGAGTTTATCGTTCTGAGTGACGTGTCATTGCGAGCGTAGCGAAGCAATCCATCCTGACCAACGTGCCAAGCCCTGCAATGTAAAAAGCCCTTACCCGTGCGCAACGAGTAAGGGCTTTCTGGTAGAAGAAAGGGTCTAGTGCTGTTCAGGACAGATTGCTTCGGCTCTGCCTCGCAATGACACGTTACTCACTCACTACCCATTGGCGGCCAGGTGGGCGTGGTCGCGGATGATGGTGCGCAGGAAAGCTTCGTCGGGAATTTCGGTTTGGACGCCGGTGAGGTTTTTTACTTTGTTGGCAACTTCGTTGAGCAACAGGTAGTTTTCGCGCTCCAGGCCCTTGTAGAGCAGCTGGCGGATAGTGGCCACGTCGTGGTCGGCGAGCAGAGACGCCTGGGGGAATACCACCACGTAGCTGGTCTCGGGAAACTGCGGAGCCAGGGCGCCACCGGGCTGGCGCGGCTTTGTACTGATGACGGCCGTACCGGCCGCCATATCTCCGAGGCGCTGCCCTTTGTCGCCGGCAGCTACCGTGACAACAGCAATAATTCCACTCATAAGACCGGTATCGATAAGGCGCAGCAGCCAGCGCAGCAGGTAGTCGCCGAATCGGGGCGTAGTGCCGTCGAGGCGGATGACCTTGATGTGGCGGGCTTTTTTGCCGATGCTCTGGCCGTTGAAGAATACCTCACACACCAGGTGATAAAACAGGTAAGGCAACCCCATTAGCACGATAACCAGCCCAATCATAACGTTTTCCCTCGGCTTCAGCCAGGCAAACAGCAGAAACAGCGCGACAATCCAGGCCCCCAGGATGAGGTTGTCGATGATGGCCGCCAGGATCCGCTCACCTACGCTGGCGGTTTCATATTCCAGGGAAACGTTCTGGGTAGTTTGAACGCGAATTGTACTCATACAGGTAGAAACTATAGCTATTACCGGCCGCATGGCTGGTCAGAGGAACTCGTCAGGAGGTAATTAATGCGGTTTGGAAATTTTCCGGCACCGGAGTAGCTGCAGGTCAGGAAAAACGCGCATCTTCGTTTGTTTTCCCGGTTCGCAAATTACCAAGTATTCTCCCGGAAGCCAGCATTTTCACGCCCGTAAACAAATCGGCGCCAACGTCCCGGCGGTGGTTTTCCTTCAACCCGGCCAGTTATAGCCAGCTATTCTTATGCGCGAAGCGGTATTTATGCGGCAGAATGAGGAGCGCTGGAAGCAGTACGAAGCCAGCCCCCCAGCCAGCCCCGACGACCTGGCGGCTCGTTTCGTAGCCCTCACCGATGACCTGGCCTACGCCCAGACGTTCTATCCCGGCTCGCCCACTACCGGCTACCTCAACGACCTGGCCGCCCGCCAGCACCAGGCCATTTACCGCAACAAGCCCGAGAAAACCAACCGCTTCCGGGCGTTCTGGCAATTAGAACTGCCCCTGCTGGTGGCCCGCCACCACGGCACACTGGCCCTTAGCCTGGCCTTGTTCGTGCTCTTCACCTTTATCGGCGCCTTATCGGCGGCTTACGACGACACGTTTGTGCGCGTGGTGCTGGGCGACGAGTACGTGAACCGCACGCTGGCCAACATTGAGCGCGGCGACGCCATGGCCGTGTACAAAAGCATGGACGAAACGCCCATGTTTCTGGCCATCACCGTCAACAACATCTACGTGTCGCTGCTGACTTATGCCATGGGCGCGCTGGCCGGACTGGGCACGGTGTACATGCTGTTCCAGAACGGGGTGATGCTGGGAGCGTTTCAGCATTTCTTTTACCAGAAAGGCCTGCTGCTGCCTTCTATGCTCACCATCTGGATTCACGGCACCCTCGAAATTTCGGCCATTGTGCTGGCCGGGGGTGCGGGCCTCGTCATGGGCCGCAGCCTGCTTTTTCCCGGCACCTACTCCCGCCGCGACTCCTTCCGCCAGGGCGCCCGCGACGGGTTGAAGCTGGCCCTGGGGCTGGCCCCGATATTTGTGGTGGCCGGCTTTTTGGAGGGCTTTGTGACGCGCCACACCGGCATGCCGCTGCCTTTGAGCGTGACGATTATCGGGCTGTCGGCTGCGTTTATTGTCTGGTACTTTATTGTCTATCCTATCCGGCTGCAGCGCCGCCTGGCTGCCAGCTAGGCCGAGGCCATTATTCTATTCGCCTATGAAAACTCCGTTTACCAGCAAAGCCGATTTCTGCCAGGAGCGCGACTTTGGCCAGAAAATCAGCGCCACGTTTGAGTTTCTGGCGGCCCACGCCCGGCCACTAGGCAAGTGTCTGCTGTATTTTGTACTGCCGGTGGCTTTGCTGGGTGGCGTGGCGCAGGGTCTGGCCCAGCAGGATGCCCTGAGGCTGGTAGACGCCGCTGCCAATGGCGACGCCAGTAGCCTAGCCCGCTATAGCTACTTCAACATTCAGCAACTGTTGGCCACGTTTCTACTAGCCCTGAGCCACAGTATGCTCATGTGTACCGTGTACAGCTATGTGCGCTTGCGGATTATACAGCCGGCGGACCAGGAAATAGCCCCCGCTCAGGTGTGGCAGCAAGTAAAGAGCTACCTGTTGCCCATGCTGGCGGCCAGTTTTATTATTGGGATTATTGTGGGTCTCGGTATGCTGCTGTTCGTGATTCCTGGCATCTACCTGGCCGTGGGCCTCAGCCTGACCTGGACTATTCTGGTGATGGAAGACCGTGGTATCACCGAATCGTTCAGCCGCAGCCTGCACCTGGTTAAAGGCAAATGGTGGTCGACGCTGGGGCTGCTCGTTATTATGTACCTTATTGTTTTGATTCTCAGCGCTATTTTCGGTATCCCAAACACGCTATTGGTAACCAGTAAAGCCCTGCGCCTGAAGTTGCTTGAGGCGCCGGTGCTTATGCTGGCGTTATCCCTGCTCACAGCATACCCTGAGTGCGTTTCTGTATGTGCTCGTGGCGGTGGCCGTGATGTTTCAGTACTTCAACCTGGTAGAGCGCAAGGAAGGCCACGGCCTGCACTCCCTTATCAACGGCCTGGGGTAGCAGCCTGCGCCCGTAGCCCACAACCACCACTTCCGCCCCGACGACGACGGCGAGTACTAACCCCACGCACTGCCTCTTCTTTCCTTCCCTGCATTAGCCACTATGAAAACAACCTTTACCCGCGCCGCCGACTTCCAGCAGGAGCGTGACTTCGGGCAGAAAATCAGCGCTACGTTTGAGTTTCTGGGCACGCACTGGCGGCCCCTGCTCAAGTGCCTGGCCTACTTCGTGCTGCCCGGCACGCTGCTGGCCGGCATCGGGCTGGGGCTGATGATGAACTCGATTTTTAACCAGGTAACGCCTGTTCTGCAGGGAGAAACGGCACGTATCAGCAACGGCAGCATGCCGTTTGGGCCAGGCTACTTTATCGGCATCGGCGTGGCCTTTATCGGCGGTATCATCTCGTTTGCCCTGCTGCTGAGTACCGTGTATGCCTACGTGCGGCTGCTGTACACCGACGAGCCCGCGCCCCTGCCCCAGCCCCGGCAGGTATGGCTGGAAATGAAACCCCGTCTGGGACGTGTCTTCCTGTCATTTGGCGTGCTGGGCGTGGCGTACCTGCTGCTGGTGGTGGTGCTCGTGACCCTTATTGCCCTGGCCAAAGTAGTGGGCGTGGCGCTGCTGTTTCTGGTGATGATGCCCGCGCTGCTGTACGTGGTGGTGCCCTTGTCGCTGTTTTTCCCGGCTATGTGGCTGGAGGACCTGGGCATCTTTGCCGCGCTGCGGCGCAGCTTCCAGTTGGTGGCCGGGCGCTGGTGGGCTACGCTGGCCTTGCTGCTGGTGGCCTCCCTCATTCAAGGCACCATGTCGTTTGTATTCATCATTCCCTTCTACGCCAGCATGTTCGGCAAAATCCTCAAGCTGCCGGTGCTGAGCTCCGATGTCTTTGGAATGGTGGTGCAGTGCCTGTACATGACGGGCGTATCGTTTCTGTACGTAGTGTCGCTGATTGCCAGCGCGTTTCAGTTTTTCCACCTGGTAGAGCAGAAGGAAGGCCACGGCCTTTTACAGCTGGTAGCCAGCCTGGGCCAGACGGCCGCTCCGGCCGCTGCCAACAGCGCCTACTCTCCCACCGACGACGGCGAATACTAGCTTATTGCCGTGGCCTGCATTTTCATCGAAAACAACCGACTGGTGACGTATTGCCTGCGCTTTCTTTACGCTTCGCTTAGCTGGCTGCGCACGTTGCTAAGCCACTTAGAGCGGCCCGGGCGGCGCCTACAGCTCCCGAGGCAGCCGTGGCTGCTGGCGCTGCTTCTGTTGCTTGCGGCTCCGGCCTTTGCTGCGCCCGCGCCGGCTTCGCAGGCAGCTACGCGGGCTACCTACCGCCCCCCCGATACGGAGCGCCTGCGGGAGCTGCGCGGGCAGCGGGAGTTTCAGTACGTGGACGTGCGCAGTGAGCAGAGCGGCTGGGACCTGTTCTGGCGCCGTTTCTGGGAATGGCTGGGCGAGCTGCTGAATACGCGCGGCGGCCGGCTCACCTGGAAATACGGCATCTACGCCCTACTGGTGGGGGCGCTGGTGTTTGTGGTGCTCAAGCTGCTGCAGGTAGACGTTACGCGGGCCTTTGGCCGGGCGCCCCGCACCGGCCTGCTGGCTTACGATGTTGCCAATGAAGACCTGGAAACCATCAACTTCGACGCGGCTATTGCCGAGGCTGAGCGCCAGGAAAACTACCGCGTAGCTGTGCGCCTGGGTTATCTGCTGGCCCTCAAGCAGCTGGCCGATAAGGGCCTGATTCGCCTGCAGCCCGAGAAAACCAACCACGACTACCTCTACGAACTGCCCGAAGGCACGCTGCCGCCCGCTTTCCGGGAGCTGACGCGCCAGTTTGAGTTTGTGTGGTACGGTGAGCACGACGACCTCACAGCCAGCCAGTACCAGCAAACCCGGTCCACCCGCCTGCGCTTTCTGCAAACCCTTTCTGCCACCCGTAACGCCGCCTGATTCTTATGCGCATGACGACGTTTCGGTGGTATCTGGTGGGGCTAGCGCTGCTGTTTGCAGCCTACGTGGCCGTGGAGTACTACCGGCCCAAGCCCCTCAACTGGACGCCTACCTACCAGAACAAAGACAAAATTCCCTACGGCACCTTCGTGCTGCACGACCAGCTGCCGCATGTGCTGGCCGTGCCGGCCCGCGAGGTGTACACCGTGCGCGTGCCCATCTACAACCAGCTGGAAGGCCGCGAGGAGCCCCGCCCGAACGACGACGCAGCCACTGCGCTTGACTCGGCTGACATAGCCGAGATGGTAGACCAAGCGGCCGATACAACCCGCGCCGGTAGCAGCGGTGCAGCTTCGGACACAACGGCCGCCGCGCCCGCTCTCATCGACTCGGCTGATACCACCGATGCCGATTACGCCGCCGGCCTGGCCGAATCGGGTTACAAGCGCGCCTCCTACCTGTTTGTGAACGGCTCCTTCAGCCTCAGCCGCCTCGACTGCCGCTCCCTACTGCGACACGCGGCCCGTGGCAACGACGTGTTCATTGCGGCCGAAAACTTCGACCTGCAGTTTGCTGATACGCTCGGCTTCCGCAGCGTGTCGACGGTAGACCAGCCAAACCCGAAAGACAAAAAGCTGCAGCTGGATTCGGTGCGGTTGCGCTTCACCAACGCTGCCCTGCAAAAGGCCGCCGGTACCTCCGCGTTCAGGCTACCCGCGCTTACGGCCTCCTACCATCTGGTGCCCGACAGCAGCCGCGCGGAAGAGTTTACGGTGCTGGCCACCGATGCCCGCAACCGGCCGGTGCTGGTGCGCCGCACCCACGGCCGGGGCCACGTGTACCTGTGTTCGGTGCCGGTAGCTTTCAGCAACTATTACGTGCTGCGGCCCCGCACCCATGGCTTTGCTTTCGCGGCCCTCTCTTACCTGCCCACCGGCCGCCTGGTGTGGTGGGACGAGTATCAGAAGCAGGGCCGGGTGGGCGAACAGTCCTTGCTGCGGGTGCTGATGGCCCACGACGCCTTGCGCTGGGCCACTTATCTGGCCTTGCTGGGCGCTCTGCTGTTCATGGTCTTCGAGGCCAAGCGCCGCCAGCGCGTCATTCCTATTCTCAAGCCCTTGCCCAATACCACGCTGCTGTTTACGCGCACTGTGGCCGGCCTTTACCGGCAGGGCCGCAACCATCAGCTTATTGCCGAAAAGAAAATCGGCCTGTTTCTGGAGCATTTGCGCACTCAGCTCCACGAGCCTACTCTGGATTTGCAGGATGAGGCCCTGCGGGAGCGGCTCAGTCAGAAGTCCGGGGTGGCCCGCCCGGAGGTGGACGCCCTGGTTCGCCGCATCAACTTTGCGCTGACTTCTCCGCAGCTTTCGGACGTAGAGTTGCTGGCGTTAAACCGGGCCCTGAACGATTTTCGTCGAGCCATGAGTTAAGCTGCACTATCCGGTAAAGTATGATTTAGCTCATTTTGCACTATTCCATTATATGCGTTTAAAGCATTTTTAAAGGATAGATGGAGCTATAATCTATTTTTTTCTATTAAAAATATTCCACCCTGTTTTTCTTTTCCTCTGCCTTGATTTCTGCCGAATATATGGAAAACCTTCAACCCGAACAGCCCGCTCCTGACGCAACCTCCGCTCCACTACCAGCTCCGCTCGAGGCTACGGGCGACGCAGGCTCCTTTGCGCCCCGCACCGACCTTTCGGCCCTCAGCCGCCACGCCGATGCTATCCGGGCCGAGCTCGGCAAGGTGATTGTAGGCCAGCAGGCCCTGGGCGAGCTGCTGCTCACCGCCATTCTGGCCGACGGGCACGTGCTGCTGGAGGGTGTGCCGGGTGTGGCCAAAACCCTTACGGCCAAGCTGCTGGCCCGCACCCTGGCTGTGCCATTCAGCCGCTTGCAGTTCACCCCCGATCTGATGCCCTCCGACGTGCTGGGCACCGCCGTATTCCGCCCCGCCCAGGCCGATTTCGAGTTCCGCCCCGGCCCTATCTTCGCCAGTGTGGTCCTCATCGACGAAATCAACCGCGCCCCGGCCAAAACCCAGTCGGCCCTATTTGAGGTGATGGAGGAGCGGCAGATAACCCAGGACGGCACCCGCTATGCCATGCCGGCGCCCTTTGTGGTGCTGGCCACCCAGAATCCCGTGGAGCAGGAAGGCACCTACCGTCTGCCTGAGGCCCAGCTCGACCGTTTCCTGTTCAAGCTGAACGTGGGCTACCCGACGGTGGAAGAGGAAATTGCTATTCTGCAGGGCCACCACGCCGGTTTCGGGGGCACGCCGTTGGATGTAGTGAAAGCCGTAGTATCGGCAGCAGAGCTGGCCGAGCTGCGCGAGCAGGTGCGCCGCCAGCACGTGGAGCCGCGCCTGCTGGAGTACATTGCCCGCCTCGTGGGCCAGACGCGCATGCACAAGGGCCTGTATCTGGGTGCTTCACCCCGCGCCTCCCTGGCTCTGCTCAACGGCGCCAAGGCCCTGGCTGCCTTGCGCGGCCGCGACTTCGTGACGCCCGAAGACGTGCAATACCTGGCGCCCCACGTGCTGCGCCACCGCATCCAGCTCACGCCCGAGCGCGAAATGGAAGGCCAGACCCCCGACGATATCGTGAAGCAAATCCTCCAGCAGATCGAGGTACCCCGGTAGCTGCTCATCGTCTTTGAGACGTCATGCCGAGCACAGCCGAGGCATCTCGCTAGTGTAGTAATCCAACGAAGTGTTAGAGTTGCTTTGGCTGTGCCTTAGGCCTGACAATACCATTGCGACATCAGCACGCGAGATGCCTCGGCTGCGCTCGGCATGATGGGCCAAGCAGTAGAATTGCTTTGGCTTGGCTCAGCATGACGCGGCTTTTCTGGGGTATTCCTCATTCTTCCCTCCTATTTCCAACTTTCCCTCTGTGAAGTCCCTGTACCTTACCCGGCGGTTTTTTCTGGCATTGGCTGCGGTGGTGATAGGGCTGGTGGTGGCGTTTTTTCTACCGGGCTGGCTGAGCCCGGTACTGCTGGCCCTGGGGCTGGTAGCCGTGCTGCTGGTGCTGGATGTAGCTCTACTCTACGCTCCAGCCCAGCAGGGCGGCGCGGGCGCCGTGTTTGGCCGGCGGGTGATGGGCGACAAGCTGGCCAACGGCTCCGACAACGACATTCACCTCTACCTCGAAAACCACTACCGCTTCCCCATCCGCACCGAAACCATCGACGAGATTCCGCACCAGTTTCAGCGGCGCGACGTGCTGTTTCGCAACCACATTGGGGCGGGCCAGACGCAGGTGATTCGCTACCAGCTACGGCCCACCAAGCGCGGCGAGTACGAATTTGGGGCCCTGAACGTGCTGGCGGCCTCCCCGCTGGGGCTGGTGCGGCGGCGCTTCCGCTTCGAGGCGGGGCGGGTGGTGCCGGTGTACCCTTCGTTTCTGCAGATGCGCCAGTACGAGCTGCTGGCCATTCATAACCGCCTCACGGAAGTGGGCGTGAAGCGCATCCGGCGGGTGGGCCAGAGCATGGAGTTCGAGCAGCTGCGCCCCTACACCCTCGGCGACGACCCGCGAACCATCAACTGGAAGGCCACGGCCCGGCGTGCCACCGCCCCGCAAGCCACCGATGCGCTGATTGTCAACCACTACCAGGATGAGCGCGCCCAGCAGGTGTACTGCCTGATTGACAAGGGCCGGGTGATGCGGATGCCGTTTGAAGGCCTGAGCTTGCTCGACTACGCCATCAACGCCACACTGGTGGTCAGCAACATTGCCATTCTCAAGCACGACAAGGCCGGGCTTATCACGTTTTCGCACCAGCCCGGCGCCCTGCTGCCCGCCGACCGGCGCGGGGGCACCATGCGCCGCCTGCTGGAGGTGCTTTACCGCCAGAAAACCAAGTACCTCGAAACCGACTACGAGCGGCTCTACATCAGCGTAAAGAACAACGTACGCCAGCGCAGCCTGCTCATTCTGTTCACCAATTTCGAGACGCTGAGCGGGATGCAGCGCCAGCTGCCTTACCTGCGCCGCATGGCCAAAGACCATTTGCTGCTGGTGGTATTCTTCGAAAACACCGAGCTACGGGCTTTTCTGGATGCTCCCACGCTCACCACCGAGGACGTGTACAACCAGACCACGGCCGAAAAATTTGCCCAGGAAAAGCGCCAGATTGTGCGGGAATTGAACCGCTACGGCATCCACGCCTTGCTCACGGCCCCGCAGAACCTCACCGTCAACACCATCAACAAGTACCTGGAGTTCAAGGCGCGGGGCTTAATCTAGACCACGACGGAACCACGGATTCGCGCGGATTTTTCGGATTTCACGGATTTTGTGGACGGCGCAGATGTTAGGTGTTTCCGGGGTAAACAGGCTGGTTTTTAGCTCTTTGAATGAGTTTACAGGTATTTAGGAACGACGCCTTGGCTGTGCCGGGGCGTTTTTATTGCCTGATGTTTGCAACGAGGGTGCGTAGTACCGTATCAGCTGGCTGGCCGCCCTGACATGGCTAACTTGCCGGCCCTCCTCCCTCTTGCTTATGTTTCCGCGCCTTTTCCTGCTGCTTGTTTTAGGTTTGACTTTTCGGACAGCTGCGGCCCAGACGGGCACTGCTCCCGCGTCTCGCAACCTGCTGCCAGTGCCCACGGAAGTACGCTGGGGCAAAAGCAGCCTGCCCTGGAAAGCGGCGCTGCGGCCTCAGCTGGATGGGCCGGTTGACTCGGTAGTAGCGCAGGCGGTGCTGCGCACGCTCAACCGGCTGCACCGCAACGGCACGGCCGCCCCGCCCAATACGGCCCTGCCGCTGCAAATCCGCTACGGCCGGGTTGGGCACCCCGAGGCGTTTGATGAGGAGCGGTACAGCCTGCGCGTAACGCCCATGGGCGTATCCATTGATGCGCCCACCAGCCTGGGCGTGCTGCGGGCCCTGGCTACGCTGGAGCAGCTGCCGGAGCGCCAGGGCCGACACATAGTGTTGCCCGAAGTAGACATTGTGGACCAGCCGCGCTTTGCCTGGCGCGGGCTGCTGCTGGACGCGGCCCGGCATTTTATGCCGGTTTCGGTGGTCAAGCGCAACCTCGATGCTATGGCGGCCGTGAAGCTAAACGTTCTGCACTGGCACCTCACCGACGACCAGGCATTCCGCATCGAAAGCACGCGGTTTCCGCGTCTGCACCAGTTCAACACCACGCCCGGCGTGTACAGCCGCGCCCAGATCCGGGACGTGCTGGCGTACGCGGCCGGCCGGGGCATTCGGGTAGTGCCGGAGTTTGATGTGCCCAGCCATACCACCAGCTGGCAGGTGGCCTACCCGCGCCTGGCTTCGCTCGATACCACGTACACGCCCTACCAGAGCTTCCGAACCTCCAACATTGCCCTCGACCCCACCCGCGAAACCACGTACTCGTTCCTGGATTCGCTTTTTGCGGAGGTGGCGCCCCTGTTTCCCGACCCGTATTTCCACATTGGCGGCGACGAGAACGACGGGCGGCAGTGGCGGCGTAACCCGCGCATCCAGTCTTTCATGCGCGAGCAGAAGTTTCTCAACGCCAAAGGGCAGCCCGACAAGCACCAGCTGCAAACCTATTTCAACCGGCGCGTGCTGGGCATGGTGCAGAAGTACGGCAAGCAGATGATTGGCTGGGACGAGATTCTAGGGCCGGGGCTGCCCCCCGAGGCCATCATCCAGAGCTGGCGGGGCAAAAAGGGCCTTACTGACGCCGTGAAGGCCGGTCACCGGGCGCTGCTTTCCAACGGCTACTACCTGGACCTCTACTTCACGGCGGCCAGCCACTACACCACTGACCCGCTGCCCGCCGACTCTCCGCTGACGGCCGAGGAGAAAAAGCGCGTGCTGGGCGGCGAGGCCACACTCTGGGCTGAGTTTGCCGACAGCGTGGTGGTAGATTCGCGCATCTGGCCCCGCGGCGCCGCCGTGGCCGAGCGGCTGTGGTCGGCGGCGAGTGTGAACGACGTGGCGGATATGTACCGGCGGCTGGCGCCCGTGTCGCGGCAGCTGGAGGTGCTGGGTTTGCAGCACCGCCGCGCCCCGGAGCAGCTGCTCACCCAGCTGGCGGGCGGGGCTACGCAGGTATGGCCGCTACGCACCCTGGCCGAGGTGCTGGAGCCGGTGAAGGAATACAAGCGCCATTTCCAGGGTTTTACGTACACGCCCCAAACGCCGCTCAACCGCCTCGTAGATGCTGCCCCGGCCGAATCGGAAGTGGCTCGAACGTTTGGGGTGCAAGTGGATAGCCTGCTGACCCTGGCAAAGGCCAGTGGTGGGCAGCTGCCGCGCACATCCCCGGCCCGCCGCCTGCTCAGCCAGCTTCAGACGCAGCTGCAGCGCTGGCAGCTCAACGACGTGCAGGTGCAGCCCACCCTGGCGCTGAACCCCACGCTGCGGGAGTACGCCCCGCTGTCCACACAGCTTACTCTGGTTTCGACGCTGGCGCTGGCCCGCCTCACGCAGCTGGAACGCGCCGAGGCCCCGAAACCGGAGTGGCAGGCAGCAGCCCTCAAGCAGCTGGAAGCCGCCAAAGCCCCGGCCGGGCAAGCAGAGCTGGCGGTGGTTTCGGCCGTTCGAAGGCTGGTGGAGGCGAAGTAACCTACGGCTCGGGGCACCACGCAGGGGGCTTGTATATACTCACGTCCCTATCTTCAACACTGACGCGTCTGGTCTGCTTACTTGTCCCTCTATTCTTTAATGTACATCTACACCGTCAAAGTATATTTCTGTAATAGCAGTATCATTGTATTTATTTCCTTTATATACTTCAACTATTTCAAATCGAAGTATTAAATCTGCACCGTTTTTATTATGACCCAATGTCCCTAACTCAAAAACCTGATCCGACTTACTATCCTGCAAATTTAGAACACCTTTAATAACACCATTTATAGCTACTCGCATTTTCTTTACTCTGTTATTATTCTTCCATAATTCATCTGATTTCATGTAACCATTAGAAATAATTATTTTAGTTACACACGGACTATTGTTTTTGAAATAATACTCTATATACTCACCTATACCCGCGTTGCCTTTATTGACGACCCATGCCGTTCTATAGCTGAAATCATCTGCACTTTTAGAGCTATAATCAATTCCATTTGTTCCATCAATTGAAGAAGATGCCTTGACTAAATAGTTACCTCCACCACAATACCAACTACATCCACCACCGATAACGTCCCAAATACTCTCAACAGTCTCATCATACTTCTGAAGCAGTACATTAAGCTCTTTTTGTTCTTTAATTTTCTTGGCTTCCTTAGCTAAGAGCTTGTCCCGCTTTTCAAGCTCACTTTGTTTTTTTAAACTTAAATCTACTAACCGTATTTCTGTTGGCGCATATTGCTTAGGCACGGATTGGCTTGCTGCCTGCTGAAACAAACTTACAAGCAGCAAAAGGGCTACTACTCCTTTCATGGCAAATGCTTTAACACTTAGAGAGAATTTATATTTCGATTGTAATATACTAGTCAAAAACATACTGGCACACTATCGTTGAACGAAAACCTTTGTCAAGGCGCAGACTAAGAGTATTGTCGCTACATTCACTCTGCACCTAAAACAGCACCGCTACCTGCATGCGGCCAGTATGCACGGCGCTGAGGCCGTTGGGCTTGCGGCCGTCGTAGCTGAGCGTGAGGTTGAGGCCGTTGCTGAGGCGCTGCTCGGCGTTCAGGTTCCAGGTGAGGTTGTTGCCGGGGCGCAGGGCGTTCAGAATTTCCAGGCCCACCACCGACGACAGGTCGCCCTCGAAGCCCACGCGCACCAGGCGGGTATTGGCCGTGACGGTGCGCTTGCCCACTTGGCTTAGTCTGGTTTCCACACCCAGCTCGTCGAACACGCCGCTGGCGCCTTCATTGGGGCTGGGCAAAGTGTTTTGTTTGCTGGTGTGCAGGTAGGTACCGGTAAAGCGCAGGGTGTTGCTGGGCTGATAGCTAAGCTCCGGCGCCACCTCGTAAATCAGCAGCCGGAAGTTGCGGGGCGAGAGGTAGGTGGACTCGTTCTGGCGGATGGAGCGCGTAGTGGTGAAGCGCCCCGTGAACGACTGCGCCAGCGTGCGGCGCAGCAGCAGACTCTGACTGGCCAGGTTGCGGATGTCGGTGCCCTGGGTGAGCAGCACCTTCTGCTGAGTTTGCTGCACCGTCAGCTCGCCCCCGAAGATGGGGTTGGAGCGGTTGAAATAGAGTGTGTTGCGCAGCAGCTTGTTGAGGCTCAGCAGAAACAAATCCTCCGTCTGGAAAGCGAAGGGGTTGAGGCGGGAGCTGAGGCTTTTGTCGGTGGTGCGCCGGTCGAGGCTCACGGTGGTGAGGGCGCTGAAGCGGGCCGCCACCTTGCGCCAGCCAGCCTGCTCGCGCCAGCGGGCCGGGGCCGATGAGGTGAGGCGGTAGCTGAAGCGGTTCGAAAAAGCCAGGATGTAGTCGTCGGTAGGCAGAAAGACCTTGATGTGGGTGCGGTACTGGGCGTCGGGCGTCTGAGCCTCGAAGAACTCTTCCTTGTCCTCGCGGCCGTTCTGGTTGGCGTCGCCGGCGTAGTAGTGCGTGCCCTGGCCGTTGGGCACCGGCAGAAACGAATAATCACGCTTCAGCTCCCGGCCCGAGGCCACGCTGTAGCTTAGCTCGGAGCGCAGGGCGTTTTGCAGCAGCGTAGCGTTCCAGTCGATTTTGCCCAGCACGGTTTGCTGGCGGGCGCTGTCGCGGGCGGCCAGGTCGCGGTAGGTGGCCAGCACGTTCAGCTCCTGGTTTTTGCCCAGTCGGCTACTCAGCGTGCCCTGCCAGGTTTGGGCCCGGCCCCGGGTTTGCAGGGTGGTCAGCTCGGGCGTGGGCGTCTGGTCGCGGCGGTAGCTGTAGTCGAGGCGGAAGCGGGTGCGGGCTGAGTCGCGGCTTTGCAGAAACACGTTGTGCTCGTCGTAGTAGTTGGCCGAGGAAATAGAGTCGCCGGAAGGCAGGGCCACCCGGTTTTTGTCGAAGCGGTAGGCGTAGCCGGGCACCACGGGGCCGCGGGCGTAGCGGGCCGTGGCCTCGCCCCGCGCCCAGGAGGAATGACGGCGGCCGGCGTCGGAGTTCAGCAGAAACAGGGCCCCGCGCACTTCCACCGCGCCCAGCTGACGGGCGCCTTCCAGCCAGTGCTGCACCCCGCTTACCTCGCCCGTGCGGAAGCGGCGGCTTAGGCGGTAGCTCAGCAGGTTGTTGGCGTCCTTCACCGCGCCCAGCGAGAAGTTGAAGATGTTGTCTTCGCGCGGAGGTCGGCGGGTGCCGTTGCCAAGCACAGTGCTGGTGGTACTCCAGTTGCGGTCAAACTCAATGTCACGGTACCGGTCGATGGGCGCAAACAGGCGGCTGGTGTACTCGTAATCGAGGGTACTGCGCAGCTTGTAGCCTTGCAGCACCGGCAGCCGTAGCGGCTTATCCACCACCGCGTAGCCCACCCGGAACGCCTGGCCCTGGTCGGCCTCGGGCGAAAACCGGTTCAGATCCAACTGGGAAGTTGCCACGTCCACGAACACGGTGCTGGACGAATCGACGCGGAAGCTGGCGCCGCCGGCCAGCATCTGCTTTTGCAGGGGCGTGGGCAGCAGCCGAATGGGCGCGTAGCTGCCCTGGGGCACCCCATTGATGGGGGCCACGTACTGAAACACGCGCCCGTTGGCACTCACGGCCGATGGGCTCAGCACATAGTCGCCCTGGTTGGCGCCGAGGCTGGTGAAGCGCACCGTGTATACGCCCCGAGTAGAATCGGGCGGGTACGTGAACACCGGCACGCGCTGCCCGTTGCTGTTCGTAATAATATCCCGGTTGTACTGCACCTGGCGCCGGTCGTAGGCTACGGAGTCGATGCCCGAAGTGGCTACCTGACTTACGTTGTCGCCGGTGTTGCGCAGCAGCTCACGCTGGGCGGCCGTCAGCTCTAGGTTGGGCGAGTTGTCGGGGTTGTCGGCCTCGCGGTAGTAGTTGGCGTGCACGCTCAGGCGGCCGGCCTGCTGGTAGTGGCTCAGGTGGGTGAGTGAGCGGGCGTAGTTAAAGTCGGAATACTCGAAATCAATGCGGATGCGGGTGTTGCGGGTAATCAGGTGCTGAGGCGAAAACGTTACTTCGGCTTGGTTGTAGTCGATAACGTAGTCGTTGTCGAAGCCCCGCGTCATCAGGCGCCCGTCCAGGTACACCCGCTCGGAGTTGGCCAGCACGATGATGAACTGCTCACCGTTGGGCCCACGTAGGCGGTACGGCCCCTGCACGTTCTCGATGGGGGTGATTTCGATGGACGCAAACTTGCCCTTGGCCACACCCGCCGCCGCCGTGGTGGTGGCAAAGCGGCCCCGCCCCAGCACCGTGGTGGCCCGGGCCGAGGTAGCGGGAGCCGCCTGGGCCGGAATGGTGCTGTTGCCGGTATTGGTGGGCCCGGTGCCGGGCAGCGCGGGCAGGCGGCCGAAATTGGCTTCCACGGCTGCACCTTGGATGTTTTTGTAGAAGCGCAGAAAGTAGTCGGGCTTGTTGCGCAGCACCACGTCGCCGGCCGTCAGGTTCCAGCGCGGGTGCGTCAGGGTCACATAAATCCGGTCGAACTCCTGCAGCTGCTGGGTGTTGCCCTCGGGCTGAAACGGCACGCTCTGGTCGCTGATGGCCGCCGTGAGCTGAATCTGGTCGGTGAGCTGACCTTCGAGCTGCAGGTTCAGGGCCGAATTCACGAATACGTTCTGAGCGTTGCCGAAGGAAATACCCCGGGAAAGCGTGCCGGTTTTGTTGATGCCCGGCGTGGCCAGAATCTGCTCCTTCACCGCAAAATCCTCCAGGCCGAAAGGCTTGCGCGGGAAATTCACGCTGTCCATCAGCCCGATGGGGCGCCGGAACACCGGCCCCGCCAGCCGTAGCGGCAGCACCCGGTAGCAGATCAGCACAGAGTCCCGCAGGGGAACGGGCAGGCGGATATCGGGCTGACCGGGCTCAAAAGCCGGCAGGCGGGTGGCGGGCCGCACGTAGCGGTAGCGCCCCGTGCGCGGCTCGTAGGCCACCGCCCGCCCGTTTTCCGCCCCCACCGACGACGGCACCACCGTAAGCGTATCGGCCAGCTCAAAAAACGTGGTGTCGCGCTCCGCCGCCAGCAGTACCCACCGGCAGCGGCGGGAGCTAGGCGGACCGGCCTCGGGGCGCTGCTGGGCCCAGGCTGTGGCGGCCGCCAGCCATCCGCACGCCAGCAGCAAACACAGGCGCAGAACAGAAGGCGGAAAGCGGCGGGTCATTCGGTAAAAATAGGGCGCAGTAGCGGTACTGCCGGTACAACGCAAAAGCTGCCCCGATTCGTGCCGGCCGGATTAGCCGTTGCGACCGTTCAAAAGCCCGCCAGTAGTCGGAGTTGGCGCGGTGGTTGCTGCCAACTCCGGTCGGTCGGCTTCGTACTGCCCGGTACATTACCTTCTCACTTGTTTCCGCCGCTTGTATGCGAAGTATTTTACGGTTCTGCGTGGTAGGGCTGCTGTTGCTGGCTGCCCAAGCTCAGGCCCAGAGCAACGACGGGTTTCAGCGCCTGCACGGCCAGATGTACGTGGTGCGCAATGGCCAGCGCCGCCCCATGACGCACGATGCCCACCTGCCTACCGGTCATACCATTACCAAAGACGGCTTCGTGGTAGCGGCCAACGGCCAGCGCACCGAGCTGCGCGAAGGCCAGGGCTGCGACCTGCGCGGCCGCGCAGTGGCCGTCAGCAGTACCAGCCAGGGTTTGGCGCTGGCGTCCCCGGGTACAACGCCCCGCGCCCAGTCCCAGACCACGGTGCTGGCCCGGCTGCTGGGCGACAACCATCCCGGCCGGGGCCACGCCTGGGGCAAACACAAGAAAGCCAAGAAGCACAAAGGCCGGCACGATGACTAATGGCGGTTTCTGCTTTCCAGGGTTGTAGCGCGAACTATGTAGCGGCTACCCCACGCTGAATCTTCCCAAGCAAGAACGGCACAGTTCGCGCTGCTATGCACCGCCAATTTCGATCAACGGCTAGCGGGAGCAAGCCCCGCCCCTACGCTGAAATTGCTTTAGTTGATTTCCATGTTGCACGAGTTTCTGATTACGCCTTTCGCTGATGCCGCCCGGCAGCGCCACTACGCGGCCGTGCGCGAAGCCCTCCGTGCCGACGACACCGGCCCCGTTACTCTCCTGCTGGGCAACCTGGCCGTGGAAGAGGGCGGCCCGGCTCTGGATGCAGTGGTGGTGCGGCCGCACAGTATTACGGTGCTGCTGCTGGTGCCGCGCGGTGGCCAGCTCAACATTCCGGCCCTTCGCTACGGCACCTGGAAGCTCGACAATGCTCCCCTGCCGGGCGACTGGGGTACCGACAACCCATTTGAGCAGTTTCAGCGGCAGAAAGAGGCGCTGGCAGCCTGGCTGGCACCCCAGCTAAGCTCTGAGCAAGCCAACCTGCAGTTTATTTCGGGAGTGGTCGTGTTCGATGGGCCGGTCACGTTTGGGCCGGAGGTAGAAGAGCAGCTTGCCTCCAGCCCCGCTACCAGCGGCTTCCACCTGCTGCCCGACGCCGCTCAATTGCCACGCCGCCTGCGCCAGCTGGCCCGCCCTGATATCGACCTGACTGCTGCCGACCTCACCCAGTGGGCCCGCGACCTGGCCGAGGACGATGCGCCCGCCGAACCCAGCTCGGCCGCCAACCATAGCCCAGCCGCCGAGTCCGTCAGCGGCAGCCCGCTACGCCGCCTCTGGCAGTGGCTGGGGGCCCACGACGTGCCCGACGATGCCCCTTATGGCTACGATGCCGACTCCGTAGCTGCCCGAAGCGCCGAAAAGCAGGAGCTGGAGCAGGTTCGCCTCCAGCTGCAAGCCGACTTGAACCAGCAGATGCGCGCCCTGGAAGCCCGGGAGGCCGAGCGGGAGCAGCATATCACCGAGCTGCGCGCCCAGCTCGCCCAGGCCCCAAACGCCCCCGCCGAAGCTGCTGCCCTGCAGGCCCGGCTAGCTGCCGAGAGTCGTGAAAAAGTGTTGGTGGAAGAAGCCATTGCGGCTTCCCGGGCCGAGTCGGCGGCGCGCAATGCCGAGCTGGACGCTAAAATCGCGCAGCTAAGCCAGCTGATTCAGCAGCTGAATACGCAGCCGGCTGCGGCCGTAGCTGCCTCAGCTTCTTTGGCTACCCCAGGCCCGGCAACCCCTACTGAGGCTACCCGCCCGGGTAGCATAGCCGGGGCGGAGGCCCCGCGACGAGCAACATCGGTGGCAGCTACGGCAGCTTTGAGCTTTGCCCGGCTGCGGCAGTGGCGGCGCCGGCTGCCACGCCTGGCTATGGCGGCCGGGGCGCTGGCTGTGCTGGGACTTGGTGGCTGGGGCCTGAGCCGGGCTGTTTCCGCTTCCGCCCCGAGGCCATTCCAGGAAAACGGCAAATGGGGCTTCACCAACGGCAGTGATGAGCCCGTGGTGCCCGCCCGCTACGCTTCAGTGGCGGAGTTCCAGGAAGGCCACGCCGTGGTAGAAGCCGACGGGGCCTTCGGTCTGGTGAACGAGGAGGGCGAAGAAGTGGTGAAGCCCGCTTATGATGCCCTCAACCCCTACGCCGGGGGCTACGCCCGCGTGCGGATAGGCGACGCCTACACGTTTCTGGATAAGGACGGGCAGGAATTCAACACGTACTACTTCAACGCGCTGGACTTTGCCGAAGGCTACGCCGCCGTACTCGACCACCGGGGTTGGTACTACATCAGCGGCCCTGAGGAAGAAGACCCCGCCAAACCGCCCGTCATTTTCCGTGAGGCGTACTCCTTCCGGAACGGGCTGGCCCGCGTGCGCCTGGCCGACGGCTACACCTTCATCACGCCCGATTACCTGCAGGACCCCACCGAAGGAACCGAGCCTTTCGGCCGCTACACCGCCGCCACAGACTTCACCGACGGCCGCGCCCGCGTCACGCAGCAGGGCCGCACTTTCACCATCGACACCGATGGGGATGAGGTGAAGTAGGCCGTGGCAGAGGCCTAGTACTGGTAAAGCTTAAGCTTACCGCAGGAGGCTCTGGTTGTAAACCGCTTCCCTAAAAGCTAGCGTTAAACCCATCAGCCCGCCAGCGGCAGCTCGATGTAGAACGTGGTGCCGGTGCCTTCCCGGGTTTCAAACCAGATGCTGCCACCCGCGCTTTCGATGCCACGCCGGGCCACAGCCAGCCCGATGCCGGAGCCTTTTTCCTTGGTGGTGAAGTTGGGCACGAAGATTTTCTCCTGCACCTCTTCCGGAATGCCGGCGCCATTATCTTCGATGGCAATGCGCACTTTACTGGTTCCTACAAGCTCTATGCTGGCCTCCACCTCCGGTCGGCGACCTTCAGGCACGGCCTGCAGGGCGTTGATGAGCAGGTTGTTGAAGGTGCGCACCAGCAGGCTTTCGTCGGCGTACACGGTGTAGCCGGTTTCCTCGGCTTCGGGTGGCAGCTGCAGGCGTACCTGTCCGTTGCCCTGGTGCAAACCCACGCAGCGGCGCAGCACGGCGGCTACATCCAGCCGCTCGGGGCGCATGGCAGGCAGGTTGGTGAAGTTGCTGAACGAGGTGGCAATGTCCGTGAGCACATCAATCTGCGTGATGAGCGTCTGCGACACCCGGCCAATCAGCTCCGAAAGGTCGGCGCGGCCGTCGTGGATGGCGCGCTGCAGAAACTGCAGGCTCAGCTTCATGGGCGTGAGCGGGTTCTTGATTTCGTGGGCTACCTGCCGGGCCATTTCGCGCCAGGCCGCTTCTTTCTCCTGGGCTGCCAGCTCCTATTTGCTTTCTTCCAGCTTGCGCAGCATGGTGTTGTACTCGCGCACCAGCAGCCCGATTTCATCCGACGACTCATAGGTGAGCATTTCGTTCTGACCGGTGAGGGTAGTGTGCTTGAGCTTCTCGGTGAGCAGCTTGAGCGGGGCCGTCAGGTAGCGCGAGGCCAGGAACGTGAGGGCCAAAAACGAAATGAACATCACCGTGAAGATGTTCAGGATAGTATCCACCAGCTCGATAAGCTTGGTGTCCAGCTCCTTTTCCGAGTCGAAAAACGGAATGCCCACGTAGCCCACCACGCTGGTGCCGGCCGCCGTAACTGCCCGCAAGGGCAAATACAAGGCATTAAACGAGAGTGTGCCCGCCCTTTCGGAAAGCAGAATGCGCGGCTGGCTGCGCTCGGCCAGTGCTTTCAGCGCCTGCGGGTTCATCAAAGGGCTCAGCAGGCCACTTTCGAAAATGAGCGGCTGGCTGCTGACCAGCAACTGGCCCTGGCCGTCGTAGAGATTCAGGTCGGTTTCGGTGAGGCTGGCTACATTGGCGGCGGCTTCGGTGAGCTGGGTACGGTTGGTAGAATCGGCTAGCAGCGCCGTGTTTTTCAGCAGGTTATCCTGCACGGCCTTGCCGCGCCGCTCGTAGGTACGCAGCAGGTCGCGCTTGTAGGAGGCCGTTACCTGGCTGGCCGTGGCCACGCTCACCACCAGCAGCGGAATCAGGATGCCCACGTTCAGGAACAGCTGAATCTTGGTGCTGAAGTTGGTGCGCAGCATGCGCGGGTACTTGCCGCGCAGCACCATGTAGGCTACTACGCACAGCAGCCAGAAAAACGTGTGCAGCAAAAACAGAAAGGAGAAATTGGCCAGCCAGCTCGTGAAGGAGTAGCGTGGCGTGGTAACCACCACCACCCGCTCCTGCGGCCCGCGCACGCCCAGGTGGTGCATGCCGGCCAATGAGAGGCCCGTGGTATAGAGCCGGGGGTCGTGCAGGGCCTGATGGTTCAGGTTGTTCACGTAGTCGAAGTCCCCCTCACTGTAAACGGGCCGGTCCTGCTCGAAGCCCGCGTAGCTGAGCTCCGGCCCAAGCCCCGGCTGAAAGAACTTTTCATCCACCAGCAGCTCCGGCACCAGGCTGTAGGTGGTGAGCTTTTTGAGAGCCAGCTCCAGCACAATGGTAGCCCGCGCACCCGAGGGAGCCCGCACGGGTACAAACGTGACGTAGCGGCGCGTGCTGAACGTGGCTCCATCATGCAGCAGAAACAGCCGGGGCTGGTCGGTGGGCACGGCGTTACGCAACAGGCGGTTTTCCACGGCGGGCAGCGCCTCAGAGGCGGAGCTGCCCAGGGGCAGCCCGGCTCCGTCGAAAAACCGCACCGAGGTTTCGTACTTGTCGAAATAGTCGCGCAGGTAGTACTTCTCGATTTTCTGGCGCACCAAGTCCTGGTTGCCGAACGGGCCGGTGATACGCGCCTTAATGAACGGGTCGTTGGCCATTTCGCGGGTGCGCTCGGTAAGCAGGAACTCCCCCTGCAGGTCATTGTCGACGAGCAGGTTGCTGGCCAGCTTCTGCTTGTTCTGAATCAACTGCCGGTTGAAGTGCATGTACAAAGCCAGGCCGCCGATGGCCGCGCTCAAGGCCACCATCAGAAACACAAGCAGGTAAAGCTGGTAGGGCACCACCGCCGCCAGCGGCCGCAGCCCGGTTAAGCGCAAAATCAGGAAAAAGCCCAGCGTGAGGCCCAGCAGCGTGATATATGGCTGGCTTAGCAGCAGCCCCAGCGGCAGAAACACCAGCATACTGCCCGCCAGCATCAGCACGGCCACGCTTTTGGTAGCGGGCCGCAAAATAGCTACGAAACACTGCGTGAGCAGGTACAGGGCCAGCAGATAGCCCCCAGTATGCAGCACAATGGCCAGCAGCAGCAGCAGCTTGAAGGTCGACACCTGGATGCTCTGGGTTATATCGAGGTTAAGCTGGGAGTTGGTGAAGGTGCTGGCGTAGAACTGGTACAGCGTGATAAGCAGCCCGTAGAACGAGAGTACCGCCACGGTACCCAGGGCCACGCGCGCAGGGTCGCGCTGCAGCTGCCCAATTCGCCGCAGCACCCCGTACCGCCGAAACAGCCGCAGCCCGTACACCGCCACCACTACCATCACCAGCGCGTTGAGGATCAGGTCGCCCAGGGAAGGAGAAATAGCAGAGGCAGCGTACACGCGCGGGTCGAACAGGGGCAGTTCGATAAAGGAAAACGGCAGCCCCCAGTACAGCAGCACCGCCCGCAGGGCCACCAGCGGGAGCAGCACGGCTGCTGCGCCGCGTAGGGGCCGCCGCGCCGCAAACAGGCGCCGGGCCAGCAGCAGCCAGCCTGCCAGGTACAGAATAATACCCAGCAGCAGCAGGGCGGCCGGCACGTACTTGCCCGTGGTAGGGTTGGCCTGCACGCTTTCCAGGGAAAACAGGTAGGCGCCTTTGGCCGAATACAGCCGGGGCAACCGGCCGCTCACGTCGTTCGGGACTACGCGCAGGTTCAGGCCCCGGAACAAGGCCTGCGTGGCGCCCTCGCGCAGGTAGCGGTTGCTGATGCCATAGTTTTTTTCCAGCGGCACATACGTCAGAATCACGTAGGGGCCAGCCTGCCGGCGCAGGGCCAGGAAACGGCCGAACTTCATATCCACCAGCTTTTCCCGGAACGGCTGCGCGGCGTTTTCCATTTCCGGCCGCATGGTGTGGTCCGACCAATACAGCAGGCGCAGGTCGCGGAACACGAAGGTGGGGTACGTAGCACCCTGCAGCAGCCGTTCGAAGCTCACCTCGCCGCGCTGTATATCTGCGGCCAGCTCGTCGGCTTCCTCTCCGGCCGTGCGCTCAGCCTGTCGTACCAGGGCCTGGATTTGTCGGGCCTCAGTCCGCATCAGCACGCTAGTGGCCAGCCTGTAGTGGTTGCTCAGGTAAGCCCCTACAAAGCACAGAGCGGCCAGCAACAGCAGAAACCAGGGAGAAAAGCGCGAGGACGACAAGGGCGGAGGAAGCTATTATGAGCTAAAAGCTATTAGGCTACTGGCCGTTAGCTTTCAGGCTTACGGCCGCGGCAATAGGCTCAGGTGGCGGCCAGCGCATGCCCGTCTGGGCACTGAGTGCTTGCAGTAAGCCACGCAGCCCAATCTGAACAGATGCGGGCACCAACAAAAATGCCGCCAAATGGCGGCATTTCCTATTTGCGGGATGTCAGCGGGACCTTTGTCTGGTCGTAGTCGATGGAGCCAAACCAGTACAGCATCAGGGCCCGGGCGTAGCGAAACAGCAGCGGTGTGAGCAGTATCACCGCGAAAGCCACGCTGGTAATGTACACCCACACGGGCGGGTCGCCGGCCAGGTAGTAGAGCGTAAGGCCTACCAGCACCACAATGCCCACCGACAAGCCGTAGCTGATGTACATGGCCCCCCAGTAGAAACCTACTTCCGGCTCGTAGTGCTGCGTGCACACGGGGCAGGCCTCATACATAGCATCGAACCTACGCAGCTGGTAGGCCGGATACCGAAACAACGGCCCGGTGTGGCAGCGCGGGCACCGGAGCGCCAGAAGTGCCAGGGCAGTCGACGGATGGTGCGGCATCAGATTAGCGCTGAGCCAGCTTCTTCTTTTTGTTGTTCCGGTACCACCAGAAGCCCACCGTGCCGATCAGCAGGTACGGAATCGTCATCAGGTACAGAATGCCTTTGTTGAGGCCGGAGGTGTCGTAGCCGTCCTTATCGGAGCGGGAGGCTTCTACCTGCGTTTTGCACATGGTGCACTGAGCCTGCGCGGCCGTTGGGGCCACGCTCCGCAGGGTGGTGAACAATAGCAGCCACAGGGTAAAAACAACTAGCTTTTTCATCTTCTTAGCCAACACCCGCTGCCGGGGAAAGTTTCCTGTTTTCAATAAGTAAGAGTTTAACGCTTCAGCTACTGGCTACGAAAAACTATCAACACGCAACTGACAACAGGCAACGCTCCTACTGGTAATAGGGCGAAATCATCAGGTATACGATGACGCCCGTCACCGATACGTACAGCCAGACAGGAAACGTCCAGCGGGCAATGCGGCGGTGCTTCTGAAACTGCTCCGTGAGGGCGAAATACAGGGTAAACAGCACGAGCCCCACCGTCACGGCCGCCAGCACAATGTGGGTGAGCAGGATAAAGTAATACACTCCACGAATCAACCCCTCACCGCCAAACTTAGTGGATGGTACCTGCGAGTGGTAGGCCACGTACGACACCAGAAACAACGAGCCCAGCAGAAAGGCCAAACCCATCATCAGCCGGTGACGGGCTACCTCCTTACGCCGAATGAAGTAGTAACCGGCCACGAGGAACAGCGCTGTAAGTGAGTTAAGCCAGGCGTTTACCTCTGGAAGCGCCTTTACGTTCAGTCCCGAAACCTGAAAGGCGCCGGGAAAGAAGTAGAGCACGGCCACGGCCAGCGGAATAATGCCCGCCAGCGCCCCCAGAAGGATTTTATACTTGGTGAAGTTGCCGGGATTAACGGCCGGGTTGTTCGAGGTCATACGAGTAAAGCATTACGCCAATTTCGGTGATGAGCCGCTCAATTTCCTTGGCGCTGGTGCCATCGTAGCGGCCCCGCAGATGGCCGGCACGGTCTACCAGCAACAGTTGCTGGCTGTGCTCCAGCCCCGGCGGCACGCCCTGAGGCGGTGGCAAGCGAAACTCATCCGTAGCTAACCGGTACAGCGCACTTTTGTCACCGGTCAGAAAAAGCCACTTCCCCGCAATGGCGCCGTACTGCTCGGCGTAGCGCTCCAGCTCAGCCGGCGTATCATGGGCAGGATCGAGGGTGAAGGAAACCAGGCGCAGGCGCGGCTCGCGGCGAAACTTCTCCTGTACGCGCTGCAGCTGGCTGCTCACCTGCGGACAGGCGCCGGGGCAGGTGGTGTAAAAGAAATTGGCCACGTACAGACCATCGGCCAGATCCCGGCCGGAAATGGCGCGGCCCGACTGCGACTGCACCGGCGGCAGTTGGATCCGGTGAAAAACAGTATCGCGCTGCCACTTCCCCCCTACCTGCGTCGAGTCGACGCGGTCGGGCAGGTAAGTTGGCAGCGCGTAACGGTTGGTTCCGAACGTTTTCAGAAACAGAAACGCCAGCACCGGCACCAGCAGCATCAGGCCCAACAAGAGCGTTTGTTTGGGCCGCATGCGGTTAGCGGTTGAAAACGGCCTCGTTGATGTACGAGCCTTCCGTAATCAAAGCCACCAGCAGCCACACGAGCAGGGCCATGGGCACCAGAATCGTCCAGATCAGGCCTTTGGTTTCATGCTTAAGGTGCATGAACTCCGCCACGATGAAGAACGCCTTGAAGATCGTGAGGATGATAAAGATGGAATTGCGGAGCGTGCCAGCGTTCATGAAGAACACAAACACGAATTCCAGGGCCGTGATGCCGACCAGAACGAAGAACGTTTTCCAGATCCAGCCGGTGTTTGGCTTGGCAATTTCGGCAGGATTCTGCGGGTCGAGGCCTACGTGATGAGCCATTGGTCGAGAATTAAGAATTAAGAATTAAGAATTAAGAATTGATGATCAGAAACTAAGACGCAACCGGATAGACCGGCAATTCTTAATTCCTATTCATACTTCTTAATTGCCTGCTAAACGAGGTAGAAGAAGGTGAAGACGAATACCCACACCAGATCTACAAAGTGCCAGTAGAGGCCAATCTTTTCCACCATCTCGTAGTGGCCGCGCTTCTCGAAAGTGCCGTTGGTGGTAGCAATGAAGATCCACACCAGGAAGCAGACGCCCGAGAATACGTGCATACCGTGGAAACCGGTAATAAAGAAAAACAGGTCGGCGAACAGCACCGGGCCGTACTGGTTCATGGTCAGGTTGGCGCCGTGGAAGATAGTGCCATCCGCCATACGCGTGCCTTCGTCGGTGCCCGTGATAAAGTGAGTCCACTCCCAGGCCTGCGAGGCCAGGAAGGTAGCACCGAACAGAATCGTCCACAGCAGCCACTTCTGCACATCCTTCTTGTCCATGCGGTGGCCGGCTTCTACGGCAAGTACCATCGTCACCGATGAGAAGATGAGAATCATCGTCATCAAAGCCACGAAAGCCAGCGGTAAGTCCATACCGTGCAAACCGGGAAAGGAGTTGAACACCTTGTCGGGCACGGGCCAGTAGGCCGAGGAAAACTCAAACGCTTTGCCGGAGGCCGCATCAAACGCCGCGTGGCGGTGACGGATCAGGCCGTAGGTGGTGAGGAAGGCGGCGAAGGTGAAGGCGTCCGACAACAGGAAGAACCACATCATCAGCTTGCCGTAGCTCGCCTTGAAAGGTTCATTGCCGCCGTCCCAAGGTCCGCTGCGGGGCGTGTCGAGAGTGGCAGCGTGCTGCGTTGCCGCTTGTGAAATGGCCATAGTGCAGGTAAAGAAGGTCGAAAAACTAGTGGTTCAAAAGTAGGAACAAATACAGGTACAACCAAAGCCCCCCGAGGAAGTGCCAGTAGATTGTGACGTTGCCAATGGACAGCATCTGGCGCGAATGCACCTGATAGTTAAAGCTTTTGCGCAACACTTTCAGCAGAAAAATCAGCCCCGTAACCAGGTGAAAAGCGTGCACACCCATCAGCACGTACAGAAACGAACCCGATGGATTAGCATCAACGCCGCCAAAGTGAATCTTGTTACGCACCAGCTCGGCCCACACCTGCCACTGCCCTACCAGGAAAGCCGCGCCCAGCAGCAGCGTCAGCCCCAGGCCAAGCTTCACCTGGTTGAGTTCATCCTTGCGGGCAGCAAAGTAGGCCCACTGTACCGTGGCACTGCTCAGCAGAATCAGCACAGTATTGATGAGCATGCTGGCGGGCAGCTCAAACTCCAGCCAGTTGCCTTCTTCCCGGCGCACAATGTAGGCGCTGGTGTAAGCGGCAAAAATCATGAAGATGCTGATAATCATCAGCCACAGAACCAACCGGGCCGGGTGCAGACCGGTTCCGGGCTCTTTGTTGGTCAGGGTTTCGGCAGGATGCATAGGATTGACTTTTGAGGGTTGATTTGATGCCTTGCTCTAGGCTTGTCGTTTCAGATAACAACAAGTAACCACTCAGCAATTCAGCTATTCACCCAGTTAATTACACTTTGTCGAGCACAAGGGCAATCTGCACGATGGGCAGATACAGGAAGGAGCCAAACATGATGCGCATAGCCGCTTTTTTGGTGCAGGTGCGCATGAGGTAGAAGGTTTGCATCAGGAACAGCACCCCGCAGACGGCGGCTACCATAGCGTACGTGGTGCCTGTCATGCCGAAGTACAGCGGCAGCAGGCTCAGCGGAATGAGCACCAGCGTATAAGTCATGATCTGGATGGCCGTGCGCATGTCTTTGCCCCCGGGCGTGGGCAGCATCTTGAAGCCGGCCTTTTTGTAGTCGTCGTCGAGCACCCAGGCTATAGCCCAGAAGTGCGGAAACTGCCACATAAACTGGATACCGAACAGCACCCAGCCCTCTACTCCTAAAAATCCGGTAGCGGCCACCCAGCCAATAAGCGGAGGCATCCCGCCCGGAATAGCGCCCACGGCCACGCAAATGGGCGAAATGGTCTTGAGCGGGGTGTAGATGAAGCCGTACAGAATCAGGGAAATCAACGACAGAGCCGCCGCCAGCGGGTTGAAAAAGTAAGCCAGCAGCCCCAGCCCCAATCCGCCCAGCAGCAGCACAAATGCCCACGCCTCGGCGCTGGACAGTATCCCCAGCGGCAACGGGCGCTGGGCCGTGCGTTTCATCAGCTTGTCGAGGTCCTTCTCGAAAATCTGGTTGATGGTATTGGCAGCGCCCGTCACGGCCAGGCCGCCTAGCATCACCAGCAGTGCTCGGCTCCAGTCCAGCTCCTTGGCGCCCAACAGGTAACCGACGGCGCTGGAAAACGCTACCGTCAGCGACAACCGAAACTTAAGGAGCTGAAAATACGCCCGGGCTTTACTCATGCGAGAGGATAACAACGCGTCGGGGGCAAATGCTTCCCGAACGGGGCCGCAAAGTTACGCAACAACGCCCGGACTAGCTTCTTGCCGTTGCAACTTAGTAGCCCGATGGTAAGCCAGCACCACCAGGAACTGCAGCCCAAACAGCACCGTAGCCAGCGTAAGGTGCACCGGCTGCACGGCGGCGGGCAGTGCCCAGTAAGCCAGGGTAATTCCTGCCACGATTTCCAGCCCCACTGCGGCCACTACTGCCACCACCAGCGGCCGCAGCCTGCCCGTCGAGCTCACGTACAGCCGATACGCCAGGTACAGGTTGAGCACCAGCAGCACGGCCGAGAACGTGCGATGAACCCGGAACGTGAGGCCCAACTGCTCTATCCACTCGGCGCGGCCAAGATACTGCGCGGCGGCCGCCACCATGTCCACTTCCTCACGCACCTGCGTGCCCAGCACAATCTGCCCAAACGTGGCCAGAGCCGCCAGCCACAAGCCCCAACCCAGGCCCGCCACCGTGGTTGCTGGTATGCCCTCCCGCCGCAGCTGCGACCGGTCCACGGCATACAGCAGCATAGCCACAATCACCAGCGCCAGCCCCATGTGTATCGTCACCATGATAGGCAGCAGATTGGTAGATACCACCAACGACCCCAGCCAGCCTTGAAAGCCCGTGAGCACGAAGCTGCCGAAAGCCAGCCAGAATACGGCCCGGTCGCGGCGCCAGTAGGGCAGCGCCAGCAGTACCGTCACGAAGATGAACACCCCAATCAGCGCCCCCAGCAAGCGGTTCACGTACTCAATCCAGGTTTTGGTGGGGTTGAAGTCGGTTTCGATGTACTGGGTGGGGTGCGCAAAGATGTCACCGGCTACCTGCTCGAAGCCCAACCGCTCCAGCGTGCGGGCCAGCTTCTGGTTTTTAGCCACCCGCTGGGCTGTATACACTTCTTTGTAGTTGGCGGGCAGCTGGCTTATGTGAGTGGGCGGCACCCAGGAGCCAAAGCATTTGGGCCAGTCGGGACAGCCCATGCCGGAGCCGGTGCTGCGCACAACGCCGCCTACCAGAATCAAGAGGTACACGCTTACCACTGTCAGAATACCGAAAAACCGGAAGCGGCGCACAAAAGCAGGAGTTTGCATAGAAGCTGGGAGCATGCACGGTTGGTGCCCTTATCGTATAGAAACAAGGCTTGTTTCCGGGAGTTTGCACATGTCTGAGCAGGTGCTACAAAATGACGGAAAGAAAACGGGCCGCCGTAGATACAGCGGCCCGTTTCGGGTTAGTAGAAGCCAGCGGCTATTCCATGTCCCGCTCGTAGGGCAGGTTCGAGGACTGCGTCTTCGAGAAGGGCACGTTCTGCGGAATGAAATCTTCCACTGCGCCGGGCTTGCTGTAATCGTAGGGCCAGCGGTACACGGCGGGAATTTCGCCGGGCCAGTTGCCGTGGCCGGGCTCGATGGGCGCCGTCCACTCCAGCGTAGTCGAGTTCCAGGGGTTCTGGGAAGACTTGCGGCCGCGGAAAATGCTGTAGAAGAAGTTGAAAATGAAGATGAACTGCGCGAAGAAAGCCAGAATAGCGGCCAGCGAAATAAACTTGTTCAGGTCAGCAAACTGCGAGAACATGTCGAAGCCGGTCCAGGCATAGTAGCGGCGGGGGAAGCCGGCAATGCCCACGTAGTGCATCGGCAGGAACACCAGGTATACCCCGATGAACGTCAGCCAGAAGTGTACGTAGCCCAGCTTCTCGTCCATATGACGGCCAAACATCTTCGGGAACCAGTGGTACACCCCGGCCCACAGGCCGAAGAAGGCCGACGAACCCATTACCAGGTGGAAGTGAGCCACCACGAAGTACGTGTTGTGCATCTGAATATCCAGCGCGGCGTTGCCGAGAATGATACCCGTCAGACCACCCGAAATGAACAGCGACACGAAGCCAATGGAGAACAGCATGGCGGTAGTGAAGCGGATGTTACCGCGCCACAGCGTAGCCAGCCAGTTGAAGGTCTTCACCGCCGAAGGCACCGCAATGATGAGCGTCAGGAACATGAAGACCGAGCCCAAGAAGGGGTTCATGCCCGTCACGAACATGTGGTGAGCCCACACAATAAACGACAGCAGCGAAATACCAAGCAGGGAGCCAATCATAGCGCGGTAGCCGAAGATGGGCTTACGGGCGTTGGTCGCCAGAATTTCCGACACCATACCCATAGCGGGCATAATCACGATGTATACCTCGGGGTGACCCAGGAACCAGAACAAGTGCTGGAACAGAACCGGTGAACCGCCCACGTTGTGCAGTGCCTGCCCGGCAATGTAGATGTCCGACAGGAAGAAGGAGGTACCAAACGAACGGTCAAAGATCAGCAGCAGCGCGGCCGAGAACAGCACCGGGAACGAGAGCAAGCCCAGAATAGCCGTCAGGAAAAACGACCAGATAGTGAGCGGCAGCTTGCTCATGCTCATGCCGCGGGTGCGCAGGTTGATAACCGTGGTGATGTAATTTACGCCACCCAGCAACTGCGACACGATGAACAGCGCCATCGATACCAGCCACAGCGTCTGGCCCATGCCCGAGCCAGGAATGGCCTGGGGCAGCGCCGACAGCGGCGGGTAAATTGTCCAGCCGGCAGCGGCCGGGCCGGTTTCGATAAACAGCGACACGAACATAATCACACTGGAGAGAAAGAAGAACCAGTAGGAAAGCATGTTCATAAAGCCCGAAGCCATGTCGCGGGCACCAATCTGCAGTGGAATCAGGAAGTTGGAAAACGTACCCGACAAGCCAGCCGTGAGCACGAAGAACACCATGATGGTGCCGTGCATCGTCACCAGCGCTAGGTAGAACTCGGGGTTCAGCTTGCCGGCCTCAATCCACTTGCCCAGGAAGGGGGAAAGCCACTCGAAGGTAGCCTCGGGCCAGCCCAGCTGCAGGCGGAACAAGCTCGACAGCGTACCACCCAGAATAGCCCAGAAGATACCCGTAATCAGGAACTGCTTGGCAATAACCTTGTGGTCGGTGCTGAAAACGTATTTCTCCAGAAAGTTCTGCTCATGATGCTCGTGGTGCTCATCATGGTGCAGGTGCTCGTCGTGCTCGAGGCCGGGCTCGGTTGCCCCGATGCCCCCTTGCACGTTCGAATGAGTAGGAAGATTAGCAGCCATAGAAATGCGGGCGGTTAAGAGGGTTACAGCGAAGCCTTGGCAGCAGGAACAACAGCGGCAGCGGCCGGCGTAGTTTCAGCACTACCAAGCGGTGCGGCCTTTTGTTTGAAAGTAGCCAGCACATCGGGGTTCTGCGAAGAGAACGACTGCTGCTTGGCGTACCAGGCTTGATAGTCGTCCGGCTCATCCACGATGATGGCCAGCTTCATGGCGAAGTGCCCCCGACCGCAGATCTGGTTGCAGGCCAGCTCGTAGTTGAAGTTGGGGTTACCAATCTGGGCGCGCATCTCATCCGTGGTTTTGGTAGGCGTAAACCAGAATTTGGTAGGCATGCCGGGCACGGCATACATCTGCACCCGGAAGTGCGGCATATACACGGCGTGCAGCACGTCACGGGAGCGGATTTTCAGCAGCACCGGGTGGCCTTTCGGCACGTGAATTTCACCGGCAACGAAGTCGTCGAGGCCTTTCTGGTCGCTCAGGTCAAAGCCAAACTCATTGGTAGCGTCAATCAGGCGGTAGTTAACTACGCCCAGCGTCTGGTCGCGGCCGGGGTAGCGCACCAGCCAGTTGAACTGCTTGCCCATTACTTCGAGCACTACGGCATCTTTCGGGGCGGGACCGGTGATACGGCTCCACTCCTTCCAGCCCGCAAACACCAGACCGGCCATTACGATGGCCGGAATAACCGTCCAGATAACTTCGATCTTGTTGTTGTGGGGAAAGAAGAAGGCGCGGCGGCCATCCTGGTGCTGGTACTTATAAGAGTACACAAACAGGGCAACCTGCGTAATCACGAACACGATACCGATGATGATCATCGTGGTCCAGAACATGCGTTCCGTAGCGTGGCCGTGTACGGAGGCAATCGGCGGATTCATCTTGCTGTAGTTTTCGATGAAAGACCACGCGAAAGCCGCGCCGCCCAGCAACAGGAAGGCCAGCATCAGAATGCCATTCACGCGGTTGCTCATGCCAATTTCGCGCACGAAGCTCCCCGAGAAGATAGAGGTGAGAATCTGGAGGCGGAACAGCAGGCCAAATACGACCAGCAGCAACACCAACACCAGAAGAATACCAAGAACTGTCATTGTGATGAAAGTTAAAGCTTGTAGATAGTAAGGGGTGGCCCGGAAAATAGGTTCCGGCCTTTCCCTTTACTAGCCATGATTAGGTGGTGTGGTGAAGACTTTCGTCGAGGAAGGGGTGGTTCACCGGAACCAACGGGGCCTGAGACAGCCGCTTGGTCATCAAAATCAGGAATGCGCCCAGGAATACTAGTGCAACGCCGATTTCAATAAGGTACCCGTTGTTTTCCTGCATCGTCGAGGGCATCAGCATCAGGTAGAAGTCCGACCAGTGGCCTACCAGGATAGCAATGCTCACGATTTTCATCATGATCATCTGACGCTTGGCATCCCGCGTCATCAGCACTAGGAAGGGGAAGACGAAGTTGATAACCAAGTTGAAGAAGAACAGCCAAGTGTACTGGCCACCGAAGCCGCCAAGACGCTGATTGAAGTAGATGGATTCTTCAGGTAGGTTAGCATACCAGATCAGCATGAACTGCGAGAACCATACGTAGGTCCAGAAAATGCTGAAGCCGAACATGAACTTGCCCAGGTCGTGGAGGTGGCTGGCCTGCACCCAGCGCAGGTAGCCGGCCTGCTTCAGCAGGATAGTGCAAAGCGTGATGGCCGCAATGCCTGATACCCACCACGAGGCGAATACGTACCAGCCGAACATCGTGGAGAACCAGTGCACGTCGACTGACATAATCCAGTCCCAAGCCGACATTGACGAGGTTACGGCAAACAGCACTAGGAACAGCGCCGAAATGTTGATGTGGCGGTGGAAGTATTCCGTGCCTCCGTTCAGATCTTCTTCCAGCGAAAGCTGGCGCAGCTTATGGGTAAAGAAGGCCCAGATACCTACGTATACAGCCGTGCGAATCAGGTAGAACGGAATGTTCAGGAAGCCTGATTTACCGTAGATGATTTCATCGAAGTTAGCCGACTTGGGGTCCATGATGCCCGGCATCGTCCAATGGAAGATGTCGTGGTTGATCAGACCCAGACCAAAGATCAAAAACAGCAGAATACCGCCGGGCAATACAAAGGCGCCCAGGGCTTCCATAATCCGGCGCAGCAGCACCGACCAGCCTGCATAGGCTACCGACTGGATTGCCAAGAACACAGTGCCGACCACCGATACGCCGAGGAAGAACACGTTGCTGTGCCACAGGCTCATGATGAGGCGCTTCAGCCAGATGGGGCTGCCGTGGTGTTCGGCAGCACCACCGTGGGCCGCAGCCGCACCGTGCGCGGCGCCAGCTGCTTCATGGTGCCCACCGATGTTGAAGGCGGCAATCAGCAGGCCGGCTGCCAGTACCAGCACCCCGGCAATGATGATCCAAATAAACGTTTTGCGCGTGCCCGACGAAACCTCCAGGTATTCGGCCGTCACGGCGTCGTGATGCGTCAGAGTTGCCATAGATTAGTTTGCCGTGCCGTTACGTGCTTTGTCTCCACCCTGGCCCGGAGTTTCCGAAGCCTTGTTCGCCTGTGCCTCCTGTACCGGAGCCTGCTGCTGGTCGCGGGTTTGCGACGAGTCAGCTACGGCTACGCCAGCCGTTGAAGCGCCGCGAGAAGCCAGCAAATCCGTTACTCCATCCGGGCCTTTGCCCAGCTGCAGTGCCCGCACATACATGGCAATCTTCCAGCGCTCCTCGGGGTTTACCTGCGAGCCGTGCGGCATCATGCGGCCTTTGCCCCACTGAATCACGTGGTAGATGTGGCCATCGTTCATGGTTTTATAAGCACCCGCCGAGTAGTTGGGTACCCCCTTGAACTTCTTGCCTACTTCACCCTGGCCGTCGCCCTGCTCACCGTGGCAGTGCTGGCAGTTGCGCAGATACAGCGCTTTGCCTTCTTCCAGGTTCTCTTTGGAATAAGCAAACGGATTACGCAGCACCTTTTCGGCGGTAGCTACATCTTCCTTACCAATATGGTTGTAGTAGTTGGCTTTGCCACGGGGTACCGTGCCCACCACCGGAGTGCGCTCATTGATACCCATGGGGTTCACCCCGTTGGCATTCACTTGGCGCAGCGGGTCATACGGAATGGATTCGTACATCTCCGGAGCATACTCAATGCCGGGGTCGTCGGGGCGGTTGCAGGCAGTGGTGAACACCGATGCCAGCAGAACGGCCGACGCTTGCAGACTTAGTTTCAGCGAATGCGTCATTAGAACTTGGACATTTCTTTTTCATTCACCTCCGAAGCACCATTGGCGCGCAGCAGTTGGGTTACTTTGCCCAGATCCACGCCTTCCTTCAGCTCAATAGCAACTACAAACTTGTCATCGGTAGAGCGCACATCGAGCACCGGAGTTTTCCAGCGCGGATACAGCTTGCTGATGGCATAGAAGGTAATGACCATGCCGTGGCAGCAGAAGAATACCGTCAATTCGAAGGAAACCGGGATAAAGGCTGGTAGCGCAATGTGCGGTTTACCACCGATAATCATCGGCCAGTCGAAGCCCAGCGTGTAGATCTGCAGCCATAGGGCAAAGCACAAACCCGTGAGGCCATAGAAGAAGGCCGCAATAGGCAGGCGGGAACGTTCGATGCCGAGGACATCGTCGATGCCGTGAATGGGGAACGGGGTAAATACCTCGTAGATTTTCACGCCCGCTCCGCGGACGTTTTCAACGGCGTGCAGCAGCACGTCTTCGTCGTCGAAGATGCCGAGGGCGAAGCGCTTAGTCATGCTTATCGTAGTTTACAGGAGCCGAAGCCGGAACCCCGTGGGTGGCAGGTTGATGAACTGCGTGGTGCGGGTCATGGCCGGTGTATGTGGGGCCATTGTCCACGGTGTACTTGAGTACCGACTTCACCTCGGCCATGTTGATGACGGGGAAGAACTTGGCAAACAGCAGGAACAAGGTGAAGAACAGGCCCAGCGT
>NZ_JADWYK010000013.1 GCF_015773195.1 Hymenobacter guriensis
CGCGATGCGCGCCCATTGCGCGTCCGTCAGCATAAAGTCCATCCTCCAAAATAATACCTACTGTTAACACTTCCTAACAGCTGCCTCCCGCGCGCGACGACGGCTCAGTCGGGCAGAGGCCCTGGGTTTCAAACGAAGCCCAGGGCCTTTGTTGTTTCAGAAGGAAATATTAAATGCTGAAATACAGAAAGTTGGTTGAGCTGTCTACACTTTGTCTACGCTCTGTTTTAGGAAAAAGAAGCCGGGGCGTCGGACTATTGCAGCACATAGCACGTGTCGTCCACGCCCCGCCGTTGGCTTAGGCCATTATCCACTCGGCAGCAGCTCCAGGGGGAGCTGGGTGGCGCGCCGGCATCAGAGGTCGGCCCTCGGTGCCGGCGCGGCCCACCAAGTGGCGGCGTATTTTTCTTTTGTCTTTCTCCCTTTGCCCATGACGCACACCTACACTACCCTGCCTGTGTTCTACCGTTACCTGCTCGCGCCCCTGGTGGCGCTGCTGCTGGCCGTTGCGCCCGCGGCCCTGGCCCAGACCACGCCCGGCGGCGGGGTAGGCATCGGCACCACGGCCCCCAATGCCAAGGCTGCCCTCGAAATTGTGAGCTCGGAAAAGGGCCTGCTCATTCCGCGCCTGACGGCCACGGAGCGGGGCAATATTGCCGCCCCCGTGCCCGCCGGCCTGCTCGTGTACCAGACCGACGGCACCCAGCCCGGCTTCTGGTACTACGAAGCTACTAACGGCTGGACGTATTTGAACCCCACCGGCAACGGGGCCGGCGACAACCTGGGCAACCACACTGCCACCCAGGCCGTGAAGCTCAACGACAACGCCCTGACCAACAACGGCACCGGCGGCCTCCGCATCGACAACGAGGGCAAGGTGGGCATTGGCACCAGCAGCCCCACGGCGTTGCTGCACATTGCGGGTACGGCTTCAGGGACGGGCGCCGGCTCGGGCACCAACCTGGCCACGGCCGCTGTGGCTTCGGCTTCTTCTCAGTACAATGCCTCCTACTCGGCTTCCAGGGTCAACGATGGTAGTCCCGGTGAAGGCAGCACGTGGTCGGCGGCGGAAGGTGCCGAGCTTCCGCAGTGGGTGCAGCTGGACTTGGGCAGCTCGCCCGCCGCTGTAAAGCAGTACCAAGTGTACTTAGGCCCCTACAACTACGCGGCCGGGGCCTGGCAGCTGCAGGGCAGCAACGATGCCAGCGCCTGGGCTACCCTGCACACGGTGAGCACCGACCAGCCACAAGGACAATACAACGCTTACGCGGTGACCAATACCACGGCCTACCGCTACTACCGCCTGCTCATCTCCCGTGGCATTGCTGGCTACATGGGCACCGACGTGGACATTGCCGAATGGCGTCTGATGAGCGAGACGGGCACCACGTCCTCCACGCCGGCCGTGGCCGTGCGCATCGACCCCGGCACGTTGCAGCTGAGCAGCGGCGCGGCCGTAGGCTCCTTCTCCACCGATGGTACCCTGGCCGGCAACTCCGATGCCAGCGTACCCACCGAGAAAGCCGTGAAAACCTACGTGGACGCTAAAGTGGCTGCCGGCGGCGGCACCGGCACCGATAGCCAGACGCTGAGCATCAATGGCCAGGACCTGAGCATCTCGGGCGGCAACACCATTACCCTGCCCACCGGCAGCGGCACCGGCGACAACCTGGGCGACCACACGGCCATCGAAGCCCTGAAGCTGCAGGGCAACGCCATTACCGGCACCGGCGCCGACCTAGGCACGACCGTGGGCCTGGGCGTGCGGGCCGACGGTGGCCTGAACATAGGCCAGAACGCGCCCCGCACCAACTTCCTGCTCGGCTACCAGGCCGGTCAGAGCAACACCACCGGCTACCAGAACCACTTTGTGGGCTACCAGGCCGGCCAGGCTAACACCAGCGGCTACAGCAACCACTTTGTGGGCTACCTGGCTGGCTATGCCAACACCACGGGTATCTACAACCAGTTCAGCGGCTACCAGGCCGGCTATGCCAACACGGAGGGCCGCTTCAACTACTTCAGCGGCGCGCAGGCCGGCTACAACAACACGACCGGCTCCGACAACCAGTTTGTGGGCTACACCAGCGGCTTCGACAACACCACCGGCAGCTACAACTCCTTCAGCGGCAGCCAGAGCGGCTTCCGCAACACCACAGGCAGCTCCAACCTGTTCAGTGGCTACTACAGCGGCCGCGAGAATACCACCGGCAGCCAGAACGTGTTCCTGGGCACCTACACCGGCATCTACAACCTCACGGGCCGCAACAACGTGGCCCTAGGCTACAACAGCGGCCCGACCAGCAGCGACCTGACGAATGCCATTGCCATCGGCGCGAACGTGCAAGCCATCCAGAGCAACACGATGGTACTGGGCAACGGCGTGAAAGTGGGTATTGGTACCAGTGAGCCTACCCAGAAGCTGGAAGTGGCCGGTGGCAACATCCGCATTGCCACCGCCGGCAACGGCCTGTTCTTCCCCGACGGCACCTTCCAGACCACCGCCGGCACCGCCGACAACCTGGGCAACCACACCGCCACCCAGAACCTGAACCTGCAGGGCAATGCCCTCATCGGTACCGGCGCAGACATCGGGTATACCAAAGGCATCGGCATCCGGGCCGATGGCGGCCTGAACATCGGTCAGAACTCGTACCGGAGCGTGTACCTGGGCTACCAGGCCGGCGCCGTTAATACCGGCCTCGACAACGTGTTCAGCGGTTACCAGGCGGGCTTCAGCAACACCTCGGGTGCCAGCAACGTGTTCAGCGGCTACCTGGCCGGCTACAGCAACACCTCGGGCCGGTACAACATCTTCACCGGCCACGAGGCCGGCTACAGCAACACGACGGGCTACAACAACCAGTTTGAGGGCCTGCAAAGCGGCCGGGCCAACACCGAGGGCCGGGACAACGTGTTCAGCGGCTGGCGCAGCGGCTACAACAACATCTCAGGCTCCTTCAACCTGTTTCAGGGCACGCAGAGCGGCTATAATAACACCACCGGGGGGAGCAACATCTTCCTGGGCAGCAACAGCGGCTACGGCAACACCTCGGGGGGGGGCAACCTGTTTGTGGGCAGCAGCAGCGGCTTCAGCAACAGAGAAGGGGGCGGCAACCTGTTTGTGGGTACCAGCAGCGGCTACAACAACGTCTCGGGCAGCAACAACCAGTTTGTGGGCACCAGAAGCGGCTACTCCTTCACCAGCGGCACCAACAACGTGCTCAGCGGCTACTACAGCGGCAACGGCCTGACTTCGGGCTCCCGCAATACGTTTACGGGCGCCAGCAGCGGTGAGCGGAGCACGGAAGGCTCTGACAACGTGTTCAGCGGCTACTACAGCGGCTTCAACACCACGGGCAGCAATAACGTGTTCAGTGGGTCGTACAGCGGGTACAACAGCGCCGTCAGCGTAAATGAGGGCAGCAACAACACCTTCACTGGCTACGGCACCGGCCAGGACAACACGACGGGCAGCAACAACACCGCCCTCGGCGTGAACAGCGGCCCCAAGTACGGCAACGGCGACATCAGCAACGCCACCGCCATCGGGGCCAACGCGGCCACCAGCCAAAGCAACACCGTGGTGCTGGGTAACAATGCCGACGTGGGCATCGGGACCAGTACGCCTACCCAGAAGCTGCAGGTAGCTGGCCAGGTGTACAGCAGCACCGGCGGCTTCCGCTTCCCCGACAACACGGTGCAGACCACCGCCGCCGTAACCGCCACCGGTGCCAACTTCGTGCAGAACCAAACCACGGAGCAGGCGGGCGCCAACTTCAACGTGAGCGGCGCGGGCACGGTGGGCGGGCAACTCACGGCCGGCAGCGCCGCCATCAACGGCGCTACCGCCGTGACGGGCGCTACCACCCTGCGGGGCCAGACCAACATCAACACCACCGGCACAGCCGGCACCACCATCGGCAGCAGCACCAGCACCGTGACGCTGCCGGGCCTGAGCACGGCCGGCATCGTGACCAACACGGCCGGCGGGCAGCTGGGCACGGTACCCGCATCCAGCCTGGGCGGTAACTTCATTCTCAACCAGACCACCCAGCAAGCCAGCAGCAACTTCAACATCAGCGGCAACGGCTACGTGGCCGGCCGCGTGGGCATCGGCACCACCAGCCCCACCACGACCCTCGACGTGCGCACGGCCAATAACTCGGCGCCCGCCATTACGGTAGGCACGGTGGGCGAAACGGGGGGGGGGCTGTATCTGGGCAACCCCGGCCACGGCGTGCTGCGCGGCTACAACGGCAACGGCAACAGCGTGGGCCTCTACACTACGGCCGGCGACGTATTCCTCTCGGCCAACGGCTCGGGCCAGAACAACCACTTCGTGTTGCAGAATAGCGGTAACGTGGGCATCGGCACCAGTGAGCCGACCGCTACGCTTCACGTGGGCGGCAGCGGCAGCAGCGTCCGGCTCGAAGGGCTGGGCGACGGCGCCAGCACCCGCCTGGTGACGGTAGACGCCAGCGGCAACCTGGTGGCGGCGGCGAACCTGCCCGCTGGCACTGTCGGCGACACCCTGGGCAACCACATTGCCACCCGGGGCCTCACGGGCACTAACGGCGAGGACATCGGCACCGTGGTGGGCCTGGGCATCCGGCCCGATGGCGGCCTGAACCTGGCCCAGAACGGCGTGGGCCACAACCTGCTGCTGGGCTACCAGGCCGGCCGCATTCTGCTGGCCGACGAGACGGCCAGCACGGGGATTGAGAACCAGTTCATCGGCTACCAGGCCGGGCAACTCACCACCGTCGGCTCGCGCAACCTGTTCAGCGGCTACCAGGCTGGCTACGCCAATACCACCGGCACCGGCAACCAGTTCATTGGCTTTCAGAGCGGCTACTCCAACACCGACGGCGCGGGCAACCTGTTCTCGGGCTACCACAGCGGCTACTCCAACACCCTGGGCAACGCCAACCACTTCGTGGGTACGCGCAGCGGCTACTTCAACACCACCGGCTCCTTCAACCAGTTCGAAGGCTTCAACAGCGGGGTGAGCAACACGGAAGGCAACAACAACGTGTTCAGCGGCTTCGGCAGTGGCCTGGGCAATACCCTGGGCTCCAACAACGTGTTCAGCGGCTACCTGGCCGGCAGCGCCAACGAGGAAGGCACCAACAACACGGCCATCGGCGCCAACAGCGGCCCCGACATCAGCCATAAGAACATTGAAAACGCTACGGCCCTGGGCGCCAATGTGACGCTGACGCAAAGCAACACCGTGGTGCTGGGCGACCAGGCCAACGTGGGCATCGGCACCAGTGAGCCAACCCAGAAGCTGGAAGTAGCCGGCACGGTGTACAGCAGCACGGGCGGCTTCCAGTTCCCCGACGGCACCACCCAGACCACCGCCGCCGCCCCCTTCGACCTGACGGGCGACATCACGAGCGTCGGCGTGGCCACCACCTACAACAATGTAGTGCCCGCCGACAAAGGCGGCGCCGGCAGCGTGCGCGGTATTCTCAAGGCCGATGGCAGCGGCACCGTAGCCGCCGCCCAGGTGGCCGACTTCCCCATCCTCAACCAGAGCACCACCGGCAACGCGGCCACGGCCACCTACGCTACCACGGCCGGCAACGCCGCCACCGTGACCACCAACGCCAACCTGACGGGCGCCATCACCAGCACCGGCAATGCCACCAGCTACGCCGCCGTAGTGCCCGCCACCAAGGGCGGGGCCGGCAGCGTGAGCGGCCTGCTGAAAGCCAACGGCAGCGGCGAGGTATCGGCGGCCGTGGCCGGCACTGATTATCTGACCCCGGCTGCGGCCGGCACGGGCTTTATCCAGAATACTACCACCCAGCAGACCAGCAGTAACTTCAACATCAGCGGCGCTGGCACCGTGGGTGGGCAGCTCACGGCGGGCAGCGCCACGATAAACGGCGCCCTGCAGGTAAGCGGCGCTACCAAGCTCAATAGCCTGGCTGGCAGCAACGCCCGTATGGTAACGGCCGCCGCCGATGGTACCCTGGGCACCCAGGCCCTGCCCACCGACGCCCAGACGCTGACCGTGAGCAGCGGCAGCCTGAGCATTAGCGGGGGTAACAGCGTGACGCTGCCCGACGCCTCGGCCACCAACGAGCTGCAAACCATTACCAAGAGCGGCAACACCGTCACCCTGTCGAATGGCGGCGGCTCCTTCACCGACCTGGATACTGACGCCCAGCAGCTGACGCTGGACGACAACACGCTACGCCTTTCCAACAGCACCAGCGTAGTGCTGCCTGACGCCTCGAACACCAACGAGGCGCAGACCATCTTCAAAAGTAATGGCGTGATTAGCCTCACGTCGATTGGGGGCTTCGGCGGCGGCTCCGTGACCGATACCGACGGGCAGTTGCTGAGCGTAGGCAACGGCAACCTGACCATCAGCGGGGGCAACAGCTTGGCTCTGAGCAGCCTGGGCGACAACCTGGGCAACCACACCGCCACCCAGAACCTGCAGCTGACCACCGCCAACGACCTGCTGCTGAAAGACACCAACCACGGCCTGGGCTGGTACGGGGCCGCTAAAACCTGGAACAACCTGACCACTGACGGCCCCGTGCTCTACGGCTATGACACGGGTATCCTGGGCATCAAGCGCGGCACTACCCAGCAGTCGGTGCTGTACTGGAACTACCTGGGCCGCGTGGGCATCGGCACCACCGACCCCCGGCAGGCGCTGGACGTGGAAGGCGGCATCCTGGCCCGCAGCAGCAACGCCATCAGCCGGCAGGGCGCCTACCTGCAATGGAACCGCTCGGGTGGGGAAGGAGAGACGTGGCTGCTCAACCAGCAGGGCGGCGGCGGCCAGTACGCCGGCGTGCGCTTCGGCAAATCGGACGTGAACAACGCCGTGACAGAGTGGGCGCGCTTCATCGACAACGGCTACTTAGGCTTGGGCACCGTCACGCCCGACGCCAAGCTCGACATCGAAAGCGGCGACGCTCAGCAGCTGATTCTGACTTCGACCAGCACCGACCCCACGGGCATGCTCACGCTCAACTTCCCGGCCACCAACTCCGTCAGCAACACGTCCTCGGAGCTGATTGTCTTCAACAAGGCCGGCGTGGGCCTGATCGGCGCTATCGGGGCCAACCTGAGCGGCAACACGGTGTACTACAACACGGCCTCGGACCGGCGCCTGAAGGAGAACATCCGCCCTACGCACTACGGCCTGAGTGACTTGCTCAAGCTGCGGGTGCAGGACTACAACTTCATCGGCACGGGGGCGGCGAATCGGACAACAGGCTTTCTGGCCCAGGACTTGTTCCGGGTGTACCCGGAGGCCGTGAGCCCGGGTGACTCGGGCACGACGGTCAGCCGGGCCTGGGCCGTGGACTACGGCAAGCTCACGCCCCTGCTCGTACAAGCCATCCAAGAGCAGCAAGCCCAGATTGAGGAGCTGAAAAAGCAGAACGCCGCCCTGCAGGCCCAGGCCAAAACCCAGGAGGCCCGCGCCACCTCGGCTGAAGCCAAAGCCACCCAGGCCACGGCCACGCTCGAAAGCTTCGAGCAGCGGCTGCGTCGCCTGGAGGACAGCCAAGCTCAGGCTCAGAAGTAGCCGTAATGGCTGCGCAATAGCAACGCCTCCGGTCCACTGGGCCGGGGGCGTCGCGGCGTTCAGGGGCTAGCCAGCTAAGGTCGTCACTGCCTAAGACGGGTGCCGACTTTAGGGTTGATAGAAAAGATAATGACTGGATATTAATTATTTATCTGGGTTGTCTACACTTTGTCTACGCTCCTCTTTAGGAAAGCGGGGCCAGCGTGTCGGAGTATTGTAGGGGCTGCTGCTAGTTGGCCGCACCGCTTGCTGCCGGTCACTTCAGCCCCGGTTTCTTCTGCCCGCCTCTTTTCTTCGCTTGATGACAAACTCCTACTTTCTCGCTTCGCTCACCGCCCTGCTGCTGGCCGCCGCGCCTCTGGCCGCCCAGGCCCAAACCACACCCACCGGCGCGGTGGGTATCGGCACCACGGCCCCGGACGCTTCGGCCGCCCTCGATATTGTGAGCTCCGACAAAGGGTTGCTGCTACCTCGCGTGGCTGCCGCCTCGGCCATTGCCAGCCCGGCGGCCGGGCTGCTGGTGTACCAGACCGGCGGCATGCCCGGCTTTTACTACAACGCCGGCACGGCTACTGCCTCCAACTGGCAACTGCTGGGGGCTGATAACTTGGGCAACCACACGGCCACCCAAAGCCTGAAGCTCAACAACCAGACGCTCTCCAACAACGGCACCGGCGGCCTGCGCCTTGATGACAGCGGCAATGTGGGCATTGGCACGGCCAGTCCGGCGGGACCTTTGCAGGTAAATGGAGAAAAAATCAACCCGGCCGGCGTGGGCGTCGACCAGCAGCAGGGGCAGAGCTCGGGCTCGGATTTCAAGGTAGGAGCCAGTCAGTCCTTCACGGCGGGCAGCAGCAACCGGCTGGTGCGGGTCGAAATTGGTATGCACGATGCCGGCGCCGGCCAGGCTACCTTCAATCTGTACCAGGGGGCGGGCACCAGCGGCACCCTGCTCAGCACCCAGGTATTTCCCATCACGAACCTCAGCTACAGTTCGACGCTGGTATATCAGACCATCGTGCTGCCTACCCCGGTCCTGCTGACGGCCGGCCAGGTGTATACGCTGAACGTGGAAACGACCTCGGGGCGCGTGTATTTCTTTTTCCAGAGTAGCAACCCCTACGCTGGGGGCACGGCTATACCCCAGGGCTTTCCGGGCACCGACGTCGACCTGGCCTTTAAAACCTACCTGACCACGCCCGCGGCGTTGGAGTCGGTGCCGGCCCTGACGGTGTTGGCCTCCACCAACGTGGGCATCGGTACTAGCACCCCCAGCCAGCAGCTGGAGGTGGCCGGTACAGTGTACAGCACCAGCGGCGGCTTCAAATTTCCCGACGGCACCACCCAGACTACCGCCGCTGCTGTGCCTAACCTAACAGGCGACATCACCAGCACTGGTGCAGCCACTACCTACAACAATGTGGTGCCGGCCACCAAGGGTGGGGCAGGTAGCGTGAGCGGCTTGCTGAAGGCCAATGGTAGCGGCGTGGTATCGGCGGCCGTGGCCGGCACTGATTACCTGACGCCCGCCGCGGCCGGTACCGGCTTTATTCAGAATACTACCACCCAGCAGGCCGCCAGCTTCAACATCAACGGCACTGGCACCGTAGGCGGCAACGCCTTTGTGAACGGCGGACTGGGTGTGGTGCTCAACCAGCAGGACCGTCCGCTTATCACCCGCAGCTGGGACTCCTTTGCCTCTGGCACCTACCAGGGCGCTGGCCGCTGGGGTCTGTTCATGGAGTCGCAGGCCCTTACCTTCGGGGTGCCGGCCCTGGCCAACAAGCGGTTTCAGTGGGTGACCTACAACGATAACTCCGGCATTGCCGGCACGCTGATGACGCTCAGCCAGGCCGGGCAGCTGGGTGTCGGCACCGGCACCACCGGCCCAACCACCACCCTGGACGTGCGCACGACGGATGAAAGTGCGGCCATTACGGTGGGCCGCGTCGATGGCATAGCCGGGGCGCTGTACCTGGGCAACGGCAACCACGGCCTGAAGCGCAACTATGCCACCGGCAACGACGTGGGCCTCTACACCACCGGCGGCACGCTCTACCTCTCGGCCAACAGCACCAGCACCGCGCAGTTTGCCCTGCTCAACGGGGGCAACGTGGGCATCGGCACCAATATCCCGGGCGAGAAGCTGGAAATCAAGGACGGCAGCATCCGGCTCAGCACCACCACGCAGGCCATCGGGGTAGGGCTGAGCAACGGCAGCGGCTCGCTGAACCTGGGCCTGGCCCAGAGCGCCGGCAACTACTCCGACCTGGCCCGGGCCGGCGACGCGGTACTGCGCACCAACGGGGGCAACCTGCTGCTGGCCGGGCGCGAGGGCGGCAACGTGCTCATCACGTCCGGGGCCAGCGGCGCCGAGGCCGAGCGCCTGCGCGTGACCAGCGCCGGCAACGTGGGCATCGGCACCAACGACCCCCAGCAGAAGCTCGACGTGAACGGCAATGTGCGGGTGCGCGGCCTGGCCGGCTCTGGCAGCCGCCTGCCCGTGGTGCTGGCCGATGGCACCCTCGGCATCAATGCCCCGGTGTACACTACCAGCACGCCCACTACCAGCACGCCCACGGCGGCCGGCCAGGCCAACACCGGCGACTTTCCCAACGGCGTGGCCGTGAGCGGCGTGACGGCCTACGTGGTGAATAACGTCCCCGACAACCTCCAGATATACGACGTGAGCAACCCCGACGCGCCGGTTTCGGTGGGCACGGTGGGCACGGGCAGCGCCCCCATGAGCGTGGAGGTGAGCGGCACTATCCTCTACGTGGCCAACCAGGGCGGTACGCTCCAGCTCTTCGACATCAGCAGCCCCCGGTTTCCGGTGCTGCTGGGCACCGCCGCCACGGGCGAGAACACCTACGATGTGGCCGTGAGCGGCACCCGCGCCTACGTGGTAAACAACAACAGCAAGACCATGCAGGTCTTCGACGTGAGCAACCCCCGGCTGCCGACTCTGCTGGGCAGCACCAACACGGGCAACGCCCCGCAGTCGGTGGCTGTGAGCGGCACCACGGTGTACGTAGGCAACGTGAGCAGCAGCAACGTGCAGATTTTCAACGCCAGCAACCCGGCTTCCATCAGTCTGGCGGGCACCATCGGCACCATTCAGTACCCCACCGGCGTGGCCGTGAGCGGCACCACGGTGTACGTGGTAGGCTACAACAACTCGAACGTCAGCCAGCTGCAGATTTTCAACGCCGGCAACTCCGCCTCCGTCACTACGCTGGGGACTATCGGCACGACGATGGGCGTCAGCGACGTGGTGCTGAGCGGCACCACGGCCTACACCATCAGTGAAACCGGCAACACCCTGCAGCTCTTCAACGTGAGTAACCCCGCCGCGCCCGCCCTGCTCGCTACCCTGGGCACCAACCGGCCGTTTGGGGTGGCCGTGAGCGGCACCACCGCCTACGTGACCGATGCCGACAACGACAAGCTGAAAGTGTTCAGTGGGGCCAGCACCGGCCGGCCCGTCACGGTGAACCCCGACGGCTCGTTTTCCTCGGGCACCGCGCCCACGTTGAGCGTGAGCGGGTCGAACCTGAGCATCAGCGGCGGCAACACGGTACTGCTACCGCTGGTGACGGCCGGCCCCGGCCTGAGCAGCAGCACCAGCGGCGGCGTAACCACACTGCGCCTGGGCCCCCTCACGGCGACCACCGACGTACCGTTGAACGGTAATAACCTCACCTTTTCCGGGTCAGGCCGCGTGGGCATCGGGAATACGGGACCCACACAGGCGCTGGACGTGGAAGGCGGCATCCTGGCCCGCAGCAGCAACGCCATCAGCCGGCAGGGCGCTTACCTGCAGTGGAACCGCTCGAACGGCGAGGGCGAAACCTGGGTGCTCAATCAGAAAGGTGGCGGCAACATCTACGCCGGCGTGCGCTTCGGCAAATCGGACGCGAGCAACAATGTGACGGAGTGGGCGCGCTTCATCGACAACGGCTACTTAGGCTTGGGCACCGTCACGCCCGACGCCAAGCTCGACATCGAAAGCGGCGACGCTCAGCAGCTGATTCTGACTTCGACCAGCACCGACCCCACGGGCATGCTCACGCTCAACTTCCCGGCCACCAACTCCGTCAGCAACACGTCCTCGGAGCTGATTGTCTTCAACAAGGCCGGCGTGGGCCTGATCGGCGCTATCGGGGCCAACCTGAGCGGCAACACGGTGTACTACAACACGGCCTCGGACCGGCGCCTGAAGGAGAACATCCGCCCTACGCACTACGGCCTGAGTGACTTGCTCAAGCTGCGGGTGCAGGACTACAACTTCATCGGCACGGGGGCGGCAAATCGGACAACAGGCTTTCTGGCCCAGGACCTGTTCCGGGTGTACCCGGAGGCCGTGAGCCCGGGCGACTCGGGCACCACCGTGAGCCGGGCCTGGGCCGTGGACTACGGCAAGCTCACGCCCCTGCTCGTGCAGGCCATTCAGGACCAGCAAAAGCTCATCGACCAGCAGCAGGCCGAAATTCAGGCGTTAAAAGCCCGCGCCACCTCGGCCGAAGCCCAGGCCGCCCAGGCAACTGCCGCCACCGAAGCCTTTGAGGCCCGGCTGCGGCGCCTGGAAACTGGCAGTGCTGAGGCTCACAAATAAGTAGTAGAGCGTAGTCAGGCCGCTTGCTGGCCCGGGCTGTCTCTTTTCACAGTAGATTCTTCTTTGCGTATGAAACTTTCATTTACCCTTGCCCTGCTGTTGCCCTCGCTGGCCGGTTTCGCCCAAACCCTCACCAACGACGGCGGCACACTGACGGTGGAAGCCGGCGCCACGCTCTATGTGGAGGGCGGGTTGCAAAGCAAGGCCACCAGCATTTTTACTAACGCAGGCACTTTGCAGCTTACCGGTGACCTGACCAACGAAGGCACGCTTACTTCCTCGGGTCAGCTGCAGTTCACAGGCGCCACCAACCAGGTATTCCAACCCGGCTCGGCCGTTGTGTCCAACCTCATCCTCAACAATACCGGGGCCACCGGCCAGCGCACCCTCAGCATTCCAACCGACCTCACCCTCACCGGCCAGCTTACCCTGCTGAGCGGGATGGTGCGCACGGCGCCGTTGGGCGCCACCACGCCGCTGGCTACCCTCACCCTAGCCGATGGGGCCAGCGTAGTAGGGGAGGCCGCCGGCCGGTACGTGCAGGGCAACCTGCGCGTCCTGCGCGCGGCCGTAAATTCCTCTACTGGTTCGGTTGACTTCAGCAATGGGCTCGTGCTGAACCCCAACGGCCAGAGCCTGGGAGCCGTGACCGTGACGCGCACGGCGGGTCTGCAGGCAGCCGGGGTAAGCTACGGCCAGAACCTGGAAGCCACGCAAAAGGGCATCGACCGGGTGTGGGCCGTGGCCGCCACCCAGCCAGCCCAGCCCGTAGCCGTGACGCTAAGCTGGGTGAGCGACGATGATAACGGATTTGATACCAGCCTGCCGGGCCAGCTGTGGCGGGCGGCCACCGCTGCCGGACCCTGGGTGCGGCAGGGCGCGGCGGCCAGCGCCAGCAACCGCAGCTTTACGGCGGCCGTGACGCAGCTGGGCACCCTCACGGTGAGCAACAGCAACGCCCCGCTGCCAGTGGAGCTGACGAACTTTACGGCCGAGCCCCGCGCCGACGATGCGCTGTTGCGCTGGACCACGGCCTCGGAGAAAGACAACGACCGGTTCGAGGTGGAGGCCAGCGCCGATGGGCAAACGTTCCGCCGCATTGGCACGGTAGCCGGGCACGGTACCACGGCTCAGCCGCAGCAGTACCAGCTGGTGGATAAAGGCATTTCCCGCTACGCCACCGACTTGGTGTACTACCGCCTGCGCCAGGTTGACCGAAATGGCACGGCCAGCCTTTCGCCGGTACGCACGGTGCGTGTATTGGGGCTGGTAGGCTTTGCCGTGCAGTTCTATCCTAATCCGCTCCACACCGGCGAAACACCTACGCTGCTGGTGCGCACGGCTCTGGCGGGCCCCGTGCAGTGGCAGCTGACCGATGCCCTGGGCCGCACGATATTCAGCCGGACCGGTTCGTTGCCCGTTGGCACCAGCCCGCTGAGTTTGCTGCCCACCAAAGACCTGGCCATGGGGGTATACCTCGTGCGCGTGCAGCAGGGCAAGCAAAGCCAGACGCTCAAGCTGATCCGCGAGTAAAAAGGAAGAAGGCTGTCTGGCCGCTGCTGTGCAGGTAAACGAGCGGAGCTGGTTTGCTTGCCTGTAAGCTCACTGTGCCCCAGGCGGCGCGGTAGCAGCCGGCATATTTCGTAAATTTCGATATCGTAAAGCGTCCTATCAGGCTCTGCTCAGGCCTGGTAGGACGCTTTGCTTTAAAACTCCACGCTCTGCAAAAACGACAAGGCAGGCCGGAAATCAGGAGCTGAGGGCGGGTGAGAAAAAAAGTTAGGTAGGCGCATAGGGGTAAACAGCTGGCAGCGGCTCTTACCTCTACAAACTTCTCACTTACCTATGAAAACACTACTTACCAGCCTGAGCCTGTTGGCCAGCACCGCAGCCTTTGCTCAGCAAGCAGAACAGCCCGCCCTTCAAACCCTGCTCCGGCCGGGAACCCACTGCGGCTTTTTCGTGGCGGCCTCCGCGCAGTATGCCCGCCTGGCCGGGCAGGATGCCCTGGCCGTCACGGGCCGCCTTGGCGTCAGCTTCAACCGCTCGTTTGCGCTGGGGCTGGGTGGCACCGCCCTGACCAATGGGCGCCTTCCCAACCGCTGGAACGACCCCGCAGATACGCCTGCTGATTACCTGGCGGCGGCTTACGGCGGTATTTACCTGGAGCCCATGTTTCCGGCGGGCAAAGCCATTCACCTGACGTTTCCCGTGCTGCTCGGGGCCGGCGCCGCTACCAGGGAAGGCAGCCTGAATGGGCCTTATTACCGCTATCAGGCCGATGAGTTCCTGCTAGTGGAGCCCGGGGTGCAGCTGGAAGTCAACCTGCTCAGGTTCGTCGCCCTCGGCGCCGGGGCTTCATACCGAATGACGACCGGCCTGAACCTGCCGGACACGTCGTCGAAGGCCCTTAACGGTATGTCGGCGGGCGTGACCTTGAAGCTCGGGCTGCTATAGCCGGGGCAGCGTTTTCAGGCCAGCTGCTTGCCGATGCGCTGCACCTGCCGCTGGTGGTGCAGCACGTGGTCGACCATGAAATCCAGGGTCTGGTAGATGTTGAGCATACCCGAGCGGGGATGTTTGAAAATGGCTTTGTCGAGCAGCGTGCTCGGAAACTCATTGAGCAGGCGCTCCAGCTGGCGGCGTGAGGTAGCCCAGTCGGTGCGGAGCTGCGGCAGCGGCGGCACGGCAGCACCCTCGGGCATGAGGGCTGCTAAGCGGGCCGGCGCCTTGAACTTGAGAAACGGGGCCCGCAACAGCACCCGCAGCAGCCCCGCCCGCAGCCGCGCGCCCACGCCCGATTTCAACAGTCCTTCTTCCTGCTGCACCTTCTTCCCGATGTACTGCCCAATGCCCTGCTCCGCTACCAGCAAGTGCTGCACTACCTGCGCCGCCGACCATTGGTTGGGGCCCGGGGACTGATGGGCGCGCGTGTCGCCTAGGGCAGCGGCGGAGTTCAGCAGCTTCTCGGTGGCGCGCTCTAGCTGCTCGAAACGGACATGTAAACGGTGGTTCATGGGGCGGGAGTAGGGGTGGCAGAAGGCAAAAGGTACGGAAATTTCCAATCCGGGCCGGAGCCCTGTAGCTGCTTGACAACCGCAGGCTACAAACGTAAAACGACCCGCTACCGGATGGTGGCGGGCCGTTTTGTGTAATGTAAAGCCGGCTATTTGCTTACGTACAGCACATCTTTCACGGCTTTCACCGTGCGGGCTACGTTGGGCAGTGAGGCCTCAATGAGCGTGGGCGCGTAGGGCAGCGGTACGTCGCCGCAGGTGATGCGGATAACGGGCGCGTCGAGGTAGTCGAAGGCGCGGCGCTGCACCATGTAGGCCAGCTCCGAGCTGATACTGGCCAGCGGCCAGGCTTCTTCCACCACCACCATCCGGTTGGTTTTCTTCACCGATTCAATGAGCGTATCGTAATCGATGGGGCGCACGGAGCGCAGGTCAATTACCTCGGCGCTGATGCCTTCCTTAGCTAGCTCGTCGGCAGCGGCCAGGGCAATTTTCATCATTTTGCCAAAGCTCACCAGGGTCACACTGTCGCCGGGGCGCACCACGTTGGCTTTGCCGATGGGCAGCAGGTACTCTTCCTCGGGCACCTCGCCCTTGTCGCCGTACATCAGCTCCGACTCCATGAAAATCACTGGATCCGGGTCGCGGATAGCCGATTTCAGCAAGCCTTTGGCGTCGTAAGGATTCGACGGCACCACCACTTTCAGGCCGGGGCAGTTGGCGTACCAGTTCTCGAAGTTCTGGGAGTGCTGCGAGGAAAGCATGCCCGCGTTGCCGGTGGGCCCGCGGAACACGATGGGGCAGGAGTACTGCCCGCCCGACATGGAGTAAATCTTGGCCGCCGAGTTAATCACCTGGTCAATGGCCACCAGGGAGAAATTGAAGGTCATGAACTCGATGATGGGCAGCAGGCCGTTGATGGCCGCGCCCACCCCGATGCCGGCAAAGCCCAGCTCGGCAATGGGCGTGTCAATCACCCGCTCGGCGCCAAACTCGTCCAGCATGCCCTGGCTTACTTTGTAGGCGCCGTTGTACTCGGCTACTTCTTCGCCCATCAGAAACACGCGCGGGTCGCGGCGCATTTCCTCGGACATGGCTTCACGCAGGGCTTCCCGGAATTGGATGGTCCGCATAGTCAGTCGGTCAGTGACAGAAAGTCGAAATCAAAAAGAAAAGGCCGGAAAAATTCCGGCCCGTAAAGCTACAACGAGGAAGGCGGCCGGGCAAATAGAAGCGTAATGATGAAATAATGAGAAAAGCCGGTCTCGAATCGACGCCATCTTTCCTGCTATGCAAGACGAAATACGATAAGCAGCCCGATAAGCAACAGAAAGACCAGTAAAGTGAATCCTACAGTTCTAGAAATAGGCGATTCTGACTTAAGAAGAGAAATACTGCTCATCACAACGGCGCCAACGATAACAATGGTACCCAATATGAACACCACCTTTACCAGCCCAAGTATGGCTGTTGGGTCTAGCAACAGAGCTAAAAATAGCTGAGACATACGATGAAAAAATTGATAATTATTTGTCTGTAAAATATAAAAAATAGCCTACTTCAGCGCCTCCACAAACGCCCTATTCCCCGCAAACTCCCGGAACTCCAGGTCCTCTACGGCGCGCTGGGCGAAGCTACGGTCGAGCTGTACGGCGCGGCGCAGGTGCAGGCCCATGGTGGCGGCATCCTGCTGGCGGGCGGCAATAATAGCCAGACAGTAGTAAGCCAGCGGATCGTTGGGCTTGATTTGCAGGGCTTCCTGGTAGATGGTGGCGGCCCCGGCGGGGTTGTCCTTGAGCAGGTACACCAGCGCGCGGTTCATGGTGTTCTGGTAGGATTTGTCGCTGAAGCTGATGCTGCGCAGGGCGTCCTCGGGCTGCCCGATTTCAATTTCCAGGGCGGCCTTATCGGCAAACACTTGGTTGAGAATGGGGCGCGGGCCGCCGAGCTTGATGGCGTAGTCGTAGCTCTGCAGAGCTTCCAGCTTGTCGCCGGCGCGGTGGTAGGCTGTGGCGGCCCGGTAGAAGGTGAGAGCCGTGGGGTTGCGGTGCGCGGCCAGGATAAAGTTGGTGGCGGCCCGGCGCTGGTAGGCCTTCTTCACCCGCAGGCTCACTTCCTTGTCAGCGCGGGCGGCCAGCACCACGCCCAGGTTGTGGTAGGCTTCCCAGCGGCCGGTGGTGGCAATGGCCGTTTCGTAGATGCGCTGCTTTTCGGCCAGCAGGGGCGTGAGCGTGGCCGAGTAGCGCAATTCCTCCGGCGTGAGGGCATCGGCTTCCATCTGCTTGTCCACAATCTTCTTGGAGAGCAGGTAGATTTCCGACTCATAGCGCTGGGGAGCCGAGTATTGCACAGCCACCGTACCGAAGCGCATCACCGGGTAGATGTACTGCTCCAGGTAATCGAAATAGGAAAGCCGGTGCAGCTGCTCCTCCCGCTCGGCAAACGTGCCCTTTGCCTCATTCAGAATAGTAATAATCGAATCGACCTGCGCGGGCTGCAGCGCCGACTCCTGCACTTTCTGCATGAACAGGTCCCAGCGGTTGCGGTAGGCTTTCGTCTCGAAACGCACGGCGCTAACCGAGTTCAGGTAAGAGTTGACGTCGATACGGTTCTTGAAGTATTTCACCAGGGCCTGGGTGCGCTGTTCGGCCAGGCGCGGGTTTTTGGTTTCCAGGGGCTCGGGCGAGTTGGCCGCTACTACCATCACCAGTTCGGTTTTTTGATTGGCTTCGATAAATTCTTCCAGCGCAGCTACGTTGGTGCCCAGGTAGTTGCGGATTTTGCTTTCGCCGGTGTCGAAGAAGAAGGGCAGCACGCGCGTACCGCCCCCGGCCAGGTTGGCGGGCGGCTCGGGCAAATACGGAATCAGCGAATCCGGGCGCACCACCAGGCGGCTGGTCGTCACGATGCCCCGGGCCACCACGAAAGGCTTGCCGGTTTTGCGCTTGCCGTTGGGCTTCAGCTGCTGGGCTTCGGGCGTAGCCAGCAGCTGCCCGGGGTTTTTGCGCGGCACGAAGGGAATGTTGAACTGCCTGGTAGCCACCAGCAGGTCCTTACGCTCCTCATCGTACACGTACTCGCCCGAAGCAAACCCGACGCGGCCCACGGTGTCTTCGCGCAGGTTGTTGTCGTAGCGGTAGCTCAGACGTAAACCGTAGGCGTAGCCTTTGCGCAGGTGCCGGGCCGGCACGCGGGCCTGCACTTCAAAGAGGACGTTTTCGCCATTAGTTTCCAGCACGGCGGGCCGTATGGCCACTTGCTGGCCTTCGCCCGCAACCTTTAGCATACGCGGCAGCGTACAACTCGGCAGCAACGCGCTGACCAGCAGTACCAGAGGGAAGAGACGCAATAGGTTGGGCATAGAAAACGGAGCGGATCAGCGGGCGGAATTTCGGACATCAAACGGAAAACTGCCGCCAACCGCCGTAACTTGCCTTGAATTAGCGAAGAAAGTCTTGGGTATTTCCGGCCAGTAGCATAATTTACACAAGGTTAGCCCGGGGTGGCGGCTGTTGCAGAAAAGAGCTATGAAACGACTAACCGACTTCATCGAGAAACAGAGCTTTGGCGTGTGCAACACGCTGGGCCAGCGCCTGGGCTTTTCGACCAGCAGTGTGCGGCTCTCGTTCGTGTATGCTTCCTTTTTCACGTTTGGCTCACCCATCGTGCTCTACTTCGCGCTGGCGTTCTGGATGAACGTGCGCCGGGCCATGCGCCGGCAGCGCAGCACCGTCTGGGATTTGTAAGTCCCGAAACGTCCGCACGCCCCGCACGAAGTACGCCCATACCAGACTGCCCGCATACGTACCGCCCCGTTCCGCTACCCGCAGGTGCGGCCGGCCCAGCTGCCGGCGCTGCCGCCAGTAGGCGCGCTGCTGCCACACATGCCAGTGCGCCCGCCCAATAGCCTGCGCATCGGCCCAGGCGCCCTGCGTAAGAAACCGCGCCGCCGCTATCCAGTCCAGCAACACCCGCGCTGCTACCGTGCCGAACAGCTCGGCCGGGGCGGCATTTTTGTAGACCAGCGCCAGCCCGTTGCGAAAGTTGAGGTAGGTTTTGCGCGGGTTGGATTTCGGCAGGGTGCCCCCGCCCACGTGGAATACTGTGCTTTGCCCGCAGTACCACACGCCGTAGCCCGCATTTTGCAGCCGCCAGCACAGGTCTATTTCCTCCATGTGGGCGAAAAATGCCGGCTCCAGCCCACCCAGCGCGTGCCAGGCTGAGGCTCGTACCAGCATACAGGCGCCGGTAGCCCAGGCCACGGGCCGGGAGTCGTCGTACTGGCCGTGGTCGGTTTCGAGGGTATCGAAGAGGCGCCCCCGGCAGAAGGGGTAGCCCAACTGGTCGAGGTAGCCGCCGCCGGCCCCAGCGTACTCAAACGCTTCGGGCTGATTGAATGCACGGATTTTAGGTTGGCAGGCGGCAATGGTGGCGTCGCGCTCCAGCAATTCTCGTAGCGGTAGCAGCCAGCCGGGCGTCACCTGTACGTCGGAGTTCAGCAGCACGTAGTACCGGAAGTCGAGCTGGCGCAGGGCGTGGTTGTAGCCTTCACAGAAGCCCAGGTTTTCGGCGTGCAGCAGCAGGCGTACGGCCGGGAAATGCTGTTGCAGCCAGGCCACGGAGTCGTCTGTGGAGGCGTTGTCGGCTACCACAATGGTGGCGCCATCGGCGTGTTCTACCACGGCGGGCAGAAACTGCTTCAGCCAGTGGCGGCCATTCCAGTTCAGAATAACTACCGCCACGTCGGTGCAGGGGCCGGCGGGCGGGAGCGGACTAGAGGCCAAGGCTGCCGAAGTCGAGGCCCGGAATGTTGGGCATCAGGCCGGAGGTTTTGCGCTTGAGCTCTTCCTTGGCCTGGTTGGCCACATCATCCATCACCTTATTCACGGCGGCTACTACCAGGTCAGCCAGCATGTCGCGGTCGGGACCGGAGAGCAGACTTTCGTCGATGTCGAGCTTGAGCAGGCGGCGCTGCCCGTTGGCCGTAGCCTTCACCAGTCCCCCGCCCGATTCGGCCGTGGCGGTCAGGAATTGCAGCTCGTCCTGGGCCTGCTTCATCTTTTCCTGAAGCTCTTTTACTTTACCCATCATGCCCATCATGTCAAACATAGCGTCGTTGGTTTAGTCGGTTGAAGTAGGGGAGAAGATGCGGTAGGCGGGTAGTTCGTTGCTTGAGGCACTACCTACGCGGCGCGGCCAAAAGTACGCACCCAAACGTTGGCGGTCAGCGCAGCAGCGTCACGGAGCCATTCTGCACGATAACACGGCCGGTTTCATCGGTGGCCTCAAACCGGAATACGTATACGCCGGGCACCGGGGCGGCGCCGTTTACGCGCCCGTCCCAGGTCTCGCGGCGGCTAGTGCTGCGGAACACTTCCCGCCCATTCCGGTCACGCAAAATCAGCAGATACGAAGTCAGGAACCGGCCTTTCACTTCCAGCACGTCGTTCAGCCCGTCGCCGTTGGGAGTGAAGGCCGTGGGCAGCACCAGCCGCAGCGGCCGCACCAGCGTGACGAGGTTGGAGTAGCTCACGGTGCCTGTGCTGCTAGTGGCCTCCAAGCGGTAGCGCAGCACCTGCCGGTCGGCGGGCGGGGTCAGGTCCAGGGTTTCAAGGCCGTTTACTGGTTGGGCGCGCAGCACCTGCCCATCGGCCGCCAGGAGCAGCAGGCGGTAACGCGCCGTCGTGCTGCCCGCGTCCAGGGGCGTCCATTGCAATGCTACTGCACTTTGCCCGGCCGTTTCCTGCTCTCGGGCCGTGAGGATAACCGGGCAGGCCGCCGCACTTGGCCCCGAGGTCTGCCCACAGCCATCCTGCAGCCGGGCCGTGTAGCAGGCCGGCAGCTCCGGCGCAACTGTCAGGGCAGAGTCCAGTAACGTGCCCTGGGCTGAGCCGAGTACCACCGTGGCGTTGCCCTGCTCCCGGCTGAACGTGGCCTGACTGCCGGCCGGCGCGGGTTCGGCCGTCAGCACCACGCGGTTGCGCAGGTCGAAGCTGGCCGTGAGGGTGGGCGTTGGTGGGGGCGGTCCGGTCACGGCGCGCACCCTAATTTCGTTGGAGGTAGCCGTCACCGGGCCGTTGATGGCCGTTACGCGGTAGGCGTACTCCGACCCGCACACCACGCTGGCATCGGTATAAGAGCGGCTTGCACCCGCCAGGCGGGCTACCACCTGCCCGTCACGGCTTACCTCGAAGCTGGTGGGGGTGCTGCCAATAGTCCAGCGCAGCTCGTTGCGGCCCGCCGCAGCTGCGGCCGTCAGCTGTACCGCGCAGCCCTCCGCCGTCACGTACCGCGCGCCTACCGACTCGCAGGCATCGGTGAGCCGCAGTCGGAAGCAACCGGTGGTAGGGGAGGCTAAAATATAAGTGGAGTTGCTGCCGGGCACTTCGGCCACGCGCCGGTAGCCGCCGGGCTGGGCGGCATCGGCGGTTTCCAGCACGTACTGATACTGCGCCAGCAGGCTGCCAAACGTGAATTGCAGGCCCGTCGGTTGGGTTATTAGGCTAAGGAGCTGCGGCGCCACAGGCGTGGGCAGGGAGGGTAGAGGCTGCGAAGCCTCGGCGCTGCACAGGCCCGCTGCCGCGTAGGAGCCGCGTACCCGCACGGTAGTAGCCCCGGCCGGTACCACGTAGCTGGCTGTGGTGCCAGGCGCTACCGGCTGAGCTGGCCCACTGCCTATTTGCACCGTGAACCGGTCGTAAGTGCGGTCGGTGAGGGCCACCTGCACGCGGCCGGGGGCGCAGGCCGTTACGCTGAAGGAGGGCGCGGGCGTGGCGTACACCGTGAGCCGGCGAGAGAAGATGATGCCGGTGCCCGCGCTGGAGTTGGTGTTCTGGCTGATGACCAGCAAACCCGGCGTAGCGGGCACGGTACGCGTGGTGGTGGTATCCTGAAAGCCGCTGCACAGCGTGGTGCCGCCAAACTGGTAGTAGGTTTTGGCCGGGTCCAGCGGCCGGCCACTACAATCGCGCAGCCGGATGCGCTGCCCCGCGCACAGGGCTGTAACCTCCTGGCGCGTGGCCTCATCAAACACCCGGAAGCAGGCCCCGGAATTAGGCGTGTCCCGGCACTGCGCCCAGGCGCCAGGCAGCGCCAGACAAAGGGTAAAAATCAGCAATAAAAAGGCCCGCAGCTTCAAGAATCAAAAGGGTTGGTAATCCTGGGAGAAACTACAGAACGGGGAAGCCGGCAAAAAGCTTACGAACCGCCAGAAAAAAAGCCGGCCTGCATGGCTTGGTATATAGGGCATAGCGCATAACGGCCAGCATATACCTCGTCGTCATGAAGCACCCGGCTGCTATTGCAAGGTCAGCACGCGCTATGTTTTATGTGTATTCAGCCTAAGGTGCTGGAATACGATAAGGCGGCGCTGCCATGCTTTGCGCTGACTTTCGCTACGGCCACTCATAGGTGCGCACAAAGGCAGCGGCGGCGTGCATATCGGGATAGAGAATTCGGTCCTGGCTTACGAACGACACGCGCTGGCGGAAATCGGTAACTACTTGTTCCAGTTGGGGAGAGGTGCGGGCCGGGCGGCGGAATTCCAGGGCCTGCACGGCGTTCATCAGCTCGATACCCAGCACCTGCTCGGTATTCTGCACCACGCGCAGGGCTTTCGTAGCGGCGTTGGCACCCATGCTCACGTGGTCTTCCTGGCCGTTGCTGCTCACAATGCTGTCCACCGACGCAGGCGTGCACAGCTGCTTGCTCTGGCTCACGATGCCGGCGGCTGTGTATTGCGGAATCATGAAACCGGAGTTCAGCCCCGGCTCGGCCACCAGAAACGGCGGCAGCCCGCGCTGCCCCGAAACCAGCTGATACGTGCGCCGCTCCGAAATCGAACCCAGCTCGGCCACCGCAATAGCCATGAAGTCCAGCGCCAGCGCCAGGGGCTGCCCGTGGAAATTGCCGCCCGATAGAATAGCGTCGCCCGCGGGAAAGATGTTGGGGTTGTCCGTCACGGCATTGACTTCCGTTTCCATCACCTGAGCCACGTAGGTTAGCGCGTCGCGGGAGGCACCGTGTACCTGAGGCAGGCAGCGGAAGGAGTAGGGGTCCTGCACGGCGGTTTTGGGCTGCTTCTGAAGCTCACTGCCAGTCAGCAGCTCGCGCAGGTGGGCGGCTGCGGTCAGCTGCCCGGCGTGCGGCCGGATCTGGTGCAGGCGCTCATCGAATGGCTCAGGGCGGCCATCAAAAGCTTCAAGGGAGAGTGCCCCAATTACGTCGGCTGCGCGACTGAGGCGCTGGGCGCGTAGGGTACAGTGCACGCCGTAGGCCAGCATAAACTGGGTGCCGTTCAGCAACGCCAAGCCTTCTTTGGCCTCCAGGCGCAGGGGCTGCCAGCTGAACAGGTGCAGCACATCCGTAGCGGCCAGATCGTAGCCCTGGTACTGCACCTGGCCCAGGCCCAGCAGCGGCAGACACAGGTGCGCCAGTGGGGCCAGGTCGCCGCTGGCCCCGAGGGAGCCTTGCTGGTAGACCACGGGCAGAATGTCGCGGTTGTAAAAGTCGAGCAGGCGCTGCACCGTGCTTAGCTGCACTCCGCTGTGGCCGTAGCTCAGGCTGCGTGCCTTGAGCAGAAGCATCAGCTTCACCAACTCCAGGGGTACAGTTTCGCCCGTTCCGCAGGCGTGCGACATCATCAGGTTCACCTGCAGCTGCTCGCGCTCGGCCGGGGCTATGCTGGTGTTGCACAGCGCCCCAAACCCGGTATTTATGCCGTACACCGGCGCGTCGGACTGCTCCAGCCGGTTGTGGAGGTAGCGGTGGCAGGCTAGGATGCGCTCCTGGGCGTCGGCGGCCAGCACCACGCGGGCGTTGTCGGTCAGTAGCTGGTGCAAGCTGCTGAGCGTAAGATGGGTGGCGGGGCTTAGGGTGTAATCGGCGGGCATGGGTGGGTGGGAAAGCTGGGAAGGAGCAAAATTGCCAAAACAAACCCGGACTCGCACCATCTGGGCAAGTCCGGGCTGCGTGGGGAAGCAAAGGGTGAAATCAGAACTATACTTTTTGCCAGAACGTCATTCCGAGCGCAACCGAGGAATCTCGCTAGTGTGGTTGACCCCTCCAACGTCAGCACGCGGGATTCCTCGGCTACGCTCGGAATGACGACCAACGAAGTGGTAGAGATGCTTCGACTCCGCTCAGCATGACGATATACTAATCTACTTCGTCAACTCGGCCAGCACCGCATCCCAGTTCAGCAGCTGTTCCTGGCCGGTGCTTAGCTCTTTCAGCTTGAACTGACCAGCGGCACGCTCCTCGGGGCCCTGCAGTAGCACGTAGGGAATGCCTTTGGCGTCGGCGTACTTGAACTGCTTGCCCAGCTTGGCTTCGTCGGGGTACAGCTCGCTCGGGATGCCGGCCTCGCGCAGCTGGCGCAACACGGGCAGCATCAGGCGGGCAGTTTCGGCGTCGAAGGAGGCTATTAGGCAGCGCGTGGTAGTCGCCACGGCCTCGGGAAACAGGTTTAGCTCCTCCAAGCAGTCGTATAGGCGGTCCACGCCGAAGGAGAAGCCCACGCCCGACACGCCCGGCAGCCCGAAGGCGCCCGTAAGGTTGTCGTAGCGGCCGCCGCCGCTCACGCTGCCCATGTTCACGTTGTTGATCTTGATTTCGAAGATGCAGCCGGTATAATAGGAGAGGCCCCGGGCCAGCGTGGGGTCAAACTCAAGCTGGTCGAACTGCGTGAAGCCGAAATCCTTTAAGATTCTAAATACGCCTTCAAGTTCCCGGATGCCTTTGCTTCCTACCACTTCGGCATTTGAGTCACTCATAATATCTTCAAACATAAAACTTACATACTTCAACCGCTCAGATGATGACATCCTCTTATTACCATCGTGTGTTCTAAGCAAATATTCTAGCCACTGAAAGCCAAAATTGTGGAATCCTCTCTCCTTTAGTTCCTGTTTGACTCCCTCAGATCCTATTTTGTCCAGTTTGTCAAGCACAACAAAAAACTCAGACTCCTTACTAGGATCTTCACCTGCAGCGAATCGAACACCACTTAGGACATCCCGGTGGTTGATTTTAATCGTGTGCTCCGTGAGGCCCAGCGTGTTCAGAACTTCCGACATCATCAGCACGATTTCGGCCTCACAGAGCAGGGAGTCGGTGCCGACCACGTCGGCGTCGCACTGATAAAATTCCCGGTAACGGCCGCGCTGGGGCCGGTCGGCGCGCCACACGGGCTGAATCTGGTAGCGCTTGAAGGGAAAGGTGAGCGTGCCCCGGTTCATCACCACGTAGCGGGCGAAGGGCACGGTGAGGTCGTAGCGCAGACCTTTTTCGGCAATTTTGGGCAGTATTTTCTTGGAGCCGGCCTCCAGGTCTTCAGTCGTAACGGCGGCGTTTTTCTTGTTCAGAAAGTCGCCCGAGTTCAGCACTTTAAACAGCAGCTGGTCGCCCTCCTCGCCATACTTGCCGGTGAGCACCGACAAATTTTCCATGGTGGGCGTTTCGAGCGGGGCGTAGCCAAACTTCTCGAATACGCGGCGAATTACGCCAAAAATATAGTTGCGGCGGGCCACCACGGCCGGGCCAAAGTCGCGGGTGCCTTGCGGGATGCTGGGTTTCTGAACGCTCATCGGATGCCAAAATGTGGCCGCGAAGGTACTCACACTTCCCGGCACTCGGGCAAGCCTCTGGCGGGCCGGGGGGAAACTACTGCGGCTTGCCCGTAGGGAGGAGCAGGCGGTGAGCATCGAGCAGGGAAGGCACTACCAACGGCGCTTCTTCGGCCGGCAGCTGAGCAAACCGCGCCGTGGCCGCCTCGGGCAAATGGCAGAGCACCAGCTGGCGCTGCTGGCAACGGAGCGTGAAGTCGTAGGCCAGCAACAAATCCACGGCATCCTCCGGCAGCTCGGTCAGCAGGCTGCAGTCCACGCAGATCAGGCGCTTCTCGCTCCGGCTGGCCCGATGCAGGCCCCGGGCCAGCTTGTGCTGGTCGTTGGGGTCGAAGTCGGGCGCTATAATCAGCAGGTAGCTGTCCGGCAATTGCTCGCGTTGCACATCCATCATACTGACTATAACACAGGGAAACAGGGAAAAGTGACAGTGGAGGGTAATACGGAATGAGAATTTATTCGGTTTTGATATTTGGGAAAAATGTATTAAACAGCTGAAGGTCAATTTAAAATGTGCAGACAGGTAAATATATAATTGACAAAATTTTATAATGAGTGTAAAGTATATAGGGAAATTATGCAATTTATGATGACCGGATGAGCAGTCAGATGCTCCGCTCGGTACCTGCTTTGTGTGCCAAAACGCCTAAAACGCGCACCGCCCGACTGGCTGCCTCCGGGGAGAGCAGTTCGTCGGGCGGGGTTGTTCGGGTGCATAGCTACCACCAGAACCAAAGGCGAAAGGGGCGGAAAGTAAGCGGAGGTTTAGCCTTGGGGCTGAGCAACCGAGCAGGTTGGAGCCGTAACGGCAGCGGTGGTTTTGGCGGCTTTGCGGGCACCCAGGGGCTGCAACCGCACGGTACCTACGGCAATGCGGGTTTGTACGCCATTTACCACGATGCGTGGCTGCTGGGGCTCGAAGCCCAGTACCGTAGTGGCCAGCTTGTACTTGCCGAAAGGCACTTTGCCTACCTGGAACGAGCCGTCGGCGTTGGTGGCTACCGTGCGAATCACGGCGTTGTCGTCGGCCCGCAGGATGGCTACGGTGGCGCTGGGAATGGGCTCATTGGTTTCGCCGTCGCGCAGCGTGCCGGTGATGGTGCCGTTGTAGAAAGTGCTAGCGGAAAGCTGAAGGCCAGCCAGAACGAAGGTGAAACCCAGGAGAATGCGGTTGAAGGCGAAAGTTTTCATAGCTCAGAAAGACAAAAAGAAGGAGGCGGATTGGGCGAAGAAAGCAACTGCGGTAGCCGCGGTTCTGCAGCAGAAGCTTCCGGAAGCCCGGAGAAAAAGCAAGTCGGCAGCGAGAAAGCAGTGGTGCCGAACAAAGACCGGAATCCGGTTACCCAACGCTGGCGAACAGGACTTTCGCGGGGCTGAGTTGGAAGAACAAAACAAAGGTAATACTTACTACTATGTTTTGCAAGGTACCTTCGAAAAATATTTTTTGGTTCTGTTTTTCAGGCTGACCGGGAGTGAAGAGCAGTTGGCCGGCAGGTGTGAGTGAAGCGGGAAAGGAGGGCGGGAAACGAAGCGGGAAGCGGGTAAGTGCCTGCGTAGAAAAGCTTTGTTACTCCATTAGATGGGACTTCCTAAAAGAGGGTTGCCTGTAGCAGCGGAATTTTTTACAACTCCTTTCAACCCTGAGAAAAACAAGCAAAACAACTGGTTGAAGTAATCCTCGAAAGAATGGCACAAAGGTACAGGGCCCCTGGGCGGCGTCAACCGCACGATGATGTGAGCAGGCCGGCCACGGCCATAACATCATCGGGCCGGGTGGCCAGGCAAGCGGAAAGCCTAGGAAGGGAACGGCCGCCAGTGCAGCCCGGCGAGCAGAAGGTGGCTTGGCTACTGGCTGCCTTCCTGCCCTGCTCAGCAGCTTCTATAACGACATACTGCCGGCCTCCAAAGGAAACCGGCAGTATAACAGCACTAGAAGAAAGAGGGCAACGGAAACACAGCACTCGTATTCGTTGGCCTGGCTGGCGGGTGTGCTTAGCCCCCAAACCCGCCACCACCTCCCTGCGGCTGGCTTTCAATTTTCTTGGGCGGCTTGGTGGCCCCGATGTACCAGGTAAAGCCCAGCCAGCCCACCCGGGTTTCGTTTTTGTAGCGGTTGCGCACCGTCAGCTCGTCGGTGTTGATTTCGGAGCGGCTCACCTGCGTATCGAAGAGGTCGGAAACCCGCAGCGTGAGGGCGGCACGGTCCTGGAACAGGCGCTGGCGCAAAGCCAGGTCGAGGCCGCCGTAGGAAAGCTGCCGACCCTGGGCCGTGAGCGTGGCCGAGCGCCAGGAGCCGGTCAGCTGCACATCGAGCGTGGGCCGGGGCGTGAAGTTGCTGCTCAGGCGCACGTTGCCGGCCACGGTGCGGCGGTTGATGCCATTGGAGCCATTGGAGGCTACCTCATTGCGGTACAAAGAGCCCGAGGCCGCCACGCGCCACCACTTCGTGAGCGACTGGTTCCAGGTGGCTTCGGCGCCCAGGTTGGCGGTGTTGCCGAAGTTGCGGTAGGTTTCAGCCGTTACGATGCCGGCCTGGTTAAGGCGTGTGGCCATGGTGTCGATTTCGCGTACCCGCTGCACCACGTCCTGCGAAAAGCGCCCGAACAGCGTAGCGGTGATGGAAGCGCCGCCGCTCAGGTTCAGCTGGTGGCCCAGCTCCAGGTTGTGGCTGAACTCGGCCCGCAGCGCCGGGTTGCCCTGGCGGTAGTTGCGGGCGTCCTGGTAAAGCTGGAAGGGCAGCTGCTCCATAAAGTTGGGTCGGTCGATGCGGCGGGCGTAGCTGAGCTGCAGGCGCTGCTGCCCGGGCTCTTTGCCCAACTCCTTGGCCAGCGTAGCCGACGGAAACAAGCTCAGGTAATCGAGCCCCACGCGGCCAGTGCCGCCGCGAACGGTACCACTCAGGTTGGTGTATTCGGTGCGCAGGCCGCTTTGCAGGTTGTAGCCGTGGCCCAGGGTGCGCTGGTACGTCACGTAGGCCGCGGGCAGCACTTCCTGAATGTTGTACTCCACGGAGCGGGCCGCATCGTGCTCAAACTCGCTGGGCTGGTCGGTGGGGGCCGAGAACAGGTCGGCGGTACCGTGGTTGTCCGTGGTCTGGATTTTCAGGCCGGTTTCCAGCTTGCCGTTGGCCAGTGGGTAGGTGTAGTCCAGGGTGCCGTACAGGATGCGCGCATCAATGGCAAACTCCTGGCGCTGGGTAGGTGCGTTGCTCAACTGCTGGGTGAAAGGCACCTCTCCCGTGATGGACACGAAACCGGCGTTGGCCGTCAGCTCGCGGCCTTTCTGCTTGGCCCAGGTGCGGCGGTAGGAGGCATCGGTATTCCACACGCGCACATCCACATCCACACGCTGCTGGCCCAGCTGGTCGGGCTTATTTTCCCCGTCAACTTTCGTGGTCAGCGTCTGGCGGTTGAAGCCCTTTTCGCCTTCCTTCGACGGCGACACGCTGAAGCTCAGGCTTTGCTCCTCACTCAGCTCGTAGTCCACGCCCAGGTTCAGGGAGTGGTTGATGCGCCGCTCGGTGCCTTTGCCTTCCTGCGTCGTTTCAATCAGGGTGCCATCTTCAAGGCGGGCGGTTTGGGCACCCCGGGAGTTGTCGGAAAAGCGCTGGTCGCGGCCGTTGTAGCCGAAGTTCCAGGTGGCTTTGCCCCGGCGGCGGCTCAGGTTCAAGGTGGGGGCGTACTTGCTGCCGTTGCCCGCTACCAGCCCAATCTGGCCGTTGGTGCCTTCCTTCTTATCCTTTTTGGTGATGATGTTAATGACCCCCGCGCCCGAGGCATCGTACTTGGCCGAGGGGTTCGTCATCACCTCCACCTGCGAGATGCGCGAGGCAGGGAGCTGGTCGAGGCGGGGGCCGGAGCCCGCGCCGCCGTTGCTGGTGCCGGCGGGCTTGCCGTCAATCAGAATAGTAAGGTTGGAGGAGCCGCGCAGGCTCACGGTGCCATTGGCATCCACCGCCACCGAGGGCACGTTCTGCAGCACGTTCACGGCCGTGCCGCCCACGCTGCTCAGGTCTTTCTCCACGTTGATGACGCGCTTGCCCAGGTCGTTCTGCACGGTTTCCTTCTGGCCCGTCACCGTTACGCCTTTCAATTGAGTAGTAATAGGCGAAAGCGAGAAAGAGCCTAGCCGTACATCCGGGGCCGCAGTGGTAAGCGTTACCGTGCGGCGCACGGGCTGGTAGCCGATAACCGAGGTTTTCACTAGGTACTTGCCCATGCCCAGGGAGGCCAGCGTGAAGGTGCCGTTTTCGCCGGTTTCGGCGCCCGCCACAAACGTGGAGTCCTGGGCCCGCAGCACTACCACGTTGGCAAAGGGTACGGGCTGCTTGTTGCTTTGGTCGAGCAGGGTGCCGCTGACGGAACCCGTAGGCTGTTGCTGGGCAGCGGCGGCCAGCGGAAAGAACATAGTGAGGAGGCCCAGGCCCCGCAGGGTCCGGTAGAGTGGTAGCTGAGTTTTCATCGAAAAGAAGGGAGGTTGGAAGGGCGAAGAGGGCAAAGGGAGTCCGCCCCAACGGCCGCGGCTCCGTTGGAAAGGGTGTTTGCCCGGAATGTAGACACGAGTAGCAGGGGCACTACCTGCTCAGAGCAGGAGCGCCGCTAAGCCCGTTCCCAGGGGAGCCGCCGGAACCAGAGGTTCCCGGGAGGCGCCACGCTGCCTGGCCCGATTGGCGCAGGGTGGGAGGGGCCGCCGGGGCGGGAGGAAAAAGCCGCGCCGCCGGGGTATTTGCGAATCAATAAGCCAAAGGTAACAGAAGGTACTATGCAACGCAAGGTACTTGCGAGAAATATTTTTGACTGATTGATTTTGCTCTGCCGTCTTAGGCAAGCACCTGGCGAAACCGGGTGCCGCTGCGCGCCCATCTTACCTTATAAAGAGCCAGATGGACAAGCCCACAGAGCCGTTGCCTGACGAAGGAAAAAAGCCGCCGCACGCCGGCCTGCGGCGGTGTCCGGTACCCTAAAATGGCCCGCGCAATTCCGAACACCCTGTCCGGAATCGGACAGTTTTTTATTGCCGATAGCAAGGTATTATGTAGATAAATAATTGAAAGATTGGGTTTTATAAAACTGGCACTTCGCTTGGCTAGGGTAGAGCAGAACCTCTACACGACCGAACGAAAATGGACAGAGCTATTTCCTCCACTATTCAAAACCGCCGCGTCCGTCAGCGCTGGCTGCTGGTGCTGGCCGGCCTGCTGGCAGTAGCTGCCGCATTGTGGGGCTTCCGCAGCGTGCTGCGCCCCAGCATCAACCAGGCGGATCTGCTCACCACCACCGTCGAAACCGGCGACGTGGAAGCCACCATCACGGCAGCCGGGCTGGTGATTCCGGCACGGGAGGCCGTGGTCACCAGCCCCATTCAGTCGACCATCCGGCGGGTGCTGCTCACGGCCGGCGACGAGGTGAAGCCCGGCCAGCCCATTGTGGAGCTGGACAAGGAAATGACGTCCTCCAATCTGGCCAAGCTCCAAGACGAGCAGCTCCAAAACCAGAACAAGAGCACCGTGCTGCAACTGTCCCTGGAGCGCAGCCTCAACGACCTGGCAGCCCAGGAGCAGGTGCAGCAGGAGAAAGTGCGCAGCCTGCAGTCGGCCCTGCGCGACGAGCAGCACCTGCTGGGCATTGGCTCGGGCACTCAGGAAAACGTGCGCCAGGCCGAGCTCAACCTGAAGATTGCCCAGCTGGAATTGCAGAAAGTGCGCCGCCAGATGACCAACCAGCGCCGCTCCAACCAGGCCGATGAGCGGGGCCTGGGCTACACGCGCCAGATTCAGGCCCGCAGCATTGCCGAGTTGGCCCGCGAGCTGCAGCAGGCTACTATCAGCGCCGACCAGGCCGGGGTGCTTACCTGGGTGAGCGAGGACGTGGGTGGGGCCGTGAGCAAAGGCCAGGTGCTGGCCCGCGTGGCCGACCTCAGCTCGTTCCGGGTGCGGGCCACCGTGGCCGACACTTACGCCGACTCCCTGCACGTGGGCGACGCCGTGCGCGTGCGCCTGGGCGGTACAGACCTGACCGGCACCATAGCCTCCATCAGCCCGGCCGTGGAGAAAGGTGTAGTCACCTTCTACGCCCGGCTGGATGAAAACCACCACCCCGTGCTGCGGGCCAACCAGCGCGCCGAGGTGTACGTGGTGACGCGGGCCCACCCCCGGGTAACGCGCGTGAAAAATGGGCCCTTCTACCAGGGTGGGCGTGAGCAGTCGGTGTTTGTGCTGCAGGATGGGCGCGCCGTGCGCCGCACCGTGCGCTTCGGCGACGCCAACTTCGACTATGTGCAGGTGGTGCAGGGTCTGCGCCCCGGCGAAGAGCTCATCCTGACTGATATGAAGGACTACGAGCAAGTGAACGAGCTGTCCGTCAAGTAAAAAATTCCGCCGCTTCTGCTTTTCTGAGCTATGAAAACCTCTGCTTTTTACCTGGAAGTACTACGCCTCTGGGGCCTGCTGCTGGCTATTGTAGGCTTGGTGCTCGGTGCCGCCATCAGTGCCTCGGCGCAGGCTCCGGCCCTCACCCTGCCCCAGGCCATTGAGCTTACCTTGGCGCAGTCGGCCGTGGCCAAGCAGGCCGTGACGGCCCGCGAAACCAGCTACTGGCAGTACCGCTCCTTCCGCGCCGACTACAAGCCCCAGCTGGTCCTGGAAGGCGTATTGCCCGACTACAGCCGCGCTTATCTGGCAGTGACGCAGTTGGATGGTACGACCCGCTTCCAGTACGTGCGTAACAACGCTTCAAATGTGGGCGCTACCGTGACGCAGGGAATCGGCCTGACGGGCGGCAAAATTACGGTAAGCAGTGCCCTGCAGCGTTTTGACAGCTTTGAGGGTGCCGGGCAGCGCCTCTATAATACTAGCCCCGTGGCGCTGGGCTTCTCCCAGCCCATCGGGGGATTCAACGCTTTGAGCTGGAACAAGCGCATCGAGCCGCTGCGCTACCAGGAGTCGGGCCGCCAGTACGCCCAGGACCGCGAAACCATTGCTCAGCGCGTGACGGAACTCTACTTTGACGTGCTGCTGCAACAGGTGAATGCCGACGTGGCCCGCCAGAACCGCCAAGCCAGCGCCGATATGCTGCGCATGGGCCGGGAGCGGTTTAAGCTGGGCCGCCTTTCCGAAAACGACTTACTCTTGCTGGAGTTGAACTTACTCGGCGCCGAGCAGGCCGAAATTCAGGCGGGCGTTGAAGCGCGCCAGGCCGCCGTGCAGCTCACCAGCTACGCCGGCCTTACGCTCGACCCCACCGTGCCGCTGGCCGTGCCGGCTTTGCTGCCCGCCCTGCAGGTTTCGGCCGATGATGCCCTGGCCCAGGCCCGCCGCTACCGCCGCGAAACGCTACTATTTCAGCGGCGCCTGCTCGAAGCCGACCGGGGCGTGGCCCAGGCCAAAGGCACCACCGGCTTTCAGGCCAGCCTTTCGGCTGGTTTCGGGCTGGCCAGCAGCGCCGATCAGCTGGGGCGCAGCTACGTGAACCCCAACGACCAGCAGCAGGTGCGCCTGGGCTTCTCCATGCCGATTGTGGACTGGGGCAAGACGCGGGCCGCCGTGAAAACCGCCGAGCTCAGCCGCCAGCAGGTGCAGCAGCAGGTGCAGCAGGAGCAGCTCACCTTCGAGCAGACGGTGCGCGCCCAGGCCGCCCAGCTGGGGGCCCTCAACCAGCAGCTGGCCCTGGCCTCCCGCGCCGATTCCCTTGCCCAGCGCCGCTACGCCATCAGCCGGGCCACCTACCAGGTCGGCCGCATCTCCCTTACCGACCTCAACATTGCCCAGAGCGAAAAAGACCGCGCCAAGCGTGCTTACATTGCCGCACTACGCGCCTGCTGGGTGGCGTATTATCAGCTGCGCACCCTCACCCTCTTCGATTTTGAGCGTCAGCAGCCCTTGGTGGTGGAAGGGTAGGAGGAGCTACTAGCAGAGCGGGTATGAAGGAGAAGTGAAAGGCGGTAGGGAATAAGGTGCATTCCTTCATCTTTGTGAGGATGACTTGCCTCTATGTGCCGTTTTCAAACCGATGCGTATGCTGCCTAAAGGTTGTAGGAGCACTACTGTGTGTGTTTAGCCTGGCAACTTGTAAGCATTCGACGACGCCAGTTGTGCGCATCAGTGTGGTGGGTGATGTACTACTGGCGCGTGGCGTACCCACTGCATTGTCCCGCGACAGCGCCGCTCTCCACAGCACTGCTCGGCAGTTATGGAGCGGTAGCCGCTACGTTATTGGCAACCTGGAGTGCCCCCTGACTTTTGCCGCCCAGCCCGCCGCCAAGCGCTTCGTGTTTCGAGCTACCCCTGCGTATGCGGGCTGGTTGCGCCGGCTGGGTTTGACGCACCTTTCGCTGGCCAACAACCACACCCTCGACCAGCAGCTGCCCGGCCTGCGCGCCACGGCCCGCGCGGTGCGAGGCGCGGGCCTCGGGGCGCTGGGCTATCAGGCTGATTCCCTGGCGGGCTGCCGGCCTACTCTGCTCGGGCCCGATAGCAGCGCGGCCGTGTTTGCGTGGTCGGCTTTTCGGCAGCAGGCTTCCGGCGAAGGCTGTGTGTGCGGGCGCGACTTCGCAACGCTGTGCGCGCGGGTGGCCGCCTACAAAACGCTGTTTCCGCACCGCGCCGTGCTCGTATACCTGCATTGGGGCCACGAGTACAGTGCCCAACCCAGCGCGGAGCAGCGCCGGCAGGCGCATCAGTTCATCGACTGCGGCGCCGATGCCGTAGTGGGTGCGCATCCGCACGTGGTGCAGCCAGCCGAGCTGTACCGCGGCCGGCCTATCGTGTATAGTCTGGGCAACTTCATCTTCGACCAGCGCGGCCGGCCCGGCACAGATCTAGCCCTACAGGCCGATTTCGACCTTGAGGGTGGGCGCGTGATGGCCACACACCTGCGGCCGCTGCAACTGCGCAGAGCCGTGCCGCACCCGGCTTCGGCGGCGGCCCGCGCCGCGCTGCGGCGGCAGCTGCAACCTCCGCGCGGTCAACCAGCTACCAGCCGGCTGGCGGATGAAGAAGGTGGCGGCTGGCAACTTGTTTCGCTGGCGGCTACCCCGGGCGAACCGCCTAAGCCCGACTTTTTTTCCCGGCAGCTCACTCTGCCCGATTCGGCGGGCCGGCCAGTGCGCGTGCGGCTGCGCTACCTGCCCCACAATGGCTACTACCAGGCCCTGACGCAAGCCAGTGGCACGGAATCGGTGCGGCCGCTGGGCTTTCCGGTGTACTACTTCGGTCAGGGCGACGTGGACAACGACGGGCAAACGGACCTTTTGGTAGGACCCGTCAAGACCACGCATTTCGATTCGACTGTGCAGCGGCGCCTGTTTGTGTACCGGCTGGTGGGCGGGCGCTGGGAGCCGCGCTGGCTGGGCTCTAAGGTGGTGTATCGGCTGCGCTACTTCAAAGCGGTGCGCGACGCGGCCACCGGCCGCACCTACGTGCGCACCTTGGAGCAGCAGCCTGATGGCCGCTATTGTATTGGTCGCTATTATTGGCAGGGCTTTGGGCTGGTGCTGGACCGCTTCACCTACCGCCACCTTCTGCTCGACGACGCTTACCTACACTTTATCTCCTGACGCTGTATGAATCGTACTACCTGGCTGGCGCTAACCGGCTTTGCCCTACTGCTGCTGGGTGGCGGCCTGTTCTGGTGGTTTCGCTCCGCCAACCCCGCTGCCCCGGCGGCTAAAACGCCGGCGTCCACGAGCGTAAGCAACGCGCCGACAGCGGGGGGCAGCAGCACCCACGACAACGGCTTCGGGGAGCAGATTACAATAAAGCAGACGGAGGACAAAACCTGGCTGGCCCAGTACTACCAGCGGACTTACATCAAAGGCTATTACGAGGGCTATGCCACCGAAGAGGTGAAAAAGCCCAAGCGCACCCCGCTGCCGCCCTTCGACTTCAATCAGTCCTTGGCGGGCAAGTCGTACCTGGATCTGTTGCTGCTGCGCAATACCATCTACGCCCGCAACGGCTACTGCTTTATGAACGCCACGGCCCGCACCTACTTCGACAAGCAGAAGTGGTATTACCCACTCTGGGCCGAGGCCGAGTACAACGAACAGGGCAAGGAAATCCGCCCCGTCGACGATGTGATTCCGGTGCCGCTTAACAAGCAGGAGTTGGCCTTCGTGCAGCGCGTGCAGGCCGAGGAAGCCAGGCTGCTGGCCCGCCGCATCAGCCGGCAGAATGGCTACGACATGCTGGGCTTCGACTTCGTAACCAACCAGCGCGAGCTGCTGACCACGCCGGCCATGCGCACAGTGCTCAACCGCCACAACTTCGTGCTGGTGCCCACCCAGGAAGAGCAGCTGTTCTACATCTACGACCAGAACCAGTACAACTATACGCCCAGCTTCGTGACCACCGATTTGGTGCTGCAGTTGCTGCATAAGTACCTCAACGGCATCCTCAGCGACGTGGAGGAAAAGTGCCTAGCGCCGGTAGTGGCCAGCGTGCTGCGCGAAGGCCGCCAGCAGGCCGAAGCCCTGGCCCGGCGCAGTCAGATTCCCCAGGCCCGGGCCGCCGCCGAGTGGGCTGCCGCCTACTACGCCGTGGGGCAGGGCCTGTTGCAGCCCGGCGCCTCAGCCCCCACAGGCACCTACGCTGATGTGGCCACCAACGAGTTGCAAAACGCCACTGCCGCTGAGGGCAAGGGTTCCTACTTTCTGCACGATTCGCTCTACGACTATACTGCCCTCAAGCCCCGGGGCATGTACACGCTGAACGACACCACTCGCCGCTACTTCCGCACGGTGAAGTGGCTGAACACCGCCCCGGTGTTCTTCGATTCTGATGAAGGCCTGCTGCGCACCCTGGCGCTGGGTCAGGCCCTGAACGCCAGTGCCGCCGGCACGCGCAGCTTCGGGCAGTTTTCGCAGGTGCTCGACGTGCTGGTGGGCGACGAGGACAACCGCTCGATGACCCACCTGCTGCAACTGCTCAAAACCAAGTATGCCGGCCGCTCCCTCGACCAACTATCCGAGCCCGCCACCTTAGCCAGCCTGCGCCGTCAGCTGGCTGCCACCGGCACCGACCGCATCCGCGCCAAGGGCGCCACCGATAAAGCCGTGGAGCATCTGGCAAAGCCCAAGTTCATCTTCACGGCCGGCCGCTACACCTTTGACGGCGAAATCTTGCAGCGCTTGGTGAACGTGAAGCGCCCCCGGCCACAGGCAAAGCCCCCGCGCCCCTTCCCCAAGGGCCTCGACGTGTTTGCCACCTTCAGGAACCAAACGGCCCAGGACTTGCTACTGAAGCACTACCAGGAAGCCGCCCGCTGGCCCGCTTACCCCGACTCGCTGCGCGTGCTTCAGCAGCAGTTTGCCGGCTTCAAGGGCTGGGACCAAAACCTCTACACCAAGACCATGCAGATGCTGCTGGCCCTGAACGCACCTACGGCTGATAAGAACCCGCCCCTCTTCGCTCGTACGCCGGCTTGGCAGAAACGCAACCTAAGCACTGCCCTTGGTGGGTGGACGGAGCTCAAGCACGACTTGATTCTCTACACCGAGCAGCCAATGGGAGCCGAAGCCGGCGCGGGCGGGGAGGGGCCACCGCCCCCACAGCATCTGGGCTACGTGGAGCCCAACCTGCCCTTCTGGAACGCGGCTCTGCAGTTACTTAGTTTTCAGGAGCAGCGCCTGACCCGCCTCGGGGCCAACACGGAGCACTTGGCTGGCATCAACAAGGAAATCCGGGAGCTGGTAACCAAGCTGCGCAACATGGCCCAAAAAGAGGTCAATCATCAGTCGTTGACCAATGAAGAAATGACCTCACTGTCATGGATTGGCGGCGAGGTGGAGAGCCTGACCATTCGTATCCTGAAAACCGCCCAGCTGCCCGACCGCGAGAAACACATTGGGCTGGTGGCCGACGTGTACGCCTTCAACCAGGATGTGCTGGAGGAGGCTGTGGGCGCGGTGGATGCGCTGTACGTGGTGGTCGAAATCAACGGCACGCCGGTGCTGGCGCGTGGCGCGGCCTTCAGCTACTACGAGTTTGTGAGTGACACCCGTCTTACCGACGAAGAGTGGAAAACCCAACTCAAGCGCACTGCCCCGGCCCGGCCTACTTGGCTGCAGGAGCTTATCGTGCCGGTGAAGGAGTTGGCGACCAAGAGCGGCGACCCTGAGTCAATATACTAGCTGGCCCGGACGGGTACAGTTAACAACAGCCATAAAAAATCCTGCCTAACCCGGGCAGGATTTTTTTATAGTCAGACACCAATTTCCGGACAGCAGCTTTCCTGTTTCCGAACACCTTGTCCGTTTTTGGACATATTATCTAAGCTTGAAATAATTGAATATGGCGTTAAATATTTGATAAATAGCTGTTTATAAAAATGGCACGTGGCTTGGCTACTTACCAGGCAGGAAGGGCTCCGATAGTGCAAAACCGGACACTACTTCCACTTACTGCAAGCAACATCCTTCTTTCTCCGCCAAACAAACTGCCAGCCCCATGACCACGATGACTGCCCAATCTGACCTGCTGACCACGGCCCAAGCCGCTGGAATCCAATCGGCACCTGCCCAGCCTATCATTCAGCTTACTGATATTGAAAAGGTGTACCAAACCAGCACCGTGGAAACCCTGGCGCTGAACCGCGTGAACCTGACCATCAACCAGGGCGAGTTTGTGAGCATCATGGGCCCCTCGGGCTGCGGCAAGTCCACACTGCTCAGCATCATGGGGCTGCTCGACGAGCCCACGCACGGCACCGTGACGCTTTCGGGCCGAGCCGTGACGTCGTACTCCGACCGGGAACTGGCCGACCTGCGCAACCAGCGCCTGGGCTTCGTGTTCCAGAGCTACCACCTCATCAACGACCTCTCGGTGCTCGACAACGTGGAGCTGCCGCTGCTCTACCGCAAGGGCATATCGGGCAAGGAGCGGCGGCAGCGCGCCTTGGCCGCTCTTGATAAGGTAGGCCTCAATGCCCGCACCAGCCACTTCCCCAGCCAGCTTTCGGGCGGCCAGCGTCAGCGCGTGGCCATTGCCCGCGCGCTGGTGGGCCAGCCCGACATTATTCTGGCCGACGAACCCACCGGCAACCTCGACTCGGTGATGGGAGAGGAGATTATGGACCTGTTACTCACCCTGAACCGCCGCGACAACACCACCATCGTGATGGTCACCCACGACGAGCAGCAGGCCCTCAAGACCGAGCGCATCATCCGCTTCTTCGACGGCAGCCAGGTGAATTGAGTTGCTGGTTGTCAGTTGCTGATTGTCACTTTGTTGACATTCGCTCTGACAGCTAACAACTGACAACCAGCAACTAGTAACTACTGCACAACCGAGCTATGAAAACGACTTCCACCGCCCTGCTTTCCGAAACCGCCTTGCTGGACGCCTGCCGTCAGGGCGACGCCCGCGCCCAGCGCCTGCTCTACGACCGACTGGTGCCCAAGATGCTGACTACCTGCCGTCGCTACCTGCGCAACCCCGATGACGCCGAAGAAGCCATGATGTCGGGCTTTGTGAAGGTGTTCCGCGGGCTGGGAAGCTTCCGCCACGAGGGCTCCTTCGAGGGGTGGGTGCGCCGCATTATGGTGCGGGAGTGCCTGAACGTGCTGGGCCGCCACGAGCCCCTGCTGCTGGCCCTCGACGACTGCCCCAGCGTAGCACCCGCCCTGCCCGCCGTAGCCGAAACCGAACTGCAGGCGGCCGACCTGCTGGCCCTGGTGCAGGCCCTGCCTACCGGCTACCGCACCGTGTTCAACCTGTTTGCCTTGGAAGGCTACAACCACCCCGAAATTGCCGCGCTGCTGGGTATTTCGGAAGGTACCAGCAAGTCGCAGTTGAGCAAGGCGCGCACCCTGCTCCAGCGCCGCGTAGCGGCACTCTCTCTTTCCTCCACTCCCGAAACCTACTCCCGCTATGCTGCTTAGCTATCTGAAAATTGCCTGGAAGGTGCTGCTGCGCCGCAAGTTCTTCACCGCCATCAGTTTGTTTGGCATTTCCTTCACCCTGATGATTCTGCTGGTGCTGGTGGCCGTGGTCGACCACTTCAGCGGAGCCCACGCCCCCGAAAAGCGCATCGACCAGATGGCCTTCGTAAATTCCATCCGGGAGCGGTTCAAGGACGGGGGCTCCAACAACATGCCCGTGAGTGCCTACTTCATCGATAAGTACGTGCGCACCCTCAAAACGCCCGAGCTGGTGGCCCTCACCTCGATAACGAATGCCGCCACCTCCTTCGCCAACAACCAGACCCTGACGCTGGACGTGCGTTACACCGATGCCAACTTCTGGCGCCTGATGGACTTTGAGTTTCTGGATGGGCGTCCGTTTTCGGCTGCTGAAACCGACCAGCGCAGCCGCGTGTGCGTCATCAACCAGCACACCGCCCGCACTTACTTTGGCACTGAAAAAGGGGTGGCCGGCCGCACCCTCGAAATTGGGCCCTATACGTACCGCATTACCGGGGTGGTGCCCGATGTGCCCGTAATGCGCCTCTACTCCAGCTCCGACGTGTGGGTGCCCTACACCCTGAGCAACGAAATGTTCGGCGACCAGCGCCTGGAAGGAGCCTTCATTGCCATTATGCTGGCGCCCTCGGCCAGTCAGGTGCCCGCCATGCGCAAAGAGTTTGAGCAGATGGCCAAGCGTATCCCGCTGCCCGATCCGCAGCGCTTCGATAAGCTCTCCGTGCACGCCGACCCGGCCCTGGCCAGCGTAGTGCGCCAGCTGACTCAGAGCCAGGAAAAGGAATCCGATGGCATGGAGCTGTTTCTGAGCGTGTGTGGGGGGCTGGCCCTGCTGTTTATGCTGCTGCCCGCCCTCAACCTAGTGAACCTGAACGTGACGCGCATTCTGGAGCGCAGTAGTGAGATTGGGGTACGCAAAGCCTTCGGTGCCTCGCGCCGGGTGCTGGTGGGCCAGTTCCTAGTCGAAAATATTGTGCTGGCCCTACTGGGGGGCATGTTGGGGCTGGGGCTGGCAGCCGTAGTGCTGTACATTCTGAACGAGTCGCAGTTTATTGCCTACTCCCACTTTGGGCTGAGCTGGAGCGCCTTTGCGGTGGGGCTGGGCCTTACCTTGGTGTTTGGGCTGATGAGCGGGGTGTACCCGGCCTGGAAAATGGCCCGCCTCAATCCCGTAACGGCGCTGCGCGGCAGCGGAGCCGGGCCGCTCTAACCGCGCCCGGGTTTCTTCCTCACCTTTCCTTTGTTCTAGCCATGTTTCGTCATTTATTCCGCCTAATCTGGAACCGCAAGCGCACCAACGTGCTGCTGCTGTCCGAAATCTTCTTCTCCTTCGTTGTACTCTTCGGGGTAGCCACCATCTTCATCGGCTTCGGCCGCAACTATGTGCTGCCCCGCGGCTTTGCCCACGAGCAGGTGTGGCGCCTGAATATCAATGCTGGCCAGGGCGAAAAAATGCCCCGAGCCCAGCTCGACGACGTGCTGCGCCAGGTACGCGCCCTGCCCGGCGTGCAGGAGCTTACGCTTACCAGTGGCAACACACCCTTTCGCTTCATTACAATGAACGGGGAGTTTGAGGCCGGTAAAAACAAGATAGACAATGTAGACCGCTACGACGCCGACGACCGGTATGCGGCCACCATGGGCCTGCAGCTGGTAGAGGGCCGCTGGTTTCAGCCCTCCGACGATGCTTCCACGCGCCGCCCGGCCATTATCAGTCGCAACATGCGCGAAAAGCTGTTTGGCGACGCCCCGCGCGTAGTGGGCCAGATAATCCGGGAAAGTGCGGGCCCCGGCACTGAGAATAAAACCGAGTTTCAGGTGGTGGGTGTAACAGAAAACGTACGCCCGCACGGCGACTTCGACGGTGAGGCTCCATCGATGTGGATGCGCCTGCAGCCCCACGACACTACCCGCTGGGAAGGAGCCGCGGTAATGGTGCGCGTAGCCCCCGGCCAGGGTGCCGAACTGCAGCAGAAAATAGTACACACCATAGCCGGCGTTACCCGCAAGTGGAGCACCCAGGTGTACGCTCTGGAAGCCGACCGCCTCGACAAGCTCAAAATTACCGTTGCGCCGCTGGCCGCTCTGGCTGTGGTGGGCTTGTTCCTGATTGTGAATGTGGCGCTGGGCCTGTTTGGCGTGCTCTGGTACAACATCAACCAGCGCCGCGCCGAAATTGGCCTGCGCCGCGCCCTGGGTGCCTCAGGCCCGGGCATCAGCGCACAGTTCCTGGGCGAGATGCTGGTGCTGACTTCGCTGGGCGTAACCCTAGGCTTGCTGCTGGCGGCACAGTTTCCGCTGCTGGACGCGTTTGACGTAGCTCCGCGGGTGTACATGTTTGGTATGCTGGCCGCCACCGGCCTCATTTTCCTGCTCACAGCCTTGTGCGCCTGGCAGCCCAGCCGCTTGGCCGCCCGCATTCAGCCTGCCGTGGCCCTGCGTGAGGAATAGGTGTGCAACGAAGAATGAAGCGGGTAGAAGAAGGAATTAGGGATACTTCTTTTTCCACCCGCTTCATTCTGCATTGCGCATTTCCGTCCTGCTCTATCTTCCTTTACTTTTAGCTATGATTCTGATTGTCGACGACGACGTAGCGGTGCGTACCTCGCTGAGTTTGCTGCTCAAGCAGGCCGGCTACGCGGCCAAAGCAGTAGGTACCCCCGAAGCCGCTCTGGCTGTAGCACCCGACCCAGCGCTGCAACTGGTGCTGATGGATATGAACTACTCCCTCGACACCAGCGGGCACGATGGACTAGCCCTACTCAGTCAGGTGAAGGCCGTGCGTCCCAATCTTCCCGTGATACTAATTACTGGCTGGGGCTCTATCACGCTGGCTGTGGAAGGTATGAAGGCCGGGGCCGCCGAGTTCGTAACCAAGCCCTGGAACAACGACGCGCTGCTGCAAACCATTCGCACGTGCCTGGACCTAGCCGCCAGCGCCGAGGCTACCCCGGCCGCCGACGATGCCCAAGCACCCACCCGCCGCCAGCTCGACAAGCAGTTTGCGTTCCAGAATATCATCGGGCAGGATGCGCGGCTGCTACACGTGCTGCGTAGCGTAGGCCAGGTGGCCGCCACCGATGCCTCGGTGCTGATTGAGGGCGAATCGGGGACGGGCAAGGAGCTGATTGCCGAAGCCGTGCACCAGAACTCGCACCGCCGCCGCCAGCCCTTCGTGAAGGTAAACCTGGGTGGTATTTCGGCCTCGCTGTTTGAAAGCGAAATGTTCGGGCACCGGCGCGGGGCTTTCACCGATGCCAAAACCGACCGGGTGGGCCGCTTCGAGCTGGCCAACGGCGGCACCATTTTCCTGGATGAGATAGGGGAGCTGGACATGACCTCGCAGGTAAAGCTGCTGCGCGTGCTCCAGGACCGCACCTACGAGGTGCTGGGCGACAGCAAGCCGCGCCGCCTCGATATCCGCGTCATCTGCGCTACCAACCGCGACCTGGCCCAGGAAGTGCGCGAGGGCCGCTTCCGCGAAGACCTGTTCTACCGCATCAACCTGATATCCGTGCGCCTGCCCGCCCTGCGCGAGCGGCCTACCGATATTCCGCTGCTGGTGCAGCACTTCGTGGATTACCTGCGCGCCACCTACAACCGGGCCTCCCTGAAGGTGAATACCCGCGCCATGCACTGGCTGCGCGAGCAGCCGCTGCCCGGCAACATTCGGGAGCTGAAAAACCTGGTGGAGCGGGCCGTGCTGGTCAGCGGCAAGGACGAGCTGGGCCCTGAGGACTTCCAGGCGCAGTTCCGGCCCACGGCCGTGCCCGTCGCTGCGCAGCCCGGAGAGCTGCCTCCTGTTGGCTCCATCACCCTCGATGAGCTGGAGGCGCAGATGATCCGCAAGTCGATGGAGCACTACGCCGGCAACGTCTCGAAGGTAGCCAAAGCCCTGGGCCTGAGCCGCGGTGCTCTCTACCGCCGTCTGGAGAAATACGCCATTCCTTTTGATTTGGCGCAGTAACCTATTCCGGCGTCCTTGCCCGTCATGCCCTGGCTGCGGTCGGCATGACTTCTATTAACGCTTTCCCGAATGACGCTACGTCTTAAATTCCTGCTGTTTGCCTTTCTGATTCATGGCCTGCTGCTGGGGCTTACGTGGCAGGTGCTGCGCCAGCATACAGTCTGGTTTATCGGGGCAGAGGTGCTGCTGGTGGTATCAGTTATCCTCACGGTGCAGCTGTACCGGGATTTTGTGCGGCCATTTCAGCTGATTGCGGCCGGTACGGAAGCTATTCGGGCCAAGGACTTCTCCACTAAGTTTGTGCCCGTGCAGCAGCGCGAGATGGACCAGCTGATTGACGTGTACAACCACATGATTGATGCGCTGCGCCAGGAACGCATTACCCAGCACGAAAAAAGCTTTCTGCTGGAGCATCTCATTCAGGCCTCGCCGGCTGGTATCCTGCTGCTGGATTTCGAGGGTCGGATTGAGTCGGTGAACCCGGCGGCGGCGCGGCTGCTGCGAGTGCCGGCCGCCGCGCTGGTAGGCCAGCTGCCCGCCGCCCTGCCCGGCGACTGGGGCGTGGCCCTGGGCAGCCTCCAGCCGGGCCAGCCCCAGGCCGTGCAGCTTTCGGGCATGCAGAGCTACCGCGCCCACGCCTCCCACTTCATTGACCGGGGCTTCACCCGCTACTTTATCGTGCTGGAAGAGCTAACCCAGGATATCATCCGCCAGGAAAAGCAGGCCTACGAAAAGCTGATCCGGATGATGTCGCACGAGGTGAATAACTCCATCGGGGCCGTCAACTCCATTCTGCAGAGCTTCCACTACTACGCTCCCCAGCTAACCCAGGAAGACCGCGCCGACTTCACCGAGGCCCTGGATGTATCCGTGACGCGCGGCACGCACCTGGCCAACTTCATTGCCAACTTTGCCCACCTGGTGCGCCTGCCCCCGCCCGTGCGCCGTCCGGTAGATGTGCACGAGCTGCTAAAATCAACCTGCCGCCTGCTGCAGGTGCAGAGCGAGAAGCGCCGTATCCGCTGGCACTGGCAGCTTACCGAGGGGCCGCTATTCGTAAACCTCGATGCCCAGCAGCTGGAGCAGGCCCTGCTCAACATCGGTAAAAATGCTTTAGAGGCTATAGGTGAAGACGGCAACGTGTGGGTGCGCACCACGGCCCAGCCGCCCACCGTCATCATCGAAAACGACGGGCCCGGCATTCCGGCTGAGGTGCAGCGCCACCTGTTCACGCCCTTCTACAGCACCAAGCCCGACGGGCAGGGCATCGGCCTCACCCTCATCCGCGACATTCTGCTCCAGCACGAGTTTGCCTTCACGCTGCAAACCGAAGAAACCGGCCGCACGGCTTTTGCTATTCGGTTTTAGGGCTCCCCGATTTTGTTTCGGTCGCGGTAGTATTCTTCACCCGGGGGGCCGAACTCCTCGTGGTTGGGGCTATACCCAAACGGCGCAATACTGCTACGCCTGCGGCAGGGGCCCACTGCGGCCAAGCCCAGCAGCTCTTGGCCGAACGCCACTCGCAGCGCAGCATCGTGCGTATGACCGGAGTAGCGGGCACGACGGTAGCCATACCGGCAAAAAGCGCAGTTAGTGCGCCCGGCATTGCCGCACCCACGGCCGGAACAAAGTATAGACAGGCGACGGGCCTCCTTTACTTAAGAGCCTCTCCATAGCTGTTAGGCGGGCGAACCTCGTATGCAGGAACGCAGTATTTCCTGCTCACGCCTATCGAGGATCATATGAATGCATTACAACGACACCACGTCCGCGTATCCGGAACTGGGCATCAGGTTATGGTTTTTGTGCACGGCTTTGGCTGCGACCAGCAGATGTGGCGCCTGGTAGCCCCGGCCTTTGAGGCGGAGTACCGCGTGGTGCTGCTGGATCTGGTAGGCGCCGGCAACTCCGACCTGACAGCCTACGCCCCTGCCCGCTACAGCACCCTGGCCGCGCACGCCGAAGACGTGCGCGAAGTTCTTGAGGCGCTGGATGCGCACGAGGTGATATTCGTGGGGCACTCCGTGAGTGCCATGATTGGGGTACTAGCGGCGGCGCAGGAGCCCACGCGGTTTTCCCGGCTCATTCTCGTAGGCCCTTCGCCACATTACCTCAACGAGGCCGGCTACCCCGGCGGCTTCGAGCTGGGAGACATTGAGGAACTGCTGGAAGCTATGGACAGCAACTACCTCGGCTGGTCGGCCGCGTTTGCGCCCGTAGTGATGGATACGCCCGATCAGCCGGCGCTGACGGCCGAACTTACCAACAGCTTTTGCCGCACCGACCCGGCCATTGCCCGGCATTTCGCCCGGGTAACGTTCCTGGGGGATAACCGGGCAGACCTGCCTGGCGTGCGCACTCCAGCGCTGATTCTGCAGAGTGCCCGCGACCTGATTGCGCCGCTGGCCGTGGGGGCCTATGTACACCATCAACTGGCCGGCAGCAAGTTAGTTGTGCTGAACACCTCGGGCCACTGCCCCCACGTTAGCGCCCCTGAAGCTACCGTGGCGGCCATGCGGGGCTACCTGCAGGAAACGCACCCGCTCCCCGTATGAAACTGGACAGTGACGAGCCGGAGCTGCCCCATCGTTTGGACTTGCGCCTGACCCAGGAAAGCGCCGAAGACCTGTACGAGCAAGCGCCCTGCGGCTACTGCTCCTGCCTGCCCGACGGCACCCTGGTCAAGCTCAACCAGACCCTGCTGGCCTGGCTTGGCTACGCCCGCGAGGAAGTGGTGGCGCGCCGTACCCTGCAGCACTTACTGACCATTGGCGGGGCCCTGCACTTTGAGATGCACGGGATGCCGCTGCTGCTGCTGCAGGGGTATGTGCGCGAACTAAGCTATCAGCTGCGCCGCAAGGACGGCACCAGCTTGCCCGTGCTGCTGAACGCTGATTTAGTGCGCGACTGGGACGGCTCACCGCTGGTGCTGCGCATCATGCTCGTTGACATCACCGACCGGCGGCAGTACGAGCTGGAACTGCGGCGAACCAAAAACCTGGCCGAGCAACAGCGGGAGCAGCTGGCCCAGGCCAATACGGCCCTGCAAACGAGCAATGAGCAGCTGCGGCGTGCCAACGTGGACCTGGACAGCTTTATCTACTCCGCCTCGCACGATCTAAGGCTGCCCATCACCAATATCGAAGGTCTGGTACAGCTGCTGCGGGAGCAGCTGGCAGAAGACCCGGGACTGACCCGGGAGCTGCAGCCCGTGCTTGCCATGATGCAGGAGTCGGTGGAACGGTTCAAGCGAACCATCGAATACCTGAGCGACGTGACCAAGCTGCAGAAAGAACACGCGCCGCCTACCACCGATGTGCCGCTGTGGCCGGTGGTAGAAGATGTACGCCAGGACCTGGAGCCGCTCATTGCCGCTACCGGGGCCACGCTCGAGGTGGATGTGGCTTCCTGCCCCACCGTGCCGTTTTCCACCAAGTACCTGCGCTCCGTGGTCTACAACCTGCTTAGCAATGCGCTCAAGTTCCGCCACCCCGACCGTGCGCCGCGGGTCCAGATCCGGTGCCGTAGCGAGGCGGCAAACGTTGTGCTGGAGGTGCAGGACAACGGCCTGGGCATCAAGGAAGCCCACCATGCCGAACTATTTATCATGTTCCGGCGCCTGCACAACCATGTGGAAGGCTCAGGCATCGGCCTGTTCATGGTTAAGCGTAGCGTGGAAAACCAAGGGGGCAAGGTGGAGGTGCGCAGCACGCCCGGGGTAGGCTCAACCTTCACGGTCTACTTCCCGCGTTGAGGGCCAGGTGGAGGGCGGGTCAGCAAACGAGTGCCTCCCAACTAACACCCCATCAGCGAAAGATGGACGGCCTTTTCTCCGCTGATGTGCTTGGTGCTTATGGGTGCCGCGTTACTGAGCTGCCTGGTACAAACTCTTCAGCAGGCTGCCCTGGGGCTTGTCGCCGGTCAGTTCCCAGAACATGATGCCGCCGAGCTGTTTTTTTCGCGCATACCGGGTCTTGAGTTGAAGGGACTGTGCATCATCGAAGGTGGCAAACTCCTGCCGTTGCGCACTGTAGGCATACGGGGCCTGAGCTACCTCATCCCAGTAGAAAGCGAAGCCCCGGGCAGCTGATAGACTGTCGGCAAAGTCCCTGTAGTTGACGGCCTGCTTGAATGTGCCTGCTTGCTGCAGGCCCTGTTGGCGGTTGGGCACCCCGCGAAACACCCGCGCGTAAAAGGCCGCGCCAATGACAACCTTACCGGGAGCCACCCCCACCGAGTCCAGAAAACGCACCCCGTCATCCACCGAAGGAACCTGCTGTGGGGTGGAATACAACGGTGTGTGGTGCCCCGTAGTGGTGCTGTAGCCGTTGACCAGGTCGTAGCTCATCAGGTGCACGCGGTCGACCAGCGGCATCACGGCCGGCCACTCCACGGCGTGCTGCAGGTACTCACGGAAGCCCCCGGCGGCAAAGCTAATTTCGTAGCGGTTGCCCAACGTAGTGCGTAGCGCCTGCACCAGCAGCGTGAAATTGTGGCGGTCTTCGGGGGTGAAGCGGTGGCCGGGAGGACCGGCAACGGCCGGGTATTCCCAGTCCAGGTCGATGCCGTCGGTACGGGTGGCGGTTAGCACTTCCTTCACGGAGGCCGCAAAGGCCATGCGGCCCTGGTAGGTGGCAAATACCTCCGAGCAGGTTTCACAGCCGCCCCAGCCACCCAAAGACAGCAGCACTTTCAGCTGCGGATGCTGGGCCTTGAGGGCCACTAGTGCGGCCACCGTGGCCTGATCCTGCGGCTTGTCAAAGGCAAAGCTCGTACCCTTCAGGTGCAGGAAGCTGTAGATGATGTGCGTGAGCTTTTGCGTTGGGTAAGGTCGAAAAGCAGTTGCGTCGCCCGCGTAGTAGGCAATGATAGCGAGGCCCGGCTCCGGGGCCGTACCAGCAGGAGGCGTGGGCCGGCACCCAGTCAAGAGCAGCAAGGCTAAGTACAAAATAGTTCGCATGGGTATGGTCAGCAACGAGTAGGAGCAAGCGCCCCCGAATGTAAGGGCCTGGATTCAGGAACCCAATGCTGCTGGCAGAACAGCAATAGCTCAAGCAAGCGGAAGCGGTGTTTCGTTTGGGAGCATCAGACTCACCTTTCCATGGGCCTCTGCACATAAAGCATATGTTGGCCGGGGAGGGCATTATCGACGTTTCACCGGGAGCTTGGGTTTGCTGGCGGGAGTACTGCCCTCGGGTACTACCTGACCATTGCGGTAGGTTTTCTTCTCCTGGATGGTTGTGCCGTCGGCAGCGAAATACGTCCAGGTGCCGGTTTCCCGGTCGTTGCGGAAAGTGCCGGTAACTTCAGGCGTACCATCTTCGCGCAGCTGGCGGTAGGCCCCGGTGCGCAGGCCCTTCAGGTAAGTGGTTTCGGCTTTCAGCTTGCCCGAGGGGTAATATTCGGGACTCAGGCCGGTGACTTTGCCGTTCTCGAACGTTTTTTTGCGCTGGACCGTGCCGGACGGAAAGTAAGTGAGCTGCTCGCCGGCGAGGCGGCCGTTGAGGTAGGTTTCCTGCAGCTGTACTTGTTTGGTATCGGGGAAATACGTGCGCCAGAGGCCGCTGGGCTGGCCGTTTTTATACAGCTGCTCGGCCTGCACGGCGCCGGCAGGCGTGTAGATGGTTATTTTCCGGTCGCGGGCCTGGTTGCTATATTCGGTTTTGCGCTCCAGTTTCCCGGTTTCGTAAAAATCTTCCTGCGTACCCTGCAGCACGCCCTGGCGGTACTGCTGAGTGCTTCTGATGCCGCCGCTTTCGTAGTAGGTTTTCACCGGGCCATCGAGGTTGCTGGTGCCGCCGGCCAGCTTTTTGGCCTGGGCAGTGAGGTCGTCACCCAACGGATTCTTGATAGCGCGGCCCACGAGCGTGGCCGGCGCGTAGTTGCCCTCGGTGCGCAGCTTGCCCGAGCGGTAGTAGCTGCGGTAAGTGCCGTGGCCGGTACGGTCGGCAGCCACGTCGGTTTCCAGCTGGCCATTGTCGTAGTAGGTTTTGTAGGGCCCGGCCAGCAGGCCTTTGCTGAAGGTGCCTTCACTTTGCACCTGCCCGTTTTCGTAGTAGGTTTTCACCGGGCCGTTGGCCTGGCCGTTCTGGTAGGTTATTTCCGCCTTGATTTTGCCCGAGGCGTACAGCTCGCGCACGGCCCCGGCTGGCTGCCCGTTGGTGAGCGTGGTTTCCAGCTTCACTTCGCCGTTGGGGTGATAGTAGCGTAGCGTGCCGGTGGGCTGGTCGTTGTCGTAGGAGCCTTCCTGGGCGGGTTTGCCGTTGGCATAGTACGTTTTGAACGTGCCCTGTCGTACGCCCTGCCGGTAAGTAACTTCCAGCCGCCGGCCGCCATCGGGGTGAAACTCCACGTAGGCCGAGTCGCGCTTGCCGGCCGCGTAGCGCGTCTGGGCTTCGAGCTTGCCGGAGCGGTAAAACCGCTTGTATGGGCCTTCCATCACGGTGTCGCGCCCCACCAGCGCCGAGTAGATTTCGCGCTTGCGGGTGTTGGTTGAGTCGAAATACGAGGTAAGGCGGCGCAGCTGCTGGGCCTGGGTAAAAGTGGCCGACAGCAGGAACAGCAAGACAAAAAGATGCTTCATAGCGGGAAGAACGCAAGAAAGTAGAAAGTATTTCGGGCCGCAGCCCACGCACGGGGCAACCGCAGGAAAAGTCGGGTTCAAGACAGTAAGAAACCCGAAAACCGCGGGCACGCAAAAGCCCTGCCGCAACGTGCAGCAGGGCTTCAACAAAGCGAATCGTCCACAAAATCCGTGGAATCCGAAAAATCCGCGCGAATCCGTGGTTCTGTCGTTAGAGCTTCTCTACTACAATGCTGCTGGCACCGCCGCCGCCGTTGCAGATACCCGTCACGCCGATTTTGCCACCTTCATTGCGCAGCACGTTCACCAGCGTCGTCACGATGCGGGCGCCGGAAGCACCCAGCGGGTGGCCCAGGCTCACGGCCCCGCCGTACACGTTTACCTTGGTGCCTTCCAGGTTCAGGAGCTTGTTGTTGGCCAAAGAAACCACTGAGAAGGCCTCGTTGATTTCGTAGAAATCCACTTCTGAAGCTTCTACGCCGGCGTTTTTCAGGGCCTTCGGAATGGCGAGAGAAGGCGTGGTCGTAAACCACTCCGGCGCCTGCTCGGCATCGGCGAAGCCCCGGATCAGTGCCAGCGGCTGCACACCTAGCTCCTCCGCCTTCTCGCGGCTCATCAGCAGCACGGCGGCAGCGCCGTCGTTGAGGGTGGAGGCGTTGGCCGCCGTTACGGTGCCTTCCTTGGTGAAAGCGGGCTTGAGGCCAGCAAACTTGGCGAAGTCTACCTTGGTGTATTCCTCGTCGTCGCTGATGACGGTTTCCTTGCCGCGCACGGTAATGGTCACGGGCACAATTTCATCCGTTTTCTTGCCCGCCTTCGCCGCCTCGGCGCTACGCTCGTAGCTCTGGCGGGCAAAGGCATCCTGCTCTTCGCGGCTGATGCCGTAGTGAGCGGCCGTAGCGTCGGCGGCGTTGCCCATGGCGTAGTCGTGGTACGGGTCCCAAAGGCCGTCCCGCACCAGACCGTCAATCATCTGGCCGTGGCCATACTTGGCGCCAAAACGGGCTTTATCGAGGTAATACGGCACATTCGACATGCTTTCCATGCCACCGGCCAGCACCACGTCGGCCTGGCCCAGCATGATGGCCTGAGCGCCCATCATAATGGCTTTGGTGCCCGAGGCACACACTTTGTTTACAGTGGTGCACTCCACGGTATCGGGCAGGCCGGCTTTCTTGGCCGCCTGGCGGGCCGGAGCCTGACCCAGGTTGGCCGAAATGACGTTGCCCATAATCACCTGCTGCACGTGCTGGCCCTCAACGCCGGCTTTTTCCAGAGCACCTTTCAGCGCAATAGCGCCCAGCTCTGTAGCCGACAACGACGACAGGCTGCCGCCGAATGAGCCGATGGGCGTGCGCACGGCCGCTACGATTACCACTTCTTTGATTTGCATAAAACGATTGGGTGGGATGGGGAAAGAACAAAAAGCCCACGAGGCTTTCCGGGGTTAAAAGTACGCACCTGCGCCGTACCATCAACGCCGGTTTGCTTACAACCCATCCGCGGGCTAAATGATTACCAGGCCGGTTTCGAGGAGGGAGCGGGCTTGGGTCCCTGGCGGGGCAGCTGCTGGATATATTGCTGCTCCGAGGCCCGCAGCGCATTCAGCAGCTGCTGGGCCTGGGCTGGTGTGAGCTGCATCTGCTGGAGGCGGGCGCGCTGGGTTTGCAGCTGGGTGGCATCGGCAGCCGCATTTTCGGCGCCGGGCTGGCGACTGGCGGTATTCGGGGTGCTGGTCGGCTGGTCGGTGGTGGGGTCGCCCAGGCCGCGTACGTTGCCCGGCTGCCGGCCCTGCGCCACCTGCTGCTCGGTACCCTGTCCGGGGTTGAGGCTGTTCGGATTAGCGTTGCCTGCGCCGCCGGTTTGGTTGGGCGTGCTGCGGCCCTGGGCGTTGGGTTGGCTTTGGGGCGGTTGCCGGGCGTCGTTCCGCGCCGGGTTGTCCCGCTGCCCGCTCTGCTCGTCGCCGGCCTGGGGTTTGGGTCGCTGCTCGTCGGAGTTGCTGACCTGGTCGGGGCCGTTGGGCTGGCCGGGAGGAGGCGTTCCGGGGTCGGGCCGGCGGGCTAGGTAGCGCATGACGGCTTCGTAATTGTAGCGGGCCGTGGCGTTGCGGGGGTTGGTGAGCAGGGCCTGCCGCAGCAGACGGGCCGCCTGGGCATAGTCGCCGCGCCGGGCCTGAAGCACCCCCAGTTGCTGCTGGGCCACGCTGCGCAGCGGGCGGTTGCGGCTGTTGAGCAGGCGGCTGTAGTAGGCGCGGGCCAGCACGGGCTGGTTGCCCTGCCAGGCGGCGTGGGCCAGGTTAAGCTCAAGGGCTTCCTCGGGCTGGCGCATAGCCGCCAGGGCGCGCTGATAGTGCTGCACGGCGGCGGCGTAGCGGTGGGCGCGGTAGGCCCGGGTGCCCGCCTGCACCGCTTCGTTGCGGACGCGAATGCCCGTGAGGCCGCCCCAGGTGGAAATCACCAATAATATGACAAACACGCTTCTCATGGCCGGATCACGCGCACAGTTACCAATACATCCAGCAGCAGCAGCGCCAGCCCCAGCAGCAGGGGGTAGCGGTAGCGGTTGTCGGCCACGGCTACGGTGCGCACCTGCTCGGCCTGGCCTTCCACCCGGTTTAGGGCATTTACCAGCTGCGCAAACTCATTGCGCTGGGCCGTCAGCTCGAAATAGCGGCCGTTGGTTTGCTCGGCCAGGCGGCGCAGGGTAGCGGGCTCCAGGCGCGTCACCGCGTCACGGCCTTTGGCGTCGCGCACGTAGCCGCCCTGGGGGCGCGGAATCCGACTGCCTTCGGCCGTGCCTACGCCCACCGTGAACAGCCGTACCCCGGCCCGCGACACCTCGCGCAACACGGGCTCCAGGTTTTCCCCGAAGTCTTCCCCGTCACTGACCAGCACCACGGCCAGGGCCCGGGGAGGCACGCCGGCCACGGCGGGGGTAGCGGCGAGGCGGCGCAAGGCCAGCTCCAGCGGGGGCGCCAGGTTGGTGGGCCCGGCCGGCAGCAGGGAAGTCTGCAGGGAATTCAGAAACAGCTCCAGGGCGCTTTGGTCGTAGGTAAGCGGGCACTGCACGTAAGCTTCGGCCCCAAACACAATCAGCCCGATGCGGTCGGCCTGAAACCGGCTGACGAGTCGCGTCAGCTCGGCGCGGGCTTTCTGCAGGCGGGTAGGGGCCACGTCGGGGGCATCCATGGAGCGCGACAAATCCACCAGCAGCCACACGTCCTTGCCGGCGGTGCGCACGGCCTGCTGCGTTACGCCCACGGCCGGGCCCAGCAGGGAAATCAGCAGGAGGGCAAAATAAAACAGGCGCAGCGGCAGCTTCCAGGCCAGGCGCCAGCCCCGCTGCCCAAAAGGCCGGGCCAGCCGCCGGGTGCGAAAAATGTAGCCCAGGTAAAGCACCACGAAGAGGCTGACAGCCACCGCTTCTGCCCACCCAAAATGGGTTGCCCAGCTGATTTTCATGCGTGCCCTTCCTGTGTCATGCCGGCAAATATAACAGGCGGGGCGGGCCGGCGCCGGCAAAGATTTTTTCGCGGAAGTGTTGATTTCTGCCTGCTGGTTGTATATTTGCGCACTCTTCAGCCGGAAGAGTACCTTATCTGGAGAGATGGGTGAGTGGCTGAAACCAGTAGTTTGCTAAACTGCCGTAGCTCTAAAGGCTACCGGGGGTTCGAATCCCCCTCTCTCCGCATGTAATTGAATTATGAATGTTGAATTATAAATTCTGGAATGGATTTTCGCCGTTCAGAATTTATAATTCAACATTCATAATTAGTTTTCGGGGTGTAGCGTAGCCCGGTATCGCGCCTGCTTTGGGAGCAGGAGGCCGCAGGTTCGAATCCTGCCACCCCGACGTTCAGAGCTCAAGCCGTTTGCCCTCCAGGTGGGTGGGCGGCTTTTGTTTTTGTTTTGACCCCGTAGCTCAGCTGGATAGAGCAGCTGCCTTCTAAGCAGCCGGTCATGTGTTCGAATCACATCGGGGCCACGTTCGTTATCAGTCACTTAGCTTAATTGCTGAGTTGCTTTTTTATTGGTAGTTCATACAACCACCTTACTACTTACTTCTGCTTCCTTTGTCCTTGACCAAAGCAAAAGCCTTTGAATGGAGTAGAGGAGACTATGCGTGTTCACGCGTTCACGCTGTTCACGGCCCTGTTCACGCGTGAACGTGAACAGGCTGTCTGAGGTGGTCTAGCTAAGCTGGACACTCTTTGGACGTGGTTTGGAGATAGGTTTCGAAGCGGTTAGGTGAGCGGTACGCGAGGGCGGAGTAGCGCCGTTCGCTGTTGTAGTAGGCAATGTAGTGCGCCAGTTCGAGGCGGGCTTCTTCTAGGCTGGGGAAGCTGCCGCCGTCAAGCAGCTCGGTTTTGAGCCGGCTCCAGAAGGATTCGGCTTGCGCGTTGTCGTAGCAGTTGCCTCGCCGGCTCATACTCTGCGTAGCGCTGTGGTTGGCCAGCAGGTCGCGGAAACGCGTGGCCGTGTATTGGCTGCCTTGATCGGAGTGCACGACGAGTCCGGGTGGGGGCTGGCGCACCGCCAAGGCCTCGCTGACCAGGTCTTCGGGCATCGATTCACGCACGTCCCAGCCGACGACCTTGCGTGACAGGCGTCCTGCCAGCTGGCCAGGTACAGCCAGCCGCCGCCTTGCTTAGGCAAGCAGGTGATGTCGCCCACCCAGACCTGGTTGGGGGCAGTGGGACGGGGCTGGCCCAGCAAGCGGTTGGGCGCCACACGCCGGCCATGCCCCGAATCGGTGGTGCGCGGCACGAAGCAGCGGGGCCGCTGGGCGCGCAGCCCATGCGCGGCGAGGGTGCGCCGGATACGCCAGCGGCCCACGCGGTGGCCTTCGGCGTGCACCTCGGCCCGCAGCCGGCGCGTGCCGTAGCGGCGGCCGTGGCGCTGGAACGCGCGCACGACGGCTCGCTCCCAGGCCGCGGCTGGCTGCTGACGCCGCTGCCGCCCGGCGTAGTAACTGCTTGGGGCCACCTGCAGCACCGTGCACAGCACGCGTACCGGCACCTGGTCGCGGTGCTGGTCAATGAAACGGTAGCGGCTCACGGCGTTTCGCGGCTGAAGATGGCCAAGGCTTTTTTTAAAACGGCCACTTCGCGTACCAGACGCTGATTCTCGGCTCGCAACGCGCGCCACTCAGGGTCTTGCGCCTGCGCCGCGCTACCGGCCTCCGCTTCGGCTTGTGCCCGCCGCCAGCGGTACAGCAGCGTTTCGCTAATGCCTAACTGTTGCGCTGCCGAACGCGCTGAACGGCTTTCCTGCGCCAGACGTAACGCTTCGGTCTTGAACGCCTCGTCGTATTTGCGGCGCTTTACGGGCTGATGGATGTGCAACGTACTTGCCATGACAAAGGAAAAGTACGTCCGAATTCTGTCCGGCTCAACTGGACCACCTCACTATGGGCTATAGCAGGAAGCTCCGTTCACAGGGCATGCCGAAAGTGCGCTTGGCTTTGTTGCAATTCGCATTCAGGCAACTCCCGTTGCATTCGCTTAGCTTAGGCGTCGTGGTATAGGCCTACTCTACCGCTGCTACCCAGGCTCTCTGGTGCAGGCTTGACCCATCCGGTTTCCTGGCTGGAATAGAAGCTAGAAGAAGCCGTATTTTCCCGATTCTTACAGGTTTAAGCAACTTCTATGGCGCGAATCAACTGTCAATTTATCCTTGTCGCTGCCTTTCTGGTTTGCACGGCAGGCATTTTTGCCCCGCCCGCCAGCAGTCGGAAAACGGCTAGGAATAGCCCGGAGGCCAGCCTGACCCGGTACGTGGACCCGTATATCGGCACGGATTTTCATGGCCACGTATTTCTGGGGGCTAACGTGCCGTTTGGGGCCGTGCAGCTGGGGCCGGTAAACATTACCGAAGGCTGGGACTGGTGCTCGGGCTACCACTACTCCGATTCTACCATCGTCGGCTTTGCCCATACTCACCTCAGCGGTACCGGCATCGGCGACCTGGGCGATGTGACGGTGATGCCTACCACCGGTCCGGTGCGCGTGACGGAGGGCCGGGTTAAGCACCCCGAGCAAGGCTTGGTTTCGCTGTTTTCTCACCAAGAAGAGCAGGCCCGCCCGGGCTACTACGCCGTGCGGCTGCAACGCTACAACATCAAGGCCGAGCTGACCGCTACCGAGCGGGTGGGCTTCCACCAGTACACGTTTCCTAAGTCCGACGCTTCGCACCTGATTTTCGATCTGCAGCAGGGCATTGGCTGGGACCTGGCCACCGACACGCACATGGAACAGCTCAACGACAGCACCCTGGTGGGGTACCGCCACTCCAGGGGCTGGGCCGCGGATCAGCGCCTCTGGTTTGCGGCGGTATTCTCGAAACCTATCCGCGGCTTCAGCAGCGTGCAGGTGCTGGACACGCTGGGCAACACCAGGCCCGCTGCCACGGGCAACCGCATCAAGGGCGTAGTAACTTTTGCCACGCAGGCGGGAGAAAAAGTCCAGTTGAAAGTGGGTATTTCCCCGGTGAGTACCGCCGGGGCGCTGGCCAATATCCAGGCCGAAATTCCGCACTGGAACTTTGAGCGGGTAGTGGCCCAGGCCGATGCCGCTTGGAACCGGGAGTTGCAGAAAGTGCGGGTGCAGGCCGATGAGGTTCGACTGAAAACCTTCTACACGGCCCTCTACCATACGATGATTGCGCCCTCCGTCTTCAACGACCACAACGGCGACTACCGGGGTACCGACAAACAGGTGCATAAAAACCCGGGCTTCACTAATCTCACCACCTTCTCCCTCTGGGACACCTACCGGGCAGCGCATCCGCTGTTCACTCTGCTCCAGCCTGAGCGGGTCAACGACATGGTTAGCTCCATGCTGGCCATCTACCAGCAGCAGGGCAAGCTTCCCGTTTGGCACCTGATGGGCAACGAAACTAACTGTATGGTGGGCTACAGCGCCGTGCCCGTCGTGGCCGATGCCTACCTAAAAGGCTTCAAGGGGTTTGATGCTGCCCTGGCTTACGAGGCGGTGAAGGCCACCGCCATGCGCGACGAATTTGGGCTGAAAGTCGTGAAAGAGCAGGGTTTTATCCCAGCCGATAGCGAGGTGGAAAGTGTATCGAAAGGGCTGGAGTACGCCATCGATGACTGGTGCATTGCGCAGATGGCCAGGAAAATGGGTAATGCCGACGACTACGCCTACTTCAGCAAGCGCGCCAAAAACTACGCGAACTACTTCGACAAGCGCGTGGGCTTCATGCGCGGCCGCTTGGCGCAAAACAAGTGGCGTGTTCCGTTCAACCCGTTTACGTCGGTGCACGAGAAAAGCGACTTTACGGAAGGCAACGCCTGGCAATACACGTGGCTGGTACCCCAGGACGTGGAGGGCCTGATCAGCCTGCTGGGCGGGGAAAAGCGGTTCAGCCAGAAGCTTGATTCGCTGTTCCTGGCGAAAGGCAGCATGGGCAAGGAAGCGTCCCCCGACATTTCGGGCCTGATTGGAATGTATGCCCACGGCAACGAGCCCGGCCACCACATCACCTATCTGTACAGCTACGTGGGCCAGCCCTGGAAAACGGCCGACAAAGTCCGCTTTATCACCGAGAACTTCTACACCACCAGGCCCGACGGCATTATCGGCAATGAGGACGTGGGGCAGATGTCGGCCTGGCACGTTTTCTCCACCCTGGGCTTCTACCCGTTGAATCCGGCCAACGGCACCTACGTGTTTGGCAGCCCGGCCATCCGGCAGGCGACTCTTCAGTTGGCCGCCGGCAAAACGCTGACTATTGAGGCTAAAAACAACAGCTCAGCCAACAAATACATTCAGGCGGTTACCCTGAACGGGCGGGCTTACACCAAGTCCTACATTACGCACCAAGAGCTGCTCAAGGGAGGTACGCTGTCCTTTGAAATGGGCCCCAAACCCAGCAAGACCTGGGGCGTAGCCCAGGCCGACCGCCCGAAATCGGTGCTGTAAAATGGACCGTTTACGCTAAAAAGCGGCCATCTCAAATTCTGGAAGCAGGCTTCAGCTGCTTCAGTGGGCCGCCCGTAGCGCCCGCGCCGTAAACACGGGCGGCGCCGGCACCGACCTCACCCAATCCCCAGTCGTGCTTGTCCATACCCATCACGAGCTTGGAGCCCGGCCACATGCAGCCAGACGTTCAATGCCCTCATTGGTTGATGAAGACAATCTTCCCATCTTAGCGCGGAATCGATTTCCCTGCTAACTGGTCCTGCTCTGTATGAATATGCCCGCCTCGTCCGCTCTTTTTGTGCACCACGTCTTGTTTTACATGCCCGCTGCTGCCAGTGAGGCCGACAAAAACACCCTCCTGGAAGGGCTGCAGAAGCTAGCCCGCATTCCCTCTATCAGGATGGCGCATATCGGTACGCCGGCCGCTACCAATCGAGAGGTGATTGACCGCACCTACACGTATTCGTGGCTCTGCCTGTTCGACAATGCCGAGCAAGAGGAACTCTATCAGCAGCACCCGATTCACGATGCATTTCGTCAGCAGTATGCGGCCTACTGGGAGAAAGTAGTGATTTATGATGCGCTGGGGCCTGAACTAAGCTAATCAGAGCCCGGTCTGGCGACGCCACGTCAGCAGTGCCTTGAGAGGGAATGTGGCGTTACTCAAATTTCTTGAAAACAGACTGTTAAGAGTAAATTATTGAAGCTATACAAGAAGAATAAAGCACAAGTATATTCCAAGGCGCAACGCAAACCGATTTGCCAAAAAAGCTAGCAGGCAGTATTTTAGCTGATCCATTTAGCTAATCCAGCCATGGCAGCCACCCGTAAGCCGCGTCCCTCGACTATCGTTGTGGACGCTCAACCTATTCACGAGGCCGACCTATCCGGCAACGAGTTGCCGGAAGATAGCAGCACGGAGGCGGCCCTGTGTCCCACCTGCGGCGACTTGCTGGCCTGGCACGAGGAAGCCTGTACCGCATCACCTGCTCCTAGGGATGAAACGCCGACAGTTCATCGGAAGCTGGGCACCTTCGCCTACGACCTGGGACAACCCGTGCAGCCGGCCACCCAGGCCCAGCCGCATACCATTGTGTGGCGTGGGCAACTTAAAGAGCGCAGCCCCGAAACCGGCTGGGTGCAGCGCGTGAACGTGTACCGGCTCAACGATGGGTTCTGGGACTGCTACCGCGAGGAGGAACTGCAGGTAGCCTAGTTGGTCGGCAAAAGAACGCCTAGCGGCCATTGCGGCAACAAAGCGCGCTCGGGCGTATAAGAAGACAGTAGCGCATGTTCTACTTCTCATCCTCTTCTCTACCCGTGATGGCAGACAACAAGACGATACTGGAAAAGGCAAATGCGGCCATTACGGCTGGCAATTACGAAGGGTTTCTGGCACACTGTACTGACGACACGCAGTGGACATTTGTGGGCGAGCAAACGCTGCGAGGCAAGGAAGCGGTGCGCACCTGGATGGCCACGGCGTATGAACAGCCGCCCGTATTTCTGGTCAAGCACCTTATTGCCGAGGCTGATTTTGTGACGGCCCTCGGCACGATTACGCTGCCGGATGAAAGCGGGAAAGCGACCGACTACGCGTATTGTGACGTCTGGCGTTTTCGCGACGGAAAAATGGCCGAGTTAACGGCTTTCGTCATCAAGTCCTGATGGCTAGTAAAACCCCTGGAAATCTTCCTGTTTTGTTGATACAGGTATGCGGCTCATCCTCAAAAGCGCCCTGGCCAAATCACCGGTACTGTAGTGGAGCTTTTGTAGGTTAGGGGATTGGTTGGATTAGTTGAGGATTGCTTCCCAGGAAAACACCAACCGGTCATGCGTATACCTTTGCCTGCCCAGGCTATTATGATGCGTTGCTTCCTACTGATTTTCTTGCTTGGAGCCGCCACGGCCAGCCACGCGCAACGCAGCTTCACTATTTCCAAGGCATCGGCCCGCTATTCGGCTAAAATAACCGCGGCCGAATGCACCACGGAGCAATGCCATGGAAAGGGCACCATCCGGCTCTACAGCAAGGAAACCAAGCAGCTGGTCCAGACCTTCACCTCCGACGACCTGAACTTCTACCTCGACGCCCGCCAGCAGCCCTCAGTCAAGACGGTGGAGCTCTACGGGGAGCAAAGCCCGCTGCTGTTCGACGACTTCAACTTCGATGGCACCGAAGACCTGGCCATTCGCAATGGCAACAACAGCAGCTACGGCGGCCCTTCCTACGACGTGTACGTGTACGCCAGCCGCCCCCGCAAATTCATTCGCAGTGCTGAGCTGACGGCGCTGGCCACTGACAATCTGGGCATGTTTACGGTCGACTCGAAGCGGAAGCGCCTGATTACGTTTGGGAAAGGCGGCTGCTGCTGGCACATGACGACCGAGTACGAGGTAGTACCGGGCAAGGGCCTGAGCGAAGTGCTGACCATTGAGGAGGATGCCACCGGGGGCGGGGAAAAGGTGACGGTGAAGACCCGCCGCAAAATCAACGGCCGCTGGACAACCACTACCCGCAGCTATCCACTCAACGACTACTACAAAGACTAAAAATCAACATCCTTTGATTGCTTGGCACAACAGGCAGGTGACGGTCGAGCGGGTGAGTTCCTAGTACTTGGCTCCAGGGTATGGAACCCGAAACACTATTAGGCGTGAAGTGAAAATGCCATAAGAAGCGTGGGTAAACCTCGCTCCTTACGGCATAATCGACCTGACTTTTTGGGCAAGTTGATGTACTCTCAACTCATTTCAGAAAGGCTAATGACCCTTGGCCCTGGCTACATTCACTGGCTCTCGGTTCGGGTAAACCCATTCAGCGCGGCTGGATGACAAGACGTTTGCTGAGCATGCCTTCTTTGGATGGAAGTTGCAGGGAATACACTCCCGCTGGTAATGTACCCAGGTGAAGTACGCCTCCTACTAGGCGGGTAGTCAGTACCCGCACTCCTACAAGGTTGAAAAGCTGCACCTCTACGCCCTCAAGGTTCCAGGGAGCGGTTAGGCGCACTTGCCCGTTAGCCGGGTTAGGATACAGGCTTACCTGGGTGGCCTGGGTGCTGGCGCGGGAGCTCAGTGCTACCGGGCCGACGGCCTTCTCCAGCGTGTTGAGGCTTTGCGCCAAGTTGGTAAGCGAGTCGGTGGCGGTGCCGCCGCGGCCATCGAGGGGGGCGTAGAGCTCCAGGCTGGACTTGAGCAGGGAGTCGGCGGCCATGGCCCTGATTTCTTCCTGGTTCATGCCCGCGCGGTAAAAGAGCCAGTCGCGCACCTGTAGCCGGGCCGGCGCCGCGCTGCCGCCCAGCTCGAAGCGGGTAGGGCGCAAACGCTCGGCGGTGCTGCCTTCCTGCACGCTGTCCACATACAGGTGGGTCAGGCCGCGGGCGTAGTAGTGCGTCAGCGCCAGCTTGTGCCAGCGGTTGTCGTCGACCTTGACCGTGCCCACAATGCTGCGGCCCTTGGCCGACGTGTAGAGCATTTTGCCATTATTGGTGATACTGATGGTACCAGCCGAAATACCGGCGCTGTCGCGAATCTCCACCAGTTGACCCCAGCCACTGGTTTTGAAGCGAATGGCCTGCGTGAAGGGATGCACAACTTCTTCCGGTACAAAGCGCAGCAGCGTGGTTGCCTGGCCGGCGGTTTTGGCCAGCGTTGTGCCTTCGTTGGTGGCCGTAGGGCGGCGGCTCGGCAATGCCTTGCCTGCGTGCAGGGCGTCGAACAGGGAAGGTACCAGGGTATAGGCCAGCTCGGCGTGGCCCCGGTCGTTGGGGTGGAGCGCATCCGACCAGTAGTTGGGCGCCCAGCGGCCCAGCCCGCTCAGGTCGTCGACGGCCCCGAGCAGGTTCACGCTCGGTACATTCCAGCCGTGAATAAGCAGGTTTATCTGCTGCACAAAGGCGTACTCCGTAGCTGTGTAGTCGTTGCGGGTATAGGTGTTGGTTACCACGGGCACCATGCCATCGGCTTTGGCCCGCCGAATGAGGGCCGTCAGGTTGGTGCGGAACTGGTCGAAGATGGGCTGGCCACCACCCAGGATGCCTTCGTTGCCGAGGGCCAGGGCGAATACCACGTATTTGGCCTGCTGGGGCAGCAGGTCACGCTCGTAGCGGTCCAGCACGTTCAGCGTGTTGTTGCCCGGCACGCTGATGTTGCTGGTCACCCAGGGCTGCCCGCTGCCCGCGGCAGCACGCTGCGCCAGCAGGCTGGAATAGAGGGACGTGTAGCCGTTGTTATTCGTAGCGCCCGTACCGGAGGGCACCGATGACCCCATGTAAACCAGCTTCAGGGGGTTCAGCACCAACGGCTCCTTGTAGGGTTCCAGCAGCAGATCATCAAAATACACGCTGCCCGCCGAGCCGGCGGCGTTGCGCCACACGGCCGCGGCCTGCACGAAAGCCGTGCCGGCCGGAATAGCAGCGGTGGCCTCCACTTTAGTCCAGGTACCAGGGGTCGAGCTGACCGTCAGCGAGTCGGACTTGAAGGTTCCCAATAGGGCGTTGCTGCTGTTCAGGTAGCGTAGCTCCAGGTACGCAGCCTGGCTGCCCTGCAGGGCGGCGGTGGCGGGCGTGTAGAAATACCCGCTGAGCTTGTGAGCCGTCGTCCCGATGGTGTTGACGTAGGAAATCTGCTGCGTCAGCCGCAGGGTGCCGCCCGAAAGCTGCGCGGCGTAACTGCCCGTGTGCGGAGTGGTAGTACTAACGGCCACCCTGGCGCCCGGGCCAACGGGCACGGTGGTCCAGCTGGTAAGGTTGCTCAGCTCAAAACCGGGATTTTGAAACGCCGTGTTGACGGGAGCTGCGCGGCCCTCCACGATGTCGATGCGCATCAGGTTGAGGTAGCCGAAAGAACCCGACGTCTTGCTCAGCTCCAGCTGAATAACCCCGTTGCCGTCGGCTGTAAGGGTGTCGGAGTCGGTGATGGTGTTATTGTTGCCAGGGTAGCCGTTGGCACCCACGTTTGCCCCGGACGTGGTCTGGCTGACGATGCTCTCGTTGGCCCCGGTGAATTTATAGCGCGACACCCGGGTTTCGGCCGCGGTCTGGCGGCTGCCAAACACATGAAAGACGTAGCGCTTGCTGCGGTCGAAGCCATTCATGGTCAGGGTAGCCACGGCTGCTGCCCCGGTACCTTCCACGTAGAAATAGTCCTGCGTGGCCGTCGCTACGGCGTACTGGCCCAGCAGGTCCGCGCTGGGCGTCAGCAGCCCGCCGTTCAGGATGCCATTAGTCCGGAAGTTGGCCCCGACTTTCAGCTTGATGCCCGTAGCCACGTTGGCCTTGTCTACCAGCCGGAAGGTGTCGGTGATGCCGGTCTGGTTCAGCACGTTGTTCCAGTAGTTGCCGTTAACGTCGGGGCTGGGGGTGATGACCCCGTTGGTCTTGTCATTCGGCCCGAAATCGACCAAAATAGAAGGCACCGTTTGGGCGTGGGCCTCGCTTAGACCGAAGGCCCCGAGAGTGAGCAGAAGTAGTGTTTTCTTCATAGAACTAGGAAAAAAAGCGTTTAAGCATGCGTTTAATCGGATGGAATGCCGCAGCCTGGAGCGGCAGCCTTCCCAAGTGCTACTGGTGGAAATAGTCGGGCGCCGGGGAATTGCTTGACTCGCCGCGTTTGGGTTGGGCTTTCTTGATCTTTTGCAGCGCGCTCAGCCGGGCGTAGAGTTCGGCAATGCACCCCTCATCGAGCAGGCGCTTGGGCTTTTTCAGCTCGTCGGGGTTAGCGGTCCAGCTGGCGGTGAGCAGGCCGTTGGCGTCGCGGGCGTGCTCCCAGGCATAGTTCAGGTCCTGCTCAATGGCGCCGATGTACTGGTAATTGCCGTCCTGGCGGTACAGGGCCTCGTAGCCGCGGAACAGCACCGTCACAAACCAGGGCAGGTCAATCTTGAGGTTTAACGGCGCGTGATGGGGCTCCTGGCTGAAGTGGCCATACGCATCCTTGGCCAGCTGCTGGGCTTCGGTCAGGTAGTGCTTTTCGCCGGTCAGCTCGTAGAGCAGCACGCCCGCTTCGAGCATGGAGCCGGAGTTGTAGGTGTAGAACGTGCGGTTGACTTTCCCGTCGAGCTTTTTGTCGTTGCTGTACACCCCGGTCGAGTCGCGCAGGTTCTGGTACATCCAGCCGTAGAGCTTGCGGCCCCAGTCCAGGTAGTGGCGGTCCTGGCTGCCCTGGTAGATTTTAAGGGCCGCGAGGGTGGCCATGCCGTTGGTGCAAGCGGGTTTCTGGTCGTTGTGCCCCTCCAGCCAGGTCACGCCCCCACCTGCGTCCTCGTTCCAGCCGCTCACGATGAACGTAAACACGCCCTGGGCCCGCCGCATGTAAACCGGGTTCTTGGTGTTGAAGTAGGCCTCCATGTAGTCGATGGCCACCAGGCCATTGTCATCGTAATAGCGGTCCGATTTCTCAAACTGCACGGGGTAGGCCTGGTAGCCGGGCGGCGTCCGGAGCGTGTCCCGGTACTTCTCCACTCCGGTAACCAGCGTGCTCAGGTAGGGCAGGTATCTGCGCTTGGCCTTCGGGATTTTGAGGAGCGCATTCGTGGCCGAAAACATACCCGAGAAGGGCCACAGAAAGCTCACGGCTTTCTCCTGTACCCCGCCGCCCTGCATGTAGGTGAGCGTGTCGGCCCGGTTCGAAGGGTAGTTTTCCGTGAACAGCCCCAGGTGCGCCGGCACCTGGTAGTGCTGCCAGACCACAGCGTACATGCTTTCGGCCCGCCGCCGGTATTCCACGGCCGGGCTCTGCCCGGCGGCCTTAGGCGCCAGCCCGGGCAAGAGCAAAAGCAGGCTGATAGCGCCCGGTAGCAGGCGCCTGAACGGTGAACTCATAGCAGGAAGAATAAAGCAGCGCTACGCTTATTGGGCCGAGGGTGGAGGGACCTTGGTGCCCCAGGCTTTGTTGGGCTGGGGGCCCATCACAAAAGCCAGCTTGCCGCCCTGCATCAGCTCGTCGCGGTAGAGCCAGCAGTTAGCTAGCGGTTTGCCGTTGAACTGGGCCGACTGGATGTAGCAGTTGGTCTTGGAAGCTGCGGGCGCCTCAATCACCAGCTTCTTCTGACCAGCCAGGGCAATGGTGGCGCGACGGAAAACCGGGCTGCTTAGCTGCACAATGGGCCGGGCGTCGGTGAAGCCCTTCACGTCGAACAAGCCCAGGGCCGTGATGACGTACCAGGAGCCGAGCTGGCCCTGGTCTTCGTCCTGTCCGTAGCCGTAGCCGTGGATGGGCTCGGTACCGTAGAACTCGTCGCAGATGCGGCGGGTCCACTTCTGCGTCAGCCAAGGCTGGCCCGAGAAGTTGAACAGCCAGCTGATGTGCAGGTTGGGCTGGTTGCCGTGGTTGTAAATCGACTTGATACCGGCAAACGCATCAATTTCCTTGCCCCCGCCGAAGCCGTTTTTCTCCGACACGGTGAAAATGCTGTCGAGGCGGCTGTTGAACCGCGCTTTACCAATGGCGGCCACCAGTCCGGCCGGGTTCTGGGGTACGAAAAAGGTGTACTGCAGGGCGTTGCCTTCCTGAAAGCCGCGCCAGGGCTCGGAAGGGTCAAATTTCGGGGCAAACGAGCCGTCGGCCAGCTTGGGCTGCATGAGCGTGGTCTGCGGGTTGTAAATCTGCTTCCAGCCGTTGGAAAGCTTAAGCAGCTGGGCGTAGTCGGCCGGCTTGTTGAGGGATTTGGCCAGCTGGGCGGCGGCGAAGGCGCTGAAGCTGTATTCGAGCGTGTGGGAGTTGGCGAAATACGCGCCCGTCGAATCGGTTTTGAACCACTCGCCCTTGTACTCCTTGTACTCGTCGCGGAAGGGCACGTAGCCGCGCTCCACAAAGGCCTTGGTGTCCATCTTGCCCGAGCCAAACGCCCGGTTGCGCCAGTTCAGCTCGTTGGCGCGCACGGCCTCGTAGGCCAGGTTCACGTCGTAGTTGCGGATGCCGACCTGGTAGGCAGCGGCCACGGCCAGGCCCACCATGTTGGTGCCCACGCCCGACACGTACTGGCTGTTGGCCAGCCCGTCCCCAAACCAGCCCCGGTCCTTATACACCTGCAGCTGGGTGTTCACGAAGCTGCCGTACCACTCGGGGTAGCTCAGGGCCCAGAGCTGGGTCAGGTTCCAGTAGCCGCCCCAGATGGCGTCGGTATTGATAAACTCGGGCTTGAGCTGACCCGCAACGGGCTTGGGCAGCTGGCCCACCTGGCCGCCGTGGCGGGGGTAGGCCCCGTTCACGTCGCTGGCAATGCCCCGGCCGAGCAGGGCGTGAAACAGGCCGGTGTAGAACTTGGTCTTGCTCGCCTCGTCAGGTCCTTCCACGGCCAGCTTGCCCAGCTCCCGCCGCCAGGTGGCCTGGGCCTGGGTACGGGCCTGGTCGAAGGTAAGCGTGGCGGCCTCGGCCTGCAGATTGGCCTTGGCGTTGGCCGTTGAGGTGTAGGAGAGGCCTACTTTCAGCTCAACCTTGTCGTTTTTAGCTGTTTTATAATTCAGCACCAGCCCGGCGCCTTTGCCCTGGGCAAACGAGGCCGTGGGCTGTACCCCAGCCGCCGTGAAGGCCCCTACGCTGGCTGGCCCCCGGCTGATTTCCCCGAAAAAGTACATGTTCACCTTGCCCTGGGGGTCGTAGTTCTGCACGTACTTGGGGTAGGTGCTCACGAAGCCCTCAAAGTGGGTGGCGTCAAGCATCCGGATGCTGGCATCGGTGACCTCGCTGCTCTCGCCCTGCTTGTTGCCAATGTCAAGCAGAATGTGGGCCTGCTCGCTTTGCGGGAAAGTGTAGCGGTGAAACCCGACGCGCTTGGTAGCCGTGAGCTCAGCCGTGATGCTGTAGTCGTCGAGCCGCACCTTGTAATAGCCCGGCTCGGCCACCTGGTTTTTGCGGTCGAAGCGCGAGCGGTAGCCGGTGTTTGGGCCCTCCAGGTCGCCGGGCTTGACGCGCAGCTCCCCCGTGGTGGGCATGAAGCTCACGCCGCCTACCTGCCACTCATGAAAATGCACGAAGCCCTCAATGGAGTTCTGACGGGTGTCGTAGCCCACGGCCTCCCAGCCCGAGGCATTACCGTAGTGCCCGTTGGTGGAGGGCGCCAGCTTGGCCATACCGTAGGGCACGGCCGCCGGGGTGTAGAAAAACCAGCGGCTGTGGGCCGTACCGATGTTGGGGTTGACGTACCGGAGCACATCCGACGTTGCGCTGGCAGGCGGGGCCGTTTTGGGTTTCGCTTTGGTCGCGGTCTTGGAGGAGCTTTGGGCTAGGGCACCGCCGCAGCTCAGCAGCGCCGCCAGCGCCAACAGGCTAGCCGTAAAGGTGTTTTTCATCGTCTACAGATTACGGAGGCTGGTATCTTACAGGAGCTTACGGGCCTGCAGGTCGGCCATGACCTCGGACATCATCACCCCGCTCATCTGGGTTGAGCCGTCCACGGTAGCGCCGGGCGGGCTGATCCAGCTGGTATTGAAGAGGTAGGTGGAGCGGTTGGTCCCGCGCTGGTAGAGGCTTTCGCCGTTGAACTTGAGGAAGCTCACGTAACTGGCGCGGGTGGCGGCAGGCACGGCGGACTCGGTAGCCAGCAAACTTAGGTAGCGCACCAGGATGCCCTTGAACAAGCCCCCGTCGCCCCCGCCCTCGTTCCCGACGACACCTCCTGGTGACATCTGGCTGTCGTTGAGCACGTAGCTGGCCGTGCGGTTGGCATCGTCGAGGTAGCTGGCTTGCTGGGTAGCGCGATAGAGCTCAAGCCCGGCCCCGATAAAGACGCCCTGGGAGTAGCTGAAGTGGTACTTCTTGTTGCTGGTGCCTTCGTCGTTGATGCCGTCCCAGACCATGCCGTTGGCATCGACCAGCGTCTTCTTCTGCCACTCGTACATCTTCTTGGCCCAGGCCAGGTCGTCGGGGTTCTTATCGAGCTGATAGAGCCGGGCCGCCAGAATAATGGAGGGAGCCGTGGAAGGGGTGGTTTTGTAGCCGAGCTGGTCTTTTTTCCAGGCTATGCCGCCGCCCTGCTGCTCATTCCAGCCGGTCTTGATGTCGTCCCACAGCAGCAGGGCAATGGCCTTGTAGGCCGGGTCCTGAGTTAGCTGAAAGGCGCGCAGATTGGCCACCGCGTGCCAGGCCATGTCATCGTACCAGTTGTTGAGCCAGGTGTTGCCGTTCTTGGCCTTGGCCCCCTGCTGCAAGTCCTTGATACGGGTCAAGAATTCCGTTTTCTGGGTGCGCTGGTAGCCGTCGAGCAGGATGTCGAGGCCGTGGGCCTGCCACCAGTAGTTGTAGTCGGGCTTGCCGAGGTTGTTCTGCCAGTAGTACTGACCAGTAGGCGCCCAATAGTACTTCTGCAGGGCTTCCTGGGCGGAGTCAGCACGGGCCGCCCAGTTGGCTACCGCTACTGCGGGCGGGGTTGGCTTGGGCGGAGCAATAGCATCGTCGACGGGCTCGTTACAGGCCGGCAGCAGCAGCCCACCAAGCAGGACGCAGGCGGCCATCCGGGAAAAGAGGAAGCAGAGCATAGAACGGGGAATTTTTGGCAAGGAGCAGTCAGCTTAGTGCACGGCACCCTCGTGAAATGGTGCTGAAAAGCCCCAGCGAAAACAACATACTCAGTTGGCTGCCTGGGCTAAGCCATAGCTGTCAGGCAAGGTGCGGGTATCATCTTTATCATGGCGAATTGTGAGAATTGTACTCGCCTAGGAAGGGATTTTAGCCCAATTATTTCATAATTACCTGGAATACAGACTAATTGATTTAGCTTCCAGTGCTGTCAATCCTCCCGTTCATCCTTTAGCTGCGTGTGCTGTACGGCCATGACTTGCCGGGCTTCCACCGTAAGCCAGGGTAGAGCAGCAGGCCCCAAGCCGTTAGGAAGACGCCTAGCCAGCAACAAACCAGAAAATTCCCGGACCTGCTTATTGCCAGGTTCGCTCAATCTCCTCCAGGGAACGTTCCTTGGTTTCGGGCACGGCCCGCCACACAAACACAAACGTGAGGGCCGACAACCCCGCGTACAGCCCAAAGGCCCCGCTTAGGCCCGCTGCCTTCACCAAGGACAGAAACGTGAAGGAGATGAGCGTGCACGCCACCCACAAGGCCACCGTGGCCAGCGAGGCAGCCCGGCCGCGCACGGCGTTGGGGAAGATTTCGGTGATAACAACCCATACGCCCGGCCCCAGCCCCACAGCAAAGCAGGCTACGTACAGCATAATCAAGCCCAGCAGCCAGGGCCCCGCGGCCTGCAATTGCAAGGCCACCACCAAAGCGCCCAGGGCCAGGGCCATGCCGCCCGAAGCCAGCAGCAATAGCGGCTTGCGCCCTATCCGGTCGATGACGAACAGCGCCACCACGGTGCCGACGAAGTTGATACCCCCAATCAGGGCGTTGGCACCAATGGCGGATGCGGCGCTCTGCCCGCTGTGCTCGGTGAAGATGATGGAGCCGTAGTAGAGGATAGTATTGATGCCGGTGATTTGCTGCAGCACGGCCAGTACCACCGCAATGCGCAGCGGCCGACGCAGGCGCGGCTGGCTAAGGCTGGCCTCCTCCCCGCGCTCAGCTGCCAGTGCAGCCTGAATCTCCTCGGCTTCAGCCGCCGCGGCTACCGGGCCATTGAGGCGGGTGAGAGTATTGAGAGCTTCGGCCTCGCGGCCCCGGCCCAGCTGCCAGCGTGGGCTTTCCGGCACCAGCAGCAAGGTGAGCATGAACAGCAGCGAGGGCAGGGCGGCCGAGGCAAACATCCAGCGCCACGAGTTCAGCCCCAGATCCGCCAGGTAGTAGCTGGCCACGTAAGCCAGCAGGATGCCGGTCACGATGGCGAGCTGGTTGAGCGTTACGAGCCGACCACGGATGCGGGCCGGGGCAATTTCGGCAATGTAGAGCGGTACCAGCAGCGAGGCCAGGCCGATGGCTAAGCCGCCCGCCAGCCGGGCCAGCACAAACTCGGTGAGCGTGCGCGGCACCGCCGCGGCTAGTGCAGATAGGGTAAACAGGGCCGCCGCCGCGAATAGTAGTCTGCGCCGGCCGTAACGGTCCGTGAGCCAGCCGGCCAGGGCAGCGCCAATCACTGCCCCAAACAGGATGCTGCTGGCCGCCCACTCGGTTTGGGAGTCGCTGAGGTCGAAGTCCTTTTTCAGGAAAATCAGGGCTCCGTTGATGATAGCCGTGTCGAAGCCAAACAGCAGACCGCCCAGTGCTGCCACCGTCGCAATCAGGTACACGTAGCCCGGGTTGCCGGCCTGATCGAGCGCAGCCACGGCGGCCGAGGAGCCGGCTGGTTCACGAAACATTGGTCCAGGGGCGCGAAAAAGAGGCATGGCGGTTGGGCTAGTGGGAGGAGAGAATGCGGCGCGGCTTACCAGCCGGCTCGTGGTTTGAGAACTGGGCGCGCCAGCAGGCAATCAGGGCATCAGACCTGCACTACCTCAATGCCCAGCTGCCGGAAGGGGGCCAGCTGCGCCTCGGTGGCGCCCGAGTCGGTGATGAGCTGGTGTACTTCCGTGGTGGGGCAGATCAGCGAGGTAGTTACCACGCCTAGCTTGGTGTGGTCGGCTACCACGATGCGACGCTTGGCCTGCCGCACCATCACCTGAATCACGGCGGCCTCTTCGGGGTGCAGCGACGTCAGGCCCCGCTCCGCGTCGATGCCGTTGACCCCGATAAATACTTTGTCGACAAAAAACTGGCTGAGCGCCTGCGCCGTGGCGGGCCCGGCCAGCGAAAACCAGCCGCCCGTCAGGAAGCCGCCCGTCACAAACACGCGCACGTCGTCGCGCTGGCTTAGCTCCATGGCCACGTTCACGGTGTTGGTGACGACCGTCACGTTGGCACCGGGCCGCAGGCTGCGCGTTACCTGGGTGGTGGTGGTGCCAGCCGTCAGCGAAATGGTTTCGCCCGGCTGGATAAGGGCGGCGGCGGTCAGGCCAATGCGGCGCTTTTCGGCCAGGTTGCGGTCTATTTGCTCATGAAAGCTCGAATCGTAGCGGAATGGCTCGTAGAGCAGGGGCTCAACAGGCACGGCCCCGCCGTGGGTGCGCCGGAGCCGCCCGCGCTGCTCCAGGTCTACCAGGTCGCGCCGCACGGTAGCCACCGACACGCCAAACTGCGCGGCCAGCTCTTCTACCGACACAGTGCCCTTGTGCAGCAGCTTTTCGATGATGGTTTGGGCGCGAATGGCCGCGGCGTTATCAGGCGTAAGTAAGTCAGACACGAGACGTAGGTTTTTAGTAGGTTATCCGACAGGCAAGGTAGCTGCCGAACGAAGCCAATCCGGCTTAGGGCTGGGTGCGTACGTAGGCTTTCAGGGTGGCGCACTCAGTGCCTACGGCCGGGCCGTGGGGCCGAATGGTATAGGCGCCCACCGCCGCCGGCACGATAAACGTTTCGGCGTAATGCACCACGTAGGGCTCGAATGCTCCGCTTGGGCTTTCCACGACAGCCTCCGCGCCTTGTACCAGGTTGAGCACGTTCACGCCTCCGTGGGTATCGTGCGGTACCGTCCCCGTGAACCAGTGGCGGCGCGTCTCGATGAACTCCCGCTCGTGCAGGCCGGTGCGTTCTTCGCGCCAGCCGGGGCCGCTGCCCAGGGGGGTAACCTGGTTGACGAGGTGCTGCGTCACCCAGCTGGTGGTGCGGTCCGGCTGAATGTTGGCCGCGCCGTGCGCCAGGTGAATGGGACGGGGTAGGCCGTCAAGACCCAGCCGCTCCCAGTCCCAGAGCTTGAACGTGAAGATGTAGGGGGTAGCCGAAATTTCCAGCACCATGCCACCCGCCCCGGAGCAGTGCACCGTCCCGGCCGGAATCAGGAAGTGGTCGTGCGCCCGGGCCGGAAACGCGTTGACGTACTGGTCAGTTGGGAAAGGTGCCTCGGGGTTGTCTTGAGCGCGCTGCAAATCCGCCAGCATGGCCGGGAAATCAACGTTTTCTTTGAGTCCCAGGTACACCACTGCTTCCGGCTCGGCGGCCAGCATATAGTAGCTCTCATCCTGGGTGTAGGCTAAGCCAAACTTGTCCTGCGCGTACTCCGTGAGCGGGTGCACCTGCAGGGAAAGGTTGCCCCCACCCATGGTGTCGAGGAAGTCGAAGCGGATAGGAAACTCGGTGCCGAAGCGTCCGTGCAGAGCCTCGCCCAGCAGCTCGCGCGGATGCGCAAACACCAAGTTGATGCTGGGAATTTCGACCCGCGCCTCGCCGAAGCCCAGCAGCAGGCTATTTTCCTCCGGCACGCAGTCAAAGCACCAGGCGTAGTTGGGCGGGCCATCGGGCAGGTCACACACCTCACGCATCCACTGTCCGCCCCAGGGGCCCGGGTCGAAGAAAGGCACCACCCGGAACGGCTGCCGCACGGCCGCCGCCAACCCAGCGCGCAAGTCGGCGCCGCTGATGAGCTTGGGCGCGGCCGGCTCGTTGGTATCAAGCAGGAAGTCGGCCCGGGGCAGCACCTGCTTTTTGAGTCGATCAGCGGCCCGCCAGTCCACAAAAAACGCACGCTTGTATTTGAGGCTGGCTTTTTCGTTGAAGTTGCTGCTGCCCAGGTTGGCAATGTCGCCGCGCCGCTGTCGTAGCTGGATTTCCCAGCGGGCTAGGTCAGCGTAGACAAGCAGGGTAGGGTTGGGGCATATCAACGTGGCGCCGGTACCCAGTATCAAGACTAACTGCCCTGTGGCCTTAACCAAGGCGTCTTGCGCCGCTTGCAATTGCCCAGGGTTGAAAAAATCGGCTATGGTCAGCCCATTGAGCCGGCCAAAAACGGGGTCGTCGGTAAGCGGGCCGGCTACCATCCGGTCAATTTCGGCCGGGGTGAAATACAGCTCGTCCGCTACCAAGCACTGGGCCGGCTGCAGGGCCTGCGTCAGCTCGTGTTGCAGCTGCTTGAGGTCGGTTCCTGGGTAGCACTCTACCGCCAGCACGTGTGGTTGGATGGTGGCGGGCGGCAGCGCTTGTAGTGCGGCTCGCAGTGCGCTGGCAATGGCTGACCATCCCGTTTGGCAAGCATCAGCCCCTGCTGCTACCGGCACAAAGGGATACTTGTCATAGTTGGAAGCGCGCATATGAGAAGTGCTGAAAGGCCGTGCTTAAGCGAAAAGGGAGGGTTGTTGCTGCCAAGCGGTTTGCACTTGCAGATAGTAGATGCTCCCGACAATGGACGACTTCGTACTTAATGCTCCGGAGGAGCAACGCACTAGTCCCTTACTGTCTTTATGATGCAATATAAATACTATTAATGATTGTTTTGTATCAAAACGAGCATAAAAATTTTCAATTGACTATTAAAGCATCTTGGTATGGTTTCGAAAGAACAAGGCACAGTTATCATTTATGAGTTGTGCTGCGAGTTCTAGCTCCTAGTTTATGACTTCATCACAAGAACTAGGTTGGTTTAAAAACAAGGACAGGGAGTATGAATGCTCATACTCCCTGTCTGCTTGGGTATTTCTGGGTATTCCTACCGACCAAAATCGTCTTCGACCCGCACAATGTCTTCTTCGTCGGATGGGTAGGCTGGGTCGGTGTGCTGCCAGATTTCGGCCACTATTCCCCAGCCATCGAGGCCTACCAGGCGGTGACGCTCGCCCTGCCGCAGCACGACCCGTTCACCCGCTTCATAGCGTTTCACCTCGCCCTGCTCATCGGTGTCGCTCGTGGCCACGCCTACCGGACCCTGCACAACTTGCCAGATTTCGGCCCGGCGGTGGTGGTACTGCCACGACAAGCGGGCTTCCGGCGCTACCAACAGCACCTTCGGGCTCAGCTTGCCCGAAATACGCAGTTCGTCAATCGACAAGCCATTGAAGTACTGATCGGCAAATTGCTGGGCCTGGCTTTCATCGAGCACGAAAAAGCCGCCCCAGGGCCGCGTCTGGTCCTGCTGGGCAATGCGGAAGTCCTGTTGCTGCAGCTGCGCGGCTACTTGCTCGAATAAGGCCTGCTTTTGGGAATCAGTTGAGGACATACAAAGGTGAAAGAAGGCTACTGAGTTGAATAAAATGAAGTGTCAGGTGAAAACCCCGCGGCAAAGTTGTCAGTGCCAGGCTGAATTGCCCTGTCTGCCTCGGGTAGTAGACGCCAATTAAGGCTTGCTGCCCATTTGCTTTTGCAGCAGCTTGATGAAATAACCGCCAACGACCGAGCGGGCCTGAAATCCTACCTGGCGGGCATCTGTGGTTTCGTGCCAGTCGCCAAGCGGCACGCGGCTCGGGGTTTCGTTGGCATAAAGCCAGATCGGGTGTACCAAGGCCTGGAAATCCGCGTCGCGCTCCGCCAGGGTAGCCGTCCACAGTATCCAGTCCGACTTGGTGTAGGTCTTACGGCTATCCAGGGGCAGGCCGTAGCGCTGCTGCCGGGTAAGGTAGAAGGCCAGTTCCTTTTGTGCTACCTCCCGGGGGAATATATTCAGCTCCAGCAGCTGGTCCCAGACCAGGTTGTACTTCTGGCTCCAGGAACCGGCGGGCTTGTCAAAGGTCAGGGCGTAGTGGTTGCCGTCCTCGGCCAGCTGCATCCAGCGACGCGCGTAGTCGCGGGCCAGGGCCGTGTATTCGGTAGCCGTTTTCTCGTCGCCCTGCTGCCGCGCCATTTGGCCGTAGCAGGCTATGCCCATAATGGCTTTCAGGGAGAGGTTAGCGTTGCGGGCCAGGTGGCCGGCGAAGTCATCGGTGCAGAGTTGGTTGGTGGGGTCAAGGCCGTCGCGCTTGAGGAATTCCACCCACTTGGTAAGCGTGGTCCAGTGGGCGCGGGCAAAGTCAGGCTTGCCGTCACGCTTCACTGTGGCCGCCGTGAGGATGAGCATATTGCCGGCTTCTTCCACGGGCATGTCCTCCCCGTACTTCTGCCCGTTGGCCAGGGGGTAGGTGCCGATGTCGTGGGCCGGAAAATCCTTCTGCCAGCGGCCCGACTCGCTGTAGTCGAAGATAAAGCGCAGCAACCCCTTGGCCAGTTCGTTGTTGTAGAGCAAAAACAGCGGCGCCGACGGATAGGTCACGTCCACCGTGCCGATGAAGCCGCCGGAGAAATTCTCCTTGGAGAGCAGCAGTAGCTCGCCCTTGGGCCCCGCCGCGATGGTGTGAGCGGCCACAGCTTGCCGGTAAGCCAGCTGGCAGAGGTCGGCGTACTCCCGGCCGCCGGCCGCCTGGGCATCGGTGTAGAGTTTCTTATCGAAAGCAGCGCATTGCTGGCGTATGCTGGCATAATCGGTTTCAGCAGCTTGCAGGGCCTTGGCCATGGTCATGGCCGGGTCGCGGCGCCACCACGGACGCAGGTTCTGGCCGAAGTACTGCACGGCGTAGGGCGTGTCATAGCCCAGCAGCAGGTGGCGCTCGGCGGGCTGGTTTACCTGACCTAAATCCAGCACCGCAGCCAGCGCGGTGTTCTGCGCCTGAGTTCCCGATGCGGATTGAGTTGGGCTAGCTGAGGGCAGGGCGCCGGTTTTGGTGAAAGCCGCTTTCAGCGCTTGCAGCGTGCCGGTTCCGACTTTCGCTGCGCCTACGGGTGCCGCCAGGTAGGCCTGCCCCCAGTCGATACGATGGTTGTCGCCGGACTGGCCCAGGACGGCCTGCGTGGTGGTGCCCACGGCCTGCCAGCCCAGCGTCCCAGCCTTGCCCGCCTGGGTAGCCACGCGTTGGTAGGGCGTGTTGGTAGCCAGCGAAGCGCTGGCCGCCAGCAGCACCTGCACCTTATGGGGCTTGCCGTCGGCGCTCTGGGCCCGGAAAGTGAGGTAGCTGACGGGCCGGGCCAGGGTTTCCAGCTTATCCAGCAGCAGCGGCGAAAGAAACTGCGCCGTCAGCCGCACTGGGCCGGCCTCAAAGGCATAGGTGGTTTGGGTGGCCGTGAGCGTAACACCGGTTTGGCGGGCCACGGGCAGCGAAGCCGGAGCCGGTTCCGCCGCGTAGATTCCGGCGTCGAGGTGGGCGCCGCCCTGGGGGTTGGCGCAGTGCATGGCCAGTAGGTTCTCGCCTTGGCGCAAGGCCGCACGGGCCGCGTCGGGCAGAGCAAATCGCTCGTAGCTGCCGTTGGCCCCGCCCTGCTTCAGCAGCAGCACGCCGTTGAGGTACACTTCCGCGTCATCGTCGTGCAAAAGCAGCAATACGAGCTTGCCCGTGGGCAGGGGCCCGCTCAGCTTCAGGCTGCGGCGTGCCCACACGTCGCGGCTGGTCCACTGCGTGCCGGCCTGGCTGGTATTGTTGGTGAACGGGGCCGGGCCGGTCTTCCAACTGGCGGCGGGAGTGAAAGCCGGCTGCTCCCAGCCCGCGGCCGGGGCCTCAAAGGTGTAGCGGGCCGAATATGGGGTTTCGGCCGCAATGGGAATAATAGCCCGTAGCGGGGTGGCGGTCTGCCCCATCAGCTGGTAAGACTGGCCATCGACGCGGACTAAGCCTTCCAGCGGCTGCGCCTCACCGGTCCAGTGCCGGGTAGGGCCCGCGCTGAGCGTGTCCTGAAACGACCAGAGGCTGAAGTAAGGGTCGTGGGTAATGAGCGGATAGGCCGGGGGCCGCAGATTCTGCGCTTCGGCGTAATTGGTCCCCAAGCTCAACCAGGCCAGGCTAAGCGGTAAGAATATTCGTAGAAGTTTCATGTTGTGGCGACCAGAGAAAGCGGAGGCAACCAGCCAGGGAAAGGCTGCAGGAGTACTGCGCCGTAGTTAGCGGGGCTGCACCTGGTGGTACTTGGCACCGAAGAGCAGAATCACGACGTAGCAGATAATGGGCAAGTAGTAGGCCCCCGCAATATCGTGGTTGGCCACCTGGCCCATGAGATAGGGAAAAACCGCTGCGCCCACCACGCCCGTGATGATGAAAGAGGAGCCCTGCTGGGTACGCGGCCCCAGATCTTTCAGGCCCAGGCTAAAGACGGTGGGAAACATGATGCTGAAAAAGAAATTGAGCAGCAGCAGCGCCCCAAACGAAGCCCAGCCCCAGCCCTGGGCAATTACTAGGCACAGCACAATGTTAGCCCCCGCCGCAATGGCCAGCAGCCGGGCCGGCGCAATCACGCGCATAAGGGCCGTGCCGATAAAGCGGCCCACCATCATCAGCACCATGCTGAAGGCGAAGAAGTAGGCAGCCCGCTCAGCACTCAGGCTCATTTTCTCTACCCCGTAGTTGATGAAGAACGCCCAGGTGCCGCCCTGGGCCGCGGCGTTGAAAAACTGCGCCGCCACGGCCCAGCGGAAGTGGCGCCGACTGAAGAGAGAAGGCGTATCGGCGGCCAGCACTGGCTCCTCCCCGGGCGCCAGTTCGGCGGCGTGCGGGTCGGTGGGCAGGGGCGGCACCCGCACCAGCGCAAAGCCCACGGCTACCGCCAGAATAACGGCTCCTATAACGAGGTAGAGGGTTTTAACGGCTTGCAGGCCTTCCGAAGCGCCGCCCTGGCTGGCTCGCAGAATAAAGTAGCCCCCTATAACCGGCCCGATGACGGCGCCCAGCCCGTTGAACGACTGGGCAAAGTTGATGCGCTGGTCGCTGCTCCGCTGGTCACCAAGGGCAGCAATAAACGGGTGCGCTACGGTTTCGAGCGTGGCTAGTCCGCAGGCCAGGACAAACAAGGCGCCCCGGAAAAATAGGAAAGAGCCCGCATTAGCTGCCGGAATAAACAGAAAAGCCCCGGCTGCATACAGGCCCAGCCCAAGCAGCACCCCGTTCTTGTACCCGAACCGCTGCATGAACAGCCCCGCCGGAATACCCATCAGGGCGTAGGCCCCGAAGATGGAAAACTGCACCAGCCCGGAGTCGGCCTTGCTCACGTGCAGCACGCTCTGAAAGTGACGGTTGAGCACGTCGCCCATCGTAATGGCTACTCCCCAAAGCAGGAACAGGGATGCTACAAAGACGAAGGTGAGGACGAAGCGCCGCTCCGTGAAAGCGGGCCGGGCAGCAGGAACGGGAGGGGCAGTAGCTTGAGCGGGCATACGAACGAAGTAGCAGGGAGGAGAAATGACGACTGGAATGCCAGTCCGTGGTGATTGAATACAGGCTAGACCGAGTAGGAATCAGCCAGCTTTGGCCAGGGGAAACCCTAGCGGAAGCGGTACAGGTTGAGCATCATCGACACGCCGCCATTCGTGCGCCAGGAGTTCAGGTTTTCCGTGTCTGACGTGCGGATGCTCCACAGATTCCACATGATGCCGTTGGAGTTGCGGATGGACCAGGCCTGGGTGGCATTTGCGTCTAACCAGGGGCCGTAATTAGCTGCCGTGCCCGTGTCTTTTACAAACATGCAGGCCCACCGGGCAAAGATGGACTTGCCGCCCTGGGTGTCGAGCGTACCGTCTTCGTCTTGCAGGATGCCACCCGGCGTCTTGGACAGACTGTTGCGGGCGTAGTCCATGGCTTTCAAACCCATGGCCCGGTAGTCGGGGGTAGTGTAGTAGGGCCGTAGCTCATTGGCCGCCCCAATAAAGGTGCCCTGCGTGTAGAGCAGTGCCCCTTCGTAGATTTGGCCCGAGGTGTTCATGGCGCCCTTTACCTCTCCGGTAGAGGCTACGTAGAAGCGAGGCACCATCCAGTCCATAATCATTTTGGCCTTGTTGCGGTAGCTCACGTCGCCGGTGGCTTTGTAGAGCTTCATAGCGCAAATCACGGCCGGGGCATTCACGCAGGTGTTTTTGGAAAGCTTGTCCGTTTTCCACCACAGGCCCCCGCCCAGGGTCGTGTCCCAGCCCCGGGCCCACACCAGGTCGAAGTTTTGCCGGGCCATGGTCAGCATTCCGCCATCGTTCCAGATTTCGTAGGCACGCAGGCACATGATAGAGCCCCAGATGACATCGTCGTTGAACTCATTGTTGCTCCACGTTAGGCCGTAGGCATCGCGCATGCCGTGGTACAGGTACTGGACTTTGTTTTTAAGGTCAACGGTCGGGTTCACGTTGTAGGCGTCGATAACCGTTTCGATAGCCTCGGCCTGGGTCCAGAAGTCCATCCGCTTGGTTTTGGCTATATCAAACCAATAGTTCGCCTTGTAGGAAGGACCGTAGGTGCCGTACTGGTTGTAGTACTTATTGTCGTAGCTACTCAACGCCAGCAGGGCGTCGCTTTTGGATACAACGGCCTGGCTGCTTGCCGGCGTGGTGGGCACCGCCGCCGAGCTTTTCGGAACAGCCTCCTTCTGGCAGCCGCTGAGCACACTCAGCAGCAGAGCCGGCAGCAGGAGCCGGGTGGTTTTCCGTTTCAGCCCGGCAGCAGCCTTGACAGGTTCCGGGAAGCGGCCAGCAGCGTCTTTCTGGTTCATGGTATGGGTTTTTGACGGGTGAATTTTCACTTCTCAACCTCCTTGACTCAAGCGGCAACGGACCAGGCCAGCCCCTGTCGGAAAAGGCAATACGCAGGCAGGGAGCTAGGCTGGCAGCTCCCATCAATAGGCGATAAGTCAGAAAATCAGGACAGCAGCTTCGGGGACTCCTGGTAGGTTTTCCACAGGAATTCGCCGAACAGCGTGTTGGCCCAGGCAAACCACGGGCGGCTGAACTTGCTGAAGTCGTCCTTGTGAAACGCCTCATGCATGTAGCCCGTACCGGCGTGGCTGCGGCGTAGCGTCTGCACGCAGGCCCGGATTTCGTCGGGGCTCTGGCTGGTGAGGCCCCGAATGGTGATGCCCAGCGGCCAGATCATGTCCAGGCCGGCATGGGGGCCGCCAATTCCCTCGGCGGCAGTTCCCTTGAAGAAAAACGGGTTATCCAGGGAGAGCAGAAACTTGCGCGTGTTCTGGTACACGGGGTCCGTGAGGGGCACGCCGCCTAGGTAAGGCAACGCCAGCAAGCTGGGCACGTTGGCGTCGTCCATCAGATTCACTGAGCCCATGCCGTTGACTTCGTAGGCGTAGATGCGGCCGTAGGTGGGGTGCTCCACGGTGGCGTGCTCTTTCAGGGCACCTTCCACTTCGGTGGCCAGGGCGCGCATGTCGGTGGCCGTTTCGCGCTGCTGGGGCTGCAGGGCCTCCAGCATTTCGGCTGCCTGGCGCAGGCTCGTTACGGCAAAGAAGTTGCTCGGAATCAGAAACGAAAACACGGTGGCGTCGTCGCTGGGCCGGAAGCTGGAGCAAATCAACCCTACGGGCTTCACGGGGTAGCCGTAGCCGTTCAGGGGCACGCCGTCGGTAGCGAAGGCCGTGGTGCGCTGGAAGTGGTAGGGGCCGGGGCTGGTTTTGCGCTGCTGCTCCCGGAAGGTGCGCAGCGTGGCCTGCAGGGCCTGGGCCCAGGTAGCGTCGAAGGGCGAAGCGTCGCCGGTGGTTTTCCAGTAGCCGTAGGCCAGCCGCACGGGGTAGCAGAGCGAGTCAATTTCCCATTTGCGCTCGTGCAGGCCCGGCTTCATGTCGGTCAGGTCGTCTTTCCACTCCCCGGTCTTGGTGTCGTCCCCGTAAAACGCATTGGCATACGAGTCCTTGTTGATGCAGCGCGCCTGCCGCCGGATAACGCCCGCCACGAGCTTGCGCAGGGGCGCGTCCTGCTTGCAGAAGGGCAGGTAGGGCCATACCTGGGCCGAAGAGTCGCGCAGCCACATGGCGTCGATGTCGCCGGTGATGACGTAGGTGTCGGGCTGCCCGCCCGCCTCGGAGTAGGTGACGGTGGTGTCGAGCGTGTTCGGAAAGCAGTTCTCGAACAGCCAGCCCAGCTCCGGGTCCTTTACTTTTTTCCTGAACTCGGCAATGGCTTTTTCGACGGCCACGGAGCTGAAGCGTCGGGCCGAGCGCGCCGGGCGCACCGTTTTGAAGGACGGCGGGGCGAAGGCCCAGGCGCCACTGGTGTAGACAGTCGCGCCAAGGATGGCCGTGTTCTGGATAAACGTGCGACGGTTCATGCGTTGAGTCTGAGAGTAGAAAAGCGAGGAAGAAGAGTAGGCGCGCGCGAGTCAGTAGGCGTGTAGTGTAGCCGCCAAGCTACTACATCCATCCACGGGGACCACGCTGGCCTGGCTAGGAAATGGTGCCCCGGCTTCCCCGACCGGAGCACCATGCACGGACTATGTCCCACCACGTCCGCTTCCCATTTATAGACCTGCTTGGGGCCTATAGCGAAGAACTGGTCCTATTACTTTAAAGCAGCTTGCGCGCTTGTAAATCGGCCAGCACTTCCAGCAGCATGACGCCGCTCATTTGCGTAGAAGACTCCACCGCGCCCTGGGGCTGGCTGGTCCAGTTGGTATTGAACAACCCCGGCGGGCGGCGGGCCCCGCGTTTCCAGGCCGATTCGCCGTTGAACTTCAGAAAGTTGATGTAGTTCGTGCGGGTGCCGGCAGCCACATCGGGCTCCGTGGCCAGCAAGGCCAGGTAGCGCACCAGGATGCCTTTGAACAGGCCGCCGTCGCCGGCATTTTCGTTTTTCAGGATGCCCCCGGGCGCCATGTCTGCGTCGCCGAGCACGAAGCTGGCCGTGCGGGTGGCGTCGGCCAGGTACTCGGGTTTTTTCGTGGCCTGGTACAGCGCGTGTCCCGCCCCGATGTACACGCCCTGGCAGTACGTAAAGCGCCAGTTTTTATCGATCTGCCCGTCGCCGGTGCGGTTGATGCCGTCCCAGACCAGGCCAGTAGCCGGGTCCACGAGCTTGGCCTTCTGCCACTGGTAGATTTTCTCGGCCCAGGCTAAATCGTCCGGGTTCTTGTCGAGCAGGTAGAGGCGGGCAGCCAGAATGGCGGCGGGGGCGTTAGCAGGCGTGTTCTTATAGTCGCGCTGGGTTTTCTTCCAGGCTATGCCGCCGCCCTGCTGCTCGTTCCAACCGGTCTTGATGTCTTCCCAGAGCAGCTTGGCTGTGGCTTTATAGGTCGGGTCGCCGGTGAGCTGGAAAGCCCGCAGGCAGGCCAGGGCTTGCCACTCCATGTCGTCGTAGAACTCGTTGAGGTAGGTGTTGCCGTTTTTGGCTTTGGCACCCACCTGCAGCTGCTGGGCCTGGGTCAGGTAGTCGGAACTGCTGGTACGCTTGTAGCCGTCCATCAGCACATCGAGGCCGTGGGCCTGCCACCAGTAGTTGAAGCCCGCGTCGCCGGCGTTGTTCTTGGCGTAGTACTGGCCAGCCGTAAAAAAGCCCTGGCGCAAGGCATTCTGCGCCGAGTCGGCCCGGGCTGCCCAGTTGGCCGGCGCCGCCGTCACGGGCGGGGTCGGGGGCTTGGTGATGACGTCGTCGATGGGCTCCTTGCAGGAGCACAGCAGCACCAAGCTCAAGAGCGCACCGGCAAGCCGGGAAGCGGTAAGTAAAACCATTGGGGAAAGCGAAATAATGCCGGAAGCGGCAGACTGGTAAGTGGAATTCAGGTAGCAACCTGGCTGGAAGTGCGAAACGCCCGCTGGAAATAAGCGCCATTCGCCTAACCCTAGCGGACGTTTCACTTAGTACCCTACCGGAGTGTTACCTGGTGGGTGTACGGCCCGTCGGGCTGCATCTTGACGGTGATATCCGCGTTTTTGCCATCGGCTTCCGACTGGAACTTGAAGGTGTAGTCGTACTGGTTATCCGGGCCGGGCGTCAGGAAGAAGTACTCGGCCGGGCTGTTGGCCGTGGCGCGCTGGTTGTCGCGGTTGGTGCTGCCCAGGTACTGCTTGCTGGTCACGCCGGCTGCGTCTTTCTGGGTCACTAAAAACTTGTACCGCTCATCCCGGCCCCAGCTTTCCTGGAAGAACTCAATGGGCGTATTCTCCACTTTCCACACGCCGTTGCCCACGTAGGGCAGATCCGCCTTCACCTTGTTCTCGGCCGATACCCACAAACCTATCGACACAATTTCCGTGAGCGTGGTAGCTGAGTTGTTAAAGTCGAGCTGAATGTGGTACACCGCGGGCGCAGTCGCCGGGCTGGTGGCCTGGTCGCCTTCGCGCAGCTTGTTGCCGTCCATGTAGTAAGCGGTGGGCGTGCCGGTGGTCTGGTCTACCAGCTTCACTTCGCCGGGGCTCAGGCGGGTGTACAGCTCAAACACGCCCGCCGAAATGCGCTTGAAGGGCATGGCCATGCTCAGGTCGGTGCCCGCTTCGGTGCCCGAGCCGGTCAGGTACAGATTGGCGGGGATGGTGGCAAAGCCAGCCGGGCGCTCCAGCTCAATCACGCGGGCAGCCGTAGCGGGCAGTACGTTTAGGCCTTTCGAGGCATTCACGGTCCACTTCAGCTTGCCCTTTTCCTGGGCCTTGATGCCGGCCAGGTTGGCAATGCGGTTCAAGTCGCCGTGGGTCAGCACCAGCTTGGTATCCTGGCCGTTGGTACCCGAGGTGGTGGTGTACACTGGGCTGGAGAAGTCGCCGCCTTCCTCATCGAACATCACTTCGTAGAGCACCAGCGTGCCGTCGGCGGCGCGGGCCTGGCTCCACTCAAACGTGATGGCGGCGTTGGAAGCGGGGTCGAGGCGCACGAAGGTGTTGTCGCCGGGCGAGATGAAGTTCGATACGGGCGTGATGGTGCCGTCGAGGGCATCATCGTCTTCGTCCTTACAGCTGGAAAGCAGGCCGCTGGCCAGCAGCAACAAAAACAGCAAGGGATTTAAGAGCCTTTTCATTGGTAGAATGCAGATATAACGGAAGGAGAAGGGAAAATGGGCGGGCTACCAGCCCGGGTTTTGGCTTAAGCTGGGGTTGATGTCACGCTCCCGCTGGGGCACCGGCCAGAGGTAGTGCTTGGCCGGGTTGAAGGTGCGCTGGTCGACCCGCAGGTAGCCGTTGTCTATGCCCGGGTTGCCGGCCTTGATGCCGTGCGCAAACCCAGTCAGCACAGTTTCAGCGGTGCGCCAGCGGCGAATGTCGAAGATGCGCAGGCCTTCCATGGCCAGCTCCGTGCGCCGCTCCCGGCGGATACTAGCGCGCAGGCTTTCCTGAGAACCGGCGGGGAAGTCCAGGGCAGTGGCGGCGGTAAAGCCGGCCCGCCGCCGCAGGGCGCCAATGGTGCGGTCCCAGTCGGCAGCCGTCAGCTGGCTTTGCTCGTTCTTGGCCTCGGCGTGCATGAGCAGCACGTCGGCGTAGCGAATCAGAATCAGGTTCAGGCCCGAGTTGAGGTTGGCGTCGGCGGTGCGGTCGAAGTACTTGGCCGAGTAATAGCCGGTGGGGCTGGCGTCGGAGCGGTCCACGGCGTTGTCGCCGGTGCCGGGCAGGGTGCGGATGGTAATGGTCGAGCCGTCGGGCCGTTTCCACACGGAGCCGTCGTGCACAATGGTCGCCTCAAAGCGGGGGTCGCGCCCGGCGTAGGGAGTGTCCTCGCTGTAGCCGGAGCCAGTTTCGGATATGGCCTGACCATTGGCCATGATGTAGTCGTTCACCAGCTCCTGCGTGGGCGCAATGGCCGTGATGAGCTTGCCCTCGGTGCGCGGAATAAACAAGCGCTGCTCGCTGTGCGTCCGGGTTGGAACCAGGTACTGCAGGTCCAACATCACTTCGCTGTTGCCCTCGTTGCTAGGCAAGAATACGCCCGCGTAGCTAGGAAACAGGCTGTAAGTACCCGCCGCGCCGCTCATGAGCTGCTCCGTGATGGTGCTTACCTCAGCCCAGCGGCCTTCGTAGAGCAGCACCCGGGCCTTGAGGGCCAGGGCCGCGCCCTTGGTAAAGCGGCCCTTGTCGGTGGCAGCGTAGGCAGTGTTTACAGGCAGGGCCGCAGCGGCTTCTTCCAGCTCTTTCAGCACGAAGTCCAGCACCTGGGCACGCGGGGTGCGGGTTACCTGCTGGGCCTCGGTCACGCCGATTTCAGTGGTCACCAGCGGCACGTCTCCGTACCAGGTCAGCAGCTGAAAGTAGTGGAAGGCACGCAGGGCTCGGGCTTCGCCGATGTAGCGGGCCTTGAGACCGGCATCGAGGCTGGCAATCTTATCAATGTTGGCCAGCAGCACGTTGGACTTGCGGATGCCGGTGTAGTGGTAGCCCCACTCATTGGTGATGCGCTGCTGGTTGGTGCCATAGGCGCCTTGGGCAATATTGCGCGAGTTCGAGCCGTTCACGTCGCTGACGTTGAAGGCATTGTCAGACAGCACTTCGTTGAAGAAGAAGTACTCACTGTTATACAGGTTCTCGTAGGCGGTAGCAAGCACGTTGGCCGCGTCTTCCGGCTTGGTCCAGAAGGTGGCATCAGTAGGACGGTCGGTGGGGGCTATGTCCAGGTCCTGGCACGCCGATAGGCCCAGGCTCAGCCCCAATCCCAGCAGCAGCGAGTAGCGAAAATTACGGTTCATATCGGGAAGTGGTGGGAAAGGGAATTAGAAGGAAACGTCGAGGCCCAGGGAAACCACCCGCACGGCCGGGTACACGCGGCCGCTGCTGCTGCCGCCGCCGCCACCGAAGCCGATGCTCTCACTGAATTCCGAGACTTCGGGGTCAAAGCCGATTTTCTTCAGCTTGCTGATGGTGTACAGGTCCTGGCCCGAGGCAAAGATTCGGAGCCGCTTGATGCCGACTTTACCGGTCAGATCCGTGGGCAGCGAGTAGCCGAGCTGGACGTTCTTGAGGCGGGCATACGCCGCGTTGCGCAGCCAGTAGTCGGAGCCCTGGATGTTGTTGGTCGAGGCCGTGCCGATGGTCAGGCGGGGATAGGAGGCATCGGGGTTAGTGGGCGTCCAGCGGTCCAGGTGCTGGGTGTACACGTTTTCCCAGTTGTTGTGGAAGGCTTCCACGCCCTCACCCCGGATGTAGAGGCTGCGCTTGCCCACGCCCTGCACAAACACTAGCAAGTCGAAGCCCTTGTAGTCGGCCGTATAGGTGGCCCCGAAGGTGTAGCGCGGAAATGGGTTGCCGAGGATAAACCGGTCGTCCTGGTTGATGCGGCCGTCGCCGTTGCGGTCTATGTAGCGGATGTCGCCGGGCCGCACCGAGCCGGGGGCTACAAAGTCAGGCTGAGGGCCAGCAGCCACTTCCTCAGGCGTCTGGTAGAGACCGTCGGAGCGCAATCCGAAGTAGGAGTTGATGGGGAAGCCCTCCCGGATGATGTTGGTCGCGTCGCCGCCGCGGATGGTTTCCACCCCCTGGGTGTTGGTGACGGTGTTGCGGCTGTCGGCGGCGTTCAGCGTCAGGCTGTGGTTGTAGCCACGGTCCGTGCGCTGCCGGTAGGTCAGGGCTACTTCCCAGCCCTGGTTGCGGACGCTGGCTGCGTTCTGGGTGGGAGCACCCGCACCGAATACACCGGCCACGGGCAAATCAATGAGGATATCGTTGGTGCGTTTGTCGAACACGTCTACGCTAACAGTCAGCGCGTTCTGCAGGAAGCCGGCGTCAAGGCCGACGTTGCCCATCGTGGACGTTTCCCAGGTAATGTCGCGGTTGGCGGTGTTGAAGAAGTTACCCGGTACGGCCTGCCCGCCAAAGGAGTAGATACCCGGCGCGAGGCTGATGGTGCTCAGGTAGCGGTAAAGCCCGATGTTCTGGTTGCCGAGCTGACCGAGCGAGGCGCGCAGCTTCAGGTCCGAAACCACGGGCTGCATAAAGTCGAGGAAGTTCTCTTCCAGCGGGCGCCAGCCAACCGACACCGAGGGGAAGAAGCCCCAGCGGCTCTCACTGGCGAAGCGCGAGGACCCATCGTAGCGGAAGCTGCCTTCAATCAGGTATTTGTTGGCGAAAGCGTAGTTGAGGCGCCCGAACATAGAGTTAAGTGCCCACTCCTCGTTGTTGCCATACACGCCGTTGCCGGCGAAGGCCGTGCCATTGCTGACCACCCCAAAGTCGTTGCCCGGCACGTTGAGTACGCTGATGCCCGTACGTGCTACCGTGAAATCCTCGGTCGAATAGCCCACCAGTGCCTGCACGGCGTGCCTTTCGTTGAAGTCAAGCTCGTAGTTAAGCGTAGCTTGGTAGTTGGTGAGCAGGGTGCGCTCGTGGTTGCTGCGCACGGCATTATTGCCGTCGCCGCCGGCCGTGGGCGAGCCGTCGAGGGTCACGTACTCCAGGCTGCGGCGGAACTCGTCCATCTGGTAGTTCCACAAGTCACCACCCACCAGGCCGCGCAGCTTCAGGCCTTTCAGTATTTCGAATTCAGCGTTCAGGTTGGCGTAGCCGTTGTCGTTGGAGTTGGTGCGCAGGCCGCCGTTGAGCAGGCGGTTCACGGAGTTGCTGGTGGAGGTAGCCGGCGTTACAAAATTGCCCTGCGCGTCCTGTACGGGGTAGATGCGGGGGATGCGGGCCGCGTCGCTGATAATCCACTGCGAGTCAAACGCATGCTCGCGAGTTCCCACGTGAGCGTAGGTAAAGATGCCGCCCACTTTCAGCCGCTCCGTTACCTGGGTGGTGAGGTTGAGGCGGGTATTGAGACGCTTAAAGCCGTAGTTGTCGCCGTAGAATAAGCTGTTTTGGTCCACGTAGCCCAGCGAAAGCAGGTAGCGCGTTTGGCCGGCGCTGCCGCTCAAACTCAGGTTGTGGTTTTGCTGCAGGGCCTCTTTGCGGATCACCCGGTTCAGGTGCCACTCGTAGTCGCCGTGGGCGGCAAAGTCGCGCATGGCCTGGGGCGAGAACTGCGGAGCCTGCCCGGAATTTACCAAGGCCTCGTTCTTGAGCTGCATGAACTCCAGCCCACTTACCGGCTTGCGCTGGAAATTCGGAGCCTGCATGCCAACCAGCGTGTTGTAGATAACCACGGGCTTCTGATTCAGGGCCCCTTGCTTGGTGGTAACCAGGAGCACGCCGTTGGCCCCGCGGGAGCCGTAGATGGCGGCCGAAGCAGCATCTTTGAGCACCGTCACACTCTCAATGTCGTTCGGATTAAGGGCATTGAGGGAGCCGGCAATACCGTCGACGATAATCAGCGGGGAGGCATTACCCAGCGTGCCTACCCCCCGGATGTTGATGTTCAGCCCGGCGCCCGGTTCGGCGCTGCTTTGCTGAATGGTGAGGTTGGGTGCCGAGCCTTGCAGGGCCTGCGCTACCGTCGTCACCGGTCGGTTTTCCAGCGTGGCCGCCGAAACCGTATTGATAGCGCCCGTCACGTTGGCCTTTTGCTGGGTGCCATACGCTACCACGACTACCTCTCCCAATGCTTTGCTGTCGGTTTCCAGGCGAATGGTCATATCCTTAACCGGGCCGGTGACGGTCACCTCACGGCTGACCATGCCCACGGAGCTGAACACCAGCACGCTGCCCTCGGGTACGGTCATCGAAAAAGTTCCGTCAACGTTTGTGGCCTGGCCCTGCGTGGTGCCTTTTACCACGATAGTTACCCCCGGCAGGCCTTCGCCAGCACCGTTGGTAACGCGGCCCGACACGGCTACATCAGCCCTTGCTGTCGCACCATTGGCGCCGTTTCGTTGCGGCCCCACCGCCCCTGGAATCGATTGCGGAGTGGGAGCTGCAACGGGCGCCTGTTCGGCAGTTTGAGCTGCTGGTGCGCTCGGAACGATAACGTAAACCTCTTCATTCAGGGGCTCGAAGCGCAGCCCGCTGTACTGCGCTGCATGGCGCAGCGCCTGGGGCAGGGAGGCCGCCGCCAGGTCGTAGCGAGGCAGTGACTTGCCCGCCGTAAGCTGGCTGCGGTAGAAGAAAGTTACCTTGTAGGTGGCTTTCAGCTCCTGCAGAAAGTCTTCCAGGGTTTCCAGGTTGGCGTGGCCATCAACCTGTGCTGGGCGTACCGAGCCCGACGAGGCCAACGCTAAGACCCCTTGGGCCCGACTAGCACCGCTGGTTACGATGCCTAACAGCAGCGCCTGGCACACATAACGTGTAAAGTTTGCCATAAATGAAGAGGAGGTGGGAAAAGGTAGAAGAATGCCCATACCTAGCTGGACGCTAGCGAACTACTGGATGAAAGCGCACCGTATTACCAGTTCGCGTCACTTGAATATCCAGTGCCTTCGCCAGGGCCGGCAGCAGCACGTCGAGTGAGTTAGCGGGCACATCGCCCGTGATTTTCTGATTCAGAATGGCTGGGTCGCTGACCTCTACCTGCAGGTTGTAGGAGCTGCGCAGCAGCTGCACGATTTCGCGCACCGGCGTATCCTGAAAGCTCAGCAGGTCCTGCGTCCAGGCCGAGTACATATCGGGCTGCACGTGTCGGCGCGTCAGGCTTGGCCGGGCAGCGGAGGTTTCGACCAGGTCGCCGGGCTCCATGGCCAGATTTTCACGGGTCAGGCCCGCCTGCCGATCCACGATTACCTTACCGGACCGAAGCACGACTTTAGTGGCGCCAGCCCGGTTTTTTACATCGAACTGCGTGCCGACTACTGAAATAGCTAGCTCGCCGGCATGCACCACAAACTTGACGTTGGCTGGTGCCCCCTGGATGTCAGAGACTGGCTTGGTGGTCCGGTGGGCTACCTGAAAATAGGCCTCGCCGGAAAGCCATACTTCCCGAGGAGAACTGGCAGTCCAGTGCCCCGAGGTTGTGAGCGTAGAGTTGGCATTGAGCGTTACCACCGAACCATCGGGCAGGGTGATAGTGCGGCGCTGACCCTTGGCAGTTGTGAAACGGTTCAGGGCATCATTGTCCGCAACGGGCCACCGCCACCACCCGATGAGCACCAGCAGGGCCAGAACCAGGGTGCTGACCCAAACCGTACGAGTCCGCCGCTGGGTGCGAAGTAGCGGCCGAGCTACCGGCGCTTGCAGGCGCTTCCGCAAGCGGAGCAGTTCCTGGTGCTTCAAGCCTGCGGGTGCCAGGTTGGGTTGGGCCGGGCCCAGGGCCTGCACTAAAGCGTATGCTTTTTGGGCTGTAATCTGCTGCTGGGGATGTTCCTGCAGCCAGGAATGCCAGAAACGGCCTGCCTCGGAATTGGGGTCGGCCACGAATTCCTGAAACGACTCATCGAGCACGAAATCTTCGACAGAGTAGCGTGTAAAATCCATAGCCGGGAGAAAAAATTGACTGCTTTACCCTGCTCACGCCCGGCACCCGATTTTTGTACTCGCACTCCGCTAAAGTTTTTTCAGTAAATTATTTATCCTTCTGATTATGAGGTAAATAATTTCATTATTCTCCATGAGTTTGTAAGCAGCAGCTGACAGGCCAACCCAACCAGGTATAGAATTGGCAACGCGTGCCGCAGTCGGGTAATGGCTTGATGGACCAGGTTGCGCACCGACTGCTGATTCAGGGTCATGATGTCGGCAATCCGGTCGTAGGCAAAGCCTTCAAAGAATTTGAGGTGAATAGCCTCGCGCTGGCGGTTGTTGAGCTGGCCTAATGCCTCCACAAGCTGCGTGTGCTGCTCTGTCGTAAGCTGCTGAGCAATCAGAAAGTCTTCGGGCGAGTACTGAACCTGAAATTCGGGCTCAAAGCCGGCCGGTAGCAGCCGATGCCGCTGCGCAGTGCCCAGCTCGTCGGCCAACTGATGGCGTAGCGCTTTAAACAGATACGGTTTGAGCACCGCGACGGAGCCTAACTGTGCCCGACGCTGCCACAGGCGCTGAAACAGGTTTTGGATAGCATCCTTTACCAGTTCCTCATCCCGGCTCAAGCGTATCCCGTAGCTGTACAGCTCATCGTACTGAGCCAGGAAAATACGCTCAAACGCCCACTCACTGCCTGCCCGGAATTCATCCCACAACGAGGCATCGAGCGAAGGCATAGGATAGGTGGGTTGAAGGGGGAAGCGAGTGAACCGTAGAAGTATTTGCCGACCGAGCTTATTTGGGGAGCAGGAACCTGGCTCGGCGTCGGATTTTTCAGGAGGAACCTGCGCGGAGTGGATGTATGGTAGACTGACGCACGACAAGATTTGGCGCCAACTGCAGTTGGGTTGGGGGGCTGAATTCGCCGGAACCGGTCAGTGCAGTAAGCAATGTGCTGATAACGCTTTCCGTCAGGGCTTCCAGCGGCTGTGCCACCACCGTGATGGGCGGCGAATACAGCCGGAACAGATCGTTGTCGTCAAAGCAAACCACTGCGAGTTGCTCCGGAATCCGTCGATTCAGGTTACGCAGGGCCTCCAGGCCATGTACCCCCAGGTAGTTGGTCGTAAAAAGTACCGCGTCGCAGGTGGCGTGCTCTTGGAAGAAGGCCTGCATCCGCTCAATAATTGCTTCCGGCGCCTGTTCGTAGTCGATTTCCAAGACCAATTCCGGCAGGTACTGTTCCTGCAAGGCCTGGGAGTAGCCCTGGCGCCGCGCCACCATGTGGGCCTGGCTGGTCTGAAGCGTAACCAGAGCAACGCTGCGGAAACCCTGTGCCAAAAGATGCTGGGTGCCAGCGTACATGCCCGCGGCCCCATCCACCACGACGGTATTGGCTTGAATCCCCGGCAGGGAGCGGTCGAAAAGTACCAGTGGCTTGCCGCGCCGGACCAGGGCCTGTATTTCGGCTTCCACTCCCCCCGGCAGGGCCAGGATATAGCCATCCACGTGCTGCTCCTCGAACAAGGCCAGCTGGTCCCGCGTCTTCACCGGGTCATTGTTGGTGCTACAGTATAAAATACGGTAGCCCTGGGCCAGAATCTTGCGCTCAATCAGGCCCGCTACGGCCGCGAAGAACGGGTTGGTAATGTCTTCTACCACCAGGCCAATAGTGTGGGTCTTGCCAGTGCGCAGGCTTTTGGCCAATTGGTTGGGCTTGTAGCCTACCTCTTCCACGTAGCTCAACACCCGTTGCGCCAGCGCCGCACTGATGCGGCTTTCCTGCGCTTTGCCGTTGAGCACCAGCGACACGGTTGCAATGGACACCTCAAGGTGCCGGGCTATGTCGTGGATAAGGATTCTCTTTTTCAGCGCCACGGAAGAAACGGAGGAATAAGAATTGCCACTTTCACTTCAGCTATTGAAACCGACGATTTACCGGAAGAATCAGCAACCTCATAGCCAGATTAAATCTATTGATGAGGTCTTTTACAAATATGGCTAAAATGTTTAAGCTTCACAGCAAACCACAAATTGTTTACTGTTAATGGGGGTGAAGGATAGCCCAGACACTGCCGCTAGCTAACGCCTGTGCCCTGGAAATGGCGCTTGGTATTTGCACAGGCGTGCTCCGGGTTGTCCAAGGCAAACCGGATTCGGATCTTCCTAAAGCAGGGAGCTACCTTTTCAACGGGTTACCAGAAAGCTGGGCTGTCATGAGCATAGCCACCCCGGCGTAGCGGCACTTACGGTAGCCCCACATGAGGCAAGATGCGGCTACAAGTTTTGCTCTGCTGCCCCGGTTATTGACAAGCGAGCGGGGCTGCTGTTCCCGGCAAGTCAAGTATGCAGTGATTCGATAAAGCCTCCTGGCCGTGAGACGTTATGACGTTTTAAGCAGGCGTTGTCTTAGAGTGTGTGGACAGTAAGGAGCAGCTTTGTCCAATGCGCCGGCACGAATTAAGTGAACACGAATGGAAAGTAGCCGAACCCTATACGCTAGGCCGGCTGAGCCGAGGCCGCGACAACCGCTTGTTCGTCAACGCAGTGCTCTACCGGGTGCGAACCGGCGTATCGTGGCGCGACCTGCCCGAACGGTTTGGTCCCTGGAATACGGTGTCCCGGCGCTTCCGCCGCTGGGCCCAAGCCGGGGTATGGGAAGCGCTGTTTCAGGCCGTGCAGGAGCCCGACTACGCCTGGGTGGTGGTAGACTCAACCACGGTCAAGGCCCACAAAGCGGCCGCCGGGCGAAAAAAAGCATGCCCATAGCCGAAGGCTTAGGCCGCAGCCGGAGCGGTTTCTCCACCAAGTGGCATGCGGTGCTCTATGCGCTGGGCAACTGCCTGCACCTGGTGCTGACGCCGGGCCACTGGGCCGATTGCACGCAACTGCCGGCCTTGTTGGCGGCGTTACGCCACGCACCTGGTGCCGTGGTGGCCGATAAAGCGTACGATACCAACACCATGCTGGCGGCCATTGCTGGTCGCAACGCCGAACCGGTCATTCCGTCGAAAACAGCCGCAATGTGCCCCGGTCCTACGACCAGAACCTGTATGCTGACCGCAACAAAGCCGAACACTTCTTTGGCCGACTCAAAGAAGCCCGAGGTTTTGCCACTCGTTACGACAAGACGGCTCTTTCTTTTTTAGCTACTGCCCACCTACTCGCTGCCCTCAATTGGATACGCTAACTGTCCACACACTCTAGGTAGTTGGGGCTTTTTCGTTTTGCGTGCCGAGAAGAGAGGGTGGTGGCCGCGGTGAAATCGGCTGGTTTTAGAGGTAAGCCAATAATGTGCTTAATACTATCCATTTTTTGAATAACAAGCGCCGTCTATAGTTACTCCGGCAGCCGCAACCCTGAAACGTATGCCTCTAGCCTCTGCTAAGAGACGAAGCTACGCAGGCGCTCTACCTGGTTGTGCGCCGGACTGTAGTCTACCTCTACAAAGAAGCTGGCTAGGAATTGTTAACAGTCACGCAGCCAGATGCACAAAGGCCAGAAAATGCGCATCCAATTTGTCGTAGCGCGTAGCCACGCGGCGAAACTGATTGAGTCGGCTAAAGAGCCGCTCGACGGGGTGACGCTGGGCATAGCGGGCCACGTCGTAGGTGCGCGGGTGTCGGCGCTTGCGCCGAGGCGGAATCACGACACAGGTGCCGCGGGCGGCCAGGGCGGTCACCAGCGGGTCGGAATCATAGCCGCGGTCGGCGATGAGGAAGGCCGGGCTCAACCCGTCGAGCAGCGGCAAGGCCTGCGGGGCATCGTGGCGATGGCCCGCTGTCAGGCCCCCACGCACAAACCGGCCCCGGGCATCGGCCACCACGTGCAGCTTGGTCGTCAGCCCGCCGCGGCTGCGCCCGAGGGCTTGCGGCCCGTTTTTTTGCGTGCCCCGCTCGCGTGCTGGTGCGCCCGCACGGTGGTCGAGTCCACCAGCAGCGTGTGCAGCGCCTCGTCCTGTTGCAAAGCCGCCAACACCCGGGCCCACACGCCCGAGGCGGTCCAGCGCTGGAAGCGCGTGTACGTCGTGTGCCAGTTGCCCCATACGGCGGGTAGCGCCCGCCACCGGCAGCCATTACGCGTCAGCCACAGCACCGCCTCTACAAAGCGTCGATTGTCCTGGCCCCGCCCGCCTTTGGTGCCCTCGCGGCCCGGTAGCAGCGGCGCAATGCGCGCCCACTACATATCTGTCAGCATGTACTCCATGCCCAAACGTACTACCTACTGTTAACACCTCCTAGGTAGTAGAGCGCAACCCAATGTACTCCCTCGTAGCGCACGGTTAGGTACACGCCTTCCTGCCAGAGCGTGGTTAACTGCTCCTCTACGGGCATGGCCAGAAAGATGTAGTGGTTCAGGGGCATAAATAGGTACGTCCAAGCTACGAAAAGATATTGTGCCTTAGGCGCAGTCGCTGGTGGAGCAGCTGGGCAATGCGGTCGTGGGTGCCCAACGCGCGGCCGGGCAAGTTCAGCGAGTGACGCACCCGGCCGCAGGCAGCAAGCTACCCAAAAGCAGAGATGCAACCAGATCGCCTTATTCCTAATTTGTTAGAAGAACACGCTGGCATTGAGCTTCACGAAAAAGGGCGTACCGGACGTGAAATGCAGCTCCGATACGGGCTCGGTTTCCGTGCGCAGCTGGCTTTCCGTATCAAACTGAGCCTGGTTCCACTTCACGTTCAGCAGGTTCTCGGCACTGGCGCCCACCTGAAAGCGGGGCCGTGTGTAGCTAAGCACGGCATCGAGCAGAAAGTAGCCCCGGGCCTGCACTGAGTTGGTTTCATTGGCGGGCCGGTCGTTGAGGTGGCGGTAGCGCAGGCTCCCGCTCAGTCCCCCGGGCTGCTGGTAGGTGAGCCCGCCGATGCTGGTAAAGCTGGGCGCCAATGGAATGTAGTTCTCGCCTTCTGGCAACCCCACCGCCCAGCCCCGGTTGTAGTTCAGGTCCACGTCGACGTAGAGGCGGGGCGTGAGCTGGTAGCGTACCGAAACATCGGTGCCGAAGCGGCGGGTGGGGCCGGCACTTTCCGTCACACCTTCGTCGCCCACATACACCAGTTCGTCCTGCAAATGCAGAGCCCAGAGCGCCACGTTTACGATTAGCGCCGGGCGCGGCTTAAAGGTGCTGCCGGCCTCGTAGCCAATGGCGCGAGGCAGCACCTGCGCCGTACGGTTTGTGACCACGGCGCGGGCATCGTTGGAATGAAACCCGAAGCCCGAGCGGGCAAACAACTGCACGTTGTCCGTCAGGTCATAATACAGGTTCAGCTTGGGGCTCACCCGGGCCTTACCCGCCCGGCCCGACAGCGCAGCATCCCGGTCTTCGTGAAAGGCAAACCGGAAGTAGTCGAAGCGCAACCCGGCATTTACCGTCAACTTGTCGGTGACGGGCAGGGTCTCTTCCACAAAGGCGTTGACGTTTTGCTCGTACACCCGGCCGCTCACAATAGTATCGGTAGTCGTGCGGCGCACGGCGTGGCGCAGAGCCACGTCCACGTTATCGAGCCGCGTGCCGATGCCCGCCAGGGTTCGGAGCGTACGGGCACCCAAGGCCGTGCTGCGCTCATACGTGCCCAGGTAGCCGTAGAGGTTGCGGGCCTCCGTTTGGCGGATTTCGTCGCCTTCGGTGGGGTTCTCCTTGAAGAACGTGAAGTTGGAAAACAGGTTAAATTGGTAGCGAGAATAGTACACCTGCTGCCTTAGGACGGCATCGTGGGGCAAGGCCACGGTGAGCAGAACGTTGGCATTGGCCCGGCTGGTGTTGCCGCCCTCCGAGTCGTCGATGCTGCCGTAGCGCGAAATCAGCCCGCTTTTCACTGCTCGTTCTGGCACTTGGCCCGAGGCATCCCAGCGCGAGACGAAGTGCGAGCCGCTCAGCGTAAGTGAGGTGCGCTCCGAGAGCAAGCCCGTATACTTGGCCAGCCCGTTGAAGCGGTTGAGGTGCTGCTTGGCGTCGAAGTAGGCGTTGGTGAAGTAGTACTCGCCGGCCACGTAGGCGCTTTCAGCGCGCTTGCTCAGCAGGTGCTTATCCTTGGGCAGCACGTCCAGCAGCAGCAGGGCCCGGCGCGTGTCAAACTGGCCAACTTCCACTTTGGCTTGGCTGCGCTCCAGGGCCGTTTTGGTGGTGAACTCGCCCGCGCCGGCCGTGGCAAAATCCCCGAATCGGGCCGAATACGGGCCTTTGTAGACTTTGAGCTGATCCACCGTTTCGGGAATCACGAAGTGGAAATCAGCGTACCCCTGGCCGTGGGCGTGGCTCACCATGTTCACCGGCAGCCCGTCGATGCTCACGTTGAAATCGGTGCCGTGGTCGATGTCGAAACCGCGCAGGAAAATCTGCTCGGCCTTGCCTCCCCCCGCGTGCTGGGCAATAAACAGCCCCGGTACCAGCGGCAGCAAATCCTGGGCGGAGTTGAGCGGCCGCAAAGTCCGGTCGATGTGCGAAATGGCGGCCAGCGTCTGGTTGGGGTCCTGGGGCTGCGACACGGTGACTTCGCCAATGTTGAGCGCCACCACCGGCAGCGCGAAGGAAGCCGTCGTGGTTTCATCGGCTTGTACCGTAATAGTTTGCGTGGCCGAGCGGTAGCCCAGCGCTGTTACGCGAATGGCGTGCGAACCTGGCGCCAACTCCCGCAGCTGAAAGCGACCCAGCCCGTCGGTGGTGGCGCCGCTGGCCCGGCCATCAAGCCAGATGCTGGCTCCGCCCAGCGGCTCCTGAGATGCCGAGTCGGTCGCTATGGCTTGGATGCGGCCGGTAATAGTAGACTGTGCATGGGCCGTACCCGCGCCGAGCAGACACAGCAACGCCACCCGCAGCCAATGGCTTCGTAAAAAAGCAGTCATGTACAAGATAAATGCTGACGCCCCACCGCCGCGTATAGACCGGACCGGGCATCAAAGAGGGGAATAAAACAAGTGCCGCGCTTTTCCTGAGCAGAAAAGGCAAGCGGCGCGGAGCTTATCCCCGGCGGGGCGGCGCATCAATGGCGGCTCTTATGCCCGCGGGCACAGCCGCAGCGGGCCCGCTTGGGTGCTGCCGGGCGGCATGGTAGACCACGCGGCTGGCAACGGAGGATGGTTCGGCTTGTAATACGTGGGTATCGATGCCTTTTAATAAACTTAACAGATGCACCGGCGAGTCGTGGGCGGTGCGCGGGTGCCAAGCTTTCTGGTTGCCGTTGCAGCGCTCAAAGCAGTCGAGGCGCAGGTAGTTCTGTTGCTGACAGTGGGCGCTGTGCTGGTACGGGTGGGCTACCTGCGCGCGCAGTTGGTCGTCGGGCTGCCTCACGAGGCCCGCGCCCACTACCAGCAGGTAGTTCAGCAGCAGCAAAAGCACCAGGCAGGAGCGCATCAGGGAGGGAACCGGGTTAAGTCAGGAAGTAAAAAACACGCGCTCCACCGTCCAATAGGCCGCAATGAGCCCAATGACGACGGAAGCCGGAATAACGATGCGCTGCTTGTACCAGGCCTTGCCGGCAAACCAGCGCCCCACCAAGGCATACAGAAGCAGAATAACGGTGACCTGGCCCAGCTCTACGCCCACGTTGAAGGCAATGAGCGACTCCACAAACGCCGCCCGCGGTAAGCCAACTGATGCCAGTGCGCTGGCAAACCCCAGCCCATGCACCAGCCCAAACCCGAACACGATGACCAACCGCCAAGGATTCAGCTGCTGCACAATGATGTTTTCGAGAGCTACAAATAGTATGGACAGCGCAATAATGGGCTCCACGATGGAGGCCGGCGGCGAAATCAGCCCGTACATCGACAAGCCCAGCGTGATGGAGTGCGCCACGGTGAAAGCCGTGGCCTGCCACAGCACCGACTTGAGCCGCGGCTCCAGCAGGTACAAGCTCACTACGAACAGAATATGGTCGAGGCCCAGGGGCAGAATGTGCTTGAAGCCCTCCAGCACGTAGGTCGAAACGATATCGGTGCGGGAAAGCTTGCTCAGGTCCTGGTCGAGCACATGGGCCGCCGCCAGCCGGGGTGCCAGCCACAAAAGCAGCAGCGCCAGCAACAGCCAGCCTCGACGAGCAAGGAAAAAACGGTGCATGCGCTTAGGAATCAGAATAAACACTAGAAAACGGCCTAACGCGCAGCCAGCAGCTTGCGGCCTTCGTCGGCCAAGTCGGCTTCCAGGTAGGGGTTAATGGCCAGCGCCTGCTTGATAAGAGCCTGCCCGGCAGTTTCCTGGCCGGTTTTGAGAGCAATGAGGCCGGCACGGCACAGCTGCGTGGGATTCTGCGAGTTGGTACGCCGGGCTTTCTGTATATACTGAGCCGCTTTGGCGTACTCGCCGCGCTTATAATGTACCCAAGCCATGGTCTCACACACGTCAATGTTGTCGGGGCGGCGCTGGTATTCGATTTTGGCGTGCTCCAGGGCCTTGTCCAGCTCATTGGTTTTCAGGTAAGCAAATGCTAGCTCCCGGTCCACGTAGTGGCCTACGTTTTCATCGGCGTTGGCAGCCTCGGCGCTGGCGTCCAGTTGCCGTATGGCAGCTCGGGCGGCGGCCTGGGCTTTCTGCGGCTCACCGTTTAAGCGGTAGAGGTCCGTCAACTCATCTGTAAAGGCATAGTCGGCCACGAGGTTACGGGCTTTTTCGAGGTGCTTGATGGCCGCTGGGTAATTGTGTTGGGCGCGCTCTACGCGGCCCAGGCCCGCCAAGGCATAGGCGTAGGAGGGCCGATACTGCAAGGACAACTGGTAGTTTTTCTCCGCTTCGGGGATGTTACCGGTAGTTTCGTAAAGATGGCCCAGCATTACACGGGCCCACTCGGTTTGCTCCATGCCCGGCACGCCGGCGCGCACGGCCATCTGCATAGCCTCCACCGCGCCGGGCAGGTCGCCGTGGATTTCGCGCAGGTAAGACACGCGGGAATACGCCGTTAGGTCGGGGCGGACCTGATTCATACGGTCGGCGGCGCGCACGGCAGCAGGGTAGCTGCCCAATTCTACGTTGGCATCGCAGAGCAGTCCGTACACGAAACCACTGTGCGGGTTTTGTTCCTGGGCCCGGCGGGCCAGTTCCAGGCCTTCGGAAAAGTGGTGTTGCGTAAGGCTTAGGGATGATTTGCAGCACAAAGCCTCAAAGTTCTCGGGGTCGGCGCGAAGCACCTTATCTAGTAGTTGCACGGCGGCAGCATCGTAGTAGGCATGCTCACCCGTCACACGGCCTTCCTGCATGTAAGCCTGGGCTAACTGTAGCTGAGCTTCGTGGTCGTTGGGGTTACGGCGCAGGCGCTCTTGCAAGCCACCTACGGCTTTGCGGGTGTTCAGCCACTCGGCGCCCGTGGCCATAGCTCCCTGCCGGATTTTTAATTGCGGTACTGGCCCTCTGGGGCGGCTCAGCACCAAAGCACCTACCGCAGCCGCAAAGCCAACCACTAACAAGAAATACAAAATACGTCGAGGTGTACTCATAGAATCAAAGTAAGAGAAAACAACGGCTTAAGCGCTAGGTCTACACACGTCCGGCCCCCTTACGGCGGCCGGACGGTTATAGAATCCTGAAAAACCTATTCCTTATTTTTCAGGAGCTTCACTGACTGCAGGTTGGTGCTGCCGGTAGAGAGCTTGGCAATGTAAAGCCCACTGGCCATGCCTGCGGGAGCAGTCCACTTGAACTCATACGTACCCGGCTTCACCACTTTGTCGCGCACTGGCGTGGCTACTACGCGGCCGTTGATGTCCACAATGGTGATAGTTATGGGCATGCGTTGTGTTACACGGTAGCTGAACGTCGTATGGCCCACGAAGGGGTTCGGGTAGTTCTGCGACAACTCCGCCAGCTGCGTCTTTTGCATCAGGCCCGACGAGCTACGCTGCGAGGTAACCGTAGGCTGCGCTTTGGTACCCGACCACGGCGTTTGCACAAATGGGAACGTTGCTTTCAGCGTGGTATCGTTCTTTTCTATGCCCGTGGTGAAAGTCAGCACGTTCTGCAGCTGTGCCGTTACGGGGTTGGTATCGTTGGCATCAAAGTCATCATACCACAAACCCACGGCCGCCAATACGGCACCACTTACAGCCTGCAGCTCAATGCGCACCACATCGTCTTCCAGCCGGCGTCCGTTCGGGAAGCCGTCCATATTCGGAATAGCCTGCAGAGAGGCATCCTTGTTATAATCTGGATCCGTCAGCCCCAGCACAGCAGCGGCCAGCAAGCCTTCCGAACTGAAGTCTTTCGAGTTGCGGGGGGTTACAGGCACAGCCATGTTCAGGCGCAGCATGTCGCCAAGAACGGGCAGGAAATTGTTAATAAAGGGCTTACCAGCTGCCAGTGGGTTCCCGGCTTTACCGGTGGCCAACTGATACGGCGCCAAGTTTGGTACACCCGTCATGAAGATAGGCAGCAAATCCACCGAACGGGGCTTATTGGCCTGCAGCAAGATGGGGCCGTAGGTTTTATCAGCGAATACCGTTCCGGCGCGTTGCTCCGTCGACAGCACCGATAGGCCATCGGCGCCGTTACGGAAGTCGAACCCATTGGGAGGCAACCCAGGCCGGCCCGCCAGTGAATTGGACTGGATACGCAGCTTCATAAAGCCAGGCACCGCTTCGCCATAGTACGTCTGGCCGGCAGGCTTGGGCGAAGCTGGGTCTTTCGGGGCATTATCGGCCATGTACAGGGCCAACTCCGGATTCACGAAATTGGCGTCGAATGCCCGGTTTTCGTTGTAGGGCGTGCGGGCGTTAAACTCGTCTTTGTCGCCGATGGGGTTTACCACTTCGTTGGTGAGCGGCATGCCCAGGCGCGATACCTGCACCCAGTCGCCGGTGTGAGTCTGCGTACCGTCCGTTTTCAGGGTGCGGATAGCGCGGCGGCTGGCCGAAGCCCACACCCCGATAACGAAGTCGCCATCAAGGATATTGGCTGCTTTATCTACCGTTTTACCATCCTTCTGGAGCTGCGAAATCGGGATTTGCAGCGCAATGGTGTTCACGTTTTTGTGATACAGCCCGTCGCGCGCATTCTCGGGGCGGATGCCGCCCAGATCTTCGATAGCTCCAATGTCCACGAAGAACGGATCATCTACGGGGCCGCAGAAGACTTTGCCGCCGCCGGCCGTTTCAATGGCGTCCGTCATCAGGGCTTCGTAACTGGCCGCGCCCAAACCAGCGGCGCCCGTAATGGCGCGGGGGCCTACGTTGTAAGGCGGCACCGTGCCGGCGCTAACCAGCGTAGTGGTAGCGCCCTTCATAATACGCTCAAGCTTGTAAGTGGTCTTCAGGTTCTCCTTCTTGAGGCGAATGTTGAAGTGTGTGGTGGGGTCTTCGTTGGTGCGCGTGAACGTAAATCGGTACGTAATGTCGTCGCCGGTAGTGGTGGCGTCGTTTTTCACGTGGATTTCGTACCGGATGTCTTCCCCGAAGTGATAGTAGTTCGGGCCACCCTGGGGCAACTGGAAGGGGATAAAGTTGGCAATGATTGTCACCATCTCATCGTTGCTGGGGTCCCGGAACGCGTACACGTCGGTATTGTCGGCCAGCGGGTCATCGGCAATAAGAGGCGCTTCCCGGTGGCTGGAGGCTTCCATCGATGTCGTTTGACTGCTCCAGACTGCCAGTCCGGCAGCACCAAGCGCAGCTAAAGCCACCGATAGAATTGGGCGAGTAATTTTCTTCATGCGGAATGTGGTGGGGGTTGATGAGAAATAAACAATAGCCACACGGTGCCCTGACAGGCAGCAACAGCCGGTGGGAAAAAATCACAAAGGGAAACGGGGAAGCAACGGCTGTCAGGCTATACAGTCCGTAAGTAGCTAGCTAAAAATTAGCTTGCTATAGAGAGTAATGGATACGTGGCGCGGAAATGTATTGCAGATACGCAGAGATAAGCTCAATCAGATTGCTTTATTCCGAGGTATTTGTGTACATAATTCTGGCTTACTTTGATAAATCCTTACTATATACCGTTGGTCTTGCGTCCCCTCACCACGGCCGTTTCGCGGAGTTCCTGCTTTGCGGGCAGGTAAATAGAGCGTTGCCCCTATCAGGGGGGCTAAAGCAAAGGGGCCAATGTGTGTAAACCGGTTTGATATGGGGGTATGGTCGAAATCAGATAATATAAGGCTTTTATGAAGTTGGGTAAGAGCCTTGGGCAGGTTAAAAATAAACTTGGTCTTGGATTAAGCTAATAGAATAATACAGCATCATCTCAACCCCTGCCCTGTTCCCGCGTACCTTGGCGCTTGGAGTTAGCGCTACGCTTATGACGCAGGAACAACTACGCTTACAGGATACTACCGAACACCTGATTCCCTGGAAGAAATTCGGGCCCTACCTCACGGAGCGCCAGTGGGGCACCGTGCGCGAAGACTACAGCCCCGACGGCAATGCCTGGACCTACGTGCCCCACGATCTGGCCCGCAGCAAAGCCTATCGCTGGGGCGAGGAGGGCCTGGGCGGCATCTCCGACGACCAGCAGCTGCTGTGCTTCTCGGTGGCCCTTTGGAACGGGGTAGACGGTCAGCTGAAGGAGCGCCTGTTTGGCCTCACCAACGGGCAGGGCAACCACGGCGAGGACGTGAAGGAGCTGTACTACTACCTCGACAGCACCCCTACGCACTCTTACATGAAGATGCTCTACAAGTATCCGCAGCGGAAATTTCCGTACCGGAAGCTGGTAGAAACCAACGCCCGCCGCACCCGCCAGGAGCCGGAGTACGAGCTGCTGGATACCGGCGTGTTCGACAAGAGCCGCTACTTCGACGTGTTCGTGGAGTACGCTAAAGCCGGTCCCGAAGACCTTCTTATTAAGATAACGGTGCACAACCGCGGGCCCAAGCGCGCCACCGTACAGGTGCTGCCGCAGCTGTGGTTTCGCAACACCTGGAGCTGGGAATATGGGGCCAAGCGCCCCCACATGCACCAGTCGCAGCCGGGGGCGGTGCACGCCGAACACCCGCTGCTGGGCCACTATCACCTCTACTGCGAAAACACGCCCCGGCTGCTGTTCTGCGAAAACGACACCAACGCCGCCCGCCTCCACGGCCAGCCCGACGAGGGCACGGGCCACTACTTCAAGGATGGCATCAACAACTTTGTGGTGGAAGGCGACGAAGATGCCGTGAACTCGGCCCTGGAAGGCACCAAAGCCGCAGCGCAGTACGTGCTGAGCGTGGGCGCGGGCGAGGCCCGCACCGTGCGCCTGCGGCTGAGTCAGCCCTGGCAGGCTGCACCCTTTGAGGGGTTCGACCACCTGTTCTGGATGCGCGAGCAGGAAGCCAACGAGTTCTACGAGTGTCTGCAGGAAGCCCTGCCCGCCCAGGCCGGCCCCGATGCCCGCAATGTGCAGCGCCAGGCCTTTGCGGGTATGCTCTGGAGCAAGCAGTACTACTACTACGACGTAAGCAAGTGGCTCGATGGCGACCCAGCCGGGGAGAATGTGTCGGGTGACCACCGGCGGCGGGGGCGCAACAGCAACTGGCGCCACCTCTACAACGCCGACATCATTTCCATGCCTGACAAGTGGGAATATCCCTGGTACGCGGCCTGGGACCTGGCCTTCCACTGCGTGCCGCTGGCGATGGTAGACGCCGAGTTTGCCAAAAACCAACTGCGCCTGCTGGTGCAGGACCGCTACATGCACCCCAGCGGGCAACTGCCGGCCTACGAGTGGAACCTGAACGACGTGAACCCCCCGGTGCACGCCTGGGCCACCTGGCGCGTGTACCAGATGGACCGCAAGCTGAATGATGGCCGGGGAGACCGGGCCTTTCTGGAGTCGGTGTTTCATAAGCTGGCCCTGAACTTTACCTGGTGGGTAAACCGCAAGGACCGCGACGAGCGTAACATCTTCGAGGGCGGCTTCCTGGGGCTTGACAACATAGGCGTGTTTGACCGCTCGGCCCCGCTGCCCACCGGCGGCAAGATCGAGCAGAGCGACGGCACCAGCTGGATGGCCATGTTTGCTTTGAACATGATGCGCATGGCCCTGGAGCTGGCCAAAACCAACCCCGTTTACCAGGAAATGGCCGGCAAGTTTTTCGAGCACTTCCTCTACATTGCCGATGCCATGACCCGCGGCGGCGACGGGCGCTTCAACCTCTGGGACGAGGAAGACGGCTTCTACTACGACGTGCTGCACACCCCCGACGGCGTGCGCACCCGCCTGAAAGTGCGCTCCATTGTGGGCCTGATTCCATTGTTTGCCGTAGAGGTGATTGACGAGGAATTGCTGAACGCCATGCCGGAGTTTGCGGAGCGGGCCCGCTGGCTGCTGGAGCACCGGCCGCATCTGGCCCAGCTGGTAAGCCGCTGGCAGGAGCCCGGCAAGGGTGCCCGCCACCTGCTGGGGTTGCTGCGCCGCTCCCGCCTCAAGCGCCTGCTGGCCCGCATGCTCGACGAAACCGAGTTCCTGGCCGACTATGGCATCCGGGCCCTGTCGCGCCATCACCTGGACCACCCCTACGTGTTCAACACCCCCGAGGCCGACTTTACGGTGCAGTACGTGCCGGGCGAAGCGGAGAGCAGCATGTTTGGCGGCAACAGCAACTGGCGCGGGCCCATCTGGTTTCCCATCAACTACCTTATTGTGGAGTCGTTGCAGAAGTATTTTTTCTACTACGACAACAAGTTCAAGGTAGAGTACCCCACGGGCTCGGGCAACTATATCAACCTGCAGGAAGTAGCCACGGAACTGGCGGGGCGGCTGACCAATCTGCTGCTAAAGGACGCCACCGGCCGCCGCCCCGCCTTCGGCCAGGACAAGCTTCTGCAAACGGACCCCAACTTCAAGGACTACCTGCTCTTCCACGAGTATTTCCACGGCGACGATGGCCACGGGCTAGGCGCCAACCACCAGACCGGCTGGACCGGCCTTATCGTGCGCCTGCTCCAGCTGCGAGCGTATGAGTAGGCAGGCAATTGCAGCATACAAGCGCCTCCTACAGCCTGCTCAATTCCACAAAAAAAAGCCCGGCGGCGCGAGCTGCTGGGCTTTTTCGTGGGGTAAAATGGGCCGTTAGTTCAGCCCGGACAGAGTAGGAGTAGCTACAGACCGGCTGAGTTAATTCTGGTGCTCGGCCAGGTAGCGGAGGCTGGCGGCCAACTCGGGGGAGCCGCGAAACACGAGCTGCCCGTTCTTGAGGCCCCCGGCGTAAACTTCTACTTCGGAGGCGCACGGGGTAACAAACACCCGCACTACTTCGCGGGAGCCGGCCCGCACGTAGGTAGTGCCCGGCTTCTCATCGGTGTTGGGCCAGGCTATTCGGTAAAACCCCGCATTAGCCAACTGCACGTCAAGCATATAGATGTATGTAAATGTTTGGCTGCAAAAGCCAAAGGTCTGTTGGATAGTTCCGGATACGCATATTTTATAGGTTAAGAATAGATAAAGTTGGATGTAGCGGGGACATTAAAGAGCAATTTGCTGAGCTGCAACGCCTTGCTCTACGCGAATTAATTGGTGTAAAATATGGCTCCAGAGGATCCAGAAAGGTTTCTGGCCACTCAGCTCTTCGCACAAAAACCAGGGGCCGCCGGATTCGTCAACAGGGCACTGGCTCAGGAAAACTAGTTCGTGGAGAGGGCGCAGTCGAGGGCGGGGGCCTGGGCCGGCACGTGGTTGCGCCCTACCACGGCAAACACGCGTTGCCCGGCGCGGGCTTTGTCGGCAATGAGGCGGTACATGTACTGGTTGCGAAACTCGCTGGAGGCGCGGTTGATGTCGTTGGTGAACTTGCCGCCGGTGTTGGCCGAAGAAGCCGCCGGGTCAAACCAGGCCGCCGGCGCTTCCCACCAGTTGCCGCCATCGGGCCAGTACTTGCGGTAGGCTGCCGCCAGCTCCGGCACCGTCCGAATGACCTGGTCGGAGCCGGGCAGCATCTGGGCGCTTTTTACCAGCAGGGCTTCCATGGCCTTGGTAATCTGCTCAGGCGAGGCCTTGGTGCGGGTGCGCAGGCGCTGGGCTTCGCGCAGCATATAGAACAGCTTGAGCTGCTCCAGGTCGAACAGGGTTTTGAGAAAGGTGTACTCAGCCACCGGATTTTCGAGCGACGCTACCGGAATGTTCTGCTGCCTGGCCAGAAAGCGCACGTACCCCGATTCGCCGAGCCGGCTGATGGTGGCCGTTTCGGTGGAATCGGTGCCGCGGTTGGGGCCTTCAAACAGCACGATGGTGGGTTTCGTCTCGGCAAAAGCCTGCCTGATCCGGGCGAACTGCGCGTGCGCGGCATCCTGGGAGTGCTCCGCCCCGAAGTAGTATACGCGGCCGCCGGCGGGCAACGTGCGCGTGTACGTCCAGACGGGCTTGGCTGGCAGGGGAGTGGCGTAGCCGACCAGCTGCTGGTCGCAGGGACTGGGCGCGGCGGTTTGGGCCAGCGCCGGGGCGGTGACTAAAGCTGCAAGCAGCAGCCCAAGACAATGTTTCATAGCGAGGTAGTAGAAGAGAACAGCGCAGCAAGTTGCGAAAAAGCCGCCCACGCTTCCATCACATAATCGGGTGAGTAGCTGCTCTGCGGCCGCAATAGCGCAAGACCAGCCGCGCCGGTGTACCTTGCCGCCACTGCTATGGCTGATTCTGCTTCTGCTCCCATTATCCGTGCCACGGGCCTTACTAAACGCTACGGCCCGCACGCCGTGGTGCAGGATGTCTCCTTCGCGTTGCATCCCGGCGAAACACTCGTGCTGCTGGGCCCCAGCGGCTGCGGCAAAACCACCCTGCTTCGCCTGCTCAACCGCCTGGTAGAGCCCGATGCCGGCACGGTGGAAATCAACGGCCAGGACGTACGCCGGCAGCAGCCGGAAGAGCTGCGGCGGGGCATCGGCTACGTAATCCAGCAGGTGGGCTTGCTGCCGCACTACTCGGTGGCCGACAACGTGGCCGTGGTGCCGCGCCTGCTCGGCCACGCCCCGGCCGCCATCGAAGCCCGCACCGCTGCCCTGCTCCGTCGCCTGCACCTGCCCCCCGAGCAGTACGCCGCCCGCTTTCCGCATGAGCTGTCGGGCGGGCAGCAGCAGCGGGTGGGGCTGGCCCGCGCCCTGGCGGCCGATCCGCCCATCATTTTGCTTGATGAGCCGTTCGGCGCCCTCGACCCCGTGACCCGCACCCAGATCCGTCGCGACTTTCGGGAGCTGGAGGAGCTGCGCGACAAAACCATTGTGCTCGTCACCCACGATGTGACGGAAGCCTTTGAGCTGGCCGACCGGATTATGCTGCTCGATGCCGGCCGGGTGCAGCAGCTGGGCACGCCTCGGGAGCTGCTCTTCCAGTCCGCCAACGACTTCGTGCGCCGGTTTTTCGCCGCCGAGCGGCTGCCGCTGCAGCTCCGCACCCTCACCCTGGCCGATGTGCAGCCGTTTCTGCCCCCTGGAAGCCAGCTGCGGGAGTTGCCCGCCAAGCTCCCGGTGCACGACGCGCTGGAGCAACTCACGAGCGGACCGAAACGGCCGCCGTCGTCGGCCGGCGTGGGCGCCCTCATGCACGCCTTCGAACAAGCCCTGCAAGCCGAGCCCGTATGAAAACCCTCCCGGAACTACTGACTTTCTGGCAAACGCAGGCCGGTAAGCTGGGCGAGCAGACGCTGCAGCACATCGGCCTCACGGCTGCCGCTTTGCTGCTGGCCGTAGTACTGGGCGTGCCGCTAGGCCTCTGGCTGACGCGGCGGCCGCGCTGGGCCCCGGTGGTGCTGGGGCTGGCCGGCATCCTGCAAACGGTACCCAGCATTGCCCTGCTTGGCTTCCTGATTCCCTGGCTCGGCATCGGGCCGAAGCCGGCTATTCTGGCGCTGCTGCTGTACTCCCTGCTGCCCATCATCCGCAACACGGTCACTGGCATACAGGGCGTAAGTCCGGCGGTGGTAGAGGCCGCCCGGGGCCTTGGCTTTACCGATTGGCAGGTGCAAAGCCAGGTGGAGCTGCCGCTGGCTTTGCCCGTGCTGTTTGCCGGCATCCGCACGGCGGCCGTTATCGGCGTGGGCGTGGCCACGCTGGCGGCTTACGTGGCGGCCGGTGGTCTGGGCGAGTTCATCTTCGGCGGCATTGCCCTCAACAACCCCGTCATGATTCTGGCCGGCGCCCTGCCGGCCGCCGCGCTGGCACTGGCGTTTGATGCCGCGCTGGCCGGCCTGCAGCGCCTGGACTCCCGGCGTTTGGTAGGCGTTGGCAAAGTCCTACTGGTGCTGCTGCCGCTGCTGGGTGGCCTCTACCTGCTGCCCCGGGCCTCAAGCAAGCTTCAGGCTGGTTTCAGCCCCGAGTTTGTGGGCCGGGCCGATGGGCTGCCGGGCCTGCGCCGGGCCTATGGCTTGCGGCGGCTGCCGAGCGTAGTGCTGGCCCCGGCCCTGGTTTACGAAGCTGCCCGAAATGCCGATGTAGACGTTATTGACGGATACTCCACCGATGGCCGCATCCGGGCCTACGGGTTGCAGGTACTGCGTGACGATAAGCGCGTGTTTCCCCCGTACTACGCTGCGCCGGTGGTGCGCCCGGCGCTGCTGCAGGCGCACCCCGAGCTGCGGCCCGTCCTGGCTCAGCTCACCGGCCTCCTTACCGACTCAGCCATGACGGAGCTCAACTACCGGGTAGACTACCTGCACCAGCAGCCCCGCGCCGTGGCCGAAGCCTTTCTGCGCCAGCGGGGTTTGTGGCGAGACCCACGGCCCAAAGTGCCAGGCGCGGCCGTAGTAAGGCTGGGCTCCAAGATTTTTGCTGAGCAGTACATTCTCGTGGAAATGTACGCGGCCCTCATTCGCGGGGCCACAGATCTGAGTGTTGAAACCAAAACCGGGCTGGGCGGCACCACCATCTGCTTTGAAGCCCTGCGTAGTGGTACCATCGATATGTACCCCGAGTACACCGGCACCGGCCTGCAGGTGCTGCTGCAGCCCTCACCGGCTACGCTCGACTCCCTGAACGGACAGCCGGCCGCCGTGTTTGATTACGTGAAGCAGGAGTTTCGGCGGCGCTACAAGCTGGAGTGGCTGCCGCCGCTGGGGTTCAACAACACGTATGCCCTGCTGATGCGCCAGCGGCAGGCACGGGAGCTGGGCATCGGGTCGTTGTCGGAGCTAGGCCAGTACCTAGGCCGCTAGGGAACAAGCCGCCCCAGCCTCTACCGTCTCAGGAAAGCGGCTGCGGGGGCGGGTTGGAGCCAGCCGGGCGGGTGCGGTCCTGGGGCAGGGGCACAAACGTGGCGTTGTCGTTGGGCGGCAGGGCAATGCGGCCGGCTTGCCAGTCGGCTTTGGCTTGCTCGATACGCTCGCGCCGGGAAGAAACGAAGTTCCACCAGATAAACCGTTCCCCCAGCGGCTCACCGCCCAGCAGCATGAGCGTGCAGGTTTCGGGGGCCACCAGCACCGGGTCGATGCCCGGCGTGAATACCAGCAGCTGCCCGGCGGTATACGTGCGGCCATTCACCTCCACGCTGCCTTTAGCAACGTAGGCTCCCCGCTCGGGGTAGCCGCGGGGCAGGCCAAACCGCGCCCCCGGCTGCAGCACTACGTGCAGATAAAACAAGGGGGAATGCGTGCGCACCTGGTTGCGCAGGCCGAAGGCGTCGCCGGCAATCAGCCGCATCCACACCCCGCTATCCGTAAAGATGGGCAGCTCCTGGGGCTGGTAGTTGACGAAGGACGGGGCACTTTCCTCATCGGCCTCGGGCAAAGCCACCCAGGTCTGAATCATTTCCAGGGCACCCCCGGCCAGGGCTGCCGGGTCTTCGAACCGCTCGGAGTGGGAGATGCCGCTGCCCGCCGTCATCCAGTTCACCTCGCCCGGCCGGATGATCTGCTCCACGCCCAGACTGTCGCGGTGCGTCACCTGCCCCCCAAAGAGGTAGCTCACCGTGCTCAGGCCAATGTGCGGGTGCGGCAGCACATCCAAGTTGGGCAGCTGCTCCGGGGTGAGTTGGACGGGGCCGGCGTGGTCCATAAAAATGAAGGGCCCCAACATCCGCCGCAGCCGGTAAGGAAGAATGCGCCGAACTTCAAAGCCGGCACTGAGGGCCGCCGGGCGCGCATCAATTACTAAGTCCAGCATCGGGAATTGGCGTAGATAAGGGTGCGGTCTGCTTCTTCAGCCTTGGGCAGGCGAGGCACTAGTAGCGGCGTAGAAAGCTGGAATAACGGGTTTTCGCGGGATACTACGGCAGGCACCGGGCACAAAAAAGCCAGGGCCGGGCAGCGGGGCCCCGCCCTGGCGGCCGGTGCCAGGGCGGGAGACAGGGTTTAGCTGGCTTTCAGCTTTTGCTCGATAAGGGCAATAACCTGGGCGTTGCCGCCTTCCTTAGCACTGGCCAGCACATCCTTGCCGTCTTTGTCTTTGGCCTTGGGGCTGGCGCCATGGGCCAGCAGAAACGTCACCACCTCCAGGCTGCCATTGGACGCGGCGGCCATCAGCGCCGTAGCCTGAAAGGAATCCGGCTTATCAACCTGGGCTTTGTGCTTGACCAGCGTTTTCACCACCTCCAGGTGGCCGCTGCCGGCGGCCATGATGAGGAAGGTGGTGGGGAAGCCCGGCATCATCTCCACCGGGGCATTGGCATCGGCGCCGGCGGTTAGCAGGGCGTCCGCGTCGGCTGCCTTGTTTTTGATAACGGCCGTGAACAATTCTTTGGAGTGGGACTGCGCCTGCGTAAGCGTGGAAAGGCCAAGAAATAAGGCGAAAAGAAGAAAGACTTTTCTCATGCCGGGAAATCAATAAATCAGGGTGAAACAAGCCTCAAAAATACGCAGAAGCAGCTTGCAGGCTGCACTTCCGGCGTAGAAATAAGGCTGTTTTCCTATTGATTTGGTACTGTTCGATGAAGACCGGACGAGTACCTGCTCTAAAGTAAAATGGCATTATAACCAGACGCCGCCCAGGCTACTGCAAGCCAGCCCGGCCGACCAAAGGCAGCCGTCCCATGCGCTGGGCCATCATGCTGGCCAGAATGATCTGGAGGGCGTGGTAGAGCATGAGCGGCAGTAGGATCAGGCCCGTGCCGGCCGCGGCCGGAAACAGCAGGCTGGCCATGACGCTGCCATGCACCAACGACTTCTTGGAGCCGCAGAACAGGGCCGTAATCCGGTCCTCACGCGAGAAGCCCAACAGCCGGCTCAGGCCCCATACTGCCCCAAAAATAAGCAGGTAAAGCGCCACCATGCCTAGGCCCAGCAGCACGATATCCCGGGCTCCGTAGCTGCGGAAAATGCCTTCGGTAAACGACTCGCAGAAGGCCGTGAAAACGATGAGCAGAATCACCACCTGGTCGGAGAGGCGCAGAGTACTTTTGTGTTGCTCGGCAATGGCCCCGAAGCGGCGGTTGAGCAGCACCCCGGCCACTACGGGCAAAATTACCTGCCACGTGAGGCTGAGGGCCATGCCCCAGAGGTGGCCACCGTCGGCGGCAGTGTGCAGGAAAAAGCTGGTCCAGAGCGGGGTGAGCACAATGCCCAGCAGGCTGCTGATGCTGGCGTTGAAAATAGCGGCCGGCAGGTTGCCCCGGGCAATGCTGACCATTACCACCGAGGTAGAAACCGTGCTGGGCAGCGTACACAGGAAAAAGATGCTTTGCCAGAGCTGAGGCCCTTTCGCACCCTCAAAGAGCGGGCGTACGGCCAGGGCCAGCAGCGGAAACACCAGAAACGTAATGACCTGCACCACCACGTGCAGCCGCCAGTTGCGCAGGCCGGCTTTCAGCTTATCGAGGCTGAGCCGTAGGCCGTAGAAAAAGAAAATCAGCGCCACGCCGCCCTTGGTAATGATAAACCAGGGAATCGGGCTGCTTTTGCTGCCGGCTTCGGGAATAAAGTACGCCAGCACCACCACCCCAATCAGCCCCAGCAGAAACCAGTCGAGCAGGCCGGCGCGGCGCAAAAGGGCCATCAGGCTGTTTTCGGTTGGAGCAGGGGCGGCGGCAGAAGCAGAAGTAGTGGGCTCGGGCATAGCAGACGACAAAAGAAAAGCGCCGGGCTTTGGCTGCCCGACGCTTTCAAAAGTACGAAACCAGGCAGGGTAGAGGTTGCTGCCGAACAGAAAGGGTGCGCCCTACGCCGCCACGAGCTTCCGCTCTTTGCGGCGCTGCTTGCGCAGGCGGTTCAGCCACATAATGGTGCCCGTGATGGGAAACGTGAAGCCCAACACGCACACCACCAGACTGATGATTTTGGACGGCCACCCGAAGATGGAGCCCGTGTGTACCGGCTTGAACATACCGCGCACGCGCTGGCCCAGGTTGCGCTGCTCGTAGGTTTGCTGGCGCAGTACCTGGCCGCTGTACTGGTCGAGGTACACTTCATCGGTGGCGTTTTCGTAGGTGGCATCCGGCCGCAGCGTGGCCACCCGAATGCTGCCAGTAGAGTCTTTGGGTAGCTGCAGGGCATAGGAAACTGCCGTGGGCGCCAGGGACCGGGCGCGGGCCAGGGCAGCATCGGCCGAAAGAGCAGCTGGCGCAGCCGGTGCGTCCTGGGCGGTGGGCGGCGCTACCGAAACCGGCGGCTCGGGGCGCTGCATGGGCGAGTTGGTGACGGCGTAGATGCCCTTGTTAAACCACTCAAATGACCACGCTAGCCCCGTAAACGCAAACACGAACAGGAACAGGGCCGCGTAGAAGCCCAGCACGATGTGTAAATCGTGGTTGAGGCGCTTCCAGCCGCTGCTCCATTTCACGCGCAGCCGCTGCTTGAGGGCCTTGCGGGTAGCCGGCCACCACAGCACCAGCCCCGTCCCGATAATGAACAGAAACATAACTGTGCTGATGCCCACGATGAGCTTCCCGATTTCGCCGCCCACCATGCCACGGTGCAGGGCCATCATGGTAAAGAAAATGGTTTCGCGGTAGTTCAGCTCACCCGTCACGGCAGCCGTGTAGGGGTTCACAAACACCACCGGGCCGCGTCCACCTTCGCCCCCGCCGCCTTTTTCTCCGCCTTTGCCGCCCCGTTCGCCCTTGCCGCGGCGGCCCTCTTTCGATTGGCCGGCTGGCCCGGTATTTTCCCGGCGCGCAGCCTCCGCCGGGCGGGCGCCTTCACCTTTCCGCTCGCCGCCCGGGCCGCCGGGCGCGCCGGCCAGGCTGAACTCAACGGTGCGGGCGGGGTCGGCGTACGTTTTCACGCCCGTGATTTTAGCATCGGCCTTATAGGTGCGTACGGCTTCCATCAGGCGGGTCAGCGGGAGCGGATCTGCTGCCTGCGCCGGGGCCGCGACGAAGTAGCGCTCCGGGTGCCAGGCTTGCTCCAGGTCCTTCTCGAAGACCAGCACGGCGCCCGTGAGGCATACCACGGCAATAACCAGCCCCGAAACCAGGCTCAGGTAGAGGTGAATGTTGCGGAAGAAAATTTTCATCGAAGCAGAAAAGAAACAGTTGGCGGGCGGCAGAAAACCCGGAAGAAAGCCAGTTGCAGCGGCCGTCCTTCCGGGTTTCTTACCCGTTCACTCAGGGGTTGATTTACAGCTTGTAGCTCAGCGTAGCCGAGAAGTTGCGCGGGGCAATGGGGTTCACGCTGTTGTCGTCGTGCAGGTTGTAGCTCAGCTCATCGAGAAGGTTGGCCATTTTCACCCGCAGTGAAACCCGCTCGTAGGTGTAGCCCAGCGAGGCATCAAACAGCACGTAGTTGGGCACGGCAATCAGCTTGAAGGTTTCGGGCTTGTCGGCCGTCCAGGGCTTGCCGGTGGCGGGGTCGTAGGTGCGGTTGTTGCGGCCGGCCATCTTGTCGCCCACGTAGTAGCTGGTGATGCCGGCATTCAGGCCTTTCAGGAAGGAACCCTGGAAGTCGTAGTACAAGCTCAGGTTGGCCGTGTGGGCAGGGTTGTAGCGCAGGCGGCTGCCGCTTTCGTAAATGTTGCTTTTGGTATAGGCCGTGTGGTTGTAGCTGTAGCCCGCAATGGCCGACCAGCCCATGTACGGCTTGCTGTGAATGTCTACTTCCACGCCTTTGCTGGTAACCTCGCCGGCCAGCTCCTTGATGTTGGTATTGAGGTTTTGCACGACGTTGCCACTCTTGTCCAGTTGAGGCGTGCCATCGGCATTCAGCAGCGGACCGAGGTAGGTCTGCGCCAGGTTGCTGTTCACGATGCGGTAGGCCGTCACGTTGGCCGACAAGGCTCCATTGAACAGGTCGTTTTTCACACCAACCTCGAACTGGTCGAACGTGGAAGGGGCCAGTGCGGCGCCGCTTACTTCTGTGCCCGTATTGGGCTGAAAGGAATTGGCATAGGAAGCAAAAACCGAAGTGGTTTTTGCGGGCTGATACACTACGCCTAGGCGCGGAGAGAAGGCATTGTCGAAGCGGCGGGGCTGCGTATAGCTACTGCTCGAATAGGTATACACGTCGCTCGGCGTTTCCTGGTAGGTCCAGCGTACTCCGGCCAGCACCTTCAGCTTTTCTGAAATGCTGATGAGGTCCTGCACATAAAAACCGGCCCGGCGGGTATTGCCCTTCGTCAACTGGTTGCGCAGCAGGGCATCGTAGTTGGTCACAGCTTTAGCCGGAGCACCCAACACCTTATTGCGGTTCAGGATATTAATGGAGTCGTAAGCCTGCGACGTATAAGTCAGCGCGTTGGTCTGGTACTGGTCAGCATCGGCACCTACCAGCAACGTGTGGTTCAGGGAACCCGTGTGCAGGTTGCCGGTCAGGTCCAGTTGGGCCAGGTAGTAGTTTTCGGTGGTTTCGCTGCGCTGCAGACTGCGGCCCCAGTCACCGCGCAAGCTGGCTTTAGGGTGGGCCGGCGACTTAGTACTTTTTACCTCCGGCATAGTGCCGTTGTTGATGCTGGTAGGCCGGGTGGCCGAGCGCAGCTCATTGTCATAGCGCTGGAAACCGGCTACGGCCCGCACCTGCCACACGTCCGTGAGCTGGCTGCTGAGCGTGGCGGTAGCGCTGGTTTGGTTGGTGGCGTTGTTGGCGCCCGGCACATTCAGAAAGCGTGTGCGCGAGTCCTGGATTTCATAGTCAATGGCCCCGATGCCAAAGTCCGGGGTGCGGCTGTCGTTCAGGTAGTCGCCTTCCAGCACCAGCGTGGTTTTGGGCGTGAGCTTGAACAGCAGGGAAGGGTTGAAGTACACCCGCTCCGATTTCACTTCGTCGCGGTAGCTGTTGCCGCGCTCATACGTGGTATTCAGGCGGTAAGCTACTTTGTCGCTCTGGCCCACGGCGCCGTACACGTCCACCATCGGCTTCCAGAACCCAAACGAGCCCACGCGCAGGCCCAGGGAGCCGCCGCGCTCAAACTTCGGTTTTTTCGTTACCAGGTTCAGCACGCCGCCGGCCGCCACGTTGCCGTACAGGATGGCCGCGCTGCCTTTCAGTACTTCCAGGCTTTCCAGGGAGCTGGCTTCAGGCATGATGCCGTTGTTGAAGCGCACCCCATTCTTGAAGGTATTGTTGGAGCCGTAGGCAAAGCCGCGGCTGCCCAGCTCTTCCTGCGTGCCGCCGGTAGCGCTGGTCACGTAAATACCGCTCACGTTCACAATGGCGTCGCTCAGGCGCAGTACCTGCTGCTGCTCCAGCGTCTGCTGGCTTACCGTTACCACGGCCTGGGGCAAATCCATGGGCCGGATGGGCATCTTGCCCACGTTGGTTGGCTTATCGTTCTGGCTGCGGGCGCTGGTCACCGTTACGCCAGCCAGTTGCTGGTCGGTTACGGGTAGAGCCACGGTAGGCACCGTCAATACCTGACCGGCGGTAATCTGCACGGCCTGTTCCTGGGTGCCGGAGCCGATGTTGCTGAAAACGAGTTGATACGACCCGGCCGGCGCCGAGAAACGAAAGTTGCCCTGCGCATCGGAAGTAGCGCCATAGGAGGTGCCTTTCAGCGCCACGGTTACGCCTTCCAGAGGCTTGCCATCCGAAGCCGTTACCCGCCCGGCTACCCGACCGCGCTGAGCCGTCTCGTCGCCTTCGCTGCCCGCCCGCTTATGGAGGTGCGCCGTTCCCGGCAGGCCAGCCATTGGTAAGGCGTGAGCCATATTACCTATCGACAGGGAAGCAAGCAGCAGCAGAGGAAACGGTCGGATCATAGCTCAGGAGCAGAAGAGTTTATTTGGACTCTTTCAAAACAATGCAAAGCTCGGGGCTATTTAGATATATTCAAAATAGAATCTGGAACTATTTTAAATAAGCATGCGGGCAAGACGGATTCGATTTGATTTTCAGCCTGCTGGCCAAAGACAAAAGCCACCTATAAGGTGGCTTTTGCATGCATACCTAAGTAACAGGGCAGTTCTAGGCCAGCATTTGCTGAACCGGGTTCAAGGCAAAAGCCTCAGCCAGAAGTTGGTAGGAGCGGAGCCGGTCTTCGTAATCGTGCATGATGGATACGGCCACTACCTCGTCGACGCCATAGCTGGCGGCCAGCGCGGTAAGCTCCGCCTTCACCTTATCCGGCGTGCCGCTTACAATGCGGGTGTGGTGGTACGCCAGGCGGGACTGCAGATCGGGCGAAAACGAAGCTATGTTCATCGTTTCCAGCGGGCCGATGGGCGTGAACTGGCCGGTTTCCAGCTTCAGCATCTGCAAGGCCAGGTTGTCGGCCAGGGCGCGGGCGTGGCTTTCGGTGTCGGCACAGGCTACGAAGGTGGCTACGTTGGCCTGGGGTGCGGCCAGCTCCGGCGAGGGGCGGAACCGCTCCTTATACGTCTGCACCATTTTGGGGCCGCCGTTGGGGTTGATGAAGTGGGCAAAGGAAAACGCCGCGCCCACGTGGGCCGCAAACAGGCCGCTCTGCCCGCTGGAGCTCAGCAGCCACATTTCCGGCACAGTATCCGTGAAGGGGGCCGCTTTCACCTTGGCGTGGATGGTATCGGCCACTACGTCGTCGCGCAGGAAGGCCCGCAGGTCCATCAGTTGCTCGGCAAAGTCTTCGTCGCGGAACTGGTTGTGGGGGTTGAGGGCATGAGCCGTGATACGGTCGGTACCGGGGGCGCGGCCGATGCCCAGGTCGATGCGGCCAGGGTAGAGGGTTTCGAGTAGGCGGAAGTTCTCGGCCACTTTGAGGGCCGCGTAGTGGGGCAGCATCACCCCGCCCGAGCCCAGGCGGATGCGCTTGGTTTCGGCGCCCAGGCGGGCCAACAGCACCTCGGGGGCTGATCCGGCCAGCGTGTTGGTGTTGTGGTGCTCCGATACCCAGAAGCGGGTGTAGCCTAGTTTATCAGCCAGCCGAGCCAGCTCAATGGTATGCTGCAGGGCCTCGCGCGGGGTGCGCCCCAGCGGCACCGGCGACTGGTCGAGCACGCTCAGGCGCAGGGGAGCAGCGGAAGTCGGAAAGTCAGATTTCATAGCTGCTACAACCGCGTCCATCCTCCGGAAGTTTAGTTGCGGGCCAGTTGGTTCCCCTCCTTATTGAAGGAGGGGTGCCTGGAGGGCGGGGTGGTTATGCTAGAATTAGAAAGCTAGAGCTAGTTGGTCATTCGAGTAGTTTGCTAGCTCTAGCCAACCACCCCGGCCTGCGGCCACCCCTCCTTCAATAAGGAGGGGAACCAGGTTGTAGCTCTTTACCTTCGCCGCCGATATGATAACAACGCTTACCCTGGCCCTTTTGTGTGGGGCCGCTTTTCTGGCCGGCCTGGTCGATGCCATTGTGGGCGGCGGGGGCCTGATTCAGCTGCCCGCCATGCTGCTTTTGCTGAAAGGCACGCCCGTCCCCACTATTCTCGGCACGGGCAAAGTCTCGTCGCTGATGGGCACGGCGGCGGCCCTGCGGCGCTACGCGGGGCAGGTGCCTTTGCGGTGGCGGGCCGTGGGTACAGCGGCGGCTGTGGCCGGGCTGTTTTCATTTCTGGGGGCGCGGGTGGTGAGCATGCTACCCCAGGCACTACTGCCGCCGCTGGTGCTGGGGCTGCTGGTGGTTATTGCCCTCTACACCTTCTGGCGCAAGGATTTCGGCTCCCTGCACGCCCCCCGGCTGTCGGCGGGCCGCGAGCCGCTGTACGGGGCCCTGGTGGGGCTGGTCATCGGGTTCTACGATGGGTTCTTCGGGCCGGGCACGGGTTCCTTTCTGCTGTTTACCTTCGTGGGCCTGTTCGGCTACGACTTCATCACGTCCTCGGCCTCGGCCAAGCTGGTGAACGTAGCCACCAACCTGGCGGCACTGGCCTACTTCGCCTACACCGGCCAGATTCTGTGGGCCGTGGCCCTGCCCATGGCCGTGAGCAACATCCTGGGCTCCATGCTGGGCGCCCACCTGGCCTTGCGCCACGGTACGGGCTTCGTGCGCACCCTGTTTCTGGTGGTGGTCAGCGCCTTCATCATCAAGCTGAGCATGCAGGTATTTGGCGGGTAGCGGGCGGAGTGACCGACTGCGGTAGGGGGCGGGGCTTGTCCCCGCCCGTCGTTGAACGATGGATGCCGGAGTCGTTCAACGACGGGCGGGGACAAGCCCCGTGCCCTACATCAACCTGCTTCCTTGAATACGCTTCCATCGGAACCTGTTTCGTTTCGGTCAGGAGGTGTTTTCGATTACTCGGGAGGTATTTCGTTTCAGTCGGGACGTGTTTCGGGTTAGCCGGGAGGGGTTTTCAATTGGTCAGGACGTGTTGCTGATTGGTCGGGAGGTGTTTTGCTTGAGTCGGAAGGTGTTTTCGATTGGTCGGGACGTGTTTTGCTTTAGTCGGGACGGGTTTCTGCAAGGTCGGGAGGTGTTTTCGATTGGTCGGGGAGGGTTGCTATTGGGCTGTAATTCTGATACTTTGGGGCTGGCAAGCAAGGGGTTGCCACGCTGCGCGGAGCGGTTCCGCGGTTAGTATATACGTGTATGGATAAGCCCAGAGAAGACCAGTTAGCTATGTGTAAGCACGTAGCAGCCTACGTGACCGAGCACGCCGCCGACCTGGCCGTGAGCGAAATGGCCGCCGCCCAGGCCACCGAAGTTACTTCCCGCTACGCCCAGGTGGCCGGGGCCCGGGGCGGCACGGCCCGGCGCACCAACAACCTCACGGCCGACGCCAAAACCCGCAAGAAAGAGCTGCTGGAACTGCTGCCGGCCCTGCTGGGACCCATGAGCCGCATTGCTGCCCGCCTTCAGGACCACGATTTGCTGGCATCCGTCACGCTCAGCAGCAAGCAGCTGCGCAAGCTCCGGCCCCTGGCGTTTTTGGCGGTGGCAAACTCGGTACTCACCAGCGCCGCCCGCACCGATGTAGCCGCCGAGCTCAGCAAGCAGGGCCTCAAGCCCGCCACTCTCAAGCCCCTGCGCGACGCCCTCGCGGCCTTCCAGCAGGCCCAGCCCGCCACCCGCCAGACCATCAACGAGCGGGTAGTAGCCGGGGCCGCCCTCGAGGACCTGGTAGACGACCTGATGGACGAGGTGCGCCAACTGGACCAGGACATGAAAGCCTTTAAGCTGCTCAACCGCCCCCTCTACAACGGCTACCAGCAAGCCCGCAAGCTGGTGAATACCGGCGGGAAAAGCGCCAGCTCGGAGCAGCCAAAGTAGCTAGTGGGGGCGGCCCGCTCCGTTGGGGCGGGCCGGCTTTTGTGGGGGCACTTTGCTAAGCCGGATACCAATCAAATACATCCACAAGAAGAAATAACTATACCCTCCAGTAAATGAAAGCAACGGTTTTGATAGTCTGCGTTACTATGATGTCATGTAAAGTGCTTACGATAGAGAAGCAGGCCAGCGTAAAAGCATATGCTATTTCGATGGGAAAAAGAACCAAATTTCCAATTGATTCATTCTCAATTGAGAATTTTAGTGAGTTGAATACAGTGATAAGTGTCAAGCATATCACTGAATTTCATAAGAAAATAAGCGAGCTGCGTATAACTGAGGGGGAGTTTTTATATGATTTTGTTAGAATGAAAATAATGATCGGTGATGCAAATGAGAAAAGAGAAAGTATGCTATTTGATAGCAAAGGACAATTGCTCTACAGAGGACGGTTGTACGCATATGATAAGGAAGTATATGTGAAGATATTCAAGATAATAGGATTGGATTCCAGTGTCTATCTGAATTAATATGGCGCGAGTGTAGCGTAACTTGTGTCCAATCTATAGGGTGGAGGTTGTACATTCACTGCCGCGCTAACGGTAAGCCGGTGTGGAACGGGATTTGTTATCTTAACTGCAATTAGATATTCAAAAGGTTATCTAAAGCCCGGTAGGTTTGACGTTCCTTTTATTTTCTTGCCCTTGTTATACTTGAAATTTTTCACTACAAAGCCGTAATCATCATATACTTTCCATTTGCCGTGTTTTAAGCCTTTCTTATATCTTCCAATAGTCTCAATATATCCGTTTTTCTTAAATCAATAAAAATAACCACTTCTCTTACAATCTTTAAGGGTAATAATCTCAAATTCATCATTGGAAAAACTTTTCACATTAGTTCTATTGCAACTATCCGTTTTTAATTCATAAATATTCATTTTGCTTTTATAGTAATTGTACTTTGCTTTTATGCACCCACCAAGCATGATGATGGAAGCTGTTAATGTGAAGTAGTTTTTACTTGATAATATTAGTGCCATATGTTCTATCAGGTGGCTTTTTTAATTGACATCTTTTCGTTTCGTTCCTACTGCCGTTTTAGTAGCAAACCAATACAGAACGGCAGTTGATATTCTGACAGCAGAGGCGCAGCCTCCCAAATAGGCAAGGCACGAGCTACAAGCTCGCGCCAGCCCTACAACTACTTACTCCCCACCCGGCAGGCCGGGGGCAGGGTTGCCCTGGATGCCCTGGGAGCTGGGCACGCCCATCTTCTCCTCCCGCTTGCGCTGGTACCGGTCGAACTGCTGGGGCGACAGCACGTCTTTGAGGGCCGAGAGGCGGGAGCGGCCCACCGCATCCACCACGGCGGATACCTTGCGCACATCCTGGCGGTACTGCAGACGGGCAGTTTCCACGGCCCGCACGCTGGTGAGGTTGATCTGGCGTACTTTCTCCACCTGCTGCGGGTTCAGACCCAGCGCATTCTGCATGTTTTCGGTGAGGGCGTTGGCGCGGGCTTCCACCTTATCGGCCGGGGGCGTGGGGGCCGGGCGGGAGGCGGGGGCCGGCGCGGGCTCCACGGTGGTTTTGGCCTTGGTGGTAGTGCCGGTGGCCGTTTTGGTTTTCGTTTTTACGGTGGCGCTTTGCGCCATGCTTAGGGAAGGCGCCGCCAGAAAAGCCAGGGCGAGCAGAAGGAATTTGTTCATAGCAGAGAAAAGGCGGCTGGTAGAAGCGGCCGCGGCTGGGCCTGTAAATATGATGCCAATTACGGAAAGTGGCGGCGCTATAACGCCACTGGCGGCCGGAAACGTGCCGGAGGAGCAGGAAATCTGCGGGCCCGGGCGCAACCTTTCCGGGGCCAATGCATACAACCCTATATGAAGCGAGAAACCCGAAACAACTGGCTTACGGCCCTGGGCGTGGGCGCTCTGGTAACGGCCGCCACTGTCTGGAACAACCGGCGCGGCTCCTACGACCTGCAAGGCCGCGTAGTGCTCATCACCGGCGGCTCACGCGGACTGGGCCTTATCCTGGCCCGGCAGGCCGTAGCCCAGGGGGCCAACGTAGCCATCTGCGCCCGTGATGCCGACGAGCTGGAGCGCGCCCGCCAGGAGTTGGCGGCCGGCGGCACCAGGGTCATGACGCTGGTGCGCGACCTCACCAGTCCCGAGGACGTGCGCACCCTGGTAGCCGAAGTCCAGAACCAGCTCGGCCCCATCGACGTGCTCATCAACAATGCCGGCATCATCACGGCCGGGCCACTGGAGCACATGGAGGAGCGCGACTACGAAGAGTCGATGCAGGTGCATTTCTGGGCCCCATTCCATACTATGCAGGCGGTGCTGCCCAACATGCGCCGCCGTGGCGAGGGCCGCATCGTGAATATAGCCTCGGTGGGCGGCAAGGTGGCCGTGCCGCACCTGGCGCCCTACTGCGCCAGCAAGTTTGCGTTGGTTGGCTTGTCGGAAAGCTTCCGTTCTGAGCTGCTGCAATACGGGGTGAAAGTTACCACCGTGTGCCCGGGCCTGCTGCGCACGGGCAGCCAGGGGCACGCCATTGTGAAGGGACAGCACGAGCGGGAGTACGCCTGGTTTAGCCTCGCCGATTCCATGCCTGCGCTTTCTATGGATGCCGACCGGGCCGGCCGCGAAATCTGGAATGCCTGCCGCCGCGGCGACGCCGAAGTTATCCTCAGCCTGCCAGCCAAGCTGCTTTCCGCCTTCCACGGCCTGCTGCCCGGCACCACCGCCGACCTGCTCAGTTGGGTTAACCGCACCCTGCCCAGTCCCACCGACGTGGTAGGCAACGAGCGGCGCCGCGGCTCCGAGTCTGAAACCGACCTGACGCGCTCCTGGCTAACCGGACTCACCCAACAAGCCGCCCGCCGCAACAACGAAACTGGCTCCGAGCTAGCGGTATAGAAAAGTGTCATGCAGAGCGGAGCATCTCGCATGCTGATGTCGGATTAGTATTCCAACGTCGGCACGCGAGATGCTCCGCTCTGCATGATGGGCTTTCGGTGTTCTGCCAAACACCTATAGTGTTTCCTCGTTGAACGACAAACACATCAGCAACGATGAGACGCGAAGTGTCGCGTCTCTACATCGTGCTGGAAACTATCAGGCTGCCAGAGACTGGCAGCTTGGGCAGTGGTAGGTAGCGCGCCCGCCCACGTAATGCTTGCCGATTTCAACTTTCGGATGGCGGGGGCAGAAACGGTGCGCCTCCGTGCCCGGCGTGGCCGACTCATCCCACTCGCGGGCGTGAATGAGGAAGGAGGCCGGGAAGTGGCGGTAGACCGCCTCGTGCTCAATGGCCGTGCGCAGCACCAGCTGGATGGCCATGTGCATGGCTTTGAACTCTTCAGAAGTAAGCGTATTGGCTATCCGCTCCGGATGAATACGGGCCTGAAACAGCACCTCATCCACAATCCAGTTGCCGAGGCCGGCCGTGAGACACTGGTCGAGCAGGGCCGGCTTGATCAGGGTTTTCTTCTTTCCCAGGCCTTTCTGCAGCTCTTCGGTGGTAATGGCCAACGCATCCGGGCCAATCTTCTTGGCGCGCTGATACTCGGCCACACTGCCTGCCAGGCGGATGCGCCCAAACTTGCGCGGGTCGATGAACGCCACGCGCAGGCCATCGGCCAGATGAAACGCTACGCGGGTAAAGCGGGGCCGGTCGTGCTCGTCGCGGTAAGCGCCTACATCCCCGGTCATGCCGAAGTGGAGGGCCAGCACCTGGCCGGTGGAGAGTTCCAGAAAGCAGTTCTTCCCTAGTCGATGCGTCGCCGTCACGGTAGCGCCTACCACGGCTTGGCGCAGCTCGTCTTCCGGCACGGCCAGCACGTGGGCATCCAGCACCTCCAGGGCCACTAACTGCTGCTGCACCAGTAATTCGTCGAGTAAGCGACGGTAAGTTTCTACTTCGGGTAATTCGGGCACAGACTAAAAAGATATCAGTGGGAAAGTTGACGTAGTGGCCAAGGCAAGGAATAACCTTCCAGCCTAACTCAGCTATAACCAACACCCGCCTACCCGAAGAAGTTGCCCGGCCTGGTGGTTTTAACGGGCCTGTTGTCTACCCGCCATCCTGCATCAAATGGTAAGCCGACCTTCCACTACTACCACGCCACTGCCTCCAATCTGGACGGCTTCAATAGCGTGGCGCGGGCCGCTGATCTGTACGTTTACCTGCCCGGGCCGGCCCAGCCAGTGGCCCTGCTCGGCCACAAAGCGCGGCTGCTCCAAATACCCGTAGTGCCAGAGGTAAGCGGCCATGCCCCCGGTAGCTGAGCCCGTAACCGGGTCTTCTAGGATGTCGGGCGGGGTGCCGAAATGGCGGGCAAAGGTGTGCCCCGCGGACGTGGCGCCGCCCAGGCAAAACACGTGCGGACTGAAGAAGTCTGACCCGGCGCGGTACCGGTTGTAGGTGGCCGGTTCCGGCGGCGCTGCCCGCCGTAGCGCTTCGTGGCTGCGCACGAACAGCATCAGCTGCGGGGTGCCGGTACTCACAGTTTGGATAGGTGCGCCGGGCACCAGGTCTGCCGGCGTAAGGCCAAAGAGCGGAGCTACCACGGTCGGGTCATGCAATTGCCCAAACACCGGCGGCCGCTGCGTCATGAGTATCTGGGGCTGCGGATTGTCGGCCGAGGGGGCCAGTACGTCAATTTGAATAGGGCCCTCAAGCAAAGCCAGGAAAAGGCTGGTGCCAGTAGCGGGCAGGGGCAACCGGCCCGTGTGCAGCAACCCTGTGATGGAGGCAATGGTGGGATGACCCGCCAAGGGCAGTTCCTCGGCCGGCGTGAAGAAGCGCACCCCGAACCCGGCCTCCGCCGACCCAGATACAAACGCCGTTTCCGATTGATTGAATTCCCGGGCAAGGGCCTGCATCTGCGCGTCTGTCAGCCCGGCGGCATCCAGCACCACGGCACAAGGGTTGCCCCCCAGCGCGGTAGGGGTGAAGGCGTCAATTAAAAGAAAAGGAAGCGTGGGCATAGAAAGCAGATAACCTGAAAATTCAGCACGTCCTGCTTGATCTGGCGTCTGCGCAGCCGAAGCAGCTCTACCTCTGGCTAACTCTCAATGTGAGAACGAAGTGGGAGAGATGCTTCGGCTGCGCTCAGCAAGACGGTTAGTTTGTGCCGAGAAATACTTGGAGTAGCACGAAAACTACGCTCATTTACGGAAAGTCGACCGACACCACAAACAAAACGCCCACTACGGGAGGCAGCGGGCGTCTGAGGATTAACAAGGTCAATACTTACGAAGGGTCGGAAACCAGGCCCACCTGTTGGCCGCGGGCGTTATATACACCCCCCTGGGCACTCACGTAAAGGCGCCGCTCCTGTCCATCCACCAGCACGTAGGGAAAATACTGGCTGTCGGAGCGGGTGAGGCGGCCTACTACCTGCGCGGTGTGGTCGTCGCCGAGGCGTACCACGTTCAGGCGGCTGGTGAGGTAGTACGGCTCATCGGGGTTGCTACGGAAGGTGATGCGGCCCACCACGCTCACGGGCGTAGTAGTAGCGGCTACCGTACGAACCGGCATGGCTTGTGACGGAGTATTCAACGCAACGGGCTTGGCCGAAGGAGCCGTGGCGCGGGCACTGCTGGCAATTTGCCCATCAGCCCGCTGCCAGCCAGCTCCAATGGAGCTGAGGCGGTTGCGGCGGCCGGGGTGAGTAGCCGAACCGGCATCGTCGCTGGCTACGGCCATAGCGGCCTGAGCTTCGGCCAGACTAGCGCCCATCTTGCGTAGCACAAAGCCCGAAAACTCGTCGGCTTCCAGTTCATCGGCGGGCTGGGAGCCTCCGGGGCGCAGGGTATGGCCGTTGAGATGGTGGCCCATTTCGTGGGCCAGAATGCTGATGCCTGCCCAGTCGGTGTGGCCAGCCCGGTTCACAGCGGCCAGAAACTGCGGGTTGTAGAGCAGGTAGCGGTGGCCGTTATATACTACCGCGGCGGCGTTTTCAACTTGCGAGGTGGCTCGCAGTTCGAAGCGCGGCTTCAGGCCTACTACGTCGGTAATTTCCTGGATAACGTCGCGGTTGGTAGGCGTAGCGGTTTGAGCCGAAGCGGCCGAAGAAATCAGAAGCCCGCCTGCCAGGCACAAGCCAGCAATGCGGCGAAAAATGCGGAGGTGAGTCATGAAAATATCCTGTAGTTGGATGAAGGCAATGTCAAGAATCCTGCCAACGCGGCTAGGCTTTCCCGGCACCCGTTCACAGGATCTTAACGGCTTTTAGCCCGTTTTCGTGCATGTTTCCGTCGAAGATTTCTACACCGCTACTGGCCGCTGCAGCACCGCCTTGGGGGCCGGCCGCTCGCCAATCTGCTGCCGCCACATGGCGTAGTACAGCCCTTTGCGCTCCAACAGCTCCTCGTGCCGGCCGGCCTCGGCAACGTGGCCGCGCTCCAATACAAAAATGCGGTCGGCGTGCAGGATGGTGCTGAGGCGGTGGGCAATGAGGATGGTAATGTGCTGGCGGGAGCCTGACAGCTCGCGCACCGTCTGGCTGATTTCCTCCTCCGTGAGCGAGTCGAGGGCCGAGGTGGCTTCATCGAACACCAACAGGGTGGGGTGGCGCAACAGGGCCCGGGCAATGCTCAGGCGCTGCTTTTCCCCACCCGAAACTTTCACGCCGCCTTCCCCAATCACGGTGTCCAGGCCTTGGGGGGCGCGGGCCAGCAGGGAGTCAGCAGCAGCTTGGTGCAGGGCCTGCAGACACTGCTCGTCGGTAGCTTGCGGGGCTACAAAGCGTAGGTTCTCCCGGATGGTGCCGGCAAAAAGCTGAGTATCCTGCGTCACGAAGCCAATTTGCTCCCGCAGCGCGTCGAGGTCCAACTCCGGGCCGGGAATGCTGTTGTAGAGAATCTGGCCCTGGGCGGGCGGATACAGGCCCACCAGCAGCTTTACCAGCGTGGTTTTGCCCGAGCCCGAGGGCCCTACGAAGGCAATAGTCTCGCCCAGCTTGGTCTGAAAGGAAATGCCGTCTAGGGCCGGGGCGCTGGCCGAGAGGTGCTGGAAGTGCACGTCGTCGAAGGCCAGGGTTTCCAGCTTCTGAATGACTTTGGGGTGCAGGGGTTTCACCTCCCGGGGCGTGTTCAGGATCTGCTGGTAGTTGGCCAATGACGCCTCGGTTTCGCGGTACACGTTGATGATGGTGCCCATTTCCTGCAGCGGCCCGAAGATGGCGAAGGAGTAAATGAAGAAAGAGAAAAACTCTCCCACGGTAATGATCTGCTGCACCACCAAGTACAGCAGCATCAGCAGAATCACGTTGCGCATCAAATTCACGAATGTGCCCTGCACAAACGACAAGGAGCGTAGGTAGCGCACTTTCTTTAGCTCCAGCTTCAGGATCTTGTCGGTGGTAGAATTCAGCCGCTCGGTTTCCTGCTGGGCCAGGCCCAGGCTTTTGATCAGCTCGATGTTGCGCAAACTCTCGGTGGTGGAGCCGGCCAGGGCCGTGGTTTCGGCTACAATGGTTTTCTGAATCACCTTGATGCGCTTGCTCAGAAACAAGCTCAACGAGCCCAGCAGCGGAATCGTGAGGAAGTAGACCACCGCAATGGGCCAGTACACGCTGATAGCGTACCACGTCACGAACACGATGCCCACCACGGAAATAAACAGCACGTTCACGAAGCTCTGAATCAGCTTCTCCACGTCGGTGCGCACTTTCTGGAGCTTGCCCAGGGTTTCGCCGGAGCGCTGGTCCTCAAACACCTGGTAGGGCAAATCGAGCGAATGGCGCAGCCCGTCGGAGTACAGTTGCGCGCCCAGGCGCTGGGTGATGACGTTGACGTAGTAATCCTGGAAGTTCTTGGCAATGCGCGACACCATGGCCACGCCCATGGCCTGCAGAATCAGCAGGCCCGCTCCGCTCTGCAGAAACGACCAAAACCCGTCGTGGAAGGCCGTAGAGCCGGCTTTTACCACGTGGCGGTCAATAATCTGGCGGAAGATATACGGGTCGAGCAGGGAAAAAATTTGGTTGATGGCGGCCAGCAGCAAGGCCAGCGCCATGAGCCCCCAGTAGTTGCGGAGGTAGGAGTATAGTAGTTTCATGGGGGAAGGGTAGGGGCCGGTTCGGGCCTGGTTAGATACCGGAAGCCCGCCGAATAGTTTTCGGTGGCCAGCAAGGTAGGGGCCGAAAGCCAGGAAGCCGCGCGTCAATTTCAGCACGTCATGCTGCCTCAAAACGTCATGCTGAGCTTGTCGAAGCATCTCTACCGCTTCGTTGGATTACTATTTCAACGTCAGCACGCGAGATTCCTCGGCTGCGCTCGGAATGACGTTCAAACGAAGTGGTAGAGATGCTTCGACTCCGCTCACCCCACCATTCCTGCCTGCCCGCCGGGAACCCCAACTGCCTTCCCGTAGTACACCCGGTAGTAGAACCGCCTGCGCCCTCCCCGGCCAGCCGCCACCAAATGTGCTACCACATGCAGAAACACACCTATAACCTGGGCCTGATTGGCAACTGCGCTTTCCTGGGCTTGATAGACACCGACACCGCCGTGCGCTGGCTTTGCTGGCCCCGCTTCGACAGCAGCTTCGTTTTCGGCTCCTTGCTCGACGACGACAAGGGCGGCGAGTTCAGCATCAAGCCCGCCACCGGCACCTGGGAGTCGCGGCAGTACTACCGCACCAATACCAACGTGCTCTGCACCGAAATTACTACTGCCGACGGCCGGTACCGCGTCACGGACTTTGCCCCGCGCTTTTCCCAGTACGAGCGGTACTACAAGCCCCTCATGTTTATCCGCAAGGTAGAGCCCCTGGAAGGCTCAACCCGCGTGCGGGTAGCCTGCCGGCCGGTAGGTCAGTACGGGCAGCTGGCCCTAAACCGCCGCCGCAGCTCCAACCACATTGCCTTCCTGGGCCTGGAAGAGGAAATCCGCCTCACCACCAACATCCCGCTCACCTACGTGCTCGACGAGGAGGACTTTGCCCTCAACGACACCAAGTACCTCGTGCTTACCTATGGCGCCCCTCTGGAAGCCCCCCTGGAAAGCACCGCCGAGCGGTTCCTGCTCAGCACCCTCGACTACTGGCGGCGCTGGGTGAAAAGCACCAGCATCAGCGCCTTCCACCAGGACCAAGTCATTCGCTCGGCTCTGGCCCTCAAAATTCACCAGTACGAAGACACCGGCGCCATCATTGCGGCCAGTACCACCTCCCTTCCCGAGGCCCCCGGCAGCACCCGCAACTGGGACTACCGCTACTGCTGGATGCGCGACACCTACTACATCCTCACGGCCTTCAACAACATCGGCCACTTCGAGGAGATGGAGCGCTACTTCCACTACATCGCCAACATCTCCACCAAGGTCAAGGACAAGTACCAGCCCCTCTACGGCATCAGCGGGGCGTCCGACCTCATTGAGGAAGAGCTGCCCCTGGCGGGCTACCTCGGCAACCAGCCCGTGCGCATCGGCAACGACGCCTACACCCACATCCAGAACGACGTGTACGGGCAGGTGCTGGTGGCTTTGCTGCCGCTCTACGTGGATTGCCGTTTCCTCGACCCCGAGCGGCCCAACCCCGAAAAGCTGGTGCTGGAAGCCCTCAACCTGATTGAGGCCACTATGGACCAGCCCGACGCCGGCCTCTGGGAGTTCCGCAACCTGGCCCAGTACCACTGCTACACCTACCTGTTTCACTGGGCCGGCAGCCACGCCGCCCGCAAAGTGGCCCGCTCCCTCGGCAACCGCGACATGGAAGCCCGCGCCGAGCGGCTCATCCAGGCGGCCACCGACCGGATTGAGCAGTGTTTCAACCAGGAGCGCGGCGTGTATACCAACGCCATCGGCTCTCCCCACCTCGATGCCAGCACCATGCAGCTCATCCTGATGGGCTACCTAGATCCGGCCTCCGAAAAAGCCGCCCACCACCTCGTAGAGTTAGAAAAAGAGCTGAAAACCCCCGAGGGCCTGTTCTACCGCTACCGCCACGCCGACGACTTCGGCACCCCCGAAACCACCTTCCTTATCTGCTCCTTCTGGTACGTTGAGGCCCTGGCCTGCGTAGGGCGTGTAGAAGAAGCTATCCGCGAGTTCGAAAAGCTCACCACCTACACCAACCACCTGGGCCTGCTTTCCGAGGACGTAGACGCCAAAACCGGCTCCCAGTGGGGCAACTTCCCCCAGGCCTACAGCCACGTGGGCCTCGTCAACGCCGCCTACCGCATCGCCCAAAAGCTCAGCAAACCCAACTTCCTGTAAGGAGCGGCGACAGCCTGAAATAGCCAGCCCGCTGTAGAGACGCATACTTGCGTCTCGTCGTCCGCGCAGTCCCAACGACTATCATCCGACGACGAGACGCAAGTATGCGTCTCTACGCTGTTTAGGAGACGGCTATAATTCTCTGATAGCTACATAGTTGTTGAGTCCAGAGTATATAGTTATTTATAATCCAAAATATTCATGATAAAAGTACTTTTTGATATTATTTTTAAGAGTAGTATCATTTGTTATTGTGTTATTTTGAAATATTGAATCAATTCGGTTGATCATTTGATCTTTTGTTTCGATATCATAAACATTAATTATGTGCAATTTATTTTTAGTATTGATAAAATAAAAAGGAATGCCATGAGGAAATTCTGTTGCTTTAATTAGATGTAATTCATTGTTGTTTTCACCCTTCTTTATAAAGCAATATGATGATATGCTTTTATGTGTATTAGATACTTGTGATAACAACTTGATATTTGATTTTAAAGATGATAACTTGTTTATGTTGAGTTTTATATCTTTTTTATTAATGCAAAAATTTGCCTTATGAATTCCTTGGCCATGAAAGCATGAAGTAAGAGAAAGTATAATGCATATTAGAGCTGATTTGTTAAATATTTTGGTTTTAATTTTGGTGGTATTTATTTTTTTCATGGTGAGATTTGAGTTTATTAATTTGCTTGTTGTGTTAGATTACAATATAATTTATTGTTTTTTAGTTTAATTGATGATCTTAGTTTGTTTATGTGTCTTATGTAATATGACTCTGAAATTATTTTTGAAATTTCATAAGCCTTCTGGTTGTTTTATTAATTGCAAATGCTCTCATGTGTTTCGAGGTGCTATGTGCTACCTTCATTTTCTTTTTTGCCATAGTGTATACTTTGCCAAGCTTACCGTTCTGGCCATAATATACTCTAATTTTTGTTGGAGCATTGACTATATCTCTCAGTATATCATTTCCACCTGCGTCTCGTCGCCCCCGCAGTCCTAACGACTGTCGTTCAACGACGAGATTCCAAGTATGCGACTCTACATGGTACTGGTCCTATAAGCCCTGCCTCATCGGAAACTGGGCGTCGCAATTCTGTGCGCGTCAGTTGCTGCTACGCCGCTGACAGCGCCTATCGCACAACAGTCAGCCCCTATCGCACGGCGGTTAGCGGCCATAACATGAAGGTCAGCACCCATCGCACCTCGGGCAGAGGCTTCCGCACCACTGCCAGAACCTGTAACACGACGGTCAGCATACTTCGCATGATGGTCAACGGCCATAACATGGCGGTCAGTGCCTATCGCACGGCGGTCAGTGGCCATCGCACGGCAGTCAGAGGTCATCGCACGACGGTCAGGGGGCATAACATGCGTGTCAGTGCCTATCGCATGATGGTCAGCGGCCATAACACGACGGTCAGCGCACAAAACAGGCCCGTAATGAAGCATTACGGGCCTGTTTTATAGGGTGACGCGGGTACGCAGTGGGGCCGCCGGGCTACAACAGGCTCCGCAGCAGCCGGCGCACGTCGGTGGTAGAGGCCACGCTGAAGCGCGCCAGGGAGCGGGGCGTGCTGCCCACCTTCACCGTGTAGGCCTCCGGCGGCATGGCCCGGAACGTGTCCTCATCCGTGCGGTCGTCGCCGATGGCCAGGGTAAAGTCGGGATGATACGTAGCCAGCCACCGGGCCGCCGCCGTGCCCTTGTTGATGCCCGCCGTCTTGATTTCAATGACTTTGTTGCCCTCCATCACCTGCAAATCACTGTTCGAGGTCATAAAGGTGAGGTGGTTGAGCAGGTCGCGGGCGCGCACGGCGCCCAGGTCGGCATCGGCGCGGCGGTAGTGCCACACCAGCGAGTACTCCTTGTCCTCGATAAAGGAGCCGGCCGTGCGCGCCACGTACAGCTCCAGAATGGGCCGGATGTCGCGCATCCACTCGTTGTTCAGCGTCTGAAACAGCTGCCACTCCTCACCAGCCGGGCGCAGCCAGACGCCGTGCTCGGCAATAAAATCGATGGGCAGATGCCCCAGCCAGGCTTCCAGCGTCTGCCGGTCGCGCCCACTGATGATGACAACCCGGTTCTGCGGCATCTCCGCCAGCGCCCGCAGCAGCAGCAGCAATTCCTGGTCGGGCTTGGCCCGCTGCGGATTGGCGTTGAAGGGCGCCAGCGTGCCATCATAGTCCAGCAGCAGCAAACGCTGCCCGGCGCCCTGGTACTGCTCCCGCAGCTGCTCGAGCACCGGCGGGCTCAGCGTTTCGGTGGCTAGCGTGTGCTGCTTCATCTTGCTGTAGGCCAGCCGGGCCATAAACAGCTTGGCCCAGGCAAACACGTTGTACTGCCGCACCAGGGCCTGCATGGCGCCCATGCGCAGCTGCTGCTCGTCTTCGGGCATCACCAGCGCGTCGTGCATAGCCTCGGCCAGCTGCCCGGTATCCGTGGGGTTGATGATGAGGGCATCCGACAGCTCCCGGGCCGCCCCGGCCCGCTCGCTCAGGATTAACACCCCGCGCCCGTCGGCCTTGCTGGCCACAAATTCTTTAGCTACCAGGTTCATCCCGTCGCGCATGGGCGTCACCAGCGCCACCTCCGCCAAGCGGTAGAGGGAGGCCAATTCCTCCAGCGGAAAGGAGCGGTAGAAATAGTGAATGGGCGTCCAGGTGATGGTGCGGTACTGGGCGTTAATGCGGCCCACCAGCTCATCAATTTCCTCCTTCAGGGCCGCGTACTGCGCCACCTGGTCGCGGGAGGGTACCACCACCATAATCAGGCTTACCTGCTCACGCCACTCCGGGTAGCGCTGAATCAGCAGCTCAAAGGCCCGCAGCCGCTGCGCAATGCCCTTAGAGTAGTCGAGCCGGTCGATGCTTAGAATAACCCGCACCTCGCGCAGTGCTTCTCGGTAAACGGCCTCGTGCTGCACTGCCGCCTCCGAGGCCGCGGCCTGCACGTACCGCTCATAGTCGATGCCCATGGGGAAAGCATCGACCAGCACCGTGCGGGCACCAGTTTCAATCTGCCCGTTTTGCGAGGAAAACCCTAGCAGCTGCGACACGGCGCTCAAAAAATGCCGCATGTAGCCAAACGTATGGAAACCCAGCAAATCGGCCCCAAGCATGCCTTCCAGCAGCTCCTTACGCCAGGGCAGCACCCGAATCAGCTCGTAGGAGGGGAAGGGAATGTGCAGGAAGAAGCCGATGGTGGCCTCGGGCCGCGCCTGCCGCAGCATGGCTGGCAGCAGCAGCAGCTGGTAGTCGTGCACCCAGATGGTGTCCTCCAGCCCAGCCAATGCCAGCACCGCCTGGCAGAATTTCTCATTCACGGCCACATACGCTTCCCAGTGGCTTTGCTCGTAGGTAGCGTACTGCGAAAAGTAGTGGAAGGTGGGCCAGAGTGTGGAGTTGCTGAAGCCCTCGTAGAAGTCCCGGATTTCGGGCTCCGTCAGAAACACAGGCACCATGCTGTCGTCGCGCAGCTGCTCGCGCACGTACGCTTCTTCATTTGCATCCTCCACGAACAGTCCCGGCCAGCCTACCCAAACATTGCCTTCCTGGCGGTAAATAGAGCCTAGGCCGGTAGCCAGGCCACCTTCGCTGGCTTGAAAGGTGAGGCTTTCCTCGGTGCGAAGAACTTTAGTAGGTAGTCGGTTGGAGACAATAATCGTTCTGGACATACGCCATGGCAGGATGGTGGACCCTTGAACGTACGCGAGAATAGGGTTGGAAGTGGTAAAAACTATCCGCCCTTTCGCTAAAAACGCAGGCCAAAAGGCTTTGAACGCTAAATAAGCGTCTGCCAATAAGAAGGTTGAGGGACATTGCCCAACTCTAAGGTGCTTTTGAGCTGGGGCCTGTTGGTGTAATAGTACACGGCCCTGCTATAGCTAAGGGTACATAAGAGGATTTCGATACGAATCAGCATTCTCCTAAAGGCTGTAAATATAGCCGGCGGTGGTCTAATTGAAGGTGATGTCGTATAGGCTGCTATGAAAACGACTCATCATATTTGCGGCCGGTGCGCGAGCCTACAGATTCGCAAAAATGGGCATAGTGGCGGCCATCAAGGTTATTTTCAGCCGGCCGGCGCCGGCCGGCGCCGGCCGGCGCCGGCCGGCCGATACGCCCCAGTGGAAAAGCTGCTGAACGCGTCTCGCAGCGGGCCATCGTGCAGCTGACGGGTGTTTCGCGCATGAGGGTGGCCAAGCTGGCAAAAAAAAGCGGCTACTATCCCGCGCCATCTGCCCCCGCCCAGCCGGCCCCGGGAGTTGGAACTGGACGAGATGTGGACGTTTGTGGGGCGTAAGCGGCGCAAAGTCTGGCGCTGGCTGGCCGTCGAGCGCCACACTCACCACATTGTCGCCTGGGTGCTGGGCACCCCCGGCACGGCTACGGCCCGGCGGCTCTGGCAGGCCTTACCAGCTGCGTATCGCACCGGCACGTGGTACTATACCAACGAGTGGACGACCTACCGACGGGTGCTGCCGCCAGCAGCCCACCGGCCTAGTGCCAAAGGCAGTGGCCGCACCAGCATCGTGGAAGCACTCAGCTGTTCCCTGCGTCAACGCTGCGCCTGCTCATTCAGTTGCTTCCTGGCCATGCATCGCATCCGCTTACAACTCTGCATCGACGACCATAACGTCCGTTGCACCCTCAATTAGACCCCCGCTATATATTCCTTGAGTTGCTTGATATGACTTTCAAATAGAAACCGATTCATAAAGTCGTTAATCAACACAGATTTGTCAATAGTAATCTTGTTGAAGTATATCTTATGAAGTTGGCTTAGAAAGGACTCCTGGTTGTTTCTTTCAAACATAAAACCATTTCGGGAATCCTGTATTACTTCCGGTAAGCCACCAGCATCCGATGCCAGCACCAGGCTGCCCTGCATTAGCGCCTCAATAGCCGTGTTGCCAAGCCCCTCATGGATTGAAGGAACAGCAACTAAATTGGCAATTTGCAAAAGCGACAAAAGCAAGTCGTTCTCAATAATGCCCGTAATATGTATATAATTATCCAAGTTCCGGGCACTGATTTCAGCCCGAATCGTATCCTCTAAGTTTTTGCCTCCGGCAAAAATTATGAACAGGTCTTTGGGCTCGAGTTTATTATCGGTTATAAATTTATGGATAGCATCGAGGAAGAAAAGGTGGCCTTTTGCAGGGTGTAATCGGCCAGGTAACACAATTATATAATCGGATGTAATAGCAATAGAGCTCAAATAGTTTTGTGCAAGGGAGGGAATTCCGTTTTTGTATTGAATGCCGTCATAAATGATAACTGGGTTTTTAATATAAAAATTATTCTGCATATCCTGGAGTGATGCCTTGGAAATAAATATATTCCCATCGTCAGTCTTGTTAGCTAATATCTGATTATATTTATGAAACAGCTGTTTAGGCAATGAATCAATTGGACTAGCTGTGAATTGCAACGAACGATGGTAGTTTATTAGTTTGAAATTGAGCCCTCGGGTACTAGCATATAGCTTAGTTGCTCTCATAAAAAAATGGGCCAGCGGAAGATTCGCAACAATTACTTCGCACTTGTGCGTTTTTATAAACGAGTATACTTTGTGTAGATAAATATGAGTGTTGATGAGCGCCTTGGTAGTAGGGGTGTTATAAGGCTGGTTTAGAATTAATATGTTATTTTTGCTAATATTAAGAGATGTCAAGAGGTTTTTATCTATAATATTGGATAATATGACAAGAAAAATTTTATCACTTATTTTATAAAAATCATTAATGTGATTAACTGTCTGTAATTCAGCTCCGCCCATTACTAATGATGTAACTACAAAGCAAGTTGATTTTAGGTTGCTCATGAAAAAGGTCAAGGTTGAAGGAATTATATTGCTTTGTAATTGCTATAACGTAATCGTTTTAGTGAAATTGAAAGATGAATTATTTAATAAATCTTCGGCGTCAAAAAAACGAACGCTTTTCTGCGCAGCAGCATCACGTATAATCATTAACGTGTTCTTGTAATCCAGGTCATAATCATGGGAATTTAGAACGCCCACAACTTCTAATTGCGAAGGTGTTAGCAGACCACTCAATACACGATAAAAATCATCGACAAAAGGGGTTGTATGGGCACCTATAAGGTTTTGAATTTCATACAAGGTAGTATCGCCTTTAACTATCTTAAATGATTGGCCGGTATTTATGCTGTTTTCCTGGATTAACTTGTGAGAGTATTGATTTCGGAAGAAGGAAGACTTGGAAAAGCTAAAGTCAAATTTGAAGCCTGCATTCATCAATAATTCTATCAATTGGGAGTTCATAAACCACCAACCGCCGGCATATAAGCCATTGTGGTTGAGGTTGTGTTTTTTAAACCAATCTAAGTCACGGCTGAATTGAGTTTCTAAAGGTGCTGTTATAAAGTTATTGCTCCTGATTTCTGACTCAAACCGATGGTATAAAGCAGGGTTTAGATAAAAGTGGCCATGGTAGCCCAAGGTAGCCACAGATGCCAGCTGATGGTAGCGCGCGGCCAGCATTTCATCCGAGCATTTATGCTCTGCACAGCCCGCCGCTACCTTAGGGCTGGTCCCGGCCATAACCGTACAAATTGGCCGTTTGCCCGTAATGCTATAGTACTCCTGGCAGAAGGATAGCAGCTTTGAGAATAAAGCCTGGTCAAATACGTTTTCGGTGTGAAATATGTACCCCAAATGAAAGTTGTACTGCTGCGGAATCTTGTATGGCCGGACTTTATAGAAAAGGCTTTTCACTGCAGCTTTCATTGGAAGGAGCGTTAAGAGGGTTTATAGATTAGATAATTAAAAATTATTTTTTATGGCCGGCATAAAATTAAACTGATCATGCTCGGTTATCTCCGTCTTAAGATCAAGAACCATGAAAGGCTCCACAAACGGCGCCGGTTTCGGGTTTTTGAACAAGGTTTTAAACATACTAGTACTATGAAATATAAATTGAATGAATTGGATATTATGCTTTTTGAAAAGCTTCTTGCAGGAGTCTTTAAAGAAATGTGGCTTGTTTACAATCATTCCTCCTACGCTTAGGTAGCGGACCGTAATGCCCTTAACTATTTTGTTTTCAATTTTACCCCAGATTATATTGCCAAGGTCTTCGAAAACCACCAGCGCCTTGCCATATTCATTGGTTTTAACATCAATTAGCTGAAAATCATTCTGAAAATAGATGTTTTCGTTGTACAAGTAATCTTTCTCCCCCCATTTAGAAAAAGCCGACTCAAATAGGCCGGGTAGATTAAATACGTTTACTTTCAGGAAAGGACCGTGGTACTTATATCCTATTTTTTCGATAACAGGCCTGGAGTTATGATTAGGTATGCCGTAGAGAAATCCAACATTCTCCTTTAATAGGATTGATTTTCCGAAACTTAAGATATTGGGAAATATTCGCTTGCCCTTATGTTGTTCAGAAGTAACAGCAATACAATTATGAAAGCAGTTGACAACTTCACCATTTCGGATGAAATCGTGGGACTTAAAAGCCGTAAATCCAATTAGCTCATTGCCGCTGAAAGCTCCTACGTAAAAGCTGGAAGGTGAGCCAACGACAGAATTGTTGTGGTAGGTACCTGACTTAATAGTATGCCATGAAAAATCCCTGTGCGTCTTAGGATTAACCTCCCGGAAGGATAAATTGACCAGATTGGTAATGGCCGCATCCATACCTGGCTGGTCAATATCAATCAGCTTGACTTCGTAATCCATCTTGAATGCGCTGTTTAGAAGGTCGGATGCTCTGGCGGATACCTAACGGCTCGTTGTTTACGCTATTGCGTAAAAGAAAAAACCGCTCTGGGATGTACCGGAGCGGTTTTTCAACCCAAAGTCAAGCAGAAGGCAAGTAGTCCGTAGGGGAATCGAACCCCTGTTGGTAGAATGAAAATCTACTGTCCTAACCCCTAGACGAACGGACCAGATAGTGGTGCTGCGGGTACCGAGGGCGCTTTTGCCGGTTCGGTCTGGATAAAAAAACCGCCCTGGGATGCACCGGAGCGGTTTTTTAACCAAATATCAAAGCAGAAGGCAAGTAGTCCGTAGGGGAATCGAACCCCTGTTGGTAGAATGAAAATCTACTGTCCTAACCCCTAGACGAACGGACCAGATA
>NZ_JADWYK010000014.1 GCF_015773195.1 Hymenobacter guriensis
ATTGGATGCGCATTTTCTGGCCTTCGTTCATATTGCCGCAACTATACTCTGGTTGCGCGACTGTTAACACTTCCTAGAAACAAGCAACTAACTCAGGGGCTTCTCCGCCACAATGCGCAGGCGTTTGTAATCGGCCCGCCACTGCCCGTCCCGGAACAGAACGGGGCGCAGCTCGGCTTCGGTGGCAGCTAAAATGTCTGCTTGGGTTTCGGGCTCAACGCCCCGGAAGAAATTGTCCCCAAACTGTTCAATCCAGTCCCGGAGGCCGGTATCTGGGTCGGCAAGGGGCGTTTCCCGGTCATAGTGCTGGGCTAGACGCACCCGGAACCCTTGCTGTTCGAGCAGCGCGGTGTACTCGGCCACTGAGGGAAAGTACCACCAGTCGGCGCGGGCGTGTGGGTAGCTGTGCTGGTGCAGCTGGCGGAGCAGGGTATCCACAATCTGTCCCACGTTGCCCTTCCCGCCCAGCTCCGCTACGAAGCGCCCACCCGGCTTCAGGTGCCGGTATACCTGCCGCACCACGGCCGCAGCGGCGGGAACCCAGTGTAGCGCGGCATTCGAAAATACGGCATCGAAGCGTTCCGGCAGCCCAAATGTGGCCGCATCGGCCAGCCGGAAGTCAAGCGCCGGAAACTGCTGCCGGGCCTTGGCTAGCATGTCGGGCGAGGCATCCAGGCCCACTACGTTAGCGCCCCGGTTGGCTATTTCCTGCGCCAACTCGCCGGCCCCGCAGCCCAGGTCCAGGACCCATTCGCCCGGCTGGGGAGCCAGCACGTCCACTAGGCCCGCGCCGTACTGGGAAACGAAAGCGTGCTTCTGCGTGTACGAATCAGCATTCCAGTGCATAAAACCAGCGAAAAGCGGAAGGCTGGCGTTTCGGCCAGCCTTCCCTTATTTATTTTCTGATTAGCTCAATTCTTCCACCTTTTCGGTGGCCTTGGAGCGCAACTCGCGCACAGTGGCGCCGGTCTGCCACAGCTCTGATTCGCGCACTTCCTTCAGCTCCGCTTCCAGCTCCTGGCGGTAGCCGGGCGTGGAGCCGCGCTGGATGGTGCGGGCGGCTTCGGCGCCGGAGGCTACACTGTCGTAGAGCTCGTTGAGCACGGGCAGGGTAGCCTCGCGGAACTTGCCTTTCCAGTCGAGGGCACCGCGCTGGGCTGTAACGGAGCAGTTGCTGAACATCCAGTCCATGCCGTTTTCGCCCACTAGCGGCACCAGGCTCTGGGTAAGTTCTTCCACGGTTTCGTTGAAGGCCTCGGAAGGGGAGTGGCCGCGCTGGCGCAGCACCTGGTACTGGGCCTCAATGATGCCAGCCAGGGCGCCCATCAGCACGCCCCGCTCGCCGGTGAGGTCGGAGTATACTTCGCGCTTGAAGTCGGTTTCAAACAAGTAGCCCGAGCCCACCCCGATGCCCAGGGCAATGGCCTTTTCGTAGGCGTGGCCGGTGGCATCCTGATACACGGCAAAGGACGAGTTGAGGCCACCACCGGCCACAAACAGGCGGCGCAGGCTGGTGCCGCTGCCCTTGGGCGCTACCAGCACCACGTCCACGTCGGCGGGCGGGATGATGTTGGTCTGGTCGTTGAAGGTGATGCCGAAGCCGTGCGAGAAGTACAGGGTTTTGCCGGCTGTGAGCCGGGCTTTCAGCGTGGGCCACACTGCAATCTGACCGGCGTCGGAAAGCAGGTTGGCAATGATGGTGCCGCGCTCCGCCGCTTCTTCGATGTCGAACAGGGTTTCACCTTCCACCCAGCCATCAGCTTCGGCCTTGCTCCAGGAGGCGGAGTCGCGGCGCTGCCCGATGATGACGTTGAAGCCATTGTCGCGCAGGTTCAGCGCCTGGCCGGGACCCTGCACGCCGTAGCCAATCACGGCAATGGTTTCATCCTTGAGAATCGTGCGGGCTTTTTCCAAAGGAAATTCGTCGCGGGTTACTACGTGCTCTTCTACGCCGCCGAAGTTGATGGTTGCCATGTTGGTTGGGAGTTGAGTGGTTGAAGGTTGAATGGTTTCTGTTTTTAGTTATTCGTTTTTAGTTGTTTGTTTTTGAGGAGGCGCCACGGCCAAAAACCAAAAACAAGCAACCAAAAACCTACCGCAGGCTACATCGAAAACACCTTGTCGCGGCTGTTGAGGTAGTCGTTTTCGCTGACCTCCTGGCCGGGCTCGATGCGTTCAAACTCGCGGAGCTTATGGTGAAATCCTTTGCTGCCTTTGATGATGGCAATGCGGGCCGAGCGCACAAATTCGATGAGGCCGTAGGGCTGCAGCACTGCCAGTAGCTTGTCGGTTTCCTCGCGGTGGCCGGTGGTTTCAAACACTGTGTAGTCCTTGCGAATGACCACGGCCCGGGCGCCGTGCTCCCGCAGCAGCCGCTCCACCAGGGCCCGCTCGGCAATGACGTCGGTGGGCACTTTGTAGAGGGCCATTTCCTGCCAGATGACGTCCTCGTTGGGGTTGAAGTAGACCTTGAGCACTTCCACCTGCTTTTCGATCTGGCGGGCAATCTTGCGCACCACTTCCTCCGTCTCCACCACCACAATGTTGAAGCGGTGAATGCCTTCGATTTCCGAAGGAGAAGTGTTGAGGCTTTCGATGTTGATTTTGCGCCGCGAGAAGATGATGGCAATGCGGTTCAGCAGCCCCACCTGGTTCTCGGTATACACCGTGATGTTGTACTCGCACCGGTCGATGGTCATAGCGAAGTTGTGAAATTGTGAGATAGTGAAATGGTGAGTTTTGTAAAGAGTAGGATAAGTTGTCAGTTGGAAAACTCACCATTTCACCATCTCACCAAATCATCGTTTACCGCAGCCTTATTTCGCCTACGCCGCATCCCTGCGGCACCATAGGAAAGATGTTGTTTTCGCGGGTCACCATCACCTCTAGCAGAAAGGAGCCGGGGTGCTCCAGCATCTCACGCAGGGCGTCCTGCAGATCGGCGCGGGCATCCACGCGGCGGCCGGCTATGCTGTAGCCCTGGGCCACCGTCACGTAGTCGGGGCTGGCAATGTCCACGAAGGAGTAGCGCCGCTCGTGGAACAGCTCCTGCCACTGGCGCACCATGCCCAGAAACTGGTTGTTGAGCAGCAGAATCTTTACATTCACGCCCGTTTGCATGATGGTGCCCAGCTCCTGAATCGTCATCTGAATGCCCCCGTCGCCAATAACGGCTACTACCTGCCGTTCCGGTGCCCCGAACTTGGCCCCGATGGCGGCGGGCAGGGCGAAGCCCATAGTGCCCAGGCCCCCGCTGGTGATGTTGCTGCGGGTGTGGTTGAGCTTGGCGTAGCGGCAGGCCACCATCTGGTGCTGGCCCACGTCCGTCACGATAATAGCCTCGCCTTGGGTTAGCTCATTCAGCTGCTGGATGACTTCCCCCATGGTTAGCTCGTCGGAGGTCGGGAACAGCTCATCCTGGATGACGGCGGCAATTTCCTCGGCATCATGCTCCGTGAAGCGCTGCCGCCACTCGGGGTAGGTGCGGGCCTGCACCAGCTGCGTGAGCAGGGGCAGGGTTTCCTTGCAGTCGCCCCATACCGGCACCGTAGCCTTCAGGTTCTTGTCAATTTCCGTGGGGTCGATGTCGAGGTGAACAACCTGGGCCTGGCGGGCGTACTTGTCGAGGCGGCCCGTTACCCGGTCGTCGAAGCGCATGCCGATGGCAATGAGTACGTCGCACTCGTTGGTCAGCACGTTGGGGCCGTAGTTGCCATGCATGCCCAGCATTCCCACGTTGAGCGGGTGCCCGGTAGGTAGTGCGCCGGCGCCCAGAATCGTCCAGGCCGCCGGGATGCCGCTTTTCTCAATGAACTCCCGAAACTCCTGCTCCGCCTGGCCCAGCAGCACGCCCTGCCCCCAGAGCACCAGGGGGCGTTTGGCCTGGTTGATAAGCTCGGCCGCCTGCGCCACGTACTCAGGCCGCACAATAGGCTTGGGGCGGTAGCTGCGGATGTGGGTGCAGGACTCATACGGCGTGAAATCGGCCTTCTGAATCTGAGCGTTCTTGGTAATATCGATAAGTACCGGGCCAGGGCGGCCGCTATGGGCAATGTAGAAGGCTCTGGCCAGTACCTCGGGAATTTCACTGGCATCCGTTACCTGGTGGTTCCACTTGGTAATGGGCGTGGTGATGTTGATGATGTCGGTTTCCTGGAAGGCATCGGTGCCCAGCAAGTGCGCGAAAACCTGCCCCGTAATACACACCAGCGGGGTGCTGTCAATCAGGGCATCGGCCAGACCGGTGACGAGGTTGGTGGCGCCAGGGCCGCTGGTGGCGAAGACCACGCCCACTTTGCCCGACGACCGTGCGTAGCCCTGAGCCGCATGGATCCCGCCCTGCTCGTGGCGCACCAGCACGTGGTTCAGCTGCTCTTTAAAGTCATAGAGGGCGTCATAAATAGGAATGATGGCGCCGCCCGGATACCCGAAAATGGTGTCCACGCCTTCGGCCAGCAGGGCGTGCAGCGTAGCCTCAGCGCCGGAAAGCGTGCGGGTAGCTGCAGGTGCCGCGGCCACGACCGTTTCAGGCGAGGTCGGCGCGGGCTGGGGTTGCTCTTTCGTGTACATGATCTTCCTCGTAATCGGTGATACAGCCGCGGCTTGCGTCGCTGACCGTGCGGATATACTTCAGCAATACGCCCTGCTGCACACTCGGCCGGGGCCGCTGCCACTGCTGGCGACGCAGCTCCAGCAGGGCTGCGTCTACCTGCACATCAATGGTGTTGGTGCCGGCATCCAGTACAATCCAGTCGCCGTCTTCCACCAGGGCGATGGTGCCGCCGTCGTAGGCCTCGGGGCACACGTGGCCGATGACGAAGCCATGCGTGCCGCCCGAAAAGCGCCCGTCGGTAATCAGGGCCACTTTGTCGCCGAGGCCCGCGCCGATGATGGCGGAGGTGGGCTTGAGCATTTCTGGCATGCCCGGCCCACCCTTGGGCCCCACGTAGCGAATCACGACCACGTGGCCGGGCTGAATCTTGCCCTGCGTAATGCCTTCGTTGAGCTCTTCCTCGGAGTTAAACACCACAGCCGGGCCTTCAAACCGCAGGCCTTCCTTGCCAGTGATTTTGGCCACCGCTCCTTTGGTGGCCAGGTTGCCGTACAGAATCTGAATGTGGCCGTCGGCTTTGATAGGGTTAACCAGGGGGCGCAGCAGGTCCTGCTCGGCGCCCAGGGGCTGCACGTCGGCCAGGTTTTCGGCTAGCGTCCGGCCCGTTACGGTCAGCAGGTCGCCGTGGAGCAGGCCCGCGTTGAGCATGGTCTTCATCACGGCCGGCACCCCGCCTAGGGCCGACAAATCCTCCATCAGGTATTTACCGCTGGGTTTCAGGTCGGCCAGCACGGGCACGCGGTTGCTCACGGCCTGGAAGTCTTCCATCGTCAGGTGCACGCCGGCGGCGTGGGCAATGGCAATGAGGTGAAGCACGGCGTTGGTGGAGCCGCCCAGCACGGTGGTCATCACCAGGGCGTTTTCAAAGGCCTCGCGCACCAGAATGTCGCGAGGCTTGAGGTCCAGCTCCAGCAGGCGGCGCAGGTAGCCGCCGGCGTCGTGGCACTCCTGCTGCTTTTCGGCGCTTACGGCGGGGGAGGACGAGGAAAACGGAACACTCATGCCCAGCGTTTCAATAGCGGCCGCCATCGTATTCGCCGTGTACATGCCTCCACACGCCCCCGGACCCGGGCAGGCGTTGTGGATAATGCCTTTGTAATCCTCGTCCGATATCTGCCCCTGTAGCTTTTTGCCGTAGGCCTCAAAACACGAAACAATGTTGAGTTGCTGCCCTTTGAAGGTGCCACCCTTGATGGTGCCGCCGTACACCATCAGCGAAGGCCGGTTGAGGCGGGCCATGGCAATGAGGGCACCGGGCATGTTCTTGTCGCAGCCCATCACGCAGGCCAGGGCATCGTAGTTGTGGGCCCCGGCCATGGCCTCAATGGAATCGGCAATAATTTCGCGCGAAACCAGAGAGTAGCGCATACCCGCTGTGCCGTTGGTAATGCCGTCCGACACACCGATGGTATTGAAGCGCAGCCCCACTAGGCCCTGCTGCTGCACGCCCGCCTTAACCTGGTCGGCCAAGCCGTTGAGGTGCATGTTACAGGTGTTGCCTTCGAAGCCCGTGGAGCAGATGCCCACGAACGGCTTGCGCAAATCCTCATCCGACAGCCCCGAGCCGATGAGCATGGCCTGGGAAGCCGGCAGGCTGTTGTCCTGGGTGTAGATGCGGCTGTATTTATTCAGAATCATGTAGTTGAGAATGTGCTAATGTGTGGGAATGTGCTAATGCAGGAAAATAATGCCCTAGTGTGCTAAATGTGGGTAATGTGCTGATAAGTTGCTCGTTCTGTTGTCTAAGCTTTAATTTCTAAGCTCTCAGTTCTAATAGGCTGCCCAGTTACCAAGGCCTGGTAGTGGCTAGCCAGCATGCCACCGATGGTTTGCTGGAAAGGTGTCGAGAAGGTCACGTCATCGACTGATGCCACGCCGATAACCTCGGCGGCGGTACCCGTCATGAAGGCGGCGGAAGCGGTGCGCAGCTCCTCGGGCCGGAAGAACTGCTCGTGTACCGTGATGCCGGCTTCGCGGGCCAGGTCGATGATGGTGTTGCGGGTGATGCCGCGCAGGATGCTGCCCTGAGGAGCGGTGTACAGCTCGCCTTCCCGCTCGAAAAAGAAGTTGGCGCCGGGGCCCTCGGCCACGTAGCCGTTCATATCCAGCAGCAGCGCTTCGTCGTAGCCCCGGCCCTTGGCCTCGGTGCTGGCAATGATAGAGTTGACGTAGTGGCCGGCGACTTTCGCTTCAATGGGTACGGCCTTGGGATTGGGCCGCTCATAGGGCGAGATGGTGAGGCGCAGGCTCTGGTCGCCGAGGTACTTGCCCCATTCCCACACGGCAATCAGCAGGTTGCCGGAGGAGGCGGCTTTCAAACTCATGTTGGGCGTGGCAGCATACACCAGGGGTCGGAGGTAGGCATCGGTGAGGTTATTGCGCTCCAGTACTTCATAGCTGATACGCGTCAGCTCCTCCACCGAGTAAGCCAGCGGCAGCCCAATGGATTTACAGGAATAGTGCAGCCGCTCGTAGTGTTCTTCGGCCTTGAAAATGCGCGTACCGGCCGGCGTCTGGTAGGCCCGGATGCCCTCGAACACGGCGTAGCCATAGTGCAGCGACTGGGCATAAACGCCGCACGTAGCCTGCTCGGCCGGTACAAACTCGCCATCCAGGAAAGCAACGGTATCAGAGGTGAAGTACATGCGGGAGACTTGCGGGAGGTGAGAATAAAAAAGCCTTTCAGAGCACTAGGCTGCGAAAGGCTGCTGGCGTGGCGGGTAACGCGGTTCCTTTCAGCCTGGCAGCGGCAGCGTAATGACTGGTCCGACGGAAGTGAAAATCAAGGTCATGTGAGGCGAAAGGGAAAAACAACGGTGGAGGACGGGCGGGGCGCTTGGTTTGATTCTATTCGCTCGACTGAGTAATATCCAGTCGAGCCGGGTTTAAGCGAAACGGCCGGCTGCATGCAGGGCCGCCAGCCCGCCGCTACCAACGAAATAAATTGTGCCGACCAGGAAGTGGAAAAGTGCTCCGACATGTCATCTTTGCGTTGTTAGGATGATAGCAAGTACATCAGCTACAGCACGTAATTAAAACTTTCTCTTCAGCCGCCTACTATTTCTACTATTTGCGCTTTGTTTGGTAAGTAACTGTAAAACAGAACGTTGATTTTTTTGTAAATACAATGCCCAACGAAAACACGGACCCGGTTTTTCAGCTCATCAAGTCCCTGACCCGCACCGAGAAGCGTCATTTCCGTTTGTTTGCCAACCGGCAGGGCTCGGCGGACGGCCTTAAGTTCCTGCAATTGTTCGACGCGCTGGATGGGCAGGAGCGCTACGATGAGGAGCGCGTGCTGGCGCAGGTGCCGGCCATCAAAAAAGTGCAAGTAGCCAACCTCAAGGCCAATCTGTACCGCCAGTTGCTGGCCAGCCTGCGCATGTACCACGCGGGCCACAACACCGATATCCAGCTGCGGGAGCAGCTCGACTACGCCCGCGTGCTCTACAACCGCGGCCTGTATATCCAGAGCCTGCGCATGCTGGAAAAGGTAAAGCAAGCCGCCCAGCAGGCCGAAATGCAGCATATCACGCTCATGGCCCTCGACTTCGAGAAGCTGATTGAGGGCCAGTACATCACGCGCAGCCTGCGCGGCCGGGCGCGGGAGCTGTCGGACGAGGCTACCACCACTGTGGCGCATGTGGCGCGGGAGCATGCCCTGTCCAACCTGGCGCTGCGCATGTACGGGCGCTACCTCAAAATCGGGCACACCCGCAACCAGCAGGACTACGACAAGATTACCGATTACTTCCGCCAGGACCTGCCGCTGCTGGACCCCCGGCAGGCCACGTTCTTCGAACAGCTGTACTACTACCAGGCCCACGTGTGGTACTACACCATCACGCAAAACTTCCGGCTCTGCTTCCGCTACGCCCAGAAGTGGGTGGATTTGTTTGAGGCCAACCCCCTGATGCGTGAGCAGCAGGCCATGCTCTACATCAAGGGCCTGCACAATCTGCTGGTGACGGCCTACAACATGCTATACTACAGCAGGTTTGAGGAAGTGCTAACCCGGCTGGAAGCCTACGCCGCCGACCCGGAGCGCCGCACCAGCCCCAACATCGACATGCTGCTGTTCCTGTACATCTACACCAACCGCATCAACGGCTACTTCATGCGCGGGCAGTTCACGGAGGGGCTGAAGATCGTGCCCGAGCTGCTCGAAAACCTGGAGAATTTCCGCTTGCAGATGGACTCGCACCGGCGCCTGGTGTTCTACTACAAAATTGCCAGCCTGTACTTCGGCAGCGGCCAGCCCGATAAGGCCATTGAGTACCTCAACAAGGTTATCTACTTCAAGGAAGCCAGCCTGCGCGAAGACATCCAGTGCTTTGCCCGCATCCTCAACCTGATTGCCCACTACGAAGCCGGCCGCGACGAATCCCTGGACTACCAGATCCGGTCGGTGTACCGCTTCCTGGGCAAGATGAACGACCAGCAGCAGATGCAGGAGGCCATTTTCAAGTTCCTGCGTAGCCTCGGCGACGTGGCCCCGTCCCAGCTCAAGGAGTCCTTCCTCAAACTCAAAAACAAGCTTATTGTCATTGCCGAAAACCCCTACGAGCGGCGCCCTTTCCTCTACCTCGACATCATTTCCTGGCTGGAAAGCAAGATTGAGAATGTGCCCGTGCAGGATATCATCCGCCGCAGGTTTCCCAAGCTTAAGTAGGAAATTGGTGAGTGCGTGGAACGTGTCATAGCGAGCAGTGCGAAGCAATGACACGTTCCACGCACTCACCCCGAAGACGTGAAAAGCCCCTGATGCCAGCACGGACGTCAGGGGCTTTCTGGTAGAAGAATGTATCTGGTTTTGTACAGGACGGATGGCTTCGCACTGCTCGCAATGACAGCTTCTCCGCACCCCGAAGCAGGCGTAGTGCACTCCCGAGGCAAGAGTATACTACGCCGGTGGAAATAGTCTGTTACTCTTGCCGCACGAGTGGCAGACTTTTTCCGCATTAAGAGGCACAACTGCCGGAAGCGCGCAGCCTGCGCCGTCAGAACGTCAACTCACCAGTTCACTATCTCAACAACTCACAGCTTCAGCACCGGCTGGCCTTGCAGGGCCTGGATGAAGAGGAAGGCTACCAACCCCGTGTACAGCAAAGCGCCCAGCCAAGTAAGCAGCGCGGCCCGGCGCGGCAGGCGGCGGCTCAGCCACCAGCCCAGCAACGGCACCACCTGCAGGGCGTGCATGCCCAGGAAGTGGGCAATGCGCAGGTCGCCGGCGCGGGTGCTCCAGCCCAGGCCGGGCAGACCGGGGCCGCCGTCGGGGGCGCCTACCGTGTGCTGGTTGAGATGAATCATCATGCCGCCCAGCACCGAGCCCACCAGAAACAGCAGCAGCCCGAGGCGCACGCCCCACACGTAGCCGGCCGGGCCGTGGGGCCGGTAGCGCCACCCCAGGTACACGGCCGCTACGGTGGCCCCGGTATTCACCATAATGGCTACGCCCATCAGATTGAAGACGAGAATATTCAACGGCGTGGCAATATTGTAGTGCGAAGCGGTGCCGCGGGCGGCCTGCAGCACAATGCAGGCAATTTCGACCAGCATACAAACAGCTACTACCCGGCTTACGCGCCGTACCCCGCGTTGCGCCGGAGTGGGCAGGTCGGCCAGCAGCCAGCCCAGCGTCCAGACAAAAGCCAGCACCGACAGGCAGAACTTAATGGGCTTCAGCCAGACCGGGGCGCCCGTAACCAGGCGGGCATCCAGCGGCAGCAGCACCAGGGCTACTCCCAACAGGGCTACGTGCAGCCAACCCGTCCAGGAAAGCACGGGGTTTACGCGGTGCAGGATCCGCAGCCAGCCGCCTATGCTGCTCGTGGGAGCCGTTTTTTGCGGCAGATCAAACGTTGGAGGCAATGAAAGGGAAGATGAGTTCATAGCGGTAGGAGGTTAGGATGGAAGTTCAGTAGGGGGAGTAACGGGGCGCAGCTGGCGCAACCCGGCGTAGAGCAGCAGGCCTACCGGCCCCACCAAAAATGTGAGGAGCAGGCAGGGCACGCGCAGATACCAGGCCAGCCCGCGCCGCTCGGCATCCTGCGTTTCCCAGATGCCCACGGCCAGATCAAAGCACAGGTAATGCACCCACCCGGCCGTGAGGGCCCACGGATCCTGAAACAGGGCCCGCACCTCGGCCAGGGAGCTGAAGCCGCCTTCCGTAGCATGAGGGCTGAAATAATGCACCGTAAGCAAGGCGGCGTAGGTGGCGGCCAGCAGCAAGGGCCACACGCCGCTGCGCACCAGCCGGCGCGTAACCACCCAGCGGGGCGCGGCCATCAGCAGCAGCCAGGCGGGCAGCACGGCCGTGTTGGCCACGGAAAACACAAATTCGGGAGTGAGGAAGGCGGGCATACAAACGGGCAGAAGTACAGCCGTAAAAGTATTAGCCGCCCGGCCAGCTGGCTAACCCATCCGGGGTGAAGCGTAGAATAGCCGGGGCGAAGCGTCTGGCGTCCGTTGCCAACTACTGGTTAGGCGTTGATGGGAAAGGCTCTACCACGCGTAACAGATAACCAAAGTCAGACAACGGTCAACGGATAACTGAAAACCAACAACTGACGAGTAGCTGCGTACTTTTGCAGGGTATGACGGCTTTGCGTGGAATTCTGCTGGGGGTGCTGGGCGGCGGGTGGCTGACGACGGCTGCCGCTGCCGGGCCGCTGCCGCCCGATTCCAGCCGCGTGCGCCAGTCGCACCGGCGGCTGGTGTTTCAGTTCGACCAGCGCTACTCGGTGCTCAATGGCAGCGTGGTGGGCATCAACGGGCTGAAGGTGGGCGTGGAATTCCGGGGGCGGGTGCGTACAGGCCTGGGCCTGTACCTGCTCTCCGATGGCGTGCCCACCGATGTGGCTTTGCCCGCACACCTGCCCGCCGGCACCCGCGACGAGCTGCGCTTCCGCTACGTGGCGGCCTACGGCGAATACGTGGTGAAGGGTACGCCCCGCTGGGAGCTGAGCACACCTACCCAGCTGGGCATCGGCCGCTACTACGCCCGCTACGAAAAGCCCGATGGAGAAGTGGAGCGCACCCCTCGGCGGCTGATTTACATGTTTGAGCCTTCCGTGGCCGGCCACGTGCGCGTTTTCCGGTGGGTGGGCCTGGGCGCCGGTGGCGGCTACCGCCAGATGCTGTTCATGAACAATGCCCTGGAAAGTGAGCTGAACGGACCCATCTTCTTCGGCCGCGTCAAGCTCTTCCTCGGTGACTTGTACAAAATCGTGCGCGGCCGCCAGCGCCTGTTCTCCCAGCAGGGACTCTGATGTAATGTGCTGCGCTTTGCTAATGTGGGGAATGTGGTTTGAATGTGCTAATGGTCGGTCATTGCCAGCAGCGCGAAGCAATTGGGGCTAAGAGCGTGCTGAGCTTCATAAAGTGGAAAGCCCTTTCCGGCGCGTGCGGGAAAGGGCTTTCTGGTAAAAGAACGGGTCTGGTATTGTACAGGACGGATTGCTTCGCGCTGCTCGCAATGAAGGTTAAAGCATTAGCACATTCCTCCACATTCTCCACATCAGCACATTCAATTCAGTTCCCCCGGGCGGGGCGGCGTAGCACGAACAGCGTGTGAGCGGGGCGCTTATCAGGTTGCTGGTACATCTGCACCACTTCCCAGCCCAGCTTGCCCATGTAGGTGAGGGCACTCACATGGGTAGCAAACACCTGCAGCTTGCCCGCCTCGCGCTGGGAAAGGGAGCCGCCGCCCAGCTTCTCGAAACCGTAGCCGAAGTCCACGAAGATGTCGCCGGCTTTGGCTTTGTTGTCGGGCGCGAACAGGTTGTCGGTCGTCAGCAGCTCGCAGTACTCGTAGCGCTGGGTGTCGATGGTTTGGGCCTGGGCGCGGCCGGTCCAGCTCAGGAGCGGCATGAAGAAGGCGAGGAAGAGAAGACGTTTCATAAAAAGTGCGCAAGAGCGTGAGGAAAGCATAAAAAGGGCTGGCTGGATGAGGGAATTGATGCCATGCATTTTCCCCTCATCCGGCCAGCCACTCCGGTAATATACGAGGCCCAGCGCTAATTCACGTTCGGCAGAAACGAATACTTGCGGCCGTACTCCAGCATCTGCTGGGCAAAGTCGGTAGGGTATTCCAGCTTCACGTCGATAATTTTTCCTTCCTGCTCCACCGGCACCAGCTTGGGCTGGATAAAGCCGGCGTAGGGCGCAATGCCCAGCTTCTGGTAGCGGGCCAGTACCTGCTTGTGCAAGTCGGCATCTACCTTCACGCCGTAGGTTTCAATCAGGTTTTTGGCTGCGTTGTAGTCGCCCTCGCTCGTGATGCGCTGGGTTTCGCGCAGCAGCTGCCCAAACAGAGTGCGCAGCTTCTGGTAGTCATTGATGTGGAAGAAGGTTTTGCCCTCACGTGTTACCTGCTCAATCACCTTGTCCTTCCTGCCTTTCTCAAACACCCAGCGGGCCACCATCTGGCGGTTGCGCATGTGGGCTTCCTCCACAGTTTCGCCGGGCTGCAGGCGCACCAACTGGGTCATCAGGCCGCCGCGGATGTAGCTGTCGTACTCGGCTTTGCCTACTTCCAGGCTCGGCATCACGCCCAGCTGTACGAGCTTGTCGTCCATCAGGTAGTACAGGGCCACCAGGTCGGCGCGGCCTTCCTCAATGGCGGAGGCGTAGCTTTTCAGGGTTTCCTTGGTGGTGCCCACGCCTTTGTTGATCTGCCCCGAGGCGTGCCCGATTACCTCGTGCATATCGGTGTGGAGCTTGCCGGCCAGGGCGCCGTACTGCTTGGCGCGCTTCTTTTCAGCTTCATCGAAGGCAAACTCGTCGAGCATGCCGCCGGCCGAGGCACGGTCGTAGGCTTCCACAATGTTGCCCAGGTTCACCGACTTCGAGCCATGCTCCTTGCGAATCCAGGTGGCGTTGGGCAGGTTGATACCGATAGGGGTGCTTGGGGCCGCGTCGCCGGCCTCTACCACCGTGGTAATGACCTTAGCCGTGATGCCCACCACGTTTTTCTTGCGGTGCTCGGCCTTGATGGGCGAGTGGTTTTCAAACCACTGGGCCTGGTCGCCGATGGTTTTGATGCGCTTGGTGGCCTCCACGTCCTTGAACGACACCACCGACTCGTAGGCAGCGCGGTAGCCCAGCGGGTCGCCGTACACCTCAATAAAGCCGTTCACTACGTCGGTATCCGAGTTGGTGTCGTGTACCCAGGCAATGTTGTACTCGTCCCACAGCTTCAGGTCGCCGGTGCTGTAGTACTGGATAAGCTTGGTGAGGGCAGCGCGCTGCTCGGGCGTTTCGGCCACGTCCAAGGCCTTGTTCAGCCAGAAAGCTACCTGCGTGAGGGCTTCGCCGTAGAGGCCACCCACTTTCCAGGGCTGCTCCACGATGTTGCCCTGCTTGTCCTTCACCAGCCGCGAGTTGAGGCCGTAGGAAATGGGACGCTGGTCGTTTTTGTCGATTTTTTTGGCGTAAAAAGCCTCAGCTTCCGCCTGCGTCACCCCCTGGTAATAGTTGTTGGCCGACGTCGTGAGCAAGTCCTGCCCGGCCTCCTGGTTGACGCGCTTGGGTGCCACCTTGGGGTCGAAGAGGATGGAGGTCATCGTTTCCGTGAACTGCTTTAGCGTCTGGCCGGGCAGCAAAGGCAGGTTGCGTTCGGGCGTGCTTTGCACCAGCTCCCGGAAGTAGGCCGGCGAGAATTCCGGCAGCAGCTTGCGGGTGGAGTAGTGGTGGTGGATGCCGTTGGAAAACCACACGCGCTTGGCGTAGGTGTTGAACTGCTGGGCCTGCTCTACCTGCTGGGTGTTGGTAGTAGCGGCGCGGCGCTCCTGGTTGGTTTCCCAGAGGGCCTCCAGGGTGCGGCGCACGCGCAGGTTGTTCTGGTAGTTCTGGTCGTAGATGATGTCGCGCCCGCTCAGCGCTGCTTCGTACAGATAATACAGCAACTCTTTCTGCTTGGGCTCCAGGGCCTCGAAGCCGGGAACCTCATAGCGCAGGATGCGCAGATCGGCAAACTGCTCACTGACTACCTGAAACGGCCCGGCAGCGGGAGCGGAGGCAGCGGGTGTGGCGGGCGGGGTAACAGCAGTGGAGGCGGTAGCGTCGGTGGGTGGAGTGGTGGCACTTACGCTGGCCGGGGTGGTGCTGGCGCAGCCGCTAAGCTGGGCAGCCAGCAGCAGGGCCGCCGCCGGGAAAAGCAAACGGGACATAGAAAGGAAATGAGCAATCGGCTAGTCAGACTACTAGCTACCTACAAAGCTAACGTATTCCGCCCCCCGAAAACAACCTCAGCGGCCGGCCGGGGGCGCGGGCGCCAGGGAGCGGACGGTATTGAGCCGATCCAGCTTGCCGGAGGCCGTGGTGCGGAACTGTGGCGCGTACACCAGGGCGCGGGGCCGCTCGTATTTGTCGAGGCGCTGGGCTAGGAGCTGGTGCAACTGCTGCTCCTGGGCGGCAGCCAGCGGCTTGCCTTCCAGCACGGCCGTCACCTGCTCGCCTAGGCGGGCATCTGGGCGGCCCGTTACGAAGGCGCGGCGGCCTAAGCCTAACTCCGTGAGGGCCACTTCCAGCACCTGTTCCACCTTCTCGGCCTGCACCTTCACGCCCCCGCTGTTTATCACGAAGTCGGCCCGGCCCAGCCACTCAAACGTGTGCGCATCCAGCAGCTGCACCCGGTCGTTGGTGATGATGAGCTGGTCCAGGGTCACGTCGGCGCGCACGGTCAGGCAGCCGCGGGCGTCCTGGGCCACCGTAATGCCGGGCAGTACCTGGTAAGCCGTGGAGGGCTGGGGGCCGTTGAGGCGGCGCAGGGCAATGTGCGAGGCCGTTTCCGTCATGCCGTAGGTGAGGTACACCGGCACGCGCAGCTGCTGCAGGTCTTTTTCCAGCCGACGCTCCACGGCCGCGCCCCCTACTAAAATACCTTTCATGCGATTGAGGCGTGGGGCGTGGCCGGCATCCAGCACGGCCCGCAGTTGCAGGGGCACGAAGGAAGCAAAGTCGAACTCGGCGGAGGCGGGCACCAAAGCCAGCGGGTCGGCGTGGGGCTCCACAATAGTGAGGTGCATACGACGCTCAAATCCCCGCACCAGCATCATCAGCCCGCCCACAAACTCGCAGTTCAGGCACACCAGCATCCGGTCGCCGGGGCCCAGGTCGAAATAGTCGCCGGTGCGGGCCGCCGAGGCTTCCAGCTGCCGCCGCTTCATGGTTACGAGCTGGGGTTTGCCCGTGGAGCCGGAAGTGCGCAGGCCAAATTCCTGGGCCCCGTTCAGCCACTGCCGGCAGAAATCAAGCACGCGGGCCTCGTAGCCGTTCAAATCCTGCGGGGCCTGGGCGGGGTACTGCTGAATATCGGCGTAGCGAAACGTGCGGCCGTTGAGAGAAAGCGAATCGGGCAGGAGGGAAGCGTCGGCAGTCATGTAGGGGAAAGAAGCGCGGCAAAGATTTCAGCTAAATAACAAACCTGCATACGAACGGCTGCCGCTCCCGGCTGAGAACTGCGCGGGAGCTTGACTCTGAGAATATTAAAATCGTATATTCAGTCTTCTCACCAGCCGCTTTCTGCCATGCAACCCACCAGCCCGTTCACCGCCGTGCGTACGTTTCTGTTCCTGCCCCTGGCTTCGCCTGAGGAAAAAATGGCCAAGCTCCGGCAGCTGGCCGAAGAAAAGGCCCGGCGCAAAGCCCGGAAAAAAGCCGCCAAGCACGAGCGGCTGCGCAACTTCTTTGGCTGGTGCGCCGGCTGTGAGGCCTACGGGTCGATATTCTAGGACTATCTGTTCACTTACTATTAAGTAAGTGATGCAGGAGAGTGCGCTTGATTTCTCCAACAGCTATAAGCTTCTCCAGCCATGAGGTCGAGGTATATACTCGTTCTGCTGCTTGCGCCGCTCTGGGCTCATGCTCAGAAAGGCCCGCACGAAGTATACGCCAGCTACGGCCTCGGCACGCCGCTTTCCTTTGAGTTTGATTTAGGCTGGGGAGGAAGTTCAACGGGTACAGTGCAAAAATCCGTATCGGGTCCTGCGGGGGTTGGGTACCGCTATTTCCTGAGCGAGAAGTTTGCGCTGGGAGCCCAGGCATCCTACACCCGCGTACGGCGGGAGTTTACCACGCAGCCGCCGTCCACCACCGACAATACCAGCACAGACGTCGGCTACGCGCTGCTGGTGCGGAGCGAGGTGTACTACGTGCGCAAGCCCACCTTCAAGGTGTACTCCGGCCTGGGAGTGGGCTGGAACTGGGAAAATCATACCTCCTCAGACTATCCTTCCCGGCAAGAGTCTCATCCAACCTTGCACCTGACGCTGGCGGGTATCCGTTTTGGTGACCGGGTAGCGGGCTTTGCAGAGCTGGGGCTAAGCGTTAATGGTATACTTCAGGCGGGTGTAGCCGTGCGGCCCTAAAAAATGTACCCCGAAAGCCGGGTCTCGTACACTTCGGGTTCGACTTGACGACAGCAGAAGCCGAAGACCGAGTTTGTAGGTAGCCTTATTTTAAGGCAGCAGAGGTAGTTCGGCTATTTCGTGGTGGCTGACTCCGGCAGCAGCTTAAAGTATGTAGCCACAAAGCGGTTATTCACTACCTCGCCCTGTACCTCGGCCCGGCGGATGGCGTTGCAGAAGCCATCCTGCGCGTGTGCGTCGCCGTGCGAGTCGATGCCGGTGCCCTCCACGAAGTAGGCCTTGTCCTTGATGCGCACCGCCAGGTCGCAGCTCTTGCCGGCTAGGCCCAGCCGGCACTGTCCGCAGGCGGCTTCCACTACCTGCACGGGCCTGGCTTTGTCGGGCGCGGCGGCAACCGGGGCCGGCGCAACCGACTGAGCCTGGGCGGCAGCAATGCTGGCGAAGGTCAGCAGGAAAAGAAAGAGCAAAGATTTCATACTGGGAAAATCTGAGGGTAAACGCGTTGGATGGCAAGATAGCCAGTGACTCGCAAAGCCAATAAAAAAGCGGCCCGCACCCCCAAGGCACGAGCCGCTTTTGGGCCGGAACAGCGCAACGAGGCGTTACGGAAACTTCGGGTACTTCGAGAAATCCGGCTGGCGCTTCTCGATGAAGGCGTTGCGGCCTTCCTTGGCTTCTTCGCTCAGGTAGTACAGCAGCGTGGCGTTGCCGGCCAGCTCCTGAATACCGGCCTGGCCATCCAGCTCGGCGTTGAACGACGATTTCAGCATGCGCAGCGCCAGGGGACTTTTTTCCAGAATCTTGTGGCACCAGGCTACGGTAGTTTCCTCCAGTTTGTCCAGCGGCACTACCTTGTTTACGAGGCCCATGTCGAGGGCCTCCTGAGCATTGTACTGGTCACACAAAAACCAGATTTCGCGCGCCTTTTTCTGGCCTACAATGCGGGCAAGGTAAGAAGCCCCGAAGCCACCGTCGAACGAACCCACGTTGGGGCCGGTCTGCCCGAAGCGGGCGTTGTCGGCGGCAATGGTCAGGTCGCACACCACGTGCAGCACGTGCCCGCCCCCAATGGCCCAGCCGGCCACCATAGCCACCACGGGCTTGGGAATAGAGCGAATGATTTTCTGGAGTTCCAGCACGTTCAGGCGGGGCACGGTGTCTTCGCCCACGTAGCCGCCGTGGCCCCGCACGCTCTGGTCGCCACCCGAGCAGAAGGCCTTGCCGCCTTCGCCCGTGAGAATGATGACGCCGATATCGGTCCGGTCCTGGCAGATGCGCATGGCCTCAATCATTTCCTGCACCGTGAGCGGGGTGAAGGCGTTGTGCACCTGCGGGCGGTTGATGCTGATTTTGGCGATGCCGCCCGCCTGCGTAAAGAGGATTTCGCGGAACTCCTTGATGGTCGTCCAGGTCATAGTAAGTCGTTGATTTCTGCGTCTTCGGCGTTTTCTTCGGCGCCTTCTGCGGGCTAGGTCGTTGGTACGAATTGAGCCCGCAGAGGGCGCAGAGGTTTGAGCAGGAGGCGCTGTGGGTGTTAGGAAAAAGAAGTGCGGACCGCAGCCCGGTACTGTTCAAAGAATTCGGCGTTGGTGGGGCTGTCGGTGGTGATTTCGAGGAGCCCCGCGCCGGATTCAGCTGCAAAGAAAACCGGTAGCGCCGACTCTAGTTCAGCAAATGTTGAAACTGCCAGGTAGCGTAGGCCAAAGTCGCGCGCCGTATTCTCGGCCCGCAGGGGCTGGCGCGTTTCAAAAAACTCTTCCAGCTCCGGCTGCTGGCGCGGCCCGTCAATCAGCCGGAAAATGCCCCCGGCGTGATTATTCAGCAGAATCACGCGTAGGTTGGGTGTGGGGTAGTTGTGCCAGAAGGCGTTGCGGTCGTAAAAGAAAGCCACGTCGCCGGTAAGCAGCACCACCGGCCGCGCGGGCTGAGCCAGGGCCGCGCCCACGGCCGTGCTGGTGCAGCCGTCGATGCCGCTGGTGCCGCGGTTGGCAAATACTTCCACGAAGCGCTCCGTCGGCAGCCCCAGAATGTTGGCGTAGCGCACGGCCATGCTGTTGGCCAAGTGCAGGGCCGTGCGGTCGGGCAGCAGCTGCAGGGCGCGGTAGATGGCCGTAAACTCGTTGAACGGCTGATTGGGCTGCTGCATGAACTCGTGCAGAAACTCCGTGGCCCAGTTTTCCGCCGCCAGCCACGGCCGTAGGTAAGCCGCCTTGGCCGAGTCTGCCTCCGTGGCGGTCCAGGTCAGGCGGGCGGGCTGCCCCAGCGGCTGGGGTGCCGGCGCCACGCGGGTAGCATCGGGTTGGGCAACGTGGCTGGGAGCGGTAATGGTTGGAATCGAGCTATCAGAAGCCAGGGCCGCATAAGAAGTTGAACCTTCCTCACTCAGCGCCGCAAAGAAATCGGCCGGCTCCATCCGCACCACCTTCGTCAGTGCCTGGAAGGTATCGGCCACCGCACCGGCGGGCTGCACGTGCCAGTGCTGGGCGGGTTTGGCGTTGCGCAGATACAGCTTCAGGGCTTTGGAAATGAGGGACTGGCCGAAGGTGATGAGCAGCTCCGGTTTCAGGGCTTCCTTCAGGCCCGGCTCGGGCACGGCCATAAATACGTCCTGGCGGCCCAGGGGGCGCCGGCGCTGGTCGTAGCCGGGAGCCGCAGGCAGATGCAGATTGGCAATAACGTCGCCCACCACGGGCACCTGCCAGGCTGCCGCAAACCGGTGCAAGGCCAGCAACAAATCCGTATCGGCGGGGTGCTGGCCGGCTACTACCAGCACCCGACTGGTGCTGCGGATAGCTTCGCGCAGCTCCGCCAGCGTGGAGGCGGGCAGCTGCGGCCGGCCGGGCAGCTCACGGGTTACGCGTACCTGGCCAAACTGCAGCTCTTCGCCTTGCTGGGGGTAAAATGGCTCCCGCAGCGGCACGTTCACTTGCACCGGCCCGGCCGGAAACTGCTCAGCCAGCCCAATGGCCTCCGACACCAGGCGTGTAGCGTGCCAGTGCGCGTCGGCGTGAGTGGTGTCGGCCGGGAAGTGAAAGGAGCCTTTGGCGTGCGCCCCGTACAGGTCGGTTTGGCGGATGGTTTGGCCGTCGAGCTGGTCTATCCACTCCGGGGGGCGGTCGGCGGTGAAAACCACCAGCGGAATCTGCTGAAAATAGGCTTCCGCCACGGCCGGGGCGTAGTTCAGGCCCGCCGTGCCCGAGGTGCAGACCAGCGCCACGGCCCGCTTTTGCGCCTGTGCCAGTCCCAGCCCGATAAAGGCAGCGGCCCGCTCGTCCGGCACCGTGCGTACCTGAATCTTGGGGTGACGGGCAAAGGCAATGGTAAGCGGTGCGCACCGGGAGCCCGGCGACAGCACCACGTCTGTAATGCCCAGCTGAGCGCAGATTTCGGGGATGTTATGAACCGCTTGTAGAGAAGCCATAGGTGGAGAATAGCGCGAAACTGAGGTCAGATACGTTGGAACAGGTAGCAGGGCGAGACTATAGCGGCACGTTAAATTTGAATGTGCGCCGGGTTTACGCCGGCTTCGCGCATAATGCTACAGGCTACATCATAGAGAAACTCCCGTTCCTCGGTATCAAAATCGTCGATGTCCCATTCCTCCAGGAACGACTGCACGTTGTCGGTCAGCTCCGGACTGCCCGGGGCGGCTGTGGGCAACGCGGCCTGCAGATGGCGCACAAAATCGATTATGGCCTGCTGCATATCCTGCTGTACTTCCTCGTCAGATGGGTAAAGGCCTCTGGCTTCCCAGCTTTCTTCCGGAAAATTATTGCGGGTGACGTAGGTTTCGAGCTGTTGGTGAAGGCGGGTGTCCATAAGAAGAAAAGTAAAGGAATGATACGCTCGGGGTAAGCTGAAGCCCGGGCGTATTTACGCCAGAATAGCGCCTACGGTGCGCAGCTTCAGCTCGGTTTCCTGCCACTCCCGGGCCGGGTCGGAGTCGATGGTGAGGCCGGTGCCGGCGTAGAGGATGGCTTCGGAGGGCCGCAGCTGCAGGCAGCGCAGATTTACGAACAACCGCGTGACGCCTGCATCGGGCAGATTTACGGGGCCCAGAAACCCTGCGTAGTAGGCCCGGTCGTAAGCTTCGTGGTGGCGCAGAAAATCGAGGGCCGGCTGCCGGGGCACCCCGCCCACGGCCGGGGTAGGATGGAGCAGGCGCAGCATATCGGTACCCAACGACGGAAAAGGCACCTGGTCGAGGTGCACAGCAAAATCGGTGCGCAGGTGCAGAAGCTGCCCGGCCACTACCGTGCGCGGCCCCTGCTCGTCGTACTCGCGCAGGCGCAGCTGCTTGAAGCAGTTCACGATGTAGCGGGCCACCAGCGCGTGCTCCTCAATGTCCTTGTGCGCCCACTTGGCCGTGGCGGGCTTCATACCTGGCAGCAAGGGCTGAGTGCCGGCCAGCGCCATCGTCCGGAACGTGTTGGTTTCGTCGATTTCGGCCAGCACTTCCGGCGTAGCGCCCAGCCAGGTGCCCGCGCCCGGCGCACTCACCAACGACACGAAGGCGTTGGGGTAGCGCGTCTGCAGCTCCTCAAACGCGGCCAAGGCATCAAACCCCGGCGGCAGCGGCCGGCGCACGGCCCGGCTCGATACCACTTTGCGCACGGTGCCGGCCTCAATGGCCCCCACGCCCGCGGCCACCAGGGTTTCATACTCGGGGCGGGAGGCGGTGGCCGGCGCCGGCTGCGGACTCACGTGCCAGGTTAGCGGGGCCTCGGCCGGCAGGGCGGCAAATCGCTGCCGCAGCTCCGGCAGCCGGGCCGCGGCCGCCGCGCTTACCTGGATTTCCTCGGACCGGGCTAAGTCAAAAAACAAGTCGGCGGGGAAAAAGAACGGCGGGTTGTGGTCGGAGTCCCGGAAGGGGAAAAAGGCAAAGCCGGCCGGGGCCGTGGGCTCCAGCGCGGGCGGCAGACCAGCGTAGGCTGCGTCTACCTTCAAACTCAGGCAAAGACGGGCGTGCACGGCGCCGGGCAGCCGCCACAAAGCCACCGGCCGGCCGCTGCTGAGGGCCAAAGCCACCAGCTGGCGCAGCCGGGCGGCTACCGGCAAGGCCGGGTTCCAGGTTATTTTCTGCAGGCTGCTCATGCCTTAGCCGGGGCTGCGGGAAGGTCGATGACAGCCATGGTAATGCGGCTGATGCACACCAGCGCGCCGGTTTCTTCGTGGGTGATGCGGATTTCCCAGACCTGGGTGCTTCGCCCCACGTGCAGCGCCGTGGCCCGCCCGACTACGTACCCCTCGCGCACGCCCTTTATATGGTTGGCGTTGATTTCCAGGCCCACACAGGCTTGTTTGGTGGGGTCGATTTTGGTGGCGGCCCCGATGCTGCCCAGCGTTTCGGCCAACGCCACCGAGGCGCCGCCGTGCAGCAAACCCATGGGCTGGTGCGTGCGGCCGTCCACGGGCATGCGGCCTTCAAGGTAGTCGGGAGTAAGGGCCGTGAGTTCAATGCCAAGCGTATCGGCCAGAGTAGGGCGCTTGCGTACCCAGTGCTGCAGTTGTTCGAGCGTCATAAAAGAAACAGGCAAGAGGAAAGACCGTCGGAACGGTATAACCGCAAACGCCGCCTCAAGGATGCCGCGAAGCTAGCCAACGCGCCGGAAAAGATGCCGCCGCATGCGCAAAGCCCGGCGGAAAGCGTGTATTTTAACGGCTCATAGCAAATGCAGCGGGCCAGTGAGCGTCAAAAAAATTTACCTTATCCGACACGGACAAACCGATTTCAACGTGCAGGGCATCGTGCAGGGCAGCGGCGTCGACTCCGACCTGAACGCGGCCGGGCGGCGCCAGGCGGCCCAGTTTTTTGCGGCCTACCAGCACGTGCCGTTCGCCAAAGTGTACACATCGGCCTTGCGGCGCACCCACCAGTCGGTGCAGGGGTTTCTGGACTTGGGCTTGCCGCACGAGCAGCACCCGGGCCTCAACGAAATCAGCTGGGGCGTGCGCGAAGGCACCCGCATCACGCCGGAGGAAGATGAAGAGTACCACTACGTGCTGCAGCAATGGCGCCTGGGCAACACCAGCCTGGCCATGCTGGGCGGAGAAAGTCCCGACGAGGTGGCCGCCCGGCAGCGCCCGGTAATTGACTTGCTCGTTTCCCGGACCGAGGAAGAAACCGTGCTGGTGTGCATGCACGGCCGGGCCATGCGGGTGCTGCTGTGTCAGCTGCTGGGCTATCCGCTCAGCCAGATGGATTCCTTCGAGCACCACAACCTCTGCCTCTACAAGCTGCACTATACCGGCAGCCTGTTTACGGTGCGCAGCTTTCTGGATCTGCGGCACCTGCAGGAAACACGTTCCTAGTCAGACTGGCCGCTATCAGGCTCACTTACGTTAGCGGAACCAGCAGGCCAGGATTTCAGGGCGAATTTTCGCCGGGCTTTCCGGGCCTACAAGATAAAAGCGTAGTTTGCGCCCCCCAAAAATCCGGTCTATTTTTGACCCTCAACTCAACCGAAGACGCTGATGGCCGAAGTCATAAAAATGCCCAAAATGAGCGACACAATGACCGAAGGGGTCATTGCCTCGTGGCTCAAGAAAGTGGGAGATAAAGTAAAGTCCGGGGATATTCTGGCTGAAGTCGAAACCGACAAAGCCACCATGGAGCTGGAAAATTACGAGGACGGCACCCTGCTGCATATCGGCCCCAAGCAAGGCGAATCGGTACCCGTAGATGGTCTGCTGGCTATTGTGGGCAAGGAAGGCGAAGATATTTCGGCCCTGCTGAGCGGGGGCGCGGCCCCAGCCCCGGCAGCTGAGGCACCCAAGCCCGAAGCAGCTCCAGCTGCTCCTGCGCCTACACCTGCTCCCGCGCCGGCCGCTGCTCCGGCACCCGCCGCTGCGCCTGCTGCCCCGGCGGCCGGCAATGGCAAGAAAGCTACCGTCATCCGGATGCCTAAAATGAGCGACACGATGACGGAGGGCACCATTGCCGCCTGGCTCAAGAAAGTAGGCGACAAAGTGAAGTCCGGCGACGTACTGGCCGAAGTGGAGACCGACAAGGCGACCATGGAGCTGGACAACTACGAGGACGGCACCCTGCTTTACATCGGCCCAAAGGAAGGCGAAGCCATTCCCGTTGACGGCATTCTGGCCATCATTGGCGAGGAAGGCGCCGACGTACAGGCCCTGCTGGGCGGGCAGAGCGGCGGCGCGGCTCCGGCTGCGGCCGACGCGGCTCCGGCAGCTGCTACCACCTCGGCCCCTGCTCCGGCTCCTGAAGCTGCACCGGCTGCTGCCGCCGCTGGTGGGCGCATTTTCGCTTCACCGCTGGCCAAGAGCATTGCCAAAGACAAAGGCATCGACCTGAACACCATCAAGGGCTCCGGCGAAAACGGCCGCATTGTGTCCCGCGACCTGGAAAGTGCCCAGCCGACCGCTGCCGCGCCTACTCTCGCGGCTCCGCAGGCCGCGCCCGTTGCCGAAGCTCCCAAAGCTGCGGCGCCTGCCCCGGCTACTACCGGCGGCCTGGCCCCGGCGGTGGCAGCTTCTCCCGACACCTACACCGATACGCCGGTGTCGCAGATGCGCAAGGTTATTGCCCGCCGCCTGTCGGAAAGCCTGTTTACGGCCCCGCATTTCTATCTGACGATGGAAATCCTGATGGACCGGGCCATGGAAGTGCGCACCCAGCTCAACGCCCTGTCGCCGGTGAAGCTGTCCTTTAACGACCTGGTAGTAAAAGCTGCCGCCGTGGCCCTGAAGCAGCACCCCGCCGTCAACTCCTCCTGGCTGGGCGACAAAATCCGCGTCAACAAGGTGGTGAATATCGGTGTAGCCGTAGCCGTAGAAGATGGCCTGTTGGTGCCCGTAGTGCGCAATGCCGACGGGAAAGGCCTCTCGACCATTGCCACGGAAGTGAAAAGCCTGGCTGAAAAAGCCAAAACCAAGAAGCTGCAGCCAAGCGAGTGGGAGGGCAGCACCTTCACCATCTCCAACCTGGGCATGTTCGGCATCGAGGAGTTCACGGCCATCATCAACCCCCCGGATGCCTGCATCCTGGCTGTGGGCGGCATCAAGCAAACGGCTGTGGTGAAGGATGGTCAGCTGGCCATCGGCAACGTGATGAAGGTGACCCTGAGCTGCGACCACCGCGTAGTGGACGGCGCCACCGGCGCGGCCTTCCTCCAGACGCTGAAAAGCCTACTGGAAGACCCCATGCGCATGCTGATCTGAGCATAGTTGACCAATTTGATCCTTGAAGCCCCGGTTGAGCTTAGCTCGGCCGGGGCTTTTTCGTGGTACCCGGATATTAATAAAGTTTTAATTGATTGTAAAAGGCCTATACTTGTTGCAGAGGCAGTTGCAGCTGCTTCCTGTCACTCACTTTTCTTTCCTGTGTATGCGGAAAAATCTACTTGCCGTAACCTTGTGCCTCACCAGTGCTTCGGCCTGGGCCCAAAATCAAACATTAACGGGCCGGGTGCAGGATGCTGCCGGCCGTGCCGTGATTGGGGCTACCGTGGTGGAAAAAGGCACCAACAACGGTACGGCCACCGATAACGAAGGGCGTTTCACGCTGCAGAGCCGTAGCAGTGCCCCGCGCCTGGTTATCAGCTCCATCGGTTACGCCCCACAAGAAGTGGCTGGCGGCTCGGGCCTCAGCGTGCAGCTGGCCGAATCGACCACCAGCCTGGGCGCTGTGCAGGTAGTAGGGTCCCGCAGCCAGAACCGCTCCAGCACGGACTCGCCCTCGCCGGTGGATATTATTGACCTGCGCGAGGTGACCACCAAAACCGGCCAGCTCGACGTGAATCAGCTGCTGCAGTTTGTGGCGCCTTCCTTCAACTCCAACCGCCAGACCGGCTCCGACGGGGCCGACCACGTGGACCCGGCTTCCCTACGCGGCCTCGGCCCCGACCAGACGCTGGTACTGGTGAACGGTAAGCGCCAGCACCAGTCGGCACTGGTGAACCTGTTCGGCTCCCGCGGCCGCGGCAACACCGGCACCGACCTGAACGTGATACCCGCTGCCAGCATTGAGCGCATTGAGATTCTGCGCGATGGGGCTGCAGCTCAGTACGGTTCCGATGCCATTGCCGGCGTGATTAACATCGTGCTGAAAAGCTCGGTGAAGGAACTGACGGCCAGCGTAAACTATGGCGCCTACGATGCCAAATACCGCCGCGACGATAATCAATTTGATGGCGGCAACCTCAACGCCAACGTGAATTACGGCCTGGGCTTCGGCGAGAAAGGCAGCTTCATCAATGCCACCCTCGACTACAACAAGCGGGAGCACACCCAGCGCGCCGATGTGCCCGCCCCCGATGGACTGGCCCGCCGCGAGTACGGCGACCCGAAAGTGTCCAACGTGGCCGCTTACCTGAACTCGAAGTTTGCCCTCAGCGACAAGTCACACGTTTACGTGTTTGGCGGCTACAACAAGCGCAAGGGTGACGCCTTCGCCTGGACGCGCTTTGCCGACGATGACCGCAATGTGCCGGAAATTTACCCCAACGGCTTCGACCCCATCATCACCAGCGACATTGATGACCTTTCAGCCGTGGCCGGGGTGCGCACTAACCTGGGCGGCTGGGAGCTGGATCTGAGCAACAACTTCGGCTCCAACCGCTTCCACTATGGGGTGCGCAACACGCTCAATGCCACCTTGGGAGCCAGTTCGCCCACGTCGTTTGATGCGGGGGGCTTCCAGCTCCAGCAGGATGTGGTAGGCCTGAGCGCCACGCGCAACTACGCCGGGGTGCTGAACGGGCTGAACCTTGCTGGCGGAGTAGAGTGGCGCAAGGAATGGTACTCGCTTTTTGCTGGGGAAGAAGGCTCCTACAAGAACTACGACCCCGGCCTGGACCTGGCTGGCGGCTCCCAGGGTTTCCCCGGGTTTCAGCCGACCGATGAAATAGAAGCCGACCGGAGCAACTTCGGGGCCTATGCCGACGCGGAGTTGAGCGTGACGCCGCAGTGGCTGCTGGCCGGCGCTCTGCGCTTTGAAAACTACAGCGACTTTGGCAGCACCCTCAACTACAAAGTAGCTACCCGCTACAACGTAACCGAGTTCCTGACCCTGCGCGGCACGTTCAGCTCCGGCTTCCGGGCGCCGTCGCTGGCGCAGATTAACTTCAACTCCACGTTCACCAACTTCATCAACGGCAACCCGGTGGAAGTGCTGCTGGCTCGCAACAACAGCGCCGTGACGCAGAAGCTGGGCATTCCCAGCCTGAAGCAGGAAACCTCGAACAGCGCCAACGTGGGCCTGACTAGTCGCCTGGGCTCGGGCTTCAGCTTCACGCTGGATGGCTACTACATCAAGGTGAAAGACCGCGTGGTGCTCACCACTCAGTTCGGCGACGATGACCCTATCATCGGGCCGGATCTGCAGGCACTGAACGTGGGCCAGGCCCAGTTCTTCGCCAATGCGGCGGATACCCGCTCCCTGGGCCTGGATGTGGTGCTGAGCCACTCCGCTACGCTAGGCAAAAGTCGCCTGAACTCAACTCTGGCGGCCAACTTCAACAACCTGCGCATCGACCGGGTACAAACCTCCGGCAAGCTGGCCGGGCGCGAGGAAGAATTCTTTGGCAAGCGTGAGCAGGCTTTCGTGAAAGCCTCGGCGCCGCCTTCCAAAATCAACCTCACCTTCGACTACCAGCTGGGGCGCTTCAGCACCTTGTTGCGCTTCGTGCGCTTCGATAAGGTGAAACTCATTGACTGGGACGGGAACGACATGAACTACGACGCCCGCGTAACCACCGACCTGACGCTGAGCTACGCCCTGACGGGCCACCTGCAGTTTTCAGTGGGCAGCACCAACCTGTTCAACCGCTACCCTACGCTGTTCAACCCCCAACTCACGGAAACCGGCGGGGCCTGGGACCCGGTGCAGATGGGCGCTAATGGCCGCTTCTACTTTGCCAAGCTGCAGGCTCGTTTTTAACTGTTACGGCTAATCCAAGCCAAAACGTTAGCCCAAACACAGAACATACCGGATTGGTCGGGGCGTTGCCCGGGCTGGTCCGGTATGGTGCGTTTGAGGAAGTGCTGGCGGTGCGCGTTTCGGGGATTGGTGCTACCTTCCGTCCCCCGTCCGGGTCGGGCGGATACGTCACGTTTTTCACCCCCTATGCACAAGTATTTACTGGCCTTCACCGCCGCCGCTTTCTGCGTCTCGGCGGCCTCGGCCCAGCAACAGCCCGCTCTCACCGTCCAGGACTACGCCCGGGCCGAGCGGTTTCTGAGCTACAACACCCAGGCGCTGGTAGATGGCAGCGCCGGCCAGCCCAACTGGCTAAACAATGACCGTTTCTGGTACCGGGTGCTCACGGCCCGGGGCAGCGAGTTTATCCTGGTAGACCCGGCCCGCAAAACCCGTACGCCAGCCTTCGACCAGGCCAAGCTGGCGGCTGCCCTGTCGAAGGCCAGCGGCAAGACGTATGAGGCCAACCGGTTGCCTTTCCGCACACTCTCGTTTTCGCCCGACGCAAAGACTATATCCTTCGCCGCCAACGGCAAAGCCTGGAAGTACAGCGTAGGAAGTGGCCAGCTGAGTCCCGACGCGGCCCCGGCAGCGCCTTACGCCAACGCCGGCAACGAAATCGAGTCGCCCGACGGTAAGCTGGCTGCTTTCATCAAGGACGACAACCTGTGGGTGCGCGACACTCACACCAACCAACTCACCCAGCTCACCACCGACGGCGCCAAGGACTACGGCTACGCCACCGACAACGCCGGCTGGACCCACAGCGACAAGCCCGTGTTGCGCTGGTCGCCCGACTCGCGCAAGATTGCCACCTTCCGCCAGGATCAGCGCCGTGTGGGCGACATGTACCTGGTGACCACCAACGTAGGCCATCCGAAGCTGGAGGCGTGGAAGTACCCGCTACCCGGCGACCAGGACATTGCCACCATCGAGCGGGTGGTCATTGAAGTGAACAGCCCGAAAGTGGTGCGCTTTCAGATGGCCCCCGACCCGCACCGGGGCACGCTCTCCGACGACATTGCCAGCAGCGGCACCTTTGACGACGTGGACTGGAGCCCCGACACCCGGGAGCTGGCCTTCGTGTCGACTTCACGCGACCATAAGGAGGAGAAATTCCGCATTGCCGATGCCACGACCGGCGCGGTGCGGGACGTGTTTTCGGAAACCGTAGCCACGCAGTATGAGTCGGGGCAGGGCGCTATCAACTGGCACTACCTGCCCAAGAGCAAGGAAATTATCTGGTACTCGGAGCGTGACAACTGGGGCCACCTCTACCTCTACGATGCTACCAGCGGCAAGGTAAAGCAGCAGATTACCAAGGGTGATTTCGTCGTCACGCAGCTGGTGAAAGTCGACGAAAAGCGGCGTGAGTTGTACTTCCTGGCTGACGGCCGGGAGCCGGGCAACCCCTACTTTACCTACCTCTACCGCATCGGGCTGGATGGCAAGAACCTGAAGCTGCTTACGCCCGAGCCCGGCAACCATCAGGTTACCTTCTCGCCCTCGGGCCAGTACTTCGTCGATACCTATTCGCAGCCCGATAAGCCGGGCGTGACAGTGCTGCGCGACACCGATGGCAAGCTGCTCTCGACCCTGGAAAAAACCGATGTTTCCCGCCTCACGGCCACCGGCTGGAAGGCGCCCGCGCCCATCACGGTGAAAGCCGCCGACGGCCAGACCGACCTGTATGGGCTGATGTTTACGCCCACCACGCTGGACCCCGGCAAAAAATATCCCATCATCAACTACATCTACCCCGGCCCGCAGGGTGGGGGCGTGGGCAGCTGGTCGTTTAGCTCGGCCCGCAACGACAACCAGGCCCTGGCCGAGCTGGGCTTTGTGGTGGTGGTGATTGAAGGCAGCTGCAACCCGCTGCGCTCCAAGAGCTACCACGATGCCTGCTACGGCAACATGGCCGAAAACACGCTGTCTGACCAGATAACCGGCATGCGCCAGCTGGCCCAGAAGTACCCTTACATCGATTTGGAGCGGGCCGGTATCTGGGGGCACTCGGGCGGCGGCTATGCCACGGCGGCAGCCATGTTCCGCTACCCTGAGTTCTTCAAAGTAGGTATTTCGGAATCCGGCAACCACGAAAACCGCAACTACGAGGACGACTGGGCGGAGCGCTACATCGGCCTGCTCAAAACCAACCCCGACGGCACCACCAACTACGACAACCAGGCCAACGCGCCCTTCGCCAAAAACCTGCAGGGCAAGCTCCTGCTGGCCCACGGCCTGATGGACGACAACGTGCCGCCCTACAACACTTGGCTGGTGGTAGACGCCCTCACCAAAGCCAACAAGAGCTACGACCTGGTGGTGTTCCCGCAGGCCCGCCATGGCTACGGTTCCTCCTCGTACTACATGATGCGCCGCCGCTGGGACTACTTCGTGCAGCACCTGGCCGGCGCCGTGCCCCCACACGACTACGAACTAAAGTCCAAGCCCGACCCGCGCAACGCGGTGCAGTAGGCTGCTAAGTGCTCTGATTAGTCAATCCCAATTCGGTCATTCCAACTAACCGTCATTCCGAGCGTAGCCGAGGAATCTCGCGTGCTGATGTTGTGATAGTAATTACCACACTAGCCAGATTCCTCGGCTGCGCTCGGAATGACAGTCTTCTCGGAATGACCGGTCTGGGCGTTGCCGGCAGATTCGCGTAGCTTTGCGCCTCTTCCGCCGAAATAACCTGTTTTTCCCTCTTCGTATTGCTGCTATGAGAATTCGCTCGACTACCGTGCTGGGTGTGCGCCACAATGGGCAGATTGCCCTCGGCGCCGACGGCCAGGCCACCATGGACAAGCACGTGGCCAAGAGCAACGTGCGCAAAGTACGTAAGCTCCACGACGGCAAAGTGGTAACGGGCTTTGCCGGCTCCACCGCCGATGCCTTTATGTTGCTCGATAAGTTTGAGGAAAAGCTGGGCGGCTACGGCGGCCAGCTGCGTCGTGCGGCCATTGAGCTGGCCAAGGAGTGGCGCAAAGACCAGTACCTGCGCAAGCTGGAAGCCATGATGGTGGTTTGCGACAAGGACGAGCTGCTCATCATTGCCGGCACCGGCGACGTGCTGGAGCCCGATTACGACGTGGCCGCCATCGGCTCGGGCGCTATGTACGCCCAGGCCGCGGCCCTGGCTTTGAAGAAGCACGCACCCCACCTCACGGCCCGCCAGATGGTGGAAGAGGCCCTGCACATTGCCGCCGACATCTGCATCTACACCAACCACAACCTGATGATTGAGCAGCCTGAATAAGCCTGCTTTTGCAAGCAACCCAGCCGCAATGGTACGCTATTCGGAATCTTCGCTATACGACTTCCGTATTGAACGATTCCCGGTTGCTAGTTGATTGTACACCGCACACCCACCACAGAAACCTCGATTTCGATGAACGTAACGAACTTCCTCAAGCACCACTACCGCCACTTCAACGCCGCTGCTCTGATTGATGCCGCCGAAGGCTACAACAAGCACCTGGCCGAGGGCGGCAAGATGATGATTACCCTGGCTGGCGCCATGAGCACCGCCGAAATGGGTATCCAGCTGGCCGAGCTTATCCGCCAGGACAAGGTGCAGATCATCAGCTGCACCGGTGCCAACCTGGAGGAGGACATCTTCAACCTGGTAGCCCACGACTTCTACGAGCGGGTACCCAACTACCGCGACCTGACGGCGGCCGACGAACAGGCCCTGCTGGAGCGCCACATGAACCGCGTCACCGATACCTGCATTCCCGAGGAGGAAGCCATGCGTCGCCTGGAGCACTCGGTGCTCAAGTTCTGGGAGCAGGCTGATAAGGCCGGTGAGCGGTACTTCCCCCACGAGTTCTTCTACCAGATTCTGAAGTCGGGTGAGCTGGAGCAGTACTACCAGATCGACCCCAAGGACTCCTGGATGCTGGCCGCCGCCGAGAAAAACCTGCCCATCATCTGCCCCGGTTGGGAAGACTCCACCCTGGGCAACATCTTCGCCGGCCACGTCATCTCGGGCGACATCCAGAACGTGCACACCGTACGCACGGGCATTGAGTACATGATTTACCTGGCCGACTGGTACACCCAGCAGGCTACCGAGGAAAGCAAAGTAGGCTTCTTCCAGATTGGCGGCGGCATTGCCGGCGACTTCCCCATCTGCGTGGTGCCCATGCTGCACCAGGACCTGGGCCGCACCTCGGTCCCGCTGTGGGGCTACTTCTGCCAGATTTCGGACTCCACCACCTCGTACGGCTCCTACTCCGGCGCTGTGCCCAACGAGAAAATCACCTGGGGCAAGCTGGGTCAGGACACGCCCAAGTACATCATCGAATCGGACGCCACCATCGTGGCCCCTCTGGTGTTTGCGATGGTGCTGGGGCAGTAGTCTTTGCCGCTTGGCTTTCACCAAAAAGCCCCGCCGCTGACGTTCAGCGGCGGGGCTTTTTTAGGGTTCTGGGTATGGTTTCGCAGCTAGTGTCACCACCGAAACAATCCTGACGAGCTGCTCCATGTCCTGGCGCAGCCTGCAAAAAAGCGCTGACCATGCCGGGCAGCGCTTTCTCAGTTTCGGGTAAGGACAAGGCGAAAATGCAGCGCCGACTTGGTGCAAGTACTGGTTGACGTCTGACTACCAGAGCACGGCTCTGGAGTCCGTTGGATTTTACTGCGTGGTAGCTTTGGTTACGCGAAATGTGTAGCGGTGGCTACCTCTTGCCACTGCTGCATATCCTGCTGCACGGTGGCTATTTTCTGTTCAGCCATCTGATAAGCATCGGCGCCCAGAAACAGGTGAACTGGCTGCTGTTCGGTTTCGCTTGTGTGCACCAGGAGGGCCGCGGCTTTTTCCGGGTCGCCAGGTTGGTTGCGGTTGATTTGCTGCTCATGCGCTGTTTGAGATTCGCGTACAGCTTGGTACTCGGGCAGGGGGCTCTGCGGCGTACTCAACGAGCCGGAGGTCAGGAAATCAGTGCGGAAATAGCCCGGATACACCACGCTGGTTTGTACGCCAAAGTCCTTTACCTCCGCAGCGTAGGATTCGGTGAGGCCAGCTACCGCAAACTTTGTGGCGCAGTAGATGCCCCAGCCCGGAAAGTTGCCCGTGAAGCCTCCTACAGAGGATATGTTGAATACCCGGCCTGTGCCTTGCTGCCGCAGGTAGGGTGTCGTGTGCCGCAATACGTGCAGCAGGCCAAATACATTTACATCGAAATTCTTGCGGACCTCCTCGCCAGAAAGTTCTTCTAGTGCGCCAATTTGGCCGTAACCTGCATTATTTACTACTACATCGAGCCCGCCCAGGGTGTCGATGGTGGTGGCGACGGCCTGCCGTACGCTGTCCTCACTGCCGAGGTCCATGTGCAAAGGCAGGAAACGGCCGGTGTCAGGCCGCACGGCTTGTCTCAGTTCCTCCAGGTTGCGGGAAGTAGCGGCCACCGCATAGCCGTGGGCCAGCAGGTGATGTACCAAGGTCAGGCCGAGGCCCTTCGAGGCGCCGGTTACGAACCATATGTTCTTGGTTTTCATGTTTTTGATAGATCTCTTGATAAGACAGCGAATCACTCAGGGCGAGGCTTGCGAATTGATACAGCATAGGAAAAGCGGTTGAAGTGGAAGGTTACTATGAGTAGAGACGCGCCAGGCCTCATTTTATTGCAGCCCGAAACACAATCATAATCCGGAATTTCACCAGCCGCCGCTTTCCCGATGCGGCTACCGCGCCCAATCGTTTGAAGCAGGAATGGATTTTTCCTGGTGGAAAAACGGGGCAGCGCGCGGCCACAGGGGGGCGGGGACTGCTAGAGACCAGATGAAAAAGTTGTGCATGGGTTGCTCTGCATTAGTACACTGCAAAACTAAAGCAGGGCAGAGGTGACGGGCTTGCTGGCTTCAAACCAATACTTGCGAAAATCAAACAGCACGTACCGCAGTAGGGGTAGTGCCGGCGCGTTTGCGGAAGAAGTTGGTGAAGTGGGCTGGTTCCTCAAAGCCCAGGCAGTAGCTAATTTCCGATACATTCCAGGCAGTGTGCTTAAGCAAGGCATGGGCTTCCTGTAACAGTCGGTCGGCAATGAGTTGGGTGGTGGTTTTGCCGGTTATTTCTTTCAGAGCCCGATTGAGGTGGTTGACGTGCAATGCCAACTGCCCGGCAAAGGCGTTGGCATTGCGCAGCCGCACTTGCTGGCCTGGGGTTTCGATGGGGAACTGGCGTTCCAGTAGCTCCGTGAACAGTGAGGCAATGCGGGTAGCAGCATTGCTTTCCTGGTAGAGCATGGTAGCCGGTTGCAGCTTTAGGGCGCTGTGTATCAACTCGAACACGTAGTTGCGCAGCAGATCGTACTTGAAAGCGTAGTCAGAATCCAGTTCCGTAGTCATCTTCTCAAAAAGCTGCGCAGCGCCAGCCAGTTGCGCATCGGTGAGGGAGTACAGTGGCTGCCCACCTGGCTTGAACATGGGCATTTCCAGCGCGCCCGCTACCAGGTAACGTTGCAAAAATGCCTCGGTGAAAATGCAGAAATACCCCGTTTGGTTGTCGTCGAGTGGCTCCCAGTCATAAGGCACCATGGGGTTGGCAAACAGGAGCGCGTTGCCCCGGATTTCCACCGTCTTGTCGGCGAAGTGGTAGTTGCTGCGGCCTTTTACCAACGTTATTTTATAGAAATCCTTGCGGCTATAGGGCAGGTGGCAGGCGGTCGGGCCCACGAAATCATCGAGCCGGAATACATTGAAGTGCCCAATATCCTGCTTCAGGTTATCGGGCATCCAATGAATTTTCTGCTGGTAGAATTCTGCGAGGGTGGTTGACTTACTCATGCTGGGGAATTACGTAAATCAAACTATCAGGCGGAGTATATGTTTCCGGGCGAATAGGACCGTATCGCTTCGCTTCCCGCCGTCCGGTACGGTGCCCTGAGCCTGGCATTAGGTTTGGCGCCAGCTCTGGCTGGTCTTATGCTTGACCCTTGGTGGCTTTGGGAGCCGAGGGGCTAACCGGTGGCCGGAAGCCTCGGCCCCCTGCCACCCCTGGAACCCCTACCTTCGGCCCGAACCTGCCCACGCCCCACCCGCCATGCCCCTCGACCTCGCCACCTTTCTGCTGCACACCCCCGAAGCCGAGAAAACCACCGTGTACCTGCACTCCGACGATGAGGACGACGACACGCTGCGTACCTGCGCGGCCCTGCTCGTGGCCCAGACCCAGGATCAGAAGCTGTTCATCACCCTGGAAACGCCGCGCCGCTACCTGGCCCACACCCAGCACCCCGACGAAGACGAGCCGGAAATCGAATTTCTCCACGACTACGAAGAGGTAGAAGCCCTGCTGGAAGACGCCGGCCTCGACGGCCTTCACGATGGGGAGCGAGGCATCCTCTACCACAACCTGCTGTATTTATTGATGAATGGATGAAGGGTTTGATGGCTGAATGGTTGATTGTCATTGCGAGCAAAGCGAAGCAATCCGTCCTTTTCAGCACCAAACCCCCTCTTTTACCACAACGCCCCTGACGTCCGTGCTGGCATCAGGGGCTTTTCACATCTCAGGGCTTTCGGCGTTGTACAGGACGGATTGCTTCGCTCCGCTCGCAATGACAGCGTATTCCCTGTCACCTGTCACCCGCATTACCGCCGCCCGGCGTAGTCGGCAATCAGGCCCTCACAAATCCAGTTGGCCAGGGCCTGGCGGTTGTCGGGCACCACAAAGCGGCGCTGGTCTTTCTGGTTGCGGATGTTGCCCAGCTCCATAAAAACCGCCGGGGCGTGGCTGTTGCGCACCTCGTAGAGCGTGCCGCGCTCCGACACGTTGCCGGAGTAGGGGCGGTTGGGCTGAGCGCGCTTGTAGCGGCTGGTAAACACCTTATGGATGTTCCTGGCCAGGCGCAAACCCAGGGCGTTGTTGGGGTGGTGGTAGAAAAACACGTCGATGTTCTGGCCCACGCTGCGGCTGTCCACGTGCAAAGCCAGCAGACGCTGGTAGGCCCGGCCGTGGCGGCTGTGCAGGCGGTTTACCTCGGCAATGCGCTGGCGCAGGCGCTGCACCTGGCTCAGGGGGATGCGCCGGTTGGGGTGCTGCACCTCATCGTAGTCGGTGGGCAGCACGGCCAGGTCGCGGATGCCGTCGTTGGGGTCCTGCACCATCACGTACACGGTGGCGCCGTGCTCCAGCAGCACGTGGGCCAGGCGCACCGTCACGTCGTAGGCGTACTCATCCTCGGCCAGCTGGTAGGTGCCGTACTGACCAATGGCGCCGGGGTCGGGGCCGCCGTGGCCGGAGGAAAGGTAGTACACGGCCCCGCGCAGGGCCTGGTCGCGCACCTGCACTCGGGCGTAGGCGGGGCCAAACAGCGCGGCCCGCGTTACGGGGGGCGTTTTGGCGGCCACGGCCGGGGCCGTTTTGGTTTTGGAGGCGTTGCGGGCGGAGCGGCCCACCGGGGGCAGCACGTAGGCGCGGCCCGCTACGAGGCCCTTGGAGCCCAGCCGGGCTTTGTTCAGCTGCCGAAACTGGCGCACGTGCTCGGCGGAGCGCAGGCCGTGGCGGCGCAGCAGGGTCTGGACGACGTCGCCGCGCTTGGCCACCACCCGGCGGGCGCGCTGGGCCAGGGCGGCGGTGGAAAGCAGGACCAGGCAAAGAAGGAGAAGAACTGTTCGCAACGGCAGCAGGGGCAAGGCGGGTAAGAAGAGAAGTACCAACTACGGGAAAAGCCGCGGGAAATATGCAATCGGCCTATATATCCGGCAAAAAGAGTACGAAAGGCGCCGCAAAACCCTCTGCCAGCCCGTGCCGGAGACGAACCTTCCGGCAAGCTCGTCGTAAGAACGCCCCAACCTTTCCCACAGACCCATGAAAACGCCTTTTTTCTCCCTGCTCGCCCTCTCGGCCCTCACGCTGGCCAGCTGCGACAGTCTCAACAAGCCCGCCACCAAAGACGAGCCCCAGGAAGCCACCGCCGATACCGCCGTGGTGTACCGCGACGGTAAAACTGCCGGCGACGTGGCCGATGATGCCGCCAACAGCGCCGAAAATGCCTTCGACATTGCCTCAGCCAAACTCACGGACGCTACCCTGCCCGAAATCAAAACCAAGGGCGTAACCGTGCGCGGCAACGAGGACTACCAAGTGTACTCCGTGGATGAAACCGTGCTCTTCGACACCGACAAAGCCACCATCAAGCCCACGGCCGCCGCTACCCTGCAGGAAGTTATCGGCTCCATCGGCCAGCGCTACACCGGTAAGCAGGTTCGCGTTATGGGTTTTGCCGACTCGCGCGGCGACGCCAGCTACAATAAAGACCTGGCCCAGCAGCGCGCCAATGCCGTGAAAAGCTACCTGGTTGATACCGGCAAGATGCCCGCCGCCAACATCAGCACCGAGAGCTTCGGCGAGCAGCAGCCCGCCGCCAGCAACGCCACCGCCGCCGGCCGCAAGGAAAACCGCCGCGTGGAGCTGGTAGTACGCGTACGCTAGGCTTCGCTTGCTTTCTCTGAAAACCTGCCTTCCCGCACTGGGAGGGCAGGTTTTTGTTTTGATGAAACGGTGTGAAGACAAGCCCGATAAAATATCATACTCGTTATTGCGTCATTCCTCGGCTTTGCTCGGAATGACGTGCTGATAAACACCACGTCGTGCTGCCATTTAAGGACGAGCCCAACCTTTTGCATCCCTCACAGTTGACCCATCCAGCAACTCCGGTCACTGCCAGAAACCACGCTATGCCTACGCCCATTCCCAAAAAGCTCCTGGCTCGCCAGCACGAAATCACGGCCGACTTCACCCGCCTCGTGCACGCCCACGTGGACGACCTAGCCGCCGGGCGGGCCACGGAGGCGCTGGAAATCCGGGATTTTGCCGGCCAGCTGTGCATTCACCCCACCCACCTGAGCAACACGCTCAAGCTCACCACCGGCGAGGCGCCCTGCGCCATTTATGAGCGCAAGCTGGTAGAAGTGTCGAAAGAGCTGCTCCGGGACCCGCACCAGAGCATAGCCACGGTGGCCGCCCGCCTCACCTACGACCCATCCAACTTCACCAAGTTCTTTAAGCGCTTCGTAGGCATCACCCCCCGACAGTACCGCGAGCAGGTGCTGCTGGCCCGGTTGGCGCCCGAAAAAACGGAAGCTGTCACCAGTTAAACTGAACTACTCACCAGAGCGCGGCCCCACTTGCGCCGGAACTTTGCAGCGTCATTTAACCCCAACTTTGTTTCTATGAGCACGCGCAAAATAGCTCTGGTTACCGGCGGCAGCCGGGGCCTGGGCAAAAACATGGCCCAGCACCTGGCCCAGAAAGGCATCGGCGTCCTGTTGACTTACCACAGCCAGCAGGCCGACGCCGACCAGGTAGTAGCCGAAATTGAGGCGCAGGGCGGGCAGGCCGCCGCGCTGCCGCTGGATGCCGCCAACGTAGCCTCCTTCAACGGCTTTCTGGCGCAGGTACAGCACACGCTGCGCACCACCTTCGGGGCCGAGAAGTTCGACTTTCTCATCAATAACGCTGGTACCGCCCTGTACGCGCCCTTTGCCGACACCTCCGAGGCGCAGTTTGATGAGATGCTGAACATTCACCTCAAAGGCCCCTTCTTCCTCACCCAGAAAGCACTGCCTCTTATCAACGACGGCGGCCGCATCATCAACATCTCCTCCGGGCTGGCGCGGTTTGCCAACCCTGGCTCGTCCACCTACGCCAGCATGAAGGGCGCTATTGAAGTACTCACGCGCTACCAGGCCAGGGAGCTGGGCAGCCGCGGCATTGCCGCCAACGTGGTAGCGCCCGGTCCTATTGCCACTGACTTTGGCGGGGGCCGCGTGCGCGACAACGAGGAGCTAAACCAGCACCTGTCCGCCGCTACGGCCCTGGGCCGCGTGGGCCTGCCCGACGATATCGGCCCCATCGTGGCCTTCCTCTGCACCGAGGAGGCCCGCTGGATCAATGCCCAGCGCATTGAGGCCTCCGGGGGCATATTTGTGTAGCTTCACCAGAAGGCAACTAGCCACCAAACAAAACGCCCGTACGAATTTCGTACGGGCGTTTTTTATAAAAACTATCTGGCTACCGAGGGCTGACCGATTGCGTGGGATGCTGGGTTTTGTGCTTAATGAAGGCCTGGATCTGCTCCCGGTTGAGCATGATCATGATGAACGTGGCTATGGTCCACGTGATAAGGTAGCCGCCCATGGCCGCCGCCCAGCCGCGCAAGTAGCGCCCTACTACCGACAGCCCGGTGCCTTGCAGCAAGCTGCCGTAGGCCCAGGTTTGGTAGGCGAGCGTAAGCAGCATAACGCCTGCCATCAGCATTTGTCCGCTGCGGGTGCCATTCAGCAAATACAGAACCGGTAGCACCAGCAAGGTCAGAAAGTGGGAGGTGCCCGTCACGAACGTAGCCACCGTGATGGACTCGGCGTAGTTGAAGCCCCCGCGTCGCAGAAACAGGCGCACTACCGCCGAGGTGAGGGGCAGCAGGGCCACCGTAAACCAGTTGATATACTTCGAGAAGACGCTGATAAAGCGTTCTTGCGCCCCTTGCAAAGCAGCTGGTATACTGGGGTCTTGCGCGTTGTACGGCCGCAGGTGCAGCACCACGTACATAAACGTGATAAGCCCGGTGATAATGAGCAGGTAGGAAAGCGGCCGGAAAAACTGCGCCCGCTGCCCCGCCAGGTAGCGCTGCAACGTAGGGCCCGGCCGGCGTAGCATCTGCTGCAGGGTGTAGGGCAGGCCCTTATCTACGTGCCAGATGCTGTGCGGAATGTCGTGCAGCCAGTGGCCCAGGGTAATGCGCCGGTGCGTGTTGGCTGGCTGCCCACAGTGGGCGCAGAACTCGTCGTGCAGGGCGGTGCCGCAGTTAAGGCAGGCGTGCGGTGCGGGCTCGATGAGGGCAGCCGTAGCCGGGCTGGAGGCAGAAGTAGCGTGCATAGCAAAGGCCTACGGAAAATGAACCGGCCTAAAAATACAGAATGCCCCGGCACACCCGGCAAAAAAATAGCCGGTCAGTAAGACCGGCTGGTATCATCAGGGAAAAGCAGGCAGCTTACTGCCGGCTGACGGGCTGCAGCTCCGAAGCGTTTTTGCGCAGTTCCATTAGCAGCGGAGCGTAAGCTTGGGCCTCCTGCCGGGCCGCCAGCTGCTGCAGGCGCGTGAGCACGTGCTGTTTGAACTCAACAGGAGAGAAGCGGGGCGAAGACGTGGGCGACTTCATAGGGCAAGCGGCAATAGGAGCGGGCGGGAGGTTAGGCGGAAGCTATAGGCTTGTACGCGTCACCCAATAGAAAGGTGTGGTAGTCTGACCGGAATTTAACTGCGTAAAAACCAGAAAATTCCGGTGGCGGTCCTGATATGCCGCCACCGGAATCCTGTACGTCAAGTATACGCCGAATTACGTGTGAAACAAGGGCCGGGCCGGGTTCCAGATGCCCCACGGAATCATGAGCAGCACCAGCAGCAGGGCCACGGCAAACCATATAAACGCCTTTTTGTGCTTAAGCACCGGGTCGGTGGCTTTTTTGGAGAGTGTGCGGCCCACCTGCGCGGCTACTACGGCCAGCAGCATGCCTACCAGGTGCTCCACGGCAAAAAAGCGGCCGGTGGGGTCTTTCATCACGGCGCTGCCGGCCGTTTCAAACGCCTTGGCGCCCCAGGGGCTGATGAAGTACAGGATGATGCCCAGCAGCAGCTGCAGATGCATGGAACCCACAAAGGCGGCGCCCATGCCATTATCGGCACCTACGTAGGGCTTGCGGCCCTGCCAGCCACTCAGGGCGCGGAACAAGGCTATCAGCCCGAAGATGAGGACGAGCCAGCGCGTCCAGGAGTGTAACAGCAGTACGGTTGAGTACATAGCGCAAGAAAAGAGGTGAAGTTGAAGCGGCAAAGGTCGGGGCGCAAAGCCAGATTACAAGCCAGGCTGCTGCAAGCCCTAACGCGCCGCCGCGCCGGAGGCCGCAAACAGGGTAGGCGCGGCCTCGTGCTTGTGGCCCTCAAACGGAAATATCTTCTCCGGTACAAACTTGTCGTCTTCCTGCCGCAGAATCGCCAGGTTGTTGATGCTGAGCTTGAGGTTGAAGGTTTGCTGGTTGAGGTACTGCAGCACCGGCCCCAGCAAATCGGGTGTGGTGTCGTGCAAGGCCAGGGAAATATGCGGCAGCCAGCAGTCGGGCCCGCTGAACTTATCGGTGCGCAAGCACAGCGGCGCGGTGGTGCGCAGAATGCGGCGGTGCAGTTGGTTGAGACCATCGGAGCGCAGCACCGGGATGTAGATAACCGGGTTGGGCCCCGGAAACACGCCCAGCCCGGTCGTGAAGGCCGCAAACGGCGCTGTGGTGCGGGCCACCTCCTGCAGCACCGCCTTTAGGGATGAAAGCTTACGCACTCCTGCCAGCTGGTAGGTGATGTGCGGGTCGGGCGTGGCCTGCACGTCGTCGAGCCCGAACTCTGCCTCCAGGCTCTTGATGATGCCATTGATGCGGGCGGCACTCTGCGGATTCAGAATGGAGGTGATGGCGAGCATAGAAGAAGATGCGCAGCTAGTCTCAGCAGCCGCCTGGGAGGGTTGGCTGCAAGATAAAGGCATTTTGGACATCGGAAGGAGCAGAGACGGAAGCGAAAGAAGGGCGGCGAAGTGCCAGAAAGAAACGACGGGCTTAGCGGCCGGCCGCCAGCTGCATCTGCTGGTTGAACTGGTCGCTCTGCCCGCGCGGGATGCTGAGCGTTTGCCACTGCGGACCGCGCCAGAGCTTGGCCAGCAGCACCACTTGGCCCACGTGCGCGGCGTAGTGCGCCACCTGCCGCTGCAAAGCCCCCAGCGCCGTGTAGGCCTCGCCCCGGATGGTGACGGTCCGCAGCAAGTCGGCGGGCTGCATGGCGTCCAGCAGGTCGAACAGAATCTGCCAGGCCGCTTCCCATTCGGTCAGGAGCACGGCGGGCTCGGCCGTAGTGGGTTGCTCAAACTCCTGGTCGCGGCGGCGAGTAGGCTTTTCCCCGTCGGTGGTCCAGAAATTGGTAAAGCGGGAGCGGAGGTTGCCCACCATGTGCTGCACCAGCACCGCTACGCTGTTGCTTTCGGAGCCGGGCACCGCCAGCCAGTCAGCGGGCGTGAGCTGGGCCAGGGCACGGTCGGCCAGGGCTTTGTAGCTGGTGAAGGCGTGGCGGATGCTGAGCAGCACCGCCGGTCCCAACGCGTCGAGTTCAGCCATAGAGTACGGTACGCAAGGTGTGGTAGCAGGTAAAAGTAGGGGTTCTACGCTACTCCCGCCAGTAGGGTCGTTTGATTTGCGGGCGGGCCCGTCGCAGCTCAACTATTTGCCGGCCTTCACGTTCAGCCTTCGTTTGTCGCCGCTTTTCCCGCTGCTGTGTCCTTATCCGTTCCTGCTACCGTTGCGCCCTCCCCGAAGCTGCCGGCCGGCCGCCGGCCGCGCTGGCCATGGTGGGTGGGTGGCTTCCTGGTGCTGCTGGCTGGCCTGGCCCTGGCGGTTCACTTTCTGCTCGACCCCTGGCTGCGCCGCCAGGCCGAGCAGCAGGTAGCACGGCGCACCCACGGCCATTACCAACTGCAGCTCGGGGAGCTGCACACCAGCCTCTGGCGGCGCACCCTCACCCTGCACCACATCCGCCTGCGCCCCAGCCGGCAGCTAGTGGCTTCCGACTCGCTGGCCGTGCAGCTCGCTGCGGCTCGCCTGCGCGTGGCGGGCATTGGCCTCTGGGATTTGGTACGCCGCCGCATAGTGCCCATCGACAGCATCGTGCTGCAAGCTCCCCACCTGCGCCTGACGGGCCACCTGTTGCCCGCCCCCGACCCCCGACCCCTGCACCAGCGTCTGCCCCTGGATGGCTTGCGCATAGCGCACCTGGGCGTGCAGGATGCTCGGGCTGCCTATCGCCGCACCAGGCAGGATTCGGTAGCCGTGGGGCAGGCCCGGGTTACCGGGCAGGATGTGCTGTTGAGCGCAGCCGGCGCCCTCGACACCCAGCGCGTGGCTTACGCCGCGGCCTGGCAGCTGCAAGCCGCTCAGGCCCGGGCGGCGGGCCTGGCGCACCGGCTGCGGCTGGGCAGGCTCACGTTTTCCACCCGTACCGGTCAGCTTCGGCTCGATTCGCTGGGTGTGCAGCCGCTGGTGCCGGTCAGCGCCCGCCGCACGCCGGGTGTGCGGGTTTCGCTGGTGCTACCCACGGGCACACTTACCGGCCTGCGGGCCCGGCCGCTCAGTCAGGGCATCTTTCGGGCCGATACCCTGCGGCTGCACCGCCCCACGCTGGCCCTCACCCTGCCCGCGGTGCCGCCGCCACCCGTGTATGAGGTGCTGGCCGGGGTTTTTCCTCGCTTTCAGCTCTCGGCTTTTGCTGTGGACGGGGGGCAAGTGCGGATAGCAGGGCTGGAGAGGGCACCGCAGGCCCGGCAGGTACGCATCCTGGGCCAGCAGCTGCGCATTGATAAAGCTGCCGCTGCTGACCCCGACCGGATCCTGTATGCCCGCAGCTGGGAGGTGCGCACCGGGCCGGGCTCGGTACTGTTTGATGCGCCTTTCTACCGCCTGAGCTACCAGCAGCTGGCCCTATCTACCGTTGCCCGTAGCCTGAAGCTCAGTACCCTTTTTCTGACGCCCACTATGCCGCTGCGGGAGCTAAGCCAGCGCAAACGCCACCAGATGTCGCACATCCGCGTGTGGACGCCCCAGCTGCAGGCCACCGGCATCGACTGGGGCCGGCTAACCCGCAACGGCTACTGGCGCGCCCGGGAGCTGACTCTGACGCGCCCCGTAATGCGCGTGGCCGGCGACGGGCGCTACCCCCTTAACCCCAAACGCTCGGTGGTGACGCCGGAGCAGCTGCGCCGCCTGCCCGGGCGCTTTGATTTGCGCCGCCTGCGCATCACCGGGGGCAATATCTGGTTTGCGTACCGCTCTCCGCGCAGCCCGCAGCTGGGCCACGTCAGCATCACCGGGCTTACCGGTACCTTCGATAATATCAGCAACGACCCCGCCCGGGTGCGTGTGGCCCCAGTGGCGGAGGCCCGGGCCTCCGCCTGGTTTCAGCAGCGTAGTTTCGTTCGGGCCACCATCCGGGTGCCGCTGCTCCGGGCTGACGGGCGCCATACCGTGACGGGCTCCTTTGGCCGTGCGCCGTTCAGCATTCTGAACCCGATTACGGTGCCGGGCCGCTCGGCCCGGTTTCGGAGCGGCACGGTAGAGCAGGTGCGGTTTGCCTTCACCGCCGATCAGCAGGGGGTAGAGGGGAAAATGTGGGCCCGCTACTCCGACCTGCATTTGAAGCTGCTCACTGAGCACAGGGACCGGGGCTTGAAGAAGGTGCTGGTTAAGGCCAAGTCGAAGCTGGTGGATGGGCTGCTGATTCGCAACAACAACCCGCGCCGGCCCGGCCAGGAGCTGAAAGTGGGCACCATTCAGTCGAGCCGGGACCGGCGCCTGTCGGTTTTTGCCATCTGGCAGCAGGCGCTTATCAGCGGGATGTTGCACAGCCTGGGCGTGCCGCTGAAAATAGCTAGGCAGACCAGCGAAACTTCCTCGGCTCCCGCCACTATGCCCGCACCCGGCACCGTGCGCTAACCTCTGCTTCACTATGCCCCGCGCTTCTTCCCTGCCCACCAAACTCACCAAAGGCAACCTGCCCAGCAAAACCTGCCTGACCTGCGGCCGGCCCTTCGAGTACCGCAAGAAGTGGCGCAGCTGCTGGGATGAGGTAAAGTACTGCGGAGAGAAATGCCAGCGCAACAAGCCCCGCCCTGAGGCGCCGCCGACGGCCTGAGTTGAGCTGCTTTGAGCCCGGATAGCATGACCGCCATTCAGGCTGTACCTTGGGGCGCCGCGTCGGCTGTGGGCGCCGGCCAGCGGTTTGCTATGAAGAAGTGGTTGTATTGTCTGGTGAGCGTGTGTATGCTGGCTTTGCCGGGGTGGGCGGCTCCCCTCACCCGCCTCGACAGCCTGCGCCAGCTTGGGCGCTGGCCGCTGACGGTGCAGCTGGCGGTAGCAACTCGCCGGGTAACGCCGGCCACCGCGCCGTTGGTTGGTGAGCTGGTGCGCCGCCCGGGAGTGCCGCGGGCGGTGCGGGCCGAGCTGCTGGCCAACCTGGCCGGCCACTACCTGCACGAAAACCAGCCCAGCCTGGCCATCATCCAGATGCTGCAAACCCGGCGCATGGCCCTGGCCGACCACGACTCCAGCCGCCTGAGCACGGCCTGCGAGTGGCTTTGCTACGCCTATTCTCTGCTGAAAGACCCCCGACCCGGCCTTCGCTACGGCCAGGAGGCCCTGCGCACGGTACCCGCCCACGACCCGGACCAGGCCCGGCGCCTGACGGGCATCTATTTCAACCTGGCCGACTGCGCCGCCCTCATTCCCGACTACCCGCTGGCCGCGCGCTACTACCGGCAGGCCCTGAGCCTGACGCGGCAAACCCAGGACTCGGCCAACACCGCCGTGGCGCTGGCCAGCCTAGCTACCTATGCCCTCCGGCAGCAGCTGCTGCCCCAGGCCGCACAGCTGCTCGACTCGGCCTACGCCAGCTATCCGCCTCCGCGCTACCTGGGCGTGCAGCTGGTGCTGGACCTGCTGCGGGGTACGCTGGCCCGGCAGCAGGGGCAATACACCGCGGCCGTGCAGTGGCTGGAGCCTACCCGCGCCCGCGCCCGCCAGGCCCGGCAGCTGAACGATGAGCTGCAGGCCCTGAAGGAGCTGGTGCCGGCCCTGAGCCAGCTGGGGCGCTACCGCGAAGCCCTGCTGCACCAGCAGCGCCTCACCGTGCTGCGCGACAGTATGTTTGAGGAGTCCAGTGCCCGCCACGCCCGCGAAATGCACACCCTCTACCAAACCCAGGAAAAGGAGCAGCAGCTGGCCCGCCTGCGCCTGCGCACCCAGGCCCGCGAAACTCTGCTCCGGCAGCGCACCCTGCTGTTCGTGGGGGTGCTGGTAGGAGTGGGGCTGCTGGTGACGCTGGTAATTGTGCGGCAGCGGGCCCGCCATATACTAGCTACAACCGCCGAGGCCCTGCGCATGCGCAACCGAATTGCCGCCGACCTGCACGATGAGGTAGGCACCCTGCTTACCCGCGTGAGCCTGCAGGCCGAACTGCTGCGCCAGACCCAGCCCGCGCCCCAGCCCGCCCTCGACCGCCTGCTGACCAACAGCCGCGCCGCTGCCGGCACCATGCGCGACATTGTGTGGAGCATTGATGCCGAAGCCGACACCGTGGGGGCCCTGCTTGACCGGATGCGTGACCACCTCGACCAAACGGCCGTGCCTGCCGGCCTGGAAACGCACCTCGAAGCCAGCGGCCTGCACGACCACGACCCCATTGCGCCCGTCATGCGCCAGCACCTCTACCTGGTTTTCAAAGAAGCCGTGACCAACGCCGCACGCCATGCCCGCGGGGCCACCCAGGTGCAGGTGAAACTGGAGAAAACGCCCGGCACCCTGCAGCTCACTGTGCTCGACGATGCACCCGCGGCCCCCGCCCCGGCCACCCGCAGCGGCATGGGCCTGCGCAACATGCGGCAGCGGGCCGAGGCCCTGTGCGGACAACTGCAGGCCGGTCCCGTGCCGGGCGGGGGCTTCCGGGTGCAGCTGCGCGTGCCCGCGTAGCTGCCTCAGCAACGAAATATCCAACTTGCCTTTCTTTACCCATTGTGGGCCTAGAGCTGGCCTTTGGCGGCCCGGCTCATCAACTCGGTGCGGCTGCCTACTTCCAGCTTCTTGTAGATGCGCTTGACGTAGGTGCGCACCGTTTCTACCGACAGCCCGAGACGGGAAGCTACCTGCTTGTCGCTCAGGCCATCGACCATAGCCTGCACCACTTCCCGCTCCCGGGCCGAAAGGAGGTCGGGCTGCAGGGTGGCTGAGGGCTTGAAGTGGGCCAGCACCTTGCGGGCCACGGCCCGGCTCATGGGAGCCCCGCCTCGGGCCGCTTCCAGCACAGCTGCCTTGTATTCTTCGAGGGAGGAGTTCTTGAGCACGTAGCCCGAGGCCCCGGCACACAGCGCCCGGTAGATGCGGTCGGCATCGTCGAACACGGTTTGCATGATGATTTCGACCTCGGGCAGGCGCTGGCGCAGCAGGGGCAGGGCATCGAGGCCGCTGAGGCCGGGCAGGTGGATGTCGAGCAGCAGCACCTGAGGTGGCTGCAGCACGTCGGGCAGCTGCTGCAGGAAGCTTTCTACCGACTCGGCCAGCAGCACGCACCGCAGCTCAGGCTGGCGGCACAGGTAGCCGTGCAGCAGCTCGCGCACTTCGGGGTCGTCTTCAATCAAAGCCAGCCGGACGGGGAAATTCATGGCTGCAAAGGACGGGGCTGGGCGTCGGTGGCGCAACTGCTGGCTTACCCGCAAATGCGGTACAGCGCAGGCTTGAAAGACTGACGGTGCCCCGGCATATTTGTGGGGCTGCTTTGGTAGTTTCAGCCGGCCGCTGCCGGTACGGGGTACCGCATGCCGCATTTCGTTTCCTTTTACCTTACCTTCTTGCTATGCAAAACGTTACGCTTCTGTCTCTGGCCTCGCTGCTCACGCTGCCGGCCCTGGCTCAAACCCCCATTACCCTCACCCAAGCTACCTTTCCGGCCTCAGCGGCCACGGTAGAAAGGTACCAGGATGCTGCCCTGCCCACCGGAGCTGCAGTTACTCCCACCGGCGCCAACCAAACCTGGGACTACCGCACGCTCGTGGCAGAAGGAGCACCCTACACCTTTGCGCGGGAACCCGCTCCGGTCACGGGCGGCATTGCCGGCGCTCAGTGGACGCAGCCCCGGCAGGCCGTGTTTGGCAATCTGGCGTACAACTACACCGTGTATGGGGCGCTGGCTTCCAACGGCTGGCTGGCCCTGGGCCGCACGATGGAGCGGCAGGAAGCCGCTATTACGGCCATTACGGGCGGGCCCAACGACAAGGTGGTGGTGGACGCACAAACCCTGCGCTACGGCCCCGAGGGGGTGGCCAACCTGCCCCTGCCCCTTACGGCCGGCGACATGAGCCGGCGCTCTTTCCGGGTAGCCACTGAGGGCACGCTCACGGTCCAGGCCCTTCTCCTCAATAATGCCCCCATCCGGCTGGTGCAGCGCTACACCTACGTCGACTCAGTGGCGGGCTGGGGCACGCTGCAGATTCCGGTGGCGGGCAGCCCCGCCGGCTCCGATGCCTTGCCGGTGCTGCAAATTCGCAGCCGCACCGTGCGGCAGGACAGCGTATATCTTTTCGGCCAGCCGGCTCCGGCCATTCTGCTTTCGTCCTTTGGAATGCAGCAGGGAGGCAAGACACCGTTTTACTTTGACCAGTTCTGGCGCAACAACTCGGCTCAGCCCGTGCTGGACCTCTACTACACCTCGCGCGAGTACGGCACCCCCGTTGCGGCCGACTATTCCACCGAAAGCAATGTGGTAACGGCCCGGCGCGCCTCGGTGCTGGCCGTGGGCAGCCAGGCCTGGCCCAACCCCTTCGGCCCGGGCCAGGCCCTGCGCCTGACTTTGCCCGGCGCCAAGCCCGGCCAGCCCCTGCAGCTGACGGTGCAGGACGCCCTGGGCCGCACGGTACTGCGCCAGGCCCTGCCGCTGCTGAACGGAGCCGCTTCCCTGCCCGCTGAGGCCACGGCGGCGCTGCGCCCGGGCCTCTACACCCTCACGGCGCGGCAGGGCACCGAGCAGACCACCCTGCGGCTGGTGCGCCGGTAGTGACGGGATAGTGCCAGCAGAAACGCCCCGTTGGCCGGAAAGCTGACGGGGCGTTTCCGCTTGGCCGCGAATGTGCGCCGATACCCCCAAATGCGGTACACGTGCGGGTTGCGGCGCGGGGTGCCGGGAAAGAGCTTTGTGGCCGTTGCCTTCTCATGCTCTTTTTCCGCGCTCCGCTATGAAGAAACCACTACGCTATCTGTGCCTGCTGACAACCATGCTGGGCAGCTTACCGGCCGCCCGGGCGCAAACCACCGGTGGAGTGGGCATCGGTACGGCTACGCCCGCGCCGTCGGCTGTGCTCGACCTGACTTCGACCACCAAGGGCCTGCTGCCCCCGCGCATGAGCCAGGCCCAGCGCGACGCTATCCAGAGCCCGGCCGTGGGGCTGACCATCTATAATACGGACGCGGCTAAGCTCAACACCTGGAACGGCTTTTTCTGGACCGACGCCGTGCAGGGCCTCCCGGTCAGTGCCAACGCCAACGGCCCCCAGGCCGTGACCTTCGGCTTCACCGGGGCCTCCCAGACCTGGACCGTGCCGCCCAACGTGACCAGCGTGCAGGTAGATATAGCCGGGGCCCGGGGCCGCACCATCGATAACTGCTCGAACTGTTACCGCGGGGGCCGGGGTGGCCGGGTGCAGGCCACGCTGGCCGTAACGCCGGGTCAGGTGCTGACCATCGAAGTAGGCGGCGACCGGGGCTATAATCCCAGTACGTTGTACCAGGAAGGGGGCTACAACGGCGGGGGGCGCGGCAGCGAACCAGGCGGCGGCGCTACCGACATCCGCATCGGCGGCACAGCCCTCACCAACCGGGTGCTGGTAGCCGGCGGCGGCGGCGGCTCGGGCTACTACGCCCGGGGCGGGCCCGGCGGCGGCCTTGTGGGCGGCGACGGTCTGGTGCCCACGGGCAACAACCCCACGGGGACACCCGGCACCGGCGGTACCCAAACGGCCGGCGGCACCACGGGCGGCACGCCGCAGCAGTACTGCTACTGCGGCACGAGCCCGGCCGGACCGGGCGTGGGTGCCGGCCTGATCGGTGGTACCAGCTGGGGCGCGGCCGGCGGCGGGGGCGGCTACTACGGGGGCGGTATGAGTCACGGCAACGCCGGCGCCGGCGGCGGCTCCTCCTACGCCGACCCCGCGCTGACCAGCAACGTGGTGCACACCCAGGGCTATCAGAACGGGGCCGGCTACGCCAAGCTCAGCTTCAGCTTCCAGCCCGAGGCCCCAGTTATCAGCCTCAACAATGCTACTACCTCTCAGCCCGCCGGCAGCGTGGTCTACAGCGACGGCACCAAGCTGGCCGGCAACGCCGGGCAGCTTTACTGGGACAATGCCGGCGCCCGCCTGGGCATCGGCACGGGCAGCCCCCAGGCCAAGCTGCACGTGGCCGGCGCGGCCCGTATCGATGGCCTGGCCGGCACTGGTACCCGCATGGTCACGGCCACCGACAACGGTCAGCTCACGACCCAGGCCCTGCCCACCGACGCCCAGCAGCTTACCCTCAACGGCCTGACGCTGGGCATCAGTGGGGGCAATACCGTGGCTCTACCCGCCGGGGCCGACAACCTGGGCAACCACACCGCCACTCAGAACCTGAATTTGGGCACCAACCAGCTGATCGGCAACGGTAGCACGAGCGGGCTGAGCGTAACCAGCGGCGGCGGCCTGCTGCTGCCCGCCGGCGTGATTCAGCGCGGGGGCGCCACCATCACCAGCACCTCCGACCTGGGCCTGTACTCGCGCATCAGCGGCAACTATATGCGCCTGGTAACCAATGCGGCTCCCATCCGCTTTTACTCCGATGACAACGCGGGGACCACGCCCAACGTGAGCTTTGAAAGCAACGGTGACGTGGGCATCGGGACCGGCAACAACACGCCCGGCAATCGGCTGGACGTGCAGAGTATGCCCCGTAGCGGCACCCACGCCACCGGCCGGACGCTGTACGTCACCGGGGACTTCAACGAAGCCGGCAACGGGGCCGAGTTTCGCCATTCCAACGGCACCCAGGGCGTGGGCATTGGCTACAACTCCCTCTACGGGGCGGGGACTAACCTCAACCAGCACCTGAACCTGCTGCCCAAGGGCGGCGGGGGCGTAGGCATCGGCACCACTTCGCCCGAAGCGTTGCTTGACGTGAACGGCAGCGGGCGGGTGCGCGGCACCCTGAGCTTCGGGGCCAGCACCCGGCAGATGATAGGGCTCTGGAACGCCGACTACGGCATTGGGGTGCAAGACGGCACCCAGTACTTCCGCTCGGGCGAGGCCTTTGCCTGGTACAGCGGCGGCGTGCATAACGACGGGCAGTTCAACGCGGGCGGCGGTACCCAGCAGATGGTGCTGAAAAATGGCCAGCTGGGCATCGGCTCCGGCTTCAATAATGCCGCCCTGCCGAACGGCCCGCTGGAAATCCGTCAGAACAGCCCCTACATGGTGGTGCACTCGCCGGGCAATGCCTGGGCCTCGATTGGTCTCGACGCCAATGACGGCTACAAGCTCAAGCTCTCAGACGGTCCCAACGTGAGCGGCGCCAACTACATGACCTTCAGCGGCACAAACGTAGGCATCGGCACCACGGCGCCGACTTACCCGCTCGACGTGCAGCGCTCCGTCACGCCCGGCAACTTCAACTACGGCTACCTCAACGGCAGCGGGCAGGTAAACTACGCCACCAACAACACCGGCCCGGTGAGCATCCGCGCCACGGGCCGGGTGCTGGCCACCGAGTTCAACGCCACCTCCGACCAGCGCCTGAAATCCATTATCGGCCTGAGCGACCAGGTGGCTGATCTGGCTTTGCTCCGGCAGCTGCGCATCACCGACTATACCATGCGCGACCGGGTGCAGTACGGTGCCCGGCAGTTCAAAAAAGTCATTGCCCAGGAAGTTGAGCAGGTGTTTCCGCAGGCCGTGAGCCAGCATGCCGGCTTCCTGCCCGACGTGTACGCCCTGGCCAGTCAGGTCGAAGCGCAAGGCGACTCCCTGCTGCGCCTGACACTGCCTGCGGCCCTGCCTGCCGACACCAAAGCTGGTCAGCGCGTCAAGCTTATTGGCCCGGCCGGTGAAGTCGTGGGCACGGTGAAGGCGGCCGGCAGCAGCACGCTGCTGGTGCGTGGGGTCCGGCAGCTGGCCGGCCAGCGCGTGTTCGTGTTCGGCCTGGAGCATGCCGACGTGCGCACCGTGGACTACGAGGCCCTGGCCATGCTGAACGTGAGTGCCACCCAGGAACTGGCCCGCCGGGTAGAGGCCCTGGAAAAGCAGAACGCAACCCTGCGCCAGCAAGCCCAGGCCCAGCTCACCCGGCAGCAAACGCAGGCTACGGCAGAGCTGGCCAGCCTGGCCGAGCGGCTGAAGGCTCTGGAAGCGCTGCTGGGAGCCAAAGCCGAGGCCCGGTAGCGTCATGCTCGCGCGGGCGGGCCGGGGCACCTCAGCTCAGGCATTCGGAAATGTGGGGGGCGAGGGTCTATCTTACCGCCAAATTCTCTCCTGATGAACCGCCGAATCTTCCTGCGCAACGGCTCCCTGGCCGGCCTCACCCTCGCCACGTTTTCGCTGCCCGCCTGCTCCCCCAGCCCCGATAAGCCCGCCGCGGCCGCCGAGGGTGAAGCTGGCCTGGCCAACGACGCGTTTGAGCTGCAGGAGGCCACCGTAGCTGGCCTGCAAGAGAAGATGCAAAGCGGGCAGCTGACGTCCCGCCGGCTGGTGGAGCTGTATCAGGCCCGGATTCAGGCCATAGACCAGGCCGGCCCGCGGCTGAACAGTGTGCGCATCGTAAACCCCGACGCCCTGGCCCTGGCCGACCAGCTGGACGCGGAGCGCAAGGCCGGCAAGGTCCGCGGGCCCCTGCACGGCATTCCGGTGCTCATCAAAGACAACATCAACACCCATGACCAGCAGCCTACCACGGCCGGCTCCCTGGCACTGGCGGGCAACAAGGCGGCGCAGGACGCCTTTATCGTGCAGAAGCTGCGGGCGGCCGGGGCCGTGCTGCTGGGCAAAACCAACCTGAGCGAGTGGGCCAACTTCCGCTCCACGCGCAGCACCAGCGGCTGGAGCAGCGTGGGCGGCCAGGTGAAAAACCCCTACATCCTCGACCGCAGCCCCAGCGGCTCCAGCTCCGGCTCGGGTGCGGCGGCGGCGGCCAACCTCTGCGCCCTAGCCATTGGCACCGAAACCGACGGCTCCATTGTGTCGCCGGCCTCGTGCTGCGGGCTGGTGGGGCTGAAACCCACCGTGGGCCTCTGGAGCCGCACGGGCATCATTCCCATATCGGCCACTCAGGACACGGCCGGCCCCATGACGCGTACCGTGCGCGACGCGGCCCTGCTGCTGGGCGCCCTGGCCGGCCCCGATGCCACCGATGCCGCCACCCAGGCCGGCGCCGGCAAAGCCCAGTCCGACTACACCACCTTTCTGAAGCCCGGCGCCCTGCAAGGCAAGCGCCTGGGCGTGGAGAAAAACCACCTCACCGGCTCGTCCGACTCGGTGCCCATGCTGCAGGCCGCGCTGGCGGTGCTCAGGGCCCAAGGCGCCACCCTAGTGGAAGTGGAGGTGGAAAAGCTGATTGACCCATTGGGCGAGGATGAGTATGAAGTGCTGCTTTACGAGTTCAAGGACGGCGTAAACCAGTACCTGGCCACGGCCGGTGCCCCGGTCAAAACCCTCACCGACGTCATCCGCTTTAACACTGAAAACAAGGCCAAGGCCATGCCCTTCTTCCAGCAGGAAATCCTGGAAATGGCCGATAAGCTGGAAGGCCTGCAAAGTGCCAAGTACCAGGCCGCCCGGCGCAAGTCGCACGAGGGGGCGCAGCGCGTGCTCGACAAAGTGCTGACCGATAACCGTCTCGATGCGCTGGTAGCCATTACCAACTCGCCCGCTACCGCCATCGACCTCATCAACGGGGACTCCTGGAAAGGCCCCGGGTTTTCGTCGCCGGCTGCTATGGCGGGCTACCCGCACATTACGGTGCCCATGGGGCAGGCGCACGGGCTGCCCGTGGGGTTGTCGTTTGTGGGCGCGGCCTGGCAGGAAGGGCCGCTTTTGGGCCTGGCCTACGCCTACGAGCAAGCCACAAACAAGCGGGCCGTGCCGGCGTTCCGGGCACCGTTTGTAGGGTAGCAGCCAGGCTGAAGGGCGGGCTTCGGGCAGAGGTGGCACAGCTTTCGTATACCCGGCAGTAGCGCTGGCGCGGAGCCGGCGGCTTTACCTGCTGTGCTATGAGACGTTGGCTGCCGGTGCTGAGCACCGTACTACTGTTGTTGACCGGGTGTAAGAAAGATAACGCCACGCCCGATCAGGGCCTGCCGCCGGCTACAACCTCCGGGGCCGAAACCCTGGGCTTTCAGCTGAATGGCGACGCCTGGGTGCCCGGGGGCCAGCGCTGCGGCATCTATGGCTGCACGGACAATAAAGTGGAAGCCTCGGCCTACCCCCAGGGAGGGCGGCTGCACTTGCTGGTAAGCGCGACGCGAACCGGCTTTCAGCTCGACCAGGCCTTCACGCTCACCCTGGACTCGTTGGTGGGCGTGGGCACCTACCCGCTGGATACCCCGCAAACCCAGCTTACCTTTGCCGATAACCGCCAGGGCACCACTTACCAGAGCAGCGCCCGGCTCGGCGGCAGCGTCACCATCACCAAAATCGACACCGTGGCCTGGATTGTATCGGGCACCTTTCGGGGCCGGCTGGCCAACGTAGATAAGCCGGCCAGCACGGTAGAAATTCAAACGGGACGGTTCGACGTGCTGTATAACCGCTGATTGGGCTGTAGCACCTTTCCCTCTACAATAAAACTAGCCGCCCGGCTTCCGCAGAATTTAGTTCTGCGGAAGCCGGGCGGCTGGTTGTTCTGCTATCAAAGGCTATTCCTTGTCGTCGGCGGGCTGCTCCCGGCTGGACTTGGCCGTGGAGGAGCTGGCGCTGCCCGAGCCACCTTCTTCGTTGGCTTCGGCGTCCAGGTTCAGCTCATAGCCTCCGCTGCCATAGGTTGGTTTACCGGCCGTCTGGCCTACCGTGCCGCCTTCCTGCCGGCCCTGGGCGGCGTTGGCGGAGCGGTCATCGTTTTCGTCGGGAGTAATGGAAGGGGCAGTTGCCATGGGTTCGGTTGTTTGGATGGATGGATACGGGCTGTATACGGCTGCGTGGCGCCGGGGTGCCGGAAATGTAGCCCTCTGCTGAGTATCGAGCTTATTGTCAACTCATCAGGTTGAGGGAATGACGGCGGGCCAAGTGCTTTCAGGGGACATATTGCTGCGAGAGGCTCACGGCCTGCCCGCGGTGGGTTTCGATGATGAAGGGCGACAATTCCAGGGCCTGCGGGTCTTTTTCCTGCAGCTGCGCGGGTGTGGCGGGGTACTGCTCCAGACCGGTTTCGGCGCTGCGCCACAGCGTAATGGTGGCTTCCGGGCTCAGGCGCAGGGTGCGCAGGCGCGGCTGCTCGTTCACGATGTAGTAGTCGTTGAAGACGGAATAGGTGGTGTCGCCGTTGGCCTTCACGTCCACGGCGGCGTCGCCCCGGCGGCGGGCGGCGGCTACGGCGGCCTCCCCGCTCAGAAACTGGATGTAGTCCACCGTCACGTAGTACTGGCCTTTCTGCTGGTAGATTCGCCGGATGTAGCCGTGGCTGCGGCCGGTTTCGCCCACGGTTTCGGTGGTCGATACCTCGGCCAGCAGGTTGGGCGGCAGGGTTTCCGGGGTTTGGTTGGAGGCCGTTTCTCGCTCGGTGGAGGTGCAGGCGCTGAAGGATAGCAGGAGGGTGGCAGGCAGGAAGAGCAGCTTCATGGCGGAGTGTACGCGGGCAGGGGAGAGGCGGTTTGCCGCTTATCTTTACCTCTGCAACGTACAACTTGCGCTATGGCTCCGATAACCGATATATCCCAACTCGACCTGACGCGCCGCTACACCTACGCCGACTACCTGACCTGGCAGTTGACGGAATGGGTGGAGCTCATCCGCGGAAAAGTACGCTTGATGAGCCCGGCCCCCAAGCGGCAGCACCAGGATATTACCCGCAATATGGAGCTGCCGATTATGCAGTTTCTGCGCGGGAAATCCTGTAAAATCTACCACGCGCCCTTCGATGTCCGCCTCGTGCGCAGCACGCCCAACGGCGACGCCAGCATCGAAACCGTGGTGCAGCCGGATATCTGCGTCATCTGCGACCCGCAGAAACTCGACGACCGTGGCTGCCTGGGCGCCCCCGACTGGATTATCGAAATCCTCTCGCCCGGCAACGTCTCCCGCGACACCAAGGAAAAATTCGACCTCTACGAGGAAGCCGGCGTGCGCGAATACTGGATGGTGACGCCCGAGCAGAAAAACGTGGTCATCTACCTGCTGGGCGAAGACGGCCGCTACCAGCTGCGCGGCGAGTTCTACACACCCGGCCCGATACCGGTAGCCACACTGCCGGAGCTGCAAATGGAGTGGGCGGAGGTGTTTGAGGGGGTATAGATTTCCTATTCTTTGGAATACCTTGTAGTATAGCCGGGATTAACTTCTGGTCTCAGGGCATTGGGATACGTGTAGTCTGTTTTAATATCCAGAATCACTTCCTTAACCCGCCGAAATACTTCGTATGGCAGGCTGATAGCATTCCAGTAATCATACAACTTGCTCACGTTGCCCTCATCCGATTCAGTTCGGCCGGAGAAGAATCGAATTGACCCTACGTTGTAAAGCCGTTCAATTGCATTGACGGTAACTTCCGTATCAGATATCTTGTCGAAATCAATGGACTTAAAATGCGTACCGAAGAATCCGGTTCGTATAATAATGCGGCGGTTAGAGTAGGCGTATACAGTGTTGCTGTAAGAAAGGAAGCGGCTAAGAAAAGCCCAGATTCCCTGGCCTAGCGGCAGCAGGCCGATAAGCCAGAAAAAGCCCCAGTTCCAAACCACGCTAGTCTTATCAGCGGTAAACGCCTCGCTAGCTAACAACCATGTCAGGCCGAACCCAATGCCGGGGAGCCCTGCTAGTAAACCTCCCAGAACAAATGGCACGAAGGCTGGTTTGCCAGTCCATAGAATTTGTTCTTTTTCGCCTCGGACGCTTTCGAACTCTGGTAGTAGATTTTGATCGAATGGAGAAGGCATGTGGTATAAGACAATAGAAGTGGTATAAGACAATAGAATTTGCTACGGCAAAGAAACAGATTTTCCCTCTTGCAAACTCGTGCCTTTGCGGCCTGATACCCCGCAAAGTAGGATGATTTCCATTACCGACCTCGACTTCCACTTCGGCTCGCGCACGCTCTACGACAAGGCCAGCCATTTGGTACAATCATCGCATCTTTCGGCCTTTCTGGTCGTACTCATGCAGTGTTTTTCGCTTACGGGTCAGGAAGTAACGTGCGGTGAAAACGTGCTTGTTTATCCCATGGAAGCTGTTGTTGACGATGCCCGCATTATAGCCGTACGATAAGCCGCCATTGTATAGTCCCAGCCCGATTTCGGGGCGGAGCTTCAGAGAGGCCTGCTTGAAATCGGTGTAGAGGATAGGGGCTAAGCTGGCCTGCAGAAAGAACAGCTGCACCCGTGCCTGCACTTTGGGCGCTACCAGGAGCCGGTCTACGTAGGAGAATTCGCTGCCGGCGGATAGAGTAGTGGAGTTCATCTCAAACCCACCCATCTCATATACAGAGCTGCGGAAGTAGCCAACTTCCCCAAACAGGTAGCGGGAATAGTTGAGGCCCAGCACTACGCCAGTTTCCCGGCGGTTAGCGGAAGACACTTCCGGTTTGTAGGCCGGGGTAGTCTGTCCATAAATACAAAACGAGCTGGCAGTAAGCGAAATAGTCGCTAATAATCGTTTAGACATAAAATTCTGGCGCTTACGACAAGCTTATCTATAGCTAAGTAGTGGTCTAAGATTGGGTACCCTGCCTAAACCCGTACCTTTGCGGCCTGATACCCCGCAAAGTAGGATGATTTCCATTACCGACCTCGACTTCCACTTCGGCTCGCGCACGCTCTACGACAAGGCCAGCCTCCACATCAAACCCAAGGATAAGATTGGCCTGATCGGGCTCAACGGCCGGGGCAAATCTACGCTCCTGCGCATCCTGGTGGGCGAGTACAAGCCCGACGGCGGCTCCATCTCCATGAGCAAGGACGTGAGCCTGGGCTTCCTCAACCAGGATTTGCTGAGCTACGACTCCCACGAGCCCATCCTGATTGTGGCCATGCAGGCCTTCGCCGAGGCCCTGGACGTGCAGAAGAAGATTGACGAGGTGCTGCTGGAGTTTGAAACCAACTACACCGACGACCTGGTAGAAAAGCTGGCCGCCCTGCAGGACCGCTTCGAGTCGCTGGGCGGCTACACCATGCAGGCCCGCACCGAGGAAATCCTGGAAGGCCTGGGCTTCACCACCGAGGAGTTGCAGAAGCCGCTGAAGCTGTTTTCGGGCGGCTGGCGTATGCGCGTGATGCTGGCTAAAATCCTGCTCCAGCAGCCTTCCCTGCTGCTCCTCGACGAACCCACCAACCACCTGGACTTGCCCAGTATCAAGTGGATTGAAAACTACCTGGCCGGCTACGAAGGTGCCGTTATCATCGTGAGCCACGACCGGGAGTTCCTGGACCGCACCACCAACACCACCGTGGAAGTAACCGGCGGCAAGCTGGTGCCCTACGCCGGCAACTACAGCTACTACCTCGAAGAAAAGGAGGAGCGCAACGCCATTCAGAAGGGCGCTTTCGAAAACCAGCAGGCTCAGATCAAGCAGGCCGAGCGGTTTATTGAGCGGTTCAAGGCCAAAGCCAGCAAAGCCAAGCAGGCCCAGAGCCGCGTGAAGGCCTTGGATAAGCTGGAGCGCATCGAAGACGTAGCCCAGGCCGATGCCAAGGTGAACATCAAGTTCAACTTCACCGTGACGCCCGGCCGCCACATCCTGCGCATGGAGCACGTGAGCAAGAAGTACGGCGAGAAGCTCATCTTCCGCGACACCCACGTGCACATCGAGCGGGGCGACAAAATTGCTCTGATCGGGGCCAACGGCAAGGGTAAATCTACGCTCATGCGCCTGGTAGCCGGCTCGGAGGCGCCCACCAACGGCAACCACCAGCTGGGCCACAACGTGATTATGTCGTTCTACGCCCAGCACCAGCTGGAAAGCCTGCGCATCGAAAATGAGATTCTGCAGGAAATGGTGGAAGCCGGCTCCAAGCGCTCCGAAATGGAGCTGCGCTCGGTGCTCGGCTCCTTCCTGTTCACCGGCGACGAGGTGTACAAGAAAATCAAGGTGCTGAGCGGGGGCGAAAAAAGCCGCGTGGCCCTGGCCAAAACCCTGATTTCGGAGGCCAACTTCCTGCTGCTCGACGAACCGACCAACCACCTGGACATGCAGTCGGTGAACATCCTGATTCAGGCCCTGGACCAGTACGAAGGTACCTACATCGTCATCAGCCACGACCGTTTCTTCGTGGAGAACGTGGCCAACAAGATCTGGTACATCGAGGATTACCAGCTGAAGGAGTACCCCGGCACCTACGCCGAGTGGGAGCAGTGGATGGACGACCGCGAAAAGGCTGCCAAGAAAGCCGGTCTGCCTTCGCCCTCGGCCTCGAAGCCGCTGCCCAAGGAAGAGAAGAAAGTAGAAGCCAGCCCTGCCAAAACGCCTTCGCCCGACCAGAAAAAGGCCCTGAAGGAGCTGGCCGAGGTAGAAAAGAAAATCGAGGAAAGCGAAAAGGAACTGGCCCGCTACGAAACCCAGCTCGCCGACCCGCAGATTTACCAGAACGCCGCCCAGCTCAAAGACGCCACCCTCAAATTCGAGCAGGTGAAAAAAGAGCTGGCCCAGCTCAACGACCGTTGGGAAATGCTGGCCGAAATGTAACCTTCCGTCTTACTCGTAACGAAAAGCCCCATCTGAAACTGCTGGTTTCGGCTGGGGCTTTTTGATAATGATAGTTGATTTATTGCTGCTACATTACCATACTAATAGCAAATAGATATTGCTGTGGCTATTAGCTACAGTTGGCCATATTTCGTGAGTACGACGTTGGTAATAGTTCGCTTTCTTTCGATGATAAACCAATTAATCATAGTCCAAGAAAACAGCGCGAAACCTAAGGCAATCATATTATGAAAGGATAAGTATGGAATAAAAACTAGGCCACTCGCCAATGCTGCCAGCATGACGTTGGATTTTTCTAATGGAGCTTTGAGTAATAAAATTGTAACAATAGAATAGGCGAATGAACCGGCAAATCCTCCTACAAGGGGCATTAAAAAATATTCTTGTTCAGCACTATACGCCCAAACCGCCCCATGGTAGATAAGTATAGAGCAAAAGCAATGTGTTATCAATAATATCGGATTTATGTTGGGGAACTTAGAGTATAGGTTTGTTGAAGCAAGGGGAAAAGTTAATCCAGGTAGGAACAGCATTAGGGTTGAAAAAACCTCCTTTGCTGTTTCGGAGTATTCAACAAGTGATGCGAGTATAAAATAGAATGTTGCCGTCAAAAAACTTAAAACGAAGCTGAATTTTCTCATTGGATTCGAGTTTGTACGCCGACATGCCTAATAGAAAACTTTAATTGTATTGCAGATCTGGGAACGGTATAGGAACGCATACTTGCGTCTCTATACCGGCTACACCCTTCGTGAGTCCGCTTTAGTATAGCATGCTTTATTTAAGATCAAAGCCCTGTAAATAGGCAATCTTCCATTTATTTTCTTCTTTAACAACTCTAAATCTATATGAAAAATTCTTCCAGCCTATATCTGAATTTGATTCAAGCTTTCCCCATTTCCAATCCACTTCTCCTTTATCAAGATTAATAATCTTTATTTCTACAAAGTCGTAGGGATTTGGCTCGTCGTAGGGAACATCCTGGCTTAACGTCCAAGGGTCAGTGTCGCTTGCAAAGTCAAATGTCGGCATGTCACCAACCAGCCACTTCTCCTTACCGCTTCTAAGTTCCTTATCTAATGTTAATATTATTTTATTGTAGTTCTCAATAAACTCTTTCGAAAAGAAAGTTGTCTGTCGTAGCTTAGTAAGGTTTTGCTTGTGTTTGACAAGATCAAAGCCCACGTAAACACTATCCTTCGTGTCGCTGATAACGGGTAATAAGTTGATGGATTTGTTTGCGTCTGCCCAATTAAGAACGTTTCGAATAAGATGTTTAATTTGTTTTTCTTCGTCTGTTAAAACTGGTGGTGTGCCTTCTTTTACAGAGAAGCTACTTTCATCTGTTGCAGCTGACAATGTATCAGCCTTGGCTGAAGTGGTTATGTCGTTAGTTGTATTTGATAATTTTTCTTCTTTTATTAAAGAGGTTTTATGGTTTGCTTGACCGCAACCAAAAACAACAAGAGTAGTTAAAGCTGTTAGTTTGAGGTGTTTCATTTCTGATTTGTTTGTTTTTTTACATTCACAGTTAATATTGGTATGCCGAAGTGGTGGAGCGTCGTCAATACAACCTTTGGTGTTCTGTTGTTGAGGGTTTGAGTAGTCGAAGACTTACTTTGTTGCTGGAAGATATAACAGCCAGAGGGCACGGACGACGAGACGCAAGTAGGCGTCTCTACACACCGGCTACACCTTCCGTAAATCCGCTATTAGTATAGTTGCATTGCGCCTCATGCTATAAATTTCAGTTTGCGGATACTGTTGTGACCTAGAAAGCCCTGGATCATGCGAATGTCTGTACCGGCTTTCAGCAGGGACATAGCGTTGTAGCAACTTCGGTTACTCAACTCTTAGGTATTTTAGGGAGGAGTGTCTTTTTATTCGAAATATCAACAAAATTGTAGGAATCAGCTTCCTTTCCCTCGGATTTTCCTACAACCACCAAACAGCGCTGCTTCGCCCGCAAACCGCGTTCCGCCCGTACCTTCGCAGTCTATGCGTTACTTCGCTCGTCTGCTCCCGGGGTTGCTGCTTGCCAGCGCCGCCTGCGTGCCCCTGGGCACTCCCATCACCGACCCCAACGCCACAGGCCCGGCCCGCAGCATGCCCGTGGCCGCCGCGCCCGCGCTGCGCTACGAGGATGCCACCTACTCGCCCAACGTGCGCTCGGTGCAGTGCTACGTGGCCACGGGGCAAGCTACGGAGGTGTTTTCGGCGCCGGTAGTGTCGCTCAGTCAGGAGTTGCCGGTCACGCTGGAGTTTGACGTGCTGGGCGCCCAGGGCCAGCGCCTCACGGCCCGGCTGGTGCACTGCGACGTGGACTGGAAGCCTTCCATCCTCACGGATCTGCAGTTTCTCAGCCAGATCAACGAGCAAACCCTCACCGACTACCGCACCAGCGTGGGCACCAAGGTGGCCTACTACCACTACCGCGCCCAGCTTCCCCGCGTCAAGATTTCGGGCAACTACCTCTGGGTGGTGCAGAACGGGGCCGGCGTCCCGCTCATTTCGCGCCGGGTGCTGGTGTACGAGAATCGGGTGGAGGCCTTCCTGCAGCCGGGGCCGCTGGCGGCGGGCCAGCAGCGCTACACCCACCAGCAGCTCAACTTCGGCATCCGCTACGGGGGCTACCCTATCATCAATCCCGCTCAGGAAGTGAAGGTGGTGCTACGCCAGAACTTCCGCTGGGACAATGCCCGCTACAACCTGCGCCCCACCTTCGTGCGCGACGCCGAGCGCCAGCTCGACTACCAGTACTTTAACTTCGAAAATGCCTTTCCGGGCCTGAGTGAGTACCGCTTTCTGGATTTGCGCTCCTTCCGGGCCAGCGGGGCCGGCGTAGCCCGTATCAACCCCGATGCCGACCCCCGCGAGGCCGACCTACTGCCCGAGGCCAACCGCAACGGACTGGCCTACTCCCAGTACCCCGACGTGGACGGGCAGCGCGTGTTTGAAAGCCGCGAGTACGGCAGCGGCGACACCAATGGCGACTACCTCGGCGTGACCTTCCATCTGCGCGCCCCGCAGCCCGCGGCGGGCCCGGTGTACGTGTTGGGCGCTTTGTCGGACTGGCAGCTGCGCGACGAGTACAAGCTCACCTACAACGCCGAGGCGCAGGAATACCAGGGCCGGCTATTCCTCAAGCAGGGCTACTACAACTACAGCTACGCCGTGGGCGGGGCGCCAGTAGCCAATGAGGTGTACTTTGAGGGCAGCCACCAGGAAACCGAAAACCAGTACGACCTGCTGGTGTACTACCGTCCGCCCGGCACCCGCACCGACCTGCTCATTGGCTACCGCGCCGTGGCCGTGGCCAACGCCCAGCTCATCCAGCTCAACCAGGGGCGGTAAGTCAGTTGAACGATGTAGAGACGCGACACTTCGCGTCTCCTCGTTGAACGAAACCCACACGATTTTCTGTCGGCGAGGCTTGCAAGGTGCGGGGATGCTTCGTTGCCCAACGGCGCGGAGGCCAAGACGCGAATTGTCGCGTCTCTACATCGTCCAACGGCCCCATTCCAGCCACTACGGCCGAGGTTGCGTAAGCAGAGGCTCCCGTTGTCTCTGCTTATCCCCGCTGCATGTCGTTGTATAACCTTGGGCTGGTGGTGCTGGGCGTGGCTATTCTGGCCGTGGCCTGGCTGCCTTCGCTGCTGAAAAAATATCCGCTGTCGTACCCCGTCCTGTTCGTGGGGCTGGGGGCCTTGGTGTACGCGCTGCCGCTGGACTTGCCCTCGCCCGACCCGATAACCCACTCTGCCTTTGCCACTCACCTCACCGAGCTGTGCGTGATTGTGGCCCTCACCGGCACCGGCCTGAAAATCGACCGGAAGTTTTCCCGGGTGCGCTGGCGGGCACCGCTCAAGCTGGTGCTGATCTTGATGGTGGTGTCCATTGCCGGCTTCTGGGTGGTGGCCTGGCGGCTGGCCGGCCTGGGCGTGGCCTCGGCGCTGCTGCTAGCCGCCACCCTGGCACCCACCGACCCCGTGCTGGCCGGCGACGTGCAGGTGGGCAAGCCCGGCGAAGGCCGCGAAGACAACGTGCGCTTTGCCCTCACCGGCGAGGCCGGCCTCAACGACGGCCTGGCTTTCCCGTTTGTACACCTGGCGCTGGCGTTGCTGCCCGCCGCCGTGCCCGTGCTGGACCGCCTCACCGACTGGGCCCTAATGGACGTGCTCTACCGCGTGGGGGCCGGCATTGCGGGCGGCTGGCTGGCCGGCAAGGTGCTGTCGTTTCTGATTTTTGACTTGCCCCACCGCATCCGCATCAACCCCGAGGCCTACGGATTCGTGGCGCTTGCCGTCACGCTCACGGCCTACGGCGTCACGGAGCTGTTGCACGGCTACGGGTTTCTGGCCGTGTTTATTGCGGCCGTCACGCTGCGCACTCACGAGCGTAGCCACGAGTACCACACCGAGATGCACGAATTCACGGACCAGCTGGAGCGCCTGCTTATTGTGGTGATTCTGATTTTATTCGGGGGGGCGCTGGTGCGGGGGCTGCTGGAGCCGCTCACGTGGCGCGGGGTAGGGCTGGGGCTGTTTCTGCTGTTTCTGCTGCGGCCCATGGGCGGCATGCTCACGCTCTGGCGCAGCCGTCTGAGCTGGCCCGAGCAGCTGGTTATTTCGTTTTTCGGCATTCGCGGCATCGGCTCCTTTTTCTACCTGGCCTACGCCATCAACCAGCAGGCTTTCCCCGATTCCCGCGAGCTGTGGGCCATTACGGGCTTCACGGTGCTGGCCTCCATCATTCTGCACGGGGTGCTGGCCACGCCCGTCATGAACTGGCTGGACCGCTACCACGGCCGGCCTACCACGCAGGAGCTGGATGAGCAGGCACAGGCCGGGGAAGAGCCGCCCAGGCAGTCATCTGCCGCCCCGCGCTAACGGCCTGCCAACCCGGGAAAACCACCCACTGAGGCGCCCGATGTAACCTCGGCGGCGGCCCTACGTTGCTGGCAGTACCTGTGGCGGCCGGCCTCCCTTTCTGGCCGCAGTGGGTTTGCGTTTCTTTTCTCTCCCACCTGGCTTGCGGTGCCTCGGCGCGGCTGGCTCTTGTTCTCTCTCCCGTATGAAACCGCGTATTCTCTTTTTAAGCGGCAGCGTGGCTGCCTCCTTGCTGTTTAATTCCTGCGCTACTAACCCCGTCACCGGGAAAAAAGAAGTGATGCTGGTGTCGGAAGGGCAGGAGCTGGCCATGGGCCAGCAGTCGGACCCGGCCGTGACGGCGCAGTTTGGGCTTTATCCCGACGATAAGCTGCAGAAGTTTATCAATGAAAAGGGCAAGCAGATGGGCGCCATTTCGCACCGCCCGGAGCTGACCTACAACTTCCGCGTAGTCGATTCGCCCATTATCAACGCCTTTGCCGTGCCCGGCGGCTACGTGTACTTCACGCGGGGCATCATGGCTCACTTCAACAACGAAGCGCAGTTTGCGGGCGTACTGGGCCACGAAATCGGTCACGTCACGGCCCGGCACTCGGCCAAGCAGCAAACCAACGCCATTATCGGACAGGTGGGGCTGATGGGCGCCATGATTGCCTCGCCCAAGCTGGCGCAGTTCGGCGACCAGGCCATGCAGGGCATGCAGCTGCTGTTCCTGAAATTCGGGCGCGATGATGAAAGCCAGTCCGACGAGCTGGGCGTGCAGTACTCCAGCAAAATCGGCTACGATGCCTCTCAGATGGCCGACTTCTTCCAGACGCTGGAACGTGAGCAGGCGAAAAGCGGCGCCGACCCCATTCCCGACTTCCTCTCGACCCACCCCAACCCCGCCGACCGCTACAACCGTGTACATCAGTTGGCCGACCAGTGGAAAGCCAGCAACGGCAACCCCACCAACCTGCAAGTCAACCGCGACCAGTACCTGCGCATGATTGACGGCATCGTGTACGGCGACGACCCCAAGCAGGGCTTCGTGGAAAACAACGTGTTCTACCATCCCGAGCTGAAGTTTCGCTTTCCGGTGCCTGCGGGCTGGAAGCACCAGAACACACCTCAGCAGTTCCAAATGGCTGATCCTGGCGGCAAGGGCATGCAAATGCTGATGATGGCGCCCGGCAACACGCTCGAAGAAGCGGCTCAGGTCTTGGCCAAGCAACTCAGCCTGCAGCCTACCGACTCCAAGAAAACCACCATCAACAACTTCCCGGCCCTGGCCTTCGTGGCCGACCAGGTGCAGCAGGATCAGCAAACCGGTCAACAGGTGGCCGGCGTGCGTACCCTCACGTATCTGATTCAGGACGGCAAAACCATTTTTGCGCTGATTGGCGTGGCCGCGCCGGCGGATTTCGACGGGTTTGCCCCGCAGTTTACCAGCGTGGCCCAGGGCTTCCAGCGCCTTACCGACTCGGAAAAGCTGAACCGCCAGCCCGAGCGGGTGCGCATCAAAAAGCTGACGCTGCGCAGCAACCTCGAAACGGCCCTGCGCCGCTACAACGTGCCCGAAAAGCGGCTGGAGGAAATGGCCATTCTCAACGGGATGCAGCTGAATGAGCAGGTGAATGCCGGCTCCCTCATCAAAGTGGTGGAAAAGTAACCGCGCCCGGTTTGGCACGATGCCTGCGTAACGGTGCCAAGCTGGCGCCTGTATGCGGGCTGCCCGGCTTCGTTCCACTGTTTACTCGCTCCTCATGACAACTTCCCTTTCCCGTACTCTCCGCACCGGCGCACTGCTGGGGTTGTTACTGCCCTTGGGCAGCATGGTAGGCCCCGCCACGCCGGCCAACGCCGTAGCACCCGTGCAGGGTGCCCAGCCCGACCCCCAGGTAGTAGCTCAGTTTGGGTTACTTGATAATGCTGCCCTCCAGCAGTTCATGGACCAGAAAGGCAGCGCTATGGGCCGCATATCCGACCGTCCCAACGACGTAAAAGGCTTTACGGTGCTGGATTCGCCCATTATTAATGCCTTCGCCACGCCCGATGGGCACGTGTACTTCACCCGCGGTATTCTGGCTTACTTTAATGATGAAGCCCAGTTTTCGGGCGTGCTGGGGCACGAAATCGGCCATATCACGGCCCGCCACGGCCAGAAGCAGCAGACCCGCTCCACCATTGCCAACGGCGCCCTCATTCTGGGCTCCTTGCTATCCAAGCGAGTTGCCTCCCTGGCGCAGCCGGCCTCGCAGGTGGTGGGCCTAGGTTTGCTGAAGTACGGCCGTGATGACGAAAGTGAGTCGGACCAGCTGGGTGTGAAGTACTCCACCAAAATCGGGTACGACGCCTCGCGCATGGCCGATTTCTTCCAGACGCTGCAGCGTACCGAGCAGGCCAGTGGCGCGGCCAGCGTGCCCACCTTCCTGTCGTCGCACCCCAACTCGGCCAACCGCTACACCACGGTGAAGAAGCTGGCCGCGCAGGCTAAACAGGGCGCCGGCAACCGGGCGCTGGCCACCAATCACAACGGCTACCTGCAGCGCCTCGACGGCCTAGTGTATGGCGACGACCCGCGCCAGGGCTACGTGCAGAGTGGCTACTTCTACCATCCTGACCTTAAAATTCAGTTTCCGGTGCCCACCGGCTGGAAATCTCAGAACACGCCCCAGCAGTTTCAGATGGCCGAGCCCAGCGGCAAAGCCGTGCAGATTCTGACGGCTGCCCCCGGTAGCTCGCTGGATGAGGCCGCGCAAGCCCTGGCCAAGCAGCTGAACCTGCAGTCGCCGCAGGCCTCGCGCACCACGCTCAATGGATTCCCGGCCCTGGCCATCCAAGGCAATCAGGTAGGGGAGCAGGGCGTAACGGCGGCCACGCTGAGTTACATCATTCAAGACGGCCAGACGATGTATGCTCTCATTGGTATGTGCGGCCCCCAAACGCTGGGCACCTACGGCCCCACCTTCCAGCGAGTAGCCCAGGGCTTCAAGCGCCTCACCGACGCGGCTAAAATAAACAAAGCCCCGGAGCGTATTCGCCTGCGCACCGCCAAAGCCGGCCAGACGCTGGCTTCGGCCCTGGCTGCTAATGGCATTCCTTCGAAGCGCTATGAGGAAATGGCCATTCTGAACGGCATGCAAACCTCCACCAAGCTCACCGCTGGCCAGCTGTATAAGGTGGTGGGTAAGTAAATCACGGATTCGCGCGGATTTTTCGGATTTCGTAGTCGGCTCTTGGTGCCGTTTGTGCAAAAAAGACCAGCCTGTGGGCTGGTCTTTTTTATGCATTGCGTTCGGTGATTTTATTAGCTTTAATCTGTGCTCAAATTTTCCATTAACCTGCTCTGAACTTAGTTCCTATGCTACTGGATAATCGTTATAAGGAGTTAACGCATAATATCATTGGCTGTGCTATGGCAGTACATAGAATGCTGGGAAGTGGATTTTAGGAGGTGATATATCAACGAAGCTTGGCGGTGGAAATGGAGCAAGCTAAGCTACTCTTTGCGCGTGAGGTGGAAATGCCGATTTACTACAAGGGCATTGACGTAGGCTCGCGCCGGATAGATTTTCTGGTCCAAAACACGGTGCTGGTCGAGCTGAAAGCCCTGCATGAATTAAACCAAAACCACTTTGCTCAAACCATCAATTACTTGGAAGCCTTTCAACTGGAAGTAGGCCTACTCATCAATTTCGGAGAGCCAAGCCTACGTTACAAGCGTTTCCTGAAAAATCAACCCCGTCCCCTCTCTTAGCAACAGCTCCGTACCTAACACAAAAAAGACCAGCCCGCAGGCTGGTCTTTTTGCACAAACGGCACCAAGAGCCGACTACGAAATCCGAAAAATCCGCGCGAATCCGTGGTTCAGACGTTAAACCGAAAGTGCATGATGTCACCGTCCTGCACCACGTATTCTTTCCCTTCCACGGCCATTTTGCCGGCTTCTTTGATTTTTACCTCGGTTTTGTATTCCTGGTAATCGGCCAGCTTGATAACCTCGGCGCGGATAAAGCCTTTCTCGAAGTCGGAGTGGATAACGCCAGCGGCGGCAGGGGCTTTGTCGCCGCGGTGAATGGTCCAGGCGCGTACTTCCTGCACGCCGGCCGTGAAGTAGGTAATCAAATTCAGCAGCTCGTAGGAAGCGCGAATCAGCTTGTTCAGGCCCGACTCCGTAAGGCCGTACTCGGCCAGGAACATTTCCTTTTCCTCGGGGTCTTCCATGTCGGCAATCTGCTCCTCAATGGCCGCCGATACCAGTACCACCTGGGCGTTTTCGGCCTTCACGTGCTCCCGCAGGGCCGCCACGTGCTTGTTGCCATCGGTGGCAATGCTGGCCTCGTCCACGTTGGCCACGTAAATCACAGGCTTGATGGTGAGCAGCTGCAGATCGGCCACGGCTTCCAGTTCGGCTTCATCGGCCTGCACGGCGCGGGCGTTCTGCCCGCCTTCCAGGGCCGCCTTGAAGCGCTGCAGCACGGCCACTTCCTTCTTAGCCGCGGCGTCGCCAGCCTTGGCGGAGCGCTCCGACTTCACCAGTTTCTTGTCAATGCTTTCCAGATCTTTCAGCTGCAGCTCCGTGTCGATGACGTCCTTATCGAACACCGGGTCGACGCCGCCGGCCACGTGCACGATGTTGGGGTCCTCGAAGCAGCGCACCACGTGAATGATGGCGTCTACCTCGCGGATGTTAGCCAGGAACTTGTTGCCCAGGCCTTCGCCCTTGGAAGCGCCTTTTACCAGGCCGGCAATGTCCACAAACTCGATGATGGTGGGCAGCACGCGCTTGGGGTTCACCAGCTTTTCCAGGATCTGCAGCCGCTCATCGGGCACGGTAATCACGCCTACGTTGGGCTCAATGGTGCAGAATGGATAGTTGGCCGACTCGGCCTTGGCGTTGGAAAGAGCGTTGAACAGCGTGGATTTGCCCACGTTCGGCAAGCCGACGATACCGCAGCGGAGACCCATATGACGGTGAAATAGTGAGTTAGAAAGATGGTGAGTTGCACCGAAAGCGCAATTCGTGCCGCAAAGGTAGGGCGTTTTGGGCGGGTTTGCTGCCTGTGGTTTTGGCAAGCTGCACAGTCATCAGCCAGACGATTAACGCAACGGCGCGCCACTGCCTTCGGGAAAGCAGGGCGCGCCGGGGTAGTCGGGGCAAAAAAGAGTAGAGTTTGTTTCGCTAGGCGCGGGGTAAGGTTAGTAGGTGCCGTCGGCGCGGTTGGGGTTGTAGCCGGCGTCGCCGGGGCGGCTGTCGTAGCTGTCGTAGGCGGGGCGGGGGCGGTCCAGCTCGGCCACTTCCTCTTCCGTGAGCAGCTCTTCGCGCACGTAGTCCACGGCGTCCTGCAGGGCATCCACGAATTTGGCAAAGTCCTCTTTGTACAGAAAGATTTTGTGTTTTTCGTAGGAGAAAGTGTCGTCGTCGCGGAGGCGGCGCTTGCTCTCGGTAATGGTGAGGTAGAAATCCTGACCCCGCGTGGCTTTCACATCAAAAAAGTAGGTGCGTTTACCAGCTTTGATGCGTTGGGAGTAGATTTCTTCCTGATCTTGACGGTCTTCCACGGTAGTGCGAGTAGATTGAGATTATGCAAAACTGCTTAAAATGCTGACCAAAATAGGCACTTATCTATAGATATAAAAATTAAGCGGGCGCGCAGGGTAGGGTTCTTTCGTAAAACAGGCCATTCCGGAAATTGTACGGTAGAAAGACCCGGAATCCTGCTTGCAGCTTTTTGCCGATATTGAAGGTCTTTATCGGCTATTGTGCAGACTGACGCGGCCCGCAGCTTTGCTGGCCGACTCTCTTCGCATCGGCTTTCCGCAGCTTCTTCCCATGGCAAAACCCCTGGACCTGGCGGCCATCCGCTCGTTCGAAAACCTGGAATTCCTGGCCCGCCAGCTGGTCGAAGGCTTTATTACGGGCCTACACCAGTCGCCTTACCACGGGTTTTCGGTGGAGTTTTCGGAGCACCGGCTCTACAATCCCGGCGAAAGTACCCGCCACCTCGACTGGAAGGTGCTGGCCCGCACCGATAAGCTGTTCGTGAAGCGCTACGAGGAAGAAACCAACCTGCGCTGCCATCTGCTGCTGGACGTGAGCCCCAGCATGTACTACCCCGCGCCCGACTTCGACAAACTGCGCTTTAGCATCCTGTGCGCGGCGGCTTTGTGTACGCTCCTGCAACGGCAACGCGACGCGGTGGGCCTCGTCACCTTCGCCGACCAAGTGGAGCTGCAAACCCCGGTGCGCTCTACCAGCACCCACCGCCACACCCTGCTGCTCACGCTCCAGCAATTGCTCCAGCGCCCCGTGGTGCGCCGCCCAACCGATGTAGCCGCCGTCATTCATCAGATTGCCCAGCAGATTCCCAAACGCTCGTTGGTGATTCTGTTCAGCGACATGCTGGGCCGGGCCCCCGAGGAGCAGACCGAGGCACTGGCAGCCTTGCAGCACCTGCGCCATCAGCAGCACGAGGTACTGCTGTTTCATGTGATGGACCGCGCCACGGAGGCGGATTTTACTTTTCAGGAGCGCCCGTACTTGTTTGAGGACATGGAAACCGGTCAGACCATTAAGCTCCAGCCCAACCAGGTGCGCGAGCAATACCGCGCTGCCATGCAGCGCTACGAGCATGAACTGGCGCTACGTTGTGGGCAGTACAAAATTGATTTCGTGCCGGTAGACATCCGGGAGCCATTTGATAAGGTGCTCTACGCCTATCTGGTGAAGCGCAACAAGGGACGATAACCCCCGGATGCGCTGGTTTTTACTTGTTTATGGAGCTTTCTGACGTTCTGTTTCTGCTGGTGGCGGTGTGCCCGCTGTCGGCCCTCATCACGGTATACATTGCGCACATGTACGGGCGGCGGTTCTGGCCGTGGCTGCTGTTCGGCTTCTTTGTGCCCATGCTGTCGGCCTTTGTGGCCATTGGGCTGGCCATGCGCGATGCCCGGCGCCGGGAGGCCATTGAACGGCAGGAGAAATAACCGGCGAAGCTATTTGGCCGGCGTGTTGTCCAACGACTGCCAGAGGTATTTGCTGGCCAGGGTTCGGTGGGGGCGCCAGGCTTCGGCTATTTCCGTCATGCGCCGGAGCAGGGCCCGGCCGGTTTCCTCCAGGCCGTAGTGGCGGCGCATAGCGTTCTGAATGCCCAGGTCGCCTTCCGGAAACACGTCGGGCTGATCCAGCGCAAACATCTGCAGCATCTGGGCAGTCCACCGGCCTACGCCTTTGATTTGGGTGAGGTGAAGAGTAAACTCATCGGCGGAAAGCTGGCTGAGGTGGGCGTGGTCAAGCTGGTCGCGGCGGGCAAAGTCGGCAATGGCGCGCAGGTAGCTGGCTTTCTGCCTCGAAATGCCGGCGGCGCGTAAGCCCTCATCCGACAAGGCCAGTACGGCCGCCGGCTCGGGGTAGCCGTCGGGTGGAAACAGGGCCTGCACTTTGCGCCAGATAGCGGCCGCCGCTTTGGTAGAAATCTGCTGAGACACAATGGCCCGCAGCAGCGCCAGGTACAAATCCTCGTGGGCACTGGGCTGGATGGGGCGCCCCCGGCGAATCAGTTCAGCCAGTACCGGGTCGGCCTGGGAAAGGTGAGTGAGGGCATCAGCAGACATAGAGTGAAGGCTAAAAGTCAGGAGATATCCCGGCGGCGTGTGGGCACCGTAAGGGTTTCCAGCAACTGGCCGGCGGGGCTGAGACGCACCGCCGTCAGGCCCCGACCAAGGTAGGCACCCGTATCAATATACAAGGCATCGGTGGCGGCATCAAACAGCGTTTTACCATCGGGAGTAGGCGTGTGGCCGATGATCTGGCGCTTGCCTATCTGCAGTAGCGGGCCGCGCCGCCACAGTATGCCATTGGGGTTGTCTTCGTGCAATGGTTCGGGGGTGTCGGCTAGGCCGGCGTGGCTGATGAACAGGGCGTCGTTTTCCCACAATAGCGGCCGGGAGGCCAGCCAAGGCAGGTGCTCGGCTAACAAATCCGTCCGGCTGCGGTACTGCTGCAGGGTGCTGCGGCCACCCCAGCGCAGCCAGCCCGGGTGCGGTCCGGCGGGGCCCAGGTGCTGCAGCATCAGGGCCTCGTGGTTGCCTTTCAGAAACACCGTTTGCGCGGGGTAGCGCCGGCTGAGGTCCACGGCCAGGTCCACGGTTTCGGGCACGTAGCGTCCCCGGTCTACCAGGTCGCCGGTTTGCACCAGCAACTCGGTGGCGGGCTGCCAGTGCCGCAAAAGCTCTTTAAAGGTATAGTAACAGCCATGCGCATCACCGACCACAAACAGATTCATAGCGGCAAGTACGCAAATGCCGCATTGTGGGTAGACGGAGAAGTGTAGAGCCGGCGGGCTGTGGTCCGACCGCGGCGGGTATCTTTGCCCCAATGCCGTTACGAAAAATCATTGCGCCCATCCGCGAGCTGTCGGACAGCGGCAAGCTGTCAGGGCTGCTCCTGCTGCTGGCTACGCTGGTTTCCCTGGCACTCAGCAACTCGGCCTGGGGGCCGCGCTACTTACATTTATGGCACACCGAAGTAGGAGCGGGGGGGCTCGTCAAGAGCCTGGCCCACTGGGTAGATGACGGGCTGATGGTGGTGTTTTTTTTCCTGGTTGGCCTGGAAATCAAGCGGGAAGTACTCTACGGGGAACTGACCGACGTGCGGCACGCGCTGCTGCCAGTGCTGGCCGCCGCCGGGGGCGTGGCAGTGCCGGCCGGTATCTACTTGCTGTGCACGGCGGGCACGCCGGCCGCCCACGGCTGGGCCATTCCCACCGCCACCGACATTGCCTTTTCCCTGGGCATTCTGTCGTTGCTGGGCAGCCGGATTCCGCCCGGCCTACGCATCTTCCTCACCGCCCTGGCCATCATTGATGACCTGCTGGCCGTGCTCATCATTGCTGTTTTCTACACGGCCGGACTGCACCTGGGCTACCTGCTGGCAGCGACGGGCCTGCTGGCCTTGCTGGTGGCCCTCAACCGCCTGCGCGTAAGCTGGCTACCCGTGTATCTGCTGTTGGGACTGGGTTTGTGGTTTGCGGTGTTGCAGTCGGGCATTCACGCTACCATTGCGGGCGTGCTGCTGGCACTTACCATCCCCACGGCCTCCATCGAAAAGCTGGAGCACGCGCTGCAAAAGCCCGTCAGCTACCTGATTCTGCCGGTTTTTGCGCTGGCCAACACGGCCATTGTGCTGTCGGGTGAGGCGGTAACCGGGCTGCTTTCGCCGCTGGGGCTGGGCGTGGGGCTGGGGCTGCTGTTGGGCAAGCCACTGGGCATTAGTGCGGCCACGTGGCTGGCCGTGAAAACCGGCGTGTCCGGGCTGCCCGCCCGCGTAACCTGGCGGATGCTGCTGGGTTTGGGCTTCACGGCGGGCATTGGCTTCACCATGGCCATTTTCATTGCCAACCTGTCGTTCACCGAGCCCGCCCGCATCGACGTAGCTAAGCTGGCCGTTATTGCCGGCTCGGTGCTGGCCGCGCTGGTGGGCGTGGCCATCCTGAAGACGGCCCCGGAAGCAGAGGACGAAGCGTAATATCTTAAAAAGATCAGCCCGTGGAAGAGAAACGCACTGTACGGTTTCTCTTCCACGGGCTGATCTTTTCTGGTCTGGAATAGGGGCTCCGAGGTTAAGCCGCCAGTTCATTCAGCGCCCGCACCACGGACGCTATCATGGCGTCATCCACATCCAGGTGCGTCACGAAGCGGATCATCTGGGGGCCGAAGGACGAGGCAATAATGCCGCGCTCCTGCAGCTGCGCCAGAAACTGGTCGGCAGGGTGGGCGTCGTGCAGGCGGAAGATGACGAGGTTGGTTTCCACGGGCAGCACCTCGGCCACGTAAGGTTGGGCCGTCAGCGCTTCGGCCAGCTGGCGGGCGCGGCGGTGGTCATCGGCAAGGCGCGCCACGTTGTTTTCCAGGGCGTATAGGCCCGCAGCGGCCAGATAGCCGGCCTGGCGCATGCCGCCGCCCATCACCTTACGAATGCGCTTGCACTTCTGCACAAACGCCCGGCTGCCCAGCAGCACCGAGCCCACCGGCGCCCCCAGGCCTTTGCTCAGACACACCGAAATGGAGTCGAAATAGCGCCCGTACTCCTCCGCTTGCTGTCCGGTAGCTACCAGGGCGTTGAAGATGCGGGCCCCGTCGAGGTGCAGCGGAATCTGGTGGCGCCGGGCCACCTCGGCAATGGCGGCAATTTCTTCGAGGGTGTAGCAGCTGCCGCCGCCCCGGTTATGGGTGTTTTCGAGGGAAATAAGGCTGGTGGTAGGGTAGTGCACGTTCACGGGCCGGATGGCGGCCTCCACCTGCGCGGCCGTGACGCGGCCCCGTTTTCCGGGCAACAAGGCCACTGAAGCACCCGAGTGAAAGGCAATACCGCCCACTTCCCACAGATAAATGTGCGAGGTCTGCTCGCAGATAACTTCCGACAGCGGCTCGGTGTGGGCCTTGATGGCAATCTGGTTGGTCATGGTGCCGGATGGGCAGAACAGGCCGGCTTCCAACCCGAAACGGGCTGCGGCGGCGTCTTCCAGGGCCCGTACAGTTGGGTCTTCCTCATACACGTCGTCGCCCACCGGGGCCCGGAACATGGCTTCCAGCATGGCCGGCGTGGGGCGGGTAACGGTGTCGGAGCGTAAATCGATGCGGGCTGCGGTCATGGAGTTCTAAATCAGGTTTCAGGATTCAAAAATAAGACTTACTTTTGCCCCTCCTTTACTAAATTGACAAAACCGACCCGGATATGAGCGTCACCCGACTGAAGCGGAAGCACCGCAAGAACATTGCGCGCGCCAATAACAAGCAGCGCATCATCAAGCAACTGCTCCTGACCCCCGTTCTGAAGAACGTGGACATCGAAGAGCTGAAAGCCAGCTTCAACGGCGGTGCTGCCCCCGCCCAATCCCAGACCAAAGCGGAGAAAGCGGCCGCCCGCTCCCAGAAGCAGGCTGATGCCAACGCCGAAGCCAGCGTAGCGCAGGACAATGCCGCCGCATTCGACGATGCTGAGGCCGTGACCAAGCCCGTAAACGAAGACGGTCAGGAAGGCGAGCATCCCAAGCCGGAAATTGCCCTCTAGCTTGCCCGCCACCCGCGTCGGTTGGCTCCTATAAATTGTTGAAAAGCGCCTTACTCCGCGGAGCAAGGCGCTTTTTTTCGTGGTGTTGGGCAGGGCCGTTACTCGCCCGTGCGTGGCCCCAGTTCCACTACCTGTAGCTGCTGCACTTTACCGCCTGCCACCTGAAACTTGAGTAAGGTGCGCACCTTATGAAAGCCGTGGCGGCCGGCGGCTCCGGGGTTCAGGTGCAGCAGCCCCAGCCGTGGGTCGGGCATCACCTTCAGAATGTGGGAGTGCCCGCTGATGAACAAGCCGGGCCGCACCTGCTGCACCAGCGGGCGGGCGGCGGGGCTGTAGTGGCCGGGGTAGCCGCCAATGTGCGTCATCAGCACGCGCAGGCCGGCCACCTCAAAATCCTGCACCAGCGGCTGGGTCAGGCGCACGTCGCGGCCATCAATGTTGCCATACACGCCCCGCAGCGGGGCCAGCTCCTGTAGTTGCTCCACCACGGCTGCGGTGCCAAAGTCGCCGGCGTGCCAGATTTCGTCGCAGCCCCCCAGGTGGTGCAGAATCCGGTCGTCGAGGTAGCTGTGGGTGTCGGAGAGCAGACCAATCTGTTGCATAGTGCAAGGTAAGGGTCAGTTCATGATTGTCAGTTGTCGGTTATTCGTTGTTCGTTTTCAGGTAATGACGGAGGAAGGGGATGCTGTGTAGACGCCATGCAGGGTGCTGGCATGCAACCGCCCGCTAGCTGAACACTAGCAAAGAACAACTAACCGGCGGCAACTGACAACGGAACCGCCGGCTTCACGTATCTTGCCCGGCTTGCCGGGTATTTCCGTTTGCCGATATTTATGCACTGATTTGCAAAGGAGCCCGGCGCACCCAACTGAATTTCCTGCTTTCCTCTCTATTACCCCCGCGATGAACGTTTTCATCAACGACATTCCGCTGATTGTCAAGAAGACCAGCGACAAGGTGTACAAGCACCGCTACGACCTGATCCTGAACGCCGAGGACGAGTTTATCTCCAAGGACCTGGTGGGCGACGTGCTGGTGCGTGATGTCACGCCCGCGTTCATCGACCGGCTGCTACGGCTGATGGAAGTGAAAAAGCTCAAGAAGCTTACCTCCCTTACGCTGCTGGCCCGCAAGAAAAAGGCCCTTATCCTGCACCTCAAAGACCAGTTTCGTATTGCCAAGGCAGCCGGTGGACTGGTGGTGAAGGATGGACTGATTCTGATGATTTACCGCCTCGGCAAGTGGGACCTTCCCAAAGGCAAGCTCAAAAAAGACGAAGACCCCGCTGAAGGCGCCCTGCGCGAAGTGGAGGAAGAAACCAACGTGCAACTGGCCCTCGGCGACAAGCTGCCCAGCACGTGGCACTCCTACGCCTACAACGGCAACAAGATCCTCAAGAAAACCAACTGGTACATCATGCAGTGCCTCGACGACTCGCTGATGAAGCCCCAGGCCGAGGAGTACATTGAGGAAGTGCGCTGGATGACGCCCCAGGAGGCCCTGGCCGTGCTGCCGGATACCTACGCCTCCATTGCCCTGGTGGTGCGCCACTACCTAAGCGAAGTAGCCGGTACCTCCACCGAACCCGCCGCAACCGAACCCGTTAAATAGCGGACGTCCCTCTTTTTCTCCCTGCTTTATGTCCGCTTCTTCTTTCTTTTCGCGCCGGCTGCTGGTGCCGGCTTTTGCCGGGCTGCTGGGCTTGGCCAGCTGCATGAACTCCCAGACGGCCTCCGAGGCCGAGCGCCCCGCCGCTGAGCGCGGCACCGCCGTGGCGCCCGGCAAGCTCGACGTAGGCAGCCTGCTCAAACGCAACATCGACCAGCTGCGCCGCCAGCTGGGCCAGCCCCAGGAAGCCAGCGACGAGCTGGTGGGCGCCGACCCCAACGCCGAGCAGCTGAAAAGCACCAAAGGGGAAGGCTGGATCAACACCTTTCAGACCGAAGGCAACACGCTGGTGGTGACTTTCAATGCCCGCAACCGCCGCGTGAGCGACATAGTGCTGGTGGGCGAGAACGAAGACGACCTGATGCTGCGTGGCGGTCTGATGATGACCAGCCCCGACTACATCGTGCTGCCCCTGCCCGATGGTGGCGGGGAGTCCGGCAAGGTGAAGGGCGTGCGCATCATTCCGCGCCGGAAGTAACCTGCCGAAACCCCTTAAAGCAACAGGGCGGCCCCGCACACGGGGCCGCCCTGTTGGCGTTGCTAGGAGCCTTTACGGAGGTTAGCTGTTAGGGGGAGCTGGCAGCTTGAAGGGTACGAAGTCATCCACGTTGCCGCCAAAGCGGTGAATTTCGCGGATAATGGTGCTGCTAATAGCTGCCAGTGGGGGCGACGTAATCAGAAACACGGTTTCCAGCGCGGGGTTGACGTGGCGGTTGGCCTGGGCAATGGTGTTTTCGTACTCGAAGTCGGTGGTGTTGCGCAGGCCGCGCAGCAGGTAGCGGGCACCTACCTCACGGGCAAAATCGGCGGTGAGGCCCTTGTAGGTCTGTACCGTTACGCGGGGCTCATCGGCAAATACCTGTTCAATCATTGTAGCCATCTGCTCCACGGGCAGGTAGCGGGTTTTGCTGCTGTTGTTGCCGATGGCAATAATAATCTGGTCAAACAGCCCAACCCCGCGCCGCACTACATCAAGATGCCCATTCGTAAACGGGTCGAAAGAACCGGGAAACAGCGCAACGTTCATGGTTGTATGGTTGAATGGCTGGATAGTTGAACGGTTGTCATCGCGAGCAAAGCGAAGCAATCCGTCTTGAGCAACGCATTAAGTTCCTGGGACGTGACAAGCCCTTACAAGCACAAGAAGTAAAGGCTTTCTGATAAAAGAGAGTGTCTGGCATTGCTCAGGACGGATTGCTTCGGCTACGCCTCGCAATGACACGTTCCCGCTATGCTACCCATGCCTCTCTAGCACAAATGCAGGCTGAACAGGTCGAAGTAGCGGTATTCGAATACATCATTCAGACGGTAGCTGTAGCCCAGGTCGTAGGGGCGGTTGCCGAAGCGGATGTTGCGGATATACTTGCGCAGGATGGTGAACAGGGCCGAGTCGTGCAGTAGGTCGCCCCAGACAAGCACCGGGTCCTGATCGGGGTTGAGCTGCATTTCCTGCATCACCAGGATGATGTAGTAAATCAGGTCCTCGGGTGTGGTGAAGGCAAACACGTTGCAGAACTCCGGCTGCTTGTCGCGCACCACAAGGAGCGTGACTTCCTGCTGACTGATGCTCACGTAGAGGCGGCGGGGGGCGCCCCGGTCGCTCTGGTGCACGAGGCCCTCCAGCAGGGCGCTGGTGTGGTGCAGCAGCTTGCCGGTGGGGTAGAGGCGCCCAAACCACTCGGCCACGTCCCGCCCGGCCGCAAACACGCTCACGATGTCGCGGCCTGCGTGCCGGTAGGAGCGCACCACTTCCCGGGCCGCGTCGGCGCGGTGGTGCTGACGCAGGTAGGCTTCTTCGTCGCCCTCGCGGAACAGCGGGGCTGGCAGCAGGGTGAAGTGGCGGTTGTGCACCGAAAGGCGCACCTGATTCCAGCCCGGCTGGCCTACCAGATCATGCTGCGCGGTGAGGGCCTGGAGCTGCTCGGCCAGCGGAGTAGCCGGCTGGGGGGCGTAGTCTTCCAGCAGCAGAAACTTGTTGCGGCGCACATCGGCCACGCCCACCCGCAGCCCGGCCGCGCCCGCCGAGAGGTACAGGTTGTAGGCGGCCAGCTGGTCCGGGTCCAGCGTCTCATCACGCAGGCTGGGCAGCGCGGCTAAGGCAGCGGCAGTAGAAGCAGAGTCGGACACGGTCAAAAGCAAAGGAAAAAGAACAGGGGCACCCAAAGGTACAAACCCATTGGCGTTCTGTAGTCCAGGGCCGGGTAGCGTGACATAGTAATGTCACACCTGTGACATCAGCACGATTTGCTCGGGACATTAATATGTCTTGATCCGGGCATAGTAATGTCCCGGGCAAATCATTACTATGTCCGGCAAGCTACCGACGGGTTTTATCGAACACCACCTGGGGGATGAACACGTCGTCGGGGCTGAGGATGTGGCGCAGGAGGGGGTGAAGCTGCTGGGGGTCGAAGGCGCCCAGCTGGCGCGGGGTGAAGTACGCCAGCTTGGTGAGCAGCTGCGCGTCGCGGGCATGCTCGGGGTCGAGGCCCAGCTTGGCTTCAGCGGAATCGTCGGCCAGGTTCACCTCAAAAAACAGCTCCAGGGCCTGCAGCTCCCCACGCCGAAACTCGTGCACGTGCAAAAAGCGCCCCACCGTCACGGCTAGGCCCGTTTCCTCCCGAAACTCCCGCTGCAGGCACTCCTGCACCGACTCACCGAACTGCCACCCCCCGCCGGGCGGCGACCAGAACGGAATACCATCGGGCAGCAAGCCCCGGTGAGCGGCCAGCAACACGGCATTCTGGCGCAGCAGCAGGCCGCCTACCCGCACACGCACCTGGCCGGCGTAGGGTCTGAGCAGCGAAGCGGCAAGGTCGGGCGAAAGATCAGGCATGGGTGGTGGAATACGGGGAAAAGAAAGATTAGTGCCCGGTGGGTGGCAGCGGACGGCGCGAGGCCAGCAGGCGGCGGCCCCGGCGCAACAGCCGCCCCGCAAGGTACACCACAAGCGCTAGGGCTGCCACCGCTACCAGCACGGGCAGCAGCAGGCCCAGTACCGAGCCTACCACGGCCAGCAGGTTTTCGCCGGTAGCCAGCACGGGGTTGCCCAGGCCGCCCGTAGTGAGGGTAGAGCCCGCCCGCAGCAGGGAAGTGCCCGTTTGGATGATGCCGGCCGTGCCTCCGCCCACTAGAATGCCAAGTCCCCAGCGCAGCATCGGGTCCAGCTCGGGCAGGGCCGAGGTCATCAGCAAGGTGCCGGCAATGAAGGAAGCTGGGGTAGTGAGGGTATCCAGGAAATTATCCACCACGGGCACGTAGTAAGCCAGCATTTCGGCCACTGTGGCCGTAGCCAGCACCCCAAACGCCGCCCAGGTTCCCAGCCACGCAAAGCCCGGCGAAGGCGCCAGAAAGCCCGTGAGGTAGGCCACGTTGGCGGCCAGCAGGGGCACAAACACCCGGAAGCCGCTGCACGCGGCCAGAGCCAGCCCGAGGGCGCCCGATAACAAGTAAAGCTTGGGTTCCATAGCAGTAGGGCAGTAGTCGGGTTTAAGGTACGCAACTCCGGGGTTCAGGACTATTTGGGCGGTACCTTTGCCCTACATGACACCTCCCGAACTCCCCCTGACAACTGCAGCCGAAGCGTTGGAAACCCGCATTCGTCGCCGGCTGCAGCGCCAGCATTTCATGCACCACATCGGTGCCGACCTCACGCGTATTGAGCCGGGGCGCGTAGAGGCGGAAGTCCTGCTGCAGCAGCAACACCAGCAGCACGGGGGCTTTGCACACGGTGGCCTAATAGCTACGCTGGCCGATCTGGTGGCGGGTTTTGCCGCCGTTACCCTGGCCCCGGAAGACGTGAGTTTGGTAACCGCAGAACTAAAAACCACCTACCTGCGCCCCGGCGTGGGTGAAAAGCTCCGCGCCGTGGGGTGGGTCCTCAAGCCCGGTCGCCGCCTGTACTTCTGCGAGGCCGAAGTGTGGGCCGATGAGAAGCTGATTGCCAAAGCTTCGGCTACTATGGCCGTGGTGGAAACACAAGGGTAGGTTTCACCGGAAGCAACTACCGAGCAACACTGGAAGCAGTGCCTCTGCCGCCACACCATTCGGCAAGCTAGGGACCTGAAACGGGCTTAGCTTTGTTACTGGAATCCTTCTTATGCTCTCACTCCGCCTTCCTTCCGTCCGCGACTTTTTCCCCTACGAGCCCACGCCCGACCAGGCCCAGCTGTTTCAGCAGCTCGACGCCTTTCTGCGCGACGAGCTGCCGGGGCGCAAGGCCTTTGTGCTGCGCGGCTATGCAGGCACGGGCAAAACTACCGTGGTCAGCGCTCTGGTGCAGTGGCTGCACCACCGCCAGCGCAAGTACACCCTTATGGCGCCCACCGGCCGCGCCGCCAAGGTGATGAGTACCTACTCGGGCGTGCCGGCCAGCACCATTCACAAGAAAATCTACCGGCAAACCAGTGGCTCGCCCTCTGAGCGGCTGTCCTTTCAGCGGCAGGTAAACCGCACCGCCGACATGCTCTACATCGTGGATGAGGCCTCCATGATTTCTGACGAGAAGGCCTTTGGCGAAAACGGCCTGCTCGATGATTTGATGGGCTACGTGTTTGAGAAGCAAACCAACCGCCTGCTGCTCATTGGCGACACGGCCCAGCTGCCGCCCGTGGGCCAGCTGCTCAGCCCTGCCCTCGACCCCGAGCTGCTGGCCCACCGCTTCCGGGCCCACGTGCAGTCGGTGGAGCTGCGCCAGGTGATGCGCCAGGCCGAGTCTTCGGGCATTCTGATGAACGCCACGGTCTTGCGCGAAGAGCTGCGCGAGGAGAAGCCCAAAATCACGTTCTTCACCAAAGGCTACCCCGATATCTTCTCGATGGGCGGTGATAAGCTCGAAGACGGTCTGCGCTGGGCCTACAAGAACTTCGGCCACGAGAATACTACCATCATCTGCCGCTCCAACAAGAACGCCAACCAGTACAACCAGTTTATCCGGCGCATCCTGTTTGATGCCGAGGACGAAATTGAGTCGGGCGACTACCTGATGGTGGTGCGCAACAACTACTTCTGGCTGCCCAAGGACTCAGAAATCGGGTTTCTGGCCAACGGCGACTTTGTGCAGGTGGTCAAGATTGTGCGGCGCACCGAGGAGTTCGGTTTCCGCTTCGCCGATGCCCGCGTGCGCCTCGTGGATTATCCCGACGAGCCCGACATGGAAGTAAAGCTCCTGCTCGACACCCTGCACACCGAAAGCCCCGCCCTGCCCGCCGACCGCAGCAAAGCCCTCTACGACGCCGTGAGCGAGGATTACGCCGATCTGGCCACCAAAAAAGACCGCTCAGCCGCGTTACGCAAAGACCCGTTCCTGAATGCCCTGCAGGTAAAATTTGCCTACGCCCTCACCTGCCACAAAGCTCAGGGCGGCCAGTGGCAGGCCGTGTTTGTGGACCACGGCTACCTAAAGGACGAAATGGTGAACTCCGAGTTTGCGCGCTGGCTCTACACGGCCATCACGCGGGCGGCCGAGCGGCTTTTCCTGCTGAACTTCAACCAAAAACTGCTGGCCGAGTAGCTTGCAGGTGCAACCTATTCAGCTAATTACGGGTTTCTCACCAAACGCTCATGCTGGCAGGTTAAACTGGCAGGATAATTGGCTCGGGCCGCAAAACCATTTACTTTTGACTATTACCTACCTTCTCAACTTCCCAGTCATGAAAAAAGTCCTTGTTCTGGCCCTGTCGCTGATGCTGGGCGGTGCCGCCGCCCAGGCCCAGTCTACTGCCGCTGCCACCACGCAAGCCGCTGGCCCGCAGATTCAGTTTGCCGAAATGAAGTACGACTTCGGCGTGATTAAGCCCGGCGACGTGGTCGACCACACCTTTACCTTCAAGAACACCGGCACGGCTCCGCTCGTTATTTCCAACATCCAGGCCAGCTGCGGGTGCACCACGCCCGAGTGGACGCGGGAGCCGGTAATGCCCGGTAAGACGGGTATCATCACGGCCAAATTCAACTCGGCCGGCAAACTGGGTCAGCAAAACAAGGTCCTGACCATCGACTCCAATTCGGCCTCTGGTCAGGTGATGGTATCATTGGTAGGCGAAATCCGGGAAGGTGGCAATACTACTGCCGCCGCTGCCAACCCCGCCAAAACCGAGGTAACGGCTCCTACTGACGCCGACGTAAAGCAAAAAACCAAAATGGGCGACGCCAAAATCAAGGCCAAGCACAAGAAGAACTCGTAATCGATTCTCCCTTATAAAAAAGGCGCTCCGTGCATACGGAGCGCCTTTTTTATGGGCTATTGTCAGACTCATACCAGCTTTATTTGGGCGCCTTCGTGAAGGCAATTAGCAAGGCGCCGCCGCCCATGAGGGCCGCGCCCAGCCACACCTGCCAGGTGATTTTCTCCTTGAGAAATACGGCGGCCAGCACAATCGAGAACACCAGGGAAATCTTATCGAACGAGGACGTTTGCGAGGCCTGCCCCAGCTTGAGGGCCTGAAACGAGAACAGCGACGACGCGCAGGTGATAATGCCTGCGGCCACCAGAAACAGCCAGGTGCGCCGGTCTATTTCGGCCACTTGCCCCAGGTGTCCTTGCCAGGCCACCACGCCCCAGGCCACGCCCACAATCAGCACCGACTGGATGGCGAAGGCCACGCTCGACTCGATATTCTTCACGCCCACCTTGGAAAGCGTCACCACCACGGCCGCCGACACGGCCGCCAGCAACGAGAAAATCTACCACATAGAAAAGACATACGCGTTAGGTAGCTAATACGCAGAGAGTAGAGTGATAGCTGTATTGTATAGTGCCGAGCGCCGGACAGTATAGTCAATACTCTACTTTAATTATTAAAGGAGTAAAGAATAGGGGGAGCTGTTAATTTTTCTGAGCATTTGTGGCAGCTACGTTGGCACTAAGTATTGCGCTACTACTGAAGTAGTAGCTGCCGGCGTGTAAAGCCCGCTTGCGTTTGTATTTCCAGCAGGTAGTTTCCTTTGGGTTGCTTGCTCAAATTAAGCTGCTTATCGATGGGTAGTATAGCTGCTTGATACACCACGCGGCCCATCATGTCGATTACCCGGATAGCCTTTACTGCCCCTGTGCTAGTGGGCAACTGCATCGTAATATAGCCTGTGGTGCTAGGATTGGGAAAGAGGTCAAGAACAAAACTTTGCTGAGTAGGACGGATGGCCAGTGTTGTTCCAGTGTAATGGGCTATTCCAAGATATTCAAGGCTTTCCACTGCGGGAACAATAGTAGAAAGAACCTGCCAGCCGGCAGTAGGGGAAGTAAACTGGATAGAAAGGTAGCTGTTGGTAGATTCCAGGCTGGTCCAGGTCTGGCCTTCGTCGTAAGTAATGGCTGATCCTTTGGCCGCGGAAGTAATGCCACCACCATAGACGCGGGCTCCGGCAATGTAGGCTCGGCTGCCTGGCACTGTCGTAAGAACATCGGTCTTTACAGGTGGATTAGCAGCATTTTGCCAAGTTAAGCCGCCGTCGGTAGTGGCTTGGAAAGGCTCTTGTGAGAAAGAAGAGAGTAGCGCATGCTGTGCATCTCGAAATACTACCTCCCCGTAAATAGAAGCGTTGGTAGGTAAGGCCCGCGCCTGCCAGCTATTGCCACGATCGGTGCTTAAACAAACAGCTAAAGGCTTGCCATGCGTGGTGTATACGGTTACCCACAAAATACCCTCAGCCGTGTGCAGGCTCGACAGTACTTGGCCTGCCGGTAGCACCGGAAAAGTGGTTTGCGAATTCCAGGTCTGACCACCGTCGGTGGTGCGGTAAAGTCTGCCGGTAGGTATATCCAGCAATAGGCCATCCATCAGAGTGGAAAAGTGTAGCATTTTGGGAGATACAGTCACTTCGGGCAGAGGACGCTGAGTCCAAGAGGCACCGCCATCAGATGTATAATACAGTTTTGCTACTGGGGAGGAACTGACTTCAGTGTGCTCGTTTATTACCCAGGCATGCTGGCTGTCGACTGCCTCCACTACGCTTCGTGTGAAACGGCCGGCAGCGGGCGCGGCGGGCCCTACGTTCTGCCAGGTTTTTCCTCCATCAGTAGTACGTGAAAGCAAGGTAGTAAATGGTGCTGCGAAGTAAGAGGTGTTGGCAAACCAGGCTACCTGCGCATCTACCGGAACAAGATGAGCCCCAAATAATTCCGTGCCTACGCTTACTGGGTTGCTTGCTGCTTGCCATTGTGCCTGAACTGCAATATGGCCGCAGATGAATAGAAGAAAAAGAAATAGGCTACGCATTGGAGTCAACAGTTACTGAGAAGTTAAGAAGCGAAATGAAGAACATTTCCTAGGTACCTGACCGCGAGGAGTGGTAATGAGTTGCATCGACTGAGTTGCACCTAGGGAGTGTATGTGCTGCAGTCTTCATACAGCCTCTCAAACGACCTTTTCGCGGCGTATCTTTGTTGATTGTCTGCCGGCCCAGCGCCGGTGCTATCATCCATCCGAGAGAACCCCAAGAGTTGAAAGTCTGTATTGCCGAAAAGCCCAGCGTAGCCCGCGAAATTGCCCACGTGTTGGGTGCCAGCCGCAAAATGGATGGTTACTTCGAGGGCAACGGCTACCAGGTTACTTGGACGTTTGGGCACTTCTGCCAGTTGCGTGAGCCCGAAGACTACCGCCCCGAGTGGAAGCGCTGGAGCATCCACGACCTGCCTATGGTGCCCGAGAACTTCGGCATCAAGCTCATGCGCCGCGACGACGGGGTGGTGCGCCAGTTCAACGTCATCAAGAACCTGCTGGCCTCAGCCGAGGAAGTCATCAACTGCGGCGACGCCGGGCAGGAAGGAGAGGTAATCCAGCGCTGGGTACTGCTCGAAGCCAAGTACCGCAAGCCCATCAAGCGTCTCTGGATATCGTCCCTCACTGAGGAAGCTATCCGCCAGGGCTTCGCCAACCTGCGCGACGGGGCCGAGTTCGAGAAGCTCTACCAAGCCGGCAAAAGCCGCGCCGTGGGCGACTGGCTGCTGGGCCTGAACGCCACGCGCCTGTTCACGCTCAAGTACGCGCCCGGGCAGCGCCAGGTGCTCAGCATCGGGCGGGTGCAAACGCCCACGCTGGCCTTGCTGGTGGACCGCTACCACGAAATCCAGAACTTCCGGCCCGAGCCCTATTGGGTGCTGCGCACCGAGTACCGCGGCACCATGTTCAGCCACGTAGCACCCTTAAAAAAGGGCAAGGATGATGACGAGCCCGACGAGAAGGCCCGCCTGAAAGCCCGCGGCTACTTTGTAACCCAGGAGGAAGCCGACGCCGCTATGGCCGCCGTGAAGGACGTGCCCCTGATGGTGACCAATGTCGAAATCAAGAAGGCCCTGGAAAGCCCGCCTGCCCTGTTTGACCTGACCTCCCTGCAGGTGCAGTGCAACAACCAGCTGGGCCTCTCGGCCGAGGATACGCTCAAAACTGTGCAGGCGCTTTACGAAAAGAAAGTGGTGAGCTACCCCCGCGTAGATACCACCTTCCTGCCCGACGACCAGTACCCCAAAATTGCCGGCATCATGCGCGGGCTGGGCGCCTACGCCGGCCTCACTGCCCCGCTGCTGGCTACCAAAATCAAGAAGAGCCCGAAGGTCTTCAACAACAACAAAGTCACCGACCACCACGCCATTATTCCCACCGGGGCCAGCGCCGGCGGCCTAGGCCACCACGAGCAAAGCGTGTACGACATCATCGTGCGCCGCTTTCTGGCCGCCTTTTACCCCGACTGCGAAGTTTCCAACACGACAGTGACGGCCGACGCAGCCGGCCGCACCTTCCGGGTGCGGGGCCGCCAGATCCTCAACCCCGGCTGGCGCATCGTCTACGGCGACCCGGAAAAGCAGCAGGCTCCCTCGGCGCCCAAAGCGGCCGGCGAGGGCGACGATGATGTGGTGAACACCGTGCTGCCCAGCTTCGAGAAGGGCGAAAGCGGCCCCCATAAGCCCCGGCTGGACTCGAAGATGACCCAGCCCCCGCGCGAGTACTCCGAGGCCATGCTCCTGCGCGGTATGGAAACCGCCGGCCGTAACGTGGACGACGAGGAGCTGCGCCAAGCCATGAAGGAAAACGGCATCGGCCGCCCCAGCACCCGCGCCGCCATCATCGAAACGCTGTTCAAGCGCGGCTATATCCGCCGCGACAAAAAGAAGGTAGTGCCCACCGCCACCGGCGTGGGGCTGATTGGCCTGATCCGCAACCCCACCCTCAAATCGGCGGAGTTGACGGGGCAGTGGGAACGGAAGCTGCGCCAGATTGAAGGCGGCCAACTGGAGCCCGAGCAGTTTCTGAACGAGCTGAAGGGGCTGGTGCGCGAAATGGTGCAGGAAGTAAAGCAGGACGGATCCGGCCGCGGCATCAGCATCCACAAGCCCGAACTGGCCGACCTCACCGGCCAGAAAGCCGCCGTGGGAGCCAAGGCCAATCTGCCCAAGGCAGCCCCAACGCCAGCCGTGCCGGGGGCACTGGGGCCGTGCCCGGCTTGCGGGGGTGGCCACGTGTTGCGCGGCAAGTCGGCCCTGGGCTGCTCGCGCTGGAAAGAAGGCTGCCAGTTCCGTCTCCCGGCCGAGCTCGAGGGCAAGAAGCTCACCGACAAGCAAGTGGGCGACCTGCTCAAAAAAGGCCGCACCCAAGTGATGCAGGGCTTCCTGGACGACACCGGCCAGAAGTTCGGGGCCGCCATTCGCCTCACGCCCCAGCGCACCCTGGAGTTGGTGCGCGCCGCCGAAAGCAAGCCCACCACGTCCTCCGACCCCGGCCAGATTCCCTGCCCCGTGTGCCGCCTGGGCCAGATGCTAAAGGGCAAAAGCGCCTGGGGCTGCTCTCGCTTCCGCGAAGACTGCCAGTTCCGCGTACCCTTCGAGTGGGGCGGCAAAACCCTTTCCGATGCTCAGATGAACCAGCTGCTGCGAAAAGGCAAAACCGGCGTCATCCGCGGGTTCGTGTCCAGCAAAACCGGCAACCGCTACGAAGCCGTGCTGCAAGTGACGCCTGAGGGCCGCATCGAGCCGATTTTCGGGCAGGGGTGATGCGTGCACCACTGCTTTTTACGGTAGGAATGTGGCTCTGCTTCGCAAGTGTAAGCATAGGGCAGACTACGCTTACTTATGGTCAGCAACTTGAAGCAGTGCGCTCAGCTAAAGAAGTAGAGAGGTTTATGAATAGCCTTGCATTGCCATCTTTAGGCAATGTCAAGTTAGATACTACGCAGGAAGGTCTCCAAGAATATTGCGCGGGAACCAGTACTGCTATTCCAGCTGCGTGGGTCTTAGCTGATTTGGATGGGGACAAAAAGTTGGATTTACTGCTAAATGGGGTTGATAGTGGGTACTTAGCTGTGCTAAACCGGGGAACCAATAAACCAGAGGTTATTGATTTACAGATGCGTGGTTCAAGGAGATGGTGCCAAGCATATAAACCAGCTAAACGAGGTACTATTCCAGTCATTCACGGCAAGGAAACTTCATGGGTATCGGCGTCTCAGAAGCGCCGCGGTGTTAAGCGGCAGCACTGGAAGTATACGCTCATGTACCAACTCGGAGCTTTTGTTGATTACGCACCTAGCCCCCAGAAACAGTTGCCTTTGCGTATTGGGTATAAATACCGGAGAGGTGGCCCGCCAAGTGAGGGGCTGGCCGGTTATGACTTAGAAATAGATAGAGCTTCGGGTTGGGTGACTGGTACCCAGCGGGTAAGTGGTGATTCGCGGGCAATCCGTGAGTTTCGGTACCAGTTAGGCACCGGGCAATTGGACACCTTGCGGCAAAGGTTGAGTTATTTACGTGTATCAGCCTTGAAGTCTGATTATTTCTTATCGGGAAGCGACATGGCGAAAGCAGAAGTCACCTTCTACTATTCAGACCATCAAAAGCAGATAAAGTGGGACCGTGGAATGGTGGGCACCCACACGTTATGCATCCTATATGACTTTATAAGCCAGTTTCACACACGGGAAATCAGACGTTTACAATCAGAGCGCCAGATCAAAAAATGATTATGCCTCCCCAACTCGGTAAACCCCTTGTTTTCCTCGGCCTCGCCATTGTGCTGCTGGGCGCGTTTCTGTGGCTGGGCGGGGGCCGGCTGCTGGGCTGGTTTGGCCACCTGCCCGGTGATATTCGGGTGGAGCGGCCGGGGTTCCGGTTCTACGCGCCCATCGTGTCCATGCTGCTGGTGAGCTTGCTGCTGAGCGCCGTGCTCTGGCTGTGGCGGCGCCTGGGTAGATAGCAGCCCCAGCTACCCCAAAGTCGGGGGTTTCTACCACCACACCGTCCACTTGCCCAGCTGCTGCCGCTGGCGGAAGTAGCGCAGCATCCAGCGGCGCTCCGGGCGCATTTCACCTTTCACCAACAGCACCGGGCGCTGCACTAGCAGGCTGCCAAGGTAGGGTTCCTGTTGCGGGTTTTGCAGGTTGATAAGCTGCCGCTGCCAAGTGTCGTTGGCCTCAAACTGGGTTTCCCGGCTCAGGCTCTGGTTGCCGTCGTAGAGTGACACCGGCACGCGGCCCAGCTCGAAGGCCAGGGACGGAAGCAGCTCGTTGTACACCAGAATATGCCGGTTGGCGAGCTGCTTTTCGCGCAGGAACTCCGCCAGGGGCCGGCTGCCGTTGAAGGCCAGCTCGTTCTGGTGCAGCAGGGGCTTGGCCGCTACCAGCAGCACCACCGTGAACAGGCCTGCGGCAACCAGCAGGCGCGGCGCCACCCGTATTTCGTCCCAGAACATCAGCAGCAACACCAGCAGGGCAATACCGGCTGCGGCGGCCCCGGCCGTGAGTGGCCCGGCTTCCAGCGGCACCCAGCCCACGGCGCTCAGCACCGGCACCAGGCACAGCGCCGCCAGCAGCAGCCCCCAGAAGGCCAGGAAACCCACGTACCAGCGGTGCAGGGCTCCATCCGTCAGGCGGCCCAGGTAGTACACCGTGAGCAAGGCCACGCCCGGGAAAACGGGCAGCACGTACAGCAGCAGCTTGGATTTGGAGATGGAGAAGAAGACCAGTGGCAGCACCACCCAGAACAGCAGCACGTTGCGCCACTGTTGCGGCACCTCGGCCCAGCGCGTGCGCACAGCTTGCGTAATCAGCGCCACCGACCACGGCAGACTGGTAGCCGGGGCCAGTACCAGGTAAAACCACCACGGCTTGGCCCGGTTGAAGGTGGCCGCGTTGGCAAACCGCTCCACGGTGTGCTCGAACAGGAAATAGCGCAGAAACGCCGGGTTTTCAGCCACCAGGTACAGATACCAGCTCAGCCCCACGAGCAAAAACAGCCCCATGCCCACGGCGTGATGCCAGGTAAACGGCCGCCGCGCCTGGCCCTGCCGGAAGTAGAAACCGATAACCACCATCAGCGGCAGGATGAAGCCCACGGGACCTTTCGTCAGGAAGGCCAGCCCCAGCCCCAGCCAGAACAAGTACAGCCACCGCATGCCGCCCCCGTGGTAGTAGCGTAGTATGCCGTAGGCCGCCGCCAGCTCCAGCGTGGCCAGGTAGGCGTCCGTCGTCACGTTGAGGGCTGAAATAAGTACCACCGGCAGCGTGCCGTACACCACAGCCGCGGCCAGGGCGCGGGCGCGGTCCTGGGCGAAAAAGAGCAGCCCCAGCCCGTACACCAACAGCACCTGCAGCAGCACGGCCAGCACCGGTAGCACCCGCACGCCCAGCGCGCTTTCGCCGAACATACCTAGCCCGGCAGCCGTGAGCCAGTACGTGAGCGGGGGCTTGTGAAAGTGCTGAATGCCCAGCAGGCGGGGGTGCAGCCAGTCCTGGCCCGTCAGCATCTCCCGCCCGATTTCGGCGTAGCGGGCCTCCGAGCTTTCCAGCGGCCCCCAGGCTCCCAGGCCCAGCAGGAAGGCCAGCCCCAGGGCAGCCAGAAACAACCAAAGCCAGGTACGCGACGTGATGGGCAAGGGCATAGCAAACAGTGAAAACAAGCGGAAAACAGCTGCGAAGTTAACGGCCCGGCCGGTAGCCGGACCTTTTCCTCGCGGGCCGGATGGCGTATCTTGCAGCTTAGTTGCCGAAGCTGTCCCGTGAACGACCCCGAAATCCGTGTGCTTTTGTACCCCTTGCTGCAGGGCGGCCTGTACGTAGATGAACTGCCCACCGGCACCACCCGCGCCGACGTCGTGCACATCACTGAGCACTTCATGCACGGCTACGAGCTGAAAGGCGACGCCGACACCCTGCAGCGCGTGGCCAAGCAGCTGCCCTGTTACGCCAGGGCCTACGACTTCGTCACTTTCGTGGTCACCGAAAAGCATGTGCCCAAGCTGCGGCCTTTACTGCCCGAGTGGGTAGGTATTCAGGTCGCCACCGCCGATGGTTTGCGCACGGAGCGTCCGGCCCTGTACAATGCCACCGTGGAGCGGCCCGCCGTGGCAGCCCTGCTGCGCCACAGCGAGGTACAGCAGTACCTGCTGGCGCGGGGGCTGCCTGGCGTGAGTACGCTGCGCCGCCGCGAAGTGCTTAGCTTCCTGCGCACCACCCGCCTGGTTTCCCTTGCCGACCTGGCCCGGCACGTGCGCGAGCGGCTGATGGGCCGCATGGACGAGCGGCTGGCCGTGCGGGCCGAGCGCAAAGCCGAGCGGGAACGAATAGCCAGCCGCCGACGCCGTAAGCCCCGGAAGTAAGCCGCTGTTTCCGGTTTGCGGAGAATATAAGCCATGTTAGCTTTGACCTGACCTGCCCCATAACCGGATTATGCCACTACCTCCAACCAGATGAGCCGCAACCGCAGAAACACGTGCGTACTACTGACCGCAATGGCCTTGTTGGCCGGCGCCTGCACCACCGTAAAGCCAACTCCTGCAGCGCAGGCCGGGAAGGCGCCGGTTTCCCAGGAGCTTTACCGCACCATTGCGCGGCAGGACAGCCTGATGTTCGTGGCCTTCAACCGGCATGACGTGGAAAAGCTCCAGACCTTCTTCGCCGAAGACCTGGAATTCTACCACGACAAAGGCGGGCTGGCCAACTTCCAGCAAACTATGCAGGGCTTCCGGAATCTGTTCGACCAGAACAAGACCACCGGCCTCAACCGCCAGCTCGTGCCCGGCACCCTGGAAGTATTTCCCATCAGCGGCTACGGGGCCGTGGAAACCTACGAGCACCGCTTCTGCCACGTAGAAAATGGCAAGGACGACTGCGGCACCTTCAAGAATATGATGGTGTGGCGCCTCAAAGACGGGCAGTGGAAAGTAACCCGGGTCGTCAGCTACGACCACTGAAAAGCGGATTGCGTTAGCTCAAAAACGCCAGGAGGGTGTAGCGCCGCCTCTTTACTGCGCTGCACCCTCCTGAAGAATTAACTCAAAAACAGCTTCTGGGCTGCCGCTACTGCTTCACGACTTTCAGATGGTAAGCCGTCTTGCCGATGGTAGCCTGCACGAAGTAGATGCCCGGCGCCAGCGCCTGGTTGGGTTTGATGGGCAGCTCGTGCGGCCCGGCCGGCAGCTGGCCATAGTCCACCCGGCTTACCTGGCGGCCCGTTACGTCGAGCACGCGCACCTGCACCGCGGTGCGGGCCGTGAGCGTGGTGCGTAAGCTCAGCTCCGGGCCGAAAGGGTTGGGAAATACCTGCGTAGCCGTGGCTGGCCCCGTGGGCTGAGCGGCCGTTACGTTGCTGCAGAGGCCGGGCATGTTGGCATCCAGCCAGGCAAAGCGCCCTTTCAGCCACTTTTTCAGGGCCGCAATTTCGCCGGGGTAGTCGGCGGGAATGGGGGAGGGGTTGGGCCAGGTGTACGTGCCCAGGATGGGCCACTGCTGAAAATGCCGGGTCTGCGCCTCGTTCAGGTGGTTGGCGGTGGAGTCGATGTAAGTGTTGAGGCGGTCCAGGCTGAGGGTGCGCTGGCGCAGCTCCTTCCAGCGGCACTGCAGGGCATTCGTGAAGGCAGGGTCCTGGAGCAGGCGCGCCCACCAGAAAGGCACCTGCCACTCGTCGCCGCGGCACACGCTGTTGAAGTTGTAGGCCCAGCCGGTTTCCCAGTTTCCGTCGCAGTAGTCGGCGTTCCACCAGGCCAGGTTGTAGTCCCAGGCGGGGCCGGCGTAAATCTTACCCCCGTCGCTGCGGCGCTTTTTGTGCAGGAAGGTGCTCAGACGCAGCCCGTCCACGTTCTTGCTGATTTCATTCAGGATAAAATAGTCGATAAAGGAATTGACGTCGATGTACTTCGCGTAGCCGGTTTTGGGGTCGGCGAAGTCGGCCGAGGCCAGGGCCGTTTCCACGGAGTCGACGTAAGCCTGCAGGTATTTGGCCTGCTCGGGCTGGATGTCGTCGGCCGAGGGGTACTCGTAAAGGAAGTGGATGATGCTGCCGCTGGAGCTAAGGCGCTTGGAGTTCCAGCCTTCGTTGCCACCGGTGCCGGTGGGCTTATCCAGCTTGAAGATGTAGCCGCCGGTGAGCTTGTTGCCGGAAATATCCACCGGGTCAATTTTCTTGATGTTGACGCGGTTGGCATCGCGCTTGATCTTCTCCATCATCACGTAAATGCCCTGGTACTCGCCGTTAAGCATCAGCTCGCAGTAGCGGGTGCGGGAGGCGTAGTGGCCGGTGCGGTTGGCAATATCGTAGCTCAGCACGTTGCGCATGCCGGTTTTGTCGTTGTAGGGCGCGTAGAGGATCCAGGCGTTTTCCTCCGGCATGCCCATCACCACCGTGTCGTTTTCGAAGTTGCCCGTGTTGCGGGTTTCGATGCTGTAGGACTTCTGCGGAAACAGCTGCGAGGAGCTGCCGCGCAGCTCAATGCCAATCTTGTTGTGGTAGTCGTCGTAGGCATCGGCCAGGCGGTTGCGGCGTCCGTCCTTATGGTTGATGATGCCCATGTAGGCATCCACCTTGGGGTCGTCGGGGATGGCGCGGCCGCCGGTGTTAATCACCACGATGGGCAGGTTCGAGGAGATGAAGCCGGGCGGGGTAGCCGGGGCGTTGCCGAACGTGAGCGACCAGGACGTGACGCTGCCGGCATGGCCGCCCTGGGTGTCGCGCACGCGCAGGCTCCAGGTGCCGTTGGCGGGCTGGTTGTTGTTTACGCTGCCCAGCACGCCCTCCGGCCGGAAGGTATTGCTGAATGGGGCCGTGCCTGCCTTCACTGAGAGCATGGCCGTGCTGTTGAAGCAGGTGTTGCTGTAGTTGGCGCCGCTGCCTCCGTTGCCGACGGATAAATCAACCACCTTCCCATCCGGGGCCTGCAGCTGCACCACCAGCTGGGCCACGCGCGGGTGCTCCATCGTGAAACACACCGATTCCAGTCCGAACAGGTCGTTGACGATGGCTGGCTTCAGGCCGCTCACCGAGGCGGCAAAGGTGGCGGTGGTATTGTCGTCGGGGATGGTGCCGCCGGCGCCCGTAAAAGTTTGGGCCGAAGCCGTGAGGCCCGTCAGGAGCAAGCCAACCAGGAAGTACAGGTGTTTCATCGGAAGGAATAAGCCAGGAAAGATACTACCCTCCGCGCAAACGCCCGTGACTTTCAGCTTTTTCCCCGGAAGAAAGTCCCCCCAACCTTCCGACAATGGTGGGAGAGCCGGTATTCTGCATCCCAGGCCTGACGCATTTGTGGGAGACGTGGTTTTCTGCGCCCCAAGGCTGACGCAATGGTGGGAGGGCTGGGTTGCTGCGCCCCAGGGCTGACGCAATGGTGGGAGGGCCGGTATGCCGCCTCCGGCCTTCCCAGCCAATGCGGCCGGGCTGGAACTCTTGCCGGCGTTACTGCTTGCGGTCGAAACGGCCGGCGCTAACGGTTACCGTGTTGCTTGGGTTGGTGGTGCTGGCGGCGGTAAAATCAAAGGTGCCAGCAGACACGGCCGCGTCGGGGTAGCTCACCGTCAGCACGATGCGGCCGGTGTGTCGGCTGCTGGTTTGGTAGAGCTCGGAGCTGCTGCCCTCACTGATATACACCGTAGCATGGTCTACCACCGTGCTATCGGGGGCCAGGGGCGGCAGGCCCGTATCCTGGTTGAGCAGGAACTGTCCCACTTGGGGCTTGCGCAGGTACAGCGTGACGGTCACCTGCTTTTTGCCCCGGGCACTGTTGAGGCTCAGGCTATACTCGGGCCTGACCTGCCAGCCGGGCAGGGGAGCAAGGGCAGACACATCGTAGCCGCCCACGAGCGGAGGAATTGTCCCGGCCATACCCAGAAAGCTCCCGGTCCAGCCAGTGGCCGGGTACGCGGTGCCGTCGAGCAGGAACCCGCCCGTATTCTGGCCCGTCTGCGTGCTGTCGGGCAGCAGGGAGACAGGGTCCTCTTTTTCGCAGGCGCTGAGCAACAAAGAAGCGCTGAGCAACCAACCGGAAATCTTACGCAGGGCCATAAAACAGTAGTTGTGGTGTGATAGTGTTGTGAAGGTAGAGGGCGCCATACTTCCGGAAAAACCATAGTGAAGACCAATCCGACTTTACGACTGCTCCATGAACCTGTGTATTCCTGCGCAAATGCCCGTTTAGCGACAGGGTCTATTGGCTGAAATCGGACTTTTGGTGCCCCGGTAGATGGGCTTATACAACGCGGCAAAAGCACTTTTCTATTTACGCGGCTATTTGCGCTATCATAGGCCGCAAAGTATTCCGGCCCTTTTATCGTTTGCTTGGTCGTGGCCCTTCTGAAAATCTGAGGCTCCTGTTTTTACAATCAACTGCTCCCTGATGCCTGCCGCTGCTTCCAATGCCATCAAAACCTACCGCATGATGGAGTACGTCCGGCGGTTTACGGCGGAGCCGGCAGCGGTGCAGCAGCTCGTGCTGGCCGACCCCGGGCAGTTTTTTATCGTGGCCGTGGAGCAGCTTTACCCGCTGTTTACGCAGGCCGTGCCTCCTTCGCGGGCTACCGGCCATTCGTTGGTGTATGTTACCTCGGGGCAGGCCCGCATGAGCATCGGCAACGACAGCTACACGGTGGGCCCGCACGAGATGCTGATAGCCCGGGCCGGGCAGGTGTATTCCTTTGAGCCAGGCGACATGAATACGGGCTTTGTGTGTCATTTTCACGATGCTATCCTGCTGGGACAGGCCGCCCCCGCCGACGCCCAGGTGCCGTTTGATTTTCTGCATTTCTGGGGCCGGCCCGTGATTGAGCTTCCCGCGCAAACCGCCGAATTCGTCGGGCAGCTTTTGCACCGGCTGCTGGTGGAGTACACCACCCACGGGCTAACTTACCCGGCCGTGGTGCGGGCCTACCTGCTGGCGCTGCTGCACGAGCTTAACCGGGCCCACTCCACCGACGAACCCGCGCCGCTTACGGCCGCCGCTGCCCTGACCAACCACTTCAAGCACCTGGTGGCTTCCTCGCTCAAAACCACGCACCGCGTGCGCGACTACGCCGAGTGGCTCAATATCTCACCCAACCACCTGAGCAAGTGCGTGCGCCGCGTCACGGGTAAGTCGCCGGCCCGCTGGATTGAGGAAAGCATTGTGCTCGAAGCCAAGGTGCTGCTGTTTCAGAGCAAGTGGTCGGTGGGGGAGGTGGGCGCGGCCGTGGGCATTGAGGATGCTTCCTACTTCAGCCGATTGTTCAGGAAACACACGGGCCTGACCCCGCTGGCTTTTCGCAAGCGGCATACTCCGTCCTAGAATTGGCCGCCTGGGTACTAACCCGGCGCTGCGTAGCCGCCGCATCTTTGCCTCCTCATTTAAGGGGCCGTATGTACCTGACACTTTTAACGCTGCACTCCCTGGTTCGCTGGGTGCTGCTATTGGGCATCTTTGCCAGCATTTTTCGGGCCTGCCGCGGCTGGCTGGGGAGGCGGCCGTTCACCGCCTTCGATAATACCCTCCGGCACACCACGGCCACCGTGGCTCACGTGCAGCTCGTGCTAGGCTATGGGCTGTACCTGGTGAGTCCGCTTATCTCCTCGTTTCACCTGCGCGACGCGGCGCACGCGCCTACCTCGCTGTTTTTCGGCGTGCAGCACGTGGCGTTGATGACGCTGGCCATTACGGTGCTCACCATCGGCTCGGCCCTGGCCAAGCGTCAAACAACCGACCAGGCAAAGTTCCGCACAATGGCTCTGTGGTTTGCGCTGACCCTGGTGCTCATCCTGGTAGCCATTCCGTGGCCCTTCTCCCCGCTGGCGCAGCGGCCGCTTCTTCGCTTTTAAGGCAAAAAACTATGTTCAAATCACCTATTGGCCGCCTGCGCCTGCTGGCATTGGTCGAAGGCATTTCGCTGCTGCTGCTCGTCGGCGTGGCCGTACCCCTGAAGCACTTCTACGGCAACCCGGCGCTGGTGCGCGCCCTCGGGCCGGTGCACGGTCTGCTGTTTCTGCTTTTCGTGCTCAACACCCTGCGCGTGGGCGTGGAGTACCGCTGGCGCTTCGCTACTACCACCTGGAAAGTGCTGCTGGCCTGCCTCGTGCCCTTCGGCACCTTCTACGTGGACTGCAAAATCCTGGCCCCGCTGCAAAAGCAGAGGAGGTAGCGCTGGCTTTTGCAGCTACCGCGCTGCGGATTACCGGGAAAAATGCTCATGCAGAATCTGGTCGACTTTTTCCCGGGTCAGGGGCTTGGTGAGGTAGCCGGCAATGGGCAGGTTCTGCATGCTGGCCACGTCGTTGGGGTTGAGCGACGTAGTGAGCATGATGATAACCACGGCCGGGTTTTCGGTGGGCGGGCGCCGGGTGTAGGCCTGCAGAAACTCCATACCGTTCATACGGGGCATCTTCATGTCCAGCAGAATCAGGGCCGGGCAGCTGGGCGAGGCCACCGGCGCGCAGTGCGTGTGCAGCAGGTCCAGGGCCTCCTGGCCGTTGGTGGCTACCAGTACCGTATCGGTAATGGCCATGCGCCGGAGCAGCGTCTGGTTTAGGTAATTGGTCGTCTCGTCGTCGTCGACGAGCAGGGTACAGGAAATGGCAGCCATGCAGCAGAAAGCAGAAAGTCAAAGGCAGCGTCAGGCGGCAGCGCCGGGCACCTGGGGCAGGTGTACGAAAAAAGTGGTGCCGGCGCCGGGCTGGGAGTGCACTTCGATGCGGCCGCCGGCATTATCGACCATGCGCTTGACCATGTAGAGTCCGATACCTGAGCCCTCCACGTGGGTGTGAAAGCGCTGGAACATGCTGAACAGGCGGGGACGGTAGGAGGGCTCAATGCCCAGGCCGTTGTCATGCACTTCCAGCACGGTGTAGCCCGGGCGCACGTGGGCCCGCACGTCCACGCGGGGCGGTCGGTCGGGCGAGTGGTACTTGAGGGCGTTGCTGAGCAGGTTGTAGACCACGGAGCGCAGGTTTTTCTCCGAGAACTGAATGGCCGGGCGGGCTGCCACGTCGATAACCAGCTTGGCGCCGGTGGCCTGCAGCAGGGGCAGCAGATCCTGGCGCACGTCCTCCACCACGGCAGCCAGATCCACGGATGTGGCCGGCGCGTCGTGCTCCTTCTGCAGCTTGGAAACTTCCGTCAGGTGGTCAATCGTGCGCTTGAAGCGCTCCACCGAGTCCATCATCCGCGTCAGGGTGGGGGCTACGCTCGCGCTTTGCTCACCATCGGTGGGCAACTCCTCCTGCAGCAGGTAAAGCAGGCCTTCGATGTTGCTGATGGGGGCTTTCAGGTCGTGGGAGGCGGTGTAGATGAAGTTGTCCAGGTCCACGTTGGTACGCCGCAGCTGTTCGTTGGCTTCGCTCAGCTCCTGGGCTAGGGCCAGCGCCTGCTGCCCGCCTTCTTCCACCACGCGCCGGGCCTGCACCTGGTCGGTTACTTCGTGGGCGAATACCAGTACCCCATCCACTTCTCCCTGGGCGTTGCGGCGGGCCTGGTAGGTGAAGGTGAAGAACAGGTTCTCCAGGGGGCCGTCGTCGTGGCGGGCCAGCTGCAGGGGCATTTCCCGGGCCACCAGGGCTTCACCCGTGTCGTACACGCCCCGCAGCTGCTGGTAGATAGGCGCGTCGGCAATTTCGGGCAGGGCCTCCAGCACGGGCCGCCCCAGCAGCACCCGGCCTGGGAAAATGCGCTGATAGGCCGGGTTGACGAGCTGGAATACCAGCTCCGGTCCGTCGAGGATGACGATTGGCGCGGGGGCCACCATAAACAGCTGGTGCAGCTGCTGGCGCTCGGCCTCGCGCTGCCGGCGGGCCTGAACCTGCTCCGTCACATCGAAGGCGAAGATGGAAATACCGGCAATCTGGTCCTGCTCGCGGTAAGCCTGGTACGTGAAGGTGTAATACACTTCCTGCGCCGGCCTACCTGCGGCCGGCTCCAGACGCATGGGTAGCTCGGTACCGAAGAACGTGTTGCCGGTGCGGAATACGTTGTCGAGCTGGGCCAGGAAGCCGGCCGCTATGGTTTCGGGCAGGGCCTCGGCCACGGGCCGGCCGGTAAGCTGGCGTTCGGGAAAAAGCTGCTGGTAGGCGGCATTGACGTACTCGAAGCGGTGCTCAGGGCCGCGCAGCAACGCTACGGCGGCGGGCGTGTCGGCCAGGATGTGGAACAGCGCCTCGCGCTCCTGCACCTGCCGCCGGGCTGCGGCCAACACTTGAGCCTGCAGGGCCTCGTTTTGCTGGCGGGCCTGCACCCGCTCAGTCACGTCGATGGCAAAGCTCATCACGCCTTCAATCTGCCCGGTGGCGTCGAACAGGGGCTGGTAGGCCAGGTCCAGGTACACGTCCTGCAGCTCGCCGTTGCCCAGCCGGTCGAGGCGGGTGAGGCGCTCATGCTCGTGCAGGGCCTCGCCGGTACGGTACACGCGGTCCAGGGGCTCGTGCTGCGCCTCGGGCAGCTCGGGCAGGGCCTGGCGCCGCGGCAGCCCCTGCAGGAGGCGGTTGGGCAGCAGTTCCCGGGTGCGGGGGTGAACCAGGGAAAGCACGTGGTCCGGCCCGGTGAAAATGTTGATCAGAGCCGGAGCCTGACTGAACAGGCGCTCCAGGCGGCCGCGCTGCTCCTCGGCTTCGGCCCGGGCGCGCTCGGCCTCCCGGGTGCGGGCCTGCACCCGCGTTTCCAGCTCCTGGTTGAGCTGCTGGAGCTGCTGGCGGGCCAGCAGCTGCTCGGTCACGTTGTAGGAAAAGTCGAGTACGCCATCCACGTTGCCCGCGGCGTCGCGCAGGGGCAGGTAAAAGGCGTTGATATACACAATCTGCGGCTGGCCAGTACCGTCAAAGTCGAGGTGCACGGGCAGCTCCCGGCCGTAGGCGGGCTCACCGCTGACAAACACCTGGTCGAGGCGGTCAAAAAAACCTTGATCGGCCGCTTCGGGCACGGCCTCGCGCACGGGGCGGCCAAGCAGAGTGTGCCGGGGAAAGTAGTCCTGGTAGCGCTGGTTGACGAGCGTGTACACGTGGTCGGGCCCGTGGTAGGTGGCCACCTGGGCGGGCAGGCTCATGAGCACCTGGTAGAGGCGCTGGCGCTGGGTTTCGGCGTCGGCGCGGGCCGCTTTTTCGGCGGCCTGGGCCTCCCGCAGGGCCACTTCCACGGGGGAGCGGGGCTGGTCGGCCGTGTCGGTGAAGCTCACCCACATTCCGTCCCCGGAGCGGCGGGCCGCCAGGCGGTAGTAGTTGTCGTAGCCGTCGGCCTGGTAGTTGATGTTGTAGCTGCGTGGCTCCCCGCTGATGTAGGCATCCACGTGAAAGTCGAAGGTGCCGTGGGCCTTGCTGTGGGGCCACTGCTCGTTGTGGGTGAGCGTGGGCACCTCCGGCATGCGCATCATGCGCTGGGCGGTGGGGTTGAGGTACTCGAAGCGAAAGTCCACGATGCTTCCCGAGCCGGCCGGGTCGTAGATGGGCGTGTAGTAAATCACGCCGGTCATCGACACGGCCAACAAATCGGCCAGCAGGGCATCGGCGGGCAGGGAGCGGAGAGGCGCAGGTACCGGTAAGTCAGGCATTGCGTAGCGGTAAGGAATTGATCAACTCAAAAATGGTAAATCCGGGCTTACTGCGGCAGCGCTGCCCGCAGTACCTGAGCCCCGGCGTAAACACCCGGCAGATTGCCTTTGTCAGCCCACGCCCAGCCGAACGCGAAACGTGGCACCCTGGCCCGGCTGGCTGTCTACCTCGATGGATCCGCCGCGGGCTTCCACGATGCGGTTAACCAGGTACAGCCCCACCCCGGTTCCGGGCGTGTGCGTGTGCAGGCGCCTGAAAAGGTGAAACAGCTCCGCCCCATGCTTTTGCGCGTCGAAGCCCAGGCCGTTGTCTTCCACCACCAGCACGGGCTGGCCCCGCTCATCCCACATCGAGACGTGGATGCGTGCCGGCCTGTCGGGGTCGGCGTACTTCAGCGAGTTGCTCAGCAGATTGAGCAGGATGGTGCGCAGGTTGGCGCGGGCAAACGACAGGGCCGGCCAGGCCGTGAAGTCGGTAGTAATACGCGCCCGGGCCGCCCGTACCTGTGGCTCCAGGGTGTTAACGACTTCCTCGGTAAGGCCATGCAGAGAAACCAGCTCCGTGGGAACCTGGCTGAGTTGCTGCGCTTGGCCCAGGGTGGCTAAGTCGTCGATGGTGATGCTGAGCTGCTGCAGCGCCTCCTGCACCAGGGGCACCAGCAGCTGCTCTTCCTGCGGGTCGGCAAAAACGCTACCGCGGCGCACCTCTTCCAGCAGACCAGCCAGGTTGTTGACGGGCTGCTTGAGGTCGTGGGAAGCGGCATACACAAAGTTGTCCAGGTCGCGGTTGGTGCGCATTAGCTGCTCGTTGGCCTGCTTGAGCTCGGTGATGTCGATGGCCGAGCCCACGTAGCCGTACAGCTCGCCGCTTGGGTAGAAGCTCGGCGCCCCCTGCGACAGCAGCCAGCGGTACTCGCCGTCGTGGCGGCGCATGCGGTGCTCCAGCCGATAGAGCGAGCGGGTGCTGATGGCTTGCTCCAGGGTGCGTTGGGCACGCTCCAGCTCGTCTGCCGGCAGGTAGGCCGCCCAGCCCGTAACCTCATACTCTTCTAGGCTCACGCCCACAAAGTCCAGAAAGGCCTGGTTGGCGTAGCGAATAGTGGTGTCCGGGTTCACGGCCCAAACCTGGTTGGGGGCGGCATCGGCCATGATGCGAAAGCGCGCCTCGCTCTCACGCAGGGCGGCTATAGCCTGCTGCTGAGCCGTTACTTCAAACACGAATGCCAGAATGCCGTTTACCTGCCCCTGCTCGTCGCGGCGGGCCTGGTATACGAAGCTGAAGTAGCGGTTCTCCACCACCCCATCGGCCGGCCGGGCTATGGGCACGAGTAGGGCCTCTTCCTCGTGCGTCAGGCCGGTATTGTACACGCCGCGCAGGAACGACGCAACCCGGGTTCCCTCGATTTCAGGCAGGGCCTCAAAAACCGACTGCCCCAGCAGCTTCCGGCCCGGCAGCAGCAGCTGGTAGCCGGGGTTCACGAACTCAAACACCAGCTCGGGGCCCGCCAGGATGCAGATGCCGGCGGGTGCCTGCATGAACAGGCCCAGCAGCCGCTGCCGCTCCTGTTCGCGCTGTTGTCGGGCCAGCACCTGCTCCGTAACCTCGAAGGCAAAGATGGAAATACCGGCAACCGCGCCCTTTTCGCGGTACGTCTGGTAAGTGAAGGTGAAATACATGTCCTGATGCGGCCGGCCATCGGGTTGCGCCACCGTGAACAGCAACTCATTGCCGTAGAAGGTCTCGCCCGTTTGGTAGACGTTGTCCATCAACCCTATAAAGCCTTGCTCCACAGTTTCGGGCAAGGCTTCAGCCATGGGTAGCCCCACAAGCTGGCGGCCGGGAAACAGCGACTGATACGCCTGGTTCACGTACTCATAGCGGTGCTCGGAACCGCTCAGCAGGGCAATCAAAGCGGGTGTCTGCTCAAATACCTGGTAGAACGTCTCGCGCTCCTCAACCTGGCCCTGTGCTGCTTCCACCAGGGCCTGCTGGGTGCGCAGCTTCTTGTTTGAGGCCTCCAACTCTTCATTAATGTCCGTCAGCTCCTGGGTCAGAACCTGTTCGTGCTTACGGGCCTGTAGTAGCCGGTCGTTGAGCACGTTTTGCGTCACGTCGTTCACTACGTGCAGAAGGTGGCTTATGCGCCCCTGCTCATCAAACACGGGGGCGTTGCGCGTCTGCCAGTAGCGCTCTAGAAACCGGCCTGGGTGGTCGGGGTCAGGTACGTCGTAGCGCTGCCGGTCCATCTGGTGGGGCTGCCGGGTTTCCAGCACCTGCCGTAGCGAGGCCTGCAGGTTCAGCCCGGCATTGGCTTCGGGGTGGGTCGGGTGGGCGGGAAATGCCTCGAACACAGGTTGGCCCAGCAGGTCCTCGCGGCGGGTGAGTGTGGCGGCCAGGTACGCGTCGCTTACTGCTACGATACGCAGCTCCGCCGATAGCAGCAGGGTGGCGTCGGGTAGTGCCTGGATAACGGAAAGGAGCGAGGCGGGTGGGGGCACGCGGAAGATCGGCATTAAGCCAGGTAAGGTAACCGATAAGCCGCCGCGCCTGAGCAGGTTAGGAGCCCGGAGCGCGAGTGGAAAAAGCTGGTGCACCGGGCACTTCAGGCAGCCTCAACAGACAAGGCTGAAAGAGCCCGGAATAAAGCGCGTAAGGTAGGCTTTTTACGCGGGGCCAGGTTCAATGCGGGGCAGGATGGCCGGTCTGAGATACAAGCCGGCAGGCCAACCGGAGCGCCCCCAACTCCCGGGACGGTAACATTTCAGGCAAGCTGGCGGCCGGCAAATGCAATGTTAGCGGGCCGGGCAAAGCCATTATTCCCGGTCGATGCGATACAGGCGGCCTTGGTCGGTGACGGTATACAAAGCGCCATCGGTGCCCTGCGCAATATCCCGGAAGCGTTGGCCTTCGCCGGCCAGCAACCGCTCTTCGCCCACCACCCGGTTGTTTTCAAGCACCAGACGCACGATATGCTGGCCGCTGAGGCAGCCAATAAACAGGTTGTTTTTCCAGCCGGCAATCCGGTCACTGCTATAAAACGTCATGCCGCTCGGCGACACCACCGGGTCCCAGTAATACACCGGCTGCTCAAGCCCCTCGCGCTGCTGGATGGCACTGCCCACGGGCTGCCCGCTGTACTCGATACCGTAGGTTATGGTCGGCCACCCATAGTTAGCGCCGCTTTGGAGGCGGTTAAGCTCGTCGCCGCCGCGGGGGCCGTGCTCACTTTGCCAGGCCTCCCCGGTTACGGGATGAATGGCCAGCCCCTGCGGATTCCGATGCCCAATGGAGAACAGCTCGGGACGGGCGCCCGCTGCGCCAAAAGCCGGGTTCCCGGGTGCCGGCTGCCCATCCTTCGTGATGCGGATAATCTTACCCAAGGCCGACGCTACGGCCTGCGCCTGGGGCCGCGTAGCCAGGTCCGACCGCTCACCAGTGCTCACCAGCAGGTTGCCGGTGCGGTCAAACACTACGCGGCCGCCATAGTGCAGCGTGCCGTCGTACGCTGGCTCGGCCCGGTAAATCACGGTGGCTCCTTCCAGGGCCTGGTCGTTGTCGGCGAGCCGGCCCTTGGCAATGGCCGTCAGGTTGCCCCCCGGGCGGGCTTCCGAAAACGACCAGTATACCATGCGGTTGGTCGCAAAATCAGGGTCGAGGCACAAACCCAGCAGGCCTCCCTGTCCGGCCGCATTAACCGGCGGTATGCCCGTAATGGGCGCGCTTACCGCGCCGGAAGCGCTGACAATCCGCAAACGGCCGGCCTTCTCGGTCACCAGCAAGCGGCCATCGGGCAGGCTGGTGATGCCCCAGGGGTTGGCCAGCGAGGACGTGAGGATGGTTGCCCGGTAGCTGCCGGCAGGGGTGGTGACGCCATTCACGCGGGTTTGGCCGGTAAAAGCCGGCCGGTAGTTGGTATTGGCGGCTTTCGTTTCCACCGGAGAACCGGCCAGATCATTCGTGGCCGGGTCGGCTGCCGTATCGTTTTTGCGGGAACAGGAAAGCAAGGCCAGCGAGCAGCCAAGGATGCAAAGCAGGGACTGATTCATAGATGAAAGATTGAGCGGGTAGTTCCCTTGTAACGCTCTTCCCTCGACTGCGGCCGAATCTTCCGTTGATTTCCCTATGGTGCCTGCTAAGCCCAGCCAGCGTATTATCCGGGACTGGGAGTTGGATAGCGCCACGCTTCAGCGCTTAACCGGAAAACCGGGTTGCTGCCTTGCATTAAACGCCTTGAGCTTGTCCTGCGCCAAAGCAGCAGGACGCACGTAAAACATTCGCTTCCTACCTTGTCAGCTTCAACCCCCCACGATTGGAGTCGACACCCCGTCGCTGCTTGGGTAGCTTCTTTACACAATACGGTTAAATGTGATATGGATAAGACAGAAGTTCGAATAGTTGATGGGGCGGACAAAGAAATTTTCAAGTTCTGTTACACCGATGGAAGTACAAAATACGAATACTTAAACCATGTCAAGCAGGAAATTATTCAGGTACTACTGGCTTTGGCAGCTAATTATACAAACCTTTCGGTGGATGATGTTGTCGACCATTTGGAGTGTGTCGAAGAAACACAATATCTATTTTCCATTGAGGTATTTGCATACCTAAACTCCCAAATTGATTTTTTTAAACAAGAAGAGTGGAATAATATCATTGGTGTGACGAAGATATTTATTGATCTGTTAAAGCCAGGATGGTGGGATGAAATCAGAAGTACTAGCCACCAAGAATGGCAGGAGCTAAGACAGAATGCAAACGAGCTTCTGACGAGACTTAATATTCAGTATCAGGACTCTGTTGACTACGTGGACCAGCATATGCATTTTGACATTCTGCGAGTTGTTTGCTGAAAAACGTACTTTTCAGATACATGCTTGCCTTTCCAACTTCCACGTCCTCAACCGAAGCTGATGAAACTACCGCCGCTTACTGCGCTGGCCCTAAACTACTATTGAAAAACTGAATGAAGTACACTTGGCTAGGTTTGTACACGCTGATATCTGTAGCAGTTCAGCCTGATCAAAGAATTATAGGAACGTATTACTCTGTTGGCGACAGATTCGAGAAGCATTCAACGATTACGCTGAAGCCAGATGGAGTATTTGTCTATTCGGCTGGTGTAGGTGGCTGTCAGGTTGAGGTTACAGGTAAGTGGCGAGTGGAAAGAAATAGGCTGTATCTGATTAACGACAAAGAGTTTCAGAATAATCCTACTGATACCAGCCGTTGGCATCCCTTTTACCCTGATATGAGTTTATCTGCGTGGAAGCTAAGCGTAAATGCAATCAAGCCACTACGGCCAGTACATAGTGGCTGCGTTGTGGATGGGAGAAGGCATGTTAGAGGGAGGTAACGAATGGTTTTAGTTGCAGGACGCACGTAAAATATTCACTTGTTACCTTGCCAGCTTCAACGCCCCTTCCCGAAGCTGATGAAACTACTGCCACTGGCCGCGCTGCTTTTCGCGTCCTTTCCAACCTTCGCCCAGAAAGCAAAGCCCACCGAAAACCTGGTGCAGTACGCCAAGCCGCTGGTGGGTACGGCCCGGATGGGGCACACATATCCAGGGGCTACGGTGCCCTTCGGCATGGTGCAACTCTCGCCCGATACCGACACGCTCAGCTACGAGCTGAACGGCAAGTACAATCCCAAAGTGTACGAGTACTGCGCCGGCTACCAGTACGCTGATAAAACCATCGTCGGTTTCTCGCACACCCACTTCAGCGGCACCGGTCACTCCGATCTGGGCGACTTTCTGGTGATGCCCACCACCGGCCCGCTCCAGCTCAACCCCGGCACCGCCGACCAGCCCGAGCGCGGATTCCGCTCCCGGTTTTCGCACCAGAACGAGTTAGCCGAGCCCGCCTACTACCGCGTCAAGCTCGACGACCACAACATTCTGGCCGAGCTGACGGCCTCCAACCGGGTGGGGATGCACCAGTACACGTTCCCGCAGTCCGAGCAGGCGCACATCATTCTCGACCTCACGGCCGGCATCTACAACTATCCCGATAAGAACGTCTGGACCTTTGTGCGGGTGGAAAACGACACGCTCGTGACCGGCTACCGCCAAACCCACGGCTGGGCCCGCACCCGCACCGAGTACTTCGCCATGAGCTTCTCGAAGCCGTTCGTGAGCTACGGCAGCCGCAACCTGTCCAAGAAACAAGTGTACCGCGGCTTCTGGGGCCGCTTCGACCAGACCAAAAACTTCCCCGAACTGGCCGGCGAGCAGCTGCGCCTGTTCTTCGACTTTAAGACCACGGCCGGGGAGAAGGTAAAAGTGAAAATGGCCTTGTCGGGCGTGAGCACCGAGGGCGCGCTGCGCAATATGCGGGCCGAAGTGCCGGGCTGGGATTTCGAGGCGGTGAAGCGGGCGGGGCAGGCGCTGTGGCAGCAGGAGCTGGGCAAAGTGGTAATTGAGTCGCCGAAGCGGACGGACAAGGAGAACTTCTACACGGCCATGTACCACGCGGCCCTCAGCCCCACCACCTATATGGACGTGGACGGCCAGTACCGCGGCCTTGACCAGAATATCCATAAGGCCGAAGGCTTCACCAACTACACCTCGTTTTCGCTCTGGGACACCTACCGCGCCTTGCATCCGCTCTACAACCTGCTGCAAACCAGGCGTAACGCCGACATGGTGCAGTCCATGCTGGCGCACTTCGACCAGAGCACGATGCACATGCTGCCCATCTGGAGCCACTACGCCAACGAAAACTGGTGCATGATTGGCTACCATTCGGTGCCGGTGCTAGTGGATGCCGTGCTAAAAGGCGTGGTGCCCGCCGACCAGGCCCAGCGCGCCCTCGACGCCTGCGTGGCCACCGCCCACCAGCAGCGCTACGACGGCATCGGCCTATACGAGCAGCTGGGCTACGTGCCCGAAGACAAAAGCGGCGCGTCGGTTTCCAAAACGCTGGAATACGCCTACGACGACTGGTGCATTGCGCAACTAGCTAAGAAGCTGGGCAAGGCGGACATCGAAGCGGAGTTCAGTAAGCGCGCCCAAAACTGGCAGAACGTGTACGACCAGCGCATTGGCTTCATGCGCCCCCGCCTCGCCGACGGCTCCTTCCGCCCACGCTTCGACGTGCTCAGCACCCACGACCAAGGCTTCATTGAGGGCAACGCCTGGAACTACAGCCTCTACGTGCCACAGGACCCGGCGGCGCTGATTGCCAAAATGGGCGGCGAAAAGAAGTTTCTGCCCCACCTGGATTCGCTGTTCACCATGCACCTGCCCGACAAGTTCTTCGCCGAAACCGAGGATATCACCCGCGACGGTATCATCGGCAACTACGTGCACGGCAACGAGCCCGCCCACCACGTGGCCTACCTCTACAACTGGACCAGCCAGCCCTATAAAACCCAGGCTCGCGTGCGGATGATTCTGCCCAAGATGTACCGCCCCACCCCTGACGGACTCGGCGGCAACGACGACTGCGGGCAGATGTCGGCCTGGTACATCTTCTCGGCCCTGGGCTTCTACCCCGTGGCTCCTGGCTCGCCGGAGTACGCCCTCGGCAGCCCCGCTGTGCACGGTGCCACCATCAACCTGGAAAACGGCAACACCTTTCGCATCACCGTCAAAAACCAGAGCGACAAGAATGTCTACGTGAAGGAAGCCCGCCTCAACGGCCAGAAACTCACGCGTCCATTTCTCCAGTATGCCGATGTGGTAAAGGGCGGGGAGTTGGTGTTTGTGATGGCGGGGAAACCGTGAGGCTATAACAACACACAGAAAACATGTCAAGCCTTGAATTACCAAAAACAACCCGTTTCGCTGGAAAAAGCGAAGTGCCGCGTTCTTACTGGGATAAAATTGCCGCACGCCTGGAAGCACATTTTGTTGAGGGCTATGTGCTGTCAGATGTGGAAGATCCCCAACAGTTGTTTCGTTTCTATGCCGAAATAAACATTAATAATTCGCGCTTGTGGCAGCTGTTTAAGGACTTAGCAGCCATACTGCCAGATGTATGCGCTTGCCTTTTCTGCCCGTATGGAGATGAGGTGACTTACGGCGAGTATCAGGACAAAGAGCTGACACTAGCCGTACTGGGCTCTTTAAAAAGTGAGCTGGCCGCAGACTGCCGCTTAGAGTTCGGGCTTATCTACAACGATGAAGAAACGTTAATAGAAATCTATGTGGCGGAATCGAAGTTTGTCAAGGTATGGGGTATAGACCGGCCGCACTTCGAGCAGATTATGAAGCAGTACGGCATTCCGGAATTTGAGAAAATGCGTTTTGTGGATGAGTTTCCCAAAGTGGTGGTCCCTCTGACAACGCTAGATTCACAAGCCAAGTCGACCGAAGAAGTACTTAACTTGCTAACAAAAGCATTTGCACCTGAAGGCCGGGAATAAGTAACCGCTGCCAGTGAGCCTCTATGACGCATTTTGCCAGCACAATGTTGGGAACCGCAGAGCAAGGGCACCAGTTGGGTAATGTGCGCCTACTGCAGCAGTAGCGCACAAAAACGCCCCATCCTGATAGGAATGGGGCGTTTGCATAATCAGTGGCGGACCGCTTACCAGGGCTTGCTGGCGACTTTGTTTTTGTTGCGGTTGTAGAGGTAAGCAGCCCCGGCAGCCAGCAGGGCACCGCCCAGCAGCTTGCGGTTCATACCCCCGGGACGAGCGGAGGTATCATACGTTCCAGTGGTTGGGTTTACGGCAGTACGTCCGCCAAACAGGCCTGAAAGCAGGCCCCCCATAGTGCCGCTCGGGCGGTCAGAACCAAATATGCTCATGATTGACAAGGAAAATGGTGTAGGCTCCGTAACGTACGCCAAGGCCCCATTGTTGTGTACAGCTGCACTTGTTAAAGTTCCGCTCGGCTAAAACTGGCGCCAGTTGGGTTGCCCAATGGCGTCTTCCGGGCTCCGGCTGGCGGTTGAGTTGGTGGGTATGCCAAACGCGTGCTAGCTTTAGGCCAATCCTTCCCGTTCTCTTTTCGCGCATCCCATGAAGTTCCCTGTGTTGCTGGCGCTGCTGGCTTTTACCTCCGCGGCCTCCGCGCAAAATGGCCCCATCAAAGTTGAAGTAAAGCAAGCCGACGGCCGCTATGAGCTGCGGCGTGGCGGGCAGCCCTACTTTATCAAAGGCGCGGGCGGTGGACAGTTTCCGGAGCGCGTGCGGGCCTACGGCGGCAACTCCCTGCGCACCTGGAGCACCGATGGTGCCGACAAAATGCTGGTCGAAGCCCAAAAGAATGGCCTTACCGTGATGCTGGGCCTGGATGTAGCCCGCGAGCGGCACGGCTTCAACTACGACGACCCCCAGGCCGTGGCGGCCCAGCTGCAGAAGCTGCGCGCCGAAGTCATCAAGTACAAAGACAACCCCGCCGTGCTGTTCTGGGGCATCGGCAACGAGCTGAACCTGGAGTACAAGAACCCCAAGGTGTGGGACGCCGTGGAGCAGATTGCCCGCATGATTCACGAAGTGGACCCCAACCATCCTACCAGCACCGTGCTGGCGGGCATCAACCAGCCGGAAGTCGACTATATCAAGGCCAAGTGCCCCTCGGTGGACATTCTGAGCATCAACACCTACGCCGGGCTGGCAGCCATTCCGCAGCAGGTGCGCACCATGGGCTGGACCGGCCCCTACGTAGTAGCTGAGTGGGGGCCCACCGGCCACTGGGAAAGCCCCGTAACGCCCTGGAAAGCCTCGGTGGAGGAAACCAGCAGTCAGAAAGCCGCCGTGTACCAGAGCCGCTACGAAGCCTCGGTGGCCAAGGATAAAACTCAGTGCCTGGGCACTTACGTGTTTCTGTGGGGCCAGAAACAGGAGCGCACACCCACCTGGTACGGCATCTTCACCGAAGATGGCAAGGAGTCGGAAGTAGTGGATGTGATGCAGTACCTGTGGAGCGGGCAGTGGCCCAAAAACCGCGCCCCGCACCTAGCCTCGTTCACGCTGGATGGCAAGCAGGCTACCGACAACGTGCGGCTGCAGCCCGGCAAAGCCTACCCCGTGCAGGCCGCCGTATCGGACCCTGACAAGGACAAGCTAACCTACCGCTACGAGCTGCTGCCCGAAAGCACTGACCTGAAAACCGGCGGCGACCGGGAAAGCCGCCCCAGTGCCATTGCCGGACTGCTGCCGAAGGGCGCTACCGGCCAAACCACTCTTACCGCGCCCAAGCAGGAAGGTGCCTACCGCCTGTTCGTCTATGCCTACGACGGCCAGGACAACGTAGCCACGGCCAACATCCCGTTTTATGTGGGTGGAAAGTAGGTCGATGTAGGGGCGGGGCTTGCCCCCGCCCGCCGTTGAACCAACCTCGTGCTCGTGGTTCTATACCGGGCGGGGGCAAGCCCCGTCCCTACAATTGACGTTCAAACTCGCTAATTCCCCTGATTGATCAGGTTCTCGACCAGCGTCACCATCGTGTGGCCACTTTGCTTCGCAGCTGCACCAGATACTGCCATAGCACGCCGGTAGCCCACTGCCGAAAGTGCGTCCCCCGCAATGATTTCACTCGATACCCAACGGAAATGATTACGTCGAGGTTGTAGTGCTTCACGCGGAAGGGTTGTGCCATCGGCTGCAGTTGTCAAGGATTCCTCACTAACTGCGGTTTCCTCCAACTCGCCTCTTTGAAAACGTTGCGCACGTGCATCGTAACGTTTGGACGGAAACATCATACAGCTCCGCCATCTGGGCCTGCTTGAACGTCTCATTCTGGAGGTGTACTTCCAGCTGAGTTTGCCCGTTGGGGCAGGTAAAGAAGGATATTAGACGTAGCGGGCATAGATAGTGTATAGGTAGGGCCGAAGGTGGAACATCTAGCTGAACAGCTCCAGCAACTCCTGCGGCGTCAAAGACTTGAGCAGGGACGCATCGGTTTTGATTAGGTCGTGGGCCAGCTCCCGCTTGCCTTCCTGCAGCTTCATGATTTTCTCCTCAATGGTATCGGGGCAGATAAGGCGCACAGCCACCACCTTACGCGTCTGGCCGAGGCGGTGGGCGCGGTCAATAGCCTGGTTCTCGACGGCCGGGTTCCACCAAGGGTCTACAAGGTACACGTAGTCGGCGGCGGTGAGGTTGAGGCCGGTGCCCCCCGCTTTGAGGCTGATCAGAAACACCCGCACGCTTTCCTCCTCCTGAAATGCCCGCACCGCGGCTGCCCGGTGGCGCGTCTGGCCGGTGAGCTGCTGGTAGTCGATGCCGCGCCGCTCCAACTCCGGCCGGATCAGGTCGAGCATGCCCACAAACTGCGAGAAAATCAGGAGCTTGTGCTGGGGGGCTTTGGTTTCAATTTCTTCCAGCAGCACGGCCAGCTTGGCCGAGGCAGGGCCCAGATACTCCTCATCGGGCAGCAGCGCCGGGGCATTGCAGATCTGGCGCAGGCGGGTGAGGCCCTGCAGCACGTGCGCGCTATTTTTGCGGGGCGTATCGGGGTGCTGGCCCGCCAGCTTGGCCCGGAATTCCTGGCGACATGCCTCATAGATGCGGCGCTGCCCGGCACCCATTTCGCAGTAGAGCACCATTTCGGTTTTGGCCGGCAGCTCGGCCGCTACCTGGGCCTTGGTGCGGCGCAGCACAAACGGGCTGATTTTGCGCTGCAGCGCCCGCGCGTGCCGCCCATCCTTGAACTTGTCGATAGGGGCAGCGTACTGGTCCTGGAAATGTTGGCGGCTGCCCAGCAGCCCGGGGCAGGCAAAGGAAAGCTGCCCGTAGAGGTCGTAGGTGTTGTTTTCAACCGGCGTGCCCGTTAGTACCAGGCGGTTGCGGGCCTGCAGCAGGCAGGCGGCTCGGTAGCGCTGGGAGTCGGGGTTTTTGATGGCCTGCGCCTCATCCAGCACCACGTAGTTGAAGCGGTACTCGCGCAGCCAGCGAATGTCCGACACCACTGTGTTGTAGGTCGTCAGCACGATATCAAACCCCTCAAATTCCCGAGCAGCCTGGCGGCGGCCAGCGCCGTGCAGCACGTGCACCCGTAGGGAAGGCGCAAACTTCTGCCCCTCGGCCAGCCAGTTGAACACCAGTGAAGTTGGCACCACCACCAGGCTGGCAGCTGGGTGGCCTTTTGCGCGCTGCGTCAGCAGAAACGCCAGCACCTGCAGGGTTTTGCCCAGGCCCATATCATCGGCCAGGCAGCCGCCGAAGTTGAAGGTGTCGAGGAGATTAAGCCAGTTGAGGCCCTGGCGCTGGTACTCACGCAGGGTAGCCTGCAGCTCCGCCGGCACGGGCACTAACTCAATACCCGAGAAGTCAGTAACGGCGGCGCGGTAGCGGGCCAGCTGGGCTGCGGCGGAGGGCGCCAGGGCTTCGGGGGCGTACAGTTCGGCGAGGGTAACGAAGTTGATGCTGGGCGTGCGAATCCGCTCTTCTTCCACGTGGCCGGCGGCAAACCAGGCGGCGAACTTCTCCAGCCATTCCTGGGGCAGAATGCCGCGCGTGCCATCATCGAGCTGCACGTAGCGGCGGCGGTTGCGCACGGCCTGCTGCAGGTGCCGCAGCGTAACCTGCTGCCGCCCAAAGTGTACGCCCACGGCCGTATCAAACCAGTTGGTTTCGCCGGTCACGCGCACCGTAATGCGGGCTTTGTGGGGATTTAGCGTGTTTTTCCTGAGCTGGTTGAATCCCAGGATGGTGATGCCGGCCCGGCGCCAGTCGTCGAAGGCTTCCAGAAACCAATCTTCCCGCAAAAACTGTGTTTTGGGCACGTACAGCGCCTCCTGTTGCAGTTGCTCCCGGAACTCGGGGTACTGGCGCAGCAGCGCCGCCACAAACCGGTCCTCGGCCGTGGCATCCCGGGTGAGCACAAACGGCCGGCCCAGCTCATCCACCGCGTGCAGCTGCCGCCGCGAGAGGATGGACACTTCCTTGGGGCCGTAGCGCATCACGGGCAGCAGCTCCACGCCTGGGCCGGCATCAGAAAGATAAAGCAGCAGCTCGGGCGGGGTGTCGAAGCCGGCAGCAGCGCGCTCCTCGGGCGTGGCCGGGCGCAGGTGGCCGTAGCTGATGTGCAGTCGGTCTTCGAGGTTGGCCAGCACGTCCCGCTGAAACTCCGCAAACTTGCTTTGATGAATCAGCAGGGTGTTGTTGCGCTTCCGGAAAAACTCTACCACCCGCCACACCGCCACATCGTCCAGCAGGTAAAGGGCCTCCGGCGTCGCCACAAAGTACTCGTAGCGGATGGTGAGAGTCTGCAGGTCGTACGGCTGGTCGTGGAGCAGGAGCTTGCCGCTGATTTCGTAGTAGTCGTTCTGCTGAGTCACCGTCAGCCGCAGATCCGTGCGGGCCGTGCGCAGCTGCACCGGGCTGAGGGACTGGGCCGTGAAGTTGTCGGAAACGGACGGGGTGTGCGTGTAGAAAGCTACGTCGGCCGGATTCTGCACCACGGCCCGCAGGGCGTTGAGGGATGCTGCTGAGCGGGTGTCCTCAAAATTGCGCTGGAAGTGCGCTACGGCGGTGTAGAATTTGATTTCCTCGGCATCCTGCAGAAGCCAGATGCCTTCCAGCGGCTGAAGCAGAAGAACAGGGTTTTTGACTTTGCCCGCGGCTGTCAGGGCGGCCTCGGCCAGTTGCAGCGTGAGGTGGCCGTAGTACTTATGGCGCGTTAGTACCAACAGCTTGCGGCTGCCCGCCGGCGCAACGAGCGGCGTCGGCCTGGGCGGCAGCAGCTGCGCTATCAGCTCCTGGTTGGCAGCAGCCGTGACGGGGTAGAGGGCTGCCTGCCGGGGCGTTGCCGTCACAGAAGCGGGGCGCGTGTACGTCAGCTCAAAATGCGCGTCTAGGTCGGCGACCTGCTCCAGGCCATAGTCGCGGGCAAGGGCGCGCAGGTAGTGGTGGCGGGCGGGCTGGTCGAAAAACAAGCGCAGTTCCTTGCGCTGCACTACGGCCAGGAGCACCAGTGCCTGATGCTCGCAGAGCACCGCTTTAGGCGTAATACAGGCGCAGGAAATAAGTAGGTTGCCATCCAGCTGCTGTACCGCCACCACCGGGAAAGACAGCGTACCGGCTGTGCTGATGAAGGTGCCGTGGTTTAGCTCCAGCGTTTCGGGCTGAATGGAAGCCAGCGTGCGGGCATCGGTGGGCGGCAGCTCGGCACAGTGCAGCCACACCACAGCGCTGGTCAGGTCCGTTACCGTCAGGCCGGGCAAAATGTACTTGTGTGGATGAGGCGCCGGCGAAACGGACATGTAAAAGGCTGTGGCAGGTTGCCGGATATGATTCAAACACAGACTGCGCCGGAAGTGCCTGTCAGTACTTCGCAAAGCAGCTTCCGGCTGTTCTGGCTTGGTGCCAGCGGCGCAGCAGGGAGAGCAGGACGCTGCGCCTCTACATCCGTTCCAGCAGCTCGTCGAAGGTTCGCAGCAGGTCGGCGCGGCTGGCTTCGGCCTCCGCTTCGAGGCGCTGCTCAAATACTTCCCGTTCCGTGAAGTCGTGGAGGCTGCGGGTGAGGGAGGCGTCGGCCTCTTCCTCGTCCTGGCCCAGGGCGCGGAGCTTTATCAGGCGAAAATGGCGGCGGGCCAGCACTTCCAGCTGCTTTCGGTCCAGCTCCTGAATTACCTTGAGCAGGGCGTCGGCCACTTCCAGCTGCGTCAGCTCCGAGTGAATCTGCACGTCGGCCCAGGCCGGCAGCAGGTAGCCGGTATTGTCGTAGGAAGTGAGGCCCAGGGTTACTTCATCCAGCGTGCCGTGGAAGCGCACCAGCCGCCGCGCCCCTGGCACCGGCAAACTCAGCAGCTGGGTGAGCTTGCCGCCCGCAAAGTCCAGCAGCAGCACTTCCTTCGGGTGGTCGATTTCCGAGAAAGACAGTGGGATAGGGGAGCCGGAATAGCGGATATGCTCCCGGCCGCCCACGCGCTGCGGGCGGTGCAGGTGGCCCAGGGCCACGTAGTCGAACACCGCCGGGAAATGGTCGGCCGTTACCTGCCCCAGGTTGCCCACGTGAATCGTGCGCTCCGAATCCGACGGGGCGGCGCCGGCGGCGTAGAGGTGGCCCGTAGCCAGCACGGGCAGGCCCAGGTCCTTGAGTTGCCACACCTGCTCCACTTCCGCAAGGCGCAGGTAGTGGTCGGCAATGCCCTGCTTGATGCGGGATTCGCGCTCCTCGGCCGTTTCGCCGGGCACGGAAAGGCGCACATCCCGGTCGCGCAGGAAAGGCACAGCGCACACCACCAGCCCGGGCTGACCGGCATCATCATCCAGCACCAGCACCTGGTCCTCGAAGCACTCGGGCACGCAGCCCACCACGTGTACGCGCAGGTGGCGTAGTAGCCGGGCCGGGGCGTTGAGCGTGGCCGGCGAGTCGTGGTTGCCGCCTACCACCACAATGTCGCGGCAGGTAGTTTTCTGCATGTTCAGCAGGAAGCTGTAGTACAGCTCCAGGGCCTGGTTGGAGGGCGAGCCGGTGTCGAATACGTCGCCGGCCACCACCAGCACTTCTACCTGCTGATCCTGTATGGTCTGCACCAGCCAGTCCAGAAAATGGCGGTGCTCCTCGGTTCGTTCGTGGCCCTGAATAAAGCGCTGGCCCAGGTGCCAGTCGGCGGTGTGTAGTACGCGCATAACCACGAAGGTACGGCCGCCGGCTTCAACAAGAAAGCCCCGGCCGGTAGCGCCAGGGCTTGCTGAGTAAAAGTAAAATGTTCGCTCTACGGCTGCTCTGAAGTAAATCGGGAATTACTTTTCCCAAACGGTGCGCTTGTACTCTGCCTGGCTGAAGTCTGCGCCGTTGATTTTCCTGTTGCCTGCCAAACCGCCTATGTAGCCCAGGGTAGTGCAGTCGTCATCCCGTACTTCCTCACTGGCATCATTCACACAATTTCCTAGGGAGAAAACATACACCAGCTCATTCTGGAAAAGATACTCCTTCACACTGGCGCCCTCCTCACAGGGGTCATCTTTTGCAAAGTCCCTTATCTTGTCCTCAATACATTCAGGAGTGTTTTTGGCAATGTCGACTTTCTCGCAGGACGTAAGCAGGCCCACCGACAGCAGCAGAATAGTAAAGGCTTTCTTCATAGTTTGGATAGCTAAAACGTGTGAAAGAAGAATGCCCGGAACCGCAAGGCCCCGGGCATTTGCTCACCGAAGTAGAGCCGCACTATCCGAAGAAAGTTGCACGGCCAGGGGCGCCGCTTACGCGTGCGCCGAGGCCGGCTGAAACTCCGTAATGGCTTCACCCAAGTCGTACACGGGCACCCCGGCCGGCAGCGCAGCCTGCACAATGCTGCTGCCCGCCGCCGAGCGGTAGCCGCCGGCGCAGTGAATCAGCACGGGCTTGCTGGTGGGAATTTCCTGGGCCCGCTCGCGCAGCTCGGGCAGCGGAATCACCAGCGCGTTGTCGAACACGGGCTGCTGGGCCTCGGTGCGGTTGCGGATGTCCACGATGGTGAAGTCCTGGGGCTGCCGGCGTACGTGCTCCACATCGGTGGCAGGGGAGGTGGCGGGCAGCTCGCGGGGGGTGAGCAGGGCGCCTTTGATGTTGGTTTCGTAGCCAATCTTGGCAGTCTTGCGGATGACAGTATCCAGGGCAATCTGCGAGTCGGCAATGAGGTAAAATGGCTCCTGCGGTCCTACCACCGAGCCCAGCCAGGTTTCAAACTTGCCGCCATCCATGAGGTTGATGGCGCCGGGCACGTGGCCCGCCCGGAACTGCGCGGCCGGGCGCGTGTCAATTACCATCACGCCCGGGGCCAGGGCGGTGCCCGTCTGCAGGCGCGGCACGGCCCGCACGCTGTCCTCAAAAGGCAGGGCACCCTGCTTGTTCAGCACCACATCGTGCCCGAAATACTTGGGCATGAAAGGCTGGTCTTCCAGCAGGACTTTGATGAAATCTTCCTGCGACATAGGCTGCAGGGCGTAGTTGGTTTTCACCTCCCGGCCAATGGTGCTGTCGAGGTCAGTGCTGGTAGTCTTGCCGCAGAGCGAGCCGGGGCCATGGGCCGGGTACACCTTGGTGGTGGCGGGCAGGGTCATCAGCTTCTGGCGGGTGCTGTGGTAGAGCTGGGCGGCCAGCTCCTCGCGGCTGTGGCCGCCCACGTTGTCGTTTTCGCGCAGGTCGGGGCGGCCCACGTCGCCCACAAACAGGGTGTCGCCGGTAAACACGGCGCGGTGCTGGGCAAATTCATCTACTAGCAGGATGCTGATGGAGTCGGGGGAGTGGCCGGGGGTGTTGATGGCGTGTAGCTCCACTGAGCCCAGGCTGATGCGCTGGCCGTCATCGAACGTCTGGTGGGGGTAGCTGGCGTGCACCAGCTTGCTGACGAAGATGGTGGCGCCGGTTTCCTGGGCTATTTCCAGGTGGCTGCTCACAAAGTCGGCGTGGGGGTGGGTTTCGATAACAGCCACGATCTTGGCGTCGTGCTCGTCGGCGAAATCGTAGTAGGGTTGTGGGTCGCGGGCCGGGTCGATAATGGCCACCTGGCGGCCGCTGCGGATGGCGTAGCTCGCGTGGGCCAGGCCTTTATCGTAGAACTGCTGAATCTGTACCGACGTGGTACTACTGGGCAGAGGACTCATGGGGTGTGGATGAAGTGAATGCGCCGCGGCCGGCCCCTGGGGCGCCGGGTGCATATTCTCAAATATAAACAAGAAGGCCTGCGCCTGTACTGCCGGAAGGAAGCTGATTGAAATAAATTTAGAGTAACTAGATGTAAAACAATGTGTTAATTTTTTTAAATCTACCGCCGTCAGCTCTGGCATAAAAAAGAGCCCCGACAATTAAGCCGGGGCTCCGCGGAAAGCACGCTGCCAAAAGCCCTACGACTGCGCTTTGACTTTTACTTTACCGTCCTTGCTTTTTTCCTTGCGCTTCTGTTGCTGCTCCTCGCGCAGTTGGGCGTACCGGGTGCGCTGCCCGGCCGTGAGCACGCCCGCCAGCTGCGCATCGTATTTGTCCTTGGCGGCCTTCAGTTCCGGCAGGGCGGCCCGGCGGTCGGTGCTGGCGGCGTATTTGGTGCGGATGGCCTCATTTTCCTGCGCCTGGGCCAAGATGATGGCCTGTACTTTCGGCGCCTGCTCGGCCGTGAGGATAAGCTCCCGGGTGAGGCGCTCCGTCATACGCTGGGCGCGCTGCTCGGGCGAGAGGTGAGCGCGGCCCGGCTCGCGGCGGCCCGGGTAGCCGGCCGATGGAGTAGTGGTTTCGGTGGTCGTCTGGGCTGAGGCGGTGGCGCTGGCCAGGGCCGCGGCGGCCAGCAATACAAGCATCTTTTTCATAAGAGTGGAGTCTGTGGTGGAGTTTACCGGCTGGTTGGAAGGCTGGCGGCCGGGTTGGTTTAAGGGCTGGTGCCGGAAAAACCAGCTACCAGGTACGCAGCCGGGCCTAGCAGTCAGCGGAAACGGCTATATTCGGGCCACCTAGCCGTTTGCAGACGGCTTTTTCTGCCATTTTCATAATCCCACACTCACCTTTCTCTCTTTCTTTTCTCTCCTTTTCTATGGCAAATATTTTCGCCAAAAAGCCCCTGGCCATCCTGCTAGGCGAAGCCAACTCCTCCGGGGAAGGCACGCTGAAACGGACGCTGGGGGCAGCCAACCTGGTAGCCCTCGGCGTAGGCGCCATCATCGGGGCCGGCTTGTTTGTACGCACCGCCGCCGCTGCCGCGCAGGCATCCGGCCCGGGCGTAACGCTGGCCTTCATTGTAGCCGCTATTGGCTGCGCCTTTGCCGGCCTCTGCTACGCCGAGTTTGCCGCCATGATTCCCATTGCCGGCTCGGCCTACACCTACGCCTATACCACTATGGGCGAGTTTGTCGCCTGGGTTATCGGTTGGGCCCTGATTATGGAATATGCCCTGGGCGCGGCCACGGTGGCCATTGCCTGGAGCGAGTACCTAAACAAGCTCTTACAGGTCTTTGGCACCAGTATACCGTACGCCTGGAGCCATTCTCCGCTGGAGAGTGCCGCCGTCAATGGGGTAATGGAGCATGGCATCATCAATCTGCCTGCTCTATTTATCGTGGTGGTACTGAGCTTGCTGCTGATCAAAGGCACGCAGGAATCGGCCACGTTCAACTCCGTTATCGTGGTGGTGAAGGTAGCCATTGTGCTGATCTTCATTGCCGTTGGCTGGCAGTTCATCAATCCCGCCAACCACACGCCTTACCTCATTCCCGAAAACGCCGAGCCCGTGAAAAATGCGGCTGGCGAGATAGTGCGTTCCTACGAAGCCTGGAACAAACATGGCTGGGGTGGTATCCTGGGCGGAGCGGCCATTGTGTTCTTTGCCTTCATTGGCTTCGACGCCGTATCCACGGCGGCGCAGGAAGCCAAGAACCCGAAGCGGGATATGCCCATCGGTATTCTCGGTTCCCTGGCGGTGTGCACTGTGCTTTACATCCTGTTTGGGCACGTCCTGACGGGCGTAGCCAGCTGGCGCGAATTTGCCGACCCTGCCAAGGGCGGCGAGGCTTCGGTCGCCTATGCTATCAAGGAGCATATGCCCGGTTTCGAGTGGCTGAGCACGGCCGTGACGGTGGCTATCCTGGCGGGCTTCTCGTCGGTTATTCTGGTGATGCTGATGGGCCAGAGCCGCGTGTTCTTCTCCATGGCCAACGACGGACTTATGCCCAAGGCTTTTTCGGAGCTGCACCCCAAGTTCCATACCCCCTATAAGTCAAACCTGGCGCTGCTGGTGTTTGTGGGCGCCTTCGCGGCCTTCATTCCCGGTTCCCTGGCGGGTGATTTGACTTCCTTCGGTACGCTGCTGGCCTTCGTGCTGGTAAGCATTGGCGTGTGGCTCATGCGCCGCTCCGATCCTAACCAGCCGCGGCCGTTCCGTTCCCCGCTCTCCACGGCCAACTTCCCGCTGGTGCCGTTTCTGGGAGCCGGTATCTGCCTGCTCATGATTATGGCCCTCGATTACGACACGCTTAAGCTCGCCTTTATCTGGATGCTGCTGGGCTTCGTGGTGTACTTCCTGTACGGCCGCAAAAACTCCAAGCTGCAACAGGGTATTGTGGTAGTGCCCACCGAAATGGAGGAGCAAGCTTTTATCGAGCCCGACGTGAATAACAAATAAGCGTCTGAGTTCTGACCTTGAAAACGCCCCGGCCGAGCAATTGGCCGGGGCGTTTTTGTGCGCTGGGTGTGGCCACAGCACGGTAGCGGCAGCCTGCCGGCCGGCAGCGTATTTTCTGTCGGTGGAATCTGGACAAGCAGTGGGCAGGAAACAGGGGGAATAGTATCTTGACCGGAATTTCCCTTATCCCCGTTGAAGAAACTTTCCATACTATTTGTGCTCATAGCGCTGCTGGCAACGCAACGTGCTGCCGCTCAGCAGCCCAGTGTCCGGGCCGACAGTCTGCAGCGGCTCCTGGCGAGGTCTGGGCCCGATACCAGCCGGGTGCAACTTTTAATCCAGCTGGCCTGGGACCGTACCGACGATAATCCGCTGGCTGCCATTGAGTACGGCCGCAAAAGCCTGACGCTGGCCCGCCAGTTGAAATTCCGGCCGGGCGAGTGCCGCGCCCTGCTGATGCTGGGCTGGGCCTTTCTGCGCAGTGGCAACTACCCCACGGCCGTGCAAAGCCACTTGCAGGCGCGCAAGCTGGCCGAGGCTATTCACTACCGCGGCGGCCTCGTGCACGCCGACAACGGGCTGGGCTATGCGCACCTGGAGCAGGGCAACTACGTGCTGGCGCTGCGGTACTTTTTCCGGGCTACCAACCTGGCGCAGCAAATTCCCGACTCCGTGCTGCTGGCGCCCATTCCCGGCAACATCGGGTACGCCTATCTGCAAACAAACCAGCTCGACTCGGCCCGCTACTATACGCTGTGGGGCTATGAATTGGACAAGCGGCTGCACGACCAACACAGCGAAATCGGCGACCTGTCCATCCTGGGCGATATAGAAGCCCGGCAGAATCCGGCGGCCGCTACGGCCTATTATCAGCAGTCCATTGCACGCGCCCAGGGCATGCCGGTTTCCTACGCCTTGTGCCGGTCGTATCTGGGGCTGGCCCGGCTGGCCCGGGCCCGCTCGCAGGCCACCGACGCCGTGCGCTATGCCCGGCAGGCCCTGCAGGCCAGCAAGCAGGGGCGCTACACCAAGGGCGTCATGGAAGCCAGTGCCTATCTGGCCGACATCTACGCGCACCAGGGTAATACGCCGCAGGCCTATCAGTTTCTGGTAGCGGCCAATGCCACCCGCGACACGCTGTTCGGCCAAGCCAAGCTCATGCAGGTGCAGGCCCTCAATTTTAGTGAGCAGCTGCGGCACCTGGAACTGGCGGAGCAGCACCAGCGCGCCGCCGTGGAGCAGCGGCAGCGGCTGTTGCAGGCCGCTCTGGGGGGCGTGGTCCTGGTAGCGGGTATTGGCTATCTGCTCATTGGGCGGCGGCACCTGCGGCGGGAGGTAGAGTTTGCCCAGGAGCGGCAGCGCCTCGTGCGCCAGCGGGCCGTAGCGGTGCTGGAAGGCGAGGAAAAAGAGCGGCAGCGCGTGGGCGCTGAGCTGCACGATGGCGTAGGCCAGCTGCTGAGCGCCACCCGCATGAACCTGCTGGCGCTGGAGCACCGCCTGGCCCTCACCAATCCAGTCCATCAGGAACTGCTGACCAACGCCCTGCACGGCCTGGATGAATCGGTGAAGGAAGTACGCAGTATCTCTCATAACCTGCTGCCGGCCAATCTGCTAAAGGCCGGTCTGGTGCCGGCAGTAAAGAACTTGCTGGTCAATATTGCCAGAATCGACAGCCGCCTGCAGGTAAGAATGCAGGTGTTTGGGGTAGAGCACGGCCGCCTGGACGTGCTGGTGGAAGCAGTCCTGTTCCGGGCTATTCAGGAAGCCGTGCAGAATATCCTGAAACACGCGCAGGCCACCGAAATCCACGTGCAGCTTGTTCAGACGGAGCAGGACCTGACGGTGATGGTGGAAGACAATGGCGTGGGTTACGACACGGAAGGCAGGAAAAGCGCCGCTGGTCTGGGCTTGCAGAATATGCGCAGCCGGCTGGCCTATCTGGGGGGGCAGGCTGAGTTTGATGCGTCTCCCAACCGGGGAACCATAGTCACCCTGGTAGTACCGGTGCCCGCAAACGCCCTGGCTGCCCATGCGGCCTCGCTGCCGGTAAACAGGCCGGCAAGCGGCGTGGCGTAAGCAGCTGTCAGCGCCTGTTGCTGCCTCGGGCTACTAAAAGGCCGCCTGCCTGAGACACCGGGGGGTAGACAGTATAAACACTTCTATATATAGTCTTGTAATTGAAATATTATTGATTTATATTCACATTGTTCAAAAACGCCGGTACTGCTTGCCGGCTGCTTTCTTTGGATTTTCTACCGATAAACTTTACTGCTATGGCCTCACGGCTGCTTTCCTTCATTTGCCACTTACCGGAACCCGAGCCGGGGGCTTACCCTTCACTGCCGCGGCCGAAAGCCACCGGCGCTGACCCCACCAGCCGGGCGCTGGCACAAGCTGCCCCTAGCCGTGCAAGTGCCGCACCCGGTGGGCATTTCGCTGCTATCTATGAAAACGAACGATTTATACGCTTTAAATTCATCAGCGAAAACAAGGGCCGGTAACGGCTAAGCGCTGCCAAATCCCACTCCGCTCACGGTCTGTTGAAAGCGACTTCAGGCTTCCTCTGAAGCAGGAGGTGCTTCTGCTTGACGGGCATTTGGGGGCCGCCGCAAGGAAATCGGCTAACTTGGGGCCGGTTATCATGTTTTGGATACGAATGATTCGATTGATAAGCGGCCTGTTGGTGGGGCTGGTAAGTATAGCCAGTGCTTGGGCCCAAACGGCGGGGCCAGCCCCCGCCAGCAACGTGTGGTACGGCGTCGTATCGCGCAGCAGCGGCCGGGCGCTGGACGTCAGCAATGCCTCGCCCGAAAACGGCGCCCGGGCCGTGCAGTGGGAGTTCACCCAGGCTCAAAGCCAGCAGTGGCGCTTCACGCCCGTCACGCCCAACAGCACTTATTACCGCATCGAAGTGCGCCACAGCGGCAAGTCCCTGACGCTGGATGGCCCCGCCGACAACGCTGCCGTTACGCAGCAGGCCTGGTCGGGCAGCTTCTACCAGCAGTGGCGCATAGTGCCGGCCGGGCCGGCCGGTTCCTTCCAGCTGGCCTGCCGGGGCAATGATTTCAGCCTGGCCCTGGCCGCCGCCGATAAGGCCAACGCCACGCCGGTAGTGGGACAACGGGCCCTGGGGCGGGCCAGCCAGCAGTGGTGGCTTTTTCCGCTGAAGCTGAACGTGGCCACCGACCAGCCCGCGTGGGGACCACCAACTAGCTTGGGCGCGGGCGTAAATAGCCAAGGCAATGAGTTGCAGCCGGTGCTTAGCCCCGATGGCAACACACTGTATTTTGCCCGCAACCGCTTTGCCGGCAACACGGAAGGCAACACCGAATCGGCGGATATCTGGGTGAGCCGCTCCAGCGACGGGGGCCGCACCTGGGGCCTGGCTCAGCGCCTCCACGCCCTGAACACCCCGCAAAACAACGGTGTAATGGCCGTGGTAGAAAACGGGAAAGCCCTGCTGATACGCGGCCACTACGAGCGCGACGGCTCTTTCCGGGATGATGGCCTTTCCCGCGCCGACCTCACGGGCAAGCAGGCCCTGAAGCCGGAGCCCCTGGATATCACCAACTACTATTCCAACGGCACCTCCACCACGTTCTTCGCGCCGGCTGATGAGAAAGTGCTGCTGCTTTCCCTGGAGCGTCCCGATGCCTACGGCGCCAACGACCTGTACGTGAGCCTGCCCGGCCGCGACGGCACCTGGGGCGAGCCGCGTAATCTGGGCAACAGCATCAACTCGCCGGGGTTTGAGTTTGCGCCCTGGCTGACGCCCGACGGCCGCACCTTGTACTTTGCTTCCTACGGTCACGCCGGCTACGGCAGCGCCGATATCTTCGTCAGCCGCCGCCTCGACGACTCCTGGACCAGCTGGAGCGCCCCCCAGAACCTGGGGGCGGGCATTAATGGCCCCGGCTTCGATGCCTACTTCCAGCTGACGGCCGACGGCAAGCAGGCGTATTTTGCCCAGGCCCGCACGCCCAATGGCCCCGCCGATATTGTACGCACGGAAGTGGGCGCCGTAGTTCCGCCCACCCCCGATACAACGGCCACGCCGCCGGTAGCGGGGCCGGCTTTGTTCCGGGCCAGCCTTTCGGGGCGAGTGCTGGACGCTAAAACCCGCAAACCAGTGGCGGCTTCCATTAAGCTGGAGCGCCTCGATGGTACTACCGTGGTGCTGGTGCAGGCACGCAGCGAGGCTAGTGGCGGTACTTACCAACTGCTGGTGCCGCCCGGTCGCTACCGCGTAGCGGCCACGGCTGGCGGTTTTCTCACGGCTACCGATACGCTCAACCTTACTACCAACCAAACCCGCGACCTGCTGGTGGTGCCCGCCAGCGTCGGCTCGCGCCTGGAGCTGCCCACGCTCATTTTTGCGCAGGGCAAGTTCACTATGCTGCCGGCTTCCTACACCGAGCTGAACCGCCTGGCTTCCACGCTCATCGACAACCCCACGGTGAGCATCCGGCTCGAAGGCCACACCGATAACGTGGGGGATGCCAAGCTGAACGTGAAGCTGTCGGAAGAGCGGGTGACGGAGGTGAAGCGCTACCTCGTGCGCCGGGGCGTGGCCGAAACCCGGATCAGCACCATCGGCTACGGCGGCTCCAAGCCCCGCGCCAGCAACGACCGGGAAGAAACCCGCCGCCTCAACCGCCGCGTCGAGTTCACAATCGTGAAGTAAAGCCAGTGCCGGCGTGTCAGGCTGCGCTAAGCGTGGACTCAAGCCATGCTATGCCCGCTTATCTTTCGAATGTCATTGCTTTGCAAGGGCCATGCAAAGCAATGACCCGGGCCAACCCTTTGTTCACCACTTCACCTGCGCCCGATGCGAGCCACCATTGTTCAGGAAATCCCGCTGCCCAATCTGCCCTCTGCTTCCGGTATTGAGGTTATCGGCGACGTAGCCTACGTCATTGGTGATGATGCGCCTTTTCTGTACCGGCTGGACGCGACTTCTCTGGCAGCGGGAGAACGACTCACGTTGTTTGAAACGGCCCATTTCAGCACCGGTCGTATTCCCAAAAACCTGAAGCTGGATTTGGAGTGCCTTACTGCCCTCACCACCCCGGCCGGCGAAAGCGGGCTGCTGGTGCTGGGCTCGGGGGCCACGGCCGCGCGGGAGCAAGGCTTCTGGGTACCCCTGCCCGGCACTTCGGGCGCGGCCGCCAGCGTGTATCCACTCAGCTTAAGCAGCCTCTACGCCGCGCTGCGTCCCCTGCTACCCGCGGGCACCGTCCTGAACCTGGAAGCCGTGGCGGCCACGGCCACCGAGCTGCTACTGTTTCAGCGCACCGTCGGCTCGGAGGCCGGCAACCTGGTTTTCCGGCTGCCTCTGGTTGACACGCTGGAGTATCTGCACCACCACACGGCCCAACTGCCCGCAGTGCGTCGGCAGTTCTACCAGCTGCCCACTATCGACGGGAAGCCAGCCGGCTTTTCGGGCGCTACGTGGTTTGCGGAAAGGCTCTTTGTTACGGCCTCGGTGGAAGACACCCAGGACGCTGTGCTGGACGGGGCCGTGCTGGGCTCGTTCGTGGGCGTACTCGACCTGAGCCAGACCAGTGCGCAGCCTTTGCCTGTGCGGCTGGCCCAGCTGGAGCTGCCCGGTGGGCGGCCTTATCGAGGCAAGGTGGAAAGCGTAGCCGTGCGCCGCCGCCTTACGGGCAACACGTTCGAGCTGCTGCTGGTGACGGATGATGACGCGGGCGGCTCCACGGCCGTAGCGGTGGAGCTGGCGCTGTAGGCTGCCGAATGACTTTATCAACTGTTGCGCCGCCAGATAAAGCCGTCCAGCACATAGTGGGTGGCCTGGGGCAGGGCCAGCAACGGCACCAGCAGGGCTAAATAAAGTGAATCGGATACGGTGGGCAGCTGCTGAAACCAGCCGAACACCGGCGCGTGCTCCCGCCATACCAGCCCGTCCCAGATACCTTCCTCCACATACGCCAACCCCAAGAGCAGCCCCAGAAAAAGTACCACACCGGTGCGGCCCTGCCACCAGTGCCGCGCCCGCCCGCGCCCCGTTCCGGCGGGCTGACTGGTAACCCAGATCAGCGCCAGGTATGGAATGCCGTGGGCCACGACGTTGAGCAGAGTGAAGGCCAGGTCACCATTCAGCAGCACAATGCCCACATACCAGGAAGCGGCCGTGCCCAGCAGCAGCAGATTGCGCGGCACGTTGTAGGCCTGCCCGCGCTGCCAGGCGTGAGCTTCCTTGCCCAGATACGCCATAAGCAGGAGCCCGAACAGGCAGCTCAGCACCAGCCGGCCCATCGGCCAGTCGTAGTGCAGAAAGTCGCCGGCCACAAACCACACAAAGTTGCGCGGGGCCGACAGATGCCAGTACAGGAGCGGGTAGAGCGTGGCGGCATATATCAGTACCACGTCTAGCTGCCGATGCCAGTCTGGTGCGGTTTCCTGGCGGCTATAGAGGCGCAGAAAGCCATACTGCTGCCGAATGAAGTGAAATACCGCCCCATAGGCCAGAGCGCGCCAAAACCAGCCCGAACTGTGCCAGTACAGCGCCGCACCCGCCAGGTAGCAGGCCAGCGGTACCACCCACAGCAGGGTGCGGTAGCGGTGGCGGCGCACTGGGTCGAGGTAGGTGCGGAACAAAGTGCTGTACACGTGGGCTACGTCGATGAACACGACCAGCACCAGCCAGGCCAGCGTGGGCATCCGGCCCGTGGTGCGGAAGGCGGGTGGCAGCAGCGCCACCAACAGCAGCGCCACAAACGGCGGCCCCAGAATCCAAAGCCCATCAAAGCGGGCTGAGCGGATCCAGGGCTGGCGCGGGACGGCCACGGTGGCAGAAACGACAGCAGGCGACATAGCAGAGGATAATAGCCGCCGAAAATACGCCCTTTGCCCGGAATACCGGGCCGGGCTACGGCTGGTAGTCCAGCGGTAGAAACTCGCCCATCTTCTCAAAGCCCCAGTAGTCTTCGGTCAGCAAGGCCAGTGGGTCGGTGGGCGTGCCGTTGGGTTGCAGCTCTACCGTCGGGCTTTGTAGGTGCAGCACCGAGGACTGCACGCTGAGCCCGGCCGGCAGCGGTTGGCCTGGGCGTCGCTGGCGGGCCGTGTAGGCTACATAGGCAGGGTCGGCCGGCTCGGCGGCAAACGTGACCTGCAGCAGATCGGCGAACCGCAGAAATACGCCACCAGGCAGTTCCTGCCGGTACGCGGCGGCCGGCAGGGGCTCGGTAAACAGGTATTCCACCTGCCGGGGAACCTTGCTCAGCCGCTGCGCGGAGTCGCTGAAAACGGCGGAGTTGCGGTTCCAGACTTCCGGCGGCATACTCCGCAGCAGCTTCAGCAGGCTGTCGGCGCGGGGCCAGGCAGGGTGAGGGAGGCGTCGCAGCCGCTGCACCCGAAAGCCGGCCTCTGCTACCTTGCCGGCGTAGGCCGAGCGCAGGAAATGCAGCAGCGAGCCGGTGTAGGCTTGGCGGCGGTTAACTTCCCAGGTGCGCTGCTGCCGGGCCGAGCGCGCCCGTAGCGGCTCAAACACCGGCGAGCCATAAAACGACACCCAGTCTTCCTGAAAATTGAGCGTGAACTCCAGCCCGTAGTAGCGGATGCGGTACCCAAGCGCCCGGTTCTCAATTTCCAGAAAGTCCGGGCAGCTGGCCGTCAGCTCGTTCTTCCCGGCATCGAAGCGCACCTGCACGGCCTTGGGGTTGCGAATGCGGCACAATTTGGAAAACGACGTGCTGCCCAGCAGCGCATCGGCAAAGACCTGATAGTCTTCGGGCTTGTTAGGCGTGGGGCGCACCACCACTTCCCGCAGGGCATTGGTGCTGGGCGCGAGTCGAAATGTCAGCTGCTGCGACTCGGTGCGCACAGTGATATTCTGGCGCTGCAGCCGGTAGCCCAAATAGGATGCTACGGCCTCGTAGCTGCCCGCCGGCACTTGCTCAAAGACGAAGCGCCCGGCCTCGTCGGTGGTGACGCCGCGGGTGGTGTTGGCCAGAAACACGGTGCTGAAGGGCAGCGGCTGCCGGGTCACGGAATCAAGCACGATGCCGCTCAGCCGGGCTTGGCCCATAGCGGAAGGCACCTGGCTCAACAGCACCAACAACAGCAGTGCTCGGCACACCCGCAGTTTCAAATGAAAACAGTTTAATAAGGCAGCAAGCATAACAATTACGAGTTTATCGTAATTCTACGAATAATTCGTAAAACGCAGCTCGTTGTGTAGGTTGTCGTATTTTTTTGCTGACGGCATTGAGCCGGAGAACATCCTACACCGCTGCCTGGCCCAAAACTTCCCGGGCCGCGCGGATGCCCTGATAGAAGGCCTCCTCGAAAATCGACATCCCGCTGTAGTCTGTGTGGGCAAAGAACAGGCGCTGGCGCAGCGGCCGGGCCAGTTGGGTGCGGTCCGGGCCCCAGAGGTAGCCGGGCGTGGGCGCTACCATGCCGTGGCCCCACACCCAGGCCTCCACGCGCTGCACGTAGGGCGTCAGGCCGGGATGCAGCCGCTCCATTTCGGCCATAATCTGCGGCAGCCACTCCGCGTAGGTTTTCTGGTAGGCCTGGCGGCGGGCCGCGGCAGGCACTTCGTGGCAGAGCGGCCAATAGAGCGTCATCACTTTGGATCCGTCGGCACTCAAGCTCAGGCTTTGATGACTGGCATTCACGTAGCCCACCGAGGCCCCGCCGTAGCCCACATTGTCCCAGCACAGCGGCTGACCGGGGCCCTGCGGTAGCTGCGTCACCGTGAGGTTGGCAATCAGCCAGGGAGCGTGGTGCAGGGGCTGGCTTGGCTGTACTACGCCCGCTACTTCGGTCAGCAGCTGGTGGGCCACGAACTGGGGCACGGCCAGCACTACCTGCCGGGCCTGGATGCGGATGGTTTGCTGCCGGGCAGCATCATAGGCCAGTACTTCCACGCCCGTGGGGGTTTCGTGCAGCCGGCAGGCTACCGTTTCGGTAAGGATGGGCGAAGAAGCTTGCCGGCGCAGCTGCTCAACCAAGAAGCCATTGCCCTCGGGCCAGGTCAGCACGTCGGAGCTGCCGGCGTTGTGGGCGCGGCCTTTGCGGGCGGCAAAATAGTGCAGTCCCGCCCAGGCCGACACCTGCTCCAGCGTGGCGCCATAGTCGTCGCGGCAGCCGTAGTCGAGATACCAGCGCAGGTGGGACGAGGTAAAGCCTTCGCGAGTGAGGTAGTCAGCAAAGCTGAGCTGGTCGAGCTGGCGGAACTGCTCGTCTCTGGAAGACTGGTCGAGCGGAATGGTAAAGGCTTCGCGCCCGTCGGTACCGCGGGCCTGCTTAAGCTCTTCTACCAGCCGGAAAAAGCGTGCTATCTGGGTTCGTTCCGCGGCTGGTACCCCCGTTTCGGGTACCAGCCCGGCCTGCCAGTGCCCGTTGATGAGCAGCCGCTCCTCGGGGTCGTGGCACAGGTGGTATTCGTTGTAGACAGGCAGGCCGGAAACCTTATCGTAGCCGGTGATGACGCCACTTTCGCGCAGAAAGTCCAGCAGCTCCCGGTTGCGCACATCGGGAATAGGCAGGTAGTGGGCGCCCCAAGGGTAGGCCGACACGGTATTCCGGCCGCTGGCCGCGTTGCCGCCAGGGTGGTTTTCCAGCTCCAGCAGCAGCACGTCGGAGCGGCCGTGGCGGGCCAGCTCGCGCCGGGCCGTGAGGCCGGCCACGCCGCCACCTATGATCAGCACGCCGGTTTGCAGCTCACGGGAAGGCGGCGGCAACTGCTCAGGGTGGCGCACCAGGTGGCCTACCCGGTGATTGGCCCCGCGCAAACCACCCTTGATGTGCTCCAGCCGCGAGCCAGCCGGCCCACAGCTTTCCAGCAGCACGCCCGGCCCCAGCAGCGCCCCGGCCACGCCCGCGCCGGTCCGGGCCAGAAAGGCGCGGCGGCTAAGGGAGTGGCTGTTTAGCTCCTTACTGCGCATACGGACCCCAATCTTCCTCGAAATAGCGTACCAGCGCCTGGTTGTTCAGCTGGTTTATTTCGGTGGGTATTTCGGCCATATCGGGCGGGAAGTCGAGCATCTGGCGGATGGTGGTGGGCGTGACGTAGCGCAGGCCCCGGGGCAGCGGGCCGGCATTGGGGCGCCAGTGGGCATTCTGGCCGGCCATCACGTAGCCCCACTCCCCAAACGAGGGCACATAGCAGTGGTAGGGAATGGTGTGGAAGCCAGCCGCCCGCAGCGTATGCACAATGCACCAGAACGACTGCCGCGCCACGTAGGGAGAGGTACTTTGCACCACAATGCGTCCGCCCGGCTTCAGCAGGCGGTGCAACTCCTGGTAGAAGGCGGCCGAGTACAGCTTGCCGATGGAGTAGTTGCCGGGGTCGGGGAAATCCACAATCAGACAGTCGTAGCGGGTGGTATCCTGGCGCACCCACTGGTAGGCGTCGCCGTTGATGACCTGTACCTTCGGCGAGAAGAAAGCCCGCTGGTTGAGCCTAGTGAGCAGGGCATTGCTGCGAAACAGCTCGGTCATGCCGGGGTCGAGGTCGACGAGACGGATCTGCTGCAGCTGGGGGTACTTCAGCAGCTCGCGCACGGCTAGCCCGTCGCCGCCGCCCAGCACCAGCACGCGCCGGGCCTGGGGTAGAGCCTGCATGGCGGGGTGCACCAGGGCCTCGTGGTAGCGGTACTCATCCTGGGAGCTGAACTGCAGGTTGCCGTTGAGGAACAGGCGCAGCTCGCGCTGGTTTTTGGTAAGGACGATGCGCTGGTAAAGCGTGCTTTTCGAGTAGATGACTTGGTCCTGAAACGCCAGGGTTTCGGTGTAGCGCTGAATGCGGCCGGCGTAGGCAAACGTGCCGCCTAACGCCAGCAGGGACAGCGCCATCAGCCCGGCAAAGCCGCGACGGTAGGGGCGGGTTTCCTGGAAGCGGTACAACGCCACAGCGGCTACCACCACGTTCAGTGCCCCAAACAGCAGGGACGTGCGCATCAGCCCCAGCTGCGGCACCAGCACCAGCGGAAAGATAAGTGAGGCCAGCAGGGCCCCGATGTAGTCGAAGGTGAACACGCGCGAAACCAGGTCCTTGAACTCGAACCGGTTTTCGAGAATGCGCATCAGCAGTGGAATTTCCAGCCCTACCAGGATGCCGGTGAGGCCCACCAGCGCGTACAGAATCAGCCGGAAGGAGGTGACGTACTCGAACAGCACGAACAGCAGCGGGGCCGAAAAGCCACCCACCAGCCCTACCAGAATTTCGAGCCGGATAAACCACTTGAGCAGGGGCTGGCTCAGGTAGCGCGAAAACCACGAGCCCACGCCCATCGAAAACAGGTAGGCCCCGATGATGGTGGAAAACTGCGTGACGGAGTCGCCGAGCAGGTAGCTGGCCAGTGTGCCCGCAATCAGCTCGTAGATGAGTCCGCAGGTGGCAATGATGAACACCGAGCCCAGCAGCAGCACCGACTGCGTTTCGCGCGCGGTCGGCCCGGTCAGCTGCGCCGCGGGCAAATCGGGCGTTTCCGCCTCGGGGTTACCCATGAATAGCCGAGCTGATAATCAAAGCCACGGCCACAATGAAAGCCGCCGCTACAATGGCCAGGGCCGTGTTGTGCTCTTCCATAATCTCGCGCCAGAGGGTACGCGGTGTGAGCTTGTCAAAGATGAAAAAGCTCACGAACAGAATGATGATGCCGATGACGGAGTAGATAACCGAGGCGGCAATAAGCTTGGCGTTGAGGTATTCCATGCGGGAGGTGATGAGATGAGCGGTGCTGGGGAGGGGAGGTAACAGGTGACACGTGACAAGCGACAGGCAGATGGCGCGGCTTTGGATGGCCGCGTTGCGGCTGCCAGTCAGGGGACTGGCTTTCAGTCTTCGGCGAACAGACGTGGCCTGCGGCCTAAGTCTGCCGACAAAACCTGTCACCTCATCACCGTTTAGTTGGACGTGGAACTCACTTGGTGAAAATAGGAGAAGCACAAGGGACAGGTGATTTAACAAGACCTTTCTCATATGCCTCCTGATAAAGTTGAGGCAAGTTCTTAAACTGTTTGAGCCGTTGTCTATTCACGCGCCTTATCGACATAAAATCATAAGTAGGACGAGAGAGTAGAATCACCTCGAAATTTGAACATTCTTCGCTCAGGTTGACGGTGGTCCATTCCAGTCCTACATATCTGAAGATAAGAGTGCTGGTGTTAACGGGAACGTCAATCTTAAAATAACCCTTCAGGTCCGTCGTCCCGATGACGGTCGTATCACGAGCGCAAATATCCGCTCTTGGAACCCCGTCCAAGTCTTCGCCTAGTAGCCGACCGGTAAGGGTTTTGGTGGGCTGTGCACGAGCGGTCATAAAGGAGAAGACTACCGCTACAAGGGTCAAGAATGTTTTCAGGTGGCACATCAGCGACAACAAGTAGAGTAGGTGATATGGGGAACTAGGCCCGCTAGCGCAAAGTAGCCCTCCTTTAAGTGAACTACTGTCCATAAGCCTTAACCAGACTAGCAAAGGCCCTCTAATGTCCAGTTTGAGTTCACGAAGCTGGTTCACGAAATCAAAGTTCAGAAAATGTGCAGAAGCAAGAGTTTCGTGAACGTGTCATTTAGCGAATGGTGGTATGAAAAATGACCTATTTATGATAAAAATGCGTACGGCCGCCGCGCAGGCTGTTGCCGCGGGCTTCGGTGGGAGCTTCGTTGTCGTCGCCGAGCAGGCGGGTGCTGGTGGCGTTGGCCCACACGAACACCCCGTACACGAGCAGGGCCACGAGGGCGTAGTAGCGGATGGAAAGCAGGGAGCGGAGAAATGGCATGCGGCGCGGGTTAGTGGGTTTACTGGGGGCCGTAGTCACTGTTTTGCCAGCGCTGCTGCTCGTGGTAGCTGCGCCACCAGTACAACAGGCCGGGGTACACCAACAAAGCCAGTAAGGCCAGCACCGCATTGGAGTGCAGGGGTGTGTGCTGGCTTACCTGCAGCCGCAGGGGCAGATCCTGACCGTTTTCGGTGACGGGGTAGAGGTTGAGGTGGTAGCGGCCGGTCGGAATCTTGGCCAGGGTAGCATCCTGGGCCGGGTCGCCCTCGCTCCAGCTTTCGCCGTCTTCCACCCCGGAGTAGAACTCCAGGTTTTTGGTGAATTCGTACTGCTGGCCGGTTTGCTCGTTTACCAGCGTCACGGGGACTTCCAGCCACTGGTTGGCCAGCGAGGAACCTACCCGAAACTCCAGGGCCGCCGGCCCGTCTACCGCAAAGGGCTTGGAAACGATAACCCGGTTGCTGCCCGCTGCCTGGGCCTCGGCCACAGCAGCCATAGAGGTAGTATCGCGGCCGCTGCTGAACTCCAGGGCCAGCACCTGCTTCTCGGGCTTGATGACCAGGAAGGCCAACTGTGTAAACACAATCAGCAAAGCCATGCTCAGGGTGAAGTTGCGCAAGGCAGGCCAGGCTGCTTCGCCGGGAGGCGGCTGCACGGCCCCCACGCCGTTGCGGTAAGGCAGCTGGTGGCTGGGGATGCCAAAGCCATCGGCAATTTCCCGGGGCTCCAGGTGCAGACCTTTGTACCAGTGCTCGGTTTTGCCCCTTTTTTCCTGCACCAGCATGTGCGGGGGCGCAATGTATTCCGTTACCGTCAGCTGCTCGTCTTCCCTGATATCCCAGTCGAACTCACCACCGGCATACAGGATCTGCACCTGATACTTGTTGTAGATGTTGTACGTGGTTTCCGGCGTTTCCACGATCTGGCGCATCTGTACCTTGTAGCTCTGGGCGGCGGGGCCTACCAGCATCCAGTGCCCCTCGTACACGGCTAGCTGGGCATAGATGCCGGTTTCTTCGTGGCGCAGCATGTACTCCTGCCACTGATAGATGGTCTTGGACTCGCGCCGCTGCATCCAGCCTGTTACGCGGTACTGCTGCCCGCGCAGCGTGCCCACGGCGCCCACCGGCAGCACCGGGGCGGCATGCGCCCCATTGAACTTGCCAATTGCCCGGGCGGGCTTGTCGTCGGTGGCCTCGAAGTAGGACTCACACTGCGGGCACACAAAGTGCGTGCTGTTGGCCTCGTCGAAGTACGGCACTGGGGCCTGGCACTTGGGGCAGGGCAGCTGAGCCGGGGCGGAGGTAGCGGCGGTGCTCATCGGCTTACCTCGGTTTTGCTTTGCTCCGTGGCCTCGAAAAACCGTAGCGTGGCCGCGTACAGCTGCCGCACGGTGGCCGAGTTGTCGCGCTGAAAATTGCTCAGGAACACGTCGAACGTGGCCAGGCCATGCTCCGGCCAGGTATGAATGCTCAGGTGCGACTCGGTGAGGCCCACCACGGCCGTGAAGGAGCCATTGGGGAAGGTGTGGTACACTTCGCCCACCTTCGTGAGGCCCAGCCGGGCTATTTCGCCGTCGAAGAAAGACCGGCAGGCCGCCGCCGCCGTGAGCGGACCAATGGGGGCCGAAAATGTGGCCAGCATGTGCAGCCCCGGCGAATAAGTGAGCATCAGATAAAGCGACGATAACCGTTGGCGCTGCGAGCATAAACCCGAGCGTAGCCCTCAATATTACACATTACCCCGGATTTGGGATAATCCCGCTGAAGGAAGTAAGGTCTGTGTGCTTAATTGTATAGTCCCAGCGTGAGGTGGGTCGGGTTTCGGCTAAAGATAGTCGGGTTCTTTTGCCACTGAGCACAGACGAAT
>NZ_JADWYK010000015.1 GCF_015773195.1 Hymenobacter guriensis
GCGATGCGCGCCCATTGCGCGTCCGTCAGCATAAAGTCCATCCTCCAAAATAATACCTACTGTTAACACTTCCTAGTTGTCGGTTGATAGTTGCTTGTTTCTAGTTGTCTGAACCACTCAGTAACCGACAACTAGAAACAAGCAACCAGAAACGAGCAACTCATTTGAATAAGACCACTGAATACATGGAACAAGATATCCTCACCGCCAGCCCTGTAGTGCAGCTGGCCAACGTAGAGCGCGCCGCCCGCACCCTGGATGGCGTCATCTATAAAACCCTGCTGCAGCACAATCTGGGCCTTTCCGATGCCTACGGGGCCCAGGTGTACCTCAAGCGCGAAGACCTGCAGGTGGTGCGCTCCTACAAAATCCGGGGGGCCTACAACAAGATAGCCGGGCTGAGCCGGGAGCAGGTAACGCGGGACGTAGTGTGTGCCTCGGCCGGCAACCATGCCCAGGGCGTAGCCTACGCCTGCCAGCTGCTTGGGATTCGCGGCCACATTTTCATGCCAGCCCAAACCCCGGCTCAGAAGGTGAACAAAGTGCGCCTGTTCGGCAAAGACCAAGTGGAAGTGGTACTGGTAGGCGCCACCTTCGACGACACCTATCAAGCCGCTAAGAACTTCTGCGACCAGCGTGGCAGCACCTTCGTGCACCCGTTCGACGACCTCGCCATAGTAGAAGGCCAAGCCACGGTGGGCCTGGAAATCCTGCGCGACGCGCCCGCCCAAATCGACTTTCTGTTTATGCCCATCGGCGGCGGCGGGCTGGCCTCGGGGGTGAGCAGCGTGTTTCGGCAGCTGAGCCCGCGCACTCGCCTGATTGGGGTACAGCCACTGGGCGCGCCTTCCATGCAGCAGGCCATTGCCAACGGACAGCGTCAGGCCTTGGAATCTATTGAAAGCTTCGTGGATGGCGCGGCCGTGAAGTGCCCCGGCGAGCTGACGTTTCAACTGTGCCAGGAGCTGCTGGATGAGGTGGCCCTGGTACCCGAGGGTCAGGTGTGCGAGGACCTGCTGAAGATGTACAACGAGGAAGGCATTGTGCTGGAGCCGGCGGGCACGCTCAGCGTTTCGGCCCTGCACCAGTACGCCGAGCAGATTCGGGGCAAAACCGTGGTGTGCGTGCTCAGCGGCTCCAACAACGACATCACCCGGATGGAGGAAATCAAGGAGCGGGCTATGCGCCACCAGGGCCGCAAGCACTACTTCCTGGTCACCTTCAACCAGAAGCCTGGGGCTTTGCGCCGCTTCGTGAACCACGTGCTGCAGGAGGGCGACGACATCATCCAGTTTCAGTACATCAAGAAAAACAACAAGGAAAAAGGCCCCGTCTTTATCGGCCTGGAAGTGCAGAACCCTCACGATGTGGCGGGCATTCAGCAGCGCATGGCCGCTGAGGGCTTCGGCTACGAGTACCTGAACGGTAAGCAGGACTTCCTGAGTTTGCTGGTGTAAAGCGCTGAGAAACGGGGTTGCACCCCGACCCTGCACCGCTGAAGCTATGCCTGGCCGCAGGCATAGCCTCCATCACAACCTTGGGATTATCCTATGCCTTATCCTGCATTCTATGCTTTCCTTATGAGCTAGCAGGAAGTTATAGTCGATTTACACTGGGTTAGGCATTGTAGCTGTATTATTTTCTGTCTCCTGTATTTCAGCTTCTTATAAATTAAACCTCAACTTTTAGAAATAGTAGGCTTGCCGAAGAAGGGTTTCCGAAGGCCTGGCCTAGGAGCGTACTTGGTGCTTTGCGGCTGAAAGACCCCTGTGCCATGGCTACTCAGAAAATCCACATCTTCGATACCACCCTGCGCGACGGGGAGCAAGTGCCGGGCTGCAAGCTCAACCGGGACGAGAAACTGCTCATTGCCCGGCAGCTGGAGCTACTCGGCGTCGACGTGATTGAGGCGGGCTTTCCGGTTTCCAGTCCCGGCGACTTTGCCGCCGTGGCCGCCATTGCGGCCCAAACGCGCTACGCTACCGTCTGCGGCCTCTCGCGGGCCGTGGAACACGACATCGTGACGGCGGCGGAAGCCCTGAAATCGGCTAAATACCCGCGCATTCATACCGGCATCGGCACTTCCGAGTCCCACATCAAGTTCAAGCTCTGCACCACGCCCGACAAGATTATTGAGCGGGCGGTAGCTGCCGTGAAGCTGGCCAAGAGCTTTGTGGAAGACGTGGAATTTTACGCCGAAGATGCTGGCCGCACCGACAACGAGTTCCTGGCCCGCGTGTGCGAAGCTGTCATTCGGGCCGGCGCCACCGTACTCAACATTCCTGATACCACCGGCTACTGCCTGCCCAGCGAGTACGGCGCCAAGATTAAGTACTTGGCCGACCACGTGCGGGGCATTGAGCACGTGCGCCTTTCTACCCACTGCCACAACGATTTGGGCATGGCCACGGCCAACTCCATTTCTGGCGTGCTCAACGGGGCCCAGCAGGTGGAGTGCACCATCAACGGGGTGGGCGAGCGGGCCGGCAACACGGCGTTGGAAGAAGCGGTGATGGTGCTCCGCCAGCACCCCTACCTCAACTTCGAAACCGGCATCAACACCAAGCTGCTCGCCGAAACCTCAGCTATGGTCTCGCACCTCATGAGCATGCCCGTGCAGCCCAACAAGGCTATTGTGGGCGCCAATGCGTTTTCGCACTCCAGTGGCATTCACCAGGATGGCGTCATTAAACACCGCGAAACCTACGAAATCATCGACCCGCGCGAGGTGGGCATGCCCGACTCGGCCATTGTGCTCACCGCCCGCTCCGGCCGCGCGGCCCTCGCCTACCGCCTCCAGAAAATCGGCTACGACTTCGACCGCACGGCCCTCAACAAAGCCTACGCCTCGTTTGTGGCCCTCGCCGACCGCCAGAAGGAAGTCGTGGACGAGGATTTGCACGTGATGGTCGAGCAGGAAAACCTCGTTACCGTCGGCTAACCCAACGCTGGACCGTCATGCCAACACACCCGGGCACGACGGTTTTCTATTTTACGCTGAGCCCGAACTACGGGAACCCCAAGTTCCTGTCACCCCACCCTTCTCATGGCTAAGACCTTATTCGATAAAATCTGGGACGCCCACGTGGTGCGCGAAGTAGCCGGTGGCCTCACCGTGTTCTACATCGACCGGCACCTGATTCATGAAGTCACCAGCCCGCAGGCGTTTGACGAGCTGACGGCCCGCGGCCTCACGCTGCGCCGCCCCGGCCAGATTGTCGCCACTGCCGACCACAACGTCCCCACGCGCCACCAGGATCAGCCCATTCAGGACCCGCTGTCCCGCTCCCAGGTGGATAAGCTCACCGAGAATTGCGCCAAATTTGGCGTGGAGCTCTACGGCCTTGGTCACCAGTACCAAGGCATTGTGCACGTCATCGGGCCGGAGCTGGGCATCACCCAGCCGGGCCTGACAATGGTGTGCGGCGACTCGCATACCTCCACGCACGGGGCCTTTGGCACCATTGCCTTCGGCATCGGCACCAGCCAGGTAACACAGGTAATGGCCTCGCAATGCCTGCTGCTCGACAAGCCCAAGCGCATGCGCATCACCCTGGACGGGGAGCTGCGCCCCGGGGTATCAGCCAAGGATCTGATTCTGCACGTTATTTCCCAGTTGGGCACGGGCGGGGCCACGGGCTACTTTGTGGAGTACGCTGGCAGCGCCATCCGCGCCCTGAGCATGGAAGGCCGCATGACGGTGTGTAACATGAGTATTGAAATGGGTGCCCGCGGTGGCCTCATTGCCCCCGATGCCACTACCTTCAGCTACCTCGAAGGCCGCCGCTTTGCGCCCCAGGGCGAGAACTGGGACCGGGCCATGGCCTACTGGCAGACGCTCTATTCCGACGAAGACGCGCAGTTCGACGCCGAGCTGCGGTTCGACGCCGCGGCCATTCAGCCGATGATAACCTACGGCACGAACCCCGGCATGGGCATTCCGCTTAGCGCCAGCATTCCGGTGCTGGCCGACGCGGGCGAAGCCGCCAGCTTCGATAAGTCGTTGCGCTACATGGGCTTTCAGGCAGGCGAGTCGCTGCTGGGTAAGGAAATCAACTACGTATTCATCGGCAGCTGCACCAACTCCCGCATCGAGGATTTGCGCACGGTGGCGGCTTACGTGAAGGGCAAGCGCAAAGCGGCCCATGTGGAGGCCATCATCGTGCCCGGCTCCAAGCAGGTAGAGCTGCAGGCCATAGCCGAAGGAATTGACCAGGTGCTGGCCGACGCAGGCTTTGAGCTGCGTGAGCCGGGCTGCAGCGCCTGCCTGGCCATGAACGACGACAAGATTCCAGCCGGCGCCTACTGCGTGTCGACCTCCAACCGCAACTTCGAAGGCCGTCAAGGGCCCGGGGCCCGCACCCTGCTAGCCTCCCCGCTGGTGGCCGCCATTACGGCCGTGGAAGGCCGCCTGGTTGACATCACGCAGTACCTGAACTAACCCACCGCCCACCCCATGGAAAAGTTTCAAACCCTGCGCTCTGGTGTGGTGCCGCTGCCCATCGAAAACGTGGACACCGACCAGATTATCCCGGCCCGCTTCCTGAAGGCGACGACCCGGGAAGGCTTCGGGGCCAACCTGTTTGCCGACTGGCGCTACGCCGCCGACGGCCAGCCGAAAGCCGATTTTATCCTGAACGACTCACGCTATCAGGGCCACCAGATTCTGCTGGCCGGCAAAAACTTCGGGTGCGGCTCCAGCCGGGAGCACGCCGCCTGGGCCCTGTACGACGCCGGTTTTCGGGTGGTCATCAGCAGCTACTTCGCCGATATTTTCCGGGGCAATGCCCTGAACACGGGGCTGCTGCCCCTGCAGGTTTCGGATGAGGTACTGCAGGCCCTGTTTGCCGCCGTGACTGCCGACCCGCAGCTGCCGCTGACGGTGGATTTGGGGGCGCAAACTCTCACGGTGCCCGGTCGGGCCGAAGCCATTCACTTCGACCTAGACGCCTACAAGAAAGAGTGCCTGCTCAACGGGTACGACGACATTGATTTTCTCATTAGCCAGGAGGCGGCCATTACGGCCTACGAACAACAACGGTCATGGATAGCGTAAGCAAACGAATTGTGGTGTTGCCCGGCGACGGAATCGGGCCGGAAGTGTGTAGCGAGGCGGTGCGCGTGCTGAAGGCCGTGGGCGACCGGTTCAGCCACGAGTTTCACTTCGACTACCAGCTGATGGGCGCCTGCGCCATTGACGCCGTGGGCACGCCGCTGCCCGACGTTACCCTGGAAGCCTGCCGCCGCGCCGACGCCGTGCTGCTTGGCGCCATCGGCGACCCGAAATACGACAACGACCCCACCGCCAAAGTGCGCCCCGAGCAAGGGCTGCTGGGCTTGCGCAAGTCGCTGGGGCTCTACGCCAACATCCGGCCCATCACGGCCTACGACCAGTTGCTGGAGCACTCTCCGCTGAAAGCTGAGCGAATTCAGGGCACCGACATTCTGATATTCCGGGAGCTGACTGGCGGTATCTACTTCGGGGAGAAAGGCCGCAGCGAGGACCGCGCCAGCGCCTACGACCATTGCACCTACCACCGCGACGAGATTCTGCGCATTGCGCACCTGGCCTTCAAGGCTGCCGAAACGCGCCGCCACAAGCTCACGCTGGTCGACAAAGCCAACGTGCTGGAAACCTCCCGCCTCTGGCGCGAAACGGTGCAGAGCATTGCGCCTGAGTACCCGAGCGTGGCTCTGGATTACCTGTTCGTGGACAACGCGGCCATGCAGATCATTCTGAACCCGCGCCAGTTCGACGTGATGCTGACGGAAAACATGTTCGGCGACATCATTTCCGACGAGGCTTCCGTCATTGCCGGCTCCCTGGGCTTGCTGCCCTCTGCTTCCATCGGCGACGACTCGGCTCTGTTCGAGCCCATTCACGGCTCCTACCCGCAGGCCAAGGGCAAGGGCATAGCCAACCCTATTGCCACCATTCTCTCGGCGGCCATGCTGCTGGATCATTTCAACCTGCCGGAAGAGGCTGACTGCGTGCGCGACGCCGTGCAGCACGCCCTCGACGAAGGCGTGGTGACACCCGAGCTGAACCCGGCCGTGGTACACACCACCGAGCAGGTGGGCAGCTTCATTGCCTACGCCGTGCTGGACATTGCCGACTGCGAGCTGCACCGCAACAACATCCGGCTCGGCATGAGCACCATTATCTAAGTGGTGAAATTGTGAAGTCGTGAGGTAGTGAGTTGATGTTCCGCTGGCGCAGTTTGCGCAAGTTGCGCAGTTCGAACATCAAATTCACCACTTCACAAATTCACCACTTAAAAAGTACCTCAGGGGTGGGGTTAAAGCCCGAGTATCTGGTCGCCGGACCGGATGCTTGGGCTTTTTAACGTTCAGGATACTGCAGTCGGCCCCGGTGGCTTTGTCGGTTCACCGGGCGCGGCCGACGGTTCACCCGGTTTGGCCTCGGACAGCGCAGACAACGTGCGGAAGTTTGGAGCATCGAAACCGACTTCTCAACCCTCACGCTTCGTCTTATGAAAACGCTTCGCCCCAACTTCGCCTTCCTGCTTCGCGGCCTCTGCAGCCTGCTGCTTACGCTCGTACTCCTGCAAAATGCCACTGCTGGTAGCCTTACGAATGGCACGCCGGCATTTCAGACCTCGGATGGGGTGAAGCTCTTTGTGAAAGTAGCCGGCCAGGGGATGCCCTGCCTGTTTGTGCATGGGGGGCCAGGCGCGGGCAGCCAGGCGGTGGAAGTACTGGCCGGCGCTCCGCTAGAAAAGCAGCTGCAGATGATTTACCTCGACCAGCGCGGCAGTGGCCGCTCAGCCAGCGACCCACATAAAAACTACTCCCTGGAGCGCCAGGTACAGGACATAGAAGAATTGCGCCAGCAACTAAAGCTGGAAAAATGGACGCTAATGGCCCACTCCTTCGGCGGTATTCTGGCCACGGCCTACGCGCAGAAATATCCCAGCCGCGTGCACAGCCTGATTCTGGTCAACAGCATTCTGAACCTGCCAGCTTCGATGGAAAGCACCACAGCGTATGGCTACACCTTATTGCCCGCCGCTACCCGTCCGCCGCTGGATGCCGCCGCGTCCCTGCCCCAGCGCTACTTCATGGTGACGGGCCTGCTCCAGCGCCAGGGCCTCTACAACCAGCTTCAATACGCTTCCGACTCCTCGGCCGCCCGGGTAAGCCGCACGATGAAAGGCCAGCCCGCCAACCACGACTTTGCCGCCAACATGTTCCAGAACCCCGGCAGCTACCTGCTGGACTACACGCCAGCCACGGCCAACCTGACGATGCCCGTACTGGTGCTCACTGGCCAGCAGGACTACGTAACCGGCCCCGAGCACTACAAGAGCTTCCGTTTCCCCCAGCAGCAGGCCGTGGTACTGCCCGGCAAGCACGTGCCCTTCCTCGACAACCCGCAGGAGTTCAACCAGGCCGTGCAGCGCTTTGTGACCAAGCTACCCCGCAAGAGCTAAATCGAGGGCTGCGAATTTTTACATTGAACGTCATGCTGAGCTTGTCGAAGCATCTCTACCGCTGGCTAACTCAATCGTGAGAGCGAAGCGGTAGAGATGCTTCGACAAGCTCAGCATGACGTTCTAGAAATCATTTTCATCAGCCTATCAAAATAGTTCCGCCATCTGTTGGCGGCGCGAAAAAGCTACTTTTACCTTCCATGAACGACCGAAAGTTTTTGCTCTGGGGCATCCCCATTCTAGCGCTGCTGGTGCTCATTCCCCGGGGCGTGCTGCACATTCGGTCGGTGCCGGTTTTTTTCCTGAACTGGGGCATTTCGCTGCTGTTTACCTGCGCCTTTTGGTTTACGGGCCGAGCCTTGTGGCGGGCCTTGTTTCGGCGCTTTCCGCGGGTAGACCAAACCCGCAAGCGGCTCTGGCGGCTGGCCGTCATTAATACGGCAATTGCGGCGGCCGTCACGTTCATCCTCGACAGTGTGGCGGCCTGGGCCCAGGGTGGGCACTTGGATAGTGCCTCGTTCTGGCGGGAGTTCGGGCTGAACATGGTGCCTACCGTGGTTATTCAGTTGATTTACGAGAGCATGAACTTCTTTCAGCAGTGGGAAGAGAACGTGCGCCGGGCCGAGCAGCTCCAGAGTGCGGGCGTGCAAAGTCAGCTCGAAGCCCTGCAAAGCCAGCTAGACCCGCACTTTCTGTTCAATTCGCTCAATACCTTGTCGGCCCTCATCGAGCCCGAAAACGAGCCGGCCCAGGACTTTGTGGAGCAGCTTTCCGACGTGTACCGCTACGTGCTGCTGGCCCGCGACCGGCCCACGGTACCGCTTAGTGAGGAGCTCGTCTTCGTAGATACCTACCTGGCTTTGCACAAGGCCCGCTTCCGCGACAACCTGCAGGTGACGATAGACGTGCCCTCCGCCGCACTGACGCGGTACGTGGCCCCGTTGAGCGTGCAGCTGCTGGTGGAAAACGCGCTGAAGCACAACGTGGCTTCGCGGGAGTTTCCGCTGCAGCTGCGCCTCACGGCCGACCCCATAGCGGGCAACTTTACCGTCGAGAATACCTTGCGCCCCCGTACCTCCGGCTTGGCGCCCGGCACCGGCACGGGCCTGCGCAACGTGCGCCACCGCTACGAGCTGCTCCACGCTCCGCACCCGGTGGAAATAACCGCGGAGGCCGCTACTTTTCGGGTGCGGCTGCCGCTGCTGAAGTAGCCGCTCCCTTCCCGTTTATCAGTATTTTATCCTCCGTCTTATGACCGTTTTGCTGCTCGAAGATGAGTACCCGGCCGCCGAGCGGCTACAGCGCCTGCTGCGCCAGGCCGCGCCCGAGGCCCAGGTGGCCGCCGTGCTCGACAGCGTATCCGGCGCCGTGCAGTGGCTGGAAATCAACCCCGCTCCCGACCTCATTCTCTCCGACATTCAACTGGCCGACGGGCTGAGCCTGGAAATCTTCGACCAGCTGCTGGTGCGCAGCCCGGTCATTTTCACCACGGCCTACGACGCTTATGCTATCCGCGCTTTCAAAGCCAACAGTGTAGATTACCTGCTGAAACCAGTGAAGCTAACTGAGCTGACGGCCGCCCTCACCAAGCTGCGCGACTGGCGTCTGGCCCTCGGTGAATCAGCCGGCGCCGAACCGCAACCCGAAGACACTTCCGCGCACCGCCTGGAGCGCCTAGCTGATGCTTTACCTCGGCCCGACCGGCAGTTTAAAACGCGTTTTCTGGTGCGGAGCGGGGAGCAGCTGCTGCCGCTGCCGGCAGCCCAGGTAGCTTGGTTTCAGAGCCGGCACGAAACCACCACGCTCACTGCCACCGATGGCCGGCGCTTCGTGGTGGATTACACCTTGGAGCAGCTGGAAAGCCTGCTCGACCCCAGCCAGTTCTTTCGCCTTAATCGGCAGTTCATTGCCCAGCTGCCGGCCGTGCAGCGCCTGCACCCGCACTTCAACGGCAAGCTGCTGCTGGACCTGCAGCCCGCTCCCAGCGACGAAGTACTGGTAAGCCGGGAAAAAGCGGCAGCGGTGAAAAGCTGGCTGGAAGGCTGATTTTGTAATGTGCTGATGTGGGCATGTGCGGAATACAGACAATGGCGCTGACGAAGCTTGAAAGGACGTGTCTTGCTGAGCTTGTCGAAGCATCTCTACCGCTTCGTTGAATAACCACCGCAACAAAGCGGTAGAGATGCTTCGGCTCCGCTCAGCATGACGTTCAAGGATACAGTCATGACTTGCCAGACACTTTCATCAGCACATTCCTCGCATCAGCGAAGCGCAGCACATTATCTGTCCAGCCAGGCCTTGAAAGCCGACACTTTCTCCCGGCTCACCAGCACGGTATCATTATCGGGGGCGGCAGGCTTGAGGATGGTTTGCAGGCGGGAGTTGGTGTAGTGAATGATGTCGTGGATGGCCTCGGCGTGGGCGAGGTAGGCGCGATTGAGACGGAAGAACACCGTGGGGTCGAGCATGCCTTCCAGCTGCTCCAGGGTGTAATCCACCACGAAGCGCCGGCCTTCCCGGGTGTGCAGCAACGTCACTTTTTCCAGACTCGCGAAATAGGCAATCTGCTCCACGGGAATAGCCTTCAGGTGCTCCCCTACCCGCACCACAAAGCGCGACTTGTACTCCTTGGCGGGCTGGGCCTGGCGCAGCACCTGGGCCAGCAGCGCGGCATCGAAGGTGGGGGCGGCGGCCTCGCGCTGGCGGCGGAGCTTGTCCAGGGCCGCCGTCAGCTCCTCCGGGTCGATGGGCTTGAGCAGGTAGTCCACGCTATTCACTTTGAAGGCGCGCAGAGCGTACTTATCGTAGGCCGTGGTGAAGATAACCGGGCTCTGAATATCGAGCCGCTCAAACAGCTCGAAGCTCAACCCATCGGCCAGGTGAATATCCAGAAACAGCACGTCGGGAGCCAGGCGCAGGGCGCGCAGCAGGGCCTCGGCCTCCGCCACCGACTCGGCCGTGCCCACCACTTCCACTGGCTGGGGCTGCTTGCGCAAGAGCTCGGTCAGGCGGCGGGCGGCCAGGGGTTCGTCTTCAATAATCAGGGCGCGCACGGGAGTAATCATAAGCGAAAGTAACGCGACAGGTGGATTCCGGCCGGAAAAACTACTGCAGCTCCAGCAGCGGCAGCGTCGCGCTGAACTCGGTTTCGGTCTGGACTACCTGCACGGGCAGCTTGGTGAGAAAAGCGTAGCGGGCTCCCAAATTCTGCAGCCCCAGGCCCGTGGACTCGCCCTCCGGGAGGCGGCGCGGGCGGCGCTGGTTGCGCACCGTGAGCGTGCGGGCCGCCTCGTCCAGCGTTACCTGAATTTGCAGCGGGTCGCGCTGAGAGGTGGCGTTGTGCTTGAGGGCATTTTCCAGCAACAGCTGCACGGCCAGCGGGGGCACCAGCAGGGTTTCCAGCGCAGCGGCGGGTGGCAAGTCCATCTGCACCTGCACGCCCTCGCCCAGACGGGTGCGCTGCAGAAACAGATAGGCCTCTACGAAGCGTATTTCCTCGGCCAGCGGCACCACCTCCTGCTCCTGGGCATCGAGCACGTAGCGGTACACCTGGCTGAGCTGACGGATAAAGCGCGTGGCCCGGACCGGGTCGTTTTCTTCCACTAAGGAAGTCAGCGCGTTCAGGGAGTTGAACAGGAAGTGCGGGTCGAGCTGGCGGCGCAGGGAGTCGGCCTGGGCCTGGGCATTTTCTTTTTCCAGACGCTCGGCCCGCACCGAGGTTTCGCGCCATTCCAGCAGAAACGAGCGGCTGTGCAGAAACAGGGAAATAACCACCGTAATCAGCAAGGGGAGCAGAAACTGCTTCCATACCCGTGGCTCCAGCAGCAAGCTCAGGGACTCGTGCCAGAACAACACCAAGGAGCCCGCCGTGATAAGCATAATCACCGCCAAGGAGGCCAGGATAGAGAAAATCACCGACACCAGAAACCGCCGCATGGGCTGCGCCCGCCAATCTACCTGCCGGTTCAGCCACTGTTGCGGGTAGCTGTTCACCAGCCACAGCCCCACCGTGTAGCACCACGAATGCGCAAAGTTTATCCAGGCTTTATGCGAGTCCCGCAGGCACTCGGCGCAGGTGCCGTAGGTTACCAGCAGGGCCAGCAGCGTGGTAATAAGCAGGGTGCGCCAGAGCGGCAGGTCGCGGTTCAGGTAGCGGCGGCCCAGGGCCACGTTGTCGGGGTGCACGGCGGGCGGGGTCCCGGCAGAAGTCACATTCATGGCTGGCAAGGTAAGCAGCGGCAGGAAATGAAGCCAACCACCGGCAGGTGTTGGTGGCTGGCGGGCAGTAAGGCGGTTCAATTACTTGGCCGCGGCCTGAACCGGGGCCGACGCGTACGAAGCCAGCCGGGCTTTCAGCTGCCGCTCTCCCCAGTTGGGCGCCAGGGCCGAAGCAGGCTTGAACACGGCGAAGCGGGCGTTGGCTTCGTCGTAGAGCAGCTTGGCGGCGCCGGCCCCACCCCCAAACATTTCAGGCGTATGGTACACGTTGTTGCCCTGCACCAGGTACAGGCGGGGGTTGGCCGGGTTCAGCTTCTTAGCTTTGCTCAGGGCCGCGGCTACCTGGCTACCGTAGGTGGCAAAGCGCGTCATCGGCGACACCATAAGGCGCCCCTGCCCCAGGTAGGCCTCCAGCACCAGCAGCTCCGATTCGTCGCCGCCCAGCTTGCGGGCCTGGGCAAGGGCGGTTTCCGCCTGGTCGAGGTATTTGTCCTTGGCGTCGCCGTCTTCCTTGCTCACAAAGCAGGTGACGACGCGGGCATAGGCCTGGTAGTAGCGTGGCAGCCAGTCCTGGGGCTTCACCGAGGCGGCGCGCTCCAGCTTGGCATCTACCTGCTTGAGCTGGGCTGGGTCGCCGGTGCTCATCAGCTCCTGAATGGTGGCGGCCAGCAGCTGCGAGTAGGCATCGGTGGGCTGGGTAGTGGCCGTCGACGGCGCGGCAGGGGAATTCTGGGCCGAGGCGGCGAAGGAAGCGGCAACGAGGGCGAGGGTGAACAAAGTCTTTTTCATAACTCAGAAGGGCTGAAAAGTGGTTGGGAAGATGTTGTGCGGTTGAGTGATTCAAAGGTGCGGCGCGGCCGGCCCCGCTGAAACTTGCCGTTACCGAAGCGTCGGATTTTCGGGATGAAGCGTCGGGAAGGAAGTTTCTGGTTGCTGGTTTCGAGTTTCTAGTTGCTGTCATCCTGAGCATGTAACTTGATGCGCCACATGCTAAGGATGACAGGATTAAAATCCCCTGCTGAACAGCTGACAACCAGCAACTCGAAACCAGCAACTAGAAACCCCTTTAGTCCGGTGCAGTATTCAGGTCTACCGGCTTCTTGTTGATGGAGATAAACAGACCGACGAACAGCATGCGCGGGGCCGAGGGCGTGACGGCCGTGCGCGCGTAGGTGCCGTCGGGGCTGGCCTGGGTGGCGTAGCGGTAGCCGTACACATTGTCACGGCCCAGCACATTGCTCATGCTCACGTAGAGAATGGTGAACTGCCCCCGGATGCGGGTGAGGTAGCTGGCGTTGAAGCTCAGGTCCTGGTAGCTGGGCAAGCGGCCCTGGTTGTAGCCTTCCTGCGTGAGGTCTTGGTATCGGCGCGGGCTGCCGTAGCTGGCCGTGAAGCCTACCTGCGTGTGGGCTTTGGCAATCCAATACTTGCTCACCACGCTCAGGTTGTGGCGCGCAGCAAAAGTGGGCACGGCCAGCCTGGGGTCCTGCCGAGCCTGGCGACGCGTGTCGAGCAAGCCGTAGCTCACCCAGTAATCGGTGTTTTTGAGGGTTTTCCGGTCGCGCCAGTACAGGTCGAGGCCGCGGGCGTAGCCGGTACCGGCGCTGCGGTAGGAGGCTGGGTTATTGGGCTGCGCCGCGTCGAATACGGTGAGATGCTGATAGGCCTTATCGTAGGCTTCGAGGCGCAGGGTGCGGTTGTCGCGGGCATACTGGTAGGTGACGAGGGCATGGCGGGCCTGCTCGAAGCGCAGATCCTGGCGCACGCGCAGCAGGTCATTGGCCGGTGTCTGATAAAACAAGCCGTAAGCGCCCGAAACCGAGCTATTCTCGCTGACCTGCCAGGCAAGGGCCAGGCGTGGAGCGGCGTTCCAGCGGCCCAGCAGCGCCGAGTACTCGGCCCGGCCACCCACGCGGGCCCCCAGCCGGTCGACCAGGCTGATATCGGCCTCGGCGAAGGCCGCCCCACGACGCTCCGTGAAGCTGCCGGCCTGCCAAACGGGCGCATCCGAGCTTTCCTGGTAGGTGCGGCGGTACTGCTGTCCCAAGGCCTCAGCGCCCAGCTTCAGACTCCAGTTGGTGCCAGCCGAGTCGTTGGTGAGCACCAGGCGGCCCACCAGGCTTTGTTCGATTTCCCGCAGGTACATGGCATCGGGGCGCACCTGGTTGTCGTCGCGGGTGAGGGCGGCGCCGGTGTTCAGGCTCCAGCCCCGGCTGAGCGGACTGCGGAAGGTGGCGTTGAGGTAACCGTTGCCGTTGCGCAGGGCCACGGTGCGGTCGGCGGTGAAGGCTTCATTAGGCTGCCGCAAAGCCAGCTGCTGCTGCTGCCACACGCCGTACACTTTCAGCATGCCGGCCTCGCCGGTGCGGTGGCGCAAACTCAGCGACGAACCCAGACTTTGCGGGGCTTTCACCCACCCGAAACTTTGCGGCACCAGCCCGTAGTAGGGCTGCAGGTTCATGTAGTCGGCTGTAACGGCTACGGAGGTACGCTCCCAGCGCTGCACCCGGCTCAGGCTCCCCCCCACCGACATCAAACTAACGCCGGTCTGGGATTCGGGGGCCAGGTCAGTCGTGTTCAGCAGCACCACGGCGCTGAGGGCCTGCCCGTATTCGGCCGAGTAGCCCCCGGTGCTGAACACGGTGCCCTTGAACAGGAAGGGTGAAAACCGCCCCCGGGCCGGCACGCTGGGCACCGAGCCGCCGTAGGGGTTCTGCACGGGCAGCCCATCGAGGTAGGTTTTGGTTTCGCCGGCCGCCCCGCCCCGCACGAAGAGCTTGCCCTCGTCGCCGACGCGGGTGGTGCCGGGCAGGGCGTTCAGGGCCCCGGCCACGTCGCCGAGGGCGCCCGCCGTGGTTACAATGTCGAGGGGCTTGAGCACGGCGCTGCGCTTTTCGTCGCTGGCTTCGAAAGAGCCGACCGTGATGACCACACCACCCAACTGATGCCGGTCGGCTTTTAGCTTCAGGGGCAACTGTAGTTCCCCGCCTGCCAGCTGCACGGGCACGGCCTGGGCCACGTAGCCCAGCAAACTCAGCTGCAGCGTTTGGGCACCGGTTTGGGTGGTTTCGAAGCGAAAAGCGCCCACCGAGTCAGTACTGGCCCCATCGAAGGAGCCGCGCAGGAACACGTTTACACCGGGCAGCGCCTGGCCGTGGTCGTCGCGCACGGTGCCGCGCAGGGTGGTGGTTTGGGCCAGCCCAAGCAGCGGGGCGAGCAGAAGCAGAACAAGAATAAAGGGTTTCATAGCCAGCAGTGGTAGCGTGATGGACCAAAAGTGGCCTACTGCCGCCGCGCTGGAAATTTGCTGTTACCGAAGCGTCAGATTCGGGGTATGAAGCGTGAAATAGCCTGTTTTGAGTTTCCGAAAGGGCTACAGCTGACAACCATTTTCGTGCTTTTCGCCTCCTGCTAGTGCTTTCTTTTTACTGGATACCCTTGTATGAAATATTCGCTACTCCTTAGCCTTGGCGCCAGCAGCGCACTATTCCTCTCTGCTTGCGAAAAACAGGCGTATGATAACACCGCCGCTTTCGACAAGCTGACGTTGCCAGCCGCTACCACTTCGGGCGCTGGCTTCCTGGCCTGCAACATCAACGGCCACGTCTGGACTCCGTTCGGCAAGTATGAGCAACAAGGTGTGCTTGGCTCTATCTTGACAGATAACTCCTTGATTGTTTACAGTAGTCCTCGGGTTGCTGGTCGCACCCTAGCCGCGGCTTCTGGACAGATGAGCCGGGTGCGACAGGGAAAGCCTACCCACGAATCAATGCTTCACCTGGATTTACTGGCCGTTGACACTCTAGGAACAAAGCGCTACCTCAATCCTACGCTACAAGAAGGATTGATTTATCAGGAATTCACCAACGCTGGCCATACTTACCGCAATCTGGCCAAAAACCCTATCCATGTGGTAGTAAGCCGGTTTGATGCCGACCAGAAAATAATTAGCGGCACCTTTGAAGGGTATTTGTTTTCTGACTACCCGAACGACTCCATCCACGTCACGGAGGGCCGCTTCGACTTCAAGCTGCCATTTTAGCACAAGCCGCTACCCTAAAGCTAGCCTTGGCAGCTACTCTGCTGCTTCCGTCACACCCAGCATCACGCCGAAGTCTCCGTCCAGCTGCTCCCAGCCTTGGGTGGGCAGGTAGGCGCGCGACACAAATCCATCGAGGTACAAAGCCTGTCGGCAGCCCCGGCGCTGGAAGTAGCACGCAAAGTCGTAGAAGTTGATTTCCTTTTTCGACATCACCAGCAGTAGGCGCCCGTCGGGCAGCAGCCCCACGCCGTTGCGAATCTGCCGGTTTACGGAGCTGGCCCGAAACGCCGGGTGCAGCTGCCCATCCAGCACCAGCATCGGCCCCGACTGCGTAGCGTACTGTACTGCCTCCGCCGCGCTAAACCGGGCCGTGGGTACAATACCAGCCTCCCTGGCACGGGTCAGATAGAACACGCCGTTGGGCTGGAGGTAGAAGTTACCGGTACCGTGGGTGGTATCCAGCGGGGTACGCTGCTGCCCATTCTCGATGAACAGCCCCAGCGGCACCGGGCCGGTGTGGTACATGCCCCCGTTGCAGGCAAAGACAAGGCGCTGCCCACGGCCACTGAGCCAGTCGCGTAGGTGGCCGAGGCTGCGTAGGGGCTGGCCGTGCTCATCCTGCCAGTACAGGCGCAGCGTTTGCCGCCGCGGGTTCACCGTGTAGCTGATGAACTGGTCGGCGTCGGTAGCGTCGGGCGGGGTGCAGGTGGTGAGGGCTGTGCTCAGGGCAAGTACAGTTGCCAGCTGCCAGAAAGCGGAATGAACTACACGAAATTTGCCAGCGCCAGTGGAAACATCCTTCATGCGTTGAAGGTATTTACTAGCCCTGAAACCATTGGCAGTTCTTGTTCCGGCCTTAGCCTGGATAGACGGCTGCTCTTCCCCATTCTGCCTCATGACTCCTTCCTACCCCGGCCGCCGCATCTTTCAGATTATTGATGGCAACAAGAAAGCCGTGGGCGACGGCTTCGACGTGACCAGCCCCATGCCGGGGCCGCGCATCCGCCAGCTCAGCCCCTACCTGCTCATCGACCACACCGGGCCCATGCCCGTGGTGCCTACTGAGGCCCCGCTGGGCACCCCGCCCCACCCCCACCGCGGCTTCGAGACGGTGACTGTGGTGTATGAAGGCGCCCTGGCCCACCGCGACACGGCCGGCCACAGCGGCACCCTGGGCCCCGGCGACGTGCAGTGGATGACGGCCGGGGCGGGCCTCCTGCACGAGGAGCGCCACGAGCGGGAGTTTGCCCGCCGGGGCGGCACCCTGGAGCTGCTGCAGCTGTGGGTGAACGTGCCCAGGAAGGACAAGCTGGCCCCGCCCCGCTACCAGAACATCCGGGCCGCCGCCATTCCCGAAGTGCCCGTGGCCGAGGGGCGAGGCCGCATCCGGGTAGTAGCCGGCGCCTACGAGGGCGTGAGCGGCCCCGCCGAAACCTTCTCACCTATTACCCTTCTGGATGTGCACCTGCCGGCCGGGGCCGAAACCACCATCAGCCTGCCCGCCGAGTACAACGTGGGCTTCTACGTGGTGCACGGGCAGATTCAGCTGGCAGATGGGCGCACGGCGGGCAGCAAGCAGCTGGTCGTGTTCGGCTGGAACTCGCCCGAGGTGCCCTTTACCGCTACACAAGACACAGTGCTGGTAGTGCTGGCCGGCGCCCCCATCGAGGAGCCCCTGGCCACGTATGGCCCCTTTGTGATGAACACCAACCAGGAGCTGGTGCAGGCCATTGCCGACTTCGAAAGCGGCGGTATGGGCCAGTTTCCGGAGGATGAGTAGAAACGGTTGACAGCTACTCGCGGGGCGGCACCGGGTACTTGGCAAACATCCGGGTTATGCCCTCATCGATGCGGGCGGCTAGCTTCGTGGGGTCGTCGGTGAGGGTACTCACGGCTACGCCCTGCCACACCCGCTCGTTGCGGGCGGCGTCCACCACATCCACGGTGGCGGTGCCTTCCTCGTAGCGGTCCACCACTACTTCCTCGCTTTTCCAGCTGTAGCGGCGCTGCCCGATGTAGCGGGGCGCGTCGCGGAAGTTGGTTTGGCGGGTCTGCACTTTATCCTGCGTCACGACGCCAATGTTCACCCACACATCCGGCGTGGCGGCCTGCTGGTAGCCGCGGCGCTCCAGCTCCCGGGCTACGGCCTGCTTGAGCTCCGTCATACCGGTGCCAGGCCCCTGAAAAGCCGCCTCATTGCGGGCTTCCACATCCAGGAAGTTGTAGGTGCGGTACGTCGTGAAATCGACGCCCGGCGTTTGGGTGGTCGACTCCACCCGCACCGGCGAGCAGGCCACGCAAGCAATCAGCCACAGCCACAAAAACGTTTTCATGCCAGGAAAAAGAAGGTGAGTGTATCGGCGGCCGGGCCCGGTTAGGCCTGGGGCCGGCCGCCTGGTGTACACGTGCGAACCGACCCGGAGGTTTAGGCCCAGCTTGCGCCCTAGTAGCCGAACCCAGGCCCTTGCCCGCAGCGCGGCTGTTTCGTGACTGACCAGCCAAGCCCAGAAATCAGGCTTGTGCCCGGGCGCGTGCTACCTTCGCACCCATACTCTTTCTCTTTTTCGATGACGCTGACCTGGACCCGAAAGCCCTTCCCCGACCTTACCCTGGCTGAACTCTACGCCCTGCTCCAACTGCGCTCCGAGGTGTTTGTAGTGGAGCAAACCTGCGCGTTCCAGGACATCGACGGGCAGGACCAGGCCGCGTGGCACCTGCTGGGCTATGCTGAAAGCGGGGAGCTGGCAGCCTACGCCCGCCTGTTTGCGGCCGGCATCAGCTACCCCGAGGCCAGTATTGGGCGGGTGGTGGTGAGCCCGAAGTTCCGGCGCTACGGCCTGGGCCGGCAGCTGCTCCAGGAGGCCCTGGACGCCGTAGCCGCGCAGTTCGGCCCGCAGCCCATTCAGATCGGGGCCCAGCAGTACCTGCAGGCATTTTACGAAAGCTTCGGCTTCCGGCAGGTGGGCGCAGGGTACCTGGAAGATGGCATTCCGCACCTGCACATGGTGCGGCCGTAGCGGGCCGGAAGCGCGGCGGACGGGGCCATCTTTGATTGCAGGGAAAAGTCGGCGCCAATTTTTTTAGCGCCGTGCCGGAATGTAGCTTTGTTGACTTGCGTCACCCCGCCGGGTGCTGCCCTGTTTCCCTGCCGTTCAACTCCTATGCCTACGCCCAGCTTTCCGGTCGACTATCAGCAGCTGTTTCATGCCCTGCCCGATAACTTCCTGCTCATCGCGCCCGACGCCGACGCTACCATCCTCGACAACACCGACCGCCACGAGAGCGTGTCGATGAAAAACCGGGAAGAAGTTGTGGGCAAGCCATTCTTCGAGGCCTACCCGTCCAACGATGAGGAGTCGGCGCGCCTCATCGAGGAGTCGCACGAGCACGTGCGCCGACACCTGGAGCCGCACACCATGCCCCTGATCCGCTACGACCTGGCCCGGCCCCAGGAGCAGGGCGGTGGGCTGGAGGAGCTGTACTGGGAAGCCACCCACTACCCCGTGCTCGACGAGCAGGGTCAGCTGCGCTATATTCTGCAGCGCACCCAGGATGTGACGGAGCAGTACCGGGCCCGCCTGGCCGCCGAGCAGGTGCAGCGCGAGCTGGCCGAGCAGCAGGAGCGTACCCGCTTCGTTCTCGAATCGGTGCCGATTCTGGTGTGGACGGCCCGCCCCGACGGCACCCTCGACTACTTCAACTCCCGCTGGCTGCAGTTTACGGGCCGCGAGCATGCCCAGGAGCTGAACAACCACTGGATGGACAACATCCACCCCGACGACCGGGCCCAGGTTGAAAAGCACTGGTACGCCAGCATCCGCGCTGGCCAGCCCTATCAGGCTGAGTACCGCCTGCGCCGCCACGACGGCCAGTACCGCTGGGTGCTGATGCGCGGCCTGCCCCGCACCGATGCCGATGGCCGCATTACCATGTGGGTAGGCGGCGGCACTGATATCCAGGACCAGAAGCAGATGGTGCAGGAGCTGCTGGAAACCAACGAGGAGCAGGCCCGGCTTTCGGACCAGGCCTACCAGGCCTACCAGCTGGCCGAGCAGCAGCGCAAGACGTTCTACAGCCTGTTTATGCAGACGCCCGCGCTGATCTGCATTCTGCGCGGGCCGGAGCACCGCTTCGAGTTCGTAAACCCGCCTTACCAGGCCTTGTTCCCGGGCCGCCAGCTGGTGGGCCTCACGGTGCCCGAGGCGCTGCCCGAAGTGATTGAGCAGGGCTTCGTGGAACTGCTGAACGGGGTGTACAACACGGGCGAAACCTTTATCGGCAATGAGGTGGAAATTATGATTGACCGTGACAACGACGGGCAGCTTCGGCTTCACTACCTCAACTTCACTTACCAGCTATTCGAAGAAAACGGACAGAAAGCCGGCATCATGGTGTTTGCCTTTGATGTGACGGACCTGGTGCAGGCTCGCCGGGCCCTCGAACGCCCCGCCCCTGATGCTTAGTAGGCCCATGCTGCGTTTTTTTCCTGCCTTAAGGCATTTCCTCGTTTCGCTCTTATGGACATAACCAGTCTGGATTTCCAGCAGGCCCGCATCAAGCAGGTCCTGTTCAAGTCGCGGCTGCGCTCCGTCCTCTACGGCGTGCGCGAGGCCGAACCGAACCTGTTTTCCCTGCGCGACAACCCCCTGGCGCAGTGGCTTGATACCATCATTAAACCGCAATACGGGCTCATCCCCGAAACCCGCGAGATAGAACGAACCATTTCGCAGATGCTTGACACCGGCCAGGCCCTGGTGCGCCAGTACCAGCGCGGGCAGCTGGAAGAAGCCCGCGCCGGCCTGGAGCAGATCGACGGCTTTGCCCAGCGCATTGAAGCCTTGCTCCAGAAGCTGGAACAGCACGTGCTGAGCGCCGCCTAAGCCCGACTGGTCCAACGCCCCAAGCACCGTTTGCCTGGCTTTGCGCCGGTCAAACGGTGTTTTTTTGTGGTGCTTTGCCGGCTGCCGGCAGTGGTTTGGGGAGGGCGGGGGCGACCCCGTTCCAGCGGTGCACCTCAGCGCCCGGCTTCCTTCCGCCGCTTGATGCACGGAATGAAAACTCAGGGGGTCGAGCGAAAAACTGTACCCTGACCGCGAAATTGCACGGGCAACTATCAACCGACAACTGACAACCTTATGCTTTCTTTTCGTGCCGGCCTGCTGATGGGCGGCCTTTTCTCGGCCCTGGCCGCCGCTGCGCAATCCGCCCAGCCCGCGCCCGAGGCAATGGCCGCCTTAGCCCAGGTGCAGCCCGCCGACCTCAAAGCCCACATCCACTACCTGGCCGACGACCAACTGCGGGGCCGCCAGCCCGGCACGCCCGGCTACCAGCTGGCCGTCGATTACGTGACCCAACAGCTGAAGTCCTTCGGCGTGAAGCCCGCGGGCGACAAAGGCAGCTTTGTGCAGCGGGTGCGCCTGCGCCGGGCCTTTGTGCAGCCCGGCGCGGCGTTCAGTCTACGTCCGGCTGCTGGCCCGGCGGCGTCACTGGTTTCCGGCCAGGACTACGTGTTCTACCCCAACCCTGCCGCGCCCGCCGTGCAGGTGGATGCGCCCGTGGTTTTTGCCGGCTACGGCATCACGGCCCCCGAGCTGAGCTACGACGACTACGCGGGGCTTGATGCCAAGGGTAAGCTGGTGGTTGTGGTACGCGGGGCTCCCCGCGCCTTTCCATCCACAGTGGCCGCCGCCAGCCAGGATCTGCTGCTGATTATGCATAATGCGGTGGAGCATGGTGCTGTGGGCGTGCTGGTGGCCTCTACCAACCCCAAAGCCAACGTGCCCAACCTGCAGCGCGGTACCTACAGCGTGCTGGATGAGCGTGGGCAGGTGGCAGCCTCGCGCACGTTTCTGCCGGGCGGCCAGCTGCAGCTGGCCGGCAGCCTTACGGCCGCCACGCTCCAGCGCCTGCTCTCGGCGGCTGCCACCGATACCAGCCAGGTGTTGGGGGCGCTGCGCCAGGGCCGGCCAGCCTCGGTGCCCGTGCCGGGGCAGGTCAGCGCGACGTTCAGCTCACGCTACCAGGATTTCGATTCCTATAATGTGGTAGGCCAGATCCGGGGCAGCGACAAGCGCCTGCGCCGGGAGTACGTGGTGCACTCCGCCCACCTCGACCACCTGGGCGTGGCCGCGCCTGTGCAGGGCGACTCCATCTACAACGGCGCCCACGACAACGCCTCGGGCGTGGCTTCGGTGCTGGAAATAGCGCGGACGTACTCGCGGCTGAAGCAAAAGCCCAAGCGCAGCATCCTGCTGGTACTGCAAACGGGGGAGGAACTTGGCCTGCTGGGCTCAGCCTACTTTGCCTCCCACCCCACCGTGCCCAAAGCCAGCCTCGTGGCCGACGTGAATACCGATATGCCCACCATCATTGCCCCGCTGCTGTCGGTGGTGCCGCTGGGGGCGCAACACTCCTCCCTGGCCGGGCCGGTAGCGCAGGCAGCGGCGGCGCTGGGCCTCACCGTGGAAGCCGACCCGGAGCCCGAGCAGAACCGCTTTATCCGCTCCGATCAGTACAGCTTCGTGCTGCAGGGCATTCCGGCTTTGCACATCAAGTATGGCAACCGCACCGCCGACGGGCGCAACAACCTGAGCGAACTGGTGCAGAAATGGCGGGCCGTCACCTACCACAAGCCCCAGGACGACATCAACGGCCTGTTCGACTTTGAGGCCGGCAAAAAGTACGTGCAGCTCAACTTTCTCATCGGCTACTTAGTGGCCAACGACCCGCAGCGCCCAACCTGGAATGCCGGGGACTTTTTCGGCGGGCGGTTCGGGCAGCTGCAAAAGTCTAAAAACGAGTAGAAGCTAATGCTGCCTGTTCAGCGTTTGAGCAAACAGGCTTTCACATGAAACGCCTTTTCAGGAAGCTTTTTCGGGGTTTATAGCACTGATCCTTTACTGGACACTCAGAAAACCTTTCGCTGACAAACCAGGCGTGGAAAGTCTGATTTTCCATCGATTCGTCATCGGGGTTCGGGTTGATTTGCGCAGCTTTGGTACCACGCTTCGAGGAAGCTCCGCCAACTGCCATGCTGTCTAACTTCTGCCACACCATCTACGAAAACCTGCGCCAGCACCCGGGACAGGCGTGCCTGGTGTGGCCTCAGCCCGCCGGCCCGGCTCGCCCCTACACCGGCGCCGATATCCTGGCGAGGACGGAGGCCTTTCGGCGGCAGCTGACCAACGCACAGGTACTCCCCGGCCAGGCCGTGCTGATAGCAGTGCCCGTGAGTGTAGAGCTGGTGGCGGCCCTACTGGGCACGATGGCCCACGGGGCAGTGCCGGTGCTGCCACCCGCCGGAGCCGGGCCGCTGGCGCTGCTCGGGCTGTTGCGCCGCCACAGCATCCGGCAAGCAGCTGTTGGCCGGGCGCTGGCCGGGCGCTATGGCTGGCTGCTTAGGCTGACAGGCGTGCAGCCGCTGGTCCCCGATTTATCTACCAATCCGGCTGTGGACGTGCAGCCGCCAATGGCCGTGCCGCCCGATCAGCCCGCGCTGGTGTCGCACAGCTCGGGCTCTACGGGCCAGTCGAAGGCCATCCGGCGCAGCCACCGTGTGCTCACGGCCCAGCATGAGGTACTGAAGCAGGTGTTTCCGCCGTGGCCGGGCCAGCGCGACTTTCCGCTGTTTCCGAACGTACTGCTGCACAACCTGGCCGTGGGCGCCGTGAGCATCCTGCCCGACGTGCCCTGGGGCCGCCTGGCCGATTTCGACGCGGCCCGTGTGGCCAGGCAGCTGCACTCGGAAGGCGTCGAAACCCTCACCGGCAATGTCTTTTACTTCACCCACCTGAGTGCCTTTCTCCGTAGCCAGAACCATCCGTTGCTCCGGGTACGGGCCGTGGGCGTAGGCGGCTCGCCGGTGCCGGAAAAGCTACTGACGGAGCTGCAAAAATGCTTTCCGCACGCAACGATTCACGGCATCTACGGCTCCTCCGAAGCAGAGCCCATTGCCGTGCGCACGGCCGGTACCTCGCCTGCCCCCCCTCGGAACGGCTACTACGCCGGGCCGGTGGTGGCGGGGCTGGAATGCCGGCTGAGAAAAATCGGCCAGCTCCAACTTCCCAACGGCCAGGCGTATGACGTTGGCGAAATTCTGGTAAGCGGGCCCCACGTGGCGGCTGATAACTGGCTGGCTACCGGGGACTTCGGCTACTTCGACGAGCGGCAGCACCTGTGGCTGACGGGGCGGCAGGGCAACGAAACCCTGGTGCAGGGCGTGCAGCACTACCAGGTGGAGCACGTGCTCCAGCACCTGCCGGGCGTGGAGCGCGTGGCGGCGCGGGCCCAGGGTTCGGGCTTTGCCGTGTTCGTGCAGGGGCGTGTGGTGGAGGAAACCATCCGGGCCGCGCTGGAAGCCCAGTTTCCGCCGGGCCTGTGCCGGCAGGTTCACTTTCGCGCGCAGCTGCCCGTTGATGCGCGTCATTTGTCTAAAATCCGCTACGCGGCCTTACGCTAACCTCATGCACACCGAATTTCACCACGTCGCCCTCGACCGGATTCGCTACTCGCTGGTGTGGGAAAGCGCGGCTACCCTGCAGGCGGCCCTGCCGCTAAGTTCCACCGACGAAGTACTCATCATCACCTCCGCCGGCTGTAATGCCCTCAACGCGCTGCTCAGCCCGGCCCGCCACGTCACGGCCCTCGACCTGAACCCAGTGCAGAACGCCCTGCTGCAGTTCAAGGCTTACCTGATCGGGCATTTCTCCCACACTGTATTCCGGGCGCTGCTGGGGCTCGACGGGCCGGCAGCCGTGGCCGCTGCCTGGGCCAAGGCTGCACCCCAGCTTTCCGCCGATCTGCGGGCGTACTGGGACCGGCAGCTAACGGAGCATCCGGCCGGGCTGCTCACGGCCGGTAAGTTGGAAAGCTACCTGCACGCCTTCCTGCCTACCCTGCCGGAGGCCACGCAGCAGCACTTGCGGCAGCTGATTCAGTGCCCTACGGTGGCGGAGCAGCGTGTTTACTTCGAGCAATATCTGCACAACACAGCCTTCCGGGGACAGTTCGAAATGTACTTCGACGAGGCCAACCTGAGCAAGGGCCGCGACCCGCGCCTGTTCCGCTACGCCGAAGAATCGGGCGGGGCCGCGTTCTACCGGCGCCTACGCCACCAGGCAGCTACGGAGCTGCTGGCCGACAACTTCTTTTTCCGCTTTTTCTTTTTCGGCCCCGAGAACCTGCCCGAAGTCATTCTGCCGCCCTGCTACCAGGCGCGCCACTTTGCCCGGCTGCGCGCCCGCCTGCCGAACCTGCGCATCCAGACCGGTGAGGCCGTGGCCTACCTGCTCAGCCCGGCCGGCCGCACCATCACCCGGGCCAGCCTCTCCAATATCTTTGAGTACGTGAGCCCAACGGAGTTTGCGCAGGCCATGCACGCGTTGCAGGCGCGCGGCAACCTGCGGCTGGTGTACTGGAACCTACTGCAAGCCCAGGGCGACGCCGGCCTTGACGGGCTGGAGCCCACGCCCGTGCCGGCCCTGCCCGGCGCCTGCTTTTACCTGCCCGATGCCCGCGTGCTGAACTTTCCCGCCCCAGCCATTGCGGCCTCCTCTCCTTCCACTGCTGCTTCCCTCGTGCTGCTATGAAACTTGCTGATTACTGCACTCCGGCGTTTGTAGAAACGCTGCTGCAAACCACCCTGCCCGCGCCCGTGCGGGTACTGGCAGTGGAGCCGTTTGCCCTCGATAATTCGGCCAGCATTCTGGCGGTGCTCACGGCCGGGCACAGCGGGCGGCCCATTGGCCACTACGGGCTGCGGGTGCGCTACGAGGCGGCCGGGCAGCAGCACACCGAAGACCTCGTACTCAAGCTCAAACCGCCCGGCACCGAAATATCGGCCATGTTGGGCGCCTTGGCCCAAGCCTGCGGTGGAGGTTTAGCGGAAGTGTACCCGAATCATATACTGAACACTGGCTTCGCTCACACCCATCATCGGGAACTAGCAGTGTATGCCCAGCCGGACCCCAGCCTGATGCCCGCCATCCGGGGCTTGCACCACGATGAAGCGGCCGGTGTGTACGCTATTCTGATGGAGCACCTGGGACCGGACATGGAGCTCCTGAACTCGGTGATGGAGCCTGAACACTGGACCGACGAGCACCTGCGCAACACCCTCACCCAACTGGCTGACTGGCACGCCGCTCACCTGCTGCCCGCTGGCGCCCCCCTGCCCTGGGCCGACGCTCCTACCCTCGACTTTATGCTGGCGCAACGCCCGCTCTGGCAGGCCCTGCTGACCAACGCCGCCACCCGCCTGCCCGAGCTGTACCCACCGGCCCGCGCCGCCCAGCTGCAGGCCGCGCTGGATGCCCTGCCCCGCTACTGGCCGGAGCTGGCTGCCGCGCCCCGCACCCTGGTGCACAACGACCTGAACCCACGAAATACCTGCTTCCGAAATACGCCCGCCGGCCCCCGGCTTTGTGCCTACGACTGGGAGCTGGCCACTTACCATGTGCCCGTGTACGATGTGGTGGAGCTGCTGAGCTTTGTGCTGACTCCGGAACGCTACGCCCAGCGCCTGGACTACTTAGAATTCTACCGCCAGCAGCTGCACGCCCGCACCGGTTTGTTTGCCGATGCCGATAATTTCCACCGCCTCGCCGGGCTGGCTGCTTTCGACTTCGGGCTGCATCGCCTGGGCATGTACCTGATGGCCCACACCGTGAGCCCATACCCTTACCTGCCCCGCGTAGTGGCCAGCTACTTCGACACCCTGGACCAGCTGCAGCCCTGGCTGCCCGAACTTCCCGCCTGATGCTGCTTTCCAATTCCTTGACGCCCGGCGCGGCGGCCATTGGCGGCAAGGCCGCCGGCTTGTTCCGGCTGCGCCAGCTGGGCCTGGCGGTGCCACCCTTCGCGGTGCTGCCCGCCGACGCCTTCGCGTCATTGCTTTCCGCCCTGCCCGCCGCCTCCGACGCCGATCTGGACGCCCGGCAGGCTTCCTTACTAGCCTACGAGCCCACGCCCGAGGACCGCACCGCGCTACAGGTTCAGCTTGCCGGCTGGGACTTTCCGGCCCGCCCGGTGGCGGTGCGTTCCTCGGTGGCAGATGAGGACGGGGCCGGCCATTCCTTTGCCGGGCTGATGGACTCATTTCTGAATCTGACCACCGAAGACGAGATATGGGCTGCGGTGGCCCGGTGTGCGGCCAGCGCCTACTCGGTGCGGGCCCGCGCCTACCGCCGGCAGCGCGGCCTGCCCCTGACGGCCCGGCCGGCGGTGGTGGTGCAGGCGCAGGTGGCCGCCCGCACCAGCGGCGTACTGTTTTCCACCTGGCCGGAGTATCCGGTGGAAATGACCATTCACGCGCTTTGGGGTTTTGGCGAGGCCCTGGTAAGCGGGGCCCAGCAACCCGACGAGTTCTACCTGCGCAAAGCCACCGGCGAGCTGACCCACCAGCAGCTGGCCGACAAGGCCCAACGGTTGGCATTTGTACCGGGAGCCGCAGGCCTGCACCAAGCTCCCGTGGCAGCACACGAGCAGTTGGCTCCCTGCCTTAGTCCGGCGGAGCTGACCCAACTGCATACGCTTGGCCAGCAGCTGGAAACAGCTTTGGGTGGACCGCAGGACGTGGAGTTTGTGGTGGATGAAGCCGACCGGCTGTGGGTGGTACAGGCCCGGCCCATCACCCAGCCCATTCCCGAGCTGCTGGTTCTCGACAATTCCAACATTCAGGAAAGCTACTGCGGGGTGACCACACCCCTCACGTTCAGCTTTGCGCGGCGGGCCTACGCCACGGTGTACCGCCAGACCATGCGCGCCCTGGGCGTGCCGGCTGCCGAGGTGGAGGCCCACGAGCCGGTAGTTACCCAGCTGCTGGCACTGGTGCAGGGGCGCATCTACTACCACATCAACCACTGGTACCGGGGCTTGCTGCTGCTGCCTTCCTTTCAGCAAAACAAGGCCGATATGGAGCGCATGATGGGTCTGGAGGAGCCCGTAGACTTTGTGCAGCCCCCGCGCCGCAGCCGCCTGGAGCAATTGCGCAGTGCCCCGCGCCTGGCGGCCAACCTGTTGCGGCTGCTGGCGGCTTTTGCCGGCCTGCGCCGGGCCGTACCGGCCTTCCATGCCCGTCTGGCCGCTGCTTACCAGCGGTTCTACACACTTCCCCTGGCCCAGCTCAGCGGGGCGCAGTTAATGACTGAAAAGTCCCGCCTTGATCAGGAGCTGCTCAGCCACTGGACCACGCCCATCATTAACGACTTTCGGGTGATGATGGCCAACGGCCGGGCCCTGCGCAACCTGCGGGCCGCCGGCGTGGCCGAGCCCGAAGATTTGCTGCGCCGCTACCTGGCCTCCGACCAGCAGCTGGCCAGCGTGCAGCCCGTGCACCGCCTGTTGGCTTTGGCCCGGCAGGCGCACACCTACCCCGGCCTGCCCGAGCTGATCCAGGCTTTGCCCGCCGACGTGGCCGGGCAGGTAGCCGCAAGCTACCCTCAGTTCGAGCAGGCCGCCCGGCAGTTTATGGAGGAATTTGGCGACCGGACAGTGGGCGAGCTGAAGCTGGAAACGGCCACCATGCGCACCCAGCCGCGCATCTTCTACCAATACCTGCGCAACCTGGTGGCCGTGCCCCCCGCTGATCCAGCCGCTAATCCGTCAGGCATAAGCCCAAGCGCCGCCGCTGATATAGAAGCGCTGCTGAACCGGTTGCCGCGCCTGCGGCGGTGGGCGCTGATCCGCAGCCTGACGGGGTTGCAGGAAGCCATTCGGCACCGTGAGGCCCTGCGCCTGGAGCGCACCCGTCTGTTTGGTATGTACCGCAGCCTGTACCGGGCGGCCGGGGAACGGCTAACCCAGGCCGGTCGCCTCTTCCAGTCCGAGGACGTGTTTATGCTGACGGAAAACGAAATAGCCGAAGCCCTGACCGGCACTCCGGCCACCCCGGCGCCGGCGCTGCCTTCGCCCGCGCCCGGCATCTGGCTTTCCCCGCCCCCGGCCCATACTACCGACCTGTCCGCGCTGGCAGCTGCCCGCCAGCAGGAATTTACCCGCTACGAACAGCTGGCGGTGCCGGCCCGCGTAACAGTGCCGGCGGCCCCCGTGCGCACGCTGCCGGCCGCTGCCAGAGAAACCAATGGGGTTTTGCGCGGCACAGGCTGCTACCCCGGCGTGGCAGAGGGCGAGGCGCTGGTAGTGCGCCGCCCCGAGGACGACCTGAACGTAGCCGGCAAAATCGTGTGTGCCCTGCGAACCGACCCCGGCTGGGCCACGCTGTTTCCGGCCTGCCGGGCCGTGGCCATCGAAAAAGGTTCTTCCCTGTCGCACTCCGTTATCATTCTGCGGGAGCTGGGCATTCCCACCATCATCAACGTGCCCGGCCTGACGCAGCAGCTGCAAAGCGGGCAGCGCTTGGTGCTCGATGGGCAGGCCGGTACGCTGCAACTGCTGCCCGCCACCCCACCTCTGGCCGAAAACCCGAGTGCTTTATCCGCCAGCCATGCTTGAGAGCCTTTCTTATAACGGGCAATTGCCCGATTCCTTCTGGCAGATTCCGGCCGCTGTATATGCTACCGAAGTGGTGCCCCTGCGCGAGCACGCGGAAGTGCTGGCGGCCGTGGTAGCCGAGGAAGCCGCCCGCCACGAGGTGCTGCTCTACACCGACCATGAAACGCTGCGCCTGCTGGGGATTTTCCCGCAGGAGGGCACCGATGCCTTTTTCGGACTCTGGGAAACCCTGCCCGATGCGGCACTCAACCAACAGGTATTTGATCAGCTGGCAGCCGAGGCCCGGCGCCGGGGCTACCGCCGGCTGGTGGGGCCGCTGTGCTTCAGCACCTACCACCGCTACCGCCTGCGGCTGGGCCCAGTACCCTCCTGGGGACAGTTTGACGCTGAACCCGTAAACCCCGCCTACTACGCCGCGCTGCTGACAGATCTTGGCTTTACGCCCACGTTGACGTTCGAAAGCCGCCTGCTGCAGCCCGCCGTGGTGCCTACCGTGTACGACAACAAAGCCGCTCTGCTGGCTCAGCTGCAGCAGGTACCGTTTGAGTTTGTGCCCTTGACCCCGGACGTTTGGCAGGAACACGAAGCAGCTATTTTTGAGTTGGTGCAGGCCATCTACGGGGCCAATCCGGCCTACCGCCCGGTGTCGGCGGCGCAGTTTGGGCTGCTTTACAACCGCGCCTACGCCGAGAAGCTGTGCCCCCACACCTCCGTGCTGCTGCGTGAACGAAGCACGGGCAAGCTGGTGGCCCAGAGCTTCTGCCACCCCAACTATGCCCCGCTGCATCTGCCCGCTACCGAGCCGGCTACCTTTCAGCAGCATTACCCGCGCCTGCAGCACCGTACGCTGCTGGCCAAAACCGTGGGCGTGCACCCCGACTACCGTCAGCAGGGCCTGATGTCTTACCTTGGTGCCTACGGGATGGTGTCGTTCCGGGAGTATTACGATGACATCATCTTCTGCCTGATGCGCACCGACAACTTCTCCCGCCACTTCACCGACGGCTTCCCCTACGAAACAGCCCACTACGCGCTGTATGCGCGGGAGTTATGAGGGCGCGGCCCATCGGCATATAAAGCCAGAAGAACGTCATGCCGAGTGGAGTCGAGACATCTCACGTGCTGACGTCTGATTACTATTCTAACATGCGAGATGCCTCGACTCCACTCGGCATGACGTTCTCTTGGTCTTAAATATCCCCTATTTCACCATCTTGCTTACATGAATCTACCCGCCTTTGGGGCATATATGCGGCAACGGTTTCCGCCCGTGAACATGGCGCTGTTTGCCATTCTATTTGGCACCGTGTACAGCGTGGCGGCGGCTTTGCAGGCCGGGCCGGCAGCGCAACGGGCCTGGGGCTGGCCGGATTGGCTGGGCGTAACGGCTACTATCAGCTTCTTTTTCCGGCTGCGGGTGTTCGATGAAATCAAGGACTACGCCACCGACCTGGAGCACCACCCGGAGCGGGTGCTCCAGCAGGGCCGCGTGACGCTGGGGCAGCTGCAGGCCGTGGCCGCCGTGGGTACACTACTGGAAGTGGCGTGGTCGGTGAGTATGGGGTGGCGGGCCGTGTTGGGCTGGGCGCTGGCGGTGGGCTATAGCCTGCTGATGCGTTACGAGTTCTTTGTGCCCAACTACCTGCGGCCCCGGCTCGTGCTCTACGCCCTCACCCACATCCTGGTGATGCCCCTGCTCATTGGCTGGCTGTGGGCGGCCTACGCGGCCCCGCCCCTGCTCGCTCCGCCCCTGGGGCTGCTCGCCTTGCTGAGCGTGTTCGGGGGGCTGGCCTTTGAAATAGCCCGCAAAATCAGGGTACCGGCTAATGAGCGCCCCGGCCTCGACTCCTACTCCCGCGCCCTGGGCTACGGAGGCGCTGTTGCGGCGGTGCTGGTGGTGCTGCTGGCTGGTGTACTCACCCAGGGCGTGCTGCTGCAGCGGCTGGAGGCCCGCGCCTGGCCGTTCTGGCTGGTTGCGGCCCTTTATGCGGCTACGGCGGCAGCCTATGGCTGGAGTTTGCGACGCCCCTCGGCCCGGACCCTCAAGCTGGCCGAGCTGCTCACCTCCCTGTTCATGCTCAGCAGCTACGTGTCCATTATTGCGGAAATAGCGCGGCGGTGGTAGCAGGACCAGTGAGTGTAAACAAATCGGTTGAACGTCATGCTGAGCGGAGTCGAAGCATCTCTACCTCTGGCTAGCTAATTAATTGGCCTTGCAACGAAGCGGTAGAGATGCTTCGGCAAGCTCAGCATGACGGGCTATTACTCAACTCCTGCACCTACTACATGATTGATATTCTCTACCGTTTCCGATTCTGGCTGCTGGCCCTGGTGGCGGCGTTGGTGGTGGTGCTGGCTCCCGGCGTACGCACGGCCGTGCAGATCGACAATAGCCTGTCGGTATGGTTTCTGGAAGGCGACCCGGCCCTGCGCGCCTACCGCGACTACCAGGCCCGCTTCGGCAACGACGAGGTAGTAACGCTGGTGGTGCACGACTCCGTGGGTTTGCTGCGGGCGCCCTACCTGGAAAGCCTGCCCGCCCTGAGCCAGGAGCTGGCCGCCCTGCCCGACGTAGCCGTCGTACTAGGGCCAGGCACTACCACCATTGCCAGCCGGGGTCTGCTGGCCGGGGCGCACCCCCTCCTCTCCGCGCAAACGACCGAGGCTCAGGTACGCCAGGACCTGAGCCGCCTGCCCACGCTCCAGGAGCAGCTGTTCTCGCCCGATTTTCAGACGACCCGCCTACTCATCGAGCTCAAACCAAGCCCGACATTTGATGCCCGGCGTGGGGAAATTCTGGGGCAGATTCGCGAAGCCGCCGCCCGGCACCTGCCGCAAGGGCACTACTGGCTGGGGGGCGTGGGCGTGCTCTACGCGGGCCTGAACGCGCTGTCGGAGCAGGACTTTGGGCGGTTTCTGGGGCTGGGCTACGGGCTGATGTTCCTGGCCTTGCTGCTGCTGTATCGCAACCTCCGCCTGCTGCTGTACGTGGTAGGCATCGTGGGGCTGGCTACCTACCTCACGCTGGGCGTGTACGGCGCTATGGGCTACCGCCTCAACCTGATGACGGTGCTGCTGCCCATGATTCTGATTCTGCTGGGCATTATGGACGCACTCCACATTATCAATGAGCGCAACCTCGTGCTCACCGAGCCCGGCCAGACGCCCCACTCGGCGGCGCTGGAAGCCCTGCGCCAAACGCTGGCACCTTGCCTAGCCACGATGCTCACCACGGCGGCTGGTTTTCTGGCCCTGGTTTCCAGCCCCATGGCTATTCTGCGCACGTTTGGGGCCTTTGCCGCCCTTGGTATTGTGTTGTGCTTATGCTTCACATTTCTGCTGGGCGTGCTGCTATTGCCCGGCTACCAGGGCCGCCCACGCGCCACCATGCAGGCAGCCGGCGGATTGGCCCGGCTCTACACCTGGGTTGATGCTCACCCGCGCCAGCTCACGGCCCTGGCGTTGGTGCTCACGGTAGCGGCTGCCTTTGGCGCGCTCCGGCTGCGGGCCGATACCTACACGTTAGGTTACTTTCCAGACGACCACGCGGCCGTGCGGGACCACGCCGCCATGCAGCGCACCTGGGGCGCCTATATGCCTCTTGAGCTGTTGGTTGAGCCCCGTCCCGGCCACACCCTGCACGAAGCCGCCGTGGTGCAGGCCGCCGCTGCCTTCGCCGACTCCGCCCGCACGTTGGAAGGTGTGGGCCGGGTAGCGGGCTTCCATACACTCTACCTAGCGGGCCTGGAAACGGTAGTGCCCGCCAGCCGGGCACGGGCGGCCCTGGGCAGCCAAAGTTTGCTCAACCGTGTGCACGCCCGTCTCATTCCCGACTACCCCCAGCTTACCCGGCAGTTTATCGACGAGCAATCCAGCACGGGGCGCATTACGGTGGCTGGCCCCATGCTCTCGGCGCGGGAGCTGACGGCCAAGTCGGAGGTGCTGCTGCGCATGGCGCGCCATACGCTGGGGCCCGTAGCCACGGTGCGGGCGGCCGGCTACCAGCCGCTCTATGCCCGCATCGTCGACTACGTGACCCGCTCGCAGGCCAGCAGCCTGGGCTGGTCGGCGGTGGTGATATTCGGGCTGGTGTGGTGGTTTGTGGGCAGCTTCCGGCTGGCTTTGCTCACGCTGGCGCCCAACCTATTGCCAGTGCTCTTGCTGCTGGGCCTGATGGGCTGGGCCGGCATTGCCCTCGACACGGCCACGGCCAGCATTGCCGCCATCGTGCTCAGCCTCTGCACCGATGATACGGTGCATTTCGTGCATCACTACCAGCAGCTGCGCCGCCAGAACCTGGCGCCGGCGGCGGCGCGCTTCGCCACTATCACCCACGTAGGTCCCACTATTTTGCTGTCCAGCGGGGTGCTGTTTGTGGGTTACCTGGCCATGACGCTGGCTTCGCTGAAAACGGTAATGCTGTTTGGCCTGCTCACGGCCGTAAGCATTGCGGCGGCTTTTTACGCCGAGCTGCTGGTGTTTCCGCTGCTGCTGGCGCGGTTTGACCGGGAGGAATCATCAGAGGCGGTGGAGAACGGAGCGGAGGTAGTTGGGTAGGGTGGGAGGCTTGTCCCCGCCCGTCGTTCAACAATAGATGCAGGATTTGTGCAACGCTGGGCGGGGACAAGCCCCGCTCCTACCGAACATAAAAAACGCCTTTGCTTTCCCGAGCACCGGAAAGCAAAGGCGTTGTCATTGTAGCAGAAAGCTGGAATTAATCCAGCACCATATACCCGTAGGCCGGCAGCGTTACTTCGGTGCCCAAGGCTACTTCGCCACCTTGCAGCGCATTTGTCCAGGTGGTATTGGCCAGTGCCGGGGGCAGCGTGTATTTCACTTCCTTGTTGCGCACGTTCACCATTACCAGCACCGTTGGCTCATTGGGGGTACCTTGCTTGGTGAATGCACAGACATCCGCAGTGCTATACGAAGTGGTATTGCCCAAAGCAAAGTTAGAGTTCTTAGCTCGGGCCCGCAGCAGCTGCTTGTAGGCCTTGGTGACGTCGGGGCGAGTGTCCCATGTGATATTCACAGAGGTAAAGGGAAACGTAATTGCCGTGCTCATGCCTGACTCCTGACCGTTGTAAATCATGGGCACGCCTTTGTAGCACGAGGCAATGACGAAGGCCGACATAGCCCCGGCGTCTCCCCCGAACAGGGCGACGGGCGTGCCGTCGGAACCGTTTACATCGTGGTTGGTGGTGTAGCGCACTACTCGCTGTATGCCGGTTGGGGTGAATGCATCGGATACGCCGACGTACTCACTAGCATTAAGTGCATCAAACGTAGTAGCCGGCTGCCCCCGACGATATACGTCCCAAAGGCCGCCGTAGAAGTTAAAGCCGAATTTCATATTGAAGCCGGCCGCCAGGTTTCTCGATTCAGTACCTTCCGACAGCAGCAGCAGCTTGTGCGACTTAATATTGCGAAGCGTGTCTACAGCTTGTTTCCAGAAATCAACGGGCACGGCATCGGCATAGTCGCAGCGGAAACCGTCCACATTGGCCGAGTACACCCACGATTTCATGGCCGAAATCATAGCCAGGCGCATGGGCTGGCTGTTGAAGTTGAGCTGAGCCACGTCGGTGTAGTTGGTGTTGGGCGGGCTCAGGATGGTGCCGGCCGCGTTCTGCAGGTACCAGTCGGGGTGCTCCCGAACCCAGGCATTGTCCCAGCTGGTGTGGTTGGCCACCCAGTCCAGCATCACGGCCAAGCCGCGGGCGTGGGCGGCATCCACGAGGCTACGTAAGTCGTCGAGCGTACCAAACTCCGAATTCACTGCCGTGTAGTCGCGCACGGCGTAGGGCGAGTTTACGCCCCGTACCTGCCCCACCGGATGAATCGGCATCAGGTACACCACATTCGCGCCCAGCGCCTTGATGGAATCCAGGCGGGCCGTGACGCCAGCGAAGTTGCCGGCCTGACTGAAGGCGCGCATGTTTACCTGGTAAATCACGGCGTAGTGCGTAGAAGGCACACCGGCGAATGGGGTGCCGTATTGCGTGGGCTTTTCGGTGACCGGCGGGTCAATGGGCGCGGGAGCGTCGGGCTTGTCGGGCTTGCAGCTCGCCAGCAGGCTGGCCGCCGTCAGGCAGGTGAAACTGTACTTAAGCGCGGTGTTGAAAAAGGACATAGGATGACGTAGTGAGTTTGGTAGAGGTTGGAAAGCGGCCGGCCGGCCGGAGGTGGGAGGACCTGCCCAACGCCCGGCCGGTGGGCAATAGTTCGGCCGGCTAGCGGTTGATGGGTTTGATGCTCACAGCCGCCCCGCCCCCGGCGGCCAGCTGCAGCTTCAGTACCGATTTACTGTCGACTTTCTGCTTGCGGATCTGGTAGCTCATCGGGTTTTTGTTCCAGCTGGCGCCTTTGCCATCGGCGTAGATGGTGGCCTCGTAGCGCAGGCCGGGCGTCAGGAAATCGAGCTTCAGGGTTTGCGCACGAGCGTTTTCGTCGGTGATGGCGCCCAGGTACCACTCCTCCTTGCTCTTGGCTTTGCGGACCATGGTGATGTAGTCGCCGGGCTCGGCGGTCAGAATGCGCGTATCATCCCAGTCCACGGGCACGTCGCGGATAAACTGGAAGGCATCGAGGTGCTTTTCGTAGGCCTCGGGCAGGTCAGCCGCCATTTGCAGCGGCGAGTACATGGTCACGTACAGGGCCAATTGCTTGGCCAGGGTGGTATGCACCTGCTTGCCCTGGTTTTTGGCCGGGTTCCAGTCTTCGAGCTTGATCTGAAAAATGCCAGGCGTGTAGTCCATGGGGCCGCCCATGAGGCGGGTGAAGGGTAGAATGGTTTCGTGCTCGGGCGGGTTGCCCTCACTCCAGGCGTTGAACTCATTGCCGCGGGCTGCTTCGGAGGCCAGCCAGTTGGGATACGTGCGGTGCAGCCCGGTGGGCCGCACGGCCTCGTGCATGTCCACCATAATCTGCTGGCGGGCCATGTTCTCGGCGGTGCGGTTGAAGTGGTTGACCATCCACTGCCCGTCGTGGTGCTCCCCGCGAGGGATGATGCGGCCCACGTAGCCGGTTTTTACGCCGTCGTAGCCGTGCTCCTTCATAAAGCGCAGGGCGGCGTCCTGGCGCCGCTCGTAGTTGGTCACGGAGCCGGAGGTTTCGTGGTGCATGAGCAGCTTGATGCCCTTGGCGGCCGCGTACTGCTGCAGCTCCTGCACGTTGAAATCGGGGTAGGGTGTCACGAAGTCGAACACCTCTTCTTTCCAGTTGCCGGACCAGTCTTCCCAGCCTACATTCCAGCCTTCCACCAGCACGCTTTGCAGACCGTACTTGGCGGCAAAATCGATGTAGCGCTTCACGTTGGCGGTGTTGGCGCCGTGGTGGCCGTGGGGTTTCAGCGCGTCCCAGTTGGTATCCGCCAGCTTGAGGTTGGTAGCATCGGAGTAGTTCCAGCTGGACTTGTTCACGTGCATTTCCCACCACACGCCCACAAACTTCTGCGGCTTGATCCAGCTGGTTTCGGTGAGCGTGGTGGGCTCATTCAGGTTCAGGATAAGCTTGGAGGCCAGCACGGCCGGGGCGTTGTCGGCCACCACAATAGTGCGCCAGGGCGTGTGCTCGGGCGTTTGCAGGTAGGCCGCGGCCTCGGTGGCCGAGGGCACCAATTGGCTCGTGAGGCCGAAGGTTTTGGTGTCCACGTTCAGCATCATGGCCGGGTAGTTTACCAGCGCGGCCTCGTGGATATTCACGTAGAGCCCGTCGTCGGACTTGAGCATAAGCGGCGTCTGCACCCGCTCCGGGGCCGATTTAAGCTGAATCGGGGTGATGCCGGCGCTGTTGATTTCGCTTAGCTTGGAGGTGGTGTAGGCGTACTCGTTGGAGTCATAGTCGCCGGGAATCCAGAAGGCTTTGTGGTTGCCGGTGAGGTTGAACTCGGTGCGCTCCTGCTGCACCGTGAAGTACTGCAGGCTGGGCTGGCTGGGCCACTCGTAGCGGAAGCCCACGCCATCAGCAAACACGCGGAACACCACGTCGATAAGGCGGCCGGGAGCCTGGGGCTGGCGCAGATGCACCGTGAGCTGCTGGTAGTGGTTACGGATGCTTTTCACCTCGCCCCACACCGGCTGCCAGGTTTCGTCCACGTTCTTGGTTTCGGAGCCCACCAGCTCCAGCGGGCCGTCGAAGCCCTTGCCATCGGCCAGAGCCACGCCCAGACGCGAGGGTTTGATAACCGGCCGCTGCCCGTAGGAAACGGCGTAGGTTGGCTGGCCATCAGCGGCCAGCGCAAAGGTTAAACTCACCTTATCGAGGCGGGCGGTAAGCGGGGAAGCAACAGGTTGAGCGGTGGCCCGGAGGCCAGCCGTAAGCAAACAGAGAAGAAGTATTTTTCGCATGATGTAAACAAGGATTCCGGGCGGGCGCCAGGGCGACAATGCCTGCACCCACCCGGAATATTCAAACAAGCTATTTCCGCAGCACCAGGTACTGATAGGGCGCTAAGGTAAAGGGGCGGTCGATGCCGGCGGGTTGCCCGCTGAAGGCATTGCGCCAGCCGGCACCGGCCAAACCGGCGGGAACGGAGAAGAGTTTCGGGGAGCTGCGCAGGTTGACGAGTACCAGCACCTGCTCCTTGCCGGCCGTTCTGGTGAAAGCGCACACATCGTCGGTGCTGTAAGAAGTCAGCTCGCCGCGGCGCAGGGCATTGCTGCCGTTGCGGAAGTTAATGAGGCGCTTGTACTCGGCCGTCAGCGCGGGGTTAGGCGTCCAGTCGATGGGTTGGCGCGGGCCCATGAACGGCACGCGCTGGCTGTAGCCTACTTCCTGCCCGTTGTAAATCATGGGCACCGCCTGCATGTAGGCGGCCGTCACGAAGGCTGCCAAGGCGCCCTGCGGGCCGCCGAAAAATTCCTGCGGGGTGCCTTCCCAGGCGTTCAGGTCGTGGTTGGACACGTAGCGCACCATGCGCGCCGCGGGCGGGGCGTTGCGGTACACGGCCGCGTTCAGGGAGTCGAGCAGCTTCACACTTTTGCCTTTGGCAAAAACGTCGTGCTTCATCACGTTGATAAAGCCAAAGTCGTAGCACAGCGGGAAGCCGGCCCGGAAGAAGTGCTTTTTCTTGTCGCCCTCGGCCAGCAGCAGCATCTTGCGGCCCCGGATGGAGGTGAGGCTCTGGCTAACTTCCTGGAAAAACTCGAACGTGGGCCCATCGGCGTAGTCGAACCGAAAACCATCAACATTGGCCTGAAACACCCAGTAGCGCATGGCCTGCACCATGGCGGAGCGCAGCTGGGCGTTCTTGAAGTCGAGCTGCACGATGTCCTTCCACTCCGGAATGGGGTTGACGAGGTTGCCCGCGTCGTCGTGCACGTACCAGTCGGGGTGCTGCTGGGTCCAGGCGTGGTCCCAGCTGGTGTGGTTACCTACCCAGTCCAGCATCACGGCTAGGCTGCGGGCGTGGGCGGCATCTACCAGCTTGCGCAAATCCGTGAGCGTCCCGAACTCGGGGTTTACGCTGGTGTAGTCGCGTACGGCAAAGGGCGAGTCCACGGCCTTGAGTTGGCCGATTGGAAAAATGGGCATCAGGTACACCACATTCACCCCCAGGGCCTTAACGGAATCAAGCCGGGACGTGACGCTGTTGAAGTCGCCCGCCCGGCTGAACCCGCGCATATTTACCTGGTAGATGGTAGCATCCTGGCTTTCGGGCACGCCGCGGAAGGGTTTGCCGTACTGGGCCGGGTCGTGGTAGGCTGCCGGAGCGCCCCCCGCCTGGGCAAGCCCCGAGCGGGGCGCCGGCAACAGCGGCAGCGTGAGCAGACAGGTGGCGAGAAAGGTTTTTTTCATGGTAACAGGCACTAAAAAAATCAGCCGGGCAGCCCCATTGCCGCCCGGCTGACGAATCGTTTATTCGACCACTACCCGGCCGGTATGCATGTTACCGTCGGTGGTGGCTTGCAGCAGGTACAGCCCTTTGGTCAGGCCCGTCACATCTAGGCTGGTTTGCCCACCCGTCACGGCGGCGGTGCGGTCAAGCACCGTGCGGCCCTGGCTGTCGAGCAGGCGCAGGTGAGCCGAAGCGGCGCGGGAAGGCAGCAGCACCGTGAGGCGGCCCTGGCTGATAGGGTTCGGGAAGAGGGTGAGCGGCGTTTTGGCCGCAGTCGCGCTGGCAGAAGCCAGGGCTGTGCGGGCACCCGCTACGGGCTGGAACAGCCAGTGTCCGCTGTAGAAGCTGGCATCTACGGCCCCGTACTGGGCAGAGCCCGTCAGGTTTTCGACGTGGAGGTAGTTGCCGGGCTGCCACACGTTGCGGATGCGGAAGTAGCTGGTGCCCGAAACGGCCTCCCGCGTCCACTGCCCGCTGGTGAAGTAATCCGGCACGGCCGTACACTGCACCGAGCCGGTCTGGCCTTCGATGTTCATGTAGTTGCCCGAGGCCACGTTGCGGATGCGCGTGTTCGAGCCCACCGTTTCCAGCGTCCACTGATACGCCGTGCCGCTGGCCGTGGCCGCGTACTTCACCTGCGCGGCATTGTCGTAGAGGTAGGTGTTCTGCCAGCGGTTGATGATGTAGTACGCCGTGGCCGTGCCCGAAGCCTGCACCACCACCTGTACCTGATCGGTAGAAGACAAGGCTCCGTCACTCACCGAAACCTGGAACACATACGTGCCAGCCGTAAGCCCGCTCACCGTGGGCGACACGGCCGTGGTGGAGCTGAACGTCGCGGCGGGCCCGCTCACCTTGGTCCAGGCGTAGGTCAGGGCCTGGCCGTTGGGGTCGGAGGAGGCAGCGGCTGTGAGGGTGGCGCTGGTCGTTCCCGCGGCCAGCGTCTGGTCGGGGCCGGCGTTGGCTACCGGGGCCTGGTTGGCGGCGGCCACGGTCACCTGCACCTGGTCGGTAGAAGACAGAGAACCGTCACTTACACTTACCTGGAATACATAGGTGCTGCCGTTGGCGAGGCCGCTCACGGTGGGCGAAACCGCCGTAGTGGAGCTGAAGGTGACGGCCGGTCCGCTTACTTTCGTCCAGCTGTAGGTCAGCGGGTTACCTTCGGGGTCAGTGGAGCCGGCAGCGGTGAGCGTAGCAGTCGTAGTGCCGGCAGCTTTGCTTTGGTCGGGACCCGCATTAGCAACGGGTGCCTGGTTGCCGGTAGCAGCGAGGCCGTAAGCCTGCAGCTCGTAGATACTGTAGCCGTACGGCTGCGACTTGTGGTAGGGGTAAATGGCCAGGTAGCGGCCGGTAATGGCTACCGTCTGGTCATCGAAGCGCGCCTGGTTGGGCTTGCCGGTGATGTTCACCTTGGCCCAGGCGGCGTTGGCCGGATCGGGGGTGATGTTGCTGTTCGACGCCATGATGTAGTAGGAATCAGCATTGGCGTTTTCCCACGACACCGTCACCCGGCTCAGGGCGTAGCTGGCGCCCAGGTCAATCTTAATCCATTCCGTCTGGTTGGCGTTGGCGGAAGGTGCCGTCGACCAGCGGCTGTTGAAGGAGTTGTCGATGCCATCCACGGCCAGGTTGGGCGTGTAGTTCACCCCGTTGAAGGTCTCACTGCTCGACGCCGTGGCGGTTTTATTCAGAGCCAGGTTGGGCAAGGTTAAGGCCTGCGTGCCGGTAATAGCGGTGCTAGTGCCGTTGGCGCCGTAGGCTTCCACCCAGAAATTGTAGGTGGTTTGGGTGTTCAGGCCCGTGGCGGTGTAGCTCGTGGCGCTGGCTGCCGTGGTAACGTTGGGCGTAGCCGGCTTGGTGCCGGAAGTCGACCAGTAGATGCGGTAGCCGGTTTCGCGGCTGGAGTTATCGGCCCAGCTAAGGGCCACGGAGGTCGGGCTGGCTTGGCTCAGGCTGAGGCCCGTGGGTGCTTTCGGAATGTCCGTTACCGTGGCCGTGAACGTGCGACTCAGGGTATTCACGCCACCGTTGGCCGTGCCGCCATTGTCCGTAGCCGTAACCGTTACCGAGGACGTGCCTACAGCCAGGGGCGTGAGCGTGAGCGTGCCGGTGGCGTTGCAGGAAGTGTAGGCCACGCCGGGCGCGCCGAGCACGGTGGTGTTGGCACTGGAGGCGGCCAGCGTCACCGTTTGGGTGCAGAAGTTGCCATCCGAAATACCGGTCAGGCTTACCGCTTTGGCGCCGTCTTCCAGGTTGATGGTTTGGTTGGCAATGGCGTCGAGCGTGGGGGCGGCGTTGGGACCAGCCGCGCCGTTGTTGAGCTTGAGCACGTAGAAGCCGTTGGCTGGAATGGAGGCCACCGGCACCCAATTCGTGATGTTGCCCCCGCTCACCGTCACGCTGCTCACAGTTTGCGAGCCGTTCAGCAGATTGCCCAGCGAGTACGTGCCCGCTGGAATGGCCGTGCCGCTCACTGACAGCGCCACGTTGTTCTGGGCCGAGGCGGCCAGATTTAGAATCACGAAGGTCACCTCTGAATTGTAGGTACGCATGAATGCGTACACGCCGGCAGAGGTAGTAGCCACTGTTTTGTAGCCCCCGCGCCGCAATGAAGCCTCCGCTTTGCGCACCTTAATCAGGTCTTTGTAGAGCGTGAGGAAGGAACCGGCTACGCCCTGCTGGCTTTGCACGTTGTACTGGGCGTAGTCGCCGGCGGGCTCCCAGGGCGAGCCGGTGGTGAAGCCGCCACTGGCCGTATTGCTCCAGCGCATGGGGTCCCGGGCGTAGTTGTTGCTGCCACCCCCGCCAACTTCGTCGCCGTAGTACACGAAGGGCACGCCGGGCGCAGTCATCAGCCAGGCGGCGGCCACTTTGGCCTTGGCATCCTGGTTGTTGGTCAGCCGCGACTTCAGCCGCAAAGCCTTATAGCTGTTGTCGGTATACAGGTCGTGGTTAGAGAAGAACGTGCCGAACTGCAGAAAGGGGTAGTAGTTCATCGACTCCTCCACCGGGGTCTGCAGGTAGCTTTTGTTTTCGTTGTTGAGGGCGTACTGTACCCCGTAGGCAATGTCGAACTGAAAGCCAATGTCGAAGCCCTGATACACGTACTTGGAGGCTTCAATGGCCGTAGAGGGCTGCGGACCGCTTACTGGGTCGAACAGCCACGTCTCCCCTACCGAAAACGAGTTGGGGTTGGCGGCCTTGATATGGTCGCGCCACTCGCGCCAGTAGGCGTAGGTCTGGGGCAGGCTGCGCTGGTCCGTCAGGGCCACGGCGTCGCCGCGCTCGTAGAGGAACATGGGCGCATCAAGGCGGAAGCCGTCTACGCTCTTGCCCAGCCAGAACGAGCTGGCGTCCTTGATGGTGTTGCGCACCGAGCGGCTGTTGTAGTTCAGGTCGGGCGTTTTCACCGCGTACTTGCCCCAGTACACGTTGAAGTTGGCGTTGGAGTGCCCGATGGAGTTGTTGCGCCAGGCCGAGCCGGGGTTGGTGCTGCGCCACACGTAGTAGTCATCATACTTGCCGCCGGCACCTTGCGCTGCGCTCTGGAACCAAGGGTGCTCGTCGGAGGTGTGGTTGAACACCATGTCCAGAATCACCTTTATGCCGCGGGCGTGGGCTGCTGCTACAAAGGCATCAAAGTCGGCCTGCGTCCCGATTTCGCCGATAATGCTCTTGTAGTCCTTCACCTGGTAGCCCCCGTAGTAGGGCTCCGAGGCATCGTGCACGGGCATCACGTACAGGGCCGTTACGCCCAGGTCGGAGGTGGTGGTAGCGTTGCCGTCGTTGAGGTAGTCGAGCTTCTGCGTCATGCCCTGCAGGTCGCCGATGCCGTTGCCGTTGGTATCAAAAAAGCTGCGCGGGTAGATCTGGTAAAAGATGGCGTCGTTCCACCAGCCCAGGGCCGCGTCTACCGTCGTCACCGTCACATTCAGGGTTTTGGACGTGGTGCTGCCGCTGCTGTTGGTGGCCGTGAGCGTCACGGCGTAAGTGCCGGCCGCGCCCCAGGTTACGGTAGGGTTTTGCGAGGAAGACGTGGCCGGGTTGCCGCCCTGAAACGACCAGCTCCAGGAGGTTGCGGCCCCGCCTTCGGAGGCATCATTAAAGCGCACGACTTCGCCGGGAATAGTTTTAGTGCTGGAGGCAAAAAACCTGGCGTAGGGGTACGGGGGGAGCTGGTCGTTCCACCAGTCGCTCAACACGTTGGCGGCGGAAGTGGGCTGCACCACGTACTTGCGCGCCGCCACCGATTCGTTGGTTTGCACGCCTCCGCGGGTAATGCGGTAGTTGTAGGTAATCTGCGCGTCGTTGGTTTGGCCCGTTACGGTGCCGGAGTAGATTTTGTCCCCGTCGGGGTCGGTGAGGGCCACGCCCCCGGCCGAGAAGGACCCGAGCACCACCACCTGGTCGGTGCCCGCGGTAAACTGGCCTTGCTGAATGCGGTACTGCAAATTCACGTTGAATGTGAGGTCGGCGGCCTGGACCGTTATGAGCGGGATGCCCAGGAGCATCCACATGACGACTAGTACTCTGGTTACTGCTTTTTCCATGATGGTGGGGTTTTGGTAAAATGGAAATGAGGAAGCGTAAGCGTAGGCGTACTTCAGAAAGGGCAATAGGCCAGCCACCGAGCCCCAAAGCAGGGTCGTGCAGCCAAATTCAGCCAGCGCAGTAGGGCTGCTGCCAGCTACTCAGAGCGGGAATGGGTAAGGAGAATTAATCGGTAGCCAGCTGCGGCCACCGGGTCTTCCCAAGGGGCCGGAAACCTTACCCACTGGTTTCCGGCCCGGGAAGAGCGTAGCCCGGTTAGCGGGTTACGGCCAGTCGGCGGGTCGCTATTTTTTCCCCTACCTGGACCTTCACCAGATATGCGCCCACCGCCAGGTCGCCCGTGGCTACACTCAGTTCGTGGAAGCCAGCCGGCTGGCGAGCATCCAACAGGGTCCGCACCTCACGGCCCAGCAAATCCGTCACGCGCACCGACACGGCTTGCGCCTTGTCCAGCACCCGGTAGGCAATGGTCGATTTTCCCTGCGCCGGGTTCGGGAATACGCTCATGGCCACCACCGCGTCTTCGGCCTTGCGGCTGCTGGTTACCACCACATTCAGCGCAGGGGCCTGGTCGCCGGCCAGGGTTGTGAAATCGGGGCTGAAGCCGAGGTTGTTGTTGCCGTTGCCGGGAATTTCCGGAATCACATCCGACGACCAGTAAGCGTCGCCGCTCACGTAGGCGGCCATCACGCGCACTACCGAGGCGCCCGAGGGCAGGCCCAGCGAGGCGCGATTGAACTCGTACTCCAGCCCGTAGGAGCCGGCCCCACCCCCGTTGTCGTTGCCGGGGTTGGTGGTGAGGTTGCCGGTTGGCGCCTTATAGGCCACTTTGGTGCCCGCAAACAGCGCGTAAGCCCCCGTCGTAGCCGAGGCCGGAATAGCGTTGGTGGAGCCGTCGGTGAGGATAGCCGCGCCGCCCCCGATAGATTTGGCCTGGCCCGCCTCGGCAGTGTAAATGGCCGCCTGCACGTCGCCGCCGCCAGTGGTGGCAATGGCCGCATCGGCTTCCAGCTCGAGCTTGGTGCCGCCAATACTGCCGCCAGCAAAGGTGCCGAACACCGTAGCCGAGCCCGCAATGGCCGGCAGCCCGGTGCCTACGGGCACCCCGGTTTTGTTAGGTAAATCCAGGTACAGCTGAAAGTTGTTGCCGCCGGGCTCAATGGTGCCGGCCAGCCCGATGTAGAGCTTGGTGCTGGAGTTGGCTCCGTACATGCGCAGCAAACCCATCAGGCCAAAGCCCCCGTCGCCGATGTGCGGAGTAGTGAAGGCACCCAGGGAAGTGTACTTGCCGGCCGTCGTACCGATTTCGTCGGCGGAGATAACGCCGTCGATGGTTACCTGAGCCTGAGCACTCAGAGCAGTGGCAGTAAGGGCAGCAGCCAGAACCAGCGTAGTTGTTTTTTTCATGAGCGTAGAAGGAAAATGGTGGGTTGGAGAAAAATGAATAGCCTGCTGAAGGCAAGCCGGCTCAACAGCCTCAGCCGTGCCCGTAGGCCGTGCTGAGGCGAATGGCTTAGTAGCCGGGATTTTGCCTGAGCGTGGGGTTGGCCACGATGTCGGTGGAAGGAATGGGGTACAGGTTCAGGTTGTCCGACACGCCTTTGCCTTCCTTCAGGCCGCCTTTCCAAGGCCACAGGTAGCTGCCGCTGGTGAAGCGGCCAAAGCGGATAAGGTCGGTGCGGCGGGTGCCTTCCCAGTACAGCTCGCGGCCCCGCTCGTCCAGGATGAAGTTGGGCGCCGTCAGCTCAGCCAGCGTAATGCGGCCGGCGGTGCCCCCGCTGAACTTGTTACCGAAGGCCCGGTCGCGCAGGTCATTTATGTAGGTGAGGGCCTGGGCCTGGGTACCGCCCTGCCCCCCGCGCAGCACGGCTTCGGCGTACATCAAATACACGTCGGCCAGGCGCAGCACCGGGAAGTCGGTATCCACGAAGGTGAGCGTGGGGTCGGTACCATTTTCGCCCGTCGACTTCTTGTTCGACCACTTCGTCACGCCGTAGCCGTCGGTAAATACGGTCAGGTCGTTGATTTCCAGGTTTTGCCCGATGGTGAAGAACATGGCCCGGCTGTCGAATCCCTCCGCGTTTTCGGGAAAGAGCAGCGGCAGGTTCTTGCGGGTACGGTTGCCGGCCCAGCCGCTGCTCACGCCAAAGGCGCTGCCCAGCATCCGCCCGCCTATAGCGGCGTGAATGAGGTAGGTAGTGCCTCCATAGGTTTGCGAGGCCAGCCCGTCACTGGTAATCGGGAAAATGATTTCCGACCTGGCTTTCACGCCATTGTCGGCCATGAAGATGTGGGCGTACTCCGGGGTCAGGCTGTAGCCGCCCCCCAGCACCTTGTTGCAGTAGGTGAGACAGTCGGTGTAGCGGGCCGTGCCCGTGTATACCTGCGCGTTCAGGTAGAGCTTAGCCAGCAGCGCCCAGGCGGCACCCTGGTCGGCGCGGCCATAAGGGCCCTGCTGTGGCTTGTTCAGCAGGGGCTCAATGGCCTTCAGCTCCGACTCGATGTAGCTGAACACCTCGGCGCGGGTAGCCTGCTTGGGCAGCTCGTTGCCAGGTACGCCGGCTTCGGTGACCAGCGGCACGTTGCCATACAGGTCGAGGGCGTGGTAGTAGGCCAGGGCCCGCAGAAAGCGGGCTTCGGCCCGAAACAGGCGGGCATTCACCGCATCCTGGCCCGCAATGTTCCGGTCGCTGAGCTTCTCGTCGGTGGTTTCCCGAATGAACTCGTTGCAGGCCGTTATTTCGTAGAAAATGCGCGTGTAGCTGTTGCGCATCAGGTCGTTGCTGGAGGTCCAGGTGGTTTTGTTCAGCTCCTGGAGCGGGCCGCTGTTCCAGGCCACCACGGCCTCGTCGGTCACCAGCTCCTGCAAATACCAGTAGGCCCGCAGGTAGGAAGTTTCGCCTTCGTCCAGGCCGTCGCCCTCAAATACATCCGGGGAACCGGTAGTACCCTGACCCGAGAGGTTGAAGCCCGCGTAGAGCTTGGCCAGCACCTGGATGTAGTTGGCCGGGTCGCGGTACACCGACTCCGTGTTCAGGTCATAGAAAGGGTAGCGGTCCAGGTCCTTGGTGCAGGAAGAAAGGCCGCCGGAAAGCAGGGCAGCGGCTACGGCCAGCGTAGCGGCGCCACGGCGCAAGTGCTTGTTCATCTTTTCTTTTCAGTTTCTAGTTGCTGGTTGCTGGTTGCTGGTTTCTAGTTGCCTTTTTAGTGTTCTAGCCGACAACCAGAAACCAGAAACCCGCAACTCATTTAAAAGCCCACGTTGAGGCCGAGCGTAAACGTGCGGGGCAGCGGGTAGAAATTGCTGTCGATACCGTTGCCGCGCTCCGGATCGAGGCCGGTATAGCCCGTCAGTACCAGCAGGTTCTGGGCCGCCAGCGTCAGGCGCAGCGAGGTCGATTCCTTCCACAGGCTGCCGAAATCGTAGCCCAGCGTCACGTTCTGCACGCGCAGGAAGGAGGCATCCTGTAGGTAATAGTCGCTGAAGGGCTGGCCGTACTGAAAGCTGGTGGTGTACACGTCGGGCACCACATTGGAGGCGTACTGCAGGCCCGTGTTGGTACCGAAGTAAGTGCCCTGGCCCGCGTCCACGTTGTTGTACACGTAGTTGCCCAGGTTGGAGCGCAGCGTGAAGGCCAGGTTGGCTTTGCCGTAGCTCAGGTTGGAGCTGAAGCCCAGCATGGCTTTGGGCGCGGGCGTCTTGCCGTACACCCGGTCCCGCTCGTTGATGAGGCCGTCCCCGTTCTGGTCCACGTACTGGGCCGTGGTGGGCGCCGAGCCGCCTTCCACGGGCTTGCCGTTCGCGTCGTACTTCTGCTCGTAAAGCCAGAACGTGTTGGCCGCGTGCCCCACCGAGTTCACCTGCACAAACTGGAAGTTGCCGATGCCGCCCACCGGGGAGCCCAGGTAGGTGGGGTCTTCCACCAGCAGCAGCTTGGTGATTTTGTTGCGGTTGATGGTCGCGTTGAAGTTCACGCCCCAGTTGAATTTCTCCCCGCGCACCACATCGTAGTTCAGGGCAAACTCCACGCCCCGGTTTTCCAGGTTACCAATGTTCTTGAGCTGCTTGGGCGTAATGTTCTTGCCAATGGGCACGGGCACCACGGCCAGCAGGTCGGAGGTTTTGCGCAGGTACAGGTCGATGGAGCCCGTGAGGCGGTTGTTGAAGAAGCCGTAGTCCAGGCCCGCGTCGTAGGTGGCGGTTTCCTCCCACTTCAGGTTGGGGTCCTGCCCCCCGGCCCGCAGCGTGCGGATGGTGTCGTTGCCGAAGATCTGCCGCACCGAGCCACCGCCCAGGTTGTAGGAGCGCAGGTACGGGTAGTCGCCGGCCACGCCCGCCACGTCCTGCTGCCCCGTGCGGCCGTAGCTGAAGCGCAGCTTGAGGTCCGACACCGTCTGGCTGTTCGCCAGGAAGCTTTCCTTGTTGATGCGCCAGGCCACCGAAGCCGCCGGGAAGTAGCCCCAGCGGTTATCGGGGCTGAAGCGCGAGGAGCCGTCGGCACGGAGTGTGCCCGTGAGCAGGTACCGGTCGTTGAAGGAGTAGTTTACCCGGCCATAAAAGGAAAGCAGCGTGTACTGGCTTTTGTAGGGGTTGCCGGCCAGCGCCGTGGGGTCGAGCAGCTCGCCGGCCGCCGTGCGGCTGAAGAAAAACGGACTATGCGTGTAGAAATCCTGGTAGGAGTAGCCCGCCAGCGCCTCTACGCGCTGCCCGCCAATTTCCTTGTTGTACTTCAGGTAGGTTTCCAGCAGCTTGTTGTTTTTCTCCTGCTTGTACTGGTTGTTGAGGCCTTTCACGTTGTAGGCCACCGACGAAGCCTCCGGCACGAAGACAGTGCCGGCGCTGCGCGAGATGTCGTAGCCCAGGTTGAGGTTGGCGTGCAGGTCGGGCAGGAAGTGCAGGCTGTAATCCAGCTGAATGTTGCCCAGACTGCGCTTCACGGTGCTTCGGTCGCGCTTGTCGGTGAGCAAAGCCAGCGGGTTGCGGTCCGTGAGTGGGTAGGGGTTGATGCCGTCGGCCGGGTCCAGCCACTCAAAGTAGCCATTGAACTTGCTGGCGTCGCCGGAGTAAATGGGCTTGGTAGGATTGTAGCGCACCGCGCCCCCAATGGCGCCCTGATCGGCAAATTGGTAGTCCGACCACGTGCCCTTCACGTTCACATCCACCCGCAGGTGGTTGTCGAGCAGGCGCGGCGATAGGCCCACGGAGGCCGAGTTGCGCTTGAGGTTGCCGGTTTTGAGGGTGCCGTCCTGGTCGAGGTAGCCCACCGACACGCGGTAGGGCATCCGCTTCACGCTGCCGGTCACGCTCAGGTTGTTGTCGGTGGTCCAGGCGGTCTGATAAATAGCGTCCTGCCAGTCGGTATTGGCATTGCCCAGATAAAACTCCGAGGCGCGGTCGGCCGGGATTTTGCCCTGGGCCACGGCGTTTTTCACCAGGGTGCGGTACGCGTCGCCGGTCAGCACATCCACCTTGCCGTAGTTTTCGGAGCGCGCCACCTGCGTGTTGAAGTTCACCCGCGTTTTCTCCCCTTCCACCCCTTTTTTGGTGGTGATGATAATAACCCCGTTGGAAGCCCGCGACCCGTAGATGGCCGTGGCGGAGGCATCTTTCAGCACCGTAAATGTTTCAATATCATTGGGGTTGATGAGGGACAAAGGGTTGCCGGCGCCGTTGATACCGCTGTTTTCCACCGGCACGCCATCAATCACAATCAGCGGGTCGTTGCTGGCACTCAGGGAGGAGCCGCCCCGGATGCGGATAGTGCTTACCTCGCCGGGGGCCCCGCCGCCGGTGGTAATCTGCACGCCGGCCAGCTTGCCCTGGATCAACTGCTCGGGCGAAGTCACCTGGCCCTTCACAAAGTCGCGGGAGGTGACGGTGGCAATGGAGCCGGTTACGTCTTCGCGGCGGGCGGTGCCGTAGCCCACTACCACGGCTTCGTTCAGCAGCGTGGTATTCTCGGCTAGTGTGGCAGTTAGTGCCGTATTCTGGCCCGCAACCGTGGTAAATGGCAGGCGTTGGGTGTTGTAGCCCACAAACGATACCACCAGCACGTGTGGGCCGTCGGGCACATTGCTGATGCTGAACTGGCCTTCGGCATTGGTAGAGTTGCCCAGGGAGGTGCCTTCTATCAGCACCGTTACGCCGGGCATGGCCTGCCCCTTTTCATCCACGATGCGCCCACTCACGGAGCCGCTGAACGCGGGACTTCGGCGGACAGCTTCCACCGCCGGTAGCGGGGCGGAGGTAAGGGTATGGGGCCCGGCCGCAGGCAGCGCCAGCGCAGGGCCGGCAGTGCAAAGCCCGAGGGGCAACAGGAAGGTGCTGGCAAGCCGCCAGGGTGTACGGGAGAATGGTAGAGGTACCGGCATACGAAGAAGGGGACAGCAGAATGTGCAGGTATTCGTAGCCTGGCCGGAGGCGGTAACCGCTGACCGCAAACGGTTGCGGCGGGCTCCGGCAGCAGGAACGGCACAAAAGAATCCGGCCCCCTCTTCAACTAAAATTTATCAAACTCCGATCAAGAAAATATTAATTGATATTAAGGACATCCTACTGATTTATAAATATTTAATTACTATAAACACTGCTAAAATATGAAGCCAATATGATAGGCGTTTTCGGTTTTTGGACACCTATTCAGGCTCATCTTCCGGTCTTCTGCCGACAAAAGTCTCCTTAGCCTGCCTGGAGCTATAGCAGATTTCTGAACGGGGCATCCCAGATGCTGAGACGCCTACTAACGGTTCCTGGTCTGCACCGGCTGCTGTTCGACGATATGACGCAGGTACACGGCACTTCACTGTTCGGGAAACAGCTGTAAGTAATGACTTACTCCGGCGAACGGCGCAACCCCTCCTGCCGAGGCATAACGCGGGTTTGAGCCGGCACCAGCTTCATCTTCTTACACGGCCTGAATGGCCTGAATGCGGGCCTCAAACTCCTCGTTGGGCACGATGGAGCGGTTCTTTACCCGGGTCTTATAAGTATAAATCGTATTGATAGAGTAGCCCAGCATCCGGCTAATCTGCTCACTGTCGTCGATGCCCAGGCGGATGAGGGCGAAGATGCGCAGCTCCGTGGTCAGCAGCTGGTCCTCGGCGAGCTGCACCTGGTCTTCGGGCTTGAACAGGGCGTTGAACTGGCTGATGAAGTGGGGGAACAGCCGCAGAAATACCGTGTCGAAGCCTTTAAACAGGTCGTTCCGTTCTTTCTTGATGTTGATGCCATCGGCCAGCTTCTGCACAGCGGTATACTGCTTGTTGCCGAGCTGGGTGTCGAGGGTCTTCTTCAGCGCCTCCAGCTTGTCGATGTACTGGGAGTTGTTGTGGAAGTAGTAGGCTATGTATTCCTCCTTGATCTTGTTGGCTTCGTTCAGCCCGCTGTTCAGCTGGTGCAGCTCGTTGTTGCGGACGCGCAGCTCCCGGTTGGTCAGCGAAATGAGCTTGTCGGCCTTTTGCAGCCGGCGCAGCTGCTTGAAGATGATGAACAGGAAGCCCACCACAAACAAAGCCAGCAGCGTGACTACAGTGGAGTAGGTTTTCAGCGACTTGCGCTGGTTTTCGATGATGTTGATTTTCTGCCCTTCGATCAGGGAAGAAATGTGGCTGATTTCGATCTGCCGCTGCCGCGCCTTGTAAAACGTGGCCTGCTCCCGCGCTTCCTTGATGAAGGTGTAAGCATTTTCCAGGTCGCCGCGCCGGTAGCAATAGTCGGAAAGCTGGAAGATGGCCACGGTTTCTTTGGTAGCCGTCTTCACGTCGGCAATGGCCGACACCAGCAGCAGTTCGAAGGCTTTGTCTTCCTGCTTGCTCACGGAGGCAATAAAGGCGGCCGTGCTGGCACTTACCGCCAGCTGGTGCAACGACAGCCGCGGAAGCCGCCGGATTTGCTCGTAGAGCGCGGCACCTTCGGCCAGACGGTTGTTTTTCAGGGCCAGAAACTGCTGCATCGAAAGCTGCTCGTAGGAGCCGGGGCGACTGTAGTGCAGGGCCGTGTCGGTGTAGGCCAGGGCCTTGGCGTAGTAGGCCGGGCGGTACAGGGCATCCTGGTTGAAGTCGCCCAGGTCGCTGTGGGCGCGGGCCTGCAGGAAGTAGAAGTCCACCTTGTCGGCGTCGCTGAGCCGGCCGGGCGCAATGGCTTCCAGCGTTTCGAAGGTTTCCTTGAACATGCCCGAAGACAGCAGGATAAAGGCCAGCTTGAGCTTGGCTACTTCGATTTTGCCCGGGTCGCGCAATTGCTCGGCTACCTGAATGATTTTCTGGCTGTAGACAAAGGCCGAGTCGTACTTAAAGGCCTTGTATTCGTCGTAGATGCGCAACCCCAGGTCGAACTTGGCGTCGTCGCTGCCCTTGCTGGCTTCGAAGGCCGTGGTGAGGGCGGCAATGCGGTTCCAACGGCGCGCATCGTACTCCTTTTTGTGCGCCAGGGCCGTGGTCAGCTCCGCCAGCAGACTGTCGGCCGGGCTTGGGCCAGCCCAGCCGGGGGCCGATAGCCCTAGGAAAACACAAAAAAGCAGCAGGAACTTCACTTGGGCAGGAAGACGAGAGTACCGGATTCGGCGGGCGCCAAAAGTAGCTAATTGCCTTGGGAGTGCCACCCGACAGGCTAGGCCCAATCCAAGGGCAGCTGCACGGCCTCCAGCCAGGGCTGCAGCTGGGCCGGGTTCTGGAAGGGGTTGATAAACAGAACCCGCTCCTCCCCTACCAGCCGCCACACCTCGGCGTAGAAACCAGCTAGGGCGAAAAGCTGCAGGCGGCAGCCCTGCTCGGCGCGGTCAGCCAGGTGGTGGCCGGCCTGGGCGAGGCAGTGCTGTTGCTGGGTTTGGTGCAGTTCTTTGAAAGCGTCTAAGTCCATCGGCGGCCGTTCTCCAACACCTAAGATACAACGCCCCGGGCGGCTTCCGCAACTATATAGGCAACCGTCAATGGGCGGTATCGGCCCCCAACCCGTACTTTCGCGGCATGAAAACCCTGCGCTTCCCGCACCCGCTGGTGCTGCTCACCGGCTTTATTCTGCTGGCCTGCCTGCTGAGCTACGTGCTGCCCGCCGGCGTGTTTGAGCGCCACGCCGACGCCGCTACCGGCCGCGACATTGTAGTGCCCGGCTCCTACCACCGCGTGCCCGCCACCCCCGTCAGCCCCCTGCAGGCTTTGGTAGATATTCCGAAAGGACTGGGTGAGGCGGCTTCGGTTATCTTCCTGGTGTTTCTGGCTGGCGGGGCCTTCACCGTGGTCGACCATACGGGGGCGCTGCGCCGGGGCGTGGACTGGCTGTTGGAGAAGTTCCGGGGGCGCGAGGCGGTGGTTATTCCTATCATCTCGGTGCTGTTTGCTACTATGGGCGCGCTGGAAAATATGCAGGAGGAGATAGTGCCGCTCATTCCGGTGCTGCTGATTCTGATGCGCCGCATCGGCTACCCGGCCATTACGGCCGCAGCCGTCAGCATCGGCTCGGCGGCCGTAGGGGCTGCCTTTAGTCCGCTGAACCCATTTCAGGTGGGCATTGCCCAGAAGCTGGCCCAGCTGCCCCTGCTTTCGGGCGGCGGGTTTCGGTTGGCCTTTCTGGTTCTGGCCCTAGCTGTCTGGATTGGCGGCACCGTGCGGTTTGCGCTGCGCCACCGCGTAGCCCCGGAGTTAGATGCCACCGACCCGACTGGCACCGAGCAAGGCGGACGCCACGGCATCGTGCTGGCGTTGCTATTTATCACCTTCGCCTTCTTTGCCTACGGTGTGCTGGAGCTGGGCTGGGAGTTTGAGCAGATGGCGGCGCTATTTTTTACGCTGGGCGTGGTGGCCGGCCTGCTGGGCGGCCTGGGCCTGACGGGTACCGCCGAGTCGTTTATCGTTGGTTTCCGCGACATGGCGTTTTCGGCCATGCTCATCGGCTTTGCCCGGGCCATTTTCGTGGTGCTGGAGCAGGGCCAGATCGTAGACACCATTGTCAACAGCATGTCGGCGCCGCTGGCGGGTTTGCCGGTCACGCTTTCGGCGCTGGGCATGGTGGCCGTGCACACGGCTTTGCACCTGCCCGTGCCCAGCGTGAGCGGACAGGCCGTGCTCACCATGCCGCTGCTGGTGCCCCTCTCCGACCTTATCGGCCTCTCCCGGCAAGTAACGGTGCTAGCCTACCAGTATGGAGCTGGCCTGTGCGAGCTGCTAACGCCTACCAACGGCGCGCTGGTAGCCATTGTGGCCGCCTGTGGGGTGCGCTTCGACCAGTGGTGGCGGTTTGTGCTGCCGCTGTACCTGGCGCTGCTGACTTTGGCGGTGGTGGCTATTGTGGTAGGTATTGCGGTAGGAATCTAGCCCGGCTCGCGCGGCGCTAGCATTGGCTACTGGCTCCGCACCGGAAGTAAGCACTTGGCTTCTACAAAGCCGGGGACAATCGGGCTGACCTCACGGCCGTATAAGTCCGTTATGAAAAGACCCCACGTAATCTGCCACATGATGTCCTCCGTGGATGGAAAAATCCTGTCCAGCAACTGGCGGGACGAAGAAATCTACGACACCTTTGCTGGCTACTTCGAGAAGTACCACGACACGTTTACCAGCCAGGCCTGGATGTGCGGACGCATCACCATGGAGCGGGACTTCACGGGCGGCGTGCAGCCCGAGCCCCAGGCTCCGCCTCAGCCCATTGCCCGGGAGCCGTATATCGGTAATAAAGCCGCTACTTCCTTCGCCATTGCCGTAGACGCCCAAGGTAAGCTGGGCTGGGACACGAACGAAACCGGCGGCGACCATATCATCGAGGTGCTGACCGAGCAGGTGAGCGACGAGTACCTGTATTATTTACAGCAAAAGCAGATTTCCTACCTGTTTGCCGGCAAAACAGAAGTTGATTTTGCCTTGGTACTGGAGCAGCTGGCCGCGCTTTTCCCCATCGAAACGCTGATGCTTGAAGGCGGCGGGCACCTGAACGGCTCCTTGCTGAACGCCGGCCTTATCGACGAGCTCAGCCTGCTGGTGCTGCCCCTAGCCGACGGCACGCCCAAGTCGCCAACTACCTTTGAAGTAAGCGAGTACCTAACCAAAGGCCCCACCACGCGCTTGTACCTCTCCCAGGTACAGCAACTCGATAACGACGTGGTGTGGCTCAAGTACCGCTTCGACCACTAAGTAGCCCCAGCCCGTAGTATACATTCCCTGCGAGAAGCAGAACGTCATGCTGAGCGTAGCCGAAGCATCTCTACCTCTGGCTAATTAAGAGCTTTACAACGGCGTGGTAGAGATGCTTCGACTGCGCTCAGCATGACATAACGTTTTTCCAAGGCCCATACTTTTGCCACTCTCATTTCCCTACTACCAGACCAAACCTCCTCATGATCCAAACGAAAGCCTACGCGGCTCAAAGCCCCGAAACCGACCTCGCCCCCTGGACCTTTGAGCGCCGCGACGTGGGTGCCCACGACGTGCAGATTGAAATCCTGTTCTGCGGGGTCTGCCACTCCGATTTGCACCAGATCCGCAACGAATGGTTTCCCGGCATCTTCCCCATGGTGCCCGGTCACGAAATCGTGGGCCGCATCACCCAGGTCGGCGACCATGTCAAGAAATTCAAGCAGGGTGACCTGGCCGGTGTAGGCTGCATGGTGGACTCCTGCCAGGTGTGCGTCAACTGCAAGGATGGCTTGGAACAATACTGCGTGGAAGGCAACACCCAGACCTACAACAACCTCGGCCGCGATGGTGTGCCGACTTACGGCGGCTACTCCAACACCATCGTGGTGCGCGAGGAATTCGTGGTGAGCGTGTCTGAGAAGCTCGATCTGGCCGCCGTGGCTCCGCTGCTCTGCGCCGGCATCACTACCTACTCGCCCCTGAAGTACTGGAAAGTGGGCAAGGGTCACAAGCTGGCCGTGGTGGGCCTGGGTGGCCTGGGCCACATGGGCGTGAAGTTCGGCGTGGCCTTCGGGGCCGACGTGACCGTGCTCAGCACCTCGCCTTCCAAGGAAGCCGATGCCAAAGCCCTGGGCGCCCACCATTTCGTGGTAACATCCGACGAGGAGCAACTCAAGGCCGTGCAGGGCTCCTTCGACTTCATCCTCGACACGGTAGCCGCTGACCACAACATTCCGATGTACCTGTCCCTGCTCAAAACCAGTGGCACGCACATCTTGGTCGGCGCTCCGCCCAAGCCCCTGGAAATTCCGGCCTTCGCTCTGATTCCGGGCCGCAAGAGCGTGTCGGGATCCACCATCGGTGGTATTGCCGAGACCCAGGAAATGCTGGACTTCTGCGCCGAGCACAACATCGTGTCGGATATTGAGCTCATCAACATCCAGGACATCAACCAAGCCTACGAGCGGATGGTGAAAGGCGACGTGCGCTACCGCTTCGTCATTGATATTGCCAGCCTGTAAGCTTCCACTTTTCAAAAAAGCCGGCTTCTGCCCTACTGCTCGTCGAAACCGGGTAGTAAGCGGGAGCCGGCTTTTTTTGCCCAAATGATTCGGGCCGAAGTCAACGCTGTTAAACTTCACGCTGCACCAACTATTCGGCCCGGGCGTGGTTAGGGGCTGGTACGGGCTTCGTATGTTGCCTAAAAGTCAGCCTTTCCCGAGCATGTACCCATTTCCCAGCAAGCCCCTTATTCCGGTCTATACCTCCGAGCACAATGGCCTTACCGGGAGCAAAGGCAGCCAGCCCTTCACCATCGTGCAGTCGGAAGGGGCGCTGGTGTACGAGGAGGATTTGCTGATTCCGCACCGCAAGGCTTATTACCTACTGGTATTCGTGAAGCAAAACCAGGGTCGGCACTGGGTGGACATGACTTCCTACGAGCGTAAAAACCGCACGCTCTACTTCACGGCCCCCCACCAGATTCTGGTGAAAGAAGCACCTACGCCGTTCTGGGGGACTTACCTCACCTTCACCCCCGAGTTTCTGAGCCTGCAGCAGCACGCGGCCCTGCGGGAGCTGCCCCTGATTCTAAACCCCCACCACGGCCATGAGCTGCTGCTTTCCGACACGGACTGGGCTTTTGCCGAAGATCTGCTGGCTAAGCTGGCGGCCGAATACCAGCGCCCCGGCGAGTGGCAGCACCGCATGCTCACGGCCTACCTCACGGTGCTGCTCACCTACCTGAGCCGCCTCTACACCGAGCAGTTTACCGGCAGCGAGCTGTCGGCCGACCAGCTCCTGCTGCGCACCTACCGGGCCCGGATTGAGGACAGCTTCCGCGAGTTGCACGAGGTAGGCGCCTACGCCGAGCAGCTCCACATTTCGGCCGGGCACCTGAGCGAGGTAGTCAAGGCCCAGAGCGGGCGGCCGGCCATCAAGCACATTCACGAGCGTCTGGTGCTGGAAGCCCGCCGCCTGCTTTTCTACACCCCTCTTTCGCTCAAGGAAATTGCCTACGACCTCGGGTTTTCGGATGCCTCCTACTTCAACCGCTTCTTCAAGCGCGAAGTGGGCGTGACGCCGGCCGAGTACCGCACCAGCATCCGCAAAATGTACCAGTAATACCGCGGAATGGGTGCCAGCGGCGCACGGGTGGCCCGGTAGTTTTGTGCTGTTCATTTAACACGCAACGTACCAGCCTCATGAAAACCGCTCTGATTACCGGCGCCAACAAAAGCATCGGCTTTGAAACTGCCCGCCAGCTGCTCCAGCACGGCTACCACGTGTACCTGGGCAGCCGCGACCTGCAAAAAGGCCAGCAGGCCGCCGACCAGCTCCAAGCCGAAGGCTACCCTGAAGTAGAGCCTCTGCAGATTGACGTAACCGACAGCGCCTCTGTTGCCGCTGCCCGCGCCGAGCTAGGCCGCAAAACTGCTGTTTTGGACGTGCTCATCAATAACGCCGGTATACTCGGCGGCATGTCGCAGCCGGCGCTTACCAGCCCCATCGGCATGATTAAAGAGGTGTTCGAAACCAACGTGTTTGGCGTGATTCAGGTCACCCAGGCGTTTATCGACCTGCTGCGCGAGTCGCCGGAGCCCCGCATCGTCAACGTTACCTCGGGCCTGGGCTCTTTGACTTTGCACAACGACCCTTCCTGGAAATACTACGCCGTGAAAGGAGCCGCGTATCAGCCCTCGAAAGCGGCCTTGAACGCCTACACCATTATGCTGGCCTACGAGCTGCGCGACACCCCCTTCAAGGTAAATGCCGTGGACCCCGGCTACACCGCCACCGACTTCAACCACCACAGCGGCCCCGGCAGCGTACAGGATGCCGCCGCCCGCGTGGTAAAAGCCGCCCTACTTGGCCCCGACGGCCCTACCAGCCAGTTCTTCAGCGACGATAACGCTCCTGAAACCGGCATCAGCCCCTGGTAAAGCAGGGCAGCCCGCTCAGACGTATCAGGCAAACCGTAGCTCTTCGGCCTCGAACACGCGCTTGACTTTGCGCTTGCGCTCCACCATCTGAAACCGGGCCCGGTCGGTGGCTTCGTCCCAGAAGACGTCGGAAATAAGGCCCCGGTGTGGGGGCCGGCCGGGCTCGGGCGCAATTTCCTCCACCACGTCGCCAAAGGAGAAGGCGGGCTTGCCGTACAGCTCCTTGAACAGCTCGGGGCGGACTTTAAACTGCTGCTCATCGTAGCGCAGCAGCAGCCACTGCTCGTCTTCGTCGATTTTCTCGAACAGCTTGCCCACCGGCTCCAGGTACTCGAAGGTGCGACGGTTGGCCGGATGAATGTAGTGGTAGCCGTAGGCGGGCGTCCAGGCATACAGGCCGTGGACAACGGGTTTGGGACGGGGCACTGGGAAAACGGAAAAGCAATTCAACAACAAAACAAGCGGCTAGTGCGGCAGCCGGGGCCGCAGCCAGGCGTACGTCCAGGTGCCAACCAGGGCGGCCCCAATGGCTACTCCGATGGTGGGTACCCCGCTGCCCAGCAAGGCAAACAGCGGGCCCGGGCATGCCCCCGTCAGGGCCCAGCCCAGGCCGAAACACACGCCGCCCACCCCATAACGCACTCCCCGGCCCATCTGTTTGGGCGGAATGCTGATGGGCGCTCTGCCCAGGGTGCGGGCTTGGCTGCGCTTGAGCCCCTGCACAGTGAGTATGGCCGTGGGTAAAGCCGTGAGAAAGATGCCGTACATGTGAAAGCCCCGAAACCGGAACATTTCCTGAATCCGAAACCAGGAAATCAGCTCCCCCTTGGTAATGAGCACCCCAAACACCAGCCCCACCACAAAGTAAACCACCAGCGCCCCCAGGCGTGGTCGGGCCGGGGCGGCACTGACGGCCGGCGGTAGAGTGCTTGAAGAAACGAACGAAGACATCGGGAGAAGGAGAAATGACGAAAGAAGAATTGAGCTTTGGGGCAGCAGCTCTTGGGCTTTTCGTTTCAGCAGACGAGCAGGCCAGGACTATATTCAGCCGAGCAGCCAGGGCAGCACCACGTAGGTACCCAGGATGCCGCCTACGAAAAACGCCGCCAGCGCCAGGAAGGAAGGCTTTTGCAGATCGGCAACGCCCATAATGCCGTGCCCGGAGGTGCAGCCGCCCGCGTAGGCCGTGCCAAACCCCACCAGAAACCCACCGCCTACGATAAGGCCCAATCCGCGCCAGCTCAGCAGCTGCGAGCCGGCAAACAGCTCCCGGGGCACCAGCCCGGTGAAGTCGTGCAGGCCCAGGGCGCGCAGGTCGGCCAGGGCCGCGGGCGCCAGGGCCACGGGTGCGGGATTGGCCAGCCAGTAGCCGCCCACAAACCCACCCGCCACAATACCCAGGGCCAGCATGAGGTTCCAGCTGCCTTCCTGCCACCAGTTGTAGCGCAGAAAGGCGGGGCGGGCAGGCAGCACGGCGGCGCACAGGTGGCGCAGGTTGCCGGATACGCCAAAGAGCTTGTTGCCGAGCAGCAGCAGCGTGGCGGGCATCAGCCCCACGAGCGGCCCCACCACGTACCAGGGCCAGGGCTGATATAGCCAATGTGTCGTCATCAGGAAACGCGGGTATAGTCGGTGCCGGTCGTTTTCATCCGTAAGCTCAACGACTGAGCGGAACTGGTTTACTACGGTAAAATACGGCTTTTCCGGGGAAATTTGGCAGGCTGTTCAGGCCCAATGCAGCGCCTGCCGGCGGTCCATCCGATTGGACTAAAGCTGGCTGAAACGGGCCAGTAAGTCGCCAGAATATAACCTTATCGGTATCTGGACAGTACAAGGGGGCTGTTAAACTTTTGCGCCGCTTTCCTTACACAACCCTATATGCCGCAGGCTGACACTCTTACTGCTCCCACGCTCCAGGCGGGCATGGGCGCTGTTCCTCACTCCCAGGGCACCACCTTCCGCGTGTGGGCACCCAACGCCACCGCCGCGGCCGTAGTAGGCCCCTTCAACGACTGGAACCCCGCCGCGCACCCCCTTACCCACGAAGCCGACGGCTACTGGGCGGCCGATATTGCCGACCTCGGCGCCGGTACCGAATACAAGTTCTGGCTGCAGACACCCACCGGCGAGCTAACCAAAAACGACCCCTACGCCCGCCAGGTAACGCACTCGGCTGGCTCATCCGTAGTACCCGATTATTCCTTTGACTGGGAAGATGACCATTTCCAGATGCCGGCCTGGAACGAGCTGGTGGTGTACGAGCTGCACGTGGGCACCTTCAACGCTCCCGACCCCAGCCGCCCCGGCACCTTCCTGAACGTGGTGGAAAAGCTGGGTTACCTGCGCGACCTGGGCATCAATGCCATTGAGATTATGCCGGCCACCGAGTTTCCGGGCGGCCGCAGCTGGGGCTACAACCCCGCTCACCCCTTCGCCCTCGAAACCGACTATGGCGGACCGCAGGCCTTCAAGGAGCTGGTGAAGCAGGCCCACCGCCACGGCATTGCCGTAATTCTGGACGTGGTGTACAACCACTTCGGACCCGGCGACTTGGACTTGTGGCAGTTTGATGGCTGGCAGGAAAACGACGGCGGGGGCGTGTACTTCTACAACGACTGGCGTGCCGAAACGCCCTGGGGCCACAACCGCCCAGACTACGGCCGCGACGCCGTGCGCCGCTACATCCGCGACAATGCCCTGATGTGGCTGGAAGAATACCGCGTAGATGGCCTGCGCGCCGATGCCATTGCCCACATCCGCAACGTAGACGGCACCAACGACCCGGCCCGCGACCTGCCCGAAGGCTGGAGCTTGATGAAGTGGATCAACGAGGAAATCCGGGAGCGGATGCCCTGGAAAATCACCATTGCCGAGGATTTGCTGGGCAACGAGTTCATCACCCGCGCCCCCGAGGACGGCGGCCAGGGTTTTGCGGCTCAGTGGGACGCCCGCTTTGTGTATCCCATCCGCCACGCCCTCACCGCCCCCCACGATGCCGACCGCAGCATGGCCGCCGTGGCCGAGGCCCTGGCCACCCGCTACAACAACGACTCCTTCCAGCGCGTCATCTACACCGAGTCGCACGATGAGGTAGCCAATGGCAAAAGCCGCGTGCCGGAGGAAATCATGCCCGGCGACGCGCACACCTGGTTCCCGAAAAAGCGGGCTACCCTAGGCGCGGCCCTGGTGTTCACGGCCCCCGGCGTGCCCATGATATTCCAGGGCCAGGAGTTTCTGGAAGACGGCCACTTCTCCGACGACCAGGCCCTGGACTGGGCCCACGCCGAAAACCACCCGGGCCTCATCCACCTGTACCGCGACCTGATCCGGCTGCGGCGCAACTTTGAGGGCAGCACCCGGGGCCTGCAGGGCCAGCACATTGACGTATTCCACGTGAATGAGGACGAGAAAACCATAGCCTTCCGGCGCTGGGCCGACGGCGACGGGGGCCCCGGTGACACGACGATTGTGCTCTGCAACTTTGCCGACCGCGCCCACGAAGCCTACACCATCGGGCTGCCCTGCCAGGGCCACTGGCGCGTGCGCTTCAACTCCGACTGGGCCGGCTACGACGAAGAATTCGGCAACTTCGAAAGCGTGGACACGCATAGCGAAGAGGGCGAGTACGACGGCTACCCCTGCCACGCCTCTTTCGGGCTGGCCCCGTATTCAGTGCTGATTATTTCGCAGGAGCCCGGCGCCTAGCGGCCCGCTTATTTGCACTTACGATGCCGGCCGGGAAATTTTCTCTGGTCGGCATCGGTGTTTTTTGTCGGAAAAAACGCGGGCTTTCTGGCTTTACATCGGGTTTGCTGCCTACTTTACCGGCCCGTCCACTGTCCACCTTCTATTCTTTGCTTCTATGCAGCTTCCTTCGTCCGCGCCCGACCTCGTTGCCCCCAATGCCTTGCTGGTGGAAGTGGCCTGGGAAGTCTGCAACCAAGTGGGCGGCATCTACACCGTTATCCGCAGCAAGGTGCCGGCTACGGTGCAGGGTTGGCAGGAAAACTACTGCCTGCTGGGCCCCTACTTCGCGCATCAGGCCCAGGCCGAGTTTGAGCCCATGACCGACGCGGAGCTGGCCGCCGACGCCGACCCGTTTGCGCGGGCCGTGCGCCGCCTGCGGGCCGAAGGCGTGGAGGTGCACTACGGCGTGTGGCTGGTGACGGGCCGCCCGCGCGTGGTGCTGCTGAACCCGTATCATGCCTACCCGCAGCTCGGCCAGATCAAAGCCGACCTCTGGCGGCACCACGGCATCCCCACCCCCGACCACGACGACCTGCTGCACCAGGTGGAAGCCTTCGGGCTACAAGCCAAGCGCTTTGTGCAGGCCCTGGCCGCCGAAGCCGCCGAGGATGCCGCGCAGCCCAAAGTGCTGGCGCACTTCCACGAGTGGATGACGGGTGTGGCCATTCCTGATCTGCGCCGCGAGCAGGTGCCGGTGCACATTGTGTTCACCACCCACGCCACGCTGCTGGGCCGCTACCTGGCCATGAACGACCCCAACTTCTACGACCACCTGATGCAGGTGAGCTGGGAGGCGGAGGCGGTTCACTTCAACATCGAAACGGCTGTGCGCATTGAGCGGGCCGCTGCCCACGGCTCCCACGTGTTTACCACTGTGAGCGAGCTGACGGTGCGGGAATGCATCTACCTGCTCGACCGGATACCCGACGCGGTGCTACCCAACGGCCTGAACATTGAGCGGTTTGTGGCCCTGCACGAGTTCCAGAACTTGCACCAGCAGTACAAGGCCAAGATTCACGAGTTCGTGATGGCGCACTTCTTCCAGAGCTACTCGTTTGACCTGGACAAGACGCTGTACCTGTTTACCTCGGGCCGCTACGAGTACCACAACAAGGGCTTCGACCTGACACTGGAGGCCCTGGCCCGCCTCAATTACCGCCTGCAGCAAAGCGGGCTGGAAGGCCAGGTGGTGATGTTCTTCATCACCAAGCGCCCTTTCCACAGCATCAACCCGCAGGTGCTGCAAAGCCGCGCTATCCTCAATGAAGTGCGCGAAACCTGCGAAGCCATTGAGCGGCAGGTAGGCGAGCGGCTGTTCTACGCCGCGGCCGGCGCCACCGACTACAAGCTGCCCGAACTGGGCAGCATGGTGGACGACTACTGGAAGCTGCGCTACCGCCGCACCCTGCAAAGCTGGAAAACCACCAGCCTGCCGCCCGTCATCACCCACAACCTGGTAGACGACCACAACGACGACATCCTGGATTTTGTGCGCCGGGCCAACCTGGTCAACAACCAGCACGACCAGGTGAAAATCGTGTATCACCCCGATTTTGTGTCGCCCACTTCGCCCCTGTTTGGCATGGAGTACGGGCAGTTTGTGCGGGGCTGCCACCTCGGCATTTTCCCGAGCTACTATGAGCCCTGGGGCTACACCCCGCTGGAGTGCGTGGCCCGCGGCGTGCCCGCCATTACCAGCGACCTGTCGGGCTTTGGCGACTACGTGATGCAGAACGTGCCCAGCCACGAGGACAAGGGCATTTTTGTGGTGCAGCGCCAGGAAAAGAGCTTCGACGAATCGGCTGAGGAGCTCACCAACATGCTCTGGGACTTCGTGGTGCAGACCCGCCGGGAGCGAATCATGCAGCGCAACCAGGTGGAAAGCTCCTCGGAAATGTACGACTGGAAAAACCTGCGCGTGTACTACGACCGTGCCTACCACCTGGCCCTGGAACGGAGCTAAAAGTAGTTGCTGGTTTCTGGTTGCTTGTTGAGGATTGAAGTCAACATGGATAACCAGCACCCAGCAACTGGCAACTGGCAACTGGCAACTGGCAACTGAAACTTACGCCAGCTGCCGCACGGGTTTGTAGAGAAAAGCCAGGCCCAGCCCGGCTACCGCGCAGGCCAGCGTGGGCAGCAGCCCTACGGGCGTCAGGGGAAAGGTGGGCGCGCTCAGGGCCACGAGCGCAAAGGCCGCGTGGCAAAACTGGCGCGAGGCCCGGGAGCGACCCTGGCTCAGCAGCTGGGCCTGCTGCAGCATGCGCAGGCTCAGCCCCATAAATACCACTCCCATCAGCATCAGCGAGTAGAACTCAAAGTTGTACTCGAAGGAGTGTGCCAGCACCCGCTCCACGGCCTGGTAGAGGTTGGCCACTAGGTGAGTACCCATGCGCAGCGCTACCCAGCTGGGTCCCAGCACCAGCGCAAACAGGGCTAGTCGGCGCATGGGCGGCTTATAGCGCAGCAGCCACTGGCGGCAGCAGCCCAGCGCCAGCAGAAGCGTAAGAACCGCAGTAAGGGCATCGGCATGCTGCCACACAAAATCCATGGAAATAGCCTGAAAAAGAGTCAGTACAAAAGTACCGGTTATCCCGTCATACGTCAATCACATAAGCATGTGAAGGCCAGCCAGCCCCTACCGCTCCGGCTACAGTCCAATTGATTTATTGCCGATAGTATCAGAATTTTCTATACCTTTTATTTCCCGTCCTTTATCAGGTCCTCAAACACTCCGGCACTGGTTCGGTTGTCCGGGTACGTCTCCCTTTTTCTAGCTTATATGCCGCAGTGGCTGCGTGCGTTTTTTCTGCTGATGGGTTTGCTGGGCCTGGCCGCCGGGGCCGGCGCCAGTGAGTTCTGGCTGCACCCCAGCCGTTACCGGGTGGCGCCGGGCGCGGTGGTGCACGTGCGCCGCCTGGTGGGCCAGCAGCTGCGCGGCACGTCCTGGAGCGGCACCAGCCAGCGGCTGGCGCGCCTGGTCCAGTACGCCCCCAACGACACCGTGGACCTGACGGCCATAGCCTCCCAGGCCGACACGCTGCGCACGGTACTGGAGCTTAACGAATCGGGCACGCACGTGCTGGGGCTGGAAACCACCGAAACCGCGCTTACCCTGTCGGGTCCGGAGTTCACCCAGTACCTGAAAGCCGAAGGGCTGGAGGATATTCTGCTGCTGCGCGAAAAAAAGCACCAGCAGGATAAGCCCGCCCGCGAAACCTACCACCGCTGCGCCAAAACCCTGGTGCAGGTGGGCGGCACGGCAGTGGGCCCCTTCAGCGCCGCCATTGGGCAGGCCCTGGAGCTGATTCCCGACCAGAACCCCTACACCGCCAAGCCAGGCTCTCTGCTTACGGTGCGCCTGCTGGAACAGGGCCGGCCCGTGCGCGGGCAGCTGGTAACGGCCTGGGTGAAACCGCAGACGCCGGCTGCAGCCCCGGCCCAGCTGCAGCGTCTGTATACCTCGCCGGAAGGCCGCGTGCTGGTGCGCCTACCCACGCAGCCGGCCGAAATACTGCTGAGCTCCGTGCGCATGCACCCTCACCCCCGCCCGGCCCAGGCCGACTGGCAGAGTGTGTGGGCCACGCTTACCTTCGGTGTAAATCAACCTTACAAGCGTTGAAACGCCCTATTTCCGCAACCATTTTTTTTGTTACCTTCGCAACTCCCGTAACCTCGAACTGCCCGCTGGTATGAAGTACTCGATTGATAAAAAAGACAACTACACAATCATCACGATTGATGAGAAGAAGCTCGACACCACGGTGGCGCCTGATCTGAAATCGGAGTTTGTGAAACTGAATGCCGAGGGCATCAACAACCTGATTCTGGACCTGCAGAATGTGAAGTACACCGATTCGTCGGGGCTGAGCTCTATTCTGATTGCCAACCGTTTGTGCAACTCTACCGGCGGCCTGCTGGTGCTCACCGGCCTGCAGGACCACGTAATGAAGCTCATCACCATCTCCAAGCTGGAGTCGGTTCTGCACATTCTGCCCACGGTGGAAGAAGGCATCGACCGGATTTTCCTGCACGCCATTGAGCGTGACCTTACCAGCAAAGAATAGTCTACTCGCAGGCTGTTGGCTGTTGGCTGTTAGCTGTTAGTTTCCTGCTGACGGCTACCGGCCAACAGTTTTTTATTTACATGGCTACCGCGCTGCGTGGCTGAATGGCTTGCTTGCCGCTTCATCCCCAACCAGCCAGCCATCCTGCCATTTGATATGGATTTTGAGCTAAGGATTCTGGGTAGTGGCTCGGCCACACCGGTACCCGGCCGCCACCACACGGCGCAGGTACTGAGTGTGGGCAACATGCTGTATCTGCTGGATTGTGGCGAAGGCACCCAGCGCCGCCTGATGGAGCACAAGCTGAGCCCCCTGCGCCTCAACGTAATCTTTATCTCCCACCTGCACGGCGACCATTTCTTCGGCCTCTTTGGCCTGCTGGGCACCATGCAGCTGCAAAGCCGCACCGAGCCGCTGCGCCTCTTCGGTCCCGCCGGCCTGGAAGAAGTACTGACCACGCAGTTCCGCCATTCCAGCACTCAGCTCAGCTTCGACCTGGAGTTTGTGGTGGTAGACCCCACGGTGCACCAGCTTGTGTATGAGGATAAGCTGCTGACGGTGCACTCCCTGCCCATGCGCCACCGCATTGCCTGCTGCGGCTACCTGCTGCGCGAGCAGCCCCGGCGCCGGCCTTTGCTGCGCGAGCGGCTGCCCGCCGGCCTCACACCGCCCCAGTTTCAGCTGCTCAGCCAGGGCGAAGACCTTCTCGACGAAGCTACCGGCAATGTACTGGTGCGCTACGCCGAGGTAACGGGCCCGCCCAAGCGCGCCCGCAGCTACGCCTTCTGCTCCGATACGGTGTACCTGCCGGAGCTGGCAGAGCTGGTGCGGGGGGTGGATGTGCTCTACCACGAGGCCACGTTTCTGGACGAGCTGCGCGAGCGGGCCGCCGTTACGTTTCATGCCACCGCCCGGCAGGCAGGCCAGCTGGCCCGGGAAGCTGGCGTGGGGCAGCTGCTCATCGGCCACTTCTCTTCTCGCTACCGCGACCTGGAGCCCCACCTGCGCGAGGCCCGCACCGAGTTTGCCCGTACGCTGCTAGCCCTGGAAGGTACCGTGGTGAATGTGCCCAACCTGCCAGCAGCGGAGTAAGCGCCGCGTTGCTGTTGACTTTTGACTGCATGGTTTCTCCCTCTCCGTTTGCCCACAAAAAGCAGCAGCTCTACCTGGTTCTGAGCGGCATTTTCATTGTAAATGCGCTGCTGGCCGAAATCATCGGCGTCAAGATATTCTCGGTGGATGCGCTGCTGGGGCTGCCCGGCAACCTCACGGCCGGGGTGCTCATCTGGCCCGTAGTGTTCATCACCACCGACATCATCAATGAGTACTTCGGGCGCCAGGGCGTGCTACGGGTCAGCTTCCTCACCGTGGGGTTGATTCTGTATTCCTTCCTCGTTATTCTGGCCACTACCAAGCTGCCGCCGGCCCAGTTCTGGCTCGATGTAAACAAGGTAGACGCGGAAGGTCGGCCCTTCAACATTGAGTTTGCCTACCAGAGCATCTTCCGCCAGGGCCTGGGCATTATCACGGGCTCGATTGTGGCGTTTCTGGTGGGGCAGGTGCTGGATGCCACCGTGTTCCAGGCCCTGCGCCGCGTAACGGGCAGCCGCCTGATCTGGCTGCGGGCCACGGGCTCCACGCTGGTTTCGCAGCTGGTCGATTCGTTTGTGGTGCTGTTCGTGGCGTTTTACTTGTTCGGCAACTGGAGCTTCGAGCAGGTGCTGAGTGTGGCCAACACCAACTACTGGTATAAATTCGCGGCGGCTATCCTGCTCACGCCGGTGCTCTACCTGGCCCACTACCTCATCGACCGGTACTTGGGCCAGAATGATACCGTGGAGCTGCAGCAGGAAGCCGCGGCTAATGTGAGTGTCTAACTCTTTTTTGCCCATTCATATGCGTTTATCTTTTCTGGTGGCTTTCCTGCTGCTGCCTCAGTTTATACTCGCTCAATTCAATTCCTTTAAGCCTGGCTCCTATGTGCTTGCTGGCAATCCGCAGATCCAACATAAAGGCCTGCTCAAGCTGAAGGACGCTAAGCTATTAGTAGTAAGACACGACCAAGGAGAAACTACTAAATTAACTCCAAAAGACGTCAGCAGCTTCCAAATTGGCACGAAACGTTACTTAAAAGCGAGTGGGTTTGAGGAGAACAAAGCTTTTACAGAGGACGCGGCGGATGAAGTTTTTGTAGAACTCCTTGATAGTGGTCAGGTACTACTTATGCGGTACGAATATGCTGTTAATTCAGCGCCTCGCATGGGAGCAAACGGCGCTATGGCTGGAGGTGGAAAAGCCATTTATGAAACATACTTATTGAAATGGTCTAATGGCTCCGCGGTGTCGGCCGTGCCAGCGGGGAATATGACTGGTGGAGGCAGAAAGTTTCGGGAGATGATACTCCCCTATCTGAGCAGTCGACCAGATCTAGTTAAGCTGGTAGAAGATAAACAGGCTATTCTATTAGATCTAAAGCGTCTCATTCATGCCCTTAATACTGGTAAGCCCTACGTGCCAGAGCCCGTTTACAACATTCGCGACTGATTTTTCCTTTCCAACCATGTCCCGCATTCTCACTGGCATCCAAAGCACCGGCCGGCCGCACTTAGGCAACCTGCTCGGCGCCATTCTGCCCATGATTGAGTTGTCGCGCAATGCCGCCAACGAGTCCCTGTTTTTCATTGCCGATCTGCACTCCCTCACCACCGTGCGCGACGCGGAAGTGTTGCGTCAGAACACCTACGCGGTGGCTGCTGCCTGGCTGGCCTGCGGCATCGATACGGAGCGCAACCTATTCTACCGGCAGTCGGACGTGCCGCAGGTAGCGGAGCTGACGTGGTACCTATCCTGCTTCACGCCGTTCCCGATGCTGGCCAACGCGCACTCGTTCAAGGACAAGTCCAGCCGCCTTTCCGACGTGAATGCGGGCCTGTTCACCTACCCCGTGCTCATGGCCGCCGACATCCTGCTCTACGACGTGGACATCGTGCCCGTGGGCAAGGACCAGATTCAGCACCTCGAAATCACCCGCGACATTGCTTCGGCCTTCAACAACCGCTACGGCGAAACCTTTGTGCTCCCCCAGGTGCGCGTGGATGAGCAGGTGATGCTGGTGCCCGGCCTCGACGGCCAGAAGATGAGCAAGAGCTACGGCAATATCATCGACATTTTCGTGGACGACAAAGCGCTGCTCAAAACCATTAAGAGCATCGTATCAGACAGTACCCCGCTCGAAGCGCCGAAGAATCCGGATACGGATACCACGTTTAAAATTTACTCCCTGGTGGCTTCGGCCGAGCAGACCGAGGAAATGCGCCGCAGCTACCTGGCGGGCGGTTACGGCTACGGCCACGCCAAGCAGGCGCTCTACGAGGTCATCCGCACGCGCTTTGCCCGGGAGCGGGAGCGGTTCAGCTACTACATGAACAACCTGCCTGAGGTAGATGCCCGCCTGGCCGAAGGTGCCCAAAAAGCCCAGGCCTACGGCTCCGAAGTACTCAACAAAGTGCGTGAGAAAACCGGCTACCTGAGAAGGTAGCGTCAATGGGCTGATGTGGTTGAATGGGCTGATGTGCTAATGAAGAAAAACGCGCCATTGCAAGGAGGCACGACGAAGCAATCCGCCCTTTTCCGCACCAGACATTTCCTTTTACCAGAAAGCCCCTGACGTCCACACGTCAGGGGCTTTTCACGTCTCGGGGTTTTGTGCGTTGCTCAGGACGGATTGCTTCGCGTTGCTCGCAATGACTTTAGCACATTAGCAGCACATTCCCTCAATACGGCAGCCCGTCGATAGAGCCGTGCTGCTTGTAGAAGCTGAAGCCTACTTTGCTGCCGCGGCTTACCTGCTGGTTTTCGATTTTCTGCTTGACGGTAATCTTCTGAATTTCGGGCAGCGGAGGCGCAATCAGGTCGTTATTCACGGCCGCAATCATGGCGCTTTCCACGAAGAGCTTCATGGCATCCGGAGAAATTAAGTTGTCCGACATATCCAGGTCGGGCATTTCCAGCTGCTGCACCCCTTCCAGGAAGTAGTGGTTTTCGATGTTGATGAGCAGGCGGCCCACCAGGTAGCCGGGGTCGTTGAGGCGCTGGTACTTGATGGAGTCGGCCATAAAGTTGTAGGCCATGATGTGCCCGAAAAAGCGCCGCCGGAAGTCCTCTTCCACGTAGGCCGTGGGCATGGGCCCGTAGGTATCGGGAAAGGTGACGATGTTGGAGTGGAGCACGAACACGAGCAAATCACCGGAGAAGCGGATGTGGAACTCCATTTCGTTGATGGGCCGGTACTCAATCACCACGGAGGCATCCACGGGCGTGAGCTTGCGGCTCAGCTCCACCACCAGCTCCTGCGACACCAGCCGGAGCAGATCGAAGGCGGCAATGGTGTTGCGGTAGATGGCCTGCTTGGCCGTTGACTTCTGCCGCAGGCCTTCAAAAATCAGTGTCAGCCGTTCGGTAACGGCTTCAGGCGTCACGGAATCAATGTGCGGCATCACGTCCGGGTGGTTGTTTTCGGGCGCGGCCGGGGGTGCGGTAGGTTCCGGCGCGGCGGCTCCGGGTGTTTCCGTTGCGACCAGCATTTCCGGATCTGAGGTCTTTTTGGTGCGTTTTGCCATAGAGAAGAAAGGCGGGCGGGCCCGGCCAGAACTGGTACATCATGTTGCCTACGCGCCCCCGCATCGGAGGTTGGCGTGAGCAGGAATGTACGACGCTGCCGGCGCCGGCAGATGTACACTTATTTGGCTGCCGGGTTGCCCAGCAGCGGCGGAGCCGTCAGCGCTACCACCGTAGGCCAGGCGCTGCTGCGAAAAGCCACCGTGCGCAGGCCCGCGTGCGGGAACTCGGCCGTAGGCGGCAGCAGCATCGGTTGCGCCGCCGCCTGGCTCAGGGCCTCTCCCACGGTGCGCACCTCTCCGGCCGGCACTGCGCGCCGCTCTAGCTCCGCCAGCAGCGCCTGTCCGTCTACCTCGGCAATACGGGTACCCAGCAGCTCTTCCAGCGCGGCCCGGTGCGCCACCCGGGCCAGGTTGGTTGCAAACCGCGCATCGGCGCTCCACTCAGGCTTCCCCAGCACGGCGCATAGCTGTTGAAACTGCCGGTCGGCGCCCACGGCCAGCAACAGACGCACCCCGTCGGCCGCCTCATACACGGTGCCGTAGGGTACGATGCTGGGGTGGCCCGAGCCCAGCGGCTGGGGCTCCTGCCCGGTGACCAGAAAGCTAGCCGCCTGATTGGCCAGGGACGCCAGGGCACTATCCCAGAGCGACACTTCAATTAGCGCGCCCCGGCCCGTTCTTTCACGCTGATACAGAGCCGTGAGCAGCCCTTCTTTCAGCTGGTGGGCCGTAAGCAAATCCATCAGTGCTACGGGCATTTTCTGGGGCGGCTGGCCGGGCGCGGCCGCGTTCAGATGCATAAAGCCGGCTTCAGCCTGCAGCACGGCGTCGTAACCGGCGCGCGGGGCCGTGGGGCCGTAGCCGGTGATGTGGCCGTAGAGCAGGCGCGGGTTCAGGGCTGAAAGGGTAGCGTAATCGGCGCCCAGCTTTTCGGCGTCGCCGGGCTTGTAGCTGGCCAGCACGATATCGGCTTGAGTCGCCAGCTCGTGCAGGGCAGCGCGGCCGGGAGCGGTAGTGAGGTCGAGCACCCGGCTGCTTTTGCCCCAGTTGGCGCAGGCAAAGTACGCCGAGACGGAGGTACCAGGGGCTTCGGCAGCGGTGCGCCAGGTACGGGTTACGTCGCCGGCCGGGGCTTCAATCTTGAGCACTTCGGCGCCCAGCTCGGCCAGAAACTGGCCTACCTGCGGGCCGGCCAGCACCGAGGCCAGCTCCAGCACCCGTAGGCCGTGCAGCGGCAATTCAGCTGTATTCATAGCCCGAAGGTAGACGCGCGGCGGCATACTGATGGAGTTTACCGACCGGAACACCCCAACTTCAATCAGGCAGATACCCCAGGTCGCGCAGCTCGGCGCGAGGCTCCGTAAGTAGCTGCAGGCGGCCGTGGCGCAGCAAATAGACTACGTCGGCTACGTCCAGCACCGGTTGGTAGCGGTGGTCGGTGAGCAGGATGCCGGAGTGGACCCGGGCCGCCCGCAGCCTGCTGCTGAGCTGCTCAATATGAACGGGCATAACCCCGGAGAATGGCTCATCCAGGAGCAGAAAACGGCTCCGGCGCGCCATTAACACCAGCGTCTGAATTAGCCGCCCGGTTCCGCCCGACAGCTCGGCGCGGGTGCTTCCTTCAACTGCCTGCTTTTGCAGTGTCGGAAAATCGGCCAGGGCCTCCACCAGGGATACGCCCAGCAGGCGGGCGGCCGTGGCCAGGGCCATACCGGATGGCCACAGTCCGGTCTGGGGCAGGTAGCTCATCAACCCCGGCTGACGGTAAGCCGGCATTACGGGGTAGCCATCTACCCGCACCGAAGCGTCAGGCACGACCCGCGCTCCAAATACCGTTTGCAGCAGCGTGGATTTGCCCGATCCATTAGCACCTAATAGTGCCACAACCTGGCCGGTCTGTACCCGCAGGTACACGCCCGAAAGGACGTTCTGGTTATCGAATTGAACCTGAATCCCGTCGGCCTCCAGCGTGTGTTGTTTTGCCGGCATCAGAGGGCAACTAAGAAGGCGAGCAGTCGATGTGCTACCGAGAGCAGCAAGGTATCCAGCACTATCACGCCGGCCCACAGCTGCCACGGGGCCAGGTGCAGGTTGCGGTAGAGCCAGTACTGCTGCGGCCGAAACTGGCCAATCAGGTAGATCAGCGCCGGAAAGGAAGCCATTTTTTGCACTACTGCCAGGAAAAGCGGAGAAGGTAACGGAGTCCCCATCAGCAGCGGCGCCGCCAGCACCAGCGCCGATATAGGCAAGGTGAGGCTTAGTACGGAACGGTAATAGACACGCAGTACCTTCAGGTAGAATAACATGGACAGCGGAAATAATAGCTGGAGCCGGGGCCAGCAATTTTCCTGCCACCCGCCCCAAATATACAGACCCTCATAGCCGGGCTGTCTGGCCAAGCGGGAAGCATTGGGCAGTGAGAATGCGCCGGATGCGCGTCGTGGCACGCGTTAGCAGTGACTCAAACAACCATATCCTTTATCTTAGCCCACTATCCGCTCTTTTGCAGATTGGTTTTGGTGCCCCCGCTTGTTATGAGGCTGTTCTTAGTAGTCGTTCTGTTTCTGATGTACCTGCTGCCATGTCGGGGTGCGGCGGCTTCTCTCGACAGCTTAGTAACTGAACTCAACCGGACCCTGGCCCACAAAGCCGATTATGACGCTCAGCGCTGGAGCCGGATTGGCGTGCTCACGAAAGAGTTTCGGGCGTACCAGGGAAACGACGACGCGAAGTTTGCGCTGGGCCTGAGCATTTACAATGAGTACAAGGCTTTTAAATATGATTCGGCTTTTGCCTACTGCCTGAAAATAACCCGGCTGGCCGAGCAGCTTCACAGCCCGCCCAAGCAGCAGGTAGCCAAGCTCCGGCTGGCCTTCGTGCTGCTGTCGTCGGGGCTGTTCAAGGAAACCTTCGATGCGCTGGACAGCATTCAGCCAAGCCAGCTAAGCGACGCTGATAAAGTCGAATACTACTTCATTAAGGCGCGGGCCTACAATGACTTAGCGAATTTCAACCAGGATGCTTTTTACCGGCCGGGCTACCTTACCAAGCTACTGACCTACGCCGATAGTGCGCTGCAATATTGCCGCCCTGGTTCCTACGAATGCCTGGCGGTACAGGCTCTGGTTACCCAGGAAACCGGCAACCTACAGAACGGCATTGCGGTATTCCGCCAGATCCGGCAGCTGCCGGGCCTGACGCAGCATCAGCTGGCCATTGGGGCCAGTACGCTGGCCAACATTTACAGCCGGGCCGGGTACGAAGACAAGGCGTTTGAGCTGCTGCTGCTATCGGCCATTGCCGATGTAAAGTCGGCCACGAAGGAAACGGTGGCTATGTCGGAAGTAGCCAATTACTGCTACCGACGCGGCGACCTGGCCAACGCGTATGCCTTCATCAAGGAAGCCCAGGAGGAAGCAGCTTTCTACAAAGCCCGGCAGCGCCAAGTGCAGATCAGCCAGTTTTCCTCCATCATCGACGGCAAGAAAATCGACATCATTGAAAGCCAGCGCAAGTCGCAAAACGTCTACCTCATTCTGGTTACGCTGCTGGCCGTGGTGGTAGCGGCTTTTGCTGCCGTCATCTTCGGGCAGTTGCGCAAACTGCGCAAGGCTGGCCAGTTGATTGCGGCGACCATTCTGGAGCTACGGGAGCGGAACACCGAGCAGCGCCTGCTCAACCAGGAGCTCACGCAAGCCAACAGTGCCCTGGCCGAAGCCAACGCCCGGCTGGCCGAAGCCAACAAGATCAAAGAAGAATATATCGGCTACTACTTCCACCACAACACCCAGTACCTGGATGAGCGTGAGACGCTGAAGAAGAAGGTAGGCACGCTGCTGAGCGCCAAACAATACACCGGGGTACAGCAGCTGGCCGACAGCATCAACGTCAAGCGGGAGCGGAGTGAGTTGTTCAAGGGGTTCGATACGGTATTTCTGCGGCTGTTCCCGGATTTCGTGGCGCAGTTCAACACCTTGTTTCGCGAAGAAGACCAGGTGCATCTGGATGAAGACCAGATGCTGACGGCCGAGCTACGCATCTTCGCCCTCATCCGCCTAGGCATCGATGACAGTGAGCAGATCAGCCAGATGCTGGGCTATTCCATCAACACCATTTATGCCTATAAGACGCGGGTGAAAAACCGTGCTCTTGTTCCCAAGGAAGAATTTGAGGCCCGCATCCGGAGGTTCTGACGGATAGTCGGCACAGATGGCGTGCCGCCTAACTCTATCCAGCGTCCCTACTTTTCTGCAACCTATTGGCAGGTTGGGGGCCTGAAACTACGCCTACATCACACGCAGCAGCACTGTATCTGTCCTGTATAATTTTCAGGATTATATTACTTATTTACCTATAAGTCAACTATATATACGCACCTGTGGTTGATATTTCTTATACTTTAACTGTAGTATTTTTTGTTTAGCGCAATAGGGCTTGCTTTGTACAAGCCCGGCCAGCTAGCCAGTTCCGCAAACGTTTGGCCAAGCCACCACTGTTACCCGCAAACGTTACCACTCCGGCCCGCTCTCCGGCTACTTCCCCGCACAGGTTTCGATGCAGTAGCAAACGTATTGGCTGCTACGACAACTTCTCCATCCTACTCCGCTTCTCACCAAACCCCACTTCCTATGTTGTTTCCGGTACCCTTTCTATGTAGCCGAAGGCTTCTTACCCGGTTTCTACTCTTATCGGGTTTGGGGACTTTTGTGACCGGCTACCACTCTGTTCAGGCTAAGGGCTATCATTCCGGAGCTGCGCTGCGGCCTGTAGCGGCTTCATACTTACTGCAAACCAATGGTACCATTACGGGCCGGGTGGTAGATGCCAAGGGGGAAGGCCTGCCGGGCGTAAACGTGCTGGTGCGCGGTACCACCAACGGTACTCAGACCGACGCCAATGGCGGATATGCCCTGGCTAATGTACCCAGCAACGCCACGCTGGTTTTTTCCTACGTGGGCTTTACGGCGCAGGAGCTGCCACTCAACGGCCGGGCGGCCGTTGATGTGACGCTGGTGGAAGATGTGAAGGCGCTGAGCGAGGTGGTAGTGGTGGGCTACACCACCCAGAAGCGTACCGATGTAACCGGCTCAGTGGCCTCGATCAGCGGCACGGAGATTAAGTCGTTGCCGGTGACCAACGTGCAGGAGGCCCTGCAGGGGCGCATGGCTGGGGTAGAAGTAGTGAAAAGCTCCGGTGCGCCCGATGCCACCGCCAGCATCCTGATTCGGGGAGTTTCTTCGCTCAACAATGCGCCACCGCTCTATATCATCGACGGCGTCCGGCAATCCGGCGACAACATCAACATCCAGGATATTGCCTCAGTAGATGTGCTGAAGGATGCCAGCGCGGCCGCCATCTATGGCTCAGCCGCCGCCGGAGGCGTTATCGTCATTACCACCAAAAAAGGCAAACCCGGCCAGCCGGCCATCAACTTCAGCGCCCGGTATGGCGTCACGCAGCCGCGCACCCTCAAGCTCCTGAACCGGGACGATTTTATCCGGCTCAAGCAGGCTATTGCCGACCCGGTGTACGTGGGCATGGAGCGCACTGACACCCTGCCCGACACGGACTGGACCAAGCAGATCTTTCGCGACGGAATTGAGCAGAACTACAACCTGTCGATTTCTGGCGGCACTCCGCAGCTCAGCTACCTGGTATCGGGCATCTACAACGACCAGAAAGGCGTGTACCTGAACAACCGCTCGGCCCTGGCCGGTGCCCGCGTGAACACGGAATACCAGCTTGGCAAGCGCATTAAGGTGGGCGAGCAGCTGTACGTGTGGCAGCGCCGCACCAAGCCCGTAACGATTACGCCCATCAACCCACCCTTCCGGACGGTGCCCACGATGTCGCCCTACACCAACGACCCGGCCAACCCCTACGGCCGTAACCCGGTGGGCTTTGCCGGTCCCAACCTCATTGCCCAGATTGGTACGGCCCACATCGACAACACCAAGTCCAACTTCCAGGGCAACGCGTTTGCTGAAATAACGCTGCCCCTGGACTTGAGCTTCCGCACCACTTTCGGCTATACCTACTACCTCGAAAACCAGAACTACTTTCAGGATTCCTACAACACCGGCGCCGTTTCAGCCCCCATCAATAGCCTGACCAAGTCGAGTGCCATTTACAGCACCCTGCTCAACAACTACGTGCTGTCGTACAACCACACGTTTGGAGCCCACGCGGTGAGTGCGCTGGTAGGCTTCGAGCAGATTCAGTCGGAGTACGATGCGCTGCGCGGCAGCCAGAATGCGGTGGGCGGCACCTCGTATGCTTTTCTGCCTACGTCGAACTCCATTACGCGCATCACGCCCGGCGGCTACGATACCAATGGCCTGATCAAATCGACGTTTGCCCAGCTGAATTACGGCTTCAACGAAAAGTACCTGTTCTCCCTTTCGGCCCGGCGCGACGGCAACTTTACGGTTTTTGGGCCAGGCAATCAGTACGGAGTCTTCCCGGCGGCTTCGGCGGGCTGGCGCATCAGCGAGGAGCCGTTGATCAAGAACGCGCTGCCTATGATCAACCAGCTTAAGCTGCGCGGCAGCTACGGCGTGCTAGGCAACAGCAACATTCCACCCTACCTGTTTCTCTCGACCTACGAGTACGTAAACGCGCAGAACTTTTACCCCGGCGCGCCACCCAGTCTGGGCTACACCCAAACGCTTATCCCGAACCCGAACATCAAATGGGAAAGCGTGTACGAAAGCAACGTAGGCATCGACGCCGAAGCCTTCAACGGCCGGTATTTCCTGACGGTGGAATGGTACAATAAAACCACCGAAGACATGCTCTACGCGCTGCCCATTCCGCTGAGCGTGGGCATTCCGTCCGGGCGCTTCTACACCAACATCGGGTCGGTGCGGAACCGGGGCCTGGATGTGGTGCTGGGCACCAAAGGCACCGCCCATGACTTCCGCTACACCGCTACCGTCACGGGCTCCTTCAACCAGAACAAGGTGCTGAACCTGGACAACATCAACAGCAACCCCATTCAGGCCGGCGACAACAGCTATGGCAACCCTTCCTACGGGCAGCAAACCGGGCAATTCCTTACTTACACCAAAGCGGGGCTGCCGTTCGGGCAGTTCTACGGCTACCAGACGGAGGGCATTTACCAGAGCCAGGAGCAGATTGAAGCGCACCCCCAGCGGGAAGGCTACAAAGCCAACATCGGCGACCTGATTTACCGGGACGTGAACGGCGACGGTATCATCAGCGACCAGGACAAGACCATCCTGGGCAACCCCAATCCCAAGCTCACCTACGGGGTAAACCTGAACCTTGGCTGGAAGCACTTCGACCTTGCCTTGCTCTTCAACGGCGTAGCTGGCGTAGACCTCTACAACGGCGTAGCGCCCTACGCGCAGTTTCCCTTCAGCGACGGCAACACCACCTACCAGGTTTTTGGGGCCTCGTTTCTGGGCGACAACCAGCTGACCTCGCAGCCACGCCTGGGCGTGCTCACGCCCGGCAGCAACGGCGCCCCCGCCACGTTTGCCACCGACCCCAACGGCAACTACTCCTACGTGAGCGACTATTTCGTGGAGAAGGGCAACTATGTGAAACTAAAAAACCTGCAGCTGGGCTACACCTTGGGCGACGCGCTGCTGCAACGGGCCAAAATCAAAAGTGCCCGCCTGTATGTGATGGCCAACAACCTGTTCACCATCACCAACTACTCCGGCATCGACCCCGAAATCGGGGGCGACGTGATTACGCGGGGCATTGATGCCCCCCTGCAATACCCGCACGCCCGCATTTACTCCCTGGGCGTGGACCTGACTTTCTAACGCTCCGACCTGGGACTTCCCACCCTGCCATGTTGAAAAAATCCGCTTTCCTGGTTTTGGCCGCGCTGCTGCTGGGCAACTGCACCAAAGACCCCAACGATATTGCCCAGCCCGACAAGTACAGCAGCGGCAGCTACCCGGCCAGCCTCGCGGCCCTGTCGGGGGTGCTTACGCCGGCGTATGCCAATCTGCGCTCCTACGAGCTCAACGGCTTTCAGATGCTGTGCAAGGACTTTGCCTGCAGCGAGCATACCGCCGACCTGGCCTACGGGGGCGAACGGTCGTGGACGGAGCTGGCCCTCAACCACCTGAGCGTGGGCAACAGCTACGCCAACGACCTGTGGAAGGGCCTCTACACGGGCGTCAAGAACGCCAACGCCTTTCTGGACCGCGCCGACTTCTACGAGAAAAACTACATGGCCCCCTCGGAGCAGAAGGCCGTGAACACACTACGCGGCGAGGCCTACTTTCTGCGGGCGCTCTACTACTACCACCTGGAATGCTTTTATGGCGAGGGCTACATCTCGGCCGGCGGCGGAAACGACAAACTGGGGGTGCCGCTCTTCTCAACTATTCCCGCCACGCTGGAAGAAACGCAAAAGCCCCGCGCCTCGGCCCGGGAAGTATGGGACTTCATCATCAGCGACCTGAAAAAATCGGCGGAGCTGCTCCACGGCATCGAGCGCACCGGCGTAGACCAGGGCCGCGTGACGGAGTGGGCCGCCAAGGGTTTGCTGGGCAAAGCCTACGTGTTCACCCAGGACTGGACCAATGCCAAGCCGGTGCTCCTGGATGTGATAACCAACAGCGGCAAAGCGCTGATGCCCTTCAGCAAGTACAAGAATGCCTTCAACGCGCAAAGTGGCAACGAATTCAACGAGGAGTCCTTGTTTGAGATAAACGTGGACCGCACCACACCTGGCTACGGCATTTTCATCGACGGAGTAAATGCCAACCTCACCACCAGCCAGGGCCTGATCTGGTCGCCCAGCATCCTGGGGGACGATGGCACCGAAAACGGCCCGAACAACAACATGGGCTACGGCAACGAGTTTATGCACGACCGGAACCTGCTGCGCTTCGGCTACAACCTGCCCATCTACCACTTGGTCAACAACCCCAAGTTTGACCCCAGCAAGCCGGTTTCCTACAAAAATCCGCGCCAGGTCATCGACCCCGAGACCAAGCAAAAGTCGCTGGAGATGCGCGCCAATAAAACGGTAGATCCACGCCTATATGTGTGTGCGCTTCAGCCCTGGATTGACTCTGTAAGCCGTGACGGCTCGCAGTACCGGCCCGTGGTGAAGTGCTCGGGCATTGGGGCGGGCATCAAGCCGCTTTTCCAGGGTTGGAGCCTGAAGAAGTTCGTGACGACCGACAACAACATCTTTGCCTACAGTGCCGCCGACGGCGCTAACTACTACCTGCTGCGACTGGCCGACGTGTACCTGCTTTACGCCGAAGCCTGCAAGAATAGCGGCGACGAAACCCAGGCGCTGGAGTTCCTGAACAAAGTAAAGCGGCGGGCTTACGACTACCCTATCAACGAACCTTCGCCGGTAGACTACCACTCCTTCTCGGACCAGACCAGCGCCACCGACGACAACCTGGCCACCAACCCGCTGTATTACGAGCGGTGGGCCGAGCTGTTTGCCGAAGGCCAGTGGTGGTTTGATGTGGGCCGCTGGCGCATAGGCGCTGCCGAAGCCGAGTTCTACGGCAACACGCTGCCTACCGGGGGCAAAATTGAGTGGAGCGACCAACGCTCCTACGCCTGGCCCATCCCCACCAGTGAGCTGAGTACCAACGCCAAGATGGTGCAGAACCCAGGGTATTAATTTTTTCCTGCCGCTGGCGCGGCTTCTGCTGGCGTTGCTTGTCTGGCTGATTTCTCTTGTATGCGAATCTGTTTGTTGCTTTTCCTGCTGGCTGCCCGCGTAGCCTCGGCCCAACCTGCCTCTCCCCTCACGGCCCAGCAAGGCAACGTGAAGCTGACAGTGGCACTGGATGCCGAAGGCCGCCCCACGTATGCCGTTTCCTACCGGCAGCAATCCGTCATCAAGCCTTCCAGGTTAGGCATAAAGCTGGCGGAGGGTCCGGGCTTCGACGGGCCGCTGACGCTGCTGGGCTCCGAAACCAAGGACGTGGACGAAACCTGGCAGCCGGTGTGGGGCGAGGTGAAAAGCATCCGCAACCACTACCAGCAGCTCACCGTGCATCTGCGCCAGCCCCAGGCCCCGGGTCGTCGTTTAGATATGGTGTTCCGGGTGTTTGCCGATGGGGTTGGCTTCCGCTATGAGTTTCCGCAGCAGCCCAACCTGAAATACTTCGTGGTAGCCGACGAGGTAACGGAGTTTGGCCTGACCGGCAACCACAAAGCCTTCTGGATTCCCGGCGACTACGATACCAACGAGTACCCCTACACCACATCCAAGCTAAGTGAGGTAAACAACGCGGCGCTGGTGAAAGCCTCCACGGCCATTGCCGTGCGCGAGGCCCCCGATGCCCAGGCGGTGCAAACGCCGCTCATGCTCAAATCGGCCGATGGATTGTACATCAACCTGCACGAGGCGGCTCTGCTGAACTACCCGGCCATGCAGCTCCACGTGGATCCGCAGACGTACCAGCTCTCGGCCCGCCTGGTGCCCGATGCCACGGGCAGCAAAGCCTACCTGCACGCCCCCGACCACACGCCCTGGCGTACCATCATCGTCAGCGATAAGGCCACCGACATTCTGTCCTCCAAGCTCATTCTGAACCTGAACGAGCCGAGCAAACTAACGGATACCGGCTGGATCAAGCCCATGAAGTTTGTGGGCGTATGGTGGGAAATGCAGACGGGCAAAAGCACCTGGAATTACGCCAACCGGGCTGACACCCTCACCGAAGCCGGCCAACTGATTCCGCACGGCCGCCACGGCGCTACCACCGCCAACGTGAAGCGCTACATCGACTTTGCCGCCAAGAATGGTATTCCGGGCGTGCTGGTGGAAGGCTGGAACGTGGGCTGGGAAGACTGGTTTGGCAACTGGAAGGAAGACGTGTTCGACTTCGTAACGCCCTATCCTGATTTTAATGTGCAGGAGCTGCAGCAGTATGCGGCCGGCAAGGGCGTGCAAATGATCATGCACAACGAAACCTCGGGCTCGGCCACGGACTACGAGCGGCGCCTTGAACCGGCCTATACCTTCATGAACCAGCACGGCTACCCGGCCGTGAAAACCGGCTATGTGGGCCGCATTGTACCGCGTGGGGAGCACCACGACGGGCAGTGGATGGTAAACCACTACACCCGCGTAGCCGAAACGGCTGCCCGTCACCGCGTGATGGTGGACATGCACGAACCCGTGCGCCCCACCGGCCTGCACCGTACCTACCCTAACTGGCTGGCTTCCGAAGCCGGCCGCGGCAACGAGTACAACGCCTTTAGCGACGGAAACCGCCCTGACCATGAGACCATTCTGCCCTTTACCCGCCTCATGGGCGGCCCTATGGACTATACGCCCGGCATCTTCAAGCTGCGCAACTACTCCGCCGATGCCACGCGGCGGGTGCAAACCACCCTGGCCAAGCAGCTGGCCCTGTACGTGACGCTTTACAGCCCGCTGCAGATGGCTGCCGACCTGCCGGAAAATTACGAGAAGGAGCCGGCCGCTTTCCAGTTTATCAAAGATGTGCCCGTAGACTGGGACGATACCCGCGTGCTGGAGGCAGAGCCCGGCGAGTACGTAACCATTGCCCGCCAGGAAAAGGGCAAGAGCAACTGGTTTATCGGCGCTATTACCAACGAGAAAGGCCGCGCTACCACGCTCAAGCTGGACTTTCTGGAAAAAGGCCGCAAGTACATGGCCACCGTGTATGCTGATGGTGACGGCGCCGACTGGCAAGCAAACCCCGAAGCATACAACGTCACCAAAACGACTGTGCGCGCCGGGGCCAAGCTGCCGCTGCGCCTGGCGCCGGGTGGTGGGGCTGCCGTCAGCATTATCGCCATTCCTTAGCCGTAAAGTAGTATCTTGAAGCAGTCAATATTTTATCCTAATCCGTCCTTATCCACTCTGTTTTCCGACCTCCTCTATAAGTACATGAAAAAGCTGTTTTTACTTTTTTTCTTACTGCGGGCAGCTACGGCCCTGGCCCAACCGCCTAGCGTAGCCAAAACCAACCCGCAGCGGGTATATATGCACTATATGCCTTGGTTCGAGACGCCCCAGACTTCTGATAACCGAAGATGGGGCCTGCACTGGACCATGAGCAACCAGAATCCCAACATCGTTGACCCGGCCACCGGCAAGCGGCAGATTGCCGCGCATTACTACCCGCTGATCGGCCCCTACGCCAGCTCCGACCCCAACGTAATAGAGTACCATTTGCTGCTGCTCAAATACGCCGGCGTAGACGGGGTGCTGATTGATTTTTACGGCAATGGCGGCAACGACCTGCCCCTGCTGCTGCGCAATACCAACGCGCTGGTGCCGCGCACGGCCGATGTAGGCCTTGGCTTCGGGGTAGTATTTGAGGATCAGTTTGCGGCCACGCTCGCCGATGCTAAGGCCAACATGCAGTACGTAGGCACCAATTACTTTTCGCGGGCCAACTACCTCCAGCTCGATGGCAAGCCGCTGGTCCTCACCTTCGGTCCGCAGAAATACCAGACACCCGCTGACTGGACGCAGATTCTGGGCGTGCTCCCTACGCCACCTACGTTCCTGCCTCTGTGGTACGAATCGGCTGATGCCGGCGCCAATGCCTCGGGCGAGTTCAGCTGGATTTACTCGGATTTCCTGACCGGCCTCACCAATTTCTACAAGAACCGGGCACCCGGCCTGGGCGTAGCGGGTGGTGTGGCCTACCCCGGCTTCGACAGCTTTTACGCTAAAGGCGGCTGGGGCGGACCCACCTGGGTGATTCCGCACAACGACGGCCAGACGCTCAAGCAAACCCTGGACCTGGCCACGCAGTACCAGAGCCGCCTGGACTTCGTGCAGTTGGCTACGTTCAACGACTTTGGCGAAGGCACCATGCTGGAGCCTACGCAGGAGTTCGGCTTCGCGGCCCTGGAGCAAGTGCAGGCTTTCACGGGCGTAGCGTACACCGTAGCGGAACTGAAGCTGGCGTACCAGCTCTATACTCTGCGCAAGTTCCACGCGGGCAATACCAACGCCCAGGCTACCTTGGACCAAGCCTTCCAGAAGTTCGTTGCCCTGGATGTGCCCGCCGCAGCCAGCCTGCTCAACAGCCTAAGTCAGCCTACGCCCGTGCGCCCCGCCTCTGGCAGCCTGCGCCTGCAGCTTTACCCCAATCCAGCCGGTAGCACCCTGAAACTGTTTTACCCGGCTGAGCTGAAAGGCGGTACCGTGCAGGTACTGGATGCTACGGGCCGCGTGGTGCTTACCCAGGCCGGCCACCCTAGTTTGGACATCAGAGGTCTGGCCTCCGGCACTTATCGGCTGGTGTACAGCAAAGGCAACACGCACCTCAGCCAGTCCTTTGTAAAGTAGATGCTCCCCTATTTTTTCCATTTTTCCCACCTTTTCCATTTCTCATGAAAATTTTTACTCAACTGCTGTGCGCCGCCGCCCTGCTGGCTGTCAGCCAGCAAGCCGCCGCCCAAACCCTGCTCGATAACTTCGAGACGACCCGCTTGCTCTCCTATCCGGAGGCCCAAGGCGTCCTCACGCAGGAAGCAGCCAACCCTTTTAAAGGCACTGGCAACAACAGCACCTCAGTGGCCAAGTTTGTGCGGGATGCCAACTCCCCGTACTCTACTATCACTATCCGGCCCAAAAACGGCAAGTTTGCCGATGTATCGGCGTACAAATCCGGTGCACAGAAGCTCACGATGAAATTTCTGAGCCCCGGCCCCGATTTGCGGGTAAACCTGGTGATGCAGGACAAAGACAAAGTAGCTTATCCGGCAGGCAACTACGCGGGCCTGTTCTTTGCCGTTACCACGGCCGCTGCCAACACCTGGGAGACGCTCACCTTCACCTTTGAAGCGCCCGAAGGCTCCTTCGACCCAACCGTCACGGCCAAAGACATCGACCAGATTGCCATGCTCATTGCGCCCGGCGTTACGGGAGCCCCGGCCGGTGCAACCTACTACTTCGATGATTTTATGGGGCCGGCTACAGAGGCTATTCCTACCAGTGGCCAGCCTCCTATCCTGCTCGATGACTTCGAGACCAGCCGCTACGTGGAGTACCCGGTAGCTCAGGGCGTGCTCACGGAAAAAGCCCCAAACCCATTCAAAACCGCGGCTAACAACAGTGCTTCGGTAGCAAAATTCGAGCGTTCGGCCTCCGATATGTATTCTACCATTGCCATCCGTACCAAAAGCGGCTTTTTCGCCGATGTATCGGACTATGCCAGTGGCGCGCAGAAAATGACGATGAAATTCCTGAGCCCCGGCCCCGGCACCCGGGTACAGCTGGTGCTGCAGAATGCCGCAACGGTAGCGTATCCGAAGGGCAACTACGCCGGTGACTTCTTTGCCACCACCACAGCCGCCGCTAACACCTGGGAAACCCTGACGTTTGACTTCACCCCCGGCGTTGCTAATGCCACGTTCGACCCAACTGTAAAAGCCACCGACATTGACCAGATTGCCCTGCTCATTGCGCCCGGCTCGAGCAACAACGGCGCCACCTACTACTTCGATGACCTGATGGGCCCGGCCCTCGTAACAATGCCTACCGCTAACCGTGGCGCCCAGAATGCTACGGCTGCCTTCGCCGCTGTGTATCCCAACCCTGCTGCCGGCATCACCCAGCTACCCTACAGCCTGCAGAAATCTGCGGTAGTAAGCCTGGCCGTGTTCGATAACCTGGGCCGCCGCGTAGCGCAGGTAATTGACCGCCAGCAGCAGCCCGCTGGCCAGTTTTCCGCCGAGCTGAATGCGGCCCGCCTCGCCCCCGGCCTCTACACCTGCCGCCTGACGGTAGATGGCGTAGCTCTTACCCGCCGGCTGAGCGTGCAATAATCCTGCACTTCGAGTAACAAGGACCAACAAAGAGCCCCAGCCGAAATCGGCTGGGGCTCTTTGTTGGTCCTCACCAGGAATACACTCCTGTAATTCCTGGCCTTCGAGCCTACTCCGGCATTTTCCGGCCTAGCCGCACGAACACCGGAAACAGCACTTCCCGCTCACCTTGCCCCCAGGCTTCCGTCAGCTCGTCGGCTAGCAGTAGCACCGCGTCCTGGCCGTGCTGCTTGCGGTATTTCACCACGCTTGACCAGGTGCGCAGGTAGTTCAGGAAATGCTCGGCCGTCCAGCGGCGAGCCTCGGTAAAATGGGCATGTTCCACATCGGCAAACGGGAAGGGCAGGCGAGCATACTGGTCGTCAATATGCCAGCGGTTTTCGTCCCAGTACGGGCGCATGGTTTCGGCGTAGAACCGGCGGATGAGCGAATCCAGTCCGGCACTTACCTGCACCAGCCCGTAGCCCCACTCGGCTACCACCCCGCCGGGGCGCAGCACCCGCTGCACTTCCCGGTTGAAGGCCTCGAACTCAAACCAATGCACCGCCTGCCCTACCGTTACCAGATCTACGGCCGCATCGGCCAGCGGCGCGTGCTCGGCCGGGGCCAGCTGGTAGGTGATGTTGGGCTGCCGGGGCGCTTCGGCCAGTTGGGCGGCGCTGATGTCGGTGGCCGTCACCTGGGCAAAGTGCGCGGCCAGCACCACGGCTACCTGCCCGTTGCCGGTGGCGCAGTCCCAGGCGTGCGCCTGGCTCGGCACGCGCGGCAGCAGCCACTCGTATAAAGCCGCCGGGTAGTCGATGCGGTAGCGGGCGTAGAGGCTGGCTTGGTCAGAAAAACGGTCGAGCATGATGGGGAGACGGCTAGATGGTTGACGGTTTTCCGGCTAATATAGCTGAACAGCTGCCTGGCTGGGTCCGAGTGTAAGGGGTGACACTCTTTACTCTAATTGATGTACTGATTTACTCGGCAAACTGCGCAACATTTGCGCCAATGCGGCAGGTTGCGGGGCTTGTTCCCGCCCGGGCGTTGGACATCAGTAGGCGGGTTCGTTCAATGTCCGGGCGGGGACGAGCCCCACCCCTACCGCGTGACGGATATCCAGAAAACCATTCAATCACTTAATCTTTCAGCCATGTCTCTTCCAATTTCCACCGGGCTGCTGGCCTATGGCATGTCGGGCCGGGTGTTTCATGCGCCGTTCCTAGCCACGCACCCCGGCTTCCGGCTGCAGGCCGTGGTGGAGCGCACCCGCAAGGAAGCCGCCGCCACCTACCCCGCGGTGCAGAGCTACAACAGTGTGGCCGAGCTGCTGGCCGATGAGACGCTGGAGCTGGTGGTGGTGAATACACCCAACTTTACGCATTTCGACCTGGCCCGGCAGGCCCTGGAAGCCGGCAAGCACGTGCTGCTGGAAAAGCCCGTTACGGCCACCCTGGCCGAGCTGGACGCGCTGCTGGCCCTGGTCGAGAAACAGGGCAAGCTGCTGCTGGCTTACCAGAACCGCCGCTGGGACGCCGACTTTCAGCTGGTGCGGCAAGTGGTGGAAAGCGGCAGGCTGGGCCGGCTCACGGAGGCGCACTTCCGCTTCGACCGGTACAAGCCCGGCCTCAACCCCAAGGTGTTCAAAGAAGACCCCATCGTGCCCGCCAGCGGCTTCCATTACGACTTAGGTTCCCACGTGCTGGACGAGGCTTTGAGCTTGTTTGGCCGCCCCGAGCGGATGCAGGTGGCACAAGCCAGCCAGCGGCCCGGCTCCCGGGTGGTCGATTTTTTTCATACCCACCTCACCTATGCCGCCGGCCTGCAGGTGTTCGTGACGGTGAGTTTGCTGGCTGCGGCGCCGGTGCCCGCCTACGTGCTGCACGGCACCCAGGGCTCCTTCCAGAAGCGCCGCGCCGACGTGCAGGAAACCCAGCTGGCCGCCGGCCTGCTGCCCACCGACGCAACCTATGGCTGGGAGCCGGCCGAAGCCGCCGGCCAGCTGACGTTGGCGGAGGCAAACGGGCAGCTTTCCACCACCGCTCTGGAGGCCCCGCGCGGCAGCTATCCGGCCTTGTTTGAGGCCGTGTACCAGGCTATTCGCCATGGGCAGCCGTATCCTGTGCGGGCCGAGGAGCTCCGCTGGCAGCTGGAAATTCTGGAGCAAGCCGCACGGCCGGCCCACGGCTGAGCTTCTGCGCGCGGCGGCCCGAAATCCTTCTATCTTTGTTTCAACCAGAATACCAGCTGCCGCAAGCTGACCAGGAAACCAAGGTCAGCCATTCATCATCTTAATTCTCGCTGAACCTTGACGTTTCACGAATTCAACCTCCACGACGACCTGCTGGCCGGCGTGGACGCCATGAACTACCAGCAGGCCACGCCCATCCAGGAACAGGCCATTCCGCGCATTCTCGAAGGCAAAGACCTGATTGCCTGCGCTCAGACCGGCACCGGCAAAACCGCCGCTTACCTGCTGCCCCTGCTCGACAAGATTTCGCACGCCAAACACGGCACCACTTCCACGCTGGTGCTGGTACCCACCCGTGAGCTGGCCACCCAGATCGACGAGCAGATAACCGGCTTTGGCTACTTCGTCGAAGCCAGCTCCATTGCCATCTACGGCGGGGGGAAATCCGAAGGTTGGGAGCAGCAGAAGCGCGCCCTTACCTCCGGCGCCGACATCATCGTGGCCACGCCCGGCCGCCTTATTGCCCACATGCAGATGGGCTACGTGAAGTTTGAGGACCTGAAGTATCTGGTGCTCGATGAGGCCGATAAGATGATGGACATGGGCTTCTCCGATGACATCCTCAACATCGTGCGGCAGCTGCCCAAACAGCGCCAGACGCTGCTGTTCTCGGCCACCATGCCCAGCAAAATCCGGGACTTCTCGCAGCAGCTGCTTCAGAATCCCGAGGAAATCCGGCTGGCCGTGAGCAAGCCCGCCGCTGGCATCGACCAGCAGTTCTACCTGGCTTTCGACCGCCAGAAGATTTACCTGCTCGAGCACATCATCAAAACCCAGGATGTGCAGAGCATGGTGCTTTTCACCAGCCAGAAAGCGGCGGTGGGCGGTATCGTCCGGGCCATTAATAAGCTCGGCATCGAGGCCCGCGGCATCAGCTCCGACCGGACCCAGGAGGAACGCGAGGAAATCATGCGGGCCTTCAAAAACAAGCAGTTCCCCATCCTGGTAGCTACCGACGTACTCAGCCGGGGCATCGATATCGACTCACTCAGCCACGTAGTAAACTACGATATTCCACGCGCCGCCGAGGACTACGTGCACCGCATTGGCCGCACGGCCCGCGCCGCTACCAAAGGCACGGCCATCACCTTCATTGCCGATCAGGACCAGGACCGGGTGCTGAAGATTGAGAAGCTGATTGAGCGCGAAGTCGAAAAGCAAAGCATTACGGAAGCCCTGGGTTTGGGCGAAGCGCCCGAGTTCGACCCTAAGCGCTTCAGCGGACTGCGCGGCAAAGTTGGGGGCCGGCCCGAGCGGGGCGGCCGCTCCGGCGGCGCGGGCCACGACCGGGGCCCGCGCCCCGAGGGTAGCCGTGGCCCCCGCGAAGGTGGGCGCTCCGGCGGCCGCGGCGACAAAGGCTCCCGCCCCGAGCGCGGCGACAAGCCCGACGCCGACCAGCAGGCCCGCATTGCCAAGGCCCAGGCTGCCCTGGCTGCTCTTGATGCCGGCCAGGCCCCGGCCCAGCCCTACCAGCGCCCCCCGCGCGAGCCCCGCCCCGAAGGCGAAGCGAAGGATGGCGCAAGCCAGGCCCGCCCGCCCCGCCGGGAGCCCCGTGCTCCGCGCCCGCCTCGCTCCGAGGGTGAAGTCGATAGCACGGCCCCCCGGGCCGAAGGTGAGCTACCTGCCGAAGGCCAGCGCCGCCGCAAGCGCGGGGGCCGCAACCGCAAGCGCAGCGACCGGCCCGCGGGCACGGGCGCTGAGGTTACCCCAGCTGCTCCCGCCTCCCCCGGCGCCGAGTAACAAGCTCCACACCGCAAGCAAAAGGCACCGCTACAGCTGTAGCGGTGCCTTTTTTGTAACTTCCGGGCTCAGGCAAAATTACATTTGACTTAAATCCAGAGTACCTGAAAATGAACGTAAAAAACCATTTTAGGTTGAAATCAGGTTGACGGCTGCCGCATAAAAAACACCTTCTCCGCAGCGCAGAGAAGGTGTTTGCATGAGTCCCTACCTTCAAGTCTCAGGACCAACTATTTCACCAGAACCAAGCGTTGGCTCTGCGTCTTACCATCAAGTTGCAGGCGGCAGGTGTAGATGCCCGCCGGCAATGCTTTCCCTTCCAGGGTGAGCTGATATTCCCGGCCGCCTTCAGCCGTGGCGTCGAAGAGCGTGGCTACCGGCTGGCCCAGGGCATTGTAGAGCCGTACCTGAGCCGGAGTACTCGCCCCAGCGCGGAACTGTACGGTAGTACGGTCGGTGAAAGGGTTTGGATACGCTTCCAAGGGCTGCTCCAGTACAGGGGCGGCCGCCTTGGTGACGGTGCCCGAAGTGCGGGCTCCCGCCCCGGCAATGTACCAGCGCTGGCCTCGGTTGCCGTTCTGGTCCCACAAAGCCAGCTGGGTGCCGGCCGCAGAGGAGGCTCCGGGTACTTCAATCACCCGCGTGCCTGTCAGGGAAGTCATCAGATAGGCCCCATCAGCCGTGCGCTCAATCTTGAATTTCTGGCAGTTGTTGTTCAGATAAGGCCAGAGCTGCAGCTTGGCGCCGTTGCTGGCGCTGCAGTTCACCACATCAGCCGCCAGCCCGCCCTGGGCGTTGGTAATCTTGTAGGCGCCGTCGCCCACGGGTGCGAAGTCCCACTTCTGGCACGTGAGGTTATTGTACGTTCCCTGGGCAATAGCCTGCCCCTGCACACCGGTGCAGCCCCAGGCATCCCACGATAGGCCGCTGTTCTGGTTGGTGATGCGGTAGCGCCCGGCCGCCACCCAGTCGCGCGTTACAAAGGGCCAGCCATCCGCCCCGCTGCCACCCAGGTTGGCAATATCGAGCTTGGCGTTGCCGTTGTCGTTGCCGTCGTAGTAGTGCATTGACACGAAGTTGGCCCCATTCTCGCGCAGCAGACCAAAGTGGCCAGGGCCGATGTATTTGCCGGAAGAGGACAAGATGCGCGTGCCGCCGTTGCTGCGCAGGTCTACGTTATTTTTGTCTTTGTAAGGTCCGTTGATGCTAGTGGAGCGGCCCATCACCAGATAGTAGGTGCTGTTTACGCCCTGGCAGCAGGCGCCACGGTTGACCACGAGGTAGTAGTAGCTGCCTTCCTTGAACAAGTACGGCGCTTCCCAGGAGGCCCGGCTACCGCCTGCTACGTGTACCACGGCAGCACCCGCCTTCTTCAGTCCCGTAGCGGCGTCGAGCTCAATAATACCAATGCCGCCGGAAAACGAGCCATAAGTCATGTACACCCGGCCGTTGCTGTCCTTGAGCAAGGCCGGGTCAATGGCGTTGATGTCCGTTTGCGTGGCCGATGAAACCACCATGCCCAGGTCCGTCCATTTGTAGCTGGCCGAGTTCTGGTCAAGCGTGGGACTGGTAGCCACGCCAATGGCTGAGCGCGGGGAGCCGAACGTGGAGCAGGAATAATAGAGGTAGTACTTGCCATTCATGTACAGCACGTCGGGCGCCCAGAATGTGCCGTCGAAGCCGGGCACCGCTTGATTGATCCACGAAGGCCAGGTGCCAATGGGAAACACCGATTTGGGCGCCGTAGTCCAGCGAAACAAGTCCGTGGAATACGCCGCGTAGATACCCGCCCCGGTCGTAAACATCCAGTATTTGCTGCCGTCCTTGATGAGCGTCGACGGGTCGTGAGAGCCGGTAGCTCCATCCAGAGCCCTCACCGGGGTGTTAAATCCAATCAGCAGCACCCAAAATAGAGTGGCAGCCCGAAGCAGCCGTTTCCATGTGTTCAACCGGTTGGTTTTATCCATGTACTGTTCAGTTACTCTGCTGCTAAGCGTTGCCGCGCTGCCGTCAGCCGCGTTTACTCGGCTTGAAGGTCCCTTTTCGTGTAGTGCGTGTTTCATGGAAAGAAAGTGGGAATTGGATGAGGGAAGAATGAAAAGAGCACAATCGATTGTGAAGAAGCTTAAAAAGAGAATAACAATCGATTGTGTAAAGGAATACAACAGATTAGATCAAGCAATTTGCTACACGAATTCAGGAATGCCGCCGCGAATTCTGTTCTAGATAGAGACCAAAACTTTCCGGCTTTCAGACAATACAAATAAATAGAAGGTGATGCTAAGCTCCAAGGCCCTGCCTTCATTTAATTGAATAACATCTTGGCTTTCACTATACACCGTGTTTGACTACAAAAGGTGCCCTAGTACATAAGCCAGCATATGTGCTATGCCCACAAAAAAGCCGCGCCTCTTGCAGGAGGCGCGACTCGTACTCTTCACTCACTCTTATGCGTAAATCCTTAGTATACTTCCAGCGACCGACTGTACGAGTTGTTGTCTTCCAGCCATTCCTTCAGCTTTTTGTCGGAGTCGATGGTGGCTCGCACGGTGGTTTTGCCGGCGGTCGGGGTTTGCCAGGTGCTTTGCGTAGCCGGAACAAGCGTAGCCTGTCCCGGCTGGAGCGTGAGGCTGGTGCCGGGCGCGCTGGCTACGGTAGCGTTGTTCACGCTGAAGCTCAGGTTCAGCTTCTGGCCCATTACGGGGGCATTGCCCAGGTTACGCACCAGCGCGTAGAACCGCACCGCCTCCCCTGCTCTGGGGAATCGGGGCAAGCTGAATACTTCCGTTACTTTCAGATCGGGGCGGGCAGCGCCGCTTTTCAGGGTCACATCTTGGGTTAGCTGCAGCCGGTCCGAAGCACCACCGATGCGCACGGTGTAGCGGCCGGCATTTACCTGATAAGCTTTCTGCTGCTCGTTCCAGCGGTAGAAATCTTCGGCTGTAAGCTGGAAAGTCACGGTTTTCTTTTCACCGGGAGCCAGCGTCAGGCGCTCAAAGCCTTTCAACTCCTTTTTGGGCATCCACACTGGCGAGCTGTGCGTGGTCAGGTAAAGCTGAGCTACTTCGTCCCCGGCCAGCTTGCCGGTGTTCTGCACATCTACCATTACCTGCACCGGCGCACCAGCTACCAGCGAGCTGGCGGAGGTGCGCAGGTTGCTGTACTGAAAAGTGGTGTAGCTCAGGCCCGCGCCGAAGGCAAACTCCGGGGTCAGGGCTTTCTCGTCGTACCAGCGGTAGCCGTTGCCGAAGTCGTCGGTGAAGTCATCATTCCACTCGGGCAGCTGGCTGTCGGCGGTGGGCATGGTCACGGGCATGCGGCCGGCGGGGTTGTAGTCCCCAAACAGCACATCGGCCAGCGCCGTGCCGGCTTCCTGCCCGGCGTAGAAGGAGTACACCAGCCCTTTGGCGGCGGGCAGGCTTTCGTGCATGGAGCACACGCCCCCGCTTTGCAGCACCACCACCACGTTGGGGTTCACACGGGCCAGCGCCCGAATCAGGCGCTGCTGCATGCCGGGTAGTACGGTGGAGTTGTTCACCCGGTCGCTGCCACCGTTGTAGCCCTCTCCTTCCTGGGTGAGGTCGAGGCCGCCGGCAAACACCACCACATCGGCCTGGCGGGCCAGCTCGGTAGCTGCCCGGAAGCCGGTAGTGTCGATGCTGTTAATATCGCAGCCCTTGGCGTAGTATACCTTGGTAGCGCCCAGCTTGGTATCCAGTGCCTGCTTGAGGCTCACGGCGTAGGCCGGCGTCGTTTCGCTGCTGCCAAAGCAGTTCAGGTTCGACTGGTCGGCGTTGGGTCCGATAACGGCAATGTGCCTGGTTGTGCTCTTGTTGAAAGGCAGCACATTGCCCGCATTTTTCAGCAGCACCACGGACTCGCGGGCTCCCTGCAGGGCTACTTCCTGGTGGGCGGGCGTGTTGGCCGATTTAGCAGGCGTGGAAGTCGGGTAGAAATCCAGCATCCCGGCCATGATTTTGGAACGGAGCACGTTACGCACGGCCGCGTCAATCACCGTCATGGGCACTTTGCCGCTGGCGACGAGGCCGGGCAGATCTTTCTGGTAGTCGTCGGAGCCCATGCACACGTCGTTGCCGGCCACAATGGCTTTCTGGCTGTCGTGCACCGCGTCCCAGTCGGATACTACATAGAACGGGAAACCCCAGCGCTGGCGCAGCACCGTGTTCATCAGGTACGGACTTTCGGCCGCATGTTCCCCGTTGATCAGATTGTAGGAAGACATCACGCTGAGCGCGCCGCCTTCCTGCACCGCCATGCGGAAGTTGTAGCCGAACTGCTCCATCACGCCCCGGTCGGTGAAAATCTGGTTGCGGCTGTGGCGCGTGCTCTGCTTGCCTTCAATCATGAAGTGCTTGGCCGTGGCCATCACCGGCGTGGTCTGGATGCCGCGAATGATGTAGCCGCTCAGCTGCCCGATGAGGAAAGGGTCTTCGCCACCGGCCTCGGCGTTGCGGCCGGCGCGCGGATCCTGCACTATATCAAGGCAGGGGCCGAGTTGCTGATGCTTGCCATAGGCCCAGAATTCCTCACCCATGGCCTGACCCAGGCGGTACGCCAGGGCCCGGTTCCAGGTGGAAGCCACAGCCATACCCGTCGGGAACGACGAAGCCCGCTCGAAGCGCACCCCGTGGGGGCCATCGTCCATCACGAAGCCGGGCACTTTCAGCCGCTCGTTGGTGGGCGTGGTCATGAAGCCGTTGTTGTAAAGCTGGGCCAGCTTTTCCTCGGTGCTCATCTGCTGCAGCAGGCTTTCTACGCGGGCATCGGCGGTGAGAGGCAGCTGCTGCGCCTGCCCCGAGTGGTAGCCCAGCAAACCCAGCGAGAAAACAAACGCCGTACGGCGCAACGGTAACAGAATACTCAGCATGAAGCTAGCAGATGGGTGAAACTTCTGACCGCGGCTTTACTGCGGCAGTAATATTTGACGGCTGGCTTAATCAGCCTTACCCATCTTGCCGAACGTGCCCTTTCAGGCCGTACCACATGATGTAGAGGTAGCAAAGCACGGGCAGCACGAAGGCCATCCGTAGAGAGCTAGCATCGGCAATGGCTCCGAACAGCAGGGGCACCAGCGCGCCGCCCACAATAGCTACGTTCAGCAGCCCGGAAGCGGCCTCCGTATGCCGGCCCAGCCCGGCTACCGCCAGCGTGAAGATGGTAGCAAACATGATAGAGTTCATCAGCCCTACGGCCAGCAAGCTCCACATAGCTACCTGGCCGGTGCTAGCCACCGAAATCAGAATAAGTACCACTGCGCCTACGGCCGTAAAGGCCAGCAGACGGCCAGGATTCAGTTTATTGAGCAGGTAGGCGCCCAGGAAGCGGCCCACCATAGCGCCCCCCCAGTAGTAGGCCACTTTGTCGCCGGCCACTTTAGGCGCCAGACCAGCCACATCGGGCAGGTGCAGGTAGGAAACGATATGAGAACCAATGGCTACCTCCCCGCCCACGTAGGCGAAGATGCCTACTGCTCCTAGCAGCAGGTGCCGGTAGTGCCAGATCTGACGCCCGGCCTGCCCGGCCGGCTCTTCGGCGTGGGTGATGCGCGGCAGTTTCAGAAAAGCCAACAGGATGCTGATAACCAGCAGCACGCCCCCTATGGCCAGATATGGCGTTTGCACGGCACGCACATCAATGGCAGCGGCCGAGGTAGCGGTATCCAGGTCGGGCAGGTTAGAGAGAATCAGGGCTGAGCCCAACAGCGGAGCTACCGTAGTGCCCAGCGAGTTGAAGGCCTGCGTGAGGGTAAGCCGGGCCGGCGCTGACTGGGGCGGGCCCAGAATAGCCACGTAGGGGTTGCCGGCTACCTGCAACAGGACTACCCCGGTAGCCAGTACAAATAAGGCAGCCAGAAAGAACCCGTAGGAACGGCTGTCGGCGGCCGGGTAAAACAGGAAGCAGCCCAGCGCCGCTACCATAAATCCTACCAGCATGCCGCCTTTGTACCCGATGCGCTGCACCAGAAATCCTGCAGGGATACCCATGAAGAAGTAGGCCCCGAAGAAGCACAGGTTGATGAGGTTGGCCTGCGCGTAACTCAGGTCGAAAATGGCCTTGAGGTAAGGAATCAGGATGTCGTTCAGACAGGTAATGAACCCCATCATGAAAAACAGGACCGTGAGCGAAGCCAGAGCCGACGTGTAGCGAGGCGATGCCCCCGAAGGGTCGGTAGTGGCGGGGGCAGAAACTGAGGAGGGAGCGGCCAGAGCCATAGTCGAGCGAAAAAAAGGTGAGCAAACAGCCCGGGAAGGGCACAAAATAGCCTATACCCGGCCGGTGCGACGGCAGCCGACCGGGTATAGGCTGATCAGGAGCGGAGTGGCAAAGCTATAGCAATATTAATGTTGCCCACCTAGTTTCTGCGTGGTTACCTGTCCGCCCGTTTCAAGAGGCAGTTGGTACAGAGTGCAGGTAGATGTTTTCATCATGCTAGAAAGTGATTAGATGCTGGTTTCAGTAATTCCTGAGTTGTCGCAAACAAAAATGAAAGCAGCCGGACAGCCGGCAAAGCAGCCCAAACAAAGCAGTCCAAACGAAATAGCACCTTCTCTGAGGAAAGCGGCTTTTCTGCTGTTCCTAAAGGGCCGGCGTGCTCCCCTTACATTGCTACGCCGGCCCCGGAACCGAACCAACGAGGCAGAGCCTGCGCCGGGGCGGATAAACAGCGGGTGGGGCGTCTCCCCTGCCCGCTATGTTTTATTCTGCTTTCATGCGATAGATACGCACGTAATCCACCAGCATACGCTGCGGAAAGGCGGTTTCGTCGATGCCTTTAGCGCCACCCCACTCGCCTCCCACCGCTACGTTCAGCAGCAGGTGAAACGGGTGGTCCCAGGGCCAGACTTCCCAGCCCGTGCGCTCGTTGGTGCTGGTGAAATACGCCTTGTCATCCACAAAGGCCGTAATGGATTCGGGCGTCCATTCCACCGCATATACATGAAATGCGCTGGTGGCATCAGCCACCTGAATGGTAGCCGTTTTTTGGTTGTTGGTACGGAAGTAGTATTTGTTGCAGTGGGTGGAAGCGTGTACCACACCGGGGTCATACCCTACGTACTCCATAATGTCAATTTCGCCGTTATCAGGCCAGCTTTTATTGCCGTACGGCCAATCATCGGGCAGCATCCAGATGGCAGGCCAGATGCCGCGCCCCCCTGGCAGCTGCGCCCGGATTTCAAAGCGGCCGTAGGCCTGGCTACCTCCTTTTCCGGCGCCCCCAAGCGAAACCAGCCGAGCAGATGTATAGGCGTTACCCGGGTTCAGCTGCTCACGCCGCGCTTCTATCACTAGGTTGCCATTCTCAACGCGGGCGTTTTCCGAACGGGCCTTGGTGTAAAACTGTAGCTCCCTGTTTCCCCAGCCGCTACCACCTTCGTCGTAGCCCCATTTAGCTGGGTCGGGCAGGCCATTCTGGTCAAACTCATCCTGCCAGGCTAGTTCCTTGAAAGTGTATTTGATGGCAGTAGAGCCGCCGGTAGTACCAGTACCTTTGGGCGGCGTCAGTGGCGTAGTACAAGCCCCAGTCGCCAGCAAGCCCTCCAGCAGCAAGACAGAAAGCGAATTTCGCAGCTTCATTAGCAAGAGGTTACAAACGAGCAGTAAGGGGCGCTACCGCCACTAAAAAGCATACGGAAGAATTCCACCTGTTTTGAGTGGATACTGCTAGCCGAAAACAAAGTGAGAAAATATCAACAGCGGCTGAATAACAGCCGGAGGATTCGCAGGGAACACGACCAGATGGCCGTAGTAGTACTCCGGGTTGTGGCCACGCAATGGCCCCTGTCTGCCGGTGTACTGTCAGACTCAGTAGAGAAGCAGTGCTTATGTCTACATTGCCACGCAGCATTTATAGCCCCCGCAGCAAGGCAAGTACACTTAACAAGTTCTCTTAGTTAGGTAGCAGCACCCCGGCGGTATCCGCCGGGGGCTACTTCCTAAACCAGTGCTGTGCGGTTGCAGCTCCGCCCGTCGGGGCATTGTTTCCCACCCAGCATCCGACGGGTGCGCACTGGTTTACTTGGTGTCCTTGTACTGGTAAAAACGAACGTAATCAACCCGCATCTGCTGCGGAAAAACGGTAGAGCCGTTGGGGTTACCGTCAAAGTTGCCGCCCACCGCAACGTTCAGAATCATGAAGAACGGGTTGTTGAACGGGTTGGGTGAAGCGTTACCTGGCGAGAACGAAAAGACTTCCCGGCCATCTATGTACGTCCGGATCAGGTCTTTGCTGCGCACCATGCTGTACAGGTGGTAATCGTCGGCGTAGGTACCTTCGGCCAGTGTCTGCCACTGGTTGCTTTTGTACTCACGGTTACCCATGCTGTTGGCGTAGTGCATCGTCGACAGCACCTGGTTGGGTTGGCTGCCTTTCATTTCCATGATGTCGATTTCGCCGCACACCGGCCAGTTCACCTGGTCGATGTTGGAACCCAGCATCCAGATAGCCGGCCATATTCCGCGGCCCTTGGGCAGCTTGGCGCGAACGTCGATACGGCCAAACTGAAAATCCTTTTTGCCTTTGGTAATGAGGCGGGCCGAGGTGTACTGATTGGTTCCGCTAGCCTGTTTGGCTTCAATTACCAAATCACCACCCGTTAGGAAAGCATTTTCGTTGGAGTTGGTGTAAGTCTGTAACTCATTGTTGCCCCAGCCGCCGCCGCCCTGCTCCCGCGTCCATTTCGACTCATCCAGTGAACCTCCGTCGAACTCGTCGCTCCACGCTAGTTCAGTGTACGCGGCGTAGTCGCGGGCTTCGGCGTTGGTTTCGGCTACGGGTGTAGGAAGAGGGGTTGGTCCCGGCTTTACTTTCTCATCCGTGCAGCTCTGGGAAACCAGGACCAGCGCTAAGCTGGCCCCGGCCCACAGGATTCGGTTGATAAAAAGGAGGTTTTTTTTCATGTCAAGAATGAAAGATGAAGTTTGTAGCTCCCCAACCTTAGGGCTTAGCTACAAGTTTCATCTGGAATACGGTACCGCTTGGGCGCCCGGCCCGGATAACCATGTGCGTATCGTCGATGGAGATGATGCGGTACGTTAGGTCTGGAGCGTCCGTCACGCCAATGAAGGTGCCGGCTTTCTTGAACTCAAACATGGCAATACCTTCGCCATCGGCAGGCCCGAACGAGAAGTCAGACGTACCCGAGCGGGGTGCCTGGCATGCGTAAGGCCCGGCCACGTAGGTTTCTCCTTTGGCGTTGTACGTGAATTTATCTGATGCCGAGAAGGTATATTCGTCGTCCGACTGGCAAGTCGGCAACTCTCCGGCTTTTACTCCGGGGAAATAAGCTGACGGATTGCTCTCGGTGCCTACCACGATGGGGGCATCCACGTCATTCTGCAGCATCCACGTCTTGGAAGTAGCACCGGTCAGCAGCAGCTTCACCCGGTCCAGAGCTGAGAGCTGAGGACGGTACGAGTACTGGGTGAAGGTGCCATCGGCATTTTCCGTACGCAGTTTCAACGTCGTTTCTGACACTTCAACTATTTCATAGGTGCGGCTTTTGGTAGGCGTGGTTTCGCCGATAAAGGAGCCTTCCTTCTGCAGCGTAATCTTGCCACCGGTAGTACCGGTAGGCGTGAATATGAAGTCGGAAGTACCGGTTTTGGCGTCACCACAGGCGCCGTTCGAGTAAGTCTGGTCACCGGCGCTGTAGCTGTAAGCATAGGTGCTGGTGAAGGTCACCTCATCATCAGCCTGGCAGGCTGGAATGCCACCAGCTTCTGAGGACGACAGCACCGTAGTACCATCGGCGGCGTACTTGGTAATGGCGCCGGCCTGATTCGACAGAATCCAGGCCCGGTTGCCGGTGGTGGTGCTGTTGGTCAGGCCCACGAAAGCCGGGCTGGTAGGCGCTGCTACAACCACGTTCGTGGCTTCGGAGAAGCCCGTGCCCCCGCGGCCAGCCGAGATGAGCGTGACTTTGTACGTGCCGGGGCGCTTGTAAACGTGTGTTACGTTCTGGCCTTTCTCCAGGGGCGAACCATCGCCAAAATCCCACTGGTAAAGAAATCCGTCCTTAGTGGTATTGGTGAAGTTTACAACTGTTGGAAACTCCGTCGTTTTTACGGTTGTGGTAAAGCTGGCCTGCGGAGCCGAACCTTCCAGCGTGTAATCGTCGCCTTCCTTTTCACAGGAGGTAAGCAGGGCGGGTGCCAACATCAGCCCCAACATTGCTACGCGTACTATATGTTTCATGGGAATTCAGAGAAATGAAGGAGAACTGAAACCAGCCGGCCCGCTGGCGCGGACCGGCCAGTCAGCTATTAATAACCAGGGTTTTGCGTCAGGCCGGGGTTTACATCCAGTTCCTGCTGAGGCAGAGGCAGGATAATGTTGTGCGCCTTGATGCCTTTCTTCTTGAGCTCAGGCGAGGTGAACAGTTCGCCGGTGCGCTTCATATCAAACCAGCGGTCCATCTCGAAGGCCAGTTCGTATTTGCGCTCACGCCGTACGGCTGCTTTGAAGACGTCAGCATTCGTAGAAGTGATGTCGTGGCTGCCGGGCGTGTTGATGGGCTGGCCAAAGGCGCGGCGGCGCACCTTGTTCAGTGCTTCCAGACCTTCCGGGGTGGGGCCTACTCCTTCAGCAAGAATCAGGTACATCTCAGCCAGACGCAGAACCGGGATGTTCAGCTCCGAGTCCCAAATGTTCGTATTGACTGAACCTACAAAGTATTTTTTCAGCCCAAAGCCATTAGGCGAGCCGGGCAGCGAGTTCGGCTGCTTGCGGCCATCGGGATACGCGTCGCCGGGCTTCCAGATAGTCACGTCGCGGCGCATGTCGCCATCCTCGTAGCCGGCCACAAACTCCGGCTCCGGAATATTGAAGCCGTAGCCGCCCTGGGGCACGATGCCCTGGCCGCGGGGGCCGAAGAACTCGTTGCCGCTGAAGCCCGGACCATCCGTAGTCCACTGGTTGCGGCCGGAGATGAACTGTGCCTCAAACAGCGACTCTTTGCCGTTCTCATTGGCTACTTTGAAGTTGTCGCCGTAGTTGTCCCACAGCGTTTTACCGCTGGAGGAAATAACCGACCGAGCCTGGGTAGCTGCGTCGGCGAGCTTACCCTCAGTCAGGTACACCTTGGCCAGCAAGCCCGTAGCCGACCATTTAGTGGCCCGGCCAATGTTGTCGCCACTGTGCGAAGCGGGAAGTTTGGTTATGGCATCCTTCAGGTCAGCTTCGATCTGAGCATAAACCTGAGCAGCAGGTGTACGCGGGATATTTACTTCATCCAGCGTTCTGGGGGGCTTGGTCAGCAGGGGCACGTCGCCATACACCCGCACCAGGTCAAAGTAGTACTTCGCCCGCAGGAAGGCGGCTTCGCCAAGGCAGCGCTGCTGAATAGCAGGGTCGATGCTCATGCCCGGCACTTTCTCCAGCACGATGTTGGCGCGGCCAATGCCCACGAAGCAGGAGCCCCACATGCGGTTTACGAGCGGGTTGGTCGGAGCAATGTTGAAGTTGTCCAATTGCTGGTACTCGAAGCCATCCTGGCCGCCGCCACCACCAGTGGTCGACAGGTCAGACATGATGTCGCCAATACCCCAGAGCGCCGCGTTGTACTGGCCGGTCGTCAGCAACTCGCCGTAAGCGGCAGTGGTAGCCTGAATGGCATCCGTCTCCGTTTTGTAGAAGTTAGCGTCCGTAACGCTGTCGTTGGGGGTTTCCGACAGGAATTCTTTGCCGCAGCCACTGAGCAACCCCAAAGTGAGTAGCCAGGCCCCGCAGGTGTATTTTGTGATGGTTGCCATCGTCTTGTTTAGTAGCTAGTAAGGGAAATTAAAAACCAAAGTTGATGCCTGCCAGGAACACCCGCGGCTGCGGATAGATTCCCAGGTCAACTCCGCGCGAACCTACCTCGGGGTCAAAGCCGGTGTATTTGGTCAGCGTCAGCAGGTTTTGGGCTGAGGCGTAAACGCGCAACTGCTTGGCGCTGAGACGCCCCATAATGGACTCGGGCAGGGTGTAGCCCAGCGTCAGGACCTTGATGCGCATGTAAGAACCATCTTCCAGGAAGTAAGATGAAACGCGCAGGTTGCGGTTGGGGTCAGAGTTGCTGCCACCTGCTGCACGGGGTACGTCGTTGCTGGTGCCGGGGCCAGTCCAGCGACCCAGCACGCGGGTGCTGCCGTTGCTGTTGCTGTACAGGGCGCTTTCCAGAATTACGCGGTTATCGTTGTAGATTTTGTTGCCCTGGGAGCCTTGCAGGAACACATTCAGGTCGAAGCCCATCCACGACACCGTGTTGTTGAAGCCGTAAGTGAACTTGGGGTTGGGGTTGCCGATGAAGGTGCGGTCTTTATCATCGATAACGTTGTCACCGTTCACATCCTTGAAGCGGATGTCGCCGGGGGCGGCCCCAGGTTGCGAAGCGTGGCTGGCTACATCTTCCGGCGTCTGGAACAGGCCATCGGCCACGAAGCCGTAGAAGGAGCCGAAAGCTACGCCTTCATCGTAACGCAGGATCGTACCGCTCAGGCCAGCCAGGTCGTTGTAAGGCTGTCCTACGCCCAGCTTGTCCAGCTTAGTTTTGTAAGCCGACAGAGTGAGGTTGGTCGTCCAGTTCAGCCCCCGGCCCGTACCGCGAATGTTGTTCGAAGTCAGCGCGAAGTCAATACCCCGGTTGTAAGCCGACGCAGCGTTGCGGTTTACGTTCTCGTAAGTACCCGACACCAACGAAACCGGTACGCCGGCAATCAGGTTGGGCGAGTTACGGTTGTAGAGGTCAATAACGGCTTCGAAGCGGTTGTCGAGGAAGCCCATGTCCAGACCTACGTTGATCTGGTCGTTGTTTTCCCAGCGCAGGTCAGCATTTGCCAGGCGGGTGGGGGCGGCACCGGTCTGAAGCGTTTGAGTGGCTCCCAGCGGATAGTTGATGCCGGAGTTGATGGTATACAGGTAAGCAAAGCGGCCCGCATTGTTGGGGTTGCCTACCCGGCCGTAACCAGCGCGCAGCTTCAGGTTGCTCACGAAGCGGTTCTCCTTCATGAAGTCCTCTTCTGAAATCCGCCAGCCCACCGATACACCCGGGAAGAAGCCAAACTGCTTGCCGGGAGCGAAAGCGCTGGAACCGTCGTAGCGGGCAATTGCCTGGAACAGGTACTTGCCGCCGAAATCGTAGTTGATACGAGTGAAGTAGCTGGCCAGGTGCTGAGGTACTTGTACTCGACCCGAGTTGGCTAGCTGCGTGTTGATAGGCCCTGAGTTGATGCCTTGCAGGTCGTTGCGGGCGTAGCCGGTGCGGTAGGCTTCTACGTTGCTGTAGTTGAACTCCTGCGCCGACTGACCGAGCAGCACCGTGAGTTGGTGCTTATCGCCAAACAGGTGGTCGTAGGTCAGGGTGTTCTCAATCAGGTAGCTAGGCGCGTAGGAGGACGTAGCGGAAGCCCCGGCTGTAGCCTGAGTGTAGCGCGTGCTGTAGGTTTCAGGCCCGTTGGGCGTGCTCACCGTCAGTACCGGTACCCCGGGACGGAAGGCGTTATACTGGTCGAAGATGAAGTCAGCGCCCACGTTGGTGCGGAAGCGCAGACCTTTCACCGGCTCCAATTCGGCGAAGAAGGTAGTGAGGGCCCGGTTCCGCTTGAAGCGCTGGTTCGTGATAGTAGCCGAAGCCAGCGGGTTTTCCTCTACGAAGTTGTCCTGCAGACCGCGCGGCTCGTAATAATAGCCATCGGGGCGATACACCGGAATGATCGAAGGAATCCGGATGGCCTGCTGCACTGTACCGTAGTTACCGCTGTTAGAGGTAATCTGCCGGTCGTTGAGGTGCGTAAGCGAGATGCTGTTGCCCAGCTTCAGAATCCGGTTTACCTGGATGTCGCCGTTGGCGCGCAGGGTGAAACGCTCAAAGTCCGAACCGATAATGGTACCATCCTGCTGGAAGTAGCTACCTGATACGGCAAAGCGCGCTACATCACTGCCGCCTGTGGCCGACAGGGAATAGTTCTGAATTGCAGCCCGGCGGAATACTTCATCCTGCCAGTCAGTGCCTTCGCCCAATGCAGCGGGGTTTTTCAGGCGCTCAACTACGATAGGGTCGCCGGAAGCCAGGCGGTTTTCATTGTTGATAACCGCGTATTCCTCGGCGCTCAGCAGGCTAAGCTTGCGCCATACCTGTTGAATTCCCCGGTAAGCATCCAGGTTGATGCTGGATACCCCAGCTTTACCCCGCTTGGTCGTAATAAGCACTACCCCGTTGGCAGCCCGAACCCCGTAAATAGCGGTAGCCGACGCGTCCTTCAGGATGTCGATAGTTTCAATGTCATTAGGGCTGATAGCGTTTAGCTGGTTTTCACCACCATCAGGCAGCGGGAAGCCATCTACTACGTACAGCGGGTTGTTGTTGCCGGCAGAAGTAATACCGCGTACCCGCACGGAGGTACCAGCGGCGCCACCCGGAGCACCACCATTCGAGGTTACCGTTACCCCCGCTGCGCGGCCCTGCAGGGCCTGGGTAGCATCGGCCACGGGCTGCGACGAAATTTCCCGGGCCGATACTGAGGAAACGGCACCCGTTACGGTGGCACGCTCCTGCGTACCATACCCCACCACTACTACCTCACTCAAGGCCTGAGTGTCTTCAAACAGGGTGATGTTCTGATTGGTAGAACCGCCTGCGGGTACAGCTACCTCTTTACGAACGAAACCAACAAAGCTGAAAACCAGCGTGCTGTTCTCGGGGGCAGTAATAAGATAAGTACCATCAGAATTTGTGGTAGTACCTAAGCTAGTGCCCTTCACTACCACGGTTACGCCGGGTAATGGAGTACCATTTTCCTGCAGCACCTTCCCGGAAACCGTTACATCGGCTAAACGAGAAGATACAATGGCGGCCGGAGAAGTGGGCAGCCCAGGGCTGCCTACTGCCGATAGTGCCAGTGCCGGCCACCCTAGAACGGACAGAAACGCCGCTCTCTGAAGTAGTTGTGCGTAAGAGTGTTGGGTCATGAAGGTAGGGTTTGGGAAGGGTAAGTTCAAAAGGTTTTCAGCTGTCGGCCGGGAGTACCGGCATAGTGCTGTTAAAGGTTATATCACAAAGTCTGAAGAGGCGGCAGACGCTTAAAACTCAATTCTTTTACACAAGATCATTGACTGTCGTCCAGTTGTTGCCATCGATTGCGGGGTAAAATCTAACGATTTTATCATGGTTTGCAATCCTTTGCGGAATAGAAAACTCAGCATTGTGATTTTCGTAGTGAATGATAAGCAACCATTATAAGGTCGATACTTCTCTACTAAAACTTCCAAGCATCGATTCTGGTAGGAGGCTGCCAATAATTGAGCTTTAGAAGTGGCTCAAATATATCGTTCATTGTTTGGCAAATGCAAGCATAAAAACCCGCTTTAAACGCTTTAAACAATGTTTTTCACGTTAATGCACAAAAATTCATTACGCTTAGAACACACAATGACCTATTGCTTTTCCTCCTATATACCTCAGAAATGGCTTTTGACAGGCTAGAAGCATCGGCTAAAAAACAATAAAAAAAATGCGGGAGTATCCCGCATTTCTCTGTCTTTTTTTGATCAGGAGTCAATTATGGACCAATAGGGAGCAAACCAGTAGTGAGCCTTTACTTACCAGGCTAGTCCTGCTCCTCCTCCACGGGCACTGTGTCATCCAGCAAAACATGGGTCCAGCCTTCGGTTTCCTCGTAATCAGAAGCCAGCCGACGGCGCTGCATGGCATCCAGCACTTTCTGCATAAAGCTCCAGCAAGTAGCCTGACGCAGGTCCAAAACTCGTGAGAGCTCCTGTGAGGAATAGGTGCCTTTGTGAGTATGTATCAAAAAGACAGCATAAAGTGCTTTCACAATTGAGAATTTACACTTTTGAAAGAGAGTGTACGCAGTGGCCGACTCTACATAGCGACAGCGGGTGCAGCGACGCGAGTGAGGCTCGCGACCATCACAGTATTTCTCGTGCCCGCATTTCCGACACCGGTAACCATGAGCCCATTTCAGGTCGGCCAGGTATACTAGGCAAGCTTCCTTATCAGGATAGATGCGGCTGAACTCGCCGAAATCAACTTCTTTGGAAAGTACCCGGGCTGTTTGTGTCTGGTATAAGTCACGTTGCAGATCGGTATTCAGCTTCTCGATTGCAGCCGATTGCAGAGCCAGCAGCCCATTTGCCTGGAGCAGCTCCCGGTTTTGGGCGACAATAGTTTCGCTCTGACGATGCAGTTCTTCCGTACGCTTAGCTACCTGAGCTTCGAGGTCTGAGTTCAACTGATCTTTCAACTCCTGATTTTGCCGCAGTTGCTCCACCAGTTGATCCTGGGCATGGTGACGTTTGCGGAGTTGCTTTACCAGCTTTTCCTGGGCCCGTATAGTAGCATCCTTGATTCCCTTTATTTTATCGCCTAATGCATACGATAACACGGCCACTTCAAGAACCAGCGCCATATTCATGCTGTAGACCGTGAAGGCATTGGTAAAGAAGTTGATGCCTAGCTTGCGGGTAATCAAAAACAATACACTAATGGCTACCAGCGCGTGCGCCAGCAAGAAGTAGCGGGCAGGCTTAAAACCCTTCCAGTATACCTGAAGGGCGGCATAGTAGATCATTCCGTACGGCAGCATATATAACCAGAAGCTCATCCCCGTCTGCAACACAAGCATGTCCAGCAGCAATAGCCCGGCACTAATGAGCACGACCATCCGGGTAAGTCGGTCGTAGCGCGGCAGCTGCTGGGGGGCATCCAGAAACATGCGGGCATAGTAGCTGAAGGTAAGCAGCAGCAGCAAAGGCGTACCCGTATTCACTAATTCGTTCATCCAAGGCCAGTTAGGCCACAGAAACTGAAACCCTAGTCCATCCTCCGACAAGAACAACAGGCTACAGCTGAGTACATACAGCACATAACGAAGGTAGGTCTGCTCACCAATGAAGAGGTAAATACACAGATTGTACACTACCATAATAAACAGAATACCATAAAACGCTCCGAGCAGGCCATACTCCGTTTGGGTATGCGCAGCCAGTAGCTGCTCGTTGCGCAAACGTGACAGGAAAGAGGTTTTTGAAGTTGATTGAAACTTCAGGTAATACGTCTGGGTTTGACCGACCTGCAGCGGCAACGTAAACAGAAAATTCTTGTATGGATACTGGCGCGATGCAAATGGCCGCTTAGCGCCCGTGTAGATGCTGTCGTAACGGCCGGCTTCGGTAGGACGGTAACAGGTGATGTAGCCGATATGTGAGTCGAATATTTCTAGGTACCAATGTTGCTCGGCTCGGTTGGTATTATGCAATGTTACGCGCATCCAGTAGGTAGAACTGGTATTGCGGATGGCCCGGTTATCGGGGTGGTTGGCGTTGAAGCGGCTGTTCAAGGGCTCTTGCCGCACTTGCGCCAGTGTAAGCTTATTCGTGGGATCTTCTAAAATGCTGTAAAAGCCAGGGTCAACAAACAATTCACCCAGGCCTTTTTGCAAGCGCAGTGTGTCTTCGGCGGGATGATGTGGCGTGGCCTGGGCTACCAGAACCCCATTCGCCAACAGGCAACAGACCACCAGAGGGCGCCACATGAGAGAAAACCGAATAAGAAACCGATAGTACATGATTGGTGTGATTAGAGCCGCCCAATTTACTAAACCAGTACAAGTAACCACTCACTCAAAGATGGCAGAAGCCAGAAATCGACTTTCTGTATCTAGCGCATAGCTCCAGTCATACCAGAGGCAGGCACTGCAGGTCGTTCAAATCTCAGCCAGCTTAGCCGGGCCCCGGGTTGCGCGGTTACGATGCGCACCTGGTGCTCCCCGGCAGGAAGGGTGCCGCCCGGCACGGTAAGCGTAACCCAGCTACCGTTCTGACCGGTAGGCGGCACGGTAATTTCGGTTAGCGGCTGCCCATCCAGCAACACCTGCAACACTGCAGCAGATGAGGTAGCATTAGCGACCCGGGCCTGCACCTGACAGGCACCGGGCTGGGTTACGGACACGGAATATTGCAGCCATTCGTTTGGCTCCAGCAGGTCTACGGCCACATTGTGCGCCATGGGGTCAGCTACTTCACTCAGGTCGACGCCGTCGTTGCGATACTGACTGCCCAGGTTCCAGTTTTCCCGCTGCACAAACTCGGTTCGCTGCGAATAAGTATCCTGATAAGCTAATCCGGCGCGGCCCAGGTCATAGTGCGCGGCTACCAGCAGGCCAGGCAGTTGCTGCTGAGCATTGAAAGCCCGGGCGCCTTCTACCGGACGAATTAGCGCCTGCACTACGTCGCGGTTTATCTTGTTGTGTTTGAACTGGGCATTGCGCAATAAGGCGGTTCGGCCAGCGGGGGTAAGAATACTACCGTAGTCGGGCAGCGAAAAGATGCCTGTAGTAGCCTCTACGCGCTTAATATTCCAGTGGCACCAGCCAATGTTCAGCTTATTAAGCTCGGTCACAGCGGCGGCAAACCACTCATTTGCATTTTCTCCCGTCTCCCCTACCCACACGGGTACCTGCCATTGGTCGCGGAAAGCGGCCAGGTTCCGAAACAGGTTGATCTGGTTAGGGTTTGGGTCGCCAGCGGTAGCCTCGTTGGTGCACCAGTAGCGATGGGCATTGTAAACCAGATTGGGGCGAAGCGCTTCGGGGAGCTTATCCGGCGTCAGGTTGGTGTACTCGTTGCCATACCCGTTGCCTTCCAGCATCAATAGGTGCTGGTCGCTCTGGCCGCGCACAGCTTCCAGCAAGCGTATATATAAGGTACGCAGTTCCTGATTATCGTCACTCAGCCCATTTTTCGCACTTAGCCCGTGCGGCTCATTGATCAGATCATAAATGGCAATGCGCGCATCCTGACGGTAGCGGGCAGCCAGTTGTTTCCACAGCTGCACGGTCGCATCCTGGTACACCAATCGGCCTTTGCTGTCGCGGCGCTTCCACAGGTCCAGCGGCGCCATGTTATCATTGATATTGCGGTCAACGCCCTGGCCACCAGGGGCGGCGTGCAAATCCAGCACTACGTACAGGTTACGGGCTCCGCACCAACGCAGTACATCATCCAGATGCCGGAAGCCTTCGAGGTTGCGGCCGGTGAACAGCTGACCGCGGTCATTCCAGGCGGCTATGGAATCGGCATAGGCGGCGCGCAGAGCTGGCTTTAGAAGCGCCTGTCGCCGGAACGCCCGTTGCCTGGGCGTTAGAAACAGATCATAATGAAACGGCACCCGGACGCAGTTGAAACCCTGATCCGCCAGGAAATCGATATCAGCCTTGGTTACAAAGCTGTTGCGGAAGCGCCGGTAGAAATCTTCTACTTTCTTCTCCGGCATGGTGCGCAACAGCGCCGCCTGAATCCGCCCTTGCGAGTTCAATGTATCAGTACGTAGTATATAGCTTTCCTGCAGCAACCAGCCGCCCACATTCACGCCACGCAATACCACCTTCTGACCGTGGACATCCATCATATCGGGGCCTTGCGCCCGCAGGAGCTGCTGCCCGACAACCGGTGCTGTTCCCGCACTCGCCCAACACAGCATTACCAGCACAACCCGTAGCCGTAGTGCTTTTACGGTGTGGATCCACTTGCTTTTACCAAACATAGAAAGCTCCCTTGCTGAGGGTATAATTTCCCCAACCCAACTCATACACGAGCTGAACCAGAGAAAACCAGAAATGCGGGGAGACTCCTAAGCGGTAACTTAAACGATTGCGGAACTCAGAAGACAGCAGGTGTCATAACTGATACTCAATCCAGAAAGCAGACTTTAGGTAGCAGGTCAAAATAACGCTATGTGTGTGGAAAAAGCAAGCCATCCATTCCCTGCTTTCACCAGAATTAGCCTTTGCGTTTAAATGGCAAAAACATCTATGCGCTTACTTCACACCTCCGTCTCAGGTATTGCCTTAGTGTTAAGACACCTACTTTGTTTAGAAGGCTGAAATAATTCCTAAAAAATAACAATGCCTGTGTGAGCACCAGCCCTGGTGGTGCCAAAATCTTGTCAGACTATAAGACCTGCCCCAGGCCAAATAACAGGGTGAAAAGTAATGTGGTCATAGCCATCTGTTTGAGCAGGGGGTCGAGCTGCGCAGAATCCTGCCGCTGCCACACCAGCCGGGCATTGCGCAGGAGCAATGGGGCAGAAAGAACGAACAGCCACTGCCAGGGTGAATGATATGTAAAAGCCACGTACAGCAGCGCACATCCAAAGCCCAGCAACAAAAGCAGCCAATGGTACTGTCGGGCTTTCACCGGGCCCAGCCGCACAGGAATCGTAATCTTACCCGCCAGGGCGTCGGAGCGGATGTCGCGGATGTTGTTGACGTTGAGTACGGCCGTGGCGAAGCAGCCCAGGGCAGCGGCCGGCAGCAGAACCGGCAGCGTAAGGGCGCGCGTTTGCAGGAAATACGTACCGCAAACACCTACTATCCCGAAAAAAACGAACACCGACAGGTCGCCCAGGCCCGCGTAGCCATACGGCTTTGAGCCCGCCGTATAGTTGATGGCAGCCCATATAGCTGAGAGGCCCAGCACGAAAAATGCCGCAAAAACCCAGGCTCCTGCCGTGCCCAGGGCCACCCATAGCAATGCCAGCCCGCTCAGCAACGACATTAGCCCAAACAGGCCCATGCCACGCTTCATCTGAGCCGGACTGATGGCTCCACTTTGCACCGCCCGTTGCGGCCCTTCTCGGTGCACGCTGTCGGCACCATTTTGGGAGTCACCGTAGTCATTGGCCAGATTGCTCAGAATTTGGAGCAGAATCGTAGTCAGTGCGGCCAGGCCCACTATTTCGGGCCGGAATTGGCCGTGGCTGGCAGCCAGAAAGCCTCCGGCCATAATACTGGCCAGCGCCAGCGGTAAGGTGCGCGGCCGAAAAGCCGATAGCCAGGCTTTGGCAAAACTACCCGAAGCAACCGGCGCGGTAGAGGAAGGCATAAAAATGGAAGTAATGTATGAGTGTTTAGCGTTCAACAGCCAGCGGTTCTATACTGACAATCGTGGGCGCCGACAACTCGGCGAAATGGTCCACTACCCTATCGGCTGAACTCAGGTCCTGCAGGGCCGAATGCTCGCTCCGGTAACCGATACAGTAGATGCCCGCTGCTTTGGCAGCCGCCACTCCATTGGTCGAATCTTCAATTACTACGCATTCATGTACCGGGCTGCCCACCAGCGAAGCAGCATGCACAAAGATGGAGGGGTCGGGCTTGGAGCGAGCCAAGTTCTCCCCACTGACCAGGTGCGTGAAGTACGTCCCCAGGGCAAAACGGCGCATCACCCGGTCGATGGTGGAGCGGGAAGCGGAAGAGGCCAGGACCAGCTGCAGGCCGTGGGCGTGCAGGTCTTCAATAAGCTCCCGTACTCCGGGCAGTAGCTCCAGGTCAGGCTGCTCATCAAAGGCTTGGTTGAACTGCGCCCGCTTGGCCAGGACCATTTCCTCCACCGGGTAAGGCAGCTCGTACCGGTCCTTCAGCTGCTGATACACGTTTTTGGTGGATGCACCCGTGAACTGCGCAAATTCCTCATTCGAAACCGTAATGCCCAGCTCCGCGAAATGCCGGAAGTAGGCGTAGCGGTGTACGGGCTCAGTATCGACGATAACGCCGTCCATGTCAAAAATTACGGTGCGGATCATGCGGAAGGCAATGGTTGCGGGCACGAAGGTAAAGAACCCGGCGGGCTTGGCCCATCAAAGCTACAGCCCGCACCACCCCGGCCGCAGGGGCAGGAGCAACGCGGGCTGCAAGCAAAACAAAGTCAAAACTATTTCAGGATAGCCGCCACCAGCTCGTCGCTCATGGGCTTCACCTTCGATGGATAAAAGGCTACTACCTGGCCTTGCTCATTCACCAGGTACTTGCAGAAGTTCCAGGTAGGCGCGTCGCTGACGGCTCCGTTTTTTGATTTATCGGCCAAGAACTGGTAGAGTGGAGCGGTGTCGTCGCCGGTTACGGATACTTTCGCGAACAGCGGGAAGCTCACGCCATAGTTTTTCTCGCAAAACGTAGCAATCTGCTCATTGGAGCCCGGCTCCTGGCCGCCAAAGTTGTTGGCCGGAAAGCCCAGCACTACTACCCGGTCACTGTACTTGTTATACAGCTCTTCCAGCTCCTTGTACTGCGGCGTGTAGCCGCACTCCGAGGCCGTGTTCACAATCAGCAGCTTCTTGCCTTTGTACTGACTGAGCTTTACGGGCTTGCCGTCAATAGTTTGCACCGTGAAATCGTAGACGGAGCCAGGCGCGGTAGCGGGTTCGGTGGTAGGGTTCATGGGCGCAGCAGCGGTGTTCTGAGAAGAGGTAGACGATGACAGCCCGCAGGCCACCAGAAAAAGTAAGAGAACGGGTAGCGCAAGTTTCATACAAGGAGCGGTGGAGAGAAGGGCGGAAATGCACTTGCCGGCGCCAAGGTAACTCCGGCTACGCACAGATGTTCACTTACCCGAAGATAACGGTTTCGCACCTACTCCTCTCCTTCCCTTACTCTCCGGGCCATTAGGGTTCAGGTAGTGCGGGGCGTGAGCCACTTCTCCACGTCGACGGGCTGCCAGCGCGCCATCTGGTCTAGCAGAGCCGCCGGGTCGGCATCCTGCAGCAGCTGGGCGCGGTTTTCCCGGCGCAGCAGCTCTTCACTGGCCATGTGGTCGAGGGCGCGCAGCAGGTGGTCGTAGTAGCCGGCCACGTTCAGCACGGCCACCGGCTTGCGGTGCAGCCCCAGCTGGCCCCAGGTAAGTACCTCAAACAGCTCTTCCAGCGTACCAAAGCCGCCGGGCATGGCCACGAAACCTTCGGCCAGCTCGGCCATCTTCAGCTTCCGCTCGTGCATGCTTTTTACTACGTGCAGCTCCGTGAGGCCCAGGTGTGCCAGTTCCTTATCGGCCAGAAAATCGGGAATGACGCCAATGACCCGACCGCCGTGCCGGAGGGCACCATCGGCTACGGCACCCATCAGCCCCACGCGGCCGCCGCCATACACCAGCGTCTGGCCCCGCTCAGCCAGAGTGCGGCCCATCAGCAGGGCCTGCTGGGTGAACAGCTCGTTGGAGCCGCTGTTGGCCCCGCAATACACAGCTATGCTTTTCATTTTCAGTTGTGATTGTGAGCAGAGCGAAGTAAACCGTCTTCTCCCCGCGCTGGGTTTTAAAACGTAATAAGTCCTTAGCGTGAGGTATACGCTAAGGACTTATCATTTGAGGCAATTTAACGCTCACGTGTGTTACATCCGCTCGGGCACCTGAATGCCGAGCAGCCCCATACTGGCCTTAATGGCCTGCGCCGTTTGGGCCGACAGGGCCACGCGGAAGGCTTTTTTGGCGGCATCGGCTTCGCGGAAGATTTCCACTTCGGTATACACCCGGTTATAAGCCTTGGCCACATCGTAGGCGTACTGGGCCACTACGGCCGGCGACTGGGTGCGGGCGGCTTCGGCCACCACAGCGGCGTAGCGGGCCAGTTCCTGCACCAATTCCCGCTCGGTAGTGTGCAGCTCCGTAATGCTGGTCAGGTCGGCGTCTTCGGCAATGCCCAGTTCGGCCGCCTTGCGCCGGATGGCTGAAATACGGGCGTGCGAGTACTGAATAAACGGCCCGGTATGCCCTTCCAGGCTCACCGACTCCTCGGGGTTGAAGAGCATCCGCTTCTTGGGGTCGACTTTCAGCAGGTAGTATTTGAGGGCGCCCAAGCCCAGCATGTGATAAAGCTGGTCAGCCTCTTGCTCAGTGAGGCCTTCAGTTTTGCCTTTTTCGAGGGTAGCGGCTTTGGCGGCATCCACTACTTCGCGTACCAGCTCATCGGCGTCCACCACGGTGCCTTCGCGGGACTTCATCTTGCCAGACGGCAGATCCACCATGCCGTAGCTGAGGTGGTAGATGGCATCAGCGTAGGGCTTGCCCAGCTTTTTGAGCACGGCCTTGAGCACCTGCATGTGGTAGTTCTGCTCGTCGGCAATGACGTACACGCTCAGGTCGTAATGAAAATCCTGGTACTTGAGCTCGGCCGTGCCCAGGTCCTGGGTGATGTACACGCTGGTGCCATCAGCGCGGAGCAGCAGCTTTTCGTCGAGGCCTTCTTCCTTCAGGTCCACCCACACCGAGCCGTCTTCCTTCTTGAAGAACACGCCTTTCTGCAGGCCTTCCTCCACCCGCTCCTTGCCCAGCAGGTAGGTGCCCGACTCGTAGTAGTACTTGTCGAAATCGACGCCGATGCTCTTATAGGTCGCGTCGAAGCCCTCATATACCCAGCCGTTCATCTGGCGCCAGAGGCTCACCACGGCTTCGTCGCCGGCTTCCCACTGGCGGAGCATGTCTTGGGCTTCCAGCATCATGGGCGCCTGGCGCTTGGCTACGTCAGGTAGTACCCCTTCGGCTTCGAGCTGCCGCACCTGCTCGCGGTAATGCTTTTCAAACAGCACGTAGTACTTGCCCGCCAGATGGTCGCCTTTGATGCCGGCGCTCTGCGGGGTTTCGCCCTGCCCGTACTGCAGGTACGCCAGCATCGACTTGCAGATGTGGATACCCCGGTCATTGACGAGGTTGGCTTTGGTGACGGTAGCCCCGGTAGCTTTTAGAATCTCAGCCACCGAGTAGCCTAGGAAGTTGTTGCGCAAATGGCCCAGGTGCAGGGGCTTGTTGGTGTTGGGCGAGGAATACTCTACCACCACGTTTTGGGGGCCGCCGGTAGGCACGGGCGTGCCTGCGGGCGTCTGGCGGAGCTGGCCGAACACGTTTACCCACTCGGCGTCGGCTACTTCCAGGTTCAGAAAGCCCTTCACCACGTTGTAGCCGCTCACCTGGGGCGTATTGGCCACTAGCCACTCCCCTATGGCCTGCCCGATCTGCTCGGGGCCTTTGCCCAGGGTTTTGGTGAAGGGAAACGTAACCAGCGTAAACTGACCGGCAAAGTCCTTGCGCGTAGGCTGCAGGGTGAGTTGGCTGGCCGGTACTTCCTGGCCGAAAACCTGTTGAATAGCTGCGCCCAGGGCAGCTTTGAGGGTTTGTTCGAGTTGTTGCACGGAAAAAGCGAAAGGCGAAGATGAACCAGGGCCGAAAGCGGGCCTTGGCCCCCGAAATGAGTATCAAGCAGACAAAGCGTAACCTGACGCCCCCGGCCGGAGCAATCCGGCAGGCAGCGCAGCTTACGCTAGAATCGTCGTTGAAACAGAATCTGGGGGTGCGGCTTCATACAGAAATGGGCAGCCACCGGGGTCGGCTGCTGCCGCCGCAAAGGTAGAAAGCCCGGCCGGATGGCAGCCAAAAAGTTGCGTCCGCACCCGGTAGGCTACCGGCTGGCCCGGCGCAGCATCATCTGCACCTGCCGGGGGTTGCCGCGCGTGAGCACCGGATACGATACGTCGCTGACGAACAGCAGCTGGCCGCCGTCCTCGATGCGCGCCTGTAAGGCATACGTCATATTCTCCTGGATGCGGGTCGGGTCGAAGCGCAGGATGAAAGCCAGCGGCACCTGCCGCCCCTGGGGCCGCAGCGTCACCGAGTCGATAACCACGGCGGCGGCATCCTGCCGGGAAACGTCCTGCAGCTGCAGGCGCACTACAGCCGTGGGCGAAAGAGCCATTCGCTCCCGGTAAGCTACGGTGCCGGTAATAGAATCCTTGGCCACCACAGCCGCCTGCTGGCCGCCGCTGCCCGTGGTGGGTGGCATGGTGGTGCAGGAGGCCAGCAGCGCCAGGGCGCCGAACAGAAAAAGCAGGCAGTGTTTCATACGGCGTAAAAGCAAGCGGATACGCCCGCGGCGCTGGCCACGAATGTATCCGCTTTTTCGGATTTGACAAGCAGGAGCTAGCGGCTTACTACCTCCTCCAGGCGCAGGCGCCGCTGAATAGCGTCGGTGGCGGCTTCCAGAATATCGAAGGCGTTGGTGGCCATGGTATTTTCGGAGTCTAAGGTGGGGTTGATTTCCACCATCTCAAAGCACACTACCCGGTCGTTGTCGAGCAGGGCGCGGCACAGGCTGATGGCTTCTTCCACGTTCAGGCCTTCCTCCACAGGCGTGCCGGTGCCTTTAGAGAAGCGCGAGTCCAACGAGTCTACGTCGAAGCTGATATACACCATGTCGCAGAAGCGCAGCCGCTCGTAAATCTCGCGCGCCACCTGGCGGGTGCCTTTGGCCTTCACTTCGTCGAGCTTGTAGTTTTTGATGCCCAGGCGCTCAATAATGGCGTTTTCCTCGGCTTCGGTGTCGCGTACCACCACGTACACCAGATGCTCGGCCGTGATTTTGGGGCCGGGCTCACCCAGGTCTTTCAGGCGCTGCCAGAAGAATTCTGTTTCCGGCTCAGGCTGATTGCGCTGGCACTGGCGGTTGTCGTCGCCGAGGCTGATGGCCAGGGGCATGCCGTGCATATTGCCGGACGGGGTGGTGTAGGGCGAGTGAATATCGGCGTGGGCATCTACCCACACCACGCCCAGGGTTTTGTGCGGGTAGGCCGCCTTGATGCCCGCAATGGTGGCGGAGGCGTTGCTATGGTCGCCGGCTAGTACCAGCGGAAACTCGCCGAAGCGCAGGGTTTGCTCCACGGTGCCGGCAATGCCTTTCTGCACCGTATAAATGGAGTCGATGTGCTTGGCCTTCGGAAAATGGGTTTTGTCGAAGAGCACGTGGTTCAGGTCCGGAATGTGGACCGAGTTGAACCGGCGGAAGTAGTCGGAGCCCTTGTTGAGGCAGGCCACTTTGAGGGCGTCGATGCCCAGGCTGGCACCGCGGGTTCCGGCTCCGAGTTCGGAGCGTACTTCCAGAAGCTTAATGCGTCGCATACTACATTGGCAGGAAAAGGGTTAGAGTGGTTTAGATGCTTGCCGATTGAGCGGGTGGGGTCCTCTCAGGCTTGACGCGCGCGGACCTTCCGGCGCAACCAACGAACAAAGCACAACCAAAACCCCGCAGGCGGGGTATCTTTGCGGGCACTAAGTTCGGCAAAAGCTCGACCAGTTGAAAATCCTCTGTCATCCTTGGCAAGCGCAGGATGACAGTTCTTTTAACTTCTCCTCTCCCCTCCTTCAATGGATACCTACCACGACCTGATTTCCCAGACGTTCGACTTTCCTACCGACGAGTTTCAGGTAGAGCAAAATGAGCTGCGTTTCCACGACATCGACCTGATGGCGCTGGTTAAGAAGCACGGCACGCCCCTGCGCCTCACCTACCTGCCCAAGATTTCCTCCCAGATTCAGCGGGCCAAGGAGTGGTTTCGGGCAGGTATTGAGAAGATTGGCTACCAGGGCAAGTACTCCTACGCTTACTGCACCAAGGCCTCGCACTTCAGCTTTGTGGTGGAGGAAGCCCTCAAAAACGGCGTGCATATCGAAACCTCGTCGTGGTTTGATACCAGCATCATCCGGGCCATGCACCAGAAAGGCAAGGTTTCGAAGGATACCTACATCATCTGCAACGGCTTCAAGACGGAGGAGTACAAGCGCGAAATCACCAGCCTCATCAACGACGGCTTCGTGAACTGCATGCCCATTCTCGATTCGCCCAACGAGGTGGAGTACTACCACGATAATGTGCGCGAGAAGTGCAATGTGGGTATGCGCCTGGCTTCCGACGAGGAGCCGCGCTTCCAGTTCTACACCTCCCGCCTGGGCATCCGCTACGCCGACGCGCTGCCGCTCTACGAGCAGAAAATCAAGGACGACCCGCGCTTTGAGCTCACGATGCTGCATTACTTCATCAACACGGGCATCAAGGATACCAGCTACTACTGGTCGGAGCTGAGCCGCTTCGTGCACAAGTACTGCGAGCTACGCAAGGTGTGCCCTACCCTCACCACCATCGACATTGGCGGCGGCCTGCCCATCCAGACATCCATTCAGAAGGAGTACGACTATGCGTACATGATTGAGGAGGTGCTGCGCACCATTCAGCGTATTTGCCAGGAGGAGGAAGTGCCGGAGCCGGACATCTTCACCGAGTTCGGCATTTTCACGGTGGGCGAGTCGGGCGCTACTATCTACTCCATTCTGGACGAGAAGCTGCAGAACGACAAGGAGCTGTGGTACATGATTGACGGCTCGTTCATCACCAACCTCCCCGATACCTGGGCCCTGAACCAACGCTTCATCATGCTGGCCCTCAATGGCTGGAACAAGCGTTACAAAAAAATCCAGCTGGGCGGCCTCACCTGTGACTCTCAGGACTACTACAACGCCGAAAAGCACATCTACCAGGTATTTCTGCCGGAGCGCCGCCCCGACCGGGACACGGAGCCGCTGTACGTGGGCTTTTTCCACACCGGCGCCTACCAAGAAAGCCTCTCGGGCTACGGTGGCATCAAGCACTGCCTGATTCCGGCGCCCAAGCACGTGATTCTGGACCGCGCCGCGGATGGCACGCTCACCGATTACGTGTTTGCTGAAAAGCAGAACGGAGAGTCAATGATGCGCATCCTGGGCTATCAGGCATAGCGCATATTTAATGGGCGAATAGTTGCGCCGCCCCCGCCGGAATTGTACTTTTGACTTCCAACTTCCTCTTCGACTATAACTTTTCTGCCCGCACGATGAAAAAATTACTGATTCTGGCCTCTGTGGCCCTGGTAGGCCTGGGCGCCTGCAACCGCACCCAATGCCCCGCCTACACCAGCACGAAAGAAGCCAACCGTGTTTCTTCGCCCGTTATGGCCAGCACTGCCACCAGCGCCGAGCATCAGTAAGCTTTTCTTCAGCTCAGGCTGATAGGATAAAAGCCGGTTTCCGTCGTTTCGGGAGCCGGCTTTTTCGTGCCCTGGACTTTAGAACAAAGGAATAATGAAACGGCTTTGGGAACGTTTAAGCAACTAAAAGCCTTTTCACAGCAAGAAAATCATTCTTGTTTGCCCACCGTTTTTCTTTGTACTTACCCATGAAAAAATTTCTTCTCCTGGCCTGTATGGGAGTTGCTGGCTTGGCCTCGTGCCGCACCCAATGCCCTGCCTACACTTCCGTGAAGCCGGCCGCGCACCAGGCTTCGCCCATTATGGCCTCGGCCGCCGATGCCGCGCCCCGGCAATAGTACCGACTTCCCCTACCGTGCGGGCCGCTTCTTGCCATAGAGCAGAAGGCGGCTCGCATCGTTTTCGGGAAAACCAAGGCCTTTGTAATACCCAGCCGGCGCGGCCAGAATCAGGTCGGTGGCGGCCAGCAGGCTGGGCGCCTGCCGGGCAAATTCCACAGCTTCGGTTTCACCAATCAGGATGCCCGGCACGCCTACCTTGGCGCCGGCTTCCATGTCGCGCAGCCGGTCGCCCACCAGCCAGCACCGGGCCGGGTCGAGGTGAAAGCGGGCTATGGCTTTTTCGAGCATGAGCGAATCGGGCTTGCGCAGGAGCGACTCCGACACCGACGGATGGGCCGAAGCAAAGTACAGCGCGTCGAGCACGCCGCCGCAAGCTTGCTGCAGCTTGTCGTGGCAGGCCAGCACATCGGCGGCGGTATAGAGCTTCCTGGCAATGCCGGCCTGGTTGGTCACGACGACCAGATAATAGCCGGCGGCCTTGAGGCGTTGTAGCGCTTCGGGCACGCCGGGCAGCACCTCAAATTCGGCGGGGCGCCACACGTAGTCGCCCATTTCGCGGTTCAGCACCCCGTCACGGTCCAGGAAAACGGCTTTGCCCGCAGGCTCAGTTAAATAATTACCAGGTATCATCAGCTCAAAACTACGGATTCCTGTTTTTGCCGGGCGTACTTTTGCAGCCTACTCTACTGCATACCCAATGCCTTCACCTACGCGCATTGCCATTCTGGGGGGCGGCATCACGGGCCTCACTGCTGCCTATTACCTTGCCCGCGCCGGCCTCGACTTCGATTTGTTTGAAGCGTCCGATGAGCCCGGAGGCAACATGCGCAGCCGCCGCGAGGGCGAGTATATTACGGAGCTGGGGCCTAATTCCCTGCTGCTTTCGCCTGAGTTGGAAGATCTGCTGCGGGAGCTGGACCTCACCGACCAGATTCAGGAGCCTCCAGCGGGCGTGGGGGCCAACCGCTACGTGCTACGTGCCGGCCGCTACCGCAAGCTGCCTTCTTCGCCCCCGGCGTTGCTGCTGTCGGGTTTTTTCAGTTTGAAGGCCCGGCTTGATATTCTGCGCGAGCTGACCCGCCCCGCCGCCGCTCCCGACCCCACCGAAACCGTGGCCGCCTTTTTCCGCCGCCGCTTCGACCAGGAAATCGTGGATTACGCCGTCAACCCGTTCGTGTCGGGCATCTATGCCGGCGACCCGGCCCAACTGCTGGTGCAGCAGGCTTTTCCGAAGCTGGTGGAGCTAGAGCAGCAGCACGGCTCGGTGCTGCGCGGGCTGGCCAAGGCCGGCGTGGGGCAACGCCGCCGCACGGTGTCGCTCCGGGGTGGCTTGCAGGCCCTGCCCGACGCGCTGGCCGCCCGGCTGGCCGGGCACGTGTTTTTTCATCAGCCCGTTACAGCCCTTACCCGCGACGAGGCCGGCCTCTACCGCGTGCATACGCCCGGCGGAGCCTTTGCCGACCGCGCGTACTCCCAGGTGCTCATTGCGCTGCCGGCTTACGTAGCGGCGGAGCTTTTAGAGCCGGTTTTTCCGGCCCAGGCCGCCGCTTTTGGTCAGGTGTACTACCCCCCCATGGCCGCCGTGCACACGGCTTACCGCCGCCAGGACGTGCGGCACCCGCTCCACGGCTTTGGGGCGCTGCACCCGAAGGTGGAAGGCGCTTACGCAGCCGGCAGTATCTGGAGCAGTTCCCTCTATCCCGACCGGTGCCCCGCCGATGAGGTGCTGTTCACCACGTTCGTGGGTGGCGCGCAGTCGGCCGAAGCGGCCCAGGATGCGGAAGCCGTGATGCTGCCCCGCGTCCACGAGGAGCTGTGCCGCCTGTACGGAATTTCGGCCGGTGCGCCGCAGTGGCAGCGCCGCTACGTGTGGGAGCAGGCCATTCCGCAGGCCGACGCGCAGTTGGCCCCGGCGCGGGAAGCCGCGGCAGCGCTGGCAACCTACGGGATAGAAGTGGTGTCTAATTGGCAGGCGGGTGTCTCCGTGCCCGACTGCGTGCGTTATGCACGCCAAGTGGCCGAAAAAATTTCGGCGACATCCATCGGCTGACCTATTATATTTGGCCAAATGAACGATTCGCTCGTCCTCATACCGACCTACAACGAGCGGGAAAACGCCGAGCTAATCATTCGCAAGGTGTTTTCTCTGGCGAAGCCGTTTGATGTGCTGATCATCGACGACGGCTCGCCCGATGGCACGGCCCAGATTGTGCGCGACCTGATGCCGGAGTTTTCGGGCCGGTTGTTTCTGGAGCAGCGCCCGGGCAAGTTAGGCCTCGGCACGGCATATATACACGGGTTTAAGTGGGGCCTGGACCGCGGCTACAGCTATCTGTTCGAGATGGATGCTGACTTTTCGCACAATCCCGAAGACCTCCTGAAACTCTACGATGCCTGCTCCGCGCAGGGCTACGATATGGCCATCGGCTCGCGCTACATCCACGGCGTGAACGTGGTGAACTGGCCCATGAGCCGGGTGCTGATGTCGTATTTTGCCTCGGCCTACGTGCGTCTTATCACCGGCATGCCCATCATGGACGCTACGGCCGGCTTCAAGTGCTATACGGCCCGGGTACTGCGCACCATTCCGCTGGAAAATATCCGCTTTATCGGTTACGCCTTCCAGATTGAAATGAAGTGGCTGGCCTTCAAGTATGGCTTCCGCATCAAGGAAGTGGCCATCATCTTCACCGACCGCACGCGAGGCGCTTCCAAAATGAGCAAGGGCATCTTCCGGGAAGCGTTGCTTGGTGTAGTGCAAATGAAAGTGAGCAGCCTGTTCCGCCGCTTTGACCGCACGGCCGCGCCCGAGCCCACGCCGGTTTCCACAGCCAGCCTGACCTCCGCCTCCGAAACGCGGTAAGATTTTCTGCTACCTTCATCCTCGTCCGGCCGTACGCAGCGGCCGGAGTAGCTGGCTGCTGCATGGAAAATACTCCCCTGTTCTGGGCGGCGTTTACGGCCTTCGTGCTGGCAATGCTCCTGCTCGATCTGCTGGTATTCAACCGCAAAGCCCACGTGGTACACATGCGCGAGGCGCTGGGCTGGAGTGCGTTCTGGGTTGCTTTGTCGTTGAGCTTCAACTACCTGGTTTTGCGCACCATGGGCCAGGCGGCGGCCATTGAGTTTCTCACCGGCTACCTGATCGAGAAGTCCCTGAGCGTGGATAACCTGTTCGTGTTTCTGCTCATCTTCACGTATTTCCGGGTGCCGCAGGAGTACCAGCACAAAATTCTGTTCTGGGGCATTATTGGGGCACTGGTGCTGCGGGCAGTGTTTATTCTGGTGGGCGCGGCGCTGCTGGCCAAGTTTCACTTCCTACTGTATTTGCTGGGCGCGTTCCTCGTGTACACCGGCGTGAAAATGGCTTCCTCAGCCGGGGAGCCGGAAATTGACCCCGATGCCAACCCGGTGGTTAAGTTTCTGAGCCGTCACCTGCCTATCACCAGCAAGCTGGAAGGCGGCAAGTTTTTCGTGCGCAAAGAAAAGCTGCTGTTTGCCACGCCCCTGTTTGTGGTGCTGGTGATGGTGGAAACCACCGACGTGGTATTTGCCGCCGACTCCATCCCGGCTATTCTGGCCGTGTCGCAGAATACGTTTATCGTGTTTACGTCCAACGTATTTGCCTTGCTGGGTTTGCGGGCGCTATACTTCGCGCTGGCCGGCCTCATGCAGCTGTTTCACTACCTGCACTATGGCCTGGCCCTTATCCTGATTTTTATCGGGGGCAAGCTGCTGGTTTCCGAGCTGGTGCACATCCCCATGGGCATTTCCCTGGGCGTGGTAGGGGCGCTCCTGCTGGGCTCCATCCTGCTGTCGTTGCTGCGCCCACTGCCCCCAAAGGAGGAGTAAATGGCCGTCATGCCCCGGCTGGGCGGGGCATGACGGTGTTTCCGCTAGTTTTTCGGGGGTGCTTGCGCGGGCGCAGCCGTACCAGCATCCACGGGCGTATTGGTATTCACGCCTTCATCGGCCCCGCCGCCCAGCAGGTCAATCAGGTTCAGGGGCTGGTACTGGCTGGAGTCGGCGGCTACTACGGTGCGGGTAGTATCGGGGCGCGGAATGAAGCCCATGCGGCTGGGGTTACTGAAGTTCACGGAGTAGCCCAGGCTTTCGTACTCATCCTGCGAAATGTAGCCTTTGCGGGCCATCAGCTGGGCAATAAGCCGGTGGAAATACCGGGCGCTGCGGCGCATGTCGCCATACTGGTTGAAGCCCAGGCGGTAAAGCTTGGGCCGCGGAATGATGCTGGCCAGGTACAGGCTTTCGGACAGCGTCAGCTCGTTGGGCTGCTTGCTGAAGTAAAACCGCGCTGCCTCCGTGACGCCGTAAATCTTGGGGCCCCACTCAATGATGTTGAGGTACACCTCCATCATGCGCTCCTTGGTAGCCACGCGGGTGTTTTCGATCAGCCACACTATCAGGGCTTCCTCAATCTTGCGCGTCACGGTTTTCTGGCGGGTCAGAAACACGTTCTTCACCAGCTGCATAGAAATGGTGCTGCCACCCCGGGCAAAGCGCTTTTCCTTGATATTCTGAATAATGGAATTAACGAAGGCCTTGGCCATAAAGCCCTTGTGCGTGAAAAAGCGCGGGTCTTCGGCCGTAAGAATGGCGTGCTTCAGGTACTGCGACACTTGGTTGAAGGGCACAAACTCGGGGTTGGGCGGCCCCACCTGAAAGGTCTTGATGGAGTCGCCTTTGTCGTTGTAGGCCGTGTACGCGAAGGGCGTGTTGAGCTTGCCCAGGTCTTCGCGGCCAAAGCGCGTGAGACGAAAGTTTTTGCCCGTGAGCGAGGAGCTGAACTTGAGGCTGTCGAGCTGGTTCATGTCCAGGTCGGCCAGCAGGCGGTAGGTGAGTGTGCCTTCGCCCTGCGTGCCCTCCAGCGTGCTGAACATGCCTTCGGGCAGGGCCGCGAAGAAGTCGTTGGCTTTCGTCTCGCCCGATTTTATATTCACTTTCACCTGCAAGCCGGCCAGCAGCTCATCCGGCGACTCTACCCCGTTCGCCTTGCCCGTCAGGCGCTGCTTACGGGGCAGCTTGCGCACCGATATTTCCGGAAAGAACTCCATCCGGTTCAGCGTGATTTTGGTGCCGTTTTCCAGCGCCCCGTAGGCTTTGCCCAAGGTAGCTACGTAGTCGATACCGGCGCGGGGAAAGCGCACGTCGTGGTCGGCCAGCTTGGGGTGATTTACTACAAAGTTGCGGGCCCAGGCCGTGCCGCGTACCGTCAGCTGGTCGTCGTCGAGGTCTTTGTCGGAAAGGCTCACCCGCACCGTGTCAAATTGCACCCGGGCTCCGTAGCGGCGCTGCACGTAGGGCAGCAGCACGGGCCGCCCGTTCAGGCCGTACACATTGGCCTCCAGGGCGTAGTCGCCGGGCTCGATGTGGCCCTGCAACCCGAAGGTGTTTACCACCGAGTCGATATCGGCCGTGAGCTGCCCGGTCAGGTCCCCGTCTTCTATGGCGAAGCGCGGCATGGTGAGCGTGGCGTTGTGGTCGGGGCTGCGGTAGGTGACGAGAAAGTTGCGGAAATCGGCCTCGCCGGGCACGTTGTCGAAAGCCGTTTCCAGCAGCTGGTTCAGCAGCAGGCCGTAGTTGGCGCCCTGGGTGGTGTCGCGGCGCACGGGGGCCTTTTTCTTGGCGAAAAAGAACGAGTAGTTATCAGTGGTTTCGGTTTTGCGGGCCGTAAGGCGGGCCGAGTCTATCTGCAGGTCGCTGAACACGGGGCGCCGCGCGAACAGGGTTTTCAGCGAGATAGAGGCGTTGATGCGGCGAGCCTGCAGCAGCGTGTCGCTCCCGGCGGGCACCAGCGCCACGCCGTCGATGCGCACCGTGTTGAGGTCGGTAAAGCGGGCCGGGCCCAGCGTGAGGGTTACGGGGTACTTTTTCTCGACCTTGGTTTTGACTTCGCGCAGAGCGTACTCCAGCAGCTCCTGGCGCTTGAGCAGGAACACTGCCAGGCCCAGGGCGAGCAGTGCCACTACTACGCCTACACCAATACCTATTTTTTTCTTTGTAGCTGGATTCACGCGCACAAACAGAGAGGGACAGTCGCGGCCGGGCCTTACCAGATTCGTGCCGAACCCGCCGCGGCTCGGAGCACAAAGGTAGGGAAAAGCACTGCGTGGGCTATCCGGGCGCCAAGGCCATTATGTACCTTTGGCGCTTCCGGCCAACTCCCTATACGCATGTCTGCCCCAACCGATACCACGTCCTTCTCCGCCCTCACCGCCGTGTCGCCGCTCGATGGGCGCTACCGCCGCCAAACGGTGCCCCTGGCCGCCTTCTTTTCCGAGCTGGCCCTGATCCGCTACCGGGTGCTGGTGGAGGTGGAGTACTTCGTGGCGTTGTGCCAGCTGCCCCTGCCCCAGCTGGCGGAGATATCCAAGGACATTTTTACGGATCTGCGCCAGATCTACCTCGACTTCTCGGCCGAAGACGCCGAAGCGGTGAAAGCCCACGAAAAGGTCACGAACCACGATGTGAAGGCCGTGGAGTACTTTCTGCGCGACAAGTTCACGGCCCTGGGCCTGGGCCAGTACCTGGAGTTTATTCACTTCGGCCTCACGTCTCAGGACATCAACAACACCGCCATTCCGCTGAGTTTGCAGCATGCCGTGGTGAAGGTGCTGCTGCCCGCCTACGCCCAGGTACGCAATCAGCTGGCCAGCCGCGCCAAGGACTGGGAGGCCGTGCCCATGCTGGCCCGCACCCACGGGCAGCCGGCCTCTCCTACCCGCCTGGGCAAGGAAATTCAGGTGTTTGTGGCCCGCCTCGATGCCCAGGTGGAGCTATTGAGCCAGGTGCCCTTCGCGGCCAAGTTCGGGGGTGCTACCGGCAACTTCAATGCCCACCACGTGGCATACCCCGCCATCGACTGGCACGAGTTCGGGCAGCACTTCGTGCAGGACCGGCTGGGGCTGCACCGCTCCTTCCCCACCACCCAGATTGAGCACTACGACCACCTCGCGGCCCTTTGCGACGGAATAAAGCGCCTTAACACCATCCTCACCGACCTGGCCCGGGACGTGTGGCAGTACATTTCCCTGGGCTACTTCCGCCAGACCATCAAGGCCGGGGAAGTGGGCTCCTCGGCCATGCCGCACAAGGTCAACCCCATTGACTTCGAAAACGCCGAGGGCAACCTGGGTCTGGCCAACGCCGTGCTGGAGCACCTCTCGGCCAAGCTACCCATTTCGCGCCTGCAGCGCGACCTCACGGACTCCACCGTGCTGCGCAACCTGGGCGTACCCCTGGGCCACACGCTCATTGCCCTCACCGCCCTGCAGCGCGGCCTCGAAAAGCTGGCCCTCGACGAAGCCGCCCTGCGCCGCGACCTGAACGACAACTGGGCCGTGGTAGCCGAAGCTCTTCAAACCATCCTGCGCCGCGAAAACTACCCCGACCCTTACAACGCCCTCAAGGCCCTCACCCGCACCGGCGGCGCCATCACCGAGCAAACCATTCAGGAGTTCATCGAAACGCTGAATGTGAGCGAAGCGGTGAAGCAGGAGCTGCGGGTTATTTCGCCCAGCAACTACGTGGGCGTGTAGGGGCGGGGCTTGCCCCCGCCCGCCGGTTGCACCATCCGCGCCAATAAACCGAATCGTGCGTTCAACCGTGCAAACGCCGGTCAACGACGGGCGGGGGCAAGCCCTGCCCCTGCGGCTCGCCCAGCAGCAGCCGTATTTCGGCAGCCTCGTAGGCCAGCACTTTCCGCCGCAGCGTGAGCTGGAGCAGAGCACTGCCGTCGTGTTCCAACCAAATCCGCGCTTCTTCTTCAAATAAATTCAGCCAGCGCTGGCCCCGCTCCTCCGGAAATGCCGCGTGGAGCGCGGGCAGAGCCTGCAGCCGCGCCTGCGCCTGTTCCAGGCGGGTTTGCAGGCGTTCCTGCTGATTTTGCAACGGGTAATCAGCTATTGCAATACCCCGCAGCCGCATAGCCAGCGTCTTCTGGTCCTCGGGACCCGGAGTGGACTCCGCCACCGGAAGAGGCAGCGCTTCGCCGACCGGAGGCGGTAGCTGACGGCGCAGCGCATCCAGCCCCAGTACGGCGGCTATTGGCAACAGCCGCTCCCCAAGGGCATCCATTGCCAGGGCCGTGCGTGACACACCCAGCACATCTGCTAGCTGCTGCTGCGTGAGGCCAAAACGCGCCTGCACCTGATGGGTACTCGTGAGGTTGGACGTAAAGCTGCGGTGCCGGGCAAATTTCTTTCGGAGAGACATAGCCAATGACTTGTTGAGTGCCGCGCTGCCAAGTTGTGACATCTTGTGTTGTGACATCATATGATGTCACAACACAAGATGTCACAACTTCAACAAACGTACAAATGGGCTTTTTCTGCCGGCTGCATTCTTCACTTGGCGCGGGCAGCTACCTTTGCGCCTTACTTATTCTGCCTTATGGCCTCTCTTTCCGGCATCACCGTTCATCCCGACTGCCGCCATTTTCGCGGTGATATTCCCTGCCGTCCCAACAAGGAGCACGGCTACCAGTGCCAGGACTGCCCCGTGTACGCGCCCGTGCACCAGCGCCTGCTCATTATCAAGCTCGGGGCCATTGGGGACGTAATCCGCACCACGCCTTTGCTGCGGCGGCTGCGGCAGGAGTATCCACAGGCCAAAATCACCTGGCTTACGCTCACGCCAGCCATTTTGCCCCAGGGCGAGATTGAGGAGGTTCTGAAGCTGGACCTGGCCTCGGTGCTGCACCTGCAGCAGCGGGAGTTCGACGTGCTCTTCAACCTCGATAAGGACAAGGAAGCCTGCGCCCTGGCCGACTTGGTGCACGCCACGGAGAAGTTCGGCTACCGCCTGCACCCGCAGTACGGCGTGGCCTGGCCCGGCAACGAGCAAGCTACCCATAAGTACCTCACCGGCGTGTTCGACCAGCTCAGCCAGCAAAACCAGAAGCCCTACGTGCAGGAAATCTTCGAGCTGTGCGGCTTTGAGTTTCGGGGCGAGGAGTACGTGTTCGACACCCACGAAGACAAGGGCTACAACTGGAGCCAGCTGCCCACCGGTAAGCCCCGCATCGGCCTGAACACGGGCTGCGGCGACCGGTGGACCACGCGCCTGTGGAGCGACGAAAAGTGGACCCGACTGATCGGGCAGCTCCAGCAGGCCGGCTACGCGCCCGTCCTGCTGGGCGGCGAGGCCGAGGATGAGCGCAACCGCCGCCTGCATGCCGTCACCGGCGCAGCCTACCCCGGCACGTTCCCCCTGCCCCAGTTCATCAACCTCATGCACCAGATGGACGGCATTGTGACGCAGGTGACCATGGCCATGCACATCAGCATTGCCCTGCGCAAGCCTACCATTCTGATGAACAACATCTTCAACCCCTACGAATTCGACCTCTACGGCCGCGGCCAGCTAGTGCAGCCCGATAAGCAGTGCGTGTGCTTCTACCGGGGCTCCTGCCAGCTAGGCACCAGCTGTATGGAGGATTTGCCAGCAGAAAAGGTATTCGAGGCAGTGCGGGCGAGTGTGCCAGTATAGAATCCTGTCATTGGCAGCAAAGCAATAACAGGGTTAGCTTACCCCGCTACTTCCTTCAGCGCCTTTACCATCTCGCTCCAGGAGAAATCCTTCTTGCGGGCCCACACGCCGGCGGTAAGTTCTTCTTCGCGCTGATGCTCGTAGAAATCCACTAAGGCATCGGCAATGGCCTGGGGCGTGGGCGGCACCACGTAGCCCACCTCGCCGTTTGGAATCAGTTCGGCCAGGCCGCCTACGTCGGTGACCAGCATAGGGCGGCTGAAGTGGTAGGCAATCTGCGACACGCCGCTCTGGGTGGCGTTTTTGTAGGGCTGCACCACGATGTCGGCCGCGCAGAAATAGTCGGCCACTTTTTCGTTGGGGATAAAGTCGGTGGCGCGGACGAGGCGGTTTTCCAGGTGGTGCCGGCGGATGATTTCCTCGTAGGGCGCGGCGTCTTCGTAATACTCGCCGGCTATGATGAGCTTAATGGGCAGGCGAGCCAGACGGGCATCGGCAAAGGCCTCCAGCAGGATATCCAACCCTTTGTACGCCCGGATAAACCCGAAGAACAGCAGGTAACCAAACTGCGGATCGAGGCCCAGGGCACTTAGAGCGGTTGGCTTAGGCTTGATGGGGCCGAAGTTGTCGTAGAGCGGATGCGGACGATAGAGGGCCGGCTGCTTGAAGTGCAGGCGGCGCAGGTCGGCCAGCACGGCGCGGCTCATCGTCACGAAGCCGTGGCAGGCCGAGAGGAAGTAACGCGTGAGCGGCCGGTCGCCGGGGCGCTTTTCGTGGGGAATGACGTTGTCGGTAATGGCTACCACGCGGGTGTGGCCGTTGCGGCGGATGCGGCGGGCAATAAACCCCAGCGCCGGCCCCATAAACGGCAGCCAGAACCGGAAGATTACCAAGTCAGGCTTCTGCCGGCGTAGCCTCTCCCCTACTTTCCACCAGCTCAGTGGGTTCACGGAGTTGATGCTTACGTCGATGGAGAGGTCGGCGGGACCAGACTCGGTGCTGAACTGCGTTTGGCCCGGGAACAGGAAGTTAGGGTACTGCAGCGAAAACGTCACCAGCCGCACGTCGTCGCCGGCTTCGCGGAAAGCGCGGGCCAGCTGCTCGTTGTACGTGGCCAGCCCGCCCCGTAGCGGGTACGCCGGCCCGATGATGACGACGTTCATACCTTCTTAGTTTACACCAGACCGTCATTCCGAGCGCAGCCGAGGAATCTCGCGTGCTGATGTTGTAATGGTAAATACTACACTAGCAAGATTCCTCGGCTGCGCTCGGAATGACGGTCTTCTTGTTAATTCAGATTAAGCTTTTCCCGGATCAGGTATTGGTTTTTGCGGGAGCCACTTAAGGACACCATTTCGGCCAGAAAGCCTGCTACAAACACCTGGACGCCTACTATCACGGCCACCAGCGCCAGGAAAAACAGCGGCTGGTCCGTCACACTTCGAGCTTTCAGGTTGTGCAGGGCCAGATACCATTTTTCCCCGACCAGCCAGATTGTGATAAGCATGCCCACCAGAAAGGAGAGCGTGCCCACCGTGCCGAAAAAGTGCATGGGGCGCTTGCGAAACCGGCTGACGAAGGTGATGCTCAGCAAGTCCAGAAAGCCGAACACGAAGCGCTCCAGCCCAAACTTGGTGGTGCCGTACTTGCGCTCTTGGTGCTGCACTACTTTCTCCCCAATCTTGCGGAAGCCGGCCCACTTGGCAATGACGGGAATATAGCGGTGCATCTCGCCGTACACTTCCACGGCCTTCACCACGCGGTGGTCGTAAGCTTTCAGCCCGCAGTTGAAATCGTGCAGCTGGATACCCGACAGCCAGCGCGTGACGCCGTTGAAGAGCTTGGTGGGAATAGTTTTGCTGAGGGGGTCGAAGCGCTTTTTCTTCCAGCCGCTCACCAGGTCGTAGCCGTCCTGGGTGATCATGCGGTAGAGTTCGGGCAGTTCTTCGGGCGAGTCCTGCAGATCGGCATCCATGGTGCACACCACACGCCCCTGCGCAGCCCGGAAGCCCGTGTCCAGCGCCGCCGACTTGCCGTAGTTGCGGTTGAAGCGGATGCCACGGATATGCACGTCCTCCTGAGCGAGGTCTTCAATCACCTCCCAGGAGTCGTCCGTGGAGCCGTCGTCAATCAGCAGCACCTCGTAGGTGAGGCCGTGCTGGGCAAGCACGCGGTGAATCCAGCGCGTGAGCTCCGGCAACGACTCGGCTTCGTTGAGCAGCGGAACGACGATGGACAACTCAACGGGAAAATGCTGCGGCAAACGCTTACTACTCAAACTGCGGGCGGTTATGCTTGGTAATGGCGGAAACGATGAGTGAAAGCAAGAAGCTCATTACTGCCCCAACCACGATATTCTTAAGAATTGCCAAGGGCGAACCTAATTTTTCCTGCGTAATATCAGCCAACCCCTTCTCCATGGCCTCTTCCGGCAGGTTTAAGTTGGCCAGAGTTGCTTCCGTATAGTCCCGCACGGAGTTCACATAGCTAGTATCCAGGAAGTTGATATACACGTAGTTGAAAATACCCGAGAGCAAGCCCGAAATGGCACCCATTAACAGCCCAATCAGCAACCCCTGACCATAAGTCATAAAGCCGCCGTTATGTTGCTTGAAGTATTTGTGGGCCAGCACCATACCAACTACCCAAATGGCTATGGCAACGGATAATCCCAGGAAGGGTTGTTTAAAATCCAGACCCGTAGTTTTGAGCAGTAAATCCAGAATTACGCTAATGATGCCAACCAGTAAGCCATAACGGATGCCAACGGAAATTGGAGTAACTGTGGCAGTAGGTGTTGTTTCCATGAGGTTGTGAGGGTTGTGAGGGTCGAGAAAGGATTGTGCGAGCCTAAAGGAACAAAATCCTGCCTTATTTCCGCAGAAATATTCCCCCCGGAATACCGACTATCGTCCCCAGCAGCAGTTTTTTCAGAAACTCATCCTGCCCGAAGCCCTCCGGCGTGTGCGCCAGGTTGCGCAAGGTAGCCTCATACTGTTTCAGCCCATTGGCCTGCTTTGCATAGAGCGGCTTGGCGGCGGCCAGCATTTTATGCGCTTCGGCCAGGTGCTGCTCGATAAGGCCCGGGCCGGCGGCCTGCGCAAACAGATATAAAGCCGTAGCAGCTACGGCCGCTGCCAGCAGCGTCGTTAGCAAGCCTACGCCTACCGCCCGCGCCAGCCCCGGCCCCTGCGCGTACTGCCGCCGCAGCCACAGCTGGCTGACGATGGCCGCAATGGGCGGGAAAAAGTCGGACAGGGTGCGCTTGGGGCCGTAGGGGTTGTTGCCGGTTTTGTACAAAAACAGCACCCACAGAAAGCACAAGGCTCCGGTAAGGAGGCCGCACAGCGCGGCCGTGCGCACCATCGGGCGGGAAGAAACAGCAGTGGTAGACTCCAAAATAAACGCCAACGTGAAAGGGCGCAAGATACGAGTACTTCCGCAACCTAAACGGCCACGGGCTGGCCGGCTGCCGACTGCCGCCGCGTACCAAAGCGCAGCAACAGCACTTCGGCCAGCAGAAACACCAGCGCACCTACCACGCAGTATTGCCACAGGGGCGTACCCACCCGCTCGGCCCGGTAGCGCGCCGCCACCGACGTCCCAGCACTAGCATCGTACACCTGAATGTTTGGTTTGCCGGCCCACATCTGGCGCAGCTCATCCGCCGAGTAGTGCGTCAGTTCCGACTCGCGCTTATCAAAGTTGAACGCCAGCGTAGCCAGCTTGCGGCCATTGCGCTCCAGGGTGTAGAAGCCCGGTTCCCGCATGCCCGGCGGAATATCCAGCTGCAGGGTTCCCGCTACCGTGCGCTGGGTTGGAATCAGCGTCAGGCTGTCTTTTACCAGCTTAGCCACTTGCTCCGTTGCGTTACTCACCGGAGGCGCAGGCACCACTATGCTGCCCTGGTTGAGCCGGTAGGCTGGCTGTTCGGTGCTACGGTAGCTCTGCATTGCTAAGCGGTACATCACCGGCACAAACAGCGCATGCGAAGTAAAGTCGGAATACTCCCCACTGAACGGGGCCGCAAATACATATACCATGCCCCGCCCGCTCTGGAAACCCGACAAATAGCCTTCCCCCTCGCGCAGCTTCAGAATGTCGGTTCCCGACCGGGCCCAGCGCAATACCGGCGCTACGCTGGGCAGCGTTGCCTGTCGTTGCTGCGGCCCGAATACGTCCCGGAAGAACGGATTCTGCCGACTGGGCATAGCTACTTCCCTGCGTTGTGGTTTTTGCCCCGGCGCAGTAGGCTCCCATTGCACGGGCCCCACGCCCAACTCCCGAAACAGCTCCGTGTAGGATGCCTGCGCTTCCGGGGTGCCCGGCGGCACTATCACCACCGAGCCGCCCCGCTGCACCACTTGTTTTAGTTGCTCCCGCAGCTGCACGTCAATGCGCGGCAGCTCCTGCACCAAAGCCAGCTGTGCCGTAGGCAAGCTAGCTCCGCCGGTGCCCCGGCTGTGCGTGTACGCAAACAAAGATTCGTTGCTGTACAGGCGTTGAGTAGCTGGCAATCCTCCGCTGGTAATATCCGTAATCAGAATCCGGGGGGAAGGCGTCAAAGTGAAGTAGAAGGTATTGTCGAACGTAACCGGATAGTCCTCCACCTCCACCCGGCATTCCTGCGTAGCGTTGCCAGTGAGCTGAACGCGCGCCGCCAGCGTAGCCTGCCCATTGGCCGGCACCGTCACCCGAAACGCCCCCACCTGCCGGTCGCCGACAAACAATTTTACTTGGCTGTTCTCCGCTGCAGTCTTGCCGCCATTGCGCACGCGTATCTGCAGAGCAACATCGGTTCCGCTCCGCACAAAAGCATCATTCAACAGGACGCTGTCCACGTACACATTGTGCGTGGCAACACCCGCTACCGGCACCAGAAATACCTGCGTGGTGCTATCCAGCATTTGCAGCTGACTGCGGGGAAAGCCGCTTTTCTGAAAGTCAGAAAACAAAAAAAGCTGCTGATTTTTACCCGCACTGTTTGTTTTAGCCAAGGACGAAGCTAATGAGCTTCCTTCGCCGCTAATCTGCAGTTGATCCACCGCACTGCGGAACGCCGTACCTGCTACTGAGTAGGCTGAGCTATTTAGTAGCTTAAAGCGGTTTGAAGCTGGAAAGGCTGTCGGCAGTTCCCGCGCCTGCTCTGCGGCTTGCTCAAACGCAGACTGCTCAGCCTCTACCCCGGCCTGCATACTGGGCGTGACATCCACAGCCACCTGCACCGCATCATTTGGCAGCGCTGCCGACAAGGGGGCTGGAATAAACGGCTGAGCAAATAATAATACCAAGCTGATAATAAGCCCGATGCGGCTCAGCAACACCAACAGATGTTTGACCCTGCGTTGTCGGGCTGTCACTAGCTTCACTTCCCGCAGAAATTCTACGTTGGTGAAGGCTAAGCGTTTGGGCTGCCGAAGCTCAAATAAGTGCAAAGCAATGGGAATGGCAATTGCCAGAAGCCCCCACAAAAAACCCGGATAAGCGAATGTCATACGCTGCTAAAGTACTACGAACAATAGACACTGATAATAAGCCGCAAGCTGTACAGCTTTGAAATGAAGATTACATCATCTTCCTGGCTGGCCTAAACGCGTCAGCGCCCCCGCATCGGCCTCCGGGTTGGGGAGGGGGTGACGCGGGGGCGCTGGGCAAAGATAGGGTTGGCGGCGACCGACTCTCCCACCGGTGAAGGCAGTACCATAGGCGCAACGGGGCTTAACGACTCTGT
>NZ_JADWYK010000016.1 GCF_015773195.1 Hymenobacter guriensis
GCTCTTTGATGTGCTGTTGGAACTACTGCTGACCGAAGACATGCCGCAGCCCGTGGTCGCCCGGCGGCTTCAAGCCTTTCTCACGGCGGCGCGCCTGGTTCCCGAACAGCTGGGCCGCACCTACTACATCATGCAGGGACCTTGTGGCCAGCTGACGGCCACGTTTGAAAAGCCGTCGTTCCGGCTCTACCAGGTGACGGCTCGCCTGACGCCGGCGGCCTATGCCCAGATGAAGCAGCACGCCCAGGCCCTGCCCGCCAGCCCCGCTTACGCGAGCCGCTGGCAGAATAAGTGGCTGGGGTGGTGGCCGCGTTTGGTGGTCACCTCGCCCGGCGCGGGCGCGAAAACCGTCATGGCCCGCTTCTTAGGGCTGCTGCCCAAACAAAAATTCATCGTCCTGACCCGGGGGTAACCCGCGCGGCAGGTTACGGCATAACTGTACTGGCCCCGGGCTATTGCCCGTAGAACTGGCCCAGCAGGACCAGAACGCCGACAAAGAGGTAAATGCCCAGGCGTTGCAGCTTTAGGGCGGGCTTATGGTGGTCACACATGCCGGCTCAACACCGCGCCGCAGGATTCCGTTGCATGCCTGAGCCCCTCCCGATTATTAATCCCCTAACCGAAGCTTACCGGGCCTTGCCCGGATGCTGCCTGAGCCAGGCCCGAACCTGGTTTATCTCCCGCTGCTGGTCAAGCAGGATGAGGTAAGCCACTTTTCTGAGCGCCTCGTCGCGGCCCAGTTCCAGCTCCGCCCGGGCCAGGGTGATGGAGTTTTCGTGGTGCGGAATCAGCAAGCTCGCGTAGTCCCGGTCGATGTCGCCTGTGCCGGCGTCCTGGCGCTGCTCCTCGACTTGGGCAGGCGCACGGGCGGTATCGCCGGCAATGGAGCGGTGCGCGGCCGGGTGCAGGCCCTTGGTGGCGGCTTCGAGCAGTTCGGCCAGCTGGTGGGACTGGGAGGTATGCTCGGGGTAGGTGGGCGGCTGGCTGAGCATGCGCTCAATGGCCGAGTCCAGGCCGGGAATCAGCCGCTGGTGCGCTTGGTGAATGTCGCGGGCCAGGGCGCGCAGCGTGGCATCCCGCCCGTGCTGCAGTTCCAGGGCCGACATGGACACCGCGGCCTGGTGGTTTTCCCGCATGAGCCGGGCAAAGTACACGTCCAGGTTGTCGGTGCGCGGCAGGGCCTGGGAGTGCGCATCCATGGTGTGCAGGGCCTGCATCATGGTAGAAGGGACCTGCGCCATGTGCGCGTCCTGCCCGTCATCGGTTTTACGGCCGCAGCCACTCAGCAGCAGACCGAGGAACAATAGGGCCGCGGCGAATTTGAAAACAGACAAAGCGGGGGCAACCATGGCCGGAAGATAAGTTGGGCAGCGGCCCGAAATAAGGGAAGGGCGGTTGGGGACGGGTTTAGTTGGCCGCCCCGGTGGAGTTGGCTTTCAGCCAGCGCTGGAACTGCTTGATTTCCTGCTGCTGGTCGCGCACGATGCGCCGGGCCGCATCCCGCAGCTCGGCGTTGCGGCCAAACGCCAGCTCGGCCTGGGCCAGGGCCACGCCGCTGCGGTGGTGTAGCTCCATGAGGGTGGCAAAGTCGGCGTCGGGGCTGCCGGGCAGGGCCGGCACCTGCCGCAGGGGCGCCAGGGCCGCCGCAATGCGGCGCACAAACGGGTCCCGGGCGTTGCCCGGCCGGTACTCCTGCCCGGCGGGCGGCTCGCGCCGCAGCGCCAGGGTGAGCACGTGGGTGTCCTTTTCGTGGCTCTTGACCACGTGCTGGGCCATGGCACGCAGGGTGGAGTCCTTGCCCTGCGAGAGTTGCACGGCCGCCAGGCGCTGGGCCCCGGCGTGGTGCACGGCCATCAGGCTGGCAAAGTCATCGTCCCAGCAGCCGATGCGGCGCACCGCGTCCAGCTCACGCACCAGGAGCTGCAGGGAGTCGGCCGGGTTCGGGGGCGCGGCGGCCGGCGCTGGCGCGGCCTTGGGCTGGTCGTGGATATCGGCTTCGTGGGCCGCCGAATCGGGGGACTCGGAATTACAGCCGGTTAGGCACTGCACGACAGCAATCAGCAGCGCGGAAAATAAGCAGCGATTTTTCATAAAACTCAGGGCAGAAGAATTTTGCGACCTTGCCGCTTAACAATACGGGCTGCTGCAAGCATACTAAGCGGAACCAGCTAGAGAAAGGGACAGAACTGAAGGTAATAAAGCCGACCAGGATAAACGGCGGCCGTTACCTGCCGTTCGCCGGGCCGTTAGTACAGCACCCCGTTGACGGGCTGGATGGGCTGGGGCAGGGCGGTTTCGCCCAGCATCTGGCGCAGGTCGATTTCGATGCTGCGGCAGAGCGTCGTCATGGGCACGTCGTTCATCCGGTTTTCAAACGGGTCTTCGCTGATGTGACCCACCAGCTCGATGGTGACGAACACCCAGGAGACGAGCACCGAAAAAGGCACCGTGAACCAGTAGTGTCCGTGCCCCATTTTCTCAAACTCGGCTAGCAGGCCCAGGGGCAGTAGGGCGATAAAAATCCAGACGAACACCACGCTGGAAAAGGCGTACTGCCGCGGAAAGGGCGTGTTTTTGATGCGCTCGCTGCCGCCCTGCAGGTTGGTCAGCTCGCGCAGGTCCTCGACCAGGGCGTGGCGCTGCAGGTCGTCGAACAGGCCGTCGGCTTCCTGCAGGGCTTGGCTTTGGCGCAGCAGCAGCTGGGCGGGCGGGTTCACCGTGATGCGCAGGTAGTCGGATTCGGCCGGGTCCAGAAACGGGGCCACGGCCTGGTTCCACTGCTCCTTGGTTTGGCGGCGCAGGTGCAGGCACAGGGCGTTGACCCAGGCCAGCTGCCGGTACACCAGCTGGCGCTGGTAGCTCACTTGCTCGGGCGTGAGGTCCGTGCGCGCGGGCTGCGTGTTGGCCAGCACCAGCATGGTCCAGTTGCGGCTGCGGTTGACGATGCCGCCCCACAGCTGGCGGGCCTCGTTGAAGCGGTTGTAGGAGCTGCTGTTTTTGAAGCCCACGTAAAACGAGACGGCCACGCCCAGGATACTCACCAGCTGCCAGGGGATGTCCAGCCAGGTCATGCCCAGCGGGCCGTGCAGAATCGCCAGCGTCAAATCGTACACGATAAAAATCAGCAGGTCTTTCCAGGAGTAGTCCCAGATGACGCGCCAGTGAATGTGTTTTTGAACGTACATGCAAACAGGTTAGGGATGAAGAAACCGGCGCGCTACAAGAGCCCAGCCAGCAGGTTGATGGTCAGGGCCACGATGCTGGTGTTGAAGGCAAAAGCCAGCAGGCCGTGCAGCATCACCAAGCGCCGCATGCGGGTGGAGGACACGGCCACGTCGGCGGTCTGGGCGGTGGAGCCCACCACGAAGGCGAAGTAGGCAAAGTCCCAGTACGAGGCCGGGGGCGCGCCCGGAAAGTCCAGCCCACCCAGGTTATCGGGTGGTTCGGTAGTGGTGTCCTCGCTGAAGTACACGTGGGCGTAGCGTAGGGCAAACACCGTGTGCACCAGCAGCCAGGCCCCCACCACGGCCCCGGCCGCGAGCAGCACGTGGACGGCCACCTCACGCCGGCTCAGGTTGGGCAGGTTGCTCAGCAGCAGCACCACGGCCCCCAGTGAAGCGGCGCTGCCCACCAGCACGGCCACGAAGGCCCACGTCCGGCCCGGGTCCTGGCGGTTGGCCATCCGGCGGATGTGGGCCGCGTCGGCCCGGTGGGTGCCGGCCCATAGCAGGGCCAGGATACCCAAGCAGAACAGGTCCCAGGCCGCTACCAGCCGCGTGGCCGGCAGCAGGCTGCCGGGCAGCAGCGCCCACCCCGCCCCGGCGACGGCCGCCGCCGCCAGCAGGCGTTGGCGGGCCGAGAGGTTGAGCAGGTGCAGCAGCAGGTGGCGGTGCGACAGGAGATGGGCAAGCGGCATAAGCCAGGGAATTGCCGACCGGGAAGCCGGGCACTTGAAAAGAAAACTTAGTAGTTGATGTGCACGCCGTAGCTCTCGTCCACCAGCACGTCCTTCCACTGGGCAATCAGGCGCTGGTAGGCCCGGCCCACGGGGCGCATCTTACGGTCGAGGTCGTAGAGGCCCAGCGGGTTAACGCGGCCGTTGTTTTCGCGCAGGGCGGTGTCCCAGTCCACCTGGTCGAGCAGGGAGTACCAGGTAAAGCCCACCAGGGGAATGCCGTCTTGCTTGAGGCGGTAGGCGTTGGCCCACTGCCGCCAGAGCCAGCCCACCGAGTCGGGCTCCCACATGTTGGTTTCCGTGTGCATCAGCGGCATGCGGTAGCGGTCGTAGTACTGCTTGGCGATGACGTAGTAGCCGAACACGTCGCCGGCCGGGTAGGTGCTGCCGTCGGCGCGTACCATGCGCTCGTTGGTGCGGTAGTAGTCCGTGCCCATGATGCACTTGGCCTTGATGTTCTGGTCATCGAACCAGTGGTATTCTTCGTCGGTCATGCCGTTTTTGAGCAGGTACTCGTGCATGACCACGCTTACCGGGTAGCCGTAGGTCAGGTCCAGGCTCAAAAAGCGCTTTTGGTTGAGGAAGTTGGCCAGGGGCCGCGCGGCCGGCGTTTCGGGGTGGAAGTACTCGGCCGACTCGCTCTGAATGAAAATGGCACCCGGCTGCACGGCCAGGATGGCCTGCATGGCCAGTACGCCCGCCCGGCACACGTGCTTGAGGGCCGTGACGAACGCCAGGTCGCTGGTCAGGCACTCGTTCCACCAGCCGTACTGGGCCGAAAACATGACCGTGACGAAGATTTCGTTGATGGGGGTGTAGAACTGCAGGTCCGGGAAGCGCGCGGCGAAGGCCCCGGCGTAGGCGGCGAAGTGCTCGGGAAACGCGGGGTTCTGAAAATTGCCCAGCCAGTCGGGCAGGCCGAAGTGCAGCAAATCCACGAGCGGCGTGATGCCCAGCTCTTTCAGATGGGCAAACGTCTCGTCGGTAAAGGCCCAGTCGTACTGATTCGGTCCCAGGTGTACGCGGTAGTACTGCGGGCCGTAGCGCAGAAACTCGATGCCCATCTCCTTGACCAGGGCGAAATCTTCGCGCCAGCGCTCGTAGTGCCCGGTCTTGGCCAGCTCGTCCACCCGGTGGGTAGTGCCGTCGGGCAGTTTGATGGTCGGGTAGCTGTTTTCGATGCCGGTGGCAAACATGAACGCACTCATACGCGAAGGATTAAGGAGAAAATCAAGAAGAAAGCGCGGCCCGCTACAGGATGCTGAGCCGTCCGCCGTCCACGACCAGCGTGGTGCCGTTGATGTAGTGCGCGTCGGCCGAGGCCAGGTAGCAGATGGCGCCGGCAATGTCTTCGGGGTGGCCCACCTCGCCCTCAATCTTCTCCTTGCCGCTCTTCACGTTCGGGTTGTTCCAGAGCATGGGCGTGTCCACGGCGCCGGGGGCCACGCAGTTGGTGCGCACCAAGGTGGCGGGGTACTCCTGGCTCATGCCGCGCGTGAAGGCTTCCAGGGCCCCTTTGCTGGCCGCGTAGGGAATCACGTTGGCGGTAGTTTGCTGGCCGTGCACGGAGCTGATGTTTACAATGGCCCCGCCCTGCATGTGCGCCAGGCAGAGCCGGCTGAGCAGAAACACGGCCCGCAGGTTGACGGCCAGCACCAGGTCCCATTCCGCCACCGTCAGCTCGGTGATGGGCTTAAAAGTCATCACGGCCGCGTTGTTTACCAGCACGTCCACCCGCCCGTAGGCGGCCACCACCGTTTGCACCGCGGCCTCAATCTCGGCCACCAAGCCCAAATCGGCCCGCACGGCCAGGGCCCGCCCACCGGCTTGTTCAATCAGGGCCACGGTCTCGGCGGCCGTGGCGGCGTCCCGGTCCAGGACCGCCACGGTGCCGCCCTCGGCGGCAAGCTGCTGGCAGGCGGCCCGCCCGATGCCGGAGCCGCCCCCGGTCACCAGACATATTTTATCGGTGAAGCGCATGGCGTTGCTAGTGAGCATTAGCGGGGTCAATCAGGGTGGTGCGCACGATGTTGCTGTGCCCTTCCAAATCGTCTTGCTGGGTGAAGTGCTGCACCTGGTATTCGAGCGTGGTGCCGGCCGGAAAGGCTTCCGTATCGATGAAAGGGGAGCGGGCGTTGGTCGCCACCTGCTGCCAGGTGTCCCCTTCCGTCCCTACCCGGCGGTAGACGTGCACCTTTTCCAGCATTTCCTTGGAAAAGGCAATGTGCCGGCCCGCCGGCACCAGCGTGAGTTCAATCAGGAGTTTGTGGGAATTCATAGTAAACGATGAAGTAAAGCCGCTCTACACGAGCATGCCCAGGATAAGAAATACCAAGAAGCCCAGGAAGAACGTCGAGGTCAGCCAGGGCGATTCCGGCTCCTCGTGGGCCTCGGTGAGCAATTCCTCGGTCACCAGAAAGAGCAGGGCTGCCAGCCCGAAGGAAAGCACCAGCTCCATGACGTTATCGGAAGCGCCCTGCAGCACCGTGATGCCGACGCCGGCTCCCACTACCAGCAAAGCCGATAGTGCTACCACCACGCCCACGGTCCGGGCCTTGGTCTGGCCTTCCTGCTGCAGCTCGACGGCCGTGGCCAGGCCCAGCGACAGCACCTCGATGGTAAGGGCAATGGCCAGCAGCATCCCTTCCTCGGCACCCGCCGCGAAGCCGATGCCCAGCAGCAGTCCGTCGATGAGAATGTCAATGGCCACGCCCGTGAGCAGGCCCATGGGCAGGGGAGCCCGGCGCTGGTCGGCAGCTTTCTCGGATTCCGACGTCCACATAACGTCCGAGGCGAAGTAGGGAATCGGGTTGGCCTTCTCCTTGTCCGCGGCCTTGCGGGTCAGCGAGCGCAGGGCCAGCATGACCCCTACGCCGAAGGCAAAGCCCAGTCCTACTTCCAGGGGCCGGTGCCGGGCCACGATATCGGGCAGCAGCTCGACGGCCACCACGGAAAACACCACGCCGGCCGCGAAGTGCAGAATGGCGCTGCGAATGGCGGCGCCCGGCGGGCGTAGCACGGCTATTACGGCTCCCACCACCATGATGGCAGCGGGCACCAGGGAATACAGCAGCACTTGCGTCCAAGAGGGGGTTACGTCCGGCGTAACGGCTAGTAATAGGGCTGGTAGCATACTCATTACATGTTCAGCGCCCCGATGCCGGCCGCGTTCAGGCAAGCTTCCTTGAAGGCTTCGGCGTAGGTAGGGTGGGCGTGCGACATCAGGCCCACGTCTTCGGCCGCACCGCGGAAGTGCATGATGCCCACGGCTTCGGCGATGATGTCGGCAATGCGCGCGCCAATCATGTGCACGCCCAGAATCTCGTCGGTTTGCGCGTCGGTGAGCACCTTTACCAGCCCTTCGGTGTCGGCGCCGGCCAGGGCCCGGCCGGAGGCGGAGTAGGGAAAGGAGCCCACCTTGTAGGCCTTGCCCTGCTCTTTGAGTTGCTCTTCGGTGTAGCCCACGCCCGCTACTTCGGGCCAGGTGTATACCACATTGGGAATGAGCAGGTAATTGACTTCCGGGTGCTTGCCGGCAATGAGCTCGGCCACGTACACGCCCTCGTCGGAGGCCTTGTGGGCCAGCATGGCCCCGCGCACCACGTCGCCCAGGGCCCAGATGCCCGGCGCGGTGGTTTGCAGGTCCTCGTTCACCTTCACCCGCCCCTTTTCGTCGAGCTCCACGCCGGCCGCGGCCAGGTTCAGCCCATCGATATAGGGCCGGCGGCCCACCGACACCAGGCAGTAGTCGCCCTCCAGCTGCAGCTCGGCCGACGGCCCGCCCTGGGCAGTGAGCTTGACCGTGTCGCCGGTGCGCTCCACGGCCGTCACTTTGTGGGAGAGGTAGAACTCCAGGCCCTGCTTCTTGAGCGAGCGCAGCAGCTCCTTGCCCAGGGTACGGTCCATGGTCGGGATGATGGCGTCGGTGTATTCCACCACCGACACCTTGCTGCCCAGACGGGCGTACACCGAGCCCAGCTCCAGGCCGATGACGCCGCCGCCCACAATAATGAGGTGCTTGGGCCGCTCGCGGAGGGCCAGCGCCTCGGTGCTGGTGATGACGCGCTCCTTGTCCAGGGTGATGAAGGGCAGGGTGCTGGGCTTGGAGCCGGTGGCGATGATGATGTTTTTGGCCGTCAGCTGCTGCTCTTCCCCACTGCCCCCGTCGCCGGGCTGCACCCGCACGGTGGTGGCATCCACGAAAGAAGCCACGCCGTGGAGAACGTCCACCTTGTTTTTCTTCATCAGGAACACCACCCCGTCGCACACCTTTTTCACCACCTGGTCTTTGCGGTCCATCATGCGGGGCAGGTCGGCGCGCAGGTTGTCGGCCGCGATGCCGTGCTCGGCAAACTGGTGGGTGGCTTTTTGGTAGAGCTCGGTGGATTCAAGTACGGCCTTGCTGGGGATGCAGCCCACGTTGAGGCAGGTGCCGCCCAGGGTGGGGTACTTTTCGATGATGGCCGTTTTCAGGCCCAGCTGCCCGCAGCGCACGGCGGCGATGTAGCCGCCGGGGCCGGAGCCGATAATGATAACATCGTATTTATTCATGAAAGACGGAGAAGAAAATGAAAGGGTGAGGTGAGGCAGGATAGTAAAAGGCCAAGCTATGCGAGGTTGGGCTCGACGTGCACCAGCACGTTGTACACCGCCGGCCGGGCGCGCTTGATGGCCGCTTTCACGGCGCCGGCAATGGCATGGCCCTCGCGCACGCTAATGCCTCCATCGACCAGCACGTGCAGGTCGACAAAAAATTCCAGGCCCATCTTGCGCACAAAGCATTTCTCGGTGGCTACCACGCCGGGCACGGCTTCGGCCAGGGCGCGCACATCCGCTACCCAGGTGCCCGCCGGGGCCTCGTCCATGATTTCGCCGAAGGCCGGCCGGAAAATGTGGTACGCGTTGTACACGATAAAGGCGCAGGCCACGAGCGCTGCCCAGTCGTCGGCACTTTCGTAGCCGGGGCCCCCCAGCAGGGCAATGCCGATGCCCACAAACGCCGTAGCCGAAGTAATGGCGTCGGCGCGGTGGTGCCAGGCATCGGCTTTCACCGCCGCGCTTTCCACTTCCTGGCCCACGCGCAGCACCCGGCGGTAGAGCGTTTCCTTGATGGCAATAATGACAGCCAGCACCGCCAGCGTGAAACGGGCGGGCAGCTGGTGGGGCGTCTGGATACGCAGGATGCTCTCGTAGGCGATGTAGGCCGCAGCCGCCAGCAGCGCCCCCGCCACCAGCATGGCCGCCAGCGGTTCGGCCTTGCCGTGGCCGTATGGGTGATTATCGTCCGGTTCCCGGGCGGCGGTGCGCAGCCCCAGCCACACAATGCCAGAACTGACGATGTCGGTGGCCGACTCAATGGCATCGGCAATCAGGGCGTAGGAGTTGCCCAGCACCCCGGCCGTGCCCTTGCCCAGCACCAAGGCCACGTTGGCCCCGATGCCCCACAGGGTAGAGGCCTGGCCACGCTCGGCCCGCTGGCGATTCGTAGGGGAGTTAACTGACTCCATGAACGATGGTAAGAGTATCAAGCCTTAGCAATTTGCGGGGGTTGCGTGTCGTGCGCTTACAGGTGCGTTTCGTGCTGGGCGAAGTCGCCGCGTTCCACCTGGATGGTGGCGTGCTGAATGGGGTGCTTGGTCGTGAGGTAGTCGTGGGTGCGGGTGAGCACGTCCTCGTGGCGGGCTTCGTCGGTCAGCACCACGTGGAGGCTCAGCGCGTTGACGCCCGAGGTGAGCACCCAGGCGTGCAGGTCGTGCACGGCCGCCACGCCGGGCACCTGCAGCAGCCCCTGGCGCATGGCTTCCAGGTTCACGTCGGCCGGGGTGCCCTCCAGCAGCACGTTCACCGACTCCTTGAGCAGGGCCCAGGTGCGGGGCAGGATGAACAGCCCAATGCCGGCCGAGAGCAGCGGGTCGGCGTAGTACCACTTCGTGGTGAGCATGATAGCCCCGGCAATGAGCACGCCCACCGATGTGAGAAGGTCAGACAAGACCTCGAAATAGGCGCCCTTCATGTTCAGGCTCTCGCCCGAGCTTTTGCGCAGCAGGTACACGCCGTATAAGTTGACCAGCATGCCCACGCCGGCCACCCACATCATGGTGGTGCTCTCCACCTTGGGCGGGTTGAGAAAGCGGAAATACGCCTCGTAGAGGATGTAAATCGAAATCAGAATCAGCACCACCGCGTTGGTGAGGGCGGCCAGAATCTCGAAGCGGTAGTAGCCGAAGGTGCGCTCGGGCGTGGCGGGCTTCTCGCCGAAGCGGATGGCCAGCAGCGCCAGCCCGACGCCGGCTACGTCGGTGAGCATATGGCCCGCGTCGGCCAGCAGGGCCAGGCTGCCGGTCCACCAGCCGCCGATAACCTCGGCCACCAGGTAAGTAAGCGTCGTGAAAAAGACGATGGTCAGGGCGCGCTTGTTGCGCGAGGCGGCGCTGCCGCTCATGCCGTGGGCGCCGCTCATGCTGATTGACCGTTGTGGTGGTGGGGGCCTTCGCGCAGTTCGCGGGGCATGGGCTCGACAACCGACAGGTTTTCTGCTTTCGGCGGTACAATGGGAGCGGGGGGCGGCGTGCCGCCCGTGCCGGGCGTGGCGTAGTCCATGCGCTGAATGCGCACGGCGTTGAGGATGGCCAGCAGGGCCACGCCCACGTCGGCAAACACGGCCTCCCACATGGTGGCCAGGCCGCCGGCGCCGAGGGCCAGCACGACGCCCTTCACCACGAAGGCCAGCCAGATGTTCTGCCACACCACGCGGTGGGTGGCGCGGGCAATGCGCCGGGCGGTGGCAATCTTGCTGGGGTGGTCGGTCTGAATCACCACGTCGGCGGTTTCGATGGTGGCGTCCGAGCCCAGCCCGCCCATGGCGATGCCTACGTCGGCCAGGGCCACTACCGGGGCGTCGTTCACCCCATCGCCCACGAAGGCCAGCTTGCGGCCCGCGTCCTTGTACTCCTGCACGTGGCGCACCTTGTCTTCGGGCAGCAGCCCGCCGTAGGCCTCGTCAAGGCCCAGCTCCTTCGCTACCCGCTGGACGATGCTGTCCTTGTCGCCGGAGAGCATCACGATTTTGGTGATGCCGTCGGCGCGCAGCTCCTGCACGGTGCGGGCCGCGTCCTCCTTGGGCGAGTCGGCCACGGTTAGGTAGCCGGCGTATTTACCGTCCACGGCGGCTACGACGATGCTGTCGAACACCTGGTCGACTTCGGCGGGGTAGGCCACGTTGAACTTGGTGAGCAGCTTGGTGTTGCCGGCCAGCACGTCGCGGCCGTCTACTTTGCCGCGCAGGCCGTGGCCGCTGATTTCTTCCACATTATCCACCGAAACGCCCTGCGCGGCTGCGTCTGCGTGCAGCACGACGGCCTTGGCGATGGGGTGGGTGGACTTGGTTTCCAGCGCGCCCACCAGCCGCAGCAGCTGTGGGGCATCGAAACCCGCGGCGGGCTGCACCTGCTGCACGGCGAAGATGCCCTGGGTGAGCGTGCCGGTTTTGTCCATGACCACCGTGTCGAGCTCGCGCATCAAATCCAGGAAGTTGGAGCCCTTAAACAGGATGCCGGCCTTGGACGCCGCCCCGATGCCGCCGAAGTAGCCCAGCGGGATGCTGATGACCAGCGCGCAGGGGCAGGAGATGACCAGGAACACCAGCGCCCGGTAGAGCCAGGTGCGAAACACGTAGTCATCCACCACAAAGTAGGGCACCACCACGAGCAGCACGGCCAGCAATACCACAATCGGCGTGTAGATTTTGGCGAACTTGGTGATGAACTGCTGGGTCTTGGCCTTGCGGCCCACCGCGTCCTGCACCATGGTCAGGATTTTGGCCAGCTTGGTGTCCTTGTAGTTCGCCGTCACGGCCACCTGAATCAGCGATTCCAGGTTGACCATGCCGGCCAGCACGACCTCGCCGGATTGCTTGGTCTGGGGCACCGACTCGCCGGTAAGGGCGGCCGTGTTGAAGGAGGCCGGACCCTTGGTCAGGGTGCCGTCAAGGGCCACCTTCTCGCCGGGCTTCACCTCGATGGTGTCGCCCACGACGACTTCCTTAGGGTCCAGCACCACGGTCTGCCCGTTGCGGATAACGGTGACTTCGGTGGCCTGAATTTCGAGCAGGGCCCGGATGCTGCGCTTGGCCCGGTTCACGGCCGCGTCCTGAAACAGCTCGCCCACGGTGTAGAACAGCATCACGGCCACGCCCTCCGGGTATTGCTCAATGGCAAACGCGCCGATGGTGGCGATGCTCATGAGCAGAAACTCGTTGAATATGTTGCCGCTGGGAATGCTGAGCACGGCCGCTTTCACCACCTTCCAGCCCACCAGCAGGTAGGCGACGCTGTACCAGCCCAGGCGAACGTAGCCGGTGAACCAGGCCACGTTATAGTAGTCCAGCGCGATGCCGACCAGTAGTAGCACGAAGCTGACGCCGGGCCAGAGGTAGGGGTTGGCACCGGCCGGTCCGTGGTCGTGGTCGTCGCCGGAGCCGTGGTCGTGGCCGGCGTGCTCGTCTTTCGCCTTCTGGCCCAGGTTTACCACCTTTTTGCCCGCCGGGTGGTTGTGGCCCGTGTGGTCGTGTTCGGCGTGGTCGTGGCCGGGCACGTCGTGGCCTTCTGGCGCGGCGGCGGCTTCGGGCGTGAGCTGGTCGCGGCTGAGCGCACCCACGTTTTCGAGCTTGACCTGCTTGGCCGTGTTGAGCTCTTCGTCGGTGTTGGGGGAGGTTGGGTCAGGCATAGGAAAAAAATAGCAGCGGTGAATGAAGAAAGCAGGGGCAACTCAGGGCTACCAGTCTACGAAAAAGCCGGCCACGCCCACCAGTACGAGCACCGCCCCGGTAAAGCGGCGCTCGTAGCGGGCCAGGCCCGTCAGGTTCAGGCGGCGCAGGCCGGTGTACGCCCCGGCGACCAGCACGCTCATGGCCCCCACCGACACCACCAGGTAGGTGGCCATGACCAGGGCCAGTGCCAGCGGACCGCGCGTGCCGGCGGACAGAAAAAACGTTTGAATTTCCAGGCAGGGGGCCAGAAACATCGTCGCCGCCAGGCCCAGCACCACCCGGCCCCGCGGCCGCACGGGCACGGGCTCCGGGTCGGGGTGGGTATGGCCCGGCCCGGAAAAGGCGTAGAGCAGGCCGATGACTACCAGTAGGGCCGGGGCCGCGACGCCGGCAAACTGCGAGAAGGCCGCCGACAGGCGCCAGCCCAGCAGCCCCAGCCCCAGGCCCAGCAGCACCGTGCTCAGCACGTGGGCCAGGCCGGCCACCAGCGTTACGCCCACCGCCCGCCGCAAGGGCCAGCGCTCGGCCCGGGCCACGGCCAGCACCGGCGCCCAGTGGTTGGGAATCGCGGCGTGGAGCAGACTGAGCAGCAGGGCACCGGTGAGTAACTGAAGCATGGGCAGAGATTACGGGCGGGGCCAGAAAAGAACCACGGCAATGCCCAACAGGATAATGGCCCCACCGAACATGTCAAACCGGTCGGGCCGGAAGCCGTCAAAGTAGGCGGCCCAGGCAATGGACATGACAATGAAAACGGCCCCGTACACGGCGTAGGTTTTGCCAAACGAAGTGGGCTGCCAGGTGGCCACCCAGCCGTAGAGAACCAGCAGCAGCGCTCCAATCAGTCCCGTCCACGCCGGTCGCCCGGACTTGAGCCACTGCCACATCAGGTAGCCGCCTCCGATTTCGCAGAGGCCGGCCAGAAAAAATACGGCAAGCGGTTTAATCAAAGGCATATGGATGGGGTTAACGTGGCAGAAGCCCATACGGTGGCTATTCTTCCTCTTCGGCGTTTTTGAGCTTCGCCAGCAGGGAATACGCGCCTTCGGTAACAATGGCGGCATTTGCCGCTGTCAGCCCTGCCGGCAGCGTAACCTGGGTGTAGCCGTTTTCGCTCACGCCGGTTTCCACGGCCACCATGCGGTAGCTGCTTTCGCCCTTGGCCGTGGCCTTGTCGTCGGCCACAAAAATGTAGTCCTTGCCCCCAAACTGCACCAGGGCCTTGTCGGGCAGGGCCGGCACGGTGGCCGAGTTGGTTTCGATAACGGCCCGCACGTAGGTGCCGGGCAGGCGGCTGGCGTCCTCGTGGCGCAGGTGGGCGTACACGCGCACGGTGCGGTCTTCGCCCACCGTGCGGCCGATGAGGTATATTTTAGCCTGGTGGTCGGCCCCGGCCGAGTCATTGGCCAGGGTGTAGCGCACGGTCTGGCCGTTGCGCAGCTGCGGCGCGTCCTTCTCGAACACGTTCAACACCACGTCCAGGTGGCCGGGGTCGATGATTTCAAACAGCACGTCGGTTGCCGTCACGCTCTGGCCGGCGCTGGCGTTCACCGTTTTCAGGAAGCCGCCGCGCGGGGCCTTCACCGGGGCCGTGGTCGTGAGCTTGCCGCCCACCGGCAGGCCGGCCAGGCGCAGGCGGGCGGCCTGGGCCGCCACCTGGGCCTGCAGGGCCCGGTACTCGGCCCGGGCCCGCTGGAAGTTTTTCTGCGGAGCTACTTCCTGCCGGTAGAGCTCTTCCTGCCGGGCGTACTCGGAGCGGGCGTATTCGAGCTGGCTGCTCGTTTCCAGGTACTTCTGCTGCAAGTCAAGGAACTCGGGGTTGCGGATGGTGGCCAGCACCTGACCGGCCCGCACCTGCGAGCCCTGCAGCAGGGTGGTGCGCTCCACGATGCCGCCGAGCAGGGCGCTGACGGTCACCGCGTTTTCGGGCGGCGCGTCCAGCGTGCCGTTCACCTTGAGGCCCCCGCTGAGCACCCGGTCCTGCACCTTGCCCAGGCGAATGCCGGCCGTGCGCTGCTCCTCGGGCGAAAGGGTGGTTTCGGTGGGTTCCGCTTCGGCGGCCTCTTTTGCCCCTTCGGCCGCGGGCTGACCGGCCGCGGTGGCAACGGCAGGCGTTCCGGTGGTGGCCTCGGCGGAAGCGCCTTCTTTTTTATCGGTGCCGCAGCCGGCTAGGGCCAGGCCAAACAGCGCCAAAATTGCAATATTCTTCATGGAGAAAATTCAGGAAATCAAGAAAATAAGAGAGTTACTGGGCCGTGCTGTTGAGCAGGTAGTCCAGCTCGATGACGGTCTGGTTATGGTCCAGTAGTACTTCCAGGTAAGCCGTGCGCAGGTTCAGGGCCCGCTCCAGGTTGAGCAGGTACTCGCTGTAGCCGGTTTCGCCGGCCTTGAAGGCCCGGGTGCTCAGGCGCACAATCACGTCGGCCTGCGGCAGGGCCGTTTGCTGGTAGAAGGTGAGCCGCTGCTGCTGCTCGGCGTGGCGGGCCACCAACTCGTCCTGCCGGCCGGCCAGCTCGGCCAGCTGCCGCCGGTACGAGGCCGTGGCCACCTGCTCCTGGAGGCGGGCAGCCTGCACCCGGCTTTTCTGCGGGCCGCGCAGGATGGGAATGCCCACCGAGCCCTGCACGCCCTGGAACCGGTCGCTGCCCGAGTAGTAGCGGTCATCGCCGCCCACCCCGCCGATGGTCTGCGGGCCAATCAGCGACTGGTTGAAATAGCCGAGCGTAACGTTAGGCAAACCCTGGGCCTGTTCGGCGCGGGTAGCGGCCTGGCGCTGGGCAATGAGCTGGCGCAGGACCTGGGCATCCGGGTTTTGCGCCAGGCGGGCCGTGTCGCCCAGGGCGGGTAGCACCACGGGCTCCAGGGGACGCAGCAGACTGTCGGCCACGTCCACTACCTGCGCCTGTTGCAGCAGGGCCTGTAGCTGGCGCTGGGCCACCTGGTAGCCCGTGCGGGCCTGCCGAATCAGGGCCTGGGTTTCGCCCTGCTGCACCAGGGCCGTGGCCGGTTCGAGCCGGGCCACTTCCCCGGTTTTAAAGCGCAGGTTGGCGGCCCGCAGAAACTCGGTGTAGAGGCTGTCCTGCCCGCGCAGCACCTTGAGGCGGTGCCGGGCGTACACGGCCTGCTCGTAGTTCAGGCGCACCTGCCGGCGCAGGTCGGCCTGCACCTGGGCCAGCTGGAACTGCTGGCCGCCTATCTGCGCATCCAGCAGCCGGGCCTGGCTGCGGTACACGCCCGGCAGCGAGAAGGTCTGGCTGATGTTGAACTGGTTGTCCTTGCGGTAGGTGTTGTACTGCCCGTAAGTCACGCCAATGGTGGTGCGGCCCACGTCGGTGGCCGTGCGGCGCAGTGCCTGCTGGGCTTCGAGCGAGCGTTGGGCCACCTGCACCGTGCCGTTGGCTTGCAGCGCCTGCGTGACGGCCTGCTGGGCCGTGAACGGCGCCCCGCCCACGGAAAGCTGCGGCTGCTGGGCCCGGCCCGTGAAAGGTAGGGCTAGCAGCAACAGGGCAAGGGCTCCCGCAACCACGGGGGAAGTTGGCGTCGTGCCCGGTACGCCCGTGGGGACGTCATCGTGCATTTCCTCCTCGTCATCGGCCGGCTTCTTCGCCCGGCTTTCCACCAGGGCGTAGAGGATGGGCAGCACCAGCAGGGTCAGCAGCGTGGCCGTCACCAGGCCGCCGATGACGACGGTGGCCAGGGGGCGCTGCACTTCGGCGCCCGCCGAGGTGGCCAGGGCCATGGGCAAAAAGCCGAGCGAGGCCACCGTGGCCGTCATCAGCACGGGGCGTAGCCGGGTGGCCGTGCCCTGCAGAATCCGTTCTGTTAAGTCCGTCACGCCTTCTTTTTTGAGTTGGTTGAAATAGCCGATGAGCACCACGCCGTTGAGCACGGCCACGCCAAACAGGGCAATGAAGCCCACCCCGGCCGAGATGCTGAAGGGCATGTCGCGCAGCCAGAGCGAGAGCACCCCGCCGATGGCCGAGAGCGGGATGGCCGTGAAAATCATCGTGGCCTGCAGCAGGGAGCGGAAAGTGAAGAAAAGCAGGGCGAAAATCAGCAGCAGGGCCACCGGCACGGCGATGCTCAGGCGCTGCGAGGCCTCGCGCAGGTTCTCGAACTGCCCGCCGTAGGTGGTGTAGTAGCCGGGAGCCAGCTTAAGCTGCTGGTCCACTTTGCCCTGCAATTCCTCTACTACGCTTTCCACGTCGCGGCCGCGCACGTTAAAGGCCACGGTGATGCGGCGCTTGGCGTCGTCGCGCTGAATCTGGTTAGGGCCTTCCACGAGGCTCACATCCGCGAGCTGCTCCAGGGGAATCTGCTCGCCGCGCGGGGTGGCAATGAAGAGTTGGCGCACGCTGGTGATGTCCTTGCGCAGGGCCGGGGGCAGGCGCAGCACGAGGTCGAAGCGGCGCTCCTGCTCGAACACCTGTCCGGCGGCCTGGCCGGCAAAGGCCGTTTGCACGGTGCGGTTCACGTCCTCCACGTTCAGGCCAAACTGGGCCAGTTTGTTGCGGTCAATCTTGACCACAATCTGCGGCAGGCCGGTCACCTGCTCCACGTAGATGTCCTCAGCGCCCTGCACCTGCCGCACGAGCGCAGCGGTGCGGGCGGCGTAGTCGGCCAGCTGGTCGAGGTCTTCGCCGTAAATCTTGAGCACCACATCTTGTTTGGCCCCGGAGATGAGCTCGTTGAAGCGCATCTGAATGGGCTGCTGAAAACCGAACGTGACGCCGGGAATCACGCTCAGGGCTTCGGCCATCTTCTCGGCCAGCTCCGGCTGCGTCTTGGCCGACGTCCACTCCTTGGGGTCTTTCAGGGTCACCATCACGTCGGCCGCTTCCACGGGCATGGGGTCGGTGGGAATCTCGGCCGAGCCAATCTTGGCCACCACTTCCTTTACTTCGGGGAATTGCTTTTTGAGAATTTCACCCACCTGCCCGGTTTTTTCGATGGTGTAGCTCAGCGACGAGCCCGTCAGCGTGCGCATCTCAATGGCAAAGTCGCCTTCCGACAACTGCGGGATGAACTCCCCGCCCAGGGTGCGGAACAAAAGCACCGTACCCACCAGCAGGGCCACCGAGGTGGTTAGCACCACGGCCTTGCGGCGCAGCGCCCAGCTAATCATGGGCCGGTAGCGGGCTTCGAGCCAGCTCATCATCTTATCGGAGAAGGTGCGCTTGGGGGTGGTGTTGCGGCTCAGCCCCAGGGCGGCCATCATCGGCACGTAAGTCAGCGACAGTATCAGGGCCCCGATGATGGCGAAGGCCACGGTCTGGGCCATGGGCTTGAACATCTTGCCCTCAATGCCGGCCAGGGCCAGCAGCGGCAGGTACACAATCAGGATGATGACTTCGGGGAAGCCGGCCGAGTCGCGGATGCCGGCGGCGGCGTGGTAAGTTTCGTCGTCCATCTGCCGCTGCGTGAGCAGGCCGTTCTTGCCGTGGGCCTTGGTGTGGCCGGAATGGATGCGGTGAATGATGCCCTCGACGATAATCACGGCCCCGTCCACGACCAGGCCGAAGTCAATGGCCCCGAGCGAGAGCAGGTTGCCCGACACGCCAAAGAGCTGCATCATGGCAATGGCGAAGAGCATGGCCAGCGGAATGACCGAGGCCACCACGAGGCCCGCGCGCAGGTTGCCCAAAAACAGCACCAGCACGAAAATCACAATCAGCGCGCCCTCAATCAGGTTCTTGGTAACGGTGTGAATGGCCCGGCCCACGAGGTCGGAGCGGTCCAGGTACACGTCCACGGCCACGCCTTCGGGCAGGGATTTTTCCACCGTCTTCATGCGCTCCTTCACGGCCTTGATGACTTCGTTGGCGTTGGCCCCTTTGAGCATGAGCACGATGCCGCCGGTCACTTCGCCCTCGTTGTTGCGGGTCATGGCCCCGTAGCGCACGGCCGAGCCCAGGCGGATGTTGGCCACGTCGCGCACCAGGATGGGCAGGCCGCTTTCGGTGCTGCGCACTACGATGTTGCCGATGTCCTGCGGGTTGGTCACCAGGCCCTCGGTACGGATGGCGTAGGCCGTGGGGTTTTTATCGAGGTAGGCCCCGCCGGTGTTCTGGTTATTGCGCGAGACGGCCTGGTAGACCTCGTCCACGGTGATGTTGAGGGAGCGCAGCCGCTCGGGGTCCAGCGACACTTCGTATTGCTTGAGCAGGCCACCGAAGGATGAAACGTCGGCCACGCCGGGCGTGCCCAGCAGCTGCCGGCGTACTATCCAGTCCTGAATCGTGCGCAGCTCGCGGGCATCGTACTTCTTCTCGTAGCCGGGCTTGGCGCGCACCAGGTACTGGTAGATTTCGCCCAGTCCGGTGGACACCGGCGACATTTCCGGCCGGCCCACGCCGTCTGGTATCTGGCTTTCGGCTTCGCGGAGCCGCTCGGCTACCTGCTGGCGGGCCCAGTAAATGTCGATGCCGTCCTCGAAAATGATGGTGACCACCGAGAGGCCGAAGCGCGAAAACGAGCGCACCTCTTCCTCGCCCGGAATGGTGGCCACGCTCTGCTCGATGGGAAAGGACACCAGCCGCTCGATGTCGTTGGCGGCCAGCGAAGGGGCCACGGTGTACACTACGACCTGGTTGTTGGTGATATCGGGCACCGCGTCGATGGGGAGGCGGTAGAGCGAGTAGCCGCCCCAGGCAATGAGCGCCAGGGTCAGCAGCCCGATGATGAGCTTGTTGTGTATGGAAAAATAGATCAGCTTATTCAGCATGATGACTGGGGGGTAAGACTAGAAATCCTGGGAAGGGGGCGGCCGGAGCCCAGCGGGGCTCGACGGCGGCGGGGTCCGGGCGAGGCCACGGAACGTGCGCATGCGTCAACGGGACCGGACCCCGCACCGGGGCCCGGTCCCGTAGGGGACCCGAAAAACAGGAAACTAGGCTTGGGGGGGCTGCCAGATGCTGCCCGGCATCTGCCGGGCGGCCGGGGGCTGCAGGCGCGAGTACCGGCCCGAGGCGTAAAATACCTTGGGGGGCGCCGTCAACGCCAAGCGCAGCGCCGTGGGCAGCGACGTGCCGGCGCAGCAGTGGCACTGGCATAGCGGCGTGCACCAATCACCCGCCAGATGGGAAGCCGCCTCGTGGGAAGTTGCGCTGACAAACGTCTGCGTGCTGTTCGCGCGCACCGGCTCCCGGTCTACGCAGGGCAGACAGGCGAGCAGGGCCAGGTAACAAGCAAAGAAGACGGAGAATAAACGCATTCCAGGGGGTAGGATGGTGCAAACCTACGGATTTCGCGCCGATAAGGATACACCCTTGGGCAAAGTGGGCCTATTCTGCCGGCGCCCGACACAGGGTATGGCTGCTGATAAGCCACTGGTCGTGCTGGCGAACAACGACCGAAATAGCCGTGTAGCCCTGACCAGGCAAACGGCGCCTACGGGTGGAAACAGGAGTATCCCGGTAATAAGTTTCCACGACGACTGCCGTGTCAGGCCCCGGCAGGAGGCTCACCCGGTACTGCCTTAGCGGGGAAGCGGGGCGGCACCAGCCGCGGCAGCCGGCCAGGTGAACGAAACGGTGCTTCGGTAAAGGCTCCGTTTGGTCCAGGAGCCAGGCCGCACGGGTAAAGAGCGCCACGGCGGCGGCGGAATCTCCGACGGCAACGGCGTGGCGAAACGTGCGCATGGTCAGTAAAATTGCCGCTTCCGTGGGGGCATCGCGCCGGCTGAGACCGGCGGCGTGCCCTACCCCGCCGGGCAACCCGGCGGAAGTAAACGACAGCAGCGAGGATGCCAGGAGCAAGTACCCAGCAAGTGAGAGTGGACGCATCGAAAATGCAGGTAGATATTTTCCTTACACGTCGAAAAGGTCATTGGGTTGACGTAAGGGGAGGTAAACAGCGGTCCAGCAACCATGGGAGGAGCATCCCGTTAGCTGGGCCAAACCCGACGCTATACCTATTTGCCATGCTTGCTGCCCTCATCCACGCTGAACTTACGGAAGCCCGTGCCGTGCTTGACCGGTTTCTGGCCGACGCCGAAAATCTTGTCCGCATCGAGCAGGCTGCCCGCCTGATGAGCACTTGCCTGGCAGGCCGGGGGAAAATCCTGAGCTGCGGCAACGGCGGCTCCCTGTGCGATGCCCAGCATTTTGCCGAGGAACTCACTGGTCGCTACCGCCAGGACCGCCCCGCCCTGGCGGCCATTGCCCTCACCGAAGCCGCCCACCTGAGCTGCGTGGCCAACGACTACGGCTACGAGCAGGTGTTCAGCCGCTACGTGCAGGCCCTGGGCCGCCCCGGCGACGTGCTACTGGCCATCAGCACCAGCGGCCACTCACCCAACGTGCTGCGCGCGGCCGAGGCCGCCCGCGAAGCCGGAATGCAGGTCGTGGCCCTGACGGGCAAAGACGGCGGACCCTTGGCGGCGCTGGCCCACGTGGAAATCCGGGTGCCCCACTCCGGTTATGCCGACCGCATCCAGGAAATGCACGTGAAAGTCATTCACATCCTGCTGCGCCTGATTGAGGCACTGCTGGACAAGCCGGCAGGTAGTGCCTCCTGAGCCTTTCGCTTATGCGAAGCTTCCCACCCTTGCCGAAAGGCACTCACGGCCGTGGCCCAGTCCGGGGTGCCGTGGGCCCGCAGCACGGGCAGCAGGTCGGCCGTCAGGGCAAAATGCAGCAGGGGACTGGTTGGGCAGAGCGCGGGGTTGTCGGGGTTGCGCAGCACCAGGCCCGCTGCTACCAGCGGCAGCAGCACCTGGTCCCGCATAAGCAGAAACGTGCGCTCCGTCGACGCGTCAGCCCAGCCGTAGACGGAGCGCATGAAACTGCGGATGCCCCGCGCCATGCCCTTGCGCTCATTGGTGGCCTGGACCCAGGGCGTATCTGGCCCTACCCCAGCCAGGGCCAGCAGGGTCAGCCCGGCCAGTTTGGTGGTTAGCGGCCCCGGCAGCGCCAGCGCTGCCAGTATCTGTTGGGCCTCACTCACGCGGGGGTGGTAAAATTCCATGGCAGGGAGCTTAACAGAGGCTGTTTTGAAGTTGCTAGCGCCGGAAGCTCAAACCCAGAAAATAAGTGGTTTGGGTGTCCTTGGTCAGGGCCAGGTTGATGCCCGTATCCAGTTGCAGGTTGTCGCCCAGCCGCAGGGTGGGGCCGCCGTTGAGCGTGGCCGTCCAGCCCGGATTCCGGGTGTCCCAGGCGGTGGCAAGCTCCACAAAGCCGCCCAGGGTTTTATACAGGTCGTGGCCCACGGTGAGGGTGGGGGCCAGCTCCAGGTAATGCTCTTTGACTTCGCTGTCGCGGTTGAGCGTGGCCTGCAGCTGGGTGCCCAAGGTAAAGTCGTGGGGCAATTGGACGGAGAAAGGCGTAACAATGCCGCCCTCCCAGGCCCCGTTGCCGCAGCTGCGGCCCGTAGGCAGCTTCACAAAGGGCATCAGGGCAAAGCCCGTAGGCCCGCCGTCGTTGCCCCACAGGTTGCGCTTAAGGCGCACGGTGACGTCGCCAAAGCCTGCGCGCCGCGTGCTCGTCTCGCCGACCCCCTCGGTCTGAATGGTGTAGGATTCCACCACCACCTGCAGGTCCACATTATGGGTGAGGCCCATTTTCAGGTTGGCGTGATTGAGGCCCAATTCTTCCGCGGCGGTCTGCTCGTCCAGGCGCGAGCGGCCCAGGCGCAGCAGGTCGGTTTCGATTTGGAAGTGACCCGCGTCGACGGAATAGGCGCTTTCCGTAGCGTCAGGACGGTCGGTGCTCAGGGGCCGCATCAGCGCGGTGGGTACCGGCTTGAATAGGGTGTAGACGTGCTTGCGAGCCCGTAGGGTATCCACTCCCCCGGGGGCGGGAGCCGGCAAGCCGGTAGGCACCTGGGACAGCGCGGGCGCGGCACTGCCCAAGGCAATGAGGACGGAGAGGAGGCAGTGTGCGCGCATAGAACGAGAGGAATTAAGAAGCAAGGCGGGGGCAATCCAGGCCATGAGGCTGGGGAAATTCAATTTGGGAGGAGCCGTTTGCTTAGCTGAAAAAGGTCTGAAACAGCAGGTAGGCGTTCAGCGCGATGATGATGCCCGATACCGTCCAGGCCAAAATCTGCACCACGGGGCCGTTGGTAAACACGCCCATCTTGGCGCGGCTGCTGGTAAAGAGCACCAGCGGCACCACCGCGAAGCTGAGCTGCAGCGAGAGAATGACCTGGCTGAGCACCAGCAGCTGGCCAGTGCCCTTCTCGCCGTAGATGAGGGTTACAATCAGGGCCGGTACCACGGCAATGCTGCGGGTGACCAAGCGGCGCAGCCAGGGCTTTAGCCGGATGTTGAGAAAGCCTTCCATCACAATCTGCCCGGCCAGCGTGCCGGTGAGCGTGGAGTTCTGGCCGGCGGCCAGCAGGGCCACGGCGAAGAGCATGCTGGCCGCGCCCGCGCCCAGCACCGGCGTGAGCAGCTGGTGGGCGTCGTTGATGTCGGCCACGTTGTACATGCCCGTTTTGTGGAAGGTCGCGGCGGCCGTGACCAGGATGGCCGCGTTCACGAAAAAGGCCAGAAACAAGGCCACTGTGGAGTCGATGGTGGCGAACTTGATGGCCATGCGCTTGCCGGGCTCGGTCTGCTCAATCTGGCGGGTCTGCACGATGCTGGAGTGCAGGTACAGGTTGTGCGGCATCACGGTGGCGCCCAGAATGCCGATGGCGATGTAGAGCATCTGGGGGTTGGTTACCACTTCGGGCCGGGGCACGAGGCCGCCGAGCATAGCGTAGTAGTCCGGGTTCGAGACGATGATTTCGTACACGAAGCAGCCGAAGATGATGACGATGAGGCCGGCCACGATGCTCTCAATCACGCGGAAGCCTTTGTTCTGGAAGTAGAGCACCACCAGCACGTCGAGCACCGTGAGCACCACGCCCCAGCTCAGGGGCAGGCCGAAGAGCAGGTTCAGGGCAATGGCCGAGCCGATGACTTCGGCCAGGTCGCAGGCGGCAATGGCCACTTCGCATAGTACCCACAGTACCATGGCCACCGGCTTGGAGTAGTGGTCGCGGCAGGCCTGGGCCAGGTCGCGACCCGTCACGATGCCCAGCTTGGCCGCCAAGTGCTGCAGCAGCATGGCGAACAGGTTGGAAATCAAAATCACGGACAGCAGCGTGTAGCCGTAGCGCGAGCCGCCGGCCAGGTCGGTGGCCGCCTGGGCCGTGCCGCTGCCCTGTTTGGCCTAGGCTTCGGGCTTGGACTTGCGCGAAGAAATGAGGGCAATTTCCGACATGGAAAACACGCCGTTGGACTTCATCAGCAAGAGAATAATGAGTAGTGCCATAGAGTGTGGGTATACCACAAGTACGCTAGCCAGCCAGCTAAAGCCACACGCTACATTTTAACTCCCCCGAAAGTGTAAAGGCCTTGTTTACCAGCAAGTAGCTGTTAGTTTCTCTAGCCATTCCTTCTAAGCTTGCAGTTGAGCTCTTAGCGTAACCCTTGCATTTTCAGGAACAGACCGCCCGGGTTTTTGGTAGCCTTGATTTTATCGGTCTTCAGCTTGTAAATGAAGGCAAACAAGGCATCCACGTGCTTGGGAGACTGCAGAATGTCCTGCACCAGCTTGGGCTCTTGCACGCCCAGGGTTTCGAGGTGCTTGCGGGCCAGCTGCACCTTGGCATCATCGGCCTCCAGCTCGAAGGGGATGGGCAGCTGCTGGGGCACCTGGGTGTTGACGTAAAATTTGATGCTCTGGAAGGAGCGTCCTTTCTTGAGCAGCTCGTACTTGATGCGCAGGTCGGTGTGCTCGTTTATCTGCGTCGTGGCCACGTCGAGCACGTACTTCTGCAGCGAAGAAATTTGAGCGTACTGCTCGGGCTCCTTGCCCGCGGGGTCCTTGAGCTTGAGCATGCCCTTGAACTCATCTAGGGAGTAGGTCTTGGTTTCCCCGATGTCCTTCCACTGCGAAGCCAGCTGGTAGATGCGCTTGGCGTACTTGCTGCTGAGGCTAAAAGCGGCCTGCAAGCGGTAGGACGTGAAGTTGCTCTTCAAGTCTATGAGGAAGGGGCGCATGCGCTCGGATATCTCCAGCTCAATGGTGCCCTCACCCTTGCGGTACAGGGCCGAAGCCAGCAGGCTTACCTGCAGCAGGGTTTTGCCCGTCTCGATGTGGTAGACCCGGCTGTTGAGGTTCTCGGTGGATTCGAGCAGCTGCTTGTAGTTCCAGGTCCGGCCTGTCATCTCCATCAGCTCCTGCACCCGGATTTCGTAGATGGTGCCGGCCTTGTCCTGCTTGGTGAGCTTGGAGAGCAGCGAGAAGACGATGTCCATCTCGCAGGCACTCATCTCGTAGCGGGCCGTCGTCAGCGCGTTATGCTGCCGAATTTCTATCGGGACGGTGGATTCGGGCGCGGCCATACGCAGCTACTGTGGTGAAACAAAGCAAACATACGGCTTAAATCGGAAACTAATAGAGCCAAATCCTGAATCTATGAGTAAGCGGAAAGCTGGTAGCTTCACTGGCTTATAAAAGCTATTAGTTAGACTTATGAAACCTATTAGTTAGCCCGCCGCGAGTTTTTGCCGAGGCTTATAAAAGCTATTAGTTAGACTTATAAAAGCTATTAGTTGGAAGCCCGCCAGCAGGGAGTCTCGAAAACCACTAACTACGCGTGACTTATAAAATCTATTAGTTCGCGGGGAGCAGGCCTTATGATAGCCCGAAAATTTGGCTCTATTAGTTAGCTTATCAAACCTATTAGTTTGGCTTATGAAACCTATTAGTCAGCTTATGAAAGCTATTACCTCGCTTATCAAACCTATTAGTTGACTTATAAAACCTATTACTAAAGCCGCTTAAGACGCTGAGGTACAAAAAGTTGCGAGCCCTGCAAATACCTTAAATACTTAAAATACTCACAAGCTTGTTGAAGCTGGAGTACAAAAGCTTATAAAGTGGTGGTTTAGGCCGATACCCGAACGAAAACAACAAAAAGAGGAGTCTAAACAAGCACAAAATGGGATTGCACTTTTTAAAGATTTTTTTACCTTTTTCTACCATTTAGAACATCCCTGTATGCTTCAAAGGTAACTTAAAAACTACGCTGATAGCTCACAGATGGCTCATTAATAGATTTTATAAGTCTGGTATGAAGCTCTCTGTAGCTTCTCCAGCAACACCCGAAACAGGGCAGAGAGGAGCACCTAAGCATGGTTGCAGTGCAAATAGCGGCCTCTGGGCTTATAAAACCTATTTTTTAGCAGGCTTGGGGGCTACAGTTCAGCTGAGCAGGTAAGTGAACTAATAGGTTTTATAAGCCAAAATGCATGGTAGCGGCATCAGGTATCAGGTTATGTAATGCCACAGGAGAGCTCAGCGAGACATTGACCTGTTTCCTTGTCTGTAACGGAGCGACGGTAAGCTCCTCAGGACTTATAAAATGGCTTCTATGTACCCCTGACGGGCATTGGGACGTAGGTGAAAACGCTTTGACTTGTTTCCTTCGCGCCTAAAGCCCCATTCTGTTACTGTCCTGGCTAATCTTAATAATCACTCCTGAGCCCAGCATGGCGTAGCCAGGAAAAAGATACACCACATATGATTGAAGAAGTAACCGGCCAGACCGACGTTACCCCTCTGCCATTCCCAGACTTGAATTTGACCGTTTCCTACGCCGATGCGCTGCTCTATGCCCAGGGAAGGTTAAAAATGCTGGGCAGTGGGGAATTGAAGCCTTTTTGTGAGACGCACCAACTCACCTACACCAACATTGTCAACCTGAAAAATGGCAAGCTAAAGCGCGAGGAGCCGCGCCTCGTGCAGCGCGTGCTCAGTAGCTTGGGCTTATCCGCGCAGCAGCTGCACTTTCCCCTTACAGGTCAGACCACATGGTTTGTGTTGCCGGATGCCGAGGCACTGGCTTCCTTTCAGGCGCAGCTCCATTTCCTCACAGTACCGAAGGCTTAAGTAAGCGTGGGTACTAGGAACCAGCGATAGTAGCAGAAGCTCGATAGGGGGTGTTGTACCAGTAAAGTAATTGTTCTTCGTCTTCTAATAGAACGGCCTGCGGCATGATATTCCAAAAAGAATATTAGTTTGTCTATTAGTATGCAAGTGACTTATTGCGCTTGAGAATACTGAGCTGCCCTTATAAGAAAAGGATGCATCCTTTCGGATACTGTGTCAAACTGTTCAGGGTCAAGTAAGCGACTCTTATGAGTAAGAGTAACCATTTGAGCCCCAAAATCAATATCATGTGTTTCTTCAATAGCTAAAATGAGTTGAGTATTTTTAGGCTGATTGTCGATAATGAATTTCAACATTAGTGGCAGGTTTTCTTTGTCTTGGCCTTGTTGGTTAGGGGCGTCAATGACAATTGGGCAAAATGCTGATGAGCCATACTCGCGGACTAAATGAAGAATGCTGTAGTAGTAAGCCATTAGCGCCCTTGGCTTAGCACTGCCGGATTCCTTAATAGTAGAAGACATTGATTTGTAGAATTTTTCTTGAAGCGAGCGCACGTTCAAACCTTTTAGGAAGGTGGACATATACCGGAGGTACTTTTCATTAATCGCCTCCTTGCGTTCCTTGTCATCCAATTCCTTTATTGTATCCTCATAGCGCTTCTTTTCAACCAGTACGTTTTTGAGACGCTTAGTATACTGCTCAACCTCTTCTATAAGCATATTCTTAATTTCACGCTTACCCTCGCTAGCAATAAGGTCTCTAAGCTTTACCTCCTCTTTTTTAGCACCAAGTCGTTTCTCAATATCTACAATAAGAAAATTGTTAGAGGAAAATAGTGTGGACGTTTCCTTAATGCTAGCATCAACCGTTTCTAATTCCTCTTTAAGCTCCGTTATTAAGTCTATACACTTCTTTTCGTCCTGGGCCATCTCAAAGCGCTCAGCAAATGAATTTTTGTATTCAGCACCACAACTTGGGCATTCTACAAAATCTTCTAACACATCTGTGGCATAATTATAATCATCTTGTGTTTCTTCAAGTGCCCGTCTAGTGATTTGAAGCTGTGATTCAATACTAGCCTTCGTGTTATAATCGTGTGCTAATTTGTGTTTTATCTTGTTTTGGTCTGAATTTACCTGTTCACAAACAAGTAAAAGTTCTGAAATTTCTTTCTGGAACTCTTCAATATTGACTATGAATTCGTTTTTAGCGATTTTCTCTTTTAGGTTAGCAAGAAGTCCCTTTACTATCTTCTCTTCAGTAGATAGCGTCTTAACCTTGTCATCAATCAACTTTATCTCGCCTTTAGCTTCAAAGTATTCATTTGGCTTTAAGCCGGTGTGATAGCTTATCAAATCACCCTTGGCATTTGGCAAATACAAGCGGTCGAATGAGGCCCAGTTTTTAGCCCAACCAAGGTCTTGGTCAATATAATATGGTAAGAATAGATACGCAGGCGGTGGTGTGATTATTTCTGTTTTTTGATTGACCAGTTTAAGTTTGAAATCAAACAGCACAGCTAGGATAGTACTTAGCTCGGATACTTTGGTAGATTGAAATTCAATTTCCCCATTGTGATTAAATAAGGTGTAAAAGCCACCCTGTTTCATCATGGAGTACGGAACCCGGTCAACCGTAAAACGAACGATAGAGATAACCTCTGCCGCCTGCCAAGTTGGGTGCAGTTGATGAGGCTGAGCACCAAACGTGTAATAAATAGACTTCATTAGGCAAGATTTGCCTGTACTATTCATCCCCGCTATCACTGTCCTTCTTTTGTCGAAGGTTAGGCTTAGGGCGCCTTTTTCCTTTTGGGATAGTAACAGAATCTCTTTTAAGTAAAACTCCTTCATGTGACCAATTTCTAAGCGTGCGGACGAGTTGGTTAAAATTGCCTTTTTCCATTATTCATACAGGTGAAAAAGTAAAATTGTCCTTAGGTAATCGTCGTCAATGAAGCTTGCAGTTGTGATGTTTTGTTTTGCCTCTACAAATAAACAATCAAGAGTAACCCACAATGTTGCCCCACGGCAAGAGCTTTTATCAACAATATTTTTTGATTTTGCAATCAATGTTTTAAGCATTTGATTTGAGTGATTACTTCTCTCAACATCGTAGAGCTTTGCATAACGTTTGAAGGTTCTGACAAAGTCAAAATCAATCTGCTCAGCATTAAGACGGCCCTCTACACGAGAGATAGTTAACTCAAGTTTGTCGTCACTTGTAACCATCGCGAGGTACTTTTCAAAGTCATCCCGACTTATAGACTTCTTCTCTTTCAGGGTTTGAAAGTCTGTAATGGTTTCTTCAACGTTGCTTTTTCGCCTAACCTCTTCAAATATGTTCTTGTAAAGAGTAACAACTTGATATTTTTTCCCAGGAAACTTGGCTTCTATAAAATCTGCGAGTTCTGCTTTAGCTAGCTGGTCGTGTTTTGCAATACTCAACTGTCCAACTTTGAAAAACATAATGTCCTTAAAGTTGCCTAAGTCTGATAGTGAATATTCAATTTTTAGCCCATCGAGAATTTTATTTAAATCCACATCACACAACTCCCCGCATTTAAAACCAAGCACGTCATCACAATTAACATTATTGGAAAGACTTCCTTTTATTTTTGCATTGGTTACAAAACATAGTGACTCAACTTGCCCCTTGTATTTTATAATATTATCATACATTTTTCCTAAATAGGAATTTTTCAGTTGACCAGCTTTATTTTTGCTGCGCTTAAGCAGGTCACCGATTTTCCAGTGCGTGACTTTCTCAGTCTGGGTCTTAACCTGAAAAAATGAAATTTTCTGGGGGTCTAAACTGGAATCGAATATGATTATATCGTCATGGTACTCAAAGCTCACCAGATAATCATCTGGCTTGGCATGCAGTTCCAAAATCTTGCATATAGCCCAGTTCTTCTGATAGTCAAATCTATTGGAAGCAGTGGAACCTCCCTTTTCCCTAGGCAGAATTGAGAACACCTCGTCTTTTATTGACATCGAGTAACTTGAAAGACAACCACATTTTGTGCAATCTTAACCAGAAAAATCTACTTCCTAGTCAAATCCCTAGGGGGGCGTACAGAAAGGCCACCATAACAATTTGCAATCAATGCGTGTCTGTAACTCTTCTATGGCTTAAAAGCTGAAACGGTAGTCTCAGCGCTGTAAATTGCAAAAAGCAGCTTATGGTCCGCCCCAGTGCTGATGTTGGACATGTTCCATTGACGCCATCTGTAACCATGTTCTGTAGTGTACAAGGTTAGCTTTCTCATAATGGCGAAATAGATGGCTATAAATCAACGGTTTATAGTCCAAGCTTCTGGGCCGCATTATGCTGGCGCACATTATCAAGTCGGGTGTAGCGCCTAATCATCTCCGAAGTCTTGTGCTTGGTCTGGTTCATGACCTCACTATCATCAGCCCCGTTAAGCTTGGCTACCGTTACGAACGAGGCCCGCAGTGAGTGCGCCGTAAACTTCGGGCCCAGGTGCCGCTGCACGATTTTGTTAAGATGGACGTCGGTGAGTCGGCGGTCCGTGAGTCGTCCTCCTTTACGGAAGGATACCAGAATTGGCCCTGAAGTTCGTTCCAAAAGCCGTAACCACGCCTGCAGGGTGCGAATGGGGCAGAGGGCAGGGTCCGGCGAGTAGAAAATGGCTTTTTCCTCCGCTTCGCCCAACTGGTTGGTCTTGCTACGCTTCAGGTTGATGGTGAGCCCGTCTTCGGAGAACGTCAAGTCGTCTAGGTCCAGCGACGACAGCTCTGACCGCCGAAACGCCCCAGTAAAGCCCAAGAGCAGAATCACCTTGTCGCGCAGCCCCGCCGGCGTTGTGGCATCGAGGTGCTTGAGGGTGCGCTTGAAGCTGGCCAGCGAAAACGCGGGGGCTTGCTTTTGCCGAACGCCTTTCACCCGGCTGATGCCGTCCATGAGCACCTTGAATTTCTTGTCGTCCGTGGGCGAGGCCAGGTCGCGCAGTGCGTGGGCTTTGCTGATGGCCGCGCAGCTGCGCTGAATGGTCGACACCTTTTTGCCGGCTTCGGCCAAGTGGGTCACAAAACCCGCGAGCGTATCCACCGACGCCGGCAGCGCCACCTGCCCATGGGCGGTGCACCACTCGGTGAAGCGGCGCCAGTCACCAGCATAAGCCCGGGCCGTGTTTGGTGCTCCTTGCAGGCCGGCTTCGACATACCGAGTCGTGTGTTCGGTCAGGTGCGCCAGACCGGCGGAAGCGGGCAATGAGGGAATGACGGGGACGGAGCTCACGGCAGCCTATATATAAGGTGTGAAAACACGAAAACGGAGCGTTTCCCAAAAGTAGTAAATAAGGTATGATAATGAAGACTTATCATACCTTATTTGAAAAACATAGGTAGTGTTAAGACTTGCCAATCGATACCTATTATGCCAGAAAAATCGGCGACCAAGTAAGAGCGGAAAGAGCCCTATCTATTAAATGCAGGAGTCAGCAACTCGCAGAACCAAGTACCTTCCATCCTTAAGCACTTCCACCTGTACTTACCTTGGGTAAAGTCAGACCTCAGCCAATGCTAGACTTTCGTTCTTCGCGCCGACTCTATCACCACCTAGCGCTGGGGCTGCTCAGCGCCATTCTGCTCGTGGGGCTGTACTACGCCGTGGAATCGCCCGACGTCAAGTACAAGTGGAGCATGAGCACGGCTTACGTTTCGCTCTTGTTGCTCGGCGGCACTTTGCTGACCGGTCCGCTCAACGTGCTGCGCCGGCAGCGCAACCCCTTCTCCACCGACCTGCGCCGTGACATTGGCATCTGGAGCGGCCTTGTGGGCCTGGCGCACGTGGCCATTGGCTGGCAGGTGCACATGGGCAACATGTTGCTCTACTTCTTCGAGGAGGACAAGCTCACCAAGGCCCTGTCGCTACGGGCCGACCTGTTTGGCTTTGCCAACTACGCAGGGCTGGCTGGCGGGCTGATTCTAGTGATGCTGCTGGCTTTGTCCAACGACCTTTCCCTGCGCAAGCTTAAAGCCCCGCGCTGGAAGTACTGGCAGCGCTGGAACTACCTGTTCTATGGACTCGTAGTCGTGCACGGGGTTTCCTACCAGGTCCTCGAAAGCCGCAAGCTGCCGTATCCGCTGCTACTGGCCGCTCTTGTCCTGCCCGTGCTGGTCATCCAGCTCCTGGGCTTTTCAGCCTATCGAAAGAAGCGCCTAGCCGGACTGGCAAAGGGCGGGTGACGAGAGCAGGCCCAGCATACGGCTTTTACCAAAGGCGGTGCGCTTTCGTACGTGTAGCCATGACAACACCCCGGAGGAGTTTAGGTGCGGTATTGCTGCTAGCTGGGGGGCTTAACTTACCAGCCCTTGCCCAGGCTCCCGACAGCGTCTACCGCATCGGCACCGTCGAAATAACGGGCAACCGCCGCACCCAGCCCTTCATCATCACCCGGGAACTGGACCTGCAGGCGGGCGACACGCTGCACAGCCGCAACTTGGCGGCCCGGCTGGAGCGCAACCGGCAGCGGGTCTTTAACACCACACTGTTTGTGACCGTCAAGCTAACCCCGGTGCGGACCGCCGGCCAGGTCAACATCCTGATTGAGGTCAAGGAGAACTGGTACATTTGGGCCGGGCCCGTGTTCAAGCTCGCCGACCGCAATTTCAACGAGTGGTGGAACGAGCGCGACGGGGACCTGCGCCGCACCACCTACGGCGGCTTTCTGTACCACGCCAATTTCCGTGGCCGCAAAGAAAAGCTGCGGGTAGGAATTCAAACCGGCTTTTCGGACCGGTTCCAGGTTAGCTACGAAGTGCCCTATATCGACCAGCAACGGCAGACGGGCATCAACGTACTGGCCCGCTACCTCGTCTACAAGGACCTGGCTTTCAACACCGCCACTGACAAGTTGCTGTATACCGGCACGCAGGAAATAGCCCTGAAACGGGAGTGGCAAGGCTTGGTGCAGGTGCGCCGCCGGCGCGGCTTCTACGATGTGCACCGGCTGGAACTCGGTTACACCCACGGCCGCATTGCCGATACCCTGGTTCAGCTGAACGCCGAGTACTACCAGGGCGGGACCCGGCTGCAGCGCTACGTCGAGCTCGCCTACCAGTTCAGCCACGACACGCGCGACAACGTGAACTACCCGTGGCAGGGCCTGGTCCTAACCGGGGGCGTGCGCCAACGGGGCGTGCTGCCCACTGACGACGTGCGCATTCTGGAGCTGCGGGCCGGCGGCGGATACTACTGCCCCCTGGCGCCGCGCTGGTCGCTGGGCCTAGTCAGCAGCCTGCGGGTGAGCATGGCCCGGCAGCAGTCGTTCAACCAGCTGCGGGGGCTGGGCTACGAGGAGGAGTTCCTGCGGGGCTTCGACCTGTACGTCATCAACGGCACCGCCTTCGGGCTGGCCAAATCAACCCTGCGCTTCCAGCTGTGGAAGGGCATCGTGCCGCTGCGATTTATCCCGGTCAAGCAGTTCAATACTCTGCCCCTGTCTATCTATCCGACGGTCTTTGCCGATGCCGGCTACGTTCGCAACCCGTACTCGGGCCGGGAAATCGGCAGTTCCCTGGCCAACCAGGCGCTGGCCAGCGCGGGGGTGGGCCTGGACGTGGTGACCTTGCTCAACACCACCGTGCGCCTGAACCTGTCCCGCAACAGCGCGGGCGAGAACAACTTCTTTGTCAACCTGCAAAAGGAGTTCGTGCTCAACTAAGTGCGCGGGCTAATTGGGTGTGGGAAGGTGCTGTGGCTTCAGAAATGGTCAAGAACCAGCACTTGCGCGCCTCCCACGCCCTGCTGCTAACCTGCCTGAGCCCTAGCTCAGTGCGGAGGGACGGACTTGGTTTAGGCCTGAAGAGGTGATGAGAGGTTCTACGAGGTTCCGGATTGAACCTTTCATTCCTGCCTATCTGCTACTTACAACCACTTATCTGCTTGCAAGACGGGAAATTATGCAAGCAAATAGGCTGAAACGTGTTAAAACCGCTGGCTACCCCTGGGCGTTTATCAGACACTAGTATCTCATCTTCCCAAACCACGACTCATGAACCGTTTATTTCGTTTGCCGCTGCTCTCGCTTTTCTTAGTCAGCCTGCTATTCACGGCCTGTAAAATGGACCATGACATGGACGATATGAAGCACGAAAGTCCTTACATGAAAATCATGGACGCCATGATGATGGAAATGGACATGCAGGCCAAGACCCAGGACCCCGACCATGACTACGCTACCCAGATGGTCATGCACCATGATGCCGCCATTAAGATGGCCGAAGAAGAGTTGCGCACCGGCAGCAACCAGGAGATGAAGACCACCGCTCAGGACATCATTACCAAGCAGCGGGCCGAAATCGGGCAGTTCAACGCTTTCACCAGTGGCCACCAGCCCATGCAGCCCTTGGTGCCGCAGTTCAACACCGTGCAGAAGACTAACATGGACAAGATGATGACGGCCATGGATGCACGCACCATCACGGCTCGGCCCGACTATGACTTCGCCCAGCTCATGGTCGACCACCACCAGGCGGCCATCGACAACTCCGAGGCTCTGTTACAGGCCGGCCGCAACGCCACCACCCGCGCCCTAGCCCAAGCCATCATCACCGACCAGCGTCAGGAGATTGCGGCGCTGCAAAATTGGCTGACGCGCAACAAGTAATACGTGTCTCGCTTATGACAAAAGGCAGCTCCCAACGAGCTGCCTTTTTTGTTTGAGCGCTTGATATGCCCGTATAGATTTGCATTTCTGAAAAAGCTGGTTTCGACGGAAAATTAGTCGTTCTTCTAGCGATAGAGATAATAATATTTACCTGCCGAGGCTTGGCTTTTCGCCCCGTTGCAATAAGAACCCCCATGCTCCCATTGCCCGTTTTCCGCCTCATCCTAGCCCTCGCCGCCGGCGTGGTATTGGTACTGGCCGGTTGCCGGTCCTCCGCTATTGTCCCTGCTTTTCCTACTTCTGCCGGGTACCACCACCCGCTGCGGGCCCCGCGCGCAGACACGGCGACGGCCGTCACCGCCCCCGAGCACCCCACCACCCCGCCGCAGCGCATTAAAGCGGATGTGCCGCCTCCCGTCGTAGGTGCGTCGGACCACGCGCCCCGGGAGATAAACGAGCCAACGGGCGAGCCAAGCGGGAAATATGCCCACGCAGTGCCCGGGGATACCGTACGCAGTGCTACCCAGCCGACGCCTCCGCGCGGGCTACGCCGGCAATTCCCGACCAAGCTGTTCAGCGCCCAAACGCTGGTGCATTACAGCCTGCACTTTCTGTTCCCGGCCGTGCTGGCGCTGGTGTTTTTCCCCGGGATGTGGCCAGCTGCCTACCTGCTGATGCTGGCCACGATGCTCATGGACGTGGACCACCTGCTGGCTAAACCCCTCTTCGACCCGCTGCGCTGTAGTATCGGGTACCACCCGCTGCACTCTTTTTATGCCATCCCGGTGTATGCGCTGCTGCTCCTGGTGCCGGCAATGCAACCGGTCGCCGTGGGCCTGCTTTTTCACCTGTTCACGGATACGGTGGACTGCTTTTGGAACTTCAGTCACTGCCACGAGTGCTACCTCCGTTCCCGTATTTATGCCTTGCGCAACTGGGTGCGCAAGCTACTGGGCCGGGAGGTGGCCGAGTGAACGGGCCTTCCAGCGGGCGCTGCGACTTTCCGCTACGCCGCGATGAGCCAGCGGCTCCGTTAGTCAGGAGCAGTGGCCGCGTGTAGCAACGCGGCCCAGCGGGCTTCGGCACCGCAGCGGGCCGCGTACTGAAGTAGCACCGGCTTACTGAGGCCTTGCCGGGTGAGCAGTACCGATAATGCTGCCGCCAGGGCGGCATCCGAAATAGCCGGGGCTAGTTCCGGCATCAGGGCGGCGTCGACGAGCATTTTTTCCAGGCGCGCCGTGGGCACTCCCCGCACCTGCCGGACGGGGGATAGCGCCTGCCAGGCCCGCACCACCACCGGGCCCGAGGGCGGGGAGGAAACAGCCAACACGCGTCCGGCTTGATTAAGCTCCGCCCAGCGCACTTCCACGACCAGTAGGGATGGCAGGTCCGGCAGGAAAGGCTGCAGCCACCGGGTGGACCACAGGCAACCCAGGGGCAAGGCCAGCGCGGCCTGCAGCTGCTGCCACACGGCCAGCCATTCGGGCTGCAAAACTGGTTTTAGGGAGCTTCCGGTGCGGGGCGGCTCAAACGAGAGCAGGCCGGGTGCTACCTCGTGCAGCAGCTGGCTGCGCAGCAGTCCCTGCCGGACCATCGGCCAGGCATCGGCCGTTACTTCGGGCACCGACGCCTGAAAAAAGGCCAGCAACTCCGCTTCGGAAATTTGCTGACGGCTGCGGAAGTGGCCGCGCAGCTGGGGCCACGCCCGCAGCACCCGGTCTAGCTGGGTGGTTGCTGGTTTCATGCGCGTTGGGGCTGATTGCCCCCTCGAAGATACCGTTTACCACTTCACGGCCACGGTCAGAAAGAAGCTGCGGCCGTCGGAGGGCAGGATGCCGGGGCCGGGGTAGCCGGTGGCGCGGCGGGTGAAGTAGACGGCGTTGGCGAGGTTGTTGACGCTGCCTTCGAGCTTGAGCCAGCGCCGCTCCCAGGAAACCGAGGCATCAAGCACCGTATAGGCGGGAATGCGGCCCACAACCGCCGATACGCCGCCCAGCTCGGCTTTGGTGGCGTCGGTATACTGCTTCGACAGGTAGGTGGCCTGCACCGACCCTTTGAACGGGCCAAAACCCACGCGGGTGCCAGCCTTGAGGTTGACATCGGGCACGAACTCGACCGGGTTGCCTTTTACGCCCGCAATGTCGCTTTGCGTGTAGCGCCCCCGAATCAGGGCCAGGTTGCCGAAGGTGGCCAGCGACCAGCGGCCGGGCTCGGCCGTGGGGTGCAGGGCCCGCAGCAGGTCCACTTCGGCGTAGGACTCCACGCCCAGAATCAGGGCCCGGCCCACGTTGCTGCGGCGGCGCAGCACCCGGTCGGCGGCGTTGTAGGTCTGCACTTCGCCGATGCGGTTGCCGTACTGCAGGGCAAACAAGCTCACGTCGTAGGTCAGCCACTGCCCCTGCTCGCCGCGCAGGCCCAGGTCAGCCGAGTAGCCGCGCTCGTCCTGCAAATTGGGGTCGATGACGGCCGAGGGGTTGGCAATGCGCATGTCCGAGAACGTGATGGAGCGGTAGTTCTGCGAGATGTTGCCGTAGAGCTCCCGCGTTTCCACTGGCTTATAGCTCACGCCAAGGCCGCCAATCACAAAGCCGCGCGGGCTCAGGCGCTGCTCACTAGACTGCGTGATGGCGTCAATATTGCCAGCATTATCACGAATCACGGTGCCGTAGGTGCCCTGCGAGGTGGTGCGGATGTACTCGTAGCGCAGGCCGGGCGTTACCGACACCTTATCGCTCAGGTAGAAGATGTTTTCGGCGAACACCGCCATGTTTTGGTTGGGAAACTTAAAGTCCGAGAAGCCGTCGGCAAATGTCACCCCTTCCGGGCCCACGAAGCGGAAGTCGGCCCCCCGGCCCGTGGGGCCAAAGCCCTGCACGCTGTGGTTGTAGCCGTTGTAGTAGCGAGTGCCCAGCAGCAGCACGCCGCTTTTGCGGCCCAGCTGGTAGCGGTTCAAGTAGCGGGCCTCCACGCCATAGTTGCGAAACTCCCCGGTGATGAGGTCGCGCAGGTAGAAGTCTTTGTCGGGCAGCTCCACTTGGTTGGGCCGAAAGCCCAGAGACTTGCGGGTGGCCCGCAGCCCGAAGGCCAGCACGTTGAGGTTGGATTGGGGGCTGAGCTTCCAGTCGGCCGAGACGTTGAACAGGTTCCAGTCCACGGCAAACCAGTTCCGTTCGCGGTTGCTCTGACGGGCATTCTGGGCAAACTGCGCGTCGCTGAGGCCGCCGGGCTGCTGGGCCAGGTAGTCCATGTGGGTGACCTGGGCGCCGACTTTGAAATTCTCCGTGAACTGGTAGCGTACGTCGGCGTAGGCCGTCTTGGAATCGAAGTGGGAGTTGGGACGCCAGCCGTCGCCCTGCTTGTACTGGGCGAAAGCATAATAGCTGAGCTTCTTAATAGTGCCGCTGACGCTGTTAAAGGAGTTGAAAAAGCCGTAGGAGCCCACCGTCTGCCGCGATACCACCGACACGGTTTTGTCGGGCTCCGGGGCGCGCAGCTCGAAGTTGAGCAAACCGCCGAACTGCGTGCCGTACTGCAGTGAGGCTGCCCCGCGCACGAGCTGAATGCGCTTGATGGCCTCCACGGGCGGCGTATAGTAGCTCTCCGGGTAGCCCAGCGCATCGGCCGAGATGTCGTAGTTGTTCTGCCGCACGTTGAAGTTGCTGGTGCGGTTGGGGTCGAGGCCCCGGCCGCCGATGCTCAGCTGCAGGCCGCCCTGGTCGCTTTCCCAGATGTTGAGCCCCGCCACCCGTGCGTACACCTGCCGAGCGTTGTTGGTGGCCAGGTTGGCCACCAGGTTGTCGGGCACGATGACATCGGACTTCTTGGCCGCGAAGATGGCCGTGCCTTCCACCTCGCGCAGGCGCTGCGGCCCAAAGCGGCCCTGCGGGGCGGCCACCACCACTTCCTTGAGCTGCCGCTCCCGGCGCGCCAGCGTAAAGTCTACGAGGCTGCCGTCCGCCGGCACGTCCACTTCGGTCTTCAGCGGTTCGTGCCCGATGGAGGAAAACTGCAGCTGCTGGCGTCCGGCGGGGAGTTTCGCAATGGTAAACAGACCGGCCGAGTCGGTGCGGGCAATCTGGCGGGAGCCGCGCACGTACACCTCACAGCCCACCACGGGCTGGCCGGTATCGGTTTCGCGCACCCGGCCCTGCAGGCGGGTCTGTTGGGCCACGGCCGTGAACGAAGACAGCACACTCACTGCCAGGGCAACGCTATAAACCGGAAATCTCATCGTCAAAGGGTAAAATCCAGGCCTTGGGCCGCAGGTCATCGGAAACGCGGGCCAAATCCACGGTGGGGTCAATGAAGCTTTTGCCCAGGCGCCCGTTCAGGCTCACGTAGGCATCGGCGTAAACTTTCGGGTTGTACACGCCACGCTGGGCGTAGTAATTGCGCAGGTAATGGGCAAACTGCACCAGCATGTCGGGCTGGGTGCTCATCATCTTTTCCTGCAGCACGCTCAGGTGCTCATAGTTGTTCACGAGCCGGGCCCGGCCGGTAGCCGAGTCCACGACCTTGAACTGCACCTGGCCCATCTTTTCCATCAGCATCACCCGCCAGGAAAAGCGGTAGCCCTCTTCGGTCCAGAACAGCTCGTGCGGGTAGAGCAGGTAGCGAAAGGGCAGCACCAGCTGCACCACGAAAAACACGCCCAGCACGAGCAGCAAGGCCTGTCGGGCGCGCGGGGCGTACACCAGCGGCTGTGACGGTCTGGCCGCCTGAGTCGTACTCCACCAGCCGCGCAGCCGGTCAAGAAACCGCTCATGAGCCTCTGCGGGGAAGAAAATCAGGGCGGCCACCATCATCACGTAGGGGAACATGCCGATGGGAAAGAGTACGGCCGTCAGCACGTGAAACACTACCACGGTGGCGTAGGCCCAGGCCCGGGTGCGGTGGTTCAACAGGAAGAAAGGCACCGTCAGGTCGTAAAAGGCCCCGAACCAGCTGAAGGCGTAAGCCACCCACACCTGGCTCAGCAGCGGGCCGATGAGGGGCAAGTCGTTTTTGGCCGGCAGCCAGATGCGCAGCGGCATGGCGTGCAGGAGCCAGTCGGAGTTGAGCTTGGCCAGGCCCGCGTAGCAGTACACGATGCCCATGAGCAGGCGCAGCGCGTCTACCGTCCAGCGTGGCACCTCGTTGCACCAACGGGCCGGGTTCAGCCAGGCATCTATGGAGAAATAGCGCCCGGCGGGAAGCAGCACCAGCAGAAAAGCCGCCAGACTCACAAAGTAGTAGTGGTTGAGGTAAGTGCTTTTGTCCATGAGCTCGATGTAAGTGAAGCTCACAAACAAGCCCGCGGCGGCCGTGCGGTACCACCAGCCCAAAGCCAGCAGCAAGGCGCACAGCCCGCACAGCACGAACAGCCCGTAGGTGTAGGGCCCCAGGGGCTTCACCCATTCAAACCCGTAATACGAGAAGAAAAACTTTGGCTTCAAATACAACTCCGCAATCCAGCCCTTGGCCCAGAAGCGCACCACGCTGGCCAGTACCAAAACGCCAAAGGCCACGCGGAACGTGGCCAATGGTGCGGCAGAAGTTGTAGCCTGCAAGTAGCGCCGGAGCCCCTGCCCCATTAGTCGCCGTCGTTATCGACGTAGGTCACCGTGATGCCCAGCGCCGAGGTCATGTCCACCTTAATCAGGCGCACGGCCTTTTGCATCTCGTTGTAAGATGCGACGGCGTCGGCGTTGCGGGCCGTGATGGTCGTGTACAGGTCCGGGCCCAGGGAGCTGAGCTGTTGGGCGGACACGCCGAACTGGGTGTTGACGATGCTGGTCAGGCTCTGGCCCGAGCGGCTGTCCTTGGCGCCCAGCGCATCCAGGTAGCTTTTCAGCGAAGGCCGGCCCGGGCGGCCGTTGAAGAACTGCTGCACCGTGGCGTGGGCTGTGGTGGCCAGCTGCAGCGGCAGCGCGCCTTTCAGGTAATAGGCTTCAATCTTCTCGGGACGGGCTACGCCAGTCATGGTGCCGGCCGGGATGCCCACCTTGCCGGCGCGCAGGTAGCGCTCAAAGTAGAGGGAGTAAGCGTTGATGACCCGCGAGAGCGACGAGCTGGCGTCGGTGCCGGCGTTGTTGATGAATGTGTCGCGGTAGGAGCCGTTCCACTGACTGTACACTGTGCCGAAGGTCTGGTCCATCTTGGCCACCACGTCGGTGAGGTAGCGGCGATGGCCAGCCGAGGTTACGTACTGCTGCACAATGGCCGCGTCACTGCTGGCCACGCCGTTGAGCAAGTAGTCCAGCGTGGGGAAGCCCTGCTGGGGAATGGCCGTGGCCACCTCGAAGTCATAAGTGCCGGTGGTGATATTGCGGTTGATGCCCGTTACGTCGGCCGGGTAGATGTTGAAGTGGTTGCGCAAACTCACCGACTCGGCCGGGCCGAATTCAAACAGCTCCACTTTCTGCCACTCCAGGTAGGCGGCCTGCCAGGCCTGGCGCGCGTCCAGCAGCGTGGCCGTGGTGGGCGCCGCCGTGAAGGCCGTGGTCTTGGCTTTCAGCACCACCAGCTTGTCGTTGAAGCGCTGGTAGCCGGGCTTCACCAGACTGTCGGCCCACTGCGTGAGCAGGGCTTTGCGGTCCAGCGACGTGTCCGGGGCGGGCGTGTCCTCCCCCGTGTTCTTTTGGCAGCTGAAGATGCCGACCGCCGTGAAAAGCAGCAGCAAAGCAAACAAAACGGTCTTTTTCATCGGGGCAATTTTTCGTGGCGAAGGCCAACAAACCACGCAGCCGGAGCTGCCTGATTCGTTGGCCTGGGGTCCGCGGAGGGCGCGGGCCAAAAGGGGTTAAATGCTAAACTTGGCCTTGATGGCGTTGATGGCCACGTCGGCCCGGGCGTTGGTCAGGCTCCAGGTGCCGTTGGTGCCCGACGTCAGGCCCGTGAGCAGGTTGTCGGAGAACGTGGCGTCGGCGCCGTATTTGGTGCAGAAGCGCAGCGAGTACACGAAGCCGAGGCCTTCCCCCAACGCGTGGGCTTTCACGTCCAGCGTCGAAGCCGACTTCCAGTTGCTCAGGTAAGACACCGCAGCCAGGGCAATAGTTTTCTCCAGCTCGGTGCGGATGAGGTCGGCCTGGGTTTTCACGCCTGCCGCGTCGTTGTTCACGATGGCCGCGCGGCCCTTCAGAAAGGCCATGTAGACAGCCGGCGAAGCCGTGGGGTTTTTCTCGTTCAGGTAGCTGGCCAGGAACCGCTCGCGGGGCGTCAGGTTGATGTCCGTGGTCATGATGGCGTTGCTGGTCAGGAAACCGTAGGCCAAATCCCAGTTGTGCTCCAGCTCAGAGTAGGCTTTGCCTTCTACCACTTTGCTGTTGTTGGCTTTCAGGGCGTTGTCGGTCAGCAGCACGTTGTCAATCTGGTCGAGCAGCAGGGCGCCAATCAGGGCTTTGGCAATGACCTGGTTCACCTCGATGCCGTTGCCATCCACCAGGAAGCGGCCCAGGCGGCCGGCCGAGCCGGGCGTAGCCACGTTGTTTACCGACTGGCTGGCCGTAGCCAACTGAGCAAGCTTTTGGTCAATGTAACGACGCTCCAGTTCGGCGTTAGTGCCGCTAAACGAGACGGCAGTTGTTGCGCGCAACGATAGGCCGGAAGCGTTCAATCCGGCCCCTGTGAAGAAGCCACCAGTGTTGGCATATAGACCATTCAACTTAGCTACATCAAGCGTAGCAGGTGTGGCGGGGGCCGCCACGGCTACCAAGGCCATGTAAGAATTCAGCTCCGAGAACATGTCCAGGCGCTGGTTCGACGTGGTCAAATCCACCGTCGACTGGCCGCTGGCATCTTTGAATGATTCCGTGTACTTGGAAGTAGCGGTCAGCGTGCTGGCATCCATCTTGGTGCGCAGGGCCGGCGTAGACTCCGTGTCATTTTTGTCGCAGGAGCTCAAGGCAACAGTCAAGGCCAGCAGCGCGGCGGGAACGTACTTAAACGTCATGGGAACAGGGTTAACGAGAGACAGTGGATTGATGCCCCAAAGGTATTGAGCTTATTTGTAATTATTCCAAATAAGGGCGAATTTTTTTTGTAAGGGTTCTAAATAAGCATTCAAGCTATATGTAATTGTTTGGCAAATCGTGGAGCCAATCAGCTGGGTTTGGTGGCTGCTGGCAAGGCTTTACCTTTACCCTGCGCAATTCCCCCTCTACCCTACACTCTGCTTTTATGGCCAAACGCTACACGCTGTATATCTTGCTGCTGCTTACCTCCCTTCCCGCGCTGGCCCAGCGGCCAAAGCCAGCGGCCGTCAGCCTCCCGCCGGCCGACACCGTGTATTTCGACCGCGACTGGGAGCGCACCGAAACGCTGGAGGAGGTCAACTACGCACGGGTTGCCCGCCACGATGCCGCAGGCAAAACGGTGGGCACCGTCCGGGACTATTTTTACCCGTCGTGGAAGAAGCAGTGGGAGGGCAAATTGGCCAGCGAAGCTCCCGACAAGCCCAACGGGCTATGCTGCGGCTGGCACGAGAACGGCCAGGTGAGCTTTCGCGGCACCTATGTAAACGGCGTGCAGCAAGCGGACTTTCGGAGCTGGCGCGACGACGGCCGCGAAATCAAGTGCACGTCCCTCTTGCAGGAGGCGCTGCCCTTGAGCACCGCCACTCTTCACTGCAGCAACTGCCTACACACCAGCCGGAAGGTGTTTACGGTGGACATTCCGGCGGGCACGGTCGGCATCGTCTATAAGCTGGATGTTCGCGACGAAGGCCAGCCCCCAATCTCCTGGTCAACGGCGCTGGCCGTAGCCGCGGTGGCCGGTAGCGGAGGCGCCGCGGCCCCGGCGCTGCTAGGCACGGCGGCCACAGCCCTGAACAAGCAAGGCAACAACGCTCCCCCCACGGTCAGCACGAAGTGCCACTGGTACATCACGCCCGATGCCGCCTCGGCCCAGCAGTTTTTGGACACCAAGGGCACCATCAGCAACGAGAATACCTGTCTGCGGGCGGCGCTGAACACGCCCCAGGAAACCCGGCCCATTGCCTTGCCGGCCGGCATCCGCCGCCTGTACGTGTGCGTGAACAACGACAACTATACCACCGACGCCACGGCCACGCTGAGCGTACAAGCCCTGGTGCAGGCCTGCCAGTAAGGCTGAGGTTATTTTGCACTTACGTGCGTTTAAACCGCCGCTTCCGTTGGTGAGCCGGACAGAGAGAGGGTAGAACGAACAGCCGCCAGGCCGCCGTGGGGGCCGGGTCGGTCCACGCAGTGCCGTTTAGCTATTGCGGTATCACTTTGCTCGGTCGTTTGGTCGAGGCGGGCGGCCAACTTCTGCCAGCCCGCTTCTATCTCCAATTCGGGGGATTTGGCGTATTTTTCGGCGAGTTGCTGCAGGAGGCGGTCAATATCGTGGCTGTGCATTAAGGAAGCGAATTAATATGACTCCGGCGGTATGATGACGTTCGCGCCTTGTCAACCGCCAAGCATGGGCGATTTGGCGCGTAACAACGGTAAGCAGGGTTACTATTTCACTCGAATTAGAAGGGGCAAACAGTTGCCCGTCAGGAAACTATGCAAGGGTAGCGCCCTATTGTGTAAGCGCCACTGCTTCGTTAGTTAATAGCCCAACTCTGCGGTAGCCCTCAGCTCCCGTCCGTAGTGCCGTGCTTAGTAAAGCACGCCCCGCACCGGCTCCAGCTTGGTGGGCAGGTTCGTTTCGCCTAACATCTGGCGTAGGTCGATTTCAATCGAGCGGCACAGCGCCGACATGGGTACGTCGTTCATCTGGTGCTCAAATGGGTCCTCGCTGATGTGCCCCACCAGCTCGATGGTGGCAAACACCCAGGAGACGAGCACCGAAAAGGGTATCGTAAGCCAATAGTGGCCGTGGCCGAGCTTCTCAAACTCCCCTACCAGGCCCAGCGGCAGCAAGGCAATGAAGAGCCACACAAACACCACGCTGGAAAAGGCATACTGCCGGGGGAAAGGCGTATTCTTTATCCGCTCGCAGCCGCCCTGCAGGTTGGTCAGCTCCCGCAGTTCTTCGAAAAGTGTGCGAAGTTGCAGCTCGCTGAACAGGCCATCCGCATCGCGAAGCGCCAGGGTTTGCAGCAGCAACAGCTGCGCGGGCGGATTGGCCGTGGCCTGAAGCCGGGCGGCTTCATCCGGGGCCAGCAGCGGGGCGACCTCCGCGGCCCATAAGTCCGGCTGGCGGCGCGGGTGCAGGCGCAGGGCGTTGGTCCAGGCGAGCTGCCGGTACACCAGCTGGCGCTGAAACGCGACCCGCTCCGGGGTCGATGCAACCCGCGCGGGCGGTTGCGTATGGCCCAGCACCAGCATGGTCCAGCTGCGGCTGCGGTTAACGATGCCGCCCCACAGCTGCCGGGCCTCCGTGAAGCGGTTGTAGGAGCTGCTGTTTTTGAAGCCTACGTAAAACGACACGGCCACGCCCACGATGCTGACCAGTTGCCAGGGCACGTCGAGCCAGTGCCAGTGCAGCGGGCCGTACAGCACCGCTACGGCCGTATCATAAACTAGGAAAATCAGCACGTCTTTCCAGGAATAGGCCCAGATGACGCGCCAGTGAATGTGCTTGCGAACGTACATGCGAAGGAAATAATGGTCGGGCCAGTGGCGCGGCGGCTTTGCGTGGTCGACCCTATTCCACGCCCAAAGACACAAGCTTGCGGCCCCCGCGGCTCAACCGCAACGGTGCTTGCCCCTCGGCTGGTGCGCCGGATAAGCGGTGCTATTCCTAGTTGCGCCGGGTCCTAGTAGTGGAACGTGAGGCCCGCGCCCCAGCCGTATTGGTTGTCGTAATTGGTGCTGAGCGAGGCGTACTTGTTGACCATGTAGCGGAAGCCGATGGTGAATTCCTTATCGGTATTGCCACTGATGTCCATGAACACGTTGTTGCTCAGGGGCAGGTCCCGGCGTTCGAGGCGCAGGCGCACCTGCCCAGTCAGGTCGGTGCGCAATTCGGCCCGGACCAGCAGGGGCAGCAGGTAGTAAGCTCCGATTTCGGCTTGCCGGCGGAAGTTGACGTTGTTGCGCGGCGTTCGGTTATTCCCGCTGGTGCTCTCCTCCCCGCGCAGGGTTTTGTTGTCGCGGAAGTCGTAGCCGACGAACACCGACAGGAACTGTCGATTGTCGAGGTAGCGCAGCAGGTGGGTTTCGGTTTCGTAGTTGCCCTTGTAGTTCACCCGGCCCTCAAATTCCAGCGCGTTGCGATTGTTAGACAGGTTGGCTTCCAGAAAAGCTCCCTGGGAGTGCACGGACAAGTCAGCCCACGGGTAGATGGCGTTGTCTTCCTTTTTAAGCACTTTGTAGTCGGTCTTGCCGTACTCGTTCTGCGGGCTGGCCTCGTAGCTGATGACGCGGGCCATGCCGGCCATCATGTGGTAGAGGATGTGGCAGTGGAAAAACCAGTCCTGGTCTTCGTTGGCGTCGAACTCGATGGTCACGGTGCCCATGGACTGGATATCGAAGGTGTGCTTCATGGGGGAGTAAGCACCCTGGGCGTTCACGAGTCGGAAAAAGTGCCCGTGCAGGTGCAGCGGGTGGCGCATCATGGTGGTGTTCACGAAGGTCATGCGCACGTTTTCCCCCTTGCGGATGGGGATTTTGTCGGCCTCGGAGAGGGTCTTGTTGTCGAACGACCAGACGTAGCGCAGCATGTTGCCCGTCAGGGTGAGCTTGATTTCGCGCCATTGCTTCGTGGAATCCAGGGTCGTCGGGTTCAGCGCCCGCAGCTGGTTGTAGTTAAAGTCGCCGCTCATACCGCCCATGCCCGACATGCCGCTCATCCCACTCATGCCGCCCATGTCCTGCATGCTGCCCATGCTTTTGCCGGCTTTTTCCTGCATGTTCATGGGCCGGTTCTCGGGCGAGGGGGCCGTGCTGGCGGGCGCGGTGCCGTTTTGCATGTTCATGCCCTTCCCATCCGTGCCGCCCTGCTGACCCTTTTCGGCCGGGGCGCCTTTCATATCCATTCCCTTCATGTTGGAATTCCCCTTCATGTCCATGCCCTTCATATCGGAACCGCCCTTCATGTCCATGCCTTCCATGCCGCCGCCTTGCTGCTTGGTCATGCCGCTGCCGCCCATGTCCATGCCGCTCATGTTGCCCATGCTGCCCATCTCGCGCATCATCTGAAAGTAGTTGATGCGGGGCAGGTCCGGGGCTTTCATCGCCTCGCCATCACCGATGAACGTTGAGGTATAGCCCGTGATGTCGTTGGCCGTGGCCCGGAACTCGGCGGCGCCCATCTCGGGCACCGTGACCAGCAGGTCGTAGGTTTCGGCCGTGGCTATTTCGAGCTTGTTAATCGGAAAGGGCTCCACGTTGATGCCGTCGGCGGCGATGACTTGCATGGGGCCGCCGGCGTACTGCAGGAAAAAGTACGAGGAGGCGCTGCCGTTGATGACGCGCAGGCGCACCACTTCCCCGGGCTTGGCATCCTTGAAGTAGCCCTTCTCTTGGCCGTTGGTGAGGAATTTGTTATAGTAGATGTCCGTCAGGTCCATGGCCGGCATGCGGCCCCACTCCTGCTTCACCTTGTCCTTGAAGTAGCCGGCGGCCAGGGCCTCCCCGTAGCTTTGGGTGGCTCCTTTCTGCACGGCAAACCACTCGCCGGTGCGCTTGAGGTAGCGCAGCACCTCCTTGGGGTTGTGGTCGGTCCAGTCGGAGAGCACCAGCACGTACTCCTTGAGCTGGTACTGAATCTGCCGGGGCTGAATGACAATGGAGCCGTACAGGCCGTTTTGCTCCTGCAGCATGGTGTGGGAGTGGTACCAGTAGGTGCCGCTCTGCCGCAGCGGAAACACGAACGTGTGCGTACCGCCCGGCTCAACGGGGGCCGTGTTGAGGTAGGGCACGCCGTCCTGCTCGTTGGGCAGCAGCAGGCCGTGCCAGTGAATTGAGGTTTCCATGTGCATCTGGTTGTGCACCCGAATGACGGCCGTGTCGCCCTCGTTAAAGCGCAGCGTAGGCGCCGGAATCTGACCGTTGATGGCAATGCCGACCCGCGTTTTGCCGGTGTAGTTGACCTGGCGCTCGTCTACGTACAGGTCGTACTCCACGCGTTTGCCCGCGTAGTTCGCGCGGGGCTCTACCACGTGCCCCGTCAATTCCTTGGCGGGCGGAATGGAAACCGTACCGTTGGCGTCCTTGCGCTTGGGCATGGCCGAGTGCTGCGGAGTTTGTGCCCAAGCCTGCACCGCCAGTAGCAGCAGAGGGAATATTATCGATAGTCTCATCAGTTGCTAGTTGTCCTTCTTGGGTTGGTTCAAGGCGGGGTTGTTGTCCTGGAAGCGGAACTTGTCCATCGGGCTGGGCATCGCCATGCCGGGCATGGCCTTGCTGTCGCCCATTCCCTTCATGCCCTTCATGCCCTCCATGCCTTTCATATCGGCGCCACCCTTCCTATCCATGCCCTTCATATCGCCCATGCCGGATGGGTCCTGACCTTTCTTCATGCCCGGCATGTCGCTCATGTTATTCATCCCGGCCTTGTTTGAGGCCGGCTTCCGGGCGCCCGAGGATTTCTTATTCATGTTCATGCCGGGCATATCTGCCATGTTGCCCATGCCTTCCATCCCCTCCATCGAAGCCGGGGCTTTTGCAGGTTTTTTAGCCCTGGCTGGTTGCCGGTCCATACCAGGCATATTATCCATGCCTTCCATGCCCGACATTGCCTCCATCTGCTTTTTGCCGGCCGGCCGGCGCATGTCCATTCCTGCGGGCATTGACGGCCGGGTCTTCTCGGCGGGCATGTTCATACCGGGCATGTCCTGCATGGTGCCTGCCTGCCCGGACGGCTTGTTGGAGTTGCCTCGCTGGGAAGCTGGCATTTGCATGTCGCCCATGGCGCCGGAGGGAGTGGCGGTATTGCCTTTTTTAGGGGCGGAACCGCTCATGTCCATACCTTTCATGCCGGGTGCTTGGCCGCCGGCCGGCTTAGCCGCCTTGTCGTGGCCATCGTCATTGTGCCCGGGCTTTTGGCCGTGCCCCTGCTCGGTTTGCCCTGCTGCTTCGTCGTGCGCGCCGGCATCGGGGGCGTCCATGTTCATGTCCATGTTCTGCATTGCCTCACTGTCGCCGTGGCCGTGGCTTTCGTCGAGCAGGTTGCCCTTGGGACCGACGCCTTCCACGTACACCAGCTGCGCCCCGCGGTGCCCGGCCACCGACAGCGCGCCCGCCGCCGCCACCGCCGCCACGAGCACCAGCACTTCGTAGGCCCGGCGCTGCACCTTAAAGTAAAACCCGATGCCGGCCAGCAGCAGCGTGATGCCCGAGAGCCAGGTAGTATAGCTCGCAAACTGCTCATGCTCCGCGAAAACGGCCGCGGCTTTGGGCGGTAAGCCCATGGGCATGGCGTGGAATACGGTGCTGGCGGCCACCGCCCCGGCAAAGCCGCCGGTCATCACCACCAGCGCAATCCAGCGCACCTGCGGCCAATCCTTAAATACCAGCACTGCCTGCAGCGCGGCGGCCAGCAAAATCAGAACGATGGGTAGGTGCACCACCAGCGGGTGCAGGTTGGGAAAATCTTCAAACATAGAGTGACCAGTATGGGCGGATTTTAGGGGCCGATGGTGGCCTTTCATGCTCCTTACAAGCACCGCCCTGTAATGGGACAAGGCTAACCAGCCCCCATCGTTTCTTTACGCCAAGTGCTACCCCTAATGTTTGCTGCTATTAGGTGGCCTGATTACATAATTTCCACTATCTCATGAGAGATTAAGGCGAAAGGTTGTCCTAAAACCAATTCGCCATGCAGGAGGGCCACAACGGGGTTAGGCCAAAAGGCCGTTGCGCGCAGCAGCTCTTTGGCCTAATACCGTTTTGCCCGTTGCACTGGCGCTCCAGCAGTTCACGAGCGGGGCCCCCTTACCCAGACCAGCATAGACTGGGTCACTTGGTATAATCAGCTAATTTCAAAGACAGCCCCACCATGTAAAAGCGCATGTCTAAATAGTCAAGCTTAGAAGTAAACTTGGCGTACTTGACTTGCACGAAGGTTTGCAATCGGTCGCTCGTCTGGTGGTTTAAGCCAAAAGCCACCCCACCCGCCACCCCACTGTTTTCAAAATCGGTAGCAAAGGAAACGGACGGGGCCACGTAGGGGGTAATAATCGGGTTGTGAAAAAAGAACATGGAATTAAGGTTGATAAACCCGTCCGTGTTATTCTTAATCAGTGGGTTGCCATTCATGTACTCCACGCTGGCGAATTCCCACACTTCTGCGGAAGCTCCCCAGGCGAAGAAGTTCTTCCGATTCATTTTCCAGAAACCTGCTTCTACATCCAATGCCGGATTGAAGTAGCCGGTTTTCATGGCGGGCGAGAAAAACACGCCGGCGTTAAAGAAATATTCCGGTGGGGCGGCCGGGGCCGGCGTTTGCGCCTGAAGCGCCGAAGGGCTTACCAATACCGCGAGGAGCCAGTTTCTGGGGCGTTTCCTGCGTTTTGCTACTAAATTCATACTAGGCAACTAGAGGCTGATTGAATGCCTAAATGGACCAGTAGGGTGAATCCACTAACTGGAGTGGCCCTGCTATCATGGTCCATCTGGTTGAGTGGAGTGGGGCTAGAACGGGTCGGTGAGCGCACTGACCCGAATCAGCTTCTTGTTCACAAACTCGCTGATGCCCAGCTCCGACAGCTCCCGGCCGTAGCCCGAGCGTTTGGTGCCGCCAAAGGGCAAATCCGCCTGGGTCCAGGTGGGGTGATTGATGAACACCATGCCCGTGTCCAGTTGGTCGGCTACCCGCTGGCCCCGCGCCTCGTCCTGCGTGAACACCGACCCACCCAAGCCAAACGTGGAGTCGTTGGCCAAATCAATGGCCGCCTGCTCATCCTTAACCCGGTAAAAGGACGCTACCGGGCCAAACAGCTCCTCGTGGTAGGCCGGAATGCCGGGCTTCAGGTCCGTGAGAATGGTGGGCGCCATAAAAGCGCCCGGCCGGTCGAGCCGCTGGCCGCCTAGCACCACGGTAGCGCCGGCCACCACGGAGCGCTGTACCTGGTCGGCCAGCTGTACGGCCGCCGCCTCGCTGCTCAGCGGGCCCAGCTCCATGGTCCGGTCCATGGGGTCGCCTACTTTGAGGTGCGCCAGCTTGTCCTTGAACTTAGCCAGGAACGCATCGGCAATGCTTTCGACGGCAATGAAGCGCTTCGAGGCCACGCAGCACTGGCCGTTGTTATTCATGCGGCCCACCACGGCCCATTCCACCGTTTTGTCCAGGTCGGCATCTTCCAGGATGATAAAGGCGTCGCTGCCCCCTAGTTCGAGCACCGACTTTTTCAGGTACTTGCCGGCTTCAGCCGCCACGCTGGCCCCGGCGTCTTCGCTGCCGGTCAGCGAGACGCCTTTGATGCGTTTGTCCGCAACCAGGGCCGAGGCGCGTTTGCCGGAGAGCAGCAGGTTGGTGTAGAGGCCGGCGGGCGCTCCAGCTTCCGCAAACAATGCTTCCAGGGCCTGGGCGCACTGCGGGACGTTGGAAGCGTGCTTGATTAACACGGTATTGCCCACCATGAGGTTGGGCGCCGCAAACCGGGCTACCTGGTAGAAGGGGAAGTTCCAGGGCTCGATTCCCAGCAACACGCCCACCGGGCTGTGGCGCACGAACGCCTCGCCGTATTCGGGCTCCAAAGGCTTGTCGGCCAGGAACTGCGCCCCGTGGTCGGCGTAGTAATCCAGGATGTCCGCGCTCAGCTCGATTTCGCCTTCCGCCTGCGCGATGAGCTTGCCCATTTCCAGCGTGATGGTGGTGGCCAGCGCTGCTTTTTGTGCCCGCATCAGGTCCGCCACGCGGTGCAGCAGGGCAGCCCGCTCCGGGTATGTGGTTTTTTTCCAGCTGGCAAAAGCGGTGACGGCCTGAGCCACGGCCGCATCCACGGCCTGGTCCGTCATTTCCTCGAAAGATTTGACCGTCTGGTTGGTGTTCGGATTGATGGTTTGAATGGGCATGATGGGGGTTCTGGAAATTTGGTTGGGAAAACAGGTTCTACTTCAGTGAGCGGCGCAGCAGCTGCGCGTTCAGGGCCACGATGACCGTGCTGGCGCTCATAAGCACCGCGCCCATGGCCGGGCTGAGCACGAAGTGCGGGTACAGCACCCCGGCCGCCAGCGGAAGGGCGATAATGTTGTAGCCCGTGGCCCAGAACAGGTTCTGTATCATTTTGCGGTACGTAGCTTGGCCGAACTCCACCAGGTTGGTGATGTCGGTGGGCTTGCTGTTGACGAGAATGATATCGGCGGTTTCGGCCGCGATGTCGGTGCCCGAGCCCACGGCGATGCCCACGTTGGCCTGGGCCAGGGCGGGCGCGTCGTTCACCCCATCGCCCGTCATGGCCACGAACTGGCCCTGGGCCTGCAAGTCCTGCACAATTTTTACTTTTTGGTCGGGCAGCACCTGGGCGTACACGCCGTCCAAGCCCAGCTCTTTGGCCACGGCGTCGGCCACTTGCTGGTTGTCGCCGGTGGCCATGTACACCTTGATGCCCTGGGCCTGCAAACGGTGGACGGCCTCTTTGGAGTCGGCCCGGATACGGTCGGCCAGGGCCACATAGCCCGCCAGCTGGCCATCGCGCAGTACGAAGACCACGGTTTCGGTCCCGTTGCTGGTGGCCTCCGCAGGCAGGACAATGTGCTGCTCGTTCAGGTAGCCGGGGCTGGCCACGACCACGGGCCGGCCGTCGACGGTGGCGGAAACGCCTTTTCCCGTAATGGATTGGAAGTCCTGGATGGCAGGCAGGGCCAGTTTCCGCTGGAGGGCCTCGCGCACGATGCCCTGGGCAATGGGGTGCTGCGACTGCTGTTCCAGGGCCGCCGTCAGGGCCAGGAGGGTGGCCTCGTCGAGGCCGGGGGCCAGCACACTGACGCGGGTCACGCCGAACGCCCCTTCGGTGAGGGTGCCGGTTTTGTCGAACACCATGGCCGTGATTTTGCGCGCTTCCTCGAACGCCGTGCGATTGCGAATGAGCAAGCCCTTGCGGGCCGAAATGGCCGTAGAGATGGCCACCACCAGCGGAATGGCCACACCCAGCGCGTGGGGACAGGCCGTGACCATGACCGTGACCATGCGCTCGATGGCAAAGGCCGCGCCCTTGCCCATCCACAGCCATACGGCCAGCGTGCCGAGGCCGCCCGCGAGCGACACGAGCGTGAGCCAGCCGGCGGCGCGGTCGGCCAGGGTCTGGGTGTGCGACTTGGTGTTCTGGGCCTCACTCACCATCTTCACCACCTTGCTCAGGTAGCTGTCGGCGCCCTGGTGCGTGACGCGGACGCTGAGCGCCCCTTCGCCGTTTACGGCCCCGGCGATGACCTTGCCGCCGGCGGCCTTCTGCACGGGCACACTTTCGCCCGTGAGCATGCTCTCGTTCACGGCGCTGCTGCCGTCTACGACCTCGCCGTCGGTGGGAATACGCTCGCCGGGCCGCACCAGCACCACGTCGCCGACCACCAGGGCCGTGACTTTTACCTCAAGAATGGCAGTGCCCTCTTTCTTATGGGCGTCGGCGGGCAGCAACTGCACCAGCAGCTCCAGCGCCTTGGAAGCCCCGGCCACGGAGCGCATCTCGAGGTAGTGCCCGAGCAGCATGATGTCAATCAGGGTGGCCAGCTCCAGAAACAGGTCCATCCCTTGCAGCCAGCCCAGGGTTACGGCCACGCTGTAGCCGTAGGCCACGGAGATGGCCACGGCCACCAGGGTCATCATGCCCGGCTTCCAGCTGCGCAGCTCACCCACCGTGCCGCTGAGAAACGGCCAGCCCCCGTAGAGGTAAATGACCGACGCCAGCCCCAATAGCACCGGAGTGCCGTAGGGAAGGGCGAGGCGGTACCCCACCAGGTCCTGAAACATCATGGACCCGGCAACTACGGGCACCGACAGGGCCAGACATATCCAGAACCGGCGCAGGAAGTCAGCAATCATGGCCCCGTGGTCGTGCCCACCCATTTTACTGTGGTCCATCTTGCTATGGTCCATGCTGCCGTGGTCCAGTGGCTGGGGGGCGGAGTCCGTCGTTGCCGGCCGGGCCGGAACGGCAGCGGGCCCCCCGGGCTCGTCGTGGCCAAGGTGTTGCAACGCCTGCTGCCCGGCCGGTGATTTGCCGGTGGGGACGGTAGGGAGAGGTGAATGGGCCGTAGCCGGCTCGTGTTCGTGCGCCATGATGCAGTGGATAAGGGGATTGGGATATAAACAGGGGGCGGTCCTGCGCCGCCGCAGCCCCTGAGAGCTCATCAGCAACCGCTAGGATTACCTGTCGCCTTTCATCGGAGCGCCCTTTTTCATGGGTGGCATGGATTTTTTCACGGGCGCCTTTTTCACGGGGCCCTTCCTTGCCGCCGTGCTTTTCTTGGGGGGCGTACTGGATTTCATCGGGGCCCCTTTCTTCATCGACATCCCGGGTTTCATCGGTTCTTGCGGGGCGGCCGAGACGTAGGAGGTACTGCCAATACCGGCAAGCAGCAGCAGAGAGAGGAGGCGGGCAAGGTTTTTCATGGGCGATGGATGGAAAAAGTGAAGAGTGATAAAAAAAGAATGCGTTGAAAGGCGGTGGTTTATGTGCCGCCTTCCAGCCCCCGGCAGACGTCTGAGTCGTGGGTTATTTCCAGCCCTCCGGCTTCGCTACCTGGCCAGGTAGCCGCCATCTACCGGGTAGTAGGCCCCGGTGACGAAGGAGGCTTTATCGGAGCTGAGCCAGAGTACCAGCTCGGCCACTTCCTCGGATTTGCCCAGGCGGCCAATGGGGTGCAGACCCACCAGCTGCTGCTTGGTTTCCTGGGACAATTGCGCCAGCAGCGGGGTGTCGATGTAGGCCGGCCCGACAGAATTGATGCGAATGCCACTGGCCGCGTATTCCAAGGCGGCCGTTTGGGTGAGGCCCACCACGCCGTGCTTGGCGGCGACGTAGCCCGGCGAGTTAGGCGTTCCAACCCGGCCCAGAATCGAAGCCATGTTGACCACCGCCCCTGACCCCTGTTTCAACATCACTTCCAGCTCGTACTTCAGGCAAAAGAAGACGCTGTTCAGGTTCACGTTAATAATGTGCTGCCAGCCTTCCAGGCTATAATCGGCCGTCAGGTTCATTTCGCCCCCAATACCGGCGTTGTTGCAGGCAATGTCGAGGGCCCCAAAAGCGGCGACAGTTTCCCGCACCAGCTGCTGGCACTGCATCGGGTCTCCCACATCGGCCTTGAAAAAACGGGCGTTGCCTCCAGCGGCTTGCAGCTGTTCCATGACCTGGCGGCCCTGGGCTTCGTCCACATCCGAGAGCATCACGTTCGCCCCGTGCCGGCCATAAAGCAGTGCTACTGCCTTGCCGATACCTGAAGCGGCCCCGGTTACGAGCGCCGTCTTGCCCTGTAATAGATTGTCCATTAGGTAGGTAATAAGTGATTCAAGGTGTAGCAGCACGGTGGGGCTCCGGCCCTGCGGCTGGTTGGGTTAGCGCCGCTTTTCTTTATCCATCATCCCCATGCCACCGGAATGGGTGCGCCCGCCCCGGCGCATGGTATCCATGCCTTCCGTAGCATGGCCACGGCCGTCGTTCATGCCCATGCCCTCCCCTTCGTGCTCCCCATCGCCCTCCGTTTCGTGCTCATTGGACTGGTCGCTGGTCTGATTGGCTGCGCCCGAACGGCCGGTGTTGTCCACGTCTCGTTTGTCAGTGCAGCCCCCGACTAGTGACGTCATAAAAGCGGCAATGCAGAAGCCAGCCAATCGGAATTGGCGGGGCGAAAAGAGATGGCTGGAAACGGTGAAGGAGGAAGAGTTCATGGCTTTTAAATCTGAGAATGAGTAGCTGAGGCTTGGGCCCATGCGCGTGGCTGGCGGCGTGTGGACCGTGCGAGGCACTGGGCCGGGGCAGCAGGCTGGCTTACATGTGGCCGCCCATCGGAGCTGCCTTCTTCATGGGCGCTTTTTTCATGGGTGCCTTCTGCATGGGGGCTTTTTTCATTTTATCCCCGCAGCACATGTCCATCATGCCCATGCCCTTGTCCATCATGTCCATCCCTTTGTCCATCATGTCGTCGTCCATTGGCTCCATGGGCATGGCCGGGTCCGGGTCCATGGCTTTGCTGGTCATGGCTTTGCCCTTGCCCATGGTGGTCATGCCCTGATTCATCGTCGCCATGTCGGCCGGGGCCATCGTGCCTTTGGCTTTTTTGGTCATGGCCTGGCCCATGTCCATCATGTCCATGCCCTTGTCCATCATCTTCATGCCGCGAGCCATGGCGGGCTTATCCTGGGCGGCTTCCGCCTTGTCCATCATGCTTTTGCCTGATTTTACCATGTCCATGCCCTGATGAATCATGGTCATGCCGTTAGCGGCGCTGGTGGTTTGGGGCTTGTTCTGGGCGTAGGTGGCGCTGCTCAGGCCGGTTAAAAGCGCTAAGGAGAGGAAGCAGATGGCGTTTTTCATGGTCGATTTTAAATGAGGCGCAGGCGCCAGCAGTGAGAATAAAGGAGAAGGCAAAATTCCGGGTTGCGCCTTGCCGCAGCCATGATACTATGGGCTCCGGTGATTGATTTTTGTCATGCGGCCCGGTCGGGGACCGATTTCGGGCAGGCGCTTCCCGCCCTTAGGCTTCAGGCGCAGGCCGCATTTTCGTTGCCTAGCGGGGGCACCGCGCAGCAGGTAGGGGCAGCCAGCTTTTCGCTCCTGTCTTCCCGCTGTTTTTGGGCCCACCCGCAATTGTGCTCGCTCGGCATCACAATGGGCACCTGCAGGCACATGCTTTGCGTGGGCAATACTTGATTCCAATCGGAAATAAGCTGCTTGTAGGCCGCGCCCACGGGCCGGATGTTGCGGTCCAGGTCGTAGAGGCCCACGGGATTCAGGCGGCCGTTGTTTTCGCGCAGGGCCGAGTCCCAATCCACCTGGTCGGTGAGCGAGTACCACGTGAAACCGACGACGGGCACCCCGTCATTGCGCACGCGCAGCACGTTGGCCCACTCCTTGTGCAGCCAGTTCACGGCTTCGTCGCCGTTAGGGCCCTGCCACAGGTTGGTTTCGGTGTGCATCACCGGCAAATGGTAGCGGTCGTAGTACTGGTGGGTGATGGCGTGGTAGCCGAATATTTCGCCCGAGGCGCGGGTGCTGCCGTTGGCGTCCACGCGGTGCTCGTTGGTTTTGTAGTAGTCGTTGCCCATGATGCAATGGTGCTTCAACTTGTTGTGCATAAAGAAGTGGTACTCGTCCCGGCTCATGCCATTGTCGAGCAGGTATTCGTACATCTCGGAATTCACGCGCTGCCCGTAGTTCAGGTCCAGCGACAAAAACCGCTTGGCGTTCATCTCTTCGGCCGGCTTGATGGCGGCGGGGTTTTTGGCGTGGTAGTACTCCGATGATTCGCTCTGCACGAAAATGGCATCGGGGCGCACCTCCAGGATGGCCTGCATGGCCAGCACGTTGGCCTTGACGATGTGCTTTAGGGCCGTCACGAAGCCCTGGTCGCTGCTTAATTGTTCGTTCCACCACCCGTACAGGCCCGAGAACGTGGCGCAGACGTACATCTCGTTGATGGGCGTGTAGAGCTGCACCCACGGAAACCGCTGCGCAAACGCCTTGGCGTACTGCGCGAACAGCACCGGAAAGTCCGGGTTTTGAAAGTTGCCCAGCCAGTCGGGCACCCCGAAGTGGCACAGGTCAACCATGGGCGCAATGTCGCGCCGGAGCAGGTCCTGAAACGTGACATCGGCAAACGACCAGTCGTACTTGCCCGGCCCCACAAACGTGGTGTGCAGCGGCGGGCCGTAGCGCAGAAAGCGGATGCCAAGCTCCTGCACCAGGTCAAAATCCTTTTGCCAGTGCTTGTAATGCCCGCACTTCTCCAGCTCATCCACGCGCTGCTTGCCGTGGTCAATAGTCGGGTTGCTGTTTTCGATGCCGGTGGCAAAAAGGAATTGAAGGCCCATAACATGATGACTGAAGGATGATAGAAAGGCCGCTGCCGGCGGCAGATGACAGCAGATGACCGTCGGGTTAAGGCGCCCGGGCAGGCGTGACAAGTTTTTTGTGCCCGGTGGCTACTAATGGTGTTTGTAGAAGCCCACGCCCTTGATGTCGTTCCACGAGGTGGTCTGGTGGCACTTGTAGCACTGCGCGACCAGAACGTTGCCGCCGCAGCATACCTGGTCTTCGACGGTGCCTTGCTCCACCACGGCCTTGTCCACCATCTCGAAGTGCATCATCAGGTGGCTGGGCGGGGGCTTGTGGCACTGGTTGCAGCTGATGGAAAGCACCGAGGGGTGCTGAAACTTGGGGATGGTCCACTGAGCCGTGCCGTGGCAGGACGCGCAGTTTTTCCCCATCAGGCCGAAGTGCGGGGCAAACTTGGCGTTGTGGCAACTGGAGCAATTGAGCTTGGCTTCCAGGGTCGTGAGCAGCGGGTGGTCGGCGGGCAGCTGTTCGTCGAGCAGGTACTTCGGCGTTTCCTTGCCCGCGGACACAAACTTTATCCCGACCCGGGCCAGGGCTTTGTGGTCCATGGCGCGCAGGTTGGCGTTGCGGCCCTGGTGCTCGCCGTGGCAGGCCGGGCAGTTGCCGATGGTGGCGTGAAAGGCCGTGGGCTGGCGGGCCAGCAGTGTTTTGTTGCCCGCGTGGCAGCTGATACACTTGGCTACGTCCACGCCCTTCACGCCCGTGTGGCAGGCCGCGCAGTTGTTGGCCAGCACGGCGTGGGCCGCCGATAAATGACCCGGGCTTGCCTGGCGCTGCCAGGTGGCCACCGTGGGCGCGCGAATGCCGAAGTCCACCAGGCTGGCGACCAGCACCGCCAGCACCCCGACCGTTAAGCCGAGCAGCTGCGCCCAGTTTTTGGGGGTTAGTTGAACCATCGCAGGCCGAAATAAATGGAAGACCAGATGTGAAAAACGAGCAGTAAATAGAAAGCCACCGACGTAGCAATGTGGGCGTACAGCCAGCGCGCGGTACGCTTTTTCAAGACTTCATGCGTCTCGATGGCGTATTCCAGGTCAGCGATTGATTCGGCCAGGCGCAGGGCCCGGATGGAAAGCGGGCCATTGGTGTCAGCCTGGGCGGCAGCCGTGCCCACCAAGCTGTTGAAGGCACGGGCGGCTGAGCCGTGCGTGGCGGCGTAAGCCACTTCGGCGTTGGGCTGCCGGGCCAGGGCGCCCACCAGCTGGTTGTATTCGGTGGCGAGGCGGGTGAGCAGGTCCTGCTTTTCACGCAGCTCCATCGAAGAATACCCGAGGAAATAGCGGCCCACGAAGCCGCTGAACACCGTAAGCATCATCATGGCCACCAGCCAGATGCCGAGGTTGCTCTCAAAGCGGTGCCCCGTGTGCAGGATGGCCAGAATGGCGCCGAGGATGCCCGTGTACACGTGCCAGGTGAGCAGCGTGCCCAGCGACACGCGCTTGGTCACCAACTGCTTGACCGCTTCGATGCGCTTCACGGCGGAGTAGAGCAGCGGCGGCACCAGCAGCAGCAGGGCCCCCAAAATACCGAGCACGCCCCCCGGCAGGCTACCAGCGAAGCGAGGCGCCCGATGAAACAGAAAGCCCAGCCACAGCACCAGCTGCAGGACAAGCAAGGCAATCATCAGGGCTCGTTCGTTTTTCATAGCGGTTAGGCGTCTACCTCAATGGCTTCCGTTGCTTTGGCCTGGCAGGCCAGGATGACGTTTAGCGCCTTTTCCTCCTCACTCAGCGCATCCTGCACGGCCTGCGTGACGCTGCCAGACAGCAGCTGCGTTTTGCAGATGCCGCAGGTGCCCACCCGGCACTGGTAGTCGATATTCACGCCGACGTCCTCCGAGGCTTCGAGCACCGACTTATCGGGCGTAAGAACCGCCGTTATGTTGGATTTAGCGAACGTAACAACCGCCGCCGTCGCGGCGGGCGCGGCAGCGGCGGGTGGTGCCGGTTCTTCCCCGGCGGCAGGCATCAAGGACTCGGGCGGGGGCGCGGGCGGTGGGCCCGCTGGCTCCGGGGCCAGAGGCGCAGCAGTCGGGGTGGCAGGTAGTGGGAGCGTTGGTGGGGTCGCTCCTTCCGGTGAGGAGCCCGGCGGAGTAGCAGGCGGGGGGGCGCCTCCATTCGCACTGGGGGGCACCGGGGGTGGGCTGGCGAAGAGTTCGGTTTTGACGTTGCCCTTGGGCACATCCAGCTCGTTGAGCATCTGCGATACAGCGTCAATCATCCTGGGCGGTCCGCAGATGTGGATGCGGCGGGTCGCAATTTCCGGCACGTGCTGGCTGAGCAATTCCTTGCTGATGTGCCCCCCCAGATACGGCTCCCTTATGGGCCCTTCGGCGCGCGTCAGCACGATGAACACGTGCAGGTTGGGGTAGCGGTGCTGCAGGTATTCCAGCTCTTCGCGGAAAATGATGCTGCCCTCGTCGCGGCAGGTGAAGAACAGGTAGATGTCGCCCTTCCAGGACCGGTCGGTCAGGTAGCGGATAATGCTCATGAACGGCGTGACCCCTACCCCGCCCGCGATGAGCACAACGCTGTCGCCGTCGGGTTCGGTGAAGGTGAACCGGCCGGCCGGCCCCGTGATTTGCAGCAGCTCGCCCACGTGCACCAGCTGGTGTAGGTACCCGGACACCACGCCCTGGTCTTCGCGCTTGACGGTGATTTCGCAGTAATCGGGTTGCGTGGGCGACGAGGCCATGGTGTACGAGCGGGTGACGGGCTCGCCCTCCGGGCGCACGGTAAGGGAAACAAACTGGCCCGGCAGCGGCACGAACGGGATTTTCCCGCCCGCAACGTCAATGAGGCGAAACGTTTTGACCCCGGGCGTCTCCTCAAAGATTTCGGATACGAGCAGCGTTCCCGTCCACGCGTTGGGCTTGGACGGCGCACCGGGTTTGACATCTGGCGGGGCAGCGGCCGCCGGAGCCGCGGGCTTGGGGGCCGCGACAGCCGGCGGTGTCCCACCGGCGGGCTTGACAACTCCAGCGGCCGGGGCCGGGGCGCCCGGGGGCGCGACTCCTGGGGCCGGAGTTCCTCCGGCCGCTGCGCCCGTCAGCTTGGCCACGAGGGCGTTGGCCCGCTGCATCTTGTGGAAATACATCCATATCATCGCGGCCACGAAGGCGGCCAACGTCAGCATCACGACATAATGAAACCAGTTCAGTCCGAAAAAACCGTGCGGCTGCTCTTCGGAGAAGCGGGGCGTCAGGTTCATCTCGCCGTTGAACCACTGCAGGGCCGCCGCGCGCGGGTCTTCGTTATCAGCCAGTGCGCGCTGCGCTGCCAGCCCGCTTTCGAGCAAGTCTTGCCCGCGCCGGATTTGCTCGGTCGCCTCCTGCATGGCGCCCAAGTCCTGGCGCCGACTGCTGGACGCTTCCGCGAAATTTTCCAGCCCGTCCGTCAGCAGGGCACTGCCCTCGCTCATGCGCTCGTTGGCCAGCTGCCGGGCTTCGTTGCGTTGCTTGGGGTCCGGGTCCTGCATCATGGTGGGATACAGGGGCATTTTCGGCGTCTTGGTCATCCCCTCCATCATCTCACCCATGCCGCCTCCCATGCCGCCGGGCTTCGCACCGGCCGCGCCACTGCTCATGCCGGCCATGCCCCCAGCACCCGGGGTGCTGGCGGAGCCCGACATGGCCGGTGCACCAGCTGCCGCTGCCGTATCCGGGTGGTGGCTGTCGTGAGCCGTTTGCGCCTGGGCTGGCGTGAGCAGCAGCGTGGCCGGCAGCAGAACGGCAATGGCAGCGCGGAAATACTTCATCGTCCGGGGGGCTGGAAAGGAGGTGTTTGGCTCGCAGGCCTAATGGGGGCAGGTAATGATTTAGGTGAGGCGGACTCACATATCATCTTCCATGGGCATCGGCTTATCCGGCATCGGCTTATCCGGCATCGGCTTATCCGTCATGGGCATGTCGTCGTCCATCATGGGTGCGTCTTTGGCCATGGGGTCCTTGCTCATGGCGTCTTTTTTCATCTGGTCTTCCTTCATCATGGCAGCGCCTTTGTCGGCCATGACCATGCCTTTATCCATCATGGCCATGCCTTTGGCCATCATGTCATCGTCCATCATGCCCGGCGCGGCCGCCGAGTCCGGGCCCATAGCTCCCATGCCTTTGCCGGCCATGTCCTTGCCCTGGCTCATCATGCCCATTCCCTGGTGCATCATGCCCATGTCGTCGGCCATGTGCTCCCCGGCTTCGGCGTGACGTTCCTTCGCCAGCAGATTTTTGGCTACGTTCATGACGGCCAGGCCCTGGTCTACCACCCGCATACCCCGGCCCATCATGGCGCGGTTCTGAGTGTCTTGGCCACGGTCCACGAGTTCCTTGCCGGACTTCACCAGCTCGATACCCCGGTGCATCATGTCCATGCCCTCGCTCGCGTGGTCCAATTGAACATCACTTTGAGCGGCGGCGGCAGTGTCGCGGTCGGAGCGATTTTGCGTCTCGCAGCTACCGAGAAAAACGGCTGCCCCGGCGGCGATAATGAGATATATCTGGTTCGTTTTCATGGCGTTGATGGAATGTACTGGCTTATTTTGCGTAGATGAGTAAAGCGGGTGTTTATTTCTCAGTTCGGTACAGCAGCAAGGCGGCAACCCACGGCAGCGTGAGTCCCGCCAGCAGCCACTTGTAGTCGGAGTCGAGCAGAAAATTCACCGTCGCCATCCAGCCAATCGAGCTGATGCCGGCCAGCGCCACCACCGGAACAGCGCCCGGCCGGCGGGCCCGAAAGGAGGAAAGAGCAATGTGGAGCGTCAGCATGCCGGTCGCGGCCATGTAGCCGCCCATCACCCAGAACACCTTCTGGAGCCAGCGCCCCAGCCCCGGCACGGCCACTTGCAGCGCGGGCAGGGAAATGCCCAGGTAACGGGCATCCTCGGGCAGCAGGGGTGGCCGCAGGAAAAGGAAGTAGCATCCCATCCCGAGCAGGCTGAGGCCCCCGAGCGCCAGAGCCTTGGGGTAGTAGGGCGAAAACTTCATGTCGGTAGCGAATGCGCCCTGAACTCAATGGGAGACCGTCGCCGGCTGGCTTTGGCGGAGCAGCCAGTTGAGCTTGGTCATGCGGTGCATCGCATCGTAAGCGGCCAGGTCGCCGCTTTGAAACTGCGCGTCCAGCAGGTCGTGGAACCGGTGGTTGTTCGGGAAGGCTTTTTTGACCGCCAGCAGCGTCAGGGGCTGAATGGGGTCGGAGGCGGTGGGGCTGAAATACAGGCGCACGTAGCCGGGATTCTTGCCCACGGCAGCCTGCTCCACCTTGTAGAGTAGCAGCGCTTCGCCCGGGTTCACGATGGGGTAGTGCTGGTTGTTCGAAGCAAACCGAAAGTCGCGCCCGTCGCAGTCACGGAACCCAAACAGGCTGTCCTTGGCGACTTGATAAGGTTGGCCCCCGTGAATGACTGTCATGGTGGGCTTGCCGCTAAATTCGTGCAGGCGCAGTTTGTGGGTCGCCGTTTTGCAGTCCACCGCCAGCGCGAGGCGGTGCTGGCGGAAGTCTGCGGCCGAGCGGTAGAGCCCGCTGCCGAGGGGCAAGGACTGGCTCTGCGACGAGGCGGCCAAGGCGAAGACGCCCAACAGGGCCATCAAGACAGTTTTCATGGGAATGGTGAAATGGCGGTAAGTTGTTTGACTCCGGCCGCGGCTTGGCACCTTCAGGGCCGGGCTACGACCACGTGGCCCCACGCATTGAGGTAGCCGTAGGGGAAAGGAAAGCGCTCAAAAACGACATCCGCGAACCCGGCTTGTTGGAAAGCTGCGCGCAGTTCCGTCTTTCCGTACAGTTGGGCGTGCCACCATTTCGTGATAAAAGGCACCATGAGGGCGCTCTGGCGGGAAATGAAGACGACCAGCGTGCCATCCGGGCGCAGGCGCTGGCGGAGCCCCTGCAGCGCCGCGGGCAGCGCTGCTTTGGGCAGGTATTCGAGCATGGCCGAGGAGACAATCAGGTCGTAGTCCTGCCACGCGGCCGGTAAGGTGTCAAGGTGCCGGACGTCTGCCTCCGCGAGTTCAACCCCGGTAATGGCTGCGCGTTGCAAGGCTTGCCAAAACCGGCTCAGCATGCTGCGGGTCAAGTCGAACGCATCGACGTGCGTAGGCTGCCAGCCGCGCTCGGCCAGGGCCGCGTGCAGGGCCAGCGTGGCTGCCCCGGTGCCACAGCCCGCGTCGAGGACTTTCAGGTCGGGCCGCAAAAAAGGTGCGTGGGCAAAAAAACGCGCCAGTCCTTGCTGGTAGCGCAGCAGCCAAATCATGGCTTGATAGAGGCTGGTGCGGTGGGTGTAAAGGCTGCGAGCCGGTGGGGCCGGCGGCGTTATCGTGAGCGAGGGCATGGCCAGGGTTGAAAAAGGGCAGTTCCCTGTCCAGGTGAAGCAGCAGTAGGTAAGGCACCGCGCACCCACCAGTAAGGGGGTGCGCGCGCCTAAATGGTTGCCGACGGGATGGCCGCCGGCACCCAGTAGCAGCTTACATTTTCATTTTTTCCATGGTGCCGGCCTTCATGGGCCGCTTGCCCGAGCCGGGGTGTACCATCATTTTGCCGTTCATCATCATGCAGTGCTCCCCTTCTTTCATCTTGGTCAGGGTACCGTCTTTGGCTTTGCAGGTGCCGTCGGTCATGCACACGGTGCCATCGGCCATGGTCATGTTTTTGGTCATGGGCATCATTTTGCCGCTGTGCGACATCATCATTTTGCCGTTCTGCATTGTCATGTAGTCCTGGGTGTTTTTTGCCCCAGCGGCATGCTGGTGTTTGGGTGCGGTTTGGGCCTGCGCGGCACTGCCAATTCCGGTGAAAATCAGCAGGGCGAAGAAGAAGGGGAGCTTGTTCATGGTTGAAAATGAAGAGGTGATTAATGCGGACTAAAGACCTGCCCTTCTCCGTCGGTCCTTCAACCAGATGGGGATAGCGGAAGGGAAAAAGTATGATGCAAAATTCACCATTCCCTCCCCCGGCTGACATGACAATAGCGGCCCCAGCCAATGACTTTAATCAGCTAATGCACACTGTATGAGCATATATTTGCACGATTAGACCTGTTTGCTTATGGAATTGCCAGAAAGTTTGAACCTGGAATTGGCAGCGTGGCTTCTGCTTGCTTTGCAAGTGGCGTGGACTCGGTTGTCACTGGCAGGCCGCTTTCCTTGTGGGCTGAAACCAAAAACGCCCGGCAGGGCCGGGCGTTTTATTTTTACTAAGGAGAGGCTAGGGTGCTTAGGCCGCCTGAATCTTAAAGCCGGCGTTTTCAACGGCCTGTACCACTTGCTCGGGCGTAAGCTTGTCGGAAGTGACGGTGAGAATTTTGTCGGGGTTGGCCGTGTCCACCTGCCAGTTGCCGGCCCCGGCTTCCTGGTTGAGGGTGGGCGTTACGGCCTTGATGCAGCCGCCGCAGTTGATATTGGTCTTGAACAGAAGGGTTTTCATGGGAAGAGGATTTAGGGTAAGCCGAGCGGGTCGGTTTCGAATAAGTAACGCGGAAAACCAGCGGCGCGTGCGCGCCCAGGGGTACAGGATTGCGCCGGCAGCTTACATGATTTGTAGCCAAGCCAGCTTAATGATGCCTAAGGCCACCGCCGAGCAGGTGCACAATAATGAACGTCACCACCAGCCCGAGCAGCCCGAGCAGCACATACTGGCCCCAGGAAGTGGGCGTGGGGGCCACCGCACCGGGTTGCTGGCGCTGCTGCAGCCAGTTGCCGATGCGCCCCCAGGGCTTGTACACCGAGATGGTCGTTGCCGCGAGCAGCACCACAAAGGCCGCCACGGCGTCGGCAAGCAGCCGCAGCCGCATACCGCGCAGCTACGTTGCGGACAGGTCGGCTTTGGCGGCTACTTCGGCTAGGTAGCTGATGGGCTGCATGTGCACCAGCAGCAGCACGGTAGCGGCCACAGTCAGCAGCAGCTTCACCACCACCCAATAGTGCTTGAACAAGCCCCAGGGAGTGCCCACGGCCTGTACCACGCCCGTGAGCACCGCCGCGAAACTGGAGGGCACCAGGACAAACCAGCCACTCAGACCCATGGCCAAGTACGCGGACCGCACCAGCGGCGCCTCGTGGCTGGTCAGGCCCGTGACGGCCAGAGCCAGGAACACGGCCACTGCCCCCAGCCACCCCACCGAGAAGGTGATGTGGGCCGTGAGCATGAGTTTGCGAACAGAAGGGGCCAAGGTCATTTCAGAGGAGGATTAGCATTATAGCCGAACGCTCAAAAGTATCGGCTTGGCGAACGAAAGAGGTACAGGATTGCGCCGGCCACTTACAAGATTTAATGGCTGGTAAACGCAAAAAGGCCAGCCCACACGAGATGGACTGGCCTTTTCTTATGCGGAATCCCTTAAGCCGCCGTGCTCATGCTTTGGCGGCAGGCCTGCTCGCAGCGGCGGCACGCCTCGGCGCACTCCTTGCAGTGCTGCATGTGGGCACCGTGCTTTTCGCACTCGTCGCCGCAGGCCTTGCAGATTTCGGCGCATTCGCGCAGCAGGTGCTGGGCGTGCTCGGAGCCGCGGGCCAGGAAGCGGGCGGTCAGGGCGCAGATGTCGGCGCAGTCGCGGTCCAGGCTGATACAGCGGGCCATCATTTGCACGTCCTGCTCACTGAGGCAGGCGGTGGCGCAGTGTTCGCACGAGGCGATGCAGGCGTTGAGGGCGTCGAGGAGGCTTTGGTTTTGAGCGTGCATGGAATGAAAGGTTAGGTGGGGAATGGTATGCATGCGTTTACTCCTTAAAGCCGACCTTGTTATGTACGATTGCCAGCGCAGCCCTGCATAATTCACGCGGTTTACCAAGTCATCCTACTGCTCATCGCTCAGCTGACTAGCTGCTGTTGCCAGGCATTGCTGCCGAAACTCGGTGGGCGAAGTGCCCGTTTCGCGCTGAAACTGCCGGGACAGGTGCCCCAGATTGCTATAGCCCAGCTCCCGCGCCACGCGGCCCACGGGGAGGGTGCCTTCGCGCAGCAGGCACCGGGCCGCTTCTACGCGCTGCCGGATGACGAACTGTTCCAGGCTCAGGCCTTCGGTGGCGGAAAACACGTCGCTCAGGTAGGCAAACCGCCGCTGCAGCCGCTCGCTGAGCTGCCGCGAGAAGTGGCCGCTGCGCAGCGCCGCCGGCTCGGAGGCCAGCAGGTGAGCGATAATTTCTTTGATTTGAGCCACCAGCCGCTGCTGCGGGGACAGCTGGTCCAGAATCTCAAAGCCTTCGGCTTCCAGGCACTGCCGCAACCGGGGCCAGTCAATGGTCGCGGGGTCGTGCCGCAGTTCGACCTCCCCCAGCTCCACCCGGAGCGGCACCAGGCCCAGCGCCACGAGCTGCTCGCGCACCACTAGGATGCACTTCGAGCAGACCATGTGCCGGATGTAAAGAAGCGTGGAGGCCATGAGTCGGGATTACAGGGCCGGCGATAAATCGTTCTGGTCGGCGGGCGGCGTGAGGGGCTGCGCGTCCAGTTCCTGCGGGTGCTCGTCCAAGCCCGTTTCCTGGTGGGACGCGAAGTATTGGGCCAGCGCCTTCTCCCCCACCAGCCAGAAGACGACGGGTGTCACGATGATGTCGAGAAAAGTGGAGCTGAGCAGGCCGCCGAGGATGACGGTGGCCACCGGATACAAGATTTCCTTGCCCGGTGCATCCTTGGCTAGGGTAAGCGGCACCAAGGCCAGGGCGGCCACCAGGGCCGTCATTAGCACCGGCACCAGGCGCTCTAGCGAGCCGCGGATAATCATCGGGATGCCGAACTTCTCGCCTTCGTGTTCGACGAGGTGGATGTAGTGGGAAATCATCATGATGCCGTTGCGCGAGGCAATGCCCGTGAGCGTGATAAAGCCCACCAGCGAAGCAATGCTGAACGTGCCGCCCGTGAGCAGCACCGCCACCACCGAGCCAATCAGCGCCAGCGGGATGTTGAGCATAATCTGGCCCACCATGTAGCTGGACTTGAAGTGCGAAAACAGCACCAGGAAGATGCCGGCCAGCGAAAACAGACTCAGCCAGAGAATCTTCTGGGATGCCGACTGCTGGCTCTCGAACTGCCCGCCGTAGGTCAGGTAATACCCGGGGGGCAGCTTCACCTGGGAATTGACCTTGGCTTGAATCTCCTTGACCGTGGAGCCCAGGTCGCGCTCAGCTACGTTCAGCGAGATGGTAATGCGACGCTGGGTATTCTCGTGGTTGACGGTGTTGGGGCCGGGTTCGTAGACGATGTCAGCCACCTGGCTGACCGGTATCATGGCCCCCGTGGGCGTTTCGATGCGGGTCTGGCCGATGGCAGCAATGTCGTTGCGCTGCTGCTCGGGCAGTTTCACCACTAGGTCAAATCGCTTCTGCCCATCGAGCATCTGCGAAACGACGGCGCCCTGGAACAGGGTTTCCAGGTCGCGCACCACTTCCCCCCGGGCCATGCCGTAGGCGCGCAGGGCGTCGTCCTTCGGCCGGATGAGCAGTTGCGGAATCTGCACCTGCTTTTCGACTTGCAGGTCCACCACCCCCGGTACCGTAGAGGCAGCCGCGCGAACCTCGTTGGCGTAGCGGCGCAGTTCCAGCAGGTCGTTGCCGAACACCTTGATGGCTACCTGGGCGCGTACGCCCGACAAGAGGTGGTCAAGGCGGTGGGAAATGGGCTGGCCGATGTTGACGTTGACACCGGTAATTAAACTGAGCTTTTCGCGCATGTCAGCCAGAATTTCGTCCCGGCTGCGCATGGTTTTGCCCTCCTTTTCCAACTCAGCTTCGGTCTTAAACGCCACCTCGATTTCCGAGTTGTTGACCGACTCGGCGTGCTCGTCGAGCTCGGCGCGGCCGGTGCGGCGGGCGGTGTAGGCCACTTCCGGAATCTTGAGCATCTGCTTCTCGCCCAGGGTGCCCAGGCGGTTGGACTCGGCGAGCGAGGTGCCGGCGGGCGCGGAGAAGTTGACCGTCAGGGAGCCCTCGTTGAAGGGCGGCAGAAACTCGGTGCCGAAGAACGGAATCAGCGCCATGGCCGCCACGAACAGCGCCCCGGTTACCCCAAGGATGGCCTTGGGATGCTGCAGGCCCCAACCCAACAGGCGAGTGTCTTTTTTCTTAAGCCAGCGCACCAGGCCCCCGTCGGTTTCGGGGTGGTCCATCTGCTTCATTTTGGGCAGCAGGTAGTAGCAGAGCACCGGCGTGACGGTGAGCGACACGAACAGCGAGGCCACGATGCTGGTGATGTAGGCAATGCCCAAGGGCGCGAAAATGCGGCCTTCCATCCCTTCAAGGGCAAACAGCGGCAGGAACACCAGCACCACGATGATGGTGGCGTACACGATGGAGTTGCGCACCTCGGAAGAAGCGGCGTAAATGACTTTCAAGACCGGCTGCGGATTCGCCCTTTGCTTGTTTTCGCGCAGGCGCCGGTACACGTTTTCCACGTCCACGATGGCGTCGTCGACCAGCTCGCCGATGGCGATGGCCAAGCCGCCGAGCGTCATGGTATTGATGCTGATGCCCGCTACGCGAAACACCAAGGCCGTGACCAGCAACGAAAGCGGAATGGCTACCAGGGAAATAAAGGTGGTGCGCACGTTCAGCAGAAAGGCAAACAGCACGATGACCACCAGAATGGCCCCGTCCCGCAGGGCCTCCTCCACGTTGGAAATTGACGACTCGATGAACTCCGACTGCTTGAACAGGCGCGTATTCACCTGCACGTCTTTGGGCAAAGAGGGCTTGAGCTCCACCAAGGCTTTTTCCACCGCTTCAGTCAGGCCCACGGTGGCCGCGCCGGGCTGCTTCTCGATGCTCAGAATCACGGCCGGCTTGCCGTTCACGCTGCCGTCGCCGCGCTTGAAGCGGGCCCCGAACTCTACTTTGGCAATGTCGGCCACCCGGATGGGCGACTGCTCGCGGTAGCCCACGACGATATTTTCAATGTCCGTGACTGAGCGCAGGCGGCCCAGGTTGCGGATGAGGACTTCCGAGCCCTGGCGGTCGAAGAAGTTGCCGGTCGTATTCAGGTTGGACTGGCGCAGGGCTTCTTCCACCTGGTTCACGGTCAAGCCGGTGGCGTTCAGGCGGGGCATGTCGAGCAGCACCTGGTACTGCCGGTTGTCGCCGCCGATGGGAATGACCTGGGCCACGCCGGGAATGCTGAGCAGCCGCTGGCGCACGGTGTAGTTGGCTAAGGTGCGCAGGTCGGCGGCGTTCGTTTCCTTGCCGCCTGACAAGCCCACGAGCATAATCTGGCCCATGACCGAGGAAATGGGACCCAGCACTGGCGTAACGCCCTGCGGCAGCTGCTCGCCGGTGGTTTGCAGCTTCTCGCTCACAATCTGCCGGGCGGTGAAGATGTCGGTGCCGTAGTCGAACTCCACGAACACCATGCCCAGGCCGATGGCCGAGTTGGAGCGCACGGCTGACACGCCGGTGGCCCCGTTCAGGGCCGTTTCCACGGGCAGCGTCACCAGGGCTTCCACCTCCTCGGGGGCCATGCCCGGGGCCTCCAGGAACACGGTCACGCGGGGCCGGTCTAGGTCGGGCAATACGTCCACGGGCAGCTGACCGGCCGTGTAGGAGCCGGCAATGATGAGGCCCACGGCGAAGGCCAGCATCAGCAGGCGGTTTTGCAGGGCGAAGCGAATTATCTTGTCTAGCATCGGTGGTTAGCGCAAAGAGGAAGAAGCGAGAGCGGCCGGGTGGGGCCCCTCTCCTTCCGGAATGGGCAGCGAACCGGGCAGTCGCCCAGGCCCGCCGGACAGCTTATTTTTTGACGCGCGGAGTGCGGGCTGAGGTATGGGTGCTCATGATTTGCCACTGCCCGGCGGCGTTTTTGCGCAGCACCGACGTGGCCACCCCGCGGCGCACGATGGGCGCCTTGGCTTCCTTGTCCTGGGGGCCTTTCTTGAGGTTGATGGTGTAGGTGTAGGTTTCCGTCGCGAAAGCATAAGGACCGTCGACCTGCACGGCCGCTTTGTAGTCGCTGAAGGTGAAAGCGCTGAATTCATTCAGCTCCGGCCCCAGGTGGTGCTCGGCGTAGTGGCGGTAGGTGCCTTCCACCCCACCCGACTCGAACACCTGGGAGTTGGCCGTGAACAGACGGGCGGTGCCCGTGGTATCGAGCTTCTGCACGGCCTGCTGGTACTTGGTCAGCACCGCTTTCACGGCGGCCTCGTCGGCGGAGCTGGCGGCAGGGGCCGGGGCCGTCTGGGCCTGCGCCGTCGCGGCAGTGAGGGAAAGCGTGGCGGTCAGCACCGCGAGAGCAAAGAGGTTTTTCATGGGGATGAAGGAAGCAGCCACCGCGGAGCGGGACCTATTGATTGAGGTAAATGGATTTGAGCTGGTAGGTGCCGGTGGTCACCACCCGGTCATTTTCGTTGACCTGGCCCTGCACCAGCACGGTCTGCTGGCCGTTGACGGCGCCGGGCTGCACGAAGCGAATCTTGAACCGCTCGGGCTCGGTGTGCACGAACACCACGGGCTTGCCATTGAGGTCGGTGATAGCCGAGGTGGGCACCACCAGCTGCGGGGTGCCGCCGCCGGTCTGGCCCACCACCTGCACGTTCACGGCCTGGCCGGCGCGGTAGGCGCTGCCTTCGGCTGCATCTAGTTCCAGCACCAGCTGGCGGGCCTGGTTGACGGGGTTGACCACGTTGCTGAACACCACGAGACTGGCGGGTACCCCGGCCTGGCCCTGCAACCCTTCGACCCGAAACCGGGCGCCAGGCGTCACCTTGGCCAAATCCTGGGCAAACACCTGTGCCTCCACCCGCAGCTTGCCGGGATTGATGACCCGGAACAGCTCGTCGCCCTGATTCACTTGCTGGCCCACGGCGAGGTTGAACACGTCCACCGTGCCGCTCACCGGCGAGGTGATGCTAACCCGGCGCTGGCCGGCCTGCCCGTTCTGGATGCCGGCATTCTGGCGGGCCTGGCGCAGGCGCAGCTCGGCGGCCACCACGTCCTTGCGGGCGGCGATGTCGGCAATGCTTTGCAGGCGGGCGTAGTCCTGCTGGGCAGCGCGCAACTCGGCCTGGGCGTTGGCCCGCTCGGTGCTGAGGCCGATTTGCTGGGTGGCGTCCAGGGTCTGCTCGATGACAGCCAGCGTCTGCCCGGCCCGCACGGTTTTGCCCACCTGGGCGGCGAGGCTCACGATGCGCCCGGTCTGGGGCACCACCACGCGGCCTTCACCGCCGGCCGCGGCCGACACCGTGCCGTAGAGCGTGGCCCGGCTGTAGGTAGTCGAGAAAGCCGCCAAACTGGTGCGGACCTCGAACAGGAACTGGCTTTCCTTGGGCAGCAGCACCTCGTCGGTGGACGCCACGCCGGTGCTGGCTTTGGCCGTGCCGCCGTGGTCTTCGCCGCCGTGCGCCTGTACCAGGCCGGGGGGAGGGAGTAGCACCGTCAGGACCAGTCCCGCGGCGGCCGTGGCCGCCAGGAATTTATGCTTGGTTTTCATATCGGGGTAGCATTAAGGGAAGGGGGTGCGGCGGCTGGCGGTCAACGCCTGCTCCGAGGTTTGCAGCACGGGCTCCGGGGGCTGGCGGCGCCGCCGCATGAGCAGGGCCGTGAGGCCGATGCCCAGCACAAAGGCGCCGACCAGGGCCAGGACGGACTTCCAGGACGAGAAAAGCGAGGTGGCCGCGACGGGGGCCGCAGCCGCGACGGGCAGCTTCTCCCCTACCTTGATGCCTTCGAGCAGCAGCAAATCGGCCGTCTCGCCGGCTACGACATTGAGGGCAAAGCTGTAGGCCTTGTTGGCCGGAAACTGGCCTTCCACGAGGTACACGCCGGGCTCCTGCTCCTTCACCGCCCACTTCAGGTTGGCGTCTTCCGGGGTGGTGAGCGTGAGCTTGGCGCCCTTGATGGGGGCGTTGGTGGCGTAGTCGGAGAGGAACAGGCGCAGGTCGGCGGGCTTGCCCCCTTCCAGGGGCTCGTAGCGCAGCAGCGCCTCGAACTGTTCCGAGAGCGCGGCCACCGAAAACGAGGTAGCGCCCGCCGCCGTGCCCGCTTTGGGCCCGTCGCCGTGGTCCTCGCCCCCGTGGGCGTAGGCGGTGCCGCACAGCAGCAGGCCCAGCAGCAAAATCAGGAGTTGTTTCATGATGGTTGACGGTTATTCGCCCCGCAGGTAGTTAAGCTCGACCAAAGCCTGGCGGTAGTCGCGGATGGTGGTCAGGTAGGTATTCTGGATGGCAAAGGCCTGATTTAAGCTCAGGATGAGCTGCAGGTAGCTCACTTCCCCGGCCTGGAACAGGCGCTGGGACTGGCTGATGATGGCCCGTGACTGGGGCAGGCCGGTTTGCTCGTAATAGCCCAACGAGGCCGAGAACTTGCGCGTGTCGGCCAGGGCCTGCTGGTATTGACTGCTCAGCTCCAGGCGCTGGGCCTGCAGCTGGTAGCTGGCGGCCTGAGAGCGGGCCGTGGCGGCCTGCAGCTGGGAGCGGTAGGTCCAGAACCAGATGGGCACCGACACGCCGAATTGAAAGCGGTACTTGAGCGCGGAGTTCTCAAAGGCCTGGTTTTGATAGCCCACCGTTAGGGCCGGGGTACGGCGGGCCCGCACCAGGCTGATGCCGGACTGGCTCAGGGCCACGTTTTGCGCGGCGGCCGCCAGCGTGGGGCTGCGCACCAAGGCGCTGCTGTCTTCGGCGGGCAGGCCCGCAAGCAGGGCCGTGCCGGTCTGGGCCAGTTCCGCGCCGGTACGGCCTAGGTCGGTGCTGGTGGCCAGCGCTTCGTTGGGCCGCCCTAGCAAGAGCCCCAGGCGGCGCTGAGCGGCCTGCCTGTCGGCGGTGGCCTGCTGCAGCTGCACGGTCACCTGCCGGGCTTCGGCGTCGGTGCTGATGCGCTGCAGCGAGGTGACTTCGCCGGCCGTGAACAGGCGCTCAGTAGCTTGGCGCAGCACCCGGAACAAGCTATCCTGGTAGGTGAGCTGCCGCACCTGCGCCTCGGCGAACTGCAAACTCAAATAGGCCAGGCGAGTGTCGCGTAGCACGCTGGCCCGGCTTACGTCGCGGTTGCGCTCGGCCAGGGTGATGCCGGCCTGCGCCACACGGGACTGCTGGCGATACACGTTGGGCAGGTCGATGGTTTGCACCACGCCCGGGGCCCACATCTCGCCCGTGGGCGCCGAGAACAGAAAGTCCGGGTTGGCAGGCGCGAAAGAGCCGCGCTTGAGGGCGCGCTGCTCCTCAATCTCCCGGTCGGATTGCCGCAGCCGCGGGTGCCGGCGCAGGGTCTGGGCCTCAGCGCTGTCGAGGCCAATAACGGTTTGCGCATGCACCCCGGCCGGGCTCAAGCCGAGGAGCACCAGGGCTAGCAGCAGCAATCGGTTCGCCACGCGTGTCATTTTCAAGTACTTCATATAATCAGGTTAAAGCCGGTCAAAGGGCCGCCCACCGTTGCAGCAGCAGACGACCCAAGACGGAGAAAGGCCCGGACGCCCTGCGTCCGAAAAACAGGCTCCGCCTAGGCTTTTTTGACCAGGGCCATGCCGCACTTGGGGCAGCTGCCGGGCTTGTCGCTGGCACTGCCCTCGCACTTCATGGGGCATTCATAAGCCGCCGACACAGACTTACCAGCCTTGGCGTCGGTATCCAGCTTGTCGAAGCGCACGTTGAGGGCCTCGCTGCCGTTTTTCAGGCTCACAATGGCCGTACGGGCTTTGGCTTTCGCGGGCAGCTTGGCCACCACGTAGTCCGTGCCGCCGGCCGTCAGGGGTACCGTGATGGTTTTGTTGTTCGTGGTCTGTACCATCACCGACCCGGATAGGGTGGAGTTGGGCACGGCGGCCATCTTGTCACCGAGCAGGTAGATGCGCAGCTCGGTAGGCTGTTGCACCAGCTCCATGTGGTAGGGCTTGGCCGAACGCACCATGCCGCCGTGCGGGGCGCTGTGGGCGTGGGTTTCGCCGGGGGCAATGTGCTTGTCGGCTGCCCCCGCAGCGTGGGAATGCTGGGCCTGGGAGGCCAGCGGAGCGAGGGCGAAAAGCGCGGCGGCAACAAATGAAATTCCTAAAATCTTCATGGGGAAACTAGAAAATGGGGTTGGTGTGAAGGGGTAAGGGTGGGGGCGGGTAACGGCCGCTACCCGCCTCCCGGGATTACATCTTGTCGGCGTTCTGGTCGTGCCAAGCTTTGAAATCGGCGATTTCCTTCTGCTGGGCGTCAATCATTTTCTGGGCCATCTCCTTGAGCTTGGTGTCCTTGCCGTGAGCCAGTTCGGCCTTGGCCATGTCCACTGCGCTCTGGTGGTGCACGCTCATCATCATGTTGAAATTCATGTCCGGGTCCGCCACCATTTTGGGCATGTTCTGCATCATGCCGTCCATGGAGGCCTTCATTTTGCTGGTGAAGGGGTCGGCCGGGTCCATGGGCTTGTAATTGTTGGGGGCGGAATCCAGGCGCTCGGCAATGGGCTCCAACTCGCCGATTTCCTTCTGCTGGTCGGCCTTGATTTTCTCGGCCATCTGCTTCATGGTGGCATCCTTGCCGTCGCGCAACTCGATGTCGGCCATGGCAATGGCGCCGCGGTGGTGCTCCATCATGTGGTGGGCAAAGTCGTGGTCGGTGTTGCCCTTCATCTTCATGGCGTTCATCTTGGCCATCATGTCGTTCATCGACGCCATCAGCGGCGAGTCGCCGGCCATGCTGCCCTCGGCCATTTTGGACTGGTCCATGCCAGCCATGTCGCCGGAAGCGGTGGCATCAGTTGCGGTCGTTTCGGTGGTCGTCGCCGTGGTATCAGTGGTTTTGTCGCTGCTACAAGAGGCTACCAGCAGGGAGCCCGAGCAGAGGGCGGCGAGGAAAAAAGCGGACTTTTTCATGGTTTTTGGATTGGTTGAGGGTTGGAAAAAGGAACTGGTAAGCGGGATGAGACTTAGCTGGCAGCCGGGCCCTGCACGTTGATGGTGAAGTCGCCGGTGTGAATCTTGCCGGCGTGGTTGAACTGCAGGAAGACGCGGTAGAGGCCGGGGGCCTCGAAGTTGGTGTTGAAGCCGATGGCGGGGCCTTTGTCGGCCTGGTCGTTGGGGTGCACGTGCAGGTAGCGCTCGGTGTCTTCGCTGATGACCACCACGTGGCCCAGCGCGCCGAGGTAGTTATCCAGGTCGGTCACGGGCTGGCCGTCCTTGCTGATGGTGATTTTCATGCCCAGCAGCTGGCCGGTGTTCAGGGGCTTGTCAAACGCCAGGGTAGCCGAGTAGCCATCCTGGCTCCACTGCATGTCGTCGTTTTTGAACTTGACCGGCGTGTAGGCCGGACCCTTCACCGAAACAGGCTGGCGGCCCAGCTGGTGGCCCGAGCCCGTGGGCGTGTAGTCCTGAAACAGCACGTAGTCGCCACCCTTGGGAAAGGTGTAGGGCACTTTGTAGTTGCCCTGGGCGGTATACTCGGGGTGCTCGTGGTAGAACTGGCCCAGGTCTTTGCTGACGATGATGAGGTGAATCTTCTTCTCGTGCACCACGGCCAGCGGGACGGGGGCGGCCTCGTTGCCGACTTCCTGCGGCGTGAAAACCAGTTGCGAGGGTTGGCCGGCCGTGAGCTGCACGGGCTGCGGCTCGAACTTCATGGCGTACGACTTGCCATTGGCCACTTTATCGTTGTGCTCCAGGTTCATGCCGCACTTGGGGCACTTCTCCCCTTCCTTGGTGCTGGTCACCTCGGGGTGCATGGGGCAGGCGTAGGTGTGGCCGCTGGCGTGGTCAGCCGTGCCTTCAGCCGGCCCGTCCGTAGGCGTCGTAACGGTGTTGGTGGCGCTGCTCGACGCGGAATCGGACGAGCAGCTGGCCACAGTGAGCAGGCCGGCGACGGCCAGCAGGGAAACGGGTAAGCGAAACATAAAATGGGAATTGGGTGAGAAAAGGAGGCGCCAGCAGTGGCGACCTCGGCGGCAGCAGGAGCCGCGTTAGGCCTGCCACTGCTGCCAGAGCACGAAGACCAGTGCGGCGGCCAGCACGGCGTAGAGCAAGCCCGTGAGCAGGCGGCGTAGCGGCCCGCGGGGGGACGGGCCGGCGGCCGGTTCGCAGCAATCTTTCATTGCGGAGAAGGGTAATCCCGGAAGATGGAAGAGGAGGAAAAGCCAGCTTAGGCGGCGCGACGGGCAAACGAAAAGGCCCGCCCCGGACACAGCATAGCTGTGCCGGCGCGAGCCTTAGCGCGTCGGATTAATCAGACAGTCAGCGACTGGATGAAAATGCGGATGTCGGGTATTTTGGGTTTTAGCTGCCGGCGAGCCACCAGCAGCACGGGCCGCGTGCGGTCCCATTGTTGAAAGCGGACCACCAGGGCCAGCGGGGCCGGGGGCAATGCCACCGGCATGAATGCCATCTTCTCAATGCCGGCTTTCGGCGGATGGGCCAGCGAGGCCCACACGGCAGCGGCATCGTCCTGGCAGCAGGCTCCCTTGGAACCGTGCTTGTGCGGTGCCGGGGTTTCGCTCTCGTGGTGCTCGTGCTTGGCCGTAGCGCCGGGCTCTTTCCCATGGGAATGACCTTCCTCGTGGGAGTGCGGCGCCTTGTGCTCTTGCTTATGCTCATGGGCCAGCGTACCGGCCGGGTGCTGATGCGGCTGTCCGACGGCCGGCGCGACCGGCATGGCCAGCGCGCAGACGACCTGCCCAAAGAACACGTTGAGGAAGACCACCAGCAAGGAGGCCGCCATCGTGCGTCGGGAATGGGTCTTGAGTCGGAACATTGGTACGAAGCAACGACAAAATTATTCGAAAGGTTTGAAAGGCCCGCCATGTGCTTGCCCCCTCCCTACGGGCAGCTGGCTTCAACTACTCATCTTCTATGCCGTTGAAAATGCGGGTTTTAGTGCGGTAACCAGCTCTTTAGCCCGTCAATCAAGTCCCGGCACGAGATGCTCGTCATTCTCCAGCGCTGGAAATTTTACAAGCCTGATAGCCTAATCATATACACCCGATTCAGAAAGATGACTTGGGCCGTGAATGTTGTAAGTGCTAGGCTCAATTCTACACATCTATTGCCAACGGAAAGGAGTTTAGTTGGTGTTGATTAGGACGTCAGCGGTTTGCTGCTGCTTTGCCCTGTACCTTACTACTTATGGAAACCACTCATCATCACCATCCAGCACCGGCGGCGCCCGTGGGTCCGCCCCCGGTGCCGGCCCCTGGCACTGAAACGGCAACCCTCAACATCGAGGGCATGACCTGCGCTTCCTGCTCCAACTTTGTGGAAAAGGCCCTGAGCCGCACGCCCGGTGTCAAAAGCGCCACCGTAAACCTGGCCAGTGAAAAAGCCACTATTGAGTTCCTGCCGGGCCAGATTGACCGCGCCGGCCTCAAAGCCGCCGTCGAGCAGGCCGGCTATGGTGTACACGAAGCTAATCCGGCCGTGGCTGCCAACGTGCTGGCCTCCGACGAAGAGCTTGAGGCCCGCAAGGCCGCCGCTTACGAGAGCCTGAAGCGCCGCTTTCAGGTAGCGGTGGTGCTGGCCGTCATTGTCATGGCCTTAAGTATGCTCATGCTCTGGCCTGCCATGATGAGCCGCGTCTCGATGCCCGTCCTGAACTACGTGCTGCTGGCCCTTACCCTGCCGGTGCTGCTCTACAGCGGCCGCGAGTTCTTTATATCCGCCTGGAACGGCTTCCTGCACCGCACGGCCAGCATGGATACGCTCATTGCTGTTGGTACGGGCGCCGCGTTCCTGTACAGCCTGGCCGCGACGCTGATTCCGGACTGGTTCCGGCAGCACAACATCATGCCGGAGGTGTACTATGATACCACGGCCACCATCATTGCCCTGATTCTGCTCGGCAAGGTGCTCGAAAGCCGGGCCAAGTCCAAAACCTCGGCCGCCATCAAGGCCTTGATGGGGCTGCAAGCCAAAACCGCCCGAGTGGTGCGGGGCAGCCAGGAAATCGACGTGCCTATCGAGCAGGTGCTGGTGGGCGACGAAGTGGTAGTGCGCCCGGGCGAGAAGGTAGCTACTGACGGGATGATACTCACCGGCAGCTCGGCCGTGGACGAGAGCATGCTCACCGGCGAGAGCTTGCCGGTGGAGAAGAAGGAAGGCGACAACGTGTTCGGGGCTACCCTCAACAAGACCGGTTCCTTTCGCTTTCGCGTTAGTAAGGTGGGCGCCGAAACCATGCTGGCCCAGATTGTGAAGTTGGTAGAGGAAGCCCAGGGCAGCCGCGCGCCCATCCAGCAGCTGGCCGACAAGGTCAGCGCCGTGTTCGTGCCGGTGGTCATCATGATTGCCATTGCTACGTTCTTGCTCTGGTTTGACCTGGCCCCCGAAGCCAGCCGCGTGCCGCTGGCGCTGGTCAATTTCGTGGCCGTGCTCATCATTGCCTGCCCCTGCGCCCTTGGGCTGGCCACGCCCACGGCCATCATGGTGGGCACCGGCAAAGGCGCTGAGCACGGTGTGCTGATTCGCAACGCCGAGGCCCTGGAGAAAGCCGAGAAAGTAACCACCGTGCTGCTGGACAAAACCGGCACCATTACCCGGGGTGAGCCCGCCGTGACTGACTTTGTGCCCACCAACGGCGACACGCCCGCCCATCTGCTGCCCCTGTTGGCGGCCGTAGAACGGCAAAGCGAGCACCCCCTGGCCGAAGCAGTGGTGCGCTACGCCGATGCCCAGAATAGCGCACCGCTCACAGCCACCGCCTTTCAGGCCTACGAGGGCCGGGGCGCCGGGGCCACCGTCGACGGGCAGGTAATCCTGCTCGGCAACCGGCGCCTGCTCAGCGAAAACAACGTGGTGCTTTCCACTGATACCGAGCAAGCCGCGGCCCAACTGCTGAGCCAGGCCAAAACGGTGCTCTACGCCGCCATCGGCGGGCACGTGGCTGCCTTGATTGGGGTAGCCGATACGGTGCGTGAGTCGAGTCTGGCAGCCATTCAGGCCTTGCAGGCGGACGGCATTGAAGTAGTGATGATGACCGGCGACAATCAGCAGACGGCCGCTAAGGTGGCCGAGCAGGTCGGCATCAAGCGCTTCTTTGCCGAAGTGCTGCCGGCCGACAAAGCCAGCAAAGTGAAAGAGCTGCAGGCCGAAGGCCGGGTGGTGGCCATGGTTGGCGACGGCATCAACGACGCGCCCGCCCTGGCGCAGGCCGACATCGGCCTGGCCATGGGCGGGGGCACCGACGTGGCCATGGAAGCCGCCGGCATCACGCTCATGCGCTCGGACCTGCAGGGCGTGGTCACGGCCATCGACCTCTCCCGCCAGACCATGCGCACGATTAAGCAGAACCTGTTTTTCGCCTTCATCTACAACACGCTGGGCATTCCTATTGCGGCGGGGCTGCTGTACCCCTTCACGGGCTGGACTCTTTCCCCTATGATAGCCGCCGCGGCCATGGCCCTGAGCTCGGTGTCGGTGCTCACCAACTCACTGCGCCTGCGCGGCTATAAGGCATAGGCCTAACGCGGGGCTATTTTTTCTCCCTTTTGTTCTCGTTCTTATGGATACTTCTCAGATAATTGTGACCCTGGTGGGCGTGGGCCTGCTGGCGTTCGTGGGCTGGTTTTTCTTCCTGGCCCCGCACCGGGTGGCGGCGGCTGTGTCCTCTTCGGCGGGCGTGCAGCAGGTGGACATCGTGGTGAAGGGCGGCTACTCGCCCAACGTCATCGAGGTGGAGCACGGCAAGCCCGTGCAGCTAAATTTCTACCGCGACGAGGAAGGTACCTGCTCCGAAGAGCTGCTGCTGCCCGATTTCAACATCCGCCGGGACCTGGCGCCGTTTAAAACCACGGCCATTGAGTTTTTGCCGAAGCAAGCCGGTACCTTTGAGTTCACCTGCGGCATGCACATGCTGCGGGGGAGCCTCGTCGTTAAATAAGCGTCATGCTGCAATCCGCCACTTCGGTGTTGCCGGCCCCCGCGGCCGGGGCCACCCGTCTCTTCATTCGCAACATGGTGTGCCCCCGCTGCCTGCGGGTGGTGCAGCGCGAGCTGGAGAAGGTCGGGCTGGTGGTGGACAACGTGGCCCTGGGTGCCGCCAACGTGCGCATGGCCGATGGCAGCCCGGTGGACATGCCGGTGGTGGAGGCCGCGCTGCAGGCGTTCGGCTTCGCGCTCGTCAACGACCCGCGCGACCAGCTCGTGGAGCAGGTCAAGGCCCTGGTGGTGGAGCTCATCCACTACACCCCGGCCGAGCAGCAGCCCTATCAGACCTACTCACACTTCATCAGCGAGCGGCTGGGCCGCTCCTACGCCTACCTCTCGCATCAGTTCTCGCTGCGTGAGGGCCTGACGCTGGAGAAGTACATCATCCGCCAGAAGGTGGAGCGCGCCAAGGAGCTGCTCAGCTACCAGGACGCCAAGGTGGCCGAAGTGGCCCGCCTGCTGGGCTACAGCAGCGCGGCGCACCTGACCAACCAGTTCCGGCAGGTGACGGGCATGTCCCCGTCCGACTTCCAGGCCCTGGGCCCGGGCAGCGCGGGCCGGCTGAGCCTGCACAACTTGGCCTAAAGCTGGAAACTTTACAACGCCGGAGGGCAAATTGTGCGCATACCAGGGGGGGCTTAGTCCGTTAAGAAGCAGGAGCATTTGCTCCATCATTCCGACTAAAAATCCTTTTCCATGCCACATTCCTTCCGCCTCCCCTTGTTGGCTTCCCTGCTGGCCTTTGGTGCCCTGACTTCCTGTAAAAAGGACGACGCCGATGGCCTCATGGTGCAGCCCCACGACCAGAATGCCTTCATGACCATCATGCACGACATGAGCAAGGAGATGGACATGATGACCGCCACCATGGACCCCGACAACGACTACGCCAAGATGATGGTGATGCACCACACCGGCGCCATCAAAATGGCTCAGAAGGAGCTCAGCGACGGCGACGACGCCACCATCAAAGACATTGCCCAGAAGATGATAGCGGCGCAGCAAGCGGAAATCACGCAGTTCAACGCCTTTCTGACCAGCCACCCGGCCCATGCCCCGATGGTGATGGAATTCATGGACCGCGCCATGATGGCCATGGAAACCATGGACAAGAACAACGACCTGCGCGTGCTCACCGGCGACGCGGACCAGGACTTTGCCCAGCTCATGATTGACCACCACACCAGCGCCATCGAGATGAGCGAGGACGAACTGTCCCTGGGCCGCGAGACCACGCCCAAGACCATGGCCACCAAAATCATTGCCGACCAGCAAATGGAAATTAAAGAGCTGCAGGACTGGCTGCTTAAAAATAAGAAGTACTAGTCATCCCGCTGCATTCAGTTGAAGTGAGCGGCTCTTCGGGGCCGCTCTTTTCATTGCTTCCTCTTTTCCTTCTGTCTGCTGCCTATGGTGCACGCTCTTCTCCACTTGCTGGTGCCCGGGGTCGTGGCCCTGCTGTTTTACCGGCCCCGCTGGCGCCGGGCCTGGCTCATTTTGGCGGCGGCGCTGTTGCTGGACGTGGACCACGTGCTGGCCACGCCCATGTTCGACCCCGCTCGCTGTAGTATCAACTACCACCTGCTGCATACTTACTGGGCCATGGGCGGCTACGTGCTGATGCTCTTTCCACGGGTTACCCGCGTGTGGGGCGTGGGCTTTTTGCTGCACATGGCCCTCGATTACGCCGAGTGCTGGCAACTGGGCATCATCTGGCCGCAGTAATCAGCTGTCCAGTGCCTTGCGCTCTCTTTTCTTGCTTCTGTTCTATGGAACCTTCCGATACGCTTTCCACCGCCATGCAGCAGTTGCGCGGCCGTGGCTACACTGAGGACTTTAACCTGCGGCCCGACTGCCTGTACTGCGCGGCCCGCGACCTGCGGCTGGCGCCCGAACAGTTTAAGGTGGACGCCGTTTTTCGGTTCGAGGGGCCCTCCGACCCGGCCGACCAGTCCATCCTGTACGCCATCAGCGCCCCCGGCCTCGACCTGCGGGGCGTGCTCGTCAATGCCTACGGCGTATACGCTGACCCCCTGACCGCCGCCATGGAGGCCCAGCTGCGCCTGCCGCCCCGCTAAGGCTCCGGCCTTTTAGGTATGTTCTTTTGCCATCTCTCTGTTTCACTTACTTCCCTGCCCCATGCAGCACCAGATGCCTGAACCCCTGTTTCCCGAGTATTTGTTGTGGATTTGGTTTGCCTTGACGGCCCTGTCCGTGGCCTACGTGGCCTGGGACCTGTTTACCAGCACCCCGGAAATGAAGGTGATGAAGTGGGGCTGGGTGCTGGTGACGCTCTACACCGGGCCGGTGGGCCTGCTGGTGTACTGGTTTTCCTGCCGGGAGCCATCGCCCGGCACCCACGAACAGTTCATTGCCCCGCTTTGGAAGCAGGCGGTGGGCTCCACCATTCACTGCGCCGCCGGCGACGCCACGGGCATCATTGTAGCCGCCGCCATTACGGGCTACTTTGGTTTGAGCATGGGCGTGGACATCTGGCTGGAGTACGCCGCCGGCTTTGCCTTTGGGCTGTTCATTTTCCAGGCCCTGTTTATGAAGGACATGATGGGCCTGAGCTATGGGGAAGCAGTGCGCGAGTCGTTTCTGCCGGAGTGGATGTCGATGAACGCCATGATGGCCGGCATGCTGCCGACTATGGTCATCCTGATGACCCGGGACATGCGGGCCATGGAAGCCAATTCCCCCTGGTTTTGGGCCTCGATGTCGGCGGCTACCTTGGTGGGCGTGGTGGTTTCTTACCCAGTGAACTACTGGCTGGTAAAGAACAAGCTCAAGCACGGGATGGGGACCGAGCGAGCCCTGGGCCACGGCGGCTCGCCCTTGCCGGAAGCGGCGGCTTCCGCCCACGCGGGTCATACGATGGCTGGCATGGCCGGCATGAGCCACGGCCAGTCCGCGTCTCCTTCAGCTACCGGGCACAACATGGCCGCGATGCCGGGCATGGACATGAGCGGGGGGGCTCAGGTGTCGGGGCTGCGCAAAGCCGTGGTTACCCTGCTCACTCTGCTGATGTTGGCGGCGGGGTATTGGCTGGCGGCCCGCTACGGCGACTTAACCATGCGGCCGGGGGTACCTATGGAGGCCATGCCCGGCATGGACATGCCGGGCCACCGAATGTAAATAGCCAGCGCGGCCCCAAACGAATGATGGGACTGCGCTGGCTAAACAAATAGGTCGGACGTGTGCCTGCGGCAGCTAAGTAGCCTTTAGGCTTTTTTAACGAGGGCCATGCCGCACTTGGGGCAGCTGCCGGGCTTGTCGCTGGCCGAGCCTTCGCACTTCATGGGGCACTCATAAGCCGTGCCTGCCGCCGGGCTGGCTTTGGCGGCCGCGTCCAGCTTTTCAAACCGGGCGCTGAGCGAGCTGCCGTTGGCTTTCACACTCACGATGGCCGTGCGCAACATCGAGCCGGCGGGCAGAGCGGCCACCAAATGGTCGCCAGCGGGCGTGAGCTTTACCGTGCTGGTTTTGCCCGTTGTGCTGAGCAGCATGACGGAGCCGGTGGTGCGGTCAACGGCCAAGGAGTTTTCCTTGCCGTCGAGCAGGTACACGTGCACCTCGTTGGCGTGCTGTACCAGCTCGATGTGGTATTTGCCCGCCGTGCGCACCGTGCCTCCGTGGGGGGATTTATGGGAGTGGGTTTCACCCACAGCCTTATGGCCATGAGCGGCAGCGCCGGGTTTGTGGCTGTGCTGAGCCGAAAGAGAAAGCGGGGCGGCGAACAACGTAGCGGCCAGCAGGAAGTGCGAAATTTTCATGGGGGAAGTTGGAGGTAGGTTGTGTCCTAAAAGCCAGTAGCATGAACAGTAGTTCAACAGAAAAGAAGTGCCGGCTTAGTTGCTGGGCTGTAAACATCATTTGTGCCAAATCCGTCAAAAAAGTGGCGGCGGGACTAAATAGCTTCCCTTCAGGTATTCCCTGCGGAGCCTGTAAGTGCCCTACGGCCAAGTCTTAAATAACGCGCTTGATTGAAGCGGAACGCTATTGCGCGCTTCTGTGCATCTTAGCCGCTTTATTGGCCTTACGCTCCTTTATGTCTGCCGCTCTACCTCCTTTAATTCAGCAATACAAGGCCGATCCCGAGTCCGTTTACAACACCTGGTTCATCAACAACGAGGAACGGTTGAAGGCCTTTCGCTCCATCCGGCGCGGGGTGCAGCAGGTGGTCAAGGACATCAAGGCCGGGAGCTTCGGCAACGACTTTAAGGGCACCTCGCTCGAATTCGTGCTCAGCGTCATCAGCGAGCAAAAGCAGGTGTTTCAGGGCGCGGCCCACCCCTTCTACTGGAAGCCCAAGCTGCGCATCCCCGACATCTACGAGCACGAGGACAATAAGCGGGCCTTCGGGCAATTCCTGGAAAGCTGCCTGGCCGCCACCACCGAGCAGCAGCTGCTGCGCGAAATTGACATTCTGGACCGCCGCAAAATCAAGGGGCTGGGTCCGGCCGTGGCCAGCATCCTGTATTTCCTGCACCCGACCCTGATGCCGCCCTGCAACACGGCCATCGTCAACGGCTTTAATGCCTTGTTCGGGGAGAAAATTAAGCTGGGCTCCTGGCCGGAGTACCTGCGCATGCGCGACCGGCTGCGCGACCTCAATCAGGAGCACCGCCAGCACCTAAGCCTCGACTACGGCTCGCTGAGCGGCCTGCTCTTCGATGTGGGCGTGAAAAAGATGATTGCCGGCGACCAGCAGTTCACCACCGACGAAGAGCGCGATAAGTACCAGCAGCAGGCCCAGAAGCGCCACAAAGAGGTGCAGTCCGAAGCGCAGGAAGAAAACCAGCACACCGAGATGCAGCACCATTTGCTGCGCGTGGGCAAGGCCTTGGGCTGCGACGTGACGACGGCCATCAACGACCGCAACCGCCTCTGCGGGGGCCAGAAGCTCTCCTTCCTGTGCCTCGACCAGCACCCCGAGCTGCCCGTGTCGGCCGACGTGGCCAGCACCATCCGCCTGATTGACATCGTATGGTTTGCGCCCGGCACCAGCCGAGTTGTGGCTGCTTTCGAGGTGGAAAAGAGCACCAGCATCTACAGCGGCATCCTGCGCCTGACGGACCTGGCGTTTTCCATGCCCGAGAACGCGACGGCGTTGTACCTGGTGGTGCCCGACGCCCGCGAGAAGGAAGTGCAGGCGCAGCTCTCGCGGCCGGCCATCCGCGCCGCCGGCGCGACCATCCACTACATCTTGTTCTCGGAGCTACGCCAGCATTGCGAAGCGCTGTGCAAGTTTGGCGACTCGCCGGCCGCCATGCGCAAGATTGCGAAAAGCGTTTAGGAACCTACACTAGCTTCTCCGCTACCCAGTCCGCATACCTAGAATAGCTCCGCGCTAATCAACTTCACTAAAAACGTGCAGTTTCAAGCCCTTCCGGAAGCTACCGGAAGCTTCCGGAAGGGCTTGATATAGTTAGTAAAGGCCTCAATTGGCCGTGGTTCAGAAACCAAGCTAAAGGGTTGATAATTGGCTCATGATTGGCTCATTACGAGACAATGCAAGTTCAGTAGGAGTTATTATAGTATTAATGAACAGGCAGTTATAAGAAGGGGAATGGTCATTTGAATGGGCTCATAAAGGGCCCCGGGCTGGCCGTTGCCCATACCCGGTGAGGTGATTATTCTGACTTTACCAGTGGCCTTTCCATAGTTAAGTTCCTTAAGTAAGTCGTCATGGCATATGGCCCCAGTCAGGTAATTGATAAGTTATGCGGGGTTCAGAGTAGTGGCTTCCAAAGTTATACGACTGCTTTCTGCATAATCTACACCCAGAAAGGTGTCATTTGATGTTGTACAAACGCAACAAATAGGTTACATTTGGCCATATTTGTTGCGTTTGTACAACATGAATTGGTACGCCCTCTCTGATTTAGCCATCCTGCGCGAGCTGGGCAGCAGTCTGCGCCAGGTGCGCCTGAACCGCAACCAGTCCCAGCAGGCGGTGGCCGACGCGGCGGGCATCGACCGGGCCACGCTGAGCCAGATTGAGCACGGCCGACCCACCTCCCTGCTCACCTTCGTGCAATTGCTGCGCACGCTCGAGCAACTGGAGTTGCTGGACGCCTTGATGACGAGAGCTGAAATCAGCCCGTTGGTTATGGCCCGCATGGCTAAAAAGCAGCGCCGCAACGCCTACCCACCTACTTCCAATACCCCACCTCCGCCGCCGCCCGCTGAATGGTAGACCTCGCTTTGGTTCGCTTGTGGGGGCAGCTAGTCGGCGCCGTGCGCTGGGACGCGGCCCGGTCCCTGGCAACGTTCGCCTACGACCCCGCCTTTGTACGGACCGGCCTGAACGTGGCGCCGCTGATGATGCCCCTGCCCACCCGCGCCGACCAGGTGTACGCGTTTCCACAGCTCAACCGGGAAACCTACCACGGGCTGCCCGGCCTGCTGGCCGATGCGCTGCCCGACCGGTTCGGCAACCAGCTCATCAACGCCTGGCTGGCTACCCAGGGCCGCGACCCGGCCGACTTCTCGCCCGTGGAGCGCCTGTGCTACATCGCCAAACGCGGCATGGGAGCCCTGGAGTTTGAGCCGCAAGTAGGCAGCAGCGCGGCCGGAGCACAATCCCTGGAAATCGAAGCCTTGGTGCACCTGGCCCAGGATGTGCTCAACCAGCGCGAAGGGTTTCAAGCCAGCCTGCGCGACGAGGCCGCGGACGGCTTGGCGGCCCTGCTGGCGGTGGGCACCTCGGCCGGCGGGGCGCGGCCTAAGGCCATCATTGCCTTCAATGAAGACACCCAGGAGGTGCGCTCGGGCCAGGTGACAGCACCCGAAGGCTTCGGCTACTGGCTGCTCAAGCTCGACGGAGTGCGCGACCAAGCTTTGGCCGACCCCCAGGATTTCGGCCGGCTGGAATACGCCTACTACCTCATGGCCAGGGCCAGCGGGTTGGAAATGAGCGAGTGTCGACTGTACGAGGAAGGCCCCCGCGCCCACTTCATGACCCGACGCTTTGACCGCACGGCGGAAGGCGAAAAGGTGCACGCCCAGACGCTGTGCGCGCTGGCGCACTACGACTACAACCAGCCGGCCGCCTATTCCTACGAGCAGGCCTTCCAAGTGATGCGCACGCTGCGCCTGCCCTATACCGCGGCCGAGCAGTTCTTTCGGCGGATGGTGTTCAACGTGGTGGCCCGCAACCAAGACGACCACACCAAAAATATCTCCTTTCTCATGGACCTGGCCGGGCAGTGGCGGCTGGCCCCGGCCTATGACGTGGCTTATGCCTACCAGCCGGGCAACCGCTGGACGAGCCAGCACCAGATGTCACTGAACGGCAAGCGCGAAGGCTTTAACCGGGCCGACCTTAAGGCCGTGGCCCGGGAAATGAACATCCGCGGGGCCGACGACCTCGTGGCCGACGTGCTCACGCAGGTGGCGCGCTGGCCGGAATTTGCCGACGCGGCGGGAATGACGCCGGAACGGACTGCCGCAATCGGCAGAGCGCACCGGCAATTACAGTAAAAGGACAAAGGCCTCGCTCTTTAAGGCAAGGACCCGGTGTCGATACTACCGGTGGTAAAAGCAAAGTGCCCAACCAGAATGTGGTTGAGCACCTTGCGATTGGGGACGAGTGGTGAAATGAATTATTGTTCGATAACGTAAACCGGAACGGCCTGAGCATCGACGCCACGGCCCGTTTCTTTCTTCACCTCTTTGCCATCCAGCAGAATGGCGCAGGTGATTTCCGAGGCTGCCGTGCCCCCGTCGATGCTGGCCAGGATGGTCAGGTTGTCGCCCCGTTTCATGGTGCGCTTAAATCGGTAGCTGGCCGGAAGGGGCGTATTGTTAAGCGTCGTGTTGCCGCCGCTTTCGTTGGTGTAGCTCAGGTAATCTGATGCCGGGGCGTTTGAGATAACCTTGTATTCTACCTGGTATTCTTTCGGACCGGTGGGAGTGGCGTCATCTTTTGAGCAGCCAGCGGCCGCGGTCAGGGCTGCGTAGCTCAGCAGCAGATAGGCAAGTCGTTTCATAGTTCAGAAAGGAAGGTTTAGCGGAAGTGATAGCGCAGGCCGACGCTGGCCATACCCGGCCAGCGGTCAATGAGCGGGTTATTGAAGAGGTAGCCTTTGGTGCCGGTGGCGACCAGGGAGAGGCGGTTGCCCAGGAAGACATCGGCTTCGAGGCCGGCTTGCGGGCCATAGGTGTAGCGCTGGGGCTCAGCCGACCCGGCAGCCAGCTCCCCACTGCCGTTTTGGTTGGTCCACTCGTAGCCGGCGCCCGCGCCCAGCAGCAGGTGGAAGTAAACCACCTCCCCGAGGCGGAACAGTTGGGGGGAGAGCAGCACGCGGCCCTGGAAACCCGAATATTCTCCGCGTGCCGGCAGCGTACCGTGTTCGTAGCCGCCGCTCAGGCGCAGGGCCAGGCGGTTGGTGAGCATGGGCGTGTAGCTCAGCTCGTAGTAGTCGCCCTTTGCAGAGCGGCCGACGTGGGCGCCCCAGGAGGCGAGGTGTTTAACGTGGCGCTGCGCGGAGGCCGGCAAGATGCCAGCCCCTGCGGTCAACAGCACCAGCAAAAGAAGCTTTTTCATAGGGCTAGCGCGGCCGGTTACGGTCCATTTTAATGAGCGCGTTCCGGCTCAGGGTCGAGGCGTACACGGCTTCGGCGGCCTGATGGGCCGGCCCCGCCTGCGAGGCTTCCATGAAAAGGCGGTCGCCCTGCTCGCGCAGCTGCATGGCCTTAATCATGTTGTCGTTGGAGGAATTGAGGGCGGCCATCCGCTCCCCCTCCGTCATGGCGTAGCGGCCGGGGTTTTTCAGGGTGGCCTGCATCTCCACGCTTTGCGCGGTCATCTCGTCGGCAATCTTGTAGTAGTTAACAGCCATGGCCAGCTTGCGCTTGGCCATCATCTCTTCGGCCGCGAACAGGGAAACCGTCGACTCCTCCCGCTTGGCCTGGTACTGGTCGCTGGTCAGGTTGCCATTGGGGTCGGTGGAGCTGCTGCCGAAGCGCGAGAACACATCGTACATGGTGTTCACGTCCTGCGCGGGGTTAGTCAGTTGCAGGGCCTGCCGCAGGCGCTGGGCCTTGGCATAGACTGGCATCATCTGATTCGTTTGGCTCCGGCCCGACATGGCCAGGGCCCGCGCAAACAGCTCCTGCGGGTTGGAGAGCCGCAAATCCTGGATGCTTTGCACCTTGCGCAGGTCCGCCTGCACCTGCTTCTGCAAGTCCAGGGCTTCCTGCGTCAGGCTGCGGACTTCGCTGGTGATGTCCTTGGTTACGCCGGCAATCTGGCGGGCATCCTTCACGACCTGGTAGTTTTTGACCGTTTCGGTCCACTGCGCGAGACGCTTGGCGAAGTCGCCGATGTGCACGCCCATGTGCACCGGGTCGTTAACGACCATCTGCGCCCGGGCCTGACCGGCCGGGACAAGTATCAACGCGACAGCCACCAGGGCCGGAAAAAGAGTCTTTTTCATGGTTGTAGAATTGGTGAATGGAAAGGGTTAGCGTCCCGACGCCGTGGCCGGTCCCAGCTGGCCGGCGGCGGCCGTGGTAATCAGGATGGGGTAGCCATCGGGCAGCAGCACCTCCCGCAGCTTGGTGCGGGTCTTCGGGCGGCTGAGCACGTTCATGGCCACGCGCCCGCCCACGCCCACCACCGAGTTGGCAGCCGAGGCCGAGCGGTCGATGGCGGTGCTCACTTCCTGCATGGATTGCTGCTGCAGGTCCTGGCCCGCGAGGCTGGCATCCTTCGCGACCCGCTTCACCGGGTCAATCATGATGCCCGGCAGGTAGTTGTAGTCGTAGATGCTGGCCGCGACCCGAGTGGGCCCGAGGCGGTTGACTTCCAGCATCACGTTGTTGGTGCCCACGGAGGCAATGCCAGCGAAGACGGAATTCTTGGGGAAAGTCACGCCCGACACCACGGCGTCTTCCTGCAGCCGCAGCAAAACCACCGAGCCGGTGCGCACCTTCTGCTCGCCGTTGATGACGCACTTGAAGAACACATCCGGTGTGAGCTCGGCCTGGCTGCCCTGGGCCATCATCCGGGCGGAGTTTCCCACCTTGACGGTGTTGAAGCCATCCCTGCCGGAAGCGTTGGTACGATTGGCCAGGGTTTGCGCAGCCGCTTTGGGGTCACGGAAGCGCTTGCCGGTCATGCGCTCGTAGGCAGCGCGGGTTTCGGGCGGCGAGGAGCCCAGCATGGCCAGCACGTCCGGGTCCGTTTCAAAGGGCGTGCCGTCGGTATCGGTCGCGGGCAGCAGCCCGGTCCGCAAGCCCCGGCCAGCCCGGTAGCTAACCCGACGGGCCGTCGAGCCTATTACCTGGCCAGGTCGACGCCGGGGCACCACCAGCGTTTGCGCGTGGTAAGAACCCGTGGTAGGGTCTTGTAGAGTCGTTTCAATTGTGTCCACGTCGGCCGCGGCCAAGCGGGCTTCCTCCTGCCGGCGACGGGCAGCCAGGGTAGCCGCCGCGGCCCGCCTCTTCCGGCGCAGGGCCTGGCCCAGGGTATCGGCCACAAAGGCTTCTACTACTTCGTCGGTGTTGGGGCGAACCGGCGTGCTCTGAGCTTCCTGCTCCAGCCGCCGCTGCTGCTCGATTTGCGCCGAGGGCGAAACGGGGGCGGTTGGCTCCGTGGGAGCAGCCTTAATCTCCGGCTCGATGTTTTCCGAAGCCGCCGCCACGACTTCCTTCTGCTGCTGGGCGGCCTGCGTGGCCGAGCGCAGCCAGAGGAACAGGCCCCCGGCGACCAGCAGGACTAGCAGGCCAGTCAGGGGTATCCAGTTGTTGCGCAGCACCTCCAGCGGAGTTGCTTTTGCCTTGTCAGCAGTGGGCCGGTCCGCTCCCAGGCGTTCGTGGTCGTTGTGCTCGGCCGAGCCCGTGGAATGAGATTGAGTATGGGGGTTTGCAGGTTCCATAAAGAAGGCAGGATTAGATGGTGGAGGCCCGATTGATGACCCGCGACGGCACCGGCAGCACCAGTACCCGGGCCCCGTTCAACTCGCGCAGCGTCACCTCCAGGTAACCCCGGTCGGTCGCCGCGTAGAGCGGAATGGCGTAGGTCAGGTAGCCGGTGGTGCGGCCCGACACGACCTGGTTGGTCCCGCCACCCGAGGGGGCCAGCGGGCGGCGCGCTTCGTTCTTTTTCTTGGCCAGAAACTTCTTTTGGGCATTTTCCACCAGCTGGAAGTCGGTGAAATCGACATTGTAGTCGATGGCCGAGTGGTTGATGACTTTGAAGCGCAGGTAGGTAAAGTCCCGGTCATTGCGCACGTTGGCCAGCGAGAGCACCAGGTCGTTGTCGACCACGGCCACCGCCTGGTGCTCCTCCTTGGACTTGCGCAGCGCGGAGAGCTTGCCCTCCACCGCGGCTTTCTTTTCCCGCTCCTTGTCCAGTGCCAGCTCATTTTCCGGCGCCGCGCCTGCCACAGAGCCAGCACCATTGCTCAAGCCCAGGGCCCCGTCTTTCTGAAAGTCGTAGAGCTGCAGCACGGGGCGGTTCACGTACACAAGCCGTCCCATCCAGTACTTGCTGCCGAAGCGGATGAGCATGGGGGTTGGCGGCGCGGCCTTGCGGCGGGCGCGCACAAACACGGCGTTGGCTTCAATCTTGACCAGGTAATTGTTGGCCATGCCCACGTCGACCAGCGACACGGGGCCGCTGAACACGAGGTAGGTGGTGGAACTGTCCGACACGGCCACGTCCAGCAACGTGGGCGCGCCGTGCACTGCGGAGGAAGACGGCCGCAGCAGGGCCGACGTGGCAGAAGTGGTTTGGGCTGAGCTGGCCGAGGCCAGCAGCACCGGCAGGCCCAGGGCCAGCAGAAGTTTAGACAACATAGGAATACGCTTTAGAAAGGAAGAGACTTATTTGCCGGGCGCTGCAGGCGAGGCCTGACCAGGAGCCACGGGGGAGACCGGGGCGATGCCGGCGTCGGGAGCTCCGGCCCCCGCGCTACGCTGCGCTTCCTGCAGGGCGCGCTGCCGGTCGGCTTCCTGCTCTTTCAGGGCTTGCAGCTCCTCGCGCGACACCTGCGGGTTGTAGGGGATGTAGTCGAAGTTGGTAATCAGCAGGCCGTAGGGGTTGGCATCCGAGCGGTTGGTTTCCACCAGGTTAAACTTGGCGGCCAGCGGCAGGGGCTCCTTTTGCTCGCCCCCGATGAAAATGCGCTGCTTGATGTACACCCGGCCCGACCAGGGGCGGTGATTCATGTCCACGAGCACGCTGTCCACCGTCACCACGTTGCGGGCGGCGTAACGCTCGTAATTCTGCAGCACCTGACCCCGGGTGAACCCGTCGTAGATGCGCCGACCCCCGCGACCTTCGATGAGCGGCAGCGCCGCATCCAGGTTGGTTTTGTAGGTGTACTGGTCGTGCCCGAACATGGTCAGCATGAAGTTGCGCACCAGGTTGCGGGCCTCGTAGGCGGTGTGCGTTTCGGTGGTGGGCGCCGAGAGCGCGGCCACCGAGCCGGTTTGGCCGACCACGTACACGCGCCGGCCGCTGTTCTCGTAGGCCCGGTACACCAGGAATCCCGCCGCCAGCGCCACGAGCAGCAGGGCCAGCACGCTTCCCATGGCGAGGTTGCGCATGGTGGAGAAAGAGGTACTTAGGTTTTTGGCAGAATCCATAGCAAATGCGGGTTAAGTCATCAAGAGGGGTGTCGGAGGCCGGAATTTTCTTCGCCACGGCCCCTTATTTGGCCAGGGGCAGGGAGATTTGCAGGCCCCGGTAGGGGTAGGTTAGCAAGCCGGTGTCCTTACCGCCACCGGGTTTGGCATAGGTATAGAGCACCCCCTGAACCGTGACGGGCTGCGCGGGCCGCATCGGCACCACTTGGCCGCCCCGGTCGATGTCGCTGATGAAAAAGATGCGTAGCGAATCTTTGGTGGAGGGCAGTTGCAGCTTGCCGATACTGGGCTTGCTCTTGCCATAGCCGGTGGGCTTCCAGCGCAGCGTGGCCGCAAAGGGGATGCGGTAGCCGGGTCCAACTTTGGGATAGCCCCGCTGGGCGCTGCGCAAGCCGGCGGGCAAGGCGAGGATGGCCGGTACTGGGGCTTGGCTGGTGACCGAAACCAGCTCCAGGTACCCTTCTTCAGGCAGCATCTGGGCCACCCCGGGCGCTACGTTCAGCGCCGACGCGGGCAGGGCCGGAGGCAACGTAGTGGCTGCTTTCCAAGCATCCGCTTTGGCTTGCTCAGCGGGGCTGTTGGCGCTGGTTTGCAGGGCGTCGACAAGTTGCGTGGCCGACTTTTCCTCCTGGGATTGGCAGGCGCTGGCCAAACCTAGAGCGAGTAGGGCCAAGTAACGGGTTGAATGGTTCATCGGAAAAAAGAGGGATTGGTTAAACCGTCCACAGCCCGGAGGGGCGTTGTCGGTAAGTAGGGTTTAGCGCGTCCGACATGGTGATGGTGGGCAGGCCCGCCGAGGCCGAGCTGCCGCCACTCGGTGCCGGTGTTCCGCCGCCAGAGCTGCCACCACCATCACCGCCGCCGCCCGCGCTGCCGCTGGCCGCTTTGCTGCCACCGCCCATGGCCCGGCCGATGGCGCCGGATACGCCGTGTCCGCCGCCGTTCATGCCCGCCGATACGCCGGCCCCCGCCGCGGCCGCCGAAGCGGCCATGCCCACCACCGAGCCCACAAAGCTTTGTGCGGCCGAGGAGCCGATGATGAGGCTAGTCAGGTAGGGCACCATGAGGTAGAGCATGATAAAGGCGACCGACACCACCAGCTGCTTGGTGTCCTGCTCGACGGCCGCGGGCCCCGCGAACACCCCGCCGAACGTGGTATTGGAGGCCGTGTAGTAGGTGTAGAGCAAATCAAGCAGGGCAAACGAGAGCCCCCAGAACTGCACGGCCAGGAAGTTTTGCAGCCACTTCATCGCCAGCTGGCCGAAGGAAGGAATCACCGAGAGGCAGATAGAGATGGGGCCGCAGACGAACAGGAACCCGAGAATGAACTGTTGGATGAACTGCATGATTTGCCTAATCAGCAGCACCACTTCCCCGGTCACCAGTTGCAGCAGGATGTTGGTTAAGCTGAACGAGGTGATGGTTTTCAGCAGGTTGCTGATTTCGTCCACCCCTTGCTCGACCACCGTTTTCTGCGAGAGGGTCTCGGCGCTGCTGATGGTCGCGCCCAGCGCCGAGGCAGCCGTCGAGCCGTCCGGGGTGGCAAAGAGCCGGGTGAAATTGGCGACCCCCGAGCTGAGCGTGTCAATCAGCTCCTTATAGAAGAAGAGCAGGAAGAATATCCACACGGCCTTGAGGATGGGCCCCCAGTCCATGGAGAGCCCATGGCCCGAGAGAAAGCCGCGCCCGACCGTGTAGAGTAAGGCAATGAGCATGAAGGTGGGCGTGATGAAGCGGCAGGCGCGCAGCACGATTTGCAGGGTCTGGTCGCAGGCGCTCAGAAACGTCGGGTCGGCCCCGTAGGCGACCATTAGGTAGCAGCCGCTCATTTGGCCAGTACGCCCGTGCGGGCCTGTTTATCTTCCACGAACTGGTCCACCGCGTAGTCCAGGCGCTGCACCTTGACGGGCTCGTACTGCGGGTTTCCATCGGCGTCCAACTGCAGCCGGCCGCTCTTGTCGAGCACCGGCTTGCGGTTGGTCTGCTGGTAGAACTTGACCAGCTTGTTGAGGTAGTTGCGCTCCACGGGCTTGGAGGTGAGAATAGCATCGAGCTGGGGCGAGGCTTCCACTCCGAATATCTTGCCCTTGGCGCCCTGCTTGATAAAGATTTCGCGCAGCGCATCCGTGGAGCGCACCGACTTAATCAAATCCATCTCGTGCCCGGTCAAACCCAGCGGGGGCTGCAGCTGGGCCAGCGAGTCGGGGTTGACGTGGCGCAGGATAATCTTGGTAGCCGAGTTGTTGATGATGGCCGGCCCAATCTTGCTGCTGGTAATCTCGGTGATGCCCTGGGTGATGATGGTCACCGAGCCGTTGGTTTTGCGGATGGTGCGGTACATCGACTCGATGAATTCTGAAAGCACCCCCGAGAGCATGGTCCAGGCCTCGTCCAGGGCGATGTACTTGATGTCGTCGGGGAACTTGCGGAACAAGTCCAGCGAGAGCTCGGTGATGAGCATGGCCACCACCGGGTAGAGGTCGGGGTCGGCCTGCACCTTGGCCAGGTCAAAGCAGATGAGCCGGTACTCGCTCAAATCCACGTCGCGCCGGGCGTTAAGCACCCGCTCGTAGCGGCCGCCGCTGATGTACTGGCCCAGCACCAGGAAGAACTGGTGCATGTCGATGTACTTCAGGTTTTTCTGGTACTGCCGGCGCGCTCCGTCCAGTGGGTCAGCTTCTTGCCCTTCTCCGGGTACAGCCACGGGCTTCTGCATTTCGTGGTCGAACTGCTCGACGAACTTATAAAAGCTTTCCATTCCCGGAAACTCCTCGTCCTTCTGATTCAGGCGGTCGCTCTCGTTCAGGCAGGTGTAGTACTCAATCAGAAAGCGGCTCAGAATGGTCCGCTCCGACTTATCTAGGCCGGTATCCTTGCCGCCCTTCCAGAGGGCTGCGAGCAGGGCCAAGTGGAAGTTGGTTTTCTCGTCGTTGTAGAGCCACTTGCCCGAAGCGTCGCGCGGCACGATGAAGGGATTGAACTCAATCGGCCGGGCAGGGTCGTACTCGAAGTAGGTGTTGTCGAAGTCCTCGCCGTTGAGCGACTGCAGCACGTTGCGGTAGGTTCCGCCCACGTCCATGATAATCTGACGGGCTCCTTTTTCGAAGCGCTGCACAATCAGGTTGCCGAAGGTGTAGCTCTTGCCCGAGCCCGAAGGCCCGATGACGATGGCGTTCTGGTTGTCCAGGGCCGTGTTAAAGAGGTTCACTTGCACCAGATTCCTAAACCGGTCGGTGAGGTACTCCCCTACCGGGTCAGTCTTATAAGTGGCCGTCCAGTGCGTGTAGCAGGCGCCGCGGTCGGCGGTGCTCGTCAGCCAGCGGTCCGGCACCTGGTAGGCGTTGCCCGGTAGCAGGCCAAAGAACACCGGCAGGGCCAAGTAGCTTTCCACCACGCTTTCTGTGCCGAACATGTACCGGAACGCCGCCGTGGCCTTTTCGACGTTTTCACGCCGGCTGTTGTCGTTGGTGTCCCAGAGTAGCAGCGAGAGGTGCAGGCCCACAATCTGCTTGTTTTCAGCCCGCACTTCAGCTGTGAACTCCTCGACTTCCGCGGCCCGTAGCGCATTGTCCTGGGTGGAAAGAAACGAGAGCGAGGCATTGAGCTTGCGGTCGGTATCCAGGCTGCTGAGCTCGGCGCGGGTGTCCTGCACGAGCAGAGCCTGCGTCAGCACGTGGGGGCACTGCAGTACATGGGTGAGCGGGTAGAGCATGGGCGCGGTGACCCCGTAGCTGTTCTTGACCGCCGCGTGGGCCTCGCTGCCCTGGCCCACCATCGAGAGGATGTTGACCTTGTGCTCGCCCACGCTGAGCGTGCCCAGGTCGTTGCCGATTTCGCGCTCCTGCCTCGTGGGCTGGCCATCGAAATTGAGGTTGAAGTACTGCAAATAAAGCTGGTGCATCTCGCGGCTGCTCAGGCGCTCAAACGCCACGCCACCCAGGTTTTTAAGGCCTTGGGTAAATTCCACGGCGCTGGCCTCGGCCACCCCCAGGGTTTGCACAAGCTGCGCGAAGGGATTCTTGATGAGGGCTTCTCCGGCACGGGCCACCAAGGCATTCACGGCATTGGTCCGGGTGGTTTTCACCGCGACTGGGGCGAAGGAGAGGAAGAGGTAGGACTTCTGGAACAAGACCAGCCGCTCGAAGAAGTGCTTGTTCATCTTGCCCTCGAAGTAGGTCTGCTGCGTTTTGTCTTCGCGGTAGGGCCGGTCGTAGTAGACGTCCGTCTTCTGCACGATGGTGCCCACGGGGAGCGGGCGCAGCACGCCCACCAGCGCGGTTTGGAAGGCGTCGTAGTCTTCGACCGTCCAGCTTTCCATTTCGGCCGGCTCAATCACGAAGCCCACGGCGACACGGCCATCCTTGAAGACCACCTTGTTTTCTTCAAAGGAATGCACCGGCATCACCGCGTTAAACGCGGTTGTTTTGGGTGTTTTTGCCATGAGCGGGAAGAGGTAATGGCCCCACCGCCAGGCGGCGGGGCTGAATGAAGGTGTAGGAGAGCCACCCCATCAAAAAGCCGGGCGCTTGGGTTCGGGTGAGGTAGCGCAGGCCCAGGAGGAGGCCGATTTCCGCCAGGATGACCAGCAGGTAGACCAGGCGCGGAATCTTGACCGCCATGCCCAGAAAGCCCAGCAGCAGCACCGAGCCGATGAACAGGCCCACCAGCAGGCCAAGGTCTTGCAGGTTCATGCCTAGCACCTGAGCGGGCCGCTCGATGGATTTATAGGAGCGCATGGCCGCGGCTTAGTTGGTCAAGCCCCCGCCTTCGCTGCCGCCCACGGCACTCACCAGGTCGTCCTTGAAGAGCTGGAAGCCGAACCAGAGCAGCACCCCGCCCACGAGCCAGCCCAAGGAGCCCAGCGCGTCGGGGGAGCCTTGGATAAACTTCATCACCACCCGAATCAGGCCGATAATGAGGATGATGGCGAAAATGACCTGCACGATGCCAATCACCTTTTCCTTAACCTGCGTGAGCGCCGCTTCGGCGCTTTGGGCCCGGGCCGCGCTGGTCGAGAGGGCCAGCACCGTCAGCAGCGCGTAGCCGCGCTGCTCCAGCTTGGAGGGTTGGTAGGTCTGGCCGGCCGCCAGCAGATTCAGGCCGTGGGCGGCGGCAGTAGTCGCGCCGCGGCGCAGGGAGGTGAACAGGGGTGTTTGCATGGAAAAAGTAGGAGGGTGAAAAGGTGAATAGGGTGAGTGTAAAGGCGCGCGCCTCAGGCAGTGGCGGGTGCGGAGCGCTGGTTTTCCAGCGCCTCATTCATCACCAGGCGCATTTTGGCCCGCCGCTCGGCGGCGGTCAGCTCCACGCCGCGGTTGTGCGCGTCGGTCGCCGTGGGCGCCGGGGCCGTGATGTAGTTGTGCTTGGCGCCTTCGGGCAGCAGGCCCGCTTCGGCCGTAGCCGCGGGAGCCTGGTCTTCGGCCTGACTTTCATCTGTGATTGACGCGGCCGCTTCCATCGGGGCGTCCGTTGGGGCTGCTTCCGATTCTGTTTCCGTCACATCGGCCGCCGGGGCTGGTGCGGGAGGTGCTTGCGGCGGCGCATCCTGGAAGTCGGCCAGCCGATAGTGCCGGGTGCGCAGCGAGGCGTGGTTGCCGTCGAGCGCGGGCGGGGCTAGGGCGCTGCCAGCGCCAGCCGGCATAGCGTAGCGCCACCAAAGCCCGCCCAGGGCTACTAGGAGCAGAAAGAGCACCAACCACAGCATGGGTTTCAAGCAACAGGTCGAAGTTTTTTATGAGCAATTGCGGCAACTATACGGAGCACTTCCGTATAAGTTCTGCTTTAGGAGAAGTTTTGAAGCAGCTACGCCGAAGCTTTATGGGTGTTCTCGCCCCGGAGCCGACGTGGTTAAATGCCCGCAGCAAGTGCGGTAGTGCAGACGGCCGGCTGGTTTGCTACCTTGCGCGCCCTCCAATTGCTGCTGCATGAACACTTCTATTCCCACTCCCCCGGCTACCACCCCAGTAGAGCCGGTCAATGCGGGCTTTCCTGACCCCGCGCTCATCGTTTCCTATGCCACCGTTCTGCGCTACATCCGCCACCGCCTCAACACGCTATTGCACGGGCAGCTCAAGCCCTGGGCCCAGCAGCACAAGTTCAACTACGCCCGGCTGATTGAAATCAAAAAGCTGGAGGAGGAAACCCAGGCCGTGCTCTTGCAGCGGCTGATGACTCACTTCCAGTTTCCCACTGAGCTGCTGCGCATCATCGTGCACCAGTCGCGCCGCCACTTTTTCCTGTTCACCTCGCCCGACAGCCTGACCCGCTTCAAGGCCGAGCTCAACCTCTTCGACAACCCACCCTTCGACGCCCCGGCGCCACCTACCACTTCATCCCCTAACTAGCGGAAAGGCCCTGGAGCCTAACCGCTCCACGTTGCTCTTTTCCCTATGCCTGCTTCCGTTGCTTCCCGCCGCCCGGCCAGCAAACCTGCGACTACCCCGGCCGCTCTGGGCCCCCAGCTGCCTAATCCGGCCCTGGCCATAGCCTATGACGAGGCCCGGCGCTACGTGCAGCTGCGACTGCGCAGCCTGCCCCACGGGGGCCTGCGGTCCACCTGCACCGCCTTTGGCTTTCCCTACACAACCAGCGTGGGCCTGAAAACCGGCAGCCTGCAGCGCGAAGAGTACCGTCTGGTGCAGAAGCACCTGCGCGTGTTCGGCTTCGAGACCGAGCTGGTGCGCCTGTACGTGAACGGCCAGCTCTGCGAGCACTACCTCTTTGCTGACGCCGCCCTGCTCGCGACCCTGCGCGAGCAGCTGGCCGCCCACGAGCAGCTAGTCAGCTAGCCGCCCCTCCCCTGTTGCCTTCCGGCCAGTCTTCTGGCTCTTATTCCCGCCCCGGACTCCGGCGGCGCGGCTGGTTTGTACCCCTTCCTTTCCCTTTCTATGCCCGCAACTCCTCCCCCGCGCGACAACGACCCCCAGGAGCTCGACCGCTTCAAGCAATCCATCGACTTGGTAGACTACGCCACCCGGCGCCACGGCTACGACGTGAAAAAGGCTGGCCCCCGCGGCCACTGGCACCAGCTGGAAAAGGACGGCGAGATGCTCATCGTTTCCCGCAAGGGCGACCACCAGGTGTACCTGAACCCCGGCGACGACCGGGATTCGGGCTCCATTATCGACTTCGTAAAAACCCGCGAAAACCAGACGCTGGGCCAGGTACGCCAAACCCTGCGCCAGTACCTGGGCGAGCCCGAGCAAGGCTGGCAGGCGGCCACTTCTCCCCCACTGCCCACCCCGGTGGCGTATGCGCCCACGCACACCGGACCGGCCGAGATGGAATCGGAGGCCGAGCGCCGGGCCCGCCTCGTCGCGGCGGTGATGGGCACCCATGCGTCGCTGACGGACCGCAGCTACCTGCACCAGCGGCATTTATCGGACGAGACCATCGACAGCCCCGCCTTTCAAGGGCGGGTGTTCACCAGTCAGCAGGGCAATTTCCGCAACACGGCTTTTCCGCTCTACAACGAGCACGGCATTGCCACCGTGGAGCAGCGCAACAACGAGTACAAGCACCTGCTGCAGCTGCCCAAAACCGGGGTGTGGGTGTCGCATCCCACCGAGGGCAAAGACACGCCGGTGCAGCGGCTGGTGGTGTCGGAGAGCCCCGTGGATGCCATGAGCTACCACCAGCTGCACCACCGCGGCGCCCAAGGGCAGCCCAACACGCTGTACGTGGCCACCAGCGGCACCGTCACCGAGCGGCAGGTGGAGCTGATTCAAAAGCTCATCGACAAGCAGGAGCCCCGGGAAGTGGTGCTGGCCAACGATAACGACGCCGCCGGCCGGCGCTTCAACATCAATTACCTCAACGAGCTGCAGGTGCCGCGGCGGGCCCGCGAAGTAGCCGACGGCCAGGTGGCCTACGACGAGGCCCCGCGCCCGGTGGAGTGGCACGCCACGGCCGCCGGCAAGTACCACACCGCCCTGCGCGTGGAGTATCACCACGCCAGCCGCGCCGAGGGCACCGAGCAGTTGAGCCAGCTCACCGCGCAGGTACAGCAGCTACGGCCGGCGGCGGACGATGCCGTGGCCCTGGAAGTGCAGCGGGCCACCCGGCAGGAAACCGTCGTGCGCCTGGTCGTGCCCAACGCCGACAGCCACGCCCTCGAAGACCTGGTCCGTACCCTGCACGCCCAGCGCGAAACGCAGCGCGAGCAGCTGGAGCGTCAGCCCCAGGAGCCCGGCCGGCAGCCCGAGAACTTCCTTCGCACCGAGTACGCCATCAGCAAGGACTTTAACCGTGACCTGGAGCTGTTAAGCCAGGGCCTCAGCCAGGAGCAGATTGCCCAGCAGGCCCGCGCCGACGAGCTGGCCAAGGAGCAGCAGCGCCAGGAAAAAGCCCGTCAGGAGCAGGAGCAGCGCCAGCAGGCCCAGCAGCGGGAAACGGAGCGTGAGCTGGCCGCTCAATCTCCCGAAGCCCAGCGCCGAGAGGCCGAGCAGCAGCGCCAGGCCGCTGGGCTCGTAGTCGGCGCGGCCACCGGCGACCCAGCCTTGCAGCGGGCCGTGCAGCTGACGGTGAACGAACCCACCCCGGCAGACGAGGCCACGCCCAGCCAGGCCCAGCAGATGCGGGAGCTGCTGCGCAAAGCCGGGGCGCAAGTGGAGTTGCGCGCGGAAACGGACCCCGCCAGTGGCCAGCTGCGCAGTGAGCTCGACGTCCGCTACCATCCCCATGGTACCCCCGGCGGCCTGCGTCAACTCAGCCAGACACTCGATGCGCTGGATAAGTCGCCGCTCGTAGCGCTCCAGGAACCCGTACAAGAGCAGGCCGAGCGCCGCCAACTGGCCGCGGCGCTCCCGGAGCAGCAATCGGTAACGAAAACGGCCATCATTCGCATCGACGAGCCCGAGCCGCGGCCGGGGGCAACCGGTCAGGCCGAAGCCGTAGCAGAGCAGCTGCGCGCCGCGGGCCTGAACACCGGCTCGCTGCGCAGCGCTACCGACACGGCCACTCACCAGCGCCACAGCGAAATCGAGGTCAGCTACCGGCTCGACCAGCCGAACCTGGCGCGGGTAAGTGCCGCGCTCGATGACGTGGCCCGCCAGCCCGGCGCCCATCTGCACGAGCACGCGGCTGACCGAGCCGAGCGGCAGCGCCTGGCACCGAGCGGCGTTACGGCCAGCAACCTGACCGAGCGCAACGCCGGTCCCGAGCGGTAAAAGCCGGCTGATTCCAAGGCCAGGCGCCCGAACATGTGCGTTGATTCTTTAGTTTTGCAGGAATAGCAAGCTGCCCACCATGCTGGCAAAAACAGGCCCCACTTCTTTCCATGCTCCGTTTGGCCTGCTCTTAGCAGACCAGACCCTGGCACCCGCTGCTCTGCGGCCGCTGCCTATTTCCGAGCGTCCGGCCCTGTTTGTGGGTCCACATCGAGGCTAATCCAACTTCCTGGTAAACGCCCCACCGCAACTCTGCGGCTGCCCGCGGCTTGCTTATAGCCGGCGGATGGGGCTGTTTTTTTCGGCCCCCGCTAGTGCGGGCGAGCCGGGACCCTCTTTGTATTCCCTTCCACGCTAGTACCCTCCGTTATGATATCTACCGGTCACCGGCCATTTTCCAACTTCTGCCCGGCCATGAAAGGCCTGATTTTACAGCTTATCCGGGACGAATACCAACCCCTGCTGCAACTACCACCAACTCTGTCCGCCGAGGCCTGGTCCGAAGCCGTTACCAAGGCCAACCCCATCCTGTTTTATCTCAACGACGGCGCCCCGCTGATTCAAATTGGGGAAGCTTCCCGTCAAAGCCTGCTTAAGTTTCTCAAGCAGCAATTTGGCTCCGCGCAGTAAGTCGCGGCTCGGCTCGCTGAAACGCCCGGTTGGTTATCCAATCGGGCGTTTTCGTTTTAAAGCTTAAACGCCGGTCTCCCATACGGACGCACATGGCCGCGCCATTCCACCGTCCCCAGGTTACAGATGCGACCACTACCCAAGGTAATTCTGGCGCCAGGGGCAGTGGGGGAGAAATGTTTTAGGAAGTGCAAATAAATCAATAATTGTTGTTTAAAAAGCAACAAAAGATGTGATAAATGCGTTTAATAAGTAAGGAAACGGTTTTAGAAACAGTCACTTAGCCCTTACTCAGCGATGAAAAAGCAAGCCCGCCCCGCCGCCCACAACACTGCCCGCCCCGATGTGTACCAGATTGTAACCGACCGGGTAATTGAGGCCCTCGAAGCCGGTCAGATTGCATGGCGCAAGCCCTGGCACGCTGCCTACGGTTTGCCCCGCAACTACGTCAGCGGCCGGGCCTACACCGGCATCAATGCCTTTTTGCTGCACCTGGTTGGCAGCACGCCGTTCTTTCTCACATTCCGGCAGGCCAAGGAGCTGGGCGGCAACATCCGCAAGGGTGCCAAGGGCATGCCCGTGATTTACTACAACGTCACGACCCGCACCGACAAGCAAACCGGCGAAGAAGAGAAAATGCCCTTTATCAAGTACTTCACGGTGTTCTCAGTGGACGACGTGGAAGGTGTGGACATCGTCCTGCCCGAGCAGCCCCAGGACCGGGCGCACGAGCCCCTGGCCGCGGCCGAAGCCTTGGTAGCCGGTTGGGCGACGTGTCCTCGCATCGAGCACGGCGGCGCGCAGGCCTCTTATACTCCCGGTCCCGACTTGGTGCAAGTGCCCCGCCCGGAAACCTTCACCAGTGGGGAGGCTTACTATTCAACCCTGTTTCACGAGCTGACCCACGCCACCGGCCACGCCAGCCGTTTGGACCGTTCTGACTTAGCCGAAGCATTGCGTCCGAGTGGCCGCGCCGGCTACGCCCGCGAGGAGCTGACCGCCGAGATGGGTGCCGCTTTTCTGTGTGGCCATGCAGGTCTAGACCCCAGCGCGACGCTGGAGAACACGGCCGCTTATCTGCAGTTTTGGCTGGAGCAGCTGCGCGGGGATAAAAAGCTGGTGGTGCAAGCTGCCAGCCGGGCCCAACGCGCCGCCGAGTTTATCCTCGGTACCACGGGCGCAGACGATGCTGAGCCCGACCCGCAGCCGACCCCTGCCAGCCCCGCCGCGTCGGTAGAACTGGCAACCAGCGAGGAGGATGCCCGCCCTTTGAATGCCGGCCCGGTGCCGCCCCGCCCGGCCCTCCCTTCGTTGCCGCTGGTGGTGTTGGGGCAGGAAACGCTGCCCTCCCTGACCACGGTCGTCGTGGCCACGCAGCGCATCGAGCTGACCCGGCTGCTGGAGCACCCCGCCTTTACCGATGAGCAGCGCCGCACGGCTACCGGCCGGATTCTGGCCGAAACCAACCCCGCCCGCCTGGGCCGCTGGCTGACCAATATCATGCAGTGCGTGGCCGCGTGGGAAGACCACACGCTGGCCGAGGAGGCGCGCCAGCATGCGCACCCCTGCTCGCCCGATGAGTGCTGATTCCATCGGCAGGGCCGGGGGCAGTGGGGTACCGCCGCCCTGTTCCCGTCTTTCCGTCCCAACGCTACCCTACCGTTTTATGCCCTCCTCCCCTCCCCCACAGCCCGCCCCAACTCAAGTGCCGCCCCGCAGTTTCCGCGACCTGCTGCGGCACGGGCGCTACACCTTCACCGAGCGCGAGCTGATGGAACACCTGCGCATGACCTACCGCACCATCAAGCAGCGCGAGGCCGACCCCTCCACCCTCACCATTGCCGAGCTGCTGCGCGTGGCCGACTTGCTCAATGAGCCCGTGCAGGATATTATCGCCGTGGTCCTAGCCGAGGTGCAGGCCCCTGCGGCGGGCCTACCTGCCGGAACCAGCCGGACGTGAAAAGTGTCAAGTTTTTACATGTAAAAACTTGACACTTTTGCGTACTTTTGCCTTTGTTATTCCTGCTGCCATGACCGGTTCCATTATGCAGCGCGTCCGCCAGCAAGTCCAGGCTTTTGAGCCGGGCGAGCTGCTGACGTATACGGATTTGAGTCCTGACCCGGCTACTTTCGGGGCCGTCGCGGCGGCGCTGAGTCGCCTGAGTCGGGAAGGCGTGGTCAGGCGCTATGCCAAGGGCCAGTACTACCGGCCCAAGACCAGCCGGTTTGGCGCGCTGCAGCCGTCCGAAGGGGCCGTACTGCGGACGCTAACCGCCGGAGAAGGCGTTGTTTCGGCTTATCCGGTGGGCGCCGCCCTCTACAACCAGCTTGGCCTGACCACCCAGGTGCCGGCCGAAGTGGTGGTTGCCTCTCCCAAGCTGCGGCGCAACCGGCCCCCGCGCGTGGCCTTTGTTGTGCGCCCGGCGCCGGAGCAGGCCAGCGACGTGCCGCTGCTGCAGTGGCTGGAAGTGCTGCGCGATTTGCGCCGCATTCCCGATGCCCGGCCCGACGAGGTGTTGGCCCGCGTGCAGCGCTTTGTGAAAGGCCTCTCTCCTGCCCGGCGGCGCCGCCTCGTGGAACTGGCCCTCCGCCAGGCCCCGCCCCGTGCCCGCGCCATACTGGGGGCTGTGCTAGAGCAGCAGGCTGACCCAAAAGGTGCCGCCCGGCTGCGCGCCACGCTTAATCCCCTGACTACTTACCAGCTCGGTCTGAGCGCCGCCGCTTTGCCCAACTGCGCCGCATGGAATATCCGATAAATCCTGGCTGGTATCCAAGGGCACATGCGTGGCGCAGCTTGCCTAAGTGTCTGCCAAGTTCTCGTGCCAAATATTCGTTAATCAAAAATAAAAGCCGAAATTGTCGCTTTAACAGCAAATAATTAACACCATCAGCCTGCGGCAGCTCCTTAATGGAAAAAAATGTACAGTGGCCGTTACTGGTATTTGGCACGTCGGACCCGGCGCTAAACCGCCGGATTCGGCAGGCGCGTCAGCGGGAAGAGCTGCGCGAAGTAGCGCCGCGTATCTACTCGCCGGATTTGAGCACGCCCCCGGCCGTATTGGTGCGCAAGAACTGGCTGCCGATTGTCCAGCATCTTTTTCCGGGGGCCATTATTAGCCACCGCTCCCAGCTCGAAGGCCAGCCCTCCAGCGAGGGACACCTGTTTCTAACGTATAAATACACGCGCAATGTTGAACTGCCTGGCCTGACGGTGCACCTGCTCGAAGGGCCCGGGCCCCAGCCCGGCGACGCCCCCTTTGGGGGAGGCGACATCCTTTTCGCGTCGGAAGCCCGGGGGTTGCTGGAGAACCTGCAGCCGGCCCGCGTCCGCAAGGGGGGCGTCAGCAAGGCCCTGCCCATCGAGACGGTGGAAGAGCGGCTGGAGATGGTGCTGCGCGTGCGGGGCGAAGCCGGGTTGAATGCCCTGCGCGACCAGGCCCGCGACGTGGCCACGGCCCTGAACTGGCCCGATGAGCTGGCCGCGCTGCAGCGCATTGTGGGCGCCCTGCTCACCACCCACTCGATTAAAGTGCTTTCCTCGCCGGTTGCGCGGGCCCGGGCCCTGGGGCTGCCCTTCGATGCCGGCCGGGTGGCCTTGTTTACCACGCTCGCGGGGGCGCTGCGCACCACGGCCCTGCCGGAACGCGTAGACCCGGCTCCTGGGGCCCCGGCGTATTACACGGTGGCGTTTTTCGAGGCGTACTTCTCCAACTTCATTGAGGGCACGGTCTTCCAGGTGGACGAGGCGCACCGGATGGTGGAAACGGGCCAGGCCGTGGGCGGGCGGCACGCCGATTCGCACGACGTGCTGAGCACGTACCAGCTCTGCAGCAACCCGGCCGAGATGCGCGTCGTGCCCCGCTCGGCGGAAGAGCTGCTGGCCCTGCTGCAGCGGCGCCACGGCCAGCTCATGCAGGCGCGGCCCGACAAGCGGCCCGGTCAGTGGAAGGAATACGCCAACCAGGCCGGCCTGACCAACTTCGTGGAGCCCGAGCTGGTGCGCGGCACCCTACACGAGGGCTTTGCCCTGTACCAGGGCCTGACGGACCCGTTGGCCCGGGCCATGTTCATGATGTTTTTAATCAGCGAGGTGCACCCCTTCGACGACGGCAACGGCCGCCTGGCCCGTCTGATGATGAACGCCGAGCTGGTCAGCGCCGGCCAGTGCCGGATTATCGTCACCACCCGGGCCCGGGAAGCCTACCTGGATGCGCTGCGCCGCCTGAGCCGGCAATCGGACTCAAGCCTGTACATCCGCATGCTTAGCGGCGCCCAGCAGTTTGTGGCTGCCCTGCGGGTAGGCACGTACGAAGAGGTAAAGGAGCAGCTGGAAGCGCAGGACGCCTTCACCGAAGTGAGCTCGCAGCTGCGCTGGTAGCTGGCCGCTTGATGGTTCACTCTTCCCCTACCGGCCTTTGGCGGGCGGACCGTGCTGCAGGTAATAGTTAACCGCTTCGTCGACCAGCTCTTTCAAATACACCCGTCGGCTGTGATGCATCAGTTCCTCATGGATGTAAGCAAGGGCCGCCCGTTGGGTTTCCCCTTCCAGGCGAATCAGGGAGGGCTGCAGCCCCGAGGAGCTGCCTTCCACCGGGGCCGTTGCCTGCACCTTCGGCGGGCGGCCCCTCCCCTTCTTGGGTGCCGGGGTTACCGCGACTAGCTGTGGCCGGTCGGCTGGCTGAAGTGCTGGCGTCGGTGCCGCGGGAACTTCAGCTCCGGCGGCTACCGGTGGAACAACTACTGGTGCTGGTGCCGCCACGGGTGCTGGTGCCGCCACGGGTGCTGGGGCTGCGGCCGTGGGCTCCAGGGTAGCTGGGGCGGCCGGCATGTGGCCGGGCTGCCCGCGCAGCATGGACATCTTCTCGTCCGTGGAGATTTTCAGGCGTTGAATCTTGGCCATTACGCTACGAGTTCAGAGGTGAGTTGAGCGCGGGCAATGAGTTCGTCGCACAGGGCGCGTACTTCCGCTTCCACGGAAGCATCGGCCCCCACCGCCCGGCGGTAGGCGGGGTTGAGGTAGCTGTAGCGGGTGGACAGGCGCTTGTAGCAGCCGAGCTGGCGCAGCGACGCCAGCAGGCGTGGGAGGCCCAGGGCGTCGGTGAATTCGTCCATGTCCTTTTCCTCTTTCAGGTTGGTACGATGCGAGTGCACGCCGAAGAACTGGAAGTCCAGCCCTTGCTCCCGCGAGAGCCGGGAAATCTCCTGCAGCAGCTGCATAAAGGAAATCGTGGCCAGGCGCTCGGCGTCGGAGGCACCCACTGGCACGAGCACCACGTTGGCGCCGCTGAGCACGTCAATCATGGCCGTGTCATCCGAGCGGCCGGGCACGTCGATGAACACCACGTCGTAGTCGTCGCTGACTTCATCAAGCCGGTCGTACACCTGGCCCATGCCCACGGACTCCAGCGCGTAGGGAAAGGCCGGCTCGGCGAGCGTGCCGGCCAGGCGCTCCTGCTCCACGCTGGGCTGGTCGTTGGTGAGGCGCACCCCGGCCAGGGTTTGCTGGGAGTCGGCATCGACCACGAGTACGCGGTAGCCATAGTCGGCCGAGAGCGCGCCGGCCAGTACGGTGATGAGGGTGCTCTTACCAATGCCACCCTTCTGGTTGGCAACGCAGATGATTTTCATAGAACGAGGGAACTAACGGGTAAAGCCGCAACGGGCGCTGGCTGGTTGCAAAATAAGCAGCTTATTTCTCAGTTTTCAAACTTACTTGTAAACTTGTTTTTTTGTTTCCTAGAAAATAAAGCAATCATGTTACGAGAAAATAAGATGCTTGATTTCTTGGATTACTTATTTCTTAAAAAACATAAAACAAAGGAAACAAAAATCATTGTTTACCAACTTCTCAGTAAACATTTATCAAAAGCTCTTAAGAAACTTATTTCCTAAAATCCTAAGAAACAAACCCGAATACGGGTCGTAAAGCGGCAGGGATGCAAGGTTAGAGTTTCTATTTTCCTTGTTTCCTAGGAAATAATAAAAAGGCGTCATCACCTTCCGACTGGGCATTGCTGGTGCGGCGGTGCATACCGAACAAGCAGCAGACTTAACCTCTCACCAGAAGAACAGCGTGCTCCAACCCAAAGCAGAATCTCCACGGGCTACCGGGGGAGGCAGCGATATCCGCAACCGACCTAGTCAGCTCGCCCCTAGTCTCGGAAATGTCAATAGAGAAGGTAGCAGGGTAGTTAGCAAGAAGACTACCCTTTAATTGCGCTAACGCGCTGATTAAAGGGTATTTATTTATCAACAGAGTTGATAAAGCATAAAATGAGACTCTAAAGTCTTAACAGACAGCAGCTAGTAGTTAAAAATCGACTATGCAGGACCAGAAATCATCATCGTTGACCCCGCCAAGCACGGGCCCGGCCTTGAAGCACCTTACGGTCAGCGGCCCGGCGCACCGACTGGTAGGAGCGGAGTCGGCCCGGCTGGGCCTGACCCGCACGGAATACGCCGACGCGGCCATTCGCTACTTCGCAGAAAGGAGCCTGAACCCGGTGGAAGCCCAGGCCCGGGAAGGGCAGCTCATCATGGCAGAAGTAAAGCGGCTGGGCGACCGGGTGTTCTCTTACCTACAGGAGCAGGAGCGGGGCTTGCTGCTGGAAATGGTGCGCTCCCAGCTGAGCCAGCAGGCCGTGCAGGAGCAAACGTTGCGGGTGGTAGAGAATTTATTGGCCCCGGAAGGGGGGGAGGCCCTGCATAAAATCCAGCGCAAAAATCAGGAGCGTATTGCGGAAGCAACGGCCGCCGGGTTGGCGGCCCTGAACATTAAGGCGCTGAATAAACAGCCTGGTAACGGGAAATAATACCATGCACGCCAAGCTAATTAACCCCAAAGCCAACGGCAAGAAAGCCTATAATAACCAGGGCAGTGCGGCGCAGGCCTTGAATTACCTGACCCACGAGGCCCGGCAAAACGGCCAGGAAGCGCAGTTCTTTGACGGGCAGCGGGAGGCACTGGACCGGGAATCCGTAATGGGGGCGCTCGATAACAACGTGAAGGGGCTGCGGGCCAACGAGGCCAAGTTCTATTCCCTAGTGTTGAGTCCCAGCCCGGAAGAGCTGGCGCACATCGGGGGCGGTGATGAAGCGAAGCTGCGCGCCTACACCCGGGAGGTGATGGCGGCCTACGCGGCGGGCTTTCGTCTGAAAGACGGCGGGGCGGTGGGGAAGGATGACCTGGTGTGGGGCGCCATCATTCACCAGGAGCGCACCCACCGTGGCACCGACCCAGCCGTGAAAGAAGGGGAAGCCAGAGCGGGCCAGCCGCGCCCCGGCCTGCAGGCTCATATCCACGTGGTGGTCTCGGCCCGAGACCGGAATCAGCGCGTAACGCTCAACCCCGGCGGGCGCGTGAGCCGGTTCAGTCTGCGCGACTGGCAGGACGAGGCCCGGGTGCAATTCGAGCGCCAGTTTCAGTACCAGGGCCCGGCCCCAAAACGAAAGCAGGCCCCCACCGTTTCTGCGCTTAACCCGAAACGCAACGCGCGGATTGCGGAGCGCGTCGAGCAAATAAACCGGCAGGCGGACCCGAGCCAGCGCTTGGAGGCGGAGCGGGTGCAGCGCATCGCGCAGGCCCGGGGCTACGACCCCATTTTCTACGACCGGCTGCGGCGGCTGGAAGACCGGGCCCGGCAGGGGCAGCCGCTGGACAACGCCTACCACCTGCTGGCCACGGGGCGCGAGGAGCCGGCCCGCGCCAATACCGGGCACCAGGTGCGGCAGGCCCTGCACAGCCTTCAGCAAGTCGTGCGCGCCAACAGAGGCCCCGAGCAAGTGATAACCGAGGATATAGGCGAGCCGCGCCGGCGCGGACAATGGGAAGCCGAGCTGTGATTCAATCAAACCCTACCCTTTAGATAAACTCTGCATGAGCATGATGAGCGCCCCCCGGCAGCCGGGCAACCAACGCCTGACCGGCTTCTACGTCGGCCTAACCTTCCTCCTGATGGTGCTGGCCGGCGGCGAGTACTACTTGCTGACCCACCCGGACCTGATGGCGGGGGCCGCGTCCGCTGCGGGCCCGAAAGCGGGCTTGGGCACCTCAATCACCACCCGTCTGCTGGCCGGTCTGGGAAGCTTCTACCAGCGCTATGGCCTGCTGGTTCGCGGCGCGGTGCTGGTGGGAGGGGGGCTGCTGGCCGTGCTGCTGAAAATGCCCCCCGCCCGGCCCGGGCAGCGGCGCTGGCAGCCCACGCAGCTACAGCTGCGGCGCGTGCAGTTGGCGACCGCGGGGGTGGGCTCACTCAGCGGGACGCTGCTGCTGGCCCTGGCCCCGTTTTCGGCGGGCATCATTGCCTGGCTCTACCCCACGGCCGCCGGGCTGGTTCTGGGCGCGGGCCTGGTTGCGGGTGTGGTGCGGGCCCTGCACAAGACCGAGCGGTTTGGCCTGCGCACCGAGCGCCAGCAGCAGCAGTCGGAGCACGGCTTCAGCTTGGCCACGACCGACGGGGGCTGGATTAACATTCCCAACCCGTTTCGGGGCACGCTGGTGCTGGGCGGCGCCGGAGCGGGCAAGTCCTATTCCATCGGGGAGCCTTTGATTGAGCAGTTCACCGAGAAAGGCTTTGCTGGCCTCATCTACGACTTTAAGTTTCCTGTGCTGGCCGAAGCCGCGCAGAAAGCCTTTGTGCTGGCCGATGCCAAAGCCCGGGCGGCCGGGCGGGAGCCCGCTCAAGTGCAGCTGCACATCATCAACTTTAAAGACCTGGAACGCAGCGAGCGAGTGAATCCGCTGCGGGCCGACAAGATGCCGGTGGTGGCGTACGCCAACGAGTACGCCCGCGCCATCATGGCCAACCTGAACCCGGAGAGCATCAAGAAAATGGACTTCTTCGACACCAGCGCCAACGCTTTTCTGACGGCCATCATCTGGTTCTATAAGAAAAACTTCCCTACGTTCTGTACCCTGCCCCACGTGGTGAACACGGCCCTGCACCCGGACTTTACCCACGTGCTGAGCATGCTCGACTCGGACCCCGAGTGCGGGGACATGGTACGCTCCATCACCACGGCCGTCAAGCAGCGGGCCGAGAAACAAGTAGCCGGCGTCATAGCCTCGCTGCAGATTGTGCTCACCCGCATCAACTCGCCGGAAATTGCCTGGGTGCTCACGCCGGACGAGGCAAGAGGGGAGGTGTTCAGCCTGGAGCTGAACGACAAGAAAGCTCCCAAGGTGCTGGTCGTGGGCAACGACCCCACGCTCAAGGAAACCTTCTCCCCGGTCATCAGCTGCATCGTGGCCGTGGCCCTGAAGCTGATGAACCAGCAGCACAAGCACCCGAGTTACGTGTTCCTTGACGAGGCGGCCACCATCTACGTGCCCAACCTGGAGGTGATACCGGCCACGGCGCGCAGCAACAAGGTGGCCATGATTTACATGACCCAGGACCTGAGCCAGATGATTGACGCCTACGGCCGGGAGAAGATGCAGGTGATGGTGAGCAACCTCAACAACCAGTTTTTCGGCAAAGTCAACTCGCTCGAAACGGCCAAGTTCGTATCGGAGCTGGTGGGGAAGGAAGACCGGGAGATGGTATCGGCCAGCCTGGGCCGCAGCCAGAGCGGCGGCGCCCGCGGCGCGGGCAGCAGCAGTAACCAGAGCGTGAGCTGGCAGGAACGCAACCTCGTGCGCCTGCAGGATACCATAACCCTGGAGACGGGAGAATTTATCGGCCAGACCGTGGAAACGGAGCAACCCTTTTTCCAGGGGAAAGTGGCGCGTCAGGCCACGCCAGGCAATTACCCGCTGCACCCACTGGCCACGTTCGAAGGCGGGCCGGCGCCAGTGTTGGAAGCGGCGCCGGCAGGGGAGGAGCCGAGCCGGGACTGGCTGAGCCAACGCCGGGCGGCGCGACAGGCGGGTAGTCAGCCCACGGCGGAGCCGGTCGGTGCGCTTCAGGCTGTCATTCAGGCCAATTTTGCCTTGATTCGGGAGGATGTGGCCGGCATTGTTGGGCAGTACGCCAACACCCTCAAGCCGGGACAAATGCCGGACAATGAGCCCACGCTTTAGGGGCATTTGAGGCACCTTCAATACCAGTTTTTTGTTAACTAAATGCCTCTAGTTCCTCCCATTTACGTATTTTGCATGATGGAAACGCCCGCCTATCCGACCCCGCAGTTTGGCCCCCGCGAGCAGACCCGCGAGCAGCGGCAGTTCATCATCAGCCAGTCGCTAGGCATCACCCGCAGCCAGGGTCCCTACGAAGTGCCGGAGTGGCAGGCCGCGCTGCACGAGCAGTACATAGATGGCCTCGTTGACCTGGACTACGTGGGGGCGCGCCATGACGAATACCGCGCTCAGCTCATTGCGAGCCAGGCGTCTGCTGCCGTTGCAAGCAAATAATCCTCTTTCGTGACACCTCAGCCCGGCCACCTGCGCCGCGCGGTATTGCCCCGGCGTTTTACGGTTACCGAGCGCCGGGCACTGCACGTTTATGACTGACCGCTTCACCAATCCGGAAACCGGCGTTTTCTACAACCGGCTCGGCATTACTGATGCTGACGAGCTGGACCGGGAAACCAAGCGCCTTTCCTTGCGCCGGCTCTCGGAGCTGGCCGCCGGCCGCGGCCCGCAAGGCGACAGCTTCGATGCCGCGCGGCTGCGCGCGACGCACCAGTACCTGTTCCAGGATACGTTTGAGTGGGCCGGCCAGACCCGCCGGGAGGGTGCTTTTCAAGGGGTCAAGGCGGCCGATTTGCCGGGCATGGAGCGGCCCATGCACTTCGCCCCCTACGAGCGCATCGACGAGCGCCTCAACGCGCTGGGCGAGCAGCTCAAGCAGGAAAACAACCTCACGGGCTTGCCCACCACGGCCGCGTTTGCCGAGCGGGCGGCCTACTACTTTGACCATTACAACCACGTGCACGCTTTTCGCGAGGGCAACGGGCGCACGCTGCAGGCCGCTTTCAGTGAGTTGGCGCAGCAGGCGGGCTACCGGGTTGACTTTGCCCGGGAGCACGAAAAGCTCAACCCCGCACGGGACCAGGGCATCGTTAGCCTGCACGGGGCCCCGCATCGGGAGAAGGATTTGCAGGCCCTGCGCGACTTGTTTACCCGCAACACCACGCCGCTGCCCGGACCGGAAGCCGAGGCGGCCCGCCATCCTAGCCAGGCCCGGGCCTTGGCAGATGGACCCATACCTGCGGTCCGGCAGATAGAGCAGCTCCGTGAGCTGGTGGCCGCCACCCCGGCCCTGCAGCAGCTGGTGGCTGGCGTGGACTACCGCCGCAACCAGCGCGCCGACGCCTTATTGAGCCAGGTGCTCGACATCGACCGCAACCCGCAGACGGGCGTGGCCCAGCACGGAGTTGAACTGCGGCAACTGCTGCAGGAGGCGGCGCAGGACAAACGCTTCCAGGACCCGCAGTCGCAGCGGGAGGCGGCCCGTTTCGGGGCCGCGCTGGCAGTTCTGCAGCCCCCGGAGCCAACGAAAGCAATGGAGACCCCGCCGGCTTTGTCTGCCACTGCATCACCGCCCGCGGGGACGGCCGCGTTCGTGCAAGCCGCCAAGCAGTTGGTCGAGGGATTGGAGGAACAGGGCTACCCTGGGCCGGCTGATTCCTTGTTAAGGGCAGCCAAGGCCGTGGAGAAATCCTCTTACTTGGGCGGCGCCAATTTGCAGGCGGTGAGCGAAGCTTTGACTAGGGCCGAGAAAATACCCGCACTGTCCGACGACGCAGCCGCATTGCGCGGTGCCGGGCGCAGTTTGCAGCAAGCACAGCGGAGTATTGCCCCACCGACGCCGGGCCGGGAGAACGATGGCCCTGAACGCTAAACACCCACCATTCCCATACTCAACCTTACGTCCCGTTCATGAATTTATACATCGAAGCCGAGTACGAAGCAGCCAGCTGGGAACTGGAGCAGCTACTGGACCAGTGGCCGCAGCAAGCAGAGCGTACGCTCACGCTATTGGCCGCTATTGAGGAATTCTTTCGGCAAGGCGCTTGCCACTGGCCTGCGCCGGCAACCCCGAGCCTGCCCGAAGGTCCGATTGAGGAAGCGCGTCGCGCTAGGTCATGGGCCCACCGCGAAAATCCCGCACTGGCCCGGCAATACCTGCTTAACCTAACCCAAGCCAAGGATGCCTTAGCCGCCCGGGAAAATCGGGAGCGTAAAGAGTAGCCCACAATAGACCCCAGCTAACTGCTACCTTGCAGCAGATGAAGGACGATGAACTCCAGTTTCTGCAGGAGCAGCTTGAGGCAACCGAATTGCTTCCCTGCGCCACCTGCCAGCAGGAAACACTACACGCCCATATGGAGGTGCTGGAGCGGTACGCGTACGCCACGGAGTTACTGATGGAATGCACTGCCTGTGGCACTCGTCGCACGTGGATGCAACTGCACGAGACGCGCCCATAGCATAAGCAACAGGGCATTCGCAAGCACACCACTCTTTGCCAACTTTCCTGGCAAGAGTGCCCTTACGTTGGTACTAGCTGCGAGGCCAGAAGAGAATGACGCTCACCCCGACCATGACGATGAGCCCTCCAATCAGGTCAAGCCGGTCCGGTTTGAAACCGTCGAAGTACCCGGCCCAGGCGATGGACATGACGATGAAAATGGCGCCGTACACGGCGTAGGTTTTGCCAAACGAGGTGACCTGCCAGGTGGCGACGATGCCATAAAACACCAGCATGACAGCGCCCACAATGCCCCACCACAGTGGCTTGCCCGAGCGCAGCCATTGCCACATGAGGTAGCCCCCGCCGATTTCAAATAGGCCCGCCAGCACAAATAGCCCCAGAGCTTTGAATATAGCCATCATAAAAGGTGAAAAGGTGAAGCTAATGAATGCGTAAGGTACGGACTTGTTATTTTAGCTTTTGCTTAAATACGAAAGCATTAACTTTGGTAAAATTTAAACCATGACTTCAACTTCTTGCATTCGGGTATTCGCCGACACCGAGCACATTGACCAGAGCAAGCGCCGCTTGGCTGCTGCCGAGCCAGGACTGCAGTCACTGGCGGCCGTGTTAGCGCTGGCTGGCAACGAGGTGCGCCTGAAAATGCTGTTTCTGCTACTGGACAAGCAGCAGCTGTGCGTGTGCGACCTGGCCGACGTGTTGCAGATGAACGTGTCGGCCATCTCCCAGCACCTACGCAAGCTCAAGGACGGCGGGGTCATTCAGGCCCGCAAAGTCGGGCAAACGGTATTCTACTCGCTGTCGGCGACGCATCTGTCCGTGCTGCAACCCCTGCTGACCCCGACATTCGCCTCCCTTCTTCTCACGCCCACTCGATGAACCTCACGCCTGCTACTCCTGCCAAGTCCCTGGCCGGCACGGGCCTTCTGGCCGCCCTCGCGGCTTCGCTGTGCTGCATCACCCCGCTGCTGGCCATTGTGGGCGGGCTGGGGGGCGTGGCCAGCACGTTTGCCTGGCTGGAGCCGCTGCGCCCCTATCTCATCGCCCTGACCGTTGGCGTGCTGGGCTTTGCCTGGTATCAGCAGCTGCGGCCCCGGGCCGCGGCGGCCGACGACTGCGGCTGCGCCGTGCCGGCCAAACTCCCGCTGATGCAGTCGCGGGGCTTTCTGGCGACCATCACCGTGCTGGCCGGGCTGTTGCTGGCCTTTCCCTACTACGGGGCGCGGTTGTATCCCACGGCCGCTCCCAAACCAGTGGTCGCCACGTCGGCCACCCCGGTGTGGCAAACCAGCTCCTACCGCATCGGCGGCATGACCTGCGAAGCCTGCGCCCGCCACGTCGAGCACGACGTGCAGCAGTTGCCGGGGGTGCAAAGCGTGCAGGTCTCCTACGACCAGGGCACGGCACAAATTCGATTTAATGCCGCCGTGACGCCCGTGGCCCAGGTCGAGGCAGCCATCAACGGCACCGGCTATTCCGTGCTGAACCCTTCTACTACCCGCTAATAGCCATTCCCATGATTCCCCTGACGCCTACCGTTCCCGCGCCCGCCGTGACGCTGACTTCCGTGCTCGCCTGCCCGGTGTGCCAGCACGCACAGGCTGAGCAGATGCCGACCGACGCCTGCCAGTGGTTTTACGAATGCACCAGTTGCCACACGGTGCTCAAGCCCCTGGCCGGCGACTGCTGCGTGTACTGCTCGTACGGCACGGTACCCTGTCCGCCCATTCAGGAGCAGGGCAAAGGCGCCTGCGGCTGCTGCTAAGTACCTTTCGTTCTTTCCTCACCTTTTTACTTCCCCGATTCATGAAAAACCTCCTGCTTGCCCTGACCCTGTTGGCCACCATCGGCAGCGTGTCGGCCAACGACGGCAAACCCGGCAAAAAGAACAAGAAAGCCACCAAGGAAGCCGCGATGCAGTGCTCCAAGGACGAGAAGCCCGGCGCCAGCTGCTGCGCCAAGAAAACCGCTACGGCCGCCGTGGTGACGCCCGCCGCTACGGAAGCCGTCAAGAAGTAACTCCTCCAGCTGGCCACAAACCAGCAACTGCTTTCCTTGCATAGAAAACGCCCGGCTTTCAAAGCCGGGCGTTTTTCTTGTTATCCGGGTGGAGCAGCCCAAATCCTTGCATTAGGCCGACGTGGCCACGCTCTTGCCCCCGTACCAGCGCCGCCGAAACCAGAAGGCCACGTTCACCAGCGCAATCAGCGCCGGTACTTCAATCAGCGGCCCAATCACGCCGGCAAACGCCTGCCCCGAGTTGAGCCCGAACACCCCAATGGCCACGGCAATGGCCAGCTCGAAGTTGTTGCCCGTCGCGGTAAAGGCAATGCTGGCATTCTCCGCATAATCCGCCCCCAGCCACTTGCCCGCCGCGAAGCTGAGCACGAACATGATGCTGAAGTACAGGGCCAGCGGCAGGGCAATGCGCAGCACGTCCAGCGGCACCTGCACGATGGTTTCGCCTTTCAAGCTAAACATGACCACAATGGTGAGCAGCAGGGCCACCAGCGTAACGGGGCTAATGGCGGGAATAAACACCTGCTCATACCACTCGTTGCCCTTGAGCCGGCGTAGGATGGTGCGCGACAGGAAGCCGGCCGCGAAGGGAATGCCCAGGTAGATGAGCACGCTCTGCGCAATGTCCCAGATGCCGATGTTGACCTCATAGCCTTTCAGGCCAAAGTAGGGCGGCAGCACGGAGATGAACAGCCAGGCCAGCACCGAGTAAAACAGCACCTGAAAAATGGAATTCAGCGCCACCAGTCCGGCCGCGTACTCGCGGGAGCCGTCGGCCAGGTCGTTCCACACCAGCACCATGGCGATGCAGCGGGCAATGCCAATGAGAATCAGGCCCATCATGTACTCGGGCTTGTCGGGCAAGAGCCAGATGGCGAGGAAGAACATGAGCAACGGCCCGAGTATCCAGTTCAAAAACAGGGACAGCCCGATGATGCGCGTGTTTTTAAAGACGGTGGGCAGCTGTTCGTATTTGACTTTGGCCAAGGGCGGGTACATCATCAGTATCAGGCCGATGGCCAGCGGCACGTTCACCGTGCCCACCGAGAAGTAGTTTACCGCATCGTTCATGCCCGGCACGAAGTGACCCAGGGCCACGCCCAGCGCCATGGCCAGGAATATCCACAGGGTCAGCCCCCGGTCGAGGCCCGAGAGTTTCTTTTCCGCCAGCGCGGCCGGCGCCGGCGCGGCGGGTATTGATTGATTCACAGTCAACATAAAAAGCAAGTAGAATTAAGCGACGCCGACGGTCTGGCTGCGCCGTTCCATCTGCACCGTGTTGCGCCACACGCCGTGGTGCTGGCCGATTCGCTCGCGGTGCCCAATGATGCGGAAACCCACTTGGGTGTGCAGGCCGATGCTGGCCGTGTTTTCTTCAAACGTGCCCGCCTGCAGCGTCCAGATGCCGTGGGCTTCCGAGTCCGCAATCAGGGCCTGCAGCAGCTGCCGGCCTACGCCCTGGCCCCGCGCTTCCGCTCCGATGTAGACACTGATTTCGGCCACGCCGCCGTACACGCAGCGGCTCGACACCGGCGAGAGCGCCGTCCAGCCCCGCACCGTGCCGGCCTCGTCCACCGCCACCAGCCGGCTATGGCCCAGGTGGGCTTGGTCCCAGGCTTCCCAGGCCGGCGCCTGTGTTTCAAAGGTGGCATTGCCGGTAGCAATACCGGCTTCGTAAATGGCCTTTACCACCGGCCAGTGCGCTTCTATCATTGGAACAATCGTCATGGCAGAAACGGGTTAATAAGCCTTGCGGAGCATGTCGGCGTACTCATTCGGCAGCGGCGAGGCCTCCACCGCTTGCGCGGCTTTCTCCACGTCGTATTCCACTCGCACCAGTTCCGAACGCACGCTGTTGGGGTCCGTCAGCGTAGTGTTCTCATCCAGATGCACCAGTTGGTAGGCGGCGCGCGGGTCCCCATCCTTGGGCTTGCCCACCGAGCCGATGTTCAGCGCGTGCCGGTAGCGGGTTTCGCCTTCGTGCTCGTAGGCAAACGTGCGATGATACGGCTTGTGCGTGTGCCCAAACAGCATAATGTCGGCGTTGGCATCCTGCAGCACCCGTAGAAAGCTGGCCTCCGGCCGGTCCTCAAACAGGTACTCGTTGATTTTGCGCGGCGAGCCGTGCACCATCAGCAGATTCAGCGTGCAGGGCTCCTCCTGAAATTCCAGCCGCATGTGCTTGGGCAGGTGGCGCAGGTAGCGCCGCTCCTCGTCCTTCACCACCTGGTTGGTGTAGGCAATGCTCTGCGCGCCCAATCCCTTTTCCACGTCCGTCTTATAGGCGCAGCCGCAATTCTCACTCGCCAGCCCGATGCCCTGGTCGTAGTTGCCGGCCAGCGTCGGGATGCCCCGCCGCCGCACCTCGTTCACCACTTCGTTGGGCCAGGGCGCGTAGCCCACCAGGTCGCCCAAGCAGAAAATCATGTCCGGCCGGCGCTGCTCCATATCGGCCAGCACCGCTTCCAGCGCCGGCAGGTTGCCGTGCACGTCCGAGAAAAAGGCAATTGTCATTTGTCAGAGAAAGAGGGGAGAAGTAAAACGGCGCAACCCCTGAGAGCCGTGCCGTTGGTTACCTTAGCAGCACCCGCCGCCCGGCGTGCAGCACGAAGCCGCTTGCAGCTGCGGCAGCCCCACCAGCTGGTGGCTCGGAATGCCGCAGGCATCCTGCGCCAAGCAGGCCGTCTGCTTTTGCGTCAGCACGAAGTCGTCGCCCTCCTGCGTCAGGCCAAACTTGCCGATGGTGTCCTGCTGGTATTCCACCTCGATGTCCAAATCCTCACTGCCCAGAATCTTTTCCGACAGGTTAAGGATGTGCAGAAATTTCTGCGGGGCCAGCCGGTGGTCGTAGTCGCCGGCCTCCCACAGCTGGAAGTTGGCCAGCGTTTCCTTGCGCTCCACGCCACCGCAGTCAATGAAGTGCTTCGTCACCAATCCTACTTCGGTCACGTGGAAGTGGGCCGGCAGATACTCGCCCGAAGGCAACCGAAAGTTCACCGCGTCGAGCCCCGCCAGGGACTGCTTCATTTCAGAGATTTTCATGGTGGAAGGGGTAAAGGGTGAATAGTAAGATTAGCAACCGCAGGCCTCGTCCGGCCCACAAGCGGCACCGGCCGTAGCCTCAATGAAAAAGGCCGTGAATTGCTGGTACACCTGCTGCAGCAGCGCGGTATTGAGGCAGTAGCACACCGTCAGCCCGTCAATTTCCCCGCGTATCAAATCCAGCGCCTTCAGTTCCTGAAGGTGCTGAAACACCGTGGTGCGCGAAAGCGGCAGCTCAGCCGCAATATCCCCGGAAATGCAGGTCTGCTTGCTGGCCAGCAGCTGAATGATGGCCACCCGCGCCGGGTGCGCCAGGGCCTTGGCCACGCGGGCCAAGTGCTGTTGCTCTTCGGTAAAGGCGGCGGTTTTGGCGTGCGTCATGAGAAGGTTGTTAAACTATGTCGCAAATATACGGCATAATACGTCGTAAGTTTGCGACATAGATACTTTTTCTCTATGGCCGTTCCTTCTGTGCTATGAAAAGCTGCCTGCTTTTCCTGCTTTCGTTGCTCTGCGGCGTACCGCTGTTCGCGCAGCCGACGGCGCCGGTGCCATTCACCGGCGCCACCCCCGGCTTCCACCAAACGCACACCGGGCAGATACTCTTCAGTCCCACCGCTGCTCCCGTCAATGGCTACCCGGGCGCGGGATACATCGGCTTAAGCACCTACCCCCTAAGTCCCCAAAGCGGGCTGTATTTCACCGCTTTTCTCGGCTCGTCCCTTACCCAGGCTCTGCACCGCCTAGCACCCCACTTACCCCAGCAGGAGTTGTCCCGAACTGGCACCTATCAGTTTAGCTTCTACGTCGACAAGCAGTTAATATACCTCGCCAACCTTCCGGCCGGGGCCGTCGACCGAACTAGTAAGAACACTGGAACGGTACTGCACCAAGCTCTGCTCAATGATGGCCGCCCGGCCAGCGGGTGGGGACCGGCACTCTGGTACCGGTTCCTGGCCAACGGCGGCGAAAAAGCCTTAGCCCAAGGTCAGCACCTGCTGCGGATAGAAATCCGGCCCTACTTCCAGAACCCCGCGCTTCGTGACGCGCCCGTGCTTGCCGCCGGGCAGGTGGCGCTCAACGTAACCCAACCGCTTGTTATCAGGAGCCCGGCGCGGTAAGTTTCAAGGCCCAGAAAAAGAGCCGGGAGCTTATGCCGCGCCCTGCGTATGCAGGGGTCGGTTTCCAACGTGCATCCATGAGCTACTTGCAAGTCATTCGGCACATCGAGCAAGCCTTGAACAGCTACGGGGACCCGGTACGGTTCACCCCAACCGGCCGGAAGTTGCTGAACGCCGCCGGTACGCTGATGGCCGTGGAAGTAATGCGGGTTGATATTTTAGCGCGGAACGAGTGCTTCGCTCTGCCCCCGCCCGTGCCCGCTTATGCCCGAAACCGGCCGGGCAGGTATGCGGTGAACATAGTGCACATCCCGCCGGTGCTGGCCGAGGCGTATTCCGCCAGCCGCCGCTACACGGATGCGGAGCTGGAAGCCATGATTCGAACCAGCACCTCCCTGTTTTCCTGCTACCTGCTCGCCTGAGCTTGATAGATGCTTGGTCAAACCCACGAAAAAGGCCGGTCCCCAGATACAGGAACCGGCCAACTTGTAAGCACGACGTGCTTACTTCTTCGCGCAGCAGGCGGGCACACCCGCCAGGGTGCAAGCGGCGGTGCCTTTAGCGGGGCAGTTTTTCACCAGGGGGCACTCGGGGGTGCCTTTCAAGGGGCAGTCCGCTGTTTTGGTCGGGCTGGTAAAGCCAAATAAGGCTCCGCCGGCCAGCAGGACCGCGGAGGTGAGCATCAACACTTTCTGTTTCATACAACAAAGGGTTTGAGAAGGCCCGCCGGTTGCGGCAGTCGGGCCGATGAGCAAGCGCAGGCCGTACCCTGCGGCAATAAGAAGGCTAGGCCGCCTGACCGATGCCGGCGGCTTCCAGCGCTTCTTTGGTGATGCCCCCGGTTTGGCAGCACGCCAGCAATGCGCCGTTCACCGCCACGGCGGGCAGGGTTTGCACGCCCAGCAGTCGCGCCCGGCGCAGGGCGGGGTTACCCGCTTCGGTTTCCGTTAGGTTATGCGTGATGATGTCACAGCTGCTGCAGGCAGTGCTTTTGACCAGTTCCACCACGGGGTTGCACAAGGGGCAGCCGGCGGTGAATACTTCGATGATGCGTTTCATAGGAAAGGGGTTAGCGAAAACAGTGAGACAAAGCTCCGCTCACCCCCCGGGTGTCCGTCAAGACTTATTTTCATCTTTTTTCTCCAGGCTCGCATTGTGCTGCGCCAGCCGCCCGCCAATCTCGCGCAGCTCCTGCATTTTCTGCGTCAGCTCGCATTCGCTCAGGCTCGGAAACTGCTGCCGCAGCTCCTCGATGCGCCCCGCGTCCTGGCAGTCACCGGGGCAGGCCCCCACCACGTCGACAATTTGCAGGGCCAGCCCTTTGCGAAATACCTCGTACAGCAGCAGGTGCTCGGCGCTGCTCAGGCCGTTGGTCACGGCCTTGAACTGCACCAGCACCTGGTCGGGCTCGATGTTTTCCGCGTCCAGCATCTTGCCGATGCCCTGCAGCTGGCCGGCCAGCATATTAAGGCGGCTTTTCAGGTCGCGGGTGAGGTCTTTCGGGAGCATGGGCTATGGTTTTAGGCAAGTACGAAGTCGCTGGGGGTATCCGTCAAGGGTCTGCTGATTACATTTTCATGTTTGGCGCCATGGCCGGGGCCTTTGGGGCCGAGGCGGGCTTTTTCATGTCCATGCCCGCCATGGGGTCGGTGCCTTGGTAGAGTGCGTATTCGCTTTCCAGCAGGTAAGCACCGCTGACCACCACCTGCGCACCGGCCTCCACCCCGCCGGTGATGGCCACGCTCTCGTCGGTTTCAGTCCCTGTGCTGACCTTAAGACGGCGGAAGCGACCGGCAGCATCCACTTGCTGCCACACGTAGCTGCCGCGGCTGTCGCGCAGCACTGCGTCCTGGGGCAGGGTCAGGGCTTGGGCCGTTGTGGCCCGATTGGGCAGGCGCACGTTGGCCTGCATGCCCGGCTGCAGCCGTCCGGCGGCGTTGGCCAGCTGCACGCGCAGCAGCGTCACCTTGCTGTTGGCCTGAAGCGCCGGACTTAGAAAGACCACCCGGCCGGAAGGGGTGTCGGGCAAGCCCGCGACCTGCACTTGCACCGACTGGCCCATTTCGATGCCCGAAACTTCTTCGGGGTAAAGCTGGGCTTCCACCCATACCGAGGACAGGTTGGTGAGCGACACCAGCATGGCACCCTCGCCCACGTACTGCCCTTCCGTCACGCCCACGGCCTGCACCAGGCCGGCCTGCGGGCTGTAAAAGGTCAGGGAGGCCATAGGGCGGCCCAGGGCAGCCAAGGTGCGCAGCTGCCCCTCGGTCATTCCAAGCAGTCGAAGCCGCTGGCGGGCGCTGGACACCAAGCGGCCGTACTGGTTTCCACCCGCGCTCCCGGCCCGCTGCTGGGCCAGACTTAGCAGATATTCCTGCTGCTGGGCCTGCAGCTGCTCGCTGTAGATGGACACCAGCGGGGCGCCCGCCCGGATGGATTCGCCGGTCTGACGCACGAACAGCCGCTCGACGCGCCCGGCCACCCGGCTGCTCACCGTGCGGGTCTGGTTGGCGTTGGCGGTGATGGTGCCCGTGAGCACGGTGCTGCCCACGGCGCTACCGGCGCCACCAGGACCACTGCCGAGGGCAGCCACGCGGATGTTGGCCAGCTGCCGCTGCTGCACGCTCAGCATCACTTCCGGGGCGGGGGCTGCCGTCCCGGTAGATGTCTTTGCCGCCGGAGCAACTTTGGTCGCTTTCACGAGGTCCATGCCGCAAATGGGGCATTTACCGGGCTGCTCCCGGCTTATCTGGGGGTGCATCGGGCAGGTGTAGTGCGTGAGCGCCGCGGCCGGCGCAACGGCCGGGGCGGGTTTAGCCGCCGCTACCTGCTTGGTTGCTTTCATCAGGTCCATAGAGCAGATGGGACACTTGCCGGGTTGGTCCCGCATAATTTGCGGGTGCATGGGGCAGGTGAAGTAGGTGCTGGCGGCCTCGTGGTCGTGTGGGTCCTTGGGCGCGGCTTTCTGGCAGGCCCCTACCCCGAAGGTCAGCAGGCCGGCCAGCAGCGCGAAGGCCAGCCAGCGGCCCCAGGTCCAGCGGGTGAGCAGGTTATAAAGCTTATTCATCGCGGTAGTCGGTCTTGGATAAGGTCGATGTGGGGGACTGGCTGGGCGTCGGGGTTCGGGCGGTTTGCACGAAGCCTTCACCGTCCACCAGAAATTGGGCGTTGGTGGCCACGGCATCCTGCTCGCTCACGCCTTGCAGGATTTGCACGCGGTCGGCACTGCGCCGACCGGTCTGCACCGGCACGGCTTGGAAGGCGCCGCCGCGGCGCACGAAGGCTACCTCGCGGTTGCCCAGGTCCACCACCGCGGCCCGGGGCAGCCACAGCCCACCCTTTGCCGGCACGTTCACGGTGCCCGTGAGCAGGGCGCCGCTGCGCAGCTGCTCGTTGGCATTGTTCAGGTGTACCCGCACGGCCCCGGTGCGTGCTCCTTCACGGAAGAAGGGCTCAATTAGGTCGATGCGCGCCGTTACTGCCCGGGCCGGGTTATTCTCGGGCAGCACCCGGATGGTTTGCCCTACTTGCAGAGCGGCCAACTCATCGGGGCGGGGCTCGAACACGCCCCACACCCGTTTGGTGTTGACCACTCGAAACAAGATTTGGCCCGTCGTCACGTAGGCGCCTTCGGTGAGCGTCAGGCCAGCTTCGACCGGCATGTTTGCTACCGCCGGTGTGCTGGCGACGGAGGATGCTCCGCCTCCCATGGGGTCACCCCCGCCGCTGTTCATGCCGCCGGCCGGAGCCGGTAGCGGCGGCAGGGCCGCTCCGGGCTGGGCAGGCTGCTCGACCACGTACCCGGTGTAGGGGCTGTAGACGGCTACGCTGTAAGTGGGCTTGCGGGTCGCGATGGTGCGGTTGATTTGCGCGTCGGTTAAGCCCAGCAGGCGCAGCTTCTGGCGGGCGCCCCGCAACAGGGTTTGGTTCTCGGCGTCCTGGGTGAGAATGAAAATGAGCTCCTGCTGGGCCGTCACCAGCTCGGGGCTGTAGACTTCGAGCAGCTTCTGGCCCTTGGTGACGGGCTGGTAGTTGTAGCGCACGAGCAGCTTTTCGATGCGCCCGCCGAAGCGCGCGGCAATGGCTTGGGTGCGGCGCGTGTCGTACTCCACGCGGCCGGTTAGCGTCAGCGAGAGGTCCGGGGAGCCAGCCGACGGGTACACGGTGGCCTGGGTAGAAACCACCGTGGCATCGGGCGAGCTCAGCAGGTTCTGCAGACTCCCACTGGCCGGGGCTTGGGCGCCGCCGGCTTCGGGCTTCTTCACCAGGGCCATGCCGCAGATGGGGCAGTCGCCGGGCTTATCCCGAACAATTTGCGGGTGCATGGGACAAGTGTAGATGTCCCCGGCCGGGGCCTCGGTAGTACTGGCTGCGTCCGTCGGCTTTTTGTCGGTCCCGCAGGCGCTAAGTAGCAGCGCTAGGGGCAGAACCAGCAGGAGTGCGAGCCGGGCCCGCAGCAGGCTATTGTTCCAGCTCTTTTTCATATGCGATTTGCTGGGTGAGTTGTTGTTGCACGTTGTCGAGGTATTCCAGTCGGGTGCGCTTGAGCGTCGTCCAGGCTTCGAGCACCTGAAAGAGCTGGCCGGTGTTCTGCTCGTAAGCCAGCATGGTAGCTTGGTAGCTGCGGCGCAACGCCGGCAGGATGCGGCGCTCAAAGGCGCGGGTCTGGTCGGCGCGTAGCGTCAGGTCGGTTTGCAGGCTGGCCAGCCGGCCGCTGGCTTCGTTGAGCACGTCCTCGCGCTGCTTGCGCAGGGCTTGCGCCTCAAAGCCCAGGGCGGCCGTGTTGGCCCGGTACTCGCGCGCCGCCCACGGCACCAGGGGCAAGCTCACGGAGCCCATCAGGGTGAACTGATTGGCCCCTGTGCCCAGAAAAGGCATGTGGTCGAACTGCACGCCAAAGTCGGGCAGGCGACGGCTGGCTTCCAGCTGCTGGCTCAGGCGCACGGTGGTCAGGGCCCGGTCCAGGCTGCGCACGTCGCTGCGGCGGCCGGCCAGCGCGGCCGTATCGACCGGCGCCAGGGCGTGGGCCGCGGTGTTGAGCACGGCCGTGTCCACTGCGAAGGCTTCGCTGCGGGGCCGGTTCATGAGCGTGTTGAGCATGATTTGGTTTTGCGCGGCTAGGGCGTCGGCCTGCCGGTGGTCATTCAGGTGCATTTCCAGCCGGGCCTTAGCGTCGTAAATGCTCGGCAGCGTGGCCTGGTTGTAAGGGTAGCGCGCCTCGGCCAGCTTGATGAGGAAGCGCAGCAGCTCCTCGTTTTCGTCGAGCACGGCCAGCTTTTTGGTGAGCACGGCCTGCTCCACATAAAGGGTTTTGGCCTGGGCCCGCAGCTGGACCACCCGGTACTGGCGGTCGGCGAGCACCGCGGCTGACTGCGAGCTTAGGTACTCGCGCCGAGCCCGCTGCTTGGCCGGGTTGGGAATCATCTGCTCCACCGACACGATGGCCTGGCCCTGCAGCTGGTTGGGGCCAGCGCCGCTCAGCTCGCGGGCCTTGGCTTGGTTGTAGGGCGTCATCCAGAGGCCGGCGCTGACCTTGGGGGCTTCCCAACTGTTGTAGCCGGCCACCGCGGCTTCCTTGGCCCGGGCCTGGTAGGCGTACTGCTGCACGGCCGGGTTGCGGCGCTCCACCCGCTGCAGCACCGAGTCGAGCGGCAGCACGGGGCCGCCCGGGGCCGCCATATTCATGTCCTTGCTCATCTTTTGGCCGAAGGCCCGTTGCGGGCCCGCCGCCAGAAGGGAGACGATTAGTATTAGATTAAGCCAGTATTTCATGGGATGATGCTTAATGAGAGACTTCGAGGACATCGATTTTTCCGAATTTGCGCAGCTCGTACTCCTTGGTATACAGGAAGATGAGCGGCGTGACGAGGAGAATGTGGGTGGCCGAGGTGAACACCCCGCCTATCATGGGCAGCACGATGGGCAGCATCACGTCCGAGCCCGTGCCGGTGGCCCAGAGCACCGGCACCAGCCCGAAGAGCGACACCGACACGGTCATCAGCTTGGGCCGCAGGCGCTTGGCCGCGCCGTGAAACACAGCCTCCTGCAAGTCTTGCGGGCTGATGGTTTCCCGGGAGTTGCCTTTCTCGGCCACCAGCCGCTGCATGGCGTCGTTGAGGTAGATGACCATGATGACGCCCGTTTCCACGGCCAGCCCGAACAGGGCGATGAAGCCCACGGCCACCGCCACCGACAAGTTCACCCCGTAGAAATACACCATGTAGGCCCCGCCAATCAGGGCGAAGGGGATGGTGATAAGGCTCATGAACGCCTCCCGCACGGAGTGAAAGGCGAAGTACAGCGCCCCGAAAATCACCACCAGCACCAGCGGCAGAATCAGCTTGAGCGTGCGCTGCGAGCTAATCAGGTTCTCGTACTGCCCGCTCCACTCCAGGTAGTAGCCCTGGGGCAGCTTGCTCTCCAGGCTTTGCAGCTTCTGCATGGCGTCGTTCACGGTGCTGCCCAGGTCGCGGCCCCGCACGTTGAAGAGCACCGCGCCCCGGAGCTGGGCGTTTTCCGAGCTAATCATCGGCGGGCCCTCGGCGTAGCGGATGGTGGTGACGGCGGAGAGCGGCACCGGGCCGAAGCCCGCGCTCTGGATGGGGATGCGCTTGAGGTCCGCGAGGCTGTTGCGGTAGTCCTGGGCCAGGCGCACGTTGATGGCGAAGCGGCGCCGGCCCTCCACGGTGCTGGCGATGGGCGCCCCGCCGATGGCCGACTCCACTACCTCGTTCACCTGGTCCACGGTGAGGCCGTAGCGGGCCAGCTCGGGGCGGTTCATTTCGATTTCGAGGTACTTGCCGCCCGTCACGGGCTCCACGTACAGGTCTTCCACGCCGGGCACGCCTTTGAGGGCGGCGTTCACCTGGTTGGACACCTGGTTGATGGTGCTCAGGTTCTGGCCGTACACCTTCACGCCCACGTCGGTGCGGATGCCGGTGCTCAGCATGTTGATGCGGTTGATAATGGGCTGGGTCCAGCCGTTGACCACGCCCGGAATCTGCAGCTTGCCGTTCATCTCCTCAATCAGCTTGGCCTTGGTCATGCCCGCGCGCCACTGTTCGCGGGGCTTGAGCAGGATGATGGTTTCTATCATGTTGATGGGCGAGTTGTCGGTGGCCGAGCTGGCCCGGCCGGCCTTGCCGAGCACGCTGAGCACCTCGGGCACCTGCTTGATGATTTTGTCCTGCACCTGCAGGATGCGCTTCATCTCCGTGTTCGACACGTCGGGCTGGGCCACGGGCATGAACAGGATGGAGCCCTCGTTGAGCGGCGGCATGAACTCGGTGCCCAGACTCAGCACCAGCGGAATGCTGACCAGCAAAGCCAGCACGTTAATGGCCAGCGTGGTTTTGCGCCAGCGCATCACCCAGTGCAGCATGGGCGAGTAGATGCGCTCCAGGAAGCGGTTCAGCGGGTTCTGGTCCTCGGTTTTGAACTTGCCCTTCAGGAAAAAGGAGATGAGCACCGGGGCCAGCGTCACGGCCAGGATGGCGTCGATGATGAGGATGAAGCTCTTGGTCCAGGCCAGCGGGTGGAACAGCTTGCCCTCCTGCCCGGTGAGCAGGAACACCGGAAAGAAAGAGGTGACGATGATGATGGTGGAGAAGAAGATGCCCCGCGACACCTGCTTGCTGGAGGACTCGATGATTTCGAGCCGTTTGGTGTTGTCCATGTTATGCGGGAGTTGAGGTGGAAGGGGCACTGGCCGCCGGCGCGGGGCTGGCCGGGCCGGGGTCAAGAGAGTCGGTGCTTGTGGCGCCGCCCGACGTTTCGCCGGCCTGGTACTCGGCCAGGTTGCGGTAGGCGTTTTCGGTCATCACGATGCCGTTGTCGACGATGACGCCGATGGCCAGGGCGATGCCGGTGAGCGACATGATGTTGGAGGAAATGTCGAAGGCGTTGAGCAGGATGAAGCTCGTGGCGATGGTAATGGGAATCTGAATCAGGATGCTCAGCGCGCTGCGCCAGTGGAAGAGGAACAGCAGCACCACCAGCGACACCACCACCATCTCCTCAATGAGCGTGTGCTTGATGGAGTCCACCGAGTCCTGAATCAGCCCGCTGCGGTCGTACACCAGCTGAAACGAGACGCCCGGGGGCAGGCCGGCGCGGATTTGCTCCATCTTGGCCTTCACCCGCGTTATCATGGCGTCGGCGTTTTCGCCGTAGCGCATCACCACGATGCCGCCCACGGCCTCGCCCTCGCCGTTCAGGTCCATGATGCCCAGGCGGGCCTCGCCGGTCATCTGCACCGTGGCCACGTCCTTGATGCGTACGGGCGTGGTGCCTTGGGTGACGACGGGCACGTTTTCCAGCGTGGCCATATCCTGGATGTAGCCCGTGGTTTTGATGATGTAGCCCACGCCCGACTGCTCGAACTTGCGCCCGCCGGCCTCGTTGTTGTTGCTGCGCACGGCGGCCAGCACCTGCGGCAGGGTGAGGCCGTAATAAGTCATCCGGGTCGGGTCCACCGTCACCTGGTACTGCTTCTGGAAGCCGCCGAAGCTGGCCACTTCGCTCACCCCGGGCACGTTTTGCAGGCCGAACTTGACGTACCAGTCCTGCAGGGCGCGCTGCTCGCCCAGGTCCATGCCCGGTGCTTTCAAGGTGTACCAGAGCACGTGGCCCACGCCCGTACCATCCGGCCCCAGCGTGGGCGTCACACCGGCCGGCAGCAGGCGCTGGGCGTAGTTGAGGCGTTCGAGCACCCGCTCGCGGGCCCAGTAGATGTCGGCGTCGTCCTCGAAGATGAGGAACACGAAGCTCATGCCGAACATGGACGTGCCGCGCACGGACTTCACCTTGGGCAGCCCTTGCATGTTGGTGACCAGCGGGTAGGTCACCTGGTCTTCCAGGATTTGGGGGCTGCGGCCCATCCACTCGGTGAAGACGATGACCTGGTTTTCGGACAGGTCGGGGATGGCGTCGATTTTGCTTGCGCGCACCGAGTACGCGCCCCAGGCGAACAGCCCGGCGGCGAGCAGCAGCACGAGCCAGCGGTTCCGCAGGGAAAGGGAGATGAGTCGCTCAATCATAAGCTGATTAGCAGCAAGAAGATGGTAAGGCCCGGCCGGACCGGAAACCCCAGAGTGGGGACGTCGGCGGGGCGGACAGCCTGAGTTGGGGCCGGCTGCTTGGCAGCGGGCAAGCCAAAAAGCCCCACGACCAACTGGCCGGGGGAATTGGAAAGCAACCCGTATGCTAAATCAAAAAAGCGTGGCCGCGCACGTAAGCGGGGCACTCGGGCGGCGGGGCCGCGTGCGCCACGAGCTTGCTCGCGGGCTCATTGGTGGGATACGCCAGCAGGGCCAGCTGCCACACCAGCTGCAATACAGCCGGAGCCAGAGCCACGTCGGGCGCCTGCAGCAGGAAGTGCGTTGCCGTCAGCTTCAGGTCCTTGGCCGCGCTGACGACCTCTTGGTCGTGGCAGCAGCCGCAGTCCGGCTTCCCGGTATCCTGGCAGCAACAGTGCTTGTCGGCGTCGGGCGCTACCGTTACTGCCGTCAGGGCCTGCCCACAGAAGTGCATGCTGTACACCAGCCCGGGGCTGGACAGCAGGTAGCTAAAGAGCAGGAACAGGCTAACGTAGCGTTTCACGAGCAAAGCAAGCCGGAAGGGTCCCGGCGCATTAGCAAAGGTACGGGGTGGTCAAGAGGGAGTTTTACAGAATCCGGTTTAGAACTTATACAATTTCGAAGGCAGCGCCTCCCCTTGCATTACCTCGAATGCATTGTAAAGTTTTGGCTGGTTGGACGCACACAAAATTTATGGGCGGATGCCTGGGCGTTGAACTGATGGAATGAGTGGTAGCGAACCCAAGGAAGTGAGCAAGCACGTAGATGCAACAGCTCCTTGCCAATCATCATGTTCTATAAAGCTGGCTTAACATTGCTTTGCGCGTTTGTTTTGACGAGCGTTTCTGCACAGCACCTACCCGATAGCACCCGGGTCAGCGCGGACCGGCTGCTCGAATACTCGTTTGCTAACGACGCGTTTCTGCGAACCGACTACTACTACACCCAGGGCATGACGCTGCTGCTGGTAAGCCCCGCCCTGCAATACTCCCCCGTGAATCGAATTCTGGGACCCGTGCCGGCCGGCAGCACCCTGCACCACGGCATCCGCCTGCACTACGACGGCTTCACGCCCCTGCGCATCCAGGACCCGTTTATCCGGGTCGGTGACCGGCCCTACGCCTCGTATATCTACGCCGACCTGCTGCGCGTGGCCACGCACCCCGGACGGCGGCTGCGGCTAACGACCGCCCTGAACGTGGGCCTGCTGGGGCCGGGGGCGGGCGCCAAAGGTTTCCAAACCAAGTTTCACGAGCTGCTGGGAGCGCCCACACCGCGGGGCTGGGACTACCAGGTGCAAACCGACGTGGTGCTGGGCTACGAGGCCCGGGTGGAAAAGCAGCTGCTGGCCCTGGGCCGGGTGGCCGAACTCAACGGCGCGGCCGCTGCCTCGCTGGGCACCCTGCAGACCTACGCGGCCGCGGGCACCACCCTGCGGGTGGGCTGGCGCCAGCCCACGTTCGAAGGGCTGGGCGTCGCCGGCCGGGCCGCCCGGGGCGGGCACGGACGGGTGCAGGCCTACGGGCAGGCGCAGGTAGAAGGCCGGCTGGTGGGCTACAACGCCACGCTGCAGGGCGGGCTCTTCAACCGCCGCAACCCCTACGTGCTGCCGGCCTCCGCCGTGCGCCGGGCCGTGGCGCAGGGCACCGGCACCCTGGGGCTGGGCTACGCGGGCGTCCGCGTGGAAACGGCCCTGACCTGGGTTTCACCGGAGTTCACCGGCGCCCGCTCCCACCGCTGGAACACCATCAGCATCCGGGCCGCCTTTTAACAGGCACCCGTACCGCGGCCTTAGCCGGCGCCGCTTATATACGTACTCCTGCCCTATGACAGCCCGCCCAGTGCCGCGCTGGCCGCCTGCTCGTCCAGGTACGGGGAGGCATAGCCGGCATCCGACTTGTTGATGAACAGGGCCGCGCCGCCTTGCAGGCTGTCAATGATGGGCAGGTACTGGTCCAGGGGCAGGGCCGGGCAGCCCTGGCTGCGGCCCAGCCGCCCGGTTTGCTTGATGACGGCCTCGCTGACGTAGTCGGCCCCGTGGACCACGATGGCGCGGGCGGCGGCGTTGGAGTTGAACCCCTCGTCCAGGCCCTGCAGGCGCAGCGAGCGGCCGTGCTTGCCCACGTAGGTGCTGCCCGTGACGTAAAAGCCCAGGCTGCTCATGTGGCTGTCGGGGGTGTTGGAGAAGCGCGTGGCCTCACGCTGCCCGGTTTGGTTGCCGTGGGCCACGAGCGTGCGAAACAGCACCTTGTTGGCGGCCAAATCCAGCACCCAGAGCCGCTTCTCGGTGGAAGGCAAATCGAAGTCAATCACGGCCAGGCGCGGCGGCGCGGCCGGTGCCTGGCCCTGTCGACGCAGGTTAAGGTAGCCCGTGAGGGCCTGCTCGAACACGGAAAACCGCAGGCCCTGCTGCTGCGCGCCCAGGGCCGCGTAGCGCCGGCGAACCAGCGTGTCGTATGCCGCCACATGGCCCGGCGATGAAACCGTAGCTGCTACTCGCGCAGCAACGGGCGCACTCACCCGCAGCCGAGCCGGCGCCTGACCGGCTCCCGCCACCGAAGGGGTGATGGGGGCCGAGCAGGACGTAGTTAGTAGCAGCAGCCCGGTTAAAGCCGGCAGGGCCAGCCCGAGCCGGCTAAACCAGGGCCGCAGGCGCAAGCAATGCAGGTTGATTTTCATGCGAGTGGAAATAAAAGCAGGCAGGACCGCCAGTATCCAAAAAGCACACCAATTTTGCGTGGCTCTCGTCAGAATGATGCGTTTCTTTACCAGCTCCGCCACTGCGCTTGTTCCGTGGCTTGTGCCCACCCCCAACCCTTCCCGCGTGACCAACCTCTCCCCGGAAAAAACGCCCGTTCAGCTCTTTGATGTGCTGTTGGAACTACTGCTGACCGAAGACATGCCGCAGCCCGTGGTCGCCCGGCGGCTTCAAGCCT
>NZ_JADWYK010000017.1 GCF_015773195.1 Hymenobacter guriensis
TCAACCGGTTTCAGCACCTCAGGCCCGACTACGACCTGCAACAGGACGGTTTAAACGACTTTCTGGACGATGCCCGCCAGGTAAGTTCCCTGCAAAGTCTTTCCGAGGACCGGCGCCCCCACGCCGTGGCCCGCAAGCAGGTGGTGTATGACGAAGGCGACGTGGCTGCGCGGATTTACTTTGTGCAGGCCGGCCAGGTGAAAACCAGTAAAATCACCACCGCGGGCAAGGAGTTGATTACGGGGCTCTACCAGGCCGGCGAGTTTTTCGGCTACAAAGCCCTGCTCGAAGGCACCGCTCACTCCGACTCGGCCGCGGCTACGGAGAATTCGGTGCTACGCTACATCCCGGCCGACGACTTCACCCAACTCCTGCTGCGTAACCCCGAGGTAAGTCAGCAGTTTGTGCGCCTGCTGGCCGGCCGGGTGCGCGAGCAGGAAGTGCTGCTGCTGGACATGGCCTACAATTCCCTGCGCCGGCGCGTAGGCAATATGCTGTTGCGGCTGTATCAGAGAGAGTGTGAGCTGACGCCTGCAGCCCCGCACATCCATATCTCCCGCGACGATATGGCCGCGCTGGTGGGCACGGCGCCCGAGTCGCTCAGCCGCACCCTGAGCGAGTTTCGCCAGGCCGGCATCGTGGAGCTGACCAGCAAGTTTATCCGGGTAGTGCAGCCCGAAAAGCTGCGTAGTGCCAACTGGTAAATGGCGCAAGCTAGCAGCCTTCGGGCTACTAGTTTGCGCTTGAATTTAATAGTCTGGCCTCCGTTTGGGGTAGTACAGGAGCCTGATAAATCCGCATCATGTTCTGATAACCAGCTCATAGCGTTACTGCCCGGGTGGGTGGCCCGCTGCCGGCAAATCGGGAAAGCGACTCCGGAGCAGCTCTTCGAAGGTGCGGGAACGGTCGTGGGCGAAGATGGCGTGGTGAAAGTGGTCGAGTTTGAGCAGCAGGTACAGAAGCTGGCGCCGCTCCGCCGGCTCCAGGTTGCCGGCAATCATGTACGCTACCTGGCTCATCCGGCCGAAGAGCCCGAACAGCACCTCCCGGCCGCTTTCGGTAAGGGTCAGGAGCTTACGGCGGCGGTCCGTCTGGTGGCCTTGCTCGGCAATAAAGCCCTGCTTAAGCAGGCGCTTAATGATTTCGGTGCCCGTGGGCTTCTCGTGAATGTTGCGCTCGATAACCTCCGTCTTGCTTATAGGCTGGTGCCCATACACCGTCACCAGGTACGTGAAATCGTCGGACGTAATGAGTGGGGAGCCTGCTAGCGCCAGCCGCAGATAGGAGCGGGCATAGCGGTACATAAACGTGATAAGCTTGCCGATAACGGACTCATCGAACTCGCCGGGCTTGGCCGCCGACCGGGTTACCGGGGCCGTATCGGGCGCCGGAGCCGTACGGGCGTGTAGCCAGCTGGCAAAGGCGGCCATAGCATCGGGCTGCCCGGCGGCAGGGTGTTGAGCTTCGAAGGTTTCCGCCAGATTCAGCAGCTGACGAAAGAAGGCATAATTCATTACACAAAAATAAGGCAGCAACTGAAGCGGCAGTAAATGATACTAAAACATACAAGACATGAACATGTTTGCATGATTAAATAGTAAACGGCCTGGCTTAGATCAACCCATATGAAACTCCTTTACTTAGTGCTTTTCCTGCTGATCAGCTTCAACGGGCTGGGACAGTCGACGGGTATTCTGACCGGCGTGGTGCGTGACCGGAAAACCCAGGAGACTATTCCGGGGGCTACCATTGTGCTGGAAGGCACGAGCTTAGGCGTTTCCAGCGACGCGGAAGGTCGGTACCGGCTCAGTGAAATTCCGACAGGCAGCTACAACGTGCGGGCAACATTGGTGGGCTACGAGCCGTTGTTGCGCGCCAACGTGGTTATTACCTCCGGCAACGCGGCCATCATCAACCTGGAGCTGTCCGGCAGCAGCCAGCAGTTGGGCGAGGTGCAGGTAGTGGGCAGCCGGGCCATTCGGGTGGCCACGGCCGAAACGCCGCTTTCCGTGCAGCGCATCAACACCGAGGAAATCAAGAGCAACCCCGGCGGCAACTTCGACATCTCGAAGGTTATTCAGACGCTGCCGGGCGTGGGCGGGGGCGGCACGGGCGGCACCTCCGGCTTCCGCAACGACATCATCATCCGCGGCGGGGCACCCAACGAAAACGTCTATTACCTCGACGGCATTGAGGTGCCCGTCATCAACCACTTTCAGACCCAGGGCTCGGGCGGCGGGCCCACGGGCATTCTGAACGTGTCGTTTATTGAGGACGTGACCCTCAGCTCCTCAGCGTTTGAGGCCCGCTACGACAACGCCCTGTCGTCGGTGCTGCAGTTCCGGCAGCGCGACGGCAACCCCGACCGGGTGCAGGGCAACGTGCGCCTGAGCGGCACCGAGGTGGCGGGCACGCTGGAAGGGCCGCTGGCTAAAAATACCACGTTTCTGGCCTCAGCCCGGCGCTCTTACCTGCAGCTGTTGTTCAAGGCCATTGACTTGCCCATCCGGCCCAACTACTGGGATTTTCAGTACAAGGTCACCACCAAACTCTCGCCCAAAACCACGCTTACGTCTCTGGGGCTGGGCGCCATCGACCACTTCGAGCTGGCCGTGCCCCGCAAGACCAGCCCCGACAAAGAATACACCCTGCGCTCTACGCCCACCATCGACCAGTGGAACTACACCGTGGGCCTGGCTTTGCGCCAGCTGCTGCCCGGTGGCTACCTGAATGTGGCCCTGAGCCGCACCCAACTCGACAACAAGCTCGACCAGTTTGAGGACCGCACTACCACCGAGGAAGCCGACCGGGTGCTGCTCACGCGCTCCGGCGAAACAGAAAACAAGCTGCGCGTCGATGTAAACAAGTCGGTGGGCCGCTGGCAGTATGCCTACGGCGTGGTAGGCCAGTACGTGCAGTACGACAGCCGCTTTTTCAACCGCGTACGCAGCGAAGTGCGCGATGCCCAGGGCAACCTGATGTCGCCGCAGGTGAATGTAAGTTTCCAGACGGCTATTGACTTTGCCCGCTTTGGCGCCTTCGGGCAGCTCACGCGCACCCTGCTTCCCGACGACCGGCTGACGCTTTCGGCCGGTTTGCGGGCCGATGGTAACTCTTTCACCGACGGTGGTGCCAACCTGCTGCGCACCTTGTCGCCGCGGGTGTCGGCCTCCTACGCCCTGGCCCAGCGCTGGAACCTGAATGCCTCGGTGGGACGCTACTACAAGATTCCGCCGTCCACCATCCTGGGGTTTCGGGATGAGGCCGACCGAGCCGTCAACCAGAAAGCCCGCTATATCCGCTCCGACCATTACGTGGCAGGGCTGGAATTTCTGCCCGCCGCCACTACGCGCTTCACGCTCGAAGGCTTCTACAAGAAATACAGCCACTACCCGGTGTCGGTGCGCGACGGTATTTCGCTGGCCAACCTGGGCGGCGACTTTGCGGCCCTCGGCAACGAGGCCGTGCAAAGCACGGGCCTGGGCCGGGCCTATGGCGCTGAGCTGTTTTTTCAGCAGAAGCTGACGCGCAAAATCTTTGCGGTGGCCTCGTTCACGGCTTTCCGCTCGGAGTTTTCGGGGGTTAATGGGCATTTCCGGCCCACGGCCTGGGACTCGCGGTTTTTGGCTTCGGCCCTGCTGGGGCGCAAGTTCAGCAAGGGCTGGGAAATGGGCTTTAAGTACCGGTTTGCGGGCGGCTCGCCCTACACGCCGTTCGACCTGGAAGCCTCCCAGGCCAGCTACCTGGCCGTGGGCCGGGGCGTGCTCGACTACTCCCGTCTGAACACCGTTCGCCTGGGCAATTTTCAGCAGTTCGACTTCCGCCTCGACAAGAAGTTCAACTGGCGCCGCACCAGCATCGACCTGTTTGTGGACGTGCAGAACGCCTTCCTGATTGCCAACCCCGGCACGCCCAGCTACACCTTCCAGCGCACCGCCGATAACAGCGGCTTCCAGACCACCGACGGCCAGTCCATTCGGCCCGATGGTAGCAACGCCCTGCCCATCCTGTTGCAGGACAACGACCCGACCGTAACGCCCACTATCGGTTTTATCCTGGAGTTTTAGGCAGGCAGATGCAGTATAGTGGTCATCCTGCGGGTTGATTTCAACCGGCCACCGGCATAGAACTCATCAGGGACGGATGAGCACCTTGCGCGTGAGTACGCCGCCTTTGCCTTCCAGCCGAAGCATATAGAGGCCGGCTGCGGCGGGTAGCGCCAAACGCTGGCGCGGCTGGCCGTTCCAGGCCCAGGTGCGCACGGGGCGGCCCAGGGCATCCAGGAGCGTGAGCTGCCGTGCTGCAAAGGAGGCAGGTATTTCCACAACCAGGCTGCCAGCGGCCGGGTTGGGGTACACCTGCCATTGTACCACTGCCGCAGTTGAGCGCACGGGCGTAACCGTTTTGTCGTACTCTAGCCGCGCCACGTCGGCGGCGGCCTGCAGGCTGTCCAGGGAGCCGGCTCCCAGAATGGCAAAAGCCACCCGCGTGGAGTCGCCGGGCGCCAGCGCGGGCAGCTCAGCGCCCACCACGTGGGAAACATCGGCGCCAGCGGGTTGCTCGTTGATGGTATTTACCGCCGTGCCGCTGCTCAGCATCAGGTATTTCTCGGCATTGCTGAAGCCGTCGGCCAGCCGCACGGGGGCACCTTCCGGGGCACTGTTGTTGATGGCGTAGGTGGAAACCGGGCCGCCATGCAGGAGCTGCACGCCCGCGTGCAGGGTAGGGGCCAGCTGGTCGTACACGTACCCAAGCTGCCGCCCCGCGTCCCAGCCGGCGGCGTTGCGGTTGTTGGCCAGCGGCAGGTCCCAGTCCATGTACAATCCGACGTACAGGGGGCGAAGCGTGTCGGCAGTCGTATTGGTAAGGGTATATTCCACTACCACGTAGTTGCGCCGCCGCTCATCAGCCCAGGCAAACCCACGCTGCCGAACGCTCACACCCACGGTACTGTCGGAAAGCGTATCCCGAAAACGGCTCATGATTTCCTGGTCGGCGCCCCGTGCCGCTCCTACGAAGTGCAGTGGGCTAACGCTCATAAAGTCCTTGTCAACGCTTTTGGCCTCGTTCAGGAGCCGATCCGATACGCGCTCCGGCGAGGTAGCTACCAGCAGGCCGCCAATGGATAAGAGCGAAGGGCCATTGCGGTAGCTTACGCCCTCGCCCACGGCCGGGTTGATAGCGTCGTAGCCGATATTGCCCTGGCTGGTGACGGACACGTGCAGGTTGCCGGCCGTGAGCGTGATAAAGCCCGGGTTCAGCAATACCGGCACAAACTGGTCGGAGCTATAGCCGTTGTCCGCCTCAAAGTGAAAGCGCAGGATAGCCGTGGTGGCCAAGGGCGCATCCTCCGCCACCAGCACCGTAAACGGTTCCAGCGCGTTGGCCGCTTCGCTCAGCGTGAGCATGTCGCCCAGCGGCACCGAGCCGCGCACTATCCGCACGTAGGGAGAAGCAGTGGTAAGCGAAATGCGCACGTTGGAAACCGGCGCCAGCAGGTTCTGCAGCTCGGCCACAATGAGGGTGGTGTCACCGGGCTGAAAGCTGGGCACGGGCTCGTAGCGCACGTTGGTGAGCTGTACGGCGTACAGCGTCGGCTCGGCCAGGGCCCGGTGCATGTTCAGGCGGCCCGTGCCCAGCTTATGCCGGTAGGCCGCATTGCCCGTGATGGTGTACAGCGAATCGGCCGTCTGACGTACCCGCGCCATCACCTGCTCGGCCGAATAGTCGGGGTATTGGGCGCGTACCAGCGCCACGGCCCCGGCGACCAGCGGCGAGGCCAACGACGAGCCCCCTACCGTAGAGTAGGCGCTGTCGTGAGCAGAGCCGGTGGTTAGCATCTGCTGACCGGGGGCCGAAATATCGACGTGGTAGCTGTACGTATTGGTCTTTCCTTTTTGGTTGTTGGGCTCCAGCGCCGCCACCGACAGCACGTGCTCGTAGCTGGCGGGGTAGAAATCCAGCTCGGCGTTGGTGTTGCCGGCCGCCGCCACTATTACCACATCGTGGTTGAGCACTGCGTAGTTGATGATGTCCTGCTCGTACTGGGACTTGCCGCCCACGCCGCCCCAGGAAAGGTTGATGACCTGGCAGCCGTGGTCGGCGGCATACACAATGGCCTCGTAGCCGGCAAACACGCCGGCAGGCGTGCTGGGGTAGATTTTGATGGGCAGGTACTTGCAGTTGAAGCCGGCCCCGGCAACGCCTTTGCCGTTGTCGGTGCGAGCGGCGGCCACACCCGTGACTGTGATGCCGTGGCCGCGGGCCGTGCCCAGGTAGGCCGCGTCGGCGGTGGGGTCGTTGTCGTTATCGGCCATGTCCCAGCCTCGGAAGTTATCTACGTAGCCATCCTCATCATTGTCGATGCCATCCACCGGGTCGCGGTAGTTGCGCTTTTCCTGGTCTTTCAGGTCCTGATGCGTGAACCGCGTGCCCGTGTCCAGTACCCCGATAACGATGTTGGTGTCGCCCTTAGAGATATCCCAGGCGCGGTAGGCCCGCACGTTTTTAAGATAATACTGCACGCTTTTGACGCGGGTAGAATCGGCCGAGGGGTCGTTGGGCTGGTAGAGCGGCTCGCGCTGGTATAAGGGTTCTACGTACTCCACCAAGCCCGTTTGCAGCAGCAAGGCCCGGGCTTTAGCAAAGGGCAGGTGGGCCGGATACTGGGCCTGATACACCAGCCGCAAATCCACGACCTGCTTTTTGCGGGCCAGGGGGGCCTGTGCCTGCGGAAACTTCTGGGCAACGTTGGTGGCGCCAACCTGGCGGAGGGCTTTTTGCCAGGCCGGACCGGAAAGCCGGCGGGCTGCGGGCAAGGTGGCAGCGCCCGGCTTCAGGCGGAAAACCAGCAGGCCAGGAAGGGTAGAAGGAGCAGTCTGGGCTGTGGCCGGGCCGGCCAGCAGACAGCTGGCCGCGCATACCCATAACCAAAAGGCAAGTAACCGTTGGAGCATAGCAGGGGGTGGGTTCGGAAGAAGGGAGATGTACGCTCCAAGAACGGCACGTACTGCGGTGCTATACGGGATTTTCGTTGAAACAGCCTGCCCGGAGGTTGATTTGTTTCGGCCTCGCGTTAAGTGAGTTAGCGCCTGAGAAGTGCCAACGCATTGGGTGTAAAAAAATCCTGCCTCAGTACCATAGTACCAAGGCAGGACTTCGTCGTAAAGCAGGCTTCGACCAGCAAGAGTGCTATGGGTTTTTCGGCCGCTTGACGGTGCGAAATTTATTGGGATTGCGGGCGTTCAGGTCAATACCCAGGCCAATGTTCGATTCGCCGGGCTTGCGCTGAGCCTTCTTGTTGTGCGGGTTGCTCTTTTCCGTTTTGAAAGAGGAAGCAGAGCGTGCTTTAGGAGTGTGTAGGGCTTCGCGGTCCTGAGAACAGGAAGCCACCAGAAGCAGACAGCCGAGGAAAGGTAGAAGCAGTTTCATAAGGGGAAGCAGTACAAAAAACGCGCCAGCAAGGGTAAGGCTGGCTTTTAGAGCCGTGTACTGCCGAAGGGGCGGAAAAGATACAGAAATCTTACAGACTCAGCATCTCCCGGAAGCGCACTGACTGCTGCCGGGACACTTCCACTTCCGGGCCGCCGCGCAGCCGGATTTTCAGGGAGTTGCTAAACCAGGGCTCAATGCGTTCCACCCACTTCAGGTTGATGATCTGCTGGCGGTTGGCGCGGAAGAACACGCGCGGGTCGAGGCGCTGCTCCAGGTGCTGCAGAGTGCGTGGAATGAGGGGGCGGTGCTGGTCGAAGTAGATTTGGGTGTAGCTGCCATTGATTTCGAACAGGCGAATGTCGGCCAGGCGCACAAACCAGCACCGCTCCCCGTCCTTCACAAACACCTGGTCCTGCTCCGTGAGCGGGGACAACGCCGGCTCCTCCGGGGCGGGCGCAGCAGGCGCGGCAGCTGCTGCGGGACCAGTCATCTTCGCCCGTGCCTTGGCCAGAGCCGCGGCCAGCCGGTTTTCCTGGATGGGCTTGAGCAGGTAGTCTAAGGCATTCACCTCGAAAGCCCGCAGCGCGTACTCGTCGTAGGCTGTGGTGAAGATGACGTGGGGCGCCGTTTCCAGCGACGCCAGCAGCTCAAATCCCGTTTCGCCGGGCATATGGATATCCAGAAACAGGACATCCGGCGGCGTTTGCAGCAGCAAGGTGCGGGCCTCCCCGGCGTGGCGGGCCTCGCCCACGATCTGCACTTCGGGAAAAGCGCCCAGCAGGTGGCGCAGCTCGGTGCGGGCCAGGCGGGAATCATCAACTAACAGCGCTTTCATACAAGGGCAGTGCGGGGAATAGATAGGGGGCCACCCGGAGCAGCAGGCGGCGCGTTTACCGGCAGCTGCAGGCAGGCCACCACGGTATCGGGCTGGGCTGGGTCGTTCTGGATAGTGAGCTGGGCGGCGGGGCCAAATAGCAAAGCCAGCCGCTCCCGGGCATTGCGCACGCCCACGCCCGGGTGGTCTGGCTGGGGCTCATAGCGGCCGGTGTTGCGCACGCGCACATGCAGGGTACCGGAGTCGTTGAGCTGGGCCGTAAGCTGCACGAAGCCCCCGGCCGGCCGGGGCGCCACCCCGTGCTTGATGGCGTTTTCCACCAGCAGCTGCAGCGTCATGGGCGGGATGGGCACATGCAGGGCGGCCGGGTCCACATCCAGGGTGTAGTGCAGGCGCTCTTCCAGCTGCATGGCCTCCAGCTGCAGGTAGTGCTCCACAATTTCCAGCTCCCGGCCCAGCGGCACCTGCTCGGCGCTGTTGAGCTGGATGGAGTAGCGCAGCAAATCTGAAAGATGGGTAATCATGTCGCGGGCGCGGCCGGGGTCTTCCATCACCAGGGCGCGGATGTTGTTGAGGCCATTGAACATGAAGTGCGGGTTGATCTGGGCTTTGAGGGTGCGCATTTCGGCTTCCTGCACGGCGGCGGCCAGCTTCCACTTATCCACCTCGGCCTGCCGGAAGCTGGTGAGGTAGTGCCAGCCAAAGTAAAACCCTTCCCACAGCCACAGCAGAAAGTTTACGTTGAACACGTAGAACACAAACTGCCCCCAGCCGTGGGGCCGGCCATCAGCATCGGGCCGGATCAGGAAGTAGACAATGGACCAGATAATGACCTGACTGAGCACCGACAGCAGCACATTGAGCACCAGCAGGCGGCTCAGCAGCGGTACCGGGGCCAGCTTCACCCAGCCGCTGGCCCGCAGGTGGTAGCGCAGTCCGTGGCTGATGAGCACCAGCGGCCCCACAATAGCCAGCTGCATCAGCACCAGCTTGCCGGTGAGGGGTACGTTCAAGCTGAACATGGCCAGGTTCAGCAACATGTACAAGCCCCAGCCTAAGGCCTGCAGGCGCCAGTACAAACGACCCGGCGGGGGCACCGCAGTGTAAGAGAACATAGCGCAAAACTAAAGGTGAAACCCAAAGCGGAGCAGAAAAGCTTGCCTTTCCTGCTCCGGTCAGTTGTTGGGGGCTGCAGTCTACAAGAAACGGCTTACTTTTTTGCTACGGCCTGCTCCCGTAGAAATGCATCGGCTTGCTGGAAAAACCACTGGGTGTCGTCGTACATCAGGAAGTGCTTGCCGGCTTCCGACATTTCCACGCGGTGCCGGGGCAGCTGGGCGTACTGCTGCTCGAAAACGGCGCGCGTGCTTTCCTTGGTCGAGCCATAGGCCTGGTAGGCAGCCCAGGCTCCCAGTACCAGCACCGGCTGCTGCACGCGCGCCACTTCGGGGCGCAGGTCGGTGGTATACATGTCGTACATGGCCTGGGCCACGGTGGCGGGGTCGGAGGCCAGGCCCCAGCGCGTAACCTGCGTAATGCGGGCCGTGTCCGTCACCAGGGAGGACACCGTCTGACGCTGCTGGGCAGGGGTGGCTTTGCTCTTGCTCATCTGCTGGCGCATGCCCTCGGCCATGGGGCGCACCATGTCTACTGTGGCGGCAGGGTTTTGCACGGCACCAATGAACGGCAGCGAATCGACAATGACCAGGGGGCCGACAGCTTCCGGGCGGGTGCTGCTCATCCAGAGGGCCATGAACCCGCCCAGGCTGTGCCCGACAATGGTGGGCTTGCTGAGTTTCTGCGTTTGGATGTAGGCCAGCAGCTGGTCGCGCACGTTTTGCAGCAGGTGGTCGGTGCTGGCCGGAGCCGCCGTGCCGCCAAAGCCCGCCAGTGAAATGATGTGGCACTGGTACTGCTTCTGGTAGTGGGCCACGGTTTCGTCCCACACCGCGCCGGGGCAGGTCAGGCCCGGAATCAGGAGCATAGGCTGACCTTTGCCTACCACGCGCACCGTAAAGTTGGGGTGAGCGGCCGGGTTATCGGCCGTAGGCGCATTTTCTGTTGCGAAGCCAGCGGCCGAAGCGGCAATAGGAGCAGCAACCACGGTTGCGGCCAGCAGCAGGGCAGCGCAGAAGGGGCGGAGGGAAGAGACAAGTTTCATAGGAAAGAAAGTTAGGTTGTGGCGGTTGGATGCCTCAAATCTAGCCCTGACCTTACCTGCCTGAAACTACTTTTCCGCGAACGGTAAATCCAACCGCCGAGTGGCCATAAAACCCGGGCGAACGGAACCACGGATTCGCGCGGATTTTTCGGATTACGCGGATTTCGTAGATGGCGCGGTTTTCAGCCAGGCCACAGGCAAGAATAAAAAAGCCTCGCACACTGCGAGGCTTTTTGTTGCTAAAGAATCGTCTACAAAATCCGTGAAATCCGACCAATCCGCGCGAATCCGTGGTTCCGTCGTTAGATGAGGTTGCGCAGGTCGTTGCGCAGGTTCTCCACTCCCTGCCAGATTTCCTCCCAGGTAGAGCGGTTGGCCTGGTCAGGCTGGTCGGTGCCGGAAGCGGCATCGGCGGGGCCGAGGCGCTCCAGCAGCTTGGCGCGCTTTACTTCCAGGGCGGCTATGTGCTCGTGGTAGGTGTGCGAGGAGTTGGCGGTGGTGGTGTGGGCACGGTTGCGCAGGGTCTTGATTTTCTCGTCGAGTTCGGTCAGCGCCTGGCGCAGATGGGCGTCGGAGAGGTTTTCCGGTACGCGCATGTGCTGGGGGGAGGGAGTATGCGACATAGAGTAAAGCAGTTGAGCGGACCGGCGCCGCGGGTGGAAAAGCTGGATACATAAACTACTGCTTTTTGCCCGGAAAGGATACTTCAATATTACCAACACAACCGCAACACAACCATAACGCCGCCGTGAAGCGCTGCCTTATGGCGGCGTATACTTTTGCCCACGAACAATGTCTGCCCGCTTATTCTGCTTTTCATGAAACAGCTGCTACCCATGTTCCTGCTCAGTTTTGCCGGTTTCGCCGCCCGGGCCCAGCCTTCCGCTTCCATTGCGCTGGTAGAGCCGGCCGCCGGCCAAAGCATGGGCGCCGCAGTGCCGGCTACCAAGGTGAAAGTGTATGCCCTGGCCGAAGAGATGCCCGCCTTCAAAGGGGGCGACAAAGCCCTCCTGCTGTTCATGCGCGAGAAGGTGCAGTACCCCGCCGAGGCGCTTCAGCAGAACGTTTCGGGCAAGGTGTACGTGCGCTTCGTGGTGGATGAGCAGGGCCGCATCCGCGACGCGGAAGTGGTGAAAGGGCTGGGCCACGGCCTCGATCAGGAAGCCCTCCGCCTGGTGCGCATCATGCCCTGGTGGACGCCCGGCCGCATCCAGGGCCAGCCCGTGCGCGTGCTCTACACCCTGCCCGTCGCCTTCCGCACGGTTGAATAAAGGCGAAATGGTGAGATAGTGAAATAGGGAGTTGATATTCTATCCGCGCCGTTTGCGCCAAATGAGCGGTTTGAACATCAACTCCCTATTTCACCACTGCAAAGGCACGCCCAGCTCCCGGGCCAGCGGGGCGGCGGCCGACTGGTAGAGCTGCCCAAGCACTTCGTTTATGGCGGGCTGCAGCTCCACGTGGTAGTCTTCGTGCAGCTTACGGGCCTGGAGCAATACCTCGTGGGTGCGGCGGGCCAGGTGCTGGAGCAGGGGCTGGGTGGGGCCGTGCAGACGACCGGTAGCTTCGGGCTGGTGGCGGAATACGTTGCCAAGCAGGCGCACCGTCAGCTCAATTTCACCCTGCAGGTCATCGGTGATTTTGGTGTGGTAGGTGAGCCGCTGCTGCAGCTGGCGCACGATGTGGAGCAGGTCGTTGGGGGTTTGGTGGTAGCCGCGCACGGGGTCATCTACCTGCTGGCGCAGGCGGAGGCGGCGCTGTTCCAGGGCATCGTCGCCTTCCAGCAGCCGGAAGCTGAGCTGCTCCGTCAGCACGGCATCCTGGGCCACGAGGCGGGCCAGCAGCTGGTCTTTTTCTTTCTGGGGTAGGCTGAAAAGGGCTTTGCGAAGGTCGGGGGAGAGGGCCGGCACGGCGGTTAATGTGCTAATGTGGTGGAATGTGGGTAATGTGCTACCAGGGGCTGAATGTGTCATTGCGAGCAAAGCGAAGCAATCCGTCTTGGGCAACGCTCTAAACCCTGAAACGTGACAAGCTCTTGCCTGTGCGCAACCAGTAAGGACTTGCTGGTGGTAGAATGCGGCTGGTTTTGAAAAGGACAGATTGCTTCGCTACGCTCGCAATGACACCTGTCACCTCATCACCTGTCACCACTAAGCGCCGCCCGGTTTTTTTCCTCGTCGAACGCCCCTTCGCTCTTGGCAATGACGACGGTAGCCACCGCGTTGCCGATGATGTTGGTAATAGCCCGGGCTTCGCTCATAAACCGGTCTACGCCCAGCAGCAGGGCCATGCCTTCTACGGGAATGACTTTGGTAGCCGCCAGCGTGGAAGCCAGCACGATAAAGCCTGATCCCGTGACGCCTGCCGCACCTTTGCTCGTGAGCATCAAAATACCGATGATGGTGAGTTGCTGGCCCAGCGTGAGCGGCACGCCAAACGCCTGCGCCAGGAAAATACTGGCAATGCTCAGGTAAATGGTGGTGCCATCGAGGTTGAAGGAGTAGCCTGTGGGCACCACCAGCCCCACCACCGGCCGGGCGCAGCCAAAGGCCTCCAGCTTGTCCATCAGCCGCGGCAGCGCCGACTCCGATGACGACGTGCCCAGCACAATCAGCAGCTCTTCTTTGATAAAGCCCAGCAGCCGCCACAGGCTGAACCGGTAGTAGCGCGCCACCGCGCCCAGCACCCCAAAAATGAACAAGGTCATGGTGCCGTATACCGTGAGCATGAGCTTGCCCAGCGGCAGCAGCGTATGGAGGCCGTACTTGCCAATGGTGAAGGCCATGCCCCCGAACGCGCCCAGCGGCGCCAGCTTCATCACCATGCCCAAGACCGCGAAAAACACGTGACTGAGTTTTTCAAAGGTGCTGATGAGCGGCTGGCTTACGGCCGGGGCTACGCGGGTGAGGGCCAGCCCAAACAGCACGGCCGCCAGCAGTACCTGCAGCACGTCGCCCTGGGCAAAGGCCCCCACGAAGCTTTCGGGGATGATATGGGTGAAAAAGGCCACCCAGTCCATGTGGGCGGCTTTGTCGGCGTACTGCTGGGTTTCGGCGGCCTTGGCGGCCACGCCCCGGGTATCAATGCCCGCGCCCGGCCGGGCTAGGTTGGCGGCGGCCACTCCAATGATGAGGGCAAACGTAGTTATCAGCTCAAAGTACAGCAGGGCCTTGCCGCCCACACGCCCCACTTTCTTCAGGCTGCCCATGGAGCCGATGCCCAGCACCACCGTCAGGAAGATGATGGGCGCAATCAGCATCTTGATGAGGCCGATGAAGACGTCGCCGAGGGGCTTGAGGGCAGCGCCCACGGCCGGGAAAAGCGCCCCTACCGCTATGCCCAGCGCAATGGCGGTGAGTACCTGAAACGTGAGGTTGCGAAAGAGTTTGGGCATAGCCAGGAATTAGCCCGTAAGGTAGCCAGCTGCGCTTTAGCGATTCTGGTTGTCTGTCACCCTGAACGCAGAGTAGGACCTTTCCACGTTGGTACAATCAGGCGCTGTCTGCAAAAATCAAGAACGGTCATGCTGAGCGCAGCCGAAGCATCTCTACCGCTTCGCTGAAGTAGTAGTCCAACGAAGCGGTAGAGATGCTTCGACAAGCTCAGCATGACCAATATCAAGGGGAATGGACTTTTTAGACATATCTAGTTAAACCGTGATAAGGCTTTCGCTTCGCTCAGGATAGCAGACATTAACAGTAACTGCTACCCCTTCTTCTTGCCCGGCTTGGCGTCCTTACCACCTGCCGCGTAGGCCACCCGGTAAATCACGCCGTTGGCGTCGTCGGTGATGAGCAGGGAGCCGTCGGTATGCTGGGTGATGCCGCACACCCGGCCGAAATGGGCCTTGTTGTTATCTACCAAAAAGCCGGTTAGGAAGTCCTCGATGCCGGTGGCCTGGCCCTGCTCGTTGTAGCGCACCCGCACCACGCGGTAGCCGCTGGGCTGGGCGCGGTTCCAGGAGCCGTGCATGGTCACAAAGGCGTCGCGCTGGTACTCCTTGGGGAACTGGCTGCCGGTGTAGAATACCATGTCCAGCGGAGCGGCGTGAGCGGCGTAGAGCTGCACGGGCTTCACGGTGTGGGCCGCGTACTGCTCGGGCGTTTCGTCGGCGGGCTGGGGGTGGGGCGGGATTTTGCCGTCGGCGTACACGTAGGGCCAGCCGTAGTCGGCGCCTTCCCTGATTTCGTTGAGCTCCTCGCGCTGGTCCTCGTCGCCCAGCCAGTCGATGCCGTGGTCGAAGCCCCAGAGCGCCTTGGTGGCGGGGTGCCAGCCAAAGCCGATGGTGTTGCGCAGGCCCTTGGCCACCACGCGGCGGCCCGAGCCATCGGTGTTGATTTGCAGGAGGGTGGCGTTTTCCTTGTTGCGCTCGTCGCAGGCGTTGCAGGTGCTACCCACCGAGAGGTAGAGCTTGCCATCGGGCCCGAAGTGCAGGGTACGGTTGGGGTGCTGGCCGGCGTCGGGCAGGTCATTGTACACGGTTTTCAGCTCGCCCAGGGAGCCGTCGGCCTTGATGTCGGCCACCAGCAGCTCCCGGATGGTGGTGAGGTAGAGCTTGCCGCCCTGCAAAGCCAGCCCGTGCAGATCGGGGCGGCGGGCTACTTCGCGCGTCACGTCGGCCTTGCCGTCCTTGTTCGTGTCGCGCAGCAGGGTGATGGTGCCCTTGGTGCGGTCGGAGAAATACACGTCGCCATTGGGGGCTACCGTGAGCATGCGCGGGTTACCGGTTTTCTCGGCAAACTTGCTTACCGTGAAGCCAGCTGGAGCTTTCAATTGGCTTACGCGGGCGTCGGTGGCCTCTACCTGCTGGGGCTTGAACACGTTCACGGCGTAGCCGTCTTTCACGCTTTGCTGGTAGTCGTTCTGGGCCAGGGCGGCGGAAGCGGAAAGCAGACCCAGGGCCAGGAAAGAAGGTCGGAGTAGATACATGGTTGAAGAGCTGAGGAGCCTTCTTCAACTGCCGATGCGGGCCTGGGGTTGCGGGGCCGCGTAGCTGCCTAACGGTATGCAGCGCCTGGCAACGCATGACCGCCCACGCCACCCGAATCCTCACCCCTGGTACCCGAAGGTCTTTCCACAGCAACCGAAGGTCTTTCCTTAGCAACCGAAGCTCCATCCACAGCACCTGAAGGTCCTTCCTTCGCAACGGAAGCTCCGCCTACAGCAACCGAAGGTCTTTTCTTAGCTCCCGAAAGTCTTTCGTTAGCTTCCGAAGGTCTTTCCTTAGCTAATCATGCTGTTTCGGTCGTGGTAGGCGGTGCTTCGGGCGCTGAGCGGGCCGCTCCAGCTACTAAAGCCGGAGCGTTGGGCGAGGTAGTGGGCGGTTCGGGCGGGATGGATGGAACCCGGGGAGCCGGGGCCGCCGCCTGGGAGCCAGTTGCCGGGGCGTGGCGAGCCGGGTAGTCGCCGCGTATCAGGGCTAGTAGCAGCGTATTTCTACTTAAGGAAAGGTAAAAGCCTGGAAAAATTATCAGCGGGGTACCCCAGCCGGGAGCCTGGCTGAGGTAGCCAATGCGCAAGGCATACGGAAGGAATATTTGTTGCCGACGATGTACAGCGTAGTAATGGTATCCTGCCGTAAGTCGAGCCAGTAATTGCGCAGGTTGTGCTGCTGCAAATGATCAAGCAGACGAAATAGCGTAGCGTAGCCGGTGCTTTTATGTAGTTGAATACGCAAGCAAAGTGCATCGTCGAAGGAGGTTTTGAGCAATGGGTACTCCGCTTCTATCCTTCGCAGCAAAGGGTAATCGGCAAAAGTATTTCCCGAAAGCTGAAACGTCTGCCACGGCAGCATCCGGGCTACTGCCTTATCAGAGTAACATGAGCAGTCGAAACTTGTGTGGGACTCTGGTGCCGAGGAATTGCAGGCGGAAAGCGGTATAGTCAATTGAGTAACGCGCTCTGAGGAATCTATACGTGCTAGCACCACCCCGCACCCCAGCCACAGCAGCCACGCCAGGGCTAGCAGCCCTGGCGGGAAGAACAGGCGGCGCCGGTGGCGGCGAGGGAAGCGTAGCTGGTATAGCATAGCGAACATATTTATAGCACGTTTAGCCGTCGCAGCTTCCAGGAACCCAGCAGGGCCATCAGCAACAGGAGCAAGGTAGAGGCGCGCCAAGGAGCGTGGAGGAGCGGAGAAGAGTCAGTTGAAGTTATCCAGCCTCGCGAGCTTCGCCTAAGGGCATTCCCTGGGTATATAATCAAACGACGCCTATAGCGCTGAAAAACGGGTACTACGTCCAGATCAGTAGGAGAACGACCATTGGGAAAGACATAAATGGCCTCGGGTTTATGGGTCCAGTCAATCCAGAGTCTGAATATTTGGTATTCATCAAGCTGGTTTATAACCCGAATAAAACTGCCGTAAGTAGCCATTGGGGAGAAGTACACGCGGTATCCGTATTTTTTTCGGGTTGTTCTTAAATAATAGCTGGCTTCCTGGATCTGACGCAGGGTAAGATAATCGGCCCACAGATTTCCGACGAGCGTGAAGGTTTGCCACTGTCGAAAGTTCTCGAGTTGCACTTCTGAGCTGTAAACAGGGAAATAAGGTGGCGAACCATATTCATAGCGCAGCGGAGTAGTTTTGAAAATAGGGAAAATAGGCAACAGTATTTCCGGTTGTTTGTGCACATAGATTCTTGGCAGCATTACACATCCCAGCCACAGCAGCCACGCCAGGGCTAGCAGCCCTGGCGGGAAGAACAGGCGGCGCCGGTGGCGGCGGGAGTAGTGAAAAGCAGTTATCATAGCTGATAGCAGCGCCTGATAGAAAGCGCCCGGGTAAGATACGTTCGCCCAACTGGTTTTCGTATGCGAGCGGGGAGGCGCGGCCAACTTCTGGGCGTCGGGGCGGTTAAGGTGGGGCCAGGCAGTATCTTGCGGGCGCTGACCGGCGCCCGGCTAGCTGTCCGGCCACGTCGCCTTTTTCGTTTGCCCTCGCCCGTAGCTTTCTATATGACCAGTCTTCGCCCTACCCCCGATGCCGCCATGCTGCGCGACATAGACGCGTTTGCCCGCGTGCTGGGCCAGGACGGCCTGCACGCGGCCCTGGAGTTTCTCAACCGCCGCACCCCGCACCGCTACACCGGCATCTACCGCTTCGATGCCGAGCTGCTGCGCAACGAGGCCTTGTACGACCGATATCAGCCCACCCCCAAGCAGGTGGGGGCCGTGCCGCTGTCGGTTACCTTTTGCTCACTGGTTGGCAAACAGCAGGTTCCCCTGGAGGTGCTGGATGCCACCACCGATGCCGCCGTGCGGGGCCTGATTGAGACGCCCGTTGTCTCCTACTGCGGGGTGCTGATCCGCGACGCCCAGGGCCGGCCCTTCGGCACCCTCTGCCACTACGATACGGAGCGCTGCCAGGAGCGCACTACCGACCTGCCGCTGCTGGAAGCCGCCGCCAGCCAGCTCTACCGCTACCTGCAACCGTCGCGAGGGGCGTAGCGGCGGGCCAGGCCAACCCCCGGGCCGGCTTCCGCGTTCGGGAGTCTACACTGATTTCGCCGAATGCTTTTACGCTACGTCTGCCTGCCGTTGCTGCTCTTGCCCCTGCTGCTGCGCGCCCAAACGCCTCCCGATACCCTCCGCACCGTGCGCCTGCCCGAAGCCACCGTGACGGGCTACGGCCAGCAGCTGCCCCTGCGCCGCACCGCCGCCGCCGTGGGTGTGGTCGATGCCGCTACTGTTACCCGGTTTAGTCCGGCCAACCTCACCCAGGCCGTGAACACGCTGCCCGGCGTGCGGCTGGAGGAGCGGGCCACGGCCAGCTACCGCCTGAGCGTGCGGGGCAGCACGCTCCGCTCCCCGTTTGGGGTGCGCAACGTGAAGGTGTACTACAACGGCCTGCCCTTCACCGAAGCCAGCGGCAGCACCCCGCTCAACCTGCTCGACGTGGGCACGCTGGGCCGGGTTGAAGTAATAAAAGGGCCGGCCGGCTCGGTGTACGGGGCCGGCACCGGCGGCGTAGCGCTGTTTTCCACCCGCCAGCCCACGCCCGGCACCACCCGCGCCGAGGCGGGCTTCACGGTGGGCTCCTTCGGGCTGCGCCGGGCCACGGTAGCTCTCGAAACGGCCGACTCCGCGCACAGCCTGCGCGCCCAGTACGTCCGCCAGACCCTGGACGGCTACCGCCAGCACAGCGCCCTGCGCCGCGACGTGCTGACCCTGGACGGGACGTGGCGCCCCGACGCCCGCCAAACGGTTTCGGCACACCTGCTGTATTCCGATATCAACTACCAGCTGCCCGGCTCGCTCACCCGGGCGCAGTTTGAGGCCAACCCCCGGCAGGCCCGACCCGCCACGCCCACCGCACCCGGCACCGTGGAGCAGAATGCCTTTTATGCCTCGCGCACGGCCCTGCTGGGTGGTACCTACGAGTACCGCTTCAGCGAGCAGCTCACGCTTACGAGTACGCTCTACGGCAGCGGCAGCGCTATCCGCACACCCTTTCTGGTCGATTATGAGCGCAACACGCAGGTGGGCGGGGGCGGGCGTACGGCCCTGAGCTACCGCACCCGGCTGGCGGGCCGCGTGCTGCGCCTCGCGGCGGGTGCCGAGGGGCAGACCTCCTTTGAAAGCTCCCGCAACTACCGCAACCGCGGCGGCCAGCCTGACACCCTGCGCTACGACGACGAAATTCGGACCAGCACCGGCTTCCTCTTCGCCCAGGCAGATTGGGAGCTGCCTGCCGGCTTCCTACTGACGGCCGCTGCCAGCTACAACCGCCTGCGCTACCGCCTTGGCCGCCTCTCGGGCCGCGCCCGCACGCAGGAGGAGTACCAGCTTACCCGGAGTTTCCGACCCGAAGTGTCGCCGCGCCTGGCTTTGCTGAAGGAACTGACGCCGCTCGTTTCTGTGTACGCCAGCGCGAGTGCGGGCTTTTCGCCGCCCACGGAAGAGGAAATCCGGCCTTCGGACGGCTCCCTGAACCAGGCCCTGCAGGCCGAGCGGGGCACCAGCTACGAGGTGGGTGCGCGCGGGCAGCTGTTTCAGAAACGTCTGTCGTTTGATGTAGCGGCTTACGATTTCCAGCTGCGCCAGACCATTGTGACGCGCTCCACCGCGCAGGGCGTGCAGCTGTTCTACAACACCGGCCGCACCCGGCAGCGCGGGGTAGAGGCAGCCCTCAGCGGCTGGCTGTGGCGTGAGCGGCTTGTGCGGAACCAATATTTCCGGGGCGGTAGTCATCAGCAGAATTCTTACCAATATGGCCTGCGCGCTTGGGCCAGCTATGCCTACAACCACTACCGCTTCGGGCAGTACGAGTCGGGCGGCAACGACTTCAGCGGCAACCGCCTCACCGGGGCCGCGCCCCACACGCTCACGGCCGGCCTCGACTTCTCGGAACGCATGGGCTTTTATCTCAGCCCCACGCTCAGCCACCAAGCCCGCCTCCCGCTCAATGATGCCAACACAACCTACGCATCCGGCTACTGGACGTTTGGGACGCGGGGTGGGTGGCGCCGCCCGCTGCCAGGCCACCTGGAGGCCGACGTGTACGCGGGAATCGACAACGCCACCAACCGGCGCTACAGCCTGGGCAACGACCTGAATGCGTTTGGCAACCGGTATTTTCAGCCCGCGCCGGGCCGCAGCTACTACACCGGGGCCCAGCTGGCCTGGCGCTGGTAGAGAGCAAGTAACCATCTGAAAAACAACGGCACGAAGCCGGACTGGCTGCTCTTTGGGGAGTGGCTGGTCCGGCTTCTCCGTGCTGGTACGGAGAGAGGCTACGGGGTGGGGGGTAGGGCAAAATGCCGCATGGCCCGGATTGCGCACGGGGGGGCGGAATGCCCACTTTTACCCCCGGCAAAGTGTCGGTCAACGCGCTGATCAACCTGCCTCAAGCAAGCTGTCTACAACTCACTTTTTCGCTGTTTTTCTATGCACCTGCTGCCCCACACTTCCCACCTGCTACGCCGCGCCCTGCTTCTTGTGGGCCTGGCCCTGCTCCCCGGCCTTGCCCTGGCCCAGAACCCCGACGACGAAGGCGGCCCGGCCCCAGCCAGCCCCACGGCCGTGCCCATTGACGGCGGCGCTTCGCTGCTGCTGGCCGCCGGCGTAGGCCTGGGCGTGGCCCGCCTGAAAAAGCGCCGCGCCTAGCGCCCAGCCGCTGTCTTTCTACACACCTTTCATTTCCTCTTTTACGACCATGAAAAAACTGTACGCTTTTCTGCTGTTGGGCCTGAGCACTCTTCTGGCTGCGTCGGGTGCCTTCGCCCAGACTATTCGCCGCGTAAACAACAACGGCATCACCGGTACCAATATCTACAGCACTATTCAGGCGGCGCACGATGCTGCCGCCGCTAATGATATTATTCAGGTGGAGCCCTCCACTACCAGCTACGGTAGCCTTACCTGTTCCAAGAAGCTTACCATTGTGGGGCCCGGCTATTTTCTGGATATGAACACGGGGCTGCAGGCCAGCCCAATCCCCGCCACCGTTTCTTCCGTTGATTTCTACACGGGCAGCGCGGGCTCATCGGTTTCGGGCCTCACTATTTCCAATGCCTACCTGCGGGCCAACAACGTGACCATCAGCCGCAATAAAATCGACTACCTCTACGTGGGCTACTACGGCGAGAGCAACCAGTGCGTGGTGCGGCAGAACTATATCTACTACATCACCACCTATGGGTATACCGCGAACGATCTGCTGGTTACCAACAACATCTTCACTTACTACGTGGGGTTGAGCAACAGCGCTACCAAGGGCGAGTTCAACAACAACGTAGTGATGGGCAACAGCGCTTCGTTTGATGGCTTCACGGTGAAAAATAATTACTTCGGCGTCTCATTCACGCCTACCGGCAACACCACCTGGAGTTACAACAAGCTGGCGCAGGCTTCCTTGCCTGCCAGCGGGACCCAGAGCAACAACACCGCCAACGTAGCCTACACCTCTATTCTGGCCTGGGGCTCGGGCACGCAGTACGATGCTTGGTTTAAACTGAAGGCGGGTGGCCCCGGCATCGGTACCGGCGAAGGCGGCGTGGACATTGGCGCCTTCGATTCGCCCACGGGCTATGACTACAAGCTCTCGGGCATTCCGGCTGTTCCCAGCATCTACGAGTACAACCAATCGGTGAACGGCAACACGCTGAACGTGAACCTGAGCACGCGCTCCAACAACTAACCGGCCCCTCCTTATGCAAACCGCACAACCCACCAACCGGTGGGGGCGGGCCGGATGGGGCCGGTGGATGATGACGCTGGGGTTGCTGCTGAGCAGCTTTCTCCCGGTGCGTCTTCTGGCCCAGAACATCACGCAGGCTGAGTACTACCTGGATGGCGGCCCCGGCAACGGGACGGCCACGGCGGTACCTATTGCCGCGCCCGCTCCTAACCTAAGCAACCTGGCGTTCAGCCTCAACCTGAGCAGCCTTTCCGCCGGCTTCCACTCCCTGGCCGTGCGCACCAAAGATGCCAACGCCCACTGGAGCCTGGTAACCAGCCGCTCGTTTTACTACGAGCCACTGGCGGCCACGGCTGCCAACCTCAGCCGCATTGAGTATTTCGTCGACACTGACCCCGGCTTCGGAAGTGCGACCAACGTGCCCTTCACGGCCGGTGCTACCGCGAGTGGCGTCACGTTTGCGGTGAATTTGAGCAGTCTGTCGGCTGGCTTTCACTCGTTGGGTATTCGCTCGAAGGATGCCAATGGCAAATGGAGCCTGACGCAGCAGCGTACCTTTTACTACGAGCCGACGGCCAGTGCTACCCTAGCCAACATTACCCGGGTTGAGTACTTCGTTGACACCGACCCGGGCTTTGGCAGCGCGACCAGCGTGCCCTTCACGGCGGCCAGCAACGTCAGCGGCATCACGTTTTCGGTGAACCTGAGCAGCCTCAGCCCCGGCTTTCACTCCCTGAACATCCGCACCCGGGATGCCAGCGGCAAGTGGAGCCTGGTAACGAGCCGCACCTTCTACTATGAAACGCAGGCGGCTACGGCGCCCAACATCACTAAGGTAGAATACTTCCTGGATGCGGACCCCGGCTTCGGCAGCGGCACCAACGTGCCCATTACGGCCGGCACCAACGTCAGCAACATCTCCCTGAACGTAGCGCTGGGCAGCTTGTCGGCGGGCTTTCATACCCTGAGCGTGCGGGCCAAAGATGCCAACAGCAAGTGGAGCCTGACCACGGCCCGGACGTTCTATTATGAGCCCGTGCTGGCGGTGGCGCCTAACATCAACCGGGTGGAGTATTACTTTGATACCGACCCGGGCTTTGGCAGCGGCACCAACGTGCCCATTACGGCCAGTGCCAACCTCAGCAACCTTGCCTTTGCGGCCGACGCCAGCGCCCTGGCCGATGGTACCCACCGCCTGTTTATTCGTTCCCGCGACGCCAACGGGAAGTGGAGCCTGGTGACCAACCGCAGCTTTCTGAAAAACGGCTGCGCTTCCTCGCCCAATTTTGCGGCGGGGCAGCCGGCCGGCAACTACAACTACGGCGGCAGCACCAACGGCCTGGCCGAAACTGCGTTCAACACCGACCCGGCCTCGCCCAACACCAGCAACACGTTCTACGGCTACAACGGCAGCCTGCTCCAGGCCGACCTGGGCAGCGCCCAGACGGTGAGCGAAGTGCGATACAAGCTCACACCCAGCAACTCCAGCAATTTTACCCTGCTGGTGCAGACGGCTCCAAGCTTGGGCGGTACGTACACGACTGTGGATACCTATACGGCCAGCTTCGTGGTGAATACCACTACGCTCGTGACCCGTACCCTGGCTACGCCCGTCAGTGCACGGGTGCTGCGTTTAGTGGTACAGAATGCCAATGGCCAGTACGCCGTAATTTCGGGTGTGGGCGGATACTACTTCAACTGCGCCGGGCCCACTATCGTCTCCTTCACGCCCCCGGGCGGGGCGGGCGGCACCAGCGTAGAAATTACGGGCACCAACCTAACCGGCGCCACCGCCCTTAAATTCAACGGGGTAGATGCGCAGAGCTTCACGGTGAATTCGGCTACCAGCATCACGGCGGTGGCCCCCGCGGGCGGCTCTACCGGCCAGATCTGCGTGACCACGCCCAACGGTACGGCCTGCTCGGCGGCCTCCTATACCTACCCGCCCACCATTGTCACGGGTACGGTGTCGCCCAGCTCGTTCTGCAGCACCACGTACATCTCGGTGCCGTTCACGACCAACATGGCCTCGTACACGGCCGGCAACCAGTTCCACTTCCAGCTCTCCGATGCCAGCGGCAACTTCACCGACGGCAGCCGTCTGTACGGCTACCTGAGCAGCCAGAACGCCAACGGCGGGGTGCTCACCGACTCCATTGCCTTCCGCACGCCGGCCGGCACGGGCTACCGCGTGCGCGTGGTGGCTTCGAACCCGGAAATTACCGGCACCAGCAACAGCCAGAACCTGACGGTGCGGGCCCTCCCTCTGGCTACGGCCGGCGCGGCCCAGACCACAGTGGCCTACAACGGCACCATCCAGCTCACGGCCGGCCCCACGGGCCAGAGCAGCTACCAGTGGTACGTGCGCTACGCTAACGGCGGGGGCACGGGCTACGTGGGCAGCGGCCAGACGCTGAACATTGCTAACGCCCAGCCTTCGCAGAGCGGCCTCTACTTCGTGCACGTGCAGAACAGTGGGGGCTGCCAGGACTCGGCCTCGGTGCGCGTGACGGTGCAGCCCTCGGCTCAGCCTATTCTGAGCATGGCCCAGTTTGGCTACTCGGGGTGCGCAGGTCAGCAGTTCAGCTTCGGCTTCACGGTGCAGGGCAATAACTTCCAGCCTGGCAACGTCATCACGGCCCAGCTGTCCAACGCCAGCGGCTCGTTTACCACGCCTACCAGCATTGGCACGGCTAATTTCGAAGGGCAGGGGAATGGCTCGATTTCCGTCACCATTCCGGCCGGCGCGGCTACGGGCACCGGCTACCGTATCCGGCTGGTTAGCTCCAGCCCGGGCGTAACCAGCCAGAACGACAACGGCTCCAACATCAGCCTGACGACCCAGCCCACAGCGGTACCTTCCTCGAACTCGCCAGTGGCGTATGGGGGCACCATTCAGCTCACGGCTCAGTCGGTTCCTGGGGCTTCATACATCTGGACAGGGCCGAACTTCTACTCCACCCAGCAGAACCCGACCATTACGGGCGCCTCGCAGGGCGCCAACCAGGGCACGTACACGCTGTACGTGACGGTGGGCGGCTGCCAGAGCGTGGGCGTGGCTACGCAGGTGACGGTGAACCCCTCCACGGACCCCATCCTGACGATGACAAGCCAGCCGAGCGGCGCGTTCTGCGGGAACAACGGCATCAACCTGAGCTTCTCGGTAACGGGCAACTCCTTCGCGGCGGGCAACACCATCACGGCCCAGCTCTCGAATGCCAGCGGCTCATTTGCTGCGCCTACCAACCTGGGCAGCGTGGCTTTTGTGGGTCAGGGCAATGGGTCATTCGCCATTTCGCTGCCGGCCAATACGCCGGCCGGCACGGGCTACCGCCTGCGCCTCATGGGCTCTAACCCGGCCGTAACCAGCATCAACGACAACGGCACGAACCTAACCATTAACCCGGCCCCTGCGGCCGTGGCTTCGAGCAACTCGCCGGTAGCCGACAACGGCATTATTCAGCTCACAGCGCAAACGGTAGCCGGGGCCACCTATGCCTGGAGTGGCCCGAATGGCTTCAGCTCCACGCAGCAGAACCCAACCATCAACTTCGCCGGGCAGGCCAACGCTGGTACCTACACCCTGACGGTGACGCTGGGTACCTGCGCCGCGAAAACCAACACAACCGTGACCGTGCAGCCCGGCGCGCCCACGCTTACCCTCAACAGCAGCACGGCCCGGCAGATCTGCGCCGGCAACTCCGTGAACCTGAGCTTTACGGTAGGCGGCAGCGGCCTGGCTTCGGGCGGCTCCGTAACGGCTCAGCTGTCCAACAGCAGCGGTGCTTTCACTTCGCCTACCACCATTGGCTCGGTGAGCTTCACCGGCGCGGGCAGCAGCTCGGTGAGCGTAACGGTTCCGGCCGCTACTACTGCTGGCACGGGGTACCGCGTGCGGCTCGTAAGCACCAACCCCGCGCTTACTTCAACCGAAAGCGGCCTGTGGAGCATCACCAACCTGACGAGCGTAACGGCTTCCTCGAACTCGCCGGTAACGGCGGGCGGCACCATCCAGCTAACCTCGGGGGGCGTACCCAACGGCGCTTCGGTGCAGTGGACGGGGCCGAACGGCTTCAACTCCACGGACGCCAACCCAACCATCAACTTCGCCGGCTCGGCCAACGTGGGCACTTACACGCTGACGGTAGGCCAGAACAACTGCTCAGTGGAACGCCAGGTGGCCGTATCGGTCAGCAACCCCGTGGCTTCCGTCACGACGGGTTCGGTGTCGGGTGGGTTCTGCCCGGGTTCGGGTTTGAGCGTATCGTTTACCAGCAGCGGCACCTTCGCCAGCGGCAACCAGTTCCGGGCCGTTCTTTCGAACAGCAGCGGCTCATTTGCCGCGGGCACGCAGGTGATTGGCACGCTCAGCCAGAGCGGCGCGGTTACCAGCGGCACCATTGCGGCGACCATTCCGGGTAGCGCGGCGGCTGGCTCCAGCTACCGCATCCGGGTAGAAGCTACCAACCCAAGCGTAACCAGCACCAACGACAACGGCAGCAACCTGACGGTGCAGGCCGTGAGTTATACCTGGACGGGCGGCTACAACACCGACTGGTTTGACACGCGCAACTGGAGCTGCGGGCAGATACCCACCAGCACCAGCATCGTGACCATCGGTATCGGTACCTACTATCCGGTGATTGTGGGCTCAGGCGCGGTGGTGCGCAACATTACTGTGGTGTCAGGGGCTTCGTTCCGGGTATCGTCGTCGTTCACGATTTACGGCAACGTGGTGAACAATGGCACCTGGACCAGCGGCGGCTCCTACGTCTTCGCGGGCTCGGGTACGCAAACCGTGGGCGGCTCCTCGGCGGTGTACTTCGGGGGCGTGACCATCAACAGCGGGGTTAGCCTGAGCTTGGGCACGGGCATTTACGTGGCCGGCAACTGGGTAAACAACGGCGGCTTCGTGGGCGGCACCTACTTCGTGAACTTCAACGGCACTGTGGGCCAGATCATCGGCGGCTCGGTGGTGACGAACTTCTACCATGTAGTCGTCTCGAATACGGTAGGCCTGACGTTGAATCAGAACATCTACGTGCTGGGCAACTGGACTAACAATGGCGTGTTTGTGGCTGGTACCTATGGGACGACCTTTGGCGGCTCGGTGGTGCAGGTTATCGGCGGCACGAGCCTTACCAACTTCTATGGCCTAACCATCCTGAACAACGTGGGTGTGACGCTGAACGCGGGCATTGGCCTGGGCGGACCGTTCGTGAACAATGGCGTCTTCACGGTGAATACGCAGACGGTGGTCTTCAACGGCACGGTGCTGCAAACCATTGGCGGTACCACCGAAACCACCTTCTACGACGTCATCATCAACAACACGGTGGGCGTGAAGCTGGTGTCGAGCATCCTGGTGCTGGGCGATTGGATCAACAACGGACAGTTCTTGGCCAACTCGTACTCCGTCATCTTCGGCGGTACGCTGGCTCAGATTATCGGCGGTACGCAGGTGACGAACTTCTACGACGTGACCTTCCAGAACCCCGTGTCGGTGACTTTGCACCAGAACATCTACGTACTCGGCGGCTTCGTGAACACGGGCGTGTTCTACGGCTACTACACGGCCGGTGGGGTGACCAGCGGCTACTGGGTGCGCTTCGGCGGCACGGTGGCCCAGGTGATTGATGTGAACAGCACGACCTACTTCTGGCACTTCTACGCCGATAACGCGGCCGGCATCAGCCTGGCCTCGCACATCTACGTGGCGGGCAACTTCTACCTGTACTCCGGCACTTTCGCGCCGGGCGCCTACACCGTGTACTTCAACGGTACGGGCGGCGTGGTGCAGACGGTAGGCGGCTACACCGGGCTGAGCTTCTACGGCTGGAACATCGTGAGCGGGGCCTCGGTGCGGCTGCTGCAGAACGTGACCTTGCTGGGCGGCTTTGTGAATGCGGGCACCTTCTACGGCTACAACCTAGTGGGCGGGGTGTACACGGGCTACACCTTCGTGTTCGGCGGCTCGGCCGCGCAGATTCTCAGCGGAGCCGGCACCTACAACTTCTGGCACGTCACCTGGAACAACGCCATTTCGGTGACGCTCCAGCAGAACATCTACGTGCTGGGCAACTGGGTGAACACGCGCGGCTTCGGGCACGGCGGTTACACGGTGTACTTCAACGGCACCACGGCCCAGACCATCGGAGGCGCGGTGAATACCACCTTCCATCATATCAGCATCGGCAACCTGGTGAGCGTAACGCTGAACCAGCAAATTGCGGTGCTGGGCAACTGGCTGGGCACGGGCAAGTTCCTGGCCGGCCTGTACGCGGTGTACTTCCAGGGCACCACGGCCCAGACGATTCTCACCGGCTCGGCCACGCGCTTCTACCACCTGTACTTCGACAACCCCACGTCGGTTACCCTGCTCTCGAACATCTACCTGAATGGGAACTGGGTGCATAACGGCGGCTTTGCGGCGGGCACCTACGGGGTATTCTTCACGGGCACCACCCTGCAAACCATCGGCGGCACGGCCCTCACGCGCTTCCATCACATCAGCATCGGCACGGGCGCCAACGTGCGCCTCGACCGGGCGGTGACCGTGCTCGGCAACTGGACCACCAACGGCACCTTCGGGGCCAATGGCTACGTGGTAACCTTTGGCGGCACGGTGAATCAGCTCATCGGTGGCTCGGTAGTGGTACCCTTCTATGGAGTTATCATCGACAACACCACGGCGGGCGTCACGCTGGGCAACGACATCCGCATTGTGGGGGGCAACTGGGTAAACAACGGCGTGTTCTCACCGGCTACCTACCGCGTCATCTTTGAGGGCACGGTAGCCCAGCTCATCGGCGGCACGGCCACCAGCACCTTCCACGGCCTCACTATTCTCAACAACGTGGGCGTGAGTTTGACCGGGCCTATCTTCATCAAGGGCAACCTGGTGAATGACGGCGTGTTCAGCTGCGCGGGCTACCTGGTGACGTTCAACGGCTCGGCCGCGCAGAGCATCGGCGGCACGGCGGTAACGGTGTTCGGCCACCTCACCTTCAACAACGCAGTAGGGGTGAGTTTGCTCCAGGACATCCGGGTACGGGGTGATTTGCGCAACCTGGCCGTATTCGCGGCGGGTGCCCGCACGGTGTACTTCGACGGCACGGCGGCCCAGGCCATCTACTGCCCCTCGGGTACACTCACCTTCCACCACGTGGTGTTCAGCAACGCGCTGGGCGTAACGCTGCAGGACAACATCTTCCTGACCGGCAACTGGCTCAACAACGGCGGCTTCGCGCACGGCGGCAAGCTGGTGACGTTCAAGGGCTCGGTGCTCCAGACCATCGGCGGCACGGTGAACACGGTGTTCCACCACCTCACGCTGGCCTCGGGTGCCAATGTGCGCCTCGACCGCGCCATTACCTTGCTGGGCAACTGGCTCAACAACGGCGCCACCTTCGCGGCCAATGCCTTCACGGTGTTCTTCAACGGCACCGCCCTGCAAAGCATCGGCGGCACGGCCATCAGCGTGTTCCACCACCTCACCCTCAACAACACGGTAGGGGTGAACCTGGACTTCGACATCGACCTGACCGGGAACTTCGTGAACAACGGCAAGTTCTGCGGCTGCGGCCACCGCACGCGCTTCCTGGGCACGCTGGCGCAGACCATTACCTGCACCTCCGGCCAGACGCGCTTCCACGACGTGACGTTTGCCAACGTGGCCGGCGTGACTTTGCTGGATAACATCGGGGTGACGGGCAACTGGGTCAACAACGGCGGCTTCGTGGCCAACGGCTACCTGGTGCTGTTCAGCGGTACGGCCCTGCAAACCATCGGCGGCACGGTGCTGTCGGCCTTCCACCACGTGCAGATTACCAACGCCGTGAACGTGCAGCTGCTGCGCGACATCACGGTGGGGGGCTACTGGCTGAACTCGGGCATCTTCTCCGGTAATGGCTTCGGGGTGACCTTCAACGGCACCACCCAGCAAACCATTACCACCACGGGTGCCTCGGCCAAAACCACCTTCCACCACGTAACCTGGGCCAACCTGGTCGGCTGCCTGCTCGGCGGCGACATCTACGTGGCTGGCAACTGGCTCTGCAACGGGCCCTTCAACCCGGCTACCTACACAGTGTACTTCACCGGCACCACGGCCCAGACCATGGGTGGCTCGGCCACGCTGCGCTTCCACGGCCTGAACGTGCAAAACACGGTGGGCCTGACCTGCAACGGACCGGTGTATCTTTACGGTAACCTCACGAACGGCGGCCTAGTGAACGTGGGTACCTACCCCTGGTACTGCGTGGGCACGAGTGCTCAAACTTTGGGCGGCACCACCACCACGCCTATCCGCTTCTACGACCTGCACGTGCAGAACGGCAGCGGCGTGGGCTGCACCTCGAACCTGGGCGTAACGCATATGCTCACGCTCACAACCGGCAACCTGGCTTCCGACGGCCACCTGACCCTGCACTCCAACGCCTCGGGCACCGCCATGGTGGTGAACCCCGCCGGTGGCGGAACGGTAACGGGCCGGGCTACGATGGAGCGGTTCATTACTGGTCTGGGTGCTCCCGGCTACCGCCACTACAGCTCGCCCATGCAGCTTGGCACGGCCACCGTGCAGGAGTTTGCCGACGACCTGCCCGTGTTTGAGCTGAACCCGGCCTATAACACCCGCGGCAACACCGTAACGCCCTTCCCAACCTTGTTCCGCTACGAGGAAACCCGCCTCACGGCCGAGAAGAATACCTTCACGCAAGGCTGGATGGTGCCCTCGGCCAACGAGAACCTGGTGCCCGGCCGCGGTTACTCTGCCCAGACGCTGCCTTCCACGGTGGTGGATATTTCGGGCGTGCTCAGCAACGGCAACGTGAGCTACTCCATGACGCGCGGCGCTCAGCTGGGCGCTGGCTGGAACCTGGCCGGCAACCCGTACCCCGCCCCTATGGACTGGGACGTGGTGCGGAAGACCGGTGGAATGCTCTCCGGCGTGGACGATGCCCTCTACGTGTTCGTGCCCTCGGGCAAGTACACGGGCGCCTACTGCGGCTACGTAAACGGCGTGGGCCAGAACGGCGGTAACAAGGACGTGGCGGCCATGCAGGGCTTCCTGGTGCGGGCCTCTTCGGCCTCGGGCAGGATGAACCTGACCAACGCCGTGCGCCACACCTCCTACACCAGCCCCGCCTACCAGCGCGGCACGCAGGAGAAGCGCCCCGTTGTTCGCCTTGAAGCCCGCAGTGCCCAGGGTCTGGCCGATGAAGCCGTATTCTACCTGCAGGAAGGCGCCGGGGAAGGTTACCAAGCCAACTTCGATGCCTACAAGGTGACGCAGAACGGGGCGGGCCGGCCTACCATCTGGAGCCAGGCCGGAGCCGATGCCCTGTCCATCAACGGGCTACCCGCGCTGCCGGGCCAGGCCATTCCGCTGGGCGTGCGCGTGAGTGAGGCCGGCCGGCACACCCTCGTGCTTACCAGCCAGCTGAACCTGCCCGCCGGCACCCGCGTGCTGCTCGAAGACCGCCTGCTCAACCGCAAGCAGGACCTCTCGCTCGACTCGGTGTACGCCTTCACCCTGCACCCCGATTCCGTGCGCCAGCGCTTCTACCTCTGGCTGGGTGCGGGCTCGGTAACGGCTACCGCTCCGGCGGCGCTGCAGGCCGGCACCGCCCTGTATCCCAACCCCACTACAACCGGCTTTGCCACGCTGGAAGTGCACGGGCTGAAAGAGCAGGGCCCAGTAACGGGTAGTATCTACAACAGCATAGGCCAGCGCGTGCAGCAGCTCACGCTGCGGCCTCACCAGGGCGTCGTGCGCCAGCAGCTAGACCTGCGGACCCTGCCCACCGGCGTGTACACCGTGCATCTGCAGGCGGCCGAAGGCACCGTTGTCAAGCGCCTGGTGAGAGAATAGTTACCCGTTTTTTTCATGTACGCAAGCACCCCGGTGGGCTTCCTGCCGGGGTGCTTTTTTGTGTAAGCAGCCGGACCGACTACTCGACCAGAATTCAGGGCCGAGCTAGCTTGTAGCTTCTCAGGAAAAATAATATTTGATAGAAAGAATATATTGGCATTCTTGGGTAAAATTGATTTTTGGCTTCAGATAATGTTGGGTTCACGCTGGTTGATTTTATGCATGTTGGATTCTACTCTTCTGAGTATCTGGAGAGTTGCGTTGGTAGCTGCCGGGCTGCTGGCGTCAGGCCCTGTGGCTTCCCAGGCGCAGGCAGCCACTCCACCCGATAGCCTCGATCGGCGCCTTGCTGCTGCTCCCGACTCGGCCCGCTTGCGCCTGCTCATGGCGGATGCCAGTGCTCTGCGCGGCACCGACCCCGCCCGGGCTATGCAGCGGGCCCAGGCAGCACTGCAGCTGGCCCGGCAGCAGCGCCGGTCCCCACAAACCATGGAAGCACAATTCCTGCTCGGGCGCCTGCTCAACAGCCAGGGAAACAGTAAAGAAGCCGTGCGCTACCTGCTGGATGCCCTGCAGTTGGCAACCCAACACCACGACACGCTGCGGCTGGCTCATGCCCACCTGTACTTGGGCACGGCCTATAAAAACCTGAAGCAGTACCCGGCCGCGCTGGAAGCCGCGCAGCAGGCGCGGTTATTTTATCAGCGTGCCTCTCAGGCAGGCAATGCAATGGCGGCCCGCGGCGTAGTTGTTGCGCTCAATAATACCGGTACGGCCTATCTGGAGCAAAAGCAGTTTCCAGCAGCCCGGCAGAGCTTCCAGCAGGCTTTGCACAGGGGGCGGGCCCTCGGCGACTCTGGGGTATTGGTACTGGCCCTCTATAACCTCGGCGCTATTGCCCTGCAAACAAACCAGTCGGCGGCGGCACACCGCTACTATCAACAAACGCTGGCTATCGACCAGGCGGAGGGCAACGTGCAGGGTCAGGCTGAATCGTGGCTGAACCTGGGGGATGCGCTGGCCCAGCTTAAACGTACCGCCGAGGCCGAAAATGCGTACCGTCACGCCCTGCAGCTAGGTCGGCAGGCGCAGGTCGGGCCGCTGCTACGAGTGGTATATGATGGGCTTTCTACGCTCTACGAAAACACCAACCGGCCTGCCGAAGCTCTGCACTGGCGCAAGCAGTTTCAGGCGCTCAACGATTCGCTCTACGAAGCCGAATCCGCCCAGCAGGTAATCGAAATGCGCACCAAGTACGAAACCGAGCAGCAGCAAGCGCGCAACCAGCTACAGGCCGCTCAGCTACGCACCCAGCAGCAGCAGTTGCAGCAGCGCAACGTGCAGCTGGTAGCAGGTTTGGTCGTGATGGGCCTGTTGGCGCTGGTAGGCTGGCTGCTCTACACGCGGCAGCGGCTGCGCGAGCAGGTGGCCCACGAGCAGGAGCGCCAGCAGCAGGAGCGCCAGCGCGTGGCGGCCGTATTGGAGGCGGAGGAAAACGAACGGCGCCGCATTGGCTCCGATCTGCACGACGGCATCGGCCAGTTGCTGGCTACGGCCAAGCTCAACCTAGAAGCCCTCGATCAACGAGTAGGGCCTAGCCTGAACGGACAACGCGAGCTACTGCACAATGCCGTGGCGGTAGTAGATGAGTCGTGCCGGGAAATTCGGACTATTTCCCATAACCTCATGCCCAACGCGCTAATGCGGCAGGGGCTGGGGGCTGCGGTGCGTGAGTTTTTAAACAAGCTGCCCGAAAATGCCGGACTGCGGGTGGAAATAAACACATTCGGCCTCACTAGCCGCCTCGATGCTACCACCGAAAGCGTCGTGTTTCGGGTAATTCAGGAGCTGGTCCACAACGTTATTAAGCATGCTTGCGCCAACCAGCTGACGGTACAGCTGGTGCAAAACGAGCGGGAGCTCACGGTACTGGTGGAAGACAATGGCCGCGGCTTCGATGCGGCTGCTCTGCCTGCAAACGAGGGCCTGGGTCTGCGCAACGTTTGCAGCCGACTAAGCTTTCTGAGTGGGCGGGCGCATATCGATGCCACTCCCGGGCACGGCACCACTGTCACGCTGGAGGTGCCCCTGGCCGCGCGCGCTGCCTCACAGTCTATTTCTTCTGAGTTCGTTCCTGCCCTATGAGAAACGGCTACATTCTTATGGGCTGCTGGGTGTTGAGTTTGCTGAGTACCGCCTCGGCGGCCGCGCAGCCTGCTGGCCGCAACGCCCGCCTCGATTCCCTGGAGGCGCGCCTGCCCCAGCTGGCCGCGCCCGACACCAACCGGGTGAATACGCTCAATGAGCTGATCTGGGAAAACCGGGACAGCAATCCGCGCCGCGCCCTTGCGCTGGCTTCCGAAGCCCTGCGCCTGGGCGGGCAGCTCAACCACCGTCGGGGCCTGGCCAAAACCTACATTCTGCGCGGCATCATCTACGCCACCACCGGCCGCTACCCCGAGTCCATTGCTGATTTTGAGGCCTGCCGCCGCCAGCGCGCCGCGCTACAGGATTGGCAGGGCGTGGCGGGGGCCATCAACAACGTGGGCGAAGTGCTGGCCATGCAGGGCCGCTACCAGGAAGCCGTGCGCCAGTACATCCGGGCGCTGAAGCTGGAGGAAAAGTACGGCACGCCCGAGCGCATTGCCACCGACTGGGCCAACATTGGCATGGTGTACCAGCAGATGGGCCGCTACCGCGAAGCCCTGCGCTACCACCTGCAGTACCTGCACCTGCCCGGCCGCACCCGCGACGCCCACAACGATGCCCAGGCCCACAACATCGTGGGGCAGGACTTTGCTAAGCTCAACCAGCCGGATTCGGCTCAGGCTCACTACCAGCACGCTTTGCGCATCAGCCAGCAGGCCGCCGACCGCCAGAATGAGGCTCAGGCCCTGGCCGGTCTGGGCACACTGGCCGGCACTCGCCAGCAGCCGGAATTGGCGCGCTCCTACTTTCTGAGCGCCCTCACCCTGGCCCGCCAGCTCGACGACCAGGCGGCCGTAGCCACCAACCTCAACTCTTTGGGTGAGCTGGCCCTGCGCCAGCGCCAGCCGGCGGCGGCCGTGCCCTATTTCGAGGAAGCCCGCCGCCTGAGTCGGCGCATCCAGGCGGCGGAGGCAGTTCGCACGGCGCTGCAGGGGCTGGCCACGGCCTACGCCCAGCTGAGCCGCTACGCCGAGGCCTACCAGTTTCAGCAGCAGGTGATGCAGGTAAAGGATTCTTTGCTGAATGAAGCCAGCGCCCGCCAGATAACCGAAATGCAGGTGCGCTACGATACGGAGCGCAAAGAAGCCCAGAACCAGCTGCAGGCCGCTCAGCTACGCACCCAGCAGCAGCTGTTGCGCCGCCGCAATGTGCAGCTGCTGGCCGGCCTGGTGGTGATGGGGTTGCTGGGGCTGGTGGGCTGGCTGCTGTATACGCGGCAGCGGCTGCGCGAGCAGGTGGCCCACGAGCAGGAGCGCCAGCAGCAGGAGCGCCAGCGCGTGGCGGCCGTATTGGAGGCGGAGGAAAACGAGCGGCGCCGCATCGGCTCCGATCTGCACGACGGCATTGGGCAGCTGCTCACAGCAGCCAAACTCAACCTACACGCCCTCGACCAGCGGGGCTCCCGCTCTGCTGAGGACCAGGCCACCCTTTTGCACAACGCCATTGATGTAGTAGACGAGTCCTTCCGGGAAGTGCGCGGCATCTCGCATAACCTCATGCCCAACGCCCTCATGAAGCAGGGGCTAGCAGCGGCCGTGCGCGACCTGACCGCCAAAATGACTACCTACCACAATGGCCCCACTATTCAGGTAGAGGTATTTGGGCTGGACGAGGAGCGGCTGCCGCCCACGATGGAAAGCGTGCTGTTTCGCGTAATTCAGGAACTGATGCAGAACGTTATCAAACACGCCCAGGCCCAGCATGTTACCCTGCAGCTGGTGCGCAACCCAACCGATCTGACCGTTGTTGTGGAGGATGATGGTGTCGGCTTCGACCCGCTGGCTCCGGGCAAAAGCGACGGCATCGGGCTGCGCAATATACAGACGCGCCTGACCTACCTGGGCGGGCAAGCCCACATCGACGCCACACCCGGGCACGGCACCACCGCCACACTGGAAGTGCCCCTGCCTACCCAAGTTGGGCAGCTTGCCCCCATGCGTCTCAGCCAGTCTGCCTGATGGCGTTAGGTTGAGCCTCGTACAAACAAAGGCGGAGCCGGCGCTTCTCGTAAGCTGACGTCTGATTATTCCAACGTCAGCTTACGAGAAGCGCCGGCTCCGCTTTTGCCTGGTGGGCAAGTAAAGCACAGACCATCTGGCTACACTGAAATTAGCTTGTAGCGCAGCGCGTACTGAATCAGACCCACGATGGACTTGGACTTGGTTTTGGTGAAGATGTTCTTGCGGTGGGTTTCCACTGTCCGCTCGCTGATAAACAGCTTGTCGGCAATGTCGGCGTTGGAGTATTCGCCGGCAATGAGCTGGAGGATTTCCTGCTCGCGGGTGGTAAGCGGCACGGGCCGGTCGGCCTGCTCGCGGGTCACGGGCACATCGAGGTGGTCGAGGAGAGTGGCGCCCACTTCGGCGTTAAAGAAGGTGCGGCCGGCCGCCACGCGCCGGATGGCGGTGCTCAGCTCGGCGGCGTTGGTGTTCTTGAGCAGATAGCCCGAGCCCCCGGCGGCCAATACTTCCTGCACCGAGGCATGGTCGTGAAACATACTCAGGGCCAGCACGTGCACCTGGGGGTGTGCCTCGCGGATAGCGTGGGTAAGCTGCACGCCCGACATCTGGGGCATGTTCAGGTCTACCACGGCTACCTGCACTTCCGGGTGGTCGCGCAGGCGGCGCAGGGCCTCGGCCCCGGAGTTGGCAGTGGCCACTACGGGCAGGTCGGTTTCATCCTGCAGCAGCACCCGCACACCTTCCAGCACCAGCTGGTGGTCATCGACCAGCAGGACGGGAATACTCGGGGCAGCGACGAAAGCAGAAGCGGGATACATAAGCACTCAGAAATAGCAAAGGCCGAAAGTCTAGGGCACAGTACGTAAGAAACGCCGGTGGCGGCGAAAAGCTGCACCGGCGCTTCTGATGAGCAATTCCGTTATTCCAGGGGCATCTGGGCAAACCACATGGTTTTGCCGGATTTATTCTCCCCAAAATATACGATTTGCTTGCGGCCGTCGCCAATATCGAGAGTCTGGTAATGGTTGTTGACGTAGTACTTGCCTTCCTTGGTCACCCCAAATGTTTTCTGTGGGCCAATGGTAGCCTTGGCCAGCTCAATGCGCGTGACGCTGGGGTACATAATGGTTTCTTTCTCAGTGATAGTGAAGAGCCCTTTCTGGGTTTCATCCACAGTGCGCCACCCATCAATTTCGAATACGCGCCAGTAAATGCCCTGCCCGTTGGCGGTGGGCGTCAGAAACTGGGACGTAGGATTGGCGGAAGCAGCATCGTTGTTTTCGGCGCGGCGCAGGCCATACTGGCTGCGCAGCTGGCCTTGCCCGCTGAACTGGAACAGCAGCAGGTCGGCGTAGGAGCGGGTGGGCTGGGCCGGTCCAGCCGGTGAGCCCCCGGCCAGGGTGTTGAGCATCTTGTTGCCCGCCAGCCCGCCGCCGTGCACTTTAAAGTTCTGGCCGCTGATGAGGATGTCACCGTTGCCGGCCTCCAGGGCCTGCCTCACCATAAAGCGCTTGCCCGTGTAGTCGGGGGTGCGTTTCTGGCCGGCCGGCACCTGCTGTTTGTCTTCAAATTCCTTGAGCGGGGTTTTGGTAATCCAGGCTACGGCACCTTTCTGTATCTTGCCCAGCAGAAAGTTTTTGGCTTTGAAGGCTTCTTCCGGCGTCATGCCATCTTTGGCGTCGGGCAGGGCATCGGCGTAGTGCTTATCGGGCGAGTCGTTGGCCGGGCCGTAGGCCAGCACGCTGCCATCAGTCATCGGAATGAAGCCGCTTACCAGCCAGGCTCCCACGGGCGTATCCACCCGGATTTTCTCCTTCACCTGCCCATCGGCGGAAGTGCGCAGGTACTGGTACTCGGTGGCGGGGTGCTTGTCTTTTTCCTTGCCGGCTCCTTTCGGGTACGTGAGCATAATAGCCACGTCGCGGGCGGGCTGCTGGCTGTCGTCGGCTTCCTCATCCTGGTCGAGGCCAATGGCGTCCATTTGCACAAAGGTCTGGGCCGTGAGTCCGTCCGGCTCCAGGTAGGTGTCGCGCACCAGCTCCAGCTGGCTGTTGAAGTACAGCAGGTGGTAGCCGGGCTTGGTCTGACTCATCTTGCTGAGCTTCATATTTTCCGCCGCCAGCACCAGCACGCCGCCATTCACGTCGTCATCCACGTGGGCAATGTGGCGGTAGCCGGCTCCGCTTTCAGTTTTGGGCTTCTCGGTGCCCAGCAGCTTTATCTTTTTGCGGTAGCCGCCACCCAGCCAGCTCCACTTGTAGTCGATGCGCTTGCGCTGGAGCAGCAGCGTACCGGCCGGGTTTTTCAGGGCATTCACCATTCCCAGCATCGGAATGGCGCCCATGCCCGCGCTGGGGTCACTCAGGGCTAGCGTCACGCCTTCCTTGCTGTAGTTTTCGCCCCGGTAGCCCTTCACTTTCTCCACCGGGATGGTGTTTTCGTCCACGCCCAGCAGGTTGTACTTCGTGTCGAAATGGTAGGTCTGCGTTTTCACCTGCTTGTCGGTGCTCTTGGTGCAGAACTCCAGGTCGATGCGGTTGGCGGCCTCGTTCACGCGCACGTCGGAGAGGTAGCCGCGCCGGGCCTTGCCCGATACATCGTGGGTTTTTTCGATGTCGAGGCGCTGGGACAGGGCAGGGGCACTTAGCCCGGCCAGGAGGGCCGTAGCAAACAATAAACGGTAAGTAGGCATGGGGCAGAAGATGAGGCCGGATCAGCAGGATTGCTTTCTACAAAGAAACCCTGGCTGGGGCCCGCCGTCAATCCGCGCCAGAAGGCATATTGTCTGCCCGCTACCCCGCACTCGGTCCTCCGTGCTGGTACGGAGCCGCTCACCCGCATTAGCCGGTCAATGCCATGTTTGCCTACTCTCCGGCCGGCAATACCAACATCGGAACAGTGCCGCGCAGAATGGATGCTGCCGTTACGCTGCTATGAAACAGGCGGCCCAGCACGCTGTGCCGGCGGGCCAGCAGCACCAGCAGATCCGCCTGGGTTTCGACGGCGGCCTGGGCAATGCCTTCCGGCACGCTCAGGTGGCGCATCCCGTAAGGCCGGATCTGCTCAAACCCCTGGAGCAGGCCGGTTTGCTGCACCGCTACGTGGGCTGAAGCGCAGGAGTCACTTTCCTCGGGCTCCACTACGTGGGTAAGGGTAAGTCTGGCCTGCGGGGCCAGCTGCCGGGGCAGCGCCGCTATGGTTGGCTCTACGTGTAAGGGAAGATTGTCGGCCGCCAGCAGCAGGTGAGTGGGCGGCACGGTGGCATTGCCATGCAGGGGAACAATCAGCAAAGGCACCTGGCACTCACGCAGCAGCTCCAGCGAGGTGGTGTGCACCAGCGCGTCAGGTGTTTGCTCCGTATCAGGCTTGCCTACCACTACCAGCAGGGGCCGGTGCTGCGCTACGGCCTGGCAGGTAGCGGGCACCACCTGGTCGGCAGCGGCTTCTACCCGCACCGGCACGCGCAGGCGGCCGGCGCGCTCCGCCAGGGCGGCGGCAATTTCTCCCTCGCTAAAGTGCGAAATCCGGCCGGTAAACGCTTCGGGGTCAAGCCAGGAAGAGCGCCGCACGTGCAGCAGTACCAGCGAAGAATCCAGGTGAGCAGCCAAGGCCTCAGCGTAAGTCAACGCTTTATCGGCGGCGGGTGAGAAATCGGTCAGAACCAGCAGGGGAGAGGCCATAAGCAAAGGAGCGGTGGAGAACACAACGGAAACGGCGGATGACGAGCCTCAGCTCAATACGGGCAGAAGGTAAGCGGTAAGCCGGTAGCATGCAACCTAGACGGGCCGCACACGACAACGCCGCCCGGCATGTACCAGGCGGCGTTGTTTCAGGTGGCTGCAGGCAGCAGACTAGCGGTTGTTGTCGTCGATAGGGTTGTTGAAGTCCGGCTGCAGCAGTTCGTCGGTCTGGCTGCCGGTGTCGGGGTCGGGACCGGTGGTGGAACTGCCCGTTGGGATGCCGGTGGTTTCGTTTTCCAGCCGGGCTGAGGTGTCCAGCGTGCCTTCTTCGTCGCGCTGGTAGCCGTACAGCTCCTCCCGGTGCTTGCGCTGCTCGTCGGTGAGGTGGGCGCCGGCCTTCGGGTCGAGGGCGCCGGCGGGGTCCTGGGAAGTGTTATCCTGGGGTTTAGTAGCCATAGTGCTGGGGTAAGAAGATCAGAGAGAAATGACCGGCTTACTTGCCGGGAATGCCCTTGCCTTTGTCAGAGCGCAGGGCGCTGAACTCGTCGGGGTTGTCGTTGCTGCCGTCGTTGGGGTTGTCGAGGCGGTCCTCGGTTTTTTCGGCCGGGCCGGTGCTTTCGTTGGCGGGCTCAGCGGTTTCCCAGTTGCGGGTACCGCTGCCGTAGCGGGGGTCGTCTTTGGCCCAGCCTTCGCGCTGCTCGGTGTAGTCAGATTCGGAAACGGCGCGTACTTCGCCGGGGGCCTGGTTCTGGGGTACGCTGCCGCGCTGCTCGGGTGCCGCCGTGGAAGGAGCCGCTACGCCACCGGGGTTGGCGCCGGCCGCGTGCTGCACCGGGGTGGTAGTGGGTGCCGCCGCGGCGTGGCCAAACTCGCCGTACTGCGGTGTGTGGTTGCCGGCGGCTGCCTGCTGGGAAGCATTTGCGTCGTCGGAGCTAGGTGTGGTGGGCTGGTTTTCGAGGGAGTCTTGCATGGGAGAGAAACGTAGGGAAGTACAGAACTATACAGAAGGTACGCGGCCGGGCCTCCTCCCGTTGTGCTTAGGTCGGGCGGGGCAGCCCCGCGGCCACTGCCTGCGTATACGGGCAGCACCCGACCGGCGGATATTTTTGCCGGCGCATTTCTCCCAGCTTCCTTTTTATGTCTCAGGCCACCATTCAACATCATCCCCAGGATCAGGAATTCACCGCCGAGCTAAACGGCGCCACGGCCGAGCTGGCCTACAGCCGCCCCGACGACCAGACCATTGACTTTGCGCACACCTTCGTCGATGAAGCCCTGCGCGGGCAGGGCGTGGGCGAGCAGCTGGCCCGGCACGCCCTGGCCTTTGCCCGCGACGAAAAGCTGCGGGTGCTCACTTCCTGCCGCTTTATGCAGGTGTTCGTCAAAAAGCACCACGCGGAGTACGCTGACTTGCTGGCCTAGCAGCCCAGGTTGGACACAAAAAAGCCGGCCCGACCTTCTCTTCCTGCTGAAACAGGAACGAGAAAGTCGGGCCGGCTTGCGTTGCCGAATTTTCGGCTGCCGGTTAGTGGCGCACCACTACGCGGCCCGTGTACTGCACGCTGCCGGCCTGTACCCGCACGGAGTACAGCCCCGCGGGCAGATCGGACGTGCGGAGGCTGGTAGCGGCTCCATTGCTGGCGGCAGGCTGGCGGCGCACCAGCTGGCCCACCGCGTTGAACAGGCTGATTTCTCCAGCCTGCGCCGAACGGGGCACACGAACCAGCACGGCCTCAGCCGCCGGGTTGGGGTATAGCTCCAGCCCGTTGCGAACGGTAGTGGGGCGGGTGCCGGTGGTAGTGCAGGCGGTGCTGGTATAGCTGCCCACGCCGCTGAAGCTGTTCGTGCCAACGGCCTGCCAGGTGGCGGCAGCCGCCTCATTCCAGCGGGTCGAGCCTACGCTCACCGTGGGCAGGCGCACCAGCGTGTTGTTGAGCGTAGAGCCGCCCGCAACCGTCCAGCCCACCGTTTCGCCGGGGTCCTGGCCGGGCTGGCCAATTACGTCCAGCGTATCGGTACCCGAGAATAGTACCAGGGCATCGTTGCCGTTGAAAAACGCTACCTGGGCCGTGGTGTTATCGGCCTGGGCCAGCACGGCAGCATCAGAGCCGCCATTGGCAATTACGTACACATCGTGCGCGGCCAGCGTGCCCTTCAGGTCAAAGGAGTACTGCGGCGTTTTGCCGCCGTTGGAAAACAGCTCCACACGGTGGCCGGCCAGATCAACGGCGTTGGCCGAAGGGTTATAGATTTCCAGCACCTTGGTGTTGCCGCCCGACGACTCGATGTACTGCGAGAAATACAGGGAGGCGCAGGGCGTGCCGCCCGGCGTCTGGTCATCGTTCACGATGGTGAGCGTGTGTGTAGGGGTAGCGCCAATGACGGCGTTGCCACCCGTGGGCGTACCCAGGCGCAGCACCAGCGTTTCGCCGGCTTCGGGCAGCAGGTCGCCCTTCACAATCACGCCCAGGGTCTGGCGCTGGGGCACAGGGGCGTTGGTGAAGGTCAGCGTCGATTTTTCCAGGGTGTAGTCGTCGGTGCCGGCGGTGGTGCCGGCCACGTCTATCGTCACGGGAACCTGAATTTCGGAGCTGGGCGCCGCGCCGCTGAGAATCACCTCAATGGTGTACACGGTGGTGCCGTCGTTGCCTTCCGTGATGGTGCCGCTGCCGGTCTGGAAGCTGATGGTCGGGATGTCACCGTCGTCGTTGGTGATGGTAAGCGTGTGCGTGAGGCTGGTGCCCGACGACAGCCCGGCCGACAGGCTGCGCAGCTGCAGCTGCACGGTTTCGTCGGCTTCGGCCGTAGCGTCACCCTGCACCGTAATGGTCACGGGAACCGACGTAACGGTGGGAGAGAAGGTGAGCGTCTGGGTCGAGAACGTGAAGTCGGTTCCGGCCGTGGCGGTGGAGCTGGCAGCCAGGGCTACTTCCACCGTTTGGGTGGCGGTTGGGGCCGGGCTCACCGTTACGTTCACGGTGTATGTTTTCGTGCCGCTGTTGCCTTCTGTAGTAGTGCCCGTAGCTGAGGCAAACGACACTTTCGGGTTTTCAGTCTGCGCAAAGCCCCAGGCCCGGGCAACCAGCTCGGGGTAGGCAATGTAGGGGTTGAAGTTGCCCTGGGCCTTGGCGGCGCGGCGGTTGCGCTCCAGCTCGTGCTTGTCCACTGGGTCCTGCAAGTGCCATTTGTAGAGCGTTTCCAGGCTGGCTGCGGCCGTAATCACGCCTTTGCCGGGGTCGAAGCTCTGGCCGGCGTGCATGGTGTAGAAGTAGAATACAGCGCGGGCCAGGTTGCCTTTGTGGTCTTCACGGGGCTCAAACTGGGAGCCGGTGTCTTCGCTGTACTCGTCGATGTTGCTGGTAGGGATAGAGCTCTGGCTTTGCAGGCCCCGGATCCACTTCTGCGTGACGTTGTCCGGAATGTCGGCAAACGGGTCGGAGCCCCGGTCGCTGTTCCACTTGTCGTATGCCGGGAACAGGTGATGCACGTCGGAGCGCATCCGTACCGCCTCGTTGAACCACGACTGCGGCACAGTATGCTCGCAGTTGATGGGAGCAGCCCCTGAGGTGCTCGTGCCGCTGGAGTCGAGCTTAAATGGCTGCTGGAAGCCGGAGTACACGCACGTCAGCTTGTTGTCGAAGTTGTCGATGTAGTTGTACATGCGGCCCCGGGCTTGGTCGTAGCCCAGTACCTGGCGCTTGCCGTCGTACCAGTTTTCGCGCAGCCAGGTGCGCAGCTCCTCTCCCCGCAAGGTAGCCGACGGAGCGGGTGGAAGCTTGGTTTGGGCCTGGGCTACGCCGGACAGCAGCAGTAAACCGGTCAGCCACGAAGCGAAAAAGTGTTTCATGCGCAATGGTGAGATGAAAAAAACAAAAGGCAGATTCTGCAAATATGGGGAAAGACAGCGGGGAAACCGGCAGGCTGCTTCACAAAAAAAAGCCTGGCGAAATACATTCGCCAGGCTTTTTTTTGAGTTGACCTTTTAAGTGCTTAGCGCGTGGGCATCAGCACCGTGTCTATCACGTGCGTCACGCCGTTGCTGGATACCACGTTCGGAATGGTTACGTTGGCCTTGCCGCCTTTTGCGTCGTGCAGCATCACGGTGCTGCCGGTGCGGTGCACGGTCAGCACTTCGCCTTCCACGGTGGTCAGCTGCTGGCCGTCTTTCAGGTCGGCGGCCAGGTAGCGGCCGGGCACTACGTGGTAGGTAAGAATGGTGCTCAGCTTGGCTTTGTTTTCGGGCATCACCAGCGTGTTTACCGTGCCGGCGGGCAGCTTATCGAACGCCGCGTTGGTGGGGGCGAAAACGGTGAACGGCCCGGCACCTTGCAGCGTGCTTACCAGGTCGGCGGCTTTTACGGCCGCTACCAGCGTGGTGTGCTCCGAAGAGCCCATGGCGTTTACTACAATGTCCTTGTCAGGCGTCATCATGGCGCCGCCTACCATCACCCCGGCCGAGTTGCCCATGCTGGCGTTGCTCATGCCGTTGCCCATATCGGTGCCGCCTTTCATCGGCTTCGTGGTGGACTTCATTTTGTCGCCCTGGCCCGATTTGCCTTTCATCTTGCTTTTACCATCCCTGGCTTCCTTGGTCTTCATTACCATGTCGCCATCCTTGGTTTTGGTTTTTTCGTCGTCCGATTTCGTGGAAGTCTGGGCAAAAGCGGGAGCGGTAAAGGCGGTGAAAGCCAAACCCAGGGCCAGCGTGGAAAAGAGGTTCTTTTTCATGTTTACTGAGAGAAACAGTGAGGGGTGAGAGAAAGTGTGTGGCCTACATACGACAGCCAACCCATTCTGGCTTGCCCGGGCATACGGCGCAGCCTGCTGCCGGCCGCGGCAGCAGGCACCGTAGTCTGGTCAAAGGCCAGAAAGCCAGTTCATCGTGCCCGCCGGCAAAGACGGGGGACTACCGGTTTTCGTTTAGCGGACAGATAAGGGCAGGGCTCTGTAAACCGGGTAGGCGGTCGGCGCTACCGAAGTGCCATGCCGGAAGCTGCGCAGGCATCTTGCTAGGAACCGGCCAGAGGGTTCCGCAGGTTTAGCAAGAGGTTCATGGCTTAGAACGTCATCCGCTGAATGCGCACCGCGTTGAGAATAGCCAGCAGGGCCACGCCTACGTCGGCAAACACCGCCTCCCACATGGTAGCCAGCCCGCCGGCCCCCAGCGCCAGCACGATGCCTTTCACAATAAAGGCCAGCCAGATGTTCTGCCACACCACCGTGTGCGTGGCGCGGGCAATGCGCCGGGCCGTGGCAATCTTGCTGGGGTGGTCGGTTTGAATCACGACGTCGGCCGTTTCAATCGTAGCGTCCGAGCCCAGGCCGCCCATGGCAATGCCTACGTCGGCCAGGGCCACCACGGGCGCATCGTTCACTCCGTCGCCCACAAAAGCCAGCTTGCGGCCCGCGTCGAGGTACTGCTGCACGTAGCGGGCCTTGTCTTCGGGCAGCAGCCCGCCGTGGGCCTCGTCGATGCCCAGGTTCTTGGCCACGCGCTGGGTGATGCTGTCCTTGTCGCCGGAGAGCATCACGATTTTGGTGATGCCGTCGGCCCGCAGCTCGCGCACGGTTTGCTCGGCGTCGGCCTTGGGAGCGTCGGCCACGGTCAGGTAGCCGGCGTACTGGCCGTCAATGGCGGCTACCACAATGCTGTCGAACACCTGGTCGACTTCCGGTGGATAGGGCACGCTGAACCTGGCGAGCAGCTTGGTGTTACCGGCCAGCACGTCGCGCCCGTCTACGCGGCCGCGCAGGCCGTGCCCGGAAATTTCCTCCACGTTTTCCACGGATACCCCGGCCGCTGCCGTGCCCACATGCAGCACCACGGCTTTGGCAATGGGGTGGGTGGATTTGGTTTCCAGCGCGCCCACCAGTCGCAGCAGCTGGGCCTGGTCTGTGCCGGGGGCGGGCTGCACCTGCTGCACCGCAAACACGCCCTGGGTGAGCGTGCCCGTCTTATCCATTACCACTGTGTCGATTTCCCGCAGCACGTCCAGGAAGTTGGAGCCTTTGAAAAGGATACCTGCTTTGGAAGCTGCCCCGATACCGCCGAAATAGCCCAGCGGAATGCTGATAACCAGCGCGCAGGGGCAGGAAATCACCAGGAACACCAGTGCCCGGTAAAGCCAGGTGCGGAACACGTAATCATCGACCACGAAGAAGGGTGCCAGCACCAGCAGCACGGCCAGGGCCACCACGATAGGGGTGTAAACTTTGGCAAACTTGGTGATGAACTGCTGGGTTTTGGCCTTGCGCCCCACCGCATCCTGCACCATCGCCAGAATCCTGGCCAGCTTGGTATCCTGGTACGTGGCTGTCACCAGCACCTGCGCCAAGGATTCCTGGTTGATCATGCCGGCCAGTACCACCTCGCCGGTTTGCTTGGTCTGCGGGGCCGACTCGCCGGTGAGGGCGGCCGTGTTGAAGGAGGCCGGGCCATCCATCAGGGTGCCGTCCAGGGCTACCTTTTCGCCGGGTTTCACCTCAATGGTGTCGCCGAGCTGCACCTGCTTGGGGTCGAGCACCAGGGACTGGCCGCCGCGCCGCACGGTGACTTCGGTGGCCTGAATTTCGAGCAAGGCGCGGATGCTGCGCTTGGCGCGGTTCACGGCCGCGTCCTGGAACAGCTCACCCACGGTGTAGAACAGCATCACGGCCACTCCCTCCGGGTACTCGCCGATGGCAAAGGCCCCGAGCGTGGCGATGCTCATAAGCAGAAACTCGTTGAAGATATTGCCCGAGGGCACGCTCAGCACGGCAGCTTTCAGCACCTTCCAGCCCACCAGCAGAAAAGCCACCCCGTACCAGAGCAGGCGCGCGTAGCCGGTGAAAAAGCCCGCGTCGAAATAATCCAGCGCGATGCCGGCCAGCAGCAGCGCCAGGCTTACTGCAGGCCACAGGTAGGGGTAGGCTCCGGCCGGGCCGTGGTCGTGGTCGTCGCCGCTGGCGTGGTCGTGGCCGGCGTGCTCGTCAGCCGGCTTTCCGGCCAGGTCCACTACTTTCTTGCCCATCGGATGGTTGTGGTCGGCATGGTCGTGGCCGGGTACATCGTGGCCTTCAGGCGCGGCGGCTGCTTCGGGCGTAAGCTGGTCGCGGCTGAGGGCACCCACATTTTCGGGCATCACCTGCTTGGCGGTGTTCAGATCTTCGTCGGTATTGGCGGAAGTTGGGTCAGGCATCGGAAGCGGATTATCGGGATACGGAAAAGAGAATCGGCCGGCGTGGACTGCGCCGGTCAACTACCTCGGGCGGTCAGGCTGCCGGTTGAGAGGACAAACCTCGCTCGCCGGACGATGCAATGCTATTGCATTGTTTCAGCTGATACTGGTCGGGATGCCGGCGCAGCCCGCACACAGGCCCTTCATCACCAGACTGGTTTCCTGCACCTGATACGCAGCTGGCAAGGCTATGGTAGGCACCGCTACTGTGGGCAGGCAGGACGTTTCCCGGCAGCGGGTACAGAAGAAATGCACGTGCAGATCGTGGTGCTGCTCCGGGGTGCATTGGGGCTCGCAAAGAGCGAACTTTACGGCCCCGCTGCCATCCTCGATGCGGTGCACGAGGCCCTTCTCGGTGAAGGTTTTTAGCGTGCGGTGCACCGTAATGCGGTCGGCGTGTTCCAGCAGCAGCTCTACGTCGGCCAGGCTGAGGGCGGCCGGGTGCCGCTGGAGCACGTCCAGCACCAGCAGGCGCATGGGCGTAGGCGCAATCTGCCGGGCAATGAGTGTCTCTTCGAGGGGGTGGACCATGGTCTATACTTTCTCTTCGGCGTTTTTTATCCTGGCTAGCAACGAGTAGGCTCCCGTCGTGACAAACGTAGCTGTGGCCGGCACGGCTTCAGGCAATGTGACTTCCGTGAAGCTGTCCTCATTACGGCCGAGAATAACCACTTAAAGCAAAAGCCGACGGCTGCGTTTGCTGTCAAAGTCATTATTGGGCTGCAGAACGGCGAAACCGATAGGCTACGACAGAACCTGTCAAGATTCTATAACCGGGTCCGGGTACGCTTGCTGCAATGAACAGGGCATACATCGGGAGGGCTGGCTACTGGACTTCAGCCATACCGCCCACAAGCAGAAAGCGCAGTTTACTCTGCTGGCTTGTCGAGAGTTCAAGGAATTCTCGACAAGCCAGCAGGGCAGCACCGATTTGGGAGCGTCAAATTGAATAGGCAACCACGCAAAAACGCCCTTCCAGCCGTGTAGCTGGGAGGGCGTTTGAATTTTGGGTAAGGCAAGGTCTGACACCAGACTTTTTCCAGGATTGCAGCAGGAAAGCTGCCCGGCTATGGTTTTACCCTTACGTACCGTTCGATGTTGACTCTGTCTACGCCAATACTTGCGACTTTTTCCACGCCGCTTTGCGTGAGGGTATCGTTTTTCAGGGTAACGGTGAAGACAAAGTCATTCCCTTCCCAGTTTCGGGCGCTGCAGTACTCCAAATGCTCGGTGTACTTACCGTCTTTGAGTGTATACCGGCCGCCCCCTGCCGCAAAGACCGCCGTAGAACCCTTGCCTTTGCTTATATCGTGATGCAAAAAGGCGAAGTGGCTGTCATTGATGATTTTAACGAAAGATTCAGTTTTATTGCTCACGGCAGATACTGTGTCACCTTTCTCAATGACCATGCTGCCAATCAGCCGCCAGGTACCCATTATCGGTATATCATGGGCTTTTGGGGCTTTCTCCGTTTCTGACGTGCATGACCCTAAACTGCCGAGCAGCAATGCGAGGGCGGCTGAAGTTAGTATTCTCACTTTGTCAATTTTCCCGATAAAGCCCAAAACGGAGCATTGAATGTTCTGCCGGCACGAGGCCTCTTCAGTTGCAGAATAGCCAGTAGCCACTGCTAAGGTAGTGGTGAAGTAGTATGTGATAACGCTAACCGCTCGCGTGCAGGCTGAATTTACCTTGCTGGTCTGTCGGAGGCGTTGTTGCAGGCGCTTAGTTCGCCCGGCGTATGAAGCCTTTTAGAATAACTGGTTGTAGCTCGAAAAAGCGCGCATCATGGTGGTGTCGCCGAAACGGCCGTGACAGGGGGGCTTGCCACGGCTCACTTGCCGACTGGATCGGCACTCAAACAGCTTGTTCAGGTTCGAGGGCCTGGCCGCGCACGTTCATCCGGCCCCGGCCGTAGGGGTGTAGCCTACAGCTTGTAAAACAGCTGTTGACATTCAACCTGTTTGGCTGCTGAGTCGGAGGTTTTTCCTGGTTGTTTAACACCCCCTCCCCATACCGCTAAAACGCAGCAGAGGCTAAAGCTCCATAAGCTTCAGCCTCTGCTGCGTTGAAATAAAAACTGGTGCCGCGTTACAGTACCTCCCAGCCAATAGGCTGCTTTGCCCTTTGTGCGAACTTATTCGGAGGTTTTACCCGCTTGGCGGCGGGTGCGCAGCTTATTCAGGCCATAGCCCACGCCGGCGGCCAGCAGCAGGGAAGCGCCCCCGTCAATGGGAACAGCGGTGGGGTCCTCGGGCTTGGGCCCCCCCTCGGGCGGCTCTTCGCTTTGGGCGTGGACCAACGTGGTGCAGCAGAACAGGGCCACCGTGAGGCCGCAGGCGCGCAGAAGGAAGGGAAATCGGTTCATCTGAAAAATCTAAGGCTAAGTCAAAGAAAAAGCAACCCGGTAGAGCCGCCGCCGCCGGAGCGCCGGCCGCTCGCTGGGTTTATTGTACTACCAGGCGCTTGGCAATCAGGCCCTGGGCCGTGCGCAGCTGCACGGTGTATACGCCCGGGGCCAGGTCCCGCAGGCTCAGGCTGCGCTGGTCTGCGGCTACGGTCTGCCGCCGGACTGTCTGGCCCAGGCTGTTGACCAGCACGGCTTCCACCGGCTGCTTGCTCAGGCTGGCGGGCAGCAGCACGCGCACGGCGTCGCGGGCGGGGTTGGGGTAGAGGGCTACCTGCTCACGCAGGGCGGCCGGGGCCGCGGCCAGCACACTACCGGCGCTGAGCACCAGCGTAAAGCGTGGGGCCTGCAGGCCGTCAGTGGCGGTGCTGAACGCGTAGCGGGGCTGGGCATTCAGATCCGTCAGCTGGCCGGTCTGCGCATCGCGCAAATAAGCTTTCATGCCGGCGGGCAGGTTTAGCAGCTGAGCGGCGTGCAAAGTGTAGGTGCCGGCCGCGGGCACGCGCACCGTCAGGGGCAGCTCCGTGGTAGTGGCCGCGTTCAGGGCGGGCAGGCCGCTGATGCTCATTTCCTCGGTGCCGGCCAGCAGGGCCAGGGACAGTCCCGAGCGCACGGGGAACTTCACGGCGTCGAACCTGGCGTCGAAGCCGGGGGTAGCGCCCTGCTCCCAATAGGCGTAGGCAGCATCGGCCTGGTTCTGGCCCAGCAAGTCGAGCTGCACGAGGGGGCGCTGCTCGCCGGGGCCGCGCTGGAAGGCCGGGTTGGCATAGGTCGTCAGGCGGGCGGCATTGCTGAAGGTAAGCGAGCCGGTCGTGCCGGGCGTGGTCACCCGCACAAAGAAGCCCTGGGCGGCGGCAATGTTCTGACCGCCGAACGGTACCCCGTTGACGAAGGAGCTGTAATTGCCGCTGTACTGGCCCGAGGAGGCGAAGATGTACACGGATCCGTTCAGGCCCGACGCTCCGCTCTGGTAGAGGGCCGACCAGTCGATGGGCGAGGGATAGGGGTTGCCCAGCAGGTGCCAGCCGGAGCTGGCCGCGTCGGTGGTGGTGCGGGTCAGGCCGGTTTGGGCAATGGGGCCATTGTTGAGCGTGCCTTCGAAATCAACCAGGGCCGTGCCGGGCAGGTTCACGGTATAGCCGCGGCCGCGCTCCAGGGAGCTAGCCAGGCTGGCCGGGGAAAACCAGCCCTTGCTGAAGGGCGCCAGCGCGGTAGCCGGGCTGGTGTCGAGGCGCTGTTCGTCGTAGCCGAACACGGTGGGGTAGGGTTTGGCATCGCCCGGGGTCGGGTCGGCGTTGTAGCCGTTGTTGACCACGGGCGTGAAGCCGGCCGTAGCCAGATCAGCTACCGTGGTGCTCACCACCGGGGAGGAATAATGGCGGTAGCCCAGGCCGTTGTTGCCGGACAGGATGTAGCGCTGCACGGTGGCCGTGCCCAGTACCGCGCCGCTGCCGCTGTTATCGACCATAGCCGTGCCCGCCGCATCGGACAGCAAGGTCAGGGTGCGGCCGTTGGTGGTGAGGTTGCCGGTGGCCGGAGTCAGCACGCCGTGGATGCTCACGGCGCCGCTTTGCAGGGCCCCGTTGGCGTTGTTCACGCGCAGGCTCCAGAACTGCGTGCTGCCGCTGCCGCCGAGCAACTGGGAATTAGTGCCGCTCATGCTCACTATGCCAGCGGTGGCGCTGACGGTACCGCTGTTGTTCAGGTTCCCTTTCAGATCGAGGCTGCCGCCGCCCTGCGTGAGGCTGGCGTTGGCACCAATGGTTAGGGCCCTGGCAGCGGCCGTGCCGCTGTTAATCACCGGAAACGGCGACCGACCAGTGCCCACGATGGCATCGACCGTGCTGGTGGGTACCCCGGCCGACCAGTTCGCAGATTTAAACCAGTCGGTATCGACGCCACCCAGCGCAATGCCCAGCCACGAGGTAAACGTGACAACGGGTACCACAACCACGGTCGGCAAGCTGGCGTTGTTCGTATCAATGGTGATGGCGCCGCTGCGCGAAAGGCCGCGCCCTGTCAGTTGGGCGCCCTGAATCATGTTGATGGCGCCATCAACGAGCAGCGTGCCTACCATCACCGAGTTTTGCCCCAGCGTGACCAGCCCGCCAATCTGCCAGTACACGTTGTCGGCGCTGGCCCCGTTTTGCAGCAGCACCACCGAGTTGGCCCCTGTCGTCAGGGCACCGGATACTGACAGGTAGAATTTGGCGTTCGGGTTGCCCCCCGCGTCCAGAATCAGGGTGCCAGCCAAGGTGGTGGCCCCGCCCACGCAGTACGAGCCGGGTAGTAGCGTCACGGCTGGCGTGCCGCCGTATACGGCCAGCGGCGTGACACACGGAATATTGGTGGAGTAGTAGCCGTAGGCCGTTTGCACGGCCGTGGCGGCCTGCGTCGAGCGAGTATCGGCCACGTGGATGTTGCCGTTGACCACGCCGGGCGGAAAGCCATTGAAGGCGCCGGCATTAGTGCCAATGTCGCCGTTGATGAGGGTGGGGCCGGAGTTGTTGATGGCACCTACCGCGGTGAATAAGGTAAAGTCGGCCGCTGCGCCTAGGGGCGGCGGGGCCTGCCCGAAACCAACCTTTGGCAAAATCAGCAAGGTAGCAGCTAAGAATAAGGGTACTCGAAGTTTCATGAGCTGGGAGTTAAGATGGATGTTAGATTCGTATTGTACAAATCTAATACCTTCATACTCTCATTATATTACATAATCACTTAAATTATTTACATAATTCACAGGGATTAAACTGCGTTTTTTTTGCTCTTTAACCCCTTAAAGAAAGTAGGAGTCAGACCAGTTTCTTTCTTGAACTGCCCCGACAGGTGGGCGATGCTGCTGTAGTTCAGCTTAGCAGCAATTTCGGTTAGGTTCAGCTCGTCGTAGAGCAAAAGCTCTTTCACCCGCTCGATTTTGTGCCGGATAATGGAACGCTCGATGGTGACGCCGGTCGCCTCCGAAAACAAGGTAGAGAGGTAGGGATAGTCACCCTTGAGCTGCTGGCTGATGTATTCGGAGTTTTTGATTTTCGGCAGCGTATCGGCGTGGCGCACCAGCTGGACGATGCAGGCCTGAATCTGTTCAATCACGCTGCCTTTGCTGTGGTCGAGCAACTCAACGCCCAACTCCTGTAGCTCCTGCTGCAACTGCTTGTGCTGCTCGAGGCTGATTTCCTGCTTGAACTCCACTTCCCCCAAATCCACCTGGCCGTAGTGCAGCCCGAGCTTGTCGAGCTTATCCTGCACTTGCGTTTTGCAGCGCACGCTGACCATATATTTAATGTAGAGTTTCATGCAATTGAAGTAAAGTCATTATGCCCGGTCTTGACAAGCCAAGACCGGGCATAACAGCCAGTGAATAAGCAAAAAGTACCGGCAAAGGGAGGAAAGCAGGTCAGTTATGCAGGGGAGGAGAAATAGGCATAGCACCCTAAATATAAAGGGAAAAGGCCTGGCAACGGACTTGGTACCGGGGGTAAAATGCCCACCAAGCTATAATCGCAGGAAACAGATGGCTAATTAAAAAATAATAAGTTCCCAAAGAGGGATAAGGAGGCGCATAATCGTCGGCGGCTCTTAGGCAATGGTGTGCCCCGGTTTACGGCCCAGCCGGCTCCTGCACGGCCTGAAACAGCCGCTCGCATATGTCGGCGCCCAGCGACGGAACCGTCGGGCGACGCTATTCCACGGGCCAAACCGCGTCGGTAAGTCGCGCCACGCACAACCCGTACGCACGCGGTACACCACCGCGTTAACAAAGCGCCGGTTGTTACGCCCCGTACCACCGGCCGTACCCGCTTTGCCCAGTACAGGCGGCTGAATCAGTTTCCATGCACGATCCGTGAGTTCATGTCGACGCATTCAGCAAAATTACGCCTGACTGTCCACGGACTCTAGGAAGAATACCAACAAGGGTTTAAGGAAAGCGAGTATTATGCGGATGGGGTTATTCTTCCTCTTCGGCGTTTTTCATCTTGGCCAGCAGGGAGTAGGCGCCCTCGGTGACGAATGAGGTGGTGGGTGGCATAGTTTCGGGCAAGGTGACTTCGGTGTAGCCGTCTTCGCTGCGGCCGGGGGTGACGGGCACCATGCGGTAGCGGCCCGGGGCTTCTACGGCGTAGGCGTAACTTTTGCCCTCGAAGCGTACCAGGGCCACATCGGGCAGGCTGGGGGCCTGGGAGCGGCCGGTTTCAATGGTAGCACGCACGAAGAGGCCGGGCAGTAGGGCGCGGTCCTGCTCGTTGTCGAGGTGGCCGTGCACGCGCACGGTGCGGTCTTCTCCGATGGTGCGGCCCACCAGGTACACGCGGGCGGTGCGCTCGTGCCGGTTGCTGGTGGAGTCGCTGGCCAGGGTGAAGCGGATGAGCTGGCCTTTTTGCACCCGGGCCACGTCGCGCTCGAACACCGTGAGCTCAACGTGCAGGTGCTCGGGGTCCACGATTTCAAATAGCGCGTCGGTAGCCGTGACGGCCTGGCCCACGGTGACGTTGACGGTGCGCACAAAGCCCGCGCGGGGCGAGCGTAGGGTGGCGGTGGTGACTATTTTGCCGCCTACCGGCAGGCCGGCGAGGCGGAGGCGGGTGGCCTGCGCCTGAGTCTGTACGTTGAGGGCGTTGTAGTCGGCGCGGGCCCGCTGGTAGTTTTTCTGGGGGGCTACTTCCTGCTCGTACAGTTCTTTCTGGCGGGCCAGCTCGGTGCGGGCGTATTCGAGGCGTCCGCGGGTTTCAAGGTAGTCTTGCTGCAGCGTAACAAACTCGGGGTTGCGGATGACGGCCAGCACCTCACCCTTGCGGACGCGGGTACCTTGCAACAGCTCGGTGTTTTCGACGAAGCCCCCGAGGGGGGCCGTGATGGAAACGGTGCTCTCCGGCGGCACGTCAAGGGTGCCTGTCACGGCCAGTCCCGCACCCATGGGGCGGTCGGTTACCTGGCCGGTTTTGAGGCCGGCCGCCTGTTGCTCCGCGAGCGAGAGGGTGACGAGGTCGGAAGCTTCTTCGGGTTCACCGGCAGCAGCGGTGGCGGTATCCGTTTCGGGGGGGGCTTTCTTATCGGCGCTACAGCCGGCCAGGGTCAGGCTGAGCAGCAGCACCAGGGATGCACTTCTATACATGGTGGAGGAGTCGAGGTTGAAGGATTACTGCGCGGAGGAGCCGAGCAGGTAGTCCAGGTCGATGACGGTTTGGTTGTAGGCGAGCACGGCGTCGAGGTAGGCCGTGCGCACGCTCAGGGCGCGCTCGAGGTTGAGCAGGAGCTCGGAGTAGGAAGTTTCGCCGGCTTTGTAGGCTCGTTGGCTCAGGCGCACGATGACGGCGGCCTGGGGCAAGCCAGTTTGCTGGTAGAACTGCACGCGATGCTGCTGCTCGGTGAGGCGGGTGCGCAACTCATCGAGCTGGGCACTGGCTTCGGCTTGGTAGCGCTGGTAGGTGGCAGTGGCCGCCTGCTCCTGCAGCTTGGCGCCCTGCACGCGCGCGCGCTGCGGGCCGCGCAGCAGCGCGATGGCCACGCCGGCCTGCACGCTCTGGAACCGGTCGGCCACGCCGTAGGTGGTGGTGCGGCCGTCGAGTTCGTAGGTGCCGCGCAAGGATTGGTTGGTGTAGCCCACGAGGACCTGGGGCAGGCCCTGGGCCTGTTCGAGCCGGGTTTCGGCCTGGCGAGTGGCAATCTGCTGCTGCAGCGCCTGAGCCTGGGGTGTGACGGCCAGGTGGGCGGTGTCGACATTGAGCGTGGGTGGGGCCAACAAGTGCAGCGTGCTATCAGCTACGGCGATGGGCTGGGACGCCTGCAGCAAGGCCTGCAGCTGGCGCTGGGCGATGGTGAGGTCGGCGCGGGCCTGGGCGAGCTGGTTGCGGATTTCGCCCTGTTGCAGGATGGCGTTGGCGGGTTCGAGGCGGGCCACTTCGCCGGCTTTGAAGCGCAGCTGGGCAGCCCGCAGAAACTCGGAGTAGATGCTGTCCTGGCCGCGCAGGGTACGCAGGCGGTGGCGAGCGTAGACGGCCTGCTCATAGCTGCGGCGCACCTGGCGCTTCAACTCGGCCTGCACCTGAGCCAGCTGCTGCTCCTGAGTGGCCACCCGGGCCTGGCTGACGCTGGCCTGAGCACGGTAGTAGCCGGGTAGCGCCAGCGACTGGCCGATGCTCAGCACGTTGTCGCGCAGCGGGGAATTGACTTGGCCGTAGGTGCCGAGGATGGTGGTGCGGCCCACGTCGTAGGCGGTGCGGCGCAGGGCCTGCTGGGCTTCGAGTAAGCGTTGGGCGGTCTGGACTGTGCCATTGGCTTGCAGGGCTTGCCCTACGGCTTGGGTAGACGTAATGGGACCTTGGGCTTGGGCTGGCGCCCCAAAAAGCAAGCCGCCAAGCAGCACCAGCAGGCTGGCCGTGGCTGGTATTGCCGCTGGCTTGGGCTGCTCGTCGGGTTTGGGGTTGGCGTTGCGCTCAGACAAAGCGTAGAGCACGGGCAGCACCAGCAGGGTAAGCAGCGTGGCTGTGACCAGGCCGCCGATGACGACGGTGGCCAGGGGGCGCTGCACTTCGGCCCCGGCGGAGTTGGAAAGGGCCATGGGCAGGAAGCCGAGGGAAGCCACGGTGGCCGTCATGAGCACCGGGCGCAGGCGCACTTGGGTTCCTTCGAGAATGCGGGTGTACAAGTCGGTGTGGCCTTCTTCTTTAAGCTGGTTGAAGTAGCCGATGAGCACAATGCCGTTGAGCACGGCTACGCCAAACAAGGCAATGAAGCCCACGCCAGCCGAGATGCTGAACGGCATGCCGCGCAGCCACAGGGCCAGCACGCCACCGATGGCCGAGAGCGGAATGGCTGTGAAAATCATAACCGACTGCTTGAGCGACTTGAAGGTGAAAAAAAGTAAGACGAAAATCAGCAGCAGGGTCACGGGCACGGCAATGCTGAGGCGCTCGGTGGCCTGGCGAAGGTTTTCAAACTGGCCGCCGTAGGTGGTGTGGTAGCCCGGAGCCATCTTCAGTTGCTGGTCGACTTTGCCCTGCAGCTCGTTTACTACGGTTTCCACGTCGCGGCCGCGCACGTTGAAGGCCACCGTGATGCGGCGCTGGGCGTCGTCGCGCTGAATCTGGTTGGGGCCTTCTTCCAGCTCCACGGTAGCCACTTGCTCCAGGGGAATCTGCTCGCCGGCGGGCGTGGCCACCAGCAGCTGGCGCACGTTGGCGATGTTTTGGCGCAGGGACGGGGCCAGGCGCAGGACCACGTCGAAGCGGCGCTCCTGCTCGAAGAGCTGGCCGGCGGTCTGGCCGGCGAAGGCGGTTTGCACAGTGCGGTTGACGTCGTTGGCGTTCAGGCCGAAGCGGGCCAGGCGGTTGCGGTCGAGCTTTACCACGATTTGGGGCAGACCCGTTACGGCTTCCACGTACACGTCTTCAGCCCCTTCAACCTGCCGCACTAGGCGGGCGGCCTGCTCGGCGTAAGTGGCCAGTTGGGCGAGGTCTTCGCCGTAGATTTTTAGCACCACGTCCTGCTTGGCCCCGGAAATCAGCTCATTGAAGCGCATCTGGATGGGCTGCTGAAAGCCGAAAGTGACGCCGGGAATGACGCTTACGGCTTCGGCCATTTTCTCGGCCAGCTCTTCGCGGGAGTGGGCCGACGTCCACTTGTCGGGGTCTTTTTCGAGGATGACCATGAGGTCGGCGGCTTCGACGGGCATGGGGTCGGTGGGAATTTCGGCGGCTCCGATTTTGGCTACCACTTCCTTGACTTCGGGAAACTGCTTTTTGAGGATGGCGGCGGCCTGCTGGCTGCGGTCGACGGTGTAGCTGAGCGAGGAGCCGGTGAGAGTGCGCATCTCCACGGCGAAGTCGCCTTCGGACAGCTGGGGAATAAACTCGCCGCCCAAGGTGCGGTAGAGCAGCAACGCGCCCGTAAACAACCCCACTGCGGCGCCGAGCACCCAGCCTTTCGCCTGCAGAGCCCACTCCAGCACCGGCCGGTAGCGGGCTTCGAGCCAGCTCATCATGCGGTCGGAGAAGTTGCGCTCGTGGGTGGTGCGGCGGCTCAGGCCGAGTGCGGCCATCATGGGCACGTAGGTGAGGCTGAGGATAAAGGCCCCCACGATGGCGAAGGCCACGGTCTGGGCCATGGGCCGAAACATCTTGCCCTCGATGCCGACCAGGGCTAGCAGGGGTAGGTAGACGATGAGGATGATTATTTCGCCAAACGCCGCCGAGGAGCGGATTTTGGAGGCGGCCGTGTAGGTTTCGGCGTCCATCTGCGCGGTGCTGAGGCGCCCGTTGGCGGCGTTGAGCTGGCCGCTGGTGTGCAGGCGGTGCACAATGGCTTCGACGATAATCACGGCGCCATCCACGACCAAGCCGAAATCAATGGCCCCGAGCGAGAGCAGGTTGCCCGACACGCCAAACAGCCGCATCAGGCTGATAGCAAACAGCATGGACAAAGGAATGACCGAGGCCACGACAAACCCGGCCCGCCAGTTGCCGAGGAACAGAACCAGCACGAACACGACAATGAGGGCGCCTTCGAGCAGGTTGGTTTTGACGGTGCCGATGGCCCGGCCCACGAGTTCGGAGCGGTCGAGGTAGACGTCAACGGCCACGCCTTCGGGCAAGGACTTCTGCACGGTGGCCATGCGGGCTTTCACGGCCTGGATGACTTCGTTGGCGTTGGCGCCTTTGAGCATGAGCACCACGCCGCCGGTGACTTCGCCCTCGTCGTTGCGGGTCATGGCGCCGTAGCGCACGGCCGAGCCCAGGCGCACGTCGGCCACGTCGCGCACCAGCACCGGTAGGCCCGCCTGGGTGCTGCGCACCACGATGTTGCCGAGGTCGGCGACGTTGGCGGCCAAGCCTTCAGTGCGGATGAAGTAGGCAGTGGGCTTCTGGTCGAGGTAGGCACCGCCAGCATTCTGGTTGTTGGCGGCCACGGCCTGGTACACCTGCTCGGAGGTGACGCCCAAGGAGCGCAGGCGGATGGGGTCGAGCTGAATTTCGTACTGCTTGAGCAGGCCGCCGAAGCTGGAAACGTCGGCCACGCCGGGGGTGCCGAGGAGTTGGCGGCGCACTATCCAGTCCTGCATGGTGCGCAGCTCGCGGGCGTCGTACTTCTTTTCGAAGCCGGGCTTAGGACGCAGCACGTACTGGTAAATCTCACCAAGGCCGGTGCTGACGGGGGCCAGCTCGGGGCGGCCGATGCCGGCGGGAATCTGGCCTTCGGCTTCGCGCAGGCGCTCGGCCACTTGCTGGCGGGCCCAATAAATGTCAATGTTGTCTTGGAACACGATGGTGACCACCGAGAGCCCGAACCGGGAAAACGAGCGGACTTCTTCGCGGCCGGGGATGGTGGCCACGCTCTGCTCGACGGGAAAGGACACTAGGCGCTCGATGTCGGCGGTGGCCAGCGAGGGGGCCACCGTGTAAATAATAACCTGGTTGGTGGTGATGTCGGGCACGGCATCAATCGGCAGGCGACTGATGGAATAACTGCCCCACGCCACCAAGGCGAGGGTGAGTAGCCCGATGATGAGCTTGTTGTGAATGGAAAAATGAATCAGCCGGTCAAACATCCGCTATGGGGGTTAGATCTAACGCTTCCGTAAAACCCTGCGGGGCTGCGGCTCCGGGCCTAGATGGGCGGGAACTATGGCACAAAACCTGGCAAGGGAAAAATGCGCACAATGAGGGTAGTAGAAAAGCCACAGGGCTACACTACCCGGCACAGGTCAGCAGGAAATAAGGGGACGGGTTAGGCCTGCGGCGGTTGCCACACAGCCCCGGAAGCCCACGTGGGCGCGGCCACAAGCAAGGTGCCGGGGCGTGGGGTGGTATCCCAAACTGGGTGGGGGACCTGCGTCAGGGCTTGAGCCGTGGGAGTAAGCACTACCGCCCCACCGCAGCAATGGCACTGGCACAGAGGCGAACACCAGTCGCCTAGAGCGTCAGTGGCGCTATCCGAATGCGAAGTTGCAGTGACCGTTGTTTGCGTCTTGTCTTTGCATGCAGGCACCTCGTCCGAGCAGGTCATGCAGGAGAGGCACGCAAAGTAAAAAGCAAATAACAGGGAAAGCAGACGCATCAGAGCAAAGGTAGGTAAAGCACATAATCCGGCGCCGTTTATACCTGCAATTGAGCGTTTCTACTTCTATTCTAAGAGTTAGTAGCTATGTTCTGTGAGAGAGGATAAACGTAATTCATACCTATGTCGCGAACATCCTTTTTCCTGACTAGTTTAGTCCATACGACATAACCTGCAGCTCTAAATTCATTACATTGCTCTTATTGGCTGGGGAAGTATAAGGCATCCATGGCCACCAATAAGCGTAGTAAGTGATAGTAAGACTCTCGGCCTGGTAGGACCATGTCACGCAGTAGGAGGGGGGCATTCAGAAACGCTAATCGGTGCTGACGCTCCTGCTCGCTTGTGAATTGCTCACTGAGCTTCAAGGAGTGACGGGCCGCGAAGGGGCCATAATGGACAACGTGCCCACGGAACTCATTAAAGGCTTTGTATTCCGTCTCCTTGAATGATCGAAGCCATTGATAGGCCTCTAAGTGGTGAAACTCGGCCGGGACCTGATCAATTACGCTGGAGAAATCCACGGCGTAGGGTTTGAGACTTTTAGGCAGAAAGTAGTTGCACAGGGTAGCCTGATGATTCCAGAAGGTGTAGAGCTTCTCGAAGACGCTATCCAGGAAAGTGCTGTAAGGGCGCTCCAGTATCCACCAGGGCCGTAAAGGTGGCTCCCCTTTGCGGTGTCTATGGACGCCGGTCGGCCGGTTGGCTACATGGGGGTGGTAAAGCAAGGCATGGGCTAGGGTGTAAATAGCATCCTCCAGTTGAAAGACCCGTTGGGCTTCGAGAATGAAAAGACCCATTTCCCATTCTAGCTTTTGATCCCATACACGCTGAATTCCCTCTTAAAAGCACTTCTGCAAGTCCAGACCATGGACAATGTAGGTGTTTGGCTTCCCGCCCCAAATACGCTGAAGCCCCTGCTGCTGTAAGATATCCTGGAGTGGCCCTCCAGCGTGTCGATGAACTCTAACTCAGACGTGCCACAAAACTGCCATCTTCTTCCAAGGCACCAGCAATAGATGTAAAATGAATGCGAAAAATTATGTTGTGCCCCAATCTGTACCCCATTAATAAAAAAACGCCCTCAGCTTAGCGCAAAGGGCGTTAATTGTGGTCGCGCCAGGAATCGAACCTGGATCAAGAGCTTCGGAGACTCCTATACTATCCGTTGTACTACGCGACCGTCCGGGTAGGGGTGGCAAAACTAAGCAGAAAACGCTCGGTGCACAACTTCCGGCTTGAATTCCCGGTTGGCAGCTAAGTAGTCAGCGTAAAAGAGAAGCGTAAATTTTTGACTGTTTACGGGTTAAGCATTCGGTTGAGAAACAAAGAAAATTTCTGAACCGAACCTGGGCAGCTATTGGCCGCCGCCGTTGGTAGAATACTCGGCCTTGGCCGCAGGGAGCGGAACCGTGGTAGGTGGCGCGTAGAATGTAGTCAGGGAATGTGTATAGCGCATACCGGAGAGTTTGCGGCGCTGAAACGACAGGAGCTTCTTGGCCCCTTCTGGCAATAGCATCAGGCCGGTAGTAGCGGTTTTTACTCCGAAGCGGTTGTCAAGTACAGTGTCGAAATAGTAGAGATAGGGCTTCAGCCACCGGAAGTAACTTTTGCTGGTAGCCTCGGTGGAGGTACTAATGGAAAGTAATTTGGGCGTAGTAGCCAGTGCCTGCTGCAACTCAACGGCATTCACTGGCTGGCCGGATAGCAACGGTACAATGTCGAACTGACTATCTACCATAATCCATTTGCCTTGGTCTGGTAACCAGGCCTCCGTAAGGGCATGGCCGCCAGCCGAAGCGCGGGTGTCAGCGTCAGGTGCTTTCAGGTATAAAGGCCGGGCCGGAATACCTACTGCGTTGAGGGCAGTAGTAAGTACCGCGCCAAATTCCACGCACTGCACTGATTTTCCGAGCATGGCCGCTCGCAGAATGGCAAATGCGTCACGGGTTTGCAGGTCCTGCCGCCCGTCATGCTCCAATCGATTGTGTACCCACTTTGAAAGAGCCTGCACCCGCTCCAAGTCGGTATCAGCTCCCTGTATGGCTTCATCCAGGCCATACATTTCCCGGAACTGTATCAAGTAGTCGGTGTTGGGTGAGCTATACTGGAAAGCATAGCCGGCCGCATCAGGGGTGGCCTCGAACTCCAGCGCAGGCTCCGAGGGCTCATTGAGAGCCGCAAAGAACTGAGCCTGAGTGGTTGAACTGGAGAAGGTAAGCAAGCAAGAGGCAACTAGTGTATAAATAGATTTTCTCATGGTGCAGCTAGGTGAAGTCGCTTTAACGAAGACAATTCATTCTGGGTTAACCCCAAATTCTTTTCTTCCGTCAAAAGTAGTCTTCTTGGTCTCCCCATGAAATCACATGAATGGGTGATACTGTATCCGAAGAAAATACAAATGCCTCTCTGGCGGACCAGAGAGGCATTTTATTGACCCAAATAGGGGACAAGTATTTTTTAGGAAATGCCCTGCTCCGCCAGCACTTCCTTTACTTTCTGGGCAGCATCCTTCAGTAGCACGGCCGAGTATACCTTCAAGCCGCTTTCGTCGATGATGCGGGCGCCTTCTTCGGCGTTGGTACCCTGCAGGCGCACAATGATGGGCACCTTGATGTCGCCGATGTTCTTGTAGGCTTCTACCACCCCATTGGCCACCCGGTCGCAGCGCACGATGCCACCGAAGATGTTGATGAGGATGGCCTTTACATTCGGATCCTTCAGGATGATGCGGAAACCCGCTTCCACTGTCTGGGCATTGGCTCCACCCCCTACGTCGAGGAAGTTGGCCGGCTCGCCGCCGCTGAGCTTGATGATGTCCATGGTGGCCATAGCCAGGCCGGCGCCGTTAACCATGCAGCCCACGTTGCCGTCGAGCTTCACGTAGTTCAAGTTCGAAGCCGAAGCTTCCACTTCCAGCGGGTCTTCTTCGTTCGTGTCGCGCAGCTCTACGAAGTCTTTGTGGCGGTAGAGGGCGTTTTCGTCGAGGGTTACTTTCGCGTCAACGGCCAGAATCTTGTCGTCCGAGGTTTTCAGCACGGGGTTGATTTCGAACATGCTGGAGTCCGTCTCGTCGTACGCCTTATATAAGGCCTGCACAAACTTCACCATTTCCTTCTGGGCCGGGCCGGTGAGGCCCAGGTTAAAGGCAATTTTGGCGGCCTGGAACGGGCGCAGCCCCACGCGCGGGTCGATGGTTTCCTTGTGGATTTTCTCGGGGTGGGCTTCGGCCACTTCCTCGATGTCCATACCGCCCTCGGTGGTATAGATGATGACGTTTTTGCCGCTGGTACGGTCCAGCAGCACGCTCATATAATATTCCTTGGTTTCGGACGCGCCGGGGTAATACACATCCTGAGCCACCAGCACCTTATGCACTTTACGGCCTTCAGGGCCGGTTTGCTTGGTTACCAATTGCATGCCGATGATGTTGCCGGCTACTTCCTTTACCTGGTCCAGGTTTTTGGCGAGCTTCACTCCACCCCCTTTGCCCCGGCCACCGGCGTGTATCTGCGCCTTAATGACGTGCCAGCCGGTGCCGGTTTCGGCGGTCAGCTTTTTGGCAGCCTCTACGGCTTCTTCGGCGGTGTCGGCCGTGTAGCCTTCCTGCACGCGTACGCCGTAGCGCTTGAGAATTTCTTTACCCTGATACTCGTGAATGTTCATAGAGGGTCGTTTTTAGGGGAAGATTCGGGTGGGTGTTTGCGGCTGCGAAAGTAGGCAGAAATGCGTTAGGAGTTTTTGGTTTTTGGTTTTTAGCTGTTTGCAGGTGGTAGTCCGTCCCGCTGCCTTTCTGGCTGGTACCGGTTGGCCGGATTTCCCAAAATCGAAAAACCAAAAACTGCGACTTCACCGGCCAAACCAGTCCGTCATCACCTGCTCGGCGGGCTTGTGCTGGGGCGTAAAGTCGAGGTGGCGGCGGGTGGCGCGGTCGGGCGTCAAGCCGGGGTACCACTTCCACACAAACAGCCCCCGAAACCACCTCTGCGGCCAGAACGTCTCAAACATAGCGGCGTAGCAGGCCGTCTGGGTGGCTTCGTCGACCGTGGTCAGCACGGCCATGCGGTCGGGCCAGGCCCAGGGCTCAATGGCCGCATCGGGTGTGGTTTTGTAGCCGATTTCGGTGAAGGCCACCGGCTTTTTAAAGCGCCGCTGAATAGCTTTGATCCGACGCAGCGGCTCCTGCCAGGCCCGGAGCAGGGCCGCCTTTTCGGGCCGCTCGGTCTTGCTGAGCGGGAAATACGCCTGAATGCCGATAAAGTCCAGCGCATCCCAGAACGGCACCTGCTCAAACTCCCCACTCCAGTTGGCCGCGTACGTGAGTTGCCCGTGGTATACCCCACGAATCTGCCGGATGAGCGTGCGCCATTCCTGTTCGTGGCCCACGCTGGCGTGCTGGAGCTCCGTGCCTATACATAAGGCTTCCAGCTGATGCTCCTCGGCCAGCCGGGCGTAGTGCAGTATAAACGAGGAGTAGCTGGCAAACCACTGCTGCCAGTCGGCGGCCGAAGTCATGTTGACGTCGCCGGGCCAGGAGCCGGAGCCCCCGCGCAGCCACAGGTGGGGCTTGAGCAGCGTGCTGATGCCACGCTGCCGGGCCCGCTTCGCCGTTTGTACAATGCCCGCGTCACTCTCTCCCCAGTAATGGCGGCTGCCCTTACCGGTTTGCAGGCGTATTTCCGGCACGGCGGCGCCTGCCTGCCAGCCAAAGGGCGTCTGGGCAATCCACGTCACGCGGGCACGCACCAGCGGCTCCAGGTCCAGGGAAGAAACCGAGTCGCCGGCCACCCAGCTCACGCCGCGCAGGCGGCCGTCGGTGGGCGTGGGGCCGGTAGCAGCCGGAGTGGAGCGGGCTGTTGCTGGCTTAGGTTGAGGCGCCCGGCTTAGCTGCCAGGCACCTATGGCCGCAGCAAGTAACAGCACAATCAGCAGCCAGCGGCGCCCGGCGGAAGTAGGAAATGGCATAGCAGCGGGGACGGAACGCATCAACCGCCAAGATAGGCAGCCAGGGCACATGGTGTAGCTTCCGCCGCCGTAGATGCACCCGCAACGCCCGACATTACGTAGATTTGTTTTCCGTACCCGCGGCTCACCTTATTTGCTCCCGATTTTGCTGCAAGCCATAAACGTTCGTAAAAGCTACAACACGCTGGAAGTCCTCAAGGGCATAGATCTGACGATTGAAAAATCTGAAATCGTGTCCATCGTCGGGTCGTCCGGGGCCGGCAAAAGCACGCTATTGCACATCCTGGGCACCCTCGACAATCCCGATTCCGGGGAGGTGCTTTTCGATGGTGAGCCCATCAACTCGCTCAGCCGCTCCAACCTGGCGAAGTTCCGCAACCGCCATATCGGGTTCATCTTTCAGTTTCACAACCTGCTGCCCGAATTTACGGCCCTCGAAAACGTGTGTTTGCCGGCGTACCTGGCCGGCCGCTCTGAGAAAGAAACACGGGTACGGGCCCGCGAATTGCTGGGCATGCTGAACCTGGAGCGCCGCGCTGACCACAAACCCAGCGAAATGAGCGGCGGTGAGCAGCAGCGTACAGCCGTAGCCCGCGCCCTTATCAATTCCCCCGAAATCATCTTCGCCGACGAGCCCAGCGGCAACCTCGACTCTCAGAATGCCCAGGAGCTGCACCAGATTTTCTTTCTGCTGCGCAAGGAACTGGGCCAGACGTTCGTCATCGTAACGCACAACGACCAGCTGGCCGAAATGGCTGACCGCAAGATTGTGATGAAGGACGGGCACATCTGGGAAGGGCAGCTGGCATAACCTCCACCATTGGCCCTGCGTATACAACGCATCCGGAAGGCAACTTCTGGATGCGTTTCTTTTTGACCCCTGGTAATGCGCCCGTTTGTGCCGGGTCATTCAGCTACGGCCGCTGCCGCGTTTTCGAGACGTAGCAGCGGCTGTCTTTTCGTGTCTGAATCGGGGTGATTGAGGTTGAATTCAGGCTTCAGGTATCCATTCAAGGGTATGTTTGAATACTAAAAATATTGGCTGACTATTAAATATTGATTTGGTGCTTGTAATTAATTGATATTCAATGAGAAAATTTACTAAAAAACCGCCCTGTTTTTGCACCTTTTACGTGGTCGGTTCGTTATCTTCACGTAACACAATACGGTACTACAGGACATAAACGGAAAGACGCCATGAGCGAAGCAACCAAGAACATCAAAGAGCCGGTTCGTAAGACTAAAGTGGAGAGCTTTGACATCTCGCGTTCCGACGAGACGCTCCACTTGGCGACGGACCTGGCTAAATTCATCAAGGACAACAAGCTCAGCACCACGGTGCAGGGCAAGGAGTTCGTGAACGTGGAAGGCTGGCAGTACGCCGGGTCGCGTCTGGGTATCGTGCCCATCGTAGACCACGTCATCAACGTTTCCACGGAAGCTGAAATTAAGTATCAGGCCAAAGTGACCCTGTTCGATATGCGCAGCGGCCACACGGTAGGGGCGGGCTTTGCTATCTGCTCCAATAAGGAGCAGGGCAAAAAGTTCTATCAGGAGTTTGCCATCATGAGCATGGCCCAGACGCGGGCCATCGGCAAAGCCTACCGCAACATCCTGGCCTGGATTATCCGAGCTGCCGGTTACGAGCCTACGCCCGCTGAGGAAATGGACTACGGCGGAAACACGCCCGCTGAAGCCAAGCCTGCTGCGGCTCCGGTAGCTGCTCCCGCTGCCGTGACGCCCATGAAGGCGGTGCCCGCCGAGCCCCTGACCCCGGCTGCCGTTGCTTCCGAGCCTGCTCCGGTTGCTTATGCTTCGGCCCCGCAGAAGGAGGAAATCATTCGTCTGCTGAACCATCCGGTTATCACCCGTCAGGAGAAGACCAAGATGCTGCTGAATATCAACCGTCTGGACGAGGAGCGTGCTACAGGCGCCATTGCCAAGCTTAAGAAAGCCATTGAAGACCGCGAAAATGGTCAGGCTGCTACGGCTGCCTAAGGCTCTTATTTATACTGGAAAGCCCGGTTCCGCAAGGAGCCGGGCTTTTTTGTTGGCTGTTGGCGTAGCGCCCGGCCACACTCTACCTTTGCCGATATGCTTCCGCCCACCGACGATATTTTGCATGTGCTCCGTCAGACGTGGGGGCACACCGCGTTTCGGCCGCTGCAGGAGGATATCATCCGGGCGGTGCTAGCGGGGCAGGATGTGCTGGCGCTACTGCCCACGGGCGGCGGCAAGAGCATCTGCTTTCAGGTGCCGGCCCTGGCCCGGCCCGGGCTGTGCGTGGTCGTCTCGCCGCTGATTGCCTTGATGAAGGATCAGGTAGACAACCTGCGCAAGCGCGGCATCAAGGCCGAGGCCGTGTACGCGGGCATGAGCCACCAGGAAATCGACCAAACGCTGGACAATTGCGTGTACGGCCCGGTGAAGTTCCTGTACGTTTCGCCGGAGCGGCTGCTCACGGATATGTTCCGGGCGCGGGTAAGTAAGATGAAGGTGAGCTTGCTGGCCGTGGACGAAGCGCACTGCCTTTCGCAGTGGGGCTACGACTTCCGGCCGCCTTACCTGCGCATTGCCGAGCTGCGCGAGCTGCTGCCCGGCGTGCCCTGCATAGCCCTCACGGCTACCGCTACGGAGCAGGTTCGCCGGGACATTGTAGAGAAGCTGCGGTTCGAGGCCACGCACCGCGTGTTTCAGCAGAGCTTTGCCCGCCCCAACCTGTCGTACTCGGTGCTGAACACGGAAGACAAGCTGCGGCGCCTGCTGGAAGTAGTGCGCGGCGTGGGCGCCGATAAAACCAGCATTGTGTACGCCCGCACCCGTCGCCAGACCGAAGACGCAGCCGCTTACCTGTGTCAGCAGGGTGTGGCCGCCGCCGCCTACCACGCCGGGCTGTCCGCCGAGCTGCGCGCCCGTACCCAGCAGGACTGGATGGCCAACAAAACGCGCTGCATAGTAGCCACCAATGCCTTCGGGATGGGCATCGATAAGCCCGACGTGCGCCTCGTGGTGCACCTCGATGCACCCGACAACCTGGAAGCCTACTACCAGGAAGCTGGCCGCGCTGGTCGTGACGAGAAGTACGCCTTTGCGGTGCTGCTGCATGGCCCCAACGATGCTGATGAGTTGCGCCGCCGCACCCGGCAGGCCTTTCCCGAGCTGGAGGTGGTGCGCCGGGTGTATCAGGCCCTGGCCAATTTCTCGCGCACGGCCGTGGGCGGGGGCGAGCTGGTGGCTTTCGATTTCGACATTCAGCAGTTTGCCGAAACCTACCGCATCAAAGCCCTGGATGCGCACAACAGCCTGCGCCTGCTGGAGCGGGAAGGCTTCGTGCAGGTGAATGAGGCCGTGAACAACCCCGCCCGTGTGCATATCCCCATCGACCACACCGACTTGTACCGGTTTCAGGTGGCCAACGCCCAGCACGACCAACTCATCAAAAGCCTGCTGCGTTTCCACGGTGGGGAGCTGTTCGCGGGCTTCCAGCGGATTTCAGAGAACAGCCTGGCCCAGCATCTGCGCCTGAGCGTAGTGGAGCTGCGCAAGATGCTGCTGTTTCTGCACCGCTCGGGCATCATCCAGTTTCAGCCGCGCCACGAGTCGCCGCAGGCTATGTTTACTACAGCTCGCTTCGATGCGGCCAAGCTGCCATTGGAGCAGAAACGCCTCCATCAGGCCCGGGAGCTGGCCCTGCACAAAACCGAGTCAGTGATTCGGTATGCGGCGGGCGGGGAGTGTCGGCAACAGCTGCTGCTGGAATATTTCGGGGAACTGGAAGCGCCCGCCTGCGGCGTGTGCGACCTGTGCCTGGCCCGCAAAAAAGTCCGGCAGCCAGCGGCGTCCAGCGCCAGCCTGCGCGAACAACTGCTGACCCTGCTGAAAGCCACGCCCCAAACCCCGCGCGAGGTCCTCACGCACTTCCCGCCCGGTCAGGCCACCGTCGTAACGGCGCAACTGCGGGAGCTGGTGGAGCTAGGCGAACTGCGCTACGCGGCCGACGGGCGACTAGAAATAAAGGAACTGAGCTGAAAATTAGCAGTTCATAATAAAGCAATAAACCCCGGCTGCGAGCGTAGCCGGGGTTTGTGTAAAGCCGAAGCTTGCCTGAGAGATTACGCCGGGTTGGTCGTGGCCACCAGATTTACCTCAATGTTGCCGCGGGTAGCGCGCGAGTAGGGGCAGATGCCGTGAGCGGCTTCTACCAGCTGCTCGGCCTGGCTTTGGGCTACGCCGGGAATGTTCACGTGCAGATCGGCCGAGATGCCGAAACCGCCATCTTCTGCTTTACCAAAGCCGATAAAGGCTTCGACCGTCACGTCGTTCAGCCGTACGCCGGCCTGACGGGCAGCTACGCCCAGCGCGCCCTCAAAGCAGGCTGCGTAGCCGGCGGCAAAAAGCTGCTCGGGGTTGGTAGCACCGGCTTTGCCGGGGCCGCCCATAGCTTTTGGGGTGCTCAGAGCCAGGTTCAGCACATCGTCGTTGGACGTTACCTGACCGTCGCGGCCACCTTTGGCTTTGGCCTGGGCCGTGAAGATTTTCTCGATTTTCATAAAGAAAGAAAAGTAAATGGCTGCGCTAGGTCAGCCGGGTTAACAAGGTGTTGAGCTGCTGGCGAAGGGCCTCAAACTCGGGAACCGACAACTGCAGACGTTCGATCAGGTGCTCGGGAATGCGGCAAGCCTGCTGTTGCAGCGCATCACCGGCCGGCTGAATGCCGATGATGACGGAACGCTCGTCGCGCGGGTCGCGGCGGCGGCTCACCCACTGCTTCTGCTCCATGCGCTTGAGCAGGGGCGTAAGCGTGCCCGAGTCGAGCAGCAGCTTGTCGCCCAGGGCTTTCACCGTCAGTTCACGGTGTTCCCACAGCAGCAGCAGCACCAAGTACTGCGGGTAGGTGAGGTCCATTTGCTGCAGGAAGGGCTGATAGGCTTTGGTAAACATCCGCGACACGGCATACAGCGGAAAGCACAGCTGGTTTTCCAGCTTGAGCAGCTCCGGATGGTCGGCAGAAGAAGTCGGCTTGTTCATTGGTTCAGCAAGATTAACGCGTTAGATTGTAGAATGTTTAATTGTGTGCAATTAAAATGTAGTTCCCCGATTAACCGATTAACAGTGAGTAAGTAAAATTCAGGGCGTAATGTTCAGCAAACTGTCCTTCGGCTCAAAAACAACGGGACCCGACACATGGCCGGGTCCCGCACAAGCTCTTCAGAAAAGGCCGCCTACGCTTGTTGGTAGGCCTGCATGCCGCCCAGTAGGTTGCGCACATTGCCAAAGCCCTGTTGGGTGAGAAATGCCTTGGCTGAGGCCGAGCGCCCCCCGCTTTTGCAGTGCACAATAACTTCCTGGTCTTTCAGATCCTCCAGATCGTCGAGCTTGCCGGGTAGCTCGTTCAGGGGAATATTGCGGCTGCCCTCGATGCGGGCTTCCTCATTTTCCCAGGTTTCGCGCACATCAATGATGGTGGGCTTTTCGCCGGCAGCCTGGCGCTGTTTGAGTTCGGTAGGGGTGATATCAGCCATAAAAAGGCAAGGTGAAGGTGGCAGGTTAGAAAAATGGTGCTTCCCGGTAGCCGGAAAACCCAGGGCAAAGGTGCGGATTTCAGCAGAAAAAAGCTGCCTGCCATTGCCTGCGGCCACCGCAACAAATTTAGCGCGTGAGCACCAGCCGGCGCGTAACGTGGGCCGCGCCCGGCAGCTCCAGCTGCACCAGATACACCCCGGCAGGCAGCCCCGTCAGGCGCAGCTCAGGTTGCCCGGCCTCGGCGGCGGGCTGCTGCCACACCGGGCGGCCCAGCGCATCGAGCACGGTAGCGCGCAGGTAGCGGCCCTGCACCTGCACCACCCCGGCGCTGGGGTTAGGAAACAGCGCTACCGTAGCGGCACCAGCCGCAGCCGTACCGGCCGTTACCACCCCCGACATCACCGGCCGCATCATGGGGGCGCCGGCGGGCGTGGTGCTGGTAGTCGTCCAGGCGTTCTGGGCCTGATAGAACAGGTAATCCTGGGGAACGGTGCTGTTCAAATCAAGCCCAAACCGCACGAACTGGCCGATGGAGGGCTGCCCGTAGCCCACCAGAAACGAGCCGCTCACGGGCACCGGGCTGGCAAAGCTGACTTCTACAAACCCATTGCTACCAGCCGTAGCGGGCACAGTGAAGGTGGCATTGGCTTTAGGCTCGGGCTTCGGCTTGCCATCAGTACCCAGCTCCCACACGGCCACCGTAATGCTGCGGCCCGCCGCGTTGGGCAGCTCGGGGTATAACAGCACGCTCTTCACCTGGTCGGGGCGGTTGAGGTCAATTCGGTAAGCAAAATAGGAAAGCGGGCCGCTCGACAAGGCCGGCAGGTTCACGGCCGCTTCGGGCGTGCCATCGTCATAGGCGTAGTAGTCGGCCAGCTCTGTTACGCGCGAAATCGAGTCGTTGGGTTGCGTGAGTGGGTTGGTTTCGCGGGCGTCGAGTACCAGCGTGTGGCGGATGCGCTGGGGGGCGCCCGTCAGCAGCTGGCTTGCTACGGTGCGCAGGTCGCCGGTAATCGGGATTTGCCGGGAGTTGGCATCCACTGAGCGGTTGCCCGTCACGTACGGCAGCTCGGGGCCACCGGGCAGGCTCCGGGCCGTGCCGCGCCACTCAATGGGCGTCGGCTCGGGGCTCACGGCAAAGTTGTTGATGGTCGTAGTCGTCTGGTCGTTGAGCTCCTCGGCGGGGGAAGGAGCCGCGGCCAGCTGCACGGCCGGCATGCTGGCATAGCGCTTCAGCAAAGACGAAAGCGGGGCACTGGTGGCGAAATCCAAGAATGCCAGGTCAGTAGCCGAGCGGTTGCGGTCCAGGCGTACGTAGTCGATGCTCCAGGCGTCGCGGGTAAAGGCCTGGCTGCCGATGCTGTGCAGCCGGAACTGGAAGCCCGCGTGCAAGTACTTTTCGTCGGTCACCGGGAATATTTCCTGCATAAACTCGGTGCGCTGGCCCGTGCTCCGCTGCGTCCAGATGGTTTGCCAGATGTCGTTCTTATCCAGAAATTCCAGGCTCAGGGCCACGGTGCGCGAAGAGCTGGCCGCCGACGGAGCCCCCACGATGCTGCCCGCCTGCCAAAAAAAGCTCAGGTACACGTTGGCGCCCGGCGTTTGCCCGCTCAGGTCGATGGGTAAGGAGGTCAGCGTGTCGGTGTCGCTATACACGGTAGAGCTGCCGTAGGGGGCGCCATTGGCCCGCAGCCCGTCGAAAGTGGCTACGTTGCGCGAGGGCGCCGCTACCGGAAATCGGTTGTTGACCAGCACGCCGCCGCTGGGCTCCCAGTGTTCGGCGTTGGGGTTGCCTTCGGGCTGCTGGGCAAAGTCATCGAAGAATGGTAGCGCCAAAGCCGCCCGGCGAGCGGCCACGCCCCCGCGTGGAGCTGGCGCCTTGCGGGCCGGATCAGCTGAAAGTGGGCTGACTTCCTGGGCCCACGCGTGCTGGCTCAGGAGCAAGGCCGCCAGCAGCACGCCATTAACAATAGAAATACACTTCATCGTAGGCAAGTTACTGGATGTATGCGCTAATGTGGAAAATGTGGTTCTCGTATCATGGCGAGCAGCGACGCCATCCATCCTGAACAGCACCAGACACAGGTTTTGCTCCGTCAATTTCTGGCGCTGGCCAAGCTTCAGCGCATTTCAGGGCTTGGTACGTTGCCTGGGACGGATGGCGTCGCTGCTCGCCATGATCCGAGAACCACTCAACGAAAAAAGCCCGCGGCCAGTGCGGCGGCGGGCTTTTTTCAGACAAAATAGGGGGCTTACTTCACTTCTTTGATGGGCGCCTCGCCGGCCACCCACAAATCGACCAGCTGGCCCGTGCGGATGGTAGCGCCGGGCGCCGACACGGGGCGTTGCCGCACCACGGTGCCCTCGGTCTGGCCTTCCTCCGGCGCTTGGTAGAAAGTAGCACCCAGTAGCAAGCCCTGGCCGGCCAGCAGAGTAGCGGCTTCGTCGGCGGGCATATTCACTACGTTGGGCACCGGGAATTCCTGATTGCCTAGACCGTCACCTACTTGTAGATCTACTTTTGTGCCTTTGGCAATAGGGGCACCGGGGGCTATTTCCTTGCCGTTCACCAGCTGCTTGAGTACCGCGTTCTGAGCTGGGTCGGGCACCAGTTGAATTTGACCGACATTCAAATCATAGCTTTTCAGAATCATCTGGGCATTCTTCACCGAGCCTTCCGTGAGCTTGGGCATCTTGATGACGGGCGGGTTTTTCATGGCCACCGCAATGTAGATTTTGCGGCCTTCCTTTACCCGGTCGCCGGGGCGCGGCTCCTGCGTGAGCACGGTGCCGGGCCGCACCGAGGCATCGTAGCTGCTGTCGTCCACGAAGTAGGCCAGGTTCCGCTCGTCGAGGTAATCTTCCAGGGCTTCCTGGTTCATGCCCGTGATTTTGGGCACCACAATGGTTTCGCCGTGGTTGGTGGTGAAGGGCAGATACACGTAGAAAAAGCCCAGTACCAGCAGGGCCACCAGCGCCGCAATGGCGGCCAGGTGCTTCACCACATCCAGGGGCGTATCCGATTTAAAGAAAGACATGATAGAAAAGGAGGTAGAAGGCGCGAGTAGCTGGCAAAGCTAGGAATTTGGCAGCTATGCCGGAGAGAAGCCAGCAGAGTTTCAATTGATGCTGTCATTCCGAGCAAAGCGAGGAATCTGGGGTTATCATTCACCGGCTTACCTCAGATTCCTCGCTTTGCTCGGAATGACAGTTCTGGTTACACCTGAGCCTTTTCCGTACGCTGCTTGCCGAACTCCAGAATCCGGTCGATGAAGTCGTAGGGTGTGTAGCCGGCCAGGGCAGTCTGGTGGAAGATGCAGGTGGCGGGCGTCATGCCGGGCAGGGAGTTTACCTCGATGATAATCACCTCCACGGCCCCGCTCTGGCGCACCCGCACAAACGCATCAATGCGGGCGTAGCCCTGGATGTTGAGGATTTCCGCCACCCGGCGCAGCTCCTTCTTCACTTCCTCCGAAATGCGCTGGCGCTCCGTGAGGTCAGCGGCGTAGCGGGCTGGGGTAATGTTCTGGCCTTCGCCGGCCAGGAATTTCTCTTCCAGGCTCAGCACTTCACCGGTTGCCAACGCCTCCGAAGCCTCAAACACTTCTATCTGTAGTTGGCCGTTCTCGTCCCAGTGCGTGAGCAAGCCGCCCGTAACTTCCAGGAAGTGGGCCGCGCCGTCGCGGTCGATGAGGGTTTCTACCAGGAAAGCTTCCTTCTGCGGGAATTCTTCCTTGAAGCCCAGGCTGAGCGTGGTAGCTTCGGCGGGCATCAGGTCTTCCTGCTCCCGGAAAATCAGGCGGGTAAAAGCTTCCAGCTCCGCCCGGTTCTTGATTTTCTTCACCGCCGAGGAGCAGCCGTCGTCGGCGGGCTTGGCAATGAAGGGGTAGGGAAACTGCGTTTCGAGGCTGCGGTAGAAGCTTTCGGCGTCGGCGTCCCACTCCAGGCGGTTGGCCATGCGGTGCTCAGCCACGCGCAGGCCCGCCTCGCGCAGGCGCTTGTTGGTTTCGAACTTGTTGATGGTGATGCTGGAGCTTTCCACACCCGAGCCATTGTAGGGCAGGCCGAACTTTTCCAGCTCCCGCTGCAGGGCGCCGTCCTCGCCGGGCCGGCCGTGCAGGGCAATGAACACCTCATCCACCATGCCCGCCAGCTCCTCAAAGGAAACGCGCCGGGGCTGGGCCGTGGGCTGACCAGCGTAGGTGCTGGTAATGGCCGAAGCCTCGCGGCGGATGCGCTCCAGAATGGGGTGCAGGCCGTGGCCCGCTTCCATGTGCTCCACTTTCTCGCGGATGTCGTCGGCATTGTCCTTGAGCATCACGTTGATGGGCAGCACGTAGAGGCGGAACTCTTGGCTGTTGCCGGTCAGGAACACGGGTACCGGCTCGTACTTGACGCTGGAGCTGAGCTTCTCGAAGATGTTGCGGCCGCTTTCCACCGAAATGTGCCGCTCCGAGGAGTAGCCGCCCATAATCACGGCTACCTTGGTGCGGGTACGCTCCTCAGCAGCCCGGGCGGCCACGGCCGCATCCAACCGGGCCAGCAACCCCGCCAGTTTTACTGGCCTCAGCCCGGCCCGCCGCCGCGCCGCCAGGGAGGTGCGAATCAGGTAGGTGAGGAACTGCGAGGGGTTCAGCCCAATTTCGGCAGCCTGGTGGAAAAAGAACGAGGCCGGCAGCATGCCCGACGTGGTGTTCGGGTCGTTGAGAAACAACTGACCATCGGGGCCAATAAACCCGTCGAGGCGGGCATATACCTGGAAGCCGAAGGTGCGGAACATTTCCTCGCAGGCTTCCCGGATGCGCTGGATTTCCGCTTCAGGCAGGTCAATAGGCGTGATTTTGCGGGCCAGGCCGGGGAGGTATTTCGAGCGGTAGTCGAACATTTCCTCGCCCTTCACAATCTCGGTGGGCGGTAGGGCCAGCGGCTGCCCGCTGGGGTCTTCCACCACGATGCAAGAAAACTCGCGGCCCTGTACGAAGCTTTCCACCAACACCTGGGTTTCACCTTCCACGCTGGTCAGGCGCACCGCCTCGGCGGTTTGCAGCCGCTCGTTCAGCGCGTTCAGCAGCTGCTCAGGCTGGTAAATCAGTTGAGTTTCTGGTTTCTGGTTTCTGGTTTCTGGTTGGTCACTCAAACTAGCAACTAGCAACGAGGAACTAGAAACTACAACGGGCAGGCCGATACCCTCGCGGATATCCACCAGCTGCTGCAGCCACATGGTTTTCTGCTGCTCCGATAGCGCCTGCCACTCTGCTTGTGTCACGGTTTTGCGGAACAGGCTGCGCTCTACGGCCGTGGCAAACTTGGCCACGTCGGCTTCGCGCAAGATGCTGATGCCGATGCTGCTGCCCTGGCGCGGGGCCTTGAATACCAAGGGTAGGCCCAACTCCCGCACCAGATAGTCCAGCGTAGCCTGCGCATCGGCCACGTCCCACTCTTCAGCCGTGATAAGGCGGAAATCGGGCGTGGGACGGTTGAGAGCTTTTAGTAGCTTTTTCTGGGCAATTTTATCGATGCCAAAAGCCGAGGGCAGAATGCCGGAGCCCGAGTACGGAATGCCGTACCATTCCAGCAGGCCCTGAATGGCCCCATCCTCACCGCCCGGGCCGTGCAAAGCCAGGAAGGCAAAATCCATGAGGCCAGCTAGCTCCTGGGGCTCCACGCGGCGGCCTACTGCCGAGATGATGCGGTCCTGCTCATCCTGGCTCAGTTCGCCCAGGCTTTCAAAGTACATCTGCACCGGCAGCTCGGTGCGCGGCAGCGCCGACACGGGCGGGTAGAAGTCCCGGATAGTGCCTTTATAGATGTATTCCCACTCCAGCTGAATGAAGTTGCCGCGGCTGTCCACAAATATGGGCACGGCCTCAAACAAGGACTTATCCAGATTATCGTACACGGTGCGGCCGCCCGCGAAGCTGATTTCCCGCTCGCGCGACGGGCCACCGAAGAAGATGCCAATTTTCATATCAAGGGCAAAGGTAAAACATCTGTCATTGCAAGAAGGCACAACAAACCAAAGGCCGATGTATCCCCTGGTAATGACAACTACTCACCGGTCGCGTGTCACCTCATTACCTATCTTCGCCCCAGCCAAACCCAATTCCTGTTCCATGAAAACCCTCGATCAGTACAACTTCGCCGGCAAGCGCGCCGTGGTGCGCGTAGACTTCAACGTGCCGCTCGACAAAAGCTTCACCATCACCGACGATACCCGCATCCGGGCCGCTACGCCCACTATCCGGAAAATCCTGGCCGATGGCGGCTCGGTGGTGCTGCTTTCGCACCTGGGCCGGCCCAAAGGTGGCCCCGAGGACAAGTACTCGCTCAAGCACATTGTGGCCCGCCTGGGTGAGGAGTACGGGCAGGAAGTACAGTTTGCAACTGATGCACTAGACGCTGAGGCCCAGGCCCAGGCCCTGCAGCCCGGCCAGATACTGCTGGTAGAAAACGTGCGCTTTTATGCTGAGGAAGAGAAAGGTAACGCCGATTTTGCGGCCAAGCTGGCTAAGCTCGGCGACGTGTATGTGAACGACGCATTCGGTGCGGCCCACCGTAAGCATGCCTCCACGGCCGTTATTGCTGAGTCGTTTGCCGCCGCAGACCGCGTGGGCGGCTACCTGCTGCAGGGCGAGCTGGACAACGCCAAAAAAGTGCTGGAAGAAGCTGAGCGCCCCTTCACTGCTATTATGGGCGGGGCCAAGATTTCCGACAAAATCCTCATCATTGAAAAGCTGCTCGATAAGGTAGATAACCTGCTCATCGGGGGCGGCATGGCCTATACCTTCGCCAAAGCGCAGGGCGGCAGCATCGGCAATTCCTTGCTGGAGGCCGACAAGATGGATCTGGCGCTGGAGCTGATTGAAAAAGCCAAAGCCAAAGGCGTGAATCTGCTGCTGCCCACCGACAGCCTCATTGCCGACAAGTTTGCCAACGATGCCGAAACGAAAGTGACGCCGAACAACCAGATTCCTGACGGCTGGATGGGCCTCGACCTGGGCCCCGACTCCATCAAGGCATTCAGCGAGGTGGTACGCAACTCCAAAACCATCCTCTGGAACGGGCCCATGGGTGTGTTTGAAATGAGCAGCTTCGCTAAAGGAACCGAAACCATAGCTCAGGCCATTGCTGATGCTACCCAGCAGGGCGCCTTCAGCCTCATCGGCGGCGGCGACTCGGCAGCGGCTGTCAACCAGCTTGGTTTCTCAGAGAAGGTAAGCTACATCAGCACCGGCGGCGGCGCCCTGCTGGAGTACATGGAAGGCAAGGAGCTTCCCGGGGTTACAGCGTTGGGGTAGGTTTAGAAGTGAGTAAGTGATTTAGCGAGTTAGTGAGCTTGTCATTGCGAGGCAGAGCCGAAGCAATCCGTCCTGAACAACGCTCGACACCCTGAAATGTGCAAAGCCCCTGACGTCCGTGCTGACGTCAGGGGCTTTGTGGTAAAAAGATGGGTCTGGTATTGCTCAGGACGGATTGCTTCAGCTCTGCCTCGCAATGACACCCTTACCGTTTCCCTAATTCAGATAAGGTGTTTCCAGGTCCTGGCCCATGAGCTTGATGGAGTCCAGCGACAGGCGGCCGGTGAGGCGGGTGCTGAGCGTGCGCAGCTCCTTTTCCGATAGCACATTGAGGTGGTGCAGCCAGTTGAGGCGGTGCAGCTGCAGCTCGATGGGTCCCAGCGGGTTCACCTGGGCATATTCGTCGCGCAGGTAGCCGTGGGCGCGGCGGCGCAGTTCATCCGTGAAATTTTCCAGCGCGTCGCGGCGGCCGGGCTGGTCGCGTAGCGTCAGGCGCAGGCGGTTGGTGCTGAGCGTTACGCTCCGGCCCAGGTACCGGCGCCCCAGGTATACCAGGCTTAGGCCCGCGCCAAACGCCAGCACGGCTACCCATTCGGCCAGGCCCGCCCCATGCTGCATAGCATGAATGCCAAACTGCACCCCCAGCCACATAAGCACCCACAGCAGAGGCCGGGGCAATGCCAGCGGGCCGGGCACGGCATATTCCAGCGCCACGGGCAGCAGTTCTTCGTAGGGAATTTCACTTTCCAGCCACGCTACCCCGTTGCGCCGCCGCTGGCTCACATACAGCCCATGCCGCCGCAGAACCAGCAGCGTAGTGCCCCGCAGCAGATTTGATTGAGAAAATTGCAGAAACGTCATGAACAATGCCGGCGCGGCAGACGCGCACCCAGCGGATAAAAACTAAGAACTAAACGGCGAAGGCGTAAAGCACAGCACAAAAATAAGCAGCATCAGCCAGCCCAGCACCTTGCGGCCGGCACTAAGTGGCCGCTCATCGGGGGCCGGCGGGTGGTAGATGCCCGTAACCGTACCCAGCAGCAGCCCAAACGCCAGCCAGCCCGGCTGCCCCTGCAGCCCAGGCACCGCCGAGGCCAGGGCTATCTGCGCGGCCCACACGGCCGCCGCCAGCAGCAAACCGCGCCGGGGCGTGGGCAGGGCCTTGCGGAACACCAGAAACAGATACAGCGCGTACGGCCCACCCCAGTACAGCCAGGTTTCGGCGCTGGTAGTGAGCGTGAACAGCCCCAGCCCGGCGTAAAAAATGAAGGCCACGAACAGGGCCGCCGATAGCCGGTTGGCCCGCCGAAAGCCCAGCAGCCCGTACAGAATATGTCCGCCATCGAGCTGGCCGATAGGCACCAGGTTCAGCGCCGTAAAAAACAAGGACAGCGCCCCCGCCAGCAGCACCGGGTAATGCATCAGCTCGTTGGGGTGGGGCAGCCGGCTTGGATCGGCAAACACGTACTCCAACGCCTGGTACAGCAGCGGCTTGGCCAGGGTGAAACTATCTGTCTGGTATTGGTAAACGTACCGGGCATAGTCGGCGCCGTAAGCCCTGTACTCAGGATGAATGCTGAACAGGTATTCCAGGGGCGGCAGGTGCGTGAAGCCGTAGATCAGTACGGGCACGGCCACCAGAAACCCGGCCAGCGGCCCGGCCAGGCCCACATCGAAATATTCCCGCCGCGAGTAGATGCGGTCCTTGATGCGGATAACCGCCCCAAACGTGCCCAGCGTGTTAAAGAAACCGGTAAAAAACGGAATGTAGTACGGCAGCGAGGTGCGGATATCGTTGCGGCGGGCCGTGAAGTAGTGCCCGAACTCATGCACCGTGAGTACCCCCAGAAACGGTACCGAAAACCACAGCCCCTGCAGGATTTCGGCCTGCGTGAGCCAGCCGTTGAGCTTGAATGCATTACCCCGGATAAAGAAGACCTTGCCCGTCAGCCACTCAGCCCCGGCCAGCGTGGTAGTAGTGAGGGTAACGAGAAAGAGCAGCAGATGAAGCGTATACCGCTGCCAGCGGGGCCGTTCAGGCCGTTCGTAGTCGGGGAAATCTATGAGGGCGGCTTCGGCCGGAGCGGGTGCGTCAGGAAAGGGAAGAGGTAGTGGCTCGGAAGGCACGGAGGGCGTCGGGGAGGGCATCGGTGAGGGTAAGGGGCGGAGCCAGAAACAGCGTGTGCAGCCCCAGCCGCCGCGCCGTTTCGATGTGCTGAGAACTGTCCTCGATGAAAAGAGTTTCTCCGGCTTGCCAGTTCATTTCGTGCAGGGCGTGCCGAAAAATTTCTTCCCCTGGCTTGCGCAGCCCTACCTCCTGGGAGTAAAACACCCGGTCGAGGCAGTCGGCAATGCCGTGCTTTAAGCCATACTGGGTTTTGAGTTGCCGGTTGATTTCCTCGATATGAATCTGGTTGGTGTTGGAAAGCAGCGCGGTTTCGTGGCCTTGGGCGCGCAGCTCGGCAAGGTAGGCCAGGCGCTCGGCCGGCACATCCAGCAGCATGGCATTCCAGGCGGCGTCCAGCTCCTCGTCGGTAGCCTCCAGCTCGTAGTGCGTGCGCAGGCCTTCCCGGAAGGCCGCTGGCGTGAGGCGGCCGGTTTCCATTAGATCAAACAGTTCGGCCTGGGCAGCCTGGGTGAAAGCAATGGTGCTGCCACTGCGGTGCAGGCGGGCCATGGCATCCAGGGTGCGCTGATAGTCGATGTTAATAATGACGCCGCCAAAGTCGAACAGCAGGTTGGGTTTCTGGGCCATAAAACGGGCGAAGATTGAGCAAAGAATACCCCCAGGACGCCCTGATGTGGGGCTTTCTGCCGGGGCCGGTTGCAAATTCGCCTGCAAAAGTCGAAGTTTGCAGGGCTGAAACCAACCGCCCGCGGCAGGTTTCGCAAAGGGCCTATAGCTCAATCGGTTAGAGCAGCTGACTCATAATCAGCAGGTCACTGGTTCGATTCCAGTTGGGCCCACAGAAAGCCGGATGGAAGATCTGCTAAGGTCTTCCATCCGGCTTTTCGTTTCAGGCTCTTGCTGGATAACGGGAGTACTAGGCGGAAAATGGTGCCAGCGCCCGAAAGTAAATAAGCCGGTTCAACTCAGCGCAGCAGGAACAGGTCGTCGATGCCCATAGGGCGACGACTGGTGTAGCCTTCCGCAAACTGTACCCCGATGTAGCTGCCCAGCTCCCGGTTGCGGGCTTCCAGAATGCTCAGAAAATCGGGCGAGGAAATGTAGGTCTTCACTTCGTCGGTGGCGTACTCGGGGTGGTAGAACTGGCTGCGGAAAGCGGTAAGGGCGGCCAGCTTCTGCTCCCAGTAATCAGAAATATCCACCACGATATCGGGGCGAACATAGCTGTTATGAATGGCCTGGAGTAGCAGCCGGGGCCGCCAGGGCGCCTGCGGCTGGCCTTCCCACTCGGTTTGCACCTTGGGCAAGCCTGCCAGGAAAGCGGCGTCGTGCACCAGGTCGGCGGCGCGGCCGTGGTCGGGGTGCCGGTCGATGTTGGGGTTGGTCAGAATCAATTCAGGCTGGAAGCGGCGGATGACCTCGATAACGCGGCGCTGGTGCTCTTCGTCGTTGCGGAAAAAACCGTCGCGCATGCGCAGGTTCTCGCGCACGTGCAGACCCAGGATGCGGGCCGCTTCGGCCGCTTCCTGGTCGCGCAGCTCGGCCGAGCCGCGGGAACCCAGCTCGCCCCGCGTTAGATCGACCACGCCCACTTTCCGCCCGGCCGCGGCATAGCGCAGCAGCGTGCCGGCGCAGCCCAGCTCGGCGTCGTCGGGGTGAGCAGCCAGCATCAGCAAATCAAGCTTCATATCAATTTCCATAAATCAAAAAGCAAGCGGCTAGCGCACGAGGCGGCGGCCGGGCTGCACTTCCAGCAGCTGATTGTGGCGCACATCGTACACGTAGCCAAACACCCGCACCTCAGCCGGAAGGTGCGGATGCTGATGGATGCGGGCCAGATCCGCGGCCACTGCCTTCGTAAGGTCCGAAAAAGAAGCTGGAGCCGGAACGACGACCATTGGCACGGCGCTGGAAAGCACGGCGGCCAGCGCCTCATCCGGCAGGCGCACCCCGCAGTCGGTGTGCTGGATGAGAAACCATTCGCGAGTGCCCAGCACCTGGTAGGAGAGCAATAGAGCCTGCAGCGTTTCGTCGGTGACGCGGCCGCCGGCGTTGCGCAGCACATGGGCGCTGCCTTCGGGCACGCCCAGCAGGCGCGTGGGGTCGAGGCGAGCGTCCATGCAAGTGAGTATAGCGAAGCGGCGGGTGGGCACAGCGGAGCAGGTTAGAAAGAAAATCAGCCTATTCCAGGCTAGCGGAACAGGAAATACGCAATCAGCAGCGTGATAAAGATGTTGAAGGTCTGGGCCAGCAGGAAAGCGTAAAGCGGCTTCTTGTTTTCGTGCTTGAACAGGTCCTTGAAGTTGGTTTCCAGCCCAATGCTGGTGAAAGCCAGCGCAAACCACAGCCCCTGAGCACTCTTCAGCCCGCCTTTCACAGCCTCTGTTGTTTCGGGCGTCAGTACGAAGGAGAACAGCAGCGAAGCAGCCACAAAGCCCAGCACAAACTTGGGGAACCGCTCCCAGATGACGCCCAGCGTGGGTTTGGCGCCCGGTTCGTTGGCGTTAGGATGCTGGGTGTAGGTCCAGTACATGGAAATGGCGAAGGCAGCCACGCCCAGCAGCACGTTCTGCGAAAACTTAACGATAGTGCTGATTTTCAGGGCTTCTTCGCCCACCAGCGTGCCCGAGGCCACCACGGCGCCGGTAGTATCGATGCTGCCACCGAGCCAGGCCCCGGTGACCTGCTGCGAAAGGCCCAGCCAGTGCGCGGCGTAGGGCATGAGCAGCATCATGGGAATGGCCGTGATGAGCACCAGAGAGATGACGTAGGAAAGCTTCTTGGCGTCGCCCTTGATGGCCCCCGACGTGGCGATGGCGGCCGACACCCCGCAAATAGACACGGCGCTGGAAATCATCATGGTCAATTCTTCATCCACGCCCAGCCGGCGGCACAGCCAGAACGCGAAGTACCACACCGACAGCACCACCACCAGCGCCTGCACCAGCCCCAGCGAGCCAGCCTTCAGGATATCGGTAAAGATGACGCTCGTGCCCAACAGCACCAGTCCGATTTTCACGAACAGCTCGGTGCTGAGCGTGGCCCGCAGCCAGTCGGGCAGCCCAAGCAGGTTGCCGATGAGCAAACCGGCCAGCAAGCTGAAAATAACGGCTTCCAACCCCAGACTGCGGGCCGTTTTGCTGCCGGCGGCTACCAGCGCCACCAGCGTAAGCAGGTACACAATGGGGAAGCCCAGGGCGTAATTCTTCAGGGAGCGGTTGGTGAGCCAGGCCCCCACCGCACCCACGGCCGCCAGATACCCAAACTGGGTGGCAATCAGCAGCAGGTTGGCCGAACTGAGCACTTTGCCGGTCAGGTCGGCGGCGGAGTCCCAGTTGAACACGGGTACAGCGAAGGGCAAACCGGACAGGGAAAGCCCAATCAGCAGGGCGCCCAGCACTACCACCACCCAGTCTTCGTGCAGGCTGAAAGTGGATTCGACCGGTACGGTTTTAACAGCAGTTGACATACTTGAAAAGAAAAGACGAAGGGAGAGAAAAAGGATTAGCGGCCGGCCGGGGCCAAAGCGGCTTCGCGGTACAGGGGCGCGGCTTCCAGCTGAAACACGTCCCGCAGAGCGCGACGGGCGGCGTGGTAGCCGCACATACCATGTACCCCGCCGCCGGGAGGAGTGGCCGAGGAGCACAGATACAGCCCGGTCTTTGAGGTTCGATAGGGTGAGGCGCGCAGCGCGGGCCGGGTAAACAGCTGGCTGATATCCAGCCGCCCGCCGTTGATGTCGCCGCCCACGTAGTTGGGATTGTAGGCTTCGAGCTGAGCCGTATTGAAGGTGTGCCGGCCGATGATCAGCTCCCGAAAGCCCGGGGCAAAGCGCTCCAACTGCTGCTCGATGCGGGTGGTCATGTCTTTGGTGGAGCCATTCGGCACGTGGCAGTAGGCCCAGGCGGTGTGCTTTCCGGCCGGAGCGCGGGTGTTGTCAAAGAGGCTTTGCTGGGCCAGCAGTACGAAAGGCTTTTCGGGGTGCATCCCGGCGGCAGTGGCCTTTTCACTGGCCGCAATTTCCTCCTGGGTGCCGCCCAGGTGCACCGTGCCGGCTTGCCGGCCCTCGGGGGCCGTGAAGGGAATCGGCCCATCCAGCGCCCAGTCCACTTTAAACACGCCCATGCCGTAGCGGTAGCGTCGCAGCTGCCACCGGTACACGGCCGACAGATCGTGGCCGGCAATCTGCAGCAGCTGGGCGGGCGTCACGTCGAAGAGCACGGCTTTGGCAGAGGGCAGCTGAGCGAGGGAGCGGATGTAGGTGCCGGTTTCAATCTGCCCGCCCAGGGCCACGAAATGCGCGGCCAGGGCGTCGGCAATGGACTGGGAACCGCCTTTGGGCAGCGGCCAGCCTTTGCGGTGGGCCGCCGCCAGCAGCACCAGCCCAATGGCCGAGGTAGTGAGGTTGCCGAGCGGCTGAATGGCGTGAGCGGCCATGCCCGCAAACAGCCCCCGGGCTTCTTTGGTCTGGAAGCGCCGGGCCAGCAGCGTGGCCGGCTGCAGGGCCGACAGGCCGAACCGCGCCATGTCCAGCGGGTGCTCCGGGAAACGTAGCGGGGCCAGCACGTCGTTGGCAATGCGGGGCCAGCTGGCTACTACCGGCTCCAGCAGCTGCCGGTACGCCGGTTCATCGGCCCCCAGACTCTGGGCCGTAGCCGCCAGGGAGTTGACGAGGGCCGCGGCCGTGCCGTCATCAAACGGGTGAGCGGCGGCTACGGGCGGGGTAAGGTATTCCAGGCCATACTGCGCCAGTGGCAGGGTCTGGAAAAACGGGGAGCCGGCCGCCAGCGGGTGAATGGCTGAGCAGATGTCGTGGCGAAAGCCGGGCAGGGTCAGCTCGGCCGTGCGCAGGCCGCCGCCCAGTTCGTTTTTGCCTTCAAGCAGCAGCACCCGCAAGCCGGCCTGCTGCAGCACAATGGCCGCCGCCAGCCCGTTTGGGCCCGAGCCCACTACCACCGCATCAACCTCAGGTTTGCTCATCAGATTCAATATTGGCCGGCCGACAACGTCGACTCCGACAAGGTATACCGGCGGTCTACGCGGTCCAACACCACGTAGAGGGAATCTTTCCGCTCGTTGAGGCCGCGCAGAACCACGTGCCGGCCGCCGTCGGTGGTGCGGTAGGTCAGCGTCATCCGGTCGCGCTTTTCCGGCTTCTGCTCGGCTTTAATGCCCCGCTCGCGCCGGGTGCTCAGGGCCGCTGGGTTGATTTTCAGGGTTTCGTCGCCGATGCGCGCCAGGGCTTCGGGGCTGATCCAGCCGGCCAGCGAAGCCTGGTACTTCGCCTGCTGCTCGGCTTCCTTGCCCCCCACGTAGCTGCCGCCATAGTCGCCGCCGTAGCCGTTGCTGTGGCCGGCCGGAATGCTGCTGCCGCGTACCTGGGAAGTGGTTTTTCCGGCGCCTTCCTCGGCCTGACCGCGCCGACCTCTTTTGCCGGTGAGGACTTTGCTTTGCAGGTAGAGTGTGTGAGTTTGTGGATCGGCATCATAGTAAAAGACACGCTGCCCACCGGCCAGACCAGTCGTTTCGAAGGTGCGGTTGATGTCGCGCATGGCCGCGCCGCCGCCGTTGGAGAGGTCGAGCTTGTGGGGGCGGTTTACTTTGTAGGTGAAGCTGGTCCACTTCTCGAAGGTGGCCTGCTGCCAGCGCACACTATCGAGCGGGGAGTAGGGCAGCACCTGCCCGTTGAGGCGGAACTCGGCCACATTGTAGAGCCCACGCAGCTCGGCAAGGCCCTTCTGGGCGGGCTGCTTGTAGGGGTCGTAGGTGAAGTTGAGGTACTCGAGGTAAGTCAGGTACACCAGGAAGATGCCGATAGTAGCCACTTTCAGCCCCAGCCGGGTGAAGCGCAGCCAGGCTTCTTTGAACTGAGGGGAGTAGTGTCGGGGCACGGTGTATTGCTCCCGAATCAGCAGGTTGTAGAGGTTGGGCAGGTCCTGCACCATTAGGAAAGCGGCCAGCAGCACGAAGTAGGAGCTGTACACGTGCACGCCCCCGTCGTAAGCGAAGTTCACAAATACGATGTCGCCCAGGGCACCTAGGAGCAGAGCCGCGCCCAGGAAAGTGGTGCGCCGGAAAAACAGCATCACCCCAGCCAGCGTTTCTACCACGCCCGTAAACACCTGGTACCAGGGCACAATGCCGATTTGCAGCCAGAAGATTTTCTGGGCCGTCATGTCGCCAAAGTCACTGTTCAACAGGCCAATGGAAGGGTAAGGCATCTGCGTGGGAAACACCTTGGTGAAGCCAAAGCCAATGATGCCGATGCCGGCCCGGAAGCGCACTAGCACGCGCAGCCAGTAGTAAAGCACCTCATATTCTTCCTTTTTGCGGGACAGCAGCGTCCAGATCAGGCCAACGACCAGCGAAATGCCCAGGGCAATAAACCACTTGTCGTAGCCGAGCAGGGCTGGCGCTCCGCCTTCCGCGCCACCCTTCAGAAAGAACGAAGGCGAGAAACGGGCAATGTCGTAGACGTCGCGGTAATGCCCATGCAGCCAGTCGATGGTGAATAGGTTCTTATACCAGCCCAGGTCGCTGGGCAGGGAAAGGAGAATGAAAAATGGGAAGCCCACCCGGAACAGCACGCGCTGCCAGGGTTTCCAGGGCCGCCGCGCGGCGGCCGTTTTAACGGGCGGAGGCGCGTAGCCGGAGCGGCTGGCTTGGGCCACCGGAGCCTCGGGGCCGGGCGCAAGGGTGAAAGAGGTGGTAGACATCGGAACAGTCGTTTTCGGGTAGAGAAATGCTAGAGCTTCAGCTCCCCGCGGCGGCCGGTTTTGGCGGCTTCTTCGAGCAGGTATTTCTTGTCGCGCTTTTCCAGCACCACCTGCAGGTCGCGGCCTTGGGCATCGGTGCCGCTGAGCGTGATGGTGCGGGCATCCGGGCGGGTGAGGCGGAGCGTGAGCTTATCGGCACCCTCACCTGGGTTGCGGTTCTGCAGCATCAGCGTCTGGCCGTCGGGGCTGAGCTGATAGGCGTAGTAATGGCGGCCGGCAGCCCCGGCAAACTCGTAGTTGCGGTTGGCATCCAGGGAGTGAATGGCTTCGGTGTTGCTCTGGTCGAGCGCCACGGGGCGATTGGAGCGCACACTGAGCGTGTTCCATTTTTCCAGCACCACATCCTGCCAGCGCTCCGGGTCGGTAGCGGAGTAAGGGCGCACCTGGCCCGCTAGCCGGAACTCGCGCACGTTGTAGAGGCCGGCTGCACCAGGCAGGCCGGGCGTCTGAGGGTAGTGGTAGGAGCCGCGCTGGTAGGCAGCGTAGGTTTTCACGCCGTACAGCCCCACAAACAAGAGCACGAAGCCCGCTTTCAGGACTTGCCGGCCCGAGCGTTGCCAGCTTTCGGGCAGCACCAGCTGAAAGCGGTTCGGAACGGCCGGGCGCTCCAAGGTCAGCAGGTCATTTACGCGGCGGGCATCGTACCAGAGCACCACCAACGCCAGCGCCAGCAGGTAGAAGCTGTACACGTACTCGCCGCCCTCGTAGGCCAGGTTGGAAAGAAACACGTTGCCCAGAAACGAAATGCTGAGGAAGGCCCCGATGCTAGCCGTGCGCCGGTTCAGCAGCAGCACCGCGCTCAGGATTTCCACCAGCCCCAGAAACGACTGGTACGAAGGCACAATGCCCAAACTCAACGAGAAAATCTTCCAGTTGCTCAGGTCGCCGTAGTGGGTGTTGAGCAAGCTTAGGGAAGGCGGCGGTGACTGCATAGGGAAAAGCTTGAGGAAGCCATAAGCCAGCAGGCCCGCCGCCAGCCGGTAGCGTACCAGCACCCGCAGCCAGTAGTACAGGGTGTTGTACTCCGGGCGGTTTTTATCGATCCAGCTCCAGACCACCGCGCCTACGGCAGCCAGCAAAGCCACTGCCGCCCAGTTGAGGAACGTGTCGGGCCCGTCGAAAAAGCGTGGGCTGTAGTGCGCCACCCGGAAGATGTCGCCAAACGAGAAGCCCGACCAGTTGGCGGCTACGTCGCGGTAGTACTTCCAGTCGAGGGGCAGCACCTGCAGGGCGAAATACAGGAAAGCAAAGCGGAACAGGGCTTTTTCGTAGCCCGCCCACTGGTACTCAGGGGCTGCATTGGGGGCCGGGTCTACGAAACGCGGCCGTTCCAGCACCGGCGCGGCGGGGGATAAGGTTGTGCTCATGGGAGTGTGCAGATGCATGGGAAGAAAATCGTAGTCGACAGGCGCCGATGGAATGTGCCGCCGCTGACGGCCGGCGTGGTAGAAGTCTTCGGGGTCCATCATATACCTGGGCGTAGCACGCCGGAAAATCCACCGGGCTAGTACCCTTCGTTTTGCTTGAGGGCCGCATCAACCTGCAGCTGGCTGATGGGAATGGGCAGCACCAGGCGGAAGTTGGGCAGCGGAGCGTTGGGGTCCAGCGGGTCTTTGAAGAGGGCCGTAGCCCGGCCGGTGCGCGCCAGGTCAAACCAGCGGTGGGGCTCCAGGGCAAACTCCAGCCGCCGCTCGTCTTCCACGGCCAGCAGTGCTTCCTCCAGCGTGGCAGCGGTACTGGCTTCCAGCCCGGCGCGGGCCCGCACAGCATTGAGGTCGGCCAGTGCTTCGGTTAGTTTACCTTGCTGGGCGCGCGCCTCGGCCCGAATCAGATACAGCTCGGCAATGCGGAAGATGTAGCTGGGGTCCGAGGCAGGGCTGCGGTAGTAGAGGTTGCCGTACCAGGTGGTGGGATTCAGCGCCGCAATCAGCGTGCTGCGGCCGTTGGGCGCGTTGTTCGGCGCGGCCGTAAGCAGGCCCACCAGCGCATCGTTCGGGGCCCACTGCCGGGTGCCGCCGTTAGCCGTCGGCTGCCACTGCCCGCGGTGGCCGTTTACCTCGGTGGTGCCGTTGTAGAACACCTCAAATACCGACTCACGGCTGCCACGCACGTTGCCCGCAAACCAGGCATTGAAGGGAGCTACCAGCTGATAGTTTGCGTTGTCGCCGATAAGGCGGCTGGCGTAATCCTCAGCCTGGGCCCAGTTCTGCTGATACAGATACAGCCGCGCTTTCAGGGCCCACACCGTTTTTTGGGTAGCGCGGTACCGGTCGTTGGTGGTCACGGTGGCGGGGTTGGGCAGCAGGGGCTCGGCCGCCTCCAAGTCGCGCAAGGCCTGGGCGTAGGTTTCGGCCTGCGTGGCGCGCGCAATGCCCTGGTTGGAAGTAGCCGTAAGCGTAGGCGCAGTGATGATAGGCACCCCGCCGAAAGTGCGGGCCAGGTCGAAGTAAGCCAGAGCCCGCAGGAAGTAGGCCTCACCCACGTACTGGTTGCGCAGCGCCTCGGTCAGCAGCGGGTCCGTCACGCCGGGCACTTTGCTGATGACGTGGTTGGCGCGGTTGATGGTCACGTAAATCGACGACCACACGGTGCTGATAGTGGAGTTGTCGGCCCGTACGTTGTGGTTGATGAACTCCTGCACCTGCGACTGGGTGCCGGTCCACTTGATGTTGTCGCCAGTCAGGTAGCCGATGCTCTGGAAGCTGGTGGCGTAATAGCCGCCGCTGGCCAGAGCACTATACACCCCGTTCAGAGCTGTAGCGGCCGATTTCTGGTCGGTAATGGTCTGGTCGTCGGCTACCGATTCGCGGGGAGCTACGTCCAGGAAGTCCTCGCAGGCCGATACGCTAAAGGTCAGGGCAATGGAAGCGAAAAGAGCGACGATTTTTAGGTAGGCAGTAGACATGATGATTCGGGTTTCTGGTTCCTGATTTCTGGTTGCAGGTCGATACCTCAGCCCAGCTACCAGCTACTTTCAGAAGGGGAATTAAAAAGTGGCGTTGATGCCGACCTGCACGCTGCGCGGCTGGGGCGGGGTGCCTAGGTCAATGCCCTGCTGGTTGGCGTCGCTGCTGGCCGCCGACTCGGGGTCGAGGCCGCTGTACTTGGTGAGCAGCGCCAGGTTGGTGCCTTGTGCGTACAGCCGCACCGACCCATTGAACACGCCGTGGGTAAGCGAGGCGGGCAGCGTGTAGCCCAGGCTCAGGTTGCGCAGGCGCACAAAGGAGCCGTCTTCCAGCCAGCGGCTGCCGCCATCGAGGTAGTTGTTCACGTTGATGCCGTCGGGGCGGGGGATGTTGGTCTGGTCGCCGGGCTTCTGCCAGCGGTCCAGGTTGCTGGCGAAGATGACGCGGGCCTCGTCGCGGGCACCGCCGCCTTCCCCGAAGAAGCGGTTGTGGTTGTACACTTCGTTGCCGTACTGGAAGGCCACCAGCACGTTGGCATCAAAGCCTTTGTAGCTGATGGAATTGCTCAGCCCGCCAAAGAACTTAGGCCAGATGCTGCCCACAATCTGCCGGTCGGCGGCCGTAATCTTGCCGTCCCCGTTCACGTCGTCGTACACGGCGTTACCGGTTTGCGCATCCACGTACAGCTGCTTGTACACCCAGAAGGAATACAGCGGGTGGCCTTCTTGCTGCAGAATCAGGTCGCGGCTGCCGAACTTGGTGGGCGTGGCCAGCTTTTCGATGTTGTTGGCGTTGCTGGCCACGTTCAGGCTGGTGTTCCAGCTGAAGCCTTCAGTGCGCACGTTCACCGTGTTCAGCACAAATTCTAGCCCTTTGTTGCTTACTTCCACCGCATTGGCCCAGTACCCCCCGAAACCCGTGGTGGCCGGCTCGGCTAGCTGAATCAGGCCGTTTTTGGTGTATTTGTAGTAGGCATTCACTTCCAGGCCCACCCGGCCTTCGAAGAAGGCCACATCCAGTCCCACGTTGGCCTGGGAGGTTTGCTCCCACTTCAGGTCGGCATTGGCCAGCTGCTGGGGTGCAATACCAGCACTGCCCAGGTAGTTGGCCCCGCCTGCCCATAGCCCCCGAGCCGCGAAGTTGCCGATGCCGTTCTGGTTGCCGGTGATGCCGTAGGAGGCGCGCAGCTTCAGGTCGCTCAGAAAAGGCACGTCCTGCAGGAAGCTTTCCTGCTTGATGCGCCAGGCCGCACCCACGCTCGGGAAGTAGCCCCACTGGTTGGCCTTGCCGAAGCGGGAGGAGCCATCGGCCCGGAAGCTCACGTTCAGCAGGTACCGGTCGTCGAAGTTGTAGTCGGCCCGCCCGAAAAACGACGCCAGCCGGTAGGCCGACCAGTTTTTGGTGCTGCTCGTGACCGAGGCGGCCGAAATTTCCCGGAAGGCATTGTTGGGAAAGCCCGTGCCCTGGGCAAACGTGCGGCCGTTGGTGTCGCTCTGCAGCCCCTGCCCCAGCAGCAGGCCCAGGCCGTGCTTGCCCAGCTGCTGGCGGTAGATCAGCGTGTTTTCGTTGAGTAAAGACGTGTACTGGGTGATGCTGGAGGTAGCCAGCCCGCCCACGCCGGCGCCGGCAATGAGCAGCGTGTTCCAGTATTCTTCCTCGTCGTAGTTGTTGTAGTCGACCCCGAAGCTGGTGCGGAACTTCAGGTTGGGCAGCAGCTGCACGTCGCCGTAGAGGTTGCCGATGTAGCGCAGGCTGGTGGAGTTGACGTCGTAGTTGTTGATGAGCAGCTCCACGTTGTCGAAGCTGGCGCGGCCCACCAGCCGGCCGCTGGCATCGTAGGGCGAAAGCAGCGTAGGCGTATGCAGAGCGGCCTGCAGCAGCCCACCGGCCGGGCCGTCGCCGGCGCGGCCCTCGTTGCGGAACGTGCGCGAAAACGAGTTGCTCACCCCAATCTGCACCTTGTCGGAAAGCTGCTGGTCGAGGTTCACCTTGAAGCTGGCCCGCTGAAACCCGATGGGCCGCAGAATGGACTCCTGCTTGGTGTAACCCCCACCTATGTAGTAGCGGGTGCTGGCGCTGCCCCCGGCCACCGATACATCGTAGTTCTGCAGGCGCGCCGTGCGAAACACCTGCCCCAGCCGGTCGAAGGTTGGCTGCTCTTCCGGCAGCCCGCGCCCACCCGCCGCTATGGGCCGGTAGGGCACGTTTTCGGTGGTATGCGGGGTGGGGCCGGTGGTGTTCAGCCAGTTTTCGTTTACCAACCGGGCATGCTCGGGGCCCGTAGTCAGGTCCCAGAGCTTGGCGGCTTTGGCCCAGCCCTGCGACACATTCAGGCTGATACGGGGCTTCTGGTTGTAGCTGCCGCGCTTGGTCGTAATCAGGATAACGCCATTGGCGCCGCGGGCCCCGTACAGAGCCGTGGCGTCGGCGTCTTTTAGCACCTCCACATTTTCGATGTCGGCCGGGTTGAGGTCAGCAATGGGGGAGGAGGCCTTGCCGCCGGTGCTGATAGTTTGCAGGCTGTTGTTGTTCATAAACACCCCGTCCACCACGTACAGCGGCGTGTTGGAGCCGTTGATGGTGGTGGCCCCCCGCACCCGCACGTTCACGGCCCCGCCCGGCACCCCGGAGTTCGACGAAATCTGCACGCCCGACACCTTGCCCTGCAGCTGGGCATCGAAGCTCCCCACGGGCAGCTCCTTGGTGTCCGAGGGGTCTACCTTCACGATGGAGCCGGTCAGGTTTTTGCGCTGCTGGGTGCCGTAGCCCACTACCACCACTTCGTTTAGCTGGCCCTGGTCGGGCACCAGGCGCACCGTCAGGTTGGCCGCCCGCGAGGCTTTGATTTCCTGAGCTTTGTAGCCGATAAAAGATAAAATGAGGGTAGCATTTTCTTCCACGGCCGGCAGCGTGAAGGTGCCATCGGGGGCCGTGGTTGTGCCATCGGTCGTGCCTTTTACGCGCACCGTCACGCCCGGCAGGCCGGCCCCGCTTTCGTCCAGTACTTTACCGGTAACCGGCCCCGCCGCAGTTACGAGGCTGAGGCGGCCGGAAGTAGAAGGCGTCGCCGCTGTCGTCCCTGCAACGCCCAGCGCCAGTATAAGAAAGGGTAAATGATGTTTCATGGAAAGAAGAGGGTTTTTGACTTTTCGGGTAGCCTGCCGCCAGCGCGGATTGGCGCTGCGCATCGGTTTGGCGCCGAGCCTGCGGTATGAAGAAATGGAGTTCGGCGCATCAGCCGCTACGCTATGGCGCTATTGCACTTTAACTGATGCCAGGAATGCACATCCGCTGAATGCAGCCAGCTTCGTTTGACCTAAACAGTTTTGAATTTCTGCTTTTGAGTAGCGAAAGGCCGTTTTTGCAGCTACTACCCAGCCTGTCTAAGACAACGGTATTCAAGGCGGGAATAAGAAAAAACCAGGATGCGCTACCAACTCTGGTGCAGTTGGGCGAGGCATGGCCATACCACCGTGCAAAGCGGAGTAAGCCATACTGTGCCCGGCAGCCAGCTAGGCTGGTTGAGCAAAGGAGAGAAGCACTAGGATTCTGGTGCTGAACCTGAAAGCGCGTCACGTGCTTTTGCACTATGCGCTACCTGCTTTGGCATCAGCCCTTGCCGCCCTGCAGGCGCGATAGTCAGGCTAGCCCAAGCTATTTGGTGCTCGTGTGTAGCACTCAGACTGAACAGCGGTAGACCTCGCTCAACAACCCCGGCTTACGACCATGCCCATCCACTCCAGAGCAGCGCGGCAACAACAGCCAGACTGAGCAGCAAAGAAGGCAGATGGCAAAGCGTACGGCTGGATGTTAGCGTCCACAACAACTTGCTTTATGTGGTCAGGGCTTGGGGTAGCTTCGTTTCGGAAGGCTGTGGGTTGACGACGCGTTGTTAAGTTGATTGCTACGCGCCACTGTCTAAAAACAATCCTGCTTAGGCAAGGATTGGTACAGCAAATGTAGAAGACGTTTTTCTGAAAACGCAAATGCCTTTCTGTGTTTACTGCTGTATAACAGTGCTATAGGCGCTCGAAAAGGCTTCGGGTGGATTTTGGCATCATAACGAAAGCTTATGAATGCCCCGCTTGCTGGATAGAACAAGAACAGGCCGCCTGCTGGCAATTTCCCGGTAACAGATGGTGGATTGAAAATGCCATTAGCCTCATTGTGCGTTCAGTATAGTGGGTTTCATCCAGCGCATACCAGATTCAGATAGCTCATATGGCAAGTACATGCGAAAAATCAGAAGCGGAGCAACTTTGAATTACCTGGAGTTATATGGTATAACTTAAAGTTATCATACAGGGTGAAAAATATTTTTTCTAAAATTTTATCGTCCAACCTATTCAACGTGTGCCTACTGTTCTGAAAGCGCTTTTTCACGAGCAAAATGTCCGCTGCATAGAAAAAGCCCCTACCAGATTATCCATCCTGATAGGGGCTTTCTTTGTCAGCCGGTAAGGCCACCGAGGAACCTAGTCTACTGCCTTCTTCTGCGTTTGCAGCGTGATTGTAGCGCCTTTCAGGCCGGGGGCAGTGGCTTTCAGCTGCACTTCCCCGGCTTGCTCAGATGCTTGAACTATAGCTGCCAGCATCCCCTGGAAAGCCTTCATACGCGGCTGATGAAAGACTTCCAGGTTGGTGGCGTCGCCATTGGCTACGGCCCGGAAGCGGCCCGCTCCGCTCACCTTAAACTGCAGCTGGGAAGTGGCTTCGGGGCAGAGGTTGCCTTGAGCGTCTTCGATGCGGGCCGTCACGTAGGCTAGGTCCTGGCCGTCGGCGGCAAGGTTGGTGCGGTCGGCTACGAGACGGATATGGTGGGGCTTACCGGCGGTACGCACTTCCTCTTCGGCCACAGCCTTGCCGGCGGCGTCATAGGCTACCACCTTGATGCTGCCGGGCTGGTACTTCACCTCATTCCACATCAGGCGGTAGCGCGTCTGGGGCTGGTCGGAAGAAGCTTTGGTCTGGCGGCCCTGGCTTACGCCGTTCACAAATAGCTCGGCCGAGGGGTAATTGGTGTAGGCGAAAACGGGCGTGGTTTGGCCTTCGCGGCCGGGCCAGGTCCAGTGCGGCAGCAGGTGCAGCGTGGGCTTGTTGGCATTCCAGCGCGCCCGGTATAGGTAGTAGCGGTCCTTTGGGATGCCGGCCAAATCAAAGATGCCGAAGTAGGAGCTGTGCGAAGGCCACTTTTCGTCGTAGGGCCACGGCTCCCCCAGGTAGTCGAACCCCGTCCAGACGAACTCGCCTAGGTTGTAAGGCAGATCATCCTGCATCACGAACTCCTCGTCGGGCGTCTGCGACCAGTTGCTGGCCTCCAGGTCGTACGACGACGACTGGTTGTCGGGGTACTGCTTGTCCTTGGCCTTCACCACCGGGAACTTGTACACCCCACGCGAGCTGACGGTGGAAGCCGTTTCCGAGCCCATCAGCATGCCCTGCGGCAGCTTGCCGTAGGCCTCGGCGTAGCGGTGGGGCTTGTAGTTGAAGCCCGGCACGTCGAGCAGTGCAGCAAAGCCATTGCTCACGGCCGCATCAAACTGGTCCATGCCGGCCGTGACGGGGCGAGTGGGGTCTTCGCGGTGCACAATGTCCTGCAGGCGCCGGGCGAGCTTGGTGCCACCGGGGGCCCACTGGTCGGGCACTTCGTTGCCGATGCTCCACAGCACAACCGAGGGGTGGTTCCGGTCGCGGCGTACCATGTTCACCACATCTTTTTCCGACCACTCGTCGAAGTACTGGCTGTAGCCATTTTTCACCTTGGGCGTTTTCCACTCATCAAAAGCCTCTACGATGAGCATAAAGCCCATTTCGTCGGCCAGGCTCACCAACTCCGGAGCCGGCATGTTGTGGGTGGTCCGAATGGCATCGGCTCCCAGTTCCTTGAGTAGCGTAAGCTGGCGGCGCAAAGCCGCGGTGTTGACGGCCGCGCCCAGCGGGCCCAGGTCGTGGTGGTTGCACACACCCTTGAACCTGCGTGGCTGCCCGTTCAGCGAAAAGCCTTTCTCCGGCTCAAACTTAAAAGAGCGAATCCCGAAGCGCGTCTGGTACTCGTCGGTTAGCCGGAAGGCGGTATCGGCCCGCGCATCTTTAACATAGAGCCGCGAAACCGCCGTGTAGAGCGTAGGGGTTTCCGGGCTCCACAGTTGCGGCTGAAGGATGGTGAAAGCCTGCTCACATACAGGCAGGCCGCTTTCCAGCGGCGTGCTGCTGGTGGCCACCACCTGGCCGTCGGCCGTCTGAATGTCCGTATCGAGGCGCAAAAACAGCACCTTCTTCATGGCGCCCCGGCCAATGTGCTCGTCGTGGCTGCCTTTCACGTCGATTTCGGCACCCTTGCGGCCGATCAGCCGGCCAGGCGGCACGGCCACTTCGGTAGCCAGCTTTACCCGGGCGTAGTCGGCCGTAACTTCCGGCGTGGTGAGATAAGTGCCCCACACCGGAATATACACGTCGTCGGTGACGATGAGGTGGACGTTGCGGTAGAGGCCGGCCCCGGGGTACCAGCGCGACGACTCCGGCTGATTTTGCAGGCGCACGGCCAGGGTGTTGCGGCCGTCAGGGCGGAGAAAGTCGGTGATGTCGAAGGAAAACGAGTTGTAGCCGTAAGGCCAGTAGCCTACCTCGCGGCCATTCACGAACACGTGGGCGTTGCTCATGGCTCCATCAAACAGCAGCACGGCCCGCTTGCCCGGCCCGAACTGGGGCAACTCCAGCCGCCGCCGGTACCAGCCCGTGCCAATGAACGGCAGCCCGCCGGTGCGGCCGGCTTTGGTTTTGGCTTCCTTCTCGTTGTTCTGCTCAATACGAACTTTCTGTAGGTCGTTGCGGCTATCGAACGGCCCGTAGATGGCCCAGTCGTGGGGCACCTGCACGGTTTGCCACTTGGCGTCCGAAAATTCGGGCCGGGCAGCGTCGGGCAGGTCGCCCAGCGCGAATTTCCAGTCGGAGGTCAGCAGGTATTCCCGGCGGGCCTGGGCCGTGGCCGCCAGGGAAGATGCCAGCAGGGCGCCTGCCAGCATACCGCGCCGGGCGTACCGAGCAATAAAATCTTTCATGATAGAGGCAAAAGAAAAGCGGGAATGAAAGATGGCGCACGTAAGCCAGCAGGTTTTGGCGGAAGAAACACTTTGTGAGTACCAATGGGTTTTGCGTACCACATTCCTTACCTTTGTGCAAACGTTTGCACAAAGGTAAGCGCTTCATCGATATTATGGCCACCGCGTCTGTTGCAGCGTTGCACAATCGGTTGTTCAACTTGGTTGCCTTTCTTTCCAGTTGGCTGGAAAACAGCCCACAAGCTACTTGTCTTTCCCGTAGAATTTACCCGTCGGGCTTTTCCATGAAAAAGTTTCTCCGCGCACTAAACGTCCGCCAGCTATTTCTGGTCGGGCTGTTGCTGGGCAGCGTCTGGCTTCGCCCAACGCTGGTTTCGGCCCAAGCCTTTGCCAAGGGCGCCGACACGAGTTGGCTCCAGCAGATGGAAGCCAATGGCTATAAGTTCTACGACGAGCAGGGTGTGCAGCAGGACTGCTTTCAGCTGCTCAAGGACAAAGGCATCAACTCCATCCGGCTGCGGGTGTGGGTCAATCCGTCGATGGTGGACTGGGTGAACGGGCACTGCAGCCCCGCCGAGGTAGTGGCCATGGCTACCCGGGCCAAAGACATGGGGTTCCGTCTCATGATTGACTTCCACTACAGCGACAGTTGGGCTGACCCCGGCCAGCAAACCAAGCCCGCCGCCTGGAAAGACCACACCTTCAGCCAGCTGCAGCAGGACGTGTACGACCATACCTACGAGGTACTCAGCAGCCTGAAGGCCAACGGCGTGACGCCGGAATGGGTGCAGGTCGGCAACGAAATACCGGGCGGCATGCTGTGGCCCGAAGGCAGCACTGCCAACTTCGGGCAGCTTACCCAGCTCATCAACAAAGGCTACGACGCGGTGAAGGCCGTTAGCCCCACCAGCAAAGTGGTTGTTCACCTTGATAAGGGCAACGACAATGCCCGGTTCCGCTCGTTTTTCGACAAGCTCACGGCCAACGGCGGCAAGTACGACGTGATAGGCCTGTCGTACTACCCTTACTGGCTCAACCAGGACTATACCGTTTCCCTCAGCAGCCTGCAATACAACCTTAACGACATGGCCAGCCGCTACGGCAAGCAGGTGGTCGTGTCGGAAATAGGCGGCGACTGTGCCAACGAGCCCCAGAAAGTGTACGACATGCTGGTGGCGGTGCAGAACGCGGTGTTTGCCGTGCCCAACAGCCAGGGCCTGGGCGTATTCTACTGGGAGCCGCAGGGCTACCGCAGCTTCAGCGGCTACCAGCTCAGCGCCTTCAGCAACGACGGCAAGCCCACCGCGGCCCTGAATGCCTTCCTGGTGACGCCCACACTCCCACCTACCACGCCCACGGGCACCAACGTGCTGGCTAACCCCGGCTTCGAGGCCGACGGCGCCACGCAGACGCCCACGGCCTGGTCGAGCTGGGCCAACACCGCCGGCAACTACGCCGCCGACAAAACTGAAACCGGCGGCCAGGCCAGCCCCTACCGCCTCACGCACTGGCTGGGTTCCGCGTACCAGGCCAGCACCTATCAGCTTAAAACCGGCTTGCCCAATGGCACCTATATGCTGAAAGCCTGGGCCATGAACGGAGGGGGCCAGAAAGCCTGCCAGCTGTACGCCAAAAGCTTCGGGGGCGCCGAAATGAACGTGGCCCTGCCCGTTGCCAGCACCTGGACGCAGATTCAGCTTACGGGAATTCAGGTAACGAACGGGCAGTGCGAAATCGGCCTGTGGTCGGACGCCAACGCCGGCAACTGGTGCAGCCTCGATAACGTGGAGCTGTTTGCCACACCCACAGCTACTGCCGCCAGCGGCCAAGCAGTGGGTGCGGCCCGCGCCAGTCTTTACCCCAACCCCGCCACGGAAACCCTACACGTTGAGTTGCCCTTGGGGGCGCCAGCTACTACGCTGCGCATCTACTCCGCCACCGGCAAGCTGGTGCTGACGCAGGCGCTGCAAGGCTTCCGTCGGCAGGCGGTGGACGTTTCCCGGCTGGCCGCCGGCTTGTACCAGCTCCGGCTGGAAAGCGCGGGCCATACGGAAAAGCATACGTTTGTAAAGCAGTAGCCAGAAACCTGCCGCTTGGGGTAGCCCACTTCCAACTGCTGTTTCCTGAAAAGGGAATATGCAGCCAGAGGTGGGCTGCTGCTTTCGGGGAAAGTACAAGCTGTTTTCAGCCGGTAGGTAGAAACCTGGGAAGGGTAGGAGTAGGACTGCAGTAGGGTCAAAACGGAAGCCGGCCGACTCGGGAGCACCGAATCGGCCGGCTACACTGCTTTCGGTTACCAGCGGCGGCCGATCAGGCGCGCAGTACTCGAAAAACGCCAGATGGGGTGGGGTTACACCTGGCAAACAGGACGTGGGAATTTCATTATCAGCAAGCCGGGGGGATTTGCTTGCTGATAACGTTACAATAGTACGACATATCCTTTGATTGAAAGTAAGTACTGCCTCACTATTTTTTGTGAGTAGTCACTCACCGCCGCAATCGTGCCCGCAAACGTTTGATTTATTGACTTTTGGGCGATTGTACATAATTTTGTCATTGTTGGTTCATGAGCTGTGGGAGGTGAGCCAGGGCGTTTCAGCAGGCGAAAATTCAGCGAGCAGCCAACGACGGCTTAAGCCCGGAAGTCAGTCCAGCCTGTTACTTTCGGGGTGTGGTAGCCGGGCAGAAGTGCAACCGCCCGGCCTGCTACCTTTGGCTGGCAGCTCTTAAAGCGCCGCTTTCATTCTATGATTTACGCATTCAACGGTTTTGTGCCGGTGGTTCACGAAACGGCTTTTGTGCATCCGCAGGCGACGGTTACAGGCAACGTCATCATTGGCCGGCAGGTGTACATCGGTCCGGGCGCCGCCATCCGCGGCGACTGGGGGCAGATCATCATTGAAGACAACTGCAACGTGCAGGAAAACTGCACCGTGCATATGTTCCCGGGTACTACTGTGCTGCTGCAGCAAATGGCCCATATCGGCCACGGTGCCATCATTCACGGCGCCACCATTGGCCGCAATGTGCTGGTAGGCATGAATGCCGTCATCATGGACCGCGTGCAGGTCGGCGACGAAAGCATCATCGGGGCGCTCAGCTTTATCCGGGCCGATGAGGTGATTCCGCCGCGCAGCCTCGTGGTGGGCAACCCCCACAAAATCATCCGGCAGGTGAGCGACGACATGCTGGCCTGGAAAACCGAGGGCACCCGCGTGTACATGCAGCTGCCCGCCGACTGCCAAGCTACGCTGCAGGCCTGCGAGCCCCTGCGCGAAATCCCCGCCGACCGGCCGGTGCAGGAAACGCATTACCAGACCTGGAATGAGCGCAGGCAGTAGCCCGAGCCTGCTTCCTTGATCCTAACTCGTTAGTAAACCCCGCGAGCTGTAAAGCTCCCGCTTCTCTTTTCCCACCCCTATGATCCCCACCCTCGAAAACTACGCCCTGGGCCGCTGGATGCCCGGCACCGGCGCCCAACAGGAACTTTACGATGCCAGCACCGGCGAAGTCGTAGCCATTGCCAACGGTGAAGGCCTCGACTTTGAGGCTATGCTCGACTACGGCCGCCGCGTGGGCAACAAGGCCCTGCGTAAGATGACCTTCCACGAGCGGGGCCGCATGATCAAGGCCCTGGCCCTGCACCTGGACAGCAAGAAGGAAGACTTCTACACGCTCAGCTACCGCAGCGGAGCCACCCGCGCCGACTCCTGGATTGATATTGAAGGCGGTATCGGCAACCTGTTCGCCAATGCCTCCCTGCGCCGCAAGTTTCCCGACAAACCGTTCTACGTGGAGTCGGACCCGATTGCGCTGTCGAAGGCCGGCAACTTCATGGGCCACCACATTCTGGTGCCGAAAGAAGGAGTAGCGGTGCACATCAACGCCTACAACTTCCCCATCTGGGGTATGCTGGAGAAAATTGCGGTGAACCTGCTGGCCGGTATGCCTGCCATCGTGAAGCCGGCCGTGCCCACCGCCTACCTGACCGAGGCCGTGGTGCGCGAAATCATCAAGTCGAAAATTCTGCCCGAGGGGGCGTTGCAGCTCGTGTGCGGCTCCGGCCACGGCATTCTGGACCACGTCACGTACCAGGATGTCGTCACCTTCACCGGCTCGGCCGAAACCGGCCGCAAGCTCAAGAGCCACCCGCGCATCATTTCCGAAGCCGTGCCCTTCAACCTGGAGGCCGACTCGTTGAACTCGGCCGTGCTGGGACCCGACGCTGTGCCGGGAACCGCGGAGTTCGACCTGTTCATCAAGGAAGTGCGCAAGGAAATGACGGCCAAAGCCGGGCAGAAATGCACCGCCATCCGCCGCATTATCGTGCCCTCAACCCTGGTGGAGGATGTGCAGATTGCGCTGGGGAAGGCCCTGGCGCAAACCACCGTGGGCCACCCGCAGGCCGAGGGGGTGCGCATGGGCGCACTGGCCGGCATGGACCAGGTGCGCAAAGTGCGCCAGCAGGTAGAGCAGCTGGCCAAAAATACGCCCATCGTGTACGGCGACTTGGACAACGTGCAGGTTATCGGTGGCGACTGCAAAGTAGGCGCGTTTATGTCGCCCATCGTGCTGCTGAACTCCGAGCCATTCCGGTTCACCGATACCCACGAGGTGGAAGCCTTTGGGCCGGTCGCTACGCTCATGCCTTATAAGGATGTGGACGAAGCCATTGCGCTTTCCAACCTGGGCAAAGGTTCCCTGGTATGCTCCGTGGCTACCAACGACCCCCACGTGGCGCAGGACTTTGTGCTGGGCGCGGCCACCCACCACGGCCGCATTCTGGTGCTGAACGGGGAAGTAGCTAAGGAAAGTACCGGGCACGGCTCCCCGCTGCCGCTGCTGGTGCACGGCGGACCCGGCCGGGCCGGCGGCGGACAGGAAATGGGCGGCATGCGCGGCGTGGAGCACTTTATGCAGCGCGTGGCCATTCAGGGCTCCCCCAGCATGATTACGGCCATTACGGAGGTGTATCAGCCCAAAGCCCGGCAGATCGAAAAGGACAAGCACCCGTTTCAGCACTACTTCGAGGAGCTGGAAATCGGGCAGACGTACACTACCCACCGCCACACCGTCACGGAAGCCGATATTACCAGCTTTGCCCAGGTATCGGGCGACAATTTCTACGCCCACGTAGACGCCACCTCGTTGGAAGGGACCTTGTTTACGGGGCGCGTGGCCCACGGCTACTATATCCTGAGTAAGGCCGCCGGCATGTTTGTGGACCCGCGCAAAGGCCCGGTGCTACTCAACTACGGCCTCGACGAGTGCCGCTTCACCAAACCGGTGTACCCGGGCATGACCATCGGGGTGAAGCTGACGGTGAAAGAAAAAATCGGGCAGGAAAAGCGCGACGCCGAGGACGTAGCCAAGGGCATTGTACGCTGGCTGGTGGACGTATCCGACGAAACCGGCGAAACTGTGGCCGTGGCTACCATCCTGACGATGGTAAAAAAACGCGACCAGGCATAACCGGAACGGCTGCGCCGGGGTTGGCAGCTAAGCACACCTAATTTTTTTGCCCTGATGAAGATACTGCTGGTAGAAGACGAGCCCAAAGTGGCGGCTTTCCTGGAAAAGGGCCTGAGCGAGCAAACCCATGCCGTGGACGTAGCCTACGACGGGCTGCAGGGCCTGCAGCAGGCCCTGGCCTCCAGCTACGACCTGATTGTGCTGGACCAGATGCTGCCGGGCCTTAATGGGCTGGATGTGTGCCGCCGCATCCGGGCGCAGAACACCAGCGTGCCCATACTAATGCTCACGGCCCTGGGCGAAACGGACGACAAAATCCGGGGCCTCGATGCCGGGGCCGACGACTACCTGGTGAAGCCCTTTGCGTTTCAGGAGCTGCTGGCGCGCATCCGGGCCCTCACGCGGCGGCGCCAGGAAAACCCCACCGGCGAGGCCCCGCTGCGCCTGGCCGACCTCACGCTGGACCCCGTGCGCAAGCAGGTAATGCGCGCCGGGCAGCCCATTCAGCTCACGGCCCGGGAGTTTGCCCTGCTGCATTTTCTGCTACGCAACCAGGGCAGGGTCGTGTCGCGGGTGGATATTCTGGAGCAGGTCTGGGAAACGTCCTTCGATACCGGCTCCAACGTTATCGACGTGTACATCAACTTCCTCCGCAAAAAAATTGACAAGGACTTCTCGCCCAAGCTCATCCACACCCTCGTGGGCATGGGCTACGTGCTGAAGGAGGACTGAAATGGGTAGATGGTTGAATGGGTTGCTAGTCGAATGTCGTTCCGAGGGGCGCATCAGGCCATGTACCGGGCCCGTTTGCCCGCGTGGTCATTGCAATGACAATATTCGCACCCGGAATGCCTCGACAAGCCCGACAGGACGTTCAGCCAGACAGCCATTCAGCCAGAAAACCATTCGACCAGCAACCCATTCAAGCAACCAAGCATTATGACGATACGGATGCGGCTGGCTTTGCAGTTTGGAGTCATTCTGGCCGTGACGCTGATTCTGTTTTCGAGCCTGGTGTACTACTTCAGCTACCGCACCGGCCGCGACGCCTTCACCAGCAGCCTGTTTGCGCGGGCGCTGGTGGTAGGCCACGTATACGCCGATGGGGCCAACCGCACCGATGAAGTCAGCCGCGCCTCGTATAGGCGCTACCTGCGCCAGTTCTACCGTACCCTGCCCGAGGAGGAGGTGCGCGTGTATGATGAACGGTCCCGGCTGGTTTTCCGCGAAGGCGCCACGCCCCAGGCCAAGGTGCCATCCAACCGGCTGCAGGCCGTGCGACAGACCGGGCGGGAAGTATGGCGGGAGCACAATTTCCGGCAAACAGTAGGCCTGCGCTACCACGACCTGCAGCGGCACCGCACCTTCGTCGTCATAGCCTCGTCGATGGACACCGACCACGCCAAGCAACTGACCAGCCTGCGCGTGATTCTGGGCGGCGGGCTGCTGGTGGCGCTGGTACTGGTAGGCATTGGGGGGTGGTTTTTTGCCGGACAGGCCTTGCGGCCCATGCAGCGCATGGTACAGGAGGTGGATGGCATTACGGGCTCCGACCTGCACCGCCGCCTTTCGCAGGCCCAGAACGGGCAGGACGAGGTGTCGCACCTGGCGCAGCGCTTCAACCGCCTGCTCGACCGGCTGGAAACCGCTTTCGTGGGCCAGCGCACGTTTGTGCGCGACGCCTCCCACGAGTTGCGCACCCCGCTTACCTCACTCATTGGCGAGCTGGAAGTGGCGTTGCTCCAGAAGGAGCGCCCGGCCGCCGAGTACCGGCGCGTGCTGCAAAGTATTCTGGATGCGGCCCGTCTGCTCAAAGACCTCACCAACGGTCTGCTGCAGATTGCCCGCGCCTCCGACGACCCTTCGCAGATTGCCCGCACCAACCTCCGCCTCGACGAATTGCTGCTGCAGGCCCACGAGGAAATGCAGCGCCGCCACCCCACCAGCCGCATCGACCTGGAGTTTCAGGAAGCGGCGTCGGCCACGCCGTATCTGGTGTGGGGCAATGAGGCGCTGCTGCTCTCGGCTATGCTGAACGTGCTCGAAAATGCCTGCAAGTTTTCCGTTCAAACCGACCAGCCTATAGTGGCCAGCTTGAGCACCCAGGCGGGCCGCGTGAGTTTGCTGGTGCACGACCAGGGCATGGGCATGAGTGAGGCCGACCGCAAGCAGGTTTTCGTGCCATTCTTCCGGGCCGAAGCCGTGCGCACTGTGCCCGGTCACGGCATCGGCCTGCCGCTCACGGCTAAGATTATGGCTTTGCACGGGGGCGAAATCCGGGTGCAAAGCCAGTTGGGGCAGGGCACCAGCGTATGGCTGGAAATGCCCGCTGCCTAGAAACAAGGGGTTTAATCTGAATTTAATTCTCTTTTAACCGGGGCTTAACCCCCCAGACATAATCTTGTAGTCCGAAGTTGGCTTGCTCCGAGTGGAGCGCTTTACCCTCCTTGTCCTGCATGGTTTCTCAATCTCCTGTTTCCGGCGCCTCCACCGTTGCGCCGGCGCCCCGTTCTCCTTTCAGCTCCCTAGCCAGCGACCTGCCCGCCGGGCTGGTTGTTTTTCTGGTTGCCCTGCCGCTGTGCTTGGGCATTGCCCTGGCTTCCAATGCGCCGCTGCTGTCGGGCATCATTGCCGGTATGGTAGGCGGGTTGATCGTCTCTATGCTTAGCGGCTCGCAGCTGAGCGTGAGCGGTCCAGCCGCGGGGCTTACGGCTATCATCGTTACGGCCATTCAAACGCTCGGCTCCTTTGAGGCGCTCCTGGCGGCCGTGGTTATAGCAGGAGCCGTGCAAGTGCTGCTGGGCGTGTTCCGGGCTGGCTTTGTGGCACTGTATTTCCCTTCCTCGGTTATCCGGGGTATGCTGGCAGCTATTGGACTTATCTTGATTCTCAAGCAGATACCTCACTTTCTGGGGGCAGATACCGACTACTTCGAGGACATGACCTTTCTGCAGTTCAACGGGCAGAATACCTTTTCAGCCATCCAAAGCGCCCTGAACGCCATCAGCCCAGGCTCGGCCCTGATTGGTCTTTTCTCGCTGGGACTGCTGCTGCTGTGGGATAATGTGCTGGTAAAGAAAGTGAAGACGCTACGTTTGGTGCCGGCGGCGCTGGTAGTTGTTATCCTCTCCATTCTGATCAACATGGTGCTTGATACGGCCGCTCCCACGCTGCGTATCCGCCCCGAGCACTTGGTGCAGCTGCCCAGAATTACTTCCCTGAATGACTTTCTGAACACGTTTACCGCACCCGACTGGTCGGCCTTCATGCGGCCAGCCACTTACACCGTGGGTCTGACGATTGCCATTGTGGCCTCGCTGGAAAGCCTGCTGAGTGTAGAAGCCGTGGATAAGTTGGATCCGCACAACCGCGTGACGCCGCCCAACCGTGAACTGCTGGCTCAGGGCTTGGGAAACATGGTGAGCGGGGTGCTGGGCGGCCTGCCGCTCACGGCCGTTATCGTGCGTAGCTCGGCCAACATCAACGCCGGCGCCCAGACGCGCCTATCGGCTTTTGTTCACGGGCTGCTGCTGTTGGTAAGTCTGCTGTTTCTGGGCCCGTTGCTCAACCGTATTCCGCTTTCGGCGCTGGCCGCGGTGCTGCTGGTAGTTGGTTTCCGCCTGACTCGCCCTATGCTCTACCGCAACCAGTTTCAGTTGGGCTGGCAGCAGTTTCTACCCTTTATTATCACGGTGCTGGCCATCCTGTTCACGGATCTGCTGAAAGGTGTGACGATAGGATTGGTTGTAGGTATTTTCTTTGTGCTGAAGGCCAACTACGAGCAGGCCTTTTTCCTGAGTGCCGCCACCACCCCGCACCAGCCCGATACCATCTACCTGAAGCTGGCTGAGCAGGTTTCTTTTCTCAATAAAGCCAGCATAGTGAAAGTGCTGACTGAGTTGCCCGACAACGCGCACGTGGTCATCGACGGCTCCAACTCCGCCTCCATCGACTACGATGTGCTGGAGGTAATTGAAAACTTCCGCCTGGCGGCCCCCGACCGGGGTATCCGTTTGGAACTCGTAGACGTACCTCAGGTAGCCGTGCTGGGTCACTAGTCAGCCGGCGTCCTGCCACCCGCTTTTTCTTCCTACCGTTTCCCTTTTCCCTGTATGCAAGGCATCGAATCCATCCTGGACAACAACCGCAAGTGGGTGAAAACCATGCGCACCTCCGATCCGGACTTTTTCAACCGGCTGGCCGATGGCCAGAAGCCCCGTTACCTGTTCATCGGGTGCTCCGATTCCCGCGTGCCCGGTAGCGCCATCACCGGCACCGGCCCGGGCGAAATGTTCACCCACCGCAACATTGCCAACATGGTGGTGAATACCGATTTTAACCTGCTTTCAGTGCTGCAATACGCGGTGGAAGTGCTAGGCGTACAGGATATTATGGTAGTAGGCCACTACGGCTGCGGTGGAGTGGCAGCAGCAGCCAGCAACAAGCAGTACGGCCTTATCGACAACTGGCTCACCAACATCCGCGACGTTATCCGGGTGCACGAAACCGAGCTGCTGCGCATCACCGACGAAGATGCCCGCCTGCGCCGCCTCGTGGAGCTGAATGTAGTAGAGCAGGTGCGCAACCTGGCCAAAACCAGCATCATCCAGAATGCCCGCAAGCGCGAAAACCCGCCTCGTCTGCACGGCCTCGTCTACGATATCAAGGAAGGCTTGCTGAAGGATCTGAAAGTTGAAGACGACCTGATTCAGGAGCTGGAGCACATCTACGGCACCAAAACCGCCGCCGAGCATGCCCAGGATGAGCACGAGCAGTACGCCGAGAAAGTGCTGGAAGAGCAGGTGGATATGCAGCTACCTGACGATGTAACCGCTGCTGCGAAATCAACCAACAGCAAGGCTAAAGCCGAGAAATAAATCCGTAGCGCCTTCAGATAAAAGCCCCTGGCAATTCCTTTCCGGCACACGGAAGGGAAATTGCCAGGGGCTTTTATTGGTAGAATAGCGGTTGTCGGCTGGACTATAAGGGGTTTTTATTTTATAATCTTCAAGGAGTCGACCAGCGCGTTTGGGGTTATTTCCAATAGCGCGGGCTCAACGTTGACGCGGCCATTAACCACGGTCTTCTGGCGGTTGTAGTACAGCTTCCCGTTCAGCGTGCGGATGATGACAATGCTGACTTCGCTTCCCAGCGGAATGCCCGGGCTCTTGATTTTGCCTGGGCCCGCGTATTCGCAGAACTTGAAAGCGGTGTTGTCGGAGTGAAACAGGATGTAGGCCATGGTATTCTTGGCCAGATCTACCTCTTCCCCCACGATGTTGGCAATGATGGTGTCTTTCGGGGCATCGGGCAGAAACCGGTCGAAATTGATCCAGTCGTAGCCGGCGTTGAGCACCGCCCCGCTTACCCGGCCCGAAGCGGTTTGCCCATCCGTGGTCAGCGCCGAGCTATCAACGGGCTGCCAGTGAAAGCAGTCGGTAGAGCCCATGCCGGGCGTAGTACCCACAAACAGCTGCATCCCATTCATAGAGGTAACGGAGGCGGGAATGGCCGCGCTGAACCTGACGGAGGCTTTGTCAGCCCACTTTACCTTTTCCTGCGGGGCCAGGTAAAATTCCCCGGCCGATTCCAGCGGCTGCCCGTTGCTGATGGTAGGCATAGCCGACAGAACCATATCCGCCTTGCTGAAAACCTCCCGCATTTCCAGGTGTACCGGGCCGGTAACCGGCTGCCCGTTCTCGGTCACAAAAGCATTGGGCGAAACCTGAATAACGGTGCCCTGGCTGCCGGTAAAGACGTTTTCCCGGGTAGGATCGTAAGTGAACTGCTGCACGGGCGGCCCCAGCTTACTGGGTATGTCCTGGATGGTAGCGGGCGTCGTGAGTACCGGGGGTGGGGGAGGACCGTCCTCGCAGATTAGCACGCTGGGAGTAAGCTCGCACCCGGCCAGAACGGCCAGCAGCAAAGCCGCTCCAAAAACTTGTTGGTAGGTCAGTTTCATATCAAAAAGAGAAGCCTAGACAAGGGAATAATTATTTTTTGCGCGGGTTCAGCTCCCAGCTCATGCCCACTTCCACGCCCAGGTTCCAGGGGCGGCGCGGCGCTTTCGATTGAGCGGGGTTGGTGATGGAGGTGAGGAAGTACTGGGCCTGGGGCCGCACGCTCAGCCACTGGCCCAGTGCGGTCTGGTAGTTGGCAAAGGCCCCCGCCGTGAGCAGCAGGCTGCTGGACCTATAAGGCGAGGACACGCCGGGCGCCCATTCCTGCTGTGTGCAGGCACAGGCACTGCCCTCCGTGGTGCGCGAGCCGGTGCGCAAAGCCACGGTGGCCCCGCCCATCGAGCCCACACTCCAGCGGTGGTTGCCGGCCAGCCGGTAGCGGGCCTGCACCGGAATAATGAAATAGCGGTGCACGTCGCGGAAGGAAACCCGCGTGGCCGTTTCCTGGGAAGTCTTGCGCAGCATGTAGTCGAGCGAAGTAGCGTACTCCGAGTAACCCACGCCCGCCGAAGCGGTCAGCAACCGGTTGAGGGCATACGTGACGCCTACGCGACCCGAGAAGCTGGTGCCGGGCCTTTCCAGCTTTTCTAGCTGGGTAGGCGAGCCGCCGAGCGTGCGGTAGGAAATGCCGGAACCACCCAGCAGTTCCACACCAAAGCCGCGCAGGATGATGTCTTTGCGGGAGCGTTTCACCCGGGGGCGGCGCTTTTTGTGTACTTCCGGCTCCTCCGGCGTCAGGTCGGGCGCCTGCATGTGACGGAGCGCAATGGGCTCGTAGCTGATTTTGACGGGCTTGGTTTTCCCGGTAGCTTCCCGGCGCTTGCCGGCCGCTGCGCTGTTGGCCGCGCCTGCCGCCCAGCCCAGTTGCCCGGAACGCCCGGCGCGCCGGCGCGCGGCTTTGTTGGAGCTGCCGGCAAGGCTGTGGCCCAGCGACGCTTCCCGCGTTGCAGCATCTAGAGTGCCTGAGTTCCGGGAAGGCCGGGAACCGGTGCGGCTGCGGCGGCCATTCACGGTAGCTGCCAGGGCCACCAGTCCCGCTTTTTTGCGGCGGGTAGAGGTAGATGCCACGCTACGCCGGGATGCGTCGGATTCTTCCCCCGTTTCTTCGCCAGGCACCGGTTTGCGCGTGCGGCCCGCAAGGGGCAGCAGGGTTGGCCGCACCTTGCGGGTAGGCACTGCTGCCAGGTTGCCGGCCACGCCAGATCCATCAGCGCTTTTCAAGCTAGCGGAGGCTAGCTCGTGGCTGGCTGTCTGACTGCCGGCTGTCTGGCCTGCCTCGGAACCCGCAGTAACTCCGGGCGCGCCGGCAGCCCGGGCACCTGCCAGATCCGACGTTTCATCAGCCTGCCGGGCATGTCCTACTTTCGCTACCGACACCGCTTCTGGCCCGGATGGCCCGGCCAGGCCCGTGCGCAGCATGGAGGAAGGCACTACTCCTTCGTAGATAACGAAGCTGCCGATCAGCAAAAGCAACAGGACCGGCCATCGGCGCCGGTTTTTGGGCTTGGGTAGCTGTTGCTGAATCCCGGACCAGACGGCCTCGGGCACAGGGCTGCCGAAATCGTGCAGCTTGTGGCGCAGATCGTTGTAGAATTGTTCCGATTCTTGTTCAGTCATTACCGTGAGTTGTAGAGGCTAACACGAACAGCCGCTCTTCGAGAAGACGACGTGCCCGCGACAGTTGTGATTTGCTGGTACCTTCCGAGATGCCCAGCAGCGTGCTAATCTCGGCGTGGCTGTAGCCCTCAATGGCGTACAGGTTGAGAACGGTACGGTAGCCCAGGGGCAGCTGGCCGATCATCTGTACGAGCTCCTCAGCCGACATCTGGTCGAAGGGAGTGCCATCGGGGTGAGCCAGGTCCAGGGCTTCTTCGGCTTCCACCTGCTGGCCCCGCTGCCGGTGCTGGTGGTAGGCGTTCAGGGCCGTGGTGACGGCAATACGCCGGGCCCAGGCCTCGAAGGGCCCCTGGCCGCGGTATTGCTCCAGGCGGGTAAATAGTTTGACGAACGTGAGCTGCAGCGCGTCTTCCGCCTCTTCGCGGGTAGGGCAGTAGCGCAGGCACACGCCCATCAGCTGGTAGCCCAGCCGCTCGTATAAGGCTCTTTGGGCTGCTGGCTGATTGCGGCGGCATCCTTCAAGTAGAGCGTCAATCGTATCAGCCATTGGCAGATAAATAAAAAAGTAGTAGATGTATTTACGCTAGCGTTCTGCCCCATGACCGGGGTGGCCGGGCGGCGGTTGCGTGAAGAAAAAATATATTTCAGAGCTGGGCGCTAGGCCGGCGCAGCTAGGAAAGAAATAGCGGGCGCCGTAGCTTCGGCTGCCGGCAGCCATCCTGCCCCATTGTAGCTCTTTCCCCGCGCCTATGCAACTCCCGCTCTACCAGGTCGACGCCTTTACCGATACCCTGTTTGCCGGCAACCCCGCCGCTGTGTGCCCGCTCGCGGAGTGGCTGCCCGCTGAAACCATGCAGGCCATAGCTGCCGAAAACAACCTGGCCGAAACGGCCTTTTTCGTGCCGCGCAGCGGGCCTGAGTTTGAAATCCGCTGGTTTACGCCCACGGTGGAGGTAGAGCTATGCGGCCACGCTACACTGGCTTCGGCCCACGTACTCTACCAGCACCGGGGTTTCGCGGGCCCGGAAATCGTGTTTCATAGCCAGAGCGGCCCGCTGCGGGTAAGCCGGGCCGAAGCCGGCCGTCTGACCCTGGACTTCCCGGCCCGGCCCCCGCAGCCCATCAGCCTGCACCCCGAGGGGCTGCTCGACGGCCTGCGGGCCACGCCCCTGCAGCTGCTGGCCGGCCCCGACTTGGTGTGCGTGTTTGGTAGCGAGGACGAGGTGCGGGCCCTGCGCCCCGATATGGCCCACCTTATCAAAGTAGAGTACCGCGCCGTTATTGCCACGGCCCCAGGCTCGGATGGGGTTGACTTTGTATCCCGGTTCTTTGGTCCCCGCGTAGGCGTGCCCGAAGACCCGGTGACGGGTTCGGCGCACACCACGCTGGTGCCGTACTGGGCTGCCCGCCTCGGCAAAACTCATCTGCACGCCCGCCAGGTTTCGGCCCGGGGCGGCGACCTGTGGTGCGAGCTGCGCGACGACCGGGTGCTGATGAGCGGCCACGCCGTCACGTATTTGCGCGGGGAGATTGAAGTGTAGTGGGAGCTAATGGGGCTACTAGAGCAGTTTCGGCACGGGCTTAGGTACGGTATAGTAGCGGTATGGCTAGTTAATGGGATGCTGTGTAAGGTGATGAACCTGGTGCCGCGCCACGAGGCTATTGTGAGCCGCATCCTAGGCGCTACGTATGCCGCGCCCATCACCAAGCTGATTGGCTTGGCCGAAATCGGTATGGCTATTTGGGTGCTAAGCAAGCGCTGGGTAAAGCTGAACACTGCTACCCAGATAGGGCTGGTGCTGACAATGAACGTACTGGAATACCACCTGGCGGCCGACTTGCTGCTCTGGCACGGCTGGAATCTGGTCTTTGCGGGCTTGTTTGCGTTGCTGCTGTATTATTACGGTTTTCGGTTATCGGCTGGGGCATATAAGCATAAGTAAAATGGCCTCTAAACTCACGCATCATCCTTTTGCCGTGGAGGCACTGCTGGCCCGAACGACGGTGCTCACGTATGCAGCACCCGCTGACGAGTTGAAGCGCCTGCTGCCAGAGTGCCTCACTCCCGATACGCTGGACGACACGTGGGGATTTGTGGCGGCCGCATTGGTGCAAACCCGTAACCTGCGGCCCAAAGGGCTGCCTGCGTGGTTGGGCCAAAGCTTTTTTCTGATTGGATACCGGGTATTTGTGCGCTATACTACCCCCGCCGGCAAGCGGCTACGCGGCCTCTACATTCTCAAATCCGAAACCGATAAGCGGCAAATGCAGTGGTTGGGGAATCTGCTCACGGCCTACCGCTACAGCACCATTGATATTGCGTATACGGCCACGGAAACGTCGCTTGAGTTTGCTTCGCGGCGAGCCGAATTAGCCATTCAGGTCAGCCTGCTGCCGGAAGAGGTAGGGCTACCAGATGCATCACCGTTCGGGAGCTGGCAACAAGCCCAGCGGTTTGCCGGCCCTTTACCGTTTACCTTTTCTTATGTGCCCGCAACTCAAGAGGTCATTATCGTGGAAGGAGTGCGGGAGGCGTGGCACCCCAGACCCGTGCAGGTGGAGCAGGCGCACGTAGGTTTTCTGGCCCATCTCTCCTTAAGTGAGTTGCATTTAGCCAGCGCGTTTACGATGGAGAACATTCCTTACAGCTGGAAAAAAGGCCGGTCTGAACAATGGCGCGCATGAGAAAGCCGGCCGAGGGCGTCTGGAACATCGTTCGGTTCAATTGGCATTTCTACGCCCTTGCGGCTGGGACCGTGTCACTGCTGCTGGTAGCGGCCGGCTTACATTCAGGCGTGCGGCCCTATGCGTTGGCGCTTGTAGCGCTGATTAGCGTACCTGTGGTGGTTTCGCTGCTGGTTTCCTACTACGTTTACGACTACTCCGGTTTGTATTCATTTAACTGGCTGACAATAGAGGAGGCTTCTATACCAGCGACGATTGTAAACATTCACGCTGGGTTTGATGAAACCAGCCAGCTGCTGCATGAGAAGTACCCCCCGGGCAACCCTGCGGGTTTTTGACTTCTACAACCCGACAGTGCATACCGAAGTATCCATCCGGCGGGCACGGGCAGCCTGCGCGCCGTTTCCGGGAACCGAGCCTGTCCAACCGCACGCGCTGCCCCTGACAAAGGCTTCCGCCGACGGGGTATTCGTTTTGTTATCTGCCCATGAGATACGGCAACCAGCCCAACGTGAAATCTTTCTCGCGGAACTCCGGCGCGTCCTCCAGCCTCAGGGCAAGCTGGTAATAGTGGAGCACCTGCGCGACCCAGCTAATTTTATGGCCTATACCATCGGCTTTCTGCATTTTTACTCCCGTGCTACCTGGCTGAGAGCGTTCCGGCAGGCTGGATTCAGGCTACTGCAGGAAAAGAAAATAACGCCGTTCGTTTCGGCTTTCACCTTGCAGCCCGATGGAACTGCAGCTTAAACTCATCGGGGCCTTGCTGCTACTGCTGGCCGGGCTGCACGCCGGCTTTCCCCGCTACTTTAATTGGGCGGGGGAACTGAAGCCGTTGAGCTTAATCAACCGGCAGATGATGTACGTGCATACGCTCTTCATTGCCCTGGTGGTCCTGCTCATGGGGCTTTTATGCCTAGGCTACGCTTCGGACCTGCTGCATACCCGTTTAGGGCACGGCGTGGCGCTGGGTCTGAGTGTTTTCTGGCTGGTGCGCCTGGTCGTGCAGTTCTTCGGCTATTCCGCAGAGCTATGGCGAGGCAAGCGGTTTGAAACCACTATTCATGTGGTGTTTTCGTTGCTATGGCTGTACCTGACTGGTTTTTTCTTTCTGATTTATTGGCAGTAGCACTTAGCAACACTGGCCTACGCCTCCTCTACGCCGCTGGCTTTTTGCGGGCGGCGGCCAGCTTCTTGCCGGCTACTGGGGCGGCCAGCTTGTCGGGGTTGTCGGCCAGGAACTTGCCCCAGCTTTTGCCGCCGGCCTTCACGTTGTTGCCTTTCTGGTAGTGGTGGCAGAGGGCCACGCCCAGGGCATCGGTGGCATCCAGAAACTTGGACGCTTCCTCAATGGGGGGCAGCCGCAGCGTCTGGCGCAGCATGTGCGCCACCTGTTCTTTGGTAGCATTGCCAGAGCCCGTTACGGCCTGCTTGACCTTAGTGGGCGCATACTCCACGTACGGAATCTGGCGCGACAGGCAAGCGGCAATAGCCACGCCCTGGGCCCGCCCCAGTTTGAGCATGCTCTGCACATTCACCCCAAAAAACGGCGCTTCAATAGCCAGCTCATCGGGCAGAAACTCGTCAATCAGCTCCAGCATCCGCTCAAAAATCCGCTTGAGCTTGAGGGCGTGGTTGCTGCCTATTTTCTTCATGTCAATGACGTCGTAGCACAGCACGGTCACCTGCTGGCCCCGCACCTCAATCACGGCGTAGCCCATAATCTGGGTGCCGGGGTCTACGCCCATGATGACTTTGGGCAGCAGCTCAGAGGAAGAGGCAAGGGGCAGAATCATAGAAGAAAGCTGTTAGCGGCGGGCTACCGGCGGTTGGCTGGATCAAACAAGAAAACCGGCAGGCGGAGGGTCTGGTAGCCAACAGCCAGAAGCTAACGGCTAACTTGCCGAAGTTACGCAACAACCCGCCGTTTTGCCCCAGCCCAAGCCCCAAAACTACGCACGAAAGCCCGAAGAACCCGCAAGCCGCCGGCGCTTCTGGGTGATTCTGGGCAAGCTGCTCATCACCGGGCTCACGCTGGCGTTGCTGTATCACTCGGTAGTGGCCGATGCTGCCACGGCCGCTGCTTGGCGCCAGCTGCTACACACGGCCCTGGCCGGCGCCGGGCGTGGCCCCGTGCTGCTGGCTTTGGCGCTGGTACCCGTCAACTGGGGCCTGGAAGCCTGGAAGTGGTGGCGGCTGGCCCGGCACCTGGAGCCGGTATCGTTTCGGCGGGCCTTCCGAGCAGTACTGGTGGGCCTCACCCTGGGTTTTGTAACCCCCAACCGCGTGGGCGACTACGCCGGCCGCATCATCGAGCTCAAAAGCCGCCGCCTCGACGCCCTGGGGGCGGTGTTTCTGGGGCGCTACTGCCAGCTGGTGGCCACGGTGGTAGCCGGCTCCCTGGGCCTTATGTACTTCTTGTTTCGATTTTACCTGCCCGGGTACGCTGCCACCAAGCTGGGCGTGTTGGTGGCCGTACTGCTGCTGAACGCGGCCGTGCTGGTGCCGCTTTACCGCAGCCGCCTGCTGCTAAGCCTGTTCACGGCAGTGCGGCCGCTACGACGCTTCCGGCGCTATCTGGCCGTAATGCCTACATATCCGGCCCGACTGCTTTCGGCGGTGCTGGCCGGGGCGGGCCTGCGCTACGCCGTGTTCTGCCTGCAATTCGGGCTGCTACTCTATGCTTACGGGGCCCGGCCGGCCGTAGGGCCGGCCCTAGCGGCCATTGCGGGCACGTTGCTGCTCAAGTCGCTGGTGCCCTCACTTAATGCTCTGGCCGATGTAGGAGTGCGGGAGCTGTCGGCCACGCACCTGTTTGGGCTGCTGGGCGAGCCGGTGCTGCCCGTGCTCAGCGCCAGCCTCAGCTTGTGGGTCATCAACATTGCCTTGCCCAGTGCCGCCGGGCTGCTGTTCGTGCTGCGGCTGCGGGTGTTTCGGAAGCGTCAACCCACTGCCCCATGATGAGCCTGTTCACGCTGCTGGGCGCAGGCCTGGCCACTGCTTACCTGGAGCAGATGGTCCGCTTCCGCCGGGCCTGGCAGCGCCTGCCGGTGGTATACGCAACTGCCGTTGAGCCAAGCCCTGCATCTGGGCTAGCTTCTGCTGCCAGCCCGGCGTTTTCCATCCTCATTGCGGCCCGCAACGAAGTGGCCACGCTGCCCGATCTACTGGCCGATCTGGCCCGGCAGCAGTCAGTACTCGGTGGGTTTGAAGTGCTGATTGTGGACGACCACTCCACCGATACTACCGCGGCGCTGGTAGCCCAGGCTGCTGCGGCCGCGCCGTTCCCACTCCGCCTGCTGCGCCTGTCCGACAACCCCACGCAGCCTACCGGCAAAAAAGCCGCCATTGCCGCCGCCATTGCCGCCGCCCGTGCCCCCTGGCTGCTGCTCACCGACGCCGACTGCCGCGTGCCCGCCGGCTGGGTGCGCGCCTACGCCGCCGTAGCACAGGCCGAGCCCGCCGTGCAGTTTATCAGCGGTCCGGTGCTGCTTACGAGCCGGGGCTGGCTGGCTACGCTGCAAGGCCTAGAGCTGGCCGGATTGGTAGGCGTGGGGGCCGCTTCCATCGGGCTGAATGCGCCCACCATGTGCAACGGTGCCAACCTGGCCTACCGCCGCGACGCCTTCGAGGCCGTGCGGGGCTTCGCTGGCAACGAAGCCATTGCCAGCGGCGACGACGAATTTTTGCTGCATAAGCTCCACCAGCAGTTCCCCGAAGGTATCCGCTTTCTGAAAACGCCCGAGGCTATCGTCCGGACGGCCGCCCAGCCTACGCTGCGGCAACTTTTGGCCCAACGGGTGCGCTGGGCCAGCAAATGGCAGCATTACCAGACGGCCGCGCCCCGGCAACTGGCCGTGCTGGTGCTCCTGGCTAACCTGCTGTTCCCATTGGGGGCGCTGCTGTGGTGGTTTCGCCCCCAGGATGGCCTCTGGATTATGGGCGCCTGGCTGCTGAAGCTGCTCGGTGACGGGCTGCTACTGGGGCCGGTGCTGCGGTTTCTGGGGCGGCCGCGCTGGCTGGCTTGGGTTCCGGTGTTGCAGCTGGCCTATGGGCCGTATGCCTTGCTAGTGGGTTTGCTGGGGCTGCGCGGGGGCTACGAGTGGAAAGGCCGCCAGGTGAAGAACTAGGGACTAAAGATATAGAGGCCGCCGAATAGAAAACACCGGGCTTTCTTGCAACTCTGCAGAGCCGGAGCGTACTTCATGGACGTACCACCGAAGGCTATACGATGAGTAAGAACTGGTTGGAAGTCGTCATGCCAGCCAGTCTGGCAATGGTGGCCTGCGCCATCGGCCTGTGCGTGCTGACGCTGGGTGGCCTGCTGCAGAAGGAGCCGGCTGTGGTAAATCAACCGGTATGTGGTCGGGTACTTAGTGAAATCCACCGCGCAACTCCCGGAAACCAATACCATCGAACTACTGCACTGTTGAAACCGATGAGCTATAAGTCGCGGCCTGTGTGCTGAGTAGATGAGGTGCCTGAGTGGGTTAAATTAAAAAAGCCCCGACTCTTATCAGGGCTTTTTTATGCTTAGGAAAGATACACTCCACGGGGACACTGCGACAAAAGGTTGGGGCACGAAAAAGCGTACGCCTACACCTGTTTATCTGTGGGCCTGGCCATTATTGGTTTCCAGTGCCCGCAAGCGCTGCTCAAAGCTGGCTACCTGGACCTGGTCTTGTCGGTGTTGGTCTTCTAAGGCCTGGTTGCGCGCGGCCAGCTCTTTAATCGCCTCAATGAGCACAGGGGTGAGCTGGGCGTAGTTGACGGCTTTATAGCCCTCGGCATCGGTGCTTACCAGTTCGGGGTAAATTTTCTCTACCTCCTGGGCCAGCAGGCCCACCTGTTTGGCGCCGGCCGTGCCGCCGTGGCGTACGCCCAACGCGTTCCACTCGTAGCGTACTCCTCGCAGGGCCAGCACCGAGGCCAGGGCGCTGCCAATCGGATGCACGTTGGTCTTGAAACGCTGGTCGGAAGTTTGGTTGAGCGTGGTGCATTGCAGGCCTCCATTTACCTTGAAGAGGTATGTGGGCTGAGTGGCCGCGCCGCCGTAGTTTACGGTGAGGGTACCGCTTTGGCTGATGAGGCGCGTGGTGAAGTCCACATCGTTGCCCTCAGCGAAGTCGACGTAGGGCGTGGTGCTACTGCCCGTACCACTGCCGCGCAGCTCAAGGTTGGGCGGGCTGCCTGCCAGCCCGTTCAACAAGGCCCCGGCCCCGCCGTTGGCCCCGATGCCGCCGGTACCCACTGTCACGTGCAGACCCGCCGCCGCGGTGGTATTGATGCCCACCCAGCCCGCGCTGGTGATGGTCAGGCCCGTGCTGCCGCCGTTGCCCACTAGGTAGTAAGGGCCCAGATTGAAGTTGCCGCCGGCCGCCGTAACCGTAGGCGTCTGCCAGGTGCCATAGCCCTGGGCGTTGGAGGTGAGTACCTTGCCCGCACCTTGGGTGCCATCGACGATGCGAATAGCCGAGCCGGTGTTGTTGTAGCCCGGGTTCTGGCAGATGCCCACCCAGCGCAGGGGCGTGGTGGTGCTACCCGCCGAGAAAAAGCCGGCCCAGCCACCGCCGCGGTAGGCCGTGGCCCAGATGCCGAAGTCGTTGGCCGTGGAGGTGCCGTCGGGTAGCTTACCATAGCCCGAGAGTATCACGCGGGAGTAGCGGGCCGTGAAGTTGCTGCGCGTGATGAGCGCGGCGCTCTGCGTGCCCACGTTGGCGTTCAGCTCCACCTGGGCGGTGGAATCGCCTAGGGAGTTGGTGGCGGTACCTAGCAGGCGCTGTGCGTTCAGGTTGAGAGTCTGGGTAGCCGAGTGGTTGCCCAAGTTGTCGCCGGTGCTACTGCCGGCGCTCAGGGAAGTCCAGCCGGCCGTGGCTTCGTAGTACCAGAAGCCGGTAGTACCGTCGGTCTGGTACACCAGTAGGCCCGCGGGCACGGGCGCGGCAATGGCGGTGCGCTGGGCCTGGGTTAGGCGCGGTACCAGCACGCCCTTGTCGGTGGCCGATACGTCGAGGGCGGCTTTGGCATCGGGCGTGCCGGCTGTGCCAATGCGTACCCCACCCGTTTGGGCCAGCGTAGAAAAGGAAATGCCCAGCAAGAGCAGCGTCGGGAAGAAGTGTCTCATGGTCAGTTATTCAGCGAAATCACAAAGTATTATCCGAAATGTACAGCTATTGCTCAGCTTTTGCGTGCAATACTATCCAACAACCGGTGGTGGGAGGTAAAGGCTGTATTTTAGGCTGTCAGAAGTGCCCCTGTCTTGTAACCGGGCTTGCCGCTTGCGCCCGGTGCCCTATCTTTGTTTTCGCCCATTTCTGACCGCCGTGACCGACGCTGAATTCGATATCCTCGACGAGCTGTACTTCCTGACTTCCTTTCAGGACCTGACCCAGAAAACCGGCCTGCCCGCCGCCGAGCTGGACCAAGGCCTGCGTAGCCTCCTGGAGCAGGGTCTCGTGCGCTTCTACTGGCCCGATGCCGATACCGAGCTGGCCTACGAGCCCTCCTCGTACGGGGCCATCAGCCGCGACGCGTTCTACCTGGCCTCGAAGGAAGGCCTGCTTCAGCACAACACCCGGTGAGCCCAGTTGCTACCCAGGGGGCGCCAACGGCCGCGCCGGTACGCTCGCCCGGCTACTACGTGCGCCGCCGCCTGCTCCAGAACCGTCCGGCTATGGCGGGGCTGGCCTTCATCCTGGTGTGCGCGCTGGTGGCGGTGCTGGGCTACTGGGTGCTGCCCGACAACTCGCCCTCGGCCAACAACAGCTTGGTGCAGCTGCAAAAGGAGGCGCCTGGCTTTCGGGCTACCATCCTGCGCCTGCCCCTGTCTGCCGACTCGGCCCGCGCTGCCGCCGATAACCCGCTCCTGACGTGGTGGCAGGGGCGCGCCCCGCGCTTCCGGGAGGTGCCCATCGACGGCTACGCGTTCCGCGGCGACTCCCTGCAAACCACGCCCTACCAGAATCACTCCGCCCTCGCCGACCAGGCCCAAAGCTACTCCCTGGCCGAGGTGGCCGGCCAGGCGGGCTCCACCGCCGAGCTGCGCCGCATCGTGGAGCAGGAGCGCATCAGCCAGCGTACCTACTGGCTGGGCACCGACAAAGCCGGCCGCGACGAGCTAAGCCGCCTGCTGCTGGGTACGCGCGTGAGCCTGGGCATCGGGCTGGTGGCGGTGCTCATTTCCCTGGCGCTGGGTATGCTCATCGGGGCCGTGGCGGGCTACGTGGGCGGCTGGGTCGATTCGCTGCTGCTGGGGCTGATGACGGTGGTGTGGAGCATTCCAGGCATCATGCTCGTCATTGCCATTTCCCTGGCCCTCGACAGCAAGGGCGTCTGGACTTCGTTTGTGGCCGTGGGCCTGACCATGTGGGTGGACGTGGCCCGGGTGGTGCGCGGGCAGATGCTGAGCTTGCGCGAAAAGACGTTTGTGGAGGCCGGGCGCGTGCTGGGGCTGCCGCAGAGCCGCCTGATTGCCCACCACCTACTGCCCAACATGACGGGGCCGCTCATCGTCATTGCCACCAGCAACTTCGCGGCGGCCATTCTGCTGGAAGCCGGCCTCAGCTTTCTGGGGTTGGGCGTGCAGCCGCCCGCGCCTTCTTGGGGGCTGATGGTGAACGAAGGATTTCAACTGCTGGGCACCACGGCGGGGCTGTGGCTCACGCTGCTGCCGGGCCTGGCCATCAGCCTGCTGGTACTGAGCTTCAACCTGCTGGGCAATGGCCTGCGCGACGCCTACGACCCCAAAACCCCGTTGACTTCCTGAGTTGCTGGTTTCCTGAGTTTCTGGTTGCTGGTTATTAGCAGCCGTCACGCAGAACATTTTGCGTGACGCGCAGAGAGGAAGCATGACGGGGAATTGGTATGGCCCAACCAGCAACCAGAAACTAGCAACTCTAAACCAGAAACTAGAAACTGCTGAGTACCTTGCCGCCGCACTGTCTGTTTTGCATATGCCCGCCACCGAACGCCTTATTTCACTTGAGAAACGCTTCTTTCTAAAGGAACGGGAGTTGAACGCGCTGCTGGAAATCACCCAGGCCATCAACCTCGATTCTCCGGAAAACTCGCTGTACAAGATTTTCCAGTTCACGCTGCTGGGTCAGCTCAACATCCGCCGGCTGGTGCTCTACGTGCGCGAAGAGGAGCAGTGGCAGTGCGTACTTTCCTTCGGCGCGGGGCAGCCCGATTTCCGGGGCATACCCCTGCCCGAGGTGGCCCGCCAGAACTGCACGCACGCGGCCTGCCCGGTGCATACCCTGGAAATGGGACCGGAGTGGGAACTGCTCGAAACCATCATCCCAGTGGTGCAGAACGGACAGGTGCTGGCCTACATCTTCATCGGGAGTGTGCACGAAGACTACGGGCAGGGCGAGGCTACCAAGTTTCTGGAAACGCTTAGCAACATTCTGCTCGGCGCCATCCAGAACCGGCGCCTGGCCCGCCAGCGCGTGGCCGATGCCGCCATCCGCAAGGAAATAGAAATTGCCCAGGAGGTGCAGAGCATGCTGTTTCCGCAGAAGCTGCCCAACGACGCTCATGTAGCCGTGCATGCCAGCTATGTGCCCCATACCGCTGTGGGCGGCGACTACTACGATGTGGTAAGCCTTGATGCGGAGCGGTTCCTGTTCTGCGTGGCCGACGTATCGGGCAAGGGTGTGGCAGCTTCGCTCCTGATGTCGAACTTTCAGGCGGGCCTGCGCACCCTGGTGCGGCAGAAAGTGGACCTAGCGACCATCGTGCACGAGCTCAACCACCTGATCTTCCGCAACTCCGGCGGCGACAAGTTCATCACCGTGTTCTTTGGCGTGTACGACCGGAGCACCCGCCGCCTGCAGTACGTAAATGCCGGCCACAACGACCCCATTCTGGTGCCCGACTACGGCCCCATCAAGCTGCTCAAGGAAGGCACCATCATGCTGGGCGTGATGGACGACCTGCCCATGATGAGCGTGGGCGAAGTGACCGTGCCCCCGCAAACCCTGCTGCTCAACTACACCGACGGCCTCACCGAAGTCTTCAACGAAGCCCAGGAAGAGTTTGGAGAACCCGGCGTGGTGGCCGCCCTGCGCCGGGGCCGCTACCTGCCACTTACGCGCCTGCACAGTGAGCTGCTGGCCGAAATCAAGGCCTTCAACGCCAAAGGAAGCCACTTCTCCGACGACATCACCATCCTGAGCTGCCGGTTCAAGTAGTGGCGGTGGGTTGGTGTCAGTGAGTAAGGTATCGGCTGAGAACCGATGCAGCCAAAGGCTGTCTTCTTCTTTCTGTGAGGCAGCGGCTTGCGGCCCTTATTACCTTTTGTGGAAATTCACAACTGGCTTTTATTGTCGCGCTGAGGTCTGGACAAGGCTTGGTTTCATCCAATTCCTGCCTATCGTCATAATATCGCTACCTGCCTTAAAGCCTAGAGGCAGTCTAGAAGCAGCCTGGAAGCAGGGTAGAGGCACTATCTCGCTATAGTGCAACCTCACCGGAAGGCGTGGGCCCCTGGGCTACCAGCAGCTCAAGTCAGGCTAGGCCTCTTGGGGCACTTCGGTGGGAATGGTCACGTCCAGCCGAACCAGCGCGGCCAGGGCCACGAAAAAGAAGGACCCGATTTTATCGACTTCGACCAGCTCGTTGAGCAGCAGATGAAACACGATAATGAAAAACGATAGTCCGGCGGCCAGCACCAGTTGGCGGTGCTCGGGCCGGGCACTGCGGTGGTAAAGGCGCTCCACCATCAGCAGGGCCGTGCCCACCACCAGCAGAAACAGCCCGCAGCCCGGCACGCCCTGCTCGGCCAGCAGCAGCAGGAAGTAGTTGTGCGTGGTGGAGTGCTCGGGGTTGTTGCTCACGTAGGTGCGAAACCCCTTGACGGTGTAGCGTTTATACTCGGGGTAGAAGGTGCTGGGGCCGCTGCCCAGCCAGGGCTTTTCGTGCGCCATGCGCGCCGCCGCCACCCAGCGGTACAGCCGCTCCATGCCCGACACGTCCTTGAGCTCATAGGTGGCCTCCAAGTGCTTTTCGAAGTTGTGGCCGTTGAAGACCGTCTGCTCGAAATCCGGGGCGTAGCGCATGAAGTTGCTCTGGTAGGCAAAGTAGCTTGCCGCGGCCACCGCGACCACGACCACGGTTGCCAGCATCAGCCGCGTCTGGCGCCAGCGCAGCACCAGGTAAAACCCCGCCGCCGCCGGCAACGACAGAAATGAGGCGCGGGTGTAGGAAGTAAGCAAGCCGAACAGCAGCACCACTACGGCCACCCGCCAGGCCCGGCGGGCGCGCCAGTGCGTTACCGCCCGTGCCCCGTACAGCGCATACGGCAGCAGCAGCGCCAGCACCGTGGCGTAGATGACGTGGTTGCGATAGAAGGGCTGGAGCGCCGGGTGAATGGCATCGAACCCGAAGCGCATGCCCGCATGCCGCACGACCGTGTACACTACCGTAATGCAGGCACTCAGGGCGTAAACGCCGCTCAGGCGCCACAGGTGGGCCGGCTTGCGCAAAAGCAGCAGCGTGCCCAGCACGAATGGCACCAGGTACCACAGCTTGGCCAGCAGAAACTTGACGGACTTCACCGTGTCCACCGATGTGAGCGTACTCGTACCGGCCCAGAGCAGTTGTAGCAGCAGCAGCAACAGCAGCGGGTGCTGCAACTCCCGCGCCGAAAGGTTCTGCTGCCGAAACAGCAAAGCCAGCGGCACGCAGGCCAGCAGCACCAGCATCAAGGGCTCCGAGGGCACATCCATGGCCAGCCCACCGGGCAGGTGGAACTCGTGCGAAAAGCCCAGCGTGAACAGAAACAGGTAGAACACCAGCCGCCAGTCGAGCAGCACAATGGCGGCGGCCAGCAACCCCAGGCCCGGCAGCAGGCCCCGCACGTCGCCGCGCAGCAGCCACCAAGCGCCACCGCCCACCAGCAGTAGCACAAACGTGCCGAAGATCAGGAACTCCGGTGGGGGCGTCCGGCGCAGAAGCGGCAGCCGGGGCAGCATCAGGCAGCCTGCGCCAGCGGCCGGGGCGCGCGGTACCACTCCAGCACCCCAATCAGCACCACCGACAGCCCCAGCGTAACGGCTACGCTGCCCAATACAATCAGCCAGCGGATGGGCCGGGCTTTGCGGGTGGCGGGCAGAGCCGGCTGCACAATGTAGAGGGAAGAAATCCGGCTTTTCAGGGCTATGTCGGCCGATTCGTATTCGCCGCGGGCCGTGGCCATGCGGTTGGCCAGGTCCTTCATGCGGGTTTCCATCATCTGCACCGAGTCCAGGCCCTGGGCGTAGCTTTCTAGGTTGAAGCGGTTGCCGGTTTTAGCCTCGGTAAGGCCCCGTAGCGCCCGGCGCAGGCCGGCTACGGTAGCAGCGGAGGCGCCGCTGCCCTCTGCTTGGCGCAGGGCGGCTTCCACCCGGATAACTTCCCGGGCTAGGTAGCGCGACTCCTCCTCCAGCCCGTAGATGCCGTAGTGGCGCCGGGCTTTCAGAATTTCCTGCTGGGTGGTCTGAAACGACTTGTTCAGGTAGGTGTAGCGGGTGCGCTGCAAATCCAGCACCTTGCGGCGGTTTTCTACGGTGAGCTGCTGGTTGATGGAGTCGATAAGGCCAACCATGGTGTTGGCCAGCCGGGCCGCCAGCTGCTTGTCGGTATCCAGGAAAGTCAGCTCAATGGCGTCCCGCTCGTTGTGCACCAGGGAGAGGTTGGACATGAACTCGTAGAGCACGTAGTTGTCGGCCTCGTCGTTGCCGGGCTTCCCGGCCTTGTAGTGCTTGTAGAGGTCGAAGCGCCGGATGAGCTCCTCTGCCACCGGCTGCGACTGGCCAATGGTAAGGACGCGGTCAATGTCTTCGGCGCGGGCCCCGGGGTCGAGGCGGCCACCTTCGGCTAGGGTGCGGTCGGGGTCAATGGCTTCGGGGTTGCTGGGAATAAACACCGCCGTGGAGGCATACTCGTTGGGCAGCAGCAACGATACCACGGCACTTACCGCCAACGCCAGCAGACCAGCACCCAGCAGCCAGGATTTCCAACGATACAGCAGCGGCCACAGGCCAAACAGGGAATACCGAGACAGCATAACAACACGAAAGCAGTGACGCACGGAAACAACCCGCCCGCTTCAGCCAAAACCGAACAAATATAGGGGAAAATCCCCCGCGCAAACGGGGCACAGGGCGCCGGGGCGCGGCTACTTTCGTAGCTTTGCCGGCTTTCCTGTACTTCATCCCGGGCCGTATCAAACGCTTTTTCGGAAATATCAGCCTCGTGGTGCTCCTCAACCTGCTGGTGAAGCCGGGCTGGGTAGTAGTGGAAAACTTGGTGCAGGACCGCCTGGGCCACGTAGCCTACGGCACGTTCACGGCCCTGTTCACGCTGGCTACCATTGTGGCGGCGGTGTCGGACCTGGGCACCACCCAGCTGACCACCAAGCGCGTAGCTGCCAACCCGGAGTTTCTGGGCGAGTACTTCCCCACGCTGCTGCCCTTGAAGGCCGGGCTGAAGGTGCTGTTTCTGGGCGGCACCGTGGCCTGGGGCTCGGTGCTGGGCTACCGGGGTGCCACGCTCACCCTGCTCACCCTCACGGCCGTAGGGCTGCTGCTCACTCAGTACACCCAGTTTCTGCGGGGCGTGCTGCAGGCCCACCAGCGGTTTGCAACGGATGCCGTGCTGTCGGTGGTGGAGAAGGTGCTGCTGCTGGGGCTGGTGCTGGCCTTGCTGCCCTTCGGCATTACCCTGTCCGGCTACGTGGGCGTGCGGGCTTTGGCGGCGGGTTTCACGTTCGTGGTGCTGTTTGCCCTCATTGCCCGGCTCCACGGGCGGGTGCGCCTGCGCCCGCGCTGGGACCACGCCCGCACGGTGCTGCAGGCCAGTCTGCCGCTGGCCTTCATCACGCTGGTATATGGCCTCAATGAGCGCATCGACATGCTGATGCTGGAGCGCCTGCACTCGGCCCGCGAAGCCAGCTACTACGCCGCGGCTTACCGCTGGGTCGATACCGTGATGATGTTTCTGTGGACGGTGCTGCCGCTGTTTTTTGCCCGGTTTGCCCGGGCTACCGGCCAGCGCGAAGAGCAGCGGGAGCTGCTCTGGTTTGGGCAGCGGGTAGTAACGGTGCCGCTGCTGCTGGTGTGCGCGTTCGTGCTGTTTCGGGGTGAGGTGCTGTTCTGGCAGTTCACCCACAGCACTGCTGCCGAGGTCAGCCGCATGACGCTGTGCCTGAAAATCCTGTTCGTGAATGTGCTGGTGCACGCGTTTTTCGCCATCTACAGCACCCTGCTCACCAGCACCAACCATGAGCGGCCGGTGAGCTGGCTGGTGGCCGGCAGCATCGTCCTGAACGTAACGCTGAATCTGCTGCTGCTGCCCCGACTGGGCGCGGTGGCGGGCGCCATCAACACGCTCGTGTGTGCCGTGTTTGTGTCCGGGGGCTACCTGTGGCTGGTGGCCCGGCGGGCGGGTGTGGCGGTGCCGTGGGCTTGGCTGGGGCGGCTGGCTTTGACCTTCGGGCTGCTGTGCGCGGCCTGGTACGGCCTGCAAAGCGGCCTGCAGCTGCACTGGCTTCTGGAGTCGGTGCTGGCGGGCGGCATCTTTGTGGCGTTGCTGCCGCTCACGGGCCTGGTGCAGGTGGCCGAGGTGAGGAAGCTGGTGACAGGTAACAGGTGACAGGTGACAGGTGATTCGATGAAGGATTTTTTACGTCAGTTTCCTGTACCATTTTCGTTTACGTCGATATGGTCCCGCGTAAGCGCAACAGGCCGCTACCTTTGTCACCTGTCACCTGTCACCTGTCACCTGTCACCGATTTTGCACATTGCCGTCAACACCCGTTTTCTGCTGCCCGGCGACAAGCTGGAAGGCATCGGGCGTTTCACTTACGAAACGCTCCGGCGGCTGGTGCAGCAGCATCCCGAGCACACGTTCCACTTCCTCTTCGACCGGCCTTACGACGAGCGGTACGTGTTTGGGCCCAACGTGGTGCCGCACGTGCTGTACCCGCCGGCCCGCCACCCGCTACTCTGGCTTGCCTGGTTTGAGGGCGCGGTGGCTTCCTGGCTGCTGCGCCACCGCCCGGCCGTGCTGCTCAGCCCCGACGGCTACACCACGCTGGCTACCCGGGTGCCCCGCGTCACCGTTATCCATGACCTGGCCTTCGAGCATTTTCCGCAGGATGTGGATGGCCTCACGCGCCGCTACTACCAGTACTTCACCCCGCGCTTTGCCCGGGCCTCGGCGCGGGTAGTGGCCGTGTCGGAAGCCACGCGCCAGGATATTATGGCTACCTATGGCCTGGCCGGGGAGCAGATTAAGGTGGTGCCCAACGCCGCCGATGCGCATTTTCGGCCCCAGTCGGCGGAGGTGCAGCTGGCTACCCGGGAGCGGTACAGCGCCGGCAAGCCGTATTTTCTGTTTGTGGGGGCGTTGCAGCCGCGCAAAAACCTGCTCAACCTACTGCGCGCCTTCGACGCCTTCAAGCAGCAAACCGGCGCTAACAGTAAGCTGCTGGTGGTGGGCCGCACGGCCTGGCAGGCCGGGCCCATCTTCGAGGTATACCGGCAGCTGCAGCACCGCCACGATGTGCACCTGACCGGCCGCGTAACCGACGAAGAACTCACCCAGCTGTACGCGGCGGCGCAGGCTACGGTGTACGTGCCATATTTTGAGGGTTTTGGCATTCCCGTAATTGAGGCCCAGGCCTGCGGCTGCCCTGTCATCACCTCCAACTGCAGCTCCCTGCCCGAAGTAGCCGGCGGCGCGGCCCGGCTGGTAGACCCCTTTTCGGTGGAATCCATTGCCGAAGCCCTCAGCGAGTTGCACCAGAGCGAAGCCCGCCGCACCGAGCTAACCGACCTGGGCTACCAGAATGCCGGCCGCTACTCCTGGGACCACAGCGCCCACCTGCTCTGGCAAACCATAGAAGAGGCGGTGAGCCAAGAAGAATGAGGAATTATCATTGCGAGCAGCGCGAAGCAATCCGTCCTAGGCAACGTGACCAACTCTATTTATCCCGAAAAGCCTTTATTAGCGCAGCCGTGGGCTTTCTGGTAGAAAAACGTGCCTGACTCTGAAAAGGACGGATTGCTTCGCGCTGCTCGCAATGACAATTCCTCATTCCTAATCACTAACTACTAGGAAGTGTTAACAGTCGCGCAACCAGAGTATAGTTGCGGCAATATGAACGAAGGCCAGAAAATGCGCATCCAA
>NZ_JADWYK010000018.1 GCF_015773195.1 Hymenobacter guriensis
CCGTGGAGTACTTGTCCCATAACTGAGTGCGAAAGTCCTGCCCGGAAAATACACCATCACGCCCTGGGACTATACACTTAATATATTCTCACCAGAAAACGGTTTTACGCCCGAACTCTTCTTTCCGGGAAAAGACGCCGGGCGAAGAGTCCGCAGCTTTTCTCCCATCAATAAAGCTACCGATACTCCGCCCCGGCCTTTTCGCGCAGGTTGTAGCCCGACGACATAACCTCCCCATAGGCCCCGGCCGAACGAATGGCCAGCAGGTCGCCGCGGCGGGTTTCGGGCAGCAGCACTTGGCGCCCAAAGGTGTCCGACGACTCGCAGATAGGGCCCACTACGTCGTAGTCCTGGGCGGGAAGCTGGCTGGTGAGGTTCTGGATGGCGTGGTAGGAGCCGTAGAGAGCCGGACGAATCAGCTCCGTCATGCCCGCGTCGAGGATGGCAAAGCGGCGCTGCTGGCTATGCTTCACATATAGCACCCGGCTTACCAGGGAACCACACTGCGCCACGATGGAGCGGCCCAGCTCCACGTGCACCTGCTGGTTCGGGCGCCGCTGCAAGTGCTGCTCAAACGTGCGGAAATACTGCTCGAAGTCGGGCACCGCGTGCTGGTCGGGCTGGTGGTAGTCGATGCCCAGGCCCCCGCCCAGGTTCAGGTGCGGCAGGTGGTGGCCCCGGTCTTCAAGCCAGGTTTGCAGCTCGTTGAGCTTTTGGCTAAGCTTCTCAAACACCGTGAGGTTGGTAATCTGGGAGCCCACGTGCGTGTGCAGGCCCACCAACTCCAGGTTCGATAGATTTTCCAGCTGCTCAATCACGCCGCCCAGGTCCGAGAGGCTGATGCCGAACTTGTTGGCGTCGAGGCCGGTGGTGATGTGCGGGTGCGTGTAGGCGTCCACGTTGGGGTTCACGCGCAACGCCACGCGGGTGCGGCGGTTCTGCGCTCCGGCCAGCTCGTTCAGCACCGTCAGTTCCTCCACCGACTCAGCGTTGAAGCACCAGATATCTGCCGCCAGCGCCAAGTTGATTTCTGCGTCGCTCTTGCCTACACCGGCAAACACCACGTGGTCGGGGGCGAAGCCGGCGTCGAGGGCACGCTGCACTTCGCCCCCGCTCACGCAGTCGGCGCCCAGGCTGTGTTGGCGGATAAGGTCCAGGATGGGAGCGTTGGCATTGGCTTTCAGGGCATAATGCACCTGGAAGCCGCGGGGTCGGGCTGCCTGCTGCAAAGCCGTGAGCGTGCGGTCCAGCAGCGCCAGATCGTAGAAGTAAAAGGGCGTGGGGCGGTCCAGCAGATCCGCCGGTAAACGAAACGACATGTAGCAGAGAGTGCAAAGCGAATAAAAAAGAGAAGCCGCAGCAGCTAAGCGCTACACTGCTTCGGCTTTGCGGCGGAACAGGCCTTCGTTGAGAGAGCGGAGGGCACGGGTTTTATCAGGGGTGTTGATGAGCACGCTGATGTTGTTGGGCGAACCGCCGTAGCTGATCATGCGCAGCGGAATGTTCTGCAGGGCGTTGAACACCTGCCGGGCCGAACCGTGGTTTTCCTGAATCAGGTTGCCGACCAGACAAATAATGGTCTGCTGCTCGTCTACTTCCACTGTGCCGAAACTGCACAGCTCCTCCAGGATTTCGGGCAGGTGGGTAGCATCGTCGATGGTGAGGGACACGGCCACTTCCGAGGTCGTAATCATGTCGATGGGGGTGCGGTACCGCTCAAATACTTCGAACAAGCGGCGCAGGAAGCCGTGGGCCAGCAGCATGCGGCTGCTGCGCACCTTGATGGCTACCAGCCCGTCCTTAGCCGCCACGGCCTTGATGGCTTCGTCGCCAGTTTGGGCGGATATGAGTGTGCCGGGCGCCTCGGGCTGCATGGTGTTGAGTAGGCGCACCGGAATGCCGTACTGGCGAGCCGGCAGCACCGAGCTGGGGTGCAGAATCTTCGCCCCGAAGTAGGCCAGCTCGGCCGCCTCGTCAAACGACAGCTCCCGGATGGGGTAGGTGTCTTCCACCACGCGTGGGTCGTTGTTGTGCAGCCCGTCGATGTCGGTCCAGATCTGAATTTCCTCTACCCGGGCTGCCGCCCCAATCAGCGAGGCCGAGTAGTCGGAGCCCCCGCGCTTGAGGTTGTCGATGAGGCCCTGGGCGTTGCGGCAGATGTAGCCTTGGGTGATGAACAGGGTCTGGCCATCGTGCCGGGCCAGCAGCTCCTGCAGGTGCTGCTCGATGTATGCGCCATCGGGCTCTTCGTCCTTGTCGAGGCGCATGAAGTCAAGGGCGGGCAGCAACACGGCCGGGCGGCCCAGCACGTCGGTCACGTAGCGGTGGAAAAGCTGGGTGCTCAGCAGCTCGCCCTGGGCCAGAATCAGCCGCTCGCCCACGGGCGTGAGCGGGTTGCGCATCAAGTCGAAAATGGCCCGAAAGCAGGCATCCAGCTGGCCGATGGCGGCTGTGGCTACTTCGGCCTGAGGCAGCAGCTCGCGGGCCGTCATGAGGTAGTGCTGGCGCAGAATCTCGGTCTGAGCCGTGGCGGCCGCTATTTCGCCGTCGTAGAGCAGGCGCGCTATCGTTACCAGGGCGTTGGTGGTGCCCGACATGGCCGACAGCACCACGATGCGGGGCTCTTCGGGGGCGTGAATCAACTCGGCTACGGTGCGCATGCGCTCGGCCGTGCCTACCGACGTGCCGCCAAACTTGAGAACTTTCATGGGAACAGAGAGGTGATATGGGTTGCGAAAGAAAAGACCAGAAAAAAGCGCCGACCCTTGGGAGGACCGGCGCTTGGAGGTTCAGATTCGGGCAAGACGAACTAGTGCGACGGTCGGGTCGGGTTACATTTCTTCGATTTCTTGACCATCAGGCCGCCGCTCCGCTTGTCGCACACCATCACCTGCTTCGCCGAAACCAGCGAAGTAGCAGAAGAAAGGTAGGTGAAAGCTGAGAACATAAGTGGTGCTGAGCGGGGCCGTTAGCTGCCCTTGTGGCTGCAAGTATACGGCAGGAAGTGAGAATCCAAAAAATCTTTTTTGCGGACAGTTTACGATTTCTACGCCACGAGGTGACCCGGTATGTCGTCTCAGAATGAGGTATTGCTGATAGCCTCAATCAGCCAGCGGTTGTTGGCAGCCCGCACCAGGCTCACGTCCAGGGCCTCCTGCCAGTTCTCGTCGCCTTGGTTGTGGTGGGGGCCACGCGCCTTTACCAGCGCGTGGTTTTTGTCGTGAAAAGTAGTAGCAAAGGTGCCGGCCCGCAGCTCAGTCAGCTTGGTATCGGCTTCCTGGGAATAGGTCAGAAAGTCGAAGTCAAAGCCCGGGGGCGGGCCGTCGTTTTGCGGGTGCGCCCGCAGCGAATCATTCTGCTGGCGGAAGTAGGTGCGCCATTTCTGCAGGTAGGAATCGGCGAAAAAACCGCTGGCTTTCAGGGCCGTGAGCCACTGTTCGGTGCCGGGAAAATTCACCGCGTAGAATTTCGTGGTATCCTGCCCATCCGCGTTGAGAATGAAGTCCCCCGGCAGCTTTTCCATAGTAGCGGCATACCAGCCGATAAAGCGGCGCACCGTCTGCTCAGCGGCCTGGTCAGCCGGGGCTGGTGCCTGCGGCAAAGCCGGCGCAGGAGAAGCAACAATTGAATCGGCCGGAGCAGCAGGGGCCTGGGTGGCTGGCTGCTGATTGGTACCGCAGCTTGGCAAAAGCAGTAGGAAAATGGCTGCGCAAACAGCGCGCAGAGGGTCAGAAAGCGTCATAAATACACGGCTGATAAACGGCTCAGCTTACGGCAGCACGCGCTTCTGCACCCAGGCCTGGAGGGTGCCGTTGGCCTGTTCCTGCAGCAGCTCGTCGAGGACTTTGTTCTTTTGGGCAGGGTTGGCCTGGTACATTTTTAGCACGGGTGTCAGGCCGGCCAAGTTTAGGGTAAGGGCATCTTTTTCGCCCGGGTGCTGCAATTGGTAGCGCGCCCAGCCGGCCAGAAACAGCATCATGTAGTTGGGTTCCTGGCGGCTTAGCTCCGTCACGAAGGTTTGCAGCTTCACCTTCACCGCGGGCGAGCCGCTCACCCATTGCAGCAGAAAACGGTTGACGGCCCGGCGCATGTCTGGCTCTTGGTCTAGCGGGGTTGCTTCTAGCCAGTTGGCCGCCTCAATTACCTGCGGGGCGTAGCTGGCGTAATCTTCGGCGTCGCGGAAGGAGTAGCCCATTGGAGGCTGGTAGGCGGGCGCCTGGCCCAGCGCGGCCGGAACTGCCGCCAGCAAAGCCAGGGCAAGCAGATAGGTAGCTTTCTTCATAACGAGTGAAAAGAGATAGTATGGTAAAGGCAATCAAAGGTACCTGGAAAGAATGGTATATACTTTTTCGCGGAAAATCAGCTATTTGATTACTACCGTATCGGTTATTGTTGTAATTCTTTTACTGCAATAGCAAAAGTTCAATCTGCGCACAACTGGGTTTATTTTGCTATGAATATCGGCAGGCTTTATAGTAGCCTTTATATACATAGTTGGGTCCATTGTGATATAGTCGAATGCAATAAATGTTCTTTTAGGAGCAAGATAAATAATGCCGTCTGCAGTTGTTGTGTCACTGGGCTGCTGAGTATTTTCTTGCTCAAACGTAGCTACTATACCGGAAACAGGTCGGCCAGCTTGGTCAATAACAATGGCTTTATATTCGGGAGTTATATAAATATGGACCATTCGTGGATATATAATACAGCCAGGCAAGATTAGGGCTATAATAAAGAGGAAAACGAAAAAAGATTTCATGTGGAGAAAGTTTATGGTGCTTGAATTATAAAGATTACAGTTGAACTAAAATGAATAATACTCTCGCAGCTCAAACCCTTCTGCCTGCTGGCGCGCCGCCAGTTCCCGGAGCAGATAGTACTTGTGGAAATGCCCCACCAGCACTACAATACGTTGTGCCCGGTGCTGGCGGATGTGGGTGAGAATATGAGCGGCCATAGCCTGGTTGCGTGTGTCCCAGAAGTCGGCATTCAGCTGGTAGAAGGCGTGGTACTCGGCCAGCTCGGGACGGGCCTGCACCACGGCGTTTAATTCCTGGTACTGCATGTGCTGCCGCCGCGCTATCAGCGCGTACACGGCGGGCTGGTTGATGGCGTAGGGCGTGCGGGCGGAGGTGCGGTTGGCCGAGTCGGTGAGCTGGTAGTACCGGTCGAGGATGGTGCCCTGCGCCGGGGTAAGGCGGCGCTGCTTGTAGAGGCCGTCGAGCAAGGCCAGCACTTCGCCGGGCTTGGTGAGCAGGCCGTGCTGGCGGTGAAAATCATTGCGGCCTTCGTAGTCGAAGGGGCGCATGGGCACGGGGTGCTGCTGGCGGTACAAGGCCACACCCAGGGCTTCGTTTTCGCGGGAAGGGCGCCGGAGCTCAAAGTCCGCAGTGAAAAACGAGCTGTCCAGCTCCACCAGGATTAAATCGGGCTGCACGCGCTGCAGAATGCGGGCGACGGAATCGGGGGTGAAGCGGCGGGTGGCTTTGTGCACCGTGCCCACGATGACGACCTGGATGCGCGGTGCGGCCGGACCGACGCTTTCAGGGGTTTGCGCCGCCACCCTTCCGCCCGAAAGCAAGCCAATCAGTAGCCACAGCCATAGGTTCTTCATAGAGAATAAGGAGGAAGCTACAAGAAACGCACATTCGGCGCCCCGGCCAAACGGCGGGGCTACGGCAGCCGTCAATGCCGGTAAAAAAAGTCGTAAGTCAGTGTACTTCAGCGCCGACCCTGGTGCAGCGTGTGCCCGAAAACAGCATATTTGCCGGGAACGATACCTCCGCTGCTATGGACATTGCCTACTCCCTCGTCGACAACAAGCTAACCGCCGGCCACGACCGGCGGGCGCAGGTGCATATCACCGGCACCGCTACCATTGAAGATCTGGCTGCCGACATCGTGCGGCCCGGCTCCACCATCACCAGGGCTGAGTTTCTGGCCATGTACGAGGAGCTGAAGACGGCCGTCATCCGGCGGGCCCAGCGCGGCGAAAACGTGGTAACCGACCTGTTCGTGGTGCGCCCCAGCCTCACCGGTTCCTGGCCCGCTGCCCAGGATGCATTCGACCCGGAGCGCCACCAGGGCCGCCTGCGTTTGTCGGCCGGCACCGCCCTGCGCCGGGCCGAAACCGAGCTGCGCTTCGTGCAGGTGCGGGCCGTGAGCCAGAGCGCGCCGCGCCCCGAACAGGTGGAGGACCTGCTCACCGAGGCCATCAACACCACCTTGCGGCCCGGCGCTACGGCCCGGCTGCGCGGCGCCAACCTCAAGCACAACCCCACCGACCCCACCCAAGGCGTGTTTCTGGTGCCCGCCACCGGCAACGGTAACCCCGTCCGCCTGGAGCGCATCCTGAAGAATACGCCCTCCGAGCAGCTATTTCTGGTGCCACCCACGCTCCCGGCTGGCACTTACCGGCTGGAGGTACGTATCAAACCCCGTAATAGCAGTCATCTGCGCACGGGGACTCTGGGAGCAGTGCTTACCGTTGCGTGAGCCGTAGTGTTGCTTCGCATAGCAAATGTTTGCTGGAGACATGTAGAATGTCTTTGGCAGACATGTCACATGTCTCCAGCAGGCATAGAGAATGTCTCTGTTAGACATACTGTATGTCTCCAGCAGACATACAGCATGATACGGCTTTACAGGATATGCGGAGACAGGTTAAGGGGCGAACGAAAACGGGCAGTGAAGCCTTGTTCGCTACTGTGCGGCGGAAACGCGCGCTAGCGGGAGCTTGGGGTCTGCTGCTGCGGCTTCGCTTAGAAGCTTATACAGCTTGTAAATGTGTGTCTTACGATTCTGCTGGTAGTAGATGTTGTACTTCTTCTTCTTGGAGAATCTATAAAATTTAGCAAGTGAGAAATAATCAAAATATTGGTCTGTTGTGTCTTTCTGGGTGATAATGCTAAATGAGGCATGGTTACCGTGATTTCGAAAGACTCTGCTTGCCTTGCCCTCGTTCATTATGTGAAAGCGCTTAATTTCCTCTGCCTGTATTTCGCTACGGAAACGGTCGAAATACTTCCAGAAAACGGCTTTAACTTCCTGGGCTTCACCGAGCGTACAGTTGTCAAGATAGCGGCGGTAGCTGTGGCCGGATTTCTTCCAGAACAGATAGGTAGGAATGAAAAGGCCTTTGGTGTCACACGGCGAACCAGCCCGGCAGCCCACGCAATAGTCCTCGTACACGCAGAAGGTATCTACTCCCGCGCTGCGCAGCTCCTGACTCAAAGAGTCAGTCTGCAGCTCCAGCTTGCTCTTCTGGCGTTGCGCTGAAACGCTTAGCGGCAGCAGCCACAAAAGCCCCAATACGACGCTGTATAAGCGGATTTGGTAGCGTATTCTCATATATCAAAGAATAGAGCTGTTTAGAAAGCCCTTAGACCGTCATGCTTCATCTGGCGTCCGCGTAGTCGAAGCATGACGGGCTGAACAAATGCCCGGTTTCCTTACCGCACTGGCTTGGGCAGCACGGGCAGGCTTTCGTGGCCCTCGGCATCCACGGCTACCACCCCGAAAATGTAGTTGTCCTTGCTGTGGGGCAGGTCGGCTTTGGTATCGGTCACGAAGAACTTCTGCTGCCACTCGGGGGCGCTGGTTTCGCGCATGAGCACGTAGTAGCCGGCGGGCCGCTCGCCGGCCTGGGGAGCCTGCCACTGCAGCTGGGTGCGGTTGGTGAGCTGGGCCGTGAGCACGCCCACGCTTTCGGGCGCGGCTGGGGCGAGGGCCAGGGAGGCCAGGGTAGCCAGGTTCACGCCGGTATTCTTGCGCAGATAGGCAAAGTCCATGTACTTGGCATAGTCCCCATACTCAGTGCCGTTTTCCTGCCTCAGGTCCTGGTGCTGGTGGCGGAAGTCCTCGTTCATTTCGGAGAAGCGCACTGCCGTGAAGCCTTCCTGGTTGAAGGGGGTATGGTCGCCGCCGCGCAGAAACCTGTCGGGGCGGTACTCCAGTACCACCTCATGGCCGGGCACGTACTGCTGGCAGGCCGTGCGGGTGTAGCGGGCCAGGTTGCGGGAGGGCGAGTCGTTTTCGGAGGACAGCGTGCGGCGCACCCTGGCTTCCTCGGGCGTTTCGGTGGCAGGCACCCCCTCGCTGAACACGCGCAGGCGCTTGTCGTCCTTCAGGTCGGGGTCGTGGCCCTGGGAGCTGCCCATGATGTCGTTGTTGAGCATAGCCACCAGCTGCCAGTTTTCGGCCTTGGCGCGCCGGGCCAAGTGGGTGGAGCCGTAGAGGCCCTGCTCTTCGCCCTGCACGGCTACGAAGATGATGGTAGCCGGAAACTGCTGCTTGCTCATCACCCGGGCCAGCTCCATCACGGCCACCGTACCCGAGCCGTCGTCGTTGGCCCCGGGCGCGTCGGCGGTGGCGTTCATCACATCCGTTACCCGCGAGTCGATGTGCCCGCTCACGATGAACACCCGCTTATCGGAAGTGTCGGTGCCGGGCAAGGTGGCCATCACGTTGGCCATGAGCACCGGCCGGTTGATGCGGCGGCCGTCGGGCTTGATGGTAAAGGTGTCCTGGGTTACTTTCAGGCGGCCCCCGCTGGCTTTGCTATACTTACGGAACTCGTCTTCCACCCAGCGCCGCGCCGCCCCAATGCCGCGCTTCTTGCTTTTAGTAGCGGAAAGCGTGTGCCGGGTGCCGAAGCTCACGAGCCTGTCGATGTCCTCCCGCAGGTTTTTCTCCGATACATCTTCCACCATCCGGCGGATCAGCGGGTCGGGCGTAGTGGCGGGCGGCGTCTGAGCCAAAGCGGGGACTGAGAAACCCAAACCAAGCAGGAGTAGAAACGAACGGGGCATAGAAAGCAGGTTGAAGACGAGGTAGGGACGCGGATTTGCCTTGTGATGTTGCCGGTGTAAACCGTCATGCTGAGCTTGTCGAAGCATCTCTGCCTCTGGCTAATTAATACCATTGCAACGAAGCGGTAGAGATGCTTCGGCTGCGCTCAGCATGACATAAAAGTTGAAGGCACACGCCTCATTAAGCGAAGTGCGCAAACACTGTAGGGTGCGGGGCTTGTCCCCGCCCGTCGTTGCACGTGTACGCTCGAACGGCGAGGACGACGGGCGGGGACAAGCCCCGCACCCTACTTGGTGACAGCACGAAACCATGCGCTTCTACGGCTGATCTGGCAGCAGGGCCACTACCACACTGGCCGCGTTGCCGCCGAAGCCGGCCGCATTTACCAGGATGCGGCGGATGGGTTTCGGAGAAGCAGCCGCCAGATCAGAAGCAAACCGCGCCACCGGCCACTGCTGGGTTTCGAGCACGTACAGAGCAAAGTCCAGACTCAGAGCCGCCGAAGCCCCCAAGGTGTGGCCCACCAGCCATTTGTTGGACAGCAGCGGCGGCAGGTTTTCCCCGAAGATGGCGCGCAAAGCCGCCCGCTCCGCCGCATCGCCGGCCGGGGTGCCGGGGCTGTGCAGCACCACCGCGTCGATGTGGGCGGGCAGGGCGCGGGCCTGCTCCAGGGCGTGGCGCATGGCCTGTTGAAAGTGCTGGCCATCTGGCGAGAGGCCGGTTTTGCTGCCCAGCGCCTCAAACCCAAACCCAACGCCTTCGAGCACCGGCAACTCCGGACGGCCCGCCTCTGCCCAGGCCGCCCCGCTCAGCCTCTCCAGGGCGAATATGGCCGCGCCTTCGCCCAGCACAAATGTAGACGGCCGCCCGGCCCCCGGCCGGCAGGGCCAGTCGGTGGCCGCCAGGGGCGAGTAGATGCCAATGGCCTGCATCTGCGCCAGGGTGAAGTCGGTGAGGGGAGCTTCCGTACCCCCGGCCAGAAACCGCTTGGCCATGCCCGCCCGCAGCCAGGCCACCGCATTGCCCAGTGCCTGAAATGCACTGCTACAGGTGCTGGAGTGGCTCAGGGCCGCCCCGCCCGTGCTGCCCGCGTCAAAGGCCACCCAGCTGGCCACGTTGCCCAGCGTGGTGAGCGGCGAAGCGGCGGCCGGTACGCTGCCTTCACTCAGGAACTCCGCGTGAAACTGCTCCAGCCGTCCCGTGGCGCCCCGGCTGCTGCCAATGCTTACTGCGAGCTGGTTTCTAGTTTCTGGTTTCTGGTTTCTGGTTGCTGGTTCGGTGGAAGGATTTGGGGTTGACTCCGGTGCCCAACCGGCGGCGGCGGTTGCCTGGCGGGAAGCCAGCAGGGCCAGCAGCACCGTGCGGTCGAGCTGCCGGTAGGCGGAGTGGCTGGCGCGCAGCTCCGCCAGGGCTTCTTCAGCCGCAACTGGTAGGGCCGCTACAGGTAATTTGTTCGGGTGCGTGGAAAAGGGCGAAGTCAGCGGCTCGTTCCACTCCTTGGCCGTGCCCAGCGCCGACACCCGACCCCGACCCCAGATGACAATCAGATCAGCGGCAGTATCGGGGCTAGTCATGCAGGTATTCGGGCAGGGTAGGAGCAGGCAGGAAGTCGAGCACCAACGCACGCATCTGGCGTAGCACGGCGTAGAGCAGCTCCAGCTCCTCGTTGGTGGTGCAGTAGGGCGGCAGCAGGTACACCACGTTGCCCAAGGGGCGCAGCACCACGTGGTTGTCGATGGCCAGCTGGTAGAAGGCGTCGCGCAGGCGGCTGAAGTAGCTGGTGCCCTCGCCGGGGTCGTACTCCACGGCCAGAATGGTACCCTGGTGCCGCACCTGCCGGATGCCGGGCAGCCCTTCGATTTCCTGGCGGAAGGCGGCGTGGGCGGCGGCTATGCGCTGGCGCTGCTGAGTGCAGGCCTCGGCGCGGGTAAGCTCCAGGCTGGCCAGGGCGGCGGCGCAGGCCACGGGATTGGCCGTGTAGGAGTGGCCGTGAAACAGGGCCTTCATCTTGTCGTCGCTCAGGAACGCCGCGTAGATGGGGGCGGCGCAGGTCGTGAGGCCCATAGCCAGCGTACCGCCCGTGAGGCCCTTGGAAAAGCACATGATATCGGGCTGCTCCCGGGGCAGTAGCCCACTTGCGAAGAGGGGACCGGTACGCCCGAAGCCCGTCATTACCTCATCGGCTATGCAAAGCACGCCGCGCCGGTGGCAGCGGCTGATGAGCTCATCCAGCACCTCGGGCGCGTACATCACCATGCCCGCCGTGCCCAGCACCAGCGGCTCGAAGATAAAGCCGGCTACGTCGGGCCGCGCCAGCAGCGCATCAAGCTGACTCAGTACTTCCTGCTCCCGGCCGGGCACCGGCACGTCAAGAAACTCCACGTCGAAGAGCAAAGGCCAGAAGGGCTGGGTGAAGGCGCCCCGGCTGCTCACGGCCATAGCTCCGAACGTGTCGCCGTGGTAGGAATTCCGGAAGCAGAGAAAGGTGCGGCGCTCCGGCTGACCCAGGTTGTGGAAGTACTGCAGCACCATCTTCAGGGCCACTTCCACGGCCGTAGAGCCGTTGTCGGAGTAGAAGACACGGGCCTGGTTGGCGGGCAGCAAGACCAGCAGCTGCTCGGCCAGCTCCACGGCCGTAGGGTGGGTGAAGCCGGCAAACAGCACGTGCTCCAAAGTGCGCAGCTGCTCGCTCACGCGCCCGGCAATGTGGGAATGAGCATGGCCGTGCAGGTTCACCCACCAGGAGGAAATACCGTCGAGGTAGCGCGTGCCGTCTTCGGCAATAAGCCAGCTGCCTTCCCCGCGCACGATGGGCACGGGCAGCGGGGCAGTTTGCATCTGGGTGTAGGGGTGCCACAATACGGAGTGGTCCCGTTCGGCGAGGGTAGGCATGGGGCAAAGGTAGGGCCGGGCCGGCCTAAGGTGGCGCGGGCGACTTTAGCCCGCAGAAACCGCCGAAGACGCCGAGGTTTTCTAACGTCCGGTTATTCTGCCGTCAAAAGACCTCCGCGCCCTCCGCGTAAACTCCTGCGTCCTCTGCGGGCTCAACTTATCCGGTGAATTCAAACAGAAGCAAACCGGCTTTACACCCCAAACCACGCCCGAAACTCCGCCGCGTACCGGCTCACTACCTTCGCCGAAACATGAGGCTCGGGCAGCACCCGGGGCATTACAGGCACGCCGGTGTGCTGTCGGATGAAGTCCTCCGTGGCGGGCGTGGGCTCCCCGTTGAACACGAGGCCGCGCACCCGCAGACCGCGCGTTTGCAGGGCTTCCAGCGTGAGCAGCGTATGGTTGATGCTGCCCAGATAGTTACGCGACACCACCACCACGTCCAAATCAAGCTGCGCAATAAGGTCGGCTACCAGGAAGCCGGGCGCCAGGGGCACCAGCAGGCCGCCCGCGCCTTCCACCAGCAGGTGGTTATCGGTGTCGGGCAGGTGGAAGTCCCCGGGGCGAAGCGTCAGCTGCTCGGCGGCGGCGGCGGCGTGGGGTGAGGCCGGCAGCTGCAGCCGGTGCCGCTCGGGCCAGAACCGGCTGACTGGGTTCTGCACGAGGCTGCGCACGGTGGCCGCATCGGTGGTGGGCTCCAGCCCGGCCTGCACGGGTTTCCAGTAATCGGCTTGCAGAGCTTCGGTGAGGATGGCCGAGACGAAGGTCTTGCCTACGTCCGTGCCGATGCCGGTGATGAAGAGTCGTTCCACTACTTGATTTCTTGCTTTTCGGTATGCTGAAAAGAGTCAATAACAGGGGCTCTAATCCAGTTCCGCCCGAGAAAACAAGTCGTGTACTACGTCTTTATCTTCCACAGCCTCTTTGAAAGCAATAGCAAATTGTTTCAGAGCCGCTTTGTCCGCTGAGTAGGCGCAGTACATGCTGCCTTCCGGGTCAAACTTCACTATGCCAACAAGGTGCGGTAGCTTCTCTTCTAAAAATACGTTGGCTAAGGAAGCCCAATCGTAGCCATTTCCCTCAAAGCCTTCTTCTGCCCGTGCTTTAAAAATTTCGGTTTTATACTCTCCGACATTTAAGCATACAGAAGCACTGTTTTCGTGTTCAGACCAAAAGAAAGGGCTGATAATCTTTTCGAAATCCTCCGTGCTCATGCTGTGTGTTATTAATGAGGTGAAAATTGTCCTACACTGTCAACTGAAGCATGTTAGTTTCCTCCTCGAAGCGGCAGTTGTACCGCTCCACCTGCCGTTGTTTGCCCTAATACCCGCGCCAGCGCTTCGATTTGCGCCTCGGTGTTGTACGAATGCACGATGAGCCGCAGCCGCTCGGTGCCCGTCGGCACCGTGGGCGACACAATGGCGCGCACATCGAAGCCGGAGGACTGGGCGGCGGCGGCCACCTGCCGCACCTGGGCCGGACCAGAATTAGCGGTGAAGAAAACAGGATGAATGATGTGGCTGCCCGGCGGTACGTGCAGGCCGGGCACCACATTGAGCTGAGCCTTCAGATAATCAGAAAGGGCGAAAAGTTGCGCCCGCTCCGCCGTAAGCGTGGGCAGCACCGCGTAAGCCGCCGCCAGACCGGCAATGGTAAGCGGGGGCAGCGCGGTGGTGTAGATGAAGGGCCTGCTGAAGTTGAGCAGGTAGTCGCGCAGCACGGCGGCCCCGGCCACGGCGGCACCCTGGCTGCCCAGGGCCTTGCCGAAAGTGAGGATGCGGGCAAACACCGCGTCTTCCAGGCCCAGCTCGGCTACCAGTCCTTCGCCCAGCGCGCCGTACACGCCGTTGGTGTGGGCCTCGTCCACCACCAGGTACAGCTCCTTCTCCCGGCAAAAGGCGGCCAGCTCGGCCAGCGGGGCCATGTCCCCATCCATGGAGTACAACGCTTCTACCGCCACAAACACGGCGCCGGTGGCGCGGGCGAGCTTGCGCTCCAGGTCGTGCAGGTCGCTGTGGCGGAAGCTCCAGGCGGTGGCGAAGGAGCCGCGGATGCCGTCCTTCACCGAGGCGTGGGAGGCTTCGTCGTAAAGGATGGTGTCGCCGCGGCGGGGCACGGCGGCGAAGAAGCCCAGATTGGCCGCGTACCCGGAGTTGAACAGTAGCGCGGCTTCGGCGCGGTGGAAGCAGGCCAGCTGCTGCTCCAGGGCTTCGGCTGCGGCGGAGTTGCCCGTGAGCAAGCGGGAGCCGGTGCTGCCCGCCGCTTCGGCCGTGGCCAGTTGCAGCGCTGCCTGCACGGCCGGGTGGCGGCTCAAACCCAGGTAATCGTTGGAACTGAAGTCAACCAGCCCGGCAGCCGGCAGCGAAAGGCAGCGGCGGGTACCAGCGGCCTCGCGCTGGGCTAGCTGCGCCGCCAAGCGCTGGTGCAGGGGAGAGAGGTCAGACATTGCCTAAAGGCCGGTTAATGAGGTGTTGGTGCCTTCGGCATGCCGTAGAAGTGCAACCTTGTGTTTTATCAGGGCCATTTCAGTGAACAAATAAAGGACGTCTCAAGGCATATGCTGAAAGAACCGAAGGACCTTAGTTTTGGTATTCAGCCTTACATAGCCTCCACGCATACCAATGCATACCTCTCCGTCGCTAAAAACAGCCACTGAATTGGGATAAAGACCGCTCCAAAATGCCTTTTCTAAAACCATTTCTTTCTGTAGGTTCCGTAAGACCATAAAGCCGTGAGATTGGACAATGTAAACGTCATTGTCCACTATGGCGAATGCCTCCGGCGAGTCCTCGAAATCAGTCAGTCTGGTCCATGTAAACGTCGGAAGCTTCCTGGTGAGTTGATAGAGTGCCCCAGTAGTTACACCCCCGTGAGATAAGCCCTCGATGAAGTAAACGCGGCCATTAATCTGAAAAATCAGACGGATGTTTCCCTTTTTAAGGAGCACAGGTTTGCTCTGGCGCGTATTTGGCTGAAACATCAATTGCCCGCCCCATTCTCCTAGGTTCTGGCCGATGAAAGTTCCGTCGGGCGTTTGCAGCTGTGTGAGAAATTGTTCGTGGCTCTTTCTGACTACTAGTTTTCCGGCAATGTTTCTCACAGTATACCCTGGCGCATAGTTTAACTTTGCCAAGGAGGCAGCACTTGTAACAGTGGATAGGGACATTTCGCGGAATGAGGCCTGCGCAAAGTCTTGACAGTTGCTGGATAAAACCTGGCCCCAAAGCAGCAATGTGAATAGCCAGCGAGTGGACATAGTGAGAATAGGTTTCGAGAGGATATAATGTCACGCTTCTCTTCGGAGAAAATTAGCGCTGGTCTTCGATTAGTCAGGTTGGGCAGTTCTGGATATTAAACGATAAGACTCACGTAGGCTACTGATAACTTTCTACTGCACCAGCACGGCGTTGGCGCGCAGGATTTTGGCGAAAAACAAGGCGTGAAAAGGGAGGGAGTTTTCCCAGTATTCCCAGGTGTGGGCGCCGGGCCGCTCGGTGTACTCGTGGGGCGTGGCGTTGTACACCAGGCGGCGGTGCAGCTCCCGGTTGGGCTCAATGAGGAAGTCATCCACCCCACAGTCGATGATGAGGGGCAGGCCGTTAGCCTTGAACTGATCGGCCAGGGGCAGCACCATGTACTTGCTGAGGTAGGTTTCCGGAGTAGCGCCCACGGGGCCCAGAATGGGCACAAACCGCTCGGAAGTGCGCTTGGCTTCCTCGGGGTTCTGCCTCCAGCGGGCCGTGCTGATGTCGACGGCACCGCTCATGCTGCCAGCCGCGCAGTATAGGTCGGGGTGACGGGCCGAGAGGTAAAGGGCCCCGTGCCCGCCCATCGACAAGCCGGTGATGACGCGCCCTTTCCGGTCGCGCACGGTGCGGTACGTCTGGTCGATTTTCTGGATTACTTCCTGGGTAATGTAGGTTTCAAACTGGCTGCCCGGATTCACCGGGCTGTCGATGTACCAGGCAAATTCCTCTCCTTCCGGCATCACAATGATGAGGTTGTACTGGTCGGCCAGGCGGTGCACCAGCTGCTTGTCGGGTGTTTTGGCCAGCCAGTCGGAGTAGTGGCCGGTGGCGCCGTGCAGCAGGTACAGAACCGGAAAGCTGGCCTTTTTCTGCTTGGTGTAAGCGTTGGGCAGCACCACGTTGGCGCGGTAGGTTTTGTGCATAGCCGCGCTGGGAATAGCCAGCGTATCGACCTTGGCCCCGAAGGCTGCACCCGTGTAGCCAATCAGCAGCAGGAAAAGAAAAGAGCGGAAAAAGCGCATGTTTTCTGGTAAATAAGGTGAAACAAGACACCGGCCGCTGCCCGGCAATGCAGGCGGCGGCCGGTGCGCAAAGAGCTCAACGAGAACGGGCCGGCGCTAGGCGTCGAAGCGGGTAGCGGCCAGCCATACGCTGCCGTCCCGCCCGAAGCTGCGGGCACTGATGACCACCCAGCTGTCTTCTACCTCCACCCGGTCGCCCACCGACGGCAGCACGCCGTGCAGCGAAACAATGCCGCTGATGGCCGCGCCAATCTCGTCTTCCAGTTCCGAAATCAGCTCGTGGGCCTCGCGGGGCTCGTGCTGCTGCCGGAACTCTTCGGCGTAGCCGTAGTCAAGGTTCAGATCAAATACAATGCTCATGCGGCAGGAAAGAATTGTGTCAGGCTGAGCTTGCCGAAGCTTACGCTTCCACAGCAGTTTCGCGGCCCAGTACCATAGCGCCTTCGGGCACATCCTTGAACGACTTGCGGGGCTTGAGGCCCAGCAAAGCAAACATCTGCTTGTCGGCGTCGAAGTTGGGGTTGGGCGTGGTCAGCAGCTTCTCGCCGCTGAAGATGGAGTTGGCGCCGGCCAGGAAGCACAGGGCCTGCTCCGTGACGGGCATTTCCTGGCGGCCGGCCGAGAGACGCACCATCGTGTGGGGCATCAGGATACGGGCCGTGCCAATCATGCGCAGCATTTCCCACACGCTCACGCGGGGTTGGTCGGCCAGGGGCGTGCCTTGCACCGGCACCAGCGCATTCACCGGCACGCTCTCGGGGTGCTGGGGCAGCGTGGCCAGCGTGTGCAGCATGGCAATGCGGTCCTCGTCGGTTTCACCCAGTCCGATGATACCGCCTGAGCACACCGAAATACCGGCTTTGCGCACGTGCTCCAGCGTGTTCAGCCGGTCGTCGTAGGTGCGGGTCGTGATGATGTCGTCGTACTTCTCGCGGCTGGTGTCGAGGTTGTGGTTGTAGGCATAGAGGCCGGCCTGCTTGAGGCGCTCGGCCTGGTACTCGTTCAGCATACCCAGGGTGCAGCACACTTCCAGGCCCATATGGTTTACTTGCTCCACCATGCCCAACACCCGGTCGAAGTCGCGGTTGTCACGGATTTCGCGCCAAGCGGCGCCCATGCAGAAGCGGGTGCTGCCGCCGTCCTTGGCACGCTGGGCCGCGGCCAGCACTTCGGCGTCAGGCAGCAGCTTGTGGGCCTGCACGCCAGTGTGGTAGCGGGCGGCCTGCGGGCAGTAGGCGCAGTCCTCGGGGCAGCCGCCGGTTTTCACGCTCAGCAGGGTGCACACCTGCACTTCGCCGGTGGCCTGCGTCTGGGCATGAATAGCGGCCGCCTGGCTCACCAGTTCCAGCACGGGCAAATTGTAAATAGCTTTTACTTCGTCGAGGGTCCAGTCGGTACGGAGGTGCATGGCAGGGCGGTTCAGAGTTGGTTTTGATGGGGCCGCACGCAACGCAGCCCGCCGGAGCCAAAGCTACGCAGCGGGCCGCAAAATACACGTGAAGCAGCCTGACACCCGCTAAGAAAAGACGGGTCAGCGCGGCAGGCAGGTGCCAACAGCCGGCTGACCGCCTCACGCCAAGTGAGTAGGGCGCTGCACAAACTGGCTGTACCGGTGCGCTGCGGCTGCCAGGCCGGTAGCTCCCTGAGCTAGTTCGGGGGTGAAAAACCGGGTTTCCAACCATACCGCGTGGGCCGTATAAATGTGTTTCCAGCATCCGGCTACCTGGCCATCGACCACGATAATGGGTTTGAAAATCCCATTGGCGGAAACTACCTGGGAAACGTAGCGCGGGTCGATAAACAACTCCCGGTTTTTATAGCCCAGGAAATATTCATCAAAGCCTGGCAGCAGGTAGGTGAAAGGCAGCGCCGGCGCACAGGCAGGGCCAGCACCTGCACTCCAGTATTCCTGCCCCGCTATTACCTGTCGCTGTAGGCCGGGCGCTGCGGCTGCCAGCCCTCGCCGCGCATCGCCAGCTGTCAGGCCCGACCACCAGATAAAGTCAGTTACAGTAGCCGGCCCGTGGCCGGTGAAGTACCGCTGAGTGAGTTCGGCCAGGGCTTCCTCGCGAGACCTGAGTGGCGTAGGCGGCAGCCAAGTGTCCAGCAGCGTGAACGTCGGCTCTTTTGCCTGCTGTGGCCCTTGGCAAATCACTTGGTTGAAGCTGGCCCATTGCAGGATGTGCAGCAGGCGTGGGCCCTGGGCAGGAATACCGGCCTGCTGCAAAGCCAGCGAAACGTCGGAGCGGGTGAGGAGCTGGCGCCGGGACAGGGCCTGCTCCAGTACGGCCCGGCATCGGTGCAAAGTGGCCTCATCAAGCCCCAGCTGCTGGTGGCGGGTGCGGCTGCCAGCCAGGATCCGGGGGGCCAGCAATGTAAGCAGCCACTGCACATCGGCTGCCGCAGCCAAGTGCAGCGTACCCCGAAACAGCCAGGTGCGAATAACGGAGCCATCAGCAAAGGCCTGCGCAACGTCCTGCGCTGAACAGCCCGGCAGCCGCACTCCCAACGCCCACTGGGCCTGACTGTACTCCTGCGCCTGTAGCCCAACCAGCCGGGTGGCTACGGTAGCAGGCGTGCCACCCGACGGCTCGGCCAGCTGCTGCTGCACCAGCCGCTGCTGAAGAATACTGTTCATAGGCTAAAGCCAGGGAGAAGCTACTCCAACGGAGTGGTGTTGCCTTTGCTGTCGCGGGTGTTCTTCTGCACGGCAATGGCGCCGAACAGGCTGAGCATAAACGACATGGCGTAAAACCCTTTTTCACTGAGCGCCAGGGAAGCATTCCAGAGCCCCACAGCCAGCAGCATAATGGCGGCAATGGTGGAAAACCAGCACAGGCTGTAGTAGATGCTGGTGACGGGAATGCCTTCCAGCTGGTCGCGCACACTCTTCTGCAGCGACACGGCCGCAAACAGCCCGAACAGCAGAATGGTAAAGTAATAGCCCTTTTCGTTGAGTAGCATCTGCGCGTTCCAGAGGCCTACGATGAAGGCGGCCATGCCGGCCAGCAAGGCCACCCAGGAGGCGGCCACAAAGGCATTGGAGGGTTTGGTACTCATAACAGTTCAGGCAACAGGTGAAAGTGAAAGAAACATCGGCCAGCAAGCTTCCGATGCTCAAACATAGCGTTCTGCCGCGGCTTACGGTTGGGTAAGAATTTCCAAAATCTGACTTTAGGCCACGCGCAGCGGAAGGGGGTTGCAGCGCCCTGAAACTCACTTTGAGGCTAGAAATCTGAATAGTTCAGGGGAGCAATCTGATTTTTCAAGCAAGGATATTTTCCCTAAATGAAGGAGAAGAAGCGCCTAAGCATAACGTGATGTAGGGGCGGGGCTTGCCCCCGCCCGTCGTTGAACAACGAGTGCAAGGTTCGTTCACCGATGGGCGGGGGCAAGCCCTGCACCCTACTTCTGCCTTCCCCAAAACACAACGGGCTGCTCCGTGGTAGAGCAGCCCGTTGGTCAGCTAGGAAACGAAGTTCACGACCGTTTACCGCCCCGGCTGGGGGCGTTGCGGCTGCTGCCGCGGGTGCCCGAGTTGCCTTTGGGCGTGCGGTTGAGCGTTTTAGAGGCGGTCTGACGCTTGCCACCCGAGGCGCCGGCCGGGCGGCCCGGCTTGCCGGCAGCTGCGCCGGGCCGCGGGCCTACCACGTTGGTAGGCCGGCCCGAGCCCGCCGACCGGCCCGCCGAAGCCAGTCCTTTGGGGGCGGAGGATTTGCGGCCGGGAGCGGGCTTGTCTACCCAGGCGCCGGCAAGCTTGGTTTTGGGTTTGCGCGTTGCGTCGGCTTCGTCGTCGGTGGAGGCGGGGCGGGCCACGGCGGGACGTATGGTGATGGGACGGGCGGTTTTGCGGCCGGGGCGGTCGGCCCACTGCGTGGCGGTGGATACGCTCTTGCGGCGGCGCGGCGTGGAACCGTCGTCGGCGCTGCTGGAGTTTTCCAGCATCTCAAACAGCACTTTCAGCTCCTTTTCCGTCAGCTCGCGCCACTCGTTCAGGCCCAGGCCTTTGATGCTGATGTTCATCACCCGAATGCGCTCCAGCTGCACCACTTCGTAGCCGAAATGCTCGCACATGCGCCGGATCTGGCGGTTCATGCCCTGGATGAGGGTAATGCGGAAGATGTAGGGTGTCTCTTTCACCACCTTGCACTTCTGCGTCATCACTCCCAAAATGGGCACTCCATTGGCCATGGCCTCAATGAAGTCGTCGCGCAGGGGCTTGTCCACCATCACCACGTACTCCTTCTCGTGCTGGTTGCCGGCACGCAGGATTTTGTTGACGATGTCACCGTTGCTGGTCAGCAGAATCAGCCCCTGCGACTCCTTATCCAAGCGGCCCACCGGGAAGATGCGCACCGAGTGCTTGATGGCCCGGATGATGTTGTCGCGGATGCTGGTATCGGTGGTAGTTACGATGCCTGGGGGCTTGTTGTAGGCAATATAGATGGCATCTTCCTCGGCCCGGGGCTCGATGGCAATGCCGTTGACTACAACGCGGTCCTTGCTGGTTACTTGGTCGCCGATGGCGGCGCGCTTGCCATTGACCAGCACGTTGCCCTGCTCGATGTGGCGGTCGGCTTCGCGGCGGGAGCAGACGCCGCTTTCGCTGATGTATTTGTTGAGACGCATAGGGAGGGGACTTCGTGCCTGGTAGTGCGTGCTTAGGCAAAAGCCAAGCAAGCGGCCCGCCGCATCACCCAGACGCAAGCGGGCCGCAAGTTACGCAGAATCAAGGCGGCCTACCAGCTTGGGCCTAGTCGCGCGCCGGACAGAGGCGGCTAGCGCGGTGTACTATGGGGCTGGCTGGACTGAGCCAGCATGCTCTGCTGCCAAATAACCTGCCCGGTGCGGTCAACGGCCAGGGCACCGGTCATGGCTTTGTCGGACCCGGCTATCATGCTGTGCGGAACGGCTTTGCCAAGGAAGAGGTACCCGTCGTCGTGACCCACGCGCAGGCCCCGGGTGCCATCTTCCAGCACAAACATATGGATGGCCTCGCCCTGTTCGTCGTCCAGGCCGAAGGCACCGCGGGTCTTTCCTTCGGCTGTTACCGAAACGCCTACGCCGCCCCGCTCAAAGCCCTGGTCATCGTTGAACGTCATCCCGGCTGAGCGTACTTGGCGGCGGCCCGTGTTGGGGTCCGGCATGGTTTCGCCCACCACCACTTTATCGAAGCCCTGCTCGTTGAGAAACACGATGCCGTTGGCGCTGTGGTCGTAGCCAGCGTACCAGTCCATGTATTTCTTGCCGCCCAGCTTGGGCGCCCACTCTTTGGCTACGCGCTGCAGATTCGTCCGGACGCGGCTGCGGGAGGCTGGTATGGGGGCCCCAATGAGTATACGGTCGCGGCCCTGCGCATCTTCAATGACGATACCCTGGGCGCGGATAACGGATTTATTGGCCGTGGTCAGGCTGAATAATATAAAGGCCAGCATGAGCAGGCTGCTGGTCAGGGCATAGCCTTTCAACCAGGTTACCTGGCGTTGGAGGGAGTGAAGTTCGGTTTGCATAGCTTACTGAGAAAGAGAAAAAGAGTGGACAGGCAGATTATTTACTTGCTGATGCCCCTTCAGATTCTTGTTTCGTGGTAAGCGTTGCCTTAAAATGCCTTACTCACATTATCATGTGAAGAGCCAGTTTGGTTAATTGGCCGGCCTAGAGGCGAGGAACTGCTGCACGGCCGCATCTAGCTCATCTGGTAGCTCAGCCGGAGCCAGCACGCGCAAAGCCAGCGGCGCGCTACCGCCTATAGGCTGATACTGGCCCTGGGTAGGCGTAAACCGTAAGCTGCCCTGCTGAAACTCGCGCTGTTGCTCGCCATCGGCTTTCGTCATAGAAACAAACTCCAGCAACTCCAGCATCTGGGTGGCTTTGTCGAAGCGCAGCCAGGAGTATACGTCGGCGGGGTTAGCGCTTTGCACGTCAAGGCGCTTGATTTCGAGGATATAGGTGGTATCGGCTTCCAGCAGGAAGAGGGTACGGTAGGGAACGGACATAGCTGTCGAAAAAGTACTCTAATACGTGAAGGTTCGTTTCTCAATGAGTATCTTTTTCCCTTCAAAGTACTGATACTGTCGCGTCCAGGGACCCCGAAGTGAATAGTCGTAAGCGTACTCAATTTCGTCCCCCTGGCCATCAAACTAGCCACCCTGCGGTTGTGGGGCGCGGTGGAGCTTTACCAAGTCGCCCTGAGGATTGTACTCGTAAGTTTCCGTGTGGGAAGTGGTGCTTTTCTGGTCGTAACTAGTGCTGCGGCTGTGTCTGAGAGTTACTCGGCCGTTTGTATAGCTGAGTTCTACTGCGGATGTAGAAGGGCTTTTCAAGCCATTGGTATAATTCGTAACGCTACAGTTGGTAGGGCGGTTATCCGAATCGAATTTCAGAAACTGCGTGACATATAGAGTGTCCGTATCGGTATAGCATACTTCCCGAAGCACCCGTGAGGAATCAGCATTGTAACGGTAGATGGTATATTGGCTGTGTTGGGTTCGACGATTGTTGATGTCAAACACTGTAACGTGCCGAAGCAATTGGTTGCGCTGATTGTAGGTATACATATACGTAGCTAAGTGACGCCGGCCCTGGTAACGCTTTTCAAGCACGGCCCGGCCTAGGGCATCAAATTGGTACACTGTCCAAAATCCGGCCGGCCCGCGGTTGAATGATTCTGTCTTCATGCGCTTGGCACCAGGGAAATGTTCGGTTTCTATAGCAAGATGTTGCGATTGCGCAAGCTGTGGCAACGAGTATAGCAGGCCGGTAACCAAGGCAAACCAGCGTGAGGCTTGTAAGAAAGAAAGCATAAAAAAGACTGGAGATAGGTAAGGATTTAGAAGATTAATCTGCTTAAGGGAAACGTCTTACAGCTTCACTGCTTTCTCGCCTTTATCCACGCCTAGCATCCATTTCGTGAGGCCGCGCATGTAGGTGGCTTGGTCGTCATACATGCTCATATGGGAGCCTTCGGGGCAGATGAGGGCGGTGCCGTGCTGCACTTTTTGGGCTACCATGCGCATATGCTCGGGGTCCATGGTATCGTGCCGGCCGCCGATGCTGAGTACGGGCACCGTGAGCTTGGGTAGATCGGCTACCCGGTCCCAGTTCAGGAGCTTACCAGAAGCGCCAAACTCGCTGGGGCCCTGCATGGTCACGTACAGCGACTGGTTGGTTTTGCCCAGGGAGCGGGTCATGGGTTCGGGCAGCTGGGGCAGGCGGCACAGGTGCTGGGCGTAGAAGTTGGGTTCCAGCAGCTGCATGTAGCGTGGGTTTTGGAAATCCTTAGCCGCTTCAATCTTGCGGATTTCGGCCAGCACCTCGGGCTTGAGCTGGGGCGCCAGCACCTCGTTGGCGTACTTGTTATAGGCCGGAATGCTCATCATCATGTTGGAAATGACGAGGCCCTTGAGGTGCTGCTGGTACTTGAAGGCGTACTCAGCAGCCAGGATGCCGCCCCAGCTGTGGCCCAGCAGGTAAAAGTTGTCTTTATCGAGCTTGAGGGCCTGACGTACTTGTTCTACTTCCTCCACGTAGCGCGGCAGGCTCCACATGGCCGTATCCTTGGGGTTGTCGGAGTTGCCGCAGCCCAGTTGGTCGTAGTAGATGAACTCGATGCCTTCCTGGGGCAGGAAGCTTTCCATGCACTCGAAGTACTCGTGCGTGGCTCCCGGCCCGCCGTTGAGCAGTAGCAGCTTGATGCGCGGGTTGTTGCCGAAGCGCTTCGTCCACACGTTGAACTTGCCCTTAGGCGTGTTGATAGAAACGATTTGCACGCCCCCGGTTTTTACCCGGGCGGTGTCGCCGCTGAAGTAAGTGGTGAGGCTGCCGTCGGCAGTAGTGGTTTCCGGCTTGGTGGGCGAGGAGCAGGCGCCGCTGAACAGGCCTAGGAGTAGCAGGCAGGTGCCAAGGAAAGGAGTGCGCATGGTTGAAGGAGTGGGAAAGGTGCGGAAAGCTAAACCTACCGATAATTCCCGCCGGCGCCAACTGTTGCCCACGCCTATGCTACTTGCCCGTTACCGACTGCTCCAATTCCCGAAACGGAATAACGGTCTTCACCCCGTAGTCCTGCACCGGCCACGACTGCACAATGGTTTCCACGGGCAAGCCCAGGTCGCGGATAGCCTGATACAAGCCTACCTGCCGGGCGCTGGCCTTGCGGCTCGGGCCCTGCCGCGCTATCCACACCAAATCGTCCTCAAACAGCAGCTTTTCACTGGGGAAGTAGTACACCAAATAGTCGTTGGTGTGCGCCGACTTGCTGCCGATGACGTGAATCTGCATCTCAAATCCGTCCTCTGCAATGGTCTTGCTGGTGGTTATTTCCTCGGTGCGCAGCGGGCGGGGGTGCAGCTGCAAGCTGTCGGGGTGCAGGGTGTGCGGGGCGGCGGCCAGGTACTGCACGTAGGGCACATCGGCGGGCGTAGTGAGGATGGTGACGCCCCGGTGCACAAAGGGCCGTAGTCCACCCAGGTAGTGCGGGTGGTAGTGGCCCGCCACAAAGTAGCGTACGGGTTTGCCCGGGGCCAGCTTGCGGGCTTCGGCCAGAATCAGCTCTCCATTCTCACTATTCAGCGGCGCCTCGGCCACCAGCAGAAACGAGCTAAACTCCACCACCAGCACTTTATCGTCGGTGTGCTTGAGCTCCAGAAAGTGCAGGTGGGCGCCGTGGTGCGTTACGGTAACTTCGGGCTTGACGACGGGGGGCGAAACCAGGGCATACCCGGCGGGTGCTGTGAGCAGCGTAGGCGCGGCCGGCTCCAGGGTCGCCGCTGTTACCCGCACAGTATCCGTGAGCTTGCCGTTGATTTTACTAACAACGATGGTGCGGGCGTAGGTCAGCTTACCCACGGAGGCGTAATCCTGGTAGGTGTAGGTCGTCAGCACGTCCCCGAACAGCTCGTCGTGGCTCAGGGCGGTTACCTTGCTCAGGCGGTTATCGGCAGTTCGAATGTAGAGCCGCACAATATTGCCGCCGAGGGTATCCTGGTACACGGTTTCGGTGCGGGTGCTTTCCGGCGCGGGCTTGGGCTTGCGCTGGGAGAAGTAGTGCAGAAGCGGAGCCGGAGTATAGCGCGCCGCCTGCAGGGCCTGCCCACGAAAAGCATTGGGCGTCACGCGGGTCGGCTTATCGTCGCCGTAGTCCTGAAATAGTAGGGTGGCGGGCGTGAGCTGGGTACGCGAGAAGTACGTTTTGGCTTCCTGCCGTAGGGTGTCGCTCTTCAGAAAGCTGGTGGCGGTGCTCCATATGCGGCCGGTGCCGGTGTAGTTGGTGGCCTGCCAGGGCTGGAAGCTATGCTCCAGCTGCGCCAGCGTTTCGTGGTAGCGCAGGGTGAGGTAAGTGGTTTGCACCGGCTGGACTTGCTGCTTCCAGCAGGCTGGCAGGTTGTCGGGCCGCTTCGCCCAAGCCGGAAGCTCTGGGAGCAATAGCAACAGAAGAAGCAGGGCAAAAGGGCGGGTTAGGATTGAAGACATAAAAGCTAAGTAGAGTAAGGCTTGAGAATCAAAATTTGAGAATCGGCTTTGGGTCATGCTGAGCTTGCCGAAGCATCTCTACCTCGGACTATTTAGCAGCAACCTAACGAAGCGGTAGAGATGCTTCGGCTGCGCTCAGCATGATGTTCTTTTGATTCTTTGAATAGTATATAAGTATATATCCGTCTACTCCTCGGCTAGCCACTGCATCGCCCGGTACTCGCCGGGCCCAAAAAACAGCTGCAGCACGTCGTCGGTGAGGCGCTGGCCGTTGGCCCCGTTGGTGAACAGCACTAGGGTTTCCTGCTGCTCGGGAAAAGCCAGGAAGAAGTTCTTGAAGTCGCCATTGTCGCCCCAGTGCCACAGGGCGGGGCCGCGGCTGGTGGTTACCAGCCCCACGCCGCAGGCCCAGGCAATGTGGGCATCGGTGGGGGTGAGGGCGTGGCCGCAACGGTTGGCTTCGTTGGCGGGCCGGACCAGTAACTGGTGGGTAGCCGGCTGCAGACCGGTACCGGCTAGCAGGGCCTGCACAAACCGGCTGTAGTCTTCGGCAGTGGACAGCAAGCTAAAGCCCGCGTTGGGCTCCGCGAACCGGCGGATTTCGGTAGCCTTACCATCGTTGTCGTGGCCGAAACTGGCGTTTTTGTCGAAGCCCGGCTGCCACACAAAACTGCTGTGCTGCATTTTCAGGGGCTTAAATACCTCTTCTTGCGCCAGTTCTTCCCAGGACTTGCCGGTGAGGTGCTCCAGGGTTTTCTGCAGCCACACGTAGCCTTCGCCGGAGTAATTCCAGCAGCTGTCGGGGGCGTATTTAAGGCGTAGGATGGAAGTTTTCCAGCTTTCGGCCAGCGGATTTTCGGCCCAGTTGGGCAGGCCGGCGGAGTGCGTCAGCACCATGCGGGCCGTAATCTTATAGGCCCCGGGCTGGACGGCCAGGCGCGGGTAGGGCGCATAGGAGAGCAAGGGCTTGTCCAGGGCCAGCACGCCCCGGTCGTGCAGGCGCAGGGCCACGTAGGCCAGCACCACCTTTCCCAGAGAGGCTGCCTGAAACGTGGTCTTGCCCGTCAGTGCCTGCGGGGTGCCGCTTTTGGGCTGCCCCAGCGCATACGCGGTGGATTTGCCGTTTTTGGAGTACACCACCTGCAAGCCGGGTACATTTTCGCGCTTGAGCAGGGCGGCCAACTCCTGCTGCTGGGCGGTGGTCGTTAGGGAGAGGAAGGCTAGGAAAAGAGTGCTCAGAAATTTCATGCGGTAACCGGCGCAGCTGACTAGCCGCAGTAAGAGAAAGAAAAACGAACTGATTAGACCGACAAAGGCAAGTTCAAGTGACTAATTACAGCCGGCCGGTATCAAACTCAACTTCGTTGCGCGCCATTTGCTGCAGGTGGCGCTGGCCGTGCTGGGCCAGAAAATACAGGTATTCATACACATCAATCTTGCCCAGGCTATTCACCGACATCGTCGTCTTGTACAAGATGCCTTCCCCGTTCGGTAGGTTGTCCAGCGTCTGCAAACATTCCTGCAGCTGCTGCTCCAGCTGTTGCCGAACTTCGGCCATGGGCTTTGTGCCACTGGGTTCCATATGCTCGGGCCGTATCCAGGGAAAGGACTTATGCCGGCCAATTTCGGCCAGTTTATCCTGCTGAAATATCTGCTCAGCAAGAGCCACTGCCAGGTCCTGCTGCTGAGCGTTTTGCAGGGCTTTGCGCGCGGCTTTATGAATTAGAATAAGCAGGAAATGATTGGTGAGCCCCACGTGCTCCAGAATCTCATCAACCGTCCAGCCGCCATCCAGCGGCCGGTAGCGGCGCAGGTCGGCATCTTTGGTAAACCAGGTATCCAGGGCGGCAAACGTCTGGATGAGGCTATGATGGATGTGGCGGATAGTGTCGTGAATAGACATGGCTAAAAGGTATTGAGTACTCCACTAAAAAATAAAGCGGGCCACCCTGATGGAGTGGCCCGCTTCTACGTCTTCAGAAACGCTGACTACCCAAGGGTGTGATACACGGCCTGCACGTCGTCGTCCTCCTCAAACTTTTCGATGAGGTTCATAACTTCTTCCAACTGCTCGCCTTCAAGGTGCACGGTGGTGTTGGGCACCCGCTGCAGCTGCGCCGATACCACGTTCAGGCTTTTTTCTTCCAGTGCCTTCTGCATCTGCCCGAAGTCGGTGAAGGCGGTTTCTACCACGATGTAGTCTTTCACAGCGCCGTGCTCGTCTTCTTCTTGGTCGGCGTACACGTCTTCGGCGCCGGCGTCAATCAGCTCCAGCTCCAGCTCGTCGAGGTCGAGGCCTTCGGCGGCCAGCTTGAACACGCCTTTGCGGGTGAAGGTGTAGTCGGAGGAGCCAGCCGTGCCCAGGGCGCCGTTGCCGCGGTTGAAGTACATGCGCACGTTGGCCACCGTGCGGGTGGGGTTGTCGGTGGCGGTTTCAATCACAATGGCCACGCCGTGGGGCGCGTAGCCCTCATACACCACTTCCTGGTAGTCTTTTTCTTCCTTGCTGCTGGCGCGCTTGATGGCGGCTTCCACCCGGTCCTTGGGCATGTTCACGCCCTTGGCGTTCTGCATGGCCGTACGCAGGCGCGAGTTGGTGTCGGGGTTGGGTCCCGACTCTTTCACGGCCATGACAATCTCCCGGCCAATGCGGGTGAAATCCTTGGACATCCGGTCCCAGCGCTTCATTTTGCGGCCTTTGCGGAATTCAAACGCGCGTCCCATCTATGGTGAATAAGTAATTGAGTGAATGAGTAAGCCACCCGGCCGGCGGGCCGAAGGGGCCGCAAGTTAGCAGAAACGGCGGCGGGGCGCAACGCATCCGTCCGCAAACACCGGCGCCCCGGCTTCCAGCACATAAAGCTGAAAACCGGGGCGCCGGGTTACTTCATAGCCTGTGGCGTTAGGGTAGGTCCTGCAGGCGCAGGGTAATATTCTGCGGGGCCGTTTCGTCGCCGCCGAAGTAGGGGTAGAGCTGGTAGCCCTTGGCCGCGCCCGTGCAACTGCGCTTGTGCTCCACTTTCTTGCCATTCACCAGGAAGGTGTACTTGCCATCGGTGATTTGCAGCTCGCAGGTGTACCACTTGTTGCGGTCGATGGCCGTGAGCAGGGTGGTGGTGTTTACACCGGCGCGGTAGGAGTAAGCCAGCAGCTCCAGGCGGTTCTGGTACCAGCGCCAGCCAAACCGGGCGCTGTTGGTCTGGTGCAGGGAGTTGCAATCGGCCACGCCGTACAGCTTGTTCACGTCAGCCTGGTTGTTGGTGGCTTTGGTTTTGTAGCTCGCCGTGTTGTCGAACTTCACCGAGAACTTGAGCTTGGTCTTGCTTACCAGCCGCACGGGGTTGCTGGTAGCGTAGTGCTGGCCCTTGAGAATGGTGTAAAGCACGCCCGGCTCGGTGGCCGCCGTGGCATCGGCCGAAGCAGCTACGGCGGTGGGAGCAGTGGCCGGGGCTACTTCTTCCTTACGCAGGCAGCCGGCAGCAATCAAAATGAGAAAAAGACTAAATGGGGCAAGCGTAGACAACCGAAACATAGGATGAAATTAGTTTTCCCCTCAAATAGACTTTACAGCTGTTTGGTTCATGATATCAGGTTTTTAAGTTTTGAAATTTATGCGTATATCCTATGTTTTTTCTTTGATAAAGCGCGGATCAGGATAAGTAAAGTTATGTTTTAGTGCCCGCGTAGCGTATAGATTCCCTGGTTACCGGCCGGGTAGCCCTGCATGGTAAGCGTAAGTAAGCCGCTACGGAGCATGAAGGTGCCTTCGTCGGTGCGGGGCTGGCCTTTACTGTCGGTATAGGTGAAGGTGATATGGTCGGCAGTGAAGGCAAAACGGCCATCCTGGTCGAAGTGCAGGGTGGTACCGTTGGCAGCCAGCGTCAGGCGCTTCTGGTAGGTGCCGTCGGGGCGAAGCGTGAGGGTGCCGCCCACGCCCTGGGCTGCCACCGGCTCGGGGCCCGCGCTCTGGTCGAGGATGGCGTAGGTAAGGTACTCGTAGGTGGTATAGAACCCGGATTTGGGGCGGGTAGGAGCCTGTTGAGCTCTTGCCTGGGAAACCAGGAACAGCACGGCTAGCAAAGAGAAAAGGATACGCAGCTTCATCCCGCAAATTACGCTATCCGCCGCTTATCCGGCTCCGGCCCGTTCAGCTACCTTTGGCCCATGGCTACTTTCCTGCGTGAACTGATTCAACCCGCCGCCGCGCTGCCCCAGGCCGATGTGTGCCTCGTGGGCCTGCCCCTCGACTTCGGCACCGTGCTCGAAGGCGGCCGTGCCGGGGCCGCCGGCGCCCCCGACGCCATCCGGCGGGAGCTGCGCCGCTACCACAAAACCTATAATCTGGAGCACAACGTCAGCCTCGACCACTTGCGCATCGCCGATGCCGGCAACCTGGCCCTGCGCGCCTCCGCCGACCACGCCGCCAACCACCAGCTCATCCGGGAAGAACTGGCGCGGCTGCTGGGCCGCTACCCGCGCGTGGTCGTGCTGGGCGGCTCCCACGACGGCACCTACAGCACCGTGCGCGGCCTGTTCGATGCCAACGGGGCCCAGGCCGTGGGCGGCATCAACCTTGATGCCCACGCCGACGTGAAAGACAAGCCTGGCCTCATCAGCAGCGGTACGCCCTTTGGCAATCTGCTGCGGGAAGGGTTTCTGGCCGGAAAGCAGTTCACCGAAATCGGTCTGCACTCCAATCTGAACACCAGGGAGGATATCGACTTTCTGCACGCCCAACAAGCCCATATAGTGCCCCTGGCTCACGTGCAGCAGGACGGTATGCCCGAGTACATGACGCGCGCCCTGCGCCGGGCCAGCACCGGCGGACCAGCGTTTGTGAGCTTTGATATTGATGGGTGCGCCGAGGCGTATGCGCCCGCCGTATCGGCCCCAAGCGCCGATGGTTTCACGCCGCGCCAGGCCACGGAAGCCGCTTTCCTGGCAGGCCAGGCCGAAGCAGTGCGTCTGTTTGAGGTGGTGGAGCTCAATCCGCTCTACGACCGGGACAACCAGACGGGGCGGCTGGCGGCTACCATCATCACGGCCTACCTCACGGGCGTTGCCTCGCGGCTAACCAAGGCATCTACGTAAGGCTTCGTATAAAATTTTCAGCTTGAGACATGCCTCAGGCAACGCTTTGCCGCGGCCACTCATCTATAGGGCAAGTACGGGTCCTGAAGACCCTGGCTTTCACGTTCTCCTTTCTCCTTTCTCTTTTAGCTATGAAAACCACTTTCCTCGCCCTCGCTCTGGGCTTCGCCGCTACGGCTGCCACTGCCCAAACCACCACCAACTTTTCCCTGACCTGCAAGGATGGGGACGGCCGAAGCTCCCAGAAGCAGTTCTGCGAAACCCGCGACCTGACCCTGGCCAGCCCCGGCACCGCCACCCTGTTGATTGATGGCCGCGCCAACGGCGGCATCACCGTGCACGGCTACGATGGCACCGAGGTGAAGGTGCGGGCGAAAGTATCGGCCTGGGCCCGCTCGGCCGAAGCCGCGCAGAAAACCGCCCAGGGCATCAGCATCAGTACTAAAGGCAATAAGCTGCGGGCCGAAGGCAGCGAAAACGGCTGGGCCGTGAGCTACGAGGTGTTCGTGCCCCGCCACACGGCCCTCAACCTGAAAACCATCAATGGCGGCATCCACGTCGACCACGTATCGGCCGATATTGCGTTTGATGCCACCAATGGCGGAATCTCGCTCGAAGAAGTAGGCGGCAACGTGAAAGGCAACACCACCAACGGCGGCCTCAGTATCAAGCTGGCCGGAGAGAAATGGACCGGTGCGGGCCTCGACGTATCGACCACCAATGGCGGCATCACCTGGCAACTGCCCAAAAGCTACTCGGCCAGGTTCTACACCAGCACCAATATGGGCGGCATCAACAGCGACTTGCCCGTCACCAAAACCGGCATGATGAGCAAGGAAGTAGCTACCACGCTGGGCAGCGGCGGCGCCCCAATCCGGGCCGTCACGACCAATGGCGGTATCACGGTGCGCCAGTAGACTATGCGCAGATTCTAATTCATGAAAAGCCCCGCATCAGTGAAGATGCGGGGCTTTTCATGCTTGTAAACCTGCCAGGAGCTTACAGTACAAAGCGTTTTACTTCTCCCGTGCGCTTGCGCTTAGGTGCTTCCGACTGTTTCAGCGGGTACTCGTTCTGCTGGTGCTTTTTGTAGCGCTGCACTACCAGTGCTGCCCCTACCAGAGCGCCCAGGCCCACGGCCGTAAGCCGAAGCTTGTCCCGCAGCGCATCGTGGGGAGCCGGGGGCAGGTGCTGGACGCCGCCTGCATCCAGACGGGCCGGCTCCTGCACGTAGCGGCCGTGCGCTGGCATCGGGAAATCGGCTGCCAGCCTGGCCAGGCCTTCAGCCGCCGCCGAACCCGTAATAACCGGGCCGTGGCCGCAGCCAATGGCCAGCGGCTGCAGGGCCGCCAGCTTCTGGACCGACTCGCGCACCTGCTCCCAGTTGTAATTGAAAGGCGCTCCGGCTACGCTGATCTGCGGTATCTGGAGCAAGAGGGAAGGCACCGACTCGTGGTTGGCTGTGGCAAAGGCATCGGCCCCAAGCAGGGTGCGGTCTTCGTCGCGGAACAGGGCAACCTGGCCGGGCGCATGGCCGGGTACGTGCAGCCAGCGCCAGCCGGGCAGGTAAGGCACTTCCTCCTCCGATTCAGTAGGCAGGGCCTGCACCACGTCGCTCAGCTGGAAGCTCTGGGGCAGGAAAAACCGCGCCACAAAGGCCAGCGTGCCGCCGCCATCTACGGTGGGGTCGGCGGGTGGGTACACGGCTTCAGCCCTGAGGAAAGGCAACTCCAGCGGGTGAGCCAGCACTGGCACCTTCCAGTGCTCGGCCAGGGCCCGCGCCGAGCCGGAGTGGTCTATGTGGCCGTGGGTAAGGATGATGGCCTCGGGGTGCGTACCCGGATAAAACAGCTTATCGGCGGCCGCAATGATGTCCTTTTCGGAGCCGGGCAGGCCGGTATCTACCAGCACCCATGCCCCGGGGGTAGTGGTTTCTACGAAATACAGATTGACGAAGCGTTGGATGGTGAGCTGGTGTACGCCAGCAGCTACTTGTTTCATAGAAGTCAGGTGAATTGGTCTTGTAAATGCCATACGCAAAAGCAGCTGCTACGGGCTATATCTCGCCTTTGCCCAAATAAAAAGCTCCACCCATATCGGGTGGAGCTTTTTGGGACAAACTACCGTCTGTGGGTTAATGGCTCACCACCAACCGCTGCGTCAGGGTTTGCTGACCTGCGGTGAGGCGCACTACGTACACACCGGCCGAGTACTGGCGCGTGTTCAGCGTCACCGTCTGAGCGCCGCTACCCTGGCCCGTAGCCAGCGTGCGGAGCAGCCGCCCGTTCATGTCGTAGAGCGTGAGCGTGTAGGCACCAGCTTGTGGCAACCGGAAATGCACCGTGGCATCGCCCAGGCTGGGCGTGGGCGCTACGTGCAGCTCAGCCGTTGCAGCCGAGGAGGCGTTGGTTGCCAGGGCCGTGCCGGTACGGGCCTGCAGGTTGCAGCTAGTGCCCACGGTGTAGGAGAAAGGCGTGGCCGAGTTGTTGCGCTCGGGGCCCCCGGCGCCCACCTGATAGGTGAAGTACAGGTTCACGACCGTGCCCGTGGCCATGGGCAGCGTGTAGGTGAAGTCCCCGGCCGCGTTCTTGGTCATCGTGTAGCCTGGATAAGCGCCGCTCGTGCCCTGGCGCAGGTAGAGCAGCGCCAGGTTACCACCGGCCGTGGCCCCCAGCGGGTGGAAGGTGATGGTCAGGTTGCCGCCGCTGCTCACGGCCCCGTAGCTGAAGTCTGAAGTCACGGCGCAGTAGCCGCCCGTGGATGCATTGCTCACGCTCACGCTCACGGCCGAAGAAGTCGTTACTGCCCCGGCATTGTCGGTGGCCTTGGCCGTGATAGAGTAAGTACCCGCAGCGACACCGGTCCAGGTGTAGGAGTAGGGCGAGGACGTGTCCGTGCCCAGCAGCGTAGTGCCATTGTAGAAGGCCACCGAGCTCACCGTGCCGTTGGCATCGGCGGCAGTGGCGTTAATCGTGATGGAAGCCGGAGCCGTGAACGTCGCGCCATTGCTGGGCGAAGTCAAACTCACCGTCGGCGGCGTGTTGGTGGTCACAGCGGTGAAGCTGAGCCAGTTGATGTTCACGCCCCCGGCCGTGGCGTACACGCGCAGGGTCTGCGCACCGGCCGGCAAGGTCACCGTGGCGTTCAGGGTCTGCCAGCTCTGCCAGCCCCCGGTCGCTCCAACCGTCACGCTGCCCAGGCTGGTGCCGGCGCTGTTGCGCAGCTGCAGGCTTCCGCCGCCCGGCTCGCTGGCCAGACGGAAGCCCACGGTGTACTGGCCGGCCGTGGTCACGTTCACGGCGTAGTCCATCCAGTCGCCGGCTTCGATGTAGCCCACGTTCAGGCCCCCGCCCGTGTCGGTGGTCGTCTCGGTCTGGATGCCGAGCATGGCCGAGTAGCTTTCGGCCTGAATGGTGCCGGGAATGGTCTGGCCAACGGGAGCGGCCGTTACCGTCACACTAACGGCCGAAGACGTGGTTACCGCCCCGGCGTTATCGGTGGCGCGGGCCGTGATGGAGTAGGTGCCCGCGGCCACGCCGGTCCAGGTGTAGGAGTAGGGCGAGGACGTGTCCGTGCCCAGCAGCGTGGTACCATTATAGAAGGCCACCGAGCTCACCGTGCCGTTGGCATCGGCCGCGTTGGCGTTAATCGTGATGGAAGCCGGAGCCGTGAAGCTGGCCCCGTTAGCCGGGGAAGTCAGGCTAACCGTGGGCGGGGTGTTGGTCGTTACGGCCGTGAAGGAGAGCCAGTTCACATTCGTGCCCGTGGAGGCGGAGGCAAACAGGCGCAGGGTCTGCACGCCGGCCGGCAGTGTTACGGTCGTGGTCTGCGTCTGCCAGCTCTGCCAGCCGCCCGTGTTGCCTACATTCACCGAGCCCAGCACCGTGCCGGCGCTGTTGCGCAGCTGCAGCGTCGCCCCGCCGTTGGCCGAGGCCACGCGGAAGCCCACAGTGTACTGCCCGGCCGAAGCCACGTTGACCGAATAGTCAAGCCAGTCGCCGGTTTCATACCAGTCTACGTTCTGGCCGCCGCCCGTATCGGTCGTGGTTTCCTTGTCGGTGCCTTGTTGGGCCGTGTAGCTCTCGGCTTCAATGGTGCCGGGAATGGCCTGCGCCGTGGGAGCCGCTGTCACGCTCACACTTACAGCCGTGGAAGTAGTTACTGCGCCGGCATTATCCGTGGCTTTGGCCGTGAGGGAGTACGTGCCGGCCGCTACGCCCGTCCAGACGTAAGAGTAGGGCGACGTCAGATCCTCGCCCAGCTTGGTTGCGCCCTGGAAGAACTCTACTTTACTCACCGTGCCGTTGGCATCGGCGGCGTTGGCATTAATCGTGATGGAAGCGGGGGCCGTGAAGCCGGCGCCGTTGGCCGGCGAAGTCAGGCTAACGGTAGGCGGGGTGTTGGTTGAGGTACCGGTGTAGGTGAACGTCATGCGGCCTACGTTCAAGCCGCCCTGCGTGAAGCTCAGGCGTAGCACATGTTCCCCAGCCGGCAAGTTCAGGCCGGTAATGGTTTTCGTGCCCCAGGCTCCCCAGTCGCCGGTAGTTGTCACGGTCTGGTTGGCGCTGATGACGTTGCCATCAATCGAGAGGGAGAAAGGTCCCCCGCCGGTGGAGTTGCCAGCGGCGTAGCGCAGGGCCAGCGTGTGCGTGCCGGCCGTAGCCACGTTGATGGTGTACTCCAGCCATTCGCCGGCATCCACCCAGCCAACGGTCGTGCCTTCGGCGGCATCACTTACGGCATCTACGTACTCCGTAGGCCGGAACGCCACCGTGGGCGACGGCTCAAAGGTAGCTTGGTTGGAGGCGCTGGCGTCGTTGTAGGCAATGCCCTGGCCTAGTCCGCCGGCGTAGGTATCGTACTTACCGGCCTCAATGGTGCCGGGCACGGCCTGCGGCGCACCCGTGAAGGAGGTTTGCTTACCTACCTGCACCGAGGCAATGTTGGTGACTTTGAAGAGTGAGCCAGCGTACACCTTCGCGTAGAAGTTGTGGATAGCCACGTTCAGGTTAGCAGCCGTTTTGGTGTAAGGCGCGGTGGCTACCGTGCCCAAAGACGTGCTGCCGTCGAAGAACTCCACACCCGTTACGCCGGAGCCGGTGGTAGCCACGCTCAGCGTCACGCTGCCGTTGGCGGCTACTTCCGAGGCGTTGGTCGTAAGCGTACCCGCCACGGCCACGTCCTTGCTGGTGGCCAGCTTGCGGGCCGGCACGTTCAGCACGTAGCCATCGGAGAAGTTTACGGTGATGGGCGCGTTGGTGTAGTTGTGCGCCACGTAGGTTTTCACGCCGGCCTTGTTGAAGACCACGGCCTCGGGGTTGTTGGCCGTCACGGAGGCATCTACCCGACCCAGGGCATTCATGGCGTGCAGCCAGTAATAGGTCTGCGCATCCGAAACCCCGAACTTGATGGGCCGGTTGGGGAAGCCGTCGTAGAGTTGAATGGCCTTCACCGGGTCGATAAACGCCAGGTATTCCCAGAGCAGGTCGTGCCAGGTATTGGCATTCACTTCATTCTGCAGAATGCCCGTGTTCTGGGTGATTTCCGTCCAGAGCTTCTGCACGTAGGCGTGGTTCTGACCGAGGTACAGTGAGCCGCCGTGCATAGGATAAAGCTGAATGCCGTACACGGCGCGGATGTCCTGGGTCCAGAAGGTACCGGCGTCGTAGCCCGCGCCCCACACGCGGCCGGTGGCGCTGTAGGCGTAGTTGGGCTGGAAGGTGCGGTCGTTCACGTCAAACCAGTATTCCTCAATAGCAGCCTGCTCGGTGGCGTAGAGGTAGATGCCCAGGTCGCGGGTGGCTTTGTTGCCCGTGATAGCGCCCCAGTGAATCAGGGACGAGTTGAACTGCATGCTTTCCGAGGTCGATTCCTGGTTGTTGCCCATAGGCGAGCTGGCAAAGCCATCAGCCCAGGAGTGGCCCGCGTAGGGGTCGAAGTTGCGCAGGAAGGGGAACTGGGTATCGGTGCGGCTGGGGTTGGCAGCGTCGCGCACCAGCATGTTCACCATGGCGCCCCACTGGCCGGCCCAGCCGGGCTGGTACTGCTCCAGAAAGGCGGCGGCGTGGATGAAGTAGCCCCAGTGGAAGTGGTGGTCGTTGATGTTGTCGTCCTGGTGGTGGCCGGCGGGATACCCGAACAGCGTCGACCAGGTGGAGTTGTAGTAGAATACAAAGGCGTTTTCCCCGCTTTCCGCCGACAGCCAGTCCTGAAGCCGGTTTTTGATGGTATTCACGATCTGGTCGCGGGCGGCGGTGTTGCCGGTTTCATCGGCAATGCGAGCCGTCTGAATCAGCTTGTTCATTTCCTGGCCCTCGTTGTAGGAGTCCGTCCACTCGGCCAGGCCATTGTTTTGCAGGGCCTGCACCTTGTCGTTCAACTTCACCGGGCTAAATCCGGTGCTGTAGTTATCGAGGTAGGGTAGGGTGGGCAGAATGCCGTGGAAGGTGTAGGCCGTGGAAAACACGTTGCCGGCCAGCATCTTCAATTGGCCCCGCACCGAAGGGTAGATCTGCCCGGCCGGCTGAGCCGAGCCCGCCGCCATGTAGCCCCACTGGTGGGGTAGCAGTCCTTGTAGGACTACGCCATTGGCGCCTTCCTTCACAGAGGGCGTCACGGTGAAGGTGGTTTTCACTACGGAGGTGCTCTCAGTAAACACCCAGTCGACCTTGGTGCTGGCCGGGAATACGTAGGCGTACTGCTTATAGGCGTTGGCGGCGGCCAGGGCATCCGGTGCCGTTGGGTTCAGCAGGGCAATGGACCAGTACGTCTTGCCATTCAGCGTAGAGGTGTAGGTGCCCGCATTGTTGGTCCAGGTAGACCCCACGGGGGCGTACACCGCGTAATCGGCTCCATTATAAGAGTCCTTGATCAGCAGCATTTCCCCGTTGATGGTTACCGTGCCCACGGCTACCTTCACCGTGGCCACGTCGGAGGCGCCTTTGGTCAGGTACACGAAGGGCATGCCCATACCGACGGTGGCATTGAAGTCGTTGGAACCGCTGTGCCAGTTCATGGTCACGGTCCAGTCGGAGTAGTCCGACACGGTGGCGGCCGTGGCATTCAGGCTCTGCACGCCCACCGTCACGGCCATTACGTCGCTGTTGGGCTGGCGGTATTCCGTGGTGCTGGCCGGCGGTATAATGTAGTTCACCACCAGACCCGTTTCGTGCGTGCGCAGCGTAAGGGGGTAGTTGAAGATGTTATTCGTGTGGTTGTTGCGCAGCTTGCCCGACCACCACTCATTGGTAGGTACCGGCTTGGTGGCGGCCACCCCGCTCAGCAGGGGCGAGCCGGCCGGCACGGCGTTGCGGCCGGCGGCGTCGGTTCCCGGAAACTGGGTGGTGTAGCTGCCGGAGCCTACGGCTACGATCTGGCTGTGGGCCGGGGCGGTGGCAAGACCAATACTCAGCACCGAAAGCGCGGCTGCTTTTACGGCGCGGGCGCGGGGGGTGTGCGGCCCCGCGAGCCACTCCGGCAGTAGGCGGAGCAGGCGGTTGTGTAGGGTTTTACCCATTGTAGAGAGGTTTGGTGGGGTTATGTAATTGTAGGGGAGTGACAAATGGAACCGAATCTGGCACAATCGTTCCCGGAACGCTGTGGAAACGATTGCTGCAAAGGGCTTTCTGCAAGCAATAGCTTGGGTAAGAGCTGTTAAACTGTATGTTGAGCAGCGGAGCTGAACTCAGCATATATATCAATTGGAGCAACTTAAAAGCAGGCTTTTGCTAAGTCGCTATTTAGAAGGTGGATACACTTATGATAAGTAACCTTTGATAAAAGGCCAGAATAGGCTATATAAGATAAACATTATAAAGAATCGTATATCGATCCTCAAGGTATATAAATAATTCGTTGAAAAATAGAGTCGATAAACTGGCAGACAAAAGAAACTGAAGGAACCGTATAGGCTTTTGCCCGGCTACGGCAGCAAGCTTGTGATAGAAGCGTTTCCCAAGTGCCGTACTGCCTGCTGGTAATTAAGTATTATGTGCAGATAATCAGAGGTATATAATCTGAAAAAGGTGCGTGATATATGCGCTTAGTTGTATCGATGGCGTACTAATAATAAAATTTTGGGTTCGTTTGCAGGCAAACGGGCGTTAGGCACTAAGCGGTTACGCGAGTAGTATCAGGCGGCAGCCATGTTATAGCCACTGAGTTATGGACACAAAAAAGCCCCTTGCTGGCAAGAGGCTTTTACTGTTTGCCGACCGATACCTTATGGAGTGGTAGTAGTGGTGTCGGTGGTAGCGGTAGTGTCAGTGTTTGCGCCGGCTTCAGCCTGCTCGCTTGGCGAGTTGGTAGCCATGCTGGTAGTTTGGTCGCCCTCACCGCGCTCCGAGCCGGTGCCGTTGCCTTCGCAGGAAGCCAGGGTAAAAGAGGCCGCTGCCAGGGCCAGGAAAAGAATCTTTTTCATGAGACAAGTTGGTTGTGGTAGAAGCCAGAAAGCGTAGTTGCACAGCAGCCAAGCTGCACATCAGGCGGTTATACTCTCAATAAGGCAATGATGGCTCACCATATGCCAGGAAATTTTTCGTCGAGCCCTATAACTTGGGTTTCCCAGTCTTAAAAGAGAGGGTTGCTCCGTGCCTGGAACCGGCTGAAACAAAAAGCCCCTCGCAAAGCTGCGAGGGGCTTTTCATTAACTTCAAAAAAGCTTACTGACCCGAGGTAGTGGCCGTGCCCGTAGAGCCCGTGCCACCAGCCGTGGTACCTATGCCGGAAGTAGAGCCACCAGCCGTGGTGCCGGCGCCGGAGGTAGAACCACCAGCTGTGGTGCCCGCGCCGGAAGTGGAGCCGCCAGCTGTGGTACCGGAAGTGCTGCCCGAGGTGCTGCCGTCGGTAGCGCCCGCGCCGCTGGCGTCGCCGGTGCCGCTCATGCTCGTGTCGGCACCCATGTCGGAGTTGGCGCCCGTTTCCATGTCGCCCGATTCCGTGCCGGTTTCCGTGCCGGTGCCTTCGCTGGCGCCTTCCTGCTGATTGCCGCCGCACGAGGCGAAGGTGAGCGAGGCCGTAGCCAGCGCCAAGAAAAGAACCTTTTTCATACTAGGGTGAAGGGTTTGGTGAAAAGAGAAGTGGTTGAGCCGCGCCTACCTGGTCGCAGTCGAAGGGTTTATACTTGCCCCTAAATCTTTGTAACCCGCTTTATAATAAAATTGTCATAATCTTGCACCTAAATCGTCAGTTGGCTTATTTAATAATATTATTTTAATATTGAGATTAATGCCGACCGGTCATGGCGCAAGCACTTGGGAGTGGAATTACCTGCTAGCAGGGCGAGAGAGTCAGCCGAAAGCCGCCGCCTTAGCCTAATGGCTGCGCTGCTGAAAAACCCGGTTGCCACGCGCCGAAAACGCTATATTCGCCACTCCACCCACTATCCGGAACTACCTCACCCGACTATGTCGCACTCCACTCTCGAAACGCCTGAACTCAACCTCGAAGCCACCTCCAAATCCTCGGCCGAAAAGCCCACCACCCGGCCCATGTACTACGAGTACAAGCCCGAGGAAACGGTAAAAGCCCAGCACGGTACCGAGCTGCGCTGCAAAACCTGGGAAGCCGAAGCGGCCCTGCGCATGCTCGAAAACAACTTGGACCCGGCCGTGAGCTTAGTGTACGACGAGCTGATCGTGTACGGCGGCGCCGGCCGCGCGGCCCGCAACTGGAAGGAGTACCAGACCATTGTGCGCACCCTCAAGAACCTGGAGCCCGATGAAACCATGCTGGTGCAGTCGGGCAAGGCCGTGGGCGTGCTGCGCACCTGGGCCCACGCCCCGCGCGTGCTTATTGCTAACTCGAACATCGTGCCCGCCTGGAGCACCCAGGAGTACTTCGACGAGCTCGACAAGCTGGGTTTGATGATGTACGGGCAGATGACGGCCGGCTCCTGGATTTACATTGCCACCCAAGGCATTCTGCAGGGCACCTACGAAACCTTTGCTGCCGTGGCCGACAAGCATTTCGGCGGCACGCTGCGCGGTACTATCACCGTCACGGCAGGCCTGGGCGGCATGAGCGGCGCGCAGCCGCTGGCCGTGACGATGAACGACGGCGTGTGTTTGGTCATCGAACCCATTGACGCCCGCGTAAAGCAGAAAGTGCAGGAAGGCTACCTCGACGTGCAGGCCAAGGACCTCGACCACGCCCTTGAAATCTGCCTCCGCTCGAAAGAAGACCGCATCGGCTGGTCGGTGGGCCTCACCGGCAACGCCGCCACCGTGCTGCCCGAGCTATTGGCCCGCGGCTTTCAGGTGGACATCATCACCGACCAGACCTCGGCCCACGACCTGATGGACTACATTCCCGAGGGCGACATCATGGAGGTACTAGAGCTGCGCAAAAACAACCCCGAGGAATTCAAGCGCCAGGCCATTGCCTCCATCGTGAAGCACTGCCAGGCCATTATTGATATGCAGGCGGCCGGCTCCGTGGCCCTCGACTACGGCAACAACCTGCGCGGCCAGGCCGAAAAAGGCGGCCTGCGGGTGCGCGACGAGAACGGGCAGTTTCTCTACCCCGGCTTCGTGCCCGGCTACATCCGCCCGTTGTTCTGCGAGGGCAAAGGCCCCTTCCGCTGGGCCGCCCTCTCCGGCGACCCGCAGGACATCCTGCGCATCGACCGCGCCCTGCTCGAAACCTTCCCCGACAACAAGATGCTGGCCCGCTGGATCGAGAAGGCCCAGGCCAAGGTGCCCTTCATCGGCCTGCCCGCCCGCGTGTGCTGGCTGGGTTACGGCGAGCGGGAAAAGTTCGGCCTGGTCATCAACGACCTGGTGGCCCGCGGCGAAGTTTCGGCCCCCATCGTCATCGGCCGCGACCACCTCGACTGTGGCTCCGTGGCCTCGCCCAACCGCGAAACCGAGGGCATGAAGGACGGCTCCGACGCCGTAGCCGACTGGCCCCTGCTCAACGCCCTGGCCAACACTGCTTCCGGCGCCGACTGGGTGAGTTTGCACAACGGCGGCGGCGTGGGCATCGGCAACAGCACGCACTCCGGCATGGTCATCGTGGCCACCGGCACTCCCGAAAAAGCCGAGCGCCTGCGCCGCGTGCTCACCACCGACCCCGGCATGGGTGTCTTCCGCCACGCCGACGCCGGCTACGAGCTGGCCCAGCAGGTAGCCGAGGAGCGCGGGGTGAAGATTCCGGGGCGAGAGTAGGAGTTAGACTTATAATAGGCATTTGAAAATAGGAAGCAATGCATTTAGCAAACACCCCACTCAAATTCGATAAAATCTTAGAATTAGATTCTGTAGATGGAGAAAATAAGGATGGGCCGATAGTTCGCTACATAGTAAATGATGAGAAGTTCTTTTCTACTCGAAAGGGAGTATACCTCATCGTGCAGGATAACTCAATCGTTTATTGTGGAAAGTTTACCAATACTTTCGCGAAACGATGGTTGTACACAAAAGGCAAGTACGTCTATCATTTTAAACGTGGGCTAATTGCAACTGCACTTATGGCCAACCATCAGCTTATAGTTTTTGCACAATCGGAAGAGCAACTTCGCGAACAGTTGGGCTTATCTGACAATGAGTGGATTAGCGTGTCTAGCATAGAAGAGAAAATTATTCGAGACCTTAAGCCTATATGGAATTCAATTGGGCATAAATAATCAAATACTCACACCAACTATGAGCAAGAAAATAGGCATAGAGCCTCGCAAGGTGGATTTAGTCGTTGCGCCTGCCGAGCCGCTGACGGTGCAAGCCGCTCAGGAAATTGCCCGCTTCGTGGTAGCTAGGAAGCAAAAGCAGAAACTCCGCGCTACAGGGAACAGAACTACGCTGGCAGCTAAGATACAATCCTGAGCGCGGCGGAAGAACTAAAAAGCAAGAGTGGCAAAATGAGGCTGATGTGAGAAAATAAGTATAATTACTCCATAATGGAAACTTGCAAGCGAAAATGAATAAGATAGATTTTATCTACGGTCGTATCAATGAAGCAATGAGCAACCACGCTGAGGCTGTGCATGGAGAAGTTAATGATCATTCAGCTGCTTTTATAAAGTATAATATATTCTTTGCATTCGATATTGATGAACTAGAGAAGAAGTATATTGAATATTATTTACCAGCGGCCAAAGCGTACTCATTATCACTTGTAGATGAATATGAATCGGCAAGCTTGAAGGAGAGTATTGATCTACCAAGAGGTTTCTTTGAGGACCCAGTTCAGGAATGTTTGAGAAATGCTTATGTTTTGATATATCATAAGATAGAAAGTTTAGTTAAGCATATGTTTGCCTTTTCAGAAGGTTCTCACTTCGGAATATTTAAGGGTTATGCTGTAAACTTAAAATCTTCTTTTCAAGAGCTTAATGAAGTGTATGGATTGAAAAAAGACTTACTATACAAGAGTGCATCGCAAAGATCCGTTGCTAATAGCCTAGTTGACAGGCTTAGAATGATTGCCAATTGCTGCAAGCATGATGATGGCTACTTGCAAACTAATGACGAGGCTATGCACAAGTTAGTTAAATCAGTCGATGAAAATAACAGAATTATACTGGATGAGGATGTACTGAGGTATGATATTCGTTTTTTAAAAGCATACGCACAAGTTGTTTTTACCTTGATAGCCTCTGTAATGTTGAAAAGTGTTTTAGAGTCGTCTATAAAAAATAATACAGATAATGACTATGCACATTGGTTTGGTGAAGAAGCTAAAATTGAGCTTGAAAGTTTGAGAGCAGATGAATTTGAAGTGAGGCAGAATATATCTTTGATTGTCGATGCTATAAAGACTGATAATGAGGCTGTTTTTTGGCAAAAACTAAAAGATTTAGATATAGTTAAAGTAGTTCCAATTCAGGATTTGACTCTTGAACAAGAGAAGCAAGTCGTATGGAAAAGATATGACTGACGTAATGTGTGTCCATAGTCTTACCTAATTACCACCATCCAACGCCGCCCGAGCCCCGCTCCGGCGGCGTTAACCATTCTAGCCCATCCCAAGAAGAAAAAAGCAAAACACCCGCCTCCGTTGTTTACCTCCCTGCACCGGCACGTCACCGGCGCACGAACTACTAACCACCCCAACTATGAACATCGGAATCATTGGCGCCGGCCATATCGGCAGCGCCCTCGCCGGGCGGCTTACGGGCCTCGGCCATCAAGTATACATTGCCAACTCCCGCGGCCCCGAGACGCTGCAGGACCTGGCCCGGAAAACCGGCGCTACGCCCGTCACCACCCAGGAAGCGGCCCAGCGCGGCACCGACCTCATCGTGGTAACCATCCCGCTCAAAAACATTCCCGACCTGCCCAAAGACCTGCTGGCAAGCGTACCGGCCGAGGTGCCCATCATCGACACCAGCAACTACTACCCGCTGCTGCGCGACGGGCAGCTGCCGGAGCTGGAAACCGGCGACCTGACCGAAAGCGGCTGGGTGCAGCAGCACCTGGGCCGCCCCGTAGTGAAGGTGTTCAACAACATCCTCGCCGACCACCTCGCCCAGCCGGGGAAGCCCGCTGGTACGCCCGGCCGCGTTGCCCTGCCCGTGGCCTCCGATGATGCCGCCGCCAAGCAGAAGGTAATGCAACTGGTAGAAGAGCTGGGCTACGACGCCATTGACGCCGGCAGCCTGCGCGAATCGTGGCGGCAGCAGCCCGGCGGCCCCATCTACTGCAACGACTTGCCGGCCGACAAGCTACGCGAGCAGCTGACCAGCCTCGGCACCGAGCGCACCCCGGAGCAGCACGCCGAGTTCCTGGCTAACCAGGCCCAGCAGGAACAGGCCATGGCGGCGCAGGGCATCAAGCTGTAGTAGCTGAGGGCCGAAAACTCCAGCTGAAAAACGATTCAGAGTCAATGCGAAAAGCTTCGTCACGCTCTATCCGGCGTCCGCGAAGTTGAAGCTGCTTTACTTCTTCGTTGTAATGGAATTGATAAGCCAGCGGTAGAGATGCTACGGCAAACGGACGCCAGATAGAGCATGACGGCCTTTGGGCATTCTGCGCCCACACGCTGGTATAGAGCGAAGGTTGTGCCTCCGCTGCCGCATCAGCGGCAAGCTGATACCGCGCCGCCCCGGGAAACCGGGGTGGCGCTTTTCGTTTCGGGCAGTTTCCTTACAGCACCAGCTTCCTCGGTTTCGGCAAAAGCCCTGGCCCAGCAACCCTAGCCGGTTGCGCGCCGGAAGCAACCGGCGGCGCGGCTGCCTCGCCTTCCTGTTACCCCAGCAAAGCCCAGGGCCGCGAGGATATGGTCATGGGTACCCCGGTAAAACGCTCTGCCGCCCCGGCCAAGGCTCTGAGGTCTTGGCTCAGGCCGTTGACGCTCCGGTATGTGGTCCTGACAACTCGTGGGCCGCGCTGAGGCATCTACGCTTGAGTTGGCCTTCCTACAGCCTTGCCCTATATTTGCCGAAGGATAGCCGGCCGCCGCCAACCACTGCACATGCGAAGAAAGCTACGCGGACACGCACGCCGGGCACGGGTCATCATCTACCAGGAAACCCTGTTCGACTATAAAGAGCACCTCTGGACATTTATCGGGGCGTTTACCGGCATGGGGCTGATTGGCCTGCTGAGCCGCTACGTCTTTGGCCCTTCCGATACGCTGCTGCTCGTGGGCTCGTTCGGGGCCTCCTCGGTGCTGATTTATGGGGTCGTGAACAGCCCGCTGGCGCAGCCGCGCAACCTTATTGGAGGGCACCTCATCAGCGCGGTTATTGGCGTAACGGTACAGCAAATGGCGGGCGAAGAGCTGTGGCTGGCGGCGGCGCTGGCAGTGGCCTTGTCCATTGTGGGTATGCAGATAACCAAAACCCTGCACCCGCCGGGTGGTGCCACGGCCCTTATTGCCACGGTGGGCTCGGCGCAGCTCAAGGCGCTGGGGTATTGGTACGTGCTGATGCCGGTGCTCGTGGGTGTGCTGCTGCTGCTCGGAGTGGCCCTGGTAGTCAACAACATCACGGCCACGCGCAGCTACCCAAGCAACAAGCACTGGTACAAAATCTGGCGACGCCGGTATTCGTAGCGCCAGGAGCAGAGCTGCCGGTCCGGGAGGGAGCCTACGCTGCCCCGGAAGCGGTGGATGCTGCTTCGGGTCGGGGGCCGCTGGCCTGTCGGAAGAGCAGACCCGCGCCCACCCAAAGCGCAACGAACAGCAGATTGGCCGCCAACACCTTGGCCACTCCCATGGTAAGCTCGGGCCTCCAGATCAGCATTGCTACCACGGGCACCAGAAACTGCGCGCCGGCCGCCGCCAGCATCGTGCGAGCCATGCCGCGGGGCTGCAGTCGCGCCAGGATAGCCCCGAGAAATACGATAAGGAAGACGCTTCCAAACAGCAGATTGGCCGGGTTGTCCTCGCTCCCGATAATCCCGACGGCCAGGTTCACCCAGATAAGGAGCAAGGTAGCCGCCAGCGCCAGGCCAGTGCCCAGCCGGTAGGCAGTATTGCCCCGCCGGCTGGCTACCAACTCGTACGCCAGGCCCGTACCGAATATAAGGCCCCCGGCCACGATGAAATCAAACAGATTCCAGCCTTCCCCATCGGAGAACTGCGTGAGCACCAGGGGCACCAGCAGAATGCCGGCGGTTATCAGCGCAAGGCGAACAAGAGTTCTGAGGGGCAGCGTCATAGCGGTACGGTTTGGAGGTGTGAAAGAGAAAAAACACTGGGGCCGGCATCTCTCTGGCCGACACCACACGCGGGGAGCGTTGGCCGGCAAAGAAACTGGGTCGATGCAAATGAAATAAAAGTGCTTTGTATTTCAAAGTAAATATTAACGGATTTACTTTTTTCTGCGAGTGTCTTGCTACCCGCGCCTGATATCGGGTTTGGGGCTTTGGCTGCTGCCGCCCCAGCAGGCGCTGGATATGGCGTCAACAAAAGTGCCGCTCAGTTTTCCTAAGCGGCACTTTTGTTGACGCCATATCCAGCGCCTGCTTACGTTGCCAAACCGGATGCTTTTACTTCTTACTCAACACCAGCACATCCATAGCCGGAATAGTAACCTGCTTTACCCGCTTTTTGGTGAAGGCGTTACGGTACTTTGTCTGGGTCAGGAGGTCGTTGGTGAAGGTGGCGGGCTGATTGCCGCGGTTGAAGACCACCAGCACATCATCGGAGCCCAGCTGGCGGCGGAAGGCGTAGAGCTTCTGCGCGTCGTCGGTGGCCACGGTGCTGAAAGTGCCGAGACGCAGGGCCGGATGCTTTGCCCGCAGCTCAATAAACTTCTGGTACCAGGCAAACAGCTCCGGGTCGAAGGCTACCGGGTCGGGGTCGTGCCGGGTTTGGTCGGGGTTGAAGGTTTCGGGGTCGTAGGTTTTCTCGGGCCAGAGCATGGGCTTGCGGCAGTCGGGGTCGTTGCTGCCCCAGAGGCCGGCTTCGTCGCCGTAGAAAATCATCGGGGAGCCCAGGTACAGCATCTGGAAGGCGGCAATCAGCTTCTGCTTTTGCCGCTGCGGGGCCGTGGGCTTGCGGGCGTTGTAGCTCTTGTTGTTGCTTTTCTGGCTCCAGTTGAAGTACTGGCCCCAGTCGCCGAACTTCTTGCCGTCGGGGTTGGCCACGGCGCTGGCAATGCGGGTGGCATCGTGGCTGTCCACCAGGTTTTGCATGTTCAGAGCCACGCCCGGCCCGAAAGCTTCGCGCAGCTCCTTTAGGCGGGCATCAAACTGCGAGGCAGTAGAGGCCGTGGCATCCTGCACAAAGAAGTCGTGCACGGCAAAGGCAAAGTTGTAGTTCATAGTGGCGTCGAACTCTTCGCCGCTCAGGTAAGGCCGGGTTTGCTCAACTGGAAACACCAGCTCTGCCGTCAGGTAGGCCTGGGGGTTGAGGCTGCGCACGTGGGCGCGCCAGCTTTTCCAGAAGGGGTGACCCACGTCGTAAGCCACATCCAGCCGCCAGCCGTCGATGCCGTGGTCGGCGCCCTTGTTCATGGGGTTCATCCAGCGCCGGGTAGCGTCGAAAATGTACTGCTTGGGCCCGGCCACGATGCCGTTGGCATCTTCCTTGAGCTCAGGTAGGGTTTTCACCCCAAACCAGCCGTTGTACTCGAAGCTGGTGCCCTTGCTCGCGTCGCGCCAGCTCTTGACCATAAACCAATCAGCGTAGGGCGAGGCCTGCTGGTTTTTCTCTACGTCCTGAAAGGCAAAGCTTTTGGCCCCGAGGTGGTTGAACACCCCATCGAAGATGATGTGCATCCTGCGCTTGTGTACTTCCTCAATCAGCTTGAGCGCCAGCAGGTCGGCCTTGGTCCACACCCAGCTTTCGGGCTTGAGCGGGTCTTCGGTAGCTATGAGCTTCTTGTCGCCCTCCGGGTCGGGCCCGAACGTGGGGTCGACGTGGTGGTAGCACAGCGCGTCGTACTTGTGGGAGGACGGCGACCAGAATACCGGCGTGAGGTACACGGCCTGCACGCCCAGCTTCTGCAGGTAGTCCAGCTTGTTGAGCACGCCCTGCAGGTCGCCGCCGTAGCGCCGGCGCTGCAGGTTATAGTACAGGTCTTTGCTGTTCTTTTGCTCGTAGGGCTGCAGCTGGTACCAGTCGCTCTGCCACGGATGAATCTGGAAGGGCGAGGCCGTGTCGAAGGGGTAGGCGCCATCCTGGTCGGTTACCTTGGGGTCGTTGCTGGGGTCGCCGTTGCTGAAGCGCTCCGGGAAAATCTGGTACCACACCACACCCTTGCTCCAGGTAGGCGTAAAGTCGGTTTGGGCCGCAGCCGGCGCAGGAAGCAGCAACTGCGCCGTGACGGCCAGCAATACTGCAAAAAAGGGTTTGTTCATCATCAGGCGAAAACAGGCAGGGCAACGGTGCGGGCGCAACCCAAATAACGCAAGCCCGGACGAATGGGCTGCGTAGAGACAAGACGTAAAGCCAAACACCCACAGCAAGACTCTGTGAATATGATGCTTATTGGCCTATAATGGCCAGAAAAAGAGGCGTGCCGGGGCCCGCTACAGCTTCCGGCCCGCTACGCCTTCCTGCGTAATCTTCACTGGCTGAATATGGCCCTGGGCATCGAAGTACATCCGGTCGATGCAAGTGACGCGGTGGTGCAGGTTGGTTTCCGAAAGCGGGCGGCGGTGATACACAATGTACCATTCATCGGTGCCCGGCACCTGCACCACGGAGTGGTGGCCGGCGCCGGTAGCTACGGCCGGGTCCTGCTGCAGAATCTTGCCAATGCGCCGGAACGGTCCCAGCGGGGAGTCGGCTATGGCATAAGCCACGGAGTAGTCGGGCCCGGCCCAGCCGCCCTCACTCCACATAAAGTAGTACTTGCCCTGGCGCCGGAACATAATCGGCCCTTCTACATAATTCTGCGGAGTAATTTCCCGGAACGTTTGGCCGTCGGGAAAAGGCAGCAGGCCGGTGAAATCGGGCTTGAGACGGGCAATGTTGCAGTGCGACCAGCCTCCGTAAATGAGGTAGTACTGCCCATCCTGATCCTGAAATACGAACTGGTCGATGGGTTGGGCGCCGTTGTGAATATTGCCCACGAGCGGCTTGCCCAGGTAGTCGCGGAACGGGCCCTCGGGCCGGTCGGCCACGGCCAAGCCAATCCCGCCTACTTCGCCCTCATGCACGTCGTTGGCCCCAAAGAACAGAAAGTATTTGCTGTCCTTTTTGACCACGGCCGGGGCCCACATAGCCCGCCGGGCCCACCGGATGCTGGTGGTATCCACAATGCGCGGGTGCTTGGTCCAGTGCACCAAGTCAGGCGACGAAAAAGCATCCATGAACACCTGCTCATCAAACGGGGCCGAGTAGGTAGGATATACCCAGTACTCCTTGCCGAAGATGACTGCTTCCGGGTCGGCATACCAGCCGGGAAATACCGGGTTGCCGGCCTGCTTGGTTACGGCTGCGGACTTAGACTTACCCGCAGTATGCCTGGGGGTTTGGGCGCAGGCTACGTGCGTCAGCAGCAGGCCCGCCAGCAGAAGGTGTTTCATAGCTGCATAAATACGCGGAAAAATTCAGGGATGTAGTGTAATAGTTTGCTGATAAGTTGAAGGCCTTGAGTAGATGCAGCAGTTGCCGTATCTTGCCAAATAGAGTCGGAAAAGCCTCAGCTGTATTTTCGTCCACTACACTGCTCAGAAGCCAACGACTCCGAGTGCTTCTTTACACCTACCCCTTAGCCCTAAGCAATAGCGTAATCGTGTGCCGGCCTGTTTTATGCTGTCATGGCAGAGGAATGAAAAGCAGATGCCGCCGATGCATGTTACTGCCGGGACGGGCTTCTTTATGATACATCCTTCTGCCCTCAACCCGGATACCATTCCTGAAATGCTTTGCCACCGGGCCCGTTACTCGCCCCGGGATGTGGCTTTCTGTTTTCCCGAGCTACAGCAAAGCTGCACCTGGGAGCAACTGTGGGCTGGTGTCCGGCTGCTGGCCGGGGCGTTGCACCGCCTTGGCATCCAGAAAGGCGACCGGGTAGCCGTTCTAATGGAAGGCAGCCCTGAGCTGATTCAGACGCTGCTGGCCATAGTAGCGGTGGGTGCGGTGGCCGTGCCCATCAATGCCTACTCCAAAAATGAAGAGCTTAAGGCGTATTGCCTGGATGCCCGCCCGGTGGCTTTGTTACTGGGTACGGGGCCCAAGCTGCTGCCCTCGGCAGAGCTGGCCACCGAGGCTCAGGCTACCCCGGGCTTCTCTATCTGGCTGCCACCCCACGTATTTGTGCAGGGGCCACCCGAAGAAGTACCGTCGCCGTTCCGGACACTCTCCGACTTGTTGAAGACCGAAAACCAGTTGCCCGACGAAAGCCTGCTGACCCTCTTCCGGGCTTCCTACACCCAAGAGCCTGCTTTTCTGCTTTATACCTCTGGCACCACTGGCCAACCCAAAGGAGTACTTCGCACCACGGCTTCTTTCCTGATTGCGAAGCAAACCAACCGCAGCGGCCTTGGCGGGTGGCTGAAAGCGCGCATCACGCGCTTGAGCGACCAGCTAACTAACCGCTTTACGGCTCTGGTCATGCTGCCGCTCTACCATCTGGGGGGTATTGGGCTGCTGTTCACGGCCCTGAAGGTTAGCAATGTGCGCGTGGTTATGCTCACGCGCTTCAATCCGGTGCGGGCGTTGCAGTCGGCTGCTCAGGAAAAATGCCAGTTTCTGATTGGCACGCCCTTCATGGTGCAAGCTATGCTTACAAGTCCGTTGGCGCACACCACCCCGCTTATGTCGGTGCTGGGTATTGCCTTCACTTCAGCGGCCGTGAACGGGCCCATGCTCGAAAAAATCCTGGCCAAACTTCCACAGCTATACTTCTTCACCGTGAGCTACGGCTCCTCAGAAGCCGGGGCCGTGGCCAACGGCACCTGCCTCGTGACCAAGCAAGGCAATCTGTGGGTAAACCTGTTTCTGAAACTACTGCGAGGTATGAACCTGCTGAATGGCTTCATCGCCTACGAAGAGTTTCAGGCTACGCCCCACAGCATTTGTGGGCCCATCGACAAGCACGTGCAGGTGCGCGTAGCCGACCTGCATACGGGGGAAGTACTACCTCCCGACCAGCCCGGTGAAATCCAGCTTCGCAGCCACCGCGTGATGCGCTACGCCCAAACGTCGATAACGCAGGAAAGCTTTCTGCCCGAAGGCTGGTTTAAATCGGGCGACATCGGCTACATCAGCCCCAAAGGTTACCTCATCATTTCCGACCGGCTGAAGCGACTTATTTCCCGAGGTGGAGAAAAGATTTCCCCCGTGGAAGTAGAAAATGCCTTGCTGCAGCATCCTGGCGTGGCCGAAGCCTTCGTGGTAGGCATTCCCGATGAGCTTTATGGGGAGCAGGTATGCGCCGCTATCATTGTACAGCCTGGGGCCTCGGTAAGCGCTGCTCAGATACAGGCCGATCTGGCCACGCGCCTGTCGCAGTTTAAAGTGCCGAAATACGTGGTACCGCTAACCGAATTTCCGCTCTCCGGCTCCGGTAAAATCTCCAGTGAGTCGATAAAGCAACTCGTTTTAGAACAGATTAAGCATGACTAACGGGTTACGCCGGTATTATCCGGGCATAACGATATTCAAGCTGATCGGCTCGCTGCTGGTCATGCAGAATCATATCCGGCTGTCGGATACGTACATGGAGCTCAATCAGCAACTACCAGGACTGGTTCAGGCCGCAAGTATGGTGGTGCCATGTTTTTACATGATAGCGGGCTTCCTGGCCTACCAGGGCTGGCACCATGCCCGGGAGCCGCGCCGGTACGTGGCGGCTTATCTGCGCTGGGTTGGCCTGATTTACATGTTCTTTTGTTTGCTCCACTTCGGTACGGTAGTAGTGCCTCAGCTAGTGGCAAGCAACTTTTCCCTGCAGCCGCTCAAGGTACTTTTCGAGCGTTATCTGGTAAGGGGACCGTATCTGGTTCTGTGGTTTATTCCACCCCTGCTATTCGGCATTTTCGTTTCGTATGTTCTCGACAGCCGACAGCAGCTGCGCAAAGGAGTCTGGCTGGCACTGGCCGGCTTTGTCCTGGCCCAAGTTTTAAATGGCAGTCTGCGGGTGGTGGTTGAGGCTTGGTTCCCGGCGGTGATACCACTGTTCCAGCTAAAGCACATGTATCTGCTGGGCTATGCAACGGCCAATTACCTGGGAGTTGGCTTTCCGTTTATCCTCGGCGGCGTACTCGTGGCCAAATACGAAGACGTTTTCCTGCAAATCAGGGCCCGGAAGTTTGTCATTCTGACAGGGCTTTGCGTGGGCACAGAATTCATGCTGCTTGGCTGGTTTGTCCAGGGGCCGCTTCAGTATCAGCTGGCGGTGAGTATGCTGCCCATCAGTGTGTTTCTGTTCTATGGCGTGCTGCATATTCAGTCAGCCGGCATCCGGAAATATCATAAGCTGATCAACACCTATAGCATGGTGGTGTACTTCACGCATATGTTCCTGATTTCCCTGAACGCCTGGCTGCTCGGCTGGTCAACCGGTCACCTCTCGCCGCTGCAGGCCGCCGTATGTGCTGGTCTTACCTTTCTGCAGACGGTTTTGCTGACGGCTCTCTTTATACTATTTACGCAAAAGAAGCGGCAGCCTGCAGGTTCCGAGGAGGCAGGCAGAACGCAAGTGCCCCAGGATAAGCTTATGCCGGGCGCACTACCCGCCCGTAAAGGGTAAGCAAAGCGCCTGAAAAAAACGAGGCTGCCGGTGGGTATTTCGCCAGAAATTAAGAGAGGCTACTTCCGTCAGCTTTGCCCCGCCAGCACGTCCCGCACCTGCGTGTAGCGGATATCGGGGTAGCGGGCATTGTCGAGCGGCTCCGGCAGTTTGGCCTGGCCGCTGAGCATGTTGTGCAGGTACTGCATGCCTTGCCAGGGCGGAAACACTTCGTCTTTGGCCGGCAGCAGCGTGCGGGTTACGGTAATAAGGCCGCCCAAAATCCCCAGCCCGCCTACGCGCAGCAGCCTGAACTCCTGGCCCGTGGCAGCCTGGACCTCGGCCTGCAGCCCGCGGATGCTGGCTACCTGGCCGGCCACGCGCAGGTAGCGGGGCGTGGTGGCATCGAGGGCGGCGGCCGCCGTAAATTCAGCCGTGTTCACCATCGTGGTGAAGTCCAGTGGCTGGTCGGCGTCGCCCCAGTACACGATCCGGCGGATGGCGGGCTGAACCAATGGCGCCTGACCGGTGAGCAGGTCCATAAACATGCCGTTGAGGATGGACGTGGCCTGAATAGGCGCCTGGTCGAGCCGGCGCTGGAACTCCCGGCGCAGGTCGAAGTTGCGGTTGGAACCCTCGGGCAACCGAGTGAAGTCGGCCGAAAAATCCGAGGGAATAAAGCGCGGTACCCCGGCCGCCACGGCCGCTTCCAGCAGCTGCGTCTGCGCGTCCACTATCACCGGCCGCAGCCCCGATAGCGCCGACACCACGCACACGGCGCCGGTGCAGGCCTGTCGGAGTGCCGCCGCGTTGGCGTACTCTACTACAGCCACCTCCACGCCCTGCCGCCGCAACGATTCAGTTTCCGCCGTAGTGCTGGCCGCGGGGCGTACCAAGGCCCGCACGGCCGCGCCGCGCTGGCGCAGATGATGCGCAATCAGCAGCCCCAGGGAGCCGGTGGCGCCAGCCAGCACGATAAGCGGTGAATCAGCGGAAGAGGAAGAAGCCATAGAAAAAGCAAAAGCACGGATGAAAGGAAGAGCGCCCGGTAGAGTACCGACTCTGAAACCCATAAGCCACCGCGAAGGTTGTAAAGCACTTGGCAGCCGGCTAGCCAGACGAGCCTGTTTCAGCCTCAATTCAGGCTGGTGCGTATTATTGCCGGCGTTTTGTCTGCCTTTTTTGCCGTGCTACTGCCATGCTTCAGCTTACCGGACTTGCTCTCTACTATGAAAATCCCATTGGCCGCCTCTACGAACACCCGGACGGCTACGTGGTGATAGATTACAACGCGGGCGACCGGGTGATGAGTGAGTACCGGGCTTTTCTAACGCACCTGGAGAACCTGCTGAAGCTGCGGGGCTGGAACAAGATGCTGGCCAACCAACGCCTGCTGACGCCCTTCACAGACGAGGAGCGCACCTGGATCCGGGAGCAGTGGCTGCAGGTCAGCCATGCCGTGCAGCGCGAAATGCTGGCCGCCGTGCTCTTGCCCAACGATGTATTTGCCCGCCTGGGTATGACTTCGCTGATGCAGGATGCCCGCGAAGGCGCCCTGCGCTACCGCGTCTTCAACGATGCTCAGGCCGCAGCCGCGTGGCTGCGGGCAGAGGCTTAAGGCACTTTTTACTGAAGACAGAAATTGCCCGGGCGGAGCGGCCTGGTAAATGTAGGGCGGTCAACCGGTGGCCGAGCTACGCCACCAGCTCCGGCGGCTCCAGGCCGAACAGCCTGAATATTTCGGGCAGATCAAAGGGGCTGTGCGGGGGTAGGTTTACAATGGCGAAGATACCTAAATCGACTTGCCAGAAACCTCCCTGCCGCATCACCTCATCGCCCAACAGCCGGTACTCCGATTCCTTGTAGCGCGGGCTTAGGCAGAAGCGCCACGTGGTGTACTCCGAAGCTTTGGTAATGCGCAGGACCTCGTGCGCGCCGCTTTCGTTGATAGTCGTTTCGAATTCCATTCCGAAGGTCAGTCGTGCATCGAACATATCATTTTCTAGTGCTCTGAACCTTGTATCCGCCAGCTGTTCCACAGCCAGCGTCGTGGTGGTCTTCTCCAGGGCGTCATACACGTGTATTTCTGTGATAAGCATTGGGTTAACGTGTTAATAGAGTTTTGTAATAAGGGAAACGAAGTTAACTCACCCGCTCTACCGGCAGCGTATCCGCGCAAGCTGCCAGGAGGTCAGCTATGGTACAATGCAGCAACGGATGGCGCATGGTGGCGGCAATTTCGCAGAGGGGTACCAGGGCAAAGCGGCGTTCCGGCAGGCGCGGGTGGGGTAGCTGGAGCGCGGGCGTGTCCAGCACTACGTCATCAAAGAACAGAATGTCCACGTCCAGCGTGCGGGCGTCCCAGCGCACGTGGCGGGTGCGGCCCGCGCGCTGCTCGGCGGCCAGGCAGGCGGCCAGCAGCTCGGTAGGGGAGAGAGCAGTGCGCAACGCCACGGCCTGGTTGAGGAAAGCGGGCTGCTCCGTCAGGCCCCAGGGCGCCGTTTCGTATACGCCCGAAGCGGCCACGAGGGTACCCGCCGTTTCGCCCAGCTGCTGCCGGGCCTGGCTCAGCGTAGCAGCCCGGTCGCCGAGGTTGGAGCCAAGCAGGAGGTAGGCAAGGGGCATAGGAGTCTGGGTGAGAAAAAAGGGACGTCTGTCATTCCTCGGTCCCTGGCTTGATGCGCCACATGCTCGGAATGACGTTTGGTGGAGCGGAATACTGTGTGGTCGAAACGCCTTCTCTTTACAGCACGCGGCGCAGGAAGGCTGCGGTGGTTTCGGCGGTTTGGCGAGCCTGGGCGGGTAGCTCATCTGACTGCCACGGGTGGGCGCCGCCGAAGTTGTGCGTGACGCCCGGCAGGATGGCCAGCTCGGCAGCCGGGTACCACTCCCGCAGCTCGTAGGCGCGCTTCACCGGCACGGTTTCGTCCTGCTCACCGTGTACCACCAGCAGGGGGCGGCCCTGCAGCTTGCGGCGCACGTTGTGGCGAATATCCAGGCGCAGGCGGTTACGGTGGTAGTCTTCCACAATCTGGAAATACAGGGGCAGCTGCTGGCCGGTGCGCGAATTCTCCACGTGAAATACGCCCTGTTGCTGCCATTGCTGCAGGAGCGGCTCGGGCCAGCCGGGATTCACGTTGTTGATGGCCGCCCACGTAACCACAGCCTGCACGCGCGGGTCCTCAGCGGCTTTCAGCAGCACCAGCCCGCCGCCCCGGCTGTGGCCGATGAGGGCCAGACGGGCGCAATCGGCCTCGGCAGCGGGAAGAAGCGCCGGTAGCTGGTCGAGCAGGGCGCCGATGTCACCCAGCTCCAGCGAGAAGTTGTTCTGGCCGAAGGCTTCGAGGTCCTCCAGGTCGCCGGTGCCGCCCACTACCAGCCCGTTGTGGGAAAGGTTCAGCTTCACGAACACGAAGCCCTGCAAGGCAAACCAGTCGGCCAGCTGGTTGAAGTGGCCCCAATCCTTGAACCCCTTGAACCCGTGCACAAACACTACCAACGGTTTAGCCTGGCCGTTGGGCACGTAGCGGGCATCGGCCGCGAAGGGGCGCGCATGGTGCGGGCTGGAGAGCAGAAAATCGAGGCGAACGGGCAGTGCAGGCATAGCGACGAAGATAAGAGGTGAGACGATGAGAGAGTGAGATGGTGATTTTAATGTTCTGGTGGTTCCGCAATTCAGGCTCTCGTCCGGCTTCGGATAACAGGGGCCGGCTCAGTAATCTTTTGTTGCGCCAGCCGTGCAGGGAGAAAAGTCACACTCCTCATTTCACCATCTCACCATCTCACCATCTCACCTTTTCCCCGTATCATTGCAGCGCCCAAAATACCTGCATGACCGTTACGCTGGACCAGATACAGGCGCCTATTGCCGCCGAGATGGAGGAATTCGAAAAGAAATTCCGCGCGTCCATGCAAACCAAGCAGCTGCTGCTCGATAAGATCATGGGCTACATCGTGAAGCGCAAGGGCAAGCAGATCCGGCCCATGTTCGTGTTCTTCACGGCCAAAATCAGCGGCACGGAGCCGGAAGGGCCGCTGCCGGAAGCCACGTTTCGCGGGGCCGCCCTCATCGAGCTGCTGCATACGGCCACCCTCGTGCACGACGACGTGGTAGATGAAAGCAATTACCGCCGGGGCTTTTTCTCCATCAACGCCCTCTGGAAAAACAAGATTGCCGTGCTCGTGGGCGACTACCTGCTGAGCAAAGGCCTGCTTTTGAGCCTGGAAAACGACGATTACGCCCTGCTCAAAATCGTGAGCAACGCCGTGAAGGAGCTCAGTGAGGGCGAACTGCTGCAGATTGAAAAAGCCCGCCGCCTCGACATCACGGAGGACGTGTACTTCGACATCATCCGCCAGAAAACGGCCTCGCTCATTGCGTCCTGCTGCGCTGTGGGGGCTTCCTCCGCCGGGGCCAATCTGGAAACGGTGGAGCGGGCCCGGCTTTTTGGCGAAAAAGTGGGCATGGCGTTCCAGATCAAAGACGACCTGTTCGACTTCGGCACGGCCGAAATCGGCAAGCCCGTGGGCATCGACATCAAGGAGAAAAAGATGACGCTGCCCCTGATCTACGCCCTGCAGCAGGCCGACTGGCTCACCAAGCGCCGCGTCATCTTCAACGTGAAAAACAACGAGGGCCGCAAGGACCGGGTGCAGCAGGTTATCGACTTCGTGAAGCAGTCCGGCGGGCTCGACTACGCCATCCGCACCATGGAGCGCTACCGCGACGAAGCCTTAGACATCCTTCGCACCTTCCCGGCTTCCTCCTCCCGCACTTCCCTGGAGCAGTTGATCAACTACACGATAGAGCGGGAGAAGTGAACCACGGATTTGCGCGGATTTTTCGGATTTCGCGGATTTTGTAGACGATTAAAAAGGGCTTGCTGGAAGGCAAGCCCTTTTGTTTTCTGCTCCAATTGGAACCGCGCCGACTACAAAATCCGCGAAATCCGAAAAATCCGCGCGAATCCGTGGTTTAGGCTTTCACCTGGTAGGCTACGCTCTCGGGCTTCACATCCGATACGTCGAAGTGGACGCCCTCAAAGGTGCTTTTTACGGTGATTTCGTGGGTCATGTCGCAGCCGGGGCATTTGATTTCCTCGGTTTCGTACTGGCCGTCGTCTTCGGTGGAGTTAGCCAGGTGGTCGGCGGCAGGTACGCCGATGAGGTCGGTGAAGACTTCGGTCTGGCAGGAATTACATTCGAACTTGAGGCCAACGGTGCGGCCCTGCAGCTCATCGAGCGGGGCGGGGGTACTTTTTTGCTGAATCCACATAGGGAACCGGGAGTTTGGTTGGGGAAGTGAAAGGTTGTGGGGCGTTAGCCCTACCGCCTGTACGCGCAGAAGGCCGGCTGGGGTTGTGCCGGCGGCCCGGTCCGCGCCCAAAAACGACGTGTGGCGGCGGGTTCCTGCGTATATTCCTGCCAGAATCCGCTGGTATTTTCCGCATGTCTGATTTCCCGATTTCGCCCGCCGCTGAATCCCCGGCGGGCGCCTTTCCGTGGGTGCCGCGCTGGCGCACCCTGCTCTCGTCATTGGCTATGGCGCGCAACCCCATTGGCAACCTCAACGATATGCACCGGCTCCGCGGCAACACGGTGGGGGTTTATCTGGGCGGCATTCGCCCCACCATCGTCACCCGCGACCCGGCCCTGGCCCAGCACATCCTGCAGAAAAACCACCGCCGCTACCTCAAGTCCGACCTCACCCACGGCCTTATCCGCTACCTGGGGCGCGGCCTGCTCACCAACGAGGGGGCCGACTGGCTCCGGCAGCGCCGCCTGATTCAGCCCGGATTCCACCGCCAGCGCTTGGCCGGCCTCACCCGCCTGATGCAGACCGCCGCCGAAGAATGGACCCAGGAATTGCGCACGCGCACCGCCCAGGGCCCGGCCGAGGTGGATATCCACGAAGCCATGACGCGCGTGGCGTTCCGCATTATTGCACAGGCCACCTTCGGCACCAGCATGAGCGAGGCGCAGCGGGAGCGGCTTTCCGATATTCTCACCCGCATTCAGGCCTTCTACGTGCGCACCATCCGGCAGCCCTACCTGCAGCCCTGGTGGTGGGCCTCGGGCAGCTACCGCCTGCACGACGCCTTCAGCCGGGAGCTGCGCGAGCTGGTGCGCGGCTTCATCCGGCAGCGCCGTGCGGCCGGCCCTGGCCTCTCCCACGATGACCTGCTGCAGATGCTGCTTGACGTGCGCTACGAGGATACCGGGGAACCCATGACGGAGGATCAGCTGCTGGATGAAGCCAATATTTTGCTGCTGGCCGGCCACGAAACCTCCGCCAATGCCCTCAGCTGGCTGTTTTATCTGCTGGCCGCCCACCCGGAAGCTGCCGAGAAGGTGCGGAATGAAATGGCCGCTGCCGACCTAACTCAGCGCCCGCCTACCTTCGAGGAGCTGATGCAGCTGCCGTACTCCATGCAGGTAATTCAGGAAACCATGCGCCTGTACCCGCCTGCGTGGATTCTGGACCGCGTAGCCCTGGAGGCCGATGAGTTTCGGGGGCAGCCCATTCCGAAGGGCACGCTGTTCTCTATCTACCTCTACGGCCTGCACCGCCACCCGGGGTTGTGGCCCAAGCCCGACGCCTTCCGGCCCGAGCGGTTTGCGCCCGATGCCCAGCCACCCGTACCGGCCTACGGTTACCTGCCCTTTGGGGGCGGACCGCGCCTGTGCATCGGCAACCACTTTGCCCTCACCGAAATTCAGGTGGTGCTGCTCGAAACGCTGCGGCAGTTCGGTGCCGAGTTGGTTTCCACGCAACAAGTGTTACCCGTGCCCTTGGTTACGCTGCGGCCGCAGGCAGGAGTTATACTTCGATTTCATCGGCTCAGGTAAATCCTGTCGCGGGGCTTTTGCGTAAGTTTACGCCGTCGCGAAGCGGCACCAACGGGCTGTGGTGTGTTGAAGCCGAAGGCTAGGCCTGCGGACCTCATCTTGTCCTTCGGCTAAGACCCGATTCTCGTTTGCCTCTGTATGAACACACCCCCTTCCGACAACGAACCGTTGCCGACTTCACTGGTCGAGGCCCACGCTGAAATCAAGAAACTACGGGCCGCGCTGGCCGAGCAAGTGACCCTGGCGCGCATTCCGGCGCAGAATCCAAACCCCGTTTACCGTCTGGGTCCCAACCGGCAGCGGCTGTTTGCTAATGCCGCGGCCGAGCGGCTGGCCGCTTCCTTGTCGCCCGAAGATCTGCAAGCCGGGCGGGAGGAAGTATACGGTTGGGCTATGGATGCCCTGGCTAGTGCTCGGGAGTCGCAGCACCAGCTATGCATAGGCAACCGTCAGTTTGCCGTGCACATCGTGCCGTTTCCGGAAGCGCAGTACGTGAATATGTACCTGACGGAAGAAACGGCCCGGGTCGCCGCCCAGCAGCAGCAGCTGGCCCAGCAGGCTTTCACCCAGCAGGTGCTCGATGCCGTGCCCGTGATGGTGTACGTGCGCGACGCCGATGGCCGGTACGTGTTTGAGAACTCCGCCACCCGTGCCATGGCTGACCTAATGGCTCAAACCCCGCCTACGCCCGAGGTAGCCGCCCGGCAGGCCCGGCAACAGGCCCAGCACAAGGCCACCGATGCCGAAGTCTTGGCTACGGGCCGCCAGCTAGTGGTAGAAGACTATATAACACTGCCCGATGGCACCGAGCGGTGCCTGCACACCATCAAGCAGCCGCTGACCTGGGATGGAGGGCAGACCCACGTGCTGGGCGTGAGTGCCGACATTACCGCCCTGAAGCAGGCAGTTGAGACAGCCACCACCGCTGCCAAAGCCCGGGAAAACTTTCTGGCCAACATGAGCCACGAGATTCGTACGCCCATGAACGGGGTGTTGGGTATTGCCGCGCAGTTAGCCAAAACTCCCCTCAATACCCGCCAGCAGGAGCTGTTGGATATTATCCGCTCCTCGGGCCGGCATTTGCTGGGCGTCATCAACGACGTGCTGGACATGGCCAAAATCACCTCCGGCAAGATTGAGCTGGTAGAAGAGCCTTTCGACCTGTGTGAGTCGCTGTTTCAGGCTGCCCAGCCGCTGATGCTGCAGGCGTTGGAGAAAGGACTGCACGTAACCGGCGACCGGCTGCGCGAAACCTGCCCGCACCCGCAGGTAATAGGTGATGCGCACCGCATCAACCAGGTGATGCTGAACCTGCTTAGCAACGCCATCAAGTTCACCCCGGCCGGCGGCAGCATCCATGCAGGTACCTACCTGGTGGAGGAAACAGCTGATACGCTCACCATTGAGTTTCGGGTGCGTGATACCGGCGTGGGCATTGCACCCAACAAACAGGAACGAATTTTCGAGGATTTCGCCCAGGCCTACGCCGACACCACCCGTATTTTTGGTGGCACCGGGCTGGGACTGAGCATCAGCCGGGCGCTGGTGGAGCGTATGGGCGGCAAGCTTTCCGTCGAGAGCGGGCTGGGCGAGGGCAGCACGTTCTCCTTCCGCCTTACCCTGCCCCGCGCCACGGCCGCTGAGACTCCCCCGGTACTTACATCTAAAACTGATTACGACACCGGCGCCCTGCGCGGCAAGCGCCTGCTGATGGTGGAGGACAACGACATCAACCGTCTGGTGGCCCGCATGCTGCTGGAAGACTGGGGCGTGGAGCTGGATGAGGCCGAAGACGGCCTGGCCGGGCTGGCCTGCGTGCAGCAAAACAGCTACGACGCCGTGCTGATGGACATTCAGCTACCGGGCCTGAGCGGGCTGGAAGTAACGGCCGCCATCCGGGCCCTGCTCGACCCAGAAAAGGCCCGCCTGCCCATTCTGGCGCTGACGGCCAATGCTTTCCAGAATGATACCGACGAATACCTGGCTGCCGGCATGAATGACGGCATCTCCAAGCCCTTTGAGGCGGCGGAGCTGTACGGCAAGCTGGTTCGCCTGCTGGCTCCGGCTTAACGTTCTATTGCCACCACATTTCCTGCGGCAGCGCCCCGCTGCCCAGCGTTACGGGCTGACCCAGCTGGGGCGTGGTGATGGGCAGCTGGCGGCGGGCAGCCTCGGCCGTAGCCCGGCGCACGGGCTCATTCCAGGCGTGACGGGCCTCGGTGAAGGCGCCCCAGTGAACGGGAAGCATCAGGCGCGCCTGCACATCAAGGGCCGCCTGCACGCTTTGCTCGGGCATCATATGGATTTGGGCCCAGTCGGCGTTGTACTGCCCGCATTCCATGAGGGCGAGGTCGAACGGCCCATGCTGTCGGCCGATGGCGGCGAAGTGCGGGCCATAGCCCCCGTCGCCGCTGTAGAACACGCGCTTGGTGGCCGATTTTAGCACCCAGGAGCTCCAGGAGGTGGAATTGCGGTTGGTAAGGCCCCGGCCCGAAAAGTGGCGCGTGGGCGTACTCACCACCGTGAGGCCGGGCAGCTGCAGCGAGTCGCCCCAGTCCATTTCGTGAATTTTGGCGGGCGTCACGCCCCAGGCCAGCAAATGCGCCCCCACGCCCAGCGGTACGAAGAAGTGCGCCGTCTTTTCCTTTAAACGAAGGATGGTCTGGTAGTCGAGGTGGTCGTAATGGTCGTGCGAAATCAGCACGGCGTCAATGGCAGGCAACTCCTCGGCGGTAATGGCCAGCTGGGGGTTGTAGCGCTTGGGCGTGAGCCAGCTCACGGGGCCCATCTTCACGCTCAGCATGGGGTCGAACAGGATGTTTTTGCCTGCTATTTCCACCAGGCTGGCCGAGTGGCCAAACCACGTCACGCGCAGGGTTTCAGCGGTTTTCTGCTGAATGCTGGCCGGCTTGAGCGGCCGGGTGGGCAGGGGCGCGGCGGGCCGCTCGTTGGGCGTTTTGGTGAACAGGAATTTCCATAGCGAGGAAAATGTGCTGCCCCCGGTCATGAGCGTGGTAGGCACCAGGTTCTGGAACTCACCATCCTTGTAGTGGCCCGATTGGGCGTAGGCGGCGCGCTGGGCTTTGGTAGGCTTGCCCCCAAACTCCGGACTCAGGTTGGCAAACGCCACGCCCACCACGAGCAGGGCGACAACTAAACCGCCCAGCAGGCGGCCAACAAAGCGTCGGGGTTTGGGCATACAGCAGAAGAGAAAATGGTAAGCTGACTGCTTGGGTAATCGGACTGGTACGCGAAATACTTTACGCCCGCCTCAACTATCAACACAAAACCGCCCCAGCTGGTGGAGCTGAGGCGGTTTGGCGGTAGGCTGAAAGTTCGGTTGGGCTTAGCTGCGGTTGCCGAAGTCAGGGCGCCGCTCGGAGCCGCGCTGGCTGCCCGGGCGCTGCTGCCGCTGCCGCTGCCGTTCCTGGCGCTTGGCGGCCAACTGCGCGTACTGCTTTTTCGACAGCGCCGACTTGAGCTTCTTGTCGGTGGCTTCGTGGATGCGTTTGGCCTCGCTCATGCGCTGGCTGCGGTCCTGGCCGGAGCGGCCCCGCAGAGCCTGCATTTGCTGCTGCTGCTCCTGAAAGATCTGGTCTACTTTGGCTTTTTGCTTGGCGTTCAGACCTAGTTCTTTGGCCATTTCGTCGGCGCGGCGTTGGCGGCTCTGTTCGGCACGGGGGCCGTCTTTGCGGTCTTTGTCGTCGTGCTTGCGGCCTTTGCCTTTATGGTCGTCCTGGCGCTGCTCGCGGCCGTTGGCGGGCTTGTGGTCGGCGGCTAGGGCAGAGCCGGCAAAGGAAGTACCGAGGCTCAGGAGAAGGGCGAGGCTGAAGAGTTGCTTTTTCATGGGAAGGAGATGGTAACGGTTGAAGGAAAAGTGAGAATCAGGACGCTGCGTGCTGTTTTCCCACTATTCAACTACAGTGCCCCCTTCCTGGCCCCGGCGTCCGGTTCTCGCGCATCAGCCCGGAAACACCGATGAATAGCCTGGTTTTCTCGGCCATTTGCGGCTCAGGCAATTCAGGCTTTCTGCTACCTTGCCACCATGGAACTTCTCGACCTGGGCAGCCTCGTGCCCGACGCCATTCCCCGCCTCGAAACCCCCGACCTGCTGTTGCGCCCGCCGCGCCCCACCGACCTGCCCGAAGCCGCCGCTTTGCACCAGGACCCCGCCTTTTACCGCTACCTGGGCGGCAAGCCGCATTCCGAGGAAGACGTGTGGCGCCGTATGCTGGCGCAGCTGGGCCACTGGTCGATGCTGGGCTACGGCTCTTGGTCCATTGAGGAAAAAGCCACCGGCCGCTACGCGGGTACCGTCGGCTTCTTCGATGTGCGGCGCGACCTGACGCCCTCACTCAAGGGCACGCCCGAGGCGGGCTGGGTACTGGCGCCGCGCCTGCACGGCCGCGGCTATGCGTCCCAGGCCGTGCAGGCCGCTCACGCCTGGGCCGACGCCCACTTCCCCGGGCCCCGTATCACCTGCATCATCGACCCCGGCAACGAAGCCTCCCTGCGCCTGGCCCGCAGGTTCGGCTACCAGGAATTTGCCCGCACCATCTACCACGACGACGAAATCGTGCTGCTGGAGCGGTTCCGGTAGACTCCGGTGGCCTCACCCCCAACCCCTCTCCCGCAGAGAGGGGAGCCAGCCGCACTGCCCTACGCAGCTGCTACCTAAGAACGGTGTTGTTTTGCGACAAAGCCTCGGCTTACCAGCCGAGGCTTTGTTTCGTCAGGCTCCCCTCTCTGCGGGAGAGGGGTTGGGGGTGAGGCCACCGGAGTCTACTCCGCCAGCAACTGGTCGATGGTTTTGTTGAATTCGGCTTTTTCCTGCTCGTAGTACTTGCCGGTGCCGGGGCCCGAGAAGCCGGTGTGAATCTTGCGCACCTCGCCTTTCTTGTCCAGGAAAATGGTGGTGGGGAAAGCCAAAACCTTGGCCAGCTGCGGCAGGGACTTGCTGGCTTCGGCCGCCGAGGCCTGGCCTGCCACGGCAATGTCATAACCGATGTTCATGCGCTCCTTCATCTTCAGCAGCTTCTGGGAAGCCACTTTCTGGTCAGTCGTGCGCTCATAGCCCAGCCCGATAATTTCGACGCCGCGCTGCTTGTTCTTCTCGTACCAGGGCGCCAGAAAGTTGGTTTCATCCATGCAGTTGGGGCACCAGGAACCCAGAATCTGGACCACAACCACTTTGCCCTTATACTTGGGGTCGGTGGGGGAGATGCTGCCGCCTTCGTAGATGTTGGGGAACTTGAAGTCGAGGCGCTTCTGGCCAGGCTTCAGGCCGGTGAGGGCATTGGCATCGGGCAGTGTGGCGTTCGGGTCGAGCGTAGCAGTCCAGGTCTCGTGACCTTTTTTGCCGGAATAGAACTCACCAAACAAGGTGTTAGGAGCGTAATCCTTGGTAATGTCGATGGGTTCTTTGGGGCCATTATGCGCCGTGAAGAGGAAGCCGTGGCTGCCGTCGAACGTGCTGAGCTTCAGATCAGCGCCATCTACCTGTCCGGCCAGGTAACGGTAGTCACCGGTCGTGGTCAGGAAAGTGCCCGTCACGTCGGTACCGGTTTGCTTGAAGATGCCGACGGCCGGGTAGGTTTCCCCATCGTCGCCCTGGAATGTCACTTTCCAGGTACCCGCGAAGGAAAGAGGTTTACTGCCGGCGGCTACAGAAAACAGCTTCTGCTCACCTTTGGTCGCCGCAAACGCCACCCGGTACGGCTCCTTGCCGTCGTACTTCACCCAGGCACCTTTCAGCTTGTCGGCCCCGCCCTGGCGCACCACCAGCGCGGCATCGAACACGCCCATCCGAATGGTAGTGGAGTCGCCGGCCGAGGTGATTTCGTCCAGCTTCAGGCGTTCCTCGCCGTTGCGTAGCGTCACTACGGGCTTGCCGCCCTGCTCGCTTACTTCAAACAAAAATGGAATTTCCTGACCCTGGGCCGAGAGTACGCCGCGCCATTTGCCGGCCGTAAGCTGGGGTGCGGCCCCGGTACCCGCCGAAGCAGCGGCGCCCGGCGTGGTGGTTTCGGTGGCGGTAGTAGAGTTGGACTGGCAGGCTACCGCGGCCAGCGCGAGTCCGGCCCCGGTAATTGCCTTGCGAAACGAAAAGGCGACGGGCATAATGAAAGAGGTTATTTGTTCGGGCTAAACTACGGAGTAGGGGTGATAGTTTAGAAGCAATAGGGCTGTCATTGCGAGCCACGCAAAGCAATCCGTCCTGAACAACGTAGAAACCCCGAAGCGTGACAAGCCTTTGGCATGAGCAACCATTGTAGGCTTTCTGCTGTAAGGACGTCAGGAATATTGTTCAGGACGGATTGCTTTGCGTGGCTCGCAATGACAGGCTCCCCGGCCCGCACGTCGGCCCGACAACCAGCCCAAAATGTTGGGCCGCGCAACGGGCGGTACCTATATTTGCGTACCTGTTCTCAATAGGCACGTTCTCTCCATCTTTTTCCCTTTCGCATTATGGCGTTTGACTTAGAAATGATCAAGGCCGTGTACGCCAACATGGGTTCCCGCATTGAGGCGGCCCGTGCTGCCGTCGGCCGTCCGCTCACCCTGACGGAAAAAATCCTGTACGCTCACCTGTACGGCGGCTCTGTTTCGCAGGCATATGAGCGGGGCGTTTCCTACGTCGATTTCGCGCCCGACCGGGTAGCCATGCAGGACGCCACCGCCCAGATGGCCCTGCTGCAGTTCATGCAGGCCGGTAAGGCCCAGGCCGCCGTGCCCAGCACCGTGCACTGCGACCACCTGATTCAGGCCAAAGAAGGTGCCGACCAGGATCTGGCCATTGCCAACTCCGAAAACAAGGAAGTGTATGACTTCCTGGCGTCGGTTTCCAATAAATACGGCATCGGCTTCTGGAAGCCCGGCGCCGGCATCATTCACCAGGTAGTGCTCGAAAACTACGCCTTCCCCGGCGGTATGATGATCGGCACGGACTCCCACACGCCCAACGCGGGCGGCCTCGGCATGATTGCCATTGGCGTAGGCGGCGCCGATGCCGTGGACGTAATGGCCGGCATGGCCTGGGAGTTGAAGTTTCCGAAAGTAATCGGCGTGAAGCTAACCGGCTCGATGAGCGGCTGGACTTCGGCCAAGGACGTGATTCTGAAAGTAGCCGGTATTCTGACGGTGAAAGGCGGCACCGGCGCTATCGTAGAGTACTTCGGTGAAGGTGCCAACTCCCTCTCGGCCACCGGCAAAGGCACCATCTGCAACATGGGCGCCGAAATCGGGGCTACCACTTCGGTGTTCAGCTACGATGAGAAGATGGGCGACTACCTGCGTGGCACCGGCCGCGCCGAAATTGCCGATCTGGCCGCTGGCGTAGCCGCTCACCTGCGCGCCGACGACGAAGTGTACGCCAACCCCGAGGCATTCTACGATCAACTCATCGAAATCAACCTCTCGGAGCTGGAGCCCTACGTGAACGGCCCGTTCACGCCGGACGCCGCCTGGCCGATTTCGCAGTTCGCCGCCGCCGTAAAAGAGCACGGCTGGCCCGAGAAGCTGGAAGTAGGCCTGATTGGCTCCTGCACCAACTCTTCCTACGAGGACATTACCCGCTCGGCTTCGATTGCCAAGCAGGCCGTGGACAAAGGCATTACCGTGCAGGCTGAGTTCACCGTGACGCCCGGCTCGGAGCTGGTGCGCTACACCGTGGAGCGCGACGGGCTGCTCGACACCTTCGCCCAGATGGGCGGCGTGGTGCTGGCCAACGCCTGTGGTCCGTGCATTGGCCAGTGGGCCCGCCACACCGACGACCCCAAGCGCCGCAACTCCATCATCACGAGCTTCAACCGCAACTTTGCCAAGCGCAACGACGGCAACCCGAACACTCACGCTTTCGTGGCCTCGCCCGAAATTGTGACGGCCTTCGCCATTGCCGGCGACCTAACCTTCAACCCCCTTACTGACACACTGACCGGCAAAGACGGCCAGCAAGTGCGCTTCGACGAGCCTCAGGGCATTGAGCTGCCCCCGCGCGGCTTCGCCGTGGAGGATGCCGGCTTCCAGGCGCCCGCCGAGGATGGCTCGGGTGTGCAGGTGCTGGTAGCAGAAACCTCCGACCGCCTGCAGCTGCTCGACCCCTTCAAGCCCTGGGAAGGCACCGACCTGCACGGGTTGCGCCTGCTCATCAAGGCCCAGGGCAAGTGCACCACTGACCACATTTCGATGGCCGGCCCTTGGCTCAAGTACCGTGGCCACCTCGACAACATCTCCAATAACATGCTTATCGGGGCTACCAACGCCTTCAACGGCGAAGCCAACTCCGTGAAGGATGCCCTGACCTCGGGCACGCCCTACGGCACTGTGCCGCAGGTAGCCCGCAACCTCAAGGCCCAGGGCATCGGGTCGATTGTGGTAGGGGATGAGAACTACGGCGAAGGTTCGTCTCGGGAGCATGCTGCTATGGAGCCTCGCCACCTGGGCGTGCGCGCCGTGCTGGTGAAGTCGTTTGCTCGCATCCACGAAACCAACCTCAAGAAGCAGGGTATGCTGGCGCTGACCTTCGCCAACAAGGCCGACTACGACCTGATTGAGGAGGACGATACCTTCGACATCCTCGGCCTGACTTCCTTCACGCCCGGTCAGCCCCTGCAGATCCGTCTGCACCACGCCGATGGCGACACGGACCTCATCACGGTGAACCACACCTACAACGAGGGCCAGATTGAGTGGTTTAAAGCCGGCTCGGCCCTGAACCTGATTCGTCTGAAAGAATCCGGCGAAGCGCAGTTGTCGCAGAAGTAATTTCTGCCGGCTTCGGCTGATAACTAAAACGGCCGCTTCTCCACTGGGGGAAGCGGCCGTTTTTTGTTTGTAAAAGCTGCAACTTTCTATTGCATAATGGGCTCACCCTAAGCGAGGCATTTGCAACCAACTGTAGTATATGAAACACATCTTTACCCTGACGCTAAGTGCGCTGACCAGCCTGGCTCTGCACAGCTGCATTCCCTGTGATGGCGACATGGAACCGTGCGCAAACACGCCTATTCCAGTTACCAGCCTGGAAAAGGAATACGGCTGCACGAATACGCCCAGACAACTCAGCGTTGCTTTGTCACAGACGTACACTATCATCCGCTCTCAGGCTGAGTTCGAGCAGCAGGTAACCGGGGAGTGCCGCCCGCAGATTGACTTTACGAAGTATGACTTGGTAATTGGCAACCAAGGCTCAACAAGTGGTAGCTCCACCATTACTTATAGCTACCAGCGCGAGTGCGAAACGGGGCAGCTACAGCTATCAGTACTGTTTACCCCTGGCATGACGAATGATGCCCCCATTCTAACCTATCACGCGCTGGTTCCCAAACTGGCTCCGACCGAAACGGTGTCGGTGCGGGTCGATATGAAGTAAAGCATCAGACTGAATTCGCCCGGACTTAGCCTGCTTTAGTTAGCAGTTAGAACGGCCGCTTCTCCAACAGGGGAGGCGGCCGTTTTTTATGGAATCTATTCAAAGCTGACATCTGGTAGCTGAGTATTCCATTCAATGTTATGATGAAGTGTTACCTAATGAGTTTTCTATTGCTTATCAGTGGGTTTTCGGGCATGGCTCAGGGCGTCGTACGGGGCGTGGTACGCTATAAGAAAAGCCCTGTGACATATGCAACAGTTATAGTTACCGGAACACATACGGGAGCCCCAACAGATGCTGAAGGTGCTTTTGCCATAGAAATTGCGCAGGACACGGCTACGCTGCAGATTAGCGCAATAGGATTTGTTTGGCAGAAAGTGAAAGTAGCTGCGGGCGACACGCTACAGGTACAGCTCAAAGAAGCATGTATGTGGGATGATCATGTAAACTTCGACGTCTTGCAAATTGGTCTTTCTGGCGGGGCAAAGTATACGCCGCTGGGAGGAAAATGCAGCTACAGTAATTTCCCTCTTTTTAACAACCAGTATTCGGATGTGACACTTGAGTTGGCAGCCGAGTACCAAACAAACCACCAGCATACCAATCAAGTAGCGGAATTCGAGGTTGGGGTGGGCCATCTGATTGCCCCTTGCAACTGGCCCGCCGTCGGCGTTGCCTTGAACTATGCGTTGGTAGAAACGCCCCAGTTTCAATTCGAGCGCCGAATGCTGACGATTAATTCTACCGGGTTTTATGTCGGTTACAACCAAGTTCCGGTTTCGCTAGGCTTAGGCGCCGCTTCATATCACCTAGAAAACAGGCTAGCGGAAAGGTGGGGCATCGAAGCAGGTACCGGCTTCATAAAGCCGGGTGAAGTAGTAGATGTTGAACTGACGACTAAGCTGGCTTGGTGGCAGCAGTACTGGCAATGGAGCAGTGCGCTTACTATTCATAAGAGGCCGTTTTCGGCGAGTATTGCTTATAAACAACTGGGCCGGTTCTATCATGAAATAGGCTTCCAGCTGAGTGTCAGTTTCAGAAACCCCAGGATTAAGTTTGGCTCTAAAACCGAAGAATAGATGGGGTGGCTTGGGCTTTTGCTGGCAATTACTGACTCATACCAGGAAGCAGCAGCTCGTCATTTACCTTTACTTGTCTGTTGTATCTTGTAGAAGCATTCCCTGTGTCCTTCCTCCGCGTTTCCCACCTCAGCCTGCACGAAGTCACCCACCAGGCCCTGACGGACGTCAGCTTTACGCTGGCGGAAGGCCGGCGGCTGGCGGTGGCCGGCGAAACCGGGGCCGGCAAAAGCACCTTGCTGCAAAGCATTGCCGGCCTGATTCAACCTACGGGCGGAGAAATATGGCTGGAGGAGCGCCGCGTGAAGGGGCCGCAGGAGCAGTTGATGCCCGGGCATGACGGCATAGCCTACCTCTCGCAGCACTCCGAGCTACCCAAGTTTTTGCGGGTAGAGCAGGTGCTGCGCTACGCCAGCACGCTGCCGGCGGCGGAGGCTCAGGCTCTGTACCAGCTGTGCCGCATCGACCACCTGCTGCTGCGCCGCACCGATCAGGTGTCGGGTGGGGAGCGGCAGCGCATTGCCCTGGCCCGGCTGCTGCTGGCCCGCCCGCGCCTGCTGCTGCTGGATGAGCCCTTCTCCAACCTCGACCGGGGCCACAAGCAGCAGCTTCAGGTCGTGTTGCACGATGTAACCACGCAGCTAGGCCTCACCACCATCCTCGTCTCCCACGACCCGCACGATACCCTGTCCTGGGCCGACGAGCTGCTGGTGCTGGAAAAAGGTGTGCTGGTGCAGCAGGCCGCCCCCGAAACCATTTATCGGCAGCCGGTGAGTGAGTATGTGGCGGGACTTTTCGGGGAGTACAGTCTGCTGCCAGCCGCTGCTGCCCGCCGCCTCACCGGCCGAACGCACCAGCGCGGCCGCCAGCTACTGGTGCGCCCCGAGCAGTTGCAGCTGGCGGAAGGAGGAACACCCGCGCTGGTGCAGGAAGTCCGGTTCTACGGCAGCTACTACGAAGCGCAGCTTACGCTGGCTGGGCAGCCGGTGCGGCTGCGCACGCCGCAGGCTGGCCTGCAAGTGGGCCAAATGGTGTCGGTTGTACTGACGCCCGGGGCTGGCTGGTATGTGTAAGGGCGTTTAGCCAGGCAGAGGATTCGTTGGGCTGATGGCGTAACAGCAGAGCATAACGAATGCAGGAAGCCAGTGGCGGCGCCGGCCCGCTGAAAAGGAAAGGACTGGTGCTAAACAGATAAGTCCAATGATAAAATATTGCGTGTGGTTTATCCTATTCGTCCTGTTGACCGCTCGGCCCGCCGCAGCGCAGAGGCCCTTAGACAGCCTTTACCATCTGGCGCAGGCCGGCAGCCGCCCGGCGCTGGAAAGGTTAGTCCGGCTCACCCGAAGCCACAAGCAGGTGCAATATCTCATTGGTCGGCACCGCCGAAAAAGTAGCCTGGGTACATTGGCCGCAGGGAATTTACGAGATTTAGTCAGGTTTACGGCTGGAGAAAGTAAGGGTGGGGCTTCGGATTTTTCGCGTACCCATCTGACTCTGGTAAGAACTCAATTACCCAAGCTGCGATACTACCCACTTTATCAGCAATGGGGGCTGAGTGCATTGGAAACCGATTCCGGTACCGTATATCACTTGCGTAACCCGTCGGTCAGTAGCATAGTCCTCAAGCCCAAATCCATGCCCGATCTGCTGTTCCACCAACCCGGCAGCGCGCAACTCGATTCGCTCTGGCAAGCCAACAGTCCATTGGTGCTGCGCGAACTGCCCCGGTATATGTATGTGCGCCGGCACCAAGGCTTCGTCTGGACGCAGGATATAGTCAAGTTTATGGAGCAGGCCACTGGCCTGCAGGTAGGGGTTCAAAACTATAGGGCTGATACGGTCTATTCGCTGGCATACGACTATTACGATGTAGCCCTCCGTAACTACACCGTGTTCTGGGCCCGGCACTATCAGGAGTTTCACTGGAACCAGCACTTGGCTCGTTTTGAGGCACCTGCTTTGGCGGTGCACACCCGCGCACCCGTACAACAGCTCTTGGACCAGATTGCCAGCCCTGATTCCAGTGTTGCTTTTCGGGCGTATACTACATTCATCGAGCAGGATATTCAGCTGCCCTGGGCCTACCGGGGGTTAGCGGGAAGTGAATCTGTTCCTAACCAAAGTCTGCCAACCTTCTGGGAAAGATTTGTAGCGGGCAAGCAGGCGTTACGCTCTTATCTGTTGACAACTGGCCTGCCATTGAATCTGCCGCCCATATTGGCGGCGCAAAGTCGGCAACTACTACTGCCGCTGCCGTTCGGGCAGCGGTACCGCCTGGAAAATCAAATCATACAGGCGCTGACTCCCGAAACTGTGACGGCATTTGAGCTGCTGATGCTGGACTATGAGCAGAACAAGCCGGCGCAGGAATCGGTAGGGCGTATTCTGGATGTGCTGTATTCCCGCCATTGGCCCCGCATCATGACCGATAAAACGCTGCTGGCGTTGTACCTGAAAAAGGTGCGCGTGTACAACGCTTTGGGGATTGTAGGGAGTAGTCGGTATGTCGTTTTCAAGTTGGATAAGCTAAACGGTCCGGTCCGGCGGGCTATACGCGCCGTTCGGGCTACTACCCCAGACGCCGACGTGCGCGAAATAGCCCGGACGGTTTTACGGCCCCACTGGCGCTATGAGTCGCGGCGTACGTTCAACCTGGTGCGGGCCAGCTCCCGCCCGGCGGTAGCGTACAACCCGGACAGCCTGCGTCAGCTGCTGCAGGAGCAGGGCCTGGCGCTGTACACAGCCGGAAAGCTGGACTTAGCCCGCGCAGATACCGCTCTGAAGTATGACGCCCCGCTCGGGTTTGTCGGCGGTTATTCGCCGCGGACTACCACGTTAGAGCCCCTGATCAGGCTGCTGGAAACGGAGTTTCGAACTGACCTGGGCTTTGGCCCCGCATTCGGCGACTGGCGCGTATCGCAATCTGCCTCGGTGGTGCATCGGGCGCGGGCGTGGCGCAGATACCTGCGGCAGCAAGGGCTAGTGGCCCGGGATACGGCTCCAATTTCCTTCGTGCAGGAAAATGATTTCCATAGCCGGACCAAGCACAGCCCGCTGAAAAGAAAGCTCAAACTATTGTGGTACCGGCTGAAGCACTAGCCTGCAAGCTGTTCAGCAGGCAGAAGCTTGTCCGCACTGTGCAACGTAAAGGAAGCAGGGTGAGAATATGAAGTAACCGGCGGCCAACGGCGGATTACGCTAGTTTTGCGGGCCGTATAGACGTGCTTCTACTTTTCCTGCATGAAAACAGGCATACTCCTGACCGTATTGTTATTGTCCACCGCAGCCAGCCGGGCGCAGGTCCCTGCCGCACCGGACACGGCCCGGGCCCTGCCCGAAGTCACGGTGACGTACCGGGCGGCGGCCCGCACGCCCGTCACGTTTCTGAACCTGAGCGGCCGGGCGCTGGCTGCCCGCAACGTAGGGCAGGAGCCGTCGTTTCTGCTGACGGAAACGCCCGCCGTGACGGCCTACTCCGATGCGGGCAGCACCCAGGGCTACGCCTACTTCCGCCTGCGCGGTATCGACCAGACGCGCATCAACACCACCTTGGACGGGGTACCGCTGAATGAGCCCGAAGACCAAGGTGCTTATTTCTCCAACTATCCTGACCTGTTTACCTCCCTGAGTGGGCTGCAGCTGCAGCGGGGCGTAGGTACCACCCAGAACGGCGCGGCCAGCTACGGGGGCAGTCTGCAGCTATTCTCCGCTTCCCTGCTCGACTCGGCCCGGGCTACGTTAGGGGCGGGCTACGGCTCCTTCGGCAGCTACCGGCTGTTTGCGGAAGCGGCCAGCGGGCGGCGCGGGCGCGTAGCTGGCTACGCGCGGGCTTCGCAGGTGCACTCCGACGGCTACAAGGACCGCTCGGCTAATACCTCCCGCTCGGTGTACGTGAGCGGGGGCTTGTTCTATGACAAGACCAACTGGAAGCTGAGCGTGCTGGCCGGGCAGCAGCGCAACCAGCTGGCCTGGCTGGCTGTGCCCGACTCGGTGCTGCGCGAAGACCGCCGCGCCAACGCCAACGGACCCGAAGACGATTTGTTCCGGCAGGCACTGGTGCAGCTGCAGAACCAGTGGCACCCTACGGCCCACGCCGAGGTCAGCACCAGCGTGTATGCCTCGAGCCTGCGCGGAGGCTACGACTTCGACCTGAACAACTTCCTGGGGTTGCCCTCTACGAACGAAATGTACCGCTACGATTTCCGCTCGGGGCTGCTGGGCGCTTTCAGCACTTACACGCACCGCGGTAGCCGGCTAACGTGGTCGGCGGGCGTAAACCTGAATACGTACCAGCGCCGCCACCTGGGCAGCGAGCGGACGGTGGGCGAGCTGTACCGCAATACGGGCTATAAGCGCGAGGGCAGCGCCTTTGGCAAGCTGGAGTATCGCGCCGGACTGCTCACGCTCTTTACCGATGTGCAGGCCCGCGCCGTGCGGTTTCGCTACGCGGGCGACGTGCCGTTGGCGCCGCTGTCCTGGCAGTTTATCAGCCCCAAAGCCGGCCTAAGCCTGGCCCTCACCGACCGCACCACGCTGTACTACAGCTGGGGCCGCACCGGCCGGGAGCCCACACGCAACGACATGTTCGGGGGCAACGACAACCTCTCGGTCGACGAAGACGGACAGCTTCTACTCTACAGTACCCGCGCCGAGTACGTGCAGGACCACGAGCTGGGCCTGCGCTACCAAAGTCCCCGGCTGGAGGGCAGCGTGAATGCCTACTACATGGATTTCCGCAACGAGATAGTGCTGAACGGCAAGCTGGGTCCCAACGGGCTGGCCCTGACCGATAACGTGGAGCGCAGCTACCGGAGCGGCCTGGAAGCCACGGTGCGCTACCAGCTCACGCCCCGGGTTTTTCTGCTGAACAACTCCGCCTTCAACTACAGCCGCATCCGGGAGCAAACGGAAACCTTTCGGCCCATTCTCACGCCCGCCGTCCTGCTGAACCAGGAAGTTGCGTACGCCATTGGCCCCTGGCAGCTGGCCCTTACCGGCCGCTACCAAAGCCGCTCCTACCTGGATTTTGCCAACTCCGCCACCATTGCGGGCTACGTGCTGCTGAATGCCCGGGCGCAGTATGCCTGGCGCCAGTGGGAGTTTACGCTCTTCGGCAACAACCTCACCAATGCTAAATATTTCAACAATGGCACCGTAGAGGCCGATGGCACCCGCAAGTATTTCGTGCAGGCCCCGACGAATGTGTATTTGGACGTGAAGCTGCGCCTGTAGTATAGATAATAAAGAAAGTCATGCTGAGCCTGCCGAAGTATCTCTACTGCTTCGTTGAATAGTGCTTAACGGAGTGGAAAAGATGCTTCTACAGGTGGCCGCCAGATGAAGTATGACGTTCAATTACAGCTCTATGCCGCTTTCCATAGTATTTCCAGTAGCCATCTAGAATCCCGTTTGCTATGACCCGCGCCCTGGTATTCGGGAAGTTTCTGCCTTTGCACCGGGGCCACCTGGCCCTTATCGACTTTGCCCGCCGCCACTGCCACCAGCTGACGGTGCTGGTGTGCGCCAGCGACCTGGAGCAGGTGCCCGGTGCCGTGCGGGCCGGCTGGCTGCGCGACGTCTATGCCGCCTGCCCCGAGGTGCACGTGCAGGTGCTCGACTACCGGGAAAGTGAGTTGCCCAATACCTCCGTTTCCTCGGAAGCCGTAGCGCACGCCTGGGCCGACCGATTTCGGCAGGTGCTGCCGGATATAAACCTGGTAGTTACCTCCGAGCCGTACGGAGCAATGGTAGCGGCCCGGCTGGGTATCCGGTTTCTTGATTTTGACCTGGGCCGCACCCAGGAACCTATTTCCGCCACCGCCATCCGGGCCGATATGCGGGCGCACTGGGCCTGTCTGCCGGGTAGCGTACAGGCCTACTACCGGCGCACCGTGGCCATCCTGGGCACCGAATCAACCGGCAAATCTACCCTCACGCAGCAGCTGGCGGCGCACTTTGGTGCTGCGTACGTAGCCGAAGCAGCCCGGGACATTATCCCGAATTCAACTGAAATCTGCCGGGCAGACTTGCTGGCCGTAGCGGCCGAGCACGCCCGCCGCATTGCGGAAGCGCGGGCTACGGCTGGCCCGCTGCTGCTGATTGACACCGATGTGCACATCACGCAGTCGTATGCCCGGCTGCTGGGCGAAGACTACTTGGAGCTGCCGGCTGCGCTGTATGCCACCAACCGGGCCGATTTGTATTTGTACCTGCAAGCTGATGTGCCGCTGGTAGATGATGGCACCCGTTTGCCGGCGGCCGCACGGCTGCGAGTGGACGCCTTGCACCGGCAAACCCTGGCGCACTTCGGCATCCAGTACCACGAAATAGGCGGGGCGTGGCCGGAGCGGTTTGCGCAGGCTGTGGGGCTGATTGAGGTGCTACTGAAGCAGGCGGCTACAGCGTAGCCACCTGCTCCGGCCGGTTCTCACGGCGCTTCTGCACCAGATAGTAATACGCTAGCACCGCCAGCCCGGCCCCGAAAGGCACCAGCGCCAGGTGCTTCCCCGTGACGGAATGCCACACCAGCACCTCATCGAAGTGAAAAAACTCACTGATCATCCAGTAGGAGTTGGCCGAAATCCATAACACAATGGCCAGATTGTGCGCCAGCTCCGAAACCAGGTGGCGGGTGCGCCAGGAGATAATGATGGCAATGGCCAGCGTAGGCACAATCATGGCCAGGCCCAGCGGCTTCCACACCATGCACCAGCTCACGTCCTTCAGGAGCCAGAACACGATGTGCAGGTTTTCCATGCGCCGGTACGCGGCCGGAATGACGTAGTGGGCGTCGGACGATTCGGTAGCCATTTTTCAGGGGAAACAGGGTTTCAAATGTACACCGCACCGCCGTACTTGCGGCCCGCTATGCCCACCATTTTCACCCACGCCGCCGTAGCCGTTGGCCTCGGCCGCAGCCTTTCTTCCCAGCCGCGCCCAGCCGGCTTCTGGTGGCTTCTGGCCCTGTGCGCCATCCTGCCCGATTTCGACGCCGTGACGTTCAAGCTGGGCATTCCCTACGCGAGCATGTGGGGACACCGAGGCTTCACGCACTCGGTGGTGTTTGCGGTTTTGGCCGGGCTTGCCTTGGCTTTGCTGGCTCCGGCCCGGCTGCGCGGTACGTTGAGCCGGGTGGAGCTGGCAGGCTGCTTGGCAGCGTCCACAGTTTCGCACCCGCTGCTGGATATGCTCACTAATGGCGGATTAGGTGTGGCTTTGCTGGCCCCGTTCAGCGGGGAACGGTTTTTCTGGCCTTGGCGGCCGGTGCGGGTTTCACCGGTGGGGGCGGGGTTTTTCTCCTGGCGCGGGGTGGCTACGCTGCTGAGCGAGCTGCGCTGGCTCTGGCTGACCACCCTGCTGTTGCTGCTGACGGCGCGGTGGGCCCGGCGAAAAGAACGGTAACTTTCGGGCGGCTCTGCGTATGAGGGCTGATCTGTTTTAGTAAAGCCCGACTGTTCCAAATGCCGCACACGCTGAAAAAAGTACTGAAAGGCGCCGCCTGGGCCGGCGGAGGCATTGTGGGCGCGGTGGTGCTCTACCTGGCCACCTCAGCGGCGCTGTCGGCGGTGCCGGTGGGGCAGCGGAGCCAGCCCGAGTCGGGCGCCATCGAAGCCTGGGTGCTTTCCAACGGCGTGCATACCGATATTGTGCTGCCCGTGCGCACCCCCTACATCGACTGGAGCCAGCTGGTGCCCTACGCCCATACCCCGGCCGCCGACAGCAGCCGGCAGTATGTGGGCTTCGGGTGGGGCGACAAGGGTTTTTACCTAAACACGCCTACCTGGGCCGAGCTTAAGCCCAGCACTGCCGTGCGCGCCATGTTCTGGATGAGCACCACGGCCATGCACACCACCTTCCATCACCGCCCGCAGGAAGGCCCGCACTGCGTGCGCATCTACCTCACGCCCGCGCAATATGAAAAGCTGATTGGGTTCATCCGAAACAGCTTCGAGCCCGACGCGCAGGGTCGGGTGCAGCATATTGCCGGCCACAGCTACGGCCAGTACGACGCCTTCTACGAGGCCCGGCGCACCTACAACCTGTTCTATACCTGCAACACCTGGGCCAACGAAGCCCTGAAAGTAGCCAACCAGAAAGCCGCCCTCTGGACGCCCTTCGACTTCGGCATCTTCTGGCAGTATAAGTAAGCCGGCAAAAAGCGCAAGCGCGGAAATTCATCCTCGGCAAGAAACAAGCAGGGCTACTACCGGAGCTTTTTGCTCTGCGGTAGTAGCCCTGCTCGATTGCAATGTAACCGGGTTATTGCTTCAGAATATTGCCAGAGTAAAACGACTTGCCATCAAAGATGCGCAGGGTATACAGGCCCGCGGGGTAAGCGCGCAGGTCGAGCTGGAGCGGGGCGTTGGTGCGCAGGGTACGTTGCTGCAACTGCTGGCCCAAACCATTATACAGGCTGAGTTCCCACTTGCCCGGGTTCGGGCCGGGCTGAATCGTCAGAAAATCAGTGCTGGGGTTGGGGTACACCGTGAACATGCTGGCACTGAGGGGCTGCACCGCCAGGGCCGTCAGCGCAAATTCGGCGGAGGTACTGGTGCAGTTATCCACGGTCACCTTCACACTGTAGCGCCCATTCTGCGTGGCGGTGTAGGTGCGGGCAGTGGCGCCCGCAATAGCGGTGCCGTTGCGCAGCCACTGGTTGCCCGTGCTGCTGCTGGAGGTCAGCACCATGCCTGCCGCCGTAGCAGTGCCCGCCGTAATAGTGGGCACGGGCACGTTGCATACGGCTGGCGTCACCGTAAAGTCCTGGGTGCTGGTGGCCTTGCCCGCCGGTGCTTCCACCGAGACTTTGCCGGTAGTGGCCCCGGCGGGTACCGTAGCCGTGATGCTCGTGGCGGAGTTGACTTTGACTACGGTAGCCGTGGCCTGGTTGAATTTCACCGTCGTCGTTCCCGTCAGGTTGGTGCCGGTGATGGTGACGACCGTACCTACCGGGCCGGTAGCGGGGCTGAAGGACGTGATGGTGGGCGTGGCCGCCGGAGCCGCATCCCGCAGGTTGTACACGTACAGTTCGCGCTTATACGTGGTCGGGTGCTCGGCCGAGAAAATCAGGTTGCCCTTGAAGTAGCTGGTATATAGAATGCCTTCGGGAGCAAAATTCAGCGCCTTGGTGCCGGCCTCGGTGCCATCCGAAACGTGCAGGGCCTGGTCGCTGTAGGAGCGCCCACCCGTGAAGTACACCTTGTTACCCACGGCCGTAAGGTAGTCGGGGTAAGTGTCGCCGGAGCCGGGGTTCAGGTCTTTTACCAGCACGGTGCCGGCGGCCGTTCCGTCGCTTTTCCAAAGCTCGTAACCTTTGTCGGTCTGGCCCCGGAAGTACAGGTGGTTGCGCATAGCTACCGGAATCAATCTGTCATTTACCCCGTCGCCCAGGCCGGGGCTGAGGTCTTTCACCAGCTCGGCCGTAGTGCCCGTCACCTTGTACAGTTCCCAGCCCACGGTGGTGTTGCTGGCGCGGCCCATAAAGAACAGGGTGCCGTTCACGTCCGTCAGCTGGCGGATGTCGCCGTTGAAGCCGCTGATGCGGGTGAGGCTATTGGCCGCGGCGCCGTTGGTGCGGTACAGCACCCAGCCCGTGGTATTGCGCTCCGAGCAGGCTATGTACACATACTCACCGGCGCCCCCGAAAAGGTTAGCGTACAGGTCGGATACGCTGCTGACCAGGAAAGTGCCGGCCGCAGTGCCATCGGTGCGCCCGATGCTGTAGCCACCGCTGCCCGGGTTGCCTTTGAAATACGCCAAGCCCCGGTAGGCAAACATAAGGTGGGGATAAAAGTCGTAGAGCTGCTTGCTGGTCTTCGTCAGCTCATCAAACACCCACACCGTGCGGTCTTTCTCAAAAACAGCCTTGTTGTTGAGCAGCGTGTAGGTGTCGTTGATGGAGCCCGTGGTGCTGAGCTCTTTCTTGGTCAGGTTCTCATCCAGGGCTACCAGCCGGTTTTTGCCCGCAGCATCGGTTTCGAAAAAGTACACGTAGCGCTCCGTCGCCCGGGCAAACTCCACGTTGTTGGGCGTGCGGATGCTGCTGCTGACGCTGATGGTGCCGGCTGCCGTACCATCGGAGCGCCACAGCTGGGTGTTTCCATCCTCCCGCCGGCTGAAGTAGAAGTGGTTTTTGAGCGGCACAAAGGAAGAGGTGGCGTTGTACATCGAAAGCCCCAGGGAGCCCGAAGCCAGCTCGGAAGTCGGCACGATAACCGTAAAATCGTCCACGCTCTTGTGCGTAGCCGTGGGCATGGTGACGGTAATTTTGCCGGAAGCCGCCGCCTGCGGCACAATCACGCTGATAGTGGTAGGAGAGGTGACGGTGAAGCCCAGGGAAGGTACGCCCCCGAACGATACGTCGCGGGCCCCGGTGAGGCTGCTGCCGGTTAGCACCACCACATCGCCGGGTGCGCCGGAACCCGGAGCAAAGGCACTGAGATAAGGCCCGCCGGCCGGCGTGGCCGTCACCGTGAAGCTGGCCGCACTGCTGGCGGTGCCGCCGGCAGTAGTCACGCTGATTTTGCCGGTAGTTGCTCCCGCCGGTACCGTCGCAGTCAGGCTGGTAGCGGATACCACGGTGAAGCTGGGCGCGTTGGTAGTGTTGAACTTCACGGCCGTGGCTCCGGTGAAATTGGTGCCCGTAAGCGTGACGAGGGTGCCCACCGGTCCGCTGGCCGGACTGAACGTCGTGACGGCCGGAGCCTGGGCCGTCGTCACCGTAAAGCTGCCGGTGCTACTTGCGGTGCCCTGTGAGGTCGTCACGCTGATTTTACCTGTCGTAGCGCCCGCAGGTACGGTGGCCGTAAGCTGCGTAGCTGAGTTGACGGTGAAGCTCGTAGCCGCGGTGGTGTTGAACTTCACGGCCGTGGCCCCGGTAAAGCTGGTGCCCGTGAGTACCACCACGGTGCCGGCCGGGCCGCTGGCCGGGCTAAAGGAACTGATGGCCAGCGGTGGTGCAATCAGAATATTGTCGGTGCTGGCCACGGTGCCGGCTGGCGTCGTCACGCTGATTTTGCCCGTGGTGGCCCCGGTTGGTACGGTCGCCGTAATCTTCGTGGCCGAGTTGACGGTGAAAGTAGTGGCCGCGGTGTTGTTGAATTTCACGGCCGTGGTGCCGGTGAAGTTGGTGCCGGTAATGGTAACCGTGCCGCCAATGGTGGTGCTGGCCGGGCTGAAGGCGGTGATGGTGGCCGCCTCAATGATGGTGAAATTCGTGGCGCTGGTGGCCGTGCCGCCTGGCGTAATCACGCTCACTTTACCGGTGGTAGCTCCGTCAGGCACCGTCACCGTAATCTTGGTGGCCGAGTTGACGGTGTGCTGCGTGGTGGTGGTTTGGTTGAACCGCACGGCCGTTGCGCCCGTGAAGTTGGTGCCCGTCAGCACCACGGTGCCGCCCCAGGGGCCGGTAGCTGGCGTCAGGGCCGTGAGGGTGGGCGCAGCGGGTACCTTGCCGTTTTCCGCAATTGGCGTGCCGTCCGACTTCCACAGCTCGCTGCCATAGGGGCTGCCCGCTGCCGTACTGCGCACGGCCGCCAGCAGAATGGAGCTGCCATCCAGGGAGCCAAAGCCCAGGTCCGTGTTGACGCCGCCGTACGTACCTTCGGCAAAATCCACCGCTATGCGCGTACCAGCTTTGGTGAAGTTGCTGGTCCAGAGTTCCGTGCCGTGGGCAGTGTTCGGGTAGGTTTCCGTGCGGTCGGAGGCCGGAAACAGCAGCTGGGAGTTCGTAATCAGCGTCGATTTTTGGTCGTCGGTGAAGCGAATGTTGTCGCTACGCTCGATAAGCATAGTCGTGCCTGCCGCTGTGCCGTCCGATTTCCACAGCTCATTGCCGCCGCTGAAGTATTCCAGGGAGAAAACGAGCAGCTTGGCGTTGGCCATAAACAGCCGGGGCGTTATGGACGTGGTGGCGGAAATCTGCTTGACCAGCGTCACCTTGAAATCGGGGCTGATTTTCCAGAGTTCGAACAGGTAGTTCGGGTTGGTAAAGCGGGTTTTGGCGAAGTAAAGGGAGCCGCCCAGGGTAGCCATCAGCGGGCTGCGGCTGCTAGGAAACGGCAGGCCAAACCCAAGTTCCTGCTTGATGTAGGGGTACTGCTTGGTAACCGGGTCGATGGCCCGGATGCCGCGCATGTTGCTGCCCTCAATGGGCCGCCCTTCCGTTATCAGCACCTTGCCATTGAAGTATACCATGCCGCTGATGCCCGACTGGGTATTGTCAACCACGCTCTGATCATAGAGTACTTCCGGGGCCGCGCTGTTGGTCACGTTGTATACCTTCCAGCCATCGGAGAAAAAGACCCGGCTTCCGCCCGTCACGATAAAGTAGTTCAGCCCCCGGTTGCTGGTGCTTTCACCGATAAGCTTTACCGGCGCCGCCTCGGTGCCATCCCAGCGGTACAGGCCCCGGATAGTGGAAAAGCCCTCAATGACGAAATACACCGCGTTGTTGAACACCGTAAGCTGCTCAATGCGGTAGATGGTCGTAGAGGTTGGCGCCGGAATCTTCTTGGTGCCATCCGTCGTGCCATCCGTCACCCATATTTCGTGCTGGTTGACTACCGCATCGTTGTAGCGGGTAAACACCAGCCGCCCGTTGAAATCGACGGCGTTTTTGGCCTCATAGGGGTCGTAGGCATCCGGGTCCTTGACCCAGGTTTTCACAAGCTGCGTACCGGCCGCGGTACCGTCGGTGCGGTAGAACTCCCGGGGGCCGGTGCCCCGCCGGATAAAGTATAGCTTGTTGCCGGCCTTGACAAAATTTCCGGGAAATATACCAGATGCGCCCGGCATAATGTCCTTCACCAGGGTAGTGCCCTGGCCCAGGGCGGCCAGCTGAAAAAGTGCAAAAAAGAGTAAGGGTAGGAGTTTTTTCATGAGCAGGTATGTGTTGCGCAGGTTAGGTGGTGCATCCTGAAATCAGGTCGCCAAACCAACTGGTAGCTTGTTGGGCCTTGTTGAAAGAAAATAAAAATTGTACTTTCTGCTACTGGCTAAGAAGCTGGCTAAGAGACAAAAATAATGGTATAAGTAAAATCAGCAAAATTATATGTAAGACTTGGAAGTATATCTGCTGCTGCTTCATGATCCAGCTTCAATGCAACTTCGCTCAGCAGGAAAAGGGCAATGCCGAGTGATGTTGCCTTCAAGGCGTATTGTTTGCCACAATGAATACAAGGGCGTACAGCAGAGAAGCGTAGTGGCTGCCGGCCACTACACTCCTTCAGGCATCACGGGCAAGTACCCTCAGCATGAAAAGGAGCCCGGATTTCATGTCGAAACTGGTCAGGAAATCAAGCCGACCAGCAGGTTAGGAAAAGGCTGAAAAAAGTTGTGCCGCGCATAGAACAGACGAACTGTTACATGCGCGGCAGGACGAACAAAAAACGGCGCTTTAACCCGATGCGCCCGTACGCTTTAATTCAGCCAGACTTCGGCCACCGAGCTAAAGCGGTGCGCGGCGAAAGCGCCGTATGGAGCCTCGGCGTAAAAGCCCAACACGTGCACCTGGGGCTGACCGGTACGGGCATTGCGCCGGTACTGCACGGGGTAAACGTGACCAAGCTCGGGCCATTCGCCTACGTAGTCGGCAGGTCGGCAACTAGCATCAACGCACCGGGCAAACTGCTGAACGGGAACGGGTACAGGAAACTTGACTTTTGACATATCCAAAGATACGAATACTGCAGCAAACTAACAATATTAGGTAATAGTGAATTGTGAAATATTTCCTATGCAATCGGCTTTAATCTCGATTTAATAGTATATTTATGCTATTTTTATGACTTCTGATAAGAGTATAAAAAGTATATACGCGAGATGCAGGCCATATGGATTTGCTAAAATATTTAGCATAATAGTATTGCCGCTTTTCTGCTAGTTTCTATGGGTTTTCTGCAACTCCTGGAGCCAACATTCTGGAGTTGCCGTAATCAAGCGCCTGTTATCGATGGATCGATCTTCGTAAGCAGATGCCAGCCGTGGACCGCTGGATGAGAGCCAGCAGCTAAGGCCATGGTAACACGCGAATTAATAATTAGCCACTTGTGGCGACACCGGCCAGCTTGAGGGAAAAGCAACGAAGAGTTTCCAGCTGCCTAAAACTTCCGGGCGTGGCAGGCTATACAGTCTGCCGCCGTGGGAAGCATGTTCGCGTGCTTGTTGATGGCCCCATCCATTGCCTGACGGAACGCTACGAGCAGCTTCTCACGCTCGGCCGTCGGCATGTTTTGCAGCACCTGCTCAATAGCGGCCCGGTAGACGTGCGCCATGAAGTTGGGGCCGTAGGCGGCAAAAAAACCGTTATGCAGCCGGTCAAATGTTGCTTTTTCCGACGTGGAAATCGACTGCGAAAGTGCCAGCCATTCCTTCGCGTTGTTGTCCAGGCTGAGTTGTAAGGCTTCATTCATGAGGTGGTGAGTAGGGAAGAAAGTGAAGGCAAACTGCCTCGGAGCTGCTGCCCGGTTGTGCCTGCCGGTAGCGCATCAGCAAGATTACGCCTTGCCTGGCGGCCCTGGCATGAGCCGCGTCATGGCCGGGCATGACTTTCACTCCGAAACGCGGGCCAGCCGCTCGGTATCGGTGCCTTCCCGGTTATGCTGAATGGCCTGGAAGCCGGCCGGATTCCCGCGCTTGACTCTTCCAAGGCCCGCGCGGCGCGCTACTTCACACTTAGGTTTGTCGCTGTCTTCTGGTTGGGCAATGATGGAGAACGGCCAAGCCAGTGGCTCAATAATGGCCCCACCAGCAAAACCACGCCGGCCAGCCCTACCGTGAGCAGCACCAGCTGGCGGGTGAGGCGGGCCAGCTTGGCTTCGAGCGGGGTAGCGGTGCGCTCGGCCTGCTGCATAAGCCGGGCAATTTCGCCCAGTTGGGTGCCACCGCCTACGCCCGTGACGGTGGCTCGGCCCGTGCCGTTGACTACGACGGTTCCTTTGAAAAGCCGATTGATTTACTCGGCTAGCGGAGCCGCCGCGCCGGGCGCTACCAGCGTTTTGCTGACCGGCATCGACTCGCCCGTCAGCGTGGATTCATTGACCTGCAGCTGCTGGGCCTCGAACAATTCCGCGTCGGCGGCTACTACCTCGCCGGCTTCTATCAGCAGCACGTCGCCCACAGTTACCTGGTCGGAGGGCACGGCGCAGGGGTGGCCGTTGCGCAGCACCCGGGCCGAAGTCAGGCCCATACGGCGCAGGGCCGTCATAGAAGCCTGGGCATTCCATTCAAGCCAGAACCCGCTGCCGGCGTTTATCAGGATGACGGCCAGAATAGCGTAGCCCTCGGCATAGTCGTGGAAGACAAAGGAGAAAACGGCGGCGGCACCCAGCACGGCCACAATCAGGCTGCGAAACTGCCGCTGCAGCACCCGCGTCCAGGAATCGGGCGGGGTGGCCTCCACGGCATTGGGGCCGTAGCGCCGCAGCCCTTCCTGCGCTTCGGCTTCGGTGAGGCCGCGGTGCGTGGTAGGCGGGGCAATAGGCAGCTCAAGTACTTCGGGCATTACAAATCGGGCAAATACCGGCCGGGTATGGAGGCGGCTGGGTGGAGTCGAGGGCTAAAAAGAGCAGCCCGGCCACCTTGGTGGCCAGGCTGCTAGCAGGCTAGGTTGGTCCTAAAGCCGTTAGCTTATTTTCCCGTCGAACCGCTCGGCATTGAAGTCCCGGGCATCACCGGCGGCCTCGGTGAGGGTATCGTTGAGCTGGTGGTTTACTTCGTGCAAGACCTGCGCCGCGTTGCTGCTGCTGGGAAAGCGTGGCGGGAGCTGCCCGGGTTTTGCGTCGCGCGGGTATCGGCCGGGCGGGTTTCCGCGGAAGAATAGGAAGTGGACCGATACCTCATACCGCTTGTGGCTGGCTGAGAAGAGGCGTCAGGCGCAGGTGGTTGTTTACATCCTGGGCTCCGCAGTTGTAGGCTTCCACGGCGGCACTTTTGCGGTCCAGCAGCGTATCTACGGTGCCTGTGAGTGTCACGCGGCCTTTGCGCACGTCAATCGTAATGTCCTGATCGTGCAGCAGAGCCGACCAGGCGTAGTGGTAGCGGATGCGCTGCTGCAGCAAATGGTCGGGCTCCAGGCTGCGGAAGGGCGCGTGCCCCTGCCCTATGCTGGTGGCAGTGTCTTCTGCCACGCCCGGCTCATGTTTTTCAGGCACGATCTGCACGTGGTTGGTCAGGGCCACCACGCCGCTGATACCGGACACAACATCGGCTGCCCGCTCCAGGTCGAAGTGCGTAGCCACGGTGCCGTAGAGCTGCACCAGTCCGTCGGTTACTTTCACCACGAACGTGTAGCGCCCCACAAACAGGTCGTCTGCGAGGGCCGCCTGCACCTGGTCGAGGGTGAATTCGTCGGGCGCCGGGTTCTGCACACGCACCTGCAGCAGGTTGTGCACCTGGCCCACACCCACCACGTTGCGGGCATCCTGCTCGGCCGCGTGCCGCGACTTCAGGTTGCTCATGGCGCCCAGCAGCGTCACCTCCCCGTCGCGCACGTGCACGGTCAGCGCCAGGAAGTCCACGCGCGGGTCGTAGCGCAGCGTGTCGCGAATGGCCTGCGCCATGTCCTCATCGGTTTTGGGAGCAAACTTCTGCCGGCGCAGCTCCTTATCCACGGCCCAGTAGGCAATAAACAGGTCGCGGGCTTCTACGCGGGCGGCCCCGGCCACGTAGGCGGTGGTTACTACCTGAGCGTGCTCGGCGGCCGTGCCCACGGTACCCGTTATGTGCACTACGCCGTGGTCGGTGCGAATGTCAATCAGCGTACTTTTCACGCGGATATCCCAGGCCAGAAATTCCCGGATCTGATTGGTAGTTTCCTCGTCGGTATTGTCGAGCACGCCGCCCAGCACCAGCAGGCGGTTCTGAAGCCGGCGCACGCCCGGCACCCCGAAGACGACCCGTAGCACCAGCTGCTGCTCGGCCCACGACTGCACCGAGCCATTCAGGGTGATTTCGCCATCGTGGGCCGAGCATTGCAAGGCATACGTGCCGGCGGCCGGGTCCTGGGCTAGGGCCTGCTCCACCCGCTGCTGCAGCACCTCATCCGGCACATCGGGGGTAAGGATGCTGATTTCATCGATAACCCCACGGACGCCCCGCACGGCTTTGGCCATGTCCTCGGCCCGCTTCCGGGAAAGCAGGCTGTCGGTAAAGCCCGTCAGCTCCACGATACCGTCGCGGCAGGTGACTTCGAGCAGGGAAGCGGCCACGCCTTTTTTCTGCTGAAACAGCCGTTCGATGGCCAGCTTGATGTCGGCATCGGCCAGCAGCTCTTCCGGGGCAAGAGGGGTAGATTGGTAGTTCATGGGAAAGGACTGAAAAAGGTGAGGGAGATGGGCAGGGCGCTACATCAACGATACAAAAGCCTAGGGCTGGTTGGCTAGTGGTTGTATTGCCCGGCCGCATGCAGGGAGATTTTTGGGCCCGTAGCTTCTGTCGTAGCCGGGAGCAGCAACACCGGGACAGCGCTGTGGAGCACTACCTGGGCGGTGACGCTGCGGTGAAAAAGCCGCCCGAAAAAGCTGCGGGGGCGGGCAATGAGCACGAGTAGATCGGGGTGGAAGGTGGCGGCCGTCGTGGCAATGCCCCGGGCGGGGTCGGCGTCCGTGACGCGGTGCAGCAAAGGCAGCGGCATTTCGATAGTGATACCCGTCTGCAGCACCGCGTCCAGTGCCTGCGTGTGTGAGGCCTGACGGCCGGGCGGGGCCACATGCACGACCGATAACCGGACGTTCAGGGCATTGAACAGGTGACGAACTGACCCGGCATTCTCCCCTAAGGAAAACGGCTCGTCATCGGCCGCCAGCAGCGCATAGTGCGGCGCCGCCGGGAGCGTAGCAGCATACGGCACCACCAGCAGCGGATGGGACGTTATCTGCAACACATCCACTGCAGAGGAGGAAATAAGCTCTTCGGGCACGTCTTCGGTCGGCTGCCGCCCCACCACTATCAACGCCGGCTGGTGCCGATCTGCTACTTCCGCTACTGCCACCGCCAGCGTTCCGGCACAAACCTCCGCCTGGGCCGGAACGCGGAGCCCGTGGATGCGGGTACTGAGGGCCAGCGTTATCGCCTGCTGGTCGGGGCGGGGCCCGGCAAGCAGCTCCGGGTCCAGCAGGGAGGTGTGGGTATCTACGTGCAGCACTACGAGGTGAGCCCCCAGCGGCTTGGCAAGAACCGCCGCGTAAGCCAGGGCGTGGTCGGCCGCGGCCGAGAAATCAGTGAGAACCAGGATACAGGCAGACATGGCAGCAGGGATAAAGAAGAAGGAGGTAACCAAGTTTTACAAAGCTTGGCCTTTACCGGGCCGGATGCCTTGACACAGGTCATGCCCGGGCATGACGTTGCTCATTCTTTTGCCGGCCGCAGCCTCGCACCTTTGCTTTCGTACCTCACTGCTGCCTTATGAAAACCACCGTCTTTAGCGCCAAGCCTTTTGAGCAAGCTTACCTGAGCGAGGCACTCGGCCCCGGGCATCCGCTGCGCTTTATCGAGGCTAACCTGAGCGTGGAAACGGCGGCGCTGGCGCGGGGCTCGGAGGCGGTAGCCATTTTCAGCACCGATGACGCCTCCGCCCCGGTGCTGGATGCCTTGCACGCGCAGGGCGTGCGGTTTATTTCCATCCGGGCCACCGGCCACGACCAGGTAGACCTGCCGCACGCCCAAACGCTGGGCCTGCGCGTGGCCAACGTGCCCGAGTACTCACCCTACGCCATTGCCGAGCATGCCCTGGCGCTGATGCTGGCCCTCAACCGCCGCCTGATTCAGGCCGACCGCCAGCTGCGGGCCTACGACTTCCGCCTCGACGAGCTGATCGGCTTCGATTTGCACGGCAAAACCGTCGGCATCATCGGGCTGGGGCACATTGGTGGCATCGTGGCGGGCATTCTGAGCGGCTTTGGCTGCCGGCTGCTGGGCTACGACCCGCTGCCCAACCCGGAGCTGACCGTGCGCCACGGCCTTACCTATACCACGTTGGAGCAACTGTGCGCCGAGGCCGACATCATCACCCTGCATGCGCCCATGACCCCGCACGCGCCTTACCTGATTGATGCCCCGCGACTGGCCCAGATGAAGAGGGGCGTGATGCTGATCAATACCAGCCGCGGCGCCGAGCTGGATACCGCCGCCGCCCTCGATGCCCTGGACTCGGGGCAGCTGGGCTACCTGGGCCTGGATGTGTATGAGCACGAGAAGGCGCTGTTTTTCCGGGACCATTCCCGGCGGCCGCCCGTCGATGCGCTGTTTGCCCGCCTGCTGTCTTATCCCAATGTGCTTGTGACCGGGCACCAGGCGTTTCTGACCCGGGAGGCGCTGCAGAATATTGCCGCCACCACCCGCCAGAACCTCGACGGCTGGGCCGCTGGTGAGGTGCTGGATACCGAGCTTACCCACGCCGCGCCAGCCCAACCGGTGCAGGCCGAACTCAGGCCGGTACTACAGGCCTAAGCCGCCGGATTTTTCGTCTTCTCTGTTTTCCACCCGGTTTTCCCTCTTTTTTATGGAACCTGCCTCATCGGCTGAGCGCGACACCGCCACCCGCGACACGCTCATCATTTATGCCTTTATGAGTACGCTGGTAGCGCTGGTTGCCGTGTTCCTCGGGCTGCGCTAAGCGGCTGTTTGCTCACCTTCATTTTCCCTTCTATGAAATCCCCCAGGCAAGTTCTGACCGCCCAGCTCACGGCCGCCGTGGCGCCCCACGTCATTCCCAACGGCTCAGCTCCGGCGTCAAAAGCCGTGGCAAAAACCCTGCGGCAGCTATCCGGCCAGCTCCTGAAGCAGCAGGCCCGGCAGGTGAAAGCCGATGAGCGGGCGGCACGGCCTACCAAAAAGATGATGCGCAAGGCATTGGCCGGCGAGCTGACCGCCTTGCTGCACCCGCTGCTGGGCGAGCAGGAAAAGCCCGCTAAATCCTTGCGCAAAGCTGTGCTGCAGCTCGCCGGGCAGGTGCTCAAGCAGCGCCGCCCGGAAGTCGGGTCGAGCGACAAAGCTGCCCGAAAAGCCGCCAAAAGCGTAGCTACCGCCAAGCCAGCGGCCGCACCAATAGCTAAAGCACCCAGCGCCCGGCCGGCGGCACGTCGCCCGACTGCCTCTACACAGCCAGCCGGGAAGCCAACGCTTGTTCCGGTAGCTACCACCAAAGGCACTATGGTGGTGGCCACCACGGAGTAGCCAGCCGGCCGTTACGGCTTTTCTCACCAAGCGGGCCCGGTAGCTATCCAGCCAGTCAGGTTGGATAGCTACCGGGCCCGCTTGGTGCTAATGAACGGCATAGAACCGCTTGCTTGCGTCTTGCCGCCTGCTCTCCAACGCCCTGGAGTACTCGGGCGAAAACTCGGTGGTGCGCCTGGGGGCGGCCTGTGGCGCGGGCCAGCTCACGCTCACCGTGCAGGACCAGGGCGTGGGCATTTCGGAGGAAGACCAGGCCCATTTGTTCGAGCGGTTTTTCCGG
>NZ_JADWYK010000019.1 GCF_015773195.1 Hymenobacter guriensis
CCAGTCGGTGAGCACCTGGCTATTATTAAAGCGTACAGTTTGTATTTCAACGAAAAGTATGCCCGATTAGTCAACGAGTTGGACAGGATGCAGCAAGCATTCGCGGCTGAGAAGGTCCAAGCCCTGATTACGGCCGTGCTTCAGGTGGACCGTACCAATACAGCGCTGATGCAGTTCTGGCAACCATATGTAGCGGTTCAAGCCCCAACGGCTACGGCTCTGCTGGATGCAATGCAAATGATGCTGACTGACAGGACTGCCGAACTGTTACAAGACGTTGAAGTAAAAAAGCACGACCCAAGCCGCAAAGTGGCGCTGACCAATGCCAACGCTTACGACCAAGCTTTGGTGAGTGTGAACCAGTTCGTGGCCGACTACAATAGCGCCGTAGCGCTGGTGAATGCTGCTATCATCGAAACTAAAACTGAGGATGGCCCAACGGAAGCACAATTGCTGACAAAACAGCAGGCACTGAACCTGCAAGTACTGCGCAAATCTGAGGAAATGACTTCCATTTGTGAGGACCTGCTTACTCACAGCAACCTACTGAATGCCAACAACGCGCAGCTTAAAGCCAAGCAGGAAAAACTGGACGAGTACGCACTAGGCACCTTGGCAAAGTACGGCGAACGGATAAACCATTACTTGAACAAGTTCGCGGGGTACATTCAAATCACTGTACCTAAGCATAAGTACATCGGCGGTGGGCTAGACCCATTCGTCAAATACAAGCTTAGGGTACATGACACCGACATCGCCCTGAAAGAATCGGCCGACGGTAGCCCTTCATTAAAGCACTCGCTAAGCGAGGGTGATAAAAGTGCCTTGGCACTTAGCTTTTTCCTGGCCAAACTCGACCTAGATGAGCACGTGGGCGAAAAGGTAGTAGTGTTTGACGACCCTATGTCGAGCTTCGATGCTAGCCGAAAACGCGACACCATTGCAGTGTTGGCTGAGCTAAGCAGAAACGCCAAGCAATTGATTGTACTCACCCATAACCTGTTCTTCGCCAAAGACCTGCTGCATCAACTTGGGCAAAACAGCAGTAACGTACCGTGTATAAGTTTAGAGATTAAGCATTCTGGGGCAGGAAGCATGTGGCGGGAGCATGAGATTGACGAAGAAGTCATTCACCGATTCCTTGGGGACTACCGCCGACTGGCCGACTATGTAGAAAATCAGCCTACGTTGGACGAGCATCAGAAAGTAAGTATGGTGCGTTGCATCCGTCCGGTGCTGGAAGGCTATTTCCGCTACAAGTTTGTGCGCCGGCTAGGCAAAACCGAATGGCTGGGAAACGCCTTGGAAAAAATTCGCAATGCGGCTGATAGCACCTCACCGTTCTGGCGCCTGCGCGAGCACTTGGGAACATTAGATGACCTAAACAACTACAGTAAAGAATTTCACCACGCCGACCTGAACCCGGCGGACGCTATTGATGAAGCTCAACTGCTCCGCTTTGCTCGGCGTACTCTAGACGTGGTGCAGCACATCTAAGGCCTGCATTCCTTCTCAATCCGCTGGCCGCTAACGGCTTCCGCAAATGGAGGCCGGTTAGGCCATTTTTGCCACATTTGGCCCTGGTGCGGGCTATTTGTAGCTTGCACTTTCGCCCCGCACGCTCCTATGACGAATTACGAAAAGCTTCGCGCCACTCTGCGCGAGGTCTTCATGCTTGATAAAGCTGAGCTAGACTTTGGTATCTACCGCATCCTGAACCAGAAGCGCCAGGAGATAGAACGTTTTCTGGACGACGACCTGCTGCCGCAGGTGCGCTCGGTGCTGGGCGAGCACGCCGGCGCCGGCCGCGAACAGGTGCAGCACGATTTGGACAAGGTATTGGCCGACCTGAAGGCAATGGGCGTGCCCAACCCCGACTCGGTGGAGAAAGTGGTGACGTTGCGCGAAAAGCTGGCCGCCTTTGGCGACGCCGAAAGCCTGGAAAACGACATCTTCTCGCGGCTGGCCAACTTCTTTGCCCGCTACTACGATAATGGCGACTTCATCTCGCAGCGCCGCTACAAGCGCGACGTGTACGCCATTCCCTACGAGGGTGAGGAAGTGAAGCTACACTGGGCCAACCACGACCAGTACTACATCAAAACGGCCGAATACTTTCGCTCCTACCGCTTCCAGTTGCCGGCCTCGGCCGGGGGCAAGTTTGTGGTATTCGAGTTGATAGAAGCTACTGTTGAGCAGAACAACAATAAGATACAGGGCAAACAAGAGCGCCGCTTCGCACTCTACACACCCGACCCAGTAGCCGTGGTAGACGATGAGTTATGCCTGCGGTTTGTCTACGAGCCTGTACCGAAAACACTTAAACAGGTTGAGCTGCTTCGCCAAGCATTCGAGACATTACAACCTCTGTTGCCTGAGCCATTCGCTAAGGCATTATTAACTCCTATTGACCCTAAAGCAAAGAATCCGGTCACTTTGCTTGAAAAGCATTTAACTGACTACAGTGCCCGTAACACTTTTGATTACTTCATTCACAAAGATTTAGGTAGATTCTTAGGTCACGAGCTGGACTTTTACATCAAGAATGAGGTCATCTACCTAGACGACCTCAATACAGCCAATGAGCAGGATACTCTGCGCGAGTTGAGCAAGGTAAAAGCCCTGCGCACTATCGGTCAGAAAATTATTCGTTTTCTAGCCCAGCTCGAAGGATTTCAGAAGAAACTATGGCTGAAAAAGAAGTTTGTCGTGGAGAGCAACTTCTGCTTCACCTTAGATAAGATACCTGATACTTTCTATGAGGAAATAGCTGGTAATACAGCCCAAACCGAAGAGTGGGTACGGCTTTTTGCTATTGATGAAATCCAAGCGGATGCCGTGACCGAAGGCTTTAACCGGCCGGTTAGCATCCGCTTCTTGGAGCAAAACGAACACCTACTTGTTGATACCGCTTTCTTTCCCGAAGATTTCAAACTCCGCTTGTTAGCTACAATCAAGGATGTGGCACAAGCGCTGGACGGACTATTGGTAAGCTCCGAGAACTTTCAAGCGCTGAACCTCCTGAAAGAGCGGTACACCGGACAGTTGGACTGTATTTACATCGACCCTCCATACAATACTGATGCGGGGCCAATTATGTATAAAAACGGGTACAAGTCTTCGAGTTGGGCGGCTTTGATGGACAATAGAATTGAAGTGTCTAAACCACTGCTTACAGAGAAGGGGGTAATAGCCGCTGCAATTGATGATGCCCAGCAGCGTGAACTGAGTTACATCCTAGGGGCTCACTACGGCGGCAATTTGCTTGGGACGTTCTGCGTACGCTCGAACCCTTCTGGCCGACCAACACAAGCCGGCTACGCAGTGTCGCACGAATACGTGCTCTTTGCTGGTAAATCAGATTCCTCCGGCATCAATCGAATGCCGCCTACGCCTGAGCAGATGGCGCGCTTCAATAAAGAGGACGAGGAAGGAGTATTTGAGTGGAGAAACCTGCGGCGGGAAGGCTCTAATTCTGACCGTGATGCCCGCCGTGCATTGTACTACCCCATCTACATTGCAGGTGAATCAATACGTGTACCTGAGTTAGAATGGGATGAGGATAATGAAACTTGGATTGTTAAAGAGAAACCTCAAAAAGGTGAACAAGTAGTCTATCCTAACAACGACGAAGGCGTAGAGAAAACTTGGCGTTGGGAATGGAAAACTGTCATGACTTCTCTTGAGAAAGTGGCCGTGCGACCTGACCGTACTGGCAAAGACTATATTTATTACAAACGGCGACCAAATGAAGCGGGCGTTGTTTCTGTTTCATCCTGGTTCGACGCAAAGTATTCGGCTACAGAACATGGTACTGCCCTGTTGAAGGCTCTTTTTGGGAAGTCGCCGTTTACCTATCCGAAGTCTCTGTATGCAGTAATGGACTCTGTTTACATTGGCGGTGGTTCACACCCCAAAGCCAATGTTATGGACTTCTTTGGAGGCTCTGCCACCACGGCTCACGCGGTGATGAACCTGAACCGCGAAGACCAGGGCCACCGCAAGTACATTCTGGTGGAAATGGGGGAATACTTCGACACCGTTACCAAGCCCCGGGTAATGAAAGCGGCGTACAGCAAGAACTGGAAGGATGGCAAGCCCGTGGGCCGCAACACCGGCCTCTCGCACGCGTTCCAATACCTCCGGCTGGAGAGCTACGAAGACACGCTCAACAACCTGCTGCTGCCCGAAGCCCGCCCCGAAGGCCAGCAACTGGCCCTGGAAGCCAGTCCGGCGTTCCGGGAGGAGTACCTGCTCGGCTACATGCTCGACGTGGAAAGCCGCCAGAGCCTGCTCAACCTGGAATGGTTCAACGCCCCCTTCGACTGCAAGCTGAAGGTAACGCGCCAGAACGAGGAGCGCGAAACCACCGTGGACCTGGTAGAAACCTTCAACTTCCTGCTGGGGCTGGTGGTAGAGCACCACTCGGCCCCGGCACCCGGCTTCCGGCTAGTGCGGGGTCGCACCCGCGCCACTGGCGAGGCCGTGCTGGTGGTGTGGCGCGATACCCGCCAGCACGACCACCAGGCCCTGAACGATTTCCTAGCGGCCTCGCCCCATTCGCCGCTGCGCCACGCCTACGCCACCGTATACGTAAACGGCGCGCACACCGTGCCCACCATGCCGGGCACCCCGGCGGCGGGCACCTGGCAGGTGCGGCAGATTGAGGAAGAATTCGGCAAGCGCATGTTTGCCCAAACCGACTAACTGCTATGGCTGATACTTCCCGCTTAACATCAATCCACGTCAAAGGCTTTCGCTCCATTGCGAGCCTAGACCTGCCCCTTCGCCCCCTCAATGTCCTGATTGGGCCCAATGGGGTAGGCAAATCCAACTTCATAGAGTTGTTTGGCTTGGTGCGTCAGGTCATGACTGGCCAGCTGCAGCTCTATACCCGGCAGCGGGGTGGTGCCAACCGTATTCTGCACTACGGCCGCAAGCGCACGGACAAGCTCGAAGTAGAAATCCTCTTCCCGCCAAATGGCTACAGTTTGGCGCTGGTACCCACCGATGATGACTCCTTCACGATTGCGCACGAAGTAGGTTTATTCAATACCGGCAACAACAATCGAAATCCATTCATTGAAGTGCTTACGCATCCTGGCGCGCTGGAGTCGCGGATGGCAAATCCGGTAACACGGCCAATGGCCCCCGTAGCAAAGCACGTCTACCGGGCGCTCTACGGCTGGCGTGTGTATCATTTCCACGATACTAGCCGTGACGCAGCGGTCAAACAATCGGCTGAGCGTAGCGACACGAGTGTGCTCAAGGAAAATGCCTCCAACTTAGCGCCATTTCTCTGGAACATGCGCGACGAGCACCCGCTGCACTACAAACGGCTGCTCCGCATCATCCAGCAAGTCATTCCGTTTTTTCAGGACTTCTACTTTCCTGCTGACGACGATGGCAAGGCTGATGAAAAGAAGTCGGTAAGGCTGCAATGGCAGGACAAAAACCACCCCGACACCATCTTCAATGCACATGCTTTGTCTGATGGGTCATTGCGCTTCATCTGCATCGCAACGCTTTTGCTCCAGCCCGACATTCCAGCCCTCGTGTTGCTCGACGAGCCAGAGCTAGGCCTGCACCCTGCTGCTATTGCCATCGTGGCGGGGTTACTCAGCAAAGCGTCGGACCGCGCCACGATTATCATTTCAACTCAGTCTGTTAACCTGGTGAATGAATTTTCTCCTGAAGACATCATTGTAGTTGAGCGTGACGAAGATGGCGCCTCGACGTTCGAGCGTCAATCGGCCGAAGGGTTAACGGATTGGCTGAAACGCTATTCGCTGGGAGAAATCTGGGAAAAGAATATTATTGGAGGTCGTCCATGAGTATCCGCATCAACATCACGGCCGAAGGGCAGACCGAAGAGTCATTCATCAACAACATTTTAGGGCCACACCTGGCTGCACACGGCAAGGTGGTGCATACCCGGCGGCTACGAACCAGCAAAACCCAGCGCGGCGGCTACACCAGCTTCAAAAAAGCGCAGGCCGATATTGACCAATGGCTCAAGAACGACCCTGCAGCCTGGCATACTACGCTTATTGACCTGTACGGCCTGAACAGTAAGTTTCCGGGGTATACTGCTTCCAAGCACCTGCCTGCTCACGCCAAGGTTGCTCACATTGAGCACGCGTTTGGTGCCGCTATCGGCTCTCACCGCTTCATTCCATTCATCCAACTCCACGAGTTTGAGAGTTTGCTTTTTGCAGACCCGGTAACGATGGAAGAGTGGCTGGGAATCGACCATACGCTACCGGCTAACTGTTTCTCGGCTATCCACAGCACCTATAACGGGCAGCCTGAACTCATTAATGACAGCCGGGAAACAGCCCCATCTAAACGCATTCTGAAATTATGCCCAGGCTACCGTAAAATAGTAGATGGCATAATGGTGCTGGAAGAAATAGGACTTGCAAAAATGCGTCAGCAGTGCCCTCATTTCAATGACTGGGTGACGCGCCTCGAACAGCTTACGTAACTTCTATCCTTCTTCCGAATGCCCGCATTATCCTCGGCCCTAGTGCTGAATAAATACATTCTGCACCTTTTTGGGGTGAAGGACCTCGAAGCCCTGGCCGAAAACCTGAAAGACAGCTCGCTGGAAGGCTACGACGAAAACAACGTATCCTACTTCCACCAAGAGCTGGTGAAGCGCCTGTATGCCAACCCGCTGCTGACAGCGGCGCAGCTTCGGCACTACGATGAGAATATCTTTGCGCATACCGAGCGCATCAGCCAGAAGCGACCCACGCGCATCACTTGGAAATACTTTCAGTACCTGGCCCTGCTGTTCACGGAAATCTACCTGGACCAGTATTTCGCCAACGCGGCCGGGCTGCGGCAGCAACTGGACAATTTCCGTGTCAACACTCCACAGGATAGACATACCGATTTCCGGGCTATCAAAGCCTTCGGCGAAGATGACCTGACCAAGCTCGCCTTCTGGAACGCCACGGGTTCTGGCAAGACGTTGCTGATGCACATCAACATCCTGCAGTACCGGCATTACCTGCACCGCCACGGCCGCCAGCGCGAGCTGAACCGCGTGATTGTGCTGACGCCCAACGAAGGGCTGTCGCGCCAGCACCTGCGGGAGTTTGCCGAGTCCGACCTCGAAGCCGAGCTATTCGACAAGCAAACCGGCACCCTTTTCCAGGGTCAGAAGATTGAGATAATCGACATCAACAAGTTCCGCGACAAAAGCGGCACCAAAACGGTGGCCATCGAAGCCTTCGAGGGCAACAACTTGGTGCTGGTGGATGAGGGCCACCGCGGCACGGGTGGCAACGAATGGAAACGCTACCGCGCTTCGCTGGCCGCTGAAGGCTTCTCCTTCGAGTACTCCGCCACGTTTGGGCAAGCCGTGGCCTCGCAGGCCGGCGCGTCCCAGCGCGAGCTGCTCAGCGAGTATGGCAAGGCTACCTTGTTCGACTACTCCTACCGCTATTTCTACCAGGACGGCTACGGCAAAGACTACCAGATTCTCAACCTGGACGAAGCTTGGGACGACGACAACGTGACGCAGTACCTGGTGGCCTGCCTGCTCACTTTCTATGACCAGTTGTTGGTGTTCAAAGACCACCATGCCGCGCTACTACCGTTCCTGGTCGCCAAGCCCCTGGCCATTTTCGTGGGCGGACGTGTGGCGGCCGTGCGCAAGCTGAATGAATATAAGGGTGACAAGCGCGAGGTTTCGGACGTGGTGCCACTGCTACAGTTTCTGCACACGTTCGTGCACGCTCCCGCGCAAAGCATTGAATGGATAAAGCGGCTGCTGGAACAACAGGACCCGCTGCTCGACCAGCACAACCAGGCCATTTTCCGCAATGCCTTTACGCATGTGCGGAGCCAGCGTAAAACCGCGGCCGACGTATACCGCGACCTGTTGCACTTAGTTTTTAACTCCACCGTGGCGGGCGCAGGTCTGCACCTCGACAACCTGAAGGGTCAGGATGGGGAAATTGGCTTACGTGTGGGCAATGCCCCGTATTTCGGCGTCATCAACGTGGGCGACGACGCCAAGCTGCTGAAGCTATGCGCTGACAACGGGCTTTCCGTGACGGAAAAGCCGTTTTCTACTTCCCTCTTTCAGGCCATCAATCAAGACGACAGTCCGGTAAACATCCTGATTGGCTCGAAAAAATTCTCAGAAGGCTGGAGCAGCTGGCGCGTCAGTACGATGGGCCTGCTGAACATCGGCCGAGGAGAGGGTTCCGAAATCATTCAGCTATTCGGCCGGGGCGTACGACTCAAAGGCTACCAGTTTTCGCTCAAGCGCAGCACGGCCCTGGACCTGAACAGCCGGCCCGACGAGGTACCCAGCGTGCTGCCAACATTGGAAACCCTGCGCATTTTTGGTTTGCGGGCCGAGTACATGCGGCAGTTTCGGGACATGCTGGCCGCCGAAGGCCTTCCCGACACAGAAGAACGCGAACAGTTCACCCTGCGCATTCATACCACGGTTAAGGACCTGCCCGGCAAAAAGCTGAAACTAGTGCAGGTTCAGAGCCGCGCCGATTTTAAACGCGCCGAAGTAGTCACGTTGCCCCTGAAAACAACCGTGCCTAAAGTGCTGGTTGACTGGTACCCTAAGGTGCAAATGGCAGAAAGCCAAAAGAAGTCTGGCAAGCTCGCTGCTTCTTCTAAGACGGCCAACCAGCTGACGCCGGAAAACCTGGCCTTCATCAACTGGAATGCCGTCTACTTCGAGCTGGAGAAATTCAAGAACGACCGGGGCTGGACCAATTTGCTCCTCAACCGGGACGAGCTGCCGGGTCTCTTTGCCAGCCACAGCTGGTATGAGCTATTCATTCCCATTGCGCAACTGGAAGTGAGCCACTACAACCAAGTGCGTAACTGGCAGGAAATCGTGACGGCCCTACTCAAAGGATACTGCGACAAAGCCTACAATTTCCAGAAAAGCCGCTACTACAGCCAGTTTATGGAAGTAGCTGAGCTGACCGCGCAGCACCCTAATTTTGAAAAAGAGTACCGCGTGGCAGTTCGGAAGGAGCAAACGACTCTTATCCAACAGCTGACCGCGCTACAGTCAACCCTCCTGGCCGGCCCACTGGCCAGCACCGTGACAGTAGAAAAACCCGACTTCCTGGCCTTGCACATTCCCCAGCACCTCTACGACCCGTTGTTGTATGTAGGTCAAAAATGGGGAGATGATGTGGTACAGGTAAAGCCGGTTCCGCTCAATAAGGGGGAGAAAAACTTCGTTGAGGCCGTGAAAGCGTGCGGTGAGAGCAACCCGGCATTTTTCGCGGATAAGGAGTTGTACTTGCTCCGAAACATCAGCCGAAAAGGCATTGGCTTTTTTGAAGCCAGCAATTTCTATCCCGACTTTATTGTTTGGCTGGTAGTCGGCAAGCAGCAGTATGTGTCTTTCATTGACCCCAAAGGATTACGACAGATACAAGGCTTCACTGACCCTAAAATTGCACTGCACAGCAAGTTGCGGAAGATGATTCAACCCCAGCTCGGCGACACGGAGCTGCATCTAAGCTCATTTATTCTTTCCAATACCCTGCGTGAAGAACTTACCCATTGGAAAGGTGCTGACACCCTAGCCGACTTCAATGCGGAGCATGTGTACTTTGAGAAACAAGCAGACCACGTACTTCTCATGTTGAAGGCCTCAATGGTTTAATGAGGTGCTTGATGTCGACTGTACACTTTAGCATTCTGCAGTTCCGTAGATTTACGGTGCTCGTAGGAGCGCCCTGAAAGCCCGACGTACCGCAATGGTGCGGCGGGCCTTCTTTAATCGCTAGTCGCCCTTCCTTTCACTTGTCCAATGTTCGATAACAACTCAGAAGACGAATCGGAAGTCGATTTTCCCTCGTTCGATGCTTCGTTTGCCGTGACGTATGAAGACGCGCTACGCCTGGTGCGGGGGTATCTGCGCGCTTACGAGCCGGCGGCCCTGCCGGAGCTACTGAACCGCTGCGCGGACCTGGGCGTGGCAGTTGATGCGCAGCAGCTGGACTGGGTATACTACGGCCCCCTTGTTAAGCAGGAGCCCAAACTCGTTCAGAACCTACTGGGCGTATTCGGCTACCAAGCTACCTTGCTGGGCTTTGATGTCGGGCCGATACGGGGTAAGATGCGCTACATGCTTTTCCTGAAGACGAAGGGTCGTCTGGCTCGCTTTCAACAGGAGCTGGCAGACTTTGATGCAGCAGTATAGTAGCGGTTGTTCTTCCAATCGGGCGGATTTACACGCTAAGCATTGCGTTGGCTCACGCACGGGCCACTAGAGTTGGAGCAGGATTTCTCCTTAAGGAGCGGTGCAGTTTCTCCGTATTTTTGAGCTTCCTCCTTCCTATCGTTCCTGCGCATGGACCAGCTCCGCATGATAGAATACCAGCCGCGCCACTGGCGCGTGGTGTACCCGGCAGTCGTGCTGGAGCACGAAGCGTTATTCCAGCAGGGTAAAGCGCTGCATACCTCTGCGCCGCAAGAGGCGGAGCGAATCTACCGGCGTATTATGGCCGCCTGCGGGGAGCTGCACCTAGACGCGGTTTCGCATTTGGGAATGCTGCTCAATAACCGAACGCCCGGCTTGGGCCTTACCTACCTCATGCAGGCCTTTATGCAGGCCCGGCTACTGTTTCCCAAAGCCTTTGAGGAAGGCCGGGACGTGTTGCTTTATGAGTCCACTGGTAATGGCTTCGTGCTAACGGCCTATTATGCCATGGGTGTCGAGTTGCAGAAAGCGAAGCGGTGGGCTGAGGCGCTGGCCCTATTTGAGTTCCTAGTGCTTATCAATCCAAAGGACAACCACGGGGCAGGAAGGTGGATTGCGGGCCTGAAAGAGCGGTTGGCTACCACGGGAGGCAATCCGGACCCAGCGGCAATTTCGCTGGTTAGACCTTAGCCTGTGGCAATCGACTCTGGAAAACTATGGAATCAGGTGGTGCTCCTGATGGCCTTATCGGTTAGCTTTTGGACTACATATCTAACCAAGGCCAAATCTGTGCTGTGTGGCGTCTTCGACCAGTGGAGCAGGTGCAACTTAGTCCTTAGTGGCTGCATCTCTCCTACGCGCTGTATTCTGGGTAGAACGGGCTGTTCGTTGTGTAGGCAGCGCTACGCTTTGTCGGAGTTAGCCGGCTTGGGGCAAGTCAAAGGTATGGCACGTAGGCGTAAGATGAACACTATATGCTTTATAAAAATAATAGTATTAAATAGTAAAAAAGTGCAATCACTTTTTTTGGCTTTTATGCTCTTTTTTACTGTTTTGTTTGTCTGCTTTTTGGGGGTTCTGATGGGTTTTATACCATCCCTAAAAGCTTCCTTCTCGGGAAAACTACATAGTTGGAATTTTTACTGATTGTCTTTTAAAAAAGACAAGATAGTTCACTATAAGGAGTAGAAAGCATTAAAAGGAGTTTTACCCCTACTGGCTGAACTGAATAAAAGGAGCTTTACCCCCACTTAATTCTCGATTAAAAGGAGTTTTACCCCTACCCTGGAGATGATTAAAAGGAGTTTTACCCCTACCTATTAGGAGTTGATAATTTCTTACTCCTTTTATTTCGTGTTATTTTGTCACTCTCTATCCCCAACTGTCCTTCTGCATTTGGAATCTAGCCGCTATGAGTAACAAGAAAGTGACCACCGCCTCGCTACCCCTGGGGCTGGTCTACGAGCCGCAACACAAGGAGCTGGTGAAGCAGCATTGGAACGTAACCTTCTCCCGGCAGCGGAAGATGAGCGTGCTGGCGAAGCGTATTATGGCACGGGTGCTCGACCAAATCCGGGATGATGACTTTGAGCTGCGGCCCTTCTACCAGATGCGCGTCAGCGACGTGGTAGTGGACGCCGGCGTGAAGGCCGAAACCGTCTATAAAGAGGTGGAGGGTGCTATTCTGGAACTGCTGGCGGTTATCTGGACATTCAAGAGCCCGGACTCGTCGGAGTGGCGGGCCCGCCACCTGCTCGATACCAGTAAGGATGAGACGGCCGGGTACAAAAACGGTATTATATCTATACCGCTGAATCCGGCGCTGTCCGATTACTTCATCAACGTCGCCCATTACACCAGCTACCAGCTCTCGCACTATATGCGGCTGAAAAGCTGGTACTCCATGCGGTTCTTCGAGATACTGTCGGCGTTCAAGGATACCGGCTTCTGGGAAGTTACCATTGAGGAATACCGGACGCTGATGGACTGCGGCCCGGTGCTGGACAAGCGCCAGCAGCCCAAAAAAGACAAGTCTGGCAAGGTGCTTATGAAGTACCCGCTGGTGAAAGACCTAGTGCACTACACCACCAAGGAGCCGCTGGAGGAACTGGCCGAAAGCGACGTGGCCTTTACCATGCAGCCTGTCTACGAAGCTGAGCGGGCCACCCGGGGCCGGCCCCGGATTGTGCGGCTGCGCTTTGAGTTGAATCAGAAGCAGCAAACCAAGATTCCGGCCTCCTGGCTGGCCGACCCGGTCACGGCCTCACTCATCGAGCGACTCCGCGCCTGGAAGGTCACTGACCGCAACATCGCACTTCACGCCCCTACCCTGGGCCGCGACGGGGTCAAGAAGATTCTGCGGGAATGGGACCTGAAAGCTATTCATCCAACGGACCGCATCAACAGCAAGGAAAAGTATTGCAACACGGCCATCTCGCGGGCGGCGAAGCAGCTGCTGGCCGAGCAGAAAGCCGAAGCGCTGCAGGTTCGCAAGGACCTGCAGCTTGGCCTGTTTGCGACGGCAGCCGACAAAAACTAGCCTACTCTGCGCCGCGCCTCTATGCCTCCCCTTCCTCAGACATCCTTGGCTCTGGTTAAAAGTTTGGTCCAAAAGTCGCATTTGCGCGCTACACTAAGCGGCTTTCCCGCTGCTTGGTGTAGCGCGCAAATGATAAGCGGGGCCAGCCTTGCGGTATGGAGTGAGACAGCGCTAGAGTTGGAACGGAAAACAACGCTAATCCCAGCCGGCTGGCTTAGTCCTCAAATTGGCTGTTGTACAGGTCCCCCAGCGCCTCCGCTTCGGCGTCCTGCTCATTGTCGTTTAAGTAGTCGCGCTGCTCATCCTCGGGATATTCCGGATATTCCTCGCTATCCTGGTTGTCGGCCAAATCCTCACCCGGCTGCGGCGGGTAGTCCGGTATCCAGTCCTCAGCGCGGTTGATAGCCGGATTATTCCCGTTGCTCTCGTGCGCCTGGTCGCTGGCGCTGCTCCACTGATTTAGATGCTCCTGCTCGGCTAGGGTCTGCTCGTACGCTTGATGGCGCTGGGTGGCCTCGCGTAGCTCATGCTCCCGTACCTGCTCGGCCGCGTCCCCAATCGCATAGTGGGCAGCCAGCAACTCCCATAGCTTGGCCAGCGCTCCGCTGTGCGTGTCGAGCGTATAAATCTGTTGGGGCTCGCGCTGCTGACAGTTGTAGTGCTGCACGGCCGCATGGCCGGCTAGAACTGCGTGGCGCATTGCCGGCTCCCCATCGGCCGGGAAAGCAGGGCCGGTAACGGGGTCGCACAATAGTAGGAACCGAAATTCCCGCTTAGGGTGTAGTGTTCTGAAACTGTTGTGCTCGACTGCTCCCCTCTATGCTTGGCGATCTGCTACTGCTTCTGGTTCTCCTTCCAGTATCGTTTATCCTGAACGCCCTGGCGCACGAACTTGGTCATGCCATCGCAGGGAAGCTCGTTGGCTTGACTATTCATCGAATAGCTATTGTCACAGACCTGCGAAAGGCGCCAGTGAAGCCCTTGTTTACGGTAGGTGACACTGAATTCTATTTGGCCGCTAATAGCCTAGTATCATTTATCACCACCTCAGGAGTCGCCTTCAGCCAGCACCCGCTGAAGGCCATCTTCTTTAACTTAGCCGGGCCACTCAGCGGCGCGGTAGTAGGGGCCCTGTTTGTGGTGTATGCTGTAGGGTTTACGGCCACTACGTTTGTCAACGTCATCGCTGTGTGCGTTGCTGTTTTCTACGTGATCATGGACCTGGCCAACTTAAAACCGGAACTGCAGGCGTACGATACGCCGAGCGACGGATGGAAGGTCCGCGAAGCATGGCGGCGATTTCAAGCCCAGAAGCGGGTATGAGACAGGGCTGGATAACGGTCACGCTCGCGTGGTAACCAGCAAAGGAAAGTTGCCTAGCAGAGAGGATAGAGGAAGCGGCATGCCGACTGGTGTTTGATACGCCGCGCTTGCCTTTCCGTCAGCTTGGCAGATAGCCTTACCGGTATTTGCCTTAAGTTACATGCTAAGAATGGTCGTCTTTAGGATGTAACTTTGCTCTAAACGAGGCTTTTCGTCGGCTACTCCTTTATAGTATGGACTACATTCTCTACCTGCGAGCCTCGACCCTGCGCCAGGGTCAGAGCGGGCTAGGCCTCGAGGGCCAGCGCCTGATTGCCTACCGCTTCCTGCAGCCCGGCGACCAGATTGTCGCCGAGTACATCGAAGTGGAGAGCGGACGCAAGAACAACCGGCCCGAGATGGCCAAGGCTATTGCCGAGACGAAGGCCGCTGGGGCGACTCTGCTCGTGGCCGAGATGTCGCGCCTAGCGCGCAGCGTGTATTTTACCTCGAAGCTAATGGAGGAGCGGGTCCGCTTCAAGGCCTGCGACATTCCCAATGCCGACGAGTTTACCATTAACATTTTGGCGGCCGTTGCGCAAAAAGGTGCCAAGGATATTTCCGAGTCGACCAAACGCGGGCTCGCCGCCAAGAAGGCCCGTGGCTTTACCTTGGGCAAGCCCGAAAATTTTACCGCCGCCTCGCGGGCGCTGGGCCGGGCCGTAGTGCAGCGTAAAGCACAAGAAGCATTGCCCAATAAACAGGCTCGTCGGTTGGCCACGCTACTGCGGCGCGACGGGTTGACCTTGGCTACCATCGCAGCCGAACTCAATGCGCATGGCTACCGCACACGCCGGGGCAAAACGTTTCATAAAACGTCAGTGCTACGGCTGTTGCTTTCTACTACAGAATCAATCAGCCATACGGTGACTGAAACGGGCGATGTGGCAGCGACTTTTTCTTAGTATTAGTCAACATTCCTGCCCGCTTTGCGCCAAATAAAATGGCATGCGTTAAGCCGAAAACGGCTGGAGTACCACGCCTGACTGCAGTGAAGAAACAACGTGGGATCTAGACCAAATGCGAAGTTTGGACCAGACTTTTAACCAAGGTCAATTTGGGTTCGTTGGCTGAGTGTGGTCGCGAGAGCATCTTGAAGAAAACCAAGGCCGGACAGCAGCGGGGCTTATCGTAATGTCATTCCACCATTACAAGAAGATCTGTTTAAGGTGATTACTGCTTCAGAAACTCAACAGAAATGCCCTGTAGCTTGCCAAACGTGCTACATCAGCGCAGCCGCATTCTGATTTGCCTAATATGGCCAAAACGCCACCCTTTTTCCGTCATACACAGCACCCCACGGGACTACGAGCAGCGGCCCCTGTTGCGGAGCGCTATCCCTATCATGACAATGACCAGTGTCCGATCGGACTGGCCATAAAACAGGATGGGAACTGGCAATATTACGACCTAACCACTGTCGATGAAACCCGGGCTCGCTGCCCAACCTGCGTGGGATTGGACGTAAAGGATACTGTCACTAGCCATTTCTAAGGCCTCCCGTGGGTTAGGCCAGATTTACTTCAGAATCGGCCGCTATGTTTGGCCCCGTTCAGTTCCTGCTGCCTACTGAGCACTTCTGTCGTTTCACCCTAGTTGGTACTGCATGTTTTCTCTTGCTTCCGCCCGCGCTGCGGCTGCGGCCTTACTACTGAGCTGTACCCTATCTGCCCACGCCCAGATACCTCAGTCAACCCCGTCGACGGCGCCCGCAGATACGCTCCATAAGTTTGAGCCGCTTGCCGCCGTTCCCCCTGTGGCCAAACCCTGGTACAAGGGTAAGCTGGTGAAGGCCTCGATCGTGCCGGCTCTGCTCATCGGCTACGGTGCGTATACTTTTAATGGGGGAGGATTCTATACCAACCAGCAGGCCAACCGCGACATCCACAAGCTCTTTCCCACCTACCGCACTTCCCTCGACAACATCCTCATCTTCGCGCCCTACGCCGAGCTAGGCCTGGTGGCGCTGTCGGGCGTAGAGTCGCGGGACGACCGGCTGAACACCCTGCTGGTGATCGGAAAGTCAGAGCTCATTATGCTGGCCTCGGTGTTTGCCGTCAAGAACCTCACCCGTGAAACTCGTCCCGATGGCTCCGATAATCTGTCGTTTCCTTCAGGCCACACCGCCCAGGCATTCCTGGCGGCCAGCATCGTCCATACCGAATTCCGGGATAAAAGCCAGTGGTACGGCATCGGGGCCTACACGATTGCCACCAGCGTAGCCGCCCTGCGCATGATCAACAACAAGCACTGGCAGAGCGATGTGGTGGCTGGGGCCGGATTTGGCATTCTCTCCGCCCACCTGGGGTACCTGACCCACCGCAACCGCTGGGGCCGCAAGCCGACGCTAGTGGGCTGGAATGTGGCACCGGCCTATTTTGCCGGTAACACCCCGGGCGTCTCGCTTAGCTGGCGCGCCCATTAATTACCCTCCCCAAGGATGCACGCTGCCCTGAAAAAGATTCCGGAAGTTACCCTGCTGTTTTGGGTAATGAAGATTTGCGCCACCACGCTGGGCGAGACGGCCGGAGACCAGCTGGCCCAGACCATGCACGTGGGCTACGCCATCAGCACGCTGCTCTTACTCGGTTTCTTTGTGGTGGTGCTGCTGGGCCAATTGGCGGTTCATCGGTACGTGCCGATGTTATACTGGAGTGTCATTCTGGCGACCAGTACGGCCGGGACCACGCTCTCCGATTACATGGATCGGACGCTGGGTCTGGGCTACGCCTTGGGCTCGGCCATGCTCGTTACCCTGCTGCTGCTGGTACTGGGCCTGTGGTGGCGAAGTGAGAAGTCTTTGTCGGTGACCAGCATTCGCACTCGGCAAGGGGAATTGTTCTACTGGACGGCCATTCTGATTTCCAACACGCTGGGAACCGCCCTAGGGGATTACCTGGCCGATGACTCCGGGCTGGGGTTTGCGGGCGGCGCGTTGCTGATTGGCAGCCTGCTGGCCGTAACCGTGCTGGCCTACTATGCAACCAACCTGTCGCGGGTGCTACTGTTTTGGATTGCCTTCGTGCTGACGCGTCCCTTCGGGGCTACCTTCGGCGATCTGCTGACAAAACCAGCCGCTAAACAGGGCCTCGGCTTCGGGACCAGTGGTTCCTCGCTCATCCTGTTGGGGGTGCTGGCGGCGCTGGTGGTGTACGACTCGTGGCGGCAGCGGAGCGCGGCCTGGCAGGACCACTATAATGCGTCCGGCCCCGCCCACTAATCTTCGCCAGCCGGGCACGCATCCGTAGCCGTCTCCATCTGACCGTATGACGTTTTCCACGCTGCTCGGGTACGCTCAACTGCTCTGGCGGCAGCACCGCCGGTTGCTGCTCACCCTGCTGCTGGGTTTTATCCTGCCCTGGGTTGTCTTTCTGAAAGTTGGACAGGAAGTCTGGGAAGACAAGGGCTTTCTGCTGGATCGGCTGATCCTGCAAGGGCTGCACCACTTTGAAAGCCCTGGAGGCGATGCGTTGGCGGTATGGCTGGCCCAGGCAGGCGGCACCCGGTGGACGCCCCTGCTGGAGGCCGCAGTATTAGCAGGCCTGTTGCTGGCCCGACAATGGCGGGCGGCGCTGTTTTTTCTGGTGGCCGTGGGCGGGGCTGGCCTTCTGAACCTGTTTGCCAAACTGCTGTTGGCCCGCGCCCGGCCCGACTTCTGGGTATCTATTGCTCCGGAAACCTCCTACAGCTTTCCCAGCGGCCACGCCATGGCCGCCACTGCCCTGGCTCTGACCCTGGGTATTCTGCTCTGGCCCACCCGCGGCCGCTGGGTGGCGGTGGTACTGGGGGCGGCCTGGGCCCTGCTGATGGGCTGGTCACGCATGTACCTGGGGGTGCATTTTCCCTCCGATGTGCTGGCCGGCTGGGTTGGCTCTGTCGGCTGGGTCTGGGGCGTGCATCTGCTGTTCTCCCGAGTAGGCCTTGATCTGCACAATCTGTGGACTGATACCCGATCCTACTGGCAGCGGCCTCACCGCTAAATTCCTTCCGCAGTTATGCTGGACGGGGAGGCTTCTTTTTGCCGTACTCTTTCTATGCCTGCCGGACCCTCCTAATGTATGGGGACCGGCAGGCTTTTTCATGGGTAATGGGTACGCTGCCGGTAATAAAACACGTCGGACAGATTTGCTTTAGAATCCAGTTTTATCCTTGCGTCATTGATCTTCATCAAATCTTCATTAAATGAATTTATCCCATTCACTGCTTCAATAAGAAAGTCAATACGCTTCTATGCATGTTTTAATTCTATTTTAATCTAGTCGAATATCCTAAGTAACCTTCTGCTTTTATTGCCATTTCGCTTTCCCGCTGTCGTCATGAACAAGCCACCTAATCTCCTTTTTTATCTTCCGACACTAGCTCGGCCCTGGTTTACGTGCGGGCTGCTGGTGCACGTACTCTTATTTGTTTCCAGTTGCGTCAGCACGAAACCAGAATATACCCGGGACCATATTGCGCAACAGTTGCAAGCTCGTGCCGGCTACGAGTTGGGACCGGGTCGCTCACCTGATGCCCCCACCCCCGCGCTGCCCAACCTGCAGGACGGCCTGAGCGAAGAGGAAGCCGTCGGGCTGGCCCTCACCCGCAACCCCGCGTTTCAGGCCGACCTGAGCACGCTGGCCCTGGCCCAGGCCGATTTGCAGGACGCCGGCCTGCTCGCCAACCCGGTACTGTCGGGTGTGACGTCCTATGGCACGGCCCCCTTTGCTCTGGCCCTGAACTTCGCCTCTGACCTGCTCTGGCAGCGGCCGGGCCGGGTGGGTGCTGCCCAGCTCGAAACGCAGCGCGTGGCCGAAAGCTTGGTCAGCCGGGGTTTGCTCGTGGGCCGCGACGCGCAGGTATCCTACACCGACGTGACCCTGGCCGATGAGCGGCTGCGCATTGCCAGGGAGGCCATCGTCATGCGGGCCGAGGTGGCGCGCATCGTCCGCTCCCGCTACCGGGTAGGCGAGGCAAGTGAGCTGGAAACCGTAGCCCCCAGCGCCGACTCGCTCCGGGCCGTGGACGACTACTACCGCGCCCGCCGCGACGCCCGGGTAGCCCGCCTGCGCCTGCTCACGCCCCTGGGCCTGGATTCGCTGAATGCCGACTCCCTGCGCTTCACCGTGGCGCCGGCCGCCGGGGCCGTGGTGCCCCCGCTGCCTGCCCTGCTGGACTCGGCCTACGCGGCCCGGCCCGACCTGTGGGCGGCCCGCACGGGCATTGAGGCTATCGGCAAGCGGCTGAAGTGGGAACGGAGCCGGGTATTTTCCTTCGTGCTCTCGCTCAATGCCCGCCTCAACGACCCCAACCCTGTGCACTTGGGGCCGGGCGCGGCCGTTGGGCTGCCTATCTTCAACCGCAACCAAGGCCGCATTTCCCGAGTGAAGGCCGAGCTGGAGCAGGCCTCCTGGCAGTACCTGGCCCTGCGCCAGACCGTGCGCCTCGACGTGCGCGAAGCCTACGCCCAGTACGAACAGGCCACCCAGAGCGTCGCGCTGTGGGAGCAAAGCTACCTGCCCAGCCTGCAGGACGCGCTGCGCCGCTCCACTAAAGCCTTCATCAACGGTGACTTCCCCTACGTGCAGGTAGCCGAAACCACCCGCCAGCTGCTCGACGCCCGCCAGCGCGCCGCCGATGCCCGTGCCGATAAGCGCCGGGCCCTGGCCCGCCTCCGCTACGCTGTGGGCGGAGCCCGCTTCTAACGTTTTCAGACCTACTCTTTATGTTCGCACCCACTGTATTCGTTGTTTCCAGCCGCATCGCGCTGCTTGGCCTGCTGGGCTGCGCCGCCTGCGGCAAAGGGGAAAAACCCAAGGCCATCAGCCCTTCCGAGGTGAAAAACCCGGTCAAGGAATCGGAGCTGACCACCGTGGTCATTACGCCCGAAGCCGAAAAGCGCCTCGGCATCCGCACGGCCGTCATCACGTCCGACAACGTGAGGGCCACCCGCGAGGTTGGCGGTGAGATTCAGGCCGTGCCGGGTCAGGCCGTGACCATCGTGGCGCCCGTACAGGGCACGCTGCGGGGCGGAGCGAGCCTCACTGCCGGCCAGCGGGTACGCCAGGGCCAGACGCTCTACAGCTTGGTGCCCCTGCCCCCGGAGCGCGACCTGCTGACCCTCAACCAGGGCACGGCCCAGGCCCGCACCCAGCTGCAGGTGGCCCAGGCCCGCCTGAGCCGGGCCGAAGACCTGCTGGCCGACCGCGCCGGCAGCGTGCGGGCCCGCGACGACGCCCGCGCCGACGTGGCCCTAGCCCAGCGCGCCCTGGCCGACGCCCGCGCCCGGCAAGGCGCTATGAGCGGCTCTACCGGCGGCGGCCAGGCCCTGCCCATCAAAGCCCCACTCAGCGGCGTGGTGCAGCGCGTGACCGTAGCCCCCGGCTCGCTCGTGACGACGAACACCGTGCTGCTGGAGCTGGCGGCCCTGAATAAAGTGTGGGTGCGGGTGCCCTTGTTCGTGGGGGATTTGCGCCGCCTCAGCGCCGGGCAGACGGTGACGGTGCGCCCGCTGAACGGCGGCGGGGCCCGGCAGGCCCGGCCCGTGGAAGCGCCCACCATCGGCGGTACCGCCGGCACGGCAACGGCCGACGTGTTCTACGAAATTGACAACACCGACGAAGCTTTCCGGCCCGGCGAGCGGGTGGTGGTGGACGTAGCCCTGGGCACTGCCAACGCCACTCCGGGCAGCGCCGGAGCAACCGCCGCTACCACGCGCGCCCTGACCATTCCGGCCGCGGCCCTGCTCTACGACGCCTCGGGCGGGCAGTGGGTGTACGTGCGCACCAAACCCTTGCAGTACACCCGGCAGCGGGTGGAAGTGCAGCGCACCGTAGGCGACCAGGTGGTCATTTCCCGGGGCGTACCGGCCGGCGCCGAAGTCGTCACCGACGGCGCGGCGGAGTTATTCGGCACTGAATTCGGCGGTAGCCATTAACGGTGAAATGGTGAGGTGGTGAAATTGTGAGTTTGCCGTTCTGACTGCCCCATTCGGGTCGCCGGAGCTCTTCCTTCGCAACTCCGCCACTTCACAAATTCACCACTTCCCAATCTTACCCTATGAAGTGGATAATAGAATCGGCCCTACGGCTGCGACTGGTGGTCGTGGTGCTGTTTGGGGTGCTGCTGGTCGCGGGCCTGCAGGTAGTGCGCAATACCCCGCTGGACGTGTTTCCCGAGTTTGCCCCGCCCTACGTGGAGGTGCAGACCGAAGCGCCCGGCCTCTCGACGGCCGAGGTGGAAGCCCTGGTCAGCGTGCCCCTGGAAAATGCCCTGAACGGCACGCCCGACGTGAAGAAAATTCGGTCTAAATCGGTGCTGGGGCTTTCCTCGGTGGTGCTCTACTTTCCCCAGGGCATCGACATCAACAACGCCCGGCAGGCCGTGCAGGAGCGGCTGGCGCGGGTGGCGCCCACGCTGCCCGGCGTGGCCCGGCCCCCGGTCATGCTCTCCCCGCTGTCCTCGACGAGCCGGGTGCTGAAAATTGGCATTTCCTCGGATAGCCTCACCCAAGTCGAAATGACGACGCTGGCCCGCTGGAGCATTCGCCCCCGGCTGATGTCCGTGCCCGGCGTGGCCAACGTGGCCATCTGGGGGCAGCGCGACCGGCAGCTGCAGGTGCTGGTGAATCCCGAGCAGCTGCGCACCCTGGGCCTCACGCTGGCCGAGGTGGAAAAAGCCGCGGCGGATGCCACCACCCTGGCCGGCGGGGGCTTCATCGACTCGCCCAACCAGCGCCTGGCCGTCTCGCAAAGCTCGGCTATTCAGTCGGCCGCCGACTTGGCCCAGATGCCCGTTACCTTTCGCAACGGCGTGAGTTTGAAGCTGGGCGAGGTGGCGCAGGTGGTGGAAGGCTTTCCCGCCCCCATCGGCGACGCCGTGATTAATGACGGCCCGGGCCTGCTGCTTATTGTAGAAAAGCAGCCCGGCGCCAACACCCTGGACGTGACCCGGCAGGTAGAGTCGGCCCTGAACGCCATGCGGCCGGGATTGAAAGGCCTGGAAATCGACTCGACCATCTTCCGGCCCGCCACCTTTATAGAGATGTCGCTCAGCAACCTGAACCAGTCGCTGCTCATTGGCTGCGTGCTGGTGGTGCTGGTGCTGCTGTTCTTTCTCTACGAGTGGCGCACGGCGCTGATCAGCGCCCTGGCCCTGCCGACCTCGCTGATTGCGGCGGCGCTGGCCCTGCGCTACTCGGGCAAAACCATTGATACGATGGTGCTGGCCGGCCTCATCATTGCCCTGGGCGAAGTGGTGGACGACGCCATTATCGACGTGGAAAATATCATGCGGCGGCTACGGCTCAACCACGAAGCCGGCTCGCCCAAATCAGCCTTCGCGGTGGTATATGAAGCTAGCATGGAAGTGCGCTCGGCCGTGATTTACGGCTCGGTTATCGTGGCGCTGGTGCTGCTGCCTATCTTTTTGCTGCCGGGCTTGTCGGGCGCGTTTTTCCAGCCGCTGGCCTTTTCCTACGTGCTGGCCATCTTGGCGTCCCTGTTCGTGGCCCTGACTTTGACGCCGGCCCTGGCCCTGATCCTGCTGCCCAAGGCGGCGCAAAAGGAGTCCAAGGACTCGCCGGTAGTAGCGTGGCTCAAACGCCACTACGCCCGGATGCTGCCCGGCCTGCTGGCCCGGCCCAAGCGCGTTGCCTGGTCGCTGACGGCCGCGGCCGTGTTTTCGATGCTCACGCTGCCGTTTTTTGGCCAGGAGTTTCTGCCTAACTTCAAGGAGTACGACTTTCTGATGCACTGGGTAGAGAAGCCCGGCACCTCGCTGCAGGCCATGTCACGCATCACGGTGCGGGCCAGCAAGGAGCTGCGCGCCATTCCCGGCGTGCGCAATTTCGGGGCTCACATCGGGCGGGCTGAGGTTGCTGATGAAGTGGTCGGCCCGAACTTCACCGAGCTATGGATTTCCGTGGACCCGAAGGTGGACTACGAGCAGACGGTGGCCAAAATTCAGACTGTGGTGGACGGCTACCCCGGCCTCTACCGCGACCTGCTAACGTATCTGCGGGAGCGGATCAAGGAGGTCCTCACCGGCACCTCGGCCACCATCGTGGTGCGCATCTTCGGCCCCGACCTCGACCAGCTCTACACCAAGGCCAAGGAAGTGGGCAGCCAGCTTGAAGGCGTGGACGGCGTGGTGGACCTGAAAGTGCAGCAGCAAACCCTGGTGCCCCAGATCCAAGTGAAGCTCAAACCCGAAGCCGCGGCCCGGTTCGGGTTGAATCCGGGCACCGTGCTCCAGGCCATTAGCACGCTGGTAAAAGGGCGCAAGGTGGGCGAAATCTACCAGGAGCAGAAGATTTTTGACGTGTCCGTGTGGGGGCAGCCCGCCGTGCGCGCCGACTTTGGGGCCGTGCGCGACCTGCTCATTGGTCTGCCCGGCGGCGGCTCGGTGCCCCTGCGCGAGGTGGCCGACGTGCTCATCGTGCCCACGCCCAACGAAATTACCCGCGAGGCCTCCTCCCGTCGCATCGACGTGACCCTGAACGTGCGGGGCCGCGACCTGGGCTCCGTGGCCCGCGACGTGCAGGCCCAGGTAGATGGGGTGGCCTTCGGGCCGGGCTACCACCCCGAAATCCTGGGTGAGTACGCCGAGCGGCAGGCTTCCCAGAACCGGATGCTGCTGCTGGTCGGCCTCTCGCTCATCGGCATCTTCCTGGTGCTCTACACCGACTTCGGCACCCTGCGCCTGGCCACGCTGGGGCTGCTGAGCTTGTTTTTCGCCGTGTCGGGCTGCCTTTTGGCCGCGTTTCTAACCGGCGGTGTCCTGTCGCTGGGCTCCATTGTGGGCTTTATCACGGTGCTGGGTGTAGCGGCCCGCAACAGTATTATGCTCGTAAGCCACTACCGCCACCTGGAGCTGGAGGAAGGCATGCCCTTCGGTAAGGACCTCATCATCCGCGGCTCCCTGGAGCGGGTGTCGCCCATTATCATGACGGCCCTGACCTCCGTGCTGGCGCTGCTGCCCATCATCGTGGCCGGCAACGAGCCGGGCTCCGAGATTGAGCACCCGATGTCGGTGGTGATTCTGGGCGGCGTCATCACGTCCACGGTGCTCAACCTGCTGGGCATGCCGGCCCTGTACTGGGCCTTCGGGCGGAAGCAGGACTCCCAGCCGATAACAGCGGATTCCACCGTTTCGTAGCAGAAGCAGTTGCTGCGCGGTGGTCAGCAGCAACAAACTGCGGACAGGATTATCTGGGCGGCTCATCACCCCCCAGATAATCCCGTTTAGCCTAGCTTATTTTCTCACCTGCTTTACTTCAGCTATGTGGTGGTTATATGCCTTGCTCTCTGCCCTGTTTGCAGCCCTGACAGCCGTGCTGGCTAAAGTTGGCATCCGCGGCGTCGACTCCAACCTAGCTACTGCCATCCGCACGGTGGTAATTCTGGTGCTGACCTGGGCCATTGTCTACGCCCGGGGAGGGCTGAGTGGGCTCTCAACGCTGACGCGCACCAACCTGCTGTTTCTGGGGCTGTCGGGGGTAGCTACCGGCTTATCGTGGCTATGTTACTTCCGCGCCTTGCAGGTGGGCACCGTCTCGCAAGTGGCCCCGGTCGACAAGCTTAGTGTGGCGCTGGCCATTGGATTGTCGGTCGTGTTTCTGGGTGAAAAGCTAACCTGGCAAACGAGCGTTGGATCGGGACTGATCGTTGTCGGTACCCTCGTTTTACTGTGGAAGTGAGCTACCAGCATAGCGCTCTTTACTGCAGCGTACCGCTTGGTGGCGCTGCTTCAGAATTACCTCAGATTCTCCTCGCTTCTTTGTGCCTACCTTCTGAATAAGACGCTGTGAAATTACTGCTGGTAGAAGATGAAGAGGCGTTGCGCCTAACCTTAGTGGATTCCCTGCGCCAGGGCGGTTACGTGGTGGAGGTGGCCGCCACCTTCGCCCAAGCCTACGAGAAGGTCCGGCTTTACCAGTACGACTGCGTGCTGGTGGATTTGACCCTGCCCGACGGGGACGGGCTGGATATTGTGCGCACCCTCAAAGCGGATGGCTCTGCCGCCGGCGTGTTGGTCCTGACCGCCCGCGACGGTCTGGATGACCGGGTCCGCGGCCTGGATCTGGGCGCCGACGACTACCTGACCAAACCCTTTCACCTTTCCGAACTGAATGCCCGGCTGCGGGCCTTATTGCGCCGCCGCCAGTTTCAGGGCCAGCACCACATCGTGTTTCGCGACCTGTTGGTCTGGCCGGAGCTGGCGGAAGTGTACGTGCGCGGGGAGCCACTTACCCTAACCCGTAAGGAGTATGACCTGCTGCTGTATTTCCTGGCTAATCCCGGCCGGCTGCTGACCAAGGAAGCCGTGGCCGAGCATCTGTGCGGGGACCAGATTGATGCGGCCGACTCCTTTGACTTTATTTACACTCATATGAAAAACCTGCGCAAAAAGCTGCAGGAAAAAGGGGCCGACGGCTACATCCGCACGATATACGGGGTGGGCTACAAACTCGCGACCGAGGATGCTCGCTAAGGTAGTCAGACACGCCCAATGAAGCTGCTCACGGCCACCACTCGCTATTACCTGGGGCTGACGCTGGGTCTGTTCGCCCTCGCCAGTCTGCTGCTGTACGCGGGGTTCGACTGGGCTCTGCGCCACGAGGTAGAGGAGCTGCTCTACAACCGTCAGCTCCATGTGCAGCAGCAGGTCGCCCGCGGCCTGGCCTTGCCCGACCCGGCGTATGCCGATAACCTGGACCGGAGCTTTCAGCCCCTGCCCCTGGGCTATTCTGATACGCTCCTACTCGATCCGGTGGAACAAGAAATGGTGCCACATCGTCAATTGACCTTCCGGCTGCAACCGGTAAGCGCGGCCAGTGCGCCGGAGTGGGTCACCGTGCGCAAGTCGCTGGTGGAAACCGAGGATGTACTGGCCGTGGTAGTGGGCGTACTGGGCGTGGTTCTAGCCCTGCTGCTGGGCGGCGTTGTAGCCCTCAACCATTGGTTTTCCCAGCGCCTGTGGTTGCCTTTCCGGCAGACGCTGGTGGCCCTGCGTGGTTACGACCTGCAGCACCACCGCGCGTTAGGGCTGCCGGCCTCCTCCATCGACGAATTCCGGGAACTGAATCAGGCCCTGAATATGCTTAGCGAGCGGCTGGTGCGCGATTACGAGAGCTTGCGCCAGTTCACGGAAAACGCAGCGCACGAAACCCAGACCCCACTGGCTATCATTCAGGCCAAGCTGGAACAGCTCCTGCAGGCGCCGGCGCTGCAGGAGGACGAGCAGCTGGCCACGGTGCTGGGGGATGCGCTGGGGGGCGCTCAGCGTCTCTCGCGCCTGCACCAGGCGCTGACGCTGCTCACGCGCCTGGAAAACCACCAATTTGCCCCCACCCAGGCCGTGCCGGTAGCGCTGGACCAGTTGCTGCGGGAGCGCATTACCCTACTCGAGCCCCTGCTCGAAGCGCGGGGGATACTACTCGCCTGGCGAGTGGATTCGCCTCCGCCTGCCCTTACCATGCATGCTGGCCTGGCCGATTCACTGCTGCAGAACTTACTGCATAACGCCATCAAGCACAATCACTCCGGGGGCCGGGTAGACGTGCAGCTTACTTCCCGGTTCCTGGAAATCAGCAACACCGGCCCAGCAATTAAAGGGGACCCAACCCAATTTTTTGAGCGGTTCCGCAAGCAGAATGCGGCTTCCACCTCCCCCGGTCTGGGCCTGAGTATTGCGCAGCATATCTGCGCCTACTATGGGTTTAGTATTACCTACGCCTTCACGGAGGCCGAGAGTCGCCATCTGCTGCGCGTCCAGTTTGCCTAGCTAACACATCCTGCCTTTTTCCCCGAGTATGCACCTACGATTGTACCGTTCTCTTCCGGTGCTGGTGAGCGGGTTACTGCTTCTCGCGCGCCCGGGCCACACCCAGCACCTTCTGCCGAGCACGCCGGATTCAGTCGCCCCGGCAGTCCGATCAGCCACCTGGCTGAGCCGCAGCACGCACTGGGCCGGGCAGCCTGCCCACCGGCGAGTGCTGGTACCGGCGCTGCTGTTTAGTGCCGGCGCCCTGACTACCCGGCGCGTTGAGCTCGTTGCCTCCGACGAGCAGGTGCGTGAAGAAGTGCAGGAGCACGTTCCAGTCGTCCGCACGTCCCTGGATGATCAATTGCGGCACCTGCCCGCCGCTACTGCCCTGGGCCTCAGCCTGCTCGGCGTACAAGGCCGGCACAGCACGCTTAACCAGGCTTTGCTCTTCACCTTGACCTATTCGATCAACAACATGCTCACCAGTAATCTCAAACACTTGACCCGGGTAGAGCGCCCGCAGGGAACGGGCTTCGATTCCTTTCCCAGCCAGCACACGAGCGCGGCTTTTTCGGCCGCCCGTTTTCTGGATCGGGAATATGGGCAGCGCAGCGTCTGGTACAGTGTCGGGGGGTACACGGTGGCAACTGGCGTGGCAACCCTGCGCGTGGTAAAGCAAAAGCATTGGCTCTCGGACGTGCTGGCCGGCGCGGGGGTAGGAATGGCCTCCACTGAACTGGCGTATTGGGTCTATCCCTGGCTGCACCGGCAATTACGGAAGGGGTTAGGGGAGCGGGCCGTCGTGCTGCCCAGCTACCTGAATGGTGCCGCGGGCGCCACGGTCGTGGTCGTCCTCTAATCTGCAGGTGAGAACTCGTTGCTGATTTTCCAGTGGGACTACTACTCATTTTTGTTGCGGCCGTGCTGGCCTTTGGGGTAAGCACGGTAAGCGGGGGCGGCGCGGGGTTGCTGCTGCTGCCCGTGCTGGCGCGGGTGCTGCCCACCGCCGCAGTACCGGCGGCCCTCACCGTGGGCACGGCCACGAGCACCGTCTCGAAGCTGGCCCTGTTTCGGCGCCACATCAACTGGGCGGTCACGCGCCGGTTCGTGCCGGGGGCGGTGCCGGGCGTGCTGCTGGGGGCCTTTCTGCTCAAATACCTTAACCCCTTGTACCTAGAGGTGTTCATCGGTCTGTTTCTGCTCTCGAACCTGACCATGCTGCGTCGCTCGGCCCCGGTGACGGACGTGGCCCCCGTGCCCATCGGCTGGCGGAAGCTGAGCGGTATCGGGTTTCTAGCGGGCTTTCTGTCGGGCCTGACGGGCGCGGTGGGACTGGTGTTCAATAAGTTCTACTTTCACTATGGGCTGAGCCGGGACCAAGTCATCGCCACCCGCGCGGCCAACGAGCTGCTGCTGCACCTGATCAAGCTGGGCCTTTACCTCTCCTTGGGGCTGCTCACCGGCCCAGCCTGGCAAGCGGGCGCCGTGGTGGCGGTAGCAGCGGTGCTGGCCACGGCGGCTACCAAGCGCATCGTCCATTATCTGCCCGAGGCCGCCTTCCGCCGCATCGGCTATGCGGCGATGGTACTCAGCGGGGGCTTCATGCTCTGGTCGGCCGCCACCGAGCTGCGCAGCACCGACAACCTGCGCGCCAGCACCGCCTTGCTCGGCGACGAAGTGGAAGTAACCGGCTGGTGGCGCAGCCGCAGCCTGACATTGGAACTGGAAATCGACGAAAGCCCCGCCATCGAGCAGCCGGTGACCCTAGAGCAGTTGCCGCCCGCTGTGCAGGCTACCATGCGCCGGTTGCAGCAGGGTCGACCCATCCTCAAGATCGAGGAAGTATGGCAGCTTAACCGGCACTACTATGAGCTGTATCTGAACGATAGGGGGCGGGTTGTTTCGCTGGACGTAGTGCCGTGAACACGCACCAGAAAAACCACAGAAACGGGGTGTAAGATTGCAGCGTCAACCATGTAACCCGCATTGCCACATGAAAAAAACGTTGTTGCTGCTGGCCCTGATTACGGGGGCAGCCGTTGCCGTCCAAGCCCAGGAGCTGACGGCCAAGCAAGTACCCGCCGCCGTAACGGCTGCTTTCCACAAAGCTCACCCGGCCGCCAAGCAGGTGAAGTGGGAAAAGGAAGACGGCAACTACGAGGCCGAGTTTAAGCAGGGTACCGAGGAGCTGTCGGTCGTGCTAACGGCGGATGGGAAGCTGCTGGAAACCGAAACGGAAATCCGGGTGGCGCAACTGCCGTCCGCCGTCCGCAGCAAGCTGACCAGTGCCTACGCCGGTTACCAGGTGACGGAGGCGGCCAAAATCGTGACAGCCGCCACCGGCGCTACCACCTACGAGGCCGAGCTGCGCAAGACCGGCAAGAAGATGGACGTCATCTTCGACGCCAACGGTGGGGTGGTCAAGACCGAAGCCGACGACGCGAAAGCCGATAAGAAGTAGTACCTGCGTGAACGTGAGTGAGTGAATGGCCGGGACGGAGCCTGCTGCAGGTTTCGTCCCGGCTTACTTTTGGACGGATGAATACATTTTTTCGCCTGGAGCGCCTGAAATACCCGTTTTGGCTGGTGCTGGTCGTACTGCTGACTCCACTGGCGGCGCGGGCGCAGTCGACCGCTACCGTGCGCGGGCTGTTATTCGACGCGGCCACCAACCAACCGCTGCCCTTCGCCAACGTGGTGCTGCTGCGGGCCCAGGATTCCAGCTTCGTGGCCGGCGCTCAGACCGCGGAAAACGGCGCCTTCGTGCTCGACAAGGTAGCTTTCGGCAATTACTCCCTGCGGGCCACGGGGCTGGGCTACCGCCCCGGCCGCAAGCCTGTAACGGTGGCCGCTGCCGCCGTGGAGCTGGGCACGCTGCGCTTGCGCCCGACGGCCACCCAGCTCAAGGACGTGGTCATTCAGGGCGAGCGGGCGGTAGTGCAGGCCGGCCTCGACAAAAAGGTCGTCAGCGTGGTTAAGGACTTGACGGCGGTGGGCGGCACCGCGGCTGACGTGCTGCAGAACGTGCCCTCCGTGACGGTGGACCAGAACGGATCGGTGAGCCTGCGCGGCTCCAGCGGCGTCACCATCTTCATCGACGGCAAGCCCTCGGGCGCGGCTGGTGGGGGCCGGGGCGTCTCGCTCGACCAGATTCCAGCTTCCCAGATCGAGTCGGTGGAAGTCATTACCAACCCCTCGGCCCGCTACGACGCCGAAGGAGCGGCCGGCATCATCAACATCGTGCTCAAGAAAAACCGCCGCGACGGGCTCAACGGGCAGGTCACGGCCGGCGCGGGTACCAAGGACAAGTACAACGGCGCGCTGAGCCTGAATTACCACAAGGGCAAGGCGAACGTGTTCCTGACCTACGACGGCCGCCAGGACCGGCGTACCGGCTATGGCTCCCTGGACCAGACCATCACCAGTACCGATGCAGCCGGCAGCAGTACCCGGCGCGTACTACGACAGAATCGTCAGGGCGTCGTCTACAACCAGTCGAACGCCCTGCGGCTGGGCATCGATTACAGCCTCACGCCCGAGCAGACGCTGACCCTGTCGGTGCAGCCGCGCTACAACGCGGGCCACAGCTGGGAGAACATTGCGTCGCGGCAGTTCAATTACCTCGACACCCGCAGCTACGCCGACAGCCTGGGCACCACCGACCGCAGCAACACCGCCCGCAGCACCAACCGCTCGGCTGACCTCACGCTGGACTACCGCCACACCTGGGCCGGGCAGAAAGGCCGGGAGCTGACGGCCAGCGCCATTTACACGCCCCTGCACGGACAGAACACCATCGACTCGCGCCTATACTACATCGACGGCGGCGCCACGCCCAGCCAGCAGCAGCACTTCGATAACATGCTCCACCAAGGCTCGGCGCAGGTGGATTACGTGCAGCCACTGGGCGAGAAAAGCCGACTGGAAACCGGGGCCAAAAGCCTGTGGCGCAACTACGACAACGACTACCGCTTTACCAGCACGCTGCCACTGGCCTTCGACCCGTCGAATCACTTCCTCTACCAGGAGTATATTCAAGCCGCCTACGCCACGTATGGCAACGCGGTGGGGCACCTGAGCTACCAGGCCGGCGTGCGCGCTGAACAGACCAACACCCACGGCAACCAGCTCTCGACCGGGCAGCAGTTCCGGCGCCGCTACCTGAACCTGTTTCCCAGTGCCGTGCTCAGCTACGAACTAAGCCAGGAGCAGCAGCTGCGCCTGAGCTACTCGAAGCGCGTGCAGCGTCCCGACCAGGGGGAACTAAACCCCTTCACCGACCGATCCGACCCGCTGAACCTGAATACCGGCAATCCTCTGCTGCTGCCCGAATACATCCACGCCGTGGAGCTGGGCCACCAGAAGTACTTCGGTAAGAGCGGCTCCTTGACCAGCACCGCGTTTTACAACATCGAGACGCAGACCATCAAAGGGTTTCGGGAAGTCATCACCGACCCGCTGACGGGCAACGTGGTCACGAGCAGCACCCGCCTGAACCTGGGCGACGAGACGAATTACGGCTTGGAGCTGATCGGCGCCACCAGCCTGACCTCGTTCTGGAAGCTGAACGGCACAGCCTCGGCCTTCCGCCGCATCATCAAGGGCAGCGGCCCAAGCACCGATATCAACAACAGCAACTTCGTGTACACCGCCCGCGTCAACACCACGCTCACGCCGGTGAAGAAGCTCGATGTGCAGGTGTCGGCCAACTACCGCTCGCCGGTCGTCTCGGCCCAGGGCCGCCGCCTGACTACCTTCAACACCGATGTGGCTGCCAAGTATGCCGTGCTCGGCGACCGGGGCAGCTTGTCCCTGCGGGTGTCGGACGTGTTCAATACGCTGCGCTACAATTTCACTGCCTACGGCCCCAACCTCGACGCCGTCAGCCGCACCAAGCGCGAGTCGCGTATTGCTATTCTCACGTTCAGCTACCGCTTTGGGCAGGACGGCGTCGATACCAACCAGCGTCGGCGGCCCCAACAGGGGCCCGCGGAAGCTGGGAACGGGTTTGAATAACTTCGGCACGGGGCTCCACCCTGCGGCGGAAATGAAGCGGACAGGCCGGACAGTGAGCTACGCACCTGCGGCAGCGGCGCTGTGTGGCACCGGCTGATGTGTGCACTGCACCTTCTCGCTTCCTGAGTAGCCAACGAGGCGCCAAGTAAATCTGCGTGAAACGGTATGCCCGTTGAATTTCTGAGCGATGAACAGGCCGCCCGCTACGGCCGCTTTGCTGCAGCCCCTAGCCCCGAACAGCTGGCGCAATTTTTCTACCTGAGCCCGTCGGATCGGACGGCCGTGGCGCAGCGGCGCCGGCCAGCTAACCGCCTCGGCTACGCGGTTCAGCTCTGCACGCTCCGGTTTCTGGGCACGTTTCTGCCGGACCCCTTCCAGGTGCCGGCGGTGGTCGTCGACACCCTGGCGGCCCAACTGCAGCTCTGCCCGGCGGCGTGGGACGACTACCGCACCCGCCCCAGCACCTGGTACGAACACCAAGCCCACATCGTGGCCTATCTGGACTACCGGCCGTTCACCGGCCGGGAAGGGTTTCGGCTCGCCCGATGGCTCTACGCGCAAGTCAGCACCAGCACGGTACGCCCCAGCGTCCTGTTCGACCTGGCCACGGCCCACCTGGTTGCCCAGCGCGTGGTGCTGCCCGGCGTCTCGCCGCTGGCCCGGCTGATTGCCCGGGTGCACCAACGCCATAGCCGCCATCTGTACCGCCTGCTGTGGGGCCGGCTCGATGCCGCCCAACGGCACGCCTTGGACGCGCTGCTCGTGGCGCCCCCCGGCCATCGGCTGACGCCGCTGGAACTACTGCGCACGCCGCCCACGCGCGTGTCGGCCCCGGGCTTGGTGGAGGCCCTGCAGCGGCTGGCGCAGATCCGGGCGGTGGGGGTCAGCGACGTATCCCTGCACGAGGTACCCAACGCCCGTCTGGCCCGGTTGGCCCGGCACGCACACCAGGCCTGGGCCCAGCCGCTGCTGCGCATGGCTCCGGAGCGCCGGGCCGCGACCCTGCTGGCGTTTGTGCAGAGCCTGGAGCGCACCGCCACCGACGACGTCCTGGACCTGTTCGACGGGCTGCTGGCCACGTTGGCGTTACGCGGGGAGGCCCAGCACCGGCGGGAGCGGCTGCGCACCCTCAAGGATTTGGACGCAGCCGCGCTGGTGCTGCAGCAGGCCGCGCGCCTCGTGCTGGACCCGGCCGTGCCCGACGACGCCGTACGCGCCCAGGTGCTGGCCACCGTCGGCGAGACGGCCCTGCGGGACGCCGCCGCGGCCGTCCAGCAGTTGGCCAGCCACGCCGACGATCCGGCCCCGCCAGCCCTGGCGGGGCGCTACGCGACGGTGCGGCGGTTTCTGCCCGCCCTGCTCGCGGGCATCAGGTTCGAGGGCACGCCGGCGGCTACCCCGTTGCTACAAGCCTGGACGTTCCTGCAGCAGCGCGAGCAGCCGGGCCGGGGCCGGCCGGGGTGGGCTAAGGCCCCGGCCGCCGTGGTGCCCGCCAACTGGCGCCGGCGCGTGTTTCCTAGCTCCGGCGACGTGGACCCGGCGGCTTACACGCTCTGCGTGCTGGACCGGCTGCACCAAGCGCTGCGCCGCCGCGATGTATTCGTGCCCGTGAGTGAGCGTTACGGCGACCCGCGGGCCGACCTGCTGCGAGGCGAAGCGTGGGAAGCCGCCCGCGAGTCCGTGGCCCGGGCGTTGGACCGCTCCACCGATCCGGCGGTGGAACTGGCGCGCCTACAGCAGAAGCTGCACGCCGCCTACACGGACGTGCAAGCCAACCTTGCCCAGAACACCGCCCTGCAACTGGTGCCCGGCGACCCGCCTGCGCTGGTGCTCAGCCCGCTGGCCGCGCAGCCCGATCCCGCCCACCTGACGCAGCTGCGCGAGCAGTTGGCGCAGCAACTGCCGCCGGTGGAGCTGGCCGCTTTGCTGCTGGAAGTGGACGCCTTCACCGGCTTTGCCAGCGCCTTTACCCACGTGGCCGACGGGCAGCCGGCCGACCCGGAGTTGACCCGCAGCCTCTGCGCCGTGCTGCTGGCGCAGGCCTGCAACATCGGCCTGAAAACCGTGGCGCGACCGGAAGTGCCAGCGCTGACCTTGCCGCGACTGGCCTGGGTGCAGCAGCATTACCTGCGCCAGGAAACGCTCACCGCCGCCAACGCCCGGCTGGTCGACGGCCAGGCTGTGCTGCCGCTGGCCCAGGCCTGGGGCGGCGGGGAAGTCGCCTCGGCCGACGGTCTGCGCTTCGTGGTCCCGGTGCGCACCATCTACGCCGGCTGGAACGGCAAGTATTTTCCAGGCCAGCGCGGCGTGACCTATTACAACTTCACCAGCGACCAGTTCTCCGGTTTCCACGGCATCGTCATTCCCGGCACGCTGCGCGATTCGTTGTTTATTTTGGCCGGGCTGCTGGAGCAGCAAACCAGCCTCGACCCGCGCGAAATTATGGCCGACACGCACGGCTACAGCGACGTGGTGTTCGGCTTGTTTGCCCTACTGGGCTACCGCTTCAGCCCCCGACTGGCCGATTTGCCCGACCAGCGCTTCTGGCGCCTGCAGCCGGCCGACGACTACGGGCCGCTAAACGGGCTGAGCCGCCACGTCGTCAATGCCCGGCTCCTCACCGAGCACTGGGACGACCTGCTGCGCCTGGCCGGTTCGTTGAAGCTGGGCAAGGCCAAGGCCACCGCCGTGATGCGCACGCTGCAACGGGCGGGTTCCTTATCTGGGTTGGGACGTGCCGTCGCCGAGTTTGGCCGGATCGAAAAGACACGGTACCTGTTGGCTTACGTGCAGGACGAAGCCTACCGGCGCCGCATCCTGGTGCAACTCAACCGGGGCGAGGGCCGCCACGCGCTGGCCCGCGCCGTGTTTCACGGCCGTAAGGGGGAACTGCGCCAACGCTACCGCGAGGGCATGGAAGACCAGTTGGGGGCGTTAGGGCTGGTCGTCAACGCAGTAGTCCTGTGGAACACGCGTTACCTACAGCACGCGTTGGAGCAGCACCAGGCGGCCGGGCACGACGTGGCGGCCGACGACATTGCCCGCCTTTCCCCGCTGCTGCACGAGCATGTGAACATGCTGGGCCAGTACGACTTCAGCTTGCCCGCGCACTTGGCTGCCGGGGAGCTGCGCCCCTTGCGCGACCCGGCCCAGTGGCAGGAACGTTTTGCGCCGGTAGGGTAACTGGGGCAAACTACAGGTTGCGCTGGAATTGCCTCTTTACTGAAAACGAATCCTGATTTTCCTTAGCGGGAATTTCGGTTCCAACTATTGTGCTACCCCGTAACGTAATACTGACCGCCCAGACACATCACATTACCCAGCAGCGTACCCGGACCGGAGCCGCCACAGATAGCTGGGTTGGTCAGGAAGCGGCGGCCTTCGCCGTGGCGCATAGGCAGGAATTGCGTGGCGACGGCTCGGTAAGTGGGCACAAGAATGGTGGAAGCAGACATGGTACAAGACTAGAGTGAGACGATGGAAACGAGCGGGCTACACTATTACACCTAAGCGGCAATGGCCAGTTGACTGCCGAAAACGCAGTTAGCGCGGGCACTAAGAGGATTGCGGCGGCCAGTCTTGGTGTGGCGGGTAGTCTCCGTTACCAACCCTAGGAAGCCGGCGGCGTGGCAGTAGCCCTTTACTTCGGCCTGCTCAATGTGGCCAGCACGACTCACAGCTACCGTGGCTCCGATAGCCGGCACCGGCGCTTGGCTTGACCAATGCAGACCGCCGGGTAGCATCGTCAGGCGCGGGGCGGCGGCAAACTCTTCTACCGGGGCAATGCGCTGCTGATAAGCGTCCTCGCGGGCCTGTGCCTTGGCAGCGGCTACGGCGCGCATATGCGCGAGACGGTCAGCGGGAATGCGGCGGGCGGGGCGGTACGTGCGTTTGGCTTTCATCGGGGCGGTTGGGGAAAAATGAGTGGTGGACATATTGGATTAGAACCAAGGGGCAGCCTCCCACGCCGCTAGCTCGTCGGCCGTGAGTGTCGCGGGATGCGGCAACTCCTCATCAGCGGGGTCATAGCGGTCAGCTAATACCTCGCCGGGCGCAAGCTCAAAAGCGTCGTAATGCATGGTTTAGGGGTGATTTTGGGTTCATTTCCTATACTTACAAAACCCCACCGCTATCAATTTAGTTGCATTTTATACAATAAAACTTTGCATAAAATACAAATATTGTCTGTATGAAAGTGCCATTGCTAGTCGAGCGAGCTAGTAGCATTATGCTGCTGCCAGACCATTTTTTCCCCATTGCCCACTCCTGTTTGCGGTGTATGGCCTGCGCAGCGAAATGGATAAGGCATTCAGAGGATGGAAGCCTATTCTACTGGCCATTGTCGCTATGTTAGCTTCGCGCCTATCAATACCTTGTCCGATTCTCCCCTAGACAGTATGAGTACTGACCCCTATAAACAGAGCTTAACCGATGCCGCCGCCATGCTGGTACATATTCGGGAGATACTATTCGACGCCACTTTTCAGGTCGCCATCGCCAACGAATTGAAAGACTGGTCGGATACTGTGGAGGTGGGAGAAGTACACACCATCTCGAAAGAGCTTTTGGAGAGTTGCAGCGACACAAATGTTCAACTGCTGACCAAGCTGCTTACCAATGTGGAGAGAACCTGCGACTCACTCCTGAATCTCAATGGTCTGGAGTTGGAAGAGGAAGACCCTGACTAAGGATGCGCTAACTATTCTCAGCGAGATGCCGCAAGCGAAATTGTTAGTTTTTACTGTTGCTATTACAGCAATTGTAAATTTTATAATTGCTACTAAAACAACTACTTAGCTCATTTTTAGAAAGCTTGCAATTCGTTAGGAGCGGATGAATTCGCGGTGTAATGTTGTGGCATCTATTACCAATCAGCCCAGTGTTACCTATGCTCTCTTCCCACCAAATCGAGACTTTGAAAGCCGGCAAAGCGGCCCATTTACCGGCCAGCCGTGTCATCACCGAGGCTGAATTGCCGTCATCGACTTATACCTACTTTCTGTATGACGAATGCTGGCTCACGGACCAGGCCTCGCTGCCCGAGCTGCTTGAAGGCCTGCGCGTAGCGGGGTCACCTGAGCTGGGAGGATTCATCTGTCACTACTATCATACCGCGCTCGCGGGGCGGCTGCCGCAAACCCGCTACCTCATTGAGCAGAAAGTACCTTTTGCCGCTGAGTTCAGCGAGTACCTACTGGCCGCCGACCGCCGCAACTACAGCCGGCCGAAGGAATGGCTTCAGTACCTGACGCAGCAGATTCACGAGGCGCAGCCCGAAGACATCGACTACTTCTTCACGGAGATAGCCGCCACGCTGCAGCATCGCCTGGTGGTGCGGACAGAAACCAAAATCTTCCGCATCACGGAGCTGGAGTTTTACTATCACAGCCGAAACCACCCCGACCCCTACGTACACAGAGACGCGGAACAGCTAAAGCCTTTGCACTGGTATTTCAACAAGGCTACCAGTCTAGACCTTACGTTTGGCGACCGGGACAGCAACAGCTTTGGTGGCATTCTGCTGCGGGGGCTTCAATTGCTGAGCACTGCCCCTACCGACGAGGTAACGCCCTCCTACCCTTACATCATGGGCCCGCAGCTCCTGACCAGAGCGCTGGTAGCCAGCTGGGGCAGCGCGCTGAACGGCGCTACGTACCTTTCCCTGGAAGAGAGTTCTACCCCGACGGAAGCACCGCCCACAGCCTGGCGCACGGCCCGCGTAGGGCTAACCTTTCGGCCTGACGAGGAAGATACGGTGCTTCCCTACGTGACGCGGCCTTACCGCTTCTTGGCCGATGAAGGATATCTATCCCGACTCAAAAACAAGGAAAGCATCTGCAAGCAGCAGCGCATGGATGCTGACACGGTGCGCCGCATCCTGGGCTATAAGCCAGGCTGGCTATGATTGCGGCTAGCCCAGTTGCCCGCTTCTACCTGGCCGATACCCTCGCCCAGCGCCACCCCGCTACCGCAACGGCCCTCACTGATGCGCTGCTTAAAAGTGGGGCGACAGTCGCTACCCTGCCCGGAACCCGGGATATCTGGGCCCGGGATTTTATGCCCGTGCCTACCACAAGCGGCAAGCTGATGCAGTTTCGCTACTTCCCGGACTACTTGCGCCCTAGGCGGTGGCATACGACTATCACCGACGGCGCTGCAGTAGCAAACCGGCTGGGCCTGCCGCTCCAGCGGAGCCCGCTCATAGTCGACGGCGGCAACATGGTCAGCCGGTTCGGCCGGGTGCTTATGTCGGACAAGGTGCTGCGCGAAAACCCCACGGTGCCCCGCTCCCGGCTGCTGCGCTTGCTGGCCGATGCCTTGGAAGTAGACCGGATTGACTTGATACCGGCTCACCCCGACGACTTCACTGGCCATGCTGACGGGTTGGTGCAGCTGCTCGATGAGCGAACGGCCCTGGTAAATGACTACCGCCGGCACGAGCCCATCATCTGGCAGCGCCTGCTGAAGGCCCTGCGTCGCGCCGGCTTCGACTCTGTGCCCTTGCCCTACAATCCCTACCAGAATACCGATTACACATCGGCAGTGGGCGAGTATATCAACTACCTGAATGTGGGGAAGACACTGATTATTCCCATCTACCACCAAGCAGAAGATGAGCTAGTCATGCGCCGCCTGCACGAACTCTACCCCGACTTTGAAATAATTTCGCTCGATGGCAGAGCAGTGGCCAAGCAAGGGGGCGTATTTCACTGCGTGACGTGGAATACGAATTGAGACAGCAATAGCCTCCCAGTTGCGCAGGCGCTAGCTTTTAGCAGGCAGGATGCCCCCGGCCTTCAACTCATCCCGGGTGTAATTTATTGGTCCTGTGGTTGGCTTTGCCGGGCGCGTATGCGGGGGCAGAGTATCGTCTTCTTTGGTGGCCAGGAAATAGAATACCTGCGGCTCATGGTAAGTGGATATCTTAATTCGTTTCGCCCTAATCCCATGCTCTATCCCATTCAGATAGTTTTTCAGGCGAGTAGCTTGGTCCTCAGTCAGCCCAAATGAGTTGGGAAAGACAGCTTGATTGAGTTGCTGCAGCGCGAGTATTGGGTCCACGCCAGATAGAACGTGTATAATGCTATAAATTCGCTTCATTTCGTTTCCATCTCCCCGAAAGCAATAGTATCGGTCGCGGCTAAGCAGCCTTTTCTTGGCCGGCCGAGAATGAATCAGCTGCTTCTCGATTAAATGCGCCGTTTCACTGGCGGGAAGTGTTATCACGGATGGCTCGTAGCTGGGCATAGCTTGTTTTTGCGACTGGCTGAATCAGGATTTTGAAGCCTTTTTGGAGGGCTTTTTCTTGGCCTCAGTAGATTGCGAAGGCTCCTCGCTTTCATCCCCACTCGGCTCCGCCGGCCGGTTCTGATACTCGTCGCGGATGAGGTCGATAAGCTGTTGCTCGGGTACCCTTAGCAGCGCGGCCAGCGCCAGCAGCTCCTTTATGGTCAGAGTCTCGGGCTCCTTGATGCGGCGCTGGGCCGTGCGGTGGTTGATATCCAAGCCCTCCGTGAGCTGCATAATCTTGGTACCGGTCTGCCGCAGCAACTCGGCGAGGGTGCTGGCCGTGACGGTGGCAGCCTGCGCCTGGATGGAGATAAGGTGACGTGTCATGGGCAAGGCTACTTTCTGCTGGTAAGGGGGAGCAAAGGGTTTTTAATGGCGCGGAATGAGCGTTGGGGCGGCCCGCCGGCCCGCACCTGGGCTAGCAGTTCTTCTACCTGCTCCGGCTCGAGTAGCTCGCGCATGGGGCCGATAAAGGTGAACCCTCCGAATATGCTCTCGTCGCCGTGCACGAATCGCATCAGATAGTAGCGGTCGTCATACGGGGCAGCGTAGCGCACCAGCATTACCAGCGCCGGCGGAGCAATGGCGTACTGCTCACAGAGCTTGCCAGCCAAGTCCACGACGCCTAATCCAATACGGTCCCAGAAGAATTGAGGCAGGTCAAGGGCTATAGCCCACCCGTGGGCCGGGTGAACCAGCACCTCACTCCGGGCGGACTGGGCCTGGTCATCCAAGAAATAGAAGGGCTCGGCTTGTCGAATACCGGGGATGCAAAGCAGGCTTTCCAATAGCAAGGGGTCAGGAATGGTAACTCAGGTACTAGGTCCGGCTTACGTACAGACGCGCCGTTAGTGGCAGCAGCGCGGGAAACTTGAACGGCCGCCCCGCGACGCTTCCTCACGGAGCAGCATCGCATCCTCCCACCGCTCACTTTCCGCTAGCGCCAGCGCGGCCCACCGGCAGACCTGCCGGGCATCCGACGTGGCGGCCAGCAACTGGCCCGCCTTCTGCCGGCGCTCGGCAGAAAAAGCCGGGTGGTTGAGAACGAGTGCTAGCCAAGCCCTGGCTTTTTCCAGCGGTAGCGGGTCAGCCGTGAAGTGGTCGACAGGAACGGAAACAGCCATAGCTATTCTATGCACAATGTACGAAGTATAATTGCACTTACTGCGAAATCAGTAGAAAGCAGCCTATTTGCAAAACATCCCGGCCGGCCACTGGCCAACCGGGATGCTGCGGGCATTACCTCATCATCTCAGACCGCATGAGTAGTACCGGGCCGGCCACCACATCCACGGGCGAGTACTGGTCAAGCGGATAGGTTTCGTACCATAGGGCCGTGGCCAGCGGGTTAATGGGACGCTCCTTGAATTTGCCCTCGTCGTCGAAGACCAGAATCCAGTCCTGGTAAGCCCCGTGCTGAAGATGGTGCACGTCGATGTAGTCGCATTCCAAGGCCGTATACAGCTGCGCCAGCTTGAACGTCCGGCCCTTCACGTGTCGCACTTCCTGGATGCTGCCGTCGACTCCCAGCAGCATGGCCGCCCCCTCGGCCGGGAGCATGGCGCGGTGCTGGCGGGCGAAGTAGTCGCCCAGGGCCTTCACGCTGGCCAGCCGCTGCCCGTCTGCGAGTTGAAATGGGCCGTGCTCGTAGGCATGGGTCACAAACCGCTTGCCGGTGGTGCCGCACAGCGCAACGATGCGCGATTGGTCGGGTTGCCCGGCCTGCACCTGCACAAACAGGCGCGGCGGTAAGGGTTTCCAGAACGGCTGCCCCTGCTCGTCACCGGCCAGTATCTGGCTGCTGTGCAGGCTGAACAGCAACGGCTCAGCCTGCACAGCAGCCGCAACTGGTGGGGTAGGCTCGTCGTCCACCCCAAACAGCAGTGCCTCGGCTACCGGCTTGAAACCACCTTTGAGCTGGTAGTGCCAGGCTCCCTGCACAAAGTCGCGGGCCGATACCGTCAGCGGCTGCTCTACCCCAAAAAGGCGTACGGTCTGCCCGGGATTAAAGCGCGCTGGCGCGGCTCCGGCTGGCACCGGGTAGGTCAGACCTTTCACCCAGCGCAGACCCTGTGGGCCACGAAACCGCACCTGCTGGCCCGCCGCCACTGAAGCCGCCTCGGCTCTATCGTCGGTACGGTTGAGGTAGCCGCTCAACTCTACGCGGCAATAAGCTGCTGCCTCAGCTATGGTAGCGAACAGCACCGCCGGGAAGCTGTCCCCGTACTGGCGGAGAACTTCAAACTGGTAGCTGGCAAGATGGGTATTTTCCATGCTCTAAAGGGTAGTTAGGGTGGTTGTTGATTCTAAATGGTCAACATTCACCGGCTCCCCTTAGTTGCATTTTATACAATTATTATTCGTATTTTATACCAATATCTTTTGTCTTGTGGTCCATCTGATTGCCATGCAAAAACTCGAAAGCCTTTCCGGCCGCGTGACCGAAAAGGCTTTTGGTAGCTCTGTGCTACAAGGAGAGATTCCACTAAGCTAAGACCTTGCTGGGGCTAGAATGCTGATGAGCCGCTCAATGGGGATTCTGGGAGTGAAGGGGTGCGTGTTGCCCCACGCGTGGGCTTTGATACGGCGCACATCTTCGTCAGAGAAGCTCACATGGCCAAGCTCGGCCTGCCCCCTGAATACATGGCAATGATTGCCGAACATATTCAGGGTGAAAGTAACGGGAACGTGTTCGTCGAGTAGGTGCAAAAGCGGGTAGTATGCGGTTGACATGGCAACAGTGAGAAATGGTACACCTAGAATCTACAACATAAATGTCATATTTCCCCTGCTTGCCTTAGTTCTCCTGACCTTTCGGCTTGGTCGGCGTCCAGTCCATCCACTTCCGCTCGGTTTGGCAGTGGGTACACTGCATCAGCAGTTCCGTGCCTACGGGGTAAACTTCCAGCACTTCCAAATGGGCATGTAGCGTATCCTCCCCGCACGTCACGCAAGCCAGTAGCTCAGTGCCGGCCAACTGCTCTTCCAGAAAGTGTAGTTCGTCATTAGACATGATGGTAAACTACAAGGTTTCTCCAATTGAATGAATAGCCTTGATATAGCCAAGCAGCATGTAACGGGAGGGATGGACTAAAAGCACATAACTTTTACTTGCAGTATTTCCGAAGCAAGTCGTTAGCGTTTCCACCAAGAGAATTAGCTTTTTTCCAGTCAGCGCAAGCTCCATCGGTGTCCCCCATATCATGCTTAATACTGCCACGAATATGATATGCGTCGGCATCATTAGGCTTCATTGCTAGCGCTTTATTGATTGCAGCTAAAGCTTCCTTAGGACGCCCTGTCATATTTAGGCCCATTGCACTTTCTACAATGTCATCAAATGACAAGGGCCCAGATGAAGTTTTTTCCACGTAGGGCATACCATTAGCGCCCGTTTTCAGAGTGCCGGCGCTTTGTTTCGGTTTCAGAAAGTCAAAGAATCCCATGCTGTTCAGATGAAGTGGTGTAGTGTGTCTTACTGCTGAGAAGAAGCTTAAAGCCCTATTTTATCTTTAAAAACCCGAGGCACCATCCTGTCAAACATTCGATATAGCTCACCCCCGTCCATTATTTGAGTGACTTCATCGTGTAAATCCATGCTGTCGGCAAGGGCTTCTACAACCGCGACGGTTTTAGAGATGGCAACAAAAATGGTGACGTTACTTTTTGAGATTGAGGGCACGTAGATACCTGAGTGCAATGGCCATTCATATTTCTCCAACCTGTTGTTAATGCCTGCCTTACAGGCATAAGCAAGACTTAGCACTGCCTCATTATGCTCACTCTTGTCATAGGCATGTTGCACTTTGGGTATCAGGTCCAATAAAACTTGATAAACAAGGTCGAATGTATTGCCGAGATGATAGAATTCCTTTGTGCCTTTGAAAAGACCGAACATAACACTAGAGTGAAGTGGGGTGTGGTGATAAGTAAATGTAAAGGAAATGAAGTGAACCCTAACTGAGGCACAACCTTGGATTTAACACCTAACTCAATAGCCAGTTGAGGTACGAGGCTTACCGCTCGATGCCACTGCTGCTGCGACCAATACCGGAACTCCCGCGCTCCTGCACCGAGGCGGTGGTCAGTACCTGGGCGGAGCTGCGCAAATCCTCCAGGTGCTTGCTGCTGCCCAGTCCCGGCAGCTTCTCGGCCGCGTCAAGCGACCGGCGAAAGCTCTCCGCGTTGGGGCCGACAATTACCGGGTTGCGCGCCACGTCCTTCGCCACCTCGCGCAGACCGGCCCCGGCGGCAGCCTGGCCGTGGGCTTCCAGCACCTTGGCCACCTCGCGGGCGGCAGTGGCAAACACGGGCTGGGCCTCGGCGTGTGTCCTGGGGGCTGCGGGCACAGACGGGGCGCTGCTCCTTGCTGCCGAAGCCGCGGGCTGCCGCTGCGCGGGCGGCGCTACCAGCTCCTTGCCTTCGGCAAGCTGCAGCACCTGCACCGAAGCGGCTTTCAGGCGCTGGGCGTCGGCTAGGTCGAGCGGGGTATCCTTCATGGCCGGGTGCTTGAGAATCTTGTCCGCCGCCTGCTGAAACTCGGTGATGCTTTTGCCCTGGATAGCCTTAGGGTCCAGATTCACGGCCTCCACCTGCTGCCCCAGCCGGATGCCCTGCTCCCGGTTGCCGGGGCCGGGCATGTTGGCCACTACGCTGGCCACGCGGTAGCCGGTCACCTCCAGTTCCCGGCGGGCATCCATTGCCTTCATGGCCGGGCTTAGCTCCGGGGTGGGCGTCACGGCCTGGCGGGGGTCGCGCAACTCCTCCCCTATCGCCCCCGGGGTTGGGGTGATAATTTTCTGAAACATCTCTTTCAGCGGCTGCAGATTCTTCGCCGCCTCGGCGGGCGGGTACTGCCGCACGATGGCCAGGTCGCGGCTGCGGTTTAGAATCTCCGGGCTGGCCCGGTTGAAGTCCACGTCATAGCCGGCTTCCTTGCCCAGCTGGGTGAAGGTGGCCTGGATGGTGCGGCCGTTGCCGTCGCGGAAGGCATGGGCATGGTTGTACTGGTCGAGGTAGTAGGCGGCCCGCTCGGCAAACTTCTCGGCCGAGAGGCCTTTCAGGTTATTCTCGCGGTTAAGCTGCGCCCCGATAGCATCCAGCCGCTCAGGTATTTCCTTGTGGGGCGCGTACGTCATGGTTTCGCGGAAGCCGGTGACGCGGGTATCCTTGTGGCCCTGAAACTCGCGGTCGGCCCGGGTCTCGCCGGCCCACTGGTACACGCCGCTGAACAGCCGCTCGTGCACCTGCTTCAGGTGGGCCTGGTCATACTTCCCACCCTGAATGCCGCCTTGCGTGTTGAGCAGCTTCAGGCGGGGAATGGAGGAATCGGACTCGGCCTGCGCCAAATCCTCCTTGTTGGTAATTCCGAGCTTGTTCAGCCGCACGCCGTTCTCGTCGCTGAACCGGTCATTGAGCACCGCCATTACTGCGCCGGGCTGGTGGGCGTGCCGGCTCCGGGCTTGGCCGCGTAGCGGGCCCGGAGCATCTCGTCGGTTAGCTCAATCACCTGCTCAATCGTCAGCTCGCCGTCGACGTGGCGCTGCATCAGGGCCAGGGCTTCCGGGCTGGGCGCGGGGCCGTTGCTCATCATCGTGGCAATAGCGTTGTTGCTGTCGTGCTCGCGCTGCTGGCGGGCGGCTAGCTCTTCGGCAGTGAGGCCGGCCGGGGCGGGCGCAAAAAAGGTCTTGCTCATGGCTTTTCAGAAATAGAAGGTGGTACTAGTAGAACGCTAAAACGGCCTTATTTGTCGCTTTTAAGCGGTTTTAGGCCTCAGTTTTTGTCCCTGCTGCTAAGGTGTTTACATGTTTGGCCAAGGTTTCTTTCACCTCTTGGCGCACCCGCAGAAAGTTCTCCTGCACCGTGCGCGAAAGGGCGCTGGCCGGGTCTTCGCCGGGGCCGCCGAAGCTCACCATCTGGTGCAGGGGAAACCGCTCGGGCGTAACGTCGGCCCGGGCAATGGTGCCCTGGAAAAAGGTGCTGCCGGTTTCCACCGTCTGGCCGATAAACTCGCCCTGCTGCAGGCCGATGGTATCCTGCACCCGCACCAGGCTGCGCTCCTGGTAGCTGGTGCTCTGGTTGGTGGAGTTGTTGCGCGCCCCGCTGCCCTGGCTGGTACCGGTGCTCGTGCTTATCATCTGCTTGTCCTCTCGGCCCACCAGCTCGGAAATGAACTTGGCCGTTTCCAGCGAGTTCACCTTGCCGAAAAACTGGTTGTTGAGGTTGCTCACCATCACCTGCATCTTCTCCTTGCCGTAGGCGTCCGTCATCTGGCTCAGGTCCTGGGTCATGTACACCATCGCCACCTTGTTGCTGCGGGCCGTGGCCGGAATCACTTCCAGCCCCGGCACGTAGAGTGTCGCGGCCTCATCGAGAAACACGTAGCTGCGGTGCTTATTCTGCTGATTCATTAGCTTGAGCGCTACCGTAATCACGCAGCTGACCACCGGCGAAAACGTGTCCTTCAGCGTCGGGTCGTTGCCGATGCACAGCAGCTTGGGCCGCTGCTTATCGTTCAAATTGAGTGAAAAGCCCTCCCCGTTTGCCTCGTCCGGGGTCAGCACCCACACCACCTCGGGGCTGTTAATCTTGGTCAGGTTCACCTGCAGCGTGCCCAGCACCGCGCCCACCTGCTTGTCGGCGCGGGTCTGCACCGCCGAGATGAGGCTGCGGGCTTGGTCGCCGCATTCCAAATCTGTTTCCAGCATACTCAGCACGTGGGTGTAGTCCTTGTACATGGCCGTGGCCACCACGTGCGGAATGGTGCAGTACTGCGGGTAATGCTTCTTGTAAAACCAGATGATGCCGGTCAGGTAGGCCACGGAACTGGTATCGAAGAACTCCATCTTGCGGATGCTCGACGGGTTCAGGTTGTTGATGATGGCCTTGCTGTATTCCTCGGCGAAGGCCACCACCGGCATATCGGCCGGCCGCAGCGGGTTCACCCGCTCGCTGCGCGTCAGGTCCCGGAAGTTGATGATGTGCAGCTGCACGGGCGGTTCCGCCGCCGGCTGCGGCTCGGGCTTGCCGAACAGGCCCATCAGCCGGGCCTGCAGCCGGCCCTGAAAGCTGGCCGCGTAGCTGGCAGCCAACTGCTGCTCGCGCTCCTTGCGGCGCTCGGCCAGTACCAGAGCTTTCTGCATCGCCTCGGCCAGCACCGGAAACTTGAAGTCGTACACCAGCCCGGCGAAGTTCTGGTAGGCAAACTGCTCAATCAGCGGCTCCCCTATCGAGTAGGTCTTGCCCGCGCCCGCGCCGCCCAGCACCAGCGTGCCCCGGTACGGGTTGGCCACCGTAATCCAGCCCCCGTCCGCCGTGGGGAAGTGCACGGCATCGGGGCTTTTCACCTTCCGGCGCTCGGTGCTCAGCCCGAAAGCCGGCTTTTTAGTCATGGCCCACAGCAGCCCCACTACTCCCCCACTGCCCAGCACGGCCACGGCCGCTCCCGGATAGCCAAATTCGATAAAGCCCGGCGAGTAGTGGTGCATGTTCAGCAGGGTATAGCCCGCTACCAGGAATAAGGCTCCGCACAGGCCCGCCACGACGCGCACGGCCTGCCGGTTGATGACGTTGCGCCTGGCCTGCCCGGGCTTCGCCTGCGGGGCTTTCTGCACGAATACAAGCACCAGCCCGGCCAGCAGCAGCAGCGCCCGCAGGTACACCCCGGCCGGACCGTAGAAGCGGGCAGCTTTTACCAGCAGCTTGCTCCCTATGCCGCTGCCGGCTTTGGCCAGCGCGTCGGTCCCGCCTTTGGCCTTATTCAGCGCTTGGTCGGTGGAGTGCGTTACGGCCCCCTCCCCTACCGCTGCCCCCTCCCCTACCGGCGGGCGGGCAGCAGCTTCGGCCTTGGCAATGCGGGCCTGGCGCTGCCGCTCGGCAATGCGCGCCGTGGTAGCCGCCAATCGCTCTTTGGGCGTCAGGCTGTCCGCTGGTATGCCGGCCGCCTGGATGAGCTGCGCCCGGCGGGCCTCGGCAATCTCGGGGCCGTGCAGGAGCACGTAGTAGTCGCCGCCGATAATGGCCAGCAGCAGCAGGACAACAAAGAGGCCCGCGCCCTGGGTACTGGCCGCTGGCCGAGGTGCTTGACTGGTCATAGGCTTGAAAGCTGATTTAGATGGGTAGGATGATGATGGGGCGAGCGGGCACGCTACATTTCAATGTCCAGCTCTGCGCTGTTGCGGCCCCTTTTCTCGCTGAGGTGCTCGGTCTTTTCCTCGCGGCCCGTGTTGGAGCGCACCGCCTGCTGCACGGCGTGGAGCATGGTGCTGGCCGCGTGCTGCGGCTCCGGCCGCTCGCGGCCCGTGCTCAGCAGGTGGTAGGCGTTATCAATGGGCTGGCCCTGCTGCGCCCGCCGCTCGACGGTAGCCAGGGAGCGGTAAAACGTCTTGTCGTACTCGCGGCCCTGGGCAATCTGCTGGACCCGCAGCGGGTCCAGTCGCTCTTCCTTCAGCACGCGCAGGTTGAGGGCGGCCACCCGCTCCCCAATCCTGACTGCGCGGCCGGCATCCCGGCTACCATCGCGCTGCTTGGGTCGCAGCTTTTCGTGGGCCTGAGCCGTGTAGCCAAACTGCTTCTCAAACTGCCGGCCGGCCGCTGCCTGCCACTGCATCAGGTCAAAGCGGCTGCGGCGGCCGCCGGGGTTCAGCGTGATTCTCTGCTGCGCGTCGCGGGCACTCACGATGACGTGAATGTGCGTCTGCAGGCCCGGCCGCTGCTCGCCTATCTTGGCCTGGCCAGTGCTCACTTCCGGGTCGGTGCCCCGGTAGCTGCGCTGCTGGTGCAGCGTGGCTCCCCACACCAGGTCCTGGCTACCTAGCTCCCGCCCATCCTTCAGCCTGAAGTTGGCGGCGTACTGCGCCATCACCTGCCGGGTATAGTCTTTCAGCTTGGCCTCGTCGTTGCCGATGTGCGTCAGCTCGGCCTCGCTGGGGCTAATCACCAGGGAGTAGAATTTGGCTTCGCCGGCCCGCAGTCCCTTCACGTTAGAATCGATATTTTGCCCTACCTCGGCCGCGCTGAGGCCGTCGCTATCAGCCCCGAAAAACGTGGCTTCCTCCCCGTCCCGCCCGGTTTCCTGCTTCAGATAATTGAGCGTTTGCGCACTGCTTCCGCTGTTGCTGTAAGCCGCTTTCCCGTGCGTCGCGGGGTTGATTAGCTTGATATACATCGGTGGCTCTGCGCTTAATTCTTGACTGCTTTTGCCACCGTATCGCCAGCATTTATTCTGCCTTTATCCGCTTGTTGAGCGTTAGCTATCGCCTCTTTCGCTTGCCGCTCAATCATGTCTTCGTTCTGCGCCCGCAGCTGCTTTAAGCCCTCCCGCTGCTCGTTTAACTGCGCCTCATTAAGGCCGCCTAGCTGCTGCGTCAGGTTGTTTACCAGGATTTCATTCATGCGCAGCACGCGCTCCAGCGTCACCCGACTACGAAGCATTTCCTCCAGTATTGGCAGCAGCAGACTACGCTCCTGCTCCTGCAGATACCCAAATACCCGGTCGCCGAGCTTCTTTACCTGCTGCATAATCAGCTGGCCTTCGCGGGCCACATCCTCCACGGGGTGCAGCCCGCGCTCCGCGAAGTAGCGCACGGCCGCTCCGGTGTAATCAGCCTGGCTTATCTGTAGCCGCTTGGCCTCTTTGCTCAGTAGAAAATGAGTGGCTGCAGGTACGTTGACGCTCTTCGTAGCGGGGTTGGTTGGCATAGGTAGAATCAATCTTCTGCCCGCCCTCTCTAGGTTATTTTTAACCTACAAATCAGTTAGTTATCTTAACAAACCTATAGATTTAAGCTCTGCTTAAATCCAAGTATCACACTTACAGGTGCTTAGTACCCTGTATGTGATACTCTTCTTGCTAAGACTACCTACACTACATTCAAGAGGGATTTCAGAATTATTTGAGAACTATTTCAGAACTACGGGTACGTATTACGAGTGGCATTGGGTTAGCCTTTCTCTATTGTTACCCCGGCCTGCCGCTGTGTTCTGGCTTACTCCCACCGCAACTCCTCTCCTGCTCTTACCGCACTGCTTCGTCCTGCCTGCTGTGTATCTGGGCAACAGGTGTAGCTTCTATCCTTTCCCGCGCTCATTAGCCCGCGAAGGTTTTTTGATATCTACTACTACTTTACAACATTACTACTTTACGACTTTGCCCTGCACGCATCGACTGTTGTTGTCATTAAGCTCAGCATTGCCTGGCAGCATCAGCTTACTACTTTACGACATTACTACTTTACTACATTGACGAGTTTGCTCTGCCGACGTGTTACTACTTTACTACAATGCGACTTTACTACACGCAGAATGTATGCGAGTGCTAATGTGGCATCTTTGAGTTTTTACAACATTACTACTTTACTACAATGCATTTTTACTACTTGTAGCAAATACTACTTTGCAACTTATTGCTTTTACTACTTAGTCATTTTACGACTACACAACTTTGCGACAATGCGACTTTACTACTTTGCGACATTTTCGCTTACATTTGCCTTCCCCGGGCCTGACCATCTGGGGCATCAGCGCTAGCTTACCTTAACCAGTAACCCCATGTCAAAAGTCATCAGCTTTGCTACCCAAAAGGGGGGCTCGGGCAAGTCAACCCTGGCCCTCGTCCTCGCGGCTCCTCTGGCTATCGAGTACGGACTGAAAATCGCCATCCTGGATTGTGACTACCAGCAGAGCATCGTCAAAACCCGCCAGCAGCTGGACGAGCCCAGCCTGGCTATCCTGCGTGAGTCAGACCCGGCGGCGGATTACCCCTACGACGTGTTTCCCATGTCGCTGAAGAGCATCTTTGACTTCATCGACAACCCGGAAAACGACTACGACCTTATCATCATCGACATTCCCGGCCGGGCCGACGGGGAAGACGTTTTCAACGCCCTCACGGGTTGCGACGCGGTAATAGTGCCGCTGGTATCAGATTACCTGGACCGCGCCTCCACGGCCGAGTTTATGGGCATCCTGGAAGCGCTCAAGAAAGCAGCCGACAAGGCCGAGGTGGATTTCCAGTATTTCGGTCTCGCCACGAAGCGCATCAGCGGCCGCCGGGAGGAAAAGGAGATGGACGACTACATTGACGAGCTGGGCCTCTCGCGCTTCCAGTCCTACCTCAGCCACCGCATGGTGTACAGCCGCGCCTCCACGCTGCACAGCCTGCTGACCCCGGCCTACCGCAACTACGCCGGAGGCACCAAGGATAGCTCAGAGGAAATCCGGCGCGTATGCGACGAGTTGATAGAAAAGCTGGACCTACCCCGCCGCAAAGCCGATGTCGGCGTTGAGTTGGAAGAAACGACCGATACCACCCCAACCGAAATTAAGTAATGGCAAAGTCTCCCTTTGTAAAAGCGAAAATTGAAGGCCCCCGGAAGCGTATCCCGGTTGATGAGACCTTGCGCGCCGAAGCCCGCGCTGGGATGGGAGGGGAGCAAACCCGCCTGGAAGCCGAAGGCAAGGCAACTACCCCGGCTGCGACTGCCCCTGCAGAAGCGGTAGCGGCCCCAGTAGCGTCACCCGTGCCTGCGCCAACGCCCGAGCCGGTAACAACAGTTGAGCCCACGCCAGAGCCCGCGCCGGCTGCTGTTCAGCCGGTGGCGGAAGCCGCAGCTACTTCCGTGCCTGCGGCCCCGGTTGAGCGCCGTCCCCGTGGCCGCAAGCCGGCAGCAGCGGGCCCGGAGCCAACGGGTGAGTTGAAAGGGGTGAGGATTGCGGAATCTGTGTGGTCGGAAATTCGCAAGATTATCGTTCAGCTTCCTAAAGGGCCGGATATGCCGACAAATATTATCGGCTACCTGCACGCGGCCCACCGGCACTACGAGGCGCACCTGCGCAAGCAGGGCAAGCTCCCGCCAGTCAATTAGCGCGCTAGGACTGGTTAAGGATGACCAGCCGGCTTGGTCACCGGACCTCGCTTATTCTAATAATGCCGCAGCACGTTTGCTGCTGATACGCCAACCAAGGGCAGCTCCTAGTAGGGCTGCCCTTGGTTTTTTGGGCAGTGGGGAAGAAACAGTTAACGCGAACCAGCAATTTTCCTGCTGGAAAGTGCTAAGCCGCCGTATCCTTCTGCGGCCGGGTACTGACGCGGGGGCCATTCCAGTCCTGCAAAGTCGTTGTGAGTCGGTCAGCCACGATGGCCAGTCGTTCGGGAGTTGCTGGCATATCATCGCCAGCCAGCGGCAGAATCCAGATGTGCGAGCTTCCACAGCCAATCTGGTAGCCCGGCCCCATCAATTCCCGCACAGCCGGGGCGAGGTCACGCAAATCCGCCTGATGCGTGTGATGCTGCACGTACTGGCGAAGCTTTGCCAGCCGGATTCTTTCGGCTTTGTCACGCGGCTTTTGCTCAATGACCAGATACGCTTCCTGCGCGGGCAAGCCCGTGGTACTCGGGTAGGATTGAGGGGGACGATTCATAAAGCAAGGGGCAAGGTGAGAAGTTGGCCGACTGCGGACGGTCCGGTGGGGGAGGGGAGGGGGCTATTGTTGAAAAAGCAGGTCGGCCGGGGCTACCCGGTGCCACTGCCCGGTCTGCAGGTAGCGAACCTGAAACTGGCCCCGCCGGGTCCGGGCCTGGCTCACGCGGTACGCCGCCGGCGCTGACACAGCCTCAATGGCGGCGGCGCGGTGAAATACCGACCAGCAATTGTTGGCAAGGGCCTGCTGCACGTCACGGGTAACGTGCCTGATGGTGGTTAGGGGACTGCTCATGTCTGGGGTTATAGTGCTAGCTGAAACTGCCCGCCGTGCTGCTTGCTTGTGCGGCGCAGGCCTTCGCAGGCAATGGGTCGAACTGCCCGCACCAGCTTCAGAAGGGAGTCGTAGGCGGCTGACGTGTCAATCTCCAGCCCCAGCCGCTCGGCAACCTCCTCGGCGAGCACTTCGCTGTTAATGCCTTTATTCAACTGCCGCATCAGGTTTTCTACGTCGGCAACGGCGGCAATCACCCGGCTGCGGTACTCGTTCCAGGCTGGGCTCTGGATGGTGGGGGCTTCACTGGCTTTCATAAGCAGGCTAGAGTTAGAGTTAGGGCTAGGATTAGGGCTAGGGCTAGCCGCTCGCAAGCGGCCAGCCCCGCCCGGCGGGCTATGCGAGCTGCAGCCAGCTTAGCTCGGCGGCCATAAACTCGCGGTCGATGTCGTCGAGCACCGCAGCCGGCGCGCTGGCAACCGGCGCGGCTGCCGGGGCCTGCACCTCATCGGCCTCGCCCTCCGGCTCCGCTGTCGTCCCTAGTATCGTTTCAGCGGCGCGCTGGGCTTTGCTGGCGGCCTGTACCACAAGCTTCTTGTCGTTCTTTAACCGCTCCAGCCAGTTCTGAATGTAGGCCACGGCGTTTTCTTCGGTCTGCTCGGTCGCAATGCCGGCCGCCGCGCTCAGAAAGGATGCGCCCATTTCAGCGGTCATTTCCTCGCGGGCGTAGCTGCTGCTCTGCTTGCCCTCGCCGGCGGTCAGGTCGGCCCGGTCGAGGCGGCTCTGGTGGCCGGTGCTGTGCGTCAGCTCGTGAAACAGGGTCTGATAGTAGCCCTCCGACGTGGTGAAGGTTTCCGGCTTGGGCATGTTCACAAAGTCCAGCGCCGGCGAATAGTAGGCCCGCTGGTGCAGGTGCTGAATGGCGGGCTTGCCGTCCCACGCCTCCACGATGCCTTCGGCCACTTCGCTGGGGGTGAACTCCTGCTTGGCTACCTCGGGCAGATTGAACTCGATGCCCTCAATGTCTTCCACTGAAAACACGGTGTAATACTTCAGGAAGGGCATTTTCTCTTCTTTGCCGGTCTCCTTGTTCTCGCGCTTGCTGATGTTGTAGTACACCACCTGATGGCCTTTGGCCCCTTTTCTCACGTTGCCGCCCAGCGCCAGCGCCTGCTTGAACGTCATGAAGAAGGGGAGGGCCCCGCTGAAATGCAGCAGAAACAGGTTGATTCCGCTGTACACGCGGCCGGTGGCGTAATTGCGGGGGAGGCCATACACCGCGTTCCACGGCTTGCGCCACGGAATGATACCGCCTTCCAGCGCCGAAATAATCCGGTCCGTCACAATCTGGTACACGTCGGGCCGGGTTGCGGCTGCTTTGGTGGCTTTCTTGGCGGCGGGCTTGCTGGTCTTTTTCATGGCTAAAAGGCTGTTATTCCGTTCGTTTGTTATACTTATTAAACGGCAGCAACGCGCAATTAGTTGCACTTTATACAATTATTATTAGTACTTACTACAATTATTTTCTTTAAATTAAGCCCCTCTTTTCCCGCCTTTTTTTCCCCACCGCCCCTAATTCTGCTTGGTCACGAAACAGTAGAAGACTCACGAGCACCCTGCTGGGAGTGGGGCGGCTTTTTCAGCCGGCTGGCTCCCGGCTCCGAATCTCTTTCCAATGGTAGAGGCCGTCAGGCGGCGCGGCCGGGCTGCGGTCGATGGAGCGCCGCGTAGTCGTCGGCAACCCGGCCGCGCCGCCTAATGGCCTGCGCGACGGCCTTTTGCGTGAGGGATGGCAGGGGTTTAGTCCGTAGGACCGGAGGCGCAGCCGCAGCCCCGAACAGCCCGGCCCGAAGGGACACGCCCCAATTTCTGTATTGTGTAAATTTTTTTACCTGATTCAGAAATTTTACGTATCTTTACTTAGGAACTGTAACCCGTGCCCTCGCGCCGCTTTTTGCTAGACATTATGCTTATTGACTATGGAGATACTTACTAAGAAAAGATTGAGAGACTATGGAAATACCCAACACCCTGATGTAGCCCAAGCCCTGCTGGAGTGGTTTGAGATGGCCGAGGCGGCGGAGTGGCAGACAGCCGCTGATGTACCCGCTCGCTACGTCGGCAACAACCGTTACGTGTTCAATATTCTGGGCAACCGCTTCCGCCTGATTGTCCGCATCTTCTTCCCGGCCTACCAGGTGTACGTCCGCTTCGTGGGCACCCACGCTGAGTATGACCGCATCCCCGACACCTCGACGGTCTGAGCCCCCTTCTTTTATTCCAGTCATTCACCCCACACGCACAATGGCACTCATCCTGCACACTGAAAAGGAGTATCAGGCCGCGATGACGCGGCTTGAATACCTCATCGATAACGAGCCCGGCAACCTGGACGAAATAAAGTCCCTCGGTCACGCCGCGAACGAATACGAAAACGACCACGGCCACCGTCCCATCTCGCCTACCTCGCTGGTCGGCATGCTGGAGCGGGAGATGGTGGCGCGCCGCTTGAAAAAGCAGGACATGGCGGCTCTGCTCGGCATTGCCAACAGCCGGCTGAGCGAAGTTCTCAACGGCAAGCGCGCCATCAACCTGGACCTGGCCAAGCGCCTCTACCAAAAGCTGGGCATCTCTGCCGAACTTATCCTGGAATACGCGTAGCTCCTCGCGGGCTTTAGGTGTATTTCAGCAGGCAACACTATACCAAGTCTGGCAGGGCGCTAGCCGCTGGCCGGCGGAAATAATTTGTGATGAATCTTACGGCTGAGCAGTCTGCCATCCTGGCTTCCAGGGGTCACTTGAAAATCAACGCCGTCGCTGGGAGTGGTAAAACCACCACGATGGTTGAATACGCCCGCGCTCAACCGGCAACGGCCCGCATCCTGTACCTTGCCTTCAACAAAACCGTGCGGCAGGAAGCGATTCGCAAGTTTCAGGCAGCTGGCCTACCGAACGTAGTGGTAGAGACAGCTCATTCGCTGGCGTACCGCTACGTGGTGCGCGGCAGCCGCTACCAACTCAACAATAAAGGATATCGGGCGCACGAGCTGGTAGAAATGCTCAAGCTGCCCCGGGGCACCGGGCAGGAGCGGCACCAGGAATATGTGCTGGCCAATCACATTGCCAAGTTTGTAACCTATTTCTGCAACAGCGACCAGGCGCAGGTGCAACGGCTCGATTATCTGGCCACGCTAACCGACCCGAAGGCTCGGGAATTTGTCGGTAAGCATTATGCTACCATCGAACGAAGCTGCCGGGAATTGCTGGCCCGCATGGACCGCGGTGAAATTGCGATTACCCACGACTTCTACCTGAAGAAGTTTCAGCTGAGCCACACCCTCCTGCCGGCTGATGTCATCCTGTTCGATGAGGGCCAGGACGCCTCCGGGGCCATGCTGGATATCTTTTTCCGCCAACCGGCTACCAAGGTGATTGTCGGAGATACCCACCAGCAGATTTACGGCTGGCGGCACGCAGTCAACTCGCTGGAAAGAACGGATTATCCCAGCCTGCAGCTGAGTACTAGTTTCCGGTTTGGGCCTCCCATCGCCAAACTGGCCTCACACGTTCTGAGCTGGAAAGCGCAGCTGGGTGCAGGCCCCCAACTAGTGGTAACGGGTGCCGCGCAGGAAGCACCAAGCGAGGGCACTACCCGCGCCGTAATCGGCCGCACTAACCTGGGGTTGCTGCTCAAGGCTATCGAGTACGTCAAAGAGCACCGGCAGCAGCTGCGCCGGGTGTACTTCGAGGGCAACATCAACTCTTACACCTACGCGGGGGAGGGCGCGAGCTTAACGGACGTGCTGGCCCTTTACAACGGACGGAGCGAGGCCATCAAAGACCCGTTGATTCGCAAAATGGCCAATCTGGATGAGTTGACCGACTACGCCGAGCAGACCGAGGATGGGCAGCTGCAGATGCTCATCACCATCGTGGAGGATTACGGCAACGACGTTATCGACCTCATCAAGGAGTTGAAGCGCCTGCACGTTGCTGATGGTGCCCGCGACCAGGCTCAGCTCTACTTCTCCACGGTGCACCGCTGCAAAGGCTTGGAGTACGACCAGGTGCAGCTTATCCCGGATTTTATCACGCAGGCCACCGTTGACAAGCTGGAAGAGGAATTTGCAGCCAAGCCCCCGGAGCCGGGTGTCAGGGCCCGTGTGTTCGAGGAAATCAACTTGCTTTACGTCGCCCTGACGCGAGCCAAGGCCCGCGTGCATGTGCCGTCTGATTGCCTTCCCAATGGATTTGAGCCCCACGCGGCCGTGCAGGGCTTCCACGGTACCGGCGGCACGGTCCTGCTCGCAGCACCTGCAGCGGCTCCTGCTCATCAAAGGGAATGGGTGGAATACACTCCCGCCCAGGTTACTTTGGACTCTCGCTTTGCTTCACTGCAACAGAAGCTGGACGCAAGCAGCAAATCACCCAAAGGTTAATTGCTCCCCGAAGTCCAAACGCCCGCCTGCCAGCGCGCAGAGGACGCAATTGTGTCTTTTCTCCGATTCACGGACGCCGCGTCTTAACATGAATGTGAAGCGTCTTTTCTTAGCTGTACTATGAATGGCAATGCCCTACTCCATGCCCACATTACCCCGCTTCTGCAACTTGTAGCCTCTACTTCACTCTGGGTGCATCCCACGGTAATTGAAGCTCTGCGCCAAGAAGACGGCAACGATACTGCCCGGTGGTTTCGCAACGTACGCCGGGCCCGGACGAAAAATAATGAGACGGTCCGCGCTTACGCTGATGGTAATTACCTAGACAACAACTCCAAAGCGAATATTGCCATCAAAACCGCTCTCGGCTACCGTGCAGAAGCTGATAAAATCACGCAGTTTCATACCTGCCACATCTACGACGAGCAGGGCGAAGCATACGACCCGCTGTATTACTGTTCACTGCCAAACCTGGTACTCATTCCCAGTGCCATTCACAGTCTCGCGGACCATTTCCCGGAGTGTAAACAGGTACTGAAGTACCGGGCTTACCAGCTGTACGGGTTCTACCGGGACGCAATACCACCCAAGCCCGCTGACTACGACCAGCTGCAATGGCATCCATTTGTAGGCAGCACTGAGCGGGCACTGAAGTCTGTTAAAAAGCGAAGAAGTTCTTTACAACCGAAATCCGCGCTTGCCTAAGCCTTGTATCCGCGAAGTCTATTGAAACCATTGCCCCCTGCTACTTATGCCGCGCATTATCTTTTTCAATACCGGCTGGATGGATTCCTACGCGGGCAACCACCGGAACCTCGACCCCATCACGGGAGGCGGGGCCCATACCAGGGAGCAGGGATGGGGAGGCGAGATTTTCAACTTTAAGCCCTATCGGGGCAGGTATTACGGCTACGTCCGAACCACCCACGGTGGTGCTATCAGGCTTGAGCGACTTGGAGCAGCCAGGGCAGATGACCGTATCGAGGGCGTAACCGTCGTCTGGACAGCTCCCCGACCAGCTAAGGAAGGTGGCGGCAGCTACATCGTGGGCTGGTATAAGAACGCAACGCTATTCCGCACGGAACGACCGCGCCCAGCTAACTCCCGCCACTTGTGGCAGGACCACCTGATGGAGTTCTATGCTACGGCAGCAGCGACTGATGTCGTGCTACTGTCCCGGGACTCCCGACTGTTTCCTGTTCCCAGAAGCAAGGCCAAAAGCATGGGTCAAAGTAACGTCTGGTACGCCGACGATGAAGCCAACCTGGACTTTGTGCAGCAGGTGCAGGCCTACATTGCTAGGGGCGGGATACTTTCCCCTCCGGCTACCCGAAAGAAAGGCCGGTCGCCCAGGCAGCCCGACGTACTTAAACGACTAGCCATTGAGCAAAAGGCTATTGAAACAGCGTGGGACTACTATCGAAAGCTGGGGTACGACCTTGAATCCGTAGAAGCCGCGAAGGTTGGGTGGGACCTGACCGCTACCAACGGAAGTGTCAGGCTGAAGCTGGAGGTCAAAGGGCTATCCGGTACCGCAATTGCCGCTGAGCTAACGGCCAACGAGTACAGCTGCCTGTTGGCAGATAGCCCCAACTACCGGGTGTGCATTGTCACGAATGCACTTACCAAGCCTCTGCTGCACATTTTCTCTTATTCCAAAACCGTTGACCTTTGGGTGAGCGAGGAAGGGCTTGAACTGTCGTTTGAAAAAGTCACCAGCGCCCGGGTGTTTGCAAGGTAGTCGGCCGAAACCGCCATACTCAGCGCGTGATTTCAGTATTCCGCGCCGGCGTGGTTACCTCTTGACTTTTGCTTAGCTCCCGCCGCTCAGCCCGGTCACTACTGTGCTCCACAACGTGGCTGCCGGGCTGCTCTGCCACTGCGTCCAGCGTGTGGCTAATTCGGCCAAGTTCCGGCTGGTCGGTGCGGTAAGTGACTTTCATCTCCGAGTGGCGGATACCGTCGGCCGCGGTGGTACTCTGAATGTCGCCGGCTTTCGCTCCGCTGCCGATAACGGCAGCCTGCACGGCCTCGGCCTGGCCCCGCTCGCCCGGAGCAATGGCGGGCTCGTCTACTTTGATGATTACCTGCTTCTCACTGCCCGGCGCACCGGCCGAAGCTTCGAGCGGCGGCTTCTTGGCCACATCCAAGCTACGGTCGCGGTTGTGGGGCTGGATGGGGGCGACTTCGGCCGCCGCCTGGCGCGCTGCCTGGTCGGCTTCGCTCTCCGCTACCCGCACACCAGCATACTGCTCCCGCCCGGCCTCGGCGCGGGCGTTGGTATTGGAAACGATGGCATGGATGATGGCAATATCGGGCTGGTCGTTGCGGTAGGTCATGTCGAACTCCGCCCGCCGGATGCCCTGCTCATCCACCGTGCTGCGAATCTCACTCGTCCGCATCGAGTAGCCGGAATTATCCAGCACTTCCTTCCAGGCCTCGGCGCGGCCTGTGGTGTTGGGCTCCAGCTCATCAATTTGCCAGGTTGCCACCTTCGTCTCCGCCGGGGCTGCCGGCAGGTCGGCGGCCGCCGGGCGTGCCGCGAAGCGGGCCTGGTCGCGTAGCTCAGCCTGCTCGGCCTCATCAACTTTGCGGCCGGTAGGAGGGGGGTTATCGTTGATATATTCCTTTAGCAGCACCAGGCCCGCGTCCCGGGCGTGCACGAACTGCGCCGTGTGCGCTGCCGCTTCCTGCTCGGTTCGGTAGGAGCGGAACGGGCGCTCCGCATCCTGGCGGCCGGCGTCCGCGACTGCCGCGCCCATCATCGCCTGATTGAAGCGACGGTCCTCCGCCTGCCGCTCGGCCTGGCTTTCGGGGCTGTTGTCGTCTGCCCGCTGCTGCCGCTGCCGCTCGTCGTACTGGCGGCGGGTTTCTTGCTCGGCGCGCTCCATCGCGGCGGAGCGGGCGTATTCTGCCTGCCGCTGCTGCTCGCGCTGGTCCCGCTCGGCGGCGCGCTGCTGCTCGTCCAGCTGCGCCTGGGCGCGGATTTGCTCGGCGCTCAGGCCTTGCGCCGTTAGCTCCAGCTCCCGGTTCCAGTCTTTGGCCTGCGGATAATCGACCCGGATGAAAGCCTCCTGGCCGCGCTCCTGCTCAGGCCGCAGCTGCTCGCGCTGGCGGTACAGCTCCTGGCTGATTACTTCGAGCTGGGCGGTATCGGCCTTAGCCACCGACAGGCGCAGAACGGTTTCCCGCTCGGTACTGCGCTGCACTTCCAGCTCGATGGTAGGGCCGGCTTCCTGGTTGCCGTTCATCCGGGCTACCCGCTCAGTTAGCTGCTGCACCTGGGCCGCCCCGCTCTCAGCGCTGTCGTGGCGGTAGCTCACTTTCAGGGCCGTGTGGTACTTGTCGGACGTGGCATGCCACTCCACCGGCCGGCTGGCTTCCTTATAGGCCTCCTGGTCGGCCACGGGAACCAGCGGGCGGGCCGGGTGCAGCTCGTTCATGTAGTTCATGTTGAACTGCCGCCCGCCAGCGTCGCGGTCATTGGCCAGCACGATTTCCTTGGGCTCCTGCTTATCAATCACCCGCTGAATCAGGGCAACCTGCGCTTCGGTGGGCGTGCCGCTGGTAGCCACGTAAAGGGTGTTTCGGGGGTCCTGCGCGTGTTTCAGCTGGTAGTGGGAGAGGGAGTCAATAGCCGACTCGGACACGACCACCCGCTCGACCGGCGTATCCTTGCCCTGGGTGGGGTGCGATACCCAGATGCCGTTTTTGGGCAGCGGCAGCAGATTTTTGTAGTGCTCGTTCTTCTGCTCGACGCTGGCCAAACCCTGCTCGTTGTAGAGCGGGAAAGCGGTGTTTTTGTGCTCGTTCTGCTGCGCGGTGAAGATGCGCCCCTGAAAAGCCGGGCTATCAATTGTGCTATTGGTAATACCCCGACCGTGCAGGTAGCTGCGGTCGGTTAGCTCCTTATTTACGCCCAGCACCTCGGCAATGAGGCGCGTTTTGCGGTCTTCCTGCTGCTGGCGCTCATGGTCCGGGTCGCCCACGGGCAGGGCATTGAGCCGGCTCACGTCCACCGGGGCACCATAAACACGGGCTGGGGCAGGCCCGTCATGCAGATACTCGCGTAGCTGCTGGCGAACCTGCCCCAAATTCAATCCGTGGCCGTTGCCGCCCCGGGTTTTCGCAAAATCAATAACGCTGCCCTTGTCCCAGTCGTCGCCGGTGTTCAGGTACACCTGGTGGTCGGCCTTGCGGGTGACGATGAGCACCTCCCCGTCTTTTTCGAGCTGGTGCCAGTCGCCGCGCTTGCCTTCCTTCCTGACTTGATAGCCCTGCCGCTCGGCGTAGTCTACCAAGTCAATGTCACGCTTGAACCGGTCAAGCTCGGTGGGGTCGTTTTCTCGGATAGGGGCATTCATCGCGGGGAGCTTACAAGTGGTCGTTGATGACCAGTAGCTCCGGGCGGGGAAGGGGAGGCGGGGAATGAGGCCGCCTGGCTACCCAGAAAACTATCCGGTCGAGGTTACGGGGCTGGGGCTGCCGATGCGCCGGCGGCGTGCTCGGAGCCGGGCAGGGGAGGGGTGCCGCTGTCGAAGCATTTCAGCTGCTTCTGGAAAGTGGTCAGGGCCTCCTGGCTGGGGAATAGAAAGCGCGGGCTCTCGCTGTTGGGCGGAATCCTGATTAGCTCAGTGGCCACGTCGAGGTTGCGGAGCAGGCGCTGCAGCAGGCGGGGCTCTTCGCGCTTCAGGGAGTTGTTTTTCAGTCCTACGATACTGGTGTAGGGCAGCTCATGCTGCTCGCAGAACGATTTCAGCTCCCCTTTGGGAAGCATCAGCAGGCGGAATTGGGCATAGCGTAAAACGTCGGCATAGGGAACGGTCAGGTTTAGGTCGGGGAAGCCCAGGGGGGCCGAAATGTGTGGCGATGGTACCATGCGGGTGGTGGCTTTGTGAGGGTTGAAGAGGTGTGTAAGTAGACCTAACGAGAGGCATAGTCTACAAAGACACGAATTGAAGCCATTCGCTGCAAATGGCTAACACAAATCCCACCATGATACCCCATGTTTCGGCGGTAGCTCAGAGAAGCTGAACCGGCCAAAATACGGTTGCCCATCCCTAACGCAGAAACTTATCAGAGGTTTTACAGAATACTAAAATAATCATTTTAGAAATCTTTCAGAACTCTTTCAGAATACCAGCCGTAAGCATGGCTCATATGAAAATGGCCTTTATCGTTGTGTTCACCCTGTTTTTACTGTTTGCCCTGTCCGGCTTGGCCTGGCGGCGCATCAAGAGTAAGAGCAAGCCGGCTGACCTCGTGGCCAAGAGCAACCACCGCTCGGTGTGGTCTTTTCATTATGGCCCCGCAACTATTCTACCGTCCCGGGAGGTAGTCGCGCCAAGTTCGCCGCCGACTCCCGGTAAGGCGCTGGCCCGGCTCATGCCCGACGAAGACCAGCAGGTACAGGAAGAGCAGGCCCGGGCCGTGGCGGCAGTTGACAGCGAAGCGACCAAGAACCGCACCGATGAACAGGCGCAACAGCCAAACACGCCGGGCCCGGCTTCCGGCAAAGATGCCGGAACGGCTCCGCTGCAGTCCTCGCGCCACGCGCCCGGCGCAAAGGTGAACGTGCTGGATATGCTCGGCACTGATAGGACAGAGCCCGCAGTAGCACCGGCCACGGCCGAAGCGGCGACAGTTGCCGACAGCGAGCCGGCCGAACCAGAAGCGGCCGGGGAAGCCACCGTGCCCCAGGCCATCTACAGCAACCCACTCACGGAAGCCACGCGCACCAAGAATGATGAGGCCAACCGCAAAGCCGCCGCAGAGCTGAGAAAAAGCAACCGGGCGGCCCTGCGCACCGGCACCGATAGCCAGAAAGCCGCCCTGACCGCCCTCATCAAGGAAGGCTCCGCCTAGCCATGCATCCCTCCGGCACTACACCTTATTTCCGCGCTCATTCTGCCCTGCTTTTCGGGCGATAAGCGCCCTACTTCCTTCCCTTTTTTTCTTACTCCTATGCTCAACAAACCCCTCAATCTGGCGGCAAACCTGGTGGTAGCCGGCAAAGCCTACCAACCTTCCAAGCTGGAGCAGCGCGGCTATGCGCTACTGACGGTGCTGGCTCTCTCCACCAGCGCGGCGCGGGCGCAAAGCGCCGAAGCTGCTCTCACCCAGGTCAAGGAAAAGGTGATTGGCATCGTGCAGGTCATCTTCGCCATCATCCTGATTATCGGTCTGATTCGGGTGGTAATGAAGTTTATTCAGGGCTCACCTGACGCGCTGGGCTCCTTGGGCTGGCTGGTGGGCGGGGTGCTGCTCTGGTTCGGCTTCCAACTCTTCAAGGACGATTTGGTCAGCGCCGTGGGTGGCAGCGACGGGGGTGGTATCACTGATTAGGCCGCTGCCATGCGTTCCTACAAATCCATTGAGCGCCCCGCGCAGGTGCTGGGCATGAACCTGCAGGACCTGGGCCTGCTGGTGGGCCTGTTCATCGGCTCCGTGCTGCTGCTGGGCTTCCTGGGCATGGCCGTCAAGATTCCGCGCATGGTCTATCTGGTGGTCATCCTCACGGAAGTGGGCCTGATTCTGAGCCTGCGCTACCTCACCCGCACGCAAGCCCCCGGCTTCCTGATGGGCTGGCTCTCCTACACCTTCATTCAGCCCCGCCGCCTGGCGGTGGGCTCCCTTCCCATTCCCACTATTCATGGCAAAAAAACCAAAAACGGCCGCGTTTGACGCCGTGATGCCCGTGCACAGCTTTGAGGGCGATAAGGTGGTCTTCAAGGATGGTCGCGTCGCGGTGGGCTTCGTCATTGAGCCGGCCGAGATGGAAAGCTGGACGGTGGACGACTACGAGGCCTTCCAGACCGCGCTGGTGGGCGTGCTACGCCCCCTGCCGGTGGGTACCATCGTGCAGAAAACCGACGTCTACTACGACCGGCCCTACCGCGAAGATAAAACCCAGCAGACCTACTTCGAGGGCAAGATGAACAAGCACTTCTTCGAGCGGCTGGTGCTGTTTCAGAAGTCCTACCTGTTTCTCTCCTTCGCGCCGGTGGCGGTGAAAGCGCCCCGCACCAACGCCGTGAATGCCCTGGTGGCCCGCGCCGGCGAAGCCCTGATGAAAAACCCCTTCGCGCAGCTCGTCCAGACCCTGGAGTTGGCCGAAGCCAGCGCCGTGGAGTTTGTGCAGGGCCTCAAGAACCTAGGCGGCGTTGCGTTTGAGCGCCTGAGCGGCCGGGAGATGCACCAGCTTTACCTGCAGTACTTCAATCTGAACTTCGACGGCCAGCCTACGCGCCAAGAGCGCGAGATTGGCAACGACATGGGCGCGCTCAGCGTGGGCGAGAACCGGGTGAATATCCTTTCGATGGTGGGCCAGGGCAGCGAGGCCCACCCGGCGGTGAAGAACAGCTACGGCGTCACCGCGCCCATGCTCTACCCGCTCACCCACGTCCTGCAGTGCCCGCACATTCTGACGCAGGCGCTGCTGGTTCAGGATACCCGCGCTGAGCTTAGCTCGCTGGACACTGACCGCAAGCTCAACGCCTCGCTCTCGTTTCTCTCCACCCAGGACAATGCGCTACGGGCGGCTGAGGTTGAGGAATTTACCGCCGAGGTGCGGGCCGAAAACAAGCAGATTGTGGGCCTGCACCTTTCCCTGCTGCTGTGGGACACCAACGATAACAGCCGCCGCGAAAACGTGGAGCGGGCCACGGCGGCCTTCCGCTACATGTTCGGCACCGAAAGCGTAGTGGAAAGCTACTTGGCCCTGCCGGTGTTCTTCGGCCTGCTGCCCGGCAACGCCTACCAAGTACCAGACCGCTGGCTGACGAGCACCGCCGACCGCGGCGCGTGCTACACCCACTGGACGGCCACTTACAAAACCGACCCGGTGGGCGAATACCTCACCGACCGGTTCCGCAACCTGGTGCAGGTAAACCTGTTCAACACGGCCCTGGACAATCAGAACGCCATTGTCATCGGCCCCTCGGGCTCGGGCAAGAGCTACACCTTCGGCAATCTGATTGTGCAGCGCTTCGAGAAGGGTGCCCGCCAGATTATCATGGACGTGGGCGGCACTTACCGCAACGTGCTGCAGTCGCTCAACGGCGAGGATTTCGACAACACCTACTTTGAGTACGACCCGCAGCGGCCCATTGAGTTCAACCCCTTCGTGGTACCGCGCGACGCTTCGGGCAAGTGGCTCTACAACGACGAGAAAACCAATTTTCACCTGGCTTTGCTGGCCGCGCTCTGGAAGGGCGGCAAGGACACGGCCCTGGACAAGTCGGAGCGCACCATTCTTTCGCGCTTTCTGATTGAGTACTACGCCTGCCTGAATGAGAGTCCGCACCTGAACCAAAAGGACGAGGAGTTTCCCGGCATGGAAAGCTTCTACCGCTTCGTCGAGCACTACGACCAGGAAATGCAGAAGCCGGTAGCTCAGCCCGGCGACGGGGTGGAGCCCGACCCGCTGGACGGCGCCCGCCGGCAGTACCAGAAAAACCTGAAGTACATCGACATGCACCAGTTCTTCCTGGTGCTGGGCCAGTACATCACTGGCGGCCGCTACGAGCGGGTGCTCAACGCCAAGCGCGACGTGGATTTGAGCGAGTACCGGCTCATCTGCTTTGACCTCGCGAAGGTGCAGGCCGACCCCGACCTCTACCCGGTGGTGGCCATGCTCATCACCGAGCTGTCGCTGGACTTATTCCGCAAATTCCCTGACGACATCAAGTACATCGCCCTGGACGAGGCCTGGACCATGCTGAGCGGGGTGCTCTCGGAATTCATCGAGTCGATGTACCGCACCATCCGCAAAACCAACGGCTCGGTAACCATCATCACCCAGGGCATTACCGAGATTACCAGCAGCAAAATCGGGCCGGCCATCATCAACAACTCGGCTACCAAGATTATCCTGCGCCACGTCAACCCCGACTCCCTGGCCCAGCTGCAGGCCCCGCTGGGCCTGACCGGCCACGAGATGGACCTGATTAAGTCGGTACGCTCCACCGAGGCCCTGCGCGAGATATTCATCAAGCAGGGCGCGAAGGGCAAGATTTTCGGGGTGGAGGCCTCGCCGCAACTGGATGCCATCCTGACCTCCAAGCCCGTGGAGCGCAACTACCTCAACAAGCTGGTCAAGTTCTACCAGCAGACCAACCTGAAGCCGGTGCTCGACCGAAACGGCCGGCCGAAGCTGGACGCTGAGGGCAACCCGCAGTACGAGCCCGTGAAGGTGCAGCGGCTGGACTACGCCGTCGACCAGTTTGTGGAGGATAAACAGGCCCGCAAGGGCATCCTGGCCCAATGAGCAGCCTGTACCTAATGGTCGCCTACGGGGCCGACCCGGGCTTTCTGAGCGCCTGCGACCAGACCCTGCAAATCGTGCTGCGCGCCTGCCGCTACATCACGCCCACCTTCATGCTCATTGCCCTGCTCTACACCATCGGGCGCGGCTTTATCTCGGGCAACGGGCTGGCCATGGACTGGGGCCCCATCATCAAGGCCGTCTGGATATTCTTCCTGCTCTTCTTCTATAAGGAGTTGATTGATACGCTCAGCTCGGGCATAGCCGGGTTCACCCGCATGTTTGCCACCCCCGACGGCTCCACGGCCGCTTCGGCGCTGGGCGCGACCATCAGCACCTCGGAAACACTCTCGCAGAAAACGGTGGTGGAGCAAGGGGCTCAGGAAATAGCCAACCTGCTCAAAACCATCACCTCGTTCAGCCTGACCAACATTCTGCTGCAGCTGGTGACCGGGGAAGTGGTGCTGCTGATTCGGCAAATCATGCAGTTCATCCAGCAGTTCATTCTGGGCTTCCTGTTCGTGTGCGGCCCCATTTCCCTGTGCCTGTCGGTCGTGCCGGCCTTTGGCCAGCTGGCCATCAAGTGGCTGCAGAACTTCCTGGCCGTGCAGTTCTGGGGGCTCTCGTTTGCCCTGCTGGATTTGCTATACACCTTCTACACGGCTTCCAACACCACGTTTGGCGGGGTTTTCTCCGCCCCGGTGGCGGCGGAGTCGGATACCCGCCAGCTGATTGTCTCGGTGGCCTTCATCATGCTCTACCTCATGGTACCCTACCTGACGAGCCTGTTTATCGGCTCCTCGGCCGCGCAAGGGTTCGTGGGCTCGGTGGTAGGCATGGCCACGTCGGCGGCAGCGGCGGCGGCCGGTGTTTCGGCCGGCATGGCCGGCGGCGGCCACGGCGTGTCCGGGGCCATCGGCCGGGCCATGAGCAGCGGCGGCCCCTCGGGTGGCGGTGGTGGCGGCTCCGGCGGGGGCGCGGGCGGCAACTCAGCCGACCCCGGCCCGGTCCCAAGCGGCGGCAGCTCGGCCTCGGCGGGCCTGCCCTCCATTACCATGTCCGATGCCCTCAATCCTTCCTACCGGCAACGGCCTTCCGGGCTGTGGACGGCCTAACCATTCCCCTCCTTTCCGATGAACTATCCCACCCGCTACCTGGCCCTGCTGACCCTGAGCCTAGCCACTGCGTGCCAATCCAAAGAAGAAAAAGCCAGCGCGGCCCTCGCCGACGCGCTGGAAGCACAAGCGGAAAGCCCCGCTGAACAGGCCCGTATGGCGGCACAAAAGGCGGCCTACGCGCTGCCCCCGGCCCGGCCGGCCTCGGCGGTTGACGTGCGCGCCGGCGTGGAGCAGCTGCTGCCGGCCGAAGGCTACTTGGAGCTGGTGTCGGTGAAGGGGCAGGCCCTGCAGCCTATCACCCTCGTCCTGCCGCCCATGTGGCGCATCGGGGTGAAGCCGGGCTACCCCAAAGTAGGCCCCGGCTACAAGATTCCCTTCGAGGCGGTGCTGCGCTGGAAGCCCACGGGCTACGTGGAGACCAAGCCCAAATCAGCCCTGCTGGTGCTGCAGACGCCGAAAGACTCGCTGATGCGCTTCTATATCTCGGAGATGAGCATGGGCAGCAAGGTTGTGCAGGTGCGGCCCGGGGAGCCCGTCACGGTGCAAGGGGTGCTCTACACCTACCTCGACCGGGATAACCCGCAGCGGCTGCTGGTGTACCCCTACCAAGACAAGCAAGTGTACCTGCCCCTGGCCAACTAGGGGCAGTGGGGAAGAAAGCCCCAGCCTCGCCAATCCTCTCCCGTTGACTTAATCAGCCTTTTTAATGGACTCCGCTAAAAACCTAAGTACCTCATTCTCCACCATGCGCAACCTGGCGATGGGGAGCGTCCTGGCCCTGCTGCTCGTGTCGCTGGCGGCGGGCTTTCTGGTGTACCGCGCCTACGAGAACAGCGGCCGGCGCGTGTACGTGGTAGGCCAGACCGGCTCGGTGGCCGCCCTCTCCGCGCCCACTACCGAAACCCACACGCCCTACGAGGCCCGCAACCTGGTGCGCAACTTCATGCAGACCATGTTCGGCCACGACCAATACACCTACAAAACCAACCTGGACGCGGCCCTGCCCCTGATTGAGGGACGCGGCGGCCGGCGCATCTACGACGGCTTCACGCGGGGCCAGGTGCTGCAGAACTACGAGCGGTACGCCGCCCGCAACGTGGTGACGGTGGACAGCGTGAGCATCGACATGAACCACCGCCCTTGGTCGGGCCGGGTGTACATCAAGCAGCGCATCTTCATCGGGGGCGAGCAGAAAGAGCCCTTGCCGCTGGCCGCCAAGTTCAACCTGACCGAGACCAACCGTTCCGATGCCAACCCCTACGGGATGCTCATCACCAACTTCGATTACATCCCCTACAACCCGCAGGTGTCGCGGGAGGAGCTTCAGGCCCTGAAGGAGCAGGAAGCCGACCGGCAGCGGGCTCTGCTGGAAGCCCAGCGCAGTGCCGGCGCTCTGGCTCCCACAGCCGGCGACGCGCCAGCCCCGGCCGCAGTTCCGGCTGCGCCAGCCCCCGCCGCAGCGGGCAATTAGCCCTATCCTTTCTTCAAGCGCATCGCACTATGATTTCCAAGCTTTTGCTGGCCCTGGGCCTGCCCCTGCTGCTGGCGTCGGCCACGTCAGCCCAATCCTCCACGGCCGTGCTGCGGCCCGCCGCGGCATCCCCGACAGCCCCGGCGCTGCTGGACGTGGCCGTGTCCGACAGCTCCACTACCTACCTCGTTTTCGGCGGCCCCGTGTCGCTGGTCGATGTGGGCATGGCCAATAACTACCTGGTGAAGATTGAAGCCAACGCCGTGTTCGTGCGCGCCCGCCGCAAGTCCGCGCCGCCCACGCCCATCCTCATCCGCTACGGCTCCAAGTACTGGATGGGCCGCCTCGTGTACGTGGACCGGCCGGTGCTGCAGCTGTACGACTTTCAGAAAGACGGTGCGCTGAGCGTGAGCAGCGGCACCAGCGAGGGCACGGCGGCCGGCGCGGCCCCGGAGAATGAGCTGGCCCTGGACAAGGAGCGGGAGAAGAAAGCGGCCGTGGAGGGCAAGCTCAGCCAGCTGCGCAAAACGCGGGAGGAGCACCAAGCCGTGGCCGTCGTCGACAACGACTTGGTCTTATCGTTGGCCAACGTGCGCAACGACAAGGATTTTACCTACCTGCGCTTCAAGGTCATCAACCACTCGGCCATTGACTACAACGTCGATTTCACCGACTTCCAACTGGTGGAAAACGCCCATAAGAAGTTTCTGGCCCGCAAGAAGAACGAAGCGCGCCGGCCGCTGGCTCCCTCGGGCGGCTTAGCCAACCAAGTGGTTACGGGCCGCACCACCGGCTACCTGACCTATGCCATTCCGCTCTACGCGGCCACCGACCGAGGCTACCTGGAAGTGACCCTGCGGGAGCTGAACGGGGCGCGGGTACTGGTGCTGCCGGTGCCTTCGCGGGTCATCAACCGAGCCTCTACCATCTAACGCTGCTGCCATGGAACCCGCAAATCCCCACACCCAACCCCCAGCCATGGGCTCCGCGGCGCACGACGACGCGGAGCACTTCGGCCCGCAGCGGCCCGCGCCCGCCGGCCAGTCCAAAGCCACACCGCTGGAAACGCTGCGCAACAACTGGCTACTCCTGACCGGCCTGCTGGTGCTGCTGGTCGGCATGGGTCTGTTTCTCTGGCTGCGCTCCGCCACCCAAGCCGCGCAGCAGAAGAAGGAAGTCGTCGCGGCGGCCTCGGAAAACATCGAGCCCGAGATTAGAGCGGCCCCCACGGCGGCGGCAGAGCCGGTGTCGCCCTCCGCGCAGATAGAGCAGCAGCGCCGGCTGGAGCAGGAGGCCCAAAGCACGCCCACCCGCCTCAACACCGATGAGGTTGCGGAAGCCTTCGTGGCCGATACGATGGGGCAGGCCCTGCGGCGGAAGCAGCGGGCGGCGGCCCTCACGGCGGCAGCGCGCCGCCGGCAGGAGGAAGCCCGCCTCGCCGCGGCCGACGTGGACACCATTGAAGCCACGGTGCAGGACCCCGCGACGGGTTCGTACCATGCCCAGACGCTGGTGGTGCCCAGGCGGCGGCCGGGCCAGGTAGCCGGTAGCGTGGCCCGCCGAACCAGCTCCGGCGCGGCGCGCCGGGCGCGGGCCACGCTACTGTCGGCGACTGACACCGACGGCACCCCGTTTGAAACCGACCCGGACGTGCTGGCCATGCTGAGCACCTCGCCGCCCGAAACCCGCGCCGCCTATGAGCGCATGACCGGCAAGCGCTACCGCGACCCTAAAGCCGTCGCGCAGACACTGGCCAGCCGCACCAGCGCGCCCGGTATGGACGGCTTCAATACCGTTAAGGTCGCGGGCTCCGCCCGGATGATGGCCCAGAGCAGCCAGGCGGAGCTGGTGCCCGACGTCTTTTTCAAGTGCGCTATCAACGGCGAGCAGAAGGTGCGAACCGGCTCCGTGGTGCTGCTGCGGCTGCAGGAAGACGCCGTGGTGTCGGGCGTAACCTTCCCGAAGAATACTGTCTTCGCCGCCGTTGCCACCGTGGGCACTAACAACGTGATGCTGGAAGTCAACCGCCTCGGGCCCAACCGGGTCGCGGCCAGCATCTACGACTACAACTACATGCCCGGCATCATGATTGACCCCGTGAAGCGGGTAGCCAAAGATGCCAGCCTCGCCGGCCAGGACCTGCAGCAGCAGTCCATGCAGGAAGTCAGCACCGCCATCGACCGCTCCGCCTCGGCTGCCAACTCGGTGGTAGGCGTGGGCGGGCGCGTGGCCATGGGCGTGCTCAGCCGGCCCAAAACCCGCACCAAGCTGCGGGATGTGCTGCTGCCCGACGGCTACCCCATCCTGATTACCACGGCTGCCGCCGGCCAGATGGGGCCGGCCACGGCGTCGGGACGCTAATCCTTTCACTAATTCCACGACAATGAAAAAGACTCTTTTTCCGGCCTTGGCGGCCGTTGCGCTGCTGGCCCCGGCCGGTCAGGCCCGGGCGCAGATGGTGGTGAATGACCCGCTGCACATGGGCGTGCAGATTGGCGAGTTTGCCAAGCGCCTGCAGCAGTGGTCCTCCACGGTGCAGAACTACCAGGTAGTAAAGGATGCCCGCCAGATTGCCGGTGTCACGAAGGACATCACCAGCGAAGTGCGCAGCCTCACCCAGGAAGGGCTCGACCTGCAGAAGCAGGTGCAGGCCGACCTGCGGAAGGTGCAGAGCATTCAGGATTTGCGGCTTTCCAACCCGCAGGAGCTGTTTACGCGGGCCCTGGCCATGTCCGGCCGCAGCCAGACCAACCAGATGATGCCCGTTTACGCCAAGGCCCAGCGCCTGCGGCAGGCCCTGCAGCTGACCAACCCCATGCAGGACGTGAATACGATGTACGACGTGTTCTCGCGCTTCGGCACCAGTTCGGCCGACCCCAACGGCAACATGACCAGCGACCAGTACCAGGCCAAGCGCGAGGAATCCACGGTTTCCCTGTTTGCGGCCGAAGAGATGATGGCCAAGCGCAAGCTGGCAATGGCCGTGAACTACTACAAGATTGCCGACGAGATGACTGCGCAAAGCGTAGAAATGCAGGCCACGCTGAAAAATCCGGGCCGCTACGCCATGACTGAGGGGGAGCGGATAGCCGCCCTGAACTCCTCGAACGACAACCTGATTAAGGCCATGCAGCTGCGCGAGCAGGGCGACCGGCTATTCATGGAAGCCTCGCAGGCCGGCCCTGCCCACCAGGCCGCCGAAGCGGTGTACGCCTCGACCCTCAGCCGGAACGCGCTGATTAAAATGGACCGTGCACGGCCGCGCTAGCACCCTATGAAAAAGCTCCTGTTAGTGGTGCTCCTGCTCGCGGGGGTCGGCATTATGCCGGCCTCCGCCCAGCGGCACGTCAAGCACTTGGCCTCCTGGGGGGCACACCTCGGCCGCTCCGAAACCGGCAACTATTACGAGTTGAGCTATACGCCCATGCTCACCAACCACTTGGCCCTGCGCCTGAGCGGGGGCTATGAGCACGGCACCCTGACCACTCGCGGCGAATACTCGGTGTACCAAGGACGGGTTTTACTCTCGCCCCAGCTGTTCCGCCTCGGGGAGGTGGCCTACGTGCACCTGCTAGTGGGCGCGGGTGCGGGCTACGAGTGGACCAACCAGAACGGCACCGGGGAAATGATATTAAGTGCGAAAGAGCCGCAGCGCTTCACTTACGGCCCCCAGGTAGGAGCCGAAGCGGATTTCTTCCTCGGCAACCGGCTGTCGCTCGTGGCCACGGGCACCAAAGGCTACCTGTTCAATAATCCGCTGGTCGACCAATGGCCAGGCTTGGCCAGCGTCGGCCTGCGGTATCACTTTCGCTAATCACCTCCTTCTGACCTATGAAACAGCTTACCTATCTACTGCTGAGCTGCGCGGCCCTGGTCGCTAGCTGCTCGAAAGACAACGATGTCACGCCCTCCGGCCCGAAAGAGTATCAGGTAGAATACAAGGTTACCTCCAATGCTCCAACCTCTGACTACCTGAGCTATACCAATGAAAGCGGCGGCAATACGACGCTCAGCAACACGCCGCTGCCGGTGAGCTACAAGTTTAAGCGCACCATGAAGCAGGGCGACAACCTGACCATCCTGGCCAGTATCGACGGCGGCACGGCGGCCTCAGAAATCACCTGCTCTATCCTGCTGGATGGAAAAGAGGTTAAGAAAGAAACCGGCCAGGGCGTTGACGCGCAGGCCGTACCGGTGTATGTAATCGGTGAGTAGGTTTGTTACCACAGATGTAAAAGCATGAGCGCCAAGCATAATATGCTTGGCGCTCATGCTTTTATGCTTAAGATGATGACAGTCCTTCAATCAATGGTCAAAGGAACCTCTGAGCATCGTTTTTGCAACTAACTTGTGACACGACTACTAGATTAGCCTTATGATGACACCTCTTGAATTTCAACTTCGCTTTAAAGCCCGAGCGCCGCAACTGATGTGGTTACTTGGCGCGGGCGCATCTGCGTCAGCTGGAATCAAAACAGCGTGGCAAATGATTTGGGAGTTTAAGCGCATCATCTATGGCCTAGAAAAGAAGGTAGCAGATAGTAGAATTCCTACTTTATTAGACAGCAATACCCGTGCACTGATTCAATCTGTTTTAGACCAGACCAAGCGCTACCCCGCTTCGGATTCTGTTGAGGAATACTCAGCCTATTTTGAGTCTGCCAGACCTTCTCAATCAGACCGCCGCGCATACATTCAAGAGCAAGTGCGCCAAGGCCAGCCTTCACGTGGTCACTTCGGATTAGCTGCTTTGCTTTCAACGGGTCATTCTAAACTAATCTGGACTACCAACTTTGATAGAATGGTTGAGCAAGCTTACGCTGAGCTAAAGCGCTTCAATCTAACTGGCAACGACTTACTAACTGTTGCGCTTGATAGTGCGGATGCGGCAAGACGGGGTCTGAATGAAGGCAACTACCCAATGCTGGTAAAACTTCATGGAGATTACCAATCCGTGAGGTTAATGAATACAACCGATGAATTGAGAGCCCAGGATGCACAAATGCGTTCTGCGCTTACCCGCGCATGTGGTCAGTTTGGCTTGATAGTCGTTGGTTACAGTGGGCGCGATGATTCGGTTATGGACGCGTTGGATGAGGCGCTGAATGACCCGCAAAGTTTTCCCCAAGGAATATTTTGGGTAGTGCGTTCTGGAACAGCTCCTCTACCACGTGTTGCACAGTTCATTGAGAATGCCAAAAGCAAGGGAATCGAGGCAGATTTTGTAGAGATAGAAACCTTTGACGAGCTAGTAAGCGACTTGATTGGTTTGGAGAGCGCCGATTTTCCCTCGGCCCTAAATGATTATCTCCAGCAACTGCAGCCCCCGGTGAGGGATGCCCCCATCCCTGCACCGGCACCTACTGTGACGTGGCCACTGCTTCGCATGAACGCCCTGCGCATTAGCCATTTCCCAAAGACTTGTCGATTGATACCCGTCGGTAATCTTATTGACGGTGACCGTGCCGTACAGCAGCTCATTAATCAAGGTAACTACCAAATTATAGCCCGCCGATTTAGAGAAGGGATTATTGCATTTGGTGCTGATGAAGATTTAACGAATGCGTTTGCCTCTTGCATGGCTGGCGGCTTCGATTATTATCCATTTCAGCGCATTAATAGTCCTTCATCATATGAGTCACAAGAACACCGCTTAGTTCTAGATGCCTTGGCGCAGGCATTAATGCAGGGTGGCGGCTTGCGACTAGAGCGCCGTTTTGGCTCGCCTTTACTAGTCGCAGATGAACACGAAGCACCGGAAAGGTTCAGTTTTTTACGCAAATCACTGTCCTCAAGCTCCGTAGATGCACCCTTGTCAGGAATATCTAATGGCTACACTTGGCATGAGGCACTAGAATTACATCTAGAATTTCGACTTGATAGACTTTGGCTTGTTGTAATCCCCACGCTGTGGATAGATTCGCCGGAAACGGATTCTGACTCCTTACTTTCGGATTTTACTACTCACACAATTTCCCCAGAGTATGCAGCAGTGCGTGAGTTTACGCGTCAGCGTTTGCGAAATCGCTATAACGCTGGTTGGAATGCAGCAATTACAGGTTGGGTGAATGTTTTGCTTGGTGTGAATACAAGCAAGACTTTTAGAACATTCGATTTACACCGAGACGGTTCAGATGCCGTCTTCACGATTGAAAAAGACACCGCCCATAGCCGAAGAATTGCCTGATGGTACACTCCGCCGCATTGCCTGCTCACAGCCATATTGCAGAGCCCCCACTGTTGTTTCATAGCGAACGCAACAGCGACCAACACGTTCACCCGCTCCAAGGGCTGATTAAATTCGGTCCTTATTCGCGCTCAATAGAACGGCCTTTACCTGACCCCATACGTGTCGCCTTTATCATACCCAACAATGGCGCCGGTAAAATGCGACGGATATGGAATGGATTCTCTAGTACACTTACGCCCATCTATCAACGGGATTATCTGCCTGTATTTCCTGGCTTTGAGTCTGCCTTTAAGGTTCGCCTAGTAGCGGCCAAAGATTGTAATGTCTTATTAGACATACCAGATAATCTTGCCACTCAAAGCCAGCCGTACAAGATTCTGGCGGAATCATTTGCCCAAGCGATTGCTACGCTTAGTGCAAGAAGAAATGAGTTTGATGTACTCATTATTTACTTACCCTCTAGCTGGGCCAGTGGCTTTGTAGGAGGAGCCACTGACGATTTTGACTTACATGATTTTGTAAAGGGACTCACGGCAACCCATCAAATTCCTGTTCAGCTAATTCAAGAAAAAACCGCCGATTATGCTTGCCAAGCTAGTATAATCTGGAATCTCAGCCTCGCCCTATATGTGAAAGCAGGGGGGCTACCATGGCGGCTGGCTAATTCGCAACAGAGCACCGCTTTCATTGGCTTGAGCTACGCTCTTAAGCCTGGTGCTACTGACAACCGTTTCATTTCCTGTTGCAGTCAAATTTTTGATGATTCTGGTACGGGCTTACGTTTCTTAACCTATGGTACGGAAGCAGCTTTCGTCAAGCGGCAGAATCCCTTCCTATCCAGAAATGAGATGGCACGCCTAATGAGCAGGAGCCTCTCGTTATATCAGAATGACCGCGCCGGCCAGCTTCCGGCTAGAATTGTGGTACATAAAACGACAAGGTTTACGACGGAAGAAATAGCTGGCTGCCGCGAAGCACTTAAACGCGTAGGCGACATTGAGCTTCTACAGATACAGGAAGATACTCCGTGGCGCGGTATTCAATTTGTTCAGAATCTGGGTAGAGGGCAGTTAGGCGGATACCCTTGCGAAAGAGGAACCTATCTGCCTATTGGCCCTCGGGAGGTATTGCTCTGGACTTCTGGTGATTCGCCAGAATCAGCAATTGCAGGCAAAACCCACTTTTACAAAGAGAAGAATAGCATCCCCGCTCCTCTACTAATCCGCAGATTTGCAGGCCATGGAGATTGGCAGCAGGCGTGCAATGAAATCCTGAACCTAACCAAGATGAACTGGAATAATGACGGTCTCTATGACCGTATGCCAGTTACACTTTCCTACGCCAGTACGCTCGCTCGAATTATTAAAAGGATTCCAAGGCTGGCATCCGGAACTTACGACTTCCGGTACTTTATGTAAAGCAACAAGTTTTAGGTATCGATTAGTAAATCTTATCACTACCTATCCGCTATCTTGCCAGCCCAATCTAAAACCGGGCAAGTATACCTTATATATAAGCTGCATGGAAAAGTCTGTCGCTCTTGCCGTGAATCCGGTCGGTCATGCACTGGCTCACCACACCGGCGCGGCCGCCCGCTACGTCGAGGCTGGGCTGACCGGCGCGCCCAATACTGCCCGGGCGTACGCAGCACATCTCAAGCGCTTCAGCGCCTGGTGTACCGAGCACGGGTTCTCGGCACTGCCGGCCCCCGTCGATGCGCTGGTGGGGTTTTGCACCCACTTGGCCGAAGCGGGCAAAAAAGTCGGCACCCTGGAGCAGCATTGCGCGGCCATCAGCAAGGCCCACGCGGTGCGCGGCGTTGACTCGCCCACGGACGATAAGCAGTTCAAGATTTTCATGGATGGCGTGCGTCGGGTGCACGGCGTGCGTCAGAAGCAGGCACCGGCGTTTTCCATCGCGCAGCTCAAACAACTCGTGCGCAGCCTGGACGTGCAGACCATCACCGGACTGCGAGACCGGGCTATTCTGCTCTTGGGCTTTACGGGGGCATTCCGCCGCTCGGAGTTAACGGCTTTGAATGTGCAGGACCTGCGCTTTACCGAAGAATGCCTGATAGTGTCGCTGGGCAAGAGCAAAACCAATCAGTTGGGCGACTACGAAGAGAAGGCCATTTTTTATTCCCCTGAGCCAGCTGTTTGCCCTATACGCTCCCTGAAGGCTTGGCTGGAGCAATTAAAACGCGACGAAGGTCCGGTGTTCGTGATGTTGCGCAAGGGCAACCGGCTTACCTCAAACCGCCTTTCCGACCAGACCGTCAATACGCTTGTGCAACGCTATCTGGGTCCTAATTATACGGCTCACTCCCTTCGCGCTTCCTTCGTGACGGTGGCCAAGCTTAACGGTGCTGATGATAGCAAAATCATGAATCAGACGAAGCACAAGACCAGTGCGATGATTCGTCGTTACACACGCTTGGACAACGTGCGGCAGCATAATGCAGCTCAGGAACTCGGGCTATAGCTATTCTTTGTAATTACCAGCGGTGGCCAGCATGCGGGTACCAACTATTGTAGCTTCAAATAACGGTTGTCAGGGTCCAGTTGCTCTCCTACACTTACACGCACAGTGATAGTGTGCCTGGGTATTATCTGGATATTGGCTGGTACGCCGTCAAGATTACTAGCACGTGCCTTCTCCAGCAGTTGCTCAATTATTTCCTGCTTGCCGGTTACTATACCATCTACGAGTTGAAACTCAGCAGAGGCCGGGTCTGGTCTGAGCACAGCAGTCGGTACGAATTGCTGGGATGACCAATCGTCATCTAAAAAGTTTAGCGCGATAAACCAACTGAATGGCAGCGTGGCATGTAAAATTCCCGCGTGTATTGCCCCCAAATTGACAGGGTTATGCTCAGGGTCAGCCACGAATAAGCCGGCTTTGAGCGTCACCGACCCATTCGACAATGCCTGATGCAGCGCCATGCCCGCCGTGTAGTCGAAGATGTGCCGGTTGAGTTGCTTGTTGCGTAAGTAAGCAAGCTTACTGCTTACATCAGCTTCCATCTTCTCTGGTCGGGGACAGTAGAGCAAGTATTTCAAATACGGCTTACCAAACAGCTCCGTAAGCAAGAGTATTCGGGCGTCCTGCTCTTTGTCAGCGCTTTTGAAACGAGAAAGCTCAGTGTAGCGCAGCGGAACCTCCTGCTGGGGAAATAATCGTTTGGCCTGTAGCAGATAAGGACGTATCCAGGAAGTAGTGGGCTCTAGTAGGTTATCAAATACGAGACGAAGGCCAATATCACTCTGCGAGATATAGCGCTCATAGGTTCCGTTATGTTCGACTGTTTCAACCGAGAGTTGAACTCCTAGTAAGCCATCTTCCTGCGCCAAGTCGCGCCGGAGGTCTGCCAATGGATACGTCAGTTGAGTATCGGACTGCGTATCCTCATCCAGTAAGTCACACAGAAGCGAAGTCAGGTGAGTTTCGCTCCAAGGGCGTTTACGCAGTAGATGAGCAGCTACTACCCGGTCGATTTCATCAAGGTGTCGTAGCAGGCAGTTGAAAGCATTAGGCGTCAGCATACAGATAATATCATTAAGAGACTACTCACCAAATCGACTACTAACAAAGCTACCTGGTTCAAAGCAGCGGATGGTCGCACATTAATAAAAAAGTACCTGTTTCTTTAAATTGCCCACCTCAACAAAATTCAACGCCTCGGGCTTAACGGGAATTTTTGTTCTTACTCTTGCCCTATTCCTCCCGTTTTCTCAATCTTCCCGTACAGCTAATGATTGTATCGCTTACAAATAGCTCCCGACAGATTTCTCTGCGTAAGGTGCCTAAAACGTGTCCTTATTGCCATCATGCTATCACGCCAGATTACGTAGCAGGATTGACACGCCCTGGCGTAGGCAGTACCTTATCAAGTGCGGATATTACGTTTCAATGCCCAGCCTGTCGGCGGCTTTTTGTGGCCGGCTACCGGAAAGCAGATGCCACTATGGTTCTCAAATCTGTTCCAGCAAAGTTCTTGCTTGAAGGAGTTGCCAATGCTCAACCACAGCTGCAAGCGTTTGAGCCTGCAATACTTGACTTATCGCCAAGCTTTGCCGAGATATATCACCAAGCCCAAGCTGCTGAGCAGAATGGCTTGAACCAAATTGCTGGGCTGGGGTACCGTAAAGCACTCGAATTTTTAGTCAAAGACTACCTGATTCGGGAGAGCCCCGAGGATGCCGAAACTATTAAGCAGACGTTTTTGGGGCAATGTATTACCCGCTTGAAGGACGACCGGATACGAGCAGCGGTTGAAAGAGCTGTCTGGCTCGGCAATGACGAGGCTCATTACGTACGTCGTTGGCAAGACATGGATGTAAGTGATCTAAAAAGAATCATAGGGCTGGTATTGGCACATCTACATTTAGAAGACCAACACCAATTACTTCAACGGCAGATGCCTGCGCCTAAACCCAAATAAGCGAACCAACGGCTCACATTCCTGTGCCCAACTCTATTCCAGGCTGCGAAGCGCCTGAAGCGTTTCCCGGCCTAGGTTCGGATTCAGGGTATGGTTGGGCAGCAGCACGCGAGCAAACATCGTTTGACCCGTGATGACAGTACCAGCAGTAGCCAATTGGCTGGACGCAAATGCACCGCGGCGTGGCTGTTGTGCTTCGCTCACCCAAGGATAAAGCAGTAATCCGTGCTGGGCTCCCCACAGATGACAGTAGGCATACACCTGTCGAATGTCGTCTGGAGTTGGCTTTCCCCCCTTAGGCACCTTCCACTTCATATCAACAATACATGTGCGGGCCGGTCGGGGGTCGGTTGGGGTGGGCTGGATGGATACGACTACGTCGGGTCGAGCTTTGATAGTGGCCCAGAAGCGTTTCTCGGTTTGGGGCTGCACTATAGCGCCTGCCTGCGCAGCAGCCCGCCGCAGTAAAGTCTCCACATATTCCTCGTATAAACTATTCATGTCGAACAGCAGAGCCAGCGCCTGGGTCTTGCCTTGTTGCAGGCTTGGGCTATTAGCCCGCAACAGCAGCAAAGCCAAATCCAGTGCCGGTCCGTAGTGCGCTGTCTTACGGTTTAATACAGGGCGCTCTTGCGGAACCTTCACCTGTGGCAGTTCGGGCCAATGCAGCAACAGCGTACGAGCCCGGGCCGACACAGCAGCGCTGTACGCCTGGTCGGCAGCAACCTGCAAGGCCATTCGCAACAAGCAATTGAGCGGATGAACCCGGTCGTATACTTGGTGACGTGTGAAGAACCTCTCCTTATGTAGCAAGTTTTGGTTCAGGTGCTGCCCGAACATGAGCTGCCCTTTCAAGGCGGACCGGTTGCCTTCGGCCGAGTGGTAATGCTTGACCAGACCAGCCCGAAAGACGCCATCAGCCTGCTGGACAAAAGCGGCTAGAAACACATCCAGCATCTTATGCGGGGCGGCAGCCAGACCGGCAGGGCCGGGCACCGCGAGTGGCAGGTTGAGAACCTGCCGCAGCATACCAAGCAAAGCACTCCGCCACCGGTCGTGCACTGCTTTCAGCTCGTTGCCATTGCTGGCTCCCGTTCGATTTGGGTCGTCCGCTTTTGGCAATATTTCTACTGATAGACCGGGGAGTTGGATAATACCTACATACTCAGCAAACCGGATTCCCTTACGCTCTAGCGTAAACCAGCCAGCGCCGCCTTTTTGCTCAGTCTGCAGCTGCTCCAATGCTTGGGCGTGCCTGTCCTGCCAATTCTCAATCGTGGAATAACCTATGAACTGGTGCTCGAAAGCGACAATAGTTACTAGCGCGGCGGGCATCAGGCAGGAAGCGCCGGCACGGGGCTGGCCTCGTAAATGGAGCGAAAATCAGCCACCGTCCATTCATCCTCCCGAATGGCATAAAGCGTCCTTCCTTCCGGCTCGGTTTCATCGCCAAAAGCCAGCAAGGGAGAGGTAGCAACCACTCGCTCTTCCACAAAGCGAGGACCAAGGATTTGCCCTATCCGGCCCCAATTGCCGGGGAAAAATTCCTGCAGTTGCGGAATGACTTTATTGCGAAAAGCAGCTCGCAGGCCATTCAGGCTTCCTACCCCGAGTAGCCAAGCGTGGCCCAGGCAGTAATCCCTACCAAGCAGGTATTCTAGTCGCTGGTTGAGCGCAGCCAACAGCTTTTCCAGGTTGACCCCGGTGAAGTCGACGGCCGCAAATGCCGTTTCTATCTGCTGCTCGGTAGCCTCGGTACTGAGTGCATCCCACGCCGCGCGCTGGGCGGCCTCGCCCGCCAGTTGCGGGCACCCTAGCAAGTCAAAAAGCTGTTGCTCAACGGCCATATAGGCATCATCTTCCCATCTCATTTCGGCGTAGGGCGGCTTATGCCACAACCGGAAAATCATCTGGGCCGGCGACAACAAGCGAGGCTTTGGGGCCATTTCGACGAAGGAAAACCGCCGGCGCAACGCAGTATCCAAAGCTTCTACGCTACGGTCAGCCGTATTCATGGTGCCCAGCACAAATAAATTGGGTGGTACGCTGAAGGGCGGACGCGAATCCTTGGAATAAGGCAGCACAATGCTCAGTGCATTATCGGAACCCGCCCGCTTATCATCCTCCAGAAGGGTTATCAGTTCCCCGAAGATGCTCGCTACATTGCCCCGGTTGATTTCGTCGATAATCAGCACGTAGTTTGGAACAGTAGCGGAAACCGGTTCGGGAGCCTCCTCGTCTGCTACCTGCGCCCGCAACTCATCCAGGTGGGCAGCTTCATACGTTTTCAAGTCATTGAAAATAGCCCACTGCAGGGTTGCGTTAGGGCCACCTATCTCCAGCATCTTCTTGTTCATCGGGACGATGTCCGCGGCCTGCGCGTAGCGTTGGTATACGGCTTCCGTCCAGGCCGACTTTACATTGTACTGCAACGGAGCCGTGCCGTGCCGCACGCTGATAGTACCGTGGGGAGATACCGACGATACTACCGCTGAGTAATTACCCACAGTGGGAATGGAAACCGTACCGTCAGCACTAGCCGCCAGGCGGGCCATCAAATCGGCCACGTAGCCTCCGTACACCAGTTGGAAAGGCAATTTTTCCGTGGCAGCAGCTTCACCGCTGAGATTCGCCGACCGTTGCCAGTCACGGGTCGCCTCATCGGCAATAAGGCGAAACACGCCTGGCTCCACGGTGTAAGACACGTCGCCTTCGCCCGTCAGGTCCGGCTTGATTCCTTCGACAAAATCCTCGTAACTGAACGATTGGTGAAAGGTAACAAACCGGACTTGCTTGCGGCTCTTGTACATTTCCAGCACCCGTTGCAGGGTGCGGTGGTCGTGCCGGTAGCGGGCTTCTATTTCGGTAAACGGCTTATTTTCAATAAGCGCCAACGCCCAAGCCGCCGTAGCGTAGGTTTTGCCGGTGCCCGGCGGGCCGTACAGAATCTGATTCAGCGGGTGCAGCGAATTTACGGGCGCGGGCGGCACGGGCTGCGGGGGAATCAGTTCATCGCGCACTTCATCTTCAAGCCCGGTAAACGATTCATCCCGCAGCTTTTCAGCCACGACGAAGGCTTGCGCCAGCTGTTGCAATACAATCGTTTTGAGCGCCATTCGCCGGTTCAGGCCAGCATCTGGCCGTAGGTCATCCAGCGACAGCTGCGACAGCACCAGCCATTCCCCACCGAGGGTAGGGTGCGTCGTCAGCACGTCGGGAAACAGGCCCTGCCAGGCCCGGCGCAGCTCCAACGCCAGCTCGCTGGTGGCATCGGCCGGGCGGGGGTCGTCACGGCGGCGGCCAAACCACCGGTTTTTACCCCCTTCGCCGTTGCCCATCTTGAAGCCGAGGTACACATAGGCATCATCCTGAGGCAACTGCGCTAGCGAAAAGCCCATCATTTCGCTGTTGTCAGAATTCTTGAGTACCAATGTCGACCCTGGAGCGGCCCGTCCTGGTCCATTATCCCAGGTAACCAAGGCAAAACTGAGTGAGTCGCGCTGAGCACCGCGCTGCCACGTGAAACGCAACGGCTGCCCCGTAAGGCTACCGGTATTGCGCACGATATAATTGGCATACTGCACGACGATAGGCCCCACTGGCAGGTCGTTATCATTCAGTAAGTCCAGTAATGCTTTTAACGGGGCAGCCTCGATAAGTCGAAGTTCACTCATAAGTCGGAGTAACAGAAGTAGCGCCAGGCCGCAATGGCCGGATGGTAAAGGAGCACGTTGGCAAGGTAAGAAACAACACCTGCTGAGCGCCGCTTCCGTGCGGGCATCTTTAGTACATTTAGGGTTCCGTCTGATTCCTACCCAGTCCTACCCTGCTATGATAAAGAAGATACTCAAGATTCAGAATGTCGGGCGCTTTAAGACCTTCCCACCTACTGGTACCAATACTGGCCATTGGAATCAAGAGCTGCCACGAGCTGTCCTCATCTACGGCGAAAACGGTACCGGCAAAACCACGTTGGCACAAGTATTCAAGTCGCTGCAATCTGGCAACGCTGACGTGAATAAGAAAAAAAGCTTTTCCGCCACTGCCAACTGCGAGGTAGTGTTTCTGGTAGACGGCTGCACTGGTCAGGTGCGCTTCGATGGCAGTAACTGGAATCAGCCCTGTGACAACATTGAGATTTTTGATGCCCACTTCATTAGCGAAAACGTGTATGCGGGGCACGAAATCGGCTCAGAGCAAGAAAAAAATTTGTTTGAGTTGGTAGTAGGCAAGCTGGGGGTACGGCTAAAAAGCTCTATTGCTGCCATAAAAGAAACCATTAAACAGAATAACAAGGATGTTGCAGAGGCCAAGCGCAGCATCACTGCCAAGGTGGGTGGTGGCCTGACTCCGGAGAAGTTCGTACAACTTGTACCTGCGGATGACCTAGAGGCGCAGGTAAGGCAAAATGAGGTCGACCTAGCAAAAGCAAGGAATCTGGCCACCATCCGGCAAACAGCAACCTTAACTCCGCTATCCACGCTTGAGCCAGCCCACTCGCCAGACCGGGTACGGCGCGTGTTCGAATTCACTATCGAGCGCATCTCTGAAGAGTACGAGCGTCTACTGGCTAACCACAAAGCTCACTTTGCCGAAAGTGCCGACCCTGAAGCTTGGTTGGCTTACGGCTGGCAAAACGTGCAGGGAGAGGAAGCTCGGTGTCCTTTCTGCCAACAGCCAGTCGGTGAGCACCTGGCTATTATTAAAGCGTACAGTTTGTATTTCAACGAAAAGTATGCCCGATTAGTCAACGA
>NZ_JADWYK010000001.1 GCF_015773195.1 Hymenobacter guriensis
AATTGGATGCGCATTTTCTGGCCTTCGTTCATATTGCCGCAACTATACTCTGGTTGCGCGACTGTTAACACTTCCTAATCGTCTTCACCGGTGAAGGGTGGTTCCGAAGCCCTTTGGGCCTACCCTTCACCGGTGAAGGACGACCCAGGAGGCCTCCGGAGCCGCCCCGCCTACGTGAAGGACGGCCCATGAGGCCTCGGCAAGCGTCCTTCACCGGTGAAGGACGTTCCATAAGCCCTTCGGAAGTGTTCTTCACCGGTGAAGGAGGCTTCCGAAGGTCTTTTCACGCCCGATGCCTGCGCTCCGCTTCGGGAAGGCAGGCATCGGGCGTAGGGGGCAGAGCTTATTCGGTGGCGGGGGCGGCTTTGCGGCGGCCCTTGGGCGCGGATCCGGCCACGGGCAGCAGCGGGGCCGCGAGCTGCCGGTACTGTTCGAAGAGGAATTCCAGCCGGCTCAGCTCGGTGGGGAAGGCTGCCGGGCGGTAGCACAAATCCACGGCGCGGTCCAGCTCCTGGTGGGCCTTCACCAGCGCGGGCGGCATGGTCAGCGGGTCGTAGAGGGTGGCCAGGGATTCGTCGGGGAACTGCTGGCGCACGGCCAGCACCTGTTGGGCCTTGGCTTCCACGGCGGCCACTTGCTTGGGCGTGGTTTATTTCAAGGGGTAGATTACCCGATTATGGTAGTCAATAAATTGAGGCATAATAGTATGCTTAATAAGTTTTAGATCCTGCAAGCGAATTCTGCGGGCTCCAAAGTCCAGTTCTGAATGATGGTTAGGGCATACTATTAACATATTGTCTACAATGTCTGGGCCATGATGTGGTTTGCCTAATGGTTTGATGTGGTGGCCTTCTGCATATGCTTTTGCATTATTGAGTATAATGCTATGTTCGCAAATTTGGCATCGATACTTATACAGCTTCTTTAACTCATTAGAGAGGGCACCATCTCGAATTATACGAGTGACAATTTGAGTAGAGTAATTAGGCTTGGGAGAAGTATATGGTGCTTTAGGCTCTTGTGTATTTATCTCTTGTGCATTAGGGTCTTCTATATCAGAAGCAGTAGGAATAGCTTCTTGGAAATTGTTCAAGGCCCAAATTCCTTTGCCTAGGCCTGCCACCGAACGAAATAAGTCAGGCCGACTAAGGGCATAATTGGCTGAATGGGAGGAGTGCATTTCTATTGTTCTGCGAACAGTAGCTTTCCATTCAGTAGTAAATGGTTGAGGTCTTATTTTTTCTAATTCAGCGTATATATCAGCATAAGAAGCACTTCCTCCTAGGTTTTTCAGTGCTAATAAAATGTATTCGAGCCAGGTCATAAGACGGTTTTTTTAAGCTGCCAGGAGAGTGTGAAAAGATAGAAGGTCCGTCTGGGTGAGGGGCAGGCGGGCGTAGTAGGTGCCAAAGGCTTCGGAGAAGCGCATGTTCATCTGGTGGTCCATCAGCCACATGGCTACTTCGGCAATGCGGGCGGGAAATTCCTCCACCTCGATGCCGTAGGCCTGGTCTACCTGCACACGGGCCAGCAGCGTCAGGTTGACGGTCTGCCGGTCGGGGCCGGCCGGGTACTGGCGCTCCAGGATTTCAAACTCCAGGCGGCGCAGCTCCCGGTAGGTCACCACCAGGAAGTTGCCGCAGCCGCAGCTGGGGTCGAGGAAGCGGGTGCGCTCCAGGCGGCGGTGCAGGGCATCGAGCTTGCGCCGCTCGTGGCCGGCGGCCCGCAGCTCGGTTTCCAGCTCGTCGAGAAACAGCCCGCGAATCACCTTGAGAATGTTCGTCTCGGAGGTGTAGTGGGCGCCCAGGTTGCGGCGCTTCACCGGGTCCGTCACCGACTGAAACAGGGAGCCGAAGATGGCCGGCGAAATGCGCGACCAGTCGAAGTACGTGCAGCGGATGAGCTGCTGGCGCAGGGCCGCGTCGAAGGCCGGGAAGGGGAAGAACTCGGTGAAGAGCGTGCCGTTGACGTAGGGCAGCACCTGCAAATACTCGGGCAGGCTGCGCTGGCGCTGGGCGGCGGGCTGGTCGAGCACCTCAAACCACTGGGCCAGGCGGGTGCCCACGTCGGAGCCGTCGGGGCGGGTGTGCTCTTCCAGGAAGGCCCGGAAAGCGTCCTTTTCGAAGATGCCGGTGTCTTCGGCAAACAGGCAGAAGAGCACCCGCACCAGCAGCACTTCCAGCTTGTGGCCCTGGTAGCCGCCTTGCAGCAAGGCGTCGTGCAGGGCCCCCATCAGCTCGGCGGCCTGAATGTTGGCGGGGTCCTCGGCGGCGTACTGGCGCTTCTGGTAGCCGGTAAGAAAGGCGAAGAGGTGCAGGTGCTGGTGCAGCTCCTCCAGCGGAAACTCGTGCTGCTGGCCTTCCTCCAGGTCGTAGAGGCGGAAGCGGGCAAAGTCGGAAACCAGGATGTACTTGGGCAGCTCGTAGTCCTGCAGGCCGGGGAAGTAGTCGATGGCCTGCTGGTAGGCGCGGTCCAGGTCCTTGCCCCGGCTTTTGTGCTCCACCAGCAGGGTGCTCTTCCAGAACAGGTCAATGAAGCCCTGCTTGCCGGAAAGCTTCTTGACGGGCTCCTCGAAGGAGGCTACCCGGCGGCGGTTCAGGCCGAACACGTTGAAGAAGTCAATCCAGAAGGCTTTGGCCTCGGCATGTTCGCGGGTTTCGCCCTGCCACTCCTGGGCAAAGCGGATGGCGCGGTCTTTTAATTCGGATAAGGAAAGAGCCATAGGGAAAGGGAAAGAGGATACGGGTATAGGAGGGGGCAGTTGTTCGGAGGCGAAGCTGAGGGCTGACCGATAAAGGGCCGGATAGCCGACGAACCAGGCCCGGGAGCAGACAGCCGCTGCGCAAGCGGCCCGGAAGATACCCGGCGGACCCCTACCGACCAAAAAGCCCGGCCGCCGCCCCCGGAGCGGGAGCGGCGGCCGGGCCGGCAGAGCGGTTAGGGCGGCGGCTTAGTCGGGCTGGGCCACGGTGTAGCCGATGCGCACGCAAAATACCAGGGTGGCCCCGCTGTTCTGAGCCAGGCGCACGCGCAGGTTGTAGGCGTACAGGTCGTTGCGCACGACGTGACTGGTGGGCTGGGTGACGGTCTGCCAGATGCTGCTTTCGGTCGTCAGGGCCACCTGGGTGGTGTACGAAACGAACAGGCTGCTGCTGGTGGTGCTGTTGCTGGCCGCCGCCAGCAGGGCCTGGGGAGCCACGCTGGTGCCGTCGTTGTCCAGGGCCGTCAGGGCGAGGCTGGTAATAGTGGCTCCCTGGGGCAGGTGTACCGGCGCTACCACGTAGCCCGGCTGCCCGGCGGTGCCACTGAGCAGGTTGAGCATCAGCGGGGAGCCCGTGGCCGAGCCAATCGTGATGTTGGTGTCGTAGGCGTTGGTGGCGGAGCTGATGAAGTCCGCGGCCGTCAGGGTGAGGTAGCGCGTCTGGGCCGCGTCGTAGGCGAAGTTGGTGGCGCGGGCGGTGCCGTTCACGTCCAGGGCCTGCTGCGGGTCATTGGTGCCGATGCCCACCCGGCCGTTGCCCCGGATGCGCATGAGCTCGGTGCCGGTGCCGTTCTTGCCCGTGGCGTAGAACACGTGGCTGGAGACCGTGGCGTCGACGTGGTAGTTCAGCTGCCCGCCGCTGACGCCAAAGCCGTAGTGGTTGGAGAGGCTGCCCCCGTCGTACAGCGTGATTTTGGCCTCGGTGACGGTGGGCGTGATGCTCAGGCGCGTGTTCGGGTTCGGCTCGCCGAGGCCCACCCGGCCGTTGCTGCGCCACGTCAGCGCCAGTGTCTGAGTGCCGGCGGCGTAGGTACCCAGCCCACCGCCGCCGAAGCCGTAGAGCACGGGCCCGTCGATGTCCTGGGCCAGCCAGTTCTTGGCGCTGCGGCTATTGCCGTACCAGCCCAGGCCGTTGTAGATGTCGAGCGGGTTGCGCAGGCGCAGGTCGTAGTCGCTCAGGCTCAGGTTCTGGGTGGCGGCGTGGTTGCCCAGGTTGTCGCCCGCCCTGGTCTTATCGGGAATATAGAGCCACTGGCCGCCGAGGGCGTACCAGAAGCCCTGGCGCCCGTCGGTCTGGAACACCATCAGCCCGTCGGGTGGCGCGGCAATGCCCGCGCGCTGCACCGAGTCGAGGCGCGGGATGAGCAGGCCCTTGTCGGTGCTGCTGATGTCGAGGGCGGCCCTGGCGTCGGGCGTGCTGGTGCCGATGCCGACGGAGCCGGTAGCCGGCGTGGTTTGGGCGCGGGCGATGGTACCGAGCAGCAGCAGCAGCAGCGTGGGGTAGCATGTTTTCATAAGCAGGAAGGTTAGCAGGAGCAGCTAAAAGTCCACGCGGCCAGCCCCATATCCTAACCGCTAGTAGCGGCCGGGGTATTCCGGTATGGCAACAACCGAATTTGGTAGGTAGGCCGCCGGGGCACGGCCCGAAACAAACCCACCGGGCAGTGGCTTTCCTACCCGAGCCGGCCGTTTGCAGGCCGCGCCGCTTCCATCTTCCGATTCTTCCTGCTATGTGTACCACTTCTCTTCTGCCTACTCCTGAGCAGTTCAACCACCTTGTGCTGGCCCGCCGCAGTATTCAGCCGGTGCAGTTCGAGCCCGGCCGCGTTATCCCCGACGACATCGTGCTGCAGCTGCTGGAAAACGCCAACTGGGCGCCCACGCACAAGCGCACCGAGCCCTGGCACTTTGTGGTGTTCAGCGGTGAGGGACTGAAGCGGCTAGCCGATTTTCAGTCGGGGCTCTACCGGGCGCAGGCCGGGGAACTGGTGGACGAGAAGAAGGCCCAGAAGCTGGCGCAGAATCCGCTGCTGGCCTCGCACGTCATTGCCATCGGCATGAAGCGCCACCATATCCTGCCCGAAATCGAGGAAGTAGAAGCCGTGGCCTGCGCCGTGCAAAACCTGCATCTCTCGGCCGTGGCCTACGGGCTGGGCGGCTACTGGGGCTCGGGCGGCGTTACGTACGTGGAGGAAGCCAAGCCCTTCTTCGGCCTCGGCCCCGAAGACAAGCTGCTCGGCTTCTTCTACCTGGGCTACGTAGCCCAGCTTCCCGGCCGCAACCTGCGCAAGCCCATCGAGGAGAAAGTCACCTGGGTACGGGAGTAAGGTGCGGCGGCCTGCTTGGTTGAAGCCGGCTCAAGCCCTCCCTCCTATCCCTTAAAACTCGAACGTCTCGCAGTGTAGCACAGTGGGCTCGAACTCCAGGAGGTACTGCGCGTCTTCGGGGTAGTAGCGTGCCTTTTCGTAGTCTTCGCCGGCGAAACCCTGGATGCTGGCGTAGCTGTCCCAGCGCGTGACGGTCCAGAAATGGCAGATTTCCCCTTCCAAGCGGCGCAGCACCTGCACGCCCCGGTTACCAGGCGTTTGGCGGTAGTCCCGGATGCCGGATTTTTCCAGGTATTGGAGGTAGGCATCGGCGTGGTGGGCGGCCGTGGTGCCGTGCCAGATGCGGGTAATAAGCTTGCTCATGGCGTTTGGTTGGCTGAAGAGAAGCCAAAGTAGCTGAACCCGGCTGTTTTCCCAATCAAAACCCCAGCCGCTGGCCCTGCTGCGGGAAAACAAACCGCACGCCCAGCCCATTGGCCGCCCCAAGCTGCCGCTGAATCAGGGCTTCGTTATCGGCCGCAGGCTTGCTGTGCGTTACAACTACCGGCAGCCCACGCAGTGCCTTGGGGCCGGCGAGCTGCGCCAGCACATCCAGCTCCTGCAGCAGCAGCCGGGGCGTGAGGTGGCCGAAGAGCTGGTTTTCGGGCTGCTCGTTGGGGTACGAGGCTTCGATGAACAGGGCCTTCAGCTGCCCGCGCTGCACCAGCGGGGCCACCACCTGCCACAGCGCCCGCAGCCGCCCGGACTTTTCCAGGGCATCGGCGCCGGTGTCGCCCAGGTACAGGAGGTAGCTGCTGTGGTGGCGCACGAGGAATGCCGCGCTTTCGTAGCCCGGGCCGTGGCTGAGCGGGAACACGCGCACGAACAGGTCGGTGCCGGCCAGGGAGGTTTCGGGGCCGGGCGCCAGGGGCTGGAACTGGTATTTGCCCAAGGCCGGGGCCGCGCCGCCGGGGCCGAAGTTGGGCCAGGCCTGCCAGTTGAAGTAGCTTTTCTGCAGAGTTTCGAGGCAGCCGGGCAGGCCGTAGAGCGGTTTGCGGGCGTCGTCGGGGGCATTGAGCAGCAGGCCGGCTACGTGGTCGAGGTGGGGGTGCGAAAGGCAGTAGCCGCGGATAGAGTCGCGCAGGATGGCTTCAACGGGCGCCCGAAAAGTTTGGGCAGCTACTGCCTTGACTAAGCCGGCGCGCACGGTGCCGGCGTCGAGGCCGATGTAGGCAGAAGTGCCGGCCGCAGCCACCAGGTAGCAGGACAGGTTGCTTTCGTCGCCGCCGCCCCGCACGCCCAGGGGCACGACGGTGAAGGTGGTTTGGGCAATAGCAGGCAGGGTCAGCAGCCACAGCACCAGACAAATACAACCAGTTCGTTTGTAGCTCATGGCCGGTTCCTGGCTGTAGTGTCTGTGAACAGTCTCTTCAACTCCTGTTTGGCCTTGCGGTGCCCGGCACCAGCCGCTTTGCCAAACCAGAAGGCTGCCCAACGGTCGGAAGCCGCCACACCTTCACCGGACAGATAGCACAAACCCAGGTTGTATTGCGCCTTTCTATCCCCGTTCCGGGCCGCTTTCCGGTACCAGTACACCGCCTGGCTGAAATCCTCTGGAACTCCCAAGCCCTGCATATAGCAGTAGCCCAGGTCGCGCTGAGCCTCTGCATCTCCGGCCTCGGCGGCCCGCCGGAACCACGATACCGCCAATGGCAGGTTCTGCTCCACTCCATTTCCTTCCCGGAGACTGAACCCAACATTGTAGGCCGCATCAATATGCCCTTGTTCCGCCGCCTGCAGAAAATACTGGTATGCCTGGTGCACATCGATAGGTACTCCTCTACCGTGCTCGTAGCAAGTGCCTAAGTAAAATAACGCGCGTCTATGTCCCTGTTTCGCCGCTGTTTCCCAGTAATGCAGCACCTTTTCCCAGGCCACCGGGCGGGGCCGATGGCGGCCAAAAGCCAGCCGGTAGCCGAGCCGAAACAGGGCATCAGTATCCCCGGCATCAGCCTGTTTCTGCAGATAGCGCGTGGTTTCCATTACTACTCTCCTCTTTCAGTCCACCCTGCCCGCGTCATTTCAAAGCGTACTTCGCCGCTGCTGGTGCGGCCGGTTTCCTGCCAGCCCTGGCGGCGGTAGAATGCCTCGGCGCGGGTGCCGGGACTGGTGCTGAGCCAGACGGGTTCGGGGGTTTGTTGGAAGTACCAGTCGAGCATGAGTTGGTGCAGGCGCTTGCCGATGCCGCGCTGGTCGAAATCAGGATGCACAAACAAAGCCCAGATATTGTGGTCCTGCAGATCGGCAATGGCAAAACCCACTACTGCCCCGGCTTCTTCGCACACCCAGCCGTGGCCCCGGCGCGTGAGGTAATCGAGGTAGTGCGCTTCGGTGACGAGGGCGCGGTTGCGCAGCACGTTTTCGCGCACGGCAAAGCGCACTGCTGTCAGCTGGGGGATGTCCTCGGGCCGGGCGTCGCGGAAAAGCATAGGGAGTTGGGGTAAACTGGTCGTCGCGCCGGTCATGCAGAAGCGTGACGCGCTACGAATGACGAGCTGCTAATTAACTGAGCTCATACGGGTAGCCAATTTCCTGCAGGTCGGCCGCCAGCTGAGGCCAGTCGGTCAGCTCGTTGTTGAGGGCCAGCGCGGTGGCTTTCGTCAGGGGCTCGTGACGGTAGATGCGGGCTACGTCTTCGGGCTCAATCGGGTCCCGGTCGGTGTCTTCGAGGTAGTACTCGTTGGCCCAGTCGGCGTACGTTTCGGGCTGGCCGTCGAAGATAAACAGCAGCTCGTCGGAGCCGTCGTCCTCGTCTTCGATCAGGCCGGTTTGCCAGCCGTGGGCGGGCGTGTACCATAGGCAGAACGTGGTACCAATAGAACTCACCGGCTCCCCGAACATGAACTCCTCGAAGGCCTCGGGCAGGCCGCGCGTCACCTGGGCTTTTTCGGGCTGGTCGTACCCGGCCAGAAAGCCGTTGATACAGCAGCCCTCGGGCCGGAACAGCACCAGCAGCTGGTCGCCTTCCCCGTCGTTCAGCTCAAACAGCTGCTCCTGTATGTCCCAGAGTGGGTCGTAGGTGTAGTAGCGGTACTCCGGGTCGGGCGAGTTGATGGCGTCGAGGGCAGCCAGGGCCTGGCAGAGGTGCTGCAGGGCGGGCGCGGTGGGCAGGGCAGCGTAGTGGGTGGAAGAAAGCATGGCAGCGGCTTCAGCAAACAAACGAATGCGGCCCGCACCGGCGGCCCGTCGCCCGCAAATTGCCGATTGCCGGGCCGCCGTGCAAGCCCCAACCCGAACCGTACCTTTTTCCGGCGGCGCCCGTATCAGTGCCCGATTGTCCTTTTTGTCGGAACTTGCAGTTGGTTTTTTGACCCCAGGAGGCGCTACGCTGAAATTCCCACGGCTTTGCTCTACTCCTTTGCTTATGTCTTTTTCTCCCCGCCGGAGCCGCGCCGCCGTTAGCGCGTTGTTTTTTCTCAGTGGCCTGTGCTTTGCCAGCTGGGCTTCCCGCATCCCCGATATCCGCCTGCAGCTGGGCCTTTCCGAAGGGCAGCTGGGCCAGCTGCTGCTGGCTATGCCCCTGGGCTCCCTGCTGGCCCTGCCCCTGGCCGGCTGGCTGACCGATACCTACGGCAGCCGCCGCGTGGTGCAGCTGGCCTCAGCCCTCTATGCCCTCTCCCTCCCCCTACTGGGCTGGGCGCCTACCACCTGGACGCTGGCTGGGGCACTGGTTTTGTTTGGCAGCGCCGGCAACCTGCTCAATATTTCCGTGAATGCCCAGGCCCTGGAAGTGCAGAAAAGCTACGGCACCTCCGTCATTATGGGCTCGTTTCACGGGCTCTGGAGCCTAGCCGGCTTTGTGGGCGGTGTTGTGGCTACGCCGTTACGTAACTGGCACCAGCCGCCCCTGATTCACTTTGCCGGCGTCAGCGCGGCGCTGCTGGTGCTGCTGCTGGCCGTGCGGGGTGGCCTACCCAAGCCTACGGGGCACGCCAGCGGTACCGGCTTTGTGTTGCGCATGCCCGACGGCTTGCTGCTGCGCCTGGGGCTTATTGCCTTGTTCGGGCTGCTCTGCGAAGGGTGCATGTTCGACTGGAGCGGGGTGTACTTTCAAAAGGTAGTGCAGGCCGACAAAGCCTGGGTCACCAGCGGCTACGTGGCCTTCATGAGCACTATGGCTCTGGGCCGCTTCGGCTCCGACTTGCTGACCAGCCATCTGGGCGTGGCGCGGGTGCTGCAATTGAGTAGCGCCCTTATCTGCCTGGGGCTGCTCACGGCGGTGCTGTTTCCCAGCCTGCCCACGGCGCTGCTGGGGTTTCTGCTGGTAGGCTTCGGCACCTCGTCCGTAATTCCGCTTACCTACAGTGCCGCGGGCCGCGTGAAAGGTATTTCGCCGGGCGTGGCGCTGGCCCTGGTATCCACAGTCGGCTTTTTCGGTTTTCTGGCCGGGCCGCCGCTTATCGGGCTGTTGGCCCAACTGTTCAACCTGCGGCTGTCCTTCGCCTTCGTAGCCCTGATGGGAGCGGCCATCGGGCTCCTCGCCATCGGGATGCCAAGCCAGGAAGAAGAACCCACGCCGCTTGAGCCAGCCCCCGAGCCCCTGGCCGAAACCGCGGCCCCCGGGCTTCTACCCAAGTAATTCAGCCGCTGAAGTATACTTGCCGAGGTGCATGTACAGGCTGGGTTGTGCTGAGGGTGAAGGGTTTCCACTGAGAGTTGCCATGACCATTCCGGTTGCTTTGGATTTTGGAGGGCGCCATGGCTCTATAGGCTAACTCTTGGCTGATATACCATATCTTGCTTTCCTATTTAGCTGGAAACCCTGATCTAGCCTGCTTGCCTATCCAATCTGTCATTAATACTCTCTCGGCCACAGCCTGCTTAGCTATGCGACGTTCACAACCTTTAGTTTTTATTCCAGGCAAGTTCCTGCTCCTTGGTTTACTGGTAGCTACCCTTTGGGCGTGCGACAAAGAAGACGCATCCGGGGTTGTACAAGGCACCATCCTCCTGCTGGATGAGCAGGGCCATACGGCGGCGGATAACAGCGGCGCCGTCGTGTCATTGCTCGGGCAAACAAGCGGGCCAACGGCTACGACTACTGCCGATGGCAGCTTTACCCTGACTGGTCTGAACAAAGGCAAGCATCGGCTGCAGATCAGCAAGGACGGCTATGGCACCTACCAAACCGAGCAACTGTCGGTGCAGGAAAATACCAGTCTAAATAAGCCGGTTCGCTTGGGGCAGATACCTACCTGGACGATGAGTGTGCGGCCTCGCTCGCGGCCTATCGGAACGAATGATCTGTTGCTGGCGGGTGCCTTATCAGCCCGGCAGTCTGACCAGCCTATCATCCGCACCGGACGCCTCTATCTGCGCATCGGCGATAAGCCACCTACCCCCACGGAGTACGATTATACCATTCCCGTGAAAGAAGGAGGCCCTTATCCGGACCTATGGAGAGATAGTCTAACCTATGATAAACTTCGCGACCTAGGCTTCAAACCGTACTTGGTTAATCAGGTGGCAGTTTTCCCCGAAAACCCAGCCGCCGATTCCTATCTGGACGCAAAAACGGGAAAGGAAGTATTTCCGGCTTCTCAAACGCAGCTTACTAATGCCTCCGCCATTTCTTTCACCTATCCGTGAGAGAGACCAGACAGGAATATTGAAAGAGTAATATGCCTCTACCGCTCCCCTCCGGCCGATTCCGTTTCTCTCAGCAGGCCGGCTGGGGCCTACTCCTGCTCCTATTGATCTTGGCCCACCCAACCCGGGCCACGCACATTGTGGGCGGAGAGCTGGACCTGCAGCACCAAAGCGGCGACACCTACCGTCTGACGCTGAACCTGTACTTCGACGACATCAACGGCAACGCCAACGCCCTGGACCAGGACCTGACCGTGGGCTTGTTTTCCAAGCGCACGAACCAGTTGCTACAGGCCGTATTCCTACCGCTGATCAGCGACTCGTTCGTGGCCTACACCAACCCCGAGTGCGAGGCCTCCTCCCTGCGCACCCGCAAGCTGGTGTATACCCGCCTGGTGGAACTGCCGGCCGCCACCTACGCCGACACCCAAGGCTACTACGCCGCCGTGGAGCGCTGCTGCCGCAACGGCACCATCAACAACATCGAAAGCCCCGGCGACGCCGCCCAGGTCTTCTACCTGGAGTTCCCGCCCGTGGTGCGCAACGGCCAGGTGCTGCGCAACTCCACCCCCCGCATCTTTCCGCCCCTGAGCGACTACGCCTGCAAGGATGAGCTGTTCTACTTCGATTTCGGGGGCGAAGACACCGACGGCGACTCGCTGGTTTACGAGTTGGCCACGCCCCTGAACGGCAGCACCGACATCAACAACACCAAGCCCGACGTGCCCACGGCGGCCCCCTACCAGCCTATTCGCTGGCTCCCGGGCTACAGCACTGCTACGCAGATCCTGGGCTCCCCGGCCCTGACCATTGACCGCCACACCGGCCGCCTGCAGGTGCGCCCGTCTCAGCTCGGGCTGTTCGTGTTCAGCATCAAGTGCTCGGAGTACCGCCAGGGCGTCAAGCTGGGCGAGGTGCGCCGCGACTTTCAGCTGAAAGTGCTCAACTGCCCGCCCAACCAGACGCCTTCGCTCTCGGCCCGGCTGCCTGACCAGTCGCGGGCCTACGTGCCCGGCCGCGACACGCTGCGGCTGGAGCCGGGCCCGAACCGCTGCCTGCCGCTGCGCTTCACTGACCCCGACGCTGCGTCCCGGCTGACGCTTTCCCTGCACCCGGTCAACTTCCGGGGCCCGCTGCCCACCTTCACGCTCAAACAGGGCACCGTGCGGGCCCCTGGTGCGCCTGATACATTGGCCTCCACGCTGTGCTTTGCCGAGTGCATCGACACGGGCGGCAAGGTCTTCCTGCTGGATGTGATTGTGGCCGACAACGGCTGCAGCCTGCCCCGCCGCGACACGGTGCAGGTGGCCTTTATTTCCCGCTCCCCACCGAATGCCGTGCCCGAGCTGCGCACCACGGCGACTACGCCCCTGCGCGCCAAACCTGGGGAGGTGGTGAGCTTCGACGTCTTTGCCCGCGACGCGGAGCAGGACGCACTGACGCTGACGCTGCAGGGCCGGGACTTCGATGCAAAGGCAGTAGGCGCCGAACTTACGACCACGCCCATCGGCCAGGAGTTGCGCGGGCGCTTCCGCTGGCTTGTGCCCTGCCCCGTAGCGGGCAAGCGGCGTTTCGAGTTTTTGTTTATCGGCGTGGCCACGCCCTGCGACCGGGTGCAGGCCGATACGCTCGTGGTAGCCGTCGAAATCGATGAGACGAACGCTCCACCCCAGCTCACGACGACAGCTGACGCCACCCGCCCGCTGGTGGTGCGCCCGGACCAGGTGCTGCGCTTTTCGCTGACGGGCACCGATGCCGACCAGGACGCCGTGACCCTGGCCCTGACCGGGCAGGGCTTCTCCCCCCAGGCGCTGGGCGCCCGCCTGAGCCAGGAGGCCGGAACGGGCACCACCCGCGGGGAGTTTGTCTGGACGGTGCCCTGCCTGCCGGCGGCCACGGAGCCGTACGTATTTACCTTCACGGCTTCCTCCCGGGCCTGCGACAGCACCCAACGCACCAGCCTGAGCATCCCCATCCGCATCGACCTGCACAACGAGGCCCCGGTGCTCACGGCCACCGTCAGCAGCACCACCCCACTGCGCGTGCGCGTGGGCCAGGTCGTTTCCTTCGATGTGCTGGCCACCGACCCCGACAACCACCCGCTGGAACTGCGCATGCGGGGCAACGGCTTCAGTGCCCCGGACGTGGGGGCCCAGTTCACGCTGGAGCCGGGTGTGCAAAAGCTAGGCGGGCACTTTCGCTGGCAGGTGCCCTGCCCTGCGCCGGGGCAAACCCGCTACGCCTTCACCTTCACGGCTTCCGACCTACCCTGTGGCACGTCAGGCGTAACCGAGCTGGTGGTGACGCTGCAGGTCGATGACCCGAACACGGCCCCGGTGCTTTCCTCTTCCCTGTTTACCGCGGCCGCACCGATTACCCTGCTACCCGGCACCACGCTGGAAGCTCCGGTGACGGGCCGGGATGCGGAGGGCAACCCGCTCACGCTCACGGCGCGGGGCGTGGGCTTTGACCTGGCGGCGGCGGGCATGCAGTTCAGCGCCCGCACTACGGGCGGCGAGGCCACGGGCACGTTCCGCTGGACGCCCGGCTGTGGCTTAACGCTGGGGCAGGAGTACGCAGTAGTGTTTGCCTTGCAGGAAGGGGCCTGTAGCCCGCAGCCGCAGGAGCAGATCGTGCGCTTTGCCGTGGCCAATCCCGAGCTGACTGCCTTTGAGCCGCCGAACATCTTCACCCCTAACCACGACAACCGCAACGACTTCTTCGAGCTGCCCACCCTGCCGCCGGACTACTGCGCCCAACGCTTTGCCAGTATCAAGGTGTTCAACCGCTGGGGCAAGCAGGTGTACGAGTCGGGCAGCCGCAGCTTCCGCTGGGATGGGGGTGGCCTGCCGGCTGGAGTATACTTCTATCTGATCCGCTACACCAACCAACGCCAGTACAAAGGCTACGTTACCATTGCGCACTAAGGCTGATTATTTTCACCATGTGCGCTGTCCTTGAACTTGAGTGAAAGATGGCAAGCAGAAGCTTGATCGGCCCACGGCCGCACCCAATAGTAAAAACTTAAAGAAATCTGTTACTACGTTTACCAACAGCGCCCTAGCTCCTATCCTGCAGGTGCGACTGGCTTGGCCAGAAGCTGAGCTATAAATTTTCGGATAGTTTTTATTTTTGTAACGAACCAGCTATTACCGGTTCGTTACGATGACCCCTGCTCAACCGAAAGAGCGTTTTTTTGCACTGGATGGCCTACGTGCTGTTATGATGCTGCTCGGCGTTGTGCTGCATAGTGCTCAGCCTTATGCTACGTGGACGTTCAGCATATATACTGCTTTCCACGACACGGCCCATACGGTTGTGCTGAGTGGCTTGGCGTTCCTGATTCATCTATTTCGGATGCCGACCTTTTTTGTGCTGGCTGGTTTCTTCGGCAGCCTGATGTGGCACGCACGCGGTACACGGGCTTTGCTGCAGAATCGCGTAAAGCGCGTTTTGCTGCCCTTGGTCCTGAGTTGGGTGGCGCTTTTCCCCTTAATTGTTTTATGCGCGGCGTTTACGGTGCTTGGTGGCCCCAAGGGAGTTGCCCACATCGTGCAGCAGCTGCATTCGGGTGCTTTGCTGGCGAAAAACAACCTTACCTTTTCCCAGCTGCTGATGCAGATGGGGCTGGTGCACTTGTGGTTCCTGTATTTTCTGATGCTGTTTTACGGGGCCACTGCCCTGCTGCTGTGGGGTGTGCGCCAGCTGCCGCAAAAAATCAAACATCTGGCAGACAACGCTTTCCACCAGATAGTACTCCAGCCCATCGGCGTACTGCTGCTGGCAGCCGTTACCTGGCTCACTATGGTGCCCATGCACCCGGCCAACAAGGTTACCACGGGCATAGAGGGCACCCACGCCTTTCTGCCGCCGCCGGCCATTCTACTGACATATTTCGTGTTTTTTGTTTTTGGCTGGCTTCTGTTCCGGCATAAGCACCTGCTTTCCCGGCTTCGGGACCGGGCATGGCTGTATGCTAGCCTGGGACTGGGCGCGGCCGGCCTGTACGCTTGGCTCATCCTGCATCCTCCCGTAGCAAAGCCGCATCTATTGCAGGTGGCGGTGGCCTCACCGGCTATCTGGCTGCTGTCTCTGGGCATCATTGGGCTGGCCGTGCGCTATTTCAGGCAGCCAACTGGTTTGTTTCAATACCTGTCTGAAGCTTCCTACTGGGTGTATCTGGTGCATGTGCCTTTAACCCTGCTGATTCCCGGTCTGCTGATTGAGTTGTCGCTACCGGCCTTACTCAAGTTTCTGCTGACCTGCACCGGCGCTACCCTCGTTTCCCTGCTCACTTACCATTACTGGGTGCGCTCCACCCGCCTTGGTGGCCTTCTCAACGGGCGGCGCCTGGCTCCCTACGCTTTTTGGAGCAGTTTCAGAAAATTCGAAAAGCCAGCTGCCGCGCCTATAGAGGCTGGCAGCATTAGTTAACACGCAGAAGCGGGGTTTCCTGATTAGGAAAACGTTGTAGAACCACACCAAAATGCTGACCCTAGGCGCACTTCGATTTCATTCCAACACTATCCCGGGGATGCTGCACCAGCGCGCTCTTGACTTCCCGGATGCGCCCTGTTACCTGTTTCCGGAAAGAGACCAAGTCTGCACCTGGCGCTCCTTGTGGGAAGAAGTTCAAGCCATAGCGGCCGGGCTGCGCCAGCTGGGCATCCGGAACCAGGACCGCATTGCCATCCTGATGGAAGGGCGCCCCGAGCAGATTATCTGTATTTACGCCGCTATTGCGGCTGGCGGGGTGGCCGTGCCGCTTAGTACCTACCTGACCCGGGAAGAGCTTAAAGGCTGCCTGCTGGAAGCCCGGCCGGCTGTTTTCATCATGGGGTCGGCCGAACACCATATAGGCCATTCACAACTCACGGATGTGGTAGCTGCCAACTCCGGAGCAGAGGCGCTTTCAGAGGACCACTGGATTCCGTGCCATGCCTTTGTGCTGGGCAGCCCGGTTCAGCCTGCATCGGGGTTCCAACCCTACGAAGCGCTTAAAGCACCCACTGTACCTGAAACGCCCGCCCTGGATGCTCCCGGCCTGACGGCCTATGAGCCGGCTTTTCTGCTGTTCAGCAGCGGTACTACCGGCCGGCCTAAAGCTATTCTGCGGTCGGCGGCGGCTTTTACGAGTCGGAAGCCGGCTGGTGGGAGCCAGAAGCCAAACGCTTTCCAGTCGTTTCTTTCCCGGAAAGGCAATGCTTACGTCAACCGATTCGTGGCGCTGAACCTTTTGCCCCTGTACCACCTGGCCGGCATCGGGATGATGCTCACGCCGCTGCAGGTGTGCAACGCGCGGCTGGCCATGCTTGCCCGGTTCAATCCCGTGCGGGGCCTGGATGCCATTGCCCAGACGAAAGCTCGTTTTCTGGTTGGCACGCCCCACATGGTTCAGGCCATGCTGGCGCTGGAGCAGGCCCCCGCTAGCAGGCTGGGAAGTGTGTTGGGAGTATTTTTTGCCTCTGCAGCCTTGCAGCCGCATGTACTTGAGCAGACGATTCAAGGCTTTAAAAATTTATACTTCTTTTTTGTCAGCTATGGTTCCACCGAAACCGGAGCGGTGGCCAACGGCATCTGCTTTATACCTAACCGGCGCCATACGGCAGTGTCGCTGCTGTTGCGCATCCTACGCAGTATGAACTACCTGGATGGTGAAATCTCCCTTAGGGCCTTTGCCAGCACCCCGGCCAGTATCGGCGGCCGGATTGCCCATCAGGTAGAGGTAGGCATCCGGGGCATGCACACCGGCGAGTGGCTGCCGGCAGGACAGGAAGGAGAAATTCTGGTACGCAGCTACCGGCTGGTTCCCGGCAGTACCCATGCGCCTGTTGACGCAGAAGGGTGGTTTCGAACCGGTGATCTGGGCTACGTGGATGCGCACAATTGCCTTATGATTACTGACCGGCTGAAGCGCGTTATTTCCAGGGGTGGCGAGAAGATAGCGCCAGCCGAAATTGAACGCGTGATAAAGCAGCAGCCCGGCATTGAAGAGGTACTGGTGCTGGGCCTGCCCGACACCCTGTATGGTGAGGTGATTGCAGCCGCTTTCACCGAAAAAACCGGGGCCAGGGTGCCCATAGAGGTACTTCGGGAGGCCTTGCAGACGTTGCTTTCCAGCTTCAAGGTACCCCAGCACTTTCTGCGGCTGCCAGCTCTCCCGCTCAATGCAACCGGAAAAATCGACGTGGCAAAAGTGCGAAACGAGTTGCTGCAAATGATTCACAGCAGCTAGGCTCACCTACTAGCCGCGGCTCATACCCGTTTAAGTTTAATTCCAGCGTTCAGGTCGGGCCCGGCGCATCAGCGTTTCATCTGAGCATTGTGCGGGTTCAGACACTGAAAATAAAAAACCCTCTCAGCGCGATGCTAAGAGGGTTTGCGTGATTCCGCTGGGTTTAGTAATACACTGATAAACAGGTGTTAACAACGTAAAATAGCTCTATGAAGCTGTAATAAGTGCTTCTCTCCTCCTACCCCGTTACCGAGCGTTGGCTTATTTTCCATAAATCGTTGGCAGATTCTGATTTTGCCAACGGTCATCTTTCAACTAGTAGGAAGGATAGCCAAATCAACACCTAGCGTGGTACCCGAACTTATAGGCACAACCCTTATCGTATTTGTTTTACGGTCTTTCTGCCTGCTACTTTCCGTGTATCCCAGACAAGGTGGCTAGGCAGATAGTAGACTTCGCATTTACTTACTTGAACCCTACGGCTCAGCGCCAGTTGAGCCTGCCAACCCTTGGCCACGTGAGGTGTCTCCGCGACGCCGCGGTATATAGTATTGTTTCATTAGGTCTTGTTGAGTGCTGACCTAGGTAGTTGTCAGAAGCACTTAGGCTGAGCATTGTATACTATACTTTTACTGCTGCCTCTTGCTTCGCCTATACTTGAAAGTATACTTTTCAATGTCTTCCAGCAAAGGAGTTGATTCCATCATGGTTGTCGTCGACCGCCTGCATAGATGGTATAAGTTTGCACAAAGCGTTGGCTGTTTGCGTTGCCCTTTAAGCCACTTTTGCTAAATGCGGCTGGCGGTTGTTCTTTGTTCCATACTTCACATTCCCCACATGCGTAGGCTGATTGGTTGCATCCTTCTGGTGTTGGGGATTCTGTGGGCGGGCCAGGCAAAGGCGGCAGCAAAACCAGGTTACATCATTGGCTTCTCCCAATGCACCAACGGGGATGCCTGGCGCTTGGCTATGCTAGCGGGCATGCAGAAAGAGCTGAGCTTTTATCCGGAGGTAACGTTTCGGATGAAGGATGCCCATAACAGCAGCGCCCTGCAGGAAAAGCACATTCGGGAGTTTTTGCAAGAAGGCATCAACTTATTGATTGTATCGGCCAACGAGGCCGAACCAGTGACGCCCATCGTGGAAGAGGCGTATAACCGCGGCATTCCGGTGGTGATTTTGGACCGGCGCACCACCTCCAAGCTCTACACCGCCTACGTGGGCGGCAACAACGAAGAGGTAGGCCGCACGGCCGGCAACTACGTAGCCAACCTACTTCGGCGGCAGGGCCGCGTGCTGGAAATACTGGGTGCCCCCGGATCTTCCCCCGCCGTTGACCGGCACCGTGGATTTGCCCAGGCCCTGACGGCTTATCCGGGCCTGAAGCTGGTAGGCGAGCTGAACAGCAACTGGGAACGGCCCTCCGTGCTGGCGGGGTTACCATCTGTGCTAAAAGCGCAGCAAGACATCGACCTAATTTTTGCCCACAACGACCGACTGGCGCTGGGAGCCTACCAGGTGTGCAAGCAGTTGGGCTTGGAGCAGCGTATCAAAATTGTGGGCGTAGACGGGCTACCTGGTGCCCACGGGGGCATTCAGTTGGTGCAGGATGGCATTATCAACGCCACGCTGCTGTACTCACCGGGTGGTGAGGAGGCTATCCGGATGGCCATGAAAATCCTGCGCAAGCAACCCTACGAGAAAGAGAACATTCTCAGCACCATGGTTATTGACTCGACCAACGTGCTGACGATGAAGCTCCAGACGGAGAAGCTGGCCAGTCAGCAGCAGGATATCCAGCGGCAACAAGAACTGCTGCGCAAGCAGCGCGACACCTACGCCAGTCAGCAAACGGTGCTCTACGTACTGGCGGCGGCCCTGCTGGGCGCGGCCTTGCTGGGCCTGCTGGTGTGGCGGGCCTTTCGGGCCAACCGCCGTATCAACCACCAGCTGGCGCTGCAAAACCAGGAAATTCTGTCCCAGCGCAATCAGATTCAGGCGTTTGCCGAGCAGGCCCGGGTAGAAACGGAAGCCAAGCTGCGCTTTTTCACCAACTTTTCCCACGAACTGCGCACCCCGCTCACGCTCATCCTGGGGCCGGTGGAGGAAATGCTGACCAGCGGCAGCAACGTACCCGCCGCCCACCGGCACGACTTAAGCCTGATCCGGCGCAATGCCCAGCGCCTGCTCCAACTGGTCAACCAACTGATGGACTTCCGCAAGATTGACGTGGGCAAAATGCCCGTCCGGGCCACAGAGGGTAATCTGGTAGCGTTTGTGCGCGAGATTATGGACGTGTTTGAGCGGCCAGCCCGGCAGCGTGGTATCAGCCTCCGGTTCCTACCGGCCCAGCCTGTTATTCCGCTGTGGTTTGATGCCAACATTCTGGACAAGGTATTCTTCAACCTATTATCCAACGCCCTGAAATTCACGCCGGAGCGCGGACAGATTACTGTCAGCATCCAGATAGTGGCCGCCGAGCAGGCCGTACGCGTGAGCGTGGAGGATACCGGTCGTGGCATTTCCGAGCAGGATAAGGCGCACATTTTCGAGTGGTTTTACCAGGGGCAGCAGTCGGTGGCAAAAGGCTCAGGCATGGGCCTGGCCCTGGCCCTGGGCCTAACGCGCCTGCATTTAGGGCAACTGGCTTTTACCAGTCAGGCGGGGCAGGGTAGCACGTTTGTGGTGACGCTGCCGCTGGAGCTGCCTGCCAACCTGAAAGCCAGCGACGCAGCACCCCTCCCCGCTCCTCTGCTCACCCTGGAGGAAGGCATTGCGGCCAGCCCCGCCGAAACCCCGCTCCCGGCTCTGGCCCAGGGCGCTACCAGTGAGGCTTTGGTGCTCATTATCGAAGACAACCCGGAAGTCAACGCCTTTCTGGTGCAGAAGCTGCGGCCTCACTTCCAGGTGAGTGCTGCCACCGATGGCACCACCGGGCTGCGCATGGCCGCCGACACCATTCCCGACCTGATTGTGTGCGACGTGATGCTGCCTGAAATCAGTGGGCTGGAAGTGGTAGCCAAGCTCAAGGAAGACTGGCGCACCTCCCACATTCCGGTGGTGCTGCTCACGGCCCGCAGCGCACCCGAGCAGCAGGTGGAAGGCGTGCAGGCCGGCGCCGACCTCTACCTGACCAAGCCGTTCAACCCCACCTTCCTGCTGGAAAGCCTGCGTACGCTGCTGGCCAACCGCGACAAGCTGCGGGAGCATTTTCGCCGGGAGCTGAGCGTAGACACCGCCACCGTGGCGCCTCAGCGCGTGGACCAGAAATTCCTGGCCGACCTCACGGCCATTGTGGAAGCCAACCTCACCCGCTCCGACCTGAGCGTGGAGGATGTGGCCCGCAGCTTGGGCATCTCGCGGGTGCAGCTCTACCGCAAAGTGAAAGCCGTACTGGGCACCGGTGTCACCGACTTTATTCAGAGCCAGCGCTTGACCAAGGCGCGCCAGCTCCTGCTCACCGAAGAGCTGACCATTGCCGAAGTTGCCTATCAACTGGGCTTCTCTACGCCTTCGTACTTCTCCACCAGCTTCAAGGCCCGCTACCAAGTGTCGCCTTCGGAGTTCCGGGCTTTGCATACGACGCCCAGTGCCTGAATCAAAAGTGAAAATCAGGTATCAAAAATAGAAGGCAGGCTTACACTATCTGTATCGACTTTATCTATAACTATCTGATTAATAAAGCGGAAAACGTTTGCGGGGCTGGGTCTAAAATTTAGAAGAATCTGAATGAATAAAGTAAGTCCCGGCTGGGATTCCGACTGAGATTTGGGAAACAATCAGTCATGAAATCTACCCGTCTTCCCTAAGCTGTTGCCGCGCCGCCGGGCCCGCTCCCTACAAATACAGGAGCCGGACCGGGCGGCGCGGTGGTGCTTACTGCCGGCTGGCTTTTTTGACTGAGCGTTCCGGAATCGTTTTCGGTCGTCGCTCGTCGGCCCTGGTGTTGTTCCCTTATTCCTTCCAATTCCCATGAAAGAGAAAGTACCATTTGTGCGGCAGGCGGTGTTCCTGTCGATGCTGGCGGTGGGGCCGCTAGCCCTGCCCGGATCGGTGCAGGCGGCCTCCCTCCGGTACGCCGGCGCCACGGCCCGGCTGGCCGAAACGCCCATCAGCGGCCGCGTCACCGACGACCAGGGCGCGGGCCTGCCCGGCGTAACGGTAGTGGTGAAAGGCACGACCATTGGGACCAGCACTGGCCCCAACGGTGAGTTCAGCCTGAGCGTGCCCGACAACGCCACGCTCATCTTTTCCTTTATCGGCTACAAAACCCAGGAAGTGTCCGCCGCGGGCCGCACCAGCTTTAGTGTGAAGCTCGCTACGGACGTGGCGGCCCTGGACGAGGTAGTGGTGACCGGCTACCAGGTGCAACGCAAAGCCGACCTGACCGGGGCCGTGGCCGTGGTGAAGGCAGACGAGGTGAAAGACCTACCCTCCGGCAACATCATGCGCAACCTGCAGGGCCGCGTGCCGGGCGTGAGCATCAACACTGATGGAGCGCCCGACGGGGGTGTTTCGGTACGCATCCGGGGGCTGGGCACGCTCGGCAACAACGACCCGCTGTACGTGATTGACGGCATCCCGACCAAGGACGGCATCAACCAACTCAACCAAAACGACATCGAAAGCATTCAGGTGCTCAAGGACGCCTCAGCGGCCAGCATCTATGGCTCCCGGGCCGGCAATGGCGTCATCATCATCACCACCAAAAAGGCCCGCAAAGGTGTGAACCGGGTAGAGTTCAGCACGTTTGCCACCGTGCAGCACCCCCGCGAGCTGGCGCCCATGCTCAACACCCAGGAGTACGGCCGCACCTACTGGCAGGCCGCCGTGAACGACGGCCTCACGCCCAGCAGCCCGCTCTACACGTTCCGCTCCCACACTGACGCCAACGGCCGCCCGGTGCTGGATGAGGTGGTGGTCCCCGAGTTCATCGACGCCGACCAGACCCAACGCGCCGCGGATACCAACTGGTTTGAGGAAATCCAGCAACGCTCTCTGATTCAGAGCTACAACGTGAACCTGGCCAGCGGCGGAGAGCGGGGCAACGCCCTGTTCTCACTGAACTACTACGATAACGACGGCGTGGTGAAGTACTCCAACTTCAAGCGCTTCACGGGCCGCCTGAACTCGGACTATTCCTTTCTGGATGGCAAGCTGAAAGTAGGGGAAAACCTGACGCTGGCGCGCAGTCGCCAGAGCTACGGCGAAGACCGGCAGGCCCTGGGCGTATCGGTGCTGCAGCTGGCCATTGTGCCGGTGCGCACGGTGGATGGCGTGGGCTGGGGCGGGCCAGTAAACGGCATTGCCGACCGCCAGAACCCCGTGCGCCTGCTAGAAGACAACAAGCAAAACTACGGCGTAACCAACCGCGCCTTCGGCAACGCCTTTGCCGACCTGGAGCTGGTAAAAAACCTGCACCTGCGCACTAGCTTCGGCATCGACTACAGCCTGTTCAGCCAGCGCAGCTTGTTTAAGCGCTACAAGTCGGGCTACTTGTCCGACAACCTGAACCGCTTGGTGAACGTGGAGCGCACGTTTGGCAACTGGGTGTGGCAGAACACGCTCAACTACAGCCTCACCCTGGGCAAAAGCCAGCTTGACCTGCTGGCCGGCACGGAGCGCATCAGCTACACCTTCAATGAGCTGTCGGCCCAGCGCACCGGCTTTGCCATTGAAGACCTGGACTATGCCTACCTCGACGCGGGCTCGGCCAACAAGGACAACGGGGGCTTTGCCTCGGCGTACCGGCTGGCTTCGTACTTCGGCAAAGTCAACTACGCCTTCAACGAGCGGTACCTGGCCTCAATCACGCTGCGCCGCGACGGCAGCTCCCGCTTTGGCAAGGAAAATCAGTTTGGTGTGTTTCCGGCGGCTTCGGCAGGCTGGCGCATCTCGGAGGAAAACTTCCTAAAAGACAACGTGGCGCTGGTATCGGACCTGAAGTTGCGCGCCGGCTGGGGCCAGACGGGCAACCAGGACATTGCCTACGACGCAGCCTACAGCCTATATCGCCCCGTGTACGGCACCGACCCCACCTGGGACCCCGACCAGGGCACTGCCTACGACATTGCCGGCAACAAAACCGGGGCTCTGCCTTCGGGCTACCGCCGCTTTCAGCAGGGCAACGACAAACTGAAATGGGAAACGACCACCCAAACCAACGTCGGCCTGGACTTCGGCCTGCTCCAGAACAAGCTCACCGGCTCGGTGGACTACTTCGTGAAGAACACCAAGGACATTCTGGTGAAGCCGCCGTACCTGGCGGTAGTAGGCGAAGGCGGTGACCGGTTCGTGAATGGCGCCTCCATCGAAAACAAGGGCTGGGAGTTCCTGCTTGGCTACCAGAACGAAGTGGCCGGCAGCGGCTTTGCCTACAACATCACGGGCAACCTGAGCAGCTACCGCAACCAGGTAACGGCCCTGCCCCGCGAGGTTATCAACGCCTACGGCGGCAACGGACAGGACGTGACCATCATTGGGCAGCCGTTTGGCTCGCGCTACGGCTACGTGGCCGACGGCCTGTTCCAGAGCCAGGGCGAAGTAGATACCCACGCTACGCAGGTGGGCGCCGGCCCCGGCCGCATCCGCTACCGCGACCTGAACGGGGACGGCAAAATCGACAACTTCGACCAGACCTGGATTACCAGCAACCAACCCGATTTCATCTACGGCCTGAACCTGGGTGCCAGCTACAAAGGCTTCGACGTGCAGCTGTTCTGGCAGGGCGTGCAGGGCCTGGAGGTGTACAACGAAACCAAGTTCCGCACCGACTTCAGCTACGTGACCGGCGAAAACTGGGGCAAGCGCGTGCTGGATGCCTGGACGCCCGAAAACAACGGATCCACCATTCCCGCCGTGTCGCTGCTCAACCAGAACAACGAGCTGCGCCAGTCGAGCTACTTCGTAGAAAACGGCTCCTACCTGAAGCTGCGCAACGCCCAGCTGGGCTACTCGGTGCCCCAGCGCCTGACGGCTCGCCTGCGCCTGCAGCAAGTGCGCCTCTACGTGCAGGGCACCAACCTGCTCACCCTCAAAGACCGCAAAGGCCCCAACGCCTACACCAGCCTCGACCCCGAAATCCAGACGTTCGGCTACCCCATCCCGGTAACCTTCACCACCGGCCTGAACGTGACCTTCTAGCCAGGCCATGCCGAGCGTCATGCCACGCGCTGCTGGTACTACACCAAGCTGAACCTGTCAAGGCATGACAGCCGCCTGATCCCACTCCCAACTCTGCTTTTCCCGATGAAAAAGATACAGCTACTTACCCTCACGGCGTCGCTGCTGGCCGCGTCGGCTACTTCATGCAACGACAAGGACTTCCTGGACGTCTCGCCGCGCGGGGCCCTGAGCGATGAGAACCTGAACACGCCCGAAGGCGCCGAAAAGCAGGTCATTGCCGCCTACTCCGCTCTGGCCAACGACGGCTTCACGGCGCCCTTCAGCTCGCTGTGGCCCTACGGCAACCTGCGCTCCGGCGACGCCTACAAGGGCGGCGGCGGCACCGGCGACATCGAGGGCTTCCACTTCTACGAAACCTTCACCTTCAACCGCCCCGACATTAGCAACACCGACGAGGTATGGTTCCGTCTCTACGTGGGTATTTCCCGCGCCAACGAAGCCCTCAACCGGCTGAACAAGGTGGACATGCCCAACAAGGCCATCCGCCAGGGCGAGATGCGCTTTTTGCGCGGGCACTTCTACTTTATCCTGAAGGAGCTATTTGACCGCGTGCCCTACATCGACGAAACCGTGCCCGTAGCCGACTACGAGAAGATTTCGAACGTGGACCTGACCAGCCAGCAGCTTTGGGACAAGATTGCCGCCGACTTCCAGTTTGCCGTGGACAACCTGCCCGCTTCGCAGGGTGAAGTTGGTCGGGCCAGCCAAGTGGCGGCCAAGGCATACCTGGCCAAGACGCGCCTGTTTCAGGCCTACGTGCAGGACGACAACCACCAGGTTACCAGCATCGACCAGGCCAAGCTGCAGGAAGTGGTGCGCCTCACCGATGAGGTCATCGGCACCGGCAAGCACAGCCTCTCCCCCGATTTCGGCAACAACTTCCAGTCGCAGTTCGACAACGGGCGCGAGTCGGTGTTTGCCATTCAGTTTTCCAAGGACGACGGCACCCCCCGCGGGCGTATCAACCAGGGCAACAAGCTCAACTACCCCATGAACGCGGAGTTTGGCTGCTGCGGCTTCCACCAGCCCAGCCAGAACCTGGTCAACGCCTTCAAAACCGACGCCAAGGGCCTGCCTCTGTTCACTACCTTCAACACCACCAGCCTCACCGAGCCGGCCGACTTCCAGAACAATGCTGTGGACCCGCGCCTCGACCACACCGTGGCCATTCCTACCCACCCCTGGAAGTACGACCCATCCTTCGTGTTTCAGCGCAGCTGGGTGCGCGTACCTGATATCTACGGCCAGTTTATGTCGCAGAAAGAGCTGGTGGGGCCCAAGGACCAGAGCTTCCAGAAGCTGCCGCCCTTTATGAGCAGCACTAAGAACTGGGCCGTCATCCGCTACGCCGATGTGCTGCTGTGGAAATCCGAAGCTCTCATTGAGCTGAACCGCGCCGCCGAGGCCCTGCCCCTCATCAACGAGCTGCGCCGCCGCGCCGCCGCCAGCACCACCCTGCTCAAGGACATCAGCGGCCAGCCGGTATCTAATTACCGCATTGGGGAGTACGCCGCCGACCAGTGGACCCAGGAATACGCCCGTGAAGCCCTGCGCTGGGAGCGGCGCCTGGAGTTTGCTATGGAGGGTACTCGCTTTTTCGACCTGGTACGCTGGGGTATTGCCGCCGACTACCTGAACACTTATCTGAGCGTGGAGAAAACCCGCCGCCAGTACCTGCAAAACGCCCAGTTCCAGCGCGGCCGCGACGAGTACCTGCCCATTCCGCTCAACCAAATCAACTTCAGCAAGGGCCTTTACAAGCAAAATCCGAACTGGTAGCTGGCCGGCCCGTCGGCCACGCTAAAAATTCATCGGACCGAGCACCCTGGTGGTGGTAAGGGGATAGACCAGCATCCTGCCGCCGGTGCCCAGGCGACCAGCAAAATACGTTCGTCGCCCACCAATGGCCATGATGTCGCCAGTTGGGTCCGGTTCGGTGTTTTTTTAGCTAACCAGCTCTTTTACAGCCTCCCATCCACTAGAAAGCACTGCCGGGTCCCGAGCCGGTTTCTTTCTGCATTTTTGATTCGCGTGAAAAACAACAACGTCTTCTTCTGGTCCCTGGTCGTGGCGCTGGGCGGCTTTCTGTTCGGCTTCGACACGGCCGTTATTTCTGGGGCCGAAAAAGCCATTCAGCAGCTCTGGGGCCTGAGTGCCGGCGAGCATGGCTTCACCATTGCCGTGGCCCTCATCGGCACGGTTATCGGCGCCATCTTCGGCGGCATTCCTTCCGATAAGCTGGGTCGCCGCCAGACGCTGATCTGGATTGCCGTGCTCTACTTCGTGTCGGCGCTGGGGGCAGCCTTCACCTCCAACTGGTACGCGTTTATGCTGTTCCGCTTCCTGGGCGGGCTGGGCGTGGGTGCCTCCTCGGTTACGGCTCCGCTGTATATTTCGGAAGTGGCTCCGGCTGCCCGGCGCGGGCAGATGGTGGCCATGTTTCAGTTCAACATTGTGTTTGGCATCTTAGCGGCCTATCTCTCCAACTATCTGCTCACGGGCGCCGGGGAGCAGGACTGGCGCTGGATGCTGGGCGTGCAGGTGGTGCCGGCTCTGGCGTTTTTCCTGCTGCTGTTCCGGGTGCCCGAAAGTCCCCGTTGGCTGCTCAGCCAGGGCCGCGTGGAAGAAGGCCGCGCCGTGCTGCGTCGCATCGACGCGGCCGGTGCTGACCAGCTGGTAACCGACATTCTCACGTCCAACGCGGCCGACGAGGCTAGCGGGGGCCGGTCGTTGTTTGCCCGCCAGCACCGCGGGCCCGTCATGCTGGCCGTGCTGTTTGCCTTGTTCAACCAGGTGTCTGGCATCAACGCCATCATCTACTACGCCCCGCGCATTTTCGAAATGACGGGCCTGGGCAAAAGCTCCGCCCTGCTCTCCTCGGCCGGGCTGGGACTGGTCAACTTCGCCTTCACCCTGCTGGCCCGCCGCGTCATCGACCAGTTTGGCCGCCGCAAGCTCATGCTCATCGGCTCGTTTGGCCTGATAGCCACGCTGGGTTTGGTAGCCTGGACGTTCTACACCGAAAACTTCCAGGCCCTGGGCGGCCTGCTGGTACCAGCGCTGCTGTTCGTGTACATTGCCTTTTTCGCCTTCTCGCAGGGGGCCGTTATCTGGGTGTTCATTTCCGAAATCTTCCCTAACACCGTCCGCGCCAAGGGCCAGGCTTTGGGCTCCAGCACCCACTGGGTGATGGCCGCTCTCATTGCCTTCACCTTCCCGTCCCTAGCCGAAAAACTGGGCGGCGGCAACACCTTTGCCTTCTTCTGCTCGATGATGGTGCTCCAGCTCTTGTTTGTATGGCGCATGATGCCCGAAACCAAAGGCACTTCCCTGGAACACGTGGAGAAAACCCTCGTGCTGCACTAACCGGCCGATTGGCCGCGGCAGTGGAAATAGTATCTACTGCTACGTAGACCCTAGCCGCTGCCTTCACACCCGCACCGGCGACCCTACTGCTGCAGCTCCCTAATACTTTGTCCAAAGCCCTTTGCTGATGACTACTCGACTTCCCAACCTTGAAACGCCCTCCTTTGCCTGCTTTGGCGAAGTGCTCTGGGACGTGCTGCCCACCGGCCAACAGCCCGGCGGCGCCCCCTTCAACGTGGCCGTACACCTGCGCCAGCTGGGCCTCCCTGCCGACCTGATCAGCCGCGTGGGCGACGACGAGCTGGGCACCGAGCTGCTGGCCTTTATTGAAAGCAAAAACCTGCGCCTCAACTACGTGCAGCGCGGCCATACCCACCTGACGGGCGTGGTGAAGGCCAACGTGGACGACACCCACGAAGTCACCTACAAGATTGTGCAGCCCGTAGCCTGGGACTACATCCACTACGACGCTGCTCTTGAAGCCCTGGTCCAACAGGCCGATGTGTTTGTGTTTGGTTCCCTGGCTGCCCGCCAGGCCGGCACCCGTGAAACCCTCTACCGTCTGTTGGAACACGCCCGCTTTAAGGTATTCGACGTAAACCTGCGCCCTCCACACTACACCAAAGACGTGGTGCGCTACCTGCTCGAAAAAGCCGATATGGTCAAGCTGAATCATCACGAGCTGGCCGAAATTATGGCCTGGTTCAGCGAGGAAACCGATGAGGCAGCTGCCCTACAGTGGCTGTCCGCCCGGTTTGATCTGCAGGCCGTGTGCCTCACCAAAGGCGCTGACGGCGCCATCCTGTGGGCCAACAACCAGCTATACTCGGCTCCCGGCGTGCCGGTAGCGGTTAAGGACACCATCGGCAGCGGCGACTCCTTCCTCGCGGCTTTGCTGAAAGGCCTGCTGACTGGCCAGGAGCCCGGTGAGGCGCTGCGCTTCGCCTGCGCTACCGGCGCCCTCGTAGCCACCCACGCCGGCGCCACGCCCACCTTCCAGGAAACCGATGTGCACACCCTGCTGGCTGCACAGCCGGTGTAACCTCACTCACCCCATGAACAAGTCCTTGTTACTGGCCCTTGCGGCCCTGAGTATTGCCACCGCGGCCCCGGCACAAACTGCCGCTCCCGCGCCACCTGCTACGCCCCAGTATCGCCCGGCCTACCATTTCTCTCCGGCCCGCATGTGGATGAACGACCCCAACGGCATGGTGTACCTCAATGGCACCTACCACCTGTTCTTCCAGCACTATCCCGAGGGCATGACCTGGGGACCCATGCATTGGGGCCACGCCACCAGCCGGGACCTAGTAACCTGGCAGGAGCTGCCCATTGCCCTCTACCCCGATAAGCTGGGCATGATCTTCTCCGGCAGTGCCGTGGTAGACGCCAACAACACCGCCGGCTTCGGCAAAAACGCGCTGGTAGCCATCTTCACGCACCATAATCCCGACGAGGAAAAGAAAGGCACTGGCCACCACCAGTATCAAAGCCTGGCCTACAGCCTCGACGAAGGCAAGACGTGGACGAAGTATGCCGGCAACCCCGTGCTGTCCAACCCCGGCATCCAGGACTTCCGCGACCCCAAAGTGAGCTGGCACGAGGCCTCCCACCAGTGGGTGATGACGCTGGCTACCAAGGACCGCATCACCTTCTACGGCTCCCCCGATCTGAAAAGCTGGAGCAAGCTCAGCGAGTTTGGGGAGAAGTTGGGCGCCCACGGCGGCGTATGGGAATGCCCCGATTTGTTTCCGCTTACCCTGAACGGCAAAACGCACTGGGTGCTGCTGGTGAGCATCAACCCCGGCGGGCCCAACGGCGGCTCGGCCACCCAGTACTTCGTGGGCCAGTTCGATGGCAAAACCTTTACGCCCGCTTCTACCACCCAGAAGTGGATTGACTGGGGCACGGACAACTACGCTGGCGTAACCTGGGGCAACACCGGCCCCCGCAAGCTCTTTTTGGGCTGGATGAGCAACTGGGCGTACGCCGAGAAAGTGCCCACCTCGCCCTGGCGCAGCGCCATGACGGCCCCGCGCGAGCTGGCCCTGCAGCAGGTAGGCGCGGAAACCTATGTGACGTCCTTGCCAGTGAAAGAGCTAACCCAGCTGACGCGAATAGACAAAGGCAACCGGGCTAGCGTAACGATGGAAAACCTGACCGTGAAGCCAGCGCTGAACATCAGTGAGAAGCTGAAGCTCACCGCTCACCCGCAGTTTCAACTCAAGCTCACCACCAAGCAGCTTACCGACATGGCCCTGGTGCTGTCGAACGAGAAAGGAGAAGAGCTGCTGATTGGCTATGACCAGAAGCAAAACCAGTACTACATCGACCGCAGCAAAGCCGGCCAAACGGGCTTCAGCGACAAATTTCCCGGCCGCCACGCTGGCCCGCGCCTGGCCACCTCGCCGGGCGCTGAGCTCACGCTGCTGTTCGACGCGGCTTCGGTGGAGCTGTTTGCCGATGGCGGGCTGACTACGATGACGGAAATCTTCTTCCTGAGTCAGCCCTTCAGCAAAATAGCCCTCCGCGCCCCCGGCGGCCTCACCGTTGATGCTCTCACGTACACGCCCCTGGCCCTTAAAAAAGGGAAATAGCCGCCTGACTGCCGGCCTGCTCCATTCCCACATTTGCCTCGACTCATGACGTTTTCTCACTTGCCTGGCCGGGGGCTCCTGGCCCTAGGGCTGCTATTGCCTGCGTGTCAGGAAAAAGACCCGGCTAAGCCCAAGCCGCCCGTCTCCGACCCCAGCAAAAACCTGGTGTGTACCGTTGGGGCCGAGCGCAACGACTACAGCATCTTCCCGAAGGTCGCCGACGGCGCGGGCGTGGGCGACGTGATGCCCTACTTCGACGCGGCTTCCGGGGCCATGTACATCTACTACCTGAAGGATGTGTGGAATGATGCGACCAACCAACGTCACCCCTGGTACGGCTTCCAGACCACCGACTTCCGGCAGTACACCGAGCTGCCGGCCGGGGAGCTGCTGGCCTCCTCTTCCGGCGACTGCGCCCAGGACCGCGCCATCGGGACGGGCAGCGTGCAGGAACTGAACGGCACGTACTACGCCTTTTATACCGGCCACAACCCCAACGCCACCAATTGCGGCCACCGCAAAGAGGGTATTATGCTGGCTACTGCGACCGGCCCGGCCCAAAAGTTTACCAAGAACCCGGCCTTTACCACCCTCTACGTGCCCAAGGGCCAAGGCTTCGATGAGCAGGACAACTTCCGGGACCCATATTTGTACCTCAACGACGAAACCAAGCAGTACGACATGCTGGTGGCCGCCCGCCAGAACAACCGGGGCGTGGTTGTGAAGTACACGTCGGCCGATTTGCTGGCCTGGAGCTACCAGGGCATCCTCTACGACGGCGGCGCCAGCAGCTACGTGATGCTGGAGTGCCCGCAGCTTTTTAAAATCGGCAGCACTTACTACCTCACGTTTTCCGACATCACCACCCGTAACTTCTACTACCGCAAGAGCGCCTCGCCCGCTGGCCCCTGGAGCCCGCCTGCAGGCAACGACCGGGTAGATGGCAGCGGCCTGTACGCGGCCAAAGTGCTGAACAACACCGCTACGGGCAAGAACTACCTTATCGGCTGGGTGAACCGCTACCAGAACAACCAGGACGGCGGCAGCTGGTGGTGGGGCGGCAATCTGGTCACGCACGAGCTGGTGCAAACCGCCAACGGCGACCTGACCGTGCAGCTGGTGCCCGCTCTCAAGACCTACCTCGAAGCCCAAACCGAGCTGCTAGTGCGCGTGAGCCGGACGGCTTCCGCCGCCCGCCCCGATTCCAGCACCTATGTGCTGGCCGGCCCCGCCACCGGCCCGCTGGCCAACGTGCTGTTCAAGCCCCTGAACCTGACGCGCTACAAGATTAGCGCTACCGTCTCGTACACCGACGCAGCCAACGACTTTGGGTTTATGCTGGGCGCCTGCGACGGCACCAACGAGTTCTACAGTCTGCGCTTCGTACCCAGCCAGAACCGCTTCAGCTTCGACCGCATCAACCGGAACAGCCTTAACCCCGGCACTTCCCCCGTGGCCGATGTACCGTTCCCGATGCAACCCAATACCCCCTATACCGTGGACATTGTGCAGGAAAACTCAGTGGTGGTGGTGTACCTGAACGGTATTGCGGCGCTTTCGTCGCGCATCTACAAGGCCCCGCGCACTTCCTGGGGCATTTTCGCGGATAAGAGCACGGCCACCTTCCGCAACCTCACCGTCACGAAACCCTAGGCCGCGCCGCCAGCCTGCTCCCGCTTTTTCCTGGCTTGCCACTCCGCGCCTAAACGCGCGGCCGGGCTCGTCTTGCCTTTTCTTTTCACCCTTCATCCTCCCTTCTTTCCCATGAAAAAAACCTTTACCCTCGCCATAGCGGCTTCTCTGGTGGCTGCTTCCCTCAGTGCCCGGGCGCAGACCATTGCCGTGGATGGTGTGCTGTCGGCCACCGAAATCAGCTCCTCGGGCTAACAGCTGCTGGGGCGCTACACCAACCCCCACAGCTTTGGTGACGCTGGCCTACTGGCCCTCTACGCTACCGCCGATGCCACCAACGTGTACTTCTGGCCGGCACGCTGGAAACCGATGGCTCCCCAGGCACGCTCAACCACGTGCGCAACTCCCTGCAACTATATATAGCCCGCCCCGGCGTGGCGGCCGTGCCGGTGAGCACCGCGCTGCCCGAGCCCGCCGCTAGTACGCCTATCACCTCCTTCAAGCGCGTGTCGGCCAAGCTGGATTTGCCAGGTGACTTCGCCATTGGGGTGAAGGGCAACGACTTGGCCAATCAGGTGCAGGTAGATGGCGTGGTATACCGTGCCGGCCGGCTACAGCCGTTACCAAGCCTCTCAACGCCAACGGCGCCAACGTGCTGACGGGGTTCCCCGTCACCATTACACCACCCAGGCCACCGGGGCGTACGCGCTGTTCGCCAACGCCGTGGTAGCCTTTCGTAACAGCACCCGTCTGTCTACCAACCCCGGTACAGCCACCCAGGGCGGCGCCGGCTCTACCGGCCTCGAAATTTCCATGAGACGCGCCAGCTTGGGCTTACCGGCTGCCGGTGGCGCGCTGGAAGTGTATGCCCTCCAGAATAATGCCGACGGGGACTTCTTCTCTAGTGACGTCATTCCCCAAAACCCGGCTCCCTCTACCGTCGCCGGCAATGAAGGGTAAATGTAACTGAGCTATGCTGTCTGATGAGATAATTGACTAGGAAAAAAATGAAAATTCCCAGTTAGCTCAAGCTACTCACTTCTCCCCTATCCACCCAAAAAAGTCAAGACAAGAACTGCTTCCTAAAAACTAACCGTTGGCAAAAAATAAAAAACCCTCTTAGCGTTGTGCTAAGAGGGTTTGCGTGATTCCGCTGGGATTCGAACCCAGGACCCGTACATTAAAAGTGTACTGCTCTACCAGCTGAGCTACAGAATCGTTTACTTTGCAACCGGCGTTGCTTATTCGCTGATTGTGGCACAAAAGTAGAGGGCCTTGTCGTATCCTGCAAACGTTTTGCTCAAAAAACTGCACTTTTTTTTTCTTTTGGGGCTGTTGCTAAGCCAACCTGTTAGGGCCCAAAAGGATAGCCTATGCCTTCAAAAAGCCGATTCTCTGTTTGAATCGGGCCAGTTGCTCCAGGCTTACCCACATTATCGCCAGGTGTTGCGGCAGACCAGCATCCGCCAGCTAGTGCGGATGGCCTACATTCAGGAACAACTGGGCCACTACCCGGCCGCCCTGTACTACCTAGCAGTAGCACAGCGGCGCTGGCCAACCGCCGCTACCTGGAATAAAATGACAGAGTTGGCCCAGGCCAACCGGCTGGAAGGCTATGCCTCCTCCTGGCAGTCCAGCATCCGGCTGAGCCTCGAGCGATACTATATGCCCCTGCTGGAGGTGCTCCTGACGGTAGCCGTAGCTGTGGGTACCGTTCTGCTGGCGCGGCTCCTGAAGCGCCGGCCCGTGGAGACTGGCTGGTGGGTTGCGTTTGGGGTGTACGTAGCGCTGCTGGCAGGCTTTGTAAATGTGTTTCAGCCCGAGCAAACCGGGCTGGTTTGCCGCGCCCAGGCGGTGATAATGAGCGGGCCAGGCGCGGGTGCCAGCTGGCTTACCGTAGCCGCCGCCGGTGACCGGCTGGTCGTGCAGGGCCGGCAGGATATCTGGTATAAAGTCCTCTGGCATGGTCAGACAGCCTACATTCGCCAGGGCAACCTGCTGCTGGTCGAGTAGGATTATGCTCACTCAACCAGCAGCCAGACAAGGCGGTGAAGCCCTGTCTTGGCGGCAACCTAGCGGACGAAAGCACCGCTTTGGACTATGGAACTCCAAGCCACCGTTTACTTCACCGGCGAGTTTTTCTCTTTCCGGAAGTGGTTCAGCACGAGCTTATCGGCCAGGCCCGGCAGCAACTTGTTTACCCACACCGTGAGCTTGCCCTGCGTGGTAAGCACTAGGTCGCGGCGGCGCTGCTGCACGGCGCGCAGCAAATGACCGGCTACCTCCTCACTGCTCATGATATTGCCCTCATCCAGCGGCGACTCGCCCTGCTGGGAGCCGTCGGCGGCCAGCGCTACGTTGCGAATGTTGGAAGCGGTAAAGCCGGGGCAGGCTACTAGTACATGCACACCCTGCGGCAGCAGCTCCGTACGCAAGGCTTCCAGAAAGCCCTGCATAGCAAACTTGGACGCCGAATAGCCCGTGCGCCCCGGCAGCCCCCGGTATCCGGCAATGCTGCTCACGCCCACAATAGAGCCTTTCGCGGCCAGAATATAAGGCAGCGCAAACTTGGTGGTGTAAACGGTGCCGAAGAAGTTGGTTTGCATGAGCTGGCGGATAACTTCCAGTTCGGCATCCTGAAACAGGGCCCGCATGGAGATGCCCGCGTTGTTCAACAGCACATCCAGCCGACCAAATGCCGCTACAGTCTCTTCCACCGCCCGCTGTGAATCGGCCTCACTGCCCACATCCGCCCGCACGGTCCGGTGCTCGATGCCCAAGCTTTGCAGCTCAGTTGCCGTTTCGCGCAGACGCTCCTCGTTGCGGCCGGTGATAACGACTTTCGCGCCGGCCCGGCCGAATACCACGGCGCAGGCCCGACCGATGCCCGACGTACCGCCGGTGATAAGCACTACTTTTCCTTTCATGAGCACAAAGCTATAGGAAGATGCGCAGGGCTGCGGTATGGTGGGGAGCTGTAAACTACTTTTTTGAACGCTCCTCCCCATACGACACCGTGACGCGGCCTTGTTCCTGGCAATCTTTGATTTTAGAGTAATCAGTCTTCCCGGTCAAGGTATCTTATGCACCTCCGGGCTTTATGCGCTAATTTTGTCTCCGTGAGGAAATCCGTTAAAAACATTCCCGCGGAGCTGCTCCGCGAAGTCGAAATTACCGACATGGTGGCCGAGGGCAAGTGCCTGGTGCGCCGCGAGAACCTGGTCATCTTCGTCACGCAGGTAGCCCCCGGCGACGTGGTGGACCTGCGCGTGACCAAGGCCAAAAAGAACTTCCTGGAAGCCGTGCCCACGCATTTCCACAAGTATTCGGAGCTGCGCGTAACGCCGTTCTGCGAGCATTTCGGCACCTGCGGCGGCTGCAAGTGGCAGCATTTGGGCTACGATACCCAGCTCCGGTTCAAGCACCAGCAGGTGGCCGACACACTGCAGCGCATTGGTAAGGTGGCCCTACCTGAAATCCTGCCCATTCAGCCTTCCCCCGACCAGACATACTACCGCAACAAGCTCGAATACACCTTCAGCCACAACGGCTGGCTCACGAACGAGCAGATTAACAGCGGCCATAACTACGAGCGGCGCGTGCTGGGCTTCCACATGCCCGGCCGCTTCGATAAGATTCTCGACATCAACCACTGCTGGCTGCAACCCGACCCCAGCAACCAGATCCGGCTGGCCGTGCGCGATTACGCCCTGGAGCACGACCTGCCCTTCAACAACCTCGTCACGCAGGAGGGCTTCCTGCGCAACCTCATCATCCGGACGGCCAACACCGGCGACCTGATGGTGATTCTGCAGTGCTACTACGCCCACGACGCGCTGTTTCCGCTGCTGGATTTCCTGCACGAGCGGTTCCCGCAAATCACCTCCCTCAACTACGTACTCAACGACAAGGGCAACGAAACCTTCCACGACCTGGAGGTGGTGTGCTACCGGGGCGAGCCGCACATTCACGAGGAAATGGAAGGCCTGCGCTTCCGCGTCGGCCCGAAATCCTTTTACCAAACCAACTCCGAAGGCGCCTACAACCTCTACAAAATCACGCGCGACTTCGCCCGGCTCACCGGCTCGGAGCTGGTGTATGACCTATATACCGGGGCCGGCACCATCGCCAACTTCGTGGCCCGGCAGGCGAAACATGTCGTGGGTGTGGAGTATGTGGAATCGGCCGTGAAGGACGCCTACATCAACTCCGAAATCAACGGCACTACCAACACCGAGTTCTACGCCGGTGACATGAAGGACGTGCTCAACGCTGAGTTTATCCAAAAGCACGGCCGCCCCGACGTGGTCATCACCGACCCGCCCCGCGCCGGCATGCACCCCGAGGTAATAGCCCGCCTGCTCGAAATGCGCGCCCCCCGCATCGTGTACGTCAGCTGCAACCCTGGTACCCAGGCCCGCGACCTGGAGCTACTGGATGAGGCCTATAAAGTGGTAAAAGTGCAGCCCGTGGATATGTTCCCGCACACTCACCACGTAGAGAATGTGGTACTGCTAGAGTTGAAATAAATTATGGGCGTACAGTATGAATTGGTAAACATTGATAAAAAGGAGGTTATATCCTTTTCCGGAGTTGATACCGGCACCAAGTTACGTGAACTGGCAGGGACAATTGTTGCTAGTAACATTATCACTTGGTATTTACTTCAGAATATAGGTGACCGAATCAGTTTTATAGACGACATGACTGAATCGCTGATATTATTCGGCAGCCTTTATAGCAGAAATGCTTTCGCTACTTATCAGGATGTTACCTTCCAAACAATTGATCAGCTAGTTGAAGCGGACGTTTTACGGAGAGTAGGCACGAAATGGATTGATGAGGAAGAAGGGCTTTCTTATGAAGTCCTACAAAATATCTGGGACCCAGCTTTACCAGACAACAAATAAGTCATGGACTACACCAACGACCCCGAACTGAACGCTTCCGTTACGCACCAATTCTGGGGTTGGAAGCATAAGATTCAGGGAGTGCTGCAGCGGCTTTCACTGCTTTCTAGTTATGCCTATTCCGAAGTAGATTCTGATCCAGAGACTTATGGCTTACAAAACCCTTCACAAACCCTGACTTTACCACGCCTGTTCAATGCGAAGAATTGAGTACTTAGATAGTGTGCGTGGCCTAGCTGCTTTTGCTGTAGTAATATACCATTTCATAGGTTGGCGGTGGGCAGAGACGCTGGAGTTTAAACTCGGCGCCATTTTATTTAACGGCAGCGACGCTGTGTCCTTATTCTTTGTGTTGAGTGGGTTAGTTTTATCATGGAAGTATTTCGAGCCTGACGCCTCACTAGTCGTTGATGGAGCCCACTACCAGCATTTTACTGTAAATCGGGTAGTACGCCTGTATCTTCCCTTGTTGGTTGCTTTGGCTGGATATTATCTCTACGGCCATCGGCACGATGGGCTTACCCAGTTGCTTTCTGATTTTGCCACTAATAAGCATCACTGGGTTGAAGAAGTCCTGCTGATCCGAGGGAAGCATGATCTATATATCCCAGCCTGGACCTTGGAGGTAGAAATGGCAGCGTCGCTATTTATACCCTTTTTAGCTTTATTGCTGCGCTTCAACCGTCAACTGTTTAAGTTTGCGGTTGTAGGCATATTAGTATTAGGTTCTACCGTTATTTTCTGGCCGCTATTTCACTTTTGCCTGGGTATGTGGCTAACATATTACTTCCGGCGTATAGCTGCCTATGACGCCCGACAAGCCGCCTGGTATCCGTATCGGTACGGCATATACGCTTTGGTTCTGGCACTATTCTCCTTGCGCCACATCACGCGCATTTTCCCATTGGGCGAAATCAGCACCTACTGGCTAGGCTTACTGCGGCTAGATATATTTCATTTTACGGGTGTCGCGGCAGCCCTTATTCTGGCCTATATCATCAACAGCCCGCGTCTGCAACAGGCTTTAGTGAAACGGCCGTTTTTGTTCTTGGGTCGCATTTCCTATAGCGTATATCTGTTGCACTGGTTTTTTGTTGTGTATGCGATGGATCATTGGGATAAGCTAGCAGCCGCATTTCCTTCCTCTTTGGCAGCCTTCTGGGGACTCTTATTTGCAGTAGTATGCAGCACATTGCTTGCTGCTACCCTCTTTAATATTTTGATAGAGCGCCCGGCCATCCGCCTTGGGAAACACTTGGCCGACCGCTTCGTACGTCTCCCTAAGGCTGTACCATTTCATAATTCAGCTTTCTGATGGACTATACCAACGACCCTGAACTGAACGGAAAATACCTCGGCACCATCACCAAGGATTTTGCCACCGTTTCCGATACCCTGAGCGAGGCTTCCTCGCAGATCCGTAAGCGGGATATTTCCAGGTACCCCATCTTTGTGTTTGCCCGCCAGGAGGTGCCGCTGGACGGCCTGCTCATCAACGCCGATGAGCTGAACCTGGAGTGGCACGTGTTTGCCAGCTACCTGGAGTTGTTTGTGCAGCAAGGCATTATCAGTCCGGATGGCATCGAAGCCTTTCAGAGCACCTACCGCGACGCCGACGAGTACTGCTGCCTGTTCGTGCTCGACGAGGAGTTCACCAACTTCGTCTACATCCCCTACCCGGAAGATTAAACCACGGATTCGCTCGGATTTTTCGGATTCCAGCGGATTTTGTGGACGATTATATCAACTAAAAAGCCTCGCACATGCGAGGCTTTTTAGTTGATCAGCATTTACGACGCGTTGGTTGTGTCATTCCCAAAATCCGTGGAATCCAAAAAATCCGAGCGAATCCGTGGTTCCTTCCGTGGTTAAAAGTGGTTGAAGCCCTGGGCGCGGAGCGGCACGGGCTGGCCGGCTTTGGTAATGAGGTTGGCGCCCTCGCTCTTCTCCACCATGTGGCCGATGATGGTAATATCGGGATGGTTCTTGATTTTGTCGTGGTCGGAGAGCGGGACAGTGAAGAGCAGCTCGTAGTCCTCACCGCCGTTGAGCATGCACATGATGGGGTCGAGGTTGAACTCCTCGGCCACTTCCAGCGTGGGGTTGGCAATGGGCAGGTTTTCGGTGAACACGCGGGCCCCGGTGCCGCTGGCCTGGCACAGGTGCAGCACTTCGGAAGCCAGCCCGTCGGAAATATCAATCATGCTGGTAGGCACCACGCCCAGGTCGCGAAGCTCGTGCACCACGTCCATGCGGGCCTCGGGGCGGAGCTGACGCTGGAGCACGTAAGGGTAGTTTGCCAGTTCGGGCTGGGTTTCGGGGTCGGCCTGCCAGGCTTGCTTTTCGCGCTCCAGCACCTGCAGGCCCAGGTAGGCCCCACCCAGGTCGCCGGTCACGCAAAGCAGGTCGTTGGGGCCGGCTCCGCTGCGGCGCACGGCCTTGCCGGCTTCGGCCTGGCCCAGGGCCGTGATGCCAATGGTGAGACCCGAGCGGCTGCCGGTAGTGTCGCCACCCACCAAGTCCACATTGTAGGCCTCGCAGGCCAGCCGGATGCCCTCGTAGAGTTCCTCTACGGCTTCCACCGAGAACCGCGCCGGCACGCTTAGGGCCACCACGATCTGGGTGGGCAGGGCGTTCATGGCCGCAATATCCGACACATTCACGGCCACAGCCTTGTAGCCCAGGTGCTTGAGCGGACAGAACGTGAGGTCGAAGTGTACGCCTTCCACCAGCAGATCGGTGCTGACGACTAGTTCCTGCCCGGCCGCGGGCGCCAAGATAGCCGCATCGTCGCCGATGCCCAGAATGGTGCTGGGTTGCTGAAGCTGCACGGTTTGCTGGATGCGGCGAATCAAACCAAACTCACCTACTTTATCTAACGGGGTTACGTCACTCATGGCATTTCGTCTTTCAACATTCCCAGCGCGGCCGTACCATAACTGGCCGCCGTGCTATTCTCAACGGCAAAGATAACCGGCTTAGTCGCTATGCTTCGGCGCGCGCCTAAAACAATGGTGCCGCTCCCCGTTCGGGAAGCGGCACCGTGCTTGGCAGGTAGTCGGCGGTTGAAGCCGACGGCCTGAGAAGTGGTTACTTAATCACCAGCTCTTTGTAGACCGTCAGCTGACCGTCGGTGCTGGTGCACTGCACGAAGTACAGGCCAGCTTTCAGCTTCGATACGTCCAGAGTCAGGTTCACGTCGGTCTGGTTGCGGGGCTGCACCGAAATGCGCTGGCCCATATTGTTGAGCACCGTGATAGTACCCACCTTCACGTTGCGCAGCGAAATGTTCACTTTGCCGCCCTGTGCCGGGTTGGGGTAGATGCTGATGCCGGTGTTGAACTTGTCAAGCGTCTTCAGGGTAACGTCGTAGGTACCCAGGTCGAAGTCATACTCGTGGGAGCCCAGGCGGGAGTAGTCCTGGCCGGCCGGGTTGTTGGAGCCATCCGGGCCGTTGAAGGCCGTGGAGTACATCATCCAGGTGTCGGAAATAGCATAACCACCGGTGTTAGCGACCGGAGGAACCGAGCCCGGTACGTTCTGGGGGAGCGGGTTGATGCGGATACCACCCGAAACATCGGGCCGGCGAATCAGCGACTGGTTGGCCGACGATACGAAAACCGATTTACCATCCGTAGTATTATCGGCAGCGTTGGTGCTGCTCCAGTTACCGCCGGTAGTGCCATCCTTTTTCAGGGGTTGCTCACCGATTACGCCAATCAGATCCACGATGACACCAGGGCCTACGCCTGCCTTGCCGCTGGCGTAGCGCACTAAGGCTACCGCGTCGTCGCCGTTGAAGTAAGCCACGCCACCACCTACCAGCACATCCGGGCCGGTCACGGGAGCATGTCCGGCACTCAGTTGGTCGGCTACCGTCAGGATTTGCGACAACGAGGATTCACCGCTGGCAAATACGAAAACTTCGGCCGGTAGTAAGGTATTTTCCCCCGTAGCCCGGTGCAGCTTTTCCTCTTCCGTTACAGTAGTAGAGCCATTGGAATAGCGACGTACCGAGTATGCGTCCAGATTTACCGTTGACTTGGTGGGGTTGAAAATTTCCAACGCCCGCTCACTGCCGGTCGAAGCCTTGGGGTTCGACTCGGGGTACTTCACGCCGTTCTGGTGGGCGCCTTCGGTATACTCGGAAAAGAACAGCTCACTGGCCTGGCCGAACGAGGCCGATGCCGTGAGTAGCAGTGCTGAAAGTACTGTGTAATGTTTTTTCATGGTGCAATGGGTAAGTGTACAAACCGGCCCAAAGATACTGTGCAATTCTTGTTTACCGACTTCTCACGTCGTGTATTCTGCGAAGATCAAACTAAAACGTAACAGGAATTTCACTATACTTCCCTGCTGATAGGCACACTTGCTAACGAACGTTCGGAACCCTATCTTTGTTTACTCAGCAGCCCCATGGAAACCACTGCCACTCCCCTCTCGCGCAAAGCCCAGATCGACCAGGTAGCCACCGGGCTGTTTCGACAGCGGGGCTATGCGGCCACCAGCATGCGCGAGCTGGCCGCGGCCCTGGGTATTGAAGCCGGTAGCATCTACTCCCATATCCGCTCCAAGGAAGAGATTCTGCACCGCGTCTGTTTTGACCTGGCTGAATCCTTTATGGCCGGCCTGCGCACGGCCCAAACCGCCGAACCGGCGGCTTCGGCCGCCACTCAGCTGCGCCGGGCCATCGAAAACCATGTGCGGGTGCTCATTGCGGATACCGCTTCCTCGGCCGTGTTTCTGCACGAGTGGCGCCACCTCAGCGAGCCGGCCCACACCGAGTTTCAGCACCTGCGCCAGCAGTACGAGGCCGAGTTCCGGGCCCTGATTGCCCAGGGGGTGCAGGCCGGCGAGTTGTATACGCCCGACCCGGCTTTTGCCGCTCTCACGCTTTTGGCCAGCCTCAACTGGCTGCCCAACTGGTACCGCCCTGAGGGCACGCTCACGCCCGACCAGATTGCCCAGCGCCTGACCGACCAACTTCTCGACGGTTTAGCGTATTAAGCTTTTCCTCTCACGCTTCCTTCTCCACCCAGTTATGTACGGCTCCGTCAGCACCCACGACATTCCGGCCCAGGCAACTACCGGCCTCGAAAACGAAGACCCGCAGCAACTGGCCGAATTTGAGGCCCGTATTGCGCGCGGCGAGAAAATCGAGCCCGACGACTACATGCCGGCCTTGTACCGCAAGCAGCTTATCCGCATGATTGAGCAGCACGCGCACTCCGAAATCATTGGGTCGCTGCCGGAGGGCACCTGGATTACGCGGGCCCCAGGCTTCCGCCGCAAGATGGCCCAAATGGCTAAGGTGCAGGACGAAGTAGGCCACGCACAACTTTTGTATTCGGCCGCCGAAACTTTGGGCAAGTCGCGGGAGGACATGCTCACGGACCTTATCAACGGCAAAAGCAAGTACTCCAACGTCTTCAACTACCCCACGCCTACCTGGGCCGACTCCAACGCTATTTCCTGGCTGATTGACGCGGGTGCCATTGTCAATCAGATGGCCAACGCCCGCGGCTCCTACGGTCCGTACTGCCGGGCCCTGGAGCGGATTTGCGCCGAGGAAAGCTTCCACCTCAAGTATGGCCACGATGCCGTGGTGCACATGGCGACGGGCACGCCCATTCAGCGGCGCATGATGCAGGAAGCGCTGAACCGTTGGTGGCCGCCCATCATGACGTTCTTCGGCCCGGCCGACAAAGCCAGCCAGCACACCGAAATCCTGATGCGCTGGAAGGTAAAAATGGCTTCCAACGACGACTGCCGCCAGCAGTTTCTGGACATGTATGTGCCGAAAATCCTGGAAATCGGTCTGACCATTCCCGACCCCAACCTGCGCAAAAACGAGGAAACCGGTAAATGGGAATACACTGAGCCCGACTGGGAAGAGCTGCGCCGCGTGATTAACGGCGACGGCCCCTGCAACCAGGAGCGTCTGGCCGTGCGCCGCGCCGCTGAGGAAAACGGGGCCTGGGTGCGCCGCGCCCTGCAAGCCAAGCGCCAGGCTCCCAAAGCAGTTCGCCCGTTAGCTTAATTATGAATGCTGAATTATGAATTGTGAATTATGAATTCGCCCGGTTACTGCCTTTGCGTGAATTCATAATTCGTAATTCGTAATTCATAATTACCCCCCGATGCTTTCTTCCCTTGACCCGCGCATAGCCCGCCTGGCGCTTCCCGATACGGCTCCGGCACCTACGCCCAAGGCGGCTTTCGACCAGTTTGAGACGTTCGAGGTCTTTCACCAGAAGAAAGACGGGGCCGCCTACACCTACGTAGGGCCAGTACACGCTCCGTCGGCGGATGTGGCCTTTCTATTTGCCAAGGAGCAGTACAGCCGGCGCTTTGCCTGCACCGGCATGTGGGTGGTACCTACTAGCGCTATCAACCTCACGCCCTACGTGGGCGACCAGGAATCGGTGTACGATGGGGTTTCGGCTATTGTACCAACGGCCGACGCGCCAGCTGAACCCCAGGAGTACGCCATTTTTCACCTCAAAAAGCGCGGCAAGGCCCACACGAACGTGGGCCTGGTACGAGCTGCCTCGGCCGCCGATGCGCTGTATCAGGCCAAGCTGACTTTCGGGGAGCAACGCCCCGTGGTAAACGTGTGGGTGCTGCCGTGGAACGAAGTGCTGACCCTGGACCCTGCGGACCGGGACATCTGGCTGACGACCCCCGAGAAAAAGTACCGCGACGCCATTGCCTACAAAGTGCAGGACCGCATTGAGCGGTTCAAGCTGGAAACAGGCACCAAGTGAGAGGTAATGAGGTAACAGGCCACCCGAACAAACCTGTCATCTGTTACCTGCTCCGTGTCACTTAGTACCTGTCACCTGTTCCTTCTTTCTATGACCGACCCTAAAAAAGACCTGCTGTACCGGCTGGCCGACGACCAGCTGATTCTGGGCCACCGCAACTCCGAGTGGAACGGCTTGGGCCCGATTCTGGAAGAAGACATAGCCTTTTCGTCGATGGCCCAGGACAAGCTGGGCCACGCGCTGCAGCTGTATTCCTTGTTGCACGAGCTGGGCGAAGCGGAGCCCGATACGGTGGCTTTCACGCGCAATGCGGCGCAGTTTCACTGTTCCCAGCTGGTGGAACTGCCCATCGGCGACTACGCGTTTTCGCTGATGCGCCACTTTCTCTTCGACCATGCCGAACTGCTGCGCTTTGAGGCGCTGGCGGCCAGCTCCTACGAGCCGCTGGCGCAAGTGGCCCGCAAGCTCAAGGGTGAGCTGAAGTACCACGTGCTGCACGCCAATACTTGGATCCGACAGCTGGGCACCAGCACCGAAGAAGCCCTGGAAAAGCTCCAGGCCGCGCTGGATCTGACCTTGCCCTACGCTTTGGGTCTGTTTGAAAAAACCGAGGCCGAGCCCGCCATTATTGCCGAAGGCCTGTTCATTGGCGAAGACGTGCTGCGGGCGCAGTGGCTGGAAAACATCAGCCGCGTGCTCAACCAGACGCAGCTGGAACTACCCGACCTTAGCGCCATTACGCCCGTGGGCGGTGGCCGCCACGGGGAGCACACCGAGTTTCTACAACCCCTGCTCGACGAAATGGCCGAAGTATTTCGCCTCGACCCTACCGCCGATTGGTGATTCCTGAGTTGCCGGTTGCCGAACAAATTACTTGAGAACTATCAACCGCCAACTTGAACATGGACGAATCCACCATCCTTTCCTGGCTCGATGAAGTGAAAGACCCGGAAATTCCGGTGGTTTCCCTGGTGGATCTGGGGGTCATTCGCCGCGTGCAGATCGGGGCTGACGGCCATGTGACGGTGCGCATGACGCCCACGTTTTCGGGCTGCCCGGCTATGGACTACATGCGCCGCGACGTGGAAAGGGTGCTGCGGGAACACGGCGTGCCAGGCTATACCGTGGAAATGTCGCTGGAAGAAGCCTGGAGCAGCAATGACGTGACGGAGCGCGGCCGGCAGGCCCTCCGCGAGTTTCGCCTGTCACCACCGCCCGCCCACCAGGGCATCATCGACCTCGACATTCTGGAATATGCTGAGTGCCCGCACTGCGGCTCGCACAATACGGAGCTTCGCTCACCGTTTGGGCCTACGTTGTGTCGGGCCTTGCACTACTGCCACAACTGCCGTCAGGGGTTCGAACAGTTCAAGCCTGTATAGTTAATAGCTTCTCAATTGGGAGTGTTTTTCCAGCTTTTGCCGTTATTCAAGTCTTATTTTCATTTGTTGCTTGCATGAAGCTGATCCTGAAGCCCTCCTTGTGGCTGGCGTGTATTCTCCTTTTCACGGCCGCCTGTAACCGTACGCCCAAACCCCTCGACCCCGCTTCGGCCAAAGCGGTGAAAGTGCAGCTCGACGTGCTGCAGGACACGGTAGCTAGCTGCTGGACCGAGATGATAGCCAGCGACGACGCTAAACTTAGCGCTACCAGTCAGGTGCTCCGCGCCTTGGCCGAGCAGCCCGGTACTGACCGCGTAAAGGTGCAGCAGCTTACCCAGGCCAACAACCGACTGAAGGCTTTGCGCTACGACCAGCAGTCGATGCGGGAATCAGCGCGGATTGATGCCTACGATGCGGCCCAGGACTCTTTGCTGCGGGCGTTGTACCCAGTGGCGCTGCCCGAGGCCGGCCAGCCCAACGAGCTGGTGCGCAACCTCACCGAAGGCATCCAGCAAACCGATAATGAAGTGGTAGGCTTCCGCGTGCGCTACGACCGAGCAGCCAAGCACTTCAACGACTATCTGCAGCTGCACCAACCAGAGCTGCAGGAGTTAGGTGGCAAGTATGCCAAGCTTCAGCCCCTACCGCTGTTTACCATTCAGCTGTAGCAGACGGCCTCTCCGGAAGGTCCTTCTAACTAAAAGCAAAAAGCCCCAGGGAATGGGGCTTTTTGCTTTTAGCGCTCATGGGTGGCTGCACCTATAGTTTCGCCATTTCGTCGCGCACGAAGTCGGCGAGGGTACGCAGGTATTCGGTGCTGAAGTCGAAGCGGATGCCAGCGGCGGCATAAATGTCGCCAATGGGTGCAGTATAGCCTAACGCCAGGGCGCGCTTGTAGGCCGCCAGTCCTTCGGCCGGGTTCTGACGGAAGTTGCGCCACACGGCAATTGCCCCCAGCTGAGCCATAGCGTACTCGATGTAGTAGAACGGCACCTCGTAGAGGTGCAGCTGTTTCTGCCACAGATACGGCTTGTAGCTTTCCAGCCCCTGCCAGCTCACGGTGCGCTGGTTGAATTCGTCGAAAACCTCCGTCCAGCGCTGATGCCGCTCGGCCTCGGTGTGCTTAGGGTTTTCATAAATCCAGTGCTGGAACTTGTCGATGGTAGCTACCCACGGAAAGGTTTCGAGCACACTTTCGAGGTGGGTTTTCCTGGCGCGACGCAATTCCTCCGCATCCGGGAAGAATACGTCCCAGTGGTCCATGCTCATCAACTCCATGCTCATGGAAGCCAGCTCGGCCACTTCGGACGGCGGGTGCTTGTCGGCCGACAGCGGCAGGCGGCGCGTGAGGAAGCTGTGCACCGCGTGGCCGCCCTCGTGCAACATGGTTACCACGTCGCGCAGGGAGCTGGTGGCATTCATGAAGATGAAGGGCACGCCGGTTTCGTCGAGCGGGTAGTTGTAGCCGCCGGGCGCTTTGCCTTTGCGGCTTTCCAGGTCGAGGTTGCCCATCTGGCGCATAGTGCGCAGGCAGTCGGCCAGGAACGGGTCGAGGCGCTCGAACACCGTCACGGTTTTTTCCAGCAGCTCTTCGCCCGTTTCGAACGGCCGTAGCGGCGCCAGCCCCGATACGTCAACATCCAGGTCCCAGGGACGCAGCTCGGCTAAAGCTAAATCCTGCCGCCGCTCCAGGTCCAGGTCGTCAATCAGCGGCACCACGGTTTCGCGGATGGCTTGGTGGAAGGCAAAACAGTCCTCGGGGGTGTAGTCGAAGCGCCCCAGGGCCGCGAACATATAGTCGCGGAAATTAGAGAAGCCGGCATTCAGGGCCATCTGGTGGCGCAGCTGCACCAACTCCGTAAACAGCTCGTCCAGCGGCTCGGCATCCTGGAGGCGGCGCTCCTGGATGGCGCGGTAGGCCTCCTCACGCAGGGCGCGGTTGGGGTTTTTCAGCTGGTCGGCGGCGCGGGGCAACGTCATTTCCTCGCCGTGCAGCGTCACCGTCATGGCGCCCACGGTAGCGGCGTACTGCTGCTGCTTGGTACTGATGTCGGTTTTAAGCGGAATGTTGGCTTCGCGGTAGATGGCCAGTGCCTGCCGCACCGAACGCACAAACACGCGGTAGCGGGCCTCGTCCAGCCCCGGCAGAAACTCCGACGCCATCATCTTTTCGTTGAGGGCGTGGTCATAGGGTGCTACCTGGGGCTCAATCTCGCTCACGAAAAACTGAAACGCCTCGGCCCGTTCCTGGTCCTGGGTGTCGCACGTCATGCGGATGTAGCGCCAAGCCATGTCCTCGCTCAGCATGCTTTCCAGCTCCGAGCGGTCCAGCAGCCAGCGCTCCAGCTCGGCGGCCGAGTGGATGGGCCGGTCGCGCAGCTCTACAAAGTAGGTTTCCAGGCCAGCCCAGTCGGTTACCCGAAAATCTTCGGGCAGGTAATGGCGCGGGGGGCGCTGGGTGTCGGTGGCCAGGGCCGTTTCGACGAGAGTATCCATCCAGAATAGAAGCTAAAGATGCTAAGCCGGGCCTAGCCGATTTCAATTACAACGTCGCTGGTGAGCGGGTGGCCCACGCATACCAGCACGTAACCCTGTTTCATTTCGGCATCCGACAGGCCTTCCCGCTCGTCCAGATGGACTTTGCCGGACAGGCACTTGCCGCGGCAGGCCGTGCACAGGCCTGCCTGGCAGCTATACGGCAGATCAATGTCGAGGTCGAGGGCCGCCTCCAGAATTGTTTGCGCAGGGGTCACTTCAAACTGGTACTCGGAGCCTTCGTAGTTGATGGTCACGTTGCGCGTCACAATCTGGCCGTCGTCATCGGCCGAGGATACGTCGCCGTGGCCGTTGGGCTGGGCAGCAGCGGCTTCCATGGTTTCGGCGGCGGCCACGAAGCTTTCCCGGCGGATATTGGCGGCAGGCACGCCCAGCAGCTCCAGCGCCGACTTGGCTTCGGCCATCATGCCCTCGGGGCCGCAGAGGAAGTACTCGGCCTGCGCGGGCGGAAATTGGTGGCGCTGCTCCAGAATGCGCAGCAGGGTGGTGCGGTTGAGGCGGCCGGTGTGCTGGTGCGCGGCCGGCCCGTGCGTGGGCTGGCTGTACACGTGCTCTACCTGCAGGCGGCCGGCGTACTGCTGCTCCAGCTGCCGCAGCTGCGCCCCAAAAATCACCGATTCCTCGTTGCGGTTGCCGTACACCAGCAGCACATGGCTCCGGGGCTCCTCGCGTAGCACGGCCTTCAGAATGCTCATCAGCGGAGTGATGCCGCTGCCCGCGCCTACCAGCACGATGGAGCGCGAGGCCTGGGGCTGGGTTTGCAGGCTGAAGTTGCCCAGGGGTGCCATTACTTCCAGCTGCTGACCTACGCGCACCGTGTCGAGCAGGTAGTTGCTGACCAAGCCACCCGAAACGCGCTTTACCGTGACGGCTAGGCGGGGCGCTTCGCCAGGCGTGCTGCTCAGCGAATACGCCCGGCGCTCTTTTTTGCCGCCGGGGCCGCAGGGCAGAATCAGCGTCAGAAACTGGCCGGGCTGGCAGGCTACCGGCTGCCGGTCGGGGCGCTCGAAGTGAATAGTGGCGGCGTCGGGGGTTTCCTGGGTGATTTCGACAACGTTGAGCGTGAGGTACGGGGAACTCATTCAGGCAAGTAAACGGGTGGTACAGGGAAAATCAGCCGCCGCTCCACCAGAGGAGCTACGGGGCTGCAAATTACGCGAATCCGGCGGGTACGTTTTAGCTTGCACCCACCTTTCCTGTATACGATTCTGGCGTCCCGCCCGGTTTACTTTCCGACTATGTCCGCTCTTGCCTCCCTCCTGCGCCGTCACCAGGCCGATTTCGCACCCATCCTGCCCGTTGACCTCAACGCGCCCGAAGTAGCCCGCCTTGATTTCACCGCCGCCAACCCGCTCGTAGTCCAGGCCGACTTACGCGATACTGCCGGGTTTGAGGAGCTGATAGTGCAACTGCTGGAAGTACAACAGGCTACTATCGGCGTAGGCGGCTACCTCGAAAACCGCGTCATCTACCGGCGCAGCCCCGGTTTGTTTGGCGACGCCGCCCAGCCCGCCCGCTCCCTGCACCTGGGCGTAGACATCTGGCTGCGGGCCGGCACGCCGGTGCTGGCCCCCCTGGATGCGGTAGTCCACAGCACTCAGGACAACGCCGGCTTCGGCGACTATGGCCCTACCGTCATCCTGGAGCATGAGCTGGCGGGCACCACGTTCTACACGCTCTACGGTCACCTCACCCGGCGCGAAACGGCACTGCTGCGGCCCGGCATGGTGATTGAAAAAGGCGGCGCTTTCGCCGAGGTAGGCCCAGCGCCCGAAAACGGCGACTGGCCCCCGCACCTCCATTTTCAGATTATTGCCGACCTGCAGGGCCGCGTCGGCGACTTTCCCGGCGTGGCGGCACCGGAGGAGAAAGACAAGTGGGCCGCTTTATGCCCGGATCCTAACCTGATTCTGCAGAGCAAGCACCTGTAAAGGGAACCACGGATTCGCGCGGATTTTTCGGATTGCACGGATTTCGAGGTCAATTTTACTCAACAAAAAAGCCTCGTACTGTGCGAGGCTTTTTTTAGTGCCCATAAGTTTATAAGCACCAACTGTTACGACTGCAAAATCCGCCTAATCCGAAAAATCCGCGCGAATCCGTGGTTTAATCGAACTTGATAGCCACGACGGGCTTAATGCGCGAAATAAGGTAGGTAGGCAGCAGCACGGCCAACAGGGACATCAGGAAAGTAGCCACGTTGAGCACCACGATGATGAGCGGGTCCCAGTAAATCGGCACGCGGTCCATGTAGTAGTTCTCGGGGTCCAGCGGGATGATGTGGAAGAAGTACTGAATGGCGCAGAAGCCCAGGCCAGCCAGGTTGCCGTAGAATATGCCACGTATTGCCAGGTTCAGGCCCCGGAAAAAGAACATGCTCCGAATCTGGTTGTCAGTGGCGCCGATGGCCTTGAGGACGCCAATCATGTTGGTGCGCTCCAGAATCATGATGAAGATGGTAGCCACCATGTTGAAGGTAGCCACGAACACGATGAGCAGCAGGAAGATAACCACGTTACGGTTGAGCAGCTGCAGCCAGTCGAACAGCTGGGCGTACTCGTCCGTGATTTTATCGAGCTTAAGGTCGTAGCGCAGGTTTTCGTACAGGTTGTCGGCTACCGGGTCGAGCTGCTTGAAGTCTTTCAGCACCACTTCCATGCCGCCTACAAGCGTATCGGGCCAGGCGTTCAACTCCCGGATCTGACGAATGTCGCCGATAACGTACACTTCATCGAACTCATCAAGGCCCGTCTGGTAAATGCCGCTGACCACGAAGCGCCGTACGCGGGGTGGATTCTGAATAAAGTAGAACAGCGCGTCGTCGCCCACTTTCAGGCGCAGCTTGTCGGCCACCTTGCGCGAGAGCAGCACCTGGTCGGAAGCCGCTGTATCGGGGAAAGACAGGAACTTGCCGTCCACCAGATTCTGCCTCATCAGGGACGGACTTTGCCGCTCGTCAATGCCTTTCAGCACCACGCCCAGCACCTCTTCCCGGGTTTTGATGATGGCCGTTTTGCGGGCAAACGGCTGGGTAGACTGAACCTCCGGAAACCGTTTCAGGTCGTTGAGCAGCTGCACGTTGCCGATGGGCTCAACCTCCAGGGAGTTGTTGTTGTCGTACTTACTGATGGTCAGGTGCGACCCGAACGAGAATATCTTGTTCTGGATTTCATTGCGGAAGCCTTCCAGGATGGAAAACGACACAATCATGACCGCCACGCCCAGCGCTATGCTGACAATGGCTATTTTTGTCACCGTCGAGGTAAAAGACCCCGCATCGGCACCGTCAATTTTGTGGGATATATACCGGGAGACGTTCACTGGCGTAAAGCTACACGTCTACGTTCAGTTTTCTAGCTTCGTTGTACATGCCTACAGCCCTTTTTGCCAACCTGCTCGGTTTTACGCTCCTGCTCACGGATTGCAGCCGGGCGGCCAGCTCGTCAAGCACCTCACCCTCAAACGCTAACTCCTCCGTAGCGGAGGTGAGCCAAGCGCAATCATCATCACCACAAATACTGGCCGCTGAGCCCGTAACCGCGCCGTTGGTAGTAGGCGCCGCCCGCTTCGATCAGTATCTGCCCCTGCTCAAAGGCAAGCGCGTGGGGCTGGTGGTCAACCAAACGGCCCGCGTGGGCCGCGCCTATCTGGTGGATACGCTGCTGACGAAAGGCGTAGACGTAACGGTTATTTTTGCGCCGGAGCACGGTTTCCGGGGTGAGGCCGCTGATGGGGCCACCATCAAAGACGGCAAGGATGCCCGCAGCGGCCGGCCCGTGCGCAGCCTCTACGGCGCCACCAAAAAGCCTACCCCCGAGATGCTGCAGAACGTGGACGTGCTGGTGTTCGACATTCAGGATGTGGGCACGCGCTTTTACACCTTCATCAGCACCATGCACTACGTGATGGAAGCGGCGGCCGAACAAAACAAAGAAGTGCTGGTGCTGGACCGGCCCAACCCCAACGGCTGGTACGTGGATGGCCCCGTGCTGGAGCCCCAGCATAAGTCGTTTGTGGGCATGCACCCCATTCCGGTGGTGCACGGCCTCACGGTGGGCGAGCTGGCCAAGATGATTAATGGCGAAAAGTGGCTGGCCAGCGGCCGGCAGTGCCGCCTCACGGTGGTGCCGGTGCAGGGCTACACTCACGCCACACGCTACGAGCTGCCCGTGCGCCCCTCCCCCAACCTGCCCAACGCCCACGCCGTGGCGCTTTATCCGGCTATCTGCCTGTTTGAGGGTACCGACGTAAGCGTAGGCCGCGGCACCGACGCACCCTTTGAGCTGATTGGCGCACCCACGCAGCCCGCCCCGCGCCCCTTCAGCTTCACGCCCCGCCCCAACGCCGGCTCGCCCACCCCCCCGCAGAACGGCAAGCTGTGCTATGGCGAAGACCTGCGCCAGACCGGCAACGAAGTGGGCTTCACGTTGAAGTACCTGCTGGACTATTACCGCCAGAGCACTGCCAAGGAAAAATTCTTCGGCAAGTACTTCGAGCAGCTCAGCGGCACCTCAACGCTACGGCAGCAGGTGGTAGCCGGCAAGTCGGAGCAGGAAATACGGGCTTCCTGGGAGCCGGCACTCGGCCAGTACAAGGCTCTGCGCCAGAAGTACCTGCTGTATCCGGACTTTAATTAATCGTGGGCGAGGTTAGCCCGCAGAAGGCGCGGAGGGTTGCGCGGAAGACGCGGAAGAACTACCTCAGCGCCCTCCAACCATCTGATAAACTATGCTGAACATCATTTTCATGGGCACGCCCGAGTTTGCGGTGCCCACGCTGGAAGCGTTGCTTTCCTGGGACGGGTGCCGGGTGGTAGCCGTAGTCACGGCGCCGGATAAGCCGGCGGGCCGGGGGCGGCAGCTACAGGGCTCGGCGGTGAAAGCCGCGGCCGAAGCGCACCAGCTGCCCGTGCTGCAGCCCACCAACCTGAAGTCGCCGGAGTTTCAGGCTGAGCTGCGCGGCTACGGGGCCGATCTGCAGGTGGTGGTGGCATTTCGGATGCTGCCCGAGGCCGTGTGGAACATGCCACGCCTGGGCTCCATCAATATTCACGCCTCCTTGCTGCCGCAATACCGTGGGGCTGCGCCCATCAACTGGGCCCTCATCCACGGCGAGACGCAAACCGGCGTCACCAGCTTTTTCCTGCAGCACGAAATTGATACCGGCAACCTCATCTATCAGGACGCGGTGGCTATTCTGCCGGAAGATGATTTCGGGACGCTGTATGAAAAGCTGAAGATGGCCGGCGCGGCCCTGGCCTTGCGTTCGGTGCAGGCTATTGCGGCCGGACAGGCGCCCAGCATTCCGCAGCCCACGTGGCCGGAGCTGCGCCCCGCGCCCAAGCTCCAGAAGGAAACCGGCCGGCTCGATGTGGAGCAGTCGGCGCCGGTGCTGGCCAATCTGGTGCGCGGCCTCTCCCCCATTCCCACGGCCTTCACCCAGCTACCCGATGGCCGCACGCTCAAGGTATTCAAGGCCCAGCCCCTCGACGACGAGGAAGCCAGCGGCCCCGATGCCAGCCAGCCCGGGCGCTGGCACTCCGACGGCCGCACCTACCTGCGCCTGCAAACCGCCAACGGTCTGCTCGGTCTGCTGGACGTGCAGCTGGAAGGCAAGAAGCGCATGCCCGTGCAGGACTTTCTGCGCGGTATCAACGTAAGCCAACTAGGATTGCAGAACGGCTAGTCATTTTCTGCGGGGCCACCTCTTTTTCTTCTATTAGCTTATGACCGCACTGGTAGTAGCCGTAGCCGATAACGGCGTGATTGGGGGCGAAAACAAGCTACTCTGGCACTTGCCGCTGGATCTAAAGCACTTCAAGCAGCTCACCCAGGGCCACCCCGTGATTATGGGGCGCCGCACGTTTGAAAGCATTGGCCGGCCGCTGCCCAACCGTACCAACATCGTAGTCACGCGCCAGACCGACTGGCAGGCGGAAGGCTGCCGGGTTGCCAACTCCGTGCTCGAAGCTCTGGAAATGGCCGCGCCGCTGGATGAGCAGGTATTTGTGATTGGGGGGGGCGAAATCTACCGCCAGGCCCTGCCCGCCGCCGACGTGGTATACCTTACCGAAGTGCACCACGATTTCGAGGGCGACGTGACCTTCCCCGACCTCACGCCCGGCGACTGGCGCGAGGAAAACCGCGAGCGGCACGAGCCCGATGCCAAACACGCCTACGCCTTCAGCTTCGTCACGCTGCGGCGGCGGTAGCGTAGCCGTGTGGCATGGCTGGGCAAAGACGAAGCCATCCGTCCTTTTCAGAATTAGACACATCCTTTAGCAGAAAGCCCCTGCCGTCAACAGACGGCAGGGGCTTTCATATTTCATGGCTCAGGACGTTGTCCGGGCCGGATTGCTTCGACACTGGCTTGATGCGCCACATGCTCGCAAGGACCGGCTCAAGAACTCACCATTTCACTATCTCACTAACTCACCGCTAGCGTAGCAGCACCAGCTTGCCCCAGTCTTTCTTGAAGGCTTTGTCGGCGCTGGTACGGCGGTGCTCGAACTGGCTGGTGTTGTCCATCACCACGCGGTAGAGGTAGGTGCCGTTGGCCAGCCTGTCGCCGAACTCATCGGTGCCGTCCCAGGCGTACTCGGTCATGTTGTTGCCAATGTGCAGTGGGCCCAGCTCAGCCATCGAAATTTCGCGCACCACTTTGCCCGTCAGCGTCATGATCTGGATTTTCATGTCGCGGGGCATTTCGGAACCCGTCATCGTGAATACGAAGCGCGTCTTGCTGGTCACCGGGTTCGGGAACGGATAGATGTTGGTGATGGTCGAGGCGTTTATTACCTCAAACGACACCTCGTACCGCTCCGTAGCCGCCTTGGAATCCCGCAGGTCTTTACCCTGCACGTAAAGCTTGTACTTGCCATCCGCCAGCTTTTCGGGGCGGTAGTCGATCTGTGCCGATCCTTTGGCCACATCTGCCTTAAAGGTGATGTTGGCGCTGGTCATGTCCACCACTTGCGTAGAGCCATCCGGGCGCGTCAGCAGCACTTCGAAGCTGCTGGCTTCCATTGGGCGCCGGGTGTCATCGTCGTGCAGCAAGGCGGTGATGATGGGCGAAGGCGACACGATGTCCCCGTTCAGAATATGCTGGCCGTCGAAGGCTACATCGAGCGTGGGGGGCAGGTTCTTGTCGGGGGTGTTGAAGGCCACGGACAGCTCGTTGTTGAAGTAGTACAACTCCGGCTGCAGCTGCGGGTTCACTACCACTTTCACCGTGGTAGCCCCCGCCAGGTCCGACACATCCAGCTTGAACAAATACGTTACCGAGGCATCAGCCTTCAGCGCGCTTTCCGATTCCAGCTCCACCGTGCGCACCGTGTTACCATTGGTGATGGTAGCCACGGCCTTCACTTTCTCGGCAAAGTCCACCAACGACGTGTTCTGGAATACCACCGGTATTTGCACCAGGCCTGCTTCCGCCTGCTTGTCGAGGTTGTCGTAGCTACCGGCGGCGGCCAGGTCGCGGCGCACAATGCCTTCCGGCAGTCCGGTATACGTCACCAGCCACTGCTTGAGCTGCGGCGCCACGCGGTTGGCTTCGTCCTTCAGCTTCAGCTGCAGCTGAAGGTAGGGGAAGTCGGTAGCCGAAACCGTGCTCAGGTCAACCTGCGAGGGAGCCACGTTTTCACGTACTACCTGCGAGTTGCCCTGGGCATCTACCCCAATTACATTCAGCGTGGCGCTGCTCGTACCCGTAACCGGCAAGGTATAGAACAGGGTGCCCCATCTGGTGGAGGGCCCGATGAGCGTGGAGGTAATGTTGCCAGAGCTGCCGTTGGTTTCCAGGGTGCTGGTGAGGGAAACGATTTGGCTGCTGCGGGGCGTTGGGTCGGTTGAACTAGGCAAAGCTTCCTGCGCCTGGCCGGAAGCCAGTCCCTGCCGACCCAGAAGCACGAATGGGTCGTTGTCCTTCAGGTTGTCAATTTGCTTTGAGCCAAGCCGCCGGAAGGCTTCTTTCAACTCGGGCGAGAATTTGGTGAAGGCAATTCGGTTCGTTGAAATCAGCGCCACGATGTAGCCCTCCGGAATATTCCGAAGAAAGTTCAGAAACTGCGCCTGCGTAGGAGCAGTGTTCATGCTGTTGCTGCTCGTGGTGGCAAACGTGTAGTAGCGAGCCGACTCGCGCCCGCATTGGGCATAATCTCCTCCAGGAATGTCGGTAACCGGGGCCAGCGTCTGGGGGTTGAAGACACTAACCAGGAAGTTAGGAATCTGAACGTTACACAGTTCGCTGCCCACTGGCGCATCACCCACCTGAATACCAAATGTTCTGGAGTAGGCACCACTGGTGCGCAAGGCAATAGGCACCTGCACTTTCTCGAAGGCCCATTTAGCGGCTGGAGGCGTCAGGGTCAGGCCGGTTATGTCGTCGCGCAGGAACTGGCCATAGTGGCTTTGCGACCAGCCCGTGGGGCTGCCAGGAATGCTGCGAAAAGAGCTGGTGGCCCACTCGGCTGTTTCGTTGGCACCAGGGTCTTTGAAGCGCACCCGCCAGTAATACACCACGCTATCCTGCCCGGCAGCGGCCGGCAGCTCGGGGCGCCAGTCGGGCAGGATCCTGGCCATGACGGTTTCCCGCTTGACGCCCGGGCTATTAAAGGTGGAAACCGTATCCAGCTCAAACTCATATGCCCGCTCTACGCCCGCCGGGTCGTTGTTTTGCCCTACCAAATGCACCGTAGCGGTGGGCACGATGGCAAATTCAGTTGGCGAAATCAGCGTAATGCCGCCCTTCAGGAAGCTGTACTCCAGCGTAGCCGTGTTATTCGTCTCGTTGAGTTCGGCCACTGCGCCGTCGCTATCCAGCTCTACCGTAAATCGGTTGGAGCCAAAGACGTCACCGGAATTCGTGAAATCGAAGGTTAGAACCGTGTCGCGGCCGATCTGCGTGAAGGTTTTGCTGAACGTTTCATTGCCCCGCACGCTGGAATACTCGCGGGTTACTTTCACCGTCACATCGTCGCCCGTCCATTTGCCCAGGTTGCTGGCCGAAACCTGCAGTTGGAAAGACGTAGCGTTGGCATCTACCTTGGTTTGCCCAACGCCGGGCACCAGTTTTACCCGGGAGTTATCGGTTGCGTAGTCCGGCTTTTCGGGTGCATACATCGTCAGGACCGGGTCGCCCTGCCAAATGGTATTCATGGCCATCGACACGGCATGAATATCGTTTGAGTAACGTGCCAGCAGGCGGCGCGCGACTTCGCGGTGAATAACCGGAATGGGTTTGCCGTACCAGGCCGGATCAGCGAACAAGGCTTTATAGATTTCCGTGCAGTAGTAGTGCAGCTGGTTTTCAAAGCCATAGTCACTGCTGGCCAGATAGCCGATAGCGCCCTTGTTCTGGGCCAGCATCCAGTTTTCGCCGATGGTGAAAGCAGTGGTCAGAAACGCGTTGCCGCCCGAGCAGCCATTCACCAGGAAAATCGGGTATTTGCCTTTGTTGTTGTAGTTGTTCAACGGGTCGCTGGGGTCGCCCACGTTCAGGTCATAATCCGTTGGGGAACCATGCCCGAAGTACGTAATGAGCGACAGGCCCGCGTTCAGCTCCTGAGCAATATTGATGTATACCGGCCGGTTGCCTAGGGTGCTACGCGAAATGGTGCGCACCACTTTGCCTCCGAACAGCGGTCCTTCTACAATGGCCTTGTATTCGTCGACATAGTTCCTGAACTGCACGAACTCCGACTCCTGCTCCCCGCCCGACAGGTGCAGGATGTTTTTGCGCCACGGCTCGTCGCCCAGTGCCTCGTGCTCTTTTACTTTATTTAAGTAGTTAAGAATATCCGCCGACGTTCTGGCAGGATAACGCCCGGTCGGAATTTTTGCCAGGTAGGAGCCTTTCTCCCAATCCGAGGAAAAGAAGATATCCGAATAGGCCCGCGTCGTGGTTACGACGAAGTTATTCGTCGACACATTGCGGCCATCGATCTGCCGGCCTTTGCCCAGCAGCAGCATGTACCGGTTGGCCACCTCGCCCTGGGTCAGCACCCATTCCACAAAGTGCCGAATGGAGAGCGGGGACAACTCCCCGTAATGGTACTGGTCGATAAGCTGCGGGCCCGTCACCACGAGCGTGTCGTAGCTGCCCCCAACGGTGGAAGCCCGGTAGTCGGCGTAGGCCCGCACCGGGTTGGCCACGTCGCCCACCGGCGTCATCAGCGCCGGGTGGCTTACAATGATATAGTTGGCCTTGGCCGCATTTATTGATTTAAAGAATACCCGGCTGATAGACCGGGGCAGAATAGCCTTGGCCGCATCCGCAATCAACAGCTTTCGGGTAACACCCGTGGCTGCCGGAAACAGGAAGCCGCGCTGGTCTGTGCCGGTCGTTTCCCCCGCCACGCGCTGCACGGCGTAGGGCTCGGTAATATCGTAGCCCACGGTGGTAGCAGGAATCGAATCCAGCTTGTAGTAGGCCGGGCCGGCCAGTGTGGAGTCGTTTTCAAAAAACACCCGTTTGCTGTTTCTCCACCGGGCTTTCTGCCGATAATCCACCCGGATGTAAGCTACCCGGAACCGGTCGGAAGGATTCGTGAGCGGGTCAGGCATGGTTACCTTCACGCCCAGCTTGCCATCCGCGCTGATTTCCGTCGTGGCCACGCTGAAGCTGACCAGCCGGAAGTTCAGCCCCGAAAACTTTACGGTCTGGATAGTGCGCAGGGTATTGCCGGCCACATCGGTTAAATCAAGCGTGACCGTGTGGTCAGTGCTCGAGTTGCCCACCAGCAGAGTGGCCACCTTAACGCTGTCACCGCTGATTCTTTGAACCTGAATGCTGTCGACAACCCATTTGGCCGTGGGCGCCTGCGAGGTAATGGGGTTAGACAGGAAGGCTTCCCCCTTTTCGGCCCAGGGAGCATAGGAAAACAGGGCTACGTCGCCGGGATTGTAGTTGGCGGTCTGCAACGACATGCGGGTTTTCTTCCAGGTAGCATGCGTAGTCGTACTGCTGCCGGTTGGCTCGGCCATGCGCTTGCCTGCTACGCCGGCTTTCCAGGTCAGGAAGTACGCCGCCGTATCCGTAAACAGGCTATACAGGGCGTGCGGCTGGTCGGTGGCCTTGATGTACATGCCCCGATCCAGCAGCCCGTCGTTGCGCTGCCCGTAGAACTCCACAAACGTGGTAGCATCAAGGCTGCTTTGGTTGCCCCCCACATAGATGGCCACTTCCTTGCCCCGGCGCCAAAGCTGAAGCTCCTCGGGCTTCACCCCGGAAACACCGGCTTTGGTCAGGTACTGATAGTCGAGCCGGTAGATACCGTCGCGCACCACCTTGATTTTGTAGTACGGCTGTCCCTCGGCAATCCACTCGTTGCCATACGGCCCCGACTGAGCAAAAAGACGGGTGGCCGCTATCAGCAGAACCAGCAAAAGTCCCCACTGAAGCCGCCAGGTACTGGCGTTAGCGTAGCGTTTATACATTGAGTAAGCGTTTTTGACGTAGAAATGGGTTGCTCAGGCAAGCGGGCTTAATGAAACCCGTAGCCCAGCGACACAATGATGGAATTGGTTTTGGCCTGCTCCACGGCCAGGCGCGACAAGGCCACATCCAGCCGCAGGCCGCTGGTAGTGAAGCCTACGCCCAGGCTGGGCTGGGCCCGCCAGCTTTCCTTGGTGGAAGCCGTGCCCTCGATTTTCTGAAAATTGCTGACGCCCGCCCGCAGGAAGGCCACGCTGTGGTATGCCACTTCCAGGCCCAGCTTCGGATCAATGCTAATAAAGCTGGTAGAAATGGGCGTGTTGCGCCGGCCGTCGGTGGTAGTTTCCAGGTCGGTGCTTACCAGGGCCGAGAACTGTCCGGGCAGCTTCACATTGTAGGCGGCACCCAGCACCACCCGCGGCAGCGTGATTTCGGAGCTGCTCTTGGGAATAGCCAGCGTATCGTTGCTGTTGCGGAACTTCTCGGAGTTGATGGACCAGGCCGTGATGGTAGTGGTAATGTCGCGGGCCATCAGGCCCAGGCGGAGGTTGCCGTGCTGGTACTGAGCACCGGCATCGAAGCCAAAGCCCCAGGCCGTGGCAAAGGAGCCCACATTGCGGTACACGATTTTGCCATTGGCGCCCACCGTGAGGCCCTCGGGGCCCAGCTTGCGGGCATAGGAGAGCAGCATGGCGTAGTCGGCCACCGAGAAGTAGGTGATGTTGTCGTAGTTGATCTGCCCGTACTCGTTCACCAGGTTGCGGGTATCGGCAATGTCATCCACACCAAGGCGAATGATGCTGGCCCCGATGGCGCTCCGCTCGTCGAGGGGCATGGAGAAGGCCGCGTAGTCGTTTTTTACGATGCCCGAAAACAGCTCCGAGTGCATGAGCACGGCATCGTACTTGGTTTTCTGGCCCAGCAAACCTGCCGGGTTCCAGTAGCCGGCCGTGGCATCCTGCGCCAGGCTCACCTGCGTGTTGCCCATGCCCAGGGCCCGGGCCCCTACCCCAATGTTGAGAAATTCATTGGCATACTTCGGGGTGTTGTCGGTGCTCTGCGCCAGGGCAGCCGTGGTAAGGGTAACGCTCAGGCCAACTACGCCCAGCACGCGGGCAAAACGGAAGAGGTGCATCATATGCGGGGATACAGAAATCGGGTAACAGGCGGTGGCTGCTTAACGCGAAGGTCGGGCGAATAGTGCACTGAATATATCGGTTTTCGACCAAGTATCCAGCCGGCCCGGTGAGGCCCGGCGCCATTCGTGCGAACTGCCTGAAGCAGACTTCAAAGCTCTGCAAAAAGTGCCAATTCCAGCCAGAAAAGGGCTTCGGCGAAAAAAGATAAAAATATTTTTACCTAGTACCTTGCGTTGCATAGTACCTTTCAATATCTTTGTCTCATTCTTCATCCACTACCACGCATCAGTCCTATGAAAGTAGAGAACACCCAAGTGCAGATGCGGAAGGGCATTCTAGAGTTTTGCATTCTGGAAATAATTGCCCGGGGCGAGGTCTACGCTTCCGATATGCTCGAAGAGCTGACGGCAGCCCGTATGATTGTGGTAGAGGGCACCCTCTATCCCTTGCTCACCCGCCTAAAGAACGCCGGCCTGCTGGATTATACCTGGAAAGAGTCTGTTTCCGGTCCGCCCCGCAAGTACTACACCCTCACGGCTGTGGGGCAGGACTTCCTGCACCAGCTGCGCCTCACCTGGGAGGAAATCGAGGAGTCCATCCAGATCATCCGCTCCCAGCCCTCCACCCCTACCCCCGCCGCCGAGTAACGGCCGGCAGTTTCTGACCAGTACTTCCTGAACCGCAGCACCAGATGAAAAAGAACATCAGTATCAACCTGCAGGGCCTGATCTTCCACATTGAAGAAGATGGCTACGAAGTCCTCGGCCGCTACCTGGCCGAAGTACGGGCGCACTTTTCCGGCTACCCCGGCCACGAGGAGATTGTGGCCGACATTGAGGGCCGCATTGCCGAGCTGTTCGCCGCCCGCCTTTCTTCCACCAAACAGGTCATCACCCTGAGCGACGTGGAGGAAATGACCGCCAAGATGGGCCGCGTAAGCGAGTTTCAGTCGGCCGATGAGCTGGACGAGGACGAGCTGGAGCAGGCCGTAGCCACGGGCCGCATGCCCCAGGCCGATCCGGCTGCCGCCGCTGACACCGCCGCCGCTGATGCCGAGCCCCGCCGCCTGTACCGTGACATAGCCAACCGCAAGATTGCGGGCGTTGCCGCCGGTATTGCCCGCTACTTCAGCGTCAATCCGCTCTGGATCCGGCTGGGCTTCCTCGCCCTTCTCTTCCTGCCGAACATCCTGTTCCACCGGTGGACGGACGGCGACAACGGCAACCTCGACCTGCCCGGCATCAGCTTCCTGCTTTACATCATCCTCTGGATTGTGCTGCCCAAAAAGTACGATGCTACGCCCGCCGATGAAGACCCTACCTTCAAGAAGCTGTACCGCGACACCGACAACGGCAAAGTAGGTGGGGTTTCGGCCGGTCTAGCTGCCTATTTCAAGACAGATGTGGTGGTGTTCCGGCTGCTGTTTGTGCTGGGCGTGTTTGCCGGCGGCTTCGCCATCCCGCTCTACATTGTGCTCTGGATTCTGCTGCCGGAGGCCAAAACGGCCTCCGACCGCCTCCGGATGCGCGGCGACGCGGTAACCCTGTCCGGCATCGACTCCTCCGTGCGCAACCAGGCCGTTGATGGCAGCTCGGGGCGCCCGGTAGGCACCTTTCTGGAAGAGTTTTTCCGCAACCTGAGCCCCTTGTTCAGTGTGCTGGGCACCCTGCTCCGCGTAGCCGCTGCCGCCTTCCTGATCATCATTGGCTTCTCGCTGCTCATCGGCACCATCATCATGCTGGGTGCCGGGCTGGGCGTCTTCACCTCCGAGCAGTTTGAAATTGACGGCGTGGCTGCTTACACCGTGCTAGGTGACTTCCCCGGCTGGTTCCTGCTCAGCGCTTTTCTCGCGGCCTTTATTCCGGCTCTGGCCATGCTGCTGGCCGGTTTGGGCTTGTTGCTGCGCCGCTCTATCCTGAGCCGCACGGCCTCGCTCACCCTGCTGGGCTTGTGGCTCCTGGGCATCGTGGGCTCGGTAATGGGAGGCGTGCATATCAGCCGCAACTTCCAGCGCGAAGGCGACCAGACCCAGGACGTATCGTTTCCGCAGCTGAACGCCCGCACCGTGCGGCTGGAGCTGCGCGACCTGGAAGAAGGCAAATGGACGGGCTCGGTGCTGCAAGTGGCAGACAGCGGCCAGGTGCTGAGCGTGCTGCGCGAAGCCAGCGCCCGGGGCGTGACGGAAGAGGAAGCGGCCCGTACGGCCGGCTCCAGCGTCTCGTACCAGATGCGCAGCCTCAACGACTCCACTCTCGTGTTCGACAACCACTTCCGTATTGCCGCCGGCTCGCCCTTGCGTGGCCAGGAGCTGCTACTGACCATCCGCCTGCCCCGCGACCGGCGCTACCGCATGAGCCGCGACTTTGCTTACTGGCTCGGCAGCGAGTTCTTCGTAGGTAACAACATCCCCGAAGACGTGGCAGACCGCACCTTCCAGCTGCGCGGCAACAAGCTGGAGTGCATCGGCTGCCCCCCCAGCACCGATAACGACAACGACGACAACGATAATGATGACTTCGACATCGATGTAGATTCGGACGGCTCGTCCATCAACATCGACCTGGGCAAGCCGGATTTCGACACCGATCTGAACGGCTACGGCAGCGGCCGCCGCACCTTCAACGTGGATGATTTTAACACCATCGAAGCCAGTGGCGCTTACCGCATTGTGGTACGCCGCGGCGACACCTACCAGATCGAAGCGGCCGGCGAAGAGCGCGACATCAGCCAGCTGCGCATCGAAACAGTAGGCGACGGCTTGCGCATCCGCTCCATCCGCGACGGCCTGTTTGGGTTTTCCGGCACTCGGGAGCCCATTCTGATCCGGGTGCAGATGCCGGAGCTGATTCATCTCGACCTGAGTGGCGCCTGCCGGGCCGATGTATCAGGTTTCGAAGGCAAAGCCCTGCAAATAGAGCAGAGCGGGGCCAGCACGGCCAAGCTCGACGTGAACGTGCCGCGCCTGGAACTAGATCTGAGTGGGGCCTGCAACACCGCCGTGCGCGGCAAGGCTACGGAGCTGGACATTGATGGCTCGGGCGTGTGCAAAATCGAAGCGCTGAGCCTGCAAACCAACCGTGCTTCCATCGACCTGTCCGGCGCCAGCCGGGCCCGCGTACGGGTTGCCGAGCGGCTTCAGGCCGAGGTAACGGGCTCCAGCCACGTACACTACGCCGGCAACCCCGCCAACGTGCAGAAAGATGAGTCGGGCGGGTCCCGGGTGCGTGCCATCACCTCCGCTGATGCAGATGAGGATACGGCTACTGACGAGGAATAAGGTAGCGAAACCTTAACACGCCGGCTACCGAACGAGCAACTTACAACCAACACCTTTGCAGTCGGTTTGAACAGCGGCTGGTTGAGGCGAAAAAATAAGAGGCGGGCCAGGCAACTAAGCGTACCCGACCCGCCTCTATACAAGCGGTGAATATGAAGTAAGAGTGGGTCCTATTTGGTGAGTGAATGATGACCCTGAGGAAGTCCTTTGGCCTGCCCCTGCTGCAACAGGAAGGCAAAGGCTTCCTCAAACTCGTTTCGGATCTTACCGTCGAGAATAGCTTCCAGCACGGCTTCTTTCAGCTCGCCCACTTCGCGGGAAGGCTTCAGCCCAAACGTCTGCATAATGACTTCCCCGGTAATCACGGGCTTGAAGTTGCGCAGGTGGTCCTTCTCTTCTACTTCCTTTAGCTTTTCCTCCACCCGCTCAAAGTTGTGCAGGTAGCGCGCCACGCGCTGGTGGTCCTTGCTGGTGATGTCGGCCTTGCAAAGCAGCATCAGCCGGTCTATTTCGTCGCCGGCCTCAAACAGCAGGCGGCGCACGGCCGAGTCCGTTACGGTTTCCTTAACCAAGGCAATGGGCCGCAGGTGCAGCCGTACCAGCTTTTGCACCTGGCGCATTTCCTCGCCCAGGGGCAGCTTCAGCTCGGTGAAAATGGCAGGCGTCCAGCGGGCGCCTTTGTCTTCGTGCCCGTGGAAGGTCCAGCCAACTTTGGGGTCGAAGCGCTTGGTGGCGGGCTTGGCAATGTCGTGCAGAATGGCGGCCCAGCGCAGCCACAGGTCGCCGCCGGCCTCGGCTACGTTGTCGAGTACCTGGAGGGTGTGGTAGAAGTTGTCCTTGTGGGCGTGCTGCCCGCGCTTTTCCACGCCCTGCAGCTGGGCCATGCGCGGGAAAATCAGCTGCAGCAGCCCCGAGCTGAACAGCAGCTTGAAGCCGTAGCTGGGCTTGGGCGCCAGAATCAGCTTGTTCAGCTCGTCGGTTATCCGCTCCTGCGACACAATTTTGATACGCTCCTTGTTGCGGGCAATGGCATCGAAGGTGTCGGGCTCGATATCGAAGTTGAGTTGAGCCGCAAAGCGCACGGCCCGCATCATGCGCAGCGGGTCATCGGAAAAGGTAATGTCGGGGTCGAGGGGTGTGCGGATGATCTTGCGGCGCAGGTCGCCCATGCCGTCGTAGCGGTCTACGAGAGTGCCGAAGTCTTCGGGGTTGAGGCTCAGGCCCAGGGCATTGATGGTGAAGTCGCGGCGGGCCAGGTCTTCTTCCAAAGTGCCGGCTTCCACCTCAGGCTTGCGGCTCTCGGCCCGGTAGCTTTCCTTGCGGGCCCCTACAAACTCGATTTCCACCTCCGGCGTGGGCAGCATGGCCGTGCCGAAGTTCTTGAACACCGTGACGCGCGGGCGGGAAGGCAGCCGCTGGCCCACGGCCTGAGCCAGCCGGATACCGTCGCCCACACACACCACGTCTACATCCTTGCTGGGCCGCTCCAGCGCCAGGTCGCGCACAAAGCCCCCGATAACGTAGGCCGGGTAGCCCAGTTCACCGGCCGCGTCGGCAATGGTACGAAACAAGGGTAAATCGGGAAGCTGGGGAGTTTTCATGCGCGGTACCGTAAGCCAGACAAGCTGCAAAGGTAACCGCCCCGCTTCGTACTTCCGCCGCCCCGGCAGCTGCCGGCCGCCAGCCTCGCTTATGGCTTACTCGCGCAGAGTTTCGAGCGCGCCGTCGGGCAGCACGCGCACCACCCGCGAGGGCGTGGCCGGTGTTTCATCATCCTGGCGCCAGCTCACCACGTAGTCCACGGCCCGCACCAGCGCGGGGCTGATGGCTGAGAAGGTGGCCGCTGTGGGCTCGCCGCTGCGGTTGGCCGAGGTCGACACCAGGGCGTGGCCCAGGCGCTGCACCACTTTGTGGGCGAATTCGTCGCGGGGAATGCGCAGGCCGATGGTGCCGTCGGGTGCCACCAGGTTGGCGGCTACACTTGGGGCAGCCGGCACCACGTAGGTGGTAGGGCGCGTTTCGGCGGCCAGCAGCTCCGGCAGGTTGGGCGGCACCACGGCGGCGTAGCGGGCAAACATCTGCTCATCGGCGACCAGCAGGATGCAGGCTTTTTCGGCGGGGCGGTTTTTTAGGGCGTAGATACGGTCAACCACCCGGGGCAGCTCGGCGTCGCAGCCCAGGCCCCACACGGTATCAGTAGGGTACAGGATAACCTGCTGAAACAACAGTGCATCCACGGCGGAGTCTACTTCCTGGCGAAAAAAATTACTGGCCATAGCGGGTTCAGAAATGAAAAAAGACGGGCGAATGGTTCTGCCGCCTATAGGAGTTACGCGCCCTCAGCAAAAACCTCGGCAGCCTCTGCGGGCTAAAGATGTACGCCTCATTACGCTAAAAGTAGGCAGGAAAACGCCTCCGGCAGTTAGTCCCGGATACTCTGGCAAAGCTCCACCAGTACCCCGGCGGCCGTTTTGGGATGCACAAAGCAGAACAGCTTGTTGTCGGCCCCGCGCTTGGGTTCCTCATTGAGCAGGGTGAAGCCCTCGGCCCGCAACCGTGCCATTTCCGCCCGGATGTCCTCTACCTCAAAGGCTACGTGATGAATGCCCTCGGGCTTTTTCTCCAGATACCGCGTGATAGGACTGTCGGGGGAGGTACCGGCCAGCAGCTCAACCTTGGAGCCACCTACCTGAAAAAACACCGTATCCACGGCCTCGCTGGTTACGTGCTCCTTCTTGTACGGGGCCACGCCGAGCAGGCGCGTGTAGAGGTCAGTGGCGGCGTCCAGGTCGCGAACGGCCAGGCCCAGGTGCTCCAGATTGATGAACATAGGGGTGGGTGGGAAAAGAGGCAGAACAAAGTAGCCTACCTTGTTTGGATTGTGTCTATTTTTGTGGCGTAAAAGTAAACCTCCCCGCCGGGTTACGTGTTCTAGGAGAGAATAATTCTCCGCTGGCTACCTTTGCCGCTGACTTTCATCCGACGCCCATCAAGCACTATGCTGAAGCTGCCAATTTACCTCGATAACAACGCCACCACACCCCTGGACCCGCGGGTGCTGGAAGCCATGCTGCCCTACTTCACGGAGCACTTCGGCAACGCGGCCTCCCGCAACCACCCCTTCGGCTGGCAGGCCGAGGAAGCTGTGGATTACGCCCGTGAGCAGATTGCCGCCCTTATCAGCTGCGACCCCAAGGAAATCATCTTCACCTCGGGCGCTACGGAGTCGGATAACCTGGCCATTAAGGGCGTGTATGAGATGTACGCGCAGAAAGGCAACCACATCATCACGGCAACTACCGAGCACAAAGCAGTGCTGGATACCTGCAAGCACCTAGAGAAGCAGGGTGCCCGCGTAACCTACCTGCCCGTAAATGCCGAGGGCCTCATCAGCCTGGAAGAGTTGGAAGCGGCCATGACGCCCCAGACCATTCTGGTGACTATCATGTACGGCAATAATGAAACCGGCACTATTCAGCCCATCCGCGAAATTGCCGCCATTGCTCACAAGCACGGCGCCCTGTTTATGACCGACGGCACCCAGGCCGTGGGCAAGATTCCGGTGGACGTTCTGGCCGACGGCATCGACCTAATGGCCTTCACCGGCCACAAGTTTTACGGCCCCAAAGGCATTGGTGCCCTGTACGTGCGCCGCAAGAACCCCCGCGTGAAAGTTACCGCCCAGATGGACGGTGGCGGACACGAGCGCGGCATGCGCTCCGGTACGCTCAACGTACCCGGCATTGTGGGCCTGGGCAAAGCCTGCGAGCTGGCCCGCCTGGAAATGGCCGCCGACACCGCCCGTCTCAGCGCCATGCGCGACCGGCTGGAAAAAGAGCTCCTGACCCTGGAGGAAAGCTATGTGAACGGCTCGGTAACGCACCGCCTGCCCCACGTAACCAATATCTCCTTTAAGTATGTGGAAGGCGAAGGCCTGATGATGGGTGTGAAGGACTTGGCAGTATCTTCGGGCTCGGCCTGCACCTCGGCCTCGCTGGAGCCCTCGTACGTACTGAAGGCACTCGGTTTGAGCGACGACCTGGCGCACTCTTCCCTGCGCTTCGGCCTGTCCCGTTTCACCACCGATGAGCAGATCGACTACGCCATCGGCCACGTGAAAGAAGCCGTAACCAAGCTCCGCGAAATGTCCCCGCTCTGGGAGATGTTCAAAGAAGGCATCGACCTCAACTCCATTGAGTGGGCTGAACATTGATTTCAATTAGTAATTACTAATTAGGAATGAGTAATTCCCGGTCATCTGGTATCGGCAACGCTCTTCCAAATTTTTAATTACTAATTATTAATTACTCATTCTTTTCAAAGAAAAGTCATGGCTTACTCCGATAAGGTAATCGACCACTACAGCAACCCCCGCAACGTGGGCACGCTGGACAAAAGCAAAAAGAACGTAGGCACCGGCCTGGTGGGCGCTCCTGAGTGCGGCGACGTAATGCGCCTGCAGATTGAGGTGGACGAGGCGACCAACACCATCACCGACGCCAAGTTCAAAACCTTCGGCTGCGGCTCGGCCATTGCTTCGTCGTCGCTGGCGACGGAGTGGCTGAAAGGCAAGACCGTGGACGAGGCCCTGGCCATCGACAACATGGAGATTGTGGAAGAGCTGGCGCTGCCGCCCGTAAAAATCCACTGCTCGGTGCTGGCCGAAGACGCCATCAAGTCGGCCATCAACGACTACCGCGTGAAAAACGGCCTTCCCGAGCTGGAAATGGCCAAGTCGCACCACTAGTAGAACTGAGAAACTAGAAGTGAGAAGTTAGATTCCACGTATCGGGGTTGACTTCTCACTTCTCAGTTCGAACCTCTCACTTCTATATACATGGACGTTTCTCAGGATGTGCGCGTGGAAAACGCGCGGATTCAGCGGCAGATCGAGGAGTACCTGGGGCTGGGCGCCGGCGAGCTGCTGTTTGAGTTCCGACAGCTGGAGCCCGGGCAGGTGCGGCTGGACCTGATTACCGTGAACCCGCGCCACCACCAGAGCTTCCTGTTTCGCTACGAGGTGGGCTACGACCGGCTCGATGCCCTGCGCAAGATGCTGGCCTACGTGAAGAGCGCCCGCGACAACGAAAGCTCCTATACCATCCAGTGGCGGGCCCGCGGCGACAAGGAGCTGCACACCTCCTACTTCCGCGCCCACAACCCCTACGAAGCCCTCGACAAGCTCTACTACGGCCGCGACCAGACCACGCTCACCGTATTCAGCGTAGTCCTGAATCCTTCTTCGTAGTTGATTGTTATCAGGCCGGACGCGCCACTCCCCTGCTGACGTGCCCGCCTGAAAACCGGCCACTACAACTGACAACCGACATGATTACCGTTTCTGATAAAGCCAAAGAAAAAGTAGCCCACCTGATGGCCGACGCCCAGCTCGACGATACGTATCGTCTGCGCGCCTCGGTAGCCGGCGGGGGCTGCTCGGGCCTGAGCTACAAGCTCGACTTCGACAACGAAGTGAAGCCTATGGACCAGGAGTTTGAAGACAAGGGCGTGCGGGTGGTAGTGGATATGAAAAGCTTCCTCTACCTGGCCGGCACCGAGCTCAACTTCTCCGACGGCCTCAACGGCAAAGGCTTCTACTTCGACAACCCCAACGCTTCCCGCACCTGCGGCTGCGGCGAGAGTTTCTCGGTGTAAGCCACCGGCACAGCCGAATTGAATACAGCACAGGCCGCTCCTTCGGGGGTGGCCTGTTTTTTATGCCTAAGCGTTGTAGGATGGGCTTGCCCCTGCTCGGGCCTACAGTACTTTGCCGATTTCGTTTATCGACAGACCAGGGCAAGACCTGCTCCTACGTATGCGCACAAGCATTATTGATTTCTGAAAACACTCGTACACACTTCCCGAGCTATATGGGCAGTAACCGCAAAAGAGGCCTGAACCTAATAGCCCGTCATGCTGAGCTTGTCGAAGCATCTCTACCTCAGACTAATCACTGTTATTGCAACGAAGCGTTAGAGATGCTTCGACAAGCTTAGCATGACAGCCGTTTCTTATTAACCACGCCATCTAGAAGCCCTCGGACACCAGTATCACAAACAAAAGGCCTTCCGCACATGCGAAAGGCCTTTTGTTTGTTGACGAACCTAGCGCCGTAGGCTAGTTCGTCTTCAGGAGCTTGTGCGTGGTGCGCAGCTGCTGGCCTTGCAGCACCAGTACGTAGCTACCCTGGGGCAGCTGCCGCAGATCCAGCTGCTGCGAGGCGGGCACCTGGGCGCGGTACACTTCGCGGCCGCTCAGGTCGGTGATGGTAGCCTGCACCGGGCCGGCGTGCTCCGGCAGCTGCACGTACAGCGTGCTGGCCACGGGGTTCGGGTAGATGCCAGCCGTGAAGCTGCTCTGCACCGTACGAATCTCGGAGAAGCTAACCGAGCCATCCTGGTCTACCTGGCGCAGGCGGTAGTAGGCTACGCCGGCCAGGGGCTGAGCGTCTACGAACAGGTAGGCATTGCGGGAAGTGGCAGTGCCTTTGCCAGCCACGCGGCCAACCGGGGCGAAATGCACCGCATCGGTGGCGCGCTCTACTACGAAGTAGGAGCTGTTGTGCTCCGAGGCCGTAGCCCAGCGCACATCCACCCGGCCGCCTTTCCGCTCAGCCACGAAGGAGGTAAGCTCCACGGGCAAGGGGTTGTTGGCGACATCCTCATCGGTGCTGGCCAGTACGAAGTCGCCAAAGGATGTGAACGAGCCCGATGTAACGGTGGTAGCTGTGGGGGGTACATCGGCCGACTGGCCGATGTTCACCCAGGGGCTACCATTGTTTGAGCTGGCAATAACCAGGGCACCTGCATTGGTTACCGCATCCTTGGCAGCATCATACGACAGCGTGATGGTACCGGCAAAATTGCCTGCGTTAGATGTTACGGTATAGTACCGCAGCTTGGATACCCGCTTAAGGTCACCGCTCAACGTCTGGTTGGCCGGGGCTCCCTCATGCTGAACGGCGGTGAATGTGCCAGCATCAGTCTGGCTGATGATGAGCGTAAGCGGACGATACTCCGTGCCCATGCCAATTGGGAAGGACAGGGTGCCGGCTCCGGCTGCCTTTGCGCGGGCCAGCGGCCCGTTGATGTAGCTGGTGCTGCTGCCGCCCGTGAGCGTAGACCCCAGCGTGAGCAGGTTGGTCGCATCCGTGGTGAGAATGCCGTTGGTCAGCGTCAGATGACTTACCGAAACTGGGCGGGCCAGCGTTACGCCAGTCGCGTTGTTGATAGCCAGCGTATATGTAGACGCGAAGGTGAGCGTACCGCCGCCACTAATAGTTTGCGGTGTGGTGCCATTCAGCGTTAGAGTTTGTGCGGTGCTGGGGTTAAATCCAAGTGATGCACCAGAGCTTACCGTTACGTTGCCCCCGATAGCAATTGAGTTACCGAGGTTCAGGTCTACTGTACCACTGGTCACCGTCAGGTTACCAGCAATTATCAATGCCCCACCAGTCGTGGATCTGGCATGGCCGTCAGCGCCCAAATCAAACTCCAGGTTACCATAGGTACGCTGGCTGAGCGGCGGTATAGAAGGTTGCCCAATGCCACTGGCTGGAATCGTATACACATAGGTGCTGGTAGGCTCTAGCGTAATAGATGAATTCGGAGCCGAAGCGCTGAACACTTGGCCGCCACCGGACTGCTGCACGCGGGAGCCATTGCGGAATACTATCGTGTTATAGTTGGAAGAGGACGTCCCGAAAGGCTCGCCGCTCATCTGAGTATTCTGCAGGAAGGAACTGCCCGACACAAACTCTACACTATTGGTGCCGTTGCCCAGCAGACGCTGTGCACCGTTGTTGAATTCCAGATGACCGGCAATAGAGGCTGTAGCTCCGGCCGCCAGTTGTATAGAGAGGCCGGTGGTTGCACCAGCCGAACCGGTAACCGTAAGTGAAGATCCAGCCTCAATCACGAAATCCGCTCCGTTGAGGTTGGTGTTGCGCACAGTAAGGGTGCGGTTGTTGGAGGCATTCAGGAAAGTAGCCGCTACGTTGTTACGCAGGATCAATTGACCGATAGATTCACCGGTGCCAAAGTCTACCGTAGGAGTAGCCGTGGATGTGGTGAAACCATCGAAGATCAACAAGTCATTGGCAGTGGCCGTAGTACGGGCCGGCGTCCAGCTGGCCGCAGCAGTCCAGCTAGTGCCGGTGCCGTTCCACACGTAGGTGGGCGGTGCGGCGCCAGTTAGAACGATGCGGTAAGGACTCTCGTTGCCGGTTGCATCGTTATTAGCAATGCTGAGCACAGCCGTTTGAGTGGCCGAGCTGCTAGGCGTGAACGTGACGGTGAACGTAGTGCTACCTGCGCTGGCGATAGGGCCAGTGGGCTGAGCCGTAATCGTGTAGTCGGCCGAAGCGCCGGCCTCAAAGGTAACGGCGGGAGTGCCGTTCAGCGTCACATCGGTAGTGCCCAGGTTCTCGATGGTGAAGGTAGCTGTAACCGGCGTACCAGTAGGAACCAGTCCAAAGGAGTAACCACCACCACTGGCAATGCGGGTTCCACCCTGTGTCACGTTGATTTCCGGCCCGGTAATTACCTGGTAATCGGCAATGCCAATATCATCAATATTGAGTCGATTACCGCCCCCGGCCGTTTTGACAATCCGGATTCTCACATCACCCGAAATAGCCGTGCTGGGAGTGAATGTGTAGGCTGTGAGTGTTGAAGTAACTGTGCCAGAGTTGCCAATAATAGTCCAGGAGCCTCCTTGGTTTGTGGAGTATTCCACATTAAAAGCACTACCAGTATTTGAGCCGTAATTGGCGGCGTACACAACAACGTTATTTAAGCCGTTTGCTTTGTCAAAAAGCATAGTCAGCTTACCTGTATTCTGAATACGAGCTGCTTTGGAACCGTTTTTCTTGTCCGAAGCATCCCCACTAATTAAAAGAGCATCATTAAACTCCCAGCTACCTGAAGCTAGAGTTGTATTACCTGTTGTATAACTGCCTTTCGTACCTACCTCAAAATCCTCAAACAGACCGGCGAAAGGCTCTGTCACGGTAAACGTAGCGGGCAGTGAGGTGCCTCCACCCGGGCCGCCCGTAGTAACGGTGACGGCATAGCTTCCGACCGTGGCTATGGCCGTGGCTGGAATGGCTATTGTGAGTTTAGTCCCGGAGTTAATAGTTGGCGTGTACTCAACACCGTTGAATGTAACAATAGCTCCGCTCACGAAGCCTGTTCCATTCACGACTAGTGAGAAAGCCGCTGAACCAGCAACTTTGGTATTGGGTTCGAGGCTGGTAATAGTGGGTACCGGGTTGTTTACCGTGAAGGTTTCGGTGCTGGTAGCCGTACCGCCCGGCGTAGTTACGCTGATAGTACCGGTGCTAGCCCCCGTGGGTACGTTAGCCGTAATCTGGCCGGCGTTATCTACCGTGTAGGCCGATGAGGCCACCGTGGTGCCGTTGAACTTAACACTGATTACGTCCGTGAAGAACGTGCCGGAAATAACTACCCCAACGCCCGGTGCCCCGTTATCAGGCGTGAAGCTGCTGATGGTGGGCGGAGTGGCCGTTAAGAAACTGACGGTACCTGGTGCAGGCTTGTAGTTATTGAAGCTGGTAGATGTACTGCTTTCGTTGAATACGTATACGTCAGCTACGTAGCTGGTACCCTGTGTCAGGCCGGTTACGGTAGCCGTAGTGCCGTTACCGCTTAGTACTACGTAGTTGTTAAGACCGGTAGTGCTGCCTGAGCCATAAGCCAGATTGGCGCTGTAGCTGGTTTTATCAACAGGCGCCACAGCTGCGGCCGTAGCGGGACGTACGACGATGATGCGTCTGTTGCCCCCCGAAGTAGAAAGCGAAACGCTGTTATTGGTTGGCGTACCACTCACCGAGATAGTAGGTGTTGCAGTGGGTTCCGCTACTACCGTTGCTGTCGTTGTCCCACCATTTGTAGTTGACTTAGTTTTCTGTGCTGCACCGGTTGAGTTATGCGTAATGCTGCTATTGAGGTTGCCAGTAGCCGTATTCCCCGTCAAACGAACAGACACTGGCACGTTCGACAGCGTACCCGAGCCCATCGGAATAGTAAGGGAGCTAGAGAAAGTGGTACCATCCAACGACACTTCATAGCCTGTTGGAGCTGCCACATCTACCCCAGCCGTGAGGTTCACCGCACTTACTGTGTACGTTTGGGCAGCCGACGGCTCACCGGTAAGAGTATTGAATGCAGAGAAGGCTGCCGCTGAGAGGGTGATAACCGGTACTGGCGGCGTTACGGTGCCGCTCATAGTTACGCCTTTCTGGGCTGCACCACCGCCGGTATTGGTTACCGTTTCATTGTTATAGTCGCCGGCGGTAAGGCCCGCTTTCAGTCGCACGTAAATCGTTGTCGCCGACAAGGCATTAGCCGTATACAGAACCGCTACTGTGCCACTAAAATCAACGTCGTTCAGTGATACTTCATAGTGCGTCGTGCCGGTTACCGTTAAGTTACCAACTGCAGGCGTGAGGTTACTGCCGCTCAGAGTGTATGTACGGGAGGCCGATGGGCCATTGCCTTGCTCGTAAGTGAAGCCTGTGCGCGAGGCAACGGATGTGGTAAGGGTCGGCAGCAATACCGTACCGCTCACGGTCACATCTTTCTGATTAGCACTGCCGCCCGTGTTGGCAATGATTTCACTGTTGTAGGTACCAGCAGCCAAGCCGGCTTTTAGGCGTACGTAAATCGGCGTTGCAGCCAAAGCCCCCCCCGTATAGGCTACCGTTACCGTACCGCTGAAAGTAGAGTTGTCTGTCGAGACTTCATAGTTGGTAGAACCCGTCACCGTTAGGTTGCCGGCAGCAGGTACTAGGTCGGTAGCGCTCAGGCTATATGTTTTGGAGGCAGAAGGCCCCGCCCCTTGGATATAGCCGAAGCTGGTGAGCGTAGAGGCAGACAGCGTAATAACCGACGGGTTTGGAGCCGTGGAAGTGCCTGTAGCCGCTACATTTTTAGTTATGGCATTAGTACTAGCATTGGCAATGTTGCCAGTATAGGTACCAGTAGCCGCACCAGTTAGGCGTACCGTAATGGTTCTTGTAGTTATCGTCCCAGCGGCAGTAGGCGTAAAGCTCAACGAAGTCGCATAAGAAGTACCGCTGTTGCTAGAAAACTCATATCCAACAAGTGGACCTATCGTTAGGTCTGCCACTAAGTTAGTAGCACTTACGGTGTAGCTCTGGGTAGCGGAAGGCGTACCAGTGATGGTGCTGAAAGCCGATGGGAAAGCCGTGATAGAGGCCGTGATGGTAGGCGTAGCCGTGGTGAATGAAATCATCCCGCCGTAGCTGGTGCCCGTAGCGTTGGTGGCATAAGCCTGTACGTAATAGGTAGTGCTTACGGAGAGACCAGTGAAAGCCTTGTTGAACCCGCCGCTGGTTGTCAATCCAGTGGTTCCCACTTCCGTTTTGGTAGTCCCAGTAGCATCTAGCTTAAGGCCAGCCGCCGTATTTACAGTAGTACTATACACAAATCCATAGGAGCTGCTGGCGCTGGGAGTACCCAAGTTGCTAACAGAAGCCGCAACAGTTGCAGTATTTGCCCTAACGTTTGTTGCCGTTGACGTAGTCAGAGTCGGCGAAGCTGGTGCATAGCCCAAAAGCCTCAAGTTCCTTAAACGAATGCCTTTACCTGAAGTAGCGTCTGTAGAGAGCTTTATTTGAACCGATGGACTGGCATTATTTAAGCTGATAGTCTGTGTGGCATACCCTGAAGCAGCAGCAGTATATGCAGTTTGGGTATAGCTACTGCCACCGTCATAAGATATTTCAACCTTCAGCGTGTTAGTAGTACCACTACCATAAGTATCTATGTCAACTTTGAATTCCGCAGACGTATAACCTGACAAAGTATAATTCTTTGTTGTTATAACATCTGGAGCAGTAAGGGCTTCAATCAACCAATAAGATGATTGATTTATTGCGTTGCTTCCCTTTTCTGTAAAGTTCCAACCAGTTGGAGCAGTCCCACCTCCCGCAAAAATAAATTCCTCTGTCTGTCCCCACCCCAGCAGCGGGAACAACAGTAAAGTGAAGGCCACAAAGAAGCCCCGGACACAAAGTGGCGGGGCTACCCGCAGTCGAGTAGAAAATGAGGTCATAGAGAGGTGTGTATGAGAGTTTAGGAAATGCGCGCACTCTGAGAGTCTAAATATAGCGGGTTAGTAGTCTATCTGATGCTATTTCCGGAGTTACAGAATTATTACCTGTTCTCGCCCAGGCAATAAAAAAGGCCTCCCGAACACCGGGAGGCCTTTTTTTGGTGGCAGAATAAATCTGCGCTGCTTATTGTTTCACGATCTTCTGCGTCCAGGCTTGGTTACCCTGCTCTACGCGCACCAGGTAGGTGCCACGCTGCAGTTCGCTCAGCTGGAGGTTGCCATCAGCACTCAGCGTGCGGGTCAGCACCACCCGGCCGGCCAGGTCAAGCACCTGTACGCGGGCGTTCTGAGCAGTGATGGGCAGCGTGATGGTCACGTTGTTCTGCACCGGGTTGGGGTACACGCTCAGGGCACCAGCGGCGCCGTTTACCACCGTCTTCACTTCCGAGTAAGCAAACTGGCCGTCGAGGTCAACCTGCTTGAGACGATAGTAAGAGGTGCCACTCAGCGGGTTCTTATCGGTCGACTTGTACTCGTGCTTGTTGGTGCTCGAACCGTTGCCAGCTACAAAGTCAATAGTCAGGAAGGTCTTGCCATCGGCCGAGCGCTGAACTTCAAAGCCTTTGTTGTTTACTTCCGTAGCCGTAGTCCAGCTCAGGTTCACCTGCTTGTTGGCGGCTTTGGCCGAGAAGGCCGTCAGCGTCACGGGCAGCGGGCTTTCAATCAGGATACCCTGAATGGTTTCCTGCTCCGAGGGCACCAAGAAGTTGGCGGCTCCACCCTGGATGGTGTTTACACCCGGGTTGTTGCTGTTATAGTCGAACACGAAGATGTAGTAATCCTTAGCCGGGTCCAGACCATTGAAGGTAGCGCTGCCAGTAGTACTTGCATATACTACGTAGAAGTTCGGGTCGGTTACTCCCGGAGCCGGCGTAGGGTTTGGGGGCAGCTTCGAGCCGCTCTTGTATCCTAAGGTTCCGGGGCTGTAGTCAGTACCGTCAGAAGGGTTCTGACCCGGAGCTAGCAGCGTTGGGTTTTCACTTACAACTACCATACGCAACTTGCCGTAGCCAGCAGCCTCAGGATCTGTTACGCCTGCAGGGAAGAAGAAGTTAACCGATGCAGATGCACCATCACTGGTACGGCTAGCCACGAACTGGGTACGTAGCGTAGGCTCCAGGGCCAGACCAAAGCCACTCAGGCTGCTTTGCACGGGGTTAGCCGTGTTCACGAAGTTGATAGTGGTCGGGCCAGTGTCGCTGCTCTTATAGCGCAGCTTCGAAAGGGGATTACCTACACGAGTTGGAGCATAGCGCACATACAGCGGACGGTCAACCGAGGCCGTTACTTGGTTCGGCGTCACCACCAGCGAGGTGAAATAGGTGATACCATCCAGTGAAATCTGGAACTGGGGGGTTTGGCTGGCATTATAACTGTCGCTGGCATCAGGCTGCACCGAGATGGTAATAGGTGCCAATACTCGCTCAGCAAACAACTGGTATGTTTTGGCCGCCGAGAATTGATTGATTACCACTTTCGTCTCGAATGTAAAGTCCCCCGATATCGTGATAGTAGGCTCGCTGTTGCCCCGTACACTGGCTAGCACTTCCGTAGCGGGTGAGCTGAAGTTTGAGGTATTCTCGCTGTGCTGCGCCTGTTCCGTAGGGTTATAGCGCACATATACTCGGGTGGCAGCTATATAGCCATTTACCGGAGCGTACGTGAGCGTATTGCCGTTAGCCGAAGTGCTGGAAGAAATTCCAGTGAACAGAGAATCCTTCGAAATCTGGAAGTTAGCAGGTGCCGTTACCGTGATAGGACGTACGAGGTTTTCGCCGGTAATCTTGTAGGAAGCGGAACGCGAAGGGCGGCCGAGTACGGTAGAGAAGATCGGCAAGAATGGTACACCCTGCGAGTTGGTTGTGAGAGCCTGAACCGAAGTATTGGTGTTAGTGCCCGTAAACGGGTTATTGGCCGTGATTTGCACTACTGCGTTCGGAGCTCCCGTGCTGCTGGCGGTGATGTTGCCAGTGAACGGCCCATTGGGTACGGTGCGTAGCCGCACCTGTATGGTAGTGGCCGGTACTGTACCGTTTACCGGAGTCAGCGTAATGGACGCGTTGTTGGTGTAAGCCCCGCTGCCGGCTACCCGAAACTGGATAGCGCTGTTGCTGCGCGTAAGTACAATGGGAGCTGTCAGGTTGCTGCCACCTACTACAAAAGATTCATCTGGCTCGGCTGAACCTGTACCCGATACATCACCAAAGGCTATTGTAGATGGGTTGGCATAAACGTTCGGTCCAGGAGGCTGCGGCGTAGCCGTACCCGAAACGGCAGCTTCGTCGGTATCATCGGAGCCTGCAGTAGACACGGACACAATTGAGCTACGCAATTCCGGAGCTACTACATTGTTCTTAGGGGCAAAACGTACCTGCACCGTCGTATTCAGGCTTGATGCACCACCCGAGTTCAGTACTATATCACTCGTGGTATACGTACCGGTAGCGGGGTTGAGCAGCTCGAAGTCGTCGCTACCGGAAGATACCACCACAGTACCCGTCAGGTTAGCTCCCGTAACAGTTAGCGACTGAGGAGTAGAGGCGCTTCCTACCTGAGTATTGGAAAAGGCAAGGCTGGTCTGCACGATATCCACTGTGGGTGGAGCAGGCACCGAGGTACCTGAAACCGTCACCCGACGGGTAGAAGCTGCGCTGGTAACTCCACCACCGCTTGCAGTGATGTTAGTCGTTAGCGGGTCGCCAATCACTGTCGGCGCAAATTTCACATAGACGGTGTGCGTACCAGTTGCTTCAGCAATGGTATAGGACAGCGGACCGCTGATGAAAGTACCATTAGCCCCGGTTTTGCTGATTACGAAGTTGGCAGTGCTACCCAACGTAAGAGCTACATCAGCCGTCAGATTCTGACCAGTGAAAGTAAAGGTCTGCGTTTCCGTAGAGGTAGAACCCACCGTTACATCATCGGCGAAGGCAACCGCACCAGGGCTAACCGTGAGAGTAGGCGTCATGCTTGCCAGTGCCACATCATCAAGACGGTACAGGGAAGTACCTGATTGACGGGTAAAGCGCAGGCGCAGATTCGCAGCAGATGGGACCTCGGAAGACAGGGTATACTGATTCCAAGCAAATCCATTATTCACAGATGCATTGCTGTTCGTATTGGTCGTCAGAGCAGTGTATGCTACATCTGTGTACGCAACGCCATCCGTGCTGTAGGCAACTTTGAACTGGGTGTTGAGGGTAGAAATGCTACTTCCGGAAGGAGCAAACAAGCCAAAAGTCAGACCACGGTATCCTGAAATCCCGGTGGTATTGATGTTGGCTATCTGAAAGTTGTAAGGCGGCGTACCCGGGTCTTGCGCCGAAGTCGCCGGGCCGAAAAAGATACTGATACTACCGCTGGCACCGGTGTACCCGGTAGAGCTGGCCGCCGTGGCCGTTACCGCAGAACCTGAGTAAACGAAGCCTTTCTCGTTGTCATTAGAGAAGCCATTGGCAGCATAATAGGACGCCACGGTCTGGCGCGAGCCAGCAGTGGTGCCCATCGTTTCCGTGAACGTCTGGCCCCAGCCCAGAGAGGGCAAAGAGAACAAAGCCAGTAAAAATACCCAAGCCTTAGCCCACTGGCTTGCCGACTTGGATCGGTTGTACGAGTTTTTCATATTAAAAGGAAAGCAAGGTTTCAAAGGAAGTAAGTGACTATTTTGACTTTCAGGGGTTTAGCCAGGATTCAAGTCCAAGCTATTTTAGCTCCTTTTACGCGGCCCATAAGCTACAGTTGAGTAATTTTTCTGACATTTCATATGATTTTTTCTTATATGTACTTGATTTTATATTTAGTTTCAGCTTACTTAGTAAGTTTGCTGCATTTAGACGTCAATTATGGTGAAGCCAACACTGTGCAGAACCGACTTACTCCAAAGTAAGACACACATTTCATGCCTAAAAGATTCCATAACGAATATACTTATACGAATAAGTAGCATTTTGTGGGTTTACGTCTGGACTATATATGTGAGCCTATAGGCTGTATCGAGCGTTATTTCTAACATTACAGCCTTCTTCATCTTAGCCAACGTTCTTTTCCAACTACAACATTATCATAGATAACTTAAAATTCAAAAGACTTTCAGACGTGCTGAGCACAGAAACGCTTCTACTCCCAGAGCGGATAGTGCTCTAAGTGAACCTCCTGCTCAAAGAAGATGCGGGTGCTTTCCTCGAATGAGCGGGTGAAATCGGACACGTAGAAGTGGTGTGCCGGAGCAGGCCCGGTGGCCGGAGCGGCCAGCTGCTGCGCCTGCAGGTACTGCTGCACATGCTGCGCTACCACGTCGGAGGCATCGAGCACTGCCACGCGACCCTTATAGTAGTCGGCAATCTGCTGCTTGATGAGCGGATAGTGGGTGCAGGCCAGCACGAGGGCCTCAATTCCCTGCAGCACGGGGCTGGACAGGTAGGTTTCGATGATGTTGCCGGAGATGGAGTTGTTGAAGAAGCCTTCCTCAATCATTGGGGCCAGCAGCGGGGTAGCTAGGCTGCGTAGCTCTACGCCGGCATCCAGCTCATCTATCTTTTTGCGGTACACGTTGCTGTTGACCGTTTGCTTGGTGCCGATAAGCCCCACCGTGCGCCCGGCATACGCCTGGCCGATGTGCGCCACAATCGGGTCGATGACGTTCAGCACCCGGGCTTTGGAGCCCACGTACTCTTTCACCAGCTCGTAAGCCGCCGCCGAAGCCGAGTTGCAGGCAATCAGAATCACCTTGCACTGCTGCTTGAGTAGCAGGTCGCAGATCTTCACCGAGTAGGCCTGAATAGCAGCCGTGCTTTTGTCACCGTAAGGCAGGTGAGCGGTGTCGCCGAAATAGATCAGCCGCTCCTGCGGTAATACCCTGCTCACTGCCCGCGCCACTGTCAGGCCCCCAATACCGCTGTCGAACACCCCAATCGGTCGGGCCGCAAGGGGGAAAGAAGCTTCTTTTCCCATATCGGGCGCAAAGGTAGGATATTTTCCCTGAGAAATTTCACCAGAAGCCGCATTCGGCTTCTGCAACCCGTCGGCAACCTGCAGTGGGGCTTGCTTGCTGCCTTATTTTCTTCTATATAGTAGCCAGCAATCTTTGGTACCCCCACCCTCCCCGTTATGAGTACGGTTCTGCAAGAAATCGACCAGGCCCTGGCGTCTTTCAACCCGGCCCGCGGACGCCCCATAGCCATTGAGCTGGGCGAGCGGAAGTACACCCAGCTGATTCTCGACGTAGCCCACCTGCACCAGGCCGGCGGCGAGCTGACCACCAACACGGGCCGCCCCCTCGCCTACCGGGGCCTCGAAATCCTGCGCGACGAGCTGAACGTGGACCGCGTGCGGGTTATTTGAAGTGGTGAACTAATGCGTTGGTGAAATGATGAGTTGACGTTCTACCGCGCAAGTGGCGCAGGTAGCGCAAGCAGCACGGCCAACTCCCCATTTCACAATTTCACCACTTCACAATTCCACCGCCCGTACCTTTGCGGCATGAATCTGCTTTCCGCTGAGAACCTTTCGAAGAATTATGCCGACCGGTGGCTGTTCCGGGACCTGAACTTTGGGCTGCAGCAAGGCCAGCGCGTGGCCTTCGTGGGCATTAATGGCACCGGCAAAACCACGCTGATGCGCATTCTGGCCGGGCTGGAGCAGCCCGATACCGGCCTGGTAAGTACGCGCAAGGGCATTCGGGTCACCTACCTGGGCCAGAACCCGGAGTTCAATGAAAGCCTGACGGTGGAGGAAACCATCTTCGCCAGCCAGAACGATACGCTGCGCGCCATTCAGGAGTACGAGCACGTGGTAAATGACCCGGACCACAAGTCCGACGACCTGCAGCGGGTGCTGGAGCGCATGGATTCGCTGAATGCCTGGGACTATGAAGCGCAGGTGCAGCAGATCCTGAGCCGGCTGGGCATCCTGGGCGAGCTGCTGACGCGCAACGTAAGCCAGCTTTCGGGCGGGCAGCGCAAGCGCGTGGCCTTGGCCCGCGTGCTTATTGAGGAACCCGACGTGCTGCTGCTCGACGAACCCACCAACCACCTGGATCTGGCTACCATTGAGTGGCTGGAAAACCGCCTCTCCTCCCCCAGCCTTACCCTGCTGATGGTAACCCACGACCGGTATTTCCTGGACAGCGTGGCCAACGAAATTGTGGAGCTCGACAAAGGCCAGGTGTACCATTACCAAGGCAACTACGCCTACTTCGTGGAGAAGAAGGCCGACCGCGAAATGCGCGAATCGGTGGAAGTGGAGAAAGCCCGGCAGCTGTTTAAGAAGGAGCTGGACTGGATGCGCCGCATGCCCCAGGCCCGGGGCACCAAGCAGAAGGCCCGCATCGACGCGTTTTACGTGACCAAGGAAAAAGCCAGCACCAACCTGAGCAAGCAGCAGGTGGAGCTGAGCGTGAAAACCACCCGCCAGGGCGGTAAAATCATTGAAGCCAGCCACCTCAACAAGAAGTTTGGAGACAACGTGGTGCTCGACGACTTCAGCTACGTGTTCAAGAAAAAGGACCGGATTGGCCTCGTGGGTCCGAACGGTGCCGGCAAGTCCACGCTGCTGAACATGCTCACGGGCAAGCTCCAGCCCGATTCCGGCACCATTGAGGTTGGGCAGACTACCGTGTTTGGCTACTACACTCAAACGGAGCTGGAATTCGACCCTTCGCAGCGCGTCATCGACATTGTGAAGGAAGTGGCCGAGGTGGTGGAGCTGGCCAACGGCGACGTGCTGACGGCCAGCCAGTTTCTGAGCTTGTTTCTGTTTCCGCCGGCCCAGCAGTATACGCTGGTCAGCAAGCTCAGCGGGGGCGAAAAGCGCCGCCTGCAGCTGCTGCGGGTGCTCATCAAAAACCCCAACTTCCTGATTCTTGACGAGCCCACCAACGACCTGGACCTGGGCACGCTCAACATCCTGGAAGACTTTCTGCTGCACTTTGGCGGCTGCCTGCTCATCGTGAGCCACGACCGGTATTTCCTTGACCAGCTGGCCGAACACCTGTTTGTGCTGGAACCCGGCGGGGCCGTCCTCAACTTCCCCGGCAACTACACCGATTACCGCGAGTACCTGGCTGAGCGCGAAACCGAAGCAACCCAGGAAGCTGCCGAAAAGGAAGCCAAAGTAGCCCGCGCCGCCGCCAAAGTAGCCGTAGCCGCCCCAGCGCCGGCCCCAGCGTCCAAGCCCGCCGAGGCCCTCAAGCGCAAAGCTTCTTTCGCCGAGAAAAAGGAATACGAAACTTTGGAAAAGGAAATCGGGCAGTTAGAAAGTCGTAAGCAAGAGCTGATCGAAAAGCTGAACTCCGGCTCCGGCTCCCACCAGGAGCTGGCCGACTGGGCCGCCGAGCTGAAGCGCACCGAAACCGCCCTCGACAACAAGGGCATGCGCTGGCTGGAACTGGCCGAGCTGGTATAACCCGACTTATCCTCCTAAAACAAAGAAGCCTCCTCTGCGCGCAGAGGAGGCTTCTTTGTTAGGTAGCTGGTTTACTGCAAGGCGGCCGGTAAGGTAGCTTGGCCCGCTTCATCAACCGGAAAAGGCCAGCTGCGCACTACGGCGCTTAGCGGAACCGGCGCGAACAGGTGCGGAAAATATGCCTGGCGGCTCTCAGCCCATTCCCGCTCTACCCGCACGTTGGCAGCGGTAAGCGCGGCTTCATCGATTTCCAGCAGCACCGCGTCCGGGCTGTTCTGGTAATGCTTGCGGGCGGTTTCCAGCACCTGGCTTAGTTCCGAGGCGTGAATAAAGCCTTCCGCTTCCAGGTCGGGGCTAACGAAAAAGCCGGTCAGCTGTGCGGCGGCCCAGTCGGCGGGTTGGGCTATGCGGTAGAGCATGGTGTTAATTCTGCATGTTGAATTCTGAATTCGGCGGCAGGAACCTGATGTCTTAATTCAGAATTCAACATGCAGAATTCTTTTCTAGGCCTGCCACACTTCCTGTTGCACGGCTTTGCCCACCGTGAGTACGAGGCGCGTGGGGTTGGGCACCAGCGTGAGGCGGGCTTCCTTGCCAGAGTATTTCTCGGAATCAATCCAGACGCCTTCCTTGGGCGACGGGGTGCCGATAGTGGCGGGCAGGTAGGCCGTGGGCAGCAGCACGTCGGTATCCGACACCAGATCGGTGTGTACTTTTTCCAGGGCGGCTTCCAGGAATGCGCCGTACTCGTCGTTGAAGTCGTCTTCCAGATCGTGTAGCTCTTCCTCCACGTCGTCGTAGCGGGCGTCGTCGTAGGTGAGCTTGTGCAGCTCCTGTTTTTTCTCAATCAGGGCAACCAGGGCGCGGTTGAGGTCCTCCTTATTCATGCGACTCAAAGTAATAGGTGATGCAGGCCGTAAAGGTGCGCAGGATTCCGTTATTTGTCGAGAGTCAGGCGGTGCAAATTAGCCTTTCCCCGGCATGACTCAACTGAATCCCGTATTTTTACCACCTCCCAACCCCGCTTTTTCCACCCGCTTTACTTGTTCTCCCACCCATGGAAACCATGACCTCGCCCGCCGTGCAGGCTCACCCCGCCCACGACTTTCTGCCCCTCAACGGCACCGACCACCTGGAGCTCTACGTGGGCAATGCCAAGCAGTCGGCGTACTTCTACCAGGCCGCATTTGGCTTTGAGCTGGTAGCCTACTCCGGTCCTGAAACCGGGATGCGCGACCGGGCCTCCTACGTGCTGCAACAAAACAAAATCCGCCTCGTCCTCACCACTTCCCTCCTGCCCGACTCCGACATCACGCGCCACGTGGCCAAGCACGGCGACGGCGTGAAGGTGATGGCGCTGTGGGTGGATGATGCCCGCAAGAGCTTCGAGGAAACCACCAGTCGCGGCGCCAAACCGGCCTTCGAGCCTTATACCATTCAGGACGCGCACGGCTCCGTGACGCTGGCCGGCATCTATACCTACGGCGAAACCATCCACACCTTCGTAGAGCGCAGCAACTACACCGGGCCCTTTCTGCCCGGCTACGTCGCCAAAACCAGCAACGTGCCCCAGGGCGCGCCGGTAGGTTTGCAGTACGTAGACCACTGCGTGGGCAATGTGGGCTGGGGCCAGATGAACCAGTGGGTAAAGTTTTACGAAGACGTCATGGGCTTCAAGCTGCTCATTACCTTCGACGACGACGACATCAGCACCGAGTACTCGGCCCTGATGAGCAAGGTGGTGAGCAATGGCAACGGCTTCGTGAAGTTCCCCATCAACGAGCCCGCCGAAGGCAAGAAGAAAAGCCAGATTGAGGAGTACCTCGACTTCTACCACGATGCCGGCGTGCAGCACATTGCCATCATCACTCACGACATCCGGTCAACCGTAGCCGAGCTGCGCCGCCGTGGCGTGGAGTTCCTCACAGTGCCCGGCACTTATTATGATGACCTGCTGGAGCGCGTAGGCCACATCGACGAGGAGTTGGAAAGCATCAAGGAGCTGAACCTGCTGGTCGACCGCGACGAGGAAGGCTATCTGCTGCAGATTTTCACCAAGCCGGTGGAAGACCGCCCCACGGTGTTCTTCGAAATCATCCAGCGCAAGGGCGCCAAGTCGTTCGGTAAAGGCAACTTCAAGGCCTTGTTTGAAGCCATCGAGCGGGAACAGGCATTGCGCGGCAATCTGTAAGCCTGCCGCTTTCTAATTTTCTCGGACTACCAGCATTTCCGAAACGCAAAGCGCCCCGGCCAGAAGGTCGGGGCGCTTTGCGTTTCGGCCCACCATCTCACACGATGATGTGAGTAGGGTTTATTCCGACCTCTGCGGGTCTATAGCTACCCCGCCAGTATACTTTCCCTCAGGCTGCCAGGCATAATGCCACAGCGCTCAATTGCCTTGCTGAAAGGGAGAACTAGCCGGCAGGCTATCCTAGCGGCTCTAAAGTCTCACCCAATTATGGGATTGATTGCCTACAATTTATCCCCTTGGTTTGCCGGTGCAATAGCCCAAATCAGCTTTCGGATTATTGCACAACTACCTGTCACTTTTCTACACGCATGAAAGCAAACTTTTTACGCAAAGCCAGCCTGCTTACCTTGTTAGGCGCAGGCCTCACCTTCAGCAGCCAGGCCCAGCGGGGCGGCCATTTTCTGAGCTTCACCAGCCAGCAGGATGATCAGGTAACAGTGCCCAACTTCACCTTGCCGGCTTCGGGGCCGTTTTCCCTTGAAGCCTGGGTGTACTACAATGGCTCTGCCTTCAGCACGGCCGGCTCCTTTAATACCGTGCTGGAGTTTGGCAATGATAACCCTTGGTTTGGTGTAAACTCCGATAGCCAAGTGGAGTTTTACTCAGGTCTGGAAGGCGGCACCGTGCCGGTCCGTACCTGGGCACACCTAGCCTATACCTGGGACGGCACTACCGGCACCGTCTACCTGAATGGCGAAGCTGTTGGCACCTCTACCGCCACCCCCGACCGCCTGGGCAGCAGCCTGGGCATCGGCTTCGGCTCCAGCGACACCGGCTGGCAAGGCTATATCGACGAGGTGATGGTATGGAATGTGGCGCGCACACAGGCCCAGATCAAGAGCGAACAAGCAAACGGTCCGGGCAACTCTCCTGTCGGACTATTGGCGTATTTCCGGTTCAATGAAACCTCGGGCCAAACCGTGCTGAACCAGGCCAATCCGACGCTGAATGGAGTACTGGGCTCTACCAGCGCTGCCGAAGCCAACGACCCGGTCTGGACCAACGAGGTATCCACCGCCAACCGCCTCCCCACTACCCTGACGGCGCGGCTGCAACCAAACTTTCCCAACCCTTTCGTCCAGGCTACCACTATTCCATTTGTGCTGAGCCGCCCGGGCCACGTAGAGCTACGAGTGCTCGACGTGACCGGACGCGCAGTGGCTACGCTTGTAAATGAGCCCCGCCCCGCGGGCACCTACACCATACCTTTCACCCACTCCAAGCTGGCCGCGGGTGTCTACTATACCCAGCTCACCCTCGACGGTCAGAGTACGACGCAACGGATGGTGGTACAGTAACAGTTGTCCTTCATTAATACAAAGAGCCCCGGCCGAAACAGCCAGGGCTCTTTTATGTGGTATGGCTTACACGTGGTTGCGGGACGACTTAACCAGGGGCCTTTACTTTGAGCCCACCAGGATGCCGCTCACGAAGTAGTTGCCAGATTCGGTGCGCAGGTTGTACACGGCTGGAGTGGTACCCGCATCCTGCCGGTCAGTGAGGTGGGTGGGCGCTACGGTTGCAGCCTGCAGTTGCAACAGGTCGTCGGTAGTTTGCAAGGTATCGGCGCGGCGGGTTTGCTGATTTCCTAGTACTAGAGGATGGTTAGGAGTGAGCAGCAACTCGGTAGCGGGCAGACCGGATGCCAGTGTAGGTTCCACTGATGCATACACGGCGGATGCTCCAATCGTGAGCTGTACCAGCGGGTAAGCGGCTTCCGTGTGCTCGTCGAGGCGCAGAACGCGGGTGGGCACCACGGCACCGGCAGCGGCATCGTAGCCCAGCACCACGTCGCCGGCCCGCACCTGCTCTATCGGCAGCTGCCGGCCACCGGGCAGGGCTACCATAGCCGTAGCAGGAAAGCAGGTAGCCAGGTGGCAGCTGAAGGGTTGGTCGTAAGCCTGCTGCAGGCTGCAGTACTGCTGGTTTAGGTCATACACGGCGGAGGTGAAATCTACCAGGCTCTGCACTTCCAGCAACATCTGCTGCTGGCCGCCAGCCAACGGGGCAATGTTTGCTTTCTCATCTTCCCGCTTGATATCATCGGTATAGTGAATAGCGGCCAGTTCCTTCTGAAAGGGAGCTACGCGGGCTTTCAGCTGGGCTTTGTGCGCCGTCCAGGCCGCTGTGAGCCTGGGCAGGTACTGGCGCATCAGCTCCTGGCGCCGCTTGAAGAACTGCCGGTTTTGCTCATACACCCGCTGCTGGCCGGCGCAGTCGCCATCTTTCGCCTCGGGCAGACGCTGGGCCTGCTGGCTTTGTTCCAGCGCCATCATGTCGGTGTGCAGAGCCGTAGTCAGGCGCTGCAGGGCCGAAGGCTGCTGGCTGCTGGAAGCCAGAGCGGTGCTCATCGTGCTGTAGGCTTCAAGGGCGGCTTTGGTTACCAGCGGCCCGAGCGGGGCGGCAGGCGTTTTACCGGCTACGCTCTTCACACTGGCCTCGTTCAGGCCGTGCTTGCGCATCAGCTGCTCCGTGTAGGCATCCTGCTCGGCTTCCGACTTTTTGGCCCAGGCTTTCTGAAAGGCCGGGTCACGCATTTGCTGCATAAAGTCGGCCTGCGCAGCCTGGTAGGCCGGGTTGGCGGTCAGGCGCTGCTGCGCGGAGCCGGGCGCGGCCATTTGCTGCTGCAGAAACTGGGCTTTTTCCGCGTCGCTCATCTTGGCTAGCTTGGCCTGAAACGCCGGATCCTGCATCTGCTGGGCCAACTGCATGGTCTGGGCATTAGAGCCCGGCATACCCGTGCCCTGCTGCAGGTACGCCATTTTCTGCTGATCGGTCATGTGTTCTATCCCGTCGGCGGAAGCCTGCGCGCCAAAGGCCTGCATAGTTTCTGCGGCGCGGCTTTGCTCGGGAGTGCGGGCGGTGGTAATAGCCACCATGTGCTGGCCGATCTGCTTTTCCAGCGCGGCCAGCTCGGCCGGGCGCTGCAGCGCGCAGCCAAAGGCTGCGGGCGGGGCCGGAACTTTATCAAACAGAAGAGTGACGTCCGTTTTGATGGGCTTCTGAGCCAGCGCTACGCCGGCAATAAGCAGGAATGCGGAAAGCAAAACCAGAAACATCAGGAAGCTGACAGCGCGATGAGCAGAGTGCATAGTAGCGGCAGTAGTGAAAAGGATTGACGCAACCCGCTCCGCCGCCCCCGTGGCTCCGCAGCAGATTGCGGCCGCAAGTGCGCCAAAAAACGGCCACCCGTCAATCACATTATCGGGCCTTCAGCCTCGCATATTGATGTGAAACCGGGCAACACTCCCGATTATTTCCCACTTTGCCGGCCGCCCGGCCGCCGCTGATTTTCATAACTTCTTTTTCTTTGGCCCGTCAATAGCGTTTTCGCAACCTCCCACCAGTTTATGGCCCTCTCAACCGACCTCCAACAGAAAATCAACACTTGGCTGACCGGCAACTACGACGCGGACACCAAAGCCAACATCCGGCAGCTGCTCGACTCCGACCAGGAAGAAGCGCTGAGCGACGCCTTCTACCGCAACCTGGAGTTTGGCACCGGCGGGCTGCGCGGCATCATGGGCGCGGGCTCCAACCGCATGAACCGCTACACCCTGGGCATGGCCACGCAGGGGTTGAGCAACTACCTTGTGCAGCAGTTTCCCGGCCAGGAAATCAAGGTGGCCGTGGCCCACGACTCGCGTAACAACAGCGCGGAGTTTGCGCGCATTGCCGCCGATATCTTCTCGGCCAACGGCATCACGGTGTACCTGTTTGAGGCGCTGCGGCCTACCCCGGAGCTGTCGTTTGCCATTCGGCACCTGGGCTGCCAGAGCGGCTGCGTGGTCACGGCCTCGCACAACCCCAAGGAGTACAATGGCTTCAAGGTGTACTGGAACGACGGGGCCCAGGTGGTTGCGCCCCACGACAAGAACATCATCACGGAAGTAAACGCCATTCAGAGCGTGGACGACGTGCGCTTTCAGGCCGACGCTTCGCGCGTGCATCTGATTGGCGTGGAGCTGGACGCGGCCTATCTGGCCAAAGTAAAGGAACTCAGCATCAACCCCGAAGCTATCCGCCGCCAGCACGATCTGAAAATTGTGTACACGCCCCTGCACGGCACGGGCATTACGCTGGTGCCACAGGCGCTGGCCCAGTTGGGCTTCAGCAACGTGCACATCGTGGAGGCCCAGGCCACGCCCGATGGCAACTTCCCCACCGTGCTGTCGCCCAACCCCGAGGAGAAAGTAGCCATGCAGCTGGCTCTCGACCAAGCCAAGGCCCTGGACGCCGACCTGGTGCTGGCCACCGACCCCGACTCGGACCGCGTGGGCATGGCCGTGAAAGACAACCACGGGGAATGGGTGCTGGTGAACGGCAACCAGACGGCCGCGCTCCTCACCCACTACCTGCTCTCAGCCCGGGCCCGCGCCGGCAAAATGACGGAGCAGGACTTCATCGTGTACACCATTGTGACGAGCGACGTGCTGGGTGATATTGCCCGCCGCCACGGCGTGAAGGCCTATCAGACGCTGACGGGGTTCAAGTACATTGCCGGCATCATTCGGGAGCTGGAGGGCCAGGAAAACTACATCGGCGGCGGTGAGGAAAGCTACGGCTACATGATTGGCGACTTCGTGCGCGACAAGGACGCTATTTCGGCCTGCGCGCTCATTGCCGAAATGGCCGCCGTAGCCAAAGACCAGGGCCACTCGCTCTACCAGGAAATGCAGCGCATGTACGCCACCTACGGCCTGTACAAGGAGCACCTGATTTCGCTCACCAAGAAAGGCCAGCGCGGAGCCGAGGAAATCCAGGAAATGATGCGCGAGCTGCGGGCCAACCCGCCCCGTACCATTGCCGGCCTGGCCGTGACCGAGCTGCGCGACTACGGGCAGGGCGTCATCCGGAACCTACATACTGGAGCGGAGCTTCCTACCGGCCTGGAAAGCTCCAACGTGCTGCAGTTTATCCTCGAAGACGGCAGCAAGATTTCCGCCCGCCCTTCCGGCACCGAGCCCAAAATCAAGTTCTACTTCAGCGTAAAGCAGCCCTTAGCATCCGTAGTGGACTTCGACCTGGCCAACCGCCGCGCCGACGAGAAGATTCAGGCCATCATTTCGGATATGCAGTTGCAGTAAAATTGGACTTTCTATAAAAGTAAAGCGCCCGGGCTATATCAGTCCGGGTATTTTATTTAGTTTCGGGTCATTATCTGGTTTTTTCACCTCTGGATTATCTTTCTTATCTCCTCGTTTATGTGGCGAATCAGTATTCTGTGCACGTTGCTGCTGAGCAGCTTTTCAAGCATGGCGCAGGGCCTGCCTGGTTACGTGGTTACACTGGCTGGTGACACGCTACGGGGCACAGTAGCTGAAAAGCGTGCCGAGCAATTGGAGTTTTACGCCGATGCCGCCGGTCCCGCTCAGGTATTTCAGGCCAGCCAGCTGCGTGGGTATGGCTTGCAGGGGCAGCCGCTCATTGCCAGCCGGCTGGTAAAGCACGCCGACCATAGCACGACTGTGCACTTTGTACTTCCCTCTAGCATCGGCCCCGCCAGCCTCTATACCCTGGTGGAGAAGGCCCAACTGCTCCTGCAACCCACCGCATCGGCAGATACGCTCTACGAGTTGACGGCTACCAACTGGCATTTGCTGTTCAACCGCCACCTTACCCAGTGCCCTGCTGTGTCGCAATCCAGCCAGAGAGTATTGGATATGCCCTTCTCTGATACAAACGTGAAGCAACTGATCTATCAGTATAATCTGTGCGTGCAGCCCGCCTGGAAGCCAACAAGCACTGCCAAACCTGCCAACTGGCAGCGGGGCTATACCTTAAAGCTAGCCGGCTTTTATGTTTATGAAAAAGGCCTGGGACCTTATGGTGAAAAATTCCGGGGAGCTAGCGGAACGTTGGCTATGGAGTGGACTGCGGTGCGGGCCAGCGGATTTTTGGTTGGTTTTCAGGTTGAATATGGCCTCGTGCAGGTACGTTCCACACCGTATAAGCTTGCGCCATCAAGCGAAATAGAATTTCGCGAGCAGGAGCAAACGAATATGCTAAGCGGTACGCTGGCGCTAGGGCACCGTTTTGGTCGTTCCGATAAAGCAGGCTTCTACCTTATGGGCGGTCTGGGCCCAACAGCTCTGCTGCACGACCGCACCGAAACCCAGGAACGAGTAACGGGTGCCAAGGATTTTCAAACATCCTATTCAAATAGCTCGAACGCCTTTACCTGGCATTTCGAAGCCCGGGCGGGAGCTTATATTCCGCTGCCCAATGGTAAGCAGTTACAGTTAGGCCTCGTCGGTCGACGGTTCAATGGTGGGGATATCCGGTTTATTGGTATTCAGACCGGTTACTGCTGGAATCGGAAGTAGTGTTTTTGGCAGAGTAGCTCTTCATTCCTCTCCGCTGCCCTGCTGCCGCGCCGGCCACCGGTGCTTCACCTCACCGATAACCTGCGCCGAATAAATGCCCCGGTGACCCGAAAACAGGTACGCCACCACGCAGGCCAAGCCCAGGTATACGCCCGCCTCCGCTCCAAACAGCTCCAGGCCCATCAGCGTGCAGGCCAGCGGGGTGTTGGCTGCCCCCGCAAAAACGGCCACGAAACCCATAGCAGCCAGCAGCGCCACCGGCAGCGGCAGCACCAAGGCCAGGGCACTACCCAGTGCGGCCCCCATAAAAAACAGCGGGGTTACTTCGCCTCCCTTGAAGCCGCAGCCCAGCGTCAGAGCCGTCAGCAGCAGCTTCCAGGCGAAATCCTGCGGCGGCAGCGGCCGCTGGAAGGCTTCGACAATTACCGGAATACCTAGCCCCTGGTAACGGGTCGTACCCAGGCCCCAAAGAATAAGCAGCAACAGCAACCCTCCTGCTACTGGCCGCAGCGGCGCATACTGCAGGCGAGTGAACTGCCGGGTTATCCAGTGCGTGAGCGTGGCGAAGCTGCGGGCCGTGAGCCCAAACAGGGCGCCGGCCAGCAGCGTACAGCCCAGCCCCAGCGGCGTGAGCGGTAAAGCCGCCAGCTGCGGATAGGCCGTGTGGCCCACGCCCCAGCTTCGCGTCACAAAATCGGCTGCCACGGCGGCCAGAAAGGCGGGCAGCACGGCTTCGTACCGGATAGAGCCCAGCAGAAACACTTCCAACCCGAAAACGGCCCCGGCCAGGGGCGTGCCGAACACCGAGGCAAAGCCGGCACTCATGCCCGCAATCAGCAGCAGGCGCCGGTTGTGGGGGCGCAGGCGAAACAGGCGGGTGAGCTGGTCGGCCAGGGCGCTGCCCATCTGCATGGCGGTACCCTCGCGGCCCGCCGAGCCACCTGCCAGGTGCGTGAGCAGCGTGCTGCCCAGCACTAGGGGCACCAGCCGCAACGGCAGCCGGGCGCTGGGCTGGTGTATCTCATCTAAAATAAGGTTGTTGCCGCGTGCGGCCCGCCCACCCCAATAGTGGTACACCAGGCCGATGCCTAACCCCGCTACGGGCAGCAACAGCAGTACTTCTGGGTGCAACTCCCGCCAGCGCGTCACCCAGTCCAGCGCCACCAGAAACAGCGCTGAAGCCGAACCAGCCATAAGCCCAATCAGCCCGCAGATCAGCAGCCAGCGCAGCAGGAAAATCAGCGCCGCGGGCGTATCAGCAGTGCGCAGCCGAAGCGGCAACCGGCGCAGAGAGGGAAACATACGAGCCATAAACCGCACACTACGATGAAGCACCCAAGCTGCCGCAATGGCCGCCGGTTCAGTAGGAATCATCTGCGCAGAGCAGGCAGCTCCGGCGGTTCGCCCTGGAAACCCATCACCGTAGGCGGCTCCAAGATACACAGCGAGCCAGATCTTCAGCCTGCACCCCGCAAACAGTAGGCGAATACCTCCGAAAAGCGACGTTAGTCTTTCCGCTCGCGCCGCGTGCCCAGGATCAGCAGCACCAGAAACAGGAAGGCAGTAATACCCAGGCTCCACCAGGTAAGCACGGGAATGCCCTGCACGTAGCGCATTTCCGGGGAGTAGTGCCCCAGCAAACTCAGCCCCGAAAACAGCAGAAACGCCACCGCCAGCAAAGCCACAATGGTGCGCGAGACCAGCTGGTCGGCCTTGCGCAGCAGCAGCAGGTAGCCACTCAGCTCCACCTTCATGCGCAAGTCGCCGCGCGAAACCTTGCGCATGATCTGGCGGATATCGGCCGGGAACGTCTGCAGCAGGGCCAGCAGTTGCGTGCCCGTATACTCGGCTTCGCTGAGGATGTTCTCGGGCGAGTATTGTTCGGCAATGATGCGCGCCCCGTAAGGCCGCACGAACTCAAAGGTATTGAAGCGCGGGTGCAACACCTTACCAATGCCTTCCAGAATCACCAGGGCCCGCAAAATCAGGAACACCGCGCCCGGCACCTGCAGCTTGTACCTGTAGATGATATCCTGCAGGGAGTCGGCCAGGTCGCTCATGCTCATATCCTGCACGTCGAGGGTCGAGAAGTCCTCAATCAGGTCGCTCAGGTCGGCCTCGAAGGCGCGCATGTCGGGAATGTCGCTGGTGAGGGCCAGGCGGCGGAAGTTGAGCGCCATACCGCGGGCATCCTGCCGGGCCATGCCGATAAACACCCCCGCGAAGGCATATTTCTGCTGCTTGGTGAGCTTGCCCACCATGCCAAAATCAATGAGCACGATGGTGCCATCGGGCCGCACCAGCACGTTGCCGGGGTGCGGGTCGGCGTGAAACCGCCCGAACTCGAATATCTGCGTGAGGTAGATATCCATGCCGGTTTCGGCAACTTTCTCGGGGCTCAGGTCCCAGGCCAGCAACTGCGCCTTGTCCGTGATTTTGCAGCCCGCCACAAACTCAATCACCAGCACTTTGGTGGTGCTTACCTCCCGGAAGGGCTTCGGAATGTAGAAGCTTTCGTACTTCTCGTAGAGTTGGCGGAACTGCTCCAGGTTGCGGGCCTCAGAGGTGTAGTCCATTTCGCGCGTCATGCTGCGCTCGAAGGCATCCACGATATCCTCCGGGTTGGCCAGTCCCTGCTTGCGCAGGAAGCCGCCCGTCAGGCGCACCAACTCATGCAGCAAACTCAGGTCGGTGCGCACCTTTTCCTGTACGTCGGGGCGCTGCACTTTCACTACCACCTCCTCGCCCGTGAGCAGCCTGGCCTTGTGCACCTGCCCGATGCTGGCCGAGCCCAGCGGCACTTCCTCAAAATCACTGAACACGGTTTCGAGCGGCTGGCCCAGCTCCTGCTCGATAATCTGGCGGGCCAGGGCAACCGGAAAGGGCGGCACGTTGCTCTGGAGCTTCTCAAACTCGTCGATCAGCGGTTGAGGCAGCAAATCGGCGCGGTTGCTCAGGGCCTGGGCCAGCTTGATGAACGTAGGCCCCAGTTCCTCGATAATCATGCGAATCCGTTCCCAGCGCGTGGTTTCGAACACGGGCCGCTCGGCGTGCTGCCACGTGAGGCGGCGCTTGCTCGACACCAGGCGGCGCAGGGCGGTGCTCGTCACCACGTCTTCAAAACCGTAGCGCACCAGTACTTCCACTACCTGCCGGATGCGGCTCAGGTTTGATATCGTGTTTTTGAACATGCCAGGGAAACGGGCCAGAAAACGTTACGAAACTGCAAAATACGGAGGGCCTGCGGCCCGGCAACAGAAAAGCCAGCTCCCCGCAGGCGGTGGTGCTGGCTTTTCTGATAGCTGGACGGCGCGGGCGCCGTGCGGCAAGTAGCTTACGAAGCCGAGGCCTCGCTGCTGCCTTCCGACGTTTTCTTGGCGGCACCAGCCGTAGCAGCAGCCGATTTCTGCGTTTTGCCCGCGGCGGCGCTGGTTTTGTCAGCGGCTTTCTTCACCGTGCCGGCGGCTTTGCCGGCCGTGCTGCCAGCGGCAGCCTTAGCCGGAGCAGCTTTCTTGCCGGCTGTAGAGGTGGACGAAGCGGCAGTTGATTTCGAGGATGTAGCCGACGACTTGCTGCCTTTCACAGTGCGCTTCAGATCTTCCAGATCGGAGTTGGGAGCCACGCCCACGCCTTTAAGCACTTTGGCGGCCACACCCGAAATCTGCTTTTCAAACTCCTTGCGCTTGGTATCGGCGTTTTTCTTCAGGTCGTCCATGATCTTGCGGCCTTCCTGCTCCGACAGCTTGCTGTCCTGCACCAGCTTGTCGATGGTGGTTTGCACCCGGTCGGTGGTGAGCGAAACAAAGCCTACGCCGGCGTTGATGACCTTTTTAAACAGATCTTCCATGGGAATGTGGGGGTTGGAGAAGATGAAAATGACAACTATCCGAGCAACGGCCCCGCATAGAATAGTATGCAAGCCGACTACTTTGCAAACCTACGAAAAGAACCCTATATAGTTGGAAGTGAGTGAAAACATTTTTTCATCTTCCCTCTCATTCCTGGTCAAAACCTCACCCGTGTGCCCGTAGCCGTGCGCTGGCGGCGGTATTGCGCCCTACCCGCTGCCCGGCCCGGCGCACGGCATCGGCCGCGGCGGCCTGGGCCGCCCATACGCCGCGCACGAAGCCCGCCGCGTCGTCCAGGGCCTGACGCGCCTCGGGCAGCACCCGCCAGAACAAATGCCACCAGTGCACCAGGCCCTGGTAGCTTTGCAGCGTAACGGGCACCCCGGCCCGGCGGGCTTTCTCCACGAAACTCAGGCCATCGTCGCAGAGCACCTCGGCATCGGAAAGCTGAATAAGCAAGGGCGGCAAACCGCGTAGCTCAGCCTGGCCCGGCGACACCAGCGGGTGCGTGAGCGGGGTGTTGCCCGCATAGTGCGTGCCCCAGTTGCGGATCTGCAGGGCCTCCAGCAGCTGGGTTTCCTGCTTACAGACATCGCGCAGCACCTTTTCCGGCAGCACCAGGTCCGTCCAGGGCGAAAGGCCCATGACGGCGGCGGGTAGGGCCTCACCCGCCTCGCGCAAAGCCAGCGTCAGGGCCAGGGCCAGCCCGCCCCCGGCCGAGTCGCCGGCCACTAGGATATTTTCGGCGGGGTAGCCCTTGGCGCGGAGCCAGCGGTACGCCACCAGCGCATCTTCCAGCGCGGCCGGAAATGGGTACTCGGGGGCTTTGCGGTAGTCAATGGTGAAAGCGGGTAGTCCGCAGCGCTGGGCCAGGGAGCCGATAAGGCCGCGGTGCGTGTTGAGGGAGCCCAGCACATAGCCACCCCCGTGCAGGTAGAGCAGCACCCGGCTTTCATCGGTATGGGCTGGTCGAATCCACTCGGCGGCCAGGCCATCCAGGTCTACATCTTCCAGAAACACGTTCCAGGGCATGAACTGCAGCAAAGAGCCGAACTCGGCGGCCAGGCGCACGTGGGCCAGGCGCGGGCGCGAGGAAGCCAGCGCGGGCGTGGCCGCCGTGAGGAGCTGCTTGAGCAGCAGATGTTGGGTGGAGGGCATGCGGGAAGTGGGAGTTTGGCCGGCCTAAGCGAGAAGCTAAGCAGCCGGGCAGGAGCATCGGAGAGCGGAAACAGCCTATGCGGCTGCAAAAAATACGCATTTGCCGGCAGCTTCCCTACCCTATACGCAACCGGCTTTTTTTTGTCCGGCACCGGCTGCGGAAATTGGCAGTAGATCAGCCCGGCTGGCGGCGGTGGTCCGCTAATTTTTCGGTTAGAGAAGGCGGCGCAACCAGTATAGTAAGCTTTCCTGCGGAAGGGCGCTAGGCGTTTGGCTTTGGGGCTCTTTTGCCCAGGCGGTGGCCCCGGTAGCCCCGGATGGCAATAGGAATCCAGCCCAGAATGGGAATAAAAAAGGCCAGCGAAAGCGGATTGCGCCACACCATACGCCACCATGCCCCGGGCTTGTCGAGGTCGAGCCGGAAGTTGCGGCGGCCCTGGTACACGTACTGGCGCTCAAACTCCTGATACAGCGCCGGCCAGGCCCAGGGCAGGAAAAACGGAAAGTAGCGGCGGTTTTCCTTCATGCGCTGCCACAGCTGCCGCCACTGGTAGGGCTTCTGCCCGTGGGTTTGCACGGCGGCGTCCAACTCCCGCTGCATGCGCTGGCGCACCTGCTCGCTTAAGGCCAGATAATCTTCGCGGGTCAGATCTTCGGGGGCTTTGTCGGTCAGCTCGTAGGGACGGATGCGCTGGCCGAGCACGAAGGTAAGCTGGGCCGGAAACGCCATATAGAAGCACCAGGGCTGGAGCAGGACCAGCAGGATAATGGGCCCGAGCGGCAGAAACGGAATGCCTATTTTCTTGCTCAGGTTGTTTATCCAGTCCCAGCTGTAGGCGTAGGGGTTCAGGTACTCGCCGTTGATGGTATAGAACGGCACGATGTCGGTGCGGTGCTGAATGCCTAGGCGCACGATGCTGGTAGCCAGGCGCTGCAGCTGGTACTTGCGGTTGAAGCCCTTGCCGATGCCCGGCACGCCCTCGGGGTACAGCATCAGGTTATGGTCCTGATAGTACATCATGGTTTCGAAGTTGAGCGTGGTGGCATCCACGCAGCCGCACTTCTTCCAGAAGTCCTTGACCAGAAACGGATTCATGAGCACCGACTGCGACAGCAGGGGCGCCGACAACGGGCGAGGCAGGTCGCTGGGCTTGCGCAACTCCCGCAGCAAGTGCGCCAGGGCCACCATGGCATCCCAGGGGAAAGCCATGCCAGAGTGGTTGGAAGCGAAGATGAGGGGCCGCTCGGGGTTGTTGGGCTGCGGAAAATCCTCAAATCCTACCAGCTTGGAGCGAAACCACACCCGGTCGAGCAGCTGCATGATGTTCTCGTCGAGGGTGCGGGCAAACTCCTCGTCGAAATAATCGGAGTAGATGTGCTGGTTGGCCTGGATGGCGGGCGGCGGCTGGGGCGGCGTGGTAGTAGAGGCCGTGGGCATCGGGCGGGCAGAGCAGGCGAAGGTGGGCTGGTAAGGTAGCGAAATTGCCGAAAGTAGCCGCCGGGCTCAGATCTGACGCTTCAGCTGAATTCTGGCCGAGTGTAGTTCCCCATCGGGCCGGCGCACCAGCAGCAGAACCTGCCGGCCATTCTCTGAGTGCAACAGGCGGCTGATCTGGGTAAGAGACAACGCGTTGGCGGGCAGCAAATTCACGGACACCAGCTGGTCACCGGGAGCCAGCTTGGCTAAAGCCGCGGGAGAATCGGGCTGGATCTTCAGGATGATGTAGGTTCGATAATCTTCGCCGGTGGCCAGCAGCTCCAGGCCGCACATATCATGCTCAAACGGGTCTTTGTACAGCTCATTGGGCTTTAGCAGCAGCCGGTTGTGCGGGTAGTCGATAATGACGGTAAAGCGTTTGAGCAGCTCGAACCCCAGGTTGCCGTTGCGCTCGGAGTTGGTGCGCTGGTACACCTCAGAATTGTCGGGAAACGAGGTGAGCATGTTGGGAATATGATAGCGCCCGAGCTGCAGGCTGGATACGCGGCCCAGATAGCCGTTGATAAACCCGCTCAGGCCCCGCCCCAGCTGGGAACGAAGGCGCTTCTGGGGCACCTGCAGGCGCGGATCCGAGCCGGTTTCGATGGACAGCGCGTGGCCCGCTCCGGTATCGAGCACCAACTTCAGGGGCAGCTGCAGGGAATCGGTGAGAGCCACGCTGGTAGTAATGTACGACTTACTGCCTTCCATCGACAAGGGCATACTGGCCCAGCGGCGGCCATGCGGTGCGCGGTAGCGGGTGGGCTCGTAGGCAATCAGGCGTGACTCCGTGGGCCTCACTTCTATCACGAGGCTGCGAAACACATCGGCCCCCAGAATACCGTGGATAGGCATGCCCACATAACTGGAGAGGTCCAGAACATCATCCGATAAGACCATAACGGACAGGGCCGGGGCCATAATTCCCCCGACTTCTACCCGCACACTATCGGATATGTAGGCTTCCAGCGCGGTTTCTTCGCCTACGCCCATCACCTGAAAGCGCGGGCCGGCTTTCAGGCGCAGCTCGGCTTGTAGATAGGGGTCCGTCAGCAGGCTCACTCCTATCCCCGTGTCGAGCATGAAATTGTACGGGCCGCTGCCGTTCAGCTTTACCTGTACGATAATCAAGTTGCGCTGCAGCTGAAACGGGATGATGGTGTGCCGGGTCCGGGGCTTGCTTAAGGCAAATGAGGTATAGGCCTGACTAAACGCATCCGCTTCAGCTAAACCACACAATAGGACACACCCCAGCAGGCGAATTAGCCATGCCGAGCGCAAAAGTGTACGGGGGGAGCAACGGGTGGGCATTTTCGGGAACGTGCGGGCCGGGTAATATAGGAAAAAAACCCTTTGATTGCCAGCTCATTCTCCATAATTTACGTTGGTAACTCCCACGCACCGCGGGGCGCATACCACAGGAGGCCCGCCTCAATGCGGAGCGGGGCCGTCACGTTGTTGTGGTACAGCTGGCCGGTGCCCAGGCCCTGGGGCATGGCTCCGGTGTTTTGTTGGGCGGTGAACTGGCTGATGGCGTTCAGCCCCACGTTGGATTCCAAGGCCGAAGTAATCCACCAGCCAAGGCCGTGCTCCTGGGCCAGGGCCAGCCACTGGCTGGTAGCCGCCAGGCCGCCGACCAGCGTAGGCTTGAGCACAAGGTAGGCGGGCTGCACCACCTGCAGCAGGTGGCGCTGGCGGGCAGGGTCGGTTACGCCAATCAGCTCCTCGTCCAGGGCAATGGGTACCGGCGAGCTGCGGCACAGCGCGGCCAGCGCCTCCCACTGCCCGGCCCGGATGGGCTGTTCGATGGAGTGCAGGTCGAAAGCGGCCAGCTGGTCGAGCTTAGACGGCGCTTCGGCGGGCGAGAAGGCCCCGTTGGCGTCCACGCGCAACGTCAGCTCGGCGGGGCCGGCTTCGTGGCGAATCAGGCGCAGCAGCTCCAGCTCGGCGGCAAAGTCGATACCCCCGATTTTCAGCTTCAGGCAGCCGTAGCCTTCGGTGAGTTTCTTTCGGATCTGGGCGCGCATGAAGTCGGCGTCGCCCATCCACACCAGCCCGTTGATGGGAATGCCCCCTTCGCCCCGGCTGAAGGAGTTATCGAACAGCTGACGGCGGCCACCGTGCTGCCAGTCGAGCAAGGCCGTTTCGAGGCCGAAGCGCAACGCGGGCCATTCAGGTTCCAGCAGCTGGTTGATCTTAGGCTCATCGACGGAAGAAAAGCCAGCGGCGTTGAACGTATGGCAAAGCTGCCGCAGCCGGTCTTCAACGTCGGGACGGAAGTCGGGACTGAGGCCGGCCAGGGGCGCAGCTTCGCCCAGGCCAAGCTGGCCGGGCCGGGCAGCGTCGGTCAGGTGCAGGTACCAGGCCACGTGCTCGGTGAGGGCCCCGCGGGACGTGCGGGCCGGAAAGTTGAACCGCAGCGCGCGGTGCGAGTAGTGCAGGTGCAGAGCCATAGAAAGCAGGTGAACAGGCCGGGCCGCCGGCCGCGGCAAAGGTAGCCGGCCGGACCGGGCCGCTTCAGCGCTAAAACCCGTTCCGGCCTTTCGGAGTTACATGCCCGTACCGAACTCCTCCGTGTGCCCGTCGTTATGCCTGAGCTTGCCGCCGTTTCTGCCTTTCCTTCCGCTGCCCTTGCCGCCCGCTACGCGCAGGTGCGCCAGCAAACCGAGGCCATCTGCCGGCCGCTGCTGCCCGAAGACACCGTGGTGCAGCCCATCATCGACGTGAGCCCGCCGAAGTGGCACCTGGCGCACACCACCTGGTTTTTTGAAACGTTTATTCTGCAGGAATACCAGCCCGGCTACACGGTGCATCACCCCGACTATGCCTTTCTATTCAACTCCTACTACAACTCCCTGGGCTCCCGCGTGAACCGCGCCGACCGGGGTACCCTCTCCCGACCCGCGCTGGCCGACGTGTACGCCTACCGCGCCGCCGTGGATGACGCCGTGCGCCGCCTGCTCCAGGACCGCGCCGATGAGCTGCCGGCCGTTTTCCACGAGGTATTTGAGCTGGGTTTGCAGCACGAGCAGCAGCACCAGGAGCTGCTTATCACCGACATCAAGTACATTCTCAGCACCAGCCCGCTGGCTCCCAGCTATTTCAAGGAGGAATTGGGAGAGAGGATTGAAAAATTGCCTTCCACAGATTTTCCTGCGAAAACAGAGGACAATCATTCCTCATTCCCCAAAGCGTCCTGGCTGGCGGTGCCGGGCGGGGTGCACACCATCGGGCTGCAGGAAGATGGGTTCAGCTTCGACAATGAGCTGCCGGCCCACCAGGTGTACGTGGCCGATTTTGAACTGCAGAACCGACTGGTAACCAACGCCGAATTCCTGGAGTTTGTGGAGGCCGGCGGCTACCAGAATTTCCGGTACTGGATGGGCGAAGGCTGGGACCTGGCCCAGCGTGAGCAGTGGCAGGCCCCATTGTACTGGGTACCGGATGCGGCGGGCTGGCAGCGCTTTACCATGCGCGGCTTGCAGCCTCTGGAGCTGAACGCGCCCGTCACGCACCTGAGCTTTTACGAAGCCGATGCCTACGCCCAATGGGCCGGGGCCCGGCTGCCCACCGAAGCCGAGTGGGAAATTGCTGCCCGCTTTTTTCAGCCTGATGCCGCCGAAGGGAATTTCCAGGAAAGCAACCTGTTTGACACCCGCCCGCTGCCCACCGATGCCGACCCCGCCCGCTGCCACCAGCTGCTGGGCGACGCCTGGGAGTGGACGTACTCGGCCTACCACGCCTACCCCGGCTACGCCCGCGCGGCCGGAGCCCTGGGCGAGTACAATGGCAAGTTCATGGTGAATCAGCTGGTGCTGCGCGGGGGCTCCTGCGCCACGCCGGCCAGCCACATCCGCCTGAGCTACCGCAACTTCTTCCACGCCGATAAGCGCTGGCAGTTCACCGGCCTGCGCCTGGCCCGCGCCAGAAGTTAAGGGCTGTTGCCCGCCTGGCTATTCTTTCTTTCCGACTTCGCGCTGATTTGTATGCCCCGCTCTTCCGAAACGCCTACCTCCTTGCTTGCCGATACGTTTCCTTCCCCCGATGACCAGGCCACTGCCCAGTTGCTGGCCCACGTACGGGAGGGTCTCAGCCGCCAGCCCAAAACGCTGTCGTCTATGTACTTCTACGATGACGAGGGCAGCCGGCTGTTTCAGCAAATCATGCAGCTGCCGGAGTACTATCCTACCCGCACCGAGTTCGGGATTTTCACGGAGCAGGGCGCAGCCATTGGTGCGGCGCTGGCCCCAGCGGCGGGTACGCCGTTCCGGCTGGTGGAGCTGGGCGCCGGCGACGGCACCAAAACCATGCTGCTGCTGCGCGAGCTGCTGAGCCAGGGCGCCGACTTCACCTATGTGCCCGTCGATATATCGGGCGGGGCGCTGGCCGGGCTGGCCGAGAGCCTGCGGCGGGAGTTGCCCGAACTGCGCGTGGAGCCCATTGAGGCCGACTACTTTGCGGCGCTGGCCGGCCTGCGCGACGATGAGCCTAAAGTGGTGCTGTTTCTGGGCTCCAACATCGGCAACTTCCTGCCCCAGGACCGGCAGGAGTTTCTGCAGCAGCTGGCCAGCCACCTCACTTCCGCCGACCGCCTCCTCATCGGTTTCGACCTGCAGAAAGACCCGCGCATCATCCGGGCCGCCTACGATGACAGCCAGGGCGTGACGGCGGCCTTCAACCTCAACCTGCTCCGCCGCCTGAACCGCGAGCTGGGTGCTGATTTCGACCTGACGGCCTGGGAGCATTACACCGATTACGACCCGCTCAGCGGGGCCGTGCGCTCCTACCTCGTCAGCCGCCGGGCCCAGACGGTGCAGTTTGCCGGCGCCGGCTTCAGCTGCGGGTTTGCGGCCTGGGAAGTTATTCATACCGAAAACTCCTATAAGTTTACCCGCCCACAGATTGAGGCCCTGGCGCGTCCGGCCGGCCTGCGGGTGCAGCACTTCTTCACCGATGCCCGGCAGTACTTTGCCGATGTGGTGCTGATGCCGCAGGGCTGATTGCAAGACGCTTTAAGGCTCACGGATGAATTCTCCTTCGCTTATTTCACTGGCTTCCGGGTACGTTTCGTTTCCTACCCCGGCCGTAGTAGTAAGACAGCTGCAGGAAACTCTAGCTCAGCCGCTGACTTTCGCGAGTCCGGTGGCGGGCTTGCCGGAGCTGCGCATGGCCCTGGCTGGCCGCTACCCAAACGTGACGCCCGAGCAGGTGCTCGTTACGCCCGGTGCAAAGGCGGCCCTCTATACGCTTCTGCGCACCGTGCTGCAACCCGGCGACGAAGTGCTGCTGCCTACACCCAGCTGGTTTGGCTTTGATGAGCTGGTGCGGCAGGCCGGCGGCACGTTGCGCCTGCTACCGCTGAGCCCCGAAAACAACTACGCCCTGGAGCCCGCCGCGGTAGCGCAGGCTCTCACCCCCCGCACGCGGGTCTTTTTGTTTTCGAACCCCAACAACCCTACCGGCCGCATCTATTCCGCGCCCGAGCTGGAAACCGTGCTCGACGTATTGGCCACCCGCCCCGACGTGCTGGTCGTCAGCGACGAAATCTACGAGCGGATATCCTTTGGGACGCCGGTACCTTCCCTGCTTGATTTCCCGGACCGCGCTGAGCGACACGTGCTGGTACACGGCTTCTCCAAGTCGCTGGGGCTGGTGGGCTGGGGCGTGGGCTACCTCATAGCTCCCCCGGCCCTGACCGCGGCCTGTACGCACTGGCAGCATATGACGGCTGGTGCCGTGGCTGTACCCAGCCAGCTGGCCGCCCTGGCCGCCACCGAAGCCGCCGATGCCATTGCGGCTGAGCTGGTGGGTGAGCTGGCTCCCCGGCGCTGCCAGCTGTTGTCCGGCCTCACAAACTTAGGGCTGCCCTGTGCTTTTACCGAGGGCACCTACTACGCATTTCCCGATTTGCGCGCTTATCTGGACCCTACACTGCCACGTGTCGAAGCTGCGGCCTCTTTGGTGAAACAGTTGCGGGACGGCGGAGTAGAGGTAGTGGATGGTGCCACCTGCCACGCCCCGGGCTACGCCCGGCTTTCCTGCGCCGTACCGGAGCCAGAGCTAGTCACGGCGCTGAACCGGCTAAGCCAGGTACTGGCAACACTTCGGCCCGAATAAGCACCGGGGCGGCCGGGGGTTGTACCTTTGCGGCTGATTTTTCCGCTGCTCATGTCGCTTGCTTCCCTCCGCCCGCATTTCAAACCCACTCTTTTACTGGCTTACCCGGTTGTTATCAGTCAGCTGGGGCACGTACTCGTGAATGTGTGCGACAGTATGGTGGTGGGTCAGCTGGGCATCGTTCCGCTGGCGGCCGTGTCGTTGGGCGTGAGCGTGAGTACGGTAGTGCTGGTGTTTGGTCTGGGTTTGTCGATGGGCATTACGCCCCTGGTAGCCGCCGCCGACGGCCAGCGCGACGTGGCCCGTATCGGGCAGCTGCTCGTGAATGGCGTACTGCTGTGCACGCTGGCGGGTGTGATGCTGGCCCTGGCCGGGCTGGTGGTGCCGTGGGGGCTGCAGTTTCTTCGGCAGCCGGCCGCCGTAGTGGCACTGGCCGCGCCGTGGGTGCGCATCATGTTTATGTCCTTGCTGCCGCTGATGGTGTTTCAGGGCTTCCGGCAGTTTGCCGAGGGCCTGGGCCTCACCCGCCAGGCTATGTATCTGTCGGTGCTGGCCAATGTGCTCAATGCCCTGCTGTGCTATGCTTTGGTATTCGGCAACTGGGGCGCGCCGCGCCTGGGTATGGTGGGCTCGGCCTGGGCCACGCTCATTTCCCGGGTGCTGATGGCTATTCTGATGGCTACCTACGTGCTGCGGGCCCGACGTCTGCAGCCTTACCGCGCGGCGGTGGGAGCCTGGCGGCCTTCCGGGGCCGTGCTGCGCAAGCTCACCGACCTTGGAGCGCCCATTGGAGTACAGATGATGTTTGAGGTAGGCGCCTTCAGCGTGTCGGCCATTATGATTGGCTGGCTGGGCGCTACCGCGCTGGCTGCGCACCAAATTGCCATCAACGTGGCCTCGGTTACCTACATGGCGGCCAGCGGCATCGCGGCAGCGGCTACCATCCGGGTGGGGCGGCAGCGCGGGCTGGGTAATGCCTTAGGCAGCCGCCACGCGGGCTATACGGCTTACCTGCTCACGTTTGCTTTCATGAGCGGGATGGGGCTGGTGCTTGTTTTTGGCCGGTTTTTTATTCCCACGCTCTACAATCACAACCCCGAAGTGGTAGGGCAGGCAGCTTCCCTGTTGCTCATTGCCGCGCTGTTTCAGGTGTCGGATGGGGTGCAGGTGGTGGGGCTGGGCGCATTGCGCGGGCTGGAGGACGTGAAGTGGCCCTCGGTGGTGGCGCTGCTGGCGTACTGGGCCGTGGCGCTGCCGCTGGGCTACGTGCTGGGTTTTGTATTTAAGCTGGGTGCTATGGGCGTCTGGACGGGACTACTCACGGGCCTTTCGCTGGTGGCCGGCGTGCTGCTGTGGCGTTTCAACCGCTTTAGTGCCGTAGCAGTGAACGAACCCGCCGCCGTGCTGCGTTAGCCCCGGAACAGACTTATTCCGCTGTACCCGCTATGCTACTTTCCTTGATTTCCGTGCTGCCGCTGTGGCTGAACTGGTTGAGCCCAGTCGCTCCTACCCCGCCGATGGCGGCAAAGCTGGCTCCAGCTCCTGCCCTGGCATGGTCGGCCAGCCGGCCGCTGAGCTGGGCCGACTTCCAGGCCCAACCCGGCGCGCCCTCCAATATTGCGGCCCTCACTTCGGCCAACATTAGTGTAAACGTCGGCTGTACCGATTTCAAGTTCAACGCGGCCGTGAAAGCCGTATTTACGCCCTCCGAATCCTGGGTGCGCGAGCCGGGCAAAGCCAAGCCCGAGTTGCTGCGCCACGAGCAGGCACATTTCGACCTTACCGAAGTACATGCCCGCCAGATGCGCCAGAAGCTGGCACTGATGCAGTTCGACTGCGACAAGCTACAGCCGGCTTTGAACAACTACACCAAGGTAGCTTTTATGATATGGCAACGGGATATGTCCCGCTACGATCAAGAAACCAACCACGGCCTGAATGCCGAACGGCAGCAGCAATGGGAAGCTGCCGTAAAGCAGCGCCTAGAGAAGCTCAGCGCCTACGCATTGCCGGAGTGAGTTGGCTGGTTGTCATGCTGAGCGCAGCCGAAGCATCTCTACCGCTTCGTTAGGATACTACACTATCCAGACGCTTCGACAAGCCCAGCATGACCATTTACGACCAACCGCTAACAGCCAACTACCAACTTATCCCGTAGCTTGGGCCGCAAAAAAGCCCTATGGAAACGACAGGCACCCCACTTAGCTGGGCGGAGTTTGAACGCGTGGAGCTGCGCGTAGGTACTATCGTAGAGGCACGGGAGTTTCCCCAGGCCCGCAAGCCGGCATTTCAGCTGCTGATTGATTTTGGCCCCGAAATCGGCCGCAAGCGCTCCAGCGCCCAGATTACCCTACGCTATCAGCCACAGGATCTGGTTGGGCGGCAGGTGGTGGCCGTGGTCAATTTTCCGCCTCGCCAGATCGGGCCATTCATGTCGGAGGTGCTGGTCACAGGTTTTTCGGATACCGACGGCGCCATCGTGCTCATCGGGCCCGATACGCCCGTGCCAAACGGGCAGCGGCTGCACTAGCGGCCGCGCCGGTACAGTTGGTGGGGCGGTGGTGGAGAAGAAGGCGCCGGCGCTCCGGGGGGCCGGTACTTGGCGCCCCGGGCCGTGAGGGAGTCCAGTACTAAGTCGTATACTTCCTGCAGGTCTTTGTCGTGGAGGGTGTAGTAGCGGTAGCTCCGGGCGAAAGCCGAGTCGCTGACCTGATTGCGGCGCAACACACTATCCTGCAGCTGCATGTACAGGGCCTGCGCCGAGTCGGTGGTCAGGCGCGAGGCATCTACCCGGGCTTCGGCCAGATGCAGGTCGGTGAGCAGGCGGGCCATTTGGGGCTTGGGCACCAGCGGCTGGGGCGGCGCTATTTCATCGGAGCGCTGGCAGCCAGCCAGCAGCGTGAAAGCCACGCCGGCACAAACGGAAAGAAGTTTCACGCGGCAAAGTTAGGAAGATGCGTTAGTTTAGCCGGAATGAAGGCCGCCGAAGCCACCCCACTGCAGCAGCTTATACGCAAGCTGCGCCAGTTCGAGATTCGCATTCGTCATGCCGTCGACGCGCAGCTGCAGGGCAACTTCCATTCCGTGTTCAAGGGCACGGGGCTGGAGTTCGACGACGTGCGCCTCTACCAGTACGGCGACGAGGTGCGGGCCATCGACTGGGCCGTATCGAGCAAGGGCCACGGCACCTTCGTGAAAACCTATAAGGAAGAGCGTGAACAGCAGGTACTGCTGCTGCTGGATGTGAGTGCCTCCCAGCGCGTGGGCGCGGCCGGCCGTCGCAAGATTGACGTGGGCCGCGAAGTATGTGGATTGCTGGCCCTCACAGCCGCCCGCCAGAGTGCCCAGCTCGGCATACTGGCTTTTTCCGACCAGAAAGAGCTGTATCTGCCGCCGGGCAAAGGCATCCGGCACGCCTACGCCCTCATCAAAGGCCTGTTCGATCTTACACCTCGCTCCCCACACACCGCCGTAGCGGCCGGCATCAAGCAGGCGCTAGGCCTCATCAAGCGTCGCAGCCTGGTCATTCTGCTGTCTGATTTTATCGATACCGGCTACGAGCGGGAGCTGACGATGCTGGCCCGCAAGCACGACCTGATTGTGGTGCAGCTGCTCGACCAGCGGGAGCGGGAGTTCCCCCCCCTGGGCATCGTGCCCCTGCTCGACCAGGAATCAGGTCGTACGGTGTGGGTGAATACGTCCTCAGCCGCCTTCCGGGCCCGCTACCGGGCCACCTACGAGCAAAACCGGGAGCAGATCGGGCAGATCTGCCGCCGCCACCGCACCGAGTTCGTGTCCATTGCCACCGATGCCGACTACGTGCCGCAGCTGGTGAACCTGTTTCGGCGGCGCAACCAACGCAGTCGTGGGTAGCCGCTGGGTGGCGCGCCTTGGCCTGGCGCTGTTGCCGCTGGTGGCCCTGGCGCAGCAGCCGGAGCCCGTCGGCCGGTTCCGGCAGCCCACCACGCAGGTAGGCGACGTAGTGGAGTTTGAGCTGACGTTCCGGCACCCGGCCGCGCTGGAAGTGGTCTTTCCCGATTCCACGGCTGATTTCCGGCCGTTTGAGTACGTGGGGCGCCGCTACTCCCCTACCCGCACCCTCCAGGGCCAGAGCCTCGACCGCGCCGTATACCGTCTGCGCACCTTCGCCCTCGACTCGGTGCAGCAACTGAGCTTGCCCGTAATGGTGCTGCGCGGCCGCGACTCCGTGTTGCTGCCCACGGCCCCGGCGGCGGTGCGGCTGCGCTTTCTGGCTCCGGCCGCCACGGCTTCTCCGCCCGCACTGCGCGCTACCACTACCCTGCTGCCGGTGGAGGCCCGCTTCAACTACCCCTACTGGCTGACGGCCCTGGGCGGGCTGATGGTGCTGAGCGGCGGGCTGGTGCTGCTGTTTCGAAGGCGCCTGCGCCGCCGCTACCAGCGCTACAAGCTCCGGAAAAACCACGCTTACTTTCTGGCCCAGTATGCTCGCCACATCGAGCGGTTTGAGTTGTCGCGCTCGGCTACCAATATGGAGCGGGCCATTACGCTCTGGAAAAACTACCTCACCCGCCTCGAAGACAGCAACCTCAACTCGCTTACGACCCGCGAGGTGGAAGCCCACTACCAGCACCACCCGGCCATGAGTAGTGCCCTGCGCGTAGCCGACCGGGTGGTGTATGGCAACCTGCTGGCCGAGGACGAAACGCCGGAAATAGACCAGGCCTTTGCGCAGCTGCGCGAGTTTGCTGAGCAGCGCTACCAGCTGGCGGGCGCCCGGGTGCAGGCGGCGTAAGCGGCCGGCTCGCGGCCACGGTGCCACATTCCCGGCTGGGGCCGTAGCTTTGCTTTCTTCCCGGCCCGACTTTTTTTCCCACCGCCTTCATGCTCACGTTGCTGGACGGCCTGCGCTACTCTACCCTCACCAGCTATTCCTGGGAGTGGCCGCGCGTGCTGCTGCTGCTGCCGGCCCTGCTGCTGCTGCCGGCCCTGCGGTGGCTGCTGGCACACCGGTGGCGCACCCGGCTGGGGGTAGCCTTCGTGGCGGGCCGGCTGCGCACGGACTGGTCGGCGCTGCTGCGGTTTCTGCCCGATCTGGTGCTGCTGCTCTGCCTGGCCTTTGCGGTGCTAGCCCTGGCCCGCCCCCAGCGCACCGACGAGCGGGTGGTGCAAACCGGCGAAGGCATCGATATTCTGCTGGTGCTGGACGTGTCGGGCTCCATGGAGCTGCAGGACCTGCAGCCCAACCGCCTGGAAGCCGCCAAGCGGGTAGCCCGCGAGTTTGTGGCCGGCCGTGCCGGCGACCGGATCGGGCTGGTGGCGTTTGCCGGCGACGCCTACTCCCTGGCCCCGCTTACCACTGACTATGACCTGCTGCGCGAAAACCTGGGCGAGCTACGCCTGGGCATGATTGCCAACGACGGCACCGCCATTGGCACGGCCCTGGGCGTGGCCACCAACCGCCTGCGCGACTCCCGTAGCCGCACCAAAGTCTGCATTCTGCTTTCCGACGGCGAAAACACGGCCGGCAACCTCGACCCGCTGCTGGCGGCCCAACTGGCGCACGCCTACGGGCTGCGGCTTTATACCATTGGCGTGGGCCAGGATGGTACCGTGCCCTTCGGCAAGGACGAGTTTGGCCGCCCGCGCTACGTGGAAACCCGCCTCGACGAAACGGCCATGCGCCAGCTGGCTACGGCCGGCGGCGGCCAGTTCTTCCGTGCCACCGACACCGAAGCCCTGCGCGAAGTCTTCGACCAGATCAACCGCCTGGAAAAGTCGGAAATCAAGCAGACCCGCTACCGCAACACCACCGACCACTACCGCTACTACCTGGCCTGGAGCATAGCCTTCTGGCTACTATGGCTGGCCCTTAAAAACACCTTTCTCACCAACTCACTGGAAGACTAACGCTTCGCTTAATGTGCTAATTTGGAAAATGTGCTGATGTGCTGAGTACGTCCCTCAACACATAAGAGAAACCCAGCCCTTTCTCTTAACATTAGCGAAGTAAGGTGCATTAGCACATTTTTCACATTCTCCACCTTAGCGAAGCGCAGCACATTAAAAACATGTCCATAGCCGAGAACATTCGTTTTTTTGAGGAGCAGCTGGCTGGCACCGGCGCTAGGTTGGTGGTCGTCACGAAAACGCACCCCGTGGAGCGGCTGCGAGAGGCCTACGAGGCCGGTGCCCGCATCTTCGGCGAAAACCGCGTGCAGGAAATGACGGCCAAGCAGCCCGAGCTGCCCAATGACGTGGAGTGGCACCTTATTGGGCACCTGCAAACCAACAAGGTGAAGTACATAGCGCCCTTTGTACACACCGTGCAGAGCCTCGACAGCCTGAAGCTGCTGGAGGAGTTGGAAAAGCAGGCGGCCAAACACAACCGGGTTATCGACGCCCTGCTACAGTTTCATATTGGCGAGGAAGCCACCAAAACCGGCCTCACCCTGCCCGAAGCGGAGAACCTGCTAACGTCTGATACTTTCCGTCAGCTGCGCCACGTGCGCATTGTGGGCGTGATGGGCGTGGCTACGTTTACGGATGACGAAGCCCAGCTCCGCCGCGAGTTCCAGACGCTGCGCGGCTACTTCGAGCAGCTGCAGGTGCGGTATTTCATGGATCAGCCAGCTTTCCGGGAGCTTTCCATGGGTATGAGCTCCGACTACTCCTTGGCTTTGCAGGAAGGCAGCACGCTTATCCGGGTAGGCAGCGCTATTTTTGGCGCCCGGGGTTGACTGGTTTGATGGTTGTCTTGTTGAATGGCTGTGTTGTCATCAACTAGGTAGTTCCTTTTGAGAATATGCGGTACATTTTTACTTTTTTGCCGCTTCTACTGCTGCTGGCGTGCCAGGGTTCTTCTGAGAAAGCGGCTCATGCTTCCGCCAAAGTGGCCGAGTCTTCCCGCATAGCACCTGCTTATTCAGCTGATTCGATGCGTGCGGCCCGGCTGGCAGCCCAACGCTACGTAATCGATACTATGGCAATCCTGACCAAAAAGCGGTTGCCGGCCTTACTGGAAAAACTGCAGCGTACCAAGCTCAGAACGTACACTTCTGCCCAGGCACTGCCGCCGGTAGTAGCCGCCTTCCTAGCGTTGAAGACCGGGGCTAATGGCCCCCCTGAAATAGCCGACCGCGGAGCACCCTTTGAGGCAACAGATGTTGTTTATGATAACTCCTTACCAATTCGGCAGTTGATCTATCTGGGGCAGGGTGATGATATGGTGTTGCTGGCCTACTATCAGGGAGGCTTTGGTCTGTCTGTGCACGTTGCCATTTTTCAGTTGAGGCATAACAAGATTCAGGATATGTGGTCTGGCTGTTTAACCGGTGACCCTACTGCCAAGGAAGACCTTATACAACAATTGCACGAGCTACCCCTCGAAAGAACCATAACCGGCTGCGGTCTATGCTTTTAGCAAAAGCCAGTCAACCACTTAACAATCCAACCATGCACCTAACTGCCCGCGTTATTCTTCAACTGGCCGCCGTGCTGGGCTTGCTCAGCGTTGGCATCGGCGCGTTTGCTGCCCACGGCCTGCACGACATGCTCCAGCGCACCAACCGCCTCGACACGTTTGAAACCGCCGTGCGCTACCAATTCTACCACACTTTGGCCCTGGTGGCGGTGGGCGTGCTGCTGGCCGCCCGACCCGAGCTGCAGGGCCTGGGCCGCACCGCCGGGCTGTGGCTGGGCGGCATTGTGCTGTTCAGCGGCTCCTTGTATTTGCTCTGCTTTACGGGCTACACCAAGCTGGGTGCCGTCACCCCCATCGGCGGGCTGCTGTTTATTGCGGGCTGGATCAGCCTGCTGCTGGTCGCCCGGCAGCTGTAGCTGCTTACGCGGGCTGCACCTGCCCGCCAATGATGACCTGTCGAACTGGGTTTTCGCCAAGCCAGTAGGGTAATTCCTCGTAGCTGCGCACGTCCAGCACCAGCACGTCGGCGCGCTTGCCGGGCTCCAGCGAGCCGCAGTCGTGCTGGCGGTTGATGGCCCAGGCGGCGTTGATAGTCACGGCAGCCAGCGCCTCCCGGGGGGTGAAGCCCATATTCAGGCACGCCACCGACTGCGCCAGCCAGAGGTTCTTGCTGGGGCAGGAACCGGGGTTGAAATCGGTGCTGAGAGCTACGGGCACACCCTGCTCGATTAGCTGCCGGCCGGGTGCGTACTGCTGCTGCCGCAGAAACAGGGGCACCAGCGGCAGCAGCACGGCTACCGTAAGCTCCTGTGCGGCCACCCGTGCCGCATCGGCGGCCGATAGATAGTCGCAGTGGTCTACACTCACGGCGCCCAGTTCGGCGGCCATGGCGCTGCCGCCCAGGTCGTGGAGCTGCTCGGCGTGGATTTTCAGGCCGAAGCCCAGCGCCTGTGCTTTTTCCAGGTAGCGGCGCGAATCGGCTACGCTGAAGGCGCCTTCCTCGCAGAAAATATCCACGAACTCGGCTTCGCCTTGTAGCTCCGGCAGCACTTCTTCGGCCAGAAAGTTAAGGTAGTCGGCGGGGCGGCCCTTGAACTCGGGCGGCACCACGTGGGCGCCCAGAAAGGTGGGCACCACGCGCACGGTCTGCTGCCGGCCTGCTTCCCGCGCCACCCGCACCAGCCGCAGCTCGGTTTCGCGGTCCAGGCCGTAGCCGCTCTTGGCTTCCAGCGTGGTGATGCCGTAGCGCCGGAAGCCTTCCAGGTGGTATAGGGCATTAGCCAGCAGCTCCTCTTCCGCCGCCGCCCGCGTGGCGCGCACGGTGCTCAGAATACCCCCGCCCGAAGCCAGGATATCGAGGTAGGACTCGCCGCGCAGCTTGCGCTGAAACTCGTGGGCGCGGTTGCCGGCAAACACCAGGTGCGTATGGCACTCCACCAGTCCCGGCATTACTACCCTCCCGGCAGCATCAATCACCTGAGTTTCGGGCCCGATGAAACCGGCCGGCAACTCACTCATAGGGCCGACAGACACAATAACTCCGTCCTGGCAGGCCAGAAATGCGTCTTCAAGCACTTCCCAGTTGCTCAACTGCGCCCCGCGCAACGGGCCTGGGCCAACACTACCCATGGTGAGCAGTTGACCACAATTTTGGATAAGCAGGGTGCAGTACATAGCAGGCAATAAATGTAAAAAATCAGGGCTTTATTTGGACTTAGCCGCCTCAAGTGTGACCTTTACTAAAGCCACGCAAGGCTTTTGGGCATCACCTTACGCTCAGCAGCCTTACGGGGCGGCTCAAAGGTATTGTTGTTTTTCACTCTGCTTCGCCATGAAAAAACTTTCTACTACCCTGACATTGGGCCTGTTTACCCTGTTGCACGCTGGCAGCACCCACGCCCAGCTGCCCACAGACAGCTATGCCGTGACGCGCGGCTGCAACGTGGGCACCACTACTGGCTCTACCTTGCAAAGCATCAATGTGGATGGCTCCCTGACGCCCATTGGCCCGGTGTACGTGGCGGGCACTACCACACCACTCATTCTCAACGCCCTGGGCTACGATGAGGACAACGAAGCCGTGGTGTATGCCATGGACGTGCCGGAGCAGGTCAACTTCGACAACTTTGATACGCCGCCTTCTCTCTACCGTATCGACCTGAGCACCGCCGAGGCCACTAACCTAGGCAGCGTAACGCCCCCACCTGCGCCCCCATCCGGAACGTCGGGGCTTAATCCGGGTTTTCGCGTGACGCTCAACTTCATTGGTGATGGGGAGGAAGATGAGGATGCCGTTTCCCTGTACTATGTGGGCGGCATTTCATTCCGCTTCAACTACTTAGGCGCACCCGGTGCCCGCATCAACGACTTCCATTTCTACGTGGGTACGGTGCAGCTCAACCAGGCCGGTACTTTCAACGCTGCTCCTACCTGGCATGAGCTGGACATCAGCGACCCGGCCACGACGCTGGTCATCAATGGCTATAAAGCGCAGGTGGAGGCTTATTTGGCGGCCGGCGCTACTGGCCCGGCCCCGGAGGGCGGCATTCAGGACTGGGTGTATGACCCCGCCTCCGACAACCTGGTCAGCTACCTGGGCAAGGAAGACAAGTACCTGACCATTGTGAACCCGGCCACGGCACCCGTAGCGTCTACCGTGGTAGTGGCCAACCCGGTACCTACCAACGAAAACGTGGGCGGCATGTTCCGCGACAACCTCAACCAGGTGTATACCATCGACGCCGACCACGGCCTGATTCACCGCATCGACCGCGAAACCGGCGAGTACACCGGCGAATCGTTCGGGGCCGCGTTTGGCTGCTCGCGCGGGGATGCCATGTCGTTTGCCGGGGCCCTGCCGCTGCCGGTTACGCTTACCCGGTTTGACGTGCGGCCCGATGGCGCCCGGGTGGCCGTGGAGTGGACTACCGCCTCGGAGCAGCTGGCCGAGGAGTTTCGGGTGGAGCGCAGCGCCGATGGGCGCCACTGGGTTACGCTGCACGAGGAGCCGGCCACCAATACGGCTCAGCTTCGTCAGTACCGGTTCACGGATGCCTCCCCGGCCCCGGGCCTCAGCTACTACCGCCTTGCCATGCAGGATCTGGATGGTACCCTCAAGCACTCCGAAATCCGGCAGGTGACGCGAACCGCCGGGGCTGCTTACCTACGAGCTTACCCCGTGCCCGCGTACGACAAACTCACGGTGGAGATGAACGCCGCGCCCTCAGCCCCACTCACCCTTACCAACAGCCTGGGTCAGGTAGTGCGGCGACAGGTGGCCGCCACGGCTACCACGCAGCTTTCCACGGCCGGGCTGCCCGCCGGGGTGTATTTCCTAAGCGCCCAGACAGGTTCCCAGACCACCACGCAACGGGTGCTTATCCGCTAAAGCCAACCCATGCCCGAGCTGCCCGAAGCACCCCTGATCCTGACGCTCACCCTCGATGCGACTTCGCAGGCGTACTTCGATGAGCTGCGGCGGCAGCATTTTCCGCCGGCCCGCAACTTTCTGGCCGCTCACCTCACCCTGTTTCATCATTTATCCGGCAATGCTCTGCCCCAGCTTACGAATCAGCTAACCGACGTTGCTCAAAGCACCGCTCCGCTGCCGCTGGCCGTAACTGGCCTGCAGTTTCTGGGCCAGGGCGTAGCTTTTCGGCTGGAAAATGAGGAATTGCGCACCCTGCACCGGCGCCTGCAGCAGGTGTGGCAAGAAACACTCACGCCCCAGGACCGCCAGCCGCTCCGGCCGCACGTCACGGTTCAGAACAAAGTAGCTCCCGCCGAGGCCCGCACCCTGCACGAGCAGCTTTCCGCTGGCTTTACGCCCTTCGGCACTACGGGCACCGGACTGCATCTTTGGGCCTACCGCAACGGCCCCTGGGAAAGCCTGGCGGAATTTGTCTTTACGGGAGCCTCAGACCTCCGGTAAATTCCTCGGGCTTTGGCTATAGAGCTGCCCAACGTATTCTCCCAAGGCTGATAAAGCACCTTCCAAACCAATACGTAGCCACCGCTAGGGTTTGCGGCGGGGCTTTATGGTATGCGTCAGGGCTTTGAATTGGGTGAGCGTAGCTTCCACGTCGTCGTGGGCCAGGCCCAGCATGGACACCGCCGTGTTGCCGATAATCGACACCTGCTGGTAGAGCAACACCCGCTGGCCGTTGAGCTGGGCGAAGCCTTCGGTTTCGTAAGTGAGCAGGTCGTTTACCTTGGCAGAGGATATTTTGCGGGCCGTGAAGCCCTGCAGCGTGGGGTAGCGCCCCAGCATCTGCTGGCTTACGTCGGCGGCTGTGATGCCGGGGTTGTAGTCGGCCAGGCGGACGGCTACGGTGGGGGCGCTGCCGGTGGCGGGTTGACCGCCTAGGGTGTAGTAGTACGTGCCGCCCTCGGCCCGCGCAAACCGGAACGTTGACTTGCTTTCGTCGAAGGCAAAGAGGGCGGTGGCCGGCGCATCGGCAGCGGAAGCTTTCTGATAAGTGGCCGAAAGCAGGCTGCGCCGCAAAACCCGGGCGGTAGCCGTGTCGGAAGCCGGGTAGCGGGCCTCCAGCAGTACGGCAAACGTAGAATCACCGAACAGTACCTGCGCCGACTCCTGCGCCGGCGACAGGCGCACCCGGGCCAGCCGGGCCGGATAGGCCGCGCCGGCTATTTCCTGCAACTCCAGTACCTGCCCACCCCGGGCCGCAAACCGCGCCGCCGTGAAGCCCGCCGCCTGCCGGTAGTAGTTGCCGCCCTGCCCGTCGAATACCTGCAGCACGGCCGCCTCGCGCCGCAGCCCCGTGAGGCCGGGCGCCGGCGTGAAGCCAGCCGGGGGCACCAGCCACACGTGCGTACCGGCAATACGCTGAGCGCCGGGCGCACTCTGGGCCTGACTAGCCAGCGGCATCATCCCCAAACTCAGCAGCAGGCCCGTAATGCGTATCCCAATTGTTGCCTTCATGCGTACTGGAAGCTACTTTATACTGAAACCTGGGCAATGCTGGCTCTTTCTGGCGACCTGAGCCGCCCGGAGCCGCCGCCCGCTCCTGCAAATATGGCGGGGTTCGGTAGCTTTGCCGCTGCCGGGGCACGGTCTTTTTTCGTTGAAGCTGATTTTCCGCCTATGAAAGCGTTGCTGCTGATTGATATTCAACCCGATTTCCTGCCCGGCGGCCGGCTGGCCGTACCCGAGGGCGACGCCATCATTCCGCTGGCCAACGCGCTGCAGCCGCACTTTCCGCTGGTAGTGGCCACCCAGGACTGGCACCCGGCCCGGCACCAGAGCTTTGCCAGTCAGCACGCGGGCCAGCAGCCCTTCAACCGCATCGATTTGCACGGCCTGGACCAAGTGCTCTGGCCTGACCACTGCGTGCAGGGCAGCGCCGGCGCCGAGCTGGCCGCAGGGCTGGACACCAGCCGCGTGGAAGTTATTTTCCGTAAGGGCACGGAGGTGGAAATTGATTCGTACAGCGCCTTTTTCGACAATGGCCACCGCAAAAGCACTGGCCTGGCCGACTACCTGCGCGGCCGGGGCGTACGACAGGTGTATGTGGCCGGCCTGGCCGCCGATTACTGCGTGTACTTCACCGCCAAAGACGCCCTGCAGGAAGGCTTCGAAACCTACGTGGTAGAAGATGCCACCCGCCCCATTTCGACTGAAGGCTTTGAGCAGGCCAAGGAAGATTTGCGTCAGCGGGGCGGCCACCTTGTTACCACGGCGCAGGTACTGGCCGGCTGACTTCTTTGTGTAGACGCACCTTGCTTTCTTCCGCTGACGTTTTCGTAGTCTGTTGAACTCCATACCCGATAGCCGCCCGCCGGCCGCCGCTACGGTCAGCATCATCATTCCTACCTACAACGAAGCCGCGCAGATTGGGGCGCTGGTGGCTTATCTGCGCGCACACGGAGCCGCCGAAGCCAGTGTGGAAATCCTGGTGGCCGATGCACAAAGCCCCGATGGAACCGCTGGTGTGGCTGCCGCTGCCGGGGCCCGCGTACTACAGTGCCCGCGCAAAGGCCGGGCAGCCCAGCTCAACCACGGCGCCCGGCAAGCGAGCAGCCAACTGCTTTACTTTCTGCACGCCGATACCCTGCCACCCCCTGATTTTCTGGCTCAAATCCGACAAGCCTTAGCGGATGAGAAGATGGGTAGCGGCTGCTTCCGCCTGCGCTTCGACTACCCGCACTGGTTTCTGCGCCTGAGCGCCTGGTTTACGCGCTTCGACATGGACCTCTTGCGCTTCGGCGACCAGAGCCTGTTTGTACGTGCCGAGGTGTTCTGGCAGGCGGGGGGATTCCGGGAAGAGCTGCTGGTGCTCGAAGACCAGGAAATAATCGGGCGGCTGCGGCGGCACGGGCGGTTTCGGCTGCTGCCGCTTGCCGTTACCACTTCGGCCCGCAAGTACCGGGAAAATGGGGTTTTTCGGCTGCAGTTCACGTTTGGGCTGCTCTGCGCGCTCTACTACCTGCGGGTGCCGCAGCCGGTGCTGGTGCGCACCTACCGCCGCCTCATCCGCCAGGACAAGCTGTAGCTTAGAGGTGAGACCAGGGCATAAAAAAAGCAGCCTGCCACGGAAGGCAGGCTGCTTTTCTTCTCAGGCCCGAAGGCCTGGCGCGAACTAAGCGCGACGTACTTTCACGGCGTTCAAGCCTTTGCGGCCTTCCTGCACGTCAAATTCTACTTTGTCGTTGTCACGGATTTCGTCGATCAGACCGGTCACGTGCACGAAGATGTCTTCGCCGGTTTGGTCGTTTTTGATGAAACCGAAGCCTTTGGTTTCGTTGAAGAATTTTACAGTTCCCGTCTGCATGGTAATTGGAAGTGAAAAAAGGTAGTCAGTTAAGCAAATGTCAGCGGAACCCTACCAACATTCAGCACGCGAATCGGGAGTAGTGGTACGAAGCAAATTGCCGGGGTAAAGGTAATATTTTTTTCAAGTTTGTATACCCTGCGTAGCCTGATACGCAGAATTAGTAGTATTTCCGGCCTGTGCCAGCGCTGCTACGGCCGTTCGCAGGCTTTCTGCCAGCTCCTTATCCGTAATTTCCCCCTGCGCATTCACCTTGCCCGAAACCTGCCCTACCTGCAGGGCTGCCCCCTCATTTACAGCTGCTTCCATCACGCGCAGCATAGCCGTCAGGCCGGCGTGGGCCTGGTCGGCGCCGGTAGTGCTGGGCGAGGCGCTCCACACGGCCACGGGCTTGTGGTACAGCTCGCCGGAGGGCACCAGCCATTCCAGCGCATTCTTGAGCACGCCGGGCATGCTGAACACGTATTCCGGGGTGCAGAACAGGACGGCATCGGCGCGGCGCACCTGTTCGCGGAAGGCCGCCACGGCCGGGGCGCCGGGCTCGTCGTAGTTGCCAGGCTGAAAGTAGGGCAGCTCGGCCAGACTTGTGCTTAGGCTGATGACTACGCCCACGGGCGCCAGCACCGCCGCGGCCCGCAGCAGGGCGGTATTGGAAGAAGCAGCGCGGAGGCTGCCGGAAATGGCCAGAATATGCATGGTAGATACAGCTGAAACGTGGAGCAAAGTACGCGGAATAAACCGGCGCCACGGCTCAGCTTGCGCAAACAACCCTCACCTTTTACCGCTTTCCTGCGTACTTCGTGAGTCTCTTCCTGAACTACGCATGACTACGACCGAACCTTCTGCTTCCGCCACGGCCGACGTGGTGCTGATTGGCGCTGGCATTATGAGCGCCACGCTGGGCCTGATGCTCAAAGAGCTGCAGCCTGACCTGACTATAACCATTTTCGAGCGGCTCGACGTGGCCGCCGCCGAAAGCTCCGACGCTTGGAACAACGCCGGTACCGGCCACTCGGCCTTCTGCGAGCTGAACTACACCCCCGAAAAGCCCGACGGCTCCATCGACATCAGCAAGGCCATCAAGATTGCCGAGCAGTTTGAAGAGTCGAAGCAGTTCTGGTCGTACCTGGCCGAAACTTATCAGGTAAAGGAGCTCACGCGCTTTATCAATCATATTCCGCACCTGAGCTTTGTGTGGGGCCCCAAGAATGTGGAGTTCCTGCGCAAGCGCCACGCGGCCCTCACCCAGTCGCCTTTGTTCCAGGGCATGGAGTACACCGAAAACCGCGAAACGCTGGAAAGCTGGATGCCGCTGGTGATGCACGGCCGCGACCCGCAGCAGCCCGTGGCGGCCACCCGTATGGACCTGGGAACCGACGTGAACTTCGGCTCCCTCACCCGCGGTATGTTCAACCTGCTGCAGCAGAAGCCCGGCGTGACCATCCATTTCCACCACGACGTGGAGAAGCTCCGGCAGAAAGAGGACGGCCTCTGGCGCATCAAAGCCAAGGACCTGGCTACCGGGGAAGAAAAGAAAATCCGAGCGCCGTTCGTGTTCATCGGGGCTGGCGGAGGCTCGTTGCCGCTGCTAATCAAGTCGGGCATTCCGGAGGGCGCGGGCTTTGGCGGCTTTCCCGTAAGCGGGCAGTGGCTGAAGTGCGTAAACCCTGCCGTTATTGCCCAGCACCACGCCAAAGTGTACGGTAAGGCGGCCGTAGGGTCCCCACCTATGTCGGTGCCCCACCTCGATACCCGCGTTATCAACGGCAAGCAGGAGCTGCTGTTCGGGCCGTACGCAGGCTTCAGTACCAAGTTTCTCAAGCAGGGCTCCTACCTGGATCTGCCCCTTTCGGTGAAGCTGAGCAACATGCGACCCATGATTATTGCCGGCCTCAAGAATATTCCGCTTACCAAGTATCTGGTCAACCAGGTTCGTCAGTCGCCGGAAGACCGACTGGCGGCGCTGCGTGAGTACCTGCCCGAAGCGCAGGGCCAGGACTGGCAACTTGAAACGGCTGGTCAGCGCGTGCAGGTTATCAAGAAAGACGAAAAGGAAGGCGGCATCCTGGAATTTGGCACCGAGGTAGTAGCTGCCAAGGACGGCTCCATTGCCGCTTTGCTGGGCGCCTCGCCGGGTGCTTCCACGGCCGTCAGCATCATGGTGGGCCTTATCCAGCGGTGCTACCCGCAGCAGTCGGCCACGCCGCAGTGGCAGGCCAAGTTTCGGGAAATGATTCCCTCCTTCGGGCACCACCTCAGCGAGGAGCCGCAGCTACTGGCCGAGTTGCGCGCCCACACCAGCCAGGTGCTGGGCCTGACGGAAACTACCCCGGCGGCGCGCTAAACCCAGCGCGAAAAGTCAGTGGAAAAGCCACGCTGCCGCAACCCGGGGCGTGGCTTTTTTCTGCGCGTGCGCCGCTGTTTTGCGTTAGGGTTTGATGCCTTGCAAAGGCTGCCTACTTTTGCGCCGCCAGTGGCCCTGCCTTTTCGGTTTCGGCCCGCCACTTCTTTCGACTCATTTTCGCGCGCCCCGGGCGCTTCCCAGCCATTTGCCTATGAACCCATTAGCCAGCGTCCGTCAGTTCAACCAAAGCATCTGGCTGGATTATATCCGCCGCAACATTTTAGTGAACGGGGAGTTGCAGCGCCTGCTCACGGAAGACGGCCTGCGCGGGGTGACGTCGAACCCAGCCATCTTCGAAAAGGCCATCGGCGGCAGTGCTGACTACGACGCCAGCATTCAGGCCCTGGCCCTGCAAGGCCTCTCGGCCGAGCAGATCTACGAGCAGTTGGCCGTACAAGACGTGCAGCACGCCTGCGACCTGCTGCGCCCGCTCTACGATGCTGCCGACAGCGGCGGCGACGGCTACGTGAGTCTGGAAGTCTCTCCCACCCTGATCCACGACACCGAGGGCACCGTGCAGGAGGGCCTGCGCTTCTGGCAGCAGGTGAATCGGCCCAACGTGATGATCAAAGTGCCCGCTACGGTGGAAGGCCTACCTGCCATCCGCCAGCTCATTGCCGCCGGGGTGAACGTGAATGTGACTCTGATCTTCGGTTTGGAACGGTATAAGGCAGTAGCTGAGGCTTACCTGCAGGGGCTGGAAGACCGGGCCGCCGCCGGCTTGCCGTTTTCGCGCATCGACTCGGTGGCCAGCTTTTTCTTATCGCGCATCGATGTGCTGCTGGACCCGCAGCTGGAGCAGCTGGCCCAGCAGGGCGGGGAAAAAGGCGCCCTGGCGCAGTCGTTGGTGGGTGAGGTAGCGTTGGCCAGTGCCAAGCAGGCCTATCAGTTCTACAAAAGTATCTTCTCCGGCCCGCGCTGGCAGGCCTTGCAGCAGCAGGGCGCGGCTGTGCAGCGGCTCTTGTGGGCCAGCACGGGCAACAAGAACCCCCAGTACGACAACCTCAAGTACGTCGAGCACCTGATCGGCCCCGAGACGGTGAATACCATTCCCGTCGAGACGCTGGACCTCTACCGCCTGAGTGGACAGCCGCAGAGCCGCCTGGAAGAAGGCACCGAGCAGGCAGCCCAGGTACTGGCGCGCTTGTCCGAGCTGGGCATCGACCTGAATCAGGTTAGTCAGCAGCTCGAAGACGAAGGCGCCCAGAAGTTCAATGAGCCTTTTGCCAAACTCCTGACGGTGCTGGAGCAAAAGCGCCAGCAGGCTCTGCAGGCCCCAGTCGTACCCGCCGAGCTGCACCTGGGTCAGTACCAGGCCGCCGTGGACACCAAGGTAGCCGAGCTCAACGCTCAAAACTTCACCGCAGGCTTCTGGAACAAGCAGGCCGATTTGTGGGTGGAGGATGCTACCGCCCAGCAGAGCGTACGCTCCTTCATGGGCTGGCTGCGCGTGGCCGAAACCATGGTAGGCGCCGTGCCCGAAATCGAGCAGTTCGTGCACGAAGTGAAAGCCGCCGGCTTCAGGCACGTGGTGGTGATGGGCATGGGCGGCAGCAGCATGACGCCCATTGTGTTCAAGCAGGCGTTTGCTGGGCAGGTCCATGGGTTGCCGCTGTCGGTGCTGGACACCACCAACCCGGGCTCGGTGCGTGAGATTGAAGAAGCCGTGCCACTGGCCGAAACCCTGTTCGTGGTAGCCAGCAAATCGGGCACCACGGCCGAGCCCCTGGCCTTCGGCGACTATTTCTACAACCGCCTCCGGGAAATCAAGGGTGAGCGGGCCGGCGAAAACTTCGTGGCCATTACCGACCCGGGCTCCAAGTTTGTGACGCAGGCCACGCAGGAGGGCTACCTCCGCATCTTTCTGAACTTTGCCGAAGTGGGTGGCCGCTTCTCGGCCCTCTCCTACTTCGGGCTGGTGCCGGCTGCGCTCTACGGCCTTCCCATCGGCGACATTCTGGCCCGGGCCGTGCGCATGATGCGCGCCTGCGGCGCCTACGGCCCCGTGAGCCACAACCCCGGCCTGGAGTTGGGTGCAGCCCTGGGCGTACTGGCCCAGCACGGCCGCGACAAGCTCACGCTGGTAGTGCCCGATTCCCTGAGCGACCTGGGCCTCTGGCTGGAGCAGCTCATTGCCGAAAGCACCGGCAAAGAAGGCAAAGGCGTGTTGCCCCTGGCCGGCGAACCGCTAACGTCGATAAGCTCCTACGGCTCGGACCGCGTGTTTGTGTACGTAGGCTACCAGGACCAGGCCGATGCCGTGAATGAGCAGCACCTGGCCGCGCTGGAAGCCGCCGGCCACCCCGTAGTGCGCATTCTGATGGAAGATGCCCGCGACCTGGGCTCGGAGTTTTTCCGCTGGGAAGTAGCCACGGCCGTGGCTAGCGCCGTGCTGCGCATCAACCCCTTCGACCAGCCCAACGTGCAGGCCGCCAAAACCGCCACCGACCAGCTGATGAAGGTAGTGGTAGAAAAAGGTGCTCTGCCTCAGACTTCGGAGCCAGTAGTACGGGCGCAGGACGCTGCTTACTACTCCAACGTGCCCGGCCGCAACGCCGAGGAAGTGCTTCGGAGCTTCTTTGGGCAAACCAAGCCCGGCGACTTCCTGTGCATTCAGGCTTACCTGATGGAAACGCCGGCGCTGAACGAAGAGCTGCAGCAGGTGCGCGCTCTGGTGCAGGAGCAGCTGCACATTGCCACCGCTTCGGGCTATGGTCCCCGCTTTCTGCACTCCACCGGTCAATACCACAAAGGCGGCCCCGACACCGGCCTCTACCTGCAGCTAACCACCGACCACGCCCAGGACCTGCCCCTGCCCGGCCGCCCCTACACCTTCGGCACCTTCCAGAATGCCCAGGCCGCCGGCGACCTGCAGGCTCTCCAGGATTACAACCGCCGCACCCTGCGCATCCACTTCAACGGCAACCCTACCCAGGGTGTGGCTGATTTGCTGGCGCAGCTGCGCACCGTGCTGGCGAAGTAGCTTCCTTCCGGTTGAGTAAGTCAAACGGCCCGCCATCCAACGATGGCGGGCCGTTTGACTTACTCAACAAAGGCTTTTTGTGTAGAGTAGATTACTATTTATTACCAGAAGCCTCCTGGTGAGAACAAAAAATCAATTGGAGTATCAAGATCATAAAGCCATTGATAGCCGCTGGTTTCAGTATCGCAAAATGGCCTCAGTAAGCGAATCATTTCTCTGTACTTATCAATCGTCATGTCACAAACAAAACTTTGTGTGTCAATCATCAATATCCCTTTATCTGTATCAGAAATTCTAAGCATTAGGTTACAGTTTACCACTTGTATGAAATTAAGTCTCGAAAGATCAAGACTCCTTCCTGAATCAATAATTACCTCCTGAATTATCTGTCTTAGCTGACTGGCTTGTAGCTTATCAAAATCAAACAGCCGAACAAGCCTAGTTGAATCAGCTTGAGGAAATTTTCCTCCGTCAGTCAAATCATCAAGAAACTCTATTCTCATTTTTCTATTCAAAATAAGTTACTGTAACGATATACAACGCAATCAATTATACCATTTTCTCCGGCAGAAAGACCTCCGCGAGCATGCAGCGGGCACTGCCACCTCCAATGGTTTCGATGGTGGGAATGGGCAGCGGCAGCAGGTCGCAGTACTGCGCTAGGGTGGTGCGCTGGGCGGGCGTGAGGGCGTCGTGGGCACTCTGCGACATAGCCAGCAGCTCGCGGGCGGTGGCAGGCTGCAGGGTGAGCATGTTGCCGGCAAACCGAGAAACCTGCGCCAGGGAAATGTCGATGATTTCGTGCCCGGTGGCCGTGAGAGAATCTACCACCACTGCCTGCTCGGCGGCATTCCGGATGCTTTCTAGGCACACTACCGCAAATCGGGCGCCGACGCACATCATCACGTTGGTATGGTAGATTTCCTGGCCCTGGGCGTCATGAGCGTGAAAGGCTACGGCGCGGTAGCACAGCTGCTGAGCAACTTCTTGGAACAGTGCCGCGTCGGTGCGGGGCGACAGGCAGGCGTAGGCCACGCGGTGCAGGTGGTCGAAGATGATGCTGCCGGTGCCTTCCAGAAAACGGTTTTGCCGCTCGGAGCCCGATAAATCAATGACCTCTGTTACGGCAAACTGCTCCTGGAGCGCGGCCAAGATATCGGGGCGGCGCTCCAGGCGGCGGTTGGGCGCACACATAGGGTAGAGCAGCACGCGGCCGTCAGGGTGTAGGGTAAGCCAGTTGTTGGGGAAGATGGAATCGGGCGTGTGCGGCGCGGGCGTATCCTCAAACACCAGCACCCGCACGCCGTGGGCCCGGAGCGCAGCTACCACGCCATCGAACTCGGCCCGGGCCCGGCGCTGGATTTCCTCCCCCGAAGCCTCCCTTATTGCGTTCTGGAAATAGTTGGATTCGGCGGTTTCGGTGTTGAAGCCGAAGCGTGCGGGGCGAACCATGAAAACGGTACGGGCTGATTGCATGAGCGAGGACGGGTGAAGGCCGCAAAGAAACGCCCCCGGCGCAACTATTGCGCAAATGCCCTTGCCCTCACCCATATTTTCCGCCTGTTTGTGCCTACTATCCTCCTGGTTCACATCAAGATGTGATGCAAACCGGCCCGGCTGTTGCGCAACTTTGCAGCGCGGCTGGCTCAACTACCTGCTTCGGCCTGCACTCCGCTTCTTCCAACCTTCTTGCGCTATGAAAATGACCTTATCAAACGGCAGAATTGCCATCATTGGAGCCGGGCCGTCGGGGCTGGCGGCCTGCAAATCGGCCCTGGAGGCGGGCCTGGAGCCGGTGCTCTTCGAGCAGAGCGGCCACCTGGGCGGCCAGTGGAACCAGGGCGCGCCACACAGCGGCGTGTGGAAAGCCATGCACACGAATACCAGCGCCATCAACACCCGGTTTTCCGACTTCCCGCACACGCCCGGCCTCCCGCTTTTTCCCAACAACCAGGACATTCTGGCGTACCTCGAAAGGTACGCGGCCCACTTCAATCTGCTCCCGCACCTGCGCCGGCATACGCGCATCAACAAGGTAGCCCGCGGCCCCAAAGGTCAGTTTATTGTGTGGTCGGTGGATGGGCAGGGTGCGCAGCGGGCCGAGCTGTTTCAGTACGTAATCGTGGCCTCGGGGCGCTACAACAAGCCGCGCTACGCCCAACTGCCGGGCCTCCCGGAGTTTGAAGGGATGGTGCTACACTCCTTCCATTACCGCCGCAGCGCCGACTTTGCAGGCCAGCGCGTACTCGTCGTTGGCAACAGCATCAGTGGGCTGGAAATTGCCAGTGAGCTAGCTCAGCGCGCTGATGTGACGGTGCTTTCCTCCTGTCGCAAGCCGCGCTATATCCTCCGAAAAACCCTGAACGGCCGCCCTTCCGACTGCGTGGCCTTTACGCGGGCCGCCGCTTATACCGGCCAGGCCCTGCCGCCCGCCCAGGCCGCCGAAGGCCTGAAGCAGCTGATTCTGCGCACCTGCGGCAACCCTGCCGACTTTGGGGCGCCCCGTCCGCAGGAGGATGTGCGGGCCGCCGGCATTTCCATGAACGACCAGTATCTGGATTTGGTGCAGCAGGGCCGGATTCAGCCGTACGGGGCCGTGGCGCATTTTACCGCCTCGGGTGTGGTGTTTCAGGATGGCAGCCAAGCCAACATTGATGCCGTGATTCTGGCTACGGGCTTCGACCTGAACCTGCCTTTCCTGAGCGACGATATCCGGGAAACCATCCAGGCCGGCCCCGACCACATCGACCTGCATCATCATACCTTCCACCCCTGCCTGCCCAACCTGGCATTCATTGGCTTGTTTCCGCAGGCGGGGCCGTATTTCCCGGTGGTAGAGCTGCAGGCCCGCTGGATAGCGGCGTGCTGGAGTGGTGCCCGTGCGCTGCCTTCGCGCGAGCAGATGGAAGCCGGCCTGGCTGAGTTCCGCGCCTTCCGGCAGGTGCGCTACGAAACCAGCCTGCACGAAATGGCAACGCGGCTGGCTGCCAACGTTGGCGTGGTCCCGTCGCTGGAACGCTACCCTGAGTTGGCTCAGGAGCTGCTCTTCGGCCCGCTCACGCCCGCGCAGTTCCGCCTCGAAGGCCCCCACGCCCAACCCGGCTCCCTCGCCGACTACCGGGAATGCCTGCGGCAGATTGGCTGCACCGCGCCGGCCCCACCCACTGAGGAGCAGATAGCCCATCTGCAAATACTGGCCGAGGCCCTGCCCCACGAAAAGGCGCTGCAGGATTTAGCCCGGGAGCTGCAGGCCGAGCCGGTATTGTAACAATCAACCAGACAGAAAAAGGGGTTTGCCAGATAGTGGTAAACCCCTTCTTAGTAGCGCCTGCGGCCTTTTACAGAGGCTGGCTGGTTTCTTACAGGGCCTTGGTAAGCAGCAGCCCGCCGTAGGCATGCCCATTCGCGTTCAGACCCTGAACCGGCACCAGCGAAACGCCCGTGCGGCCGCCGGTTTTGTGCAGCTGCGGCACCACAATACCCATGGTGGCGCCCAGCGCATAGCCGACCAGGTTATCGGAGAGGAAGTGCTTGCCGGCCTCGATGCGGTAGTAGGCTACAGCAGCCGGCACCAGCGCCGCCGCGCCCCAAACAAAAGGCTCAGCCGGGGAGTCGGGGTTGAAGTCGTGGAAAACCTTGGCGGCGAAGAACGTGGCAGTGGCCGTGTGGGCGGTATGGCCCGCGAAAAACGAGTTGGTGGCAATGCGGCTGCCACGCTTATTTTCCGCGCCCTCGGAGCCGTAGAGAAAAGGCCGGTAGCGCGTCACGGTGCCCACCGACATGGTGAAAACGGCATCGGTGGCCAGCATGGTTTGCAGATACAGAGCAGCCACCTGTCCGTAGCGGCCGCGGGCCTTATCGTTCAAAGCTAGCAAGCCCGGCGCTACCACCAGAGAGCCGTAGCATAGCACGTCACTGTTCAGTTGGGCCTGGTCGCTGTAGTTGCCGGCCGCAAACCGGTCGAACTTGGGAACATCGTTTTTGTCGAGGGCGGCCAGCTGCGCGGGAGTCAGGCCATTTTTCTGCCGCACCAGGTAAAGCCCCAGCCCACTGACGGCCCCCCGCCCCACGGTGATGGGCGCATCCACCACGAAGCGCGTGCGGTACGGGGAATCGGCCTGCTGGGCCTGGGCGGCGGGCCCTGCCGACAGCCACAGGGAAACGGTCAGCAAAAGCGAGGAAAGTAGTTTCATGAGCGGTAAGTATGGTTGCCGCTGAAACGAGAAATGACCAGGGCAGGTTAGCCCCGGCGGAAAGCCGGATTGTGCGGGCCGTGGCCCGCACAAACAAAAAAAGAGCAGACCAATTGGCCTGCTCTTTATACTTCCTGGGGAAGTACGCGGTAATTAAGCGCGACGCACTTTTACTGCGCTCAGGCCTTTACGGCCTTCTTCCACTTCGAACTCAACTTTGTCGTTGTCGCGGATTTCGTCGATCAGACCGGTTACGTGGACGAATACGTCCTGGCCGGTAGATGAGTCATTGATGAAACCAAAACCTTTGGTCTCATTGAAGAATTTTACGGTTCCTGTTGCCATGATGCTTTAGGAAAAAGGTGAAAGTGAAGCAACTGACAACGGAACTCTACAATTAAGCAATGGTAGCGACACGAGGCAACTTGCCTTAAAACAATGCAAACGTACGGCTTTATTTCCGGAATGACTGCCCCAAGCGGACAATCCCCGGCACCAGACGGTTACGGGCGGCTAACGGGCAGCCCGCGCTTTAGGTTCAAACTCTTTTCCTCTAAGTCCTTATTTCCGGTTGATAGCTGCCCTTTTCACCACTTGTTTCCCTGCTTAAAACCGCCGCGGGCTCCCGGCTTACCCGGCGCGGGCCGGCGGCCAAATACCTGTCTTTATGCTATATAACCAGCAGACACTATACCCGAAAGCCTATACCACCGTAGCCTCCGCCTGCTGCGCCACGGCCTGAAGTTGGCCCTACAGCTTTTTCTGCCCACCCGCATGAAACCAACCAGACAAGTAACAGGCCACGGCCTGGGAATCGGAAAAAGAAAAGTTGAACAACCGCGGTTTTCCAGGGTAGCGGGGACGGAAAGAGGGTTAAAACGGCGGTACCGAGTAGAGCAGCAAGGAACGGAGCAGCGGAAATCAGCGCAGGTATTCCCGGCCCGCAATGCCCGTGGGAGCCTGGCTCATTACCTGTTTGGCCAGTGGGGTCATGTGTTTCTCAGGATCAGCAGCGGCCACATCGGCCAGGAAAAGCACCGCTTCGGCTTCGGTTAGGCGCAGGGCCATTTCGTACCAGGCACTGGTGCCGCATACCACCTGCAGGTAGTACGCGCCCGTAGCCTCGTCGTGCAGCAGGCTATACATCCAGGGAATATTTTTGTAGAGCGTGGTCATTTTTCGGGTGTTCATAGCTGGCGTGGGTAAGGCGGTACGGTTTTCGGGTGGCAAGTACATCAGTCTGCCTTTGCCCGGGTAGAAACCAGCGGGCGGAGCACTCTGGCGTGGTGGATATCACCAAAGCGCAATCAGCCGTATCTTGCCGAAAGCAGTATATTCTGTTTCCGCGAATATATACTACCTGGCACCCACGCAGCCCCGCACTTTTCGGTCCCGTGGTCCTACCCTTCTCTGCATGTCAACCTATTACTCTTTTCTCCGCCCGCTCATCGAAGGCAGCCATGCCGTGTACTTTGTGTATCACCTGCAGGAGCAGCGCGTGCTCTACGTGAGTGCCGGCTATGAGGACCTCACCGGCGACCCGGCCAGCCATGTAGCCGAGGACTTGCCCTTCTGGCTGGAGCGCCTGCACCCCGACGACCGGCAGTACCTGCGCCACCGGCTTGCCGAGGCCGCCCCCGGCGAAGTGGTGCAGAACGTGGAGCTGCGCCTGGCCCGGGCTGACGACCGCCCGCAATGGCTGCGCCTGGCGGCCTGCCAGCTGCCCCAGCCCGAGGGCCATACCCTGCTCAGCGGCCGGCTCGAAGACATAACCCGGGCCAAGGAAATGGATATCAATTCCCAGAAATTCAACACCAAGAAAAACGCTACCCTCGAAATTCTTTCTCACGACCTGACTACCCCCTTGGTACTCATCCAGCAGCTCACCGAGCAGCTCACCGAGGAAATGGACGGCGCCCTCACGCCCACCACCCAGCACCTACTGCACCTGATGGAGCGCACCAGCCGGCAGGGCCTCAACCTTATCCGCGACTTCGTGGACAATGAGTTTCTGGAATCGGCCAACGTGCTGCTGAAGTGGGAACGGGCCGACTTTGTGGCCTGGATGCGCACCACCCTGGAGGAGTACGAGCGCGCCACCCAGCACCTGCACGTGCTGGTAAGCCTGGAGGCACCCGCCGGGCCGCTCTACGCCCACCTCGATATCAACAAGTTTCAGCAGGTCATCAACAACCTGCTCAGCAACGCCCTCAAGTTTACGCCGGATGGGGGCCGCGTGGAGGTACGCGTGGAGGACCGGGGCATGCGCCTGCGCGTCATCATCACCGATACGGGCATTGGCATTCCCAGCCAGCTGCAGCCCGTGCTCTTCGAGAAGTTCACGCCCGCCCGCCGGCCCGGCCTGCGCGGCGAGAAAACCACCGGCCTGGGTATGTCGGTGATTAAGACGATTGTAGAGCTGCACGAAGGGCGCATCTGGGTGGAAAGCACCGAGGGCCAGGGCAGCACCTTCACGCTGGAAATACCCACCCTGCCGGCGTAATGGGCTGGACTCTCTCAGGCTATGAGTTGCCGCTGTTATTAAGCAGATAAACTTATGACAATTTCATTTGACTTGGACGATACCCTCATTCCAGCGTCAAAGATTTTTCCTACAGAAGAGCAAAACTGGCTGCTAAGGCTACTCGGAATCGAGAAAGTAAGAAAAGGAACAGTTGGTCTTTTGAAGGAGCTGAAGTCACGTGGCCATACAATCTATATCTATACAACTTCATATCGGTCAACGCGAAAGATACTGTTGACTTTTCATCTGTATGGCATACCTATCGACAGGTTTATCAATCAGGAGCACCACAACAATAAACTAAAAGAACACAGAAACAGGACATCTAAATATCCTCCTGCCTTTGGTATAGACGTTCACGTTGATGACTTACCTGGAGTAAAAATGGAGGGTGAGCTTTATAATTTCAGGACAATCATTATCGACCCGCAAGACAGCAATTGGACTGAAACAGTATTAAGAGCCATGGGCGAATGAAAAACTGTAGCTATACCAACCCTAGCTTATCATAACTGACAGTTAATAGAAGGCCATGATGCTTTAAGGTTAACCCTGGACTTTTTTGCTTATATCAGGTTGGGAAGTAAGCATGCTCATAATTAGCTTCCTACTCAAAAGCGCGCCGCCGTAACCGTCCGGCAAGGCGCTTATGCATAGAATAATTATGCTACACGGCCGTTGAGGACATGGCTGCTTTGGAGAAATTTTCTTCACGAGTTCTTGCAGCACTTTGCCAAGGGCGCCCACGTTCGGGTACACCGGGCAATGGTCTAGGTTAGCGCCGCTTCTGCCAACTGCATCAGCGCTTCGGGGCGGCCAACGTTACCAACATCACGGACGCCAAGCTGCACCTGGTCGCCACCATGCGGGTGAAGCAGGGCCGCAAGTACCTGGCCGAGTATACCGACGCCGGCCTCACGGCAGCGCTACTGGACGCGGTAGAAACCCGGAACGAGGCCTTTGTAGATGGCCTGGCCGACCGCAAGGAAGTCGAAAGCACCCGCGCCAACGCCACGCAGGCGCGCATCCGGTTTGCCAACGGCCTCTACCGGCAGCTGGTGCAGCTTTGCGCTACCGGCGAGGCCTGCTGGCGCCTCACCGACGCGGCCAAGCCGCCGAGTACGTGGCAGCTCCCACTCCCGCCACGCCGGCTGCGGGGTAGTGGAGTAGAGGTTTTGAGGTCTTATTGATTTTGAGCGCAACGTCTGTATGGTTGGCAGGCTTTGCGCTCGTATCTTGTGGGGAAAGTTGCTCGCTACATGGGGTGATGAGGCAGATGATATAGACAAGATTTAACAACACCATACCAAAATGAATGACTTTTCCATTACGACACGTTTAACCACAAATGAGTATGTTAAAATCATGTTTATCGGACTTTACAGAAAACCCGCATTTATACTTGCGACAATTTTAGGCTTTTACTACGTAACAACTATCAGTCTTGACTATTTAAATATAATTGACTGGTATAATAACACACCAGTTTTTGAAATTCTTTGCGGCGCATTTCTTTTGTTAGCACCGACGTTGATTACATTTATTTCTATTAGACAATTTTTATCAAATCCAAATTTTCAAAATAACATAACATACTCATTTAGCGACAATGGCTTTACTTGCCAAGGCTTTACTTTCAAAAGCGAATTTGTGTGGCAACACATTACAAAACAAAAAGAGCTTGGAAAATTCCTTATTTTATATCACAACAAGAAGTTTGGCAACTTCATTGACAAGACGAAATTAACAGCAGAGCAATTAAATTACATAAAATCAAAAGTTATATCTAAGAGCAAATAAATTAATTAGCGAAATATGATTACGCCACTGTTTCAACGTTGTGTACAAATCATGAAAAATCAAGACTTAATTAGCAAAGCCTACGCAGCCTTCAACGCCCGAGACATTGATGCGGCGCTTACTACCATGCACCCCGAGGTGCAATGGCCCAAAGCGTTTGAAGGCGGGTACGTGAGTGGGCACAATGAAATAAGGAATTATTGGACGAGGCAGTGGGCCGAAATAAACCCCACAGTCGAGCCTACTGGCTTCACGGAGAGGCCAGACGGAACGCTGGAAATTGCTGTTCACCAAATCGTGAAGGACTTGCAGGGCGCGGTGTTGTTTGACGGCACCGTAAAGCATATCTACACCGTGCAGGAAGGCTTGCTGCGGCGCATGGATATTGAACTGGTGTAGCTATGTACTGTTGATGAGCGGCCTTCACACAAAAGCGCCCTGCCGGACGGTTCCGGCAGGGCGCTTTTTTTATCACCAATAAGTTACACGGCCGCGGAGGATACGGCGGCTTCGGGGGCAATTTTCTTGACGAGGCCTTGCAGCACTTTTCCGGGGCCGCACTCCACAAACTCGGTGGCGCCGTCCTGCACCATGCGCTGCACACTCTGCGTCCAGCGGACGGGCGCAGTAAGCTGGCGCACCAGGTTTTCGCGAATTTCGTCGGGGTCGGTGTGGGGGGCGGCGTCCACGTTCTGGTACACCGGGCAAATGCCGGCCGAGAAGGTGGTGCGGGCAATGGCCTCGGCCAGCGCTGCCTCCGCCGACTGCATCAGCGGGGAGTGGAAGGCGCCGCCCACGGGCAAGGGCAAAGCGCGCTTGGCGCCGGCGGCCTTCAGCTGCTCGCAGGCCCGCTCGATGCCGCGCTGGGAGCCGGACACCACCAGCTGGCCGGGGCAGTTGTAGTTGGCGGCCACCACCACGTCGCCTTCGGCTGCTATTTCCTGGCAGATGCGGGCTGTGGTGTCGTCGTCGAGGCCGAGGATAGCGGCCATGGTGCCGGGCTGCTCCTGGCAGGCCGCCTGCATGGCCTGGGCGCGCCGGGCCACCAGGCGCAGGGCATCCTCAAACTTTAGCACCTTGGCCGCTACCAGGGCCGAGAACTCGCCCAGAGAATGGCCGGCTACCATAGCGGGGCGTAGCTCGGGCAACACGGCGGCCAGAGCTACAGAGTGCAGGAAGATGGCGGGCTGGGTGACGTCGGTGCGGCGCAGGTCGTCGTCGGAGCCCGCGAACATGATGTCAGTAAGGGAAAAGCCCAAGATATCGTTGGCCTGGAGCATAAGGCTGCGGGCCTCGGGATGCTGCTCGTACAACTCGCGGCCCATGCCGCTGAACTGGCTGCCCTGGCCAGGGAAAATAACTGCTTTCATGGAAGGAAGAATCGGAGAAAGAAAAGTGGATGGGGCGGCAAGATAGCCCAAACGCAAAAAAGCCCGCCGCCGGACGGCAGCGGGCTTTGCACGAGACGGTCAGGCAGCCGCCGCAGCTTAGCGGGTTATTTCCACCCAGCCTTTGTAGGTTTTCTTGGTGCCCGCAAAGTCGGCGAATTCCACCTCGGCCAAGTAGTAGTAGATGCCATCTACCACCTTGCTGCTGGGCGTGTTCAGACCTTCGGACACTACCTTATCGGTGCCATTCCACTCAATCAGCGGGTTTTTGTCGCTCTCGTACACCTTGCGGCCCCAGCGGTTAAACACCGTGAACTTGGTGCGCCGGATGGGGCTGGCCACCTTCGGCCGGAACGTGTCGTTGATCCGGTCACCGTTGGGGGTGAAAATGTTGGGCAGCACGAAGAACAGGCAGGCATCGTGGCAGGCAATGTTGCTGGGTGTGCTGGTCCGCTCGTTTTTATCTACCGACACCACGTAGTAGCAGCCAGCTGGGGTAGCTAGGTTGCGGTGCACAAAGCTGCGCACCGTAGTTGAGTCGAGCAGCTTGAAATCGGTCAGGTTCTGCGACTGGGTAGGACTGAAATAGACGCGGTAGTAGGCTATTTCGGTGCTGCAGTCGGCCGGGTTATTTTCGTCCAGCGTCCAGGTGAGCTTGTTGTTGTAGGGAGTGCTAGTGATGTTGGGGAAGTAAGGCAGCGCTGCCAGACTGTCGCAGTTGGTTTCGAGCAGAGTGAGTATAGGCGGGCAGGGCACGGAGGCCAGCACCACGCACTTTTCCTGGCTCTTGTTCAGCAGCGGTCCGATGGGCGGCGTCTTGTATTCGCCATCAGTTTCCACGTAGTAGCAGTACTCCTGGTTTTTGCGCAGCGGAGCCGTAGCCGTGCCCTTATCCAGGTAGGTGCCGCTGGTAGCCCCCCCGGGCACGGTGGTGATGAGCGTATAGGTTGTAGCACCCTGGTCGCGGCGGTAGATGCGGGTAGGCCGCACGGTGTTGTCCCAGGGCACCTGGTACTGCCAGGTAAGGTTAATACCGTCACTCACAGCAGTGGGGGTGCCTTCCAGCCGCACCGAAGAAGCCGCGGGTGGAGCTTCCACTATTTCGTCGGTACCGCCCTGGGTTTTGCTGCTGAAGAACTCCACACGGTAGGTGAAGGCCTTTTCCTGGGTATTCAGGTTGCTGTCCACATACACTGTATCGTTCAGGTTGCGAATGGGCGCCGTAACCAGCACTGTAGGCGTGGAGTTGATACCCTCACTGCGGTAGAGGCGGTAGCCTGAGGGTGTGAAGAAGGCCCCGGAGGCCAGCACCGGCTTGGTCCACACCACTTTGATGGCGCCGTCCGTCACGCCGGTACGCTCTACCGTTACGTTGCGGAGCAGAATGGGGCGCCCTTCAATCTTGGCACAAACTTCCTGCGAAGCCAGGCTCTTGCCGCCCGCAGGCAGCGGAAACTCCGCGTAGATGCGGTAGCAGAAGGTTTTACCCCGCTCCAGGCCCCGGCCGTTATTATCATCCCGGAACTCCCGGGTGTTGGCTGCTACCTCCCCGATCTGTACATAACCAGCCGAAGCCGGGATGCCCGGGCTGCAGGTATCCGGCTCAAAATTGCCGGGGCCTTCGCGCCGGTAGATGAGGATCCGACTGGCATTCTGGCATTCGTAGAGGTTCCAGGTGAGGTTGATGCCCAGCGCCTCGGGAGTGGCCTGCAGATTTTCGGGCGGCGGCCCTACCACGGTAATACGCCACACGCCCTGGTCAATCAGCGGCACCTCATTGTTGCCGGGGTTGTCGGAGGCCCGGAACACAATCTGGTAGGGCTGCTCAGCCACATCGGCACAGGTAGAGCGCCAGCGGAACACGCCGCTAACGGGAGCTGTGCGCTGCTTTTGCCGGAAAGTAGCCCGGAATTTCTCGTAGCCCGGCGGGGTCAGCACCGGAGTGCGAGCCAGCAGGCCCCCGAAGGCCGTCAGGTCGATAGGGTCGCCATTGGGGTCAACCGCCCGAACCACGCCCCGGGCCGAATCACCGGCAATGATGCAGATGTCGCGCGGGAGGGTGAGAATGGGCCGCAGGTTGTCGGTGGGAGAAACGGTAATCTGCATATCCCGCAGAATTTCCCCGATCTTGACGGGGGCTGCGCCTTCTACGCGGCGCCACTCCTCCACCACGAAGGCCACGTTGAACTCACCGGCCGTGCTGGGAGAGTTCCACACAATCTGGCCGGTAAGCACATCCTGCGTGAATATAGCCGGCCGGCCTTCCTGGGCTGCCGGAGGTCCTGCGAAGGGCACCTGCACCCCACCCGGCGACACGGTCGAAGCCTGGTCATCAGGGAGGCGGTACGCGGGTACTACCCGTGGCTCCGGGGTATTGTTTCGTACTGCGGCCACACCGCCCGGCACGTAGCGGCATTCTACCAACTTATAGGCCAGGCTGTCGCCATCGGCGTCAGAGCCGGCGGGGTTATGCAGGTACACCTGCCGGACAGCGGCCAGATCGATAGGTGGTGCGCTTAGTACAGGTGAATGGTTGCCCTTCAGGGCAGGATCTATCAGGATTTTGGCGTAGAGGTAGATGTTGATGTTAGCCGAAGAGCCGCCGTTAATATTCCGGATGCTGGTGTTACGATTTTCGCCGATATAATGGATAGTGTACGGACCAGGAGCATTATAAATATGAGAGAACCGGTAGACGTTGCGGCTAACGTTATTACCCAGCGGGGTCTCGCTTTCCCGTACAATAGCATCTAAACCGCTGGATGTACCATCCCCGAAGAAGATGGTTTCTCGATCTTTATCATTCGCCGCCGCATTAGTTACTGCATACGTGACGAGCTTAAAGAAATACCGGCCGGGAATAGGGTTGGCCGTGGTGTCGGCCGTCACCTGAATGTCGCCGGCGCGCAGGTGGGTAGCCTGAGCCGGCCGGGCGCTCAGCGCCGCCAGCAGCACGAGCACCACTGCCCACAGCCGTCGCAGCTGGTCCGGAAGTACGAGTTGAGTCATAGGAAGAGAATATACAGCCGGCTGGCCGTCAGCAAAGAAGGTCAAGGAAATTACGACAGAAACCTAACAAAATTGTGCCTGATAGGGTTATCCTGAAGTCTAGCGCGTGTTACGGGAATGGCCCGGGATAGATGCAAACGTACAAGGCAGATTGTTTGGTACGTGGTTGGCGCCTACCTTTGGCCGGTACAACCGACCTACCCACACCCTTCAGTAGCTTCTATGAGTTGGATCAGTAATACGTTTTCCAGCAGCATTGGTCGCAAAATCATTATGTCCGTTACGGGCCTGTTTTTGTGCTCCTTTCTGGTCGTTCATTTAGTTGGCAACCTACAGCTGTTTAAAGACGATAACGGCGTGGCTTTCAATGCCTACTCCGAGTTTATGGGCCATAACCCGGTTATCCGCACCATTGAGTGGGTGCTAGTGCTGGGCTTCGGCTTTCACATTTACCAGGGCTTGGCTCTGGCAGCTAAAAACCGCGCCGCCCGCGGCAGCAGCTACGTTTCCGACCACATTGAGCAGAACAGCAAGTGGTACTCGCGCAGCATGGCGCTGCTGGGTAGCATTGTGCTGTTCTTTTTAGTAGTACACCTGTACAACTTCCTGGGTTCCCTGCGCTTCACCGATGTACCGCGCGATGCCAACGGCAACGAAGATGCCTACGGACTGGTGGTGAAAGCCTTCCGTAACCCGCTGTACGTTCTTCTCTACGTAGTGGCGCAGGTGGCATTGTGCTACCACTTGCTGCACGGCTTCCAGAGTGCCTTCCAGACGCTGGGCCTCAACCACCGCAAGTACACCCCTGCCATCAAAGTACTCGGCTTTGGCTTTTCCATCATAGTGTGCGCCCTGTTCGCCGCTATGCCCGTGTACTTCTACTTCTTCAAGTCCTAACCTCGTCCACCCGATGAATCTGGATTCCAAAATTCCCGAAGGCCCCCTGGCCGAGAAGTGGGACACGCATAAGTTCAACGTTAAGCTCGTCAACCCTGCCAACAAGCGCAAGTACGACGTGATTGTGGTAGGCACGGGGCTAGCCGGCGCTTCGGCGGCGGCTTCGCTGGCCGAGCTGGGCTACAACGTAAAGGCCTTCACCTACCACGACTCGCCTCGTCGCGCGCACTCCATTGCCGCGCAAGGCGGTATCAATGCTGCCAAAAACTACCAGAACGACGGGGACTCGGTGTTCCGCCTGTTCTACGACACCATCAAGGGCGGTGACTACCGTGCCCGCGAAGCCAACGTGTACCGGCTGGCCCAGGTATCGGTAAACATCATTGACCAGTGCGTGGCCCAGGGCGTACCCTTTGCCCGTGAGTATGGTGGGTTGCTGGCTAACCGCTCTTTCGGGGGTGCGCAGGTAAGCCGCACGTTCTATGCCCGCGGCCAGACCGGGCAGCAGCTGTTGTTGGGCGCCTACTCGGCCCTGAGTCGGCAGGTGGCTTACGGCAAAGTGAAGCTCTATACCCGCTCCGAAATGCTGGACGTGGTAGTGGTAGATGGCAAAGCCCAGGGCATTGTAACGAGAAACCTGATTACCGGTGAAATCGAAAAGCACGCCGCCCACGCGGTGGTGCTGGCTACCGGCGGCTACGGCAACGTGTTTTACCTGAGCACCAACGCCAAGTACTGCAATGTAACGGCCCCGTGGCGCGCCCACAAGAAAGGCGCGCTGTTTGCCAACCCCTGCTTTACCCAGATTCACCCCACCTGCATTCCCGTATCGGGCGACTACCAGTCGAAGCTCACGCTGATGTCAGAAAGCCTGCGCAACGACGGGCGCGTGTGGGTGCCGGCCACCAAGGAAATGGCTGAGCGCCTGCGCGCCGGTCAGATTCGGGTGCAGGACATTCCTGAAGAAGAGCGTGACTACTTCCTGGAGCGCAAATACCCCGCTTTCGGAAACCTGGTGCCGCGCGACGTAGCTTCGCGCAATGCCAAGCAGATGTGCGACGAAGGGCGCGGCGTGGGGGCCACCGGTCTGGCCGTGTACCTGGACTTTGCCGACATCATCAAGCGCACCGGCGCCGACTCGGTAGCCCAGAAGTATGGCAACCTGTTCGATATGTACGCCAAAATCACCGGCGAAAACCCCTACGAGCAGCCCATGCGCATTTATCCGGCCGTGCATTACACTATGGGCGGCCTCTGGGTAGACTACAACCTGCAAACCACCATTCCCGGCCTCTACGCCACCGGTGAGTGCAACTTCTCCGACCACGGCGCCAACCGTCTCGGTGCCTCGGCGCTGATGCAGGGTCTGGCCGACGGCTACTTCGTAATTCCGTACACCATCGGCGACTATCTGGCGAAGACTACGCCCAAGCCGGTAACGACGGAGCACCCGGCTTTCAACGAGGCAGAAACGGCCGTACGCACCCGGATTCAGCAGCTGCTGAGTATCAATGGTACCCGCACCCCCGACGACTTCCACAAGGCGCTGGGCCATATTATGTGGGAATACTGCGGCATGGCCCGCAACGCCGAAGGGCTGCGCCACGCCAAAGCCGAGATTCAGAAGCTGCGCCGGGAGTTCTGGAGCGACCTGAAAGTAGTGGGCGTGAGCGAGGACATGAACCAGACACTGGAGAAAGCAGGCCGCGTGGCCGACTTCCTGGAGCTGGGCGAGTTGATGATAGACGACGCCTACAACCGCAACGAAAGCTGCGGCGGCCACTTCCGCGAGGAGTACCAGGACGAGTTGGGTGAGGCCAAGCGCAACGATGACGAGTACGCCTACGTGGCTGCCTGGGAGTACGTGGGCGACAATCAGCCCGAAGTCCTGCACAAGGAAGAGCTGCAGTTCGAAAACGTCAAGCTCACGCAGCGTAGCTACAAGTAGGGAATCAGGAATTTGGGGACTTAGGGACTTGGCTGTCCTTGAGACCTCAAGAATTTCCTTCGTGTTCCTACTTACTTTTCTTTTTGAAAATCCAGGACCCGAGACAGGTTGGCCACAAACCAAGTACCCAAGTCCCTAAGTCCCCAAGTCCCCAACAATACAATGGCCGGAAGTAACCCCAACGCCAAACCAATGAACCTCACCCTGAAGGTGTGGCGGCAGCAAAACCGCACTGCCAAGGGCGGGATTGTGGATTACCAGGTAAAAGACATTTCCCCGGATATGTCGTTCCTGGAAATGCTGGATGTGCTCAACGAAGACCTGCTGCGCAAAGGCGAGGAGCCGGTGGCCTTCGACCACGACTGCCGCGAAGGTATCTGCGGCTCGTGCAACCTGTTCATCAACGGCCGGGCCCACGGCCCCGAGAAGGGCACGACCACCTGCCAGCTGCACATGCGCAAGTTCTCCGACGGTGACACCATCACCATCGAGCCCTGGCGCGCCAACGCGTTTCCCGTCAACAAAGACCTGAGCGTGGACCGCTCGGCTTTCGACCGCATCATTCAGGCGGGCGGCTACGTGAGCGTGAATACCGGCGGCACGCCCGACGGCAACGAAATTCCGATTCCGAAGGAAATTGCAGACCGCGCATTTGAGGCAGCTACCTGCATTGCCTGCGGTGCCTGCGTGGCGTCCTGCAAAAATGCCTCGGCTATGCTGTTCGTGTCGGCCAAGGTAAGCCAGCTGGCCTTGCTGCCCCAGGGCCAGGTAGAGCGCAAGTCCCGCGTGGAAAACATGGTAGCTCAGATGGACAAAGAAGGCTTTGGCGCCTGCACCAACATCGGATCCTGCGCCGCTGAGTGTCCCGTGGGCATTTCGCTGGAAAATATTGCCATCCTAAACCGCGAATTCCTGGCCGCCAAGGCGTCTTCGAATAACCTTGCGTAGCCTTCGTGGTTGAGCTATAGGAAAGCGAACCGGCCAACCGGTTCGCTTTTTTGTTTTTCAGAAGCACAGGCCGAAAGCTGCGTCAGAGCAGCGGCCTGCTTTCCTCTTTATACCAGGCTTTATGATAACGCTGATTTCCGGCACCAACCGCCCCAACTCCCGTGCCCGGCAGGTCACCAACCTCTATGCCCAGCTGCTGACGGAGCTGGGGGCGCCGCACCAGATCCTGGACCTCGTAGCCCTGCCACCCGCCTTTCTAACCGAAGCCCTCTACCACAATACCGGCCAGCACGAGGAGTTCAACCAGCTGGCCCGATTGGCCGAGGAGGCCGATACGCTCGTTTTTGTGGTGCCGGAGTACAACTGCTCTTTTCCGGGTGCGCTCAAAGGATTCATCGACGGCCTGCCCTACCCCGGCGGCATCCGCGGCAAGAAGGCGGCGCTGGTGGGGCTGGGCACCGGGCAGCAAGGCGGCCTGCTGGCCCTCAGCCACCTCACCGACGTGCTCATGTACCTAGGAACCATTGTGCTGCCCGCCCGCGTGCGGCTGCCCGGCATTGATGCCCACCTGACGCCGGACGGCCAGCTTACCCAGCCCTTGCTGCTCCAACTCCTGCGCGAGCAGGCCGCCCAGGTAGCTGCCTGGTAGCCGTGCGTCTTGTTTTCTAGCGGGCGTGCGTACATTTAGCGCACCCAAAGCACCTGACAGGATTTCCCGTGACGCGTCTGCTGGCTTTATTTCTGACCTGCCTGATTCTGCTCCAGACGTTTAGTCGGGAGCTGCTGGTCGTGAATTACCAGCTGCAGAAGGAGCAGATTACGCGTCTGTTCTGCATCAACAAAGCCAAGCCCCGAATGCGCTGCAACGGCCGCTGCCACCTTGCCAAGCAGCTGCGCAAAGCCACCGAAACCGAGCGAAAGGCCCCTCAGTTGGGTTTTGCCAAGCTCAAGTACGAAGTGTTGCCGCCCCTGGTCTGCTTCGTTCCCTCCCCGTTGCCGGCCTACACACCAGCGGCCAAGTTTGCAGCCAGCGTAGCCAGCTGCTACGCCTTTGCGCCGGCCTATAGCCTCCTGCATCCTCCCGCGCTACACGTCTGAACTCCATTGCTTGAACCCCTGCCGGGGTTTGACAGGTTGACAGCCGCCGCTTCATTGGTAAGGGGTGGCTGCCGGCCGTGCTTTTCCGTTTTCAGCCTAACGCGCTTCTTCGATGTATTTCCGTTTGTTTTCCCTTCTCAGTACTTCCCTGCTTTTTGTGGCCACACTGCTCACCAGCTGCGACGACAAGGACCCCGCACCCACCCAGCCCGGCACGCTCGACATTGAAATTGACCACCTGGTTGGCGAGCAGCCGCTGGTGCTGAACACCGGCAGCTACACCACGCCGGCTGGCGACCAGTTCACGGTGTCTACCTTCCGCTACTACCTCTCCAACTTCAGCCTGGGCAAAGCCGATGGCAGCACGTACCTGGTGCCGGAGAGCTACTTTCTGGTAGATGAGGCCAAGCCAGCGTCCAAAGCTTTCACGCTGGACAGCATTCCGGCCGGCGACTATACCTCCCTGAGCTTTGTTATTGGAGTAGACAGCACCCGCAACGTGTCGGGCGCTCAAACCGGCGCGCTTGACCCGATAAATAACATGTTCTGGACCTGGAACTCGGGCTATATTTACACCAAGCTGGAAGGTACCTCCCCGCAGGCGTCCAATGGCGGGCTAATCTTTCATATCGGTGGCTTCAAAACCCCCAACAACACTATCCGCACGGTTTCGCCTTCCCTGAAAGGCGCTACCATTCTGATTCGCCCAAATCGAACCCCGGCCGTGCACCTGCAAACCGATGTGCTCAAGCTGTTTTCCGGGGTGAATACCATCCGCTTCGCTACGGCTTCCGACGTGATGGGCGGCGCTAATGCAGTGCGTATAGCCGACAACCAGGCCGCCGGCATGATAACCGTGGACCACGTGCACGCCAACTAGGCAATGGTACACCGTATGATGTGCCGGCTGGCCCTGGGGCTGGCCGGCTGGCTCCCCTTGGCTTGCTCATCGGCTGAGGAGGCCGCGCCCTTGGAGGAAGTGCCCGGCATGGTAGTGCCGGCCAACTTTCCGGCTCCCGTGTACTCCGCCGAAGAGAATCCGCCTACGCCGGCTGGGTTTGCGCTAGGCCGGGTACTGTTCTATGACCCGCTGCTGTCCCGTAGCGGTGAGGTATCCTGCGGTAGCTGCCACCAGCAGTTTGCCGCCTTCGCCCACGCCGACCACCGCCTCAGCCATGGGGTAGACAACCGCCTGGGCACCCGCAATGCGCCCGCGCTCCAGAACCTGCGCTGGCGCCGGGAGCTGCTCTGGGATGGGGGCGCCAAGCACCTGGAAACAATGCCGCTGGCCCCGCTCACCAATCCGGTGGAGATGGACGAAACGCTGGAAAACGTGCTGCGCAAGCTCAATGCCGACGCCGACTACCAGCGCCGCTTTGCCGAGGTGTACGGCCGCAAGCCCATCGATTCGCAGCAGCTGTTACGGGCCCTGGCGCAGTTCACAGCTTCGCTTACTTCGGCCAACTCCCGCTACGACCAGTACGCGCGCGGCGAAGCCGGAGGCACGCTTACGCCGGCCGAGCTACGCGGCCTGTCGGTGCTGCGACAGAAGTGTGCCAGCTGCCACGCCACGGATTTGTTTACCGATGAGTCGTACCGCAACAACGGGCTACCTGGGGGCTTTGCGGCCGACTCCGGCCGGGCGCACATTACGCAGCAACGCGCCGACCGGGGCCGCTTCAAGGTGCCGTCCCTGCGCAATGTGGCCCGCACGGCGCCCTACATGCACGATGGGCGCTTTGCCACCCTGGCGCAGGTGCTGGCCCACTACGACCACGGCGTAACAGAGTCCCCTACCCTCGATCCGCAGCTCCGCCGCGCCGATGGGCAGCTGGGCATTCCGCTTACGGCTGGTGAGCAAGCCGATTTGCTGGCGTTCCTCGGTACGCTCACCGATGAGCGGTTTCTGCACGATGCCCGACTCAGCGAAAAGGACCGCTAACGGCGGGCAACTAATTTCTTTTTCCGGATTTTCACGATGAAGTCTTTCCCTGTCTTTCTTGTTCTGCTGTTGGGGTTCTACCGGGTGCATGCCTGCGACATCTGCGGCTGCTTTATGGGCATCACGCCTTATGACAACCAAAGCAGCGTGGCGCTGATGCACCGTTACCGGGCTTTCAACGGCTACCAGCAGCTTGGTCAGCAACCCCGTTTCTTTCCAACCGGAGCGCGGCCATTTTTCCCCCGCCACCTCAACCACGACGACAACTACCGCCACGCCCACAACGGCGACCCACACGATTACGAAGTGTTTCGGGTGGTGGAGCTGCGCGCCAAGTACTTTCTAGCTAAAAAACTGGAAATAAACATCTTCGTGCCCTATGCCATGAACACGTCCTACGCCAACGGCCGGGAGCTGACGCAATCGGGGCTGGGCGACGTGACGGTGTTTGCAGGCTACCATCTGCTGCGCAACATCGAGACGGCCGGCGTGCAAAGCCGCCTGATTGTGGGCGGTGGCGCCAAGCTGCCCACCGGCGACTTCCGGCGGCGCAATGTAAACGGGCGGCGCTACCCTACCCTTACCCAGCCCGGCACCGGCACCACCGACGGGTTTGTGTATCTCAACTACATTGGCAGCTACCGCAACGTAGGCTTGAGCCTGAACACCAGCTACCGGCAGGCTACCCGCAACGCCTTTCAGGAAAGCACCGCCCCCAGCACCAGCTCGTTTGTAAATCTGTTTTACCGGCTCCCGCTACAGGCCGACTGGCAGGTATACCCCTCGGCGCAGTTTTTTTACGAAAGAACCAAAGGCGAAACCCTCGAAGGCCGCCTGACGGGGGAGCACGCCATGAACAACGCGCTGCTCGGGCCCGGTCTGGACGTATACTACAAAAATGTGTCGTTGAACGCCAGCGCCCAGTTTCCGGTGTATACTGCCGCTACCGACCACCCGGCCAGCGCCGGCCGGCTCGTGCTGGCGGTAGGCTACAGCTTCAAACAAACCAAATACTTATTTTAGCCCTGGGTGCTGCATACTGCCGGCATACGCCGGCAGTATGCAGCTTGGTTTACTGAACCAGCTGGGGCACTACAACTGTTCTGCCCTGGCTGGTTTAGTTGGTCTATTGGTTTCTCTCTTCAGGCGTTGCGGCACATGACTTTCTTTTCTTTCTGGCGCCGTTTCTGGCCGGCCTTGGCGATTGCGCCCTTGCTGGCGGGCGGGTGCGGGCCGGATGGGGAAACCGAACCCGTAGCACCCTTTGCCGCTACGCCCTATGAGCTGCAGCTACCCTCGGGCCTGCCTGCTCGCCCCCCCATTCCGACCGATAACCCACTGACGCAGGAAGGCGTGGCCCTGGGCCGGATGCTGTTTTATGAGCCCCGCCTTTCGCGCAACAGCACCATTTCCTGCGGCAGCTGCCACCAGCAAAGCAAGGCTTTCACCGATGGCCGGGCCCGGGCGCTTGGGGCTGATGGGCAGGAGCACGCCCGCTCTACCATGTCGTTGGCCAATGTGCTGTGGGAACCTAACCTCAACTGGGACGGCGCGGCCCACACCCTGGAAGACCAAGCGCGTTTGCCCATCGAAAACACGGTGGAGATGCACCAGAGCCTAGGCGAGGGCGTGCGCAAGCTGCAGCAGACGGCGCTGTATCCACCCTTGTTTGCCAAGGCCTTCGGCAGCCAGACGATTACCGAAACCAACGTTCTGAAGGCCCTGGCACAGTTTGAGCGCACCCTGATTTCGGCCAACTCCCGCTACGACCAGTTCCTGCGCCACGAAACCGACCTTACCCGCGACGAGCAGATGGGCGCTTTCCTGTTCCGCAGCCACCCCGGCGAGGTAGGAGGCATTTTCGTGCGCGGGGCGGCCTGCCACCATTGCCACCTCGAAACCACGGGGCTGTTTAATTCGCCAGAGTTTTTCAATAATGGTTTGGACGCCACCTTTGCCGATGCCGGACGGGGCGGCGTTACCGGCCAGGCAACTGACCAAGGCAAGTTTCGGGCCCCTACCCTGCGCAACATTGTCCTCACTGCACCCTACATGCACGACGGGCGCTTCAGGACGCTGGAGGAAGTGCTGGCCCACTACAACGAGCATGTGGAGCGCAACAGCCCTTTTCTCGACCCCAACATGCTGCTTTCCAATACCCCAAAAGGCACAAAGCTGGACCTTACCCCGCTGGAGCAGCAGCAACTCCTGGCTTTCCTGCGCACCCTCACCGACTCTGCCTTTATCCAGGCCAAGCAATTCAGTAATCCATTTACTCCTTAATAATCAAGGAACTATATAGTTACTGCTTGGCGTTATATTTTCACCTGTAAGTAACACCGGGAGTATCCTCCCGTATCAGGCCCATTATGAAACGCACCTTGTACTCTTTGCTGCTGCTGACGCCGTTGTTTGGCGCCTGCAGCCACGCGGTTACCAGGCCCCTGAGCGTAGATCGGGAAATAGCGGAACCAGCCCACCGGTTTATGGCTATTGCCGATACCAGCGCCACCAGCCAGTTCCCGCCTCTGCAACCCTGATTTGTTCCACCTTTATACAACAACTGCGCCGCCGGATTGCTCCGGGGGCGCTGTTGCGTTTGGGGTAGTAGCGCAAGCTGACCGAACCACGAAAGCCGCATACCGGAGCCGTTTGCTAAGCGTAAGCCGGCCGCTTACTTAGCCTTGCTGCTTTTCTCGGTGGGTACTATCAAGTGGGCGGCCGTTGGGGCCAGGACGGGAGGTACCCCTATCAGGTATAAAGTGCCTGATTGAGCTTCTAATTTCCAGATGCCCGTCTCGGCTTTGCCTACCTCATAGTACTCCAGCAGTTCGCCACTTGTCTGCTGCGTGATCCGGCGGCCGCTGGGTGATACAAGCGTGTATACTCCTTTTTTCCAGATCCCGAAAACGGTGGTACCCTCCGGCACCAGAAAGCACCACTCATTCCGGGCGAAGCTGTGTAGGGGGCTCTGCTTGCTGGCAAATACACTGCATTTCACTCCGGCGCGTGAGCTTAGCTGAACTCCTTTGTTATTATCGACAATTGTACATATCTGAGGGCCGGCCTGCGGTACTGGAACATCAACTAACTTCCCGATCGGCAATTTTACGGCTGCATTCGGGGCTGTCCCAAACTGAATAGAGCTGCTTTTACCAGAACCCTTAATCAAGCCAACCCGCAGTCCGAGGGAGCCACCGGTACCACCCGCAACCACTAGGCGAAAATTGCCCCGAAACTGGCGGTGAACCTCTTTGCTGACAACGGCAGGCTGGTATACAGAATAGGTGGAGTAATTGTAATCAACTGCCTTGACATTTGCCCTTGGCTTTTTCAAAGATGCCACATCAGCGGTCAGGTTCTTGAGAATTTCCTCATCCGTTACCATTGTAGTCTGTTTCCAAGGAGCAGATGCATTAGAAAAATGAAGGTCTTTGGTTGGAGCTTTCGAGTTCGCATACGTACGAACCAGTGCCTGGCTGGCAATTAAGCCGGTTTCCCGCAGACGCCAAGCCCAGCTTAGCAGCGCTATGTAGCGAATATAACCAGGGTCGGCGGGCGCTACTCTCCAACTGCGCAGCAGATTGATATAGTGCAGATAGGCCGCAATATCCAATACCCTATGCCGGAGCAACGGGTTCTTCTCCTGCTCAGCCAGTGCAAGGGCTTTTTGAACTAATACGCTCCATGCACGCAGATCTTCTTCAGTAGGCATTCCTGCCATTTGGCTTTGCCAGTCCGTGAACATCGGTTTCAGTATAGGGGCTGCCTTCCCAAACATCTGGGTATAGAACACCTCGGTTAGCTCCTCGGCGTTTTGGCTACCGTCGCGCAGTACCGTAGCTGCCGTGTACTGGCCTATACCACGAGACACCCAACCGGCAATGGTTTCAGTATTTATGGCTATTGCTCCCAGAGCCGCATATTTACGCAGTTCCGATGCATAAGCTGACGTCCTGAGCTTTGAGCGCCCGGGCAGGTCTGCATCCCATTGCATGACGCCCCAATAGTCTCTGATTCCCCAATGATTTTTTGCTTTCTCGTTCCACTTCTTAAAAAGGTCATCGTAGGAAAGCGGAGAGGAATTATATGCAGTTGCCACCAGCACAAATACGTTTTGGTGTATTGGGAAATCAGGGGGAAATGCGTGCTGAGCATAAGCATACATACCTACCATCTTGTTGAATTCTAATCCTCTCCCACTCTTATAAGGAAAGGCTTTACCAACTGCTTCAGCTACCTGGTTGGCTAAGTAAAAAACAATGTTAGATACTGAACCGAGACCCTGACAATTTTCGCACTGACAAACGGCTTTTTCGTCCATTCCATCACTGGGATCCAGCGAGTACATATTTTGAGTTTGCAGGCGCTGTAAAGCATCTGCCTGCAGGGCCGCTATCAGCTTTTTATTGGTCACGCAAAAGCTAACACTTTGAGATTGCCCCATGTTCGCTTTCAATACTCGCCGGGAACCGTCACTGGCGGCGGCAAACCACTCCGGGTGCGCCGCAAATTCCGCTTTGTGCCGGGAGTAGAACCCGGGCCAGGAATGCCCGGTTGATACGGCATTGTCTAGGGCTAGGCCATTGTTCAATTTCCAGCGGGTGGTTTCTTCCTCTAATTTCTTGCTGCCGGCTCCATACCCGTAAAACATTCCCCGGTTGGCCATTAACGGTATAGGAGGCCCTTGCTTGAGGTCGGGCAGGCTGGTGAGGTCAGGGTAGTATTCCCAGTTTCGGTTTGGCAGATAGTAGCGAAATCCCAAGGCAAAGCGCAAACCAGCCGACGCCGAAGGTAGCGCCGCCGCCGAACGAACCGCCACGTAGCCCGCATTCTGCTGAAGGTGCAGCCAGTAACCATCATTTTCCATGCTGCTGAGCGCCGCTACCTCATCCGGCTGCATATGCTTGCTCAATACGGCTAAAGACCCCAGGAAAATACCAGTTCGGTTCCAGCCACCCACTACATTTTGGGCTTTCCAAACAGCACCCGTCAAGCTCAACTCCCTGGCCAGTTCCTCAGCACTTTTAGCATAGGCAGGGTCCGAATCCTCAAAGTAAATGTAGCGGACAACGGCAGGCTCAGCGAGGTTGAAGCCGTTGACGGGCACTCCGGGATTTGCCCAACCAGCTTCAGGAAAAAGCCAGAAGGCCAGCAAGGCCCCTAAAAGAGTGAGACCAGCAATTGATTTAAAAAATGGCCCTGGCAGGAAAAAAGAATGCATGTGGGAAAGTCTGTGGTAAATCAAGTGCTGATAGTTTACACTAATCAACGAGCGGCAGCAGCCTTTATTCACTGAAATAGAAATTTGAAAGCACTCTTTTGCTGGTAGATGCGGCAAGGCCTTCAACACCTATCCCCTGAGCCACAGCTTGTCAAAAATCTACACCCGCTAAAAAGCCAGCGCTCTGACGCCGCTATGGCAATGAGTATACCAATAAGCAGGTAAGTAACCCCTGCCAGTAGGTATTCCCAATGAGGCCTAGGAACGCAAGAAGTGTAACAACCTAATTATCATTAATATAAACCAGGCCACCGCCATCATTTTCATTTTGGGCTTCGCTTCCCTTAGTCACGCAAAAGCAAACAGCCGCCGGATTGCTCCAGCGGCTGCCTGATAAGGGTAAGTACTTTAGTATCAGTCCACGTTGTCGTGCAGGAAGCGGTTGTCGCCCAGCAGCTCGTTGTCGTCGGAGAGGTTGAAGCGGGAAATATTCCGCTCACTCGACGGCACCACATTTTCCAGCTTCACCTGGCGGCGCAGATAAGCGGGCGTGTCCAGCTGATCTTTGATAGCCTCGTTCGTCAGGCCGTTGCTCAGCTCCTGCAGGCGTCGGCGGCGCTCATCGGCCCGGGCATCCAGCGCCGGCCGCGAAGCCAGCGGTTGCGGGGCGGGTGCCGGGTGCTGAAATACGATGGGCTCCGGGGCGGGCGTAGACGGCGCGGCAACCGGGGGCTCATATGTGTACGGCGAGGTTTCAAGGTCGAACGTGACCTTGGGCGGCTCCGGCGCATTAGGTGCTGACGCTGCTGTCACCGGCGCTCCGAATGAGGGTACTACCGAAGTGGTGGCCGCTGGAGCATCCTGGCGGTCCTTATCGAAAATATCAATCTGCGGATTAGGTGCCGCGGCGGGCTCATTGGAGTAGGCCGCTACCTGCGTGATGGTGTGCGCGTCGCGGGCGAAACCGGTGGCAATAACCGTCACACGGATGCTCTGGCCCAGGGTTGGGTCGATGCCGTGCCCGAAGATTACCTCGGCGTTCTGGCCGGCCTTATCCTGGATGTACTCCGTAATTTCAGTTAGCTCATCCATTTCCAGCTCGGCCTGGTCGCCCGACATAATAGAAAGCAGGATTTTCTGCGCTCCATGGATGTCCGTGTTGTTGAGTAGCGGTGAGGCCAGGGCTTCTTCGGCTGAGCGGCGGGCCCGGTTTTCCCCTTCCGTGATGCTGCTGCCCATTACGGCCGCACCGGAGTCTTTCATGACGGTTTTCACGTCTTCAAAGTCCACGTTCACATCGGCCGTTACAGTAATGATTTCGGCAATGGATTTGGCGGCGGTGCTCAGCACGTTATCCGCCTTGGCGAAGGCGGCGCGGATGGGCAGGTTGCCGTAAATCTCGCGCAGCTTATCGTTAAGAATCACCAGCACCGTGTCGCAGTTGTCGCTCAGGTCCCGGATGCCCATTTCAGCCTGCTGGCGCTTTTTCTTGCCCTCAAACATGAAGGGTGCCGTCACGATGCCCACCGTCAGAATGCCCAGCTCCTTGGCTACCTTGGCAATAACAGGCGCTGCGCCCGTACCGGTGCCGCCGCCCATACCGGCCGTGATGAACACCATCTTGGTGCCATTGCTCAGCAGCTCGCGGATTTGTTCCCGGCTTTCAATGGCGGCCTGCTTGCCGCGTTCGGGATTGGCGCCGGCACCCAGGCCTTCGGTCAGGTCCATGCCGATCTGCAGGCGGTTGGGCACCGTTGAGGAAGCCAGGGCCTGCTTGTCGGTGTTGCAGATGATGAACTCCACGTCCTTGATGCCCTGGCTGAACATGTGGTTGACGGCATTGGAGCCGCCACCACCTACGCCAATCACCTTGATGATGGACTTGGATTGGGAAGGTATATCGAATTTAAAATCCATGACGAGTGTCAATTAATAATTAATAATTAAGAATTAAGAATCAGAATTGAGAGTCTGCCAAGCACCTTTGATAGGGTCGCTTTGCCAACTCAATTCCTAATTAGTAATTCTTAATTATTAATTGACCTTAGTACTGTTGGTCGTCGAAATCATTAATCAGCAGCCCTTTGGTACGGCTGATGATGTCCTGGAAAAACTTACCGGCGCCGGAAGGCTTTTTGGGCTCGGCCGGAGCCGCCGGCGCGGAAGCCGCCGGAGCAGGCGTGCTAACGGCCGGACGGGCTTCGGGCGCGGGACGGTACACCTCTTCCTCGTGCGAGTTGCGGTTCTGCCGCTCATCTAGGGAGCGGTAGCCCGACAGCACCAAGCCCACGGTGGTAGCGTACATCGGCGACTTTACCGCCTCGATTTTGCTTTTGCCGAGGTGCTCGTTGGGGTAACCGATGCGGGTATCCAGGCCAGTTACGTATTCGGTAAGCTGCACTAGGTTTTGCAGCTGCGAGCCGCCGCCCGTCAGCACAATGCCGGCGGCCAGCTTGTCGCCGTGGCCGGTGCGCTGGATTTCAGCGTATACCAACTCAATAATTTCCTCCATCCGGGCCTCAATGATGTAGGCCAGGTTCTTGAGGGAAATTTCCTTGGGTGCCCGGTCGCGCAGACCCGGAATGCTCACGATTTCGTACTCGGAGGCTTCCTCGGCAATGGCTTTGCCGAACTTCACCTTGAGTTGCTCGGCTTGGTTTTGCATCACCAGGCAGCCTTGCTTGATGTCGCTGGTCACGATGTTGCCACCGAACGGCAGCACAGCTGCGTGGCGGATAATGCCGTCTTTGAAGATGGCTAGGTCAGTAGTACCGCCGCCGATGTCAATCAGCGCGACGCCGGCTTCCTTTTCCTCTTCGCTCAACACCGACATGCTCGAGGCCAAGGGCTCCAGAATCAGGTTGTCGATTTCCAGCCCGGCCTTGGTTACGCACTTGTTGATGTTGTTGATGGCCGTGCTCTGCGCCGTGATGATGTGGAAGTTGCCTTCCAGGCGCACGCCCGACATGCCCACCGGGTCCATGATACCTTCCTCGTAGTCCACCTTGTAGTCCTGGGGCATTACGTGGATGATTTCGGAGCCGGGCGGGGTTACCAGCCGGTACATGTCGTTGGTGAGGCGGTTCACGTCGTCCTGCGTGATTTCGCTGTCCTGCGAAGCGCGGGTGATGCTGCCGTTGTGCTGGAGGCTCTTGATGTGCTGCCCGGCAATACCCACGTTCACCACGCCAATATTGATACCGGATTGCTCTTCGGCCTGACGGATGGCTTTTTTGATGGCGTCCACGGTTTTGTCGATGTTCGACACGATACCGCGCACTACGCCTTCGGACACGGCTTTGCCCATGCCCAGTATCTCAAGCTTGCCGAACTCGTTTTTGCGCCCTACCAGAGCGCAGATTTTGGTGGTACCAATGTCGAGGCCGACTACAATCTTATCGTGTTGCATGAGACGGAAGCGAGTGAGGTTGGAGGGTTCGGGGAGGGGATGTTCTGCAAAAAACGCCTATTTGCAGCGTAGAAGCAAGCCGTTGCTTACTCACAAATGATTTGATCTTTGAATTCGACGTTGACGCGGTGGTACGTGTCCCAGCCTAATACGGGCGGTATCTGCCGGTAAAATACCATTAGTTTCGCAAATTTCTCCGAAATATTCTCGGGAAAGCCAAATTCTACACGCTGGTCGCCTACTTGCTGGGTGAAGGATAATTTTCCGTTTGGCCCAATAAATACTTCCGCTACCTGCGCCCGCCAGAACGGATGCTCATCGATATACCGGAGGAAATCCAAATACCGGCGCCCGGTCGAATCCTGAAAAAATGCAGCTTGCAAAGGCTGGTTGCCCTGACGCGATACCGGCACCACCCGGGCCGTGAACAGGTTTGACAAAGGTAGCTGCTCCCCTTCCGCGTCGATGTAGCTGTCTAAGCGGGTATTGGCGTGCACGAGGCGGGCAATGGGGCGGTTCTGGCGCACGTCGGCGTGCAGGTTGCCGGCCAGGTCGCGGTACACCTGCGCGTCTTTCACGAAGCTGTGGGTCTTGAGGCGGTTTTCCAGCGCTTTCAGATCCAGCTCCCCAGGAATGGCTGCTTCGAGGCGCTGGCGGCCGTTGCGCGTGAGCAGGCTGGTTACTTCCCGCTCACTAATGAAGTAGTTGTTGGATTCGTTGCCAATGGAAACGACGACCTCACCCACGGGGCGCTGGGTTTGCCGCACGCCGGCAAATACGGCCAGAGCCCCGAAAAGTACCAGACACCCGGTAGCAAAAAGTAAATTATTTGCCTTACGCTTCAGATCCATGCCAGCGGTTTTGTAAAATATTTTTCAGGCGCGGAACCAACTGATCAATATCCCCCGCGCCGACGGTAGCCAACACGTCAAAAGTAGTATCGATTTCGGCGTCGCGCAGCACTTGTTCTTTGGTTTGCAGGAGTTTAGAGGGTGAAGTAATACCGCGGAAAATAATTTCGGAAGAAACTCCTGTCATCGGCAATTCGCGGGCCGGATAAATATCCAGCAGCCGCACCTCATCGGCAATACTTAAACTCTCAGCAAAGCCAGCGGCGAAATCCCGGGTGCGGGAAAATAAATGCGGCTGAAAAATTACGCGCAGCCTTTTACCCGGATATAATGCCCGCAATGAACGTAAGAAGGCCTCGATTTCGCGCGGATGGTGGGCATAATCATCCACATATATTTTCTCAGGTGTGGTTACAATAAATTCGAAGCGGCGCTTCACGCCCCGGTAGGCAGCCACGGCAGCTTGCAGGGGCTGCGGGGCCACGCCCTGCAGCAGCGCCACGCAGGCAGCGGCCAGCATATTCTCTACGTTGTGGTAGCCGGGCACCGCCAGCTCCAGGTCGGGCACCACGCCGGCCGGGCTGTGCAGGTTGAAGTGAAACTGGTGCCCCCGGGCCGTAATGGCGGACGCGTGTAGCTCAGGGCCTTGCTCGGTCGTGAGACCGTAGCGAATAACGCGCACCCCGACCGGCGTGGCTGCGGCCACGCTGGCATCGGCGGTGTGGTTGATGATGAGCGTGCCGCCGGGCTCTATCTGGCTTACAAACTGCCGGAATGACTCCACCAATGCATCCTTATGGCCGTAGATATCGAGGTGGTCGGCGTCGGTGCTGGTAACGATGGCAATGGTGGGTCGCAGCGTGAGAAATGACCGGTCGTACTCATCGGCCTCCACTACCACGGGCGCCTTATCAGCATCTGGGCCGGCCGTTGGCAGCAGTAAGTTCGAGCCCAGGTTCACGGAAATACCACCCAAAAATGCAGCGCAAGGCACACCGGCGTGGTGCAGCAGGTGAGCCACCATGCTGCTGGTAGTAGTTTTGCCGTGGGTGCCGGCCACCGCAATGGTAGGCCGGCCCTGCGTGAGTACGCCCAGCACCTGGCTGCGCTTGCGGATGTCGTAGCCCTGCTCGCGCAGCCAGGCCCACTCCCGGTGGTCGGCCGGAATGGCGGGCGTGAGTACGACCAGGGTCTGGGCTTGGTTTGTGCGCACCTCCACCGGAATGTTGTCCACGGCATCCTCGTAGTGAATGAGGATGCCTTCGGCCTCCAGCGCCTGGGTGAGCGGCGTTGAGGTTTTGTCGTAGCCGCTCACGTGGTGGCCATTGGCCTGGAACCAGCGGGCCAGCGCCGACATGCCAATGCCCCCAACTCCCAGAAAGTAGACGTACGGAAACGAAGCAACAGAACTCAAGAGGATGACGAGATAAGAAGTGAGGAATTAAGAATGCGTGGGCCGGACCATCAGCTTTTCGAGCTCATCCACGATGGCCGTGGTGGCGTTTGGGTGAGCCAGGCGCCGGATGCTGGTAGTCAGCTGCTGCTGCCGGGCCGGGTTGCCGAGCAAGGCCAGGGCTTCGTCGTAGAGGCGCAGGCTGGCTTCGGCATCCGTCACGAGCAGGGCCGCATCCTGGTCGACGAGGGCGCGGGCATTTTTGGTTTGATGGTCCTCGGCCACGTTGGGCGAAGGCACCAGCACGCAGGGCTTGCCCGTGAGGCACAGCTCCGACACTGATAACGCCCCGGCCCGCGAAATCACCACGTCGGCGGCGGCGTAGGCCAGGTCCATGCGCTGCACAAACTCCAGCGCGTGCAGGCCGGTACCGGGGTAAGGCTCCATATCTTCGCGGGCCGTGGGGTAATACAGCTTGCCGGTTTGCCAGAGCAGCTGCACCCCGGCCATTTTCAGGCGCGGCAGCGCGGCCGCCGTGGCGTGGTTGAGGGTGCGGGCGCCCAGGCTGCCGCCCACCACCAGTAGCACGGGGCGGCTGGCATCGAGGCCAAAAAAGCGCAGAGCTTCTTCCCGGCTGCCTTGGGCTATTTCGCTACGGATGGGGTTGCCGGTCAGCACCAGCTTTTCGGCAGGAAAGAACTTTTCCATGCCACCGTAGGCCACACAGATTTTGCTTACGCGCCGGGCCAGCAGCTTATTTACTAGGCCGGCGTAGGAGTTCTGTTCCTGAATGAGCGACGGAATTCCGCGCGAGGTAGCCGCCAGCAGCACCGGAGCCGAGGCGTAGCCACCCACCCCCACCACGGCATCGGGCTGAAACTCTTCCAGCAGCTTGCCCGCCTTGCGCACCGAGCGAAACACCCGCACCGGAAAAAGCAGATTCTGGGGGGTGAGGCGGCGCTGCAAACCTGTAATATCAAGGCCCACGATGCGGTAGCCGGCTTCAGGCACGCGCGTCATTTCCATGCGGCCGTTGGCTCCTACGAAGAGAATTTCCGCGGCCGGATGGCGGCGGCGCAGCTCGTTGGCAATAGCCACAGCCGGGAAGATATGCCCGCCCGTACCGCCACCGCTGATGATGACACGGTAGGGTTTCAATTCTGAATTATGAATGCTGAATTCTGAATTGGGCATTGGATTGGGTTGGGAAGCAGAAGAAAATCTAATTGTTCAGGGTTACCTACGCCAGCGCCGTTTTCTTCGGTATGCGGGCGGTATCGGCCGGCTCACCGGTCATGGGGCGAAGCTCCCGCTCCCCGCGACTCACGGCCAGGATGATGCCGATGCTGATGCCGGTGAAAATGAGGGACGTGCCCCCCATGCTCAGCAAGGGCAGCGGCAGCCCGGTAATAGGGCCCAGCCCCACGGCTACGCCCATATTTACCATGGCCTGCAAAACCAGGCTAAAGCTCAGCCCCGCCGAGAGCAGCCCACCAAACGCGCCGTAGCTGTTCATCACCGTAATCAGACCACGGTACAAAAAGGCGAGGTACAGGAACAGGATGGCTACGCCACCCAGCAGCCCGTACTCCTCAATGATAACGGCGTAAATGAAGTCGGAGTATGGGTGGGGCAGAATGTTGCGCTCGGTGCTTTTGCCGGGGCCTTTGCCCGATACGCCGCCCGTGGCAATGGCAATGTAGCTGTGCTCCAGCTGAAACGGCACTGGCTTGGTTTTGTCGGTGAAGTTCTCGATGCGTGACTGCACGGTTTTGAAGCGCTGTCCGGTGGCTAGGCCCAGGCCGCCCACCACGGCCCCAATGGCAATCATGACGGCCATTTGCTTGAGCGGCACCCGGCCAATGAACATGAGCAGCAGACAGGTAGCAAACAGCAGCAGCGCCGTGGAAGCGTTACTCATGATGATGATGCCGCAGATCAACCCCACCCACAGCATCACGGGCAGCAGCGTGGTCTTGAAATCGTCGACGTGCTGCTGGCGGCGGCTGAGCATGCTGGCCAGATGCGCAATGAGGGCCAGCTTGGCCAAGTCGGAGGGCTGGAAGGTTTGGTTGATGACGGGGATGGTAAGCCAGCGCGAGGCCTCGTTGATGTTCGAGCCCATGAAATAGGTAAACAGCAGCAGCGGCACCGACAGCAGCAGGGCGTAGAGCGACAGGCGCGAGTAGTGCCGGTAGTCGATGCGGTGGGCCAGCCACATGAAGAACAAGCCCACGAAAATCAGCCCGGTATGCTTGATGAGGAAGTACTCCGTGTTGCCACCCATCTTTTTGTAGGCCAGCGTACCCGTAGCCGAGTATACCACCGCAATGGAGATAAGCGAAAACAGAATCACAATACCCCAGAGCACCGGGTCACCCTTCAGGTTGCGCTGTAGCCAGTTTTTGATGATGTCCATCCGGCGGGGAAATGATGAAGTGGTGAAATAGTGCGTTCGGTCCTGGTAGCAGCAGCGCCCAGGCTATTCGTTGGCTTCCTCGTTGGTTTGCTCATCGGCGAGTTCCTGCACGGCGGCAGCGAACTGCCGGCCGCGGTCCTCGTAGTTTTTGAACAGATCAAACGACGCGCAGCAGGGCGAGAGCAGCACCACGTCGCCGGGTTGGGCCAGCTCGGCGGCGCGGCGCACGGCCTGCTGCATGCTCTGGGTTTCCTCTACCAGCGGCAGCACGGGCCCGAAGGCGGCTTTCAGCTTCTCATTGTCTACGCCCAGGCAAATCAGCGCCTTCACGCGCGACTGCGCCAGGGTTAGCAGCGGGGAGTAGTCGTTGCCTTTGTCGGTGCCGCCCGCAATCCAGACGATAGGCTCCCGGATACCGTCGAGGGCGTACCAGGCGGCTTCCACGTTGGTGGCCTTGGAGTCGTTGATGAAGCGGGCGCCATTTATTTCGCCTACGGGCTGCAGGCGGTGGTCGGCGTTACGGAACGTAGCCAGGGCGGTTTCAATCTGCCCGGCCTCCACGCCGGCCACGCGGGCGCACAAAATGGCCGCCAGGATGTTCTGGCGGTTGTGCTGGCCTATCAGCGGCGAGCTGCTGGTGCTGATTTCCTCGGTCTTACCGTAGTAGCCGGGCTCCAGGTCCACGCACAGCCGCTCTTCGCCGGTATAGTAGCCGGCCAGGTGGTAGTCGGGCCGGGCGTGGAGGCTGAAGGGCAGTTGCCGCACCGGCCGCAGGGCCGCCTGGAAGTAGCGCTGAATAGTCTCGTCGTCGGCGTTGTAGATGAAATAGCCCTGGCTGTCCTGGTTGCGCATGATGCGCAGCTTAGACTGGGCATACTTCTCCAGAGAGTAGTCGTACCGGTCGAGGTGGTCGGGGGTGATGTTGAGCAGCACCGACACCCAGGGCTGGAAGTCGTAGGTATCGTCGAGCTGGAAAGAGCTCATTTCCACCACGTAGTAGTCGAACTGGTCGTCGATAACCTGCTCGGCCAGCGAGAAGCCCACGTTGCCGGCCAACCCCACGCGCAGGCCCGCTTCCTTCAGCAAGTGGTAGGTAAGCAGGGTGGTAGTGGTTTTGCCGTTGGTGCCCGTAATGCAGATGCACTGCGCCCGGGTGTAGCGCCCGGCCAGCTCAATTTCCGAAATGATGGGAATCTGCTTTTCGCGCAGGGCCTGTACTACGGGCGCTTTCTCCGGGATGCCGGGGCTTTTCACGACTTCCGTAGCCGTCAGAATCTCGCTGAGCGTGTGCTGGCCTTCCTCGAAGCGGATGTCCGCCGCCTGCAGCTTCTCTTTATAGCTTGGCTTGAGCGTTCCGGCATCCGACACAAACACGTCGTAGCCTTTGGCCTGCGCCAGCAGCGCCGCTCCTACCCCACTTTCGCCCGAGCCGAGCACTACCAGTCGTTGACCGTTTGCGGTTGCCGTCATGGGTTAGCGAAGTTTGAGGGTGACGAGGGTAATAACGGCCAGCATAATGCCCACAATCCAGAAGCGCGACACGATTTTACTTTCGTGGTAGCCCAGCTTCTGGTAGTGGTGGTGCAGCGGCGACATGCGCAAGAGGCGCTTGCCTTCCCCGTACTTGCGGCGGGTATACTTGAAATAGCTCACCTGCAGCATCACCGACAGGTTTTCGATCAGGAAAATGCCGCAGAGCACCGGAATCAGCAACTCTTTGCGCACGATAAGGGCCAGCACCGCAATGATACCCCCAATAGCCAAAGAGCCGGTGTCGCCCATAAATACCTGCGCCGGGTAGGAGTTGTACCACAGAAAGCCCACACAGGCCCCCACGAAAGCCGTACAAAAGATAACCAGCTCCCCGGAGTTCGGGATATACATGATATCGAGGTAGTCGGCCAGCAGTGCGTTGCCGCTCACAAAGCAGAAAATAGCCAGCGTGATGCCGATAATGGCCGAAGTGCCGGCCGCCAGCCCGTCGAGGCCGTCGGTGATGTTGGCGCCGTTGCTCACGGCCGTGATGATGAGGATGACGATGGGAATGTAGAGGATGCTATACAGCCCGTTGAAGTAGGGGCCGGCGTAGCTGAACAGGTTGCCGTAGTTCAACTCGTTGTTTTTGGCGAAGGGAATGGTGGTAATCATCAGCTTCACATCCTGGTACACGGTACTGGCATCTACCGCCGACAGGTCGCCGTTGGGCAGCAGGTACTGGCGCACGGTCACGTCCTTCGAGAAAAACAGCACCCAGCCCACCGTAATACCCAGGCCAATCTGGCCCAGCACCTTGAAGCGCCCGGCCAGCCCTTCCTTGTCCTTCTTTACAACCTTAATATAGTCATCCACAAACCCGATCAGGCCCAGCCACACGGTGCTCAGAATCATCAGCACGATGTAGATATTGTCGAGCTTGGCAAACAGCAGCACCGGCACCAGAATGGCCAGTAGGATGATGAGCCCGCCCATCGTAGGCGTCCCTTTCTTCTCCATCTGCCCCTGCAAACCCAGGTCGCGGATGGACTCACCAATTTGCTGCCGCTGGAGCAGCCGGATGAGGGGCGCGCCAAAGTACTGGGCAATGATTAGCGAAGTTACCACTGCCATAGCCGCGCGGAACGTGGTGTACTGAAACACGCCGGTACCGGGAATGTGGTAGTGCTGGTAGAGGTAAGTGAAGAGGTAATACAGCATGAAGGCGAAGTCAGCGGGTCAGGAAAAGCGAAAGCCGAACAGCAAAATTAATGCTTCGGGCCGGGTGCCGGGTGCGCAGGAAGGAATCTTTATGGTTTGGTTTGCTGACTTGGCTCCTTAAACACGACGCGCTAAAGCTCATTTGTCCAGCAGCGCAAACATTTCGGTCAGCACCTGTTTGTCGTCAAAATCAGTTTTTACCCCTTTAATTTCCTGGTAAGACTCGTGGCCTTTGCCGGCTACCAGCACAATGTCGCCGGGCCCGGCCAGGGCGCAGGCCGTTTTGATGGCCTCGCGCCGGTCGGCAATGGTGAGCACCTTGCCCAGGTCCTGGGGCTGCACGCCGGCCTGCATCTGGGTTAGAATGTCCTGGGGGTCTTCAAAGCGGGGGTTGTCGGAGGTGAGCACCACGCGGCTGGAGCCTTGGCACGCCAGGTTAGCCATGATGGGCCGCTTGGCGCCGTCGCGGTTGCCGCCGCAGCCCACCACCGTAATCACCTGCTGGCTGGGCTGGCGGATATCGGCAATGGTCTGGAGCACGTTTTCCAGCGCGTCGGGCGTGTGCGCGTAGTCTATGATGCCGGTCACGCGCGTCTTCGGCGATACCACCGGCTCGAAGCGGCCCGGCGCCGAGGTCAGCCCCGACAGCACCGTGAGGACTTCCGTGGGCTCTTCGCCCAGCAGCACCGCCGCCCCGTACACGGCCAGCAGGTTGTAGGCGTTGAACACCCCAATCAGCCGGAACTGCGCCTCGCGCCCGTCGATTTCGAGATGCAGCCCGTGCACAGCGTTTTCGATGAGCTTGCCCCGGAACGAAGCCGGTCCGCGCAGGGAATACGATTCGCGGCGGCCCACCACGTTCTGCAGCATCACCGGCCCGCGCTTGTCGTCGGCATTGGTGAGGGCAAACGCCGACTTGGGCAGCGCGTCGAAAAAGCCCTTTTTGGCTTTCAGGTATTCCTGGAAAGTGCCGTGGTAGTCGAGGTGGTCGTGGGTGAGGTTGGTGAATATGCCGCCCGCGAAGTGCAGGCCGGTTACGCGGTGCTGCACCACGGCGTGGCTGCTCACTTCCATAAATACGTGCGAGCAGCCGGCCTGCACCATACGGGCCAGCAGGGCGTTCAGCCGAATGGCGTCGGGCGTGGTGTGGGTAGCCGGAATTACTTCTTCGTCAATCTGGTTCTGCACTGTACTCAGCAGCCCCACATGGTAGCCCAGCTCCCGGAACAGCTTGTGCAGCACCGTGGCGCAGGTGGTTTTGCCGTTGGTGCCCGTCACACCTACCAGCTGCAGCTTCCGCGACGGATGCCCGTAGAAAGCCGCCGCCACGCGGGCCATAGCCTCGGCGCTGTCGGCCACTTGCACATACGTAGTGTTCGGACTTAGCTCCGTCGGCAGCGCTTCGGCTACCACCACGCTGACGCCCAGCTCTTCGGCTTTCGAAATAAACTGGTGTCCGTCGACGGTAGCTCCGCGCAGGGCGAAAAACGCCGTGCCGGGCGCGGCCTGCCGCGAGTCCAGCGTGAGGCCCTGTACGGTTGCCTCAGTGGGGCCGTGCTGGACCAGCACCTGCAGGCCGGCGAGCAATGCAGAAAGCGAATGAGAGGGCGAAGTCAGATCAGGCATGAGCAAGACAAGCCGGCGCAAAGCCGCACCGGCCGGAGGTAAGCGTTATTTTCGGTTGGATTTGTTGGGCTCGGCCGCGCGAGCCTGTGCCTGCTCGGCGCCCCCGTTTAGCTGCTGGCGCAGCTTGCGCTGGCGCTCCAGCAGGGCGGCCTTCACCTTGGCCGGGTCGGGCTCGGCGGGCGTGATGAGCTTGTTTTCGGCTAAGTCAGGGGTTTCGGGGGCAGCCACCGGGGCGACGGGCGCCGAGGTTTGCCCAATCGGCTGTAGCGTGAGGGAAATGACCGCGCCGCGCTGCAAAGGCGCACCCGCCGCCAACGACTGCGCCCGCACCCGGCCCGTGCCGTTTAGGCGCACCCGCAGGCCGCGGTTTTCGAGCAGAAACAGGGCGTCGCGCAAGCTCATGCCCACCACGCTGGGCACGCGGCCACGCTTTACGGGCTGCTCCTGCCAGGTGAGGGCTTTGTTGCCCTGGCCGGTATCGGCGCGCACCCAGTCCTCGGCGCTGGTGGCCGGCTGGGAAGGCAAGCCCATGTGCTGGGTCACCAGTTGCAACTCATCCTGCATGCCTACCCCAATAGTAGGTATACGCTGCTTTTTCTGCGGGGCGCGGGCCAGCAAGGGGCGCTGACTGGCCGCGTCGCGGGCCATGGCTTTATCGGCCACCTCGCGGAACACCGGGGCGGCCACGTCGGCCCCGTAGATGCGGCCTTTCTTGGGCGAATCGACTACCACAATGCAGGAGTACTTGGGCTTATCGGCCGGGAAGTAGCCGCAGAAGGAGGTCGAGTACACTTTGGTATAGGCGCCGTTTTTGAATTTCCAGGCCGTGCCGGTTTTGCCAGCCATCGTAAAATCCTGGGAGCGGATGCCGCGGGCGGTGCCTTCCGTTACCACGCCTTCCATCATGGCCCGCACTTTGGCCAGGGTTTCGTCGGAGCAGATTTTGGGGTTCAGCACCTTCGACTCAAAGCTTTCCAGCACCTTATCGGCCTGCTTGATTTCGCGCACGATGATAGGCTGCACCTTCACGCCGCCGTTGGCCACGGCGTTGTAGAAGGCCAGCGTCTGCAGGGGCGCCAGCTTCAGCTCGTAGCCGATGCTCATAGTGGTAAGGGAAGTGCGGCTCCAACTCCGGTCCCGGGGGTCTTTGATGTAGGGTCGGGCCTCGCCGCTCATCTGGAAGCCCAGCGGCTTGTCCAGCCCGAAGCGCTTAAGGTAGTCGGTGTACTTGCTGGGGTCTTTGCTGAAGGTATGGTCGGCCAGCCAGGCCACCCCGATGTTGGAGGACTTCTCGAAAACCTGCTTCACGGTGATGTTGCCGTAGCCGTGGGAGTCGGTTTTCACGGCCCCGCCCACATACATGCGGCCGTTGCCGGTATTCACCATGTCGTCGAGGGAGAGGTCGGGGTTTTCCTCGAAAATGGCCATCATCGACGCCAGCTTGAAGGTAGAGCCCGGCTCGGTGCGCCCTTGGTCGGCAATGGCGTAGTTGTAATCCTCGCGGTACACGCCCTCGGCCACCTTGCCCAGGTTAGCCACGGCCTTGATTTCGCCAGTCTTCACTTCCATCAGAATCACGGTACCGTACTGGGCATTGTTGTCCACCAGGGACTTGTACAGCGCGTTTTCGGCCACGTCCTGCAGGTTGATATCGAGGGTGGTTTTCACGTCGTAGCCGGGCACGGGCTTCACCTCGGTGCCGTCGTAGATGGGCTTGTTGCCGCCGGGCAGGCGCTCAAACAGCGCTTCGCCGTCTTTGCCGGCCAGGTGCTGGTTGAAGGTGTACTCCAAACCCGCGCCGTTCTTGTCCTCGTTCACAAAGCCAATGGTGCGCTGAGCCAACCCGCCAAACGGCCGGAAACGCTTGTCGACTTTCTCGAAGATGGCCCCGCCCTGGTTTTTGCCGGCCCGAAAAATGGGCCACGTCGCCATCAGCTTCTTTTCCTGGAAGTTGATCTGCCGGGAGTTCAGCCGGATGTAGCGCACGTTGCGCCGGGGGTCGTGGGCGTTTTTGAGCTTGCGCGTGTATTCCTGGGCACTTTTATCACCGAAGAACTGCGAAAGCAGCAGCCCGAGCGAATCGGCTTTCTGCTCGAACAGCCGGTCGTCCACCACCGACGGGTCCCAGGCCACCCGGTAGAAGGGCAGCGAGGTGGCCATGATACTTTCGTTGTCGGAGTAGATGTTGCCGCGGGTAGCAAACACGGGCTGGTACACGATGCGCCGCTCCTGCTCCAGGGCGCGCCACCGGTCGCCTTCCTGAAACTGAATACGCCACACCTTCACCACAATGGCCGCGGAAAATAGCGCCACGCCCAGGAAAGCCAGCCGGACGCGGGTAACAATGGATTTTTTAACGTTTCCTTTCATCTCTACGCGGGGCAGAATGAGGGGCAGAAGCGGCCGGAGCGGCCGCAGCTTCGGTGGCAGGCACGCCCACCGGCACGGGCGGGGCGCCTACCAGGTCATCATCGGGGGAGCCCGTGAGCGGAGCGGCCGCCTGCTGGGCGCGCAAAGCCGAGTCGGCAATGGCCTGGGCGGCTACGGAGTCGGCCGTGAGCAGGGGCACGCGGTCAAGCTCGGCTTCGTCGAGGCGGCCGGCGGGCACCGTAATGCGGAAAGGTGGCGAGGAACTCTCCACCAGCCCGTAAGCGGCTACACGCCGGGCCACTTCGCTTTGCTTGCTGGCTTCCATGTAGTCCGATTTAAGGGTGGTGTAGTCGGCGCGCAGGTCTTCGGTTTCCAGCTTCAGCTTCTGGATGCTGCGGTTCATGCGCAGAGCATAGTGCGTGTTGCCGATATAGACCAGCGTTAGGAACATAATGAACAGCACGTGCGGCAGAAAACGTACGGGCAGGCCTTCCCGGAACAGGCCATCCATGTTCGTCACGCGCTCCAACAGCGAGAATACACTCCAGGAGCTACGCGGTGCTTCTACCTTAGGGCGCCGCTCGCGCACTTCCGGCTCGGGCGTAGGCTTGGGCGCCGGGGGCTCAGGCAACGGCGCGGGCTCCGGCTCCACGTAGCGGGGCACGTTGGCGCGGGGCTGGCTGGCGGTTGGTTTTATGGTATTGATAGCCACGGGACGTGGGAAAAGTCAAGGTAAATTCTCGCTGAGTTTTGCAGAGGGCGGCGCAGAGCCTACCGACTTCGCTCCTCACTTCTGATGCCGATTCGGAGCTTAGCGCTGCGGGCACGGGTGTTGAGGACCAGTTCTTCGGCCGAGGCTTCTACGGGCTTGCGCGTGAGTGCCTCAAAGGGCGTGGACGTGTGGCCAAACAGGTTTTTCTCGGCTTCGCCAAAGAATTTACCCTTGGCCAGAAAGTTCTTCACCAGCCGGTCTTCCAAGGAGTGGTAGCTCATCACCACCAGCCGACCGCCGGGCCGCAGCACCTCGGCCGTTTGCAGCAGCATATCCTGCAGGGCCGCCATTTCGTCGTTTACTTCGATGCGCAGGGCCTGAAAAACCTGGGCCAGGTACTTGTTTTCCTTGCCGCGCGGGGTGCAGCTGGCAATGGCTTTTTTCAGCTCACCAATAGTCTGGATGCCCGCACCCCGCCGGCCACTCACCACGGTGTGGGCCAGCGTGCGGGCGTTGGTTACTTCCCCGTACATCCCGAAGATGCGGTGTAGCTCGGCTTCGCTGTACTCATTCAGCACGTCGGCGGCGCTGGGGCCGTCCTCGGCGTTCATGCGCATATCCAGCGGCCCGTCGAAGCGGGTGCTGAAGCCGCGCTCCGGCGTATCAAACTGGTGCGACGACACGCCCAGGTCGGCCAGCAGCCCATCTACGGGCAGGGCGCCGTGCCGGGCTAGCTCCCGGTGCAGGTGGCGGAAGTTGGCGCGAATAAACGTGAACTGCGGCCGGGCCAGCTGCGCGGCTTCCCGCTCAGCGTCGGCGTCCTGGTCGAAGCTGTAGAGGTGGCCGGTGGTAAGGTGCTCCAGGATGCGGCTGGAGTGGCCGCCGCCCCCGAAGGTCACGTCCACGTAGCGGCCGCCGGGCTGCAGGTCGAGGGCCTCCAGGCACTCGCGCAGCATCACCGGGCGGTGGTAGGCGGCGTCGTTGTGGTAAGTTTCCGGGGAGCTCATGCGGCCAAAGGGCTGGGCCCGGTTTCGGTGGTCAGGAATTTCTGAGCCAGCTTGGAGAAGCTCTGCTGGTCTTTGATGAGGAAGTCGTCGTAGCGGGTGGGGTCCCAGATTTCGCAGCGGTTGCCCATGCCCACGATGATGGCTTCCTTCTCGATGCCGGCGTAGCGCAACATGGTACGCGGCAATCCGAAGCGCCCGATGGCGTCGAGCTCCACCTCCGTCATGCCCCTGAAAAAGTTGCGCTGAAACTGCCGGTACTCCTCGTTGAACTCATCCAGCGCCATCACCTTCTCGTGAATTACGCGCCAGGCTGCCCGGGGGTACAGTACCAGGCAAGGCTCAAACCCGCGCACCAGCACCAATTGGTTGCCCGACGATTCGGGCAGGCTGGCCTTCACCTTGGCGGGCAGCACCAGGCGCCCTTTCGGGTCCAGCTTGCACTCGTATTCGCCGGAGAGAAGATTCATGGGGCCTGGGCACGGGGGAGGGTATTAACAAAAGTACGCAACCCCTGGCAAAAGGCAACCACCTTTTACCATTTTCTACCACTTCAAGAAAACCCTATTTTCAGCCCGCAAATAGGGTTTTACCGCTATAGTCAATGATATAGCCGTATTGAACGACTTATGACCGAAAGCAGTTTGCCAGAATGTCAGGTGCTGGGGCATACTAGGGTCCGGCCCGAAATTACCACGCTGCATTCCGGATTTTGCACGCATCCCAACGGGGGGTGCCGTATCTTTGCTTTTGTGAAACGCCCTCTTGCTCATCGGCTGTTTGGTGCCTGGCTGGCCCTGTTGGTGCTCACCGCTTCGGTGGGCCTGACGGTGCAGCGGCATACCTGCCGGGTAAGCGGGCAGCACTCAGCCCACGTGGTGTTCAGCTCGCCCCGGCATGGCTGCCCACCGGCCGTGCCAGCTGCCGGGCAGCATCAGTCCGGCAAGGCCAGGCTGCAGAAAGCCTGCTGCGAGTTCAGCGCCCAGCATCATAAGGTAGACCTGCCGACGGCCGGCCTGAAGGCACTCAAGCTGGTGCCACCCGCGCTAACCGCCTGGCTGTCCGACGCCGTGTGGCCGCAGGCGCCCGCCGTGCGTTCGGTGCTGGCGCATGCTGATATCTGGCACGCCTCGGATACCTCGCCCCCGGCCCGCGCCGGCCGCATGCTTCTTACGTTCGTCTGCACGCTGGTGGTGTAGCAGTAGTTCCTGCCTTGCAGCCGGGCCCTGGGTTCGGCTGATATCGGCGCGTTCAGCTCTGAATGCGCCCACTGGAAATCTGCTACTCTTCTTGCTATGAATCGTTTTTCCGGGTTTGGCGGCCTGTGCGCCGCTGCCCTGCTGCTTAGCAGCCCCCGGGCTCTGGCCCAAACTGCTGCCCTGGCGCCCGTGCGCGGGCAGGTTACCGACGCCGCTTCGGCCTCTCCCCTGCCCGGCGCCGTGGTGCGCTGGCTGGGCACCACCGATGCCGCCTCGGCCGATGAGCGGGGTGGGTTTTCCATCGTGCGACCCGCCCAGGCTGGTGTGCCCCGGCTGATCGTGAGTTTCCTGGGCTACCGCCCCGATACGCTGACGGTGGCCGCCGAAGGCACGCCCTACCTGCGCGTGGCCCTGCGCCGGGGCACGGAGCTGGCTGAGGTGAAAGTGGAAGGCCGCGCCCAGGCGTACTCGGCCCTCACGCCCACCAACTCCCAGGTTATTACCAGCCGCGACCTGACGAAATCGGCCTGCTGCAATCTGGCCGAAAGCTTCGAAACCAACGCCGCTGTGGAGGTTTCGACCACCGATGCCGTGTCGGGCGCCAAGCAGATTCAACTGCTTGGCCTGGATGGTGCTTATTCCCTGCTGACGGTAGACAACCAACCGGCTTTGCGCGGCCTGTCCACGCCGTACCGATTGGGGTATCTGTCGGGTACCTGGATTGAGAGCATCGACATCATCAAAGGCATGGGCTCGGTGGTGAACGGCTACGAGTCGATTTCGGGCCAGGTGAACGTGCGCCTTAAGGAGCCCGACAAAACCGACCGGCTCCTGTTCAACGCCTACGGTAACGACCTGGGCAAATTCGACCTGAACCTAAACCTGGCCAGCCCGGTGGGCAAGCGCGGCAGCACCGTGCTGCTGCTGCACTCCGACCACCTGGGCCGCCGCGTGGACCGCAACCACGACAACTTTCTGGATTTGCCCCTGGCTACGCAGTACAACGTGCTCAATAAGTGGAAATATAAGTCGGATAAGGGCCTGGTGGCGGAAGCGGGCGTAGGAGCCCTGCGCGAAACCCGCCAGGGTGGTCAGGTAGGCTTCCGGGAAAGCAACCCGGCGGGCTACTACGGCACCACCATGACGGCCACGCGCTATACCGGCTTCACCAAAACCTCCTACACCTGGCCCGGCCGGCCCTACCAAAGCCTGGGGCTGCTGCTGAACGGAACCGCGTATAGCTTTGACTCGCAGTACGGCCGCCGCACCTACAATGGCACCCAGAACACCGGGCAGGCCACGCTGCTGTTTCAGAGCATTCTGGGCACTACGGCGCACACCTACCGGCTGGGGCTGAGCTACCTGCACGACAATTACTGGGAGTTGTACCGTACGGGCCTCACTTATCCTAATGAAACGCCCGCCCAGCGCTATGCCCGCGAAAACCGCCGCCGTCAGGAACGCGTGCCCGGAGCTTTTGCCGAGTACACGTTCCAGAATGCCAAAAACCTGACGCTGGTAGGCGGCCTCCGCCTCGACCAACACAACCTCTACGGCTGGTTTCTGACGCCCCGCCTCAACGTGAAGTATGACGCTACGGCCTCTACCATTCTGCGAGTGGCGGCCGGCCGCGGCACGCGCATAGCCAATCCGCTGGCCGAAAACACGGGCATGCTGGTATCGTCGCGGGAGTTTTCGGTGGCCAATAACCTGCAGCCCGAGCGGGCCTGGAACGTGGGTGGCTCCTTCACGCAATACTTCACCGTTGCCAGCCGGCCCGCCACCTTTGTGGCCGATTACTACCACACCGAGTTTCAGAACCAGGTGGTGGCCGATATGTATTCCTCGTCGAATTTGCTGTGGATTGACAACCTGTACGGGCGCTCTTTTTCGCGCAGCCTGCAAACGGAAGTGCAGGTAGAGCCGCTGAAAGGCCTGCAGGCCAAGGCCGCATATAAGTTTCTGGACGTGCAGACCAGCTACGGCGGCCAACTGCTGCCCAAGTTCCTGACGCCCCGCCACCGCCTGTTTGCCAACCTGAGCTACGCTACGGCTTTCGACAAGTGGCGCTTCGACCTCACGGGCCAGTGGTTTGGCCGCCGCCCCCTGGCCATGAGCCCCGGCACGGCCCACTCCGACCCATACCACAACCCGCTGCCTACTACGCCCACCGCCGACCAGCTGAGCTACACGCCCCGCTACGTGCTGTTCAATGCCCAGGTGACGCGGGCCTTCAAGCGTTGGGAGGTGTATGCCGGCGCCGAAAACCTGCTCAACTACCGCCAGCCCAACCCCATCATCGGCGCCTCCGCCCCCTTCGGCCCGAACTTTGATGCTGCCATGGTGTGGGGCCCCACGTTCGGTCGCCTTACCTACGCCGGCCTGCGTTTCCGCCTGCAATAATTCCTCGTCTTTCTTTTTCTGATTCTCCTTATGAAGACCCTGCAAACCCTGCTGTGCACCCTGGCCCTGGTTTTGACCGCGCAATTTGCGCAGGCCCAGACGGCTACAACTGACACCAAAGTAAAAACCAAAACCAGCGGCGAGACCCTTAAAATCAAGACCTCGGCCGTGTGCGACATGTGCAAGGCCCGGCTGGAAAAGTCCCTGGCCTATGAAAAGGGTGTGCAGAGCGCGGTGCTCGACGTACCCTCGCAGGTGCTGACGGTAACGTACCGCGCCGATAAAACCTCGGCCGACAAGCTGCGCGCCGCCGTGCAGCAAACCGGCTACGATGCTGACGCCAAGCCCGCCGATGAGCGCGCCTACACCCGCCTGCCCGACTGCTGCAAGAAAACCAACGAGGTTCATTAAGTTGTAGTCTGCCGGATTTTCGTGCAGGCCCTGGTCACCGTCGCAAACCGGTGGCCGGGGCCTGATGCTTTTTCGGGCTTGCGGCGGATTTAGTAGAGGAATACCGGCCGGCAGTAGACTAAGCCCGGTTTGTTGCCGGATATTTCAGGTAGGCACGGACTTTGTCTTGTTTTCTTTTTATATTTAATTGAACGATATAGTCCTGTTTGCCTGATGCGCGTCACGTAGCCTTCTTCCGCCATGAAAATATCCTGTGCCTTGCTCGACGACGACCTGCTGGTGCTGGACTTGCTGCAGGCCTACGCGGCTATGACTGATGTGCTGGACGTGAAAGCCGTATTCAACGACCCGGTGGAGGCGCATACGTATCTGCTCAACCACGAAGTGCAGGTGCTTTTCTCCGACGTGACGATGCCCCATCTGAGCGGCCTCGACCTGGTTCGGTCCTTGCAGCAGCCACCGCTGGTGGTGCTTATGACGGCTTTTCCGCAGTATGCCATGGAAGCTTTCAACCTGGACGTCATCGACTTTCTGCTGAAGCCCATTACGCTGGACCGTTTTCTGCGAGCCGTAAATAAGGTAGCCGGGCTGTTGCGCGCTACAGCGCCCGGCCTAGACACCCCAGAGCGGCAAGCGGCGGAATCAGGGTCGTTTTTTATTCGCACCGATGCCCAGTTTGTGCGCCTGCACTACCGGGACGTGCTTTACATCGAAGCCCTGAAGGACTTCACCAAACTTCATACTTCCGACGGGCGCACGCACCTTACGCTGGTTAACCTCAAAAACCTGGAAGAGCAGCTGCCCGCTGGCTTGTTTGTGCGCACGCACCGCTCCTACCTGGTCAATGCAGCCCTTATCGATTCTGTCAGCAATTTAGAAGTACGCGTGGGTAGCCATTCTCTTCCTTTGGGCCACACCTACCGCGAGCGGGTAACGGAGCGCATTGTGCACCGGTCACTTATCCGGCGGCAGCACTAAGGGCCACGCCCGTGTCCGGCTCCGTAGCGGGCAGCGTAAACCGGAATACCGACCCCTGCCCTTCCACGCTGTCGAAGGTGAGGCGGCCGCCGTTCAGTTCCGCAAACTCCCGGCATAGCCGTAGGCCCAGTCCAGTGCCTTCTTCGCGGGCTGTACCGGGCGTGGTATAGCCAATGGCAGCCTGCCGCAGCTTTTCCTGATTGGCGGGCGCAATACCCACCCCAGTATCAGCTACCGCAATTTCCCAATCTCCTCCCCGGCGCCGGCCGGAAACCGTGACGGTGCCGCCACCCGGCGTGAACTTGATAGCGTTGCTCAGCAGATTGCGCAAAATCAGCCGGCACATGTTTTCATCGGCGCGCACCAGGCAGGACGACAGCTCATTGCGCAACTCTACGCCTTTGCGCTCGGCATCCAGCGTCAGCAGTGCTACACACTCCGCGGCAACTATCTCCAGCGGCAGCACCCGGGTTTGCACGCCTTCGTCGCGCATCTGCGTCATGGCCCAGTTCAGCAGGTTGTCGAGCAGCTCGAGGGTGGTGTTTAGGGTTCGGGTGAGGCGGTCCATGTGCGTTGCCAGCCGCTCAGGGGGCACGCTACCCAGGTTGAGCAAGCTCAGAAGCGTATACAGGGAGCTGAGGGGGGAGCGTAAGTCGTGGGAAATGACGGAGAACAGCATGTCCTTGCTGCGGTTCAGCCGGTCCAGCTCTTCCTTCTGCCGCTGAATAGCCAGGTTTTTGTGGGAAAGCAGCCCGTTGATGGCCGCCTGCCGACGCCGGGCCAGGTATAGGCCGCCGGCCAGCAAAAGCAACAGCACGGCCCCCAGCCCCAACCCGTTGCGCCACCACATCTGCCGCTGCAGGTTGGCTTCCTGTCGGTGCCGCTCTTTCTGCAGCGCTACGATTTCCTGCTCCTTTTTCTCCGTTTCGTAGCGCATTCTTATTTCGGCCACCTCCGCTCGGCGCTCCTCCGTCGCCACGCTGTCAGCCAGCAGAATATGCTGCGTAAGGGCCTTAAAGGCATTGGGAAAGCGCCCCTGCCGCCGGTGCAGCTCCGATAAGCTTAAGTACAGATTGCTGAGCTGGCGCTTGTTGCCGCTGCGCTGGGCCAGCGGCACCGCCCGCAAAAAATACCCCTCCGCTGCCGCCAGGTTCCCCGTAGAGTCGTGGGTGGCGGCCAGGGCCTCGTAGAGCATGGCCAGCAGCGACAAGTCCTGCCGCCGGGGCATCACTGCCAGCGCATCCAGGTATACCTGCCGGGCTGCGGGGTACTTTCCCATAGCCATGTATAGTTGCCCTACACTATGCAGCACGTACCCGGTAGCCACGCTGTCGTGCAGCTGCCTGGAGCGCTGGGCGCTTTGCTGCAGATACTGCAATGCCTGCGGAAAGCTGTGCTGAGCCAGATACATCCGACCTACCGCGTGCAGGGCCACCGCCGCCCTCGAAAACTCGGCCTGCCGCTGCCAGAGGAAGCTGGCCTGCCGGTAGCTTCCGGCAGCCTGCCCCCAGGCCTGCTGGCTGGCATATAGGTCGCCGAGGTGCTCGTACACAATGGCCTGATTACGCAGGTCCCGGAGCTGGGTGAATTTGGTCAGGGCCCGGCGGTACCAATGCCGGGCCCGGCCACTGTCGCCGCGCGCCACCTGTACCCGTCCCAGCAGGTCGTACGTGAGGGCCGTGGTGGCAGTGTCGCGGTGGGCTTCGCCCTGCTGCAAGGCCAGCTGGGCATGTTCCAGGGCTTCGTTGTAGCGACGCATATCTAGCAAGGCCACGGCCATGCGCATGTAAGCGCGGGTGCGGGGCGCCGGACTGATTTGCAGCTTACGCTGAGCTACCCGCAACGACTCCGCCGGGTTGGGCGAAGACAGGGGCGACGTGGGAAGTTGAGCCGGCAGTTTACGCTGCGCCAGGGAGCTGCTCGCAGTACCCGGCATGGGCTGCATACCTTGCACGGCATGGGCACATAGCCAGAGAAACAGCAGGGGCAGCAGACGGGCGGGGTACATAAGGAGAAGCACATCAGCCGCCGGAGACAGGCCCTGATATAGCTGTTCTAAAATAGCAAATTTTTTATATCATCTAAGCTGATGGGCATAATGCAACGCGTCATTATCCGCTACTTTGTTTGCCACAGGCGCCACCACGGCAGGTAAGGCTGGTCGTGATGCTCGTAGTGATATCCGAAAAAATAGCAGCTCACGAAGGCCCACACGTGGTGACGCAACTGGCTGCGGGATTTATGCTGGTTATCGGGTGCATGCTCGCCTCGGTGCGGTAGGTAGGTTCCAAAAAAGAATAATTGCACCGTAGCCAGAACCGCCGGCACCATCCAGAAGGCTATAACACTGATTTGCGGGAAGAAAACCTTCAGGCCATTGTACGCGGCCGCCATTAGCAGCACTTGCCACACGGTGACGTAGTTCCAGGCAAAGCGCCCAAACCACGGCAGGAACCCCTGGTGCTGCCCGTCGTGAAAGTCGGGGTCGTCGGGGGTGGCTACGTGGCGGTGGTGGGCGTGGTGCTTGGGCAGCATCCGCGGAAACCAATTGAAGGCAAACAGCCCGGCCGTGAGGATACCCACCGCGTTGTTGAGGCGTCGGTTGGAACTCACCACGCCGTGCATGGCATCGTGCGCCGTGATAAACAAACCTGTATACAGGTGAGTCTGCAGCAAAACCAGCAGATAGGGCCAGGGCTGCCGCCAGTTGGGCTGGTAAAAAGCCAGCAGAAACGTGAGCAGCCCGCTCCAGGCTGCCAAAACCAGCACAGCGGCCCCAAGTCCCTTGTAACCTAGTGGCGCCGGTTTCACCCGCGACGAATGCGTGACTGAGGGAATGAGTGAATCGTCATTCAGGGCCTGGCCAGCGCGGATTTCGGTCACTTCGCTCATGCACTAATCACAGCTGAAGCAAAGCGTCGCGCACCTGCTCCATCAGCCACATGGGCGTGCTGGTAGCTCCGCAAATACCTACCGACTGGCCGGGCTGGAACCACTCAGCGCACAACTCGTCGGTTCTGGAAATAAAGTGCGTGGCCGGGTTGGTTTCCTTGCAGACCTGATAGAGCACCTTGCCGTTGGAGCTTTTGGTGCCCGATACAAACACAATCTGGTCGAACTGCGCGGCAAAGCGCCGCAGATCCTTGTCGCGGTTGCTTACCTGCCGGCAGATGGTGTCGTTGGCGTTTACCTGGTAGCCGCGCTGCTCCAGCTCGCCTTTGATGCGGTAAAACGAATCGGTGCTTTTGGTGGTCTGGCTGTAGAGGGTGATGTTGGCTGGCAGCTCATGGCTCAATAGCTCATCCAGGTTCTCAAATACCACGGCTGCCCCGCCGGTTTGGCCCAGCAGGCCGCGCACTTCGGCGTGGCCGTGTTTGCCGTAAATAAAAATCTGGTCTTTGCGGTCGAAGCTGGTTTTGATGCGGTTCTGCAGCTTCAGCACCACCGGACAGGAGGCGTCAATCAGCGTCAGGTTGTTTTCCAGAGCCATCTGGTAGGTGCTCGGCGGCTCCCCATGTGCCCGGATAAGCACCGCCTCGTCGCGCAGGCCAGCCAGCTCATCGTAGCTGATGATGCGCAGCCCGCGTCCTTCCAGCCGCTGCACTTCCTCATCGTTGTGCACGATGTCGCCCAGGCAATAGAGGTAGCCCTGCTCATCGAGCAAATCTTCGGCCATCTGAATAGCATAGATGACGCCAAAGCAAAAGCCGGAGTTGGGGTCGATACGGACGCTCAGGTGGTACGGCATAACTGTCGAGTAACTACCAGTACGTACGGAATGTTCTACCCGGTTTGCTAAAAGATAAGGACTTTCGCGCTCTTCTGCTGCCGAGCTATCCAAATAGCGTAACCTATTGGCCCTCTTCTGGCTATTACCTGGCTGATAGCAGCCCGCCTTTACAGTCGTGTCAGCTTCTCGGCATCCGGGCCGGTTACGTGGCCGCGCTCCACCATAAAGCTACGCACCAGGCTAAAGGATTCGGCATCGAGGCCGGACTGCGGATGCCGGAGCAGCGTAGTGAGCAGAAACTGCCGGTCTTCCTCCACGTGCTGGCTCAGGCCCAGGAAACCGGGCAGGTTGCTTTCCACGCTCAGGCGCAGAAAGCGGATTTCGGCGTTATCGGCGTCGAGTTTTACGGCCTGGTCAAACTGCCGGCTGGCGTTCTGCACGTAGCTGAGCTTGTTGAACATCGACGCATCCCGGGCGCGGATGGCTTCAGCGGCGGCTTTATAGGCCAGCACCACGGCATCCTGCTGCGAGTAGGCCGCCATGAGCTTATGAAACTTCTCACCGGCTTCTTTGCTGGCGGCGGCTTGCTGGTACTGGCGGCGTAGGTGCGCTACGGCGTAGGGGTTGGCTTCGGTCGACACGAGGGGGGAGAAAGTCAGAGTCAGAAAGAAAAACAGGAAACGCAGCTTCACGGCAGGCAGAGTTCGGGGGCTAGAGGGCCCGGAGGCGGTAGCGAAAGTACGAACCGAGCAGCAACAGCAGCTTGGTATTGCCGGGTACGCGCACCCGCTCGCCCAGGATGCTGGCCGCCGGCAGCTGCCGGATTTTATGGAAGAGCTTGAGGTAGTACACGTAGGCCAGGTACACGCCCAGCCGGGCCGCGCGCGGCAACTGCACGATGCCCGCATAGCCGGCCTCAAAATCGGCCCGGATGTCGGCCTCAATGGTGCGCTTCACCTCGTCGGTAAACCGCTCATATTGCACGCCGGGGAAGTACACGCGGCCGCGCTCTTCGTAGTCGGAGCGGATGTCACGCAGGAAATTCACTTTCTGAAAGGCTGAGCCCAGCCGCCGGGCCGGCTCCCGCAGTTGGTCGAACAGCGCGGCATTTCCTTCGCAGAAGACGCGCAGGCACATCAGCCCCACCACTTCGGCCGAGCCGTAGATGTACCGCTCGTACAGGGACTGGTTGTAGCTCCGGTCGTCGAGGTCCATTTCCATGCTGTACAGAAAGGCGTCGATAAACTCCCGGTCGATGTTATAGCGGTGTACCACGTCCTGGAAGGCGTGCAGCACCGGGTTCAGGCTAAGCCTGATGTCCAGCGCCTCGTAGGTCTGCCGCCGAAAATCCGCGAACAGGGCCGCTTTGTCGTGGGCGTGAAAGGTGTCCACGATTTCATCGGCCCAGCGCACAAAGCCATACACGGAATACACCGGCAGGTGAAACCGCGCATCCAGCGTGCGGATTCCCAGCGTGAACGAGGTGCTGTAGCGCTGGGTAATCAGCTTGCTGCAGGCCCGGCTGGTTTCAGTAAACAGGGCAACGTGGTCCATTCTTTTTGAATTAATAACGGAGAATTAGTAATGAGGAATTGACCGGCACGGCACTGCTAGCTGCCATGAGCTTCTCCTGCTTTACCAATTCTTCATTCTTAATTATTAATTGCTAATTCTCCTTCGCCACTTCCCGGGCCACCACCTGCCCGGAGATGAGCGAAGGCGGCACGCCGGGGCCCGGTACAGTAAGCTGCCCCGTAAAATACAGGTTGCTGACTTTTTTACTTTTCAGTGAGGGTTTGAGGATGGCCGTCTGGCGAAGCGTGTTGGCCAGCCCGTAGGCATTGCCCTTGTAGCTGTGGTAGTCGTCGCGGAAATCCTGGTGGGCGTAGCTGCGCTTGTACACCACCGCGTCGCGGATGCTGGTGCCGCAGTGGCGCTCCAGCCGCTCCATAATCAGGTGGTAGTAATGCTCCCGGGTGGCTTCGGGGTCGGGCAGGTCGGGCGCCACCGGAATCAGCAGAAACAGGTTTTCGCTTCCTTCGGGCGCTACGCTCGGGTCGGTTTGGGAGGGAGCGCAGGCGTAGAACAGCGGCCGGCTGGGCCACTGCGGGTTCTCGTAGATTTCCTCGGCGTGCAGGCTGAAGTCCTCGTCGAAGAACAGGTTGTGGTGGCGCAGGTTGGGCAGCCGCTTGTTCACGCCCAGGTAAAAAAGGAGCGAAGAGGGCGCCATCGTGCGCGAGTTCCAGTAGGCTTCGTCGTAGCGGCGCCACTCGGGCGCCAGCAGGTGCTGCTCGGCGTGGTGGTAGTCGGCGCCGGCCACCACTACATCGGCGGGTCGGAAGCCGGCGGCGGTTTGCACGCCGGTGGCGCAGCCTTTCTCCACCACAATCTGCTGCACGGGTGCGTTGTATTCCAGCTGCACGCCCTGCTCCAGGGCCAACTGCACCATGCCCTCCACAATTTTGTGCATGCCGCCCATTGGGTACCAAGTGCCCAGCGCCAGGTCGGCGTAGTTCATGAGCGAGTACAGGGCCGGCGTATTTTCGGAGGTGGCGCCCAGAAACAGAATAGGAAACTCAACCAGTTCGAGTAAGCGCGGGTCTTTGAAAAACTTGCGCACGTGCCGGTGCATACTCTGCAGCAAATCCAGGCGTACGGCGTCCACGAGCAGGCGCGGGTCAGCAAACTCCAGGAGCGAGCGGCCGGGCATGTGCACGAATTTATTGATGCCTACTTCGTACTTATAAGCGGCCTGGCGCAGAAACTCGTCCAGGCGGGCCGCGCTGCCGGGCTCCAGCTGCTCAAACAACGCCCGCAGCTCGCTCATGCCGGCCGGAATGTTTACCGCTTCGGGGCCTTTGAAAATCACCTGGTACGAAGGGTCCAGCCGCACCAGCTCGTAGTAGTCGGCTACTTTTTTGCCGAAGCGGGCAAAGTACTGCTCAAACACGTCGGGCATCCAGTACCAGCTCGGGCCCATATCAAAGGTGAAGCCCTCGGCCCTGAAAAGCCGGGCTCGGCCGCCGGGCCCTTCGTTCTTCTCCAGCACCGTGACCCGGAAGCCCTGCTGCGCCAGCGAAGTAGCCGCCGCCAGCCCCGCAAAACCGGCCCCAATAACAATGACGTGTTTACTCAAAGCAGCAGAAAAATCGAAATTTAGGTGGCGGCCAGCGCCGCCTTACGGCACGAAGATGCAGATTCAAAGCTAAAAACCGGAGCCGACGACGGGCTTAAGGCACGGTTGAGCTTCAGCAGCAGAGAAAGCGCGGGCGGTCAGAAAAGGCCGGATACAAACCGGGCCGCGAGCGAGGCAACTTGCGCTGCCGTCACCCGCGGCCCGTGATACGCCCGGGGCGGTTGTACTCTCTCCCTATTCCCTACACGCCGGGGGCGTATACCTTTAATACGTCTTTCAGCTCTTTTCGGGCAATATGAATCCGGTTTTTTACGGTCCCGATTGGAATTTGCAGCTTCTCGGCTATTTCCAGGTACTTATAGCCGATGTAGTACATCATGAAAGGCGTCCGATAATCAGCCGATAAGCCCGCAATGGCTTCGTTGATGTCCGTCACCACAAAGTCGCTGGTGGCGCCATTGTGGGTAATGTAGTTTTCGTCGGTATTGAAGTACTGGAAGTACTCCGTGCTGTCGATGTTGCTGTTGCGCTTCGTTATCTTATTGTAGTTGTTGATAAACGTGTTGCGCATGATGGTGTACAACCATGCCTTCAGGTTGGTGCCCGCTTTGAACTTGTCCTTGTTCAGCAGCGCCTTGAGCAGGGTTTCCTGCACCAAATCCTTGGCATCGTCGGCGTCGCGGGTCAGGTTCATCGCCACGGGCTTCAGCGAGTAGGAAATCTTCTGTACTTGATTGGTAAATTCCAGCGAGGTCATACTGTTTAGCTTTTCGTGGCAAAAAGTTAAACAAATATACGAGTTGAATTGAAACTAGTACGGTTGCACAAAAGAAAATTTTTTACAACCGGCTTTCCGCCCCTTTTACCTGCCCAACTTACGAAGCCGCTGAAATTCAGGATCGAATCCAAGCGGTGCAAAATTCAGCCGGCCCTGTTCCGCAGGCCGGAAAGGGCGTTTAATTATCTTTGGCTGTATGAATGGACGCCAATTGGCGGAAAAGGCTGCGTTTAGGCTGCGGGAGCCGCCTCGCAGCAGGTACACAGCCGGCCAGCCAGTGCCAGAAAGTCCGTCATTAGCCGGACGCGCACCGTGTTGGCGGGCAGGCGCAGGCCCACTTGCTGGGCCAACGGGCCATATAGGTACAGCATCACCTCGGGGCACAGACTATGCACCTGCTCCACAAAATTTTGTACTCGGTCGCGCTCCGGCAGGGCCGTCATCACGGTGCACAAAGCGTGCGGGCGGTAGGTTTCGCACACCGATTTCAGCTCGGCAGTGGGTAGGTTCTGTCCCAGGTACAGCACATGCTGCTTGCGGGCGCGCAGCACATAGTTCATAAACAGCAGGGCCAGCTCGTGCATTTCGCCTTCGGGCAAGAACAGCACCCAGCGGCGGGCTTCCGAGGGCGCTACCGGCGGCAAAGCATCAATGGCCACCATCATTTTCTGGCGCAGCAGGTTGGTTACCAGATGCTCCTGGGCCGGATTGACGGAGCCGGCCTGCCACATCACCCCAATGCGTTGCAAAAAGGGGTAAGCTACGCGCATGATGGCTTCCTCGAAGCCGAGTTCCTTGATGGCAGTGTTCAGCAGGTAGCACAGGCGGCGCTCATCCATTTCCAGCATGGCGGCCAGCAGCGAATTCACTTGCTGGCAATAGTCCTGCACGTCGTCGCAGCAGGAAATGACGGCTTGGCTGAGCTCCTCGGGAGCCAGTTGAGCAATGCGCGAAATACGGTGGCCACGGGCGCAGAGCGTAGCCACGTTCAGCAGGCGGCGCAGGTCCTCGTCGCAGTACGTGCGGATGTTGGTGGAAGTGCGCACCGGCTGCAGTATGCCATAGCGCTGCTCCCACATCCGAATGGTGTGGGCCTTGATGCCGGAGAGCTGCTCCAGGTCGCTGATAGAAAACTGTCCCACTACTTCCGTTCCTTTTGCTGATGACCAATGGCTGATCGCACCGGCGCCGGCCGGCGCCAGGCCAGCAGGTAATACTTAGGCGACACCCACAGCATGCCAAACTCCTCGGATCCGTCGCGGCCGGTGGTTTTGTGGTGCATCTTGTGGGCCATATTCAGGGCGCGCAGATAGGCATTGCGCGACTTGCGCCAGAAGCGCAGGCGGCCATGAATCAGCACATCGTGCACGAAAAAGTACACGCAACCGTAACTGGCAATGCCTACACCCACCCAGAAGCGCCAATCCTTGGCCGGTGCCCCAAAGTGAATGCACAGCATGGAGAGCGTACCGTAAAACAGGAAAAAGAAGTCGTTGCGCTCGAAGCGGTGCGGGTGGCGCACATGGTGCGAGCGGTGCAGAAACCATAGGGGCCCATGCAGCACAAACTTGTGCATGCCCCAGGCGACCAGTTCCATTCCCAGAAAGGTAGCCGCGGAAACGGCTACGGCTGCCAGCGTTGTCATGGGGTGCAAACCAGCAGAAGGGCTAAAAAGTTAAGTTTATCGGCTACGAACCACCAAAAATAGTCGTGGCTGACATGGCAAGTTAAAAAACCAGCCCGACTCCACCACTTACGTGGCAAAATCGGGCCGGCAGATTCGGGGAGCATCCGGGCGCTATTCCCAGCTGATCTTCTCCTTGTTGAGGAAGGCTGCAATACCCCGGCGGCAATCCTGGGAGCCGCGGGCCTCGGCATTCATCTGGGCGGCGTAGCGCAGCCCGTCTTCCAGCGCCATTTCGGGCAGGCGGGCCAGCATTTCCTTCGTAGCCTCCATGCTCTGCGCCGAATTCTCGACGCACAGGCGGCGGGCAAAGGTGTACACCTGAGTGTGCAGCTCGTCGCGGCCCACCACAAAATTCACTAGACCGTACTCCGCGGCTTTCTGCGCCCCAATGATTTCGCCGGTGAGCAGCAGCTGCTTGGTGCGGGCCTCCCCTATTTTGCGGAGCAGAAATACACTTACAATGGCGGGCAGAAAGCCGATTTTAACTTCCGTGTAGCCAAACTTGGCTTCCGGCACGGTGAAAGCAAAGTCGCAGATGGCGGCCAGGCCGCAGCCCCCGGCCAGGGCGTGGCCCTGCACCTCCCCGATTACCACCTTTTTGAGGGTATAGATCTGGTGAAACAGCTGCATGAGGTGGGTGCTGTCGGCCAGGTTATCGGTGTAGCCAAACCCCTGCAGCTCCTGGATGTAGCTCAGGTCGGCACCGGCACAGAAAGCGGCTCCGTTGGCCCGCAGCACCACTACTTTGCAGTCTTCGTCTTCCTCGGCCGCCGTGAAGGCCAGCTTCAGCTCCGACACCATTTCGGCGCTGAGGGCGTTGCGCTTTTCGGGGCGGTTGAGGGTGATATAGCCGATGGCGTCGCGGCATTCATACTGAATGAAGCGCAGCTCCTCCAGTTCCTGGGTAGGCAGATTGTCCATGGTCGTTGTTGCTGGCGGGTAAGGGGAAAGGACAGCAGCAGTGCCGGCGTGGGGTTCCGGACTACGGTAAAATCAAACGTAACAAAAATGGTGCTATGTGCGCAAGCACCGGGCTAGCGTTGTACGCAGCTTTTCGGCCGACGGGTTTACGGGCAGGCTTTACTGCCGGGGAGCCACGACGAACGCGCCTCGCATGGTAACGTCATACGTACGGAAGCCGGCTGCCTGCAGGATTGAGTCCTGCCGGGCCACGTACCAGGATTTGCAGGAGGAATCGAACACCACCGGCGCGCCCGTACCGAAAGCAGCAGCCAGCTGCTCGGGCCACACCCGGGCGTTGCGGCGCAGCACAATCACATCCACCGGGCTAGGAGCCTGGGCGCGGGCTACCTTGCCGGCCACCAGGGCCACGCGCAGTCCCCGCCACACCAGCAGCGTGTTCTCGTTAAGGCGCCGCGTGGGTACGGGGGCTGCGGGCCAGCCCTGGTAATACAGCACCCGCCGGGCTTCGCGCTGAATGCTGCCGGGCACAATGCGGTAGGTGCGCTCGGTCTCGGAAAGCGGCAATGAATCAGCCATGACGATTTCGGCCGCCGCGCCTTCCCAGAACCCCACCACCGAGCGGCGCGGAATGCTGTAGATGATAAGCTGTTTGTCGGGGGCTAGCTGGCGGGCGGCCCACACTTTGCTGCCCGCCAGCCCGCAGGCCAGGCAAAAAGCCAGCACCAGCCACCCCAGCTGCCGGACGGCAAAGAAAACCAGCATTACCACAATCCAGGCAAAGAGCAGCCAGGTTTGTGGGGCCGACAGGTGGATTTCGGTGAGCAGCGCGCCGGGCAGCAGGTGGCCCACTCCGAAGATGTATTCGTTGAAACACCAGATCATCTTCTCGAACAGCCAGCCAACTCCCTGCGGCAGCACGTCCAGCCAGGCGGCCACGCCTGGCAGCAGTAGGCCGACGGCGGCTACTAGTCCCTTCAGCACCAGCAACCCCAGGCCCACATACACGGCCGCGCTGGAAATAGGTACGGCAATAAGGTTGGAAGCCAGAAAGCTGAGCGGAAACTGGTGGAAATAATGCAGGCTCAGGGGCAGCGTGGCCACCTGCGCAGCCAGGGAAAGCGCCGTAGCCTGCCACACTTTGTCCCAGAACCAGCCGTTGGCCCGCCAGAACTTCTGCACGGCTTTGGGATGCCAGGGCCGCTGCCGGTCAATAAACCAGCCCTGCACATCGAGCCAGCGCACGATGCGCGGCTGCAGGTACACGATGCTGAGTACGGCCAGAAACGACAGCTGAAAGCCGACATCCACCAGCAGAAACGGGTCGTAGCACAGCAGTACAAAAGCCGCCAGTGCCAGCGTATTGAACATGTTGCTCTGCCGGCCCCAAGCCCGCGCCAGGATGATGAACGTGAACATAACGGCCGCCCGCAGCACCGACGCGGACAGCCCCGTGAGCAGCGCGTAGCTCCAGATAACGGCCAAGCCCAGCGCCGCTGTGCCGAACTGAAATAGCCTACCCCGCCGGCCCGGCAGCAAGCCCAGCAGCCACGTCACGGCCGCAAACAGCAGCCCCACCTGCAGCCCCGATACCGCCATGATGTGCGTGGTGCCGGTGTTGGCGTAGGCCTGCCGCGTCTGCTGGTCCACTTCATCCTTGATGCCAAGCACCAGCGCCGAAGCCAGCGCGTATTCGCGCCTGGCGTGCACATACTGCCGGAATACCCCATCCAGTACCCGCGCCGTCTTCATACCCAAAGCCTGCCAGCGGTTGGGCACCTCCACGCCCATTTTCAGGTACTGGTCGGGGTGAATGAACTGCTGATGATATACCTGATGATATTCCAGGTAGCGGCGGTAGTCGAACTCACCCGGGTTGAGCGGGGGCTTGCTCGGGGCCGGCGCGCCCCGCACCAGCCACACGTCGCCGTACTGCGGGGCAGCCACCCCGGAGTCGCGTGGCACCGACACGCGGATACCGCCAATAGCCGCACGCCATTGCCCCGCCACCCGCACCGCCGACACGCGCACGGTGGTGGCGTAGGTGGCGGGGCGCGTCACGGTGTAATCGTCCACCACGGCGCGGTAAAACTCAATCCGGCTTCCAAAGCGCTGCAGGTGGTTGTCGGCGCGGCTTTCCGTGGCCTGCTGCGTGAGGGCCAGGCCGGCGGCGTATACCGTCAGCAAAGCCATCAGTCCCAGGGCATCCAGCAGCGCCGGTGCGGCCCGGCGGCCCAGCCAGAGCTGCAGGCCACAGTATAGGAGCATCAGACCCAGCACGGGGACAATCAGCGGCGGCAAGGTGCTACCTATATATAAGTAGGTAAGAATACCGGCAGCCAAAGCCAGCGCCAGCCGCACAAATGCATAAGGTGCCCACTGTATCATACCTCACGTCTTGAGCTGAATAATAGTATTTGCTAATGCCTGATAAGCTGTAGAAAATCAATTAATAAAGCAAGCAGCCTTACCTCATGATAACGCAAAAAGCCCCGTGCATAATGGTGCGTGGGGCTTTTTGCGGGGCTCATCGAGGCTATGGACGCTGCCAACGCATCCGGTAATGCTCGATGTCGCACTCCGTGAATTGGGGGCCGTCTTTCACGAAGCCATGCCGCTCGTAGAACCGCACGGCCGGCAGCTGCGCGTGCAGGTACACGAGAGCCTGGGGATAAGCCGCGTCCACATCACGCAGCACCTGAGCCAGCAGAGCCGCGCCGGCAGCCTGGTTGCGGTACGGCGCCAGCACGGCAAACCGCTCCAGCTTCACGCCCTTGTCGGTGGGGCGCCAGCGGGCCGCGCCGCAGGCCGTACCATCAGCTGCCCGCGCCAGGTAGTGCGTGGCGTCGGTGCGGTCGTGCTCATCCGACTCGGCCTCGCGGGGAACCTGCTGCTCCTCCACAAACACGGCCGTACGGACAGCAAAGGCCTCTTTCAGCTCCGCGGGGTTGCTGATGCGGTGGGCTTCCATAACCTGGGATTGATACGTTTGAACGGATAGAATGAAGCGGCGGCAATCTTGACGTCCGACAAGCAGCTGCAAAACTAAGCAGGCAAAGCAACTGCTGCCAAACCGGAGGTTGGACGCAATGCTTTGCCTGCTGGTTTTGTAGCCGTACGCTTAGCTCTAAACCTGCTCCTGGTTGACGGGCAGTTCCTGCATCCCGTCGTCCTCGCGGCGGGCATCGGGGTGCTTGCCGGGGTCGGTGGGCTGGGCCGGGCCGCCGGGGCGACGGTAGGGCTGGTACTCGCGCACCGGGCGGTTGGCCTGCTCCTTCTGCTGCTCCGTGTCGAACCGGTCGTAGGCCTGCACAATCTGCTTCACCAACCGGTGGCGCACCACGTCTTCGGAGTTCATTTCCACGAACCCGATGCCGTTGACGCCCCGCAGAATATCCAGCGCCTGATTCAGCCCCGACTTCTGCTTGGTGGGCAGGTCAATCTGGCTCCGGTCACCGTTCACCATCACCTTGGCCGAAGGGCCCATACGTGTCAGAAACATCTTCAGCTGCGAAGGCGTGGTGTTCTGGGCCTCATCCAGCAGCACAAAGGCGTGGTTGAGCGTGCGGCCGCGCATGTAAGCCAGCGGGGCTATTTCGATGGTTTTGTTTTCGAGGTAGAATTTGAATTTCTCGGGCGGCAGCATGTCCTCCAGCGCGTCGTAAATCGGGCGCAGGTAGGGGTCCACCTTTTCCTTCATGTCGCCGGGCAGGAAGCCGAGGCTTTCACCCGCCTCCACTACGGGCCTGGAAATGATGATTTTCTTGACCTCCTTGTTTTTGAGGGCACGTACGGCCAGGGCCACCGAAATATAGGTTTTGCCTGTACCGGCCGGCCCCAGCGCAAACACCAGGTCGTTCTTCATCACCGCATCCACCAACCGCTGCTGGTTGGCCGTGCGGGCTTTGATGACGCCGCCCTTGGCTCCGAACAGGATAACGTCGGGCGAGGCAGCAAGGCGAGCTTCCTCCCGCTCTTCGTCGGACGCGCCAATATACTGGCTCACGGTTTTGTCGTTCACCAGCCCATACTCGTGGTAATGCTCCAGGAGCGCCGAGAGGATGTCATTGATGCGCTGAATGATGGCCGTCTGGCCTTGAATTTTGATTTCGTTGCCGCGGGAAATAATCTTACTGCCCGGGAAAGCGGCAGCCAGCTGCCGAATGTTCTGGTTATCAGTTCCCAGGAAATCAACCAGGGACACATTTTCCAGCGTGATGATTTTCTCGACCAAATCGGGGAATTGTTAGCGGTGTAATAAAAAAGGAAGAACCCGGGTAAAATGCGTTGGTTAGCGGCAAAACGCCTACTTTTGCCGCCCCTACCCGGGTAAACAATAGTACGAAGAACTGCGCATTTTAGGCATGGGGCTGATTACGTTTCTGTCGGATTTCGGCTACCGCGACCATTATGTGGCGGCGGTGAAGGCGCGGATTCTGCAGCTGGCTCCCCAGCAGCCGGTCCTCGACATAACCCACGCCGTCGAACCCTTCAACATCGCGCACGCCGTACACGTTCTCGGTGCCGTGTATAATGATTTCCCGGCCGGCACGGTGCACCTTATCGGGGTGAGCGACTGGGGCCGCGGCGCGGGCAGCTGGCGCGCCGCCCGCTATCAGGGTCACTACTTTGTGGTAGCCGACAATGGCCTGCTGCCGCTGCTCACCGATGGCCACGCCGACGAGCTAGTAGAGCTGTCCACACTGGCGCCCACTGCCTCCCCTACCCGCGACGTGCTGGCCCCCGCCGCCGTGCATCTGGCCCGTGGCGGCCTTCTCTCCGACCTCGGCCAGCAGGCCATCACCCAGTACCAGCTCCTCAACCGGCAGCTGCGCCTGCAGGACCACCGCATCACCGGCCATGTCATTCATGTCGACCACTACGGCAACCTCATCACCAACATCACGCGCACGGCGGTGGAAGCCGTGGGGCACGGCCGCGCCTGCACCATCCATTTCGGCCGCGAAACGGTGCGCGAAATCCTTCCCCATTTTCAGACTGCCGACCCCGGTGAGGCGGGCTGCATCTTCAACAGTCAGGACCGGCTCTGCGTGGGCATCAACCAAGGCAACGCCTCCGAGTTGCTGGGGTTGAATTTCGATTCGCAGGTGGATGTGCGGTTTTCTGCAGGATAAGCAAGTCATAAAAACACCATTTCAACGACGTAGCAAAGGATTCTTCAGTTGTTTATTTATTATGTTAACTATAAAACGCTAGCGTAAACTTCCTTTTAACTCGACTCTTTTATGCTGATTCGGATTGTGCGCATGACTTTTCAGCCCGAACGGGTTGCTGATTTTCTGGCTCTTTTTCAGGCCTCAGAAGACTACATCCGGGCCCAGCCGGGCTGCCGGCATATGGAGCTCTGGCAGGATGCAGACACCCCGCACGTATTCTGTACCCATAGCCACTGGGATTCGAAGGAAGCCCTGGACGCCTACCGCCGCTCCGAGTTGTTTGGCCAAGTATGGCCGGCTACCAAGCGGCTTTTTTCGGTTCCGGCCCAGGCCTTTTCCGTATACCCGGCAAATCTTCCGCCTACAGTGGCCGCCGTCCACTAACCTTTACAAAGGTTGATGGTACCCTTGCTGCTGTACCTTGCTTTTTGCTAATGAATTACTTCACTTTCTATAAGCTTCCCGAAACGTTCTGGCCTGACACGGCAGCGCTTAAGCGGCAATACTACGCCTTCAGCCGGGAGTATCACCCCGATTTCCACGCTACGTCCAGCCCCGAGCAGCAGCAGAAAATTCTGCACATGGCCACGCTGAATACCAACGCCTACCGCACCCTCTCTGACCCCGACCTGCGCATGGCCTACATACTGAACAGCCATGGCTTGCTGGACGAAGGCAAACAGGAGCTTCCCGCCGACTTTCTGATGGAAGTTATGGACCTGAACGAGCAGCTGATGGAGCTCGAATTTGAGCCGGATGCCGAAACGCGGCAGCGCGTCGAAGCTGAAGTAAACGCGCTTGCCGAAACTCTGGACGCCGGAATTCAGCCGGTACTGACTGGCTATGAAATGCTTCCGGGGGATGCAAGGCCGCAGGCGCTCCAACAGATTCGCACCTATTACCTTAAAAAGCGGTATCTGTTGCGCATTCGCGAAAGTCTGGCTAAGTTTGCAGCCCGATCCTGAACAACTAACCGAGTTGTTCATCCTGCCCGGATGGCGGAACCGGTAGACGCGTCGGTCTCAAACACCGATATCGAAAGATGTGCCGGTTCGACTCCGGCTCCGGGTACTTGGAATTACTGACGGAAGGCCCTAAAACCTGCTTCGCTGTGCGCAAAAGCAGTTTTTAGGGCCTTTTTGCGTCCGGGGCTTTTTGGTTTTGCACCCATTTGCGGCCGCAATTGACCTGAACCCAACAATATGCCATAGCATGCAATTACTGTAGCGTGCCTGTTCAATAAGCCTACGTAAGACTTTATCCAAAATCAAGTCGTTACTCACTAAACCGTACTACAACGCAGAAGGCGCTTTATCAATTTACTTCTCGTTCCGCGAAAAGGAATAAGGCACGTCTGCGGGCTTCGTGCCGCGGGTCATATTGGGCTTATCGGTCATGTCGAAGTCCACCGTTCCACCCTGCATCAGGGTTTGATGGCTAAGCCAGTTGTGGGTGTAAGGCTGGCCGTTGAGGCGCACGGCCTGCACGTAGCGGTTGGCGTTGCTGTTGGCGGGTGCGTTCAGCACCACGGTTTTGCCATTGGCTAGGCGCAGGGTGGTTTTCGGGAAAAGCGGAGCACCCAGCACGTACTGGTCGGTGGCGGGGCACACGGGGTAGAAACCCAGGGCCGAGAAAACGTACCAGGCCGAGGTCTGTCCGTTGTCTTCGTCGCCGCAGTAGCCGTCGGGGGTGGGCAGGTAGAGGCGGTTGAGGGTTTCGCGCACCCAATACTGGCTTTTCCAGGGCTGCCCAGCGTAGTTGTACAGGTAGGTCATGTGCTGGATGGGCTGGTTGCCGTGGGCGTAGTTGCCCATGCCCGCAATCTGCATTTCCCGGATTTCGTGAATCACGGAACCGTAGTACGAGGCATCGAACACCGGCGCCAGGGTAAACACCGTGTCCAAGGCCGCCACAAAGGGCTTGGGGCCGCCCATGAGCGTCATCAGCCCGTTGATATCGTGGAACACCGACCACGTGTAGTGCCAGCTGTTGCCCTCGGTGAAGGCGTCGCCCCACTTAAAGGGGTTGAAGGGCGACTGAAACGTGCCATTCTGGTTGCGTCCGCGCATTAGGCGGGTTTGCTTGTCGAAGAGGTTGCGGTAGTTCTGGCTGCGCTTCTGATAGAGGGCCACCTCCTTTTTCGGCCGGCCCAGGGCCTTGCCGAGCTGAGCAATGGCAAAGTCGTCGTAGGCGTATTCCAGGGTGCGGGCCGCGCTTTCGTTGATTTTCACATCGTAGGGCACATAACCGAGCTTGTTGTAGTAGCTCACGCCGGCCCGGCCCACAGCCTCCAGCGGCCCCTGGGCGTTGGCACCCTTCAGCATGGCCTCGTAAAGCGTGTTGATATCGTAGCCCCGCACGCCTTTCAGGTAGGCATCGGCCACCACGGAGGCCGAGTTGTTGCCCACCATAATGTCGCGGTAGCCCGGGCTGGCCCACTCCGGCAGCCAGCCGCCTTCCTTGTAGGTATTCACGAGGCCGGCCTGAATCTGGCTGTTCACATCGGGGTAAAGCAAATTCAGGAAGGGAAACAAGGCCCGGAACGTGTCCCAGAAGCCGGTATCGGTGTAGAGGTAGCCGGGCAGGACCTGGCCGTTGTAGGGCGAGTAGTGCACGGGCTGACCAGCGGCATCCAGCTCGTAGAACTTGCGCGGAAACAGCAAGGAGCGGTACAGGCAGGAATAAAAGGTGCGCTGCTGGGCATCGGTGCCGCCTTCCACCTGCACCCGGCCTAGCTGCTCGTTCCAGGCGGCTTTGCCCTGCTGCTTTACCGCCTCAAAGTCGTTGGGGCCGATTTCCTGGAGGTTACGCTCGGCCTGCTCGGGGCTGATGAATGAGGAGGCCACCCGCGCCTGCACCTGCTCGCCCTTGCGGGTTCGGAAACCCACTACGGCCCCGGTGTGGTTGGCGGTGGCTTCCAGCAGTTTGCTATCCAGCACCTTGTCCTGGTAGATGGTCGTGCTGCTGAACGCGTGGTCGAACTCGATGATAAAGTAGTTCTTAAAGTTCTGGGGCACGCCGCCGCTGTTGCGGGTAGTATAGCCGATGATGCGCCGCTGCTGGGGCAGGATCTGCACGTGGGAGCCTTTGTCGAGGGCATCGAGTACCACGTAAGCGCTGTCGGTTTGGGGGAAGGTGAAGCGGAAGCGGGCGGCCCGCTCGGTGGGCGTCAGCTCGGTGGTGATGTCGTGGTCGGCCAGGTACACGCGGTAGTAGTAGGGCGTCACCTCCTCGGCCTTGTGCGAAAACCAGCTGGCCCGCTCCTCTTCCTCGAAGCGCAGCTTGCCGGTGATGGGCATGAGGGCAAACTGCCCGTAGTCGTTCATCCAGGGCGAAGGCTGGTGCGTCTGCTTGAAGCCTTTGAGCTTATCGGCCGAGTACTGGTAGGCCCAGCCGCTGCCCATTTTGCCCGTCTGCGGCAGCCAGAAGTTCATGCCCCAGGGCCGCGCAATGGCCGGGTAAGTGTTGCCATTGGAAAGGCTGGGCTTAGAGTCCGTGCCCATCAGCGGGTTCACCAGACTGGCAAAGTCAGTGGGCTGTGCCTGCGTAAAAAAAGGAAGAACTACGAGCAGTAATGCGGCGAGGTAGCGGTTCATTAGCTTCAGTCGGAGGATGCGTTGAGGCCGGGAATATAGGTAGGTGAACGGTGCAGTTTGCTTTCTTCTGCTCTGGAAAGTCAGTGAAACGTCTGCTTCGGCGTAACTTCGTGGGCGGTATGCCCGGCAGCTTACCGGCCGACGGCTGCCTTTCTCTTCTGCTTTTCCCGGCTTCCTTCCCTGGCCGTTTTGCTTGCATGAAAATTCTCCGCGTCCGCTTCTGCAACCTCAACTCCCTGCGCGGCGAACATAGCGTTGATTTCAGCCAGAGCCCACTGGTTGACGCGGGGCTGTTTGCCATTACGGGGGCCACGGGAGCGGGCAAAACCACCATCCTCGACGCTATTACGCTGGCCCTCTACGGCCAGGTGCCGCGCCACGAATCCACCGGCCCCGAGCAGGTGATGAGCCACGGCACCGGGGAAAGCTGGGCCGAAGTGGAGTTTGAAGTCAACGGCCGGGAATACCGCTCGAAATGGGGCCAGTACCGCGCCCGCAAGCGCCCCGAGGGCAAGCTGCAGGACCCGCGCATGGAACTGAGCGAGCGGAAGCAGGCCGAAGACGGCACCGAAACCTGGGAGTTTCTGGAAACCTACAAGTCGAAAGTACCCCCGCGCGTGGCCGAGCTGAGCGGCTTGGAGTACCGGCAGTTCCTGCGTTCGGTGCTCCTGGCCCAGGGCGACTTCACCCGCTTCCTGAAAGCCCCAGCCGGCGAGCGGGCCCAGCTGCTGGAGAAGATTACCGATACCCGGAAGTACTCCGACATCTCCCGCGCGGCCTTCGAGCGGGCCAAGCAGGAAACCCAGCAGGTAGAGCAGCTGCGCACCGGGCTGGCTGGCGTGGCCCTGCTTTCGGTGGAGGAAGTAGCGTTTCTGGAAGGCGAAGCCCAGGCCCTGACGCAACAGCTTACGGCCGCTACTGCCACCCAGGAGCAACTGCAGGAGGCGCGGCAGTGGCACCTGCGCCTGCGGGAGCTGGGCGAAAAGCTGCACAACGGCCGCCAGCGCCAGCAGCAGCTGGCCGCCCAGGCCGAAACTCTCGCTCCGCTCCGCCAGCGCCTGGCCCTGCACCAGCTGGCCGCCCCCTTCGCCACCGACTACGCACTGTTGCGCCGCACCGATGAGCAGCTGGCGCACCTGCAGCAGGAAGTGGCGCAACTGCAGGAGAAGTTGCCGCAGCTGGAGGAGCGCCGCACCGCCGCCCAAACCGCCCGAAACCAGGCTCAGCAAGCTTATGCGCAAGCCAGAGCTGCTCAGGAAACGCATGAACCCCGGCTGCGTGAGGCCGAGCAGCTGGACTTGCTGATGGCCGAGGCCCGGCGTCAGTTGTTGCAGGGGAAGGCAGAGTACGAAGAGAAAAACGAGCAGTGCAAGCGCCTGAAAGCGGCGGCTGAGGTGGCCGGCAAACGAGCCGGCACTTTACAGGACCAGGTCAGGGACACCGAAAAGTGGCTGCTGCTGAATGCCGTAGTAAGTGAGTTGGCTGCCGATCTGCCCGAGCTTTCGGCCAACCTGCAGCAATGGGCCGGCTTGAAGTCTGCCCTCGGCCAGCTAAGTCAGCGCCTGCACGAAGCCCGGCAGCGCCAGCAGCAGGCCGCCGCCGAAGCCGCCACCCAGCAAAAAGCGGCCGAGGCAGCTCGCCAACAGCTGTTGGCGCATACCGTCCGTTTTGAGGAGGCCAGCCAGGTCCGCGACACCTGGCTGCTGCGCCTGCGCTACCACGTGGGCAGCTTGCATCAGGAGCAGGAGCGCCAGCAGCAGCACTGGGACGACCTGCGGCGCAGCCTGCAAATGCAGCAGCTTATCCTGTCGCACTCCGATACGCGCCTGCTGCTGGAAGCGGGCCAGCCCTGCCCGGTGTGCGGAGCCACGGAGCATCCGTACGTGGCCGGCGTGCTGGGCGTGAGCGAAGACGCATTTCAGCGCGACCGGCAGCGAGAAGAAACACTCAGCCAACAGGTAAGGGCGCTGGGCGCGCGTTTCAACCGGCTAAATACCTACGTAACCATGCTGGAGCAGACGGGCCCCGAACCTACTGCCGCCTCCGCCGGCACCATTCAGCTGCTGCCCGAAACTGCTGAGAAAAGCGCCGCCGAAGAAGTAAAGGCCCTGGTACAGACCCTGCGCACCCTACGCGACCAGCTCACCACCGCCGACCAGCACGTGCAGCAGGCCCTGATGCAGCAGGAAGCGGCGGCCCGCCAGCACCTGGCCTACGCCGAGGAAGCCAGCAAGCTGGCCCGGGAGCTGGCCGATGCCGAAGATCAGGTACAACCCGTTCGGGCTACTATTCAAAGCCAGGCTCAGTACTTTCGTTTGCCGTTCACCAACGAAAACGGACAGGCCCTGATGGAGCTGGCGCGCCAGCGCATCGCGGAGTTTGATCAGAAAATGAAGCAGCTCAGCGAAGCCAAACAGGAACTGGGCGGCGTGAGCGTGGAAGCGGCCAAAACTGAAGCCGACCAGCAGGAGCTGCAGATCTGGCTCAAAATCCGCAAGCAAGGTCTCGTGAATCAGCACAACGCCATCCAACTGCAGCAGCAACAGCGCCAGGAGCTGCTGCCCGATGCCGATGTGGCCCGAGCGCGGCAGCAGCTGGAAGCAGCCGTGCGCACCGCTGAGCAGTTGCTACGTCAGACCGAGCAGCAGCTTCAGCAGCACGAAACCGCCCGCACGGTGGCGGCCAGCACGCTGCAGCAGCGCCAGCAGGAAACCCAGCAGCAGCAGGATGCCCGGCAGCAGCAGCACACGGCGCTGGTAGCCAGCCTCGCCGCCGCTGGCCTCACCCCCGACCCGGCCGCTCTGCCGGCTTTGCTGCTGCCCGAAGCAGAAGCGGGGATGCTGCAAAGCCAACTGCGCCGCCACGAGCAGGACGTGGCCCTGGCAGAGCAAACCATCCGGGAAGCCACTGAGCTGCTGGGCAAGGAAGAAATTCGCGCCCTCACCCCGGAGCCAATGGAGGTTATTGAACACCAGCTGACCAGCGGCAACCAGCAGCTGGCACAGCTCAATCAGCAGCTGGGCCAGCGACAGGAGCGGCTGAGCGCGCACCAGGCCGGGCAGGAGCGGCACGCGGCACTGGCAGCGGCGCTGGAAAAGCAGCAGCAGGAAGCTCGCCGCTGGCGGCAGCTGGCCGAAGTCATTGGCTCGGCCGACGGCAAGAAGTTCAGCGAGTTTGCCCAGGGCCTCACCCTGGCCCGCCTCGTAGATCTGGCCAACCGCCACCTGCACCGCTTCACCGACCGGTACCGCATTCTGCGCAACCCCGAGCAGCACCTCGACCTGCTCATTCAGGACGAATACCAGGGCGGAGCCGTGCGCTCCATGAATTCCCTGTCGGGCGGGGAAAGTTTCCTGGTGAGTCTGGCGCTGGCCTTGGGCCTTTCGGAGCTGGCGGGCCGCAAAACCCAGATTGACACGCTCTTCATCGACGAAGGCTTCGGCACCCTCGACCCCGACACGCTGGATGTGGCCCTCTCAGCGCTGGAAATGCTGCAGGGCACCGGCAAAACCATCGGCATCATTTCCCACGTGGAAGCCCTGAAGGAGCGCGTGACCACCCAGATCAACGTGCGGAAAGGCGCGGGTGGCGTCAGCTCCCTGCAGGTGCTGGGGTTTGGGGAGGAAATGTAGCGGCCCTGGTAGAAATAGCTGTTATGCTCAGCCCGACAGGCATTTTAGCAGACGATTTATCCTGCTTGGCCGCCGGCTTCCCGAACTTCCGCCCAGGTCCAGTACCGCTTCGGCTCCATGCCCGCGTAGCCCACCCGGAAAAAGGCCACCACTTCCGCTTCCATTTCTTCCGGCGAAATGGAAGAGGCATAGATGGGCCGCTGATCGGGGTCGGCGTAGCGCTGGGCTTTCGTCAGCTGCCGGCCATCGAGGCGGAGCAGCGGGCCGGTATCGGTGATGCCGTCGAAGGTCCAGCGGTGCCGGCCGGTTTCCCGGTCGCTGAGGCAGGCAGCAAGGCCATTGAGCGGCAGGCGAGGCAGCGTGGGGCGGCTTTCGAGGTCAATCCAGGTGGTGTACTTGTATTCCAGTTCGTAGCGCTGCCCGTCGTACAAGCTCAGCACTATGTCAGTGCCAATGCTGGGGCTGAACAGCGCATAATATGGCAGCGGCTCCGGCGTGCGCACCACCGTCAGGCCAATTTCGGGGTAGCGCCGCACCGTGGTAGCCGGGCTTTGCACACGGGTTGCCGCCTGCTTTACGCGCCGGTACTCGGCCTCCCACGCGGCGCGGCCAAGGCCAGGATTTTCCAGGATGGAGCCGAAGCGCGGCAGAAACCACTCGAATTTTTCTGCTGAAGCCTCGTCTTCGCGGCGGCGCCCGGCCGGGGCCCCGAATGGCTCGTAGAAGCGGGCTTTTTCCTCGGCATTCAGCCAGCACACCAGCTGCAGGGCATGGTCGGCGAGCGGGCTCTGCCAATCGATTTCGCGGAAGTCGCCCAGAGTGGCGGCTAGGCGCAGCAGCTCTTCGTAGCGCAGCGCCAGCACCGGATTCAGCCACGCCCACACCCCCACAAATCCGTCGACGTCGAAGTGGTTGGCCGTAACGTAGCGCGCCTGCGCCAACCCGGCCGCCGACGGCCGCAGGGCACGCAGTACCGAGCCGGCGCTGGTATCATCCTGATACATGGCCGGGGTAGGCGCCCCACGCCAGTGGGCGAGCGTGAGGGCAGCCCGAGGCAGAATACTATCAACTACCACGGTGCTGGCAGCGTGGCGGCGGGCGGCAGGAAACGGGAGGAACTCCATTATAAAATCAGAACGGCATCAGGGCGCAAAGAAACATCAACCTTCACTACCTGGCTGCCGGGGCTTCGGCCGGGGCGGGCTGTTTGGTGGTGCCTGCACCTTCCGCAATTATTCCCGGGAATAATTGCGCCTGGCAACTCTGCGGCAGCAACCCATCATGCAGGCTGCATAGCCGCATAGTACAAGAAATTTTCTTCGTCCTTCTTCAGGAATGCTGTACTGCGGTCCTATCACTAATTCCCCCACAACTCCTGACGCCCCCCCGCAGCTGCCAGCCACAACTAAAAGGTGTTTAACAAGGAATTGATCCGGTAATTAAAATGCATTTTCTCTGTTTAGCTTTTCCCTGTTTTATAAAAAAAAGAATACCAAACGTTTGTTTGATTCCCAGGCATCCTCATTATATTTGATTACGCGAGATGATATAATCCCACCAATCACACGTGCTCCGCTCTTTTACCCCCATTTCCCTTTTCCTTGTTTTCACCTTTATCTCCTCTTACCGCATGCAAACTTTTACTTCCGCTTTGCCTACCCGTGGCCTGCAACTTCTGCGTGTAGCGGGTCTATTGTTGGTTATGCTGGCGTTTCGGCCCGCAACGGCGCAGGCCCAAACCTGGATGGTATCTACCGATGCCTATATCCGCCTGGGGGTAATGGATAAATATGGTGCACTAGGCACCTACACCGCCAAGTTCGTGGTCACCAGCGAGTCGACCGGCAAAGAGTATATCCTGGTAAAGGATATTGAGAAAGGGCAGAATGGCGCGGACGTTATGTACCCGGCCGATCCGCTCAACGGTGACTATTTCAAGTCGGAGGCGGGCGAGGCGGCCAAATCCACACCGGGGCGCTATATCTGGGCCTGTATGGTGGCCGGCAAAAAGGTAGTGGGCGGGCGCTTTGAGTTCCCGACGACAACCAACGACGTAACGGTGGTCGAAAAACGAAAATAACCCCACGGTTCTTCCGTATACGAGCGTCCGGTGCAGCTTGCGCCGGACGCTTTTTCGTTTTCAACGCTTACTGCCATGCCTAAAAAGTCTTTTACCGAACTTATCAACAGCCCCGGCATGCCGGTATTGGTCGATTTTTATGCCGACTGGTGCGGGCCCTGCAAAACTATGGCGCCCATTCTGCAGCAGGTGGCTGCCGACTACCAGGGCAAGCTGAAAATCATCAAAGTGGATGTAGACCGCAACCAGGCGGCCGCCCAGCAGTTTCGGGTGCAAAGCATTCCAACGCTTATTCTGTTTCATAAGGGCCAGCCGGTGTGGCGGCAGGCGGGCGTGGTCCCGGCCCAGCAGCTGGCACAAATGATGCAGCCCTATTTGTAGTCTTTTCCCGAAGAAGCAAGTTGCCCATACTGCTTGGCCCGGCCGGGGCGTTTACCTTTGTGCCTGTTTGGTGGGTTATAGCTTGGTGCTGATGCGGTTTATTTCTTTTCTTGGAAGGCTTTTTTTGGGAATAATCTGCCTAGCGGCTGGTCCGGTGGCGGCGCAGCAGCGCACCAACACGCTCAGCGGCCGGGTGCTGGGCGAGGCAGGCATTCTGCCGGGAGCCACGGTAGCCGTGCCCGCCCTGAGTACGGGTGCCACGGCCGATGAGAAAGGCACGTACACGCTTTCCCTGCCCGCCGGCCGCTATCAGGTGGTCGTGTCATTTATTGGGTATCAGACCATTACGCGCGAAGTGAACCTGCGTGCCAGCCAGCGGCTGGACTTCCGCCTGACGCCCGGCGGCACCGAGCTGGGCGAAGTGGTGGTGGAAGCCAGCGGCACCCTGGAGCAAAAGCAGAAAAGCACCCAGATGAGCGTGGAGCGCCTCACGGCCGCCGAAGCCAAGCTGCTGCCTGCTCTGTTTGGAGAAGTGGATATCCTGAAAACCCTGCAGCTGAAACCCGGCGTGCAGAACGGCGGCGAAGGCACCAGCGGCCTGTTCGTGCGCGGTGGCTCCGCCGACCAGAACCTGGTGCTGGTAGATGATGCCGTGGTGTACAACCCCAACCACTTGTTCGGGCTGTTTTCGGTGTTTAACTCCGATGCGGTGCAGAGCGTGGACCTCTATAAAGGAGGCTTTCCGGCCCAGTTCGGGGGGCGCCTTTCCTCGGTAGTGGATGTGAAGCTGCGCGAGGGCAACAACCAGAAGCTGGGCGTAACGGGCGGGCTGGGGCTGATTTCGTCGCGGCTGACGGTGGAAGGGCCGCTAAAGAAGGGCAAGGGCGCTTTTCTGGTGTCGGGCCGGCGCACCTACTTCGACATCTTCACCCGCCAGATCAACAAGCTCAACGAGGGCGACCCGGACTTCAACCCCATCCCCGACTACTACTTCTACGACTTCAACGCCAAGGCCAACTACACGCTAAGCGAAAAGGACCGCGTGTACCTGAGCGGCTACTACGGCCAGGACAAGTTCGGCTTCAACTCCTCGGGCGGCTTCAACTTCAATTTCAACTGGGGCAACGCCGTGGCTTCGGCCCGGTGGAACCACGTGTTCAGCCCGCGCCTGTACGCCAACACCTCGGCCTCGTTCACGCACTACAAGTACGAAATTGCCAACAAGCTCGACCAGTTCAGCTTCAACCTGTCGTCCACCATCCGGGACTACACGCTTAAAACCGACTTCGAGTACACGCCCAACGAGCGGCACACTGTGCGCTTCGGGGCCATGGGCACCCAGCACCGCTTTGGGGTGGGCCGCCTGAAGGCCGGCTCTACCGATGGGCGCCTGAACTTCGGCGACGACGTGGGCTACAACGGGCAGGAAGGCGGCCTCTACTTCACCGACAACTTCCGCGCCTCCGACCGGTGGCAGCTGGAGGGGGGCCTGCGCCTGACGGGCTTCCGCAGCGGCTCCGACGCCTACGCCGGCCTTGAGCCCCGCGCCGCGGCCCGCTACACCCTTTCGCCCAAGCTCACACTCAAGGCCAACTACGCCCTGATGTACCAGTACCTGCACCTGGTCACGAACTCCGGCGCGTCGTTGCCCACGGATATCTGGTACCCCTCGCGCCTTTCCGTGAAGCCCCAGCGCAGCCAGCAGGCCTCAGCCGGGGCCAGCTTCCTGTTTGCGGGCGGCCAATGGCTGCTCACCAATGAGGTGTACTACAAGTGGGCCACCAACCAGGTGGATTTCCGCGACGGCGCCCAACTGTTCGTGAATCCCGATCTGGACGCCGAATTCCTGTTCGGGAAAGGCTTTGCCTACGGCGACGAAATCTATCTGGAAAAGAAAACCGGCCGCACTACTGGCTGGATTGGCTACACACTTTCCTGGACGAAGCGGCGCTTTCCGGCCCAGCGCGGCACCGCCGGCATCAACAACGGGGAGCTGTTCTACCCCACCTACGACCGGCGCCACAACCTCACGGTGGTGGGTCTGCATAAGCTCAGCCAGCGCGTAAGCCTCACGGGCTCGTTTACCTACAGCTCGGGCAACCCCACTACCCTGCCGCTGGCCCGGTTCCTGTTCCAGGATGTGTACGGGGCCGAAGACTCGGCCGTGCCGGTGTACCCCAGCCGCAACGGCTACCGCCTGGCGCCCTACCACCGCCTGGATCTGGGTCTGGTCTGGAAGATGAAGCCCACGCGCTGGTTTACGGAGTCGGACCTGACGTTCAGCGTTTATAATGCCTACAGCCGGCGAAACCCCTACTTCGTGTTCTTCGATCAGGTGAAAAACGAGGATGAAAGCCAGGTAATCGGCTACCGCGCCCGGCAGGTTTCCCTGTTCCCGATTATTCCATCGGCGACGTACAATTTCAAATTCTGAACCACGGATTCATGCGAATTTCTCGGATTTCACGGATTTTGTGGACGGTGCTAAACGGGGCCGCCAGGCCACTGGCAGTGGGTAGCCTCGCTATACTTGGCGGTTGCGGCCTGCAGCAGGATATCGACGTGGAGCTGCCTGCGTACCCGGCTCAGCTGGTGGTGGAGTGCTACCTCGACCCCGGCAAGGTACCCCAGCTCACCGTCACGGAAACCACGGAGTACCTGGCTTCGCCCAACCCCAGCCTGCCCCAGCAGGTGCAGGTGGTGCTGAGCGGCCCCGCCGGCTGGCGCGACACCCTGCAGTTTGCCCCGGCTTTCGACCCGGTCACGAAGAAAGGCTACACCCACCGCGGCCACGCAGCGCTGCAGGCGCAGCCCGGCGACGTCTTCACGCTGGACGTCACGGATGCGCTGGGGCGCCACCTCACGGGCACGGCCACCATGCCCGCCCGTGTGCCCATTGATACGGTAGAGTGGAAATTCAACGACCGGCCCGAAGACCAGCGCGAGGCCTACGTGCTGGTGCGGTTTCAGGACCCCGCCACCGCGGGCGACTATTACCGCTTCCAGATTCACCGCGACAGTATTTCCGATGACCCGGAGGTAGACTACACGCCCGATGACCGGCTCAACAACGGCCAGGAATTTACCCTGGGCACCAGCTACGAGTTTGAGGCCGGCGACACGCTCATTACCACGCTCTACCACCTAGACAAGGCCTATGCCGACTTTATGCAGTCGGTGGATGATGCGCGCGGGGCCAACGGCAACCCGTTTGCGCAGCCGGCCGGCATCCGCAGCACGGTACAAGGTGGCCTGGGCGTATTCACGGTGTTGAGCTACGAGCGGCGCACGATCATCATTAAGTAGCTGATTTCACAGGCGAGGCATGCAACGCCAGCGTGGCAGGTGGACTCCTAAACCATATTCATCTACCTCTTTACTTCTACCATGAGCCGTACGTTTTCCCTCGCGCTGGTATTTCTTTTCATCTTCGGGCTGGTGAGCAGCTGCGAAAACACTTCCTGCGGTTGCGACCCTGCCCCATCCTATTCGGCTACTGCCCTGCAGTATACCTGGCAGCTGGATGAAATAGCCATAGGCGGGCAATCAGCTTCTAAAGGCAATGACATCAAGGACCGCTACAAGCTGCAGTTCAAGGGCGACGGTACTTACACCCAGACCCAACTACTGGACAACACGACCACGGCCGGCACCTGGAAGCTAACGGGCCAGGGAAACAGACTACTCGAAATTACCGACCACAAAGGCACCACCAATACCTACAACCTTGGCACCGTCGACAACAGCACGCTGGTGTACAGCTTCATCAACAAAGACCAACTGCTGGAGCAGCGGATTTTTTCCCGGCAGTAGGAATTTAATGTGCTGATGTGGAGGAATGTGCTAATGCTTTAGCTGTCATGGCGAGCATAGCAAAGCAAGCCTTTCTGAGCAGCGTACCTGACACTCTTCTACCAAAAAGCCCCTGACGTCCATGCTGGCGTCAGGGGCTTTTCATATTCCGGGGCCTAGTACGTTGCCCAGGATGGATTGACGCCGCTTGATGCGCGGAATGTCCTTCGTCCTCGCAATGCCAGCCAGAGCATTACCACATTACACAGATTTCTCCATATTAGCACATTGGCTTACAACTTCTCCAGCACCCGCTGCAGCAGCGCGGTAAGGCGGGGCTCGGCCACGGCGGCGGTGCGCAGGATGTCGGCAATGTCTACTTTCTTGAGCTTGCCGGGGGCACACAGGTCGGTGATGACGGATACGGCCAGCACGGGCAACTCCATGTGCACGGCGGCAATGACCTCGGGCACGGTACTCATCCCCACGGCATCGGCCCCGATGGTGCGCAGATAGCGGTACTCGGCGGGCGTTTCGAGCATGGGGCCCGGCAGGCTGGCATACACGCCCCGGCGCAGGTAGGGCGTGAGCCCCAACTCCCGGGCCGCTTCCTCGGCCAGCCCGAGCAGGCGCTGGTCGTAGGGCTCCATCATATCGGGAAAGCGCGGGCCCAGCTCGTCGAGGTTTTTGCCGATGAGCGGATTGGTGGGCTGCAGGTTGATGTGGTCTTCCAGCAGCATCAGGTCGGAGTAGTTGTAGTCGGGGTTGAGGCCGCCGCTGGCATTGCTCACGAACAGGTGCCGGATGCCCAGCAGCTTCATCACCCGCACCGGAAACACCACCTGCTGCATGGTGTAGCCTTCGTAGTAGTGAAACCGCCCGCGCATCACCAGCACCCGCTTGCCAGCCAGGGTGCCCGCCAGCAGCTCGCCGGCGTGGCTTTCCACCGTGGAAACCGGGAAGTGCGGAATATCGGCGTAGCTGAAGCGGTGCTGCACGGCTACTTCCCGGGCAAGGGCACCCAACCCGGTGCCCAGAATGATGCCGGCTTCGGGTTGGAAATCGGCCAGGCGCTGGCGGAGGTAGTCGGCGGCTTCGAGGAGGTCTTGCATCTGTTTTTTTGCTGCAAGGTAGGATTTCGCGCAGTGTTTCGGGGTGTTTTTCGCAGGGTTTCGGAGTGAACGACCACCCCGAAACCCTGCGAAAAACACCCCGAAACACTGCGCGAACTTGTCGAACCCGGCTTACTGTACGTCTAGCACGAAGGGGGCGCGCATCTGTACGCCTTTCATCTGGCTGAGCTTCTGGTACTGCTCGAACATGGGGTAGAGTGGACCCATTTCCGATTTCACCAAGCGCAGGCGGGCTTCCTCGTTGAAGGAGCTGAACAGGTTTTCGGCGAAGGTTTTCTGGCGGGGCAGCTTCTGGATGCGGTAGTCGCCTTCCTTGAGGTTGGCGCGGCGGGCCGCAATGCGCAGGGCATCATCAAACGAGCCCAGCACATCGACCAGGCCGCGCTGCTTGGCCTCTACCCCCGACCACACCCGGCCCGAGGCCAGACGGCGCAGGCGCTCCACAGGCATTTTGCGCCCGGCGGCAGCTTTCGTGGTGAAGTCGGCGTAGATGCGGTTTACTTCCTGCTGAAACTGCTGCTGCTCGAAGGGCGTAAGGGCCCGCGTGACGGTGGGAAAGTCGGAGAACTTGCCGGTGGTTACGCGGTCCGTGGTGATACCCAGCTTGTCGCTCAGGAACGGCGCGATGTTGGGCAGCACCCCAAACACCCCAATGGAGCCGGTAATCGTCGTTGGGTGCGCCACAATGGTGTCGCAGCCCATGGCAATGAAGTAGCCGCCCGAAGCCGCCACGTCCGACATGCTGGCAATAACGGGCTTTACTTTCCTGGTCAGCATCACTTCGCGGTAGATGATATCGGAAGCCAGGGACGAGCCGCCGGGCGAGTTCACGCGCAGCACTACGGCCTTCACTTTCTTGTCGAGGCGGGCCTTGCGGATAGCTTCGGCAAATCGGGTGCTGCCGATGCTTTCGTTGCCGCCCCGCCCCATCACGATGTCGCCATCAGCGTACACTACCGCAATGCGGTTGCCGCTGGTGTTGTCGTCCTTGTCGTCGCCTTTCAGGTAGTCACTCAGCGTGATGAGGCTGAGCTTTTCGTCTTTCTCCACGCCCAGCTTGCCCTTGATGTAGTCGGTGGCCTGGTCGTAGTAGCCCAGGTCCGTCACCAGGCCGAGGCGCTTGGCATCGTCGGCGTTATGCACTAGCATCGAGTCGCTGATGACGCGCAGGCGGGCCGGCGCAATTTTGCGGGCCTTGGCCACCTCGGCCAGCATGGCGTCGTTCATGGAGTTGAGGAAGGACGACGTCTGCAGGCGGGCCGAGTCCGACATATTGGTGCGGAAAAACGGCTCCACGGCGCTTTTAAACGAGCCCACGCGGAAAATCTGCGCCTGCACGCCCAGCTTATCGAACAGGTTTTTGTAGTACATCGTCTCCGATGACAGGCCGTTGAACTCCAGCGTACCCTGGGGGTTCAGGTACAGCTTATCGGCCACCGAGGCCAGGTAGTAGCTCTTTTCCGACTGCGCATCGGTGTAGCTGACCACAAACTTGCCGCCCTTTTTGAAGTCGGTCAGCTCGTGGCGGATTTCTTCCAGCGTGGCCATGCCGCCCTGCACCATTTCCAGGTTCAGGAAGATGCCCTTGATGTCGTCGTCCTTTTTAGCGCGGCGGATGGCGGCTTTCAGCTCATCCAGGCCTACAGTGTTTTCGCCGCCGGCAAAGGCCGACAACGGGTTTTCGAAGCCTCGCTCGGCCACGGGCTTATCGAGTTTCAATTCCAGAACCGAGTTATCGGCCACGGTCACGTCCTTATCGGTGGAAGCGGCGGCTACAATAAAGCCAATCAGAAGCACAACGCCCACGAGGGCAAACAGCACGAGGCCGGTGAGCGTGGCCAGTACGTACTTGAAAAACTGTCTCATCAGAAAAGTCTAACGGGTGAGGGATGCTAACAAAAGTAAAGTCTTTCCCGGGCCAATGCCGGCTAATCAACCAACAGGCCTTTTCAGCAGGTCAACGCGAATAAGCAGCCGGCAACGCAGTAACTAACGGACAGACAGCTGTGGCCTAAGCCAGCCGCCAGCGGCACTTGTTAGGTGTCACTTATCACCCCATTCTCTAATACCCGTACTTCTCGCCCCAGAGCTGGCGGAGGCGCTCCTGGGCTTTGGCTTCGGCGGGGTTATGCCCGGGCTCGTAGAAGCGGTGGCCGCTGAGGGCTTCGGGCAGAAACTCCTGGAAGGCGAAGTTGCCGGGGTAGTCGTGGGAGTATTGGTATTCGTTGCCGTAGCCCAGCTCCTTCATCAGCTTGGTGGGCGCATTACGTAGCGGGATGGGCACTGGCTGGGGGCCGTGCTGGCGCACAAAGGCGCGGGCCTCCCGGATGGCTTTGTAGCTGGCGTTGCTCTTGGGCGAGGAAGCCAGGTAAACCACCGTTTGCCCCAGAATAATATCCGACTCGGGCATACCAATCACAGCCACGGCCTGAAAGCAGCTTTGGGCCAGCATCAGGGCGTTGGGATTGGCCAGGCCCACATCTTCAGATGAGAGAATAAGCAGGCGGCGGGCAATAAACTTCGGGTCCTCCCCGCCTTCCAGCATAATGGCCAGATAGTAGAGGGCCGCGTTGGGGTCGGAGCCGCGGATACTTTTGATAAAGGCCGAAATGACGTCGTAATGCATTTCCCCGCCCTTGTCGTAGCGTGCCAGGTGCTGCTGGGCCAGCTGCTGCACCACCTCATCGGTGATGACAATTCCGCCGGTTTCGGGGTTGGGGCGGCTGGCTTCCACCACGATTTCCAGGAGGTTGAGCAGCTTGCGCGCATCGCCCCCGGAAATGGTGAGCAAGGCGCCGTAGTCCTGCATCCGCACGTTCCGTTGCTTGAGCACCTCGTCTTCGGCCAGGGCTTTGTCGACAATGCCGATGAGGATGTCCTTGCCCAGGGACTCCAGCACGTACACCTGTGCCCGGCTGAGTACGGCCGGAACAACTTCAAACGAGGGGTTTTCGGTGGTAGCCCCAATGAGCGTGACGATGCCCTGCTCCACAGCGCCCAGCAAGGCATCCTGCTGGCTTTTGCTGAAGCGGTGAATTTCATCGATAAACAGCACCGTGCCGCGCTGCTTTTTGGCGCGCTCAATTACCTCCCGCACGTCCTTCACGCCGGCATTCACGGCACTGAGCGAGGCGAAGGGCTTGCCCAGCGCCTGAGCTAGCAGGTTGGCCAGGGTGGTTTTGCCCACGCCGGGCGGCCCCCACAAGATGAGGCTGGGCAGGCGACCAGCCTGCAAATAGCGCCGCAGCACGCCTTCCGGCCCGATGAGGTGCTGCTGGCCGGCGTAGTCGTTCAGGGTGCTGGGGCGCATGCGCTCGGCCAGCGGGGCGCCGGGGCGGGGCTCGTTGGGCTGCGCGGGTGGCAGGGAATCAGGTTCAAACAAAGAGCCAGTGGCCATAGAAAACAGGATAAGCGCAAACGGTAACTTTCGGGGCTTTCGGCGGTAGTTGACGAGCCGCACCCGGCCGATGCCTTTAGCCCACTATACGCGAATGACCCCTGAAAGTCAGCAAAGCTACCGTTTGGGCTACTACCTTCGCCGTGCAATGAAGAATTCTGGTAAGGTCCACGCGGCCTTGTTTGTGGTGGCCCTGATTTACGCCGCCAACTACAGCATTAGCAAAGACGTGATGCCGCGCTACATGGGGCCGTTTGGGCTGGTGGTGCTGCGCATTGTGGGCGCGGCCGTGTTTTTTGGGGTGCTCAGCCGCCTGGTGGCCCCGCAGGACCGCATCCAAGGCCGGGCCGATAACCTGCGGGCCGTGGCCAGCGGCGTGCTGGGCATCGGCCTGAATCAGCTGCTGTTCTTTTCGGGCCTGAACCTGACCTCGCCCATCAACGCTTCGCTTATTCAGACCATAGCCCCGGTGGTTACGGTGCTGGCCTCGGTGGTGCTGCTGGGCGAAAAGATTACGCTGCCCCGGCTGCTGGGCATCGGGCTGGCGGCGGCCGGGGCGGCCAGCATCATTCTGAGCCGGGGCCCGGTGGCCGCGGGCGGGCAGGACGGGCTGCTGGGCAACGTGTTCATTCTGCTCAACGCCACGGCTTTCGGTATCTACCTGGTGATTGTGATGCCGCTGATGCGCAAGTACCACCCTTTCACGGTGCTGGCGCGCATTTTTCTGGTGGGTGCGTTCATTGCAGTGCCGGCTGGCTGGCAGCAGGTGCTGGCCCCCAACTACGCCAGCTTTCCGCCGGGCATCTGGGCGGCCATTGCCTACATGGTTGTCTGCCTCACCATCATGGCCTACCTGCTCAACAACTGGGCCCTGAAATACGCCTCCCCGGCCCTGCTTGGCGCCTACATCTACCTGCAGCCGGCCCTGGCGGTGGGCATTGCCATGGCCCTGGGCAAGGACACGCTCACCCTGGTCAAGGCCCTGCAGGCCCTGCTAATTTTCGGCGGGGTTTTCCTGGTGAGCCAGAAGCCACGCCCTGCGCCCGGGGCCGCGCCCCTGGAGCCGGTGCAGGATTAGGGTTGAGGTGCCTCAGGCTCTGCCAGGTTTTGTGCCATCCGCTGCAATACGGCTAGCGTCAGGGCGTATTCTTCCGCCGAAATGCCCCGCACCACCTGCTCCCGCACCCGTTGCTGCGCCTCCAGGCGCTGCTGGTAGAGCCGTTGCCCGGCGGCTGTAAGCGCATAGCTTGCCTGGGCTTTCTGCAGCCAACCTTTCGCCCGAAACCCCTCCAATAGTTGCTGGATTTCGGGAGGTGAAGCAAAAGGTGCAAGCGCCGCCAGCGCCTCGAAGGGTGCAGGGGAAGTTTGACTGACTGTTTGCAAAAGCTGCCAGCCCAGCCGCGTAAAGCCCGCTTGGTGTTGGGCTTCCTGAATGCGGCGGGTTAGCAGCTCATCCAGCTTTTTCAGCCAGTAGCCAATGGGTTGGTTGCCGGGTGGAGTCATAAATCAGAAAAAAAGTAGCAGGCCGGTTACGCCAGGCAGCGCCCGCTCCCCTATTTCTCGACGAATTTCCGGCCTGTATACTTTACGGCCAGCGCCGGGGTACCGACCTTTATGGCTCCTTCTCCCCTACCCTGTGGAACCGGCCGAAACCCGCAAAATCATTCACCTCGACATGGATGCGTTCTACGCTTCCGTGGAGCAGCGTGATAATCCAGCTCTGCGCGGCAAGCCTGTGGCGGTGGGCGGCGCCCGGCAGCGGGGCGTGGTTGCGGCGGCCAGCTACGAGGCCCGGCAGTTTGGGGTGCGCTCGGCCATGCCCTCTACCACCGCGCTGCGCAAATGCCCCGAGCTGATTTTCGTAAAGCCCCGGTTTGAGGTCTATAAAGCTGTTTCCCGGCAGATTCGCGAGATATTCGCCCAGTACACTCCCCTCATCGAGCCCTTGTCGTTGGACGAGGCCTACCTCGACGTGACCGACAACCTGCGGGGTCTGGGTTCCGCCACGCAGATTGCCACCGAAATCCGGGCCGAGATTCTGCGCCAGACCCAGTTGACGGCTTCGGCCGGCATCAGCTACAATAAGTTTTTGGCCAAGCTGGCCTCTGATTACCGCAAGCCTAACGGGCAGTTTGTGATAAAGCCGGCGCAGGGACTGGCCTTTGTGGAAGGGCTAAGGGTGGGCGAGTTTCACGGCATTGGGCCGGCCACGGCGGCGCGGCTTAACCAGCTGGGTATCTTCTCAGGCCTCGATCTGCGCCAGCAGACGGAGACGTTCCTGCGTCAGCATTTCGGCAAGGCGGGCTCCTACTACTACCACATTGCCCGCGCCATCGACCACCGCCCTGTGCGCCCCGACCGGCAGCGCAAGTCCATTGGCTCCGAAACCACGTTCGAGCAGGACCTGACCACGCCGGAAGAGCTAAAAATTGGGTTGCAGCCCTGCCTGGAATCGGTGTGGGGCTATTGCCAGCGCGCCGACGTGCGGGGCCGCACCATAACGCTAAAAGTGAAGTACGCCGACTTCCAGCAGATTACCCGCAGCCGCACCCTGCTTGGGCCTGTCAGTTCCCAGGCAGCGCTGGAGCAAGTGAGCGGCGAATTGCTGGCCGGGCTGCTGCCTTTGCCCAAAGGCGTGCGTCTGCTGGGCGTCACGCTGTCGAACCTGGAAACGGAGGAAGAAGCGGCCGGCAAGCAGCTGGCCTTTCTGTTCTGACGCTGAATGCCTTATTGCGGCTAGCACAAGCAGCTCCAAAACAACACCGCCCAGCTACCGAAAGGCAACCGGGCGGTGTGTCAATACATGAAGTGAAGCCGATTAGTCGGCCTTTACTTTCGACTTCTTCTTCTTATCCTTGGCTTTCACATCAGCCGGCTTATCGGTCATCGTGGTGCCCGCCTGGGTAACCCCCGTTCCGGATTGGGTTTCTACCGTAGTAGAGGTGGCTGGGGCCGTGGTGGGGGCGGGTGTGGTCGTAACGGTGGTATTTACGGTGCCCGAAGTAGCGGGAACGGTTGTACCGGTCTGGGTTTGCACGGTGGTGCTTTGCGTCGGCTGCGGGGTCGTCGTAGTGGTCGTGGTGCTGGTTTGGGCCGAAGCGGCAGTGGCACCGGTTACGAAGATGGCAGCGAGGGCGAGGAGCTTTTTCATGTCAGAGAGAGGTTCAGGTGGAACAACTAGTAGCAGTCAGGCAACTGCTTTTGACTAGCCTTTAACGCGCCTCCGCTCTCTGGGTTCGGGCTGGCGCTACTCCGGCGGCTTTACCGCCCGTATCTGCCCACTTCTTCCGGCCTCATTCCGATGCGTCAATACGCGGTTAACAGCTGCCTGTATAACCTGCAATTTCGGCTTCTACAGCCTGGAAACGCTGCACAAGTCAGAATTAACTTTGCAATACAAAGTTCTTTAGTAAATTTACTGTTGCTATAGCAGACCCGCGGAAATTTTCCTTCGAATAGCTTGTGTTAAGTGTCTTGGCTTCTTCTTTTTCAGCAATGTCACAGTGCCCGAAATACTTTGTGGATCCTGATTCCGTGGTGCGCGCCATCTGGGGCAAGGCCGACACGGTTCTGTTCATTTTTGCGGGTGCCGCCGCCGAATTTGCGCTGAACAAAGCCGTGGACTGGCTTTATTTCACCGGCCGCCTCCCCGCCGACCCATTGGCCCGCCTGTTCTCTACCGTGGAATACGCCCGCCGGATTGTGTTTGCCGAACGCGCTGGTGCTGAGCAGGCCATTGACTCAATTACTGCCATTCACGCGGCGGTAGAAGCCAAGCGTGGCATGGCCATTCCCGCCTGGGCCTACCGCGACGTGCTCTTCATGCTCATCGACTACTCCATTCGCGCCTTCGAAACGCTGGAGCGGCCACTCAGCCCGGCGGAAAAGCAGGAAGTTTTTGCGGTCTTCACCCGCATAGGCCAGCGCATGGGCATTCCCGAGTTGCCATCCTCGCACGCGAAGTGGCTTCAAACCAGAGAGGAACATTTAGCCCAGCACCTGGAGTACAGCACGTTCACCGCCGATTTATACCAGCAATACGCGCGGCACTTAGGGCCCGTGCGCTACCGCCTATTGCTGCAGGCCCAGCGGGTCGTGGCCCCACTTCAGGTAAGGCAGTTATTGCGCCTTGGCCGTACGCCCTGGCTGCGGCCGGCGCTATTTATTTACCGCTACACGCAGCACCTACGCTTCAGCAAATGGGCGCGCACCAGTCTGCTTCCCGACGAGTACAGGCAGAAAATCCTGCGGCTGGATATTGTTCCTTCAGCCGTTGCTGCCGCTGCCGGCTAAGCAAAAAGGCCGCTCCTTTAGGAACGGCCTTTGCGTTGGTAGCTACTGGCTGATTTATTTCAGCAGCTCGTGCAGCACCGTTTGCATAGAAAATACCCGGTTGCCGGCTTCCTGAATCACTAATGAATTCGGTGAATCCAGAATGGCATCCGACACTTCCACGTTGCGGCGCACCGGCAGGCAGTGCAGAAACTTCGCGTCGTGGGTGCCGGCCAGGTGCTCGGGCGTGAGCATCCAGCTCGGGTCGTTGCTGATAACCTGGCCGTAGTCCTGGTAGCTGCTCCAGTTCTTGGCCTGCACGAAATCGGCGCCTTCCAGGGCCTTCTTCTGGTCGTGCTCGATGCGGGCGCCTTTCGTGAACCTGGGGTCCAGCTCGTAGCCCTCGGGGTGGGTGATGACAAAGTCGACCCAGTCGATTTCCGAGAACCAGTCGCAGAAGGAATTGGGCACGCACTGGGGCAGGGCGCGCACGTGCGGGGCCCAGGTCAGCACCACTTTCACCCGCTCCTGCTGCTTGGTTTCGGCCACCGTAATCAAATCGGCAAACGACTGCAGGGGGTGCAAAGTGGCGCTTTCCAGGCTGATAACCGGCACGGTGGCGTATTGCAGAATCTTGTTGAATACCACTTCGCCGTAGTCCTCCGCCTTGTCCTTGAGGGTAGGGAAGGTGCGCACGCCCAGCACGTCGCAGTATTGGCTCATCACGGCAATGGCGTCCTTGATGTGCTCCTGCGTGCCGCCGTTCATCACCGCGCCGTCGGCCATTTCCAGGGTCCAGGAGTCGGCGCCGGCGTTGAGCACCCAGGCTTGCGCACCCAGATTATAGGCCGCCTTTACGGAGCTGAGGCGGGTGCGCAGGCTGGGGTTGAAGAAAATCAACCCGACGGTTTTGTTGCGCCCGATATGCTGGTAGCCGTAGGGGTTAGCTTTGATTTCCAGGGCCTGCTGCAACAGGGCTTTATAGTCGCCCGCATCGGCGAAGGAGGTGAAGTTTTTCATTGAGTAATTGTTAGCCTCTTTTTCTTATCAAAAAGAGCTTTTGCTCAGTAGGAACCCATACATACACAAAGCTGCCAACCGGATAAGCTGAAAAGTATGCGTAGCAATTGCCGGGTTTGTGGAGGTACTGATTTTGTACGAATTGTCTGCTGCACCGGAAGTCTTGCAGATTGCCAAATTCAGTTGAATTAATGTAAACCTTATCCTCAGTACGTACAGGTGTGGGTAGCCATTTCGAACGTTCGATTGACTGAAACGAACGTGTAGATTTATTATATTGATCTTCCGTGAAGTTGGGTCAATTTTCAGTTGAAATAGGAATTAATTTCTTCGAAGACAGGACATTGTATTCGAAGAAATCAAAAACTTCGCCGTGATTCGTCAACCCAATGAGGTCATGGCTACACTCCAAGCTCAAAAGCACATCTGGCTTGCCGAATAAATCTTTGCCCGCTGTTTCTTTAGGCGGCTGTCGAAACCAAGCACTATCAAAAATCAAAATCCCACAGACAAGAGAAACGAATAGGCTAAGCACAATGCCTAAACCTATCCTAACGGAGTTTCTGCTTGTCATGGTGTGATGTTGAAAGCTTCGAATTATCAAGATTACATCGCCTTATACTCGTTCCAGCTTTTAATCTTCAAGTCCTTCATTTCCAATGAGCAGAAGGCCTGAATAAACGCCTTCGCCAGCCGCGCATTCGTCAGCAAGCCGACGCCGAAATCCACAGCGGTGCGGCGGATTTTGTAGTCGTTATCCAGCTCGCCTTTCGACAGGTTCTTGGGGATGTTAATAACCAGGTCGATTTTCTTCTCCTTCAGGTATGTCAGCACGTTGGGCTCCTGCAGCTCATCGGGCCAGAAGAGGAGGCTGCTGGGGATGCCGTTTTCGGCGAAGAAGCGGTGCGTGCCTTGGGTGGCGTACACGGTGTAGCCCTTTTTGATGAGCAGCGCGGCGGGCGCGAGCAGGGCCACTTTCGAGATAATAGGGCCGCCGGAAATCAGCACCGATTGTTGCGGGATTTTGTAGCCCACGCTCAGCATCGATTTCAGCAGAGCTTCCTCGGCCGTATCGCCCAGGCAGCCAACTTCGCCGGTGCTCACCATGTCGACGCGCAGCACCGGGTCGGCGCCGGGCAGGCGGGTAAACGAGAACTGCGGGGCCTTCACGCCCACGAAGGGCAAATCGTAGACCCGCTCGCTGTCGTCACGTTCCACCTTCTTGCCCAGCAGCACCTGGGTGGCCTTTTGGATGAGGTTGTGACCCGAGACTTTCGAGACGAACGGGAAGGAGCGCGAGGCGCGGATGTTGCACTCAATCACCCGGATTTCGCCGTTTTTCTCCAGGAACTGGATGTTAAACGGGCCGCTGATTTCGTAGCGCTTGGCAATCTTTTCGGCAATGATTTTCAGCTTGCGGATAGTGCCCACGTACACCCGTTGGGGCGGGTAGTACATGGTGGCGTCGCCGGAGTGCACGCCGGCAAACTCCACGTGCTCGGAAATGGCATAGCTCACAATCTCGCCGTGGTCGGCCACCGCGTCGAGCTCAATTTCCTTGGCTTCCTGGATGAACTCCGACACCACCACCGGGTATTCGGAGCTTACTTCCACGGCGGTTTGCAGGAAGGCTTCCAGCTCGAAGGTATTGGATACCACGTTCATGGCCGCGCCCGACAGCACGTAGCTCGGCCGGATGAGTACCGGGAAACCGACCTCGCGCACGAACTCGTGCATGGCTTCCAGCGAGGTCAGCTCTTTCCAGCGGGGCTGGGCAATGCCCAGCTCGTCCATGATGCTGGAGAACTTGTGGCGGTTCTCGGCCTCGTCGATGCGGGCCGGCTTGGTGCCCAGGATGGGCGCCTCGGCCTCGGCGAGGCGGGTAGCGAGATTGTTCGGAATCTGGCCGCCGGTGCTCAGGATTACGCCTTGGGGCTGCTCGAACTCCAGAATATCCATCACCCGCTCGAAGCTCAGCTCCTCGAAATACAGCCGGTCGCTGACGTCATAGTCCGTAGAAACGGTTTCGGGGTTGTAGTTGATGATGATGGTTTTGTAACCTTCCTCGGCGGCCGTTTGCACGGCATTCACGCCGCACCAGTCGAACTCCACCGAGCTGCCAATGCGGTACACGCCCGAGCCCAGCACCACTACCGACTTGTCGGTTTCCGGCGCCAGGTCGTTTTCGGTGCCGTGGTAGGTACTGTAGAGGTAATTGGTTTTGGCCGGGAATTCGGCCGCCAGCGTGTCAATCTGCTTGATGACGGGCAGTACGCCTAGGGCCTTGCGGCGGGCGCGCACCAGCAGCTCGTCGGCCTTCACGTCGCCCTCGCCGAGCAGCTTCACGGCAATCTGCTGATCTGAAAAACCGGCGCGTTTCACATCGCGCAGTAGGCCAGTTTCCAGGGCGTCTAGGCCATTGCCGCGCTTCTCTGCCAGCTTGTTGCCCAGCTTGAAAATGGCAAACAGGCGCTGCAGGAACCAGTGGTCAATCTTAGTCAGATCGTGCACCTGGTCCAGCGTGTAGCCGGCCTCAAACGCCAGGTTGATGGCGAAGATGCGCTCCTCGTTCGGCTCGCTCAGCAGCTTGTCGATGGTGGCGTTATCCACGGTTTCGGGCTTGTTGGCCACGAAGCCGCGCTTGCCGGTGTCCAGCATCCGCAGGCCTTTCTGAATGGCTTCCTCGAACGATTTGCCGATGGCCATGACCTCGCCCACGCTCTTCATGGCGCTGCCAATCTGCCGGTTCACGCCTTCGAATTTGCTCAGGTCCCAGCGCGGCAGCTTCACCACCACGTAGTCCAGGGCCGGCTCGAAAAAGGCCGAGGTAGTCTGCGTCACGCTGTTTTTCAGCTCGGCCAGCGAGTAGCCCAAACTCAGCTTGGCGGCCACAAACGCCAGCGGGTAGCCCGTGGCCTTGGAGGCCAGCGCCGAGGAGCGCGACAGGCGCGCGTTCACCTCAATCACGCGGTAATCCTCCGAAACGGGGTCGAGGGCGTACTGAATGTTGCACTCGCCCACGATGCCCAGGTGGCGGATGGTCTTGATGCCGATGCTGCGCAGCTTGTGGTACTCGCGGTTGCTCAGCGTTTGGGACGGGGCCACCACGATGCTCTCCCCGGTGTGAATGCCGATGGGGTCGAAGTTCTCCATGTTGCAGACCGTGATGCAGTTATCGTACTGGTCGCGCACCACTTCGTACTCCACTTCCTTCCAGCCCTTCAAGGATTCTTCCACCAGAATCTGGTCGGAAGTGGTGAAGGATTTCTGGGCTAGGGCCCGCAGCTCGTCCATGTTGTTGGCGAAGCCGCTGCCCAGGCCGCCCAGCGCAAATGCCGCCCGCACGATGATGGGAAAGCCGATTTTCTCGCCCGCCGCCAGGGCGTCTTCCATCGTCGTCACGGCCACGCTGCGGGCCGTGAGCACGCCAATCTGGTCGAGCTTGTCCTTGAAAATATCCCGGTCCTCGGTGTCGATGATGCTCTGCACAGGCGTGCCCAACACCTTCACCCCGTATTTCTCGAACACGCCGCCGCGGAACAGGGCCACGGCGCAGTTCAGCGCCGTCTGGCCGCCAAAGGCCACCAGAATGCCATCGGGCTGCTCTTTTTTGATGACTTCCTCCACGAAGAAGGGCGTTACGGGCAGAAAGTACACGTCGTCGGCAATGTTGTCCGACGTCTGCACGGTGGCGATGTTGGGGTTGATGAGGATGGTGCGGATACCTTCCTCTTTCAGCGCCTTGAGGGCCTGGGAACCGGAGTAGTCGAACTCGCCGGCCTCGCCGATTTTGAGCGCGCCGGAACCGAGGATGAGAACTTTGTTGGGTTTGTTCATTCTAAGGGTTGTATTCTTTTTGAACGTCTGGCGGAGTAATCAGAACGTCATGTTGAGCGGAGCGCAGCGAAGTCGAAACATCTCTACCGCTTCGTTGCAAAATCAGCCAGTCCAGGTTTCTAAATCAATGGCTTGCCAGGTCGGATTAAATGCGGTAATCAGCGCATCCTTCTTCCGGCGCGTCCAGCCTTTTAATTGTTTCTCTCTTGCTATTGCTTGAGTGGCATCAGGTACTATTTCAAAATACACCAACAAATCCGTCTGATACCGTCCGGTGAATTTCCCGACGTCGCCTCGGCTGTTGCTGTGCTCGTAAAGTCGCCGCGTGAGGTCGTTGGTGATGCCGATGTAGAGCACGGTTTGGGTTTGATTGGTCAGGATGTAGACGTACATACTGTCTTATTAGAAGCATAATCACACAATCATTTTCCAATTAGAAAAAGCAGTATGCCAGCAATGAAAACGAAGCAACCGTTCCTCTTTGCTCGGTCTGAGGTCTTAATTCGTTGCGCGTATGCACTTGCCTGGTCTAGAGGTAGAAAGTAGCCGCGCCACGCATTGTCCGGGGATGAAAGCACCCATATTTCATTGCAACTACTGCACTGGTAGTAAGCGTCTACTGACTTTAAATCATTTATCATTGGCATTGATACCGGTTTTTCCACCGGCACTAATTGCCCTGCTGCACGTCTGGCTTCCGATACCTTTTCAAATGATTCAAACTCCTGCCAAGTTTCGAATCTGTCAATGCCTTTCGGAAAGCAGTTTGAACACATCGGATTGTATTAAGAAAACCATTTCAACGAAGCGGTAGAGATGCTTCGACTTCGCTGCGCTCCGCTCAGCATGACGTTCTGGGTTATTCCGCCTGAACCTTTCCCTCTTTATACTCCGCCACCGCCGTCAAAAACTCGTCAAACAGATACTCGGTATCCTCCGGGCCGCCGGCGGCTTCGGGGTGAAACTGGGTGGAGAAGAAGGGTTTGGTTTTATGCTTGATGCCTTCGCAGGTGCCGTCGTTCAGGTTTTCGAACAGCATGGTCCACTCGGAGGGCAGGGTGGCGGTATCCACCGCGAAGCCGTGGTTTTGGCTGGTGATAAAGCTGCGCTTGGTGCCCGTGAGCAGGACCGGCTGGTTGTGGCTGCGGTGGCCGTATTTCAGCTTGAAGGTGTCGCCGCCCGCCGCCAGGCCCATGAGCTGGGAGCCCAGGCAGATGCCGAAAATCGGCTTGTCCTGCCCCAGCGCGGTTTGCAGGTGCTGGATAGTAGCGGTACACATCTTCGGGTCGCCGGGGCCGTTGCTCAGGAACAGGCCGTCGTAGTCGAGTTGGGTGAAGTCGTAGTCCCAGGGCACGCGAATCAACTCCACGTCGCGCTCCAGAAAGCAGCGGATGATGTTGGTCTTGGTGCCGCAATCCACGAGCACGATTTTGTGCTGGCCGTGGCCGTAGTGCTTCACCTCGGCGGGGCTCACCTGGGCCACCAGGTTTTCCAGGTTAGGGTCGTGCAGGGGCACGTCTTCCTCGGCCACGATTTTGCCCAGCATGGCGCCCTTCTCCCGCAGAATTTTGGTGAGCATGCGGGTGTCCACGCCGAAGATGCCGGGGATATTGTACTCCTTGAGCCAGTCGCCGAGGCTTTTGGCGGCGTTCCAGTGGCTGTGCTCCTCGGAGTAGTAGTTCACCACCAAGCCGGCAATGTGAATCTTATCCGACTCAAAAATCCTGGAAATCGACTCGTACAATTCCTCGCCGGGCACGCCGTAGTTGCCTACCATGGGGTAAGTCAGCACCAGAATCTGGCCGGCGAAGGACGGGTCCGTCAGGTTTTCGGGGTAGCCGGTCATGGCCGTACTGAATACTACCTCGCCTGCGGAGGAGGTAAATGCACCGAAAGAAGTACCCTCAATTTCGGTACCGTCTTCGAGGATGAGTTTTACTGTTTGGGACATCTATCGTTCTGATTGTAGAGCCGCAGTAGTTTGCGTCTCAATCGTTGCTGACGTTATTATTTACCGGGGCTTTCTGGTGCCCGCTGTTCCATGAAGAGACGCAAACTAGTGCGGCTCTACATCTTGTTAGACCGTGTCTAAAAATGCTAAAACGCTCATGTACTAGCTGGTGGCTACTTATTGAAGCATGCTGTTCTTTTTTAGCTTCCTTGTTTTTCGAATAGGTTCCACAAATGGCACCGGCGAGGTTTGGTTTTGGGCAATGGCAGGCATGGCTTCTAAATGGCATCCAGCCCCGGCAAGCCGAGCAACGCCGCCACCCGGCGCGCCACGGTTTTGACGCTGGCGACATCCGGACCGGTGATGTTCAGGTGGCCCATTTTGCGGCCGGCGCGCGCTTCCGCCTTGCCATACAGGTGCAGGTGCGTACCCGGTAGGCTTAGCACGGCGGGCCAGTTCGGTTCCCGCCGCTCGCCGCTGGCGTCAAGCCATACATCCCCCAGCAGATTGAGCATGATGGCCGGGGAATGCTGGCGCGGCTGTGGCAAGGGCAAGCCTGCCATGGCATGTACCTGCAGGTCGAATTGCGACGCGTTGCAGGCGTCCAGGGTATAGTGGCCGCTGTTGTGCGGGCGCGGGGCCATTTCATTCACTACCAGGCCGCCATGCGCACTGCCATCAGCCACCACAAAAAACTCCACGCACAACACCCCCACGTAGCCGATGTACCCGGCAATGGAAACGGCCGCGGCGCGGGCCTGCTCGGCCAGGGCGGGGGGTAATGCCCCTTCATAGGCGTGCGTCACGGCCAGAATGCCGGCCACGTGCACGTTGCGCTGCGGTACGAAGCTCACCACCTGCCCGTCCCAGCCGCGCGCCACCAGCACTGAGCACTCGGCCGTGAGCGGCAGCATTTTTTCCAGCACGCAGGCGACGCCCCCCAGTTCCGCCCAAGCGGCGGTCAGTGCCGCGGCCGTCCGGACGCGAATCTGCCCCTTGCCGTCGTAGCCCAGGCGCGCCGTTTTCAGGATACCGGGCAGCAGGTCCGCCCGCTCGGCCGCCACGACCCGCAGCTCGTCGGGTGTGGTAATTACCGCGTAGGGCGCGCACATCACCCCCGACACGGCCGCGCAGGCCGTAAAGTGAGCTTTTTCTTCAATGCGGTCCTGGGCAATGCCCACCGCAGCCGCGGCCGGAGCCACGTGTCGGGCCTGGGCCAGCGCGTGCAGCACTTCGGCGGGCACGTTTTCAAACTCGGTGGTGATGGCCTGGCACAGGTCAGCCAGTTGCGCCAACCCGGTCGGGTCGTTGTAGGCGGTCCGGATGTGGTGGTGGCTCACCAGCCCGGCCGGGCTTTGCGGGTCGGGCTCCAGCACGGCGGTGCGGTAACCCAGGCGCTGAGCGGCGTGCACAAACATGCGGCCCAACTGGCCACCGCCCAGCACCCCCAGCGTGGCCGGCCGGCCCGCGGCATCCGTCTGGTCCGGGAAGACCGGAAGCCCGATTACAGCGTGCGTGTCGTCGCTCATACCGGCAGCTTCATGGCCCGGGCCGCTTCAGTTTGTTCGGCCCGGAAGGTGTGCAGTTGGGCAGCCAGGCGGGCATCGTGGAGGGCCAGCATGCTTATGGCAAACAGTGCCGCGTTGGCCGCCCCCGCGTCGCCGATGGCAAACGTGGCCACGGGCACCCCTTTGGGCATCTGCACGATGCTGTGCAGCGAATCGACCCCCTGCAGATGGCGGCTGGCCACGGGCACGCCCAGCACGGGTACCATGGTTTTGGCCGCCAGCATCCCCGGCAAGTGAGCCGCGCCACCCGCACCGGCAATGATGACCTGCAAGCCCCGCGGACCAGCCTGTTCGGCGTAGGCAAACAAGTCATCGGGCATGCGGTGGGCCGATACTACGCGGGCCTCGTGGGGTATGTCAAACTGCGTGAGCAGCTGCACGGCGTGCTTCATGGTTTCCCAGTCGCTGCTGGAACCCATGACGACGCCCACCAGGGGCTTGTCGGGAGCGGAGGTATCAGAGGGGGGCAGGGTACTCATGTATAAAGCTTGGCAGGGAACAGGGTATTCCCAGGTGGTCAAAAGATGTGGTTTCAGGCCTGGAACTACGTTCGGACAGCGTAGTCCTTTGGGTCGTTATGCTGAGCTTGCTCAAGTATTCGTACTGCTTGTGCTGCTTCATTTGGGTTCTGGCAACGAAGCGGGAGAGATGCTTCGGCAAGCGGACGCCAGATAAAGCACGACGGAGCAGGGACGCAACAGGCCAGGACAGTGGATTAGCCGACGGGCACAGTGAGCATAAAAAAACCGTTTCGAAATCCGAAACGGTGGAGGGGAAATACCCAGAAAAAACAACCAAAACGCCAGAGGCAAAATCAGGAAAACCGATGGTCTTGAAGACCTTGCGGCCCACTCGCGGTTCCTCGTCGACCAAGGTTCCGCGCTTCATCAACAAGTTGTCTGCTTGAAGCATGCTGCAAAGCTACGGTATTGTTACGTTCGGCAACATACCGGCGAGGCTATTTTTTTCGCCCAGCTTTGCTCAACTTGTCCTGCTATCCTGTCTGGCTAAATGCGTTGCTTTTTCTTCGGTATTCCCCACCGGTGTTTCGGCAATCTGGCGGCCGGGCCAATCGGCGCGGCCGCTCCGGATTAGTCCACCTGGCAGGGTACTTCTTGTCGTATGCCTCACCTCCTGGCTCCCTTCTGCTGCCAAATGGGAACTGGCTGCTGGTGTTTAGGTCGGAAAGTCAGGGCCTCCTAAGTGAAAGCGTGAGCTGGAAACCACTTTTTCAGCGGTAGCTACCCGACTGCTTTGGCCAGTTGGCCAGGGGCCGAGACGGCCACTAGCGCATACAGCGCCTGCAAAAACCGGTCAACCTCCGCCCTGGTGATATTCAATGGGGGCAGCAGGCGGAGCACCGTTGGGTCGGAGGCGTTGCCTACGAAGATGTGGAAATCCGAAAGCAGCTTGTCGCGCACGTCTTTGATGGGGAAGTCGTACTTAATGCCCACCATCAGGCCCCGGCCGCGGATTTCCTCGGCCCCGGCGTTGGCTTGCAGCTCCTGCCGCAGGTAAGCGCCCAGCTCGGCAGCATGAGTCAGCAAATCTTCCTGCTCAATAACTTCCAGCACCGCCAGAGCAGCAGCGCAGGCCAGGTGGTTGCCGCCGAACGTAGTGCCCAGCAGACCATACGACGCTTTTAGCTCCGGCGCAATCAGGATGCCGCCGATGGGGAAGCCGTTGCCCATGCCTTTTGCCACCGAAATAACATCGGGCCGGATGCCGGCATGCTGATGGGCGAAGAACTTACCGCTACGGCCGTAGCCGCTCTGCACCTCGTCGGCAATCAGCAGCGCACCGTATTGTTTGCACAGCGTGGCCAGCCCCTGCAGGAACTCATCAGATGGCATGATGATGCCGCCCACGCCCTGGATGGGCTCGATAATGGCCGCGCACACGTCGCCACCTTGCAAGACCTGCTCTACTGCCGCCAAGTCGTATTCCACGAAGGAAATGGCGTGGTCGGCGTTAAAGGGCGCTACAATTTTTGGATTGTCAGTAGCGGCTACCGCGCCGGATGTCCGACCGTGGAAAGCGCCTTTGAAGGCCAACACGCGCTTTTTGCCAGTATGGAAGGAGGCCAGCTTCAACGCATTCTCATTGGCCTCGGCCCCGGAGTTACACAGAAACAACGAGTAGTCCTCATACCCCGACACTTGGCCCAACTTGTGCGCCAGCTCCTGCTGAATCGGAATCTGCACCGAGTTGGAGTAGAAGCCGATGTTCTGCAGCTGCTCGGTGAGGCGCTGCACGTAATGCGGGTGGCTGTGGCCGATGGAAATAACGGCGTGGCCGCCGTAGAAATCCAGGTATTCCTGGCCCTTGTCGTCCCAGAGTTTCGCCCCTAGCGCCTTTACCGGCGTGATGTTGACGAGCGGATATACGTTGAAAAGCTCCATGATATGGAAGTGAGAGCTGAGAAGTTAGAACGTAGAAGCAAGCCTTATGAACATCCAACGCGGACGTCATGCTGAGCTTGCCGAAGCATCTCTACCGAACGATTTTTCACCTGACGAAGCGGTAGAGATGCTTCGGCAAGCTCAGCATGACAGTTCTGATATTGTATCAGAACAGCCCCGCTTTTAATCCTAATCCCATCGTTTCCGGCAGGCCAAACAGCAGGTTCATGTTCTGCACGGCCTGGCCGGAAGCGCCCTTCACTAGGTTGTCGATAACCGAAGTGATGAGCAGCTGCTTGCCGAATTTCTGCACGTGCAGCAGACACTTATTGGTGTTTACTACCTGCTTGAGGTGAATTTCCTTATCCGAAACCGTGGTGAACGGTGCATCGGCGTAGAACTGCTGGTACAGTTCCCGCGCTTCCTCCTGGGTCAGGTCCGACGGCGTGTAGACGCTGGCGAAGATGCCCCGCGAGAAGTTGCCGCGGTAGGGGAGGAAGTGAATATCAACATCCAGTTCGTGCTGCAACTGTGCTAGGCTCTCCCCGATTTCGCCGAGGTGCTGGTGGGTGAAGGGCTTGTAGATGGACACATTATTAGTGCGCCACGAGAAGTGTACGGTTTCCGAGAGGCTTTGCCCCGCGCCCGTACTACCCGTAATGGCCGACACGTGCACATCGTCCGTCAGCTTGCCGGCCTGCGCCAGCGGCAGCAGCGCCAGCTGAATAGCCGTGGCGAAGCAGCCGGGGTTGGCAATGCTCTGGGCCTGCTGGATGCGACTCCGGTTCAGCTCCGGCAGCCCGTACACAAACTCGCGGCTTTGAAACTCCGCGTCGGCTTCCAGGCGGAAGTCGTTGCTCAGGTCGATGATGTGGGTTGTTTCGGGCAGTTCGTGCTGGGTTAGCCACGCCTTGGAGTTGCCGTGGCCCAGGCACAGAAACACTACGTCTTCATCACCAGCCAGCTCCGAGGTAAACACCAAGCCTGTCTCGCCCACCAAGTCGTCGTGAACCTGATAGACGGGGTTGCCGGCGTTGGAAGAGCTGACGATGGCGCCCAGTTCCGCGTACTTGTGGTGCAGCAGAATGCGGATCAGCTCCCCGGCTGTGTAGCCGGCCCCGCCGACGATGCCAACCTTAATTTTCATCGTTGAACGAGCCGTGAATCCGCAGCTGGTTGCTGAAGATCTTGATGAAGCCTTTCGCGTCGCGCGAGTCCCAGGCATTGTTTTCCTCGCCGTAGGTGGCCACCTTCGACTGCATCATGTCGAAGTCCGACTCAATGCCCACCAATTCGAATTGATAAGGCTTCAGCGTCACGTATACTGTGCCCGACACGCGTGCCTGCGACGACTCCAGGAAAGCCTCCATATCGCGCATCACCGGGTCGAGGTACTGAGCCTCGTGCAGCAGTGTGCCGTACCAGTTGGCTATGTAGTCTTTGTGTAGCAGCTGCCAGCGCGAGGAAACGTGCTTTTCCAGCAAGTGGTGGCCTTTGATGAGGATCAGGGGCGCGGGTGCCTCGAAGCCCACGCGGCCCTTGATACCCAGAATCGTGTCCCCCACATGGGTGTCGCGCCCGATGGCGTACTGACCGGCCAGCTCATTGAGGGCGATAATCAGGTCCACCGGATTCATTTGCTGGCCATTCAGGGCCACCGGCTCGCCTTCCTCAAAGGTGATGCTGATTTCCTGGGGCTCGGTTTTGGTGAGCTGGGTGGGCCAGGCCGATTCCGGCAAACCCTGGCGCGAAGTCAGCGTTTCTACCCCGCCCACGCTGGTGCCCCAAATGCCCTTGTTGATAGAGTACTTGGCTTTTTCCCAGCTCATTTCTACCCCGTTAGCTTGCAGGTACTCAATCTCCTGCTGGCGCGAGAGGCCCAGGTCGCGGATGGGCGTAATGATTTCCGTGTCGGGCGAAATCACCGAAAACGCCACATCGAAACGTACCTGGTCGTTACCGGCCCCGGTGCTGCCGTGGGCAATGTAGTCGGCCTTGTTTTCACGGGCATACTCGGCCAGGGCCAGGCTCTGAAACATGCGCTCGGCACTCACGCTCAACGGGTACGTATCATTCTTCAGAATATTTCCCGCCAGCAGGTAGCGCAGGCACTCCTGGTAGAACCGCTCGGTTACGTCGATTACCTCGTGGCGCTTGGAGCCCATTTCGTAGGCGCGCTTTTCGATGCCGGCCAACTCTTCCTGCGAGAACCCGCCAGAGTTGACGATGACCGTGTGGACTTCCAGGCCCAACTCTTTCGTCAGATACACAACGCAATAGGACGTATCCAAACCGCCGCTGTAGGCCAGAACTACCTTTTTTTGAGACATGAGAAAATGAGAAGTGAGAAATGCGAAAAGAACGGTGAGGCGGTAGCTTGCCCTGTTATACAGAGCGCGCACTGTTACTGCTCCTGCCTCAGGATTTCGATGGTAAGCTGGCTGAAACTATCGTCCAGGTTGTCGTACACCATGCCGGTGCACAGGCACATCTTGCGCTCATTCTCCATCAGAATGCCGTAGTTTTTGCAGCTGGAGCAGCCCTTCCAGAAGTCGTCTGACTGGGTAAGCTCGGGGAAGGTGACGGGGCGGTAGCCCAGCTCGTTGTTGATCTTCATCACGGCCGCCGAGGTAGTGATGCCGAAGATCTTCGCCTGCGGGTACTTGGTGCGCGACAGTTCAAACACGCGGTGCTTGATGGCACGGCCCAGGCCTTCTTTGCGCAGCTCGGTGTTTACAATCAGCCCCGAGTTGACCACGAACTTCGCATCCTCGAAAGTCTCGATGTAACAGAAACCAGCCAACTGGTCATCGATAAAGGCGATGATAGCGTCGCCCTTTTCCATCTTCTTAATCAGATAGTTAGGATCGCGCTTGGCAATACCTACGCCCCGCGCTTTGGCGGACTCGGCATACCATTGACAGAGGGTTTCCACATACTGCGCATCGGCAGCACTGGCGACTCGTAAAATCATGGTCAGGACTCGGTTAGTGGCCGGGGTTATACGGCTACAGACTCGGAAAGACGAAAAAGAGAGGATGCAGGCGAGGCTGCTTGGGGCTCCGGCGGCAGGGCCGGAAGCAGGTAAAAACCCGGAAGTGCGGTGGGCCAGTCAGGCCAGGGAGCGGGGCGTTCCGGCCGGGGGCCGGAAGAAGTCACACTAGAAGTTACACTCGGACTAAGGTCAGTTGATTCGTGAAGGTTCTCTTGGGGTGGGGCTCCGGTAGGAGGCCCGGCGTCGGTTCGCGGTAGAGGCGGAACCCAGACGTACTATTGCAGCCAGCGGTTAAGCTGGCATGATTCGCACGACCAGACAAGGTCGTCGCAGAAGCGCAATAGAAGAGAGTTGAATCATGACGGTTGCCGCGGGGCGGCGAGGGAGTGTTTCGCCGTTTAAATCATTTAAACCGCGAATTCGTTGCAATACTAGATGTTTTTTTTTGGAAACTTTACCGCTCCCAGGGCAAAAAATATTGTTCCTACCGGTGGCATTCTCCCAACTGCTCTTCTGAATTAGCTCCCGTTTTGGGCCACAACGTTACCGTTACGGCCGTTTTCCTCTCCCTCCTACTGTATGCGTGAAGGCCTGAAAATTTTTAAAATCGGCGGCGGAATCATTGACGATGAAAGTCAGCTGCGGCAGTTTCTGCGGGAGCTAGCCCAGGTTTCGGGTCGCAAGCTGCTGGTCCACGGCGGGGGCAAAGGCGCCAGCCAGATGCTCCGCGACCTGGGCATCGAGCCCCAGATGGTGCAGGGCCGCCGCATCACCGACGCCGCCACGCTCGATATCGTGACCATGTTTTACGCCGGCAAAACCAACAAGCAGGTGGTAAGCTTGCTGCAGGCAGAGGGCGTAAATGCCCTGGGCCTTTCGGGGGCCGATGGGAACGTCATCCAAGCCGTGAAGCGCCCAGTTAAGGACATCGACTACGGCTTTGTGGGCGACCTGCCGGCCCATGCGGTAAACGCCGAATTCGTAGGCCAGCTGCTGGAAATGCACCTGATGCCCGTGTTTTGCGCCATCACCCACGATGGAGTGGGCCAGCTGCTCAACACCAACGCCGACACTATTGCCGGCAGCCTAGCCCAGGCCCTGGCTGCTCAGTACGAGGTGGAGCTGCACTTCTGCTTCGAGAAAGACGGCGTGCTACGTGACCTCAACGACGAAGCCTCCGTCATCCCCCAAATCACCGCCGCCGAGTATCAGCAGCTCAAAGCCGAGGGCGTCATTGCGGCCGGGATGGTGCCCAAGCTGGATAATGCCTTTGCCGCACTGGAAGCCGGGGTGGAGCGGGTAGTCATCGAAAACGCCCTGCGCATCAACGAGCCGGTAAAAACGATTCTATGCGGATTCTAGAGGAAAAGCTAGTGCGCCTAGCCATTATTCTGCTCAAAGATTTAATTAAAATACCTTCTTTTTCAAGAGAAGAAGATAAAACAGCCGTTGCTATCAGGTCTTTTTTGCGGAGTAATGGCGCCGCCCCGCAGCGTGACGCCAACAACGTATGGGCGGTGTCTAAGCGCTTTGACCCGACCAAGCCGACCATTCTGCTCAACTCCCATCACGACACCGTGAAGCCCGGCGCTTCCTGGACCTACGACCCATTTGGAGCGGTGGTAGAAAGCGACCGGCTGACCGGCTTGGGCAGCAACGATGCAGGAGCTTCGGCGGTGAGTCTGCTGGCCACGTTCCTCTACTTCGAGCACCAGGAAACTGAACCGCCCTTCAACCTGATCTGCGCCATTACCGCGGAAGAAGAAATATCGGGCCAGAACGGCATTCGACGCCTGCTGCCGCTGCTACCACGGATTGACCTGGGCATTGTGGGTGAACCGACGCAGATGGACCTGGCCGTGGCCGAGAAGGGCTTGGTGGTGCTCGACTGCGTAGCGCACGGCCGCACCGGGCACGCCGCCCGTGAGGAAGGCGAAAATGCCCTCTACAAAGCCCTCGACGACGTGCAGCGCTTGCGCGAGTTCCGGTTTGAGCGGGTGTCGGAGCTGCTGGGCCCGGTGAAGCTGACCGTTACGCAGATTCAGGCCGGCTCCCAGCACAATGTGGTGCCCGACCGGTGCACGTTCGTGGCCGATGTGCGCACCAACGAGCTGTACACCAACCCGGAAGTGGTGGAAATTGTGCGTGGCCTGATCGGGGCCGACGTGACCCCGCGCTCCACCCACCTCAACTCCTCGCGCATCCCGCTCACGCACCCGCTGGTACAGCGCGGCCTGGCCTTAGGCCGCCGCACGTTTGGCTCCGTCACCCTCTCCGACCAGTCGATGATGCCCTTCACTACCGTCAAAATCGGCCCTGGCGATTCAGCCCGCTCGCATACCCCGGATGAATACATTTTGCTCAGCGAAATCCGGGCTGGCGTGCGGGGCTACGTGGAGCTGTTAGATGGACTGGAGCTGATGGCTTAGGCGTTTTCGATGGCTGCCATGTCAATTTTTTGCATCTGCATCATAGCCGCCATCTTGCGCTGCCGCTGGGCGGGGTCGGCACTGCCCAGGAGTTGGAACATGTTGGCTGGGGTGATTTGCCAGGAGACGCCAAACCGGTCTTTCAGCCAGCCACAGTCGCCGGGCGCCCCGCCATTGGCCGTTAGCTTGTCCCAGAGCGCATCAATTTCGGCTTGGTCGGCACAGCTGACCGACAGTGATATGCCCGTACTGAACGTGAAGTATGGCCCACCGTTCAGGGCCACGTACTTTTGCCCGGCCAGTTCAAACTCCACCGTCATCACGCTGCCAGCCGGCATGTATGTTCCGGCGGTATAGTGTGTCATGCGGGTGATTTTTGACTCCGGAAAAAGGCTGGTATACAATTGAGCCGCTTCTTCAGCCTGGTTGTTGAAAGTCAGGAACGTGGTAATTTTCTGCATAACGGAGGAGGATGGTGAAGAACTTACCTAAAGGTAGGGAGCCGCCCTACCTTGATAGGAGGCCGAAAACGACAAAAAACAGGCAGTTTGCGACGCAGTTGCTCCTGCCATTACACATAGTACCCATTCCCCGGCCTCCGAGCCGGAACCACCACTAGTCAGCGCATGAAAATCTGGGATAAAGGCATTGCCGTCGATAAGAAGATTGAACAGTTTACCGTGGGCCGCGACCGGGAGCTGGATATATACCTGGCGCAGTTCGACGTGCAGGCTTCCCGGGCCCAGGCCAACATGCTAGCCGGCGCGGGCCTGATTTCCGGGGAAGAAAACCAGCAGCTGCAACAGGGCCTGCAGGAGCTGGCCGCCCAGCTGGAAGCCGGCACGTTCACCATCGGCGAGGACTACGAGGACGTGCACTCCAAAATCGAATCCTACCTGACCGAGCATTACGGCGACGCGGGCAAGAAAATTCATACGGCCCGTTCCCGCAACGACCAGGTACTGACGGCCATTCAGCTGTTTCTGAAAGACTACACCCAGCGCGCTGCCGCCCGCACCCTGGAGCTAGTCGAAGTCCTACTGCAGAAAGCCGAGGCGCACAAGGAAGACCTGATGCCCGGCTACACCCACTTTCAGGCGGCCATGCCCAGCTCCTTTGGGCTGTGGTTTTCGGCTTACGCCGAGCATTTGCTGCTGGACCTGGCTTTGTTTGAAGCGGCGTATACCATAGCCGACCAAAACCCGCTGGGCTCGGGGGCGGGCTTCGGCTCCTCCTTCCCCATCGACCGGCTGCAGACCACCCGGGAAATGGCGTTTGGCAACCTGGCCGTGAGCAGCGTGGGGGCCCAGATGCTACGGGGCAAAACCGAGAAGACCGTGGCCTTTGCGCTGGCCGGCATGGCCGCCACCCTGGCCAAAATGGCCTACGACCTGGTGCTCTACAACGGGCAGGATATGGCCTTCGTGGAACTACCGGCGGCCTTCACCACCGGCTCCAGCATCATGCCGCACAAGAAAAACCCCGACGTGTTTGAGCTGATTCGGGCGCGCTGCAACGCCCTGCAGGCTTTGCCCAACACCCTCATGCTGGCCACCAGCAACCTGCCCAGCGGCTACCACCGCGACTTCCAGATTCTGAAGGAAATCCTGTTCGAGCCCATGACGCAGTTCCTGGGCATTCTGGACATTGTGCTGTTTGCCCTGCCCCAGCTGCGCATCAAGCCCGACCTGCTCAACCAGCCCAAGTACGACGCCGTATTTACCGTCGAAAACATCAACCAGCTTATTCAGGCCGGGGTGCCCTTCCGCGAAGCCTACAAGCAGGTGGGCCGGGCCGTGGAAGATGGCTCCTACGTGCCGCACAAGCAGTTTCAGACCACCCACCTGGGCAGCGTGCACAACCTGGGGATGGAGGAAATTCGGGCGAAAGTGGCGCGGTTCCAAGCCGGGAGCCGGCTGCTTACTTCTGCGCAATCGTAAAACTACCGGGAAAGCAACGCAGGTATTCGGCTGAATGGCCGGCGGCAATTGTACTAACCGCTTAGTTGGCGCGTTAGGCCGCTTCCGGTAATTTTCCGGCTGACTGCGCAAAAAAACCAGCGTGTTTAGTGTATAAGCCCGAACTTGCGGGCTTACTGAAGCCCGTAGCGTTTCGGCAATGCTTGCGCGCCACGTTTCCTTAACCTGAATTTTTCCATGAGCACCCGCAAACAGCATATTGCTCAGGTGGCTTTGCAGCTATTTGGAGAAAAGGGCTACGAGAATGCCTCTACGCAACTGATTGCGAAGGCCGCCGGCGTCTCGGAAGCCCTTATTTTCAAGCACTTCGGCTCCAAGGACCAGCTGCTGGAGTTTGTCGTGAAGAATGGCTATAAGCGCATTATCGAGGATAACCGCGGCGGCCTGAACGAGCCGGATCCGCTTACCTTCATCCACAGCGTGATTGAGCTGCCCTACAAGCTGGTGCAGGATGAGCCCTTCTTCTGGAAGCTGCAATACCGCCTGGCCGACTCCGACATGGCGCGCCAGCAGCACGAGCGGTTTATGCGTCCCGTGCCGGCCCTGCTACGCCAGGCTTTCGAGAAACTGGGCTACGCCGAACCCGAAAAAGAAGCCAAGCTCCTGCTGATTCTGGTAGAAGCTCTCTGGAAAATCGAAGCCAACAAAACCGATGAAAACGTACGCGAAATGCTGGACTTCATTAAGCAGAAGTATCAGATGCAGTAAGCAATTTTGTTAGCTAATGACAAGTGAGCAATCTGAGGTTTATTGGCAATCAGAATACCCAGCCGTCCCGCCACTATCAGATCTTTTTCGGAATAAATTAACAGATACTTGGTTTAGAGTACATAGCCTACCAGAATCAAAACGCTACCCTAGCAACACTGTAGACCTTGCTATTCTTCTACATCGCCAGAATACGCTTATTACCGATTTGCTTGGTACCAGGCCTCAACTTCTGCTAGTAACGGGAGAGTATGACTTTGCCTCTGTTGCAAATAAGAAAGGGCTGTTTTCACCGGAAGGCTCGATTCAAGACTTGGCCTTTACGGAGCTTAAACCCTTCATATTGAATCAGCTGGAACCTGACCCCAGAATACCTGATGGATATGCTATTGGTGACCTTTATAGAATCGTCTTTGTGAGAATTGATTGGCAGCCTGAAAAGTGGAATTCAATTCTCGAAGAAATTGCTCAGGGTGAACTGCGGGCTTTTTTCATCTCCGTTGCTAATAAATACCTGATTGCACCCTATGACGGAGGCGTAGATGTAATTGTGAAGAGTACCCCTACTCGCAATTTTTACAAAAAAATATAAGGCTTGGCTATCCTCTAGAGCTGACGGGTTATAGTATAAATCCTAATTAATTCGACTGCCGGAATCGAGCAGTCTACTGCAAAATAGAAAAGTCATTCGATTTTCGACCTGAGGAGCGTCTATTAGCCTTTGGCGCGGTAGCGTTTCACCACGCCTACCACCAGCCAGACCGCAGCGGCCAATTGCGTAGCCAAACCGGCCAGGGAGAGTTCAACGCCCCCTTCCCAGTGCTGAACTCTGAACAGACTGCCCACCAGCAAAAAACCACAGCCAGCCATGAAGAGGAGGACAGATAGCAATACGGTTTTGGTCATCATTGAAAAAAGATATACAAGCAACTCAAACATAACACAAAAGCGCCGCCCCGACGTTGCAGTTGGGGCGGCGCTTGTGCGTTGCAGCCTAGCCGTAGGCTACAGGTGAATCACCTCGCCGTAGGCGGCGGCGGCGGCTTCCATAATGGCTTCCGACATGGTAGGGTGCGGGTGCACCGCTTTGATGATTTCGTGGCCGGTGGTTTCGAGTTTGCGGGCTACCACCACTTCGGCAATCATTTCCGTCACGTTGGAGCCAATCATGTGGGCGCCCAGCCACTCGCCGTACTTCTTGTCGAAGATGACCTTCACGAAGCCGTCCTTGGCGCCGCTGGCCGAGGCTTTGCCCGAGGCCGAGAACGGGAATTTGCCCACCAGAATATCGTAGCCCTGCTTTTTGGCTTCCTCTTCGGTGAGTCCCACCGAGGCAATTTCCGGGGAAGCGTAGGTACAGCCGGGAATGTTCTGGTAGTTGAGCGGCTCGGGATGGTGGCCGGCAATTTTTTCCACGCAGATGATACCCTCGGCCGAAGCCACGTGGGCCAGCGCCGGGCCGGGCACGATGTCGCCGATGGCGTATACGCCGGGCACGTTGGTCTGGTAAAAGTCGTCCACGATGACGCGGCCTTTCTCCACTTTGATGCCCAGCTCTTCAATGCCGATGTTTTCGAGGTTGGTGACCACGCCGGCGGCGCTCAGCACCACGTCGCAGGCAATCTGCTGGTCGCCTTTGGCGGTTTTCACCGTCACGGTGCAGCCTGCGCCGCTGGTATCTACCTTGGTTACCTCCGCCGAGGTCAGCACGTTCACGCCGATTTTCTTGAAGGACTTCTCCATCTGGCGCGACACCTCTTCATCTTCCACGGGCACGATGCGCGGCAGGTATTCCACCAGCGTTACTTCCGAGCCCATAGTGCGGTAGAAGTAGGCAAACTCCACGCCGATGGCGCCGGAACCCACTACCACGAGGCGCTTGGGCAGCTCGGGCAGCACCATGGCCTGCCGGTACCCAATGATTTTCTTGCCGTCGATGGGTAGGGCGGGCAGCTCGCGCGAGCGGGCTCCGGTGGCCAGGATGATGTGCTTGGCCTCCACGATTTCCTTGGCGCCGCCTTCCTTGGTTACTTCCACTTTGCCGGGAGCCAGCACCTTGCCGGTGCCCGATACTACCTCAATCTTGTTTTTCTTGAACAGGAAGTTGATGCCCTTGCTCATGCCGTCGGCCACGCCGCGGCTGCGCTGAATCACGGCCCCGAAGTCGTAGCCCACGCCGTCGGCCTTCAGCCCGTAGTCTTTGGCATGGTTGAGGTACTCAAACACCTGGGCGCTTTTCAGCAGCGCTTTGGTAGGAATACAGCCCCAGTTGAGGCAGATGCCGCCGAGCGACTCCCGCTCCACCACGCCTACTTTCAAACCCAGCTGCGAAGCCCGGATAGCGGCTACGTAGCCCCCGGGGCCGCTGCCAATCACGACCACGTCGAATTGCAATGCCATATGTTGGAAATTTGCTTGCGGAAGAAGACTTTCTTGCCGTAGTTTTGATGAAAACTGCCCTGTCGAAAAAAGGCAGACAACTGGCCGAAAGCCCTTGCTTTCGCAACCGGGGGTAAAGATAAAGAGGGAAAGTTATCCGGCTAAGCTCCCGCGCGGGCAAATAGCTGGCATAAAAAATGCACCCCGGTGCATTCCTTTAATTAATACAACTTTCACGGTTTTTTTGTATTTTCGCCACATGAAACACTGTCTACCACTGTTCCTGACCAGTGCACTGGTTGGTTTGCTCTCTTTCTCGACCCAGGCGCAGAATCCCGCGCCCGTTGCCGACGCGACGTCGGCCCCCGCAGCAGTAGTCGGCGGTGGGGCAGCCAAGGTCGATCCGGCCGTATTGCCCGCCAAAAAGCTCACGTCCTCGGACTACAAAGCCCAGGTAGTCACCTCTACGAAAGTCCTTACGGCTAACCCTAACAATGTGGAGGCCCTGATGACGCGCGCCAAGGCGCATCTGCAGCTGAAAGCCTACGACGAGGCCATCAAGGACTATACCGCCGTTCTTAAGCTGCAGCCCACCAATGCGGATGCGTTGTATAACCGCGGGCTGTCTTACCTGAAAAACGAAGACCAGAAGCCGGCCACCAACGACCTAACAGCCGTGCTGCGCCTGCGCCCCGAGGACAAGGAAGCCTTCTTTGCCCGCGGCGTGGCCAAGCTGCAGGTCAGCAACTTTAAGTCGGCCCTCGGCGATTTTGCCAAAACCATTGCGCTGGACCCCAACTACGCCGATGCCTACGAGTATCGCGGTATCTGCTATGCGTCCATCAATAAATCCAAGGAAGCTCAGCGCGACCTGGAAAAGGCCGTTTCACTGAACCCGGAAGCCGCCAAGAGCCTGCGCAAATATGGCAAGAAGTAAGCGTTAACACGGCTGTTCGGTCATATGGTTGAATGGTCGTCTGGCTGAATAGCCAGGTCAGATACAAAAAGGCCAGCCTTAAGAGGCTGGCCTTTTTGCTTCGTTGCGTTTTACGCGTACGCGCTGGATGCCGGGCCGGAGAATGGGTAAACAGCCCATTTACCAAGGATGCGTTAACAGCCATACAGCCATTCAACTATTCATAGCTTCACCTTCCCAGCAGGAGCTTAAGGTAGAAGCCGGGCTGGCGCAGCCGTTCCCGCAAGTCCAGGTCCAGGAACATGTTGCTGATGGTTTCGGCCAGGGTGGGGTTGCTGGCGGCGCGGTTGGCCACAAAGTTGAACAGCCACGGATACTGTAGCAGCCGCTGCATGGCCCGGCTCAGGCGCAGTTCCTGCCAGAGGCGGTGGTACACGGCTTCATCGTAGCCTTTCAGGAATCCGGCAGACACGTCGTCCGCCGCCAGTGCCCGGGCAGCCCAGTCGGCGGCGTGGCGGCCCGAAACCATAGCATGACTGATGCCTTCGCCACTGAACGGGTCGATCAGGGAGCCAGCGTCGCCGAGCAGCAGGTAGCCGGAGCCGGAAAGCGGGCGGCGCTTGGAGCCCAGCGGCAGCCCGAAGCCGCGCACCGGCCCCAGGCGCTCGGCCGTAGCAAACCGGTCTTTCAGGGCCGGATGAGTGGCCAGGATTTCATCCAGCCGCTCGCGCAGCTTCACTTTCTTCTTCGACACGGCTTCCGAGAGCATGCCTACGCCCACGTTGGCCTGCCCGTTGGGCAGCGGAAACACCCACAGATAACCAGGCAAAAACTCCTTGATGAAGTGTAGCTCGATGAAGTTGTCGGGGTGCAGACCTTGCACGCCCTGGTAGTAGGCGCGCAGGCCGGCGCAATGGTGGGCGGGCTCCAGCTGGTGGCCGCCAATCTGCCGCGCAAACGCCGACTGGGCACCATTGGCTACCAGCAGCAGCCGCGTAGTAGCCAGCACGCTACCATCGGCCGAAAGCAGGCGCCAGCGGCCATCAGGCAGCTGCTCGTGACGGGCTACGTCGGCATTTTCGCGCAGCTCAATGAGCGGCTGCCGACGCACTTGCTCCACCAGAAAGTTGTCGAAGTCGATGCGTTTGCTGATGTGGCCGGCAGGACGGTCGGTGGCCGGGTTGTAGCGCGGCTTGAAAGGCACGGCCAGGCGTCGGCCATTAGGAGCGTAAAAGTCGATGCCCCAACTGGGAAGCTGTGCGGGCTCGGCGGCCAGTTGGGCGGGCAGGGCTTCATCGATCCGGCGCAGCTCACTCAGCACTTTGCCGCTGAGCGCGTCGCCACACACTTTGTCGCGCGGGAAAGTGGCGCGGTCGAGCAGCAGGCTGCGGTGGCCGGCCCGGGCCAGGTGTAGGGCCGCCGTGGTGCCGCCGGGCCCCGCGCCCAGAATACAGATGTCAACGTCGCTCATACCAGAAATTGCTGCCGGCGAAGGTACAGGGTTTCGGCGGCCGGCAGTTCGCCGACGTGTCAGACTACCATCGGCAAAAGAACGCAGCTATTTGCGCGCAGTAGCCGTACAAGGCCCAACCCCTTCATTTCCTGCGAATAGACTTTACGCTTACATAGGATGCAGACTTTTTTACGCCGCCTGAGCCTGGCTGCAGGCTTGCTGGCCCTGGCCACCCAGTGCGCCACCACCACCGAAACCGATAACCCCAACAGCCGCTCCGTCCCCAACACGGCGGCTCCCGTGACGACAGCACCAGCCCCAGCGTCCGACACTACCGCAACTGCGGCCGCAGCGGCCCCGGCAGCTACGGCCCCGGCGGCAACTGCTGCCCCCGCTGCCCCGGCCGAAAAGCGCCTTACCGCCGCCGAATACAAGGCCCAGGTGAAATCGGCGGACATTCGGCTGAAAACGATGCCGAAGGATGCCAAAGCCTTGCTGCGCCGCGCCAAAGCCCATAGCCAGCTGAAAAACTATGCGCTGGCCCTGGCCGACTACAACGCCGTGCTCAAGCTGGAGCCTGCCAACGCCGAAGCTTACTTCAACCGGGGCCTCACCCGCCTGCGCCTCGATCAGTACACGCCCGCCATTGCCGACTTCTCGAAGTCTCTGCGCTACAACCCCAACGACAAGGAGGCCTTTTTCAGCCGGGGCGTGGCCCGCCTGCAGATGGCCAACTACCGCGGCGCTATTCCCGACTTCACCCGTGCCTTGGCCGTTGACTCGCTCTACGCCGATGCCTACGAGTACCGCGGCATCAGCTACGCTTCGCTCTACAAGCCCAAGGAAGCCCGCCGCGACCTGGAAAAAGCGGTGAAGCTGAACCCGGCGGCCGTGAAAAGCCTGCGCAAGTACGCCAAAGACTAACCCAAGAGCCTTTTGCCGGGGCTGGAAGTTGGCGCGTTCCCGCGCTTCGGCTACCTTCGCTCCATGACAAAAACGCTCGACGGAAAAGTGGCCCTCATTACGGGCGCTTCCAAAGGAATCGGCCGCGCCATTGCGGTGCATTTTGCCCAGCTGGGCGCGCAGGTGGCTTTCACGTACCTCTCCAGTGTAGAAAAAGGTCAGCAGCTGGAAACAGAGCTGAGCGCCCACGGTACCAAGGTGAAAGGCTTCCGCTCCGACGCCTCCGATTACGCCCAGGCCGAAAAGCTGGTAGAGGACGTGGTGGCCGAATTCGGCAAGCTGGATATTCTCGTAAACAATGCCGGCATTACGCAGGACGGGCTGCTCATGCGCATGAGCGAGCAGCAGTGGGACCAGGTGCTGGCCGTAAACCTGAAATCGGTGTTCAACCTGACCAAGGCCGCTACCAAGCCCATGATGCGCGCCAAAGCCGGCGCCATTGTGAACATGACCTCGGTGGTAGGCATCAAGGGCAACGCGGGCCAGAGCAACTACGCCGCTTCCAAGGCGGGTATCATCGGCTTCACCAAGTCGGTGGCGCTGGAGCTGGGGTCCCGCAACATCCGCTGCAACGCCATTGCGCCGGGCTTTATTGAAACGGAAATGACCGATGCCCTCGACCCCAAGCAGGTAGACGAGTGGCGCAAGGCCATTCCGCTGCGCCGCGGCGGTACCCCCGAAGACGTGGCCAAAGCCACCGCCTTCCTGGCCTCCGACGACAGCAGCTACATCAGCGGCCAGGTGCTGCAGGTAGATGGCGGCATGCTCACTTAAGAGTATCAGCCGAAATAAACTCTCTCAAAAAGAAAGAGGAGAAGGGCGGCACCGCTCTTCTCCTCTTTCTTTTTCAGGTATCTAACGCCGCTCTAGTGTGTTATCTGAATCCGTTCGGACTGCACATTCTTGCCGCTACCTGACCGGAGCGTATAGAGACCAGCCGGCAGCTTGCGCACGTCCAGAAGCGCTTTGCCACGGTTGCTGGCCTGCGCTTTTACTTTGTGCCCGAGGCTGTCATAAAGCTCGGCGCTGAAGGGCGCAGCGCTGGCATCCTCTTCACCGGCAGTGACCGTTAGCTCCGAACTTACCGGGTTGGGCGATACGCTGTAGCGGTAGCCATAGGGCGAGCTGGGCGCATAAAAGGCGTAGCGGCCTACTATGGGGCAAGGTGAGTTGAGGGCAGTGGCAGTAACTTGGGTGCCCTGCCCGGGCTTCAGGATGAAATGAATGCTTGAACCCGTCGTGTTGGTTATCTGGATGGCCGGATTATCCAGGGTGATGCTATAGTAGTAGGAAGGATTGGTAACAAACACGCCCACATCGGCTCCTTGCGCATTGGTAATGCCCAACGACTGGTAGGTATTGAGCGAAACGGGGCTGCCATAGCCCGGGGAGTAGCCGCAGTTGAAATACCCCGTGGGCGCCGGCGTGGCAAAGTTTACCTGGTAGTTATTGGACACCGTACCGCAGCCGCTGAGCGTGAGCGTGAAGCTGCCCCCGCTTGAACTGCTGGCGCCCTGCAAGGTGAAGGCGGAAGAAGTAAGTGGGTTGGCCTGCTGCAGAGACAGTCCGTTGCTGATGTTCGAGAGGGTGTAGGTATACGCCGGGTTGAAGTTCATAATCTGATAGGTAATCGTCTTCGAGCAGGTGTTGTTGCTCGTCGGGTAGGCTATCAGCTGAGGCGGCTGCACCGTCACCGTCACCGAGCTGGTGCGCACCGTGGCCGGCGACGTAGGCAGCGTGACGGTGAGCGTATACGTGGTAGTGGTGGTGGGCTGTACGGTTATCTGGGGGCTGTTGGGAAACTCAACGTCGCTTCCCGCCAGGCTCCAGGTATAGGTAGCCTCCGGAATCCGGCAACCCGAGCCAATGGTCACGGGTGAGTAGGGACACGTGGTTTTGCCGGGGCCCGCCGTAGCAATTTCGTAGATGCCCACGGCGTCAATGTAATGATAGGACAGCGGCCGGGGCCCGCTGGGGGAAGACATGGGCGTGGACTGCTGAAAGTTGCCGATATTTACGTAGTAATCCACCAGGCCCGAGGTGGTAGTCGGCGGCGTAATCAGGCCGTTGATGCGCGTCCACTGGGTGCTGCTCACCGGCGCATTGCTGTGAATGCTCAGGTTGGCGGGGGCAGTAGCGTAGTACAGCCGGGGCGTATACCCCGAGGAATTGGGCGCAACGGTATAGGTGTCGTTGCGCGGTGAAGTAGGTGTGAGTTCCATACCCACGTGCGTAGCCGTGTTCGACTTGCGGCTCCGGGCTACCTGCATGGTGGCATAGTACTCCTTGCCAGCTTGCAGCTGCACTTTCTGCGTGACATACTCTATGTAGGTCTGCGTACCATACACGCCGGTGTTGTAGGTGTACAAGCCAATAGCCCCATTAATGGCATTGGGGGCCGGATTGTAGTTGTAGGGCGTAAACTGCGGCAAGCCCGACCCATCAACGGTCAGCGGGTTCGTCTCCATGCCGTTCGGGGCGTTGGTGGCGTAGTAATCGGGCGTGGTGTAGTTGGTGGCTTCCCAGCTGGCCAGTTCATTGGTGCTGCCCGCATTGCTTTTCACGTTGCTGATGTAGCCCGCGGGCGCACTTACCTGCGTATCGAAGTCACCGTTGGTGATGCTGTTGCAGGGCGCCTGCGCCACTACACCCAGCGGAATTCCCGTCAACAGTAGGCCGAGGGGTAATGCATGCGTAATCGAAGTCTTCATAAATATGTTGGTATGAGATTATAAGGGGCGCGCGAAGGTATCCACGCACGGTTATCAATCATCAAGAAGTAATAAAAAATAATTTTTATACCATACTGGATTGTACTTCACGTTAATTATCTGGCCTGACTATTTGTGCAGCATCGGGCGCACGCAGTTGTACCTTGCCAACCAACCAGCCGTCTACCTGCGGCTCTAACCAGTACCGATCAGTAGCTGATACCTCCATCGTATGCGACGCGTTTTTGGTGTTTTATTGTTTCTGGGGCTGGTTGCCTTGTTCCTGGTTGTATTTCCGCGCCGGAAGCAGCGCCCGGGTTATTTCCGACGGGAACGGCGGGCTGAACTAACCACGCTATTCGTTTCGCTGAAGCTGAACGAAGGAGACCTGATTTTTCACACCTCGCAGTCGGCGCAGAGCCGGGCTATTCAGCTGGCTACGCACTCTCCCTACAGCCACTGCGGCATGCTGTTTCGGCAGGGCGGGGAGTGGCAAGTGTTGGAGGCCGTGCAGCCGGTGGGCATCACGCCCATGGAGAAGTGGATTACGCGCGGCAAGGGCGGCCACTTCATAGTGAAGCGCCTGCGCGATGCCGAGCAGGTACTCACGCCCACCACCCTTCGCCGCCTTAAGCGCGCCGGCCAGCAGTATCGCGGCAAGAACTATGATTTGTACTTCGGCTGGTCGGATGAGCGGATCTACTGCTCCGAGCTGCTCTGGAAGATTTACCAGCAGGCCACCGGGCGCGAAATCGGGAAGCTTCAGCACCTGCGCGACTTCGACCTCTCCCACCCCACCGTGCAGGCCAAAATGCGGGAGCGGTACGGCCGCCGCCTCCCGCTGGATGAGCGGGTAATTTCGCCGGTGCAGATGCTGGAAAGCTCGGAGCTGGTGACGGTGGTGGAGCGGTGAGGGTTAGCCGCGGGTTGCTCGGGCAGCTTCCAGCAACTGGATTACGTGGGACAAATTTGCGGCAAAATCCTGCGTTTCGTACTGAAAGAAAGCGTTGGTCAGCTTCTCAAGTATAGCATCAGTAAGCAGCCAATCGAAAAACACGCGGCCTTTTTCGTCCGACCTATCGAATTCAGATAGCACGCGTTTTTTTAGAACGTTTCGGTCATTTCTCTCCACAAAGTCAACTAGGCGTCTCACTGCGTGCTGGTTGTCTGATTCGGCCCATAATTGGAGCATCTGGTCGAAAGCAGGGTACACGTTTGCAATAGCCGCGAAATACCCTTCAAAAAGGGCATCTATCCACTTTGCCTCATCGTCTTCTGTCAGCAATACCTGCCAGAAAGCCCACAAGTACTTCTGCACAGCCGCCTGCTCTGCTGCTGGCCACGTGTGCCATTTGCCGTAGCATAACTTATCCAACGCTACCCATTCTTCCCAACCCGAACCCGTAGCTAGGTCCGTTAGCAACTCAAAGATGCGCGGCAGAAAGTGTCGGAAGTCATCCACGTCGCCCCACGTCGTCATGACTTTGAAGTAGAAGATTCTGAGGTCGTCTTCTGTTAATTCCCGCAACGGCTTAGCCGCCAGCATCCGGTTCCAGTTGGATAAATCGTGATACAACGGACTGCCATCCATATTCGGGTTGAGCCCATACCGGGCGAAAATACGGTATAGGTCTTCAACAGCATTTTGCAGTTCGGAATGCATAGTGGCTTTCAAAAGAATTACTTGACCACTTCATCGTCGTAAGGTACCGGCAAATTCAGATGGATACTGTAGTCTGCGCCGGTGCAGATGCTGGAAAGCCCGGAGCTGGCGACGGTGGTGGCACGCGGTAAAGGCTATCCGAAGCTGCCTCTATCGATTAAAATACGCCAGTGCCAGGCTGTCGTATTTCTCGTGGTAACGCACCGGAATCCGATGCAGCTGGAAAGTGCCTTCTTCCGTGGCCATCGTTTCACCATAATCCCCCTGCGACAAAATCTCATAATGTGCTCTTCCGGTGCGCAACAGCGTTAAAGTATAGACGTGGTGGGCACTATCATTTAGCTGGCGAACTGTAGCTACCACCAATGAACTATCCGCTTGGCGGAAAGAGGCGTCAGCGTGTAGCCTTCCCTGTAAAGCGGTCCTAACGGCTACAGCCCCGCGGAGACTGGTATTGGGAAAGCACCACGTAGCATTCTGTGGCGGCGGCTGCACCACTATTTCTCCAGGCACAAGCAGATGGCCGCTACGGCTCCAATAATAGGCCGCCGCCAACAAACCCATGCAAATGCCTAATATGAGCAGCAGTGGATAGGCCAGCCACCGAAAAGCCTTCATTTGATAAGCGCGCATCATTCATCTTCTTTGCCCAGAAACCGGTCCAGCTACGTTGCGCCTCCTCCTTTTTCCAGGGCGACCTTATCGTGGACGAAACGATATAGCCACACGCCTTGGTATTCTTTTCTCAGACTATCCGACAAGGGCTGACTGAAGACGTGGTAGCTATAGCGGCTCATGCCACTACGCTGGAACCCTATCTGTGCAGGCTCACCGTTGCGAATAGAAATACATCCTGCTTGCTTTAGTTTTTCCGCGAGCTTTCGTACCTGTGCTGGCGTCCAGCCATAGGCTTGTACTACTGAATCCAATGTTACCCGCTTATCTGCCCCGGCGTGGTAATGGAGATAATTCATGCCAGGAGTTCCGAACCCTAGCCGGCTTACACTATCCTGTTCAAATTCTATTTCGATGTGCTGGTTGTGAGGCACCAGGGAATCATAATAAGCCCGTAGTGCCGTCAGTTGAGGCTGATGGACGCGGTAGTGCGCCAGTAAGTCTGCTTTGGAATAGTCCTTATCGGCCATTATTTCTGATAGTCTGGCCCCACTACAAAAAGCAACACCATACAGGCTAACTGTTCCCAGCAAAGCCCATGAAAACACGCTAACCACCAACTGAAGAAACTTCATTATTTCCCTTTCTCCTTCTCATAAGGAAACGGCAGATTAATCCGGATTTCGTGGTCTTCGCCGGCGTGGTTGAGAAAGCGGGCGGCCCGCATCACGCGCAGGGCTTCTTCGTCGCAGCCGCCACCCAGGCTTTTTACCACCATCACGTCCTGGGGAATGCCTTGCTTGTCGATGCGCAGCTCCAGCGTAACGCGGCCTGCCAGGTGCTGCTGCCGGGCCGCAGCCGGGTATTGCAGCTGGGCGTACAGGGCCTCGTAGCCGCCAATCAGCTCTATCGGTGACTTTTCTTCCGTTGTGGCCGGGCGCGGCGTCACGTACATGGCCGGGGGATTGGGGTTGTGGCTGGCCGTGGGCACCTGGTAGGGTATAGACCAGTGCTTAAGGTACTGCTCCAGCGGCTCCAGCCCGATTTTCGCCCGCCGGGTGTTCACATTGGGCTCGTCTTCGATGGGTTGGAGCTGGTAGTGGCCGTTGACGGCGGGGCCAAGCTGGGAGCCATACAGCTGCTTTTCGCCCCTGGCAACTCTGAGCCGGTCAACCAGCAAAGCCAGCGACGACCAGCGCAATTCGCCCTTATCGGCGGCGGCCGTGAGCAGCGGCAGGTACTTCTCGTCGGGGTTGTGCTGAATCACGAGAAAAACCACCGACTGCTGATACTCCCCCACCAACGATTTGCCGGGGTAGCCATGGACGGTAATCAGGCTGTCGACCTGCCGGATCAGGCGGTTGTCCAGCTTGCCTTGCTGCTGCATGGCGGCCCGCAGCTGCGGCGAATCCGGCCCGTAGGTGCGGTCGGCTTCCTCCGCCACGCGCCGGTACTGCTGGTCCTGGTAGCCGATTTGCCGGATAAGCGTCAGCAGCGGCTGGTTGAATTGGGCCTCGTAGCGCTGTTGGCGAGTGCGGGCCTGCGCCAGCAGCCGGGGCCAGGCCCGCTGGGAAGTCAGCCCGGCGAAGTCCCCCTCTTCCTGCAGCGTTTCGGGAGAGTAGTAGCCGGTGGCTACGGCGCGCTTCAGGAGCCGCAGCGCGGCCTGGGGGTTTCCCTGCCGGGCGGCGCTACGGGCCTGCTGGTACAGGGCCGGCGCCGACTCCTCAGCAACCAACATGGCAGGTTGGCGGGCGGCGCCGTAGGTGGCCGGGCCGGCCAGACTAAGGGCCAGCAAAGCGGTAGTCAGATACTGAGGCATAGGAAGAATTCAGCCGGGCCGGCTTCAATTAAATAACGCCTGGCTAAGTAAGCAATTCTTTTTTACCTGCTTGTCCGCCATCATCTTCCTACCTTCGCTCCTGCCTGCATAACCCGCCGCGCAACCCTGCGGCGCTGCCTGGGGTTCTTGGGGCAGCCGCTATTCCCTTCCGCTGTTGATCTTCTCTGCTTCTCCCTGGTTTCTGTTGGTGTGCCTGCTGGTAGGCGCGGGCTACGCTGCTTTGCTGTACTCGGCCCAGGCCCCCTGGGGCCGGCCGCTGAACTACGCGCTGGCCTTCATCCGCTTTGCCGTAGTGAGCTTTTTGTGCTTTCTGCTGCTCTCGCCCTTTCTCAAAACCACTACCTCCACCACCGAAAAGCCCACCGTGGTGCTGGCCGTGGACGACTCGCAGTCGGTGGGGCTGTTTACGCCGGGCGCGGTGCTTTCCCAAACCACCAGCGGCCTGCAGCAGCTCACCCGAACCCTCACGGAGCGCGGCTTTCAGGTGGAAACCCGCCCGCTCAGCCAGCCCACCCGCCTCATCCCGCCCGATTCACTCCGCTTCACGGCCGCTACCTCCAACCTCGACGGGCTGCTTTCCACCGTGAGCGAGGCCTACGAGGGTCGCAACCTGGCCGGCGTGGTGCTCGTGTCAGATGGCATTGTAAACCAGGGCCGCTCCCCGGTGTACTCCGAGTACCGCTTCCCGATTTATGCTGTAGGTGTGGGCGACACCCTGCCCAAGAAAGACCTCAGCCTGCCCACGCTCACTTACAACCGCGTCGCCTTCAGCGGCAACCGCTTCCCGCTGGAAGTGGAAGTCGGCTACGAAGGCTTCGGTGGAGCAGCTACGGTGCAGGTGCGCGAAAACGGCCGGGTATTGCAAACCCGCCGCGTGGCGCTGCCTGCCGGCCGCCGCCGCACCAAAACCACCTTTCTGCTCACGGCCCCCGCGCCCGGCAAGCGCCGCTACGAAGTGCTGATCGAGCGGCAGCCCGGCGAGTTCACGCCCCTCAACAACCAGAAAACGGCTTACGTCGACGTGGTGAAGGGCAAGCTGCGGGTGCTGCTGGCCGGCGCCGCGCCCCACCCCGACCTGAAAGCCCTGCGCGCCGCCATCCTGCGCAACGACAACTTCGACCTGACAACGTACCTGCCCGGCATTGGCGCCCTGCCCGCGCCTACCTACGACGTGGCCATCTTGCACCAGTTGCCGGCCCAGGGCGGGCTGGGCGCCGAGCTGCTGGCCCAGGTGCGCAGCCGCCGCGTACCGGCGTTGTTCGTGCTGGGCGCGCAGTCGGACCTGGCGGCCTACAACCGCCTGGGCACCGGCCTCACGGTGCAGCCTCGCGGCGGCCAGACCGACGAGGTGACGCCCGTGCCCAACCCGGCGTTTGCCCGCTTCACGTTTGAGGAAGATGCCCTGCGCCGCTTTGCCGAGTACCCGCCCGCGCCGGTGCCGTTCGGGCAGTTCAGCTTAAGCGGAGGTGCCGAAGCTGCTTTGCTGCAACAGGTAGGCCGCCTGAAAACCCAGCGGCCCTTGCTGGTATTTGGCGGCACGCCCCAGCAAAAGCAGGCCACCTTGCTCACGGATGGCAGCTGGCAGTGGCGCCTGCAGGAAGCCGTGGAGCATGACGCCCAGCCCGAGGCCTACGACCGGCTTATCATCCGAACCCTGCAGCTGCTCACCCAGAATGCCAACAAAAAGCGCCTCGACGTGTACCCCACGCAGGACAACTTTACCACCCAGGATGATGTAACCCTGGGCGCAGAAACGTACAACGCAGTATTTGAGCGGGTGTACGGGCAGCCCGTCACGCTTACCCTCACGGATGAGCAGAAGCAGACGCGCACCTTCCGCTTTGTGCCTACCGAGGACGGTGCCCCGCTGCACCTTGGTCCGCTGGCCGGAGGCCTCTACCGCTACCAGGCCCGCGCCACGCTGGGTGGCCAGCCTCAGCAGGACCAGGGCGAGCTACTGGTGCAGGAGCAGCAACTCGAAGCCCTGGACGCCCGCGCCGACCACAACCTGCTTTACCAGCTGGCCCGCCGCAGCGGCTCCCGGCTTTATTATCCGCAGCAGTTGGCTCAGCTTGGGCAGGATATTCTGAAGGCAAACTACAAGCCCGTCATCTACGAACAGGAAGATCTGAAGGAGCTCATCAACCTGAAGTGGCTGTTTTTCCTGCTCCTAGCCCTGGTCACGGCCGAGTGGGCCGCCCGCAAGTACTCCGGCGGGATATAAACTCTTAGCCGCGAAGCCGAGCCAGCCTGTCCCTAGGGCACCGCCATTCGGCCCGGCCTCCCTCCGGTTGCTTCACCTTTTTAGAGCATATCAAAAAAGGTGAAGCAAATGTGTGGTGGATTTGCTTTCAGTTTTTACGTCATCCTGAAACCCGAAAGCAAATTCGTCGAGAGTTTGCTTTCGGGGTTTGCGTTATTCGGAAAAGCGAAAGCAAGTCCACTATACGGGTCACTGCTTTCTACCGCTAGTCAGGAAGAAGAATAATCAGCTACGGGTTGGCGCATCCCTTGGTACCTTTGCTCTATGCGCTACGTCCTGCTCAACAAACCCTACGAAGTCCTCACGCAGTTTACCGACGAAACCGGCCGGCAAACGCTCAAGGATTTCGTGCAGATTCCCAACATCTACCCCGTCGGCCGCCTCGACTTCGACTCCGAAGGACTCGTACTGCTCACCGACGACAAGCAGCTGCAGCATCGGCTGTCGGAACCGCGCTTTAAAGTACCGAAAACCTACTGGGCGCAGGTAGAAGGCGTGCCCACTGAAGCGGCATTGGAGAATCTGCGGCGCGGCGTAGACCTGAAAACCGGCTACACCTCCCCTGCCGAGGTGGAGCTGCTGCCTGAGGCGCCGGAGCTTTGGGAACGAAGCAAGCCGGTGCGCTTCCGAGCCAATATCCCCACCAGCTGGGTGCAGATTCGCATTTCCCAGGGCATGAACCGGCAGGTGCGCAAGATGACGGCGGCCGTGGGCTTTCCTACTTTGCGCCTCGTGCGCGTCAGCATTGCCGACCTGCGCGTGGAAAAGCTGCAGCCCGGCCAGTGGCGTGAGCTGACCACGGCCGAGGTGCAGGCATTGCGCGAGGATATGGCGGCCCAAACGGCGGCGGCCGGAACATTCAAAACGCCCGGCAAAGGCACCGAATTCTGGCCCGGTGGGGTACCACCTTCCGCCAAGGCCCTGAAAGCCGTAGGTCAGAAATCCAACCGCCCCCCAGCTGCTGGTGGCAGCAAAAACACTTCTGCCAGTGCCTCCCGCAAGCCTACCGGCAAACCGCCACGGGGCGGCGCTGGTACCCGGCCGGGAGCTAAGGCCAAGCCCGGTGCCGGACCAAAGCCGGGCGCGGGCCGGCCGGCTGGTAAACGCGGGCGGTAAGGTGCGGCGGCGCAGGATTTGGCTGCTGGCGGCGCTGCTGGCCTTCATAGGACTGAATGCCGTGGCTTTTTTTCACGCCTGGCGCTTCACGCATTTCTCGCTTGAAGCCGGACCACGCACCGGCCACCCGGAGCGGCTCACGGGCTGGCGCAAGCTGGGCGTGCTGCTCACGGGCGTCGTTAATCCCAAGCCGGTAAATCGAAGTAAGCCAGCCTTCCCCTACCAAACTGTATTGCTGCGCAGCCCGAACGGCCACTTGGAAACCTGGTACGCTCCCGTGCAGGGTGCGCGGGGAACGGTAGCGCTGTTTCACGGCTACACCAGCAGCAAAGCCGCGCAGCTCACCGAGGCCGCGTATTTCCGCCAACTGGGCTACTCCGTTCTGCTCACCGATTTCGCGGGCAACGGCGGCTCCGAGGGAAACCGCTGCACCGTGGGTTACCGGGAGGCCGAGGACGTGCGCACCGTATTCCGGTGGCTGCAGCGCCAACAGCCAGAGCAGCACATCGTCCTCTACGGCGTGAGCATGGGCGCCGAGGCCATTCTGCGGGCCGAGAGCGAGCTGGGCGTTAGGCCGGCCGCCAGCATAGTGGAGTGTCCCTACGGCAGCATGCTCCAGACAGCGCGCAACCGGTTTACGGCTCTGCGGGTGCCGGCTTTCCCGCTGGCCAACCTGCTGGTGTTCTGGGGCGGTGTGCAGAATGGCTTCTGGGCGTTTGATCTGGATGCCACGGAGTTTGCGTCCCGCATCAGCACGCCCACCCTGCTCATGTGGGGCGAGGCCGACCCGCGCGTTACCCGCGCCGAAACCGACGCCATCTTCCAAAACCTGCGCGGCCCCAAGCAGCGCCAGGATTTTGCCGATTCCGGCCACGAGCCGTACTGGGGCAAACACCCCGCGCTGTGGCAACGGCGGATTCGGGAATTTCTGCAGCCTGCGACTCGGCCTTAATAGAACTATTCCTATTCTCGCAACGGCTAAAATTTCTGCCTGCGCAGGCGTTACCTCTTATTGCGCTGGCTTTGTATGTCCGGTGTGTATTACCTGAAAATCCTTCGTTCTTCTTTACAGAAAGGGTTTTTTACAATAATACCCGCAATCAAAGCTTCATTTCTTTTCAGAATTGCCATTAAAAAAAGCTGCTGGCCGATTGGTTATTTCTGAAAAAACGGTTACTTGCCGCTACGCAACCTTACCGTAACATGGAAGTAGAAACTGTAAAATACCCAGCTATCCGCAATTATGTAGGAGGCCGTTTTGTGGATGACAGCCCGGCCTCTTCGCTGGATGTGTACAGTCCGCTTACCGGGGCCGTCATTTCATCGGTGCCGCTGAGTGGTGCTACCGCCCTCGACGCTGCTGTGCAGGCTGCGCAGGCCGCTTACCCGGCTTGGTCGGCCACGCCCATCAAGGAGCGGGTGCAGATTTTCTACCGTTACAAGACCTTGCTGGAGCGCGACATGAAGGCGCTGGCCGACCTCGTGCGCGAGGAAAACGGCAAAACCTACGACGAGGCCCGCGCCGAGGTAGAAAAGGCCATTGAGCTAACGGAGTTTGCCTGCTCCATGCCCCAGCTGATTCAGGGTGAGTTTCTGGAAGTAAGCAAGGGCGTGGAAGCCCGCGTGGAGCGCAAGCCCCTGGGCGTAGTAGCCAGCATTGCGCCCTTCAACTTCCCCAACATGGTACCCCACTGGACTATCCCGAATGCCCTAGTGCTCGGCAACACCATGATTCTGAAGCCCTCCGAAGTAGTGCCGCTGAGCGCCGGTAAGATTGCCGAGCTGCTCAAGGAAGCCGGCTTGCCCGATGGGGTGCTCAACATCGTGCACGGCGACCGGGAAATTGTAGAATCCATCTGCGACCATCCGACTATTCAAGCCGTGTCGTTCGTGGGCTCCACCAAAATTGCCAAGGTCGTCTACATCCGCGCTACCGGCAACCTGAAGCGCTGCGTGGCGCTGGGTGGGGCCAAAAACCATCTGATGGTACTGCCCGATGCCCACCCCGATATGACGGCTTCCAACGTGGCCGCTTCCATGTCGGGCTGCGCGGGGCAGCGCTGCATGGCAGGCTCTACCATGGTGGGCGTAGGCGCGGTTGACGATATCGTGGCCAAGATTGTCGAGGAAGCCCGCAAGATCGTGCCCGGCCAGAACCTCGGCTCTGTCATCAGCAAGGAAGCCAAAGCGCGCATCGAACAGCACATTACCGAAGCCGAAGCTGCTGGTGCTAAGGTCCTGCTCGACGGCCGCAATGTCCGCGTGGAAGGTCATGAGGACGGCTACTACGTGGGCGCCACGGTGGTAGATTACGTGACGCCCGATATGCGCATTGCCCAGGAAGAAGTGTTCGGTCCGGTACTAGCCATCATGCGTACGAAGACCCTAGATGAGGCCCTAGCCATCGAAAATGCCAACCCCTACGGTAACGCCGCCGCTGTGTTTACCAGCAGCGGCAGCTCAGCCCGCTACGTGATGGACCACGCCAACGCCGGCATGATTGGCGTGAACATCGGTGTGCCGGTGCCCCGGGAGCCGTTCTCCTTCGGCGGCTGGAACGAGTCGAAATTTGGGTCCTGCGACATCACCGGCAAAAGCTCTATTGAGTTCTGGACCCAGCTCAAGAAAACCACCACCAAGTGGAACCCTGAGTCGCGGGTGAACTGGATGAGCTAAATTCAAAAGAACGTCATGCCGAGCGTAGCCGAGGCATCTCGCGTGCTGACGTTGGCTTGGCGGTCCTTCTCATGAATTTTTACATCTACATCCTGACTAACCCAGCTCGTACGGCACTGTACACCGGCGTTACAAATAATTTGGAGCGACGGCTACAGGAGCACAGTGAAGGACTAGGTGAGGCAGGTAAGTTCACAGGCCGTTACCAATGTAACCTCTTGGTATACTTCGAAATCAGCCCCGATACTACGCAGGCTATTACCCGGGAAAAGCAAATCAAAAACTGGACTCGCACCAAAAAAAAGTTTTTAATCAACACCTTAAACCCAAGCTGGGAGCCGATTGATCTGCAAACCTGGAATGGGTAAATTACCTCAACGTCAGCACGCGAGATGCCTCGGCTACGCTCGGCATGACGTTCTTTTAAACTCAGCATCCACCCCTATGGAAACCACCTTCGACACCGATAAGCACCAGATCCTGCAGGACAACCTCGACCACACCCTCTTTTCCTGGTCGAAGCAGGCGGGGCTGAACCCCATCAGCGCCGAACGGGCCGAAGGCGTGTATCTGTGGGACCGGGACGGCAAACGCTACATCGACTTTTCCTCCCAGCTGATGAACGTGAACATCGGCCACGGCGACCAGCGCGTGACCGAGGCCGTAGCGACCCAGATGCGGGAGTTGAGCTACGTGTACCCTGGTATGATTACCAAGGCCCGAGGCGACCTGGGCCGGAAGCTGGCGGAAATTACGCCGGCTAACCTGACCAAGGCTTTCTTTACTCTGGGAGGGGCTGAGGCCATTGAAAACGCCATCAAGCTGGCCCGCGTGTACACCGGACGCCACAAGATTGTCACGCTGTACCAGTCGTTTCACGGCGCTTCGTACGGGGCCATCAGCGCCGGCGGCGACCCGCGCAAGTTTGCCGTCGACTCCCAGGCCATGCCGGGCGTGGTACACGTCGAAAACCCCTATTTCTACCGCTGCCCCTGGTACAGCAGCACGCCGGAAGAGTGTGCCGAGCGGGCCGCCGCGGCCATGGAGCGCATCATTCAGTATGAAAACCCGGGCAGCGTGGCCGCCATCATTCTGGAAGGCGAGTCGGGCACTTCGGGCTGCATCAAGTACCCGCCCACGTATTGGGAGCGGGTGCGCGCCATCTGCGACAAATACGGCATCCTATTAGTGGCCGATGAGGTAATGAGCGGCTTCGGGCGCACGGGCAAGTGGTTTGGCTCCGACCACCACGGCGTGAAGGTGGATTTGATGTGCATGGCTAAGGGTATCACGGCCGGTTACCTGCCCCTGGGCGCGGTGATGGTGGATGAAGCCATAGCCAAATCCTTCGACGACAAGCCCCTGCCCCTGGGCCTCACTTACTCGGCCCACCCCGTTTCCTGCGCCGCCGCCGTGGCCGTACTGGACATCTACGAGCAAGATAACCTGCTCGAAAATACCGTCACGCTGGGTAAGTACCTCGATGCGCGCATGTGCGAGCTGATGGACCAGCACCCTAGCATCGGCGACTGGCGCAACACGGGTTTGTTCGGCTGCATTGAGCTGGTGAAAAACCGCCAGACCAAAGAGCCCATGGCACCCTGGAATGCCACGCCTCAACAGATGGAAATCATGAACAAAGTGGCGGCCAAAATCAAGGAATTGGGCATGTACACCTTTGTGCGCTGGAACTACATCTTCGTAGCCCCGCCCCTAAGCATAACCAAGGAGGAGCTCGACGAAGGACTGGACATCATTTCCCAGGCCATTGCCGTGGCCGACGAGTACGTGCAGTAATCCGGGTACCAGGGCCTGCTGCCTGCTGAGGCTGCTTACGGCGTAGCGCCTTCCTTCTATTTCGTTGTCTTTTAAGGCTTTTTCTACAAAGGCCTGGCGCGGCTTATTTGCTTTTCCGAAGCCGAAGCGGTACATTTTCTTTTTAAACCACTCCCCTTTTCTTCTACGGCATGGCGTCTTTGCTTATCAGGAATGGCCGCGTGATAACCGCCGACTCCGACAGTGTGTGCGACATTCTGGTGGAGGGCGAAACCATTGTGGCCATCGGCAAAAACCTGCCCGTACAGGCCGACGAGATAATCGACGCTACCGGCAAGCTGGTGATGCCCGGCGGCATCGATCCGCACGTGCACCTGGATATGCCATTCATGGGCACGTTCAGCTCTGATACGCATGAGACCGGCACTCGCGCGGCCCTACACGGCGGCACCACCACGGTTATCGACTTTGTGCTACAGAAGCAGGGCCACAGCCTGCGCGAAGCCCTCACCGAGTGGCAAGGCCGCGCCACTGGCACTGCTGTCGGCGATTATTCCTTCCACATGGCCGTGACGGACTTCAACCCCAGCACGAAGGAGGAAATCAAGGACATGATAGCCGAGGGCATCACGTCCTTCAAGACCTTCATGGCCTACAAGGGCGCGCTAATGATTGACGACGCGCAGATGGTGGGCCTGATGCAGGAGGTGAAAAAGCACGGCGGCCTCGTCACGGCCCACGCCACCAACGGCGACATGATTGACACGCTCATTGCCCAGCACCGGGCCGCAGGCAAGCTCACGCCCCGCTACCACTACCTCTCCCAGCCCGAAGTAACGGAGGCGGAAGCCTCGGGCCGCTTCGCCGACATTGCCAACTATACCGGCGTGAATGCCTACATCGTGCACCTCACCTGCGAGGGCGCGCTTAATCAGGTGCGCCGCGCCACCGAGCGGAATCAGCGGGTGTTCGTGGAAACCTGCATTCAGTATCTCCTGCTGGATGCCTCCTTGTACGGGGACGATTTTGAGGGTGCCAAGTGGGTGATGTCGCCGCCGCTGCGGGAGAAAAAGGACCAGGCCACACTCTGGGCCGGCATCAACCAGGGCTTGGTGCAGGTAGTAGGCACCGACCACTGCCCCTTCATGCTGGAGCAAAAAAAGATGGGTGCCGACGACTTTTCGAAGATTCCGAACGGACACCCGGCCATTGAGCACCGCATGGAGCTGCTGTTTTCGGAAGGCGTAATGAAGGGCCGCATCAGCCCGCAAAAGTTCGTGGAAGTAACCAGCACCAACGCCGCCAAAATCTTCGGCATGTTTCCGCGCAAAGGCACCATCAGCATCGGCGCCGACGCGGACCTCATCCTCATCGACCCCCGAAAAAAGCACACCATCTCGGCCGCAACCCACCACATGAACTGCGACTACTCCGGCTACGAAGGCTGGGAGCTGACGGGCAAAATCGACACGGTGCTGTTGCGCGGCCAGGTGGCCGTGGACGCCGGCGAAACGAAGGTCGGGCGCGGCTACGGGCAGTTCATCAAGCGCGGGAAAACAGGGTTCTAGCATCCGATTTCACGCAGGGTTCCGCAAGTGTTAAAGCGCAGTGTCGCGCAGAAAAAACACCGCGAAACCCTGCGTTGAACACTTGCGGAACCCTGCGAGAAATACAGATAAGAAACAAGCAACCAGAAACGTAAAACAACATGCCCAGAATTGTTAAATCCGGCCTGATTCAGATGAGCCTGCCGATGACGGAAGGCGAAGGCAGCATCGAGGAAATCAAGGAAGCCATGGTGCAAAAGCATATTCCGCTGATTGAGGAAGCTGGCCGCCAGGGCGTGCAGATTCTCTGTTTGCAGGAAATATTCAACACGCCCTACTTCTGTCCCGGCCAGGACAAAGCCTGGTATGCCTCCGCCGAGTCGGTGCCCGGGCCTACCACGGAGCGCATGGCTGAGTACGCCAAGAAGTACAACATGGTCATCATCGTGCCGGTGTACGAGCGGGAGGCGGCTGGCTTCCTCTACAACACCGCCGCCGTGATTGATGCCGACGGCACGTACCTGGGCAAATACCGCAAAAACCATATTCCGCACACCTCCGGCTTCTGGGAGAAGTTCTTCTTCAAGCCCGGCAACCTGGGCTACCCCGTGTTCCAGACCAAGTACGCCAAGGTAGGCGTGTACATCTGCTACGACCGGCACTTCCCCGACGGTGCCCGCGTGCTGGGCCTGAACGGCGCCGAAATCGTGTATAACCCCTCGGCCACGGTAGCCGGCCTCTCCCAGTACCTCTGGAAGCTGGAGCAGCCGGCCCATGCGGCGGCCAACGGCTACTTCATGGGCTGCATCAACCGGGTGGGCGAGGAGAAACCCTGGAACCTGGGCCGCTTCTACGGTACCTCCTACTTCGTGGACCCGCGCGGCCAGATCATTGCCGAGGCCGACGAATACAAGGACGAGCTGCTGGTTGCCGAATTCGACCTCGACATGATTGAGGAAGTGCGCTCCACCTGGCAGTTCTTCCGCGACCGGCGCCCCGAAACCTACGAGAAGCTGGTGGAGCTGTAGTAGTTTCTAATTGCTGGTTTCTTGTTTCTGGTTGACAAGAAGCTACGATATGTAATCAGTAGGTTCCTGCTGTTGCTGACAGATCATGCCACTGACTAGAAACCAGCAACTAAAAACAAGAAACTCTTAAAAAATGGCCGAATACGTTACCCCCACTACCGAGCAGGAGTTTGCCGGGAACTTCGCCCAGCTCAAGCCTCTGATGAGCAACTCGGAAGCCCTGCTGGAAAGCTCCCGCTGCCTGTTTTGCTTTGATGCGCCCTGCATCAAGGCTTGTCCTTCCGGTATTGATATTCCGCTGTTCATCCGGCAGATCAACTCCGGCAATGCTACCGGCGCGGCCCGCACCATTTACGAGGCCAACTACTTTGGCAATGCCTGCGGCAAGGTGTGCCCCACCGAGGTGCTCTGCGAGGGTTCGTGCGTGTACACGGCTACCGGGGCCAAGCCCATTGAAATCGGGCGGCTGCAGAGCCACGCCACGCGCAAGGTGATGGACCAGGGCAAGCACCTGTTTCAGCCGGGCGCGGCTACCGGATTTCGGGTAGCTGTTATCGGCGCGGGACCGGCGGGTATTTCCTGTGCCTGCGAGCTGCGCAAGCTGGGCCACGAGGTAGACGTATTCGAAGCCCGCAGCCAGCCCTCGGGCCTCACGCTGTACGGCGTGGCACCCTACAAAATCACCAACGAGGAAACGCTGGCCGAAATGGCGTACCTGGAAGCCCAGTTTGGTTTCCGGGTGCACTACAACCACGCCATCAGCACCCGCCCCGACCTGGAAAAGCTGGAACAGGCATACGACGTTATCTTCCTGGGCATCGGGCTGGGGCACACGTCGCCTCTGGGCTTGCCGGGCGAGGACCGGGAAAACTGCGTGGGCGCGGTGGAATTCATCGAACAGCTGCGCATCCGGCAAGAGCAAACCGCCGTGGGCCGCAAGGTGATTGTGCTGGGCGGCGGCAACACCGCCATGGACGCCGCCTCGGAGTCGGCGCGGCTGGGCGCGGAAAAGGTAGTGCTAGCCTACCGTCGCGGCAAGGAGGAAATGGGCGCCTACGAGTTTGAGTACGACCTGGCCAAAGGCGTGGGCGTGCAAGGTTTGTTCAACGTAGCTCCGCTGGAAATTTTGGGCAACGGCAAGGTGGAGGGCGTGAAGTTCGTGCGTACCGCCACCTTCAACGGGCAGGTGCAAACCGTCCCCGGCTCGGAGTTCGTGGAGGCCTGCGACATGGTGATAAAAGCCACCGGCCAAGCCAAGAAAACCAGCTTCCTCGGCCTCATCCCGGAGCTGCAGGTCGATGGTAAAGGCCGTATCGTCTTCAACCCCAACACCGGCCAAACGACCAACCCGCGCTATTTCGCCTCGGGCGACGCGGCCAATGGCGGCGCGGAAGTGGTAAATGCTGCCGCCGAAGCCAAAGCCGCCGCCCACGGCATCCATCAATTCCTGATCAAAAGCTAAAGCCAGAAAAGTCCTCTTCTTGAAAAAAAGAGGAACTAGTTCTAGCTACTACCTTCTGACTTTCAGCTCCCTCCATTATGCCCGACCTCTCCATAAATTTCGCCGGTATCAAGTCGCCTAACCCGTTTTGGCTGGCCTCGGCCCCACCCACCAACTCGGGGTATCAGGTGATGAAAGCCTTTGACGCGGGTTGGGGCGGGGCCGTATGGAAAACCCTGGGCGTGCCCGTCGTGAACGTATCGAGCCGCTACGGCAGCGTGGACTACCGCGACAAGCGTATGATGGGCTTCAACAACATCGAGCTGATTTCGGACCGCCCCCTGGCCGACAACCTCCGTGAGATTGAGGAAGTGAAAAAGCGTTTCCCCCACCACGCCGTCATTGCCTCCCTCATGGTGCAAAGCCGGCAGGAGTGGCACGACATCGTGCGCGACGCCGAAAATGCCGGCTCCGATGGTATTGAGCTGAACTTCGGCTGCCCCCACGGCATGTGTGAGCGAGGCATGGGCTCGGCCGTAGGCCAGGAGCCGGAAGTACTCCAGACCATTGTGGAGTGGGTAATGGAAGTAGCGCGCATCCCGGTTATCGTAAAGCTCACGCCCAATATCAGTGACATCACCGAGCCCGCTATGGCCGCGCGGCGCGGGGGCGCCAACGCCATTTCGCTGATTAATACCATCCAGAGCATCGTGGGCGTGGACCTGGATTTGTTTGCCCCCTACCCTATTGTGGATGGCAAGGGTAGCAACGGCGGCTACTGCGGCCCGGCCGTGAAGCCCATTGCCCTGAACATGGTGAAAAACTGCGCCCAGCACCCCGACGTGCGCCTACCCATTTCCGGCATCGGCGGCATCGAAACCTGGCGCGACGCCGTGGAGCACATTCTGCTCGGGGCCTCCTCGGTGCAGGTGTGCACGGCGGCCATGCACTATGGCTTCGGCATCATCCGGGAAATGACCAGCGGGCTGGAGCAGTACATGCGCGAAAAAGGCTTCCGCACGATTGATGACATGGTGGGCCGCGCCCTGCCCAACGTGAAGCACTGGGAAGACCTCAACCTAAAGTACAAAGTCACCGCCAACATCAACCCCGACAAGTGCATCGGCTGCCAGCTGTGCTACACGGCCTGCGAGGACGGTGCCCACCAGGCCATCAAGCTCAACTCAGGCACGCGCATCCCCGAAATCATCGACGAGAACTGCGTGGGCTGCAACCTCTGCTCCCTGGTGTGTCCCGTGGAGCAGTGCATCACCATGGAGCGCCGCGACGACGGCACCCAACACCAAACCTGGAAAGAGCGCACCGAGGCCGACGATATTCCCGTCACCTTCAATGATGAGCGCGCCGGCGGCCTGCACCACTGGGTACCCGAGCCCGCTGCCGCCCTGGGCAAGGAGAAGCACAAGACGCTACCCGGTAAGGCGCGGCAGTTTGAGAAAGTGACGGTGACGGAGTAGCGTTCCGGACTATTGTGCTGTCAGCACAACGCCCCCGAATCCAGCTGGATTCGGGGGCGTTTAGTTTTTAGAGCAGGAGGGTTTCAGGTTTTACTTAGAGCGTATCTGGGAATTTAAAATGAACGTTATGCTCATCTGGCGTCCGCCTGTCGAAGCATCTCTACCGCTTCGCAAGAGCCGTTCAACGAAGCGGCAGAGCTGCTTCGACTTCGCTCAGCATGACGGGTAATCTTGACGTATCTGACTTCCCAAACAACTTCGGCATGACGACCTGAAACGAAGTATCACAATCAGCTCAAAGCACGCATCAGAGCACCGCGTTTTGCTGGGCCATGGTCCGGAAATACTCGGCGCTTGCTTTGGGGTAGCGCTTCAGGGTTTTGTAGTCCATGTAGAACAGGCCGAAGCGGATGCCGTAGCCGCTGGCCCACTCGAAGTTATCGACCAGGCTCCAGTAGAAATAGCCTTTTACCGGAGCGCCGTCGGTTACTGCGCGCTGCAGCTGGGAGAGGTAGCCGCGCAGGAAGGCAACCCGGTCGGTGTCGTTCACGCGGTTTTCGGGCGTCAGCTCGTCGGTGCCGCTGCAGCCGTTTTCGGTGATGTACAACTCCTTGACTTTCCAGATATTCTGCATGTGCCGGGCGCCCCAGTACAGAACTTCGGGGGCCAGCAGCTCCCACTTGGAGGTGCTGGTAGGGTGTGACTTGGCGAAGGGGATTTTCTCGTAGCCCTCAGCATTGTCGGCGGCGCGCACGTAGGCCTCGGGGTTGTAGATGTTGATGCCGCAGAAATCGAGTGGGCTGCTGATGATTTTTAGGTCTTCGGCAGTGAATTTGGGCGCGTTGGCCCCGGCGTTCTTCAGGAAGGTATCGGTGTATTTGCCCTCCAGGATAACGGTGGTGTAGCCGGCGTTGAACTCGCGGGTGGCAATTTCGGCGGCCTTGATGTGCTCGGGCGTTTCGATGTAGGGCACGGCCACCTTGATGTTTTCGGCCAGCCCCACCCGTGTGTCGGGGCGGCCATGGGCGCGGATGGCCTGCACCGCCAGCCCGTGTGCCAGCACGGCGTGGTGACGGGCCTGGTTAAGCTCGGCCGGCGGCAGCTTCAGGCCGGGGGCAAACACCCCGTCGCCGTAGCCCAGCTGAATAAACGTCCACAGCTCATTCAGCGTGAAGAAATGCTTTACCCGGTCGGACAGCTTTTCGGCCATGTAGCCCGCGTAGTCGCCAAAGGCCTGGGCCGTTTCCCGGCCCTGCCAGCCTTTGTACTGGTCCTGGAGGGCCTGGGGCAAATCCCAGTGGTAGAGCGTAGCGAAGGGCTGGATGCCGTTGGCCAGCAGTTCATCCACTAGGCGGTTGTAGAAGTCGAGGCCCTTTTGGTTGGGTGCGCCCTTGCCCGTGGGGAAGATGCGCGACCAGGCAATGGAAAATCGAAACGCCTTGGCATTCAACGATTTTATCAGCTGCGTATCTTCCTTATAGCGGTGGTAGAAGTCGCAGGCCACGTCGCCGGTATCGTTGTTGGCGATTTTGCCGGGCGTGTGCGAAAATGTGTCCCAGATGCTGGGGCCGCGGCCATCCACGTTCACCGCGCCTTCTACCTGGTACGAGGCCGTGGCCGTGCCCCACAGGAAGCCGGCCGGAAACGACAGGCCGTGTGCCCCGCCCCCGGCCGCCGCCGGCTGGGTTTCGGCCACCGGAGCGGGCTTGGTATCGCAGGATGAAAGCAGCAGCGGAGTGGTAGCTAGGCCCAGCGCCGCCAGCCCGGCCGACTTCACAAAATCGCGGCGGTTGCCGGGGCGCGGGTCGGGGTTCAATTCAGCGGAAACGTCGGAGGGAAGTTGGCTCATGCTTGGTGGGAATTGGGGTTAGTGGTTTCCGTATAGAATAGGTACTGCAAACAATGGCCGCAGAGCCGCGACATGCGAAGCATCTCCGACTAGGATCAGCTCTTTCGGTCCTCCAATGTACTACAGTCGCTGAATTTTGTCACGCAGGAATGCCCCGAGGCAGGTGAGCCTCCCCATCGGGTGCATCGGCGAAAAAGCAAGCGGCCGCCTTGGGTAAGGAGAAGCACAAGACGCTGCCCGGCAAGGCGCGACAGTATCAGGAGGCAAGTGTATTGCCGGTGACAGAAGTGTAAAATGCTTATAGTGCAAATATCGAATGGCTGCTTGATTCAATTGAATCAAGCAGCTTTTTTACATTTGTGGAATTAATTAATATAAGTCAAAAAATGTTAAAATTTAGGACCGCAACTTATCAATTACTTTTTTGCCAATATAGTCATTTATTTTCTTATATTTCAATCTTCTGTAATACGCGTTCCAATAACTTATCATTCTACTTTCTGTTTTTTGAGAGTATTCCTTGTTTTCACCGATAAATTTCAGGTAGTTATTAAGTGTATGCTCATTTATGTGCCTATCTAAAACAAATAGAATTTCAAGCACATATTCTCCTAGAAGTTGAAACACAAAAGGAGTCACAAAATAATCAGTCGTATCAACAAGCTTCTCCAATCTTCTCTGTCTGATAAAGCCATTAGAATGCCTTAGATAAATGCAGTTAAGAATGGTTTTCTGCAAACATGTTAGTGCTGCTTCTCTATCACAATTTGGTTCATTGAACCATAATCTGCATGGAATTTTTAACACCTCATTATCAACTTTTACAACTTGCTCGCTTTCATGAATAAAGTGAGATACATTATAAATTGTACTATCAGATAGTAAAACGTCGTATTCATCAAGTGGTAATATCTCTATTACTTTTTCCACATCCTGTTTAAGCAGCGCGGGGAAAGCATTTAAGATTCTCTCCTTCGCGAATTTGTTATCCATGTTATTCATAAAGTCTCGTAATTACACCTTCTGTAAAGAGCAAACACTTATAGCAAGCTAGTTTGTTAACGGCAATATAATAGGATAACGCTAGCTGAGCTATCGGGCTAGCGCCATTATAGCCTATAGCGGATACCTTACTTCTTCATCCCATGTATGCCAAGAAGTAAAATAACCCCTCATGTTCTCTCCTTAATACTTAACGACACCTATACAAAATGTATAACACTGTAGGTCCGCCACTCTCTGCCCCGCTGGCAGTAAACCCTCCCCGCAGAACTCCCCCAAAAGTCAGTCCGACCGAATGAAGCCGCACATACCCCGGCAAAATGACAATGTGTCACGAAAAAGGCGGGGTTTGGTGGCTGGTACGCGTCTTGTAATTCCCCCGGCGTGAGTGCTTCGGCGCTCCTGAACCTGACACCTCAACACCCTAACGATACTCCTGAACAATGGGAAAAATAATTGGTATTGACCTCGGCACCACCAACTCCTGCGTGGCCGTAATGGAAGGCAACGAGCCGGTGGTGATTCCAAATAGCGAAGGCCGCCGCACGACTCCGTCGATTGTAGCGTTCCTCGACAACGGTAAAGGCGAGCGTAAAGTAGGTGACCCGGCTAAGCGTCAGGCCATTACCAACCCGCACAACACCATCCAGTCGATCAAGCGTTTCATGGGCCGCAACTTCTCGGAGGTTTCCGAAGAAGCCAAGCACGTGGCCTATGCCCTGGGCAGCGGCTCCAACAATACGGTTGGCGTGAAAATCGGTGACCGGCAGTACACGCCCCAGGAGATTTCGGCCATGGTCCTGCAGAAAATGAAGCAGACCGCCGAAGACTACCTCGGCCAGCCCGTGACGGAAGCCGTTATTACGGTACCCGCTTACTTCAACGACGCCCAGCGCCAAGCCACTAAAGAAGCCGGTGCCATTGCCGGCCTCGATGTGAAGCGCATCATCAACGAGCCCACGGCGGCTGCCCTGGCGTATGGCCTCGACAAAGACCACTCGAACCACAAAGTAGCCGTGTATGACCTCGGCGGTGGTACGTTCGATATTTCGATTCTGGAGCTGGACAACGGCGTATTCGAAGTACTGAGCACCAACGGGGATACCCACCTCGGCGGCGACGACTTCGACCAGGTTATCATCAACTTCCTCGCCGAGACGTTCTCTTCGGAAAACGAAGGTCTTGACCTGCGCAAGGATGCTATGGCCCTGCAGCGCCTGAAAGAAGCTGCTGAGAAAGCCAAAGTAGAGCTGTCGTCTTCGACGGAAACGGAAATCAACCTGCCCTACATCACCGCTACGGCCTCGGGCCCCAAGCACCTGGTGGTGAAACTGAGCCGCTCGAAGTTCGAGCAGCTGGCCGACTCGCTGATTCGTCGCTCGATGGAGCCAGTGAAAAAGGCCCTGCAGGACGCTGGCCTGAGCACTTCCGACATCAATGATGTGATTCTGGTAGGTGGCTCGACCCGCATTCCGCGCATCCAGGAAGAAGTTGAGAAGTTCTTCGGCAAGAAGCCTTCGAAGGGCGTAAACCCCGACGAAGTAGTAGCTGTGGGTGCTGCCATCCAGGGCGGTGTACTGACTGGTGAAGTGAAGGACGTGCTCCTGCTCGACGTAACTCCGCTGAGCCTCGGCATTGAGACGATGGGCGGCGTGATGACCAAGCTCATCGAGTCAAACACCACGATTCCGACCAAGAAGTCTGAGACGTTCTCGACGGCTTCCGACAACCAGCCTTCCGTGGAAATCCACGTGTTGCAGGGTGAGCGGCCCATGGCTTCGCAGAACCGCACCATCGGCAAGTTCCACCTCGACTCGATTCCGCCCGCACCCCGCGGCGTTCCGCAGATCGAAGTAACCTTTGACATTGATGCCAACGGCATTCTGCACGTAACGGCCAAGGACAAAGGCACCGGCAAGGAGCAGAAAATCCGCATCGAGGCCTCCTCGGGCCTCTCGGATGCCGACATTGAGCGGATGCGCCAGGAAGCCCAGGCCAACGCCGAAGCAGATAAGGCTGAGCGTGAGAAAATCGAGAAAGTCAACCAGGCCGACTCGATGATCTTCCAGACCGAAAAGCAGCTGCAGGAGTACGGCGACAAGCTGAGCGGCGGCAACAAAACGGCCGTGGAAAGCGCCCTGGCCGACCTCAAGAAAGCCCACGAGAGCAAGGACCTCGGGCAGATTGATACGGCCATGGCCGCCATCAACGCGGCCTGGCAGGCTGCCTCGCAGGAAATGTATGCCCAGAGCGGCCCTGCTGGCCAGCCTGGCGCGGAAGGTGGCAACCCCTTCGGTGGTGCCGGCCAACCCGGCGGCAACGGCCAGCAAGGTGCCGGCCACGACAACGTGACCGACGTGGACTACGAAGAAGTAGACGGCCAGAAGTAATTGGCTGATCTGAAGTAAAAAAGGCCCGGCAGAAGTTCTGCCGGGCCTTTTTTTTAAGTTTGGGGCATGATATCTTTACATGCCGCGCTGGCTGCGTTGATAACTATGGTACTGCCAGCACCCACCGGATTCAACTTAGACTTCAAGCCAGGGGTTACCTTGCCGGTAGCAGACTCTACCCATTTTCCGGCTACGTATGCAACGGCTTTGCCTACGCCTACCCCCGAACGGTGGGAACAGGACTACGGCCGGTATGAGCGGTTTCTGAGGCCCGAAATAAAAAAGACCCAGCAGGGCCTATCATTTGTCAAAGACGGGGTGCACACGTGGTGGGTAGCCAACTCAGCGCGCCCGCACGCCCAGCTCGACACCACAACCCGCATAGCGGATGCAACCCGCCTACCTGGCAACTGGCGCAGCCTGGCTAATCGGGTAGTCGTGCACATCGACTCCTTTTCAGTTGCCGAACAGAAGTTTTACCGCAAGGCCACGGTACACGACCTACCCGGTACCGTAACGCTTAACATTACTAACCAGAAGTTTAGTCTGCAAGCCGATGAACCCAAAGCCAAACGCCTGACGCGCAACTATGCCCTTGTTGGCCAACGCTACTTATTGCTGTTTGGGGCTCTTCGAGCGGCGGGCAGTGTGGCCCAGGTGGGCCTAGATACGGAAGGCCGCTTGGTGCTGCATACCTGCTCCGTTACAGAGCGGAAAGTGCCGGGCCGCTACTTAACGTACCAAACCGTCCTGCATCAGTCTATTTTCACTCGTTAGCTAGGCGCGTTCACGACACATTACGCATCCTTTTGCTTTACCTGGAATGGCGCATTTCCTTATCATCGGTGGCGGCATAGCTGGGCTGGCCACGGCCCAGGCGCTGCTCCAGCAGCAGCACCAGGTTCAGGTAGTGGAAGCAGCGGCCGAGCTGCGCGAAGTGGGCGCGGGTGTGGTGCTGGGCGCCAACGCCATGCGCGCCCTCGACCGGCTGGGCCTGCACGACACAGTACACCAACAGGGGTTTGCTGTAACGGGCATCGGGCTGCTGGATGAGTTCGGCCGCGACCTGAACGCCATCGACACCCGCCCATTCACCGAGCGGGTCGGCTACGACAACCTGGCTATTCACCGGGCCGAGCTGCAGCGCCTGCTGCTGGCGGCGCTGCCGGCGGGCATCGTGCAGCTGGGTAAGCGCCTGGCTCGCTTCGAGCAAACGGTCACACAGGTCACCGCCTATTTTGAAGATGGCAGCCACCTGACCGCCGATGCGCTGCTGGCCGCCGACGGCATCAACTCCCGGGTACGGCGGCAGCTACTGCCCGGGAGCAAGCCGCGCTACGCGGGCTATACCTGCTGGCGGGGTGTGGTAGATGCCGCTGTCCTGCAGCTGCCGGCCGGCCGTACCACCGAAACCTGGGGCCGCGCCGGCCGCTTCGGCATGGTACCGCTGGGCAACGGGCAGGTGTACTGGTTTGCCTGCGTCAACAGCCCCGAGGCACGCAGCGCCCACTTCCGCGCCTTTCGCGTGGCCGATCTACAGCGGCAGTTTGCCGGCTACCACGCCCCTATTCCGCAGCTGCTGGCTTTGACGACAGACGAACAAGTACTCTGGGGCGACATTCTGGACCTGAAACCGCTCCGCCAGTTCCATTTTGGCCGGGTGCTGCTTATCGGTGACGCGGCCCACGCCACCACGCCGAACATGGGCCAGGGTGCCGGCCAGGCGGTGGAAGATGCCGCCGCGCTGGCGTCATGCCTGGCTTCTACTGATTCACTGGAAGCGGCGTTTCAGCGGTTTGACCAGCGCCGCCGGCGGCGCACTGCGCGCATCATCACGCAGTCGTGGCAGCTGGGGAAAGCCGCCCAGCTTACCAATCTGGTGCTGGTGAAGCTGCGCAACGCCGTGATGCGTGCCCTGCCCAGCCGCCTGAACGAGCAGCAGATGGCTTTTCTCTATGAGGAGGGCGAGTAGCTATTCGTGCCGCAACGCGTTTCTTTGCCCGGAACTCTGTCTTACCCTTTGCCGATGCGTATTCCCTTCCAGTCTTTTACCGCCCAGAATGCCCGCGTTCGGGAGGCCACCCTGGCGGCCATGACGCGGGTATTCGACTCGGAGTGGTATGTGCTGGGCGAGGAGGTGCGGGCGTTTGAGGCGGAGTACGCTGCCTTCTCCCACACGGCGCACTGCGTGGGCGTGAGTAGTGGCCTCGCGGCCCTGCACCTGGCGCTGCTGGCCCTGGGCATTGGCCCCGGCGACGAGGTGCTGGTGCCCAGCAACGCTTATGTGGCTACCTGGCTGGCCGTGTCGTACGTGGGTGCCACCATAGTGCCCGTAGAGCCCGATGCCGCTACCGGCAACCTGAATCCGGCGTTGTTGGCGGCCGCTATTACGCCGCGTACCCGCGCTATCATGCCGGTGCATCTCTACGGGCAGGCCTGTGATATGGCAGCCATTATACAGGTAGCGCGGGCGCACAACCTTTGGGTGGTGGAAGACAATGCCCAGGCCCACGGGGCTACCAGTCAAGGCCAGCCGACGGGTTCCTTTGGGCACCTGAACGCCACTAGCTTCTACCCCACCAAAAACCTCGGCGCCCTCGGCGACGCCGGCGCCCTTACTACGAATGATGCCGCGCTGGTTGAGCAGTTGCGTGTGCTGCGCAACTACGGTTCCCGCCAGAAATATCAGAACGAAGTTATTGGCCAGAACGCCCGGCTGGATGAGCTGCAGGCTGCTATTCTGCGCGTGAAGCTGGTCCACCTGCATTTCTGGACGCAGCAGCGCCAGCAGCTGGCCGCCTGGTACGATGCCGGGCTGGCCGATATTGCCTGGCTGCACCGGCCGTATTGCCTGCCTTCTTCCACGCACGTTTATCACCTGTACGTGGTGCGCACGTCCCATCGTGATGCCCTGCAGCAGCACTTGGCGGCCCACGGCATCGGCACGGCTGTTCATTACCCGGTGCCGCCGCATCTGCAGCCGGCCTACCAGCATCTGGGCTTCTCCCAAGGTCAGTTCCCCATTGCCGAGCAGTTGGCCGCCACCTGTCTCAGCCTCCCGCTTTGGCCCGGCATGACGGAAGCGCAGGTAACCGAGGTATGCCAGACGATACGGGAGTTTAAGCCGTCATGAAGTAGGGTGCGGGGCCTGCCCCCGCCCGTGGCTGCACGAGTTTCCGAGCGGCGCAAACGATGGGCGGGGGCATACCCCACACCCTCCCACGTTTTCGAACTTCATTTGGTGACGAGGATAGAAAGCGGCGGCTGCTTACGTCGTCAGCTCCTTTTTGGGCTGGGGGTTGCTGGCTTCGTCTTCTTCCTCCTCGTTTTCCTCCTCGAAGCCTTCCCGGATTTTTTCCAGGGCTTCTTCGTGGTCACTGGCATCAGCTTCTTCTGCGTTTTCCTCCTGAATAACCTTGTGGGCGGGTTCGTAGCTGAGCTTGATGTAGATGGGAAAATGGTCGGAGCCCACGTAGGGCAGGCGCTCCATATCGTCTACCTTGAAGTGCGGCGACACAAACACGTGGTCGAGGGGCCAGCGCATCAGGCGGTAATCGGCGTGGAAGGTAGGCAGCAGCCCGCGGCCCACGCGGGGGTCGAGCAGGCCGCTTATGCGCCGGAACAGCTCAGACGTGTGCGACCAGGCCACATCGTTCATATCCCCGAACACGATGGTCGGCTCGTCTTTGCGGTCAATTTCTTTGCCTACCAGCAGCAGCTCAGCGTCGCGCTTGGTGCTGGTTTTGGATTCCTGGGGCGCTGGCGGCTTGGGGTGAAGCCCATAGATGCGCACCCGCGTTTTCGTGCCCGGCAAATCCACGTAGGTATGGATGGACGGAATGTCGTCGTCGAGTAAGTACTTAATCGTGCAGTTTTCCAGCGGCAGGCGCGAGAAGAACAGCAGGCCGTAGGTATTGTCTAAGGGCTCGTGGCAGGTGTAGGGGTGGGTTTTTTCGAGCGGGCGCAGCTGATTCAGCCACCACTCGTCCGTTTCCACCGCCATGATAATATCTGGGTCCGCTTCCTGAATAACGGCCAGGGCACGGGGCCCCTGCTTGTTGAACTGCAGCACGTTCATCATCACCAAACTCAGGTGCCCCTGGCTGGCTTTGGCCGTGCTGTCGCCCACCTGCTTGCGAACCAGCGGCGTGTAGGGCATAATGCGAAACACCTGGTAGCCCACCACCACGGCCAGCATCCCCAGAAGCGTGAGGCCCCAGTAGCCGGGCAGCCGGTGCCATTTCAGCGCCAGGCCGGCCAGCAGCACCAGCAGCGTAACGCCCACAATCTGCAGGCGCGGAAAGTCGCAGATACGAATCCACCACGCGGTTTGGCGCAGCAGCGGCAGCAGCGTCGCCACTACGGCTGCCACTGCGAGCAGCAGCGTCAGCGCATGCAATACAATCAGCCAGACCGGCATAGAACTAAAATCAGGCACAAGCAGTGAATGAGAGGATGAAGGAATGAGTGAGGTACCGGTGTAGTGACGAGGCAAAGCAGCCCGCTGGCTTCTTCCCCTGATTCACGCACTTACTCATTCTCCTCTAGTCGTCGCTGAAGCCGCCTTTGCGCAGCTCCTCGATGGTGCGCATCACTTTATCCTTGAGCGAGGTGCGGTACTTCTCCAGTACGTCGGCCAGCCGGGCATTGCTCAAACCCAGAATTTGGGTGGCCAGCACGGCGGCGTTGGGCGCGCCATCAATAGAAACCGTAGCCACCGGCACACCAGCCGGCATTTGCAGCATCGACAGCACCGAATCCAGCCCCCGGATGGAGGTAGTGGAGTTGATGGGCACCCCGATAACCGGCAGCGTAGTAAAAGCGGCCACCATCCCGGGCAGGTGGGCCGCTCCGCCCCCGCCGGCAATAATCACGCGCAGGCCGCGCTTGCGGGCCGTTTCAGCGTACTCCACCAGGCGGTGCGGGGTGCGGTGCGCCGAAACCAGGGTAATTTCGAAGGGCACGCCAAACTGCCGCAGCAGCTCGGCCGCGCCGTTCATGATCTTCAGATCGGACTGAGAGCCCATAATGATGCCCACAATGGGGCTGGCGTCGGGGGCAGCGGGCGAGTCGGCGGCCGAAGCCGCGGGGGGGTGGGTAGTCATGGAATCAGTAGCGGAAAATAGGAAGGCTCAACCGGCTTGGGCGGTTCTACGCGCCCGGGGCCCGGTGGTTGGCTCCTTAAACATAGCATTTTTCCTGTTTGCTGATTCTCAAAGGCTCGTACCTTTGATCTGCCTCCGCCTGACGCGCGCCGCCCATGGAAATTCTGCTCGCCACGTTCACTACTCTGTTTTCCGTTGTGAATCCCTTCGGGGCCATGCCGGTATTTCTGACCCTTACCGAGGAAGACACGCCCCAGGAGCGTGCCAACATCGGCCTGAAAGCCTGCCTGTACATGATTGCGGTGCTCACCGTGTCGTTTGTGGCCGGGCAGTACGTGCTCAATTTCTTTGGCATCAACATCCACCATCTGCGCATTGCGGGCGGCATTCTGCTGATGCGCTCGGCCTTCGACCTGCTCACGCCGGGCGGCAACCGCGCCAAGGTTTCGGACGCCACGTTGGAGGAAAGCATGCACAAAAACGACATTTCGTTTACCCCGCTGGCCATGCCCATGCTCTCGGGGCCGGGCTCCATGGCCGTGTGCATCGGCCTCTTTACGGAGCACCTCTCCTACCTCGATATGGGGTTGATCATCCTTGGGTTTGTGCTGGTGGCGCTGGCAGCTTATATCATTCTGATGTCGTCGCTGCGGCTCACGCGGTTTCTGGGGCGGCCGGGCATGGCGGCCCTGGCGCGGATTATGGGCTTTATCACGCTGGCTATTGGGGTGAATTTCCTGGCTACGGCCATCAAGGCGCTTTTTCCGGGCCTGACGCATTGAGGTGATATAGTGAAATAGTGAGTTTGACGACCAATCCGCGCAATCTGAGCCGGTAGAACGTCAAACTCACCATTTCACCAGCTTCCTATTTCACCGTTTGTACCTTTGCCCCGATTATGCTGAAGAACGACCTCCTGCTCCGTGCCGCCCGCGGCGAAGATACCGAACGTACCCCCGTGTGGCTGATGCGCCAGGCGGGCCGCATCCTGCCCCAGTACCGCGCCCTGCGGGGTCGCCTGAGCGGCTTCAAAGAGCTGGTGGAAACGCCCGAGCTGGCTGCCGAAGTCACCATTCAGCCGGTGGATGCCTTGGACGTGGACGCGGCCATCATCTTCTCCGACATTCTGGTGGTGCCCGAGGCCATGGGCCTCACCTACGAAATGGTGGAAGCCCGCGGCCCGCTGTTTCCGCAAACTGTGCAGTCGCGCCACGATGTAAACCGCCTGCGCATTGCCGACCCCGAGGAGCACCTGGGTTACGTGCTGGAAGCCATCCGCGTGACCAAGCGCAGCCTCAACGGGCGCGTACCGCTTATCGGCTTTGCCGGCGCCCCGTGGACGATTCTGGCTTACATGGTAGAGGGCCACGGCTCCAAAACCTTCAGCAAGGCCCGCCGCCTGCTCTACACCGACCCGCAGCTGGCCCACGAACTCCTGCGCAAGATTACCGCCACCACCATTTCCTACCTGCAGGCCCAGGTAGAAGCCGGCGCCAACCTCATTCAGGTATTCGACTCCTGGGCCGGCATCCTGCCGCCCCACCATTATCAGGAGTTCAGTACGCGCTACATTCGCGAAATCTGCGAGGCCCTGCCCACCGTGCCCGTAACGGTTTTTGCCAAGGGCGCCTTCTTTGCCGTGCCCGAGTTTGCCACGCTGCCCTGCCGCACCATCGGACTCGACTGGAACGAGGACCCGCGGGCCGTGCGCGCCGCCATCGGCGACGGCAAAACCCTGCAAGGCAACCTCGACCCATGCGCCCTCTATGGCACGCCGGAGCAGGTGCAGCACGCCACCATTCAGATGCTGCGCCGCTTTGGGCCCCAGCGTCACATTGCCAACCTGGGCCACGGCGTGTACCCCGACACCAATCCCGATAACGTGAAGGTGTTCATCGAAACCGTGAAAGAGTTTAGCGCTCTGGCCCGCGAAGGCCAAATTTAAAGCTTCATAGTGAGGCAGAGCCGATGCCATCCGTCCTCTGCGAAGTAGGAAATGTCCTTTACCAGAAAGCCCCTGACGTTCGTGCTGACGTCAGGGGCTTTTCACATTCTAGGCCTTGTTACGTTGCTCAAGACGGATGGCTTTGGATACTGGCTTGATGCACCACATACCTCACAATGACAGGAAGCTCTTTGGACAGCCACAGCCTAGCTGCTCAATTGCAGGCCTTTTTCCTGAGCTTCGGCCAGTAGCAGCTGCTTTTCGATAGGTACCACGCCCACCTGCTCACACACCAGGCCACCGCCGAGGTTAGCCAGCGCGGCCGTTACGGGAGCGGATAAGCCTAGGGCCACGCACAGGGCCGCAATGCTGATAACGGTATCACCAGCACCCGAAACGTCGGAAATGGTGCGCAGGTGCGCGGGCAGATAAGTGCGCGTCAGGTTCTTATCTTCCACGAAAACGCCGCGCTCGGAAAGGGTGACCAGCACGGTATCCGGCGTCAGGGCTTCCCGCAGCCGGGCTACCGCCGCCTCAAAGTGCGGACGGTCGGCATCGGAGTCGCCGAAATCCAGCTTGAGGCCTTCCCGCAGCTCTTTCAGATTCGGCTTGAACAGGGTGCAGTGCTGATAGGCCAGAAAGTTCTTTTTCTTGGGGTCGACGACGGTAGGAATGCCCTGGGCCCGCGCCAGTCCAATAAAGCGCCGAATGCTTTCGGCGTTGAGCACGCCCTTGTCGTAGTCCTCGAAGATAACCACATCGGCGCGGGGCAGTAGTTGCTCGAAGCGGGCGGTGAGGTCGGCATTTTCGGCTTCGTTGAGGTCGGTTTCCACCTCGGAGTCGATGCGCAGGAGCTGCTGCCCGTGGGCCAGAATGCGCTGCTTTACGGTAGTAGGCCGATGCGTGGAGCGCACCATTCCCTCGGCCGAAAGGCCACCGGCGTGCAGCAGATCCAGCAGCTGGTCGCCGCCCTGGTCCTGGCCAACCACGGCGCACAGCAGCGGGGTAGCCCCCAGGGCCTGCACGTTCAGAGCCACGTTGGCCGCTCCGCCCAGGCGCTGTTCCTGCCGGCTCACATTCACCACGGGCACCGGCGCTTCGGGCGAGAGGCGCGCGGCCTTGCCCCACACGTAGGCATCCATCATCACGTCGCCCACAATGAGCACGGTGAGCTGGTTGAAAGCGGCAAACAAATCGGGCAACGAAGCGGGAGGCGCGGCAGCAGGCATCAAGGCAAAGTCAGGTACAGAGCCGCAAAGGTAGGCAGCCCGGCCACAACGCGCCGTACGCAAAACGTCCTAATGTCTTGGGCAAGACATTAGGACGTTTTACCAAAGACATTACTATGTCTTGTCCCGGACATTACTATGTCCGCCCTCAAACGTTACTATGATTTTCCGGAGCTAGGCCAGCTTGGCTACGCTGTTTTTGATGCGCTGGAAGGCTTCGCGCAGCTTTTCATCGGCGGCGGCGGTGCTGAAGCGGATGCAGGCCGGCGCGCCAAACGCGCCCCCATCTACGGCGGCCACGTGGGCATCGTTGAGCAGGTACATGGCCAGGTCGGCCGCCGAATTGATGGTTTGCCCCTCGGGCGTAGATTTGCCGAAGCAGCCGCTTACATCGGGGAAGACGTAGAAGGCGCCGCTGGGCGTGGGCGTGCGGAAGCCGGGAATGTCCTGGGCCAGCTCCAGCACCAGGTCGCGGCGGCGGTGGTAGGCCGTCACCATCTCATCGGCGGAGCTGCGGCCGCCCAGGAGAGCTGCCAGCGCGGCCCGCTGGGCAATGGAGCAGGTGCCGGACGTAATCTGGCTCTGGATTTTCTCGCAGGCGCTGGCAATTTCCTTGCGGGCTACCAGGTAGCCCACGCGCCAGCCCGTCATGGCGTAGCCCTTCGAGAAGCCATTCACCGTAATCACCCGGTCCTTGATGTCCTCAAACTGGGCAATGCTCACGTGCTCCCCCACGAAGTTGATGTACTCATAAATCTCGTCGGCCAGCACGTGCACCTGCGGGTGGCGGGCCACTACCTCGGCAATGGCAGCCAACTCTTCGCGGCTGAATACCGAGCCCGTGGGGTTGCAGGGTGAGGAGTACATGATGAGGCGGGTGCGGGGCGTAATGGCGGCTTCCAGCTCGGCGGCCGTCACCTTGAAGTCATTTTCCAGGGAGCCCACCAGCGGCACTGGCACGCCCTCAGCCAGCTTCACCATCTCCTCGTAGCTCACCCAATAAGGGGCAAACACCACTACCTCGTCGCCGGGGTTTACCAGGCTCATCACCACGTTCACCAAGGCTTGCTTGGCGCCGGTGCTCACTACCACGTTTTCAGGCTTGTAGCTGAGGTGATTTTCGCGCTGCAGCTTGTCGCAGATAGCCTGACGCAGTTCCAGGTAGCCGGGAACCGGCGTGTAGAGCGTGTAGCCCTGGTCGAGGGCTTCCTTGGCGGCGTCCTTGATGTACTGGGGCGTCTGAAAATCCGGCTCGCCAAAGCTCAGGTTAATCACATCAAACCCCTCGGCCGCCAGCGCCCGGGCTTTTTTGGCCATAGCAATGGTCTGCGACTCCTGCATGGAGTTGATGCGGTCAGACAACACGAGGGGCGCGAGGGTAGTAGCTTCAGCGGACATTTAGGAAGAAGGTTGAAAGCAGTGAGCGTGATGGCACAAAAGTAGGCGGAATGTACGCAGCGCCTCCGGAACTACAAGTACCTGCTTTCGGCGGTTTTACGGTTTCTGGTTTTGGGGTGAAACGTAACAGGAGACAGGTAACACGTGACAGGTAACCTGTGACAGGCTGGTGAGCAAGCGGCGCATTACTGCCGGGCCGCTTTGCGGCCGCCGGTCGGGAAGCTGGCTTCAATCCATCGGCGGGCATACGCGGGCTGCGGCCTAAGTCTGCCGCCGGGCGCCCCTGTTACCTGTTACCTGTCAACTCATCACCACCTCACTCCTCTTCCCGGCCCAGTTGGCGGAAGCAGCGCAATAGCAGGCGCAGGTCGGTACCGGTTTCGTAGTCCTTGGCGTAAAGCAGCTCCAGGCGGCGGCGCGTAGCCCCGGTGAGCGGGCCGGCGGCCTGGGCTGCATCGGCGGGCGAGAGAATGGCGCGGGCCAGGCGTTGCGGCGCGGCCGCATAGCGCAGGCCCACCCAGGTGCGGGAGCCGCTGAGCACGCGCAGGCAGTTGCGCAGAAAACCACCTTTGCGCGGCTGCCACCAGACGAGCAGCGGCGAGCCTAGCAGAAAGCCCAGGCTGGTCAGGAAATCGAGCACCCGCTTGTTGCGCACCTGCTGGGGCCGGAAAAGATTTAGGGTGATGTCAAGCGCGTAGTAGTCGCCGGGCGAGTCTTTGCCGGAGCTGCCGATGATGTACTCGCTGTCCTGGGGCAGGATTTTGTAGGCCACCGGCGGGTGCTGGGGCACGCTCACCATCAAGCCGATAATCTGGCTGGCGGTCAGGTCGCGGCCGCAGAAAATCAGCTCGTGCAGCTCGTAGATGCGGATAATGTCAGCCAGCTGCCGGACTTCGCCTAGCAGGTCGTCGGCGGGAGCGTCGAGCGTTTCCGTCTCAGCAAGCAGCGCCGCCGAAGTAGTGGTATACCGGCCGGCGCCGGGGTGGCCTACGGGCTCATAAGGCGGCGTGGCGCGGGCTGCGCGCACGGGCACCCCGGCCTTGGCGGGCTCGATGTAGCCGATGATGCGGGCCGGCACGGCGGCGTGTTCCAGCAGCTGGCGCACCCGCTGACTTTCCTCGAACGAGCCCACGATGCCCACGTTTTTCTGGTGCTGGCGGGTGAGGCTGAAGGTGCGGTAGCGCAGGAAGTTGGAAGCCAGTCGGCGCAGCACCAGCGCAGCCACGGCCCACACCCCGCCCAGCACAATAAGGGCCTTGGAAAAGCGCCAGGCATCGAGAAAGTTGCTGACGGCCGAAATCAGCAAAGTACCCAGGAACACGCCGCGCACAATGCGGCGGGCCCGGGTGGGCTGGTCGTAGGCCCCGCTGAAAAACGCCGACAGCAGCCACACGGCCACGTACGCGGGCACGGCCACCAGCATGTATTTCTCGGGGTAAGGCTCGGGCACGTACTTGTGGTTTCGCTCCCAGTATGTTTTCAAAAAAAACATGCCCCCGTAAATCAGGCCGGCATCCAGCAGCACGGGGGCGGCCTGCGCGGCCAGGCGCTGGGCCACCGCCGCCCCGGCCCGCAGCCAGATGGCCAGGTTGATGAGGAAGCTGAACGTGCCCGCCCGCTCCGGCGCGAAGTGCTTGCGGGCAAAGATGACCATGGCCCGGTAAAACACGAACACATAATTGACGCTCGTGCGCTTGGTGCTTTCACCCTTGTAGTGGATGATGCGCGTGCCGGGGAAATAGTAGTTCAGCCAGCCGCCCCGCGTGAGGCGGTACGAAAGGTCGATGTCCTCCCCGTACATGAAATAGTCCTCATCGAGCAGCCCTACCTCGTCCAGCGCGGCTTTGCGCATGAGCATAAAGGCTCCGCTCAGAACTTCTATTTCGTGGGTCTGGTCTTTATCGAGGAAGCCCAGGTGGTAGCGCCCGAAGCGCCGCGACTTCGGAAACAGCTTGGCCAGCCCGAAAATCTTGTAGAACGCCACCCAGGGCGTGGGCAGGCCCCGCTTGCTTTCGGGCAGAAACCGGCCTTGCCCGTCGAGCATTTTCACGCCCAGGCCCCCGGCGCGCGGGTGCGCGTCCATAAACGCGCAGCACAGCCGGAAGGTATCTTCCTCCACCACCGTATCAGGGTTAAGCAGCAGCACGTACTGCCCGCGGGCTTGGCGGATGGCCTGGTTGTTGGCCTTCGAGAAGCCGGGGTTGTCGTGGTTTTCGATAAGGACGACCTCCGGAAACCGGGCCCGCACCATAGCCACCGAGCCATCCACCGAGTTGTTGTCGACCACAAACACCTCCACCGGCTCACCCAGCTTTTCCACCGCCCGCCGCACCGACAACAGCGCCTGCTCCAGAAAGTAGCACACGTTATAGTTGACGATAACAACGGAAAGCTTCACGGAAGGCACTGCGGGCGGGTGGGTGGAACGGCGAAAGTTACGGAGTGCAACCGGCATTGCAGAGTGCCAGGCGTGGGTTTCATCCGGCGCCTGGCAGGCCAAAGATTCTTGTAGGCCGAGGCGGGGCTTCATACCGGCTTCATGAAGTGGGCGGTTGCTTTGTGCTGTTCAATCAGGATGGCATTCCACACACGTATGAAAACAAGGTTCCTGCTCGCGCTTCTGGGCGTGAGTGTACTGTACGGCGGCACCAGCTGCTCCGAGAAGCATAAGGAGAAAGAAGAGAAAGTAAAGTACCTGGTTACCAGTCCACTCCAAAAGGACACGACCATCACCAAGGAGTACGTGGCCCAGATTCACGCCTTCCAGCACATTGAGGTGCGGGCGTTGGAAAAAGGCTACCTCCAAAAGATCTTTGTGGACGAAGGGCAGCGCGTGCAGCAGGGGCAGCTTATGTTCCAGATTATGCCGCTGCTCTACCAGGCCGAGCTGAAGAAAGCAGAAGCCGAGGCCAAGTTCGTGAACATCGAGTACCAGAACACCAAGAAGCTGGCTAGCGGCAACATCGTGTCGCCCAACGAGCTGGCGCTGTCGGAAGCTAAGCTGGACAAGGCCCGGGCAGAAGTTGATTTGGCCAAAACGCACCTGGGCTTCACCACCATCCGGGCGCCGTTTACCGGCATCATGGACCACTTCCAGGCCCGGCTGGGCTCCCTGGTAGACGAGGGCGACCTGCTCACCACCTTGTCGGACAACAGCAAGATGTGGGTGTACTACAACGTGCCCGAAGCCGAGTACCTGGCCTACCAGGCGCACGCCAAAGCCAACGACAAAGCCGCGCACGTGCGCCTGCGCATGGCCAACAACGAGGTCTTCGACCAGACCGGCGTAGTGCAAACCATTGAGGCCGACTTCAACAACGAAACCGGCAACATTGCCTTCCGGGCCACTTTCCCTAACCCTAAAGGCCTGCTGCGCAACGGCGAAACGGGCTCGGTGCTGATGACGGTGCCCCTGAAAAACGCCCTCATCATCCCGCAGAAAGCCACCTTCGAGGTACTGGAGAAGAAGTACGTGTTTGTGGTGGGTAAAGACAACGTGGTGCACCAGCAGGAAATCGGCATTGCCTCGGAAATGCCCGACCTGTACGTCATCAAATCCGGCATCACGGCCAACGACCGGATTATGCTCGAAGGCCTGCGCAAAGTGAAGGAAGGCGACAAAATAGCCTCCACTTATACCGCCCCGCAGGGCGTCATCTCGCACCTGAAAGTATCTGCAGAGTAGGACACAGCCTGAAGTAGCCTTTCGTGCTGCGCAGAGCCAACGCGTTTCCCCGCCTTGTTTTCCCGATTGAGGTAGCCTGAGACAGACATACTCCGGCTCCGCTCGGCATGACCTTTTCCACGAAAAGAACAGCCATTCTATGTTCAGTAAATTCATTCGACGGCCGGTTTTCGCCATCGTCATTTCGGTGTCCATCCTGCTGATGGGCGCGCTGGCCATCTTCCAGCTGCCCACCTCGCAGTTCCCGGAAATCTCGCCCCCGCTCGTGATGGTGAGTGCCTCGTACCCCGGGGCCAGCGCCAAGGTGCTGACCGAGTCGGTGCTGATTCCGCTGGAGCAGGCCGTAAACGGCGTGCCCGGCATGAAGTACATGACCTCCGACGCCGTATCGGCCGGCGAGGCCAACATTCAAATCGTGTTCAACCTGGGCACCAACCCCGACCAGGCCGTAGTGAACGTGAATACCCGCATTGCGCAGGTACTCAACCGCCTGCCACTGCTGGTGCAGCGCGAGGGCGTGATTGTGAACCGCGTGGTGCCCAACATGCTGATGTACGTGAACTTGTACTCGAAAGACAAGAACACGGACATGAAGTACCTGTTCAACTTCGCTGGGGTGAACATGATACCCGAGCTGCAGCGCCTCAACGGCATTGGGCGGGCCAGCATCCTGGGTAGCCGGCAGTACGCCATGCGCGTGTGGCTCAAGCCCGACCGGATGCGGGCCTACAACATCTCCGTGGACGACGTGATGAAGGCCCTGGAAGAGCAGAGCGTGATTGGTTCCCCGGGCCGTATCGGCCGGGCCGATGGCAAGAGCGCCCAGTCTTTGGAGTACGTGCTCAGCTACCAGGGCCGCTTCAACGACGTGGAGCAGTATAAGAATGTGATTCTGAAGGCCAACTCCAACGGGGAAAGCCTGCACCTGCGCGACGTAGCCAACGTGGAGTTGGGCTCGGAGTACTACGACATCTACTCCAACCTGAACCAGTACCCCTCGGCGGCCATTGTGCTCAAGCAAACCTACGGCTCCAACGCCTCGGACGTAATTAAAGAGGTGAAAGCCAAGCTGGAGGAGCTCAAGAAGACGAGCTTCCCGCCCGGCATGGACTACAAAATCACCTACGACGTGTCGAACTTCCTCGACGCCTCGATTGAGAACGTAATCCACACCCTGCGCGACGCCTTCATCCTAGTGGCCCTGGTGGTGTTCCTGTTCCTGGGCGACTGGCGCTCCACGCTGATTCCGGCCCTGGCCGTGCCCGTGTCGTTGGTCGGCTCCTTTATGGCCATGCAGGCCTTTGGGCTCACCATCAACATGATTACCCTGTTTGCCCTGGTGCTTTCGATTGGTATTGTGGTGGATAACGCCATTGTGGTGATTGAGGCCGTGCACGCCAAGATGGAGGAAGAGCACCTCTCGCCCTACAACGCGGTGCGCCTGGTGGTAGGCGAAATCAGCGGGGCCATCATCGGCATCACCATTATGATGACAGCGGTATTCATCCCGGTATCGTTCATGAGCGGCCCGGTGGGCATTTTCTACCGGCAGTTCTCGATTACTATGGCTACGGCTATTGTTATTTCGGGCCTGGTGGCGCTGACTTTGACGCCGGTGCTCTGCGCCATGATCCTGAAAAACCACCACGGGCAGCCCAAAAAGCAGACGCCCTTGCAGCGCTTCTTCGACTGGTTTAACCGTGGCTTCGAAAAGCTGACCAACGCCTACACCGGCCTGCTGCAGCGCATCGTGGCCAACCGCGTGGTCACCTTCGTGATGCTCATTGCCTTTGGGCTGGGCATCTGGGCCATTGCGGCCAAGCTGCCGGCCGGCTTTATCCCCAGCGAAGACCAGGGCCTGATTTACGCCATTGTGCAGACCCCGCCTGGCACCACGCTGGAGCAAACCAACGCCGTGTCGCAGCGTCTCGCGGGCCTGGCCAAGGACATTCCCGGCGTGGCCAACATTTCCTCCCTGGCCGGCTACGAGGTACTGACCGAAGGTCGGGGTTCCAACGCCGGCACCCTGCTGCTCGACCTGAAGCCGTGGTCGGAACGCAAGGAGTCCATTGCCGAAATCATCGAACACCTGGAGGAAAAGGCCCGCGAAATTCCGGGCGCGACCATCGAGTTCTTCGAGCCACCAGCAGTACCCGGCTACGGCGCGGCGGGCGGCTTTCAGCTGCAGCTGCTCGACAAAACCAACTCCGGCGACTACAAAGCCCTGGAACAGGTAAACAACGAGTTCATTGCCAAGCTGAAAAAGCGCAAGGAGCTGACCGGGGTTTTCACCTTCTTCTCAGCCAACTACCCGCAGTACGAGCTTAAGATTGACAATGACCTGGCCATGCAGAAGGGCGTGAGCATCGGCAACGCCATGAACACGCTGTCGGTGCTGGTGGGCTCTACCTACGAGCTGGGCTTCATCAAGTACCAGCGCTTCTTCAAGGTGTTTGTGCAGGCCTCGCCCGAGTACCGCAAGTTGCCCGAGGACGTGCTGAACATGTGGGCCAAGAACGACAAAGGCGAAATGGTGCCCTTCTCGGCCTTCATGAAGATTGTGAAAACCCAGGGAGCCAACGAAATCAACCGCTACAACATGTACACCACGGCCTCCATCCGCGGCGGTGCGGCCCCCGGCTTCAGCTCGGGCGAGGCCATCAAGGCGGTGCAGGAAGTGGCCCAGGACCTGCCCCACGGCTACGATATCGACTGGGGCGGCTTGTCGAAGGACGAAGTAGGCCGCGGCAACGAGTCGACGATTATTTTCCTGGTCGTGCTGGTGTTCGTGTATCTGGTGCTGGCCGCGCAGTATGAAAGCTTCCTGCTGCCGCTGGCCGTTATCTTCTCCCTAGTGGCGGGCGTGTTCGGGTCCTTCCTGTTCATCAAGATGTTTGGCCTCGCCAACGACATCTACGCTCAGGTGGGCCTGGTAATGCTCGTCGGGCTGCTGGGGAAAAACGCGGTACTGATTGTGGAATTCGCGGCCCTGAAGCACGAGGAAGGCATGAGCGTCCGCGACGCGGCCATTGAAGGCGCCCGGGTACGTTTCCGCCCCATCCTGATGACGTCCTTCGCCTTTATTGCCGGCCTGATTCCGCTGGTAGTAGCTACGGGTGCCGGCGCTATCGGCAACCGCACCATCGGCTCCTCGGCCCTCGGCGGCATGCTGTTCGGTACCGTGTTCGGGGTAATCATCATCCCCGGCCTGTACTACTTCTTCGGCACGCTGGCCGGCAACAGCAAACTGATTCGGGACGAAAACGAAGCCCCCATCCTCGAAGGCGTAGAGCCCCGCGTGCAACTGGAAGAAATGGAGCCTTATGCTTAAGAAACGCTTGTATAACTACCTGGGCGCTGCGGGCCTGGCCCTCGCGGTAGGAGCCTGCAAAACGCCCCAGCTGGCCGTAAAAAAAGAAAACCGCGCGGTGCCCGTGAGCTTCACGGGCGCCGCCCCGGACTCGGCCAGCAACACCGGCAAGACGCAGTGGCGGGAGTTCTTCACCGACCCCAACCTTGTTGCTCTCATCGACACGGCCCTGCAGCGCAATCAGGAGCTGAACATTACCCAGCAGGAAATTGACATTGCCCGCCAGGAAGTGCGAGCCCGCAAGGGCGAGTACCTGCCCACGGTGGGCCTGGGGGTGCAGGCCGCGGCCGACCGGGTGGGCCGCTACACCCTGCAGGGTGCCACGGAGGAAAACGTACCCATCCACGAAAAGCCCACGCCCGACCCGCTGACCAACTTCCAGGCCGGGGCGTTTGCCTCCTGGGAAGTAGACATCTGGCACAAGCTGCGCACCGCCAAGCAGGCCGCTACCAACCGCTACCTGGCGTCGGTAGAGGGTCGGAACTTCACGGCCACGAACCTGGTGGCTGAAATTGCTACCTCATACTACGAGTTGCTGGCCCTCGACAACCAGCTGGCCATTCTGCAGCAAAACATCGGCATTCAGACCAATGCGCTGAAGGCCGTGCGCCTGCAGAAAGACGCGGCCCGGGTGACGGAGCTGGCCGTGCAGCGCTTCGAGGCGCAGGTGCAGAACACCACCAGCCGTCAGTACCTGATTCAGCAGCGCATTACGGAAACAGAAAACCGCATCAACTTCCTGGTGGGGCGCTACCCGCAGCCAGTGGTGCGCAACGCGCAGAACTTTACGGACCTGCTGCCCAAAGCCGTGCAAACCGGCGTGCCGGCCCAACTGCTGCAAAACCGCCCCGACATCCGGCAGGCCGAGCAGAACCTGACGGCCGCTAAGCTGGATGTGCAGGTGGCCCGGGCTAACTTCTACCCGCGCCTGAGCATTGATGCGGGACTTGGGCTGCAGGCCTTCAAGCCCGGCTTGCTGGTGAATGCACCGGAGTCGATACTGCTCTCCCTGGCGGGGAACGTGGCGGCCCCGCTCATCAACAAGAACGGCATCAAAGCCCTGTACTACTCGGCCAATGCACGGCAAACCCAGGCCGTGTACAACTACGAGCGGACCATTCTGAACGGCTACATCGAAGTGGCCAACCAACTGGCCAACATCAGCAACCTGCAAAACAGCTACGATGCCAAGGCCCGGGAGGTGCAGGCCTTAAATCAGTCCATCAACATCTCCACCAGTCTCTTCAACTCGGCCCGCGCCGACTACACCGAAGTGCTCTTCACCCAGCGCGACGTACTCGAAGCAAAGTTCGATTTGATTGAAACCCGGATGCAGCAGCTCAATGCCTCGGTGAACGTGTACCGGGCCCTGGGCGGCGGCTGGCAGTAAGCCACACCTCTTAACCCTGTAGCTGGCAGCAAATAGCGCCGAAAGTATAAAAAAAGCCCTGCCTGAAGAGGCAGGGCTTTTTTATGTAGTCACTTCTTACCTAACGCGCCTGACGCTGGCGCTCCACGATAGAGCGACCCAGCGTGATTTCGTCGGCGTATTCTAGCTCGCCGCCCATCGGGATGCCGCGCGCAATGGAACTGACGTGCAGCTCGGGCAGGTCGCGCAGCTTGCGGGAAAGAAAGAAAGCCGTGGTGTCGCCTTCCATCGTGGGGCTGATGGCCAAGATGACTTCGCGGATTTCGGAGCCCGCTTTCGTTACGCGTTCTACTAAGGAGTCAATGGTCAGGTCGCTGGGGCCAATGCCTTCGATAGGCGAGATAACGCCGCCCAGCACGTGGTAGAGCCCCCGGTACTGGGCCGTATTTTCGATGGCAATAACGTCGCGGATGTCCGATACCACGCACACGGTGCTTTGGTCGCGCAGCTGGTTGGCGCAGATAGCGCACTCGGGCGTATCGGAAATGTTGTGGCAGGTGTCGCAGTAGCGGATTTCGAAGCGCATCTTAGCCAGGGCCTCCGCCAACGAAGCCGTGGTATCGGTTTCGGCTTTCAGCAGGTGCAGGGCTAGGCGCAGGGCAGTTTTCTTCCCCACGCCCGGCAGCTTCGACAATTCGCCAACGGCGTTTTCTATCAGTTTGGAAGGAAATTCCATCTACTCTAATGGGCTAATGTGCATAATGTGAAAATGTGCTAATGCCTCTTACTGCGCCATTCAATCAGCACATTTCCGCATTATGCACATTGGCACATTACTTAAATAACGTCGGCCGAGATGCCCCGGTCGTGGATGGCGGTGCAGAGGGCCGCCAACTCATCGTAGGTGCCGTGCTTAACGGTGCACTGGCCTTTGTAGTGAATGAGCAGAGTGCACTGCTCGGCCTGCTCAGGCTCGTGCCCGCATACATCAATGAGCGTGCGGATGACGTGGTCGAAGGTGTTCACGTCGTCGTTGTACACCACCAGGTCGCGCACGTCGGTGGTTTCTTCCAGGAGCAGAACGTCCTCGTCGTACTCAATCTGCGGTTTGCTGTTCATGGGGCAAAAATACGGAAATTCAGGCAAAAAGCCTGGTTTCGAAGGTAAGCCAGACTATCTATAACCACTTGAGCGGCTGAATCGTTTCCGGCCCGACACAGGAAAATACGGGCGCAGCAAAGCCTGGAGCCGTCGGACCGTTGTTTGCCGTCGCGCGGCAACCATGGTAGCAGCAGCTGCCCTATGTTTGCTTTTTATTTTGTCTCGAACCAGCCATTGCGAATGGCGTGCAACGGACGCGGCAACGACCCCGTGCACCGCACTAACGAACTTCTTCGGTGCTTTCCTTGAGAAGTTGTGAGTTGATGGGCTATAGAGTTGAATGGTTGGATGGCTGACCGTTCAGCGTTTTACCCGTATAGTCCGTCACCATTTCACCGTTTATAGTATGCCTGTTCCTTCCGCTGAGTTCAAGCACGCCCTCAAGCGCCTTTCCGACAAGGAAAAGGAAGCCCTGCTGTTGCGCGCCGCCCGCCGCGACGCCGAGTTGTACGAGACGCTCTGCTACGAGCTGCTGCCCGACGTGACCACGGAAACCGTGTTTGAGCAGGCTTCCGACCAGATTCACGAGCTGTTTGCGGTGGGCGCCACGGGCCGGCTGCTCAACCGCAGCCTCACCAAAGCCCTGGGCAAGGCCATCAAGGAAGTGGCCCGCGCCCGCCGCATCACCAAGGACAAGCGCCTGGAAGTTGACCTGAACCTGTACACGCTGCGCCACATCTTCGAGAACTATACCGGGCAGTTCGAAAGTGTGTATGCGAGCTTTTATACCGGCACGGCCCGGCTGGCGGCCCGCACAACCCAGCTTGTGCTTCAGAACCTGCACGAGGACCTTTGGCTGGAGTATAAACCTGAGCTGGATGACTTCCTGCAACAGCTCCACGCCCGTAGCAAAAGCCGCAGCCTCAAGTTCGTGCTGCCCCGGGAGCTGGAGCTGCCGGAGTAGCGCCACCAGCTTAACCAGGAGGCCCGTATACGTGCAGTAAAGCCGGCCGATTCGGTGCTTCCGAGTCGACCGGCTTCCGTTTTGGCTCTACTGTACCTGCTACAACCGGTCGAGGCGGCCGCCATCCACCCGGATTTCGGCACCCTGCACGAAGGCGGCATCGTCGGAGGCCAGGTAGGCAATGAGGGCGGCTACGTCTTCGGGGCGGCCTACGTCGGCGGGGTCAATTGTTTCGGCGCCGCTTTTCACGTTGGGGTTTTCCCAGAGCATGGGCGTATCGATGGCGCCCGGCAGCACGGCGTTTATCCGCAGGCCCTTGGCTTTGCCTTCCAGCGCCGAGGTGCGGGTAAGGGAGTTGACGGCAGCTTTGGCCGCGGCGTAGGGCGCTACCAGCGGGCTGGTTTCCACGGCATGAATGCTGGACACGTTCACGATGGTGCCGCCGGGCTTCATGTGCAGAAAAGCCTGTTTGGTGAAGTAAAACGCCCCCAGCAAGTCTACCCCCAGCACGCGCAGCCAGTCCTCGCCGGTCAGTTCCTGCAGGGGCTTGAATTCCATCAGGCCGGCGTTGTTCACGATGACGTCGAGGCGGCCGAACCGCTCCAGCGTGCCGGCTACGGTGGCCTGCACCTGATCTTCTACTGCTACATCACACAGGCTGCCCCATACCTCGGGCGCGCCGGCCGCCTGCACCTCCGGGGCGGCCTCATCCAGGGTTTCCTGATGATGACCAACCAGCACCACGCGGGCACCTTCGCTGGCAAAGCGTTTGGCAGCGGCCAGCCCAATGCCGCCGGTCGCCCCGGTAATCAGTACTACTTTATTCTGAAAGCGCATGAGAGGGGAAATGATGAGATGGAGAAATAGTGCGTTGGATGTTCAGGAAGCTGACGCTACGCAGATGGCGCAGGCAGCACACTACATCAACCTCGCCGCTACGAGGCAGCCGAAGTCTGGTTGGCGGGCGACGTGGTTTTGTCCTGGCGGGTTTGCTCGGCCTGATTCTGTTTTTGCTGCGCCCACCCCTGGGTGCTTTCCTGAGGCATTACGATGGGTACCTGCAGGCACACGCTCTGGGCGGGCAGCACCTGCCGCCAATCGTGAATGAGCTGCTTGTATGCCTGGCCCACGGGCCGGATGTTGCGCTCCAGGTCGTAGAGGCCGAGCGGGTTCACGGTACCATTGTTTTCGCGCAGGGCCGTGTCCCAGTCCACCTGGTCGGTGAGCGAGTACCACGTAAAGCCTACGATGGGCACCCCGTCGTTGCGCACGCGCAACACGTTGGCCCACTCCTTCCAGAGCCAGTTCACGGCTTCGTCGCCGCAGGGCCCCTGCCAGAGGTTGGTTTCAGTGTGCATCACGGGCAGGCGGTACCGGTCGTGGTACTGGCGGGTGATGACGTGGTAGCCGAAGATTTCGCCCGAGGCCGTAGTGCTGCCGTCGGCCCGCACGCGGTGCTCGTTGGTACGGTAGTAGTCGTTGCCCATGATGCACTGGTGGCGGAGCTGGTTGTCGAGAAAGAAGTGGTACTCCTCACGCGTCAGGCCATTATCCAGCAGGTACTCGTACATTTCCGAGTCTACACGGCGGCCGTAGTTCAGGTCGAGCGACAAAAACCGCTTGGCGTTCAGCAGCTCGGCCGGCTTGATGGCCGCCGGATTTTCGGCGTGGAAGTACTCCGACGACTCGCTCTGGATAAACAGCGCATCGGGCCGCACCTCGGCAATGGCCTGCATGGCCAGCACGTTGGCCTTCACGATGTACTTAAGGGCCGTGACAAACGCCCGGTCCGACTGCAGCTGCTCGTTCCACCAGCCGTACAGGGCCGAAAACTCGGCGCAGATGTACATTTCGTTGACGGGCGTATAGAGCTGCACCCAGGGAAAGCGCCGGGCAAACGCCTCGGCATACTGCGCAAACAAAGCCGGAAACTCGGGGTTCTGGAAGTTGCCCAGCCAGTCGGGCACGCCGAAGTGGCACAGGTCCACGATGGGCGCAATGTTGCGGCGGTGCAGGTCTTCGAAGGTCACATCGGCGAAAGACCAGTCGTAGCGGCCCGGCCCGAGCCAAGTGGTATGAATGGGCGGCCCGTAGCGCAGAAACCGAATGCCCAGCTCCTGCACCAGATCAAAGTCCTTTTGCCAGAACTCGTAGTGCCGGCACTTGGCCAGCTCATCTACCCGCACCCGCCCGCCCTGAATGGTAGGGTTGCTGTTTTCGATGCCGGTAGCAAAAAGAAACTGTGGAGTCATAGCATAAGCCTACGAAGGCGTCTATACGAAACGGTTGAGCTGGCGCGCAACGCAACCGCATACCGTATTCGGGGCCGCCGCGTTGCCGTCCTTGCCCTGGCCGGCCCGGTCATTAACACAGCAAAAGCCTGCGTTCAGCCAGGAAATGGGGCCGTTCACCTAACTGCGGCGGCAAGAACTTTCCTATTCCTGTACTTTGGGTGAAGTTCCCTTTCTGTGTCGTTTGCTATGGCCGCCTCTGCCCCCAGCCCGGTTTCTTTTCCTGCCAACCTTGCCGAAGCGCACCAGCGCATTCAGGAGCTGGAGCGGGCCCTGGAGCAAGCATCGTCGGTAGCCAGCATTCCGGCCCAGAATCCTAACCCTATCTTCCGGCTCGATCTGACGGGTCAGGTAATCTACCGCAACAAGGCCGCCGAAGCGCTGGAGCAACTACTCAGTCTCGAGGAGCAGCAGCACCTACTGTCGGCCACAAGCCACCTGACGGCTGCGGCTATTGCCCAGGAGGCATCGCAACAGGTGGTTCTGGCAGTAGCGCGGGGCCACTTTGCGGCTTACGTGGTGCCGTTTGTGCAGGAGGGTTTCGCCAACGTCTATCTCGTAAACATTACGGCGCGGGTGCAGGCCGAACAGGAAATGCAGCGGGCCAAGGAAGAAGCCGAAGCCGCCGTGAAGGCCCGGGAAAACTTCCTGGCCAACATGAGCCACGAAATTCGCACGCCCATGAACGGGGTGCTGGGCATGGCCTCCCAGCTGGGCAAAACCCGCCTCGACAGCCGCCAGCAAGAGCTGCTGGGCATCATCCGCACCTCGGGCCAGCACCTGCTCAGCATTATCAATGATGTGCTGGACATGGCCAAAATCACTTCGGGCAAGCTGGAGCTGGAGCAAACCGCCTTCAACCTTTGTGACTCCTTTGCGCAGGCCCTGCAGCCGCTCGTGCACCAGGCCACGGAGAAAGGCATTATTGTGGCCGGTACGCCGCTGCGCAACTCCTGCTCCTACCCCTGGGTGCTTGGCGACCCGTACCGCCTCAACCAGATTCTGCTCAACCTGGTCAGCAACGCCATCAAGTTCACCGAGCCGGGCGGCCGCATCATCGTCATTGCCCGCGAAATAGCCAGTACCGACGACACACTCACGGTGGAAGTGACGGTAGAAGACACCGGCATCGGCATCGCGCCGGAGCAGCAGGCCCGCATTTTCGAGGGCTTCACCCAGGCCTATGCCGATACCACCCGCCGCTTTGGCGGCACGGGGCTGGGCCTGAGCATTTCGCGGGCGCTGGTAGAGCAGCTGGGCGGCACGCTACGGCTGAAAAGCGAAGTGGGCAAAGGCAGCACGTTTTCCTTTACCCTGCCCCTGCCCCGGGCCCAGGGTTCGCCCCAAGCCGCGGAGCCGGCCGTACTGGACCAGGGGGCGTTGCGTGGACGGCGGGTGCTGCTATTTGAAGACAACGAAATCAACCGGGAAGTGGCCCGACTGCTGCTGGAAGAATGGGGTATGCACGTAGATGAGGCCGAAAACGGGCCGCTGGGCCTGGAGTTGCTGCAGCAAAACAGCTACGACATCATCCTGATGGACATTCAGATGCCGGGCATGAGCGGGCTGGAGGCTACCGCCATTATCCGGCAGCTACCCGACGCCACCAAAGCGCAGCTGCCTATTATGGCCCTCACGGCCAACGCCTTCCGGGCCGACAACGACCGGTACCTGGCCGCCGGCATGGATGCCTGCCTAACCAAGCCGTTCGAGGAAGCCAAGCTCTACCACCAGCTGGAGCTGCTCATCAGCAAGCAGAGGCCCTCCGCCGCCCCTGCCTACAACCTTGATAAGCTGCGCGCCCTGGCCCACGGCCGCGAAACTTTCGTGGTGAAAATCATTCGCTCGTTTCTGACAAATATGCCCGTCAGCTTAGCCCAGCTGGAAACCGCCGCCACCGCCGGCGACTGGCAGCAGGTAGCCGCGCTGGTACACCACATCAAGCCCAACCTGGAGGCGCTGGGCGTGCCCGACATTGCCGAGGCTGTGCAGCTGCTGCAGCAGGCCGACGCCGATGCGGAGCCGGCCCGCCACGCCGCCATGGCACGCCTGGGAGCCCAGCTGCGCCGGGCACTGCAGCAGCTGCCCCGGGAGCTACCCGCAGAGTAAGCCAAACGCCCGGCACGGCGCCTACAGACCGCGCAGTTTCTTGAAAAAGTCGTCCTGGTACGATTTGCCTACCGGCACCTCATAGCTGCCGAGCTTGAGCATATTGTCCTCAATGGCCTCGATGCGGCGCGTATTCACCACATAGCTACGATGAACCCGCGCAAAGTGCGCGAAGGGCAGCCGCTCGGCAATAGCCTTGAGCGTGAGGTACACAATGTGCTTCTGGGTTTTGGTCACCAGCACGGAGTACGTCGATAAGGCTTCGATGTAAAGCACGTCCTCAAAATCAAGGCGCACCATGCGCGAACCCACTTTCACGAACAGCTCCGAGCCCTGGGGCTCTACCAGGCCACCGTCGGGGGCGCTGGCGGCTTGTTCGGTAAGGCGGCGCAGCTCCAGCACGCGGGCTACGGCTTGGCTGAAGCGGGCCAGGTCCACAGGCTTTACCAGATAGTCAGCCACCTGTAGCTCGAAGGCATCCACGGCAAAGTCGCGGTGGCTCGTAACGACTACTATAGCAGGTGGCGGCTTGGGCAGCAGGCGAGCCAGCTCCAGCCCCGAGAGGTGGGGCATCTCAATGTCCAGCAGCAGCAAATCGGCACGGTTGCCCTGGCTGAAGTACTGAAGAGCTTCTACACTGCCCGGCAGGGAGGCCGCCAGCGTGAGCGTGGGCGTGAGCTCCACCATATGCTCCAGCGTGAGGCGGTTGATTTCATTGTCATCGACGATGACGCAGGTAAGCGGTAAGACAGGGGGCATGCAAACAGGTGTGGTAAGAGAGGGCAGGGAGGGCAAATGGCCGGAGCACAGACGTTGTGCTATTGGAAAGCATAGTTGTATGCTGCGCCGGTTACTGACGAAGGTAAGTGAGCCGCAAAAAACTCAACCGTAGATTCGGTGAAGCGCCCATACTGCCCGACAAGCTGCCGGGAACTGCCGCCCGAAAAGCCCGAATTCCATTCGGATAGAAAAAGTAGCCATTCGCACAGGGCAGCAGGCGGTTGAGACAAAAGCCCGGCACAGCGCTCCGGGCCGCTCTAAGTTTACATCGTCTTCCAGCTCAAACAGCACTCACACACCAGCTTGTCTTCTCTCTTCGCCATGAAAAAGCTCTACACTCTCGCTCTCGCATTGTTTCTCCTGAGTGGTTCGGCTATGGCGGCCGGCTCGGGCACTGGCCAGCAGAAAGGTCTGCAGGACAAAGAGTTTGTGGCCCCGGCCGCCTACTCGCACCAGGTGAGCAACCGGGCGCTGCAGGTAACGGCCTATTTCTCGGATGTGCTGCGCCTTTCCCACGCGCAGGCCATAGCCGTGCAGAAGGCTACACTGGCCAAGCTACAGCAGCTTGAGCAAGCCGGTGAGCAGCCGGAGGTTATGCCGCTGCTGGCTGATGATGAAACGCTGCTGGCCCTGCCCGGCATTGCCCAAACCATGCACCAGTACGACGCGGCCATGCTCCGCATTCTCACCCCCGGCCAATACAGCGCCTTCCGCTTTCTGGAGGAGCGCCAGCCTGCCGCCGATTTCCTTGCCCTCGGCAGCGCCCAATAGCCGTTTTCCCATTCGACTCGCCTGTTTTTCTACGCTCCTGCTATGCAACTCCTCCGCACCCTCGCTCTCACTGCCTGCATTCTGTCATTGGCTTTGTCTAGTACTATGGCGGCTGATGGCCCTGGCACCTCAGCTACACCCGTCGTGACCGGCCACAGCACGCTCCGGCACTTCACACGCGGGCTGCTGCGCCGCGCCCTGCAGCCCCTGAAGCGTACTGCCCCGGCCGCAGTCTACTACGAAGCGCCTACCCTTCTGACGGGCATCGTGGTGGGCACCGATGGGATGCCGCTGGCTGGCGCGGTGGTATGGGCCGTAGGCAGCCAGGAACAAGTGCGCACCAATTCCAAAGGAGACTTTGCCCTCACGCTGCCTACCAGCGGGCCGGTTTCGCTGAGCTGCGCTTCCCGCGGCTGCACCCAGCAAACCATGCAGCTGAACACCGGTAGCCAGCCCAACGGCGTGCACTTTGCCCTGCGCGCCGCAACTACCCAGGAATAGCCGCTGTTTCTTCTACATACCTTCTTGCAACGAGCAAAGCCGGCGTGGTATCACGCCGGCTTTGCTCGTTGCAGGGTTTAAGGCGCATTGTGGAGCAGGAGCAGACGCCAGTAGTAACGGACCTGCTAATACCTATACAATCTGCTGTATTTCTGATTTTTATTCCATGAAAACCCAAGCTAGGAGAGCCGAACGGCTGTATGCAGGCCAACATGCCTGATAGGTCAGCGTATGCAGGATCTGTGTTGAAGCTTGTTGGCTGTATACTCGTCTTTTCCCGCTTCTCTTGCTATGCCCTCCAAAAAACAGTCTGCCCATAGTCCACGTTCCTGCCCCTATCCTACCGGAAAGCTGCTGCTCATTGGCGGGCACGAAGACAAAGGCCAGTCGCCGGAGCCTTCCGATGAATCGGCGCTGAACGAGAACTTTGCACCCGAAATCATCCTGCAGCGCCTGGCCGATGAAATTGGCAAACGCGGTCCGCTCGTGGTAATTCCTACGGCCTCGGGTGAGCCCCGCAACTCGGCTCACGACTATCAACGGGTATTTAAGAAGCTGCACAGACCGACTATAGAAGTGCTTGACATCCGCACGCGGGCCGAGGCCAACGACGAAGATAATCTTAAGCTGCTGGACCAGGCCGGCGGCGTCCTCTTCACGGGTGGCGACCAGCTGCGGCTTACGGCTCTGTTGGGCGGTACCGCGCTGCAGCAGCACCTGCGGGCCCGCTATGCCCACGATGCCCTAATCATTGCCGGCACCAGCGCCGGGGCTACTGCTATGTCGACGCCCATGATCTACCAGGGCCGCGACGACGCGGGTTTTCTGAAGGGCGAAATCCACATCACCACGGGCCTGGAACTGCTGCACGATGTAGCCGTGGATACGCATTTTATTGCCCGGGGACGCATGGTACGAATGGCGCAGATCCTGGCCACTAATCCGGCTTGCATTGGCCTGGGGCTGGAAGAAGATACCGCCGTGCTGGTGACGGAGGGCCGGGAGCTGGAAGTACTGGGCAGCGGCTTGGCGGTTATCCTGGATGCGCGGGCTTGCAGCTCCACCAATATTCACGAAATAGCGCCCAATACGCCTTTTACCATGCGCGGTATCCAGCTGCACCTGCTGGCCAGCGGCGAGCGGTACACCCTGCCTACTGCGCCCCGACTATACGCCTGAGCTGCCCCGGAGCACGCGGGTTAGGTGAGGGCCGTTTGGTGTTCGGCGCCCATCAGCCGGGGCTGATACGTAACCGGGCCCAGCAGCCAGGCTTTTCCGCTGGCTTGCATCCGAATAAGCGAGTACGTTTTGCTGCCACCCGAAACCTCGTCCTGCACGTGCACCATGAGTTTGCCTGAAGCCAGCGCCTGACGTAGCACGGTGGCCGTGATGGGGTTGGCCTGGTTTACCAGTGAGCAGCTTCCACTGGCTAGTGGCGTAGCGGCCGACAAGTCATCCGAGGTTTCCAGACATACACCTTTAGGGAGTGCCCCCGCTTTATGCCCGGGGCCGTTGCGGGGCAGCGCCCACTGTGCCACGCAGCGGCGGCGAAAAAACAACGCAAACTGTACCAGCGCGCCGCTGTGCGGGCAGCCGTACCAGGCATAGCGTAATGGCGACATCAGCAGAAGGAATACGGGTGGAAAAGACACAGACACAACAGCCCCGAAGAAATCCTTCGGGGCTGCAATTGCACGACCTTGGCAGCAGTCCTAGCGCGTGCCGGCGGCTCTAGCAGCGGCCGGCTGGGTGCGGCTGGCCTGGCCACCTTTGCGGCCGGCGGCCCGTGCTTCTTCCGACGTCCACTGGTGGCCGCGGCCACTCAGGTGGGATGCCCGGCCGCCTTCACTGGCAATACGGCGCTGGGTTTCGGGGTCCATGGAGGCAAAGCCCCGCATGCTGGTTTTCTTGGCGGCCGGAGCGGCAGCCGAGGTGGTTTTGCGGGTAGCTGGAGCCGTTCCGCCGCGCTGGGTGTTTTGGGTTAGTGCCATGGGACTAAGCGAGGTAGATGATTGGTTTAACTTGCCCTATGCTACGCTATTGGCGGGGTTTGTCGTTGCTCTCTGACCCATTAAAAACGCCGAATCCAGCCAAATTACCAACTTATCCGGAGCTTACTGACGGGGTTTATACGGAGGCTTCGCGAAAGACCCGTACTGTTGAGCTCAGCCCTGCTGCCTTGGCGTTGGGTCGTGTTACCCAGAGCTTGCCTGGCACTTGGGCTCCTATTGTTCATGCTGAGTTTCGCAGCCGTTTGAGGCCGCCCGCTGCAGCTCCAGGCGAGTGGCTTGGTCCGTTTTCAGCCCTAACTGCTACGCGCCACTTCGCGACCATGTTAGCTCGTCCGTATTTCCCGCTCCGGGTTTTTCAGGAATAAATACCGATTAACCCGTATAATTTTCTGTTATAACGCCCGAAAAATGACCGTATACCAATTGAAAATCCGGCCGCACCTCCGCTGCCGTTTCCTTCTCCTTTTATGCGCACGTTTCGCTTTCCTCTTCTTTCCGCGGCGCTGCTGGGCGCCCTGCTTTCCTTCAGTGCCTGCGGCTCAGGCGACCCGCAGAACTCCTCGGATGCCCGCACGGCCGATCTGGACGGTAACGGCAGCGCCGACATCAATGGCAGTGACGGCGTCTCGACCGACTCTACAGGTATGACTGCCGAGGCCGGAGCCGGCACCCTGGAGAACCAGTCAGCCGGGACGGGCGGCTCCACCGGGGCCGGCAATACAGCCGCTGATGCCGGTGCTTCTGCCGGTAGCAGCAACTCCGGCGGCTCCGTTGAAACCACTACGCCCGCTTCCGGCAACCGCTAGGTTTTCGTGTTTCTCACTTACAGTTAGCTTTCTATGTCAGCTACCGCCAACCGCGCCAACACGCCGGCCCTTTTCCCGGTAGTAACCGGGCTTTGGGGCCTGCGCAACGTTTTTGCCAATCTGTACTATGTACAAACCAGCCCTACGGCCTGGGTGCTCGTGGATGCGGGCCTGCCAGGTTCCGGGTCCAGGGTTGAACAGGAGGCCGCCCAACTATTCGGGCCAGATACCCCGCCAACCGCCATTCTGCTCACGCACGGCCACTTCGACCATGTAGGCGCCCTGCCTCATCTGCTAAAGCGCTGGCCCGAAGTGCCAGTGTACGCCCACACCCTGGAACTGCCCTACCTGACCGGCCGCTCGGCCTACCCTCCACCCGATCCTACCGTGGGCGGCGGGGCCATGGCGGCTATGTCGTTTCTGTATCCCAAACAGCCGCTTGATTTGGGTTCCCGTGTGCATCCGCTGCCCGCCGATGGCACCGTGCCCCACCTCCCCGGCTGGCGCTGGGTGGCTACGCCCGGCCATACCGCCGGTCACGTTTCCTTTTTTCAAGAAGAAAGCCGTGTGCTGCTGGCCGGCGACGCTTTTGTGACGGTAAAGGCCGAGTCGGGCACGGCTACGCTCACCCAGCAGCAGGAAGTACACGGCCCCCCGGCTTACTTCACGCCCGACTGGCCGCAGGCCGCCCGCTCAGTGCGTCTGCTGGCCGCCCTGCAGCCCACGGTAGCCGCTACGGGCCATGGTATTCCGATGCGGGGCCAGGAGTTGCGCAGTGAGCTGGCTGAGCTGGCTGAGCACTTCGAGCAGCAGGCAGTGCCCCGGCACGGCCGCTACGTAGGCCAGCCGGCCCAGGCCGATGAAACAGGCGTGACGTATGTGCCCCCGCGTAATCTGCGCGTGGACCCTCTCTGGGTTGCCGGGCTGGGCGTGGCCGGCGGCTTGCTGTGGCTACTCAGCCGGCGGCGCCGGTAGAGTGGTAGCACGGCATTAGTTTGCCGTTGGCCTACTTACCGTCGGCACTTCATTTATATCCAATGATTAAGGCCCGTCCTTAAAGTCTGCGGCGCCACTGCCAACATACCCGGCAGTGGCGCCTTTTCTTGCCCGGGCGTTGTATATTTGATTGGTGTGGCCGGTCCCGTTTTCCCGCGCCGCTGCTTTCTGCTTGTATACACAAAGAATATCTGGTTGGCTCAGCGGGCTGTTGCTGGCCGTTGCGGTGCTGTTGCTCAGCAGCTGCAGCCGTCAGGCACCGGCCCCACGCTACCGCATTGGCTTTTCGCAGTGCAGCACCAACGGGCCGTGGCGCCAGGCCATGCTGGCGGGCATGGAGCGGGAGCTGAGCTTCCATCCCGAGGTGGCGCTGCGGATGCTGAACGCCAACGACAACAGCCAGGTGCAGCAGCAGCAGATCCGGCAGCTGCTGCGCGAGGGCGTGGACTTGCTTATCGTGTCGCCCTACGAAGCCGGGCCGGTGACCCCGGCCGTGGAGGAAGCCATTGCCCAGGGCGTGCCCGTGGTGCTACTCGACCGGCGCACGGCTTCTGCCCGCTACACAGCCTATGTAGGTGGCAACAACCTGGAAATAGGCAAGACGGCGGCCCGCTACGCGGCGAGCCTGCTCCGGCAGCGCGGCTACGTAGCTGAGGTACTGGGTACGCCTGGCTCCTCGGCCACCGCCGAGCGGCACCAGGGATTTGTACAGGCCCTGGCGGCTTACCCCAGCATCCGCTCCGTGGGCCAGGTAGAAGGCGACTGGACCGTAAATACCGTGAAACCGGCTTTGCGCACGTTGCTCAAGGCTCACCCGGAAGTTTCCCTGCTGTTTGCTCACAACGATGGGATGGCGCGCGGGGCCGCCGAAGTGTGCCGGGAGCTTGGGCGGGAGCGGCAAATTAAAATCATTGGGGTCGATGGCCTTGCCGGGGCCAATGAAGGCCTTGACCTGGTGCGGCGTGGCTTGCTGGATGCCTCCATTCTGTACGCTCCCGGCGGCGAGGAAGCCATGCGCACGGCCCTGAGCATCCTGCGCCGCCAGCCCTACCGCCGCGAAAACACGCTCGGCACCCTCGTTATTGACTCGACCAACGTGCGCACCCTGCAGCAGCAAACCGATAAAATGGCCAGCCAGCAGCAGGATATCCTACGCCAGCAGGGGCTATTGCAGTCGTTGCGGGCCACGTATGCCAGCCAGCGCACAGTTTTGTACGGGCTGCTGGCCACCCTGCTGGGAGCCATTTTGCTGGGCGGCGTGGCCTGGCGCTCAGCGCGTAAAAACCGGCAGATAAATCAGCAGCTTGCCCGGCAGAACGCCGAAATTGACGCTATCAATCATCAGCTGGTCAGCCAGAACGAGGAAATACGGCAGCAGCGCAACCAGCTCGAAACCCTTGCCGCGCAGGCCCGCACCGATACGGAGGCCAAGCTGCGCTTCTTCACCAATTTTTCCCACGAGCTGCGCACCCCACTCACCCTCATCCTGGGGCCCGTAGAGGAATTACTCACCAGCTCCTCCGACCTCACGTCCACCCAGCGCCACGACCTGGGACTTGTGCGCCGCAACACGCAACGACTGCTGCAGCTGGTTAATCAGCTGCTCGATTTCCGCAAGATTGAAGTAGGCAAAATGGCCGTGCGCGCCACAGAGGGCAACCTCGTGACCTTTGTGCGCGAAATTGTGGATGCCTTCGAGCGGCCGGCCCGCCAACGAAGCGTGGAGCTACGCTTTCAGGCCCCGGAGGCCGAGCTGAAAGGCTGGTTTGATGGCAATATCCTCGACAAGGTCTTCTTCAACCTGCTTTCCAATGCCCTGAAGTTCACGCCCGATCAGGGCGTTATCACTATCAGCGTGGAGGCTACCCCTGATGGCCGCCACCTGTGCGTGAGCGTGGCCGACACCGGCCGGGGTATCAGCGACCAGGACCGGGCCCACATCTTTGAGTGGTTTTATCAGGGCGACCAGAGTGCTGTGGCCAAGGGTTCGGGCATGGGGCTGGCGCTGGCCCAGGGTCTCACGCGCCTGCATCAGGGCCAGCTAACATTCAGTAGTCAGCCGGGACAAGGCAGCACGTTTGTCGTAACCCTGCCCCGGGAGCTGCCCGAAGCGCTACGCTCGACTGAGCCGGTCAGTCCCACGGTTTTTGCCCTGGATGAGCCGGAGTCGCTGCCCGAACTGGCATCCCCAGACCCGACGACCAGCCCGGAAAGCGGGCTGGATACGCTGGTGCTGGTGATTGAGGACAATCCCGAAGTCAATAGCTTCCTGGCCCGCAAGCTGCGGCCTCACTTTCGGGTGCAGACGGCCACCGACGGGGCCAGCGGCCTGCGCATGGCCACCGACCTCATTCCCGACCTGGTAGTGTGCGACGTGATGATGCCTGGCCTGAGCGGACTGGAAGTAGTAGCCCAGCTGAAGGCCGACTGGCGCACCTCGCACATTCCGGTGGTGCTGCTCACGGCTCGTAATGCCCCCGAGCAGCAGGTGGAGGGCGTGCAGGCCGGGGCCGATGTGTACCTGACCAAGCCCTTCAACCCGGCCTTTCTGCTGGAAAGCGTACGGACCCTCCTGGGCAACCGCGCCCGTCAGCGGGAGCATTTCCGCCGGGAGCTGCTGGTGGATATGGAGGCCACGCCCGCCTCCGACCCCGACCAGAAATTCCTCACCGACCTGACGGCCGTGGTGGAGGCGCAGCTGGCCCAACCCACCCTGAACGTGGAAGACGTGGCCCGCGGCCTGGGCATCTCGCGCATGCAGCTCTACCGCAAAATAAAAGCGGTACTGGGCACCGGCGTATCCGATTTCATTCAGGGCCGGCGCTTGGCCAAAGCCCGGGAGCTGCTGGTAGATGACACGCTCAGCATTACCGATGTGGCCTACGAGCTGGGATTCTCCTCGCCCTCCTACTTCTCCACTTCCTTTAAAGCCCGCTACCAGATTTCCCCTTCGGAGTTCCGGGCGCTACACAGCACTCCGCACGCTTAAAGCACAACATTTCTGCAAGAAATTCGAAACCAGGCTCGCTGTGGAGCCTGGTTTTTTGCTTTTAACGCTCACATAAGCAATGGCTTGCAAAAAAATTCCTCTCAATTGCTTTTTGAAATGAATATGCAAGTCATTCTCCGGTAGTATGCGGAACTTCGTGGCGGGCAGTTTGGAAAAAGGATGCTTCCGCCATTTCCTTACTTCCCCGAATCCGGTTTTTCAGACAGCTGGCCTTTGCAGGCCACGCCCAGATTTTGAAAACCGCTAATGCCTTGCTTCCCTACCCCGCCCTTTCCCGCATGCTTCGCTTTCCTTCCCTTGCCACGGCCCTACTCCTGGGGCTGAGTCTGACTACCGGCTGCCAGCGCCCATCCACGGGCACTGCCAAATCGGTGGAGTTCTGGCTGACCAACCCGGATAAGTCGGCGCTGTTTCAGCGGCAGGCCGCGCCGCTGGGCTTCGGCTCGGAGGCGGCCACGCCGACTACCCCGGTTATTGAGGTAGACGAGCAGCAAACGTTTCAGCCCATCGACGGATTCGGCTACTGCCTCACGGGCGGCAGTGCCCAACTGCTGCACGCCATGAGCCCGGCTGCCCGCAAAACCCTATTGCAGGAGCTGTTTGGTACAGCGGGCACCAGCATTGGGGTGAGTTACCTGCGCCTGAGCATCGGCGCCTCCGATCTGGATGCGCAGGTGTTCAGCTACGACGACCTGCCCGCTGGCCAGACCGACCCCACGCTCAGCAAGTTCAGCCTTGCCCCCGACCGGGAGCACCTGCTGCCCGTACTCAAGGAAATCCTGGCTATCAACCCCAGCCTCAAGCTGATGGGCTCACCCTGGTCGCCGCCGCCGTGGATGAAAACCAACGAAAGCTCCAAGGGTGGCTCCCTGAAGCCGGAGTTTTATCCGGCTTACGCCCAGTATTTCGTGAAGTACATCCAAGGCATGAAAGCCGAGGGCGTGCGCATCGACGCCATTACCATCCAGAATGAGCCCTTGCACCCCGGCAACAACCCCAGCCTGCTGATGCTGGAGGAGCAGCAGGCGGAGTTTATCAAGAAGCACCTGGGCCCGGCGTTTAAGGCGGCGAAAATCGACACCAAGATTATTGTGTACGACCACAACGCCGACCGGCCCGACTACCCCATCAGCATCCTCAACGACCCCGAAGCCAAGCAGTACGTGGATGGCTCGGCCTTTCACCTCTACGGCGGCCCCATCGAAGCCTTGAGCAAAGTGCACGACGCCCACCCCGACAAGAATCTGTACTTCACGGAGCAGTGGGTGGGCTCGAAAAGCAACTTCGCCGAAAACGTGCCCTGGCACGTGCGCACCCTCATCATTGGAGCCACGCGCAACTGGGCGCGCACGGTGCTGGAGTGGAACCTGGCCGCCGACCCCCAGCAGAACCCGCACACGCCCGGTGGCTGCACCGAGTGCCGGGGCGCCCTCACGTTGGACGGCGACAAAGTGACGCGCGAAGATGCTTACTACATCATTGCCCACGCCAGCAAGTTTGCCCGGCCCGGCTCGGTGCGCATTGCCTCCACCACGCCCGAGAAGCTGCCCAACGTGGCTTTCCGGGCCCCAGGCGGCCAGCGGGTGCTGGTAGTGCAGAACGACAACGCCAGCCCGCAAACCTTTGCGGTGCGCCATCAGGGCCGTGTGTTTTCCTCCACGCTGGGCGCCGGCGCAGTGGGCACTTACGTGTGGTAATCATTTCACATCCTCATTATCTTTTTCACCTTCACCCTTTCACCTTCACCCTTTTACTAATTCCCATGAAAAAAATCTTTACTCTTTCTGCAGTTGCCGCCCTGATGGCCACCTCCCTGGGTGCTCAGGCACAGTTTAACGTAAATGGCACGCTCGATGCCAATGAAGTGGGTACCGGCGAAGGCAAGTACCAGTTGGTAGGCACCTATACCGGAGCCCACTCCATAACTGACCGGGGCCTGAAAGCCCTGTACGTGGGCACCACGGCTACCACCCTGAACGTGATGGTGGTGGCCTCTTCCGAAATCGATGGCTACAACTCGCTGGTGTTTTACCTGGACACGCCTAACAAGACGGGCATCGCGGCCAACACCCAGCTGCCCGGCAGCACTAACGGCGGCAACGATGGCCGGGAGTCTTTGCGGCAGCGCCCGACCCTGGATATGGAAGTGGATTATGCCTTCCGCTGCACCACTTCACCCTTTCGGAATGAAAATAATGCCATCTACCTCAGCCGGGTAGATTACACCAAAACTCCCTACGACGAAGTGGGGATGGGCGCCGGCAGAAAAGACGGCACGCTGACCACGGATGGCAATGACCCTGGTAAAGCGAATACGGCCTACCAGACCAGCGCCACGGGCAGCGTAGCCGCCAATACCACTACGGGCTGGGAATTCGAAATCCAGCTGTCGGCCATCGGCGGTGCGCTGCCCGTGGGCAGCAACCTCCACATGATGGTGGCTTACATTGATGACTTCAAAAGCTTCAACTCCGATGTGCTGCCGACGATTACAGGCCAGACCACTGCCCTGGGCATCAACCCCGACTTCACGGCTATTCCCGGCAAGCAGTTCTATACCTACCAGGTAGGCACGGGCGTACTGGCCAGCCGCTCGGCTACGGCAGCCCTCAAGGCCGCGCTGTACCCAAACCCGGTAGCCGCCAGCAGCCGCCTCGCCTACAACGTGCCCAGCCAGGCGCGGGTACAGGTGTCCGTGTATAATGCCCTCGGTCAGAAAGTCCTGAACCTGCTCTCCGCTACGCAGGCGCCGGGCGCGCAGTCGGTGGCTTTGGCGCCACTCCGCCAGCTCCGGCAGGGTGCTTACACGGTCACGCTCCAAGTAGGCTCTCAGCTGAGCACGCACCGCGTGCTGGTTGATTAGTACAGTAGCCGGGCGCGGCCGGAACAGCTGGCCGCGCCCGGTATTTTTTTCTTTTCAGTTCTTTCTTATGCATAAGATTCTGGCAGGCTACGTGGGCACTACGCTCCTCAGCGCACTGGTGCTCAGCGGCTGTGGCGGTGGCTCCGACGGGCCCGACCCTAAGCCGGTGCCGCCCCAGCCACCCGTAGAAACCGGCCCCTCGCAGGTAGCCACGTGGCTGACGACGACCGACCAGTCGATGCTGTTCCAGAAAAGCACCCAGGTTCTGAATTTCAAGGACGGGACTACCAGCGGCGCGACCATCGTGGTTGATACCACCACCACCTACCAGGGCATCGACGGCTTCGGATACACACTCACGGGCGGCAGCGCTACGCTTATTCATCAGCTGCCCGATGCCAACCGCGCGGCGCTGCTGCGGGAGCTGTTTGCTACCGACGACACCAACATCGGCACCAGCTACCTGCGCATCAGCATTGGGGCCTCCGACCTGAGTGAGCGGCCGTTTACCTACAACGACCTGCCGGCGGGCCAGACCGACCCCACGCTGGAGAAGTTCACCCTGGCCGAAGAGCAGAAGGATCTGCTGCCGGTGCTGCGGGAAATCCTGGCTATCAACCCCGACCTCAAGATCCTTGGCTCGCCCTGGACGGCGCCGCCCTGGATGAAAACGAACGGCAGCTACAAAGGCGGCTCCCTGAAGGCCGAATACTACAGCGTGTACGCGCAGTTCTTCGTCAAGTACCTGAAAAGCATGCAGGCGGAAGGCGTACGGCTGGATGCCATTACGGTGCAGAATGAGCCGCTCCACGATGGCAACAACCCCAGCATGCACATGACGGCAGCCCAGCAGGCCGTTTTCATTGGCACTTACCTCGGGCCGGCGTTGCAGGCGGCCGGACTCAGCACCAAGATTATTCTCTACGACCACAACGCCGACCGCACCGACTACCCGCTGGAAATCCTGGCCAACGCCACCGCCAACAAGTACGCTGATGGCTCGGCCTTTCACCTCTACGGTGGTAGCATTGATGCCCTGACCCAGGTACATAACGCCTACCCCAGCAAGAACGTGTACTTCACTGAGCAATGGATAGGCGGCCCGGGCAACTTCGCCGGGGACTTCGGCTGGCACATTGGTACCCTCATCATTGGGGCCACGCGCAACTGGAGCCGCAACGTGCTGGAGTGGAATTTGGCCGCCGATCAGAACTACGGCCCCCATACCGAGGGCGGCTGCTCTACTTGCCTGGGCGCTCTTACCATCAACGGGGGCACCGTGAGCCGCAACCCGGCTTACTACGTCATTGCTCACGCCAGCAAGTTTGTGCGGCCCGGCTCGGTGCGCATCGATACCAACCTGCCCGGCACGCTGCCCAACGTGGCCTTTAAAAACCCCAATGGCCAGAAGGTGCTCATTGTGCAGAACACCGGCGCCACCCAAACCTTCAGCATTGCCTACCGCGGCAAAGAAGCAACCACCACGCTGGCTAGTGGCTCCGTGGCCACTTACGTGTGGTAATCGATTCATTACAAGATTTTTAACAGGCCATCAACACGCCCTTTGGTCTTTGTTCTGGCTTCCCGCTTTTCTTCTAATCGAACTCCAAGAATATGCCTGTTACCTCTCGCTTATCGATACTAAAAACCAGCATTCTGCGTGGGCTATGCCTGCTGCTTGTGCTCTTAGCTGGTTTAGGCTTCGTTCGGCAGGCCAATGCCCAAAGCTTCCTGCGGGCCAGCGGCACCAAAATCGTGAATGCCAGCAACCAGGAGGTTATTCTCAACGGCATGAACCTGGGAGGCTGGGCTTTGCAGGAAGGCTACATCATCAAGCCCGGCTGGCCCGGCATCGACGGCAAGCAGACCCAGGGCACGGTAAAAAAGGCGCTTTACAACGCGGGCATGAGCGACGCGGAAGTGGAAGCCTTCTACCAGAACTACCGCAATAACTTCATTACCAAGCCCGACCTCGACTACATTGCCTCCAAGGGCTTTAACTGCGTGCGCCTGCCCCTGCACTATGATCTGTTCCTGACGCCCAGCCAACGGGCTGTGCGCAATAGTGTGATTCGGGGAACGGTAACCTATGCTTCGTACGTGAGCCAGCTTACCGAATGGTATAATGCTGATCAGCTGTTCACTGACGCGGCCAGCATGGAAGCGGTGCGCCTCATTGATAACACCCTGACCTGGGCGGCTGCCAACAAGATGTACGTGGTGCTGGACCTGCACGCCGCGCCCGGCTCCCAGGGAACGGATGCCAACATATCCGACTCCCTCACGCCCCTGGATTTCTGGAACAAAACCATTTACCAGGATATAACCGACCGGTTATGGAGCACCATTGCGGCCCGATACAAGAACGACGCGCGCATTGCCATGTACGACCTCATCAACGAGCCGAACAACGTACCCAGCAATCAGCAGATCCATGACGTGTTTCAGCGGCTGATTAATACCGTGCGGGCGCAGGGCGACAACCACCTGATTTTGGTGGAAGGCAACGGCTGGGGCAATGACTATAACTACATGGAGAAGCGCACCTTCTCCAACAACGCCAACCTGGTGTACAACTCGCACCGCTACAGCGGCACGGGCTACGAGCTCGACAACGGCGTGAACTCCACCGGCGGTGGCCCCAACAGCCTGCGCTTCATTGGTACCATGAAGAAGTTTCGCATCGATAACGACGTGCCCATCTGGGTAGGCGAAACCGGGGAAAACACGTTTACCTGGATGCAGGATGCGGCTAAAGCCCTGAACTCGGTGGGTATTGGTTATTGCCATTGGACCTACAAGCGCTTTGAGGACCGCAACAATGCTGCCTTCATGCGCATCAACCCGCCCTACGTGGTAGACGGGCCCGATGGCCTCAACCAGGTGCTGCTCAACATTCGCTTCGCCAACGGCGTGCCCAACACCACCGTGGCGGCTGTGTCGCCTAATGAGAACGGCATTGTAAACTACCCCGATGGCGGTAACTACTATGGTACCGTGGCGCCGAGCGGCCCAACTATTGGGCGCATCTACCAAATCAGCTCCAAGAATAGCAATAAGGCCCTTGAAGTAGCATCTACCGCTACCACCAATGGCGACCCGGTGCAGCAATGGACCTGGGCGGGTACGGCCAACCAGCAATGGAAGCTGGTGGATGCCGGCGGCGGCTATGTGCGCATTGTGAACATCAACAGCAACAAAAGCCTTGACATTGACGGCCCTTCTACTGCCGATGGCGCTAAGGCGCATCAGTGGGACTGGCTCAGCCAGGACAGCCAGTACTGGCAAATTTTGAGCAACGGCGACGGTTCCTACCGCATCATCAACAAGTTCAGCGGCAAGGCTCTCGAGGTACAGAATAGCTCTACCGCCGATGGGGCCGCCGTGCAGCAGCGCACCTATGCGCTGCTCAACAACCAGCGCTGGCTTTTCTCGGATCAGGGTGAGGTTCTGGCAGCCCGGCTGGCTGTGAGCCCCGAAGCCGATGCCCGGCTGCAGCTCTACCCGACCACGGTACGGGAGCAGCTGGCGTTTGATTACACGGCCGCCCAGGCGCAGCAGCTCCGGGTGGAGCTGGTGGATGCGCTGGGCCGCACCGTGTTGCGGGCCGATAAAGCCGTACGGGCGGATTCTACCCGACTCCGGTTTGCCGTGGCCGCCCTTCCGGCCGGCCTGTATAGCCTGCGGGTGCATACCGCCGAGGGCTTGCTGAACCGGCGTCTGCTCATTGCCCACTAACTCACCCCCCGGCAAGTGCCGGCCACCCTCGGGCGCGGCAGCGCGGCTGGTGGCATTACCCTACCTCTTCTCTTCTTACTAACTACTCGATTTTCTTCCGCTTTCCGCGCCCACTACCCGCTCTCCGCACACCTGTTCTTTGTTCTGGCTCCCCCTTTCTTTCCATACCCAAAACACCCACAACCATGAACACCCCTACCTTTCTCAAGGCCCTGCGCACCGGTGTGCGGCGCGGCCGGCACCTGCTGCCCGTGCTCCTGGCCAGCCTGGGCCTCAGCCAGCAGGCCGACGCTCAAAGCTTTCTACGCGCCGATGGGCAACGCATTGTGAATGCCAGCAACCAGGAGGTTATTCTCAACGGCATGAACCTGGGCAACTGGGCCGTGCAGGAAGGCTACATGATGAAAGTGGGCTGGCCTGGGGCCACGATAAATGGTACCACGAAGCAGACGCAGGGCGCGGTAAAAAAGAGCCTCTACAACGCCGGCATGACCGATGCGGCCGTGGAAACCTTCTACCAGAACTACCGCGCCAACTTCATTACCAAGCCCGACCTCGACTACATTGCCTCCAAGGGCTTTAACTGCGTGCGCCTGCCCCTGCACTACGAGCTGTTTCTGACGCCCGCCCAGCGGGCCGTGCGCAGCAGCGTGATGCGCGGCACCGTGACCTACGACTCGTACGTGAGTCAGCTTACAAGCTGGTACAACAACAACCAGCTCTTCACCGACCCAGCCAACATGGCGGCGCTGGCCATGATTGACAATACCCTGGCCTGGGCCCAGGCCAACAACATGTATGTGGTGCTGGATATGCACGCTGTGCCCGGCTCCCAAGGCACCGACGCCAACATTGCCGACCAGATTGTGGCCAACGACCTCTGGAACCGCCAGATCAACCAGGATGTGCTGAACCGCCTTTGGGCGTTTGTATCGAACCGGTACAAGAACGACTCGCGGGTGGCTATGTACGACCTGATCAACGAGCCGAACAACTACCCCAACAATCAGAAAATTCACGACGTACTGCAGCGCCTGATTACCACGGTACGGGGCAATGGCGACAACCACCTGATTTTGGTGGAAGGCAATGGCTGGGGCAACGACTACAACTACATGGAGCCGTTTACCTTCTCCAACCGCTCCAACCTGGTGTATAACTCGCATCGCTACAGCGGCACGGGCTATGAGATGGACAACGGCGTAAACTCCACCGGCGGCGGGGCCAACGACCTGCGCTTTATCGGCAACCTGCGCAACTTCCGCTCTACCCACAACGTGCCGATTTGGGTGGGTGAAACCGGCGAGAACAACGACAACTGGATGCGCGACGCGGCCAAGAACCTGAACTCGGTGGGTATTGGCTGGTGCCACTGGACGTACAAGCGGTTCGAGAACATCAGCAACCCGGCCTTCATGCACATCAACCCGCCCTACGTGGTGGACGGGCCCGCCGGCCTGAACCAAGTGTTGACCAACATCCAGTTTGCCAACTGCGTGCCCAACACCACAGTGGCGGCGGTATCGCCCAACCAGAACGGCATCGTAAACTACCCCGGCGGCGGCAACTACAACGGTACCACTGCTACGCCCAGCGGCCCGGCTATTGGCCGCATCTACGAAATCAGCTCCAAAAACGGCGGCAAGGCCCTGGAGGTATCGAACAACTCGCAGGTGAATGGCGGCCGCGTACAGCAGTGGACCTGGGTAGCCGCGGCCAGCCAGAAGTGGAAGCTGGTGGATGCCGGCGGTGGCTACGTACGCATCGTGAACCTGAACAGCAACAAGAGCCTGGACATTGCCGGCCCCTCTACGGCCGATGGCGCTAAGGCGCACCAGTGGGACTGGCTCAGCCAGGACAGCCAGTACTGGAAGATTGAAAGCAACGGCGACGGCACCTACCGCCTCATAAACAAGTTTAGCGGCAAGGCACTGGACGTGGAAAACGGCTCCACTGCTGACGGCGCAGCCGCGCACCAGTGGACCTGGGGCGGCTACAACAGCCAGCGCTGGTGGTTCTCGGACCAGGGCGCAGCCCGTACGGCACTAGCTACCGTATCGCCCGAAGCGGATGCGCGCCTGCAGCTGTACCCTACCACAGTGCAGGACCAGCTCACGTTCGACTACACGGCACCCAAAGCCCAGAAATTACAGATTCAGTTGGTAGATGTACTGGGCCGCTCCGTACTTTCGGGGCCAGACCGCGCGGTACAGACCGGCCTCAACCACTTCTCGTTTGCCGTGGCCTCACTCCCTCCGGGCGTATACAGCCTGCGCGTAGGTACTCCTGAGGGCCTGCTGCAACGGCGCCTGCTCATTGGCCGCTAACCGACGGCCGTAGCGGGAGCCTGCTTTGCTTTTTCACCTACTGCCGGTCCGTGGCTACGGGCCGGCAGTATTAGCGGAATCACCCCGCATTTTTCTTTTTATGTCAACCAAGTTTTTTTCCGTTCTCCTGCTGGCGGCCTTGTCGGCCACGGGAGCTGTAGCGCAGAAAGCCGCCAAACCGGCCGCCAAGCCTACGACCAAGCCGGCCACGAAAGCGCCAGCCTACTCAGCCATAGGCCGCAAGGTGCAGGTCTTTACCACGGCCGCCAGCACCAACCAGCGCCTGGCTGCCGCCGGTGAGCTAAGCTTCCAGCCCCTGCCGCAGCCTCTGGAAACCCAGGTGTGCGTGTTTATTGACCCCAACCATACCTTTCAGACGGTGTTGGGCATTGGCGGGGCCCTCACCGATGCCTCAGCCGAAACCTTTGCCAAGCTGCCAAAAGCAGTTCAGCAGGAGTTTATGCGCGCCTACTATAGTCCCAAGGAAGGTATTGGTTACACCCTGGCTCGCACTACCATTGCCAGCTCCGACTTCTCAACGGCGCCCTACGACTACATAGCTGACAAGGACGAGAGCCTGAAAACCTTCAGCGTCAAGCACGACGAGCAGTACCGCATTCCCTTCATCAAGCAGGCTATTGCCGCCGCCGGTGGTAAGCTAACCATGTACGTGGCTCCCTGGAGCCCGCCAGCCTGGATGAAGGACAACAGTAACCGTCTTAAAGGCGGTAAGCTGCTACCCAAGTACCGTCAAGCCTGGGCCGACCACTACGTAAAGTTCATCAAAGAGTATGAGCGCCAGGGTATACCCATATGGGGACTGAGCACCCAGAACGAGCCCATGGCTGTGCAGACGTGGGAATCCTGCGTGTTTACGGCCGAGGAGGAGCGCGACTTTATCAAGGGATATTTGGGCCCGACCCTGAAGAAAAGCGGCCTGGGCGACCGGAAGCTCATTGCCTGGGACCACAACCGTGACCAGGTGTACCAGCGCGCCAGTACCATCCTAGACGACCCCGAAGCCGCTCAGTACGTGTGGGGCGTGGGCTACCACTGGTACGAAACCTGGACCGGAAGCTCCATGATGTTCGACAACGTGCGCCGCGTGCGCGAAACATACCCCAACAAGAATTTAATGCTCACCGAGGCCTGCATCGAGAAGTTCGATTTCAACAAGGTGAACGACTGGGCCCTTGGCGAGAAGTACGGTTACTCGATGATCAACGACTTCAACAACGGCAACGTAGGCTGGACTGACTGGAACATCCTGCTCGACGAACAGGGTGGCCCTAACCACGTTAAGAACTTCTGCTACGCGCCACTAATCGGCGATACCCGCACTGGTAAGCTGATTTACACCAACATCTACTATTACATCGGGCACTTCTCCAAGTTCATCCGGCCCGGGGCCAAGCGCATCAGCAGCGCCACTACCCGCGACTGGCTGCAGACCACAGCCTTCCAGAATACTGATGGCTCGGTGGCTGTGGTGGTGATGAACAGCTCCGACAAGCAGCAGGATTTCTCGCTTTGGCTCAATGGCCAGGCTGCTCCGGCCGTGAGTTTGCCGCATTCCATCAGCACGTTTGTGGTGAAGTAGCCAGCTGGTTCTTCCCAGCTTATAGGCTTCCCTCGGGCGTTACCCTGCTGTAAAAATCCAGCTGACAACTCCTGGCAAACAGGTCAGGCTCCTAGTAGGGGTCTGGCCTGTTCTGTTAGAGGCCCACTTGCTCAGCGCAACTCTTGCGGTGGCAGCATACTGACTGGCACTCCTGTCTTCCGACTTCAGCTGCCTGTTCTCCGCAACGCTCCGGAAAAATTGCGGGCATAGCTTGCAGAATGGGTGGGGTTGCGTTATTTAGAGTGCGGAAACTCTTCTTCATCAAACTTGCTGCGATATGGCTGCTCCCCGGCAAAAAATTTCGATTCGCGACATTGCCCAGCAACTCGGGCTGTCGACCTCCACCGTGTCGCGCGGGTTGGCCAATCATAAGGACATCAGCGAAGCCACGAAGGAGAAAATCCGCCAGGCGGCTCAGGAGCTCAACTACCGGCCCAACCAGCTGGCGGCGGCCCTGCGTAAAGGCCACAGCAAAACCCTGGGCGTGATTGTGCCCCACATCAACGGCTACTTTTTTCCGGCCGTGATGAACGGCATCGAGAAAGTAGCCACGCAGGAGGGCTTCACCCTGATGATGTGCCAGTCGAACGAAGATGTGCGCCGGGAGCGGCAGAACATCGACGCCCTGCTGGCCGCGCAGGTGGAGGGCATTCTGATGTCGGTGTCGGCCACCACGTTTCAGGAAACCCAGCACCTGGAGCAGGTGCGCCTGCAAGGCACGCCGCTGGTTTTTTTCGACCGCATGCCCGAGCTGCCCAACACCATGGCGGTAATTCTGGACGACTACCAGGGTGCCTACCAGGCTACGACTCACCTTATTGAGCAGGGCTGCACGCGCATTGCCCACCTAGCAGGCCCGCAACATCTGAACACCAGCCGCAACCGTTTCCTGGGCTATAAAGCCGCCCTCGAAGCCCACGGTCTGCCCTTCGACGAGCAGTGGGTGTACGCCCTGCCCTCCCTTACTCACGATGCCGGCCGCCTCGGCATTCAGCACTTACTGGCTTTGGAGCCCGAGCTCAACGGCGTGTTTGCGGCCTACGCCATTCCCTCGGTGGGGGCACTGGAGGTGCTGCGCGAAAAGAACCTGCGCGTGCCGCAGGATATTGCGCTGGCCTGCTTCAGCAATGAGCCCTTCACTACCATGACGCAGCCCCGCCTGACAGTGGTGGATCAGCGCGCCGAGCAAATGGGCGAAACCGCCGTGCGCCTGTTTCTGCAGCTGCTCAAGCGCGGTCCGGCTTACTCCCCACCTCACCTTATGCTCAAGCCCGAGCTGGTTATCCGGGACTCGTCGCTGCACCGCTCCCGGGAATCCCGGCTGGTTTAGCTAGTAGGGACTGTATTGTAGAAATACTGCATTTACACAGCCGCTTCTGGTCAAGGAAGAAGTTTATACCTGTGCTCAGGCCGATAACAGCAAGGAGGGAAGCTCCCGTTTAACACCGGAGTCACAACTATGTCTGACCTCCCTGCTTTCCTCCCCGACTCCGGCTTCGACCGGGTAGCCGCTTTCTACGACCCGCTGGCCCGGCTGGTGTTTGGGCGCAGCCTGCAAAGGGCCCAACTGCGTGCCTTGGAGCACCTGCCTTTGGGCGCACCGCACGTGCTTATCATCGGGGGTGGCACGGGCTGGGTGCTGCCCGAGCTGCTGCGCCGCTGCCCCTGCGCCCACGTGCTGTACCTCGAAGCCTCGGGTCAGATGCTGCGGCGTGCTCAGAGCACACTGCAAAGGCGCTGCCCCACTCAGCTACCCCAGGTAGAGTTCCGGCTGGGCACCGAAGCGGCGCTCCAGCCCCAGGAGCAGTTTGATGCGGTGCTCACGTTTTTCTTTCTCGACCTGTTTGACCTGCCTCGCCTGCGCCCGCTCGTTGCCCGCCTCCATCAGGCCCGCCGCGCCGGTGCTCCCTGGCTGCTGGCCGATTTTGCGCCTCCGCGCACCTGGTGGCAGCGTGGGATGCTACGCCTCATGTACTGGTTTTTCGGGCTGACTACCGGCATCAGCGGGCGGCAGCTGCCGCCTATCCGGGTAGAGCTGGCGCGGCTGGGCCTGCAAGCCGGGCCACCCCAGTACGAATTTGGCGGGATGGTGGAAACGGTCGTCTTTCGCGAGGCCTGAGGCCGAAATGCTAGACCGCCGCGCAGTATCCCTTAGCCTATAGCTTCGCCGTTGGCTTGTAGCTGGCTTTGTTTGCCGTCCTTCTTCCGTTGCAAGAGGAACCTGCTGCGCTTTTCTGTCGACCAACTCTGGCTGTGAGGCTGGTTGTCGGACGTCTGCTACATTTACTTTGTTGACTTCTTTTCTCTTTCTGCTCTATGCCAAAATCTACCGTTTCTCTCCTGTTGGCCCTGGCCGGGTCCCTAGCCTTCGGAGCTGAGGTCCTGGCGCAGGCGCCCGTGCGCTACGCCCTGAGCTTCCCCAACGCCGCCCACCACGAGGCTCAGGTGCAGGTTACGTTCAGCGAGCTGCCTACGGGCCAGCCCCTGCGGGTACACATGGCCCGCTCCTCGCCCGGCCGCTACGCCCTGCACGAGTTTGCCAAAAACATCTACGACGTGCAAGCTACCGATGCCCAGGGCCGCCCCTTGGCCCTCACCCACCCCGACCCGTATTCGTGGACGGTGCCGGCGCACCAGGGCACGGTGCAGTTCAGCTACACCCTCTACGGCGACCGGACCGACGGCACCTACGCGGGCATCGACGCCCAGCACGCCCACCTCAACATCCCGGCTACCCTGGCTTACGCTGCTGGTCTGGAGCAACGCCCGGCTGAAGTGCGCTTTGATGTGCCGGCCGACTGGCAGGTGGCTACCCAACTACAGCCTACCGGCACGACTGGCGTATATACCGCCCCTCACTTGCAGTACCTCATGGACTCGCCCACTTCGCTGGGGCCGCAGAAGGTGCGCAGCTGGCAGGAGCAGGGCAAAACCATTGAGCTGAAAGTGCTGCACGACGGCACCGATGCCGAATTGGATGCCTACGCCGAGCAAACCAAGAAAATAGTAAAGGAAGCCGCCGCCATCTTCGGCAGCCTGCCCGACTTCGACTTCGGGCGCTACACCTTCGTGGCCGACTACCTGCCCCAGGCCAGTAGCGACGGGATGGAACACCGCAACTCCACCTCCGTTACCAACCCGCGCCCCCTGCGCAACGGCGGCGCCCTCGACAACCTGGGCACCGTGTCGCACGAGTTTTTCCATGCCTGGAACGTGGAGCGTATTCGCCCGCGCGACCTGGAGCCCTTCCGCTTCGACCAGGCTAACATGAGCAACAGCCTGTGGTTTGCTGAGGGCTTTACCCAGTACTACGGCGACCTGCTGCTGCGCCGCTCCGGAGCCTACTCCGACGCCAGGTACGCGGCTGAGGGCTTGTCCTTTCTGGTGAATGACCATTTGAACGCGCCCGGCGCCAAGCGGTTTTCGCCGGTACACATGAGCCAGCAGGCCCCCTTCGTGGATGCCGCCGCCGCCATCGACCCCAACAACCGCCCGAATACCTATTTGAGCTACTACACCATCGGCGGAGCCAAGGCCCTGGCGCTGGACCTAGAGCTGCGCCAGCGGTTCAAGACTGACCTCGATGCCTTTATGCGGACCGTATGGCAGCAGCACGGCCAGCCTCAGCGCGACTACGCCCCGGCCCGACCCTACTCCCTGGCCGATTTGCAGCGCATCCTGGGCGAAACCACCCGCGACACGGCCTTTGCCGGTCGGTTTTTCCGGGAGCATATTTTCGGCCACACCCTGCCCGATTTTGCCACACTGCTGGCTCCGGCCGGTATGGTAGTGCGCAAAGCCCACGCCGGCCGCCCGAGCCTGGGAGCCGCCCGGCTGCAGTTTTCGCCCACTAATCAGCTCACCATCCTCTCTGCCACCATGCTGGGCGATGCGCTGTATACCGCCGGCCTCGACCGCAACGACCAGCTGCTGAAGCTGGATGGCAAGGAGCTGAAAGACCAGAAAACCTTCGACAAGCTCCTGAGCAAGCACAAGCCCGGCGACGTGGTGCAGGTGGAAGTTCGCTCGCGCGGGCAGGTGCGCACGGTGCCCGTAACCCTGCAGGAAGATGCCGCCCTGGAAGTGGTAACCGCCGAGCAGGCTGGCCAGCAGCCCACCGCTGAGCAGCTGGCTTTCCGTGCTGCCTGGCTGAATGGGAAGGCGAAGTAGAAGCTGACCGGGCTTTTACCCAGTTGTCTTTACCGATTCTCGCAGCTTCCAGTACTTAATAAAAACAACAGCGGCTTCCGAGGGTTCGGAAGCCGCTGTTGTTTTAGAGGCAAGCCTGCTGTGCTACCGGCGGCGGCCGAAGATGCGCAGAATGAACAGAAACAGGTTGATGAAATCGAGGTAGAGCGTGAGGGCGCCCAGCACGGCGGCTTTCTGACTCGTGCTGGTATCCTCTTCGCCATAACCCAGAAAGGCCAGGCTCTTCACCTTCTGCGTGTCGTAGGCCGTGAGGGCCACAAACAGCAGCACCCCGATGTAGGACGTGATGGTGTAGAGCATCGAGTTCAGCCAGAAGATATTGACCACGGAGGCAATAATAAGTCCGATCAGGCCCATCATGAGCAGGTTGCCCCAGCGCGACAGGTCGGTGCCGGTGAAGTAGCCGTAGAGGCTCATCACCCCAAACGTGCCGGCTGTGACGAAGAAGGTGGACGCTATGGAATCGGCCGTGTAGAGCAGGAAAATGACGCCCAGCGTAATGCCGTTGAGCAGCGCATAGCCCACAAAAGCCGCCGTGGTTTTCCCAACCGACCACTCAAATGCGTTGCGCGACAGAAAGCCAACCACTACCAGCTCCAGCAGCACCAGGCCCAGAAACACGAAGCGGGTGCCAAACACCAGCTCCTGTACCACCGGGGAAGCGCCCACGAACAGGGACACTCCCCCGGTAAGGGCCAGGGCTACGGCCATCCAGGTGTACACTTGCTGCATAAATGAGGCCTGCACCTGGGCAGCTTCCTCAGCACTGATGACGAGCTGCTGCTCGGGTTGTTCCTCGGGTATGAATTGATCCATACAGTAAAAAAGATAGAAGTGAAAAGTGAGCACTGTTGCCCGGTTCAACTTACAGGAAGTTGCGGATTCTACCAAACCGCCTCTGCTAAAACCCCAGGTACAAACCCAGCCCCAGCCATACCACAGCCGCCAGGCAGCCCAGCACCAGAATGTTGCGGCCGTGCTGGCGGTCAGTGGGTGTGAAGCCGAAGCGTTGGGAGCCATCGGGCAGCAGCTTACGATGAGAATAGAGGTGCCAGCCGATGAAAATAGCCATAAGACCGCCCAGCAAGGCCATCAGGTAGCCGGAAATTATCCAGCCGGGGTGGCTTTTCTCGGGGCGGGCCAGGGTATGCAAGCGTTGGCGGCGCAGGCGCTCCATCACCCCCGCCGACACATCGTGGCCCCGTTCGCGCAGCAGCTGCCGGGCCAGCGTTACGTCGTAGCTGCTCCATTCGTCGGCTTTGGTGAGCACGTCGAACAGCTCATCATCCGTGAATTTCAGCAGATAGTAGTCGGGCTGGAGGGAGCTTTGCTCGGGCAAGCTGGCGGCATCCTCCAGCTGGCGCACCGTTTCAAAGTCCCCTGGATTCAGCTTTACCTCCAGCTGCGGGTGGCTGGTAGTATCGTGGCCGAGAATGGCGTTGAAGGATGGCCGGCTGTAAACCGTTTCGAAAGGAATCCGGTGTTGCTCCAGCAGCAGAATTAAGCCATAGGCAGCTTCGGAGGTGGGAAAGGTCTGATAGGTGCGTAGCTCGGCCATCGGAATAGAATAGGCAAGCTAGATACAAAATTTCCGGGGTGGCCGGACTACGCGGCTGGCACAAACCGGCGAATTTCTCTTCACTTTTGCGTATGGCTTCCTCCCCGCGCTTTGTCCGAAATCCTGCTCTACCCACCATTCTGCCCCAGTACCCCGGCAACAAGATGATCGGGCGCGAATACTGCAACGGGGAGGAGCTCTACGAGCCCAGCTTCGGCACCGTCCTCAAATGGCAGCTGAGCAAGAACCCGCAGAAGGAAGAGAAGAAGGCCGATACCTGGGTGCCCGCGGTGGTGGACTGCACCGGTTTTCTGGAAAGCCGAGAGGATGGGCTGGTGTGGCTGGGGCACGCTTCGTTTCTGCTGCGCATAGCTGGCCGCACCCTGTTCTTCGACCCGGTGCTGTTCTCCTCCCTGGGTTTGCGCCGCCGCCACCCGCTGCCCTGCCGCCCCGAGCAGCTCACCGGCCTCGACTACCTGCTGCTCAGCCACGGCCACCGCGACCATCTGGACGAAAAATCGGTGCAGCTGGTGGCTCGTCAGAATCCGCAGCTGCAGGCCTTCGGGCCACTGGGCATGGCCGGGCTGCTGCGCGGTATGGCGCCCGCGCTGCCGGTGCAGGAGGCCGGCTGGTGGCAGTCGTTTGACCTGGGACCGGCGGCGCCGTTTGAGCTGTTTTACCTGCCCGCCTCGCACTGGCACCGCCGCGGCCTCACCGATATGAACCAGGTACTCTGGGGCTCTTTCCTGCTCCGCCTGCCCGAGGGACGTACGCTATACTTCGCCGGCGACACCGCCATGGCCGGCCACTTCGAGCTGATTGAAAAGCAGTTCGGCCCCCTGGATGTGGTGCTGATGCCCATTGGCGCGTACAAGCCCGGCTACATGATGCAGCTCAGCCACGTGAACCCGCACGAAGCGGCCAAAGCCGCCAATATCCTGCGCGCCGGCCACGTGGTGCCCATGCACCACGGCACCTTCGACCTGAGCGACGAGCCGGCCTCAGAACCTTTGCGGGAGCTGGAAATGGTAGCCCACGGCGGCATGCTCCGGGGCCAGCTACATGCCCCAGCTGTGGGTGAGGTGCTACGTTGGCAGGACTGGGAGTAGAAACCATCACCCCCTGTTAAACCCAAAACGCCCTGCCAGATCTGGCAGGGCGTTTTTCAGGATACATACTCCGAAAAGCAACTAGTTTATTGCCGTACCAGGCGCTGCGTGCTGGTTCCAGCGCTGGTGCTCAGCCGCACGGTATATACGCCGCTGCGCAACTCCTGCACCGGCAGCAGACAGGTACCCGCTCCACCAACGGGCGTCACCCGCTGACGCTGTACCAGTTGGCCTACGGTGTTGAACACCTCCACCAGTACCGGTTCGGTTCCGCGCAATCCGGTAAGCTGCAAAGAGGCGTTGGCACCCGTTGGATTAGGGTATAGGGCAACGGTACCATTCAGCTCTTTCGGCCGGGCCGCCAGGGCGGTACCCTGCATATAGGTATTCATCGTAACATTCGTAAATACTTCGGGAGCTTGCTCTGTATTGATTTGCGTTACCTGCTGCACCAACTCACCCTGGGCATTGTAGCGCCGCACGAAACGCTCAGACCCTGCTGCCAGCTTCCAGTCGGTACCTGCGGGTGTATAACTCATTCGCTCGGTTACATTGCCTTTGCTATCTGTTTGCTCAACAGCTCGGGCTATGTTTACCAGGTTACCATCTTTCTTGGCCTGATATACAGAGGTCGTGGTGCCTCCGCTGTAGGATTTTACGGTACGCTCACGAATACTCCAGCTTTGCGTGTTTTTATCCAAGTCCCGAATCTCTTGTAACACCAGCCGGCCTTGCGCATCCATTTCCTGGTGGGCCTGAGAAGAGGTTTCAGACGTGACCACCCCATTGGTTTTATAGGTGAGGTAATCCGTTCTATCTGTGAAGGAAGTAGCGGTGCCGGTGTACGTATAGAGAACTTTCATTTCCTGGGAAGGGTCTTTCCCGTTGCCAATCCACTGTTTACATACTAGCTCAGTTATCCGGTTGCTGGCATCGTATGTAGTCACTACGCTCCATTTCTCCAGCTGTACAACGGTACCATTTTGCCAGAGAGTGACCCCAGCAGATACCGGGTTACTATGCTCATCAAGAGCAGATTCTATTTTAATCCAGGGCTCCCAGGCCCCGTTTTTCCAGTACTCAGTGAGTTCATTGTCGTTGTAATAAAAACCACCTGGCATGGCCTTCGGGTTGGGCGTAAATTGCAGCCGCGAAGAGTTCACCCACTGGCCGTTTTCCACTCCCTGGAAAATTACTTCAACCTGATCTGGCACGCCGTTGAAATCCTGGGTAATGAGCCTACGCGCTCTGGGTGCCCCGGTCAGTGAGTCGGTACTGGTGATGCGGATGATCCGGTCTTTGGCATCCCGCTCCACCTGTATTTTGGCCGGTGGCAGCGCCCAGGTGCCCTTAGCGTCATCCCATAAGTACTCCATGTGGTTGACGTTCGGGTCCGTAACAGCAGCGCCGAGAACCTGGACACTACGTTTAGCCGCGGGCAGGCCTGCCTGCCGTGAAGGCACCGGTGGCAAATAGGATGCGGGAGCCTGGGCCTGAGCCTGGACGACGCCCACGCCGAAAAGCAATAAAGCGAGTACTGTTTGTTTCATGCGAAATAGATAGGAAAGTGAAATGATGGGTGCGCTACATCAAGCAGGGGAGCCATGGCGCCATTAGCAATAACTACCTGCAATATAGCAGCCTACCTGAGTTATTGCTAACAAATTCCCTATCTGATATCCGTTTTCTTCTATGGAAGCCACTGATGAAACACCCCATTATGCGAACCTGCCTTGGGAATAGTAGCTTTGCTATCCTTTTTCGGTTGAGTGATGCGTGGCCCTTTTACCAACAGCTAACCGCCAAAAGCTAACCGCCCAGCTCATGTCCCCTACCCTCGTGCTTAGCCTCATTGCGGGCTACTTCGTTGTACTCATCATCATCTCGATTCTGACCTCGCGCAAAGCCACGAGTGAGTCGTTCTTCATTGCCAACCGCAACGCGCCCTGGTACATGGTGGCCTTTGCCATGATTGGCACCTCCCTGTCGGGCGTCACCTTCATCTCTATTCCCGGCATGGTGGCCTCCCAAAGCTGGAGCTACATGGCCGTGGTGCTGGGCTACATTGTGGGCTACCTCGTGATTGGCACCGTGCTCATGCCGCTTTACTACCGGCTGCGGCTGGTGAGCATCTACACTTACCTGGAGCAGCGGTTCGGGTTCTGGAGCTACAAAACCGGGGCCTTGTTTTTCCTGATTTCCCGGGCCGTGGGCGCGGCGTTCCGGCTGTTCTTGGTGGCGGGCGTGCTGCAGCTGGCCGTGTTCGATGGGCTGGGCGTGCCGTTTGCCGTCACGGTTACCATCAGCATCCTGCTGATTTACCTCTACACCTTCCGTGGCGGACTCAAAACAATCCTCTGGACCGACACTTTCCAGACCATGGCCATGCTGCTGTGCGTGGGCGTGAGCATCTACCTCATGGCCGACGAGCTGAACCTGGGCTTTGCCGGCCTGGTGAAAACGGTGAAGGAAAGCACCATGTCGCAGATCTACTTCTCCGACCCCAAGGACGACAAGTTCTTCTGGAAGCAGTTTGCCTCGGGCGCGTTTATCACCATCGTGATGACCGGGCTCGACCAGGACATGATGCAGAAAAACCTGAGCTGCCGCTCCCTGCCCGATGCTCAGAAAAATATGTTCTGGTTTACGCTGGCTATTGTGGTGGTGAATGTGTTTTTCCTGTCGCTGGGCGTACTGCTCTACCAGTTTGCCGCCGCCAAGGGCATTCAGTTGCCGATGAATCCGGATACCGGTAAGGTTATCGGCGACAACGTGTTTCCGCTGCTGGCTACCAACCACTTCTCCCTGTTTGCGGGCATCGTGTTCATCCTGGGCATCATTGCCGTCACCTACGCCTCCGCCGACTCTGCCCTCACGGCCCTCACCACCTCGTTTTGCGTGGATATGCTCGATATCCAGCAGTACGACGAACAGCGCCAGAAGCGGCTGCGCCACCTCACGCACTTCGGTTTTTCCATCGTGCTGATCATCATTATCCTGATCTTCCGGGCCATCAACGACCAGAGCGTTATTACCTCCGTATTTAAGGCGGCGGGCTACACGTATGGGCCGCTGCTGGGGCTGTTTTCATTTGGCATCTTCACGCGCCGCGGCCTGCACGACAAGCTGGTGCTGCCCGTGTGCGTGGTGGCCCCGCTCCTGACATGGTTTATCAACGAGCACTCCGTGGCATGGTGGGATTACAAGTTTGGCTTCGAGATTCTGATGCTCAACGGGCTGATTACCTTCCTGGGGCTGCTGGCCATTTCGCGCCCGCGCCAGGTCGTCGAATTGAACCCCGCCGCCTAGCCGGGGGTTAGGGGAAGTCGGTGTACCTTTGCACTCCTTATTGCCCCGCCCTCCATGAAACATCTGTTCTTCATCTTGTTGCTCGTAGCTTCGGCCCAGGTGGCCCGGGCTCAGCAAACCACGGTGCTGAAACCCGGCCAGCGGGGCGTGCCGCGTCATTCCTCCGCCAACCGGCCCGATGTGCTGCCCAAGTTCCCGGGCGGCGCCGAGGCCTTGGGCGAGTTTCTGCAGATGAACATCCAGTATCCGGAGGCCGCGCGCGTCAAAGGAGTTACGGGGCAGGTGCTGATGGGCTTCCGGGTGGAAGCCGATGGGCGCGTAACGGATCCGCACATCATTCAGGGCCTTACGCCGGAGTGCGACGCCGAAGCCCTGCGCGTGCTACAGATGATGCCGGCCTGGCTGCCAGCCAAGCGCAAGGGCGAAACCCTGGCCATGCCGGTGCAGCTGCCCTTCACCTTCGGCTCAGCCGCCAACCTGGAAATTGAAAAGGGTAAAGTAAAATTTGAGTAAACGAGTCTTAGAACCTAGAAGTGAGAACCCAGAGCTTAGCGGCCATAAGGCACCAGTCAAAAATCTAAGTTCTCAGTTCTCCTATCTAAGCTCTAACCCAGTAGAATGGCAGCCAGAAGCGGAATGAATACCAGTGGCCAGTCGGGAGCCGATGTCCCCAAGGTCAAGCTTACCAAAGAAAACTTCCAGCGCGGGCTGCGGATTTTCCGCTTTGTATTACCCTATAAGGCGTCCTTCATAGCGGGCCTGCTGCTGCTGCTGCTTAGCAGTGTTTCCACGATGGTGATGCCCAAGATGCTGGGCTACATCGTCAACATTGCCAACCACCAGACGGCCGCACTGCCGCCATTCGTGCCCAAGACCATTACCGGCATTGCGCTGGTGCTGTTTGGCGTGGTGCTGCTGCAGGGAATTTTTTCCTTTTTCCGGATTTACTTTTTCTCGCGGGTCAGCGAGTTTACCGTGCGCGACATCCGCCGCACGCTCTACCAGAAGCTCGTCACGCTGCCCATTCCATTTTTTGAGCAGCGTCGGGTGGGCGAAATCACCTCCCGCCTGACCTCCGACGTAGCCAACATTCAGGACACGTTCACGCTCACGCTGGCCGAGTTTCTGCGCCAGATCCTGACGCTGCTGGCCGGCGTGGCCTTTATCATGTGGGAGTCGTGGCGGCTGTCGTTGTTTATGCTGGCTACGTTTCCGCCGCTTGTGCTGCTGGCGTTTCTGTTTGGGCGCAGCATACGAAAGCTCGCCAAGCAAACCCAGGACGAACTGGCCAAAACCAACGTCATTGTGGAGGAAACGCTGCAGGGCATTAGTTCGGTGAAAGCGTTTGCCAGCGAGCAGCACGAAGTAAAGCGCTACGGGGAGGGGCTGAGCCGCACCGTACAGGCCGCCCTGAAATCGAGCTTGTACCGCGGGGGCTTCGTGTCGTTTATCATCGTGGCCATCTTTGGAGGCATCTTCCTGGTGCTTTGGCGCGGCGCTACCTATGTGGAGCTGCCCCTCTCCGACCCGCGCCACCTGGACATGGGCGACCTGGTATCGTTCATTCTCTACACCATGTTCATCGGTGCCTCGGTGGCCGGGCTGGGTGAGATGTACGGCAAGATTCAAAGCAGTCTGGGCGCCTCGGAGCGCCTGCTCGAAATCCTGGATGAAACCTCGGAGCCCGTGCACCAGCCGCGCCCGGCCAACGTGCCTGCCCTGCACCTGCGTGGCAACATTGCGTACGACCACGTGGAGTTCCGCTACCCTACCCGCCCTGATCTACCGGTGCTCAAGGACATCAGCTTCCGCATTGAAGCCGGGGAAAAGGTGGCACTTGTGGGGCCGTCGGGCGCGGGCAAGAGCACCATCGTGCAGCTGCTGATGCACATCTACGAGCTGAGTGCCGGCCGCATCAGCATCGATGGGCACGACATCAACTCTCTTGACTTGACGGAGCTGCGCCAGCACATCGGTATTGTTCCCCAGGAAACCATGCTGTTCGGCGGCACCATCCGCGAAAACATCCTCTACGGCCGCCCCGGTGCCCCCGACGCCGACGTTATTGATGCAGCCCGGCGGGCCAATGCCTGGCAGTTTATCAGCTCCTTCCCCGAGGGCCTGGATACGGTGGTGGGCGAGCGGGGCATCAAGCTTTCGGGCGGGCAGCGCCAGCGCGTGGCCATTGCCCGGGCCATCCTGAAAAACCCCGTTATCCTGCTCCTCGATGAGGCCACTTCCGCCCTCGACTCGGAAAGCGAAAAGCTGGTGCAGCAGGCCATGGACGAGCTCATGCAGAACCGCACCAGCATCATCATCGCGCACCGCCTGAGCACCATCCGTAAAGTGGACAAAATCCTGGTTATCGATGGCGGCCGCATCGTGGAGCAAGGCTCCCACGAGGAGCTCAGCGAAAACGAAAACGGCCTCTACGCCAACCTGCTGAAGCTCCAGTTTGAGTTGACGTAGTAGCAGAGAGGTTTAGGAAAAGCAGAAAGGAGGAGCCGGGCTTCTCCTTTCTGCTTTATGGCATATTGAAAGTTAACAGACGCGCGTTAGGCAGGCAAACCTATTTACTATGCTTGTACATCGTACCCGCCGCTCTGCTATTATCCTGCCCGACCTTGGTCCCCTAGCAGGAATCCTGCTTTTGATCTGCGGGGCGCAGTTATCACGTCCAATGGCCGAGCCCGTGCCGCGCACCATTTTCTCTCCTTATAGTCTGAGTGATGATGGCATACACGCTCATTTTGGCAGCCGTGCCGTTATTCATATTGATGCCAGCCAGCGTACCTACATTACTGGCTACCCTAGCCTCCTGGCGGCTGCGGTACAACGGGTAGCTCGTTTGCACGGCGTTACCTTCACCCCGCACCAGCTAAGTCAGCTGCAGCAGCTCAACGTCATCAACCAGGATATTGAGCAAATGCCTGCCTGGCTGGACACTGCCCCTTCTCAGCGTTTTCGGCTGTCGACGGGCATTCCACCAACCTCTGATAATCATCAGCTAGACGATTATATAACGGCTATTACGCATACATTAATTGAGCAGGTAGTAGGAGAACCTTCTGCTTTGATGGATGCTCCGCCACTGCATGAGCCCACTCTGCCCGGCGTGACGCCGATGCCAGCCCTGATCAGTCAACTTCATCAAAAACTGGATTCGCAGCCCTTTGCCATTAGGCCCGATCAGCATGCCCAGGCCAGTCGCGTGATGGCGGTAATGGAATTGCTTGCCTGTAACTATATGGGACGCGGCATTAAGCTGATAACCGGGCGGCAAGACCGTTATTGGGAGCTATATGAACGTGCCCTCTTCACCACCCACCTTCGCCGAATATCAGCTGATTCACCAGACGCAGCAGCACCAGCGCAACACTAACCGCCCGCGTAAGCCGGCTACGTCGGACTCCTGGAAAAAGAAATTCCAGCTGTGGCTCGGGTTCACACTTTCGTCGGGTACTGTCTATTGGATTTTTGGGCCGAAGAAATGGCTGGCTTGGGCCCTGCTGGCCGCTATACTAACCGGCCTAAGCCTGCTGCATCAATGGTGGGAATACCGGAAGGCCTATCGACAGTTTGCGGTCCGCCTGCATCCTACGGGGTATTCAGTACGCTCAGAAGGTGTGGAAGTACACTGGCCGGACCAGACGGCGTATTACCGCTGGACGGATTTTTACCGCCTGCAACTGATTGGGAAGTGGCTATTGCTGTATACTTCCGTAGAAGACTGTTACTACCTGACGCTGACCAACCTGCCAAATACCGAGGCGCGACAGACCTTGCTCAGCTACCTTCCTGCTGATAATCTGGTAGTGCCGCCCGGACTTCTTGCTGATTGGGAAGTAGCTTGACGCTTGCCCGCAGCGGGCGGTTTATTATACCCCGAAAGCCGTACTTTTACCCCGTATCAACCCCACTTCACCCGCTTCCATGTACGCTATTTCCCGTAACACTTTGCTGGCCGGCACCGCCCTGGCTGGCGCGTTTGTCCTGACTGTTTCCTCGGCACAGGCCCAGCTCAATACGCCCGCCGCTTCGCCCAAGAGCACCATCCAGCAGCGCGTGGGCCTCACCGACGTAACCATCACCTACTCCCGCCCCAGCCTGCGCGGACGCAAGGCATTTGGCGGGCTGGTGCCTTACGACAAGCGCTGGCGCACGGGTGCCAATGCCACTACCAGCATCAAGTTTTCGGACGACGTGACGGTGGAAGGCAAGAAAGTACCCGCCGGTGAATACGGCATCTACACCATCCCCAAAAAGAACGAGTGGATTGTCGTGCTCAACAAAAGCACCAAACAGGGCGCGGATGTCGACGGCTTCAAGGACGATGAGGACGTGGCGCGCTTCACGGTGAAGTCGTACATGCTGCCCGGCCTGATTGCCGAGAAAATCACGGCGCCCAAGCAAGGCAAAGTCGAAACCTTCACCATCAACTTCACCGACCTCACGCCCGCTACGGCCAACGTAGCCATGGAGTGGGAGCTGACGGGTGCCAAGTTCAAAATCTCCTCGGATGTAGAAACCAAGGTGATGGCGCAGATTGACGAGAAAGTCATCAAAAATGCCTCGCCGAATGCCAACGACCTGGCAGCCGCCGCGGCTTACTACTACGACAACGATAAGGACCTGAAGCAGGCCCTGGCTTGGATGCAGAAAGCCAACGCCACCGACCCCAAGTTCTGGAACGTGCATACGGAGGCTAAAATCCGGCTGAAAATGAAAGACTACAAAGGCGCCGTAACGGCCGCCGAGCAGTCGAAGAAGCTAGCCCTCGACGCCAAAAACAACGACTACGCCGTGATGAACGACCAACTCATGGTGCAGGCCAAGAAAGACGGCAAGCTGTAAGCCAGTCGCCCCTAACCGGCAAAAAAGCCTGCTTCCTAAAAAAGGAAGCAGGCTTTTTCATGCCTGAAAACGCTCGAAAGCGGTAGCGGCTACGAAGGCGCGAGCCGCAGTAGCCGCGCAGGCCGGGCGCCTAGCTCCCCCTCTCAACGGGAGAGGGGGCCGGGGGGTGAGGCCCGCTGCCCCAGCTCCGCCAGCCCCATCACCAGAAAGCAGCCCAGCACGTTGTACCACAGGTAGGCAATATCCGTCAGCCAGAAGGCCAGCAGCGTGGCCACCTGCGTCACTACGGCCGCCCAGAACACGGCCCGGCCGTGCACGTGCTTCTGAAAAAAGGCCACCGCGAAAATGCCTAGGATGGTACCGTAAAACAAGGAACCCAGGATGTTGACGGCCTGAATCAGGTTTTCCATGCGGGCCGCGAACAGGGCAAACCCAATGCCCAGCATCCCCCACCCCACCGTGGCTCCGCGCGACACGCGCACCAGGTGCTTGTCGGTGCAGAGGGCCAGCGGGCGGCGCGTGAAAGGGCGGTACAAGTCGATGACGGTGGTGGAGCCCAGGGAGTTGAGGCCGCTGCTGGCGCTGCCGAGGGCCGCGCTCAGCACCACGGCCAGCAGTAGCCCTACCACGCCCTGGGGCAGGTAGCGCAGCACAAAGGACAAAAACACGTAGTCGGTGTCTTTCGCGTCGGCGGTGGGGGCGGTGCGCTGCACCAGAGCTTTCCAGTCGGTGCGGAGGCCGGCGGCGGCTGCCTGGGTGGTTTGCAGGCGCTGCTCAGCCCGGGCCTGGGTAGGCGCATCCTGGGCGTGGCGGGCGGCTACCAGGGCCGTGGCGGCGGCCTGCTGAGCCTGCTGCACCTGGGCGTATTCCTTTTCTAAACGGGCCATTTCGGGGGCTGCCGCGGAGTTCATACGCACCTGCTCATACACCGGCCGGTTGAAGGACAGCGGAGCAGGCTGAAACAGGTAGAACACGAACAGCAGCACCCCCACCAGCAGAATTCCGAACTGCATGGGCACCTTCACCAGCCCGTTCAGCAGCAAGCCTAGCCGGCTTTGGGTAATGCTCTGCCCTGATAAATACCGCTGCACCTGGCTTTGGTCGGTGCCGAAGTAAGACAGGGCCAGAAACAGGCCACCCGTCATGCCGGTCCAGAAGTTGTAGCGGTTTTCCCAATCGAAGTTAAAATCGACCAGGTTGAGCTTGCCCATGCGGCCCGCCACGTGTAGGGCATCGGTGAAGCCCACACCGGCTGGCAGGTAGTGCACCAGCAGGTAGCCCGCCACCACCATGCCGGTGAAGATAACGGCCATTTGCCCTTGCTGCGTGACCGTAACGGCGCGGGTGCCCCCACTTACCGTGTAGGTAATCATAACCGCGCCCAGCAGGCAGACCGTGAGCGTGGTATCCCAGCCCAGAATGGCCGACAGCACCAGCGCCGGGGCGTACAAACTCAGGCCGTTGCTGAAACCCCGCTGCACCAGAAACAGCCCCGCCGCCAGCGTGCGGGTGCGCCGGTCGAAGCGGGTTTGCAGAAACTCGTAGGCAGTGTACACGCCCAACCGGCTGTAGATGGGCACCGCCACCACCGCAATGAGCACCATGGCCAGCGGCAGCCCGAAGTAAAACTGGATAAAGCGCATCCCGTCGGCGTAGGCCTGGCCGGGCAAGCTCAGGAACGTGACGGCCGAAGCCTGGGTAGCCATAATGCTCAGCCCCACGCCCCACCACCGCGCCTGCCGCCCGCCCAGCAGATAGCCATCCAAAGAGTTGCCCGCCCGCCGGGTGCGCCAGGTGCCGTAGCCCACAATAAACAGCAGCGTGCCACCCAGCACCAGCCAGTCGAGGAAACTCATGGGGCGAAGCTGCGGGTGAGGTACGTAAAAAAGGCCACTTCCACCGCCAACGCCCCCAGCACCAGCCAGTACCAGGCCCGCCAGGAAGGCAGCAACGGCGGTTTGTCGTCGGCAGAAGCGTTGGATGAAGTCATGAGTTGCGGCTGTGCTGGGCGGTATTTACTTCCTTTTTGCAAGAGTGCCCGAAGGGTGGCTTATGCGTTACTTAGTTATTAATCAGGAGCTTCATTACTAAAGCACGTCATACTGAGCGGAGCCGAAGCATCTCTACCGCTTCGTTGTAATAGTAACCTAACAAAGCGGTAGAGATACTTCGGCTTCGCTCAGCATGACGGTTACTTTGGCAATGTCAGCACGCGAGATGCCTCGACTTCGCTCGGCATGGCACCATCAAAAACCTACTTCCCCAATGACACCATATTCGTGAGAAGGCGGTACGCGCCGGGCACGCCGGCGGGCAGCTCCCGGAAAAAGCTCAGGCCCGTGTAGATGTAGTGGCCCTTGCCGTAGTCGGCGACGAGGATGGCGCTTTCCTTGGCTGGCTCGCCGGGGTCGTGGGCGCTGATGACGGTCTGGTACTTGGGGTCCCACTTGCTGGGGTAGTAAAGGCCCTGTTCCTGCACCCATCCTTCAAAGTCCTGGGCGGTAATCTTGTTGGGCGTGTTCAGCAACGGCTGCTTGGGGTTCAGCAAGGTCACGGGCGCGTTTTCTACCGTCACCCGGTCGTTGGAGAGCGTGAGCGGGTACGGGCCGATTTCAGGCAGCACGGTGCCGCGGTTCACTACGTATTGCACCACCAAGTTGCCGCCCTGCTCCACGTAACGTAGCAGCGTGGGCTGCAGGGAACGGAGGCGGTCCACGGTGTTGTAGGCGCGCACGCCAAGCACCACGGCATCGAAGCGGCGCAGGCGCTCCTCCGTAATGTCCTCGGGCTTGAGTAGCGTGACGGAGTAGCCCACCTGGCGCAGGGCGTCGGGCACCTCGTCGCCGGCGCCCATGAGGTAGCCGATTTCCTGACCCTTGCGCTTAAGGTTGAGCTTCACGAGCGGAGCCACGGCCTCGGGAAACAGCGTTTGGGTGGGAATGTGGTTGTACTGAATGGTCTGGATGCCGCGCGTGTACGGCTGGTCGTCCACGGTAGCCACGGCCCGCAGCTCGCCTTTGCCCTCGGCCGCGCCCGCGCCGGGCTGCACCTGGAAGTACACCGTCTGGTCGGCGTCTTTGGCGAGCAGATCGAAGGAGATGCTGGCAGGCTCGGCCTTCCAGCCAGCGGGCAGGGTGAGGGCCACGCTGCCCTTCACGCCCGCTTTGCCGGCGCGCAAGGTCACGGGCACCGTTTTGGGCTGGTTATCGGCAAACACGTAGGCCCGCCCGCCAATGTTCACGGCCACCGGCGGCACCACCGTTAGCGGGCGGTACTTCTCTCCTTCTACCGGGTCGGTGCTTTTGTATTGGACGGGGATGGTATAGAAAATTTTTGTTCCATTTACTTCTAGCACAAAGAAGACCTCAGCTACTGGTATATTTTCAGGCTTACCCAGAACGTCCCTGTCCACCAAATTTGCTGAACCATGCATAGGCCAATCTATGGACTCTACTACTTTGGGAATTTTATACATACCTACAGTTCCATTATCGCGCAACCAATAAGGCTGTGACACTGAATATTCACTAGGCACTATAAAATCAATTTGCTTGCTAAACGGCTTATTAGCTTTCAAATTCTCAACAGCTTGTCCTAAAAGACCTAGTTGATTTTCTTCGGAGGACGCAATAGCTATTTCCTTAGTATGAAAATTGACCTGTACAATATATATCAGTTTAACAGGTACAGATGAGCGACTTAATGCCTCGACGTTTATATGAATTTTGTCGCCAGACGGAATTGACGCCTCCTGAGAAGTAGCAGATAGGCTTAGTCCCAAGCATCCGTATATCAGCCTGTCAATTTCTCTTTCTTTCTCACCATCCCAATAGCTTGCCTCCTTTGGCAATTTCCCTAGTGCCATCCGCACCTTTAGCAGCCCCGCCACACTCGCACTCGGGTTGCTCGGGTCATACTTGCGAATCACTTCATCAATCATCTTCCCAATAGCCGCGCCGCCGGGCACCCGGTTCCAGGTCATGTCCACGCCCTCGAACAGGTCGGTTTTGGCGGGCTCCCCTTTCAGCAGCTGAAAATACTCCAGCGCCTCGCCTCGCGTGGCGGCCGAGCCGAAGCCCTGGCTTTTGTGCTGGGAGCGGCTGCGGGCCGCAATTTCGCCGTAGCTCTGGCCCAGCAGCGGGTTGTAGCCACCGGCATCGAGCTTGAGGTAGCCGTCCATGTTCTCGCCGGGCTTCACGAAAAAGGAGCCCGTGTTCCAGACGAGGCGCTTGGCCTGCCAGGGCTGCACAAACTTCAGCTGCTCGGGGAAGCGCTTGGGGTCGGCGGCGGCCGAAAACGCCTCAATGGCCAGCAGGGCCGAGGCGGTGTGGTGGCCGTGGCCTGCCCGGGCATCGGGCGGAAAGCGGGTAATCATGACGTCGGGGCGGCGTTGCCGGATAACCCACACCATATCAGCCAGCACCTGCTCCTTGTCCCAGATGGTGAAGGTTTCCTCGGGGGTTTTGGAAAAGCCGAAGTCGTTGGCGCGGGTGAAAAACTGCCGCCCCCCATCGATGCGGCGGGCGGCCAGCAGCTCCTGGGTGCGGATAACGCCCAACTGCTCGCGCAGCTCCGGCCCGATAAGGTTCTGGCCTCCGTCGCCGCGGGTGCAGCTCAGGTAACCAGTTTCCACCAGGCGGCCGTTGGCGAGGTAGGCAATCAGGCGGGTGTTTTCGTCGTCGGGGTGGGCGGCCAGGTACAGGGCCGAGCCCAGCACGTTCAGCTTCTTCAGCCCCAGCAGAATTTCCGACGACGTCCAGGTTTTGGGGGCCTGGGCGTGGACTTTGCCAAGTAGTAGTGTATAAGTAAGAAGGAAGAATGTCGCCAGGGCGGCGCGAAGGAAGCTGGTGGAGCGGATGCGCATACGAAAGCTGAGAGGAACGCGGGGCGTAAAGGTATTGGGTTTACCCTTCGGCGGGTATAGAACCCGCCCGCGCCGCGCAGGTTGCGCGGCGTGGACGTAGCGTCCCGTCCGCTTCGTGCCATTTACTTATGAAGATGCTCGTCAAATAGGCCCTAAAGGATAACGAAACTTGTTAGTAGCTTTCTGCACCAAGAAAGGAAGCAGTAGCCCTCCTATTCCACTCCCAAGCATATACATCAGCCGAAAAGGCCTATCCGGGTAACCATAGAAAGCACCAAACAGGAATAGTGTAATCAGCATGTATAGGAACACAGCACTAGCGTGGCTATACCAGTATGCTCTCTGCCAGCTTGATTGAAATGGCGTTATGAATGCTAACAGCACTACAAAAAAGCAAAAAGCATAGAAGCTGTATAAAACGGTCAGTCCTACGCTAATCGTAGGATGTTGAATTGAACTCCGCGTAATATAATGGAGCCACTCGCCTACTCCGGCTAAAGTATAGAATCCAGCCAGCGAGGTCACTATACGCCATGTTATGCCCCATACTAGCTGAGCGCCCTGTTTGAGGGAATAATTCATTAAGACGATCTGTTTAGATATGTTGAGTCACGCTCCTCGAAAGAGGCTTTTGCTACAGACAAAGGTTACTAGCTTGTATGCAGTGAACAATTCACTTCTTCCTATCTGTTGGTAAAGCTACCCGCAACTGGCAACCCCACGCGGCCAGTCCGCGTCGGTAGCTTCCCGTATCTTCCCGGCCCCAAAGTTGCCAAGGGCCGGTAGTCTACTTGATTTTCTCGCATGCGTATTCCCGTTTTTATCAGTTTGCTGGGCCTGAGTGCTCTGCCGTTCGCCTCCCAGGCTCAATCCTCGGCCCCGGTAGCGCCGGCTCCTCCCGCCCCACAGTGGCACCTGCTCGACCCCAAAACCGACGGGGTGCAGGGCATCAGCGCTCAGCGGGCCTACCAGGAGCTGCTCAGCAAGCGGGTGGCCTCCCCGGTCATTGTTGCCGTGATTGACGGGGGCATCGACACCACCCACGCCGACCTCAAGCGCGTGCTCTGGCGCAACACGAAGGAAATTGCCGGCAACGGCAAGGACGATGACCGCAACGGCTACGTGGATGACGTGTACGGCTGGAATTTCCTGGGCGGCAAGGACGGCCGCAACATCGACGTGGAATCCTACGAAGACACGCGCCTTTACGCCAGGCTTAAGCCCCTGTATGAAGGCAAGCTGCGCGTGGCCGTGCCTGAGGCCAAGCGTGCCGAGTACGACCTCTACCAGCAGGTAAAGAAGTCCTATAAAGCCCACTACGACGAAGACCACGCCCAGTACACGCAGATCAAGGCCGTGTATGAGCAAACCCAGCAGCTGGCTGACAAGCTGCGCCGGGAGCTGGGCGTTTCGCGCCTCGATACCGCTACTCTGCGCAACCCCACCACGCCCGATGAGCAGCTGCGCGAGGTGGCCCTGATGTACTACCTCAACCTGCGTCAGTACGACCAGCCCGACCTGGAATCGGTACTGAAGGAGATGAAGGAGGCCTACGAGCAAAACAAGAACCTGGTAGAGTTTTCCCTCGACCCGGCCTTCAACCCGCGCACCATCGTGGGCGACAACCCCGACGACACCAAGGACCGCAGTTACGGCAACCGCGACGTGATGGGCCCCGACCCCATGCACGGCACCCACGTAGCCGGCATCATTGCTGCCGACCGCCAGAACAACCTGGGCGTGCTGGGCGTGGCCGGCGGGCTGGTACGTATCATGGCCGTGCGGGCCGTGCCCAACGGGGATGAGCGCGACAAGGACGTAGCCAACGCCATCCGCTACGCCGTGGACAATGGGGCACAGATCATCAACATGAGCTTTGGCAAGTACTTCTCGCCCCAGCGCCAAGCCGTGGAAGATGCCATCAAGTACGCTGGTAGCAAGGGCGTGCTGCTGGTGCACTCGGCCGGCAACGAAGCCAACAACCTCGACCAGGTGGCCCAGTACCCCGCCGCCCGCACCCTGGCCGGGCAGCCGTTTGCCAACCTGCTTACCGTGGGCGCTGCTGCCCGCCTGGCCGATGAGCACCTCGTGGCCGACTTCTCCAACTACAGCCCCCAGCAGGTAGATGTGTTTGCGCCCGGCGTGCAGATCTACTCCACCCTGCCCGGCAGCGAGTACGGCAACCTGAGCGGTACCAGCATGGCCGCCCCCGTGGTAGCCGGTATGGCCGCCGTGCTGAAATCATACTTCCCGCGTCTTACGGCCCAGGACCTCAAGCGCATTATCCTGCAATCAGCCGTGCCCAGCAAGGTGCAGGTGCGCCAGCCCGGCACCGATAAGCTGGTGGACTTCGGCACGCTTTCCAGCACCGGTGGCCTCGTGAATCTGTACCAGGCCGTGCTCCTGGCCCAGCAGCAGGAAGCTGCCGCCACCAAATAAGCTCAGCTACTCTTCCTGACTTTTTCCGACCGTCATACTTGGGCTACACCCCGGTATGAAGGTCTTTTTTTACAAGCCTGCCCAGCTACCCAAACACGTACCAATGAAACACGAGGTAGTTGAGCAGGAAGTCGATGATGATGTAGAGAATACCCGTCAGCAACGCCCGCCCAAAGGCTCCGGCCCAGCTTAGCCCGAAGCCCTGCCTCCCAACCAGCGTGAGGTATACCACCGTGATAATCCCGCCCAGCAGGGCGGTGCTGCTGCCCGGCACCCGCCACGGCACCACGGTGAGCAACGGCAGCAGCCCCAGCAGCAGCACCTGGTAAGCACTGCTGATGACCACCTGCACCAGAAAAGCCTCGGCGTAGTTGAGGCCGCGCCGCCGGTATACCAGCCACATGAGCAGGGCATGCGGGGGCAGCAAAGCCAGCCACCAGATGTTGAAGTACTTGCCCAGGGCATGAAAATACGTCTGCACGTGCTGTAGCTGCGTGGCCGACACCCGGCTGCCGATCTGCTGCTGCACGGCTTCACCCAGCGAATCGTAATAGTGCAGGGCATTAGCCAGCAGCGTCACGAAACCCACCGTCAGCAGCAGAAACTGGAACGGGTTGAAGTACCGCTTGCGCCGGCTGCGCAGGTAGTCACGCACCACCTGGCCGGGGCGGGTGAGCACCAGGGCAGCGTAGCCGAAAATGCTTTTGTCGGCGTGGGTGAATACGTGCACCAGCTCGTGCAGCACGTGCCCTACCGACAGGCGGTGGGGCCGCGGCTGCCCGCAGTGGGCGCAATAGGTACCGGCCGTTAGAGGCTGGTCACAGTTCAGGCAAAGCGAGGAAGCGTCCGTCATAAAACAAGGCTGGCCTTGCAAGTACGCGGTTTTTTCAGCGCAAGCCAACCCCAGCGACTCGGCGGCTGGCGGCCTTCCCTTACCTTTACGGTATGGCTGCACCTCTCCTTCTTTCCGACCTGTATATCTACCCTGTGAAGTCGTTGGGCGGCATCCGCGTGACGGAGGCGGAGGTGACGGCCCGCGGCCTGCGCCATGACCGGCGCTGGCTGATTGTAGACCACCGCAACCAGTTCATGACCCAGCGCCAGCACGCGGATATGGCCCTGCTGCAGGTTTCGCCGGCTTACAACGGCTTTCTGCTTTCCCACCGCCAGCGTCCCGAGCTGCTGCCGCTGTACGTCCCCTTTGAGGCCACGCCTGAGCGCACCCTGTTCGTGACCATCTGGGATGATATGGTGTTTGCCTGGCGCGGCTCCCGCGAAGCCGACGAATGGCTAAGCGCGGCCCTCGGCCGGGAGTGCCGCCTAGTGTATATGTCGGATATGGTAGTGCGCCCCGTGGAGCCCGAGCTGAACCCCGCCGATGCCGTGGTAAGCTTCGCTGACGGGTACCCGTTTCTGCTGGCCGGTACCGAGGCCCTGGCTGAGCTAAACTCCCGCCTGCCGGAGCCTGTGCCCATGAACCGCTTCCGGCCCAACCTCGTGTTCGAAGGCGGCACGCCCTGGGAAGAAGACTCCTGGCACGAGTTCCGGGTAGGCGAGCTGGCTTTCCGGGCCGTGCGCGCCTGCGGCCGCTGCGTGATGACGACCATCGACCAGCAAACCGCTCAGAAAGGTGCTGAACCCCTGCGCACCCTTGCCTCTTACCGCACCCAGGGAGGCAAAGTCATGTTTGGGCAGAATGTGACCGGCCCCGGCCAAGGCACCCTGCGCGTAGGCGACGCGGTGCAGGTGCTGAGCCGAAAATAGCCTGGCGGTGCCAGCCGGCACACAGCTACGCAGGCAGTTGGATAACAAGCGGTAAGCTAGTACTTTTGAGGAATCCGCCCGTAAATTGGAACGTGTGCATCTGCCCAAACTGAAGGGAAAAGAACACCACCCGCTTACAGGCAGGTACCTGCCCTTCTACACACCTGTTGCCCTTTATTGTGTTGCTTCTGACCCCGGCTTTTCGCGTTGCGAGCAGGCTGCTCGGCATTATGGTGCTGTGCTGGCTGCTTCCGCTGGCTACGGCTACAGCCGGGCCGGCGCCTTCCCACGCCGCCTGGACGGCGCTGCTCGCCCGCCACGTGCTGGCCGATGGCCGGGTGGACTACCGCGGCTTTCGGGCGGATGAGGACGCCCTGGCTGAGTACCTGGAGCAGCTGGATGAAACGGCTCCCGACCCGGCTACCTGGTCGCCCAACGACATCAAAGCCTACTGGATAAACGCTTACAACGCCCACGCGGTAAGTCTGGTGCTCCAGTACTACCCGCTGAGCAGCCTCACCGATGCGCGCATCAAGTCCAAGGCCACGGGCAGCTTTTCGCCCTGGGAAGCCCCGGTAGTATATGCGGGCGGGCAGACGTATTCCCTGAATCAGGTGGAAAAGCAGTTTCTGCAGGCCGCTTTCCGCGACGCACGGGTACATTTTGCCTTGGTGCAGGCCGCCGTATCCTCGCCCCCGCTGCTGAACGAGGCCTATGAGGGCGCCCGCCTGGAGCAGCAGCTGGAAGCCCAGACGCGCCGCTTTCTTAACGACCCCACCTACAACCAGCTTACCAAGCCACAGCCGCAGCTTTCGAGTTTGTTTGACTGGTATGGGGCCGATTTCGGCACCAGTCAGCCGGCCCTGCTGGCGTTTGTGAACCGCTACGCCCACGCGCCACTAGCCGCCGGCACCACGTTCAGCTTCCTGCCCTTTGACTGGCACCTCAACGACCGGCTCCCGCTCAGCGACTCACAGGCCCTGAAAAAGCCGTAAGTTTTTCGCTGATCGGGCCAACTTCCGGCCGGCCGTGAGAGTTCAAGCAGGCATGAACAATGCCCTTGTCCTGGAATTTCTGCGCCAGCTGCGCGCCAACAACCACAAAGCCTGGATGGATGAGCACCGCGCCGACTACCAGCGCGCCCGCGTCGCCTACACCCAACTCGTAGCCGAGCTGCTGCGCGGCGCTGCCGCCTTCGAGCCCGACCTGGCCCCGCTCACGCCCTCGGACGTGATGTACCGCATCAATAAAAACGACCGGTTTCAGCAAAGCGACGAGCCCTACAAGCGCCACATGGGCGCGGGCATCAAGCGCGGCGGCCGCCACAGCCCCTGGGCGGGCTACTTCATTGCGCTGGAGCCCGGCGGCGAAACCTACATAGGCGCCGGCCGCTGGATGCCCGAGCCGGCCCAGCTGGCCCGCGTCCGGCAGGAAATCCACTACAATCCCACCGAATTCCATGCCCTGCGCCAGGCCCCGGAGCTACTACACAACTTTCCCAAGGGCCTCGACCAATCCCAGGCCCTGAAAACTGCTCCCAAAGGCTACGACCGCGAAGACCCCGACATCGAATGGCTGCGGCTGAAAAGCTTCTTCGTGTGGCAGGCCGTACCCGACGCCGACGTGCTCCGTCCCGACTTCCCGGCCCGCGTTCTGGCCGCCTGGCAAGCGGCCCAGCCCTTCGTCCGCTTCCTCAATGAGGCCATGATGGAAGAGTAAGCTGCTTGGTTTGCTGGTTTTATGGTTCTTGCTGGCCGATTATCCTGGTGGGCCACGTTAGCCATTCGCCCTGAAAAAGGTATAGCTCTGAAATGTAAAAAGGCCCTGACGTATGGACGTCAGGGCCTTTTTACATTTCAGAGCGTCCTGCATTGGCCAGGACGAAGGGCTTCTTCGTCCTGGCCGGCCATGACAGCTATTCAACCAGAAAGCCATTCAACTTCAAAACAGCCCGAACAGGGTGCTATTGATCTTATCGACGATGATGCCCAGGTCCTCGGGGTTGTTCACGTAGTCGAGCTGGTTCACGTCTACGATCAGCAGCTTGCCATACTTATAGCTGCTGATCCACCGTTCGTAGTGCTCGTTCAGGTTTTTGAGGTACTCGATTTTGATGTTGTTCTCGTAGTCGCGGTTGCGTTTTTCGATCTGCGAAATCAGCTTGGGCAGGTCGGCTTTCAGGTACAGCAGCAGATCCGGCGGGTTCACCATGCTGATCATCGAGTCAAACAGGTTCAGATAGTTCTGGTGGTCCCGCTCCGTCATCAAACCTGACTCGTGCAGGTTGGCCGCGAAGATGTGCGCGTCCTCGTAAATCGTGCGGTCCTGAATCACGCCCTTGCTGGCCTGCTGCAGCTGCTTGATGCGCTGCGTCTGGCGGAAGCGGCTGTTGAGAAAGTATACCTGCAGGTGAAAGGCCCAGCGCGGCATGTCGTCGTAGAAATCCTTCAGGTAAGGATTGTGGTCGACGTCTTCCAGAAACACTTCCCAGTTGAAGTGGTGAGCCAACTTATTGGCTAGGGTGGTTTTGCCGGCACCAATGTTACCGACGATGGCAATATGCATGAGAAAGGCAGGCGTGAGCAGAACGTGAGCCACAAAAGTAGCGGAAACTCAGGCCCCGCGCTGCACCTAAACCAGCCGGAAAAGCTGGCAGCCAGCTCCTAAGCAGCATCTTCCTGCCAGCTTCCTATTCCGACTGGCCATCATCCAACAACCAGCTCAACTGTAAGCAATAGGGGCTCTTGAGTTAACTGCATGGCCGCTTAGCCGGTAGCAGGCAACCTCGAAATACTTGCACCTAACCAGTAGTACCAGTAGCCGAGAAACGCGTATGTTTAGTAGTTACAACTTACGCTCGGCTTTATGACGTCTCCCGCGCATTTCCAAGATCTGGGCATCATCCCCGACCGGTATGGCATGCCGGTAGCCGCCTTTCGGTACTACCCGCAGGATGAGCTGTTGTACATTCAGTGGTATGGCAACCTCACGGCTGAGGCTGTTATTCTGACTGCTAAAGCCGAACTTGCCGCGCACAAAGAACACCGTATATCCCTTATTCTTAACGACAAGACCGAAGCAACCGGCGACTGGACTGAGGCTATGTCGTGGCTGGAGTTTGAGTGGCTGCCACTGGCTATGGAAGCAGGGCTACGGGCCTTTGCCTACGTATTCTCTCCCGACCTGCGCAATCTGTATATCAGTCAGGCGTTTGTCGAGCACGTGTCTGACCTGCTGCCGGCCCAGCTGTTCTACGATGCCGCCGCAGCCCGGCGCTGGCTGCTACACCAGCACCGGGCTGCTTCCTAGCGCCACCGATTACTTTTCGCTGAGGTATTCTTTGGTGGCGCGGGCGCCTTCCAGGGTACGAAACTCGCCCTGGAGCGTACGGATACGCAGGCGCTCCTCCAGACTTAGCTGCTGGCGTACTAGCTCGTAGCGTGCATTCAAGCGACTAAGCACTTCGCTGGCGGCGGCCCAGTCACGCTGCGTCCACTGGCGCTTCTGCTCGCGGGTTGTCGTCAGCAGCCGCTCGTACAGGTCGGGCAGCTCGGTGGCCCGGGCGCGGCTCACCTGCACTTTCTCGTTGAGCAGGCGGTCCTGGGTTTGCTGGGCAGTTTCAGGCTGACGGGCCTGGGCTTCTAGGCGGCGCTGCTCGGCGGCCCATTCCTTGTAGCGGGCTTTTTCGGCGGCATACTCTCGCCTTGACTGCACGGAAAGGCTGTCGGCGGCGCGGTCGAGGCGCTGGCTCTGGCGGTCGAAGTCCGACATCAGGCGGGGCCACTCCCGGCGGGCGCCGGCTTCCGCTTTGGTCATCGTCTGGCTTACCCAGTCGGTGAAGGTGCGCAGGTCGCGCTCCACGGCCGAGGAAGCGGGCGTAGGCGTGGTAGTGGTAGAAGTTCCGGTGGTTTGCTGGGCCGAAGCCGACAGCGGCGCCCCGGCCAGCACGGCGGCAACAATGGAAAAGGAAAGCAGGCAACGTTTCATAGGCAGAAGAGCGGGAAAGTAAGGCAACGAGCCTCCCGTAGGCTATGGCAGGCCGAAAGCGGCAATTTCCGGCCCAAAAACGAGGAATTGGCCCGCCGGGGTTCGGTTTTAGTTGAAATAATACCGTTTTTGCAGCGTATGACGACTTCTGCCGCCGCTGCCATCAGCATTCAGCCCGCCACCCTGGCCGACATTCCGACCATTATCGGCCTGGCCGAGGCTACCTGGGAGCCTACTTACCGCTTCATTATTTCGCGGGAGCAGCTGGAGTACATGTACCGCGTCATCTACACGCCGGCCTCTTTGCACCGGCAGATCACCGAGGATGGCCACACGTTTCTGCTGCTGCGCACCGACGGACACGCGGCTGGCTTCGCGTCGTTTTCCCGCCTGCTGCCGGCCGATGAGGCCGTCTTCAAGCTGCATAAGCTGTACCTGCTGCCTTCTCACCAGAGCCAGGGGCTGGGCCAGCAGCTGATTGGCGCCGTGGAGCAGGCCGCCCGCCAGGCTGGGGGCCGGGCGTTGGAGCTGAACGTGAACCGCCACAACCCCGCGCTGACCTTCTACGAGCGGCAGGGCTTTCTGCGCCACCACGAGGAGGACATTCCCATTGGCCCTTACTGGATGAACGACTACGTGATGCGCAAAGAGCTGCGCTAGGTGCTTCCACGCCAGATTACTAGCTCCGCCGCTCCTGCCGCTGGTTCGGGCTGGCAGCCCGGCTTCTTCCCAAATAGCGTTACTTGCGACTTGCGGCCATTTGGCAACAACGGCCGCGTGTTCTTTTCTGCCCGGGCTCCGGCCGGGGTTTCTTTTCCTTCTTCCTTCTTATGGCTACCAAAATCACCGTCCTCAGCAATGGCTCCCTCCGCGTAGAGGGCCCCGACTTCGAACTTGTAGATGCCCAGGGCAACGCCTACGGCCTGGCCGGCCGGGAGCGAATCAGCATCTGCCGCTGCGGCCTCTCCAAAAACAAGCCTTTCTGCGACGGGTCGCACAAAGGCCATTTCGAGCACAACGCCGAAGCCTTCGACCTGCCCGCGCCCAAGGTGTAGCGAATGGTTTTATAGCTAAATGGCAGAATGGTTACCTGATTGGGTTGTACAGCTTGTCAGCCAATCCGGTAACCATTCTGCCATTTAGCTATTTAGCCCCTTAAAACAGGGAGTTCACGAAGTCGATGTACTCCTGGCGGGCTTCTTCCTGGGATTTGCCGCGCTGGCTGGCCCAGGCGTCGTATTTGGCAATGGCTTTGAAATCGAAGCCACCGGGCCGGTCGCCGGAAACGTCGCCTTCGCTGCCTTGCTTGTAGAGGGCGTAGAGTTTGAGTAAGGTGGTGTTGTCGGGCTTGGCGGGCAGCTCTTTGCTGCGGGCGGCAGCGGCCTCAAAGTCTTCGGGAGTGGCCATGTAGTAGGTGGCTGAAAAATGAAAGGAAACAGATCAAGCCCCGCCCAACCGGGCGGGGCCGCCAAAAGGTACGCATTGCCCACAGAATAGTAGGCATGCCGCGTTGTTTTCCCACAATCCTGCTGTTTCTCGCCTTCCGGCCAGGCTGATTTCTTTTCCGGCGGCGGGTGCGCTTCCGGCTACAACAGGGCACCGAATAACAGTTGGGGTCGGTTTTGCCGGCTGCTGCCAAGCTCAACACTTGCAACTTGTAGCGGGCATGGTGGCGTATGGAGGCTGCGCACTTCTTCTCTGCCCCTATGAAATCCTCCTCGGTTGATAATCTGGTAAAGCAGTTCCTTCAGCACAAGCTCACACTGGCCCTGGCCGAAAGCTGCACCTGCGGCTGGGTTGCGGCTCAGCTGGCACCGGCCCAGGGCATCAGTGAGGTGCTGCTGGGCTCCGTGGTCACGTACCACGGCGAAGCCAAGCAACGCCTATTGGGCGTGAAAAAGAAAACCCTCGATACCTACTCGGCCGAAAGCCAGCAGACAACCAACGAAATGGCGCAGGGCCTGCAGCAGCAACTGCCCACGGCCGATGTGTGCGTGGCCATTACCGGCCTGTTCGGGCCCGGGGCCTCCGAAACCCCCGACAAGCCCTCCGGCACCATATTCGTGACGATGCTGGTGGAAGGCCGGGCCCAGGAGTACCGCGAGCTGCTGCCCGGCCCCACCGACAAGCTCCGCGACCAGGCAGCCGAGTTTATTTACACCAAGCTCAGCGAGCTGCTCAGCCGGCGCCAGGAGTCCCCGGTAGGAGAAGTGCACGGCAGCTAGGAAAATCCGTCTCTCCCCTGCTTTTTTGGCACTTGTTGTTTCTCCCCACTCAGATTCCGCGCATCTTTGGGATGCTATGAAACAACTTGTTATTCTGACCACTGCGGTGGCCTTATCGACGGTGAGCTACGCCCAGGCTCAGACCGAACTACAAACCCAGCCCAACGCCGCCAACCCACCGGTTCCAGCAGTGGACCAGCCGCGGATACCGGTGCCCCTGCTGAGCGAGCAGCCTTCGCGCTACCATCAGTCCAGCCTCAGCATTGAAGCCGGCTGGGGCGCGCCTTACGGCTGGGGGATTTCGTATGCGTATCTGCTGATGCCTAACCTGGATCTGAATGCGGGATTAGGTATTGGCGTAGGCGGCAAAATCGGGGTGGGCGCGCGGTATTTCCTGCGGCCTCAGGCAGAGCTTAGCCCTTACTTCGGGGTGAACCTGGCACGTACCGGCCGCATCGACAACGCAGAAGTCACCTTGGATCAGGAGCAGGCTATCTACAGCATGGCGCCCAGTGGTGTGCTGCATCTGCGCGGCGGCTTGCGCTGGCAGCCGGGCCGGCTTGGTTTGCTGGGCACGCTCGGCTACGGAGCCCGTTTCACCGGCGACCCTATCACCTACCAGAATGGCTACACCAACCCCTCTCAGCGCCTGCGCGACCTGGTAGACGTTATCAGCCCCGGCGGCGTGGAAATTTCACTGGGCCTGATTATCAATCTGGGGCAGCCTCAGTGGTAGTTTTTCGTTGCGCATACAGCGCTCCTGCTTGCTTACAGGGCTAATGTTCTGAGGCAGCCTGCCTGCGCATATTCAGGCCTAAACAGCCACTACGTAGGCAGGCGCATGCGCACCACCATCATCTTCAGGTGCAGGCGCACAATGTCGCCCATGGAGTCGCAGCGGTCGAAGCGGGTGGTGTGGTGGTGCTCGTTGAGCTCCTGGCGCAGCTGGGCAACCTTGGCAGGCGGGGCCAGCGTTTCCTGGCGCATACAATCCAGCAGATCCTTGAGGCGGTAGCGCTCGGCCCGGGCCCGGCGCAGCATCAGGGTGCGCTCCTCCGTCTGGTACTGGCGGATGCTTTCCGGGGAAAGCAGGCGGGCGCAGAGCTGCACCAGGGAGCGGTTGTCCTTGAAGAACTGGGGCAGGTACATGGTTTTGCGGCCCTCGTAGCTTTGCTGGTCGAAATCGATGGCCCGCAGGCGGTACTGCTCGTCCTCGAAGTCGGCCGTCACGTCCACCACGTAGTTGTAGGCGCGCATATCGCCCAGCAGCCGGGCAAAGCACCGCTCGTTGAACTTGACGAACTCCTTGGCAATGCGCACCTGGTTGAGGTGGGGCCGCTGCAGCCGGTCGCGGATGAAGTCGTCGCCGGGAATGCCGGCAATGTGCTCCTCGATGAGCGTGGCCCCGCTAACAAGGTAGTTGATGGAGTTGGGCGCCAGCAGATGCTCCAGTTCCAGGCCGTACACGCGGGAGGCATCGGCCTGCTTCACGTAGAAGTAGTCGTAGTTGTCGTTGAACTGGTTGACGATGCGCACCCGGAAGGGGTTGCTGTTGCCGAAGCGGCAGTAGTCGATGCGGTCGGCCAGCAGGTGCTCCGTGAACGACAGGTCGCCGCCGGTTTTCAGCAGGGCATACACTTCCGTCAGGCCGTGGCTAAGCTCCTGCAGCGTTTGGGGCTCGTAGAACAGGGTTTCCCAGAGCGTGTCGCGCCCCTGGCGGTCGAGCAGCGGGTAGGCCCCGCCACTGCGCAGCAGATCGGCGTAGGTGACGGGCAGCGGCGCTTCCCGGTCGTAGTGCTGCAGGTACTGGCACAGCCGCTCGCTGATGGGGTAAGAAATTTTCTTTTTGGAGATGGTAGTCACGGAAACAAAAAACGGGGAGCAGTCCGTAACGTTACGGGAAAGCGCGGTACCGGGGCAGCCGGCGCGTTTTTTGCTGCCCCGGAAAAATACCGAACTTTGAACGTTGCCCAAGCGGGCCACCCATCCTATTCCGGAGTTGCTATGAAGAAAATCTGCCTTACGCTACTAGTGTTGCTCTGCCCGTTTTTCTCGCCGGGCTGGGGCGGTTTCAGCCACAAAGTCATAACCCAGCTGGCCGTGTACTCGCTGCCCGGGAGTATGCAGGGCTTCTATTTTCGGCATCTGAACCAGCTGGTGCAGTTTTCCAACGCGGCCGAGCAGCGGGCCGAAAACGATTCGGTGGAAGCCAGCCGCCACTTCATTTACATGGACCACTACGGCGAAAACCCGTTTGGCTCGGTACCCAAGGAGTGGGAAAAGGCCACGGCGAAATACAAGGCCGACACCCTGCGCAAGTACGGCACCCTGCCCTGGGTGATAGATGAAGTGCGGGAAAAGCTCACCCAGGCCTTCCGCGCCGGCGACACGGCCCAGATCGTGCGCCTCTCGGCCGACCTGAGCCACTACGTAGCCGATGCCTATTCTCCGTTGCGCACTACGGTGAACCACAACGGGCAGCTTTCCAACCAGGAAGGCATTCAGCCGCTCTGGGAAAACAAGGTGCCGGAGCGCCATATTGCCGAATTCAAGCTGCAGAATAAGCCGGCCAAGTACATCAAAACGCCTCTGGCCGACACCTGGCAGGCCCTACAGGAGTCGTACGGTTTCCTGGGTGCCACCTTTGATATTGAGGAGCAACTGGGCCGTAACTTCACACCCGAGCAGAAATACGTGTTTTCACACCGCTTTGGCCAGACGCGCCGCGCCTACTCCGATGAGTTTGCCGACGCCTACGACAAGGCCCAGGTAGGCGGCATGGTGATGATCCGGATTCAGCTGGCGTCCAGCTTCGTGGGCTCCATGTGGCTTACGGCCTGGAAAGACGCCGGTAGCCCCAACCTCGATAAGATGCTGAAAAAGCCTATCGAAAAGGAAGAAAAAGACAAGCTTGATGAGCACCTCGCGGCCTGGAAAGACAACCAACTGGTGCCGCAGAACCTGCTGCTGGCACAGCTCAAGGAAAAAGTGGTGGAAGCCCCTGACCTGATCCGGCCGGCCGCCGACATGGCCCCGCCGCCTCCTGCGGCTCCCCAGCCTACTGCTAAAGTACCCGCTGCTCCGGCTGAGGCCGAGAAAGTAAAAGTGAAGACCAAGAACGACGAAGGCAGCACCAAGCGCAAGGAAAAAGAAAAAAAGCCCGCTAAGAAAGCCGAGAAAAAGGCCGACGACGGCTGGTAGCCATAGGATTCCTCTGAATAGGTATGTTTGCCCCCGGAGCGCCCCGCTGCCGGGGGCTTTTTTTACCCGATGCTATGAACCGTTTGTTTTGGACGCTGGGCCTTGCCGCCCTGAGCCTGGGCAGCTGCCAGCAGCAGGCACCCGTGCAGGAGCAGGCCGCCCCAACGGCCCCTACCCCACCACCCGTGCCCGGCCCCAACCTGGCCACACTCGGCGACTCCAACGCTGTGGCCGAGCTGCGTGCCTACGGCCAGCAGTACCCCGGCTCGGAAGTGCTGCTGGAAACGCGCCTGGGCAACATTCGCCTACGGTTGTTTGACGACACCCCTATTCACAAGGCCAACTTCCTGCTGCTGGCCCGCAAGGGTGTGTTCAACGAAACTGTGTTCAACCGAGTGGTAAAGGGCTTTGCCGTGCAGGGTGGTCGTACCGAAAACCGCACCATCCGGCTGGGGCGCTACCATCTGCCGCCCGAAATTACCGGGGAGCACTTTCACCGGCGCGGGGCCCTGGGCATGGCCCGCTACGACGACGACCAGAACCCCGGCAAGCTTTCCTCCAGCATTGATTTCTACATGGTGCAGGGCGAAAAGCTCACCCCCTACCAGGCCCAGGCCATGGCCGGCCGCAAGCTCACGCCCGAGCAGCTCCGCGCCTACGAAACCACCGGCGGCGTGCCTTCCCTGGACGGTAAGTACACAGTCTTCGGTGAAATCATTGAGGGGCTGGACGTGCTGGACAAAATAGCCGCCGAGCCTGTGGACGCCTACAAATGGCCCCTAAAGGACGTAGGCATGAAGCTGACGGTTGTGAAGTAAAAGGCTGGCTAGCGGCCTGGTTTGCGGTCCTCCAACGAACAACAAAAAGGCCGGCTCCTTGCGGAACCGGCCTTTTTTGGCAGATAACTGGCAGGTTTTAGCTGGATAGCAAGTCAACCATTCAGCCAGAAAATCATTCGCCTTACCACACTTTGGCGCGCTCCTGCTGAGCGCGCATCATCTTGGCGTCTTCCTTGCAGCCGAAGGCCTCGTAGAACTCGGGCATGTTCATGAGCGGGCCATTGGTGCGGAACTGCGCGGGCGAGTGCGGGTCCGTCAGCACCTGCTGGCGCAGGAACTCGGGGCGGGCATTAGTGCGCCACACCTGGGCCCAGCTCAGGAAAAAGCGCTGCTCGGGCGTGAGGCCGTCATACTTAAGACGGGGGCCGTTGCCGTACTGTTGCTGGAGCTGCTTCTGTAGGGCCGAGTAGGCAATGCTCAAGCCGCCCAGGTCGGCCAGGTTTTCGCCCATGGTCAGCTGCCCGTTCACGTACACCGAGTCCAGCGGCGAGAAGGCTGAGTACTGCTTGCCCACCATATCGGCACGCTGAGTAAAGTTGGCGGCGTCTTCCTTGGTCCACCAGTCTTTCAGGTTGCCTTCGGCGTCGTACTGCCGGCCCTGGTCATCGAAGCCGTGGGTTATTTCGTGGCCGATAACGGCGCCCATACCGCCGTAGTTTACCGCATCATCGGCGTTGGGGTCGAAGAACGGGGGCTGCATGATGCCGGCCGGAAACACGATTTCGTTCATAGCCGGGTTGTAATAGGCATTCACCGTGGGCGGCGTCATGCCCCACTCCGTGCGGTCCACGGGCTTGCCCAGCTTGCTGGTCATGTCCTTGTAGGCCCACTGGCGGGAGGCTACCACGTTCTGCAGGTAGGAGTCGCGGGAGATGGTGAGGGCCGAGTAGTCCTTCCACTTATCGGGGTAGCCGATCTTGACGGTGAAGGTGCTCAACTTATGCAGAGCTTCTTTCTTGGTGGCGTCGCTCATCCAGCTCAGCTGCTGGATATGCTCGCCCATCGAGGCCTTGATGTTGTTCACCATTTCCAGTGCCTTCTGCTTGGCGGCGGGCGGGAAAGCCTTGTCTACGTACAGTTGGCCGAAGGCTTCGCCCAGGGCACCGTCGGTGGCACGGAGCATGCGCTTCCAGCGGGGCTGCTGCTGCTTGGCCCCACTCAGCACCTGCTGAAAGCGGAAGCCCTCATCCCCGAACTGCTGGGGCAGCGCCGAGGTAAACGACGTAGCCAGGTGCCAGCGCAGATAGGTTTTCAGGTCAGCCAGCGGTTCGGCCTTCACCATCGTGTTTACTTCCTTGAAGAAGGCCGGCTGGCCCACAATCACCTCTTTCGCCGAGCCCATGCCGGCGTCGGTGAGGATGTGCTGCAGGTTCAGGTTGGGGTAGGCTTTCTGCAGCTGCGCCACCGTCATCTTGTTGTAGTTGGCGTACGGGTCACGCAGCTCCACGCGGCTTTTGCTGGCTTTGGCCAGGCGCGTCTCCAGGCGCTGCACAGTGGCGGCGTTTTTACGGGCCGTAGCCTCGTTGTCGCCCAGCAGCTGGAAGGTGTTGGTCAGGTATTTCTGGTAGGCGGCGCGCACGGCGCGGGAGCGGGCGTCGTCCTTCAGGTAATAGTCACGGTCGGGCATGGAGAGGCCGCCCTGGTACAGGTTTACCGCGTACTGGGAGCTGATTTTATCGTCCTGCCCTACGTAGGCCCCAAACAAAGCGCCCGTCGAAAGCACCTGCTGGCGGGCCAGGGAAGTTTGCAGCTGGTTGGGCGTTTTGATGGCCGCTATCTTAGCCAGCTCGGGCTGCAGGTACTTCAACCCCGCCGCGTTGATGGCGGCCGAGTCCATGGCCGAGGCAAAATAATCCCCTACTTTCTGGGCATTGGTGCCTTTGGCAGCCGAACGGTTGGCGGCGGCTTCGTCCAGAATCTGCCGCATCACGGCGTTGTTCTTGTTGGCCAGCTCCTGAAACGAGCCCCAACGGGTTTCGGCGGCCGGGATAGGGTTGTTTTTCAGCCAGGTACCCGAGGCATACTGGAAGAAATCCTCACAGGCGGTTACCGATGGGTCGAGGTTGGCTACGTTCAGGCCTACGCCCTGCGGAAAGGTTTCGGCGGCCGGGGCGGCGGTGGTTGCCGGGGCCGGCGTAGTGGCAGCCGTGGGGACTTTGGTGCTGGTGGCACAGCCGGCCAGCACCAGACCAGTGGCCGTCAGGGCCGCCAGCGCCAGGCTATTGCGTTTGTTCATACAAGGAAAATGAAAAGTACTAGGGGTGGAAAATCGGGAGAAAGATAACGTGAAAATTGCTGTACCAACGGCTTCCCGGGGTCAACCGACCAGCCGGCAGTCGGCGGCTAAAGCAAATTTTCGGCGGCTTAGTGCCTTCCGGGCCCGCCGGCAAATGCGTACCTTCGGCCCCGTATGGCTCCGTTGTATAACCGCAGAGTGGAAGGTGGCTTGCCGCCGCAGGCCCCGGCCCCGCTGGGGCTGGCCGAGCTTATGCGCCGGGTGCGCGACTCGCTCACGCTGTCGTTTCCGGATGCCTACTGGGTGGCGGGCGAAATTTCCGACCTCACCCTGCCGCGCTTCGGCAGCGGCCACTGCTACCTCACGCTCACCGACCAGGCCCAGACCACCCGCGGCGCCCAGCTCAAGGCCCAGGCCCGCGCCACTATCTGGGGGGCGCGGTTTGAGCAGCTGGGGCCGCAGTTTGAGCGCCAGACCGGCCAGACCTTGCGGCCCGGCCTGCGGGTGCTGGTGCGCGTGAGCGTGAAGTTCCACGAGCAGTACGGCCTGAGCCTCGACGTGCTGGCCATCGACCCCAGCTACACCGTGGGCGACCTGGCCCGGCAGCGCATCGAAGCCATTGCCAAGCTGGAAGCACAAGGGCTATTGGAGCGTCAGAAGCAGCTGGCACTGGCGCTGGCTCCGCAGCGGCTGGCCGTCATTTCCTCTCCCACGGCTGCCGGCTGGCAGGATTTTCTGCAGCAGCTCGGCGAAACGGTCTACGATTTCAGCGTAACCCTGTTCCCGGCTACCATGCAGGGCCAGGAGTCCCCCGCCAGCATCCGGGCCGCGCTAGATATGATTCGGCGCCGGCGCGGGCAGTTTGATGCCGTGGTGCTGATTCGGGGCGGCGGCTCCAAAACCGACCTGCTGGCCTTCGACGATTACGGGCTGGCGGCCGCCATAGGTTCCTTTCCGCTACCCGTGCTCACCGGCATCGGGCACGAGCGGGACGAAGCCGTAGTGGACCTGGCCGCGCATCTGGCTTTGAAAACGCCGACTGCGGTGGCCGTGTTTCTTACGGAGCGCCTGGCCCGGCTGGATGCCGTGCTGGAAGGCTACGGCAGCCGCATCCGGGAGCTGGCCCAGGCGCAACGGCAAGGCCACGCCGACCGGCTCCTGACGCTGGCCCATGAGCTGCGCCACGCCGCCAAGGGCCGCTACCGCCAGCAGCAAACGTTGCTGGAAGGTATGCAGCGTCAAACCACGCAGGCCGCGCAGCAGGGTGTGCAGCGGCAGGCCGCCCAGCTGGCGCAACGGCAGCGGGCCCTGCGCCGGGCAGCCCACAAAGTAGCCCGGCAGCAGCAGCAGCAACTGCGGCAGCTGGGCCGGGCACTGGCTCAGCGGTTTCGGCACGTGCACCGCCGCCGCCGTGAGCTGCTGCTCCGGAGCCGTTACCGGCTGCAGCTGCGCCAGCAACGTGTTCTGCTTCTGCACGGCCAGCAACTAGCCCTGGCTGAGCAGCGCCAGTATTTTGCGGCGGCGTCTTTGCATGTACGCCAACCTAATGGAAGTGCCGTGACCCTGCACCCCACCCCGCTTCCCGGCACCGAGCTGTGGCTGCATCAGGCGGGCACTGTGCTGCCCGTGCAGGTGCTGCCGCCTGCTCGAGGGGAAGCATAATCCTCTTCTCTTTGTTGATTGCCAGCAACTGCTTTTGTTGGTTTTTTCCGATTCTCCTTTCCCTATGACTTCCGACGCTACGTACCGCCAAGCTATTGCCGAGCTGGAAACCATTTTGCGCGCCCTCGAAACCGATACCGTCGACGTGGACGAACTCACGGCCAAAGTGCAGCGCTCCTCCGAGCTGATCCGGCTGTGCAAGCAGAAGCTGCGCGCCGCCGAAGCTGCCATTGACCGGGTGTTTGACGAGCTGGACGAGGAAACCGACTGGCCCGGGGACGAGCAGCCCGAAGAGGACGAGGAAGAAGAAACTCCGGCCGTGACCCGCCAGGTGCCGGCTTCTTCCCGCCCCGGCCACAGTCCCCGCCTGTTTGAGTAGAAGACCAGGAGCGAAGTACTTTTCCAGTACCGCATATTTAAATCCCTCGGGCTAATCTGCCTAAAGGCCGGATGGCTATATTGTCAGGCTGTTATTTCCTCTGTTGCTATGACTTCCACCGGCTCTCGTATTCGTTTGGCCCTGGCCGATGACCACCTGCTGTTCCGCAAGGGGCTGCGGGCATTACTCGGTGGGTTCGACAACATGGACGTCATTTTTGAAGCGAGCGACGGGCAGGAGCTGCTGGAAAGCCTGGACGCGCTGTCAAACCCTCCCAACGTGGTGCTGATGGACCTGCAGATGCCCGTGCTCGATGGACTGCAAACCACGCGGCTGCTTCGCGTGCAGTACCCGCAGGTGCGCATCGTCATCATCTCCATGCACGATGAGCCGGAACTGATGGAGCAGCTCCGCCTGGAAGGCGTCCACGGCTACCTACTCAAAAATGCCAACCCCGATGAAGTGCGCGGAGCCATTGAGGCTGCTCACTCCGACGAGCCGTACTATGCCCGACTCAGCTAAAAACCTGTAACATATACGTTTAAATACGAAAAGGCCCGGCTTCTGTGGAAGCCGGGCCTTTTCAATCTACCTGTATCAGAGTTTACAGCTCCACAAACATACCCACCGTGAAGGTGCGGCCGCGGTTGAAGAAGGCCTGAATCAGGTTGGGGTCGATTACATTGGTGCTGGAGCGGTTCGACACATCCGTGAAGTAGAACTGGTTGAGCACGTTCAGCACGGATGCCTTGAAGCCCAGTTTCACTTTACCCTGGTAGAGCGCCGGCAAATCATAGCCAAGGTGCAGGTCCAGGTTGTAGGTGGTCGGCAGGCGGTAGGAATCGGTGCGCGTGCTTTCGTTCAGGATGTTTTCGGGGTTGAAGGAGGCGAAGTACTTGGAGAACAGCAGGAACGAGGGCCGGATGTACAGGCGTTTCACCGGCTCGTAGCGCAGGCCCAGCTGGAACTGGTTCTGAGCCGCGTCGCCCACGTGCACCCCTTCGAGGAACACGGGCTGGTCGATTTCATTTGGATTGATCGGGTCGCCGGCTTCGTCGGTCTGGTTTAGCACGCCCTTGCCCGTCCAGCGCCAGTCACCGAGGGCCACGGCTGCGTTCAGCTGCAGGCTCCGGCTGATTTCCTGGGCCACGCTCATTTCAATACCCATGTGCTGGGCATTCACGTTGCGCACTGTGCTGTAGATGGCCTCACCGGTAGCCGTCGATACCGAGTTGGTGGTTTTGTTGGCCCACAGCGTGTAGTACGCATTCAGGGTAGCCTTCATGCTGGGGTAGCTGATGCCGTAGCCCAACTCCACGCTCGTAATACCTTCGGGCTTCACGTTGTTGTAGAGCCGGCCCTGGGTGGTGTACACCAGGTTGAAAAACGGCACCTTGCTGTTGTAGCCCACGTTGGCAAACAGGTTGTTGTGCTCCGTGAGGTTGTAGTTGGCGCCGGCCTTCACGCTGTAGCCCGTGTAGGAGGCCCAGTCGGTTTCGGCGTAGTGGCCGTCGGCAGCAGTATAGGTCTGCCCGTCGATAACCTGGTTCTGGTTGAAGCCCACGTCGTAGCTCTGCCCGTTCACCGTCACCTGCCGCGCCTTAAAGTAGTCGATACGCTTGTAGCGGATTCGGGAAAGGGTGCCGCTCACTACCGCCGACAAGGCCGGGGTTTTGTATTCGAGCTGCGTATAGCCGCCCAGCCACTGGGTTTTGCCGTCGTAGTTGTAGCTGATTTTGTCGCCCTCGTGCAGTTGCGTGAAGGGGTCCTGGTTGCGGTTGTTGATGTTCTGGGCGTAGTCGCCGCCCAGCAGGTCGCGCACCTGGCGGTAGTGCAGGCCGCGGTACAGGCGCCCGTCCACGCCGGCCGACAGCGTCAGGTTCTCGCGCAGGGTATAGTCACCGCCCAGCACGAAGCCGTACCAGCGGTGGCTGTTCACGTTGTCGACCAGGAACTGCGTGGATTGGCGCGCCCCGCCAAAAATGGTGTCGCGCTGGTTGCCGTTCACTACCGCCGGGTAGTTCCGCACGTTGCGGTCGTAGATGGTCTGAAAGTCGGTCTGGTTGGTTTCCGAGTTCTGCAGGATGGTGCTGGAGTTGCCGCTGGTCAGGCCGCTTACACCGCCGCCGTTGCCGTAGGAAGCGTATACCACCCCGGTCACGAACAGCCGGTCGTTTACCTGCCAGAAGTCGTTGAGGTTGATCTGGGGCTTGTGGTAGAAGTTGCTGCGCTCATTGAGCACCTCGACGTCGCCAATGTTGCTGGCCGTGCGGGTTAACGGGTCGCGGTCGTAGCGGCGCAGCGTACCCCAGTACGGGTTGTAGTCGAAGCCTTTATTGCCACCAGCAATAGGGCGGGCGCCGATTTCCTGGGCTTTTTTATCGGAGTACAGGCCAACCAGCGACTGAAACGAGCGGGTGCCATGCTTCTGGGGTGAGCCCAGGGCCGTGAGCGAGAGGCGGTGGCTGCCAATGCGCTTGCTGGCGTTGCCAAAGTACGTCCAGGCATCGTCGAAGGCCTGCTGCACCCAGCCATCGGAGGTGCGGCGCGAGCCGTAGAACGTGAAGGCCCAGTCGCCCTTGAGGTTGCCGCTGCTCAGCATCAGCGAGGCCTTACGGTAGTTGTTGGAGCCGGTTTCGAGGCGGGCCAGGGCACTGCGCTTGTCATCGAAGCCCTTGGTTAGTACGTTGATGGTCCCACCTACCGAAGGCACGGCAATTTTGGCCGCCGACAAGCCTCGCTGCACCTGCAGGCTCTTGGTTACGTCGCCCAAATCCCAGTTCGACCAGTAAACCTGGCCGGTTTCCATGTCGTTTACGGGCACCCCGTTGACCATCACGGCCACGTTGCGCTGGTCGAAGCCGCGCACGTTGATGCGCGAGTCGCCGGTGCCGCCGCCACCCTGGGTAGCGTACACGCCGGGCGTTTCGTTCAGAATCATGGGCAGGTCGCGGGCGGCCAGGGTTTCGCGGAGCTTCACCTCGTTCACGGCCGCGTAGGCCACCGGAGTTTCGCGCTCTACGGCCACCGAGGCAATTACCTGCACTTCGTTCAGGGTTGCATTATCAGAAGCCAGCCGGAACGTGGCCACGGCGTTCTGGTTGCCCACCGTCACGCGCTGCTCCAGCAGCTTGTAGCCGATAAAGGAGGCGCGCACCACGTATGTACCCGGCTTGAGGCCCGGTACCTGGTAGTTGCCCTCGGGGTCGGCGCCGGCGCCGGTGTTGGCTCCGTTGCCGGTTACCTGCACGGTAGCACCCGGCAGGGATTCGCCGGTGAGCCGGTCGAGCACGCGGCCCTTGATGGAGTACGTCTGAGCCGCGGCCGTCAGCAAGGTAAGCAGGCTCAGTAGAAAGGAGAGTACGGTGTGTTTCATGCAAAAAGCGGAAGGGTAGCAGCTATGCGCGCTGCAAAGGTAAGGGATTGAGGAGAAGCCCCTAGACCTCGCGCTCAATGTTTTTAGACTATTCTTATATGCCGAAGCCTATAATATCCATCGAGCTTTCCGCTGGGCCCGCCTACGCCAGCTCGGTACTGGGGTCCCAGTACAGTTGGTTGAAATCCTGTACCTGGTCGTCTACCACGCGCACGCCTTCGGCTTCCAGGGCTTCCTGCATGGCCGTGGGCGTGGCGTAGTGCTGGCGCCCCGTGAGCAGACCCTGTCGGTTGATGACGCGGTGCGCCGGCACGTAGGCATCGGCGGTGTGGGCAGCCATCATGGCCCACCCCACCAGGCGGGCGCCGTGCCGGGCACCGAGGTAGTGGGCAATGGCCCCGTAGGTTGTCACGCGGCCGGGCGGCACCAGACGCACGACCTCGTGTACATCCTGAAAGAAATTGCGGTGTTTATCGGTGGCAGCGGAGCTGAGCATACGGTGGAGCTAGCGGGTAAAAGGCCAAAATAACGTAACAACGGGCGTTGGGCAAGCTCGTAAGACGGGAAAGAAAGCCGGCTGCTATACTGGCCGGCATCATTCCACTTCTTATTTGCTTACCCCATGTTCGATAAACTCAAAAGCCTCGACGACCTGTTTGCTGAACAGCTGAAAGATCTGTACAGCGCCGAAACTCAACTAGTGAAAGCCCTGCCCGATATGGCCAGCGAAGCCCGTGACGCCCGCCTGCGCCAAGGCTTCGAAACCCACCTGCAGGAAACCATCAACCAGGTGAGCCGCCTCGAGCAGATCGGCCGCGGCCTGAACCTCGACCTTACGGGCCATACCTGCAAAGCTATGCAGGGCTTGGTAGCCGAGGGCAAAGAAACCATTTCGGAAGACGCCACCGACGAAGTAAAGGATGCTGCCCTCATTGCCGCAGCACAGCGCGTAGAGCACTACGAAATATCGGGCTACGGCACGGCAGCCCACTACGCCGAGCGCCTGGGCCACACTGAAGCCGCCTCCCTGCTGCGCCAGACGCTGCAGGAAGAACAGCTCACCGACACCAAGCTAAACGACCTAGCCAAGAGCTACATCAACCAGCGGGCAATGTAACTAGCCCTGCTTCTTTCCTTAAAAGCCTGCAACGCGCAGGCTTTTTTGGTGTCTGGCAGGTAGTGATTTGCGGCTGAGTCAACTTTCCGGCCGCTGGCGGCGTTGTGGTAGACCGGCTTGAAGCCCGGTAAGTAATTGTAGGCCTTTGTAAACAATACATGCAGCAGACGCAGGAACAGGTAGAGATAGTGCACGAAGAAGAGCGTAAAGGCGGTGCCTGGCGCTGGTGGCTGCTGGCCCTGATAACGGTGGCGGCCCTGGCCTTCATCAAGATAAAGTTCTTTCCCTCGCAGTCGGCGGAGGCGGGCAAGGGCGGCGGTAAAGGGGCTGCTGCTGGTGGAAAAGGCGGCCCGGGCGGAGCCGGCGGCAAGGGTGGCGGCCAGAAGTTGCCCGTGCAGGTATACGTAGTGAAGGCTACCAGCCTGGCCGATGAGGTAGCCGCTACCGGCTCTATTCTGGCCGAGGAATCGGTGGTTATCAAAAGCGAAATTTCGGGCAAGATTACCAGCCTCAACATCCGGGAAGGTCAGCCGGTAAGCAAAGGCCAGCTGCTGTTCAGCATCAATGCCGACGAAATTCAGTCAAGCCTGCGCAAGCAGGAGTACAACATCAAGCTGTTCCGCGACCAGGAAAAGCGCCAGCGCATCTTGCTGGACAAGGAATACATCAGCGCCCAGGAGTACGAGCAGGTCAACAACCAGCTGCTCACGGCCCAGGCCGATTTGCAGACGCTACGCGCTTCTCTGGCCAAAGCCTACGTGCGGGCGCCGTTTGCCGGCGTGCTGGGTTTGACCACCGCCACGGTGGGCACGTACGTGAGCCCCGGCGCCGAAATAACCACGCTGTCCAAGGTGAAGCCCGTGAAAATCGACTTTACGGTGCCCAGCCGCTTTTCCAGCCTGGTGCGCACCGGCGACCCTATTACCATCACCGACGAGGCCTCCAACAAGAAGTACGAAGCCAAAGTCTACGCCCTCGACCCGCAGATTGACCCCGTGAGCCGCACCCAAACCGTGCGCGCCCGCTACGCCAATACTAGTAATGAGCTGCGCCCCGGCGCTTTCGTGAAAGTGAATCTGCAGCTCAGCCAGACCGCCGACGCCCTGCAGGTACCTACCGAAGCCGTTATTCCCGAAGCCAGCGGCTACAGCGTGTACACCGTGCAGAAAGGGAAGATGGTGCCGAAGAAAGTAAAAATAGGCGTGCGCTCCGACCGCCTCATTCAGATTACCGACGGCCTGGCCGTGGGCGACTCCATTATCCGCACCGGCATTCTGCAAGTGAAGCCGGGCGACAGAGTATCAATTAGTAATTGATAATTAGCAATTACTAATTGAGCATTCGGCTGTGAAAGAGGAAAATATTATTCTGCAAAAGACATACGCTTTTGCTGTTCGCATTGTCAGGCTCAGCCAGTATTTAAGCAAAGAAAAGCAGGTGTTTCAGCTGGCTGACCAAATTCGACGCAGCGGCACTTCCATCGGAGCTAATATGGAAGAAGCTATAGGGTGCCTTTCCCGCAAGGATTTTATCATGAAAGCAGGTATTGCTTACAAGGAGGCCAGAGAAACCCATTATTGGCTTCGTCTCCTGCGCGACACCGACTATATAGCTCCTCCGCAGGCAGCTTCTCTGCTCAATGACTGTGAGGAAATTCTGAAAATAATTACGGCTATTATTCGCTCATCCCGGGAATCTTCCACCAATTATTAATTACTAATTCCCAATTACTAATTAAAAAAGAATGAGTCTTTCATCAACCAGTATCAACCGCCCGGTTCTCGCCATTGTGATGAGCCTGGTGATTGTGATTTTCGGGGTCATTGGCTTTCGGTACCTGAGCGTGCGGGAATACCCCAGCGTAGATCCGCCCATTATTACCGTGTCGGCCAGCTACACCGGTGCCTCCGCCGATGTGATGCAGGGCCAGGTGACGGAGCCCCTGGAAGAAGCCCTCAACGGCATCCAGGGCATCAAGAACCTGACCTCCAACTCCCGCGACGGCCGCACCCAGATTACCGTAGAGTTTGACCTCGACGCCGACCTGGAAACCGCCGCCAACGACGTGCGCGACAAAGTATCCGGCGCCCAGGGCCGCCTCCCGCGCGACATCGACCCGCCCGTGGTGAGCAAGGCCAACGCCGACTCCCAGCCCATTGTGATGACCTACCTCAGCTCCACCAAACGGACGCTGCTGGAACTCACCGACTACGCCAACAATACGCTCAAGGAACGCCTGCAAACTATTCCGGGCGTATCGGAGGTGCGCGTGTATGGGGAGCGGAAGTACTCTATGCGCCTGTGGCTGGACCCGGTGAAGCTCTCAGCCCTGAGCGTGAGCCCTGTGGATGTGCAGCAGGCCCTCACCCGCGAAAATGTGGAGCTGCCCAGCGGCTCGGTGCAGGGCCAGGCCACCCAGCTCACCCTGCGCACCATGGGCCGCCTGAGTTCAGTGGAGGACTTCAACAACCTTATTATCCGCAAAGACGCTTCCTCGCTGGTGCGCCTATCGGACATTGGCTATGCCGAGCTGTACCCCGAAAATGACCAGACCATCTTCAAGGTGAACGGCGTGCCAATGGTGGGCCTGGCCGTAATTCCGCAGCCGGGCTCCAACCAGATCGATATTGCCGAGGAGTTCAACAAGCGCCTGGAGCAGTACGGCAAGGATTTGCCCAAGGACCTGGAGCTCAAGCCGGGCTTCGATAACTCGGTCTTTATCCGCAAATCCATTGAGGAAGTAGAGCACACCATCATCGAGGCCTTTGTGCTGGTAGTTATTATCATCTTCCTGTTTCTGCGCGACTGGCGCTCAACCATCATTCCGGTGGTGGCCATTCCGGTTTCGCTTATCGGTATCTTCTTTGTGATGTACCTGATGGATTTCTCCATCAATGTACTCACGCTGCTGGCCGTGGTGTTGGCCATTGGCCTGGTAGTCGACGACGCTATTGTGGTGCTGGAGAACATCTACTCCCGCATTGAGGAAGGCGAAGACCCGAAAACGGCCGCCATCAAGGGCTCCGAGGAAATCCTGATGGCCGTGGTCAGCACCACTATTGTGCTGGCGGCGGTATTCCTGCCGGTGGTGTTCCTGACGGGCATCACGGGCCGCCTGTTCCGGGAGTTTGGCATTGTGGTGGCTGGCTCGGTGCTGATTTCGGCCTTTGTTTCGCTCACGCTCACGCCCATGATGTGCTCGGTGCTACTCAAGCGCGAGGAAAAGCATAACTGGTTTTACCGCAAAACCGAGCCGTTCTTCGAGCGGATGATTGGCGGCTACCAGAGCAGCCTCGAAACCTTTCTGCGCAAGCGGTGGCTGGCCTGGCTGGTAGTGGCCGGCACCGGCGTGGGCATCTGGTTTTTCATGGGCGCTATTCCCTCAGAGCTGGCCCCGGTGGAAGACCGCAGCCGGGTAAACATCAACGCTACCGGCCCGGAAGGCGCTTCGTTTGAGTTTATGGATGCCTACATGACCCAGCTCACGCAGCTGGCCATCGACTCGGCCGGGGAGCAAAACCTGAGCAGCGTGTTTGCCGTGACCTCACCCGGCTTCGGCGGGGGCTCCAACTCCGGCAACGCCCGAGTGCTGCTCCTCGACGCCGATGCCCGCCCCCAGAGTCAGCAGCTTTTGGCCGATAAGCTCAGCGCGGGCGTGAAGCAGCTTTCGGCAGCCCGTACCTCCGTCAGCCAGGACCAGAGCATCGGGGGCGGCGGGGGCGGCCTACCGGTGCAGTTCGTTATCCAGACCCAGGATTTCGACAAGCTGCGCACAGCCGTGCCTAAGTTCCTTGATGCCGCCCGGCAGGCCCCCACCTTCCAGTTCGTGGACGTGAACCTGAAGTTCAACAAGCCCGAGCTGCGCGTAACCATTGACCGGGAAAAGGCCCAGAGCCTGGGTGTATCGGTGCAGAGCATTTCGCAGACCCTGCAGTCGGGCCTCAGCGGGCAGCGCTACGGCTACTTTATCCGGGAAGGCAAGCAGTACCAGATCATCGGGCAGGTGGCGCGCGAAGACCGCAGCCAGCCTTTGGATGTGCGCCTGCTCTCAGTGAAAAACGACAAGGGCGAGCTGATTCAGCTGGATAACGTGATTCGGCTGGTGGAAAGCAGCACGCCGCCCCAGCTCTACCGCTTTAACCGCTACAACTCGGCCACCTTCTCGGCCTCCCTGGCGCCGGGCCGCACCCTCGGCGACGGTATTGCGGCCATGCAGGCCATTGCCGACAAAAACCTCGACGACACCTTCAGCACGGAGCTGGCCGGGGCCTCCCGCGACTTCCAGGAAAGCTCCAGCAGCCTCATATTCGCCTTCGGGCTGGCCCTGGTGCTGATTTACCTGGTGCTGGCGGCTCAGTTCGAAAGCTTCCGCGACCCGGTCATTATCATGGTGACGGTGCCGCTGGCCCTTTCCGGGGCGCTGCTGAGTTTGTGGTACTTCAACCAGACGCTCAACCTGTTCTCCCAGATCGGCATCATCATGCTGGTGGGGCTGGTGACCAAAAATGGTATCCTCATCGTGGAATTTGCCAACCAACAGGTGGAAAACGGCAAGGACTACATGACCGGGCTGATTGAAGGTGCCACAGCCCGCTTCCGCCCTATCCTGATGACGAGCCTGTGTGCTATTCTGGGCATTCTGCCCATTGCCATTGCCACCGGCGCGGGCGCGCTCAGCCGGCGGGCTATGGGCATTGGCGTGGTAGGTGGGCTGTTTTTTGCCACGGCCCTCACGCTCTACGTAGTGCCCGTTATGTATTCGTATTTCGCCACGGCCAAAAAGCACAAGCCCGCCGAAGCCGAAGCAAAAGCCGTAGCTGCCTAGTGCCGCGCCGCTGTCTGCTTTCGTCACCGCGCCCTTTTCAGCTGTTGATTTCCTCCATGCCTCGTCTCTTTCTTTTTGCCCTGCTGCTCACTTCTCCCCTGCCCCTGCTGGCCCAGCAGCCGGTACTGCCGGCCCGTACACCAGCTACCACACCCCAGGCCAAGCCCCAGACGGAAAAGCCCGAAACCGTAGCTTCCGCGCCCGCCCTCACGCTGGCCGAGGCCATCCGCATCGGGCTGGAAAACAACTACGGCATCCGCCTGTCGCGGCAGGATGTGCGCCTGGCCGAAAACAACGTGACCCGTGGCAACGCCGGTCAGCTGCCGACGGTAGATGGCAACATCACCCGTTCCTTCACCCGCAACGACGTGCGGCAGGAGTCGGCCTCCCGCCCTACCCCCAGCGAGGCCAGTGGGGCCAAGTCCAACCGCCTGAATAGCAACCTTGCCGCTACCTGGACGATTTTCGACGGCTTCGGGATGTTCATTGCCTACGACCGGCTGCGCACCGTGGCCCAGAGCCAGCAGCAGCTTACCCGCGCCACAGCCGAGGAAACCGTGGCCGATATCACCACGGCCTACTTTACGGTGGTGCGCGAGGCCGGCAAGATTCAGAGCTTCGAGGAGGCCCTGCGTATCGGCCAGCAGCGCATCGACCTGACTCAAGCCCGAGCCGACGTGGGTGTGGGCGCCAAAGTGGAAGTGCTGACGGCCCGCGTGGACTTCAACGCCGACCGCTCGGCGCTGATTCAGCAGCAGGAGGCCCTGAAAACGGCCAAGGTGAACCTCAACAACCTGCTCGGCCGCTCCCCCGCCCTCGACTTTCTGCCCGCCGACTCCATCGTGGTCAGCCGCGACCTGGGCCGGGAAACCGTTACGCAGGCTATCCGCCAGAACAACCCCCGCCTGCAGCAGGCCCGCATCAACACCCAGGTAGCTGCCTACGACCGGAAACTGGTACGTGCCTCCCGCTTTCCGCAGATCGGCCTGACGGGCGGCTACGGTTACAACCGCAACGTGAACGGGGAGGCTTTCTTCGGTACCGAGCTGACCACCAACACCGGCCGCCAACTGGGCTTCAACTACGGCGTGGTGGCCTCTATTCCCATCTTCGATGGTTTCAACCGCAACCGCCTGGAGCAGAACTCCCGCATTGCGGAAGACCAGAGCCGGCTGCAGCTGGAGCAAACTCAACTCCAGCTAGAGGCCGAGGCCGAGCAGGCCTACGCTCAGTACCAGAACCGCCTGCAGCTGCTGCAGCTGGAGGAAGACAACATTCTGCTGGCCCGCCAGAACGTGGCTATTGCCCTGGAGCGCTACCGGCTGGGCTTGCTCACGCCCTTGGCTTTGCGCGAGGCCCAGCGCACCCAGCTCGACGCCGAAAACCGCCTGCTCGACATCCGCTTCCAGGCCAAGCAGGCCGAAACCGTGCTGCGCCGCCTGAGCAGCGGCCTGGTGCAGGAGCAGCCGTAATTTCGGCTGGCCTGTTCTTCAAACGTCTTATTCTACTACGCCACAACGCCTGCCCTCACATGAGAGCAGGCGTTGTGGCGTAGTATATATTACTGGCGTCCTTATCGGTGAAGAGCTGTTCTGCCGGGATACTGCGTGAGCTACGCCCTATTGCTTGAGTACGCGCGTGGTCTGGGCCTTTCCGCCGAAGGGGGTAAGACGAACCAGATAAACGCCCGCCGGCAACCCGCTCAAGTTAGCCAACGTCAGGTTGTTGGACCCATCACCCAGGGTGCTGGTCTGCTGCCGTACGATGCGACCCGTCAGGTCAAGCAGCGTCAACTCTCCCGGGCCGGTTTCTACGCTGCTGGCCGTCAGATAAATTGTATTGGTGAACGGGTTGGGAAATACTTCCAGGCGGGCCGCTACGGCCGGGTGGGCAGCAAAGCTCACGGCTTTTGAGCCGTAGAACGTGGCTTTTCCATCCAGATCTACCTGGCGCAGGCGGTAGTAGCGGATGCCCTGCTTGCCGGTTTCCGTATCGACGTAGCGGTACGTGCTCAGGCTGGTGCTTGTGGCTGACTGGCTGGGCACGAAGGCCAGCACGCGAAACTGCCGCCCATCGGTGGATACCTGCACTTCAAAGCCCCGACTGTTGAGCTCCGTGGCCGTTTGCCAGTTCAGCACCGCGTTGGTGTCTTCGCGTTTGGCCGAAAACGCCGTCAGGGTCACGGGCAAGGGCTCGGTGGCCTCGCTGAGCGTGAACGTGCCAAAGGAGGTGACGTTGTTTTTGGTTAGCTGGTTGGTCGTCGTATTCAGGCCGTCACGACCCAGCTGGCCGAAGATATCGCCCGAAGACGTGGACAGGAACAGCGCAAATTCGGCTTCCGTGAGGCGCTGATTGCCTGGCGTCAGGTTCCGGGTTTCATCGTCCAGGTATTGAAACACCAGCGTGGCCCGCAGTCCCCCGTCCGTCAGGTGCGGATTGGACGGCCGCACGCCATACACGCGCCGGATGCTGGGGTTGCCGTTGGTGCCGTTGTTGATAGTGCCATAGTTGAGGCTGGTGTTGCGGGTAATCGACACGTTGCCGGGCCCGTTGCCGCTGAAGGTCAGGCTCAGACCACTGTTGCCAAAGTTCTGGGCAATGCCCGCTTCGGCCAGCTGCGTGGTTTTCAGAAAGCCGCGCAGATGGGAAAGGTCGGTTTCACCGGCCAGCTGGCCCGAGGGCGTCATCACCCCATTGCTGACGGTGGCCGGAGCCAGCTCCACAAACTCCACATTGACGTTGCTGACGTTGGTCTGGAGCACGCCGCTGATGAATTGCAGGGTGCTGCCGGGCAGAATTGTGAAGCTGGTGGTGAGGGTTTTCAGGCCGCCGCCATCAATTTCAACTCCGGTGAAACCCGAGGCCGAGCCACTGATGGTCTGGTTTCCGCCCGCAAAGCTGACGACGGTGTTGTCGCGCTGCACAAAGCTGTCCTGCTGGTTGTTGAAGTCGCCGTACACCTGCAGGCGCCCGACGAGCAGGCGCACCAGGGAGCGTTGCAGCTGGTTGCTGCCCTGCATGGTTAAGGTATGCGTCAGGGCCGGGCCTGATCCGCTATTGTCGTAGCCCGGTGTGATGGTTTGCACGTCCGTAAAAGTGCCGTCCGGATTCTGAATGCGGGTCGTGGTGATGGTAGCGGGCTTAGCGGCGTTGCTGTAGATGTTGGGATAAGCTACCGTGGAGCCCGACCCGAAGTTGGGGACGGTAGCGTCCTTTGTGGCGGTAGGCACATCCTGGGTCCAGTTGTCGGCATCAAACCAGTTGTCGTTTTTGCCGCCCGTCCAGGTCGTCGAGTTGGCCGGCTCGCTGGGCGCTACGCCCGTCACCGTAAACGTGGCTTCGTAGAACCGGAACTGCGGATCAGAAATGACAAAGGCCCCCCCCTCGTCACCGGCTTGCACGCCTTCGGCCACCAACTGCACGCTCAGTACGTAGCTGCCGGCGGTCAGGCCTGTCAGCAAGCTGGTATTGGCCGCCGTAGCGGCAAACATACGCGCCCCGGCCTCGGTACTTATCTGGGGCAGGGCAAAGGAGCCGGAAAGCAGGTTGCCTCCGCTGCCAGCGGCCCGTACCCGGTAGGAGAGTGAGGTACTGTTAACAACATCCGGGGCACTTTCCTGCGTGGTTAGCGTGCCGCCGTTCAGCAGGAGGCGAGTGGCAAAGCGGCTGATGTCGAAGGAGCCGAGGTTGCGGCCCTGAAACGCCGGAGCGGGCAGGCCGTTCTTGCCCCCAAACGTTTCGTTGCCCGTAGGGCCGCCCCGGTCAATGATAATGGAGCTGCTGGTGATGGTGGTATTTTCCTGGGCCTGGGCCTGCGGCAGCGTGAGGCCTACCAGGAAGAGCGCCAGAAGGGCCCGGAAGGCGCGTAGCGGCGGCCGGGCCATCCGAAAGGGGACGGGGGTAGTTGTCGTCATAACGAGGCAGAGAAAGTAAATGGCTGATAGACGAAGTATATCTGGTTGTCCGATCAGCAAACCGGGGCAGACCAAGCCATTGCCAAAACGATGGACGAGCTATCAGCAGCAAAGGTGAGCCCGCCGGCGCGGGCGGAATATGACGCACGTTACCGGCGGAGATGATTGTTGTCAAAAGTTCCCTGACTGGGAAAGCATAACATAGATTTTGCCGCACCAAGAAAGGTGGAGAACCTGCCAGGGTAGAACCACGATAACTAATACTCTGGGGTGATAATGCCAGCCGCGCTGGCTGCAGTCACGCGTTGCCGACGCTAGCCGGAAGAATAAGGCCTTGGCCAACGGCCCCTACTACCTGCGCTTTTTGCAGACTAGGGCGACGCTATGCCGTGGTTCCAGGCTTGGCGGCCGCTTTCCCTATACGCACAATGCCCCGGCCTTCCGCGTTGGAAAGCCGGGGCATTCGTTTCTTGGCTGCTGTGTATACCGGCTAGGTTTGCGGGGCTTTGCGGCGCAGCTTGCGCACGCCCAGGCCCACGCCGGCCGCCAGCAGCAGGGAGGCCCCTCCATCAATGGGCACGGCCGTGGGGTCCGCGGGCATGGGGCCGCCTTCCGGGGGCTCCTCGCTCTGGGCCAGCGCCGCTACACTCGAAACCAGCCACAAAGCCAGCATACAAAACAGGGAACGAAGAAATCGGGACATAGTCAAAGAGAATAGAAGAGGAGAAAAAAGCAGCGGCGGCCGGGCGTTGCCTTACCGCTGCTGCTTAGGAGAAGACTATTGCACGACCAGGCGCTTGGTTACTACCACGCCCGCGGCTTCCAGGCGCACGGAGTACACGCCTTTGGCCAAGCCCTGCACGCTCAGCTCGGCGCGCAGGCCATTGGCCGTGGCGGCTACCGGCTGGCGCAACACCACCTGGCCCAGGCTGTTGAGCACCTGCACCTCGGTGGCTTTGCCGGCCAGCTTCAGCGGGGCCAGCAGCGTTACGCGCGCCGTGGCCGGGTTGGGGTACAACGATACCTGCGCGGCCAGCGCGGCCGGGGCGGCGGCCGTCACGGAGCCAGCCTGCAGTTCCAACACAAAACGGCCGGGCAGGCTGGTGGCAGCCGCGTTGAAGGCATACTGGGTAGCTTCGTGCAGCTCGGTGCGGGTGCCCGTTTCCTGATCCAGCAGCAGGGCCTGGGTGCCGGCGGGTAGGTTCAGCACCTGGGCAGCAGCCAGGGTATAAGCCCCGGCAGCAGGCACGCGCACCGTGAGGGGCACCCGCACGGCGGCGGTGCCCGGCACGGGCAGGCCATTGATGGCCAGCTCCTCGCCGGCGGCCTGGGTGGTCAGGTTCAGGTTGTGCGTGTTGGGCAGCTTCACCGCGTCAAACTCATTGTCGACCCCGGCGGTAGCGCCCTGCTCGAAGTACACGTAAGCGTCATCCTGCAGGCCGTTGGGGGCCTGCACTTGCAGCTGCACCAGGGGCCGCGTCTCGGCCTCGCGGTGGTATACCGAGTTGGTATAAACGGCTACGCGCTGGGAGTTGCGGAAGGTAAGGGAGCCGCTGGTCTGGCTGGCCGCTACCCGCATGAAGAATGCCTGCCCTACCGCCAGCACGGGGCTTATGGTGCCTATGCCATTGTTGTAAAAACGGTAGCCCCCCCCGTATTGGCTCGTGCTTTCGAACACGTAGATGGCGCCCATCAGATTGGGTCGGTCGGCGGCCGCCACCTGCGAGTAATCCAGCGGGCTGGGATAGGGGTTGCCCACCAGGTGCCAGCCGGCAGCGGCGGCGTTGGGCGCACCAGCGGCTACGCGCGTGAGGGTCTGGGTGACGGTGCCGTTGTTGAGCGTGCCGGTGAAGGTGAGCGTCTGGTCGGCGGGCAGCTGCACGGTGTAGCCCCGGCCCACTTCCAGCGGGCTTTCCAGGCTTTGCGGCGACTCCCAGCCCTTAGAGAAGGGGGCCAGGTTGTTGGTCGCAGTGGCCAGACGGCTTTGGTCGTAGCCGAACACGGTAGGGTACGGCGTCACCGTGCCGGGCTTGGCAGCCGTGTTGTAGGCGGAATTCACCACGGGCGTAGTGCCGGGCACGGCCAGGCTGGCCACCGCCGCATTGGCAACCGGGGAAGACGCATGGCGGTAGCCGGCCCCCGCGTTCAGGTCGGGCGTGATGTAGCGCTGTACCGTCACCGCCCCCGTCACCACGCCGGCGTTATTGACGACCATACCCGTGGTGGCGACATTGGATTCCAGCGTGAAGGCGTTGCCGTTGGTAGTGAAGTTGCCGTTGAGCGTGAGCAGGCGGCGTACCGAGGCGCCGGCCGAGGTGCTCAATTGGGCGTTATTGGCATCCACGCGCAGGTTCCAGAAGCGGATGCGGGAGGAACCCAGCAGGTTGGACAGAGTGGCCGTGCCCAACGCCACCGTGCCGCCGGAGGGCGCGAAGGTGCCGTTGTTGGTCAGGTTGCCCCGCACATCCAGCGTGCCGAGGCTCATGCTCAGCGTCGCCCCCGAGTTGATGGTCAGGCTGCGCACCGAGGCCGTCCCTCCCGCAATCAGGGGCATGCGCGGGGCGTTGCCGGCAATGGTGGCGTTGAGGGTGGCGGTGGGCACCTGGGCGGGCGTCCAGTTCCCGGCCGTGTACCAGTCGGTGCTGCTGCTGCCGGTCCAGGTCACGCTCGTCAGGGTCAGGGTCAGGGCGTACGTATCCGAGGCCGAGTTGCCGTTGCCGGCCGCATCCTGTACGCTGTTGCCGGCCACCGTGACTGTGGTAGCCGTGCCGGGCGTCGTCGGCGTCACCAAGAAGGTGTAAGTCGTGCCCGAGCCCGCGAAGCCCGAAACGGTCCCATTGGTCACGGTCAGGTCACCGGCCACAAAGCCCGTCACGCTTTCCGAGAAGGTTGCCGTAAAGCTCAGGGGCGAAGTGGCGGTGGTACTGCCCGAAGTCGTTGGGCTGCTTAGCGCAACCGTCGGCGCCGTGCTATCGACAATAAAATTCACCGGGGTAGTGGCCGGGCTGGTCGTGCCGCCGGCAGTGGTTACCGTGGTGGATAGGGTATGCATCCCCTCAGCCAAAGAAAAGGGTTGCGTGAACCTCCAGTTGCCGTCGGGACCGGTAAGCGTGGTACCGGCAGGGGAACTATCTACATACACGGTGATAGTGCTGTTGGGAGCAGCGGTGCCCAGATAGACGGGTGTCCCGGTGCTGCTGAAGCTGAAAACCGCTGGATAGCTTATAACAGGGGCGGCGGGTGCGGGCTCGGTAATGGTGAAGGAACGCGTGGTGGTGCAATCAAACAGGTCTTGGATGGTTACGGTATACGTGCCCGCTCTCAGCCCGCTCACACTGGCGGTTCCCTCGCCGCTGGGAGCTCCCGGCTCCCAGTTAAACGAATAGCCTTCTTCTGAGCCGCCGCTGGGCGAAACCGAGGCGGTACCATCGGCGCCCCCGCTGGTGCTCACGTTCGTTTGGCTGCCGGTACTGGTAAGCGCGGTCGGCTCTTGAATGGTATAGGTTTTCGTGATGCTGCAGGTAGCATCGTTTATTGTGAGGCTATAGCTGCCCGCAGGCAGGTTGGAAATAGTGCTCTGGTTGCCCGTGGTGACGGGCGTAATCAAAGCCGGGTTGGGGCTGGTGCGCCGCCAGGTGAAGGTGTAGCCGGGCGTGCCGCCGTTTACAGTAGTAGTGATAGCGCCCGTATTGGTCCCATTACAGGCAATATTTGTTGTAGAAGAAAATGTGGACATCCCCCCCTTTGGCTGGGTGATGGTCACTTTGGCCGTTGTGGTTTGTCCGGCGCCGTCCCGTACCGTTACCGTGTACTCCTGGGCCGACAGGCCAGTAGCGGTGGCTTGAGTGCCGCCATCTGGGCTCCATCTGTACGTGTAGGTCCCGGTTCCGCCAGAGGCCCGAACAGTTGCGGAGCCGTTGCTACCGCCCGGGCAGCTGACGTTAGTAGAGGACGTAATAGTGGCGGCTAGCGGGGTAACTGCCAGCGTAGCAGCCGGGGCTTTGCGCGGGGCTACGCGGGCCGGCACCTGGGCGTGCCCGGCCAGCGGCAGCGCCAGTAGCAGGCACACGGCCGCCGCCCGGCCCCTGGCGAGGGCCTGTGAATAGAAGTGTTGCATGAAAAGAGAAGGAAAAAGGTAAACGCGAAAAAGTCCTGAAAACGCCCCACCCGGTAGGCAACCCGGCCCGGCGGCGGGCAGCAAGCCCCTCCGTTGCAGCCGGAGCGGCCTGCTACCCGGGTACCCGGTATCATAGCTGTATAAAAGGGATAGAGTAGCTGATAACCGATACGTAAAGTGGCTGAAGCAACCGCCGGAGGCCGGCCATGCCGCCCGGTAAAACCCCGGCAGGGCAGTTATGTGGCAGCGCCTGAACCTCGTCACCTCACTGACAAAGCCCCAACGCTGCCACTTCCTGGAACCGCTACAAATATCACGTCCCTGGCTATGCCGCGCTACCGCATAAAGATGCTGTATTGACGTCCATCCTATAAGTATATTCCTACTCTACAACAGCTCCATCCACCTCGCTACCTGCCTCGCAGTCTTAGCCCCGGCGCTTGAGGGCCAGGGCCATAATCTCGCCTTTGCTGTTGACGTGCAGCTTGCGGTACACCAGCCGGATGAAGTTGCGCACCGTATCCACGCTGATGCCCATGCGGTCGGCAATGAGCTTGTAGCTGAGACCGTCCTCAATGCCCTGCACGATTTCCTGCTCGCGGGGCGTCAGCTGCTCGCCCTTGGGGCCGGTGAGGGGCGCCACCACGGCCACCACCGGCGCCTGAAACGAGCGAATCACGTGGCGCGCCACCGCTGGCGACATGGGCGAGCCTCCTGCCGCTACTTGCAGTAGGTGCTCCTTGAGCTGCTCCAGCGGCGTACTCTTCACCAGGTAGCCCACGGCCCCGGCACAAATGGCCTGAAACACCCGCTCGGCGTCGGTGTATACGCTCAGCATGAGAATATCCACCGCTGGCAGCCGCGCCTTGATCAGCGGAATGCCGGCAATGCCCGAGAGGCCGGGCAGGCCAATGTCGCTGAGCACGAGGGCAGGCGGCTCGGGTGCAGAAGTCAGGCCTGCCAGAAACTCCTCCACTGAGGCCACCGTGAGCACGCACCGGAACTCAGGCTGCTCGCAGAGGTAGCCGTGCAGGGTTTCCCGGATCAGAGGCTGGTCTTCGATAAGAGCAATAGGCAAAGCGGACATAGCACAAAGGTACCGGTCCCAGCCCCACGCCGCTACTGCATAAAGATGCTGTGCGGTTGGCGTCTTGATGCTTACACCGGCAACCGCACCACCACATAAAGATGCTGTGCGGTTGGCGTCTTGATGCTTACACCGGCAACCGCACCACCACCGCCAGCCCTGGCAGCCCCCGCTCAAACAGCACCGAGCCGCCGCAGGCCAGGGCGCGGGCCTGCATATTGGTCAGGCCCTGCCCCCCTACCCGGCCGGGACCATCATAGCCCTGGCCATCGTCCTGCACCCGCAAACTCAGGTAGCCATCCTGCAACTGCAGGCGCACCGTCACGAGCGTGGCCCGGGCGTGCTTCACCACGTTATGCAGGGCTTCCTTGTAGATGAGGTAGAGGTTCTGGCGCAGCAGCCCCGGCAGCGCCGCGCCCGCCAACGACGCATCGGCCGCAAAATCCACTTCCAGGTTGGCTACCGACAGCACCTCGTGGGCGTGGTCGCGCATGCGCTCCAGCAGCGGGGACGTGGCATCATTACGCGCGTCGATGCCCCATACCACATCCGACAGCTGCTGTACGGCCCGGCGGCTGGCCTCGGACAAATGCTGCAGGTGAGTGGCCAGCTGCTCGGGCGTGCGGCGGCTGGTTTGCAGCCAGGAGCTTTCGAGGCTGATTTGGGTGAGCAGGCTGCCCACGTCGTCATGCAGGTCGGCGGCCAGGCGGGTGCGCAGCGCGGCTTCGCGGTGGCGCGCCCGGCGGCGGTACTGAGCCAGGCCCACGCCGCCCGCGCCCAGCGCCAAAGCTAGCAGGCCGCCGGCCCCAGCCAGCTCACGCTGGCGGCGCAGGCGGGCCAGCTCCTGCTCCTGCCGGAGCATCACTACCTCCTGCTCGGCCTGGGCTACCTCGTAGCTGGCCCGCGCCTCTTCCAGCACCCGCTTATCGGCCTGGGCCTGCAGCGTGTCCCTGGCCTGCATTTCGCGGCGTTGCAGGGCGTAGGCGGCGGGGTAGTCGTGGCGGGCAATGGCCAGCTTTTGCAGCAGTGCCAGCGCATCGGTGGTATAGCCTTCACTGGGGCGCCCACCAGCCAGCGCCAAGGCTTTGCTTGCCCAGGCCTCAGCTTGGTCAGGTTCCCTCTGCTCCTGGTAGAAGCTAGCTAGGTTGGTGTACATGTTGCCTAACACCCGGTCGGGGTCGTGGGTGCGTTGGGCTAGGCTAATGGCGGCCTGGTAGTAGAAAGCGGCGGAGTCGGGGCGCTGGAGGCGGCGGTAGGCGGCGGCCAGGTTTTCGTAGAGGCCCGTGCGGTTGCTGTAAAAGCGCAGGTGCCGCACCAGCGCCTGCTGACGACGCAGGTAGTTCAGCGCCACGGCCGGACTATCCACGCGCTGGGCATTCACGCCCAGCCCTTCCAGCCCCACCGCCATCAGGGCGCTATCGGCAATGGAGGCCGCCAGCCGATACACCTGCCGACAGTAGCGGCTGGATACGGCCGGCTGCCCCCGCTCGGCAAAGACGCTGGCTACGTTGGACAGGGCTTTGGCTTCCTGCCGCACTTCCTTGAGGTTGCGGTAGATGGACACGGCCTTGAACATAGCCGTCACGGCTGAGTCGTGCCGGCCCAGGTTCTGGTAGAGCTGGCCCAGCTCCTGCCACACGCCGGCCTGTCCGTCGGCATCACCAGCGGCTGAGAAGAAGTTGCTGGCCAGTCGGTAGTAGCGCCGGGCCAGGTCGGGGCGGCGCAGGTTCACGTACACCCAACCCAGGTTCCAGGCGTTGCGGGCGCGGTAGAGGACCGGGGCTTCGCGCAGCAGCTCTTCGGCCCGGCGCTCCAGCACAGCCGCCCGCTCGAAGTTCTGCACAGTGAGGTAATAGTTGCTGCCCGCATCCAGGGCCCGGCCCACCAGCACCGAGTCGCCGGCGGCTCGGGCTGCTTGCATAGCCGCCGCCGCGTAGCCCAGCATGGCGGCCGAGTCGGGGTCGGGCGTATCGAAATAGGCAATGGCCCGCAGCAGTACCCCGGCCCGCGCCCGGTGGGTGGAAGCGGCGCGCAGAGCCGTGCGCAGGCTGTCGGGCAGGGCGGGTAAACGCGAAGTCGCAAAGGCCGCAGGGATCAGCCCAAGGCTTAGAAGAAGTAGTGCAAACAGGCGGCGCATAGATACACCCAATAAATGGGCTACCAAGGTAGCCAGGTTTCGGGCGCTATGCTACGCCGACGGTTCCGCTTCAGCCGCTTTTTTACCTGACAGACGGCCGCTTATTTCTTACTCCTGCGCAGCCGGCGCGGCTTTCAGGTTAAGCAGCGCTTCCTGGGTTTTTCGCTGGGTGCTGGCTTCCTTTTCTTCTTTGGCCGCGGCGTTGGGCGCGGCGGGCGTGGCGAAGAAGGCCAATAGGTGTTGCTTCTGCAGCTGGGTCAGTCCCTCAAACTTCTTGGCGTCGAGCTTGCGCAGCCACTCCCCGTAGGTTTCGTCGGCCAGGGCATACTCGCCGGCTTTCGTCTGGTGGCCGGTGTCGAAATCGGCGTTGGGCAGCGAAGTCACGGCAGCGGTACCCTGCTTTTCCAGCAGCCCGCAGTACTTACTTATCACCACCCGAAAGGAATTGCGAAAAAGCGTCTGGGCTTCGGGCGTGGGGAGTACAAAGGCAAACGGCTTCAGCGGCCCGATTTTGGGCAGCAGCCGCACGATGCCCGAAAGCAGGCGCGCGCCCAGCCCCGGCCGCTGGTAGCTGCCTCCAAACTCCTTACGATACTGGCGCCGGCTGAGGTGGTATACGTAGTCGCGGCGGCGTGCCTTGGGGCTAAGCTGGCGGATGTCTTCGCGCTTGCTTTGCCAGGCGGCGCGGGTAGCCAGCGGAATCAGCTCCTTCACGGCAAAGCGGTAGGAGCTGATGCTCAAGTCCACATTGGCAATGACCTGGCCCAGCTTCAGACCGTAGGTTTTCTCGAATCCCCGCTCCAGCACGTCCTTGCTTACTTTGAAGCCGATGTAGTTGTGGTAGTCGTCGGAGCGGTAGCGCCCGGCCGCCACCTGCATCACATCGAAGGCAAACTCCAGCTGGGTGCGCTGGGCGGGCGCCTCCTCGTAGGTAATGGTATTCCCAAATTTTGCCTGCAGCTCCGGATACACCGAGGGCATGGCCTTATTGGTGCCTTCGGGGTGGCCGCTTAGGTCGGCAGCGTAATGGGCCAGCGCGCCCAGGGCGAAGGCGTACTCGTTGCGGTCATGCGCTTCGGTCAGCAGATTAGTCACGAAGTCGCCGGAGCGCACGTAGTGGGTGAGGTTAGTGAAGAGCTTCGAGCCGAACGGATAAAAGCCCATGTCCTGAATGATGGCTCCGCCATAGGCGTAGGCCTTGGCGTCCTGCAGCTCCTCGGCCGTGCCGCCCGGAAAACGCTTTTGCAGCGTGGGCAGCAGGCAGCGCTGCCAGGTGGAGTCGATGTTGGCCTGGTGGGTGAGGACGGAGTAGGCAGAAACCGAAGCAGCCGAGCCGAGCAGCAGCCAGCCAACGAGCAGAAAACGCAGCATAGAAAATGGGGAAATGGTACGCCCGCAACGTGTAAAGTGTACTTTCCGTTGTCGGGCTTCGGCCGGGGTAAACCATAAAACCACGCAAATAATGCGGCAGAAGCCGTCTGGCTGGCCTATTTTTGCGCCGCCGGGCGTGGGGCCGGGCAAGTAAAAGCACTGGGAATTGCTGTTTCGCCGCGTGGGTTTTCGTTGGATTTTTTTAGGGCTGCTGCTCGTGGCCGGCGGGCTGCGGCCTTCGTGTGTGCGGGCCCAGGCCGGGGCGCCGCTGCTGCGGGAGCTGGTGTTGCGCACCGATACTGCCAGCTACCAGCTTAGCCGCCACGTGCTGGCCGTGAAGGGCGAGCCGCACCTGTACTTCACCTACCGCCGCGACGACGAAACGGCCGACCTGCTGGTATATCCGCAGCCCGATGTGCGCAAGCCGCTACGCCTCGTGCGCTCGGCCGACTTCCAGCTGCTCGACTCGCTCACGCTGGCCGCCGACGGCACGCACTACCGGGCCAAGCTGCGCTTTCGCGACCTGACAGCGGCCCAGTTTCTGCGTTTCACCTTCACGGCCCCTGCCGATACGGCGGGCCGCCCGCCCCTGTCGCAGACAGTGAATCTGCTGCCCGTCACGCGCACCACGCTGGAGTTCCGGCCCACCGACACGGAGCTGTTTGTGGGCGAGGAAAAGGTGTTTGACATTGGCAGCAACAACCCCAAAAACGTGCGCACCACCGGGGAGTGGACGCGCGGCCAGGATATCGACTACCGCCTCACCCAGGAAAAAGGCCAGCTGCGCCTGCACGTGCTGCCCAACAACGTGGGCACGCGCATCCTCACTGTGCGCCCTCAGACGGAGAAGCCGTTTCTTACCGACAACAACCGCCGCCTGAGCTACGCGCTGCCGCCCATCCGGCAGGATTTCACGGTGAAAGCCTCGCGCCTGCGGTTTCTGAGCGTCGATAAAAAAGAAATTACGCTGGTAGAGGCCACCCGCCGCCAGGGCGTGGAGCTGATCCTGGACAACGGCCGCACGTTTGACCTGCGTCGCACTTACCGCATCGAAGACCAGGAGGAGCCCGGCGGGGAGCTGATTGCCGAGCTCTACATCCGCCAGTACCTCACCAACGACCGAGTGCTGTGCTGGCTGCGCGTGTATAACACCCACCGCCAAACCGACAGCTACCTCTACATCAAGGAAAACGACCAGGCCAAGTACGTCACCAACTTCAATATCTCGCCCAAAACTACCATTACGGCCCTGAGCGTGCGGCACCGGGGCGGCGACTGGACCAACAATAACGCCGTGAACCCCGGCGAAACGGTAGACGTGCGCCTGGATGGGGAATCGTTGCAGCGGGCCCGGTTTCACTTCGAGGACGTGCAGGTGGTGCCTTCCGATTCCAGCATCCGCTCCGATGCCTCCGTGGTGTACCGCGTGCAGATTCCGCTCACCAGCGACAAAAAGCGCATCAACATCTTCAACGCCGGTCAGCCGACGGGCTTTGCGCTGGCCGTGCGGGAGTTTCAGCGCCCCCACCCGCTCGATTTTGTGAGCATCACGTTTGGCGAGGCGCCGCGGCCCGTCACGCGCTTCAACGGCCCCATCCTCTACGACCGCACCATTTCGGACGTGGTGTTCAGCTTCAACGCCGGCGGCATCGATACCGAGCAGCAGCTCTACGGCAAGCAGTACCTTACTTTCGACATTCGCACCCAAAACAGCAAGGGCGAGCTGATTGAGATGCGCACCGTCGACAACGTGGTGGTGTGCCCCGATGGCACGTCGGTGCGGGCCGCATTTTACCAGGACAAGCAGTGCCAGGTGGGCAACATCAGCCTCAACAACCTGCTATCCGCCCGCAAAACCCACGATCTGGACGACTGGAGCACCATCATCATTACAGTGCGCCACACCCAGAGCCAGTACCAGGAGCCCGGCTTTTCGCAGAAGCTGGAGCTGGTGCTCAAGCGCAAGATAAAGTTTGACATCGATGTGAGCTTTCCCGGCGGCCTGCTCACGCGCAAGCCCGGCGACACGGGCTTCGGCTCGTTTGGGGGCATTTCTCTGGCCATGCTGGGGCAGCTGAGTTTCTATCATCCCGAGAAAATCAACCGCCTGCGGCCGTATAAAGTAGGGGCCGGCTTCGTGGCCCTCAACGCCTTCAACCTGAACAGCAGCGACACCTCCGTGGAGCGCGACCTGGGCATTGTAATTCTGGGCTCGGTGTACCCCACGCGGCGGGAAGCCAAGCTGTCGTTTCCGCTGTACCTGGGCGGGGGGTGGCTGCTTTCGCGCGGCAAGCCCTTCTTCCTGTTGGGGCCGGGCATTGGGGTGCGGCTGTAAGCCGGGCGTTATCCTTCGAAAGAAAACCGCGTTTAAAGCAAAAGCCTGCCCCGCACCGGACAGGCTTTTGCTTTCCCTATAACCGTTGCGTATGTCCGCTACCGAATCGGCGCCGGTTTCCCTGCAGCCGGAAGCTTCCTCCAGTCGCCTGCCGTTGTATGTTTCCCTGGGTTTGGTGGCCGCGCTGGTGGGCTGCTACTTTCTGTGGCCCGCTTTCCACGACGCCGTGCGCGAGGCATTCACCATCCTGACCAGCGGCGACAAGCCCCGTATTGCGGCCTGGGTAAAGCAGTTTGGGTTCTGGGGGCCGGTGCTGGTGGTGCTGGCCATGGTGGCGCAGATGTTCCTGGTCGTCATCAACAACGTGCTGCTGATTCTGGTGGCTATTCTGGCCTACGGGCCGTGGTGGGGCTCGTTGCTGGCCTGGGTGTCGGTGCTGACGGCTTCCTCGGTGGGTTACTTTCTGGGCCGGGGGCTGGGCGGGGCCTTCGTGGCGAAAATCCTGGGCCACAAAAACGCGCAGAAGGTGGAAGAGCAGATTGGCCGCTATGGCATTGGGGCCGTGTTTATTGCCCGGCTCACCCCGGTTATTTCCAACGATGCCATCAGCTTTGTGGCGGGGTTGGGCCGGCTGGGCTACCTCAAGTTCATTTCAGCCACGGCCGTAGGTATCCTGCCGCTTATCGGGCTGCTGGCTTACCTGGGCGAAGATACCGGGCGCCTGAAATCGGGGCTGCTGTGGGTTTCGGGCATCAGTCTGCTGCTCTTTGCGGGCTACATATTCTGGGACAAGCGCCGCAACCCGCAAGCCGCCCAAAAGCCCGACGACGGACGCCCCCACCCCGCCGGGCCTCTCCCCCGCCACACGCCGCTACGGCGCTGAATGGCAGAATGGTTCAATGGTTGGCTGGCTGAATCGTTGACTTAGCAGCCATTCAACCAGCCAACCATTCAGCTTTTCAACAAGCGGGCCTTTCTGCACCTTATTCCTTTACAATCATACGAGTAGAGGTGCGTTTGCCGTCGGCGGCGCGCAGCACGTAGGAGCCCGCGGCCAGCCCCTGCAGGCTGACGGTAGCACGACGTCCCGGCCCTACCTGGGTGGTACGCACGATGCGGCCCAGCAAATCGTAGAGCGTGGCAGTAGCGGCGGCATCAGCCGTGATGGTCAGCTCATGCCGGGCCGGGTTGGGATAGGCCGAAAAGCCGGGCAACGGAGCAGCTTCCTCACGGTTGGCCAGCACGCGGGAACCCTGCGCAAACCATACGCCCCACCGGGCCTGGTCTATCAGCCCCTGCGCTTCGCCCGCCGCTTTCACCTTGCTGGCATCCAGGGGTGCGTAAGCCAGGATTTCTTTGCCTTCCAACGATTGGGCCGTGAATAGGAGCTTGTCATCCAGCTTGCTGAAGCAGGGCGTACCGGCTACCTCGCTGTTGGAGAAAACGATGCTGCCGTCGCCGGTTTCCAGGTTCAGGGCCATAATAGAGAAAGGCGTGTCGCCGCCGTCGGCATCCAGCACGTCGAAAGCCATGATGTAGGGGGAGTTTTTTGCCAGCACCGGGTTGCCAATGCTCAGGCCGGCGGGCAGGCTCTGCACCAGCTTCTCGATCTGGCCGGTGCCCCAGGTCTTCTTCTTGTTGTCCCACACGTGCAGGAAACCAATATCCCAGAAGTCGATTTCGCCGCCCGAGGCATTGGGAATCACGTTGTAGGAATCGTACACCACAAACTGGCCCGAGAAGTCCCACTCCAGCGCGTCGGCGTAGCGCACTCCGGTGCCCTTCACCCCACTGGAGTTGGTGGGGTTGTAGAGCATAAAGCGGGCAGCTTTGCTTTTGGCCAGATCGAAGACGTAGATGGAGGTGTCCTGGTCGATGGTCACGGCGGCCAGCTTGGTGCCGTCCTTGGAAATGGCCACGTTGTGCCAGATTGGGTCACTTTGCACTATCGATTCGCTGATGGTGCTGCCCAGCTGCAGGGCGCGCAGCTTGTGGTCCCCATCCACGAACACCGCCACCGTGCCTTTGTCGTTGATACTGGGCCGCGAAAGCACCTCAGTGTTCGTCAGGCGCGCGAAGTCACTGGCGTCGGTTTTGGCCAGATACAAGCTTCCCTGCACGCTGGCATCGGTGTTGAGCAGCAAAATGTAGTCCTGGCCGGGGTTGGCGGGCTGGTCTTTGGTGGTGTTTGTGGGCGCGCTGCCCACAATGCCCACCGCGTCGAAGGCAGCTTTGGCAGCCGTCACCTCCGGTGAGCTGGCTTTGTACAAATCCGTAGCGGCCTGAATGACGCCCAGGCGCAGATCCAGAAACTGCGAGGAGCGGGTGAGGTAGGTGTTGAGGGCACGGTACCACACTTTCTCGGCGTGCTCCCGACCGATGGCCGTAGCAAATTTGTAGAAGGCCCAGTTGGGAATGCCGCTGTTGATGTGCACACCTCCGTTGTCTTCGGTGCCAGTATACAGCTCGGCCATGGTGCGGGGCTGGTAGCCGCGGCTGTTGAGGTTGGTGCCGCCGTTGTGCGGGTCCTGCAACGAGCGGAGCGCCCCACTTGGGAACATGGATTTCAGCACCACGTCCTCCCCTATCGTCCAGTCGTCGCGGTCCATCATGGCCCCGAACACGTCGGCCATGCTTTCGTTGAGGGCACCGCTCTGGCCTTTGTATTCGAGGTTGGCCGTGCTTTGCACTACGCCGTGGGTCATTTCGTGGCCCGCCACATCGAGGCCGCCCGAGAGGCTCCTGAAACCGACGTTGCCCTCGCCGTAGGCAATGAGCTTGCCGTTCCAGAAGGCGTTGTCCATGCCGCTGCCATCTTCCTCAGCCAGGCGCACGATGGACAGAATGGTTCCGCCGTTGCCGTCGATGGCGTTGCGGCCGTGGGTGGTGCGGTAGTAGGTGCAGGCCACGCTGGCGTTGTAATGCGCCGATACGGCGGCTTTCAGCGCCCAGACGTTGTTGCTGTTGGCTACGTGCGTGAGGTTGAGCTTAGCCGGAGCCGAGTTGTTGGCGTCCAGCGTAAGCAGCGCCCCGGCCGGGTCGTCAGGCATCGTCGATTTGCCTAGGTTGAACATGGGCTGCGTGCCGTCGAGCATGTAGTAGCCCGAGCCCACCTGGTAGGTATTGATGGTGCGCGTTACCCCGTTCAGGTCCTGGGCTTTGGCCGTGCGGGGGCCATCCGCCGCGCACGACGACTCGTATTGCTCCAGCACCCGCCCGGAACCAGCATCCACGAATGACTCCCATTGCTCCTTAAAGGAAGGCCGTGTGGTGATGTGCCAGGCCAGCACCGGTGGCGCCTGTGGCGTGGTGTGGTACACAATCAGCTCCTTGGCAGGTCCAGCGTAGTCCAGCAGCCTGCGAGCTGCTTCCGACAGCCCGGTTACGCGGGTTTTGGCGCGCAGGGCCGCTTCGGCAGTGCCCGCAGCTACCTCGCCCGATAAAGCTGGCGTTACGATTTTCAGCTTTGCCGGCGAGGCAAAATAGCGGCCGCTGAACAGCTGCGGCTGGCCGGCCGCGTTGGTGTGTACTATTACTTCGCTGCCATAAACCGGCAGGCCCTGCCAGCGCTGCTGCAGGCGCACATGGGTCTGGCCCAGTTCGTCGCGCACCATGCCGCGCACTACAAACTCCTGCCGGGGCTCCTGCACGCGCAGCTCGGCGCGCAGGCTCTGCAAAAACTCCAGACTGGCGGCGGCCGGGGCCAGCGGGGCCACACTCCGGCGCTGGCTGCTGCCCGTTACCTGAATAAACAGCGGCAACCCCGTGTCAGGAGCCCGCAGAACCTGTGCCGCACTGAGGCTGCTACCAGGGGCGCCCGTGCGTGGCAGCGCCTGAAGGCGGGCCGCCGGACGGGGGCCATCGGCTGCCAGCAGTTGAGTGGCAGCAGCGGGCTTAATTACGTCGGTGGCGGGCCTGGTTCGGCCGGCTGAAGTGGGGCGCGGAGCTTTGAAAGTGGGTTTGTTGGTTTGACCCAGGGCGGCGCTGGTAATGCCAAGCGCTGCCAAGGCGGCGAGCAACGGTACGGAGTGTTTCATAGCTGTGAAGTGCAGAAGCGGCGTTCAAAATTGCTTCAACAAAATTCAGCTACTTCATCAGACAGTACAATCACATATAGATGTGAGCCAGCAACTTGCCACTTCCGGGTTGCTGGAAGTTACACTGGCAAACCAAAAAAAGGCTCCTCAAAAGGAGCCTTTTTTTGGTTTACTATCACCCCATTACTCACCCAGACGGCGCTTCAGCTCGCGGATCTGATGCTCCAGTTCAAGCGTGCGGAAGGTTATCTTGGCTTCCAGGTCGCTGTACGACCGTTCCAGCTGCTCCTGTAGCTGCTTTTGCTCGTTTACATCGGTGCAGGTACCAAACCACTGGGTTATTTGTCCCTGCTCGTTGCGAATGGGCTTGGCCAGCCCCAGGAACCACCGATACTGCCCATTCAGGCCTTTGAAGCGGTACTCAATCTCGTAGTCTTCGCCTGTAGCCAGGCAATGGCTCCACACCTGCCGGGCGCGGGCCTGGTCGTCGGGGTGCAGCAGGTTGTTCCACATTTCCTTGCCCTGGCTTTGCTCCACGGTGTAGCCGGTGTAGTCGATCCAGCGCTGGTTGAAAAACGTGTGAAAGCCCGCCGGATCCGTCAGCCACACCATCTGCGGAATAAACTCGATGACCGTCTGGTACTGCTGGGCCTGCTGGCGGATGTGGGTGATATCGGTGATGGTGCCCACAAACCGCACGGCTTTGGTGCGGGCCTCATCAAAAATGGCCTGGCCGGTAGCCCGTAGCCAGCGCACCTGGCCACCATCTTCCAGCCCTACCGTGCGGTACTCAATATCGTACTGACCACGGCCAGCGGGGTCCAATGCCTTCTGCACCACGGCATCGGTGGCGGCACGGTCGTCGGGGTGGAGGCCGGCCAGAAACCGGTTGTAGTCGATGGGCGCGTCGGCGGGCAGCCCGAACAGCTCTTTGCAGCGTGCCGACCATTGCAGGTCGCCGGTCAGGGGGTTGAAGTCCCAGGTGCCCACGCCGGCCGCTTCCACGGCAGTTTGCAGGCGTTCAAAGTTGGAGGAAGCAAGTAAATCAGACATAGCGCAAAGGCAGAGAGCAGGCGGGCTTAGGGCTGGGTGAGCTGGACTTCCATGCCCGAGAGGAAGTACAGGTTAAGCTGACTGTAGAGGCCATCGGCGGAGCGCCGCAGACGAGTAATGAGGGCGCGGGTGGTTTCCTGCGCTACTTCAATTTCCAGGTAGGGGCGCTGCATCAGCTCGTCACGCTGTACCGACCAGGAGCCGCCCTCGGTATGCTGAGTGGCTTCGAGCTGCAGCTCACCCGGCAGCAGGCGCACGCGCGTGGCCTGGGCCAGCGTACTGGTGGGGTCCGTACGATTCAGCACCCGATCTGCCACGCGCCAATCCCCGTTGAGGTATTCCTCCGGCAGCTGCTGCAGGTTGACGTCGAAAAGCAAATCAGTCATAGAAGAGGATAGTGGTTTGCCGTCCTGCGGCTCCCACGAAAGTATAGAGGAGCTGATCAGAAGCCCAACCGCTCCTGCTTCAGCAAAGTCAAGGAATCAAAACCCGGCGGGCTGCAAAAAGTTCAGGGCTTTGTACCCGAATACTGTAAATCCCCGCAGCCAGAGGCCGTTGCAGAATCCAGGTGTAGCCCTGCCGCAGCTGCTGACCAGTAGCGGTGACCTGGGCGCACACCCGCCCTAACATGTCCGTCAGCTGTACCACACACTCGCCCGGCGCCGCCCCAACGCGGATGGTAAATTGGTTGGCCTTGGCTTCGTAGACTTCCAAGCGCAGTTCCTGTACAACAGAAGCTCCAGTAGCCGTTACACTACCCGGCCCGGCTGGCAAGCTCACGTACAGCTGCCCCAGCTCGGTGAGCTGCCCGTAGTCGCCGAGGAGGTTGATATTGGAAATTTCGCCGTTGCGGCCCGAAAACCATGCGTAGCGGGCTACGCCCGGCTCATTTTCCAGGTAGTTTACGGCCGCCTTCATATAGTCCTTCTGCTTAGCCAGGGTGATTTGTGCGTGGGGCAGGTCGCCGCAGGCAAACTCAGTGAGCCAGATTGGTTTATCGTACTTTTTAAAGCGGCCGATATACCACTGCAGCGCCCCTAAGTCGCAGGCGTACCAGTGCACGGCAATGTAATCGACCTTGCAGGTAGGGCAGGCCGCGAAAAACGCATCGAGGTAGTCGACGGGGTCCGTAAACTTCTGGCCGTTTTCGGTTACACAGTCGCCGCAGTAATTCACGGCGGGCGAGGCTAGTTTCAATCCCCGCTGCCGGGCGGTTTGCTCCAACTCCTTCCAACGGGCCGCCGCTACGGTGGGCGGTATATTGGCCTGGGTCAGGAAGTTAGGCTCGTTGAAGCCTAACAGGGTTTTGGTGTCGTACGGCAGCGTAAAAACCAGATCATTGGCCTTGGGCGTGCCACCCCATACCATGGGCACAAACTCCACCCCGGCGCTGCGGTACATATCCTTTACGGCATTTTCGGGCGTGGGCGCCCAGTTGTACCACCAGCTGATGCCCGGTGCCAGAACCCGCAGATCGGCGGCGGTATGCTGGCCGTAGGCCAGGCCGCGCTTCGGGCTTTTCGCGGTTTGGGCATAGGTCGGGGCACTCATTCCCCCAACGGCCAGCAGCAGCCACAGCAGGTAATAGCGAATAGATAGCATGACAGGCTTGCGCTGTTTGATTCACGTACTGCAGGGGCCCGACGAAGGTACGTAAAGGCCGCTTACCGCTGCTTGGCTCGGCCATCAACGCCCCATTCAGCTGCGGCAACCGAAAGCCACGAAGACGCCGGAAGTTGGTCAGCACGGCACAGAGCTCAGAGCTATAGCAGTGGCGGCCAGCATGGGCAAGAGCAGGATACCGAACATTGGGTATAACAACTCCGCCGCTTCCGGAATGCCCAGAGGCACCGGGAGCCAAACCATTTGGCTGGGAATGAATTCAGGGTTTTGCCATTGCCTGAAGCAGATTCAGGTAACGGCAAACTCCGCCCCTACACCGCAGGGCTAATCCCAGGCAAATGGGGCAGCGCAGGCCGCGTCGTTGTTGCCGGGGGAGTTCACCTGCACGCCTACCGTGTATTCGTGCATCAGCTCAGCCGCGTGGGGGCGCAGCAGTTGTAAGTGTTCCCGAGCGCCGGTGTGGTCGTCGAGCCAGGCCAGCTCCGCCTCGCGGCCGGGCAGAATCACGGGCATCCGGTCGTGGATTCCGGTCATGAGCGTGTTGGGCTCGGTGGTGATGATGGTAAAGGTAGGCTCAACCTCTCCGGTTTCGCGGTTCACCCATTCGTCCCAGAGGCCGGCCAGCGCAAACGGCTGCTCGGTGCGCAGCAGTATGCGGTGCGGCACTTTGGGACCTTTGCTGCCCGTAGCAGGCCGCTGCCACTCGTAGAAGCTGTCGGCCAGCACCAGGCAGCGCCGGCGCTGCAGCAGCTGCCGGAACGAGGGCTTCTCGGGCAGCGTCTCGGCGCGGGCGTTGATAGGCTTGGGCGCCGCTTTCACGTCCTTCACCCAGGCCGGCAGCAACCCCCACTGAAACAGCTGCACCTTGCCCGGCTCCGTGTTGGTGATGATGGGCAGGCGCTGGGAAGGCGCGGCATTGTAGGTAGGCGCCACATCCGGCGGCACGGAAGCCTCAAAGCGTTTTTCCAGGATGGAAGGGGGAACAGTGAGCGTATAGCGGCCGCACATAAAGCAGGAGAAATAGGAACCCAGCCCCCACGGCTGGCTCCTCTGCTTACGGCTTTCAGGGAAGCACTGTTCGATATCGGCCCAGGTATACGGCCGGTTACGCACCCATTTCACAGCCCACAGCCAGCAAAAGAAAAAGCCCCGCTTCCGGGCCGGAAACGGGGCTTTCTGCAGAGAAGGAGGGATTCGAACCCCCGGAGGTTTAACCCTCAACGGTTTTCAAGACCGCCGCAATCGACCACTCTGCCACTTCTCTATCTCACTATAACAGAGTTGAAATGAGGTGGGAAACACGTACCAGAAGCACGAGTTCAACACTTCACTCATTCACTGTTGCAGAGAGGGGGGGATTCGAACCCCCGATACCCTTGCAGGTATAACGGATTTCGAATCCGTCGCATTCGACCACTCTGCCACCTCTCTAAAGGTCCCGATTGAGTGATTGGGACGACAAAAGTAGTCGGCGCCGCTGCTTAGCGCAAGCCGGCCGGGCGTTTTTTTTCGGCCCTAGGCTGATTTTTGCACTCCGCCCGGAGCTACCGCCTCACCTTTAACCACATAGCGCTTCAGGCGGCCCGTCACGGCGTCGATGCTCACGTTCACCTCGAAGCCCACGATGAGCGTCATACACACGAAGTCGAGCCAGACCATGAAGCCCACCAGTGCCCCAATGGAACCGTAGAAGTGGTTGTAGGAGTCGAAAATCTTGATGTAGAGGATGAACAGCGCCGATACCAGAAATATAAGCAGCGTGGCCACCACCGCCCCGGCCGACAGAAACGGCCACCGGTCCTGCACGGCCGGCACGTAGTAGTAAATCAGGCAGGTGATAAACAAAAACAGCCCCACCACCGAGCCGTAGCGCAGCAAAGCAATGAGCAGCGCCGTAAGCCGCTCGGGCACAATCTCATAAAACACCAGCGTATCAATAATATACGTCCCAAAGAAGATACCCGCAATGGCTACAATTAGCACTGTGGCCAGCACGATGGTGAGTAGCGTGGCAATGACGCGCTTGCGCAGGTACGTGCGGCGCTTGAAGGTATGGTACTTCTTGTCGAAGGCATCGAGCAGGGCCATGATGCCATTGGAGCTGAGCACCAGCGCCGTGCCGAAACCAAAAGAAAGCAGCCCCCCGTGCGGAATGTTCACGATGTCCTCAATGGTATCGGCAATGACCACGTACATGCCCTGCGGAATCAGATCGGAGAGAAACTGCAGGATGTCTAGGTTCAGGTTGGGAACCGGGATGTAGGGAATGAGCGTGAACAGGAAGATGATGGTGGGAAAGATGGCAATGGTGAAGTTGAAAGCCATGTAGGAGGCCCGCTTCGTTACGCTATCCAGCTTTAGCTCCAGAATCATGTGGTCCACTACCTCATACACCGAAGCCTGCCCGCCGTTGAAGCGCAACCGCTTGAGCCACACCATCAGGCGGCGGTAGGAGCGCCCCCGACGAACATCGGACACGCGGTAGCGGCGGGGCATTCGCATGAGCATGGCTCTCGGGTTAACTGGTTTTCTTGGTTGATGGCTGAATAGCTGACTTGTTGACAGAAAGCTGTATAGACAGAAGTGCTTATTTCACCTTCCCACTATCCAATAAGTCAATTATCTAAGCAGACGACCATTTACCCCTTCAGGAAAGCCGCCGGGGCCGGGGCGTCTGAGGGGTTGGCGGGCGGCATGAGCGGGCTATCTAGGTCGTCTTCGGTGAAGTAGGGCGCCAGCTTGGCCTGGATATCGGCGGGCATGGGCACGGGGCGACCGGTCGTGGTATTCATGAACACCATGAGCGTGTGGCCTTCGGTGAGCAGCTCCTGGGCTTCGTTGTAGATTTCGTACTCGAACAGCACCCGGGAGCCTTCGGCGGGCTGCTTGAGCAGCAGGCGCACCGTGAGCAGGTCGTCGTAGCGGGCCGGCCGACGGAAGCGGGTGCGCACCTCCCCTACCGGCATGCCCACGCCATCGGCTTCCATATCCTTATAACGGATGCCCAGCTGGCGGAACGCCTCCGTGCGGGCCACCTCGAAGTACGCGGCATAGTTGCCGTGGTACACGTAGCCCATCTGGTCGGTTTCGGCGTAGCGCACGCGGATCTGAGTGTCGTGTTGATACATTCTGTTAATCTGCTAATGTGAGGGAATGTGCTGATTTGCTAATGTGGGAAGTGTGCTGTCATCATACTATTTAACACATCAGCAAATTCTCCTCATTAGCACATTATCAAACATTATTTCATAATCCCGTTACGGCTCAGGGCGGCCTGGTAGCGGCGGGCATTTACGAGGTGCTCCTGCTCGTTACGAGCAAAGGCGTGGTAGCCGCTGAAATCCTCCTTAGCGCAGAAATATAGGTACTGGTGGCTTTCGGGGTTCAGCACGGCGTCGATGCTGGCAATGCTGGGCAGATTGATGGGGCCGGGCGGCAGACCCGCGTACTTATACGTGTTGTAAGGCGAGTCTTTCTGCAGATGCACGTTCAGCACGCGCCGGATGCCGAAATCCTGGTTGGCGTACACTACCGTGGGGTCGGCCTGCAGCTTCATGCCGCGCCGGAGGCGGTTGAGGTACACCCCGGCCACGCGGGGCCGCTCGTCGGCGTGCTGCTGCTGCTCGGCCTCTACAATGCTGGCCAGCGTGCTTACCTCAGCCCGGCTGAGGCCCAGCTTTTCCCGCTTGGCGTCGCGGGCTGGGGTCCAGAACTTGTCGTACTCCTGCTTCATGCGGTGCAAGAGCTTATCGGCCGAAGTGTTCCAGTAGAACTCGTAGGTGTTGGGGATAAACATGGTCAGCACCGAGGTAGTATCGAAGCCCAGGCTGCGGGTGTAGGCGGGGCTACGCAGCAGCGAGTCGAGAGTGCGAGGCTGCACATCCACCTGCGCGGCCAAGCGTTTTACCAGGTCTTGGCGCAGGCGCACCGTATTGAAGGTTAGCTGAAGCGGCGACTGTGAACCGCTCTTCAGAATGTTGATGAGCTGACGGTTGGTGAGGCCGTTTTTAAGGGCGTAGTTGCCTGGCTTCACAGCTCCGGGACGGTCGTACTTCATCATGCGGGCCACAAAGTGTAACGACATTTTATCCACCACGGCGCCAGTGGCTTCGATGCGCTTCAGGGCCGTTTTCCAGTCGCTCCCCCGCGGAATGAGCACACTCACCCGCGCGGCTTTAGTTTCGATGTTGGGCGTGAAGAAAACCTGGTAGAAGTAGTAAGAGAAGGTGATGAGCAGGATGCCCAGCACACCCACGGTGTAAGCGAAGCGGTTGCGGCGGCGCAGGGCCTGGGCTTTGTAGTCGATGCGGGGTTTGGCCATACGGCGGCAGCACGGAAAAATGAAGTAATCCAAAGACAATGCTATTTCCGGTTGCGTAACCGGACGAAGCGGGTAACTTTAGGGCTCGAAATTACAGCTTCTTCTTTCACCTTCTTTCTTTGTTTATGTTGCACCCTTACTCTCTCGGCATGGTCGCACGGCGTTTTGCCCTCGGCATGCTCGGTCTCACATTCGCTACAGCGGCACAGGCACAGCTTGGAACCTATTCTTTTGGCACGACCACGCCTTCTACGGGCGACGAGGCTACTTATGCTGTAGATGCTCAGCCCACGAATGCTACCTTCTCGCCTATTTCCCGCGGAACCGGTGTAACGCCTTCGGGCGCGGGCGGCACGTTCTCAGCTCTCGGCTGGACACTGGGTGCCACCCCCGATGCCACTGACTATTTCTCCTTTTCTGTTACGCCCGCTGCTGATCATAAGCTGGACCTGACCAGCATCACGCTGGACGAGCGTCGTTCCGGAACTGGCATTGGGGAGTGGGTACTGCGTTCCAGCCTGGATAATTTTACGGCTGACCTCATCAAAGTAACCGTGCCGGATGAGACACTTGTTCGAAACAAGAAAATTGACCTGCCGGCCGCATTTATGGGCCTAACTTCTGCCGTGGAGTTCCGCTTCTACGGTTACAAAGCTGAAGCAGACGCGGGCACCTGGCGCCTTGACAACATTAAGGTTGATGGCACGGTAACCGGCGGCGTGGTAACGCCCACCGCTCCAGTAATTTCCTTCGGCACGGCCGCTGTGACGGTGGAGGAAAACGTGGGCAAGGTGAACATTCCGGTGAAGCTGAGCGCCGCCAGCACCCAGGAAATTACCGTGGATGTGGTAATTGCCACGCCCGCTGGCACGGCCACGTCTCCCGACGATTTCACCTTCACGAAAACCAAAGTTACGTTCCCGGCCAACTCCACCGCTGAGAAGACCGTGGAAGTAACCATCGTGGACGACAACGTGCAGGAAGCCGCCGAAACCATCATCCTCGGCCTGGAAAATGCTATGCCAGCTGATGGTGCTACTATTGCCTCAGGCACCAGCACCATCACCATTGCGGCCAATGATGTCCCAACGGTAATTTCGGTGACGCCGATTTCCACCCTGACGGTAAATGACGCCGCTGGCGTACCCGTTCAGAACGGCCAGATAGTAAAAGCTACGGGGGTTATCTATGGCCCCAACCTGCGCACGGCTGGCGGCTACCAGTTTGCGCTGATTGATGCTACTGGTGGTATTGGTATTTTCTCCTCCGCCAACATTGGGGACCTCACGCTGGCCGAAGGCGACTCGGTAGATGTAATGGGGACCTTGGGGCAGTTCAACGGCCTAACCCAGATTACCGCTACGGCTATTGAACGGTTCCGCCAGAACGCTGCTCTGGTAGCCCCACGCGTGGTAACTGCCGTGGGTGAAGGCGAGGAGTCGGAACTGATTAAACTCACTCCACTGATGCTGGCAGATGCTTCCAAATGGCCTACGGCTGCCACCACGGCTTCCGGCGTCAACGTAGATGCCAAGGATGCCGCCGGCAACACGTTCCAGCTCCGTATTACCAAGGCTAGCGGCCTGTACACCATGCCTGCTCCCACCGGCGCCTTCACGGTAACTGGCCTAGGCGGTCAGTTCGACAGCGCTACGCCGTTTGATACGGGCTACCAGATTTTCCCCCGCAGCATGGCTGACATCGTGTCCATCGAAACGGCCAACCGCGAGCCAGCCTTCGGCCGCACGGTGCAGCTCTACCCCAACCCTGCCGCCAACCAACTGACCCTGAAGTTGGGCACGGTTGGTCGCGGTGCTACGGTGGAAGTGCTGAGCCTGCTGGGCCAGCGCATCAGCCGCACCACGGCTACTGGCACTCAGGCTGAGCTGAACGTAGCTGCCCTGCAGCGCGGCACTTACCTGGTGCGCATCACCACCAACGAAGGCTCGGTAACGCGTCGTTTCGTGAAGCAATAACCTATCTGGGTTTGTTTCGCGTAAGAAAGGCCCCGGCGCTTGCCGGGGCCTTTTTGCTTTCATCCGGGCCGCCACCATCGAAAAAATTCCGGCCTGGGTAGCAGGTTTATGCGGCCGCTGCTACCTTGCTTCACTCCGCCTACCTCCACGGCTGACCGTGTTCCGAATTGGTTTTACCCTCCTACGCTTTCTGCTTATGTCTGCCACGCTGCTCCGCATTCATCCCGACAACCCGCCCCAGAACCGCATTCAGCAAGCCATAGAGGTGCTGCGCAACGGGGGCGTCATCATCTACCCCACCGACACTATTTACGGGCTAGGGTGCGACATTCATAATGCCCGGGCCGTGGAGAAGCTCTGCCGTATCAAAGGCGTGAAGCCCGACAAAGCCAATTTGTCGTTTATATGCTCCGACCTTTCGCACATCACCGACTACGCTAACGGCATTACCACGCCGGTGTATAAAGTACTGAAGAAAGCCCTTCCGGGCCCATTCACGTTTATTTTTGAGGCCAGCACCAAGGCCCCCAAGTACGGCGGGGTGAAGCGCAAAACCGTAGGCATCCGCGTACCCGACCACAACATCTGCCTAGCTTTGGTGCGGGAGTTGGGCAACCCCATCGTAAGCACCTCCGTGCACGACGACGACGAAATTCTGGAGTACAGCACCGACCCCGACCTCATCTTCGAGAAATACCGCCCACTGGTAGACTTAGTTATCGACGGCGGCTTTGGCAACAACATTGCCAGCACCGTCATCGACTGCACCGACGAGGACTTCAGCATCATCCGCCAGGGCGCCGGCGACATTGAGCAGTATCTGTGAGCTAGTGAAACGGGTAGTTGGATGTTCTGGCCGCGCAAGTGGCGCCGGCTGAACATCCAACTACCCGTTTCACTAGTTCACTATCTCACGCTTGTGTTTCCAGCGACGGTGCGACCAGAGGTAATCGGCAGGAGCCCGCCGAATGTCGCGCTCCAAGGCACGGGCAAAGGCCTCGGTTATCTGGTGCTGATCCGGGTCCAGCGCAGACTGACCGTCGAACAACTCTTCCAGCACCACGCGGTAGCGGCCGCGTTTTACCCGCTGAATACTCACGTACACCACGGGCAGCTGAAAATGCGCTGCCAGTCGGTCGGCACCCGTGTAAAAAGCCGTATCCTGGTGCAGCAGCTGCGTCCAGTAGCGGTTGGTGGGGTTGCTGGGGCTCTGGTCAGAGAGCATGCTGAGCACCTTCTGCCGGTTGCGGTTAGCGGCCATAAAGCGGATGGTCTCGCGCATGGTCACCAGCTCGGCCCCGGTGCGGGTGCGTAGCTTGTACATGAACTCGTCGAAAAACGCGTTGTTCAGCGGCTGGTATACGCCCACGGCCGGCACATCCAGCTGCAGCTGCCCGGAAGTCAGAATCCATTCCCAGTTGCCAGCGTGGGAGCCTAGAGCCAGCAGTGACTTGCCTTCCTTCAGGCGGTCCGTAATAATGTGCTTGTTGGGATACTCCACCCGGCGGTTAAGCTGGGCAGGAGTTGCCTGGCGCAGCCACAGGATTTCCACCATCAGCTGGGCAAAGTGCCGGTAAAACCGGCGGGCCAATTGCCGATGCTCCGCCTCGGTTTTTTCCGGAAAGGAATTGCGCAGGTTTTCCAGTACCACGCGCTGGCGGTAGCGCAGCACGTAAGCCATCAGGAAATACAGCACTTCGGCCAGGCCATACAGCAACGGCAGCGGCAAAGCCGCTAGGGCGCGCAACAGCCAGTCGAGAGGCCGGAAATACCACGGGTAGGTTGCCGCAGCAACGGGTGAACTCATAGGCGAATGGAGGCCGCAGCCGGGGCGTACGTATCGGGCTGCCGCAGCACCCGGGTGGTTTTGCTGGCCAACAGCTTGTTTTTGGCCCCGCGAACTTCCACAATTAAATCGTATTCCCCAGCGGGCAACTTCGTAATGTCCATATCCACCAGGATAAGATGCGGAGAACCTGACACGCCTTTTGCCGTGCCGGTGCCCGCTGCCGCGTCCTTGGTACCGCCTACCAGGCGCAGTCGGTATTTTGTCGTCAGCGTCTGCTCAGTGGGGGCGTTGTATAGCTCAGCATAGGCAAAAAGCTGGTCGGCGCCGCGCCCGTAGAGGCCGCCGGGCGTGCGGATAAGCAGGTAGCCGCCCCGGTTGAAGTTGGTATCGGCGGGGGAGCGGCTGGGCGCTTTGGCCAGCACCGCTACGTCGCTCAGGCGCAGGCCGGGCTGGTCGAACTGCATGAGCAGCGGCACATCCACGATGCGGTTGCCGCCGGCTTTGTACTGGTCGCGCACCTGCCCGCGCACGGTGTAGGTGCCATCGGGCAGCACCACGCGCTTCTGAAAGCTCATCGGGTTTTTGATGGCCTGCGTGGTATCCTTCAGCACCGGCGGCTTCAGCTTAATAACTTCGCTGTATACAATCTGCCCATCGGCCTTCAACACTTCCAGCGTAAGCACGGCCGAGGCCTGAAATGCTTTGGGGGCGCGGCGCTGGTACGTGAGCGAGTTGCCATCCACGGTGGCATACAGCTCCAGCACGCCGCCCTTCCGGCCGATGTCCAGGTTGCGGAACGCGGCCAGATCGAGTTGCAATTTGGGAGGAGCTGCCTCGGCAACCACTGCCAGAACGAGGGCCAGCAATACAAGTATATAATGCTTCATGTCAGGATGGCGGAAACGAGTCAGGAAATTTTACGCTAGGCAATGCGGCTAACGCCCGTACTTTGGCCTGGGTTCCCGGTTGCGGGGCCCAATACCTGCCGCTTATCAAGCCAGCATCATGCCCGTTTTATTTGAACTCCAATATAATCCGCCCGCAGCATTTTTTGCCGAGCTGCCCGGAAACGATGTGCTGCTGCTGGAGCGCCACGAGCATTACCACAAGCAAACCTACCGCAACCGCTGCCTGATTCTCACGGCCCAGGGCGTGCAGCCGCTTACCGTGCCCGTTGTTGATGGCAACCGCAGCGAGAAAGTCCTCATTAGCGCACTAGAAATCGACTATCGGCAGAACTGGGTGCACCGCCACTGGCGTACTTTGCAAACCGCCTACGGCAGCAGCCCGTATTTTGCCTATTACGCCGACTATCTGCACGATATTTACGTACAGAAAATCCCGTTACTTTTCGACCTGAACCTGGCGCTGCTGCACCTGCAGCTGCGCTGCCTGCGGCTTCGGATTCCCGTGGAATTCACCGCCGCCTATCACCCAACCTACTCCCCCACTGCCGTGCGCGACCGGCGCGACTGGCTGACACCTAAAGCTCCTATTTCCCCGGAACCTGACAGGACGTCGGTACGCCCCTATCCCCAAACGTTTGGCGCACCGTTTGTATCTGGCCTGAGCATCCTGGACCTGCTGTTTATGCAGGGTCCGGCCGCCGGCAGTTTTCTCGTGTAGGGTTTTTGCCGTTCTCTTTTTCCCCTTCCGAACCCTGGCCCGTATTTGCCTGTTTTCAGGTAGCGGCGGCCCGGCCCGCTTTTCGTCCGCCGCGGCGTATCACTTGCGGGTTTCCCTTTTTCTTCACTACTTATCTGCATGGAAGCTAAATTCTCAAATCGAGTCAAGGAGGTTATATCCTTGAGCCGGGAGGAAGCCATCCGGCTCGGGCATGACTATATTGGCACCGAACACCTATTGCTGGGCATGATTCGCGAAGGCGAAGGCACTGCCATCGGCTTGCTTAAAAAGCTGGGCATTTCCGTGGACGAGCTGAAGTATGCGCTGGAGCAGGCTACCCGCAACACGGCCACTCAGGGCACCAGCATCACCGGCTCTATCCCGCTCACAAAGCAGACCGAGAAGGTTCTCAAGATTACTTACCTGGAAGCCAAAATCTTCAAGAGCGAAATCATCGGCACGGAGCATCTGCTGCTTTCCATTCTGCGCGATGAGGACAACATCTCTTCTCAGATTCTGGCCAAGTTCAACGTTAACTACGAAGCAGTGCGCGACTCCCTCGACTACCGCGGCAACGCCGCCGGTCCCTCCGCCGGTCCTTCTGACACCGACGACGACGACAACGACAAACTCTTTGGTTCTTCTTCGAAGTCGGGCAGCAGCGCGGCCGCCAAGAAGCCCGGCGAGAAGTCGCGCACTCCGGTGCTCGACAACTTCGGCCGCGACCTGACCAAGCTGGCCGAAGACGACAAGCTCGACCCCATTGTGGGCCGCGAAAAGGAGATTGAGCGAGTAGCCCAGATTCTGAGCCGCCGCAAAAAGAATAACCCCATCCTCATTGGTGAGCCCGGCGTAGGTAAAACGGCCATTGCCGAAGGCCTCGCCCTGCGCATCATCCAGAAAAAAGTGTCGCGCGTGCTTTTCAACAAGCGCGTGGTGACGCTGGACCTGGCCTCACTGGTAGCGGGCACTAAGTACCGCGGCCAGTTTGAGGAGCGCATGAAAGCCGTGATGAACGAGCTGGAAAAGTCGCCCGACGTGATTCTGTTCATTGACGAGCTGCACACGATTGTAGGCGCGGGTGGTGCTTCCGGTTCGCTCGACGCTTCCAACATGTTCAAACCGGCCCTGGCCCGCGGCGAAATTCAATGCATCGGGGCTACCACGCTGGACGAGTACCGGCAGTATATCGAGAAAGACGGCGCCCTGGCTCGTCGGTTCCAGATGGTAATGGTGGACCCCACCACGCCCGAGGAAACCATCGAAATCCTGCACAACATCAAAGACAAGTACCAGGACCACCACCACGTCGTGTACACCGACAAGGCCATTGAGGCCTGTGTGAAGCTGTCAGACCGCTACATGTCGGACCGGTTCCTGCCCGACAAGGCCATCGACATTCTTGACGAGGCCGGGGCCCGCGTGCACATCAACAACATTGTGGTGCCCGAGGATATTCTCAAGCTCGAAGAGCAGATTGAGAACATCAAGGTGGAGAAAAACCGCGTGGTGAAGTCGCAGAAATACGAGGAAGCCGCTAAGCTGCGCGACACGGAGAAGAAGCTGATTGATCAGCTCGACCAGGCCAAGAAGGACTGGGAAGAGGAGACCAAGAAGAAGCGCTACACCGTGAAAGAGGAAAACGTGGCTGAGGTTATTGCCATGATGACCGGTATTCCCGTGAGCCGCGTAGCCCAGAACGAAAGCTCCAAGCTCCTGAAAATGGGCGAAGAGCTGCAGGGCAAGGTAATAGGGCAGGACAAGGCCATCAAGCAATTGGTGAAAGCCATCCAGCGTACCCGCGTGGGCTTGAAAGACCCCAAGAAGCCCATCGGCTCGTTCGTATTCCTGGGCCCTACGGGTGTAGGCAAAACCGAACTGGCGAAGGTGCTGGCTACCTACCTCTTCGACAAGGAAGATTCGCTGGTGCGGATTGATATGTCGGAGTACATGGAGAAATTCAGCGTATCGCGCCTGGTGGGCGCACCTCCCGGCTACGTGGGTTACGAAGAAGGCGGTCAGCTGACGGAGAAAATCCGCCGCAAGCCCTACTCGGTGATTCTGCTCGACGAAATCGAGAAGGCCCACCCCGACGTGTACAACCTGCTCCTGCAGGTGCTCGACGATGGTATCCTGACCGACGGCCTGGGCCGCAAAGTGGACTTCCGCAACACCATCATCATCATGACCTCCAACATCGGGGCGCGTGATCTGGCGGACTTTGGCGCGGGCATCGGCTTTGGCACCAAGGCCCGGCAGGAAAACATGGACGAGCTGACGAAGGGCACCATCACCAACGCCCTGCGCAAAACCTTCTCGCCCGAGTTCCTGAACCGTTTGGACGACGTTATCGTCTTCAACTCCCTGGAGAAGTCGGATATCCACAAGATCATCGACATCAGCCTCAGCAAGCTCCTCTCGCGGGTGCAGACGCTGGGCTACCGCGTAGAGCTGACGGAAGCCGCCAAGGACTTCGTGGCCGAAAAAGGCTTCGATCCCAAATACGGCGCACGTCCGCTCAACCGGGCCATCCAGAAGTACATCGAAGACCCGATTGCCGAGGAAATCCTGAAGGCTCAGGTGGTACAGGGCGACGTCATCACGGCCGACTACGAGGCTGGGAAAGACGAGCTGACGTTCTCGGTGAGCAAGAGCGGTGAGGCACCCAACTTGGCCAGCGACGAGCGGCCCGCTGAAAAGCCCGAAACGGGTGACGACGCGGACGCCAAGAAGTAGACTTCTTGGTTTCAAGTACAAACGGCCGGTTTCCGCAAGGGAGCCGGCCGTTTTTGTTTACTTGCTGGAGCTAATCCCGCTGGGCAAATTTTTTACGCTGCTATGATACCGTTTCGTGGATGCCTGTTATTCGTAACCGCAATGCTACTGGCTGGCGCATGTGCTGGCCAGGCAATTTCCAGCTCTCTGCCTTATACCCCCAGCTTGTTGTGGCAAGAACCCGCAGTAGCAACCGGAGTTGCCCCGGCTTTTGAGCCATCTGCCCGGCTACAGGGTGTGCAGGGCTTGGATGGCGTAGTGTACTGGGTGTCGGCCGACAAAGAGTCTATTACAGCCTATCACGAGCAACAGGTATTGTGGACTACCAACGTAGTGAAGGCCTGCAACCGCGTAGTTGGCCCGCCGGTTATTAGGCGTCTTGTTTTCAGCTCCGGTATACTATTCATTTTCGTCGGCCAGCGGACATACGCTGAGCTAGATCGTAAGACGGGGAAAGTGGTGATTACGGGAACAGATCCTAGCTAACGGACCGTATTCAACAGCCAGAGAAGAAAGCCGCCGTGCCCAAATTTAGGTGCGGCTTTTCTATGGCCGGGCATTACCTTTGGCGCCTGACTAACTTGCCCTTTTCAATACATCTGCCCCACCTCGTATGTCCGATCTACACGCTGAAGCCCAACTAAGCAAAACCGAAATTCTCGCCCGTAAAAACGCTGAAGCCCTGCTTGGTGGCGGCCAGGACCGCATTGATGCTCAGCACAAAAGAGGCAAGCTCACGGCCCGGGAGCGGATTGATCTACTGCTGGATGAAGGCTCCTTTGAAGAAATCGGCAAATTCGTGATGCATCGCACCAAGGACTTTGGCCTCGACAAGGAATACTACCTCGGCGATGGGGTCGTGACGGGATACGGCACCGTCAATGGCCGGCTGGTATACGTTTTCTCGCAGGATTTCACAGTATTTGGCGGCTCGCTAAGCGAAACCTACGCCAACAAGATTGTTAAAATCATGGATCTGGCCCTCCAGAACGGGGCGCCACTCCTTGGCTTCAACGACTCTGGTGGAGCGCGTATCCAGGAAGGCGTGCTTAGTTTGGCGGGCTATTCCGATATCTTCTACAAGAATACCCTGGCCTCGGGCGTGATACCGCAACTCTCGGCCATTATGGGGCCGTGCGCGGGCGGCGCAGCCTACTCCCCTGCCATTACCGACTTTATCCTGATGGTCGAAAACACGAGCTATATGTTCGTGACCGGGCCAAACGTAGTGAAAACGGTAACCCACGAAAGCGTTACCAGCGAGGAGCTGGGTGGAGCCAACACGCACTCAAGCCGTAGCGGCGTTACGCACTTTGCCTGCGCCAACGAAATTGCCTGCATTACCCGGCTCAAGCAGCTACTGAGCTATATGCCGCAGAACTGCGAAGAAACGGCCCCGGCCCTCCCCTACGAGCCGGCGGATGAGTTGCGCCCCCTGCTGGACAGCATCGTGCCCGAAAACCCCAATCAGCCCTACGATATGCGCGAAGTAATTGCGGGCATCATCGACGCTGACTCCTTTTTGGAAGTGCACGAAAACTTTGCCGAGAATATTGTCGTTGGATTTGCCCGATTAGGCGGGCGTAGCATTGGTATTGTGGGCAACCAGCCCGCAGTACTGGCCGGGGTGCTCGATATCAATGCCTCCACCAAAGCCGCGCGTTTCGTGCGCTTTTGCGACTCCTTCAATATTCCGCTGCTGGTGCTGGAAGACGTACCCGGTTTTCTGCCCGGCACTGAGCAGGAATGGCGCGGCATTATCACCAACGGAGCCAAGCTGCTGTATGCCTTCTGCGAAGCTACCGTACCGCGCATCACCGTCATTACCCGCAAAGCCTACGGCGGCGCCTATGCCGTAATGAACAGCAAGCACATTGGGGCGGATATGAACTACGCTTGGCCCACGGCTGAAATTGCCGTAATGGGCGCCAAAGGCGCGGCCGAAATCATCTTCAAACGGGAAATTGCCCAGGCCGAAGCCCCCGAAGCCAAGCTGCAGGAGAAGGTGGATGACTACCAGCAAAAGTTTGCTACGCCTTATCGGGCCGCTCACCACGGGTTTATAGATGAAGTGATTCTGCCTTCCGAAACGCGCCAGAAGCTGATCCGCGCGTTTAAGATGCTGGAAAACAAAGTGGCCACCCTGCCCCGTAAGAAGCACGGCAACATTCCGTTGTAGGGAGGCCTGTATGCAACTAAACCCAAGCCTGATTTTTGTAGTTGGCGTCGTTCTTACACTAGCAATAGGACTTGTCTTTAGGTATACCCGGCTTATTCCTGCCATCCTTGGGGTACTAGGGTTTTCCGATGAACGGTCTTATTCAATAGGAAAAGTCGGCTATGGCTTTGCTTTTTCCGCGGCCTGCATCAATGCACTGGGAGTATTTATCAGCTTCTGGAATTGGCAAGTAGCACTCTGGGTAGTAGTAATAGCCGTAAATGTTTTGGCGGTGTTCTTTGCTGTTAGGCTTATAAAAAACCTGATTTCCTAATTTTTTGCAGGCAAAATGCGTCCAGAAAGCTTCGAGTTTCTTCAGAAATACCTCAACAACCCCTCGCCTACTGGCTTCGAGAAAGAAGGCCAGAAAATCTGGCTCGACTATATCAAGCCCTACATCGACGAGTATTTCGTGGATACCTACGGCACGGTAGTGGGCGTGGTAAATCCGGAAGCCGAATATAAAGTGGTGATTGAGGCCCACGCCGACGAAATCAGCTACTTCGTTAACTTCATCACGGAATCGGGCTTTCTGTATCTGCGGCGCAACGGCGGCTCCGACCCGCTGGTGGCCCCCAGCAAGCGGGTGAACATCCACACCAGCAAAGGCATTGTGAAGGCCGTGTTCGGCTGGCCGGCCATTCACGTGCGCAAAGTAGAACAGGATAAAGCGCCCACCATCGAAACCGTATTCCTGGACTGCGGCGCTTCCAGCAAGGAAGAAGTAGAGCAGATGGGCATTCACGTGGGCTCCGTCGTCACGTTCGAGGACGAGTTTATGGTGCTCAACGACAAGTTCTACGTGGGCCGGGCGCTGGACAACCGCGTGGGCGGCTTCATGATTGCCGAAGTAGCCCGCATGCTTAAGGAGAACGGCAAAAAGCTGCCCTTCGGCCTTTACATCGTGAATGCGGTGCAGGAGGAAATTGGCCTGCGTGGGGCCGAAATGATTGCCCACCGCATCAAGCCCGACGTGGCCATCATCACCGACGTAACCCACGACACCCAGTCGCCGATGTACGAAAAGAAGACTTCGGGCGACATTTTCTGCGGCAAAGGGCCTGTCATCACCTATGGCCCGGCCGTGCAAAACAACCTGCGCGACCTGATCATTGAAACCGCCCAGAAAGCGGAAATTCCTTTCCAGCGTGCCGCCGCCACCCGCGCCACCGGCACCGACACCGACGCCTTTGCTTATTCCGGCGCCGGCGTAGCTTCAGCTCTCATTTCATTGCCGCTGAAGTACATGCACACCACCGTGGAGACGGTGCATAAAGAGGACGTGGAGAGCGTAACCAAGCTCATCTACGAGACGCTGCTGCGCATTGAAGACAAGCACGACTTTCGCTACTTCAAGTAAGCCATTTAACCCGCTCAGAAAAGGCTGACCCTGCAGGTCAGCCTTTTCTGTTGTTTCGTCGCTATGCAACTGCCCGCTATCCTGCCGCCTCTGACCGTTACCGACCAAATGAACCGGCGCGTAGCCGTGCCTTTTCCTCCGCAGCGGATTGTGTCATTGGTACCGTCCCAGACCGAGTTGTTGTTTGACCTGGGTCTCGGCAACCGGGTGGTTGGCGTGACGAAGTTTTGCCTGCACCCCGCCGAGGCCCGCAAACAAGCCGAGGTTATTGGCGGCACCAAGAACTTCCACTTTGCAGCCATTGACGCGCTGCAGCCGGATTTGATTCTGGGCAACAAAGAAGAAAATTATCAGGAAGGTATTGAGCAGCTGGCGGCCCGCCACCCTGTCTGGATGAGCGACATCAGTAACTTGCCCGATGCGCTGGACATGATTCGGCGGGTGGGCCTGCTGACGGGCTGCCCAGAAGCCGCTGCAGAGCTGGCTGCCTCTATTGATACGTCCTTTGAAGCCCTGCCCCTCCCGGCAAACACCGAAACGGCCGCTTACTTTATCTGGCGGGCGCCCTACATGGTGGCCGCAGGCGGAACGTTCATTGATGATATGCTGACGCGCGCCGGCTATGAAAATGTATTTGGTCAAGTCACCCGCTACCCAGAGGTTTCAGCCGAGCAGCTGCAGGCTGCTGCCCCGCAACACATCCTGCTGTCTTCGGAGCCCTACCCCTTTAGCGAGAAGCATCTGGCCGAGTTTCAGGCTATCTGCCCTACAGCGAGCATACGCGTCGTCGACGGTGAGTTGTTTAGCTGGTACGGAAGCCGTTTGCAGCACTCGGCCGTCTACCTCCGCCAACTTCGAGCCCAGTAACCCTACAAAGCCGCCTGTCAGATGCTGACGGGCGGCTTTGTAGGGTTATTGCATACCTGGCTTTAGAATACCGGCGCCGGGGCAGGGTCCGTTGTGAACCCGGTTTTTTCGAGCTCGCGCCAGAACTGGGGATATGACTTGCGCACTACCTGAGGCGCCTGAATGGTGAGCGGGCCGCGCAAGGCCAGGGGAGCAAATGCCATAGCCATGCGGTGGTCATGGTAGGTGGCTACAGTTTGCCCAGCCACGCGGAAGTTTTCCGCCGCTACCCGGAACACGCCTTCGCCCGCATCGGTCAGCGCCCCGCCAAATTTGGCCAACTCGTTTTGCAAGGCCGCAATTCGGTCGGTTTCCTTGATGCGCAGGCTTTCCAGGCCCGTCATTTCGGTGGGCACGCCCAGCGCGGCGGCCAACACAGCCACGGTCTGAGCCAGGTCGGGGCAGTCGGTGAAGTCCTGAGCGAGGCTGGCAGCCGGGGCAATCTGCGTGAGCCGGACGGTTTCATCGGCCAGAAACTCGGTTTGTACCCCCAGCTTTTCCATAATGCCTACTATGGCTTGGTCGCCCTGCCAGGAATGACGGCGCAAAGTAGGTAGCGTAAGGTGGGAGCCGGCCGGCGCCAAGGCGACCATAGCGTACCAGTAGCTGGCCGCCGACCAGTCGCCTTCCACGGTGTAGTTGGTGGGCTGGTAGGGCTCCGGCCTTACTTCCAGCACCTCGCCTAAGTCGCGGCAGTGGGCTCCGAAGTGGCGCATCAGCGCTAGCGTCATGCGGATATAGGGCCGGGAGCCTACTTTGCCTGTGAGCCAAATGCGCAGGCCGTGCGGCAGCATGGGGCCCACCATCAACAGCGCTGAAATGTACTGGCTGCTGATGTCGCCGCGCACCGTCAGCTCCGTAAAGTCGGCTTCTTCGGTAGCCGGCTGGGGCGTGCGGCCCAGCAGGCGCATGGGCGGATAGCCCTCCTCACCCAGATACTCGATGCGGGCGCCCAGCTGCCGCAACGCATCAACAAGCACCGCAATAGGACGCTCGTGCATGCGGGCCGTGCCGCGCAGTTCGGTCTGACGCCCCGTCATGGCCAGGTAGGCCGTCAGAAAGCGCATCACCGTGCCCGCATCCTCCGCATCAAACGTAGCGGCGTCCTTTTCCTGCAGCAGGCGCTGCATCAGCTGGGTGTCGTTGGCATCGGAAAGGTTGGCGAGCTGACCACCCTCGGCCAGGGCCTGAATGATAAGGGCGCGGTTGCTTTCACTTTTGGAAGCCGGCACCTGCGCCGTACCACGCAGCGGGCCCCCAGGCCAGGTAAGAGAAACAGAAGCAGATAAAGCAGTCATGCGAAAGAAAAATCGCCGCCCGGCAGCCGGCGTAGGTAAACAGTCAAGACGAAAGTCAAAGTAGAGTTAGAGCCGGTGATAGTAGCGGAGCGAATCGGCAATGTCGGTTAATGTCACGGGCTGGTCGAACACGCCGTGGCCGAGGCCTTTGAGCAGGGTGCAGTTGATGGTGGTGCCCGCGTTTTTCTTGTCCTGGAGCGCAAATTCGGCAATGGCTTCGGTTTCCAGGGTGATGAACTGCACTTTCTCGAACACTGTAAACAGGAAGGTTTCCACCTGATCCAGTTCCTCAGCGGAGAGCAGGCCCCGGTGGTAGCTCAGCCAGGTTTCGCAGATCATGCCGGCTGCTACGGCCTCGCCGTGCAGGATTTCGCGGCCCGGCTGCGTGAGCAAGTAGCTTTCCAGGGCGTGACCCACTGTATGCCCGAAGTTGAGCAGCTTGCGCAGCCCGCTTTCCAGCGGATCCTGGGCGACAATGCGCTGTTTGAGGTCCACCGACTCGCGAATAATAGGCGTCCAATCATCGGTGAAAATGCCCAGGCGGCGGTTGCGGGCAAACGCCTTGGCATCGGCAATAAGCCAGTGTTTTACCACCTCGGCGTAGCCGGCCTTGAGCTGGCGTGGCTCCAGGGTTAGCAGAAAGCGCGGCTCGATGCAAACGGCCGTCGGCTCCTGAAACACGCCAATCTGATTTTTGAAGCCCTGAAAATCGACGCCGGTTTTGCCGCCCACGCTGGCATCTACCTGCGCTAGCAGCGTGGTGGGCACCTGCACAAACCGGATACCGCGCTTGTACAACGCGGCGCAAAAGCCGCCCAGGTCCGTTACCACGCCCCCGCCCAGGTTCACCAGCACCGCGTGCCGGTCGGTGCGCTCCTCGGTCAGCTGGCTCCACACGGCCTCGCAGGAAGCCAGGGTTTTGTACTCCTCACCCGCCGCAATTTCAATGATGTGGTGATTTTCGGGCAGGTAAGGCCGCAGCACGTCGTAGCACCAGCGCCGCGTGTTGGCATCCACCAGCACAAACACGCGGCTCACAGTGGGCCGCACCAACAGCGTCTGCAGGGCGGGCAGGGCCTCGGGGCCAATGAAAATGGTTTCTTCGTTCATCAGGATAGCCACCCCGTAGCGGGTGCGCGGTAAAGGTACATGCTCCCGCTTCACACCCAAGTAGCCGGGAAGGCACTTGCTACAATGGCTACCGGGCTCTTATCCGATGAAAGTTCTCTGAAGAGCAACTGCACATAGTATGTTTTTCCAAAGTTGCTCCTAACCTGGTCAGCCCAGCAAGATGCTGGCCCCGCATACTATATGCAGTATGCTTCCACTAAATGCCGGCAAGCGCTGCTCCGAACCAACTTCATCAATGAATAGCCTCCTGGAGCCGAGACGGCAAAGCGTGGAAGAGGTTTACCGGTTATCTTTGCTGCACCTTTGCATGGTCCACCCGACTTCGCTTAAAACGCCTGCCTGCATGCCCCCCACCCAAGCTCCCCCCATTTCGTTCGAAGATACGGCCGTGGCCTTTGCCTCCAAATCGGATGGCGACCTGCGCAAGATGTATGCGCTGTTTGCGGCCATGAACAATAATGTGCTGGTGAAAACGGGCGGCGGCCTGATGAAAACGGCGCTGAAATGGAGTTTGCCGGGCTCCAAATTTCTGATCAAGCACTCCATCTTTGAGCAGTTCTGCGGGGGCGAAACTATTCACGAGTGTATGCCCGTCATTCAGGAGTTGGGCCGCTATCATATTGGAACTATCCTCGACTACTCGGTGGAAGGGGAAGGCGACGAAAAAAGCTTTGACCGTACCCGCGACGAAATTCTGGCCACTATCGAGCTGGCCCACCGCTCCTCGCACATTCCCTTTTCGGTCTTCAAAGTCACGGGCGTAGCCGACAGCAGCATTCTGGAAAAGGTGCAGGCCGGTCAGGCCCTATCGGCCGACGAGCAGGCCCGCTACAGCCGCGCTCAGGCCCGCGTAGACGCTATCTGCGCCCAGGCCCACCGCTATGGGGTGCGGGTATTCGTGGATGCGGAGGAAAGCTGGTTTCAGGAAACCATCGACCAGCTTACCTACGGCATGATGGCCCGCTACAATAAAGAGTCGGCCATTGTCTGGAACACCTATCAGCTTTACCGCCACGACCGGCTCGACGCCATCAAGCGAGCCTACGCTACGGCTCTGCGGGAAGGCTATTTCCTGGGGGGCAAGCTGGTGCGCGGGGCTTACATGGAGAAGGAAGCGCGCGTAGCTGCCCAGCGCGGCTATACTAACCCCATCAACCCCACCAAAAACGCCACCGACGACCTGTATGATGAGGCCCTGCGTTACTGTGTGGAGCACGCCGACCGCATCAGCATCTGCGCCGGCACTCATAACGAGGCCAGCTCCCTGCTGCTCACCCAGCTTATGCAGCAAAACAACCTACAGTCCGATGACCAGCGCGTGTGGTTTGCGCAGCTCTATGGTATGAGCGACAACCTCACTTACAACCTGGCCAACGCCGGCTACAACACGGCCAAGTATGTTCCTTACGGTCCAGTAGAAGCCGTGATGCCCTACCTCCTGCGCCGCGCCGATGAGAATACCGCCATTTCCGGCCAGAGCAGCCGTGAGTTTCTGCTGATTCAGAAAGAAATGGCGCGCCGAAAGCGGCCGCAGGCGTAGCGTGCTGAAGCTGCCTGCATTCCAGCACTGAATTTGCCGCTGCGGCAGCTAATAGCTGCTACAGTGGCTTTTTTTTGTACTTTCCGCATCCCATTCCCCTTACATTGTTTCTTTTCCCCCTTTTTGTATGAACGGCCGAGTACGCAGACACTTAATCAAGTTTGCCCGCACCCAGGTAGGTACCACCAGCTATTTGAACTTAGTGCAGGAGGCCGAGCTAGGATTCAATCTGGAGATTTCCCACGAAAAGTCGCGCCTGAACGAGATTCTGGCCGAAATTTCCGAAACCGAATTTGCGGCGGACCGGCCCCTGCTTAGCTGCCTGGTAAAGGTAAAAGGCTCGAAAGGCCAGGGCGACCAGTTCTTTAAGCTCTGTGAGCGGCTGGGCCTGGGCGAATGGCGCACCCTGAAACAGGATGAGGCTTTCCTAACCAACCTGCGCCGGCAATGCCGCGAATTCTGGCAGGATGAGGCTAATTATCAGCAATTCGCCTAAAAATATTTGCAATATCTAATATAACCATTCTAATAGAATTTAGGCATTTACTCACTTCATTTGTAACCTCCCGTTGAGGTAGGCCGTTAAGCTACTCGAATCCCACGTTGAGATTCGCCGGTGTTCAGGCACTGGTTCTCATCCCATTCAAGTACTCTTAACTCCCACTTCCCATGAATACCAACGAATCGAACAACCCCCAAAATACTGGTACTGGTTCAGGCTCTAACTACGGCACCGGCTCGGCTGGTACGGGCTATGGTACCGGTGCTAATACAACTTCGAGCGGCAACCTGGGCAACTCCAGCACGGGCTCAGGTTCTATTGGCGGCGACGACTACAGCGCAACGGCTAAAGGTGCCGCAGTTGCTGGCACTGCCGGTGCAGTGGTAGGCCGTGGCATTGATGCCGTACAGAATGCTACCGATGAAGCAGCTCACGCTGTAACTGGCCAGCCTTACCAGAACACTTCGGGCCCTCGTGTGCTGACGTCTACTTTCCGCGACCGTGAAAGCGCAGAACGTGCCTATAGCTCCCTCTCTTCGCGTGGCTATTCCAAGGACGATGTGAACCTGCTCATGTCGGACGATACCCGCAAGACGCACTTCGGCGACCATACGCCTGATACCGACCTTGGTGATAAAGCCATGGAAGGCGCTGGTGTAGGCTCCGCCATTGGTGGTACTGCTGGCGCCGTAATTGGTGCTATTGCTGCCATCGGTACGTCGGTTGCTCTCCCAGGCCTGGGCCTGATCATTGCTGGTCCTATTGCTGCTGCGCTGGCTGGTGCCGGTGCTGGTGGCCTGACGGGTGGCCTCGTAGGCGCTTTGGTAGGCTCGGGCATTCCTGAGGACCGTGCCGCTGAGTATGAAAGCGACATCAAGAATGGCGGTATCGTAATGGGTGTTAAACCTCGTAACGAGGAAGATGCCCGCTACTTCGAAAGCGAGTTCCGCCGCCACAACGGTGACCGTATCTATAGCTAAGCTATAGATTGGTATCTTACAGAACCGCCCCTCTCCTCTCTGGAGAGGGGCGGTTCTTTTTGTTGGTCAAATGAAGGGTGCCTGCAGCCTGATTCTTTAACGTGCCCTACAGCAAGCAGCCGGGCACTTAAAGAAGCAAAAAGCACGTTCTCCTGTTAACCAAATCAGATAGCACTAACCTTTCGTTTGGGCAGCCTTTTGCATACGCTTTTGCGTATATTTGTTTAGGACTCTTTACCCCTCGGATTCATGTCATCATTCCGATTAAAAATAGGTTTGTACGCCTTTTTGGTTTCAGCTGTGTTCGTGCTGGCTTCCTATAAATTGTACAATAGAAGGAACAATACGCCAGTTCCCCAGAAGGATGAGCTATTGATCAAGGCTATGCTGCAGGGCCTTACCCAGGCTCACTACCAGCCCGAGAAAATAGACGATAATTTCTCGAAGCGGGTATTTGACTTGGCGCTGAAGCGGGTAGACTACAATAAAATGTTTCTGCTGCAAACCGATGTGGCCCGTCTGCGCAAGTACCAGACTTCTATCGACGATCAGGTGCGGGCGGGAACCCACGAGTTTCTGGATGTAACCAGCCAGCTCATCGAGCAGCGCACCAGGGAAGCGCAGACGCTTTACCGCGACATTCTATCGAAGCCGTTTGACTTTACGGTGGAGGAATCGGTGGAAACGGACTCCGATAAGCTCACCTTCCCCGTCGATAAAGCGGCGCAGCGTGAGCAATGGCGCAAGTACCTCAAGTACGAAACGATGCTGCGCATGTCGGAGATGATGGATGCGCAAACCAAAAAGGACCCTAAAGCCACTACCCCGGAACCCGTACGCACACCGGCCGAAATGGAGGCTGAAGCCCGCAAGCGGGTACTGAAAAACTACGACGATAAGTTCAGTGACATTCTGCAGACGGATGCCAACGACCGGTTTGCGCTGTACGCCAATGCCATTGCCAACACCTACGACCCGCATACGGAATATTTTGCCCCGCGCGATAAGGCCGATTTTGACCTGAGCATGACGGGCCGCTTCGAAGGCATCGGGGCTACCTTGAAAGAACAGGAAGGCCAGATCAGAGTTGATGACATCCTGCCGGGCTCGGCGTCTTACCGCCAGGGCGAGCTGAAGAAGGGCGACGTAATTATGCGCGTGGCCCAGGGCGCTGCCGAGCCGGTTTCGGTGGAAGGCTGGCGCTTGGATAAAGCTATTTCCCTGATTCGAGGCAAGAAAGGCTCGGAAGTACGCCTGACGGTGAAAAAGCCGGACGCCAGCATCAAAGTCATTCCGATTATCCGCGACGTGGTAATATTGGAAGAAACCTACGCACAGTCGGCCGTTATCAACGATAATGGCAAGAAGATCGGCTACCTGCGCCTGCCTATCTTCTACGCTGACTTCAACGACGACGGGGGCCGCAGCAGCGCCGCCGATGTGCGCAAGGAGCTGGAAAAGCTGAAGAAGGAAAATGTGGACGGAGTAATCTTTGACCTTCGCTACAATGGCGGCGGTTCCTTGCCGGATGCCGTGGATATGACCGGCCTGTTCATCGACAGCGGCCCGGTGGTGCAGGTAAAAGGTAGCCAGGGCTCCGCCACCGTGCTCAACGACCGTGACCCACGCGTGCAATACAGCGGTCCGTTGGTGGTGCTGGTAAACAAGCATAGCGCTTCGGCCTCGGAAATCCTGGCTGCTGCTATTCAGGATTACAAGCGCGGTGTGATTATGGGCTCGGCCAGCACCTATGGCAAAGGTACCGTGCAGCGGATAGTAGATCTGGATGACGTGCTAAGCGAATTCGGCAGCCTCAAGCCTTTCGGCTCCCTGAAGCTCACAATGCAGAAGTTCTACCGCATCAACGGCGGTTCCACGCAGTTTAAAGGCGTAGTACCCGACATTATTCTACCCGATGCGCTTAGCTACCTCGACCAGGGCGAGAAAGAGCAGGAGTACGCACTGAAGTGGGACGAAATCGGCCCGGCGCGCTACAAGACATGGGCAGCATCCTCAGTACCACTCGATAAGCTGAAAGCTCAAAGCCAGGCCCGTATTGCGGCCAGCCCATCATACAAGCTGGTTTCTGAAATGGTACAGCGCATGCGGAAGCGGAAAGACGACACCAACCTGTCGCTGAAGCTCTCCACCTTCCGCCTGGAGCAGGAAAAAGCCAAGGCCGAGTCGGACCGTTACGAGGCCATGAAAAAGGCCGCACCGGTGCTGGCCATTGCCCCGCTGGCTACCGACGTACAGGCCCTGGGCTCCGACTCCGTGAAGGTAAACCGCGCTGCCCGCTTCACGAAAGTCTTGAAAACGGATATTGACCTGCGGGAGGCGGTAGCCGTGATGAAAGACCAGTTGTAAGCTTCTTTCGCCCTATAAGTTTAAGCCCTCGGCCCACTCAGGCTGAGGGCTTTTCGTTGAAATACGGCCCTGCTTTTTCGTTAGTAAACAACCCAACCAATAGAAAGACATCCGCCACCCACACCTTTGATATAACAACCTGAAATACAGGCATATATTTTTAGTATTTCTTGCGAATATTTTTAGCAAACAAGCAACTGTTTTTTATCTTGCGCTGTTTACTTAGCATGACAGAGAACATGGAAAACAACATCATTCCGCTGGTTCTGACGGATGAGCAGAAACAAGCCGAGGAAACCTGGCGCAAATCCATTCCGGCCCAGGTTTTCCTTAATTACTTCTTCGCAATCAACTACCACATCCAAGAGGGCGACGACGCGCTGGGTGGGTTGCAGCACCTCCCCTTCTTCCGGGCCCACCAGGCTGAGCTGACGGAACCTGATCTGCAGGCGGTAACCCGCTTGCTGCACGCTTCGTGGAGCACGGAATACGCCTTGAGGGCTACGGCTGAGCTGGGCGACGAGGATTACCTGCGCAATGCCCTGCACTGGACGTTTCCGCAGGCTTACCACGCCATCATGGCTGGATTGCAGGCCTTCCTGTACACGGCTGGGGTGCGTAGCAACAACCCTTCGCTGATCCGGCGAGAAGTGGGCCGCCTGGTGGTGCGTAATGCCTACCCACGCCCAATTTCGTTTTACGCGGCCGGTGCCTACGGTGACTTCAGCATTCATCGGCTACCGCTGGCGGGCTACAAGCCAGGCCTGCACATTGCCGGCAAGGAAATCGAAGCCCAGGCTCAGATTGGCCAGTTCCTGCGCACCACGCGCAAGCTGAAAGCCCAGCAAACGCGCCAGCAGGTGCAAGCCAACGCCAACACCGCCATTCGCAGCCAGAAAACCGGCAAGCCCCTGGATAAGTGGACGGCCACACACTGGCAGCAGATTACCTGGCGCCTGGGTTACACCACCATCTTCGATCTGCTGGGCCGCCTGCGCATTTCGCAGACCAGCCGCGAGATTGAACGCTACGTGGAAGCAGAAATTGACTTCAAGCTTTTCCACCAGTCGCTGCTCAACATCGTGAGCTACCTCAATGGGCTGCACGAAAGCTACGTGGCCAAGGCTATGGGCCTGGAACGGTATGAGCAGCTGGTGGCCGAACTACCTAAGCACCTGCAGCATACATTCGTGGAAAACCGCCTGCGCAACCAGGTGCGGCCGCTGCTCACCGATACATTGCCCGAAGCGCAAATGGGTATTGCAGCTTAACGACTGCTATGGTTCCCTTACTTCATATAGACCAAAACGCTGCTCCGCTGGGGCAGCGTTTTTTGCTTGTGCGTTATTTACCAATCCCACTTGGAACTACTGTTTAGGGTGCTTGCTGAAATACATATGGCGCGTGGCTGCCAGTGTGTACCTTTGCAGGCTTATTCAACGACCTACCTTCTCATGCACCACCTCAGCGAACAGGAAATTATTCGCCGCAACAAGCTCGACGAGTTGCAGAAGCTCGGCATCGAGCCCTACCCGTCGGAGCTGTTCGACGTGAACTTCTACGCCCAGGAAATCCAGGATAACTACCACCCGGAGCTCAACAACTTCCAGGAAGTAAGCCTGGCCGGCCGTCTGATGTCGGTGCGGGTGATGGGTAAGGCTTCGTTTGCGGAGCTAATGGACGCCTCGGGCCGCATTCAGCTTTACATCAACCGCGACGAAATCTGCCCCGGCGAAGACAAGACGCTCTATAACGTGGTCTTCAAGAAGCTCGTGGATCTGGGTGACTTCGTGGGCGTGAAAGGCCACGTGTTCAAGACGCAGGTGGGCGAGACGTCCATTCACGTTACCGAGTTCAAGCTATTGAGCAAGAGCCTGCGGCCGCTGCCCGTGGTGAAAACGCGGCGGGACGAGGAAACGGGCGAAGAAGTGGTGTACGACGGCCTAACTGACCCGGAAATGCGCTACCGCCAGCGGTACGTGGACCTGGTGGTGAACCCGCACGTGCGCGACGCCTTTGTGAAGCGTACCCAGTTGGTGCAGGCTATGCGCAACTACCTCAACGACAAGGGTTATCTGGAGGTGGAAACACCCATTTTGCAGCCCTTGTATGGGGGCGCCGCCGCCCGCCCCTTCAAAACGCACCACAATACGCTGGACATGACGCTGTACCTGCGCATTGCCAACGAGCTGTACCTGAAGCGCCTTATCGTAGGCGGCTTCGACGGGGTGTACGAGTTCAGCAAGGACTTCCGCAACGAGGGCATGAGCCGGTTTCACAACCCCGAGTTCACCCAGATGGAGCTGTACGTAGCCTACAAGGACTACTACTGGATGATGGATCTGGTGGAGGAAATGGTGGAGCGCGTGGCCCTGGCTCTGCACGGCAAAACCGAGGTGCAGGTCGGCCAGAACCTCATCAACTTCCAGCGCCCCTGGAAGCGCTTCACAATGGCCGAGGCCATTGAGCACTTCACTGGCCTGAACATCGACGGCAAAAGCGAGGAAGAACTACGCGTGGCGGCAAAAGACCTGAAAGTCGGGCTCGACCCCAGCATGGGCAAGGCCAAGATTATCGACGAAATCTTTGGGGAGCATGTGGAGCCCAAGCTGATTCAGCCCACGTTCATCACCGACTACCCGGTGGAAATGTCGCCGCTGGCCAAGAAGCACCGCTCAAAGCCGGGCCTGGTGGAGCGGTTCGAGGCCATCTGCAACGGCAAGGAAATCTGCAACGCCTTTTCCGAGCTGAATGACCCCATCGACCAGCGTCAGCGCTTCGAAGACCAACTGGAGCTGGGCAAGCGCGGCGACACCGAAGCCATGGTGCTCGACGAGGACTTCCTGCGGGCCCTGGAGTACGGCATGCCGCCCACGGCAGGCCTGGGCATCGGCATCGACCGGCTGAGCATGATCATGACCAACTCCAACTCCATCCAGGACGTGCTGTTTTTCCCGCAGATGAAACCGGAATTTACCAAGTCGGAAAACGCGCCTAAATCGGAAGAGCCTGCATAGGTTATCAAGCCGAAAATCAAAAAGCCTCCTGCGTTAATCGCAGGAGGCTTTTTTTTATCAAGCTACTTACCCTTCCAATTGCTTATCCAACCAAAGAAATGTGCGATGGACAAGTCTGATTTTGCTAGGGGGCTATTAAACCAATCCCGCTAGAAACTCCTACTGTCGGCAATTTTGCTTTAGCCTTTCAGCAATTTTCTTTCAAGCTCTTGATGATGATTTTAACGGGGCAGTTCGAAAGAGGTTACCAGAAGCCCGAATTTTATTAAACTGATTCCGGCCGGCCGTCGGTGCCCGCCTCAGTGGTCGTGGCAGGCGAAGTTGAAGAACCCAGATCATTGAGCAGAGAATCGGCGGCGGAACGGTCGGGGTTGGTATCGGCCGATACCCCGCCGGTTTTCAGGTCGTTGAGGCGGCTAAGGCCTTCTTTGAACAGCTTGTTCAGGTCGTCGGAAAAGCGGCTGGCCGAGTCGCGCAGGCCGGCGCGGGTTTCTTCACCGGTTTCGGGCGCCAGCAGCAGGCCAGCTACAACACCAGCCGTAGCGCCGGCCAGCAGGGAGAGAATGATTTTACCGTTGTCGTTTTTCATGGTAGGGAAAGTAAAAGGTGAGTTGTCCGTGTGGAAGACAAATAACGCGGAACAGGCAAAAGAGTTGAAAAAAAGCCCTTCCTCGGAAAGAGAAAGGGCTTTTTCTATGACTAAGCTGACTTTGCAGTGGCTTACAGCTCGTTCAGGAGCTTAGTGATTTCGCGCTTGCCTTTGCCCAGCTTCTGCTGCAGGCGGCCTACGAGGTCTTCTTCCTGACCTTCGGCGTATTCCAGATCTTCGTCCGTGAGCTGGGCGTACTGCTGACGCAGCTTGCCTTTTGCTTCGTTCCAGTCGCCTTTCAGCTTCAGGCTGCTACCGGGGATGGTAACGCCCAACTCTTCCAGCTTTTCTACGTAGCCTTTGAATTTGGTGTCCAGCTCTTCGCCGTACTTGGAAAGCTGCTCGCCCAGCTGGCCGCTGTACTTGGTAGCAGCCGAGCCCAGCTTTTCGCGGGTGGCTTTGCCGTTATCGGGTGCCATCAGCATACCAGCAATGATACCGGCGCCGGCACCAGCCAGAGCAGCGAGGAGAATTTTACCGGAGTTGTCTTCTTCGTGATACGACATGAGTAGGGAGAGAATGAATGTGAATGGTTGAGGTACTTGGAAAGGCAACGCCTCCCACAGATCAGCCGCGCCAGTACAAGGGAGCGAGGCCTGACCTGATGTTATGCCTATACGCAGGCTCTGGCAAGGGGTTTTAAGAGAAGACAAAAAAATAGCTTCTGCCGAATACTTCCATGTGGGCGACTCTTGTGGATGGGCTTCCGTATGTTTGGCATATCCTTCACCTTACCCCAGGGTCATGAAATTTCTGCTTGCCTTCCCCCTGCTGCTAACGGCTCTGGCTGGTGGCTGCCAATCCACTGAGCAGCCTGCTACCGCAGTCAAAGAGTGCATCGACGCGTCGAAAATCAAAAAAGACGGCATGTGCACCATGCAGTACGACCCGGTATGCGGCTGCGACGGCAAAACGTACGGCAATGCGTGCCAGGCTTCCAATGCCGGCGTAACGAGCTTTACCAAAGGCGAATGCCCGCCCGCTACCACCAACTAACTTTTGCTGCCTGATGTCTGAGAAACGCTATTTCCGCCAACAACAGCCCTTCGTGGTGCCCACTACCGATGGCAAGCTCATTGAAGAGCACATTGGGCTGGCCAGCACCGGCACCGGTCAGTACAGCGTAGCGCACATGGTGGCCCCGCCCCAGTGGAGCGAGCCGCACCAGCGCCCCGAGTTTGACGAGGTAACCATTGTGGTGCGCGGCCGCAAGCGGTTTGAAATCGACGGCGACGTGGTGGAGCTGGGTGCTGGAGAGTCGCTGCTGATTAAGGCCGGGGCCCGGGTACGTTACTCCAACCCCTTCGATGCCGAGTGCGAATATTGGTCGGTGTGCGTTCCGGCGTTCAGTCCGGCTACCGTGAACCGGGAAGAATAGGCTAGGCAGCACTGGCACCTTGCGAAGCCTGTTATTTCCTTTCTTCAAGGGAAGTGACAGGCTTCACTGCTTTCTCAACAGTCATTATTTCATGCCCAGCCAACGGCGTAGCTCGGGCGTGCGGTGGGTGCTGGCGGTGAGGCTCACGGGCTGCCCACGCAGGTGCACCACCAACGTATCGTTGAAGTAAGACTCCAGCCGCTCGATGGCACTCAACTGAACGATTTCGGTACGGTTGAGGCGGAAAAAGCGGGCCGGGTCGAGCTGGGCTTCGAGCTGGCTCAGGGTTTCATTGAGCACAAAGGCCCGGCCCTGCCCATCAATAGCGTGCGCGACGCCGTTTCGCAGCTGAAAGTAAGGCAGATCGTCCACATCGAGCAGGTAGAGGCCCTGGCGGGTTTTGCTCACCAGCCGCTGCTTGTAGGTTGGTGCGGGCACGGTGCTACTTAGCGAGGCAGCCAGCTGTTGCAGGGCCGCCCCCTGAAACGACTGCCGCAGCCGCTCAAACTTCTGCATAGCCGCCGCAAACTGGGCGTACTGCACCGGTTTGAGCACGTAGGCAATGCCATTCTGCTCGAAGGCCTGCACCAGAAACGAGTCGTAGGCCGTGACGAAAATGATGGGGCTGCTGACGGCCACCTGCCCGAACAGCTGAAACACGTTGCCGTCCAGCAGCTCAATATCCGACAAAATCAGGTCGGGGGCCGGGTGCTGACGTAAGAATGCTGCGGCTTCACTTACCTGCTGACACTCGCTCACAATGGTAGCTGTAGGGGCATACTGCAAGGCAAAGCGGCGGAGCTGGTCGAGAGCTGGCTCCTCATCTTCAATCAACAGCAAACGGAGCATAAGTAGTGAGTAGTGAGTAGTGAGTAGTGAGATGCTACGCGGATTGAGTAGCGGAACTGTATAAAAAGCGCAGAAAACGAGGTTAAATCTATTTTACGCTGGGACTGGGGCCCGGCGCACCAGGGGCAGCGTTACGCTGAACTGCTCGGGCGTGTCGTCGATGCGCACGGGCGTATCGTGGAGCAGGGCCAAACGGGCGCGCAGACCCGCTAGCCCGCTGCCCTCGCCCGGGGACGGCACCGGGCGGGGCTGGCGGGCATGGCTGACTTGCAAACTGGTAACGGTGAGAGTGAGCCGCACCCGCAAAGGCCGGGCGCGGCTGCCCAGGTTATGCTTAAGCGCATTGGTGAGTAGCTCCTGCCCTACGCCAGGCGGAATCAGCAGCAGCTGCAGCTCATCATCAGGTACCTGTACATCCTCCTCGAACACGTAGGCGGCCCCAAAGCGCCGCTGCAACAGAAACTGGTAGTCGCGCAGGAAAGCCAGCTCCTCGGCTACCGGCACGGCATCGTGCTGGCGGGTGCGCACCAGGTAGCGGTAGAGGCTGGCCAGATGGGTCACATAGTCGTGGGCGGTAGTGTTAGCTGGCTCGATGAGGGCAGCCAGAATGTTGAGGTTGTTGAACAGAAAGTGCGGGTCGACGTGCTGCTGCAGGGCCCGCAGGCGCGCCTGGGTGGCTTCCTTTTCCAGGCGCTCCACCTCTATCCGCACCTGGGCGGCGTGCTGCTGGTACAGAAACGGCAGGTACACGCTGCCCACCAGCAGGTACAAAAACACCTCCGACGCAAGAATGCGCACCATCGGGTACCAGCCGGCGTAATTGTCGTGCCCGATGTGGGTTAGCTCCAGCACCGCCGTAAGCAGCTGCATACCGCCCACGAACAGCAGCGCCCCGCGCCAAAGCAATTCGAAGAAGTAGCGGGCCTGCCCCGAAGCCTGCCCGCGGCGCACACCCCGGGCATGCAGTTTATCCAGCAGCCAGACAATCAGCAAAGCCTGCAGAAACGTCCAGAACGGCGCATCCGGGAACAGGTAGAACTCCTCCACGGTCACAGCCATGATCAGGCGCGTGTACAGGGCCAGCAGCAAGGCCAGCGCGAACATGAACAAGTAAAACCAGGGCTTTTTGCGCATGAAAGCAGGGTTTGGATTGCAAGCTATAGAAGTAGTTGGTCATCTAGCGCAGCGCCCGGAATGACCAACTACTTTGCGACGGGCATTTTATATGGCTTAACGTTTGCGGCGCGCAGCTCAGAATTGACCGGCCGGTTTCACTTCCTTGCCGGTTTCGTCGAGGAAGCGTAGCACGGGCTGGTTGTTTTTATCAACGCCAATGGTAAGGCGGGTACGGCCCTGGTTATCCTTGAAATCGAGCGTAGACTGGTCGGTGTTGGCCACCATCATCATGCGGGTGGCCCCGCGCTGGTCGGCCATAATCACGGCCGAGGAGCGGCCGGCCGTGGTGCCCACGTACATGCGCGTCATTAGGCCCAGCTTGCCTTCCTTCTGGGCCTTCTGCTTTTCCTCGGGCGTAGCATTCTTGTACTTCTCGTTCAGCACGGCCACCGACTCCTCGGGGGCGTCGTTGAAGGTGAGGCCGGCCTTGTAGCCTCCCCCTTGCTCCTGGTAGTTGAGGGCAATAACCTGATCCTGACCGAACCGGTCGAGGGAAAAGTGCCCGCCGGCGGAAGGCTTGCCATCCGGCCCCTTTTCGCCCCCGAAAATCAGGCCACCGCACTCTTCGCCTTTGTCGTTATAGAACAGCATGCCGGGGTGAGGCCGCTTATAGTCGATGTGCTTGCCGTCGATGGTGACGCCCTGCGGAAACCGCTCCTTGTTGCTCATGATCATCTTCACGGTCCCGTCGCGCTCTACCAGGTTCAGGCGCTCCACCGATATTTCGCCGAAGCGCACGGGCTTATCGGGCTTACCGAAAGCGCATAGCAGGGCCACGGCCGGCACCAACGTAGCGCCCAAGGCATAAGCTTTGAGGAATTTTACGTCACGGGCGAGTTTCTGCGTATCCATGAGGAAGAAGGTTTAGGGTGAATGATGTCCCAAAGCTTGTCCTTCGCGGCTCTGAAAGCAGGTACTTTCGCGGGAGTGCCGGAAAAATCGTGCGAGTGCCGGAAACCGGGGCGTGAGTGCCTAATGCGCCGGTGCAGCTTCGGGCGGGTTTCTCTATCTTTCTCCACCACTTCCCCTTCCCGCCGCATGGATCAGCGCATCATCAACCTTTTCGACGAATACACTCACGCCCCGCTTAGTCGCAAGGATTTTCTGGACCGCCTGGTGAAACTGACTGGCGGCACGGCGCTGGCTGCCGCGGCCCTGGCAGCCCTGGAGCCCGGCTACGCCCAGGCCGCTACTCCCGGCGGTACCGAGAAAAGTAAGCTGGTTGCGGAAGAGGTAACCTGGCCCGGCGAGGCCGGCGTGACGATGAAAGGCCTGCTGGTACACCCCAAGGACAAGAAAAAGCGCGGGGCCGTGGTGGTCATTCACGAAAACCGGGGCCTCACGCCCCACATCAAAGACGTCACTCAGCGCGTAGCCCAGGCCGGTTACCTGGCCCTTGGCGTGGATGCGCTGTCGGTATTCGGGGGTACACCTGCCAACGAAGACGAAGGCCGCACGCTCATCGGCAAACTGGATAAGCCCCAGAACCTGAACAACTACCTCGCCGCCCTGCGCTACCTGCGCGCCCGCCCGGAAAGCAACGGCCGCACCGGTTGCGTGGGCTTCTGCTGGGGCGGGGCCATGGCCAACCAGCTAGCCCTCCACGATCCGCAGCTAAACGCCGCCGTGGCGTACTACGGTACTCAGCCCGAAGCCACAGCCGACCTCACCCACATCAAGGCCCACCTCATGCTGCACTACGCCGCCCTCGATGAGCGGGTGAATGCCGGCAAGGACGCCTACGAAGCTGCCCTAAAGGCAGCCGGCGTACCATTCGAGCAGTTCGTGTATGAGGGCGTAAACCACGCGTTCAACAACGACTCCTCCCCCGCCCGCTACAATGCCGAAGCCGCCAAGCTGGCCTGGGAACGGACGCTGCGGCTGTTCAAGAAACAGTTGGGGTAAACTACTGTACAATGAAACCACTAATCGGTATTGGCTTCTGGCGCAGCCTGCTGGAGCCAGAGTTGCCTGACCCAGCTTGTTTTATCGATGCAGATTGGTCACAATCCGAACGGCAACGGGTACTCCATTATCTGCAACAAGGGCAGCCTTTGAATTACTGGATGGGCTACAGCTGGTGCCGTTTCCGCTGTGGCATTTCCAACCCCGAAATGGGTGCTGCGGACTATACAGATGGCACCTATTGCTGGCCGGAAGGATTGGCGCACTACGTAAGCTGTCATCAGGTTCGTTTACCGAATACCTTCACTCAGCACGTTCTTAGTCAGCTCTCCTTCCCAGCGGCAGCAGCAAAAGTGTCCGATTTCAGCCCGGTTGATATGCAATGGTGTCAGCAGCAAACAGGCTGGCACCCATCGTTCCTCTCTTTCCCGGCTGAAACAGATGAAGAAGCTGAGAAGACCATTCGGAGATTTGAACAAGGAAAATGTTTAGAGCCGTCTATGCTCACCCCCGCAGCCTGTGAAGCCCGAACGCACTTAATAAAGCAGTGGCGGGCTAAAACCAGCTGATTGCCTGAATCGGCCCACGTACCGCTCAACTCCTAGCCAACAACAATGCCCCACTGGGCGCTGTAATAGCACCCAATGGGGCATTGCACCTGTTTTGCTTTTTGGTTGGACTACATCCGTCCTTCCGGCTTAGCGGCGGGTAGGGGCTTGCGGGGCAGCTTGGCGTCGCGCATGGCAGCCTGGTACACGAAGGAGGCCACCACTACCGAAGCCTGTTTGAGGTCGTCGGCGGGGAGCCGCTCGTAGGTGTCCATGTTGGTGTGGTGGGTGCGGGTGCCGTAGTCCAGCGGGTCCTGGATGAACTGGAAACCGGGCAGGCCCACGGCATCAAAAGAGAGGTGGTCGGTGCCGCCGGTGTTGCGCAGCGTGACGGTGGTAGCGCCCATGTCGGCGAAGGGCTTGAGCCAGTCCTGGAAAATGGGAGCCACTGCTTCGTTGCCCTGGGCGTAGATGCCGCGGATTTTGCCGGCACCGTTGTCGAGGTTGAAGTAGGCAGCCAGCTTCTCATGCTCGGGCAGCAGCTGCATGGTAGCTGGGTCGGCGAAGTGGTTTTTCACGTAGCCCCGGGACCCGTGCAGGCCCTGCTCCTCCTCACCCCACAAGGCAATGCGGATGGTACGGCGGGGCTGCACGCCGGTAGCCTTCAAAATACGTACGGCCTCCATCATAATGGCGCAGCCGGCGGCGTTATCGGTGGCGCCGGTGGCGGCGTGCCAGGAGTCGAGGTGGCCGCCCAGCATCACCACTTCGCTTTTCAGCTTTTTGTCGGTGCCGGGGATTTCGGCTACTACGTTGTAGCCCTTCAAATCCTGGGTTTGAAAGCGGGTGCGGGTTTCCAGCTCCAGCTGCACCGGAATACCGGCTTCGGCCAGCCGAATCAGGCGCAGCTGGTCTTCGGGGGCCATTTCCAGCTCGGGCAGCACAGGCTTGGCATCGGCGGCGTAGGGCGCGCCATTGCTGGTGAAGAACGTACCATCGGAGCCGCCGCGGGAGCTCAGCACGGCAGCCGCGCCTTCGCTCACCAGCATATCAGCCAGCTTGGTGCGCACCGCCATCAGGGCTTTGCGGTCGGCCATTCGTTTTTCCGCCTCGGCATCCACCGGGCGCGGCGTGGTGGGGGCTTCGGGCTTGAAGTCGGCCATCTTCTTCAGCTCTTCGTCGGAGTGGCGGCGGGCATCGGGCTCGAAGGAGGGCTTGGGCGCGTTGGCTACGCTCAGCAGCACGATTTTGTCGCGCAGCTGGCCTTTGTACTGGTCAAGCTCGGCTTCCGTCGTGGCCTTCACCACCACCACCGACTTTTTCAGCAGGCCATTGGTGCCGGGCGTCCAGGCTTTGGGCGCGCCAATAAGGGTGTGGTAGTAGGGCACCGTCATGGCTACGTACGACTTATCGATGTCCCAGCCGCGGCCAAACGTGCCCCAGGGCTCGATGTTGGCTTTGGTGAGGCCCCAGTCGGTGAGCTGCTTTTTGGTCCACTCGTTGGCGCGGGCCAGGCCCTCGGAGCCGGCCAGGCGCGGGCCGCACACATCGGTCAGATAAAAGGCCGTTTCCATCACCTTGGAGCGGTTCAGGCCTTCGTCTTTGATTTTGGCGAGTGTAGCGGCGTCGGCTTTGGTGCCTTGCTGGGCGAGGGCGGGCGCCGTGAGGGCAAGTGAGCCGGCCAGCGTGCAGAGTCGGAGTAGAGTCATAAGAGAAGCTGGTTAAGAGGTGCTGCAAGAACCCGAAAGTAACGCCTGAGTTGCAGCCTTGCGCATTTTACCGCCGCAGGGCAGAGCTAAAACCAGCGCAAAAGCCTACCTTCCCTCTACCCTATTCGCTACCGCCATGGCCATCGAATACATCCGCTACCGCATCAGCACTGAGCAGCAGCCTGCTTTCGTGGAAGCCATCCGCCAGGCCAACCAGCTCCTGGCCGCCGCACCCGACTGCCTGATCTACCAGCTCGCCCATTGCGAGGAAGACCCAGAATTGTTCATCTGGCGCATCGAGTGGACTTCGGTAGAGCGCCACCTCCAGGGTTTCCGCAAAAGCGCGGAGTTTGGGGCGTTTTTTCAATTGGTGAAGCCGTTTTACCAGAGTATCCAGGAAATGAACCACTATGCGGTGGTGGAGTAGCGCCTGCTGATACTCATTTGTAATATCTATGGCCGAAATCAATTTTCAACTGCAGAATCTCTTTGTCCAGCACGACATACGGGTTATTCCCTTGGAAAACAAAGCGTTGCTGATGACTAAGCAACCCGCACTTATCCAGAGCCGAGTCACCCAGCAACAGCATCCGAATGGTGCTACTTCCCGGCTTGACGTCCAGATTACCCTCGGAAACCGCACCATCATAGAATGCTTCGGCGACATTGGAGAGACTCTCGAAGCTGCAACACAAAATAACCTGCGGAATTTTGCTCACAACAGCCTACACGTACTCATTAATGCTCTTCAGGATAAGGATGAGGATGAACAAATCAGTATAGAGCGGTGGCAAATCGGTACGCAAAGGTGGAAAGTGTACAGTGGAAATTATGGCATCAAATCAACTGTCGGCAAGAGTGTACCAATTCCTGAAAATCTGTATGTTCGAATAGAGAGTATTATTCAGTCACTGTCTCTCAAGGAAGATTATCACTGGTTCCGTTTTTTCATCTCCTGCTCAAATAAACAGATTTCAAATATCGAATTTCTGGTTGATAATGAAGTGTATCCCGAAGCCCAGCAGGAATTAGCTACTCTTGATTGGTACATAACGCCCGATTTTTACAGCATCAGACTTTTTATGATTCTACAGAGAGAAGCGCATATTTGAAACATATGAAAACCCAAACTATTATTACACTCGCTATTTCTTGCTTATTGCTGACTGACTGCGTGGCCATCAGCAAGCGAAAATCTTGGATGTGGCGCAAGTCGAATCCAGATACTACTTCTACACCTTACGTGAGTTTTATTGAAATAAACCTACTCAAAGAAGTTATCTGGGTTCCAACACCAATTATTGCGACAGAAGTCAACTCCTCTCCTGATTATTTGCTTGACATCGACTTTCACACGGAGACAAAAAATGAGTATCATAAACTCGACTCAATACGCTATAAAATTATTGCATCGGATAATCGAACAATTAACGAAGGAGTATTACCTATCAAAAATGGTGAGCTTAGTATCCGTTCATATTCGCCTGGTATTTATCGGGCTCAATGCACAACGAAACCCAGCATACGCCTAGGCAAACAGAAACAGGCACTCAATGGCACTTTTACTATCTACGCCACTGGCAGCAACGGCCAGCCAAAATCCATTTATATCAATAACATTATCCTAAACTATTACAAGCCTAAAATTATAAGCTTCTTTTAGCTTCCCCGCACTGCATAACCCCGCCCCCGCCCCGCTCGTCTAACCGCCTAGTTCTTACTTAGCCGCTGCTGCATGAGTCTCTGGGAAATTATCAAGCGCCTGTACCCGTACGTGCTGCCGTACCGAGCCCTTGTGCTGGCCACGCTGCTGCTCACGCTGGTGGGCTCGTTGGCGGCGCAGGTGAATCCGTTTGTGCTGCGCTACACTGTGGATACGGTGCAGGGCCTGCTCAACCAGAACAAGGGGCTGGCTCAGGGTGCCGATTTACTCCTAATTGTAACCGCCCTGCTGCTGGGCAAGGAAATCATCAACACCGGTATCCAGTTCGGGCAGAAGTTCTACGGGGAGAAAATCCGCATCAACGTGTCCAGCACCCTGGTGCGCGACGCGGTGCACAAGGTGCTCAGCTACGAGCTGGGCTTCTACTCCGACAGCGGCAACCAAACCGGCAAGCTCCAGACCCGCATCGACCGGGGCGTGGAAAGTTTGATGAAGCTGGTGCAGAACTTCTTTATCGACATTCTGCCGCTGTTCGCCAATTCCATCGTGGCCCTGGTGATTATGTTCATGGCCAACGTGTATGTGGGGCTGGTTGCCGTAGCCGTGCTGCCGGTGTACTTCTGGCTTAGCTACCGGCAGGCCGACAAGCTCAACGGTACCCGCCGGGCCCTGCGCGGCCTACGCGAAGCCCGCAGCCAGGGCCTCGTAAACCTGATCGACTCGGCCGTGGTCATCAAGAGCTTTGTGCGCGAAGACTACGAGGAGCAGAAGCAGGCCCAGGTGCAGCAGAACCTGCAGGAAGCCCAGCTTCAGACCCGCAAAACCAACTTCCTCTACGACGGCCTCAAAACCTTCACCGAGCAGATTGGGGTGGTGCTCATCATCATCCTCACGGCCTACCTCGTGCTCGACCGGCAGATCAGCATAGGGGCCATCATGTTCCACATCCTGCTGTTCAACAACGTGTCGGCGCCCATCCGGCAGCTGCACCGCATCTACGATGAGATGAACGACGCCCTCACCTACTCCGAGGGCTTCTTCGACATCCTCGACGCCCACGACGCGGTAGAGCCCACTGGCACGCTCCTGCCCGACCACCTGCGCGGCACCTTCGATATCTGCAACGTAGATTTCACCTACCCCAGCGGTACCCAGGCCCTGCACGACGTGTGCCTGACCATTGAGGCCGGCAAAACCACCGCGCTGGTGGGCCTGAGTGGGGCCGGCAAGAGCACCATCATCAACCTGCTCTGCAAGTTCTACGCCCCCGACTCCGGCAAGATGCTCCTCGACGGCCGGCCTCTAGCCGACTACAACACCCACGCCCTGCGCCAGCAGATTGGGCTGGTGCTTCAGAAAAACCACATCTTCAAGGGCACCATCGAGGAAAACATCCGCTACGGGGTGATGGACGCGACGCTCGACCAGATCAAAGCCGCCGCCCGGCAGGCGTATCTGCACGAGCAAATTATGGAGCTGCCCAAAGGCTACCAGAGCGACGCCCAGCAGCTCTCGGGCGGGCAGCAGCAGCGCATTGCCATTGCCCGCCTGTTCCTAAAAAATCCGCCCATCATCTTCCTCGACGAGCCCACGGCCTCCCTCGATGCCATTGCCACCGAGCAAATAAAGAATTCCCTGGAGGCCATCAAGCAGGGCCGCACGGTGGTCATCATCTCCCACTCCCTGGCCCAGATTGTGGATTCCGACTGCATCTACGTGATGAAACAGGGCCGCATGGTGGAAAGCGGCACCCACGAGCAACTCTACGACCTACGCGGCACCTACCGTGAAATCTTCGACGCCTCCGCTCGCAGCCTCAACATCGAGAAACTGGCCCGGGTGATGGTAGACGATGGGGATGAGGTAGAGGATACGGCGGGGTGAGTACTTGCATTTCTTATCATTGCACAACACCTTCACTCCACACTAATAGGTCGAAGTATCATGGGCATGTTCGGTTACTACTTTTATTTCAGAACTAATCCTTCTCAATCAGAAGTTATCCACAGACTACAACTACAGTTTCCAGAACCACTACTTATAAATCAGGAAACCGCCGAAAGCGTTGAAGTCAGGGACCCATCCAATAAAAACCACCCCGTTTGGTTGTCTTGGGACGCCGAACGTTTCCCGCCGTTGACACCGGAATTTCTTGGCGATGCACCAGAAATGGACATACTTGATGTATTGCCTTTCCCTGATTTACTTCAGGAAATTAGTATCCGCTCTCCTATATTCTTCCATTCTGGACCAGACAAACTGATAAACGCTATCAGGCAAATACTACAAGATCTTGGAGGTAAAACCGAGCAAATCTGATAGTTTATTAATTTCACCCTTGCTGGCTCTCAACTGGCGCGAGTTTAGGCGCAGCCGTACCTCGTGCCCGCCTAACGTGGAGCTTGCAGCCCCACTGTCGCAAGTGCCCCGCTTATTGTCGGAGTAGCACCGCATAGCGGGGCGGTTTTAGTGGCATTTTTGTAGCAGTTCGGAAGGCCAGACGGCCCCGGTTTACACCCAGTCAAAAACCGCTGCTACCATGAAAAAGACCCGCTTTTCCACCACCATTGAGGCCCCTAAAGAAAAAGTCTGGCGCGTACTCTGGGACGACAGCACCTACGGCGCCTGGACCGAGCCGTCTAGCCCCGGTTCCCGCGCCATTACCGACTGGCAGGAAGGCAGCAAGGTGGTCTTCACCGCCAGCGAAGAAGGCGGGATGTACAGCGTGATTGAGAAAAAAATACCCAACGAGTTCATGTCCTTCAGGCACCTGGGCGAAATAAAAGATGGCCGAGAGCAGCTCTGGGATGCTCAACACCAGGACTGGTCGGAGACATTGGAAAACTACACCCTCACCGAATCCGACGGCGCTACTACCCTGCTCGTGGAGATGGATATTCCGGAAGAGCATCAACCCTACTTTGCCGAGGCCTTTCCCCAGGCCCTGGCCAAAGTAAAGGAACTGGCCGAGCAATAAGGGCAACTCCAATAGACGAGGGCGTGTGTTACTGCCGCAAACCAAACCCGCGAAACTATTTTCTATCCTATCCACTTACCTAACCTCTCAAATATACAAGCCGCGAAAAAGCGAAGCCCACGAACCTCTAGCCAACCTATATGCCAACGGCTTGCGCAGTCACAGCCCCTGGTTGCCCGGCGGCTGTTGCATGTCTGGCAGTCGGTACTTCGTTGCTGAGTGTTCAGCAGGTATTTAAAGGCCGAACAACCTCTACACGCATTGCCTGTTGTAGCTGAAACCGCCTTAGCCTATGACCCTCGACCTGACCGGTATCCGCACCAAAGCTGCTTTGCACCAGCTTTTCAAAGAAGCGCTGGGCTTCCCGGAGTGGTACGGGGTAAGCTGGGACGCTTTCTGGGATTCGGCTACGGCCATTGTGGAGATGCCGCCGGTGCTGGAGCTCAGCAACTGGCAGGAATTTGCCGCGCACTGCCCCCACGATATGCAGATTTTGCGGCGGGTGATACAGGATTACGCCCTGGAAATGGCCCCAAAGCGTATTGTGCTGGCAGGCGAAAGCTAAAAAAAGGGCTGGTGCAGCCACTAAGTAAATCCTGCCGCTCACTTGGTCTGCCAGATGGGGCGTAGCCTGACAGCTTAAGAAAGTTCGTTTTCTCTGCCTGTCGGCAGCAAGGCCGACACGACGGCGCAGCTGAACCCGCTTGCAGCCCGTACCTTTGGCCCTATGGCAGTACCAACCTCGCTGATTCCGGCCAACGACCCGCAACGCCTGCAGGCGCTGGCTCCCTACCAACTGTTGGGCACTGCTCCCGATGCCGTCTTCGACGAAGTAGTGCGCCTCACGGCCAAGCTGTTTGGAGTGCCCATTGCGCTGGTGTCGTTGGTAGAAGAGAACAGCGTGTGGTTTAAGGCCAACTTTGGGCTGGCCGACGCCGAGCGGGTAGCCCGCAACCAGAGCATCTGCTCCGTAGCCATTCTGCAGGACGAAACCACCATCTACGAGGACCTGCGCGCCCGGCCTTGTCATCTCACCGACCCCGCCGTAGCCGAGTCGCTGGATCTGCGCTTCTACGCCGGCCACCCGCTGCACACTGCCTCCGGCGACGCCATTGGGGCCTTGTGCATTATCGACCGCCAACCGCGCACCCTTTCCCTGGGCGAGCAGGCCCGCTTGCAGGCGCTGGCCGCCGTGGTGATGAAGATGCTGGATCTGCGCCTGGCCCTCCGCCAGCAGCCCGCCCACGCCAGCGCCACCTGGCTGCAGCTCTACCACCACCTTGATCAGTCGCTGACACGGTTGGATACGCTGAGTGAGCTGATTCGCTGGGAAGCTTCCCCTACCTCACTCACGGCCCTGGACTACCAGCGCTCCATCGAGGAAGAAGCCGGGCTGGTTACTCGCCTGCTGGACCGGCAAACCACGACCGCCCTGCATGCTCTGGAGCACTAAAAAGCTGCGCATGCTACGCGTAAGGTGGTTTAACCCTGCTCAGAGCAGGTGATAGAAGATGAAGTAGTTCATGGTGAGGTTGAACAGGGAGTGTGCCACAATGGCGCCTACTACCGAGCCGCTGCGGCGCCGGGCCACCGAGAACAGCAGGCAGGTACCAAATAAAGCTACTACCCACACCAGCGCCGGCCCGGGCAAAAAGCGCCAACCCGCGCCCGGCCCGGCGTATACAAGCCCGAAATGCGCCAGGTGCACCAGCGCAAACGCCGCGCTGTCGACCAGGGCTGCACCTCGGTGGCCCAGGCGGCCCGCAAAGCATTCGTGCACCAGCCCCCGGTAGAACAGCTCTTCCCCGATGGGGCTGAACACCATGCTGGGGACCGAGAAAATCAGGAAGAAGGCCAGGCGGTTGTGCTCGTTCAGCTGCTGGGCTATGTTGCCGTAGGAGCGGGCAACGTAAGCCAGGCTGTTGCCCTCACCTTCGCCAAAGAGGAAAGAAGTGAGGTAAAACAGCGCCGCACAGCTTCCCACGCCCAAGGCCGCACCCAGGAGCACCCCGCCCCAGCGCGTGGGCATCACCCAGCCTATGTTTTGGCGGCCGGCCCGGGTCAGAACCACGAATGGCAGCAGCACCATAGCCACGAAAGTAAACGCCACCAGCTGGTAGCTCCGGGTGACGTTGGCGTGCAGCACCAAGGCAAACCGCGCCAGGGTAAATATGGTTACCAGAACGGCGCCCGTTTTCCAGTTGAAGCGAAACCAGCTTGCAGCAAATGATTTGACGAAGGGAGTTGGGCGCGGGGCTACCAGGGTTTGCATAAGCTGTCGGGCGTCAGGCACTCAGCGGCGCCGGGCTGATAAGAAGGTGGCATTGGGTGCGAGAAAAGCTACGCCTGCCCGGGCCGGCCCTGACTTGTTGGCTGAGCGGTACTGCCGAGGTTGGCTAAATAATATTGTCGAGGTTGGCAGTCCAAGTCGTTTCGTGTTCCGTAGTTGATTGACTCCTGCTAAGAAGTAAAACCCAGAATGACTCGACTGAAACAAGGCCCAATATTAGAAATATTGCATGAAACAATACAGAAAGCCTCGGGAAATATTATTGACATAATTCAATAATTTGTTCTAATTATCTAGAAACATATGCCTCTGTTCTTAATTAAGCCACTTCTCAACTAACTACAATGCTAATACCCGATCTGGGAACTTTTTTTATTTATCGATCAACAGCTGGCATTCACAGGCAGTTATGCTACTTCTATCGAATTGGTAAAAACTTAAGCCCTGCCTGTCCGTAGGTTTGAGCCAAGGTACAGATTACCCTTGTACTGCCTGCCACTTCTTTCTTCTACACCAACATTCTGCAACATGGCATTAACCACTAACCCATTTCATCCGGTATCCGGGGAGCTTCTGCCCGGATATCGTGATGCCTATTTACGGGGAGACTTATCGGGTAGCAACGCTGACTTGGTCGACGCTTACCTGAAAGCCAACCCCTCGCAAAACGACGCCGCGCTGCGGCGTTTCCAGACCCTGCGCGCAAATGGCCACGATGTACGGCCGGTAGGCTGGATTCAGCACCAGTTTCATCTGATGCGTACCGAGCCAAAACGCTTCCGGCAGCGAGCCGCCTCTATCCTCGTGGTAGGCGCCCTCATTAGCGGTGCGGTGCTGGCCGGCAACAAACTGCCCGCCGATGCCAACACTCCGGCTGCTTTGTCGGCTACCACGCTGGCCTCTACGGATGCGAATCTTTCGTTGCCCGCCGAGGCTACGGAAGCTGCTGCCGCGGCCAAAATGGTATCCATCGTCAAAGGCCGCATTCTTGACGAGAACGGCCGGCCTCTGATTGGGGCTACGGTGCTGGATAAAGTAAGCGGCCGAGCCGTGACCACCAACGCTCAGGGTACCTATACCCTGGCACTGCCAGCCAACCAGACCTCGCGCCTGCAGTTTGGCTACGGGGGCTACGGCGAAGAGGAAATGCAGGTAAAAGGCCACAGTGTACAAAACGTGACCCTGCTGCCCCGCACCGATGAAGTAGCCCAGGTGAAAGTAAAAAAGCGCCATTGGTGGCGCTTCTAAGCTAGCGAATACATCTGGAAGGTCTGAGTAGTGGGGTATACCCCTGGTATAGACAGCGCACTGGTAGCCGCTTAGGGGCGCCGGCCGCGCAGTGTACCGATTTACGTGGCGTGGCGGTGAGGCAACACCCCAACTACAGGCTTTTCCGGATATCCTGCTTCCTCTTGCCGCCTTACCGGTTGGGAGGAAGCAGTTCAGCTGGCTTTTGATACTTACTCCTGCGGAATCTGCTGGCCTTGCTTTCTGGAGCAAGCCAGCCATTCCCGCTTCTGAAGAAATGAACATTCCCTTTTTCAATCGGCTGCAGCTAAAAAAGATAACCGTAGGCACCGAGGATGAGGCCGGAAAACGGGCCCAGACAGCGCTGGAAGGCCTGCTGGCCGATTTGCCGGATCTGCTGATGGCCTGCGTAGTCGATATTCAGTCGGGCCGGGTGCTGGCCTCTTATACCACCACTACTACTTACAACCCCAACCAGCTCAACCTCCGCAATGCCAAGCTGCTGCGCGTCATTACCGATGCGCTGAAGGCTAAGGCTTGGGTAGGCGGCCCGCTTACGGATGTTTCCGTGATGCTGGAAGACCAGTTTCATCATCTGCGCCCTATGAACGAAGGCAAATGGTACTGCTTTCTGGCCGTGCGTATGGCCGATGTGAACCTGGGCATTGCCAAAGAAATCATGCGTCGGCACACCGTCTGATGCCTGCTGTTAATTCAACATTTTTTCCTTTTCACACCTTTTCAACGTTTACCCATTTTATGTCATCCCCCAAACAAACGGTTCAGGAAATCCTTAATGAACTGCCCACCCTGCTGGCCGTAGCCGTGGTAGAAACTGAAACCGGCATGCCGCTGGCTTCGCACGCCAACATCGCAGAATTCGATATCGAAACCGCCGCCGCTTACAACACGGAAGTAGTAAAGGCCAAGCTGAAAGCCATCAAGGCCCTGAAGCTGAACCAGACGATACAGGACATCCTGCTCACGCTCACCGACCAGCTGCACCTGCTGAAGCTCTCGCCCACCGGCGACAAGTTTATTTATCTGGCCGTGAACTCGCGTGACACCAACCTGGCCCAGGCTCGTCAGATCCTGAAAGCGCACTCCGGCCTGCTCAACTAAAGGCCTGCAAGATCCTGTGAAAGCCTGCTGGCCTTGTTGCCGGCGGGCTTTTTGCATTCTGACGGCTACGGCTACGGAAAGAATTTGCTAGGTTTGGTTTCAACTCCGGGTACCACACTGCCTGGGCTCCTCTCCTACTCCCGATGAAAGTATCTACGCTGGCCTTCGCAACAGCATTATTGGCCCTTGGCGCCTGTCAGGAAGACAAAGACAGCGGGCCGCAGCTGGCTGGCCTGTACCAGACAGAAAGCACCATCAAAGCCGGCCCCCTGCAGGTGTATACCTCTTCCGGCGTGGTCAGCTCGCCCGCGGTTGCGGCCAGCCTGCTGCGGCGGCATTGGTCCATGCGCAGCTCCTTTCTGAAGAAGGACAGCGTTATCAGCCCGGACAATTCCCTGACGCTGCTGTTTGAGGCCGACAACCGGGTTACGCTTACCGCCAATTATTCCGGCGGAAGCCGCGTACTGGCCCTGGAGGCCACCAGCCGCAACGCGCAGCGCTACCTGTTGTCGGCTATGGACTCGGCCACGGTTATTGCTGCATCAGGCGCTCAGAGTCGGTGTGAGCTGCTGGCAGACCAGGTACGGGAACATGAGCCGGCCAGACGCTGCTTTCTGGTAGCCCTGATGCCAGGCGCTTTCCAGTCGGCGTGCCGGTTCCGGCCATTGCAGGTGCTCACCATTCGCAACAATCAGCCGGTTATTCCGCTGTATAGCTGGTTTGTGCTTGTTTCGCGTTCGGGCACGGTATGCGGGCAAGGCCAAGGGTTCGAGTGGAATCTGCCCAGTTCCAACCTCGTTCAACGGTTAGCTTCCGGCGACACGGTGCTGGTGCAGGTGAATGAGCTGGCCCTACGCAAAAAGTAGCCCGGTCCGCGTCTTATGCGCCGGTTGCGCGGCTCCTGCTGTTTTATTCCGGCGGTTTCGTGGGTGTTTGATGAGGCGCTGCGTAAGCTGAACAGGCCGGCACGCTGCCGCGCTGTGCGGGTCAATATCGGCCCTTCTTAGCTTACTTTCCTTCATGCTGCACTTCACCGTAGAACGCCTCACCTTCGATACGCTTACAGAGCTGCCCAACTCCTGGCAGGCCGCCGATTACCTTGCCCTGCTCACCAAAACCGGCTACGACAACCCCACCGAAATTGCCGCCGATGAGCTGCAAGCCATGACGCACATGGCCCTCACCGAGCTGGAACCCACGGAAGCCGCCCGGCTGGTGCTGGACTACCTGTTTGAAGATCAGCTCTCCAGCGGACAGGTGGAGAACCTGGCCCACCAGATGCTTACGGAGAAGCTGTGGGAAGAAAACCCGGAGCTGGCGCAGCACGAAGGCTTTTTTAAAGCCACCCAGCTGCTTTATACTGCCTACAACGGGAAATTCCCCCGGGCCGAAGCGGTGCAGTTTCAGGTACAGCTCACCGCTGAGGAGCCCGAGGCGCTAACGGTTTTTGATGCGCAGCCGGAAGCACCCCTGCTGCGCCTGCTGGCCCAGGGTATGCCCGACAATACCCTGCTCAAACGCCTGTTTCAGGAGCAGCTTGCGGGTACCAGCTTTCCGGAGGCGCCCAGTATTCTCTGGCAGCTAACCCCGTCGAATAAGCAGGCTTCCTCGGTCGTTTTCACGGTCGTCAGCTCGGCGTATTGGCTGGACGATTTCAAGTACGCCGACTCGTACCAGGCCACCACTCACGCCGACGCCCCCGAACCCGACGAAAGCTGAACGGGCCGCCCAGCAGATGCGGGTACCACACAGCCAATCCACCAATCTCAACCGTAACCGCCCGAGCGTGCCCAGCGTTAGAAATTCACAACTCTAACGTTTTCACAACCATGGCACATAACACCCAAACGGCTCTGATTACGGGCAGCACCAGCGGTATTGGCCGCGAGCTGGCCAACTGCTTTGCGCAGGATAAGTACAACCTCATTCTTGTAGGCCGCGACCAGCACACGCTGAATGCTACGGCTCAGGAAGTTCGGCAAGCGTACGGCGTAGAAGTCACCACCATTGTGAAAGACCTGTTTCAGCGGCAGGCGCCCTTCGAGGTATACGACCAGGTGAAAGCCTCCGGCAAGCAGATTGACGTGCTGGTAAACGACGCCGGCCAGGGCCAGTATGGCACCTTCGATACCACCGATATCAACCGCGAGCTGGATATTGTGCAGCTCAACATTGGGGCTTATCTGGTGCTCACGAAGCTGTATCTGCAGGAAATGAAAGCCCGCAACGAAGGCAGGATTCTACTGGTAGGCAGCATTGCGGGCGAGTTGCCCGGCCCGCTCCAGGCCGTGTACCACGGCACCAAGGCCTTTATTAACTCCTGGGTTGAATCGATTCAGGAAGAAAACAAGGACAGCAACGTCACCATCACCAACTTGCTGCCGGGCCTCACGGATACCGACTTTTTCAACAAGGCCGATATGACGCGAGCCAAAAACGTTGCCGAAGGCAGCAAGGCGGATCCGGCCGAGGTGGCCAAGGACGGCTACAAAGCCCTGATGGCCGGGGAGCGGAAAGTTGTTTCCGGCTTCCTGAACAAAGTGCAGGTGACGACTAGCAACGTGCTGCCCGACGCACTGGTAGCTGCCAACGTCCACAAGCAAAGCGCCCCCATCGACGGCGACGAAAGCGCCAGGTAGCAACCGGCTTCTTCCCGACTGTAAACCGGCAAAAGCTTTTTAGACTGCTTCACAAAAAAGCCTCTACACATCAGTGGAGAGGCTTTTTTGTGTTGGTTGGTGTCGGCTACATTTCGTCGTGCAACACGGCTACGGCTTCCTGCAGCGTCAGGTCCTTGCGCAGGGGCTTAAGGAAGCGGTTGATGCGGCTGCTATCAGCCGCCACCGGAGCTTGGATTGAGGAGGTGACGGCAAGAGTGGGTGCCTGCTGCTGCAGCTGCTTAAGCTTCTCGTTGGTAGCCTGGGCTTTCTGCTGCTCGGCGCGGTAGTCAGCCAGACTCAGCGAAACCTGGGTGTTTTTCCGGCGCTGAGCCATGGTCTGCACAGTTTCCGTGAGCAGCTTGAAGGAAGGATTGGCGCCTACGCGCTGCTGGCTGGCTCCGGCCAGCCGGGCCATAGGTGGTGCGGCAGCCCAGGGCTGATAGGGCGCGGGGGCAATTTCGTCCCAGGGCAGCGGGAAATCGGTATCCTGCTCGCCGTCGGCCAGGGTGCTATAGGCATCCGGCACCATGATGTCGGGCGTCACGCCCTTGAACTGCGTGGACGAGCCATTTACGCGGTAGTATTTCTGCACCGTGAGCTTGAGCGAGCCTAAGGGCTTGAGCTTGTTGAAGTCCGCGTTCAGCATGTCGTCCAACTCCACTACGCGCTGCACGGTGCCTTTGCCGTAAGTGGTATTGCCCATAATCACGCCGCGCTTGTAATCCTGAATGGCACCGGCCAGAATCTCGGAGGCCGAGGCGCTGTAGCGGTTTACCAGCACCACCAGCGGGCCGTCATACTGTACTTTAGGATCGGGGTCCTTGAGGAGACTGGCTTCGCCCTGACGGCTTTTCACCTGCACCATGGGGCCGCTGGCCATGAACAGGCCGGCCATGCGGGTGGCATCGGGCAGGGAGCCGCCCCCGTTGAAGCGCAAATCCAGCACCACGCCCTGCACCCCGGCCTGCTTGAGCTTTTCCAGCTCGTTGCTCACGTCCTGGGCCGAGTTGCGGCCGCCGTTGTTGTTGAAGTCGGCGTAGAAGCTGGGCAGCATGATGTAGCCGAGCTTCTTGCCCTTGTCGTTGATAACGGCCGACTGCGCGTACGTTTCCTCGATAACAACGACGTCACGGATAATGGAAATGACCTTGATGCTGGCGTCCGGCTTTTTCACCGTCAGGCGCACTTCCGAGCCTTTAGGGCCGCGAATCAGCTGCACCACTTTATCCATGCGCAGGCCTTCCACGGCTACCGGCTCGCCGGCCCCCTGAGCCACGCGCTGGATAATATCGCCCACTTTCAGCTCGCCCTGGCGGTAGGAGGCTGAGCCCGCTACAATGGCCGCTACCACTATCTGGCCGTCCTTCTCGCTAAGCTGAGCCCCGGTTCCTTCCAGGCGGCCGGTCAAAGCCAGATCGAAGTTGGTTTTGTCCTTGGGCGCAAAGTACTCGGAGTGCGGGTCGAAGGTGTTGGCAATGGCGTTGGTATACCCGCTGAGCCGGTCAGCCTCGTCCTCCTGGCGCAGGTCGCTGAACCATTCGTCGTAGTACTTGAGCACCTGCTTGCGGGCATCGGCTTCCAGCTGAGCCGGGGTGCGCGGCGCCGTAGAAAGCGTGGCATCCGACGGCTTGGCCTTAGCCGACGCCAGCGACTTGGTTTGCTGGCGGTTCTGCGTGTCCATCAGCTCGGAAAGGCGCTGCATGGTCTGGTACTTGAGCAGGCGGCGCCACCGGTCCCGCCGGGCGGCGGCATCGGCCGCGTAAGGCAGTTTATCGGGTTCGGTTTCAAAGGTTTCCGCGGCTGTAAACTCGAATGGCTGCGCCAGCAGTTCGCGGTACAGCACCTGCACTTCCTGCTGACGCTGGTTGATGAGCTGGGTGCTTAAATCGAGGAAGCCGTGCTTGCCCTGCTTTACTTCGTCGTCGATGGTGGTTTCGAATCGCTTGAGCTGGGCAATATCAGGCTGGAGCAAAAAGCGTTTGCCGCCGTCCAGCCGCTTGAGATAGAGAGTAAACACGCGCCGCGAAAACTCATCGTTTATCTGTTCGGGCTGCACGTGGGCCATCGTCAGTCCCTGCGTGACGATACCCACCAGCACCTCTTTTTTCTGGGGCGGCAGGTCATCGGGCGTGCCGGAAGACGAAGCGAAGCTGCCGGGCAAAAACAGCAGAAAGCCCGGCAGCACGGCCGAGAACAAGCCCAACGAGGAACGAAATAACGCCATGAGATGCGCAGCTAAAGAAGGATGTCAGTAATCGAAAAAGCGGGGCCGGCAGGTTGCCCGAAAAACCGGCCTCTTACCTGCAAGAACAACAATCTGACCGGAAAACGTGCCAGCCGGTTGGAAAGTGCTTACGAGACTGCCGGGCATTTGGTAAGACACGCCTAAACCCCACAAGTTGCATCAGCGGCAGGCCAACTGATCCGGTTCAAAAACGTAGTTGTCCCTATCTTTGTGCATGCTTACTTCCTTGCGCCGCGGCGACGGCAGTGTGTACCTGACAGTGGAGCGCAACCAGCGCGACAACTGGATTCATGCCCGCTGGTATGGCCACCAAACTATCGGAACGATTATGGATGGCGGCCTCACGTACGTAGAGATGCTACGCGCGGATCCATGCCCCAAGCTCCTAAACGACCACCGGAATCTTATCGGCGCCTTTACGGAGGCCAACACCTGGATTCAACAGGTCTGGACGCCGCTTATCATCAATGCGGGTTTGCGCTACTTCGCGCAGGTCGTTTCCCCGGATATCTTCAGCCAGCTCTCTATCGAAAATCTGCAACAGCGCATCGGCGACACGCTGCAGATGCACCTATTTGAGGATGTAGAAACGGCGCAGGCCTGGCTGCGGGCTCAGGAGCGGGGAGTTTAGTTTTCCTCTGCGGGAATCACTGGCAGCCGGACCACTACCTCCGTGTACACGCCCGGCTCGCTTTCCACCATGAGGGTGCCGCCGTGCCCTGCTTCAATGATTTCCTTGCTCAGGGCCAGGCCCAGGCCCGCAGCTTCCTCGGGAGCTTTGGTGGAAAAAAACCGCTCAAATACCCGGCCTTGCGCGGCTTCCGGTATACCTAGGCCATTGTCGCGCACCCGCAGCTCTACTCCGTCGGCGGTGCGGTGGGTGAGCAGGGTCACCTGCGGCACGTATCCGTCCTCTGCCTGCCGGTTGCGCTCCTGCACGGCCTGAAAGGCATTGAGGAAAATATTGATCAGTGCGCGCCCGATGTCGTGGCGCACCATGTCTACCTGGCCTAAGTCCCCGCTCAGCTCTACCTGCAGTTGCACTTCCAAATTAGGGGCTTTGGCCTGAGTATCGTGGTAAGTCAAGCGTAGGTAGTTTTCGGCCAGCTCGTTCAGGTCAGAGGGCTGGCGCGCACTGGACTGCCGGCCGGCGTGGGCCAGCATTCCGCGCACGATAATGCTGGCCCGTTGCCCGTGGCGGCGCAACGTGACTTGATACTGGCGCAGAATATCCAGTTTATCGGCCAATGAGTTGGTAGGCTCCTCGGCCAGCTGGGTTGCTTGTAGCACCGCCCACATTTCGTCGGTCAGCTGCTCGCTCTCGCCCACCAGCTCCTCAATGGCCTGGACCGGCTGCTGCAACTCATGAGCTACGCCAGCCATCAGCTCACCCAGGGAAGCCATCCGGTCGCGCATCACCAGCTGGTCCTGGGTTGTCTTCAGCTCCCGCAGCATAGCCGACAGCTCGTCGCGCTGGGTGGTGAGGGTTTCCTTCTGCTCGGTCACCTGGGTATTCAACTCCTGCAGCTGCGCATTGGTGCGGCGCTGCTGGCGGTTGTGGCGGGCCTGCAGCAGGGTTATCAGCAGCAACCCTCCGAGCCCGGCCAGCAGCGCGTAGATGTAGAGGCGCACTTTGTAGGCATCCTGCTCCTGCTCCACCTTTTGCTGCCGCTGCACCTCCGACAGGGCAATAGCATCAAGCTGCTTGATACGCAACGGATTATAGAGGCTGTCTTCGGCCCGCTGGCGGAGGCGCAGGTAGCGCAGCGCACTGTCGGCCTGCTGCCGGCTGGCAAAGGCATCGGCCAGCAGGCCGCTGGTGTGCGCAATGCCCACCATATACGGCAGCTTCTGCCCCATGCTGAGGGCTTTGCGGCCGTAATACACGCTGGAATCCGTTTGCTGCTGGCCCTGGTAAAGCTCCGCCAGGTACTGATAGGCGCGGCAGGCGCTGCGTAGGTCGTTTTCGGGCACGGCAGCCTGCGCACTGCGCCGGTAAAACTGCAGGGCCTGGCTGTCCTGGTTGCGGGCCGCCGCCAGCAGCCCCAGCTCCCGTAGCACATAAGGTTCGGGGTTGCCCCAGCTGCTCCAGCGGCCGGGTGTTTCCCGCATCACCTCTGCCTCGGCCTTTTCCAGAAAGTAAGCGGCCGAATCCAGCTTGCCAGCTCCGGTGTAGGTGGCCCCAATGTTGGCCAGCACACTCACCAGCTGGGAGGTATCGTGCGTGCGCACCTGCCGGTAGATGCGCCAGGCCCGAAAATAATGTTGGAGCGCCAGCCTGTGGTCGTCGAGGGCCTGATGGAGCAGGCCAATCTGGTTGAGCGTACGGGCCGTGCCTTCCAGGTCGTGGCTGGCTTCGTTGAGTTGCAGGGCCTGCAGGTTGAGGCGCAGGGCCTGGGGCAGATTGCCTCGCTCGCCCTGTAGCATACCCAGGCGGGCCAGGCAACGGCCTTCTCCTTTGGTGTACTTGATGCGGCGGGCCATTGCCAGGCCCTGCTGGGCATACAGCAGCACCGAATCGAGGCGGGAGTAGCGGAAAGAAGCACTCAGATCGGCCAGCAGCAGCACCCGGCTGGTATCGGCCGCAACCCGCGACAGCGCGTAGCGGAGGGCCGGCGTCTGGGGGCTTTGCGCTTTGCTGGGCGGGGATGCTAGGATTGCTGCCAGTAGGAAACCTATCAGGACGGCATAGGAGAGCTTCATGGCTGAAAATTAGCCAATATTCGCTAGTACTTATGTTATAGATGCAATTCCGCCGGCTGGACTGTACCTACGGTGCGCAGCCGGGCTTTAGCCTAACAATGAGATACCGCCTACTTTATTTGAGTTTTTTCGCAACGGGAATCCTTTCCTCGGGCCATAAAAAAGGAGCCCGGCCAGCAGGCCGGGCTCCTTTACCATCAAATCAACGCGGTGCTAAGCCTTGCTGTTGGTGAGGAGTTCTACCATTTCCTCTGAAATACCGGTGGTGCTGAAGCCGCCGTCGTGCATGAGGTTCTGCATGGTTACGTAGCGCGTCAGGTCCGAGAACAAACTCACGCAATAGTCGGCGCAGGCTTCGGCGGGCGCGTTGCCGAGCGGCGACATGCGCTCGGCGTACTCGTAGAACGCATCGAAGCCGCTGATGCCGGTGCCGGCCGACGTTTTGGTGGGCGACTGCGAAATGGTATTCACGCGCACTTTCTTGAGCTTGCCGAGGCGCTGGCCATAGCTGCGAGCAATGCTTTCGAGCACGGCTTTGGCCTGCGACATGTCGGTGTAGTCGAGGAAGGCGCGCTGGGCGGCAATATAGCTCAGGGCTACCACTGAGCCCCATTCGTTGAAGGCGTCCTGCTTCTCGGCCACGGCCAGCATGCGGTGCAGCGACAGCGCCGACACGTCCAGCGTTTTCTGGAACCACTCGTAGTTCAGCTCGCCGTAGTGCTTGCCCTTGCGGATGTTGGTGCTCATGCCGATGCTGTGCAGCACGAAATCGATTTTGCCGCCAAAGTGCTCCTGCGTACCGCTGAACAGCTTTTCCAGGTCGTCCATCGACGTCGCGTCGGCCGGGATAATCGGCGCCTCGCACTCTTCCGACAGCTTGTTGATTTCGCCCATGCGCATGGCGAGCGGGGCATTGGTGAGCACGAAGCGCGCCCCTTCGGCGTAGGCTTTCTGCGCTACTTTCCAGGCAATGGAACGTTCATCAAGGGCGCCGGAAATGATACCGACTTTGCCAGCGAGTAGATTAGGCATGAGGTGAAGTGGTGAAGTGGTGAGGTGGTGAGTTGCAGCCGTTGGCTATAGCCTGGACTACGCTGCTGCCGCTGCTTTACGCCTCAGATGAGTGGTTAGCGGCCGCCAAGTTAGCTATTCACTTCTTCACAATCTCACCACTTCACAATTTCACCGCTAGCCCACTAATTCCTCTCCGCGCATGGCCAGCAGCTCGCGTGCACTTTGATAAGCATGCTGGCTGGGGTTGGCGCCAGAAATCATCTGGGCAATTTCCCGGATACGCTCATCCAGGCTCAGCAGACGGATGCGGCTTACGGTGCGGTCGGCGCGGTCTTCCTTGTACACGAAGTAGTGCGCGTCGCCGGCGGCGGCCATCTGCGGCAGGTGCGAAATGGCAATCAACTGGTGCTTCTGCGCCATTTGCTGCATCATCCGGCCTACTTTCACCGCAATTTCCCCGCTGATGCCAGTGTCGATTTCATCGAATACTATCGTGGGCAGGGCCGTTTTATCTGCCAGCATGTACTTGATGCACAGCATCAGGCGGGAGAACTCCCCGCCGGAGGCGGCCTTGCTCAGCGTCTGGGGCTGGGCGCCTTTATTGGCCGTAAACAGGATGCTCACTACGTCGATGCCGCTGGCAGCGGGCTGGCCGGTGCTGTGCTGCACCACGATGCGCGAGTGCGGCATGCCCAGCTCTACTAGCAGCAGGGCCAGCTCCCGCTCAAACTTGGGGAAGGACTTTTGCCGAGCTTCCGACAGCTTAGCGGCCTGGCGCGTTACGGTGGCCAGGGCGCCATCAGCGTCTTTGCGCAGGCGGGAAATTTCCTTGTCCAGGTTCAGCACCGAACTGACTTTGCGGCGCAGCTCGTCGCGCACCAGCAGCAGGCCGTCCACGTCGCGCACCTGGTGCTTGCGCTGCAGGTTGTAGAGCACGTTCAGGCGGCTCTGCAGCTCATCAATGCGCACTGGGTCGCCCTCGGTGCGCCGCTCGGTGTCTTCCACCTCACCGGCAATGTCGCGCAGCTCAATCAGGCAGGAGTCGAGCCGCTCTTTCAGCTCGCGCAGGCCGCTGGCAAACCCCGCCACTTGACCCAGCAGGTGGCTAGCTTCCTTGAGGCTGCCCGTGGCGCAGTACTCGCCATCCGACAAGGCCTGCAGGGCGTGCGTGAGCTTGAACTTGATTTCCTCGGCGTGCTCCAGCTGCTTGATTTCCTGTTCCAGCGCTTCCTGGTCCTCGCCATCAAGGCGGGCGTCTTCCAGCTCACTGAGCAGGAAGCTGTGGTAATCCAGCTCCTTGTTGGCCTGCGCTACCTGTCCTTCCAGCGTTTTCAGGTCGGCTTCCAGCTTTCGGTACTGCCGGTAGCTGCTGCCGTACTGGGCGCGGGTGGGCACCAGGTTGGCATAGAGGTCGAGCAGGTTGAGCTGGAATACCGCGTCGCCGAGCAGCAGCGTGTCGTGCTGGGAATGGATGTCCATCAGGTTGGCCCCGATGGTGCGCAGCGTTTCCAGCGTTACGGGCGTATCGTTGATGAACGCGCGCGACTTGCCGGCCGGACTGATTTCGCGGCGCAGGATGCACTGCGCGTCGTAGTCCAGGTCTTCTGACTCGAAAATGTCCTGGAGCTGATAGCCGGAAATATCAAACTGGCCCTCAATCACGCATTTGTGCGCGGTGTTGAACAGCAGCTTGGAATCGGCCCGGTTGCCGAGCAGCAATCCAATGGCACCCAGCATGATGGACTTACCAGCGCCGGTTTCGCCGGTAATAATATTGAGCAGGGCCGAGGGCCGGAGCTCAAGCTGCTCGATAAGAGCGTAGTTCTGAATTCGGAGGTCAACGAGCATAATCCGCGCACAAACGGGCTCCTGACCCGTGATTAGCACCCAACAAATGGCCGACAACTCGCCCGAGTGCGGCCCGCTAATCACAAAGCTACTAACTCAATTAGTGAGTTGCTAAATTTTTTATTTTGGGTGCGGATTTTGGACGTCATTCCTCGGCTACGCTCGGAATGACGTTCTGTTGTCTCTGCCTCTGCCCTACCGCTTCAGAATGGTCTGGTACTTGGCCGCGTTGGTAGGGTCTACCTCGTTGAGCATGGTCACCACGGCTTCTTTCTGGCTTTGCTCGGGACTGGTCCGGAACACGTTGGCAATTTCATCGGCTTTCGACTCGAAGAAGGCCCGCACGATAAGCGTACCGGGCCGCCGCACTGCTGCCTGCTGAATGCCCGCCAGCCCCGTCTGGATGCTGGCGCGGGCGTCGTTGGGCTTTTCCACGAAGATGTCCAGGCCCTGGCGGTAGTAGGCATACAGCGCCGAGCGGCAGTCTTTCAGCTGTGGGTCCTGCAGGTTGTTGAGCAGCCAGTAGCGGTTGCGCGACTCCCCATCCTTCCAGCCCTTGTCGTTTTCCAGGGTCTGGCTGGCCGCGTTGTTCACGATACGCTGGGCCAGGTCGTAGTAGGGCGAGCCGCCCATGGGCGCAAACGTGTCGTGGTCCAGCCCGATCATCAGGTAAGCATAAAAGCTCAGCAGGGACGACAGGTTGGAAGTAAACGACGTTTCGGAGTAGTCGAGCGGGTTTTGGGGCGAGTAGTTGAACACCCACCCTTTATCGGAAAACGAGAAAACGTTGGTTTCGTAGCTGGTGCCGTACACCGGGCGCGTGCTCACCAGCACGGCCGTGGCCTGGTAGGTGCCCGCCTGTGGCACGCTGTTGATGCCAATGTAGAGCTTGCAGCGGATGCGCTCCTCAGGCCGGTAGGTTTCGTTCGTCCAGCGGCGCGTGTTTAGGAACTGGGTAATGTCTTTCTGCATCTGCGTGACCAACTGCCGGTCGGCAATGTTCACGTTTTCGGTGTTGACAGTGACCTCGCAGTTCAGCTCCTGGGCCGCGGCCAGCTGGGGCAGCGCACTCAGGAAACTCAGCAAACAAATCAGCAAATATTTACGCATGGGGCGAAATTCGGGTCAGCACGGCCTGCACGATGTCGTGGGCCACGGCGGCTTTGGGTTTCAGCCCGAAGATAGTCTTTTGCCCGTCGGCGGCCAGCAAGGTCACTTTGTTGGTGTCGTGCTGGAAACCAGCGCCGGCGTCGCGCAGGGAGTTCAGCACCACCAAGTCGAAGTTCTTGCGGCGCAGCTTGCCCAAGGCGTGTTCTTCTTCGTGCTCGGTTTCCAACGCAAAACCCACGGAAAATTGTTCGGGCCGCTTGGTTTTTCCCAGCGTGGCGGCAATGTCCACGTTCTTCACCAGCTCCAGCGTGAGCGTGTCGCCGGACTTCTTGATTTTCTCCGGAGCCACAGTAGCCGGCCGGTAGTCGGCCACGGCGGCGGCAAAAACCCACACATCGGCGGTGGGTGCCTCGGCCGAGGCGGCGGCATACATTTCGGCAGCCGTTTGCACGCGCATTGTGCGTATGCGCGGGTCCGTGGGGTCAGGCAGGTTAGTGGGGCCGCTGATGAGCGTCACGTCGGCGCCAGCGGCCGCAAAGGCTTCGGCCAGTGCGTAGCCCATTTTGCCGGTGCTGTGGTTGCCGATGAAGCGTACCGGGTCCAGCGGTTCGTAGGTAGGGCCGGCGGTGAGAAGAACGCGCATGTTTTTTAATATAGCTGTAAAGAACAAGCAGTTATACGTACTTTAAACCAAGCTCATTTATATCAATATTAAATTTTTTCCACTGCTTTAAATCTATAGAATCGCCATTAATTTCAGTTATCCAATTAATACCAGGAACTATGATTGTTTTCTCTACTGTGCGCCTTCTATAACTACCAGCACCAGGATTCATCATCTGAAATTCAATGATTCTATTTTTCAAATATATATTCTGATAGAGAATAGTTTGAGTTTGCCATGCGAATACCGCCATGATACCTTTAACAAAAGACATAGCACATATCCATAAGACAAAAAGAAAAAAAGAAAGCTTGAGTTTATATACAAGCTGATTATCTAGCATGTATAAAAAAAGGAAAGCACTTAGGAGAGTGACACTTAATACCCAAGTAGCAAATCGTATTTCAAGCCCAGTAAATACATTCAAAAGCAGAATTATAAATAAAATAAAAGCACATGCCCAAATAATTTTTTCAAATGCCGTTTCTGATAAATTCATTTGAGTAGCAGTATAAACTAACGATAATATACCTACTTACGCAATAAAAATGCTTCCAACTCCACCACAATCTGCTCCGGCTCCTGCATGCGGCCGGGTCCTTCGAGGCCGCTGGCTAGTTCCCCAGCGGGTGAGTCGAAGATGTAGTTACCATAGGAGCGCAGCCGGCGCAGGTTTTCCTGGGTGGCCGGGTGCTGGTACATATCCAGGTCCATGGCCGGGGCCAGCAGCACGGGGCAGCGGGCCGAGAGGTACACGGCCGCCAGCAGTGAAGGGCAGTGGCCTTGCGCCAGCTGGGCCAGCGTGTTGGCCGAGGCGGGCGCAATCAGCAGGGCATCGGCCCAGAGGCCCAGGGCCACGTGGTTGTGCCACTCCCCGGTGGCTTCGCTTTTCAGAAAGCCCGTGAGAACCGGCTTTTTGGAAAGCGTACTGAGTGTAAGGGGCGTAATAAAGGCCGCAGCCGAGGTAGTCAGGATTACCTGTACCTCGGCTCCGGCCTTCACGAGCAGCCGCACCAGGGCGGCACTCTTATACGCGGCGATGCTCCCGCACACGCCCAGCAAAATCTTCCGACCGTGCAGCGACGACATCTGGCGCGGGGCTTAGCTAGCTGAAATTATTCGGCGGCGGGCTCTTCAGCGGCCGGCGTGCGGAAGTGAATTTTTCCTTCCAGAAACTCTTCTACGGCCAGGTTGGTGGGCTTGGGCAGCCGCTCGTAGTGCTTGCTGATTTCGATCTGCTCGCGGTTTTCGAACACTTCCTCCAGGTTGTCGACCGTAGTAGCAAACTCGGCCAGTTTGCCGTTCAGCTCCTCTTTCAGCTTCACCGAAATCTGGTTGGCGCGCTTGGAGATGATGGCAATGCTTTCGTACACGTTGCCGGTTTCGTGGGTGAAATCCGACATGTTGCGCGTCACGATGGAAGCAGGTACGTTGTTCGGGCTTTTCATCTTATCTAATGTGTTGGAGGTGCAAAATGTGAAAAGAATGTGACGAACAGGCTGCGGAATATAAGGAAAAAGGAAAGCCACCCGAGTGGTGACTACTCATTTCTCACCTTATACACATTGCAACCACATTCCGCCCATTATTTAGCCGTTGCCGCAGTGGCGTCGACCGGTTTGAGTTTGGCAATTTCGGCGCGGGCCGCGTTATACATGGTTTCGGCAGTCTTCAGGTTTGCGCTCTGCGGAAAGCTGTCGATGAAGTTCTGGTAGAAGGCTACCACTTCCAGGTACCGCTCCCGCTGCTTTTCCTCCACGCTTTCTTTGGCGTACTCGTACTGGGCCGTGAGCTTCATATACGCCGCCTGCTCGCTGTAGGCCGAAGCCGGAAACTGCTGCTGAAACGTATTGAAAGCCACTACAGCCGCCTGGTTGTAACGCAACTGAAAGTACAGCCGGGCGCTTTCGAAGGCCTTATTTTCAAGCTTGGTTTGCAGCTCCGTCGACATATTCTCGGCTTCGGGCCGGAACTTGCTTTCGGGGTATTGGTTCAGGAAGTCCTGAATGGACTCGATGGCCGTGTAGGTATTGGTCTGGTCCAGCTCAAACTCCGGTGAGTCCCGAAACAACGACTTGGCGTGCATGAAGCGGGCTTCCTCCACCAGCGCCGAGGAGCTGTAGGTTTCGGCAAACTGCTGGAAGTAGTAGGCGCTCAGCGTATAGTTGCCGCCTTGGAAGTTGGTGTTGGCAAAGTAGAAATCGGCCTTCTCCGCCTCAGGACGGCCTTTCAGCAGCGGAATCAGCTCTTCCAGCAGGGTACCGGCCCGGGCATAGTCGCCTTTCTCGTAGTACTCAATAGCGGCGGTGTACTTTTTGTTCACATCGTCGCTCTTGAGCAGCTTTTGGTAGCCGCTGCAAGCCCCCAGCAGCAGCGTGCTGAGCAACAGAACAAATACGAGAGGTCGTTGGAAAAGCATAAGGGGCGCAAAGGTAACGGATTACAGGGGCCGAATCAAATCGGCCGGATTGGGCTAGCGCCGGGCTGCCGGAGCCAGCTTGGCTGCCGGAGCAGCGGGCTTTTTAGGCGGCGTCGCCGGTTTGGCCTTGGGCTTGGCTTTGGTCGTGCGGGACTTGGTGGTTTTGGGCTTGGCTTTCGATTTGGCCTTAGGCTTGGCCGGCGGGGCGAAGTGCTTGCCCATGGTAGTGGCTCGGGTAGGGCGTTCTGCGGCCCGCCAGACAAATCCTTTTAGCTGCCGGTCTTCTTCCTTGAGCTCGTGCGGGGGAATAAAGCTAGCGTCGGGATTAGTCAGGAAGCTGATGGTCTGGAGTTTACTGTCGGGCGAAAAGCGCAGCGTCATGGTGGCACTCACGGCTTTGTTCAGGCCCGTGAGCGTGGTGTCGCCTTCAAGAGCATAATAGAGGCTCTCGGCGTTGCCAAGCACGTCCACTTTTTTCAGCTTGCCCGCCTGAAAGTAGCCCACCATGTTGCGCCCCCGCACCTGATTGAAGTTCAGCAAGGTGTCCTGACCCACGATAAAGGAGTTGGCGTACAGGCGCATCTGGTCAATTTTCTGCCGGCGCATCCGCAGCTCCATGCTGTCGGCCGTGAGCTGGTTTTGCTCGCTCCACAGCACGGGCTGGGTGTTGAGGTAAATGACGGAGTCGGCGCGGTTGTAGGTAAGCGAGTCGCAGCGGCCCTGCAGATCAGCGCGGAAGATGCGCACCTTGGGATAGGCGTAGATGATGCCGCCGGGCTTGTTGGGCACTTTGCTTTCCACACTCACCAACGTATCGGCGGCCAGGAACAGCGTGTCGCGGTCAGCAATGTTGCGCATCACGGCGTTGCCGTAGAGCTTGGCCCGCCCCTGTCCGCGCCAGTAGCGTCCCACATCACCCCGGATGGTGAGGTTATCTTTCTTTGATACCATCGACACACGGCCGGTAGCCAAGCCGTACTCGCGAGCCTCATCATAGAACAGCTTGTCGCCGCCCAGCAGGTACTCCGGGGTTTCAATCTTAGCGTTGCGCTCGAAGTTCGACACCCGGGTGCGGGAGTTGTAGTTGCCGTTTTCGGCGTAGAGCGTGCCGCGGGCCCCTTTGATGCGCGTGGGCCCAAAGAAGTACACCACCTTCGATACCGTATTATACTGCAGCGTGTCGCCGGTGATGAGGTAGTCTTTGGTTTGCACCCGCACGTCGCGCCGGAAGCTGAACACCTTCGTGTCGGTGTTGTAGTAGCCCAGGCGGCTGTCGAGGGTATTTTCGGGGTCGGTGAGGTGGCCGCCGCCGCTGTACACGGCCAGCTTGCGGTTCAGGTCGTAGTCGAGCACCGGCGTGGTGAGCGTCATGCGTGGGTCGCGCATCACCACGTTGCCGGTCATGCGGGCCGTGCGGGCGTCGCCGTCGTAAGTGGCCCGGTCGCCGGTGATGGTGAGCGTGTCGTTCTGCACGATGCGCACGTTGCTGAACGCCTCAATGGAGTTGCGGTCGGTGTACTGGTAAGCCGAGTCGCAGTACATAAAGGTGTCACCCTGCTTGAAGCTTACATTGCCAATCAGCTTGCGGATTTCAACCCCGTTGAAGGTGCCGCCAATCAGCTCCTGGGTGCCGGGCAGCAGCTCCACGCGCTGGCCTTTGGGCGGCGTAGGCTGGATTGCGGGCTTGGCGGCAGGGCCCTGCTGAGCCCAGCCCAGAGCCGGTAGCAGCAACAGAAGCAGAAGAAAAATCGACTTGGGAAACGACATTTAAGCGCAAAGGTACGGAAGGGCCGTTGCTAAGCACGAAAGCTGGTAGCTCTCGGCGGTTAGCTACCAGCTTTCCTTTTAGTATTGAATAAGTTAGACGACGTGGCTCTTCACTTGATTTTTACCAGCGGCATAACGGCTTTCTTTGTGAATTATTAGGCAGGAGCCATCAACACTCTGCTCCAACAACCAAGCCATTAGCTACCAGCGCACAGCTCTGCACATGCTCGACCGGATTCAACAGTTCATAGAACAAAACACCCTCTTCTCCCCTACCGACCAGCTGCTGGTAGCCGTCAGCGGTGGCCTCGACTCCGTGGTGATGGCCAACGTACTGCACCGGCTGGGCGTGAAGTTCGGGGTAGCGCACTGCCACTTTGGGCTGCGCGCCGAGGAGGCCGACGCCGACGAGCAGTTTGTGCGCAAGCTGGCCAAGCAGTACGAAGCGCCCTATTTCGTGGAGTTTTTCCAGACTAAGAAGTTTGCCGAGCAGGAAGGCATTTCCACCCAGATGGCCGCCCGCGCCCTGCGCTACGAGTGGTTTGAGCGGGTTCGGGCCAGCCAGGGCTACGCGGCCATTGCCACCGCCCACCACCAGCGCGACACGGCCGAAACCATGCTGCTCAACCTCACGCACGGCACCGGCCTGGCAGGTTTGCACGGCATCCGGCCCAAAAGCGGCCACTTGGTGCGCCCCCTGCTGGCCGTGAGCAAGCCCGACCTCTACGACTACGTGGTGGAAAACCAGTTGATCTGGCGCGAAGATGCCAGCAACGACTCGCCCGTGTACCAGCGCAACCGCCTGCGCCTGGAGGTGCTGCCCGTGCTGCGCGACATCAACCCCAACTTAGACCACACCATGAGCGTGACGGCTGAGCGGGTGGGCGCGGCTGAAGAAATTGTGCGCCGCTACGTGGAGGAAACCGCCGCCCAAGCCCAGCGCACCGAGCCCGAAGCTACTTACCTCGACATCCGCCTGCTGCAGAAAACCGCCGCCACCGCCGTGGTGCTGCACGAGCTGCTGCGTTCTTTCGGCTTCTCGTATCTGGTGACCAAGGACATTGTGCAGAGCTTCGGGGCCGAGCCGGGCCGCCGGTTCGACTCACCGACGCACCAGCTGGTGAAGGACCGTGACCAGTTGGTCATTACCCCGCGCAAGCTCCAGAAATTTGGTACGCATCAGTTGCAAGCCGGGCAGGAGGCGCTTAAAATCGATGGACTGCACCTGCGCACTGAGCTGCACGAGGTTACCGAAGGATACGAAGTGCCCAAAGGCAAGGCTGTAGCGGCCCTGGATGCCGACGTGCTCCGGTTTCCGCTCACGGTGCGCGCCTGGCAGGAAGGCGACTGGTTTATGCCCATTGGGATGAAAGGCAAGAAGAAGCTTTCGGACTTCCTTATCGACCAGAAAGTGCCACTCAACCTCAAAGACAATGTGCAGGTGCTGTGCTCCGCCGACGGCAAAATTGCCTGGGTTATCGGTTTCCGCCCCGATGAGCGGTTTAAGGTAACGGAGGAAACCAAGCGGGTGCTGGTGGTGAAGCGGATGTAGCCTCGCTGTCCTTGCTTAGGCTTTGCCTCGCCAGGAGAAGGAAAAGTCTGGCGGCGCATGTCTCACCTCTCGCGTCTATGGCTTAGCTTTACGCCCAACCCACACGTTCACCCCAATTCCATCCACTGATGAAAGTTACCGTAGTTGGAGCCGGCAACGTAGGCGCAACCTGCGCCGATGTACTGGCCACCCGCGAAATTGCCAACGAAATCATCCTCGTTGACATCAAGGAAGGCATTGCCGAAGGCAAAGCGCTTGACATCTGGCAGAAAGCCCCCATCATTGGCTACGACTCCCGCACCGTAGGCGTCACCAACGACTACGCCCGCACCGCCGGTTCCGACGTGGTAGTTATTACCTCGGGCCTGCCCCGCAAGCCCGGCATGAGCCGCGACGACCTGATTTCGGTGAATGCCGGCATCGTGAAGTCAGTGACTGAGCAGGTGGTGAAGTACTCGCCCAACGCCATCATCATCGTGGTGTCGAACCCGCTGGACGTGATGACCTACCAGGCCCACCTCACCTCGGGCCTGCCCCGCGAGAAGGTGTTTGGCATGGCCGGCATCTTGGATACGGCCCGCTACCGCGCCTTCCTGGCTGAGGCCCTGAACGTGAGCCCCAAAGACATTCAGGCCGTACTCATGGGTGGCCACGGTGACACCATGGTGCCCCTGCCCCGCTACACCACCGTGGGCGGCATCCCCGTAACCGAGCTGATCGGCAAAGCTGAGCTGGACGCCATTGTGCAGCGCACGGCCGTAGGTGGCGGTGAGCTGGTGAAGCTGATGGGCACCTCGGCTTGGTACGCTCCCGGCGCCGCCGCCGCTCAGATGGTAGAAGCCATTGTGCGCGACCAGCGCCGCGTATTCCCCGTGTGCATCGAGCTGAAAGGCGAGTATGGCATCGACGGTGTGTACCTGGGCGCTCCGGTTATTCTGGGTAAAAACGGCATCGAGAAAGTTATTGAGCTGCAGCTCAACGACGAGGAAAAAGCCTTGCTGGAAACCTCGCGCGGCCACGTGAAAGAGGTAATGGAAGCCCTGGACAATATGGGCAAAGCCTCCGCATAGCCGACAACTAGCTAATTTTTACAAAAAAGCTTCCTCAGCAGAGGAAGCTTTTTTTGTGACGTTTCGGCAAGGAAGCAGGGCAGAACCGCCCCAGGCTTCGGTACCCTTTGCTTCCGTTATTTACAAAGTCTTTTTAAACGGAAGCAAATGCGCTATATCCTTTGCTTCCGTTTTTTGCGCAACTTCTGGGAGCGGAAGCAACTTGCCAGGAGGCGTAGCGGAAACGTCTCGTTGCTGTGTTAGATTCTCGCATTTTCTCCTCACTATGGCTACTACTCTCACTGCCTCCGACCTCCTGACCCGGATTCACGCCTTGGCTGACCCAGCGCGGGCCGCTGCTGTTGCGCGGTTTTTCAAGACCGGGCCGGGGCAGTACGGCGAGGGCGACCAGTTCCTGGGCCTGCCTATGCCCCAGCAGCGGCAGCTGGCGCGGGAGTTTCGCAGCCTGGCCCTGCCAGAAGTAGAGCAGCTGTTGCAGAACCCCTGGCACGACTGCCGCTCCGTAGGCCTGATCATCTGGACGCTGCAGTTCGCCAAAGCTGGCCCGGTCGGGCGGCAGGCCATCTACGAGCGGTACCTGCAAAACCGGCAGTTCATCAACAACTGGGATTTGGTCGATATTACCTGCCCAACTATTGTAGGCGGCTACCTGCTCACCCAGGACCGGGCGCCGCTATACGAGCTGGCGGCGGAAACCCACCTCTGGAGCCAGCGCATGAGCATTGTCTCGACGCTGGCTTTTATCCGCCAGAGCCAGTTTGCCGACACGTTTGCCCTGGCCGAGCAGCTCCTCTCCCACCCTCACGACCTGATTCACAAAGCCACGGGCTGGATGCTGCGGGAAGTGGGCAAGCGCAACGAGGACGCCCTGGAAGAATTTCTGGCCGACCACGCCCCGCAAATGCCCCGCACTATGCTGCGTTACGCTATTGAGAAGCTGCCGCCGACTCAGCGCCATTACCACTTGCAGGCAAAAAAGAAAGCCCGCTAACTCACGTTAGCGGGCCTTGTCGGAAAAGCCGGACGCTTGTCCGTTCAATACGCGGTGCTTACTGCTGGCTGGCTTTGAACAGCTTCTGCTTTTCTTCCTTTGACAGGCTCTCGTAGCCGGAGCGGGAAATCTTGTCCAGAATCAGGTCGATTTCCTCCTGGGCGGGTTTGCGGGGGCCAGTGGCTTTGGCAGCCGGCTCGGCAGGGCGGCTGCGGTGCGTGACGCGCAGGTTGGGGCGGCCCGTCACCAGGCGGCCCACCCAGTCGCCGACGGCCTGCACGGGGCGCCCCAGGTCGCGGCCTCGCTGGAGCTGCTTGATGAAGAAGTATCCGAGAATGGCCCCGCCGATATGGGCAATGCCCCCACCTGGGTTGCCCTGATTGATGGCAATAACCGAAATCAGGATAGTGAAGGCCGCTATGTACTTGATGCGAACCGGCCCCACCAGAATCAAACTGAACGTGTACTCCGGCAGCAGCGTGGCGGCACCCATTACAATAGCCGTCACGGCCGCCGAGGCGCCCAGCAGCGGCGTACCGGCTACTGCGTAAGGCCGAAGCGTGGGCAGCAGGTTGAACGCCAGCACAAACACCAGTCCGCCTACCAGTCCACCAAGGATGTACAAACTCACCAGCCGCCGGTCGCCGAGGTACTCGCGCACCAGCGCCCCAAACCAGTACAGGTTGAGCAGGTTGAACAGGATGTGAAAGAACCCCTCGTGGGTGAAGGCATAGGAAAGCACCGTCCACGGGTGGCGCACCAGCGAGGGCAGATCAGAGGGCAGCACGAATTGCCGCAGCACATTCCCGAAGTAGCCCTGAAAGCCGGAAAGCCACAGAATAGCCTTCACCAGCACCAGGAAAACGAAAACCAGCACGTTAATCAGCAGCAGCTGATTAAGCGCGTTGTCGCGGCGGCTGAAAGCAGTGCGGATGTCTTGAACAATACTCATGGGTGGGCAGGCAGTAGAAACAGGCGTCGGGCCGCGGCTAGATACCGCGTCGTTCCCAGACTTTTAACACGATGAACCCAATCAGCATTCCGCCCAGGTGCGCGAAATGGGCTACGTTGTCGCCGGGTGTGGGATGTACCCCTTTCCAGAGGGAGTACGCGGAGAACAGGAAAACGTACAGCCAGATGCTGATAGGAACCGGTATCGGGAAAATAAACATCTTCTGGTTCGGAAACAGATACGCCAAGGCGAATAATATTCCGAACACAGCTCCGGAAGCTCCCAGCATCCCGCTGTTAGGACTGTCCATCACCTCCATGTAAATACTATCGATGGTCTGGGTGGCACTATCGATCAGTCGCTGGTCGTCGGGCGTTTTCTGCATCTGCCGGGCTACGGGCGCGTACGAGTCGCCGGCCTGGGGCAGGTGTTCCCGGAAAAAATCGGCAAACCCCACGCCCGAAGGCTGCTCGTGGAAAGCCAGTCGGCTTTCGTTCATTTCGCGCAGCTCGTAGTAGCGCACGCCCTCATAGATGAAGCCCGCCCCGAGGCCGCAGATCAGCCAGAAGGTGATAAACTTTTTCCCGCCCCACTCATCTTCCAGCGAAGCCCCGAAAAACAGCAGGGTAATCATGTTGGAAAACAGGTGGCCCAACCCATCGTGCAGGAACATGTACGTCACGAACTGCCACGGATACAGCAGCGCCGACCCGATGGGGTGCAGGGAGCCGTAGACGGTGAGTAGCGGAAACATGCCCTGCAGGAAAAACAGGGCCACATTGACGAGGATAAGATTCCGGACGGCCGGCGTGAGTCGAAACATAGACGGGGAAACGAAGAGAAAAGACGCGGGTTGTACGGAGCCTCAGGCAACCCGGCCGCCAAGGTATCAGGCGCGACGGAAAAAATCCTGCAGCTGGCTTAGCTCCAGCATGACCAGCGTGCGGCGGCCGTCGGGCGCGTAGTTGGGCACCTGGCAGGCAAACAGCCGATCCACGAGGGCGTTCATTTCCACCTCGGAGAGGCGCACCTGGCCGGCGCTGCCCGCCACCCGCCGCGCCAGCGCCCGGGCCACCTGCTCCCGCCGGTCCAGCTTCACGGGGCCGGCGTGGGTCCGAAACTGCTCGATAAGACCTTCCAGCAACTCCTTTTCGTGGCGGGCGGGCACATCGGCCGGAATGCCTTCCACGGCAATGGTGTGCTTGCCAAACTCCGAAAACCGAAAGCCCAGCGCCTGCAGCGTTTCGGTGAGTTCCAGCAGCAGGGCAAAATCCTGGGGCGTGAACGTAACGGTGCGCGGAAACAGCAGCGTCTGCGAGGCGCCATTTTCGCGCTCCAGCTCGGCCGCGTACTGCTCGTACAGGATACGCTCCCGCGCCGCTACCTGGTCAATCAGCATCAACCCCGACTTCACCGGCACCAGCAGGTACTGCTGATGCACCTGCAGCACCTTGTGGCCCGGCCCGCCCGTGTCGCGCAAAGGCAGCTCCGGGGCGGGGGCGGCCTCCGGCGCTACCGAAGGCAGCTCCGGAGGCACAGCCTGGGCGGCCGTGAAAGCCACCGCCGAGGGCACCAGCACGCCCTTGGCCGTAGCCTCGTGCTCCACGTCGGGCACACTCAGCTGGCCCAGGGTTTTATAGAATTCCTCCAGCTCGCGCTTGGCCTGCTCCGTGGGCCGGGGCGGAATCTGCCGCTCGTAGGCATCGGGGCGGGCCGTTTTGTCGCGGGGTCCGGATTTGCTGCCGGCCGCCCGTGCAGCGGCCGAGGCCAGCGCGTCGCGGGGGGCATCGTCGGGGTCGAAGGAGCTCCGCTCGTTGCTGGAAAGGCGCAGGGGCTGAATGGGCGCGAAGTTCACATCCCCCTCAAAATCCAGGGAAGGCGCCATGTTGTGCAGCCCCAGGCTTTGCTTCACGGCAGCCCGCACGATGGCGTACACGGTCTTCTCGTCCTCAAACTTGATTTCCGTTTTGGTGGGGTGCACGTTGATGTCGATGGTCTTGGGGTCGAGTTCCAGAAACAGCACGTAGAACGGGTGCGTGTCTTTGGGCAGCAGGCCCTCGTAGGCCGTGAGCACGGCGTGATTCAGGTAAGCCGAGCGGATAAAGCGGTTGTTGACGAAGAAGAACTGGTCGCCCCGGCTTTTCTTGGCAGCGGCCGGCTTGCCAATAAACCCGCGCACGGCAATAAACGGCGTCACTTCCTCCACCTGGGCCAGCTGTTCCTTATAGGAGTTGCCGAGCACGGCCACAATGCGCTGGCTGAGCTTGCCAGCGGGCAGGCTGAACACTTCCAGGTCGTTTTGGTACAGTGAAAAGCCGATCTGTGGGTTAGCCAGGGCCACGTGCTGAAACTCGTCCAGAATGTGGCGCATTTCCACCGCGTTGCTCTTCAGAAAGTTACGACGGGCCGGCACGTTAAAGAACAGGTTCTTCACGCTGATGCTGGTGCCATCGGGGCAGGCCACGGGCTGCTGGCTGCTGATCTGGGAGCCTTCCACCAGCAGCAGGGAGCCAGTGTCCTGGTCGCGTTGCTTGGTGCGCAGCTCCACCTGGGCCACGGCGGCAATGGAGGCCAGCGCCTCGCCCCGGAAGCCCAGCGTGCGGATGCGGAACAGGTCGTCGGTAGTGCGGATTTTGCTGGTGGCGTGGCGCTCCAGGCTCATGCGGGCGTCGGTGGGGCTCATGCCGGCCCCGTTGTCGACTACCTGCACCAGCTGCTTGCCGGCGTCCTTCACAATAAGCTGCACCTGGGTGGCGTTGGCATCAACGGCGTTTTCGAGCAGTTCCTTCACCACCGAGGCCGGCCGCTGCACCACCTCGCCGGCGGCAATCTGGTTGGCCAGGTATTCGGGAAGAAGCTGAATAACGTCGGGCATCGCAAAAGAAAACTAGGCTTGAAAATGAACCGGTTACCGAAAAAAAATTCAACTGGCACGATATTCAACACGTCCAGCGCCGGGAAATAATCCGTAAGTTTGCGGTCAGCCTGTACCCGTAGGGTATCGGTCGGAGGCCCGATTCAGGGCAGTGAGAAGAGCGTTGGCCGGGAACTTCGGCCCTCGGGCCGAAGGGGTAGCCGCCGCCCCGGCGGGAACTTTTCAGTGCTGGCAAAAGTAGGGGTATTTCCGCTCGCATTCAATTGTAGGCCAACTTAACGGGAGTAGATGTTCAAGGATTTTCGGATTAGGCTCTTACTGGTTTTTCTCGCCTTTACGGGTCTAATCATTTCATCTTCTGCCCCTAAGGACAAGGACATCCGGCCGGCCAGCGCGGCCGAGCAGTCGTGGGTAGACAGTGTGTTCACGTCCCTCACCCCCGACCAGCGCCTGGGCCAGCTGTTTATGGTGGCGGGCTACTCCAACAAAGACCGCAAGCACGCCCAGTACCTGGAGTTCCTGGTAAAGAACTACAACATCGGGGGCGTGATGTTTCTGCAGGGAGGACCGCGCCGCCAGGCTCAACTTACCAACCGCCTGCAGTCGGCCGCCCAAGTGCCTCTGCTCATTGCCATGGATGCCGAGTGGGGCCTGGATATGCGCCTCGACTCCAGCATGCACTTTGCCAAGCAGATGACACTGGGCGCTACTGACGACGACCAGGACGTGTACCAGATGGGCCGCGAAATTGCCCTCAAGCTCAAAACCCTGGGCGTGCACGTGAGCTTCTCGCCGGTGATGGACGTGAATTCCAACCCGTCGAACCCGGTGATTGGCAACCGCTCCTTTGGCGAAAGCAAGGAGGACGTGGCCAAGCTGGGCGTGGCCTACGTGCGCGGCCTGCAGGACCACGGCATCATTGCCGTAGCCAAGCACTTCCCCGGCCACGGCGATACCGACACAGACTCCCACGTGGCCCTGCCGGTTATCAACACCGACATGGCCCGCCTGGCCAACGTGGACCTCTACCCCTTCCAGAAATCGTTTGAAGCAGGCGTGATGGGCGTGATGGTGGCCCACCTTTATATGCCGCTGTTTGATACGCTCCGCACGCAGTCAACCACCCTTTCGCGCAACCTCGTAACGGGGCTGCTGAAGGAGAAGATGAACTACAAAGGGCTGGTATTTACCGATGCGCTCAACATGAAGAGCGTAACGAACCTATACAAGCCCGGCGAGCTGGACGCGCTGGCCCTTATGGCCGGCAACGACGTGCTGCTGTTTTCGGAAGACGTGCCGGTGGCCGTCCAGAAAATAAAGGAAATGATGGCCGCCAACCGCATTTCCCAGGAAGACGTGGACTACCGGGTGCGCAAAATCCTGCGGGCCAAATACTGGGCCGGCCTCAACCGCTACCAGCCCATCGACGTGCCGCACCTGATAGAAAACCTGAACCGGCCGGTCAGCCGCGCCGTGCAACAGGGTATCTACGAGCACGCCATAACGGTAGTCAAAAACCAGGATGACCTGCTGCCCTTCCACCACCTCGACACGCTGCGCATGGCTTCCATTGCCATTGGCGCTCCGGCTGGCAACGTGCTGGGCCAGACGATGGGCAACTACTTGCCCTGCGCCACCTACGCCGTACCCAACCGCTACGCCCCTGACTCGACTTTCGACCGGCTGGTAGGCCGCCTGGCCCCCTACAACACAGTGGTGGTGAGCTTGCATAACATGAACAACACGCCGAGCCACAACTACGGCATCGGTGAGGGCACGCTGAACTTTATTCAGCGCCTGCAGGCTAACCCGCGCCAGAAAGTGGTGGTGGTGGCCTTAGGCAATGCTTACGCGCTGAAGTATCTGGAAAACGCCCGCACGCTGGTGTGCGGCTACGAAGATAATGCGGCCTCGCAGCTGGTTGTTCCGCAGATTCTGTTTGGGGCGCTGCCGGCTAAAGGCCAGCTGCCCGTTACGGTTTCAGAAACCCTGAAAGCTGGCACTGGCTTACCCACGCCAGATTTCCGCCGCCTGCGCTACGGCACGCCGGAGAGTGTGGGTATGGACTCGAAGATCCTGGCTCAGATCGACAACATTGCCCTCGAAACGGTGGCCTACGCGGCCTCGCCTGGCGGCCAGGTGCTGGTGGCCAAGGATGGCGTGGTGGTGTACGAGAAAAGCTTCGGCTACACCACCTACGACAAGGCCAACGCTGTGACGAACTCCACGCTCTACGACATTGCGTCGGTGACGAAGGTGGCCGGCACGCTCCAGGCCATCATGTACCTGAAAGACCAGGGCAAGCTAAACCTCGACGCTAAGCTTTCTGACTACCTGCCGGAGTTAAAGACATCCAATAAAAAGGACATGGTGGTGCGCGACGTGCTGCTGCACCAGGCTGGGCTCAAGCCCGGCATTCCATTCTGGGAACGGACCGTCACCAAAACCGGCCTCAAGTCTACCTTTTACGCCAGTACCCGCACCGATGAGTTTCCGCGCGAGGTAGTGCCCGGTACCTACAGCACCAAGTCGGCGGAGGACTCCATGTGGGTGTGGACGGTGCGCTCGGGCCTCCTGCCCAAGTTGAAAGGCAAGTACCCCGCCGAGTACAGCGACCTGAGCTTTATCGTGCTCAAGCGCCTGAGCGAAAAGCTGCTGGGCCAGCCCATCGAGAAGTTCCTGCAGGAAAACTTCTACGGCCCGCTCGGGCTGGCTACGATGACCTACCACCCGCTGGATAAATTCCCCAAGTCCTGCATTGCGCCCACTGAAAACGACACTTACTACCGCCATACGCTGGTACAGGGCACCGTGCACGACCAGGCCGCCGCTATGATTGGGGGCGTGAGCGGCCACGCGGGCCTGTTCTCGAATGCCAACGACCTGGCTATTCTCATGCAGATGAACCTGCAGAACGGCCGCTACGGCGGGCAGCGCTACTTCCAGAGCCCGGTGGTGGCGGAGTTTGCGCGCTCCACGGAAGCCGGCAACCGCCGCGGCCTCGGCTGGGACCACGGCGACCCGAGCAAGCCCGAAGGTCCCACCAGCAACCTCTCCCCCGCCAGCACGTTTGGCCATACCGGCTTCACGGGCACCTGCGTGTGGATGGACCCCGAAAACAAAATCGTGTACATCTTTCTTTCCAACCGGGTGTACCCTGATGCCGGCAACAACAAGCTGCGCCAGCTCAACATCCGCACGCGCATCCACGACGTCATTTACAAGTCCTTACAGAAAACATGACCTGTTGTCCGGCATTTCCGTTTCAATGATTCCGCATCGGCGGTAAGACATTCCCTGGAGTGACTTATCGCCGATTTTGTTTGTAAACATGTTCATCAAGCTGTCATTACTTATCGTTCTGTCGTTCCACTTCGTCCAGGCAGCACAGGGCCAAACTGCCAGCATCAGACCGGAAGTTCTCCGGCTTACTGAAGCAATGACATTGGATTCGACGTTGGATGTTAAGCCAGTAGGCAGGGCTCCTCGCGCTACTCCTGCTTACCACCGTTTTGTGCAGCTGGGCGAGTTGGCAACGATGTCTGAGCTATCTGCACTGACCAGCCACCCCAAGCCCATCGTGCGTAGCGCAGCCTTTTTGCATCTGGTGAGAACTGCCCAGCCTGTCGATATTCTGCCTCTCCTTGCCAAGCATACGCAGGATACCGTAGCGTTTACGTTACGAGGTGGCTGCATCACCTCAAGCAACTGGGTAGGACATTTTATGTACTTGTACACCCGGCAAACTTGGAAGAAGCGTCAATTGCTGGCTCAAAATGAAAGGCGCTTAGACAAAATAAGTGATGAGCTCCTGCGGCCATAGCTTGCGCTTTTCCCTGACCTCTTTCTCCTCTGACTTTCCCTCCCTATGAACATTGGCATTGTCTGCTACCCCACCTTCGGCGGCTCCGGCGTAGTAGCCACCGAATTAGGCAAGGCTCTGGCCCTGAAAGGCCACCGCGTGCACTTCATCACCTACAGCCAGCCCGTGCGGCTCGACTTCTTTAACGAGAACCTGTTCTACCACGAGGTGTTCGTGCCGGCGTATCCGCTGTTTCAGTTTCCGCCCTACGAGCTGGCCCTGGCCTCCAAGATGGTGGACATTGTGCAGAACGAAAAGCTGGATGTGCTGCACGTGCACTACGCCATTCCGCACGCCTCCGCGGCCTTCATGGCCAAGCAGATTTTGCTGTCGAAAGGCATCCGTGTGCCGGTCATCACTACCCTGCACGGCACCGATATTACCCTGGTGGGCAAGGATGCCAGCTACGAACCAGTGGTTACTTTCAGCATCAATCAGAGCGACGGGGTGACGGCAGTTTCGGCGGATCTGCGCAAGGAAACCTACGAGTACTTCGCCATCGAGAAGGACATTGAGGTCATTCCGAACTTCATCAACCTAGAGCGTTTCCGCAAGCAGGACAAAAGCCACTTCCGCGCCGCCATTGCCCCCGATGGCGAGAAGCTGCTGATTCACACCTCCAACTTCCGCTCAGTAAAGCGCGTGGAAGACGTGGTACGCATCTTCGACGGGGTGCGCCAGCAGGTACCGGCCAAGCTGCTGCTGGTAGGCGACGGTCCCGACCGGCCCCGCATCGAAAAACTCTGCCGCGACCTGGGCCTATCGAGCCACGATGTGCGTTTTCTGGGTAAGCTCGAAGCCGTGGAGGAAGTGCTGAGCGTGTCGGATCTGTTTCTGATGCCTTCCGAGAAGGAAAGCTTCGGGCTAGCGGCACTGGAGGCCATGTCGTGCGAGGTGCCCGTTATCAGCACCAACGCGGGCGGTATACCCGAGTTGAACGAGCACGGCCTGACGGGCATGGTCAGCAACGTGGGCGACGTAGCCGACATGGTGCAAAATGCCCTCTACGTACTGGCCGACGAGAACCTGCCCCGCTTTAAAGCCGCCGCCCGCGCCCACGCCGAGCTATTTGCCACCAGCAAGATTGTGCCCATCTACGAAGCCTGCTACCAGCGCGCCATCGACTCCGTAATGGCTAATGCGTGAATGTGGTTGAATGTGCTGATTGCTAGCATGAGCAACGACACGCTGCGCCTCATTAGCACATCAGCACATTCAACCACATTAGCACATTTTAAAACAGGCTGGCAGCTTCGCGCTTCACGGCTAGCAGAGCCTGGGCGGTGGGGTCGTTTTCTTCTACCATCATGGTTTCGAGGATGCGCTTGGCCAGTTCGGTGCCGCGAGCCTGCTGGGGCGTGGGCAGGGCGTGGTAAGCGCGGTTCACCATCGTCAGCACGTTTTCCTTGGCCTGCTTCACAAGGTTCCAGACTTCGGGGCTCATGTAGAGCTGCTGGCTGAGATTGTGCTCAAACTCCGAGCGGATTTCCTGCTGCAGGAGGCGGTGGTAGTCGGCGGCGGTCTGGCCGGCGCTGCTCAGGCGCACCAGAATGTTGTTGGGTGTGATGCGCTCCAGAAGCAGCGTCACCCGCTCATAGGCCTGCAGGCGCAGCGGCAAGGTGGTTTTGCTGGTTTCGAGGCGCATTTCGATAAGGCGGCGCTGCTGCTCTTTTTCCAGATGCTGCTGCACCAGCCAGATGATAGCGCCGCCCACAATAACGGCCGGCAAAATAATTTTCAGCAGGTCAAAAACGTACGCGGAGGTATCCATCCGAGGAGAAGTAGCAGGAAATTGTGAAAAATCGGGGGCAGAGTGCCCGGCAAAGATATACGGTGAACCGTCGGGGCAGGCTGCGTGTTAATGCTGAAAACCGGGTTCTGGCGCGGCAGCTTCCGGCTTCGTATCTTTGCCGCCTACTTTCCTAACGCTAACACTCCTATGGCAACCGCCACGAAACTTGCTCCCATCAACCTCACGCCCCGGGCGCTGGAAGAGGTGAAAAATATTCTCCGCGAGAAGAACGTCCCGGCCGAATATGGCCTGCGCGTGGGCGTGCAGGGCGGCGGCTGCTCGGGCCTGAGCTACCTGCTGGGCTTCGACAAACCCAAGGAACAGGACGAAACCTTCGACCTGGACGGGGTTCGGTTGGTGATGGATAAGAAGCACGCCATGTACGTGATGGGCATGGAAGTTGACTTTCAGGACGGCCTGAACGCCCGCGGCTTCATCTTCAACAACCCCCAGGCCAAAAGCACCTGCGGCTGCGGGTCTTCCTTCTCGGCGTAAGCACTCCTTTTAAATTTCTGTACAGATTTTGGAAAGCCTGATACCTTAATGGTATCGGGCTTTTTCAGTCTAGTGTCTATAAGAGGTGACGCACCTGCATTGCTATAAGACAAACCAGCGGCATGGCTATAAAGAGGAAGGCTTGATTAAGAAGAAACCACTTCACATAAAGCCGATTATTGATGTTGCGCGGTCCGACGAACGTCCCTTTCGGAGCTAATAGGACTGATAATATAAATAGAGGCACACATACATAGCCTGCCACTAATAAATAGTACAGCCAAGCGTCAGCATTCAGTAGACAGATAGCCAATAGACCTATAGCATTGATGACTAAATTAAGCTTTATGCATAACAAGCCCAATTGCTCGGAAATAGATTGTCCTATCATATAGCAGGTGGCATTAATACGTCTTCGTCATATCGGCTGGCACCACCAGCACGAAATCGGCTTTTCGTAGATTTTCCTTGTCCAGCTGCTGGAGCTGCTCCTGCGTCATGGTGCTGATGGTGCGGATGCGGAGGGCGGGCTCGGCCTGACGCAGGTACCACACAATGCCGTCGTGGTTGTCGGAGTGGTAGCTGCCGTTGAGGTGGAGCAGCAGCTGGCCGGGCTGGCGGCTTTGGCGGATGAAGTAGGCCATCGTCGCGTCTTTCAGGGCCTGGGCCTGGATGATGTTCTGCACGCCAGCCGCGTGGGCCGCGTCGCCCCCAAACATCTTGGCCATGTTGGCGTAGCCGGGCAGCGTGAAATCAACGGTGAGAGGCAGCGGAGCCAGCCAGGCTTTTTCTTCGGCGGGCAGGCTTTCCAGGGCTGCCAGGCCGCCTTTGGCTACCTGCGAGGCGTAGCGTCGGGGCGCGTTGGTACCTACTACCGCAAACTTCTGCTGGCGGGCCAGCTGGAGCAGGGGCTTGTAGTCGGTAGCGTAGTTGGGCCAGGGGCGGCTTTGCTCCTCGAAGGCCTGGTCGGTCAGCTCGCCGGTGTTGTACTGCTGCACCAGCAGCTGCACGTCGCGCTCAAACATTTCGAGGCCCAGCACGAATTGGCCGCTTTTGCGTTTGGCCAGTTCCCTGGTTACCTGCAGCTCCAGCCAGTGCGCCATTGGGTCGTTGTGCTGCTCCCCGAACAGCACAACTTCGGCCCCAGCCAGCTCTTTCACCATTTTCTCAAAGCTCACAGGCCTTCCCTCAGCCGTAAAAAGCCGGTAAGCAGGTCGGTCCTGAGCGTGCATGGTGAAGCTGAAAAGAACCAGAATAAGGCAGAGAAGCAGACGCATAGCACGAAGATACATCACCCTCGCTCTTGGCCTAAACACCGCGTCCTCTGTAGGCCCATGTCGTAGCAACAATGGAGCCCGCAGAGGACGCGGTGTTTGCGCTGAGGGCGCCGTGGGCTGTTAGCCTTTATAGAACAGCCACTTCGACAGCTCGCCGTAGGTTACTTTCTTGCCGTACATGAGGATGCCCACGCGGTAGATGCGGCCCGCCAGCCAGATGGTGCCCAAGAAGCCGGCAATGAGCAGCAGCATCGACACGGCCAGCTGCCACATCGGCACGCCCCCGAACGGCAGGCGCATCATCATGGCAATGGGCGAAGTGAACGGAATCATCGACATCCAGACGGCTACCTGGCCGTTGGGATTAGTCGTCAGCACAGCCTGCGACACCACGAAGGTGAGCACCAGCGGCATGGTCACGGGCATCATGAACTGCTGGGTGTCGGTTTCGCTGTCCACGGCCGAGCCGATGGCCCCGAACAGTGCCCCGTAGAACAGGTAGCCGCCCAGGAAGTAGAACAGAAAGCAGGCCGCCACAAGGGCCACGTTGATGTCTGCGCTTTTTAGGGCCTGGATAATCTCGTTGCCTTCTTTCCGGGTTTCCTTGGCTTGCACCGTAGCGGTAGAACCCGCCGCTGCATTTACTTGCTCTACGCGTTTCTGAGCTATTTTCTCGGGGCTGATAGAGCCGGTAACGGCCGACATAATCCCAAAAGACAACACTATCCACAAGGCGAGCTGCGTGAAGCCTACTCCGGCAATACCCAATACTTTGCCCATCATTAGCTCAAAAGGCTTGACTGAAGAAATAACCACTTCCACAATGCGGTTGGTTTTTTCCTCCATCACCCCGCGCATAATCTGAATGCCGTAGATAAAGATGAACATATAAATCAGGAAGCCGCACACATAGGCTACGCCCGTGCTCACGCCCGTGCTGGAGCTCCGCTCCCCATCGTCGCTGAGGCTGATGGTTTGCAGGTCCACATCGGCCTTCATGGTATTGAGCAGGGCTTGGTCGATGCCGGCTTTCTTCAGGCGCTGCGCTTCCACCGCGTTTTCGACAGTTTGCTCGATGTCCCGCTGCAGCGACATACCCAGACCCTTGCGCGAGAATACCTGAAATCCATTGGGGTTTGCCATGTCCAGCTTGGGCACGTACAGCAACGCATCGTACTTGGCTTTTTTAAATGCAGCCTTGGCCGTGGGCAAATCTGCCGACACGCGGGTGAAGCTGATATCGTCTTTGGCCTCGGGCAGCTTATCGGTGAACAGCCCACCGGCATCGGCCACTGCCACCACCTTGCCGCTATCCGACATGGTGGCAATGATGACGGGCACGGCGAATATGGCGGCTGTAATGAGCGGACCCAGTAACGACATGATGATAAAGCTCTTTTTGCGCACGCGGGTGAGGTATTCGCGCTGGGCAATCAGCCAGATTTTAGACATAGCTCAGGAGTTGAGGTCGGTTGAGAAAGGAAAGACGTTGGGGCAGCGTTACGCGGGCAGCGAGTCGGTTTCGGGCACGTAGTCGGGATGGGTTTCGCGCACGCGCCGGATAAAGATTTCGTTGATGCTCGGAATCTGCTCCCGGAAGGCCTGCACCTCCACCTGTCCCGCCCCGATGAGGTAGCGCAGCAGGTCGTTGGGCTTGGCACCAGCGTGCAGCTTTACCAAGACGCGGAAGTGCTCATTTTCGCGCTTCGACTGCTCCAACTCCTCAAAATCGGGATGCGTAATCATCAAGTGGCCGCGGCCTTCCACCTCGTAGATCTGGCTGCGGTAGGCGTTGCGCACGTCGCTCACGCGGCCGTCCAGTACTTTCTGGGAGCGGTTGATGAGGGCAATATGGTCGCACATTTCCTCCACCGACTCCATGCGGTGCGTGGAGAAAATGATGCTGGTACCCTCGCTGCGCAGGCGCAGGATTTCGTCCTTGAGCAGGTTGGCGTTGATGGGGTCGAAGCCCGAGAACGGTTCGTCGAGAATGAGCAGCGCCGGGTCGTGCAGCACGGTAGCAATAAACTGCACCTTCTGCTGCATGCCCTTGCTGAGGTCCTCCACGTTCTTATCGGCCCAGGTCTTGATGTCGAACCGCTCCAGCCACTTCTTGATTTTGGTGGTGGCATCGGCCTTCGACAAGCCCTTGAGCTGGGCCAGGTAGAGCAGCTGCTCACCCACTTTCATCTTCTTGTAGAGGCCGCGCTCCTCAGGCAGGTAGCCAATCTGGCCGATGTGCGAGGGATTCAGCGGCTCCCCGCGAAACAGAATCTGGCCGCCGTCGGGGCCGGTAATCTGGGTGATGATGCGGATCAGGGAGGTTTTGCCGGCTCCGTTGGGGCCCAGCAGCCCGAAGATGGAGCCTTCGGGCACTTCCAGGCTCACACCGTCGAGGGCCGTGTGGTTGGCGTACTGCTTGCGTACGTCCTGAACTTGTAGAATTGGTTTCACAGCGCAGAAAGGCAAAAGAGGTGAGGGTTGTGGCGTAATATTACAGGATACGGGCGCAGACCGGGTAGAAATTCCAACCAAACGGTATTGCGGCGGGGTTGAACGGGCCGAAAACAACCCTGAACCGCAGGCCCGCACTGCTCATCGTTCCACGGTTTCCAGCTCGCGCAGCGTAGCTTCCAGCTGGTCGAGGTACCGGCCGTAGCGCTGCTGCTGCTGCCAACGCTCGTGGTAGAGAAGTCCAACAACCAGGGCTACCAATGCCAGGGCCAATGCCAGCGTCGGAACCCAGTCGATGGTGCCCGCCCGCAGGTTTGCCAGAATAACCGCCTGCTGGCTGTACACCACCGTCAGCACTATTGTCGTCAGGAACGCCATACCACCGTATCCCTTGTTCCGCATCAGCGTCCGCAGCTGCCGGATCGACTGCCGGATGTGGCCGTAGGTGCTACCGTCACCCACCTGTAGCTGCCGGATAATTTTGCGCTGCCGGTAGGCATACCACGATATAAAGAGAATCATCAGGGCCACTACCACATCCAGCAGCACCAGCGTGTTGCCTTGAAAGTGTCGGCGGCTCAGGTTCGTGAAATTGGCCACGTTGAAGATGATGACCATCAGCACCAGGCGCTGTTCGCGGCGCGCATGGCGCGTCATCTCACTCAGGGGGGTATCGGGTTGGGAGGCAAGCATGGCTTCTAGTTTTTGGTGAGTTAATGTCGGTTCGGAAGCGGCGGCGGGCTGCTGCCAGCGGCGGCGGAGGTCGTCAAGTTCCATCAGGCAAGTTGAGTCAGGAGGTGGCGGAGCTTATCCTGCACGCGGTGCATTTTCACGCGCACATTGTTCTGGGTGATGCCGAGGATATCGGCCATTTCCTCGTAGGTGCGCTCTTCCAGGTATAGCAGCACGAAAGCCCGCTCAACGTTGGAAAGATGCCCGATGGCGCGGTAGAGCTGGGCCAGGTCGTCGGCATCGGGCCCATCGGGCGGCGGGGCCGGCAGGTCCGGCGGAGCCGCCGCACCGAGGCGGTCAGGCACCGGCGCGCGGGTGCGGCGGCGCAGATCGGTAATAGCCACGTTTAGGGCTACGCGGTAGAGCCAGGTGCTTACTTTGGTGTCGGCGCGGACCTCATAGCGCGGCCAGGCCCGCCACAGCTGCAGCACCATTTCCTGGTAGAGGTCCTGGCGGTCGTCGGCGTCGGGGCAGTACAGGCGCGCTACCCGCTGCAGCAGTGGCTGGTACTCGTTGAGCAGCTTGAGAAATTCCGGCGCCGGGGCAGCAGACATACGGTAGGTAAGTTTGCTGCATATATCGGGGCTTTGGCGGCGGCATTACAGACCGCTGGACATTTTTTTTCAGCCTTGTCCTGGCTACACGTTGTACCCTATTCTGCAGGAAAATGTGAAATAAGGCACAAGCCTGGACCCTATTCAGAAATTTTTCCGGAATAGGGTACAAATCTGCTTGTATCTAGAAAGCAGCAGGACAAGGCCCCGAAAAGTAAATGGCATGCTCTCATAAACTCTGCCTGATTAGGAATGCAACAAAGCAGTACAGATGCTTCGGCTGTGCGGACGCTAGATGAAGCATAACGGTTATTGTAGTATACCCGGTACCCTACATTCTGTTAGTTCCGGCACACGAAAAAGCCCGCCCTCCCCTATCAGGAAAGGCGGGCTTGAGAATAATCGTCCACAAAATCCGCGCACTCCGAAAAATCCGCCGGAATCCGTGGTTTTCATCTACTGGAAATACTCCTTCACACGCTCGAAGAATCCCTTTTCGTTTTTGCCAGGGTTGGGTGTGAAGTTGCGGGCGTCGCGCAGCTTTTCGAGCAGCTCCCGCTCTTCGTTGGTCACGTTTTTGGGCGTCCACACACTGAGGTGGATCAGTTGGTCGCCGCGGCCGTAGCCGTTCAGGTCCTTGATGCCCTTGCCGCGCAGGCGCAGGATTTTGCCCGGCTGGGTGCCCGGCTCCACCTTAATCTTCACTTTGCCTTCGATGGTGGGCACCTCCAGATTGGCACCCAGAGCTGCATCCACGAACGAAATGTACTGCTCGAACATGATGTTGTTGCCGTCGCGCTTTAGCGTTTCGTGCGGCTCTTCCTCAATCTGAATGAGCAGATCGCCGGGCACACCACCGCGCTCCGGGAAGTTGCCTTTGCCGTTCATGCTCAGCTGCATGCCCTCGGCCACGCCCGCCGGAATGTTGATGGGAATAACTTCCTCGTGCAACTGGCGGCCTTCGCCGTGGCACACGTCGCACTTGCTAGTTACTACTTTGCCTTCGCCCTCGCAGGTGGGACAGGTAGAGGCACTTACCATCTGGCCCAGCATGGTTTGTACCACGCGCTTCACCTGGCCCTGACCCTGGCAGGTCTGGCAGGTTTTGAGGTCGGTGCCGTTTTTGGCGCCGGTGCCGGCGCAGGTGTTGCAGGCTACGTAGCGCTTCACCTTGATTTTCTTCTCCACGCCATTGGCTACCTCTTCCAGGTCGAGCTTGAGCTTGATGCGCAGGTTGGAGCCTTTGCGCACGCGCCGCCCGCCCTGGCCACGGCCGCCCCCGAAGAAGCCCTCGAAGCCGCCGCCCCCGAATATGTCGCCGAACTGGGAGAAGATGTCCTCCATGTTGGGGCCGCCCCCGTTGCCGCCCATGCCCTGATGGCCGTACCGGTCGTAGCGGGCGCGCTTCTGCTCGTCGCTGAGTACCTCGTATGCCTCGGCCGCCTCCTTGAACTTGTCTTCGGCGGTGGGGTCGTCGGGGTTTTTATCGGGGTGATACTTGATGGCCACCTTGCGGTAAGCCTTCTTAATCTCGTCGCCCGAAGCGTTTTTGGCTACGCCCAGTATTTCGTAAAAATCTCGCTTCGTTGCCATGTTCTCAGTACAGAGTATTATGTATTGAGTATTGAGTGAGGAGTTAGGCAGCTTAAAACGAGACGCATCTCACTACCCAATACCTATTACTCAATACTAGCTTCCCAGCACCACCTTGGCGTGGCGGATTACCCGGTCGCCGAGGGAGTAGCCTTTCTCCACCTCATCCACGATTTTGCCTTTCAGGTCTTCCGAAGGAGCCGGAATCTGGGTTATGGCTTCGTGCAGTTCGGGGTCAAAATCACCACCCTTGGCTTCCATCGTCACTAGGCCTTTCTGGCTCAGGGTTTTCTGGAGCTTGTTGTAGATGATGTCTACGCTTTCGCGCACGGCGTTGGCGTCTTCGGTGTCCTTGGTATGGTGGCGGGCCCGGTCGAAGTCGTCGAGCACGGGCAGCAGCGCCACCATCAGTTCCTGATTGGCGGTTTTGAACAGGTCGGCGCGCTCCTTGGTGGTGCGGCGCTTGTAGTTCTCAAACTCGGCAGCCAGGCGCAGGTATTTATCTTTCAGGTCGGCCAGCTCAGCGTCGGTTTTGGAGCCGGTGGCATGGGGCGCACCCTCGGAGGCCGTAGCTTCGCCGGGACCGGTGGTTTCCTCGGTCATTTCGCCAGCTACGTGGTCGGCGTTGCCGGTCAGGTTGTCGTCTTGCGGCAGGTTTTGTTCGTCAGCCATTTTCGAAAAATATCGTCGGAAGGGGTTTTTCACGGGATTCGCCGTTGGGCACCCTGCGGGCGCAAGGAGTTTGCCAAAGGGGTTAGGGCTGCCAGTTTGGCACAGAGTCAAAGTGCTTTCCCCTTTCAACTTAAAACTGGCTTTTCTGCTTTATACTACGGTTGTAATACCAACTCTTTAGGCGAAAAACCACTGTTGCGAATAACAGGGCAATCAATACCGCTGCGAAATATGGCCAATATCCCAGTTGGCGTACAGCGGCTACATTGTACTTCGTTTGAAGAATTATCGTCCACCAAACACTCAACAGGCTATAACAGGTTAGCCAGCTAACCGCCGCATATTCAACCGCATTACTTTCACTCACAACATCCTTACGCAACTGTGAATACAATACAAATGCAGGCAGGATTGGGAGTAAAAATGTACATAGTTTGTAAACAACGAAGAATAATGGCCATACTGGTTCCAGCGCAATTATGACATAGAATATGAACAAAAGTATAAAGCCGCTGAGTGGCCAAAGGATTGATAAAGCAATTAATACTTTCAACAGCGTCTTCATCAGTTCACAGCTATTTATTTGTGCAGCGTCTGCCAGATCAAGTCTTTTAGCTGTTGGATGTTCTTATTCGTGAGGCTGGAAATGAAGATGGTGGGGAGGTCGGTGGGCAGCGTGGCGCGGATTTCGGCTTCCAGCTCCTCGTCCAGCATGTCGGCTTTGGTAATGGCCAGCAGGCGCTGCTTGTCCAACAGTTCGGGGTTGAACTGCTGCAACTCACTTAGCAGCACCTGGTATTCGGCGTTGATGTCGGGCGAGTCGCAGCTAATCATGAATAGCAGGATGGAGTTGCGCTCGATGTGACGCAGGAAGCGGTGGCCCAGCCCCCGCCCTTCGGCCGCGCCCTCAATGATGCCGGGAATATCGGCCATCACGAAGGACTTGTAGTCGCGGTAAGCCACCACGCCGAGGTTGGGCGTGAGCGTGGTGAAGGCGTAATCGGCAATCTTGGGCTTGGCGGCCGATACCACGGAAAGCAGCGTGCTTTTGCCGGCGTTGGGAAAGCCCACGAGGCCTACGTCGGCCAGCAGCTTCAGCTCCAGAATCACCCACTCATCGATGCCCGGCTCGCCCGGCTGGGCGTACTGCGGGGCCTGGTTGGTGGCCGACTTGAAGTGGTCGTTGCCGAGGCCGCCCCGGCCGCCGGGCGTAAGGATGAGGCGCTGCCCGTCTTCGGTGATTTCGAGCTTCTTCTCCCCCGTTTCGGCGTCGCGGGCCACGGTACCCAACGGTACTTGAATGATGATGTCGTCGCCCTGGGCGCCGGTGCGCAGGTTTTCGCCGCCGTTTTCGCCGGGCTTGGCAATCAGGTGCTTCTGGTACTGCAGGTGCAGCAGCGTCCAGAGCTGGGAGCTGCCTTCCAGAATGATGTGGCCGCCCCGGCCCCCATCGCCACCATCAGGGCCACCATTGGGCAGGCCCTTGGCCCGGAAAAAGTGGTGCGAACCCGCCCCGCCTTTGCCCGAGCGGCAGTTAATTTTAACGTAGTCGATGAAGTTGTTGGAAGCCACTTCGGTTGAATTAGGAATTAAGAATCAAGAATTGGATTGCTCTTCCTTCTTCTTCCTTAATCGGAGTTATTTAAAAAACAGCTGTCATCCTGAGCGCAACGAAAGATCTGAAAACACGGCCACGGTGCGGGCTTGCTTTACTCAGATCCTTCGCTGCGCTCAGGATGACAGACAAATGCGCTGTTTACAGCGGCAAAGTTACGCTTTTACTTCGTCGGTAGCCTGGTGGCTGCTGGCCGGGGCGGCGGGCTGGTGCTGGTCGATGAGGCCGCAGATCTGCGCGAAGATGTCGTCGATGGCGCCAATGCCGTTGAGGGCGTGGAATTTTTGCTGCTGGGCGTAGTAGCCGGCTACCTGGGCCGTTTCGGTGTTGTACACCGTCACGCGCTTGCGGATTTTCTCCTCGTTCTGGTCGTCGGGGCGGCCGGAGGTTTTGCCGCGCTCCAGCAAACGTGTCACCAGCTCTTCCTCGGCTACTTCCAGCGCCACCATGCACGATACGTTGGTGTCGTGCTGGGCCAGCAGGGCATCGAGGCTTTCGGCCTGGGGCACTGTGCGCGGGAAGCCGTCGAAAATGAAGCCGGCCGCCTGCTTGTTGGCTTTCAGGGCCGAGTCAATCATGCCGATTACCACCTCATCGGGCACCAGCAAGCCTTCATCCATGAGCTTTTTGGCGCGCAGGCCCAGCTCCGTGCCTTGCGCAATCTGGGCGCGCAGCAGGTCGCCGGTAGAGAGGTGCACCAGGTTGTAGCGGGCAATGAGTTTCTGGCTTTGCGTTCCTTTGCCGGCGCCGGGGGGGCCGAAGAGCACGATATTCAACATAGAGCGAGTGGTTTCGCGGGAAGGTAAACGTGGGCGGAGAGGAAAGATACTACTTCGCGGGCAAAGGCCGGTGTACGCAGTTCAATGGACTTTTGTCAGACCCCAACGCTACACGACGGTGTACACATCGGGGTAATTGCGGCCGAGGCCGTCGTAGTCGAGGCCGTAACCCACGATGAAGTCGTTGGGTATTTCCCGGCCGATGTAGCGCAGGTCCAGCTCATGCTGCAGGCACTCGGGCTTCAGGAACAGCGTGGCGACTTCCAGGGAAGCCGGGGTTTGTGCTCCCAGCGTATCGAGCAGCATGCGCATAGTGTGGCCGGTATCTACAATGTCTTCCAGCAGCACCACGTGGCGGTCCGTCAGGCTTTCATACAGGCCCATCACCTCCTGCACCTTGCCGGTGCTGCCGGTGCCTACGTAGGAGGCCACCCGGATAAAGGTGATTTCGCAGGGAATATGCAGCTGCTTGAGCAAATCGGCCGCAAACATGAACGAGCCATTGAGCACGGCGACAAACAGCGGCTGCTTGCCGGCGTAGTCCTGATTGAGGCGGGCGGCCAGCTCTCCAATGGAATCCTGGAGCTGCGCGGCCGACAAATAAGGAGCAAATTGTTTGTCGTGCAGCGTAATGGTGGGTGGCGTCATTCGGCGCGGGGGTTGGTAGCGGGGCGAAAGCGAGGCCAAAGGTAGCTTATCTGGTTGAATGTGCTTCGCTAATGTGCTAATGTGGGAAATGTGATTGAATGTGCAAATGTGGAGATTGAGTTATGGCGAGGCGCGACACCATCCCTCCTGGTAGGGCCCGGCTCCTTTTTAGCAGAAAGCCCCTGATGTCTGCACACCAGGGGCTTTCACATTTCAGGGCTTGGCACGGGGCTCAGGCCGCACAGCGTCGCGTGGCCCGCCAGAACGGCGTTTGGTCATTAACAGATCAGCACATTAGCGAATCGAAGCACATTCTCAACCCTACCGGCCTTCGGTAATCATCGTCAGGATGAAGCGGGCGGCATCGGGGGCGAGGTCGGCGTAGCGCACTTTGGGGCGCAGACTCTCCACGGTTTTTTCGATGGGCTGGGGCATGGCCACCCCGCGCAGGGGCGTAGCGTTGGGAGCGGCAATATGGGGTGCAATAACCAGGGACACGATGCTCATGAGCTTAATGAGGATGTTCATGCTCGGGCCCGAAGTATCCTTGAACGGGTCACCCACGGTGTCGCCGGTTACGGAGGCTTTATGGGCATCGGAGCCTTTGTACTGCATCACGCCATCAATCAGCACGCCTTTCTCAAACGACTTCTTGGCGTTGTCCCAGGCACCGCCGGCGTTGCTCTGGAACATGGCCATCAGCACGCCGGATACCGTTACGCCGGCCAGCGTACCGCCCAGCACTTCGGGTCCGAAAGTGAAGCCTACGATAACCGGAACGATGATGGCAATGGCGCCCGGCAGCATCATCTCGCGAATAGCAGCCTGGGTGGAAATGGCCACGCACTTCTCATACTCCGGCCGGCCGGTACCTTCCATAATGCCCGGAATTTCGCGGAACTGGCGGCGCACTTCCTGCACCATAGCCATAGCTGCGCGCCCCACAGCCGAAATAGCCAGCGCGGAGAAGATAAACGGAATCATGGCGCCCACGAACAGGCCACCCAGCACACGGGCATTGCTGATGTCGATGGAGGTGATGTTGGCCGTGCCCATGAAGGCGGCAAACAGCGCCAGGGAGGTAAGGGCAGCCGAGGCAATGGCAAAGCCTTTGCCGGTAGCGGCGGTAGTGTTGCCCACGGCGTCCAGAATATCGGTTCGCTCGCGTACTTCCTTGGGCAGTTCGCTCATTTCGGCAATGCCCCCGGCGTTGTCGGCAATAGGACCAAAGGCGTCGATGGCCAGCTGCATGGCTGTGGTGGCCATCATCCCAGCGGCAGCAATAGCCACGCCATAGAGGCCCGCAAACTCGTAGCTGAGAATGATACCGGCGGCCAGCACGATAATCGGCAGCACCGTAGATTCCATGCCGATGGCCAGGCCGCCAATAACGGTGGTGGCGTGGCCGGTGCTGCTTTGGCGCACAATGCTGAGCACGGGCCGCTTGCCCATAGCCGTGTAGTACTCGGTGATGACACTCATCAGGATGCCCACAATCAGCCCGACGACCACGGCATAAAAAATGTCCATAGCCGTGAACGTAACTCCCCGAATCAGCAATGAGCCGGAGGGAATCATCCACTTGATAAGCGCGTACGAGGCCACCGCCGATACTGCTACGGATATGTAGTTACCGGTATTCAAAGCGCCCTGCACGTTGCCGCCTTCCTTTACGCGCACCAGCAGAATGCCAATGAGCGAGGCCACGATGCCCAACCCGGCAATGGCCATGGGCAGCAGGATGGGCGAAAGACCGTTGAACTGGTCGCCGGTAGCTACTACCTCGCGGCCCAGCACCATGGTAGCCAGAATGGTAGCCACGTAGGACCCGAACAGGTCAGCACCCATGCCGGCCACGTCACCCACGTTGTCGCCCACGTTGTCGGCAATGGTTGCGGGGTTGCGGGGGTCATCTTCCGGAATGCCGGCTTCCACTTTCCCCACGAGGTCAGCGCCTACGTCGGCCGCTTTGGTGTAGATGCCGCCGCCCACCCGGGCGAACAGGGCAATGCTTTCGGCGCCCAGAGAAAATCCGGTCAGTACTTCCAGGGCACGTTCCATCTCAATGCCATTGGCACCGCCGCCGTGGTTGAGCACGAACATCTGGTAGAACGCAATAAATAAAGAGCCCAGGCCCAGTACCGCCAGCCCGGCCACGCCCATGCCCATTACGGAGCCCCCCGAAAACGACACATTCAGCGCCTGGCTCAGAGAGGTCCGAGCCGCTTGCGCCGTGCGTACGTTGGCTTTGGTGGCAATCTTCATCCCGATATAGCCCGCCAGCGCCGAAAAAACCGCCCCGATTATGAAGGCAATGACGATAATGGGACTGGACTTTTCGCCGGTGCTGCCCAGGTAGAACAGAAAGGCGCTGGCAATCAACACAAACAACGCCAGCACCTTATACTCGGCCCGCAGAAAGGCTATGGCCCCATCAGCAATATAGCCGGCAATAGTGCGCATTCGCTCGTCGCCGGCATCCTGACGGCTTACCCAGCCAGAGCGCAACCACGTGTACAGGAGGGCAAGCACACCCAGCGCAGGTACTACGTAAAGAAATGGGGTCATAGAAAGCGGTGAAGAAGGTTGTGGTGGGAAAGAGAGGAAAGGCGTAATGGGCTGTAAAATAGAGGTTATTCCGCAAAAGCCAATTTTCTGCGGCATCCGGCCGGTCTACAGTTTCTCCAGCAGCACCTGATATAGCCGCAGCATACTATAGATGTCGGCTTTATGGACGAGCTCGTCGGGCGTATGCACGTGTTCCTCAGGGGCCCCCACAAAGCACCAGTCCCAGGGCTGGGCGCCGTGCTGCAGTTCCTTGGCATCGGAGCCGCCACTGCCTTCCACTTCCAGCTGATGCGCCACGCCAGCCTCCCGGGCCAGAAGCCGGATCCGGTCGACGTAAGCGCGGCGCGGAATCAGGGAGTCGCGCAGGGAAATGACCACGCCCTGGCCCGCCTGTACCCCTTCCGTTACCCAGGTGATATCGGAAATAAGGGCCTGCCTGACGCCGTAGTGCTCATAAATATATTTTGCCAGGTAAGCCACCGAGCCGCCGCCGTGCTCTTCCCAGCAGGAAAAGGCTATAATCCCATTTTCCAGCGTTTCGCACAGGCGCAGCGCGTTCCAGACCCCGAGGCGGTTGTCGAGGTAGCAGCTTTGCACGGTGGTTTCGGTTTCGCGGAAGTCGCAGTGGAAGGTGAGCTCCGTGCCACGCTCTATCTCCCGGTTGAACTCATAGCTTAATGCACCGGTTTGTTCATCAACTGTTAGCGTGCAGTCGATAGGCCCCTGGGCATCTTCTCCTACTAGGCGGTAACCGGTTTGCACAGCAGGGCCTCCAATGCGCACTAGCTGCTGGCCGTATCGAACGGTGAATCCAATGGAATCAAGATGCGCAAAAATGGCCGTCTGGGGCGTACCAAATACCAGCAAAATGCAATCCTGAAACTCTGCTCCCACCAGCATCTTGGGCTGTACGCGCCAGGACGCTTTCTGCTCGGTGACGTACCTTTGCACGAAATGGGATAAGCTGGCTTCGTTGCCGGCCGGTGCCGCAAGCCGGCACAACGTATGAAGTAACTGCATGTCTTTGCCTTAGCTGTCCAAATCTAGCATAATTGTCCTACTTTCGTCTTTCTAGCCTAGTTTGGTCCGGCAGCTCTCCTATCGGGGTCCAGGCTTATTCCCGCTGCTTTATGGTGAATCTTTTGCGCTTTTTTCTGGTGCTTTTTCTGCTCAGTGGTCCGGCCCTGGCGCAGGCCCAGCAGCCCGATACCACGCGCAAAACCGACCCGATCCGCAACATTCAGCTGGAAAACGTAGATGTGGCCCCCGGCGCCGTGGATACCAAGGGGTGGCTGCTGCTCGACAAGGATATCCAACTGGAGCTGGGCGGCGCGGTCGATAATCTGTACAACTTCAAGTTCGACAAAGCCGAAAAGCAGTTCCGCTCCCTGCGGCGGCGCTACCCCAACCACCCCATGCCCTACTTCTTACTAGGTTTGAGCACCTGGTGGAAGATTGTGCCGACCAATATTCAGACCAAGCAATACGATAAAACGTTTTTTGCTTACATGGATACGGCTGTGGTAAAAGGCGAGAAGCTGTATGAGCAGGACGACAAAAACTATGAAGCCTGCTTTTTTCTCTCGGCCGCTTACGGGTTTGATGCCCGCCTGAACGCAGAGCGCAAAAACTGGCGCAAAGCCACCGTCAGCAGCAAACGCTCCCTCGATTACCTCGAGAAAAGCCAGGAAGCCAATGGACTGAGCCCGGAGTTCTTGTTCGGACAGGCATTGTTCAACTACTATGCCGTCTGGATTTCGGAAAACTACCCGCTGCTGCGTCCCGTGCTACTATTTTTCCCTAAGGGCAATCGTAAACTGGGACTTCAGCAGCTGCGCAATGTGGCCGATAATGGCTTCTACACGGGGTCGGAGGCGAAAACCTTTCTCATGCGCATCCTCACCAACGAGGAAGACAACTCAGCCGCTGCCCTGCCAGTAGCGCGCTACCTGGCCAAAACCTACCCCGACAATGCCTACTTCCAGCGGTTCTTCGCGCTGCTCTGCTTTCACGAAGGCGAGTTTGTGGAACTGGAGCGGCAAAGCAAGGATATCCTGGATAAGCTCAACCGCGGCATGCCGGGCTACGAGGCCATTAGCGGCCGCTACGCCACTTACTTCCTGGGCTGGCTGATGCAGACCAAGTACAAGGATATGCAGAAAGCGCAGGATTATTTTCAGCGCTGCATCGTCTTTGCCGAAACGACCGGCGACACAGAGGGCGGCTTCTATATCTACTCCAACGTGAACCTGGCGCGGATGGCAGATAAGGCCAAGGATTCGAAAACAGCTATTCGGTACTATAAAACAGTACAGGAAACAGCAAGCCACAAAACGGAGCAATACCGCGAGGCGGTGGCGTATTTGAAAAAGAACAAGAAATAGGGCGCGGCCTATGTATACCAAAGACCTGCTGTTAACGCCTATCTTTTTATTGTTGATCTATTTGTTTGCCTTTGCCATACGGCCACGAGTAACCAATATTTACACCCGCAACTATTTTATTCCTGCCCTTAGTGTAAAGCTAGTGGGCGCAATGGCTCTGGGGTTGATTTATCAGTTTTATTATCATGGAGGAGACACATTTAACTATTTCCGTCATTCTACTATTATGTATGAAGCCTTTGGTGACTCTTTTACGCTGGGGTTGAAATTATTAACAAGTAATGGAGAGCGGCTACCTGAGTTTACCAAGTATACCTCCCGAATGTTCTGGTGGAAGCCTGGCTCAGAAGAACTGGTTGTCATCCGAATAGCAACGGTACTTGGCTTATTTTGCTTCAACACTTATACGGTTGTAAGTCTGATGTTTGCCTGCCTCAGCTTCAGCGGTATGTGGGCAATGTTTATCACATTTGCTAAAATACGGCCGCAGGTATACAAGCAGTTAGCCATTGCCGTTTTCTTTATACCATCTGTTTTTTTCTGGGGTTCCGGGCTTATGAAAGACTCAATTTGCCTAGGGGCATTAGGCTGGGTATTTTATGGCTTTTATCAAGGGGCTATTCAGAAAAAGCGCATATTTAAATCCCTTATTATCGGAGTGCTTTCCGCTTATCTGGTATATACAACGAAAGTATATATTCTACTTTCATTTTTACCGCCAGCCCTGCTTTGGGTATTCAATGAAAACAGCCAGCGAATTAAAAACCAGACGCTTCGCATGATTGCAAAACCGTTTCTATTGGCTATTGGGGCCGGCGTAGCTTTGTTTGCCATGCAGAACCTCACGGCCGGCGACTCCCAGTATGACATCGATAAGATTGGGGAGAAAAGCAAGATCACGGCCGATTACCTTTATCGGCGCTCTATTCAAAAAGAAGGCTCTGTGTACACCTTGGGTGAGCAGGATGGCACTATTGGCGGCATGCTAAAACTAGCGCCTAAAGCAGTAGTTGTATCCTTGTTTCGTCCGTTTCTGTGGGAAGTACGCAACGCTATTATGCTCCTATCTGCGTTGGAATCAGCCTTTTTTCTGCTGTTCACCCTGCGCATTCTGTTTAACGTAGGTATCGTGCGCTTCTTTACCACTATTGCGCGTACCCCCGTGCTGGTGCTGTGTTTTGTATTTGCTCTGGTTTTTGGAGCTGCAGTGGGCATTATCTCAAATAATTTCGGCACGCTTGTACGCTACAAGATTCCGCTTATCCCCTTTTACGTAGCCGGACTGTATATCATGCGCAATATTAGCCTGGAAGACAAGCCCGCAGCCAAGCCGCGGGTAGCTCGCCGCATAGCTATGCGCTAACGGCTGGATAGGGGTTGTGTTGGTTGCACATCCCAGTTACCCAAGGTCACGCGTGCTAGCGCGTACCGGCACGGCGGTTGGCTAGGTACTCGGTCAGCGTTGGGTGGGACCAGAGCCGCGAAATGCCGGCTGGTGCGGGCTGCAGCTTCACTTCGCCCCGGAGCACGTCACGGATGGCCTGCTTAAGCAGCGGCAGGCCGGCAGCAAGCTGCAGCAGCGGATACGTTACGAAATTATCTTCGGGCGTTGGGCTGATCAGCGCCTGTGCGATAATGCCACCGGTATCAATACCGGCATCCACCAGGTGCACAGATACACCGCAGTGCGCGGCATCGTTGTTGGCCAGCGCCCAGTAGCCGCCGTGTACGCCGCGGTAGAGCGGGGTGATGCCGGCGTGGGTATTCAGAAACTTGCAGGGCACACTGGTCAGCACCTTTTTGGCGATGATACGCGTGCCATTCACTACCACCACATCGGGCTTCAGGGCCTGCAGCTGCGCAATGCACTCCGGCGAATTCACCGAAGGCACCCGCATCACCCGGTCCTCGGGTAAAGGCCGGTCGTTGAGGTTAGCCTGCTGCTTGATAGCCTGCAGGCGCTTACCGGACGTTTTGGCCAGCGGACCCGCTATCAAAAGTTTAAATAGAATCTGGCCGGCGACCTTCGCGTAGCCCAGTTTCTCGGTCCGCCGCTTCAGGAGCTGCTGTTGGCTGACGGGCGTTTCCAGAATAATGCGGTGCACGCCGAATTCCGCATCCAGCGCGTGAAACAATATGTCGGTAGATTCGCCTGGGCCCGCCAGGATTACAATTTTCTTGGTGGACATCATACAACGGAAGTACTGGGGTTGTTCTGCTGCAGCTCGCTTGCCAGATCCCCCATCGACTGGCTAACCATGCCATAGGTGCGCTGCAGCTTGCGGTAATGCTCGGCAATACGCCGCAGGACTGCCATATTCTGCGGAATATTTGCCCCAAAATTGTGCGGGTGCCACCACAGATGAAAAACCTGTCCGTGGCGGGCCGCATACTCCATGCCCTGCAGAATACGGCGCAGACGCAAGCCTTCCAACGCCTGCAAACGCCCCGACCAGGGCCGCAGGAACCGGCTGGCGGGGATATTGTACGGAAACTGCCGGGCGATATCCGTCAGCGAGTGGCAGTTGGGGCCGGAAAGGTCCAGATAGGCGTCGAGCAGGCGGGCGCCCCTCTTGTACAGGCTCTGCTGCTCTTCGTTGCGCTCTTTGTAAATCCAGGAGCTTTCATTGCCCCGGTAGCTGGTGATGCCGAGTTCTTCGCAAACCGAAATGTACTCGGCATTATACTGATTGCGGGGAAATACTAGGCTGCGCAATGTTATTCCCTGCTCGCGCGCCGTCTGCACGGCAGCTTCCAGGTCGGCCCGGAACGACTCGGCTGTTTGGCCGCGCTCCAGGCAGTAGTAGTGACAGAAGGTATGGGTTGCCATTTCCTGGCCCGGAGTGCTCCGAATCTTCTCAATCAGGGAATACCCGAAATGATACGGATCCGTGGCTTCGTCGGGGCCGACCTGGTCCATCACCAGGTAGGGCGACAGGTTGGAATCCACATAATCAGGGCGGATGGCGGGCAAATGGCTCAGCATTTCCTGCTTGGTCCGAAAAAACAGCAGGCCTACCGTCGCCCACGTTACACGCAGGCCGAATTCCTCAAACAAAGCCAGCATAGCCGGAATAGCCTGACGCACCCCCAACAGGTTTTGCCCGTACTGCGCCAGGGTTTGCTGGTCCCGCACGCCCCAGTTTATCTCGAAGTCGAGGGAAATGACGAAGCGGCCTTTTTCCTGCTCTTGTTGCGGTACTTGCTGTGTCATGACCGTCATTGGCTAACTAAACAGCCTCAAAAAGTTCTCCTTGTTCGATACCACGGAGTAGCGCTCCACAATAGTGCGGCGCGCAGCGGCTCCCTGCTTAGCGCGCAGGTCTTGGCTGGCCAGCAGCTCGCGCAAGGCGTTGTACCATTGCTCCGGCGTGTCGCACACAAAGCCATTCTGACCATCCTGTACCACTTCCGTATTCATTCCAACCGGGGAAACCAGCGCAGGCATTCCTAGCGACATGTACTGCAGCGCCTTAAACGCGCACTTTCCTCTGGCCCAGGGGTCGTCCACCAGCGGCATAAGTCCCAAGTTGAACTGGCTCAGATCGGCAATTTCTGTTTCCTTGTTCCAGGGCGTAAAGCGAAAATTCCGGAGGCCGGCATACTCGGGGCCCTGGTTGGAAATCACCCGAAACTCAAAGTCGTAGCCCTCTTGCTCCAAGCGTTCCAGCACCGGCCAGATTAAATCTAGGTGCCGGAGGGTAGTGTGTGTGCCCGTCCAACCGATAATAGGCCGCCCCGACAGGTACTGGTCACGGATTTGGTTGTGCAGGTTCTCCGTGTCCAGCGTGGTGGGGTTTATGAAAGAGTGCGCGTTGAACTGCAGCGCGTAGTCGCGCAGGTAGGCGTTGCCACAGCTGACCTTGTACGCCCACCGGCAGATCTGCCCAACCTTCTGCTGCCACTTAAGACGGCTGATGAAGGTTTGTTCCCCGGCCGGATCTTTCATCCAGATGGCATCGTCGAAGTCGTATATGATCTTCTTTTGAAGAACCTTGGCAATAATCCACTCAAAAACCGGCGGGCCAATAGGTGCGGCTTCCCGATGAATAAATACAAAATCGTAGGAGGAGACCGTAAACAGCAGCAGAAAACGGCGGAATAGACCAGCCAGAATACCCGCTACTTTGCTAACTACATGCCCCGGCTTATATAGAATGGACCAGGTATAATCGGACAGGAAGGGAGCCAAATGCCAAGTATGGCCGGCGGCGGTTAAATAGCTAAGGTACTGTTCGAACCGAAAACGTTGGGAAGGTGCTTTACCCAGCGGATAAGGCACAATAAAAAGAATCCGCATGGATGAACGGCAAAATGGCTGCGTTGTAAGCCCTAAAGATACGGCAATGTCGGCTCATAGTGGGCTCGGGGTCGTAGCATCGGGGTAGCCGGCCTTCCCTGGCTAGGGAGGCAACCTATACAGCCCTTTCTCAGCCATTCATTGCTACGTCGTATTACTTCTGCAACAGCTGCTGATACATAGCATAATAGCTGGCAATGGCGTTATCCAGATCATAATACTGCTGGGCCTTCTCCCGGATTTCACCACCATCCTTAGCCAACAGGCTGGGAATGGCCAGGGCCGCCTTGTCGAATTCCGCGACGTTAAGATTGGAAAGCGCAATGCCGCCGCCAGTTTGCTCGATAATGCCGGCCACGTCGCCAACGCCATCGTTGCAGATAACTGGCAGGCCCATAGCCAGGATTTCGCCCAGCTTGGTTGGGGAACTGGCTTTTTTGGAATAGCTCTGCTTGATGAAGAACAGATTCACATCCGAAGCTGCAATCAGACCAGGAACCTCTGTGCGGGTAGCCGGCCGCACTAAGAAGTCATCGGCCTGTAGCCCGGGTACTTTTGCTGCGGCCGTCAGTATTTCGGCCAGCGGCTCCTGCGTAACAAACAGCATTTTGGCCGCCGGATACTGCTGCTTGATAGCAGCAAACTGCTGCAACATTTCATCCAGCAAATACCACGCGCCAATTGAGCCCAAATAGCTTATCACCAAGCCCTCTGGCTGCAGCCCCAAAGTCCTGCGCGAAGCCTGGCGGGCCTGTTTGGTTACCAATGGGAATACGGAGAAATCAGCGCTACACGGAATAACGGAAATGGGCGCCTGGCGGTAGCTAGGCCAGGTCAGCATCTCATTTTTACCGTTTTCCGTTAAGCTAATAATGCCGTCGGACGCAGCTATAAACGCGGCTTCCTTTTGTTTGTAATTCCGGTAAGCCTGACGGTATACAGGGTTTTTTAAATTCCACATTCCTCCTTCCACACGTTCATCTACCCAGAAGCCACGCATATCAAACAGGAGTTTTACACCAAATTTCTGCTTCAGATATAAGCCTACCTCCGCACTCACATAGCTACGGCAGTGCGTCATATCAAACCGGTGCTGTTTATGCAACGCAACCGCTTTTGCTCTTAGCTGATATCGGTCATACAACTTAGCCAAGACCGGCGGGTTGCTGGTAAAGAATATAGTTTCCCAACGAATGCCCGCCTGGCTTGTAATGTCCTGTATGGTCTTGGCATGCTGGGTATACCGTTCCCTTTTCTCGGTCGAAAGCAAAGTAATTTCATACCCTCTTGCCGATAAGCCAACCAAATAGGGCAGTACTTGTGACTGACCCAAAGGATCCGTCATGCCATCGTAGGAGATGAACAAAACTCTTGGTTTTGCAGAAGGGCTCATAGAAAATTTTGTCAGGCGCAGTTTATACTTATTTAGTAAAGGCAGCAGCACCTCTCTAGTATCTCATTAGTAATTTATTTTTAATAATAGACAAAACATGTTTTAGTATTCTTACATCACCTTTTCTTTCGATAAGCAGCTTTATTTTATCCATTAGAACAGGCCTATCTTCCCATTGAGGATTTGTTTTAATTTTTTCAAACAAATCCGCAGTAAATTTTTTCACAAATATCTTTTTGTTATTCAAATCATTCAATTGAACAACTTCAGAAACAAACTTTAATACATATTCGTCCACAGGTTTTTTCCGCGAATAGTAATGATATACATATTTATCGGAAGCCTGTACATTTGTTTGAGTCTGAAATATCAACGAAAACGAATATTGCTCTATTACAAACACTTTTACTCGTTCATACAAATAATCAGTAAGTTCCAAAGACAAATCTATTAAATTTAAGTTTTTATGACTAAAACCAATAACTCCTGTATTCCAAGAATAGTTATTTCCAGAGAATTCAAACTCAAGGCCTTGGATTCTGATTTTATTATTTTTTATAACTGGAAGAAATAAGGAGCTATTTCTTCCGCCTTTCGACACTGCTTCATTAAATGAATATTCCCTAGCGTACAGAATTGTTTTATCTTGCCCATACATAGCCAATAACGGCCCACTATCAGTATACAAAAATGTATCAGAATCCAAAAACAAAACATCATTATCAGGATATTTTATTGTGGCATCCTGGATAGCTTTAACTTTGACACGAAACATGAAGTTATCCTTGCCTTTCCAATCGGCTAATACTTCAGGTGTTAGGTTTACAAAGGTTATCTGTATATCCTTGAAATAAGGCTCAAAATACTTCTCATTATCAGTATATAAGATAAAACTTATTTTATCTGATGCATTTTCAGTCCATGCATACAGACTCAGCATAGACATAACTATCCTTTGATACTCGATTTCACGACTATGAGCTAGTCCAACAAAAGTTACCATTTGGCCAGTTTTATATTCCGATGAGAAAGGTTTTTACAGATTTTCAGCAGTTAATAGCTGATCCAGGAATAGCTCTACCGGACTAGCTGCCATTTTATTTTTGCCAAAAATTGACGCCTGTTGGCCGATTTTCTGCCAATTGTATCTATCATTCCATGCAACCTCCAGTATCTGATCCAGCGCGTGGGAAGTTATGCCCTCTGCAATGTAACCAGTGTCACCAGAAGTAATCCATTCTGGAACAATACCTACTCGTGTAGATACTACAGGCCTCCCACAAATCATAGCTTCGGCCACAACCATTGGCCCGGAGTCAATTCGTGAAGGAACAATTAACAGATGGCATTCTGCCCATATAGCTGCCATATTCGCTACGTGCCCCCGAAATTTTACTTTATCATCAATCCGATAAAATGAAGCTAATCGTTTCAGGTAATCCAAATCTGGTCCGGTCCCAAATAAGTTAAGTTGCCAGGGACGGTCTTTCCATTTTTTGGAGCTTAATGCCTCAAAGAGAATATCCTGCCCCTTGGCAAGAATCGTCAGGCTCCCGATGCAAGCCAGTTGCGGTACATCTATTGTGGTTGCAGGGAATGGTATAGGGTATTCTGCCGGTAAGTTGAGCAGGTTTGAAACCTGAATATTATTGGTGATGCTATGAGCTAGCTGTCTTTCAATTATTGCCTTCTGTTGAAGCGATACCGTAAATACCTTAACTGCTCCTTCGAATATGCTGACTATAAATTTTTGTTGCTTCTCAGCAAATGTTACCACCTCATTGTATGAATGACAAATAAGATGGTAAGGAATGGCATTTTCTTTAGCGAAGGCAAGTAGCTCTGGCCAATACCTCAAGGTATAAGCCCCCCCCTGGTTAAAGAGGATAACGTCGGGGTTGAATTTTTTAATAGCGGCAACTTCAGGAGAACTTACTTTAGCAGCCTTATATAGCTTATTGATCAGCCTTGTTTTCAACGTAGGATGAGGCCTGAAATAGGACACTGCACCCTTTTGGATAAGCTTATTAATATTTGCATGCGGTGAGGGCCATTCAAAGGCCGAAAAAAAAACCTCATGGCCCTGCTCCAAAGCATAGGCAGCAGTATTGCTCCATAGCACTTCGCTTCCACCCCACGGTGCGTTTGCCATTAAGGAAATGAAAGCTATGCGCATTGGATTTGAAATTACCTGTTTATACTATCGAAGCTTGCTTTATACAATCCGACGAATCAAAGATTCGTACTGATGCTCCGCAATGATTTTACCTTCATTCAACTCGTATATCCGGTCACATTCACGCAGGGTGGTAATGCGGTGAGCAATTATTAATATGGTGATATCCGTTTGCGAAAGTTTATTGATAGCTTCATTTACTTCCCGTTCGGTTTCATTATCAAGCGCGCTCGTGGCTTCATCAAGCACCAATATTTCGGTCTTTTTATACATAGCGCGCGCTATACCGATACGCTGCCGTTGCCCACCGGACAGCTTAGACCCTCTTTCCCCTATATAGGTATTAACACCCTCGGGTAGGCCTTTTATAAAACTTTGTAAGGAGGCTTGCTCTATAGCGTATTGCAAACGCTCCTCATCTACGTCGGTTTCTCCTAAAGTAATATTATCCTTTATCGAAGCTTCCATTAAGAAGGTATCCTGCTTTACATAGCCGATAATTTTATGCCATGCCTGTAAATGTTGGCTTGTTAGTCGCTCACCGTCAATGGCTATATGCCCGCTCTGCTCCGTATAAAAACGCAGCAGAATATTCATCAGCGTGGTTTTTCCTGAGCCGGAGCTGCCTATAAACCCGATCTTTTCTCCTTTTTTTATATCAATATTTATATCCTGAAGTGTAGGCCGGACAGCGCCAGGGAAGCTGAAGTTTACATTCTGAAATGATAATGACTGTTCAAACCGTAAGGGTAGCTGCTGTGGGTGAGGGGCCTCAACATACTCATCACCTCGGAATTTCTCCAATGCCTCAATAGTGTACTGGCTGGTTTTTAGTTGCAGCATAGCCGTAAGAATCCGGTTCACCGAGGGCATAAGCCGGTAAGCAGCAGCTGCGAAAAGCCCTACTAGGGAGATAAGGCTGGTTGAGTCCGGCGCGATTAGGATAGCATACAGGAATATGGTAATAACTCCTAATATAGCTACCATTTCAATTAGCTTCAGCGGTAGCAGCGTGTACAAATATGCCTCTGCTTCAAGAACCTGAATATTTTGCTGCTTTTCTATTGCCGAATCACTGAAATGTTTTTGCTTGTTGGCCAGCTTCAATTCCACGTAGCCGGAAAATAACTCGTTTACAATACCCATTGTAGCAGGGCGAAGCACATTGAGCTTGCTTCCTATTCTTTGCGACTTTACGCGCAGTGCCCGGTAGGCAAGAAACGTAGCGGGAAACAATACCAGCCCGAGAATAACCAGCAAAAGCGGTTTATAAATAAAAATACCAACTACAATAACTACGACAATGCAAATTTCTGACAGGAGGATAAATATTTGACGAACAATACCTATAACATAGTAAGTAGGAACTGTAATTGTACTGTTTACCAGTGCCGCAGAGCCAACATCAGTGAAATGCCAGAAAGGAAAATGCAAATATTTATACATCTGGCTCTTCACAACGGAAAGACCAACTCTGGCAGTAAAGCGGGTTTGCAAATAACTTACCCAGGTAGAAAAAGCATTTTTTGCCAGAAAAAAAATAAAAATACCAACAATCAACAGAACAAGGAAAATCTTTTCCGACTCAATACCTAAGAAATTATAAATACTAAATATTATTTCATTTTTTTGAATTCCGCCTGGTTCGCCCGCTACCATCATGACGGGCACCAAGGCAGCTAAACCAATTACATCAAGAAACGAAGCAAATAGCAGCAGCAGAAACATCCCGACGGCTTCCCGCTTCTGAGAGTGGCTAAGGTAGTATTGGATACTCTCGATACTACGGTTTACGATTCCAGTATTCATTTGAGAAAGGTCAAGGCACTAAAGAGCGTGCTAAATGATCATTTAGCACGCTACACTCTACGTTATTTATTCCGGAAAACGTATTCAGGAACAGATAACCGTTGTTTTACAACAACAATCAGATACTCTTTTTGAAGTACTCCAGCGTCCGGCGCAGGCCTTCGGCCCGGTCGACTTTGGGCTCCCAGCCCAGGATTTCCTTGGCTTTGGTGATGTCCGGCCGGCGCTTCAACGGGTCGTTGGTGGGCAGGGGGCGATAATCGGGCTTGAACTCTACGCCAGTTAGGCGGGCAATTTCCTCCCCGAACTCTTTAATGGTTATTTCCGAAGGATTACCAATGTTGACCGGCAGGTGGTAGTCGCTCAGCAGCAGCCGGTAGATTCCCTCCACAAGGTCATCTACGTAGCAGAAGGAGCGTGTCTGCGAGCCGTCGCCGAATACCGTCAGGGCCTCACCCCGCAGCGCCTGGCTCAGGAAAGCCGGCAGTACACGGCCGTCGTCGAGACGCATGCGCGGGCCGTAGGTGTTGAAGATGCGAATGATGCGCGTTTCCAGCCCGTGGTGGTTGTGGTAGGCCATGGTAATGGCCTCCTGAAAACGCTTGGCTTCATCGTAGCAGCCGCGCGGTCCTACCGGGTTTACGTTGCCATAGTACTCTTCTACCTGCGGATGAACTTCAGGGTCGCCGTATACTTCGGAGGTGCTGGCGATAAGGACGCGGGCTCCCTTCACGCGGGCAAGGCCCAGCAGGTTGTGAGTTCCCAAGGAGCCCACCTTCAACGTCTGAATAGGAATTTTCAGGTAGTCGATAGGCGAAGCCGGGGAAGCGAAATGCAGAATGTAGTCGATTTTGCCTGGCACGAACACAAACTTCGACACATCATGGTGATGAAACTCGAAGCTCTCCTTGCCGAACAAGTGCTCGATGTTAGCCAGGTCACCCGTAATCAGGTTATCCATGGCAATAACGTGGTAGCCCTCGGCCAGGAACCGGTCGCATAGGTGGGAACCCAAGAAACCGGCTCCCCCGGTAATCAGAATGCGTTTTTTGTCAGCGCTGTTAGCCATTAGCTGGAAAAGTTAATTGAAGCCTGCAGCTGCCAGCACCGGCTGGCAGCCCACGCCGAACTATGCGGGTTCCTGATGATGCGTGCGAATACCAATGCAGTGGTAGGCAAAACCGGCCTGCTCCATTTCGGTAGCCTCGTAAATATTACGGCCGTCGAACACCACTTTATTTTTCATTAGCCGGGCCACTACCTCAAAGTTAGGCGCGCGGAACTCGGGCCACTCCGTCACCACCAGCAGCGCATCGGCGTCAATGACGGCGTCGTACTGGTCTTTGGCGTACGTGATAGTGTCGTGCAGGGTGTGCCGGGCTTCGGGCATAGCCACGGGGTCGTAGGCCGATACGGTACAGCCTTCCGCCAGCAGCTTCTCGATGATAACTAGGGAAGGAGCCTCCCGCATATCATCGGTCTTGGGCTTGAACGACAGGCCCCATAAGGCCAGCTTTTTGCCTTTCAGGTCGCCGCCGAAGTGCTTTCTTACCTTATTGAACAGAACTTCCTTCTGGGCATCATTCACGCTTTCCACAGCCTTCAGTACCTGCATGTCGTAGCCATTCTCAGCCGCTGTTTTGATGAGAGCTTTTACGTCCTTCGGAAAGCAGGAGCCGCCGTAGCCAATACCGGGGTAGATAAATTTGGTGCCGATGCGGGCGTCGGAGCCAATGCCTTTGCGTACCATATTCACATCGGCCCCCATGATTTCGCAGAGGTTGGCAATGTCGTTCATAAACGAAATCTTGGTAGCCAACATCGAGTTGGCCGCGTATTTCGTCATCTCCGCCGACGGGATATCCATGAAGATGATCGGGTGACCGTTGAGCAGGAAGGGCTTGTATAGCTTGCGCATAACCTCTTCAGCCCGCTCCGATGACACGCCAACCACAATGCGGTCCGGCTTCAGGAAGTCATCAATAGCGGCGCCTTCTTTCAGGAACTCGGGGTTGGAAGCCACGTCGAAGTCGATCTGCACGCCGCGCTTTCCCAGGGCCTGCTCCAGTTCGCGGCGCACTTTGGCTGCAGTGCCTACCGGTACTGTGCTTTTGGTGACGATAACACCGTAGCTGTTCATGTTCTCCCCTATTCCGCGGGCTACGGCCAGCACATACTTCAGGTCGGCCGAGCCATCTTCGCCGGGCGGGGTGCCTACCGCTATGAAGGCTACGTCGCAGTCTTTAATGGCCTCGCCTAGGTTGGTAGAGAAATGTAGGCGGCCCGCCTCTACGTTGCGGCTCACCATTTCTTCCAGGCCCGGCTCGTAAATCGGCAGGATGCCATGGCGCAGGTTGTCGATTTTCTTCTGGTCGATGTCGATACAGGTAACGTCAATGCCGACTTCGGCAAAGCATGTGCCTGTAACCAATCCTACGTACCCCGTGCCTACTACTGCTATTTTCATATTTGGCCTGAACCGTCGAACAATCGACTTATGCGTTAACTTATTTCGTTGATGAGGGCATCATCCACTTTTTCCACCACCACTGGAACACGATGAGCGCCCAGATCCGGGCGTGTACATCCCCGGGGCTCCGGGAGAAAAGCTGGGTTTTCAGGGCGCGGATGGCGTCCACGTCGAATACGCCCTGGGCTTCTACGAAAGCATCCGACAACAGGTCGTCCTCAATCAGCGGGCGCAGTTCCCCGCGGAACCACTTCAGCAAAGGTACTTCAAAACCATGCTTGGGGCGCTTATAGAGTTCCTCGGGCAGCATAGGCCGGAAGGCATCCTGCACGATTTTCTTCTTCATGTCCGCATCAATCTTGCTTGCTACGGGCAGGGAGAAGGCAAAGCGCACCACGTTGGGGTCTAGGAAGGGGGGGCGCACCTCCAGGGAGTTGGCCATGCTCATCAAGTCCACCTTGGTCAGCATATCGTAAGGCAGCACCATCGTGGTGTCGGTCAGAAGCACCTCATTCAGGTCGCCCTCGGCGTGCAGGCCTTCCAACAGGTCTTTGCGGCGCTTTTCGGCCAGCTTCTTACCTATCTTACGGCGGGAAGCGGCACTCAGCAAACTGCGCGCATCCTTGGCCGAAGCAAACGAAGCCCAGTCCCAGTACCGGTCTTTGGGCCCGCTGAGCATACCGCGCGAAAAGCGCTGAAATTGCCGGATCTTGTTGCCGAAGAAGGAATTGCGCGACTTGGGCAGCACATCCCAGAGCAGGTTCAGGCCCGTCACGGCTTCGGCCTTGAAGCCGCCCTGCCGCACCTGAAACTCGCCCATGTGCTTGTTGTAGCCCGCAAACAGTTCGTCGGCGCCGTCGCCGGACAGGGCCACGGTTACTTTCTCGCGGGTGCGTTTGCTCAGGATGTACACGGCCAGGGACGAGGAATCGGCAAAGGGCTCATCGATGTAGTTGAGCACATCGAAGATATGGTCGTACAGATCCTGGTTGGTGAGCGAGAAAACCGTGTGGTTGGTTTTGTAGCGGTCAGCAACGAGCTTGGCGTACTTGGTTTCGTCGAAGAACGGCTCGTCGCGGTAACCGATGCTGAACGTGTTCAGGTGCTGGGTGTGGCGCGAGGCCAGGGCCACAATCACCGACGAATCGATGCCCCCGCTCAGGAACGCCCCCAGCGGCACGTCGGCCACGAGGCGGCGGGCGGTGGCATCGTCGAGCAACTCCACCAGCTTGGCCTGCTGCTGCTCGTAGGAGAGCTTGTTTTTCTCGGCTTTTTTGGGGTCGTACGGAATCTTGTACCAGCGCTTACGCACCACCTTGCCGCCCTGGATGTACATATAGTGGCCCGGCAAGAGCTTTTTCACCCCTTTGAAGATGGTAGCCGGCCCCGGGATGTAGTTGAGCTGCAGGTAGTGGCTGAGGGCCACATAGTCGAGCTTGCGCGGGATACCCAGCGCCAGCAAGGACTTCATCTCGGAGGCAAACAGCAGCTTATCCTCGTCGCGGTACACCAGCAGGGGCTTCTCCCCCATTCGGTCGCGGGCCAGGAACAGGGAGTCTTCCTCCTTGTCGTAGATGGCAAAGTCGAAGAACCCGTTGAGCTTCTTCAGGAAGCTGCGCCCTTCGGAGATATAAAGCTGCAGCACAACTTCCGTATCCGTTTGGGAATGAAAGCGGTGTCCGCGCTTTACCAGCTTCTGGCGCAGCTCGCGGAAGTTGAAGATTTCGCCATTGAAGACGATGGTATAGCGACCCGACTCGTCGGTCATCGGCTGGTTGCCGTCGGCCGTCAGGTCCAGGATGGCGAGGCGACGAAAGCCCAGCCCACACTGCTCAAACACGAAGTGCCCCTGGGAGTCGGGGCCACGGCTGCTGATAGCGTCGGTTGAGGCGCGCAGGGAGGCCAGTGCGCTACGGCCGACCTCAGTGAAAGCGAATACTCCGGAGATTCCACACATAATTGGCGGGCAAAAGTACGAACTATTAGGACTTGAAGGAGGAAATCTACCTGACCAGCCCGTAACAAAAGCCAGGCCGGCCAAGTAAAGTGGGAAGTTATTCTCCTCACCCTTGATTTCTCAGCGCCATGAATTTGCAGCAGCAACCCGACCTTCAGCAACAATTTGAAGCCGCCGTATCGCGCGTAGACAGCCTGCCCGGTGACAAAGCCGCTCCGCATATGCATGAGCTCTACGGCCTCTATAAACAAGCTACCGAAGGTGACCACGACACTAAACGGGAAGAAGTAGGCGACGATACGCCCGACAACCCCAACGGACCGCAGGGCCTGTCGCAGGCCCAGTGGGACGCCTGGAGCAAATTTAAAGGCGTGAGCCAGGAGGATGCCCGCCGCCAGTACGTAGAAAAAGTGGAGGAGTTGGCTGGTCAGTCGGCCAATACCGCTGCGGGAAGCGCCCAGCCTACCTCATCAACGGGCACAGCCCCCGCTCCCGAACCCAATGAAGCCGGTGCGCCGGGAATAGCCAAGGCACCGTTTGAAAACCTGGGGGGCGCATCAGCCGGTGGTCTGCGCGGTGATATCAACGCTGGCGCGCCGTACGGGGGCGAAGACCTGCTGAAAACCCAGCAATAAGCTCCGGTTGCCGCCCAAACGGCAGTTTCCACATGTGCAACAGAAAAGGCCCGCTACGTTGGAAAACGTAACGGGCCTTTTCTGTTGCGCCTTACGGCTGACCCGGAAGCCAGACCTCCCGGAAGGTGGCGTAGTCCCGGATGTAGTCTTCTTCCTGATAGAGCTCAGAGGCAAACGTGAGCTGAATGGCCTCCTCAGCGTAGTGCATAGAGTGCCAGCTGCTCGGCGGGATGTACAGCCCCAGATGTGGACTATCGAGGCGGAAGCTCTGCAGCTGCCCATTGGCCTGTTCGGTCACTACCACAATGCGCCCGGCTACGGCTACCAGCACGTGTTCTGACTTGTAGTGGGCGTGCCGGCCCCGCACAATTTCCTCGGGGGTATGGTAAGTCCAGAAAACGCGCCGGGGCACAAACGGCAGCACATGTCCTTCTTCCGCCACGGAAATGTAGCCGATATCGGGACTGCCCAGCCGGGGAAATTCTATCAGTTGCGGAGCCCGCATACGCAAGCCGCTCACTTAAAAGATTTTGCCTGGGTTCATTATGCCGTGCGGGTCGAACACCCGCTTGATGCCGCGCATCAGATCCAACTGCACCTCCCCAATGGCAATGCCGATGTAGGGGCGTTGCACCAGCCCGATGCCGTGCTCCCCCGAAATGGTGCCGCCCAGCTTTACGCACAGCCGGAAGATTTCCCGGATGGGTTCCCGCAGGCCGTGGTTCCACATATCGTCGTCCAGCTCGCCGCGGATGATGTTGATGTGCAGGTTGCCGTCGCCGGCGTGGCCATAGCACACGGAGTTGAAGCCGTAGCGCCGCCCGATTTCCTTTACGCCGGCCAGCAGCGTGGGCAGCTCGGCGCGGGGCACTACGGTGTCTTCTTCTTTATACACGGAATTATAGCGCACCGCATTGCCAATGTTGCGGCGAATTTTCCAGAGCTCCTCCTTTTGCCCGGCTGTGTCGGCCAGCAGGATTTCGCCGATGTCGTATTTCTCCAGCACCCCGTATACGTGCTCCGCTTCCTGGTACAGCCGGTCGAGGTCGTTGCCGTCGAGCTCAATCAGCAAGTGGGCCCGGATGTCCTCGGGCAGGTTCAGGTCGATGTTGAGGTAGCCAGCCGACCAGACAATGGCTTCGCGCTCCATGAACTCCATCCCCGAGGGCACGATGCCCGCTCGGAAGATTTCGGATACCGCTTCGGCGGCCTGCGCTTCCTGCCGGAAGGGCACCAGCAGGGTAATATCCTGCTGGGGGTGCGGAATCAGCCGGAATACGATGCGGGTGATGATGCCCAAGGTACCCTCCGAGCCAATCATCAGTTGGGTGAGGTTGTAGCCGGTGGCATTCTTGAGCGTGTTGGCCCCGGTCCAGATGATGTCGCCGGTAGGCAGCACCACCTGCATGTTCAGCACGTAGTCTTTGGTAACGCCGTACTTCACGGCTTTGGGGCCGCCGCTGCTTTCGCTCAGGTTGCCGCCCAGAAAGCAGCTGCCCTTGCTGGCGGGGTCGGGCGGGTACATCAGGCCCCGCTCCCGCACGGCATCCTGAAACACCTGCGTGATGACGCCGGGCTCCACCGTAGCCTGCAGGTTGCGCTCATCTATTTCGATGATTCGGTTAAGCCGCTCCGTGCTCAGTACTACTCCATTATGAATAGGCAGGGCGCCACCGCTCAGGCCCGTGCCGGCGCCCCGGGGCGTGACGGGGATGCGGTGCTCGTGGCACAGGCGCACAATTTCACTGATCTGCTCGGCGTTTTCGGGCCGGAGCACCACCGCGGGCTCGAAGTGGAAGTCCTCCGTATGGTCGCGGCCATAATCGGCGTAGGCGGCGGCTTCCGTGCGCAGCGCGGTGAGTACGTGGGCTTCGCCAACTACCTGCTCAAAGGCCACGAGCAAGGCGGGAGTGATAGAAGAAAACTCAGACATTTTCTGGTTACGAATGAAGTCGCGTATCTTTGTGCCGATGCGGCACCACTCTGCTAAAGTACAGGTTTCGGCCTACAGCCCGCGCTGGCAGTCGATTCTAGTGTGTATTTTTTTAGTTCTGCTGGCCAGCTGCAACAGCACGCGCAAAGTAAACTACCGCGACGGGCGCTACCACTCCGCCCGCGAAATGGCCCGGCTGAAAGCTGCTGAACGCAGCCGTAAGACCAAAACAGTTACCCGTAGCCCCGCTGCCCGCACCAAGGTAGTGGTGAAACGGCCCAGCTCCCCTGCCACCGTCAGCCGCAGTATGGCTACGGTTATTGAAGCCGCCCGCTCCTACCAGGGCACACCCTATAAGTACGGTGGCACCACCCGCCTGGGAATGGATTGCTCCGGACTGCTCTTTGCCTCCTTCAGTGCCATTGAGGTACAAATTCCCCGATCTTCGAACGAACAGGCCTTGTGGGGTGACCCTGTGCGGCCCCAGGATCTGCGCGCCGGAGATTTAGTATTTTTTGGAGCCTCGCCCGGCAGCACAACCATTACCCACGTGGGCCTGGTGACGGAAGCCTCGGCTGAGAGCGTGCAGTTCATTCACTCCTCTTCCTCTCTCGGCGTCATCGAAAACAGCTTGGAATCCGACTATTACCTGAGTCGTTTTATTAAGGCGGTACGTCCGAAAATCTAATTCCGCCCCGTACCTTTGCGGCCTGATTACAGCCGGCATTAAAGCCGGCTTAATGGTAATGATTCGGTAACTGCCCGTACGACGTCTCCTCGTACTTTTGCCCGCGTTTTTCAGAGTCCCCTTTTCTTCCACCAATTTTCCCCTGTATGAAAAATTTAGGTTTACGCCACCTCTTTCTACTGCTGCTGACGGTCCTGTCGGCGCACGTGGGATGGAGCCAGGGCACAACCACCGCGGCCATGAACGGTACGATTACCGATAAGGCCGGCGCTGGTTTGCCGGGTGCTACGGTTATTGCCGTGCACACTCCTACCAACACCCAGTACGTGGCTCCTACCAACTCGGAAGGTCGCTTCAACATCCAGAACATGCGTGTGGGTGGTCCTTACACGGTGCGGGTAACCTTTATCGGCTATCAGGAAGCGACCCGGGAAGGCCTGTTCCTGACGCTGGGCCAGAACCAGCGCCTGGACATCAACCTGAGCGAGCAGACCCAGCAGCTGGCCGGCGTAACGGTGACGGGTCAGCAGAACCCCATCATCAACTCCGACCGCACGGGTGCTGCCACCACGGTACAGCGCGAGCAGATTGAGCGTCTGCCCACCATCAACCGCTCCCTGAGCGACTACACCCGCCTCACGCCGCAGTCAAACGGCAACAGCTTTGGCGGCCGCAGCAGCAGCTTCAACAACATCACCATCGATGGGGCCGTCTTCAACAACGCTTTCGGTCTGCAGTCTACCGTAGGCAGCCAGGCCGGTGCCCAACCGATTTCGCTGGACGCTATTGACCAGATTCAGGTGAGCATTGCGCCTTTCGACGTTCGTCAGGGTTCGTTCACCGGTGCTGGCGTGAACGTGGTGACCCGCTCGGGCACCAACAAATTCTCGGGTTCTATTTACGGGTTCTACCGTAACCAGAAGCTGGTAGGCAAGAAAGTAGGCGACTTTGAGCAGGACTACCCCAAGTTCAACCTGCACAACGAAGGCTTCCGCGTAGGTGGCCCCATCATCAAGGACAAGCTGTTCTTCTTCGTGAACGGTGAGCGGGAGCGTCGCAACGACCCGCCAACCGGCAACTTCACCGCCAACCGCTCGGACACGCCTCCGGCCGTTGGCTCCCAGACCTCGCAGGCTTCGGCCAAGGACCTGGACGCATTGCAGCGCTTCCTGCTGGAGAAGTACAACTACAACGCTGGCGACTACGAAAACTACCAGCTGCGCGCCAACAGCGACAAGATTACCGTGAAGCTGGACTGGAACATCAGCCAGAACCACCGCTTCAACATCAAGTACAACTTCCTGAAGTCGTACGCCGATATTCCGCCAAGCACCTCAGGCGCTATCAACGCCCAACGTTCCCAGACCCAGTTCGGTCTGCCATTCTCGTCGTCGTACTACACCATCAACAACAACCTGAACTCCTACATTGCTGAATTAAACAGCACGCTAGGTGGTGGCAAGTTCTCGAACAACCTGACGGCGGGCTACACCGCTTTCCGCGACTTCCGCGAAAGCAGTGGCGGTATTTTCCCGCTGGTAGACATTGGCACGCAAGTAGGCCTGAGCACCGGTGCCGGTCTGAGCGGTATTAATGCTGCCAACTCGCTGACCTCGTTTGGCTACGAGCCTTTCTCGGCCAACAACGTGCTGAACTCGGACGTGTACCAGTTCGGTGACAACTTCACGGCCTACCTGGGCAAGCACAACGTAACGGTGGGTACTTACAACGAGTACTACAAGTTCAAGAATGGTTTCGCGCCGAACTACTACGGGAACTACTCCTTCAACTCGCTGGAGGACTTCTACGCCTCGGCCGGCTATAGCTACGACCGCACCGCCGGTACGTACAGCAAGATTACTGATCCTGCATTTACTGCCCCCGGCCCGGCCCGCTATAACCTGCAGTACTCGGCCATGCCCGGCGGTGAGTTCCCCTTCGCTTTCATCGAAGCCATCCAGCTGGGCTTGTACGCCCAGGACGAATGGTCGCCGCTCAGCAACCTGAAAGTTACCTACGGGGTACGGGCTGACCTGCCTTACCTGACCTCTGACCTGCAGCAGAACACGAACGCTGCCAACCTCACTTTCCGGGACGGCGTGAAAATCAACACGGGCTCGGTACCGAAGAAAAGCGTACTGTTCTCGCCCCGCGTGGGCTTCAACTGGGACGTGAATGGCGACAGCAAAACGCAGCTGCGCGGTGGTACCGGTATCTTCACCGGCCGCGTACCATTCGTATGGCTGTCGAACCAGGCCAGCAACAACGGGGTGCAGTTTGGCTCCTTCAGCACATCGGGCTCTGTTCCTACAACCAACGCTGACGGCACGATTCGTCCCAACGCCTCTATCTACCCCTTCTCGGGCGATGTAAACGCGTATCGTCCACAGAATGCTGCGGCCAATACGGCCTACAACCTGGCTGTAACGGCTGATGACTTCAAGTTCCCGCAGGTATGGCGCACCAACCTGGCCGTTGACCAGGAGTTGCCCGGAGGTATCATCGGTACCCTGGAAGCCTTCTACACGCAGGACCTCAACGCCGTGTATCACCAGAACGTGAACCTGCCCGGCAGCGAAAACAACCCGTACGCCCGTGCAAACGGCGCCGATACCCGTCCGATCTTCTACAACCTGGACCCGACCAAAACGGCTGTTTACACACCGACCAAGAACTACCAGATCTACGGCTCGATTCCCGCGGCGCAAGGTGGCAACACGGCAGCTAAACCGAACATCAGCGACGCCATCGTGATGAAGAATACCAACAAAGGCTATTCTTACGCCGTAACGGCCCAGCTGCAGAAGGCTTTCAACAGCGGCCTGTCGCTGAGTGCTGCCTATACCTACTCAGATGCCCGCTCGGTAAACGATGGTGGCTCTATCGCCCAGTCTATCTGGCGTGACCGTTCGATTTCCGGTGACCCGAATGCCGAAGCCCTGAGCTACTCGCAGTTCCTGCAGCAGCACCGCGTAATTGGTTCGCTGGCTTATAAGAAGGAGTACATCGGCCACCTGGCTACCACGGTTTCGATGTTCTTCGAAGCCGCTCCAGCCGGCCGTTACTCTTACGTGTACTCTGGTGACATGAATGGTGACAACCAGACGTCGAATGACCTGATGTACATTCCGCGCAACCAGAGCGAAATCGTGCTGCGTGATATCACGCTGACGGCCAACCAGGGTGGTGGAGTTTATTCAGCCGCTCAGCAGTGGGCTGATCTGGATGCCTTCATCAACCAGGACAAGTACCTGAGCAAGCGCCGCGGAGAGTATGCCGAGCGTAACGGCGCGGTTCGTCCGTGGCAGAACCGCCTCGACGTGCGTCTGTTGCAGGATATCTTCACCGACCTCGGCGAAAACCGCAACACGCTGCAGTTCAGCATCGACATCTTTAACGTAGGCAACCTAATCAGCAAGGACTGGGGTACTTTCCAGACCGCCAACAAGGTGAACCCACTGACGTTCTCCGGCTACACCCCCCAGGGCCAGCCCGTGTTCCAGTTCCCTTACCTGACCAACCCCTCACTGAACTCGGCTACCGGCAATGTAACCTCTGGTGTGCCGCTGTCGAAAACCTTCCGCGACGATACCGGCGGTATTGGCTCGCGCTGGCAGGGTCAGATTGGCCTACGCTACATCTTCAACTAAGCCAACGGTTTAGTTCTTCTGAAAGAAGGCGGGAAATATTTCCCGCCTTCTTTTTTTGAAAAAAATACGCGTACGGCTTGCAGATTCCGTTTTCGGCTGTACTTTTGTCCCACCAAACGCAACCGGCGAATGGACTTATCCGGGGGATTAGCTCAGCTGGCTAGAGCGCTTGCATGGCATGCAAGAGGTCATCGGTTCGACTCCGATATTCTCCACACCCCGAAAAAAGCCTGACCTCACGGTCAGGCTTTTTTGTTTTTCGTTGCCTGCGGTCAGCCATTTAGCCTACATTAGCTCCGCACTATTTACTGGCAGCTTTATGGAACTTCGCTATCTGGCGTACGCCCTCATGGGTGTGGTCATCCTGATCCACCTCTATATTGTGTGGCTGGAAATGTTTGCCTGGACGACGCGCGGGCCGAAGGTCTTCCGCTCTTTGCCTGCAAGCCTCTTTCCTCCTACCAAAGCTATGGCGGCCAACCAGGGGCTCTACAATGGCTTTCTGGCGGCCGGGCTCATCTGGGCTTTGAGCATTACCGACCTGCACTGGCAGCGCAACGTAGCCTTCTTTTTTCTGGGTTGCGTGATGGTGGCCGGCCTGTACGGAGCGGCTACGGCCAGTCGCCGCATCCTGTGGGTGCAGACGGTGCCGGCGCTGCTGGCCGCCGCCGTGCTGTGGCTTTCGGCCTAAGAGGGTTTCACACAGCAACACGCCACCCCGTTGCGGCCGCCTGAGCAGCTGTAACGGGGTGGCGTGTTGATGGAGCGTCTACTGAAAGTAGCTGAAGGCTATACGAACAAGCCGTCGACCGACAGATACCGCTCCCCGGTATCGTAGCAGAAGGTGAGCACGCGGCTGCCTTGGGGCATATCGGGCAGCTTTTTAGCCACGGCCGCCAGCGAAGCGCCGGAGGAAACCCCCACAAACATGCCTTCCTCGCGAGCAGCCCGGCGCGTCATATCGAAGGCTTCCTGCTGGCTGATCTGGATGGTACCGTCGAGCACTTCGGTGTGCAGGTTGGCCGGGATGAAGCCCGCGCCGATGCCCTGAATCGGGTGCGGGCCGGGGGCGCCGCCGCTGATGACGGGTGAAAGCTCGGGCTCCACGGCAAACGTCTGCATGTTGGGGAAGTGAGGTTTAAGCACTTCGGTCACGGCCGTGATGTGGCCGCCGGTACCCACGCCGGTAATGTGAAAGTCGAAGCCTTCGGGGGCATCGCGCAGGATTTCCTGGGCCGTGGTTTCGGCGTGCACCTTGAGGTTGGCGGGGTTTTCGAACTGCATAGGCAGCCAGGCACCGGGCGTGTCGCGCACGATTTCGTGGGCTTTCTCGATGGCGCCCTTCATGCCTTTCTCACGGGGCGTCAGCTCCAGGTTGGCACCGTAGGCGGCCATCAGGCGACGGCGCTCAATGCTCATGCTCTCGGGCATCACCAGCGTAATCTTGTAGCCTTTGACCGCGGCCACCATCGCCAGGCCCACGCCGGTGTTGCCGGAGGTGGGCTCCACAATCAGCGAGTCGGGCGTGAGGATACCGTCGCGCTCGGCCTGCTCAATCATGCTCAGGGCAATCCGGTCTTTGATGCTGCCGCCGGGGTTGGCGCGCTCCAGCTTCACCCACACTTCCACATCGGGGCGATGCGCAAACAGGCGGTTGAGGCGGAGCAGCGGCGTATTGCCGATGGTGTCGAGAATGGAGTTGGCTTTCATTGGGCTGAATGGTTGAATGGTCTTTTGGTTGGATGGTTGGATGGTCGAATAGCTAAATGGCTCTATGCCTGGAGAGCTGCCCGGACAGCCCTCTGACCATTCAGCTTAACACCATTCAACCATTTAAATCGAAAAAGTGAGGTCGGCGTTGGGGTCTTCGTTGCGGGTGACGTGAATCTGGGCGCGGTGGTAGACGCGGGAGTGCGAAGGCACACTTTCCGTCAGCCAGACGTTGCCGCCAATAATGCTGTGGCTGCCCACCACCGTACTGCCGCCTAAAATAGTGGCCCCGGCGTAAATCACCGCATAATCCTCGATGGTGGGGTGGCGCTTGATGCCCTGCAGGTGCTTGCCTACGCTGAGCGCCCCAAGCGTGACGCCCTGAAACACCTTTACGTGCGCCCCAATTACGGCCGTTTCGCCAATGACGATGCCCGTACCGTGGTCGATGCAGAACGAGGCGCCGATGCGGGCACCGGGGTGAATATCGATGCCGGTGCGGGCATGCGCGTACTCACTGATGATGCGCGGCAGCTGGGGCACCTGCAGCTGGTACAAGGCGTGCGCGAGGCGGTGCAGGGCAATGGCGTAGAAACCCGGATAGGTCCGAATTACCTCGGGAAGTCCATGCGCGGCGGGGTCGGCGGCGGCAATGGCGGCGGCATCAGCCAGCAGCTGCTCGCGCAGCAGCGGCAGCCCGGCAAAGAACTGCCCGGCAATTTCGGCGGGGGTAGCGGGCAGCGGCAGGGCCACCAGCAGCACCCGCATGTCGGCCTCCAGCTGGAGCAGCGTGGCCGCTACGGCGTCTTCCGTTGCGAAAGGCCGCTCCGCCCGGTCCGGAAACAGCAGCCCCAGCAGCTGCTCGCTCAGCCGGTACCAGGCCGCTCCCGGTAGTGGCGCGGTGGCGTGCTGGTGCGCATGCGTGAGGGTATAAACGAAGGCGGCAACGGGCGAAGAAGATGACACAAGCAGAACCGAAGATGCGAAAGGCTAAACATACGCAGCCATTTGTCATCAACCAGCACCCCATCCGAAGGTTTCTCCGAAACCAAACCCGGCCCCCGCGGGCACAACCGCGGGCCTGCGGCCTGCGTTAGCCCTCAGAGGTTTATTGATTTCTCTTTTTTACTTGCTTCTGCCATGGCTGATACCACCATCACCAAGATTGATTCGAAACACTCCCCGCGCGGGGCTGAGGGCGAAAAGTACCTGGCTTCGGGAATTCACGTGGCCATGCGCCTCTGGGAAAACGAGCAGCCTGCCGACGCCAAAGAGCCCAGCGCCCGTCCCTACGAAACCGTGGGCTACGTAATTAAGGGCCGCGCGGAGCTGCACATTGAAGGCCAGATGGTGCTGCTGGAGCCCGGCAACTCCTGGGTGGTGCCCAAAGGCTCGTCGCACACCTACCGGGTTCTGGAAGCCTTCACGGCCGTGGAAGCCACCTCTCCGCCTGCCCAGGTTCACGGCCGCGACGAAGAGTAGTTATTCGTTTTTAGTTGTTCGTTGTCAGGTCTCTTGTGCCGGAAACCTGATAACGAACAACCAGAAACGAACAACTAAAAACCTTACCGCAGCTGCAGTACCAGCCGCACGCCGGTAGCATCTTGGTACTGCCAGGGCGAGGCCGAAACGTGGCCGATACGCTTGCCCAGGTTGGGCTGGCGCCCCCAGCGGTTACGGTGGGTGAGGTAGCCCAGGTGCGCCGACAGAATTCCCAGGCCGGCTCCGGCCACCACGTCGCTTTGCCAGTGGCGGTTGTTGAGCATCCGTAAGGCGGCTACGCTTGTGGCAATGGTATAGGCTCCTACCCCGTACCACTGGCTTTTGTCGCGAAACTCGGTGTGGACGATACTGGCCGCCAGAAAGGCCTGCGCCGTGTGGCCCGAAGGAAAAGAATGCCGGTCGGAGCCGTCGGGGCGCTCCACGCCGGTCGTGTACTTAAGCGCCATCACGGCCCCCGCAAATATCAGCTCCGACTTTACAATCACCAGCGCTATGTTCAGCCGGTCGTTGCGCGACTCTACACCGGCCAGGGTGGCAATGGCCAGCTCCGCATACGGCGCCAGAATCAGGTAATCATCGACCTTGGTGTGGAAATTGGGGAAAGCGCGCTGGATGTCCCGCCGGGCATCGTAGCTGCTATACAGGCCGTTTCCGTTGATGGTGGACGCCCCGTAGCCGATAAGCAGCACTGGAATAGCGGTAGCCCGCACCAGCTTATGCTGGTACCAGCGCGGCCGGATCGGAGCCGTGACTTCATACTTATGGGCTGTATCGGCCGGCGCAGCAGGAGCCGACTGCGCCAGCGCGGGCGAGGCGCCGGCAAACGTCAGCCACAGAAATAAGAGCCACGCGGGCCGTTGACGAAAAAGCATCTGTAAAGCTTGTTAAGGCAGTAATTCAATCCGGTCGATCCGGTCCCCGATTTCCAGCTGGCTTAGCACGTCCATGCCCTGCTCTACCTGCGCGAAAATGGTGTAGCGGCCGTCGAGGTGGGGCGTAGGCGCGTGGGTGATAAACCACTGGCAGCTTTCCGTATCCTTGCCGGCCGAGGCCAGACCTACTGCGCCTTCCACGTAGCGCAGATCGGCAAACTCGGAGCGCAGGTTGTAGTCGGAGCTGCCCCACCCGTCGCCGCGCGGGCAGCCGCCCTGGGCCACGAAGTTGGGCACCACGCGGTGAAAGTTCTTCTTTTCGTAGAAGCCCTGCCCCACCAGCTCCACAAAGCTGGCCACCGAGCCGGGCGCCTGCTCCACCAGCAGCACGAAGGTGATGGGGCCGCGCCCAGTATGCACCACCGCTTTCTGGCCCACCGGAACACGCTGCACCACATCCCAGTTGATAGGATGAGTGGCAGCAGCGGCCACGGGCTGGGGCGTGGCGGGCTTGTTTTGCAGATAGTCAATAGTCAGCTGCAACGACTGCCAGGCTTCCAGGTCGCGGGGCAGAGTAAGGCGGCTGCGGGCCTGGGTCAGAAACTCCACGGACGGAAATTGCGCGCGTAAGGCCAGCTTCGGGTCCCGGATGGCTTCAGCGGCCGTACCCATGATGGCCAGGTCGCCGCTGCTCACCCCGCGCTGCAGGGTACGCGCAAAGGTGGCGTGCTGGACGCTCGGGAAGTCCTTCTGCTGCCGCATGGCCACCAGCGCCTCCATACCGTACGTCCCGATTACGACCGGATGATTGGGGGAAAATGTGGCTTCTTCCACCCATTTATAGGCCTTGGGGTCTTCGCTCAAAGCCTTCAGCAGGTAGCCCTTTTCGTAGGGACTCGTTGCCGTGGCGTAGCGCTGCATAATGGCCTGCCGGATGGTGTCGCGGGCCGGGCCGCCGTTTTTGAGCGCGGCCGCCAGCAGCGTAGCCCGCACGCGCCATTCCGTGAGCTTGCTGGCTTTCGTCAGAAACAGCTCCCCGGGCTCCTTGCTGGCATGATTCAGGAAAAACTCGGCGGCCGTGAGGGCAACCTGCGCATTGGCATCGGCGAGGGCAGCCCAGGCAGCTTCCTTTACCGGCGCGTACATCCCGGCGTTCATGGCCCGAATGGCACTCAGGCGCACCCGGTAATCCGTGTCGCGGCGGGCCAGGCCGGCCAGAGTTGCAGGCACGGCCGCATCCGTCGATTTGCCCAGGGCTACGGCGCAGGCGGCCCGCACGGCGTAGTCGGGGTCGGTTTGGGCGGCGCGGGTAAGCTGGGGCGTGTAGGGCGTCAGGTTGAGGTTGCGGATGCGCGACAAGGTGCTGGCCGCTGCCAGCCGGGCGCGGTAGGGCACCGGCAGCGGCAAGAGTTGCACTGCCCGGGCCACGGCCGCTTCGGAGGTGATACCGCGCAGGGCGGCGCGGTACAGGCCCCAGGCCTGCCCCACCTGGGCGCTGGTGTCGGTGGCCAGCGCGGGGGGCAGCCGTACCAGATCGGCCAGGGAAGCGCGGGTGGCGCAGCGGCCCATAGCTTCCAGCACATAGCGGCGCACGGCCCGGTCGGGCTCAGCGGTGAGCTGGGTTAGCAGCGCCTGTTGGGTAGCGGCAGCGGTGTCCGCCGTCTGGCCCAGGGCAAACGCGGCGGCGCGGCGTACTTCGGCCTCGGCGTCGGCGGAAAGCAGGCGCGTGAGGGCGGGCACGGCTGCGCGGTCCTGCACCGAGGCAAAGGCCAGGGCAGCCTCGCGGCGGTACCGGGCCTCGGGGCGGCTCAAGTAAGGCAGCAAGGCCGTGGTGTTGCGCTCATCCTGGGCCGTGGCAATCTGGCGCAGCGTGGCGTCGGAGAACTTATTGGGGACGCTGGCGGCGGGTGTAACAGCGGTGGTGGCCGCCGGCCGGGTGGCGCAGCCGGTGGCCGCCAGCAGGATGCTCAGGGCCAGCGGCAGCCCAATGCGGGAAATCGGGAGACAATGCATATCGGGCCAAAATAGCCAAAATCCGGGGAGGGCCGCTACGGTCGTGTTCCGGCCTGGTTTTGGCACCGGCCCAAAAACCCTGACCTTTGCCCTGTACCTTATTCTTTGCCTTATGACTGCTTTCTCCCTCCGCCTGCTGTTGCCGATTGCTGCTTTGCTGTTTGCTTCGGCCTGCACGGCCCCGCGCGCCGTCACCAACTCGGGCAAAGTCACCCCCCATGGCCAGTTTAAAGTAGGTGGCGACATGGTGTTCAACATTGGTACCCGCACGCTGAGCGAGCTGACCGGAGCCGTGAAAGACGAGGTTGCCGCCGCCGCCGGGAAGGACACCGTCAACTACAGCCAGCGCTTCACCCGCATTCAGACGGCGGCCATTGCCTACGTTCTCGACCCACTGCAGCCCAGCACCGCGCTGTACGTACGCTATGGCGCTCTGCCTCGGGTTGATGTCGGCTATAAGTATGCCTTTGGGGCGCACGCCTTCGATGCCATGTACCAGTTTCTGGGCTCTACCGGCACGCCGGAAAACCCGCAGGGCCAGGCCGGCGAAACCTACGGCAGCATCGGGCTGCAGTTTGCCACCCAACGGGCCAAGCTGCCCAGCATCCCATTTCTCGACAACGTGTCGGACCTGCTCAACTTCCGCGCAACGCGCCGCGACCTGATGGTACCGCTCATCTTCAGTACTTCCCTGGGGCGGGAAGAGGAAATCGGGGCCGTGTCCTACGGCGTGGTGTACAACCACACGTTTATCAAGTATGGCTTCGAGCCCAGCAAAGTGTATCTGCCGGGAACCAACGATAAAGTCGGCGGGCTGACGGCCAAAAATAACTTTGCTTCGTTCGGAGCATTTGTCAACGGCAAGTTCGGCTTCCGCTACGCCTATATTCTGCCGGCCGTGGCGCTGTACTACCAGAACTACGGCACGTATCAGCTCCTCAATAACACCAGCACCAAACTCAAGGGCGTCACCATTATTCCGTCCCTGGGCGTGCAGTTTCGTATTCCCACGGGCTCCGGCCGGTAGCTTTTTCTGACCTGCATAGATAACCCACTCCCGGCGCTCAGCTGCGGGTGGGTTATTTGTTGGCGTCGAGGTAGCCTTCGGTGAAGACGCGGTACTGGTCGAAGATGGAGCGGACGTTGCGTCGCACGACGGCCTCACCCCGCACGCCCTGCGGCACCGATACGCCCGAGGCGTAGCCGTTCCACACGGCCCGGTTGGTGCGGTAGTCGATGAGCGTAACCAGCAGAGTGCCTTCCCGCAGCAGCAGCCGCTGCGGCTGGTAGCCTTTGCGCGAATCCTTGGGCGTTTCATCGGTTTCGGCCTGCCCCGAGGCCAGCCACGCCGTCAGCTCTTCCTGCGCAAACCCCCGAAAGCGCAGGTCGCCATCGTAGATCCGGAAGCTCACGAGCAGGTCGGGGCGGTACTTGGCCGGCTTGTAGCCCTGAGAGCGAAGCCGGGTGCGAATGGCGTCGCGCAGCACTTCGCCCAGGGCACTGGTATCGGTGGCCAGGTCACTGCCCGTTACAAAGTCGTAGGTGCGGTAGCGGCGGAAGTTGCCCGTGTAGCTGTAGTCAGACTCAATCCGGGCTTCGCGGGCGGCAAAGCAGCCGCTTAAACCAAGAGCAAGGGTCAGCAGGGTAATGGTTGCGGGTTTCATAGGCAGCGGGATAAGCAGAAAATCAGGGGGTTTAAGGTACTTGATATACGTAAGGTTATCCCCTGATTTTTAGCTTATATAGCGGTAGACCCTAATATAATTTTGTCATTTCTGCTGACCGGCCGTCTGTGAGCCGGCGTATTCTTTTTTTCCTGGCTGCTCACGAGGTTTCGGACGCTGCCCGGAAAGCCGTAACTTTCCCTTTCGTTCCCGGCCTTTTTGCTTTGCTATGCTACCGTTTTACCTCAACAACCAGCTCATCCGTACCGACCAGCCAGCCGGCAGCACATTGCTCGATTTCGTGCGCTACCACCAGCACCTGACGGGCACCAAAATTGGGTGCCGCGAGGGCGACTGCGGCGCCTGCACCGTGCTGGTAGGCGAGCTGGCCCCGGATGGCACCACGGTGCAGTATCAGTCGATGACGTCCTGCCTCACGCCCCTGGGCAATGCGCAGGGCAAGCACGTTGTCACGGTGGAAGGCATCAACGCGGCGCGGGGCACGCTCACGCCGGTGCAGCAGGCCATTGTGCAGGAAGGCGGCTCCCAGTGCGGTTTTTGCACCGTCGGCTTCGTGATGTCGCTCACCGGCCACGCCCTCAGTGCCAAGTCCAGCACCCCGGAAACGGCCTTAGCTTCCATTGACGGCAACATTTGTCGGTGCACGGGCTATAAAAGCCTGGAGCGGGCCACTCAGCACCTGCAGCAGCTGCTGGCGCAGCGCCCGGCTTCTTCCCCCCTAGCCTGGCTGGCTGAGGAAGGCTTTGTGCCCAAGTATTTTGCCGATATGCCCGCCAAGCTCACGGCCCTGCGCAGCGCGGCCACTGGAGGCACCGAAGCAACGGCAGCCATTCAGCCCAGCCAGGGCATTGATGCCGCGGCCGCCGCCCGCGCCCAGATTTTGGGGGGCGGCACCGATTTACTGGTGCAGCGCCCCGAGCAGGTGCGCGCCGTGCCCGTGATGCTGGTGTACGACCAGCATAGCCTGCGCGGCATCCGGCGCGAGGGCGACACTATTGTACTAGGTGCCGCCACTACCGCGCAGCAGCTGATGGAGTCGGAGGTGATGCTGGCGGTGCTGCCCGAGTTGCCCCGATTTCTGAAGCTGGTCAGCAGTACGCCCATCCGGCAGATGGGCACCGTAGCCGGCAACTTCATCAACGCCTCCCCCATTGGCGACCTGACCATCCTGTTTCTGGCTTTAGGCGCGGAAGTTGAGTTGGAAACTTCCGCCGGTCAGCGCCGCGCGCTGCCGCTTTCGGAGCTGTACCTGGATTATAAGAAGCTGGCAAAAACGGCTGATGAGCAGGTAAACGAAATCCGCTTTCCGGCTCCGCAACCGACCGACCATTTCAACTTCGAGAAAGTATCCAAGCGCACCCACCTGGATATTGCCAGCGTGAACTCGGCGGCGTGGCTGCGCATCGAGAATGGCGTAATTCAGGCCGCCCGCCTTTCGGCCGGGGGCGTGGGGCCGATTCCGCTGCTGCTGCACCGCACTTCGGCGTGGCTGGTAGGCCAGCCGGTTTCCGCCGAAACAGTGCAGCACGCCCTCACCCTGGCCCAGCAGGAAATCAGCCCGATTTCGGACGTGCGCGGCACCGAACACTACAAGCGGCTTTTGCTGCACCAGCTGCTGACGGCTCATTTTCTGCCGCTGCTCCCGGAGCTGGTATAACAGCCCCATTTGATTTTGTCATTTCTCTTGAAGCGCCATCCAACCGTCGGCGTTACGTTATGAACCACCTCGATCCGGCCCGCCACGTGCGCGGCGAGTCTCAGTACCTCGATGATATTCCGGTGCAGCACGGCACCCTGTACGCGGCCGTGGTGGAGTCGCCGGTGGCGCACGGCAAGCTGTTGGGCATAGATGCCACGGCGGCCCTGCAGCTGCCGGGTGTGGTGCGCGTCCTCACGGCCGAGGATATTCCCGGCGAAAACCAGATTGGCGGCATCGTGCCCGACGAGCCCCTGCTGGCCGAGGGCCATGTACATTTCCGGGGGCAGCCGGTGGCTTTGTTGCTGGCCGATTCGGAGCACGCGGCCCACGCAGCGTTGCGCCACGTGCGGGTAGAAGTAAGCCCGCTGCCCATCATCGTGGACCCGCGGGAAGCTGCCGCCCAGGGCGAGCTGATTGTGCCGCCCCGCACCTTCCGCATCGGAGCCGCCGAGGAAGCCTGGGCGGGGTGCGCGCACGTGTTTGAGGGCGTAGCTGAGTCGGGTGGGCAGGAGCATCTGTACATCGAAACCCAGGGAACCTATGCCTTCCCGACGGAAATGGGCGGGGTGCGCGTTATTTCTTCCACCCAGGGCCCCACGGCCGTGCAGCGCCACACGGCGCGGGTGCTGGGTGTGGGCATGCACCAGGTGGAAGTGGACGTGACGCGCCTCGGCGGGGGCTTCGGGGGCAAAGAAGACCAGGCCACCACCTGGGGCGCCCTGGCCGCGCTGGGCGCTTTCGTGGTGCGGCGGCCGGTGAAGTTGGTGCTGGACCGCATGGCCGATATGCGCATGACCGGCAAGCGCCACCCCTACTCCTCCGACTTCAAAATCGGGCTGGACGCCGACCTAAAGATTGTGGCCTACGAGGTGACGTTCTACCAGAACGCCGGGGCCGCCGCCGACCTTTCTCCGGCCGTGCTGGAGCGGACGCTGTTTCACGCCACCAACGCCTACTTTATCCCGAACGTGACGGCCACGGCCTACAGCTGCCGCACCAACCTGCCGCCCAACACGGCCTTCCGGGGCTTTGGCGGGCCGCAGGGCATGTTCGTGATAGAGTCGGCTATAGCCTGCGCGGCCGAAAAGCTGGGCGTGACGGCGGCCGACATTCAGCAACGCAACCTGCTGCGAGAGGGTGACCTGTTTCCCTACCGCCAGCCCACCGAAGGCTGCCACGCCGAGCAGGCCTGGAACACGGCTGCCGAGCTGTACGACCTGCCCGCCCGGCGCCGGGAAGTAGCTGAGTTTAACGCTGCGCACAAGCTGCAGAAGAAAGGGCTGGCCCTGATGCCCATTTGCTTTGGTATTTCCTTCACCAAAACCGCCATGAACCAGGCCCGGGCCCTGGTGCACATCTACACCGATGGCTCGGTGGGTGTGAGCACGGGCGCGGTGGAAATGGGCCAGGGCGTGAACATCAAGATTGCCCAGGTGGCCGCCCAGACGCTGGGTATTTCCCTGAGCCGGGTGAAGGTGGAAAGCACCAATACCACCCGCGTAGCCAACACCTCCCCCAGCGCCGCCTCCGCTACCGCCGACCTCAACGGCAAAGCCACCCAGCTGGCCTGCCTGGCTTTGCGCGAGCGGCTGCTGCGCCTTGCAGCCACCGAGCTGAAGATGAACTACGAGGGCCTGCACATCGAAAACGAGCAGGTGCTGGCCGCCGGCAAACCCGCCGATACGACTTGGGAGAAGCTGGTATCGGCGGCGTACTGGCAGCGCATCAGCCTCACCGAAAACGCCCACTACGCCACGCCCGACCTGCACTTCGACGCCGAAACCAACCAGGGCTACCCCTTCGCCTATCACGTGTACGGCACGGCCCTCACCACCGTGCGCGTTGACTGCCTGCGCGGCACCTACGAGGTGGAAGCCGTGCAGATTGCCCACGACTTCGGGCAGAGCATGAACCCGGCCGTGGACCGGGGGCAGATTGAAGGCGGGGCGGTGCAGGGCATCGGCTGGATGACCCTGGAGGAGCTGGTGTTCAACGACGAAGGCCGCCTGCTCAGCAACTCCCTCAACTCCTACAAAATCCCCGACCTGTACTCGGCGCCCAAGGTGCTCGACGTGCATTTCCTCGACACGCCCGGCCACCCGCGGGCAGTGCTGCGCTCCAAGGCGGTGGGCGAGCCGCCGCTGATGTACGGCATCGGGACCTACTTTGCCCTGCGCGACGCCATTCGGGCGTTCAACCCCGCGGCGGATATATCTTTTTCGGCCCCTATGACGCCCGAGAAGGTTCTCGTAAATTTGCACCCCAACTTTACTTGGCAGCGCTAACGTGTTGTCTTTCAGCCCGCCCCGATACTTGCTCGGGGCCTGGTAACCAATCTGGTAACTAAGCCGCCTCCAACTCAGAGGCTTCCATGTTGGCGTAATCCCACATGGAGCGCACCCGCCCGAACCCGATTGGGGGTTGCGGTTCGGCTACGGCGTAGTACACAGGGGCTTCTTGTTGGCTACCCTCACCCTTTCCCACGGCAGCCAGTTGCTGACGAAGAAAGCGGTTGTTGTCGCGCTCGTACTGGATGGTTTCGCGCTGCTCCAGAACAACCGTGTTCAAGTGCTTCACGTCCTTCTTAAGCCCTTCGATTTCGGACAGCAGCCCAGCGATGAAACTCTTGGAGTCGGTTACGGCTGGCTTCTGCTTCACCCCGTCTACATCCTCGCCAAAGTTCGGGCCTAACACGGCTTCCAATCCGCCGGCCGGCATGACCGTAGCGCCCATGCTGTTGACGGTGCCACCGGGCAGGAAGGGCTCAGGCTTTTCCGCTTTACCCAGAAAGGGCTCTCCCTTGCCATTCAGAAGCCAGGTAGCTGACAGCTTAGGCCAGCGGCTGGTAATGGCTTCTAGGGTATCGAAGCTGGGCTTGCTTGGTCCCTGCATTGCCTTGCGCAAAGTATTGGGGTCGATGCCCGCTGCTTTAGCCATCCCCGCAGGCGAGTCAAACCCGAGCAGGTCGGGTAACAGCGCCAATCTTTCGTTTACAGTTTGCATCTTTTTTTACGTACCATTGTTGAGATTTTACGTAAACATTTATACATTTACGTAGCCCGTTGCGACAAATGTAGTGCGCAGAAGGCGTTTACCAAATAAAGTACGGAAAAAATGAAGCAAGCAAAGGAACCTACCTACCGAGAGAGGTACGCCGCCCACCTGTTGCGCTGGGCTAAGATCAAGGATGCCATCCCTGAGCAGTACTCGTCGGCTGTACTTGATCGCCTGTTTCAGCGGGGCGTCTATGGCGTCACCAAGCCACAGCTGCAACGCTTTCGCAATGAGGGCACTATGCCCGATAACCCGGCCGTATTGGAGGTATTCGAGGAAATGGCCCAGCAGTACCACCCCGATAAAATCCGCAGCGACAAGGCCGCCCGCGCCTTCCTGCGCACATGGGAGCAGCGCCCCGGCCGCCGGGCCAAAGCCGCTCTGCTAGCCGCCGCCTAGTTTTCACTTTTCTCTTTTCTACAACGATGGAAGATCTTGTTTTCCCAACTAAGAAAGGCAACCCCGCTACCGACTCACTGCGAGTAGCGAAGGGCTTCGGAAAGTCCCACGCCCACGTTCTGCGGGCTATTGACAACTTGGAATGCGACCCGCAATTCCGCCAATCCAATTTTGGATTGGCCTACTACCTGGATAAACAGGGGAAGAAGCGCCGATCTGTAATCATGTCGAAAGACGGATTTGCAATGCTCGTGATGGGCTTCACCGGCAAACGAGCTGCAACTTTCAAACAGGGGTATATCGAGCAGTTCAATCAAATGGAGCGGCAGCTCCGTTCTGTTGAAAACGACGCGCCAATGGTAAACCTATTGGAGCATACCCAGCGGGAAGTTCAGGTAGCCAACTCCAAGAGTGTCAACAACCATCAATACTTGCTTGGCGGGGTTGGTTCGGTTATCGAGTACAACCGGGCCAACTGCGTAGCTCACACCGGCAAGCGCCCCAACGCGATTGTAAAGGAGGCCAAAGAACGCGGGCTCCCCTGTAAGCTGCGGACCTCGGCAAAAGAAGTACTGCGTAACACCGAGCCCGAAACAGCCGCTGCTATGTCGCTAGCTGATCACATGGTGCATGTTGGCCGTGGGCGCGTTACGCTAGAGCAGGTAACCCCGGTTACCACCCAGGCAAAGCAGGTATTTGCGGGACTGCTACAGTTAGGATTCCGCCCCTCACAACTTAATAGCTAAGCAGATGATAACGGTACTGATAAATGAAGGCCCCGGCCGGACAAATGCCTGCTGGTTAGATGCTGAGCGAGGATTCAAACTGGAAGTAGTGCCCGAGGGCTTGATACTGAAGTTTCGCAGCGAACCAGAAGGCCAGAAGATTGAGCTTCACTTTCATCCCTCTATGCTCTACATGCTGGCTGATTGGGCAAAGGCACAACCAAGTGAATCGTTTATGCCAAAGGAAGGGCGGGCCGAAAGACTGGCAGAAATGGCCTCCTTTGACAAGGAGTATGAAGCAAGCAGGGCCACCCCGGCGAGCGATTATATAACCCCTCCCTTCTAAGCGTGATATTTTTTTACCCTCTTAGGTGAAATATTTACGTAATATGTTTGGTAATTATACGTAAATGTTTCACCTTTGATTCACCACCCGGGCACCCCGCCCTACCCGAAGTAACCGTCAACAGCCATACCGATATGAACACCTACCTGATTCAACTCAATGCCGATGCTGGACAAGGCCCCTTCGGTCCACTGCCTGCCCTCTCCGAATCCTTTACGGTTACGGCAGCCGACCAGCACGGAGCTTTCAAGGCCGCACAGAAGCAGATGAGCCTCCGCCTTTCGGGCCAGCGCCTGCATGTGCTGATTGATGGGGTGGAATACTTCGACCCTTCTATCTGATGCGCCACGCCGGACTTTTCTCAGGTATCGGCGGCTTCTCTCTGGCTGCCTTGATGATGGGCTGGGAGAATGTCTTCGAAGTCGAATTAGACGAATGGTGCCGCAAGGTGCTGCACAAGAACTTCCCCAACTCCTTACTCTTTGATGATGTCTGCACATTCGACGGGCTACCTTTTCGCGGACTCATTGATGTCCTCAGCGGCGGTTTCCCCTGCCAGCCCTGGTCTAGTGCCGGACAGCGAAAGGGCACGGCGGACCCTCGCCACCTCTGGCCGCACTTCCTTAGAATCATTCGAGAGATTCAACCGCGCTTCGTCGTGGGCGAAAACGTTCGTGGCCTGCTTAATTGGGGCGGCGGGGTTCAATTCGAAACTGTGTGTGCTGACTTGGAGGCTGCGGGGTACGAAGTACAACCGCTATTACTTCCAGCTGCGGGCGTCGGTGCCCCCCACCACCGAGATAGGATATGGTTTGTGGCCCACGCCCGACGCGAGTTTGGCAACTGGCGGCAAGATTCTGAATCGGGAAGTATCGATTACAGGTCGGACACCAGAGGGAAAGAAGAGGCAGGTGTCCATCAACGACTACGCGAAGCGGGGCTTGCTACCAACCCCTACTGCATCCATCACGACAGGCAGCAAAACCCCTCCGAACAAACAGGGCGGGCCATCTCTACACCAATACTTTGCCATGCTGCCCACGCCCGGTGCCTCCGATGCCAAAACCGGCTACATGGGTACCAACCGGGAGGGCAAGCAGCAGAACATGGAGACAGTGCTTCGCAATGCCTTCCTGAAAACGCCCACTGCTCATACAATGGAGGGCCGCAAGCCTGCGGGCGGGAGTCAATCGAGCGGCACACTAGCACAGCAGGCGGAAACGGTTGGCGGCTCACTGAACCCCCGCTTTGTGTTGGAAATGATGGGATTCCCGTCCGATTGGTGCGACCTGGGAAATACCACATGCCTGAACGACGCGACCGAAACCGCATCCTAAAAGCCGGCGGCAACGCCATCGTTCCGCAGGTCGCCTACGAAATCTTCCGGGCTATTGAAGCCACCGCCTAGCCCGCTCCCTCCCTTACTACCCACGAAAAAGCCCGGCCGCGCTGGACACGCTAACCGGGCTAAACATTCACCAATTCTACAGCGCAAAGATGCACCAAAATCACTACAACACCCAGCCCGACGCCCCTGTGATGTGGCTGGCCCTGCCCGCCTGCGATGAGGCTCCCTGCCCGAAGGAAATCGAAGAAGTAAAAGCCCGCTTCTCCTGGCGTGCCCTGCTCACCGCCCCCTGGCACTGTGTAGAAACGCTCCTGTGGGGTGTGGCGGCGCAGGATGAAAAGTACCTGCAGGAAGTGCCGGTGGTGCTGCAGGAAGTGAAGGACGCCCGCACCCTTAAAGCAGTCTAACGATGGACACGCAAGAACCCAAAGCCCTGACCGTGCTGGAACGAGCCCGCCTGACCGTGCTGGAGCACGAACAATGGGAGTTGAACGCGCTGGAAACCAACCTGCAGCTAGTGGATTTAGACGGGCTGCGCGAGGCGGTTGTGTCCTACGAATCCATGAAGGAAATCAACGAAGCCTACGACCGGCTGAAGCACGTCATCAGCAGCCGCAAGTGGGAGGTGAAAGGAATGATTGACCACATCAACGGCGTGCTGCCCTTCTAGCCATGCAGATACCCCGCAACATCCTCTGTCATGAAGCCCTGACGCAAGCCGAGAAGGCTGCGCTGGGAGCCGCCGTTACGATTTCCCAGGTTCGCCACTGCGTCCGGCTGGCTAACTGCATTCTCACTACCCGGGTTCCGAAGTTCCACGAACAGCGCACCCACTGGCAAACGGCCGCCTCTGAGCTGGTTCTTCGGGAAATCGGCAACGCCCGGGATGTGCTGAGCGCCCACGAAACGGCCGACCTGAACGCCCGCCTGCAGTCCTTAACTGAACCAGCGGAAGCCCTGCTGCTCTGGCACCGGGCCAAACGCACGGCACAAGCTGCTGCCGACCGGCGCCTGCGGCATGTCGCCACCGGCAAGTATCAAGTCTCCACCGCCAAAGCCGCCTGAAGCCATGTACTTCCCCGCTGACACCCTCATAACCAGCCTCAATCCCTTGCTGGATGCCGCCGGTCTGCAGCGCCTCACCCTGCAGACGGAATACTGCCAGCTCTACGGGTGGCACTTCACCGCCCATGCCTTCCGGGGTGCGGCCGCCGTGCTGCTGATCGACCCCTGTGCGGCCGTTGCCACCCCTGAGCAACTACACGAGCAGCTGACCGATGCCCTGCTTGACCAACTGGCTGCCGCCTGTACGGCTTGCGGACAACTCTAACCTCTTCCTTCCCGCCGCTCCGGTAGCGGCCTACTCTACTACAATGGAACAGAAATCATTAAGTGAAATGGAGGCGCTGGCCTCAGCAGCTACGGAAGGGCCGTGGAGGATAGGTAGCTCGGAAATGATTTCCGACTATGATGAATTTACCATAAGCAGTTCCTCAGAAAAAGTTGATGTGGTGATTGGCGACTATAGCACACAAATAGGCCGCCAGCAAGCAAGCCGCAATACTGCCTTCATAGCCGCCGCCCGCACCTTCATACCGGATGCCATAGCCCACATCCGAGCCTTAGAAGCCCAACTCGCCGCCCGCCCCGGCAGCCCGGCAGCGGGAGAGGCGGAAGAGGTACCAAGTGCTTCTACTCTGCTAACCTGGTGTCTGCGCTACCTCGATACGGAAGGCTTGGAGTATGTGTATGACAAGCTGCAACGCCGCTGCCCACTAGGAAAACAACAGGCAAAAACCCTCGCGGCCCGCCCGGCTACCGGGGAGGCAGACAAGTGGGTGGCGGCTGGGGCTGGGCCAAAGCCACACGAAGAGGATTACTCGCTACATATCCTGATGCCCGGAAACGAAGTGTGGACTGGGCGCTACTTCAATGCAAGCGAAGCAGAGCATACCGACGAAGACTCGACGGCCGGCTGGTTCTACTGGAGCGAAAATGATGTGTACGAGCGCTGCAATCCACAGCCTACGCACTACCACCCTCTCCCCACCCCACCAGTAACACCCACCACAGCCGCACAGAAAGGAGGGGGAGGTGAGTAAGCTAATTGATACAGGCTTCGCGCCCTTCGATAAAATGATGAATGACGGCTGGAATGCCTTCGTTCAGGAAACGCTCCAATTCAACGACAGGAGCAATACGCGGCTGCTAAATGCCGTGCGCCTCAGCAAGGGCGAAGAGTTCGTGGCCGATGTACGGGCGCTGATGAAAACTGCGCGCAGTGAGCACGGGCTGCTTCGGGTTGTGAAAGAACCGGTAGGCATGAAGCAATCCAGCACAAAGCACGGCTCAATTACTGAAATGTGGCTGAATCAGCGGTCTACCTCTTCGGGAATACGCGGCGCTATCTACATACAGGTAAAGCCTGCACGGTGGCTGAAAATCACCTACTCCGCCTAACGCCCCATGAATCGGCCTAAGCCCAAGCCCCGCCCGGGCATCCCCAAACCTACCTGTATCCTCACCCTCCTAGTTCGATAAGATGAAACGTTTTGAATACGACAACACGCTGCCCTACGTGGCCCTGGCACCCAAAGGCAAGTACCTGCGCAAGCAGGATAGCCGCCGCGACTGGAAGCTCCTGGCGGGCCTGTTCTTCATCCTGCTCTGCGCCTACGGGGCCGCTTCGCATTCCAGTGAAGACCGGTACGCCCTGGAAACCCCGGAGCCTCTACACGCCCGGCCATGAGCACCGCCCGAAGCTATTATGGCCAGAAAGGCGGCCTACGCAATCCTTTCGGTAGCTCAGGGAAGAAGACAAAGCAGCCTGAGAAGTTGCCTCGCCACCCGCGCCGCGCCGACCTGCTAAAGCAGATTAGCTGCCACTTAGCTACTGAGCACATGGACAATGAAGGGCCGTGGTCGGTGGCTGCTTTCGACGTCTGGTTTGAAGAGGTTGCCCCGCTCAAAGACCGCTACTGCAAGCCATGAGCATCCTTGGCCGCTACCGCTGCGCCTCTGATGGCTTGCTCTACGAGGTGTACAAACCAGGAGCGAAAGCTGACCTGCACCTACGCAGACGAAGCCCGGCCGATACTGATTGGCGGCCGGGCTTCCCCACCACACCGGAGCACATCAACCGCCTGCTGGCCTTTGGCTCCTTTCTCCTACTCGAAACTGAACCTGTTGTATGAAACGTCCCGCCTATAAACCCTGGAGTGAAACCGAACGGGCTACGCTGATAGCCCTCTACAGCACCCACGGCCCCGATCATGTAGCCTCAGTCCTGGAGCGCCCCCGTCAAGGGGTACGCCAGCAGGCCATGCGCCTGAAGCTCTCCTTTCAACCAACGCCCGAACAGCGGGAAGAATACGCCCGCAACGCTGCTGAAGTACGCTGGGCCGGCCACGCCAAACCTGAGAAGACGAAAGCCCCCTGCGGCCGGCCTACGGCTTTCACCCCGGAGGTAGAGGCTATCCTGCGCCGGGTGTGGCCTACGGCTACGGTAGTAGAAGCTATTGAAGCTACGGGCCTCAGTAAGACCCGCCTGAACATCCACGCTACCCGCTTAGGGCTGGGCCGGATTGGGCAGGCCCGCCGCAAGGTCAAGGAGGTGAAGGAGGTGAAGGTGAAGGCTCCGAAGCCAGTCAAAGAAGCGCCTGGCTTTCGCACAACGGACTTCCGCAGCGCCGGCAAGAAAGCCCCGAAGCCCGAACCACCCAAGCGGGGCTACCACTACCCGATGAACAGCCCACAATACAAGGAGTGGGAAGCCTCACTGTATGAGGGTCGGCAGGCGGTCAGCTTTATCGACTCCATGAACCGGCCGACAACTATCTACCGCAAAGTTGCCTAAGCGCCCGCCTCTCCTGCTTCCCTAGTAGGGGGAGGCGGGGGGTCACTTCTTCACTTCGGGCAGCACAATGAACTGCTTATCCCCGATGATTTCCGGCTCTGCCTTGCCGTCGCTGATACGGCGGTACACCTGGGTAACGCTAATCCCTTCCCGTTCGGCATACTGCTTAATCGTCAGCAGGCGAGAAAGATAGGCTCTTATAGCCGGGTCTGTCGTTGGCATCTGGTCTAGGAAGGTTCTCATGGCTGGTTGGTCGAAGGTAAAAAAGATTACCGTTAAAAGTTTGACGTAGTAAATATAACCGTTATATTCGTAACGGTAAAGAAAATAACCATTCGAAGCATGAAGCAATCACTAGAGGCGCGCTTTTGGAGCAAGGTTGATAAGACACCAGGGTTTGGGCCTGCTGGTGATTGTTGGATATGGACTGCCTCGCTCATCAATTCAGGATATGGCCGCCTAGGAATTGGACGCCATAAGAAAGTCTTGGCCCATCGCCTGTCCTATGAGATGAAAAATGGGCCCATCCCCGAAGGGTTGCTCGTGCTTCACTCATGCGACAACAGACAATGTGTAAACCCGTCCCACCTCTCCCTTGGGACGGTTTCTGAGAACACAAAGGACATGCTTGTTAAAGGCCGGCCGTGGGCTTCCTCTTTAAAGAAAGAGCGCACCCACTGCAAAAAAGGACACGAGTACACGCCAGAAAACACCTACCACACTACTTCTGGCAGGTCTTGCAAGGCCTGCAATTCTGCCTATCAAAAGGCCAGATACTTAAAAAGGACGTCGCCTGAATAAAAGGGCTTCGCGAACTACTGGAACGGCCGCCCACACGGCCCTGCAAAGTCTTCTGGGGTTGCCGCCCCTATCTGACAGCCCCGTTTGCCGCACTTGTGGGAGTGTGGCAGCGGGGCGCGTCATTTCCTGGCACCGATGGGAACCACCAAAGAAATCCTTGCGCCTTACATCCCCTATGGCATTGGGCTGTATATCACCCCCGGCCTTAGAGGCAAGCTAATTGGCTTAACCGCCTTGCCTTGTAGCAACCCAGTAGAAACCGAGATACCAGGGGACGAAGCCGGTTTGCTGGCCAATTTATACGCCTTTGAATATGGCGAGACCTTGCCCGTACTGTACCCCTGGCGCTACCTAACCACCCCGTTGGCAGATAGCTCTATTCCGGCGCTCGTGGTGGCCTCCATGCTTGTCAACGATTGGGCCTCCCAGTACAGCTACGTAGCCCGCGACGTCTCATTGGATTGCATCAGCGTGGACGTGTTCCAGCAAGGCGGCTACATGGATGAAGGCGACGAACAGGTGTATGTGGTGAATCTGTATGCCGATTGGAATTGGGATGTGCTACAGATTGAAGGGGAAGGCGAAACGCATACCGGGGCGCACAACCCGGCGCAAGTAATTGACTACCTGAGAAGTCAACACTTCGCCGTCGGCTTGGAGACACACCAATATTTCAACAAGCTGCCAGCATGATACGCAACGTCTCACTCAAGCGCATCGGCTCACTACCCCACACCTCTCCCAAGGGCCGCAGAGCCAAAGCCGAGGTCCGCAAAGCCTACCAGGTAGTAGACGCCGGCCCCCGGTATTGCCTGGCCTGCGGAACCAGCCACAACCTGACCCACTCGCACATCCTGACCCAGAAGATGTACCCCTCAGAGCGGGCTAATCCTGACAACATCGTGACGCTGTGCTGGCCCTGCCACTCGATTTGGGAGAACGATAAGGCCCGGTTTGCCAAGGATTTCCCCGCTGCCTTTGAAGAGAAGCTGCGCCGCATGGAGCTGGTGAATCCCTACGCCTACGTCGCCTTCCACTCCAAGCACCCTAACCTGTTCAGCTTATGAAGTCGCCAGCATTCCAATGGTACGCGGCTGACTACTTAGCCGACGAGCGGGTAACACTGCTGAGCCTCGAAGCTGAGGGGGCGTACGTCCGACTCCTTAGCTACTGCTGGCGCGAAGGAAGCATCCCAGCCAACCCAGCGCTGCTTTCGGCCATGTGCAAGTACGCTGACGTGAAGGTTATCAAGGCAGCCCTGGCGTTGTTCACGAAGGTTGGAGCTCCATCCGGCCGCCTCATTCACAAGCGATTAGAAGAGGAACGGGGCAAGCAAGAGGCCTTCCGGGAGAAGCAGATAGAGAACGGGAAACGGGGCGGACGGCCCCGGAAAGACCTGGGAAACCCAAACGAAACCCAAACAAAAGGCCTGGGTTTTTTTGGCGAAACCCAAACGGAACCCAAAAAAACCTCTACTACTTCTACTTCATCTACTACTACATCTTCTACTTCAGAAGAAATAAATACTCCCTCTTCACTTCGTTCAGAGGTCGTAGCGCCCGCCAAGGTTGAAGAGGTGGAGTACTCTTCCCACACGAAGAGTACCGGCGGCCCCGAAAAGTTACCCCCTGAAGACCCAGGCGCGTCGGCTTCGCACACCAGGGGGGCGCGGCGGCCAAAGCAGCCCAAACAGGAGCCTGCGCATTTCGCCGCCTTCTACGACGCCTACCCCCGGAAGGAAAACAGGCAAGCCGCCGCCGCCGCATTCGCCCGCCTCTCAGAGGCCGATCAACTCGAAGCCATAGCCAGTGTGAAGGCCTGGTTTGCCCGCAAAGCCGACTGGTTAGGGCCGCAGGGCGAAGACTACCGCCCGCACCCTTCGACATGGCTCAACAACACCCGCTGGAAAGAACTAACCAATCCGACGACCCCAAGCCCGCAAGCCCATGCAATCCCTCGCTCAAGCACTTACCAAAACCCCTACGGGGCCGCTGCCCGCCTCCACACCCCAGCACCTGACCCTGTTGCCGGGTGGGGCTACCCCGGCAGCTGACCGCCCCCGGCCGGTGGTTCCAGCTACGCCCTACGAGCTGCCCATTTCGGAAGAGCGACTTGCCGTTATCAGTCAACAGGCAATCCAGGCAGCGGTGCGGGCTGAGCAGGAACGGCAGTGGCATGAGTTGAAAACGGCGCAGTACTGGTGGGACGTGGCCAACCCGCAGGAAGCCCGCCGCCTCTCGCTGGCTGACCTGAAGCGCACGTTTCTGGCCGCCGCCAAGCAACACATCCACCCCAACTACGCCACCGACCACGGCCTGGCTGATGTGCTGCACAAACTGGCTTTGTACTTCGCTGACGACGAAGCCTTCGATGCGGCCGGGGCTGGGTTCTCCCGTCAAAAGGGATTGATGCTAGTTGGTACAGTGGGGGTTGGCAAGTCTTCGCTGATGCGGGTTTGGGGGCAGATCAACACCCGGCAGCGGTTCGGGGTGAAGTCCTGCAACGCCGTACACGCCGCTTTCACCGATGACGGGTTTGCCGGACTGGACGTGTACTGCCAGCCGCATACCAGCGGGGTGTGCTTTGATGACCTGGGGACGGAGGCGTTGGTAGGCAAGAGCTACGGCAATGAGGCGTCGGCTATGGCAACAGTTCTGCTCTCCCGCTACGACATGTTCCAGGCCGGCCGCATTCCTGGCTGCGCTACGCATCTGACAACGAACCTAACGTGGGATGGGCTGAAGCCCTACGGCGACCGGGTGCTGGACCGCATTCGTGAAATGTTCAACATCATTCCTTTCCCGCCTACGGCCCCCAGCCGCCGCGCCTAACCCCCTCAAGAAGCCATGAGCCATTACTATCTGGAAGTCAGGCCATACCACGGCCGCAATCAGTCAGTTCGACGCCGCTACGACATTACCAGCCTGAGCGAAGACGCCGCCAATCGATTCTATCAACGTCTTAACCGCGCGCTGAATTGGCGGCGCTACTTCATAAGCGAAAACTATTCGCCTCGTCGCCTGCCCCGCGTCCGAAAGCCTGTCTACAACGCCTAACCACCCCTCACCCCGCCGCCCCCGGCTACACCAACCACTACCATGAGCCAGAGAGATAAAGAATCGGCTTCCCCAGCAGCCCAGCGGGCGGCAGAGAGGCATGAAGACCAAACCGGACACCTCACAGAAGATTTGTGGGATGATAACATGGAAGCGGTTGAGGGGAAGTGCTGCCATCACTGCGACTGGATGCGCTACAATGTCCAGCCTGTCACCAAAACCGGCTGGATGCGCGAGGCTGCCAGAAAAGCCCGCAAAGACCTGCGGCGAAAGATTGCCGCCATGTCGGACGCTGCCTTTTTGGATTGGCACAACCGCCTGCCTGCCCTCAACCCTAACGCCTAAACGCCCGCCGCCCCCGGCTACACCAACTACTACCATGAATCAAGAAACCCTGAAACAAGCCAAGGCCCTCGACAAGAAAATCGGGGAGTCCAATCACGAGCTGTCCACCTTCCAAAAGCCCGGAATTATTATTCGGGTGTATTCCAGTGACGCCAGCTTTGACCTGCTGACCACCATAGGGACAGGTGACAACTGCGAACATCCCGACGCGGAGGCAGCCAATGAGTTCCTGGCTAAGCTGATAGCCCGCCGCCAAGCCGAGTCCAGCAAGCTCCACGAGCAGTTCAACAACCTGTAGCCCCGCCGCCCCCGGCTACAGGGGCAGACACCGACATGGAGAACTTGACTAAAGAACAGATTGAACAGATGCCGGCCGGGCAAGACCTGAACCGCCTTATTACTGAACTGATGGAGCCTAAGCCTACTTCCTGGCAGCTTTCTGAATTGAGGAAAGGGCGGGATTGGGGCTACAACTACGCCACGATTACCTCTCCCGGTGAATGGTGGGAATGCAATATCGGCATCGACGCTGGCAGCAATAATGAACTGGTAGAGTGGTACGACCACCGCGACCCCAGCGCCGAAATCGTTGATGCTTGGCCGGTAGTCGAGAAGATGAATGCCACGCACTACGTCACCCTCAGCACCCTCTGGCTAACGGGCGGATCTGACAAGGGCACACTAGGCTTCCGGGCCAGCTTTCGCGCCTTCAAGACCTTCGATGGCCCGGAAGCCATAGCCGATACTGCCCCGTTGGCCCTGTGCCGCGCCTTTCTTCTCTCCACCCTCCCCAAGTAACCCCACCATGAACACACCCAAAAACTGCACAGCCTGCCCGGGCTGCCCCACTACAGAGGCCGGAGAGGAAAATCGGCTGGCAGAAATCAAGCGCCAACAGCCCCTACAAACACCCACCAGTATCTTAACCCACATCCTTACCCACCTGGACGCGGAAGGAATAGACTTCCTGTACGCTACTCTTCGCCAGCGCTGCCCGACCGGCCAGCAAGAAGCCCAGCAACTAGCCCACGCCAAAGGCTGGGTATGGGAGTGGCAGCAGGAGAAAGCAACCCTACAGCAGGCTCTCACGGCGGCCCGCACCAGGGAAGCCGAGGCGCTGGCAAAGCTGCGGGAGCATGAGGTGGACGCGTTTTGTGGATTGCAAACCGTCTACTACACCAGCAGTGAGCTAACGCAGGTGTCGGAAGCTATTTCGCATCTACATGCAGGCAACCGCGATGCTGGCAATGCCTTGCGCCGCATGTTCAACGACTTCAAAGCCCGCAAGGCGTTGGTTGAAACAAGCCCACTAGACCCAGCGCCACCCACACCAGAAGAACAGAAAGGAGGGGAGGCGCTATGAGGGTTCTGTTTAATTCCAAATCACTGTTAAGGCAGATGCAGCCTCACCAAGCAGCCGAGCGGGTAGCCATGACCATAGACGATTTCTGGTGTACGCTACTATCCGGCGAAGGTCGCACGGAACTGCCTTGTGAGTCCCGTGGCCGGGAGGTGACAACCACTGTGGATGTTCAGCGCCTCATAACCGCCCTGGAGTCCATCGAAGATCAGCCGATTACGTTGGACCTGCACCAGTGGCGCGGGGCGAAAAATGTTCTATACGCCTGCCGATTCTACCGCAGCGAGTATTCCCTTGACAGGTCGGAGCCTATTCAGTTCGACATATGACCGCCGCCGAGTACCGGGCATACAATACCCCGAAAAGCACGAAAAGAAGCTCACCACGCCCCGAACCCACCCAAGAGGCTACACCGACACCCCCAGCCGCTCCGGTGCCGGTAGCGGGGCGGAAACGAGAGGAACCGCCGCCCGTCCTTCGCCCCGCCTTCGCCGTCGCCACCCATCCAGGGTATGAGGGAAAGCGCTTCGTCGCCCACTCACTTACCCAGGCCCAGGCCGACCAACTAACCGCCGCCGCGAAAGCCGCCGGCATTCCCCAACAACAGTAAAGCCAAAAGCCATGAGTAACATCCTAGACCTCGCCAAAAAGATGCAGCGCCTCGCCGAGCAAGGTGTGGGTGGAGAGAAAGAAAACGCTCTGACCATGTTACGGCGGTTGATGAGTCGGAACGGTATAAGCGAGTCCGACCTTGCCCAAACGCAGCGCAGTTACAGGCTATTCCCTGTAGAGTCGGTAGACGAGGCCCGAATCATCTCTCAGGTGATGAGCACCATCTTACCAGTTGGCTTTGAGCGCAAAGGGCACAAAGACCACAAGTTGGCCTACGTGGTTGAGGTAACTGATTTGGAATTTTTGGAGATACGGGCAAAGCACGACTTCTACTGGCGGGCTTACAAGCGGGAACTTGAGCTGTTCGTGATGGCCTTCATTCAAAAGCATGGGCTAGTGCCGCCTCCGAGCCTAGCCGGGGTTGACGCCATGCCAATGAGCGCAGAGGAAACCGCAAAGGTGCGCGGCATGATGCGCAACATGGATAGCCATACCTATCACAAGCAAATTGGATAAAGCCGCGCACCCCATGAACACACCCAAGAACTTCCTAGGAGCCCCAGCCTACCACCCAACCCCCATTCCGCCTCACCAGGGAGTACGGGTAGTAGAGGTACCGACCAAGAAGACACCCGATACAGCTACCCTGACCTTAACCGTTGACCGCTCTGCCCGGGTATACCCTTCTACAGAGCTGATGCGCTTTCTCGGTCTAAAGGGCGGGCAGCCTATCGACCTGATACCTCCTGCTTCCCGCAACGGGTTAGGCCCCTGGCATCTGGATTGCCGCCCTACAGCAGGCGCCACGCTTACGCACACGCCCAACTCCTTCCCGCAATTCAAGGCCCGCCAACACCTAAACCCGAAGAGCTTCTGCCACTACCTGGGAAGAGGGCAGTATGGGACGTGTTACGAGCGCATTACCCTGATGCTGGAGATAACCCCCCTGCAGGACTTCGACTACTACACCTTCCGTCCCGTCTTCGATGCCCACCCTCCCAAGTAGCCCAAGAAGGCCCTGGCAGCCCAAACAGGTACCCAAGGAGTACGTAGCCCACGCCGCCCGCTCCCCTGAGTACAGTACAGCCCGGTGGCAGAAGGCCCGGAAGCTACACCTGAGTACCGAACCCTGCTGCAGGGAATGCACCAAGCGCGGTAGAACGGTTGTTGCTACGGTAGTCGATCACATCCTACCCGTGCGTCTCGGTGGCGGCTTCTGGGACACGCGCAATTATCAGTCCTTGTGCAAGCCCTGCCATGCAAGAAAGAGTCAATCAGAACGAACCATTCAGCCCAAACAGTCATGAATAACACCGAAATTCCCATTAGCAGCACTCTGCCCACCAGCTACACCTCTTGGCAGGAATGTTATGCCGCTGCTCGTAAGGCGCCGGAGTGGAAGGATGATAACCCGTACATCCTTTGCACCAGCCATAGCCTAACCTCGTGGGTCGCTCCGCCTGTCATTGTGCGCTACGCAAAGGATTATATCAAGCAACAGGCCCAGCAAGAGGTCGAGAGTGCGTCAGAACGCTTAAAACACACGAAAAACGGCCAACAGGGGTAGGGGGTCGAAATCCTTGATAGGGTCAGGCTCTATACCGTAGCCCAGAGTCAAATTTTCATGCGTCCAAGTTTGGAGCAAAAGGGGAAATAACCCCGTAAATTCACGTTATGCGCGGTCCAGCCCCAAAACCAACTGAACTCAAGAAGCTTTCAGGCACCCATCGGCCCAGCCGGGATGCGCCCAATGCTATGAGGCTGCCAAAATTGGATACAATCGAGATGGCGCCAGATGATTTGCCGGAAATCGGGCAAGCGGAATGGTATCGTGTCGTGAAACAGCTTACGCCACTAGGCGTGTTGAATGGCGCCGACCTCTCTCTGCTCAAGTCGTACTGTCACCACGTAGCAACAATGGAAGCCGCTGCCGCTCAGTTGAAAGAAGGGGGCTATACCACTATCATGACCAATAAAGGCGGGGGTAGTTATGAGATTAAAAGCCCCTGGGTCACCATTTACAACGAGGCCAGCGACCGGGCTGCCAAGCTGGGCCAGCAATTTGGCCTGACACCTTCTGCCCGAACGCGCATCAGCGTTCCGGCCAAAACTGAGGAAGAGAAAGATGGCTGGGACGAACTCTAAGCGCGACTATGTAGCCATTGCCCACGCCTACGCCCGGCAGATGGTGGCGGCTGGCGCGGAAGAGGCCCAGATAAAGGCGCAGATGAAGCCGCTGCAGGATGAAAAACGGCGACTACTCGCTGAGCAGGAGCGCGACGACTTTGCCCTGGCTGAAATCGAAAAGCAGTTAGCTCCTTACCGCAAGCTGCTACGCAAGATGCCGGCCCGCGCCTGCAAGTGGGTTGTGTTATCCTGCCAACGGCAGCTGGACGACCTGCAGCGCAAGCGGTTTAAGTATCATTTTGATGAGGCAAGAGCCAGCCGCATCTGCCGTTTTCTTGAACTACTCCCCCACACGAAAGGAGAATGGGCCAAACAGAAGCTTTTGATTACACTGGAGCCCTGGCAGATATTCATTCTGTGCGTGACCTTTGGCTGGGTAGATGATCTTGGGCGGCGTCGTTACAAGGTCAGCTACAAGGAAATACCGCGTAAGAATGCCAAGTCAACCCTCAGTTCCGGTGTAGGGCTGTACATGCTCACCGCTGACGGGGAAGGCGGGCCGGAGGTATATAGTGCCGCTACCACCAAGGACCAGGCAAAGATTGTGTGGCGCGACGCCTGGAAAATGGCGCAGAAGTCAGAAGGCCTGCAGCGCAAGTTTGGGGTGAAGACTGCCGCCCACAGCATCTACACGGAAGATGGCGGGTCTTTCCTGGCCTTGGCCCGGGACCAAGGCGGCAACTTGGACGGGTTAAATACCCATTGCGGAATCATCGACGAGCTGCACGCCCACAAAACCCGGGAAGTGGTGGACGTTATTGAAACCAGTACGGGCGCCCGCTCCCAGCCCATGCTGTGGCAGATCACAACGGCCGGCTTTAACCTGTCGGGCATCTGCTACGAAACCAGAACCTATACCCAGAAAGTGCTTTCCGGTGTTATCAAAGACGAGGAGCATTTTGGCATTATCTTCACCATTGACGAAGATGATGATTGGGCAGACCCCAGCAGCTGGGCAAAAGCCAACCCGAATTGGGGTATTTCGGTGAACGTGGAGGACGTAACCCGTAAAGGCAACAAGGCTGTTAAGGTGCCAGCCGCCCGGGGAAACTTCCAAACCAAGCACTTGAACGTCTGGGTGAATGCTGCGCAAGCCTGGATGGACATGCGGGCCTGGAATGCTGGCGCTGATGAGTCGCTGAGCCTGGAGCAGTTTGCAGGCGAATCGTGCTGGGCTGCGGTTGACTTAGCCACCAAAACCGACGTAGCGGCACTGGCGCTGCTCTTTCACCGGGAGGGCATTTTCTATCTATTCTGGCGCTTCTACGTGCCGCAAGCAATGGTTGAGGGGGAAGAAAATGCGCACTACGCCGGCTGGGCAGATGAGGGTATGTTAGTGGTAACACCCGGAAACGTCATAGACCAGAACGCTATACAAGATGATGTACGGGGATTGGCTGCTACCCACGAGCTGAAAGTAATGGGGTACGACCCCTGGCAAGCCAATAAGTTTGCTGCCGAACTCGCAGAGGAAGGCTTGCCTGTCAGTGAATACCGTATGACGGTACAGAATATGTCGGAGCCGATGAAGGAGCTACACGCCTGGGTTGTCAGCGGGAAGCTGCGCCACAACGGCGACCCAGTTATGACGTGGATGATGTCGAACGTAGTAGCACACCAGGACGCGAAAGAAAATATCTTCCCCCGTAAGGAGAACCCGAAAAGCAAGATTGATGGACCCGTCGCGGCGATCATGGCTGTCGGGGAATACATGACCGGCGCCGAAGACGAAAGTAGTGTGTATGAAGACCGGGGATTGATCTTGTTATAAGCTAATTATCCCCTGCCCCGCCCGAAACGGTGGGGCTTTTTTGTTTGTCCTAGTGATACCCGCCCGTTAACTAGCATACCCCCGGCCATCAGGTGAGCTTTGAAAAAGCAAACCGCACACGATGGCCTTCTGGGATAACTTCCTTGCCCGCGATACCAGCACCCCCCTCCGCGCTGCCGTTTCGGCTGTTCGCGAAGAGCGAGGCGCATCGGTGTCCACAGAAGAAACCAACCAGGGCGTACTTGGGGCTGTGTTGGGGTTTGGTGGGGGTGTTGCTGGCGTCAGCGTTAACGAGCGCACCGCCCTGAGTATCTCCGCTATCTGGGCTGGGGTGAACAACATCAGTCAAGACATTGCCGGGCTGCCTTGCCAGCTGTTTCGCAAGACGGACGCTGGTATTGAGCCAGTAACTGGCCACCGGGCCACTCGTCTGCTGAACCTGCAGGCCTCGGCGCTGCAGAATAGCTTTCAACTCCGTCAAAGCCTCGTTGCGCAAGTGCTCCTTCGAGGCAACGCCTATGGCAAGATTGAGCGCGATGGGCGCCAGAGCCTGGCAAAAATCCACTTTAAGCACCCAGGCGAAACCGAAGTACGGCTGTCTAATGGGCGACTGTGGTACAAATTCAATGGTGACCCCAAGCTCTATGCTGATTACGAGGTAATCCACCTGCGGGGGCTTTCTCTGGATGGGGTAATGGGGGTATCAGTCCTCACTTACCACCGCGAAACTATTGGCAAAGGCCTGGCATCAAGCCGGTCGCAAACCCGCTTCTACGAGAACGGCACCCGGGCTACTCTTGCCCTGGAAATTGACAAGCGCCTCAGCAAAGAAGCTGCGGCCAACCTGCGCGAGAGTTACCAGGAAGTATATGGCGGGGTAGAGAATACCGGCAAGCCCCTCATTCTGGAGGAAGGCATGAAAGCCAGGCCGCTTTCCCTCTCCCCGGCTGATGCGCAGTACATCGAACAAGCCAAGCTTACCCGGTCTGACATCTGCGCCATCCTGCGTATGCCGCCGCACAAGATTGGCGACCTAGAGCGCAGCACCAACAACAACATCGAACAGCAAAGCCTGGACTACGTGGGGGATACCCTCATGCCCTGGCTGCTGAACTTTGAACAGGAGTACCGCCTCAAGCTCCTGCGCACGGATGAGGTTGAAAACAGCTACTTCCGCCACAACATCACGGCCCTTTTACGGGCAGACGCCACGGCCCGCGCCACCTACTACGGCAAGATGCTGGAGCGCGGAGTCTACTCCATCAACGAAGTACGCGCCTTGGAAGAGCGAAACGGCATCGGCCCGGCCGGTGATGAGCGCTTTATCCAGGTGAATATGATGCCCCTAAGCCGGGTAAACGAGCTAACGGACGCCCAAATAGCGGCCAAAGGCCCCCAAACCTCCCCTAAACCTACCGATGAAGCCGACCCTACCGACGAATAGCGCCGAAATCCGCTTTGCCGCTGGCACGCTCTCTGTAGAGCGCCGCGCCAACGAAAACACCCCCGAAGCCTTCGTGGGCAAAGCCATTGTGTGCGGCTCCCGCTCCAAGAACATGGGTGGGTTTGTGGAAGTGATTGACCCGAAGGCCTTGGATAGCGCCGATATGAGCGACGTGGTAGGCCTGTTCAACCACAACCGCGACATTCTACTAGGGCGGTCTACCTCCGGCTCTCTGACCCTGACGCGAGACGCTGACGGGGGCTTGAGCTACCGGATTGCCTATGACCCCAACGACCCAGATCACACCCGTTTGCTGGCCAAGTTCGAACGGGGTGATGTAGTCGGCAGTTCTTTCGCCTTTACCACCGCCCGCAACGGGGAAGAGTGGCAGGAGGAGGAAACCGAAGGCGGTGGAATCCTCTACGTGCGCACTGTCACGGCCATCAAGAAAATCTACGACGTGAGCCCGGTCACGGACCCGGCCTATGCCGACTCCACGGCCGCCAAGCGCAGCCTGGAGCACTTCAAGCAAGAACACCCAGACGCCCGCATGAAGGGAATGAAAATGCCGAAAAAGAAGGGTAAGCGCGACGAAACAGCCGCTGAACTGGCTGAGCGCGCCTTTTTGGAGGCAATGATTCCCCATCATGAAATGGCCTTAGAAATGGCCAGCACGGCCCTGAAAGAGGCCGAAACCCCCGACATCCGCGCCTTTGCCCAAGGCATTATCGACGGGCAAGGGGGCGAAATCAATCAAATGAAACAGTGGCTGTCCGATATGGATACTGCCGAACGCCAATCGCCCGATGCCGAAACGCTGCGCATGGCCGAAGAACACGCCTTTTTCTCTTCTCTCTAACCCCTTCACTCCTAGCCGTGAAAAACCTACAGCAATTGCGCGAAGAGCGCACCGCCAAAATCGATGCTGCCTCCGCTCTCTTTGCGAAGGCCAAAACGGAAAACCGCAGCCTCACTGACGAGGAAAAAGCGCAGGTTCGCACCCTGCAGTCTGAAGCCGATACGCTGAAAGGCGACATCGACATTGCCGAACGTCAGGAAGCCAACGACCGCGAACTGGCCGGCCGTACTGAGCCTGTTAGCCGTAACAACCACAACACCACCGAGGCCCGCGATATTGCGAAGTACTCGTTGATGAAAGCCGTTCGTGCAGCTCCTGGCTATCCTGGTGGCAAGCCACTGGAAGGCATTGAAAAGGAAATGCACCAGCAGGCAGAGGCAGACGCCCGTTCCGCTGGCTCTCCACTGAAAGGCGTAGGCGTTCCACAGATGCTTTTGGAAAGCCGCGACAATGGCGTAACAGAGGTAACGCCCTTTACGCAGCCTGAAGATGGAGCGGCCGTGGTAGATCGCACCCTGCGCCCTGTGATTGACCTGAGCCGGCCCCGCACGGTTCTGCGAGAGCTTGGTGCCCAGTTCCTCACGGGCACTGTTGGCAACGTAGGCGTCCCTTCCTTGACGCAAGGAGCTGTTTCGACCTGGAAAGCAGAAAACACCACGCTCGATAAGTCAAACCAGAAATTCAGCTCGGCTGAAATGACGCCCCACCGGCTTGGCACGTTCGCCGTGCGCACGCTGCAATTCCTCAATCAGACCAGCCGCGCTTATGAAAATATGCTGCGCACGGACATTGAAAACAGCATCATGGAAGCTTTGGAAATCGCTTCTATCAATGGCAGTGGCTCTAACAATCAGCCCTTGGGTATTCTCAATACGCCTGGTGTCCTGTCGCTGGCTATGGGAACCAACGGCGGCGCTCCTACACGCGAAATGCTGATTGCCCTGGAGGCACTGGTGGAAGACCAGAACATCCGTATGGATTCGCCCGGCTACCTGATCAACGTGCAGACGAAAGCCAAGCTGAAAAACACCAAGGTTGATGCTGGCTCGGGTATTTTCCTGATGAACAGCAATAACGAGCTAAACGGGCAAAGAGTGGCTACTACCACCCTTGTGCCCAAGAACCTCACAAAGGGCACCGCTTCGGGCGTGGCCTCTGCTGCCATCTTCGGCAACTGGCGCGACCTGTTGATCCCCCAGTGGGGTGGGCTGGATATCACGGTAGACCCCTACACCCTGGCGACTGAAGGCGAAGTGCGCATCATCATCCAGTCGTTCTTCGACGTGCTGGTGCAGCGGCCCAAGGCCTTCGCCGCCGTGAAGGACATCCTGACGACCTAGTAATTGAACCGCCCGGGTAACACCGGGCGGCTTTCACCCTCTAGCCTTACGATCATGTCTGAGAAGAAAACCAAGAAGCCCGCGCTCAAAGCCGAGAAGCCCGAAACCGCCGCCGCGCCTGTAGCTGCAGAACGCGCAACCGTTCCGGCGCCCACGGCAGACAAACCTGCGCCACCCAAGGCCAAGGAAACCAAGGTGAAGTTCCTGCGCTCCCACCCTTCTTTCGGCTATTTCGCCGGGGATGAAGCCACGATCAGCACCGAGGCTTACGAGGCTATCGAGCAACGCGACCTGTTCTTTAAGAAGCTGTAATGTTCTTCCCTCTCACCCGTCAGCTAACCCGCCCGACTGCCCTGCCCTTAACCCTGGCAGAAGCCGCCGCGCAGCTGCGCATTCCCCTGGATGAAACCAGTCAGGATGCCAGTATGATGACGGAAGTAGCCTACGTGCAAGACTTGCTCAGGGCCTGCGCGGAATGGTGGGAGGCGGGAACCGATACAGCCTTAATGAGAGCCGAGTACGTGACGGTGTACGCCGGGTTTGGTAGTGAGCTGCGGGGATTAAAAACCCCCGTGGGTGAGCTGCTGAGTTTGACCTACGCCACCGATGCCGACGTGAACACCGCAGGCCTGACAACCGACTACCAGCTGAGCGAAGGAAGGCCCGGGGTGGCGCTCTACACGCTCTCCACGGACTTTCCCGACCTACGTAGAGGGTATGCCGAGCCCGTACGGGTGCGCTACACCGCTGGGTATGCCACGCCAGAGGATGTACCAGCGCTGATAAAGCAGGCCATCCGGCTGACGCTGGCTCACTGGTATGAGAACCGGCAGAACGTGGTCGTAGGCTTGAACATTGCCGAGGTGCCGCAAACGGCGGTGTCTATTCTCAAACAGTTTCGTGACCCGGTGCTATGAACATCGGCAAGATGGACCGTTTGGTAGAAGTGCAAACCAGCACCAGTACCCCCGATTCCTTCGGGCAGTCGGTGCCCGTCTGGACCACACTAGGTAAGCGCTGGATGCAGCGGGAAGAAGCAGGCGGTGCGGAGTCGGTGCAAGCCGGCGAGTTGGTGGCTATCAACAAGGTGTACTACCTGACGCGCTGGGAGCCAGCACTAACCGCCCGCGTTCGGCTGATTGACAACGGCCAAACCTACGACATCAGCCACGTTGCCGAAATCGGCCGCCGCGCTGGCCTCAAACTCACTGCTCTCACCCGTAACGACGCCGCTGATGCCCGCTAATAACTTCCGTTTCGAGGGCTTCAAGGAGGTACAACAAATATTAGATGCCTTGCCTAAGAAGCTTGGCCCCAAAGTTATATCTGGGATAATGCGCAGCGCAGCCAAGCCATTGATTGAGAGGGGCCGGGAGTTGGCCCCTAAGGATGATGGCGACCTGCGTGCGTCTCTTGGAGTGCTGGCTGGTCGCGGTGCTGGTCGTGGGTCTTCAGTGTATGTAGGGCCACGCCGGAGTGAAAAATACAAAGGATACGCGGCCCACTTGATTGAGTATGGCACCGCCCCCCGCAAAACGGAGTCAGGCAAGAGCACGGGCTCTACACCCGCAAGGCCCTTTTGGCGCCCCGCTTTTGACCAAACAAAAGATGAAATCATTGAGCGAATCAGAAAAAATCTACGCCTAGTACTCGACTCTGACTTTCGCAATGTGGATTTCGACACAGGCAAACTCCTGCCTGAGGCATCGGATATACCTGGCGGCCCTAATGGCGGCGGGAATACCGGCAAGGGAAAGCGCCAACGCGGGCCGCTTCAGACCGGACGTAAAGGCGGAACTTATTACATCGGCCCTAGTGGCCGCAAAATCTACATAAAGCGCTCCTAATGGCCCCCGGTGAACTGCTCTACGCCGCCCTGCAAGCCAACCCGCAAACGGCGGCGTTGCTAGGTGGGCGTATCCGGCCGAACCAGTTGGAAGCCGGGGCCGCCCTGCCAGCGGTAGTCTATCAACTAGTCAACCAACAGCCCAGCGCCCGCACCCGCCGCGCCTGCACCCTCTCGGACGAGGCTCGCCTGCAGCTTACTGTCTACGCGGCTGGCTACGCTCAGATGAGTACAGTAGCCCTGGCCGTGCGCAAGGCTTTGGCAGACACCTCCTTTTCCTTCGACAGTGAAGGCGACCAGTACGATGAAGCCGGTCAGATCGGCGGGCGCCGGCAGGATTACACCATTCGCATTCCCTCACCTCTTTAAGTTCTTTCTCCATGATTGCGGAATCCACCTTTGAAAACCTCGGCGTAAGCATCGGGGGGAAACTGGTCTACTGCGCCGACAGCATCGGCCTGGACCTGAGCACCGACGAAATCGAAGCCAGCTGCAAGCGCAGCGGCAAGGATAAAAACTACCTCCCCGGCTCCCGCTCGGCCACGGCTAAAGCGGATGGGGTAATGACCACCGCTACCAACGACGCCAGCGGCGATGGGGCAACGGACGCCACCGACAACGTGACCAGCGAGAACATCATCGACTCCTGGCAGGCCGGCACCATCTTCGACTTCACCTTTGGCTCCGACAAGGAGGGTGAGGCCAAGTACGCCTGCAAAGGCTTCTTTACGTCGGTTTCGCTCTCGGCCAGCGTGGGGGATGTGGGCAAATACTCGACCAGCATCCGCCTGAACCTGCCTCTGGTGAAAACCATCAACCCTGCTTAGTCGTGACCATCCAAACGCAACCGCAAACCGGCGACGTGACGCTGGAGCTAGGGGGAAGACCCCGCACGGTAGGCTTTACAATGGGCGCCCTGCTGGAATACGTTGGCTTGTCCGGCGTAGACCTGCAGGATGCCATTGAGCGCCTGACCAGCGGCAACCCCGATGCCATTACCCCTTTAGTTTACTGTGGCCTGAAAGCCCGCCGCAAGGTCAATGCTTTGCCGGCTGACTTCGACCTGGAAACGGCGCGGGAATGGATAGCCGAAGTGCTGTTCACCCGCCCCGATCAACTAACTCCTTTGATGGAGGCCTTGACCGCCTCTTTTCAGGAGTTGGGAAACCGGATGGGGGTGGGTCAGGCGAGCCCGGCCCCCGAACCAGCGTAGCCGACCTCTACGACTTCGCCCTGGGGGAATTGCAGCTTTTGCCCAAGGAGTTCTTCCGCCTGACGTGGGGGCAATACAACTGCAGAGTACGGGGCTGGATGCGGCTGGATGAGGACAAGTGGGAACATACCCGCCTGCTCTACAGCATCCTCTACAACGTCAACGCCGACGAGAAAGACCGCAAGACTCCCGCGCAGCTACTCCCCCTGCGCAAAGACCGCCGCGCTGCCCTGCTCAGCGCGCCCGACCCGGTGGCTGCTGAGGCGGCCCGCCGTGCGCTGATTGAACGCATTAAGAAACGAGACAACCTAAACTGATTATGGCTGCTTCCGGTATTTTGGCCTCCATGAGTGTCGTATTGGGCGCTGAAATATCCCAGTTTCAGCGTGCAATGGCCACGGCTCGGAAAGAGCTGGGTGGGTTGGTGAAGTTTGGGGAGGGGTTGAAAGACGTTGGGAAAACCCTAAGCACCAGCCTGAGCGCCCCGCTGGCTGCTTTGGCTGGTGTTTCGGTGAAGTTGGCCGGCGACATGGAGAAAGCCAACGTCAACTTCGAGGTAATGCTTGGCTCGGCAGAGAAGGCCCGCGAAGTATTAGGCGGGCTCAAGCAATTTGCCGACACGACCCCGTTTGAGTTTCCCGAAGTACAGGAGGCGGCTAAGAAGCTACTGGCTTTCAACACTCCTGCCTCTGAGCTGAAGTCTACTTTGCGCTCCCTTGGCGACATTGCCGCCGGGGTGGATGCGCCCATAGGGGAGATAGCCGAAATCTATGGCAAAGCGAGGGTGCAAGGGCGGCTGTTTCAAGAAGACATCAACCAACTAACCGGCCGGGGCATTCCGATTATTCAGGAGCTGGCCAAGCAATTCAAGGTTAGTGATGGAGAGGTGAAGAAGCTGGTGGAAACCGGCAAAGTAGGCTTCCCCAACATCCAAAAGGCCTTTGCTGATCTTACGAGTGAGGGCGGGAAGTTCTCCGGGTTGATGGAGAAGCAAAGCAAAACCCTGCCTGGCCTGCTGAGCACCGCGCTCGATGCTGTAAAGGGGTTTGCTACGGACATCGGCACCGAAATCGTACAGCAATTCAACCTAAAGGAGGCGCTTGCCAGCTTTGGGGAGTTTATCGCTGGCCTGCGGCAGCAATTCTCGGCCTTGAGTCCAGCAACCAAGCAGGTTATTCTAGCTGTGGGTGCCTTCGCTATTGCCCTTGGGCCGGTATTGGTGGCCATTGGTGCCGTTCTTACAGCTTTGCCAACGCTCACCCTGGCTTTTGGTGTGTTAACCGGCCCGGTAGGTATTGCTATTGGGGTTTTGGCGGGCGCGGCGGCCCTTATCATTGCTAATTGGGATTCGCTCGTAGCCTACTTCGGCCCCTCGGGTGAAGGTGGGCGGCTATTTGGGGAGCTGGCAGCATCGGTCAGCGAGTCGGTTGCCGAAATCATGAACGCGCTGAACTCGCTGTCGGTTGGAGACACCTTTGGCGACCTCATATCAGCAGCTGACATCTTCAGAACCCTGTTTCGGGAAATAGCCGTAGGCATTCGGGCTATTTCTGATGTGATTGGGGGCGTAATTGGCGGTATTACCCGACTGCTCCAAGGTGATCTGCCAGCCGCTGCCGAGCAAGCCAAGCGGGCGCTAAGCGGACTTGTTGCGCCCCTGGCGAATCTATTGGGCTTTACAGAGGCCCCGCCGCAAGGCACAGGGCTATCCAGCTACTTTGCCGATCTGACGAACAAGGCGCTGGGTGTAGCTGGGGGAATTCGGGAGGCTGTTGGCGAACTCAACACCTTCACGCCAGCCGTTGCTGCTATCAGCGATGATATGCAGTCGGCGCTGAACAAAGTGCGTCAGAGCCTTCTGGAAAACGTGAATCTCTCCAAGGCCCTTGGGCAGATGTACGATTACATTTCCGGGCGGGGCGCTGCCTTGGAATCGGGTATCAAGTCGCTTATTTCAGCTGGCTTTGCTCCAGCTTCGGCAGTCGTACAAGGGTACGTAAAGCAGCTGCGCGACCTGGCTGTGGCTACTGACGCAATGGCCAGTCGCGCTAGTGCGGGCGTGTCAGCCCCGAAGGTAGAAGAACAGAAGGTAGCGTTTGGTGGGCTGGACTTTGGCAGCCTGCCAACCCAGCTACCAACAGTTGATATAACCCCCTTCACCGCTCCTTTGCAAGAAGCAACCTCGCAAATGGCGCAATTTCAGGCGACTGGCGAGGCTTTTACTGCTGGGCTGAATGAAGTACTGGTTACCGGACTGCAAAATATTGCCGTTGGCATTGGGGAGGCCATTGGCCAGATGGCGATTGGCGCCGGAGGGATGGAGTTGGTAGGCGCGGCTCTGCTTAGTGGGATAGGCTCTATGGCCATTGACCTGGGTAAGCTTGCCATTGCTACAGGTGTAGCCGCTCTCGGCATCAAGGAGGCGCTCAGTAGTCTTAACCCAGCCCTGGCAATAGCTGGTGGTATAGCTCTGGTTGCTCTGGGTACGGCCGTGCGTGGCGCCGCTGGCCGAATCACTGGCGGCGGTTCGGGTGGCGCGCCATCGCCTTCGTTTGCCTCTTCGCCAATGCCAAAAAGTTACACCCCACCCACTAGCCAATCAAGAAATACCGCCCCCGCGCCGCCTACTGACATTACCCATACCATCAATGTGCTGCTAACCGCAAAAGGCAGTGACCTTTCTCAGGTAATGGAGTTGCACGTAAATAGACAGGGGCGCATAGTTGGCCGCAAAGTATAGCAAGTTTACAGCTCGGCCTTTGCCTTTTCGGCTGCCTTCTTATTATCCTCCTCTTGTTGCTTTTGCATTGTGCGGCTGATAATAACTGCCTGTGCTGTATGCAAGGCTGTATCTTCTTTAAATGACATATAAACCTGCTGGCCCAGCCAAAAATACTCTGGTATATATCTGTTATTCTGAATACCAGGGCCATAAGACGCTTTCAACGCATCAAGCAGATAGCTTGCGCTATTAGTGGTGAGGACCACTGCCATTAAACGACCCTTGTAGAACCCATAAGATATATCTACTTGGGCGTTGCCTATCGACGGACTGTCGCTGGTTCGTTTGTAATACCGTATGCGGTCTTGAGAGGTGGTTAAATAAACCAAGTCTTTGATGGCGGTGGTATCTGCCCAGAACCGCGCATCTCTAAAACCATTCTTTTCGTCAAGCGCCTTTACATTCTGCGCCCGCACGGTATAACACACCAGAATCAACACCAAGGATAGCAGTAGCTTTTTCATAACGTCAAGTATACTAAACTTTTTGTTTGTCCTAGTGATACCCCGCGCCTGCCTTCCGCCCGCCCTCCCCTGGGGGTAGCTTCGTGCATGGCTCTGATTCTGGTAAAGCGCACGGTAGTTCCTGGGGAGGACCGCAAGAAAGCGGTTGTCACCGAATGGAGCTACAACACCCGCACCGGAGAGGACGAAACCAGAACCAGCACCTACAACGCCCCGTTCCCGGCGCCCTTCACTCCCTCCGCTACCAAGCTGCTGGGCTTCTACTGCGAGGATACCACGCGAGTAGACGTATACCCAGCCTACGCGCTAGACGGGACCAGCCGGCGGGAACGAACCCCCAACGCCACTGAGTGCCCGGCCCCCAACAGCCCCGCCACGGTTGACCTGTTGCCCGCTCCAGCCAATCACTTCACCGCCCCCGCTGGCGCTATCCTACTAGCCCGTAGCTACCGGGCGGTACCTCGCGAAATAGGCTTACTCTCGCAGTATGATGTGTACTACCTCCCTTCCTCGCACACAGTAGAGGTAAAGGAAGATTTAGGCTTCTACACCGTAGCCGACAACCCGCCCAGGTTCACTCGCACGGCTGCTGAGATACTTGACCGTTGGTGCCTGGCTTCGGGTCAGGCTCCTTACACCGAGCGCAGAGTCTATTACGCGGGTGTGCCCGATTACATTGCAACGATCGATTACGACAACGTAGCGACCTGCCAGCGACTCTGTGGAATCACGGTAGCAGGCACGGCCACGTTCAATACCAGTACCGGCTATGGGGCTATAACCGCTACTACTACGGGTGCTGTGGGGCCGGTGCTCTACCGGCTGGATGGAACGCCCGACGCCGGCCAAACCAGTCCTTTGTTTGAGGAACTGCCGCAAGGGCTCTACCCCCTGACCGCCACCGAAACCCGGGAAGGCGGGTGTACAGCTACTACGCTGGTGCGAGTCGTGGCGAGTTATGCTGACCGCTACCGACTTGCCTTTAAGGACTTCTGGAATCGGGATATCGTTGTTCGCTTTCCTTACCTGGGCTATACGGGCGAGGCGGAAGATATTATAGGCTCCGATGTTCCCCTGGTGCTCGACTGGCAAGCCGGGGCAATGGAAACCGCCTTTGTGCCCGGTATTCGGGGTTCGGAGTGTGCGCTAGACATTCTGCTGACCTACGACAACCAGCTGCTCGACGTGTTCAGCGGGCACGAACGACTGGTTGGGGTTGTCGTTGAACGCGACGAGCAAGAGCTTTGGAGGGGCTGGATACTGCCTGAGCAGTACACCGTTCCCCATCTGTCGGCTCCTAAACCGCTTCAACTACAGGCCACGGATGCCCTGGCTACTCTTTCGGGCAAGCCCTTTGCCCGGCCCGATGGCTCCCCCTACCGGGGTATGTGGTCGCTGCTGCAGGTCGTGCAAACCTGCCTGGGTAAAACCGATTTAATCTTACCTCTACGAGTACTCGATAACCTCTACCCGGTCGGTGGTGGGCCTGACCTTGGGAGTGTCTTAGAACAGGTCTTTGTCGATACCTACGCCAGCTACACCACCGACAAGGGGGAGGCATGGGATTGTGCAGAAGTATTAAACGCCATCCTGGAAAGTCGGGGGTGCCGACTGTATCAGTGGGCGGGTTATTGGTATTGGGAGCGGTTCGCTGATCTATCCACGGAAGAGCAGACCTATTTCGTCTTCAGTGCGGAAGGCCAGAGTCTACCAACGGCCACTGTGGAGCCTTTGGTGTCGGTGGAAATCCCCACGGAAGGGCACCCGCATTGGGTAGAAGCCTCTCAAACCGCCTCCGAAAGAGGGGCGGTGAAGCAGGTAACCGTCAAAGCCGAGCCGGGGGAGGTCGCTAACCTGCTGGCGCCTTTCCTACCAGCGGATACAGCTACCACCCTACCGGGTTGGAGCGGTGCAGCTTCCTACACCCTGCACTATGCAGGCAAGGGCAAAACCCCGGAGATTGAGCTAAAGAGCGGCATTCCGGGGGTGTTCTCCGGTCTACTGAGCTACCTGGAAACCCCGGTTACCGTTCCTATTCCCCTCTACAAAGACCAACGCCAGGCACTCATTATCTCCGGCAAGATCACCCCCGTAACGGGCGAGTACGACACCGAAGACACGACGACCCAACCGTTTATGCGGATGGTGCTGGTCGTGAATGGCAAAGAGTACGAACCGCAGTTAGCGGATGCGGATGGGTTCACCACGATTGTCCGCCTTCCCCAGCCCGGCGAAACCTACGAACTGCAAGGCTTCTTCCCGCGTCGGGACGCCCCCCTTCCGCAAGCTACTTCGGGTGCTTCGCTGCGCTTCTACCAGCCAGAAGTGCCCGGAGATGGGCTGCCGATGGATGTACGCATTACAGACCTGAAACTACACTGGCAGCTGGATAACCTCTTCGGGCAAATCTTCTCAGAGGAAGACTACGCCGATAAAGCCATTGCCAGCAACAAGCTCGATGTTACCCGGCTCGATGAAAGCCTGACGCTGTTTCATACGGATACGCCAAGGGTACGCCGGAAAGGCACCCTACTAGGAGCCGATAGCAAGCCGACCAATCTTTGGTTTGAGCCGGCCTATCCGGAGCGGCAATACCAGCTGATTGACTGGCAGGCCTCCTACCGCGCTATCTGCCAGCGCCGGCCCCAACAGGTGCTGTCGGGTGTGCTCTTAGGCGACCTCTGGCCGGGGGCGCTCTTAACCGACCCTAGCGAAGACACTCCGGGGGTGTATCCGCTTCCCGCTTGTGCTTACGACGTGCGCAATGTAGAGTGGACGATTACCGCCGTGCAGCTGCTGGGCTTGTCAGTTGGTGCGGTTGAACCGGGCCGGCTACTCTACCAAGCTGGCGACCCTCGCCCCATAGCAGGCGGCTACTTACTTCTACAAGGCAATGGATCGTAAACCAACAGACCTGACGCTTTCCCTGGCGCTGCAACTCAACGACCTGCTTGTGGTGCATCGGCCGGGCGCGCTTGCGCCGGAAGACCGGGACGTCGTAACCTCTTTGCAGGCGCTACGCTCGTTTGTTGGCGTGACCGACACCTATTTGGTGCGCACCTGGAGCCAGCTGGATAACACGCGACAGGATGCCGCCCTGAAACCGGGCACCCTGTACCGTGTCTCCAACCGCCCGGGCGGGCCGGACGTGCTAGCCTTTGGCGGTAGCACGATTTCGCTGCTGCCGGACGCCTACACGGTCAGCGGAGACGAGGAAGAGGGCGAAACCCTGACGCCGGTATCCTACGACCTGGCAACGGACAGCGTAGCGGCCAGAGGTGGAGCGGTAGAAGTCGGAACCCGCACCATCACCGCTACCAAAACCGGGCTGGGCATAACCGCCGGGCAGGAGCTTACTATCAACAACGACGCCAATGGAGCAGCCATCGAGGCCATTGTAGCGCCTGAGCTTCCACCCTTGCCCGCCCTATCAACACCGGATGCGCTCAAGCGGGAGCCGGGTGCTGATCTGGCTACTGAGCTTAACTGGACCGTCACCAAAAAAGACAATCTGATCGCTACCGTAACCGTGGCCGGCGAAAGCCAGGACGTGGGCGACGGAACAACCAACCTGAGCGGGACGGTGCATGTGTTTGCCAACCCTATAAGCGAATCAAACCCTACAGGCGTGACCACTTTCAAGAACGTGGCCACTGATGCCGAAGGACTGGTTAAAGAGGCGGAGGTGAAGGTATTGATTCAATCCAAGCGCTTCTGGGGAGCCCTCTCTTCAGACCCAGCAACCATTTCGGCCGGCGCCCTGAGCACGGCTTTGAAAGCCATGACAGGCACTGAGGCAACAGCAAAGGGCTGGGGGCAGGAGTTCGGGGAAACCCGGCAGCAGGCCCGCACCATCACCCTGGCCAGCCAATACCCGGTCTTCGCCTACAAGGCAACCGCTGGAACCCCTACGGTGAAGGTTGGCGGCCTGCTGAACTCGGCTTTCCAAACCCGGGCCTTCACTTTCATCAACTCCGAAGGGGAGCCCGAAGGCTTCCTGCTGGTCTACGGCACCCTCAATTCCGGCACCGTCTCAATCGAACTACTGTAATGGCGAACCTACTCGGAACAAACCTTAGTGACGCGGCCGTACCGTTGACCGACAACGGCAAGACGACCCACTATGCCCGCTGGGGTGACCACGACAAACCCGTAGCAGACGTAGCCGCCCGCGCTGCGCTGCAAACCAGTCCTGACGGGAAGCTCAACACCTACAACCCCTACAGCTCCGGCCAGCTTGGAGTTGGCATGACCATCACCTACCCGGACGGAACCCAGGAGCGGTTGCGGGTTGATATGGACTGGTGGGCAACAGCCACGGAAGCGCAGAAGGTAGCCGCCCTGCAAACCACGCTTACCGCCTACGACCCGGAACACCCGGAAAAGTGTTGGTGGGAAGCGGTGGCGGGTAGTCCGGTACTCGTTACCGCCCCGGATGGAACCCGCTACCAGGTACACACCCTGGCAGAAGCGCGGGGGATAACAGGCGCTGGTGGGTTTGATGGGATTATTCAGTTAAGGGCGGGGTTAAGCGTTTCGGCTAACCTTACCTTTGCGGACGTTTTTATCAACGGTGGGCGGTTCGAGGTGGAAATCTTGACCGGCGTCGTGCTTACCTGTGCGCAGGTGGACTTTTTCGAATCCAGCGGCGCGGGAATTATCGCGTTGGAGCGGACAGCGCACGCTAGCGTCTTTCGGCGGCTGCTTATCCCCGAGAGTGCTCTCGTCTACTGCACGGATTGCCAGATCAATCCGTCGCTTATTTATGGTGAACTGGAAGTCGGAGCTGGAAGCTTCTTTGTGTTTGTCGATGGGGTAGCCCCTGTTGGGACGGGAACCGTGCGCCTGCTTCCCGGATGCCGGGTAACGGATGCCGATGTACTGCTACTGGAAGATGGAGGTATTACGGTAGACGACCAGCGGGGGAGTTCTTCGGGCGGTGGGGACGGAACCGATACGCAGGCCCGCGCCGACATTGTGGACTTGCAGCAGGATGTTTCCGATCTGGAGCAGGGCAAGCAGGACGCGCTAGGCTTCACCCCAATCAACAAGGCAGGCGACACGGTAACAGGAGACCTGCTAAGCACCGGCCCCCGCATCGATAACGATAGCCGCCTGGCTACGATAGGGGAATTACGAGACCTGGTGAACGGCCTGAGTTTCAAAGATGAAGCGCGGGTACTGCTGACAGCTATTCCCGGCGGGGGTACTCTCGCAACGGCTGGACTGCCTATCGTGCAGGGTGTACAGTTATTAGAAGGCGACCGGGTAATTCTGGCATTAGCTTCGGCTGCTTCAGGCCTTTATGTAGCGAAAGCCGCTGGCTGGACGCGCACGACGGATGCTGACACTAAGGCGGAAATTATGCGCGCCACGCTCTTCGTGAGTGAGGGCGACTATGCAGTAGACGGAAATGGCAACCCCCGCCGCTGGACAGCCACGCTGGCCGCCTCCGGTACGCTGGGTAGTTCGGTTTTTACGTTCGTGGAAAGCACCGGGGCTAGTTCCTACGCCGCCGGGGCGGGGCTTGCCCAAACAGGCACTACGTTCTCAGTAGACCCCTCCACAATTCCGCAGACATCCTCCTACCGCTTGGTGTCGGATGCGCAGATAGCAGGGTGGAATGCCAAGATCAACCCGCCCGTAGTCAGTACCGGCACGGTGCTCTACTTCGATAAAGACCGCAACTACGGCACGGATGCCAGCCCGCAAACAGCGGTTGCCTACACCGCCGACACCACCACAGCAGTAGAAGACACGCTCACCAAACTTGTCCACATGGGCCCCGCCAAGCCCACCCTTCCCGGTACCCAGGCGCCGAGCAGTGAGAGCTACAAGAACAACGAAATCAACCGCATCTTCTTCTGGTGGACGGGCTCAGCCCTTAAATACTACATCCGATGAGCCCGCGCCTGCAAATGATTCTACAGGGCGGGCGGGTGTCCAGCGTGGCCGTGAAGGTGCTGCGCACGGCATCCGGCAACTACACCGGCACCGTGAACAGCAACACGCCCGTGACGGTGCTGGTTGAGTCCACCGGGCAGGAGGTTACCGTCCCCTCTGCGGGCCCCTTTACGGTGAGCTTCTCGGCCGCTGGCTTGTACAATGTGTACTTCTATACCTCCGCCTTCGACGCAGTCACCTTCATCGACCTGAACAACGCCGGGGTTGTCTGCACGATTGGCTCGGAAGATGGCGTATTCGACACCAGCAAGTTCCAGAACCTGACGTACGTCAACGTAGGTGGGAGTTACGTGCATACGGCCAAGGGCCTGTTTGCCGATGCCTTCCGCATTCCCAACACGCTCTTAACAAGTGGCACGCTGAACCTGGCGGACGTCAACGCGGCCCGCATCTACCTGGATAATGGCAAGTTCAGCGCCCTGAGCTTGCCCACCGATAGAAGCCGCCTGACCACGATAGAAGCCTCTGGCGGGCTGCTCAGCGGCACGTTTACGACGGGCTCCATGCCAGCGCTGAAGGTGCTGAACCTGGGCGCCTTCACCAACGCAGCCGGTAGGCTGACCACCATCAACATCACCGGCTGCCCCTTGCTGGAAACGCTGGGCCACGCCAACAACCGCACGCAGGTTGTCACGGCTACGGCAGCTGACCTGACCAAATTAAAGGACTGGTCAGCCCGTTTCGCGGCCTTTGGCGGGGTCAACTTCGCGGCCTTCCGGCAGAATGTGGAGTGGGCAACGGTCCTTATCACGATGGACTGGCGTGAGTGCGGCCTGAGCGGGGCGGAAATGGAAAGCCTGTTTGATACGCTCTTAGCTACCGCCGCCAGCCGGCCGGCCGGCGCGAAGACCCTGCGCCTGGATGGCTTCACGGCCGGCCAGCTGAATGAGGCCCTGGTGCAGACGCAGGAAAGAACCAAAGTCGCTCAGCTGCTGAGCACGCTGGGTATTACCACCACCTACAACAAGGTGCGCGTGAACCTGACCCGCACTAATGCCTCGACCGTCCGCCTGACCTATACGGGCTCCAGGGACATTACCATTTGGGGCGTGGGCGACACCATCACGCTCAGCGCCTCCACCAACACCACCGGCCTGGCCAATGGCGCCTACACCGTGCAGGCCAGTTCGCCGGGCGGCAAAATCTGGGACATAGCCCAGACGGGCGCCACTATTTCCGGGGGTGCTACCGGAACCTTCGACAAAGTCTGACCTGACCAAACACCATGCAGCCATGCCCTACTCATCTTCCACCGCCGTTCGTGAATGGCTTCCGCTGCCCAGCTACTGGCCGGGATGGCAGGAGACGTTAGGCGGCCTTGCTCTCCTGCCACCGCCAATGCTCGTGCTATCCGTTACGGCCCTTCCCCTGTTTACCGCCTCCGTGCTGCTCTTAGACGCCGCCCCGGCCATTCCCAACGTAGCCGTCGGCGCGGGGCTGGCGGCTGTCGTGGCAGTAGTAGGATGGTTGATTAACCGCACGATTACGGGGTTTGACACGGCCACCAAGGAAACCAAGGAGGCAGTACACGCCCTCACCCTGCTGGTGACCGAAATGCGGCTGGAGCGCAAGGATGATCGAGTGCTGACCAACTACCTGAAGGAGCGGCAGGACAAGCTGGAGCACGAAAACGAAGTACTGCGGGGGAGTGTGGCGGCCTTTGACCGGCACTTGGCTATCCAATTGGAACTGAAAAAGCAGGCTGGCAAATGAACCTAATCCCCAAATGGTGGCGGGACATTACCGAAAACCCGCCCGGCCATACCGTCGCCAAAGACCTGTTCCGGGCGCAAGCCTTTTACGCTGGGCTGCTGCTGTGCTTTGCGAAGGCCGTGGCGGAATGCATGGGCAAAGACCTGAGCGCCGAACCTGCCTTGTTCCTGCTGGCCTACGCGCTGGGAGCCTCTGGCCTGAAGGCTTACGAGAAGTTCCAGGACCGCAAGACCGCCGATAGCGCCGGCAACCCGCTGGCCGTGCCGAATCCGCCCGGCTACACGCCCCCAATTATGGATCAAGTTGCCAACCCCAACGCGCAAGGCGCACCTGTGGAATGAACATGACTATCATGGAAGGCAAGTATTTGAAAAGCATTCCAATGGAGGTGTTGCGCCCGTTTGAAAAACAAGCCTATCGCAATCATGACCAAACATTGGAACGCCTGAACCAGCGCGGCGGGCTAACCCCCAAAGAGACGCTGGCCATTATTCGCGGGTGTTCATTCTACCGCCTAAATGTAACAGAAGACCAGGCCGAGGCCGAACTATCCAAGTTCATCAAGGCCGCCCAATCAAATGTGCCAAGCACACCCGAAGCATGACCGAATCAACCAAACGCGGCCTGTGGTTCATCTTCATCGTGTTCTTCCTCGGCGGGCTGCTGGCTATGGCCGTATCCTGCCACCCCGCCCGCCAGCTCACCCAGGAAAGCCCCGAACCACAGCACCAGGTACTACACACACCCGATGTAGGCCGGCGGCCGGCAAGCTATCCTCCTTTTGCCCCGGAGCTATCCTCGTTTTCTCCGGAGCTATCCTCATTCCCAGTCCCAGCTCTCCCTGCCAACCCCACCCGCCGCGAGTCGCGCGACTACAAGCGCCAACTAGCCGCCTGGCAGAAAGCACAGATAGCCTACGCTAAGGCATCCGCCGGGCCGAAGAAGGTCGTTGCCAAGGGCACTGGAGCACAAGCAGTGGCAGCAGCTCCGCAGGCAGTAGTAACGACTGACCAAACGACGACCGACAACACCAAAGCCGGCCAACGGGGCGGGGCCGCTGCTACCGCACCCAACGCTACAGCAACCGCTACCACGATCAAGCCTCCAACACCCTGGCTGAAATACGCCCTGTGGCTGGCCGGTGCGGGCGCGGGCTACTGGCTGCTGTTTGGCGGGGGATGGGCTGTTGTAGCCGCCCGATTGCGCCGCAAGAAACCTACTCAAACTACTGCCTGAAGCCATGACTGATACCCAGCTCTGCCTTGCCACTTATGGCGACCCGACGAAGAAAGCCTTTGTCGATAAATGGATGGTGCGCCACGAACTGCCGGCTGCCGTGAAGCCCTACTTCCCGAAGTATGGCAACATCCGCCCTACGGCCGTCTACATGAACCGCTATGCAACGGAAGCCCTTGACGCGGTGCTGCTGGACTTGCTGGCCACCGGACTTATCAAGGAGCTAAAGACCTACGATGGGTGCTTTAACGTGCGCCTGAAGCGGGGCGTGAATGAATACAGCATCCACAGCTGGGGGCTGGCTCTCGACTTTAACGCCATGCTCAACCCGTTGGGCGTGAAGATGGGCAGCCGCAAGGGCATGTTCACCGATGCCTTCCTGGCTGTGTGGCGCAAGCATAAATGGGTGTGTGGGGCTGATTGGAAGTACGCCGATGGGATGCACTTCCAATTCACCAGCTCCTACCCAAAGAAGTAACTCCCTAACTGTCTAACTCCCCAACTGCCATGAAAATCCCAACCGTCCTTGCCCTAGTGATTGCCACCGTGGCTATCCTGGTCGACGCCAAAATCTACACGCCCGGCTCCTTTGGCTGGCTCTCTCACATCACGTTCTGGCCGGCGCTGGCTGTATTCGCCTACGCGGTCTATGATGCTGTGCGCAGCGAAAGCCTGAACGAGAAAGCCCGCCGCAAGTAGATGCTCTGGCTGCTGCTCTTAACCCTGGGCGTGGTAGTCGACGCCCGCGCCCAGGGTTTATTGAACCTGCTCACCCGGCGCTACGTCCCGTCGACGGAGCAAGCCCGCGTGAACGTCCCCCTGCACTACCTCTATCCCTGGTTGTATGTGTTGCTGCTGGTGTCGGTAGGACTCGAATACCGGGATGGGCTGGTGTGGCACGTCGACCGCTGGGTAATAGCGGCCCTACTCCGCATAGCCCTGTTTGACCCGGTGCTGAACTGGAGCAAAGGCGACCCGGTGTTTGCCGTGGGCTCGTCGGCTCTGGTCGACAAGCTACTTCGCCGACTAACTCCCGCCTCAGAAGGAAGGGTAGCCAGCGCCTTCCTCCGCGTAGCTGCCGCCGCTGGCGTGGTGGCCTTCCTAATCTTCCTGCTATGACCCTCGACACCTTCCTCGCTACCTACGAACCCCAGCTGCGGGAGCTGCTCCCGTTCTGGCCGGTTAAGGTCTGGAAAACAGAGCACTACGGCCCGCTTACTAAGTACACGCTAGGCCCCTTGGAAGATGGCAGATGGGCGATGCTCCATCAACTCCGACAGGCAGACGATGGAGCCCCTCACGATCATCCTTGCCGGTTCGATACCTATGTTTTGGCAGGCGGCTACCGGGAGTCTATCTACCGGCCAGGCCACCCCACCCACCCGCATGAGGACGTAGACCGGCGGCCGGGCGCGGCCTTTACCATCCTGCCCGATACCATTCACCGGATTACGGGGCTACTAGCAGAAGAAAGCTGGAGCTTGTGTTTAGCGGGGCCGGTGGTCAAGGATTGGAAGCATTACCCTGAGTTGCTGAATGTGGATAAATAATTGACTGTTAGCTAGTTAAATAGGTCGTTTCTGCGTATATTCACGTATGAACGCCGAAGACCTAGCTTACTTTGAGCTGTATGGTGAGTACCCGGTTTACAGCCGCCGGGGCCTGCTGCAGTACCGCTTTACTGAGTACTCCTACACAATGGCCCGGCTGGCATCCTTTCACCGCAAACGCCCCTACCGGGCCCTATAAATGGAAGCCCCTCGTGATTTTTGGAAACCCTTCGCCCTGGTGGGCGGCCTGCTTCTAGCTGGGGCTTTAGCAGCTGGTGTTGTTATTGGTCTTTGCTTATGAGCCCGGAACGCTTAGAAGACATCCGCGAGTACCGGGAAGGCTGCCGGTCTGGTATGGACTTGCCAGATGTGGGGTATGCCCACGAGGCCATTGACGAACTACTAGACGAAGTAATGCGGCATCAGGCCCCAACGCTGAACCTAGACGAAATCTTAATGACAGCCCCGGCTGGGCATGGCTACCGGCTAGACTTGATTGCTGAGCCTCAGTACGCCGTTGTGCCGACAGCGTACTACAACAACATGACGGGCTTCTACGGCTTCAAGGTCGGGTTCCCGATTCGCCTGTGGTGCGAGTATGTGCTGCCCCACGCTGCCGCCTTGATAGCCGGGCCGGTAACGCTGTTCGGGCACACGCTGCAAGTCACGGGCTGGTCGGCTATGATTTCCCCGGTAACGCCTATTCGCAGTACAGACCAGCTGGTGTGGGTTGCTTTTGAAGCCCCTGAACATGCCGCCTGTAGCAAGTGTGCTAATAATCTGACGTGTGCCCCAGGAGCGCGAGAAGTTCTAGCCGCGCAACCCATGACAGCTGAAGAAATTGCGGTAGTCACCACGCGTAGGGAGCAAATGGTAGCGTCACTACAAAGTGTTACGCCAGCGTTTGTAGAGCAGCGAATAAAGGACAATACAGACATGGGTGGTAGGCCCCTTGCCCCCGGCCCTTTTACTGGACTTCCTCGCAACTGCGACTTGGAGGAACACGACTACTAGCCGCCCGCGTATACACGTAGGCGGCTGGGCTGTTTTGCAGGGAGTTGCGTATATTTGAGTGCTTAGGAGTAATCATCCGCTTTACGCGGGCTCAGTCGGCAACCGGAGCCGACTAGGGAGAATCGGGTAGCCCGAATACCGTGGCCCGAAAACGAAAGAAACCCGCTGGCGCCAACCAGCGGGTTTTTCTATCTTGCTCTCCATGCACCCCGGCTACTACCAACGCGACAACCCCGACCCCTGGTGGTGGAAACCCCTGGGTATTGCTGTGCTGTGTCTGGTCCTGTATGGGGTGCTTACCTGGTTGAAGGGCTAGGCCGCAGAAGCCAGGCCACAGTCACAGTACACCGCTTCCGGGTGCTGCTGGCGAAACAGATCGTAGGCCTGCCGGGTAGAGTCAGCAAGGAGCGTTACCAGGAAGCCGGCGCCTCGTTTGTCTTCGTAGTAGATAAGGTATTCGTACATCAGTTGTAGGATATTTCGGCGCCAAGAACGTGCATCCTGCGTAGCAATTCCTGCGAGGTGGCTTCGGAATAGTGCTTGTCGGCTACCTTTTCCGTGTGCCGGGCCAGCTCTGCTGCCGTTTCCTTGCCGAGTGATTCCCGCGCCCACTGCGCAAAGGAGCTGCGGCCGTCTTTGTATTTGAGGTCTTTTAGCGACAGGTCAAGCCGCTGGGCTATTTCCTTTAGGTTGCCGTTCAGCGTGTTGGGCATTAGCGTAGGCAATGGCACCGTCAGGCTATCCAGAAAGGCGGCGGCCGGCACCAGCAAGGGCGTCCAGGTTTCAACGGTCTTGCGCTGGGTCTTCTGCCGCACCAACCGGATACCCCGGGCCATGCGACCGGTAACGGGATCGGGAGCCAGTACAAAGAACTTGTCGGGCTCCTGGGCAACGCGGCAATAATCCACGTAGGACAGCCCCGTATAGCAGCTGACCAGGAACATAATGGCGGCCGGATGCAGGCGCGGAATCAGCCCCGCCCAGCCAGCCCGTAGCCGCTCAATTTCCGCTAGGCTCAAATGACGCTTCTCGGCTTCATAGGTCGCACACAGAAAATTGTAATCCCGAATAGCGGAGGTGGTAGTCCAGCCTTCGTGCGCGGCTTCATCCAGCGCCTGTTGCAGGCAACCAATGTAAGCCCGGATGGTAGACACCTTGTATTTCTCGGCAATCATCCACCGCTCCAGCCGGCGCACCCATTCCACCGTGACAGCTGACAGCAGCAAGGCTTTGGCGTGTTTCGCTCCCAGGTACGTATCCAGCAAGGTGCGGACGCTGTGAATAACACCGAACGTGTTAACCTGCATCCCCTTGGACTGCTTCATCTGTTCCAGCAGCTCAAAGGCATGTAACAGACGGCGGGCGTTGATGGGCCGGCCCCGTAGTAAGTCCCGAATATCAGCCGGGGAAGGGTTTTCGCCCTGCGTCCGCAGTACGTCATACGCCTTGTCTGCCTGAACCAGCAGACTCGCCAGGCGCTTGTTGTAGCGATCAAGTAACTGCTGTTCCTCCTTTGATAAACCAGGTTCTACCTGCAGGCGCTTGTTTTCCTTGCACCAGGCGGACTGCGTTGCTTTTACGCCCGTCGCAAATTCCGCCCGGTCGAATCCGTCAATCTCGATACGCAGTGAGATGGGCGCAAGGCCGGATACAGGATTCTCCCGGTTTGCTCGTCGCCACAGATACAGGTCCATACGGTATTCGTAGCTGAGCAGCATAGCGATAGGTGTAACAGGTGGGGAAGGCGTAACGCTTGGATCGGGGTACCAAGTATACGCAAAAGCCTGCACATGTACTAAGTTTATTAGTACCTACTATCTAACTGCATTAGTAAACAAAAGAATATATTTGTGCTGCCGAAATGGTAACCAAATTGGTAACCAAGCCCACAGGCCCAGCCAGGGCCATATGAGGCCGCGCTACGGGCTGGAAACCTTGTTTACAGGGTTCTAGGAGGGCTGAAATACAACTCGTAAATTTGCACCCCGATTTCAAATTTACGCCCGCCCCCACCCCCGCTTGGAACTCACCCGCCCCACTCAACTCCGTAACCACCTCCGAGGATTCCTGATTTACGCCGCCGGCGACACGGCCGCGGCCCTGCTCCTGCACCAGTTTTCCTGGCTTCGTCTGCTAGGCATGGCCCTCGTGGGTGGCATCCTGTATTCGACCGAAGTACCCGCCTATTTTCGCTGGCTCGACCGGCAGCAACCGGCCGCCGAGGCTACCACCCGCGTGAAGCGCTGGCAACGGGCCGCCCTGTCGCTGCTTTACTTCAACCCGCTCTGGATTGCCCGGCATTATGCGTTCCTCGGGTTATTTGGGGGCGCGGCCGAGCCGCTTTCCCTGGCGCTATTGCCGGTGGCTGGCCGCTCGTTTCTGCTGAACGCGCCGGTGTCGTTGGCGGCCAACTACTACATTCAAAACCGCGTGACGGCCCAGCGGCGCTTTATGGTTAGCGCCCTGTTTTCGGGGGTTATGGCCGTTTCCTACGCCCTGGCCGCCGTGTGGCTGTAAAGAAGTCTAACGCAACAACTGTCATTCCGAGCGGAGCGAGGAATCTGGGGTAATCGTCGCATTTGTTCAATGGTAGATCCAGATTCCTCGCTTCGCTCGGAATGACAGCGTAAACATTGGCCCAAACGACGAGACGCAAGTAGGCGTCTCTACATCGTTCAACGACTTCCGCAACCCGATACAGCGCCTGACTTACCGTCCTTCGCCTTCCTAAAACCCAGCTCTGCCCATGCTCTCTGCCCTTCCCGACTACGGCCCTGGTGCCCAGGCTCCGGTGCCGCGTGAAGCGGCTGTTTGGGAGCACGCGGCTGAGGCGCTGAAGCAGCAGGAGCCGGTGACGCTGCTGTGCGTGCTGCACAGCCAGGGCAGCAGCCCGGGACGGCAGGGGTTTAAGATGAGCGTGACGCGCACGGGTATGGCCGGCTCGATTGGGGGCGGCATGATGGAGCACAAGCTGGTGGAGCTAGCCCGCGCCCACTTCCTGCAGCCCGGCACCGGGCCCGAAATCCGCCGCCAGGTTCACCGCCGTGACGAGCCTGCAGACCGCTCCGGCATGATCTGCTCAGGCGAACAAACTGTGCTGCTACTGCCCCTGCAGGCAACTCATGCGCCCGTGTTGGCCGAAATCCTGCTGCGCCTGCGCACCGCCCGGCGCGGGCAGCTGCAGCTTAGCCAAGCTGGCCTCCACCTAACTGATACATTAGCGCCGGCTGCGTTTCAGCTTGGCACCGAGTGGCACTACACCGAGCCGCTGGGATACCGCCAGCACGTGACCATCGTGGGGGGCGGGCACGTGAGCCTGGCCCTGACCCGCGTGCTGGCTACGCTGGACTTCGGTATCACGGTGCTGGAAGAGCGGGCCGAGCTGAACACCTTCGTAGGCAACCCCTACGCCCACCAACGCCGCGCCGTGCGCTACGAGGCGCTGGCTCCGGAAATACCGGAGGGTCCGGAGCAGTTCGTGGTGCTGATGACCTTCGGCTACCGCACCGACTACGTGGCCCTGAAGCAGTTGCTGCCCCACCAGCTGGGCTACCTGGGCGTGCTGGGCAGCCAGGCCAAAATTGCCGATATGTGGGCCTCACTCCGCGCAGAAGGTGTTGGCGAAGCCACGCTGGCCCGCATCCACGCGCCCGTTGGGGTGCCCATCCACAGCCGCACGCCCGAGGAAATTGCCATCAGCATTGCGGCGGAGTTGATTGGCGTACGGAACAAAGCCCTGGGATAAGCCAGGGTGCGTGGTGGATCAGGCTATGCGGACAGTAAGCCCACAGGCCGGCCTGCTCTATCTGGCGTCCGCGGAGCCGAAACATCTCTACCGCTTCGTTTGAACGTCATTCCGAGCGAAGCCGAGGACCCTCGCGTGCTGACGTTGTAGTGGTAATCCAACGAAGCGGTAGAGATGCTTCGTTGCGCTCTGCATGACGTTCTAACTTCGATACGCCTACTTCTGCCCAAGTTCTTGCCAGAGCCGGTACTATCCTGAACTTGTGACGCGCGAAGAGGTTATTGCTACGGTTTGCGGGTAGTGGCTCCGCTTACAGGCCCGCTGCTCGCTAAACCCGGCATCAACTTTTAACCCACAGTACCAAAAACCAGATGAAGTCCACCCTCCTGCTCACGGCCGCACTGGCGGTTTTCGCCCTTCAGACCCAAGCTCAGACTCCTGCCCCGCCGCGCGTAGCAGCCGACCAGATTACGACCAAAAAAGGCCCGCTTATCGTGCAGCCCATTACCCACGGCAGCGTGGTGCTGACCTGGAACGGCAAGACCATCTACGTGGACCCCTACGGCGGCGCCGAGGCTTTTGCCGGGCTGGCGGCCCCCGATGTTATCCTGATTACCGACATCCACGGCGACCACCTGGACCCCAAGACGCTGGCGGGCCTTTCCGTAGGCAAGGCCCTGATGGTGGTGCCCAAAGCCGTGGCCGATCAACTCCCGGCTGAGTATAAAGCCCAGGCCCGCATCCTCAGCAACGGCCAGAAGCTCGACACCCTGGGCATGAGCGTTTCGGCTATTCCGATGTACAACCTGCCCGAAGCTGCCGACGCCATGCACACCAAAGGCCGCGGCAATGGCTACGTGCTGAACCTGGGCGGCAAAAACGTATACCTCTCCGGCGACACCGAGGACATTCCCGAAATGCGCGCCCTCAAGAACATCGACGTGGCGTTTGTGTGCATGAACCTGCCCTACACCATGGACGTGAACCAGGCCGCCCAGGGCGTGCTGGCCTTCAAGCCGAGTATTGTATACCCCTACCACTACCGCGGCCAGAACGGCTTGAGCGACGTGGACGCCTTCAAGAAAACAGTAAACGCAGCCAACAAGAAAATCGACGTGCGCCTGCGCAACTGGTACCCGGCGGCCCAGTAACGCCTCGAAACCACATGAAACGTCCTGCCAGTTTAGCATCTGGCAGGACGTTTTTGTTTTAAAAGCCAAGTTCTGGAATAAGATGAATCAGTTTTATTGTCTATAGTACTTCAATAGTAGTTTGCTCTTATCTATACCTAAACAGTGACATATCAGCATTTATTCTACAATTTCAAATTCATACACTTTACTATTGAAAGTCATTTTAACAGCTCGTCCTTTACCGTCAAATTTTAATTTTGTCTTACTTGGAACAAAACCATTAATAATTTCTGAATCATCGTAGAAAAATCTTTCATCCACTGCATATTTATAATGACCAGCAAGCACTTTAAAAGTCTTTATATCGGCAGTGTCAATTTTCAAAATCTGCATACCACCGCTTAAAGGCCTATAATAATAAACATATTTTTTGTCTTTTGCATACCAACCATCAAGTGGTTCGAAACTCAGAGGATCAACTTCTTGAGAAAAATACCCATTGAAGTATTCATGATCAGCTAAGTGTCCATCAACTTCCTGTTGTCCAACAGTTCTTTCATACAAGTGTCCTGTTGCACTTTTATAGAACTGGCCTTTAATATGAACAAGCTTCAGACTATCTTTAAGTTCTAATTGAACTAAACAACCACAATTATCAGAATGCTTTGTTAAGAACTTTTCATTCGCAACAAAACTTAAATCTTTAGTTTTATCAGGAACAATGTTTTTCAATTTAGTATCATCACTTATTTGATTGCAGCTTATTGAAAACAAGAGCGCTACAAAAACAATAAGTCTGGTTTTTAATTTCATTTTCAAATTAGGTTATCTAGCAAAGCAACACGCAGCTGCTCTATGCAAGATAGCCCAAGCCTCTCGCCAAAACAACCTACCGATACCCGGCAGCCTGCAGCTGAAACAGCTCGGCGTAGCGGCCACCACGGGCCAGCAACTCCTCGTGGGAGCCGATTTCCACGAACTGCCCGTTTTCGATGACCAGGATACGGTCGGCCATGCGCACGGTGCTGAAGCGGTGGCTGATGAGCACGGCGGTTTTGCCCTGGGTCAGATCCTTGAAGCGCTGGAACACCTCGTACTCGGCGCGGGCGTCGAGGGCGGCGGTGGGCTCGTCGAGAATCAGGAGCTGGGCGTCGCGCATGTAGGCGCGGCCGAGGGCTATTTTCTGCCACTCGCCCCCGCTTAGGTCCACGCCCTTGGCAAAGCGCCGCCCGATGATCTGGTTGTAGCCCTCGGGCAGCTTGCGCACCACGGAGTCGGCTAAGCTCTGGGCGGCGGCCTGCTCGATGCGGGGCTGGTTGTCTTTCTGCTCGATGCGGCCCACGGCCAGGTTCTGGCCCGCCGACAGCTGGAAGCGCACGAAATCCTGGAAAATCACCCCGATTTCCTGGCGCAATTCGGCCGGGTCGTAGTCGCGCAGATCGTGGCCGTCGAGCAGGATGCGGCCCTCGGTGGGGTCGTAGAGGCGGGACAGGAGCTTTACCAGGGTGGTTTTGCCGGCCCCGTTTTCGCCCACCAGCGCCAGCTTTTCGCCGGCCTGCAGCGTGAACGAGAGGTTGCGCACGGCCCACTTCTCGGCGTTGCGGTACTTGAAGCCTACGTTGTCGAAAGTGAAGCCCTGGCGGATGGGCCGGGGGAAGGGAAGCACGGGCCGTGAGTCGTCGCGGCGGATGCGGGGCTGCAGGTGGAAAAAGTCGAAGAAATCCTGCAGATACAGCGCGCCTTCCGCCACCGTGCTGAACCGGCTCAGAATGCCTTCGAGCAAGCCGCGCATGCGGGCAAACGAGCCGGCCAGAAACGTGAGCTGCCCGATGCTGACGCGCCCGTATACGGCCTCCTTGACGATATAGAGGTAGGCCGCGTAGTAGCCCGCCGCGCCCACCGCCGCGAAGAACGTCCCCCACCCGGCCCGCCGGATGACCAGGCTTTTGTTTTGGCGGTAAAACTCGTCGGACAGGGTGCGGAATCGGTCGATGAGAAACCCCGACAGCCCGAAGATCTTGACTTCCTTGGCCGTTTCGTCGGAGGCGCCAGTCTGGCGCAGGTAGTCCAGCTCGCGCCGCTCAGGCGTCCAGCCGTGCACTAGGGAGTAGCTGCGCTCATTGAAGTGCGACTCGCCCAGGAAGGCTGGCACCACGGCTACCAGCAGCAGCAGCAGCAGCCAGGGGTTGAAGGCGGCCAGCCCCACGGCCAGAAACAGCATGGTGATGAGGTCCTGGGCCTGAGACAACACCTGGGCCATGAGCACCGTGCGCGAGAGGGTCTGACGGCGGGCCCGCTCCAGCTTGTCGTAAAAGGTGCTGTCTTCGAACTGGTCGAGGTCCAGCTTGGCGGCGTGCTCCATCAGCCGCACCGAGGAGCGGTTGGCAAACAGGTCGCCCAGCAAAGAATCCAGCAAAGCCACACCCCGCCCCAGCGCATCCGACAGAATGGCCAGCCCAAACTCCAGCGCCAGCAGGCTTAGCACCGGCGTGAGGGTACGCTCGGCGGCGGACAGGCGACTGAGCTGCACCACCGAATCCAGAATCAGCTGGGCCACATAGAGCATGGCCACCGGCAGGGCGGCCCGCAGCAGCCGTAGGGCGGCATTGGCCAGCGTGAGGCCGGGGCTGGTTTCCCAGATCAGGCGCAGAAAGGCCGGCAGGTTGCGCAGGGCCGACACCCGCTCCCGCACCGAAAGCGCGGGCTTGCCATCGGGCCGGGGCTTTTTGGCGGAAATAGTGTTGAGGAAGTCAGAAAACCAGGACATAGGCTGAGCCTACGGCACACTTCGCGCCGCAGTTGGCGGGCGGCCGTTTTGGCAGGAGAAGAGAGAACGTGTCGAGGAATTATAGGTACTGTTCTAACAAAACGTAACATAGAATACAGAGGTGTATATTGCCTTTGCACGCTACGTTAGGGCGAGTTGGCAACATAGTTATGCGCCTATTACTTCTAGTGACGCTGCTCATGGGCGGCTGTATTCCGTTGCGAGGCGCGTTGACGTCAAAAGCGTCTCCATCGGTGAAAGTCAGTTTACCCTTGCTAATAGAGGGAGATACGCTCAATATAGGGAAACTGCGTACAGGCGACACCCTTTTATGCCACTACCCCATGGGGTATTCGAATGCCGAGAGTATCAACTACTGCATTCAACTGGTCTGGGCCAGAGATACCCTACACACTACTCAGTTTGTGTACCAGGAGGAGGCTTTCCCCGGACAGCGAGTGAAAGAAGCAAAAGCGTTTTTTCATGCCGAGCGGGGCCGCTGGCAAGTCTTGGCCACTAGCCACCATTCCATCCAACGCCAGCCGGCGCTCTTAGACAGTGTAGTAAAACGCGTATACAGCACTAGAGCAGTTGGTATTGTAACCCCGTCCGATTTCTATTATCTACAGTGGCCGGGAGGCTTTTCTCTCATCAACGACGTTTCTAATGGATTAGCTCTGCATCGGGCGCTGCAACAAATCTTAGGGTTGCCTCTGCAGCCCAAGTATCTTACCTCAAAACCCAAGCACCCCTAGACCTGGTACTAAACAGGCTACCCTGCCCGCATGAGGCCCCACTTCAGTAGGGAAGCCGCCTGCCTCCGCCCCAGTCACGCCCGCGGCTAGGGGGCTGTTTTCTCTTGCCTTAGAACATACTTGGGAATTCATCTGAGATAATAGCGTCAGGCTTCGGCTCCGTTCAGCATGACGCCTTTATAGTGTAACGGACGATTAAAAGGCCCCGGGCCGGTGCGGGCAGTGCGGGCAGGCCGGCTTACCTTTGCCCCAATGCCCACTCCTGCTTCCGCTCCCAAGGTCTACACGGCCGGCTTCTGGCTGATGTGCCTGTCGTCGTTTTTCTTTTTCATGAGCTTTAACATGCTCCTGCCCGAGCTGCCGGACTACCTCACGCGCATGGGCGGCGGCGACTACAAGGGCTACATCATTGCCCTGTTTACCGTCACGGCGGGCCTTTCGCGGCCGTTCAGCGGGAAGCTGGCCGATACCGTGGGGCGCATTCCGGTGATGGTGTTTGGCTCTTTGGTGTGCTTTGTGTGCGGCTTTTTCTACCCCTGGGCTACTACCGTAACCGGGTTTCTGCTGCTGCGGCTGGTACACGGGTTCAGTACCGGGTTCAAACCCACGGGCACAGCCGCCTTCATTGCCGATATCATTCCGCTTTCCCGGCGCGGCGAAGCTATGGGGCTACTGGGCGTGGCCGGCTCCCTGGGCATGGCGGCCGGCCCGGCCCTGGGCCCCTACATCACGGCCACTTTCTCGCTCAACACTTTGTTTTACTGCTCCTCGGGCATGGCGCTGCTGAGTCTGGCGGTGCAGGGCACCATGACGGAAACGCTGCCCGTGGCCCAACGGCAGCCCTTCAGTTGGAGCTTGCTGCGCCTGGAGTGGCACGAGGTGCTGGAGCCCCGCGTGTTCAAGCCGGCCCTGATTACCATGCTGTGTTTGTTTCCCTTCGGCGCCATTCTCACGGTAGTGCCCGACCAGAGCGTGGCCCTGGGCCTGAAAGGCGCCGATAAGGGCTTGTTTTATACCTGCTATACGCTCACCTCCCTGCTGGTGCGGCTGGTGGCGGGCCGGGCCTCCGATACTTACGGGCGGGTGCCGGTGCTGCGTGTTTCCACAGCAGTGCTGCTGCTGGCTTTGCTGGTGCTGGCGTTTATGGGCCAGTCGGTGGTGCTGTTCCTGCTCGGGGCGGTGCTGTTCGGGCTGGGCGCGGGCCTCAACTCCCCTACCCTGTATGCCTGGACGGTGGATTTGAGCCACCCCGAGCGGCGCGGCCGGGCCGTGGCCACCATGTACATTGCTCTCGAAATAGGCATTGGCTTGGGCGCGCTGCTGGCCGGCTGGCTCTACGACAACACCACTGCCCGCCTGCCCTACGTGCACATGCTCAGCGCGGCCCTGCTGCTGCTGGCGTTGGTGTACCTGCTGGTGGCCGTGCTCAACCGCCCGGCCACAGCGTAACGGGCAGCCCTCTTCAGAAAATAATAGATAGGCTACGCGTGGCTTAATGACCGGATTATGTACATTTGGTGAAGAAGATGCGAGGTGTGTCCGGCTGCCAATAACAAGGCTGCCCTCAATTCTTTAGGAGTTTATCCTTTGTCTGATTTAAGTAATATTCCCGGTGATTATCAGAGCTTTTTCCCGCCGCTGGCAGTTCTCTCTTCTATGCCTGCTGGTGCTGGGCGCGCCCGTTGCGCTGGCCCAGGAAGCGCCCATCAAGTTCGGAAAAGTAACCGCCGCTGACTTTGTGGCCGCGCCCGCCGACTCCGCCGCGCCGGCCGTCATGCTCTGCGACTTCGGGCAGTCGAAAATCGTTGGCGGGCGCGAGGGGTTTCATCTGGAATTCGTGCGCACCGCCCGCCTGCTCATCCGGCGCAAGGCCGGCTACGAATGGGCGACCGTGGACGTGCCGCTTTACCGCAACGGCGAACAGGCAGAGCTCCTGAAAAACCTCAAGGGCCTCACCTATAACCTCGTGAACGGCAAGCTGGTGCAGGAGAAGATGGCCGACAATGCCATTTTCAAGGAAAACCAGGATAAAAACCACCTCCGCTACCGGTTCACGCTGCCCAACGTGCGGGAAGGCTCTATCATCGAGTTTACGTATACCGTGGAGTCGGACTTCCTGTTCAACCTGCAGAACTGGCAGTTTCAGCACACCATTCCCACCCACTGGAGCGAGTACCGCACCGTTATTCCGGCCTACTTCCGCTACAAGCAGATTACCCGCAGCTTCCTGCCCTTCGCCGTACAGGAAGAGAAGGCCGTGGGGTATTCGGCGACCTTTACGCAGCGCATACCGGGCACCGGCAGCACGGAGGACTACTCGATATCGACGCAGGCGCTAAGCAGCCGCTGGGCTATGCAGCATGTGCCTGCCCTGAACGAGGAGCCCTACATGACGGCCATGCGGGACTATTTCTCGTCGATAGAGTTTGAGCTGTCCTCTATTCAGTACCCCAACCAGGAGCCAAAGGATGTAGCCGCTACCTGGGAATCGATAGCGGACGACTTGCTGAAGGAAGAAAAGTTTGGGGCCGACCTCAAGCAGAAGCCGCTGCTGGCCGCCCAGCTGAGCGGCCTGAGTTTGCGCTACCCCGACCCCAGGGAAAGAGCGGCTGCGGTGGTAGCCATTGTGCAGAATTCCCTCAAGTACAACGGCGAGGAGCGGCTGTATTTCGAGAAAACGCTGGCCGACGCGGTAAAGCGGGGCTCGGGCAATGCGGCCGAAGTAAATATGCTGCTGGTGCAGAGCCTGCGCGCCGTCGGGCTGGAAGCCCACCCGCTTATTCTCAGCACCCGCTCCCACGGACATGTGCTGGAGTCGATGCCCGTGCTCAACAACTTCAACTACGTGGTAGCGCATATCAGCCTGGCCAACAACAAGGAGCTGCTGGCAGACGCTACGGAGCCGGTAGTGCCCGTGGGCATGCTTCCGCGCCGCTGCCTGAACGGGAAAGGCCGCCTGCTGAAGTCGCCCACCGAAAGCCGCTGGGTTTCGCTCACACCCCAGCACCAGCAGGTGCAGCTCTCTACCTCGGCGCTGGCCCTCCAGCCCAGCGGCGCCCTGAAAGGCACCACCCACTGGGAATGGAATGGCTACGAAGGCACCGCGGCCCGCATGACCGAGCCCAAGGAATTGGTTACCCAGTTGCAACATCAGTTGGGCGATGATACCACCCCGCCCTCCGCGGCCCAGTGGAAAAACCAGCAGGACCCTACCCTGCCGCTAAAGCTGGATCTGCCGCTGGCCCTGGATGGCGCCGACGATAAGCCCGCTACAATCTACCTTACGCCCCTGCTGCGCCTGGGCCTGAGCACCAACCCGTTCCGGTCGGAAAGCCGCTTTTTCCCGGTTGACTTTGGCGTTACCCGCGACGAAACGCACCAGCTCAGCATCACGCTCCCAGCGGGAATGGCCGTGGCGGAGAAGCCTCAGAGCCTTACCCTGGCCCTGCCCGAAAACGGCGGCAAGTTCTTCTTCAGCTGCACCCAGGAAGGCAATAAAGTGCAGTTTGTAAGCCGGCTGCAGCTAACCAAAGTGCAGTACAGCGCGGCGGAGTATACGGCTCTGCGGGAGTTCTACACCCGCATTGTGGCCAAGCATGCCGAGCCGCTGGTGCTCAGCACCGCCGCCCGTCCCTAGTCAGCAATTCTACCGTCACACCTACTTCTTCCTGTATGATACTACGTGTACTTTCTCTTACCGGCCTGGCCCTGAGCCTGGGTTTCGCGGCGGCCCAATCAGCCCACGCGCAGGCCGACCCCATTAAATTCGGCAAGCTCGAGCTGAAAGAATTTGACGCGAAAAACTTTGCGGCCGATACCGCCGCCGAAGCCGTGGTGATGGCCGATTACGGCCGGACGCACTTTGAGTATGCGCAGAACGACTTTAAAGTGGTGTTTGAACGCACCACGCGAATTAAAATTCTTAAAAAGTCGGGCTACGACTGGGCTACGGTTAAAATCCCCCTGTATAAGACCAACGGCAACGAAGAGCGGGTCGGCGGCCTGCGCGGCTTCACCTACAACCTGGTGAATGGCCAGCTGGTAAAGGAAAAGCTGGAGTCGACGGGCATATTTACGGAGCAGCAGGATGCCAACCGCTCCACCCGCAAGTTTACCCTGCCCAACGTGAAGGAAGGCTCCGTGGTGGAATACACCTACATGGTGTCGTCGGATTTCCTCTTCAACCTGCAGGACTGGCAGTTTCAGCGCTCCATTCCGGTGCGCTGGAGCGAGTACCGGGTCAGCATCCCGGAATATTTCGACTACCGCCTGTCGATGCAGGGCTACGAGCCCCTGGAAGTAAGCGAGCAGAGCTCCGGCACGGTTCAGTTTACGATACGGGACCGGAATGAAATGGAAACCGTAACCCCGTCCACCAAAATCTACCGCTGGGCCATGAAGGACGTGCCGGCTTTCCGCCAGGAGCCCTTCATTACCACGGTGCAGGATTACGTGGCCCGGGTCGATTTTGAGCTCAAAGGCACCCGCTTTCCCCAGCAGGGCTACACGCAGCAGATGGGCAGCTGGACCAAAATCAACTCGGAGCTGCTCACGGCCGACAACTTTGGCGCCCAGATCGGCCGTACCGGCTTTCTGAAAGCGGAAATGGCGGCCATCATGGCCAAGCACACCGAGCCCCTGGCCCGCGCGGCCGCCGTGCACCAGCTGGTGCGCACCAATATGCAGTACAACGACCACGACCGGATGTATAGCAACGGCGTGCGGAAGGCCTACGAGCTGCACAGCGGCACGGCCGCCGACATTAACCTGCTGCTGATTGGGCTGCTGCGCGACGCGGGCCTGACGGCCACGCCCGTTATCCTGAGCACCCGCGACAACGGCCGCCTGGACATAGCTTCGCCGATGGTGAGCCGCTGCAACTACGTGCTGGCAGCCGTGACGCTGCCCGGCCAAACCCAGCCCCTGCTGCTGGATGCCACCCAGAAGCAAGCCGACTTTGGCATGCTGCCGGAGCGCGTGCTCAACACCCAGGGCCATCTGGTAACCGAGAAAAACCTAGAAGACCACTGGCTGACTATCAGCTCGCCTCAGCGCTACGTGCACTTCCAGACGGCGCAGCTGCAGCTGGACAGCCGGGGCGGCTGGAAAGGCAAAATCCACGACGAGCGCGGCGGCTACCAGGCCCTCAACGCCCGGGCCACGCTGCAACGGCTGGGCGAGAAGAAGTACATCGAAACCACCTACATCAAAGGCAATGAAGGCTGGTCGGTGCCCAAGTACACGGTGCAGCAGGCCGATGCGCTGGCCAAGCCGCTGGCCATTGACATGGAAGTGGAGGTAGCCGGGGACAATGAGCCCGCGGGCACGATTTACCTCAGCCCCATGCAGAACTTTGGGGAAGATGAAAACCCGTTCCGCCTGGCCGACCGCCGCTTTCCGGTTGATTTTGGCGCCGGCCACGACGAGACGCTCATGCTGACCTTCACCCTGCCCGAAGGCTACGAAGTGGAAGAGCTGCCCAAAAACACGGCCGTATCCCTGCCCGACAACGGCGGCCGCTTCCAGTACCTGATAAACCCAACGGCGGGCGGCCTGCAGGTGGTGAGCCGCATTTCCTTTACCAAGGCCGCTTACTCGGCTGAGGAGTACGCCAGCCTGCGCGAGTTCTACAGCCTGATCGTGGCCAAGCACGCCGAGCGCATCGTCCTGAAAAAGAAATCCTAAGATGAAAGGCTTCTGCTTACTGCCCGCCGCGCTGCTGGCCGCTACGGCCGCCTGGGCCGGCGCTCCGCCCAAATACCCGGCCGCTACCATTCCCGAGGCCCTGCGCGAAAACGCCCACGCCGTGGTGCGCCTCTACGACCAGACGTTCACGGTGAAGTCGGCGGGGCAGGCGGTGAATACGCTGCGCTACGCCATTACCATTCTGGATGCCGACGGCGACGACTACGCCGTGGACCAGGTCGACTACGACAAGTTCAAGAGTATCAACTACCTGAAAGGCGCCGTGTACGATGCCGAGGGCAAGCTGCTGCGTACCTTGCGCTCCGCCGACGTGCGCGACGTGAGCATCACCTCCGATATCAGCATTGCCGAGGACAACCGCGCCCGCATTGCCAACCTGCAGCAGGGCCGCTACCCCTACACGGTGGAGTTCGAGGAGGAGTACACCACGTCCAACACCCTGTTTTACCCCGTCTGGATGCCCGTGCTGGCCACGCACCTGGGCGTGGAACAGTCGCAGTTTCGGGTGAAGATGCCCGCCAGCCTGCCGGCCCTCCGCTACCGCGAGGTAAACCTACCGGCGGGCAGCCAGGACAAGCAAACCACCGAAGGCAACTACACGGTGCACGCCTGGAGCATCGCCAATGTGCCGGCCTTCGAGCCTGAGTCGTACAGCCTGCCGCTGCGGGAGCTGCTGCCGGCCGTGTATACCGCCCCGGCCACCTTCGAGGTGCAGAACCACGCCGGCGACCTGACGTCCTGGGAAGGATTCGGCAAGTGGGAGTACCAGCTGAACGAAGGCCGGGGCGAGCTGCCGGCCACCCAGCTTACGCGCATGCAGGAACTGGCCCAACGCGTGCCCGACGTGCGCGAGCGGGTGCGGCAGGTGTACGAGTATCTGCAGGCCAATACCCGCTACATTTCCATTCAGCTGGGCCTGGGCGGCTGGCAGACGATTCCGGCCACCGAGGTAGCGGCCAAAGGCTACGGCGACTGCAAAGCCCTGTCGAACTACGGCATGGCTTTGCTGAAAGCGGCCGGCGTGCCCGCCTACTGCGCCCTGGCCGGGGCCGACCGCCCGGACATCCGGACGGACTTTCCCAGCAACCAGTTCAACCACATGATCTTGTGCGTGCCCCTGCAACAGGCTGCCCGCGTCGATACCGTGTGGCTGGAATGCACGTCGCAAACTACGCCCTTCAACTACCTGAGCGACTTTACGGCCGGGCGCCACGTGCTGCTGCTCACGCCGGCGGGCGGCAAGCTGGTGCGCACCCCGGTGTACAAAGCCACCGACAACACCCAGTTCCGCCGGGCCGAGCTGCGCCTCGATGAGCAGGGCAACGCCACCGCCACGGTGCGCACCCGCACGGCCGCTCTGCAGCAGGACGATCTGGCCCAGGTGTTTCACAACCTCACGCCCGATGACCAGAAAAAGCGCGCCTACCGTCAGATTTCCGTACCCAGCTTCACCATCAGCCGCTACACCCTCAAGACCGGGGCCACGCTGCCGGTACCGGTGATGGTGGAAAACCTGGAGCTGAGTTTGCCCCGCTACGCCACCGTGAGCGGCAAGCGGGTGTTTGTGGTGCCCAACGTGCTCAACCAATCGGGGGCGCCGGCGCCGCAGCTGGGCGAGCGGAAAACGGACGTGTGGCAGAGCTTTGCCTACCTCGATGCCGATACCGTGCAGCTGAAAACCCCGGCTGGCTTCCGGCCCGAAAACTTACCGGCCCCCGTGCAGGTTTCCACGGCGTTCGGCACGTACTCGGCCCAGCATCAGGCCCTGCCCGACGGTACCATTCAGTATATTCGTCGGTTGCAGATGAACCGGGGGCGCTTTCCCAAGGCCGACTACCCCGCTTACCTGGATTTTCGCCGCCGCATCAATAAAGCCGACAAAACTCCGTTGGTGTTCCTGAAAAACGACGTCTGAGGGCTTTGCCGCCAGCTTGCCACAGCGTTGTTCCAGCCCATTTCTCCTCGTGAGAAATGGGCTGGTTTATTTTTGGTCCGCTTCGTCGGCTACCCAAGCTGATTGCCGGAATACCCGGCAGGAAAATCAGGGCTAATTCCGTACTTTCAAGGCCCTCTTGCTACTGGCCTGCTGCTGATGCTTTTTTCTGCTTTCTATTCGTCTCCCCGGCGCGCTGTACGGCGGCTGGCCGGGGCCGGTGCGCTGCTGTTGCTGAGCGTATCCGCCTCCCACGCCCAGCGGGTGCTGTGGGCCGATGCACCATCGGCCGCGGCCGTTAGTCACCCGGTGGTGCAGCGTTTGGGCAGCTACCGGCCCGTGAACGTACAGCTGACGGCCCTGCGCCAGGTGCTGGCCGCCGCACCCTCGGCGGAAACCGCCGCGCGCCGCAGCTCAGCCGCTACCGTTATAGCCCTGCCATTGCCCAACGGCACGTCCGGCCGCTTCCAGCTGACGACGGTGCCGGTGCTGCCCGCCGCGCTGGCAGCCCGCTTTCCGCAGATAGTCACCTACGCCGGCCAGGGCATCGACGACCCCACGGCCACCGTGCGGCTGGATGTAACGCCCGCGGGCCTGCACGCCCAGATTCTGTCGGCCTCCGGCACGGTGTACATCGACCCGGCCGGCGCGGCCACCCACGTGGTGTACGACCGTTCGACCCTGACCGGTGCAGCCCCGGTGTGCTACGCAACGGGTAGCCGCGCTACCACCCAGCCCCGGACGGCCCGGCCCCAGGCCACCGGCGAGCAGCTCCGCACCTACCGCATTGCCGTGGCCTGCACCGGGGAATATGCGCGGGTAAAAGGCGGCACCGTAGCGGGCGCGCTGGCGGGCATTACTACCTCTATCAACCGGGTAAGCGGCATCTACGAAAGAGAACTGGCCATCCGCCTGCAGCTGGTCGACAACGAAGAAACGCTCATTTACCTCGACCCGGCCACGGACCCGTATTCCAACGAAGTGGACGACGCGGCCCTGAACACCAACCAGCGCATCATCGACGAAAAAATCGGGGCCGCCAGCTACGATATCGGCCACCTGTTCTGCACCGCCGATGGGGGGCTGGCCTCGATGGCCGTGGTCTGCGAAAACGGCTACAAAGCCCAAGGCGGAACCGGCCTGCCCAACCCCTCCGGCGACGCCTTCGATGTGGACTTCGTGGCCCACGAAATCGGCCATCAGTTTGGAGCCAGTCATACCTTCAACGGCACGGCGGGCAACTGCGCGGGCGGCAACCGCGAAAGCACTACGGCCTATGAGCCGGGCAGCGGTACCACCATTATGGCCTACGCGGGCATCTGCGCCCCCCAGAACCTGCAGGCCAACTCCGACCCCTATTTCCACGCTATCAGTCTGGACGAAATCAGCACGTTTACGGCCTCGGGCTCGGGTAGTGCCTGCCCGGCTCTTACCAGCACGGCCAACCACGCGCCCACGGCCTCGGCCGGCAGCCGCTACGTGCTGCCCATCGGCACCCCGTTTACGCTTACCGGCGCGGGCTCCGACGTGGATGGCAACATCCTGACGTACTGCTGGGAACAGTTCGACAAGGGCGCCGCCGGCGCGCCTACCGCGCCCCGCGGTAGTGCGCCTATTTTCCGGTCCTTTGCTCCAACGACCAGCCCAACCCGCACGTTTCCGAACCTCGCCGACCTGCTGAGCAATACCACGCGCGTAGGGGAAGTGCTGCCTTCCTACGCCCGGCGGATGGTTTTTCGGCTCACTACCCGCGACAACCGGGGCGGCTTCGCCGCCGACACTGTGCTGCTGCCCGTAGTCAGTACGGCCGGCCCGTTTCTGGTGACGGAGCCCGCCGCCGCGCAGACGTGGCTGGCGGGCGCTCCGCAGCGCGTTGCCTGGGACGTGGCCCGCACCAATCAGGCTCCCATTAACACGCAGCTGGTGGATATCCTGCTTTCCACCGACGGGGGCCAGACCTTCCCCATCACGCTGGCGGCCGGCACACCCAACGACGGCGCCCAGCTGGTTACCATTCCGGCCAATACGCCAGCCACTATGCAGGCCCGCATCAAAGTGGCGGCCGTGGGCAACATCTATTTCGATATTTCAAACCAGAACAGCACGATTGAGGTGCCAACTGCCGCTACGTTTGCCCTGAGCCGCGGGGGCGAAAGTGCCGAATTATCGTCCTGCCCCGGCACTACTATCACGACCAATCTGGTACTGACGGCGCTGCAGGGCTTCTCGGGTGGCATCACGCTAGCGGCCAGCGGGCTGCCGGCAGGCGCCACGGCCAGCTTTTCGCCCGCCAGCGTCGCGTCCTTCGGCCCGGTCCAGCTCACGCTCACCACGCCGGCTTCCCTCGCTACGGGCACCTATTCGGCCACCATAACCGCCACCGCTGGCAGCCAGACCCGCACCCAGACCTTCAGCTTTCGGATTCTGACGGCCGTTACCGCCGCGCCTGCCCTGAAGGCCCCGGCCACCAGCGCCACCAGCGTGTCGGATCTGCCCGTATTCAATTGGTCGGCTGTTGCCAATGCTACCAGCTACGAGCTCCAGGTAGCGACGGAAGCGACCTTCGCGCAGCCCGTTTTTACGCAGGCGGGTATCAGCGGCACCAGTTTCACGCTGCCCACGGCGCTTACGGCCGGCACCACGTATTTCTGGCGCGCGCGGGGCAACAACGCCTCGTGCAGTAATGGCCCTTTTTCGGAGGCTGCCAGCTTCAGCGTCGGTACCATTGACTGTCAGACGTTCGTCAGCACGGATGTGCCCAAGGTGCTGGGCGCGGCGGCGGTAGCCACGGTTTCCTCTACCGTGGTGGTTGAAAGCGCCGACAAAGTGGCGGATGTGAATGTGCGCAACCTGGCCATTACCTATCCCGATGTATCGGAGTTGATTGTGGCGCTTACCTCCCCCACCGGGCAGCGCGTGGTGTTGGCTACCGGAGCCTGCGCCGGTACCAGTGGCGTGCAGGTTTCCTTCGACGATCAGGCCACGGCCGCCGTGGCCTGTCCGCTCTCCAGCAATGCCAGCGCTAAGCCTGCCAACCCGCTTTCTGCCCTGCAGGGCCTCTCCGCCAACGGCACCTGGACGCTGACGGTGCAGGACCAAAGCAACACGCTGGGCGGCAGCCTGCAGGCCTGGACGCTGGAGCTATGCACCATCCGCAACACGGCCACAGCCACCACCACGGCCAGCGCGCTGGCGGGCGTATCGGTTTTCCCGAACCCCGGCCCCGGCGAGTTCCAGCTTTTGCTCGATAACGCCCGGCGTGGCACGGTGCAGGTACAGGTGCTTGATGCCGTAGGGCGCGAAATCAGCCGCGAAACTTTTGCTAAGCCTGGCACCCGCGTGCAGCGCCCTCTGCTGCTCCTGGCCCAGCCAGCCGGCCTCTACCTGGTGCGCGTACAGATTGACAAGGCCGCCCCAGTCACGCTTCGACTGACGAAGCTGTAAGCAACGGTACCGTAGCTAGAAGCGGTAGCGCAGCTGGGCTTTCACCTCGGAGCGCTCCGGCCCCTGAATTTCCTCCAACCCTGAGCCCACGGTGGCTACGTCGCGGAAGCGGGTGGTGGCGTAGCGCACCCAGAGCGTGAGGTGACGGCTCAGGCGGCCCTCGGCCAGCAAGTACATGCGCGTGCCCCGCCCGTAGAGGCCCGGCACCGAAAACGCGTACAGCACGTCCTGCTCAAACACATACTGGCGGGTGTCGTAGTCGTCGGTATCGAAGAGAGCGTAGCGGGCCGTGAGGCGCAGCGGGCGGCCGATGGCCACGGAAGCGTCCTGCGCCAGCAGAAAGCCGGTGCGCCAAGGCCCCTCGGCCTCGCGGTAGCGGGTGCCCTGCACGCGGGTACGCAGGCTGAAGATGGGCGTCACATCGGCGTTGTAGTAGCCTAGGATGCTGCGGCGCACGGTGGGCTCGGGTAGCGGCAGCAGGCGCGAGGGGTCGGTGTCGAAGTCGTAGGGCTTTACGCGGGTGCGCACCTGCACGTAGAGGGTGCTGGTCTTGGTGGGCGCAAACGTGAGCCGCGCCAGCCAGTCGTGGCCCTGGGAAGGAGCCCCGACCCGGTATTTCAGCCACGGAAACCGAAACTGGTCGTAGTACGCCGACAGCTCCCAGCGCGCCACGGGCCGCACTTTCAGCCCCATGTACAGGCCGGTTTCGTTGATGTTGCGGGTGTTTTCGCTGAGGGCATTGCCGTAGAACGTGTGAAAGTCCCGGTCGTAGTGGCGGTAGAGCACCGAGGCATCCACGTTCGAGGCCAGACTCACGAGCAGGCCGTTGATGGTGCCGAGGCCGCCGCTGGCCGAGCGGGCCGTTTCGCCGAAGAAGTTCACGTTACCGCGCCCGTAGCTGTAATTTACGCTCACGGCCGTATTAGTACGTCCCCGAAACTCGTAGGCATTGTACAGTTCCGGCTGGCGCTGCAACGCTTTATCATAAACCGTATGCACGGCCGTTAGGCCCGCCGTGAAGCTACCGTCACGGTTGGCGTAGTTTAGGTTGCCGCCCCCGATGGTTTCGCGCAGCTGCTTGCGGTTGGCCAGTTCCGAGGCCGTGCGGTGAAAGCCCGTGAGCAGCACGCCTGAGGAAAACTCATCGAACTCGGCCAGGGTATCGGTAGCGGCCTGCACGTTGGCATCCACCCGCTTGCGGGAGCCGAACACCGTGGCCTGCAGGCCCCGCGCCATCGTTACGGTAGCCGCCGCGCCCCGGAAAAACGTGCTTTCCAGCACTGAGGAATACGGCCGCACGCCCAGGGAGCTGCGCCGCAGGGAAGTAATGGTTTCGGCCCCCTTACCCACCTGCAGCCCCGAGGACAGCAGCAAGCCCTGCCCAAACTGCAACTGGTAGTCGCCCAGAGCCAGGGTTTTCAGCCGGCCCCGCTCCTGCACCACGAAATGCGCCGAAAGGTAGTCGGCGCCGTAGCGACGGGCGGCGGGGTTCCACACGAACTGCTCGCCGGCATCCTTCTCAGCTACGAACCCCAGGCTGAAGTCGCGGGTGTGGCTGGTGCGGTAGCGGATCAGGAGCTTATCGGGGGAGCCCAGGTAGCGGCTGCTGAGGCCGCCGCTGCTGGTTGTATCGGGGGCGGTGTAGCCCTGGCGCTGCTGCAGCACCCGCTCGTAGCGAATGAACAGAGCATTGTTGTCTTCCTGCAGAATGCGCTGCCAGAGCGGACCGCGGGTGCCGTTGGGGTTCACGTTCACCACCGTCACGAAGGGGGCCACGCGGTAGATGGCGCGCAGATCCAGTCCCGGAATCGTCTGGAGCTCATAAATGCTAAGCAGCGGCCCGAACTCCTGGCGGTGCTGTAGCAGGGCGGCAATCTGGGACTCGGAAAGCAGCAGCAGGGACCGAAGCTCCTCGGCCGTGGCCGTGTTCAGGTTGAGGGGCGTCTGGTAGAGCTGTACCAGGGTTTCGTAGAGGTCTTCGTAGGGTACCTGGTCGCTCTGGGGCTCGGCAAACAGCTCCTGCATCAGCTTGTCGAGGTCGGGCTGAGGCCGCATGTATTCCTGGGCCTGGGTTTGCGTGGCCCCGCTCAGTAGCAGCAACGTTCCCAGGCAAAAAAGGTAGTGGCTAAAGCCCAGCGTAACGTTCAGTATCATAGCGAGCCAGCTATTACATGAGTAGCGGCACCGGCACCCTGTCCGTTGCCTAAGCCTGCAACCGATAAGAAGAGTTGCCCACGAGTTTGAGGGGCTGCCAAAGCCGCTGCCACATTCAAGTACATGGGTATTGTAGTGTATAGTTTAGCCACAGCAGGAAGGTAACAGACTCTTCTTCCTGGCACAAGCTACACCCAGCAATATTTTGCTACAACGCCGCTGATTTAGAATAGGTAAGGTACTAAAGTGGCCGACACTCCCCTCTCAACTCTTCTGACAATATAATATGTGAATATAACATGATTATTTATAAAATACTTCACAAATTTTATCTTCCATGTCTATTGATATCAGACACAAGCAACACCCTAAGATAGCCACTAATATTGTTCTTTTCGTATAATTTATAATTAGTATTATCCTATCAAAGAACAACTATTCATCTTTGTCGCCGGGACGTTGCCCAATTAGGCTGGCCAGCTACAAACAACTGCGGTTGCCGAAAAGCATATAGAGTAGGCATATTTGTTAATCCCGTGTTAAGTGAAAAAACTCTCCAAATTTCTTCTCGTGACTACGCTTGCCTTAGCTGGCATTCTTGGGTCGGCTGCCGGCGACAAAGCGGTTGCTAACATCTTCCCGCACTCCGTAACGAGTGACTGCATCAACGGCGAAATCTGGCATTATGATGTTGGTTGGTTTGGTCAGATTCGCAATGAAATCATCATCAAGTGCTAACTAAATAGGTGCTGAGCGTTGGCACGGCTGCTCTCCGTTGATACAGGGACGCCCACGACAAGCTACTTTTACCTGTCGTCATCAGCCAACGCTATACAGCCTTTTCGCACTGGCCTCCTCTGCTCCAGAGGGGGCCAGTGTACCAGCTGACTTTCCGGGTGTTTCTTACTTTGTTGTATATGCTCTTTTATATTCACTTGCTCTGGTTAGCAACCTTCATCGGGGGCCAGCCTACTGGCCATGCGTACCATGCCGTTGTGGTAGACGCCCTTTCGGGACAGCCTTTGCGGGGCGTGCGGGTAGAAAATACCCAAGCACCTACGCCCTTCGGAGCGCTTACTACAGATGCTGATGGCCATTTTGCTATAACCCTGGCACCCGTGCATTTGCGCTTGCAACTACTTGGCTATGCACCTCTCGAGGTACATCGGGCCGCTTACTCCGCCGAGCGCCCCGACACCCTGCGCCTGACGCAACAGGCCTTTATGCTCGAAGCCGTTACGGTACACCCCGAAAAGGTGGTCACGCTTTCAACGGTGCTGGCAAGAGGCCCTCGAATGACACGCAGCCTGAACCCCGGACAAGCTGTGGCTATGCTGTTGCTGCCTCCCACCTCTGCTGCCCCAACCGCGCAGCCCTACTACCTGGACCAAGTGCGGTTGTTTGTGGCCAACCAGCCCACGGAAGGTCGCCTGCGTATCCGGCTGCTGCAAGCCCGCCCGGACTCGAGTGGCCGGCCCACTCCGCTTGGCCCTGACCTGCTGCCCCAACCGTTGGAATATGGTCCCGGCCAGTTGGCAGAGCTTCGGCGCGGTCAGTTAGTGCTGGATATAAGCAAATACGGGCGTCAGTTGCCACCGGCAGGCTTATTTGTGGTAGTGGAATGCCTGCCCACCAATCCCGCCGACCAAGTGGTTTCTTACGCTCTTCCGAAGGGCGGGAAAGGCAATATCAAAATATTGCTTTCGCCCTCTCCGGCCGATGCAAGTGCAACCCACGAAGTGGAAGCTAATGCGTATCCCACGCTGCAAGGCCAACGCCTGAAGGGCAGCAATGCTACCTGGTCGCGGCTGGATGCTACTCGGCCCTGGAAGCAATATGCGGGCATCACCACCAATATCCGGGCCGAGCTGACGGTTTTTACGCAGTAACCTGATTTGTCTTTGTTATGAAAACACTCTACGAAACCATCCTGCTTTACGCCGCCCTGCTTGGTATATTGCTGCTAGGCATTTTTGTGGGCTGTAGCGCCACGGGCAACTCGCTATACCAGGAGCCACTAACGTACATTTTTGCCCTGATGGCCGGCGTAGTGCTCGTTTTACTGCTGTTTTACCGTGCCCTGAGCCCAGTGTTGAGGGAAGGCGAAGGCACCGCCGTTTGGTACCTGAAACGGGGCCTCGTAGTGGGCCTGGTTGGCTTGCTGCTCGCCACGCTCTGTGTAAATGTGTACGCCTACCAGTTCGACGACTACTTTCCGCGACGTATGCGCTGGCAGGAACGGCAGCTTGACCACTGGAATCCGCCGCCCCAGATCAGACAGGAACTGTTGCAGGATGCCCAGGACTACGAAACCTATCATTATGAGGAAGTGGCCCTGCTGCTATGCGGCGGAGTAGCGGTGTTACTCGGTGCTGGTGGCTTGCTGCCCTTCTTCATGAATTACGATAAACGGGCCGCTCGGGCATAGCCAGTAATTACTAGAGAAGCGTGCTTGAAAATTGCCACCCTTCAGCCAGCATCCGCTTCTTGAAACAGGACGAGAACCAAGGCTAACAAATTCTCCCCTTTAACCTCCAAACCGGCTAAGGCTGCGCCGGAACGGCGGGGGCCGCAGGAGAATCCAGCCGGAACACCGCCGTGAGAAACTGACTTAGCCCCAGCGACGAGTGCCAGGCAGCGGCGTAGTCGAAGCGGAAGCGGCCGGCCCGCAGCCCGGCACCGCCCGTTACCTGCTCCGACAAACCCAGCACCCCCGCCCGCAAGGCCAGGGCCGGCAGGGCCTGGTATTCCAGCCCGCCCCGAAACTCGGCACCGCGGTCCAGGTCCTTTTCCACTTCTGCGTTCAGCATTACTTTATCGGTGGGGCGGTACGAGAGGCCGGCGCGCAGTACTGTGGGCACGCGCTCATCTTCGTAGGAAGCCAGCCTGGCTTGGTTGAGGTTGTAGAGGAAGGCCCCGAAAACCAGCCGCCGGGGCAGCAGCTCGGCCTGGGCACCCACCGAAGCAGCCACAGCCCGCTGGCTGCCCAGTCCCTCCAGACTCACCTGCAGCATATCTACCCGGGCACCCACGCTCATTACGCCGGTGCGGTAGGCATAGCCGGCGGCCACGCGCTGCTCGTTGTAGAGCTTGTCGCCGAAGCGCTGAAGGGTGACGCCCACCACGCCGTAGCGACCGGCCGCATTATCAGTAGTGGCACGCCCCAAGGGTGCAGCGGCGGCCAGCGTTGCGGTAGATAGGGCCCGCGTCAGAAACCGGTTTTCGGCGGCCACGCCAATTTCCAGGCGGTTCAGGGAGCCCAGGCCAGCCACGTTGTTGCTTAGCGCCCATACATCGGCGAGCGTGGCGGCGGCCTGGCCCATGCCCGCCGCCCGAGCCCCGACTACCCCGGGTCCGCTGCCCTGGGCGTGGGCCCAGCCTGCCATCAACATACAATAACTCACTGATAAGTATATTTTTCGCATAGCTGGAAGGTAGCAGGCGGCCGGGCTTTGCGCAAGGGCCATAGCGCAATAATTTTCTATAGTCTATGTATTTACTTGACCGTTGGTGAGCGCAAGAATTCAACCTTAGGCAACTTGTTCCTTTGCTGATTGAGGGCGCTTACTTCTCGCGAAAACCACGCCCCTCCTTTCCGGTTCTGCTTCTGATTATGGCTTTTCTGTTTCGCCACCTGCTGCTGGCTCTTATCTGGGTTTACCGCCGCCTGATTTCACCGCTTACGCCGGCCAGCTGCCGCTTTACGCCCACCTGCTCGGCCTATGCGGCCGAGGCCGTGCAGAAGTACGGCCCCTGGCGCGGCGGCCGGCTGGCGTTGCGCCGCATCGGGCGCTGCCACCCCTGGGGGGGGCACGGCTACGACCCGGTTCCCTGAGGTGAGATAGTGAGCTGGTGAAATGGTAAGTGCTGCTCTAAGGCAATAGCAGCGCCGCTGGAACGTCAAATCCACCAGCTCACTATTTTACTATTTCACCGCTTCCCCGTATAAGAAGTTGACTTGCTGTGGTGGCCCGTGGCTGCCGCAGCTTTTTTTCAGCATTTACTGCACTTATTATGCGTCTGACAGTTCTTACCTCGGCCCTGGCAGGGCTGTTGCTTACCAGTAGCTGCTCCGAAGCTCAAACACCGGGCGAAACAGAGAAAAAATCAGCCGAAAAAGGCAAAAAAAGCGGCAAGAAGGGCAAAAAAGACAAAACCAATGCGCCCGTGGCCGACTTGCAGCGCCTGGGCCAGCTCAGCGGCGGCGTACCCGAAAGCTCGGGGCTGGCCCGCGGCCCCCGGCCCGGCACGTTCTACACCCACGCCGATGCGGGCAATGCCCCGGTGCTGTTTGAAATCGACGCTCAGGGCAAGCTGCTCAACAGCCTCAAGCTTTCTTCGGCAGAAAACACCGACTGGGAAAGCCTAGCCCAGGACAACAGCGGCAACCTCTTCGTGACGGATGCCGGCAACAACAACAACAGCCGCCGCGACCTGGTCATCTACCGCCTCAACCCCTCCCGGCCGCAACAGGTGGAACGCATCAGCTTTGCCTACGCTGACCAGAGCGAGTTTCCGCCTACCAAAGCCGACCGCAACTTCGACTGCGAGGCTTCTTTGTGGCACAACGGGCAGCTTTATCTGTTCACCAAAGACCGCGCCCAGCACAGCACCAGCAAAGTGTACACCCTCCCCGATCAGCCCGGTAAGCATACGGCTAAGCTGCTGAGCAGGATCGCCATCAGCGGAGAGGTAACCGGCGCCGACCTTAGCCCCGATGGGCGCCTGCTGGCACTGCTGGGCCGGGAGCAGCTGTTCCTGCTGGAAGGCAACAGCCTGGAAGATGCCCTCAAATCCACCCCCAAAGTAATTTCGCTGAACGGCGCGGGCCAGACGGAAGGCGTTGTTTTCACCGACAATTCTACACTCATTATCAGCACCGAGCAGGGTACCCTGTATCAGTATAAGCTGTAAAAAACCTGGCTTGGAGTTTACTTTTTCGGCCCGCAGCGGTTTACTAGCCGGTAGAAACTCCATCTATCTGGGTAGAAAGCTGCTGCGGGCCGCGCTTTTTTCCTATCATTGACCCCTGATTCATCACCCTGGCGCGGGCCTCACCGGAGGCAGCGCCGCATTGCCTTCCCTATGGCTGACCAAACCCTTACCGGCCTGCGCGCCGGCGTGCTGCACGGCGACGAAGTGCAGCAGCTTTTCGAACACGCAAAAGCCAATGGCTACGCGCTGCCTGCCGTGAACGTGACCGGCACCGATACGGTAAACGCCGTGCTGGAAGCCGCCCGCGACCTGAACTCGCCCGTTATCATTCAGTTCTCGAATGGCGGTGCGCAGTTTTTTGCCGGCAAAGGCCTGCCCAACGACAAGCAGCAAGCCAGCATTGCGGGCGGCATCTCGGGTGCCCACCACGTACACCTGATGGCCGAGGCTTACGGGGTACCCGTGATTCTGCACACCGACCACGCCGCCAAAAAGCTGCTGCCCTGGATTGACGGCCTGCTCGATGCCGGCGAGAAATACTACGCCGAGCACGGCCAGCCTCTGTTCAGCTCCCACATGCTCGACCTTTCGGAGGAGCCGATTGAGGAGAACATCGAAGTCTGCAAGAAGTACCTGGAGCGCATGGCCAAAATCGGCATGACGCTGGAAATTGAGCTGGGCGTAACCGGCGGCGAGGAAGACGGCGTGGACAACTCCGACGTGGACTCCTCCAAGCTCTACACCCAGCCTTCGGAAGTGGCGTATGCCTACGAGGAGCTGAGCAAGGTAAGCCCACGCTTTACCATTGCCGCCGCTTTCGGCAACGTGCACGGCGTATACAAGCCCGGCAACGTGAAACTGCAGCCCGTTATCCTGAAGAACTCCCAGGACTTCGTGAAGGAGAAATATGGCCTGGAAGCTGAGCGGCCCATCAATTTCGTGTTCCACGGCGGCTCGGGCTCCTCGCAGGAGGAAATCCGCGAGGCCATCAGCTACGGGGCCATCAAAATGAACATCGACACGGACCTGCAGTGGGCGTTCTGGGACGGTATTCGCGGGTACTACCAGAAAAACGAAGGCTTCCTGCAAAGCCAGATCGGCAACCCTACCGGCGAAGACTCGCCCAACAAAAAGTACTACGACCCACGCGTGTGGCTGCGTGCCGGTGAGCAGACCTTCGTTACCCGCCTCAAGTCGGCCTTCGAAGACCTCAACGCCAAAAACCGCCGCTTCTAACAACGACGAGAACCACGGATTCGCGCGGATTTTTCGGATTTCACGGATTTTGTGGACGGCGCAATCAATGCTTTTCAACGACTGAGCAACAAAAAAGCCTCGCAGATTGCGGGGCTTTTTTGTTGCTGGACTTACGACTACAAAATCCGTGAAATCCGAAAAATCCGCGCGAATCCGTGGTTCCTACTCCCGCACGGCGTATCCATAGCGGTTGTTGGGGTCTTTGCCGGCGCGCAGCAGTACCCACAGGCCCACCACAATCAGCGGCAGGCTCAGCAGCTGGCCCATATTCAGGGACATGCCTTTCTCGAAGCTGACCTGCTCTTCTTTCAGGAACTCCACCAGGAACCGGAAGGAGAACAGCAGCACCACAAACAGCCCGAATAGCAGCCCGCGCGGGGTACGGTCCTTGTACTTGTTCCAGAGCCCGTAGAGCAGCACGTACAGGAATACGCAGAACAACGACTCGTAAATCTGCGTGGGGTGGCGCGGCACCGCTACTTCCGAAGCGGCGGCCACGGCAGCCCCGGCGGGCGACGTTTCGATGCTCGTCGTGTTGTCGCGGTTTTGGATGCGGCGTACCAGCACCGAGCCAGCCGGCACCGTCTGGCCGGGGTTGGCCTGCTGCAGGTGCTCCGTGTCGCGGGGGAATACAAAGGCCCAGGGCACATCCGTAGGCCGGCCCACGATTTCAGAGTTCATCAGGTTACCCAGACGGATGCAGGCCCCGCCCACGGCCACTACAATTACAATCCGGTCGAGCACCCAGAGGTAATCGAACTTGTTGCGGCGGCTGAACAGCCACACGGCTAGCAAAATGCCCAGCGTAGCGCCGTGGCTGGCTAGGCCGCCTTCCCAGATCTTGAAGATTTCCAGGAAGTGCTCCGAGGTGAGGTAATACTCCGGGGAGTAAAAGAGCACGTGGCCCAGACGCGCGCCCAGCACCGTGCCCGCAATCATGTAGATGGTAATGACATCAACCCACCGCTCACTTACCCGCTCGGCTTTGTAGATATGCGTGAGAATAAACGAGCCAAACACGAAGCCCAACGCAAACAGCACGCCGTACCAGCGCAAGGTTAGCGGCCCCAGATGGGCAATGATGGGCGACACGTCCCAGGTAACGAAAGCAAGCATAGAGGGCATGGTTACGAAAAAGAAGAAGGGTTCAAAGGTAGTCAGACATTCGGCTTAGCGCTTTTCCAACGGCGTATTAGCGCACAAGCCGTTTAGGCCGAAGCGTAGCCAATCAGCCAACTAGCGAGTTGGCATCAAGTGCTACCGGCCATGAAGCGGCGCTTCTGGCGTTGCGTTGCGCTCGGCCGACGGCAAGGCTGCTCCGTCTCCGCTCAGCAGCAGCACAATGCCCAGCATCACGGCGTAAGCAGGCCAGCGTACCCAGGTGCGTTGCGGCCGGTGTTCTGACGTTTTGCTGATGAGGCGGGCACGCACCCGGCTGTAAAAGTACGGGCGGGGTTGCGGTGCGGGCTGCTCGCGCCATTGGCGCAGCAGGTCTTCCCATTCCTCATCGGCAGGTAGGCGTGGAGCTGAATCAGACATGGCGCAGGGAAGGTTGAAGGTGAGTGCGAAGCGTTTTCCGGGCACGAAACAGCAATGACTCGACGGCCGGCACGGTAGTATTGAGTACGGCGGCTATTTCCTCGTAGCTGAGCTCTTGCTCGTGGCGCAACGTGAAAGCCACCTGTTGCTGGTCGGAGAGGCGGGCAATGTGCGCCAGCAGTAGCTCTACTTGCTGCTGGCCTTCCATTTGTGCTTGCGGGTGTGCACTGTCTGCCGGCTCGGATATCAACTGGTTGTCGAAACCCAATAGACTTGTGAAATAGGCAAAGCGTTTCCGTGCCTGGGCCCGCCGCCGGTGCTTCAGGGCGCGCGAAGTGGCCAGCCGGTAAAGCCAGGTGCTGAGTGCGGCTTCGCCCCGAAACCGGCCAATGGTTTGATACACTTCCACGAAGACCTCCTGAGCGACATCTTCGGCCTCTTCCGGCGACCGTAGCAACGCCAGCACCGTGCGGTAGATGCGGTTCTGGTACCGCTCTACTAAGGTCCGAAATGCCGCTTCGCTACCCGCCTGCAACTGCGCTACCAACTCCGCATCAGCTGAAATAATGGCCGGCTGCTCAAAAAGCGTAGGCTGATGCGTAGCGGGCAGCGGAAGAGTGTACACTAGTGAAGCGGAAACGGAAAAATAGTAAAAGGTACCCGGTCAGTCTTCGGCGGCTGCCGCAAGTCCTAGGGTCACGCAAGCTTAGGCCCGATTAGCCCAAAAAACTTGCGCCAACCGGGCCAATTATTCCGCAATGTATTGGCAATGAGCTGTGTTATTTCAGCAAAGTACCGCACCTACAACGGCTGGCAATAACCTCCCAAACTGCTACAGTGCGTTCAGCTCCTGGGTGTAGCCCCCGCTCAAGATGGGGAAGCGCAGCCAGGAGCGCGGGTCCACGTTGTAGTCGTCGAGGTGGAAGCTGGGGGCGTACCGCTCGCGCTTCCACTGGTTGCGGCTCCAGAGCGAGTAGAAGCGCTTCACGTAGGTTTTGAGTTGCTCGGCATCGGCGGCGGGGTCTTCCTGCACCAGCGTAGCCAGTACCTGGCGCGGGCTGAGCCGGTCGTAGAAGGCCAACCGCTCGATGCGGTTGAGCAGCACGTAGGGCATCAGGTCCCGCTCGTCGGTTTGCTTTTCTTCGAGGGGGCGCAGCTCGGCGGTGGGCTGCAGGCTGTTCACATGGCGCAGGGCGGGGTAATTCAACTCGGTTTCGGCCCAGCGCAGCCATTTCTTCACGAAGTCCTTATCCACGCCCGCAATGGGCGAGATGGAGCCGGCCGTGTCGCCATCCATGGTGCAGTAGCCCACGCTGGCCTCCGAGCGGTTGGAGGTGGTGATGAGCAGGCAGTTCTGCACGTTGGCCAGCAGCCAGATGGCCGGGGCGCGCACCCGGGCCTGGATGTTTTGCAAAGCCAGGTCGTCGGTCTTCCACGTCAGGGGCCGACCAATGGCCTGCTCGATCTTGCCCGTGTAGCCGGTCACCTCCGCGTCGATTTCCCAGTTGTAGAACACGGCGCCCAGCGAGTCAGCCAGTTCTTTGGCGGAGTTGAAGGTGTCGTCGGACGAGTTGACGGTGCCTTGGTAGGCGCAGGTGAGCAGCCGCGCCATTAGCTGTTGGTTGATGGTCTTTTGGTGCTGGCTGGGGTCCGTCAGGGATGCGTCCTTCGGGCCGGGCGCGTTCTGGTCGGGCACGGGAGCAACGGGGCCGGCCAACTGCTGGATTTCCTCGGCCGTGAAGCAGCCCGAGCGGCGCATAAACTCCGCCGTGCCCAGCTCCGTCGTGCCCAGCCGCACCATTTCGGCTACGGCTACGGCACACAGGCAGGAGTCGGCGCCGCCGCTGAGGCTCAGCACGAAGCCCCGGCTGCGGGCCTTGCGCAGGTAGTCAAACAGGGCCAGGCTGAGCGCCTGATTCAGTTCCCGGTATTCATCGGGGGCGGGTAATAGGGCAATGGTTTCGGCCGGCGCCAGTTCCTGGGTGAAGTCCACGTCCACGCACTCCATGTCCACTTCCTTGAAGCTCATGAGCTGGTTGCGCAGCAGCAGGTGGCCGTGGCGGGCCACCAAAATTTCGCCGTCGTAGGTGATGCGGCCGGCTTCGTTGCCCAGCAGGTTGGCGTAGAGGTACGTGCAGCGGAAGTTGCGGGAAGCCTCCGTCACGAGGTGGTAGCGCACGTCGGTTTTGCTCATGGCAAAGTGCGAGGCCGAGGGATTTACGATCAGCTGCACCCGGTCGACGAGACGGCAGGCGGGCCGCACGTCGTCGGGCCGCCAAGCATCCTCACAGATTTCGAAGCCGAATTTCACGCCCTGGTGCTCGAAAATCATATCCCCGAGCGTCCACTCCTCCCCTTTCCACGGCACGGTGGTGGTTTCGCCGGCGGGCCAGGCATGGAAAAAGCGCGGCTCATAGTGCACGCCGTCGTTGGCCAGAAACTGCTTGGCCGCGAAACCCAGAATCTGCCCGTCGCGCAGCACCGCAGCCGTATTGTAGGTGCGGTGATTCAGCCGCACCGGCAGGCCCACTACCACGCAGATGCCCTGCGTCCAGGGCCGGATCAGCTGCAGGTGCTCCAACGCAGCCTCGGGCAGCCAGTCGCTCAAAAACAAGTCTTCGCAGCCGTAGCCCGTCAGACACAGCTCGGGCAGGCAGAGCAGCTCCACGCCGGCGGCCTGGGCCTGCTCAATGGCTTCGCGGATATTCCGCAGGTTGTGGGTCCAGTCGAAGGGGATTTGGTTGAGGGCGGCGCCGGCTATTCGCATGGTGGGAAGCAAAGGTTGGTCCCACAAAGCAACTGCATTTCGGCGGATTGGGTTGCGCGGCCCCGAAGAACAGTCCGGCTTTACTTCAACGGGCTTTTCTGTCCCTGGCTGTCTATGATGGTCAGCTGGCCTTTTTCCAGCCATAGGGCTTGTACCGGGCGGCCGGCAGCCGTGTGCTCCTGGTGCGGTAGGTCAATAGCTACTACTTTGCCATCATACAGCGTACTGATGTGTTCGACCGGCGTGTGCCCGATGACGACTCGCGAAGCTGTGTAGAGTTGCATCAGCTGCGCTACGTGCGCCGCCGAAGCTTCCTGTTGCGCCAGCCCGCGGTACCAGTCGGGGCTGCTCGGGGGCTGCGTCACCTGCTTCTCCAGCGCCGTGAGGGCCGCAACGGGTTTGTCGAGGCTGATCCGGGCCAGGTCATTGAGCTTTGTCAGGGGTAGTTTTTGCATCACTACCTCCGGGCCGATGCCGCCGTGAACAAACAGCGTAGTCCCAATTTTTTCGACGACGTTCTTTGTGCGCAGCCACCGCCCCAGCACGGTTGAGCGCGTGTACCATTGGTTGTACGGTACGCCCAGCGTATCGGCATTCACGCGGTATTTTCGGCGCACGTACTTGAAGTGCTCCGTCATGTTCATCCGTTCGTGGTTGCCCAGAATGAAATGGACCTTGCCCCCGGCCTGCTCGGCTTCCTGCTCCAGCTTGTAGATAAGCCACAAGCATTCCGTTACGTTGAGGCCGCGGTCAAAAAAGTCCCCAACCAGCACCAAGTGGCCCCGGCCGAACTGCCAGTTGAGTTTGTCGTTTACTACCCCGGCGCCACGCAACAGGGCCTGAAAGCCTTTGAAGTTGCCTTCGATGTCGGAAACAGCCAGCAGCTTTTCCGGCTCGGCGTACGTATCGGCCGGCACCTGATTTTCCGACCGCAGCGGTACCTGAAACTCCTGGCTGGTTTCGTCGGCAAAGCACGTCACCAAGGTGGCAGCGCCGGGGCGGAGCGTATCGGTCAGCAGCACCAGGGAGCCACCACGGGGGGCAATGCGGCTGCTGATCAGCAGGCTATCCTGGTAAAACACCAAAGGGCCGTCAGCCGCAAAGCCCGACTTGTCGCTCTTAGGGCCCTTAACCGACCAGCCGGGTAGAAAATACAGCTTATCAATAGCGCCCGTAGCAATCAGGCCAATGCCGCCAAGCACATAAACCACATAAAGCAAAAGCGTGCCCAGCAGTATTTTTTTGAGCATAAGGGTTATTTCATGCTGAGCCCAGTGGCATTTTCTACACGCCCAGCGCCACTAAAGCCCGCTCGGCGGCCAGCTGCTCGGCTTGCTTCTTGGAAAGGCCCATGCCGGTGGCAATTACCTCATCCTCCAGTACCACAGAGGCTGTAAACTCCATCACGCCGCCGGGGCGCGCCTCGCCCTGCAGATCGTAGCGAATGGCTTTGCCGTGGCGTTGCGCCCACTCAATGAGCTTGCTCTTGAAGTTGGTGGTCGTTTGCGTCATGGCCTTTACATCCACGAAGGGCTTGATGAGGCGGCTGAGCACAAACTTTCGGGCGGCTTTGTAGCCTTGGTCGAGGTACACGGCGCCCACTAGCGCCTCCAGGGCATTGCCGTTCACGGAGCGCGAGCGGGTCGACCGTCCCTGGGTAGCGTCGAGCTGGACCAATTTGTCGAGGCCCAGCTTTAGCGCCAGCCCGTTGAGGCTTTCCCGGTTTACGATCCGGCTGCGCATCTCGGTCAGAAAGCCTTCCTGCTCGTAGGGATATTTGCGGAACAGGTACTCCGCCACTACTGTACCCAGCACGGCGTCGCCGAGAAACTCCAGCCGCTCGTTGCTTTGGTGGCGGGCCTGCTCGCCCTGCTGGCGCACCACCGAAGAGTGCGTGAAAGCCAGCTGGTACAGCCGAATATTGTCGGGCGTGCGCCCGATGAGCGTGGCAATGGCCTGCCGAAAAGCCCGGTCCTGCCCCAGCAACCGGCGGAAAAAGCCGAAAAGCGGCAAGGGCTGACCGGGCTTGGGCATTAGTCGCGGAATTTGCGGAACACTACCGACGTATTGTGGCCGCCAAACCCGAAGGTGTTGCTGACCGCAATGTTGATTTCCCGCTCCTGGGCCTTGTTGAACGTGAAGTTCAGGCGGGCGTCCAGTTCGGGGTCGTCGGTGAAGTGGTTGATGGTCGGCGGCACGATGCCGTGCTGCATGGCCATGATGCTGGCTACCGCCTCAATACCGCCAGCGCCGCCCAGCAGGTGGCCCGTCATGCTCTTGGTGGAGCTGATGTTGAGGTTGTAAGCGGCTTCCCCGAATACTTTCTGAATGGCGGTAATTTCGGCCCCATCGCCCAGCGGGGTGCTGGTGCCGTGGGTGTTGATGTAGTCTACCTCGTCGGGCCGGATACCGGCGTCGCGCAGGGCGTTCTGCATCACCAGCACCACGCCTTCACCCGTAGGGTCAGGAGCTGTAATGTGGTAGGCATCGGACGACAAGCCGCCGCCGATGATTTCGGCGTAGATCTTGGCGCCGCGGGCTTTGGCGTGCTCGTACTCTTCAAGTACCAGCGCGCCAGCGCCTTCACCCAGCACAAATCCGTCCCGGTCCTTGTCGTAGGGGCGGGAACCGGTTTCGGGGTCGTCGTTCCGCTCGCTCATGGCTTTTAGGGCGTTGAACCCGCCCACCCCGGCTTCGGTAATGGCCGCCTCCGAGCCACCCGTCACAATCACGTCGGCCATGCCGAGGCGCAGAAAGTTGTAGGCAGCCACAATGGAGTCCGACGACGAAGCGCAGGCCGAGGTGGTCACGAAGTTGGGACCCCGAAAACCGTTCTTGATGGAGATGTTACCCGATGAGGAGTCGGCAATCATCTTCGGAATAAAGAACGGGTTGTAGCGCGGCGTACCGTCGCCCTTGGCGAAGTTGAAGCACTCGTCTTGGAAGGTTTTCAGCCCGCCAATGCCTGAGCCCCAGATGACGCCTACGCGGTCCTTGTTTACCCCTTCAAGCAGGCCGGCATCCTTGATAGCTTCATCGGAGGCTATGACGGCAAACTGCGTGAACAGGTCCATTTTGCGGCCTTCCTTGGTGGGGAAGTAATTATCCGGCGAATAGCCCTTCACTTCGCAGGCAAAGCGGGTTTTGAACTTGCTGGCGTCGAAACGGGTGATGGGGGCGGCCCCACTTTTTCCGGCCCGCAGGCCTTCCCAATAAGCGGGCACCGTGCTGCCCAGGGGCGTAATGGCACCCAGGCCGGTCACAACAACTCTCCGGAGAGACATAGGCTGGCGCAGAGAAGCGAAACTAAAAAGGTAAAAAAGCAAAACGGCCGGCGGCGAGCCGGCCGGTAAGCAGTATGGCAGTCAGTAGTGAGTAGTAAGTAGTTGGTATTGAGTACTGAGAGGCTATGCCATTGGCGCAAGGGCCGGAATAAGCGCAACATCTCAGTACTCAATACCAACTACTCACTACCAGAAACTACTTGGCGTGTTCTTCGAGGTAGCTGATAGCCTGGCCCACGGTACCGATGTTTTCGGCCTGGTCGTCCGGGATAGACACGTTGAATTCTTTCTCGAACTCCATGATCAGCTCAACGGTATCCAGCGAGTCGGCACCCAGGTCGTTGGTGAACGAAGCCTCCGGGGTTACTTCCGAAGCTTCTACGCCGAGTTTGTCGATGATGATGGCCTTTACTTTTTCTGCGATTTCAGACATTTCCGTGGGGGTTTAAAGAAAACTCGCCACAAATAACACTATCTTCCCTAACATTGTCAAACAAAGACGCAATCTTGTCTGGGCACCCGACGTTGCGTGCAGCCGCCCCGGCCGGCTTGTATCTTTGCCCCTGACTTCCTTATTCTCTTCTTGCCATGCTCACTCTCGACGTCGAGTACGACTGTGACTTCGACCTGTTCGGCATCGTGTCTTCCAGCCGGGAACACACCCTGGCCTGGACGCTGAACACGGCCCTGCGCCTGCGCCTCGTGAAACAGCAGGACCTCATCTACGACCTGCTCAGCCGCGGCCGCCTGGTGATTAGCAACTACTTGCACGCCACCGAAACGCTGAGCCTGCGCCTGCTGCGCAACCGCTCCGTGGATCCTTCGGCGCTGAAAAAACCATTTCTGGCGCCCGACATCAAGGAGTACGATTACCTGCTCCAAGTCAGCAACGGCACGGGTAGCCTGGCCGGCGACGAGCTGCTGGCCCGCCTCACAGAGCTGCCAGCCGTGCAGTACGCCTGCCAGTTCGACCCAAATTCTTTAAAATTTAAAGAAAATCTGCTCTTTTGAGATTGTAGCGCGAAGCTCCCGCGGCGCGCATCGTGGCCCGGTATTCCTTACATTGGCCCCCACGATGCGCGCCGCGGGAGCTTCGCGCGCCTGCTTGCTTTCATTGAGCCGCTTTTTTGTCACCTGTTACCCGTCACCAGTTACCGTCCTGCATGGAATCATTTCCCAAGTACAACAAGACCAAAATCGTGGCCACCGTGGGGCCCGCTTCCAATACCTATGAAAAGCTGGCCACGCTTATCCGCGAAGGCGTGGACGTGTTCCGGCTGAACTTTTCGCACGGTGCCCATGAAGAGCATCTGAAGGTAATCAACCTCGTGCGCCGCCTCAACAAAGACCTGCGCACCAACGTGGGCTTGCTGCAGGATTTGCAGGGTCCGAAGATCCGGTTGGGTGATGTGGAAGCCGGCGGTGTCGAAATCAAGGCCGGCGACAAGATCAAGCTGGTGTGCGGCGAAAAGGAAATCACTACGGCCACGCGCCTGAGCACGATTTACCTGGGCCTGGCCCGCGACGTGAAGCCCGGCGACATGATTCTGATCGACGACGGCAAGATTGAGCTGCGCGTGCTAGCCACTGACCGCGACAAAGAAGTGGACGTGGAAGTAATCTACGGCGGTTTGGTGAAGCCCCGCAAGGGTATCAACCTGCCCGACTCCGACGTGTCGGCCCCGTCGATGACTGAAAAGGACATCGAAGACCTGAAGTTCGGCCTGGAACATGACGTTGACTGGATTGCACTGTCGTTTGCCCGCCGCGCCGAGGATATCCGCTTCATCAAAAGCCTCATCGCCGAAAGTGGCAAGGAAGCCCGCGTGGTAGCCAAGATTGAAACGCCCGAAGGCCTGCGCAACCTCGACGAAATCATTGCCATTACAGATGCCGTGATGGTAGCCCGCGGCGACCTGGGTGTGGAAGTGAAGATGGAGGAGGTGCCGATGTCGCAGAAGATGATTGTGCAGAAGTGCAACAAGCTCGGCAAACCCGTCATCGTGGCTACTCAGATGATGGAGAGCATGATTACGGCCCCCCGCCCCACCCGCGCCGAAACCAGCGACGTAGCCAATGCTGTGATAGACGGAGCCGACGCCCTGATGCTTTCCGCCGAAACGGCCGTAGGCCAGTACCCGGTAGAAGTTATCCGCTCGATGGTAGGCACTATCCGCAGCGTAGAAAGCCAGGCCGACGTGTACCACCGCTTCTACCCGGTCGACCCCAACTCGCCTTCCTTCATGGTGGACAGCGTGCTGTCGGCCTCGGTCCATTTGTCGCGCAACACCAAGTCCAAGGCGCTGACCGGCGTAACGCACAAAGGCTACACGGCCTTCCAGATTTCGAAGTACCGGCCCAAGGCCGACATCTTCATCTTCACCGACAACCGCCCGTTGCTCACGGCCCTGAGTTTGGTGTGGGGCGTGCGCGGCTTCTACTACGACCGGTTCAACAGCACCGACAGCACCATCGCCGACATCAAGTATATCCTCACCACCACCGGTCACCTCAAAGCTGGTGACGCGTTCATCACCACGGGCTCCACTCCGGTCACGGAGCACGGCCAAGCCAACATGATGAAGGTGACGGTTGTGTAATCTCTCCTAGTTCATTATCGAAAAACAAGAAGAGTCCACCTGAGAAGGTGGACTCTTTTTATATCTGCGCCGAACTACTCGTGCAGTAAGCGCAAGCGTTGGATGGGTGCTGTAGGACTACGTATCTCCACCATATATACACCCGCCTGCAGGCCTTGCAAAGACAGCACGTTCTGACCTGATTTAATGGCCTGACGGTGCACGACCCGGCCCATAGCATCAAGTAGACAGATAGCTCCACTTGGGCCGGCTGAGTTCCAGGACAGAATAGCCTGATTTGCCGCAGGGTTTGGATAGATATAAGAAGCTGGCTGCTGACGGGCAATTGCCGTAGGGAGCAGCAAGTAAAACTCCTGCTTTTCGCCCCACTCCTGGCAGCTACCGCCAGCCGTGCAGCGGCGGTAGTACCGTAGTTCTTCCTGCGGCGTGCTCACCGCCCCAAAAGGAGCCGCCAACGTGGTGCGCAGCCCCAACAAGTCTAAGCCGGTTTTGTAGAAGCCAGGCCGGCGGGTATCGGGGAAAAGCAGGGCATAACTGATAAGCCAGCCGTTCGTCAAGCCATATTCCTGCGTGAGCTGGCGCGGCATTGCCACGGGGGCCACCGACGCCAAATTTTCTATACTACCAGCCCGCGGCTCATACTCCCAGGTAAGTAGGCTTAGGGAAGGAAAGTGCGCACCCTGCCATTCCCCAGTACGGAGAGACACTGCCCAGCGGGCCTTCCGCACGGCGGAGTAAACGGCGGATGGCGGAGCAATACTACAGGGGCCGGTCTGCCGGGTAATGCTTTGCTCCAGCAGCTCGTAAGCCAGCGTGTCGGCCGTTTGCGTGCGGGCCGTGATGCGCCGCAGGGTATACGTTGTTTGGCAAGGCAACCCATACAAGTAGAAGGTACGCGAACCGAACTCGTCGCCAACCTGCCAATTCAGTGCCCGGGTAGGATACATGTCGGCCTCCGCCCACGGGTGCGGGGCAATGGCGGCCTGCAGAACCAGGGCCGTTGTTGGTTCTGTCTCCAATCCCAAAGGTCCTTCCAGCAACCCATGCGCCTTGCTTAGTCGCAGCTCGGCCCCGCTACTCAGCCGAACGGTCAGCACGGAGTCGAGCACGCCAAATACCAGCTCCCGGCTCCGGCTTGTGATAGTAGCTTGCAGATCAGGCTCCCGAGAAGCTTGCCAGCTGCCATTTTCGCGGGTTTGCGGGCGAATCAGCAAATCAAGCGCCGCAGTCTGCCGGTCGGCCAGCCGGATCAACCGGAAAGCCGAGGTACCGGGCTGTACCACCAGCCGGGCTGCCAGGAGTCCGTTGGGCGTAGCGTAGTAGGATGTAGCTTCTGAACTACGCACGTCTTCCGGCCGCATCAGTCGCCGAAACTGATACACTGAGTCTGTGGCCTCCTTAAAGGCTGAATCGAGGCGCGTGAGGTAGCGCATCGAATGATCGGCCGATTGGTAAGTGTAGATAAGCCCCGGCCGGAAGGGCCGCCAATTCTGAGCAGTGACACTACCCGATAAAAGTAGTCCAGCGGCCAGCAGCAAACGGCAAAGTATTTTCATAGGAACATCGTATACAGTTGTGAATCAAACCAAGAAATACTCCGGCAATAGTATCGATAAATCACTAAGCCACCAACGCGACAAGGCCCGCAGCTTGCGCCGCGGGCCTTGTCTATACTAGAGCAGAAACGCTGGTTTGTTGCCGCTTAGGCAGCCAGCGACTTCACGAACTTAGCCAGCTTCGATTTGTTGTTGGCGGCTTTGTTCTTGTGAATGATGTTCTTTTTGGCCAAGCGGTCCAGCATCGATGATACTTTCTGCAGCAGCTCCTGAGCAGCCGAGGCATCGGTAGTGGCGCGCAGCTTCTTGATAGCGGTGCGGGTCGATTTAGCTTGGTAACGGTTCAGTACGCGCTTAGCTTCGTTGGAGCGGATGCGCTTGAGGGCCGATTTATGGTTTGCCATGGGTATGGTAAAGTGACGTTCTGCTCGAAATCAATTCAATTGGGTGGGCAAAGGTAGGGCTTTGGTTTGAATCTGCAAATACTCCGCCCGAAATAGTGACGCTGCCTGGTCAGCTGCCACCGCGGAATATAGTATGCATGCCGCCTTTTCCGTATCTTGTCAGGTGGTTACGGGTTCCTGCCGTATGCTTTTCCTTTCTTTATGCCTCTTGTTGCTGCTTCTGCCTACCAGCCGCCGCTGTATATGTTCAGCGCCCACCTGCAAACCATTGTGCCCAGCCTGTGGCGCACGGTGCCCGAGGTGCGCTACCAGCGCGAGCGGATAGAAACGGCTGATGAAGACTTTTTGGACCTCGACTGGTCGCGGCAGCCAGCCAGTGGGCCGGCCGCTGATACGTTGGGCATCGTGTCGCACGGCCTGGAGGGCAACGCCGACCGGCCCTACGTGCGCGGCATGGTGCGGGCCCTGAACGAGGCGGGCTTCGACGCGCTGGCCTGGAACTACCGCAGCTGCAGCGGCGAAATGAACCGCCTGCTTCGCTCCTACCACCTAGGTGACACCGACGACCTGGACTTTGTGGTGCGCCACGCCCTGAGCAAGCTGCGCTACAAGCGCATTTTCCTGACGGGCTTCTCGGCCGGCGGCAACGTGACGCTAAAGTACCTGGGCGAAAAACCGGAGCGCGTGCCTCCACAGGTACAGCGGGCGGCGGTTTTCTCGGTGCCTACGGATCTGAAGGCCAGCTCCCACCAAATTTCCCGCCTTGAAAACCGGCTGTACCTCAACAACTTCATGCGCACCCTGCGGGAGAAAATCCGGCAGAAGGCCCTACTCCTACCCGATCAGGTGGACATTTCGCGGCTGGATGACCTGCGCTTTTTCCCGGAGTTTGATGACCGGTACACAGCCCCCATGCACGGCTTCAAATCAGCGGATGAATACTACGAGCATGCCAGCTCCGGGCGCTACCTCGGCAGCATCCAGGTGCCCACGCTGCTGGTGAATGCCCAGAACGACCCTTTTCTACCGCCGGCCTGCTTTCCGCGGGACGTGGCTGCCCAAAGCCGCTACGTGTTTCTAGAAACACCCGAAGCCGGCGGCCATGTCGGGTTTGGGGAGGGCGCGCCGGATGGCAGTTACTACTCCGAGCGGCGGGCCATTGAGTTTCTGACGGCCGAGGTACCGGCCTGAGGCGGGTTAGGGTACCCCGACAATAACAGGGGCTGCTGGCCGTAGGGCTCCTCCAGGGCAAGCGCCCCGAGCAGCCGAAGCATCTTTGCTTTGCAAAAACAGGTTTACATTCACCGCCACTGCTCACCTACCTTTCTCCGACATGACCAACCACCTACGACGCCTGCTGGCCGGAGCGGCCTTGTTTCTCACGGAGTTTGCTTTGGTGGTGCTGGTGGGCGTATTAGGAGTGGCCGGCTTTCTGTACATCAGCCGGGAAGTGCTGGACCAGCACGCGGCCCCGTTCGACGAAGCGGCCTTCCGCTGGACGCAGCAGTTTTTTGGGCAGAAGCGGCAGCAGTGGGTGGAGGCGGTTACGTTTCTGGCTTCCCGCAACTTCATCGTGGCCGCCTCCCTGGCGCTGATTGGCTGGTTTCTGGTGCTGCGGCGGCACCGCTGGTATACGCTCATGGTGCCGGTGGTAGCCCTGGGCGGCATCTGCCTTAATCTGGTGCTCAAGAACATCTACCAGCGCCCCCGGCCACTACTGCCGCTCACCTCGGCCAGCGGTCTGAGCTTTCCTAGCGGGCACGCCATGATTTCGGCCTGCTTCTACGGGCTGCTCATTTACTTAGTGTCCACACATGTGCGGCAGCACCGTGGGCTGCGGGTAGCGCTGATGGTAGGACTAAGCTTACTGATCCTGCTGATCGGGGCTACGCGGGTGTACCTGCGGGTACATTACGCCACCGATGTGCTGGCCGGCTTCCTGGCGGGCATTACTTGGCTGCTGATTGCCATTCCGTTGATCCGACGCCTGGAAAAAATGATTAGAAGACGCTTTCAGCGCAGCCCGCAATTAGTTGAAAAACAGGCTCAGTAGCGCGCATTCGCAATTTATTTTACGAAAATATTAACCCCTGGCTTGACTTTCCCGGAAATAGGCCCGTATCTTTGCAACGTCAAAAGGCTACTCTTCTAAGAGTTCAGGCCTGAGACAAATAGCTGCGCTTGTGGCGAAATTGGTAGACGCGCTGTCTTCAGGCGGCAGTTCCGCAAGGTGTGAGAGTTCGAGTCTCTCCGAGCGCACCACGAAAGCTGGTCCTTTTCAGGGCCGGCTTTTTTGTTTTGGCGCCTGGGTGGCCGGGGCGCTAACCCCATCTGGCCCGCCTGCGTTGAGCACACAACGTATGCGCAACCACCTTGCCCGTCTGCTGGCCCGCCTAGCCGTACTCACCACCGAAGCGGCGGTGCTGGGGTTGGTGTTTGGGGCTGCGCTGCTGCTGTTTTTTTACCTCACCCGCGTGGTGTTTGTGGAAAGGTCGGCAGCGCTGGATGGCTGGGCGTTTCAGCAGCTGGATTCCCTGCGGGCCGCTTGGCCGGGCCTGACGCCCTGGGTCCGGGCCATTACGTTTTTTGCATCGTTGCCGTGGCTGGTGGCGGCGGGCCTGCTGATACCGGCCGGGCTGGCCCGCGCCGGCCATCGGCGCGAAGCCTGGGAAGTGCTGCTGGCGGTGGCCGGCGCGGCCTTGTTCAACCAGCTGCTCAAGCTGCATTACCACCGCATCCGCCCCGACTCGGCTTTGCTGCCCCAGTCTGGCCTGAGCTTTCCCAGCGGCCACGCCATGATTGGCATGGCCCTTTACGGTTGCCTGGCCTGGCTCCTGTGGCAACACGGGCGCCACCCGATATGGGCGCTGCTGCTGGTCGCGTGGGCAGTACTCATCGGGGCTACGCGGGTGTACCTGCACGTACACTTCGCCACCGATGTGCTGGCCGGCTTTGCCGCCGGGCTGGTGTGGCTGGCCTTGTTGCGGCTGGCAATGAAGGTGAAAGTGTGAGCTGGTGAGTCGTCATTGCGAGGAGGCACAACGAAGCCATCTGTCCTCGGAAATGTGTTTCCCGTACTTTCACTAAAAAGCCCTTACCCGTCACGCACGAGTAAGGGCTTTTTACATTTCAGGGCTTAGCACGCTGCCCAGAACGGACTTGCTTTGCCTCTCCCTCGCAATTACACATTGCCCTCATTGGCACATTATCCACATTCAACCACATTCGCACATTAAAGCCTCACCTTCACCCGCAAAGCCAGCAGGCCTTTCACGCCCTGCAGCTCTTCGAGGCCCAGCTCTTCTACCTCGGGCTCCAGCAGGTTGCGGTCCTGCAGGTAGTCGATGTACTCCATGTACTCGGCAGCTTCACGGGCCTGGCTGTACACCAGCGCCAGGTGGCCGGGCTGGGTGAGCCGCTCCCCGGTACCCTGCACGGTGGCCTTATCAATGCGCTTCTTGATGATTTCGTAGCGGATGTTGTAGGCTCCGTCCACGTCGAACTGCCGCTCATCCTGGCGGAAGCGGATGCTGAGCGGCTGGCCGTGGATGAGCACCAGCTGGGTGGTTTCCAGCGGCAGCGGCAGCTGCTTCTTGAGGGCCGCCGTGCGCCGCGTGATTTCCACCATAGCCAGCAGCTGCCACAGGCGCAGGTTTTTCAGGAAGATGAGGTCAAACGGCTTGTTTTCTACCAGGGAGGCGCCCACATAGATGTTGAACTCCACCCCATCGGTTTTGAAGCGCTGGAAGTAGTGCGGAAACATTTTCTGCGCTTTTTCTTCCTCTTCGTCGAGGTAGTCACTCACCATGTCGTTGAGGATGGTCACACTCTGCTCGAAAGCTTTGCGGCGTTTGTAGAGGATGCCCAGCTCCGGGTCGATGTGGTTCCAGTACTCGGCAATGACGGGGCGCAACTCCGGCGTATTTTGGGCCAGGTACTCAAACAGCGGCTCCACCTGCGTGCGCAAGGAGTCTAGGATGGTTACCTCGTCGCCCGTTACCAGGCTCTGGCGCAGGCGGCGCAGGTTTTTGTTGACGTAGAACTTCAGCTCGTCCAGAATAGGCAGGGCCTGCTGCTCGGAGGCCTTTTTAAGGGCCTTGTTGGCTAAAGAGAGCTGCTCAATCAGGTCGGCCTGGATGGCTTCGTTGCGGGCCGTGCTGCTGCCCCTGATGTCGCTGGAGCCGTGCAGCGGGTACACCTCGTGGAAGATGATGTCCTCCATTTCAGCGTTTTTGTTGCCGTCTTCCAGCTGGCTGAGTAGGTTGAGGGCGGCATCGGTAAAGCGCCACTCCATCGTGGGGTGAATGGCCGTGAACTTCTCCTTCACAATGGCCTGCACCCGCGTCTGGATTTCCTCGGCGTTGCGCTTCACCGCCACCGCAAACAGCGGCACAAACTGGTTTACCTTCTCCAGGCAAAACTCGTCCAGGTCGCCGATCTGGGGGGAGCCCAGCTCCAGCAAACCCACCGTATCGTCGCCGTAGGGCAGCAAGGCGAGGATGGCCGAGCGAATGCCCAGGCCCAGGATCTGCTGGCGCAGGTCCTCAGGCAGGTCGGCGGTTTCCACATTTTCCAGAATCAGCGGCTGGCGGTCTACCATCAGGCGGGCGTAGATCTGCCGGAAGCCGGCGCTGGCCTCCTGCTGCTTGGCCAGCTGCTTGGTGATGAAGCTGTGGTTGATTTTGCGGCCAAAATCAACGAAGGCGCGCTTTTTCTCGTCGTAGGCGGCAATGCCCAGCTGCAGAAACGGCCGGCCAAACAGTACCCGCAGCTTTTCCTGAATCTGCTCCAGCCGGTCGGAAGCCTGCAGCACGTCGCGCTCCAGCAGGTCGTACTTCAGCTCCGACAGGATTTCCTGGTCCGTCACGTCTACCAGGTGCATAATGTTGAAGCCGCTCAGCTCGAAATGCTCGGGCGGCAGCATTTCCTTCCATACGTCCAGCCGGTGCAGGTTGTGGCTTAAGTGCTCTATCTGCTCCGGCGTGAGCTCCGGAGGTGTACCCACTACCTGCACGTCCACAAACGTGGAGTTGAAATCGAGGCCGTAGTGCCGGTACAGGCCAATGCTGTAATCGGGCACCGTGAATACAATGGTGGTATTCCAGGGTAGCTGCACGTCGTATACCTTCTCCAGAATCAGCAGGTACGCCATGCGCGCCATGTAGATTTCCAGGGTGGCCGCGTCTACATTCAGCGGCTGCTTGATGGTGCTGTTGGCATTGAGCAGCACTTCCCTGAAGCGCGGCGTCTGATAAAAGCTATAGCGGGTAAAGGGCGGCGTCACCCCGCTGATATCCTTGTTGAAAGAAGCCGGCGGAAACACGGCCAGCATCAGCGTTTCGGTCAGATCACAGCCGCACTCCAAATCGTGCATATCAGTGATGCAACCCCGGCTCCAGGCAGCCTCCTCTACCTGCGTCATCACGGCGCGGGCCAGGGCGGCCGTGCCCGCGTTGGCATCGTGCTGGCGGCTGCTCCAGTACTTGATAAGGGGCTCGAAGCTGAGCGAAGTCTTGAAAGGAAAGAAGCCGGTAGAGGCCGGGCGTTCCAGCGTGTTCACGTTTGTCATACAGTCGGGGCTGGCCGGGGCACGCCACAATGTGGCGGCCGGGGGCCATGCCGGCGTATACGCGAAAAGGGGGGCGGCGGCTGCCTACTTGCGGGTGAGCCTGATGGGCACGATGCCGTTGTTGCCGGCCGGGTCGGTGAGGTCCAGGGGGCGCCCATCCAGCTGCAGTGTTTTCACGCGGTTGCGGTAGCAGGTGCAGCAGCCATCGGCCTCAAAGCTTCCCTCGATGTTCACGTCTGTCAGTTCGTAGCGCTGGGCGGGTTTGGCATTCGGCAACAGGATGCTGTATGTGTAGTCTTCGGTCACCAGGGTGTCGCGGGCCGGGAAGGGCAACGTACGGTCAAGCCGGATAGAATCCGCTACGGCCGTTCGGCGCAGGACTATGCGGGTCGTATCCCGGCGGGGCGTTACTTTTTCGCTGACGGCCTGACGGATCAGCTGAATGGTATCCAGCTCTGCGGCCCGGAAGCCATTGCCGGTCGCCGAAGAATCGACGCTGAACTGCAGATAAATAGCGTCAGCGTGCGCATCCTGGCAGTCGTCGCAGGTGGAGCTGCCGCAGCAGGCTGCCAGGCTCAGCAGAAGCCCCAGAAATAAGATACCAAGTGAAAAGCGTGTGGCCATAAGGTTACAAAGATACGGCCGCCATCGGCCCCTGTTTGGGAGGGGCACAAAAGAAACGCCGGCTCCTGCAGGAGTCGGCGTTTCTTTTGCTTTATCGGCAAGGTCAATTCTTGACGAAGCGTTGGGTTTCGGTACCAGTGCGGGTAGTTATTTTCAGGTAGTACGTGCCCCGGCTGAGGTCCTGGGTGGGCAGGTCGAAGGTGTGACTGCCTTTTTCCTGCTCCGCCTGCAAGAGCGTCCGCAGGGTGGTGCCGCGGCTGTCGAGCAGCTCTATCAGCACGCTGCCGGACTTTGGCACGTCATATTGTACCTGGCTGCGCGGCTCTATTGGATTAGGGTACACGCTCATACGGCCGGGCGCCGACAGAACGGCCGAGGCGGAAGAGCGCGCCGACGCAGCCGGATCAAACAGCAGGAAACGCGTGCCGGTAAACTGGGCGTCAGGCTTTGATAAACGCTGCTTTTGGGGCTTGCTGTCCAGGGGCTGGCTGGCATCGGGCTGGGTGTATTTCTGCCGGATAGCCTGCAGGTCAGTGGTCCATTTCTCACGTTGCGGCTGCACCTCGGCGGCCAGTGCCTGAATCTGCGGCTCGTACTTTTTGGCCAGCTGCTTTACCTCCCGCTCTACTTTCTGCCGGGCTTCGCGCAGGTCGCGGGCCTGCTGGCGCTGGGCTTCCGTCAGCTCCGGGCGCTGGCCTTTGGGCGCTCCGGCCGGCTGCAGGCTGCGCCGAAACTCCCGCTGCTGTTTCTGCAGGGAACTGAGCTGCGCCCGGCACTCAGCCACCTGCGCCCGGTCAGCGGCACTAAGCTGGGCGTCGAGCTTCAGCCTCTGCTGGCGTACTACCGGCAGCACCTGCTGTTGGATGTACGTCTGAGTTTCCTGGCGAACGGGGTTGGGCGTGTGGGCGGCCACCGAGAAATGAGGGCTGCCCAGCAGCAGCAAAGCCAGCGTACTGAGGCGGGCAACGGTCAATAGTGAGGTCTTCATAAGGGCAGTAACGAACAAATGAGCGATGCTGTATAGAGGCCCCAACTAACTTCGGGTTTAAAGACCAAAAAAATAAAACCGCTCCGGCAGGGTGCCAGAGCGGTTTTAACATCAGCCTGCTGAGGCTAGCAGCTTAGTCCTCATGCGGCTGGGTGGTAGAAGCCGCCGCAGGCGCCAGCTCTATTTCCTGCCCGGTACCATCCGGAGTGCCTTCGCCCAACATGGGGCCGGCCGTGATGAGATGGGTCCGCAGGCGGGTAGCGGCGCTGTCGAGCTGGGGCTTGATCTGAGCCAGGGCCTGGCGCAGAGCTTCGGCATCAGCGAGGCGGGGCGCGGCTGTCTGGGAGTAGCCGTGGTACATAGCCACCCGCACGTTGGAGCTGCCCGTACCTATGTAGGAACCCACAACCTCTCCATTGGCATCAATTACCTGCAGCTCGGCACGCAGCTTGGTGCGGAAGTACTCAATAGGGATGCCCAGCAGGCTGGGCGTGAGCATACCCAGCATCTGAATAACGTGGAATCCTTTGCCACCGCGCGTGATCCAAGCTTCCGTCACCTGCAGCTTCATGTAGCCGAATTTGGCGCTGCTGTCGTTTGGCTCAAGCAGGTTCTGCTTGGCTTCGCGCTGAAAAATCTGAATCGGGTCGGTGGTGGCTTCATCCTCAACGCGGTTGAGAGGCCCGTTTTCCACCGCAACTTCCAGGGCGGGCAGTCGCGTCGTCAACGCCGCCGGATTGGGTTTAAACATGATCCGGTCGGCGGAGCGGCAGCTACCCAGGAGTAAGGCCGGTAAAGCACAAAGTAATACAGCGCGGTGTAGAAGTAGCATGGTGGTTAGACGAGTAGTGTAGCGTTGAAGTTCCGAAAGTAACAGACTGATATATAAATACGTGCATTTTATAATAGGAGTATAATGTTTACTTTTTGACTTATTATCAGATAGCCAAAATTTATTTATTTAATCCAACAATATGTTGTACAAATCATTCGAAAGAGCCTCCTCTAGCGCTTGCGTGTCACATTATCATGTGACTCAGAAAATGGTGTGATAGAACATTGCCAATAATACAACAAGCACTATGAAGCAGTGTAGCATGTCTTGGGTTAGGGCCTAAAAACAGGTTTCCCCGTTCCTAGCCAGCAGAAACGGGGAAACGGATATCTTACCGGATTTACGAAGCCTCTAGTGATGCGCCAGGCTGCTGTCCGCCTCAGCCAGATCCAGCACCGGGTCGGGCGCCACAAAATTGTCGACGAACTCGCCCTCCCAACGGGCTACCACGGCCGTAGCCAGGCAGTTGCCCAGCACGTTCACTGCCGTGCGGGCCATGTCCATCAGCGCATCAATGCCCAGGATGATGAACACCGGCCACGACGGCAGGTTAAACGAAGCCACCGTGGCCAGCAGAATCACGAGGGAAGCGCGCGGTACGCCCGCTACGCCTTTGCTGGTGAGCATAAGCGTAAACACCATCACCAACTGCTGGCCAAACGACAGATCGATGCCGGCAGCCTGCGCCACAAACACCGCCGCCAACGACAGGTAGAGGGTGGTGCCATCGAGGTTGAAGGAATAGCCCGTGGGCATTACAAAGGCTACCACCCGGCGCGGCACCCCAATACTTTCCATGGCCTCCATGGCGCGGGGCAGCGCCGCCTCCGACGACGTAGTGGCAAAGGCAATGCTCACGGGTTCGGCAATGGCCTGAATAAAGCGCCGGAGCGGGATGCGGGCAATCAGCGCAATGGGCAGTAGCACCAGCAGCACGAAGGCCAGCAGCGCCGCGTAGAGCGTCAGCAGCAGCTTGAAAGCATTGAACAGCGGATCGAAGCCCATTTTGCCCACTGTATAAGCCAGTGCGCCGCCCACCCCAATCGGGGCGAAGTACATAACCACGTTGGTGAACTTGAACATCACCTCCGAAAGGCTTTCCGACCACTCCAGCATGGGGCGGCGGTGCTTACCGTGTACCATAGCCAGCCCAATGGCGAAGATGATGGCAAACACCACCACTTGCAGCACCTGCCCTTCGGCTATGGACTTGGCAATGTTTTCGGGAAAGATGTGCAGGATGATGTCGCTCGTGCTTTGCTCCACGGCCTGCAGCTTCTCGGTATCGGCCGCAATGCCGGAACGGTCGATGCCGGCGCCGGCACGGGTGAGGTTGATGGCCGCCAGCCCGATGAACAGCGCAAACGTGGTGACGATTTCAAAGTAAATCAGCGCCTTCAGCCCCATACGGCCCACCTGCTTGAGGTCGGCGTGGCCGGCAATGCCTACCACCAGCGTAGCAAAAACCAGCGGCGCAATAATGGTTTTGACCAGTCGCAGGAATACGTCACTGAGCACTTTCAGCTGCACGGCCACCGTCGGAAAGTCGTGGCCTATTTCGGCCCCGACCAGCATACTCACCACAATCCAGAAGGTGAGGGAGCGGCGCTCGGTGGCGTAGGCAACCACGGCGGCCAGGGCCAGCCAACGGGCTACCCGGGCTGCTACCGGGTCCAGGGCCAGCAGCTGGTAGTTGGAAAGAACGGTGAGGATGGCAGCCAGCACGAGCAGCAGCCCGGCTAGCAGTGCGAAACGCGAAAACTTCATGCGAAAACCAAGCAGAATAGATGGGAAGTCTGGCAAAGATAGGTTTTTAGGGCACGGCTGCCTTCGGCAACCTGCCTGGCGCGTAGTGCGGCGGATTACCGCCGTCCGTACCTTGCTGCCTCGCTTACTTTCGGCCCACCCCACCTATGTTGCACTGGACTCTGCAGGCCCGCCCGCTGCCGCTTCGCTACACCTGGAAAATCTCCCGCAATGCTTCCGAGGCTAAAACCAACCTGTTTGTGGGCGTTGCAGCGGCTGGTAAGAACCCCGCCGGCTGGGCCGAAGCAGCACCCAACATTCGCTACGGCGAAACGCCCGAACTGCTGCAAAGCCAGTTTGAGGCGTTGCGGGCTACCGGACTATCCCTGGTGCAAAGCGAGGAAGACCTGGCAGCCCTGCTGCGTGCCCACCCCGTAGCCTACGCTCTGCGGTTTGCTCTCGAAGCGGCCTATATTCATCTGCAAGCTGCCGGCTGCCGACAGTTCGTGTGGCAATACCTGGGCTTACCGGCCCCGGCGGCCGTGCCCACGGCATTTTCCCTGCCCATTATGGAGCCCGGCGCCGTAGCGGGGTTTCTCGCTGAGCACCGCGCCGGGCGCTTTTCCCTGCTGAAAGTGAAAGTGAACCGGGAAAGTGGACTGGAGTTGTTGCGAGCCGTGACGCAGGCGCTGCCCGGGCAGCCGCTCATCGTGGATGGAAACGAGGCCTGGCCTGATGCCGATTCCCTGCTGCAGTTTCTGGAAGCCTGCCGGCAGCTGCCGGGCCTGCAGGTGCGGGTGCTGGAGCAGCCTCTGCCCGCCGCCGCGGCTGCCGACTATTACTACCTGCGCCCGCGCAGCCCATTCCCGCTTTTTGCCGATGAGTCGGTGACGCACGACGCGGATTTTGCTGATATAGCCCGACAGTTCCACGGCGTGAACATGAAGCTGATGAAAGCCGGCGGCTACCGGCAGGGGCTGGAAATCCTGCGCCAGACGCGGGCCCACAACCTGCAAACCATGCTGGGCTGCATGGTCGAAACCTCGCTGGGCATCTGGTCGGCGGTGCAGGTGAGCGGGCTGGCCCAGGTGCACGACCTCGACGGCTTCCTGATTATACGAGACGAGCCCTTCGGTTTCGTGCGGGAAACCGAAGGGCTCGTGGTGGCGCAGGCAACTGTGCCGCTGTTGATGTAGCCTATTTCAGCTGCTGCAGTTGCTGCTCCAGCTGCTGAATCTGTTGGTCGAGCTGGCTGGTATCGGTGGGGCGCTGGGCATTCACACTGAGCAGGGAAATCTTCTGGTTGAGGAGTTGAATTTTCTGCGCCATCAGATCCAAGCGCGAGCTTAGGGACGTAAGACGGCTGTCGAAATCGGCGGGCGACATAGCCGCGCCGCGCTCTACGTAGGGGTCGAACTTAGCACCGGGCTCAGCTTTTTGCCCTCGGGCCGCGGCGGCGCTGGCCGGGGTGGCAAAGATGATTTCGCCGCCGCTGGTCACGTAGTCGCCTTCCTGTAGCGTGGTAATCTTGCCGCCGGGCAGCTCTACGATGCCGCTTTTATAGTTGACCTTGGTGCCGTTGCCTAGGCGCACATTCTGGGTAAGTGGCGTGGGCCGGCCCCCTTGTACCAGCACAACGCTCCCGTTTTGCATCAGAAAACGGTCGGAAGCTCCGGTGCTGACGGCCCCAGCCGGTTTCGGCGCGGTTTTGGTTTGGGCGGTTGCCTCAAGCGAGGCAACCAAGGCCAGCGCGAGTAAAGCGGAAGAAAAAAAACGGCGCATAAGCGGTTGAGTTCAGGAGTGTGAGCTTCATACGCAACTGCGCTTATCAAGGATAAAGCAGAACTTGCTGCCGAAAAAATCTTTCAATTTCAGGAAACGATGTTTGTACATTAAATGTATGTACATATATTTGCAGCGTAATTCCTGGGTAGCATGTCCCATTCCATGAGAATTGAAGACGAGATTAAGCAGGCCAACTTTCAGAGCGTCTACCAGAAAGTATACATCAATCTGGTGTATACCGCTGGCTGGCTGGAACTCCGTCAGGCGGCGGCTTTCAAGGAATTCAATATCACCTTGCCGCAGTATAACGTGCTGCGGATTCTGCGGGGCCAGCACCCCCGGCCGTCAACCGTTAACATGCTGATAGAGCGTATGCTGGACAAAACCAGCAACGCCTCGCGCATTGTGGATAAGTTGGAGGCTAAGCAGCTCGTTACGCGCCGGGTGTGCCCCAGCAACCGTCGCGCCGTGGATATCTGTATCACGGATGCGGGGCTGGCGCTGTTGGATACCATGCAGCCGATGGTGGAGCAGCAGGCACACGGCCTGCACAAGCTGTCGGAGCAGGACGCCGAGCAGTTGAGCTATCTGCTGGACAAACTTCGAGACTAACTTTTCACGCGTACTTTTTCTCTTTTCTCTTTTTCAGTCATGAAAAAATTGTTCTTCCCGGCGCTGGTTGCTGCCGTTCTGGCCTCGGCCCCCGCTTTCGCTCAAAAGCCAATGGCGCAGAAAACTACCGCCGGCACCGACAACGCGGCCGCTACGGTATACAAATTACAGCCCCAGCTCAGCACGATGGGCTGGCTGGCCAAAAAAGTAACCGGCCAGCACAACGGCACGGTGCAGTTCAAAGACGGTGAGATGCTGGTGCGCGGCAACAAGCTGGTGGGCGGCACTTTCACGGCCGACATGAACTCCCTGAAGGTAGTAGACATCAAGGACGAAGGCACGAACGGTAAACTGGTAGGCCACCTGCGCTCCGACGACTTCTTCAGCATTGAGAAGAACCCGACCTCGACGTTCAAAATCACCAACATCACGCCCATTAAGGCTGATGCCCAGGGCAACAACGCCACCATCACCGGCGACCTAACCATCAAGGGCATCACCAAGCCCGTGACGTTCCCGGCTAAAATCGGGGTGAAAAACGGCAAAGCTTCCGCCAGCGGCGTAGCCACCATCGACCGTACCCAGTTCGACATCCGCTATGGCTCGAAATCATTCTTCGAAAGCATCGGTGACAAAGCCATCGACGACACGTTCACGCTGAGCTTCAACGTTATTGCCAATAAGTAACCTGCCTGCCGCCCGGCTTCTCCTGAATGGATGATGTGCCGGCGAGATAGTCAAAGTTAAAAAGCCCCGCTGGCAGCTGCCGGCGGGGCTTTTTGTGTGTAACACATCTTGTATGGCTAGTTACTGCCGGCCGGAGCAGGAGTTGCCGGGGTAGCGGATGGTACCGTGACGGGAGCAATGGCGGCGCTATTGCGCAGGGTCAGCTTGAGTGGGGCTACGTTGGTTTCGCGTAGCGGCAGAAGGCCATATACGGTTTCGCCGGGGCGAATGACCTTGTTGGTCAGGTCATAGCGGGCCAGCTCGTTGCGCATGTTTTTGTTGGCTGTGCCAGCGCCAATCATGTTGCCAGCAGCAATGAAGGGACCGGTCGGAATAAACACCGAATTATCTTGTACTACCCCGCCGTTGTTGCTTACAGTGCTTACTACCCGAAAATTAAGTGGCAGATATAGCAGATAAATAGCTACCCCTTGCTTGAGGTCTTCAGAAGCCTGTAAAGAGCCTACCGGCTGAACAGGTCGGTCACCAAAAGACAGCTCCAAGTCCCGGGAAAAATTAAGCTCGGCAGTCGTGTTGTTTTTGACCTGGACAGCTACCAGCTGATACCCACGCTTACGTTCCTTTTTTACGTATTTTTTGTTGGGACCATGGGTAAGCAAAGCGCCATAACGGTAGCTAAAATCGATGGGCCCACCCTTGCCGCTGGTTGATTGATAGGAGGTGATGCTCTCAGGCCGGATAGCGCGGTAGCTGCCAGCGCAACCAGCTAAGGCAAAGGCCATAGTAGCTGCTGCCACTAAGTGGGTAAAGGGTTTCTGCATGAGATAAAGAATGAATTTAAGCTGTTACAATACCACACGTTGGTATCTTCCGGGCAAAGCTAGATGGTTGGTTTGTTTCAGCTTCTCAACCAGATAAAAATACTTGAACTAACCAATTGGTTTACCCTGGCAGCTTGCGCTCATGGGCAGCACCCAATTCCTTAACTGGCTGCGGTATAGTTGTTACCGGCCAGCCGAGCTGCTGGGCACGAAAACCACTTTCTTCGTCTCGAAGAACTCTTCCGTGAAATAATCGGGCAGGTCGAACACCTGAGCGGCAAGGCCGGACTCTTCAATTTCTTCGGTCAGGTCGCCACCTTTGAGGTAGTAAAGGCCGCTTGAGGGCAGGCCGTGGGGTTTGTAGCGGTGCTCAATCCAGGGGTGGAAGGTAGCCAGGCGGGCTACGGCGCGGCTCACCACGAAGTCGAACTTGGGCCGCACCTGCTCGGCGCGGATTTGCTCGGCTGTCACGTTGGCGAAGCCCAGCGTGTGGGCCATTTCCTGCACTGCCCGGATTTTCTTACCAATGCTGTCGATAAGATGAAACTTCACGTCCGGAAACAGGATGGCCAGCGGCAGCCCGGGCAGGCCGCCGCCGGTGCCCACGTCCAGCACCGAGGAGCCGGCCGGAAACTCCACCACCTTGGCAATACCCAACGAGTGCAGCACGTGGCGCTCCGCCAAGTTATCCACGTCGGTGCGGGCTACCAGGTTCAGGCGCTCATTCCAGCTGCGGAATTCGGTAATAAGGCTGCTGAACTGCGCGCGCTGCCGGTCGGTGAGGTGCGGAAAGTAGTGGGCAATAATATCCATCGGACAAAGATAGGAAAGCGCGGTAGTGGCGGCCAGCCTCACAAAAAAGCCCCGGCTTTAGCCGAGGCTTTCACTATGTAGCTTTCAACAAAAAGCCCTTTAGATAATGTGCTTCTTGTTTTTTACCATGTCATAGAGCAGCTCGCGGGCGCGGTGCAGCTGGGCCTTTACGGTGCCGAGGGGAGCTTTCAGCTCCTGGGCAATTTCTTCGTAGCTCAGCTCGTCAAAATAGCGCAGCGACACCAGACGCTGGTACTTTTCGGGCAGCCGGGCCACCACGTGCTGCATGATTTCTATTTTCTGGTTTTTGATGGCCGTTTCCTGCGGGTTCAGGTTGTTGTCGCGAAAATCAATGGTGATTTCGTCACCATTGTCGATTTTGATGGCCGAATCAATCGACATCGTTTTGATTTTATTCTTGCGAATAAAGTCGATGCAGTTGTTGGTGGCAATGCGAAACAGCCAGGTGCTGAAGGCAAATTCCGGGTTGAACTTGTGCAGGTTGCGGAAGGCTTTGGCAAAGGCTTCGATAGTGAGGTCCTCGGCGTCGTCGGGGTTGCGCACCATTTTGAGCACCACGTGGTACACCGGCTTCTTGTAAATCTGCATCAGCTCGGCGTAGGCCTTTTCGTCGCCATGCTCCACGGCGGCCCGAATCAGCTTGAAGTCGTGCTTGGCTTTAGCGGAAAACTGCTTCTGTATTTCCTGATTGTTTACTTCCATCGGAGAGAGCGGTAAAGGAACAGTGAAATTCCCAGAGCTAAGTAATAAAAAAAGTAGACAGCATCCAGAAAAGGTAGCACTCCTACCGGCAGCGGGTCGTCGAGCCGACGGCCGAGCTGCCCATAAGCGGTGCAAACGGCCGCTGTGCGCACCAGCCACACGGCTGCCAAAGGTACCCAATCGGGACGGGAAAACAGCAGCGCCACTGATATGCCGTAGAAAAGCACGTTACTGGCCATAAAGTTTCCGATCCGCACCCGGTCGGCCAAACGGTAGCGCCGGCCGGCCGACAAGTGCCGCCGTTTTTGCCGCCACCACGCGCCCCAGCTGGTAGCTGGCTCGCTGAGGGTGTGGGCCGCCGGCTCGGCTACCACCACGGCCCGCGCCCCGCGCTGTACGGCGTCCTGCACCAGCAGGTCGTCGTCGCCGCCGAGGGAGCGGATGTGGGAGGCAAAGCCTTTAGTCGACTGAAAGACTGCCCGCGTGTAGGCCAGGTTGCGCCCCACCCCCATATAAGGGTAGCCGCGCCACGCGAACGACAGATACTGTGCTCCGCTCAGCAGGGTTTCAAACCGAATCAGTTTATTTAAAAAGCCCGTTTCGGCGGCGTAGGCCGAATATCCGATAACCAGATCGGCGGGCCGGGCAAAGCCACGCTGCATCAGTCTGATCCACTGATTGGTAGCCGGAATGCAGTCGGCATCGGTAAAGAGCAGGCGCAGGTGCCGGGCCGATTTGATGCCCAGCGTGAGGGCGTATTTTTTCGGCGACAACCCCTCCGGGGTGCGGCCCACGGACACCAAGCGCACGTGCGGGTAGTACTGGGCCAGCTGCTGAACGTACAGGTACGTGTCGTCTTCGGAACGGTCATCTACCAGAATCAGCTCGAAGCCGGCGGGGTAGTCCTGCTGAAGCAGCAGGGGCAGCAGGCGGCGCAGGTTTTCCAGCTCGTTGTGGGCACACACCAGCACCGACACCGGTTCCTCCAGCGGCTGGTCGGGGGCATCGGCCGCGGCCTCGGGGGCGCGGCGGGCGAAGGGCAGAAAATAGTAGCCCACGTAGTACAGCTGCACCAGCACGCACACGAGCAGCAGCCAAACCAACGGAGAAAACAGGGGTAGCACGATGCAGAACAGGGGTAAGCCCGCAAAAGTAGGCATTCGGCGGCGGTGGGCTACCTTTGTGGTTGTCTTCGGTTGATAGTTGTCGGTTGCCAGTTGTCCGCCATGATATTCCCTGACAACCGGCAACAAGCAACTGGCACCTCTCAACTGACACCCGGCAACTGATTTCCCGCATGACCTTCGATTTAGTAGCGCAAGACCCGCAGACCAAAGCCCGCGCCGGCGTGGTCCACACAGCCCACGGCAGTATTCAAACGCCCATTTTTATGCCGGTGGGCACGGCTGGCTCCGTGAAAGCAGTGCACCAGCGCGAGCTGAAAGAGGACATCAAAGCCCAGATTATTCTGGGCAACACCTACCACCTGTACCTGCGACCCGGCCTCGACGTACTGCGCCAGGCGGGCGGACTGCACAAGTTCAACGGCTGGGACCGACCCATCCTCACCGACTCGGGCGGCTACCAGGTGTACTCGCTCAGCAAGACGCGCAAAATCAAGGAGGAGGGCGTGAAGTTCCGCTCTCATATTGATGGCTCCCAGCACTTGTTTTCGCCGGAGGGGGTGATGGACATTCAGCGCATCATCGGGGCCGATATTATCATGGCCTTTGACGAGTGTACGCCCTGGCCCTGCGAGTACGGCTACGCCAGCCGCTCCCTTGACATGACGCACCGCTGGCTGCAGCGCTGCATCGAGCGGTTCGACAGCACCGAGGGCCTCTACGGCTATCAGCAAACGCTTTTCCCCATCGTGCAGGGCAGCACATTCAAGGATCTGCGGGTAAAGTCGGCGGAGTTTGTGGCCCGGCAGGAGCGCGAGGGCAACGCCATTGGGGGCCTGAGCGTGGGCGAGCCGGCCGAGCTGATGTACGAAATGACGGAAATCGTGTGCGACATCTTGCCCCAGGACAAGCCGCGCTACCTGATGGGCGTGGGCACCCCGGCCAACATCCTCGAAAACATTGCCCTAGGCGTGGATATGTTCGACTGCGTACTACCCACGCGTAATGCCCGCAACGGCATGCTCTTCACCACGCAGGGCATCATTAACATCAAAAACAAGAAGTGGGCCGACGACTTCTCCCCCATTGATGCTGAGCTGGGCGGCTATGCCAGCACGTTCTACTCCCGCGCCTACCTGCGCCACCTGTTCCAGGCCAGCGAGTACCTGGCTGGCATGATTGCCTCAGTCCACAACCTCACGTTCTACCTCTGGCTGGTGGGCGAGGCGCGCCAGCAAATCCTGGCCGGCACCTTCCGCGAGTGGAAGGAGCGCATGGTGCAGCAGGTGATGGTACGGTTATAGTGAGTTGTCATAAGACGCTGTCATTGCGAGCAGCGCGAAGCAATCCGTCCTGGGCGACGTGCTAAACCCCGAGGCGTGACTAGCTTACCACACGTTACCCTCTTTCCAAGGGCCTTATGGGGTAAATAATGATTTTTGCGTTGTGCAGGACGGATTGCTTCGCGCTGCTCGCAATGACACGCTTTAAGCACGAGGCAACAACAACTAAGTTCTAACGTGAAGCTGCTCGATAAATACATTTTAAAGAAGTTTCTGACGTCTTACATCTTCACGGTGGTGATGCTGGTGTCGGTTATCTGCGTGATTGACTTCACGGAGAAAAACGACGACTTCATCAAGCACGACCTGGGCGCCTGGAAGATTATTTCGGAGTACTACGTGAACCTGTTTCCGTACTTCGCCAACCTGCTCTCGCCCATCACCGTGTTCATTGCCACCGTGTTCGTGACGGCGCGGCTGGCGGCGCGCACCGAAATTGTGGCCATGCTCAGCAGCGGCATCAGCTTTCAGCGGCTGCTGGTGCCTTACCTCATGGGCGCTACCATCATTGGGGTTTCGATTTTCGGGCTTATTGGCTGGGTGATTCCGAATGCCAACAAGACGCGCGTCACGTTTGAGCGGGCCTACATCAAGAACCCCTTCCGCTTTCAGGCCCGCAACATCCACATCAAGATCGGGCCGAAAAGCTACGCCTACATGGAGAGCTACGACAACGTGAGCAACATCGGCTACCGTTTCGCGCTCGAAACCATTGAGGGCACCCAACTCAAGCGCCGGCTCACGGCCAACACCATCCAGTGGGACTCCACGCGCAAGGCCTGGCAACTCTCGCCCCAGCTGATTCACACCTTTCAGGGTGACAAGGAAACACTGCGCAGCGTACCCTCCCGCGACACCACCCTCAACCTCTACCCCAAGGACTTTGCCAGCACCTACCGCCTGGCCGAAACCCTCACCCTGCCCGAGCTGAACCGCTTTATCCAGCAGAAAATAGACCGGGGCGCCGACGATACCGAAACCTACCTCATCGAGAAGTACGAGCGGTACTCCTACCCTTTCGCCATTCTGATTCTGACCACCATCGGCGTCATTCTGTCGTCCCGAAAGTCGCGCAGCGGCGTGGGCGGGCAGATTGCCTTGGGCTTCTCGCTGGCTTTCGTGTTCATCATCTTCGTGATTCTGAGCCGCAACCTCGCCCTGGTCGGCGACTTGTCGCCGCTGGTGGCGGCGTGGGTGCCCAGCACCATTTTCACGCTTATCGGGGCGGCACTATACCGGCTGGTACCCAAATAAAGAGGAAGTGGTGGAGCGGTGAAATAGTGAGTTCGATGTTCGGCTGGCGCAGTTTACGCCAGTTGCGCGGACAGAACGTCAAACTCACCAGCTCACCACCTCCCCATTTCACTACTTAACTTATGCTCAAAGATTACCTGCGTCTGCATTTCATTGTGTTGCTCTGGGGCTTCACGGCCATTCTGGGGCGGCTGATTTCGGTGCCGCCGGTGGAGCTGGTGTTCTGGCGCACCTTGCTGGCGGCAGCCGGCTTGGCCCTGTTGCTGGGGCTGCGGCGGCAGCCCTGGCGCGTGCCCGCCACCGAAATGCTGAAGATGCTGGGCATTGGGGTGCTGGTAGCCGCGCACTGGATTACGTTTTTCCTGGCCGCACGCCTCTCGTCGGTGAGCGTGTGCCTGGCCGGACTGGCTACGCTGGCTCTCTGGACCTCCTTGCTGGAACCCCTGGTGCTGTGGCGGCGGGTACGCTTTTACGAGGTGGGCCTGGGCTTGCTCACGATGGTGGGCTTGTACCTGGTGTCGCAGGCCGAGCTGGACCAACTTCTGGGGCTGCTGGTGGCGGTAGTGTCGGCGGGGCTGTCGGCCTTGTTCAGCGTGTTCAATGCCAAGCTGGTGCAGCGCCACACGCCTTTGCAGCTTACGCTCTACGAAATGGCCGGGGCCTGCCTGAGCATCGTGCTGTTTTTGCCTTTCTACAGCCAGTACTTCACCGAGGGCCGGGGCCTGCAGCTGGGGCTGGCGGGGCTCGACTGGCTGTGGCTGCTGCTGCTGGCGGGCGTGTGCACGGTGTACGCCTTCTCCTCGTCGGTGGAGCTGATGAAGCGCATTTCGGCCTTCGTAGTAAGCCTGACCATTAACCTGGAGCCCGTGTACGGTATTCTGCTGGCGGTGCTGATGTATACGCTGCGGGTGCCCGGCTTTGGGCAGGAGCGGCTGTCCACCGGCTTTTACCTGGGCACCGTGGTGATTCTGCTTAGTGTGCTGATCCAGCCCGTGCTCGACCAGTGGCTTAAGCGCCGCCAGCGCCGAACCGAGGCCGCCGAGGTGCTGATGGGGTGATGAAAGCAACGGAGGGCGGGGGCAAGCCCCGCCCCTACTTCATTACAGTTGCCCTTCCCACACTTGATACTCGGCCGGCAGGGACATATTTGGGGGCGTTTCCTGGCCGGGAAACAGACCGTACACCGCCGAACCGGATCCTGAAAGACTGGCGTAGGCAGCCCCAGCCGCGTACAGTGCCGCCTTAATTTCACTCAGCACGGGGTAGTGTGGAGTTAGAGCGTCCTCAAAGTCGTTGCTGACGGTGTGGCGCCAGGTTTCCAGAGGCTGCCCCAGGGCCTCGCGCAAGCCGTGGCGGAGCGGGCGGGGCGTCACGCGGGCGTAAGCCTCGGCCGTACTGATGTGCAGGCCGGGATAAATGACTTTGCAGGCCACCCCGCGTAGATCAAGGTTGATATTCTCGAATACGTCCCCCTTTTCGATGGCGAAAACGGGCTTGTTTTGGATGAAAAACGCGCAGTCGGCTCCCAGCCGGCGGGCGTAGCTTTCCAGGCCTTCGGCGGAGAGCTGCAGCTGGAACAGGTCGTTGAGGGCGCGCAGGGCAAAGGCAGCGTCGCCGGAGCCGCCCCCCAGCCCCGCCCCAATGGGCACCACTTTATGCAGGTGCAGCTGCACCGGGGGCAGCGCAAAATCGGCCCGCAGCAGCTCGTAGGCGCGCAGGCAGAGGTTGGTAGCCGGCTCACCGGGAATGGGAATCCCAGTAAGCGTGAGCGAAATGGCCGCCGCGGGCAGCACCTCCAGGGCGTCGCACCAGGGCAGCGGCACAAATACCGATTCGAGCGTGCGGAAGCCGTCGGGGCGGCGGCCCGTCACGTAGAGGCCCAGGTTGAGTTTGGCATTCGGAAAAACGAGCATAGGAGAAGCTTTAGCTGTCAGCCATTGGCAGTCGAAAACGCTGCAATATTCCGATTCCGGCCGAATTCTGGTCTAAAACCGTTTGCTTTGGCATTTCGGCCCTCCGTGTTTTTCAGCTAAGCCTTAACAGCCAATGGCCAACCGCCAACCACCAACCTGGTATCTGCGCCACGGCAAGCGCCTGCTGGATATGGCTGTGGCCGCGCCCGCGCTGCTGCTGGCTCTGGCGGTGCTGGCCCCGGTAGCGGCAGCGCTGGCCTGGCAGAACGGCGGCACGTGGCTGTTCCGGCAGCGGCGGCCGGGCCTGCACGGGCAGCTGTTCACGCTCTACAAGCTCCAGACCATGACCCAGCGCCACGATGCCGCCGGGCAGCTGTTGCCCGACGCCGACCGCCTCACGCCGCTGGGCCGCTGGGTGCGGGCTACGTCGGTGGATGAGCTGCCCCAGCTCTGGAACGTGCTGCGCGGCGACATCAGCCTGGTAGGGCCCCGGCCGCTGCTGGAGCAGTATCTGCCGCTGTACTCGGCCACGCAGGCCCGGCGCCACTTAGTACGGCCGGGCATCACGGGCTGGGCTCAGGTCAACGGCCGCAACGCCATCAGCTGGGAGCAGAAATTCGCGTACGACGTCTGGTACGTCGACCACGTTTCTTTCTGGGTTGATGTGCGGATTCTCTGGCTGACTCTGCGGCGGGTGCTGGGAGCCCACGGCATTTCGGCACCCGGCCAAGCCACCATGGAAGCTTTTCGCGGCACCTCTTCTTCTGATTCTTCTTCTCTCTGATATGACGCAGCTTTTCTTTGCCGATATCCACAACGCCGACGGCGACGCGCCCCGCCCCCTGGCCATTGTGGGCGCGGGCGGCTTGGGCCGGGAAGTGCTGCTGCTGGTGCGCCAGCTCAACGAAGTGCAGCCTACCTGGGACGTTATCGGCTTTTTCGATGACCATGCTCCTGCCCTGCCCGCCATCCACGGCGTGCCCTACCGCGGCACTGTGGCCGACCTGAACGCCTGGCCCGAGCCCCTGCACGTGGCCGTGGCCGTGGGTAGCAGCCGCAGCCGGGCCGCCGTGGTAGAACGACTTACCAGCGCACAGCTGTCGTTTGCCACGCTCATTCATCCCAACGTAGCTCTCCGCCCCTACCAGCGGATTCAGGTGGGCGAGGGCTGCATCATCAGCCAGAGCTGCATCCTCACCACCGATATTACCCTGGGCCGCCATGTGCTGCTGAACCTGGGCTGCACTATTGGCCACGATGCCGTGCTGGCCGACTTCTGCTCCCTCATGCCCCATGCCAACGTGGGGGGTGGGGCCCAGCTGGAGGCAGAGGTCTACCTGGGCACCAATGCTACCGTCATCCAGCAGGTGCGCGTGGGCGCCCGCACCGTGGTAGGGGCCGGGGCCGTGGTAGTACGCCCCCTCCCCGCCGACTGTACCGCCGTGGGCGTACCGGCCGTGGTAATGAAGCAGCATCCGGCTGCCTGAAGGCAATTGAGCGTCAGCGGCCTATAGCGGAGGTTGATATTTTCGCAAAAGAATCCACCCTTTTCCGTGCAACAGGCCGCGCTGCGTCGTATCTTATTCGGTAGCTGACGCCGGTTTTCGGACTGTTGGCTGCCGCCTCTTCCGCCCTCCACCTATGCGTAGCCAGGATTTCGACCGTCTATACTTATCTCCCCCGCACCTGGGCCGCCACGAGCTCAACTACCTGCACAAGGCCATTGAAGACAACTGGGTGGCGCCCGTCGGCCCCAACCTGGATGGGTTTGAGCGCGACATCTGCGAGTTTACCGGCGCCGGCCACTGCGTAGCGCTTACTTCGGGCACGGCGGCCATTCACCTGGGGCTGCGGCTGCTGGGCGTCGGCCCCGGCGACGAAGTGCTATGCTCGTCCTTCACCTTTGTGGCCACGGCCAGCCCTATTTTGTACCTGGGCGCTACGCCGGTGTTCGTGGATAGCGAAACGACTACGTGGAACATGTGCCCGGAGCGGCTGCGTGAAGCCATTGAGGACCGTATCCGGCAGGGCCACCGCCCCAAAGCCTTGATACTGGTGCATCTCTACGGTATGCCGGCCCGGCTGCGCGAAATCCTGGCCATAGCCGCGGAGTTCGACATTCCGGTGCTGGAAGATGCGGCCGAGGCCCTGGGCTCCCGCTACGAAGGCCAGCCGCTAGGTTCCTTCGGGGCCGTGGGCGTTTTCTCCTTCAACGGCAACAAGATTCTGACGACCAGCGGCGGCGGCGCCTTGGTTACCAACGATGCCGTTTGGGCGCAGAAAGCCCGTTTCTGGGCCACTCAGGCCCGGGACGCTGCACCGTACTATCAGCACTCCGAGTTGGGCTACAACTACCGGCTCAGCAATCTGCTGGCGGGCATCGGGCGCGGGCAGATGGGGCTATTGGAAGACCGGGTGAAAAAGCGCCGGGAAATCCACGCCTGGTATTGTGAGCGGCTGCGCCACGTGCCCGGCCTGGTTTTCGCCCCCCAGGAGCCGGCCGGCAGCCGCACCAACCGCTGGCTGACTACCGTGCTTCTCGACGCGGAACAAACCACCGTCACGCCCGAACAGCTGCGCCTGCACCTGGAAACCCGCAACATCGAAAGCCGCCCGCTCTGGAAGCCTTTGCACCTGCAGCCGCTTTTCGCCGATGTGCCTCACTATGGGGGCGTGGTGTGTGAGGACTTGTTCGCGCGCGGCCTTTGCCTGCCTAGTGGTTCTGCTATGTCGGATATGGACTTACGCCGCGTGTTGGAAGCGGTAAAGGAGCTGCTGTAACGGCCCGTTAATAGCACAAGGGCCGGATTGGCAGTACATAAAGTTCAATTGACGGCACAAGAAGTCCACAGCCTGGTGGCAGTAGTACAAGTCTCTTGATTATAGTACAAACCGGCCTACCTCTACAATCCTTTCAGCGCCTGTTCCAAATCGGCCAGCAGGTCTTCTACTGGTTCAACGCCCACAGACAGGCGCACCAAGCCTACCGTGATGCCGAGCTCCTGCTGCTGCTCCGGCGTGAGGGAGCGGTGCGAGGTACCCAGCGGATAGGACAATGAAGAATCGACACCGGCCAGGGACGGCGCGAATGGAAAGCGCCGGCACGCCCGGATAAAGCGGTTCACGACGTCGACATCATCAGCCAGTAGTATGGACAGCATTCCGCTAAACTGCCCCGCGCCCTGCTCTCGGGCCAACTCATGCTGGGGGTGGTCGGGCAGGCCGGGGTAGTACACGGCCCGCACGGCTGGCTGCCGCTGCAAACACTCAGCAATAGCCAGGGCATTGTGGCTATGCTCGCGCATCCGCAGGCGCAGGGTTTTAAGGCCGCGCACTGCCAGCCAGCTTTCCATAGGGCTCAGGGTAAGGCCAAACAGGACCCCAATCTGCTTGAGGCGCGCCGCCACGGCCGCATCGGCAGCTACCACAGCGCCGGCAGTTACATCGGAGTGGCCACTGAGGTACTTGGTCACGCTGTGCAGCACCAGGTCAGCACCTAGGGCAAGCGGGCGCGTGAGGATGGGGCTGGCAAACGTGTTGTCAACGACTAGCTTCAGCCCCAGACCGTGGCACACGTCGGCCAGCCGGCGCAGGTCGGCTACGCGCAGCAGCGGGTTGCTGAGGGTTTCGCAGAGCAGCAGGCGCGTGGTAGACTGCACGAACGGCGCCAGGTCGTAGAGCAATTCAAACGGCACGTAGCTGACGGTAATACCCAGCCGGCTCAGCTCCTGATTCAGCAACGATGACGAGCCCCCGTAGATGTCGGCGGCACACAGCACATGGTCGCCGGTCTGGCAGCAGGCCAGCAGTGCCGCCAGAATGGCCGCCATGCCCGAGCCCGTAGCAATAGCTCCGGCCCCGCCTTCCAACTCGTTTACCTTGTCGGCCAGCTCATCGGAGTTGGGGTTGCCATTGCGGGAATAGAGGTAGCGGCTGCCGGGCTCCCCGAAATACAGCTCCAGCTCCGTCAGATCTTCGAACTTGAAAACGGAGGTCTGGTAGATCGGGGTGATTTTGGGGTGAATGTGCATAGCCGTTGCGCGCAGAGTTTCGCAGTGAAGGGTGCAGGGTTTCGCAGTGGAAGGCCACTGTGGACTCCTGTGTACAAAAGAAAAAGCCTTTCCCGCAAAGGAAAGGCTTTTTACCTCAAGCTAAAACCAGGTTACGCCGAAGCGCCTTCGGCCAGCACGATGACCTTGTTGCGGAGCACTTCCACCACCCCACCATCGATGCGGAAGGTGGTAGCGCCGCCGTTCAGCACCACGTTGCCTTCTTTCAGGGCCGAAATCAGGGGAGCGTGGTCGTTCAGCACTTCAAACAGGCCGTCGGTACCCGGAAACTGGGCCGACGAAACCTCGCCTTCAAAGACCTTACGGTCGGGCGTGATGATTTCCAGATGCATGCTTTCTAATGTGAGAAATGTGGAAATGTGATGAATGTGCTGGGGGTTGTGTGAAAGTAATTTTCACATTTCCCACATCAGCACATTCCCCACATTAGAAATTTACTTGGCTTCGGCAATCAGCTTCTCGCCTTTGGCAACGGCATCCTCGATGGTGCCTACCAGGTTGAAGGCTGCCTCAGGCAGGTGGTCGTAGGTACCGTCGATGATGGCGTTGAAGCCTTTGATGGTATCCTTGATGTCAACCAGTACGCCGGCCAGACCGGTGAATTGCTCGGCCACGAAGAAGGGCTGCGACAGGAAGCGCTGCACGCGGCGGGCGCGGTTTACTACCTGCTTGTCTTCTTCGCTCAGCTCGTCCATCCCCAGGATGGCGATGATGTCCTGCAGTTCCTTGTAGCGCTGCAGAATCTCTTTCACGCGCTGGGCCGTGTTGTAGTGCTCGTCGCCGAGAACCTCAATCGACAGGATACGTGAGGTGGAGTCCAGTGGGTCTACGGCCGGGTAGATGCCGAGCTCGGCAATCTTGCGCGACAGTACCGTAGTAGCGTCCAGGTGAGCAAAGGTGTTGGCCGGAGCCGGGTCAGTCAAGTCATCGGCCGGCACATATACAGCCTGTACCGATGTGATGGAACCGCGCTTGGTGGAGGTGATACGCTCCTGCATGGCACCCATTTCGGTAGCCAGCGTGGGCTGATATCCTACGGCCGAGGGCATACGGCCCAGCAGAGCCGATACTTCGGAACCAGCCTGCGTGAAGCGGAAGATATTGTCGATAAAGAACAGGATGTCGCGGCCGGCACCGGAACCGTCGCCGTCGCGGAAGTTTTCCGCAATGGTGAGGCCCGACAGGGCTACGCGGGCCCGGGCTCCGGGGGGCTCGTTCATCTGGCCGAACACCAGCGTGGCCTGCGACTTGAGCAGCTCGTTCTGGTCTACCTTGGTCAGGTCCCAGCCGCCTTGCTCCATCGAATGCTTGAACTCCTCACCGTACTTGATGATGTCCGACTCGATGAATTCGCGCAGCAGGTCATTGCCTTCGCGGGTACGCTCACCCACACCAGCAAACACCGACAGACCAGCGTAGGCCTTGGCGATGTTGTTTACCAGCTCCATGATGAGTACGGTTTTGCCTACGCCGGCACCACCAAACAAACCAATCTTACCACCCTTTACATAAGGAGCGAGCAGGTCAATTACTTTGATACCCGTGAAGAGCACCTCCGACGAAGTAGCCAGGTCTTCGAAGGGCGGGGGCTGGCGGTGAATCGGCAGCGGACCGTCGCTCTTGGGCTGGGGAATGCCGTCGATGGCATAGCCTACCACGTTGAACAGGCGGCCTTTCACGCCTTCGCCCGTAGGCATCGACATGGGCGCACCCAGGTCGCGTACTACGGCGCCGCGGGTCATGCCCTCGGTCGAGTCCATGGCGATGGTGCGCACCCGGTCTTCGCCCAGGTGTTGCTGGACCTCCAGGATTACCACCTGGCCATTGTCTTTCGTGACTTCGAGGGCGTCGAGGATGTTGGGAAGCTTGGAGCTTTCACCCGCGAAGCTCACGTCTACGACGGGCCCGATAACCTGGGTGATTTTGCCGGTATTCGCCATTGCGTTTCTTTATAGTGAGTGGGCAACGTTTTCAGGCCGCAAAACTACGGCTTAATTGCCGCTTTGCCAAAGTCGGCCCGCACAGAAAATTTTCCGGTTTGGGCTGGTTTCTTCCGGCCCTGAAAATCAAGCATTCAGACCCCGTAAAACGGCGCTTTCGGGGCCACGGGGCGGAATTCCTCCGAAATATTTTTCACCAAAAATTTGCCTTGAATAAAACCCGTAGTACATTTGCACACCCAAACGGAACACCATAGCGGTACTACGAATGGGAAATTGTCCGATGGTGTAACTGGCAACACGCTTGATTTTGATTCAAGAAAGTCCAGGTTCGAGCCCTGGTCGGACAACCGACTAAGTAATGCGAAAGGCGCTGAGTCTTCCTCTCCGGAAGATTCGGCGCCTTTCGCTTTTTCCCCTTTTTCCATTTTGCCCATGTCACAGCAGGTTAAAATATTCGCCGGCAACGCGTCCCGCGAGTTAGGAGAACAGATTGCCGCCGCGTACGGTCAGCCCCTCGGCGACCTGAGCATCCAGCGCTTTGCCGATACGGAGCTGGGACCGAGCTTCAACGAAAGCGTGCGGGGCTGCGCCGTGTTCCTGATTCAGAGCACCAACCCGCCCGCCGAAAACCTGATGGAGCTGATGCTGATGGTGGACGCGGCCAAGCGCGCCTCCGCCGCCTCCGTGACCGTGGTGATGCCCTACTACGGCTACGCCCGCCAGGACCGCAAAGACAAGCCGCGCGTGAGCATCGGGGCCAAAGTGGTGGCCGAGTTTGTGCAGAGCGTGGGCACCGACCGGCTGATGACCTGCGACCTGCACGCGGGCCAGATTCAGGGCTTCTTCGATATTCCCGTCGACCACCTCGATGGCGCTACCGTTTCGGCGCCCTACATCAAGTCCCTCAACCTCGACAACCTCATCTTCGCCTCCCCCGACGTAGGCGGCGTGGTACGCACCCGCGCCTTCGCCAAGAAGTTCGGGGCCGAAATTGTGGTCTGCGACAAAACTCGCCTGCGGGCCAACGAAATTGCCTCCATGCAGGTCATCGGCGACGTGACGGACATGAACGTGGTCCTGATCGATGACATCGTGGATACGGCCGGCACCATCTGCAAAGCCGCCGAGCTGCTGATGGAGCGCGGGGCCAAGTCGGTGCGGGCCGTGATTACGCACGGCGTGCTGTCCGGCCCCGCCCACGACCGGATCCGCAACTCGGTGCTGGAGGAGCTGGTTATCACCGATACCATCTCGCTCAAGCAGGAAAACCCCAAAATTCGGGTTATTTCGGTGGCTAACCTCTTCGCCCAGGCCATTCACAACGTGGTGTCGCACGAGTCGATCAGCTCGTTGTTTATCTAGCCAAAACCTGTCATTGCGAGCAGCGCGAAGCAATCCGTCCTCTGAAATTTAACAGGCCTCAACAAACCAGAAAGCCCTTGACGCGCCATACGTCAAAGGCTTTCTGGTAGAAAGACGGGGCTGGTATTGTTCAGGACGGATTGCTTCGCGCTGCTCGCAATGACAGCAGCCGCTTTCTATTCCCAAACAAAGCGGCTATCTTTGCGGCCCGTTTGCCTGCTGTGGGTGAGCGGTTTTCATTCTCCAAACACACTCCTTTATGAAAAGCCTCGAGATTGTAGGGTTTAAAAGAGCGAATCTCGGTAAGAAAGATGCCAAGGCCATCCGCCTCGAGTCGTACGTACCGTGCGTACTGTACGGCGGCGCTGAGCAAGTGCATTTTTCCGCTCCCGCTATCCTGTTCCGTGAGCTGCTGTACACCCCTGAGGTGCACATTGTAGACCTGAACGTGGAAGGCACCATGTACCGCGCCATCGTGCAGGACGCCCAGTTCCACCCCGTGAACGAAATGCTGCTGCACGTTGACTTCCTGGAGCTGCAGGACGGCAAAGAAGTGAAGATGGACATTCCCGTGAAGTACATCGGCACCTCGCCCGGCGTACAGCAGGGTGGCAAGCTGGTAAGCAAGCTGCGTAAGCTGAAAGTAAAGGCTGCGCCCGAAAACCTGCCCGACTTCGTGGAGGTAAACATTTCGGATCTGGGCCTGGGCAAATCCATCAAAGTGAGCAAAGTGGAGCCCAACGGCTTTACCATCCTCACCAACCCCCAGGCGCCCATTGCCACCGTTACCATCCCACGTGCCCTCAAAGGCACGCTCAACGCCGACAAGTAAGACCACGGATTAGCACGGATTTTAGCGGATTTCACGGATTTTGTGGCCGGCGCGGCATTCGTTCTTTTCTACCTCGGAAGGCCATCCTGCTCTCAGGGTGGCCTTCCGCTTTTCGGGGGTTTACTGGCGCATCCGCTATTTTTGCCCGCGGACTCTGCTGACCGGCCAACCAGCGCCGATTACAAAATCCGTGAAATCTGTTTACATCTGAGCTAATCCGTGAGCAAGTTTTTAGTGCTGTGCCTGGGCAACATCGGGCCGGAATACGCCAATACGCGGCACAACGTAGGCTTTATGGTGGGCGACTACCTGGCCCAAAAGCACGACGCCGCACCCTGGGCGCTGGGCCGGCACGCCTTCACTACCGAAATCCGCCACAAGGGCCACACCTTCGTGTTGGCCAAGCCCACCACCTACATGAACCTGAGCGGCAAGGCGGCGGCCCACTGGCTGAGCGCACTCAAGCTGACGAAAGAGCAGATGCTGGTCGTGACGGATGACCTGGCTTTGCCCTTCGGTAAGCTGCGCCTGAAAGCCAAAGGCTCGGCCGGCGGCCAGAACGGCCTCAAGCACATCCAGGAGACCCTGGGCTCCGACGAATACGCCCGCCTGCGCTTCGGCATCGACTCCAGTTTCTCCAAAGGCAGGCAGGTGGATTACGTACTTAGCCCCTTCTCGGCCGATGAGAACATCGACCTGGAAGGACGCCTGGAAAAAGCCGCCGAAGCGGTGCTGGCCTTCGGCACCATGGGCGTGGAGCGGGCCATGAACGTGGTGAACGTGAAGTAAGGTCTTCACCCTGCCCCCTCTCCCAAGGATAGGAAAGCCAGTAACTCCGCTGGAACTGATTTGTCAGCCATTAAATGCAATGGCCTCAGCTTTTCAGCTGAGGCCATTGTTCGTTCGGGCCATTAGGCTCCCCTCTCCTTGGGGTGAGGCCCCTACGCTACGCCGGAGCCAGGCCGTACGGGGCTGCTGGGCTGCATCAGGCTAAGCACGCCGTCGGCGTTTTCGGCCATCAGGAGCATGCCCTGGCTCTGGATGCCTTTGATTTCGCGGGGGGCGAGGTTGAGCAGCACCTGCACCTGCTGGCCGACAAGGGCCTCAGGCAGGAAGTGCTCGGCAATACCCGATACAATGGTGCGCGGCTCCTCGAAACCGAGGTCTACGCTGAGCTTGAGGAGCTTTTTGGTTTTGGCAACCTTCTCGGCGGCCACGATGGTGCCGATGCGCAGATCCATCTGCTGGAACTGCTCGAAGCTGATGTCTTCTTTCGCGGGAGCGGCTACGGCGGCGGCCAGCTCGTTGGCTTTCTTGGTGTCGAGCAGCTTCTGCACCTGGGCTTCCACAGTGGCATCTTCTATCTTGGTGAAAAGCAGCGCGGCTTCGGCCAGCTGGTGGCCGGTGGGCAGCAGATCGGGGCGGCCGGCCTGAGGCCAGGTGCCTTTTTCGGTGTTGAGCATCCGGCCCAGACGGGCGGCGGCTTCGGGCAGGAAGGGCTCCAACAGCGTGACCAAGGCGGCAGCCAGCTGCAGGGAAACGTGTAGCACGGTGCCGGTACGGGCCTCGTCGGTTTTGATGAGCTTCCAGGGCTCCTGGTCGGCCAGGTACTTGTTGCCCAGGCGCGAGAGGTTCATCAGCTCATTTAGCGCGTCACGGAAGCGGTAGTTGTCAATCAGCTCCCCGATACGCGCCGGAAACTCGCTCAACTGGCGCAGTACATCCTCGTCCTCGGTGGTGAAGCCCACGGCGGCCGGTACTTGGCCTCCGAAGAACTTGTGGGTGAGCACCACGGCCCGGTTCACGAAGTTGCCGAGGTTGGCTACCAGCTCGTTGTTGTTGCGGGCCTGGAAGTCCTTCCAGGTGAAGTCGTTGTCCTTGGTTTCGGGGGCGTTGGCGCAGAGCACGTAGCGCAGTACGTCGGCCTGGCCGGGGAAATCCTGCAGGTACTCGTGCAGCCACACGGCCCAGTTACGGCTCGTGCTGATTTTGTCGCCTTCCAGGTTCAGGAACTCGTTGGCGGGCACGTTGTCGGGCAGGATATAGTCGCCGTGAGCCTTGAGCATCGCTGGGAAGATGATGCAGTGGAACACGATGTTGTCCTTGCCGATGAAATGCACCAGCTTGGTTTCGGGGTCTTTCCAGTAGGTTTCCCAGGTGTCGGGCAGCAGGTCCTTGGTAGCCGAGATGTAGCCGATGGGCGCATCAAACCACACGTAGAGCACCTTACCCTCAGCGCCGGCTACCGGCACGGGCACGCCCCAGTCCAGGTCGCGGGTTACGGCGCGGGGGTGCAGGCCCTGGTCGATCCAGCTTTTGCACTGGCCGTACACGTTGGCTTTCCAGTCCTGCTTGTGGCCTTCCACAATCCACTCGCGCAGCCAGGGCTCGTACTGATCCAGGGGCAGGTACCAGTGCTTGGTTTCGCGCAGCACGGGGTGGTTGCCCGAGAGCATGGAGCGCGGGTTGATGAGCTCAGTAGGGCTGAGCGAGGTGCCACACTTCTCGCACTGGTCGCCGTAGGCATTTTCGTTGCCGCAGTTGGGGCAGGTGCCTACGATGTAGCGGTCGGCCAGAAACTGGTCGGCCTTCTCGTCATAGTACTGCTCGGAGGTCTGCTCGATGAACTTGCCTTCTTCGTAGAGCTTCCGGAAAAATCCGCTGGCTACCTCGCGGTGGGTGTCGTTGGACGTCCGCGAATAGATATCGAACGACACCCCGAAATCCTTGAATGAGTCGCGGATGATGGCGTGGTACTTATCGACTACCTGCTGGGGCGTAACGCCCTCTTTCTGGGCCCGGATGGTGATGGGCACACCGTGCTCATCGGAGCCGCAGATGAATTTCACGTCGCGCTGCTGGGCGCGCAGGTAGCGCACATAGATATCGGCGGGCAAGTACACGCCAGCCAAGTGGCCGATGTGCACGGGGCCATTGGCATAAGGCAGCGCGGCCGTAACGGTATAGCGTTGGGGAAAAGTAGCAGACATGCGAAAAAGCTGAAAAACGGCACAAGGGCCCGGCAGCGCGGGCATCAGGCCACAAAGGAACGAGGAAAATGCAGGATATCCGGCAGGAGCCGCCACCTGAGCAAAGCCACTGCCCAAACGCTTCTCCTATTTATCAACCACCCGGCGCGCTTCCCGTACCTTAACCTCGACTATTCTCCCAAACCTCCCGTCCCGATGAAGAAAACCGCAAAAGCACCGGCCGAAAAGAAGGCCAAGAAAACCCCTGAGGTGAAAGCCGAGCAAAAGGCCCAGCGCAAAGCCGCCAAAGCGGCCAAGGCAACCGCGTCGTCCACTGACTCACTGACGGACGCCCGCTCACAGAAGAAAGCCAGTCAGAAAAAGAGCCTGAAAGCGGCTGCCAAGCAGCTGCAGCAGGAACTCGACAAACGCATGGACGAGGTAGTGAAGCGCATCCGGCAGGAAACCAAAGCCAAGCTCAAGGAAGTGGTGAAGGAAGCCACCCGCCGCCTCGATGCCGATACGGAGCGCATGTTTGAGCAGGCCCTGCACACGATAGTGCGCCACTACGATACCGGTTCGCCCGCCGGCTCCGACAGCATCAGCACCGATGCCGACGTACTGACCGGCTCTGGCAACGAAGGCCTGGACGCCCCCCTGGCGCCGGTAGCCCCGCGCCGCCCGGTTGCCAAGGCCCGACCCGCTGCCAAGTCTGCCGCCTCAGGCGCTGCCAAAACCACCAGCCGCCCGGCCGGCAACCGTAAGCCCGCCGCCGACAGCACCGCTACGTCCAACGAAGCGTCCTGAATCAGTCAGCAAACATAAAAAGGTCCCCCAGCTTCAAGGAGTTGAGGGACCTTTTTATGTTTGGTTAGACCGAGTGTTACGGCCGGCGCAGCGTATCGGTGGGGGCCCCATTGATGCGACGCAGGCGGGTTTCGGGCGTGGAGTTGTTGGGGTCATTGGTGTTCAGGCTTTCGGGGCGCTTGCGGGAATTGATGCCACTGGCCTGCTCCCGGATAGGCACGCGGCCGGGCGTGGCATCAGGCACCGAGCCGCCGTAGCCCGCGTTGCTATTATAAGCAGCCTGCCGGTCGGCATCCGACTGGATGGAGGCCGGCACAGCGGGCCGCTCCAGCTCGGCGGCGCTTTCCTCGGCGGCCGTGCAGGAAAGCAGGCCAGCCAGCGCAGGAAGCAAAAGCCGGAAAGAAATAACGGGGAGTTTCATGGCAGAAAAACAGAGAAGCCCGCCATTAACCGACGGGCTTCTCTACAACGGCACAGCGGCGCGGAAGTTGACGTTGAGTTGAATGGCCTACTGGGTAAATGACCGTCATTGCGAGCAGAGCGAAGCAATCCGGCCGCTGAAATGTGACAAGCTCCAATAAAACAGAAAGCCCCTGCCGCATCATCCGTCAGGGGTTTTCTGGTAAAAGAATGGAGTTGGTATTGTTCAGGACGGATTGCTTCGCGTGGCTCGCAATGACAGCCGCTCAACAATTCACCCATTCAGCCATCTACTTGGCTTTTTCGAATACCATGCCGTTGCCATCCATGCAATAGCGCAGGCCGGTGGGCTTGGGGCCGTCGTTGAAGACGTGACCGAGGTGGCCGCCGCACTGGGCGCACAGGAGTTCGTCGCGGCTCATACCGTAGCTTTTGTCGGCTGTTACTTTCAGGCTGTTTTCGGAGGCCGGAGCCCAGAAACTGGGCCAGCCGGTGCCCGACTCAAATTTGGTTTCCGAGGAAAACAGCAGATTGTGGTCGGCGGCGCAGTAGTAGTTGCCTTTCGCGTGGTTGTCGTGGTACTTGCCCGTGAAAGGCCGCTCAGTGCCCTGCTGCCGCAGGATAAAATACTGGTCCGGGGTAAGCTGAGCTTTCCACTGCGCATCGGTTTTGCGGATGGGAAACTCGTCGGGCTTGCCCGTGACAAGCCGGGGCTTGGGATAGGCTTTGGCAGCGGCCGTGGGCTGCGTGGGCGCCTGGGGCTTTTCTACGGCCACGGGTTTTTTCTGCGAGCAGGCCGAGTTCAGGGTGAAAACCGACAGCAGCAGAATCAGCAAGGAAGAACGCATTCGGAAAAGGGAAAAGACGAGTGCACGATGTAAGAAGACAGGGCCGCAACCCAGGTTGCAGGTACAACATACGCAGCCGGCCTGCGGTTCGGCTTTGCCGCTCCAATCAGTTCCTTTGGGCCTTTCTGGAACCGCAGGGGGCCAATAAGTTGTCTTGCTTCCCGTTGGCTGTTTCTTCCTCTCTCAGTAACAATTAATTACCTGCAGGTTTTTGCGCCAAACATTCCGTACCTTTGCACCCGGAAAACCCATTGTATGCAGAACATTCGCAATATCGCCATCATCGCGCACGTTGACCACGGCAAGACTACGCTCGTGGACAAGATCATTCACGCCTCCAAGCTGTTCGACGAGCACCAGCAGTTCGACGACCTCATCCTTGACAACAACGACCTGGAGCGTGAGCGGGGCATTACCATCGTCTCCAAAAACGTATCGGTACGGTACAAGGACGTAAAAATCAACATCATCGACACCCCTGGTCACGCCGACTTCGGCGGCGAGGTGGAGCGGGTGCTCAAGATGGCCGACGGCGTACTGCTGCTCGTGGATGCCTTCGAAGGCGCCATGCCCCAGACGCGCTTCGTGCTGGGCAAAGCCATTGACTTGGGCCTGAAGCCCATCGTGGTAGTAAACAAAGTCGATAAAGAAAACTGCCGCCCCGACGAGGTGCACGAGCAGGTTTTCGACCTGATGTTCAACCTCGGCGCCAACGAAGACCAGCTGGACTTCGTGACCTTGTACGGCTCCTCGAAGCAGGGCTGGATGAGCACCGACTGGAAACAGAAAACCGACAGCATCATCCCGTTGCTCGACGCCGTGGTGGCCTCTATTCCGCCCGCTCCGCAGCTGGACGGCACGCCCCAGATGCAGGTTACCTCGCTCGACTACTCCTCGTTCGTGGGCCGTATCGCCATCGGCCGCGTACACCGCGGTACGCTGAAGGAAGGCTCGAACATGAGCCTGGTGAAGCGCGACGGCACTATCAAGAAAGTAAAAATTAAAGAGCTGCAGGTGTTCGAAGGCTTGGGTCGCACCAAGGTTTCGGAGGTTAGCTCCGGCGAAATCTGCGCCGTAACCGGCATCGAAGGCTTCGAAATCGGGGATACGCTGGCGGATGCCGAGAACCCCGAGGGACTGGCCATCATCAGCATCGACGAGCCGACGATGAACATGCTGTTCACCATCAACAACTCGCCCTTCTTCGGCAAGGAAGGCAAATTTGTAACCTCGCGCCACCTGCGTGACCGTCTGTTCAAGGAAACCGAGAAAAATCTGGCGCTGCGCGTAAAGGAAACCGATAAGGAAGACACGTTCCTCGTGTACGGCCGCGGTATTCTTCACTTGTCGGTTCTCATCGAAACGATGCGCCGCGAAGGGTTTGAGCTGCAGGTAGGCCAGCCGCAGGTACTGTTCCGTGAAGACGAGAACGGCAACCGCACCGAACCCATCGAGCACCTGGTGGTAGACGTACCGGAGGAAACCGCCGGCAAGGTTATCGAGCTGGTGACGATGCGCAAAGGCGAGCTGACCATTATGGAGCCCAAGGGCGACCTGCAGCACCTGGAGTTCAACATTCCGGCCCGCGGTCTGATCGGTCTGCGTAACAACGTGCTGACCGCCACCGCCGGTGAGGCCATCATGAACCACCGCTTTCAGAGCTACGAGCCGTACAAGGGCGTAATCCCCGGTCGTATCTCCGGTTCGCTGATTTCGATGGACACCGGTGCCGGCACCGCCTACACCATCGACAAGATGCAGGACCGCGGTGAGTTCTTCGTTGATCCGGGCGAAGAGGTATACGCTGGCCAGGTTATCGGTGAGCACACCCGTCCCAACGACCTGACCATCAACATCCAGAAAGGCAAAAAACTTACGAACATGCGTGCTTCCGGCACGGATGACAACGTGAAGATTGTGCCCAAGCGCCAGTTCTCTTTGGAGGAAGCCATGGAATACATCCAGAAGGATGAGTACCTAGAGGTGACGCCGAAGTCGGTGCGGATGCGCAAAATCCTGCTCGACGAAAACGAGCGTCTGCGCTCGGCCAAGAAAGTAGACTAGTTTTCAGAACTACTAGAGAAAAGGGTTGCAGCCAGTGGCTGCAACCCTTTTTGCGTTTGTGTGGCCTACTTCCGGACCGCCGCAATGGTAGTTCCTTCGGCCACTTCCTCTGCCTCGTGCTGAAAGCTGTAGTAGAGGTAGTACAGCGCCGGCAGAATAAATATGCTGCCTAGCAGCAAGGCCCAGCCCAGCGCCTGCATGGTAGCCGCCGGAGCCTGGTCGCGCAGCAGAGAAAGGTTAGAGCCGTGCCGCAGCACCACAAAATCGGGGAAGTGCCGGTAGCCGATGGCTAGCAGAATCATCGTCACCTGAAAGCCGGCCAGCAGGCGCGGCAACACCGTATGCCCCCGGCTGACGGCGTAGAACAGCCCGCCCAACGACAGCGTAGCCAAGCCTACTGCCGAGGAGCCTACCCAGTTGCCGAAAATCCACGGCCCAAGCGGGATGCCCTCGAACCCGGCCGCCACAAACACCAGTGCGCCGGCCAGAAAGGTAATGATGGTCATCGTGCGCGTCTTGCGAATGAAGTAGCGCTTATCCGCTTCGTTGTGGGTTTCGCCGATGCTGTACACGCTGGCCAGAAACCCGCACAAGGCCACCGTAAAGGCGCCCACGGCCACGGCAAACCAGTGCAGCCAGCTCCATACGTAGGCCGTCAGAAAATCGGTAGCGGCGGGGTTGACATAGCCAGCCAGCACGCTGGCGGCAATAACGCCCAGAAAAAACGGCGTTACGGCGCTGGAAAGCGCAAAAATGCGGTTGTAGAGCATCTGCATCCGGTCCTTCACGGCATCGTAGTGCCGGAACACGAAAGCGGTGCCGCGGGCAATGATACCGAGCAGCATTACCACCAGCGGAATGTGCAGGCTCACCGACATGACGCCGTAGATGCGCGGGAAGCCCACAAACAGAATCACCACCGCAATGATGAGCCACATGTGGTTGGCTTCCCAGATAGGCCCGATTGCGTGCGACATGGTCTGGCGGGCAGCGCTACGATTTTTGCTCCGCGTGAACAGTTCCATGATGCCCGCGCCAAAATCGGCGCCGCCCAGCAGCAGGTACAGCCAGATGGCCAGGCACAGGTAAATAATGACGACGTATTGCATCTTTTCGATTGTTTTTGACCGTCATGCCGAGCGCAGCCGAGGCATCTCGCTAGTGTGGTAATTACCATAACAGCATCAGCACGCGAGATGCCTCGGCTGCGCTCGGCATGACAGCCCTTCCAGAAAAATGTCAAGCCGCTCCAACTAAAGCCGGCCGGTCGTACAGCTCCGGCACCATCTTGATCTGGCGGTAGAGAAGGAATATAACCACCAGGCTCAGCGACAGATAGACGGCCGTGAACAGGTAGAACGAGTAGGCAATACCCGGCATGGGCGTCACGGCGTCGCGGGTGCGCATAATGCCGTATAGAATCCAGGGCTGGCGGCCCACTTCCGTTACGGTCCAGCCCGCTTCCACCGCAATAAAGCCGGCCGGAATAGCGGCCACGAACAGCTTCAGCAGCCAGTCGGCGCGTAGCCAGTGCGGCCGGCGCCACAGGGCCCAGAAGTACAGCAGCGCCAGCCCCATCATAAACATGCCCAGCCCCACCATTAGCTGAAACGCCAGGTGCGGCACCGTTACCGGCGGCCGGTCAGCCACGGGAATCCGGTCGAGGCCGGTGACTTCCTGCTCGAAGTTGCCGTGCGCCAGGAAGCTGAGCGCCCCGGGAATCTTGATGGCGTAATCCACGCGCTGCTCCTTTTCGTTGGGCAGGCCGCCCAGCACCAGCGCGGCCGATTTCTCGGTGTGGAAATGGGCCTCCATAGCCGCCAGCTTAGCGGGCTGGCGCCGGGCCACGTCCTTGGCCGAAAAGTCGCCGCTGAGGGGTTGTAGCACGGCCGCCACTGTGCCGAATACGGCCGCAATTTGAAACGCCCGGAAGTGAAAGTGAATGTTGCGGCGCTTGAGTACCATGAGAGCATGCACGCCGGCCACCGCAAAGCCCGTAGCCGCAAAGGCTGCCAGCGTCATGTGCAGGGCCTGGGAAAGCCAGGCGTCGTTGAACATAGCCCGCACCGGGTCGACATTCAGGTACTGGCCATTCACGTAATCGAAGCCGGAGGGGCTGTTCATCCAGGCGTTGGCCGCTACCACCAGAATGCCCGAGGCTAGCCCGCTCACGCCCACGACCACGCCCGTAAACCAGTGAAACCACGGGTGAAACCGGCCCCAGCCGTAGAGAAAAAAGCCGAGGGCAATAGCCTCAATGAAAAACGCGGTGCCTTCCAACGAAAACGGCATGCCGAAGATAGGGCCGGCGTGCTCCATAAACTTCGGCCACAGCAGCCCCAGCTCAAACGAAAGCACCGTGCCCGACACCGCCCCAACGGCGAAGAAAATGGCCACGCCCTTGCTCCAGGCCTTAGTGAGGTTGCGGTAGGTTTCGTCGCCCCCGCGCAGCCACTTGTAGTGCGCCACGGCCATAAAAAACGGCATCACCATCCCTATGCAGGAAAAGATGATGTGAAAGCCCAAAGACAGGGCCATTTGGGAGCGGGCGGCCAGAAAATCATCCATAGCGCAAACCAAGCGAAGGCGTGAGGCCCCTCCCGCAGGAGCGGCAAAAAGCCAGGTAGGTCGCGTATGTTTCGACTGAGGCCGCAACCTGCCTGCCACAACGCCGGCAAGGTAGGCCCCGCAACTCAGGGTTGGAAGGATTTACTTAAAAATCCTGCGCAGGTGGCTATTTGCAGAGGAAATCAAGCTCACCGTATAATGTAGCATCTGGCAGCAACTCAGGCTTCGGGCGGGCGCAGCTCCAACAGCCTGTCCACGACTACAGCTAGTAGCACCCCAGCTACCGGAGCCACTACGTACACCCAGGCGGCGGTGATGTGCCCGCTTAGAATAGCGGGCGCCAGAGAACGGGCCGGGTTCATGGAGGCGCCGCTCAGCGGGCCGGCCACCAGGGCTTCCAGCGCTACCGTGGCGCTGATGGTGAGGCCCACCAGCAAGCCCTGCTCGTAGAAGCCGGACGTAACCCGCAGGATGACGAGCATAAGCCAGAACGTGAGAAACACCTCGATGCCGAACGCCTGGGCGGCGCCGTGGGCCGGCAGCGTAGCGCCCAGCGCTGAGCCCGGCGCGGCCAGGAGCTTCACCAGCGCACTGCCCGCGAAGGCGCCCACCAGCTGCGCAGCTACGTAAGGCAGCACCCGCCGGCCCGGAAAGCGCCCCGCCGCCCAGAACCCCAGCGTCACCGCTGGGTTCACGTGTGCCCCGCTCACATGACCCAGCCCCTGAATCAGGACGAGCACCACCAGCCCGAAGGCGGCGGCTATGCCCCCGTGGCCCAGTGCGTGGGTTTGTTCATTTACCACCACGGCGCCGGTGCCGAACAGCATGAGCACGGCGGTGCCTAGGGCTTCTGCCAGCAGGCACTGGCGCAGCGTAACCGTCCTCATGCAACGCCGCCGGTAAGCGCAGCGGCAGCAAAGAGAGCCGCCTCTACAAGCATAGACCCAGGAAAGCTACCGCAGCCGGGGTCGAAAGCAGAGGAAAGTAAGCGCATAGGCTAAGCCGTGGTGCCGCCGCAGCTGGAGCCGGCTCCGGCCGTACAGCCGTAGCAGTGTTGGTTTACCACCACGGCGCGCTCGGCCAGCTGGGCCGCGTCGAAGTCCCGGATGTGGCGCACGGGGCTGGCTACCGTCAGGTCGAGCATCTGGTTGAAGTCGCAGTCGTAGAGCTGTCCGTCCCAGCCCACTGAAATGGTGTTTCGGCACATCACGCCGGCCGCAGCAGCAGGGTTGAAGGCCGAAACCAGCTTTTCCATGTACGCCGCGTAGTTGCCCGATTCAATCAGGTAGTCGAGGTAGCGGCTGACGGGAATGTTGGTGATGGCGAACAACTGGTTGAACACGATGCCGTGGTCTTTGAGCAGAGCGCGCTTGAAGTCCCGCTCCAGCCCGGCCTGCGAAGCCGGCAGAAACGCTCCGGCAGGGTTGTACACCAGGTTCAGCGTGAGGCCGCTGCCTTCCTGCCCGTAGCCCACGGCGTTGAGCATCTTCAGGGCCCGCACCGAATCCTCGAACACCCCGTCGCCGCGCTGCCGGTCGGTTTTGCTGGCGTTGTAGAAGGGCAGGGAACTGACGACTTCCACCCCGTGCGCCCGGAAAAACTCCGGCAAGTCGTAGTACTTCTTGTTGGCCACGATGATGGTAAGGTTGCAGCGCACGATGATGTGGCGACCCAGGGCGTGAATCTGCTCCACGAACCAGCGGAAATCCGGGTTCATCTCCGGCGCGCCGCCGGTCAGGTCCACCGTTGGGATGTCGGTCTGGGCCAGAGCATCTAGGCAGAGCTGCATGGTTTCGCGGGTCATGATTTCCTTGCGGTCGGGCCCGGCGTCCACATGGCAGTGCTTGCAGACCTGGTTGCACATCTTGCCCACGTTGATTTGCAGCACCGCCGGAGCCACCGGCCGTAGCGGAAACAGGTTGGCCTCGCGCAGCTTCTGGTGAAACGGCGGCAGAAAAGCCCCCTCGGCCTGGTCGGCCCGGAGCACGGTGAGCTGGTAGGCCGGGTCGGCAAGCTGGCTGCCGGTGGCTTTCAGGGACTTGATCATGGCAGGAAAATGCAGCGGCCCGAATGCCGGCGCGGGCAGAGAAACGAGTGAAGAAGCCGGCCGATTCGATGGAACGGTACCTACGAACAAAGCCAATCCGGCAGATGTTACCACCGGGCTTTATTCGCCAAGGTACGCAGCCGCCGCAAGCTGCTCAGGGCTACGGCAGATTCGCGCTCCTATCCAACCAGTCGTGGCTACATCTTTGCAGGCGGGCGCCTACGTATGTCTGCTGCCATGAAACGATTAACTTCTCTCCTACTGCCAGCATTCCTGTTGCTGTCGGCCGGCGCACTCACCGCCCGTCCTTTGCCTGGGGCTCACCGGCCGGCTGCTACCGCCGCCCCGGCCGTCAACGCGCCCATCGACCACATGGCTTTTGACCGGCTGCTGAAAAAGCACGTCAACGCCCGGGGCCTGGTCGATTACCAAGGTTTCAAGGCCGACGAAAAGGCATTCAACCAGTATTTGGCACAGCTGAGCAAGAACGCGCCCGCCGCCAGCTGGAGCAAGCCCGAGCAGATGGCTTACTGGATCAACGCTTACAACGCCTACACTATCCGGCTCATCCTCGACCATTACCCGCTGCAAAGCATCAAGGACATCGGCTCGAAAATTCAGATACCGCTCGTGTCTACGCCCTGGGCGGCCCGGTTTTTCAGCATCGGGGGCGAGAAAATGAGCCTCGACCACATCGAGCATAGCATCCTGCGCAAGCAGTACGACGACCCGCGCATCCACTTCGCGCTGGTGTGCGCCTCCATTTCCTGCCCGCGTCTGCGCAACGAGGCCTACACCGCCACCCAACTCAGCCAGCAGCTCGACGACCAGGGCCGGAACTTTCTGAACGACCCGGCCAAAAACAACGTTGGCCGCGCCGCCGCCCAGCTTTCCCGCTACTTCGACTGGTACAAGGCCGACTGGGAAAAGAACGGGCAGTCGGTGGCCAAGTGGGTGAACCGCTACAGCAAAACCCGGATGAACGCCGATGCCAAGGTGACCTATCAGGATTACAACTGGAACCTGAACAAGCAGTAGAAGCTGCTAGGCCGTCATTCCGAGCGCAGCCGAGGAATCTTGCTAGTGTGGTAATAAGCTTACCAGTGCAATATCAGCACGCGAGATTCCTCGGCTGCGCTCGGAATGACGTTCTTTTATATTCTACACGACCATCAAACGGTGCTTTAGGTGGCCATCTACTCCAGCTTCGCGCCCTGCTCTATCCAGCACCGGATCAGGTCCCGCTCCTCCTGGGTCATGTGGGTTTTGTTGTTCTGGGGCATCGTTTTGGTGACAACCACACGCTGCATGACTTTGTCCTGGAGGCGGGCAATATCGGCGGGCGTATCGAACACCACGCCGTTGGGCGCAGTGGTGAAGACCTCATCGGTGGGCGTGGCGGAGTGGCAGCGCACGCACCGCAGCTGCACAATGCCCTGTACCTGGGCCACGCCCACGTTGGGGGTGCAGGCAGCGGCCGTACCGGTTTCGGTTTTCGGGGCCGTGACGAAGGCCACCGCCAGCAGCAAACCCGCCGCCAGCGGGAACACCAGCCCAGTGGCCTGGTGCTTTTCGCGCAGATTCAGCCAGTGCTTGATGCCGGCCGTGCCCAGGGCAATGGCGGCCAGCACTGCCCAGGGGTAGCTGTGCCCGAAGGTGCTGGGGAAATGGTTGCTGATCATCACAAACAGCACCGGCAGCGTGAAGTAATTATTGTGCAAGGACCGAAGCCCGGCGTGTTTGCCTAGTTCGGGGTTGAGTGGCTGGCCTTCAGTAGCGGCCTTCACCATGGCTTTCTGGGCCGGGATGATGATAAAAAACACGTTGCCCACCATGAGCGTGCCCAGCATGGCCCCGAAGTGTAGGTAGGCCGCCCGGGCACTGAACACCTGGCAGTAAAACCACGCGAAGGCCGTGCAGATCAGAAAGCCCAGCACCGCTATAACCAGTCCGTTCTTCACCAGCGGGGTGCGGCACAGCACGTGGTAGAGCACCCAGGCCACCACAAAAGAGCCCACCCCAATAGCCACCCCGGTCAGCGGACTGATGGCCAGCACCTGCGGGTCGATGAGCATGGCGCCAGCGTTGAAGTAATACACCACGCACAACAGGCTGAAGCCGGTAAGCCAGGTGAAGTACGCTTCGTACTTAAACCAGTGTAGGGCCTTGGGAATCTGGGGCGGGGCCAGCTTGTATTTCTCCAGGTAATAGAAGCCGCCACCGTGCACGGCCCATAGGTTGCCAGCCAACTCCTCGCGCACGTTGTCGGTGCGGTTGAGGGCATTTTCCAGGAATACGAAGTAGAAGGAGGCCCCAATCCAGGCAATGCCGAAGGTGACGTGCACAAGGCGCACCACAATGTTGAGCCACTCCATGAGGTGGCCTTCCCAGGGCGTGCCCTGTACCAGCAGGTAAAACACGAGCAGCAGAAACAGCACCGCCAGCACCGTGAGAGCGTAACCGAAGCCCTGCATGGTGAGGCCACTCTCGCCCAACTCTCCGCCGCGCCAGTGGGTGCGGGCCACTCTGTGAAGCACCCAACTGGCACCTACAATCAATAAAAACACCGCCGCCACCACCAACAAAACCACTACGTGCATCATACGCTAACTAAAAACGCGCCCCTAATATCAGTTTGGGGAAAGGGGAATACGCAAGAAAACAACTTTACAAAACCCGTCAAAATACTATCTGTCAGCCGGTAGCCTCCAGTCGGAAGCAACTTATTTGACGTTGTTCTGGCGGTTTCGGCCAAACAAAGGCCGCGCGAGCAGCACTTCGTGTTTGAAATATTCTCATTTTGTAGCACAGTTCATTACACTTCATGCAGGATTTCGCTTTAGTCAGTAAAAAAGTGGTGCTGCCCACCGGCGTGCAGCCGGCGCTGGTAGTGGTGCAGGCCGGGCGCATTGCGGCGGTGTTGGAGCCCGGCGTGCCCGTGCGAGTACCGATTATCGACTTGGGCGAGCGAGCTATACTACCCGGCCTCATCGACCCGCACGTGCACATCAACGAGCCGGGCCGCACCGCTTGGGAAGGCTTCGACACGGCCACCCGCGCTGCCCTGGCCGGCGGACTCACCACGCTGGTGGACATGCCCCTGAACTCGGCGCCCGTCACGACTTCGGTAGCGAACCTAGAGCTGAAGCTGGCCGCTGCCCGCCAGCACCTGCACACCAACGTAGGCTTTTGGGGCGGCATCGTGCCTGGCAATGCGGCGGAAGTAGAAGGGCTGATTGCCGCCGGCGTGCTCGGCTTTAAAGCCTTTCTGACGCACTCTGGCATCGACGATTTCCCGAATGCTACTGAGGCCGACCTGCGCGCCGTGATGCCCCTGCTGGCTCGTCACGGCCTGCCCCTGCTGGTGCACTGCGAGCTAAGCCAAGACGACGATGCCTGGAAGCAGGGCGACAAGCAGTCGTACCCGAACTACCTGGCATCCCGCCCCAAAAGCTGGGAAGACGAAGCCGTGGCGCTGATGATTCGACTGTGCCGGGAAACTGGCTGCCGCACCCACATCGTGCATTTGTCATCGGCTGATTCCCTGCCCCAACTGGTAGCAGCCAAGGCCGAAGGGCTGCCCATTACGGTAGAAACCGGCCAGCACTACCTGTTTTTTGCCGCCGAGGATATTCCCAACGGGCAAACCCGCTTTAAGTGCGCCCCGCCCATCCGGGAAAGGGCCAACAACGAGCAACTCTGGCTGGCCCTGCAAAGCGGCCTCATTGACTTTGTGGCTACCGACCACTCCCCCGCCCCGCCCGACCTCAAGCAGCTCGATTCCGGCGACTTCACCACGGCCTGGGGCGGCATTGCGTCTTTGCAGCTGGCCTTGCCGGTGCTCTGGACGGTGGCCCAACCGCGCGGCGCTTCCCTAGTGGATCTGGCGCACTGGCTGAGCGCCAATCCTGCCAGGCTCATTGGCCAGGCTCACCGCAAAGGCCAGATTGCCGCGGGCTTCGACGCCGATTTGCTGGTGCTCGACGAGGAAGCCACGTTCACAGTCACCGAAGAGCTGTTGCACCACCGCCACAAAATCAGCCCGTATGTGGGCCAGCAGCTGCGCGGGGTGGTGGAGCAAACCTATTTGGCCGGACAGTTGGTCTATAATCGGCCCGAGTTCATCAGCCTGCACCAAGGCCAGGTCGTTACCCGCTAGCTGTATGATGACTGACTATTCTGCCCGCGCCGCCCGGGTGCTGGAACGCATTGAGGAGCTGGCCGCCATCAGTGAGGACGCGCAGGGGGTAACGCGCACGTTCGGCACGGAAGCCTTCCAGCAGGGCCGCGCTTTGGTGGAAAGCTGGATGCGCGCAGCCGGCCTGGAAACCCGCCTCGACGCCATCGGCAACGTGCGCGGCCGCCTCGTGTGCCCGAACCCTGCTGCTAAAACCTTCGTCCTCGGCTCCCATATTGATACGGTGGTGAATGCCGGCAAGTACGACGGCCCGCTGGGCGTGCTGCTGGGGCTGGACTTGCTGGAGCAGCTAGCGGCTCAGCAGGCGGAGCTGCCGTTTCATCTGGAGCTCATAGCCTTCAGCGACGAAGAAGGCGTGCGGTTTCATACCACGTACCTGGGCAGCAAAGTTGTGGCCGGCTCCTTCGATACGAGCCTGCTCCAGCGCCCCGACGCCCACGGTCACACGCTGGCCGAGGTACTAACGGCTATGGGCGGAAGGCCTGAGGAGCTAGCGGCCGATGCTTTGCCGCCGGAAAGCTGGCTGGGCTACTTCGAAATGCACATCGAGCAGGGCCCGGTGCTCTGGGAGCGGCCCGCCCCGGTGGCGCTGGTGACGGCCATTGCCGGGCAGCGCCGCGTGGAGCTAACATTCCGGGGCATGGCCGGCCACGCCGGCACTGTGCCCATGCGCATGCGCCAGGATGCCTTGGCGGCTGCCGCCGAGTTTGTGCTAGCGGCCGAGCAATTTGCCCAACGGCACGGCCAGAACCTGGTAGCCACCGTGGGCAAGCTGCACTTGCCGCAGTCGGCCAGCAACGTGATTCCCGGCGAAGTCGTCTGCAGCCTCGACTTGCGCAGCCCCGATGAGAGTCACCTGGCCGCCGCTTACGAGCGGCTCCAGGCCCAGGCCGCCGGCATCGGGCAGCGCCGCCAGGTGGACGTGAGCTGGAACCTCATTCAGCAAACCGCGCCCGTCGCCTGCGACGCCGGCCTGAATGCGCAGCTCGCGCAGGCCATTGCCGAGGCTGGCTATGAGGTTATTCCCTTAGTGAGCGGGGCCGGCCACGATGCGGTGCCCATTTCCCAGGTGGCCCCGGCCACCATGCTTTTCATCCGCTGCTACAAAGGCATCAGCCACAACCCGCTCGAAAACGTGGAGCTGCCTGACGTAGCAGTGGCCTTGGAAGTGGCGGAGCGGTTTCTGGCGAGGCTTACTTCTTCGTATCAAACTCCCTAATTGCCTTTTCACCTGTCATTTCGAACGCAGTGAGGAATCTGGGTAAATAGCGCATGTAGCATCTCCCAGATTCCTCACTACGTTCGGAATGACATTTTTTTCTTTGTCATTTCTTCTTTCTCTGATATGGAAATTTCTGCGCTTACCCGCTCCGTTGTCAAACGCAACCACGCCATTATTGCCCCGGATGGCTACATCAACAGCAATGTGCCGGGCTGGACGAACTGCACCGTCAACGTTATCATCAACGAGCAGATGGGTGCCCGCCTGGCCCAGACGCTGATTACCCTGCGCGAAGGCGGCCAGCTGAAAGGCCGCACGGAGGCCGCACAGATTTTCTTCTACGTAGTGGCCGGCCAGGTACAGGTTACTGTTGATGGACAGGACCGCACCCTCACCGAAGGCCAGTACGTGTACGTGCCTATCGAAAAGGACTACCTGTTTCAGCAGCCCACGGAAGGCACGCAGGTGCTGACATTCCATAAAACCTACGAGCCGCTAGCGGGCTACGCGGTGCCGGGCGTCGTGTTTGGGGAGCGGGACATTGCCAAGGCCCCGGTGTACATGAACGACGAAGCCCTCCGCATTCAGGAGTTGCTGCCGAATGAGCTGGGCTTCGACATGGCCGTGAACATCTTCACCTACAGCACCGGTGGGCATTTGCCGATGGTGGAAACCCACATCATGGAGCATGGACTGCTCTACCTGCAGGGCCAGGCCATCTACATGCTCGACCAGCAGTGGTACCCCGTGAAGAAAGGCGACTCGATCTGGATGGCGCCCTACTGCCAGCAGTGGGCCACCGCTATGGGCCAGGAAGACTCCGTCTATATCTACTACAAAAACGTGAACCGCTTCCCAACGGTAGTGTAACCACCGCGGCAGGCAGAAAAGAACGTCATGCTGAGCGCAGTCGAAGCATCTCTACCGCTGGCTAATTAAATGGCAACAACGAAGCGGTAAAGATGCTTCGACAAGCTCAGCATGACCAACGATTTTCAAGTTCTATGACCTTAACCGAACTCAACCACCTCACCCGCCCCGCCCTGACCGAAGCCCTGAGCAAGTGTTGCGGCGCTACCGCCTGGGTGACGCAGATGGCCGACCTTTTCCCCGTAGCCGATGAGGTCACGTTGCTGGCGGAAGCCTCTCGTATTTGGAACAACCTGACCGTGGCCGACTGGCGCGAAGCTTTCACGCATCATCCCAAAATCGGGGATGTGGCCTCGCTTAAGGAAAAGTTTGCCAGTACCAGCACCTGGGCCGCCGGGGAGCAGGGCGCCGTAGCCCAGGCTTCGGAGGAAACGCTGCACGCGCTGGCCGCCGGTAACGACGCCTACGAGCAAAAGTTCGGCTATATCTTCATCGTGTGCGCCACCGGGAAGTCTGCCGATGAGATGCTGGCCTTGCTGCAGGCCCGGCTGCCGAACGAGCCTGCCGAGGAAATCCACGTGGCCGCCGAGGAGCAACGTAAAATCACTGAAATACGGCTGAAGAAGCTGCTGACTGCATGAGCCACCTTACCACTCATATTCTGGATACCACCCTGGGCTGCCCCGCCGCCGATGTTACCATTGCGCTGTATGGGGAGCAGGCCGACAGCTGGCAGGAGCTAGCCCGCGGTCAAACTAACCAAGATGGCCGCATCCCCAACCTGCTGCCCAACGACGATGCCCTGCCAGCCGGCACCTACAAAATGAAGTTCTTCACCGCCGAGTACTTCGCCCGCCTTGGCACGGCCACGTTCTACCCTTTCGTGGAAATCGTCTTCACCATCAGCGGCCCCGAACACTACCACATTCCCCTCCTGCTGAATCCGTTCGGCTACACCACGTACCGCGGCAGCTGATTCCTATATTGGTTGTCCGTCATGCCGAGCGCAGCCGAGGCATCTCGCGTGCTGATGTTGTTGATTCTACTACACGAGTGAGATGCCTCGGCTGCGCTCGGCATGACGTTCTACTACAACAAACTTCCCCTTCCCACCTCTCCCTACATATGAAACTCAGTCTCCCCGAAGCCGATAAAACCCAGTTGCTCGACCAACTGGGCATAGCCAACCGTCATTTCCAGCAGGTGTACCCCGGCGACCGGCCCGACCGCCAACCCGTGCATACCGTGTACGGAGGGGCAAACCTGTTTAAGTCGGATACTTGCGTGCGCATGGGCGAAATTGCCCTGAATAGCCTGCGCACCTACGCGCCCAACTTCGTGGAGCTGGCCCGCGTGCTGCGGCTAAGTGGGCACGAGCACCTGCCTACCCTGGGCGCCGACGTGGCCGATCTTACCCAGCGCCTCGACGTCATGAGCGAGGAAGACCGCAAAAAGCAGCCCGCCTGGCTGGCGTACTCCGTCTACAACAAAATGCTGCGCAAGCTCCAGACCGAAGCTGTAGAGGACTTCCGAATCGACTTCGAGGATGGATTCGGCAACCGGCCCCACGACGAGGAAGACGCCACCGCCGTGCAGGCCGCCAGGGAAGTGGCCGTAGGTATGCAGAACGGCACGCTTTCGCCCTTTATCGGCATCCGCATCAAGCCCTTCACGGAGGATTTGAAGGCCCGGGGCGTGCGTACCCTCGACATTTTCCTGAGCACCCTGCTGGCCGAAACCGGCGGCAAGCTGCCCGACAACTTCGTGGTGATGCTGCCCAAAGTGACCATTCCCGAGCAGATGAGCACCATGGTGCGCCTGTTTGAGCTGCTGGAAAAAGCCAACAACCTCGCGCCCGGCACCCTGCGCATGGAAACGATGGTGGAGGCCACCCAGATTGTGATGGACGAGGAAGGCCGTAACCCGCTCATGCGCATCATCCGGGCCAGTGAGGGGCGCTGTGTGGCGGCCCACTTCGGCACTTACGACTACACGGCTTCCTGCGGCATCACGGCCCGGTACCAGACCATGGCCCACCCCGTCTGCGACTTTGCCCACCACATGACCAAGGTAGCGCTGGGCGGTACCGGCATTTTCCTCTCCGACGGGGCTACCAACGTGATGCCCATCGGCCCGCACCGGGGCGAAAACCTGAGCTACGAGCAGCTGCGCGAAAACCGCGAGTCCGTGCACAACGCCTGGCGGCAGGGCTTTGCGCACACCACCCACTCACTCATCAACGGCCTCTACCAGGGCTGGGACCTGAACCCCGCCCAGCTGCCCATGCGCTACGCGGCCACCTACGCCTTCTTCCTCAGCTCCTACGAAGATGCCCTGCACCGCCTGCGCACCTTCGTGGAGCGGGCCGCTATCAGCACCCTCACCGGCGACATTTTCGATGATGCGGCTACGGGTCAGGGCCTGCTCAACTTCTTCCTGAAAGCCCAGAACTGCGGTGCCATTACGGAGGAAGAAGTGCTGGCCACGGGCCTCACCCAGGAGGAAATCCAGTCCCGCTCATTCTTCCGCATCCTCGAAGGCCGGAGAAAGAAGTAAAGGGTGAATGGCTGAATGACTGTTCGGCTTTTGGGTTAAGTAAATCATTTCTCTCTGTCATCCTGAGCGAAGCGAAGGACCTTATCACGCTAGAACAAGTCGTTTTTACGATGGTCGTTCTGACGCGGTAAGGTCCTTCGCTTCGCTCAGGATGACAGAGAAGCTGATTCTACCGCCGCACGTCAAACCCATCGAAGCCCTGCACCGGGCCGGAAGTAGCTTCTACTTTCTCGACGTGGGCCAGCGGTGGGCCCTGGCGGCACCAGGCCTCCAGCGCGTCCAGCGCCTCGGCGGGGCCTTCGGCTTCGATGGTGACGGTGCCATCTTCGTTGTTGCGGGCGTAACCGCTGAGGCCCAGGCGGCGGGCTTCGTGCTGGGTACTTTGGCGGAAGAACACGCCCTGCACGCGGCCATGCACGTGGAAGGTGCGGTGGTGGAACTGGCTCATAGAGGCATAAAAACGAGGTAGTACATACGGCAAGTTACTGCGGCCGCTTCATGCTTCGCTCACGTACACGCGCGCACCTTAGCTGGCTTACTTGTTCCCGCCCCACTATGCGCTACCTTCTCCTGCTACTTGGCTGTCTGGTTTCTTCGGCTGCCTTAGCGCAGCATTCGTTCCGGGCGGTGGTGCGCGACAGCGCCAGCCGGGAGCCGCTGGTAGGCGTAACGGCCATTGTGCACGGAACCACCAATGCTGCTGCTACGGATGCCCAAGGCACTGTGCAACTCGGCAACCTGCCACCCGGCCCTGTTCAGATTGATTTCACCTTTATTAGCTACAAAACCCACTACCTGCGCACTACGCTGCCCCAGAATACTCCCGCGGAAATACGCTTGGCTCCCGACGCTGAGCAGTTGGAGGAGGTAGTGGTAACGGCCACCCGCACCAACTCCCGCATCGAAGACTTGCCTACCCGGGTGGAGGTGCTGGGCACGGAAGAGCTACAGGAGGAAAACGGCATCAAGCCCGGCAACATTGCTTCCCTGCTGGGTGACTTGGCCGGCACTCAGATTCAGCCTACCCAGCCCACCACCGGCAACGCCGACTTCCGCATTCAGGGGCTGCCGGGACGCTACTCGCAGATGCTGCGCGACGGAATGCCGCTGTTTGGGGGCTACGCCGGCTCCTTTGGTATTCTGCAGGTGCCCCCGCTGGATCTGCGCCAGATTGAGCTGATCAAAGGCTCATCCAGTACCTTGTATGGCGGTGGGGCCATTGCGGGACTGGTAAACCTGGTATCGAAGCAGCCGCAGCTGGGCAGCCCCGAGCGCAGCCTGACCTTCAACCAAAGCACTCTGCGCGAAAGCAACCTCAACGCCTTTGCCTCGGGCCGGGGGCAGGGTTTGGGCTACACGTTCTTTGCGGGCGGCACCCGCCAGCAGGCCGTAGATGTGGATGGCGACGGATTTACGGATGTGCCCCGCCTGCGCAGCCTCACGGTGCACCCCCGCTTTTTCTTGTACCCTCGTGCCGGCAGCCAGCTGGTGGTGGGCTACACTGGCACCTTAGAAGACCGCCAGGGCGGCGACCAGCAGGTGGTACGCAACCACCCCGATTCCCAGCACCAGTACTTCGTCAACAACCGCATGCAACGGCACACTGCCGACGCCATCTACACCCAGGACAGCCTGGGCGGCGGCTCGCTCACCGTGAAAGCCACAATCAGCACCTTCAACCGGGAGGTGACGACCAACACCGTGGCCTTCAATGCACGTCAGAACTCGTATTACTCCGAGGCCAGCTACCTGCACCGGCTGGGCCCGGCGCATACGGCCGTACTGGGCCTAAACGTCAACGGGGAGCAACTCCGACCCGATGCTGCGGCCAGCCTTACCCCACTCCAGAACCGCTACACCTACGCCACGGTGGGAGCCTTCGCTCAGGATGACTGGCAGGTGCTGCCCACTTTCACTGTGCAGGCCGGCCTGCGCCTCGACCATCATAATCAGTACGGCAACTTCCTGCTGCCCCGGCTGGCCTTGCTTTACCGCTTCACTGAGCACCTCACCTCCCGCCTGAACGGTGGACTGGGCTACCGCGTGCCCGTACCTTACATCAACGACCTGGATGAGCGGGACTACCCACGGGTGGCGGCGCTGGCCGGCGTGCGGGCTGAGCGCTCTACTGGCCTGAACTGGGACGTGAATTACGAGCACCGCTTTTCGCCCACCGTGCGGCTCACCCTCAACCAGTCGTTCTTTTACACCCGCCTTGCCCGCCCGCTGGTGCTGGACGACGACGTTCCCGCAGGCCCCATCCACTGGTACAACGCCACCCGGCCTTTGGTAAGCCAGGGCTTTGAAACCTACGTGCGCCTCCGAGCTGATGAAACTGAGTTGTACCTGGGCTACGTGTTTACGGATGCCCGCCGCCACTATGATGCTGAGCATCCGCACGTGGAGCTGGCCGCCCGGCACAAGCTGGCCACGGTGCTCACCCAGGAATTTTCGGAGCACTGGGCCGCCGGCATCGAAGCCAGCTACACCGGCCAGCAGTACGTCTCGGACGGGCGTCGTACGCCGGGGTATCCGCTGGTAGCCGGGCTGGTGCGCTACCACGGCGGGCCGCTCACGCTGGTGGTCAATGGCGAAAACCTCTTCGACTACCGCCAGACGCGCAAAGAAGCGGTGGTGCTGGGCGACTTGCGCAACCCCGCCTTTCCCGACCTATGGGCCCCGGTGGAAGGCCGCGTCCTTAATCTATCGGCTACGGTTCGGTTCTAGCTAGTAAGTAGCTTAGCCTCATGAAACCTCGTTCCCTTAGCCTTCCCGCTGGCGCACGGCCTCGAAGGTGAGGATGGCGGTGGCGGTACTGACGTTGAGCGAGTCGATGGCGCCACGCATAGGAATGATGATAGTCTGGTCGCAGGCCTGCATCAGTTCGGGGGTGAGGCCATCGGCCTCGGTGCCCATCACCAGGGCCGTGGGGCCGCGAAAGTCGCACGACGTGTAAGCCACCGCCTGCTCCGTGAGGGCGGCAGCGTAGGTGCGGATGCCGTGGCGCCGGCACCAGGCCAGCAGCGTTTCGCGGGTAGTAGCCACGGTAGGCACCGTGAACGAGCATCCGATGGAGCTGCGAATGGCGTTGGGATTAAACAAATCGGTGCGCGGGTCGCAGACGATGACGGCCGTGGCCCGGGCCGCGTCGGCGGTGCGCAGGATGGCGCCCAGGTTGCCAGGCTTTTCCACGGCTTCCAGCACCAGCAGCAGCGGGTCGGCGGGCAGTTGCAGGTCGTCGAGGCTCAGCTGGGGCGGGCGGGCTAAGGCCAGCACCCCGTCGGAGCCTTCGCGGTAGGCTACTTTCTCAAACACGGCTTTCGACACCGGAAACCACTCGGTGTCGCCATCGGCCAACAGCTCCCGCAATTGCGCCTGCCGCTCGGGGCCGGCCAGTTCGGGGCACACAAACACGGCCGGCACGGCCACGCCCGCGCCGCGGGCAATGGTGAGCTCCCGCAGCCCCTCAATGATGGTAAGGCCCTGCGCCCGCCGCTCCGAGGACTTCTGCTGCAGCCGGAGCAGGTTTTTGATGCGCGGGTTCTGGGGAGAAGTGATGGGGTCGGGCAGGAAAGCCATGAGCAACGCGGGAAAGTCAGCCGCGAAGATACGCCCCAACCCGCACGGCTGCTGCCTGAGGCTACCGCCGCTTGCGCCGAAACCCGTAGGTTTGCAGTCTATGCGCCTGAACCTTAACACCAAAATTCTGCTCGGCTTCGGCATTGCGCTGGGCGTGCTGCTGCTCACCACCGGCGTGGCTTATTTCAGCAACCAGCGCCTAGCCTACTACACCCGGCAGGTGCAGCACACCTACCAGGTGCTGCAGGCCACCTCCGACCTGCGCACCAACCTGCGCGACGCCCAGGGCAGCGTACGTAACTACCTGCTGCTGAACGACACTACCTACCTGCCCCAGTTTGACCTGGCCGAGCAGGACATGAACCGGCAGTTTAATATTCTGCGCGACCTTACCCGCGACAATGCTCAGCAGCAGCAGCGCCTCGATACTCTACGCCGCGCTCTGGATACTGATACCCGCGACCTACGGATGTGGACCGACCGCAATGCTTCGGCACCCACGGCCCGCGTGATGATCAGCCGCAATCAGGAGCGGCTGGAGATTATCCGGGGAATGATCAACCGCATCAAACAATCCGAGGACAGCCTGCTGGCAGAGCGGGACCGGAACCAGGATTTCTACGCTCAGACTACGCCCATTGCCCTGCTGATTTCGGCCGTGCTTACTTTGTTTATCGTGGGGTGGCTGGTCAGCCGCATCTGGCAGGAGTTGGCCGCCAATGCCGCCTTGCAACAGGAGCTGCAGGAGGTAAACGAGCAGGTAGCCCACCGTATCGGCATCATTGAGCACTTGGCTGAGCAGGTGGTGCTGGGCGACTACTCGGTGAAGATAAAGGATGAGGAGCGCGACAACCTGGGCCGCCTGGCCGGCTCCCTCAACCGCATGACGCGCCAGCTATCCGAAACCTTCGGGGCCCTGGAAAACCGCAATAAGGAGTTGGACCAGTTTGCCTACGTGGCCTCCCACGACCTGAAAGCGCCCCTACGCGGGGTAACGACGGTGGTAAAGTGGATTGAGGACGAGCTGTCGGGGGAGCTGTCGGACAAGATGCGCCAGTACCTGGATATGATGAAGGGCCGCCTCTCGCGCCTCGAAGACCTCATCAACGGGCTGCTGGCCTATGCCCGCATTGGGCGCACTGAGCAGAAGCTGGAGCCGGTAGACGTGGCCGCCCTCCTCGACGAAGTAACCGATATGGTGGTGCCGCCCGATTTCCACGTGCGCCTGCCCGATTCGCTGCCTTCTGCCCTGGTAGCCGACCGCCTCAGCCTGCAGCAGGTGTTTACCAACCTCATCGGCAACGCCGTAAAGTACCACCACCGGGGCGGCGGCACCATCACTATCGGCTGCCGGGAGCAGAAAAAATTCTACGAGTTTTCGGTGGCCGACGACGGGCCGGGCATTGCCCCGGAGTACCACCAGAAAATCTTCCTGATGTTTCAGACGTTGCGCGACCGGCATACGGCCGAAAGCACCGGCATCGGGCTCAGTATTGTGAAGAAAATAATTGACGAACAGAAAGGCAGTATTTGGGTGAAATCGGCGGCTGGAGAAGGTGCAGCGTTTATCTTTACGTGGCCCAAGCAGGCGCTGCCGGCCCGATCCGACGCGCCCGCCCTGGCTTCCTGATCCCCTTGCCCGCTCCCCCATGTCCGACCGTTCCGTTTTGCTCGTGGAAGATGATTTCTTTGACACGATGACCGTGCAGAAATCCTTCGAGAAATTCAGTATTCCGCACAAGCTTTATACCGCCTTCAATGGCCTGGAGGCCCTGGATATGCTACTGGGCCGCAACGGCGTGGAGGCCATCAACCCGCTGCCCGAGGTGATTCTGCTGGATCTGAACATGCCCAAGATGAACGGGCACGAGTTTCTGGCCGAACGCGAAAACCACCCGGCCCTGGCCCAGATTCCGGTGTTCGTCATCACCACGTCCTCTATGGATGTGGACCGCCTCAGCGCCCAGAACCTGGGCGTGGCCGGCTACATTATCAAGCCCCTGGATTTTGAAACCAGCCACGACCTGGTAGATAGTATGAGTTTGCTGGAAACCCTGCTGAAGTAGCTCTGGCCTACCTCACTCGCTGTGCAAAGCGGGAGAAACTGACGGTTTCTCCCGCTTTTTTGTTTACTAGCACCCAGAAGCAGCCCCTGAATGCAAAGCGGCGCAACCTTGGGACGAATTTTCTTCTCCTCTTTCTGGTTTTAGTCTTGAATCTGCCGGCCGGCTGGCGGGCAGCTGTACTCTCTGCTTTTCTTCCTATGCACGTTCGTTTGATGCTTTCCCTGGCGCTGCTGACTGTGGGCGCCGCCACCCGTGGCCTGGCCCAGGACGGCCCGCGCCAGCTCAACTCCCAACCCACCCTGCCCGACTCGGTGCGACAGGCGCAAACCGCGGCGCCGGCCCGCGCCGCTGAGCCTACTCCGCAAACTCCCGCCGTGGCCGAGCAAGTGCCCGGTGCCCGACCGACCCAGCCCGGCGCCCTGCCGCCCTCCACCCAGCCCACGCGCTTTCGGGTGGGCCTGAAAACGGGGCAGGAACTGAAAGCCTACGAGGTAGAAACCCGCCAGCCCCTGCTGGGCCGCAACTACCTCCTGCTGGACGGGCAGCAGCGCCTGGAGTTCGATGCCATCCGCTACTATGAGGATGAAACCGGCTTTTACGTGCGCACCAACCTGCCCGGCTCCTCCCGCGAAACCACCCTGCGCCGCGACCGGACGGGCCGCATTGCCTTGTACTCCATCACCCGCACGCAGTATAACAACACCGGTGGCAGCCCCTTCGGTTATGGTCGCTACGGCTATGGGGGATACGGCGGCTATCCTTACGGTGGCGGCTACCGAACCGTCAAGACGGAATACTTCAGCAAAGACAATGGACCGGTGCAGGATCTGAACCTGCGTAACCTGAGTATTGCTACCGTCGACAACGCCGGGGCCCGCGGCCTGCTCGACCAGGCCCGCCGCTCCCGCACTGCCATTACGCTCAGCTACATAGGCGCGGGTGGCCTGATGGCGGCCGGGCTGCTGTCGTCGCTGCAAGGAACCAGCCAAAGCATTTCCCCGCTGGTATATGCCGCGCCGGTGCTGCTGGTGGTGCCGTTGGTCCTACAAGGCAAGCAGCAGCAGAAAATCAAGCAAGCCATTGCCCTCTACAATACCCAATAGGCTAGGCAGCGGTTTTTGAACGAAGCGGGCGGAGTGCAGAAGGAAGAGTTGACGGTCAATCAACTTTCCCTTCTGCACTCCGCCTGGTTTTTACGTAGGGAGCAGGGTGAAAACCTCCCCCGACTCTCCTGTTGACGATTTTGCGACCCTTCAGACCAAAGCCCTGCTGGTGCACGAGCGGCTCTGTGCCGAGTACGGGGCACCGTTCCGGTTTTTCAGCGTCAAGGACCCGCTCAGTGAGCTTATCAGCGCCTTGCTTTCCCACCGCACCCGCAACCAGGATTCCCACCGTGCCTACCAGCAACTGCGCGCCCACTTCTCTTCCTGGGACGCCGTGCGCGACGCGCCTACGGCCGAGGTGCAGGAGGCCATCAGCGCCTGCACCTGGCCTGAGCAGAAAGCCCCGCGCATTCAGCACGTGCTGCGCGAGGTGAGCCAGCGCTGTGGTGGCCCCTGCGACCTGGCTTTTCTGGCCGAAATGCCCATTCCTGAAGCCCGTGCGTGGCTGGAGCAGCTGCCCGGCGTAGGCCCCAAGACCAGCGCCGCTACCCTGCTTTTTAGCTCCTTGCGCCTCCCGGCCATGCCCGTCGACAGCCACCACCACCGTGTGGCGCAGCGCCTGGCTCTCATCGGCCCGAAGGTGGACGAAAAGCTGGCTCACAAGCTGCTGGCCGAGCTGCTTCCGCCCGCTTGGGACGCCCAGCAGGTGTACGACCACCACGAAGCACTCATGTTTCATGGCCAGAAATGCTGCTACTTCCATACGCCCGCCTGCGGCCGTTGCGTAGTACTCAACCTGTGCCCATTCGGGCAGGCACAGGTGACAGGTGACAGGTGACAGGTGACAGGTGACAGGGCAAGAAATCGGTCGTTGACTTGGGCGCAAGCTTTTGTTTACGTTTTTCGGCGTACTGCTGCGGGCGCAAGTGCTATCTTTCCCCGCTGCTCATTGGCTACTCTTCCTGAAAGCAATAACATACGTGTCACCCATCACCTGTTACTCTATTACCTTTTGGCCGTCCTGCACCTGAAAGCCAAGCCCAACGCCCGCCAAAATGAGCTGCTGGTAGCTGCCGACGGCGCTGTGACCGTGCGCCTGCACGCTCCGGCGCAGGATGGCAAAGCCAACGCCTGCCTGCTAGCCTTCCTGGCGGAAGTGTTCGGGCAGCCCAAGTCGAGCCTGACGCTGCTGGCCGGACATACCTCCCCCTTCAAAAAAGTAGAGCTGGCTGCCCTGTCGGAAGATGCCTTGCGCACCACACTGGCCGCTTATCAGCAATAGTGCGTAGTGCTTAAGCAAAGCAGATACCCACCAAGCACAAGGCACTAACAAACCAAACTACATGACGTTTCCCACGTGGATGATGGCCGGCTTCTGGGGCCTGGTATCGGGCTCAGCCCTGTTGATTGGGGCAGCCATCGGCTATTTTTTTCGGGTACCGCAGCGTGTGGTAGCGTCTATTATGGCTTTTGGCAGCGGAGTACTTATCTCTACGCTTTCCCTGGAGCTGATGGAGGATGCGTACACCAAGGGCGGCTTTTACTCGGCGGCCATAGGCTTTCTGGGCGGCGCGGGCGGCTACACGCTGGCCAACTGGCTGCTGGCCCGCTACGGCGCCAAGCACCGCAAACGCTCCGGCCCCCAACAGGCGGCCGAGCGCCAGGAAGTGAAAACCGGGGTCACCGAAGGCAATGCCCCCGGCGACGACAACGGCATGGCCTTGGCCGTGGGGGCCCTGCTGGACGGTATTCCTGAGAGTATCGTAATTGGACTGAGCTTACTGGCCGGGGGCGCGGTGAGTACGGTGGCCGTGGTAGCCATTTTTCTCTCCAACCTGCCCGAGGGCCTGAGCAGCGCCGCCGGCATGAAGAAAGCCGGCCGCCCGGCCCGCTACGTGCTGCTGCTCTGGGCCGGCATTGCCCTGGTTTCGGGGGTGGCCTCGTTGGTAGGCTTCACGGTGTTCAGCCACTTTCCGCCCTATGTAGTGGCCGCTACCACCGCCGTGGCCGCCGGGGCCGTGCTGGCCATGATTGCCGATACCATGATTCCCGAGGCCTTCGAGGTTGCCCATAACTTCACCGGCCTGATTACGGTGCTGGGCTTCCTGGTATCGTTCTACCTGAGCAAGATGGGCAAGTAAACCTGCTGCTAGCTTAACCGACAAACCAAACGCCCCGCGGCTATTACCAGCCACGGGGCGTTTACCGTCAGATTCCCCCCTAGTAGCACTGCACTTCTTCCGGGTAAAGCACAGCGTATTTCGGTCAGACGGTTTCTGGTTCCAGCAGGGCGCGCCGGTACGTCTTCTCAAACTCTTCGTCGATGTGGTAGGTGGATTCCTCGTGCTGGCTCAGGTCGAGGCCCAGCTCTTCTTCGTGGTCTTTCACGCGCAGGGCAAAGAAGCGGCCGGTGAGTTTGAGCAGCAGCCAGGAGCCCACGAAGGAATACGTTACCACAATCAGCAAGCCCAGCACATGGTAGCCAAACGTGGTGAAGGTGCCGTGGATGAGGCCCACCTTATCGGCAAAAACGCCCGTCAGCAGCATACCTACAATGCCGCCCAGCCCGTGGCAGGGAAATACGTCGAGCGTGTCGTCGATGGTGGTGCGCTTGTTTTGCCAGTGCACGGCCGCGTGGCTTACCAGCGCCCCGATTACCCCAAACAAAATACTCTGTCCGTAGGTGACGTAGCCGGCGGCCGGCGTAATGGCCACCAGCCCTACTACCGCGCCGGTGCAGGCACCCACGGCCGTGGGTTTGGTACCCCGGGCTATTTCTACCAGCAGCCAGGCAATGAGGGCCGCAGCCGAAGCCAGGTTGGTGTTCACAAAAGATTGAGCCGCCAGCTCATTGGCGCCCAGGGCCGAGCCGGCATTGAAGCCAAACCAGCCAAACCACAGCAAGCCCGTGCCCAGCAGCACGAAGGGCACGTTGGGCGTCGAAAACGAGGTATTGCGCAGGTGCGTTTTGCGCCGGCCCAACACCATAGCACCGGCCAGCGAGGCTATACCCGCTGAAATATGTACCACGGTGCCACCCGCGAAGTCGAGCACGCCCCACTGGCGCAGGAAGCCTTCGGGGTGCCAGGTCCAGTGAGCCAGCGGGCAGTAGATGAATAGGCAGAACAGCACCATAAAGGCCAGGTAGCCCTTGAACCGCACCCGCTCGGCAAACGAGCCGGTAATGAGGGCCGGGGTGATGATGGCAAACTTCAACTGAAACGCGAAGTACAGCACGAACGGAATAGTGGCCGCAAATGCCGGATTGGGTGCCGTGCCCACGTTGCGCAGCATGGCAAACGTGAGCGGGTTGCCGATCAGCCCGTGCCAGGAGTCACCATATGCCAGCGAGAAGCCTACGAAGTAGAACACAATGGTGATGATGCCCAGCGCCACAAAGCTTTGCAGCATGGTGCTGATGACATTTTTGGGCCGTACCATCCCGCCGTAGAAAAACGACAGGCCTGGCGTCATAATCAGCACGAAGGCAGTGGCCGTGAGCATCCAGGCTACGTCGGCGCCGTTGAGGGAGCCGGCCGCCGCCGCGGGGTGCGGCACTTCGATGAAAGCAGCGGCCAAGGCGGCCAGGAAAAGCCCCAGTAGCAGCAACCGGGACAACGACAAGCGGGAAGAAGTAGTCAGGCTCATATGATGTAGCGGTTTACCCCTGTGTTTTTTGATGGCACAATCTAGAAATGCATCCCATATTTCCAAAACACCCCTTTCTTTTCTTTACGATTTTCAAGAAATACTATATCATTTTCCTATTCACCCTATCAATTCAGATAGCCCTCTTCCACCTAAGCAGTTTCGCTGTGTAAGGCGGATTCTACCGGAAAGTGGTCTGTTGCGGGTGGAGTGAGTAGCTTGCCTGTGATTTTACTTACTGCCTAGCTATGGCCACGCCGCTTAACCCCGCTGATCTGCAACCCCTGCTCGACGCCCTGTCGTTTTCGCCCGACAACGTGCCCCTACGCCGCCACGTAGCCGCCCTGCTACGCCAGGCCGGCCGCCTGCCCGAAGCCGAAGAGCACTACCGCACCGGCCTGCGCCAGGCCCCCGACGATGAGGAGCTGCAGCTGGGGTTGGCCGAAACCTACGCCGCCCTGCAAAAAACCTCGGCGGCGCTGGTGGTGCTGGAGGAACTGCTGCGCACCCACCCCGACCACGCCCGCGCCCACCTGCTGCACGCCCGCCTGCTGGCCCGCGCCGGCGGCCCGCCCGACGAGGCCCGCGCCGCGTATCAGCACGCGCTGCAGCTCGATGGCAATCTGCGCGACGCTGACCTCGACGAGCAGCTGGGCTTGCGCCCCGCCGCGCAGACGGCCAGCGGGGGGCCGGCCGAGTATTCGGCCAGCGTGTCGGCGGCGGGGCTGGATGAGCGGGCTCTGTTTGCGGGGCTGGAAAAGCCTCAGATCAACTTTTCCGACGTGGGCGGCATGGACGCCGTGAAGGAGGAAATCCGCCTGAAAATCATTCATCCGCTGCAGTTTCCCGACCTCTACAAAGCCTATGGCAAGGCGGCAGGCGGCGGACTGCTGCTGTATGGCCCGCCCGGCTGCGGCAAAACCCACCTGGCCCGCGCCACGGCCGGCGAGGTACAGGCCTCATTTATCCACGTGGGCATCAGCGACATTCTGGATATGTGGATGGGCCAGAGCGAAAAGAAGCTCCACGAGCTGTTTGAGCTGGCCCGCATGCAGGCGCCCTGCGTGCTGTTTTTTGACGAAGTGGATGCCCTGGCCGCCAACCGCCACGACCTGCGCCAGAGTGCCGGCCGCACCCTCATCAACCAGTTTCTGGAAGAGCTGGACGGGGCCCGCAGTTCCAACGACGGCGTGCTGATTCTGGCCGCCACCAATGCCCCCTGGCACCTCGACCCCGCCTTCCGCCGCCCCGGCCGCTTCGACCGGATTGTGCTGGTGACGCCGCCCGACGAGCCGGCCCGCGTGGCCATCCTGGACGTGCTGCTGCGCGGCAAGCCCGTGGCCGACAACCTCAACCTGGCTTCCGTGGCCGGCCAGACGGCCGGTTTCTCGGGGGCCGACCTGAAAGCCGTGGTAGATACGGCCGTGGAAAGCTGCCTACGCGAGTCGATGAAAGCCGGCAAGGCACTGCCGGTGCAGCAAAGCAGCCTGACGGCCGCCACCAAACAAGTGCGGCCCAGTACCAAAGAGTGGTTTGCCACGGCCAAAAACTACGCCCTTTACTCCAACGAGGGCGGCACCTACGACGACATCCTAACCTACCTGGGCATCAAGAAGTAGCCGTGCTATGATGCCTCATCCTACGGAAGCGCGGTGGCAGGATGCCGTGCAAAATCTGTTGGCGGTGCAACGCCCCCAACAAGCCGAGCAGGTTGTACGGCAGCAACTGGCGCGTAATCCACGAGAAGTGCTGGGGTACGTTTTGCTGGGGTTTGCGCTGTATCAACAAACTAGAATAGAGGAGGCTCGTGCTTCAGTGCGGGAGGCGCTGGCCTTAAATCCGGCGGCCAGCGAAGCATTTTATGTGCTCTGCCTGATTGAAAACGTGGCCGGGCAACCAGCGGCCCGGGCAGCAGCCCTTACCGAGGCACTCCGGTTGCAGCCCTACAATCCCAAGTACCTCGGAGTACAGGCCCGTTTTCTCTTGCACCAGGGCGAACCAGCAGCGTCACTGGTAGCGGCTGAACGAGGCTTGGCTCAGAACCCGACTCATGCAGAGTGTCTCACGGCTCGTGCCAACGCCCTGCACGCACAACAACGGTGGCCGGAGTTGGCTGAGGCTTTGCATCAACTGCGCGCCGCACATCCCACTTTGCCTATTGCCCACCAGTTGCTTGGCCGTGAAGCTCTACGACAAGAGCAGTTTGTAGCCGCTCAGGCACACTTTCAGGAAGTGCTGCGCCTTAGCCCTAACAACTCAGTTGCCTTAGCGGGAGCAAGCCAGGCCATTCGGCGCCAGCTGTGGCCGGGCCGGGCAGAGTTGGCGTTTGATCGGTATATGACCTCTATTACCGAAGGCATGAAATTTCCCCGGCCCCAATTGAAAGCCTGGGGTCATTTTCTTTTAATTATCATCCCGCTGAGCCTATTCTGTATTCCAGTTCTGCTGGCTCTTGCTTTTGAAAAGCTGTATTGGCGACTTCACCCGGATGTACGGCGGCTGCGCAACCGCCCCGACGCAGCCATATCCTATGCTCATCAGACCTTCTACCGCTACGGAACCGTCAGTGCACTGGCTTTACTTCTAGTTGCCTGGCTGCCTGGTTTTGTCTGGCTGTTGCTGAAGCTGGGGTTCCCGGAAAGCAGCCTGGGCCCCGGCCTGACGGGTGGCCTCACGGTCATCGTCATGAGCATTATAAGTGTAATAAAAAGCGCCACTGATATGCCCGTGCCGGAAAAGTCCCCACTGAGCTGGCTGCTACTGGCGGCACTGGTGTTGGCAGCTAGCCTGACTACTGCATGCTGGCCTGCCACCTGGCCTTATGGACCGCCACTAAGCTTGCTTTTAGTCAGTAGCTTGCTCTATTCTCGATTTCGTGCGCTACAGGCAAATAAGACTGATTAGCTTCAGGTAGCGGTGCTTCTACTCCATTCCTTCCCCCTCAATGAACTCCTCCCAAGACCTCAGCCGCGTGCAGCTGCTGCTCCAGCACAAGCGCCCCCAGGATGCCGAGCAGGAAGCGCGCCGGCTGCTGCAGCAGGACCCCGAAAACGGCTACCTGCAGTGCCTGCTGGCCCTGGCTCTGATGGAGCAGGCGCGGCTGCCGGAAGCCCAGGAAGCTGCTCAGCACGCTATTCACCTGGCCCCCGAAAACAGCTTTGCCTTCTACGTGCTCAGTGCCACGCTGCAACGCCAGCACGAGCTGCCGCTGGCCCTGGAGGCCATTGAAGAGGCGCTGGCCCTCGACCCCGAAGATGCCGACTACCACCACGTGCTGGGGCTGATCCGGTTTCAGCAGGGCCAGCTGCACGGCGCGTTGCGCGCCGCCGAAGCCGGCCTGGCCGTCGACCCTACTCACGTCGACTGCCTGGGGCTGCGGGCGCGGTGTCTTTCCCGCCTGGGCCGTACCACCGAAGCCTCCGCCGACCTCGACGAAGCCCTGCGCCAAAGCCCTACCGATGCCGGTACCCACGCCGACCTGGGCTGGGTGGCCCTGGAGCGTGGCCGCGCCAAAGACGCTGCCCGCCACTTTCAGGAAGCTCTGCGTCTCAACCCCACCTCCGACTACGCCCGCGAAGGATTGGTATCGGCCCTGAAAGCCCGGTTCTGGCTTTACAACTGGTTTTACCGCTTTATGGTCTGGACGCAGACGCTGAGCCCGGGCATGCGCCAGGGGCTGTTCATTGGCATGTTCGTGTTGTCGCGCTTTGTACCAGTTTTGCTGCCGCTGTACCTGGTGCTGGTATACATGAGCTGGTTTGCTGAGCCCCTGTTCAACTCCCTGCTGCGCCTGAACCGCTACGGCCGCTTTGCCCTGAGCGAGGAAGACACGCGGTATTCCAACCAGTTTATGGGCTTGCTGCTCGGCGGATTGGCGCTGCTGGCAGTTGGTCACTTCAGCTACCTGGCACCCCTCACTACGGCCGGCATTGTGGGGCTGGGGCTGCTGTTTCCGCTGGTGGGCACCCAGCGCCAGTGGCACCCCAAGCGGCGGCAGCAGTCCAAGTGGTTTGGCTTGGGTCTGGCAGCTGTGGGGGCAATGGCAGTAGGCACCGAAGCCCTGGGCCAGCCGGGTAGCGGCCCGCTGTTCCTGGCCTTTCTGGGTGGTACGCTGGTGTACGTGTGGGTGATGGGGCTGCGCTCCAGCTAAAGCGCCTTCGTAGGGGCGGGGCAAGCCCCGCCCCTACCGCATAGAACCGTTTCCAAAGAACAGATAATTGTCCTCGGAGGACAACCGGATGTCCTGCGAGGACAATTACCTAGCCTCCGAGGACAACTAGTTAACCTCAGGGGACATCTGGTTAACCTCGGAGGACAACAAGGTGTCCTCCGAGGACAACCGACTATGCTCGGAGGACAACCCACTATCCTCCCAGGACAACCAGATGTCCTACGAAGTCTACCAGATATCCTCCGCCGACAACCGGTAGACTTCGTAGCACAACCCCTTATCCGTTGAAGGCAACTGCCGCTTCCGCCCTACCTTACGGCCCCGAACCTGCTGACGACCTATGGCGCTTCCGTACCACCGCATCATCGTAAAAATCGGCTCCAACGTCCTCACGCAGCCCGACGGCTCCCTTGATCTGGCCCGCATCCGCCACTTGGTGGCGCAGGTGGCCGAGCTGAAACAGCAGGGCAAGGAAGTCATTGTGGTGTCGTCGGGGGCGGTGGCGGCGGGGCGCAGCCTGGTGCAGGTGCCCGAGAAGGCCGATGCCGTGACCAGCCGGCAGGTGCTGGCCGCCGTGGGGCAGGTGAAGCTGCTGGCCACCTACGCCGAGCTGCTGGCCAAGCACGCGCTGCTGTGCGCCCAAGTGCTGGTGACCAAGGAAGACTTTCGCGACCGGCAGCACTACCGGAATATGCAGAACTGCTTTCGGGCCTTGCTCCAGCAGAGCATCATTCCCATCGTGAATGAGAATGACGTCATATCCGTGACGGAGCTTATGTTTACTGACAACGACGAGCTGGCCGGCCTCGTGGCTTCCATGCTTGATGCCGACGCTCTACTGATTTTGAGCAACGTGGACGGCATCTTCAACGGCAACCCGCAGGACCCGGCCTCCGAGCTTATTGCGGAAATTGCGCCCACTACCACCAGCTTTTCCTCCTTTGTGTCCACGCAACGCTCCCAATTCGGGCGGGGTGGCATGATTACCAAGTGCCACATGGCCCACAAAGTGGCGCAGCTGGGCATTTCCGTGCACATTGCCAACGGCAAAACCGAAAACGTACTACCCCGCCTGCTGCGCCGGGAGGTCGTAAATACCCGCTTTCAGCCCAACAAAACTGCTTCCGGCAAGAAAAAGTGGATTGCTCATTCCGACCTGGCGGCCAAGGGCGCGGTGCTCATCAACGCCGGGGCGCGGGCCGCTTTGCTTGCGCCCAATAAGGCCACCAGCCTGCTGCCGGTGGGCGTACTGGCCATTATGGGTACGTTTCAGAAGGGCGACATCATCCGCATACTCGATGAGGCAGGCAAGCCCTTGGGCCTGGGCCTGGCTGAGTACGGCGCCGACAAAGCCCTGGAGCGCCTCGGCCAGCAGCAGCAGAAACCCCTGGTCCACTACGACTACCTGTTTCTGTCGGCCGATATGAGTTAATGTGCTAAGGTGGTTGAATGTGCTTCGCTCAATGGGCTAATGTGAGAAATGTATCATGCCAGGAGGCACGATATGCCGCGCATCAAGCGGCGTCAGTCCTGTACAACACCAGACTCGTTCTTTCCCCACTCAGTCCAGATGCGGGCGGCGCACGTCGGGGGCTGGTCACGTCCCGAGGCTGGACACGTTGCCCAGGACGGATGGCTTCGCGCTGCTCGCCATGACACGAAATCATTAGCCCATCAGCACATTCACCCACCTTAGCACATTAGCGAAGCGAAGCACATTCAACCACATCAGCACATTAGAAAGCATGCATCTGCAAGACACCTTCCAGGCCACGCAAGCAGCCAGCCGCCCACTCAGCCAGGTGCCGGCCGAAACCATTACGGCGCTATTGCTCGATTTGGCCGATGCGGCCGTGGCAGAAACTCCCTTCCTGCTGGCCGAAAATGCCCGGGACCTGGCGCTGATGCCGGCTGATGATCCTAAGTACGACCGGCTGCAGCTTACCGCCGCCCGTCTGGAGGCCATTGCCCAGGACATTCGCAACGTGGCGGCCCTGCCCTCGCCCCTGGGCGAAACCCTGCTGACCGAGGAGCGGCCCAATGGCCTGCAGATTACGAAAGTGCGGGTGCCGCTGGGCGTGGTGGGCGTCATCTACGAAGCCCGCCCCAACGTGACCTTCGACGTAGCCACGCTCTGCCTGAAAACCGGCAATGCCTGCCTGCTCAAGGGCGGCTCCGACGCAGCCCACTCCAACGAGGCCATCGGCCGTGTCATCCAGCGCGTGCTGGCCCGCCACGGCCTGCCTGCCGCCGCCGTCACGCTGCTCCCGCCCGACCGCCAGGCCACCGAGGCGCTGCTCCAGGCAGTAGGCTACGTGGATGTCCTGATTCCGCGCGGCAGCCAGTCGCTCATCGACTACGTGCGCCAGCACGCCCGGGTACCGGTTATCGAAACGGGTGCGGGCATCGTGCATACCTACTTCGATGAAACTGCTGACCTGGGCCAGGGCCGCGCCATCATCGCCAACGCCAAAACCCGCCGCGTGAGCGTGTGCAATGCCCTCGACTGCCTGCTGGTGCACGAGGCGCGCCTCGTAGACCTGCCCGCTCTCACCGCGCCGCTGGCCCAGGCCGGCGTATTTGTTTATGCTGATGAGCGGGCTTTCCCGGCCCTGCGTGGGCTGTACCCGGCGGCGCTGCTGGAGCAGGCCCGGCCCGAGCATTTCGGCACCGAGTTTCTTTCGCTGAAGCTGGCCATCAAAACGGTAGCTGATCTGGACGAGGCCCTGGCGCACATTGCCGCGCACAGCTCCCGGCACAGTGAGGCCATTATTTCGGAAGATGCCGCCCATATCGAGCGGTTCCTGAACGCGGTAGATGCCGCCGCCGTGTACGCCAATGCCTCCACCGCTTTCACCGACGGGGCGCAGTTTGGGCTGGGCGCCGAAATCGGCATCAGTACCCAGAAGCTGCACGCCCGCGGCCCTATGGGGCTGGAGGAACTCACCAGCTACAAGTGGCTGGTGCGCGGCACCGGGCAGGTACGGGCCAGCTGACAGGCGGTGTAGCATGGGAAGCCCTACGCGGTAACTTCCGGCCTTATTATCTTTACTCAGTATCGAAGCCCGCCCGCGTATGCCGCCCATCACCAGCCTTTCCCAGCTCGACCTCACCAAAACCTACACTTACGCCGACTACCTCACCTGGCAGCTGGACGAGTTCATCGAGCTGGTAAAAGGCAAAGTACACCGCATGAGCCCGGCCCCGCGCCGGGTACACCAGAAAGTGGCGCGAAACATCGTGCGGCACGTTGACCAACAGCTAACTGGTGGCCCATGCGAAGTATACTTCGCCCCCTTTGATGTGCGCCTCACGACGCCAGGGCCCAACGGCGACGCGCAGATAACGACGGTAGTGCAGCCCGATATCTGCGTGGTTTGTGACCCCAGCAAGCTGGATGAGCGCGGCTGCCTCGGCGCCCCCGACTGGATTATCGAAATTCTTTCGCCCAGCACGGCCGCCTATGACACCCGTGAGAAGTTTGAGCTGTACGAGGAAAGCGGCGTGCTGGAATACTGGATTGTATTTCCCGGCGAGAAAACCGTAGCCACGTACGTGCTGCATGAAGGCCGCTATCAGTCGCGCGGCTCGTATTATGCCCCCGGCCATCTACCGGCCCACACCCTCCCGGCACTGCAGCTGCACTGGGAAGAGGTGTTTGCGGGCGTGTAGCCGCTCCGCAGGCTCACTGATAGCAATACCCTCACCCAACCAGCTCCCGCAGCAGCGCGTGCCCCTGCGGCCACAAACCCAGCTCAGAGGCGGAGTTGATGTGGCCTAAGGCACCAACGTTCACCAGGCGGCTGCCCCAGGCATCGGCAAAGAGCCGGGCCCGTGGCAGGGTCACGTACTCGTCGTTGGTGCTGGCCGCTACGATGCTCGGGAACGGTAGCGGCGCCAGGGGCATGGGCGCAAAGCCGGTAACTTCGGATGGGAAGTCGGGGCGGTCCACGTCGGCGGGAGCTACCAAGAGGGCTGCCCGGATGGACTGATTTGTGGTGGCGGCCCAGTGCGCTACCGTGGCGCAGCCCAGGCTGTGGGCTACCACCACTACGTCCGGCCCGGCTGCTGCCACGGCCCAGTCAAGCATTTGTACCCAGTCGTGGCAGGTGGGCTGGTCCCAGTTGAGCTGGTTTGCGCGCAGGTAGCCGTAGTGCTGCTCCCACTGAGTTTGCCAGTGTTGGGGGCCAGAGTTGCCCAGGCCAGGCAACAGTAGAACAGATGAAGCCATAGCAGTACGTTTAGTGGCACCAAGGTAAGCGGCCGGCTGCAGTTGCCCGCCAGGCTCAGGCTTGCCCTATCACATTTTCGAGGTACTTCTGCCCGGAGCCGGTGTTCAGGAGCAGCATCCGCTCGTGGCGGCCTATCCAGCCGGCATCCAACAGCCTGCGGGCCGCCATCCAGACGGCTGCTCCTTCGGGCGCTACAAACAACCCTTCGTGCCGGGCCAGCTCGCGCATGCCCTCCAGCATTTCCTGGTCGTCAATCGGTACTACCGTGCCCCCGGACTCGCGCAGCACCTGCAGCATAAGGGCTTCGCCGAGGGGGCGCGGCACTGCCAGGCCGTTGGCAATGGTTGGCTGCCCCACGTACTGCTGGCAGTTGGCCTGCCGGCCGGTGTAGGTAGCCCACAGCGGGGCACAGGCGGCGGCCTGCACGGCAACCATGCGCGGCAGTCGCACCTCGGCTGGTAGCCAACCCAGAGCCTGCATTTCGCGGAAGGCTTTCCAGATACCAATCAGGCCGGTGCCCCCACCGGCCGGGTACAAAAGCACGTCAGGTAATGTCCAGCGCAGCTGCTCGGCCAGCTCATACCCCATCGTCTTCTTGCCTTCCAGCCGGTAAGGCTCCTTCAGCGTGGAAACATCCAGCAGCTCGTTGGCGCTATTGAGCTCCCGCACCCGGGCGGCGCAGTCGTTGATAAGGCCATCCACCAGGTGCACTTCGGCCCCATACCAGTAGCACTCCTCCTTGAAGGCCTGGGGCGTATGGCGGGGCATTACCACCACGGCGTGCATGCCGGCCTTGGCGCAATAGGCGGCCATAGCCACCCCGGCGTTGCCGGCCGTGGGAATGATGCAACCTTCTACGCCCAGCTCTTTGGCTTTGGAAATGGCCATGCTTAGGCCGCGGGCTTTAAATGAGCCGGTAGGGTTCTGCCCTTCATCCTTTAGCAAAACTTCCGCAAGGTTGTAGCGCTGGGTAAGGCTGGTAAGAGGCTCCAGCGGCGTGAGTCCTTCGCCCAGGCTCACGCGGTGTGCCTCATCGAGCAAGGGCAGCAAGCGGCGGTAACGCCACATGCTGACCTCGTGCAAGTCGATGCCCGCTTCGCGGCTAAGGGGTTCGTGCAGCTCGTAGGTGGCCAGCAAGGGGGCAGCGCAACAGGCAGAGGTACGCTGCAGAACCGTGGCGGAGTAGGGGGCTCGGCATACCGAGCATTCCAAGGTTTGCAGGCGGCTGATGGTTTCCAGGGCACTTTGCATTTTCATAGAAAAGAGAAACGCAAAGCTTCCTGTTCAGTATGCCGAACGCAAATGGCCTTATGGAATAGCCTATGCCTGCTTGGAATAATACCGTTTGGTGAACTGCACGAAGGTTTTGTAGGGGAGGTTGTTTTCGGTTCCCTTGCGCTGCACAAAATCGAAGTGGCGCACCATGCGCAGGTCCCGGATAGGGACTTCCCGCAGCTCGCCCGAAGCCAGCTCTTTCATCACGGCCTGCCGGGGCAGAAAGGCCAGGCAGGTATCCACGCGCACAAAGTTTTTCAGGGCCTCGGTGCCGCCCAGCCGCACTTTCACCGGCAGGTTCGTCAGCTTGATGTTTCGCTCGGCCAGGGCCTGCTCCAGCACAGCCAGAGTGCCCGAGCCCTGCTCCCGCAAAGCCAGCGGGGTGTGGTACAGGTCCTGAACTGCCAGCTCGTCCGGCAGCCCGGGGTGGCGCGCCGAGCACACGGCCACTACTTCATCCGTGAGCAGGGGCGTGTACGTCACGTTGCTGACCTTGTGAATGCCTTCGATGATGCCCAGGTCGATTTCGTGCTCCAGCAGGGCTTTGAGGATATTCTCGCTGTTGCGGTTTTTGAGGGTGAGCTGGGTGCCCGGGTAGCGCTGCAGGTAGGCCGAAAGCACCGGCGGAATAACGTACAGGGAAATGGTGGTGCTGGCTCCGATAACCATGCGCACCTGCGGGCTAAAGCCCGGACTTACCTCGGCAAACTGCTGGTGCAGCTCGTGCTGAAGCTGCTTGGCAAGCAGTAGTTTCCGGTAAAGCAGTTCTCCGGCGGGTGTCAGGGCCACACTGTTGCCAAGGCGCTCAAACAAGCCCGTTTTATAGTGCTCTTCCAGGGCTTTCACCTGCTTGCTCACGGCCGACTGACTCAGAAACAACGTCTGCCCGGCTTTGGTAAAGCTAAGCTGCCGGGCTACTTCCAGAAATACTTCGTGGGGATGGGAAAGCATGACTGCAAGGTACAACTTGCCCAGAGCAGCGGCCGACGATGCAACACCGGACTCACATCTTGGGCAGCAAACCTACTTCTGTGGGCAGCATGCTTGCGTCAGCTAAGCAACTCAGAGCCCTAAGTCACCCAATATGGGTGATAAGGGGAGCTCAGACAAACCCCTATAAACCCGTAATTCATACTAGAAACGCGGTTTTATCTGGCTATTGTATAACGGGCAAAGGACCTGCCACATCATCATGTGATTGTACTTAGCCAACAATGCACTGTAATATTGTGACGTAATCAGCGCACTACTACGGCGCACTTCTTCGCTTCACACTTCTTCTCCATACGCTATGAAAACTTTCGCCTCCCTCCTCGTTGTTGCCCTGCTGGCTTCCGCTCCCCTCCACGCTACTCAGGCTGCTGCGCCTGAAAAAGCTCCTTCCGCTACCACTTCTCTCACGGCGAAGCTGCCGCTGTTTGGGAAGAAGTCAATCGAGAAGAGCCGCGTGAGCAAGCGCAAGCAAACCCTGCGCCGCCGCAAGCGCATGTTCAGCTTCTAGGCAACAGTCCTTTTACTGGTTGGTGAGCCAGGTGATGTGCCCGCCGTTCTTTTTTCTCCGCCTGCAAGCGACATGAGAAGAAGAACGGCGGGCTTGCTCGTTAACAACCGCAGGCTTTGGTTGACAGCGGATGGCACAACGTCGTCTGTGCGTTGCGAACCGTATCTTTACCTTAAGCATCAACCGCCGCCCCACTATGCCGCCTATCACCGATATTTCCCAGCTCGACCTCACTAAAACCTACACCTACGCCGACTACCTCACCTGGCAGCTGGACGAGTTTATTGAGCTCATCAAAGGCAAAGTACGGCGGATGAGCCCTGCGCCCAGGGTAGCGCATCAACGGATTTCCAGTCGGTTTACCGGCATGATTTACTCGCTTCTGGCGCACCGCGGGTGCGAGGTCTTTCATGCGCCTTTTGATGTGCGCCTGATCAAAGCCACGCCCAACGGCGACGCGCAGGTAACCACCGTGGTACAGCCCGACATCTGCGTGGTCTGCGACTCGCAGAAGCTGGATGAGCGCGGCTGCCTCGGCGTCCCCGACTGGATTATCGAAATCGTGAGCCCCGGCAACGTCAGCCACGATACCAAGAGCAAGTTCGACCTCTACGAGGAAAACGGTGTGCTGGAATACTGGATTGTGTTTCCCGGCGAGAAGACGGTTTCCGTGTTCGTGCTGCACGAAGGCCGCTACCAGCCCCGCGGCGACTTCTACACCCCCGGCCTCATCCCCGTGCATACGCTCCCGGAGTTCAGCATTGAGTGGTCAGAGGTGTTTGAGGGGGTGTGAGTGAAGCTAAACTTCGATTCACTCAGAATACGTGTATTTCCTGCAACTCAAGCGACACACATTCCGGCATATATAGCACATTGAAGGAGGCAGTGAGGTCACTCCACTCCCCGTTCAGTGGCAAGCTAAACCAGATTTCCGCTACTATCAGTGTATTTTCTATGCTATGCTTTCGTGGCATATGGAAATCTACATCTGCATATGGGCTCCCGTTCCGTTCTTTGGCTTCGTCGATAGAAGTTACTTTGAATTTTTCAACCTCAGGATCCATTTCCACGATTCCATATCCGTAAATGACATCACGCATTAGCTCAGGCGTCCACGCATAGTAGGGGTGTTGGTATGTAAAGTGAAAGGCGTCCTCGTAGCGTTCCTCTTCCAGCAGCCTCACCCATGTGCGCACTGACTCTAATAATCCCTCATCCGAAATATCTAAGGGTAATATAACTGGCATTCTTGCAGATCAATGAGTGAGAGGAAAACAAAATATACGGCAAGTACTGCAAAAAGCCCTTCAAAGGCACCAATCCCCACGATGGCGCCCCCGAAGGGCTGATGCGTGCTATATCAAATGCTACAGCGCGGCTTTGCGCGCCTCCACCTCGGATTTAAGGGCGGCGTTTTCGGCCAGCTCCCGGGTGATGCAGTTCAGCTCGTAGAGGCGCTTGAACTGCGCTACCACGCCCGTGGCCCCGGTGGCTTGCTGCTGGTTGAGCACGTAGATGCGATACTCCAGGCGTTTGTGCTCCCGCTCGTTCTTCTTTTTGGTAGGGCCCTCGGTCATGCTGGCTAGCAGCGTGGTCAGGGTATTGTATTCGGCCGTAGCGCCGGTCAGCTCGGCGCTTTTCTCGGTGGCCCGGTCGCTGCCCATGGTGTGCAGGCGCTGCAGCTGGGTTTGCCGGTACTCCAGGTCGGCGCGCTCTTCGGCGGCTTCTTCCAGCACCAAGTCACAGTCGGCCTTGGAAGTCAATGAATTCACAGGGTATGCCATGGAGGGTAAGTAAATAAATGTGGAGAAAGTGAAGAGCAGTGTGGGGTGCTGCCCGCCCCACTAAAACGCCACAGGATCAGCCACATTGCTTACACAAAGCGAAATATTTTCTATATACCATACATGTGTTAATCAGTGGCTATGCCAGCCGCTTAACGTAGCGCTACCTGTCGTGCGTAGGGTGCGAGGCTTGTCCCCGCCCGTTGTTGCCCGATTACTCGCTAACGGCACGCCCGACGGGCGGGGACAAGCCCCGCACCCTACCACCTTTTCGCAATTCACTTCCCCACGAATTTAAGTGGGGATAGAGCCCCCGCAACTGGCGCGAGTTTAGCGCAGCGTAACTCGTGATATGCCATGGCGAGCTTTCAGCTCGTCCATCTACGTTAACCCACCCAAACGGCACGGAACCAGCTTGCCGCGCTGCGGCAGTGGAGCTACAAGCTCCACCTAATGGCTGAGCACGAGTTACGCTCCGCTAAACTCGCGCCAGTCGTACGCTGCCAGGGACACCAGTCTTCACACCCCCGCCGCCTCCGCCAGGTAAGCCGCCAGGGCAGCGGCCTCGGCGCGCAGGCCGGCCAGGCGGGCCGCCATCAGCCGGTGCTGGGCGGGGCTGCCTTCGCCTTCCAGGGCGCCTTCGGCCTCGGCCGTGACGGCGGCCACCCACAGCCGCTGCCGCTCGGCTTCGGGGGGCAGCGTGGCCAGCAGCTTGGGCGCGGCCCGTAGCCAGTCGAAAGCCCTAGCGGCGCGGGCTTGGCCCCGCGCCAGCCGGCGGGCGAGCTGCTCGGCCTCATAGGCCACGGCCGTGGCCCGGGTTTGCAGAGGTGCTAGGCCGGCGGGCAGCAAGGGCGCGGCCGGCACGGGCGGACCGGGTACCGGCAGTGCCTGCGCCAGCCACGCAACAATTAAACCGGCCGCCGGTGGCAATACTCGTTGGTTGGCTTCTATCTTCGTGACCAGATGGCGCGACACGCCCAGGGCCCCAGCCAGCTGCTCCTGTGTCAGGCCCAGCCCCGTGCGAATCAGCGAAAGGTAGTGCGGCACGGCCGTCACACGCAGAGAACGGGGCATAGTATTGAATTGTCTCCTTATTCCTTGTCGTCAAATATAAGGAGACATTGTATTTGTCTCGCTAGTCGTTGGTTTCTCTTTTAAGGAGACATTTGCTTCTTTTGGTCTTTACGGAATCCGAACGAAGATCAAAAGGCCGTCATGCTGAGCGAAGTCGAAGCATGACGGATTGATTGAGGATGTTGCAGAATTTGTAGCTAGTGTAAGCTTTCAGCCCGCCTGCCTGAACCGACTATCCAAACAGCGCGGTAGTAGTTTGCCGCTTTGCGGCAGTAGAGCGACAAGCTCTACCTCATGGGGCTAAATAAGAGTTACGCTGCGCTAAACTCGCACCAGCCAAGCAGGCTCCAGCTACTGCAATTCTTTCCCACTAATGCGGATTATGCCTTTGACTACCTGATAGTCAATTTCTTCTTCTTTCAATCCCTGAATGATATCATCTATAACAACAGTTACCTTAGGTGGAACCAGCCTTCCAATATGGGTTATCACGATAGGATCAAATTCTATCCATTCAACATCAGCAATTCTTTCTGGCCCCGATACTTCAATATAACCTGGAACGGGCAAGCCAGATCCACCTCGCCATTCAGTTGGCAGGTCTTCGTCACATGACTTTAGCCTGATCTTACAGCACGTTCTTTCTATTAAGCTTTGTATAACTATCAGCTTATCCATACCCTGCTACGTCAGTTAATGCATGTAAATATTCTACCTCAAACCTATACAAAACCTAGCACAAACGCCCTTTTTCTATACCTTCCGGCCTTCATTCAAGCTCCTCCCTATCCATGCTATCGAAAACTGTTTCTCGCCTGCCGCTGCTGGTGCTGCTGGCGTTGCTGTGTGCCTGCTCCAAGCTGGGCTCCGACGCTAGCCAAGACCCTAATGGCGAGGAAATTGACCCGTACCAGAACTTGGTATTTCAGTTCGCGGATGCCGTAGTAACGCCCGAGCTGCAGGACCGCTGGGACACGGTGCAGGTGGTGAAGTTCGAGCCCGCCGTGCGCGGCAAGTTCAAGTGGAACTCCGATAGGGAGCTGATTTTCTCGCCCAGCACGCCGTTCCGGCCCAGCACTTCCTTCAAGGCCACCCTACAAACCGATGCCCTGCCGGAGGGCAAGCGCAACGTGGAGTTGCCCGAGAACCGCCAGAAATTCCACACGCCCTACCTGGAGCTACAGGAGCCGCAGGCGTTCTGGGGCCGCTCGGAGCGGGCCGCCGGCACCGCCGAGATGCGCGTGGAGCTGCCCTTCAACTACCCCGTGAAGCCCGCCGACGTGAAGCCCCTGCTGCGCGTAACTCAGGACGGGCAGCCCGTGGCCTTCGAGGTGGCAGGCAACGAGCCGGGCCAGACGGTGCGCGTGAGCCTCAACCAGCAGGTGCGCCCCGGCTCCCCGCTCACGGTGGCCCTGGCCCAGGGCCTGCACGCCGTAGGCAGCGACCAGCCCTCCAAAGCCGACTACGAAAAGCAGGTAGAAGTACCCGACCCGCAGGCCCTGGAAGTGCGCTCCATCACGGGCACGCTCCAGTCGGCCGACCCAATTATAACCATCCTCACCAACCAGCCCGTCACGACAGTGGATTTGCAGAGCGCCCTGTCGGTGTCGCCGCAGGTGGCCTACGAGGTGGAGGAGTTGGAAAACGGCTTCCGGCTCAAGGGCGGCTTCGAGGTGGGCAAGAGCTACCAGGTGAGCTTGCGCCAGGGCCTGCGCGGCGGCTTGGGCGGCATCCTCAACGAGAACTTCACCCAGACGGTGAGCTTCTCCGATGAGCGGCCCACCATTTCCTTTGCCAGCGCCGAGAAGGCCATGTACCTCGATGCCCTGGGCTCCCGCAACCTGGGCGTGCGCATCAACGAGGTGGGCCAGGTGAAAGTGACCATTGCCAAGGTGTACGCCAACAACATCCAGCAACTTTTGCGCGGGGGCACCCAGTACGGCTACCCCGGCTACGATGGCGAAGACTCCGAAGGCTACGAGGAAGAAAGTGAGGACGGCGAGTACGTGGACCGCTCCTACCAGTACTACGACGTGGAGAACCTGGGCAACGTCCTCACCGAGCGCACCTACACCGTGTCGGGCCTGCCGAAGGCCCAGGGGCTGCGGCTACTGAATCTGAACCTGAAAGACCTGGAGTTTGCAGGCGGGCTGAAGGGCCTATACATTATCAAAGTGCAGGACACCGAGCGGCAGTGGCTGCAGGTAAGCAAGCTGGTGGCCGTGTCGGACATCGGGCTGATTGTAAAGCAAGGCAAGGCCGGCAGCACGCTGGTGTTTGCCAACTCCATCCGCAACGCCAAGGCGCTGAGTGGGGTGGAAATGCGCTTTATCAGCACCAACAACCAAGTGATGGGCACCGGCATCACCAACCGCGACGGCGTGGCCAAGTTCGACAGCACCGCCGCCAACGGCCGCTTCAAGCTGGGCATGGTGATGGCGCAGCAGGGCTCCGACTTCACCTTCCTCGATTTGAGCCGCAGCCGGGTGGAAACCTCCCGCTTCGAGGTGGGCGGGCTGCAAAGCAATGCCGCCCGCTACCAAGCCTTCCTCTACGGCGACCGGGACCTGTACCGCCCCGGCGACACCATCCAAACCAATACCGTCATCCGCACTGAGGACTGGCAGGCCCCGCGCAAGGGCCTGCCGGTGAAAATCCGGCTGTTGCTGCCCACGGGCAAGGAGTACGCCAGCCTGCAGAAAAAGCTGAACGCGGCCGGCTCGTTTGAGGCGCGCTTCCTGCTGCCCCCGGCCGTGATGACGGGCCTCTACACCCTGGAAGTGCTGACCGGCAACGACGTGCTGCTGGCTTCGCGCAAGCTCTCGGTGGAGGAGTTTATTCCGGACCGCATGAAGGTGACGGTGAAAGCCGACCGCACCGTAGCCAAGCCCGGGCAGACGGTATCGGCAAATATTACGGCCCAGAACCTGTTTGGCCCGCCCGCCGCCGACCGCAAGTTTGAGGTGGAATTCTCCCTCAAGGAGAAGAGCTTTAGCCCGAAAGGCTACGAGCAGTACACCTTCGCCATCAACAGCGGCGACAAGCAGCGCGGGGCCTACGGCGACCTGGAATCGACGCCCATTTCCAACCGCTTCGAGAAAACCACCCGCGAAGGCACCACCGACGCCAACGGCCGTGGCACCGCCACCTACGAAGTCCCCGACTACACCGACCTGGGCATTCTGGAAGGGGCGGCCTTCACTACCGTGTTCGATGAAACCGGCCGCCCCGTAAACCGCCTCGCTACCTTCGAGGTGCAAACCCAGCCGGTGCTGTTCGGTATCCGGAGCGCCGATGACCTGGTGAGCACCGGCAAGCCCCTGGCCGTGCAGCTGGCGGCCCTTACCCAGGCTGGCAAGCCTACGTCAGCCCAGGCCCGGGTATCCATCGTGCGCCTGCTCTGGGAAACGGTGATTGAGCGCCAGGGCGGCCGCTACATCTACAACTCGCAGAAGCGCGAGCAGCTGGTGCTCAACCGCACCGTGACGGTAGCCAGCGGCGGCTCCGATGCCGGCCTGGGGTTCTCGCCCACCTACTCCGGCGAGTACGAAATCCGGGTTTCCCGGCCGGGTGCGGTTACCTACGTGGCCCGGCGCGTGTACGCCTACGGCTACGGCGACACCCAGAGCAACTCCTTCGAGGTAAATAACGAGGGCGAGGTGACCATTGAGGCTGATAAGCCCAAGTACGAGCCCGGCGAAACCGCCCACTTACTGCTGAAAACGCCCTTCCCCGGCCGTGTGCTCGTGACCGTGGAGCGCGACCGGGTGCTCGAACACTTCTACGTGAACACCGACGAGAAATCGGCGAAGGTGGACGTGGCAATTCGCGGCAACCACGTGCCCAACATCTACGTGACGGCCACCGCCATCCGCGAAATCAAGGACAACCGCCTGCCGCTGACGGTAGCCCGGGGCTTCGTGCCGCTCACGGTAGAAAAGCCCGGCGCCCGCCTGCAGGTAGCCATTAAAGCGCCTGCGCAGAGCCGCTCCCGCACTTCCCAGCTGATTGAGGTAACCACCGCGCCCGGCGCGCAGGTGACGCTGGCGATAGTAGACGAGGGCATTCTACAGATGAAGGACTACCGCACGCCCGACCCCTACGGCTACTTCTACCAGAAGCGGGCCCTGGAAGTGCAGGCCTACGACGTGTACCCCTTCCTGCTGCCCGAGCTGGGCTCCAGCTCCACCGGTGGCGACGGCTACGACCTCTCGCGCCGCACCACGCCCGTCCCCAACCGCCGCGTGCGCCTGCTCGCCAAGTGGAGCGGCGTGCTCACCGCCGATGCCAGCGGCAAGGTGCGCTACAAGCTGCAGGTGCCCCAGTTCAGCGGGGCCATCCGTATCATGGCCGTGGCCTACAAAGACGATGCCTTCGGCTCGGCCGAGCACACCATGAAAGTGGCTGACCCGGTGGTTATTTCAACCGCCCTCCCCCGCTTCCTCAGCCCCGGCGACACAATTGATGTGCCCGTCACGCTGACGAATACGACAAAAGCCGCAATGGATTTTTCACGCGCTATTCAAGTAACAGGCCCTGCGGAACTGGTAGATGCACCGGCTGCCCAGATGAATAGTCGAGGCGAAGCAACTTGGCAGAACCACGCTGAACTGGGAAGCCTGCCACCTAATACTGAGAAACGATTTTTGTATAGAATAGCTGCAAAGCGGGCTATTGGTAACGTAACGATTAAAGTTACGGTTGGTAAAACCACATCCAATGGTAAAATTGACCCTCTTTCTACCGAAACCATTGAGCTACCCGTTCGTCCTGCTTCGCCGCTGCAGAAGCGTACCGGCAGTGGCGTGGTGGCGGGCGGCACCAATCAGCAGTTGAATCTGAAAACCGACTTCCTGCCTTCCTCCCTGCGGAGTCAGCTGGTGGTGAGCCGCTCGCCGATGACGGAGTTTTCCAAGGACCTGCGCTACCTGCTGCAGTATCCCTACGGCTGCCTGGAGCAAACCGTGTCGGCCGCTTTCCCACAGCTGTACTATGGGGATTTGGCCGCTACCCTGGGCCAGAAAACCGGTAAAACGGGCAAGGCTGGCCTGTTCAACCCCAACTACCACGTGCAGGAAGCCATCCGCAAGGTGGAAGCCCAGCAGATGTACAACGGCTCCCTCAGCTACTGGCCCGGCGGCGAGTACGACAACTGGTGGGCCACCACCTACGCCGCGCACTTCCTGCTGGAAGCCCAGCAAGCCGGCTTCGACGTGAACAAGAACCTGCTCGATAGAGTGTTGCGCTACCTGCAGGCCCGGGTGCGCAAGCGCGAAACCGACACCTACAACATCATCCAGACCGGCGGGGTGATTCAGCCCGTGACGCTGGCGAAAAAGGAAATTGCCTACTCCCTCTACGTGCTGGCCCTGGCCGGCCGCCCCGACGCCGTGGGGTTGAACTACTACAAAGCCAACCGCCCCCAACTGGCCGAGGATTCGCGCTACCTGCTGGCGGCGGCCTTCGCCCTGAGCGGCAACCAGCGCGGCTACCAAAGCACCGTGCCCACCCGCCTCGGCGCTTCGCCCAGCATTGCCGGCCGCCAGCTCGATGGGGCCTTCTCCTCCCCCATCCGCGACGAGGCCCTGGTGCTCAACGCCCTGCTCGCCGCCGACCCGGCCAACCCGCAGGTAACCACGCTGGCCCGCCAGCTCAGCCGCCAGGTAAAGCAGGCCGGCTGGCTCAACACCCAGGAGCGGGCCTTCTCCCTGCTGGCCCTGGGCAAGCTGGCGAAGAAAAACGCGGGCAGCACCGTTGTGGCTAGCCTGTTGGCCGATGGCAAGGCCATTGGCAATTTCTCGGGCAAGGACCTCACGGTAAGCAACGTGGCCAACCGCCAGCTGGCTCTGCGCACCAGCGGCAAGGGCAGCCTGTACTACTTCTGGGAAACGGAAGGCATTTCGCCCACCGGCCAGGTGCGCGAGGAAGATGCCTACCTGCAGGTACGCCGCCAGTTCCTGGACCGCAGCGGGTCACCCGTCGGTAGCACCAGCTTCCGGCAGAACGATTTGGTGGTGGTCAAAATCACCATCCAGTCGGCGGAAACGGCCGGGGAAGTGAAGAACGTGGCCATTACCGACCTGCTGCCCGCCGGTCTGGAAATCGAGAACCCGCGCATCGGGGCGGTGCGCGACCTGGCCTGGGCTACCGACGCCGCCCAACCCGACTACCTCGACGTGCGCGACGACCGGATCAACTTGTTCACTACCGTCACTACCGCGCCCAAGTCGTTCTACTACCTCTGCCGGGCGGTTTCCAAAGGCACCTTCAAGCTCGGCCCCGTCAGCGCCGATGCCATGTACAACGCCGAGTACCACAGCTACAACGGCGCCGGCGTAGTGCGCGTGCGGTAGTTATTGTCTGGTGCCTTGGCCCGTCATGCTGAGCGGAGCCGAAGCATCTCTACCGCTTCGTTACATCGTTCGGTAGAGATGCTTCGACTCCGCTCAGCATGACGGTCTAATTTCAGGACGTTCTGATCTTCAACTGATACAACAGACTCCTTTCTCTCAATGGTAAACCTACGTGTCGTACTGATTTCTATCCTCGTTATGTTTTTGGGCCTGATTCTGTGGATGGGCTACTACTACTTCTTCCATACTGATGGGCAGGGCCGGGTAACGCGGGAAGCCGACAGCCCCGAAGCCGCAGCCCAGGGTCAGCAAACCCTGCAGCGCGCCGATGCCCTCATCAACGAGCGGCAATACGGCCCGGCCAAAGCCCTGCTCGACTCGCTTCGGGATGCGGATCTGAACCCGGCCTTCTTTATCAGCACCGAGGACCTGGAGCAGCGCTTCGATACGCTGCGGCGGCGCAGCTACCGGGAGAAGCAGCCCAATAGAATCTGAACCGTGGCCTTTGCTTAGGCTCCATCTAATGCCTTTTTCCGAAAGCTCGGCCGCAGCTTTTCCCGGATGCCTGCGTAGAGAAGTTGCGTTCGGCCGCTGTTTCAGCGGATTAGCCGGATGATACTCCCCTACGTCCGTTTCAGATGAAGCTGTTACTCACTTACGTCCGGCGTTTTCTTTGCGTGCGTATGCTGCTCGTGGCCGGGCTGGCAACGCCTACCGCCGCCCTAGCCGACATCGTCACGCTTAATGCCAACGACAACGGCAAGCAGGTGCAGCTCAACGTGGGCGACCAGCTTATTCTCCGGTTGCCTACCATCTCCCCGCGCTTCGGCTGGCGCCTGACACAAACCTATCCGGGGCAGTTGACGGTCACGAGTACGCATACGCTGCCAGGCTTGAGCAGCGGTGTGCCGGGTGCGCCGGCTACCTTCGAAATTCACTTCCAGGCCGTAGGCACCGGCGGCCTCGACTTGGCTCTGGTATCGGCCCAGCCGGGGAGCGGCTACGCAGCTTTGGGGGGCTTTTTCCACGTCTTCATCACTATTGATAAGCCCGGCGTAGCCAAAAACGTGAACATCACGGAGTATGGCAACCACAGCCGGGTGAAAGTAAACCAGGGCGACCAGCTGCTCATCCGCCTCGACAATACCGTGGGCTCACAGTACACCTGGGAAGTGCTGCCCCTCGACGACAGCGTGCTGCAGGTTCTGCCCACCCCAGTCGAGAAGCCAACGAAGAAGCCCAAAAAGCGCAAAGCCGGCAGCGAGGACGATGTTACGTTCCAGTTTCAGGCCTTGAAGCCGGGCCGCACCACACTGCGCTTTCTCTACCGCAACGCCACCAGCAATGAGGCGCCGCCCAAGCGCGACTTCGAAGTAGATGTGGAAGTACCAGAGCCGCCTAAATAAACGCGTGTACTAGCGTAGCGGCTGGATTTTGCGAGTACAGATTCATTCAGCTTGGTACGGGCGAAAAAGCACGTCCTGCGTAGTGCCAGCCGCAGCCTAAGCCTATCTTTGCTTATGGCTCGGCAACTGGCAGTACGAATTTCGGTGATAGTGCTGGTCGCCTTGGGAGGGCTTCTGGCGCTGGATTTCCTGTTTCCGCTGCCCCCCGCGCCGCAGTACTCGCCCATTGTGCTGGCCGCCGATGGCTCAGTGCTGCATGCCTACCTCAACCCCACCCAGAAGTGGCGGATGAAAACCGAGCTACGCGAGATTACGCCGGTGCTGCGCAAGGCCATTATCGAGAAGGAAGACCGGTGGTTTCGGTGGCACTTCGGGGTGAACCCCGTGGCCCTGGTGCAGGCCGCCGGGCGCAACCTGTTCGGCACGGGGCGCACTACGGGAGCCAGCACCATCACCATGCAGGTGGCCCGCCTGCTGGAGCCCAAGGAGCGCACCTTTGGCAACAAGCTGCTGGAAATGCTACGCGCTACCCAGCTGGAAGCGCACTACAGCAAGGATGAGATTCTGCAGCTTTACCTGAACCTGGTGCCCTACGGCGGCAACGTGGAAGGCGTGAAATCAGCCGCGCTACTCTACTTCCAGCAAACGCCCGACTACCTTTCCCTGGCGCAAACCGTCACGCTGGCCATCATCCCCAACCGCCCACGGGGGCTGGTGCTGGGCAAAGACAACGCGGCCGTGCTGCAGGAGCGCAACCGGTGGCTACGGCGCTTCGGAGCGGCCGGGCTGTTTCCAAAAGACGATGTGGCAGATGCCCTGCTGGAGCCCTTGGACGTAGAGCGCCACGCCGCGCCTGTGCTGGCCCCTCACCTTTCGCGGCGGCTGGTGCGGCAGTTTCCGCGGCAGGCCATTATCCGCAGCAGCTTGCAGCGCGCCAAGCAAAGCAAGGCCGAGGATCTGACGCGCAACTACGTGCGACGCCTCCACGAACTGGGCATCACCCAGGCCTCGGTGCTGGTGGTGAACAACCGCACCCGGCAGGTGGAAGCCTACGTGGGCTCGGCCGATTTTCGGGACTTCGCCGGTCAGGGACAGAACGACGGGGTGGTGGCCGTCCGCTCCCCGGGTAGTACGCTTAAGCCGTTTTTGTATGCCCTGGCCATGGACCGGGGCCTCGTCACGCCTAAGCTCCTGCTGCCCGATGTGCCCACCAACTTCCAGGGCTATCGGCCAGAGAACTTCGACAAGCACTGCAACGGGGAGGTGACGCTGGAGCGGGCCCTGGCTTTTTCGCTCAACATCCCAGCCGTACGCGTACTCAATCAACTGGGCGTGCCTACCTTCACCGATAAACTGCGGCAGGCTGGTTTCCAGAGTGTGACGCGCAACCGCGCTAGGCTGGGCCTGAGCAGCATCCTGGGCGGCTGCGGGGCTAGCCTGGAGGAGCTGACCAACCTCTACGTGACGCTGGCCGATGCCGGAAAGTACGCGAAGCTGCGTTTCACCACTACCTCGGCGGAAGACCAGAAAGCCGTACTCCTTTCCGAATCTTCTGCTTTTCTCACCACCGACATCCTGGCTCAGTTAACCCGCCCCGACCTGCCGCTGGGCGCGGCCAGCTCCATGCGCCTGCCCAAAGTGGCCTGGAAAACCGGCACCAGCTACGGCCGCCGCGACGCCTGGAGCATCGGCTATAACCGTCAGTACACCATTGGCGTGTGGGTAGGCAACTTCAGCGGGCAGGGCAGCCCGGCCCTCACGGGCGCCGATGTAGCCACGCCGCTGCTGTTCGACCTATTTAACACGCTGGCCTACAACTCCCCTAACGACTGGTTTGTGCCGCCCGCCGCGCTGGACTTCCGGCTGGTATGCGCCGAAAGCGGGCTGGTGCCGGGGGAGCACTGCCCCAACCAGGTTATCGACTACTTCCTGCCCAGCATTTCAAACGGGCTCCGGTGCCAACACCTGCGGGAAGTCCTAGTGTCGGCGGATGGGAACTTTACGTACTGCCGCACCTGCGCCCCGGCGGCGGGCTACCGGCGGGAGCTATACCCAAATTTGCTACCGGAAGTGGCCGCGTACAAGGAAGCCCAGGGCATTCCGTACCGCCGGCTGCCGCCCCACAACCCGCAGTGCCAGCTGGTGCGCGGCACCGAGCGGGCGCCCACCATTACTTCCCCGGCCGCCAATACCGAGTACGTGCTTAACCGCCACGAGCAGCAGCAACTGCTGCTTTCCTGCACCACCGACAACGAAGTGCGCCAGGTGCACTGGTACGTGAACGACAAGTTTCTGCGCACCGCCGCCGCCACCGAGCGGGTGTTCTTCCGGCCCCAGCCCGGGCCGCTCAAAATCTCCTGCGCCGACGACCACGGCCGCAACACCGACGTGCTGGTGACTGTAACCGAAATGTGAGCTTACCAGCCCGCTTCCTCGCCCGCCCACCACACCTCGGTGCCGGCGGGCACGGGCGCGGCTTCAGCGTGGGTTAGCAGCAGCGCCCGGACGGTTGAGCTTTCAATTGTTGCGGTGGCCTCTCTCGACACTTCCTCAACTGTGGCGGTGGCAGCTTCCGCGCGCCCATCGGGGTAGCGCAGTTGTACGGCCAGGGCGCTATATAAAGCCAGTTCGCTCAGTACCGATGACGGGTTTTCGGGGAGTAATAACACCCCCAAACCGGGCAGGCTAAAACTTTTTTCCACGTGAAGCAGGCAATGTTCCGTCATACAAGTCTGTACGTAATTATTGGCGGTTTTAGCGCTTTAAGTGGCTATTTCCGTTATATAAAACCAATTATATATAACTAGCAGAAACCCGAACCCAACGGTTGTTCGGGCCGTACTGGCATGGTGCTTGTAAAATACCTCCCAGAATCAACAAGTACACCTCCGACCTTTAACAGTCTTTCGTCATGAAAAAGATCAGCTGGATTTTCGCCCTCGTAATATTGTTCACCTCAGTTTTTGGTGAGTCTGCCCATGCGCAGGATAAAAAGAAAGTAAGCCCGCAGGCCAAAGGCGCCATCATTGGTGGCCTGGGTGGGGCCGCAGCCGGCGCCATCATTCATAAGCGCAACCGGGTTGTAGGGGGCGCAGTAGGTGGTGCCGCCGGTGCCGGCGTAGGCTACGTGATTGGAAAGCGCGTCGACAACAAGCGCAAGGCCGAAGCCGCCCGCGTAGCTGCTGCCAACCAGGCTGCCGCCGACCGCGCCGCTTACCGGGCCAGCGTAACCCGCGCCAACCAAACTAAAACCACTACGGTAGCTACCAAAACTTCTGCCGCTGCTCCCATGGCCCTGGCTGCCGGTGCCGGCGTAGGTGCTACCATGCTGTATGATGCCAATGGCAACCCTGTACCGTACGGTGCCAGCGCCAATGGCCTTGCCTACCTGCCCAACGACTCCTACGGTGACCGTGACTCGGCGTATCCCGATTCGCAGGTTCGTCGCAAGAGCTGGTAATTGCTCCCGAGCCTTCCTATTTCCAAACCCAGGCCTGCGGGCCTGGGTTTTCTGGTTCTTTTCTCTCCCTTTCTCCCTCACCAACACCCTGTTCTCATGCGTTACTCCCTCCTGGCAGGCATCGGTTTTGCTTTGCTGAGCGCCTGCACCCAAACCAAGAAAGAAGACACCGCCGCGGCCGTCGACATCCACGCCCTCAACCAGCAATTCATTGGCGCCTGGAACAGCCGCAACACCACCCAGCTGGACACGCTGCTGGCTGATGATGTGCAGTACCTGCAAGGCGAGTCGCACTTCAGTGGCAAGTCGGAAGTATCGGACAAGTGGATCCGCGAAACCGTGGGCACCATCAACGACCTCAAGCTGAGTCCCGTGAGCTCCGGCAACGACGCCGCCACCGCCTATGAGGCTGGCACTTTTGAAGTGGAAGTAGTGCCCGAAGACCGCACCCAGCCCCGTGGCATTGGCGAAGGCAACTTCATTCTGCTGTGGAAGAAGAACGCCAAAAACGCTTGGAAGCTGAGCTACGCCCAACTCGAAGGCCTGCCGGTACGGGTGAAGTAACCGTTGCTGCCCTTATCATAAACAAAGAATGCCTCGCCGGCCAAGCCAGCGGGGCATTCTTTGTTTATTTTGCCTGACTTAAGGGTAATCAAAGCCCGTTGTCCTGCTGAGCGGAGCCGAAGCATCTCTACCGCTTCGCCTACCGGAACTCAACGAAGCGGTAGAGATGCTTCGACTCCGCTCAGCAGGACGTTCAGGAGGTGTACTGTGTGCTATGCGGTTGTTGTTCACACTGCTTAGTCTACAACGTGCTCTAAGTATTCTTCCCCATCGTACACTGGGGCCATGTTTTTCTCTTCTTCCTCGGTAAATAGGCGGGAGCGAATCAGGAAACGTACGCCCAGCGGAATTTCCAGGGAGAAGCTGGCCCCACGGCCCTTCACCACGTCTACCGTGAGCTGGGTGTGCTGCCAGTAGGCAAACTGAGCGGCACTCATGAAAAAGTCGCAGCCGTGAATCTGGCCCAGCCACACGTCGTTGGTGCCCACCCGAAACTCGCCCTTGGCAAAACACATGGGCGAAGACCCGTCGCAGCAGCCGCCACTTTGATGAAACATGAGTGGGCCGTGCTCCTCGCGCAGCACATCAATGGTAGCTTCGGCAGCTGGTGTTATGAGGACTCGGGAAGCAGGTCGTTGGGACATCGTTTTAATTATTGGGAGGCTATTTAAGCGGCCACGGTTTGACTAATTCAGCGCGGGTGTAGGTGTATACAATACCAGTTTGCAGATTCTGTACCCGTACGATGCCGCGTGTTTTTGCGCGCAAATTGTACCGAACGTTGTGGGCTGGGTCGTAGAGAATTTCCCAGTCGCCAGCACTGCTCTTTGTCCCTCCGCCTAGTTGAGGAGAAGGTATAGGCTGCGGCTGTGTTTTCAATAACTCGGCTGACTGCGTGTGTTCTGTCTTCTGAAGCACCCAGTCGGGATTTTTCTGGCCCGGCAAAGGCAACTCCTGTCCTTGTGCCTTCAGACTAAAACCTAGTATTACGGCGGCTGCAACAGCATATTTTTCGATAGTCCTCATATACTCCAACTTGTTAGTGAGCATCGTTTCAATTGACGTACAAGGCTTTTGCTATGTTGCGTTGCACACTCCACTATCAACCTGACCAAGGGCATAAAACTAACGAGCTGCTGTTTCACTGGCATAAAGTATACCCCATGAAACAGCAGCTCGTTAGCTCCCTACTTACATCTGCCTAAAAGAAACCTAGCTTCTGCTGGCTGTAGCTGATGAGCATGTTTTTGTTCTGGCGGTAGTGGGCCAGCATCATCTTATGGTTTTCGCGCCCGAAGCCCGACGATTTGTAGCCGCCGAAGGGCGCGCCGGCGGGGTAGTCGTGGTAGCAGTTCACCCACACGCGGCCGGCCTGAATGGCGCGGGGCACCTGGTACAGCTCGTGGGCGTCGCGCGTCCAGACGCCGGCCCCGAGGCCGTAGAGCGTGTCGTTGGCAATTTCAATGGCCTCTTCGGTGGTTTTAAAAGTCGTCACAGAGACTACCGGGCCGAAGATTTCCTCCTGGAAGATGCGCATTTTGTTGTGGCCCCGGAAGATGGTGGGCTGGATGTAGTAGCCCTCGGCCAGGGCGCCGTCTTCCTGCGAGTAGACCTCGCCGCCGGTCAGCACCTCGGCCCCTTCGGCCTTGCCGATTTCCAGGTAGCTCAGAATTTTCTCAAACTGGTCGTTGCTGGCCTGGGCGCCCATCATGGTTTCCATATCCAGGGGGTTGCCCAGCTTGATGGCCTTCACGCGGGCCACCACGCGCTCCATGAACTCATCGTAGATGTCTTCGTGCACCAGCATGCGCGAGGGACAAGTGCAGATTTCGCCTTGGTTGAGAGCAAACATCACGGCACCCTCAATGGCTTTATCGAGGAAGTCATCGTCGGCATCTAGCACGCTTTTGAAGAAGATGTTCGGCGACTTGCCGCCCAGCTCCATCGTCACGGGAATCAGGTTTTCGGCGGCGTACTGCATGATGAGGCGGCCGGTGGTAGTTTCGCCGGTGAAGGAAGCCTTCTGGATGCGCGGGGACGAGGCCAGTGGCTTGCCGGCCTCCAGCCCGAAGCCATTCACCACGTTCACCACGCCGGCGGGCAGCACGTCCTGAAGCAGCTCCATCAGCACCATAATGCTGGAGGGCGTTTGCTCGGCGGGCTTCATCACCACGGTACAGCCGGCGGCCAGGGCCGGAGCCAGCTTCCAGGTCGCCATCAGGAGCGGGAAGTTCCAGGGAATAATCTGCCCAATCACGCCCAGCGGCTCGTTGATGTTCATCGATACCGTTGTCGAGTTCAGCTCCGTCACGTTGCCTTCCTCGGCCCGGATTACGCTGGCGAAGTAGCGGAAGTGGTCCACCACCAGGGGCAAATCGGCCAGGGTGGTTTCGCGGATGGGCTTGCCGTTTTCCACGCACTCCACGGCGGCCAGGTGGGGCAGGTTTTCCTCGATGATATTGGCAATCTTGTTGAGCAGGTTGCTGCGCTCCGTGGCCGAGGTTTTGCCGTAGGTTTCGAAGGCCGCGTGGGCCGCATCGAGGGCCAGTTCAATGTCTTCCTTGGTGCTGCGGGCTACTTTGGTGAAGACCTTGCCGTCGATGGGCGAAATATTGTCGAAGTACTGGCCCTTTACCGGGGCCACCCATTTGCCGCCGATGAAGTTATCATAGTGCGACTTGAACTTGGGACGGGCAACGAGCGTGGTGGGTTTTTCGAGGGTTTCCATGCTGGTGGAAGTTGAGGGGTTTTCGGATAGTCCAAGCTAGGGCCTTTGCGGGCCGAAATAGGTGTAGTATTCTCTCACAAAAGCCGCCTATCGTCGCAACTTCTACCTTCAGCTATGGTTCAGCTATAGACGGCTTAGTGAGGACTCACTATCTTGTCATTCGCCTGATCGTTGTTTCATCGGTTTGTTTAGCTGAACTTCGTATGTCAACCGCTCATCTACCCGCCCCCATTGCGCTGCGCCCGCCCCAGCAGCTTACGTCGTTGGTTGAAAACCGCACGGTGTACTCGCTGGAGGCCTTTGAGCTGAACGTGTTCGAAACCCACCGCCAAGCCCACCAAGTGCCACTGAGCATGGGCCATGTGGTGCTGACCACCATGCTACGCGGCAAAAAGGTGATGCACCTGGCCGGCCGCCCGTCCTTCGAGTACTTGCCCGGGGAGTCGGTGGTAGTAGGCGAAAACGAGACGATGGTTATCGACTTTCCTGAGGCCGATGAGGCGCGGCCCACCCAGTGCCTGGCCGTGGCTATTCCCACGGATACTATTCGGCAGACAGTGGACTTACTGAATGAGGAGCAGCCCCGCGCCGAGGCCCACCTGCCCTGGCACCTCGACACCACCGACCACGCCCACTTTCAGAACACGCCCGAACTAACCGGCACCCTGGAGCGGCTGGTGCAGCTTTCCCACGATACCGGCCGCGTGAAGGACGTGCTGGCAGGCTTCACCATTCAGGAAATGCTCGTGCGCCTGATGCAGACCCAGGCCCGGCAGCTGCTGTTTCATAACTACCAGCGGCACGCCACCTCCCACCGTTTCGCGGCCGTGGTGCAGTACATCAAGCAGCACCTCACCGAGCAGATTACCGTGGAGAAGCTCTCGGAGCTGGCCTGCATGAGCAAGGCTACGTTCTTCCGGGTATTCAAGCGGGAGCTGGGCCTCACGCCGGTGGAGTACATCATTCAGGAGCGGCTTGCCGAAGCCAAGCGCCTGCTGCGCAACCCCGTAGCTACCGTCGCCGACGTGTGCTTCCGGGCGGGCTTCAACAACACAGCCTACTTTCAGAAGCTTTTCAAGCAGTACGAAGGCATCACGCCGGGCCTGTATAAGAAACAATGTGTAGCCAGCTAGGTCACTTCGGCTACCACTGCTGCATTGCAACCTTCCGCGTCGAAATCGGTTAGTAGGGGCTGTTTGGCCAGCCGCCACCCTGCGGCTTCCGACGGTATCTGCTTATGCCTTCTCCGATTCCTGCGGCGGCTTCTGCACCCGCCGAAAAGCTAACGTCCCCAACCACTCCCCCACTCGCGCCCGGCCTGGTTTGGCTGATGGCCGTGACCTGTGGGCTGGTAGTGGCCAACATCTACTACAACCAGCCCCTGCTGGCCGAAATAGCCCGCGACTTCCGCCTTTCCGAAAGCCAGGCTAGCCTAGTAGCCACCACCACGCAGGTGGGCTACACGCTGGGCTTGCTGTTTGTGGTACCCCTCGGGGATAAGCGCGAGCGAAAAAGCCTGATTCTGGGGCTGCTGCTGTGTGCGGCGGTGTGCATGGCGGGGGCAGCTTTTGCACCCTCGTTTCTCATGCTGGTAGGCGCCAGCTTGCTAATCGGGCTGTTTTCGGCGGTGCCGCAGCTACTGATACCCATGGCAGCTTCGTTGGCCAGTGAAGAAGAGCGGGGCCGGGTGGTGGGCCGCATCATGAGTGGCCTGCTGATTGGCGTACTCCTCTCCCGCACCATCAGCGGCTACGTGGGCGCGCACTTCGGCTGGCGCACCATGTTCTGGGTGGGCGCCGCCGTGATGGTGTTCATCACCGCGGTGCTGGCCCGGATGCTTCCGCGCAATCAGCCGCACTTTCCCGGCAGCTATGGCAGTTTGCTTCGCTCCCTAAGCTCCCTCATTCGTGATTTGCCGGTGTTGCGCCGCTCGGCCCTGGTGGGCTTGTGCTTGTTTGCCGGCTTCAGCGCGTTCTGGACTACGCTCGTGTTTTTCCTGGAAAGCCCCGCCTACCACTACGGCAGCGAAGTTGCGGGCTTGTTTGGCCTCATCGGGGCCAGCGGTGCCTTTGCCGCTTCCTTCGCCGGCAAGTCCGCCGACCGCAAAGGCCCCGACTATGCCCTGAACCTGGGCGTGCTCTTGTTTATGGGCGCCTACGTTGTGCTGGCTTTTGGCGGGCAGTATTTATTAGTATTGGTACTGGGCGTGCTGGTACTGGATGTGGGCCAGCAGATGGCGCACATTTCCAACCAGGCCCGTATTTTCTCTTTGCTGCCCGAGGCCCGCAGCCGCCTCAATACTGTGTACATGACGGCTTGCTTTATTGGGGCTTCGCTGGGCTCTTTGCTAGGCGGGCAGGCCTGGGCGCTTTTCCACTGGTGGGGCGTATGCGGGCTGGGGCTGGCTTTTGTCGCGGCCGCCTACTTCGTCAACCGTTGGTACGGCCGGTAGCCGCTGACTTGCGATGATTTTCACCCACAAAAAAGCCCTGACCAGCAATGGCCAGGGCTTTTTTACAATGGATGAGCAGAAAGTTTACCGGCTTATCACCAGGCGCTTGGCTACGGCTTCCTTGTCCGTTATTACCCGAATGAGGTAAACGCCATTAGCCAGCTCCATTGCGTTCAGTTCCAGCGCTACTGGCTGGTTACCGGCCGCGCGGCCCGCGCCGATGGTGCGGAGGCGGGTGCCTTTCAGATCGTACAGCTCTGCCGTGTAGCCCGTAGCCTTCGTGGTAGTAAAGGAAATACCCGTGCGGCCTGCGCTGGGGTTGGGGAATACGGCTACGCTAGTGAGGCTGCTGGGCTGCTTGCTGGCCGTGGTGGTAGCGCAGCTCGTGCCTACCGTGTAGCTATGTGGGGTAGCGGCCGTGTTCTTTTCCGGTCCGCCAGCCCCTACCTGGTAGGTGAAGTACACACTCGTAACGGTACCGCTGGCAATGGCTTTGGTGAAGGTGAAGTCACCGGCGTCGTTCTTGGTCATGGGGTAACCCGGGTAAGCTCCTTCTGCTCCTTCCCGGATGTAAATCAGGGCCAGGGTGCCACCGGCCGTAGCGCCCAGTGGGTGGAAGGTAAAGGTCACATTCTCGCCCATCGTTTCGGCCTTGAAGCTGTAGTCCTCGGTGGTGAAGCAGTACCCTTCGGTGCCAGTGCTGCTGCCGGCTACCGTCACACTTACAGCTGCCGAGGTAGTGGTAGCTCCCGCGTTATCGGTGGCTTTGGTCGTGAGGCTGTAGGTGCCGGCGGCTACGCTCGTCCACTCATAGGAGTACGGGGCCGAGGTATCTTCCCCAAGCTTGGTGGTGCCCTGGAAGAACTCTACTTTGCTCACGGTGCCATCGGTATCGGCCGCATCCGCGGTGATGGTGATGGTAGCCGGGGCCGTGTAACTCACCGACGCCGCTGGCGCCGTGATGCTCACGCTTGGGGCCGCATTGGTAGCCGTGCCGCAGTTCTGGCCTACGGTGTAGGTATGCGGGGTGGCAGCGGTGTTTTTCTCCGGTCCGCCGGCCCCTACCTGATAGGTAAAGTAGAAGCTGGTAGCTACCCCGTCGGCAATGGGGCGGGTGAAGGTGAAGTCGTCCGCGTCGTTTTTGGTCATAGGGTAGCCCGGGTAGCCGCCCACGCCGCCTTCCTGAATGTAGATCAGGGCGAGGTTGCCGCCGGCGGTAGCGCCTAGCGGATGGAAGGTGTAGGTGACGCTGCCGCCTTGGCTGAACACCTCGTAGCTGTAGTCGCCGCTGGCGGCGGTGCCGGTGCAGGCCACGGCTTTCACCGCTACGGCCACGGCCGCGGAGGTAGTCGTGTACCCGTCGTTATCGGTAGCCCGGGCGGTAATGCTATAGCTTCCGGCGGCTACGTTCTTCCACTCGAACGAGTACGGAGCCGAGGTGTCTTCGCCCAGCTTGGTGTCGCCATTATAGAACTCCACTTTACTTACGGTGCCGTTGGCATCCGCCGCTGTAGCGGTGAGCGTGATGGTCGTAGGAGCCGTGAACTTGTCGGTAGCTACGGGGCTGGTCAGAGTAACCGTTGGTTTCACCGGGTCCGCCACCGTGATGCTCACGGCGGTGGACGTTTTCACCGCGCCGCCGTTGTCGGTGGCTTTGGCCGTGAGGCTGTAGGTGCCGGTCGCCGCGCCCGACCACGTGTAGGTGTAAGGGCTGGTCATGTCGGTAGCCAGCAGCGTGGTGCCCTGGTAGAAGTCTACCTTATAGATGGAGCCATCCGTATCGGCGGCCGTGGCCGTAAGCGTGATGCTGGCGGGCGTGAGGTAGCTGGTTTTGTCGGTAGTCAGAGTCACCGTGGGCGCGGCGTTGTTGGGTGCCGCCACAAAAACCGTTACCGGCTTGGAGGTAGTCACGGCGCCTTCGTTGTCGGTGGCTTTGGCCGTAAGCGTGTACACGCCGGCGGTGGCGCCCGTCCAGGTAAAGCTGTAAGGAGCTGAAGTGTCCTCGCCCAGCTTGGTGGTGCCTTGGTAGAACTCTACTTTCGCTACCGAGCCATTTTCGTCGGCGGCCGCGGCTGTGATAGTTACGCTGGCGGGCGTGGTGACTATGGCATCGGCCGTGGGCGCGGTAATGGATACGGTAGGCGAAGGATTCGCCGCTACGCCCCCGCTCAGGCGCATATCGTCAAAGTAGAAGTCGGCGTTGCTGGTGGCCGGGTCGCCGGCAAACATAAACAGACTGGTCATGGAACCCAGGTCGATGTGCATGCCCACGTTGGGCTGGTCGAAGGCGCTGAGCGGTATGGTTACCTCGTGCCAGGCACCATCGCGCACCAGCCCGTATTGAGCCGCACCATTCGCCGGGAAGTTGATCCAGCTTTCCCCATGCCCGCTTTTCACGCCAATCTTGAACTGGCCTTTGTAGCTGCTCTTAAACTGAAACTTGAGGGCGCCGTTCTCGGCGAAGTTGAGCATGTTCAGCGGCGCGTGGTCGACGCCCATGCCAAACCAGCTGCCGCTCGCGGCCCGCACGGCCAGCACCTCACTGCCTTCGTAGGCAGTTGGGGCCGGGTCGAGGTTGACCAAGTTGTTCCAGTAGTACAGCTCCGCACCCTCGCCAAACTTCAGCTTGTCGGTGATGGACGCCTTTTCGGTGTAGATGCCAAATTCGCCGGCGTAGGCGTGCTCCTTGGCCAGGTACAGCTCGTCGCTAGGATTCTGGTAGAGCTTCAGGTAGTCCACCATCATCTTAGCCGGCAGCGGAGCCGTAATGCCGCCCACACTGGGAATGCCCGTGTAGTTGCCGCCCACGGCCAAGTTCAGCAGGATGTACTGCTGCTTGTGGAACTCCTCCATGTCGTTTTCCGTGGCTTTGGAAATGTCCACCACGAAGTACTGGGTGCCATCAATGTACATTTTGATGGCCTGGGCATCCCACACCATTTTGTACACGTGGTAGTCGTCGGTGAGGTCGGCGGTGCCTTTGTAGGTCTGACCATAGTCGGCCTGAGTACCCTTGTAGCTCCAATGCACGGCCCCGCTCATCCAGTTGTTCACGTTATTGGGGTACGAAGCCTGCGCGCCCATTTCCATGATGTCAATTTCGCCGCTGGCGGGCCAGGTGCCGGTGGTGCCCAGCAGCCAGAACGCGGGCCAGAGGCCGTTTTTCAGGTTGGGGACTTTGATGCGGGCTTCGAGCGTTCCGTACTTGAACTGCACGCGCCCAAAGGTTTTCAGGCGGGCGGAAGTGAATTCCTTGGTCTGGAATTTCTCCTTGCGGGCCTCAATCACGAGGCTGCCGTTTTCCACGCGGGCATTTTCGGAGCGGCTGGTGTAGTACTGCAACTCCTGGTTGCCCCAGCCGCAAACGCCCCGTTCACACCCGTCGCCGAAGTCGAAGGTCCAGGTTTCGGGGTTGATGGCGTTGCCGTCGAAGTTTTCCTCCCAGACCAGCGTCTGGGCATTGATGGTAAGGGCGCTGCCGAGCAGGGCCGCCCCCGCCAGCAGCGGGCGCGCCAGGCGGCGCCAAAGGTGGGCAGTAGTAGTCGTTTGGTTCATGCGTGGTGGGGATTAGTAGATGAGTTTGTTGCTGCTTATTAGCCTATGAAATCAGGCTTATTTTCCTGTCCGACCCAGCACATAGCGAAAGCCTATTCAGCTATAGGCCGAGGCTGGTGCCGGTTTCCTCTGAATTGGTGAGGCCTTCTGCTTGCGCTTAAAGCGCAAACCCAGCTCGGGTGGTTTTTTCCATTTACTTTCCTTTAGCCGCCGTACCCAAGCCAATACAAGGTTTGTACGTGTGCGGCAAGCGTATAAACAGGACTCTCGATTGGATTTATGGCTGGGTTCATACCTCGTAAAATGGGTTCAAATGGCCAGAAAACCAATTTTTCTTGCTCGACTACCTTCCTATCCTCCAGCCATACGCACACAAGAAAGCCCCGCTTGGCAGCTACTAAACTGCCAGGTGGGGCCTTGGGCTCCTACGCTGCAATAGGTCTTAAGCCAGCCGGCTTAGGCAAACTTTCAGGCTTTCCCGCCAGTGCGGAATAGTCAGCCCCAAGGTTTTTTTCACTTTGGTTTTGTCCATCACGGAAAAAGCCGGGCGCGTGGCTTTGGTAGGGTACTCGGCCGTGCGGATGGGCACCACCCGGGTAGAGAGGCCGCCCAGCTCGAAAATGGCCGCCGCGAAATCGTACCAGGACGTGACGCCCTCGTTGCTGTAGTGGTAGAGCCCATAGGCCGTGCTGCCGCTCTGGATGACGTGCAGCAGGCAGCCGGCCAGGTCAATGGCGTAGGTTGGCGTGCCAAGCTGGTCCCAGATAACGCGCATTTCTTCCCGCTCGCGGCCAAAGCGCAGCATCGTTTTCACGAAGTTGCCAGCGTACTCAGAGTACAGCCAGCTGGTGCGAAGAATAAAATACTGGCTGGTGTGCCGCGGAATAACTTCCTCGCCTTCGAGTTTGGTGAGGCCGTACACACTAATGGGCGCGGCTTCGTCGGTTTCCGTGAGGGGCTGGTTGCCGGTGCCGGCGAACACAAAGTCGGTGGAAATGTGCAGCAGCGTGGCCCCAAACTCCCCACACAGGCGGGCCAGGTTTTCAGCGCCGTCGCGGTTCACGCGGCGGGCCAGGTCTACCTCATCCTCGGCCTTATCCACAGCCGTATAGGCGGCGCAGTTGATGATGTAGCTAGGCTGGTAGCGGGTAAAGGTTTCGCGCAGAGCTGCAGGTTCCAGGATGTTGGCCTGCTCCTCGGGCAGAAACACGATATCCGTCAGGTTGCGCTGCTGCGCTACATGTTGCAGGCATTGGCCCAGTTGACCGCCGCCACCGAAAACAAGAGTAGAACCCATAAAATCAGGAAAGAAAGGAATAGGCGCAAATTAGCCTTTTTCCTCCTCCGCCCGCTCGCCCTGCCCTATTGCCGGACTTCCAGGCTGCACCGGCCGCTTGTTGCGAATAGCTTCAAAGCGCTGCTCGCGGGGCTGCTTTTCGCTGAGGTAGCGCCAGTAGCGCAGCGGCATGTGGCGGCGGTGCAGCTTCAGGTTTTTGCGCTCCGGAATATTCACGTGGTCGAAATACGCCTGCCAGAGCAGCTGAAACAACGGCTCCCGCTCGTCCAGCACCGTAGCTGACACCGACGCGCTGTGCCGGGGCGAAGCGGAGTCAAACTCCACTACGTCGGTATGGTGCAGGTCGTAGTAGAGGCCATAGCGACGGCGCCGGTCGTAGATCAGCCAGCGCTGGTCGGCGTAGCGGGTGGTGAAGTGGGCGGCAATAAGCGGCAGCACGTCAAAATCGGGCTCGATGGTGGCGTGGAACAGGCCATCCTGGGTTTTCTCGAAGCGTACGAAGGCCTCCATACGGTGCTTTTCGCGGTACATCTGCTGGGCCAGGCGCTGCACGCGGCGCACGTTGTCGTCGGCGTAGTTTTCCGAGATGTCGCGGCCGGTGCGCATAGCCAAATCAGCGTAGCGAAAAATCAGCAGCTCCCGGTCAGACGCTTCGCTCAGAAACACGTGAAACAGGCGCATGCGGGCATCTTTATCCACATAGCGCAGCAGGTTTTTCCACACCCGCGCGGCCAGCGCCTCGTCGGTAACTACCGATACGGGCTGCGCAAACAAGCCGCCCTGCACCGCGCCGTGGGGCTGAATGCTGTTGGGCGCGGCCTGGCGGTCATACACCGTGAACAAGACCGTCAGCAGGCCCTCAAACGTGCCGTCGTAGGAGTAGTCGAGCGGAGCGTTGTGCAGACTTGGAGCCTTCCTGCGCGGGTTGGCGGCGCTTGGCACCGGAGCTGACGATTGAGACGCAGGCAGAAATCGCGGCATATGCAGCAGTTAGACAGATGGAAAATCCGGCAGTTCCGGCCCCAGAAACTTTAGCAGCAGCCGGTTCACTTCGGCGGACTCTTCCTGGTGCAGCCAGTGAGTTGCCTGATCGAAATACGTTAGCGTGGCCTGGTCGCAGTGGCGCAGGCTGAGTTGGGCCAGCTCCGGCTCCAGAAACGCATCCTGTCGGCCCCACAGCACCTGAACCGGAATGGTTACACGACCCGTACGCGAGGGATGGCGCAACGCGGCGCGATACCAATTAATCATGCTCGTCAGCGCCCCCGGCTGCGCCCACGCGGCTACGTAGTGGCTCAGCTCCTCAGTCGGAAAAGTCCCTGGCCGGCTCGTGCCCCGGAGGCTGCCACGCCCAAACCGGAACCGCCGGCGCCGAAACAGCCACTCGGGCAGCCCGGGCAGCTGGAAAAAGAACACGTACCAGCTTTTCAGCAGCTGGCGCGGGGCCTGCCTCAGCACCTGCCCCAGCGCCCTGGGGTGCGGTACGTTCAGGATAACGGCCCGCGAAATCCGGTTGGAATGCTCTGCCGCCAGCCACCACGCCACAATGCCGCCCCAGTCGTGCCCAACTAGAATGGCCTGCGCGTGTCCGGCCGCGTCGAGCAAGCCCAGCACGTCTTTGCCCAGCTCCGACAGACGGTAGGCCGCTACCCCCGTGGGTTTGTCGCTGAGATTGTAGCCGCGCTGGTCGGGCGCCCACACCCGGAAACCTGCCGCGGCCAGGACAGGCAACTGGTGCCGCCAACTGTACCAGAATTCGGGAAAGCCGTGCAGCAACACGACCAGCGGCCCGCCGGCGGGCCCGCACTGCACCACGTGCAGGGTGCGGCCGTTGGTGCGAACGTAGTGGTGCTCGAGTGGAAAAGTCATGCTCTGCCTACCCGGCCGCGACCGGAAAGGTTATGCCAGGCGGTCCGCTAAGCGGCCTGCTGCTCCTGGCGGGAGGCATTGGCCTGGGCGGCCCGCTGGTGCATCTGCCGCACCAGCGGCAGCAGTTCTGAGAGCTTGCAGCAACACGCCAGACGCGCTACTTTTTCCGACTTAGCCATGTGAGTTGGAGCGGCCGACGCGTCGGCACCGCGGTGAGAAACAGTCATGATGATTGTTTTAAGTTGATTGTTGTTGGTTGTTAGATTCGTGGCTGGCCCCAGGACCAAGCAAAGTCAAACACCAGCTAGGAAGCCTGGGCAAACAGATCGAGCTGCTGGGTGACAAGGGCCGAGCGGACAGAGCCGGCCCCGAACAGAATCTGGCGGCGGATGGCTTGCTCGTCCAGCTCCCGGCGCTCCAGGGCCTGGCCGCGGCAGGTGAGGAAGAACTTGGCCCGCTTGAGTACCACCCCGAACTTGTGCAGGTGGTCGAGGGTGAGCGGGGCAAAGCGCCGGGCCGCCACAATACGCTTGGCCGAGCGGGCCCCTACGCCGGGAATGCGTAGAATCATTTCGTAGTCGGCGGTATTCACGTCCACCGGAAACACGTGGCGGTTGCGCAGGGCCCAGGCCAGCTTGGGGTCTATTTCCAGATCGAGGAAGGGATGTGCGGGGTCCAGGATTTCATCGGCCTGAAAGCCATAGAAGCGCATCAGCCAGTCGGTCTGGTAGAGGCGGTGCTCCCGGATCAGGGGCGGCTGCGTGACCTGCGGCAGGCGGGCGTCGTCTGTGACGGGAATGTAGCCCGAGTAGTACACGCGCTTGAGGCCGTAGCCTTTATAGAGCGAGTCGGACAGGTTGATGATCTGCAGGTCGTTTTCCGAGGAAGCGCCCACGATGAGCTGGGTGCTCTGGCCGGCCGTGGCAAACTGCGGCACCTTCTTGAACAGGGACTTTTCTTCCTTGTTCTGGATGATGCCGTCCCGGATCTGCGCCATTGGCGTCAGGATTTCCTGGTAGTTTTTCTCAGGGGCCAGCGTGGTTAAGGCCATTTCTGAGGGCAGCTCGATGTTCACGCTCAACCGGTCGGCGTACAGGCCGGCTTCCTGAATCAGCTCCTCCGAAGCGCCTGGAATGGCCTTCACGTGGATGTAGCCGTTGAACTTGTGCTCCGTACGCAGCTTTTTGATGATGCGCACCAGTCGCTCCATCGTGTAGTCGGGCGAGGAAAAGATGCCCGAGCTAAGAAACAGGCCTTCGATGTAGTTGCGGCGGTAGAAATTCATGGTCAGGTCCACTACCTCATCCACCGTAAAGGCGGCGCGCTTCACATCGTTGGAGCGGCGCGACACGCAGTAGGCGCAGTCGAAGATGCAGTGGTTGGTGAGCAGGATTTTCAGCAAGCTCACGCAGCGCCCGTCCTCGGTGTAGGAGTGGCAGATGCCCATTCCCTCGGCATTGCCCAGGCCTTTATCTACGTTTTTGCGCTTGCCGCCGCTGCTGGAGCACGATACGTCGTACTTCGCGGCGTCTGCCAAAATACTTAGCTTTTCCTGGATTCGCTCGTTCATTGGGGGCGGTTTCTGGGCTTAAAAATACTCCTTTGCTCTTTGCTACGCAATAGAATACAAGGCTAATTTTTTTAGAATCGTTCCGCTGGTGGCATCAACTTTCCCAAGAGCCGACCGGCCTTTTCGTTCGGGCTCTGCCAACCTGATTGGGCAACCTGCTGCTCTTCTGCTTGCCTGCGCGCGGCAAGCATGTGCATCAAAGCCGGCGAGGCTGTATCTTGCCCGATCTGCCGTGGGAATGCTATGAACTATGTGGCCTGGATTGGGGGAGTTTTGCTGGCGCTGGGCATGGTGCTGCCCGCCGCGGCTCAGCAGCCCGTGCCCACGGCCGCGCCCGACACCATCAGCGAAACCCGAGCCGACTCCCTGCGCCGCCGCTTCGACGAGGAAAAGCTGCTCAACCAGCTTAAGGCCTATACCAAGCGCAAAACCATTGCCGGCAAAGCTGCGGCGGCCCTGTTCAACTTCACGGAGCGGCGCGAGGAAAAGGCCGGCCTCGATGCCGAGCTGCTGAACCGGCAGTACGACCGGCACAACTACAAAATCGTGCGGCGCATTAACATCCGCACCCTCGACGCGTTCGGCTACCGCATCAACGACCCCAGCCGGATGCCGCGCAACCTGCTGGAAAAAGGCGGCAACGCGCTGCACATCAAAACTTCCCGGGCGCGGGTGCGGCAGGTGCTGCTGTTTCGGCGCGGCGACGAGCTGGAGCCCCAGGCGCTGTCGGAATCGGAGCGTCTGCTGCGCCAGACGGCCGAGCTGCTGGACGCCCGTGTGTTCGTGAATGAGCAAACCAGCTCCCGCGACAGTGTGGACATCGAAGTGGTGACCAAAGACGTATTCAGCCTGAGCGGCTCGGTGCAGCTGCGCGACGTCGCGGCCGGCGTTATCGGGCTACGCGACGTGAACTTCCTGGGCCAGGGCCACCAATTCCGCAACCGCTACGAGTACGGCCGCAGCACCGATGGGCAGGTAGGCTCGCAGCCCTGGCGCTACGAGGGCAGCTACCTCGTGCCGTTCCGCTACTTCCTGAATGCCCAGGCCAACTACCTCAACGAAACCCGGCGCCGCCAGGGCGGCCTGCGCGTCACCCGCGACTTTTACTCCATCACCACCAAGTACGCGGGGGGCCTCAGCTACGATTTTTACGACCTGATGCCTTCTGTCAGCGGGATGGGCACCCCGGAAGACCCGTACGTGTTTAAGCCCGTCACCTACAACGTGCAGGATATGTGGCTGGGCCGCTCCCTGCGCCTGAAAAGCTACGACCTGGGCTACGAAAACCCCGGCCGGCTGATTGTCTCGGGCCGCTCGATTCGCACCGCCTACTCCCGCAGCTACGACCCGCTCCAGCGCGACAACGTGCTGCTGCTGGGCACAGTGGGCTACAGCGTGCGGCGCTATTATAAGGACACCTACCTGTTTGGCTTCGGGCGCACCGAGGATATTCCGACGGGCACCCTGGCCAGCCTCACGGCCGGCTACGAATTTAACGGCACAGCCAACCGCCGCTACTACGGCCTGCAGCTGGCGGGCGCCGGCTACCACCCACGCCGGGGCTACCTGTATATGCGCGGCGAGGTAAGCTCTTTTATCCAGGGCCGGCAGAACGACTGGCAGCAGGGCCTCGTCAGCAGCGAAATCCTCTACTTCACCCGCCTCTACCACACCGGCAACTTCCAGTGGCGGCACTTTTTCTGGAACCGTTCCCTCATCGGTATCAACCGGCGGCCCGATGAGCGGCCCCTCTCGATTGAAGGAGAGCGGGGCTTGCGCGGCTTCACCTCCGATGGCAACCTGCGCGGCACCAGCCGCTTCGTAGTGAACTACGAAACCACTGTGTACACGCCATTTTCGTTTCTGGGCTTCCGGGTGGCGGCAGTGGGCTTTCTGGACGCGGCCTGGCTGAACACCAAGCCGGGCCGGGCGCTACCCTTCAGCGAGGCGCCGTATACCGGTATCGGCATCGGGCTGCGCTTCCGCAACGAGTACACCGTGCTGCGCACCTTCCAGCTGCTGCTGGGCTTCTACCCGCGCGGGCAGTACACCAACAACGGCCTGCGCATCTTCGAAAACGCCCGTCCCTACTACGACTTCAGCGGCTTCACCTTCGGCCAGCCGGGCATTACGCGGTATGAGTAAGACCTGCCGTCCGCGCGAGGCCTTTTGACGCCTGCATATCGTCTGCTGAGTCGCCTGCTGGCAGGTCGGCGGCTTGTTTGACATTCCTCTACCTTTGCGTTGGGGCCGGAATCAGACTACGGCTCTGTTTTCCGCGCAATTCCTACCCTTATGCAACTCGGCGATTTTAACGACCTGGAAGTAGCCCGCGAAGTTGATTTCGGGATGTACCTGACCTCCGACGACGGCGACCTGCTGCTCCCGCGCAAGTACATTCCCGAAGGGACCCGCGTGGGCGACGTGGTGCGCGTGTTTGTGTACCGCGACTCGGAAGACCGGCTGATTGCCACCAACCTGGAGCCTTACGCCCGCGTGGGTCAGTTTGCGGCCCTGAGCGTGCGCGACGTGACGCCCACCGGCGCCTACCTCGACTGGGGCCTGGAAAAAGATTTGCTCCTGCCTTACCGCAACCAGCGCCGCAACCTGCGCCCCGGCGAGCGGACCACGGTGTTTGTGTACCTCGACGAAACCACGGACCGCATTGTGGCCTCGGCCAAGTGGGAGTGGTTTCTCAGCGACCAGCCCTACCCCGGTAAGGAGGGCGACGCGGCCGACCTGTTCGTGGCCGAGGAAACCGACCTCGGCTACAAAGTCATTGTGGATGGCACCCACCAGGGCCTGCTCTACCACAACGAAGTGTTCAAGCCCCTGCGCCTGGGCGACGTGCACACCGGCTACGTGCGCCGCGTGCGGCCCGATGGCAAGCTGGATCTGAGCCTGCAGAAACCCGGGTTCGATGAGGCCCTGGACGTGGCCGAGCAGCTGCTGACGGCGCTTCGCCAGGCCGGGGGCTCCCTCCCACTGTCCGATAAAAGTGAGCCGGACGACATTTACCGCCGCCTGGGTATCAGCAAAAAGGTGTTCAAAAAAGCTTTGGGCACGCTGTATAAGCGCGGGCTGGTGCAGCTTTTCCCCGAGCACACCCAGTTGGTAGCCGAGAGCTAAATTAGCGGGCAGCTATGTAGCCCCACACGCCTTTTTTGCGTAAGGACGGCCGGTAGCCTGGTAGGTTTCCGGTTGTTGCTCTTGCCATGAAAATTCAGAAAACCGCCCTTATTGCCGGCGCCAGCGGCCTGGTAGGCCAGCACCTGCTGCCCTTGCTGCTGGCCAGCGACCGGTATGCCAAAGTAATTGCGGTAGGCCGGCGGGCGCTGCCATTGGTGCACCCCAAGCTGGAGCAACGCGTGGTAGACTTCGACCACCTGGAGGAGCACCGCCTGCGCCTGATTGCCGACGATGTGTACTGCTGCCTGGGCACCACCATCCGGCAGGCCGGCTCCAAAGAGGCCTTTTACAAGGTCGATTACCTGTACGTAGTGAAGCTGGCCGCCCTCACGGCGGCCAATTTCGCGGCCCAGCTGATGGTAGTGTCGGCTATGGGTGCCGACGCGGACTCGCGCTTTTACTACAACCGCGTGAAGGGCGAAATGGAAGCGGCCGTACGCCAGACGCCGTTTCGGGCCATTCACCTCTTCCGGCCCTCCCTGCTGCTGGGCGAGCGGGCCGACAAGCGTCTCGGCGAGCAGGTAGGCGCCGTGGTGCTGGGCCTGGTAAAGCCCCTGCTGGTAGGGCCACTGCGCAAGTACCGGGCCGTATCGGCCGAGGCGGTAGCGCAGGCTATGCTGGGCGCTGCCGGGCAGGATGGAGGCGGTAGCCGGGTATACCTGTCGGATGAAATTGCCCGCGGTATTCGGGCCGACGGCTAAGGCGGCCGGCTCATTGGCGGGTCGGGTGTTACCTTTGTGGTTCACCAGTTCGTTTATTTCCTCTTAGTGCGCATGAAAAAGAATGTAATGGTTGCCCTGCTGATGGTGCTTTTGGCTGGCACCAGCGCCTGGGCCCAGAAAAAAGGCAGTGACGGTGGCGCCGGCTATGGTACCGGCGTAGGCCTGCGGGCCGGCGGCTATTCCTCGGGCCTCACCCTGAAACACTTTCTGAGCGGCAAGAACGGCGTAGCTCTCGAAGCCCTCGTCACGACGGAATATAAAGCTAAAGGTGCCCGTCTCACGCTCCTGCTCGAAAAGCAGAACGCCATCAAGGACATAAAAGGCCTGGCTTACTACTATGGAGCTGGTGCCCACGTGGGCGCTTACCGGGGGCGTTACTATTATGATGAAGTGCGCTACTACAAGCACAAGGGCCGTACCTACTACACGCGGTATTACAACGATGATTCGCGCTACGTAGCCGCCGGCGCTGACCTGATTCTGGGCCTGGAGTACAAGATGCCCGACCTGCCCTTCGTGCTCGGCGTCGACTACAAGCCCTTCTTCGAGGTGTTTGATGGCAACGCGGGCGTGTACCATGATGCAGCCCTGAGTTTGCGCATTATCCTGTAGCCTCCCGGCGACAAACGCAGCCAGCCGAAACCGGCGGTGGGCCTTCAGGTCTGCTGCCGGTTTTTTTATGGACTCCTGGTTGGCTTGCAGCGGGGCTTCACTTCAATATGTGAGGCGCGGGGGCGCCTCCCCCGGGCTTGAGCCGCCACTCCACATACTTATGTGATTGTGCCGCGCACGTGCCAGCCAGACCTTTGTGTTGCTGGTCCCGCTGCTTCCTGCACGGCCCGGCTTCCGCTCTGTCACCCTTCTTTTTCTGCTATGAAAACTCTTCGACTCTTTTTGCTGGCCGCTGTGTGCGGCTTAGCAGCCACTACCGCGCAGGCGCAGCACAAGGCGCAGGCCTACCTGCGCCGCGCACTGCCCGCCGCCCTCCACAGTGCTGTGCAACTGCCTACCCGCACGCCTTGGCACGAAAAGCAGGCCGTGCAGGCCAAAACCACCGTGTACCGGCCGGGCCAGTCGGTGACCTATGCCTGGAATGAGGAAGAAGAAAAATGGGAAGATGCTCAAATGGCCGCCTTCACATATGATGCCCAGGCCCGACCTTCGCAGATCGTGTATTCGGACTCCGTCAGCAAGACTCCGCTGATGCGCCAGGGCTACACCTTCGATGGGCAGGGCCGGCCCTCGATTCTGAAGATCGAGGTCTGGCTGGGCACGAAGTGGAGCAACGCCTCCCAGCTTCTTTTTGGGTATGATGCGCACGGCGACCTGATTTCGTTTGCGACGGAGGACTGGGTAGGTACGGCCTGGGTACCCGCGCAAAGCTCCCGCTTTATTATTACCCGCAACGCTCAGGGTCTTAAGCAGGAAGTGGTGGAGGAAGAATCCAAGAACAACGGCCCGTATACCAAGGCTACCCGCGAGGTGTATACCGTCAGCAATGGCCGCTATACCGACGTTACGTACCAGTTCTGGAACAAGACGGCCTGGGTAAATGAAAGTCGGGAGCGGAACTTCACCTGGGCCAACTGGGCCACGCTCACGCCGGCCTCCTACGAAGAGCAGGAGTGGGAAAACAACGCCTGGAAAGACGTTTTCCGCCACACCTTCACCTACGCCGGCAATGGGGGCAGCACCGAAACCCTGCAGATCCGCGAAAACAACGCCTGGGTGAATGACTCGCAGGAGTCCTTCCTGTTCGACAGCTTTGGCAACGAAGCCGGCCAACGCGAAGAATTCTGGAATGGCACCGCGTGGGAAACTTCTTCGGAAACCCGCCAGGTGCTCACGTATGGCCCTAACAACCGCGTGCTGCGCTCCGTGGAGCAGGACCTTGATCTGAGCGACGACTCGTTCGATAACACCTCCCGCACCAACCACAGCGCCTTCCAGTCGTTTGTCATTACCGCCAGCCGGCCGGCCACCCGTACGCACAGTGGCAGCGTATACCCCAACCCCGCCACCGAGAGCGTAACGCTGGCGGTGAGCGGCCTGCGGCAAACGGCACCCATGCAAACAGAACTGCTCAATAGCCTGGGCCAGGTAGTGCGCACCCTGACCCTGCAGCCTCACCAGGGCAGCATCCGCCAGCAGGTGGATGTGCAGGGCCTGCAGGCCGGGCTATACACCCTTCGGCTGCACACCACAGAAGGCCCCTTAGCTTATCCGCTTATCAAGCGCTAAGCGCCCTCAGTAGTGCGTTGGCAGGCTCCATCCGGGTTCGGGATGGAGCCTGTTCGTTTTTTATTCCGCCGGCAAGCAACTTGCGCATGCGGTGTTGAGTCGATACATTAGCTTTTCAATCATTGCCGTACGGGCTTCACTTTTCCATTTTTATATGCGTTTACCCCTACTTTTTGTAGCCGCTGGACTGTCTATTCAATCCGTTGTAGCTCAATCGGCTCACCACGCGGCCCCGCATTTCCCTAAGGCCCAGCTTGGCACCAAGGCCCTGCGCGAGCAGCTGCGTGAGCTGCCCCGCACCGCAGTACCCGTACTGCCCACCACTAAGCGCCCCACAGCCAAGCGCCAGCCCCAGGCGCCCGTAGTGCCCTACCAGGGCCACGCCTACAACTGGGAAGCAGGCGAAGATGGAGCCGCTGGCAAATGGGTGGATGCCGCCCACGTGCAGTACACCTACAACGCCAATGCACAGGTAACGCAAGAGGTGTATACCGACTCCATCACCCACGAAAACCTGTCGCAGACGCTCAATACCTACAATGCGCAGGGTGTGCAGACGGAGTCCATCCAGCAGGATTGGGACGGCAAGGCCTGGGAAAACTACGAACGCACCGCTACTACCTTCGACGCTCAGCAGATGGTCACGGAAGAGGTGACGCAGGAATGGTCTGGCACTGCCTGGGAAACCTATGAGGGTAGCAAGTACGAAAACACCTATAACGCGGCCAAGCAGCTCACCAGCCGGGTTACGAAGGAGTATGATGGGGAAGCAGGAGCCTTCATCAATGCGCTGCGGGAAACCTACGTGCTGGGCACTGACGGCAAGCCCACCCAGATTACCTTCGAAGAATGGGCAGATGATGCCTGGGAAGTATCATACCGCCACACCGACATCGTATGGCACGATTACACCCTGGGCCAGGCACGTTCCTACAACTTTCAGGAGCTGGACAAGAAAGACTGGGTAACCACTGAGCGTTTCAGCGCTACCTATACCGCTACGGGCAGCGTGGCCACCACCGAATACCTGGAAGGCGAAAACTGGATTGCGTACATGCGCGACACCGAAACCCGCGATGAGCACGGCAACCTGGCCGAGCTGAAGCTGGAAGACTGGAACGGTGACTCCTGGGAGTACTTCTACGGCATCAAAAACGCCTCGCGCTACAATGCAGCCGGCAACCTCATTCAGCAGGCCACCCAAGTGGTATATCCGTTCTTCGGCCTTGAGGAGTACACTCCGCTGCAGATGAACACCTTCACCGACTTTAAGGAGGTAGCCCTCAGCAGCAAGGCCCGGGAACTGGCGGGGCGCACCAGCCTCTACCCCAACCCTGCCACCGACGCTGCCACGCTGGAGCTGCCGGCTCTGCGGCAGGCTGGTATGGTACGGGTAGAAATCCTCAACGGGGTTGGTCAGGTGCTGCGCACCTCCACCGTACGCACGCAGCCAGGCGCTACCCGCGCCACGCTGGAGCTGAGCGGCCTGCCGGCCGGCGTGTACCTGGTACGCGCCCACACCCCGGAAGGCACCGTGACCAAGCGCCTCATGCACCGCTAAGATTCTGTTGCAGACTCAAAAAGCCCCGCCAGCTAAGCTGGCGGGGCTTTTTTCTTGATGTTACTACTTCGTTCTACCGTACCATTATCACCCGGCCCGGGCGCCGGTAGTTGGTACGGTGGTAGTAACGGCGCGGGGGCGGTAGCGGGCGGGCCCGCACCACCGCCGGGGCCGCCTGCACTACCACTACACGATGGGGAGGCGGGGGCCCTGCCACTACGGGAGCAGTGGCCACGCAGGAAGAAACTGAGAAGCTCAGCCCAAACAGCAGAGCCAGTGCCAGAAACAACGGATGATTACGCATAAGCCAGAACAGTGAGGAGGAAACAACCCTGGCTTGGATGTACCTAGCAGCGCCGGGTTTAATCGGGTTACTGGATAGGTATCCGGTAGGTCACGTCCGTAGCGCCGCCAAACAGACCGTAGCCGTGGCGCACGTTGGAGGCCAGCGGCGCGGGCTCGGCAAACGGGTTGCCGTCACTATCCCGGTAGCGCTTCACCGACTGGTAAAAGTCGTAGGCTTCGCGGGTGAGGGTGCTGATGGTGACTTCCACGAAGGCCGGCGGCCGGTACTGCGGCTGGCCCGGCACGTAGCCGCCCGAAGACCAGGCCCGCACGTTCTGGGTCAGCGAAATGGTGCGGCCGTTCACGTTCAGGTCGGCGTACACTTCGGGCTGGGTGTTGTAGCTTTCCGAGAGCTGGAACCGCTCAATGGAAATGCCGCTGTCGTCCTCCGGGTCGTTTTCATAGTCGTTGCTCAGTACGCCCCAAAGCCGGCCATCGGTGTCCAGCACGCGGGCCGTAGCCACGTAGTAGTCGGCAGAAGCCGCCGGGTCGGGCACGCTCACGCTCAGGCGGCCCATTACGGAATGTTCGCCCTGGCCCGGGCCGGGCGCCCGGCGCACAAAGCTGCCAGCACTTACCGTGGCCGGCGCCGGTAGCGTGAGGCTGCTCTCGGCCGTTTCCATCCCCGGCATGGAGGCCCGCAGCGTATAGCGGTGCCCGGGATACCCCGCAAAGCCGTACTGGGGCACGTAATACGCGTCGATGCTGTCCTGGCTGACGGGGTTGTAGTAGCGGTAGCGCCCCCGGAACCGCTCCACCACCTGCCCATTGGCATCCAGCAGCTCCACGGTAGCATCTGCCGGCTGACGCACCGGCTTGGTAGTGAATATGTTCTGGCTCACACTCACCGTCAGCAGGCGGTGCGGGTAGGTTTGCCAGTACAGCGAATCGGGCACCTGGTTGCTGAGCACGTAGCTGAGGGCCAGCCGGGGCGTGTGCTCGGGCATGGGCACATCCACGGCCATTTCGCAGGCGGTCAGCATGGTTGGCAGCACTACGGCCACCGTCCGGAATAGAGTAAGTTTCATAGCGGACAAGGCGTTAGAAGCGGAAGCTTTTGCTGAAGGATGGGATAATGGGAAACAGCGAAATCTGCCGGTAGGAGGGCTTTATTTCGTTGCCATTGACATCGGTGCCGCCCTCGTTTAGGTACAGGTAGTAGGGATTTTTGCGGCTGTAGGCGTTGTAGAGCGAGATGCTGTTGACGACTTCACCCCAGCGCTTTTTCTTGGTGTGGCTTAGGTCCAGGTCCATGCGGTGGTAGGCGCGCATGCGGTAGGAGTTGCGCGGGCCGTAGTCGTCGTACTCCTCGTACACGCCCAGGCGGTAGCGGCCCTGTGCCAGCGTCACACCGTTGCCGGTGCCGTACACCCAGGTGCCCGAGAGCAGCAGGTTTTCCTTGAGCTTATGAATGACCACGAGCGAGGCGTCGTGGCGCCGGTCGTACTTGAAGGGAAACAGGCGGCCCTGGTTTAGCTCCGGAAACTTCCGTTCACTCCAGGCCAGGGTATAGCCAATCCAGCCGGTGGTGCGGCCGCTTTTCTTCTGCAGGAATATTTCGCCCCCGTAGGCCCAGCCCCGGCCGCTCGTTACTTTGCTTTCCCAGTTGTTGTCGGTAGTGCCCAGGAAGCTGGCGCCCTCGCGGTACTCGATGAGGTTGTGCATGGGCTTGTAGTAGGCTTCCATGCTCAGCTCGTAGTCCTGCTCGTGGTGGCGCAGGGTGCGGGCCGCCCCCACGCTCAGCTGCTGGGCGCGCTGGGGTCGGATGGTTTTGGTGGCCGGCACCCACAGGTCGGTGGGCAGCCCAATGCCACTATTGGTGAGCAGGTGAATAAACTGGGTGGTGCGGGCATATGAGGCCTTGAAGGCCCACTCCGGCGTGAGCAGAAAGCGGGCCGCCAGCCGGGGCTCCAGCGAGGAGTACAGCTTGCCTTGCACCCCAAACGTGTTCAGGCGCAGGCCCCCGTTTACTTTCAGCCGTTCACTTATCCGGTAGTCGTCCTCCGCGTACAGCGAAGCCTCATGCGCCCCCAGCTGGGCCACGGAGTTGAAGCTGCTCAGCTCCTCGGAGCCCTTGGCCTGTAGGGCGCCCGGCTTAAAAGAGTGCCGGATGTACTGCCCGCCGGCCCGGATGTAGTGGTCGGGTGAGGGCAGATAGTCCAGGTCTGATTTCAGGCTGATGTCGCGGATGTTGGAAAAGTAGCGCAGGCTGGTTTTGTCGGTTTGCCCGCCCCGGCGGCTTTCGTCTTCCACCCCAATGTTGAACTGGTACTTGCTGTACGTGAGGTGGGTGTTGAGAAACAACTGGTTGTTGAGCACCCGGTTCCAGCGCAAAGCTGCCGTGAGGTTGCCCCAGCCCAGGCCGGCCTTCAGGCTGCTGTAATCGTCGTTCTGCTGCCGGTCGCGGATGCGGGAGTAGAACTTGTCGTAGCCCGTGTAGGCGCTCAGGTACACCCGGTCGCGGGAGCTGATTTTCCAGTTGAGCTTGCCGTTCAGGTCGTGGAAGAAGTAGCCCAGAGAGCCGCTGCTGTTGTCACTGGCCAGGGCCGCCTTGATAAGAGGCTGGGCCAGCAGATCGATGTAGGTACGGCGGGCCGAGAAGATAAAGGAGGCCGTGTCTTTCTTGATGGGGCCTTCCAGCGTGATTTTGGAGGCAATGATGCCCACGGCGCCCTCGCCCTGGAACTTCTGCATGTTGCCCTCCTTCATCGAAATATCGAGCACCGACGACAGCCGCCCGCCGTAGCGCGCCGGAAAGCCGCCCTTGATCAGCTCCACATTGTTGAGCGCATCGGCGTTGAATACCGAGAAAAAGCCGAACAGGTGCGAGGCATTGTACACCGGCGTGCCATCCAGCAGAATCAGGTTCTGGTCGGGGGAGCCGCCGCGCACGTACAGGCCGCTGGTACCCTCGCCTCCACTCTGCACACCCGGCAGCAGCTGCAGCACCTTCAGCACGTCTACCTCGCCCAGCAGTGCCGGCAGGGTTTTGATCTGGGTGATGGGCACGTTGATGGTACCCATGCGGGTGCTCTGCGCAATCTTCTCTTCCCGGCTCCCCACTACCTCCACCCCGGCCAGCTCCGCCGACAGCGGCTGCAGCCGAAAGTCGTGCGTCTGGTTGGTGCCGGCGGGCACGGCCCAGCGGGCTTTCTGGTAGCCCAGGTAGCTTACCAGCAGCCGCACCGAGTCGGGAGCGGCGGGCAAGGTGAGCGAGTAGAAGCCGTAGGTGTTGGTGGCCGTACCCTGGCCCGAGGCCGGATGCACTACGGCCACGCCAATCAGGTTTTCGCCGGTAGCGGCGTCGCGCACGTAGCCGCTGATGGTGTGCTTTTGCTGGGCCTGCGCCAGACCGGGCAGCAGTAGCAGCAGGCCCGGCAGCCAGCCGCGTAAACGTAGTTTCATAGCTGAGGATAAAGGAAAACAGAGCGGCAGGAAGATGACCTCTTGCTCCTGGCAAGAGTCCGGGCTGTGCAGGCAGGTTGCAGCGCGCCTCGGAAAAGTGTTGCGCAAAAAAACACCCTCCGGCCGTTCTCAGCCAGAGGGTGCCGGGCTTCCAGGCGCGGCGGCCCGATTAGTCTTTGGAAGCGGTGGCAATGCGCACAATAGCCAGCAACAACCCTACGCCCAGCACAATCCACAGGGCTTTGCTGGACTTGCCTTTGCGCCGCTTTACCGGCTGCAGGGCCACGGCGGCCTCGTGCGCCGGCGCTACGGTTCTGTGGGGAGCGGCAGGCACAGAGGCCACCACGGCAGGCGCTGGCCCCGTAACCGGGGCACTGGCCAGCACAGCGGCGGCCTGTTGCGCCGGGGCTCCCAGGGAAGCAGGGGCCGCAGCCAGGCTAGCCTGCGGGGCATCGGCAGCCGGCTCCGATGTCGGCGCTACGGGCATTGCCGCATAGGTGGGCACGGCGGGGCGAAACGCGTATTCGGCGCGCTGACAGCTGCCCAGCAGGGCGGTCAACAGCAAGCCGTATAGGAAAGAAGGATATGGGTTACGCATATGAAAAGATAAAAAGTGGCCCCTCCTGAATCCTGTATTCAATCGGGTAAGCCGAAAGATAACGTTACGGCGCACCTTCCCCAAGCCGCGTCCGGTTATTTCCCGGCTCAGCATCAGCAGCTTTGCGCCGCTACCACTTCTCCCTGACGCACAAAGCCCCCGACGCTGGCAGCATCAGGGGCTTTATGGTTACCGCGCAACGGCAACACCTTACTTCTTCTTGTAGGCGGCGTTCAGGTCGGCCAGCACTTCCTTGGTGATGTCGATGTCTTTGCGGCCATAGGCTATGGCGCCGCCGGGCGCCGAAATCAGGATGAGGCGGTAGCCATTGGCTTTGCCGTAGGCTTCCACCTGCTTGTCTACACGGTCCAGCACCTGCTTGGTCATGCGGGCTTCTTCCTCGGCGGCCTGCTGCTGCAGCTTCTGCTGCTCCTGCCCCCCCTTGATGCGCTGCATCTCCAGTTGCTGCTCGGTGGCGGCGCGCTGCTCTTGGGTGAGGGCCCCGGCCGTTTGCTGGTATTTCTGCACGGCGCTCTGGAACTGGCGGCCGATGGCGTCGTTCTGGGCACTCCACTTTTTCACTTTCGCCTCGAAGGCTTTGCGGGCATCCTTCATGGCTTGGTAGCCGTCGAGCAGCTTTTCCGACTCCACGTAGGCTACTTTATCGGTGTCGGCTACCGCTTCCAGGGCAGAGGTGGCCTGGCTAGTAGAGTCGGTGCTGATGGCTACTTTGCGGACCGGAGCCGCCGGGGCAGCCGTGGGCTTGCTGGCAAAGTGCAGGTAAAACAATACGGCCACGGCAATGACCAGTACCGCGTCAATAACGAGGCGCAAAGGGTTGTTCATTAGAAAAAGAAAGAAAAAACGGGTAAGCAGCCGGTCAATGGCTCCCCAAAGAAACGGAAAATGCGGCAAGCTGCCGCATCCCCTACCCTCGAACTACCTCAGCCCGTGCCATCAGACCTGGGCGGGCTGCTCGTTCGCGTCGGGTTCATCGTCTTCCGGCTCGGGCTCGGTGGGGCGACTGGGCTTTTCCTCGAAGGGCGGGCTCAGATCTACCCGGCTGAAGGCAGCATCGGTGCGGCCAATGTGCAGCAGCGCGTCGCCCTGGTTTACCACGGGCATGTGGTTGAGCCCTACCACGTAGCCGCTCACCATCGACTCCAACTTCACCGACATCTGCCCGTAGGGGTCGGTGATGGTACCGAACACCTGCCCTTTTTCCAGGTAGTCGCCCAGCTGCACATCGGCCCGAAACAGCCCCGCGAATTTGGCCCGTAGCCAGGTATGGCGGGGGCAAATGATGCCGGGCCGGGCCACCGGGGCGGCGGGCGGGGCCATGCCCAGGTGGTGCAGCACCCGAAACGTGCCCGCCAGCGCCAGCTCAATCCCAGCCTCGTCAAACCGCAAAGACTCCCCGGTTTCGTACACAATAATGCGCCTTCCCTCCCGCATGGCGGCCTCGCGCAGGGAGCCCGGCCGCAGCCCCGAGTGCAGCGTGAATGGGGCGCCGAATGCGGCCGCCAGGGCATCGGTTTCGGCATCTTCGCCCAGCAGGCACCGCACCTGCGGAGCATTGGAGCGGGCCGCGCCCCCCGTGTGGAAATCGATGCCGTAGTCAACTAAAGGCATGATTTCGCGCATGAAGCGGTGGGCCACGCGGCTGGCCAGGGAGCCGCGCGGGTTACCCGGAAACGAGCGGTTCACGTCCTTGCCGTCGGGCACCTCCCGCGAGAAGTTCAGGAAGCCGTAGATGTTGAGCAGGGGAATGGCAATGATAGAGCCCCGCAGTGGCCGCAGCAGCTCCCGCCGGATCAGGCGCCGGATGGTTTCCACCCCGTTCACCTCGTCGCCGTGCATGCCTGCCATCAGCAGCACTGTGGGGCCGGGCTCCGTGGAGCGGTACACGTTCACGGGCACATCAATGACGGTTCCTGAGGGCAGCTTGGAAATCACCAGCCGCGTGGTGGCCTGCTCGCCCGGCTTAATGGTGAGGCCATTGAGGTGAAAATCGGCGGGCGTGGCGGATGAGGTCATGCAGGAGAGAAGCAAGCCAAGGCAGGAAACATAGTTTTTCTACTAGGCAATGAAATGTAGGCTTCCCTGCCCAGCCGGGCGCATACCCGTCGCAGCCGTAGAGTACTGGGCTGGACATTGTGGTGCAGCTAGGTAGGCTAATCGGCCTGGGTGTCGGGCATGGCCTTAGCCTTGGGGGCAGGCTTGCCGGTTTTGGTGGCTTTGGGCTTGCGCGTACGGGCTATTTCGGCGGTGTACTCGATGATTTTGCCGGCTATATCGAGGCCGGTGGCTTTTTCGATGCCTTCGAGGCCGGGGGAGGAATTAACTTCCAGCACCAGGGGGCCGCGGGCACTCTGGAGCATGTCCACGCCGGCTATGCCCAGGCCCAGGGCTTTGGTGGCGAGCAGGGCGGCGGCTTTTTCGGCCCGCGTGAGTTTCACCAGCTTGCCCGTGCCACCCCGGTGCAGGTTGGAGCGAAACTCGCCCTCCTTGCCCTGGCGCTTCATGGCGCCCACCACTTCCCCGTTCACCACAAAAGCGCGCAGGTCGGCGCCCTTGCTTTCGGCAATGAACTCCTGCACAATGATGCGCGCCTTGAGGTTATGAAATGCCTCGATAACGGACTGGGCGGCCTTTTCGGTTTCGGCCAGCACTACGCCCAAGCCCTGGGTGCCCTCCAGCAGCTTGATGATGACGGGCGCGCCGCCCACCTGCCGGATCATTTCGGGCACTTCCTCGGAGGAGTTGGTGAAGGCCGTTTTGGGCATGCCCACGCCCGCCCGGCTTAGGATCTGCATGGAGCGGAGCTTGTCGCGGCTACGCACAATGGCCTGGCTTTCGATGGCCGTGCGCACCTTCATCATCTCAAACTGGCGCACCACGGCCGTGCCGTAGAACGTAACGGAAGCGCCGATGCGGGGTATAATGGCATCGAAGCCGATGAGGGGCTGGCCCTGGTAGATAATGCTGGGGGCGCCCTTTTCGAGCACCAGGTTACACTGCAAGTGGTCGATGACTACGGCCTCGTGGCCGCGCTGCACGGCCGCTTCCACCAGACGGGTGGTAGAATACAGCTTCGGCTCGCGCGAAAGAATCGCCAGTTTCATGGAGAGAGGTGCTTGGAGAAGGGAGAGAGCAGAAGCGGGCGGCAAAGATGCGAAAAGCCCAACAGGTTTAGCGGGGCCGCGCGGCCCGGTGCGTTTCGCGGTACGACACATTGCGGCGCAGCACATCCACCACCAGCCGCCGTTGCCGCAGCAAAGAACGGCCAATCAAAACCGGATACCGCATATCGGAGCGGTCGGAAAGCGAAAATTCCGTTTCGATATCCTCATTGAACAGGCGCAACACGGCCCGAATGACGTATCGTTCCTGCACTTCCCCGTTGGAGGAGCGAATATCCCGCCGCGAGAAGGCCGCGAACTGCATGGGCCGGCCGTCGAAGTTGGGGTGCGAGGGGTCGAGCAGCTGCACGTGCAGCACCCGCCGGCCATCGGGCCGTACTTCCTCGTGCATGTTGGAGCAGTGAATGGCGCCGGTGTACGCGCCGGTATCTACCTTGGCCTCCACCCCCCAGAGCTGCAATTCCGGAAAATCGACCAGCTCACGCCGTCCCACTACCCGCTTCGGTACCCGCTGCTTTTTCATGGCAGGCAAGATAGAGTTAATGTGCTAATGTGGGTTTAATGTGCTGCGCTTCGCTAATGTGCTAAGGTGGGGAATGTGCTGAAGTGCTAATGAGGGGAATATGTTGAGATGAAGGAAGGTGCTGTTATGGCGAGAAGGCAGGACGACGCCATGCGTCATAGGCAACGTATCAGACCATAAGATGTGAAAAGCCCTTTCCCGCTGCGTACGGGAAAGGGCTTTCTGGTAGAAAAACGGAACGAGCATTGACCAGCCCAGATGGCGTCGCGCTGCTCGCCATGACACATTACCCTGTTAACTCATTATCCACATTAGCACATCAGCGAAGCGCAGCACATTAACTACCCTTTGTAACTGATGCGGTAGACGGCGTCGTTCTGGTCATCGGAGACGAGCAGGGAGCCATCGGCCAGCACCAGCAGGCACACGGGGCGGCCCCAGCTTTGCTGTCCCTGGAGCCAGCCTTCGGCAAAGGTTTCGTAGCCCAGAGCCTTTTTACCGGTGGCATCGAGGCGCACCAGGCTGATGCGGTAGCCGAGCTTTTTGCTGCGGTTCCAGGAGCCGTGCTCGGGAATAAATATCTGGTTGCGGTACTGGGTCGGAAACTGCTTGCCGGTATAGAACTTCATCCCCAGCGCGGCCACGTGCGGCCCCAGCTTCTGGGCCGGTGCCACGTAGGTGCTCTGGGTTTTGCCGGTGCCAAACTGCGGGTCGCGCACGTCGCCAGCGAAAAAGTACGGGAAGCCGAAGTGCTGGCCGGAGCTGGCGGCGCGGTTCAGCTCGTCGGCGGGCAGGTTGTCGCCCAGCTGGTCGCGGCCGTTGTCGGTAAACCACATGGCCTTGTCCTGGGGGCTCCAGTCGAAGCCCACGGTATTGCGCACCCCGTAGGCCACGGTTTCGAGGCCGGTGCCGTCGGCATTGAGGCGGTTGATGGTGGCGTAGATAGGCTCTTCCGGCTCGCACACGTTGCAGGGCGCCCCCACCGGCACGTAGAGCTTGCCATCGGGCCCGAAGCTGATGTACTTGAAGCCGTGCCACTCTTTGTTGGGCAGCTTATCGTAGACCACCACAGGCTTGGGCTTCTGCTTGAGGCGGGCGGCTATGTTGTCGTAGCGCACAATGCGGTGGATTTCGCCCACGTACAGGGCCCCGTTGCGCACGGCCACGCCGTTGGGCGAGTTCAGACCGGTAGCTACTGTCACCACTTCATCGGCACGGCCGTCTTTGTTGCGGTCGGGCAGGGCGTACACCTTGTCATCCTTGGTGCCTACGTACACGGTACCATCGGGGCCTACAGCCAGCTCCCGGGCACTTTTCACGCCCTGAGCAAAGTAGCTGATGACGAAGCCCTTGGGGAGCTTGATTTTGGCGAGGTTGGTATCGGCGGCCGTGGGCGCGGGCGCCGTGGTGAAGGCCAAAGCCAGCGCGGCCAGCGCGGCCAGCGCGGCCAGCGGAAGAAGGTGACGCAGTTTCATACTGCCTGAAACCAACTGACGCCTGCCAAGGTTGCAGCCGGGTCTCGTTTTAAGCCCTGCGGCAGCTGTAGCCACTACAGCTGTCCTTCACGCCGGCGCAGCAGCCGCTCGTACTCGCGCTCCGAGAGCTGCCCGCGGCTGACATTGCCGTAGGTGCCGATGCCCTGGAAAAACACGCCAATACCCCAGAACAGCGTCGACCACACCGGCCAGGGCAGCGGGTCGGCGTCGCGGCCCGTCACAAACCAGATAACCCACAGCAGGGTGTTCACGAACACGTACGTGAACAGGTGGGACTTGAATCTGGCCCGGGCCTTTGCCATACGCCAGAGTTGAGGGTCGCGGGGAGTGGTGGTCGTTTCCATGATGCAGGGCTAGTTTTGAGGTGATTGATGATTCAAACCTACCCGGCTTCTTCGCGCTTTCCTGCTTTACTTTACCGAAGCGTCGATTCCCCAGGTTGAAGCGTTGAAACTGCCTACCGAACGAAAATCCACGCTTCTACTTACGCTGCACTTCGCTCATCTATGCCCTCCCCCACTTCCCCTTCTTCCTGGCGCGACGCCCCCATCTTCGGGCGCATCCGCCTCTACCAGGGCGACATCACCAGGCTCGATACCGAAGCCATTGTAAATGCCGCCAACACCAGCCTGCTGGGCGGCGGAGGCGTGGACGGGGCCATTCACCGGGCAGGCGGTCCGGCCATTCTGGAAGCCTGCCGGCAAATCCGGGCGCGGCAGGGAGGTTGCCCGCCCGGCGAGGCCGTGCTCACCCCTGGAGGCCGCTTGCCGGCGCGCTACGTCATTCACACCGTGGGGCCGGTTTGGCAGGGCGGCCACAAGCAGGAGCCGGAGCTACTGGCCCGCTGCTACCGCAACAGTCTGGCCCTGGCCGAGGAGAAGCAGCTGGAAAGCGTAGCGTTTCCCGGCATCAGCACGGGCATCTATGGCTACCCCAAAGCCGAGGCGGCGGCTATTGCCGTGCGGGAAGCACGGACGTTTCTGGCGGAACATGCATTTCCCGCCACGGTGGTTTTCGTGGTGTTTGATGAGGAAGCCCGTCGCTTCTACGAGCAGGCGCTGCAGACCTGAGCTACCAGCGCACCTCGGGGTGACGGCGCAGGTAGGCAGCCACTTCGTAGAGCAGCCCACCGTGCCCGGCCTCCAGCAGCACAGTCTGCGCTTTTTTGATACTGGCAATAAACCGCGCCAGCCCGGCGTGCGGAATCACCCGGTCGTGGCGGCCCAGGAAAAACGTGACGGGTATCTGGTGCTCGTTGAGGAGCCGACTAAGCTTCGGAAGCTGAAACGTGAGTTGCCGAAAACCCAGCCAACTGCGGTACACGCGCAGGCGCTTTTCGCGGCTGTCGAGCTGCCAGCGGGCAAAGCGCACGAGGCCACTGTGTACCAGGCGGCGCTCCTCCAGTGTATCAAGCAAGCCCAGCAGGCGCTGGGGGCGCAGCACGGCCCGGCCCAGCACCCCGCGCATCCAGGGCGGGTAGGTGGCCAGCGTGTACCAGAACTGGCGTTGCAGACCATCGGGGGCAATCAGCCAGAGCTTTTCTACCCGCTCGGGGTGCTGCTCCAGCAGGGTAAGGGCAAACTTAGCGCCCATGCTAAACGCCAGCAGCCCGAAGCTTTCAACGCCTTCCCGTTCCAATACCTCAGTCAGCAGCTCGCCCAGGCGCTTTTTGGTGAGTGGAGCATCGGCGCGGGCCAGGCGGCTGCGGCCGTGGTAAAACAGGTCGAAGCTCAGCACCGCAACATCCGGCCCCAGCGCATCCAGCCAGCTGCGCCAGTAGCTTTCCTGCTGCCCGTAGCCATGAAACGCCAGCACCACCCGCGGCCCCTTTCCGTAGCGCCGGTAGTGCAGCAGGGTTTTCATGGGGACGGGGATAAGGTAACAAGTAACGGGTAATACGTGACACGGTGCGTAAGCGTCCGACAATAGCCGCAATAAGCGGCGCGGAGCCGGATGGCCGCTGGGGCGGCCGCCAGTCAAGAGACTGGCTTCTATCCGTCGGCGGGCAGACGCGCCCGCGGTACGGGCTAAGTCTGCCGCCAGGGCTATCTGTCACGTGTTGCCTGTCACCTCATCACGCACTTACAGCTTCGAGACGCCACCCGAGACGATGAACTTCATGACTTCGCTGCTGGGCAGCTCTAGGTAGGTTACGCTTTCCTTGGGCACCAGCTGCAGCTCGCCAGAGAAGTTGTAGGAGTGCGGATAGTACACGGCCATCAGCTCGGGGCGGTGCAGACCGGCAATGTCGTCGCAGGTGGCAAAGCCAAGGCGGTAGGCTTTGGTTTCCTCGTTCACGCACACCAGCACGGGGCGGTTGAACTTCTGGTTGTCGCCCACGAAGGCATCAAACAAGTCCTTCAGGCTGGAGTAGATGATGCTGACCAGCGGAGTGCGGTGCAGAATCCGCTCGGCCAGCACCAGCAAGGGGCGCACAGCCAGGGAGCGGGCAATAAACCCGACCACCGTCACGAGCACAAACATGGTGAGCAGCCCCAGGCCCGGGTATTTTTCACTGTCGATGTTCATCAGTCCGTCGACCCAGAAAAACAGGGCCACCAGGATGTACACCGTCAGCACGATGGGCGCTACCAGCAGCAGCCCGTTGAGAAAATATTTAATGAGTTTACCCATGGCAGGCGGAAGCTACGCAAGAAAGCCCGGCCAAAACGGCCGGGCCTGAGAAAATTACTACACTCAAATCAGTTGACGGATCTAGACGGCCGCTTCAGGCACAATCGAAATCCGGTCGGCTACGCGCTGCATCAGCCACATGGGCGTGCTGGTAGCTCCGCAGATGCCCACCGAGTGCGCCTCCTCAAACCAGGATTCATCCAGTTCCTGCTCGTTTTCCACGAAGTAGCTGCGCGGGTTGGTTTGATTAACGACCGAGAACAGGGCCTTGCCGTTGGAGCTTTTGCGCCCGCTCACGAAGATGATAACGTCGTGCTCGGTAGCAAAGCGGCGCAGAGCCGGCTCCCGGTTGCTTACCTGTCGGCAGATGCTGTCGTTGGCATCAAAGGCCTCCAAAGAGCCGCCGGCCGCCTGAATGCGCTCCTCGATAAGCTGCTTCATGCGGTAGAAGCCCGCCGTGCTTTTGGTGGTCTGGCTGAACAGGGTAACGGGCCGCGTGAAGTCAATCTGTTCAAGGTCTTCCTCGTGCATCACAATGATGGCGCGGTTGCCGGTCTGTCCGTTCAGGCCCGTTACCTCGGCGTGGCCAGGCTGGCCGTAGAGCACAATCTGGCCATCCTGGCGCGTGGTGACGTCGAAAGCGTGCTTTACGCGGTTCTGCAGCTTAAGCACCACCGGGCAGGAAGCATCAATCAGCTCCAGGTTGTTCTGCAAGGCCAGCTGGTAGGTTTCCGGCGGCTCGCCGTGGGCCCGAATCAGCACCTTGCAGTCGTGCAGGGTGCCGAGCTGCTCCCGGTCGATGATGCGCAAACCCAGGGCGTGCAGGCGCTCCACTTCCATACGGTTGTGCACGATGTCGCCCAGGCAATACAGCGTCGGCTCGTGCGCCAGCTCGTCTTCGGCCATCTGAATGGCAAATTCGACGCCGAAGCAGTAGCCGGAATTTTTATCGATGGTAACGTTCATGGATTCTGTGTCTACAACGCAAGCCCGCGTTTGGTGCAACTTTCGCGCCCGAATATGAACAGCCGCTAGCGCACGGATTCACTGCCGGCCCACCAGCCCGAGTCGGCGGCGGCCGTAGCCAGTAGTACGGCCGAAACGCGTTCCAGGACGAAATCAACCTGCTCGTCGATGGTGATATGCGAGGTATCGAGCAGCACCGCGTCGGAAGCCCGGCGCAGGGGGCTTTCGGCCCGCGTCGAATCGAGGTGGTCACGCTTCACGAGGTTGTCGATGATGTCTTCCAGCGCTACCTGCTCGCCCTTCACGGCCAGCTCTTCCTGGCGGCGCAGGGCGCGCGTGCGGGTGTCGGCCGTCATGAAGATTTTCACCTCGGCGTCCGGAAATACGGTGGTGCCGATGTCGCGCCCATCCATCACGATGCCGCGCTTGCGGCCCATGCGCTGCTGCTGGCGCACCATGGCGTGGCGCACGGCCGGAATCACCGACACTTCGCTCACAGAGTTGGAAATGCGCATCTGCCGGATTTCGTCTTCGCGAATGGTGCCATCCAGACACAGTTCGTTGCGGCCCGTGCGGCGGTTGCGCTTAAACGAAATCGTCATATCGTGCAGAGCCTGCTCGATGCGCGGCAAATCGTCGAAACTGATGCTGTGCTCCAGCAAATACAGCGTCACTGCCCGGTACATGGCTCCCGTGTCGATGTAGGCGTAGCCTAACTCAGCGGCAACGGCCTTGGCCGTGGTGCTTTTTCCGCACGAGGAGTAGCCATCAATGGCAATGACGAGTTGTTTCATGATGAAATGGATCGGCGCGGGGGCAAAGGTAGCGGTATCCACGTTCTCCGCGTTACGGCTACCGGCGCCAACGTGGGCGCCACCTCCCGAAACAAGCTCAATACGGCGTCGACGGCGCCGTGCAGCAGCTGTTTTTCGACGGTTCCGAAGGGGTTGATAAAGGTGCGGCTGCCCAGCCGGATGCCCACTTCCCCGCTGTCGGTGCGGTGCCAGTGGCCCCCAAACGTGCGGGCAATACACTCGCCCAGGAAACACCCAAGGGCATTGATGACGCCGGCCTGCTCGTTGGCAGGCACGCTGGCGCGCTCTTTTTCAATGAACTGAGCCAGCGTTTGCACGGCTTTTTCGTCGAAGGACGAAATGTTCAGGTTTTGCCGCACTGCTTCGGCGGCTGCACGTAGTTCTTCCACTGCTCGTTGCGACCAGCTTCTCAGCTGACCAGTTTACTCAACCATAGGTGTGTTTCCGGGTGGACTCAGGGTGGGTTGAGTAAGTATATTTAATCAGCGCGGAAAAATGAAATTTTTGTTTGAAAATTCTTATTTAATCCAGCTTTTACGCTGTCCGGTAGTTGCCAAACGGGCCGGAATACCAGCAAAAAAACCGGCCACCGACTGTTCCCGGCCCTTGGTGAGCTGCTCACTCACCAGATAGAAGGGGTTGAAAAATAATTTACCTGCCAGGCCCACACCCGTGCTGCCATCGGGCCCGGCGGCCCACTCGCCCCGGTAGGTATCTACCAGGCACTGGCCCAGAAAACAGCCCAGCGCCATCACCACGCCTTCGCGGTCGGCGGGCTGGATGGTGGCGCGCTGCGCTTCGATGAAGTCGGTGAGGCGCTGCACGGCGGCAGCGTCGAAGGTATTTACCTGAAGCTGCTGGCGCACGGCCTCGGCGGCGGCGTGCAGGGCGGCAAGGGGAGATTCGGAAGGCATGAATGACAAATTTGAGCTATTGCTGGCTGCTGGGTTGTGAGTTTGTACGCTGCCACTGGATGTAGGTGGTCAGAATTTCGCGCAGGTGCTGCTTGCCCAGTTTGCCTGCCTTGATTTTAGTGGCTAGTTCCGGACAATCACCAAACAGGGGCAGCATGGCTTTTTCGAACGCCCCTCTGGCGGCAGGCACCCGCACCCCGTCGCCGGTACGTGGCTGGACGATCAGGCTATACTGTTCCGTGACACCGGAAGCCAGGAAGCCCGCTGCCCCCGGAACTCCATGCTCCAACTCGAAAACGGTGAAACTGCCTGCCCGGTAAAGCTGCCTGGCAAAGGCGCTGGACAGGCGACGGCGGGCCGAAATATCCACTCCCCGCACCACTCTGAAAGTGTCGTTAGCCAACACGAATGTTTGCACTTCGATGGGTTGGTATTCCGTTATCTTTTTATCGTTGGGGTTGCGTACCCGCAGATGCTCGCCGGCATCGGCGTACAGCTGACCGGTATGCCAACTCCCATCCTGCAGCTGGTAAACGCCCGGCTTGTACGTGATAATTTTCGGCAGGGCATTATTTCCGTACTGGGCCTGCGCTGAGCTGGCCAGCAAACCCAGCCCTACGGCAAATAATAGCTTATAGATAGCAGTTGGTCTCATACTGATATGCTTTATGCATTAAAATAAACACTGCCAGCCTAATGACTTTCGCAGGGGCAGGGAATCTTGCCGCTCTTGGCTTTGCGCTTGTAGGAGGCCGTTTTCTTTTGCAGGGACGAGTGGCGCGCGCAGCCTGTAGCGGCACTGCCCACGGAAAGCAGCATGCACGCGACCAAAAACAGGGAAATACTCTTTCTCACGGCGGAAACCTTGCTAAAATGTACGTAAAGTTAAGGTTCTTTACCCCGCAACGCCACCCGTTGCCCTTGTAGTATGCTGCCTATGTCTGCCGATTTCTCCCTGCTGGCCAACGTGGTCGACTTGTTTGCCAACACCATCCGCCCCGCCACGGTGCGGGTAGCCGCCGGTCGCATTGCGGCCATTGAGCCTACCGGTGCTACCGAGCCCGATGCGGCCCTCCCCTACGCCCTGCCGGGCTTTGTGGATGCCCACGTGCACGTGGAAAGCTCCCTGCTGGTGCCCTCGGAGTTTGCCCGACTGGCCGTCACGCACGGCACCGTGGCTACTGTGTCGGACCCCCACGAAATCGGGAACGTGCTGGGCGTGGCGGGCGTGCAGTACATGCTCCAAAACGGGGCTCAGGTGCCGTTTAAGTTCTGCTTCGGAGCCCCATCGTGCGTGCCGGCCACGCCATTTGAAACAGCCGGTGCCGAAATAACGGCCGCCGACATCGAGCTGTTATTCAAAGAGCACCCTGAAATCGGCTACCTGGCTGAAATGATGAACTGGCCCGGCGTGCTAAGCCGCGACGCCGGCGTGATGGAGAAAATCAGGCTGGCTCAGCAGTACGGACGCCCGGTGGATGGACACGCGCCCGGCCTGCGCGGCGCGGAAGCCCGCCGCTACGCCGAAGCCGGCATCAGCACCGACCACGAGTGCTTCACGGCCGAAGAAGCCCTGGACAAGTTGGCCGTGGGTATGAAAATCCTGATTCGGGAAGGCTCCGCAGCCCGCAATTTCGAGGCCCTGATTGACTTGTTGCCGGCGCACTACGAAAACCTGATGTTCTGCTCGGACGACAAGCACCCCGACACGCTGGTGCTGGGCCACATCAACCAGCTGGTGCAGCGCGCCGTGGCCCGCGGCCAGGAGGTGCTGAAGGTGCTGCGCGTGGCCTGCCGCAACCCCGTGGAGCACTACCGCCTGCCCGTAGGTTTGCTCCGCGTGGGCGACGCGGCCGACTTTATCGTGGTAGACGACCTGACCGATTTCCGGGTACGGCAAACCTACCTGGATGGACAGTTGGTGGCCGAAAGCGGGCAGACGCGCATTCCGGCCGTGCCCGTAGCCGTGGTAAACAACTTTGTGGCATCCACCGTGCAGGCTGCCGACTTCGAGCTACAAGTGCCAAAAACCAAAAACCAACAATCAACCATAAGAGTCATTGAGTGCTTCGACGGGCAGTTGATTACGGCCCGCCACGACGTGCCCGCCCGCGTAGGAAACGGCCTGGTGCTGCCGGATGTAGCGCGGGATATTCTGAAGCTGAGCGTGGTGAACCGCTACCAAGCGGCCGCGCCGGCCGTGGCCTTCATCCAAGGCTTCGGGCTGAAAGGCGGCGCCCTGGCCAGCTCCGTGGGACACGACTCCCATAACATCACGGCCGTGGGCTGCGACGATGAAAGCCTGGCTCGGGCCGTGAACCTGGTGATGGAAGCGCGGGGCGGCCTGGCGGCCGTGGGCCCCAACGGGCAAGAGCTGATTCTGCCCCTGCCGGTAGCCGGCCTTATGTCGGACCGAGAAGGCTACCACGTGGCCGAAGCCTACGCCGCCGTGGATGCCCTGGCCAAGCAGCTCGGCTCCCCACTGCAGGCCCCGTTCATGACGCTGTCGTTTATGGCCCTGCTGGTGATTCCCAGCCTCAAGCTCAGCGACAAAGGCCTCTTCGACGGGGAAGCCTTCCGGTTTGTGGAAGCCGTGGTGTAGCTGCAAGTATTGTTTTTCGCGGTCATTGCGAGGCATGTGGCGCATCAAGCCATTGTCCGAAGCAATCCGTCCTGGGCAACGCACCAAACCCTGAGACGTGAAAAGCCCCTGACATCCACGCGGATGTCAGGGGCTTTCTGGTAAAAGAACGGGGCTGGTATTGTTCAGGACGGATTGCTTCGCGCTGCTCGCAATGACACGTTACTTACCCGCCATACGGGTTAAAACCGCTTTTTCAGCAGTTTCTGTATTTTCTCCTCGGTGAGGGGTTTGGCCAGGTACTCCACGCCGGGATACTGGGCCACGCGGGCAGTGTCGGCGGCGTGCATGGAGGTAGTGAGTACGGCCATGACGGTTTTTTCGCGCACCGCCTCGGGCAGCTTATTGAACAGCTCCAGGAACTCGAAGCCATCCATACCGGGCATTTTCAGGTCTACGAACACCAGATTAGGTGCGTCGGCGCGGGGCTCCGCATTTTGGCTGCCCCACAGTTCCTGAAATGCCTGCTCGGCCTTGGAAAAGGTCTGAATCTGCTCGGCCACTTCCAGGCGGTTGAGCAGGCGGTTGTTCAGGAAGCTGGTAGTTTCGTTGTCGTCTACCAGGACGATGCTTTGCAACTTCTGCGTCATAGGAAATACCATAAGGCCGGGGCGAAAACGGAGGTGGCTTACAGCCAGCCCTGGGCGCGCATCCAGTCGTCGTTGTATATTTTGCCGAGGTAGCGCGTGCCGTGGTCGGGCAGGATAATGACCATGGTGTCGCCCTCCTTGAGGTGTTCTTTTGCGTATTCCAGCGCGCCATGTACGGCCGAGCCGCACGACCAGCCCACGAACAGCCCTTCTTCTTTGGCCAGGCGCCGCGTCATCACGGCGGCATCTTGGTCGGTTACCTTGATGAACAGGTCGATGAGGTCGAAGTTAACATTCTTGGGCAGAATATCTTCGCCGATGCCCTCGGTCTTGTAGGGGTAAATTTCGTTTTCGTCGAAAATGCCCGTCTCCTTGTACTTCTTGAACACCGAGCCGTAGGTATCCAGCCCTACCGCCACGAGGTCGGGATTCTGCTCCTTCAGGTACTTGGCCGTGCCGCAGATGGTGCCGCCGGTGCCCACGCCGCAGGCCAGGTGCGTGATGGTGCCTTCCGTCTGACGCCACAGCTCGGGGCCGGTGCTTTCGTAGTGGGCCGCCGTGTTCGACATGTTGTCGTACTGATTGGGGTAGAACGAGTTGGGCGTTTCCTCGCTCAGGCGTTTGGCCACGGAGTAGTAGCTGCGCGGGTCTTCGGGGGCCACGTCAACCGGGCACACCACCACCTGGGCGCCCACGGCCCGCAGAATGTCCTGCTTTTCCTTGCTTTGCTTGTCGCTCATCACGAAGATGCACTGGTAGCCTTTGGCAATGGCGGCCAGCGCCAGACCCATGCCGGTATTGCCGCTGGTGCCTTCGATGATGGTGCCACCCGGCTTAAGCAAACCGGCTTTTTCGGCATCCTCCACCATTTTCACGGCCATGCGGTCCTTCACCGAGTTGCCGGGATTGAAGTATTCCACTTTGGCCAGCACGGTGCCTTTGATGCCATCGGCTACTTTATTGAGCCTGACCAGGGGCGTGTTGCCAATGGCTTCAACAATGTTATTGAGGTACATTATCAGAAAAGATCATCTGGGTGAGAGCCGGCAAAGGTACGGATTTTGGATGGGCGGCTTCGGTAGCGGGCCAGAGTTGGCGGCAGAATCAGGGTAAACACCTTGGTAAGCTCTACCATATTCCGGCCTGGCGGTGGAATGGCAAACAAGGCTTCGCGCTCCACCTAAAAAAGCCTACTTTTGCCCCGCCGCGGCCATTGACTGCTGGCGAAATTCCCACCCTCAACCCGCAATTTTCCGCTAACCCCACTTCTATGAGTGTTCTGGTCAACAAGGATTCCAAAGTGATAGTGCAGGGCTTTACTGGCTCCGAAGGCTCGTTCCATGCCCAGCAGATGATTGAGTACGGCACCAACGTGGTGGGCGGCGTGACGCCCGGCAAAGGCGGCACCCAGCACCTCGACCGGCCCGTATTCAACACCGTGGCCGAGGCCGTAGAGCAGGCCGGCGCCGATACCAGCATCATTTTCGTGCCCCCGGCTTTCGCCGCCGACGCCATCATGGAAGCTGCCGACGCGGGCATCAAGGTGATTGTGACCATCACCGAGGGCATTCCTACCAAGGATATGATTGCGGTGAAGGAATACCTGAAAGGCCGCGAGGGGCTGCGCATGATCGGGCCAAACTGCCCCGGCGTGATGACGGCCGGCGAGTGCAAAGTGGGCATCATGCCCGGCTTTATCTTCCAGAAAGGCCGCGTGGGCATCGTGTCCAAGTCGGGTACGCTGACGTATGAGGCCGTTGACCAGCTCACCAAAGCCGGCCTGGGCCAAACCACGGCCATCGGCATCGGCGGTGACCCCATCATCGGCACCACCACCAAGGAAGCCGTGGAGCTGCTCATGAACGACCCCGAAACCGAGGGCATCGTAATGATAGGCGAAATCGGCGGCGGTATGGAAGCTGAGGCGGCCCGCTGGATCAAGGAAACCGGCAACAAGAAACCCGTGGTTGGCTTTATTGCCGGCCAGACGGCGCCTCCCGGCCGCCGCATGGGCCACGCCGGTGCCATCGTAGGCGGCGCCGACGACACGGCCGCCGCCAAAATGGCCATCATGCGCGAGTGCGGCATCCACGTAGTGGATTCGCCCGCTGAAATTGGTGATACGATGCTGCGCGTGTTGAGCGGAAAGTAATTTTTTCGTTCATTCCTGTTTCCAGAAAAGCCCCGGTACATTTACCAGGGCTTTTTTGTATCCTCAATTATTTACGTCTTACCCTTATGCTGACCACGACCAATCTTTTTCTTGCTGCCTCGGCTTTGCTACTTACTACGGCCTGCCGCAAGGAAATAGAGACAGTTGTAGTCAAGGAAGTAGATAAAGTGTACAGCTGGACGGAGATAAAGCAGGCGGTGGGCACCAGCCGGTACATTCTGAATATGACCAAGGATGAGAACCAGCTTTATCTACAAACCCCTTATTACCTGGGTATTCTCAGCCCAAACAATAAGCGACGTTACTATGAACAGGTTGGAGCTGGATTTCCCACGAACATTGACTTGCGCATGGCTATGTCCAACGTATTTACCGCCTATCCTGTGCGCGATACGGCGGTAACTATCCTACAAACCAAGGCCCCGCTGAGCGGAGGTGGCAGGTCGCTGGAAATTATTCCGCGTCAGCTTGATCCTAAGGCTACCTATGTTCAGACCAATAATGTGCGCATCCATGGCAGTTTCGCTGCTATCAACCGCAACAATTATCTGCTGTTCGCCTATTCTACTGCGGCGGCTCCCGACCCGAACGTGCATTTTATCCTGACTCAGCTTAGTGTACAGGCTGGGCAAATTCAGGCACAGCCCCTGGTAATAACCGCTCCGACGCCGAGCATTTTTCTAACCGGGCGGCTTCGCTGGATTGTATCATTTGATGACTACTTTCTAGCAGATATGGGAGACGCCGGTATTTACAAAATATTGCAGGATGGTACCATTCGGCTCGTGACGGTAAACACACCAGAAAGTACCATACGGGACGCCTGCTATGAATGGCAAGGGCGGTTGTACATCGTAGAGGAGTATAACTCCATGCTGGTGTCGCTGGATAAGGGCGTAACCTGGCGGCGCTACACCGATACTCCTGACGCCTTTACCTTCACGGAGTATTACACCGTTGGAGACAGTCTGGTAGGTATTTCTCATGCTGGAACTACCAATCAATTATTCACGCTGCGCTGGAATAACTTCAGCTACAAGCTTAGAGCACTCGAAAATGACGGCTTAGAGCGGGTTGACATCAGCAACCTGGCGGTCTTGGGCGATACTGTCTATGTGGGCACTAATGGTGGGCTGTTCAAGCGTCCGTTGAGTGCCTTTTTTGAAACCAAGCAGTAAAAGCCTCTACGCTGCCAACTTCTTCTATCCTATAGATGGCAAATAGCTGTGCCCCGCTTACTTTGCGCCATCCTTTCGCCTTATCCTTTCGCCCATGAACGACCCGCACACCGCCGACGCCAACCTTCGCCAGTGGGCGACTTACCTGCACCTTTCCCAACTGGCCGGGGTAGTGGTGCCCGGGGCAGGCTTCATCGTCCCCATCATCCTGTGGCAGATCAAAAAAGATGAAATTCCCGGCCTTGATGCCCACGGCAAAATGGTGGCCAACTGGATTATCAGCACCCTGATTTACGGGGCAGTGGCCGGGCTGCTGTGCATTGTGCTGGTGGGGGTTCCGTTGCTGCTTGCGCTGGGGCTGATTTCGGTGATTTTCCCGATTATCGGGGCCGTAAAGGCCAATGAAGGCACTTTGTGGTCGTATCCGCTCTGCCTGCGCATCATCTCTTAAACTGGCCGGACTCTTACGTATCTGTCCTGCAGCAACGACTGAGAGCTGATGACCCGGCACCGTGATGCAACGGTGAAGCAGCCCTATGCAGTCGGTAATGCTTAAGTAAACCTGTCGTTCTTAATATATATGTCCCGAAGCGTCCTCTCCGCGCACGGCGCTTTTTTGCTGTCCGGCCTGTTGAGCAGCCTTCCCGTCTTTGGGCAGATTTCCCAAGTCGACTCGGTTCTTCTGCACCGTACTTTGCCCGAAGTAGCCGTGCGTATACATCCGAAGGCCCGCCTGCTGAGTGCGCCCGGCGAAACGCGCGGTCTGTACACTTCGTTTGGGCACGAGCTGCTCCCCACCAGCCGCGTGGCCGTGTGGCATGGCCCGCCGGACAGTACGCGCACCTACCTCGTGCGGGCCGTACGCGTGCGGCTGGGCTCCCGAATGCCCGAGAAGGCCAGCGGTTTGTTTGAGACGCGCCGCAATTTCCAGGAAGGCCGCGTGCACCTCTGGCTTAGCCCCGGTACCCGCGCCCAGGCCCCTGAGGCTGCCCAGAACCTGCTGGCGCAAAAGCTGCTGCTGACGCCGGACAATGCGGGCGAAAAGAAGGGCTGGCTGCGCTTCGACGTAGCCGCCCAACGGGTGGTGGTTCCGGCTCAAGGGCTGTTCATCATAGCTGAAGGGCTGACCACACAACCACAGGAAACCTACGTGCGCCGCCGCATTCTGGTGCGGCCCCTGGATGGCCAAACGCCGCCCGAAGACCTGGACCTGCATCACCCCAAACTAAAGAAGGGCGAGAGTGTGAGAACTTATTCCTACGTAGAGGTTTCACAGCCTTCTGGCTCCCAGCGGCTGGCGGCGACCGGGCTGTTTCCTACGCTGGCGTTTCGCATGGTGGAGGGCTCCGGGCAGTGCCAGAGCTGGGTGTGGCGCCCCTTGGTGGTCAACCAGCCCGCCCGGTGGATGCCCGTTACGGAGGTGCAGGCGGGGCTGCGCAAGCGGGAGCCCAAAGCCACCTACGCGCTGGATTACAACTTCGACCTGGAGCTGGAAGTAGAAGAATTGTAAGCCGCTCCACAGCTCAGGCTCGGCTACTTCCCTGCATCCTTCCCTCGGCTGCTATACGAAGAGCCCGCCTGGACGTCCAGACGGGCTCTTGATATAGCAGCCTACAGCGTTTATTTGCTCAGCTTGGCTTTCAGGTTTTCGTCCAGGGCAGCCAGGAACTCCTCGGTGTAGAGGTAGTCGCGGCCGTGCTCCACGTTGTTGCCGTGAATGCAGACGGCCAGGTCCTTGGTCATCTTACCACTTTCCACGGTTTCGATGCACACGGCTTCAAGCGCCTGGCAGAAGTCGATGAGCTCCTGGTTGCCATCTAGCTTGCCGCGGAACTCCAGGCCGCGCGTCCAGGCGAAGATGGAGGCAATGGGGTTGGTACTCGTGGGCTTGCCTTTCTGATGGTCGCGGTAGTGGCGCGTCACGGTGCCGTGGGCAGCTTCGGCTTCCATAGTGCCGCCGTCGGGCGTCACCAGTGTGGAGGTCATCAGGCCGAGTGAGCCGAAGCCCTGGGCCACGGTGTCGCTCTGCACGTCGCCGTCGTAGTTTTTGCAGGCCCACACGAAGTTGCCGTTCCACTTCAGGGCCGAGGCCACCATATCGTCGATGAGGCGGTGCTCGTAGGTGATGCCGGCTTCCTTGAACTTGGCCAGGTAGTCCTGCTCGTAAATCTCCTGGAAGATGTCCTTGAAGCGGCCATCATACTTCTTCAGAATGGTGTTCTTGGTGCTCAGGTACAACGGCCAGCCCTTCATCAGGGCCTGGTTGAAGCAGGCGTGCGCAAAGCCGCGGATGCTTTCATCAGTGTTATACATGGCCAGAGCCACGCCGTCGCTCTTGAAGTTGAACACCTCAAACGACTGCGCCTCGCCGCCGTCTTCGGGCTGGAAGGTGATGGTGAGCTTGCCCTTGCCCTTGGTCACGAAGTCGGTGGCGCGGTACTGGTCGCCGAAGGCGTGGCGGCCGATGCAGATGGGAGCCGTCCAGTTAGGTACCAGGCGCGGCACGTTGCTCATCACGATAGGCTCGCGGAACACGGTGCCATCCAAAATGTTGCGGATGGTGCCGTTTGGCGACTTCCACATCTGTTTGAGGTTGAATTCCTTTACCCGCTCCTCGTCGGGCGTGATGGTGGCGCACTTGATGCCTACCCCGTACTGCTTGATGGCGTTGGCCGCGTCGATGGTCACCTGGTCGTTCGTTTCGTCGCGGTACTCGATGCCGAGGTCGTAGTATTTGATGTCGAGGTCGAGGTAGGGCGTAATCAGCTTGTCCTTGATAAACTTCCAGATGATGCGCGTCATTTCGTCGCCATCAAGCTCTACTACGGGGTTGGCTACTTTGATTTTGGTCATGGTGGTGAGCGGGTTTAGCTGGTGTTTCGGGGTATTGGCGGGCTGTACTGCGGGCCAGCGTATGACTGAGCCGTGCGCGGCCGCGCATTTCTCAGGCCAATAATAAGGGAGTATTCTTCATCACCCGCTACCCGACCTCTACAAACCGCCCGGAAACGGTGCCGGCCGGTACGGTTAGCGCCTTCCCTGCTGCCCGCCCACGCTGAAGATGAGGCCGAAATTGAACACGGAGTTGGCGGCCTTCATGTACTTGCGGTGGCGCAAGCCGAAGTTGCTGCCGCTGATAAACTGGAACTGCACCGGCCCGAACAGCCCCACGCGCGTCCAGGTAATAGGCTCAAGCAGAATGTTGGTTTCATTGGGGCCGGGCTGGTTGTTCAGGCGGAAGTCGTACATGTTCATGTAGCTCACGCGCAGGGCCGTGCCGTAGCTGATGGGCCAGTCGCGCTGGAGTAGGTGCACGGTTTTGCTGTCCTTGGAGGAGTAGTTTACCTGCACGAAATACTTTTCGAGGCGGGCATCTCGGCGGTCCGTAACGAGGCCTTCCCGGGTGCGCTCGGTGCGGTGGCTGGTGCCGAAGCCGTAGCCGGCGTAGGCTTCGATGACGCGCTTATCCTTGAGGCGGGTGAAATAGCCTACGCCCAGCTCGCCGAAGTCGTGGTCGAGGGCCTTTTTCTTTTTATCGGTATGCAGGAAGGAGGCCGTGCCGATGATGCCCAGGTGGTTGGTGGCCGCGTAGGCGCCCTGGGCGGTGAAGTTGCCCTGAAAGTTGACCTGGGCGGCTCCGCTGGCTTCGCCTTTCTGGGTGAGCAGGGGCGCGTTGGGAGCAGGCGGGAAGTACATGGAGGCGCAGCTGCTCAGCGTCAGCGGCAAGCCGGCCAGGGTTACTCGGAAGGCGTTTCGCATCGGTTGCGGGGATGGTGGACGGGGCCAGAACGACGAAAGGGCGGTTTGCGTGTGTGGGCGTGGGGTAGTTAGCGGAATTTGTGGTTATTGGAGCTCTGTACAATTCACTGCCCTACGCTATGGAATCGTCTTCTTTTCTGCAGAAACTTGGTACCTGCCTGGTAGCGGGGCTGGTAGTGGCGGCGCTACTGCTGGTGCTGGGCAACAGTGGCAGCCTGGCGTGGTTTCCGCCGATAGTGGTGTTTTCGCTGGTGGGCGCGGCGCTGCTGGCGGCAGTGGTTTTTCCGGTGGTGTGGCAGGGGCTGGAGCGGCGCCAGCGCATCAACTCGGAGCAGGTGTATGGCTGGCTGTACGGGATTATCCGCTACTGCCTGGCCTTCAACATTGCCAGCTTTGGCTGGAAAAAGCTGTTTGGGCTGCAGTTCGTGGTACCGGCCGAAGTAGCCGCGCAGCCCATGAACCAGCAGTCGGGGGAGTGGCTGACGTGGTACTACTTCGGGTATTCCGTGGCGTTTGGGCTGGTTGTGGCCGGGCTGCAGATCGTGGGTGCCGGGCTGCTGCTGTTTCGGCGGACGCTGCTGCTGGGGGTGTTTGTGCTGCTGGCGGTGATGGGCAATCTGGTGCTTATAAACGTGTTCTACCACCTGAACGCGGGGGCACTGGTGCAGTCGGTGGTGCTGACGGTGGGGCTGTTGTTTTTGCTTTGGACGGAACGGGCGCGGGTGGTGGCCCTGCTGCTGCGGGCGCACTCAGCAGTGCCCACTCCTACGCTGGCGGGCAGCACGAGGCTCCTGCTACGGTTGTCGGCGCTTGGCCTTTCCCTGCTGTTTGTGTGGTATCTGGCTTCGCAGCTGCCGTAACTTCTATCCATACCTTTCAGGCATGTTGCCCTCGGAGCGCTGTTAGCACTTTCAGCCAAGTCACACCGGATTCATATCTCCAATAACAGAAACGCCCGCCGCAACTCTCGTCGCGGCGGGCGTTTCTGTCATTACTATTTCTCCCCTACTTGGCGTAGGATACGGCGCGCATTTCGCGGATGACGGTGATTTTGATCTGGCCGGGGTACTGCATTTCCTTTTCGATTTTCTGGGAAATTTCGTAGCTCAGCTCCTGGGCGCGGTCGTCGGTCACGTTGTCGGCGTTTACCATCACGCGCAACTCGCGGCCAGCCTGGATGGCGTAGCACTGCAGCACGCCATCAAAGCTCACGGCCGTTTCTTCCAGCTGCTTGAGGCGCTTGATGTAGCTTTCCATCATCTCGCGGCGGGCACCAGGACGGGAGCCGCTGATGGCGTCACAAGCCTGCACGAGGGGCGAAATCATAGCCGTCATTTCGATTTCGTCGTGGTGGGCGCCGATGGCGTTGACCACGTCGGGGTGCTCCTTGTACTTCTTGGCCATTTCCATGCCCAGGATGGCGTGGGGCAGCTCGGGCTCCTCGGTGCTCACTTTGCCAATATCGTGCAGCAGGCCTGCGCGCTTGGCGTGCTTCACGTTCAGGCCCAGCTCGGCGGCCATAGTGGCGCAGAGGTTAGCTACTTCGCGGGAGTGCTGGAGCAGGTTTTGGCCGTAGGATGAGCGGAAGCGCATGCGGCCCACCATCTTGATAAGCTCGGGATGCAGGCCGTGAATGCCGAGGTCGATGATGGTCTTCTCCCCGATTTCCACGATTTCCTCGTCGATGTTCTTGCGGGTTTTAGCCACAATTTCCTCGATGCGGGCCGGGTGAATGCGGCCGTCCTTCACCAGCAGGTGCAGGGAAAGGCGGGCCACCTCGCGGCGTACCGGGTCGAAGCCGGAGATAATGATGGCCTCGGGCGTGTCATCCACAATGATTTCAACGCCGGTAGCGGCTTCGAGGGCGCGAATGTTGCGGCCTTCGCGGCCAATGATTTTGCCTTTTACGTCGTCACTTTCAATGTTGAAAATGGACACGCAGTTCTCAATGGCGTGCTCGGCGGCCGTGCGCTGGATGGTTTCGAGCACTACCTTTTTGGCGTCTTTGGTAGCCGTAAGCTTGGCCTGGGCCACCACGTCCTTGATGTAGGAGCTGGCCTGAATCTGGGCTTCGTTCTTGAGACTTTCTACCAGCTGCTCGCGGGCTTCGGAGGCAGTGAGGCCGGAAATGGTTTCGAGCTGCTGCTGCACTAGGCGCTGCTTCTCGCCGAGGTCCTGGCGGGTGGTTTCGAGCTCATCTTCCACTTCCCGCTCGCGCTGCTCCAGCTTCGCCAGCTGATTTTCGAGCACGCTTCTGCGTTTTTCTTCCTGGGCCTCCAGCCGCTCGCGCTGCTGCTGGGCCTGGGTTTCAATCTTTTCGCGGGTGGCGTCCAGCTCTTTTTCCTTGCGCTGAATCTGCTCGAGCTGCTTCTGGGTGGTCTGGGTGAGCTGCTTGATGCTTTGCTCCTGCTCCACGACGGTGGCCCGGCGCTCGGTGAGTTCTTGGTCGAGGGCTTGCTTCTGACGGCGGCTTTCCTGCTCAAACTCCTGCTTGAGGGTGCGGAACTTGTCTTTGGATTGCTGAATCCGCTCGTCGCGCATGCGGTTGGCCTGCTGTTCGGCCTCAGTCAGCAGCTGCTGGGCGCGGGCTTTGGCGTCGGCTTCGTGGTCCTGGCGGGCCTTGCCGGCCAGCAGGCGCCCCAGCACTATGCCAACCCCAAGGGCCAGCACGGCAGCTAAGACGATATAAAGAGTTTCGGACATGAGCTATGGTTTTGGAAGGTGAGGAAACCCATAGCAGAGAACTGCGAAGCCGCGGGCCACGGAGCCGTTTGCTCCCTGGCCCCGCGGGCTCCTAAACGTACGCGGCTACGCCGCTACCCGAGTACTACCCCCGACAACAGCTCGTCCAGGCGCGCGAGGCGCTCGGTCAGGGCTGCGTCGGTACCGTCCTTCTCCTTACCCACTTTCAGGCGGTCGGCCATGGTAGCCAGGGCCAGCATGGCCAGCAAGTCCTGCTTGTCCTGGATGCCGTACTGGTCCCGAAACTCGCGCAGCCGCTCGTTGAGCATGCGCCCGGCCAGGCGCAGACGCTCCTCGTCCTGGGCAGCTACCCGCATGGGGTAGTCACGGTCGGCAAGGCGGATTTTGATGGAAAGCTCGGACATCAGCAGGCGGATGGGCAGGATTGGATGGTGGTTACTCCCTCAAATAGGCAAGGCACTTATCTATTTCGCGGATGTATTCGTTGAGGCGAAGTTTTAGCTCGTTGACGTTGGCAGGTTCTCCTGCTATGGTATTGACAAGTTTAGTGATATTCTCCTGATTCTGGAAATCCTTGAGCTGCCGCTCCCGGTCGCGCACGTCGGCGCGCAGGTGCTGGATGGTGGTTTGGGCATCGGCCAGCTCCTCGCGCAACTGCTGATAGGCAGCCACTAAGGTGGTTACCTGCCGCTCCAGGCGGTCAAGTTGAGCAAGCTGCTGGGTTGAAGCCATTTTTTGGTTATTCGTTGGTGGTTTTTGGTTTTTGGCTGCTGACCGATTTAGGAGTGTTCATGTTTCGCCAGAAACAGCGTGGCTTCTTTCAAAACCCGGCATCAAAACCGAAACCGGTGACCAATAACCAAAAACCAGCGACCAAAAACCAATTTACTTCCGAATCAGCGCCCCGGCCTGCTGCTCGAACTGCTGGATGAGACGCGTCATCACCTGGTCGATGGCCTGGTCGGTGAGGGTTTGGGTAGGGTCCTGAAGCAGGAAGCTCACGGAGTAGCTCTTCTTGCCTGCGCCCAGGTTTTCGCCCTCGTACACGTCGAATACGTTCACCTGCTGCAGGAGCTTTTTCTCGGTGCGGCGGGCAATTTGCTGAAGCTGGTCGAAGGTAATGGTCTTATCCACCACCAAACTCAGGTCGCGGCGCACCTCCGGGAACTTCGGCAGTTCGCGGGCTACCAGCGCGTTCTTGTACTTGCGCATCAGCCAGTCCCAGTCCAGCTCGGCATACCACACCGGCTGCGACACATCCAACTGCTTGAGTACCGCCGATGACACGGCGCCCAGCTGCGCTACCGGCTGGTTTTGGGCCAGCAGCGTGAGGCCGCCCGCCAGGTAGGGGTGCTGCACCGGCTGCGAAGCAGGCTGCGCAAAACCCAAAGAGGCCAGTACCTGCTGCACCGCGCCGGCCAGCTGGTGGTAGGTAGCCTTGTCCGACTTCTGCTGCCAGGTTTCGGCGGCGGTATTGCCGGTGAGGTAAATGACCAGCTTGTTCTGCTCTTCGTACTGACCGTCGGCTTTGCGGCGGTAGGTTTTTCCAAATTCGTAAAGCTTCAGGTCGCGCTGGCGGCGGTTCACGTTGTGGCGTACCACTTCCAGGCCGCTGTGCAGCATGGTAGGCCGCATAATGTTCAGCTCGGCGCTGTTGAAGTTGAGCAGCCGCACCAGCGCCTCGTTGTTTTCTCCGCTTTTCTCGAAGTACAGCGAGTTGGTGATGGAGTTGGTAATGATTTCCGAAAAGCCCTGCCCGCTGAGCAGCCGCGCCGTATTCTGGCGAATGATTTCCGGGTCGGGGTTGGGAAACTGGGCGAGGTAGCTGGCGGAGTTGTGCGGGCGCAAAGCCACGTGGTTGTAGCCGTAGATGCGCAGGATTTCCTCGATGATGTCGGCTTCCCGGGTCACGTCCACTTTATGCGGCGGTACCGACAGGATCCACTCCACTGAAGAATTCTGAATGTTGAATTCTGAATTCTGAATTTCCGTTGCGGGAGCTTGGCTGGAATTCAGAATTCCTAATTCTGAATTCAGAATTTTTTCCTCCACGATGAGAATATCGAGGTCGGTGAGAATCTGGCGGATGCGCTCCGGCGCAATAAACTGGCCTACCAGCTTTTCTACCCGGGGCAGACGCAGGCGCACGGGGGTGTGGCCGATGTGCGTGGGGTATTCATCCACGACGGGCGCGGCCACGGTGGCGCCGGCTACTTCCTGCAGCAGTAGGGCGGCGCGTTTCAGGGCAATGAGTACCATGTTGGGGTCTGTGCCCCGCTCGAAGCGGAAGGAGGCGTCGGTTTTGAGCTGGTGGGTCTGGCTGGTTTTGCGCACTACGGCCGGGGCGAAATAGGCGCTTTCCAGAAACACCCGCGTGGTGGCGTCTGACACGCCCGAAGTTTTGCCCCCGAACACGCCGGCCAGCGCCATTGGCGCCCCGTTGGCATCAGCAATGACGAGGTCTTCGGCTTTGAGGGTGCGCTCCGTGCCGTCCAGGGTCGTGAACTTCTCGCCGGCTTCGGCCCGCTTCACGCGCACCTGGTTTCCGGCAATCTGGTCGGCGTCGAAGGCGTGCAGGGGCTGGCCCAGCTCGTGCAGTACGAAGTTGGTAACGTCCACCACGTTGTTGATGGGCGACAGGCCGATACTGCGCAAACGGCGCTGCAGCCACTCCGGCGACGGGCCTACCTGCACCCCTTCCAGCAGCAAGCCGGCGTAGCGCGGATTGGCCTCTGCATCTTCAATTTTTACGCTAATAGGCTTTGAAGCTTCCGCAGACGCGTGGAAGTGGTTGATATCAGGCAGGTGGCAGGGCTGGCGCAGCAAAGCGCGCAGCTCCCGGGCCACCCCGAAGTGGGAGGCCGCATCGGCGCGGTTGGGCGTGAGGCCGATTTCAAACACCGAATCGGAACCCAGGCCGAAGTAGTTGGCGGCGGGCGTGCCGTTAGGCAGGTCGGTATCCAGCACCATAATGCCGGCGTGCGACTGGCCTAGTCCAATTTCGTCCTCGGCGCAGATCATACCTTCGGAAGCCGCTCCCCTGATTTTGGACTTCTTGATTTTGAACGGCTCCCCGGTGGTAGGGTACAGCGTAGCCCCTTCCAGCGCCACTACCACGCGCTGCCCGGCCGCCACGTTGGGGGCCCCGCACACAATCTGGCGCGGGGTGGCGTCGCCTACGTCTACGGTAGTTAAACTCAGCTTGTCGGCATCGGGGTGCTTTTCGCGGGTGAGCACCGTGCCCAGCACTACGCCACGCAGGCCGCCGGGTACGCTTTCCAGCTCCTCAATCCCCTCCACTTCCAGGCCCGAGCCCGTGAGCAGGCGGCCAATTTCGTCGGCCGGTTTATCAGTGGAAATAAGCGTGCGAAGCCAGTCGTAGGATATTTTCATTGGGTAATCAGTTGCCGGTTGCCAAGTGTCAGGTGCCTGCCGACGGTTTCAGACAACCAGCACAAACTGGCAACCGACAACGCACAACCGGCAACTGACTTCGGGCAAAGGTACGGATTCGGGCGGGCGCCGGAAAACGAACTGACTCGCGGGGTTTCGGTGTATATTTCGGTACAGCAACGCCTGTTTTCTATGTCGAACCGCCCTGCTATTTCGGAAGAAGCTATTGTACTGCGTGGCCCGCTCGTCACCCGCTTCAGCGACGAGGAGTTTTTCCAGTTCTGCCAGGACAACCGCGACCTGCGTGTGGAGCGCACTTCCGACCACGAAATCATTTTTATGTCCCCCGCCGGCTCACTTTCCAGCAAACACAACAATGAGGTGTTGTTTCAACTCACGTTGTGGAACAAACACACCAGGCTTGGTGAGGTACGCGAGTCATCAGCGGCCTACGTATTGCCCGATAAGGCCACACTTTCCCCCGATGCCTCGTGGTTTAGCCACGCTACCTGGGCGCGGGTGCCCGTGTCGGAGCGCAACAAATTCCTGCCGGTCTGCCCCGAGTTCGTGGTGGAAGTAAAGTCGCCTTCGGACCGGACTACCACCCTGCAAGCCAAAATGGAGCAATGGCTGAACAACGGGGCGCAACTGGGCTTCCTGCTGGATTGCGAAACCGAAACCGCCTGGGTGTACCGCCCCGGTCGGCCCGCGGAGGAAATACGCGGCTACGACCAGGAGCTTAGCGGCGAGGCGGTGCTACCCGGTTTCCGGTTGGATATGCGGCCGTTGCGGGCCGAGTAGCCTACTATTTGCCCGTTACTCATCTGCGTGGTCATCGTGGCTATGAAACTCTTTTTCGCCGGCTTCAATGGCCACGGGCAGGCGGTTATCGGTAGGCGGCACAGGGCAGGCGTAGCTGTCGTTGTAGGCGCAGTAGGGGTTGTATGCCTCATTGAAGTCCAGCACCAGCTCGGTGGCATCAGCGGCAGGCAAGGCAGCATCGAGGTAGCGGCCCCCGCCGTAGGTGGTGAAGCCGTTGGTTTTGTCGGTGAAAGGCACAAACAGCGTGGAATCCTGGCCGTCGGCTTTCAGAAACAGCGTGAGCTGGTACTCCTGCTTATCCAGAATGAACTTGGCCCGGCCCCAGCGCAGGTAGGCATCGGCTTTGCCATCGGTGAGGGCCATTTGCACGGTGTCGCGGCGCGGGAAGGTTTCCAGCTGCGCTTCCAGTTGGTACGTCTTGTTGGGCGCAAAGTAGCGCAGGCTGTCGAACGTGTCGCGCTGCTCCTGGCTGAGCGGAGAGCCATCAACCCGGCGGAAGGCGTCGTTTTTTTCCTGCCGGTCTTTGCGCAGACGCAGGGCGTATTGGTTGTCGTTAAACACCAGATCAGCCAGGAAATAGCCGATAACAACCAGTAGCCCAAGGCCAATGAAGAATTTGGGGGTAATGCGCATGCGACAAAGGTAGCGGCCGGGGGGCAGTTGCGCGTTTTCCGCTGTTCACAAAGCGCCATGCCGAGCGCAGCCGAGGCATCCCGCTCGTGTAGTAATCAATAGCACCACAACATCAGCACGCGAGATGCCTCGGCTGCGCTCGGCATGACGTTCTTTTATCACCTGACAACGGGCAACCGGCAGCTACAATGTGCCTTCGTCGGCAAAGCTGTAGTAGCCGGCGTCGGTGTAGATGAGGTGGTCGAGGATGGGCAGGTCGAGGAACTGGCCGGCTTCCTTGAGCTTGCGGGTGAGGGCAATGTCGGCGGCAGAAGGATTGCGGTTGCCGCTGGGGTGGTTGTGCACCAGGATGATGGACGACGCCAGCTGCTCCAGGGCTTCCTTGAAGATGAGCTTGGGGTCGGCCACGGTGCCGGCTACCCCGCCGCGGCTGATGCTCACGGTGCGCATCACCACGTTGGCCCGGTTGAGTAGCACCACCCAGAACTCCTCGTGGGGCAAATCCTGCAGATGCGGCCGGATAACGCGGTAGATATCGGCCGAGGAGGTGATGGTAGCCCGAGCCGGCACATCGGCTTCTTTGCGGCGGCGGCCCAGCTCCAGCGCCGCTATGATGGTAATGGCCTTGGCTTCGCCAATACCTTTTTGCTTCATCAGCTCCTTCACCGAGAGGCGGGCCAGGGCGTTCAGGTCATTCTGCACCGCGTTGAGCACCAGCTTGGCTACATCCACGGCTGACAGCCGGGCCGTGCCGGAGCCCAGCAGAATTGCCATCAGCTCGGCATCGGAAAGGGCCGCACGACCTTTTTGGAGCAGCTTTTCACGGGGCCGGTCTTCCTCGGCCCAGGCCTTGATGCTGAAGGAGGAAGGCGCCGCGTAGTGCAGGGGCGAAGTGTCGGACAGCAGCTCGGATAGCGTCACGGGCAGGAAGAGGTAAGATAGAAAGGGGAATAACTATGTGAAAAATACCATATCCCAAGGAAATCTAAAGTAAAAAGCCAAAATCTTCGTCTGCTGCTTTTGCCGGGCCGGGGCTGAACTAAATGCGCCGCCTACGGTTTTGCCTCCTGTTATGTCTCGACTTACTGGTTCTCTCTTTTTCCTGGCGGCCCTGGTGGCGGCCGAATGGTATAGTTTTCAAGCCGTGCGGATGCTGGCTCCGGCCCCCGGTTCCTCGTCCCGGCGCCTGGTGCTGATCGGGTACTGGGTGCTCACGGTGGCGGTGTGGGCGCTGGGTTTCTGGGCCATGAGCAACCGGCGCGAGCATCCTTCCTTCAAGTCCTACCTTGGGGGCGTGTTGCTGGCTATGCTGGCCGCCAAGCTGGTAATACTTATTCCGCTGCTGCTGGAAGACCTCGTGCGCCTAGGGCGCTGGGCCTGGCAGGCCGTAAGCCGGCCGGCCGGCAGCGGTACTGGCCCGGCTATTTCACGGAGTGAGTTTCTGAGCAAAGCCGCCCTGCTGGCCGGGGCCGTGCCATTTGTGTCGCTTATCTGGGGCATGGTGAAGGGCGGTACCGATTACACGGTGCGGCGCGTGACGCTGCGCTTCCCCAACCTGCCGGCCTCCTTCGACGGCTTCCGGTTACTGCAGATTTCCGACTTGCACACGGGTTCCTTTCACTCCAAAGAGCCGCTGCAGCGCGCCGTGGCCCTCATCAACCAGCAGCAGGCTGATCTGGTGGTCATGACCGGCGACCTGGTAAACAACCTGGCCACGGAGGTGGAAGAGCACATCGACACGCTGGCGGGAATTAAGTCCAAGCTGCCCATCTTTTCCATCCTCGGCAACCACGACTACGCCGACTACGTGGAGTGGCCCAGCCCCCAGGAGAAAACGGCCAACCTGAACCGCCTCAAGCAGAACCACGCCAAAATCGGCTGGCGTCTGCTGCTCGATGAAAGCCACACGCTGGAGCGCAACGGCGAAAAGATTTCCATTATTGGGGTGGAAAACTGGGGTGCCCAGATGCGCTTCCCCAAGTATGGCAACCTGGCCAAAGCCCACGCCACCTCCGGCGACGCGCCCTTCAAAATTCTGCTTTCCCACGACCCCTCGCACTGGGACGCGCAGGTGCACGAGTACCCCGATATCGACCTTACGCTCTCGGGCCACACCCACGGCATGCAATTCGGCATTAACCTGTCGTTTCTGAAGTGGAGCCCCGTGCAGTATGCCTACAAGCAGTGGGCCGGCCTCTACCAGCGCGGCAAGCAGTACCTCTATGTGAATGCCGGCCTGGGCTTTATCGGCTACCACGGCCGGGTGGGCTTCCTGCCCGAAATCACCGTATTCGAGCTCAAGCGCGCCTAATCCGCAGGTTTTCACGTCAATCAAAACGCCACTGATTTTCAGATCAGTGGCGTTTTTGCTGTTGAGCTAAGGGGCCGGAGCAACCGTGCCGCAAACCCCACCGTATAGGCACCCATCTTCCCTTCTCTCCCCTCCCACCAAACTCTCCTTCTCTCATGAAAAAGACCATTCTTTTCCTCTCGTGCGCCGTGGCGCTGACGATGGGAGCCTGTTCGCAGGAAAAAACGACCGACACTGCCACCACCGAAGCAGGTGACGGCATGACGACCACCACGACGACCACTACGACGACTATGTCGCCGGCTATGTACACCAAAGAGGCCGTGGAAAGCCGGGCCGACCGCATTGCGGCCGATATGGCTGCCAAAATGAAGCTGGATGACGCCATGCGCACCAAAGTGCGCACCGTGTACGTGAACCGCGGCATGCGCATGAGCGAGTTGGCCAATAAGTACGCCACCGATACCACCGGTATGGCCGCTGACATGCGCAACGTGTACAGCGAGTCGGACATGGAAATGAAGCAGGTATTCGTAGACCCGGCCATGTACACGCAGTATGAAACTGACCGCATGAGCTATTACGACACCAACTACATGGACGACGCCAGCATGACGGCTGATGCTTCCGCCTCGTCGGATGCCAGCATGGACGCTAACTCGAAAACCAAGTACGACGATGGCTCGAAGGTGAAAGTAAAAAGCGACGGCGACGTGAAAATCAAAGATGCTGAGGGCAATAAAACCAAAATGGACGCCGACGACGGCACCGTGAAGGACAAGCCCGAAGACGGCGACAAAACCGTTATCAAGTAAGCAGCGCCCGGCCCATCTGGCCGGATACTTGCTTTCGTAAAGCCCCTGCCGTGCAACGGCGGGGGCTTTTTTTGCCTCCTTGCCAGCGGCCTGGTCGATGAAACCCGGGCGCTGGCCGGTTTTAGTCAGCTGGTCGTGGTGGCCATGTATTAGCTTTGTAGGTGATGTCGTTTCGTTTGCTACCCGTTGTATTGCGTGCTTTGCTCTGCCTGCTGCCTTTGCTGCTGGCCGGGCGGCAGGCCGCCGCACAGGTACGGGTAACGGGGTCGGTGGAGGAAGCCGCTACGCGCAAGCCTATTCCCGGCGCCTCGGTGGTGGTGCAGCGCACCCGCCAGGGCGTGGTGGCCAACGAAGAAGGCGACTTCAGCATCTCCGTAGCCCGCACCGATACCCTCGTGTTTCGGGCAGTGGGATTCAAGCCCCAGCGGCTGCCGCTGGGCGGCTCGGGTCTTTCGCAGCTGATTGTCCAGATCAAGCTGGTGCGCGACAGCGTGCTGCTGCGCGAGGTGCAGGTGCGCAGCGGCCGCCCCAACGATGCCACCATCAACCGGGCCCTGCGCAATATCAAGCGGCCCAGCACCGCGCCCACCAGCGCCGTAAAGCGCCCGCCCGCACCCAAGCCCCTTTTCCCCGTCGATTCGGCCGCACCGAAGCCGCCCACGCCAACCCTGCAGAGCCCGGTGAGTTTGCTCTACGACCAGTTCTCGCGCGAGGGCAAGGAGCGGCGCAAGATGGAGGAAATCCGGGCCGCCGAAAAAGCCGCGGCGGACGCCGCCAAAAGCCGCCGGGCCCGCCTGAAGTACAACCGCAACTTCAAGGAAAACACCGGCTACGAGGTGGAATAAACGGTGATTTAGTGAATGAGTGATTTAGTGAGTGACGCGGTCATTCACTAAATCACCATTTCCCCGTATAGCCTTTCTATGAAAATCGGGTATCCCTGCGTCAACGACTCGTTGCCGTGCACTTCGACGTCTACTTTCCGGCTGGCTTCCTACTCGGAGGAGCGGCTGGTGCAGGCCGTCAGCAACAACTTAGCCTGTTTGCAGCGCATTCTGGAATATAATGTAAGCCACGGACTGCTGTTTTTTCGGATGGGCTCGGGCATCGTGCCCTTCGGCTCCCACCCCGTCAATACCTTTCCCTGGCAAACGCACTTCGCGGCGGAGCTGAAAAGCGTGGGCGACTACATCAAGGCCAACAACCTGCGCGTCTCCTTCCACCCCGACCAGTTTGTGGTGCTGAACTCGCCCGACCCCGGCATTGTGGAGCGCAGTGTGCAGGAGTTGGTGTACCAGGGCTCGGTGCTGGATCTGATGGGTCTCGACTCCACCATGAAGCTGCAGATTCACGCCGGCGGCCTGTACGGCGACATGGAATCGGCCCTCACGCGCTGGATTGCCACCTACCACACCCTGCCCGAGGCCGTGAAAGCCCGCCTGGTAGTTGAAAATGATGACCGGCTGTACAGTCTCCGCAGCTGCCTGCGCCTGCATGAGGCCGTGGGCGTACCTATTCTCTTCGACAACCTGCACCACGAGTGCCTCAACCACGGCGAGCCGATGGCGGAAGCCCTTGCGCTGGCCTTCAGCACCTGGCACCCGCAGCGCGACGGTGTGCCCATGATGGACTACAGCGCGCAATCGGTGGGCGAGCGGAAGGGCAAGCACACGGCTTCGCTGGATGAGGCGCTGTTCCGGGAATTTCTCACCCACCTGCACGGCCACGATGCCGATATCATGCTCGAAATCAAGGACAAGGAAGCCAGTGCCCACCGCGCCTGCGCCATCATGCACGACGTAGGCTTGCTGGTGCACGCTGCCTCCGTTTCTGTTTAACGTTTACTTTCTTTCATGGCAACCTCTCCCACCACGGCCGAACTCCTGGCCACCACCCTGCAGGCCCTGCAATCGGGCCTTACCAACGTGCCTTTGAGCAGCGCAATGGACGCCACCGAAGCCTGGCAGCAGCAGTTTCTGCAAAGCGGCCAGCCCGAGCTGCAGGATGTGGCCCGCGAAATTGGCAACCTGCAGTCCTTACTCACGGCCAAGCCTCTTGATGGGGCTGCTATCGGTCGCAGCCTGAGCATGCTGGGCAGCCAAACCAACGACCTCAGCAAAACGGCCCCACTCACGCACGCCACCAACCTCTCGGAGCTGAGTACCCAGCTGCTGCGTCTGGGCGGAGAGCTGGAAAATCAGCCCGCATAGTAAGTAAGCGTAAGCGTCATCAACAGTCAACAAAAAGCCCCTCTTGATAACTCGGGAGGGGCTTTTTGCATTATTGAAAGGTAGGAGCAGGACTTACCTTACCTCGACGTTCAACGACGGGCGGGGACAAGCCCCGCCCCTACTTAGGGACGTGCTAGATGTACATGGCAAACGCGTCGTGTTCCCGGGGCACGGCCGCGGCAGCCGCCTCAAAGGCCTGGGTCAGGTCGGCCATGAGGTCCTGTGGGTCTTCCACGCCGATGCTGAGGCGAATCATCTGGGAGGTGATGCCCATTTCGCGCTGCACCTCGGGCATGATGTCGGAGTGCGTCATGGTGGCGGGGTGCTCGGCCAGGCTTTCGGTACCGCCCAAACTCACGGCCAGCTTTATAAGCTTGAGGCGGTTGAGAAACTGGAAGGCCTCGGCCTCGCCGCCCCGGATGTCAAACGAAATCATGGAGCCCGGCGACAGGCACTGCTGCTCGAAAATGGCCTGCTGGCGCGGGTCGTGTTCCAGGTGGGTGAGGTAGTAGGTGCGTTCCACCTGCGGATGCTCGCGCAGCCAGTCGGCCACTACCTGGGCGCTCTGGGCGGCGCGCTCCATGCGCAGCTTCAGGGTTTCGAGGCTGCGCATAAGCATCCAGCCGGTGTTGGGGTCACACATAGTGCCCATAAAGGTGCGCATAGCCTTTATTTCCTTCATCAGCGGCTTGCTGGCCAGGGCCGCGCCGGCAATCAGGTCGGAGTGGCCGCCCAGAAACTTGGTGGCCGAGTACAGCACCACATCGGCGCCGTGGTGGAGCGGGTGCTGAAATACGGGGCCCAGGAAGGTGTTATCGACTACTACCCGAATGGGCTTTTCGGCAGCGCCGTGGCGGCGGGCTACGTTGGCGCAGGCCTGCAAATCCACCAGATGGTTGGTGGGGTTGGCGGGCGTTTCCACGTAAATCATGGCCAGGCGGCCCTGGGTGATTTCAGCCACTTTCGCCGACAGCGCCTCTTCCGTAATCGTCGGCTCGAAGCCCACGGCCGTGATGCCAAAGCGGGGCAGCACGTTTTTCAGGAAGAAATCGGTGCCGCCGTACACGGGCTCGGAGTGCAGCACCACGTCGCCGGGCTGCAGCAGGGCCAGCAGCGTGGTGCTAATGGCGGCCATGCCCGAGGCAAACGAGGCGGCTTCCTCAGCCCCGTCCCACAAGGTGAGGCGGTGCTCCAGAATTTCGAGGCTGGGGTTGTTGAGGCGGGAGTAAATCAGGCCCATTTCCTCGTCGGGGCCCTGCTGACGCAGTCCGTAGGCCAGCTCAAAGAAGGCCTTGCCTTCCTCAGCGCTCTTGAAAACGAAGGTGGACGTCTGGAAAATGGGCGGCTTGATGGCGCCTTCGCTCCAGGCCGGGGTGTAGCCGTAGCTCATCATCAGGCTCTCGGGCCGGAGTTGGTGGCCGTTGATTTCGGCCGCTTCCTTGGGAAGATTCATAGATGGGTGGGTTGGGTGGATGGGGAGGCGAAGGTAGGAATTTGCGCAAAGGCCCGCCCCGGCGCGGTTAGCGGTTTGGTGATGTGGGCCCAGCAGGTGAACTTAGCCTCCGCAGAGGTGCACCCCAGCTTCTTTGCTTTTCCTCGCCGCCATGTCCGCCGATACCCGCATCCAGATTCTGCTCGTGGAAGATGAAGCCGTGCTGGCCCTGGACCTGTGCGACACGCTGGAGGCCGAGGGCTACGCCGTGGTGGGTCCGGCCCGCAATGGCCCTCGCGCCCTGGAGCTGTTCGGCCAGCACCGCATCGACATTCTGCTCTGCGACATTCACATTCAGGGGCCCTGGGATGGTATCGAAACGGCCCGGCGCCTGCTGGCTGAGCGCCCCGTGCCGGTCATCTACCTTACCGCTATGGCCGATAAAGATACCCTGGACCGCGCCCTGACCACTACGCCGGCGGCCTACCTCACCAAGCCCGCCACCACGGCCGGGCTGCGCGCCGCCATTGAGGTAGCTTTCCACACGTTTGCCCGCCAGGCGGCGCCCACGCCTACTGCGGAAAGCACCCCGCTCCCCGACCGCGAAACCCTTTCGCGCGAGTCCATTCTGCAGCTCGACGACCACGTTTTTATCAAGCATAACTATCAGTTTGTGCGCGTGCCCCTGGCCGATATTCTGCTGCTGGCCGCCGACAACACCTATACTACCCTCGTAACGCCCACCCGCAAGTATGCCCTGCGTCTGTCGCTGGGCACAGTGCTGGAGCGGCTGCACTTTGCCCATCTGGTACGCATCCACCGCTCCTACGCCGTCAATATCCAGCGGGTGGAGGCGTTCAGCGAGACGGAAGCCACGGTGGCGGGCCAGGCAGTGCCACTGGGCCGCCAGTACAAGGACGCATTCCTGCAGCATTTCCATTTCCGGTAAGGCGGCGCCTGACGTACCAAAACGGGTTGTTCACCACCCACCCAACGACGCTGGCAGCGGCAGCCCCGCAATCCTGGCAATTGTATTTTACCTTGTTGACTTCCGGCCGTATCGGCCGGGGCCGCGTCTGCCTTTGTCTGCCTTTTCCATGCGCCTGTTCCTCTTGTTGTTCTGCCTTAGCTGGGGTGCGGAAACTGCCGTACTGGCGCAGCCCGTGTCTCCGGATACCAGCCAGCTGCGGCAGTTGTGCCGGCAAACCGAGCGGCAGCTGCTGACGAGCGTCGACTCGGCGGCGCGCAACGGCCGGGCCATCATCCGCCAGTCGCGGCATTTGGGTTACGCCTACGGGGAAGTCCAGGGCTACTACCTGCTGGGCTGCGCGCTGCGCAACCAAAGTCAGTTCGACTCCAGCCTTTACTACGGCCAGCAGGCCCTCACCCGCTTCGAGGCCCAGCACCGCCTCGATGGACAGGCGGCGGCCTACACGCTGCTGGCCCAGAACTACAAGCGCATGGCCGACGGACAGCAGGTGCAGCAGCTCACCCGCAAAGGCCTGCGCCTGGCACTCCGGGCGGCGGCGGTGGCCACGCAGGGCCCGCACTACCGGGAGCTGAGCAGCGCCTACCTGGTGCAGGGCATCATCTACCGCGACCTGGGCCAGCTCGATTCGGCCAAAACCTGTTACCTGCGGGCTATGCGCGTGGCCCGGGAGCATCCGTTTCAGCCTTCCACCCTGCCGGTCTGTTACGCCAACTACGGCCAGTTTCTGATGGACAGTGGCGAGAGTCTGGATGAAGCCATCGGGTACTTCCGGCGGGCCATTCCGCTGTACCGCGCCCAGCACAACCGCAACGGGCAGGAGCATGCCTACCGCAACCTGAGCTGGGCCTACCGCAAGCAGGGCCGCCTGACCCGCGCCGTGGAGCTGGGCGACTCAGCCCTGGCCCTGGGCCGCGCCATCGGCGACCCGCACCGACTGGTAAACTCTCTGCAGGCCGCATACCTGGCTTACCGCGCCGCTGCCCGCTACGAGCAGGCAGTGAAACTGCTCGATGAGTACAAAACCCGCAACGACTCCCTGATGAATGGCGAAGTAGCCCGCGCCGTAGCCGGCGTGGAAGCTGCCTACGCCGCCGAAAAGCAGGAAGCCCGTATTGCGCGCCTGGCTGAAGATAATGTACGGCAGCAGCGGCAGCTGGGCGCCTTGGCCCTGGGAGCGGGGGCGCTGGCACTGCTGTGCGGGGTGGCCGTGTGGCAGTACCGCATCATCCGGCGCACCAACGCCAAGCTCCACGCCACCAACCGCACCGTTTTGGAGAACAGCCAGCGCATCACGGAGCAGGCCGGGCGACTTACGGTGCTGATGCAGGAGCTGCACCACCGCGTCAAGAACAATCTGGCCATCGTCTCCAGCCTGCTGCGGCTGCAGGCCAAGCGTCTCACCGACGAAAGCGCCGTGCAGGCCGTGCAGGAAGGCCAGCAGCGGGTAGAAGCCATGGCTCTGGTGCATCAGCGCCTCTACCAGACCGAGGACGTGACGACCGTAGACATGCCGCGCTACGTGGCCGACCTGACCGACAGCCTGATGACCACCTACGGCTACACGCCCGACTCCCTGGATCTGACAGTGAACATCAACCAGACCCGACTAGAGGTAGATGTGGCCGTGCCGCTGGGTTTGATCTTGAACGAGCTGCTGACCAACGCCTTTAAGCACGCTCTACCGCTGACTCCGCAGCCGGCCCTGCGCATCTACCTAGGCCGGCAGCACGACACCGGCAAGCTGCTCCTGGAAGTGCAGGACAACGGCCCCGGCATTTCCCCCGAAACTGCGGGCCAGTCCACTACCTCTTTCGGCCAGCGTCTCATTCTCCTCCTAAGTGAGCAGCTGGGCGGCCAGACGCATTACCTCAATCAGGCCGGTACCCTGTTCCGTCTGCTGATTCCCTCTGCCGGCGAAGGCCAGGTAGTACCGGAGCTGGCTATCGAGGGGAAGCCAGCGCGGGGGTAGTCAGGGCCAGATGTTCTGCGCCGGCACCTCAAGCTTCCCAATGGCTGCGAGTTGATTTGTCTGCGGAAGCCTGTCAATTCCTTATTGACTGCTTTAATACGCAATGGTTACATAGCCTTTGAACTGGGGCCGGTTGACGAAGTCAATCAGATAGAAATAGACCCCGCCGGGCAAGCCCCCGCCGTTCCAGGCAAAACCCCGGTCAGTGGAGGCGTACACCTGCTTGCCCCAGCGGTTGAACACCTTGATGGAGGCAAAGCGCTGGGCGCAGATATCGGCCGGTAGCATGGGCAGCGTGAACACCTCATTCTGCCCATCGTGGTTGGGCGTGAAGATATTGGGCGGCACAAACGCCTGCGGCGCGGAGTCCGCTACCACGAAGCGTACCGTTTGCTGCCGCGGCTGCGGCTGGCACCCGGCTTCCTGCACCTCGAAGACCACCTCGTACCCCTCCGGAAAAGCCTCGGCACAGCGCGCGTCCCAGCGGAAAGTGCCCGCAGCTTGCCCGGCGCCATTCTGGGCCGTGAAGTGCATACCAGCTGTGGCCAGGTCGAAACCTACTCCGCGGGCGGTGAGCGTAAGTGGATCCAGGTCTAGGTCCAGCCCCGTGAGGGTAGCTTCCAGCGTGGTGCCGGGCAGTTGCCGGAGTAGCAACGGGGCAGGCGCCGCCGCAAACAAGGAGGAAGAAAGGGTGGGCGGGCTATTGGTATCCTCAATCTGCACGGGCACGCGCAGGCCCGCCGTTTTCACCTCTCCGCATGGCACGTCGGTGGCCGTGAATTCGAATTCGTAGCGGGACTTGCCGGCCACCGGGCAGGGCACCTGCCACGTGAAGTGGCCCTGCTGCTGCGCGCCATGGGTCTGCTGCGTGAGTTGCGCGCCTACATCATCAGGCGAAAAGCCCTGGCCGGACCAGGTGAGCGTGACGGCGTTGCTATCGGGGTCAACGGCCAGCAGATCGAAGGAAAGCAGCTGGCCAGGGCGAACCCGCAGCGGCTCCGGGCCCGCCGTAGACGTCAGCACTGGGGGCGCATTGTCCCGGATGACCAGCACCGGTACGCTAACCGTGTCATAGGGAGCATAGTTGCAGAAGAGCGAGCTAGCATAAGGCACGAAGTTATACAGGATACTATCCTGCTCAATACAGGGCACCAGCCAGTTGAAAGTGCCTTCACTACGGCCCGGCCGCCGCTCCCAGAGCAATTCAGCTCCCAAGGAGCTGGCGGGGTACCCTCTGACGCTTACTCCCAGATCAACCGTGTCCTGGTCGGCATCCGTGCCCACCACTTGGAACGAAAGTAGCTGCCCCGGGTGCACTATTATTAGGCGGGTGGTGGGCGCCGTGGTCATCACCTTTGGCGGCACGTTGCTCTCATCAATGTCGATAACCAACTCGACGCGGGCTGTTTCCGGCCGGTCGCAATAACTGGTCGTTGCCTCGAAGATAAACGCGTATTTTTTGTAGTAGCGTTCCGGGCACGGCACCTGCCAGCGGAAAGTGCCCTTCACTTGCCCCTTCCCCGGCGTCTGAGTTAGCTCGGCCTTGCGCCAGTCAGCATCAAAGTCCTTGCCCCGCATGGTGAGCGTCACAGCATCCCCGTCGGGGTCAGTGGCTAGCAGGTCGAAGGTGACCCAGGTGCCGGCGCGCACCTTCAGGGGTTGTTTGGCCGTAGTCATGAGTGTCGGCGGAGCGTTAGGCGGGCCCGTGCCAATGAAGGCAATCCGCACCGTATCGCGCTTGGGCAGGCTGCAGCCATTGTCGGCCACCACCACATCCAGCAGGTACACTTTCCCCTGCGTGTCAATGCACTCAGCAAAGCATAACTGCGAGGTTAAGGTGTCGGGCTGACCGGACGTGCGCACGGTGCCTTGCTTTAAGCTTAGGGTCGGGAGGCCCCCGGTAAAGTTGACCGGGTGCAATGAAAGGGTGAGGCGGGAGGCCGCGTCGGGGTCGGTGAAGCGTAGGGGCACGCAGCGGTCTTGGCCCAACGCCAAACGTAGGGTGTCGCGGCCGGGTTGGTAGGCGCGGGTTTGGCCGGGCAGGCGCGCTGTTAGGTTTGGTTTCTGGTTATCAGGGCAGCTGATGACTTTGAGCTGAAAGTCGCGGCGCACTTCCCCGATTTTTACCCCGTCGCGGTACTCCGAGCAGCGAATGCTAAAAACGAACAGGCCGAGCTGGGAAGGTCGTACCTGCAGGCGGCCCGTCTGCCGGTCGATGTTCAGGGCTGGGTTGCCGGGAATTTGCTGGGCGGTGCTGAAGCCAGGTAGCCAGCGAATGAGGGAGTACGGCGCCGGGCCGGGCAGTTGCGGAATCGGGTCATCATAGGTAGCATGGCCATTGAGAGGAGTAGCCATTTCGTAAACCAGGGAGTCGCCATCGGGGTCGGTGCCAGCAAAGTCATAGTAGAACAACTCCCCTTTGCAGGCGTAGTCGCTCAGGGGCGGAAACACGCGGGGCGAGGAGTTATAGAACGGCTCCCCGTCGCGCACAATAGCCGGAAACTCCAGGTAAAAAGTCTGGCCAGCGTTGCCGGGTTCCTCAATGTTGTTGATGGTCCCGTTGCGGCAGCAGCGCTCCACTACCACGTAATACCCCGCCGGGTCTGCGTAGTATGTTTCCGTTAGCTCTACTTGGGCATTATAGACAAGGTGGCGGGTACGCAGCGAGGAGGCTTCGCAGGCTGGATTGGTGTAGGCGACAAAGGTGTCTTGGGTACGAGGCAAAGCGACACTTTGGACAATCTTATTGGTCCGTTTGGCATAGATTGCCGCTGTCAGCCCATAATCATATGCATCGGGGCTGCCGTTGATGTCGTCAAAGTAAAGGTTGAGTGTGAGCTCATAATAGTTAAAAACGCTATGGCGTAAGTCTAGCTCCCCACCTACGATGTGCGTAGCCTGAGCGGAGTGCATGGAAAACAGTAGCACGATAACAAGCCAACACGCTTTCCAATAGTGGGCCCCCATCAGGCTACTTTCCTGGCAAGCCGCAAATAACTTATCCATCAATATATCAATACTTTTCATCAGCAATTAACGGTAAGAATAAACCAATCTGGCAGATGAAATTTGAAGAGAGGTTTATACACCGCCTCATCGGGGGCTCCATGCCTGCTTCAGGGAAAGATGAGGGCTAAGGTACTTTGCCCCCGTTGATTTACCCAGCGTCTTTTTCAGGAAACCATGTGGGGTGCGGCGGGATAGTAAAGCTGTTAGTGGACTGGCAACCTCATAAAACAAAAAAACCTCGTCTGCCAGAAGCAAACGAGGTTTAGGGTGGAGCTGCAGGGACTTACACCCTCCGACTCTATCCGATTTATGACGACTAAAAAAAGCCTCTATACAGCCTGCAAACCCCCTTTCACTGCTTAGCTTATCGGATGCTGTCAGAATAAGTCGTAATAAATCGGCAAGTGTGTACCCCTACGCGTACCCCGGGATTCGTTTTTCAGTAGCTTTGAAATGGCAACTACTTACCCTTTTCATGGCAACTGTATCTTTTCACTTGAAAGAGCCGAAGGCAGAGCGCCCAACGGCTATCTATGCTCTACTAACCATTGACCGGCGTACCCGTCTCAAGGTCTATACCGGCCTCTCGTTACTACCTGCACAGTGGGTAACGAAAGAGCAGCGGGCCCAGGAGCGCGGCTATCCTCTCAATGGCCTAACCAACGACGCGCTCGACGGCATTGCCGAGCGCCTACGCACTTGTTATATTCAGTGCTTAGCCCAGGGTACGCTCCCTACCTCCGCCTTGCTTAAAGAGGCTGCCGCCTTTGAGGCGCCGGCCACGCCACCCTCTCCCCTTCCAGCGGCTTCGCGCACCTTCTGGGACGTTGCTCAAGAGTGGATAACGCTGGCCCACCAGCGCGGCAAGACCACCTCCGCTTACCTCTACACGACCACCTTCCGACACCTGCGCAACTTTGCTACGTGGGCTGGGCGGGCTGTAGATTTTGAGCTGATTACGCCCAGCTTCGGGGATGCCTATACCAGTTACCTGCTTCGGGAAGTTCGCCTGACAGATAACACGATTGCCAAACAGGTCAGTACCCTTAAGCGCTTCATGCGGTGGGCCGCCGAGCGGGACTACCACCACACAGCCGGCTACGAACGCCTGAGTTGGAAACGTCGCGAGCCCGATATCATGACGCTGACAGCCGAGGAAGTAGAGGCGCTGGAAAGCCTGGCGTTGCCCGAGGAGGGCTATCTTGATAACGCCCGCAACCTGTTTCTGCTCAGCTGTTACACAGGCCTACGGTACTCTGATCTGGTGAGCATTCGCCCAGAACACCTGCGCGGCTCTACCCTGCGCCTGACTACGCAGAAAACACGCGAGGTAGTCTCCATCCCGTTGCAGGCTAGGGCCCTACCTATTGTGCGGCGCATGATTGACGGCCAGATACGTTCGGTCTCCAACCAAAAACTAAACGATTATTTAAAGGAGCTAGGAGAGCGGGCGGGCATCACAGAACCCATGGAAGTTATCCGCTTCCGGGGTGGGCGGCGTGAAAGCCAGACCGTACCCAAGTGGCAGAAGCTGGGCTGCCACACCGGCCGGCGCACGTTCGTTACGCTAAGCCTGGAAAGAGGCTTGCGGCCGGAGCTGATTATGCGCATCACTGGGCACCGGGATTGGCGTTCTTTTAAGCGCTACGTCAACATTACGGAGCAAGCGGTGGAACGGGAGTTTGCCCGCGTGTACGATATGCCTCCGCCGATGAAGGTGGTGAACTAACGGCTGTACCAAAAGTGTACCGTACCAAAAATGGTACATGGTACACGTTGGTACAGGGAAAGTCACTTCTTGGCGCTACGCTCCTATCAAGAATGATGGGCTGCGTCCAGTAGCAAGTGCTTACGTTTACCAACCACTATCCTACCGGCAAAAGCAGTAGCGTACGCTTCTGAGCAAAATGTAACGGTATGTCACGGTGCCGTCTGCTTTTTTACGTCCCGCTAAGCGCCTGTAGCGCTGTGCCAGCTCAATGGCCATCAAGCTGCTGTACCAAACTGTACCGTACCAAAAGTGGTACATGGTACAGTTTGGTACAGGAAAAGGCGATTTCCAACGTTATATGCATTCCTTGAGGGGGCTGTCTGCGCCCAGTGGAATGTGCTTCTTCCTTGTTCGCAGCCCATCCGATCCAAAAAAGCGGCAGGATATGCTTCCGGGGAAAATGTCACGATATGTCACGGTACGTCACGGTAAGCACGAAACTAAGCTACTAACTACCGCGGCTTTCCCCTGCCGCATTGCTCCCGAATAAGCTGGAGAATACCCTAGAGAATAGGCTGGAGAATTTCCAGGGTATTCGGGAGCCATACGGCCTAGCGGCAGATGCTAGGCGGCGGGGATAGCCTTCTGAACTTGCCCAGGCTAGGGGTGGAAAAAGGGGTGGCAAAAGGGGTAAGAAAAACACACCCCCTTTGCCACCCCTTTTTTATTTGTTCACCAACGGACAGCCGCGTTTCACTGGAAAATACCCTGGAAATTATTCAGGATATCTTCTAGTGAAAGCTGGACCAACTCTTCATACGCCGTTAGCGAGCTAACGGGCTCACTCCCTGGGTCAGAAACAAGAATTATTTACCGCTGGCAGCGGGCGTTGTAGGACTAAAAGGTATACTTACGCTCACCTCTACCGGCACGGGCTGCTCACCTTGACGGCCCGGCACCAGTGGCCCAAGCGCTTTTAGGGCGTCGAGAATAGCTTGGTCACAGCTGCGGCAGACCGACTGCGTCAGGCGGGGTTCGCGGACGATGCCGTTGGCATCAACGATAAAGGATACGTTGGCTGTGCCCACAATATTCTCCTTGCGGGCGGTTTCCGGGTAAATAAGCGTTTTGCTCAGCAGTTGGCCCAGCTCCTGCACAGGAGTGCCATCAAGCAAGGACGGCATCTTTTGGGCATAGCGGCCTACGTTTTCTGGCTTGGCAAAGGGAACGCTTGGGTCCGGCAATGGTAGGGGCACGTCCACGTGCTGGCGTACGGCTACGGCACTGCCAGCGTGGTCGCGGGCCGGAACCCAGGCCGGGAAGCTTTGAACCAGCCGCAGCACTTCAGCATCGCAGCTCTCGCACACATGGCTGGTCAGGGTCGGCGAGACGATTTTCCCCGATGCCTGCACCACAAAGTCAACACCCACCCACCCCCGGAGTTTTTCTGTGCTTACGACCGCCGGTACTTTCAGGTGGCGCTGCAGGTAGGAAAACAAGCCGGGCGGCGCGAAACGCGCCCGCGTAGCTACCTCGCGCGTCTCGAATACATGGTCGGGCCGGTAGATGTTCACCAACATAGGATAGTTCACCGACACGGTCCGGCCATTCTGCTTGCCCGGCTCGAAGCGGGGGAGTTTGCCCACAGCGGCCAGCACGGCCGCATCGATGGCCGGGCTCAACCCCTTGGTGATTTTGGCATTGCTCACCTCGCCGGTGGGCTTGACTATAAAACTGATGAAGACCCGGCCTTCAGGCGTATCAGCGGGTAGGGCTACGTTTTTTAAAATGGCGGCCGAAATGGCCGCATTGCCGCCGCCACCGGGCCATTGCGGCATCTGCTCCACGTAGGTATACACCTTTTCCTCGCCTTGCTCTGGCACCTTGTCCGCTCTACCTGCCACCACTTCCTGGACTATGTTGGAGCGGGTGTTGGATTCCCCCGCCGAACTGCCCGCCGGGCTGGGAAGCGCAAGCTGCAGAGGAATGGTGAAGCTCACGGCGACCCGCTGCCCATTTTGCTTACCCGGCTCGAAGCGCGGCAGCTGGCCCACAGCGGCGAGGATGGCCGCGTCGATACTGGGCGACAGGCCCTTCACGACGGTTGCGTCCTGCACCTGTCCGGTTTCGTTTACAGTAAACTGCACTACCGCCCGGCCCTCCACCTTGGCATCGGCTGGGTAGCGAAAGGCCTTGAGAATAGCCGCCTGAAGGGCCCCGGGACTAACGCCCCCCGGCAGGTAGGGCATCTGCTCTACGTAGGTGTATACTTTCTTGCTTTCTTGCGCACGCAAGAGTAGTGGGCTACCACCCATAAGACAGGCCGTCAGCAGCACGCTGCGCAGAAGGGAATGGATCATGTTCAAAATTACCCTTGTATCGTGTTGCTACTACTAGGCAGATGCTCCTTTAAGATAAGCAGGCAACGCAGGTTGCTGGTAATTTAGCACTTTGTCCGATCTTTAGTCTTTGGCAATCCGTGTGTTCTATAGCCGAGTGATGATGTCGCACCCGCAAAAACAGTCCACTTGCACGGCCCTGATGCCTGGCTTCGGGTGGGCACTGTGCGTCGCTGCTATACTGGCAGGCGGCCTACAGGCACAGGCGCAAGATTTTGTGCCGACTTCCTACGACGTGACCAGCGACCAGCTGTATACCCGGCCGGTGGTGGAGGAATACCGGCGGCACAAGGTTCGCACCGTGCGGGTGCTGCAACAGCGGACGGATGAGCGCCACCGGGATGTAGTGCCCCCCTTTACGCTGGCTACCTACCAGGAATGCGATGCGCAGGGCCGCACGGTGCGCCGATACTGGGCTGAGAATGGCCACCTGACCCAGCGCATGGATCTGGAGTACACTGCTGCCGACGAGCTTCGGATGGCCACGGTTTTCCGTCGCCTCAGTGTCCCCGCAGACACCACCTTGCTCGGCCGCGTGTGGCTCCCGGCCTCCTGCACCCACTACCCGCCCTTACCTGGCACCGGCATTGCCGCCCTGTGGAGCGAGCGAACGGGCGACTGGGAGCCCTATGAGCGCTCACAGACCTGGAAGCAGCGGGATACCACCTATGTCGTCACCCGCAGCTACCGGACTGGCAAGGTGAAAACTATTGACCGCAGTTATTACGAGGGGGCAGGCGAAACCCTGTGGAGAAACGATAAGCTTACCTTTAATGACTCTGGGTTACGCGAGGCGCAATACGACTACATGCGGCTTAACAAGAAGCAGGTATTGGAAATAGGGCAGCTTGACTTCCGCAAGGAGTTCATCGACTATATAGCGGCACATCCCCAGGCAGGCCCCTTGCAAGCAGACCAAGTTACCGCGTGGCAGGACGACCTGGCCCGCCACGCCAAGGGGCACCGATTGCCCCTTTTTACCCAGAGCTACGCTGCAAGCGGCGGAGTACTGGTCAGTGACGGGTATGGCCGGCGCAGCACCTTTAGGCGCAATGAGCAGGGCCAGGTGCTGGAAAGCCAGCACTACCTTTACAACGAGCTGGTGCGGCTGACCAAGTACACCTACTTGCCCAACGGCCTGCTCGACCGGCTCGTCAGTTATGACAAACAAGGCCAACTGACTGGCACGGCGCAGTACCGCTACGGTTACTGGTAGGTTCGTTTTACAGGCGCAGAAGTCGGGAAACGACCTTCATACCCACGTGCTAGGAGATTATAGAATTCTAGTTCACGAAAACGGTGGTGGCTGTTGCAGAGCTCAGGTTAGGAGTATATTAATAATCTGTTGATGCGCTGAATGCCAAGGGAGCTAAAATGCCAATAAAGCAAAAACACAGAAAAGAAGTATTGCGATTGATAGTACATGAAGAATAACTATCAATATCTTAAGCCATGCGTGTTTTTCCCTAGTTCGAAATAAGGGCCTAGTAACATCTTTAAATACGATAATATTAACAATGAATGAATATAATACACCGCTTGCCATTTGCGTATTTTCCGAGAAATAGATTTCCAGTATCTTATAAAAAAATACATGAAAAATAATAATCTCTAATTCAAAGAGAAAAATTGTAGATATCAGAAGTGCTACTAAAAACCATTGTTTATTTATACTCATAATGCCATCAATTTTGCAAGTAGTCGTATGTGATTATACTTTTGGCAAGAACAAGCTGCTGAAGCTGGGGCTCTTTGTACTGTTTCGCTATGCTCACAAGGTAATACATCCAGCTCTTCGCGGGGCATCGGTACTCTCCCCGCTTCAAACAGTGGGGCGTACAGCTAGCTGAGTTTGACACCTCCTACAGCTACGGAGAAACCAGTTTCGCCCCGGTGGAAGAGTTGCCGGATGAAGGGTTGGCAGAGCTGCTGGCGGAGGCATGGGAAGGTGAGGCGGCAACTAGCCTTGCGACTCACATCCACTCAAAGTAAACAGTCGTACCGCCGTGTTGCTTAACCAGGAGCAGAAAGTAACGAAAGGCCCGCAGGTCTTGCCCGAAGTTGTTATCTAGATGATCCAGCTCACCTTCCCCGGCTGGCTTGAGGAAATCGGCGAAGTACACAGTGTTGTCTAGTCTACCCTGCTCATCATCTAAGTGAGCTGGTAAATTGTCTACGATAGCAAGGGCCCCTAATAAGCCTTCCACCGTGGCCAGAACCCGATCAACGTTGCCTGATAAGCGAGTCTTGGCTTTTTCCGTTTGCCGCAGCATATCTTGTCGCTCGGTTTCCTCGTCAACTTCTTCCAGCTCCCACTCAGGCCACAACTGCCCCGAGTAGGTAATCATTTCATGGAGCGGTTGAATATCAATACCGGTCAGTTCACCCAACTGGTCGATTTCCAGCTTTGGGTTGAACATACTACCCGCAGACACGAGGTTACAAAACGTTCGGCTAAGTGCCCACCGGTGCCAGTCATACGCCTCAGAAAGGCGTTCAGATAGTTCGTCATTATCCGTTACCAAGTAGATATCAATTCCCATAAGGTGTGGAGTAGGTGGCTGCTAGGGGTATGTGGGCGGTGGTTAATAGAATTAAGGGACAGAGGCCTGCACTTTTGCCTCAAGAATCAGGACACAGCCGCTGTCGGGAAGGCAAGCAGAAGCAAGTCAGCTATGGCTTTACAAAGCGCTGGCCATTGAACTTGAGGGCTAGCGTTCTAGTCTCCGTTAGATTGATAAATCCCCATTGCTTCAACAGCTGGTAGGGTTCGTCTTCTGGTTGGAAGTAATCAAAATCAAAGTCCGTTACATCCAGGCGTAGCACCTGCTGGCGGGCATCAAACTCCAGTGTGACATTGCACAGGGTCAGACTCGCACGTTGATCAAAGGCAGGAGTGTCGAGTAGTAAATAATCGCCATTCACGGCCACGACATGGGCTATATAGTGCATATCGCGGCTACTTCCTTGCTCTTGACCAAGCAAGAGGTACATCGTTCGGCCAAGGCTGTTTAGTTTGTGAATTTCATAAAAGCCGCATTCTATCGCCGGCGCATATGCAAACAGCTTACCGGCTTGGTTTTTCCATTGCATCACCGGTCTATTGACCTGACCTCGGGTGCCGCCGGAATGGTAATCAAAGGTGTATATCCTGAACTGGGTAGCGTCCTTGGAGTCTACAGAGAGCTCAAGCCCTAGCTTGTTAGCTTCAGCCGCTGAAAGCTCATGGCTTTTAAGATATGTGGCTAACCTTTTGGCTGTCTGCTCAATCAAGACATCCCCGTCCCCTTCCTCTCCTTGGCTGTTAATCTGGGCTATGTTTTTCTTCAACTCGGCGGCTGTGGGAGCGGGTTTGCGCGCCTGTTGCGCAGAGCTAATGGATATACTGGCTAACAAGCCAAGTACGATCATCCCCAAGCGCAGCAGGTTGGTGATTATCATGCTATTTACTCCTCAATTTCAGGAAACTCCCTGGGTATAGTGACCGTCTTGCCTGAACAACCTTCGCAGCCTACATGAATCTGAATGGGATATTTTCCGGGTTTAGATACCCGCTCATAGGTAACGTCTTCTGGTGAAGCTATATCTACTGAGCCTAAATTGACCCGCTTCGTGCTTCTGCCCCAACCACCCAAGCGAGTGTAATATATCTCTGCAGTACTGTATGGGCGATCTACCCCGTTGTGCTCCTCTATGGCTACGTATAGGTAGGTTCTTTCAGCCCCATTGACGACAAAGCCGTGTTCTGGCGGTGCATTAGGAGAAACAGGAGAATCAGAAGAAAATACCAAGTAACCCACTACTAGCAGGAACAGACCGAAGAAGAACATGCATCCTCCAGTTACAACGTTGGGCTCTGGAGTAGTATCCTGCTTTGTCATACGGACTAAGATACGTGGGCGGAGCTACAGGGCAACAAAAGGTTGAGGTGCGAAAAGCCTACACTTCTGCTCTGAGCCGACTCGAAAAGAACGGGTAGCTATAAGGAGGGGAAGTAAGAGGAGTGTTCAAGCCATTCAAGAAAACCGCGAAGCATAGCGGCGTTGCCGAAACGAACACTTGCTGAATGCATAGCTAGGCGACTTCGCCCACGCCTTAAGCCGACCTCTACTCTCACGCTCTGCCTGTTGTGCGGAGTTAGCGCTCATCCCACAACTGGCGGCCGCCGCGCGTGAGGTATCCTTGCGTGGTAGGCAACACGCCGTGTGTCCGCCAAGCCCTGCTATAGTCGAAGCGTGGAATGTACGCCCATGCCCCCTGACCAGGTAGTTTTACTGGTTGGCCTGCATCTGTGTACAGGACAAGCGTGGTTGGCGCAAACCATCCCCCCTCGAAAACAGCCTGGTAAGTGACCGGCACTTGGTATACCCACCCACTGCGCAGGATCTCCGTACGGACTGACATATCCACCGGCAAGAAGATGGTTGTCTGTTCATGCAAGCGGGGGTCGAGTACCCGCACCCGGCCCGGCTCGCGCAGGTAGAACCCACCAGCAGCTTGCGCGGAAAACGGAACGAGAGGCAACTGCCAATAGGGTGCGTATTCGGCGTCCTGTGCGCCTTCGTTTAGCGAGGCCTGCACGGTGGCCCAGTACGCATCGGCTTCTGGCTGCTCAATGCGCTTTGGCGAGGCGAAACCTACGCGGCCGGTCGAATCGCGCAGGTTCCACCCGCTGGCGTCGCTAGTAAGCAGCCAGCCTCCAACTGTCGGATAGCCCTTGCCCAGTATCCACGGCGTTTTCAGCCGACCAAGTGTATCCAGCAAGGCCCACGCCGCGGGGGATTCGCGCACGACATACAGCAGGCGTTCGCGGGGTGTTCGAAAATCGATCCCATCGTAACGGCCCTGCATAGCAGCTCCGGTCGCCGCAATCACGATGTAATCCTGTCTTCCCCGGCGCAGGCATAACACGCCGCGCCGGGCATTCGCTACCACGCTGTCGTAAATGGCTGGTACCACCTCCCGGCCCGAGCGCCGCTCCACCAGCCCGTACCGGCCTTGCCGCCGAGCTATGAGGTAGGCTGTGTCGGGGCGCAGCAGAACGGCTACCGGGTCTGGTCGTGGCCGGGGCGCCCCTGGCTCCTCAGCGTCAACTGAGGCGTCGTTCCATGCCCTGTCGGCGTAGCGGTCGAGTTCTTCCCCTTCCTTCGGCAGGCTACGTATCCGCAGTGCTGTCACCAGCCGCTCGTAGGGCACGGGGGTCACGAACTGGCCGGCTTCGTTGATGAGACCCACCCGTGCTCCTTGCCGTACCCAGGCCCGTCTGTGCCGGAACGGACCCGCCTCGTCAAAGGTCAAGGCGAAAAACCCTTGACGACCTGGGGGCGGCAAGTAGCGCGTGCCCGTCGGCTGCCCGGTAGCAGACACTGCTTGGCGGATGAACCCCGACTCATCCGGGTCGCTCAGGGCAGCTATTCCCGGCGCTAGCACGTACGCCCCCTGTTTGTCGATGACCCCAGCTTGCCCGTTGGTATAGACCACGGCGCGGCCGCGCCGGAACGCCGAGACACGGTCGAAGCGTGCGGCCACCACTTCCCGACCAGTCGTATCGAGGAACCCGTAACGCATACTTCCCCGGGGCCCGCCGGACGGAGAGACTCGCTGCCCGAACGCCGCGCGGTTTTCGCTGAAGGGTTGCACGCTGGCATATCGGGCTTCGGTCAGGCGACGCCCGCTCATGTCGGCAAGTAAATACCGACCGGATGTCCCACGCGTTTCCCCCGGCTTCGCCCGCAGGAGATTCGTCGTACTCCAGCTAACGCGCCGGGCCCCCAGCAGGCGAACATCGGCTGCTCCCTCCGGCAAGTTGGCGGGCCAGTCATTACCGGGGTGTACCCGCTGGTAGACGTGGGCGCTCACGCCGGTAGCTTCCTCAGGCAACTGGTAGATGGCCCGCAGTTCCCAACGCCCATGGGCCTGCCAACGAGGCTGGACAAGCAGGCTGCCGTCGGGTTGCCGCACAGCAGCTTCGCTGCTGCGCACGCGCAGCAGTTCGCCCCGGGTGTTGATGATATGGAGGCGGTACTCATTGCCCGGATGTCCGATAGGACCACGACCTGGCAACCACCGGACAGCGCTGGTCGGCACCGGAGGAGCTACGACCGCAAACCCGTCGCGAAATAGCACCGTTTGCTGCACACCCTGTGCCTGCCACACCAGCGGAAGCACAAGGCGGCCCGTGGTGTCTGCATAGCCCCATAAGTTGCCCCGCCGATAAGGAATCAATCCCCCCGGCGGTTCGGGTGTACGCTCAAGGCGAGCGACTTCACGTAGCATTGCTCCGCCAGCCGGGGTGGGTTGTGCCACCGAAGCCAAGTCATTTGAGATTAGGCAAAGGGTCAGGAATAGGACAGCATAGTAAAGACGCTTCATCCCAGGAAAGATACATTTCCCGGCTACACTGTAACAAAAGGTTGTGGCATGAAAAAGCCCCGGCCGCATTAGCAGTCGGAGCCTTTATTGGCTCGGTGCAAGGATTCTACTAGGACAAAGTGTTATGGGCTTGTATCTGTGTGCCACATTACCCGATTGGAAATAATCCCTCCTAAGCCCTTTTTGACGGTATAGGTGTCAATTATTCGTCTACTATCCGGCGATAAGTCGTGCGCAAAAAACTTGTAGACCACCGTGTCGCCATCACTTAGCTCACATGTCAGCTCGACATCATAGGCTGACCCAGAAGAGTTCGGGAGAAGGGCAATGAGAGAGCAGTTGACTTTCCCCATCTTATAAAGCAATGTATTGACATGGGCGTCACTCCACCCGACGTGGTCAAAAGCTTTCTTTACTTCTGGATCGTCTACCTCTCTATCATATAACTCATAGAGGAGATCAACATTCTCTGCATCGGCAATTAGCACACTCACTTCGTCGCCTTCTTTTTGGAACCTTCTGATTGGGTTTACTTTATACCATTGAACCAAATCTTCAAACAGGGGCAGCTTGGACGCATAAAACTTCTGAGGGTCTACCTGTTCCTCTCGCGTGCAGCTTGCTACAGGCAGCAGGAGAACAAACATGACGCAGAACAAAACCCTGTTAGCTAACAACATTGCTTGTAGGCTTCTGAGAATGGTGAAGTAAGCTGCAGGAGAGGTTCTAGCCACATGCTCTCCAATACTACACAGGCTTTCTTTGTAATTTGGGGAAACTCGCTCTATGCCCCTGAACCACTACGTCTTTCTGGCCATGCCGCTGGAGGAGCAGCTTACCACGCTCTGGCAGGAAGGCGTGTACCTGGCCGTGCGCCACGAGGGAGCACATCGGGTGGCGCTCCACCACCTGGGCAGCTTCTTTGTCGAGGCGTACTACAGCCCGGAGCACAACCAGGTAGAGCGCCTGCGCAGCTTCGTCACGACGCAGGGATTGGAGGCGTATGTGGCAGGGTTGCAATTGCCGGAGGAGTAAGAAGAGACAGCGGGCAAAGACGTGTTTCTAGCTTACACGATTGGAACGGGCAGGTATGGGGAGAGGAAGTAGTATTAAAGCCGTTCGAAAAAAGCGAAGCATAGCGGTGTCGTCGAAACGACCGTTTTCGTGAACGGGTGCTGCTTGGTTGGTCAAGAATAGACTCCGGCGGGTTACGTTTGGCCGCGTGGGGAATCAACCTCCCCCGCTATGCGTCACCAATGACTATACGTTTTTATAAGCGTCTGCTGACCGGCTTACTGGTCGCCTTCTCTGTGGGCCTGCAGTCCTGTCAGTCGCCTCCAATGGATGCGATAGAATTGTACGTGACGAACCGCACCGCCGACACGCTTCTTGTGAGCGTGGGCTACGATTCCGACTCAACCTTAGTGGCCCTGCCAGATGTGCCCCGGCAGCGCCAGGCGCAAACAGCTGATTCACTGTTACTGGACTCGACCGTTCAGCGCAGCCCTAAACGCTTATTTCGATACTTGGCTTGGCACCGCAAACGCTGGTACTGGGTGTATAGACATGCACCGCGCGACCCCACCTGGCGCGACGCAGCAGGAAACCTGCACGCCGCCACGGTGAACGACACGACGAGCGAGGTTACCTACAAGGTGATGCCCGGCGACAAGCTCCAGTTGTCAACGTATGAGTCATCCGCCCTACCAGATGACACGGACCCTCCCGAACTCGTGTCTGTTGTAAGCCTGCGCCTGCGCCAAGGCCAGGCCCGCCGCGCCCTGCCCCTGGGCCCGGAACTCAACCAACTGTTCCAGGCGCAATTCAGCTTTTGGCAAGGGTGGTTCGAATTGGGGCCTACTACATACCGCTATGAACTGCGCGTGAGCCCCGGCCTAGCGCTCAACGACGATTAACCGACCGTACGGGGCTGCGCTACCAAAAATGTCTGCGCCTATGAACAAATGAATAACGCTCATTTTGCCGTACCGTTCCCCATTACACAAGTTCACGAAACGCATCCCCACTAGGCATCTCCTGAACGTTGAAAAGTGAACGGGTTTCGTAAACTCATCAGGCACCGCAGCAACTGCCAGCCACCTAGTATCGGGCGGCTGCTAGTCGTTTGAGGAAAGGAGCCTATGCTTATCGGTTGGTCGGTTATTAATCCGTTCCCCGTACATGGAAGTTATTGGCTAGCATTATCTCAAGGAAATACTGCTTAAGTACCTTCTTCAATTCGGCATTAGGCCCTTGAACTCTACGTAAGGCTTGCACATCCTTGAGAACTACGAAATATACCCCTGCCCAGTATCCGGTGGACTTCCATTCCCGATTGATCCAGACGGATTCTTTCCCTACCACCGACCTGCAAGCGCACAGCGTGGCACTGAACCGATAAATTTTAGCTCTGTAGCCTTCCCCTTCAAGACGCACCGTGAAATCACGCGCTTCACGCCCACCTTCCGAATCTTGCGCTAATAGCTCATAAGCAGCTCTCCGTAGGGAGTCGTGATGTGCTAGCAGGCCCTGGTCCACTTCCAGGGTTGACCCCGGGAATACTTCCTGTTTCAGCTTACAGCAGTTCCGGTCATCAATCGGTGACACATATCCTGGCCTTAGCCGGGATAGGTAATACGTTTTTTGAGAACTTATCCGCTGTAAAGCGGTCGAAAAGGGTTGGTCTGCTATTACAACCTGTTCACTCAATAGGTAATGAGGAGTAGTAGAGTAGAGTTGGACGATGTATCCCGTAGTTTGCCCCCAACAGGCCGTAGGAAATAAGATAGTAAGGGCGAGTAGGAGTAAAAGTGCGGGTCTTTGGCAGAACATAGCGTTGCATTATATGCCCGGTGCAACCGAGGCGAGTGCTTACAAGTAATGTATAGAGCAAAGCAGCTTCCTCCCCTCTACCTCATATGCAGGGTTCAACTGACAACAGGTGTTACTGCTTTGGAAATCGAGTGTATGCCCTTGCAACTTGCCATTGCCGTTGCAAAGTGGCCAAATCTTGTTTCAGCAGGCGAAAAAATGCGGTGCGGCTCGTGTTCTTAGTCTTCGCCAATATATAGCCAGCACTTGGTCCGTGCTCAATCAGGTAAGGCTGACCATCTATTTCCAACCAAGCGATGTCCGTTCCCCTTGCATTAGCAGGCGGCACAAACCGGAGACGATTTTCGGATTCACGAATCGCTAGTTGGGGCAAATCCAGGACTGCTGAGAAACGCTGTGATCGGCAGATTAAGGGAGCGGAAAGGGTGGAATCTGTGATTTGCACTACCTGCATGCGGTGGTTCTCAAACCAGATGAAGTACGTGATGTCGTGGTGCTGGTGCTGGGTTAGCAGCGTAATGAAGCGAGTGCTGAGCCCGTTGCGTTGCAGGCTGTCTTGCAGGGGGTGAGTCAGGCGCTGATCCGGGTAGTAGGGGGCGTGTCGCACGTAAGGATCCTGACCTTGTACATTCCAGGGAACGAAAAGCAAGAAGATGAGCGCCACGATAGGGCACATCCACTGTTTGTACAGGTAATTACCGACTACGTCACTGCTATTCGATGACAACATTCAAATTGATTTTGGTAACGTACCCTAGTTCAGGGAAACGGTCGAATAGCAAAAGGAGGGTTCAGCTGCTATTGCTCTTCTGTTGTGAGAGTGTAACCCTTGTCACAACAAGCGTGCACGATATAAAACAACGGCCCAATGTTGTAGGGCATCCCAATCAGGCAAACATTTATCTGAAACCAGTCGGGATCACTAGCGGAACTCCACCACTTCCATTCGCGGGCACATAGGGTCGCCACCCATGATTCGAAATGCCACTGGTCCGGCATGGCCCATATCTCCTGCGGAGTATACCGGGTCATGCTCGTGACAAACCACTCCGGCAGCAAGGCCGTCCATTGTGATTCCTTTCCCTCTTCCCAGAGCAGCGCTGGGATGGACAACACCGCCTGCATGACTTCAACCACGGAGGCCAAACAGCGCGTTGGGTCTTGCACGCCTTGTACGGTTAGCAGCATCGAAGGCGGTGCCGGGGTCTGATTCTGTACCCATTCGGTTAGGCGCTGTAGTTCATCCATCCTGCTAGGTAAGGGCTGCTGAGCGCCGCGCCAAATTCCTGTTCACGTTAACGGTCGAAAGGCTAACTAAGGGTTACTGCTCGTGCATGGCCGAATTGCTATGGGCGTGGTACATCCAATAGCCGGCAGTCAAGAAGTAAAGCAGTAGGAAAGCTAGGGTGAGGATGGAAGGCCTCTTTCGGTAAACTACCAACATTAGAAAGGCCCTGAATCCGTGCATGAGTAGCAGCACAATACTGAGGAAGGTCCCGACGAAAATACTATCGTCGTCATAGTAATAAATACCACTGGCACCATACTCCAGCTTGTAGGGCGAACAGAGAAGCCAGAGACAGAACGCCATCAAAGTAGAGAGCCCATACCCCACAGCCCGCAGGAAAGGGTGTGTTGCCCCATCATCGTGGTCGGCGGGGTCAGGCATCAAGTCGGTGTCAGACATCACGCTACTACTTGCTGATTGAGGGAGGCAGACGAGCCCTAAACGCGTCAGGCTTCGCGGCTAGCGAGCTAGCAGGCGGGGCGCGTGGACTTGTGTTGCACCGCCCTCCAATTATACAAAAAGCCCCGATGTACGTCGGGGCTTTTTGTTCTTGCTTTTGATAACGACTTTCTGCGCTGGGCATACCGCTCTTTTTAACGTAAACCACCGTTTTCCTAGACAGTGTATGTGTGAAGGTTTGCGCCTGATTGCGCATGCTTCTTAGTCAAGGATGAGCTTTTCGGGCTGCCAAAAACGCAAGAAGAGTTGCTTGATTGCTTGCACATTATCCGGGTTGGCATAGAAGGCTCGGCAGGCTGTGTTCTGATACAGCTCCAGCAGGCACACGTTTGGGTAAAGCTTCTGTTCGCAACTGCCCAACGAGACGCGCAGCACAATGCCTTCTTCATTCTTGCGGGCGCCATTCCATAGAGAAACACTAAAACTGGTGGCGGGGTAGCTGCCCTCGTTTGCCTTGGTGCCGAACGATTTCAGGATGGCTGCATACTCCTGTGGTAGGGGTTTTGCCAACGCCCGGGCTTTACTGCCCGCTTGCTCGAACCAGCTGCCATAGAGTTGCTCGTTGTGCTGCCGCAGTGCTTGCAAAAACGCGCGAAGTTGGTCCGCACACTGCCCCAGCGTTTGCGGCCGATTATACCAGTGAGCAGCAATGAAAGTGGGGGCAGCCATATGGAAGTCGATACATACTCAGAATAAAGCGCTCCTTTTCGTGAACTGCTGCACGGTGGTGCTCACCAGACTGATGAGGTCCACTATGGTCCAGTTCGAGTTCAAAAAGCTGGTTCACGAAATCAACGTTCACGAAACGCAATCGGGGATAAGTTTCGTGAACTTATCAAACGACAGCTGCCTGGCAGTGACCAGCTGCTAAGGGGTCAGAGAAAGGAGCGATATTGTTGAAGCCTGTTCATTATGTTTCGAGGGGCAGCATTGGAATGAATTCTAGGGCTGCCAGTACACAGGCAGTCATAACTGCCAGCGCCAGTCCGTACCATACTGCCAGCGCCCACTTTCTTTGCAATAAGGAGACTACGATGCCTAGCAGGTTGGCCACGATAACAAGCAGCTCAAAGAAGAAGAGCATACCGGCATCAGGTTCTGACTTTCCGAATAAAATCGCCAAGAGATAGAGAGCAAAGAACAGATTCACCCAAATCGGCCCATAATTGGAAGAAGGGGAAGATGGTCTGGAAGGAAGCATCAGGGACAGAGCAGCGCGACGTAACGGTTCATGCTGGGCAAGATACACGGGCGGGGCAACACTGCAACAACTAGGATTCTGACGTTTGGGGAGTTCACGAAACGCATCCTCACTAGGCATTTCCTGAACGTTGAAAAGTGAACGGGTTTCGTAAACGCATCAGGCACCGCAGCTGCTGCCAGCCACCTAGTATCGGGCGGCGGCTAGTCGTTTGAGGAAAGGAGGGATTAAAATCTTGCTAAGCTCTTTGTTCCGTTTTTAACATTGGTAAAAAGAACGGCGGGGCATCAGTCGGACCTTTGCCGCTGTACTTTTCCTGTTCGTCATGCAGTGGTTGTTGTTGGTCCTGGCCGGGTTGGCCGAAGTAGCGTTTACCTTTTGTCTCGGCAAGGCGAAGCTGGCTATTGGAGCCGAAGCGGTCGGGTGGTACGCCGCCTTTGGGGGGTGCGCGGTTCTGAGCTTTTACTTGCTCAACCTGAGCCTAGCGCAGATACCCTTGGGCACGGCCTACGCGGTCTGGACCGGCATCGGGGCAGTGGGTACGGCGGTGGTCGGTGTCGTCGCGTTTGGGGACCCACTGACCGGCCAGCGCCTGTTTTTCCTAACTACCCTAATTGGTTCGGTGCTGGGCCTGAAAGCAGTAGCGCAGTAGCGCTTACTTGCGTTTGGCGCGCACGCGGCTCAGGGTGACCTGGGTAATGCCCAGATAAGAGGCCAAGTGCCCCAGTGCTACGCGGTGCAGCAGGTGCGGGCTGTGGTGCAGCAAATCCGCGTAGCGTTCCTCGGCGGTGCGAAATTGCCGGGCAATGAGCTGCTGCTCGGTTTGCTTCCACACGCGCTCCACCATCACCCGCCCCCAATTGGCCAGGTGGATATCCTCTCGGTACAAGGCCAGCAGCGCCCGCATGTTGAGGCGAAACAGCCCGCTGTCTTCCAGCAGCTCCACCGTCTCGTAGCTCACGGCCTCCTCGGTATAGCCCCGAATTGAAGCCACGACCGACCCCTCTTCGGAAAACCAAAAGGTAACCTCCCGGTCCGCTCGTCGGGCATACACCCGCGCCAAGCCGCGCTGCACCACATACACGTGGTGGGCCAGCGCGTCGTCCCGAAACAACATGGTGCCCTTCGGCAGCTCCACGTATTCGGCTAGCGCCAGCAGCTTCTCCAATGAAGCGGGCGGCAACGGGTATGTGGCCAGCAGAATCTCGGAAAGGGCCAGGTTTGGGGACACGCCCGCAAGATAACCACTGCTTTTCTGGTGGGGCTCCGCCTCGCCGCCTTTTTTACTTCAATGATTGCCCCTATGGAACCCATCACCCTCCGCCAAGCTACTCCCGTTGACGTTAGCCAGTTGCAACACATCGGCCGCCAAACGTTTTTCGAGACGTTCGCCGCCAGCAATTCCGAAGAAAACATGCGCGCCTACTTGCAAGAAGGCTTTGCGACCGAAAAGCTAACCGCGGAGCTGCAAGAGCCGCACTCCGCCTTCTACTTCGCCGAGCATGCGGGCCGCGTTATCGGCTACCTGAAGGTTAATTCCGGCCCGGCGCAAACCGAGCAACACGCACCCAACGCCCTGGAACTCGAACGCATCTACGTGCTGCAGGAATTTCATGGCCAGCGGGTCGGGCAGCTGCTCTACGAGCAGGCGCTACACCTGGCCAAACAGGCGCAGGCCGAGTGCCTGTGGCTCGGGGTGTGGGAAGAAAACCCACGGGCCATCCGCTTCTATGAGAAAAATGGTTTTGTCGCCTTCGACAAGCACGTTTTCAAGCTCGGCGAGGACGAGCAGACCGATATTATGATGAAGCTACCCCTGCCCAGCAACCCGTAGCAGTGACGGCCATGCCAAAAAAACCGCTTTTTCTGGGCCTGCTGCTGTTGGGAACAGCTTTTTGGGGCATCTCCTACCCGGTGGTCAAGACCGGGGTGAGCTTCGCGGACCCCTACAGCTTTCAGACCTATAAATTTTTGCTGGCCGCCGCGGCCGTGGCCCTGCTGTTTCCTCGACAACTCGCCCAACTGACGTGGCGCTCGGTGGGCTGGGGGCTGCTGTTGGCCCTGCCACAGTTCCTGGGCAGCACCCTGCAAACCATCGGCTTGCAAACCACCAGCGCTGCTAACGCGGCTTTTCTCACCGGCCTGAGCGTGTTGCTGGTGCCGCTGGGCAAGGCCCTGCTCTACCGGCAAGCTGTGGCGCCCAAGATGTGGGCAGCGGCCACGCTAGCCTTGGTCGGCCTCTACGTGGTGGCCGTGCCGGGGAGCTGGCAGCTGCACACAGGCGACGGGTGGATACTCGCCTGCGCTGTGGCCTTTGCCGGCTACGTGTTGCTGGGGGGACGAACGGCCAGGGAGCCGCACTTGATGGCGATGCTCGTGATGCAGCTGCTCGGCTGCGCGGGGCTGGCCCGGCTCGCGGGCTGGGGCGCGGGCTATGCGTTGGCCGTGCCGGCGGCCGGGGCGTTCTGGCAAGCCATTGGCTTCTCGGCGCTGCTGGCCACGGCCTACGGGTACGGGGTGCAACATTATGCCCAGCAGTACCTGAGCGAAGAAAAAGTGGCCCTCATCCACTTAGGGGAACCCCTTTTCGCGGCCCTCGCGGGGGCCGTGCTGCTTCACGAGGTCCTTACGCCCCGCACGGTCCTGGGGGGACTGCTTATTTTCGGGGCGATGGTGTTGGCGGAAGTAAAGGTGCGCGGCTGGAGGCGCAGCCCGAAGCCAGCCAGTGCGCCCGTTTCCTCCATTCAGAATACTCCCTAATTTCCTTACTGTAGACTGCCCAACATGTTTACTTCCCCTTTCTGCGTGGACTTGGCTACTGCGGCCGATATTCCGGCGTTGCTGCCGTTGATGGAGGGCTTGGCCGACTTTGAGCACTACCGCGACACCTTCGCTATCACGCCTGAACTACTCTACCAGCAGGGCTTTGCCCAGCAGCCGCCCGATTTCTACTGCCTAGTGGCCCGGCATGCGGACGGGCAACTGGGGGGCATGCTGGTGTATTACTTCATCCCCTTTACGGCCAGTGCCAAGCCGACCCTCTTCATCAAAGAGCTGTTCGTGGCCGAAGCCTACCGGGGGCATCACCTGGGCGAAGAGTTGATGCGGGCGGCCGCGCGGGCCGCGGTGGCCCACGGGTGCGGGGCCATGCGCTGGGCCGTGGCGGCTTGGAACGAAGCCGGCCGCCGCTTCTACGAGCGACTAGGTGCCCAAGCTAACCCCGTTTGGGTTGATTATAGCCTGAATGGCACGGCGCTGCTGGACCTTAGCGGCACGTCAGTCAATAGCTAGTCGGCTTGGTGAGGAAAAGCTGTGGCTGCTAAGAATGCTCCTAGTAGCAAGTAGTTCCACAGTAGGCTAGTTGTCCTGAGCAGGATGATGCAGAATAGTGCACAAGCATAGTACAGTACACGTATTTATCCGTTCAGGAAAACGGTCCAACTAGCAAACTGCGGAATTGGCCTCCTTCTGCACATGGTTGAACACTGCTGGCAGGGCGTTGCCACTGGTCAGTAGTTTTCCATCCGCCACTCCAAGTCGATGCTTTCTAAGTCGACATTGGGGTACCGGTAGGTGTTGACCAATTGGTCCATCGTCACTACGCGTTGGCTCGGGTCGAGAATAAGCCCAAGCACCTCATCCATTTCCGCCGTGCTCTGCTGGATAGTGCGCTTGACCGCATTCGCCAACTCCTGGCCATAGAGCAGGCCGACGGCAAAGCCTTCCAGCATGCCCTGTTCCGGCTGGGCGACGGCGTACAAATCCTGGCGGTAGTTCAACAGGTAATTATACAGCCAGCCGATTTGAACGGGACGTGCCATTCGCTCCTCGTGGCCGCTTCCGTATACCGCACGTACCCGGGCCCGGGCCCGTTCGGCCACGGCAAGGTTGGACTCCTCGGGGCGGTCCCGTAGGAATTCGCCTTGCACGAGGTAATCCACGTTGGTCAGGCCATTCAAGTACTGCGCCCGGTTGAGTTCCGTGCGTTGGCCGACCAAGCTGTACTTGACGCGCACCAGCAGGTTCACGTGCTGCTTCGTCAAGCCGAAGGCCTCTTGCAGGGCTTCCAGTTGCGCCAAACGGATCGTGGCCGGTTTGCTTTGGGCTCGGTCGCGGGCAGCCCAGTTGCGCCGGTACTCCAACAATTTGTGTAACAAATCTTTTGCGGTAAACATAGGCGGCTAATTCAAGCGGTCGAAAGGTTAGCTTAAATCTGTTTATCTAAACGGTGGTTCAGGTTAACAGCCGTTCATCATCCGCAACAGCCTCGGCGCAGCTGCGTCCGCCTCCTGCTCCAGCTTCAGTAGCCTCGCGTGCCAGCGGGTAGGTTTGCCCTGATGTGAGTAGGGGCTTTCTTATTCTGGGTCTATGAAGTGCCTCATCTGCTCAGCGTGGCAGGGGTGTTGGCGGTGCAGGAGAGCAGGGCTAGGCAGAGCAGCGCGGCGTAACGATTCATGCAGGGAAAGATACGTGGGCGGGGCTACAGTGCAACAAATGGTTGGGGCACGAAAAAGCTTACGCCTCTGCTCTGAGCTGACCCGAATGGCGTAGGCTGGTATGTTCTGGAGAAGCAGACTTCTTTAGAACATACTCTGGAAACAATGCCGCACCGCTAGCTTTCAGTTACGGTAGTTAGAAGGGCCTAATAACCACCTAAGCCAACACTTCGCTCTACACGAAATTGGTAACTACCATTGGCATTATAGCCCTCGAACTCCAGCACAGAACAATTGGGATAACCCCGACGCTCCAGCCCCTCTTCAACCCAACTCATCACAGTTAATTGATAGCGCTCTGGCAGTTGATTAGCTTGCAAGCCAGCTAAAATTTTTGGCTCTATTTCAAACGTCGGGCGGAACCTTACGATGGCTCGCTTCCCATCGAATTTTTCAACGGTCGTTTGCATCTTGATTTCTTATTAAGGCGGTGTAGGAGAGCAGGGCCAGCAGCAGGATGGCATGTAAGCGCTTCATGCCGAGAAAGATAGACAAAATGTACACCTAATTAATAGATTGTCTACCTACTGGCTTTCACATTTATAGAATAAAATCAAAAGCTTTACGAACCTATGTACTCCAATTGCTGCCTTATGCATTTTAATATTCCTGACATCCAATTAGCTATCATTTCTTCGTTGGTTATTTCATGAATAAATACCCCTGAATCTGCCCAGCGTGCATCCATAGCAAAATGTATTCTTCTTAAATCCAGGTTTTTATTTGCTGTGTTGTCCGCAAGCTCATTAGCAAAGGAATCATCCTCAACAATGTCTAAGAAAGCTTTGAAGTCTTCATAATATTTTGGCTTTTGCTCTACGGGGTAAAAATGCCAATGTGGCTGTGGATGCACAGTGTTGTCTGGATAATTATCCCATTCAGCTCTGAAAAGCTGGCTTTTTATTTCATCAGTAGCTTCGCCATGAAAAATAGATATACTTACAGAAGTTCGAGGAAATTTTTTTGGAATAGGAACAAAATTCAACTCTATATAGACCCAAAAATCTCCGAACCAATTTAAAACTTTTACCTCCGATACGTCATTTTTCTTATTGTTTATTGCTGGGGTTGTGTATCCGGATATTATATAAGTATTTAAGCCAGATTGTTTAAATCTTATATTGTTCTCAATAAAATATGGACTGCATTTTTTCTCAATTAATTCTATGGCGCTTTGCATGGTGTTTTATAAAGAATATGGATACAGATACTGTGTTACAATCTCATTTATCAAATTAGGGCTGTAAAAATTTCCATCGGACATAGCTCTACCGAAATTCACCATACTTCTGTAGGCAACGGATTCTGTCAAATCATTCAAGAAAACATTAGGAATAGGTATGTTTCTAGTATACTGTTTGCCTAAGTCCCAGCCATCTATGCCTGATAGTTGCTTAGAATAAATAGATAATAGGCTGTCAAATAAAGGACTTGAGAAGAGCGCTAGATAAAAAAATTTATCATTATCAGACATCTTCTTTTTAGGCAGCCAACCATATCCTCGCTCAATTACAAATTCGTTTTTTATATCAAAAGCAAATGAATCTGACCTGCCAAATTCAGTAGAACATAGCATAGACTTTCTTTCAAATTGCCAACTCCTAGGTTCTGACAGTTCCCACCATTTTTTATTTTTGCTCAAAGATGGCCTAGCCTCTAATAATTGTTTATTCGGCAATAACCTTTCATGGTAAAACCATGAGGCCTTACTTATTAACTCGTTCTCATTTTCAATTATAAGCCCTGATCCACTGTATGGATACCATACATAATTATCTTTTACTAATATTCCATTTTTAATTGAATTGTTATCAATTACAGGTCTAAAGCAAAGCTTCTCATTATCATTTAGAGCCAGGTATTCTCCGCTACTTATCTTGAAAACACTGTTATTTCCCGTTCTTACCCCTTGCTGTGTACTGAATATATCGCCAATCCGTGTGAGGCTTCGCTCTATAACAAAACGTTCAATATTCTTAAATAACCTATTTTCTCTTAATGGGATAGGTTTCCAATTGTCGCCATATAGCGGAAAAAAATCAGGAGTGTAAATACTATAGTCTCTATGGTCGATTGATGGCAGATTTTCATATTGAAGTTTGCGTAAATCCCGCAATGTATCTGATACTACTCCTTTTTCATTTCTAGTCCAAACTAAAAGTGGAAGTATATTACTTTTTGGCTTTTGACCAACAAGTATGCTTATGTCTGCTAGGGCATCCTCAAACACGAAATTGCCTAACTTTCCAATTAGAGAAAATGACATTGAGTCAGATACTCTGCTGCGAACTTCCTTGTAGGAGGAAAGTGAAAATAATGATGTGGGTATTACACATCCTATTACACCGCTAGGCTTTAGACATTCTACTGCTTTAAAGAAAAATGCGCTTGCCTGATTGGGTTTACCGTTAAAAGCAGCACCTAATGTTTCCTTAACGGTATCTCTGGCCTCCTTGGGCATTTGATCCCATGAAACAAATGGAGGATTCATGAGAATAAAATCATAGTCATTGTCCCAATCCTCAGAAAGTGAATCGTCAACTAACCTGATATCTAGCGAAAGCCTGTTACTCCATTCTCTTTTCTCGTAGGTAAGAAGAAATTTAGCTGTATTGATTGCAGAAATGGAAGTATCCCAGCCTATTACAGTCACGTTTCCATTGTAATTTCTGGATTTGAGCTGTTTTAGAATTTCCATTAGAAATTCTGCTGATCCACAAGACGGGTCTAATATCTTTAAATTATTTATTGATGCTAAATCAATGGCATTGAGCGCATTTTCTACAATTGTTCTAGCTATATATGCTGGAGTATAATGAACGCTGGAGTACAAGAGTTTTCTAGTTTTATAATTACTAGAAAGGGTTCCGGTAAACAAGTCGAGATTTTTGTCAAAAAACAAAGCCTCCTTTTGAGCTTCTTGAAAAAGAAGCCCTGAAGAATGTCTTATGATTAAATCGATATCAGGTCGTTGACCCAGGAGGCCTTTTGAAAATTCTTGTACATATCTTTCAAATTCTGGATTTATAAAATCAATGTCTTGAATACCCCATGTACTTTTATCTATCTCATTAAAAGCGACATCGTCATTATATGAGGCAAGTAGCAAAAATAAGAGATTCAGTGAACGTATTCCTCCACTCTTGTCATTTTCCAAATTTCGTAATTTCCTGAAGATACTAATAACAAAAGGAATTATATCATACTGGCTATTTAATGATGTCTTTACGATATAGTCATAAAACTTTGAATAATTATCTAAAATTATTTTTTTATTAATTTTTTCGACTTTTTTATTTCTCCAATTATATAATTTAACATGGTCATCACAAACAGATACGTAATTCTTGGTATTACTCGACCACGATGAGGAATAATAATAATTATCATCATGTGTGTCTCCAGCTGTTTGCAAGCAAAAGTCTCCTTTGCCTCCATTCAACAGAATGAAATTGCTATCGCTAGTACTTTCTGAAAATAATTTAATAGGAAGTAATCCAATAGAATTCTTCCAGTCTGTTATGTTTCTTAAATCTTGCACTTGGTTGTTGCTTGAGAGAGCTTAATGAGTAAATGCCTTCTTCAGTAAAGCTATTTACCGATTAGGTGTGGGAATGCCTAAGCGACGCGCCTCGTCGAATGCTAAAAGCCTAACCAAACTGGACACAGTCACTCCGCGTGCCTTAGCTACTGATTCAACCAGTTCCTTCTCCTCTGGCTCTAAGGCTATGTTGAGTTGAGGCTTACGTGGAGTAGCTAGAGGCTTCTTGAGGGTTGTCATGGCTCAAATATATAACAAGTTTATTTCTAGAAAAATAGAAGCAAAATTCTTTTACATATCTTGTTTCTAGAAAAATACTTGTATATTTGAAGATCGACAAAAAAAAGAGGCCAACCCCGGCAAGGGTTGACCTCCTACGACAAAAAGCCCCGGCAAGGGCCATTTATCACTTTCACACCACAAAGGTATGCAACTGCAAACCACCTGGCAACCGGCCCCCGCCGTTGCCCCGGCTAACCCGTTAGCCCCCGGTAGCCCCGTCTACCACGCCTTCCGCTTGCTGCAAGCCCGGCAGGCCATCATGTACCACATGGCAAAAGCTGTCTTCACCGACGCCGAACGGCTCCGGGCCAACGATAGCGTGTACCAAGAGGAACGCTTGGGCAAACTGGCCCTGTGGCTCCAAAACGTGCGCCGCGTCGCCTCCGAACGCACGGCCCTGGCTGCCGCTACCGCTACGCGTATCCTACGGGGCCGCACCAGCGACTACGCCGGGGGCATGAGTGCCGCCGCTGCTGGTTACGCGTTTTCGTCAGAAACGGGCCTTACTGCCTGGGATTTAGCCAACCTCTAAGCCCCGCTGCTACGATGTCGAACGTATGGAACATGGAAGCCCCTACGGGAGCTTCCCTAGCGAAAGCTATTACCGAGGTTACGGCCCTGGAAGAGGCCCTGGATAGCTTCTTCGCGCTGGGCAAGGTGCGGCGGGTTACGCTCTCCGACGGAGAAAATGGCTTAACGGTTGAGGTGCCGCAGGCGGTTGGCCTGGGCGTAGTACACGAACTGCTGCTGGGCGCAATAGCCCGGCGCGAGCAGTTGGAAAAGCAAGCAGGAGGGCAGCCGGTATGAACTACGCCCAGAAAGAACTCGCCGAGGCCATTGCCTACCTGGCCCAGGCCCGTGACACGGAAGAAACCCTGCGCCAGATCGGCCGCGCCCTGGAACTGGGCGAGCCGGTAGAAATCACGCTGCGCTGCAAAGGCGCCACGGCCACCAGCCTCTGCCCCACCAAAGCCGCCGCTAAGGTGGTTGATAAGCTCGCCGAACAGGCGCAGGCCCGCGTGCGCGCCCTGGAAAAGCAGGAGCTGTACTGGTGCGCGGAAGTCGTGCACCTCAACCGCCGGGCCGAGCTCGACGAGCAAGCCCGCGAACAGCGCACCGGCGCTGACGCGGCGGCGCGTATCGCCGCCGGTGATCCCTCCGCCCCCCAATCCGCTGCCTAAGATGGAACTGCTGATCATTCACCTGACGGGGCAATGCCCCGACTTCGCCCCTGGCCAGCCGTGGGTGCGTGTCGAATCCCTGGATGAGGCTGGCCGGCACGTGCGGGTGCAGCTGCGCAACAACGCCCAGGCGCCGACCTACCCGGCCGGCACCTGGCTGGTAGGCCACCAGGTACGAGCCGCTGACGCCCTGGCTCCGGGCTACTATCTGGTACGCGACCGGCGCCTAGCCGGTACTGATTACGTCGGCCATCTACTGGCCGAGGGCATCGAATCGGACGGATTGAGTTTCTACTTCGACGGGCCGCTGCCCGAACCGATATTCTGCGGCATTCGCCGCGGCTACACGCACCGCGTCCGCCTCTACCGGCTGGAGGAGGATCCTACGCCGCTGCGGTTGGCGGCATAAGACGCACGGCTGCTTACTTTGCTGGCCCGGCTGGCACCTGCTCTCATGTCCTCTACTTCCCTCCCCCCTTACCGTAGCGCGCTGGCGGCCCTTCTGGCCGTACGCCACACCATTGCGCAGCGCTACTTAGGTCTTCCCGTCGAACAAGTAGCCGATTGGGCCGCAGCAATGGACGATCTGGTGCAACACCTGGCTGATCAGGCGGGGCACGGCGACGCCGAGGTGATCGAGCAGGAGCTTATTGCGCCGCTGGAGGAGCGCCTGGGCGTTGACTACGCCTACCACCCGGCATTCAACCAAGAGTTCCCGGTGTTCGTGGCCCTGCTGCCCCTACACGCGCTGGAGCAGAACCTGGCCCAGCGGTGCTGGGAGCTGCAGTTGGACCCGGCCCTGGATTACCAGTACCTAGCCGACCTGCTGGCAGAGGCGGAGCTACCCGAGGCGCTGCCGCCCGCCCTGGCCCAGCGCTACGCCGTTGCGCCGGGCGAGTATCCCACCGCGCCGCACCGCACCGGGCGCCTGGCGCGGGCCATAGAGTGGCTGCACCGGCAGCGCGAACAGGCACTGGCCGGTGGCGCAGTACTGCCGGCGCCGGCCAGTACTGCGCCGCCGGCCAGTGCCTTGGTCAGTATGCCGGCTAGTACTTCCGACCGGGCTCCCTGGGCGGGGGTATTGGCCAGCAGCTATCCGGCCGCTGACCTGCTAGGGCTGCTGCAACGCCTGGGCCTGGTAGCCGCCGATGGCCGTACGCCTACGGTGGAGGCAACGCCCGGCGCCTGGGTGGGCGCCGTAGCCGCGTTGCGCGAGAAAGGCCTGCTGATGCGGCGCAACGATGCGGCCGTGGTGCGCGCCTTATCCCAGGCGTTCGGGGAGGTCGTCAGCGAACGGACGCTGCAACGTGGCTACCAGCCCGACAACGAGCTGCACCACCGCTGGTATACCCGCACCCTGGCATTTGCCGGTTCCTAAGGGCTGTCCCGTACCCGACGCCCCGGGCTGGCGGCTGGCGGCGCGTGGCGGAATGCGTGGCGGAATGTCGGATTTGCGTCGTTCCGCCATTCCGCCACGCATTCCGCCGGCAGACGCTTCCCTTTGCAAGTACCCGGCCGGCTTACTGCCCCGGCCGGGCCATTGCATGCCTACGATTCTGACCTCGGGCGTTGACTACGCCCAATTCTTCGACGACCTGCGCGCCGTCATCCGGTATGAAGTCAGCCAGCAGCACCCGGTGACCGCACCGGCCCAGGCCCCGGAAGAGCTGCTCACCATCCGCCAGGCGGCGCAACTGCTCGACGTCTGCCCGCAGACCCTGCACGAGTGGAAGCGCAAGGGCCTGCTGCCCTACCAGAAGCTCGGGGGGCGCACCTACCTGAAAAAGGCGGACGTGCTGGCCGCTCCCAAATGCCAACAGCGCACGCCTAAAGGGAAAGGAGCCCGCCGTGGGTAAGCAGCTGGATCCTACCGACAAGTGTACCAAACTGTACCATGTACCACTTTTGGTACGGCACACTTTTGGTACACCTTCTTCACTCCCTTCAGGTAGACGATGGCAGCGCTAGGTAGTGCGGCCGTGGTTTCTGTGGCAGAACCCCCGCAGCAATCCGCTGAAACGCTGGCCGGCATAGTCCTGCTGGCGAACCGCCGCGGACTGCTGGCCTGCCTGGACGCAGTACCGCACTTTGCCTTCAGCGAGACCGGCCGGGCCAACCTCTGCCGCCGCTTCCGCCTGACCGACGCCGAACTCAGCGCGACTCTCACCGCCTACGGGGAAGGAGGTACGCCATGAATCCCGCCAGCCTAGCCGGCAGCCTGCTGGCGGTGCTGGCGCCGGACACGCTCTACACGCCCCAGCAGGTGCGCCACCGCCTGGCACTGGCCGGACTGCCGGACGCCGACGCTTACCTGCTGCCCGCCCTGCACGCGGGCTGGCTGACGGCTGAATCTACCGGCGAGGTCGGGTACGCCGACCGCTGCTGGCTGCCCGTGCGCCGTGCGGTAGCAGTTCCTGTGGACCTACCTCAACACCTCGCACCGCAGTTCAGCTACTTCCGGGGGCCGATCACCAATAAGACTCCTTGTCAGGATGTAACCCCGGCTCAGCTCTGGCAGGTGCTCACGGGGGAGGAACTGCGGCAGGCCACGGCCGCGCTCCGCGCGCTGCCGCCAGGTCCTGAGCGGGACGCGCTGAAGCGGGGGCTGGATTACGTCACGCCGGCCGGCACCTTTCAGCCTACCCGCCTGGCTGCGCATCTTGCCCAGCCCTCGGGGCTGCTGGTGCTGGACTTCGACCACGTGCCTGACGTGGCGGCGGCCCGCGCCGCCCTGCTGGCTGATGCGCTGCTGGGCCCGGCGGTTGTGCTGCTGTTTACCAGTCCTTCCGGCGACGGGCTTAAGTGCCTACTCACGCTCGATGCCCGCCGCTCCTACCTCGACAACTTCCGCGCGGTGGCCACCTACCTGGCCAGCCGGTACGCACCTCTGGGGCTGGTACCGGATGCCAGCGGCAAGGACATAGCCCGCGCCTGCTTCCTCTGCCACGACCCCGACGCCTACCTGCACCCGCGCTTTGCGGCCTGATGTACTCCCGGCGCCACCCCGTGGATACCTACGGGTCTCTTTCCTTCTTTTTTGCTGGCAACATGCTAAATCTGAACGATCTGGAAGCCGCCACGGCACCCAGAAACTCCGAGAAACTTCCCCCCTCTGATAAGTCCGTCGCCTCGGTAGCGGATTCGGCCGCGGTGCCAGCCGAGGCCTTGGCCTGGTGCCTGGCCCAGCACGAGCAGCACCACGGGCCGCTACCCGGCGCAGGTGGGCGCAATAGCTGGCTGACGGCGCTGGCTTACTTCTGCAATGAGCGGGGCGTACCGGTGGACGACTTGCTGCCGGTAGCGGAAAGCCGCTGGGCGCAGCCAGACTTTACCGCCCTGGAAATCCGCCGGACGGTGCTGGGCATCTACCGGCGCGAGTCAGCCCGGCATGGCTGCCAGCCCTGGCAGGCCGCGCGTAGTCTCTCGCCGGAGCCGCCCGCTACGCCGCCTGCGCCCAGACGAAGACAGGCGGCGGGGAGCCCGCCTCCCCTACCCCTTGAGACGCCTACGATTCCGGCGGCCGTGTATGCGGCCCTCCCGGTTTTTCTGCAGCGCTGCTGCGCGCCGTTTCCTACCGAGCGGGAGCGGGACGTGATGCTGACGGGCACGCTCTCGATTCTATCGGGCTGCTTTCCCCAGCTACAGGGCCTCTACGACGGAGCCACCGTGGGGGCTAACCTGTTTTCCTTCACCGTCGCCCCGGCCGCCAACGGCAAGGGCGGGCTGGCCTGGGCCCGGCGCCTGGCATATCCCTGGCACAAAGCCCTGGTGCAGCAGAGCCGGCAAGAGCAGCAGGAGCACGAGCTGCTGCTGGAGCAGTACCAGCAGCAGAAACGGGCCAGCAAGGGTAAGGGGCCGCTGCCGGCTGCCCCGGAGCCGCCCGCCTTCCGCCAGCTTTATATCCCAGCCAACAGCAGCGCGGCCGGCCTGATCAAGGCCCTGGCTGATAACGAAGGGCGGGGTATTCTCTGCGAGACGGAAGCCGACACGCTCAGCGGGGCCTTGCAGCAGGATTGGGGCAATTACTCTGACCTGTTGCGTAAAGCCTTCCACCACGAGCCCTACACCTACCAGCGCAAAACCGGCCGCGAGTTCTACGAGCTGGAGCGGCCGCAACTGTCGGTAGCCCTGACGGGTACGCCTGGCCAGGTGCAGGCGCTGATTCCCACCGCCGAGGACGGGCTATTCAGTCGCTTCCTGTTCTACGCCTTCGAAGCCCCGCACGTATGGCGGGACGTGAGCCCGGCCGCCGGCCGCGGCAACCTGACGGCGTACTTCGACGAGCTGGCCCAGCACGTGACGCAGATGATCGGGGCCGTGACGGCGCCGGTCGTAGTGCAGCTCACACCCGGGCAGTGGCAGCAGCTCAACGCGGCGGGCACGGCCTGGCTCGCGGCGGCCGTCGCCCAGACAGGAGAGGAGAGCGGCAGCGTGGTCAAGCGCCTAGGGCTAACCGCCTTTCGCCTAGCGTTGCTGCTGACGCTGGTGCGCACGTTCGAGTACGGCGAGCAGCCGGCTCAACTGACGTGCGAGGAAGCGGACTTCACCACGGCCCTAGCGCTGGCTGACGTGTACCGGGCCCACGCCCTGGCTTTGTTCGACCGCATGCCCCGGCCCGTATTGATGAGTGGCCGCCGGGCTGCCAAAGCCAGCCAGGAAGTCCGCGTGCGGGAGCTGCACGCCCAGGGCCTAAGCCTGCGAGAAATCGAGGAGCAGACCGGTGTGCCGTTCAATACCGCTCGCCGCTGGTTGCAAGCGTAGCTGTACCAACGTGTACCATGTACCATTTTTGGTACGGTACACTTTTGGTACACCCCTGCGCAGACTTGGTAATCAGAGACGCTGCCTGTGCCATTCTGTGCCAAAAATGGCTCGGCACACGCTCGACACACATTGCCTGAGCGGACGATGTAAAATAGCTGCAGCCCTTTCCCAAAAGGAAAGGGCCGCCTGTCGTGTGACAGAGCGGCCCTTGCTGTTGGATTGAGCTAGGAAGTGTTAACAGTCGCGCAACCAGAGTATAGTTGCGGCAATATGAACGAAGGCCAGAAAATGCGCATCCAATT
>NZ_JADWYK010000020.1 GCF_015773195.1 Hymenobacter guriensis
ACCTCCCTTTATACCACCGCCTAATAATTAAACAAATTGGTGAAATATTATTGACAATTGGATACATTTATTCTATCAAAAAGGCATGCCTTTGGGGGCGGTGGTCTAACTGAGGGTGAATGCGTATACCCCTTATGGTAACAACTCATCACAGCTGTGGCTGCTGTTCGAGCCGGCATATTCGCAAAAATGGAAGTAGTGGCGGTAGAGCCAAGTATCAGTGTACCAGTTGCAGCCACCAAGGCTATTTTCACCCTGCCGCTCCAGCTCGGGCGGCGTGTTATGCCCAAGTTGAAAGGCTGCTAGTGGAACGCGTCTCGCAACGGGCGATTGTTCGCCTAATCGGTGTGGCCCAGATGACGGTGGCTAAGTTGGCAAAAAAAGCGCAGAAAAGACCTCCTAGCAGCGCATTGGTGTGCATTTAATGTGTCAACGAAGCGGTTTAGCGTAGTTTTCTGCCCTTTTGTGAAAACCACTGCTGACGGCTCTAAAACAGGCACTGACCCGTCAGCCTGCGTAAGTCCTCGTTATTCAGCTGACCGCTGCAACCATTACAACAGTTAGGCTTATCGGCAGCCCCATTGACTCGCTAGAAGAAGCCTGGCTAGAAGTGGCCCACTACCTCAATACCTACTTTACCCTCACCATTACTCCGCTTTGGGCTGCCGCCCGCCTCACTACTTTGAAGCCGGCCTGCTGAATTATCTACTGCTAATTGTCCGCTCTTGCTAGACCATCGCATATTGCCTTACTAGAGGCTTGAATATTTATTAGTGGCTCCAATGAAAGTTCTTGATAATCAGTGATCTAATCTCAATTTGATCGCTAGCAACTAGGGACAGCCCAGACTGCGGAGAGTTGCTTTGACTTGTTCTGCAATCTTACCTTGACGGACTATACACGCAAACTGTGCAAGATAGGTCTTTGTCACGTTTGTTAAACGGACGTTTAACAAACGTGACAAAGACCTATCTTGCGCTTTTTCCACTCCTTTATATATAGTTCACCATGATTCGGTACGTGGCGTACTTCCGCGTGAGCACCGCCCGCCAAGGTCAGTCCGGCCTCGGACTCGAAGCCCAGCAGGCAGCCGTGCGCACTTTCGTCGGGACAGAGGCGAGCATTGTGGCCGAGTACGTCGAAATTGAGAGCGGGCGCAAGAACGCGCGGCCCCAGCTACAGGCGGCCATTGCCCACGCCAAGCAGGAGGGAGCGGTGTTACTCGTGGCCAAGCTCGACCGGCTGGCACGCAACGTGGCTTTCCTGGCCACCCTCATGGAAAGCCACGTGCGTTTCAAGGCGGTCGACCTGCCGGCCGCCGATGAGTTTACCCTGCACATCTTAGCCGCCGTAGCCCAGAAGGAGGCCACGGCCATTTCTACTCGCACCCGGGATGCGCTGGCCGCCAAGAAGGCGCGGGGGTTTCAACTCGGTACCCCGGCTAATCTTACGGCTGCCTCGCGGGAGAAGGCGTTGACCTCGCTGCAGCGCAATGCCCAGACGAATCTGAGTAACCGACAGGCGGCGCAGCTGGCCGTCTTGCTGCGGGCCACGGGCATGACGCTGCGGGAGATTGCCGCTCGGCTGAATGAGTCGGGCTATCGGACCCGGCGGGGGAAAGCGTTTCACCCTATGGGCGTCAAGCGCTTGCTTTCTGGAGCAATACATAATACACCAGTACTGAACAGCAAGGGTGCGTGATTACCTTTTGAAGGTACTAAGTAGACGCTCATTGATTATAAGGTAAGTTTAAAATACCTGTTTTTAACTTACGGAATACATTAGTCAGCAACTTCATACAAATGAGAGCCTCGGCTATTTGTTAGAAGTAGCCTAATCAGATAGTACGGCAAGGCCTGAGGTCATGCACCTAAGTATTTACTATCTAGCAGAAACAGTACCTTTTCTTGAACACCAACTTTATCATTGCCCTTATGTTGAATGAATTGAACGAGTTAGACATCATGTATAAGCTGGCAATAGGCTCTAGTCCTGTTGTAGTCCCTTTCCTCAATAAGATTTTAGGTCCTACTGGTGACGAGATAGGAAAGTTTGTTCTCTCACGCTTAAAACTGTTACCCATTATAAAACAGGTTCAGCTTTATAGTAAAGCAGACGCTATGCTCAAAGATAGTGGGGTTGTCCCGCACCAGGTAGAATCGAAGATATTGCTTCCCTTGGTTGAAGCAGCTTCCCTGGAAGAAGACGATAGTCTGTTTAATAAATGGGCCGCCTTACTGGCTAATGCAGCCGTTTATCAAACCGGAGCAATCCAACCCGCCTTCGTAGAAGTGCTTAAGCAGCTAACACCCCGCCAAGCCTACATGCTGGATACTTTATTTAGGTTAGCACCGGGTGATTTACCTCCTTCCCAGCCAACTATCTTCGGTGCGTTCACGCCTCGCCCTTTTGGTTTTGAGGCGTATATGAAGGAAGTAGGTGCTTATGGCAATGTGGAAGGTGAAATAAATCAAGATGCCTATAATGCTACGTTCCTAGACCTTGATAACCTCTTCCGGCTACGCCTTTTTATTGGGCCTGATAATATGATTGCGACCAAATCAATAACTGAAAAACGGGCCAGGATTGGCTACTCATCTAAGACGCTTGCTCTCACCCATTTTGGTCACTCTTTCATTGTTGCCTGCCAGCCACCAACAAGTGAATAAGTACTTGTGTATTGCAGGAAGGCAATTAGCTTCGATAGCTACTGATCCATTTAGAGCAACAGAACGCTCTTAAAAGATTGAAATAGCTTAACTATATCATATTCAGTAATATTCTTATTAGAAATCAGGCTGCTGGCATTCCACTAAGTACCAGCTTTTAACGTTGGCTGCTTATTATTTGTATTAAGTTTTAATGACCATAGAGGTAGGTTCTGTGGCCATATCCATACTTTATAGTAAGAGAAACGGCTTCGATCTTATCTTGCGATACTTATGCAATACCGTGCCCTTTTGCCTTCCCAGGCGCTTGATTTAGCTTATCGTCGTCAGAAAGTAACCCGCGCTACACTCGATGCTTTCGAAACAGCCCGCCACCAGCTGCTACCCCAGCTGGATGCTGCCCTAGACGAAGCTGATATGGTGCAGCCCCTAAGCAAGTTTCTCAGTGCTGTGGGGCTCAAGGACTATTATCTGAATTCTCATAAGAAACGCGACCTGGTTATGCGAACCGGTGCGGCTACTACTGACCCGTTTGGCATTCTCTTTGAGCTCAAGCACCAGAAGAACAAGTCCGAGATGGTCCGCAAGGACAACCTCAACCGCAAGGCCTTGCATGAGTTGCTGCTCTACTACTTCCAGGAACGCACCTCCGAGCAGGAAGCCCTGGAACTGCGTCAGCTCATCATTACCACCGGCTACGAGTGGTTTATCTTCGATGCCCACGAGTTTCACCGGGTATTCTGGAAAAACACCGAGCTGCGTAATTTCTTCCAGAAGCACAAGCAGGGTCAGACCAGCGCCGGCGACACAGCCTTCTTCTATAAAGAGGTAAAGAAACTGCTCGACAAAATCGACACGCAGGTCAGCTTTACTTACTTCACCCTCGACGCCCGCGACGACAAAAATCAGCGCCGTAACCTGGGCGAGCGGGGTCTGCTCTGGCTGAGTAAGCTGTTCTCAGCGCCCCATCTATTAAAGGAGCCTTTCGCCCAGGATGCCAACACCCTGAACCGGGCCTTCTACGAGGAGTTGCTCTACCTTATGGGCCTGGAGGAAGTAAAGGACAAGGGCCGTAAGCTCATTCAACGCTGCGCCCCCGAGCGGCGGCAGCGAGGTTCTCTGCTCGAAAATACCCTGGTGCAGCTGCGCGCCGAGGATATGCTGCGCAACCTGCCCGCCGAGGAGCTGGCTACCTACGGCGACACCCCCGATCAACAGGCCCAGGAAGTAGCCCTGGCGTTGTGCCTTACCTGGGTGAGCCGCCTGCTGTTCCTTAAGCTGCTGGAAGGCCAGCTGCGCCGCTACCATGCTCCCCACGACGCCCCCTTCCGATTCCTCGACCCCAGCCAGCTCAAGGAGTACGACCTACTCAACCGCCTCTTCTACCGCATCCTCAACCGCCCCCTGCAGGAGCGCGAACAGCCCGAAGCCGGCCTTTACCCCCACGTACCCTACCTCAACTCCTCGCTGTTTGAGCCCAGTGCTTTGGAGCGCGTCACGCTGCGCATTTCCGGGCTCGACGACCAAATTGCGCTACCCCTGCTAGCCCGGGGCAAGGCTAGCCGCTCGGTGCTGCGCCAGGAAGCTGGCGCCCCCGCTCCACTGGCCCTTACCTACCTGCTACGCTTTCTGGATGCCTACGACTTCGCCTCCGAAGGCTCTGAGGCCGTGACTACTGATGACGACCGTCCCCTGATTTCGGCCGCCGTGCTGGGCCTTATCTTCGAGAAAATCAACGGGTACAAGGACGGCTCTTTCTATACGCCCGGCTTTATTACCATGTACATGTGCCGCCACACTCTGCGCCGGGCCGTGGTGCGCCATTTCAATGAGCGCTACGCCCTGGCCGCCGAGACCGTGGCCGACCTGCGCGAGCTGCTCGACGACAAGCCCAAGAAGCGGCCCGAGTTCAGCACGGCCTTCAATGAGCTACGCGTCTGCGACCCGGCCGTGGGCTCGGGCCACTTCCTGGTATCGGCCCTGAACGAGCTGCTGGCCATCAAGAGCGAGCTGGGCTTGCTGCTCGATGACGAAGGCAAGCGCCTGCGCTATACCCTCACCGTGGCCCGCGACGAGCTGGCCGTGACCTCCGACGAGGATGACGAGCTATTCGAATACCACGCCCGCCTCGACGCCGACGGGCAGCGCCATGTGGGCAAAGACCACTCACGCCTGCAAAACGCCCTGTTCCGCGAAAAGCGCCACCTCATCGAGCACTGCCTCTACGGCGTGGATCTCAACCCCAACTCGGTGCGTATTTGCCGCCTGCGCCTCTGGATTGAGCTGCTCAAGCACGCTTACTACACCCCCGAAAGTCAGTTCCGGGAGCTGGAAACACTGCCCAACCTCGACCTGAACGTGCGGGCCGGCAACTCCCTCATCAGCCGCTTCCCTCTGCAGGCCGATCTGTCCGAAGTCTTTCGCAAGAAGGATACTTCCGTAGCGGCCTACCGCCGCGCCTTCAACCAGTTCTTCTCGGCCCGAGGCCGGGAGGCCAAGCAAGAGCTCCAAGACTTTCTGGCCCGCCTCAAAGACCAGTTCCGGGTGGCTGTGTCCATTCACGATCCGCTCAACAAGAAGCTCAAAGAGCTGAAGGGGCAGCTGGCCCAGCTCGAATATTCCGGTCTCGACCTGTTCGGCAAGAAGAGCCGCTCCCCCGCCGACCGCGCCGTAGAGCAGCAGCGCCTCCAGATGCTCATCGACCTGACACAGGAACAGCTCACCGAAAAGCGCGAAGCTACCCTCTACCGCGACGCCTTCGAGTGGCGGTTCGAGTTCCCGGAGATTCTTAACCACGACGGCTCCTTCCGGGGCTTCGATGCCGTGCTGGGGAACCCGCCTTATATCCGGCAGGAAGAGCTGGCTCTGGTCTTCAAGAATCATCTTAAAACCGGCTACGAAACCGCAGCCGGTACCGCTGACCTCTACGTATATTTCTACGAGCAAGGCTTGCGCCTGCTCGCGCCCGGCGGCGAGCTGAGCTTTATTACCAACAACAAATGGCTACGGGCTGGCTACGGCCAGGGCCTACGGCGCTATTTGCTTCACCCTGAGCGTCAGCTGGTAGAGCTATTAGACTTCGGCGACCTGCCCGTATTTCCCGAAGCTACTACCTACCCTAACATCCTGAGTGTACGTCGCGCCCCGACTACATCCACCATACGTGTTGCAGAACTTACAACGCTACCGACTGACACAAATAATTTTGACGATATTGTAAATATTGCAGCAATTAAAATTCCCATAACAAGCTTAGACGATAATGCTTGGAGCACTGCAAGCATGGATACTCAACATCTACTTATAAAACTTCAATCTACAGGCAAAACCCTTGGTGAGTATGTAGATGGCAAGTCATTTAATGGTATCAAATCAGCTTTAGGCGCTGCTTTCATAGTAAATGAACAAGTACGTAGTGAATTAATTGCTGCTGACCCAAAATCAAGCGATGTCATCAGACCCTTCCTTATAGGTAAAGACATCAAACGCTACTTACAGCCAAAAACATCTGATTATATACTTCTCATTGACTGGAAGTTTGAACTAGATAAATATCCATCTATCAAAAAGCATCTGCTCCAATTTGAGGAAGCCTTAAAAAACCGATCCGAAGTAAAAGCAGGTAATCATCCATGGTTTGCATTGGAGAGACCTAGGAGCGAAGCAAAATCAGAGTTTACAAAACATAAGATTATTTATAATGCATTCCAAGTAAAGCCTGCTTTCACAATTGATACAGCTTCACATTTCAGCAACAATGCTACATATATTATTCCAACAGCAGATTTATATCTACTGGGATGTTTAAATTCTAAGGTTGTATGGTTTCAAACTTCTCAGATCTGTATTTCTATTAGAGGAGGATATCAGCTTCTCTTTGATAATTTTAAGAATATTTCTATTCCTACCGCCACACCCGAGCAGCAGTCTGAAATAGCTGCCCTAGTTGAGCAGGTGCTGGCCGCCAAAGCTGCCGATGCCACGGCCGATACTGCGGGGCTGGAGCAGCAGATTGATACGCTGGTTGCAGCGCTGTATGGGCTCACGGAAGATGAAATTGCGCTACTCCAATAATTTACAAGTTCTCCACGGCAACCCTCATCTCACTAGTACTCTGCTCCCATGCAAATCGAAGCCATCCGCCTACGCAACTTTAAGGTGTTTCGCGACGTGCACCTGCGGGAAATCCCGCCTTTTTTGGTCGTTGTCGGGGCGAATGGGTCAGGTAAAAGCACCTTGTTCGATGTATTTGGCTTTCTACACGATTGCCTGCGCGGCAATGTTCGGCAGGCGCTTGATAAGCGAGGTCGTTTCAAGGAAGTTATTAGCCGTGACAGCGCCCCCGGCGCGACTATCCTCATTGAAATTCAATACCGGATGCCCATTGCGGAGGTCAACCGGCTGGTGACCTATTCGTTGGAAATCGCCGACAAAAAGGGGATTCCCTACGTAAAGCGCGAAATATTACGCTACAAACGGGGACGCTACGGCAGCCCCTACCATTTCCTCGACTTTAGTAGCGGCCAAGGCTACGCCATTACCAACGAGGAAGATTTTCAGAAGGGAGATGAAGAGCTAGATCGGGAATTTCAAACGTTGAATTCGCCCGATATGCTCGCTCTAAAAGGGTTAGGCCAGTTCGAGCGATTTAAAGCGGCCAATGCCTTCCGGCAGCTCATTGAATCCTGGCACGTCTCCGATTTTCACATCGACCAGGCTCGCGGCCGCAAAGAGGCGGCGGGCAACTCGGAGCACCTTTCAGAATCGGGTGACAACCTACCGCTGGTGGCCCAATACCTCTATGAGCAGCACCCTAAGGCATTCAAACGCTTGCTCAAAACAATGACCCAGCGCATTCCCGGGGTGCAGGCAGTAGAACCCCGGTTGATGGATGATGGCTACCTGACCCTGCGCTTCCAAGATGGCTCATTCAAAACGCCTTTTCTGGACCGCTACGTCTCTGATGGCACCATCAAGATGTTTGCCTACCTCGTCCTGCTTTACGATCCTCAACCCCATCCTTTACTATGTGTTGAAGAACCCGAAAACCAGTTGTACCCCCGCCTGATGCCGGAGCTAGCCGAGGAATTTCGATTGTATGCGCACCGAGGCGGTCAGGTACTGGTTTCGACCCACTCACCTGATTTTCTCAATGCTACCACTCTCGAAGAAGTGTGCTGGATGGTCAAGAGCAATGGTGGCACCCAGATTATGCGGGCCAAGGACGATCCGCAGCTGGCCATCTATATGGCCGAGGGCGACCAAATGGGGTACCTCTGGAAACAAGGCTTTTTTACCGGGGCTGATCCGCAATGAGAAAGGAGTTAGTCTTCCTACTAGAAGAGCCATCTGCCAAGGCGCTTCTGGAGGGCCTTTTACCTCGTTTGCTTGATCCATCCATTACCTTCCGGCTTATTCCGTTTGAAGGCAAACAGGATTTGGAAAAACGGATGGTAGCCAAACTTCGGGGATATATTAACCCGGAGGCCCGCTTTATTGTCATGCGTGACCAGGACAGTGCCCCCGATTGCCGAGTGGTTAAAAACCGTCTCGTTGCTAAATGCCAGGAAGCAGGTAAAGGCGCGGTATCCATGGTAAGGGTAGCGTGCCGGGCATTAGAAACGTTCTACTTGGCCGATCTGGCCGCCGTGGAAGAGGCCTTGCAGCTGCGGGGACTTAGTAGTCAGCAGGCCAATGCCAAATTCCGTGCGCCCGATTATCTGGAGGCGCCCGACCACGAGTTAGGCAAGATTACGGAGCATATGTACCAAAAAGTGGAAGGCTCCCGCCTGTTAGGCCCATTGCTCGATCTTACCAACGAGCGGTCAGTTAGCTTCAAACACCTACTACGAGCTATCCGGCGCCTGGAGCAGGAACTGCTTGCCTTACCCGAATAATATCTCTGTTACTTACTGAATCTCAAGCTTCTTCCTCAGCTATGCTCGAAACTCTCCGCATCCAAAACTTCAAATCCTGGCAGGATACTGGCGACATAGCCTTCGGCAGCCTCACGGGCTTCTTCGGCACTAACTCATCTGGTAAATCCAGCATCCTGCAGTTTCTGCTAATGCTGAAGCAGACGGTGGAGTCGTCAGACAGGTCGCAGGTATTAAATTTAGGGGACGACTCTAGCTATGTAGAGCTAGGCACTATGCATGATATTCTATACCATCATGAAAATCCATTAGACCTGATTTTCAAGTTACTTTGGAAATACAGTATTCCAACTGTTAGCGGAACTGCTGTACCAGGAAATTTAACTTTTAGTTCATGGATAAGCTATTATAATGACAGAATATTTGTAGAGGAGTTTGAATACCAGCTCCGCACAGAGCTAGAAGATCAGAGAATTTGGACAGGTAAAATTAAAAAACAAGAAGACGGAGCTAACTCTAAGTACAACTTAAATATTAGAGATGCTGGCAGTATCACACCTACAATATTTGATTTACCTCGACCCTCTAAATTTTATTTATTTCCTAATCAAGCGCATGTGGCATACAGAGAAAATTACTTAATGGAAGACTTGGAGTATAAGCTAGAGGAGTTGGTTGATGAAATTCATTATTTAGGGCCATTAAGAGAGTATCCTCATCGCCTGTATATATGGGGAGGCGAACAGCCAGACGGTGTTGGCAGCAGTGGCGAACGAGCTGTTGCTGCGCTTCTCGCTTCCCGTAATCAAGAACCTACTATTGACATGGGTGAAGGGCAGCCCAAACGCACAGTCGAAGAGCACGTTGCTTATTGGCTCAAGGAGCTTGGCATGATTCACTCCTTCGTAGTGCAGCCCATTGCTCCTAACCGCAAGGAATACGAGGTGCGCATTCAGCGCACGGCCGAATCGGCCAGCGTATTTCTTACCGATGTGGGCTTCGGTGTCTCGCAGATTCTGCCGGTGCTGGTGCTGTTGTTTTATGTACCGGAAAGCTCCACGGTTATTCTGGAGCAGCCCGAAATTCACCTGCACCCCGCCGTGCAGGCCGGGCTGGCCGATGTATTTGTCGACGCCATCAAGCGCCGCCGCCTCCAGATTATTCTCGAAAGCCATAGCGAACATCTGTTGCAGCGCTTGCAGCGGCGCATGGCCGAGTTTGGGGTAGATGCCGATAAGGGCTTCGATGCTGATAAGGCCAAGCTATACTTCACCGATATCGAAGCCGGCCGCTCCAAGCTCACGCCCCTGGCCATCGATAACTACGGCAACATCAGCAACTGGCCCACCGGCTTCTTCGGCGACCCCTTCGCTGATGCCGCCGCCATGCTCGATGCCGAAATGAAGCGCCGCCAAGCCCCCTCCGCCTCCTAGATGCAGCCTTTTCTAATCGATACCAACGTAGGCGTAGTGGCTAATAATGGCCATGCCGGTGCCTCCCCCGCCTGCGTACAGCGTGCTATTGCCCGCCTGCAGCAGTTCATGGCCGGCGAAATTCTGGTGCTGGATGAAGGCTGGGAAATTCTGACCGAGTACCAACGCAACCTCACCCCTAAAACCGGCGCTCGGGCAGGACACTTGTTTCTGCGCTGGGTATACAACAACCGTTCGAATACCGAGCGCTGTCATTGGGTAAACCTGCCCCGTACTCCCGAGGGTCAGTACGAAGCCTATCCCGACCAAGACCCAGCCCTGATGACCTTCAACCAATCGGACCGAGTATTTGTGGCGGCCCACCTTACTCACCCCCAGCGCCCACCTATCGTCAACGCCACCGACTCTGACTGGCAGGAATCCTTGGCTGCCCTTAGCCGGCATGGAGTAATAGTGGAAGAATTATGTGGCTAACATGATACCCTTTTCACTTGCTCAATTACATAAAGACTCTCCTGTTTTGCATTTCGCTAAACATCACTTGTTTGAAGACTTTATGCAAAAAAGTATCAAAAACCAGCTTTTCGCAATGACTCAAGACCGATTCGTCATGCCTATAGATAGAGAAGTAAGCACCGTAGCTACTCAGGTGTCAGATCGAATCCCTACGGGCATTTTTCGTGCATGTAGCAGTTTATAATCTCGCGTACATAGTAGTATGCACGCTCTTTAGTGCGGCGCAAAGCCAGGAAGCATAAGCAAGCAACCGCCGCCGCGAGGTACCACGAATGAAAAGCCAATTGAATCAGCGGGAGGCTTAAGCACAAGCTTATTGACAGATTACGTGCAAAAGCATAGGCCTCCTGGAAAGTGGTTACCCGCGGTGGTGCTTTTTGATTAACAGTACGGGCAAGCAAGTCGAACCACAAGGATCGGTCGGCAAACTGTTCCGGATAGGTTAGTTGAACATGCTGGACGAGCACCGCAAGCCGACTCAGTTGGTGTCGTCCTTGGTACTGATCCTGAATCAGACGGGTGCTGGGCCGGCCGCCCATGAGGGTAAAAAGTAAGGGCTCAATGCTGCTAGCTGCGGCATCCACGAAGTAGCCCACTAGATACATAATGACCAGCGACAGAACGTCGGTCAGCCTGTCTGACTTTGGCACCAGTTGCCCGAGTAGCACAACGCTAAAGAGGATTCCACCCGGCAGCAGCTTGGATAGGACGTCGTAAACAGAAAAGTTCATGCCGGGTCAGGTAAGAAAATGGGCTCAACGAGATAATGCGGAGCCCCAATGGGGTGAACTGTACACCTCCCGCGGCCGCTGCGAGAAAAAATCAGCATCACGGGCTTGCTGGTGTGGTAGTTTAGCTGATAGGCAATGGCAGCGAGGCTAGTCAGGTCGGTTTGGCTTGGGTTGTTGTTTTCGTTGGGGTGGCTGTGCCATTCGCCTACGTACACGCGGCCGGCTTTCTCTTCATCTGCCAAAAACTGCTGGCAGTAGGCCACATCCCGCTTAAATAATGCCGTAGAATGCACCGCAGCAGGGCCAGGACCCGAAGCATTAAGGACGTGGATGGCACCGTCGGGCTGGATATGCCCCGTTAGGATACCACCGGTTTCCGTGCCGGCGCGGCCAATGGTTTCCTCCTGCATAAACGCGTAGGCGGCAGCACGTATAGCAACGGCGGTCGGCGTCCGAGCATTGCAGTATGGGCATTGCTCGTGCGGCGGCAGCTGACAGGTTTCCAGTACGAAGGGCAGCTCAGAGGTGGCGGGCCGACCCGGTAGGGGCTCGGTCGCCCATATCCATTGATTGACGGGCCCCGGAGTTGGGGCTTGCAGATGGTCCAGGAGCAGCCGGCTGGTGAGGGAAGCAATCAACTTTAAATCGGCGGCGCTAGCTGGGCGAATGGGGTTATTACACTCGTTGCGGATGGTGGGCAATTGCTCATCATCGGGCACTGAAATAAAGTTGGGGTGCTGCTCTCGTTTGTAAAGAATGAGGCAATGAAAGCAGGCGTCTTGTCCGGGAATTACCCGGAAGATGCGGGCCATTTTACCGCCCCGAAGCGCGCGGGCGTAGAAGATGGTCCGGCCCTGATTTACGGCCTGTTCGTTGATGTATTCTTCGGCGTTGTCGTCAGCAATGGTGCAGATACCAATGCCTGAAGGCAGCAAATACTTATCCAGTGGTTCGTTCAGAACATTGCTGATAGCGGGCGTGGCTTCGATAAAAAAGTTGTGCAGCTTGACAAGATGCCTCACAGCTATGGCCTTTGGCAGCTCAGCAAACGCGTAGCTGGCCAAGTGACGCACAGAATTGTGTGGGTGGAGTAACTGATTGTCGACGAGGTGTAAAGACCCTACGCCAGCTTTGCCGAGGCAATCGGCTACTTCACTGCCCAGCGCACCGCACCCAACTACAGTTACTGCCTGTTGACTGATCACGTCATACGCTACCCGGCCAGCATTGCGGGTGTGGTATTCCTTAGCCGTGAATGCCTCTACAGGACAGGCATAGATGGAGAGGGCTGCCCAGCGCTGGCGAAAAAGTGCACCCTTAGGCAATTGGGGCGTTTCAGATGCTTCTAGCTTGAGCATCAGCCATTCCGGGGAGCCTTTACGATTGGTAAACCGTAAGCCTATCAACAGCGGTTGCCGTGCTTCAGTTACTGCGGTCTTTAACTCGGAACTTATTCGTGTGAGGCCTTGATTGATGTTACCACCGCCAAGAAAGGCAAGCAAGTGCTCAGTGTCGCGCAGCACGGGGGGCTCCTGCGCAACTTGCCACCAATAGCCTTCGAGCAACTTGAATTGCTTGGTGGCTCGCTGTGCTTTGGCCGGGTACCGGTACAGCAAATTGGGTGAGTTGATACCATCCGGCATGAAATGCCATACGGTTCCGTCATCAGGCGGCATTGAGATACCGTCAACCAAGATACCTGCCCCTATGAAAAGCCGCTCTTTGGCTAGTGTTTTGCGAGGTTCCTGTAACAGCGGGGTGAAGTACATGCGGCCTTGCTGGCCGACAGTGGTGAAATACGTTTCGGTGAGCAGTATACGCGTGGCTGCCTTGCCTGGGAAATGGGCGTACAGCTCCACCTCCTTACTCTCGGGTATAGGCGTACCCAACTCAAGGGCTTTGAGCCATTGTACTACGCGGTTGATGATACTGTGCGCGTCGAATGTTTCGGCGCCTAGCTGCTCGACGTTGTCTTGCTCCAGCAAACAGAGGCTGCCATTAGAATTCTGATGGCGTTGATAGATTAAGCGCTTGACTTGACCCAAGCTGGCGGTTGCATGGGCGAAGCTGCTGGCTGCTAGCTTGGTGACTTCCTGCTCGGTTAACTCCCGCTCAAGCAAAAAAACCGTGGGTAATGCGAAGGGCGTGGAATCGGGATAAAGGAAAGCCGCTGGGTAGCGGCTTACTTTACCATTCAGGCGGAGTAGCAAGGTTCCGGCAGAGAGTAAAACCTGGTTGCAGGCAATGCCAACCTGCCGGTAGTCTCCGTGGCTGCTGAGCTGATGTATCTCGCGGTGTAGAATAAAAGGATGCCGCTCAAACCACTTGCTCATACTAGCCCATGGGTTTGTCATCCAGACGGGTGCCGGCCCCGATGACAGCGGCGCTACGGTTGCTCCCCTTGCTGCCTCCGCCGTCGTTGTCGTAGCCGTATTCGTTGACGAGCTCTTGGTCTGTATTTACTTCCCATGTCCCATCTGATTTGATATCGATGATGATGGATTCCCGGTTTTCGCCGGAGTGCATCAGGTTGTCCTCGTCAACGTGTTTGCGGTATAGGTCCATAGCATCGTCGTGGGGATGCTTATGCCGGCTTTCCTTTTGCTTGGGCGCACTTACCACTATGACACTGGGCTTGATGCTTTCCATATGCTTTTCGTAGGGCTCTTCATCCTCGCCGGAAGTCTTAAAGAAGGTGCGGGAGCCATGGTGAGAGGCGCTTAATACGTGAGCTGCCACATTCTTAGAATGATTGCTCATAATGTGTTCTTCCCAAGCTACTCGGTCGGAGTCGCCGGTAAACAGCACGTAAACTGGTGTAGTGCCGTAGGAAAAGCGCAGAACGGCACAATGCTCGTGGATACGCTGGTCGCGTTCGGAGTCCTTGCCCTCGGCGATGTCGTCGCACAGGTATTCCGCTGGGGAAAGAACTTGATAATCGATATCACCCAGCTTTTTGATTACCTCCGTTGAGCCATCAGATTTACGAATCTTATTGAGGGAATTGGTGCCGAAAAGCTTGTACTCGTTCGCCGAGCCGATGTCTTTGATGACGCGGCGCATTTCCTGGTAAGCGTCATCGTTATCTTTGCCTGGCACGTGCCCGGAGTGCCAAACTTCGGTAACTGTTACGGCTTTGTGAATGGCCTCAATGCCCTCAGTATGGTCGCAGTGCGGGTGGGTATTGATGAAAGCATCAAGCGGATCGTCAAGCAAATCCTTCAGCAGCTTCTCGGTGTTGATACCGCCTGCGCCCTTGTCAATGTTGTTATCTAATAGGACATATCTGAACTTACTGCCATCGGGTATAGCGAGAATAGCGGCGTCGCCCTGGCCAACATACAGAAATACGATGCGGAAAACGCCAGCAGGTGGCGTTATAACCTCTTTCGCTTTGTTGCTCATGATGCGTGTGCTTTAGGTATGATTGAGCACTAATTTATAGTCAATATATCTTATATTATTGGCAAACTAATATTTGTAGCAATATTTTTATTATGTACTGCCAATCATTTAGTTATGTAATCATAACAGAGATTAGAAATTCAAGCGAAAGTAGCGCCTGGGAGCTCGGTAAGATAGCTACCCGTAGAGTATGCCTCCTCTTTACATAGCAGCTTTGGCACAGGGGGACGCTCGATCAGCAGCGGTATTACACGTCACGCATCTACACCACCGTTCAACGAATGTGACAAAACGAAATACTCGAAGGCAATAGCAGAAAGAATACCGTATCCCTGAACTCTCAATGACTTCTATTGCTCTTCTGGTGCACCAATACCACGCCGCAGCCTCCCAACACAGGCAAGCAACGGAGCGAGGTGATGCTTCCACCGCCAACCAAAAACACGCACAACTCATGCGCGCTTACCGGACCCTGAAACGGCAAGGAGAAGCCGCCGTAGCACAGTTGGTGCCACTGCTCGACAACCACGACCCGGCTGTGGCCAGTTGGGCCGCGACCCATTTACTTCCCTCTCATGAGCAGCAAGCAAGAGCGGCGCTCCAACGCATCAGCCAACTATCTGGTGTCGTGGCTTTAGGCGCAACCATGGTCTTACAAGAGTGGGTAAACGGACGGCTGCGGATCGATTAGAGATACACTCGTTCTTCTATACCTTTGGTCATCTAACCACCACACCCAACTCAGGCAATCTATTCGGGTCCCTCGTGCTGCTCCGCTTACTTCTTTCTTCAAGCTGCAGCATGCGACAAATTAGCTTGCTGTGCGGACTTTGGTGGCTATTGTGCGGGAGGGCAACCGCGATGCATGGGTCCCCCAGTGAACGCCAGCAGATACCGTATCAGCACAGGCTGCCGGCCATACGCTTTGCCTATGCTCACCAAGCTGCCAGTCATGACGCGCGGGGGCTGGTGCTGGCCCCGCCGCCCGCTGACACCCTGCGCCAGCTGTCCCGCCCCTCGTCCTCGCGGCTGCCCCAAGCCGTCGACCTAACCCGCCGCCCCGACACCCGCCCCCAGTTGCCTGCTGACTCACTGGGTCGGTTACTGGCCTATGTGCGCTTGGCGCATACTTTTCAAGACCGGCACCGCCCCGATTCTGGCGCCTACTACCTGGGGCGGGCCTGGCGGCTGGCCGGGGCGCGGCAAGGGCAGCAGCGACCGGCCGCTGTTATAGCGCTGGCCAACGAGCTGGCCGGGCAGCACTACGTCCGGGGCCACTACGACAGCACGCTCTACTACTATCAGCAGGCGGCCCGGCAGTTTCGGGTGGTGGGCCCCGACAGCAGCCTCAAGCCTGACCCGGCTACTACCCGGCCTGCCTTGCGCCAGCCGCTCAACCTGTCGCTGGCCGGTATCCTGGCCAATGCCGGCTCGGTCTGTCGTACTTTGGGCCGCCTGCCCCTGGCCCTGCGTTACTACGAGCGGGCCCAGAGCCTCTACCAACGGCAGAGCAACCTGAGTGGAACCGGCTGGATGCAGTGCCTGATAGGCGAAGCTTACGCCGCCCAGGGCAACTACCCCCAGGCCGAGCGGGCGTATGAGCAGGCCCTGGCCACCTACCGCCGCTACGGGCAGCCGGCCGCCAACCGGGGCCCAGCTGCGGGGGCCCTGGCCGACGTGCTGCTGAGCTATTACCTGCCCCTGCTGCTGGAGGGCCACAGCCACCGGCCGCCGGCCTACGCCAGCACCCTGGCCGCCGAAGCCACCGCCCTGATGCCCGCCGCCCCCTACAACGCCCTGCTGCTTACACGCCTGAACCTGGTGCCGGCTCAGGTGGCGCTGCAGGCCGGCCGGCCCGCCGAGGCGGCCCCCTGGCTGGCCCGCGCCCGCACCTGGCTGCGCCACTGGGTTGTCGCCGACACCACGGCGGCCGGCTGGCCCGCCCGCAACCAGCCCTACGCCGAGGTCAAAGCCCTGACCCTGGGCCTGACGGCTTGGCAGCAGCAGCTCGCCCACCCTGAGCAGGCCCGCCACCTGCTGGCCGAGGCCGTGGCCCTGCTCACCCGCTACCCCCGCACTGCCCCCCAGCCCCGTCCTCGCCAAACCCTGGCCGGCGTTGCCCTAGCCATGCATGAGCCAGCCGCCGCCCTGGCGCTGCTGCGGCCCTTGCGGCGGGGCTACCAGCAGTCGGGCAGCCTGCTACCCCTGAGCCAGCTTACCGAATTGCTCACCCAAGCCTATGCCCAGGCTGGTCGCTACGACAGCGCCTACTACTACGCCCGCCGCACCCAGGCCCTCACCGACACCTTGCGCCAGGCCCAGCAATTTGCGGCGCTGGCCGCTACCGAGGCCCGGTTTCGCACCCGCGAGCAGGCCGCCCAGATTACCTACCTCACCGAGCGCGAGCGCCAGCAAGCCCGCCTGGTTCGCCTGGCGGCGACCGGAGCCGGGCTGCTGGCGCTGCTGGCGCTGGCCATCCTACTAGCCCTGCGCACCACCCGCCGCCTTAACGGGCGGCTGGCCACCCAGGCCACCCAGCTGCAAGCCCAAGCCGAGCGGCTGCAAGCTCAGGCCGAGCGGCTGCAAGCTCAGGCCGAGCGTCTGGGGGAACTGGATGCGGCCAAAAATCAGTTTTTTGCCAACGCCAGCCACGAGTTGCGCACGCCGCTCACCCTAGTGCTGGGCCCGCTCGAAACGCTGCTCGCTAACCCCGCGCACACGCTACGGGTGGCCGGACGTGCGCCCGTAGCCCTTGCCTACCGCCAGGCCCATCGCCTCCGCGAGCTGGTCGACCGCATCCTGGACCTGACCAAGCTGCAGGCCGGGCGCCTGCCTGTAACGCCTACCCCCACCGCGATGGCGCCGTGGCTGCGCCGGGTGGTCGCGCAGTTTGAGGGGCTAGCCACTGAGCGTGGGGTGCGTCTGCTCGGCCCCGCCGTACTGCCCGAGGCGCTTCACCTGCTGGTAGATGCTGGCAAGCTGGAGCAAATTCTGACGAACCTACTCAGCAACGCGCTGAACCACACGCCCGCTGGCGGCACGGTCATCGTGGAGGCTGCGTTGCCCGGCCCCGATGGCCGCTACGCCTTGACCGTGCGCGACACCGGGCCCGGCATTGCGGCGGCCGAGCACGAGCGGGTATTCGAACGCTTCTACCAAAGCCCACAGCCCCAGCCCCAGGGGGGTACCGGGTTAGGCTTGGCCTTGAGCCGCGAGCTGGCCACCTTGCTAGGGGGCACGCTCACGCTGGCTAGCCAGCCGGGCATGGGCGCAGCCTTTACACTCACGTTTGCCGCTGAGCCAGTAGCGCAAGCCGGGGCAGTATCGGCAGAGGAGCCAGCGCAGAGCCCAGTGCCCCCGCCCGACTGGTCGCTAGCCTCTGCTCCCACAACTCCAGCTAGCACGGATTCTCGCCCGCGGGTGCTGGTGGTAGAAGATGAGCCCGACCTGCGCGAGTACTTGCGCGAGTTGCTCAGCCCCACCTACGAAGTGCTGACCGCCGCCAGCGGCCTGGCGGCGCTGGAGCTGCTGGCCCGCCAAGCACCAATCGACCTGATTACCACCGATGCCATGATGCCGGGCCTGAGCGGTATCGAGCTACTAGCCCGCCTCAAGGCGAGCCCGACCCTGGCCGGCGTGCCGGTACTTATGCTCACGGCTCGCGCCGACGACACGCACCGCCAGGCGGCCCTTACCGTGGGAGTCGATGACTACCTGACCAAGCCTTTCGGTACGGCCGAGCTGCTGACGCGGGTGCAGATACTGCTGGCACGCCAGCAGGTGCGGCGCCACTTCGCCACGTTGCCGGTCGAAACGGCGGCCGACCTGGTTGGTGAGCCAGCTGGGGAGCTACTTGCCTCGATGCCCCCGGGCGCGGAAGTTGCGTTGGAAGTGGCAGCGGTCCCACTGGCAGTAGCGCAGCTGGCGCAGTGGCAGGCGCAGGTAGAGGCGCACCTAGCGAACGAAAAATTTAGTGCGGCCGAGCTAGCCCGCCGGCTGGGCTTGAGTGAGCGCACGCTCTACCGGCGGCTGGGCGAACTGGCCGGCCTCACGCCCGCCGCCTGGCTGCGGGAATTGCGCCTTAACAAAGCCCGGCAGCTGCTCGAAGCCGGTGATGTTGGCTCGGTGGCGGAGGTGGCTGATGCAGTAGGTTTTGCTTCGGCCAGGTATTTCAGCACATGTTATACCGAGCGGTTCGGCCGGCGGCCCATTGACTACTTGTCTCCCAAATAATTGGATGTTAAGTAGTTGATTCAGTGCAAAATCCTGCCAACAGCCAAAATGGTGGGTGCGAAACAGAATGGCAGCTTTTTGCGCAGGCTCCCCAAAACTGGATTTTACTTTTACTCCCGGGTACGTCCACTCACCGCAATGGTCTTGCGGACGCCTGCCTTTGACGGCTGGCTAGCCCCGTGCTATGCACTTGCCCTGGTTTATTTTCCTGCCCCCGCTTCCCTATTACGGCATGACGACACGCTCCCCTTCTTTTCACCGCTCGCGCTCCTGCCTGGGGTATGGGTTGTGGCTACTGCTGGCGCTGCTGGCCCCGGCCGGCGCGGCCCTGGCCCAAACGGTCACCACCTTTGGCTACACGGGTGCCCCCCAGACCTACACCGTGCCTGTGGGCGTGACCAGGCTGCAAGTAGTAGCCACGGGCGGTAGCGGCGGTATCAGCAGCAGCAGTAGCGCGACCCCGGCCCCCGGCGCGGTGGTGCAGGCGGTAGTGCCCGTAACCGCCGGCGAGGTGCTCACCGTGGTGGTGGGCGGCCAGGGGGCCTCGGGCAACGCCGGCACCACGGCGGGCGGCTACAACGGGGGCGGCAGCGGCTACCAGACGGGCGCGGGCGGCGGGGCCACCGACTTGCGGCGCGCCTACACCGCGTCCACCGGCACCGGCGACTACCTCACCACCCGCAACGCGCTGGTGGTAGCGGGCGGGGGCGGGGGCAGCGACTATAGCTACAGCACCGGCGGCGCGGGCGGCACCCCCACCGGGGGCGATGGTGGTACGGGCAGCAGCAACCCTGGCCGGGGGGCTACGCAGGCCGCGCCCGGTGGCGGCGGGGTGCCCGGCAATGGCCCCACTGGCGGCAATGGGTCAACCGGCACCCCCTTCAACGGGGGTGGCGGCGGCGGCTACTACGGGGGGGGCGGGGCTGCCGGCGGCGGCGGCTTCATTAACCACGGGGGGGGCGGCGGCGGCGGCTCGTCGTTCGTCACGGCCACGGCCACCAATGTGCGATACAGCTTGGTCACGGCCGCGGCCGCCGGCAACGGCTCGCTCACCCTCACGCCCGTAACCAGCACCACCCCCACCACCTTTGGCTACACCGGCGGCCCCCAGTACTATACCGTGCCGGCCGGTATCTTCCGCCTGCAAGTGGTGGCCCAGGGCGGGGCCGGGGGCGGCAGCACCTACCTCACGTCGCAGGACTCGCACGGCGGCCAGGCGGCGGGTACCGTCACGGTCATACCCGGCGAAGTGCTCACCGTGCAGGTGGGCGGCCAGGGCCACCGATATTATACTACCGGCAACAACGACGGCGGCTACAACGGGGGCGGCAGTGGCTCCGGTAGCGGCGGCGGCGGCGGCGGGGCCACCGACCTGCGCCGCAACCCGCTTGTGGGCAGCACCGGCGACTACCTGACCAGCCGCAATGCCCTGCTGGTGGCTGGCGGCGGCGGCGGCAACCTCACCCTCGACCTTAACTCCGGCTACACAGCCTATCCTGGCGGCAATGGCGGCATCCCGAACGGGGGCAACGGCACCACCAGCTTCAACAACCTGGAAGGCGGCGGTGCCACCACTACCACGGTCGGCTATGCCCACGACGCCAGCAGCGCCGGCAGCAACGGCACGGGGGGGGCCGGCGAACCGGGCCTGAAGGTGGGTGGCGGCGGCGGCGGCTACTACGGCGGCGGCGGCGGCAGCTACGGCGTAGGCAGTGGCAACAACGGCAGCGGGGGCGGCAGCGGCGGCGGCGGCTCGTCGTTCGTGTTGCCCAAGGGCAGTACCAACGTCAGCTACGCCCTCGTGCCCGCCGTCGGCGATGGCTCGATGACCATCACGCCCGTTTCCATCGCCAACAATGCACTGGCCTTCGACGGGGGAGACGACCGGGTGAACGTGGCTAATTCGCAGGGGGGGACGCCGGCGGGGGCGAGCAACCTCAAGGCCAGCGGCTACACCCTGGAGGCGTGGGTATATATCGCTCCAGCGGCAGCAGAGGCGGCCAACTCCATCATCCGCCTCGACGGCGACTACGGCCTGCTGGTGCGCAACGGGCTGGTGGAAACGCAGGTGTGGCAGGGCAGCACCCGCTACGCGGCCACTGCTACCACGGCCCTGGTGGCGGGCCGCTGGAACCACGTAGCCGGCACCTGGAACGGCACCAGCCTCAAAACCTACCTCAACGGCGTGGATGTGACCGGCCTCACCGTTTCGAGCACTCCCACCGTCACCGCTAACACCAGCGGCAGCCAGTTGCGCCTCGGCCGCTCGCCCAGCTACAACGAGTACCTCACCGGCCGCCTCGACGAGGTGCGCGTATACAACGCGCCCCGCACGCCGGCCCAGATAATGGCCGATATGTTCAACGCCATCCCGGTCGGGCAGGAGCTGACCAACCTGCAACTCTATTTTACCTTCGACCAGGGCACGGCCGGGGGCAACAACGCAGGCCTCACCGCCTTGCCCGACCTGAGCGGGAAGGGCAATGCGGGCACACTATTCCAATTCAGCCTCACGGGTACCACCAGCAACTGGGTGCGCAGCTTCCCCACCATCACGGCCATCGACCAGGCCAGCGGCCCCGTAGGCACGGTCGTCAGCATCCGGGGTACCAACCTGAAGGATGCCACCGGCTTCAACTTCGGCTCGCTGGCCGGGGCCGCGTTTGCGACGCCCGCCGACGATTACGTGGCCACCACCACGGTGCCCGTCGGGGCCAGCACCGGCCCGGTGAGCGTGGCCTTGGCCGCGCTGGCCGCCTACAACGGACCCGTGTTTACGGTGGACGGCCCGCTGCCGGTGCAGCTGGTGGCCTTCACGGCCGAAGCGCAGCCGGGGGCCGTGGCGCTGGCCTGGCGCACGGCCAGCGAAATCAATAGCGCCCGCTTCGAGGTGGAGCGCAGCCCCGACGGGGTCGTCTTTACGGCCATCGGCACGGCGGCGGCGGCCGGTAGTAGCTCTGGGCCCCGTGCCTACGCCCTGGCCGATGCCAGGCTGCCGGCCGGCGCGTCGCGGCTCTACTACCGGCTGCGGCAGGTAGACCGGGATGGCACGTTCAGCTACTCTCCCGTGCGGGCCGTGGCCGTAAGTGGCCCGTCCGGCCTGGCGCTGTTCCCGAACCCGACCCGGAGTGGCACGGCTACCCTGACCGGCGCGCCATCCGGGACGCTGGTAACGGTGCTTGATGCGCTAGGACGCCCAGTACAGGCCGCCGCCACAGATGCCGCCGGCACGGCTGCGCTGGTTCTGCCGGCCGGGTTGCCCAGCGGCGTGTACTTGGTGCGCGTGGGCAGCAAAGCGCTCCGCCTCACGGTGGAATAAGGCCGGCCGGTTACCACCCGTCAGCACCTCAGGCCGCAAAACCAGACGACCACAAGACCCTCTTTCATTGGCAGAGCGTTTTGTGGTTGTTTGCTGGCGTGGATAGATGCCCGCCGCATGATTTGGCTGCTTCAAAAAGCAAATTCAACTCAAAACAAACGCTATTAAAAGAGGAATTTACTCAACAACGAGCAGCCGCGCGCCTGTCTGGTCGTGCGTTGCTGCTGACTTTCTTTTTTGCCACCTTTTTCCTCACTGCTTTGCTACACCTTTCCTCCTTGCTGCCGCCCCGCCGTTACGCTGGCCGGCGTACTTACTGGTGGCTCGCCCTGCTGCTCACGCTGTTCGGCACCGGCCTGGCCCCGGACGCTTTCGCAATGGCCATGAGCTACGCCACCGGCCCAAGTACGCGCGACGTGGCGGCGGGCGACTTCAAGGTCGACGGCCGCCTCGACCTGGTCACGGCCAACGGCAACACCGCCGCCGCGCCCCTCACCATCACCTACGCGCCCCCGGCCACGGTGGTATCGGTTACGGGCACGACGCCCTCGCCCACGGCCACGGCCACGGTGAGCTACCGGGTCGTGTTTTCGGCCCCCGTCACGGGCCTGACCATTGACAACTTCATCGTGACGACCGACAATAACTTCTTTGTACGGCCCAGCGTGACCAGCGTGAGCGGCTCGGGCACCACGTACACGGTGGTGGTGAATACCGGCGACGGCAGCGGTACGCTCCGCCTGAACGTGGCCAACAGCACGAACGTGACGCCATCCATTACGGGCCTGCCCACTGCCAACGGCGACACCTATACCATCTACAAGAGATTCCCCGCCGGGCTCGTTTTGCTCCTTCAGGCCGGGGGCAGCGCCTCGGGCAAGAGAGACGTGACAGCCTTTGTGGACCAGGTGAAGGTATTCAGCGGCAACTCAGCCTTCGACAACGGCCTGCAAAACGGCAGCTTCGAGGCCAACAACGTGGACCCCCGCACCTTCAAGCAGAAGGCCGATGGCGTGGTAGCCACCCCCTGGAGCTTCAGTGGCCTGGCCGGCGTGTCGCGCAACGACAGCCCCTTTGGCTCCGTAACATCCGAGGGCGACGCAGTAGGCTTAGTCCAGACTTCCACTGACGTTGTCAACGGCACCGATGCCAGCATCTCGCAGCAGCTGGCCGTGCCTACGGGCAGCTACCGGGTGAGCTTCCGGGCCGCCCAGCGTACCAACAACAACCTCAGCGACCAGGTGGTGAACGTGTTCCTGTTTCAATTTGGCACGCCCGTATTCCTAGGTAGCATCCAGCCCAACAGTGACGGAGTCTATGAAGCTTTCCATTCGGCCACGTTCAGCGTGACGGCCCCGGCCGTGACGACCACCGTCACCAGCGCCACGGCCCCCAATGGCAGCACGAGCAACGCCGCCACGCTCAGCTACACCGTGACCTTCAGCCAGAGCGTGGGCACCACCTTCACCGCCGACGACGTGACGGTGAGCAATGGCACGCTCACCGGCTTCGCCGGCTCGGGTACTACCTACACCTTCTCCGTCACCCCCAGCAGCTCCGGCCCCGTGCGGGTGAGTGTGGCCAGCGGTGTGGCCCAGGATGCCAACAACACCACCAACCAGGCGTCGGAGGTATATACCATCACCAATGGCGAGCCAACCGCGACGGTGGTATCGGTCACGGGGCTGACGCCCTCGCCGACGGCGACGGCCACGGTGAGCTACCGGGTGACCTTTTCATCCAGTTCCTTCAGTGTTACGGGCGTAAGCGAGAGCAACTTCTCGGTGACGAGCACAACGGGCGCCACGGTCAGCAGCGTGTCGGGCTCGGGCACCACGTACACAGTGGTCGTGAACACGGGCAGCGGCGACGGCACCCTGCGCCTGAACGTGGCCAACAGCACGGGCATCACGCCCACTGTGACCAACACGCCCTACACTGGCGGCACTGAATACACCATCACCCGAAACTTCGCGGCCGCGCCCACCCTGAGCATCCAAGCGGCGGGCAGCGCCAGCAACAACGGCGACGTGACGGCCTTTGTGGATGTGGTGCAGGTGCTGCAAAGCGGGTCGAGCACTGTGGTGGCAAATGGTATCCAGAACGGCAGCTTCGAAACGAATAACGTGGCAGCGAACGGCGCCAAGAAGACGTCCGACGGCGTGGAGGCCGCGCCTTGGCGCTTCACCGGCACGTCCGGGGTGTCGCGCAATGGCAGCCCCTTCGGCTCGGTAGCAGCCGAGGGCAACGCGGTGGCCCTGGTGCAGAGCGCTGGCAACAACAATGCTAGCCTTGCGCAAAACCTGGCCGTGCCCACAGGCAGCTACCAGGTGAGCTTTCGGGCGGTCCAGCGCAACTACAGCGCTAAGAACCAGCGGCTGAACGTATTCGTCGACGACGTGTTCGTGGGCAACATTCAGCCGAATAGCACTCCGACGTACGACACCTTTACCTCGGCCACGTTCAACGTGACGGCCCCGGCCCTGACGGCCACCGTCTCAAGCGCCACAGCCCCCAGCGGCAGTACGAGCAACGCCGCCACGCTCAGCTACACCGTGACCTTCAGCCAGAGCGTGGGCACCACCTTCACCGCCGACGACTTGACGGTGAGCAACGGCACGCTCTCGGACTTTGCCGGCTCGGGTACTACCTACACCTTCTCCGTCACCCCCAGCAGCTCCGGCCCCGTGCGGGTGAGTGTGGCCGACGGCGTGGCCCAGGATGCTAACAACACCACCAGCCAAGCATCAGAGGTTTATTCTATCACCTACACCAGCGCCCTGACGTGGACGGGTGCCGTGAGCACGGCCTGGGCTACGGCCGGCAACTGGAGCCCGGCCCAGGTGCCCACCATTGATAACGACGTGACCATCCCTGCCGGCCCGGCCAATCAGCCCGTGGTAAGCGGCGACCAGACCGCCCGCAACCTGGATCTGGCCACCGGTGCCCACCTCACCCTGGCCGCAGGCAGTGAGCTGACCGTGGGCACGCTGACCACCATTACCATCGAGGACGGCAACTTCACGTTGGCTTCCGGCAGCTTCTTCACCCAGCTCGCCAACAGCGAAATCTACCTGGCCGGCAACCTGACCAACAACGGGGCCACCTTCGCCCTCGACCCTACCAGCGAAGTGGCCTTCGGCGGCCCCACGCACCTGTTCAACGGCACCACCGGCATGGAGCTGCAAACCATGACGCTGGGCGAGCGGGGTAGCTACGACATAGTGGAGCTGCGCGTGCCCGTGCGCATCCGCCGCAAGCTGGCCGTGTACAACAACTCCACCACATTCCAGGGCCCCGGCGGCTCGCTCACGCTGCTCTCCGACGCCTCGGGCACGGCCCTGATTGAGAACGGCAGCGCCAGCTACGTGCTCGGCCCCATCACCCTGCAGCGCTACCTCAACCCGCAGACCAGCACCGGCATAACGTACAGTGGCCTGGGCTACCGCCACTACAGCTCCCCGATGAACAGCTCCACGGTGGCCGACCTGGCCACCGCCGGCTTCACGCCCGAGGTCAGCCAGGCCCAAGTGTACAACACGTCCGCAACGCCGGGCCAGGTGAAGCCCTTCCCCACCGTGTTCGGCTACGAGCAGGAGCGCGTGACCATGACCAGCACCTACAAGCCGTTCGACCGGGGCTTTTTCGTGCCCGAGGGCACCGGCGACAATAAAAACGCCCCGTTGGAAGTAGGCCGGGGCTACGCCGTGCACATCAAGGGCACGGAGAAAGTAGATTTCACCGGCACGCCCAACACGGGTAACATTAACCTGAGCCTGAGCCGGGTGTCCGAAAACGCCGACGCCGGCTGGGCGTTGGTGGGCAACCCCTACCCGTCCCCCCTCGACGGCAGCCTGTTGCTGACGGATGAAAACGCTCCTGGCCTGGACCAGAGCTTCTATGTGGTGGAAAGCACCGGCCCCTACGCCGGTATGTACCGCTCCTACGTGGCCGGCTTCGGCGGCGCGCAGAACCCACTTATCGCCATGGGGCAGGGCTTTTTCGTGCGCGTGAGCCAGAACCGCACCAGCGGCCAGCTACGCTTTCGCAACGCCCAGCGCATCACCGAGTTCGACCAGCACGTGCTCATGCACCGCGGCGGTGCTGCCAATCAGCCCACCGTGTCCCTCACCCTGCGTGGCGCCACCGGCCCCGCCGATAAGCTCTTCGTGTACGCCGACGCCCAGGCCACGGCCGGCTTCGATGGTCGCTACGACGCCTGGAAGCTGCCCAACTCCACAGGCCTGAACCTGAGCAGCCGCTCATTTGCCGACCAGGACCTGAGCATTGACGGGCGCCCGACCTTCACGACGGCCACCCTCGTTGCCCTGGCCGTGGGCGTGCCTGCCGCCGGTACTTACACCATCAGCGCCGCCTCGCTCTCCAACCTGCCCGCCGGGCTGGACGCTTACCTGAGCGACGCCGCTACGGGCCAGACTGTGCAGCTGGCCGAGGGCGCCTCGTACAGCTTCAGCGTGACAGCCGCGCAGTCGGTGGCCCTGCTCACGAACCGCTTCACGCTCTCCTTCAACACGGGTACCGCGCTGGCCACGGCGCCGGCCGAGTTGGCGGCGCAAGTGAGCGTGTACCCCAACCCGGCCACGGGCCGCTTCGCCGTGACGCTGCCGGCTATGGCCGGGGCGCGCACGGTGGAAGCAGCGCTGCTCAATAGCCTGGGCCAGGTGGTACGCCGGCAGTCGGTGAACCTGCGGGCCGATGGCGCCCACTTCGAGGTCGAAGCCGAGGGCCTGAGCGCGGGCGTGTACTCGCTGCGCCTGACGGCCGGGGCGACCACAATCATCAAGCGCGTGGTGCTGCAGTAAGCGTAAGTCGGCCCCACCCCGGGCGGGGCCGGCTATTTTCTCTTTGCTTGTTTTCTCTTTATGAAGAAGCTGTTTGTAGTATCGGCCCTGCTTGTGGCTCTATCGGCGCTCAGTACCCGCCATGCCCAAGCCCAGGGCGAACCTGGCTCTACGGGCCCGCAGCCTGACCCGGACCCAACGGCCGTCCCGATTGATGGGGGGGCATCCCTGCTACTGGCCGCTGGCGTGGGTTTGGGCCTACGCGCCTTGCGTGCCCGCCAAGCCCGTTAGCTTGCGCACCTACTTATTCCCCCACAAAAAAGCTCCTCGTTTCGGAGAAGCTTTTTTGTGGGGGAATAAGTAGTGTGTGTTGGCCTTATTTTGGCTCAACTATCGGCACCTCATGTTGGGATGTCACTTGCGTTCATCAGTCAGCATTCCCCGAGCTAAGAGCCGATTGGCTATCGGTCTGCAGCCAAGCTACAGCTTGTTCCAAGTCCATGAATACGGCTGCGCGAACATACTCGCGTAATTCGTGTAAGACGAAATCCTTGTGCAGCCTCCGGGTAGGATCGGCCTGGGGAAGCACGGCATACCGATCAATAGGTAAGCAGTTATCGGTACTAAGTCACCCCATACCTCGTCGCACCTTCCTAATAACGTCCGTTTAACTAATGTGGCAAGGGTTCCAGGTAAGTGAGCCCCGGACTAATACGAGCAGCTCCGGCAAGGGCTGGTGAGTGAAACATGGGACTAAGAAGCCATTGGCAACGTGAAGTAGAACGTGCTGCCGCTGCCCAGTTCGCTTTCCACCCACAGCCGTCCGCCCTGGGTGGTGATGAACTCGCGGGCAATGCTCAGGCCCAGGCCCGAGCCGCCGCGGTAGCCCGCCTTGTCGGGCAGCTGGGCAAAGCGCTGGAAGATTTTCTCGTGATGCTCCGACGCGATGCCCGGCCCGCGGTCCTGCACGCTCACCCGCACGAAGCGCCCCGCCACGGTAACCCGCACGGTGAGGGCCTCCCCGCCCGGCGAGTAGCGAATGGCATTGGCCAGCAGATTGATGAGCACCCAGGTGGTTTTTTCCACGTCAGCCAGCACGCTGGGCAGGTTCACGGTGCGGTGCAGCTCTAGGTGCAACTGCTTGTCGTCGAGTTGGGGCTGCACGGTGGCAGTGGCAAAGCTTATCACGTCGGCCAGGTCAGTGGGGCGCAGGTTGAGCTGGATGCCAGCGCCGGCGTCGAGGCGAGCCACGTCGAGCAGCTCGGCTACCATGCGCTGCAGGCGCTGGGCTTCCTGGCGAATGTAACCCGCTACCTGCTGCCGCTCCCCGGCGGGCAGGCGCTCGTCCAGCAGCAGCTTGGCATTGATGGTGATACTGGAAAGCGGCGTTTTCAGCTCATGCGACACGGTGGCCAGGAAGTTGGATTTCACCTGGTCGAGCTTCTTGAAGTCCGACACGTTGCGTAGCGTCAGAATCTGACCCACAAACTCGTTTTTGTCGCGGGCCTGGTTGAACGATACCAGCTGTTGCACGGCCAGGCGGTAAAAGGCTTCCTCGCCCTGCTGGGCGATGCGCAGCAGGGGGGCATCGGCGATGGCCTGCTCGCGGCGGGCCGCGTCCGATTCCAGTGGGAGCAGCATTTCGCGCATCAGGTCGTTATCCCGGGCTACCTCGGCCGCCAGCCGTCCTACCACGCGGGCGGCGGGCAAGCTAAGCAGGGCGCAGGCCACGGGGTTGGCCAGGATAATGCGCCGGTTTTCGTCGAGCAGCAGCAGCCCCTCGTCCAGGCTGCTCACGATGCTGGCGGCCCGGTTGCGCTCAGTGAGCACCTCGGCTATGGTGGAGTTGCGGAACTCCTGCAGCTGCACCAGCATGCGGTTGAAGGCCAGGGCCACGCGCCCGTATTCGTTGGCGCTTTCCACGGGAATGGTGGCCGTGAAGTCACTTTCGGTGGCGTGCTCCAGGCTGGCGATGAGCGTGCGCAGCGGCCCTACGGCCGCTTCGGGCACGCTCAGCACAAACAGCAGACCGACCAGCAGGCTTACTACTACAAACGCCAGCAGGTAGTAGCGGGCCTCCGTGGCCCGACGGGCGGCCTGCTCGTTTTTCCGGGTAAGGGCGGCCGTGTTAAGCGCCACCATGCGGTAGGTTTGCCGGCGCAGCAGGGCCAGCTTGGGCGCGAGGGCGGCGGACGCGCCGGCATCGAGCAGGCGCTGGAAGTCAGCCTGGTTTTGCGTAAGGCTATCGACCAGTTCCCGTTCTCCGGCCTCGGTGATGTTGCCGGCCTCGCGGGTCAGGCTCTGGCGAAACTGGGGCAGCCCGGCTTCCGGCGCCGCGGCCATCTGGTCGAGGGCCTGGAGCATCTTTTGGCCCAGCTCCACGGAGTAGAAGTTGTCCTGCAACACGTTGCGTGAGCCGCGCTCCAGCCGCTGCACCGTGTAGTATGCGTAGCCGCCCAGGGCCAGCAGCAGCGTGAGCATGGCCAGAAAGCCGAGCGTAATCAGGGTTTTAACGTTCATCTTCTTTAGCACAAATCCTTTGAAATCAGTAGGTAACCAGGAAAATATCCAGGTCCCGGTTGGTATGGGCCAGGGCACGCAGCAAATCGTTGGTGACGCCGCGCCGGGAGAGTTGGCCCCATAGTCCTTTTTCGCTGGTGATGCCGCACACAAGCAAGGTTGCTTCTTTTTCAGCTGCCACCCGCGTGATGGCCCCCACGATGTCATCGTCCTTGACGCGCAGAATCTGGGCGCCCAGCTCTGTGGCGAGCTGTAGATTATGCAGCAAATGGCGTTGGGTAGCCAGCCCGATGCGGTCTGCGGTTTCGTGGCCGGTCTGCACGTAGAGCACGTACCAGGCGGCAGCCGAAAGCCGGTCGGCCAGGCGCGAGGTTTTGCGGATGATTTCCCGGGCGGCCTGGTCGTTGGAGTTGATGCAGGCCAGCAGGCGGTCGTCGTTGCGACGGGCCGCGGACACGGCCGGGGCGCCGCCGCTGCCGGTTTCCACCTGCCGGCCCAGCAGCTGGGCCACTTCGCGCACGGCCAGTCGCCGCAGCTGCAGCAGGTTTTCGGCCTGGAAGAAGTGGGCCAGTGCCGTGGGCACCTTGGCCGGGTCGTAGATTTTGCCTTCCTCCAAACGGGCCCGCAGCTCGCCTACGGTCACATCCACGTTCACCATTTCGTCGGCCAGCTGGAGCAGCCGGTCGGGAATGCGCTCCGTGACGTCGGTGCCCGTGATTTTGAGCACCTGGTCGTGCAGGCTTTCCAGGTGCTGCACGTTCACAGCCGTAATCACGGAAATGCCCTGGGCCACGAGGTATTCCACGTCCTGCCAGCGCTTTTCGTGGCGCGAGCCGGGCACGTTGGAGTGGGCCAGCTCGTCCACAATTACCACCTGCGGGCGGCGCTGCGCGATGCCCTCCACGTCCATTTCCTCCAGCGCCCGGCCTTTGTAGAAGATGTGCTTGCGGGGCAGCAGCGGCACCTGGCGCAGCTGGGCTACGGTTTCGGCGCGGCCGTGGGTTTCCACGTAGCCCAGCAGCACGTGCACGCCGTGCTGGTGCAGGTCGTGGGCTTCCTGCAGCATGCGGTATGTTTTGCCTACGCCGGCAGCCAGGCCCAGGTACACCTTGAGTGTGCCACGCCGCTTGGCCTGCACCAGGCGCAGAAACCGCTCGGCGGAGGTATCGTGCTGGTCTTCTTCGGTCGGACTCATGGAAAGGATAGCAAAAGAACACGGGACCCTCCGGCCGTCTCTGCCGCCGAAATTCAGCAATTCAGGAGAAAACCGGAGGGTGAGCAGGTGAGGGAAATTGCGCAGCGGCAGGACGGGTTAAAACGAAATGGCGATGCTGGACGTGAGGTTGGTGTAGGTGCTGCGGGTGTTGCCACCGGTTTCGACAAACACCTTGTCAGCGGCTGTAAGCACCCGGCCTTCGAGGCGCACGAGCACATTGCCGGTGGGCGCGTAGTCCAGGCCCAGCGAGCCGCCACGGATAAAGGCGTTGGGGTTGCCCACCGCCGGGGAGTAGGAGCCGATGATGACGCCGCGCTCGGCCTTATAATATTCGCCGCGCAGGGCAGTGGTCCACTTGTCGGCCAGCTTGTAGCGTACATAAGCAGCCCCAGTGTGCCAGGTGTCGTATTTTTCGCCCGAGGTGCCGGCCGGGCGGTGGGCCTGCTGCTTACCCACATCGAATACTAAGGCCAGGGAGAGGCGGTCGGTAGCAGTGTAGCTGGCGTAGAAGTTGTGAAAGTACCGGCGGCGGGCAGTGGTGTCCTGAGGCTGCTCCTGCCCGTAAAATGTGCTGGAGTTGATAAGCAGCTTCTCCGTGGGCTTCCACTGAATCTGGGTGCCCAGGGCCTTGGCTTGGTTGTTATCGCGCAGGTTCTGCCAGCCGTCGAGCACCAGTCCCGTCAGCGTCAGCGTGAGGCCGACTTCGTAGGTAAGGCGTGCCCCCGCTTGGTAGTAGGGCGAGTTTTCGGCCATGAGCGAGCGGGTCAGCGTCCAGTTGTCCTTGCTGATGGCCGACTCAAACCCGATGTGGGAACCAAAGATGCCCACATCCAGCCAGGCTTTCTGGAAAGGCCGGAAGCCGGCATAAGCCTCGTAGATGTGCTTGAATACCTGGTCCTCGGCGGCGTAGTTAGCCGTGACGTACGAGCCGGAGTGCAGGCCGATGGCCCCGCGCACGTTGTCGTCCTGGTAGCGCATGCCCAGGATGGCGTTGTTGAGGGTAAACTCGTTCTGGCGGTCGTGCGAGTAGAGAAAGCCGGGGCGGTCCTGGGTGTTATCGTTGTTGAAATCGTAGCCGTAGTAGGCGTCCGCAAAGCCGTAAAAGGTCAGGGGATTGGTGGGCGTGGGCGTGGCCTGCACGGGTGAGGCCGTCGGGGGCACGGCCAGAGCGGAATCGGTCGTGGGCATGGTTTGCGCTAGTACGGGAACCGTGCAGCCCATCGCCAGCAGCAAGGCGCTTAGCCGGCTTTTGAAATCAGCGGGATGGAAAGCGGTATTCATGGGTAATGAGAGAAGAGGGAATGGCGGGCGGCGCTTCTAAGCGGCCAGTTCCACCAGCAGCCAGAGCAGGCCTAAGATGAGGAATGTGTAACCCACCTGAAATCGACGCGGCGGGTGGCGGTGCGCCCGCAACCTTCGATGAACAGCAGTTAGCATGGGAGTTGAGCGGTTAACGGCCGGCCGGAGCCAGCGCGTCCAGGGCCAGGTTCAGGCGCAGCACGTTCACGCGGTCGGGACCCAGCAGGCCGTTTTCCGTGTATTGCGCCACCAGGCCCTGCACGGTGGCGGCGTCCAGGTTGCGGGCTTTGGCGATGCGGTCCACCTGAATGGTAGCTGCCTGGGGGGAAAGGTGCGGGTCCAGCCCCGAGCCGGAGGCGGTAATCAGTTCAGCGGGCACCTGGCTTTTGGTTACCCCCGGGTTTTGCAGCAGCAGTGTGTCGAGGCGCTGCTGTACCAGGGCCAGGTATTCGGGATTGGTCGGCCCCTTGTTGGAGCCGGCCGAGCCGGCGGCGTTGTAGTCAACGGCCGAAGGACGGCCGTTGAAGTACTCGGGCCGGTCAAATTTCTGGCCCTCGTTGGCGTAGCCCACCACGCGGCCGTTCTGGCTGACCGTTACGCCCTGGCCCTGGTTAGGGGCCAACTGGGCGCCCGCCCAGATGAGCGCCGGGTACACCACGGCGCAGAGTACTAACAGCACCAGCGTGAGGCGAAAAGCGGGAAGGAGGTTATTTTTCATGATACGATGAGGAAAATCTGCGACTACAAAAACAGGCCGACCAGCAGGTCAATGGCCTTGATGCCGATAAATGGGACAATCACGCCACCCAGGCCGTAAATCAGTAGGTTGCGGCGCAGAAGGGCCGAAGCGCCGATGGCTTTGTAAGGCACGCCGCGTAGCGCCAGCGGCACCAGGGCGGGGATGATGATGGCGTTGAAGATGACGGCCGAGAGAATGGCTGACTGCGGTGACTTCAGACCCATGATGTTGAGAGCGGCCAGGGCGGGGATGCCCACCATGAACAGCGCCGGCACGATGGCGAAGTACTTGGCCACGTCGTTGGCAATGGAAAAGGTGGTCAGCGTGCCGCGGGTCATGAGCAGCTGCTTGCCGATTTCTACCACCTCGATGAGCTTGGTGGGGTCGTTGTCGAGGTCGACCATGTTGCCGGCTTCCTTTGCGGCCTGGGTGCCTGAGTTCATGGCCACGCCCACGTCGGCTTGGGCCAGGGCGGGCGCATCGTTGGTGCCGTCGCCCATCATGGCCACCAGCTTGCCGGCCTGCTGCTCGGCGCGGATGTACTGCATCTTATCCTCAGGCTTGGCCTCGGCGATGAAGTCGTCGACGCCCGCCTTCTCAGCGATGAACTTGGCCGTGAGCGGATTGTCGCCGGTCACCATCACCGTCTTGATGCCCATTGCCCGCAGCCGCTCGAAACGCTCCTGAATGCCGGGCTTGATGATGTCCTGCAACTCCACCACGCCCAGCACCTTGTCATTTTGGCTCAGCACCAGCGGGGTGCCGCCGTTGCTGGAAATTTTCACCACCTGGTAGGCGGTTTCCTGCGGGAAGGTGAAGCCGGCGGCGTTCGAGAGGTTGCGCATGGCGTCTGAGGCGCCCTTGCGGATGCGGGTGCCGTCGGTCAGCGTCACGCCGCTACTGCGGGTTTCAGCCGTGAACTTGATGAGTTCGGCCCCGGCCAAACGGTTCTGCAGCTGCGCGGAGTCCACCTTGTTGTCGCGGGCCAGCTCCACAATGCTTTTGCCTTCGGGAGTTTCATCGGTGAGCGAACTGAGGGTGGCGTATTCCACGAACTGCGTTATCGGCACGCCGGGGGCGGGCCAGAAGTGGGTGGCTTTGCGGTTGCCGATGGTAATGGTGCCGGTTTTGTCCAGCAGTAGCACGTCGATGTCACCGGCAGTTTCCACGGCCTTGCCGCTCTTGGTGATGACGTTGGCGCGCAGGGCGCGGTCCATACCCGCGATGCCGATGGCGGAGAGCAGTCCGCCGATGGTGGTCGGAATCAAACAGACGAACAGCGCGATGAAGGAGGAAATGGCGATGGGCGTCTTCGAGTATTCGGCAAATGGCTGCAGAGTCACGCACACAATCACGAACACCAGCGTAAAACCCGCCAGCAGAATCGTCAGGGCAATTTCGTTGGGCGTTTTCTGCCGCGAGGCGCCTTCCACCAGCGCAATCATCTTGTCGAGAAACGACTCGCCGGGGGCCGTGGTTACCTGCACCACAATGCGGTCAGACAAGACCTTGGTCCCCCCCGTCACGCTGGATTTGTCGCCGCCGGCCTCACGGATAACTGGGGCCGACTCGCCGGTAATAGCCGACTCGTCGATGGTGGCCAGGCCTTCGATAATCTCGCCGTCGGTGGGGATGATTTCGCCGGCCACGACTACGAATACCTGGCCTTTCAGCAGTTGGGCAGAGCTGACGACCTGCATCTGGCCGTTTTCGAGCCGCACGTTGGCGGGCGTATCCTGCCGGGTTTTACGCAGGGAGTCAGCCTGGGCCTTGCCCCGTGCTTCGGCAATGGCCTCGGCAAAGTTGGCGAAGAGCAGGGTCAGAAACAGCACCAGAAAAACGGTGAAGTTGTAGCCAAACGAGCCCTGGGCGGGGTCGGGGTTCACCAGCAGCCCGAGGGTGACGAGGAGCATTACCACCGTCCCGATTTCCACGGTGAACATCACCGGGTTGCGGAACATGATGCGCGGGTCGAGCTTGACGAAGGCCTGCTTGATGGCTTCGGCGACCAGCGCGGGTTGAAATAAAGACTGGGACTGTGCCATGTAAGGGAAAGAAAATAGCGGGGAGGAGAGCCTAGTAGAGCGAGAAATGCTCGGCAATCGGGCCCAGCGCCAAAGCGGGAAAAAAAGCCAGCGCGGCGATGATGAAAATCACGGCCAGCACCATCACGCCGAAGGTCGCGGTGTCGGCGTGCAGGGTGCCGGCGCCTTCGGGAATGTACTTTTTGCGGGCCAGCAGGCCGGCAATGGCCACGGGGCCGATGATGGGCAGAAAGCGCGCGAGCAGCAGTACGATGCCGGTGCCGATGTTCCAGAACGGCGTGTTGTCGCCCAAGCCCTCGAAGCCCGAGCCGTTGTTGGCCGCCGAGGAGGTGAACTCATACAGCATTTCCGACAGGCCGTGGAAGCCCGGGTTGGCCAGCCAGCCGGCGTACTCGGCGGGGTTGCCGGTGTAGGTGTGGGCCGCCAGGGCCGTGCCCGCCAGAATCAGCAGCGGGTGCAGCAGCGTGACGAGGATGGCAATTTTCATCTCGCGGGCCTCGATTTTCTTGCCCAGAAACTCCGGCGTGCGCCCCACCATCAGACCGGCAATGAACACGGCAATAATCAGGTAAGCAAAGAAGTTGAGCAAACCCACGCCGCAGCCGCCATAGAAGGCATTGGTCATCATGCCCAACATTTGCGTCAGGCCCGACAGCGGCATGAACGAGTCATGCATGGAGTTCACCGAGCCGCAGCTGATGATGGTGTTGGTGATGCTCCAGTAGGCCGAGGCTGCCGCGCCGAAGCGCACCTCCTTGCCTTCCATGGCCCCCAGGCTCTGGTTCACGCCCAGCTGGCTGATGGCGGGGTTGCCGTGCATTTCGTAGTACACCGCCGGGGCCAGCAGCGCCAGGAAGCCCACGGTCATCACCCCGAAAATCATATATGACAACCGTTTACGCTTTAAATAGAAGCCCAGCGCGAAAATCATGGCAATGGGGATGATTGTCAGGGCAATGTTTTCGGTGGCGTTGGTGAGGTAGTTGGGGTTTTCGAGCGGATGAGCCGAGTTGGTGCCGAAAAAGCCTCCCCCGTTGGTGCCCAGCTCCTTAATGGCCACCATGGCCGCCACCGGCCCCCGGCTCACCTGCACCGAGTCGCCCTGCAAAGTCACCAGAGCCTGTTTGCCCTGCATGGTCATCGGCGCGCCGTTGAAGGCCAGAATCAGGGCCACCACGATGGAGCCGGGAAGGAGCAGGCGCGTCAGGCTCTTGACGAAGTAGTTATAGAAGTTACCCAGCTTCTCGGTGGTGCGGGTTTGCAGGGCATTGAAGACGATGACGGCCGCCGCGATGCCGGTAGCCGCACTCACGAACTGCAGGAAGGTGATAACCGCCAGCTGCGAGAAGTAGGAAAGGCCCGACTCGCCGGAGTAGTGTTGCAGGTTGCAGTTCACCAGGAAGGAAATGGCCGTGTTAAAAGCCAAATCGGGGCTCATGGAAGAGTTGCCGTCAGGGTTGAACGGCAGGCTGCCCTGGGTGCAGAGAATGAGTATGGCCAGCAGAAACCAGACCCCGTTGATGGTGAGCAGGGCCACCATGTGCTGCTGCCAGCTCATTTCGCGCCGCTCATCGATGCCGGCCAGGCGAAAGATGCCGCGCTCTACGGGGGCCAGGAAGTCGAGCAGGTTTTTGTCGCCCCGGAAGACGTTAGCCAGGTAGCTGCCCAGCGGCAGGGCCAGCACCAAGGTGAGTAAGTAAATGCCGGCAATGCCGACTAATTCAGTGTTCATAAGTCAGGGGAGAAGGAAAGCCGGCCGTTAGAAGCGCTCCGGCTTCAGCAGCACGTATACCAAGTAGCCGAACACGGCTAGCGACAGAAGAAAAAGGGCAAGCATCATGGCAAGACGGGCTAGATGTGATCGAAAAACTCAACCGATTTGTAGAAAAGCCAGAAGCCGGCCAGGCCAGCGGCGGTGAGCAGGGGAATCATCAGGATGGGGGACATAGTCAGAGGTCTGGAGGGGTGTGGCACAAATGCCAGAGCCTTTCAGCAACTCCCGGCCCCAACTGGCCGCTGAAGCCAGTCCCTTATTTCAATTTATTGACAATCAAAATTTTATAATCATTTTGCGCGACTGACGGGCAGCTACTTCAGTGGGAGCACCCTAGCGTTTTGCTAGGGTATTTTGCAAAATGCTAGAGCCGGCCGCTGCCCGGGACCAAGGCAGATGGATAGTCTGGCAGTAGTATCGGCAGCTCTTCCTCACCAGCAGACTGCGGCTACAGAAAAGCCCCCAGTTGTAAGGCTGGGGGCTTAGTTAAAAGGCGGAATAGCACTTGGTCAGCATGTTGCTTTCCTACAGCCCATACTCCTGTATTTTGCGGTAGAGGGTTGTGAGAGCCACACCCAACACCTTGGCGGTGTCCGTTTTATTGCCCCCGCATTCCAGCAGAATGCGCTGAATGTGCTGCTTTTCAGCGTTGCGCAGGCTGCGTTCGTCTTCGGCCGGGGTGGCCGGCGAGCCCGCCTGGGCAAACAGCTGCAACTCCAGAGGTAGCCCGTCCACGGTCAATGGCTGGTTGGCGGGCGTGAGGATGGATGCCCGTTCCAGCACGTTCTTCAGTTCGCGCACGTTGCCCGGCCAGGGGTAGTGTTCCAACACGCGCAGGGCTTCGGGCGCAACAACGAGCGGGCGCTGGCGCAGCTTCACGGCGAAGTAGTGCAGGAAGTGCGCGGTGAGGGGCGCCACGTCGGCCCGGCGGGCACTCAGGGCCGGTACCGCCACCACGACCACCGAGAGGCGGTAGTACAAGTCGGGCCGAAAGTGGCCCTGTTCGGCTTCCTGGCGCAGGTTACGATTAGTGGCGGCCACGATGCGCACGTTGGCCCGGGTAGGCTTGGTGTCGCCTATTTTGGTGAACTCCTGGGCTTCGAGCACCCGCAGCAGCTTGGCTTGCACGCCGGGCTCCAGCTCCCCGATTTCATCCAGAAACAGCGTGCCGCCGTGGGCTTCGTCAAACAAGCCCTTCTTATCGGCCTGCGCTCCCGTGAAGGCGCCTTTCTTGTAGCCGAACAGCTCGGACTCCATCAGCTCGCGGGGGAAGGCCGAACAGTTGACGGCCACAAAAGGCTTGCTGCGGCGCGCGCTGGCGTAGTGAATGGCCTGGGCAAACAGCTCCTTGCCGGCGCCGGTGGAACCTTCGAGCAGCACCGTGGCGTCGGTTGGGGCCACCTGCCGGGCCATGGCTTTGGCTTTTTCCAGGGCCGGGGAGTGGCCAATCATGGCCTCAAAGCTGTACTGGGCGTCCACTTTGCGTTCGAGCTCAGCCACGCGCTGCTGCAGGCGGGCCCGGTCCATGGCCCGGCTCACCACCACCAGCAGCTGGTCGTCGGAGTCGCCCTTGGTCAGGTAGTCGAAGGCGCCCTCCTTCATGGCCCGCACCCCGTCGGGGATGGTGCCGTAGGCCGTCATCAGGATGACTTCGGCCAGCGGGGCCAGGGCTTTGTAGCGGGGCAGCAGGTCCAGGCCACGTCCGTCAGGCAACTTCACGTCGGACAGGATGACGCCGATGCTGTCGGCCTGCTCGCGCAGGATCTGCAGGCCGCGATGGGCGTCGGGCGCCTGCAGCACGGTATAGCCTTCCAGTTCCAGGGTGCGGGCTACGGCCTGTCGCAGCATGGCCTCGTCGTCGATGAGTAAAATGGTGCCGTTGGGCATAGGGAATGGGGATAAGCGCCACACGACCGGCAAGAGAAGTGCGCTTACGTCTTTCGCGGGCTTGGCAATGACCAGCACAAAGCACGACACTTTAAAGCCGATAAATACGATTATTTCGACGCGGGCTTTCACCAAACGTGCTTCGACCAATGGGACGGTCGGGAAGCGGCTCAGAAGGCAGTTCGACTAGACCGGCAAGGTTAGAAAGCTTCGCACCCGGTCTCCTAGCAAAGTACCACGCTGGCACCAAACCGCGTAGGTAGGCAAAAAGCGTCACTTTTCCGGGGGCAGTCTGATACCTAAACGTTATGTAAAGAAATAATTCCGCGAACGCGCCTTCCAACTTACGCTTCCAAACGGCCCCCAAAGTGCTATTCTGTATAGGCCATTAAATGACTTCCCGATCTCACTGAGAATAAGACAGGAAAGATAGTGCGCAACTCTTCAGCGCAGCCGGTACAGGTGCAGCACGTCGGTAGCGGCCCGCGTATCGTCGGGCTGTATCAGCGCCAAGCGTCGCGAATCAGCGGCCCACTGCACCATTTGGACCTCCCCATCGCCGGTGGGTAGCGGCGTCTGGTGAAACGTGTCGGTATTGAGCACAAAGGCCTGCCCTTCCTCCGTCAGGTAAAACAGGTACTGCCCGTCGGGGCTGAGTACCGCCTTCGAAAACGGGCTCGGCAAGGCCCGCTCCCGCTGTCCCCTCCCCTTGCGCCAATAGCTCAGGTAGTATCGGGTATTGTCCGGGTCCTGGCCCTGGCCCACGAGCACTGCCTCTCCCGAAGGACGCAGACCGATCAGCTCGTCAACATACGCCTCGCTGCTGAGCCCGAAGCTTTGCGCTAGGCCCCGCTTGGTATACAGGTGGTGTTCGTAGGTATTGGCCATCCAGAGAGAATGATCCTGCGGCACGGCTACCGAGTAATACAGCTGCCCCGCGCCCGGCCAGACGCCCCCTAGTAAATGGTAGTGCCCATGGCTGCGCTGGACCGCGTAGAGTGTATCGGTGCGTCGCGTACGCAGATTCAGTTGCAGCAGCCCCACGCCACCCGCGTAGCTGCCATTGGTCGTATCGCCGATTTGGTACACCAGCTCCTGCGGGCCCGTGAACTGCGGCTCGAAGAGAAACGTCCGTGCTGGGCGCGCTACCGTGGTGATGTGCCGCGTCGTGCGGTCGTACAGCCGGATGGGATTACCGGTAAAGGTAGAGGCCAGCGTGCGAAGGGTAGGCATCGGCCGCAGTTGGTAGCTATAGGCCAACCGCTGGCCATCGGGCGAAAAGGCCGGCGTCCAGCCGTAGTCAACCTGGGTCAGCTGCCGCGTATCGGTGCGCAGCAGGCTAATGGTTGGATCCTCACTCCGGTCGTTGGCCGGCAAGGGAGACGGGGGCGGCCCGTCGTGATGGGCCGGTTGGCGCTGGTACTGTAGCACCAGCGCCAGTTCCGAGGTATGGGGAGCAAAGGCTACATCCAGAATAGACCGGCCGGCCTGATGCCAGGAGAAGTGCGCCTCCACTACCGGCGTGGCGGCCACCACCGCCTCGGCTGCTGTTGGCTGCGGGGCTACGTCCTGCTCTGCCGCGGCTGGGGCCTTTTTGGCCTGTTCCTGACAAGCAAAGCAGCTACTCAGTAGGCCATACAGCAGCCATCGATGTGGTCTCATACAGGGGAAAGCAAGATAACGCCGGAAGATAAAGGGCCGGCGCAGAAACCACAGCAGTAACCAGCACGCTGGGAGGTTCTGCGGCTAGTGAGGGACAGGACTAATGCAGATCAAGAAGGCCCGCACCCAGCCGCTAACAAAAGCAAATTCGCCGCCTGTGACTACCGTGACGTGATAATCATTTGGATGTATTTAAACGGACTCCTATCCTTTCTGGTGTCAAGCACTACTGCACGCATTTGCAGGCCTCGCTTGCGTAATGACCAAGCTGTTGGGCAAGGCTTCGCGTCATCTTCCCTTACACTGGGAAGGAGGCCATTCTACAAGCGGAGACTTAGTGGCTTTGTATAGTTCTGGAAAATTGTTCGCGATACGTAATGCCTATGGGTATCGATTTGTTCTGGATGATGACGCTGGCCCGTTCAATTATGCCTATGTGTTTCAAGGAAACAATGTAGGATTTATGGATCCGAACGAACGTAGCAGGGGAAAGCAGCTTCAGCACGTCGTTCATCGGCAACAAGGTCGTAATCTTCCCATTCTTGGTATGAAAGGTTATGTAATTGCCGCCCCCTTCAATATAGAGGATGTCATCAGGTTCTATTCGGAACCTTTTCGTGCCGCTTTTCACGAGGATGGATTCACTCGGCGGTTCCACCGGCTGCGCGGGGGTAGCCCCCCCTTTTGGGGTTAATGGATAGCTACTGGCTTTGTTGACTGCTTTGAGGAACCGCTCATACTTTATCGGTTTCAGCAGAAAATCAATGGCATTGAACTCATAACTCTCCGCCCCGAACTCCGAATATGCCGTCGTGAATACGATATTAGGGATAACAGGCAGGGACCTGAGTAATTCCAGGCCGGAAAGTTCGGGCATATTGATATCCAGAAAAACCAGGTCTACCGGCGTGCTCACCAGAAAGGCCATGGCCTGGAAGGGATTGGTAAATTCGCCTATGTACTGTAAAGAAGGCGTTTTTTGAATATAACTGGCCATGAGCTCTAGTGCAAACGGTTCATCGTCGACAGCAATACATCTCATGGCTTTGGGGTAAGTTCCAGTTGAAGTCTGACGTGAAAAGAGGACTCCGAGTCATCAATGTCTAACGTGTGCTGGTCTGGATACAGGAGTAGCAACCGTTCCCTGACATTGTTCAAGCCAATACCGGAGTTAGGTTCCGCTGGCCTGGCATGCCGGGATTTCTCGTTTTTCGTTTCCAGGGTTAAGCTCTTCTCGCTGATCATAATAGAGATCAGCACATCCGACCTTCGACTGAGGAGAATGCCGTGCTTAAATACATTTTCAATAAAGGGAATAAGTATCAGCGGAGCAACCGTGTGGCGCTGCCGGTTGCCTTCTACCCGATACTGTACCCGACTGGCTAATTCGGGCGATAAGCGCTGCCGTTGGAGGCTCACAAAGTCGTCAAGGTACCGGATTTCTTCTTCCAAGGAAACGGTGTCCTCGTTGCTCTCATACAACACGTAGCGCATCAGGCCTGAGAGCTTTTCAATGATGTCGGCCGTAACCAGGTCGTTGCTCTTCGTGGCCGACGCATAGGCCATATTCAGCGTATTGAACAGAAAATGCGGGTTAATCTGGGCTTTCAGATATTTTAGCTGGGTGGTTAGTGCCGCTTTAATGACTTGTTGCTGCAGTTTCTGATTCTCAAACCACTGCTTCGTGAGCCCATAGCCCAGGGACAACGAGAAGAGGACCGTTTTGCTCTGGATGTTCTGCACGATATCCGACCCCAAGGGCTCTTTCTCAGTTGAAAAAAGCGAGAGGCTGTATCGGTGATCAAAAACGGCGTTTCCAAGGACAGCCGCCGCATAGAGCAGTAGGGACCAGACAACGTACGTTTTATAGCGTTGCTTATAGAATAGCCACGGCACCAAACCGGAGGCATTTCCATAAAACAAGGCCACATTGAAGCCGGCACTCCACAGCAAGGGCCAGTAAATACTGCCTTCCTGCTTTCTAAAAGGCCCCAGGGTATTAGCTGTATGCCAGATATAGGCAAACAACGAGGTCCAGATAAGGGCATGCAGCATCCATTCCACATGCTTTGTTTCCGTACGCATCCGAAGGCTTTGGATCATGGATGGGCTGGTTATTATCCAACATCAAAGATACCCTTATGCGCTTGTCCGTGACGAAAATCTATGTCAATAGCCTTTCCTGCCATTCCTATTGCATTCACCCTCCTCCTGTAGTCATTCACACAGCAATTCCGGCTACGTGAATAAGCCAATTGCCCGCGTAGCGTACTGTATTCACCTTTGACTGAACGGAACACCAGGGGCCTTTTACTACTGGCTACCTGTTTATAAATAGTTCAGGATCAAAGATGAAAAACCTGCGATTAGCCACTTTGGTAGTGGCCCTTTTACTTCCCTCCCTGGCTCGCGCGCAGGGTAGCCAGAAGGCCGCCACACAGGTTCGCCACCTGCTAGATTCCCTAGAACTTCGTCTGAAAACGAACTATGTCTTTCCCGATAAGGCTACGTTTATTTCCAAGCATCTGAGGAGCCAGGTAAAGAAGCACACCTATGCATCCTTGGCCAAGGAACCTGAAAAGTTAGCGGTACAAATTCAAGCGGATATTTACACAGCACACCGCGACCCTCATATGGCGGTGGAATACAATCCTGCTTTAGCCCAGCGAATCCAAAGAAGCGACCAGGAGTCCGAGGAGGAAACCCTGCAATTTGCTCAATGGGAGAAGGACAACAACTTTATGTTTAAGAAGGTGGAGCTGTTACCCGGTAATATCGGCTACTTCCCCTTTACCATCTTTGTTGGACAGGTAAAAGAGGCAAAACCAATCATTGCCTCCGCCCTGGGTTTTTTAGCTAATTCCAGTGCCATAATCATTGATTTACGGGAAAATAATGGGGGACAACCGGAAATGGTAAGCCAGCTGGAAAGCTATTTTTTCAAAGAGAAGACCCGCATGAACAGCGTAGTAACGCGCGCCAACCAGGACAGGGGTAGCACAAGAGTAAGAACGGAAACCAACGCTAAGGAATTTGCGCGAGTTGTTCTTCCCAATCGGCCGGGTCCCGCAACGGCCGCAATTGCCCCGTAGCAAGGCTTTCGGGCAACGTAAAATCGTAGCGTCCCAGCATGTTGACGTGCTCATGCAACAACGGCGAAAGCCGGGCAATGTCCTCCTCCAGTACTTCCCCACCCGTTTCTTGGTGTTGCACCAGCGCTTGCTGTAAATAACGCGTGTTCCATAGCACCAGCGCATTCACCACCAAACCCAGGGCCCCTAACTGGTCCTCCATACCCTCACGGTACCGTTGGCGCAGCTCGCCTTTCTTGCCGTGAAAGACGGCGCGGGCCAGCGCATGCCGCCCTTCACCCCGGTTGAGTTGCACCAGGATGCGCCGCCGGTAGGCCTCATCATGAACGTAGGCCAGCAGGTAGCGCGTTTTCTCCACCCTCCCTAACTCGGCCACGGCCCGGCCCAGGCCCGATAAGGCCCCGGCCCGTTGCAGGGTGCGTATCACGGCCGGGGCCTTGACCTTGCCCACTTTAAGTGAGCCGGCCAGCCGTAGCATATCGTCCCAGTGCTCGATAAGGAGACGGGAATTCACGACGTGGCGGCTCAACGCGTTCAGCGGTCCGTAGTCGTCGTCTTTCTGCAGCCGCCAGAAACGCTGGTCGGCCAAGTCGGCCAGCCGGGGACTGAAGCGGTAGCCCAGCAACGCGAACAGGCCGAAAACCACGTCGCTGTAGCCGTGGGTGTCGGCCATGATTTCGCGTGGGTCCAGGCTGGTTTGCTGTTCCAACAGCCCGGCTAGGATGAAGAGGGAGTCGCGCAGCGTACCGGGAATGACGATGCCGTGAAAGCCGGTGAACTGGTCGCCCGTGAAGTTGTAGTAGGTCACGCCACGCTGCGAGCCGTAGTATTTGCGGTTCCAGCCGGCGTGCAGGGTGCGCACGGGCACGACGAAGCGCATCCCGTCGGCCGAGGCCACTTCCCCACCGCCCCAGGCCTGGGCCAGCGGCAGCCCCGCTTGTGCGTCCACGAGCCGGGCATTCGCGGCGGTAAGCGTTTCGACCCGCACGTAATTTTGCTGTACCCACGACAAGCGCGGCAACGTCAAGGCCGGTACGTCGGCCCGCGCCACCGTTTTCAGGCCGATGTTGCAGGCCTGGGCCAGCAGAACAGCGCAGATACTCAGGGGCAGGTCGGTGGCGACCGTCTGCCCATCGGCCACATGGCTGAAGGCGCTGGCAAAACCGGTAAAGGCCTCCACTTCCAGGAGCAGCGCGGCCAGTTCGACTTGGGGCAACTGGCTGGCCAGGTGCTCCCGCAGGTGCTGTAAGCGCGCAGACTCCTGCTGCGCCGCCAGGGGACTGACGACCACGTATGGCTGTCCGTTCTCCTGCCGCAGCTCCAGGGCCGTATTCTGCGCTAGATTTTCACTCACCTCGCGGTAGGCATCCCGCAGCTGCTGCTGAAGTCGACCCACTTCGACGGTTGGGTCAGTAGACCTTTCTAGGGCCCGCGCCACGGAATCGCGGGCCACCTCCCACTGTTCGCCCCGAAGCAGTTCGGCCCGTGGGTCGCCGTACCGTTCACTGCGCACCACAAATACCTCCCGGCGGCGCAAAGCTTGATGCAGCCGGTTGAGCACGCATAAGGTATACGCGGGTGGATTTACCTCGCCTTTGGCAGGAAATACCCGCCCCGCCCACCCCTTGGGCACCACCGCGCGGGGGGCGGCAGTCCATTTGGGCCGGCCCCGGCCGCTCGTTTCCTGCGCTTGCAGGAAGTGCCAGGCATCCAGTAGGGGTTTGGCTGATGGAGTACCTTCGAACTTGACGCTGCCGAGCAAGGCGGGCAAGAAGCGACGCACCGTGGCATAACTGCCGCTCAGCGCTTGCGCCATCGGGTCATCCTGCGGGCTGGCCAGCGCCTGCACGGCGTCTGCCGCCGCCCGTAAACGGGCCTCGCCCAGGACGGCCAGGGCCCGGGGCCGTATTGCTTCGGCGGGTACCGCCTCGTCGAGCAGGATGCAGACAGCTTGCTGGAGCAGCAGGGCGGCATGGTCCAGGTCTTTGAGCGAGCGAAGCCGCTCACGACGACGCTTGGTTTCCCCGCGCAGGGCCAGCGACGTCATCAGCCCGTCAAACAAATCCAGCACGTCGTCGGTGGCCGTGCGTTCCAAGGCCTGCACGAACACCAGCAGCGTGGCCAGGCGACGTTCCTCGCTCATGCGTAGCAAGGGCTGGGCCCACGTTAGTTGGGCATGTCGGGCCATACGGACCAGCCGGGCTTCGGCTACATCCTGCACGGACACATCCCCCACACCGACGGCCCGAATCTGCTCCACCCGCCGCAGGGCGACCACCAGGGCAGGAGCGGACACGCGGGTGGGCGGTGTGCGCAACACTTCCAAGGGCGTTAGCCGCTCCCCCGCGGGCACCAGCAGCAACGCTTCCAGGGCAAGCTGCTGCGCGGGACTGAGGCGGGCCCGCAGGTGGCGGTAGATGTGCTGGCCACTCCGTTCGCGCACCCGCGCAATGAGGCGCGTCAGGAGCGAAACGCCTGGCAACACCACGCGCAGATTAACCAGATGCGCCGTGGTCAAATCAAACAGAACGCTCGGGCGCACCGTGCTGGTGGTTACCTGCGCGTAGAGCCAGCGTGTGAGTCGAAACGCTTGCCGGGCATCAAAGGGCACGTACCCTGAGTACGCCACCAGGCTGGCTTGGTGGTCATACCACGTATTGGGGCGGATGAGGTAGCCGTCCAACGACTCCGCCGGCAAACCGAGTTGCTGAGCCAGCGTGTGGACCACACTGGCCGGCACCTGCGTGGGGTCAGGCAGAAAGGTGCCCAGAAAACGGAGCGTGCAGAGCTGCACGGCACATCCCAGTTTGTTGTAAGGGCGCCGACGCCCCGACAACCACTGCAGGTCCGGGGCACTCAGGTAGAAGAAACGGCTGAGTTGCTCCAGGCTTGGGTCGGCATGATAGCGCCCGTACCGAGCGGCTTGGTCGTTGCTAAGAAATTCTACCGGCATCGGGGCAGCGTCCAGGGTTTCAGCCCACGCTTTTCTACTGGTTCGCGGAGTCAGACGGGATACCTGCCTTCCGCCCGAAGGCCCAGTACAGGGCCGGCATGCCCAGCAGGTTCAGCACCGTGGACGTGATGACGCCGCCCAGAATCACCACCGACATGGGGTGCTCGATTTCCGAGCCCGGCTCGTTGCCGGCTAGGATGATGGGCAGCAGGGCAAGTACCGAAGTCAGGGCCGTCATGATGATGGGTGACACCCGCTCCAGGGAGCCGCGAATAATCAGTTCCTTGCCGAAAGGCATGCCCTCCTCGCGTTCCAGGTGCTGGTAGTGGCTCACGAGCATGATACTGTTGCGGGCGGCGACGCCAAGCACGGTGATAAAGCCCACGATGGAGCCCAGCGACAGCACCCCGCCCGTGAGAAACGCTGCCAGCAGGCATCCCGACACGGCAAAAAACAAGCTCAGAATACCCAGCGTGGCCAGCCGCACGGTGCCGAAGTCGGTGTAGAGCACCAGGAAGATGCCGATGAGCGAGAGGCACACCAGCAGCGCCATGCGGTTTTGGGAAGCCTGCCGCTCGGCGTACTCGCCCAAGATTTCGGGGTGGTAGCCGGCACTAAAAGCCACGCCGTCGACCTGTGCCTGCACGTCGCGGGCCACGCTGCCCAAGTCGCGGCCGCGCACGTTCAGCGTCACGTCGATGCGGCGGGAAGAGGCTTCGCGGGTGATTTCGTTGGGGGTGGGCACGATGCGCACGTCGGCCACTTCCTTGAGGGGCACGGCCCCGCCGCCGGGCAGGCCCACGAGCAACTCGCGCACCGCGCCGAAGTCGGAGCGCACGGCCGGCTGCCCCCACACGGCCACGTCGAAAATCTTCTGCTCCTGGTAGATTTCACCCACCTTACGGCCCTTCACCAGCGTGCTGATGACCTGCAGCACGGTACCGGGGTTCAGGCCGAAGCGGGCGGCGGCTTCGGGCTTGATCTTCACCTGAATCTGGGGCACCAGCGTCTGTTGCTGCACTTTCAGGTCGACCACGCCCTCTACGCCTTCGAGCTTGGCGCCTACTTCTTTAGCTTTGGTGTAAAGCTGGTCGAGGTCGGGACCGAAGATGCGCACCACGATGGTGGCCGAGGTGCCGGTGAGCACCTCCTTGATTCGCTCCCGCAGATACGTCAGCAGGTCGCGGTACAGGCCGGGGTAGCCGTCGACTACGGTCTGGATTTTGGCCACCGTGGCCTCATAGTCCACCTTGGGGTCCACGGAAATCCAGAGCTCGGTGAAGTTGGGGCCGACCACCTCATCTGCCACCTCGGCCCGCCCGATGTGGGCGCCGAAGTTGCGCACGCCGGGAATGGCGCGCAGCTCCTTGCTGGCGCGCACCGTGATGCGCGACATGGCCTGCAGTGAGGTGCCGGGCTTTTCCACCCAATGCATCAGGAAGTCGTACTCCTTGAAGTTGGGCAAAAACTCCTGACCGAAAAACGGTACCAGCAGCATCGACACCACTGCCACGCCGGTCAGCGACCAGGCCACGCGCTTAGGTTGGGCCAGCAAACTGGGCAGCACCCGAGCGTAGTGCCGCTTGAGCCAAGCCACCACCGGCGCATCCTTCGACTTTTTCTCCGCCGCCTTGGGCAGCAGTAGCAGGGCCAGCGCGGGCGTTAGCGTCAGCGCGACGAACAGGGAGGCCAGGATGGCCAGTACGTAGGCAAAAGCCAGCGGCTGGAAAAACGCGCCCGACAAGCCCGGCAGCAAAAAGATGGGCAGCAAGACCAGCGCCACGATAACGGAGCCGTAAATCACGGCCGAGCGCACTTCCATTGAGGCCTCATACACCACCGCAAACGCGGTTTTGGGCGAGCCGGCCTCGTGGTTCAGCCGCAGTCGGCGCATGATGTTTTCCACATCGATGATGGCGTCGTCGACCACCTCGCCCAGCGCAATGATGAGGCCGGCCAGCACCATGGTGTCGATGGTTTTGCCGGAGTAGCGCAGGGCCAGCGCCGCCGCAATCAGCGACGTGGGCAGCGCCAACGCGCTGATCAGGGCCGTGCGCCACTCGTACAGGAAGAACAGCAGCACCAACACCACCAGCACGCAGCCAATCAGCAGCGACTTGTTAAGGTTACTCAGCGACATCTCGATGAACGTCGCGGGCCGGAAGATGGTCGAGTCGATTTCCAGGCCCTTCAGGCCCGGCCGCATAGCGTTCAGGGCCGCTTCCACCTGGCGGGTTACGTCCAGGGTATTGGCGCCGGGCTGCTTTTCCACGATGAGCAGCAGACCGGGTCCATCGTTTATCACGGCGTCACCGATGGGCGCGGGGAAGCCCTCGACCACCTGCGCCACCTCGCCCAGCTTCAGACTCACGCCGTTGCGAAACGTGACGGGCATCTGGGCCAAATCGGCGGCCGACTGAATAGCCGAGCTTTGCGACACGGCCAAACGCTGGTTGGGCGAGTCGATGAAGCCGCCGCCAGCTAGCGAGGTGGCGTCGGCCGTGGCCTTTTCCACTTCGGCTAGGGTCAGGCCCAGCGTGCGGAGCTGCTCGGGGTTCACCAGCACCTGCAGCTGCCGGTCGCGCTGGCCCCAGATGGCCACGTTGGCCACCCCGGGCACCGCCATCAGACGCGGGCGGATGCTCCAGCGGGCCAGCGTCGTCATCTCCACCTGCGTCAGGCTATCGGAGGAAACGCCAATCTTGAGTACCCGGCTGGTCGAAGACAGCGGGGAGAGCATCACCGGGGGGCGGGCCACGCCGGGTAGTGTGGGCGCCACCCGCGCCAGCCGCTCCTGCACCGCCTGCCGGGCATTGTTGATGTCAATGCCCTGCGGAAAGTACAGCACCACCGACGAGAGGCCCAGCACCGACTTGGACCGGATTTTCTTCACGTCGGGCGTGCCGTTCAGGGCGTTTTCCAGCGGCACGCTCACCAGGGCTTCCACCTCGGCCGTGCTCAGGCCAGGCGCTTCGGTCTGCACTTCCACGTAGGGCGGCGCAAACTCGGGAAATACGTCCAGGGGCGTGTTGCGCACCACCTGCAGGCCCGCCACCAACAACACCCCAAACAGGATGACCACTACCAGCCGCAGCCGCAACGCCGATTCTATGATCCACTTCATATGGTGAAATTGTGAAATGGTGAGATGGTGAGTTTGATGTTCGGATGGCGCAGTTCTGCGCAAATGGCGCAAGAAGAACGACAACTCACCATTTCACCATCTCACCGTTAGTGGCTGCCGCCAAATTCAGTTCCGAATAATTCTGCCGCGCCGTCCGTCACGACTTCCGCGCCGGCCTGCACGCCCCGGGAGATGACAATTTGGTTGCCCACTGCCCGCTGCACCTCCACCCGCTGCCGGGTGTACTGCCGGGGTTTGGTGCGCACGTACACCCACTGTCCGCCCGACGCGTCGTAGAGCAGCGCGGCGGCCGGAATGGTCAGGGCGGCCGTTGTGGCGGTGCCGCCCGTGGCTGAGCTGCCGCTGCCCAGCGTCACGTCCACGGCCACCCGCTCGCCGGGGCGGAAGGCCTCGTTGGTGTTGTCCAGCTCGTAGAACACGTCGGCGGTGCCCGTGCCGGCCGTACCCGCCCCGGGCGTGCCGGTACCGGCGGAAGTGCTGAGCAAAGGGGCTTCCACCGCCCGGGCTTGCCGGGCCGCGCCCCCGTTCAGGGGCCGTACGGTCACGGATTGTTCCTTGCCTACCCGGCGCAAATCACCCACGAACAGCGGCACGCGCACCCATACTTTGTTGAGGGCGGCCAGCTCCACCAGCACCGTGTTGGCCGTCACCACCGAGCCGGGCGCGACGCTCACGCGCTGCACCACCCCGCTCAGCGGCGCTTTGATGGGCAGGGCCTGCCCGCCGTTGGTATTGCCGTTCATGGCCCCCTGCCGGGCGCGGGCGTCGGCCAATGCGCGCTGGGCCAACGCCACGTCGGCGCGGGCATCATCGCGGGCCCGGACGCTTCCGGCGCGGTCGGCCAGCAGTTCCTCGGCCCGTTGCAAGCGGGCCTGGGCCACCTGCAGCTGGGTGCGGGCCTGGGTGGTGCCCTGGTCGAGGGTGAGCAGGTCGCGCTCCGGCGGCAGCGGCACCAGGCTGTACAGCGTCTGGCCCTGGCGTACGCGCTGCCCGGCCGTGAGGCTGGCCCCGCCGCGTAGCGTGCCCTGCACCGGCGCCACGATGGTCACGGCCTGGCCCGGCACGGCCTGAATCTCGCCGCCCACTTCCCGCGTGGCCTGCACGTTGTCGGTTTTGATGGCCACGGTTTTGATGCCCAGCCGCTTTTCCGCGTCAGCAGTAATAACTATGGTAGTCAGGTCCGACTCCTTGACCGGGTTTTCGACTTCGGCGGGGCTGACGGCCTTGGGCTTTTCGGCTTTGCCGCAGGCCACCATGCCGCCGAGCAGGCTGGTCAGCGCCAGGCAGCGGGCGGCCACCAGCAGAGAGGATGTGAACGGGGGAAAGTACATGGCAGGAAGATGTCGGAGAAGTTAGAAGCGGCCCCCCACGGCGTAGCGCAGCCGGGCCAGGGCGCGGCGCTGGTCGGCGCGGGCGTCGGCGGCGCGCTGGCGGGCGTCGAGCAGCTGGCGGGTAGTTTCGGCCACCTGCACGTAGGGAAAGTCGCCGTTGATAAAGGCGTTGGTGGAGCGGCGTAACGCGTCGCTCAGGCTGGGCAGGTAGCTGCGCTCCCACAGGGCGACGCTCTGGGTGGCCTGCTCGTACTGGGCGTAGGCCTCGCGCACGTCCAGGTTCACGGTCTGGCGCAGGGCCAGGTACTGCCAGGAGGCCTGTTCCAGTTCGGCTTTGACCCGCGAGATGCGGCCCTGGTTGCGGTTGAAGATAGGCAGGCCGATGGCCGCGCCGGGAGCCAGGCTCACGGGGTTGGGGTCGTTGAGGCGGGCATTGAGCGAGAGCACAAACGAAAACACCCGGCTCCGTTCCCACTTCAGCCGCTTGCCGATGCCCTCGATGCCGATGCGCGCCGCCCACAAATCGGGCCGGGCCGCGTAGGCCGAATCCAGCAGCGTGCGCAGCGGCGGCACGGCCGGCGTAGTAGCAGCCGGCCCGGCAAAGCGGACGGAATCAGCTGTCACCGAATCCAGCCCGAGGGTGGCAAAAAGCCGCAGGCGGGCCACCTGGGCGTCGCGGCGGGCGCGGTAGAAGTCGTCGACGGCGCGTAGGCTGTCAGCGCTGGGGGCCACGGTTTCCAGCTCGCTGGCCTCACCCACCCGGTAGCGGGCCCGCACGATGCGCGCCACCTCAGCCCGCATGACAATTGCCTCACGGGCAATGCGCAGCCGCTCCTCGGCCAGCGTGATGTCGGTGTAGGCTACCTGCGCGTCGCGGCTCACGAGCAGGCCCCGGCTCACCAGGCTTTCGGCCACGCGCTGGGTTTCGAGCTGGGCGGCTCCCACCCGGCCGGGGCGCTGCCAGAGCAGGTCGGAGGCGAAGTTCAGGGCCAGAAACACGGGCGAGGTGCCGTAAGCTGTCACACCCGTGAGCACAGGGTTGGCCAGCAGACCGGCGTCCTGCAAATCAGCCTGGGCCAGGGCCAGCGTACTCAGGTCCGCCTGAAAGGCAGGATTGCGCGTGAGCGCCAGGCTCACGGTTTCCTCCTCACTCAGGCCGTCCTGCAGGTTGGGCAGAGCGGGGGCGGGGGCGTTAGCTGAGCGGCCCGGCCCCAGCTCGTAGCCGGCCCGCGTCTGTAGCCGGCGGGCCACATGGTCGCGGGTGTAGGTCGATTTGGTACTCACGCAGCCCGTCAGCAGCAAAGGCAGCGCCAGCAGCCCGACAATAGCCAGACGGCCAGAGAGAAAAGTAGTACGAAAAAAGAAGGGTGTATCCGGCACAGTGAAGTGGGTAGGGGTACAATAGCAGGTCAAACTGAACCCGCTGTCAGATAGCAGCCAGCAACAAAGCGAAAAGCCCAGCAGGAGCTTCGTCGGTGAGCATCAGCCCGACAAAGCTCCTGCTGGAATCTGAAGTAATTCTGTAGCTCGCGTTATTTGCTCGCCAGCTCGTTTTACCGGCTCAAGAAAAGCTGCCTTACCCGGCTGGTGTTGCCCGGCTAGTGCGTCGGGTGCCAGCTTACCGTCAGACCGGGCGTGCCGCCGCCGAAGTAGGCCGGGGCCACGTTCAGGCCCACCAGCGTGAGCTTGCGTCCCCAACGGTTGCGGTGGGTGAGGTAGCCCAGGTGGGCCGACAGAATGCCAAAGCCGGCCCCGGCCACCACGTCGCTCTGCCAGTGCTTGCTGTTAATCATGCGCAAGGCGGCTACGCTGGTGGCCAGGGTATAGGCCCCCACGCCGTACCACTGGCTCTTGTCGCGGAACTCGGTGTGCACGATGCTGGCCGCCAGAAACGCCTGCGCCGTGTGGCCCGAGGGAAACGACAGGTTGTCGGACCCATCCGGCCGGGTTTCCCGCGACAGGAACTTCACCGCGTAGGTGGTGCTGAGCATAATCAGCTCGCTTTTCAGCACTACCAGCCCGATGTTGAGCCGGTCGTTGCGCGACTCCACGCCGGAGAACAGCACGGCCCCCAGCTCCAGGTACGGGGCGAAGATGAGTAGGTCGTCGGCGCGGGTGCGGAAGGTGGGGAATACCCGGTGAATGTCGCGGTTGGCCTGCTGGTTGGTGTAAAAGCCACCCCCGTTGAAGGTGTAAGCCCCATAGCCAATGAGCACGGCCGGCACGATGGTGGCTTTCACCAGCTTGCCGGCGTACCAGGGCTTCTTGCTGCTTGCCGCTACGGCATTGGGGTTCTCAAACTTGTGCGTGGTATCCGGGAGTATCTTCTGCGGGGGCACTACCTGCGCAGAAAGAGGGTGAGCTACTACGCCGCTCAACAGGAGCAGCAACGGGTAATGGATAAGTCGCTTGCGCATATGCTGTCTGGCAGAAAGTGGGGCCACAGGAAGAAATGGGGCCGGATTCAGGAAGAGAAGGAGCAGCGGCCTCACAGCCTGACCACCGCGGTGGCCCCCACGGCGCCCTGCTGGTAGCTGGGTACCACCAGCGCCCGGCTGCCCAGCACCCGGCGCATCGGCTTCATAACGCGCGGATACAGCCAGTAGGCCGCTTCGGTGGAGAGAATGCCCACGCCGGCTCCGGCCAGCACGTCCGAGAGCCAGTGCGCATCCTTGGCCATGCGGATGCCCCCTGTAGTGGCGGCCACGCCGTAGCCTCCGAGGCTGTACCAGATGCTGCGCCCGCCGTATTCCTTGTGCAGGAACGTGGCCGAGGCAAAGGCCAGGCTGGTGTGCTGGCTGGGAAAGGAATGGAAATCGGACCTGTCGGGGCGCTGCACCTGCGTGAGCTTCTTCAGGTTGCTGGTCGCCGCGTCGTTGAGGGTGAAGGCCAGCGCCGCCAGCAGCAGCTGGTCCACTGGTTTGTGGCGGCCCGGCACCCCGGCCAAACCCAGGCCGAGCGTTACTGCCCCCGGCAGGTAGCGCAGCTGGTTGTCGAGCGTGGTCGTGGGCCGGCCCATGTGCTCGCGGATTTCCTCCCGCAGCTCCTCGTCTGATTCCAGCAGCTCCACCCGGTGGGTGGTCAGGGCGCCGGCCGTGAGCAGCAGCGTGGGCACCAGCACCGCCCGGCTTACCGGCCGCTGCCAGAGCGCCCGGTGGGCCGTGGAGTCACCGGAAGCGGGTATTTTCAGAGCAGCCGGGGCTGTCTGAGCCCGTAAGGGGAACAGGGGCAGCAGACAGCACAGCCAGGGGAGCAGCACAGAGCGAAACATACAGAAGGCAGCAGCAGGTAGGCCCCAAACGTAAGGGCCAATTCTGTGCACATTCTGTAGTTGTCAGGGCCGGCTAGCCGCCGGCCCAAACCGGACGCGCAGCGTATGCCGCGGCGGGTCCGGGGCGTACGCATACGTCACGGTAAAGCCATAGAAGGCTGTGATGCTCTGCACGATGGACAAACCCAGACCGGGCGACTCGGACGCGGCGTTCTGCTTGCGGAACCGCTCGAAAAACTGGGCGGGCTCCTGCTGCGCCGCCAGGGCCGGGCCGGCATTGGTGATCATCAGCTCGGTGGCGCTTAATTGCACCCGCAGCAGCCCGCCCGGCTGGTTGTGGCGGATGGCGTTGTGCAGCAGGTTGCTGAGCAACGAATCCACCAGGGCCGGGTGCATCAGCAGTACCGGCTCGGCGCTGATTTGCACGTCCAGCTGCAGGTCTTTCTGCTGCACGAATTCTTCCAGCTGGCCTAGTTTTTCGCGCAGCAGCCCGGCCAGCGGCAGCGGCTGGGCGGCGGCAAACTGCTGGTTCTCGATTTTGCTGAGCAGCGTCAGGCCCTGGTGCAGGCGGGCCAGCCGCTGCACGGCTGCGTACAGGTCGCCCACCAAGGGGCCGGCCGGCGCGGGCAGATCGGGCAGCTGCAGCAGCTGTTCCAGCTTAGCCTGCATGATGGCCAGCGGAGTGCGGGTTTCGTGGGCCGCGTTTTCGGTGAACTCCTTAAGCGTGGCGTAGTCGGCCGCGACCCGCTTGCTCAGCTGGGTGATCGTATGGTTGAGTTGGGCAAACTCCTCGATGCGGGTGACGGGCAGCTGCAGGACCTGGTGCTGACGTATATCATAGCCCTGCAGCTGGTGCAGGGTCTGCTCAAACGGGGCCCAGAGGCGGTGGGTCAGCCAGCGGTTGAGCAGCACCACGCCCAGCAGCAGCGTGCCCAGCACACCCACCAGCAGCAACAAAATCAGGCGCTGCACTTCGTAGGTTTCCAGCAGGGCTTTGCTCAGCGACACCCACTGGGTTTGCCCATTGAGCTGCATCCGGAACGTGAGCTGACGGTAGGGCTCCAGCTCGTTTTCCAGGGGTTCCAGCAGCAGGGTGTCGCGCAGGCCTTCCGGCTGGGGCTTTACGCTGAGCTGCATGCGGCCCTCGAACGGGGTGCCGGGCAGGCGGCCGGTGCGCTGCACCTGCGCGCGCAGGTAGTCGCGCTGCTGAAACAGGCGCTCTTCTACCTCGCTTTGCAGTGTCCAGCGCACGCCATAGTACAGCAGTACGCTGCCCACGGTGAAGAGTACGGTGGCCAGCAGCAGGTAGTAGCGGTTGGTGGCGGCCAGCAGCTTCATTCCGCGCTGAACTTATAGCCCACCCCGTACACGGAGCGGATGTAGTCCCCGGCTCCTTTCTCCTGCAGCTTACGCCGCAGGTTCTTCAGGTGGGTGTAGAGAAAGTCGAAGGAGTCGGCCGCATCGGCTGCGTCGCCCCAGACGTGCTCGGCAATGGACTCTTTGGTCAGCACGCGGCCGGGATGGGTGAGCAGATACAGCAGCAAGTCAAATTCCTTGCGCGTGAGAATGACCGGCTCGCTATTGACCAGCACCTGGGCTTGGTCGGGAAACACGGTTAGCTCCTGAAACAGCAGGTGGCGCTGCCCCTGAAACTGCCGCCGCCGGATAATAGCCTTCAGCCGGGCACTCAGCTCCGAGAGGTGAAACGGCTTGGCCAGGTAATCATCAGCCCCCAACTCCAGGCCCAGTACCTTATCATCGAGCGCGCCCCGGGCCGAGATAATGAGTACGCCGGCCGGGGAGCGGTCGGCTTTGAGCGTGCGTACCACGTCCAGCCCGTTGCCGTCGGGCAGCGTCAAATCCAGCAGCACGCAGTCGTACTGGTAGAGCTTGATTTTCTCGTGGGCCTGCTCGTAGTTGGCCGCAGCCTCCACTACATAGCCGTCCTGGCGCAGATACTCCATCAAGGAGGTACGCAGAGCGGGCTCGTCTTCTACAATCAGCAGCTTCACGGGAGAGCAGGGTTAGGAACAGCGGAAAGGTAGCCGGCAATTCTGAAGACTTTCTGACGGCAGCCGCCACGAGCAGGCACCCGGCAATGCGGCAACTACGCCGTTTGCTGCGCTTTTCCGCCGGTTGCCACGCCCAGGTAAGCCAGGTAGCGGTAGATAGTGGCCCGGCCTACCCCCAGCAATTGGCCGATTTCCGCCACCGTCTTGTCCTGCTGCAGGTAGAGCGTTTTGGCCGCCTGGGCTTTGGAGAGCGCTTCATTGGACAGTCCCTTGGGCCGCCCGCCCTGTCGTCCCCGGGCCCGGGCTGCTGTCAGGCCCGCTTTGGTGCGTTCACGGATGATGTCGCGCTCAAACTCGGCCAGCGAGGCAAACATATTAAACATGAGCCGGCCCTGGGCCGTGGTCGTGTCCAGATGGTCCTGCAGGCTGACGAAGTGCACCCCCTGCTCTTGAAACCCGGTCACTAAGGTGACCAAGTCTTTGAGCGAGCGGCCCAGCCGGTCGAGTTTCCAGACCACGAGTGTATCACCGGGCCGCAGCCGGGTCAGCAGGTGCTGCAGGGCTGGGCGCTCTTTCACGGACGACACTTTTTCCTGGGCCACCTCCACGCAGCCATAGGCCTGCAAGGCATCAGTCTGCAGGTGCAGGTGCTGATCGGAGGTACTCACGCGGGCATAGCCGAAAATCATCGCCATTATTCTCAAGAAGTCAATGTGGGCGAAGATAGCGAGTCGTTGATTGGTGAGAACAGCAAATGAGACAATCTTTGGGGGCTTTTCGGGGCGCGAATCGGCCGCGGCGGGTGGGCCGCTAAAACGGCCGTTTCGCGAGACACTCCGCCGGCGCAAAATTCAGGTAGGCTAGTGTTGGCCCGGACGAATTTGCTTAGCGTTGTTTTCGGTTCTTACTCTAGTGGTACCCCGGACACTACGTTTTATTATGCCGACCCGGCGAAGACGGATGGTTTAACGCTTTCCATGCCCCTCTATATTCTGACCAGTAAAAAGACCTTTTCCGCTGCGGAAGACTTTAGCTATGCCATGCAGCAGGCGAAGCGCGCCACCATCGTAGGAGAAGTTACCGGGGGAGGCGCGCATCCAACCATGCCTTTTTCAGTTGGTCAGGGCTTTGTCGTGCATATCCCCTTTGCCCGCTCCCTAAATCCTATTACCAATACTGACTGGGAAGGAACGGGAGTACAACCGAACGTTGAAGTGGAAGCTTCAAAAGCCCTTATAAAAGCCCAAGAGCTTATATTCAGAGAGCGTCAGGCAACCGCCAAAACAGATAAGGACAAACAAAAGCTGACGTATTTGATCAACGCCGTCCATGTGAATGGGAACCTTGGTACACTCCCTTTAGATCAATTTGACCAATTCGCCGGGACATATGGTCCCCTGGTCATCTACCGGGAGGGAAACAAACTTTTATGTAGTTTCTCGGGTAATAAAACTGAGCTGGCACATATAGCTAATAACCTTTTTGTCTTGGACGGGAATGCGCAGATTGAATTCGTGAAGGACAGCAAAGGCCTCTATTCAAAGGCCCGATTATTTGTTCAGAATGGAGAAGTATTTGAAGAGTTGAGAAAGTAGCGTGGGACTAAGGATAGAAGGACTCTTCTCAGGAAGCGAAAAAAATAGTACGTGATTGCTTAGCCATACTTTACTGCCACTAGGCGCCGATGACCATTATAAGAACGCTCAAAAAGTCTTTTATCCATTCTGTCCGACGGGGAACGGGCCGTGCCGACCTGATTGCGGAGGCAAATCCTGAAATTGATTTCTCCGCCGATATCATTGACGCAGCGCTGAAGAATTACGCTTATGATGGGCAAGCGGAGCCCAGCCGGGCTCACTATCTCTATCAACTCTACCGCCTATCATCCCAGCAAAAGCGGATTCGGCGGGCTGTGCTGAACGCATTAGCGCAGGAACGAGAAGATACGTGGACCCTAACCCAGTTATATGAGCTAGCGTTGCGCTTCGCGCAAGACGGCGACCAAGGCGCCCGCAGGGCCATGTACCGCCGGTTTTTGCGTAACCCCATCCATGGTTCTGATTGGGTGGGTGCGGACGAAATTATGGAACTGGATGGCTGGGAAGGGCTAAAATATATTGCCCGCACGTTCGGCCAAGCCTTGGCCAAGAATCCAGCTGGCTGGCAGGATGATGACCTTATCCGATCTTTTCAGCAGCAGCACCCGGCCATCAATGTCTGGCAGGAACTGCACCAGCTGGCCGAGCAGGACGAGGATGTGCGCCGCTATGTGCAAAATATTGAGGCAACCCTGGCGCACCATGCGACCCTGCAACGGCCACGCACGCAGCTAGCCACCTTAGAAGAGATCCTGTGCGCACCCCGTGCGGGCTATAGGCGCTTCGCCTTGCAGAAACGCGGTTTAGAGCCTAATGAATTGCGCCAGTTAGCTGAGCGGTTCGTGCGGGAGAAAAACAACGCCGTGCGAGAGAACCTGCTGTACGTGTTTACCCTTTTTCCCTTTCCGCTATCCTACGAGCCCATCCTAGCGCTAGCGCAGCAGAAACCCAGCAGCAAAAACCGGCTCACGGAGTTTGCTACCTATGCATTAAGACACCTGAAGGGGCCTGCAATCAGAGAATTTGCCTTGCAACGGTTGTTGGGTACGACCCGGCCCAGTGTGTACACCGACTTGCTGATCAGCAATTACCAGGAAGGGGACGCCGCGCTGCTGACAACGTTGGTCTCTCGTTTCCACCAGGAGCATACGATCGAGGCCTTGGCCTGCAGCTACACAGAAATCTACCAAGCGAATAAAACACCTGAGTGCGCGGCGCCCCTACTGGCTCTGTACCACAAAATGACCTGTGGCCTTCACCGACATACCGTGGTACAACTCCTGCTAGAGAGCCAGGTGCTGCCCGCATGGCTGAACGAAGAGTTGCCCTACGATAGCTATGCAGGAACGCGCTTGCTACACCAGCCACCTCTGTGACGTTTAATTAGCAAACCTATTTCCACAAGGCCTGTCCGAGAAGTAAAGCTTATGTTAATGGACAGAACCCGCTAGAGCAGAGGCTTTCTGAATCCTATTTGCTTTCACGCAAGACCGCATGGCCCTGCTCATAACAGAGGGCAGCTGGGCTGCAACGCCTCCAAGATTATTTCCTACTGTTACGCTTTGTTAGGGTTGTACCCAAAGCGTATCGCTGAATACTGGATCACTCGGTGCGCGCTGCGAACGGAAGACATAGTAACGATCTGTGGTCTGCAGAATATGTGTAGTTAACGGCGTCGTCTTGCGAAGCTGTTGAATCGAATCTGGATAAGGGATAGTAGAACTCACTAGCCGTACTTGGTAAGTGCACTCATTCAGCCAATGTACCGCTAGCACAGATCGGCCGCCCGTTGGCTGCTCTACCTCCACCTGCAGCGTATCGGTTCGGGTAATCAGATAGGACCACCTCGTTTTTCCACCTTGAGGCCGGAACACAAATGTTCCGTTTCTGAACGCTTGGCAGTTCGCGGTTGCATGTATGGCAGGTGGCGGCGTTGCACACCCCGCCGCCAGGCAAGAACAAGTCACGAGAAGAAGGGCGAGCAACTGCTGCATGAGACGTAAGAACAAAACGTAAAGTACGCGCCCCTTGCTAAAATACCCCCCTAAGGTAGTTATCTTCCGTCACTGCCCCCTTGCCCGATGATACCTGCATACCTGCCGAGGAGTTTACCCAACAAGCAGCAACCCTCAAACAGCTCTTAGCAGCCAATGCCGATGCGGTTGATTTTGCTGACTTTGGCGAGGGATATACTGGAGACGAGATCTGCGCTGCTGAACAGGCGCTAGGCATCTGCTTTCCTCCCTCCTACCGCTGGTGGCTGAAGAACTATGGGGGCGGGACGATTGGGGGGATGAAATCTATAGCCTGTACAAAAGGCCCTTGAAGCCAGGTGTGTTCTATTCAGATGATGTGGTGATTCAGAATGGCCTTCTTATAGTAGTGAGGAAATAAAATTGATCTAAGCTCCATCCAGTATTCCAAATGCCTACTTAGTAAGATGTCGGGAGTGAAACGGGATGTTTATACGCGTAAAAATTCTTGCATCTGCGCCGGCATTGGGTAACTGCCCTGAAGCCGACGAATCAGAACGACCTCGCCAAGGTGAAAGGACAAGTGCAGTGCGACCTCCTGTAACAGTAAGCGCTGTTCATGGCTCCCCTGTGCTTTATCGCGCACGTCAGTGGCGTGGGTTGCCCACTGGGTAAGTTGCTGCTTGAACTGCGCTACGGCGGCTTGTACTGCCTCTTGACTGGGTGGTATGCGCTCTGTTCTCCAGCTCCCCTCTTCGTTGAATGAATCGGCTCGTGTGCTTTCGTGCCATTGAGCTAACTGATGCGCTTGCCAAGCAAGTAAGTGCTGTAAAATTTGCCAAACACTGGCTGGAAATGCCTGCTGTCCCGCACTGCTACTAATTACTGTCAAGTCATCGAAGGCCTTGAACGTGTCAAAGGTATGCTCAAACAAGTGACTATTGTTGGCTGGAATCATGAGCAGTAGTTGGCCTATCTGACAATTTGAGTGCTAGATCGATGTAATGGTGGATATACACAAGTATTCACTAAGTAATTGACTCTTACATACTCACAGTATACAACAAATACACTACACACAATGTATGTATTACATGTAATAGGTGCTATGCGTGTAGAATATGTGTTATATGTACAGTGTGTTTTAAATACAATGTGTACTATTGCTGTAAACTAACGGCACGCTTCCTATGAAGACACTATGCTTTGCTAACCACAAAGGTGGGGTAGGCAAGACGACCTCTACGCTGAGCGTAGGTCAAGTACTAGCAAGTAAAGGATCGCGCGTTTTGCTGATTGATAGTGACTCGCAGACGAATCTTTCCATGTCCTTCGACCGCCAGAGCAACCGGCATTTGGGAGAGTTGCTGGAGAGTGACGGCAAAGTCTCGATTACTGAACTGATAGAACAAGTAGGGGAGGGGCTTCATCTCGTTGCCGCCTCGCCTCGGCTGCAGATGGTCGAGAAGTTGATGGCTGGTAGCTCCGGATTGGAGTTTGTGCTACGGGAAGGCCTGGAGACGATAGAGGACCAATTCGATTACTGCTTGATCGATACGCCACCATCACTGGGCGGTATCACCTACTCTGCTCTTATTGCTGCAGATGCTGTCTTCGTTCCTATGCAACCGGAGTACTTTGGCTACAACGGGCTCACTTCGTTGCTGCAGGCCTGCGTACGCGTTCGGAAGCATTACAATCAAAAGTTGAAGGTCGGAGGTATTTTCTTCACCAAGTATTCCCCTACCTACCGCTCATCCATGCACCACCAGTATGTCGAGCTCATCAATCAGGATGAGCAGTTAGCTCCCTTGGTAATGGATGTAAGCATCCGGCAGAATACCAAGCTAGGGGAGGCGCAAGCAATGCATGAGTCCATTCTTGCCTACGCCCCCGATAGCAACGGAGCGCTCGACTACGTGTCTTTAACCGATGAAATCCTTGCCCGACTATGAGCAGCACTTCCAAGCGCGATTTTACCGCTAAAACAGCCCGCCCTGTACTGGATGCCAATTCTCTCTACGGACTGGACGAGCTACCACTTGCTAATACACCAGCCAAAGCTCCGGTAGCTGAAGCAACTGTAGTACCCAGCCCTGAGGCATCTGGTCAGGACTGGGTCCAGTTTAGTTCCTACTTACGCCGGCAGACTTACTTGCGCTTGAAACAGGCCGAGTACTGGGAGCCGGGCTTCGTCGTCCGGCATCGTATTGAACAAGTGGTTAGCGAACTGTTGGATAGCCTAGAAGGCGCCAATCGGGCTTTACCGGAGGATGAGTACCAGAAGCTGTTGCAGAAGAACAAGAAGTTGAAGCCATGACAAGTATAAAAAAGCATAAAAACCGCGATTTTGAAGCGGAAATGGACTTTTTTGAACTTCCTGAATCAACCTATCTGCTACAAAAAAGACGTTCAAAAAAGCTCTACTAGTCTTTTTTTTATTACTAAACTTATAGAGTATTATAGGTGCCATAACTACTTGACGGACAGCGTCCCCAGAGGGGCATCTACTACAAAAAAGACGTTATCTGCTACAAAAAAGACGTTGTGCTGCTACACAATAGCCGTATATCTACTACACAATAGCCGTTTCCACAGCCTTTCTGCTACAAAAAAGACGTTGCTGACATGGACGCCACCCCGGATAAGCGAGTAGCCCAGCATAACGCGCTGATCAATGCCCGGTTCAGTTTTGTGCCTTTACAGATGCGGTTATTCGTTTCGCTTCTGTCACGCATTGATTTTGAAGATGTTGATTTCAAAGAGCACTTCATTCCGCTGGATGAGTTGGTCTTTGAGCGCCGCGGCGGATCTGCGTATGAGCAGGTAGATGAGATGTGTAAGGGTCTTGCTTCCTTTACCCTATACATTGAGGAATTGGAAGAGAAGACTCGTAAGCGCCGGCGTAAGCCCAGCTACACGTATATTCCATTGATGGCCGAGGCGGGCTACCGGGCAGACTTAGGTGGGGTGGTGGCCAGCTTCAACCCGAAGATTATGCCTTACCTGCTGCAGCTGCGAGAATGTGGCAACTTCACCACGGCTGACATGCAGCAGGTGCTCAAGCTGAAGAGCCCTCAGTCACTACGCATCTATTGGCTGCTGAAAGAGTATGCCGGCTTCGGCCGTCGTACGATCAGTGTAGAGGATCTACGGTTTGTACTGGGCATTGAAGAGCATGAGTACCCTCGGTTCTCTAACTTCAAGGCACGAGTGCTGGATAAGGCACAAAGTGAGATTGCCGAGACTGACATTCCCTTCACGTATGAGCTGGAACGGGAAGGCAAAACGGTTGCCCGGATCAAGTTCCTATTCGAGCAGTTGGCGGCATCTGCTACAAAAAAGACGTTGCCCGGCGCGGCCGAGTGGGCAGACGCTCTGCTGCAGATTGGGGTAAGCCAGCGCAGCATTGCTACCATCGCTCATCAGCTAGAAAACGATGAGTACGATGTGGGATACATCGGCTTTGTGGTGCGCATCGTCGAAGGACAGTTTCGGAAGGGCAAGATCAAAAAGCCCGCGGGGGCTATCTACAAAGCCCTGGTCGAGAAGTACCTGCTAGAGGACTATAAACAGGCGGCCAAGCCGCGCGTGGGTTCCAAGAAGGAGGTTGTCCCAGCAAGTGAGTCGCAGGCGACCGTGGCCTTTCGCTTAAGCGAAGTGCAAGCGATGTACGACAACCCGGGGCCCTATGCCCACCGGCAGAAACGGGCGGATACCTTTGAGCAACATCTAGAGCAGGTCTACCTCAAAGACGGCTTCACGCTCGAAGATCGGCTAGGGGAGGCCTGGCTCGTCAAGTACACCTGAGCCACCCACAGCAACCAAGTACCTGTCTGCAGCAAGCGTGGTCAGAGGACGACAGCGGGCGGGGCGGGCAGGAGTTCAAGTACTACTTGAAGTGAATACCCCTACCAGGTGCTGTCAACGCCTAAGCGACTGGCTATGCAGGAACCCCTGCTTAACCGGTATTTATAGCGAAATAATGCAATACAGAAGATAGGCCATTTTTGCCCCGCCTGTACAGCCCATTTTTCCTGGTGACAGCCTGTTTTTTCTGTGGGTAAGCGGGGCGTATGGCTCCCGCATAGCCTGACCTGCTTGTCTCGCTTGCCGCGCCACAACTACTGACGTTGGTTAAGCGAGGTAGCATCACCCATGTGCAGGTCTTTTTAAGCCACAAACCGGGCGTTTAACGCGGACTGGCTGTGAAAAGCATATGTGTCCGCCCCGCTGTAAGGCCTCCGCTTAGGGAGACGCGCCTGCTTGGGCTAAGCGCGACATTTCTTATGCGCTTTTATGTGTGCGACAGAGCGTACGACAGGCCGTAGCGGGCTGGGAAAAAGCCGCGTCTTTCTTCCGGCTCAACACCACGCAAAAAGCCAGTAAAAGAACGGGATATTTTCTTCGCTAGATGCTATTCACGAGCAGCGAACACCGCCCTAAGGGAAAAGCGCCTCTTTCCCGCTAGTACTACCGGGCAGTGGTCTGCTAGGGGTTCTTCTTCCAAACGGGCGGATTTACACGCTAAGGGTGTTGTTAAACAAATAGGGGTAATGCAATCGAGAGAGAGCAGCGAAAACGAACAGTAAGGCTACTATTTTGCCTGCGTTCCAAGCAAAACAGTGTTCATCAAGGTACTAACCATTGAAACCGCGTGGTTGTCCTGACGAGTCGGAGGTGTTGCCCTATTTGTTTAACAACACCCTATGCTATGGCCTCAGGCGCTTCTTGCCCCGGCCCGTACCAAACCCGCACAATCTACACTAATTATATCCAACTTAGCGCAAATTTACGCTAAGTTGGATATAATTAGTGTAGATTGTGCGGGTTAATGGCCTGTTTTCTGTTTCTATTCCTGGTTCATGCCTTTCGTCCCCCGCCCGCCCATTCCTACGGTCTGCGCCCATTGCCAGAACGTCTTTGAGTCCCGCCACCTACGCCGTAAGTACTGCTGTAATTCCTGCAACGTGCTCGCGGCCCAGGCCCGCAAGAAGGTCGGGGCTTCCTCCGGGGGGGAGTCCGCCTCGCCCGCCGTCGAGTTTGCCTTGCCCGCGCGGTTCATTGCCGCCGTAGGCCCCGTACAGCCCGTGGGGTCGTACTTTTTGCTCATGTCCGACGAACGCTCTTTTGAGGCAGCGGCTACCGTGCGGGCGCACCGCTTTCAGGCCGCGCAGGCCGTGGCCTGGCTGACGAGCACTCAGGAGTACTTCCCCCGCCGAGATTTCGCCGTCGACACCCAGGGCACGGTCTGGCTCGAGGCCTACGGGTTCGCCGACCGCTGGTTCCCGGTCGTCACCATCGAGGGATTGGAAGCTTAGGCACCGGCTTCGGGGACGTCGAGCAAGCCACCGGCCGCGGCGAGCCGTCGAAAAACAGCGCCGGCCCTCTCGGGCAAACGGGACTGTAGGGCAGATAGGATAACTGGACGTATCGGACGAATTACTCACTTCTGATGAGGCAAATTGCCTTCTCATTAGGGCTAGTGCGAGGACCGATTCCCAAGTAAAAAACGACTACATAGTTAGCAGCGCTTAGGCGCGATTGCTTACCTCCTTTATACTTTATCGCCATGATCAAAAGCTTCTTCTTCGCTGGTTGCGGCCTGCTGCTAACTGCTTCGTGCAGTGAGGGCGATGGGGCCAATGGAGTCTATCAAGGTGTACCCCTCGTTTCCAGCGCCGGGGATACCCTTTACATCAAAGCCTACAATTGGGGGTTAACAGGTGACCATCAGATCTCCACCATCAGCGACACGAACGTCCCGATCGGATGGGATGACCAGCAGCGGCCGGAGATGGTCAAAGGCCTGGATCCGTTTTTGTATCGCTTTGCCCACGATACGCTGACCGTGTATACACGTGCGCCACTTCCTGCCTTTGCCATTCACTGCCCCTCGATCGTGGTACAGTATCAACTCGTGAAGAATCATCAGTACATGGGCTTGTATGAACAACTTAGCAAGCAGACCTACTATCGTGTACCTCGATAGTAGCTTATCCGATTGCCCTACCCAAGGGCTTGGTCTGTTGGTAATACGACTGTAGAAGGTAGATTTAGGGGCTTAAGCAAATAGGATTTTAACGACCGTGAAGCAGTCCATATTTTTCTACACCTTACTAGGTTTTGTCGCTTAACGTAAGAACAGATCTCAGACCGACCTGGGAATCAGTGCAGTTTTAACCTCCCTGCGAGGCCGGCCGCTAGCGTGGTACTTTCCCATGGACTTCCCTGATGTTGCAGTAGCCTGCTGGTGCTATAGATTCTCAATAAGGTATACCTTGTGATGTTGGTACAATACGTGGTAAAGCTGTGCTACCTACTCGACGAATGAAAGCGCTATTCAGAGGCGATGCTGTGCGCCACATTGAGGCAACGGGTCGCACAGGACAGCACGTTGCCCTCTTGCTCTGTGTCGGCTTCCTTGGGTGCCGTGCTTCCCAACCGATGCCCTCGCGACTCATGACGATGTCGTCAGCCGTCAGCCAGCAGGAGCGAAGCCAACTGCTGCAGGGGCATGTCGTTAGCATACACGACAGCGTAAGCGGGCTGCCAGGCGTCGAGCTTATTTTCCGCCAGATCGGCGTGGACTCGCTGACCCGGTCCTGGCGCGTCCTTACCCAAGAAGACGGCGACTTTCGGGTCGCGTTGCCTGCTGGCGGGCGCTACCAAGTTGAGGTAAGTTGTGAGACGCGTCACGTGGCAACAGTCAACCTGGAGCTACTGGCTACCAGAGAAGATTCGAGCGCGGTAACGCATACCTTTTACGTCCCATGCCGCGCCCCCGACCTGATTCAGGATGAGGCGCCCCGTCTGTATTTCGCTGCCGGTCAGGCCACCTTGTCCTCGACGTCGGTGCAGACCTTAGGCGTGATGGTGCGCATCCTGCGGGCCACACCCCGCTTGGCAGTATGCCTGGAAGGACACGCTGATGCGCAGGAGGCTCGTGCGGGACACCCTAATCCGGCCCAATACCTGCAGCGCTTGGGACTGCTCCGCGCGCAGGCGGCTTCTGATTATTTGCACCAGCAGGGCATCGCCGCAAGCCGACTGTCGGTGCGTAGTGTTAGCAACCAGCAGCCCTTGGTCCCCGACAGTGTAACCGAGTACCGGACGTTGAATCAATGCGTCGTGTTCAAGGCCATCATAGCACCGCCACTGGTAGAGGTGAGTTCTCCACAAGAAAAGCGGGTGCCCGCACCGCCCGCTGCTCCCCACCACAGACCCAGTACCCTGCCGCCTACCCGTTCTCGGGTTAATGGGCAGTAACTAGCCGTTTCCGAAAAAGGGCTGCGGCCCCTCCGAGGGAGGCATGAAGGGTCGCATGGCTTGGCCTGCACCTCCCCACCCGAAGCGGGCATGAAACGGGTACAACAGTCGTCGGTTTCAATGGGGCACCACTGGACTAAAACCAGCAACTTGTTGCTATCTTTGTGCGAGCCTACGCTAAGGCTCTCCTTGCGCGCATTTCATGCGGCTGCTACCCGACGCGCGCCCTTTCTCATTTATTCTCCGAAAGAAGACCCCGTGAAAACCGTCTACTTTACGGATCGTAGCGGCGTGGAGCAGCACGCGCTACAGTCCCTCCTCGCCTTCGAGGAAAAAGAAACCATCGGCCGCATCGCCGTTTTTCCCGATATCCATTACTGCGCTGAGCGTGCCATCCCCGTCGGGGTGGCCTTCCACACCACAGACGTCTTTTATCCACTGGTGACGGGCAAGGACATGGGCTGTGGCGTGGCCTACTTACGCTTGCCCCAGCAAGATGTGTTGCGCCCCTTTGACAAAGCCCGGCACTACCGGGCACTGGAGCGGGAGGTACACACCATGACAGATGAGGGCTTGGGTGGCGGCAACCATTTCCTCTCGCTGGAGGCATCGGCGGACTACTTCTACCTGATCGTGCACACCGGCAGCCGCAACCTGGGCGTGTACATGTATCAGGAAAACCTGCGCTTGCTCCAGCAGCATAACCCGGGGCAGGAGTGGCTGCCGCTTGCACTTGCCACGCCGGAATACCGGCGCGAGTATGCACGCGTGCTGGCCTACGCGGCCAGCCGCCGGCAAGAGTTCCTGCAGAAGACGTACGCGTTCCTACAGCGCAACGGCTACGTTCGGGCGGGGGCACCGGTCTATGCCGACAGCTGCCACAACCTGCTCGAATTCACCAGTGAGGGCGTGATCCACCGCAAGGGCAGTACGCAGCTCACGGCCGACCACGAGGTAGTGATTCCGCTTTCCATGAGCCGGGGCTCGCTGATCGTCAAGCCCAACTGCTGGCATCCCGCGCTTGCCCAAGCCCTGTGGAGTTGCGCGCATGGGGCGGGGCGGCGCTACAGCCGCACGGATACGCTCAAGTACTGGCATTCGCTGAAACGAGCGGACAAGGAAGCTTACCGCCAACGCTTCCCAGAGTTGCTCCAGCGGCAGGGGGAGTTTGATAGCAGCATTCTGCAGGAGTTCGACTTTGCCTATAAGGACGCCACGGCCTTATTGGAAACGCAGCCGCACCTGGTGCGCTGCGACGAGACGGAGCCCATTGTCACCGTAAAGTTTACGGGCGTTTAGCAAAAGTCTGGCAGCTGATGGGTACATATCCCACAACCTGACAACACCTTGTTGTCAGGTTGTGGGATATGTACCCATGAGTGTTTATAACATTCTATAAACGCTCCATTGCAGCTTGATATTTATTTCATCATTCATGTGTTAGAGTAGTAGATCTATTACCCAGTGGCAATATACCTGCACAGTAGGGGAGGGGAGGAGTGGTTATTGTATATCTGCTGAGCTTGCAATGCGATTTATGCGGCAGGTAGTCGTGAAATTATATCCATCCGTTAGCATTAGTTTGGGGCCACGTTTCCGATACTCCTCAGTTATAGCATATCATTCCTTGCAGCTGCCATTGCTGCACTAACCTTTCAATAGGCAATAGTAACATAGCCTTTGAACTGGGGTCGATTGACGAAGTCAATCAGGTAGAAATAGACCCCGCCGGGCAGGCCCCCGCCGTTCCAGGCAAAGCCCCGGTCGGTGGAGGCGTACACCTGCTTGCCCCATCGGTTGAACACCTTGATGGAGGCAAAGCGCTGGGCACAGATATCGGCCGGCAGCATGGGCAGCGTGAACACCTCATTCTGCCCGTCGTGGTTGGGCGTGAAGATGTTGGGCGGCACAAACGCCTGCGGCGCGGGGTCCGCTACCACGAAGCGTACCGTTTGCTGCCGCGGCTGCGGCTGGCATCCGGCTTCCTGCACCTCGAAGACCACCTCATACCCCTCCGGGAAAGCCTCGGCGCAGCGCGCGTCCCAGCGGAAAGTACCTGCTGCTTGCCCGGTTCCGTTCTGGGCCGTGAAGTGCATCCCGGCTGTGGCCAGATCGAAGCCCACCCCGTGGGCGGTGAGCGTGAGTGGGTCCTGGTCCAGGTCTAGCCCTGTGAGCGTAGCTTCCAGCGTGGTGCCGGGCAGCTGCCGGAGCAGCAACGGGGCCGGGGCTGCCGCAAACAGGGAGGAGGAAAGGGTGGGCGGACTGTTCGTGTCCTCAATCTGCACGGGCATGCGCAGACCCGCCGTTTTTACCTCCCCGCACGGCACGTCGGTGGCCGTGAATTCGAATTCGTACAAGGACTTGCCGGCCACCGGGCAGGGCACCTGCCAGCTAAAGTGGCCCTGCTGCTGCGCCCCATGGGCCTGCTGCGTGAGCTGCGCCCCCACATCATCAGGCGAAAAACCCTGGCCGGTCCAGGTGAGCGTGACGGCGTTGCTATCCGGGTCAACGGCCAGCAGATCAAAGGAAAGTAGCTGACCGGGGCGGACCCGCAGCGGCTCCGGGCCCGCCGTAGACGTCAGTACCGGGGGCGCATTGCCCCGAATGATTTGGATCGGCACGGTGACCGTATCGAGTATATTTCGGTCACAAAATGTGGAACCAGCGAAAAACACAAAGTTGTATAAGACGCTGTCCTGCTCAGGACAAGGTACGGGCCAGCGGAAAGTGCCCTCACTGCGGCCTGCTCGCCGCTCCCATAGTAGCTCAGCCCCTAGGTTTTCTGGAATAAATGCCTCATCCTTGCCTCGCACCGCCAAGCTCACGGTATCCTGGTCGGCATCGGTGCCCACCACTTGGAAGGAGAGCACCTGGCCCGGGTGCACGATCAACGGGCGGGTGGTGGGCGCCGTGGTCATCACCTTCGGCGGCACGTTACTATCATCAATGTCGATAACTACCTCGACGCGGGCTGTTTCCGGTCGTTCGCAGTACGTAGTGGTGGCCTCGAAGATGAAAGCGTAGCGTTTGTAGTAGCGGTCCGGGCAAGGCACCCGCCAGCGGAAGGTACCCTTTACTTGCCCCTTGCCCGGCGTCTGGGTTAGCTCGGCTTTACGCCAGTCGGCATCAAAGTCCTTGCCTCGCATGGTGAGCGTCACGGCATCCCCATCAGGGTCAGTGGCCAGCAGGTCGAAGGTGACCCAGGTGCCGGCGCGCACCTTTAGAGGTTGTTTGGCCGTGGTCGTGAGCGTGGGCGGGGCGTTAGGTGGGCCCGTGCCGATAAAAGCAATCCGCACCGTGTCGCGCTTGGGCAGGCTGCAGCCATTGTCGGCCACCACCACATCCAGCAGGTACACTTTCCCCTGCGTGTCGATGCACTCGGCAAAGCACAGCTGGGAGGCTAACGTGTCGGGCTGGCCGGGCGTGCGCACAGTGCCTTGCTTCAAGCTCAGGGTCGGCAGGCCCCCAATAAAGTTGACCGGGTGCAACGAGAGGGTAAGGCGGGAGGCCGCGTCGGGGTCGGTGAAGCGCAGGGGCACGCAGCGGTCCTGGCCGGGCTGCAGGCGCAGCGTGTCACGGCCGGGCGCGTAGGGGCGGGTCTGGCCGGGCAGGCGCGCCGTCAGGCTTGGCTGCTGGTTGTCGGGGCAGCTGATGACTTTGAGCTGAAAGTCGCGGCGCACTTCCCCGATTTTCACCCCGTCACGGTACTCCGAGCAACGGATGCTGAAGACAAACAGGCCGAGCTGGGAAGGCCGTACTTGCAGGCGGCCCGTCTGCCGGTCGATGTTCAGAGCGGGGTTGCCGGGAATCTGCTGCTCAGTGCTGAAGCCGGGCAACCAGCGGATAAGGGAGTACGGCGCCGGGCCGGGTAGGCGCGGAATCGGGTCATCATAGGTAGCATGGCCATTAAGGGGCGTAGCCATTTCATAGACCAGCGAGTCGCCGTCGGGGTCGGTGCCGGCGAAATCGTAGTAGAACAGCTCCCCTTTGCAGGCATAGTCGCTCAGGGGCGGAAATACGCGGGGCGAGGAGTTGTAGAATGGCTCCCCGTCGCGCACAATAGCCGGAAACTCCAGGTAAAAGGTCTGGCCAGCGTTGCCGGGTTCCTCAATGTTGTTGATAGTACCGTTGCGGCAGCAGCGCTCCACCACCACGTAATATCCGGTCGGGTCTGTGTAGAATACTTCCTGTAATTCCAAAGAAGCATCATAGACTAGGTGGCGAGTGCGTAGCGAGGAGGCTTCGCAGGCCGGATTGGTGTAGGCGACAAAGGTGTCGCTGATACGGTGCAAATTGGCACTTTGAATAAAGCGGTTAGTGCGCTTGGAATAGATTGCCGCTGTCAGATCATAATCGTAGGCATCGGGGCTGCCGTTGATGTCGTCAAAGTAGAGGTTGAGCGTAAGCACATAATTATTGAAAACGCTATGGCGCAAGTCCATTTCTCCACCTACGATATGTGTGGCTTTAGCTGAATGAAACAGCAATAGCAATATAAATAAGCAGTATACTTTCCGTAAGTTCTTAGCTAAATTCTGTAGGCAATCGGTCATATGCACAATGACGTTCACGAGTTGCATTATACACTTTCCGTTCGGTGAGTCAGCCAAAACTAGCGGTCAGGCGGTTTGACGGAACTCGGTTGGAGGAATGAAATAGAGGTGCTGATGGAGCTGCAGGTAGCGGAAATTTTCGCGCACTTACTGCAAAGTGGCGAAAAGATAGTCGTTGAGCAACTCGGAGCGAAACGAGCCGTTGACGCGCTCCACGTAGGCCTTTTGCGTGGGCATAGCGGCATTCACTCAGTTCAGCACCACTCCTAGGGCGCTTCCTTAACCCTATAGTGCTAGGCTGATAAACTCTGGGCCACTATTGACATGCAGCCAGGCTAGTGGCCTGTCGCACTTGAGCAACTGCTCGAGCGAGCGCATGGCGCGGGCGCTAGACAAGTAAAAATCCAGCTCAATGCCGAGCACCTCATAGTTGCTGTTAGCCAGCTCGTTAAGCGTGCGGAAGCGTTGCCCGTCAGTTAGTGCGTCGATTATGCAATCCAGCGACCAGCATTGGTTCGGACTCGTAGGCACGGGAGCAGCTAGCACCAGCGCTGGCTCCTCAACTCCCTGCCCCTTTTTGCTTTGTCACAGCTTGCCTCTAGGCCGGGGCAATTACTTTTTTCACAATACTCTACCACTTCGCTTTCCAGGTTCCAGTCGGCTGCCAGTTGCTTGAGGCAGCAATACCTACCTGTAAGTAATTTACTTGTTGCAACTTAACAAGTTTCAGGTCTCCCTATTTCCTCTTATACTAGTAAATCGTGGGCCCACTGAAGCTGGGATATTGGCAAATCTGAGCGACAGTTTGGTCATAGTCTTGTTGCCATAGGATGCAGCTGCGCTTCAGGTGAAGCGGCTTTTTCATGGGGCAGTAGGGAAGGAATGAGAAGGAATGAGAAGATACCCCTTTCCTCTACTTTTCACTGCTCACCCAATAAGGAAGCCTAGGCGTATTTTACTCACCACCTTTTGTATATATGAAAGTATTCTTTCATCTTGCCCTAATCTTTCTAGTAGCTAGTCGCAGCTCGTTTTCATACTATGCAGCACGCTTTCTTATACAAGAAGTAAGCATAATACTTGATTAAGCCACTTTTGCTGTTTAATCAGGAAATACTAACGTACCGAATTGATTACCCGGCAAATGGGTATCACTCAGACTCTCTTCATCCATTAACTTTTATGTGCTGCCCTGCCTCACATGCAGCCTCATCTTATGCATAAGAATACCATCCTGTTGTTGTTGTTGCTGTTTGTGCTTTTTGGCCAGCTTAACGCACAAATCCCACAGAGTGTGCCGCCCGTCCAGAGTCCTACTGTTGCTAGCCTTGGGCTTTTTGGCGATGTTCCAGTCTCCCCTTTTACAGGGTTACCGTCTATCTCGGTACCATTATATACTATCCAGGAAGGAAATTTAACCGTTCCTATTGTATTAAGCTATCATGCTTCAGGATTCAGACCTGATATGCACCCGGGCTGGGTCGGCATGGGATGGTCTCTTGAAGCGGGGGGAACGATTACGCGTATTGTGCACGATCGAATTGATGAATACGCACTTCCAAAGGACCCGACTAACCCTGCTAATCTTGGTTTTTATTTTCAACATTCCATTCTAAATAATTCTACCTGGGAACAGGGATCATTTATCGAAAACACGCTCATAAAGGGATCATATTCTGCTGCTAACGATAAAAATCATATAAAAGATACCGAACCTGATGAATTTTCATTTAGTTGCCCCGGGTATACTGGGCAATTTTATTTAAATCATGAGGGAAAATGGCAGGTTAAATGCGATAGACCGGTTAAGGTAGAAGTGATTACAACCCCTAAGATGTTAATTTCTTCACCTTTTGCCTCTCTAGACAGTACAGAAAATCCATATCTTAAGTCTTTTATAGGCTTTGTTTTAACTGGCGATGATGGTACCCAATACCAGTTTGGCGGCACAAGAGATGCTATTGAGTATAGTACGGATTTTTTTCTTCAAGGCTATGGGCAGTCAAACATGACTGCTAATGCTTGGCAGTTAACGAAGATTACAGATACGAATGGCAACACAATTAACTTTACATATCAACGAGAAGCTGGAAATGGCCGTTTCATTAATCAGATGTATTATTCTGTTTACCAAGATATAGAAACCAAAGTAGCTCAAGCAGGTAGTGGAGTAGCGGATTTCTTTTTCATTACTAAATCTAATTGTGCTGGCTTTGAGAATACAAGTCAGAACAATGATGTAATAGCCTTTCAATCAGGGCAACTTATTTCACCTGTGTACTTAACTTCGATTTCTTGTACATCCTCAACGGTTACGTTTACGTCCTCACTAACTAGAGAGCTTCGCTATGATAATTATAGAGCATATAGTGAGCGGAAGAGAATTTTTGATTTGTATAGACCTCATGAATTATTTTTGCCTATGCTTGAAATTTCGTCAAATGCGTTAGACCGCTATCCGACAAGCTTGCAAAAGCTACAGTGGAAAAAACTTGATAATATTAGTGTTAATTATCAGGGAAAGTTTCTTAAGAGCTTCCAGTTAGAATATAGTGACCGACCAGGCAATGAAGTTAATGCAGAGAAACAACGGCTGACGCTTGAGGCTCTGAGGGAAAATGGGTATACTCCACAAAGTGGTTCCGTCACTAAACCTCCTTATCTCTTCGAGTATAATAGCCAAAGATTCACTGGTTATATTACTGACTATCTAGCTAATAGCAATGATCATTGGGGTTTTTTTAATGGTGTATATGCCTCTATTGATCATACTCAGGGAAGTGGTTATCTTACTACTTATCAACAACAGCGTGATGCCACAAACAGCCTAGCATTTGCCACGCTCGGGATGCTTACTAGAGTCACCTATCCAACGGGTGGCAGTACAGTATTCGAATACGAACAGCCAAGCTATAGTAAATGCCTGTATGAGGATCGGTCATTGGCACCTGAAGTCTTAACAACTGCTCGTACAGCTGGGGGTGTGCGTATTAAAAAGATCAAAAACTACGTGAGCCGTTGGGGTGAAGCTACCCAGGAAAAAGAATATTTCTACGTTACCGGTTACAAGAATAGTATTAACTCTACTGCGCTGCCTTCCAGTGGGGTACTTGGAGGAATGAGTCGCTACTACTATGACGATTATCGTAATTTTATTATAGGATATTCGACTAGCACTAATCCGGCCATTTATTCTAAACGCATATTTAGTTCCCAACCCGTTATTCCTGCCTCCAGCAATAAAGGCACCCATGTGGGCTACAGTGAAATAGTTGAGAAAAGAAGTGATGGTGGCTACACGAAGTACACCTACAGCAATTTTGATACTGGCGCGGCTTACCGCGATGAAGTGGCAGCGGCAAGTAGTACCCTGATGCCTCAGCGTACCCTCTATCAACCCTTTGCCTCTAACGAAGAAATGCGTGGCAAGCTTCTCAAGGAGGAATTATTTACTGCACAAGATGTGCGCGTGAAAGCACGCGAAATAGAGTACACGGCCCTTAATAAGCAGACAGATTATGTGCGTTCTGTACAAGCTGATGCCTTTACGGCTTGTCCTTCTACTACCACGGACGGCGTACAAGAAGGTACAGCCTACCGCTTGTATACGTACTCATACCTTCCTAGTCGTGAAACAGAAACGCTGTACGATATTTACGGAAAAAGCCCTGTAACCACAGTAAAGAACATACAATATAATTTATCTGGATATCGGCTAAAAATATCTGAGTCCGTAACGGATAGTAAAAATCAGACGCAGAGTACGACGTATCGCTACCCATTTGATTTAACTTTCCCCTCGGGGGTAACCCCCCCTACGCAGCCGCTGACAGATCCAGTTGCGAGCACTATCCGTGCGATGACAGCGAAAAATATAGTTGGGACGCCAATTGAAACCATCAACGTCCGAAATAATCAAATTATCGGGGTTTCCGTGCAGACATATCGCCTCGGTGGCTTAAATAATAGCTGCATTTTACCTTTTCAGGCCTTTCGCTTGGAAACGGATCAACCACTTAGTGCTTACACACCAACTACCTATGGAACAACCACTAGCAGTCCTCTAATTATCGGGGGGGGCAGCACCCAAATGCAGTTAAAATCTACTTGTACGCTCTATGATGCTAAGGGCAATTTAGTAGGACTATCCTATGAAGGTGGCCAGCAGACTAGTTATCTGTGGGGATATAACGCCACGCTACCTATTGCGAAAACGGAAAATGCAGCGCCCAATGAAACCTTCCATTGCAATTTCGAAGGCACTAAAGTAGCCGACAAGTGGGATGGCGCTCCGTTACGCTACGAAAGTACCCCGAGCGACGGGTCTATGGCCCGCAATACGGCACGAACTGGTTTATTAGCCGGGGCACTGTACACCACCACGCCACAACAGCATGAATATGCATTTGGTCCTTCCTTGACCATTGCCTCACGCCCCCGGAAATTCGTGGTTTCTGGCTGGGTATACAGTGCTGGCCCGGCAGCACAACTACTCCTTTTACTCAACAAGCCCAGCGCACAACGAGCTGATGGGACCGTAAATTATTACGAAGGTATGACGGCGTACAACTTGCCTGTTTACCTGCTTGAAACGAATGAAACGGCCAAGTGGGTGTATTTGGAAAAAGAGGTAGATATACCGGATGGCGTAACCTTATTAACTCTGCGCCTAGACAACCATTACAATGGGGCCAGTGTGCAGGGCGGCGGCGTCTGGTTTGATGATGTACGTGTCCATCCAGCTGATGCGCAGATGATAACCTATACTCACCGGCCTGGGGTAGGAGTAACGAGCATGTCAGACACCAATAATAAGCCAGTATTCTACGAATATGACGGGCTAAATCGCTTCTCCGTTGTAAAGGACCAAGAAGGCAATATTCTCAAAACGCTGGAATACAACTACCATCAATAGGAATTCGTGTTCTCCTCACAAATCCATTATATGAGAATATTATCTACGGTACATTACCTGCTCCAAGGTATGTTGGTTGCTTTTGCTGATTTTTTCTTTTCCCGCAAATCATGGGTTGTCTTGAGCTTACTCTGTTGCCACAGTTGGAACACCCATGCTCAAACGTCCAGCGATTATAATATTCATGCAGCCAACGGGTATAACTATACGGCCATCGTTGGGGAAACACGTACGTACACGTATTCTGGCTATAACTCAAGTGCATGGCAGTCGTATTCCTGGGGGTTAGCCACTGGTGGGGGGAATATCTTAAATACCTACACAACTCCGTCACCTGCAAATGTCAAAACAGACATTAAATGGACTACGCCCGGCACCTGGCGTATCCGATACCAGATACCTTCTTCCACCTATCCCTATACAGCTACTGAAGATGGTAGCCTCACGGTTACGGTCACCTGTCCTAACACACCTGGTAACACGTCTAGTAATCCAATTTCATTAGGTATGCTCGCGGAGTGTGGTGAAACCCGCTCTACCATTCCTGTGTCGGTTGGTCCCTGCAATAGCATCTATTACAACCGACCAGCTGCTTACTATAAGTTTAGCTTAAGCATACCCACGAACGTTTCGCTTAATACCTGCTATTCCAGTTCCTATGATACCTACCTGTCTCTAGCCTCCGCTACGGATATTTACTCGCCACTTATCACGAACGATAATACTCCGACGGCAGGATGTAGCGCTGGTGCTTCCTTTCTACAACGAAACCTAGAGGCAGGGGATTACTATATTATTGTCTCAAGCCTGACTCAAACGGCGGGATCTGCGTTACTTTCTCTTAAGACGACTCCTTTAGCTCCTACCATCACTGAGCTGAACAGGCCTGCTGGAGGATACAAAACAATACTAGGTGACCCAGGCATACCTATCACTATTGACGGATTGGGAAGCACCACTTACACTTGGTCGCCAGCCACTGGGTTAAATGCCACTACGGGAGCAACGGTACGTGCTGCTCCCGCTACAACAACTACGTACACAGTAGTGGGCACCCGGTGTGGCTTAACCTCCGCCCCATTGCAAGTGCAAGTGCAGGTGGTGCCCGGCAACTTTATAACTACCCGGGTTGCCCAAGTTACGGGCAAGCGCACGGCAACACAATTGGTTGGCTACCCGGCCCAAGCGGTTGCAGTCAGTACCACTTACTTTGATGGGTTAGGCAGACCGAGCCAAAAGGTCACCCAAGCAGGCTCTCCCACGCAGTACGACTTGGTAGAGCCTATCACATATGATGCTATAGGAAGGACTTCCTCTACCTATTTGCCTTACGCCCAGGATATTAATAATGGCGAGTTTAAAGTCGACGCAGTTAGCAAACAAGCCGCTTTCTACGCGGCTTCCACAACCGGCGACAATATTGCAAATGACTCGCAGCCTTATACCCGTACGGTCTATGAGGCTTCTCCGTTGGACCGAGTACTCAAACAAGGGGCAGTTGGTAGTGCCTGGCGGCCGACACCAGGGCCCGATCATACCCTGAAACCCGTTACACGCACGAACTGGGCCAATGAAGTGCGGCGGTTTGACTGTACGGCCACTAGCGTCTCCTCTCCTGGCTTTTATGCAGCAGGAGAGTTGTTTGTCTCCGAAATGTGGGATGAACATGATGCCCTGATAACGGAATACAAGGATAAGGATGGACTCGTCGTGCTTAAACGGGTGTCGACTTCCAGTGGAACGGTCTGCAAGGTGCGCGGTTACTATGAGGGGGTAACGACAGCAAATCCTATTAGCCTCTTAACGCTCGATGCACCAACAGATACGCGCCTTACAGGCATACAATCGGCTACCTTCGGCGTGGGTAGTGGTACTACCGGTACATGTGGGAGTTTCACGTTTGGTAGTTGTGTCGCTGATGTCACAGCACAAGTACAGCAGAAAGTGGCTACTAGCCTAACGGCGAACACCACTAGTCTAACGATTCCTATTAATGTCGATTACTTAGGAGACCCTTGCCCGGGCTCTGGCAAAACGCTGCAAGTTGTAGCTACCTATACCGCCTTATCTACCAGCACAACGAAACCGGATCAGCAGACCTATTATGCATATGACTCCTTTAATCGTTTACGATTGGTCATTCAGCCGCAAGGAACTTTAGATCTACCGACCACTGGTACCTGGACGCCTAGTCCCGATTTCCAGTCACGCTGGTGCTTTCGCTACGTATACGATGCTAAAGGCCGGGTAATAGAAAAGCAGGTGCCAGGCTCCGGACCTGTACGCATTGCGTATAACCAGCGGGACTTGCCCGTCCTCACCCAAGATGCGAACCAAGGAACCACGAACTGGACTTTCACCAAGTACGATGGTCTTAATCGACCCATTCTCACAGGTACCGTTAGCTTAGGCAAAGACCACACAACGGTCCAGAGCGAGCTGAATGCGGCCTCTGAAACCGTCTTCACGGAGCAACGCACCACAACAACTGTGGGGTACACGCTAACGAATTCTTATCCCCGCATCAACATCACCGAGAGCAGTTTGCTCAGCATTACGTATTATGACGACTACACCTATCCCAGCCTGAATGCTACCAGTCAAGGCGATACGACGCTATCCTTTGTAGGCTCGGCTGCCACTAGAGCAGTTGCCGTTCGTGGTCAAGTAACCGGCACACGGGTTCGGCAGTTGCCCGACCACACCACTACATATGGGGGGTGGCTAACGTCTGTCTTGTACTATGACTCGGAGTACCGGCTGCTGCAAAGTGTAACGAAGAATACGCTTAGTGGCACGGACCGAACCACGAACGGCTATGATTTCGTGGGCCGGGTACAATACACCATGCTCAAGCATTTGGGCAATGGGGTGCGGCGCACCATTCGTAACGACTTTGTCTATGACCATGCCGGCCGGCTGCTAACCACCACGCAACGAACGGATGGTCAGCCCTCCATCCTACTAGCCAAACAAGAATACAATGCTCTTGGCCAGCTTGTCGACAAGAAGCTACACAGCGCCGATGGTGGGGCCACATTCCTACAGTCGGTGGACTACCGCTACAATATCCGCGGTTGGCTTACCAACATCAATAACCGCAACCTAAGCAATGATGGCTCCCGCTACAACGATGCTGACCCCAATGTCGACAATGTTGCAACTGAGGGTCAGGATTTGTTTGGTGTGGAGTTGATGTATGACAAAGAACAAAACTTGAAACAAAGCCCGCTGCAATACAATGGCAATATCTCGGAGGTCATGTGGAGTACACGTAGCACAGCGAACAACTCAAAATTGCGCGGCTATGCCTACAGTTATGATCAGACGAACCGCCTGACAGAGGGCATTTACCGTACGTATGAGGGAACGGGGTGGAATAATATTAACATGGACTTTTCCGTGTCAGGCATCACCTACGACTTGAATGGCAATCTGAAAACCATGATCCGTAATGGTCAGATTAATAACCCTACAAGTACTTCGCAGACAGGTATATTAGACCAACTTACCTATTCTTATAAAACAACCGGTGGTTCAGCTAGCAACCGCCTGCTAGCGGTAGACGATCTAGCTACTGCTACCACACTGAATGTTACAGCTGCTACCCATGATTTTGAGGATAGAGGTAACCTCTTCAGCGGTCAAGCTGGAAATAATACACCTGAATATACGTATGATGCAGCTGGCAACTTAGTAGCGGACAAGAACAAAGGAATTACTCTAATACGCTATAACCGGCTCAATCTGCCTTGTTGGATTGAGTTCGGCGCTGGAAACCGCATTGAGTACGTCTATTCAGCCACGGGCACTAAGCTGCGTAAGCGAGTCTACAAATTAGGGGAGAGCTTACCAACCCAGACAGATTATGTAGGCGCGTTCGTGTATGAAGGCAACTCGCAAATTAGCCAACCGGTTTTTGCGCACACAGCTGAAGGACGCGTTTTATATTTTGCAGACCGCACCAGCTATAAGTGGAAGTATGAATACCATTTGAAGGACCATCTGGGCAACCTACGAATGACCTTTCGCGACACCGATGGGCCCAGTACCGAAAAGCAACTCACCGCAGGCATGGAGCCGGTGAACGCAGCCGAAGAAGAACAGCGGTTTGCCCACGTGAGCGAGACGCGGCTACGGGACGCCATGCATGCGCGTACGGGTAGCTATGTAGCACGCTTGAATGCCCGTGAAGGCCGTCGTTTAGGGCCTAGCATTACGTTAGCGGTAGCTGCTGGCGACAGTTTAAAAGCTGAAGTATACGGCCGTTATGACCGTAATGGCGCTACAGGTAGCCTGCTGCGCTCTGGGGCCCTGGTGGCCGGAGCAGCGGTAGCCGGTAATCCGTCGGATCTCTCTAGTGACAGAATGCAACGGATTCATGCCCGCCGCCGCTGGCTGCCCTACGTAGGCGCTAGTGTGGCTTTGCTGCCGCAATTGCTCAAGTCACGTAGCGCAGAATTGCCTACGGCTTTCCTGCGCTACGAACTCTTCGACCAGGATAGTCAACTGGTGGCCAGCGGCACTCGTTCTTTACTGCGTACTGCTACCGATACCTGGCAACGCCTTGATCTAGGGTTGAAAGCTGATAGTGCAGGTTATGTGAAAGTGAGTGTCATCAATGAAAGCGCAATACCTGCGTACTTCGATGATTTGGCACTACAACCGGCCGAACCACTCTATTTTCAGGAGAATCATTATGACCCTTGGGGTCTAAATTTGGTAGGTATCGAAACGGTAGGTATACCTAATGCTAAATTTCAGTACAACGGCAAAGAAAAACAGGAAGAGTTTGGCCTCAACTGGAATGATTATGGAGCTCGCATGTATGACTCACAATTGGGGCGTTGGCATGCAGTTGATCCATTAGCTGAGAAATACTACTCTTGGACGTCCTACAACATGAGTATAAATAATCCTATCTTATATAAAGATATTGATGGGAGAGACATTATTAACACGCAAAATTATCTTAGATTTACAGGCAGCGATGCGCAAACACTATTTAATTCATTAACTACTAGACCACCGAATAAAATACATTTGGTACCTGAGTCAGAAACTCCTGCTATATATCAACACACTTTAGATGCTTTCAAAAAAGGACGTCCACAAATTTTAACTTATGATTCTGATAAAAATAATAGAGACAAAAGAAGAGAGGATGCCCTTAAAGCAAGCGGGCTGCCCTCTAGGTATCCTGAAGGATTGGAAAGAGATGAATATCCATACGCGTCCACAATGGAAGGAGGCAAAAATGCGTTAGTGGCGTATGTTCCGAAGAAGCAAAATGGTAGCCAAGGTGCTCGACTCAAACAATTGTACTCACAGATGAAAACTGGCGATAAGTTTATAGTACTTCCTTTGCCAGATTCTAATAAACCTCCTGTTCCAGTGCCTCAGCCTTTTATCATACCTGTCATTCCTGTGCAACCAACAATAATAGACCGATTGGTGCCAGCATTAAGAACAATACCATTATTTTGGATGCCCATTTTTTTTCCCATTACTCCTAATCAAGAATCGCTTCCTGAAAGTTGATTTCACTTATGGATTTTCGAAACGTACTAGTTCGTTTTCTGGAAGAATTAAAACGCAATAAGTCACCTGTGATCTCATTTTTGAATGATGGCATTGCGGAACAAGAGGCGCTTGCTTTATTTAGCAGGATTAATATAAGCCCCCCCAAATGTTTACTTGATTTATATACATGGAAGAATGGATTGTATAGTGAGAACATAAACGCAAATTATCTACTTTTTGGAGCTAGGGGAATATTTTCTCCTTTGGAAATCAGTACTCATCTATACGTTCTTGATATAGAAGAAGAAATTTATCCTAAATATTTATTTCCATTATTTTTTGACAGTACTTACTTAATAAATATAGACCCTTTATCAAAAAGTTTTAATATGATATATTATTATTCCCCTTCACTTGGGATGAGTCATCCTATAACTATATATGATTCATTGTCTAAAATGTTCCATACATATATTGAATGCTTTCAAAAGAAAGCTTTTTTTTATGATGAGAACAAATATTTCACAGAAATTATAGACGATGTAGAAATAATATCAAAGAGCTTGAATCCTAAATCAGAATACTGGAAACAATAGATTTATTATACGCGTTAGTTCCATCAACCGATGTAGATATTAAATTTTTCGGTGGTGGTATAAAGGGAGGTGATTAGGGTTTTCCGGACAGTGCCAGTGGCTGCTTTAGGACCTCTGAGAAGCGGCTTTTGCAATCACGCGTTTTTGTGTGCATTACCTCCCTTTATACCACCGCCTAATAATTAAACAAATTGGTGAAATATTATTGACAATTGGATACATTTATTCTATC
>NZ_JADWYK010000021.1 GCF_015773195.1 Hymenobacter guriensis
GCATTGCAGCCAAGCCCCGCTAAATGGCTCGCAACTACCTGCTCAAACAGCCCATGCTCGGGGCAGATAATCTTGATCTTGCTTTTGTTGTTCGTGTACACCGCCTGCGAATAGTCGTATTTCGTGCCGTGAACGGCGCGGGCTTTTGCTATGAACTCGTTTAAGCTCAACTTAGCTGTGCCAGCACATTTCGCGCAGCCTATCCCTTTTATATGGTCGTTAGCTGTCTGCTCAAACACGCCATGCTCGGGGCAGATAATCTTGATTTTATGCCCGCTTCTAATGTAAATAACCTGCGAATAATCATAGCACGAACCGTGAACAGCCACGGCCCGCGCTACAAATTCCTCCTGTGTCATTTTCTTAGGCATCACACATCAACGTTTACTTGTTTCAAGATAAACAATCCCTTTGCAGGCAGCAGGGAAAGAATCGCTTCTACTTCCGCGTAGCATTCAGACTTCCCCGCGAAGGGCAGCAGGGGCGCGTAAGAAGCCAACCCCGCCGCGTGAATCTTCTGTTCCAAGTCAAATACCTTACCCGCACTCTGCGAACTATACCGGGCTATGGTGCGCCACTTGTAGGGCATTTTAAAGGGCGTGAAGCGGGCCGAAAGGCAGAACGTAATGCCGACCTTGTAAAAGGATTCCCCGTTGCCATAGCAGCGGATAACATACAGCACCGCCTTGCGCCCGTTTTGCTGGGTCAGCCACACTGCCCGGCGTCTCCCGCCCCGAACTCCCTCGGGGCGGGCTTGCATTTGCTTACTCACCTGCGCAACCCTCCTTTTCGATGCTGTCTGCTACTTCCCGAAAGGTTTTGTCCTGATTGAGGCGCAACGCTATGTCGATTTGCTTCTGTTTGGCTTCAAAAGCTACCTCCCCGCACCAGTACACTTCCTGCCGCTCCAACTCAATTACCCGCAGCATAGCCTGATTTGCCAAGCTATACGCTAAGTCCTTACCCTCTCCTTTTAAGCTAAGCGCAACAGCCGTAGTGCGGGTGGAGCGGAAGGCGACTTCTACGGCCTCTCCAAGCTCAAAAGCGCGTTTAATTTCAGTGAGGGCCTGCATCAGAGCGCGGGCTTGGTCAAGGTAGGCAATCACTTCGCGGAGTTCTTTTTCGGCGTCTTTCATTGGGCGGGGTTGGTTTGGCAGGTGGACAGATATAGGGCGCGGCGGCTCAGGTGGCGGGCGCGTAATTCATCAAGGGCGGCATCAAAAGCGGGCAGGTGGGCGAGGGCGGCGTCTACCAGCAGAGAGCCGATATGAAGGGCCACTTCCGGCAGTACCGCTACTTCCACGCCTTCGGGGTGTTGGGCCGTGCGGAGCGTCACGCCTACCAGCTTGCCGGACAGAATATCCGCCACGACTTGCGGGCGCAAAGGCTCCGCTAGGGAAGCCCCCGTAGGGGCTTCCTGTTTGTGCGAAATGAACATCGGGGCGGGGCTTAGAGGTTAGCTAAATCCCAGGAGGTGAGGCCCGTTTCGGCGGTGAAGGCATAACCGGCGGCGGCGGCACTCATGCCCCCGGCGTAGTCGCTGGTGCGGCCCCGCAGGATGCGCGTAGCGGCGGCAGCGGCAAGGGCCGTGCGCTCGGAAGCTACCCGGCGCACGTTGCGCAGCCACAGGGCCAGTTGGCCGAGGCTCTCGCACTGATAGGCGCTATCGTTGGCGCGGAGGCGTTCGGCATCGGTGAACACCGATTTAGCCATGTGGTACATAATGGCCTGCCGGGCTTGGAGCAAACGGAAGGCGTGGTAGATTTCGCTGCCGGGGGCAAGCGGGTTGGCGGGGGCAAGCATTGCTGTGCTTGCGAGGTTGGTTTGCAGTTGCATACCTTTGCGGTTATAGTGTGAAAAGAATCGGGCTTGCTGGCCCGGCTCTGAATCGGGGGCCATCCGTTGCTGCGGGTGGCCCTTTCTCTTTCAGAACATTGTAAAGGTACATAGTTTCATTGCGCAATCAAAGGAACAAGAAAAGATTTTAACAATTTATTTTCTTGCGCATCGAAACAACTAAAGTCGCTATATTTGTGCCTATGGAAAATCAACCAAAGAGAATAGGCCGCCCACCAAAAAGCCCAGCCCGACTAAAGAAGGGTCGCAACCTGTCCTTTACTGATGCCGAGTACCAACGTCTTGCAGAGTTGGCGGCCGAAGCAGATAGAGGCTTAAGCGAGTACATTGTGGAGGCACTTGGCTTGGATAAACCGAAGCCTGCCCCAACCTCCCTTTAAAAGCCTCTACGCGTCAGGATTTGCGGCTAGCAAGCTAGTAGGCGGGGCGTATGGTTTCCGGTCGGTTTGCTATCTTCCGGCTATGAAAAGAATCTATCTAGCGGTATTGACTGTAGCCCTTTGGGGGTGTCAGCCGAAAGCAGACGATCGCCCGCAAAAGGCGGTGGGCGCTGCGGTTGCGCGTGTTAAGGAGCTTTACCCAGCCGCTAGCGTCACTATGACACAGTATCGAGCCGTTACAATAGGCGACTCGGTAGCATTTCACAAAGGGCAGCCCAGCCCAGCAGACACTACCGTGCTGGAATACGTTGTGCATACCAAGTTTCAATTCAGCGACTCACTGAACCAGTTGCGCAACGATTCTTTGACCCTGGCTGTAAGCCCGGATTATCAAGTTTATCATACTGGCACTACCAAGGGAATCAGATACTTAAAGCTTAAGTGGTAAACTAATACTTTACATTATATTTGCTCAGGCCCTAATAACCTGAGTAATGGATGCAAAAATTGACCTTTCTAAATACATCGTTGGCGGAGAGGCTGTACAGGAAACAGCCAACGATGTAAACGAACTCGCAAGGGCCGTTTCGGCTTTTGCCAAAGGGCTGGAAGCGAACAGCAAGCGTATTCAAAATGAGTTCGCGGCTATCCGCGCGGCAGCAATAGAGGTGCGTGATAAGGGGAACGGGTTGAACCTCGTTAACGACGCCGATATAAAAGCCCTGCGAGAACTCTTCCCTGTTGTCGAGAAACTGAGGGAATCTAAGAGAAAACTTAAGGAGGCGGAAGCTGGGCAGGCGGGCCTGCTGAAAGAAACAGAAGCCGCCTCTAAACAGCTAACCAGCGCGCTACGCGAACAGCAGGCAGCCCTAAAGAAGTCGATTAATGATAACGATATTGAGGCGGCAAAGAAGTACGCCGCACAAATTCTAACAACCAAAAACCAAGCCCAGCTACTTACGCAGGCGCTTAAAGGAGCCAACACGGAGCTTACTGCGGCAAGTGGGAGCTACAACGCCCTTGTGCTTCAAACCAACAAGCTGCGGGCCGAACTGCGGGCGCTGGATACCGGATTTGACAGTAGCAGCGAACACGCCAACAAGCTAAAGAAGCAGATAGCCGACAATACGGAGCGTATTATTGAATTTGACAGGGCAACTAGCGCGTCGTTTCGCAACGTTGCTAGCAACGCCTCCCGCTTTTCTGAGGCGGGCGCGGGCGGTGAAGGTCTGGTTAAAAGCTTTGTCGCTGCCTACTTTGGTATTGAGGCCCTGGCAAATGGGATAGGGCAGGCTGTTGATGCGGCAGTAGGTTCTTTTGTGGAATTTGAAAAGGCGCAAAGCAGCTTGTCTGCCTTAACTGGCGCAAGTGGTGAAGACCTGAAATTCTACGCTGAACAGGCAAACCGCATCGGCCCGGCTATGGGTAAATCAGGAGCCGAAGTGCTAGCCGCGTTTGAGAAAATCGGGTCTGCACAGCCCGCCTTGTTGAAAAACAAAAATGCATTAGCCGCTGTAACAGAGCAGGCCCTGCTGCTGGCTGCCGCGTCAGGCGAAGATTTAGCGCCTGCTGCCGAAGCCTTAACCGGCGTAATGAATCAGTTCCTTGCCCCGGCTGCCGAGGCGGGCCGCTATGTCAATGCGTTGGCGGCGGGAGCGAAAGAAGGCGCCGCTACTATTCCGCAGGCGGCTGCCAGCATGAAGTATTTCGGCACGAATGCCGCTAGCGCCAACACCAGTATCGAACAATCGGTGGCGCTGATTCAGGTACTCGCAGAGCGCAGTATAAAAGGCGAGCAGGCGGGCGTAAACCTGCGCAACGTGTTTGCCAAGCTGGCGTCGGGGGCGCGAGACACCAACCCCGAAATAGTTGGGCTTGACAAGGCGCTGGATAATCTAGGCAAGAAGAACCTCAGTACAGCAGAGTACACTAAGCTGTTTGGGCTGGAAAACTCCAACGCTGCCAAAATTCTGGTAGATGGGCGCGACAAGGTAAAGTCACTCACCATTGCCCTAACCGGAACGCAGACAGCCAGCGAACAGGCAGCCCGCCAACTTGACAACACCGCCGTTGCTGGCAACCGCTTAGTAGCCACTGCGAAGGCTGCTAGCGTGGCCTTCATTGCCGGTGTGGCTCCGGCGGTGCGTAGTCTTTTCAACGGGCTGTCTGGGCTTATTGGCCGGATTTCAGGGGTTACCAAGTCCTTTGAGGAGAACCTAGAAGCTACCGGGCGCGTCATTGCGGCCAATCAAGCGCAGGGGCGCTCTGCGCAGGCCCTGCTTACACGCTATGAAGAGCTAACCGCCAACGGCCTCAAGCCCACCGCTGCCGAAAAGAAAGAACTGGATATTATCACGCTCAAACTGCGCGACTCGCTAGGGCAAAGCGTGGTGAGTATCGAGAAAGAAACCGGCGCGCTTGTATTGAATAAAGACGCCGTACGGGACGCAATCAAGCAAAGACTACTGCTGGCTAACCAGACAGCCGGAACGCTTGCCTTGCAGGCTAATACCCTCAAAGAACAGGCGGTGGCCGAGTCGGCGGCGGCTAAAGGTTTTCAGCGGGACATGAAGGTGCGACAGGATGAACTAGAGCAACTAAACCTGCGTGTAAGCGAGTTCTCCAAATTCGGGTCGCTAAGGCTTAAGTTTGATTTTGTTACCCCAAACGCCAACAATGCCGCCTTTTCCAAGGAGCAGCAGGCGGCGCAGTTAGCTTATGTTGATTCGTTCAACAAGCGCAACAGCGCAACAGCGCAGGCTACAGAGGCAACACAGCGCTACAACGCCACGCTAAAGCAGTTGGCTGACTTAGGTTTTAGTGCCGCCGATGTGCAGCGTCTTTTCGGTATTGAATCAGCTAAAGCCGCACAGTCTATCCTTCCCACCGATGAGGACACGGAGTCGCTGGATGAAAACACGGAAGCCCTGAACCGCAACGCCAAAGCCCTGGCCGAACGTCGGAAGGCGGAGCTGGAGCTTTCGCTTGCTCAGATGGAGCAGACCATTGCCCGCACGAAGCAGTTTCAGCAGGAGCAGGCTGCGCTGTTCTCCAAGGGCATCATTTCGCGTGAAACCTATGCAGAGGCTGTAGCTGGCACGGAGGACATCATCAACGATGCCCAGCGCCGGGCCCGTGACATCCGCATCGAAATATCCAAGCAGGAAACAGCGGCCCAACTGGCAGAGGTGAACCTGGAGCTGGCGCGCATCAAGAAGCGGCGCAAGGTCACGAATGAGGAAATCAACGATGCTGAGCAGGCCGCGGCCAATCGGCGGGTAGCTATTACCCTCTCAGAGAAAGCCAAGCAACTGAAAATTCTGGCGCAGTACGAGAAGGACGTAGTATCGGAGCCGATAGACCCGGTTGTGCCCACTATCGACACGCGTGCGTTTCTGAAGGGGCAGAAGTCCATTGACCAGATCAACGACGACGCCTTGAAACGCATGCGGGAGTATGGCGAAAAGGTGGGCGCGGAAAACGACCTGCGGGTGCAGCGGTTTCGAGAGTCAGAAGAGCGGAGGCGGGAAATTATTCAACAGTCCGTTGATCTGGCTATTCAGGCCGAACAGGCGCTGTTTGACTTCATAGCTCAGGGCAACCAGCAACGGATTGAAAACGAGGAGTACAACCGCGACCAGGCCGTCAGGGGTGCCGGTGACAACGCTGAGCTGCGCGCTTCTATCGAGGAGCAATATGATAAGCGCATCCGCGACCTGAAGCGCAAGGCAGCCCGCGACGAAAAAACGCAAGCGTTAATCTCCGTGGCCATTCAAACAGCGGTGGCGGTGGCCAAAACGATTTCGGAGTTGGGTATTCCCGCCGGTATTCCGTTTGCTGCCATCGCCCTGGCGAGCGGGGCAATCCAGGCCGCCGTGATTGCGTCTCAGCCTTTACCGCAGTATTTCAAAGGCAGGGAAAACGGCCCCGCTGAATGGGCGCAGGTAGCCGAGCGTGGTCCGGAGCTGATCGAGGGCCGTAGTGGTGGCATGAAGCTGGTGCAGAAGCCCTCTGTTGTGTTTCTGGCCGCCGGTGATAAGGTGCACACAGCGCCAAAAACGGCCGACATCCTACGGGCCGCTGACGCGCGGCAGTCGGCGCTGACCGCTTCGTCATTTAGCAGCAGCGCCCAGGCACTAGCCAACAACCGGCAATCGGAATTGACGCCAGAGCAGCTGGCTGAGCTGCTCCGCAAGGCAGGCGAGGCCGGGGTAGATAGGGTGGTGCAGGCTATCAAGAACCAGAAGACCTTCCACACCAACTACACCGACAACGGCATTGAGCGTGCCATTAAGCAGGCCGGCAGCCTCACACACTACGTGGATAGCATCCTGAACAGGTCTTAGCGGCTCAGGGCCTTGGTCCGCTGCTGCTGATATTCTTCCTCCGATAACACGCCCGTGTCGCGTAGCTGGCTGAGTTTTAATAGCTCATCCGCTACCGATGGGTTTTCTTTTGGGGCTGGTGGGGCCTGCTGCACAATCACAGGCGTGGGCGTGGATACCGACCATATGAGTGCTGCTATCCAGCCAATGATGGTCCACCCCAACAGCAGATTGAGCAGTGCAATGCTTCCGGATTGCCGGTGGTTCCTGCCAATGATGGCGGGCAGGAAGTAGATACCGAAGGCAATAGCTGCCCCAATGGTTTCTGTGATACCGAGCCCTTCCTCAGCATCTAAAAGGAGTACAGTGAACATACTACCACTCGTTGTAAAGGATGCCTTCAGCAGCTGTTACAAACAGGCCATTATTGGGCGTTTTATTGTCTATGCGTACTGTTTTGCGCAAGGTGCCATCGATGTACAAATCTGCTGTTAGGTAGCTGCCTGCAGGCACCACCTTGGGCGGCTTCACATTGAGAAAGCTCAGCCTTACCGACACATCATAGTCGGCCGGGATTTTGTTGGTAGACTTCGTGGCGCTTACCTCGGGCGTGGCGATGTTCTCCGAGAATTCAACCACCTGTTTATCGTCGGGGTTGTTTCCCAGGTGCGACGCGCTAGTAGCTGACACCGCCGCACCTAGCCCAGTGAGGCCGGCGCCAGAATACCGCACTTCCAGGATGCGCTCAGACTTCGGGGCTGTCTTCTCCTCGTCTTCATCGCCGCCACAGCCGGCGGCTGCTAAGGATAGGCACAGGAATAGGGTACGGATGTAGAATAGAGTTTTCATTCCGCCAATATAATAAACTGGCGGGAGTGCCCATGCGCTTTTACCCAGTATAGCCCCGGCATCGTCGGGGCACAAAAAAGCCCCGACGATGCCGGGGCTTTTGTCTTACAGGCTCATTCCTTTGCCTTCCAAGAATCGTTTTAGAATTACAAGCGCCTCTTCGGATTGCGCTATTTCTTCCATTTCGAATGCCTTCATGGCTTTTTCATCCAGAAAGCCTTCATATCGAGCAGTGCAACTCATGTCGTACAGCTCAATATAAGCATTGTAGGCGTTTTTACTTACGGGGATATGGGTATCTGGCTTGAATCGTGGCGAATAGTGAATGGTAGATCTGGTTGCGCTATGGCTCGAGAAACCTGCTTTAGGGCATCTTTCTCTTGTCAACCAAGCACTAAGCCAATGTAGCCCAGTGTAGAACATCACTATTACGACCCAATCAGGGAATCCATCTCTCCCTTGGTCTTTCAATACAGCAACTAACTTTTGGTTATGGTTTGCTTTATTGAGGTAAGAATTAACGCCATCCTGACTCATTAAGCTATTGCAATTTCAGTTGATGCAATAACCGAAGAGCCTAATGAACTCGGGATCAAATGGAAAACCAATGGAGCCAGTGTCTCAAAGCCGCTCTCCTTGTAGTCAAGGCGGAACTCACGGAAAGGAGCTCGGTTATCCAAGGTGTAGTCATGGAAAGCAATAGTGTATTCCAATACACCGCTGTCAGCGAAGTTGCCGACCTGCCAGAAACCTGCAACTGAATGTTCAGCAGCAATGCTTTTGACATGAGTTACTACAATAGCATGGAGCAACTCAGCAGCTCTTGCGCTGAGGTGTTCTTGCGACTCCATGAAGTATTGCAACGGAGAGGTAATCAACAAGTCTGCCTTTTGAGCAAGCTGTGTTGCAATACCATACTCACTTAAGAAGTTAGCCGCGCCTGCGAACTCACTGCTAACGCGCGTTAGCAAATCATGCACACGCTCGTCATTGCCAGTTTCGTTGTGTTTGGCGGCGTGGGAGGTCATCATAGTTACAGTCTAGGAGGTTCTAATTGGGTGGGACTCCTACTACAGGCCCACAAAAGTAGGCCATTATACGGCCATTTCAAGGGACGAACACCGCATAGCAAGAAATAATTTAAAATATTTCTTGTGCGACAACATATTTCGGTGTATGCCCAATACTATATAAACGCGCGCGTTTATATAGTACATGCGCGAGTATCATATGGCTTGCTTACTCCCTTTCGCCCGCTCGAAGTAGTCCAGGTGGTGCACAAAATCATACAAACTCAACGCCTTCGGGTTCTGCACATGGTAGTGAGTTTTCAATTCCAGGCAGGCATCTTCAAAACCCCGCGCCAGCAGCCGTTCGGCGTTATGCTCTGCATCGGGCCGGTAGATGGCTGGCAGCATCATCTGCAGCAGCACGTCGTTGATTTCGGCCAGCGGCCCGGCGTACGTACCCTCCTGCTCTTCCAGTAAATCCAGACACTCCAGCACCAGGCGCTGCCGCAGCTGCTCATCTATGGCCGACTGAACAGATGGGAAGCGGGCGGGAAACTCCCGGCTCAGTTCACGCTGAAGTTTTTTTTTACAGCGTCGAGCGTCTCTTCCAACTGCTGCTGCGTGAGCCCGGTAGCCAGCACGTCGGCGCCCGTAATAACCGGCTTGCCTTCCAATGTGCTATCGGCGGGCTGGGCAATACTGATCACGACGGTGGCCAGGGCCTCGGCCTTGGTGCTTTCCCCGCTTTCCAGGTTGTTGAGGCACAGCATCAGGTTGTTCCACTCCTCGGTGGCGGCATCGTACTTTTTCGCACCCTGAAACATGCCGATGCGCCGCAGGTGGCTGTTGGCGTCGCGCATGTCAGAACCCAGCCCGGCCTCGCGGCTGCAGGCCTGGGAGAAGCGCAGGTAATTGCCGGCCGACACGTCGCGGATGGTGTCGGTAACAGTGAGCACGTAGCCCGTGGGCGTTTCGAGTTGCAGCATTTAGCGGGAAGTAAAGTGTTCACAGAGAAAAGCCACGAGCAGAGGCACACACACGGCCCAGCCGCCGGCCGGGGTACACAGGGCCGCCAGCGCGGCAACGGGCAGGCCGGGTACCCAAAAGCAGGTACAGAAGGCGCAGTCCCCGCTGGCTTTGGCCGGCAGCCATACAGGCCGGTACACGAGCCACCACTCCCAGGCAGCGCCTACGGTACTGTGTAGCAGGTTGCCGGGCCGCGCGGCGCGCACCAGCGAAGCCAGGAGCAAGGAAGCCAGCAGGGAAACAGCGAGGGCGTGTATCATGGGCGTAAGTCAGGCGGGCAGGCCGTGGGGCCCACTTGCACGGTGAACGGGCCGGTGCAGTCGATCAGCCCGGGCGTGTGGGCAATGAAAACAATGCGAGCCGCGGCATAGGGGTACATCAGCAGCTGGTGCTGGGCTACTTCCCACCCGTAGCGCCGGAATACCTCCTCGGGCCGGCGCTCTACGGTCAATACCTCCGCATCCGGCAGGGTGTCGGTGAGTACCCGCATGGCGTCGGCCATCAGCTCGTCGGAGTAGTCATAGCCCCGGTTGTCAATCCTGGGCAGGTTCGCCCACAACACCATGGCCAGCGGGTGCGACCATTTGCCGGCGATGCCTTCGGCCCCTTCGTCCCAGTCGAAGGAATCGGGGCCGTTGCGCTCAAAGAAGCTCAGCGTGGCCTGCTTCTCGTCGGGGCGCAGATCTGCATGCTTTCCGCTACCATCCTGCAGGTAGAGCTGCGGGAAGCGCTCCGCCTTCTTATTTACCACGCGCTGCCCGGTCTGCACCAGGCCGTAGGCGTTCGAGAGCCAGGGCAGACCGGCGGCGAAGGCATCGAGCAGCGTATGCACCGGCCGCTGCGCGAGGCGCGGGCTGGCAATGGGCAGAGGGGCGGGTTGGCAGGTCATAGCGTTAGTTGATGCCTATGTGTTGAAATCGGGCCTTGCGGCGGTTGTCGCGCCATGCTTTCGCTACCTGCGTGAAGGGTGCCAGCAGCTTCATTTCCTTGCCGCACCAGTACACCAAGCACTTAGGCCCCTCCGGCGTGACGTCTTCGGGGAGCGTATTGGGGTCCGGCCAAGCCTGCACCTGCGAAACATCCGCCCACTCCAGTAGGGTATTGGCGCAATGCAGATTGTTTATTCCGTCTTTTTCGAGGATCCAGAACTCTACTACCCGAAAAGAGCCGTCGCCGTAGTCCTTGAAATAATCTGCCTGCTGCTCTCCTGCCATCAGTCCAAATACCGCCCGATAAAGGCGTCTAGTTCAGGCTGTAAGATACTGCGCACGAAATCATCCAAATCAGCCTCATTGATGCCCAACAACTCGCCGTACTTCTGTAAAAAGGCGTACTTTTCGTCGGTGGCAACAATCAAATATTGAAGCTCTGCCGTGTCCTGGAGCTCCAATGAATCCAGAAACTCACCCGTCAGCTTCAGGTCGACGTAGGCGGTGTTTTTGAACTTGCCGTATTTGGCCTTGAATTTGGCGTAGGCTGGGCTGTAGCCCCCCGGTTGGATAACTTGCCCGTCCGGCAGTTTGCCTGCCTCCAGGTAGCCCCGATTGATGTCGAGCAGCAGCGCGCCCCCGTCGCGCACCAGGCGGCCCAGCTCCTCCCGAACGGCGGCTGGCAATCGCTCTATGCGCGTGGCGAGGGCTTCCAGCTGATCAAGCATGACTACCCGTTTAAAGAGGCAACACTCACCCGGTCGCGCTTGGCTTCCTGGCATTTGCTGTCCAGCCCGCTCAACCCCAGATCGACATTCTTCACCATGGACGGATAGTAAACATCTGGCGTGCTGAGGTCTTTGCCTCCCCACAGGCGCGCCTCGTACTGCGTGAGCAGCGCGTAGGCATCAGCCTGGATATCGGCCCGCTGCGAGTGCTGGGTGATGGTCGTTGAGCCCAGCACCACGGACAGCATGCGGATGCCCAGGGCCAGCTGCACACAGGGCGCCAGCCGCTCCTGGTTTTCTTCTGATGTGAGGGCGGTCAGAAGGTCGCAGTAGCTGAGCAGCTCCAGGTTCAGGCCGAAGCTCTGGCTTTCGAGCCGCACGGCCGACGTATCGAACAGCAGCCGGTCAGCATCGAGGCTTTCCGCCGGCACCGAAATAGCGCGGGGCCAGGCGTAGTCTTTCCAGCTTTCGTAGGGGTCGCCCGGGCAGCCGCAGGGGCCGGCGGTGAAGTCCTTGTACAGTGCCCGCACATCCAGCAGATCGTCTTCGTAGTAGCCGATGTAGAGCGTAACGTCCGGCTCTGCGGCAGCGGACACATCATACGGGCCCGTGGGCGCGCCCTCGCCCTGGGCGGTAAGTTCTACCCACTTCACAAAGTTGGCCCGGTCTCCGGAGTCGGATTGCACCTGAAACAGCAGCATCGCGTCCGGTTGATCGGAGCGGTAGACATAGATGGGCAGGGGTTGGGTCAGCAGCGCGTCCAGCTGCAGGCCGATGCGCGGCACCTGGGTGGCCACACCCACCCGGTTGCGCAGATTTAGCTGGAAGCCGACGAAGCGGCCCAGCGGGTTTACAGCGTTGGCGCGGTTGGCCAGCCCAGAAAACAGAGGTGTAGTCGGCAGCAGGGTTTTGGCCGACAGCTTGCGCTCGTTGGCAAATTCTGCTACAAACGTCTTGAGGGTGTCGTCGGTAATGCGTTGCAGAAAAGCCGGCAGGGTTTCCTTCTCCGGCTTGAGCTCCTGCAGCAGCGGCAGTGTCACCAGCTCGTTTAGGTCATTCAGATACAGCCCCGAACGACTCTCCGTCAGGGCGGGCGTCAATGCCTCCACACAAGAATCGCCGGCCGACTCGCGCCAGCCGACGATTCCTTGTAGTGCAAGCGCAAGAGCGTTCAGGCGCAGCATAGGGGTGTGATTATACTTGGTCCAGTACCTCGTACTTGTACACGCCGGTGTCACCATTGGACGAGTAGGCCTCGGTGAAGGCAAACTCGGCCGACAGCACGAACGATTCCACGTAGTCAGCCTCGCCACCGGCTACGGTAGCCGAAGAGTCAGCGCAGCCGCGCTTCACTTTCAGCTCCCAGGTAATGCCCATTACGGGGTCGGTGAAGGTCGTCCACACGTCGGTGCCGATGTCCTTGCCGTCGCGGTGCAGCTGGTTGGTCCAGGGGAACACGCCGATGGTGCCAGGGGTGAACAGGTAGGCCGTGGAATCCACGCCGGTACCATCATTCACGAAGCGGGAGAAGTACGGGCGGAAGTCATCCACCTGGAAGCCCAGGTTTTCACCGTTGGCAGCACCCTGACGCAGAACGTAGCTCCAGGCGTCTGCCAGGTTGGGCGAGGCGACGATATCGGCCAGGCCGGAGAAGTCGTTGCCCATCATCTCCGTGGTCAGGCGGCCAAAGAGGCGGTTGTAGTCCGCGAAGGGCACGCGCTTGGCGCCGGCCACCGTGGTAGAATACCGGGTGCCGTTGTTGATGGTCGCCTTGATGGTCTCCAGGTGAGCAGCCGACAAGGTTTCCAGGCGGGTGTAGCCCGAGCGCAGGCGCTCAGCCAACTGGAAGTTAAACTGCTTCTGGTAGTCCATCTGGTTCGTAGCCGAGGCCAGGTATGACACGGCAAATTCCTCCACAATCGTGTTGAACGACAGGGATTTCATGGCAGTCGTACCGGTGCCCTGGCCGGCGCATTTGCGGGTAGTGCCCGAGCCGGCGGCGCCCTTCACCAGAACCGGAATCTTGGTGGGCTGGCCGGTGTACTTGCGCAGGTCGGTGATGTCCAGGCCCGGAATGAGCAGCGGCGCGTTGTCAACGTGGGCCTTGAAGGCGCCAAAGTTGGGCATGCGCAGCTCGTTGCGAGTTACACCAGCGGTTTGAGCGTTTTCGATAGCCGCACGGGCTTCGAGCAAAGTGGTGGCGTCAAAGGCCATAGTGGTAGGTTACTTGAGGTCGGGACGTGCCTTCTTGAATGCCGCGTACACCTTGCCTCCTTTGTCGGAGCCAGACGGAATGCCCTGTTTGTTCAGGTCTTCCGCAAACTCCTTGAGGCTGGTGTACTTGGTGAAATCGAAGGTGGCCGCGTCGTCTTCCTTGTTGAAATCATTGCCGGAGCCTTGGAACCCGCTTCCGGTCGTAACGGACTGTTTTTTCAAACTCACCACCGTAGGGGCGAACTCTGCCACGAGGACAGCTGCGGTCATGGGCGCGGCGGTTTTGGAGTCGCGCTTCACTTCCTTGGTTACTTTGTCGGTAAACTGCTCCTTGCCCTCTACCACGTCGATGTCGTATTTCTGCGACAGCCGGTACTTCACGAACTCGCGCTGCGAGTCCAGTAGTTCGGGCGTGGTGTTGATGGGCAAGGTGTTGATAGCGGCATCCAGGCGGGCGTTGATCTGCGTCTGCTTGGCTTCTGTGGCGTACCTCACCTGCACCTGTTGCAGCTCGGTGTCCTTCTGCGTCAGCAGTTGGTCTTTGGCGGCAATATCAGCGCGCAGGCGGGTAAGCTCGGCGTTTTCGTCGCCGCCGCTTTTGCCGAATTTCTCTTTGAAAGCGCGCTCTGTGTAGTCATCCGTGCGCTCCCCTTCGTTTTTAGGGATGCCGGTGGCCTTGAGTACGCGCGAATCAATGGCGCCGTAGGTGTTGCCGGTAGCGGTGCGCGTGGCTTCAGCGGCGGCAATCTGCCGTTCGTTGGTTAGCCTGGCGGTAAGCTGTTCAGCAGAAAATGTTTCTACGAGGCCGAGCTTTTCGGCGAAGGGATTCACTCCATCGGCCGGTGTTTCGGTCGAACGGAACTGTTCTAAAACTTCCGGCAGGCCGAGCTTTTCGGCCAGATCAGAAACGATTTTTTCGTTGAGCATGATTAGGGCATTGTTGCCAGTGAGGTGCCAATTACTTCCGTCTGTTCATCAGGGCGGACAAAAGGATTGCGGGGGCTCAGCCAGATAGGCGGCGTGGACTGCCCGTAGACTCCCATATAGAGCTTGCCGCCGTTGGCGTTCAGCACAGCCATTTCCTCAGGTGTGAACGCCCAGCAGCTTACGACCTGCTGATTATCAACAAAGCAGGGCAACGACACGCACTCATCGTCACTCATGCTGTCCGGCTTTTTGAGCAGCCAGTTTTGCTCGGGGAATTCTACGGGCGTGGCCATAGCTATGCGGGCTTATTCTTGTTTGACTTGGCCGGCGCTTCAGCAACCGGAGCTTCAGCGGGCGCTTCAGCTACTGCCGGGGTCTTTGCCGTGGGCGTCGTACCGCCATCGGCTTCTACTTTTTTCCACACGGAGCCGGGGTAGCTCAGCAGCGTAGCAGCGTGCTTGGGGTCGAACTGGTGCGACTTTTTCGTGTCGCTGGCCTGGAGCGTGACTTTGTTTGTCATCTTACTTAGCGGCCTTGCCTTTGTGGAGTACCTCCGCCTGGAAACCGGCCTGCTTGCTGATGCTGGTGCGGTACTGGTGGGAGTCGAAGGCTTTCACCACCGGCTCAGCCAGCACCTCCCCGCCCAAGCGGACAATGCGAACGTGCGTCAGGTGCTCTTCGTCTTTGGCTGGCTTGTAAGCTGGGTAGGGCTTGGCGGATGCGGCGGGCTTGGTGGCCTCGGCTAGTTGACCGCGGAGTTTGGCCAGCTCGTCTTCCAGCTCCTGCTCCCGGGCCGTCAGATGGGGGCGCTTATCGCCTTGCTCCTGCAGGGCGTCGATGTTGGATTGCTCCTGCTCCCGGGCGTCGATGGAAGCTTCCAGGGGCGCGATATCAGGCGGCGACTGGGGCGGCTGCTGCGACTGGGGCGAGGAAGGTGAAGGTTGCTTGCTCATTGCTTTTTTCAGTTAGGTAAGAGGTTATTTTTTGCTGCCGGGCTTCTTCTTGCCGCCGGGCTTCTTGGGCATTGGCATGCCTTTGGGCATTTTCTTCATGGTTACATCGCCATTTCAGGCGCTTTAGCAGGTTTAGTGGCGGGGCTCATACCCATTAGCTCATCCGTCGTGTACCACTTGTGCACGGACCCGTCAGGCAGCTTCACAGCGTAGGTATCACCTTGCACCTGCGCAATGGTCAGATTCAGCCCTTCGTGGGCGGGCATGTGCGCCATCCCCGGCTTGACCATCACGGCATCTCCTACGGTAAAGGCTGGCGCCGTCGCCGGGACAGCAGCGGCGGGGGCGTTAAGAGGGGGCATGAGGGTAAAGACGGGGCTGCGCTGGGCGATATCCGTCAGATACAGGGAGAATTGTTCGCGGATGCGGCGCAGCTTCTCGGACGGGGCCAGCAGGCTGCCGAACTCCAGAATAGAGCCGTTTTCTTCCTCGAAGCGAACGACCAAGTCGTTCAGGTAGCGCTTGAGGGCCAGATCGTAGGCCGTGGCCACCCCGTCGGCGCGGGCCTGCTCCACGGTGCAGGTGGGGAATGGGGTAAGCTCCAGCTTCAGCAGGTTTCGCTGCAGCTCCATCGGGTCATTGGCGTACTTGGTGTAGATGATGTCCTCCAGGTAGCTGTAGAGAATCGATTCATCCAGCCCGGCCTTCTTGGCTGCGGCAAAGTCAGCCTCCAACTGTGCGGCGCCCAGCAGCGTCCACCGGCGGCCGGCGTTGCAGGAGGAGCGCAGGAACTGTTCGCGGTAGCGGTACACGGCAAACGTGTTCAGCACGAACTTCTGGCACTCTATCCAGTTGTCGGCCACCAGCGAGAGGCGCGCCTCCATTGGGCCCAGGTCGATGGTTTTCCCGAGGGCTGTTTCCTGCCGGGACTGCATGGCCAGAATCCCCTCCTTACCCAGTACCGCCTTCTCAATCTTGGCTTCGTTCTTTACCAGTTCATCGCCGATGTACTTGAGGCTTTTCAGGTCGGGTATCACGTACCCAGCCGGGGGCGTGATAGGCTCGTCGCCCTTTTCAGGAACTTCCAGGATATACCCCTCATCCCGGCCGTAGGGAATGTAGCGGCCCATGCCTTTGCAGCGCGGGCACTTTTGTTTGCCAATACCCGGGTAATGCAGCCAACCCGCGTCACAGGTGGCGCGGTAGCCCTCAACCGGCGGCGGGGTATGGTCACACTTGACGCCGTAGCTCCAGGGCTTCGGATTCGCAAACCGGGCTTTGCCTAGTTCGTGGTTGCAAAAGTCCCGCAGGTACACGTTGGCCAGCGGCAGCGACTTCGCCAGGAAGCTGGAGCGCAAAACGGGCCGGCGCTCGTCCGGCTGAATCGCGGTGACCGGATAGGCCGGCACGTAGCCCAGCTCGTGCTGGGTGTCTTCCGCCGTTAGCCGGATATACTCCCCCTGCTGATGCCGTACCCGGTAGCAGCTGCTGTCATCCCACACCCAGAAGTCTTTGGTGTCGGCGGTCGTTTGCTGCCAGAGGATCAAGTACTCGACCCGGTTGCCGTTTACTTCGATGTCGTGAATGTCCGACGAGGCAACGTAGCGGTAAAAGGGCCGGGGCCTATCCTGCAGCAGCTCCTCCGCATTCGCATCGGTCATCACCGGCAGATCAACCAGGAACACGCCCTGGAAGCCAACCTGCGCCTGTTTAAACCAGGTGGGGTTGAAGGATTGAAAGAAGGTCTGCCCGGTGCGCCGATTGTCCTTCAGGTACGCATCAAAGTCCTCTTGCAGCGTCGGGTCGCTGAACTCAAAATAGTAGTTCGTGCCCGGGGCGGCAATGGCCTTGCTGATAACGTTGGTCAGGCTATCGTAAATTGGCATAGTGCCGCCCTCCCCAACCTTCTCCAGCACCAGCTGCGCTTGTTCGCTGGTGAGCTCGATACGCTGCTCCCGCAGAAACGCCAGCACCTGGGCAGAGTCCCCTTCCAGATGTAGTCTATGCCGTGCCTCCAAAGCCCGGCCCTTCAGCAGTTCTTGCTGATGGACCGGCTTTTCACAGAGCGCTAGTATCTGAGGGGGCTGTAGTAGCACAGGGACTGCGGCTTGAGAAAGTGACTAGACTTCGGGCTCTTCAGCCGGGGCGTTTACCAGCGTCTTCAGGAAGGGCAGCGGGGCGGGGCTGATGGCTGGCTCGTCAATGCCTTCGTGGGTGAGCGTGAACGGGTAGTTGGTGGGGGTTGCCTGCCCCAGGCCGCCGCGCTCCAGGGCGCCGAAGATCAAGCTGGCGTCTTCGATGGGCCCCTGCAGGTAGCCTTTGTTGTCGAGCTGCCACACGCGCAGGGTTTTGCCGGTGGCGCTGCGCCTGTTGATGGTATTCACCTGCACCGTGGTAGCGGGGGTTGGGTACTGCGCGCGGCCGGTGGTAGTGCGGGTGCGGCCGGTGGTCACCGTGGCGCCATAGGGCACATCGTTACCGCTGAGCGTCTGGTCGGCCGCGGCAGGTACCACACCAGCGGCAATGTTGTCGAGCGTGTACACCCGATCAACACCAGCGGCAGTCATAGCAGCTTGCGCGGCTGACTGGGTGGCCAGGGACGGAACGTCGCCATCCGAGTCCTGGTAGAACAGTTTAACAATCTGCTGCCCCAGAGCCGGCAATGGGTTGCCCTGAGCGTCGCAGTTTTGGGAGTTGTTTTCGACTCCGATTAAGGGCAGGTCGCATTCGTTGGCCATGACCGTCTGGGGGTTTAGAGTTACACTTCAAGAAGTGAAGAACTTAGAGACGGTAAAGTAAAGTATTAGTTTACATACTTGCAAGTATTTTACAGCAAGCCACGGCGTTGAGGCCTCACAAGTTCCAGCAGCTCCCGCTGATACAGGGGGTCGGCATAGTCAGGGGAGCGCCCAAGGGCTTCCTTTTCTTTGTCCTTGGACACGGCGCGCATTTTGCGGTCTTCCTCCTCCATGCGCTTCCACTGCCCTAATTCCTCGCTGAGCAGCTCCCAGACAGTGGGCCCCGGGTCTTCAATGTAGACTTGCGCCTTAACCATCCGTTCGGCCATGCGGAACTTGCACTGCGACTTGAGGTTATCATAGTTCTCGGGCAGCTGTTTACCAGTATTCCGGTCGCGCTCCGATGTTGGATCAGGTAGCGGGCGGCTGTTGTTGACAAAGCCAATGGAGCCAGGTATCTGGTCGCGCACACCTCCGCCAATACCATCATCATCGATTACCGTGCGGGACGGCGGGCACTGCCGGGCCTGCATTACCTCCCGCACTGCTTTGGCCACCACCGTGGTGTCAGCACCGACAAGCACCCGCTCCAGCTTGGCGCGAAAGCCACGCCAGGACCAGATAACAGACTTGTCTGAGCCAAAGCGCGCAACGTCGACGGTGATAGCGGGCAGTCCGTCCGGTACATGGGTGTTGCGGGGCAGGTCGGCTATATGCTCGAAGGGGACCAGCACGGTGGGGTCGTCGTCATACTCCCAGTTGCCCAGCAGCAGGCGCTCCCGCTTTATCTTGTCTTTGATGCCTTCCAGGGCCTCGATAGCTCCACTCTCCCGCTTGAGGTTGTCGGTTACCAGTGACTGCAGAAACCGAAGCCCCCGAAGTAGCTTCCCCGTTTTGAAGGGCTTATAGAACTCGGTGTAGAGCCAGTTCTTTTTCGGGTTGCAGGTAATGAGAATTTTGCCCAGCAGTCCGTACTTATCGTTGAGTTGCCGGCCTACGCGAGATTTCAGGGTGTCATACGCCTCAAAGGCTACCTCGCCGCCTTCCTCAATCCACCCACCGGTATATTCTACCGAGCCATAGCGTTCATATAGCGGGTCAGAGGGCAGGTACTTCAACTCCAACAAGTCAATGCGGCTGCCATTGGCAAACTGCAGATAGTGGTCCTGTCCGTTGTATTTGTAGGCCTCCCGGGCAATACCCAGGCTGCGCCGCACCTTGCCCAGCGTCAGGAAGGTCGACTCGCGCAGGCGCTTCAACTCTTCCCGGCCGATAAACCAGCGGGTTTCCGGGTAGGCAAGTGCGCAGAGCATCAACCACTCGCCGCCCAGCCAGGACTTGCCGCCGTTCGCTCCGCCACCGAAGGCCAGCGCCTTGGTGTCTGAGTCCATCAGTATCTGCAGCGCCTCCTGCTGCTTGGGATTCAGGCTTAGCAGGTCGTAAAACCCCGCCTTGAAGGCCGCGACCAGCGCGTTAGTCCTGCTTAGGCTGGGTGGCATTGAGTATTTCGGCTAGGGCCTCCTTGCTTAATTTCGAGTAGTCTACCTCGGTCGTATCCTTTACCTCCACGCGGTCCACAAAACGGCCGTCAATTTTGAGTAGATCCCGGTTGGCTGCCAGGGCATCATACATTTCTACTGACACCCCGTCTTTGGTGAGCTTGTAGGACTTGATGCGGCCCTCTTCTTTCGCCCGGGCAATAGCCACCAAGTCCAGGTCGGCCACTTCTACTGCTATCGGTTTGCCGGCAACCAGGCGTATGAGGTCCTTACCATGGTGCAGCATCTCCAACTCGTACTCCAGCAGCTGCTCTTTGGCTTTTTGTAGGCGCTTGCCTATTGCAGTCAGCCCCCCCTCCGAGTCGAATAGCCGAATATTCTCGCGGCCGGCGAACTCCTCAATAAACTCAATCTCTTCGCGCTGCTTGGCCGCCAGCACACTCACATACATTTCAACCTGCTCATAGCCCTGCACTTGCCGAACGACCAAGAAGTCATTCAGGCGAGTCGTGGCCATGTCGCTGACATTCTTCAGGGCTTCATCGCCTGATATAGCCAGCTCCCGCATCCGCTGATCGATTGCCTTGCGGATATAGGGTTTTATATAGTTCTCGTAGCCCATTTGGGCCGCATACTGTGGTTCGTACCCAGCCCGGCGGGCGGCCGCGGCCTTATTGCAATCTTTCGGGTACTCTTCAATGAACCGGCGTTGCTTGTCCGTTAGCTCTACGGCTTCCGGCGACTCTTCTTGACTTCCAGACATGGCTGAAAACGTGTTAGATACTATCTGCAAAGTAAACTAATACTTTACATAAATCCTTCCAACACACTGGCAAAGAAAAAACCCCGCCGTTACGGGCAGGGCTTGGTGTGGTAAGGCATATGGCAAAATGTAATATCATTGCTCCCCGCAAAACATACGCCTGCGCCATGGATCAAGCTACTCCTTCCTCTGGCGCAAGCCAACAAACCGACTACCAGCGCCGGTTTGCCGAAGGGCGGGCTGAGGCCTCGTTCACGCTGCAGGCGGTGGCCGACGTGGTAGGTATCAGCAAGGCGGCGGTATCACAGTTTGAGAAGGGCAAGAGCTCACTGAGCCTGGACAAGTTCCTGAAGGCATGCGAGGCCCTGAACCTGCGGACCGAGTGGGTGCTACACGGCAAGGGTAAGATGTTTGACGGGGAGCGGCCGGCGCCACAGCGGGTACAGGGAAGGCCGGCGCGCCGCTTGTAGGCGCTGGCGACTGATACTAAAGTTCAGGGCCAGTGAGGGTGCTTATATGGGTTTTGTCTGCCCCGAGCGTTTGGGTATATTGTACGCCTTACCCTCCCCCCTATGCCACAGTTCCCCGCCCTTCCGTCTGATTATATGTCTGCCCGGGGGCATAAGCACCCACTACGGCTGGGTGGCTGGGCTTACCCGGCTTGGTGGAGTAGAGACTGCTGGCCCAGCCCAGTCAAAGAGTACTACCTGTGGAAGATTGAAGAGCTGCAGCCTGGGGCGTACGAGATAGTGGCGCAGGGCAGTGGAGTGCGGCTGAAGCTGACGGCAGACCTGGCATTTGATCTTTGCCCGCTGGAAATTGAGCTATCCGACCGGCTCCGGATGGAGGACTACCCGGAGCATTTGGAGCGGTTCAGGGCCCAGGGTATCGGGGTATACTTTCGTAACGGTTTCCGCGAGGGCTCCGTCATGCTGGAGGTAAGGAAGCCCCGCGTTGTGTATGAAGGCTACCTGCCGAAGCTCTGGGTGCTACAGGGCCAGAAGGACGCCCAGTTAATGGGCCGCTGGCTGGATCAGGCTCTTTGGTGCATCACCCACCCTCGCAAGTCTGATGCCCTCCGCTGGGTGACCAGGGTATCAGAGCACCGGCCCTTTGGCGAGTGGCCCAACTTGGCGCCTGCCAAGCATCTGGATACTGTCAGCAAACTAGCTATGCCGATTTACCGGAAGTTCATGCAAACCCTGAAGGACAACCCACCAACCGAGGAGGAAATGAGGGAGGCTCAGCGGAATGCAATGTGGGCAGCCTACCATAACATAGAGAAGGAGCAGGAGCAGCTGAAGCAGGAAGCGACCGATGAGCAGGGCCTCAAGGAGATGCTTATTGGCTTCGGTATTCGGCCGGCCGGCACATAACGACTTCAACTCCGTAGAATTTACGGAGTTGAAGCTGGGGCGGCTAACTAGCCATTTTTAACCTATCTGGACCGCTTCCCTTTCGTTTGACCGGCTGACGTTCCCTGAACAATGCGCCGGTATCTACTCCAGAGAGGGCCGCGTACACTTCGGGCGTCGGCGCGAGCTGCGGGTGTTGTTCGGCCCACTGCCGCAGTAGTCGCATGGCACGACATAACCGGTCCCGAAACAAGGTTTCCGAAATCCCGAGGTAGGCAGCTGCCGGCGCGCGCGGCAGGCCGTAGTACTGCGCCAGAATAACGCACTCCCGAAGCCTGCCCGGCAGGGCGAGTACCGCCTTAGTAGCGGCGCCGAGGACGGTAGCGGCCTGCTCTTCGCCCAGGTGCAGCTCTATCTCATCGGGTTCGGCCACTACTGAAGCCGGCAGGTGCAAGAAAGGGTCTTCGGCGGCCGTGGGCTCCCCTGGTATCTTTTTTCCGCGAAACAGGGCGGCATGCTGGTTGTGCAGGATACGGGCGGCCCAGCCCAGGATAGGCCCCTCACTCCCATCTTCGCGGGGCCCTGGGTCAAAGTGCCGCTTCCGGAGGCCGGTGAGGATGCCGAGTATAGTATCCTGCACCAGGTCGTGCCGCCGGTCGGGGCACGTCATGCGGAGCCTGCTTTTAGCGTTGCGGTCCAGGTAGCGCGTCAGGTGGTAGAAGACCGGGGCGAGGTGGCGCTCATCATCCGTTTGGTAAAACAAGCGCACCTGCCCGAGAAGTAGCTGGGTGAGGGCCTGATATTCATTCATTGCCTACCGGAACCGCACCCGGAGGTGTTCCTGTGTTTTGTAGTTGTACAGCTCCTCCAGCAGTTCGATGTATTTGGCCGAGGTGACGCAGGGCTGCAGTTCGCGGGGTTGGAGGCCAATCTTTCGCAGCAGAACCGCCGGCTCGAAGTCGGCAACTTCCGTCAGGCAGTAGTTGATGGCCATCACGAAGCGCGGATTGAAGGCATGGGTAAAGCCCCACTCATCGGCTATCTGCTGCACAAAGGCGGCTACCTGTTCCGCCTTCGCATAGTCGCGCACCTCGAACGACCCAGCCAGAAAGTCGTGGTGACTACTCCCCTGCCCTCCCACCAGCAGCTTGGCCGTGGTGAGCTTAAACTTGGGGTGCTTGTTCAGGAAACGGCTCAGGGCAATGTAGTGCTCCTTGCCTTCTACCGTCCAGTAATTCAGGTAGTCGGCGCTCGTCCAGTTTTTGGCTGAAGAGTTCAGTTCGGCAATGTCGGCCTTACTCAGCTCCGGGGCCAGGCGGTAGTAGATGGATACCCCGAGCAGGCGGGCGGCTTCCAGGCGGTGCTGCCCGTCGATTACCCCGTACTCCATCGTAACATCCATCGGGCGCAGGTGGAGCAGGTTGCGCTTCTGTATCTTCTTGACAAGTCGCTTAACCTGGGCTTGGTCTATTTCCCGGTTGGAGTCGATCAGTTTGAAAATATCGTACTCCTTGGTATGCCGCACTTCGCCGGTCGGCTCTGGAAATTGCAGGGCAGCACCGGTCTCGGCGGCCGGGGTATCCTGTACAATGGTAAGTACGGCCGGCGGAAGGGCGGCGGTGATTTCGGCGGTGAGGTTATCGAATTGAGGGGAGGCACTCATGACAGGCTTGTTTTGAAAATTTGGTAAAACCCGAGATTCTCGGTTTTATGCGGCCACCCGGAGGGTGTACACGAAGTCGTTAGCGGGCAGGCGGCTGCCCTTATGGCGGTTGCAGCGGCGACAGAGGCACTGCAGGTTGCCGCGGTGGTTGCCCCCACCCATACACAGCGGTATAATGTGATCGACGGTGAGCCGTTTGGTAGATCGGCATTTGGCGCACTTGCCGGCGGACAGCACGTCGGCGGTAACAACCAGCCAGGCGGGGTCGTCAAAGGCCGGGCGTGGCGTGGCGGCGGGAATGTCGGCGGCCGGGTGGCGTATCAGTTTGGCGCGGGCCCGGCGGCGTTTGGCCGTTGAGGCTTTGGTCGGCTGCTGCTCGTCGGCGGGCTTGCGGTTGGGCCGAGAGTAGCCAAGGGCCGGCACCGTGTAGTAAGTCACGATGCCGGTTTCTGGGCACTCCTCCCGAATGGTTCGGCGGAGCTTTTTCACGGCAGTTCAACACTGAAGGTGCAAGGCCCGAGGGTGACGTCCCGCATGTTTTTCAGGTGCTCCAGAAGCTCCTTGTAGTGTTCCGCCTGCGTGGCAAACGTCTGCATGCGGCTGGCCTCCTTCCCGGCAGTCAACACCTGGTCGAAGTACCCAACGATGGAGCGGTTGTGCAGGTCCTCATTTATCTCGCTCTCCACTTCGTCGGCCGTGGACATCTGCACCATCTCCCCGTCTTCCGTTTGGCGGTACTTCGGTATCTCCTTGCCCAGCTGGTCCCGAAAGAATTTGAACGGGCTGAAGTCGGTGGCGCTGGCTACTACGCTGGAAAACAGGGCAAAGTCGGCAGGCTGGCTGCTGCCAATGTGTTCCCCCGTAGAATCGGAGCCATCAAAGAACTGCTGCAGGTCACTGCGAAGCGTGTAGGGGGCGAGGCTTTCCTCGTCGTCCTTGAAGGAGGCTTTCCACTTCTGCCCATCCGGGCCAATGCCATCTTCCACCCAGTCAGAGTCCTCTTCGCTGCCGTGCTCGTTGATGCTGTCCATCCGCTTCTCGATAGCGTACCGTTTCAGGTCGCCATCATACACGTCGAATAATTCCGTCAGCAGGGCTATGGATTCGATTACCTCGCTGTGCAGGTCATTCAGCGAGCCGTTGAGCATATGCAGCATATAGAACCGGGGCATACTAAAGTCCCAGGTTTGGGTGGCGCGGGTGCTGGGCTCTTTGAGGCGGGCGCCCTCATCGGTGCATAGTTCTTTCAATAGCTGGGTGAACTCGCCCATGCTGGTGTTCGGGGCGCTTATGACCTCCATCGTGGAGAGCCGGCGCATGTAGGCGTTGAAAAGCTGGGCGAGGTTGTCCTCAGCGGAAATCTTCTCTAGGATTTTGTAGTACATGGCGTTGAATGAGTTAAGTATGAAGTGTTGCGGCGGAAAGCTGGGTGGCTACGGCACCGGCCCAAAGTCCAGATGGTCGCCCTCAAAGTCGTGGGCCGTGCCGGCGGTGATTTCGTCTGAGGTCAGCACGAACTGGTTGCGGGCGATGTAGGAGCTGACCAACTGCCGGTCCCGGTTGCGGTACCACTTCAGCGCGCCTTGTGAGAAGTGCTCTTTGCGGAGCCACTTGAAAAAGCCATCGATAGTCACCCGGCGCATCTGCGGCTGCAGCTTTTCCCATTCTTCCGCCTCCCCGTCCGCCTGCCAGCCGTTTTCCAGGCCGTAGCTGATGTGGTCGGGCAGTACATCCTTTTGGAAGGTTCGGGCCGCGTGGCCAGGGAGGCGGTACACGCGCCAGCCGTTGAGCGTTAGCAGCTCGTCTTCATCCTGAATCTGCTGCGGTGTCCAGGGCGTTTCCTCCTCTTCTACCAGTACCGCGAGCTTGCGCCACGGGCAGGCCAGCGTCAGGAACAGATGCAGGAAAGGGTACTGAGGATAGAGGTTGACGCCCTCGGCGTACCGGGTGTGCATGGCCCGTTCCGCGTTCGGCGCGTACTCGAAGTGCATAAAGTTTACGCCGATGAGGCGGCCCTGTGCTGCCGCTTCCTTGATAGCCATGTGGCGGCGGGAGTAGCCTTCACGCACCTCCTGGGCATATCGTTCGGGCGCTACAGGTGGGTGAAAGTCGCATACCCGTCCTTGATACAGGTTGCCTTGGGGGAGGATTTCTCGGATTTCGCTCATGGTAGAAAAGGTGTAAAAGGTGTAAGTCAATGTTATTCAGCAGAATGGACTACTTCCGGGGCCAGTCTTACCAAGGGTCTGAGGGGTAGCCGATGGTCATGCGGGCGTATTCACCCAGGAAGTCAATCAGCAAGGCTGCGGTGCGGGCATCCTCTTGGCCGGACTCCTGAAGCAGCTGCATAGCTTCTTGCGCGGGCTTGTGTGGGCCATCGGTGGCCGTGGCCTCCCATGCTTTGCCGTGGGCCTGCTTCTGTTTCTCCCGGGCGGCCTGCGCTTGACTCCAGGCCTGCTGTCCCTTTTCTTTTAGGACTTCCCATTCCCCGCGCTGGCTGGGAGAGGCCACCTCTATGAAGTAGTCGATGTTCGCCAGGATGCTCGTAACCTTGGTTTCGACGTCCGCATAGCGTTCGGCAAGGGTTTTTGCTTCTGTCATGGTTGGGGTAAGATTAAGCCGCAGCTGAGGCGCCCGGCAGTCGGTTGGTAGGGTGAAGTTTCCGGCAGTTATCAAGCTCGCCAGCCTTGGCCAGTGGCCCGTCGATGTACTGGCTGGTGCGCAACAGGTGTAGGTATTTCCCCATCGTGGCTACCCACTGTTGCAGGGCAGCTTCGACCAGCTCGTGCGTGTTGCCGCGCGCTTTGTTCAGTTCCGGCGCCAGTAGTAGCCAGTAGTCTTCGCTGTCCTCGTCGGGCCACTCGCCATGTTGCTCCTGCCACGCTGCCAGTACACGCTGCACGGCTGGCTCAGCGTCCTTAAGCGCCTGCCAACCAGTGCGTAGAGCGCCCACGGCCTTGTCGAACTGGCCCAGCAGCTTCTGCCACTCCCCCGCGTTGGCCCAGCCCCCGTCGATGTGCGGATTTCCGCCAGGGCGGCGGGTGCGCTGAACGATGATATCCCGCACCGTTTTGGCATACACGCCGAGGCTGTGAATCCGGCGCCGGGGGGAGGGTATCTGCTGCACTTGGTCGCGGCGGGCCAGTTGCTTCCGGGCAAGCTCACGGAGGGAATCGGGAACGGGAGGGAGCGTATTCATGGCTGGGCTGGGTAGAGGGGAATAATGCGGGCTGTGGGCCGAATTCGGCGGCGGACTTCTGCCTTAACTAACTCAAAGCCAGGGCCGCCGCGCTGTTTGAAGTACAGACCGAGCTGCAACAAGTAGGCCGTGGAGGCCCCGTGCAAGTCCTTTTCGAGGGCTTGCCGGGTAGGTTCCGAGTACTGTTCCATTGGTTAGCTGACCGGGGCTCCGTCGTCGGAGAAGTGGCTCGCGGTGGCCGTGCGCAGGGTACTGAGCGAGGGCAGCTTCAGGGGCAAGATGCGCGGCCCAAAGTGTTCCGCTGGCGCTGGTTCGGCAACTGGCGCTGCGGGTTCCAGGTCGAAATAGCGCCCGTTCTTCATGGTAGAGCCCACTATCACCTCAGCCAGCGGGCCGTTGCGGTGCTTGGCGAAAATCACCTCCGTGGTATCTGCTACGGACTCGCCCATTTCGTCCTCCTTGATCTTGTAGTACTCAGGGCGGTAGAGGAACACGACTACATCGGCATCCTGCTCAATGCTGCCGGACTCGCGTAGGTCGCTGAGCATGGGCTTCTTTTCTCCTCCCCGGCTTTCCACGGCCCGGCTGAGCTGCGAGAGGGCAATAACCGGCACGTTCAACTCCTTGGCCGTGAGCTTCAGGCCCCGGCTGATGCTGCCGATTTCCTGCTCCCGGCTGCCTTTCTTCTCGCCAGTCATCAGCTGCAGGTAGTCGACAACAATCCAGCGGATGTCGTGCTCGGCTTTGAGGCGGGCGGCTTTGGCGCGAAATTCCCCGATGGAAAGGCCGGGCGTGTCTTCGAGGTAGATTTCCGCCTGCTCCAGCCGGGTCACCCGATCCCGAATCGTGCGGGCCTCCTCTACGCCTCCACTGGGAAAGTAGCCCTTTGCCAGCTGGTTGGTCGAGTATTCCCCTAGCTCGGTGGCTATGGTTTTGCGCACCATCTGCGTGTTGCTCATCTCCAGGTTGAAGATGGCGCCGGGGTAGCCAGCCAGGGCGGCGGGCACGGCGTTGGCCAGGGCAAAGCTGGTTTTACCAACGCCAGGCCGGGCCGCCACAATTATCAGGTCCGAGGGCTGCCAACCGCCGGTCACATCGTCAATCGAGCCGAGGCCCGAAGGAATACCCGTAATACCGCCGGGTTTGAGGGTCGCGGCTACAATTTCCTCCGCTACCTGATCGAGCAGGCCGCTGAGCGTGTAGGTGCCCCGTACCTGCAGGCCCTCCTGAATCTGGTTGATGGTGGCGTAAGCCGAAGCCAGCAGATCGGATAGGTCCGTTGTTGGGTCGGCCGCGTCCTTGGTAAGCTGGTGCATCAATACGCCAACGCGCCGCTTGCCCCACAGCAGGTTCATGTACTGGCAGTAATCGGCTATACCGGTGCCGTATGGAGCCTTAGCCAGCAGACCCTGAATGTAGCGCGAGCCGCCGGCCGCCTGCATTTTGCCAACTTGCGCCAGGTACTGGCCTACGGTGTAATAATCTACCGTCTTGCCAGTAGCGTTCAGGCGCTGAATCGCCGTGAACAGGGGTCGGTGGGGCGGGTGGTAGAACGTGTCGGCGCCACCACGGAGTAGCTCCAGGGCTTCGCGCAGGCCCGTTGGCTGGGTAAGCATCACACCCAGCACGGCCCGCTCCAGCTCAATGGAATTCTGCGGAAGGTGGGAGTAGTTTTCGAGCGGGTTCATGTCGGCTTGGTTTTTCGTTGGTCAGCTACTTTTTGATTGATGGAGCCAGTAGCGGTGGTGGCATTGACTGAAGCGGTGCGGGTATTGCCTTGCAACGGCCCGGCCCGGCGTTTGCACCAGTCTTGGAGGGTCAGGCTGGCACTCAAGTAGGCGGTTAGCAGCTTGGCGTGGTTCTCCATGCCTTGCAACACGTCCTGCACAACGGCTTTGCTGAACTTCGAGCAACACGCCCTGTATTGCTCAGCCGTTAGCGGTTTCTTCATTTCCAGAACCCGGGGGGTATTGTCCCCCACCCACTGAAATTCCTTTTCCTCAGCACTTAATTCAACCTCGCCCACCGGAGGAGCGTTAGCTCCTTCTTTTCGTTTTGGTTTAGTTTTCTTCTTATGTACTGTGGTAGTTTCTGGGGGCGAAAAGGGCGGGGAAAAGGGGGAGGAAAAGGGGGGCGAAAAGGGGGTGTTTTTCATACCCTTTTTATCACCCTTTTCTCCCTCATCATCTTCGCAGCCCGGCGGCAGCACTAAAAAATACTGTGTGGTATTGCCTCTCCCCTGCCCGTTCTTGTAATCAAGCAGCCCGTATTGCTTCAGCTTGTTGCGGGCCGTGTCCAGCGGCTCTTTCGTCTTTATTCCAGTCTTGACCCGTAGTTCATCCACAGACAAGTTGAAGGGATTCTTCCACCCTAACAGGTTGCAGTGATCCGCCAAAGCGTGATACACGGCGATTTCGTTGGGGGTGAATGAATGCTCCAGACGCTTTATTCGCCAGAAGTAATTAAACAGGGTGTAGTAGTTCATGCGACGGTGGGAGGCAAAGGGTATAACGATTCGTTACTCCCCTGCTCAGGCCGCTTTTCGCCGCTGGAACCCGCCAACCTCGGCTGGCATGCGCTTTATTTTGGAGAAGCCGATAACGGGTCGGCTAGGCTCTTGAGCTTTCGGCTGCTTGCGCTGAGCATATAGCTCACGACGCCGAGCCCGCTCTTTCTCCCTGTGCTGCTCGTACGCTACGTGGTTGGCGTACAATGCATCCCAGTTGCGGCGGGGAAACGCTGCGGTAGGTAGGCAACATGCCACTTCCGCAAATGACTCATACCGAAGAAAGCGATAGAGGCGAAGGTTCGGGTGGCGCCACGCGTAGCCGTCTTCTGTCCAGTCCGGGCAGGCATCCGCATCATCTTGAATTATCATGCGCATGCCTAAAGAGCCTTGCTTCTTTCGCAAATAGCGAAAGGCTCTGATCGTTCCCGCGAATGACAACTCCTCTATGTATTGAAGGCAATACACATTCCCTTCGACCATCTCCTCCCCTGGAAGCACTTCCTCTGCCCAGAAGGAAACCCCATTTAAAAACCTTGGAGCCATCGAGTTGGCAATCCAGCTATTGTGGCAAGGGGCAATTCCTGAAACCAGAATTTTGTGAGAGTCAGGCCGGATAGGCTCTACTTCGGGCTCGAGCCAATAATCGGCTTCTGTCTGCGTATAGCCATTCATCGTCTTAGGCAAAGACTCAAGAAAAGCAGTTGGCAACATTTGCCGCAGACCTGTGACAACTATTTCGTTCCACCGGCGGCGTTCCAAGCGCTCCTGCTCAGCAGCCTCGGCTGCCTGCGCTGGCTGGTAAGTAATTTTAGTAATTGCCATAATTGAAGGGTGCTTATACCGCGCTGCGGCGTTTGGGGAGGGCCCCACGGCGGGCAGGGCGCTTATCTTCGGTGAGGGGAATGACCTGGTTGGTGCGGCGGTTGCGCTGCTGCCAGGCGGTGAGGTCGGAGAGCAGTACCCGGCGACCTTTGGCGGAATCCGTGCACGGCACCCAGGGCAGGGCCAGCGGGTGCGTAGCCGGGAGGGTGAAGTAGTTGCGGATGGTGCTTTCGTCCAGATTCAGAATCTCGGCCACCTGCAGCACCGTGTACTGTGGGTCGGGCTGGGGCTGGGCCTCTAGCCACGCCTGCATCTGCTCCTGAAAGGCAGGCAAGACGTGAGGCAGAAGCAACTCCACGGGGATTTGAACGCCGCTGTTCATACTGCAGCCTCCTCTGGACTTTTCGTGGAATTATCCATATCTTTGTTTCAATTAAACGCTCGGCTTGAGTAGGCGAGCGGTTGATGAAAGGGAACCCCGGCTGCGGTAACGGCCGGGGTTTATTTTGTCCCACTAGGCCGCTTTGCGCATGTGTTCCGCGCTCGGGTACATCGGAATAATGACAGCCTCATGCAGTCGCTCCAAGCACACCGCATCGGCGCATTCCGTCATATCCAGCTCAGTAATGAATTGCGGCAGGTCGGCGAATATTTCCTCCTGCTGGAAGGCCGTGGGGAAGCGGACAGCCTCGCGGCCGGCGGCAGTAATGCCGTAGCCGGAAACATAGGCCCGCACAGCGTAGGTGTTGCCTTCAGCATCAAAGCAGAGGCAGAAGCCCAGGACGGGGAGAATCGTACCCGCGTCGAAACCCTCAATCGGGCTCGTGATATGCAGGCGGTCGGTCGGATGGAAGCCCGAGAGGATGTCGAACTTTCCGTGCGTCCGACGGGCGCAGGAGAGGCGTGGCACCAAGGGGGCACTGAAGGATACTACTTTCATTTTGAGTAGGGAGGTTGAGAAAGGTTGGTTGTGATTAAGAAGCGGCGGTAACCGCTTGAGCGAGGTCTTTTTGAGCAGATTCCCATTGGGCAAAGCCTTCGGGGTTGGTTTCCTTAGCTAAGCCCAACACCGCTGGCCAGTGGCGACTAGTGGTTTGCTCCATCCTCACCAGTTGAGCTAGGTTAGAGGGATTGCGCAGCCCGGTGCGCTTAGCGAGTTCGGCCAGAAAGCCTGGAGGCATGAGTTGCCGAATCGTGAGGGCAGGTGTGGTTTGATTCATAGGCATCTTTTGGCCCGCCGTATATTGCGTGCGTTGTTGTTGTTGTTTCAAAGATATACGCAATAGCGAACAAGTCAAACGCAATAGCGAACTTTTTTTTCTGATTCCTCAATGGAAAAGCAAGAGCATCCTATAAGTCAGCGTATTAGGATTTTAATTGACTCTTTTGCAGATGGCAACCAGAGGCATTTTGCGGAAAAAATAGGCATCACTCCTAGCGCGATCAGTGACCTATTTGGGAAGAGGAAGAATACCCCTGGAACAGAGATGCTTCAAAAAATCGCAGCTGCGTACAAAAACGTCAGCATGGATTGGCTCTTAAATGGGGAAGAGCCAATGATAATGAGCGGATACATGCATAAAGATCCTGTGCAGGCTGTCGAGGAAGCGCAGGAAGCGAGTAGGGAGCGGTTTTACCATTTGAATAGACTGAAGAGAATAAGAGAGCTTCGCGGCATTAGCTTAGATGAAGCTGCAAAAGCATTTGGAATAACAGCAGATGAATTACATAAAATAGAATGGGCTGTTGAAGGCACAGGCAAGTATGTATGGGATGTTGAATTTCATGAAGCGGCCTCTCAGCTATATCGTGTCTCTCTAGACTATTTAGTAGGAGACCCAGACCTTGAGATGCTTCAACGTTTGATAGAAGCAGAGTCTCGAAAAGGCTATCATGGTGTGCCAATGGTTACCGTTGACTCCGACCAGCGGGAGAATATCGCAATGGTAAGCACACAGGCTGAGGCGAGTTACCCAACACGCTACTTGGAACAGGAGTTTTACCACAAGCTCCCAGCTTTCTCTATCCCACTACCGCAATTCCGCAACGCGACCTTCCGAGCCTTCGAGGTAACGGGTAACTCAATGAGCCCGACTCTTTATCCACAGAGTTGGGTAATAGCCCGCTTCGTGGACCTGCAGGCTGAGTCGATTCAGGAGGGGTATATATATGTAATAGTTACGCATGCCGCAGTTGTGGTAAAACGCGTCATTGACCGGCGGAAGGAGCGCGGGGCCTTCGCGTTGCAATCCGACAATGAAGAGTATCCCACTTTCGACCAGGCCGCAAGCGAGGTGCTGGAGATGTGGCGTGTACAGGCAGGTATCAACTTCCAATTCCCTAATACTCGTTTTGCGATGGTACGCAAAGTGGCAAGTTTAGAAGCCGATATGCGTTACGTAATGGACCGGCTTCAACAAAGGCCAGATAACGAAGAATAGCCGCGCTCCCCACTGGAGAGCGCGGAGGCTTTTTACAGGCAAATCAACTAAACCGGTATAGAAACCGGTATGGCAAAAAACTAACTGTACTGACTTTCAAGTAGATGAAGTGGAAAGCACGATCCCAGGAGGGAGCGCACAAACAAAAAGCCTATCGGAAACGATAGGCTTTTTGCGTTTAGGCAGTTACGGAATAAGGCTGAAGTCAACTTTTCGGGCTTAGGGACAGTATCAGACAGACTGGCCGCCCACACTGACGGTCTCCTGACTCTTCCCTCTCTTCCAAAAGCCTTTTCCTATGAACTCTTTCCGCTCAATGCTGGCCATGAGCCTGCTGGTGCTACTTACTTTCTCCTTGAGCAGCTGCGACGTTATCGGTGACATTTTCAAGGCCGGCGCCTGGACCGGAATCATTGGCGTCGTGCTGGTGATTTTACTGATCTGGTGGATTCTGGGCAAGGTGCGGCGCCGGTAGGCTGTTCATGTCCTCATAACGACATAACAAAAAAGGCAGCCCGCAGGCTGCCTTTTTGCATTTATTTACAACCAGTTAGCCGGCTTTGCGACTCTCGGGCATGGTACCGACGATGTGGTCCCATAGGGTGGTGGATACTCCGAAAGCCACCTCATCCTGCCGGTAGTGGTGCTGGGCGTGGTGATGCCACCAGAACTTCAGAAAGTTTTTGGGCGGCGAGTACACGTGAATGGCGTAGTGTACAAACAGATACAGCGCGTAGCCGAACACGAAACCGGCGAGAATACCAAAGCCTGCGTTGCCGAACACGAAGCAGAAGATGAAGAACAGCAGCGAAGCTACGAATACCGTTACGATGGGAGGCATAGCCAGCCGCGTCTTGTCTTTCGGGAACTCATGGTGGACGCCGTGCATGGTGTACTGAAACTTGGCCCGGCCCGGGGTACTGGGCTTAATATGGTAGAGGAAGCGGTGCATCAGATACTCTACCAGCGTGAAGGCAAACCACCCCGCCAGAAACAGCCCGAAAGCCGCCAGCCCCGTGAGCAGGCCGCGGCTAAGGCTGTAATACAGGCTCAGGGCCGCCACGCCGAAGAAAATGCTGAGAGGGGCGGCAATATGGGTATGCGTAAGGCGCTCCAGCACAGGATTCTCGAACAGCTGAGCCGAGCCTTTGTGTTTGGGTTTATGCAGTTGTCCCGAGGTTGGGGCAGCTTTCTGTTCCATGGTACTGCAAAGAATGATTCAAAACGCAAAAGTAACCATCAACCCGCAAACGTGCATCGGGCTACTATATTAAGCCGTGGCCTGGTAGTGCTGCACCAGGGCCCACAACGCATCAGGTGTGCAGGCCGGGGGGGCACAACGAAGCGCCGCTCTGCTGTAAAACCCGCGGCGGGCTGCTATGGTTTCGGTGAGTCGCTGTTTCAGCGCCTGCTCATCGGGCAGGGCGGCCAGCAGGGGCCGGGCCGCGGCGGCCCGGTGCAGGCGCGCCACCAGTTCCGGCACCGGCACATCCAGCCATACAGTGACGCCTGAGGCCAGCAGCGCATCCATGGTATCATGGAAACAAGGGGCCCCACCCCCGGTAGCCAGCACCAGTTGCGGATGCTGCTCAATCAGCTGGCGCACCAGGCGCGCTTCTACAGCCCGGAAATATGCTTCGCCTTCCGCCGAAAAGATTTCAGCCACACTGCGCTGCTCCTGCCGTACAATTTCCTCGTCCAAGTCCAGGAACGGCAGGCCGCCGCGCAAAGCCAGGGCGCGGCCCAGGGTGGTTTTGCCGGCTCCGGGCATACCAATCAGAAACAGGCGCATAAACAAAAAGTCAAAAGGTAATGCAGGGCAGCAAGATACATGCGCGGCCGGGCGGCTGACTACTTTGCCAAACCTTGCATAAAGGCGTTCTGAAAGTCAGGGGCGAAGTGCCGGATGTTGGGCAGGTGACTGAACTCCTCGATCTGGTGCGTGGTGGTGAGGATGACGGCCGGCATACCCGCGTTCAGCGCCGCTTCTGCCCCTTTCGGCACGTCTTCGAACACCAGACAATCGGCCGGAGCCACGCCGAGCTGCGCGGCGGCCTGCAGAAACGTTTCGGGGTGGGGCTTGCTCAGCGTGACGTTGTCGGCACTGACGATGGCGCTGAAGTAATGCCGGATACCCAACGTATCCAGCACGAAGTCGATGTTGAACGGAATAGCGGCCGAGCCAATGGCCATGGGTATTTGCCGCTGGTGCGCCTTTTCCAGAAACTCCGCCAGGCCGGGCAAAAGGGCCAGATGCGGGCGGTATTCCGCCTGATAACGCCGCTCCTTTTGCAGGGAGAGGCGCTGCATTTCTTCGTCGGTGAGGCGGCCTGCGCCCAGCATACGCACCAGTACTTCCTGGTTTTTGCCGTACATCTGCGGCTTCACTTCCTCCCAGGTAAAGGAACCGCCCAACTCCTCATTCAGCAACGACTGCCAAGCCCGGGTATGGTAATCCATATCGTGGATCATGGTGCCGTTGAGGTCGAAAATAAATGCCTTCATCAGGAGCAGTAGAGAAAGAAAAAGAAGCCCGGCTAGCTCAGCTTTACGCGCGGGTCGAGCACAGCATACAGCACATCTACCACGATATTCACCAGCACAAACAGGGCCGCAATAAAGATGGTAGCGCCCATTACCACCGGGAAATCGAGGTTCTCCACGGCGCGGAGCGTGACGGTGCCCAGGCCTTTCCAGTTGAAGATGTATTCGATAAAAAATGCGCCTGCCATGAGCGAAGCCAGCCAGCCCGAAACGGCCGTAACTACCGGGTTGAGGGCATTGCGCAGGGCATGCCCCACTACCACGCCGTAGCCGGATAAGCCCTTGGCCCGCGCCGTACGGATGTAGTCCTGGCTCATCACCTCCAGCATGGAGCTGCGCGTGAGCTGCACAATAACCGCCAGCGGCCGGATGCCCAGCGCAAAAGCCGGCAGCAGCAGGTTGCGCAGCACCAGATGGCGGCCCGTGAAGGGGTCGGTTTCGTAGAGCTGCCCGGTGAGGTTGAGGCCAGTCCAATGGCTCCAGTAAAAGCCGAACGTCATGGCAATGAGTATGGCCGCCACAAACGAAGGCACCGAAATACCCAGCACCGACACCGAAATCAGGGCGCGGTCGAGCCAGGAGTGCGGGCGCAGGGCAGCCACAACGCCCAGCGCAATACCCACCGAAGCCGCCAGGGCCATAGCTGCCAGCGCCAGCCACAGCGTACCGGTGAAGTGGTCAGCCAAAATGCTGAGCACTTCCTTGTTGCTTTGAAACGAGCGACGCAGATACGGCTTCTTCAGCACTACGGCCTGCTTGCCCAGCGGCAGCAGCGCCACGCCGCCATACTTGGCCACGCCCGCCGAGTCGCGTGGGTGCAGCCCGATGGGTGATACGTCGTTGAGGTAGCCGGCCAGCTGCAAGGGCAAGGGCTGGTCGAGGCCCAGGTCGGCGGCAATGGCGGCACGGGTGGCGGCGTCGGAGCGTTGGCCGGCCAGCAAGGCTACCGGGTCGCCGGGCAGCACGTTAAATAGGAAAAACACCGTGAGGGCCACGCCCACCAGCACCAGCGCCCCCTGCCACACCCGCCGAAAAAGAAATCCAAGCATGATTTTGGGTCTTGGGGACTCAGGGACTTGGGGACTTGGGGACTTGGTTTGCAGTTCAATAAACCAACAAGCCGTTGTTAGTTAGAACGGAAACCAAGTCCCTAAACCCCTAAGACCCCAAGTCCCTTTTTACAACAGCTCCTCTACTTTGGCGCGGCTGGGGATGTCGTGGTAGTGGAACTTGCCTTTCACCACGCCGTCCTTGAGCAGGATAAAGCCGGGGTTGGAGCGAATCATGGTTTTAAGCACGGTAGCATCGGCGTAGTAGAACGGGGCCGCCAAGTTTACCTCGTGGCGGAAGGCGTCGAACTCAGCCGGGCTGCTGCTGGTGACCACCAGAAACTCCGTTTTCTTGCGCGAGGAGTCTACCGACTGCACCAGCTGGTTGATGACCACGAACCGGTCCCGGTCGGCTTTATCGGTGTTCTGCACAATGAGCAGCAGCTTGTTGCCCTGCAGAATCTTGGGGGTGAAGTCGCCCTCATCGTTCCACACCCGGAAATCCGTGATTTTGGGCGCGGCCTCCGGGTTCAGCGTCACCATCTGCTTGAACTTCCAGGTGGTATCGGTGGGGTACTCCGTAAACTCCTGGCTCTGGCCCCCGCGCTCCATGATGTACTTGTAGCGCAGCGGCGCCGAGGGCTTCATGAGCTTGCCGATGTCGTTGCCGACTTTATAGGGCAGGAAATCAAAGTATGGCAGGTGGCCCAGCGCGTACACGCCAATACCAATGGCCACCGACGCTGTTACGGTGATATACACTACGCCCAGCGTGCCCTTGGCAAACACGCGCCGCAGGTGCTTCTGGTTGAAGAAAACCACAACCCACAGCACCAGCAGCAGCACATCCTTGCTGAACGACTGCCAGGGCGTGAGCTTGATGAAGTCGCCGAAGCAGCCGCAGTCGGTTACTTTGTTGAACGCAGCCGAGTAGAACGTAAGAAAGGTAAAGAACACCAGCAGCACCAGCAGCGTCCAGAGGGTTTTGCGCAGGTGCCAGCGCAGCAGCAGGGCCACGCCCAGAATCACTTCCAGGGAGCTGAGCACGAGCGAAATCAGGCGGGCCTGAGGCTTGAAAGCCAGAAAGAACCGTCCGAAATCCACCGCGAATACCTCGAAATATTCTTCCAGCTTGATGGCCGTGCCCACGGGGTCGTTGAGCTTGATCAGCCCCGAAAAAATAAACAGCACCCCCAGCAGCAGCCAGCAAATGCGCGTGAGTTGTCTCATGGTAAGTAGTGCTTAGTACGTAGTGCCCAGTGCTTGGAAAAAGCCATGGGTACTACGGCTGGAACGCAGATTAAGACAGGTGTAGGGATACGGTGCAAGTTACGGATGCCGCTTGCACCAAACGGCATTTTTCTCGTCCAGTTACGAAGCACGATGCACGACCAACTAGGCACTAACTCCCATTTTTATCAAACAGAACACGGCATAGTTGAGCATGTCGCGGTAGTTGGCCTCCACCCCTTCCGACACGCGCGTGCGGCCCTGCAGGTCTTCGATCTGCTTGGTGCGGTGCAGCTTCATCAGGATGATGTCGGTAATACTTTCGATGCGCATCTGCCGCCAGGCCTCCCCGTAGTCGTGGTTTTTGGCGAACAGCAGTTGGCGCGTGAGGTCCACCTCGTGGTCGTAGGCGGCGGTAACCTCTGCGGGGTCTAGCTCCAGGGGTGCGTCGGCGGGCAGGCGCAGCTGCATCAGCGCAATCAGGCAGTAGTTCACAATGGCCACGAACTCGCCTTCGATGCCTTCGTCGACCAATTGGGTGCCTTTTTCCTGGATAGACCGGATGCGCTGGGCCTTGATGTAGAGCTGGTCGGTAACGGAAGGCAGGCGCAGAATGCGCCAGGCTGTGCCGTAGTCGTGCGTCTTGGCCAGAAACAGCGCGCGGCACTGGCTGATTACCTGGTCGTACTCGTGCTGGGTTTGGTTGTGCAAGATTTTCAGGCTAGATTTAAAAACTTCGGACCATTCCGGGCGTTGCCGGCGGCGCCGTTTCGGGCGAATACCTCACCTTTGCGGCGGGCCGCCTGCGCGGCGGGCCGGCTTACACTTTCGTGCTCTCATGACCCTCACAGCTGCGCAAGATACGTGCTTTTCGGCCAGGCAAACCCTGCGTTGCCCCCGCGGACGCGTGCTCGATTTGCGCCGCCCGCAGGTAATGGGCATCCTCAACCTCACCCCCGACTCCTTCTACCAGGGTAGCCGCGTGCAGGCCACCGATGAGCTGCTGCGCCGGGCCGAAACCATGCTGCAGGCCGGAGCCGCTATTCTCGACCTGGGCGGCTACAGCACCCGCCCCGGCGCCACAGAGGTACCCGAAGACGAGGAAAAGCGCCGCGTGCTGCCCGCCCTGCAGGCCGTGCGGGAGGCCTTCCCTGAGGCATTTCTGTCCGTGGATACCTTCCGGGCCGGGGTAGCCACCGAGGCCGTAGCCCTGGGCGCCGACATTCTCAACGACATCAGTGCGGGCACCCTGGACGAGGAGCTGCTGGCTACGGCCGGCCGGCTGGGCGTGCCCTACGTGCTGATGCACCTGCGCGGCACGCCCCAAACTATGGCCCAGCACACGCACTACGCCCACGATCTGGTGCTAGAGATGGTGCGCTTTTTCCGAAGCCGGCTGGCGGCGCTGCGGGCCGCCGGCGTGGTGGACGTGCTGTTGGACCCGGGCTTCGGCTTTGCCAAAACCCCGCAGCAGGGCTACGAGCTGCTGCGGCGCCTGCCCGAGCTACAGCTGCTGGGCCTTCCGCTGCTGGTGGGCGTCTCGCGCAAATCGATGGTGTACAAGCCCCTCGGCCTTACTCCCGATGCAGCCCTCACCGGAACTATTGCCGTCCATACCATGGCCTTGCTCAACGGCGCCCGGGTGCTGCGCGTACACGACGTAGCCGAAGCCGTGCAGACCATACAACTCGTGCGCAACTCCTACCCTGTTCCCGTTTCCCCATGATTGGCTCGTTTACCCTCGGCTTCCTGCGCATCGGCTGGCTGGACGTGGTAGACGTGCTGCTGGTGACGGTGCTGTTCTACCAGCTCTACAAGCTGCTCACGGGCAGCGTGGCCCTCAAGGTATTTCTGGGGCTGATGTCCATCTACCTGCTGTACCTGGTGGTGCGGGCGGCGGGCATGGAGCTGCTTACTTCCATTCTGGGGCAGTTTATGAGCGTGGGGGTGCTGGCCAGTATTATTCTGTTTCAGCAGGAAATCCGGCGGTTTCTGCTCAACATCGGCAAGGCCACCACCTTTGAGCGAATGCGCATGTTTGCCTGGCGCCGCGACACCACGGCCGAGAAAATGAACATCACGCCTTTCGTGGAAGCCGCCAAAAGCCTGGCGGGCAAAAACACCGGCGCCCTCATTGCCTTCACCCAGGGCTCCGACCTACAGTTCTTTGCTGACTCCGGCGACCTGATTGACGCCGCCATCAGCAAGCGGCTGCTGATGAGCATTTTCAACAAGACCTCGCCCCTGCACGATGGGGCCGTTATCATCACCCGCAACCGGCTGCAGGCCGCCCGTTGCATACTGCCCGTAAGCGAAAACCCCGATGTGCCGGCGTCCATGGGTTTGCGCCACCGCGCCGCCATCGGGCTGAGCGAGGTGACGGACGCCGTGGTGCTGGTGGTGAGCGAGGAAACCGGCCAGATTTCGCTGGTACGCGGCGGGGAAGTGTTCCGCAACCTGGCCCCCGCCGACCTGCGCGCCCGCCTCAACGAGTTCCTCTTCGACGGTGCCCCCCGCCCCGCCACTCCCGCGGCGGAGGTTGCCGCGTAGAGAACGTGGAATGGCAGCTGAATTCCAAATTTTGGTTATAAGGCTCTGACTAGGTTTTAATAGGGTAATAATAATGCTGCTGGATAAAGTGATTTACTTCGGTTTCTAGCATGCGGAATGACTCTAGCACACGCAATGCCTGGAACCCGTTGTCACGAGTAAAATCGGCTACCAAGTGTACAGCCTGTCGCTCATTAAAGGAACGACGTCGGCGTACGGTATTTCCAGTGGCTATTCGTAAAGCTGCCAACAATACTTCTTTAGGGTCAGGCAGAGCCTCCAAGCGGCTACTAGCAGGCAGGTGCAGAGGCATGGTCCCATTAGGGTTACCAGCGGCCTCCCTAATAGCGGCCTCATCAGTCAGCAGCCAAGCTTCTGTCATACGTACTGGTATAACTTTAACATAGTCAGGAGGAGCAATGAAAGAGGTTGCTACCCATTCATCGATTTGCTGTTGGCGCACAACTAAAGGTTCTTTCTCCGCGTCACGATGTACAAAAAGCACATCACCCGGAAATAACTGCCACGACTGGCGCAGCCTCTCTTTTGGCTGACTGGGTGGACGTGGCACCTGCCGCAGGTCGGCCACTACCACTTCAAAGGCTTCTTCAATAGGCAAATGCTGTTCTAGCAGCCATTCAACAATGGCTTTTAAGGCTTGATCAGAACTGCCGTCTGCTACTATAGTAACCCTAAGCGGCATGAGGTTCAGGAGTAAGGCTGGCTGCCGGGAATAAGGATAGCTGTTGAATATCGGCCCGGTCAATAAGCCGTTCGCCTTTAGCCCGGCGAGCTATTTTATAAGGAACCGGATTAAGATAATCCAATAGCTTGCCAAGCTGTACTACTGAAGCCGTTGGATTATCCACTACGCGCCATGTATCAGGGACAGCGCTAAATCGTACTCGGCTTACCGTTTTGCCCCCTTCTCTGTTACTGATTCTGTCGGCTATTACTAAGCAATCCTGCGGAATAAGCTGCACTACAGCTGGAGAGTGCGTATTAATAATCACTTGGCGTAACGGGTTATCAGGTCCAATGGGAATAGTAGGATCAGTAGCTATATCTTGTAGTAACTCTAGCATAGCTGGGATTCTGGCTGGATGAATTCCATTTTCTGGCTCTTCCAGACAAAGCACCCCGCCAAGTTGAGGGTCCTCCTCAATAACAGTGAGTGCCAAGAAGCGTAGCGTACCATCTGAAAGGGCACGGGCTGAATGACGGGTACCAGAACGGTCTTCTATTTCCAGCGTTAGCAATTCTCTTTTATCATCCCGGTCAATTCGGACGCGCTTTACATCTTCATTCAATTCATTTAGCCGATTACCTATTTGTGCGTAGTGTTCATTTTCGTGTTCGGCCCCATCCTGCCGGGCTAAACGGTATAAGGTAGCTGGTAAATGCGACCCGTCTGATCCCAAGCGAGTAGTAGCCATAAAACTATCGGGGCGGCGTAAAGCTGTTGGCTCAAGTTGCAGTAAACGCCACGACTGCATCTCTTGCTTAGCCAATAGAGCCGTACTAGCTTCGGCAGCAGTACTGGCTGATAGAACCGTGCGCGTTAGAGTAGAAGCAGAATACTTCCACGTTCGGCCTTGGTTGCCCTCTTGGTGCCTTTGAATAACAGTATGGTCCCGTTCCGCACCTATACTAATAAATGGCGCTGTACGCCTGCCTTTGATAACACTATTACGCCAATCAGGTCGATGTGCAAAACCTAGCTTACGTGCTGCATCACCCCGGTTAATATGCACCAGCCTTTCCGAGAGTAATACCAACCTACCAACCGTGCTGATGGTAGATGATTCCTCATAGCCTAGCACTAGCTCATATCGAAGAAAAGATATAGAAGCATCGGCTGTTTGTCCTAAATCGTCCGTGCCCTGCATTGGCACAATCATTTCTGCCGCAAATGACATCTGTGCCACATGCTCGTCTCCGGTACGAGTAAACAAGCTTCGTAGGTCGCCTGTCTTGTTTTGCTCATCACGCACCATCAAAGCGGCTTCTTGCAGAGGATAGGTGGCCAGATAGCTTAAAAAAGTAATGGCATCAAACAGGTTCGATTTACCTACCCCATTCGTACCTGCAATACAGGTAAAAGGTCCAAAACGAACATCTACACCCACCAAGTTTTTAAAGCCTGAAACAGAGAGTCGGGTTAGCATAGCAGCAGTTTTAAACCAATGATACGAAGAAAAAGCCCGGCTACGTAAGCAGCCAGGCTTTTACAAAAGGCACTTTAGCTAACCTTACGGCGTGTTCGTTACTACCTGGCCGCCTTCCGGCTGCTGGGCGCTACGGTCTTTTAGGGTACCCAGCTCCCTGCCTACCTCGATAAACGCGGCTACGGCTTTTTCCAGGTGGGCGCGGGTGTGGGCGGCGGAAAGCTGCACCCGGATGCGGGCTTGGCCTTTGGGCACTACCGGGAAGTAGAAGCCCACCACGTAAATGCCTTTCTCCAACATCTTAGCCGCAAACTCCTGGGCCAGCTTGGCATCGTAGAGCATGACGGGCACGATGGGGTGCTCCCCGGGCTTGATGTCGAAGCCGGCCTCCGTCATCTTTTCGCGGAAGTATTTGGTGTTTTCTTCGAGCTGGTCGCGGAGCTGAGTACTTTCGGTGAGCAGCTCCAGCACCCGCAGGGAGGCGCCCACAATGGCGGGTGCTAGGGTGTTGGAGAACAGGTAGGGGCGGCTGCGCTGGCGCAGCATGTCGATGATTTCCTTGCGGCCGCTCGTAAAGCCGCCCATAGCCCCGCCCAGAGCCTTGCCCAGTGTGCCGGTGATGATGTCGACGCGGCCCATAGCGTTGCGGTACTCGTGGGTGCCGCGGCCGGTTTTGCCCAGGAAACCCATGCTGTGGCACTCGTCTATCATCACCAGGGCCTGGTACTTGTCGGCCAGGTCGCAGATTTTGTCGAGCTGGGCAATGGTGCCGTCCATGGAAAAGGAGCCGTCCGTGACGATGATGCGGTGGCGGGTGCCTTTGGCCTGGGCATCCTGCAGCTGGACTTCCAGGTCGGCCATGTCGTTGTGGGCGTAGCGGTAGCGCTGGGCCTTGCACAGGCGCACCCCGTCGATGATGGAGGCATGGTTGAGGGCGTCACTGATAATGGCGTCCTGCTCGTTGAACAACGGCTCGAACACGCCCCCGTTGGCGTCGAAGGCCGCGGCGTAGAGAATGGTGTCTTCGGTGCCCAGGAACTCGGCCAGCTTCTTTTCCAGCTCTTTGTGAATATCCTGGGTGCCGCAGATAAAGCGCACCGACGACATGCCGTAGCCGTGGGTGTCAATGGCTTCTTTGGCGGCTTTGATTACCTCGGGGTGGGAGCTCAGCCCCAGGTAGTTATTGGCGCAGAAGTTCAGCACTTCCCCCGCTTCCTGGGTTTCAATTTCGGCGCCCTGCGGCGAGGTAATGATGCGCTCCTGCTTGTAGAGGCCGGCATCTTTGATTTCCTGGAGCTGCTGCTGGAGGTCGGGCTGGAGGGTGGTGTACATGCGGTAAGGGAGAGAATAAGTGAATGAGTGGGCGGCTCTGCGAAAGTACGCAGGGTTTCTGTACGGCATTGCGGCGGCGAAGTGTAGGTTTGCAGTTGGCCGGCTCGTCAGCCTTTCTGCAGCCTCATCCGTATCAAACGTCCGCTTCTCTCCGCTGGCATCCTGCATGAACGTACATATCCAACAAATTCTGGACAACCCGCTGGCGGCGCTGGCCATTGTGGGCAACCTCGTCATCATCGAAAGTCTGCTTTCCGTGGACAACGCCGCCGTGCTGGCCACCATGGTGGGCGACCTGCCCAAGGAGCAGCGCCAGAAAGCCCTGCGCTACGGCATTATCGGGGCCTACGTGTTTCGGGGGCTGTGCATTCTGTTTGCCTCGTTTCTGATTGAGTTCTGGTTTCTGAAGCCCCTCGGCGGCCTTTACCTGCTGTACCTGGCTTATTCCCAGTTCAAACCCAGAAACCACGGCAGCCCCGACGACGACCAGGGCCCCGACAAGCAGAAAAGCTGGGTATACCGCCACACCCTGGGCCTGTTCGGGCAATTCTGGGCCACGGTGGCCCTGATTGAGCTGATGGACCTGGCCTTTTCCATCGACAACGTTTTTGCCGTGGTGGCCTTCACCGACAACCTGATTCTCATCTGCCTGGGCGTGTTCATCGGGATTCTGGCCATGCGGCTGGTGGCCCAGGCCTTTGTGCTGCTCATGGCCAAGTACCCGTTTCTCGAAACCTCGGCGTTTCTGGTTATTGGCATCCTGGGGCTCAAGCTGATGCTGTCGTTGGTGGAGCACTACCAGCCCGAGTCGGCCTTCAGCCGCTTCCTGGGCGGCCACGTTGCCGACGCGGGCCTGACCGTGCTGACGGTGGCCATCTTCCTGATTCCGCTGCTCACCTCTTACTTTTTCAACGTGCCCAAGCACCGCCGGTTTTCGCGGTAAATCTTATGCTACGTCTGCTGCTTGTATGGACCCTGCTTTTCCAATCATCGTGCGTGGGGTTCAGTATTGTGGCTGGCACCAAGCAACTGGAAGTCGGCAAAAGCCTAGGACCTACTATTGGGGAAGACGGCCGACTGAATGGCGGCACAACTCCCGCCGATGCGCTCCGGCTCTGGGGAAAGCCCCATCGTATAGTAGCAGAAGGCACTCAGGAAAAGTGGATATATAAATCCGGCGAACTGGCTTGGCGCGGCATGGAAGTGTGGGCAATAGTTCCTGTTCCTCTTCTACTACCCGTAGGGCATCGGAAGGTAGCCTTGGAATTTACCAATGGGCAACTGGTAAATTATACTGTTGGGGATGGCAGAGAAAGATTCTTCGGCTATTTCATCCTACAAACAGACAGCAAAGTATGGCGCTTCAACTGGGAAGCACGAAATAGTTGTGATGTGGGGTACGGGTGTAAATAGAAACTTATGGCTCTCCTCTAAAAAACGTCTGCACGCCCTGCCGGCCGCTATCCATCAGCTCCTGCTTTTGCGGGGCGGATAGCCGCTTGATTTTGGGGTTGAAGCCGCGCGTGTCGATGCTGATGGTGCGGGGCCAGTCTTCGGGCCGGGGCGCGTTCAGGTTTTCAATGGCTACGGTATACAACGCCCCGATGTAGGAGCGGAAATCCTGCACCGTGTAGGGCGCCAACTGCTGCCGGCCGCCGGGGCGCGTGTCGTAGGCTACCTGCTCGGCGCGGTCGAGGCGCAGCCCCAGCGTTTCGGGATTGATGACCGTTATGACATCTGTTGCCGTGACAACATTATTTGTCACAACAGAACTTGTCACAGCCAGTGGCCCGGCCAAAGCGCCGGGTTGGTAGCGCGGGTGGTCAAACATATCCAGCGGATAGTTGGCCAGCAGGCCGCCATCCACCACTACTTCCACGGGTTGGCCTTTGGCGGGATGCTGCACTACGTGGCCGGCGGTATCCAGTAGCACGGCCCGGAAGTACAGCGGAATGCTCATGCTGATGCGCACGGCATCGGCTACGCGCATATCAGGGTGGGTTTCGTAGCTGAACGTCTGGGGGCACTGGCGGGTGAGGTTGGTGCCGGTGGTGTACAGGTCGCGGTAGCGGGTGGGCTCCTGCTGCGCCAGCGCGTGCAACTCGGCCAGCGTGAGGTTGGGGCGCTGGGTTTTGCGGGCCACCAGCTCGGTGAGGTAGCGCGTGAGCTGGTCGCCGCGGTACCAGCCGTATTGCCGGATCAGGCGGGCGCTGCCCCCGAAAAATAGCCCGCGCCCATCGTTCAGGCGCTGCACCGGAGTTTGGTTTACGACGTCAATGACTTCCTGGGGCGAGTAGCCTACCGCCAGCAAGGCCGCCTGAATGGCTCCGGCCGAGGTGCCGCCCACCCGCCGGATGCCGGCCAGCACGCCCCGGCTTTCCAGCTCCTGTAGCGCACCCCCGTAGGCAATGCCCCGAATGCCGCCGCCCTCCATCACCAGGTTGCGGTACACCGGGCGGGCTACAGCCTCGGGGGTTTGGGCCCACGCGGGAGCCGGGAACCGGAGCATCAGCAGCACCATCAGAAATAAAAAGAGGTAACGCATAAGCAGGTCAGTGAGCTACGGGAAGGAGCCGGGTATGGCCCCGATGGTTGTATACGCCGTAGAAAGACGCAACCCACCCGCGTCCGTATCTTTGCCCTCCACCCATTCCCCTGTTTTCCGCATGCCTACTTCTTCCTCCGCCCCCACCCCCGGCGACACTATTCTCGTTATCGGCGCGGGCGGACAGCTCGGCCTGGAGCTCACCCACGAGCTGCGCCAGCGCTACGGCGCTTCCAACGTAGTAGCCGCCGACGTGCGCGCCCCCAAAGACCTCGAAATTCAGCAGGCCGGCCCGTTTGAGCTGCTGGATGTACTCGACAAAAACCGCCTGACGGAAGTTATTCAGCAGTACAAGCCCAAGCAGGTGTACCACCTGGCCGCGCTGCTCTCGGCCACGGCTGAGAAGAACCCCAAATTCGGTTGGCAGCTGAATATGGATGGTCTGTTTCACGTGCTCGACGCGGCCATAGACCTGGGCGTACAGCAGGTGTACTGGCCCAGCTCCATTGCCGTATTCGGGCCCGATACGCCCCGCCAGAATACGCCCCAGCTCACCATCATGAACCCCAACACGGTGTACGGCATCAGCAAGCTGGCCGGGGAGCAGTGGTGCGAGTGGTACTTCCGCAAGCACGGCCTGGATGTGCGCAGCCTGCGCTACCCCGGCCTCATCGGCTACAAGAGCCTGCCCGGCGGCGGCACCACCGACTACGCCGTGGACATATACCACAAGGCGGTGGCCGGCGAAAATTATGAGTGCTTCTTGTCGGAGGATACCTACCTGCCCATGATGTACATGCCCGACGCGCTGAAGGCCACGCTAGACCTAATGCACGCGCCTGCCAACAGCATCAAGGTACGCAGCTCCTACAACCTGGGCGCCATGAGCTTCAGCCCTCAGGAAATTACTGCTAGCATCCAGCGCCACTACCCCGACTTCCAAGTCACCTATAAGCCCGACGGACGCCAGCAGATTGCCGACTCCTGGCCCGCCAGCATCGACGATGCCCAGGCCCGCCAGGACTGGAACTGGCAACCCCAGTACGACCTGGATAAGATGACCGACGACATGCTGCTGCACCTGAAAGAAGCCGTAGTGCTGAAGTAGCAGCTATGCTTTTAAGTTTAGGTGGTGTGTTGACGGGCATTGTCCAACTGGCAGTAATAGTCGGCTTCTTCTACGGGATTTATCTGTATTTCCGAGTAGAGATACGTCGCGGGCATATTCGTTTCCCTAATCCGTTTATGCCAGGCTGGCGCCAATTGCACAACCGATATGGCAGCGCGGAGAATTTGCACTCCACGGAGCTTGTCTCCGGCTGGATAGGTTGGAGACCCTATACAGATCTATTGAAAATTAAATTTGACACGCAGGATATATGGATACGCAACACCGTAAGCACGGCTGTGCTGGTACGCATTCCATATACTGACATCGAAGTCTTGCAAGCTCCCGTCTGCTGGCAACTTACTCGCTTTAGCGAAAAAGAGTATACGAACGGTAAGTTTCGCGCCAACGGTGTTGTGATTGAATTGCCCGCTTACTGGGCCACACAGCTGCTCGGTCATATGGCTGCAAGCACGCCCTCTTAAGTTATTTAACAGAGTTTTGTCCACTGCAACGCCTCACCCCTCCGGTGGGGCGTTTGCATTAACATTCCACCCAAAAACCTCTTCATAGCCCACACGTTCCTGCTACTGCGCATTTAACACACCGCCCGGACGAAACCAAGTCTCTATTTATGATTGTGAACCATACGCTCGCCGGCTGGCAGATTATTTACCAGCAGGCACATGCCCTGCTAGCAGCGCAGCTGCTGCACCAGTGGCCCGCGTTTCTTCCCTGCGACCAGTGGGTGGGCCTGCTGGCCGCCGCTGCCCAGCACGACGATGAGCAGCAACAGTGGAATGGGCATTACGGCCTCACGCCGGCCGGGGCCCCGGCCAACTTCACCATGAAGGAGTTTTCGCTGGAGCAGGCCACCGGCGTAATGCGCGCTGCCCGCTTTCAGGGTCGCTGGCGTAGCCTGCTTACCAGCATGCACCTAAGCACGCTCTACGAAAGCCTCCGCGGCCAGAAAAAAGCAATAGACGCCTTTCTGGATGAGCAGCTGGCCAGCCAGAAGACGTGGCGGCGGGAACTGAAGATCCGAAAGGCAGAGGCGGAACAGGCTTACGCCCTGCTGCACTGGTGCGACCGGCTCAGCCTGATATTGTGCCGCCACGAGCTACCGGAAATGGGTCGGGCCCTGGAAATCTATACCGGCCCCGATGGCCACCGCCACGAGGTGGTACGCCACGAGGCCGATGGTCCCGTAACGGTACAGCCTTGGCCCTTCCATGAGCCGCAGTTTACCGTGAGCGTAGAGGCCACGGTGCTGCGCCAGCTGCAGTTCGCCAATGATGCCGAGCTGGCCGCTGCTCTGCGCACCGGCCCCATCGAAACGCTGCGCTGGGACCTACGCAAATAATATAGATACCCCAAATTCAGGATGACAGCTTAATAATAGGCTACAGCTTTGCCACCGGCTTCGGGTTCCGCATCAGGCCGGCGGGTACTTGCTGGCTTAGCGAGACGTGGGCCAAGCCGCGGCCGTCTTTGCCATCGGTGCGGTCGGTGGCAAGCAGCAGGGCGCCGTAGCGTTGGTAGCCGGCCCAACGGCGGCGGAAAGCAGGCTGCGCATCGGTGGCTTTAGGGAAATAGGCCCACTCTTCCACCAGGTTGGTTTTGGGGTTGATGAGCACCTCATACTTGTTCTCGGGTGTTACACCCACGTTCTTGAATGTCATGTGCAGCACCTCGGCGGGGGTACCGTCCATCAGCTTGCCCGCGCCGTGGTAGGTGAGCGTGACACCAGAATCCTTGAGCTTGAAGGGCATAAGTAGCCACCAGGAGTTATTTACCCAGATCGGGTACATATCAGCGAGCAGCTTCTGCCCGTCGGGGGTGGCCGAAACGTCTTGGCCGCCACTATACACTTTTCCCTGCTTGGTGCCGAGGTTGTAGAGTGCAACGAGGCTATCCTTCTGCCAGCGGAAGTCGCCGGTTTGCTTGTCCCAGAGCTGGTAGGAGCCATCCAGAAAGTCCCAGCCAAAAATGCGGGCTTCCTGCCAGGCGCGGTAGCCGCCCATGGCCCGCATTACCTTATCGGCCAAGCGCAGGGCGCGCGGGTCGGAGCCGGCCTGGTCGAATCCGGGGGCCGCCGGGTAAGCGGCCGTATCCGAGGCGGCAGCAGTAGCGGCCGCGGCAGTTGCGGGCTGCTCGCTGGGGCTTGACTGGCAGGCACCCAGGCCAGCCAACAGTACAAAAGCAAAGAAAGAAGTGCGCATAGAAAACGGAACAGAGCGTGACACGGGCCGGCGGCGGGCCGGCTGCGCATCTTACGCAAATATGCCCAAACCGGCGCAACAGCCCGAACGCCGGGCGCAATCTGCCCGTACTACCGCCAGCCTCACGCTCTGATGTCTCTGCCTTATGGCCACACACTACCGCTTTTCTGATATTGTCAACATTCTCAAGACCACCGCCAGCGAGTTCATGGTGAACAACTCGTTCCGGCACGCGGCGGCCTTGTCGTACTACACCGTTTTCTCGCTGCCGCCCCTACTGCTCATCGTCATCACCATTGCCAGCTCCATCTACGGGACTGAGGCCGTAACGGGCCAGGTGTACGGGCAGCTGCGCGGGTTCCTGGGCGCCGACTCGGCCAAGTTTCTGCAGGATTCCATTGCCGAGTTTACCAAGCAGCAGAAAGGCGGCCTGGCTACGGTCATCGGCATCGGCACGCTCATTTTCGCGGCAACGACCTTTTTCGTCACCCTGCAGGAAAGCATCAACGACATCTGGAACCTGCGTGTGAAGCCCCGCAACGGCATCTGGCAGTTTGTGCGCGACCGGCTCCTGTCCTTCGGATTGATTTTGAGCGTGGCCCTACTGCTGCTGATTTCCTTTGTGGTCAGCGCCATCCTGAGCGCCTTCACCGGCAAGCTGCAGCAGTGGTTTCCCGAAGTCGGGGTGGTGGTTATCAAGCTGGTGGACTTCTTTCTGTCTCTGGGCGTTACGTCGCTGCTGTTCGCCCTCATCTACCGCTTCCTGCCCGACGCCGTCATCCGCTGGCGCGACGTAGGTATTGGCGCGGTCATTACGGCCTCACTGTTCGTGCTGGGCAAGTTTCTGATTGCCTTCTACATTGCCCAGGCCGACCCCGGCTCGGCCTTTGGGGCGGCCGGCTCCGCCATTGTGCTGTTGCTGTGGGTCAACTACTCGGCCCTCATCATCTTTTTCGGAGCTGAGTTCACCCAGGAGTTTGCCGACGCCTTCGGTCAGAAAGTGCAGCCCAAGGCCCACGCCGTGCGCATCGAAACTCGTGAAGTGCCCGAGGGCGAAACCAAAGAAGAAATTACCACCGGCCGCCCCCGTTCTACCGGCCGCTGGAAAGCCTGAAAAGTCTGAATAAGGCGCAAACTCGGGGCAGCAGTCTGGTTCCTGAATGCCGCAAACAGCGTTTCGCGGCGGCCGGAGCCGGCTTCTGGCTGGCTGTATAAAGTCAGGATGTACATGATTATGTGATTTGCGGGGCACAGCAGAATAGTAGGTTTGGGAAATCTTTACCTACTTTCTCCCATGCGCTACTTTTTCCTTCTGGTTTTAATCTGCGCCGGCCTTGCCCAGGCCCAGGCCCAGCAGCCCGCCACACGCCTGCGGGTTATCAGCTCTGCTGTAGGTACCACCATCGACAGCCAGGAAAAAGTCACCTACGAGCTATTTTCGGAGTACTCAGCCAAGGAGTTCAGCGAGGCCCGCTTCGAGCAGAGCTTAGCCCCCGACAGTGCCCTTACCCAGCGCATCACCCTTACCGATGGCCGCACGCTGCTCAGCCCCATATCCTCGCTGGACTTCGTGAACATGCGTCTGAAAATCGAGGAGAAGGCACGCCGCCTCAGCCCGGGGGCCGGCGTGGCTCTTACCGACTCGGTGGGGCGTGTATACCGCGTGGTGCTGCGCTCAGGCACCACCTTTGCTGGTACGCTGCGCGCCGTACGGCCGCAGGAGTTGGAGTTCACCACCGATAAGCCCGGCGCTGTACTCATTCCCCGCAGCCAGATTGTGAGTATGCAGCTGGTGCCCGCCGTGGAAGCGACCGATGCTCAGCGCCACCCCGGCTGGGGCTATGTGGGCAATGGCACCCGCGTGTTCTTCGCGCCTACGGCCCGGGGCCTGCGTGCGGGTGAAGGATACGCCCAAACGATTGACGTGCTGCTGCTGGGCGCCAACTACGGCATCACCGACTACTTCTCTATGGGCATCCTGGTATCAGCTCTGCCGGGCGTGGGGTTGGGCAATCAGCTGTTTGCCGTCACGCCCAAAATCAGCGTGCCTATCCGGCAGGATCTGCACGTAGGCGCAGGGGTGCTCTATGCCCGTCTACCTACCTTCGATAGCGACTACGACCGCGGCTATGGGGCAGGGGTGCTTTACGGACTGGCTACCTACGGCAGCGCCGACAACAACCTGACGTTGGGTCTGGGCTACGGATTCTCAGGGGAGGCGGGCGGTACGCAGGGCTTCGGCAAGTCGCCGGTGGCGGTGCTGAGTGGGGCCACCCGCGTGAGCAAGCGCCTGTCGCTGATGTCGGAAAACTACCTGATTACGTCTGGCAGCGGCGGACTCGGCGGCCTGTATGGCATCCGCCTGAACTGGCCCCGCACCACGCTCGGTATCGGCTCGTTCTACGTAGCACCTTTCCAGAACGAAGGAGCTTTTGGCTACCTATACCCTGTGTACGTGGATTTGTCGCTGCGCTTCGGAAAAACGGCGCAGAAGTAGACAAAGCACTTCTCACCCCACAAAAAAGCCCGGCTGAACCATATCAGCCGGGCTTCTTCCTGCTAATTGCAGCCTTAAGCAGCCACATCCGCTTTTTGCTTCACGGCCAGCTGGCCGCAGGCAGCGTCGATATCCTTGCCGCGGGAGCGGCGCACGTTGGTCTGTACGCCCCGGTCGGCCAAATACTTGTGGAAAGCCACCAGTTTATCGTCGGCGGTGTTCACGTAGCTGGCGTTTTCGATGGGGTTGTACTCAATCAGGTTCACTTTGCAGGGAATCCATTTTGAAATCTGGAACAGCTCCTCCGCATCCTGCAGCGTGTCGTTGAAGCTTTCGAACACGATGTACTCGTAGGTTACCTTGCGGCCCGTGACCTGGTGGTAGTGCTGCAGCGCGTCCTTGAGCGAGGCCAGGGAGTTGGCTTCATTGATAGGCATGATTTCATTGCGCTTGGCGTCGTTGGGCGCGTGCAGGCTCAGCGCCAGATTGGCCTTCACGCCATCGTCGGCCAGCTTCTTAATCATCTTGGCAATGCCGGCGGTGCTCACGGTGATGCGGCGCGGGGCCATATTCAGGCCGTCGGGGGCGGTGATGCGCTCAATGCTCTTTACTACGTTGGCGTAGTTGAGCAGCGGCTCGCCCATGCCCATGTACACAATGTTGGTGAGCGGGGTGCCGTACTGGGCCTCGCACTGCTCCCGGATGCGCACCACTTGGTCGTAAATCTCGGCCGCATCGAGGTTGCGCTTACGCTCCATGTAGCCGGTAGCGCAGAACTTACAGGTGAGTGAGCAGCCTACCTGGGAGGAAATACAGGCCGTCATGCGCGTATCGTGCGGGATGAGCACACCCTCTACGATGTTGCCGTCGTGCAGGCGGAAGGCTGATTTGATGGTGCCGTCGTTGGAGAGCTGGGAGTTCTGCACCTGCACGCCGTTGATGACGAAGTGCCGGGCCAGCAGTTCCCGCGTTGCCAGGGAAATGTTGTTCATCTCCTCAAATGAGCCCGCCGTGTTTTTCCACAGCCACTCCAGCACCTGCTTGGCGCGGAATGGCTTCTCGCCGTGCTCCACCATAAAGGCTTTGAGCTCTTCGGGGGTGAGTTTGCGAATGTCGCGCTTGGTCAGTACGGGCAGGTCAATCATGGGGGCAAAGATACGACGAAGTAAGAGGACGCCCTACGTCGTCGGCGTAGAACGTTACCCAACTCCCTGACCCTGAAAAAAGTGCCGACAAGTAACGCAATCTGCAATCAGCGACGAAGGCTACCGGCTATGGGGCGGGCTTTTCCTCCCGGCTCAGGTGGTAACCGCCCGCCGCAGCCCCTACCCCCGCACAAAGCATCAGAAACCAACTGATACCATCTCCGCCCTGACCGCCTGACGCGGCCCCAATCAGGAACAGGGCGCCCCACCAGCCCAAGCAGCCGCAGAATACTGTAAATGTTGGGCTAGCCGTGTAGTCCTCATCACTCAGGCGCAGTACGCCGTACACGATAAACCCAATTGCCACTGGTGCGCCTACCAGCAGCATTAGCGCGCCCCACAGAAAGTCTTCTAGTCCGGCCCCTTTAAACGCCTCTCCAAACGCTTCTCCAGCGGTCAACAGCAATAAAGCCAAGAGTTTAGCACGTCTCATTCGAGCAAGATACTATTGACCGAGCTTCTAGCAGCAGGTGTAGTACACCACCGCCCGGCGGCGCTTGGGCGAGAAGCCAATCATCTGGCCGTTTTCTTCGCCCAGGCTGTAGGCAAAGCGCGGTAGGCCGGTGGGCTGCACCTCGGCCCAGGCCGCGCGGTTCAGCTGCTTGTCGGAGGCATTGCGGGGCACCTCGGCCCGTACGGAAAAGGCTTCATCCCCGAAAAACTCGGCGGCCCGCTTGCGGATGTAGTGGGCCTGCTGGGCCGGTGTGGGCGACTCGCCGTACTTGCGGATGCCGTAGTCGATAAGGGCCGTAGCCGGGAATTTCTCGCTCCAGAGCGTGTCGCCGGCCGCGGATACGATGGAAAACTGCGCCCGAGCCGTGAGGGCCGAGTCGCCCAGCAGCACCAGGCGGAACTGGTCGGGCTGCTGGGCGCTGGAGAACCGGTGCGTGGTGCGCACATCAACGAGTACGCCGGTCTGGGACTGGGGCGCGGCAGGTCCCTCCGGGGCCGGAGTACCCACCGTAGCTGGCGGCGCGGGGGTGGCGGGTGTGGTAGCTGTATCGGAAGAGGAAGGCGAGGAACAGGCGGCGGCCGTGAGCAGGGAGGCCAGCAAAAGAAAGCGCATATCGAGCGTCAATATAGATGAAGTGCCTTGTACGCAAGCTCAGCCGCTGGGTGACGGCTGGGGCAGCCGGCTGTCTTACCCCTCGCCACGCAGGCGCCGGGCGTAGTCAGCCGGCAGCGGGAGCAGCTTACGGGTGGCGTAGTCGAAGCACAGCATGCCGGTTTTGGCGCGGGCAACCTCTTTTCCGTCCTGGTTGCGCACCCAGTACACCACGTCGAAGCCGTACCTGCTTATGTCGGTAGCGGCCAGCTGGATGTGCAGCGTGTCGCCGTAGAAAGCTTCGCCTTTGTACTCAATGGCCACGTCGGCCATGATGTGGCCGGTTTGGGTGGCGGGGTTCAGCTCCATTTGGCCCAGATGGCGCAGCAGCTGCACGCGGGCTTCGTGCAGGATGCTGAGCAGGGCGTCGTTGCCGAGGTGGGCGCCGTAGTTGAGGTCGGTGATGCGCACGGGAATTTCTACTGTGAGCAGAAAGGTATCGGGCAGCGCTACTTTTACGCGGGGCATGGAAAGAGTTTCTAGTTGCTGGTTTCTCGGTTCGAGTTACTCGGGGCCGGTCGCCGAAGTTCGCCGAAATTGCCGTCAGTATTCATCCCCGCCACCCAAAAACCAGAAACCAGCAACTAATATGAATGTAGAAGTGCGCACCACCGCCGACGGGTCGAGCACCCTGTACGTGCCCGCCCTCGACGAGCATTACCACAGCACCCACGGGGCTGTGCAGGAGGCCCAACACGTGTACCTGGGCGCCGGGCTGGAACCCGTGCTGACGGCCGCTACGGCGCCGGTGCGCGTGCTTGAAGTTGGCTTCGGAACCGGCCTCAACGCCCTGCTCACGCTGCAGCGCAGCCTTGCCGCGCCCGTCGGCATTGAGTACGACACGCTGGAAAAGTTTCCGCTGCCGCTCGCCGTTATCCAGCAGCTGGGCGTGGAGCGCTACATTCTGAACCCTGAGCTGCAGGAGCTGCACCAGCGCCTGCACACGGCTCCCTGGAACGAGAGCGTGCCCCTGGCCCCACGCTTTCTGCTCCGGAAAATCGACCAAGCGCTCCAGGACACGGCCCTCGCGCCTGCTCATTACGAGGTCGTTTACTTCGATGCCTTCGCCCCCGACAAGCAGCCCGACATGTGGACGGATGCCGTGTTTGAGCAGCTCTACGTGGCCACGGTGCCGGGCGGCTGCCTGGTGAGCTACTGCGCCAAGGGCTCCTTCCGGCGTAGCTTACGGGCGGCGGGCTGGGATACGGAAAAAATTCCCGGCCCGCCCGGCAAGCGCGAGATGACGCGGGCCTGGAAACGGGCGTAATTTTAGACTTGACAGAATTGGATATGAACCAGCACGCCAGCAACGGTGAAGATATTGAGATGGAAGTAGTTTCCGGGGAACTACTCTTTATTGATCCGCTTTACTGGGACGATATAAGGGCTGAGCACCAGCTGCTGGATACTCTGCCAACAAACGCAGGCAGCGCCGCATTTGTGCACAAGCTGAATACGACATTCTTTCCCTATGGTGGAAATATCCTTGGGCACGAGAAAGTCCCGAGTTGGAACAGTGTTTTCAAGCTGCCTATCCGCCGGATTCGCTCATATGATACTAATGATGAATATTTTGAGCAGCAGCTACTAGCCACCAACACCACCGTTTTTGGCTTGGATTCCGGCAGTCTACTAATTCTGGACTTAGCCAATTTTTATCCACTATTGCAGCTTCTTGAGGCCGATGAGCTCTTTGAGGCCAGTACAGCAGATTTCTCCCTATACCAAGCACATATAAACCAAGCGCTGGGCAACCGTGGATGGGCCTATGTGCAGAGCCCTGGTCTTGATAATGGCTTTGATTTCATAGGCAGCGGCAGTTACTTTTTAGAGAAGCTTACGGGGATGCCTAACTTCACTTCATGAGTCGTAAGCTACTGGAAACCGACGGGCAGAATTGGGTGGAGAAGGGCATCATCTCGCCAGAGCAACATGCCCGCCTGTTGGCCCTCTACCCCGAGGACGCCCACGCCGTGGGCTTGCTCCCGCTGCTGGGCTCCCTGCTGGTTGGCCTCAGCGCCCTCTCCCTGGTGGCCGCCAACTGGCAAGGGCTGCCGGAGCTGGTGCGCCTGGGTTTGCTGCTGGGCTCCATGATGGCCGCCTACGCTGCCGGTGAGTACTTCTACCGGCGCGGCAACGACCAGCTGGGTCTGGGTCTGGTGGCGTTGGGGCTAATTCTATTCGGGGCCGGCATCATCCTCACCAGCCAGCTCTACCAACTCATTGGCTACGACCTTACGGGGCTGCTGGCCTGGGCCGTGGCCGGCATGGGCATCACGTGGGTGTACCGCAGCCGGCTGCTGTTTCTGCTCACGGCCATCATCAGTGGGGTGGTGCAGGGCTACAACACCGGACAGCTGGGCGCCTTCAGCTACCTCACGGCTGCTTTCACGGCCCTGGGGCTGGGCTACTACTGGTGGCGCCGCCCCGATTCGCTTACCGGAGCCGTGCTGGCCTCGGGCCTGCTCTGGCAGGCGACCCTGCTGGTCAGCTACCTGCATATCAAGCTTACGTGGTTTTTCGTGCCGGCCATGCTTGTGTATGCCCTCGGCGACTGGCAGCCGCACCGACCGGCAGCCCGGGCTGTGCAGGGCCCGCCCTTAGTAGCCGCCTTCCTGTTTACGCTGGGGCTGGCCTTGTTTGGCGAGGCCGACTCCTACACCGATGAGCTGCGCCCTCCGCTCCTCGCCTATTTGGCTGCTCTGGGCGCGGTACTGGCGTTGTCGCTCTGGGGTAAGGCGCGGCGTGGGCGCCTGAGCAGCGCCACCGACTGGCTGCTGCTGCTGCCGGGGTTCTACTTTCGGGGTGGGCTGGCGCTGGCCGTGGCCACGCTGGTGGTGCTCTACGCTTATTCCGGGGCCGTGCTGGCCCGCGCCCAGCAGGAGCACAACCCCGACCGGGTAACGCTGGGCACCGTGCTGTTCGTCATCACCACGGCGGTGGCGTACTTCAAGCTTACCTGGGGCTTCCTCGATAAGTCGTTGTTTTTCCTGGTGGGCGGGCTGCTGCTGCTGGGTCTGTGGTGGTACCTGCGCCGCACAGCGGCCCGGTCTGCGTCGTCCTCTGCTTCTACCCGCCCATGAGTTTTGTATCTGACTCTGTGCCCGCTTCCCCGGGTACTCCGCCGCTCGCTCCTTTCCTTCCCGATCTGCCGGAGCCCACCCGCCGCCGCTGGCTGCGCTGGCTGGTGCTGGCCCAGGTGCTGTTCGTGCTGGGCGTGGCGGCATCGGGCTACGCTACCGGGGCCTGGGGCCGCACCATCTGGCTGCGCACCACTCCCGTAGACCCGCGCGACCTGCTCTACGGCGACTACGTAACTCTGGCCTACACCATCAGCCAGGTTCCGGGCCACCTGTGGCGCGGCGCGCAGCCGGCCCGCCGCAACCAGGCCGCCTACGTGCTACTGCAACCTGGCTCCGATGGTACCTGCTCGGCCGTGGGCATTTACCCCGAGAAACCCGCCCCCACTCCCACTCAGGCCGTGCTGCGCGGCTCGGTGCAGCAGGTGTGGCGGCGCAGCCTTACGCTCCGCTACGGCCTGGAGCGCTACTACGTGCCCGAGGGCAGCGGCAAGAAGCTGGAGCGGCACCCGCGGCTGCAAGTGCAGGTGCGCATTGCGCCCTGGGGGCAGGCTCGCATCACGCAGGTAGTGCCTGATTCCGCTGCCCATGAATAACACCCTACCCCGGCTGCCCTAGTGGAGCGTGGCTTTGGCCGCGCTTACGGTATCCATCCTGCTGGTGGGCGCCCTGCTGGGCTTCAGGCAGCTATTGCAGCCGGTGGTGGACGTGCAGATGCACAACACGTACTTCATTTTTCCGCCTTATGGGCTGGTGCTGGCGGTTTTTGTGCCGCTGGCGCTGCTGGCCGGGCTGGTGGTGCGGCTGAGCCGCCACTCCCTGGCTGGGCTCATACTGATGCTGGCACTCCACGTGGCAGGTATCAGCCTGTGCAGCTGGCTGCTGGTGCGGATAGCGCAGTTCAATGCCTTACCTGTGAGTTGGCCGGCGCCGCAACCAGCTCCGACTGCTCCTGTCAGCTGGATGCAGACGGAAATCATCCTGGTGCATGGGCTGCAAATGCTGCTCGTAGTATCGGCGCTGGTGCTGGTATACCGCCGGGGCCGGCAGGCGGGCCATCCTCGGCGGTAGTGCGCCTACAAACCGTTGCGGGCCAGCAGGTCTTTATCGGCTTGGCTGATATCGACCATGGCGTACTTCTGCTGCTCGGTGATGTTCATTTCATCGAGTGCATCCACCATGTTCTGATACTTGGAATCGGGCGTGGTTTTGATCAGCACCACAGTGTTACGGTTGCGCTGCCGCTGCTTGAACAGCACCTGCCGCAGTCCGTCGGCACCGAAGCTGGTGGTTTGCAGCTCCGGGGTTGTATCAGCCCTGTTCAGGCCGAAGAAGTAATGCACCTGGCTGTTTTTGCCCAGAATCAGGGTCAGCGCATTTTTATCACTCACATCGGTTGACACTGGTCCTTTGACCGGCATCGTCAGCTGCATCACCGTGGGCTTGTTGAAGGTGGTGGTGAGCATGAAGAAGGTGAGCAGCAGAAAAGCCAGGTCCACCATCGGCGTCATATCGAGGCGGAAGGCGTGTTTTTTGGCGCGGGGTTTTCCGGCGCGGGGCGCGGCGGCAGCTTGAATTTCAGCCATGACGGTGAGTTGGTTAGTGTTTCTCCTCAACGGCTCAGGCTTGCGGCTTATTGTTTCTGCCTGGTTCCCGGCTATTTCACGAACCTTCTGCGAACCACCACACCTGCTCCGGCGTGAGACAGGCGTTTAGGCGCACGTCGCCGGGCCAGGCGTCTTCAATGCGGGGCACCGGCGGCTCCAGACTCAGGCCGAGGCGCAGCGCGTCGGGGCGGCACTGCTGCAGGAAACGGTCGTAGAAGCCTTTGCCGTAGCCCACGCGGTGCCCCTGCTCATCGAAAGCCAGCAGAGGAATGAGTACCGCGTCAAGTTGGGAGGGAAGTACCTCGGCCGCCCCTACGGGCTCGGGAATGCCCCAGCGGTTGAGCACCAGCGGCGTATCAGGGGTCAGGTGAAAGTGGCGGAGCGTCTGATCATCGGGCTGCACTACAGGCACGGCCACCTGCACAGTGGGCAGCTCCTGCCAGAGGCGGCGCAGCAGCGGCCAGGTGTCGGGCTCGTGCTGGTGCGGGATAGGCAGAAACACGTGCAGCCACCGCCACTCCGCTACCGGCAGGTGCCGGAGCAGCTGCTCCGTAAGTAGCTGACTGCGGCGGGCCACCTCCGCCCCGGGCAGGGCGCGGCGGGAGGCCAGGGCAGCGCGGCGCAGGTCAGCTTTCAGCATGGGCGAATACGGGTAGATAGCCAAGAGACGTAGTTCCTACCCGCAAGTTAGTCCTGCACCGTGACGTAGAAGCTGATGCGAGGCTGCAGACCAGCCAGCACGGCCCCGGCCGAGGCCCGCTCCCACTCGGCCTGGCTGGTGTCGCGCAGGTACAGGTCGTTGTTGGTGTAGCCCAGGCTGGCGGAAAAGGCCAGCTTGCTGCTCACGTTCCTGGCATCGGCGCCACCAATCCACTCCAGCGTGAGGAAAAAGTCCTCGTCGAGCACCAGCTGGTCCTGGGTCAGGTCTACGGTGATGGGGCCCTTGGCCACGCTCGTCGTTACGATGATGTCGCGCTGCACCACCTTTACATTGGAGGGCTTCCCATTGGGCAGCAGGCGGTACAGGTTCACCCGGAACATGAGGGAGCCTGCCCGGTTGTAAGCCACGTTGAAGTTGGCGTTGAGCACCTTGGTAGGCTTGTGCTTAAGGCTGATGACCGTCCCGATTTCGGCGCCGAGGTCGTGGGCATCCAGAGTGAGAGTGGAGCTTTCGGAGTTGCCGGTATTGCCCAGGGTGCGGGTGCGCTTATACAGTCCTTTCGCCTTCACCTGCACCCCGCGCAAAGCCACGGCCTCGGCTACCAGCCGCACGGTGGGGCGGGCCACCAGGTCGCGCAGCAACATACGCTGGGCACGGTACCCAATACTGGAAATGCGTACCGTATCAAGCAGGTTGGCCTCAGAGTACTGTAACCGGAACGCGCCATTATCGTCGGCCACCGTGCCAATGCCTTTACCCAGGATGCCTACGTTGGCGTAGGGCACGCCCGCCGCCGAACTGGCTTCGGTGACAGTGCCTGTGAGAACCTGCGCCCGGCCGGCAAAGGCAAGTAGCAACAGCAGGAGTAAGAAGCTCAGACGAATGGCAAACGCAGAAGCGGGCACGATGCGGGGCAGAAAGGCAGCTGGCTGCATAACGAGGTAGCTAGGAAGTGTTAACAGTAGGTATTATTTTGGAGGATGGACTTTATGCTGACGGACGCGCAATGGGCGCGCATCGCGC
>NZ_JADWYK010000022.1 GCF_015773195.1 Hymenobacter guriensis
CGATGCGCGCCCATTGCGCGTCCGTCAGCATAAAGTCCATCCTCCAAAATAATACCTACTGTTAACACTTCCTAGCTGCTTATGACTGTTAACTCTCCCGACGACACCCTCCTGCACGAAGTCGCGCTGACGCTGTTTCCCGGCGTGGGGCCGCAGCTCACGCGGCAGCTGATGAGCTATGGGGGCTCGGCGCGGAATGTGCTGCACCTGCCGCCGGGCAAGCTGCTCAAGATTCCGGGCGTGGGGCCGGCCACGGTGGCCGTACTCACCGGCAAAGAGCGTAAGGCGGCCCTGCAGCAGGCGGAAGCAGCGGTGCGGAAAGCGGAAAAGGAAGGCATTCAACTGCTGTTTTACACCAGCAAGCAGTTCCCGGCCCGCCTTAAGCAGATTCCCGACGCGCCGGTGCTGCTCTACTACCAGGGCACCGCCGACCTCAACCAGCCCAAAACCCTGGCGCTGGTAGGCACCCGCCAGGCCACCGACTACGGCCGCGAGCAAACCGAGCGGCTGGTGCGCGGCGTAGCCTCCCACCGCCCGCTGATTGTAAGCGGGCTGGCCTACGGCATCGACATTGCCGCCCATCGTGCGGCCCTACAGGAAGGGCTGGAAACGGTGGGCGTCATGGCCACGGGCCTCGACGTGATTTATCCCCACGCCCACCGCAAAACCGCCGAGAAGATGCTTACGCAGGGCGGCTTGCTTACGGAGTTTCCCTTCGGCACCCCGCCCGACAAGTACAACTTCCCAGCCCGCAACCGCATTATCGCCGGGCTAGCCGATGGCACGGTGGTAATTGAAGCCGCGAAAAAAGGCGGGGCGCTGATTACGGCCGACCTGGCCCAGGGCTACGACCGGGACGTGCTGGCGGTGCCGGGGCCCCTGGGCTCGGCGGCCTCCGAAGGCTGCCACGAACTGATCAAAACCAACAAAGCCGCGCTCTACTCCGAGCCAGCCGATATCGAGCAGGTGCTGAACTGGGACCTCGCCCTCCACCTCACCGGCAAGCCCCAGGCGCCCGCCACGTTCGACCCGCTGGATTTCACGGCGGAAGAATTCGGGTTGCTGACGGTGCTGCAGGCCGCGCCCAACCGAGAGGAGCACCTCGATGCCCTGGCCTGGAAAGCCCAGCAGCCCGTGCACCAAGTATCTTCCCTCCTGCTGGGGTTGGAGTTTCGGGGGCTGGTGCGGGCGCTGCCGGGCAAGCGGTTTGGGCTCGTCTAAACCATATCAGCCCGAACTCTCTACGCTATGCGCATGATTAATAAGACCTTTCTGCTTCTCCTATTAGCCGCTGGCTTGGGCACGGCTGGCTGGGCGTACTATCGTGGGCAGGTGCGGCAGCAGGCTACACTGCAGCAATTTATTCTGCTTGACAAACGGCTAGCAACAAATAACCAACTGGCCAAGGAACGTGCTAGGACGACCATCGAGGGAATCATACAAGGGGTAAATCAAAATCGTCTACAGCGAAGGGATTTGGATATACTATATACCGCTGAAAAAATCCATAATCGTACTGAAAGCCTGTTAGATAGTCTACGAGCCTTGCGGCAGCAGCTCAACGGCGTTGCCAGGGCCAACTCCCTGAATGTAGCTACCCCCGCCACAGTTGGCCCAACGGCTAGCACTACATTAGGCGCAAACATTTATAGCTACATAGCTTTCATTCGCCAATTCATTCCTAGCGCTGCCCCGCTGACGCAATCACCTAATGGCTTTCTACTTTCTGATGCAATAAGGGTTGAGCATTTCAAGGGAATACCGTTAGTAGCTGCCCTTGCAACCTGCACACGACTGGAAACGCAGATAAGACGCTACGGAGAAGAAGCTTTGATGAGCCAAGCCATGAAAGTCAGTACTGGCTGTTGCTTATGCTTTGATAGAATAGGCCTGTGGGCGGTAGCCGAATCCAAAACGGTGGCACCAGGTGCTATCTACCGCTGTCAGTTATTCTTAACCCAGTCCAGTAGTGGTGGACACTACTCAAAAGCCACTGTCAATGGCAAATCAGTACAAACGCTATACCCTAGATATCCTAAAGCTGAGTTTCGCGCCGGGCCTGCCGGCCCGGCACAGCCCGATACGGTACGGGCCCAGTGGAAAGGTGTTATTCAAACTAAATGGTATCCAACTGATAAGGTTTGGCAGTTGACCGTGCCTTACTATATCGTGAAGACAGATACACCATGAGCCTACCTACGAGACTATTGGCTGGCTTGACTCTGCTGGTAGCATGCGCCATCGGGTATACCTTCTACCAGCAGGCAGCCCTGCAAAGCCGGTTGGACAGGCAGCTGGAGGAACTTGACTGGACTCTCGCCGGGCTGAATGAGCGCAACAATCAGGAAGCTAAAAGCCGCTTAAAAGGCATAGAAGCCGCTACTGTTAAAAATCGAAACACAACCAGCGACCTAGCCGTCCTTCATGCTGCCGAAAGCTTGCGCCGTCAGACCAACGCCTTGCTCGACACCCTGCATGCCCGCCGCGAAGCGCTGCTTCGAGCTACGGGCAACGTGCCGGGGGCCTCTGGGCTGCGCCGCTACAACGAGACTGACAACGTAACGCGGTGCGTAGGCTCTGGCACACCCGCCGAGCGGCAGCTGCAGCAACAAGTGGCTCAATACGCAGTCCTCACCCGGCAGCCGTACCTCATCGACTCGGTGCAACTAGCTCTTCCCTCCTTCCTGGATGCGCCCGTGGTAGTGGCGCTGGCGGCCCTCACGCAGCTTGAGGCCGACGTGCTGGCCCGGGAAATGCGAATTCAGCAGGAAATGGCCCGCCGGGTTGGCGCTGAAAAAATACCCAGCAGCTTAAGAATTATGGCCTCGGCGGAATCCAATACCGTGGCCCCCGGCGAAGTATACCGCGCTGAGTTTTTCGTGACGAAAGTGTTGGCCGTAAAGGGTGCCCAGATGTACTGCAACGGGCGGCCCCTAGAAGTAGATGCCGATGGCATAGGGCATGTACGGTTTCAGGCCCCAACCCGCCCCGGTCCCGCCAGCTGGCAGGCCACGATGCGCATTCGCGTCTATGGCCGTGACAGTACGTTCCGGCTGCGGCTGCCGTACCATGTAGCCCGCCAATAATTTCTCTGCTGATGCTGCTTCTCAACGGCCACTTGCGGCCCACAGCTGCCCTTTCCCTGCCCAACCGCGGCTTCACCTTCGGCGACGGATTCTTTGAAACCCTGATTTTTGCGGGCGGACGGCTGCACTTTGGCGCCCACCACTTTGCCCGAATGCAGGCCGCCGCCGCCGCTCTTTACCTGGAATTACCCAAAGCGCTGGCATCGGCGGAGCAGCTAGAGCAAGGAATGGGGCATTTGGCAGCGGCCAATGAGCTGACGGCCGCCCGGGTGCGTCTGCACATCTGGCGGGCCGGAGGTGGGCTCTACACCCCGGAAACGTCTTCAGTGGAATGGCTGGCTACGGCGGCTCCTTTCGTGCCGAATGAAGCTCCCATTGCGCGGGCTGCTTTTGCGCTCGGCACGCACGCCATCTATTCCCCCCTAAGCTTTTGCAAGGGGCCGCAGGCGTGGCTGTATGTGCGGGCGTCCCGGGAGCGGGAGCAGCGTGGCGTCGATGAGCTGGTATTGCTCTCAGCAGATGGATACGTGGCCGAAACCACTTCCGCCGCCATTTTCTGGGTGAAGGATAAGCAGCTCTACACGCCGGCCCTGACGACGGGCTGCGTGGCGGGCGTGCACAGGGCCGACCTGCTGGCTCGCGCATCGTCTCTGGGCATACCTGCTCACGAAGTATTGGCGACTCCCGACCAACTGCTACAGGCCGAGGCGGTGTTTACGGCGAATGTGGCGGGCTGGCGGCTGATTGCCCAGTTGCAGGAGCACCCGTACGCGCCCGAGCACGCGGCTGTGCTAACTCAGCTGCTGGCTGGCAGATGAGTTGGTCGTCAATAGTAGTAGTAGCTGTCAGTAACCAAGGCGCTGACAACTATCAACTTCCAAGAGGAAATTTATGCCGAGGCGGCCAGGGCAGGTCGTGACTGATGCTGCTGCCGCCGGGCCTGCATAGTTCGCCAGCTTTCCTCATGCGCGCGCAGGTCGGCCTCTGTTATATCGTTTTCCTCCAGGATTTGGGGGAGAGGCTTGCTTCCTGCTGCCAGGGAGTATAGGGCCACCCAGGCCCGCTGCTGGCGGGTAAGCGCAGTAACCGAAGATTCTTGCCGTGCTACCATAACCGAAAACGTAAGAGCGAACTTCTATCAGTTTTGCTTACGCACCAATAACGGTAGTTGGGTTTACATTCTTATAACTTTTTCATAAAAAATAGTTGAATATTCATATCAAGCTACTGCGTTCATCGCTACTGGCAGCAGCTACACGGCCACCGGCGCTTTAATAGCGGGGTGAGGCTCGTAGTTTTCCAGCGTGAAGTCCTCGTAGCGGAAGCTGAAAATATCCTGCACTTCGGGGTTCAGGCGCATCTGGGGCAAGGGCCGCGGCTCCCGCGTAAGCTGCAGGCGGGCCTGCTCCAGGTGGTTGCTGTAAAGGTGCGTGTCGCCGCCGGTCCAGATGAACTCGCCGGGCTCCAGGCCGGTCACTTGCGCCATCATGAGCGTGAGCAGGGCGTAGGACGCAATGTTGAAGGGCACCCCCAGGAACACGTCGGCGGAGCGCTGATAGAGCTGGCAGCTGAGCTTGCCATCGGCCACGTAGAACTGAAACAGGGCGTGGCAGGGCGTAAGGCGCATCAGCGGCAAATCGGCCACGTTCCAGGCCGAGACTACCATGCGGCGCGAATCGGGCTGGGTGCGCAGCAGGTGCACCATCTGGCTGATCTGGTCGATGCTCTGGCCGTCGGGGGCCGACCAGCTGCGCCACTGCTTGCCGTAAATGGGCCCTAGTTCACCGTTTTCGTCGGCCCACTCCCGCCAGATCGTCACGCCTAGGTCTTCCAGGGACTGGTTGCTGGTGTCGCCGCGCAGAAACCAGAGCAGCTCGTGAATGATGCTTTTCAGGTGCACCTTTTTGGTCGTCACCAGCGGAAAGCCCTCGGCCAGGTCGAACCGCATCTGGTAGCCAAACACCGAGAGCGTGCCCGTGCCGGTCCGGTCGGTTTTCTGGGTACCGTGGTCGAGGATGTGTTGGAGCAGGGCGTGGTACTGGCGCATCGGAAGGGAAAGCTAAGAAGGATACAGCTTCAAAAGTAAAGAAAGTAGCCCGAGGCCGACAAGGTTTATTGACTCTAATGCCGGCTTAGCGAATATGGCTGTGCAAGAAAAAAGCCGCTCGGGTTGGAGCGGCTCTTCACGCGGGGTTAGCACAACGTCCGGTTATAACGCTGGTACTGCAAAGTAGTATTCCGGCTCCTGCTGCCGCTATTTACTTGCGCCTAGCTTCTTCAGGTGCTCAACTGCGCCGGTATTTTTCGGATTCAGGGCTAACGACTGCCGGTAGTTGCTAATGGCCAGCGCGGTATTGCCCTGCATTTCGTAGGATTCTGCCAGGCTGTCGTAGGTATTCCAGCTGCCAGGGTGCAGACGCACGTTGAGCTTGAACAGCTCAATAGCGTGCCCGATGTTGCCCTGCCGAGCCAGCGTATAGCCCCATTCGTTTACAAATTCTTCCGACAGGTGCAGCTCAGGGTGTTTCTGCTTGGCAGCCTTAAATACCTCAAGTGCCTGCTTATACTCAGTAGCTGCCAGGCTCTTTCGGAAAGCCTGGAGGGCGGGCGGCACGCCGTACACGCCTTCCTGTATCTGGTCGGCCAGGGCCCACAGCCGCCCCTGCGTTTGCGGGGCCGATTCGTTGACCAGCAGCACGAGGCCGAAGCCCAGCTCGGGGTAAAAGCTGCAGTAGCTGGCAAAGCCAAACGTACCACCGGTGTGCAGCAACTGCCGTTTGCTGTCCGGGGTCTTGCGCACACTCCAGTTCAGGCCAATGGCCTCTTCGTCCACGCTTCCCCAGGTTGTCTGATGAGTTAGGGCTACAGCTTTATTGGATTTTGCGAGCTGGTACGCCAGGTACTTCGCCATATCGGCCGCGCTGTAGCGCAAGCCCCCCGACGGCTCCAGGCTCTCGATGAAGTGGTACGGCATCCGGTTGCCTTTTTCGTTGTGCCCCACCGCTAGCAGGCTGTTCCCGGCTTTTGCCTGCAGAGTGCTGCGCATCTGCAGCGGCTGTGCAATGTATTTTTCCACCAGCTGCTCAAAGGGAGCCTGGTAGACGCTTTCCAGAATGTAGGCCAGCAGCTGCGCTCCGGTATTGGAATGTCGCGGAATCAGCCCGGGCACGGTATCCAGCTTCACGGCGTGCAGGTCGGTGTAGAAATCCTGCCTGGTGTAGGCGCGGGCCGCCCGGAGAATAAGGAACGGCACTGAATCGGGCGGGGCTTGCTGCAGGATAGCGCTCCGGTCGGGCACGTTGTCGGGCAGGGCCGAGGTGGTGTTAGCCAGATGCACCAGCTTGATGGGCTTACCGGCGTAGGCCAGGTTCGGGTAGTCTCCGGGCAAGTACTTGCGGATGTCATCCGTCAGGCTCACCCGCTTTTCCAGCACGGCCTGGGCCAGCAGGAGGCTGGCAAACGTCTTGCTGACCGAGCCGATTTCGTAGATGGTATGCTGGGTGGGCACCTTGCCTGTTCCCTTCTCCGTGGTGCCGAAATTGTAAAAGTAGGTTTGCCCGTCTTTAACAATGCCTATCGAAAGGCCCACCGCGGTAGGCTCTTTGCTGAATGCCTCCCCCACTTGTTGCATTACTAAGTCAAGCTGTTTTTGGGAGTTGCTGCTGGCGGCGGGCCTCGTGGGCTGGCCAAACGCAAACGAAGCTGTCAGCAGCAACAGGCAGGTAAGCAGGGTAGCGCGGTTTGCAGTCATAGAAGGCTGGATTTTCCCAGGACACTGCCGCTGCCCGAAAAGGTTACAGCCTTGCATCAGGTTTTAGTTAAATAATTACTACCCTAGCATTGTGACTCCATGAGGCCAAAGCAGAAAGCCACTTAGCTATAACTCCGAATGACGGGCAATTTCCGGCAATACTTCCCGCCAAGCATCTGTCTCGGCGTAGTGCTTTACTACACGCCCCCGCTCTTCCAGAAAACGGCTTAGGTAGCGTTTCAGCACCAATGCATCGACTAGCTTACCTAGCCAACCTAATGGAGACTCAAACTGGAAAACGTCACGCATGACGGTAACCGAATCTACAGACGTGAAATGATGCTCATGCCGCATAGACCGAAAGGCTCCCTGTTGCATTTCATCACAGAAAAAAGCCGGTGCCTCGAACTCGGTTATTTTACTTGTCAGGCGTTGCCACACCCCAAAATGACGAGCCCGAAACGTAACTGAGTCGCCCAACCTCAGTAGGCCACTTCGAATGTCGCCTATGATTTCTTCCTGTGTCTGACTTGCAGAAACCGCGTGCAGATCAACGCTCAGCGCCAGATAGAAGCATCTTTCCTGAGGAGCGTTGATGCGGGTGAAGACCTCAATAGTTGCCACCCGCTACAATATCTGGAATGAAATTCTTGCTTCTTCTTCCGTCTCCGCCGCCGAAGGCTCAAAACGCAGGTGCTGAAGTAGCTCACGTGCATGCTGTAGCAGAGCTGCCTCGCCGACAGCGCCCGGCGGCGTGCTATTCTCAGCCACCGTTATGCGTATCACCCGACCCGTTGCATCTACAGAAAGCCGCAGCCAGATGGTTCCATCGGTTTGGGCACGTAAAGCTTCTACAGGGTACCTGATAAAACGCCGCACAAAATCTAAATACGGTTGATCTTCAGGGAATAATCGATTAGCACGTAACCGTTGACCAATCCCACGCCTGAGCGGAGGCGCTGTGTTCCAATAGGCTGCTTTGCGCGCAGAGTCCTGCTGCGCCTGTGTTCGAGATGCACGGGATGATTGGGGTGCAGGTACCGGGCGGGCTTCCCAGCGGTTATAGGTGGCCTGTGCTTTAACCTGACCTAAGCCGGTCACAAACAGAAAGCCACATATTAATATCTTTATGTAGCACATATTCGGTAGTCGTTACCCATTAAACGAAAACACCCCACGCAGCTTGTCTTCGTGAGGTGTTTTTCATGGTATAAATGAAATAACCGGCTGCTTACATCGACTTCACCGCCGGGGCAGCGGCCGGGGCGGGCGTAACGGCGGCAGTTTTGGCGCCTTTCTTCGCGCAGCAGGAGCCGCCCGCAGCTGCTTTCTCGCCGGGCGTGCAGTTGGCTTTGGTGAGGGTGGCGGTGGCTTTCCTAGACTTTTTGCCCTTGGCGTCGTTGGGGCCTTCGTTGGCCGCGGCCGAACCAACAAAAGCAAACAGGGCGAGGGCGAGCAGAGCGTTTTTCATGGCAGTACTGGGGAAACAGGAAACAAAACCGGAAAAGCGGCGGTTGGCTATCCGCCTGCTCCAAGGTAGCAAATAACCGGCGGCCCGTTGCACGCCTCGGCCGGTAAGCCCCTGAGCGCAGCGCGTTTTCATTGCCTATGCCCCTTCGCCGACTCGCGCACCTTACTCTGCTGGCCCTCGGGCTCCTCACGGCCCTGGCCGTGTTCTTCGTCGCTCAGCTGCGCTTCAACTACAACTTCAACGACTTCTACCCCGCCGGCGACCCGGACCTGGATTACTACGAGCAATACTCCCAGCGCTTCGGCAACGACAACGACTACGTGCTGCTGGGCCTGGAAGCCCCGGCCGGCCAGACCGTGTTCGAGCCCCGGTTCCTGACCAAGGTCGATTCGCTTACCCGATTTATTCAAAGCCGCCGGCACGTGACGCAGGTATCGTCGCCCACCACGGCTACCAACCCGGTGGTGGAAGGGCTGGGCGTGTTCAACGTGCCCTACCTGCACCCAAAGGAGCCACCGCGCCGGGCCCAGGACTCGGCGCTGGTGTACCGCACCCCGGGCCTTGTGGGCAACCTGATTTCCCGGGATGCGCGGGCCGTCACGGTGCTGTTCCAGACCTCCCCCAACCTCAGCAAGCCCCCCGGCGACTCGCTGCTGGCGGCCGTGCGCACGGAGCTGGCGCGCCAGGGCATCTCCGAAACCCAGTACCATCTGGCCGGTAAGCTGGTGGCGCAGTCGGTGTTTGTGGACCGGCTGCAGGTGGAGCTGATGGTGTTTATGAGCCTTTCGGTGGTGCTAGTGACGGGGCTGCTGTGGCTCACATTCCGCACGTGGTGGGGTGTGGTCTTGCCGCTGGTGGTAGTGCTGGGGGCCATTCTGTGGGGCTTGGGCGTGATGTCGGCTTTCGGAGTGAGCATTGATCTGATGACGGCTTTGCTGCCCGTGATGCTGTTCGTAGTGGGCATGTCCGATACTATCCACATCATCACGCGCTACGTCACGGAGCTGGGCTACGGGGCCAGCAAGAAGGACTCTCTGCTGATTGCCTTGAAAGAATCGGGCTTCGGCTCGGGGCTGTCGGCGCTGACGACCAGTATCGGGTTTTTCACGTTGATGACCAGCACCATCCGGCCGATTTACAACTTCGGGCTGTTCACGGGCATTGCCGTGCTGCTCACGTTTGCCCTCAGCTTCACCTTGCTGCCAGCCATGCTGGTACTGCTGCGCAAGCCTCAGCTGCGCATTCCGCGCGAAACCGGCCACAGCTGGGACGGGGTACTGGGCCGCATGTTCCGCACGGTGCTAGCCCGGCGGCACTGGGTGGTGGCCATCAGCGCCCTGGTATTGGGGCTGTCGGTGGCTTCGGCCTCGCGCATCCGCATCAATTCGGCGTTGCTGGATGACTTGTCGCAGAATGACCCAGTGAAGCTGGATTTCGTGTTTTTCGAGCGGCAGTTTGCCGGGGTGCGCCCCTTCGAGCTGGATTTGAAGCCCGCGCCCGGCCGCACCATTTACGACCTGCAGGTGCTGCGCCAGACCGAGTTAATCGAAACCTACCTGCAGAAAACCTACGGGCTGAACTTCGTGGCCTCGCCCGTCACCCTCATCAAATCGGTGCGCAAGGCCCTGAATGGCGGCTTGCTGACCGAGTACCGCCTGCCCGACTCGGAAGCCGAGCTGCAGCGCCTGACGCGCAAGGTGAAGCTGTTTCGCAAGAAGCCGGAGTTTCGGGCCCTGGCCCTGCCCGACGGCTCTGAAGGTCGCCTCACCGGCCGCATGCCCGACGTGGGCTCCATCCGGGCCGATGCGCTGAACGCGGATTTACGCAGATTCCTGCGCACCTCGGTGGATAGCACCGTGCTGCAAACCCGCCTTACGGGCTCGGCCAATCTCATCGACAAAAACAACGAAAACCTCACGCTCAACATGATTACGGGCATGAGCATCGACGTGGTGATGGTGACGCTGATTGTGCTGCTGCTGTTCCGCTCGGTGCGCATGACGGTGGTGGTGCTCATCCCCAACCTCGTGCCCATCCTGATTGTGGCCGGGGTAATGGGCGCGGCCGGCGTGAGCATGAAGGTGAGCACCAGCATCATCTTCACCATTGCTTTCGGCATTGCCGTCGATGACACCATCCACTTTATCTCGAAGCTGAAGCTAGTGCTGCTGCAGGAGCCCAGTTTGTTTAAAGCCGTGCGCAAAACCTACCTGATGGCCGGCAAAGCCGTTATCGTTACGTCCCTGATTCTGGTGGGCGGTTTTTCCACGCTGATCTTTTCCTCGTTTGACGGCACGTTTTACGTGGGTTTGCTTATCGGCCTCACGCTGCTGTTTGGGGTAGTAGCCGAGCTGACCTTGCTGCCGATTCTGATTCTGCGGTTTTACCGGCACAAGCCTAAGGAAATACGGCAGCCGGTGCCGCTGCTGGAAGCGTAGCATAGTGTTATATGCAAACGGCCGTTCCGCTTTTGAACAGCAGAACGGCCGTTTATGATAAAGCCGGTGCTCGGCTATGGCTTCGCCAGCGTTAACCCTACCGGAGCGAGCAAAGGACCAGAATCATACATATTGATGTACACCAGCAGCGGCTTTGGGCTACCCTCCCAGGTAAGTTCGTACACATCCAGTAAGCCGTAGCCCATTATACCATTCGGCGTTTCAAAGCCGCAACAACTCCCACGCCGCCGGTAGTTGATTTTTTCTCCATTGGGGCCTCGCAGAGCGTTCAGGTACTGGTGCTCATTTGCTACTTTCTCGCTCGATATTCCTGCCACACAGACTGGTTTCTTTTGGGTTATTCCAAAATCGGCATCAGTGCTGACGCCTGATACCTGTGCCGGCTCTCGTTGTTGGGCGGCATCGTAGTAGCTTTGAGGAGCCGAAGTAGAGCCAGTTATTCGAGGACCGCTATTGAAGCCAACTGCTGGCTTGGTAGTCTTACAGGCCGAGGTAATCAGCAACGCTGATAGACTTGATAGATAGAATATACGTTTCATACACTCGATTTAAGCAAAATCACCTTTCTCTCCACTCCTGCTCCCGTTTTGTCTTGATTTATTCATTCGCATCACGCCGCCTCTATCTATTCACCCTGGCAACCAGCCTGACTTTAAGCACCTCCTTTGCCCAAACCCCAAACACTAGCTCGCCCGACGACCCGCTGCCCCGCCTGATTCAGGAGCGCCAACAAATGGTGCAGCAGTACGAGGCCGCTGCGGCCCAGCGTAACGCCTTTCTGGCCAACAAGCCCAGCAAGAAAGACCTGCAGGAAGTCGTAGATGCCCTAAAAGGCATTATCCGCAAGGACACCGAGATTGTGCGGGCCGTGCAGGCAGCTACCCTGCGCAAAACCGCCGCCGTGGTGGTCGAAAACCAGCAGGTAAAGCAGCTGGCCAGCGTGGCCCAGACCGACCAGACCAGCACCCGGGAACGGTTCCACGACCTGGAAAACCAGATTGCCAACCTGCAGGAGCGGGACCGGCAGCGCGCCAAAAAGCTCCAGGAGCTGCAGGCTACCGCCGACGAAGCTACTCAGGCCCGCACCAGTCGTGAGCTGCTGGCCGCCGGTTTGGCCGCGCTATCAGCCGGGCTGTTGTTCTACGTGCTGAAGCTGCGCGGCCGCCTGAGCGCCGCCCCGGCCCGTCGGCGGAAGTAGAATATTGCTGAATGTTGGTTAAGTAAGCCGTCATGCTGAGCTTGTCGAAGCATCTCTACCGCTTCGTTGAATCATTGCAGACGAAGCGGTAGAGATGCTTCGACAAGCTCAGCATGACGTTCTTTTATTTCAACTTCGATACATCTTCATGCTCGTTCCCGCCGCTCAGTTTCTAAGCTATGCCGAGGCGGTAGCGCTGTACAATCAACTCAAGGCAGCAGAAGTTGACGCGCTGGTGAAGACTTGCGGGCCGCCCTCCTTCCCCTTCGGTGACGGCCTGTACTACCAGCTGCTGATTGAGGAGGCCGACGTGCCACTGGCCCGGGAAACAGTGAAAGTATTTGAGCAGCAGCGCACCACGCCGAAAGCCCTCCGCTGCCCCCGCTGCGGGGCCGAGGGCGCGGCGCCGCTACCCCGCCCGAAATGGTGGCAGCGGTTGTACTACGCGGGTACTAAGCTGCACAAATGCCCAAATTGCGGCGCGGTATTTCCGGTCTGAACCCCTACTTTGCCCCGGCACACCTAACCGCGACATCGTTTTGACCTGGACCGAAGAACAGGCCCGCGCCCTCATCACCGACTCCGGCACCCTCAAGCGCGGCCAGGAGTTGGCCGCTCCCGCCAAGTGGGGCAACCTGGGCCAGACCGAAACCGCCGCCTGGGGCGAGTGCAAAGGCAGCGGCAGCAAGCCCTACCAAACCGGCATTGACCTCACCGCCCCGGCTTTCAAATGTAGCTGCCCAAGCCGCGTGTTTCCCTGCAAGCACGGCGCGGGGCTGTTGCTACTACTGGCCCGTCAGCCCCAGCTGCTGAGCGGCAGTACGCCCCCCGTGTGGCTGCAGGAGTGGCTGGACAAGCGCCAGCAAACCCAGGAAAAGCAAGTCGCCAAAGCAGAGCCAGCCGCCGCGCCAGCTACCGACTCGGCAGCTGCTGAAGCAGCTGAGGCCGCTCGTCAGAAGCGGGAAGCCCAGCGCCAGACGCGCATGCAGCGTGGGGCCCAGGAGCTGGAAACCTGGCTGGTGGATATCATGCGGGCGGGCCTGGCCGCCACCGACCAGCAGCCGCGCACTTTCTGGGAAAACCAGGCCGCCCGCCTCGTAGACAACCAATTGCCCGGCCTGGCCACAGTAGTGCGCGAGCTGCCCACCCTGCGCCACCAGGGGGCCGACTGGCCCGGCCGGATGCTGGCCCGCCTGGGCGAACTGTACCTGCTGGTGCGGACCTTCCTGCGCCTGCCTGAGCTGGCCGAGGAAGCCCGTCAGGAGGTGCTGCAACAGGTAGGCGTGAACCTGAAAAAGGAAGACGTGCAGGCCACCCAGCCAGCCGTGGCCGACGAATGGCGCGTGCTGGCCCAGACCACCACCGAAGAAGAACGCCTGACCGTGCGCCGCTCCTGGCTGCGGGGCAACACCGGACGGTTTGCGCTGGTGGTGGAGTTTTCCTTCGGGGGCCAGCCGTTTGCCACGCCCCTGCTGCCCGATGGCTCCTATGCGGGGGAGCTGACGTTTTATCCCGGTTTGCTGCCGCTACGGACCATTCCCGGACAGCTCACCTTTCTGGGAATTCAGCCCGGCAGCCCTCTCCCCACCGGGGGCATCGGCCCCGGCCAGCTGCTGGATGAATACGCCGACGCGCTGAGTCGCCTGCCCTGGCTGCGCGAGTGGCCGGCTTTGCTCAAGGGCGGTGTCCCTACTCCTGCGACTGATGGCTGGGTGCTGCGGTTTCCATTGAATTCAGCCAGCGCAGAAACCCCGGCGGATCCAACTGCCCCGGGGAAGGACTTTACTGACCTTCCTCTGCTCTGCGACGACCTGTCGGGCTGGGAGCTGCGCGCCATCAGTGGCGGTGAGCCGCTAACCGTATTCGGAGAATGGAGCGGCCAGGGCCTGCGCCCGCTCGTGGGCTGGAATACCGTGGTTGAACCTGCAAACAGCCTGGTCGATGCCTGAACACCTCATTAACCTGGAAACCAGCCTGCGGCCAGGCGCCGACTGGCAGCGGCTGCAGCGCATCGGCCTGCTCGGCACCCGTCAAAGCCCCGACGAGCTGCCGGCCGTGCCCGGCTTCACCCTCGCCGAAGACACGCCTGACCTCCGTGAGAAGCAAGCCCTGCTCACGGCCGGCGTGCTCAGCACCATCCGCAAGGCCGGATACCAACCTGCCGCTACCGGGAAACCAGCCGAAGCAGTAGCCGCTCCCGAAACCCAGGATGCGCTTGGCTCTAACGGAACCCAGCTGCTCCAGCAGCTCCTGGAAGGCCAGTACCCCGAGCTGCTGCCGGAATTTCTGGTGGCGCTGGCCGAAAACCAGCGGCGGGTGCCGCACCAGCTGCTGGTGCAGCTGCTCGAACACGCCCGCACCCGTTCTGCCCTGCACCGCGCCGCGGCCGCCGTCCTGGGACAGCGCGGGGTCTGGCTGGCGGCTCAGAACCCGGCTTGGAAGTCGTTGCTGTCGGCTTCGGAGCAGGCCACGGAGGAAACGGGCTGGGAAACCGGCACCATCGGGCAGCGGGCCTCGTACCTGGAAGCCTTGCGCCGCCGCGAGCCAACTCACGCCCGCGAGCTGCTGGCGGCAGTACTGCCCCAGGAGCCCGTTAGGCACCAGGCCCAGCTGCTGGCAACGCTGCAGGAAAGCCTTTCCGTCGAAGATGCGCCCCTGCTGACCCAGTACCTCACGGCCAAAAGCAAGGAGGTGCGCCAAACGGTGCTGCCGCTATTGGTGCGCCTGCCCGGCAGCGCGCTAACGGAACGGCTGTGGCAGCGGGCCGAGCCGTTGGTGCGCCTGAAAAGTAACCTCCTAGGCAAAAAGCTGCTGGTAGAGCTGCCCGCCACCGACTGGGATAAAACCTGGCTCACAGATGGCATTGAGCAGAAGGATAACCGCTTTCAGGGCGAAAAGGCGGCGCTGCTGGGGCAGCTGCTGGCCCTTATTCCGCCCCGCCGCTGGACTGAGCACTGGAACCTCTCCCCCACCAAAATCCTCGACCTCGCCGTCGGCACTGAATGGGACGCACTACTGCTCACGGCCTGGGCTGAAGCGACCGTACTACACCGGGATACTGCCTGGGCTGAGGCTTTGCTGGAGTGGTATTATGAGCAGCCGCGCAAGCAACTCCCTGTGCTGCCCACCGCTGGTTTGGCGCAACTTCTACCGGCGGCCCGCCTCACCGATCTGGTGCTGCCGCTCATCAACGCTACCCCGCACTTCCATTCCGAGGTACGCTGGCTGCCGCTGCTGCTGCTGGTACCCGCGCCCTGGCCCGAGCGCCTCACGCGCCGCGTGGTGGAGGTGCTGCGCACAGCCCTCGGCAAGCCCGCCGAGCTGTACCGCATCCAATATGCGGCCTCCCAGTTGCTGGAGCACATGGCCCGCGTGGTGCCCGCCGACCAATACAGCCTCTGCGCCGAACCCCTGCAGCCTCTCCTGCAGGATGTGCCCTACCTCCACAACAGCCTCGCCCGTCTGCTCAACACCCTGCACTTCCGTCAGCAGCTCGCCGAAGCCCTGCATGAACCACCCGCACCCGGTTAAACGATGCAGAGACGCGACACTTCGCGTAGCCCGCCAGAACGACCAGTCTCATGCGTCATTCCGAGCGAAGTGAGGAATCCGGGTGAATTGTTGAATGGTGAATTCAGATTCCTCGCTTCGCTCGGAATGACACGTTAAACAACTTCAGCAACGCCCAGACGCGCCGCGTCTATAGCAAACCATCCTTCCTCTATGTCCACTACTGCTCCTTCCAACGTCCTGCGCCCGCACGCCGAGGATGTGTACGCCGAAGAACTGGCCGCCCTGCGCGCCGCCGACCACGACCGGCCCAAGCCGCCGAACTGGCACCTCTCGCCCTGGGCTACCGTCACCTACCTGCTGGGCGGCAAGCTGGACAATGGCTTCGAGGTGGAGCCCAAGTACATCGGGCAGCGGAGGCTGATGGAAATTGCTGTGGCTACCCTGGCCACCGACCGCGCCCTGCTGCTGCTGGGCGTGCCGGGCACGGCCAAAAGCTGGGTATCGGAGCACCTGACGGCCGCCATCAGCGGGCGGTCGGACTTGCTGGTGCAGGGCACGGCAGGCACCTCGGAGGATGCTATCCGCTATTCCTGGAACTACGCCCGCCTGATTGCCGAAGGACCTTCCTTGGGTGCGCTGGTGCCCTCGCCCCTGTTCAAAGGCATGCAGGAAGGCCGCCTGGTGCGCCTCGAAGAACTCACCCGCATCCCCTCCGACGTGCAGGACACGCTCATCACCATGCTCTCGGAAAAGGTGCTGCCCATACCCGAGCTTTCCACCGAAGTGCAGGCCACCAGCGGCTTCAACGTCATTGCCACGGCCAACGACCGGGACAAGGGCGTGAACGAGCTGAGCAGCGCCCTGCGCCGCCGCTTCAACACGGTGGTGCTGCCGCTGCCTACTTCCCAGGAAGAGGAAGTGCGCATTGTGCAGACGCGGGTGGAAAAGCAGGGCAAGGCCCTGCAGCTGCCCGTGGAGGCCCCTGCCCTGGAGCAAATCAGCCGCCTCGTGACCATCTTCCGGGAGCTGCGCTCGGGCGTGACGGAGAACGGAAAAACCAAGCTCAAAAGCCCCAGCGGCACGCTCAGCACCGGCGAGGCCATTTCGGTGATGAACAGTGGCCTGGCTTTGGCCGCCTACTTCGGCGACGGCAGCCTGCGCGCCCACGACCTGGCCGCGGGCCTCACGGGCGCCGTGCTCAAAGACCCCGTGCAGGACCGCACCGTCTGGCTTGAGTACCTCGAAACCGTGGTCAAAGAGCGGGACGGCTGGAAGGATCTGTACCGCGCCTGCCGGGAGGTGGTGGAGTAGAATTCGATTCGAAACTGAACGTCATGCTTAGCGGAACATCTTGCTCGTACTGGCCAACCTATTTTCAATGCGCTTCCTACACACGCACAAGAATCTGATTCCAGTATTACTGCTGGCCGTACTCAGCATTTATACCATTCTCACGGTTCTGTTTGTACCAGTGTACCAGGATGGCGAAGCGTACCAGCAGGCATTTACTCCAGCGCATTACGGCGCTTTTGCAGCCGTGTTCCTGAATCTGTTGGCCTACTTCCTTTTTCGCCCGTTCTTCAAACCGTTGCTCCTGCTAACGTTGGGGCTTACCCTGTTCAGCATCATTACCTTTTTACCGGATAATATCCGGTTCAACTTTGGTTTTGGCGACGTTGGAGTGGGCTTTTCAATCCTAGGGTTGGGGATGATGATGCTGTTTTACTTCCTGAATAAGCCGGCCGCTCATGCATTTATCAACCAGCACATTATTCCCACGCCTACAACCGAGCATGCAGCCCAACGCCGCAGACAGCGTATCGACCAGTTCAAGCAGAACTTCGCCTCCAAATCCAACGAGAGCCTGCAACTGATGCTTCAGGAGAAGAAAGTGGTGCCAGATGCCCTGGCAGCGGCGCAGGAGTTGCTGAAGAAGCGGCAGAGCATAGTAACTGATAACTAGCGTCTCATCATCCATGCCGAACGAGTCGCCCCAGGTTTATTGGACAGCCATTGCCAACATAGTGGCCGAACGCCCCTACGGCCCGGGCGGCCAGGAAACCCGTTCCGGCACCAAACACTTTCAGCCGGGGGCTAAAGTCTACATCATTGACTGGTTTCCGGGTACTTGTGATGCAGTTACGGTTATCGGCCACCATCGTAAGTCGCATCAACTTATGAAACTTGTCATGTCGGTAAATTTTCTGGAGAACTTCCGAACGAAGGTTTGCTACTCGCCGGCTGTCTGTAGAATCATAGAAGAATATGTTGCTGATGAAGGTGGCCCGCATAGCCTGACCCAAGAATTTGCTGAACAATTGTGCGAGGTTTTACCTGTGTGGAAAACAATGCAATAGCATGTTTGGACAAACTTTTCCAGCAACTGCCACTACACCCTCAGTAGCGCCGACAGCTTCTCTCAAATCTTTCTATGACCTTCCCTCAACTCCTCTCCCAGCTTGATACCCTCCTCCAACAGCACCGCCCGGAGTATTACGCGGAGCTCAACCCACCCGCCACAGCAGCTGAACTAGCGGCGTTTGAGACGGAAGTTGGCTTGACGTTGCCGGCGGAGCTGCGGGCGTGGTTCAGCTGGCACAATGGCCAGAACGACGAGTGTTTCGAAGGTTTGGTGGCCAACTACGAGTGCCCCAGCCTGAGCAGCGTGGCCGAAAGCATGCGCATCAACCGGGAACTGCTCGAAGCCGGCGACTTTGCGGCCAACTGGTGGCAACCCAACTGGGTGCCCTTCCTCACCAACGGCAGCGGCGACCATGTCTGCCTGGATCTGGAAGGCACGTTCACCGGTCAGCCGGGCCAGCTCCTTGAGCATTGGCACGACTGGGAGCCGCGCGACGTGGTGTTCCCAAACCTTACGGCCTGGCTGACCGCCGTGGTACAGGCCTACGAAGCGGCCCTGATCGAAACGGGCGAAACCGAATTGACCGATGAGCAAGTCCTGGACCTGGAGCTGGAATCACCAGCTGGGTTCCCGATTGAGTTCCGAGCAGGTTAGCCAATACTAATTCAGCCAAGCCGAATTCTGCCTAGCTACCCCTGCACCACACTATGACCGATTCTGCCTTTCATTCCATTGAAACCTGGCTGGCGGCGCATGCGCCCCGCATCCTGCATGTGTCGCTGAATCCCGGCGCTTCCGAAGAAGCCTTGGCGGCGCTGGAAAAGGTCCTCGGCCGCCCACTGCCCGACGATTATAAGGCCCTGTACCGCTGGCATAATGGCCTGGATGAGGAGGCCGAGAACTTCGGCAACTTCGTGTATGGCCTGAGCTTTTTGCCCCTGGAAGAAGTAACAGCCAACTTCCATTCCCGCACGCAGAATACCGAGGCCGTTCCCCTGGAGCACACCACGGCCGAGGTGCGCGCCGACCATGTGCTGAACCCGTATTGGCTGAGTCTGGGCTTCGATGGCTCGCACGCGTGGCTGTACGTGGACCTGGACCCCACCCCGGCCGGCACCTACGGGCAGGTAATTTTCCTGGATGAAGTAGAGGAAACCGCCTTTCTGGTAGCCGATTCGGTAACCAGCCTGCTGACCGGTTTTGCGCAGGACCTGCAACAAGGCCGCTATTCCCTCAACCCCGATGCGCTGGAGGAAGACGACAACGAGTTTCTGGCCCCGGACTTCACTATCGACCTGGTGAACTGGTACACTGCCCGCCGCTGGCAGTCAGTGCCCCGGCTCTAGTCCTCTTTTCATCGGCCACAGCGTGTAGGCTATTTTTCAATAATCATGAAATAACCTACACATCCGACCCTTCTCGTTACTCATGCCCACCGACCTCCGCCTTTTCGGTATCCGCCACCACGGGCCCGGCAGCGCCGCCAGCCTCGTGCACGCCCTCGACGCCTACCAACCCGATATGTTGCTGCTGGAGTGCCCCGCCGATGCGGAAGCCGCGCTGGCGGCGGCCACGCACCCCGAGATGGTGCCGCCCGTGGCCCTGCTCGTGTACAACCCCAAACAGCACCAGCAGGCCTCGTTTCTGCCTTTCGCCGAGTTTTCGCCCGAATGGCAGGCCATCCAGTGGTGCCACCGCCACGGCGCCCACCTCCGCTGCTTCGATTTGCCGGCGAGTATGCGCTTCGCCCAAGAGCCCGCAGAAAGTCAGGAGGTGCTACCGAGTAGTGAGCCGGCCGAAGCCGATTTGGCTATTGACGCACCCAAGCCCGAACGCGAAAGCGAAACAACTGTACTGCCGGAAGCAGACACGCCCCCACTGCCTTCTCCCAAAACCGACCCCATTTCCTACCTGGCCGAGCTGAATGGCTACACGGACGGGGAGCGGTGGTGGGAGCTACGCCTGGAGCACGCCCCCGGCCATGCCGATACCTTCGCGGTGGTGCTGGACATGATGACGGCCCTGCGCGAAGAGCTGGACTTGCCCGAAACCGAGGAAACACTGCTCCGCGAGGCCTTTATGCGCGAAACCCTGCGCACCACCCTGCAACAGGGCTACCAGCGCGTGGCGGTGGTGTGCGGGGCCTGGCACGCGCCGGTACTACGGCCCGAGCTGCTCAAAAAGGAAGACAAAGCCCGCCTCAAGGGCCTGAAGAAAGTGCCCACCGCCGCCACCTGGATTCCGTGGACGTTCGAGCGGCTGTCCTATGCCTCGGGCTACGGGGCCGGGATTTTGTCGCCGGCCTGGTACGAGCTGCTGTTCACCGTGCCCCGGGCCGAGGTCGTCACGCACTGGATGGTGCGCGCCGCCCGCCTGCTGCGCACCCGCGACCTGGACGCCTCCGCCGCCCACGCCATTGAGGGTGTGCGCCTGGCCGAAACCCTGGCCGTCGTGCGCGGGCGGGAGCTGCCGGGCATTGAGGAGCTGCAGGAAGCCGCCGTGGCCATTCTGGGCGGGGGCTACGCCGAGGCGCTGGACCTGGTGCAGCGGGAGCTGGTGATTGGGGAGCGGCTGGGCGCGGTGCCCCCCGAGCAGCCCGCCACACCCCTGCAGCAGGATCTGCAGCTGCAGCAGAAAGTTACCCGCCTCAAGCCCGAAGCCACCGCCAAAACCCTCGACCTGGATTTGCGCAAGGAGTTGGACCTCAGCCGCAGTCACCTGCTGCACCGCCTGCGCCTGCTGGGCATCCGGTGGGGCGAGCCGCGCCGGGCCCAGGGCAAGGCGGGTACCTTCCACGAGCTGTGGGAGCTACAGTGGCAGCCCGAATACGCCCTCAATGTGCTGGATGCGGGACGCCTGGGCAATACTATATTGGCCGCGTCCGCCGCCAAAGCTGCCGCCCGCGCCGCCGAAGCCTCCGACCTGGAAGCGGTAAGTCACTTGCTGGAAGAAGCCTTACAGGCCGACCTGGGTCCGGCCATCGGGACGTTGGTGGCGCGGCTGGAAACCCTTTCCGCCGGCACCCGCGACGTGACGCACCTGCTGGCGGCCCTGCCCCCGCTAGTAAACGTGCTGCGCTACGGCAACGTGCGCCGCACCGAAACCGCCCAGGTAGCCACCGTAGTACATCATCTGGTACCGCGCCTGTGCATCGGGCTGCCCCAGGCCTGCACCGGCCTCGACTACGACGCGGCCCGCCAGCTGCTGCCCCGCATCGAAGGCACCCACCAGGCCATCCGGCTTTTGCAGGACGAAGCCCAGGAAGCTGATTGGTACGATGCCCTGGCCGTGGTCCTGCGCAATCCGGCTTCGTCGGGGTTGCTGGCCGGGGCGGCGGGACGACTGTTGTTTGATGCCCACCAGCTGGCGCCGGAAGCCGCGGCCACGGCCCTCGGCCTGGCCCTGGCTCCGGCTCAGCCCACCGACTACGCCACGGCCTGGATTGAGGGTTTCCTCAGCGGCAGCGGGCTGCTGTTGCTCCACCACCGACCCCTGTTCGACCTGCTCAACGACTGGCTTGGGGACCTGCCCGAAGACACCTTCCGCGAAATCGTGCCCCTGCTGCGCCGCGCCTTCACCGACTTCAGCCTACCCGAGCGCCGCCAACTCCTGGATCTTTCCCGCCAGGGCCACCAGCCGGTAGCCGTAGCCGGAGAAGAGGAATTCGACCTGGAGCGCGGCTTGAGGGTGCTGCTGGGGCTGCGGGCGTTGCTGGGAATGGCAGTGTAGAACGCCTGAGGTGAGTTTGCAGACGGGAAAACCCGCTAATGAAAGCTCTTGTCACAACGGGGTTGGGCTAAGCTAAGCGCCCGAGCGTTGCCAGCTTTCACTCATTGCAAAGTATCCACATTAGATAACCCGATAACGATATCCGAAACGACAACCAAGTGTAATATGGACAAGCCCTTTGTGCTGGAGCAAACGTACGACGCCCCAATTGAAAAAGTCTGGCGAGCATTGACTACTCCTGACCAGCTAAGAGCATGGTATTTCCCTCAGCTAAAGAAATTTGAACCAGTGGCTGGCTTCGAGTTTGAGTTTTTTGATGATGGCTCTCCTTATCAAAAGGAATGGCAGGTTACACACGTCGTAGATGGAAGCAAGTTAGCCCACAGCTGGGGGTACAAAGGCTACCGCGGCATCTCCGAAGTAACCTTTGAATTGGTTGAGCAGGGAATGAAGACCAAGCTACTCCTGACCCATACCGGCCTGGCAAGTTTCCCAGCTGACCCGCATTTTGCCAGGCACCGATTCGAAAATGGCTGGCAGCAAATCCTGACCAGCAATCTAAAAACCCATCTTGAACTTCGTTAATGAGCTGTCTTTCTTAAGGGCCGTGAAGTCTGGTGGGCGTTTAAGTGCCTTTTGTGCCCCGCCTGTCTATCGGCACTCTTTGCCGGTTGCCCTCTGAATAATCCTCTAGCAATAAAGCCCAGCTATTGCGTGGAGGGCACAGCATTACATCGGTATGAGAAACTCCGGTGCCAGTGAAAAGTACGCCCTCAGCCGCCGCTAACTACCTTGCCGGCTCTTACTCTTCGTCTCACCTATGCCTACTACTTACCCTTTCCAGGTTGCTGATTTAGCGGAGCGGGCCGAGCCCGGCCGCCAGGAGCGCATTTTGGTGAATCTCTCCAACATGGAGGATTACTACAACGTGTTCGAGAAATACGGCTTCAGCGGCAGCGGGGCCAGTTGGGCCGAGCACATCGAAACTATTCTGGAGGAACACGCGCCAGCCCTACTGGAGCACGTGGAACTGGCTGGTGAGGGCGAAATTTTTCTAGCTTTCACTGATGGACCCGCCGCCACCGAGCAGTTCCTGGCCCTAATTCGGCCCATATTCAGTGACCTGGGCAGCCTCAACAAATACCTCAGCCAAGCCGATCCGGACGACTTTTTCGAGTAGAACCCTATCCTATGAAACCCGCTACCGACAACGCCACCCGCTGGAAGCTCGTGCTGGGCTCCGAGGCCGATGCGCAAAACCAGCTTGCCTTCGATGCCGACTACAAGGGCATGGACGACGTGCTAACCTCGCTCTACGACCAGTCGGAGCGCAAAGCCGGACTGGGTGGTTCCGCGCCCCGCGTGAGCCGCTGGCTGGGCGACATCCGCGCTTATTTCCCCTCGGAAGTGGTGGCCGTGATGCAGCGCGATGCTATGGACCGCCTGGGCCTGCACCAGCTGCTGATGGAGCCCGAAATCCTGCGCACCGTGCAGGCCGACGTACACTTGGTGGGCACGCTCATGTCCCTGAGCCGGGTAATGCCGCAGAAGGTGAAGCACACGGCCCGCGAGGTAGTGGGCAAGGTGGTGAAAGAGCTGGAGCAGAAACTCTCGAACCCGCTGCGGCAGGCGGTGCAGGGTGCCCTGAGCCGGGCCGTGCGCAACCCTCGCCCCCGCTACCGCGAAATCGACTGGGCGGCCACTATCCGCGTTAACCTCAAGCACTACCAGCCCGAGCAGCGCACCATCATCCCGGAGCGGCTGGTAGGGTTCGGACGGCGCGGCCAGGCCCTAAAGGAAATCGTGCTGTGCGTGGACCAAAGCGGGTCCATGGCTTCATCGGTGGTGTATGCGGGCGTATTTGGAGCGGTACTGGCCTCCATTAAAGCCGTAAAAACGCACATGGTGGTCTTTGATACCAGCGTAGTGAACCTGAGCGAGGACTTGCAGGACCCAGTAGATTTGCTGTTCGGGGTACAGTTGGGCGGCGGCACCGACATTAACCTGGCCCTGGGCTACTGCCAGCAACTCATCATCCGCCCCACCGATACCATTCTGGTGCTCATCAGCGACCTGTACGAAGGTGGCAACGAACGAGAAATGATTAAGAAAGCCGCTGCCCTGCGCGCCGCCGGCGTGACGGTAGTGGCCCTGTTGGCTCTAGCCGACGACGGAGCACCTTCCTTCGACCGGCGCGTGGCCGAGCAGTTTGCGGCGCTGGATATTCCCTCCTTCGCGTGCACACCGGGCCAGTTTCCGGGGCTGATGGCGGCGGCCATTCAGGGGCAGAAGCTGCAGGTGTAGCTACACCGTGCGGGACTTTTCCGGGAGTTGGCGGTTGTAAGAAGTCTGGGCCGGTTTCACGACGAATTCGGCCGGGCTTCTCTTCTAATCTATTACCGAATGAGCAACGCAACCACCCCCGCCAAAACCTTCACCTTGGGCGGCGACCTGACTGTTAACCGCATGGGCTATGGCGCCATGCGCATCACCGGCGACGGTATCTGGGGTCCGCCCCAGGACCACGCCGAATCCATCCGCGTGCTCCGGCGCGCCCTGGAGCTGGGCATCAACTTCATTGACACTGCCGACAGCTACGGCCCCCACGTATCGGAGGAGCTGATTGCCGAGGCCCTGCACCCCTATCCGGCCGGACTCGTCATTGGCACCAAGGGCGGGCTACTGCGCACCGGCCCCAACCAGTGGCCCATTGATGCCAGCCCCAAGCACCTGCGCGAGGCCCTCGAAGGCAGCCTGAAACGCCTGAAGCTGGAACAGATTGACCTCTACCAGCTTCACCGCGTTGACCCGAACGTGCCGTTTGAGCAGACCCTGGAATTTCTGCAACAGGCGCAGCAACAAGGCAAAATCAAGCACATCGGCCTCTCGGAGGTGACCGTGGAGCAGATTCAGCAGGCGCAGCAGTACGTGAAAGTGGTGTCGGTGCAGAACATGTACAGCGTGGACAACCGCAAGTGGGAAGATGAGCTGACGTACTGCGAGCAGAACGATCTGGCTTTCATTCCGTGGTACCCGCTGGCGGGCGGCAACCAGGAGGCCCTGAGCAAGCTCACCGAAATCGGTCAGCGGCACCAGGCCAGCACCCAGCAGGTAGCCCTGGCCTGGCTGCTGCACCGCTCCCCCAACATCCTGCTCATTCCGGGCACCTCCAGGGTGAAGCACCTGGAAGAAAACGTGCAGGCCGCATCCATTGAGCTTTCCGCCGAGGATATGGCCGCGCTGGATAAGCTGGGCGGCGAGTAAATGGCCTCCATATTCCTAGAAGAACGTCATTCCGAGCGCAGCCCAGTAATCTTGCGTGCTGACGTTGGATTACTATTGCAACGTTAGCACGTAAGATTCCTCGAATTTGCGCGGAATAACGTTCAACGATTATTATCACCAATCAACTGCGCAACCATATGCCCCAGCAACCCCACCTGCAACGCTTCCTCGACGCCCAGCAGCGCGACTACGCTACGGCCCTGGCCGAAATCCGGTCGGGGCGCAAGAGCAGCCACTGGATGTGGTACATTTTCCCGCAGATACAAGGGCTGGGCTACAGCGAAACGGCCCGCTTCTACGCTATCCAAAGCCGGCAGGAAGCTGAGGCGTATTTGCAGCACCCGGTGCTCGGCCCGTGCCTGGTGGAAATCAGCGAAGCACTGCTGAAGCTGGAAAGCAGCGATGCCACCCGTATTATGGGCACCCCGGACGATGCGAAGCTTAAGTCGTCGATGACGCTGTTTGCCACACTGGAAGGCTCCAACCCCGTTTTCCAGCGGGTGCTGGATAAGTTTTTCGGTGGAGCCCAGGACGCCAAAACGCTGCAGATTCTGCGGCAGAACCCGTAGCGAAATGCCAAAACACCTGTCACTCCGAACGCAGTGAGGAATCTGGAGCAGCCTTCTATGGTTTAACTCAGATTCCTCACTGCGTTCGGAATGACATCTTTAGGGCTTCAGTACTGTCTCAATCCGCGCCAGCTCCTCCGGGCTAAAGCGAATGTTTTCCAGGCAGCGCAGGGAATCGGTGAGTTGCTCGGGCTTGCTGGCCCCGATGAGTACGGAGGTAATCCGCTCGTCGCGCAGGATCCAAGCCAGGGCCATCTGGGCCAGGCTCTGGCCGCGTTCCTGGGCGAGGTCGTTGAGTTGGCGGATTTGGGTGAGGCGCGCTTCGGTCAGCTGGTTTTCGGTGAGGAAGCCCACGCCCTTGGCCACGCGCGAATCCTCAGGGATGCCGTGCAAGTATTTGTTGGTGAGCAGGCCCTGGGCCAGGGGCGAAAATGGGATGCAGCCCACGCCTTCCTCGCCCAGCAAATCCAGCAGGCCATCTTCCACCCAGCGCTCAAACATGGAGTACTTGGGCTGATGAATCAGGCAGGGCGTACCCAGCTCCCGCAGAATACGGATGGCCTCGGCGGCCTCGGCGGGCTGGTAGTTGCTGATACCCACGTACAGGGCCTTACCCTGGCGCACCACGTGGTCGAGGGCACCCATAGTTTCTTCCAGGGGCGTGTCGGGGTCGGGACGGTGCGAGTAGAAGATATCCACGTAGTCCAGCTTCATCCGCTTGAGGCTCTGGTCTAGGCTCGAAATGAGGTATTTGCGGGAGCCCCACTCCCCGTAGGGACCTTCCCACATGTGGTAGCCGGCCTTGGTGGAAATAATCAGCTCGTCGCGGTAGCCGCGGAAGTCTTCCTTCAGGATGCGGCCAAAGTTGGTTTCGGCCGAGCCGGGCGGCGGGCCGTAGTTGTTGGCCAGGTCGAAGTGGGTGACGCCGCTGTCGAAGGCCCGGTGCAGGATGGCGCGGAAGTTCTGGAGCACGTCCACGTCGCCGAAGTTGTGCCAGAGGCCGAGCGACACGGCGGGCAGTTTCAGGCCGCTGCGGCCAATGCGGCGGTAAGGCATATCGGCGTAGCGGCCGGGGCTGGGTTGGTAGGGCATGGTTGCGGATTTAAGTAGCTTGGGCCGGCAAGTACGCAGGAACCCGCAAAAAGTAAGCGCCGCGACGGCCGATTTTTCCGCCAGCAGCCCTACATTCTCGGCCCTTTGCCCGGTATGAAGTCCCCGACTTTACAAGCCCCACATGAGCAACCTGATTCCTACCTACCGGCTGCAGAGCTTTTCCCGCCCCGAAGAAGAGCCGGCGGAGGTGTTTTTCATGGACGAGCATAGCCACACCACGGGGCCACCCCTGGGCGTGCCGTACCGGGGCAACTACTACAAAATCGGTATTTGCCTGCGCGGTACGGCCGAGCTAAAGGCCAACCTGGAAACCTACCACATCGAGCCCGGCAGCCTGATGCTCATCACGCCCCACATCATCAAGGAGTGGACGGCCTTCTCGGCGGACCACGACAGCCTGTCGGTTTTTTTTACCCCCGAGTTCATTACCACCCGCAACCACATTCCCGTCGACAACTTCCAGTTTCTGGAAAATGCCACGCGGCACGTGCTGGCGTTGGCTCCAGCCGAGGCTGCAAGCATTACGGCCTCGCTGCGCCTGCTGCAACAGAAATTCGACGCGCCTCAGCCCTACCGCAACCAGGTTATTAAAAACCTGATCAACAGCCTGCTCTACGAAGTGGTGGGCGTCTACGACCAGCAAAGCGCGGCGCTCCAGGCTTCCCAGACCCGCAGCCAGCAACTCACCGCCGAATTCAAGCACCTGGTAAACGCGCACTGCACCACCGAGCGGAGCGTGCAGTTCTACGCCGGCCGCCTGTGCATCACGCCCAAGCACCTGACCGAAAGCGTGAAGCAAACCACGGGCAAAACCGCCGGCGAGTGGATTGAGGAGGCTGTGATGCTGGAAGCCAAGGCCCTGCTGCAACACGGGCAGCTCTCCGTGGCCCAGGTAGCCGATCTGCTGCATTTCACCGACCAATCAGCCTTCAGCCGGTTTTTCCGCAACAGCCTCGGCCTCTCGCCCACGGCGTACAAGCAGGCGGGATAGGTTTTTGAGAAGAGAACCGCATGCTGAGCTTGTCGAAGTATCTCTACCTCTGGCTAACTCAATCGTGCAAACGAAGCGGTAGAGATGCTTCGGCTTCGCTCAGCATGACGTTCTATGCTGTAGACATTGCTGCTTACTCTTACCGAGCCTCTCTTCCCGACTTTTTGCCCAACCTTCCCGCCCTTTCGCTCTGGTAGTGCGCCTGAAGGCGGGCCACCTTTGCAGCACCTGCTTCCGGCCGGATCTGGAGTCGCTAATTCCGGCAACTACCGGCCGGCGCGGGCAGTGTTTCTCTTTCCTATTTCCCTTTTCGTATGATTCTGATAACGGGTGCTACCGGCCACATTGGGTCGGCGGTGATTGAACGGCTGCTGCAACTAACCGCCCCCGGGCAGGTGGCCGGCCTGGTGCGCGACGAGGCCAAAGCCGCCGGCCTGAAGGCGCAAGGCGTGCAAATCCGGGTGGGCGACTACAACGACCCCGCCTCCCTCGACCAGGCTATGCAGGGCGTCACCAAGGTATTGCTGGTCTCGGGCGGTGGCGACGATGATGGCCTGCAGCAGCACTACAACGTAGTGGATGCCGCCAAGAAAGCCGGCGTTGGGTGCCTGGCCTACACCAGCCGGGCCCTGAAAAATCCTGATACGCTGGTCAACCAACTGATGGTGCGCCACTTCCAGACGGAGGACTATATCCGGGCCAGTGGGGTGCCCTACATCCTGTTCCGCAACATTCTGTATATGGACACGCTGCCGCAGTTTGTGGGGCCGCAGGTGTTTGAGAAAGGCATCCGGCTGCCCGCCGGCCAGGGCCGCGTGTCGTTTGCCCTCCGTCGCGACATGGGCGAGGCCATTGCCAACGTGCTGGCCGACAGCCGCTGCGACAACCGCATCTTCACGTTCACCGGCGACGCAACCTACTCCTTTGCCGATGTGGCCGTGGCGCTGAGTGAGTTATCCGGCCGGCCGGTGGAGTACCACGCCATCGGGCAGGAAGCCTTTGCGGCCCGCCTGCAAGCGCAGGGTCTGCCCGTCGGAGCCATCCAGCGCATCAACGGCTTTCTTACCGACATCAAGAACAGTCAGGAAGACACCATCAGCTCCGATTTGTCGGACTGGCTGGGGCGCCCACCTACCCCGCTCAAGAAAGGACTCAAAACCATCTTCAAGCTGTAGAATCTATAGGCAGAAGCACCAAAGCCCGGCAGCAGTGCCGGGCTTTGGTGGGTTTGGCCAGCGGCTGAATTGACCGATAACCCCCATATTGGCGCCTGGTTCTGCTGGTCGTTTTCCGCAAAGCCTTTCCAAACTCCCAGGCTGTACTATGACTTCGCAAATCCGCTCCCTGCGGCCTTTCATCGGCTCCCGTGACTTTGCCGTTTCGCGCCGCTTCTATCGCGCCTTCGGCTTCACCGAAACGGTGCTGTCGCCGGCCATGTCCTTGTTTACGTTGGGAGGTGTGAGCTTTTACCTGCAGGACTACTACGTGGCAGACTGGGTTGACAACACCATGCTGTTTCTGGAGGTCGAGGATGTGGAACAGTACTGGCAGGAGCTAAGGGCGCTGGATTTGCCCGGCCAGTTCGCGGGGGTGCGGGTGGTGCCCATCCGGCACGAAACCTGGGGCAAGGAGGGTTTTGTGTACGACCCTGCCGGCATCCTTTGGCACATCGGCGAGTTCACTCAAAGCGCGTAAGTCTCACTTTCTTCTCTTCAGCCTACTCTCCCATGACCGCGCAAGACATCATCCGCCAGCTGCATTTGGCGCCCCACCCCGAAGGCGGCTACTACCGGGAAACCTACCGTTCGGCCCAAACCCTGGAAACAGCGGATGGCCAAACCCGCCACGTCAGCACGGCCATCTACTACCTGCTCGAAAACGAAGACAAGTCGCACTTTCACCGCATCAAGTCCGATGAGCTGTGGTTTTTTCACCAGGGACAGGCACTGGAAATCATTCTGCTCACCGATGGCCAACCCACCCGCATCGTACTTGGTAGCAACTTCGCAAACGGTGAATTGCCCCAGGCTGTCATTCCGGCCAATACCTGGTTTGCGGCCCACCTGCCGCAGCGTACAAGCTACGCGCTGGTCAGCTGCGCTGTGGCTCCCGGCTTCGACTTCGTTGACTTCGAGCTGGCGGAGCGGGCGGCGCTGACTCATGAGTTTCCGCAGTGGCCGGAGCTGGTGGAGCAGTTTACGTGAGCCAGTCGAACACAACTAAACTGCTGATAGAGCAAACTCCCTGCTCTATCAGCGGCTTGAGGAATATTTCTTATACTTTGGAATAGATGATAACTGACAATGCTAAATGCTAGACGAAGCAGAAAATACCGACAGTCCTTTTAACGAGAAATTCTGCGTTCATCTCGAGTACCACTTGGGAGAAACGTTTGCGAATTCCAGCCGAGAAGATGTAAGAGGATTCTGGTGTGACGGAGTTTCCTGGGAGCCATACTCCAGTAGTCAGCTTAGCAAAAAGAGTGTAAATGATACCAGACGAATTATAACCACCGCCTGGCTTGGTAAAGATGGACAGGACACATACGAAATGACTATCAAGTTCGGCAAATACTCGTTAAGGAGATACGCTAGAAGCTCACCTATAACTGATTGTATACCAAGCAAGGACTCTATGGATTGGATAGATATTGACACGACAAATAAGAAGATTGTGGTAAAACTTCAATAGCTTTCTGTAAATCAATCATAAAGCTATTTCTCGTACTATACCGACACGCCTACTCTCATCGTCTGTGCAGTACAAAACAAGGCTGTCAGGCAAATAGATAGTGGGGAGCATTGCCTTATTGGCTTGTATTGCCTGTGCTGCTCTTCAGGCAGCACAGGCGCGCTGCCGTTGCACTTCAGCCCGTACCCAGTTAACGACGGCCAGCCGCTGCGCGGGAGTAAAGCGGCTGAAATACAGGCGACGGGCCTGGTTCCTGGTCGTGAGAAAGTCCACGATTTCCTTGAGCGAAAGTTCCGCCTTCTGCTGGTGCAGATACTGCGCATGAGCGGCGCGGGTCAGCAGTAGTACCGCCTCTTCGCCCGCCTCCATATCGTTGAGCGAGCAGCTGAGCCCGTACCACTCTGCCAGCGGAATAACCTGGTGCTCGATAAGCTGATCGGTGGCGTGGGCCGCCTCTACATAGGCCACGGCAGTCGGGCTGAACACCAGGCCGTAGCGCCGATGGTAATCCAGCCACATCCGCCGGGCCTGGCTGCCCATAATGACCAGAAAAACCAGCGCAATGAACGCTAGGACGGCATATGCAAAGGCCGCCGGCACCATCATGGGCCGGGCCACCAGAAAAAACAGACCAAGCGCGCCGCCAAAAAAAACCAGAACTACCAGCCAGCTCAGCACCTGCCGGCCAGCCAGCTCATTGCGCCAGCGGATGGTTGTGAGGCCAGCCTGGGTACTATGCTCCACCTGCGGGGGCAGCTGCGGTGGGGGTAGCGCGGCCACCCCAAGCTCGGCCGCGGCTACGGCGGCTACCAGCTGGCGCAGCTGCGCTTCGGCTAATTCCGGGGTATTTTCCCGCGTGAGGTACCAGCGGCCGCCGTCGTGGAACTGCATGACCACGTGGTAAGTGTAGCTTGTCCAGGTATAAGTGCTGTTGGAGGAAGAGTGAGTTTCGGCATGGGTATGTACCCGCAAATCCGCAATATCAGCGTAGGCGAGGCAGACTTCCGCCGGCTCGCCCTCCCGGGCGCGCACCCGCACTGCCCCCAGCCGTCGGTCGAATACCAGCGCCGCCAGGGCCGGGCGCTGCTTAACGCTCAGGAAAATGCCCAGCAGCAGAAAGCCCAAGCCAACGTACGCCAGTGTACCGGCAATCAGGGTATCGGCATCAAGCGTACCACCACGCCGGGCGAACAGCAGGCCGCCGCCTATCAGCACCGCCAGCAGGCCGAAACCGCTGAATAGCCCGCGCACGCAGCCCGTCTTTACAGGAACCGGCAGCAGCAGAAGCTCGTCGGTTGTTTCGGCAGCAATACGGTACGGCATGATCAGAACGGCTGGAGGTGCGCCCTAAACTACGGGCTTTGCGAGGTACGTTGACTAGCGCCGCCCCGCTGCAACGCCGTTGATAAGAAAGCACCTTTGTATTGGAAGTTGTTTTTAGCCCGCCGAAGACGCAGTAGAACGCCCTCCGCGCCCGCTGCGCAATCCTCGGCGTCCTAAGCGGGCTAAAGCTCGTCCACCGCGCCATTCCCAAATTCCTCCCGACCTTCGGCCACCTTTTCCCCGGTTTCGTTGTTATCAACGATTCGCAAAAGAACCCATCAGTTGGCTGAACAACCTACCTATACCGACCCTTACGCCATCGAGAAAGAGCTGCGCAAGGTGCAGGCCCTCATGAAGCTCGAGCAGCAGGAGGACCTCGAACAATTCAAAATCAAGAGCGCCCAGGCCACCATTGCCGAGCGCCAAAAGCGGGGACTCACCTGGTACCCGGTCAAAATCACCAAGGAAGACATTGGCTTCGGCGGCAAGCTCGTCATTGAGCTGGAGCGCTCCTCCGGTCAGGCCGGGCTGCACCTGTTTCAGGTGGGCAAAAACGCGGCGTTGTTCGGCAACATTCCAGGCCGCTCCGGCTCCGACCGCCCCACGCTCTCGGGCGTCATCACCAGCGTGAAGCGCAATAAAATCCTGCTGGCCACCACCAAGGAAGACCTGCCCGACTGGGTGGAGGAAGGCAAGCTGGGCGTGGACCTGACCTTCGACGAGGTGAGCTACCGCGAGATGGAGTATGCCCTGGGCAAAGTCATGGGCGCCTTCGACTCGCGCCTGGCCGAGCTGCGCGACGTGCTGCTGGGCGCCAAACCGGCCCGCTACAAGCCCGAAGCCGAAGCCCAGCTCTACTACCCTTCGCCCCTGAATGAAAGTCAGCTGGCCGCCGTGCGCCACGTGCTGGCGGCCCAGGATGTAGCCATTATCCACGGCCCGCCCGGCACCGGCAAAACCACCACGCTGGTGCAGGCCATCCTGGAAACCATCCGCCGCGAGCGGCGGGTGCTGGTGTGCGCCCCCAGCAACACGGCTGTGGACCTGCTCACTGAAAAGCTGGCCGAGCGCGGGGTGAATGTGATTCGGATGGGCAACCCTTCTCGCGTGTCGGACCTGCTGCTGGAGCACACGCTCGATGCCCAGATCATGGCGCACAAAAGCTACCCCGAACTGAAAAGCATGCGCCAGACGGCCGAGCAGTACCGCGAACAGGCCGCCAAGTTCAAGCGCCATTTCGGCTGGGAGGAGCGGGAGCAGCGCCGTATGCTGAAAGAACAGGCCCACCTCATGCTCCAGGATTCCGACAACCTGGAACGCTATATCACCGAGGATTTGCTGGAGAAGGTGCAGGTGATTACCTGCACGCTGGTGGGGGCCGGCAACCGTGCCATTCGCCACCTCACCTACGAAACTGTGTTTATCGACGAGGCAGCTCAGGCCTTGGAGCCGGGCTGCTGGATTCCCATCACGAAGGCGAACCGCGTAGTGCTGGCTGGCGACCATCAGCAGCTGCCACCCACCGTGAAAAGCGAGAAGGCCGCGGCCCAGGGGTTGCGCGAAACGCTGTTCGAGAAGTGCATCAAGCGCCAGCCCGACACGGCCCGCATGCTGGAGGTGCAGTACCGCATGCACGAGCAAATCATGGAGTTCAGCTCGGAGCAATTCTACGAAGGCCGGCTGAAGGCCGCGCCCACCGTGGCTCACGCCGACCTGCCCGCCTACGACCTGCGCTTTGCCCCCGACTTGGCCGTGGAGTTTCTGGACACGGCTGGCTTCGGCTTTCAGGAGCTGGGCATTGAGGAAAGCCGCTCCATTGCCAACCCCGAAGAAGCCGACCTGCTGTTGAAGCGCCTGTCGCAGCTGCTGGAAGTCTACGACCCGGCCGACCACACGGAGGATCTGCTCACTATCGGCGTCATTGCCCCCTACCGCGCCCAGATCAACTACCTTAAGGATGCCGTGGAAGACAACGACGAGCTGGTGGGCCTGATGGAGCACCGCATGCTTAGCATCGGCACCGTCGACTCGTTTCAGGGCCAGGAGCGTGACATCATTGCCATTACCCTCACCCGCTCGAACCCTCAGGGCGAAATCGGCTTCCTGAGCGACATTCGCCGCATGAACGTGGGCATGACGCGCGCCCGCCGCAAGCTCCTCATCGTCGGCGACTCGGCCACGCTGGGCGGCCACCCGTTCTATAAGGCCTTCCTCGATTACGTGGAAAGCATCGGGGCGTACCGCACGGCCTGGGAGCTGCAGTAAGCCGCTAGAAGCCATGTAATTTGCACCTGGCTCCGTGTTTTTCCGGATGTCTGCTATTAACCCTGAAAAGCCCCGTTCTCAGAAACGGGGCTTTTTTTTGTGCGTATCAGCCCTACCATCCTTCCAAAACCACCTTGTAGTATGAATAAGTACGCTATTGTCATTCACGGAGGCGCCGTTACCATGGACCCCAGCGAGCTACCCCCCGAGGAAGAAGCTGCCCAGCGCGAAGGACTCCATGATGCTCTGCAGGCCGGCTGGGAAGTGCTACACCGCGGGGGCTCGGCCCTGGAAGCCGTAGAAGCGGCCGTGAACAGCATGGAAAACAACGAGCACTTCAACGCCGGCCGGGGCAGCAGCCTCAACAAGCAGGGCGAGGTGCAGATGGATGCTTCCATCATGGACGGCAAAACGCTGAAAGCCGGCGCGGTAGAAGGTGTGCGCTACGTCAAAAACCCGGTGAGCCTGGCCCGCACGGTGATGGAGAAGTGCGAGCATGTGTACCTCTCCGGCGAGGGCGCCGTCGAGTTTGCCCTGCAGCACGGCCTCGCTATCGAAGCTGTGCACTACTTCATCACGGAAAAGGCCCAGCAGGAGTGGCTGGAAATCATGCAGGAAGAGGCAAAGGTGCCCCAGAAAGATACTGTGGGCGCCGTGGCCCTCGACCAAGACGGCAACCTGGCCGTGGCGACCAGCACGGGCGGCATTGAGGGCCAGCTGAAAGGTCGCGTGGGCGACAGTCCGGTGCTGGGGGCCGGCTCCTACGCCAGCAACGAAGCCTGCGCCGTGTCGGCCACCGGCGACGGCGAAGTTATTCTGCGCGGGGCCCTGGCTCACGAGGTGTACGCCTTGGTGAAGTACAAGGGCCTGCCCGTAAACGAAGCCTGCCGGGCCGCCATTGAGCTGCGCGACGAAGACCTGAAGGGCGACAAAGGCCTGATTGCCGTGGACAGAGAGGGCAACATTGCCCTGGAAACCAACACCAACATCATGCGCCGGGGCTACCGCGTGGGTGAGCAGGAGCCGTTCGTGGCCATCTGGAGCGACGAAGGGTAAACGGCGGATGCTGACTTGGTTTCAGCGCTGCTTACAACCACTTGTCTATGTGCCGGATGCTCACGAAACCGCGCCGCTGCACCGACTATTTCGGGCTATTTCCGTAACTAGCTAGCTGAAACCCAACCATCCATTTCTACCCCCGGGCGCCAGCGTCCACCCGCAGCATGGCTCAAATCAGCGAAAACAAAGTCGTTACCATCACCTACGACCTGAGCGTAACCGACGAGAATCAAGAGAAAGTATTGGTAGAATCGGCTGAGGCCGATGCGCCCATGGTCTTCCTGTTTGGCCAGAGTGGCCTGCCCGAGGAATTTGAGAACCAACTCAACGGCAAGCAGGCCGGCGACACGTTCACCTTCTCCCTTACCCCCGAGCAGGCCTACGGCGACTACGACCAGCAGGCCGTGGTGGAAATCCCCAAAAACGTCTTCGAAATCGACGGTCAGCTCGACAACGAGATGCTGCAGGTGGGCAACTTCCTCCCCATGGCCGACAACCAGGGCAACCACATGCAGGGCAAAATCGTGGAAATCACCGACGAGGTGGTGAAAATGGACTTCAACCATCCCCTGGCCGGCATGGTCATGCACTTCGACGGCAAGGTAGCCGCCGTGCGCGACGCCACCCGCGAGGAGCTCGACCACGGCCACGTGCACGGCGAAGGCGGGCACCACCATTAATAGCTCTGGATTAGCTATAAACCGAAAGCGGCGGGACCGGTGGTTCCGCCGCTTTTTTGGTCGCCGTTTATACTTCTGCTCGTGAAACGCCAGCTCGGCTTTGCAAGGGGCCTTATTCCACTTGGATTCAGCGGCCTCAATGCTGTTGATAATGCCCATGACCAATGCGCTGTTAGCGCATATATTCGGCTCCTGCGGTTTTTGCAGGCTTTGTAGGCCGCATCCAGGAAACCCTCCACCCCTCTGATTTCGCAGGGTGCCGCCTCCTTAGTATCGCCGGCAGCAGTACGCCTCTGCGAAATAGATTTATTGCCCGCACAGAAATATTTAACAGCGTCTCCCTTGCCGTGGGAAGCCATTTTACGATGGCCAAGTCATTATCACGCTCTAGGATATAAGAGTAGTGGTATTATTAAGCGGCTGGATTTTGCTCATCAGTAAGGGAATTATAGCATCGCCATCAGGTAGCCCTTGTTGGCGCCAGATTTCAACCCCCTGCTGCACCAGTACCATGGCCGGCAGCTCATCCGGCTGAAAGCTGCGCACCACGGCGGGGTGGCTGGTTTCCGGAATGCGCAACAGCCGGATTATAGAACCTAGCTTATGCTGCAAGGCATTGAGGTCAGCATTCAGTGCGTTCTGTGCCGTATGAGTCGTGCCCATAGTCACTGGCAGCAACACCAGCAGCACTGCCGCCTCAGCTGGCCCGGTAGAAGGGGAGGTGGGGGTTGTCATTGAGACATGAAACAAGCGTGGAGCTACAAACTTATGGCCCTACCCTTGCCGGAGGCATGATGCCCATCAGCTGGCTGGCTGACTTTTATCAGCTCCCCGGTATTGCTTTCAGGTATGCTCACCTGCTTATCTTAGAGGCAGCATTAGTGTTTAAATTCCTGTGCCCCTTCCATACCCTATGCTGCCCACCGCTCACGCCACTGCCCTGCTTGAAGTACTCTATGCCCGTGCGCCGGAGTTTGTGGGTATCTATGATCTGAGCGCGGGCTGGTTTACGCAGGTTAATCCGGTGGGCGTGAAGTTGCTGGGCTACCCATCGGAAAAGGCACTACTGGCCGTTCCGCTCCGCACGCTGCGCGTCCTCCCCTGGACCGAGGAGCAATGGCAGGACCTGTGCGAGCAAACCCGCCGCAACGGCCGCCACGAGTTGGAAGCAGAACTTCGGGGCTACGCCGGCAACTCGTTCTGGAGCCGTATTGAGCTCACGTACTTTGAAGCCGACGGGCAACCGTTCTTTCTGGTCCGCCTCGCCAAACAAAGTCGCCTGCAACAGACTGAGCGGGAGCTGGCCCATAGCGTACGGCGCTTCGAGGCGGTGTTTGCCAATGCCACCATCGGCATTATTGTGTGCGACCGGCCCGGCACTATTGTGTCAGCCAATGAGCTTTCCGGTAAGCTGTTTGGTTACGACGTGCAGGAGCTGGTGGGCCGCAGCATCGATGTGCTGGTGCCCAACGCGGCCGGCCGCAACCACCAAAAGCTACGCGAGTCCTTCAACGAGCGGCCCGCCGTGCGTGGCATGGGCCACAACCGCGACCTGCTGGGCCAGCGCAAGGACGGCTCCGTGTTTCCGGTGGAAGTCAGCCTGAGCTACTTTCACCTCGACCAGGAGCTCTACGTGGTGGCCTATGTGCTCGATATCACCTTTAAAAAGGTAGCTGAGAAGGAGCTCATTGCCCAGCGCCAGTACGTGGAGCGCCTCAACGCCGACCTGGAGCAGAAAGTGGCCGACCGCACCCACGCCCTGCTCAGCACCCTTGAGCAGCTGGAGCAGCGCGGCCAGGAGCTTACCCAGGCCCTGGCCGCAGAGCAGGAGTTGGGGGAGCTGAAGTCGCGCTTTGTGAGCATGGCCTCGCATGAGTTTCGCACCCCGCTCACGGCCGTGCTCACCTCGGCTACCCTCATCGAGAAATACCCCGCCTCCGAGCAGCAGGACAAGCGCCTGAAGCACCTGCAGCGTATTCGCGCCTCGGTAAATCACCTGAACGATATCCTGGAAGAGTTTCTGTCCGTGGGCCGCATCGAAGAAGGCCGCATTGTAGCCCACCCTACCGATCTGGACCTGGCGGCTCTGCTGCTGGAAACGGCCACCAGCGTGCAGGGCATGCTCAAGAACGGGCAGCGCATCGAGCAGCACCTGGCCTGCCCCGGCTCGGTACGCATAGATGCGTCGCTGCTGCGCAAAATCCTGGTGAACCTGCTCTCCAACGCCATCAAGTACTCGGGAGAGAATTCCGTTGTTTCGCTGCAGGCCGACTGCCGGCCCGGCCTGCTGACGTTGCGCGTGCAGGACCAGGGCGTGGGTATTTCCAAAGAAGACCAGGAACACTTATTCGAGCGGTTTTTCCGGGCACGCAACGCAGCCAACGTGCCGGGCACGGGCCTGGGCCTCTACATCATTGCCAAATACCTGGAGCTCATGCGCGGCACCATTTCCCTGCAGAGCGAGCTGAACGCGGGCACCACTGTGACCATTACCATTCCTTATGAAGACCACCATCCTGCTGATTGAGGACAACGAGCTGATTCGCGAAAACACCGCCGAGCTGCTGGAGCTGGCCGGCTACACCGTCTTGACCGCCGAAAACGGAAAAATAGGCGTGGAGCAGGCCCTGGCCACCAGGCCCGACCTGGTAGTGTGCGACATCATGATGCCGGTGCTCGACGGCTACGGGGTGCTGCAGATCTTTACTCAGAACCCGCAGCTCTCGGGCGTCCCTTTCATCTTCCTGACGGCCAAAACCGAACGCACGGACCTGCGCCGCGGCATGGAGCTGGGTGCCGACGACTACCTGACCAAGCCCTTCGACGAAGCCGAGCTGCTGAGCGCCATTACCGGGCGGCTCAACCGCTTCCGTCACCTCAAGGCAGAGTACGACCTGCAGGCCCCCAACGGGCTAAGTGAGTTTCTGGATGATGCCCGCGCCGTGGGCAACCTCCAAAGCCTCTCAGCCGATCGTAAAGTGCATAGCATCCGCAAAAAGCAGGATATCTACCTGGAAGGTGATGAGCCCACGCGGGTGTATTTCGTGAAGGCCGGCCGGGTGAAAACGCTTAAAGCCACGGCCGGCGGCAAGGAGCTGATAACGGGCCTTTACGGGCCCGGTGAGTTTTTCGGCTACCTGCCCTTGCTTGAGCAAACACCCCACAGCGACTCGGCCGTGGCCCTCGACGACTCAGAGCTGGTTTACATTCCGCGCGACGACTTTTCCCAGCTGCTGCGCAACCCGGCGGTGGGTCATCAGTTTATCCGGCTGCTGGCGGGCCGGGTAACCGAGCGGGAAGAGCAGCTGCTGGGCATGGCATACAACTCTATCCGGCGCCGCGTGGCCGATACGCTGCTGCGCATGCACGAGCAGGCCGCCACCGCGCCCGACGCGGCCATCTACCTCTCCCGCGACGACATGGCGGCCCTGGTCGGCACGGCCCCCGAGTCGCTGATTCGTACCCTGAGCGAGTTCAAAAACGACGGTCTGATTGAGCTGACCCCCAAAAACATTCGGGTACTGCAACCCGACAAGTTGCGCCGGGCACATTGGTAAGCCACTGATTTGAAAAGCTTTTCAGCAAAGCCGTCGAGCCCCGACGGCTTTTCCTGTATTAGGCCCAAGCAAGTCCTGGCTGCTTTTTGCACAGCCTGCTACTACTCAGCGGAGTTCGTGATTTTCGTCATGGGTAAGCTGGGGCAAATGCTCGTGCTTTAAGCCAGCAAACCGGGCCAGGCCCGTCCACCTCATCCCCATTCCTCATGTACCCACCTCTGAAAAGCGGTAGCCTGCTAAGCGGCGGCCATATCCCCGTCGGCGAGCAGAAAGCCCTGGTGTTGCTCGATAAAAGCGGCCAGAAAGTTATTTACAAGACCTTCCGCGCCGGCGAGGCTATGCCCACTCACAACGCGCCCGTCGATGTATTTGTGACGGTGCTGGCCGGCCGCCTTATCATTACGCAGGAAGACCAGCCCACTGAAGTTACGGCCGGTGACTACGTCATCCTATCCGCCGGGGCGCCCCACTCCCTGTCCTGCCTGGAAGAAGCCCGCATTCTGATTTTCCGGTAGAGGCTACTGCCACCAACAAGGGGCTGCCAACCTGGGTGTTGGCAGCCCCTTGTTGGTGGCAGTACTTATTTTCTACAGCAAGGACAGCGGGTCGCGCTTGCGCAGGCGATACTCAAACATCGTGGCAATATTCAGGGCCCGTACTTTGGCGGTATCGGCTACGGGGCCGGCGAAAAGCTCATCTACCGTTGCTTCGAAAAGCTGCAGCCAGCGGTTAAAGTGCGTGGCATCCACGGGCAGTGGCATATGCTTGGGGAAGGGTCGGCCGCTGTAGCGCGAGGTGCCCAGCAGCAGGCTGCTCCAGAAATCGTACATAATAGGCAGGTGCCGGGCCCAGTCGACGTGGGCAAAGCCGTTGAAGACCGGGCTAAGCAAATCGTCCTGGTTGACTTTCAGGTAAAACGCGTCAACCAGGCGCTGCACGTCGGCTTCGGTTTGAATATCGGGGCGGGAATCACTCATAGCAGAAACAAACAGGTATTATTCAGGCGGCCAGCTGCCCGGGGCGCTGGTTGAGGCCCTGTCCGCGGGCGGCCTGCAACGTCCAGCGAAACGCCAAAGCTCCTGTGAGCAGCAGGGTAACCAGCTTCACAACTTCCAGCCCAATATAAACCATGTGCAGGGAGCTGGGCGGGGCCGGGCGGCCGGCCAGCAGCGCCAGGGCCCGCACGTCGAGGGCCGGCAGCAGCCAGAAGGTCTGGAGCAGCAGAATACCGCTGAGCAAACCCAGCGCGCCCGCCAGGTGAGCCGGCACACGCACGTAAACTGCGCTGCCCACGGCCACGGCGGCCAGCAGCAGCTCCGCTTTATTCAGGGCGGCAAACACGATGCGGCCGATGCCCAGCCCCAGTGGCACAGTGATGTGGGGAGCGGTAAACTTAAGTGGGGCTTCGAGAAAGGAAATACCGCCAACCATACCGGCCCACACGAACAGGGCCAGTACCAGCAGCAACAAACCAGTGGCAAAGGAACGGGGCATAAAAACAGGCAAAAACGGCCGAACCGAAAGCTGCTTCCGCCCGACCGTCCTAGAACAACAGCACAAAGATGCGGGTTCGGTCCCAGCTTGGGGGCTGAGATGAATCAGCCTGAGGGCTGACGTTCGTCAGCTTTTTGTCGGGCAGCGTGCCGGAGCTTTGGGTTTCCACTAGTCTGCCTGCCTGTGCCTACTGCCACTGCCTCAGCCCCGACCCTCACTTACCTGGCCTGCTCTCACTGCGGCGACGACTGCCCCGCAGAGCCTATCCGGCTGGAAGCCCGGCCCGCGCTGCACTTCTGCTGCCAGGGCTGCAAGGCCGTGTATGAGCTGCTCGACGCCAGCAATCTGTGCAGCACGTACTACCGCCTCGACGAGAAGCCCGGCCAGAAAGTAAAGGAAGTGGAGCTGCCCGGCCGCTTCGACTACCTCGACCTGGAGTCGGTGCAAAGCCAGCTGCTCGTGTTTCGCTCGCCCACGCTCAGCCGGCTCACCCTCACTATTCCGCAGATGCACTGCGCCTCCTGCATCTGGCTGCTCGAAAACCTGTTCAAGCTCAACCCCGGCATCTCAGCCTCGCGAGTAAACTTTCTGCGCAAAGAACTGAGCGTAAGCTACCAGCCCCAGACAACAAGCCTGCGGGAAGTGGTGCAGCTGCTGGCCTCGGTAGGCTATGAGCCCCAGATTACCCTGGCCGAGCTGGGCGCCCAGCCCCACCACGGCAGCCGCCGCCTTACCTACCAGCTGGGTTTGGCCGCCTTTGCCTTCGGCAACGTGATGCTGATGGCCTTTCCTGATTACTTTTCCTTTACCGAGCAGCTGCAGACGCTGTTTGGCAGCTTCTTTGGCGGGCTGAGCTTTCTGCTGGCTTTGCCCGTGCTGCTGATCTGTGCCCGCGACTTTTACCGCTCGGCCTGGCAGGGCCTGCGCCAGCGCCATATCAACCTCGACTTTCCCATCAGCCTGGGGCTTACGGCGCTGTTTGCCACCAGCGTCTTTGACATTGCCACCGGGCGCGGCCCCGGCTACTTCGACTCGTTTACGGGGCTGGTATTTTTCATGCTCATCGGCAAGTGGGTGCAGCAGCGCACTTACGACGCGCTGCGCTTCGACCGGGACTTCACCTCTTACTTCCCGGTGGCCGTGACCCTGCTGACCAAGGACGGGGAGCAGTCGGTGCCGGTGCGGGAGCTCAGGGCCGGGCAGCGCATCCGGGTGAGGCACCAGGAAATTATTCCGGCCGACGCGGTGCTGCTGCGCGGCGCGGGGCAGATTGACTACAGCTTTGTATCGGGCGAAAGCGTGCCGGTGCCCAAGGAACCCGGGGAGGTGGTGTACGCCGGCGGCCGGCAGGTGGGCGAAACCCTGGAGCTGGAAGTGGTGCGCGAAGTGTCGCAGGGCTACCTTACCCAGCTTTGGAACAACCCCGCATTCCAGAAGGAAACCAGGCCCACGCTGGAAACCTACGCCAACAAAGTGGGCCGCTACTTTGTGGCCGTGACCCTGCTGCTGGCCCTGGGCGCGGCGCTGTACTGGTACCCGCAGGACTCACAAATGGCCCTGCGGGCCTGTACCTCGGTGCTCGTCATTGCCTGCCCCTGCGCCCTGTCACTGGCCACGCCCTTTGCGCTGGGCGCCGCTCTGCGGGTGCTGGGGCGGCGCCGGCTCTACCTGAAAAACTCCGCCGTCATCGAAACGCTGGGCCGCGCCGATACGCTCGTGTTCGACAAAACCGGCACGCTTACCGACACCAGGCGGGCGGTGGTGAGCTTTTGCGGACCGCCGCTGAGGGAAGCCGATGAGCAGCTTGTGGCCGCGCTGGTTCGGCAGTCGACGCACCCGCTAAGCCAGCGTCTGGCCGAAAAACTGGGGGCGTCTACCCTGCCGGTGTACGCCTGCCGGGAAACCCCTGGCCAAGGCTTGTGCGGGCGCGTGGCCGGCCGGGACGTGCGCCTGGGCTCCGCGGCTTTCGTGGGCCTGCCCGCGGCCCCGCACGGCGGGCGGCAAGCCCGCGTACATGTGGCTTTGGATGGGCAGCCCGTGGGCTGGTACGAAATAAGCAACGAATACCGCGCCGACCTGCCTGGCCTGCTGCTGGAGTTGGGCAAAACCTACCAGTTGGCCTTGCTTACCGGCGACAACGATGCCGACGAGCCCCATCTGCGCCAGCTTTTTGGTCCTTCGGCCGAGCTGCGCTTCAACCAGTCGCCGCTGGATAAGCTGCGCTACGTGGAAACGCAGCAGCAGCGCGGCCACCGCGTGGTTATGGTTGGCGACGGGCTGAACGACGCCGGGGCCCTGCAGCGCGCCGATGCCGGCTTGGCCCTGAGCGAAACGCTCACCAACTTCTCCCCTGCCTGCGACGCCATTCTGGACGCGGACAGCTTAAAGCAGCTCAGCACGTTTTTGCGTTTTTCGCAGGACTGCCTGCAGGTGGTTCTGGCCACTTTCGTGTTGTCGTTCTGCTACAACGGTATCGGGCTGGGCCTGGCCGTGCAGGGCCGATTCACGCCCATTGTGTCGGCTGTTCTGATGCCCATCAGCTCCCTGAGTGTGATGGTGTTTGCTACCCTGCTGGTTCGGTACGCCGCTCACCGGCGGGGCCTCTAACCTCCTTTTGTCATGACTATTATCTTTCTGCTGATCGGCATCAGTCTGCTGGTGGCGCTTACGTTTCTGGGCGGCTTTCTGTGGGCCGTGCGCTCGGGCCAGTACGAGGACGACTACACGCCTTCGGTGCGCATGCTCTTTGAGGATGAGCCGGAGGAGTAGAGTTGCCCGCGCGGCTTATCCACACTGACTTTCGGGCCCTGCCCGACCAGGCAAGGGAGTCATTTTCAGGCAGCACCCAGCCAAATGCGGCGGCCCTTTGCGGCCGGCCTGATATCAATCAGGTCCACGGCTGACATTCGTCATCTTTTCGAAATCGGCCCGGAAAGACCTTTGGAGAAGTAAATCATCCACTTCTGAAGGCCATGCAAGTCGAATCCCTACCGCCGGTAGCCGCGCCCAAGCCGCCGCTGGTTGCCCGCTCAGCCAGCCGGGCAATTGACACGTTCTTTTACGATAACCGCATCGTGCGCGACTTCGGTATTGCCACCGTCATCTGGGGCATTATCGGGATGCTGGTGGGGGTGCTGGCGGCGTTTCAGCTGGCCCGGCCCGAGCTGAACATGGGCACGGCCGCTACTACCTTCGGCCGCATCCGGCCGCTGCATACCAACGCCGTCATCTTCGCCTTCGTGGGCAACGGCATCTTCACCGGTGTGTACTACTCGCTGCAGCGCCTGTGCAAAACCCGGATGTTCTCGGACGTGCTGAGCAAAATCCACTTCTGGGGCTGGCAACTGATTATTCTCTCGGCTGTGGCCACACTGCCCATGGGCTTCACCACCAGCAAAGAATACGCCGAGCTGGAGTGGCCCATTGATATTGCCATTACGCTGGTGTGGGTGGTGTTTGGCTGGAACATGTTCGGCACCATTGCCCGGCGGCGCGAGCGGCACCTGTACGTGGGCATCTGGTTTTACATTGCCACCTTCCTGACGGTCGCCGTGCTGCACATCGTCAATTCGGCGGCGCTGCCCGTGAGCTTCATGAAAAGCTACTCGGCCTACGCCGGCGTGCAGGATGCCCTGGTGCAGTGGTGGTACGGCCACAACGCGGTAGCCTTTTTCCTGACCACGCCCTACCTGGGGCTGATGTACTACTTCCTGCCCAAGGCGGCCGAGCGGCCGGTGTACTCCTACCGCCTGAGCATCATCCACTTCTGGTCCCTGATTTTCATCTACATCTGGGCTGGTCCTCACCACCTGCTCTACACCGCCCTGCCCGACTGGGCCCAGAGCCTGGGCGTGGCCTTTAGCGTAATGCTGATTGCGCCCAGCTGGGGCGGCATGATCAACGGTCTGCTGACGCTGCGTGGGGCCTGGGACAAAGTGCGCGAGGAGCCCGTGCTCAAGTTCTTCGTGGTGGCCGTGACGGCCTACGGCATGGCCACCTTCGAGGGGCCCATGCTAAGCCTCAAGAACGTGAATGCCATTGCCCACTTCACCGACTGGATTGTGGCCCACGTGCACGTAGGCGCCCTGGGCTGGAACGGCTTCCTGACCTTCGGCATGCTCTACTGGCTGTGGCCGCGCCTTTACCGCACGCCCCTGCATTCCAAAAAGCTGGCGAATACCCACTTCTGGCTGGGCACCCTGGGCATCCTGTTCTATGCCCTGCCCATGTACTGGGCCGGCTTCACCCAGGGCCTGATGTGGAAGCAGTTTAATGCCGAGGGCATGCTGCAGTACCCCAACTTCCTGGAAACGGTCATGCAGATTGTACCCATGTACTATCTGCGGGGAATCGGCGGGGTGCTGTACCTGAGTGGGGTGTTTGTGATGATGTTCAACCTTTACCGAACGGCCAAAGCCGGCTCTCTGCTGGCCAACGAAAAAGCCCAGGCCGCGCCTCTGATGTCCGAATCCCAGGACCCGCACGCCCAGGGCGGCCACTGGCACCGCTGGGTTGAGCGGCGGCCTTTCCAGCTGGCCGTGGGAGCTACCGTCGCCATTCTTATCGGCGGTGCCATTGAAATGATTCCCACGTTCCTGGTAAAAAGCAACGTGCCCACCATTGCCTCGGTGAAGCCCTATACCTCGCTCGAGCTGCAGGGCCGGGACCTGTACATCAAGGAAGGCTGCTCCAACTGCCACACCCAGATGGTGCGCCCGTTCCGCTCCGAAACCGAGCGGTACGGCGAGTACAGCAAGGCCGGCGAGTTCATCTACGACCGTCCCTTTCTGTGGGGCAGCAAGCGTACCGGTCCCGATTTGCACCGCGTGGGTCAGAAATACCCGCACTCCTGGCACTACAACCACATGCTGGACCCCACCAGTATGTCGCCCGGCTCGATTATGCCCGCCTATCCCTGGCTGTTCGACAACGACATCGACTATTCCACGCTGCCCACCAAGATCAGAGTATTGCGTGACCTGGGCACCCCTTACCCCGCCGGCTATGAGCAGCAGGCCGTGGCCGATGCCCAGCGTCAGGCCCAGGGCATCGCGGCCGAGCTGAAAAAGGAGGAAATCGAGGTGAAGTCCGACAAGGAAATCGTGGCTCTGATTGCTTACCTCCAGCGCCTGGGCACCGACATCAAAGTAAAGCCCGAGCAAGCCGCGGCAGCTAAGTAACACCCGGATTTCATCCCAGCCGCTGCTTCCCTAACCCTCCCCGATCATGCACAAGAACGTGTTGCAATCCATAGCGGGCATTGAGATATACCCGCTCATTTCCTTTGTCATCTTCTTTCTCTTTTTCCTGGGCCTGCTGGTGTATGTGGCCGTGGCCAACCGCCAGCACATCAGCGCCATGAGCCAGCTCCCGCTGGCGCCTGACCACGACGAACCCCTGAATCATCACTTTAACCACGACGTGCTATGCTAACCAAACGCACTCTTCTGCTGATCGTCCCGGGCCTGCTCGCCAGCTATGCGGCGGCCGCCCCAACCCCGGCTGCCACCGGTCCCACTCCTGGTTCTCTGCTAAGCCTGGCGGCCTGGGGCCTGGCCGCCGTGGTGTTGATTTTTGGGATGATGACGGCCACCTCCCTGGCATCCGCCGCTGCCGCCGCTGCGCAGCAGGAGGCCGGGCAGCAAGAAGCCGTACAGGCCGATGGGCTGGCGGCCGCCCCAACTGAAACCCCCGCCCCGGCAACGGCCGGGCAGCGCATTGCCGCATGAGGTACTATCCTTTCTCCTGGCGCGTAGCCGCCTCCGGCGCGGGCCTGGTAGTGCTGGCGGCCGGTCCGGCGCTGGCGCAAACCCCGGAAACCAAGGCCGGACCAGCCGATTCTCAGCTGCTGCTGCTTTGGGTGCTACTGGCTACGCTGGGCCTGGTTATCCTGTTGATGGTGCTGCTGGCGGCCACGCTGGTAGTACGCCTGCGGCCTCAGCTGCGCCGCCTCTACGAGCTGCCCACCGTGCGCCCTACCTGGAGCGGGCGGGTGCTGGGCCTGCTCGTAGGCGACGCCACGCTGGTACGGGGCGAGGTGCGCGACGAGCTTCTGGACCACGACTACGACGGCATCCACGAGTTCGACAACGACCTGCCGCCGTGGTGGAAATACAGCTTCTACGCCACCATTCTGTTTGCCGTCGGCTACCTCAGCTACTATCACCTGGCCGAAGCCGGGCAGCTGCAGGGCGCCGAGTATGCCGCCGAAATGCAGCAGGCTGCCCTTTTCGTTTCCACCGAGGCCGACGACCCCAACAAGCTTACTACCTACCAGCCCTTGACGGCCGCCGATGACCTGAGCAGCGGCAAAAGCCTCTTTACCACCAACTGCGCGCCCTGCCACGGGGCCAATGCCGAAGGCAAAGTAGGTCCCAACCTGACCGACGAGTACTGGCTGCACGGCGGCGAGGTAAACCACGTCTACAAGACCATCAAATACGGCGTGACGAGCAAAGGCATGGTGGCTTGGAAAGGAAAGCTCTCCGGCAAGCAGATCCTGCAGGTCAGCTCCTACCTGTTGAGTTTGCAGGGCACCAAGCCGGCCGGAGCCAAAGAGCCGCAGGGCGAGAAGGAAGCCCCCGGCCAGCGCGTTGCCCGGCTGTAAGCTCTTTTTGTCTGTCATCCTGAGCACAGCGAAGTGGAGGGAAGAACCTTCCTCACCTACTTCACTGCTGTTCGGTACCAACGTGACAAAGCTCTTTTACCACTGACTTACTAAAAGGTTTGTCAGAGTGTACAGAGCCTGCCACAACATGGAGGCAGGGCCTTCGCTCTGCTCAGGATGACAGGTTAAACAACGATTCAAAGATTCCGCCTCATGGCTACTACCCAACCCCAGCCCGCCGCGTCTTTCCGCGACACCATTGCCACGGTGGACGCGGCCGGCAAGCGGGTGTGGCTGTACCCCAAGAAGCCCGGCGGCCGGCTCTACCACTACCGCAAATGGCTTAGCTACGGGCTGCTGGCACTGCTGTTTGCCGGCCCCTGGCTGCGCATCCACGGCCTGCCGCTGCTGATGCTGAACCTGCCGGCCCGGCGCTTTATCATTCTGGGGCAGATTTTCTGGCCCCAGGATTTCTTTATCCTGCTGCTGGGCAGCCTCACCTTCGTGCTGTTCATCATCATCTTCACGGTGGTGTACGGGCGGGTGTTCTGCGGCTGGGTATGTCCCCAGACCATCTTCCTGGAAATGGTATTCCGGCGCATCGAGTACTGGCTGGAAGGCGACGCGCCCCAGCAGAAGGCCCTTGACCGCGCCGACTGGGACTGGAACAAAACCTGGCGCAAAGCCACCAAGCACGCGCTGTTTCTGATCCTGTCCTTCCTGATTGCCAATACCTTCCTGGCCTATATCATCGGCACCGACGACCTGCTGCAAATCGTGACGGACCGGCCCGCCGGGCACCTGGGCGGCCTGGCTTCGATGGTGTTGTTTACCGGCCTGTTCTACGCCGTGTTTGCCCGGTTCCGGGAGCAGGTCTGCACCATTGCCTGTCCCTACGGGCGGCTGCAGGGCGTATTGCTCGACAAAAACAGCCTCGTGGTAGCCTACGACTACAAGCGGGGCGAGCCGCGGGAGAAGCTCCGCAAAAACCAGGAGCGCACCGCCGGCGACTGTATCGACTGCCACCAGTGCGTGCAGGTGTGCCCCACCGGCATCGACATCCGCAACGGAGCCCAACAGATGGAATGCACCAACTGCACGGCCTGCATCGACGCCTGCAACTCGATAATGAACCTCGTGAACCTGCCCGAAGGCCTGATCCGGCACGCCTCCGAAAATGACATTATCCAGGGCACCCGCCCGCGGTTTACGGGCCGCATGAAGGTGCTGTCGGGGGTACTGGGCGTATTGCTCGTGGTGATGACGGGGCTGCTGGTATCCCGCGCCAACGTGGCGGCCACGGTGCTGCGCACGCCGGGGCAGCTGTTTCAGAAAACCGACCACGGCACCATCACCAACCTCTACAACATCTCGGTTATCAACAAAACCAACCGGCCTTACCCGCTCACGCTACGGGTGCTGGAGCCCGTTCAGGGCACCATTTCCCTGGTAGGCACGGCCAGCCTGAAACTACCTGCCCAGGGCATGACCGAAGGTGTATTCTTTGCCGAGCTGCCCCGCCGGGCCCTGCTGCGCACCAACCAGAAAATCCGCATCGGCCTGTATTCGGGCAACGAGCTGATTGCCGAAACCAGCACCAAGTTTCTCGGGCCGGTACAGTAACATTTCAGGCACTATTCCTATGGCAACGCCCTCCCCCAAAACCCGCACTATCTGGCCCTACGCCATTGTGATGACCTTCGTGCTGTTTGCCGGCTACATCGGCTACATGGTGCAGCAGGCCATGCGCACCAGCGTCGACCTGGTCAGCCCCGACTACTACCAACAGGAGCTGCGCTACCAGCAACAGATGGAAACCGTAGCCCGTACGGCCGCCCTGCCCGCGCCGGTAAAGCTGGAGCATAATGCTGCCGCTCACCGCCTGACCCTGCAGCTGCCCGCCGAACTGACCACACAGACCGTGCAGGGCCAAGTGCACTTCTTCCGGCCCTCCGACCAGAAGCTGGATTTCTCCCTGCCTTTGCAGCCCGCCGGTGGTGTGCAGCAGATCAATACCGGCCAGATGAAAGCCGGCTACTGGCGCGTGCGCCTCGATTTTACCGCGGGCGGGCAGGCCTACTTCTTGGAAAGAAATATCACCCTGACTGACTGACTTTCATCATGTGAGCCCCGGTCCGGGCGGCCGTACTTGCCGGCCAAATCAGCTACGCCATTTCTCTACTGCCAATGCTTTGGGCCGGGTTTGTTTTTGGGTTATTGGGCAGCTTCCACTGCGTGGGCATGTGCGGGACCATTGCCTTGGCGCTGCCCGGCCGCACGCAGGCTGCCTCGGCGTGCTACGTGGGCGGGCGGCTGCTGTATAACCTGGGCCGCATCACAACCTACGCTACCCTGGGCGCGGCCGCCGGCCTGCTGGGCCAGAGCCTGCGCCTGGCCGGGCTGCAGCAAAGCCTCTCCATTGCCTCGGGCCTGCTAATTCTGCTGCTGGTGGGGCTGCCCCCGCGCTACGCCGACCGGCTGGCCGCCGGCCTGGGTTTGCGCCGCCCCCTGGCCTGGGTCAAGAACACGCTGGCCGGGCTTTTTCAGCAGCCTTCGTGGCGGGCCTTGTACCTCACGGGCATCCTCAACGGGCTGCTGCCCTGCGGCCTGGTATACCTGGCGTTGGCCGGGTCCCTGAGCGCGCCGGGCATACCGGGCGCAGCGGCTTACATGGCCAGCTTTGGCTTGGGTACGCTCCCACTGATGCTGGGTCTTTCTCTCTCCGGGCGGCTGGTGCCGCTGCTGTGGCGCACCCGCATGCGGCAGGCGGTACCCTACGCAGCTTCGGGGCTGGCCGTGCTTTTTATCATGCGCGGGCTGGGGCTGGGCATTCCGTATCTGAGCCCACAGCTAAGCGCGCCGGAGAAAATCCAGGCTCGTCAGCCGCAGTCGGTGCACTACTGCCGGTAGGGTCTGCTGCTTCCTTTTTTTCCTCCCTGCTTTCCTTTCGTTACGTTTCTCCTTATGAAAACCATTCTCGTCCCCATCGACCATACTGCTGCGGCTGAACCCACGCTGGCTTACGCCAACAAGCTGGCCGTGCGCTGGCCTGCCGAAGTGGTGCTGCTTTATTGCCACCCCGAATCGGATGGTATGGCGGCAGCGGAGAAGGCGCTTGACGTACAGGAACAGCGGCTGCGCGGCCTGGTGGAGCGCCTGCGCTATCAGCAGCTTACCCGCCAGGATGGCCGCCGCATTCAGTACCGCTACCGGATTCTGAGCGGCTGCCTCCACGACTATGTGCAGGCCGAAGCAGCCCGCTGCGCCGCCGACCTGGTGGTGATGGGCCTCGAGCACATCGACTGCGGTAAGCAGGCCGCGCCCGGCAACCACGCCGCCTCCATCACCCGGCTAGTCACGTGCCCGGTGCTGGTAGTGCCGCCAGGGCGCCGCGCTCTGCCTGCGCGGGTGGTTTTCGCCGCTGATTTCACCGCCTTAAATACCGACATCCTGCCCCGCTTGTCAGCGCTGGAAGGTGCTTTCCCGGCCCCGTTGGATCTGGTGCAGTTTTATTCGCCGGCCGAGCGGCCCCGGCGGCGCCAACTCAAGCAGGCCCTCGGCAAGGTCGGGGCTCAGCTCACCTGGCTCACTACTACTCCCCACTTGGTGGAAGATGATGCCCCGCTGGAAGGCGTCGGCGAGTTCTGTGCCCGGCAGCAGGCCCAACTGCTCATTATTGCCCCCAACAGCGAGACGGAGCTGTTACGCTACTTCGACTCGTGCTACACCACCACCCGTGCCTACCACACCCAGATTCCGGTACTGGTACTACGGGCCGTGGAGCGCCAGCCCCAGGTAGCCTGCTGCGCCCGGTGTGCCGAACGGCTGGAGCAAGAGCACACCAAAGCGCTGTTACCCGACTATTATGCCGTCCATTGGGCCTGATTTCCGGCCCGGATACCCTACACAGCTTTTACCTTCATGCTTACCATGACTACCGCTGCCCTCGCTGTTGCTCCGCCCCGCATTTTGGTTGAAAACTGGATGCGCCAGTTTCAGGACTGGCTCTGCCACCGCCTCGAAGCTGCCGATGGCAGCGGAATACGCTTTCAGGAAGACGCCTGGCAGCACATTGGCGGCGGCGGTGGGGCCACCCGCGTGCTGCAGAACGGGGCGGTGCTAGAAAAAGGCGGAGTTGCCTTCTCAGCCGTGTGGGGGCAGATGAGCGAGGCGGCAGCCCGCGCCCTGCTTATGCCCGACCCCAACTACTTTGCCACGGGTGTGTCGGTGGTGCAGCACCCGGGCAGCCCACTGGTGCCGATTTCCCACATGAACGTGCGCTACTTCGAGGCCGGCAACGGGGAAGCCTGGTTTGGCGGCGGGCTGGATCTGACGCCTATCTACGTGGATGAAGCCCAGGCCCGCTGGTTTCACCGGCAGATTAAGGAAATGTGTGACCAGCACACCCCTGCCTATTATCCCCGCTTCAAGCAGTGGGCCGATGAGTACTTCTTTCTGCCCCACCGCCAGGAAACCCGCGGCATCGGCGGCATCTTCTTCGACCGGCTCACCGTGGGTAAGGACGGCTCGTTTGAGGAGCTGTTCGCCTTCGTGCAGGATGTGGGCGAGGTCTACGGCCGCACTTATGGTACCATCATGCGCCAGAACGCCAGCCTGCCCCACACCGAGCGGCAGAAGCAGTGGCAGCTGGTGCGCCGGGGCCGCTACGCCGAGTTCAACCTAGCCATTGACCGGGGCACCAAGTTCGGGCTGGAAACCGGGGGCCGCACCGAGAGCATCCTGATGAGTCTGCCACCCCAGGCCGAGTGGCACTACAACTTCCCCATCGAGCCCGACTCTCCAGAGGAAGTTACCCAGCAGTGGCTGCGCAAAGGCGTGAACTGGATTTAAGCGGGCTAGGCTCGGCAAAACAAGCTTTCAGTATAGCTAACGCGGTGGTGTAGGCTTGATACTGATATAAAAAGGAGGATTCTTCTGTTATGGCAGCAAAACAGCTGGTCGCCGCCCATTAAAAGGGGTACGAAGGCCGTGGGCTCATCCGCTACGGGTTGAACGCGCATGGACTGCGGGACCAGCAGCCTCGCTCTTAGTCCCACGCACCGCCAATTGCGCTCCGGTCGTACCTAGCGTACCAGGTGCACGCCGACCAGGGCAGTCAGCACCGGACCGCCTGTTTCAAGGCCGAATTAATCGACGGCATTGCGCACTTGTTTACCAGACTCCGAAACGCAACTGCAAACCACGTCTCAATTGTTTCCGGCTTAGCCAGACAACTCCACCTTCATGGGCTTGACAAACATCATCATAATGTGAACGGGCTGACCAAGTGATACGACATCCAGTTTAAAAACAGCTCTTTATACAGCATTCATCGTCGCGCCTACCCTGATCCGGCCTATGACCAGCTCCCTGTTCATACCTTGCTTTAAGCCAGGCCGCGGGTTATGGACCGTGCGCGGCGCATCCCAAAAGGTCCTGGAAAAAGTGTCTTCCGCTAAAAATCAGGCAGAAGCCTGAGTATTGTCATAGGGTGCCCTTCGCCGCTGCCGTACTCTTGCAACTATAGACTGGCTTTTCTCCCTGCTGCTTGATGCCAACCCGCTGGAGAATATCAGCTACCGTCAACAGGGGCGGGCCGTTGTACTGCGCGGCCGGTTATTCGACCAGGCCGCCTTGCAAGCAATGCTCCTTGAGTTTCGGCAACTGCTCCCGGTAAGCTCGCAAGTGGCAGTAGCGCGCCAGCGCGGCCGCTTAATTTCACTTCCTGCTCTCCATTTTATCTTTTGCTTATGCTGGCTGCTCTTCGCTCCCTATCCTGCTGCCTCGGCATTGCGCTGGCCGTGCAATGGTGCGGCGCTACGGCTGAGCGGCCAGGCATAGCCTCCACTACCACCCTGACGCCCGAAACCAGCAGGCAAGTTGAATCCATAGCCCCGCTTATCCGGGCCTTGCTCGACACCAGCGCGGCCAGCACCAGCCGTGCGGCCTCTCTCCGCCTGCTAGCCGGTAAGGAAGTCCGGCAACTGTATGCACCTGATTTTGCGCCGGTCTGGACAAGTACGCAGGAACCGCTCGGCGCCAGCGCAGCCGCGGCTATCAATGTATTGGCCCGTGCAACGGAGTATGGCCTGCGCCCTAATGATTACGGTGTGCCCCGGCTGCAGGCCCTTTGGGACTCTCTGGCCAGCCCAGGCCAGCTTCCCCAGCGCGCCGCGCAGCAGGCGCAGCTGGAGGTGTACCTGAGCGACGGAGTGCTGCGCTTTATGCGCGACCTGCGCCGCGGCCGGCTACACCCTTATACCATTTCCCCCGCTGAAAAAGCCGCCGGACCTGCCGGACAGCCGGTGGTCATGTTACGCGACGGCTTGCGGCGCTCTGCCGTACCGGCCGCAATGGTGGCCGGCCAGCCCCAGAACCGTGAGTACCGGCTCCTGCAGCAGGCCCTGGCCCGGTGGCTGGCTACGCCCTCGGCGCAGGATTCGCTGGCGAAGTACCCGGCCCGCTACCAGCAGGTGGCGGTTAACCTGGAGCGCTGGCGCTGGGAGGCCTTTGCCCCGGACTCCGACTACGTGCTCATTAACGTGCCCGCCTATGAGCTGCAGGTAGTGGCTGCGGGCGTGGTGGAGCGCCGACACCGGGTAATTGTCGGCAAGCCGGGTACCACAACGCCAACGCTCACCAGCTCCATCCGCTACTTTACCCTGGCGCCGGGCTGGCACGTGCCGCACTCCATTGCCACGCAGGAGATGCTCCCCCGCATCAAGCAGGACGCGGGCTACCTGGAGCGCAACAACCTGGCTGTCTATAACGACCGGGGCCGGCAGCTGGATCCCGCCCGCATCGACTGGACGAAGGTCACGGCGCAGCACTTCCCCTACACGGTTCGGCAGTCGGCGGGGTGCGACAACGCGCTGGGCAACATCGTCTTCCGGTTTACGAATCCCTACTCGGTTTACGTACACGACACGCCCCTGCGCCAGCTTTTCGACCGGCCCACCCGCGCCCTCAGCCACGGGTGCATCCGGCTGGAGCACCCCATGCAGCTGGCCGCGTATCTGCTCGGCCGCGAGGGCAACCTGGCCCGGCTGCCTACCGAAGATGAGTGCGCCCGCTCGCCCGTCTCCCGCGACATCCGCCTGCGCCGGCCCATGGCCTTGTTTGTGCGCTATGCCACCTGCACCGCCGAAAACGGCCGCCTGCGTTTTCTGCCCGACATCTACGGGCGCGACGAAGTGCTGCGCCGCGGCCTGTTTGGCCCCAAGCTTCCGGTACGGGCCGGCAAAGCGCTGGCACGGGATGCCACCAGCACCCTCGACACGGCAGAGTTTGTAGCGAAGTAACTTGCCGGCCATTTAATACCCGGGCGGCGTACTGCCCGCAGCCAGCATGAGCAGTGTAGCTCAACCAGAGGAGCTTACTTGACAAAAGTCAGGCAAGAGGGCTGTTATCGTCATGGCTAAGGGCATGGAAGGAGTGGACTTTTGTGCCAGTCTCCTTTCCATTCAACCCCAACGCCATGAACCCGCTCCTCGCAATTCCGCTGGTCGCCTCGTTCTCTGCCCTTCCTGCCTGGACCGGGGAACTGCCCGGCGCCCACGCGGCTCACGAAGCCGGGGCCCGCGGGGTAAACAACCACTTGCCGGCGCAGCCTGCTGCGTCAGCTCATAGCCAGCCGCTCGCTGCCCCCGCTCATGGAAGCCTCGCATAGCGTGGGCAGGCGCCGTGAGCGGGCACGTCACGCCGGCTCCGACCCGCTGGTCAGCGCTGCTACCCGGCACTGGGTTCAGGAGGCAGATACCACCATGGCCTGGGAAGCAGCCGGGCCTGAGCTTTCCCAGCCCGCAACGGGGGCTCCACACCATCCTGCTCTCCTGTATTTCCGGCCTTAAAGCGCGCAGCTTCTCCTGCGCGAAGGCTTTTCCCTTCATCTTTTTTTCCCGGCTGCCATGACTCCTTCCCTTGTTGTTCTGACCGACTTTTTTGCCGTTACCAACCGGGCCCTCTCGTACGCAGCCAGCCTGGCAGTGCCGCTTGGCGCGCAACTGGTGCTGCTGCACGTGCGCTACGATGGTAGGCCTGTGCCCGAAGGTTACGGCGGCCGGCACACCCCGCGCGGCGAACAAAAGACCGACCAGGCCCTGCTCAAACTAGCCGCCGAACAAACCATACGCACGCAAGTGGATGTGGCCGAAGGCCTTCTGCCAGAAGCGCTGACCGAGGCCATCCGCCGCCACCACCCCCTGTTTATGGTGCTGGGGCGACACAGCGACTCCATGGAATCGTCCGAGCTTTTTGCCAGCGTGGTGATGGATTTGCTGCGCCACGCGCCCCACCCTCTGCTGATAGTGCCCACGGTAGGCTGGGATGCCTGTCCGCCCCGTCGCCTGCTGCTGGCCGTGGATGGGGAGCCGTTCTCCTTGGCCGACGAAGACCACCAGGAGGTCCTCAGCCGCCTGCTGCACGCTACCCAGGCCACCCTGGACGTGGTGCACGTGACCGAGGAGCAGGTGCGGCCGAAGGAAGGTGTCGTGCTGGAAACCGTGTGTGCCAACGACCTGGTAAGCCACTTTGCCGAAAGCCGATTGCATGTAGTATACAGCTCGACGGTGGTGGGCGGCGTGCTGGAGGAAGCCGCCCGGCAGGAAGCCGACATGCTGGTGGTGGTGGCGCGGCGTCACTCCTTGCTGGGCAGCCTGTTTCACCGCAGCATCACGGCCCAGCTCATTCAGGAAAGCGCCATTCCCGTCCTGCTGCTGCCCGCCGAAGACTAAGCCGGCAGCCAGGCCCTTGATTCGGGGCAGCCGGTCCTGACTACACGTTTTTTCCTCTCGCTATGAAACCATCAATTGTCGTGCTGATCAATCAATCAGAAACGGCCGGGCACGCGGCCCGGTAAGCTGAGGGCTTGCTCACGGCCGTGACACCGGGGCCGACCTGGTGCCGGTGCTGGCCCTGCTTTCCGAAGCGCTGGGGCTGACGGCTGCTTACCTGGGCATCAACCTGCGGGGCGTGACCACGGTGGCGCTGTTTGCCAACAACATCCTGGGGCGCCTCACCTTCGGCGAGGTGCTGCCGTCGGTAATCAAAACCTTTTTCTTCGGCTTTGCCATCGGCCTCATTGGCTGTGGGCGCTGCTCAACGATGAGACTTTGGCTTCCAGCCTGCGCCAGAGCCTGCGCAACGTGGGGGCGGCCACCGCCCAGCTGAGTGCTGCCTCGCACGACGTGCAGGCCCTGACCCAAAGCGTGCGGCAGGGCCGCGGCCCCATCGGCTATTTGCTGACGGATAAAGCCTTTGCCGGCCAGCTGAGCCGGGCGGCTGGAAACCTGGCCGGCACCTCCGACACCCTGGCCGCCACACCTGCGGGCCTGAAGCGGCAGGTTCAGGCCGGTGGAGGTCCGCTGCACACGCTGCCTTCCGATACCGCCATGAGCGGGCAGCTGCGGCAGAGTATGCAGAATGTAGCGCAGGGCACCCAAAAGCTAGATCAGAGCATGGAGGCCCTGCAGCGCGGCTACTTCCGGCGCCGGGCAAAAAAGCAGGCCATGGCCCTGGAAGAGCAAGACTAATGCAGGCTAGAGCTTAGACGTTAGACGTTGAAAGCTCTTCTACCAGAACAACTCTAAGCTCTAACTTCTAAGCTCTTGGCTCTAACTTCTAGGACTTCAGCTTGCTCAGCAGCAGGGCCACGGTGGCTTCCCCTTCGGGCAGGCCACACGCGCGCAGCAGCTCCACGCCCTGCTGCATCAGCACGTAGCACGGCAGGTCGGTGGCATGAAAGCTACGCACCACGCTGGGGTGCGTGGCCCCATCCACAGTGAGCACCCGGATGGCCGTACCCAACAGCCGCTGCAACTTTTTCAGCGCTGCCAGGATAGCCGGCCGGCCAGGCGCGCCGGTGCCCACCGGGGGCAGCAGCACCAGCAGCATAGCGGCTTCAGCAGGCACAAGAGGTATGGTGGGAGTATCGGTCATCGGGCCCGGGACAAACAAGTAGCTGTAAAATTACCGAATGAGTGCAACAGCCCGTATGATGCTCATCAGTGGGCCCTTTGACAATTGTCAGGTTCAGGTCCTTTCCGGCAACCCCAACCGAAACCCGGTTAGTTTTCTCCGCTGCTTCGGGCCACCCTTCCCATGTTTCCAAACGCTTCCTCCGGTGCCTTCACGCAGCTGCTTTACACCCAGGCCAAAGACTTCTTCGGAATCTATGACCCGGGCATGGGCTGGTTTACCCAGGTAAATCCGGCGGGGGTACGGTTGCTGGGCTACCCCTCGGAAGAGGTGTTTCTGGCCGACCCCGACCACTCGCTGCGCTCCCCGCCGTGGACCGGCGCGCAGTGGGCTACGCTATGCGAGCAGGCCCGGCGGGAAGGCCACCAGGCCGTAGAGGCCGAAATCCGGCGCCACACGGGCGAGGCATTCAGCGCCTACCTGGAGCTAACGTACTTTGAAGAAGAAAGCCAGCAGTTTTTCCTGATTCACATCAGTGAGCAAAGCCGCCTGCAGCAGGCTGAGCGCGAGTTGGCGCACAGTGTACGGCGCTTCGAGGCCGTGTTTGCCAACGCCACCATCGGCATCATCGTCTGCGATAAGGCGGGCGACATCGTTTCGGCGAATGAGTTGGCCGGCCGGCAGTTTGGCTACGTCACAGCCGAGCTGCTGGCCCAGCGCATCGAGGTGCTGGTCCCCCAGGCCGCCGGCCGGCACCACCAACAGCTGCGCGAGTCGTTCAATGCCCACCCGCAGGTGCGTGACATGGGCACGCACCGGGTGCTGCGCGGCCTGCGCCAGGACGGCACCGAATTTCCGGTGGAAGTGAGTTTAAGCTACTTCCACCTCGATGAGGAGCTGTACGTGGTGGCCTATATCCTTGACATCACGGCCAAAAAAGACGCCGAGCTGGAGCTGGTGGCCCAGCACCAGCGGGTGGCGCGCCTCAACGCCGACCTGGAGCAGAAAGTGGCCGACCGTACCCACGCCCTGCTGCTTACCCTGGAGCAGCTCGAAAAGCGCGGCAAGGAGTTGGCCCAGGCTCTGGCCGCCGAGCAGGAGTTGGGCGAGATGAAGTCGCGCTTCGTGAGCATGGCCTCGCATGAGTTTCGCACGCCCCTGACCGGCGTGCTCTCCTCGGCCGAGCTGATAGCCGAATATGCCCAGGGGCCCCAGCAGGAAAAGCAGCTCAAGCACGTGGACCGCATCCGCTCCGCCGTCAAGCACATGAACGACACGCTGGAAGAATTTCTTTCGGTGGGCCGCATCGAGGAAGGCCGCGTGGAAGCCACAGCAGCGGCTCTGAACCTGGAGAAGCTACTGGGCGAAACGGTGAGCGACGTGCAGGGGCTGCTCAAAGCCGGCCAGCGCATCGAGTGCCAGGCCGAATGCACTCACCTCATCCGGCTGGATGCCTCGCTGCTGCGCAAAATCCTGCTCAACCTGCTGTCCAATGCCCTCAAGTACTCGGGCGAAAACTCGGTGGTGCGCGTGGGGGCGGCCTGTGGCGCGGGCCAGTTCACGCTCACCGTGCAGGACCAGGGCGTGGGCATTTCGGAGGAAGACCAGGCCCATTTGTTCGAGCGGTTTTTCCGG
>NZ_JADWYK010000023.1 GCF_015773195.1 Hymenobacter guriensis
GGCGGGGCGCTCAACGGCAAGACCGTGTTCATGCCCGGCTGGACCGAGCGCGAAATCATCGCCGGCGATGATAAGGCAACGATGTGGAAGCTGCTACCCTCGGTGCACTTTCTGGTGACGGACAAAATAAAAGCAATGGTGGAGTTCAAGCGGGCCCAGGGCACGACAGCTTACCAGTACACCAACCGCTACCGGTTTAAAAATATTGCTACGAATCAGTACCGGGCGGAACTGAAAAGCGACCGCTGGTTTGTCCGGGCCTACCAGACCCAGGACTTCGGGGAAGATTCGTACGATTTGTCGTTTACCGGTACGTATATGCAAACGGCAGTTGACCCACGCACCGGGACGGCGAACAGGAGTTATGCCCAGCAGTACTTCGGGGCCTATGCCCTGGCCTACAACACGTTTTTGGCCAACCCGGCCAACGCCGGCAACACGGCCGGGGCCGAGCAGGCCGCCCGCGCGCAGGCCGCCCCCTTCCAGCTCATGGCCGGCTCCCCCGAATTCAATGCACTCCGTAAACAAATTATTACGGATGAAATGCCCGGCAGAGGGACGCAGCTCAATCCAAGCTCCTTTTTAAGTGACCTGAGCACTCAGTACGAGTGGCGCTCACCGGTTGCGAATGGGGTAATTGGTGGGGGATATCGCCAGTACCGGCTGGGTTCTAACGGTCAGCTCTTCTCAGATCAGGATGGCAAGCGCATTATCAACGATGAGTATGGCATCTTTACGCAGCTCACAAAATCGGCCTGGAAGGATAAGCTAAAGTTTATGGGGGCAGCCCGCCTCGATGGGTTCCAAAACTTCCCGCAGCTCTTCTCACCCCGGGTTGCCATGATTTATTCCGCCGGCAAACAGGAACAGCATACCTTCCGGGCCAGTTTCGGGCAGGCTTTTCGTTCGCCAACCCAGCAGGGCCAGTACCTGCAACTGGATTTGCAGCGGCTTATTTTGCTGGGCAACGTGAATAAGGGCTTTCAGGGCTACAGCACGGAAATTGAAGGGGTGTTGCCAACAATCCTTTCTTCACAAACTCCGGCAGAGGCTACTTTACAGGCCTACGAAGTCAACATCAATAACCTAAAGCCGGAGCGCGTGGCCACGTGGGAAATCGGCTACAAAGGGCAGCCGGCCGCCAAGCTGACAGTAGACGCGAACTTTTACATCAGTAATTACCGGGACTTCATCCGGCAGGTGAGATTTATTGGTAATGTAGACGGGAGCCGTCCGACGCCGGCGCAGCTGGCGGCGGCAGCCACCGGGGCACGGCCACTGCAGACCGGCCCGACGCGCGTGATCCAGGTGCAGGCCAACGCGGCCCAGCAGGTGCACGCCTCCGGCAGCATGGCCTCGCTGACTTACAGGCCCCGCAAGCAGTTGAACCTGACGGGCAACTACACGCTCAGCCTGCTGGAGCGCAAGCGCCTGCCTGAGCGCTTCCAGGCCTACTACAACACGCCCCGCCACAAGTTCAATCTGGGCGCCTACGGGGAAGTGGGCAAGGCCTTCAACTACTCGCTCAACTACCGTTGGGCCGAAGGCCATCTGTACGAGTCTCCCTTTGCCACCGGCCAGCTCGAAAATTATTCGACCCTTGATGCCGATCTAGGCTTTCGGCTGCCGAAGCAGCATACACTACTACAGGTCGGAGGTACCAATCTGCTTAACTCGCGGAACATACAAGTGTACGGGGGGCCGCAGATCGGCCGGCTTGTGTACCTTGGCCTGACCGTAGAGGTAAAATAACTATTCTGTGAATATGAAAGATTTTACCCTGACAACGGTTTTCTCACCCTATGCCCTTCTCCTTACCAGTTGTTTTCTGATTCCCCTGTCGCTGATTGCGCAGCCAAGTCATTCTGATACGGGTGATTTGATTGAGCATGGGCTTTCTTACGAATCTACCCCCTCCCCTCCTGTCACCAGCATCAGGAATGCGCAGCATGTGCAGCAGCTAAATAAGACGGCTATGCTCATGGTGAATAATAGGGGCCTGGCTGCTGGCCGGCAGCATGCGGGTATAGCCCTGCAATATGCCCGCAAAGTAAAAGACATACCAGGCGAGCTGGACGCACTACGGTTATCCGGCTTGCTGGCCAGTGAGGATGGTGATCTGGGCGCCGCAATGCAGTACTATACAGTCGGGCTGAAAAAGGCCCGAAACTATAGCTACACGCAGGATTATTGGTCGTTTTACAATAGCATGGGGGCAACGGCCACCGATATGGGGAACCACAAGTATGCCGGCAAGCTGCTGCATGAGGCCCTGCAGAGTTATAAACGCTATCCGCCCCTGAGCAAAGATTCAGCAGTAGTCGCGGCATCGATCTGTTCAAATCTGGCGACCTGCTATTCACGTCTGGGCAATCATGGCAAAGCCTTGGCCTATGGACGTCGGGCGATTGCGACGCTGGCGCCTGTTCAGTACCGGGCGAGTGTCACCAAGCTGGTGGCAGGCTTGCTGGAAATGAAATCAGTTCATTACGCGGCCAGGGACTCCGCGCAGCGTCGGCTGCAAGCGGCGACAGCCATCCATCACCGCCAGAACAATGTGCTGGGCGAGGCGCACACGCTACTAGATCTGGCGGACTTCAACTTCAAACTGGGTAACCTGGCCACTGCTAACCGCCTGGCACTGGAGACAAATGAGCTGGCCCGCCGGATCAAGTCGGTTGGAATCCAACGTTCGGCCCTGCAGCTGCTCAGTCAGATAACCGTAGCGAAAGGCAACTTCCGGGACGCAGTTATGTATCGCGACCAGCTGGCGGCCTTGAATTCGACCATATTCACGATTGAAACTGCTCGTTCCCTGGGGCAGCAACGGGCCTCACTGGAAGCCCGGCAGCGGGAACATGACCGGATGCGGATTCAAAAGCTTACACAGGCCAACCTGGAAAACCGGAAGCTAAGTAATACCCAGCGTTACTGGATGATGATCATGTTGGGGTCATTACTGGTGGCCATCATCTGTATCGTAATCGTTACGTTGTATTACCGGAAGCTCAAAGAGCGGAATACCTCCCTCAGTCTGGCAAATGAGGAAATTCAGCGGCAGGCGGAGGAGAACCAGCGGCAGGCGGATGAAAACCACCGTCAGGCGGAGGAGAATCAGCGGCAGGCGGCAGAAAAACAGGTGTTGCTGCAGGAACTACACCACCGGGTAAAGAATAACCTTCAAATTATTAGCACCCTGCTGTCCTGGCAACAGGAAGTGGAGCCAGAGTTGGCCAGCGCTTTGGAAGCCAGCCAGGCCCGGATTCTGAGTATGGCGCTGGTCCATGAGCAGTTGTATGCGACCGACAACCTGGCGGAAGTACAGCTGGATGCATATCTGACCAAACTTCTCGACACGCTGCATACTTCCTACAACTCGACACAAAAGCCGATCATCATAACGAAAACACTGGCCCCGTTGATCATGACGGTCAAGGAAGCAATACCCTTCGGCCTGTTGGTAAACGAGCTGGTTACGAACTCCTACAAGCATGCTTTCGCTGGAAGGGCAAGTGGGCGTGTGCATGTCGAATTAAGTGGCCAAGGGGCCTCATTTCAGCTTTTGGTTGCCGACGATGGCTTGGGCTTACATAACAGCAACAAGGTTCCGACGGCCTCACTGGGTACGCAGCTAATCGCCAGCCTTGCCAAGCAGCTCAAAGCCATCCTGGAGGTCGAATCTGACTGCCATACCGGTACCCGGTGTACCCTTGCACGTGCGTAGTTGAATGCTACCGGCGGAGCTAACGTCAAATCCGAGCAGCCCATGCCGTAGCATGAGCAGATGAACGTGTGTTGAGTTCCATTGCTCGTGTAGGTCGCGCTTAGCCCTGCGGCACCAAGAAATTCGCTTGGCCTGTAACTTCATTGGCCTAGCGATGGCCGGAATAAGCCCTAGAAAATACTTTATAGATGAGGCACTAGCTTGTATAGCATGCATGGAAAAGCCCCGACTTCAGGGAGGAGTCAGGGCTTTTGTGAGTGGAGTACCGCGGGCAGGATTACTGCAGGGCGGACTTTAGGTCAGCCGTCGCTACCCCCTGAGCCTGCTTAGCGTCGGGCACCACGGCTGCCATACCGAAGAACTCATGGGTGGTGCCAGCGTAGAGTTTATAGTTGACCTTTACCCCAGCAGCTTGCAGCTTGTCCGCCAAGGCCTTGCCTTCGCTTTTGAGTGGATCATAGTCCGCCCCGATGATGGTCGTCGGCGGCAGGCCTTTCAGATTCGCCGCCACCAGGTTGATACGCGGGTCCTTGCCGTCGGCCGGTGTACGCAGGTAGTTCTTGAAGAACCACTCCATGCCCGCCTTATCCAGGGGTTTCGTTTCCGTGCTTGCTTGGTACGAGGGCGTATTCGTGTCGGAGCCCGCGATGGGATACACCAGCAGTTGATGCTTGGGCAGCGCCACTTTCTTGTCACGTGCCTGCATACTGACGGCACACGCCAAGCCACCGCCTGCACTTTCCCCGGCCACGGCCACTTTCTTGGCGTCGCCTTTGATGCTGGCCGCATTCTTCAGCACCCACTGGTAGGCGGCAAATGCGTCGTCATGCGCCGTCGGAAATTTATGCTCCGGGCCTTTGCGGTACTCGACCGAAACCACAACGGCGCCCGTCTGCTCGCACAAGGCTTGAGCGGAGGTGTGGTAGGTATCGATGGTAGCAATGACCCAGCCACCGCCGTGGTAGTAGACAATAACTGGAAAAGGACCATTGCCGGTCTTAGGCGTATAGATGCGAGCCTTCACGCCGCTCATCAGGGTCTGGCTGGCCGTGTCGCAGTTCATGGGCGGGGGCGTAATCTGGCTGACCTGCATCTGCTTCATGGCGGCATCCGCGGCCGTAGGCTGCTGACGAGCTTCCGGAGCCGTGAGCTGCGGCAGGGGCTTGGGCTTTAAGCTCATAAGCTGCTCAATCACGGCCTGCATCTCGGGCTTCAGGTTCGGCCCCCAAGCGGGTTTGGGACCGGTGGGCTTTACCTCGCCGGGCGAGCTGCCCCCGGTAGCATATGCTACGGCCGGAGCCTCGGCACTGGTGCTGGTGGCGGTTGTGTTGGGTTTGGAATCACAGTTGCCTAGCAGCAGGGTGCCAGCTAGGGCCGGAAGGAGCAGCCAGGCAGAGGAAGGCATCGGAGAGGAAGAATGTGGCATTAATAAACACGGTTTAGACAAGAAAAAATGGTATTGCGTAGGTGCATACGCAGGCCCTATAGATGGGTTGGCCGCTACCGTTCCCGCCACACAGCGGCTAGCTGCCGAAGTGCTGCCCGATTCTGCGTTTTAACGGTGCCCACAGGCATATCCAAGTGTTCTGCTACTTCCGCCTGGCTCAACCCGTCAAAATACCGCAGCTCCATGAGCACTTGGTAATCAGGCCGTAGATAGCGCAGGCAGGCCCGCACATCCAGGTGTTCAGGCTGAAAGCTTGTACTGGGCTCTGCGGCAGATTTGCCTGTCGCCTGCTGCTCCACACAGGGCCGGTTGTGTACCCGTCGTAAGGTATCCAGGGCCTGGTAGCGGCAAATTTGCAGCGCCCAGGTAAACAGGCGGCCCCGGCTGGCATCGTAGCTGGCAAAGGAAAACCAGATTTTGATCAACGCGTCCTGTAAGGCGTCTTCCGCCATAGCGGGGGACTTGACCACCGTCAGAAGAAAGCGGTAGAGGGTTGCGCCGTAGCGGTCATAAAAGACACTCATCGCGGTCTCTTCCCGGGCATATAACCGTTGCACGAGCAGGGCCTCGGCTTCAGGGGCAGTAGAAATATGGGCATTCGGGCGTAGCGTTGAAAACATAAATAGCCGTAGCCGCTTGTGGCTAGGCCTTAGTACGCAGGAAGCTGGATCGTAAGTTGCCGGGACGCCGTATAGTCTCCTGTTTAAGAAAAAAACTCCCTGGCTGAGCTTGCCTTTTCCAGCAGTAAGGGAAAACTTTAGTCGATGGAAAGCCTCGAAGACCGACGCAAATTGGTGACCATGGCTGTGCGCTTAACCGAGGGCTCGGCCTTAGCGCCGGACGCATACGAGTTGGGGCTGCTACTGCGCTATCTGGATGGCTCACTCACGCTTGCGCAGGTGCTAGAGCGGCTGGAGGTGCGTGAGAAGGTTCGGACGTCCTAGACAGTTACGAGGTCTGCAGCAACTCCAGTGTAACCTTTAGGCTGGCACGCAAAAAGGCCCAGCCAACTATCCCCTGCCCTGCTTCCAATTGCTGGAGAACGGTCTGCTGCTGTTGCCGCAAAACACTGACTTGCTGTAGCAGCTGTAGCTGGTGCTGATTTGCGGGATGGTTTTGCGCTAGTTGCTGGGCATGCTGTATCGTGGTGGCTACGAGCTCTAGTAAAGCCTGTCCATTGGTTTGGGAAGGGGAATCCAGGGGGAGTGCCTGAAGCCGCAGCAAGCTCTGGCGGGCGTAAGTGACACGAAGAGGGGCAGACATAGCGAGCGTTGGCCGTGAAAAAGCGACAGACAAACGCAATAGGTGGTTGGCAGTGTGGAACACAACCGAAGCCATGCAGGGCAAAGATAATAAAACTGTTACAGGATTTTGCGCATAGATAAATGTGTTATTCCCGCATAGCCATTTCCGTAGTTTCCCGCTTGCCGGACGACAGCCTAGCGGCGAATTTTGCTGATTAGTGATCAGCAAAGTCCGTTCAGTATGGCCTATCTACCCAAATACGGCCCACAGGCGCAGACTCCGCAGCAGCGTGCCCGTATTCTGGCCCAGATGAAGGCTGCCAATCCAGCTCTCTATAAAGACCTCCCGCCCACTTTGGAGCAACTGCATGCTCGCTACGTCGCGGGCGAGCTAAGCTGGACGGACGTGTGCTACCTGAGCGAGCATGAGCAAGCCCGGTAACCAACCCCAATTGGGCAAGCGGCTTTCTACCCTTGCTGCATAGCCCGTACCACGGCCTGTAGCAGCACTGGCTTGCCTACGCGCTCGGCTTCGGCCGGGTACTGTTGCAAATAGTAATCGGTCAGGTGTTCGGCGAAGGCAGACGGGCCCATTGTCTCTAGCAGGCGGCGCGGAGCGCGCACGGCGTAGGTGTGCACCCCGAGTAAGTCCTGCTGAAAGAGAAAGCTGAGCGGGTCGGCAGTGGGCTCTTCTACGTGGACCCCGATAAAGAACTTGGCGTTGGAATCCATAAAGGTGATGCTGGGGCGGCGGGGGTCAGATGGTGGGTGGCTGGTCGTGTGCTTGGCCCTCCGAGTGCAGCCAGGCCGCCGCTTGTTCCAGGTCCGTGAATGTAGCCGCGTGCACAAGCTCGCGCAACTGGTGTAGTACATGATCGGTATGCAGTCGCCGAGCAGGATCGTCCTGGGGCAACACAGCGTACCGTACGATGGGTGGCGGTGTGGGGATAGTATTCGGTAGCCACTCCGTTAGCAGCCATTGGCGGTCGGCTACCTCGAAAGCGGCCGGCATGGCGCGGTGGTCAGCGAGGATACCATAGAGCTGGTAGCGAGCCAGCAGGTTGGCGGCGTGCACATACAAGGCGCGCAGCTCCTGGCTGGTCATCGATTCCCCCGAGAAGTGCAGGTAGGCAAAGGCTTTGGGCACGAACAGCACCGAGCCCACGGCATTGGAGAAGTATAGATGAGGAGCGATCATGAGTATGCAATAATAACCACAGTTTGATAAAGGAAAGGACTATACTGTCACCCGATGAATAAGTCGCTGGACAGTCTTAGAGAAGAACAGCTTGCCGCGGCGGGTGCGGTAGCCGGCCTCGTTGAGCTCATAGGCAATCTGCTGCAAGGTGTGCCCCTGCGCATGTAGCAGCGAAGCCAGCCGCGCCGCCTGGCGGTTGGCTTGACTGGCCTGGGCGACGCTCGGTTCCTGATGCCTGGGGAATTTCCTCGGCCGTGGCTGTTGGGCTGTCTGGGCCATTCTCGCCAGCAGTATACACCATGCACATAATACTCCTCACGGCAGAGCGATGGCTAGCTGCAAAACCCATCAGGGGGCATGAACCGCTGGTAAGGTTCATGCCCCCTGATGGGTTAGTTATAGGCTGCCAGACTCGCTGACTAACTTTTGGGAACAACTATATACCAGCAGATATCCTTATCGTTCCACTTCATCTGGGCAGCCGGAACTTCTTCCTGTACCTTCAGGAGGAGTTGCTGTACCAGCTGCTCGTCGGTAGCCGGCACCAGGCGCCTTCTCGGCTTTTTCGTAATCAGTGGGTGGCCGATGCAAATGAATTTGCCAATCTCCTCCTCGCGCGCTTCACTGGTGCGCACGTTTACCGAAACCTCGGCCCCTTTCTTTTTGCGTAGGTCCGATAAGACGATGAGGGTACAGGCGGCGTATTTAGCACCCTCTACCATAACTTCCTTAGCAGGCGACAGGTCGAACCGCAGAAATAGGGCGGGGGGAGTTGGGGTCGAGGCGATAAGTAGCTGGTTCATAAACGGTGGAAGGAAGTAGAGGACGGTGCCTTCTGCTCAGCACCTAGTTGATCTGAGCGGAAGGCAAGACAAATGTGCCATCCTTATTCCACCCGCACCGGGAATTATGATGAGTCAACCAGAATTAGCGGTTGAGTTGCATTTAGAAGCGATTGAAATGCAAGCTATCTAGAATCATCAGCCGATATAGGGCAGGAATTATATCTATCCAAGGAAATTTAGACGCGCTTTTAGCTCGTTTTTGTACGTGCGGCTAACGGCAATATTTTCCTTGCCCACGATTACGACGCTTTCCTCCAGGCCTTCCACAAAATTCAGATTGATGATAAAGCACCGGTGCGGCCGGATAAAGTACGCCGGCAGCCGCGGCAGTAAGTCTGTTAAGGTGGAGTTGAACATATACCGGCCAGTAGTCGTCACCAGCAGCATATAGTTGCCCTTTGTTTCAAAGTAGTGGATGTCGGCCAGGTTTACTTTTTTATAGCTGGTGTTGCTGTTCAGCATGCGCACCATCAGTGGATCTTGTAGCTGACCATTAGGTAAGGTTGAGGCCGTTTGGTCTGCCGGCAAGAAGTGCGGCGTGCTCGCATGAAGTACTGGGGGCTGGTTGGCTTTGGACAAGGCCAGGGAGACCGTCACGCGAAGCATATCATCGGTATACGGTTTCGTGATGAAGCCACTATGATTCACCAACGTAGCACGCTTCAAGGTTTGCTCGTCTGTACTGGCTGTCAAAAACACGACTGGAGTACCAAACTGCCGGCGCACCTGCAGGGCCGTCGCAATGCCGTCGCATTCCCCCTCGATGTTTATGTCCATGAGAACGAGATCCACTAGTTCGGTGCCTAGTACCCCAATGGCATCGTCACTATTATCCACCGGTTCGAGCGGCATGTGGCCCAGGCGCTTCAGCGTGCGGACAATGCCCTGAGCAATCATTATTTCATCTTCGACAATCAGGATGCGAGCCATAGTAAGCGGAGGGTGATGTGGGACTCCTGGTTTGCTGGCCATGCAGATATACAGCCAGGTCCAGGCAAATTCAACTCAGGCGGGGATGGTACTTCTAGGCAGTTCAGGGCAAGGCTGCCTGTTGAGCCTTGCCCTGCCCGCTATTGTTACTTCTGAAGTTCGGGAGAGCTTGTCAGAGCAAACCCCTCCCCTCCCCTCCCCTCCCCTATCGGGTTGGTTTCTTTTCGGGCTTTGGCTTCGCCAGTAATGCTGCAGGCAATGTCTGGTGGCGACGAAAGAAGTCAGCCAGCATAAAGTCCACCAGGTCTTGTTTGAGCACGTGGCGGGGAGCATCCTCCATCATGCTATCGATCTTTTGCACGTACTCGGACTTCACCTTTACTGTCAAATGCTCTAAAGGCTCGGCGGACGGCTTGGGTCCCCTTTTTTTCCCTACGGCCCCAATTGGAGTAGCAGCGGCTGGGCGAGCAGAGCTGGACTCGGCGCCCGGGACTTTTCTAGCGGGTGTGGTAGTTGGTTGCGGGGAGGGAGCAGTTGCTACTGGTTCAGCTGGGAGAGGTACGCTTTCCGGTTCCTCTGGCTCACTGCTGGCGGGAGGAAAGAAAACCCGTTTAGGTTTTGTACTGAGTTCTTTCGCCGTGGCAGTATCGGCGGCGGCTTTGTTTGTCGTGGCCATGGTGTTAGGTCTTAGCGAACTGCTTCTACAAGTTTGGTCGTCAGGGCGTAGTAATCATCCTTCACCCTGGATAATGTCGTGACGTCATGAATAATGCGGCCTTCTTCCTGAGCGGCTTCTACCATCCGATCTTCCCGCACATAACCCAATACTTTATCCCGGCCAAACTGCTCGGTAACTAACTGCTCAATTTTATTGACCGCATTCTCGTGCGGTTTGTGGCGGATTTTGGGGTTGTAGCGCATAATGCCAACTCCGGCGAACTGCAGATTTGGATTAACTGAGTCCCGTACATCTTCAACCGCCTCGAAAATGTTCTTAATGCCATCGTAGCTGAAGGTGGCAGCCAGGGAGGTTACAAAGAAGAAGTCAGCAGCGGCTAGGGCCAGATAAGTGAACAAGGACATCTGCGGGGGGCAATCCAGGAGCACGTAGTCATAGTGGGGGCGCAGGGGACGGATTGCTTTGCGTAGGAGCTGGGGCATTTCAGGCTTTTTGCTTAGCCCTTTCTCATACTGTTCCATGATGTAGGACGCGGGCACAAAATGCAGCGTTTTATCCACTAGGTCCGGGTTCGTTGAGGAGTAGGCCAACACTGCATCTGCCAGCGTAGTCGAACCGGACAATACATCCCCGATGTGCAGTTCAATAGCTTCGAGGGCGCCGGGTTCCTTACCAATAAGATGCTTGGTCAGGTTAGCCTGGGGATCCAGATCAATCAGGAGTACTCGATGGCCAAGCTCAGCGAGCTGAGCACCCAGGGCAACAGTGGTAGTAGTTTTACAAACTCCTCCTTTGTTGTTGGTAATGGCAATAACCCGGCAGACGTGGGGTACTTCGCTCATGGCAGAAATCAATTAATAAGACTTGCTTTGTGTACCGTGTAAACTTAGTACACCTAGTTTACAAAAACAAGCAAGTATATTTTACTTACTCAGTATACTAAGTAATATAGGCAATATTAGTATGTTATTATTACCTGACTTTTATAAATTATAAAGTTATATTAGTTTACTAAGTAAACTGAGTAATGTATGTTTACTTAGTAAGCTCTATAAGTCTAATAAGGGGAGGCGAGCCCGGCAGAATGATCGATCAGAATAGTTGATATACTCGGTAAACAAGGACTATTTAGTATACCAAGTATTCCTTGTTTACCGAGTATATCAACTATTCTTTCTTAGGCGCTTTCTTGCTTGCGTCTACCAGGCCTAGGATGGTCAGGAGCATACCACCGGCGTTGGACTTGACCTTGACCTCACCCGTACGAACCTGGTGGGCAAACTTGAACAGGTTTTTAAGGTGAGCCGGAGAGCTTAATATCTGGTGACGGATTTTTTCCTGAAAAACACCCATTTCATCCAGGAAGCGTTCCGCGCTTTCCATTTGCTGATGTGAAATGCCAGCGGGAGCAGGGGAAGGTAATTTGTGGGAGTTGCCAAAATCAAGCTGCAGGTTGTAAGCTTTATTTTCAATCGTGAAGGCAAAGCCAGTATAGGCCTTGCCGGTTTTTTCAAGCTTTAAAGCAATATGCAAATCCGTTAGCTGATTTATTTGTCGGATTGATCTATCCAGCACTTGCTGCTTGAAAGTGCCAAAGCGGGCGTAGGATTCATTACCGTCCTTATCAATCATGCCCAGCATCTGCTTGAATTCGTACAGATCAAAATTCTGCGTCTGGGGTTTATCTTTCCACATCGAACATATCTGGTAAATACGTTTGGCGTATTTACTGGAGAGCTTTAAAACGGCTTGTAACTCGTAGGAAGTAAAGTTGCCTTTTAAATCAAATAGCAGGGGCAGGATTTTTTCCGATAAGGTAACTTCAATGGTTGCCTTGCCTTCATGGTAGTCCACGGACTGAAACATCCACACCTGACGCTTGATCTCATGCAGGGTGACTTCAAATACCCGCGAGCCCATCTCTTTCGTGGCATCGTAGAGATATTTGGTGTTGTAGTTGTTACCCGTCAACTTGGCCAGCTCGCTGACGTGGAGCAGGTAGGTCAGGTCCTTGGAATCAGCTCGCAGCTTGGAGAGCAGGAAGAACAGAAAGTCGAGTTGAATTTCTGAGTAATCATACTTGGCCAGCGTGAGGGCATTGTGCTGCCGGATCTGCAATTGCTTTGGCGCCTCAGCTACTGGAGCTTGTACCTGGTTCGACATGGGGTAAGTAGTTGATGGTCGCACAAGTATACGAAGTGTAAGACGAAAAACAGCATCTTACACTTGTTAGATCTAATGGCAGGGAAACGGAACCGCCTTGGCTACAAAATATGCCTAACTAAACCTTACACTTGGCTTAGTCAAGAGCCAACTAAACCTTACACTTGAGTGGATATGCAATCAAAATTAATCGCATTAAACGTTGATAAGCAACCACATAACGGCCACTCGCCCCCTGAATCAAGAAGTGAAACCCGGTATTATGAAAGAATTGAAGGCAAAATTGGACTCATGAGGCAAGTGTAAGTGTGGATAAGTGGTCTTACACTTGCCCAACTAGAACTTACACTTGCCAAAACGAAAGCTTACACTTGCCCAACGAAAGCTTACACTTGCCCAACGAAAACTTACACTTACCCAACTAAAGCTTACACTTGCCTGTTCAAAATATCTGATTTACAGCAGCTTACAAGGCCCTACAAATAAGACAAATAGTTACAAATTCCACAACGTTGTGATTCGCGCAAGGAAAAAAAGCTTTTAGGGCTGCTGGAGATCAGCAGCAAGGCAAAGCGGCGCAGCCCAAACAATATGCCCGGTCCCATATTATGAGATTGCACTATTCAAATATTAATTATAATTATATAACGCAACCAGAAACAGCTACTCACCACCTTCTAGTAGCGGATAACCAAGCCCGGAGAATATCCTTACTCATAATAGCCATTTTTCCGGCCTAGAAGACACGAACACCCCTAAAGTGACTGGGGAGTACGTTCAGGCCCCCTGCCCTCGCCAGGGGGCCGAAAAGCCGAAAAAACGCTGTACCTCGGTTGACGCCCAAACGCACACCGGGATACAGCGTGGATCGGGGCACAGGCCAGGAGAAGTAAAGGCTACCCGACAACCCCTGGGCAGCTACGGCAGGATGGAGGCGGGGAAGTCCATGCCCTTCTTTTTCAGGCGCAGCAGCAGCTCAGTGACGGCCTGGTCCACCAAATCCTGTTGGCTGCGGCGGGTACCATCCTGCTGTTCGAGCATGAGAGCCGCATAGCGAATGCCCCAGTCCAGGGGTTGAGACAGCCGGTAGGCTTGGCCAACGCGCTCGGTGGGGGAGGGGGGGGGTACGGCTTTGCGTTTCGTCGAACTACCCGATCGGCCAGCAGCGACCGGGTCAGGAAAGCTGCCTTCGGCCGCGGGGGTAGCCAAAGAGGCATCAGTGTCCGGGTGAGCTGCGCTTGGGGGAGAAGTGACTTGATCAGGAGAAGATGTGGGAGTTTGCATAACGGTCATAAACAGTGAGGCCGGCAAATGGCCAATTGAGTTGGGCAACAAAGTAAGGTAAATCCGACATACGGGCAACCAGGGCGACCGAGGCGCCAGCTTCGCACTCGTGAGCGCGCACGTATCAGGCGCGCCTGTACACGTAAGGCGCGCGCACAACCCCAGCAAGCCAATACCTGGAAGGAAGGCAGTAGTACAAAACAAGCAAGGGAAGAAATCAAGCAGAAACGAGGAAAAGAAGGAAGTCCAAAAAAGCACAAAATCCGAATTGCGAGCCCTGCGCTTTTAGACTACTTTATGCCAAGTGTAAGGTTTAGTTTGTACTGCTTACTTGCCTACTGCTTGGGATGCAACTAGGCTATTTTAGTTTTTGTGCCTTGTGGAAAGTTTGGGGTCGCGCGCCCGATCACACGTACCCACGCAGGCGTGCACGCACGTACGCGGGCGTAGCGCGATGCGTAGGCGGTCAAGTGCACAGGTAGGTACTGGCACACATGCAAACCAGTCGTCGGGAGCAGTAAAGCGAGAAGGTTTGCTAGTAGCTTTTCAAGCTAGGCTAAGAAGCTCCAGTTTCTGCAGCCGCCGCAGGAATAGCATCCCGCGTAGGAGTACGCGTATAGGCGCACCTGAATACCCGTGCCTGAACGTGTGCTCAGGCACGAACTGCTGAGCAGACTGGCTGGCGAGTAGCCAGGTCAGCCATAACGTCGAATCAGCCAAGTGTAAGCTTTCGTTTGGACGGAGTTGCGACCAAGTGTAAGTTTTCGTTTGGGGCACAACCCGACTCCGGCAACGGGAGGCGAGTGTCATTGCAGCAACCAAACCCCGAGCGAGGTAGGGCAGAGGCGAGGGGCAGGGCTGAAGCGCAGGAAGAACTTCCCAACCAAGTGTATTCACCGGGCCGGGAACAAGGTTACTGCCGTTTCGGAAGCGACCACAGCAGCCAGGGTGTAGGTGCAGGCTACTAGCGCATCGGCAGCTGGGGTCGTGAGGATGAACAGTCGGGCATCACAGGTGCGTGTGAGGCGGTGAGTGCGTAAGCGAGCCCGCAGGTACGGGCCACGGGGACAGGAGCACGACACCCTCTACCAAGCAGGCACTGGCAGCACCCGTGACCAGGCCCCAATACAGCCGGCTTCAGCAGCTGGAGGGCTGGCAGGAATTGGGACAGCAGCTAGGGCAGTAAGGCAACCCGCTCGGAGCAGATCCAGGCAACCCTACTGACCCGGCTGACAGCGCAGGCGGATAGCCTAGCTCTATTGGCCTAAACAGGCGCTAAGCATAGTTAGCAAGAGGGGCATCACATACTCCACGCTAAAGCGATGGTAGTCAGTGATTTAGAGCGAAAATCAGAGATTTTCTGACACCAAAAGTTAGTATATAGTTGTTAATCAGTGTATTGTAAGGTGTCATCCCCAAAGGAATTGATACAATTTGCCCAATTCACCATTGATATTAAAATTAATTGCATACTTTTCCCTGCAAATTACTAAATGTCAGCCGTATTAGCGGCACCAACTTGCGTATTTATGACTCCTAATACCGTTGATTCCCCGCCTGACCACCAGAAGCGTAAACGCCGCCTTTCAAGCGCCCGCAAGCAGGTGTACCTGACGCACGAAGCCCATGGTTTAATGGTGCCAGCAGCTACCGCACTGGGGGTGACGGCCTCGGAATATGCCTCTGCGGCCATCACCTATTTTGCCCAGCGAGGCCTCGATCCAGTGAAGAATCAGGAGCGCGAAGGCATTGCCATTCAACGCCGGTTAGGGGAAGTAGAGGAGTTAGTCGTCAAGCTCGGTAACCGACTCTTTGGCTGGCTGACCCAGCACGAAAAGAACGTGAACCGCTCGGCCGAGTACTTGCACCGGGGCCTGTTTGGCTTCCTGCGCGGTCACGAAAAGAGCTTGTTTTCGTACCTCGAAACGCAGGGCAACCACGTACATGAACACCTCAGCGACCAGGAGGAACTGTTCCTGCTGCCACTCATGCGGGAGCTGCTATTGACCAACGTAGAGGCCCTATACGGCCGGCGCCTGGGCGAGCAGATTATGCTGAAAGTGCTGGGCCGGGACCTAGCCGAATACCCCAGCAAGCACCAGGAATTCAACCAGCGCCGGGATGCCGACATGAAGCAACGCCTCGATGCGTTCATCAGCAAACTCCTTCCGCCGCTACCACCAGGCAAGACCGCACCCCCACTAACGCCGGTGCCGGAACGGCCCCATCTAACCGGTAAAGCAGACCCGAAAGCGGCGAAGGCGGCTGTTGAAACAGAGCCCAAGACACCTTCGGCAGAGACGTTTTAGGCATCTACTACGCCCCCATGTACATCTTTATTATCAACCCGGCTATTCACGGAAAGAAGGCCTATACCAATAAAGGAAGCGCCAGGCGCGTAACGAACTATCTGGAGAAAGAAGCCAAAGCAACAGGCGAGCAAACCCTCTTTTTCAATGCAGACCGGACCGATATAAGCGGCAATGAAGCCGTACAGCTCATCGATTCCAACCGGAAAGGGTTGCGCAAAGAGGAGGATAAGTTTCATTCTATTGTGATCAGTCCCAGTGCCCAGGAGCTGGAACATATCGGCCACGATCCGCAAAAGTTACAGGCCTATACGGCCCGGGTAATGCAGGAATATGCCGCCAATTTCAGCACCAAATCAGGTCAGCCCCTGAGTGAAAAAGACCTGGTGTGGGTAGCGACGCAGCATAACGAACGCAAGCATCGGGGCCACGACGGCGCCCCCAGCGGACAAAAAAAAGAAGGGCCACAGACCCACATTCATATTACAGTTTCCGCTCGGGACAAAGAGCAAAAAGTTACCCTGAACCCTTGGGGGAGTGCAGCGCGCTTCAACCGTGTCACGTTTATGGCCAAAGGAAATGTGGCCTTCGAGGACCAGTTTGGGCCCGTAAAACAGGTCAGTCGCGAGGGTCAGTCGGCCGCTGGAGCCAGAGGAAACGATGAGCAGCAGGGACCCACACGCGGGCGGCGCGGGCGACAAACGGCTGAGGAAATGGCCGACTCCATCCGGCGTAGAGCTGCCGCGAAGGACGGCAGAAGTGGCCCCAATGGCGCCGGGAAGCAGGGGGAAAAGATCACCCGAACAGGGGATGATCTGCGCGATAAACAGCTATTCAACCAGGTGGATAAGGTGAATAAACAACTCCCGGCTGACCGGCAGTTGGTGCATAACAACGTGCTCGAAGCCGCTCGAAAACTGGACTACAGCAAGGCTTTCTATGGCCGGCTAGGCCAGCTGGGCAGAGAGGCCCAGAAGCAGCGGTACCACGATCTGCCCTATGAGTTTTTGCGTACTGGCAAAGATGCTAAGACGGCCGCCAACACCATTGCCGAGAATCAGCAGCGGGATAAGCGGCTCCTGGAGCAAGTCGAACGGCTGAATAAAAAGCTCCCCGAGAAGGAACAGTTAGTGCATCATGTGGTGCTGCAAATGGCCCGGGAGCAGGACTACAGCAAGGCTTTTTATGGGCGCTTGAACCGCATTGGCCGGGAGGCTCAGGGGCCCAAACACATCCGCGAGCCGTATGAATTTCTGCGAACCGGGCGTGTTCCCCGAGCAGAGAACAAGTTAGATTCTGACCAGCGGACTTCCCCTGCCTTACCTAGATCACCTTCGCTCGGGGGACAACTACCGGGGCATACTCCCCCTGTTTACGCGCGTGCTGGTGCCAGAACAGCGCGATCATACCAGCCCTCAACTGCCCAAACTGCAGCCGGAATAGGTCATGATTTAGGACGTGCTCTAAGCACTCAGGGCTATACGCAGGACGTGCGGGGCGACGAAGAGCGCGATTAAATTTAATAGCATAGAGGTTGAATTTTGGTAGCTTTCGGGGGCATTCTCAAAAAGCTAATCCACCAACATCCACATTATATGTCCACTGCACCCAGTACACCGACTGCCAGGCCCCCAGGTAGCGGTGGCAATGCGTCGCTTATCGGTTTGGTTCTACTGCTCCTCTTATTAGGTGGGGAGTACTACGTTCTTACAGACCGGGATAAGCCTAAGGCTAAGGCCACAACATCAGCGGCGGCCGCAAAGAAAGCTGCCAAACCAGCAGCCCCTAATCCACCTAAGCCAATTAAACCTGAGCCTGGTGCTCCAATAGATATTTTTGGTGCCGTTAGCGGCAGTGACAGCAGCGGAGACCCTATGGAAGGCATGGGCAATAAGGTGGCCGATATTGGTGGCCAAGCCGTCGATATGCAGGTGGGCCTAGCTGCCCGTGCTATTCTAGTCCTGGTATCTATTGCACTGATCTTCGTGCAGACTCCTGCACCGCCTAAAATTGGGGCTCCCCGGAAGATCCCACGTAAACCAAAAGATGTGGAAATGCCTGTCGTGATACTATGCGCGGTACTGGCGTTTGGAAGCGTCATGCTGCTTCTGATGGGCTATTGCCACGGCGAATTGCTTACAACTGGTTATCCTATCGCTAGTGCCCTGGTACTGGGCTGTGGCTTTATCGCTGGCCAGCTGCGAGCTGCAACCAAGCACATCGGTGGCCGGCTGCAGGCGGAAAAGGTGCGACGAGATACTGAGTATGGCATCGTGCTGCAAGCCGAAGGAAACCAGTTCGTGAACGTACCAAATCCATTCCGTGGAACACTAGTTTTAGGTGGGGCCGGAGCAGGTAAAACGTTTTCAATTGGCGAGCCATTTTTGCAGCAATTCGTCAAGAAAGGTATGTGCGGATTGATATATGATTTTAAATTTCCAGTATTAGCTAGTGCTGCACAGAAATCCTTGATTTATGCCGGTGAATTAGAAAAACCATTACTGCACCGCGTCATCAATTTTATTGATATGGAGCGTACGGAAAAAATTAATCCTTTACGCCCACAGGATATGCCTATGCCCGCATATGCAATGGAGTATGCTAAAACAATTCTTAATAACTTAAATCCTGGCGGCGCAAAAGGAGGTGATAATTTCTTTGAACTAAGCGCCGAAGCTTACTTGACGGGTATTATCTGGTTCTTAAAGAATAATTTTCCTGCCTTATGCACAGTACCGCATGTTGTAGCTATTGCAGTATATGAGGATTTTACGCACGTGCTGAGTATGTTAAAAACCGATCCCAGAAGTCAGGCCTTGGTGCAAAGTATTATTACTGCTGTTGAACAAAAGGCGGAAAAACAAGTAGCTGGCATTATTTCCTCTTTACAGATTGCCCTGGCTAGATTAGCTACGCCAGAAATTAGCTGGGTGCTTTCTCCAGACGAAGCCCGGGGTGAGGGTTTCTCGCTTGATCTGAACAACCCAGCAAACCCCACTATCCTGACCATCGGTAATGATCCTACCCTAGCTCGGACCTTTTCCCCCGTTATCAGCTGCATCATAGCGGTAGCCCTGAAGCTGATGAATCAGCAGAATAAACACCCTTCATTTGTTCTTATCGATGAGGGCGCAACCATCTATGTCCCCGGTCTGGAGGTGATTCCAGCCACGGCCCGAAGCAACAAAGTCGCCATGCTGTACATGACGCAGGACGTGGCACAGATGGTTGATGCCTATGGAAAAGACAAAACGCAGGTACTAATCAGCAACCTTAATAATCAGTTTTTCGGCAAGATTAATTCGGCAGAAACAGCCAAACTGGTCTCTGACATGGTCGGCAAAGAGGATGTAGAAATGGTTTCCGTCTCTGCTGGCAAAAGTATGGGAGGTGGGAAGGTAGGGGGCGGGCGTAACGTGAGCCAGAGTGTGAGTGTGCAGGAGCGCCAAGTCGTACGCGTGCAGGATGCCTATACGCTGCAACAAGGGGAGTTCATCGGACAAACCGTGGAAACACCTATGAGCTTCTTTCAGGCCCAGATACAGCGAGAAATTGAGCCAGGAGATTTCCCCATCCAACCTATTTCGGTTTTTGAAGATGCTGAAGGCGTAGTGACGCCGCAAATAGAGCGGGAGTTGAAGGCTGACCGTCAGCAGGCAGAGCGGCGCTTGCAGGAATTGGCCCGTACGCGTGAGCAAGTAGAAGACAACTTGAGCCGACAGTTTGATATGCAGCGCGCAGCAGCCAAGAAACGGCTACTGGAACGCCAGCACGCCCAAGTGAAGCAGCAGGCGGCAGAAGTCGTTGCTGGTTCCCAGAATCCGGGTGAGGAAAGTGCGGAAGGGTCACCTGTTCCAACGGAACCGAGCAGCACACCTCCAGTAGCCAACACGACAGCTGCTGCCGTCGATTTAAGGGCTGAAGTCGAAGCTGCCAAAGCCGTAGCTGAGCAAAGCCGGCAGGAGCACTTAACCAAGGATACATCGCCGGTAGGAACATTGGCCGCTGCTTCTAAAACAACCAATGAGGCACCTTCACGCGCAGAACCATCGCGGGAGGAGCGCCTACGTGATCAACAAGTGAAAGCGCAGAAAGCTCAACTGGAGCGATTACAAAAGGCGGAAAACAAGCCTTCTGATAGCCCAATGCAACGGATGATTGAGGCAAACCACCAGAAAATATACCGCGAGGTGACGGAGCTTATTGCCGGCATTGATCCAGCTACCCGGTTACCTCGCTTCCCCAATACGCTTCGGCCCAAAAACCAGGTCCCCACGCCAGCTGACCTTGGCGAATACTAAATGCGTGAGACGTCCCTCTTCGACTTGCTACAACAGCACCCGGTAATTTGCGCGAAGCCCTTCTGCCAGTGGGCGGCTATTGACATGACCCATCCCTCAAAAGGGCAGATTAAGCGTTTACGCCACGCCCTACGCGAACTGCTCGGGCAGCTCACGACACTGCAGCGGGTAACTAAGGGTAGTAATTATGACGGCCTGGCAGGCTTTCTTCTACGGGCGGATATAAACGCCCGCGGGTTGCTGGGTGAGCAGTATGCCGCTGCCTATGATTGGCTCCGCATACAGTGGCGGCAGCCATACCCTCCACCTGCCGTAGTGCACGCATGGAAGGTAGGCCTTGGCCAGCTGATCCACTGGGTCCGGTACTATAGCAGACCCCAGCATGATTTAGTCTTGTCGCCGCAAGGCCTGGCTCTGCAGCAGGTCGCCTTATGATGGTGGGTAGTAACCCCTTAACTGACACTTTCACTTTAAATAACTGAACGAATGAACTTCTACCGAAGTCCCGATAGCGATGCCTCAGATGGGGCGCCATCGTACGCTCGCTTGGCAGCTCGCCTGAGATTACTGCCTTCCTACGCCCATCCGAATTCTCAAGCTTTACTGGATAAGTTAGAGCAGGGAGAGATTGATTCTGAAGAATGCCTTCATGAGCTAACGCAGGATGTGATAAAGCGTACGGAGCACGCTCAGGAGCACGCCCGTCAACTTCAACTGCACGATACGGAGCAGCAGCGGCAGCAGCAGGAACAGCGAATGCGCGTTGATGAGGAAATTGCCAGTAATGCTACCACCGACGAGCCTACCATTGTCAATGCCGATGTTGATGCGGAAGATAGCCCCACGTCGGCTGACGATGCGCAAGCCAGCACCGCGCAGGCCTTTTCCCCTACTGCCCCACCTGCATCCACTGGAAAAGGTAGCTCTGGTGGTACCAATGGCATAGCACAAACACCGGGCAATTCCGCTATCAGTGAACTGGGGTGGAGTAGCAGTAATAATGAAGTGGATACTGCGGGGGTACTTGATTCAGGTGCCTTTGATGCCGGCACATCAGGCCAACACGGTTCCCTTGATGAGGATGACGAACGGGATGAGCGATTTGAGGACTGACCTGCCCATGAAGAAAATCACCAGGATTCAGAAAGGAGAGCGGAGGGCTAATAGTGTGGACTTACTGCACGATGGCCCTGAGTTGCCACGCGGGGAGAAACTAAGCCACAAACGCGCCGGGCGACAACTCAAATCACAAACCCCATCATCATCGGCCGAGTCGAACGCCGACCAATCTACTGTCATATGAATTACGGTTTTGGCAGCGGTGATATACCGCCGAACAAACTAGGTATTACTGATCCCGAAGTGATGCGATCAGCACAGCAGGTAACGACTGACTTCAGAACCGGAGAAATCCGGGAGGGACTAAAAGTAGTTCGAGGAAATTTCGATGCGGACCATTTCCGCAGGATACATGAGTACACCATGCAGGACGTGTATCCCTGGGCTGGTCAAACGCGACAGGATCTAAAGGACAATGCCCACCAGGATGTATCGCGCAATCGGCAGAGTATGGCTACTAACGAGCCGCTGGCATTCGAGGAAGCAGGTAAAGTGAATACGCGGCTTAACGCTATCAGTGCCGACCTACAGAAGGAAAATGGGCTAAAAGGGTTAGATAAAGGTGAGTTCGTAAAGCGGCTGGCCACGTACTACGATCAATATTACCAAGTAGCTCCGTTCCGAGCCGGCAATGATGCGGTTCTCAATATTGTCACAGAGCAGATTGGTAAGCAGGCGGGTTACGAGATACAACTTGAAAATGAACCAGGCGTTAAATTGGCGGCTGACAAGACCTTAGCTAAAGATGCTTCTAAGGGCGACCGGAGTGAATTGGAGAATGCTCTAAATGCCGTAACAAGACCTGCGCCAGGGCCAGAGGCTGAGTTGGCTCGCCGCCCAAGCCTACGAGAGAACGAAGTTCCCATCACCCGGGAGCGACACGAAAGTGCGCAAACCCGTGAACTGAATCAGGCCGGTATATTTATTCAGGACCATCTTAGCGGGCGGGTGGGGGGGAAAGACACATACGACCTACTGCGTCAGACGCAAAAGGAAATCAGCAGCGGTCAAATCAACAGCCAGAACCTGGAAGTGGCTCGACACATAAGCAATTCGTTACGAGGTCAGGGGATCGACCCCTACCTTGACCGCTTTGAGAAAGCAACCGCCGAATTGGCTGAGCTGAAGGGCTACTATGTCGAGCGCCCGACACAGGAGCAAAGCGTTTCCCGCACAAGCTTGGCACCCAGCCGTAGTGAGCAGGAACGGTAAATTCGTCCACTCCTTGCGCTATGTAGAAGAGTGGCGAACAACCAGCACGCTGGGTTGGCTTCACTCGCCACCAACCCCCCCCCATTTTTCCATATCTTTACACTAGCCAGCTTACCTGGTTGATTACTCACGCCAGGGAAGTGTCGGCCTTGTTACAGAATGAAAAAGGCCCCATCTGTTGATGGGGCCTTTTTTCTGACTCACTACAATTGAACAAGCTTTGTCATAAGCATGGCGTTGGTTAAAAGTTTAGTCCAAAAGTTGCATTTGACGGGGTAGTCTCTTATCCCCCAGCAGATTCCCTCTCGACGGTAAGTAAGGGGCTTAAGTCGAAGCGTATCGGTTAGGGCTTTGTCAAAGAAATCAAACTCTCCTTGCAGGTTGATGAGCTGCCGACTTGCGGGCGTAGCCGGCTGTTCACCTGGATGGTGCGCGTGTGCTGCAACCAAGCCATTGATGCCATACGCAACCCATCCCTTGACCTGCCCTCCGTGCCGCAGGCCCCGGCCCAGCGCTCGTTCAACCCCAAACACATTGGGGAGCGCGAACTGCTGCTGCACCTCAAGCCCGTCAGCGCGAGGTCATCGACCTGCTCTATTTCGGCGGCTGCACCCAGGCGGAAACCGCTGAGCAATTAGGCATTCCGCTCGCTACCGTGAAGACCCGGGCCCGGGCCGCTCTGCAAGTGCTGGCCCGCGTGGCCGGAGCGGGCTCCCGGCCAGGGCAACCATTATCCAGTGCTTTTTCGCGAGTGAATGCTTCGAAAAGTTAACGCATCTGCTAATGACAAATACCACATTGTATTCAAGGAAGGAACCTTATGGTTTCTCATACCTTTACCGTGCTTGTTTCCCGTCGTTAGCGCCCCCGCATGCCCACCTCTTCGGTTCCTTCCCCCAACGGTTCTGTGGCTCCCTTAGCCGTGCTCGACCCGCTCCTGCGGGATGTGCTGGCCATTTCCTTGACTGCGGTCAACGTGCTACGTCCGCTCCACGGCCCCTCCGGTGAACTGTTGGATTTTACCATAGAGTACCTTAACCCCGCCGCCCAGCGCATGACCGGCCTGCCCGAGCGTCCGGGCGACACGACCCGCAACCGCTTCCCCGACATCTTCACCAACGGCGTATTCTCGATGTACCGCCGGGTGATAGAAACCGGGGAGGACGGCCGCCTCGACTTCAACTACCAGGCCGATGGCCTGGACAATTATTTCCGCGTGGCGGCCCGGCGCAGCGGCGAGTGGCTGGTGGTCAGCTTCACCGACACAGCCGACCAGGACCGCAGCGCCGTCGAGCTGGCCCTGCGCGACAGCCAAGCCGCTGAGCAGGCCGCCCGCGCCGAGGCCGAAAGCCAGCGCCAGCGCTTCTATGACGCGCTCCAGCACTTGCCCGCCCAGGTGGCCACCTACCACGGGCCGGACCATGTGTACCAATTCGTGAACTCCCGCTACCAGCAGTATTTTGCTTCCCAGCCCCTATTGGGGCGCTCCATTCGCGAGGTTATCCCGGAAGTGGCTGAGCAGGGCGTATTTGCCATCATGGACCGCGTGTACCAGACCGGGGAGTCGTTTGCCAACCCGGAACTGGAAGCGTGGATTGACTTTGCCGGCACGGGCCAGCCGGAACAGGTATTCCTCAACATCTCGTTCTATGCCTTGCGCGACATGCAGAGCCGCATCGACGGGTTGCTCGACTTTTCCACCGACGTGACCGAGCAGGTGCGCGCCCGCCAGCAGCTGGAGCGGCTTAACCAAGAGTTGGAAACCCGCGTGCAGGCGCGCACCCGCGACGCCGAACGGCAGCGCCGGCAGTGGGAGCAGCTGTTTCTGCACGCCCCTGCCGCCATCTGCATTTTTGACGGCCCCGAGTGGGTGTATGAGTTCGTGAACCCCGGCTACCAGGCCATGTTTCCCGGCCGCGCGCTGCTGGGCAAGCCCCTGCTCGAAGCCCTGCCCGAGCTGCAGGGCCAGCCCCTGGTGCCCCTGCTGCGTCATGTGTACGAAACGGGCGAGCCGTTTCAGGAAACCGAGGTGCTGGTGCCGCTGGCTCGCTACGAGGGCGGCCCCGTGGAGGACATTTACTTTGACCTGACCTATACCGCCCGCTACAACGAGCAGGGGCAGATTGACGGCTTCGTGACGTACGCCTACGACGTGACCGAGCAGGTGCGGGCCCGCCGCGAGCGGGAGGCGATGGAGGCCGAGCGGCTGGACGAGGCCGAACTCCGCGCCCAGGAGCTCGAAGACCTGTACCAGGTATTCGAGCAGGCCCCGGTGGTGGTGGCGTTGCTGCGCGGACCCGAGCACTTTTTCCACTATCGCAACCCCGCGTTCCAGGGACTGTTTCCGGGCCGTCCCCTCACCGGGCGGCTGTATGCCGACGCCATGCCCGAAATCGTGGCCGCTGGCCTGATGCCGGCGCTAGACCGCGTGTATGCCACCGGGCAGCCCTACATCGGCACGGCCGTGCCCTTTGTCACCACGCCGCCCGACGGCTCAGCACCCCACGAGCGGTACTACGATTTCAGCTACGAGCCCTACCGGGAGGCCGGCGCGATTGTGGGCGTTTCAGTCTTCGCTTACGACGTGACCGCGCAAGCCCGCGCGGGGCAGGAGCGCGAAGCCCAGCGCCAGCAGCTGGCCGCCGTGTTTGAGCAGGCGCCCGTGGCCATGGCACTGCTGCAGGGCCCTGACTACGTGATTGAAGTAGCCAACACCCGCGTGGCCGAGCTGTGGGGCCGCACCCCGGACCAGGTGGTGGGCCAACCCCTTCTGGAGGCGCTGCCGGAGGTGCGTGACCAGGGATTCAAGGAGCTGCTCGACCAGGTAGTGGCCACGGGCGAAGCTTTCGTGGCCCAGGAAGTAACGGCCCTGCTGATGCGAAAAGGACAGCTCGAAACTGTCTATTTGAACTTTGTCTACCAACCCCTGCGCGACGCGGAGGACGCCATCCGCAGCGTGGCGGCCGTGGCCGTGGAAGTGACCGGGCAGGTGATGGCCCGGCAGCAGGTGCAGCGCCTCAACGAAGAACTGCGCGCCAGCAACCAGGAGCTGGGCACTTCCAACCAGCGCCTGACCCGCACCAACGTGGACCTGGACAACTTCGTCTACACGGCCAGCCACGACCTGAAAGCGCCCATTACCAACATTGAAGGGCTGCTTAATACGTTGCGGGAGGAGTTGCCGCCGCAGGAGCCCGGCAGCGAAGTGGTCTACATTCTCGACCTGATGCAGGACTCGATTGCGCGCTTTACCCGCACTATTACCCTGCTCACCGACGTGGCCAAGCTGCAGCAGGAGTACGACCAGCCGGCCGCTTCCACGGTGCTGGCCCCGGTCATCGACGCCGTGCGCCTGGACCTGGCGCCGTTGCTGGCGCAGGTCGGGGGCTCGCTGGAGGTCGCCGTGGAGGCCACGCCGACTCTGCCCCTGGCGGAAAAGACGTTGCGCTCGGTGGTCTACAACCTGGTGAGCAACGCCTTCAAGTACCATGACCCGGCCCGCCCGGCCCGGGTCATGGTGCGCAGCCGGGTGGAAGCGCCCTGGCGGGTGCTGGAGGTGCAGGACAACGGCCTGGGGCTGGACCTGACGCGCGAACAGGGGCTGTTTACCATGTTCCGCCGGTTCCATAGCCACGTCGAGGGCTCGGGCGTGGGCCTGCACATGGTGAAGAAAATGGTGGAAAACGCGGGCGGTAAAATCGAAGTAGCCAGTAAGCTCGGCCATGGCTCGACTTTTTCCGTATACCTGCCCGGCTAACCCTGTTTCCGCAGCTCGACGCTGTGCCGGCTGTTTTCCTTAGCTGACACCCCGCCATGCCGCTGCGCTCTGTTCTGCTGGTCGACGACGACCCGACCACCAATTATTTAAACCGCAAGCTGCTCACCAAGATGGGCATCACTGCGGAGGTGCTGGTGGCCCTCAACGGGCAGGAGGCCCTGGCGGCAGTGCATAACCACTGCCAGGAGGAGAGCCCTACGTGTCCGGAACTGATTTTTCTGGACGTGAACATGCCCCTGATGAACGGCTTTGAGTTCCTTGACGCCTACCGCGAGCTGCCCCCGGCGCAGCAGTGCGCCACGGTGGTCGTGATGCTCACCACCTCCCTGCACCCGCGCGACGTGGAGCGGGCCCAGGTGCTGCCCGTGTCCGGTTTCCTGACCAAGCCCCTGACGGCGGACAAGGTGAATGAAATCATTCGGGCGCACTTTGCAGCGGCCCCAGGTCCCCCGGCCGACTAAGCCCAGCGAGTGGCCAACCCAGGGGCTGCGCAGAGCCACCGCGCTAGCCCGGCTTCTTTTTGCGGAACTGCAAGTCACCGCTGAGCGCCTCGTGCTGGAGAATTTCCTCGTGCAGGTGGCGAGCCCGCGCGCCGGACTCTTCGGCTTTGCGGAAAAACAAGCCCGCCACCGCAGGCTGCTGGTCCTGCTGGAAGTGGTTGCCCAGCGTACTTAACAGCATGTGCGTTTCCTCCAGGCCGCGCATGGCCTGGTAAAGAAAGCCTTCGACCGACTGGGTCACTTCGCCCAGCAAGGCACTGACCGTATAGGCGTGGCCGGTGTGGCAGCGGTAGCGAATCAGGCGGCCTTCGATGAGCTGCGTGAGGGCGCCGTGGCACTCGGGGCAGGTAAAGGAGGTGAGCTGGCCGTGCGCGATGATGCCCAGGGCAAACGCGTCGCCCGCCTTGGCAATTTCCAGTTCCAGGCCCAGCAGGTCGAGCTCGGTTTTCTTTACCCGGGGCTTGGCGGGCGCCGGCTCGGTGGTGAGTTTCACCAGCAGGGCCGCTAACTCGGCCAGGGGCACGACGTGGTCGGCCTGCACAAATTCCAGCGCGTTCAGCGGCATGGCCGGGGATTCGGCATCCAGCGGGTCCTGCACCACGGCCAGCCCGCCCAGGCGCTGCACGCTCCACAGCCCGGAAGTGCCGTCGTCGAGGTAGCCGGTGAGCACAACGCCAATTACGCGGGGGCCGTAGCCGTAGCCCGCCGAGCGGAACAGCGCATCGATGCTGGGCCGGAAGCGGTTCTCTTTCGGACCCCGTTTGACCAGAACCTTGTCGTCCTCCAGGAGCAGGTGGTGGTCGGGCGGGGCCACGTACACGGTGCCGGCGGCAAACGCTTCGCCATCGCGCGCGTGTTTGACCGTGAGCGCCGACACCGCGTTCAGTAGCTGGGGCAGGATGCTCACGGAGTCGGCCCCCACGTGCTGCACCACAAAAACGGGCGCGGGAAAATCCGCCGGCAGGGCTTTAACCAACTCCAGTAGGGCCGTGACGCCGCCGGAAGAAGACCCAATAACCACAATGTCCCGGTGGGACCGGTGGGTTCTATTCGGAGGCTGATGCGTCATAGTTCCCTTAGTGAGTAAAGCGGAGAGAAAGGTCGGCTAAGCTTGCAAAGTAAGGATTTGCCTCAGCCCTAACACGGCAACCGCGCGCGGAATAGGCCCTCTTATAGCAGCAGGGGGATAAACTTACTCTAAGCAACCTGCGCGTAGGCCCAGAAAGCCACGCCGTATAGAGCCTAGTGCTAAACGAGATAGCAGCAACTGGTCAGTGGATGAGGCAAAGCATCGCCATAGGTTTAACAAGCTAACCTCGCTGTAGTTGAGCCAGGTCAATGGGCTAGTGCTACGAGAATCGATAGTACTTGCGGGAATGTTTAAGGATTGGTAAATGCGGCTTTTGGACCAAACTTTTAACCAAGGCCAAGCATCTGGCTGCAGGACGGGCCATTTACCCGGCCAAGCCGTGACAAAGAACTAGATTTCCTATACGTGCCCCTTACCGCTACCTCCCTAATCGAGAGAGCCTACTGTATAGCGAAGAAGGACAGCAAAGGCTACCAAGAACTACTCTATTACCAGCCGGGCGAAATGACGCCCAGCGGAGGTTTGAACTTCAATCAGGTAGACGCCCGGAGCATAGTGTGCCAGCGACCAGCTCCATTCGACAAGGGGGAAGGCCTGCAGCTGCTTGTGGTGCAGCAACTGGCCGGTGAGGGTCCGAATATAAACCTGGACCAGACCAGCCTGATGATCCAGGCCTGTTAAGTGCAGGGAGGCTTGCTTGCCGGCGTGCGCCGGATTCGGCCAAACCTTCAGCTGCAGGGTATGCCGAGCTGGCTGCAACGAGATACTTTCAGAGTAGGTAGCTGCGCCATTCTGATCTACCTGGTGCAGGCGATAATACGTCAGCTGCTCCAGTGGGTGAGGGTCCACCAGGCGATAAGCACGTTGCTGCGTCGAGGTGCCGGCCGCGGCCTGGCGCCCGACCGGTACAAAGTGGAGTCCATCCAGACTTCGCTCTACACTAAAGTACGCGCTGTTCTTTTCCTGGGCGGTACTCCAGTTGAGGGTTGCGCGGTTTGCTTCACTTACCTGGCCAGATAAGCGGAGCAGTTCAACCGGTAATGGTTTGCCGGGCGAAAGGAGAATAGTATTGGAATACAGCCATTGGCCATCCCGGTGGTACATCTCGACCTTGAAGTAGGTAGGTACGGTAATGGCGGATAACGGCCGCGTCAACGCAACTCGGCTCACCGAACTGTCTTGCGCAATGGGTATACCCGGGCCGAGAGGTAGAAACTGGGTGTTGTCCTGGGACGCAAAAATCCGGAAGTGCTCAGCATGATAGTGGCCACCTACGGTCCAGGTCAAAGTAGGGACGTCGTTGATTAGTTCACCTTGCAGAACCGGCTCCATCCTGGCGGCACGGAAGGCCATTGGTATACTTCCCGTGTACTTTGGTAGGCCGTTGCCATCCAGCACATATTCGAAAATGGCAAGCTCGTAGACGTGTCCGATAGTGAGGTTGCGCAGGTATACTATCGTATCAGCACCACTGCTAGAGTAGGTACTCCTGGAGAGTATGTATGTTTTATCTCCTACGCGAGCAGCAGGGCTAAAGTCATTATTCAGTTTTTGGTTATACAGAATTCCGTCTACTGGCTCATACAGGGCTTGCTGCCCTTCGCGCACTTCCTGAGCAAACACCACGTAGTGCGACCCGGTGCCAGGCTTCCAGCTTACCTGGGTCAGGCCTTGATTGTAGGAAAAGGGCACAGAGTAGTTTACCCGTAGGTCAGACGGTGCTACTGGCTCTGGTTCCGGGTACGTTTTAACCAGTGTATAAGCTGGTGCTTGGCTGAGTAGATAGGTAGGTTTTCCACGCTGATCTACATTGTACTCATATACTGCCAGCTGGTAGTACGTATCAGGTTCCAGGTTAGAAACCGTCACGCTGCTGTCCTGCCCGGCGTACACCACGAAGGTACCGGGCTGCGTTTGACTGCCCTGGCCAAAGGCAGTAGCGCCCTGGTAAAGCGTGTTTTGCTGGGGAAGCATCAGCCCATTGCTGAAGGCAATTTGATTAACAACGACAAGGCGCCGTACGCCATTGCCGTTGGTCCACCGTACCCGGGCGGTCGTAGTGGTTGTATCACTCTGAGCTGCGCTCGAAGCCGCTACCAGCGGTTCCGTAGTGCTGCAGCGGGGAACGGTGAAATAAGCCGTGTCCACGGGCGCAGCGTAGCCAGGATTCGTACATGTATTGCCCCCGGTTCCATCCCGCTCGGTCTGGTATTCATAGGCAACGAACTTATACCGTTCTCCAGGGATCAGGCCGTACAGAGTGGCCGTCGAGTCGGGGCCCAGATACATCGCGTAGGTATCCGGGGCCACCGCCTGACCCTGCCCATAGAGATAATTGGGAAAGTAGAATTGACCGGACTGGGGCTCGGTACTCAGGCTTACTCCATCGGCCCCGCTGGGTAGTCGTTGAATTACAAACAGCCGGCCATCACCGTTTCCTGGGAGACACGTCAGTTGCGCAGTTGAGCAATCTACAATCGAAGCCGACGCCCCCGATGCCCCAAGGCTCGGCGGCGTAGATGAGGAGAAGTCAGGAGTAGTAAAGTAGAGAGTTGCCGTCGTGACCAACGGGCTATATACCGGGCCGGATGCAGCGTCAAGGGAAGTAGAATCGTAATAGGCAAACACGTCGGCTCGGTATTCGGTATTAGCCTGCAGCCCGCTGATGGTAGTAGCCTGGCCACTATCGGCATACACGACAAACTGACCCGGTGCCAACTGTTGCCCGGCCCCGAAATAGGAGCTGGAAATGTAGGAAATACCTTGTTCAGGCTCCGGCATTGCGTTAGTAGCCGAAACAGCCTGCAAAACAAGCAGGCTACGTTTGCCATGATAGCCACTGGAGGGCGATGCAGTCGCTGAGGTCCAGGCAATAGTTACCTGGTTGCAGCTGGGAGGTGAGGTAACCGGTAAATGGAGGGCCGTGTCAGGTGGCGGTACTACTGCGTAGGCCGAGTAGGAGCAGCAAAGAAAAAGCAGCAGCCCCCAGGCTTTGAGAATGATGTTCATGGTAAGTCAGGAAAGGAAGAGAGAGGAAGCCGCAGCACTAACCACGAAACAGGCTGAAACTGAAGGCCGAGGCGAGTAGTGTGGTACCGGCCATGATCAGCGCCACCGCAACCAGGTTTCGCAGGTTGCGACGCCAAAATGTGCGGCGCTGCCGGCGGCCGCGCAGGCGGGCAGCGTGTGGCCTCAATGCGCAGGGCCGCATAGCGGCATAATTCGGAGCAGGCGGAGCCGTAGCAAGCGGCTGATACACCCATTGATGTACCCGACGCACAAGCATCGAGCAGCCACCGGCCAGTACTACCGGGGTGAAAACGGAGCGAGCAGAGAGGTGATTCATGAGGCGGCTAGTAGTAGAGATAGGGAAGCCACAGCTCACTCAGATTCACCGGCAACAGCGGCGCCGGCAGCAGCTGGATATGCTCACGGGTTTCGTTCAGGTACTTGCGCCCCGAACGGTAGGTCAGGCCCAGCAGCAGCACCACGGCCGCGGCGATGGGTAGGGTCATAGAGCTGATGGTCGTCAGCATTGAGCCGGCCAGCAGCAGCAGCAGCGCTACGAAGGCGCCCAGTACCAGCAGGACCGGCAGATACAGCAGCTGCCACGGGCGGCGGGCCAGGTTTCGTGCTACCGCTACCGAGTCGGGACGCAAGCGGGCGGGGCGGGCCAGCCAGGCCTGCGCAACCGACTGCCGGTAGGAGGAGAGACGCCGGAACAGCAGGCCTCCAAACCCCATCGCGCCGAGCAGGGGCAGCAGAAAAAGGGGCCATAGGGCAGGACTTGGACCGGCGTTGTAGATATACACTACCATGGCCACTGCCCCAGCCAGCAGCAGGGGCGTTGACTGGAGCAACCAACGAAACATGGAGGGCTGGACCACTTTGCCTGTCGCAGGCGATTGCCAACCGGCATCCAAGTCAGGAAGGAACACCTGGGCGGATTCCCTGCCCATGGCCAGCAGACGTAAGTGTGATAACCGGCGCTGGCGAAGCCACGTGGCTGCTTCCAGGTCTTCGGCAGGTTGCGGTGCGCACAGAACCTGCGCGTGCAGCGCGTCGAAGGCGGTGGCTTCATCCGGTGTGGTCTGGAGTACCAGGTCAGGCACGAGCTGGTCTCGGCCAGTCAGTAGCAGCAAACTGGCCGAGATGCCCGCAACACGTAACGTCTCGATGACCTGCGCGACGCTGATACCTACCAGACCCCGCGTTTCCGGTTGCTGCCTGAGCAAGCCCAGGGCCACGACTTCTGCCTGATCAAGACTAATAAGCGGAGCTGGTAACAGTTGATCCTGCCAACTCCGGTGGCAGGAGGGAAGTAGGCCCGAGGAGTCGGTGTCAGCGGTTAGGGTAGAGTGCATTTCCATACTGGCGGAGCTGAAAGCGTGAAGGGTGAGAGAAGCGTAGGCATAAATGATTTGGGGAAAATGTAAACGCAATTAATTCTAGTTGCAAGTAAGTTATTTGAAGATGATAATGCGATTAATTATAGTTGCATTAGGGCGCAAAAAAACGGCCTGTGAGTACAGGCCGTTGAGGTGATGAGAGGGCAGAGGACTACAAACGAGCTATAGCCTTAAAGGCTAAAAGCCCCGAAGCTGGTGCTATATGCGAACCGTTGGGGTCATAATTGGTAGCGAGGGTTACTTATAGAGAAGTGACAATTTCTGAGAAAGGATCGTATCCTGTAAGTGAAAAGGCGCCGATGTAGCCATCCAGGGCGCCGGCTTTGAGAATGAGCCTTTCCAAGGCCTCATGCTCATCCATACCATCGGGAATATCGCGCTGCGCCAGCTGCACGGAAGCTTCGGTGCCGTCGGGCATCTCCAAGCCGATATGAAAGACAACAAAGTATTCCTGCTCATCCACTTCAGGTTCAGGTTCCGTAAGGCCCGCTGCCCGGGCTTGCTTGAACAACTGGTACCGCTGTTTCCACTCCTGAGAATGAACTAGGTCTTGTTCAAAAAGGGTGGACATACCAAAGGTATAGAACATCAATTCAGTTACCTGGTGAGGTCCATAGGCATACAGGCGGCCTCCCAAGGGTGTATCTTCATAAGCTTCCCGGCTGGCAAATCCCTTTGTTGCCAGTAGCGCCAAGTGCGCCGGCGTTAACTCGTCATAAGCCACAAATTTGAATTTGGTTTCAGATAGATAGTAGTAAGTCGTTTCCAGCATCAAATCAATGTCGGTCCAAGCTGTGCTTGCCGGCTCGGGCATTGCCTGCAGCAGCTGGCTAACTGGAACGTGCAGAAACCTTGCAATGCGCTGCAGCATCTCCACGGCCATACCGGTTTTTCCATTCTCCAGCTTGTTGAATGCCGGGCGGCTCATACACAGATGATCGGCAATCTGTTGCTGGGTAATTCCTTGTTTCTGGCGTAGCAGCCGCACTTGACGATGTGGATTCATAGTTTCAGTCGTTTTGCCAAAGCAACGGTTTCCGGCGCAGCCGTGCCAGTATGTTCTTTCTTTTCACCCCCGGCAACGAAAGGCCTGCAGCAGGTCATTGCTTGCCTCTGGCCGATACCTGTATTCGTACCCATGAAATGTAGAAAGCCCCTTGACCAATAGGCCAAGGGGCTTTTTCATCAGTACCGTTAAGCTATTGCATAGCTCAGTAAAGGTACCCGTTTCTTAGCGAAAATGGAAGCGTATCCCCCCGCCGTAATAGCGCGGCCAGCTAGTGACGGGAGGGCGAAAGGCCAGGTATCCCTGCGATGCCTGGCCCGACAACGAAACCCAGTTGGTCAGGTACACATCAGCCGTAACTCCAATTTCCGGCCCGGCCGAGAACCCTTGCGTTACCTCCCGGTGGCCGCCGCTGGCCTCAGTTGAGGATTGAGTCATTCGGTCGTAGCGCCCGTGCAGCTGCAGCGGCAGGTGCACGTACATGGCCTCCCCCAAGCGGAATAGCTTTGGTGCGATTCCTAAGCCAAAGTCATACCCATAGTAGGGGGTATTGCGGCCCGTTTTTGGGTGATCTTCCCGACCGGATTCGCGTAGGGCTACCACGTCGAGGCGGACGTTATCGGAGAGGAAGCGCGAGTAACCGAATCGGTAGTAAGTGCCTTCCGAGGCCTTGCCATACTGCAGAGTAAGGCTGTTAAGATGCTTGACCTCGCGCTGAGCATGGGCAGCCATCGGCCGCACCAGGCCCAATATGCTAACCGCGCCGAAAAGGGCGACGCGCAGAAGTGGGTTCATAAAATGTAGAGTTAGTACCTGAGAGTAAAAGAGTCACTAGGTTCGTTGAAGCGCAGCGTTAGAAGCTGGAGTGCTGCGTCTCCAGCATGCCCTGCATCGAGGCGACAAACACCTGCTCCGACACGGCCTGCTCCGTGGCCAGCTGCGTCGGGCCCTTTACGGCCGAGGCCGCGAGCAACGATTCAGCTTTTTCCCGGTATTCCTGGGCCTTCGCCATGTTATCCGCAGCGCGGGCATGAGCCAGCACCCGTTCCCCATCCGTCATCGAGAACTTGTTGGGCGTGTTCAGCCCGTCCTGCAGCTCCACGGCCTGGGCGGACATTTCATCCGCCATTTTCTTGTAGCGGAAAGCCATCGCCACTTTCTCCTGCTGGCTGCTGTTTTCCAGGGCCAGCGTGTTCAGCACCGCCAGTTCCTTTTGCTCCTGCATCTCCAGTACGTTCCGCCGAGTGCCTGACGTGCTCGATACAACGTTGAACATCTCCTTCACCTGTACGGCATCAGCATCGGTGGCCGAGGCCAACCGTTGCCCGAAGCTGGAGCCCTGGCCCAGGGAGGGCAGAGCCTGGCCCAGCTTGATGTTGGCCAGGTTGGTTACCAGCGTTTTCAGGTCCCGCATATTGGATATTTTCAGGTCCTTGATGGCAACTACCTTTTTCAGGTCTTCCCGGATCTGCCGCTGCAGCGACAGTCCGTCCTCCGTCAACGAGCGGACTTCGCCGGTAATGTCACGGATGCGCCCGGATATATCCTTGGTTACGCCGGCAATGCTTCTGGCATCCTGGATGATTTTGTAGTTTTCAACTGTTTTAACCCAGTCACGGGCCTTTTTGGCAAACTCGGCAACCTGGGTCGCGATGTGCGGCAAGTCGGTCGTCAGCCATTGCGCCGCCGCTGGGCGCGGGGTAACAGCCAGCGCTGTCCCGAAGCAAAGTGCGACTACTGCTTTCTTGAAGTTTTTCATGGGTAGAAAGGTTAGGTGAACAAAAAACGGCCCCTCGCCGGCCAGCTGACGGAGCACTCACGGGCCGCCTAGAGTAACGCCGGGCTAACCAGGAGAAGAGCAGCAAAAAGTGGAGTTACCGCCTAGGAGCTTCAGGCGTCGCGTAGGCGGGGGGCAGGTTGTCATAGCCAGGCTGCCCAGGGTAGCCCCCCTGACCAACGCCCTGCATCAGCGGGCTTTGCATCGGGTTGCCATCCTGGCCCATCGGACCCGAAGTTTGCGTCAGGCCGCCTTGCTGGTAAGCGCTGGCAATTTTTCCGGGGCGGGTAAGCAGTACCGGGTAGCCATCGGGCAGCGTCACGTCGCGCAGGCGCACGCCACCACGCGGCAAACGCCCCAGCATGGTGACGCCGGCACGGCCGGCGATACCCTTCCAAGAGTTGGCGGCCTGCGTGCTTTGCATGATGGCCGTGCTGATTTCCTGTGAGCCCGTCTGCATCATGGAACTGCCCAGCCCTTCCTGGCCCTGGGGCTTCACCCGTTTGGCCGGGTCGATCATGATGCCCGGCATGTAACTGTAGTTGTATACCTCAACGCCCACCTTGTACTGCCCGAGCCGATCAATGGTGAGCGTGACCCGATTGCTCTCCACTGTAGCCAAGGCGGAGAAAATCATGTTGCGAGGAAACGTTACTCCCCCAAACGTGGCTTCCTCGGAAAGGCGAAGCATAACCACCGAGCCGGTGCGAACCACCTGGGTACCCTGAATACTGCAGCGGTAGAAAATATCGGGCAGGATCATTTCCTCCTCAGCCGGATTCGCGTTGCTGCCCCGGTAGCGAACGGTATTAAACCCATCCATACCAGGTATGTAGGCCATCTCGGCCCGGCGCTTGTCAGCCTCGCTGACTTGCTGCTGCTGGCTGGCCAGCAGCGGCCGGTACCGGCGCCCGGTCATGCGCTCGTAGTTATCGTGCACGCCCTTGGGCAGGTTCTGGAGCATCATGTTAATCTCATCATTCGTCTCGAAGGGCGTCCCATCCTTATCCCGGGTTGGCCGGGGGGAATAGGCGCTTGCCTGATTCAGGTTGCCCGTGGACGTGGCCGACCATTGCGCCCGACGCGGAGCAGCGCCATTATTAAGCGCCACCCGCTGACGGGAAGCGGTCTGCTGGCTGTATTGTCCCGTGGAGGGGTCACGGCGGGTTTCCTGCACTTGCTCCGTGTTGGCCGCCCGCGCCGCATCGGCCATTCGGGCCCGGTTGGCGGCTTGTTCGGCCGGAGTCAGTTGCGGCTCAGCAGGCCGGGCCGGCGCCGTTTGTCCGCTGGTAAGCAGATCCTCCGGGGCTAATTCTTCCTGCTGGGCGGGCCGGGCGTTTTCAGCCATTGCCTGATCGACCGCCGCGAGGGGTTCTTTTGTATCGGGCGGCGAAGGCGACTGAGTAAGCGCATCCATTTGCTCGGTCGAGGCAGCGGCCGTAGGCGACTGCGCGGCGGCCTCGCTTTCCAGGGAAAACCAAATTGCGGCCACACCGCCCACAATTAGGACGACCAACGCAATAAGAACCGTGAGCTTGTTGTCGAGCAGCTTCTGGCCCCAGTCTACCTTTGCTTTCTCTGGCTTTTCCGCTGCCGCAGGTACGGCAGCGGCTGCTTCCGGTGCAGGGGTTGGGCTTTCAACTTCCGGGGCCGGCACCGGTGGGGGAGTAGCCTGTCCCCCGCCGATGGGGGTCATGTCTTCGATCGAATTCATACCTGCTTATTGAATGAACGTTGGAGCCGTATTGATCACGTGGCTGGGCACGCGCAGCTGGATTGCCCGCGCTCCACTTAACTCACGCAGGCCGACCGCCAGGTGACCCTCATTGGTGGCCGCGTACAACGGCACAGCATAGTAGATATAGCCGGTAGAGTTGCCTTTCACTCGCTGATTGGGATGTCCGCCAGCCGGCATCATCGGGCGCCGGGCCTCATTGCGTTTTTTTCCCAGGAAGCGGCGTTTGTCATTTTCTACCAGGGTGAAATCGGCAAAATCTACCTGGTAGTCGATACTGCTGTTATTAACCAGCTTGAAGCGCATGTACGTGAACTGCTTGTCATTGCGCACATTGGTCAGGGAGAACGACAGGCGGTTGTCTACTATGGCCACGCTATGGATTTCATCCCTGTATTGATCAAGGCGGCGCAGCAAGGCGTTGATGCGGGCTTTCTTGCTCGCGGCCCGGTCCATGGCCAGCTCGTTATCGGGTCCGACCCCGGTAGAGGTTTCCTGCAGGACCGCGCCAGTGCCGGTCTGCAAACCTCCATCCGTGGATTGTACGTCGCCGCTCAGATCTACCTGCACATCCCCGACAATAGCATCCGGGCTGCCGAGCAGGTCCGCTCCAGTAAGCGCCGCCGGGGCCGGGGGCGGGTTCAATGCTCCCGGCTTCGTGAAATCATACAACGTCAGCACTGGGCGCTTGACGGTGACCAGCCGGCCAATCCAGTACTTGCTGCCATGCCGGACCATAATCGGCGTAGGAGCTGAGGCGTTTTTGCGACCCCGGATAAAGACGGAGTTGGCCTCAATCTTCACCAGGTAGTTATCCATCATGCCGACGTCCACCAGTGACACCGTACCGGGAAACACGAGGTACGTCGTGGAACTGTCCGAAACGGCAATGTCCAAGGCCGTAGCAGTAGCACCAGGCGGGGTGGGCGGCGGGGGAGGGGCAAGGCGCTGCATAGTGAAATGCTGACCTTCGGAGGTATAGCCGCCCGTGTGCATGCCCGCGGGGCCTGGTGCAGGCGCCGCCGGTGAAGAGGGTGAGTAAACGGAAAGCTGGGCCGGCAGCGGCTGCGCGCGACGCTGCGCGTGAACGGTGGGAGCTGCAAGTAATCCCAGACCGAGCAGGATATAAAGTTTCACGAGAGTGACCGTAAAGAGTGAGTGATGGCCCGGGGCTCTCAGGCCCCGGGAGAGCAATGGCTTATTGAGCTGCCTCTTTCTGGGCTGCTTCCGCTTCGGCTTTGGCCTGCTGAAGCAAGGCATCGTCGCGGTCCTTCTGCGCCTGCAGCACCCGTTTCTCCTTCTCAGAGGCCTCCGGATTGTAGGGAATGTAGTCGAACCGGGTTATCATGATCCCGAAGGGATTGAAGTTGCTGCGGTGAGTGTTCGTCAGCTCGAAGCTCATGCCCATCGGCAGCGACTTGCTTTGGCGGTCGCCGATAAAGGCTTTCTGCCGGATGTAGAGTCTGCCTTTCACGGGCAGAGAGTTTGTATCAAGCACGATGCTATCCACGGTGGCCGTGGTCCGGGCGCCGAACTTGATGTAGTTGTCGAGCACGGCTCCTTTCTTGAAGCCATCGTACAAGCGGCGACCGCCCATGTCGTCGATAAGCGGAAGGGCCGTGTTCAAATTGTTTTTGAACGTGTACTGGTCGTGGCCAAACATATTCAGCGCGAACGTGCGGACCAGGTTGCGCATCTCATACTGCGTATGATCTTCGGGCGAATCGGCCAGTGCCATTTGCGTCGTACCACTGTTACCAACCACATACACCCGCTGGCCAACGATGCCATAGGCGTGAAACACCAGGGAGCCGGCCACCAGAATAGTCAAAATGGCAAGGGCAACGGCCGCCAGCGCCACCAGACGCATGGAGGTGTAGGTTTGATTTAAGTCTTTAATAGAATCCATTTTGTGTTGAGTAAGGGTGCCTGGAGCCTTTCTTCCCGAATGCCCAGGTTACCAGGGGTGAAAAGTGAATGAGTGAAAGAGGCTAGAAGGAGCCGCCGGAACCGCTATGGCCTAGGCCAGGGGCAATCATCGTTGGGGGCTGGGGCTTGCCACCCCCTGGGCCGCTGGTGACATCGACGGCGCCGGTACCATCGTCGGAACCACCCTGGGAGCGATTTCCGCCCGTGGAGGAAGGGGCCGAAAGTGTCGGCGGCGCTGGCAGCGCCGCCTGCGCCGAGGTCCCAGCGCCGGCGGATGGCGGAGCAGCCCCCACCTGACCCGTACCGAAGGCTGTGCCCCGTAAGGTGTTGCTGCTGCCCAGGTTGACAATGTGGTTTGGAGCACCTGGATTGGAGGGCGCCGCGGCTCCCCAAGCCCCGGCCGATCCGCCGGGTGACGAAGACGGTGCACCAAGTGAAGTCAGGGGCGGAGAGTAGCCAGCGTTGGCGTAGCTGTTCGCTGTGCGGGCCGAGCCACTCACGGCCCCCGCTCCGGGCATCATGGGGGCAACCCCCATCGAGGCGCTACCACCGGCGGCGGCCCCAGCGGCTGCGCCCCCTCCGCCCCCGCCAAACCCACCAAATCCACCCATCGCCGTATTGATGGCCCCACCAGCCCCTCGCAGGTCGTTGGCCATAGCCCCGGCCATTGTTGAAACGCCGTTGCCTGCGGCACCGACGGCGCTGCCCACGGCCTTTCCGGCACCCATGGCTGCGCGGGAGGCAACCAGGCCAGCTGCAGCCCCGACGAAGCTCTGCGCTGCTGAGGAACCTACAATGAGCGAGGTCATGTAGGGCACCATCAGGTACATGACAATAAAAATAATGCAGGCTACCTGGTACTGTCCATCGGAGGCGTAGGCGGCAAAGTATTGATCGACGGTGGTAATCTTAGAAGCCGCCAACGCCGCCATTGCCGCCGAATACTGCGCGAACAGCTTATTTATGATGGCGAAGGTCACCGTCCACAAGTTCACGCTCAGAAACGACTGAAACCAGGACTTCATCAACCCTCCCCAGCCAGGCAGCATGGAGAGGGTGAATGCTATGGGGCCGACCACGAATAGGAAACCTGCCAGGAAAGCCTGGATAAACAGCATGCAAACCTGAATCAGCTGAGCAATGGTACCCGTGGCCAGCTCCAGGAGCCACTGGCGCATCGAGAACCCGGAGATAGAGCCAGCAATGGAAGCTATTTCATTGGCCAGGCCAGAAATGACCGAGGGCTGATCCTGCGTGCCGTTGGCTACAGAGCCCGGCGTTGGCGGGGCCGGGGCACCAGGTGGCTGAGGCTTCAGGCTTTCCAGCGTCGCGTAAGCTTGGGCCTGCGCCCCGTTACCCGTCACGGCCCGCGAGATCCAGTAAATCGAATCACCCACTTTCGGCATCAGGGTCCGATAGGAAAGCAGAAAGCCGGCGATGAACAGGATTTTGAATAAAGGGGCCAGGTCAATCTGCAGCGACTGCCCGCTTAGATACCCACGGCCAATCGTGGTGACTAGCGTAATCGTCATCATGATGGGCACCACGGAGGAAACCAACAGCACAATGACGTTGCGGGTCATGTCGTACGCAGCCTGGGAGATCTGAACATTCAGGTCCCCGCCGATGCCCGAAAGAAGTAGGGTAAGGAGCATAGCAGGCTATTTTGAGGTGGAGGAAACGAACTCATCCACAGCGAAATCAAGGCGCTGCTCAATGATGGTGGAGTATTCCGGCAAGCCATCCGGGCCTATCTTCGGCCGGCCGGTTTGCGGATCAAGCACGGCCACCGGCAGGCGGCGCTGGTAATGGGTTACCAGGCTGTTAAGCAGGTTGCGATCGGCCGCCCGCGAGCTGAGAATAGCGTTCAGCGCCGGAGCCGCTTCCAAGGTGTAAATCTTGGCGACGGGACCCTGCTTGATGAGGAACTGCCGCCAGCCCTCCCCGGACTGAATGGAGCGGATCAGGCTCATTTCGTGGGTAGTAAAGCCCATTGGCTTTTCCAGGCGCTCCAAGCTGGCCTCGTTGGTGTGGCGCAGGATGATTTTCGTGGCCGAGTTGTCGATGAGCGTGTAGCCAATCGGGGATTCCACGATTTCCTTTATCCCCTGGGTGATGATACCGATGGAGCCATTCGTTTTGCGAATGGTGCGGTACATGTTCACGATAAAGTCCTCCAGGGCTCCGCTCAACATCGACCAGGCTTCATCCATCAGGATGTACTTCACGTCATGCGGGAACTTGCGGAACAGATCCAGCGACAATTCCGTGATAAGCATTGCCACTACCGGGTAGAGCGTCGGGTCGGCCTTCACGCGCAGCATATCAAAGCAGATCAGCCGGTAGTCCGACAGATCCACGTCGAGCTTCGCGTTCAGCACCTTGGCGTAACGTCCCCCTTCCACATATTCACCCAGTACCAGAAAAAACTCGTCCATCTGGATGTAGGCCGAGTCCTTGCGGTATTGTTCCCGCTGCTTGAGTAGGTACGGGTCCAGCTTCTCCAGCTCAGCTGCGTCCAGTCGCACGGTCATGCGCTCGTGGTAGTCCTGCACAAAGTTGTAGAAGCTCTGCATGCCAGGGTAATTCTCATCGTGGTGGCCGAGCTTGTCGTCCTTGTTGAGCGTGGCATAGTAGTCCTGCAGAAAGCGGGAGAGAATAGCGCGCTCGGATTTGGTCAGCACGCCGTCTTTGCCCGACTTCCACAGCGCCGCCAGCAGGGCCAGGTGGAAATTGAGCTTTTCATCGGTGTAGAGCCACTTATTTTCCGCATCGCGCGGAACAAAGAAGGGCGCGAACTCAATCGGGTTGGCCGGGTCGTATTCGAAGTAGGACTTATCGAAATCCGGTCCGTTAAGTGACTGACAGGTATTGCGGTAAGAGCCGCCCACGTCGATAATGATCTGCCGCGCGCCGTTCTCAAACCGCTGGGCAATGAAGTTGCCCATAGTATAGCTCTTGCCCGAGCCGGAGGGGCCGATCGTGATGCTGTTCTGGTTGTCCTGGGTGACATCAAACAGGTTGATGCGAACCAGGTTGCGGAAGCGGTCACAGATGTATTCCCCCGTGCGGGCGGACTTAAAGGTTGTCGTCCAATGCACGTAGCAGGCCGCCCGGTCCGTGGTCGTCGGCAGCCAGCGGTCTGGCACCTGATACCCGTTGCAGGGCAGGGCCGCGAAGAAGAGGGGCAGCGTAAGGAAGTTCTCGACAGCTGCTTCCGAGCTGAACATGGAGCGCATGGCAGCGGCGGCTTTCTCCACATTTTCTTTCCGCAACGCATCCTGGGTTTCCCAGGTCAGGAGGCTGACGTGGAGCTTGCAAAGCTGTTTGCCCTCGGCCCGCACTTCGGCCGAGAAGGCATCAATTTCCGCTACACGCAAGTGATTATCCTGCGTGGCCAGCTTGGAGAGCGATTTATTGATGGTCTTGTCGCGGTCCAGGGTTTCCAGCTCCGCTTTCGTGTCAACCACCTGGATAGACTGGGTCAGGATGTGCGGGATTGCCAGAAAATGGGTGAGCGGGTACAGCATGGGGGAAGTCACCCCGTAGTTGTTGCGCACGCAGGGAAACATCTGCAGGCCCTGGCCCGTCAGGCTCACGCAGGAGACTTTTTGCTCCCCGACGGCCAGCGTACCCACTTCGTTATACAGCTCCCGTTCGTAATGCTGGGGCTGCCGGTCAAAGTCCAGGTTTAGGAACTGCAGGTACAGGGCACGGATCTGGTGCTCATCCATCCGCTCCAGCGTAATATCCGGTATGCCCCGCATGGCCTGAATAAACTCCTGGGTATACTGGTCGGCCAGCGCCAGCGTCTGGGTTACCGACTCGAAGGGGTTATCCGGCAGCTTCTGATCCACATTGTTGATCAATGCGTTCAGGGCCGAAACCGGGCGTGGAGGCTTTTCCTTTTTACCGCTGGGTTTACCACTTGACTTGGACGATACGGGGGCGAAGCTCAGAAATAGGTAAGGCGAATGGTAGAGCACCATACGGTTGCCGAAATACTGGCCCATGCGGCTGCTGAAGTACTGGCCAGGCGCCGGCGGATGGACATAGGGCCGGTCGTAGTACACATCGGTTTTCTGCACGACCGTGCCGGGCGGCAGCACCTTCAGCGCCGCCTGGAACGCGACGTGGCAGGCCGTATACTGGTCCGGGTCCCACAGCTCCATCTCCACGGGAGTAAGCTTGAAAGCCACTCCAACCCGACCGTCTTTCAGGACTAGCTTATGATTGTCGTAGAGATATACCGGGAGGGCATCACTTAGCCCGCCCTGCTTTACCTTTTTGCTTTTGAACATGGTGAATGCCTATGGTGAGGCGTTTAGGTTGGCGTAGATGGTAGCTGGCGTAGCCCATCAGAAAGCCGGGGGGGCGGTGCTTATTCAGGTACCGCAGCGTGAAAAACAGGCCCACCGCCGTTAGAATCAGGATCAGGTAGATGAGCGGATTAATCGTAGTGCCCATGCTGAGCAGGGCCAGGAGCATCCCGCCACCGATGACAAGGCCAAAAACAAGGCCCAGGCTCTGGATATCCATTCCGAGAACCTGGGCCGGCCTTTCAATGCTTTTGTAGGAGCGCATCGAACGTGCTTATGAAAAAGAAGAGAAGTAGGGCGGCGCAGGTGCCGCCCTACTGCGTTCATTATTCCACGTTACCGCCGCCACCGCTGTTGCCGGTGTTGCCCACGATTTGAGATTTGAGGGAGTTGAAGCCCCAGAAGAGCAACACGCCGCCGGCCAGCCACATCATGCTGGTCATGGCGTCCGGCTCGCCACCGATGAACTTCTTGGCGGTTTTAACCAGGCCGATCATCAGGAACACGGCGAAGATGCCCTGCGCTATAAGCAGCACCGTGGCCTTGAAGGAAGTCAGCGTGGAGCTGACGCCGCCAGTCTGGGCATTCACTTGCCCGATGAAGCCACCCAGTACCATCAGGGTGCCATAAATGCGGCGGTCCCACTTGGTCATGTTGTGTGACTGGAAATGCGCCTTGTTAAAAGCGACGGTTGCATCAGCCACCACGGTGGCGGTAGCTCCCTGTGCCCGGTTCCAGGCCTCAGTGATTTTGCTTAGAACGTTGTTCATGGTAATTGGGAAAAAATGAAAAAATGTGAGAAAGGGTAAATGGTGAAAAAAAGGAGGTGAAATGGAGGCTAGGCCTCCGGTAAAGGCTGGTTCTTCAGCTGCTGCCACAAGGTCCACTTGGACTGCTGCTCCAGGTACTCAGCATACTTGTCAGGCTGCTTGGTTGGATTAGGGGGAAGCTCTGGCTCAAGCCGGTACGTGGTGCGTGGCAGCGACTCATGATTCTGCCCGGGGGCAGGTGGTTTGAGAGCCGTCAAACGCTTATTCTGTTCCCGTTTGTGGGCTGCTCGCTGCATGCGGTTGATCACCACATACACCAGGATACCCATGCCGGAAAGCCACCCGGCGAGAATCAGATAAAGGGAAGGGTTCACGGCTTTACGCGATTAACTTTGATTGCATTTCGCTGCCAAAGATGCGAAAAAACCGAATCAAAAAAGACTTTGCGCAATTTTTTCTAATTGCAGTACAGCAATTAAGATTAATTGCGTGATAAAGGAGGCGTCATTGCGTAGTATTGTCTACTTAATGTCCATTTTCCTTCTTCATCCCAACTGCCCATGAACTCACCAACGGGGGGCCGCCCGCGGCCAAACGACGACTCGGAGCTGGAACGCTTCAAAGACCAAATACCTATCGTACCCCTGGCCACCGGCCGCTATGGGTATGACATTACCGACAAGGCCCGTAACGACTCCTGGCATAAGCTGGAGAAGGGAGGGGAAATCCTGATTGTAAGCAAAAAGGATGGGCGTGACGTGTACATGAACGCCCACGACACGAAGGACAGCGGCTCGGTAGTAGACTTTGTAAAGACCCGGGATGGTCTGAACCTTGGCCAGACGCGGCAGCAGCTACGTCAGTACCTGGGAGAGGGCGGCCCGGAGCAGGATCGGCAGCAGCTGGCCCTGCGGCCGGAACCGACGCGCACGCGCCAGGCCGAGCGCGGGCCGGATGCCTCCCTGCCGGAGGACCCCCGTGAACGGCGAGATGAGTTGCTGAAGCGGACCCTGGGCGTACAGCCGGCCCTGACCGATAAAAGCTACCTGCGTGAGCGGGGCCTGAGCGACGAGACGATCAACGCCCCGGCCTTTCAGGGGCGCGTGTTCACCGGCCAGAACGGCCCGCATAAGAACACGGTGTTCCCGCTGCTCAATGAAGGTGGGTTTTCGTCCTACGAGGAGCGCAACCACAATTTCAAGTCACAGATGCCCGGACCCCGCGACGGCATCTGGGTCAGCCACCCTACGCAGGGCAAGGGGAGCGCCGTAGAGCGTATCGTCGTCGGGGAAAGCCCGATTGACGCCATGAGCAAGTACCAGCTGGAGCAGCCAGGCGGATCAGGGCCAAGTACCATGTACATCACCAGCAGCGGCACCGTCTCGCAGCGGCAGGTGGAGCTGATGCAAAAGGTCATCGACCGGCAGCAGCCGAAAGAGGTGGTGCTGGCCAACGATAACGATGCGGCAGGGGTGCGCTTCAACCTCAACTACATGAACGACTTCCGGGCACCGCGGCAAAACGTGGCCCTGGAAACGGGTAGTGAGACGCCCGAGCAGCAGCGCGGCAACGTTACTTGGCGGGCCCAGCGCGGGGGTGAGTACCACACGGATCTGAAAATTACCTTTGAAACCGAACGCCAGCGCGAGGGGCGGGCGGCCGTGGCCGGCCTGCAGGAAAAGGTTGACGGCTGGCGCAAGGAAGGGGGCGATCAAGCTGCGTCGCTGGAAGTGGTCCGCATGGGCAGTGACCAAACCGTAGCCCGCGTGACGGTTACCAACGACCAACTGCCACAGCTGCGCGGTTTGGTGCAGGAGCTGCACGCCCAGCGTGAAGCGGGCATGCCGGAAGCGCAGCGCACACCGCCTGGTTTTTTCAAGTGGGAAGCGGCCCTGAGTAAGGATTATAACCAGGACCTGACCGATCAGCAAACGGAACAGCGGATGCAGCGCGCCCGCGAGCAGGCCGGATTCGACAAAGGGGTGACTGCCCAGCAGGCTAGCGTTTCGCCCATCGAGCGCCCCTTGATGCTGGAGATTGTCGAACAAGGCCAGCGGCAGAACGGGGGCGGAGCCGCCGGCCAGATTGAGCAGGACCTTCGTAAGGCTGGCCTATCAATCCTTGACCGGAAACAGGAAATTGACCAAGCCAGCGGTGTGCGCACCACGCACCTGCAGGCGCAGTACCTGGTGACCGACCCCGAGCCACAACGCAAGGCAATCAGCACCCAGCTGGAAATTATCAGCCGCGCCCCCGGCGTCACGCTGACCGAAACCGAGGCGCACGCGCAGGAGCGCCGGCAGCTTACAAACGCCCCTGCCGTTAAGCCAGTAGAGTTGCCGGAGCGCCAGTTGGCCGAAAGTAAAGCGGTTTTCAGCGCAGCAACGAAGGAGTTAAGCAAAGGCCTCGAAGAGCAAGGTATTCCCCTGCAGGCGGCCCGATTAAGCGAAATAAGCCGGAATGTACTGGAGCGGGATATTATGCCTTTGCGGGGCCTTGACCGCGAAAACCTGAATGGGGCGATAGCGATAGCGGAGAAATTGCCAGCCCTGCAGGAAAAAGGGCAGCCAGGGCCGTTGGTACTAGCCGTGCAGCAGGCGGACAAGTCAATGCATGAGCGCTACCAGACGGTTCAGGAACTAGGGGGAAGTGGTGTGCAGCGAGGCGCTGTAATCGTACTCGATGAAAAAGCCGGGGGAGAAAACCGGGCGGTACCGGTATGGAAAGATCTGAAAGCCGAAGGCGCCGGCGTGGGCAACATCGTGCAGCGCGAAGTTGCTCCAGGAATCATGGAGCGACGGATAGATTTCAAATACGATCCGGCACCCGGCCAGGCGGCTGCCGGCGTAGAAGCCGTACTGCGGGCTGCTGAGCGCAGTCCCGGCGTGATGGTCGAGGAGCCCGCGCAGGCCCGGCAGGTGCGCCAGGCGGGGGCCGCCGTATTCAGCCAGGAAGAACAGGCTGCCGGCAGGGCGGTAAACTCGCTGCGCCCAACGTATCCATCCAGCAGTACCGAATGGGTAACCTACGCCGTGACCAGCGCGGCTCCAAGTGGCAGCCCCGAGCTGCGGGAGCAGGCCGATGTGGTGCGAAAAGCGGGGGGGGTTATCGTGCCGTTGGCGGGGCAGAGCCAGGGTGAGCAGACGCAGCTGGTTAGCTTTCATTTACAGGACCCCCGCCTGGGCGCCATCAGCGAAGCTACCCGGCAAATGAGTGAAAATGGCGGCAACCGCTACGATGTGGAACGCCGCGTAAGCGTTGGGGAAGCCGGTGGGTGGGCTGCTGGCCTGGTCCGCCTGACAGAGGCCCAGGACGCGGCTACGCGTACCCCACAGATCCTGGATGATCTGCGCGCTAATGGCGTCCTCATTCAGGGGCAGCAGCGCGTCGAAGCGCCGGCGGGCTTCGTGCGCGAGGAGCTACGCATTGCCTATCAAACGGAGCAGAATCCCCTGGGCATCGGAAACGTGCTGGATGCGCTCAAACGCAGCCCCGGGGTAGAGCTGGAAGAAGGAGCCCGGCAGCAGCAGGCCCGCGAAGCCCTGGCCAACGCTGAACGGGAGCGACAGGCGGAGCTACGCCGGCAGCAGGCCGAGCAGGAAACGGCTCGGCAGCAAGCGGAGCGGGAGCGGCAGGCTAACACACCGGAGGCCCAGCGCGCTCGGGAGGAAGCCGACCGGCAGTTGACTTCGGGGCTACTAGCCGCAGCGGCCGCGCAGCAGCGCCAGCAGCCGGGAGGAGGTATGCACCCCATGGAAGGCCTGGACCAAATTTTCCGGGAAAAAGCAATGGAGGGAGCCGGAACCAAAGCCCCAAGCTACGAGGACGTGCCGCGCAGTATGCACACGCCCGATGCTTCGCATCCGGTTCGTTGTGTGCAGTTGGAGGCTGGTAGTGGTGCGGAAAATGCGCAGCGTCTGCAGGAATCAGTGCGGCAGTTGGAGCGGGCCGGCGCGACCCCCAGCCCGCTGCAGCAGGAGCCGGGCAGTGGCGTACAGACGGCGATGGTCGCCTACCGCCTGGACCAGACGGAGCTGCCGCAGATCCACCGGCTTTTGTCGGAAACGCAGAAGGAGGGCCAGCTTCGCGTCAATGAGCAACCCGGCCTGTCAGCCGAGCGCCTGCTGGAGTTGGAGCGGCGAGGACAGCCGGAAGTAGGGGCGTCAAAAGCGCCAGCATTCGACCTGGCCACCGAGCAGCAGCGCTCCCCGGCCGTGGAGCACCCTTACCGCTATGCCGAAATCAATATGTCGGCAGCCGGCCACAACGAGGATAAGTTGCGGGTGATGCGCAAGGACTTTGAGCAAGCCGGGGCGTCTGTTACGGCCGTGGAACCACACCGCGACCTGGCCGGCCGCGAGCAACTGCGCATCATGGTGGGCTACCGCATCGACCAGCCCGAGCTACCCCAGATACAGGAGCAGCTACGGGCCGCGCAGCAAGCCGATACAGTACTCTATAAGGAACGGGGTGGCCAGGCCATGGAACGTAGCTGGGAGTTGGAGCGGCGCCAGCGCGAACCCGGCGTTCCCCTGAACTTCGCCCCGGAGGCAATCCACCCCAAGGACCCAGGCCGCGAGGCCGCCGTTGCCGGGCAACAGGGCACTGGTGCAGCCAGCGTGGGGCAACAAAGCCGCGATTACTATCCGGCGGAAGGCTGGAAAACGCAGGTATTGCGGGACCGGCGCGATGATGAACTGGCACCGGTGACGGCGCAATTGGTAAAAGTAGGGGCGCAGGTAGGCGGTACGCTGCCCGACGGGGCTGGTGGCCGCGAAATGGTCGTCAGCTACCATCCCGCCGCCGTGCCGCAGGACAAAGTGCTGGAGGTAATAGAAACCCACCGCGCGGCCCGCGAGGTAACCGGGCCACAGCAGGCAAGCACCCCGGCCCCAGGCGCTGAGCGGGCCGTAGAGGCAGCCCCCGCCGTGCGCACCCCGGAACGGGCCATTGAACCCGCGCCAGCACCGCAGCCGGCCGTGGCCACGACGACGACCAGCGTGAGCGAGCAGCCGTTCCGGACAGTCGGCATCAGTATCGTTGAGGAAGGCCTGCAGCAACGCGCCCAGCAGCTGCGTCAGGATCTGCAGCAACAGGGAGCCATCGTCAGCGAGTTGCAAAAGCGCGAGAGCGGGCAGGACCTGAGCCGCCAGCATTTCACGGCGAGCTATCCGCTGGGCCCACAGAGCGCCGGCATAGCCCAGACTTTGGAAACAGCAGGCCGCCAACCCGGAATTAACCTGGAGGAATCCATGACGCAGCAGCGGGAGCGGCAACGCCTGTACGGGGGCGAAGTACCGGCCATCAGCGGCACAACGGTTGCGGCTGCATCGGCCTACGCGGCCGGCCCGCCCCATGGCCCGGGCAATTGGCAGCAAGGGGTGGTGCTGGTGCGCGACACGGAGGAGGAACGCACGCGCTCGGCCACCGTGCGCGAGGCCCTGCAGAAAGCCGGGGCGCAAGTCGGGGCAGGGGGGGAACGGGGCGACGGTGTTCCCGGTACTGCCATCCGCTATTCCTACCACACCCAGCAGGAGCAGCTGGAGCGCGTAAACAAAGTGCTTGATACGGCCGCGAAGAGCGAAGGCATCGAGGTAAAGGAACAAAAGCCCCAGCAGCCGGGGCCGGAGCTGGAAACGCGCACCGGCAAGTTCAACCAGGCCGTGATTTCAATTGATGATACGCCCGAGAAGGGCAAGGCCCGCGCCGAGACCATCGGCGGCGAGCTGAGCAAGGGAGGGGCCATCGTCGGCGAGGCCAAAGTAGTCGGCAACCACGTCGAGATGCCGGTGAGCTACCATACCAAAACGCCCAACATCCAGCACATCAACGACACCTTGGACAAGGCCGCCAACAGCAGTGGTATCCAGGTGAAGGAAAATGGGGAAGACCGGGGCGCCCGCCTGCAGGGCGCGCGTGACGTAGCCCGGGAATCGGGTGGCAATGGGTCCACGTCGATGGAGCGTGAACGAAGCTAGCCCTTACTGTTGCTGCATTTTTTCACTTTTTCCTGCACCCTGATGAATACATATGACATGTTTGTGCTGCTGGGCTGGGGCCTGTTGCTGGGCGGCATCCCCACGGCTGGCTATTACCTCTACCAGTATGGCCGCGCCCTGATGGAACGGCGGCGAAACCTGCCTTTCGACCCCTTTACCCGCCAAGAACGGGCGGCATTATGGAAGCAGGAGATAGACTTCCGCTTTTTCTGCACCGCGTTGGCCTTGTTTGGGCTGATGCTCTGCAACTGGCTGGCAAAATCCTAACCGGGCGCACTGCCATAGCACGAGAAAAAGGCCGTTGGACAAGCTGTAGGCCCCAGCGGCCTTTTTCCCTGCCGCCCCCTCACCTCTCAACCTGAAGATGAACTTACTAATCGTAGAAAGCCCGAATAAAATAAAGAAGATAAGTGCCCTGCTGCCGGCAGGCTGGCACGTGGAGGCCAGTGTCGGCCATATACGGGATCTGCCGCTGAAAGAGCTGGGCATCGACCGCAGCAACAACTACCGCATGCACTACCTGATCAATGCCGATAAGGAGGGCACGGTTTCTAATTTGAAAGCGAAAGTGCGGCAGGTCGGCCCACAGAACGTCTACCTGGCCACGGACCCGGACCGGGAGGGAGAGGCCATCAGCTATCATCTTTGTCAGGTATTGGGCCTGGATGTAAAAACGGCCAAGCGCGTGACGTTCCAGGAGATTACCGGGCCTGCGATTCTGGCGGCCGTCGCCGCGCCCCGCCGTCTGGATGTTGCGCTGGTAGCCGCCCAGGAGTGCCGGCGGGCCGTTGACCGGCTCGTTGGCTGGGAAGTCTCGCCGTTGTTAACCCGCCACTTTCAAGCGAAGGGCTACTCAGCCGGCCGGGTACAAAGTGTCGCTACCCGGCTTGTCGTCGAGCGGGAGCGAACGATCCTGGCCTTTACCGGCAAGCGTACCTATCCTGTCAGTGCCGTATTTCAGACGCCGGCGGCGGAGCTGTTACCCGCCCGTTGGGTTGGGGAGGCGCCGCAAACCGAAGAGGAGGCCCGCTCACTGCTGGAGCGCATCACCCAGGCCCGGGACTTTGGCGTGATGAAGGTTGAGCAGCAGCCCGTGGCCATTAGCCCGCCTGCCCCTTACTCTACCAGCAGCCTGCAGCAGGACGGAGTGAAGAAGCTGCACCTGACGGTGCAGCAGGTATCTGACCTGGCGCAAAAGCTGTTTGAAAGCGGCCATATAACCTATATTCGTACCGACAGCGTGAACTTAAGCGAGGAAGCCCGTCGGGAAGCGGCCGCGCAGATTCACCTGCAGTATGGCCCATCGTACGCCGTGGGCGGCTCCGGCCGAACGTTCCGCGAAAAGGCTGGGAGCCAGGGTGCCCATGAAGCTATCCGACCAACGCACTGGGATCAACCCAGGGCCGGTGATACGGAGCAGCAACAGCAGCTCTACCAACTCATCTACGCCCGGGCCCTGGCCTCGCAAATGAGCAATGCCCAGTTCGACCAGACGACTATTCTACTGGCGGCGGCCCGGCCCGGCCCGGAGGGGCTCACGTTTCAAAGCACGGCCCGCGTACTTCGGTTTGATGGCTACCGCCGGGCCTACCAGGAAGCAGCAGAAGAGGTCGATGAGGATACGGCCGTAGCCGAGGGAGCAGAAGGGGGCACGCTGCAGCATCCAGTGGCCGAGGGTGAAGGAGTCGAGCTGCGCCGGGTGCGCGCCGCCGGCCGGAGCCAGAAGCCCCCGCGTCGATTCGATGAAGCCACGCTGGTAGCCGAGCTGGAGCGCTTGCAGATCGGGCGTCCTAGTACCTATGCCAGCACCTTGCGGACTATTCACGCCCGGGAGTACGTGGCCAGTGGTAGCGTAGCAGGCAAGAAAGTCACGGCAAAAACCTTGATTTGGGAAGGCGGAAACCTTAGCGAAGAAACTCGCAGTGAAACGATTGGAGGAGACAAAAACAAGCTGCTGCCCACGGAGCGCGGCAGCGGCGTAACGGACTTTTTACTGCGATACTTCAGAGATATCGTGAACCTGGACTTTACCGCCACGTGTGAGGCTGAATTCGATGAGGTAGCGGAGGGCAAACGGCGGTTTGTTGACGTAGTTCCGGCTTTCGACGGTCGCCTGACTGCCCTGCGCACAGCAGCGGAAGTGGATTTGCCGCCGCCTAAAAAGGCTTATCAGGTCGGAAGCTGGCTGGATAAGCCCATAACCAGCGGAAAGGGCCAGAATGGTGACTGGGTAAGATATGATGAGCAGTTCTACCCGGTGGCTGCCCCCCTGGACGCGTTGGCTTTGACCGTTGAGCAAGCAGTCATACTCATTCAGGAAGGCCGTAAGCGCCAGAAGCGGCAAGTAGGCAGCTTGGAAAAGAAGCCCATTGAAGTCGGCATAAGCAAGAGCAATCAGGTCTACTTGGTATGGAAAGACCAGGTCTTTTTCCTGGCTGAGAAAGATCAGCCCCAACCAGCACTCGAAACAATTACCGCTAGCCAGGCCGAACAGGCTATTCGGGAAGCCCTAGCGCAGAAAGAGGCTGAGATAGTACATCGGATAGATGAGAAATGGACCCTTCGCAGAAGCAAGCAAAACAAACTCTACCTGACAAATGGGACCGACTCTGCTCCCTTAGTCAAGGTCACGGAGGAAGAGGTACGCGGCTGGGACAAAGCCCAGGCCCAGGCGCATGTAAAGAAGTTCAAGGCCTTATTAGCGAAGAAGGCGGCGAATTCCTGAGTAAAAAATTATGGTTTTTTAAAAGGATAATGATGTAAAACGCGGCTATCTGAATTTATTTTGGCATATTTCCAATGCACTGTTATGCTACTAAAATTAGTGGCATATTTGCATATTTTCCACTTAAAAGGACGGGCTGACCGCTCGCTCCCGCACATGCCGAATGCCCGCACTATCCTCGACGAACCCCAAGGCTGGCAGCACCTCCAGTCTTGGTTTGAACGCAATGATGACCCTAAACGCCCCTGGAATATATCGGCCATCGGCCGGCACGTGCGGCTGCCTCAGGCAGTAGTCCGTGCCCTGCTGAAAGGCCCGAAAGGGGCCTTTGGTATGAGCCGAACGGCCTTTACCGTCCAACGGCTTCGCTTGTTTCAGCGCATGTTCCGCAACTACGGCTACCGGGTTTCGGTAGCGGAAGAGCTAAGCCCGGATGGTAACTGCCGCGGCTATGTAGCTGCGAGCGGTATCCAGTTGGCGCCTTATGCCTTTACGGGGCCGCCGGAACTACGAAGCGCTCGGGCTGACGACGACGAAGCCGATGGCTAACGCCCGGCAACAGCCCATTTGCAAACCCTGGCCTAACGGCCGGGGTTTTTTGCTTTAGATGGGTCTTTCTACATTTGGGCGTTGCCCGATGTCTTCATTCTTGCCGCTTCACAACCTGAACAAGCCGTTTTTCATGCCTAAACCTTCAGTAGAGTTCCCAGGCCAGGCCGTGCCCATTGCGCCGAATGCCCGCACGTTTGCTGAAATGGTAGATTCCAAAAAAGCACCGGTACGCACTATCACGGATCGATTGGGCATGACGTTTCGCACCTATCTGAAGCGGCGCAAAGATCCAGCAGGGCTGAGTTTGGCGGAGGTATTTCGGTTGGCAGACTGGCTGGCGGAGGCACCCGAAAAAGTGCTGGCGGAGCTGATGATGCATACCGTCCTGGACTCCACTTTATTGGGCCCGGGCATTACGCGCCATCCGAACGGAATTGACCGGACAGGGACAAAATAGGGGCTACTTTTCTTACCCGATTAAAAAGTAGAATTAATGCTTTGTGTATTATCTATTAAAATATTATGATATGCCGATTATTGTTGCTATACTCATACTGCCAACCTGTTTTGGCTAATTTTATAAAACTGACTTGGAACCCATGAAGACCAATTCTCTCGGTTACTTAACCTTAACTTGTCTTCAACTGGTATTGATTTCAGCTAGTTTGATGAGCTGTAATCAGAACGATAAAGTATACGATACCCTCCACCCTATAGAGGAAAACAAAAGCGCTCCTTTAAAATTTACTGATAAGCAGCTTACGAAATTGACTTCGGCATTGGCTATTGCTGAAAATTCTATTAATGACTCTCTATTTAGGAGGATTCTCATTGCTCAATCAACTGCTGGAGTCTATGAATGGGATCATGATCGGTTAGAGGAGGTTCCTGAACAACATCATAAAGATCCTGTTACCTTCTTCCTTTCTGAGTTTCGGTCGCGCGGCTTGCCGACGGTAAAGCAGTTTGTTGCTAAAGACGGCTATACTGACGACGATGTCACAGGAAGCACAGTAGCTTGTTCAGAAAAAATCAACTTCAATGTTGACAATTTAGACAGGACCTCTCGCACCCCTACTTATGTTGCAGGCACTATAGTGCATGAAAGAGTGCATAGTTTTTGTTATCAGCATAGAACTAATGATTCAAGTGAAGATTTCAACTTATGTGATTTCGCATATCATGCAGGACATTTAGCCATCGTTATAGCTCAGTACAGAGACAATAACTCACAACCCATTACCAAGCCGTCAATAGAAATATGTGCTTCGCTTGTCAAACGTCTTAAAGATGAAAAAATTATAATAAGGTAGCTTTTGATGAGGCCTGCCATCTTGCACTTTGCAAGAAAAAAGGGAAGCCTGCTCCAGGCTTCCCTTTTTTGTCCTCGTGCCGACTATTATAACGCCCGCAGAATGCCGGCGAAATAACAATACGTCTGCGTGAAGCTGGCAACGGAGACGCATTCGTTTTCACCGTGCATCCCCTGAGGGTCAGTAGTGGGGGAAAAGCGGTATATATCCGTCGTAAGGGGCTGAAAGTGCCGGGCATCGGACTGGGCAACGAACAGAAAGGGCGTGGTAACCACTCCCGGCACCAGTTGGTGCAGCTGCTGGTCAATGAGGCGGTAGCCCAGCGTTTCCGTCGAAGCCGCCGCCGTCGGTTCCGAGACCGGGCCCACGGGCCGGACCTGAACGCGCTGATCCGGCAACCAGGCCCGCACCTGCGCCAGCGTGCCGGCGGCCGTAGTGGTTGGCAGTAACCGTAAATTCACTATGGCTGAGGCCGAAGCCGGGATGACGTTATCCTTCATACCCGCCTGGAGAACAGTGGGCGCAATCGTCGTGCGGACCGCTGCTGCGCCGGCAGCCGTTGCACGGTAGGCGCGCAGAATAAGCGGCCGCAACAGCCATTGATTGGCAAAGGCTACCCGTTGGCCGAAGGGCATGTGAGGCCCGACGTGGGTGGCAAAGTCCTGCATGGCCGGGGTCAGCTGGGCGGCAAACTCCTGCTGCTGGAGCGAGGCCACGGCCCCGGCTACCAACCCGACAGCCGACTCTTTTTCCGGCATGGCCGCATGCCCACCGGCAAGGCTGGCGCTCAGCTGCAGGGAGAGATAGCCTTTCTCGGCAGTGCCAATCAACGCAACCGGGCGACCAACCATGCCCGGAACCTTTCTGCGCGTGATGTAGCCGCCTTCATCCAGTACGAAGGCCGGGCGGATGCCCCGCCGCTGCAGCAGCTGCGCTACCTGGCGCGCGCCGTGCATACCGCCAACTTCCTCATCGTGGCCCAGCACCAGAAAAACGGTGCGCCGGGGCTGCTGGCCACGCAGAAGGGCACTTTCTACGGCTTCCAGCAGCGCCACCGCATTAGCCTTGTTATCCGTTGTGCCACGCCCCCAGATGGTATCATGAGCCTGTACGGCCCCAAACGGCGGGTATTTCCAGCGGGGCAGCGTGGCCGTATCTACCGGGACCACATCATAGTGCGCCAGCACAATAACTGGCGCGGCGGAAGGCTCCTGGCCGGCCCACTCATAGCAAAGCGAATAACCGCCGACAACCTGGCGGCGCAGTGTCCGATGCAGTAGCGGGTACGTGCGCTGCAGCAATCGGTGAAAGCCCAAAAACTGGGACGTATCCGCCACGTTGCCCGAACGATAGGATTCCGTGCGGAGCCGCACGGCTGCCTGCAGGTGCTCAACGGCGGCGGCCGGCAGCTTGGCCACGACCGGGTTTTTCACTGGTGCCGGCGGGGAAATTGGCGTAAACCGAAGGGTTCTAAACAGGACCACGGCCCCGAGTAGGGCCGTGGCTACCAAAAGGACAAGAAGAAGTGGGCGAAGCATGGGCGCAAGTTACATGAAGCGGCGTAGGGTGCTGCTGATGGCCCCACGGTTAAAGCGGCGATAGAAACCAGGTATTGGTTGAAGCACCACGTGCAGGGTTTCCCCTCGGCCGATCAGCACCTGCTGGGCGTAGTAGCCTTCGAAGGTTACGACAACGGCGCCATCTCCAGTGGCCGGTATCTGCAGGCGAAATCTGCCTAGGGAGTCCGTTACGCTTACCTGGGCAAACAGCCCCCGCGGGCGCACGGATACCCCGGAAAGCGGGTTGGTCATTTCGTCGGTAACGGAACCAGCAAGCCATCGACGGGCTGGACGCTCAACCTTGCTGAAGCGGCCAGCCGATGGCACTGCCCCGTCAGCAGGGCAATCCAGCCTGACACCGGCAAGCCATAGTTGAGCGAGTAGAGGACCTAAAAGATAGGGTGACATCTGTTGGGCTAGGTGAACAATGCTCAGGGAGATGTAGTGGAAACGATCGTGGAGCTAGGCAGCACGGGCGCTGGCTCCGCCACCGCTGCCGGGGCAGCGGGCGCCATGGGGGAGGGAACCGGAATCGGGTGCAGAACGGCGATGTAGCGATACTGGCCTTTCTTGCCACTGTAGAGCGTTAAACTGTAGAAGGCTGTCTCATATCGCTCCCCCTTACCTTCCAGGCAATAAACGGGCGTAGGCTCAATTTTCATCCGCTTTAATTCCCGCCGCAATGGCTCGAAGTTGCGCGCCAGCTGGGTTTTAAACAGTACGTCCGTAAGATTGCCCGGCATCGGCCGGAGGCTAAGCCAGGATTCGGGCGTTTCCCCATCTAGGCTATCCGTGGCCATCAGTTCGGTTGTCCAGTAAACTTCAGGAGACATATCCAGGTGGCCCTGGTAAGTCCAGCCAACCGGCAGCAGCACGGTCGTCATTTTTGCCAGCGGCAAACCCTGGGGCAGCGTGCTGAGCTTATGCAGCTGTTCCAGCGGTAGCGATTGCCCCTGGGTCTTTGCCATTGCCATGCCTGCGAGCAGGGCTAACCAAATGCGCAAGTGTTTCATGGTCGAGGGTATAATGGTACTGGCCCGGCGGGTGGATACCCGTCCGGGCCAGTCCGGTAGAAGTTATTTCAGTTCAACAGTTAGGCCCAGATAGGCTAGCCGGCTAATCTGGGGGCCGCCGTAGACCTGTATGTTGGTCGTGTTGGCCAGGTTAGTGCCCCCGGCCTGGACCGTCGTATGATACTTGCTCAGGTGGTAACCAACCTGCGCATCGAGGGAGGAGTAGGCCTTCAGCTCACCGGCAGCAAACGGCGACTCAAATAAATGGCCTTCGGCCCAGCGGTAGTTGAGCGAGTAGTTGAAGGCCTTGCCTACTTCCCCGTAGGCGCCCAGATTGAACTTGTGGCGGGGCGTGTTGTAGTAGGCCTGGAAGCGCTCGGGCAGGCGCTTGCGCTCCAGCAGGCTGAGCGTATAGTTGCCCGTCAGGTTCAACTGCTTGCGGGGCGTGTAAGTCAGCGAGGCCATGCTGCCGGAGGCGTGCACCTGCTGGGCCGCGTTGGCCTGCACCTGGATCACGCGCGTCGGGCCGGTCTGCAGCGGCCGTGCCCCGGTGGCCGCCGCCGCCAGCTGCGCCGGCGTCGGACGGCTCCCGTCTACATTGGAAATCAAGCGCACTTGGCCAATGAAGTCCTGATAGCTCGACCGGTAATAGTTCAGATCAAGCACGACATTTGGCACGACCAGCCCCTTGTAGCCGATTTCCCACGTGGCCACACGCTCCGGTTTGAGCCGGTCAGCATTCAAGGCGTAGGTGTCCAGCGTTTCCTGGGCCGTAGCAGGATTGCTCAGTATAGAGCCAAGGGAGCCGGCAACGGCGGTGCTATAGCCCTGGAAGCCATTGCTGATGTTGCCCAGCAGCAAAACCCGGGAAAGATCCAGGCTCAGGTACTGGCCTTGCTGGGTTGGAGTCCGGTAGGCCTGGTTATAACTGGCCCGCAGGTTGTGCGTCTTCGCCTTGTCGAAGGCAAACACGGCCGAGCCCCGAGGCGAAAACACCGGCTTAAAGTTTTTGCTGTCATCGACCCGCCCGGCAGCCGTGAGTTTCAGGCGGTTCTGCAGCAGCTCTTTCGAAAGTTGGAGGTATGCTCCAAACTCATCGTTGATGATGCGCTTGCCGTCCTGATCAGAGAAGAGCATGCCATCAGAACCCAGCCGGTACTGGCGGTAGGCACCGCCGACAACCGCGTTCACCAGCTTTGATTGATAATCGTACTGCCCCGATACATCGTTGAGCAGTGAGCTGGGGTTGATGCGGGAGCCCACGCCAGGCGTTGCGTCATTCACTACCCGCGAGCGGGCCTCATTAAACTCGGGGGAGCCGGCCGTAAGCTGAAAAGGGGCGGCCTGCGCGCGGGCAGCCTGCTCGGCCCCGGCCGTGTTGCCGGCGTTGGCCGGGTTAGCTAAAAACGTGTTGTAGGCCAGGGCGTAGGCCCCGAAGTACTGCTGGGCGTAGCTTAGCCCAGCTTCGCTGCGAGGGTCCTTCTGGGTTTGGATGAAGCTGCCGGTGAAGGGCAAATCATAGGAGTTCTTGCCGAAATCCTGGGTCTGGTAGGCGCGCACAAACCAGCGGTCGCTTTTCAGCTCCGCCCGGAATTGATTTGTTGCAAAGTTGGATAGGCGGTAGCGGTTGGTAAACTGGTAAGCCGTCGTGCCCTGGGCCCGCTTGAACTCCACCATTGCTTTTACCTTGTCCGTCACCAAAAAATGAAGGGAAGGGACTATGCGGTAAAGCATGGCCTTATCATCGCCGGCGATGATTTCGCGCTCGGTCCAGCCGGGCATGAACACGGTCTTGCCGTTGAGCGCCCCGCC
>NZ_JADWYK010000024.1 GCF_015773195.1 Hymenobacter guriensis
GGATGCGCATTTTCTGGCCTTCGTTCATATTGCCGCAACTATACTCTGGTTGCGCGACTGTTAACACTTCCTAGTAGCAGTAGCTTTCTGCCAAGTTGTGAGTTGGAGGAAACCAACAGTTCAGGCAAATCCTAGCCCAAGCCATTACTCTGCCGCCCGGGCTCCGAGCAGCGTCTCCAGATTCTTAAGCCGGGTTTCCAGCGAGGCGGTGCTGGCCGTTTGCGCCTGTTGCTTCCGCAGTTGGGCCTGGGCTGCCGACAGTTCGGTGCGTAGCTGCTCAAGCTGCCGCTGCTGCTCTTTCAGGGCTTCTACCAGTATGGGCGTGAGCTGGGCGTAGTTCACGGCTTTAAGTCCGTCCTTGTCAGTGCTCACCAGCTCGGGGTACACTTGTTCCAGCTCCTGGGCAATGAAGCCCACCTGTTCGCCCTGTGGCCCTTGGCCGGCCCGGAAACGGTAGCGGCGGCCTTGCAGTGCCTGCACTCCGGCCAGCGCGTTACGTATGGGGCGCACGTCGGTTTTCAGGCGGGCATCGGAGCTCGAAGAAACCACGCCCTGCAACGTGAGGTTGCCGGTGATGGTGATGCCGCCTTCGGCGTACACGGCCACCTTGCGGTTGGTGGCCGTGGTGCCGGCGCCCACGATGTTCAGCGCATCGGTGGCGAGGTTGCCGTAGCCGATGGTGCCGGCCAGGGCCTGCTTGCCGCTCACGTCCGCCCCGAACTCCAGGGTACTGGCGCCGTTGATTTTGACGCTGCCGGCCACGTGCAGCCGGGCCTGCGGGGAAGCCAGCCCCAGGCCCACGTTACCGCTGGCGCTGATGTCGATGGAACTGGTGGGCGCGCCCGGCCGGATGCGCAGGGGCAGCAAGTTGCCGTTGGTCAGGTCACGCACAAAGAAATTGGCCTCGTTGCCGGCCACTTCCCAGACCTGGGTGCCCCAGCCGCCGGCCGCCAGCTGGTCCAGGCGCAGGCCCGGCGTGTTGCCATTGACCACGCGCAGGGTGGTGCCGCTGCCCTGCGCGCCGCCCTGCACGGTGGTGCCGCCGGCCGCGTGCAGCTCGATTTTCTGGTTGCCCGTGCCGGTGCCGGCACCCACGATGTTGAGCGCGTCGGTGGTGAGGTTGCCGTAGCCGATGGTGCCGGACAGCGGGTCTTTGTTGAGGATGCGGGCCCCAAACTCCAGGGTACGGGCGCTGTCGATTTTAACGCTGCCGGCCACGTGCAGCCGGGCCTGCGGGGAAGCCAGCCCCAGGCCCACGTTGCCGCTGGCGCTGATGTCCAGGGAGCTGGTGGGCGCGCCCGGCCGGATGCGGAAGGGCAGGCGGCTGCCGCCGGTCAGGTCGCGCACGAAGAAGTTGGCCTCGTTGGCCCCGATGTCCCAGGTCTGGGCCGTAAAGCCCCCGGCGTTGGTTTGCTCCAGGCGCAGGGCGGGCGTGTCGCTGTTGCGCAGGTGCAGCAGCATGCCGGCCGCCGGCGTATTCGTGCCTATGCCCAAGGCCCCGGTGGTGCTCAGCCCGCCGTTGAACACGGCGGCCCCGTTGAAGGTATTGGTCCCGCCAAAGGTGCTGTTGCCCCCTACGGTCAGCAAGCCGGTGGTGGTCAGCGGGCCGGCGAAGTAGCCCGCCCCGACGACGTGCAGCGGGTACTGCGCATCACTCAGGCCGATGCCCACGTTGCCGTTGTAGTTCCACGTGAGCACCGTCTGCCGGGACCCACCACGGTTGATGCCCAGTACGCCGCCCGTATAGCCGTAGAGTACTGGCCCATCTACGTTCTGGCCCAGCCAGTTCTTCGTGCTGTTGGCCGCACCGTACCAGCCCAGTCCGTGGTTGGTATCGGTGACGTTCCGCAGCAGTATTTCGTGGTCGTTGAAGCCGTAATTCTGCGTGGCCTGGGCTTGCGCCTTTACGGTATTGAGCAGGGGCAGCACCAGGAAACCCAGAAGGCAGCGGATAACAGAGCGTGTCATAGGACGGGGTAGCGTGAGGCCCCTAAACTACTATGAGTCCGGCTCAAAAGAAAAGCTATGTATGTCAACGCCGCCATCTGAGATGTCGAAAGCCCGGGACGACTTCTTATGCCAAGCCCGTCAGCTCCCATAGGGCCAGTAGAAACAAGCAAAAACTCTGTTCTTGCCAAACTTTTTAGTCTCCGCGCGCATTACCTTCTTTTCCCCTGACTACTCCCCATGGCTAAGATAAAAACCCTCTTTTTCTGCCAGAACTGCGGCGCCCAGAGTGCCAAATGGATAGGCCGCTGCCCCAGTTGCGGGGAGTGGAACACCTACGTGGAGGAGGTTATTGAAAAGGCCGACACAGCCACGGCCAACACCGCCTGGAAAGCCTCTACCACCGTGGGCAGCACGCCTACCAAAGCGGCCAAACCCAAGCCCCTGGGCGAAATCCTCTACGAAGAAGAGTCGCGCCTCGACACCCACGACGGAGAGCTGAACCGCGTGCTGGGCGGGGGCCTCGTGCCCGGCTCCCTGGTACTCATCGGGGGCGAGCCGGGCATTGGCAAAAGCACGCTCATGCTCCAGATTGCCATGCACCTGGGCCGCCTGAAAGTGCTGTACGTGAGCGGGGAGGAAAGCGAGCAGCAGATCAAGATGCGGGCCGAGCGCCTGGGCCAGCAGCACGCGGGCCTGTACATCCTCACCGAAACCAGCACCCAGAACATCTTCCGCCAGATCGACCAGCTGCAGCCCAACGTGGTCATCATCGACTCCATCCAGACGCTTCATTCTTCCCTCGTAGAATCGGGGGCGGGCTCCGTGAGCCAGGTGCGGGAGTGTACCCAGGAGCTGCTCAAGTATGCCAAGGAAACCGGGGTGCCGGTGCTGCTCATCGGCCACATCACCAAAGACGGTTCCATTGCCGGTCCCAAAATCCTGGAGCACATGGTAGACACCGTGCTGCAGTTTGAGGGCGACCGGCACCTGACTTACCGCATCCTGCGCACCATCAAAAACCGCTTTGGCTCCACTTCCGAGCTGGGCATCTACGAGATGCAGGGCTCGGGGCTGCGGCAGGTAAGCAACCCCTCCGAAATCCTACTTTCCCAGCGCAGCGAAACGCTCAGCGGCATTGCCATCGGGGGCACGCTGGAAGGCAACCGTCCCCTGCTGGTGGAAGTGCAGGCCCTCGTGACGCCCGCCACCTACGGCACGCCCCAGCGCTCGGCCACCGGCTTCGATGCTAAGCGCCTGCAGATGCTGCTGGCCGTGCTGGAAAAGCGCAGCGGCCTGCGCCTGGGCCAGCACGACGTGTTCCTGAACATTGCCGGCGGCCTGCGCCTCGACGACCCGGCCCTGGACCTGGCCGTGTGCGCCGCCGTGGTGTCGTCGCTGAACGATATTCCACTGGCGGGCGAAATCTGCCTGGCCGCCGAAGTGGGCCTGAGCGGGGAAATCCGGGCGGTGAGCCGGCTCGATCAGCGCCTCTCGGAAGCCGAGAAGCTGGGCTTTGCCGAAATGTACATCTCCCAGTTCAACGCCCGCGGCCTGGATTTGAGCCGCTACGGCATTCGGGTACACCCCTCCGGCCGGCTCGATGAAGTCCTATCCGGTTTGTTTGGGTAAAACCGGCTAAACGTGCCCGGCGGGGGCCGGCTACGAAAAAATTATGTCCTTGGATTGGATTTTCTGAACCTGAGTGCCGTATCTTCGGTATAGCAATTGACTTTTCCCGCGAAAATGGGGTGGCTGACGGGTTTTGTTTTCTGGCACTGAAAGTCAAGGTGTACCGTACTTCCTCAGTGTATAATCCTACGATACTGTTTTTTCGATGACTTCAGTTTTCCGCCTGACTGCCAGTTGCCTTGTGGCGGCACTGCTGAGCCCGGTGCTTGGCTGGGCCCAGGGCACCGTGGTGCTGACCGGCAAAATCAGCAACCGCACTAGTGACACCATTGCGGTGGCCGTGCGGGAAAATCCGCTGGAAGCCCACGAGCAGCTTACCTACGCCCGCGTCAACGAGAAAGGCGAGTTTCGGCTGGCCGTGCCCGTGAGCGGCCCCACCAAAGCCGACCTGGTGTACGGCGACGACGCTACCCAGCTGTTTGTGGAGCCCGGCAACAACCTGGAGGTGCGCTTTAAGAGCTCTGACCTGATCGGCTCTATCAAGTTCAAGGGAAATGGGGCCGAGGCTAACACCTTTCTGGCCGAGATGGACGAGCGGTTCGTGGAAAACGACGGCTTTCAGGTGCTGCCCGACAACATTATGCTCTACGAGCCAGGCTTCCTGGATTTCCTGGACTACCGCCGCAAGCAGGAGCTGAAGTTTCTGGAAGACAACGAGGACATGCTCACGCCTACCTTCCGCAACTACATCCGGGCCGAGGTGGACTACACCTATGCCAACGACCGGCTGACGTTTCAGGACCTGCGCGAGCAGGTGGTGGCCACGGAGCCCCGCCTGAAAATGACGCCTACCTTCTACGAGTTCCTCAACGATGAGAAGCTAGTCAACAATCCTTCCGCCATTCACAACGAAACCTATCAGGAGTTTCTCCTCAACTACATCCACTACCAGGCCCTCAGCCAGAATCACCGCCGCACCGACCCGGATTTCTTTCAGGTGTGCTACGAAATGGCGAAGACCAAGCTGAGCGGCGCCATCCGGCCCCTGGTGATGGGCCGGGTGATGCAGGAATCCTTCCGCTTCGGCCACGTGAAAGTGTCGCAGGCCATGCTCTCCGACTTCTTGGCCGTGGAAGGCTCCAAAACCTATGTACCGGCTCTGCAGGCCGATTTCGACGCGCACAAGGCATTTTCGATTGGTGCCCTGGCGCCCGATTTCAAGCTGGTCTCGGTGGCCGGCGACACTATTTCGCTTAGCAGCTTTGCGGGCAAGCTGGTGTACCTCAACTTCTGGAAAAGCACCAGCGGCCTGTGCCTGCGCGACCTGCCCTACGCCGCCGACTTAGCCAAGAAGTTCGACGGCAAAAACATTGTGTTCCTGAACATTGCCCTGGACGAAAACGAGCCGGCCTGGAAACAGCTGGTCGTGAGCAAGAAGCTGCCGGGCGTGCATGCCCGCGCCGTAGGCGGCCTGCGCTCGGCCCTAGCCCGGGCCTATGCCCTCGACAACGTGCCGGCCTACTTTCTGCTGGCCGAAGACGGAACCTTCCTCAATACCAAGCCCAAGCGCCTGAGCAGCCACGCCGCCGTGGAAGAAATCAAGGATTCCTTTGGCAAAGCCGCCCTCTATACCAGCACTGCCGAAATCAAAAAGTAGCTTTTGCGGTTATGCTATACCAGCCGCCTTCCGGTTTTCCGGGGGGCGGCTGTGTTTTGGGCGGGGGCATAGCCGCTCCTACCCTTTCCCTGCCGACCTTTAGCCGCTACATGGCCACGCTACTCAACGACGCGCTCAACTTTTTGTCTAAGGCCACGCCGCGCCGCGTGTGGAACGCCGCGCAGGTAACGGGCGGCTACGTCCTGAGCAAGGCCACGGGCAAAGCCCGGCACTGGGGCCTGCCAGTGGCCTTGTCGTTTGAGCCGACCACCAGTTGCAACCTGCGCTGCCCGGAGTGTCCCAGTGGCCTGCGTTCCTTCACGCGCCCCACCGGTATGCTACCCGACGAGCTGTTCCGGCAGACCATAGACGAGGTAGCTTCGCGGCTGTGGTACCTGATTTTCTACTTTCAAGGGGAGCCGTACCTGCATCCCAACTTCCTGGACTTGGTGCAGTACGCCGCCAAGAAAGGCATCTACACCGCTACCAGCACCAACGCCCACTACCTCAACGACAAGAATGCGCGCCGCACGGTAGAGTCAGGGCTCGATAGGCTGATTATTTCCCTGGATGGCACTACCCAGGAAGTGTACCAGCAGTACCGCGTAGGCGGCAAGCTCGATAAAGTGCTGGAAGGCACCCGTAACCTGATTAAGTGGCGGCGGGAGCTAAAGTCGCAGACGCCGCGGGTGGTATTCCAGTTTCTGGTGGTGCGCCCCAACGAGCACCAGATGGCCGAGGCGAAACAGCTGGCCCGGGAGCTGGGCGTAGATGACGTGTGGTTTAAAACCGCCCAGATCTACGACTACCAGCAAGGCTCCCCGCTAATTCCGACCATCGACTATTACTCCCGCTACGAAAACAACCAGGATGGCACCTGGAGCATCAAGAACCGCCTGCTCAACCACTGCTGGAAGATGTGGCACTCCTGCGTGGTTACCTGGGACGGACTAGTAGTGCCCTGCTGCTTCGATAAAGACGCCGAATACCGCCTCGGCGACCTGAAAACGCAGACCTTCCGCCAGCTCTGGCACGGCCCCAAATACCGCCAGTTCCGCGCCTCTCTCCTCAAAGGCCGCGACCAGATCGAAATGTGCCGCAACTGCACGGAAGGCACTAAGGTGTGGGGGTAATTTTTAATGTGCGGCGCTTCGCTAATGTGGAGAATGTGGGCAATGTGCTAATGAGCGTCATTGCGCGCGAAGCAAAGCAATCCGTCCTCTGAAACGTACTTCACGTTCTTTTACCAGAAGGCCCTTTCCCGTCCGCGCAGGAAAGGGCTTTTCACTGAATAAAGCTCAGCGCATTGCTCAGGACGGATTGCTTCGCTTCGCTCGCGACAATTGAAGCATTAGCACATCAGCACATTCCTCCACATTAGCACATTAAAAACTACTCTCCCCACGGGTACATATCGGGCGGCGTGTGCTCGTCGGGGCGGGTGGGCAGGGCGTGGAGGGCCTGGGTCTGGTCGATGAAGAGAAAGGCGTCGTACCGCTCCGGCACAATAGACGGCACGTAGTTACCGAACCGCTCGAACTCGGGCCGGTACACTACGCCAATGGCCCGGTGCCCGATGGGTTTGCGCAGCGCTGCAACGCCGTGCAGCTCCTCCGAAAACAGCAGCGCATTCTGGCCCCCAAGCTGCTCGTGCAGCATATGCTCCCAGGATCCGCGGGCAGCTTCCGGCACCGTCATCTTTTCCGGCGTGGCGCCCCATTTTTTGCCGGCAACCACCGTGCCTTGGTAGGAGCCAAAGCCCACGGCAAACATCTGGTCGCGGCCGTAGGCTTCGCGGGCCAGCTGGCCTACGTTTACCGACCCGTCGCGGGGCATGTCGGTGTAGCGGGCGTCGCCGATGTGGGTGTTATGCTCCCAGATAATGGCTTTGCTGTCGGGGCCGTGCAGGTCGAGCAGGCGCATCAGGGTTTCCATCATGTGCTGGTCGCGCACATTCCAGGAAGCCGAGCCGCCCTGAATCATGGCCCGGTAGTACCGCTCCGCGTTTACGGCTACCAGGGCATTCTGCTCGGCGTTGAACTGCTGCTCCCGCTCCGGCAGACCCTGTGGGTGGTGACTGGCCACCTGCTGTCGTAGGGCCTGTAGCATGTCCGTTACTTCGTCTTCGCAGTCCTGCGACACGTAAGCCACGGCTTGGGCATACTCCTGCGGGTCGTTGCCGAAAGGCTCGAAGCACTGAAAGGCCTTGTGCGCGGCCTGCACGGCACCGTCGCCCTGCTTTTCCACGTAGTGCAGAATCTCCTGCAACGATTCCCACAGGCTATATACATCCAGGCCATAAAACCCTACGCGCTGCTCCTGCGGCTGCTGGCGGTTGTGCTGGTGCATCCACTCCACCAGGGCGGCAATTTCCCAGTTGCCCCACATCCAGGTAGGCCATCGGTTAAACGTCTGCAGCAACTTGGCTGGAGTACCGTAGCTGACGGTATCCTGCTTGATAGCGGCATTCACCTCGAAGCAGTCGGGCCAGTCGCCTTCCACGGCTATGAAGCGGAAGCCTTTTTCCTGAATAAGCCGCTTGCTGATGGCGGTGCGCCAGGTGTAATACTCGGAAGTGCCGTGGGAAGCCTCGCCCAGCAGCACAATGCGGGCGTCGCCGATAGCCTCCAGCAACGGGTCCAGATCGGCAGTAGAGGTGAGCGGATGGGTAGGCAGCGTGGTGGGCATAGTCGAGGTTGTGTAGGCCGGAAACAGCAGCGTGCGGCGCAACCACTTGGTCGCGCCGCACGCCGGACACCGAAAAGATGATAGTAACGTCTATTTGTGGTGTTTATGCAGGTTTTTGCCCAGATCCTCTACCTGCTTCAGGAAGTCCAGCGCGTCGGAGTCTCCGTAAGTGCCGTAGGCCGAGGAGATGGTACCGCGCACGCCATCGTTGGTTTCCAGCGCGTACAGAATTGACATATCATCGGGGTCCGATTCGCCCTCAAAGCGGTAGAAATCCACGATGGTTACATCCTCGGGCCCGTAGGTTCGGTTGGAGTCGGAGCCGATGGTGCAGAGGCGCCCGTCTCTTACCTGGAAATCCTGGGTGTAGCCATCCGAGGACAGTTTTTTCTCGACGTTGATGAGGGAGCGTTCTTCTTCTTTGTCTTGCATGGCGAAGGGGTAGTTGGATGTGGGAGAGAGTCGGTGGGAAGCGGGGGGCGCTGAAAAGACGAGCCCCCGCCCCGGCTATACGAGGCCGGGATGGGGGCAGGTTGTCTGAAATTAAAGCGGAGTTAACGGCCTACGCTGTCGGCTGCCGGGCCGCGGCAGCTTCGATGGTGCGCTGCAGCCGGTCCACATCAATGGTGGAGCAGGCTCCGCAGCCCTTGGCGCAGCCCGCCGCGCTTTTCGTGAAGAAGGCGCGCCAGAAAATCCGGCCGACGTAGAAGGCCGCGCCCACGAAGAGTAGCGCGATGATGAGGTACTGAAGCCACATGATGGGTACAAAACTACGAAGCAGGCGTTTTCGTTTTCCGGCCTCGGATTTTTCTTACCTAGCAGGAGCAGTGCCAGGGCCGGCACCACGGCAACGGGCTGTAGCCTACGACCAGTGCTGCTGCATAATCTGCTGCATCTGGGCGTGCACAGTCTGGTTGGAAGCCAGCACCTCCCGTCCGAAAACCGGGTCGCCCTCGTGCAGGAACTGAGTAACGTGCCCCCCGGCCTCGCGCACCAGCAGAATACCGGCTGCCACGTCGTAGGAGTTGATGTTGAACTCGAAGTAGCCCTCAAAGCGCCCGGCCGCCACCCAGGCCAGGTCCACGGCCGCCGAGCCCACGCGGCGGATGCCGTTGGTAGCGCCCATAAACTCCTTGAGAATGGCCAGGTAAGTGTCTACCCGGTGAAAATTGCTGTACGGAAAGCCCGTGGCTACCAGGGAGTGGTTCAGCTCGGCGGTTTCGGAAACATGGATGGGCTTCTCATTGCAGAACGCCCCGCCCCCGCGCACGGCCCGGAAGCACTCGTCCTGGTTTACCTCGTATACTACCCCAATTACCAATTCACTGCCCTGCATCAAAGCCACGCTCACGGAGTAGCAGGGCAAGCCGTGAATGAAGTTGGTGGTGCCATCGAGCGGGTCGATAATCCAGGTGAACTCCTCGGCCTGGCTGGGCGCGCCGGCCGTGCCTTCCTCCGTGATGAAGCCCGCCTGCGGCAGCAGCTCCCGCAGCCCGGCCACCAGCAGCTTTTCAGCTTCCTGGTCCACGTACGACACCATATCGTGCAGGCCCTTGTGCTGCACGCGGCTACGGTCGAAGCCGGCCGCTTCCTGGCGAATAAACTGGCCAGCCCGGCGGGCTACCTCGGCAGTTTCGAGACTGAGTTGAATGAAGTCCATAAAGTGGTTTAATTGCTTTTCTACTCTGTCATCCTGAGCGAAGCGAAGGACCTCTCTCCGATAAGTGACTAAGCTTGTGCACCGCTTATGCGGCTGAGAGTAGACGTTAGAGCGTTGACTGGCCGACAGCACTAAGAAAGAGGAAGGTCCTTCGCTTCGCTCAGGATGATAGGCTGGTTTTTATGAGAAAAACGGCCTGCCACTACCCACACCAGCAGCAGTACCGCCAGCACCTGGCAGGCGGGGCCAATCAGCTCACCGTAGCGCACGTAGAAGGTTTGCTCGGTGTTGAGGCGCACGGTAGCGCGGCTTACGGCCTGCTGCCACCACGCGGTGCGCTGGGTGATTTCGCCTTTCTGATTGATGAAGCCTGAAATGCCGGTGTTGGCGGAGCGGGCTATGTCGCGGCGGGTTTCAATGGCGCGCAGGGTGGCGTACTGCAAATGCTGCTGGTGACCGGGCGAGTCGGACCACCAGCCGTCGTTGGTGATGATGCCGATGAGCGTGGCCCCATTGCGGACGTAGTCGCGCACGAAGTCGCCGTAGATGGATTCGTAGCAGATAACGGGTCCCACGCGCAGCGCCGGGGGGCGCATCTGGTACACCGTGCGCTCGGGCTGGGAGCCCAGGCCACCGGCCGTGCCGCCCAGGTCAATAACGAAGGCCGACAGCCACGGCGGCACGCCCTCCACGCCTGGCACCAGCCGCGACTTGTGGTAGAACTCCGGCACACCCGAGGCGCCCGGCAGGTGCACGGCCGTGTTGAAAATGTCGTAGTAGCCCATATCCTGGCGGAAGCGGGCGGTGGGGCTGGCTTTTTCTTTGGAAGGGTACCGGCCCACGCTCGTGAGGCCCGTAATGAGCTCCACGTTGGGGTGCTGCCCCAGCCACTGCCGGATGCGCTGAATCTTGAGGTTGCTGTCGAAGGAGTCCTCGAAGTAGATTTCGTCGAGGGAGGTTTCGGGCCAGAGTACCAGCTGGGTTTGGGGCGTCAGGTTTTGCTCGGTGAGGGTGAGCAGGCGTGTGAGCTGCTCATCAAAGGAAATAAACTTGCTGCCGCCCTCAAACTTCTCATTGAACGGGTCGACGTTGGGCTGCACTACCAGCACCTCGGCCGTGGTCCCCTTTTCCTGGTAGCGGCTGCCGATGAGGTAAGATGCGCCGATAGGCAGCAGAACTGCCAAGACGGGCCACAGCCAACGCAGCTTCAACTTAGCTGAGGACCAGGCATCAGCCCGCCGCCGCTGCAGGCCAAACCACGCCCCGAATACTAGGATATTTACCAGCCATATCCACACGGAGCCGCCCAGAAAGCCAGTGTACTCGTACCACTGAACCCACTGATTAGCTTGCGCGAAGCCGTTGCCGAGCGTAAGCCAGGGCCAGGTCAGAAACCAGTGCAGGTGCAATTGCTCGAAGGCTATCCAGTAAATCGGGAGCGAAATATAGCCCATCGTAGCGCCGAGGCGCTTTTTGGTGTGGTAGAACGCCATCAGCGGCGCGCTCATCATCAGGGCATTGCAGACGACGGCCGCGATGCCGCCGCCCAGGGTGCTGTAGCTCACCCAATAGGTGGTAAACAGGTTCCAGAGCAGCAGCAGTAGGTAGGAATAGCGCCACACTTTCCAGCCGCTGGCCCCGCGCTCCGTGAGCAGTTGCTCCAGCCGCAGATACGGCACCCAGCCTACCAGCAGCAGCGCGGCCAACGGCGCCGGGTGCACCGGCCAGCCGGCCCATAGCAAAAAGCCCCCCAGCCAGGCCAGCCCAAGCGGTATGCCCAGCGCCAGCTTGCGGGAAGGCATTGCGGTGGAAGAAGTTGTTGAGTTCGGATTAGTCATCGGCACGGTGGGTGTCTTTACTGCGTTCTTCTTTACGGCCCTGCACTACCAGCACAATTTCACCTTTGATAGCGGGCCGCGCGGCAAAGTTGGCCGCCAGCTCAGCCAGCGGAAGGGTCACGGTTTCCTCGAACAGCTTGGTTAGCTCCCGGCTCACGGAGGCGGGCCGCTCGGGTCCCAGCACCTCGGCCAACTGCTCCAGCGTCTTCACAATGCGGTGCGGCGACTCGTAGAAAATCATGGTACGAGTTTCCGGTATCAGTTCGCGCAGACGGGTCTGACGGCCTTTTTTAACGGGCAAAAAGCCTTCAAACGTGAACCGCTCGGCCCCAAACCCCGATTTCAGCAAAGCCGGCACCAGGGCCGTAGCGCCGGGCAGGCACTCCACTTTCAGGCCCCGGGCCAGGCACTCGCGCACCAGCAGAAAGCCGGGGTCGGAAATGCCGGGCGTGCCCGCGTCGGATACCAGGGCCATGGTTTCGCCGCGCACCAGCCGCTCCAGCAGGCGCTGCACCTGCTGGTGCTCGTTGTGTAGGTGGTAGCTGAGCATGGGCTTCTTGAACCCCAGATGCTGCAGGAGCCGGCCGCTGGTGCGGGTGTCTTCGGCCAGCACCGTATCTACCTCGCCCAGCACCCGGATGGCCCGCAGGGTAATATCCTCTAGGTTGCCGATGGGCGTGGGCACGAGGTAGAGCAAGGTGGGCGCAGGAGTTTCAGCCATAAGCTGCAAAGGTAGACCACAGATGATGACAGATGCAGGAACGGATAAAAACAGATAACGCGGCGCCGTGGCTAGGCCACCTCCGTGCCCGTCAGCGCTTCTCCTTTATAAGCCGCCGCCAGCGTATCAATAGCCGCCGCGAGCTGCCGGTCCTTCCCGGTGATGGTGCGGCCGGCATCGTGGGTACACAGGCGAAAGGAAACCACACTGTACTCGTTGCTCCACCACGGATGATGCCCCTGAAACTCGGCTTCCTCGGCCACGTCGGTCATGAAGCTGAAAGCGGTTTGAAAGTCCTTGAAGCGGAACGTGCAGGTGAGGGCGTTGTCGAGTTCAGTCCACATGGGCGGAAAGGCAGGTTGAAAGTATGGAGCCGCAACGTAAGCCCGGCCTTATCCAAACGCAACGGGCTGCGTAGAAATTCGCCTCATCATTTGCTTGCCAAGCCATGCCTTTGCACCGCCTGCTAGACCAGAAGTTAAGTAAAATCTATGAGCCGTCGTCGCGCGTGGATGACGTATTTAAGGGTTACGACATCACGTTCATCACCAATGAGCACGGCGAGCCAGTGACGCTGTTCTTTGGCAAGCGCCGGCCCGATGGCGCCATTGCGGGCGAGCGGTATACGCGCACCATCAAGCGGGAGCCGGGCAGTCTGGTGGTGAAATCGAGCCACTGGGACCTGCGGGGCAAGATTATGCGCTAAGCCGCGTCCTAACCTCCATCAGGGCAAAGCCAAGCAGGTTGAGGCCCGCCCACTGCGCCGGATCGGCCGCCTTGGGGTCGTCCTGCGCCAGTCCGATTCCCCAGATGGCGTCTACCGGGCTGGCTTCTACCAGAATTCGTGCGCCGGTACCCAGCAGAAAATCCTGCAAGGCTGGGTGCTGCCCGAACTTGGCTTCGTTGCCCGTCACGACGATATTGAAGCGGGCCGCGTTCCACCGGGCTTCGTCGAAGTTTTTGATTTGGCGGCCCAGCTTTTTGGCCTCGTTTGGATACTTGGCGCCTAGGATGGCCTGACGCGTGGGTTCATCGTCGAAAAGACGTGCTTTCTCGGCCATCATATAATGCTCCGTAGAGGCGTACGTTTCGCCGGCCAAAGTGAAAGGGGCCGGGTACCACTGGCTGAAGCACTCTTTGCCGATGGCGGCCCCGGGCTTGGCCGTATGCCCCCAGAAGTACAGGTATTTGGCGGAGTAGCCGGCCGCCAGTTGAGCTAGCAGCTGCTCAACGGAGCGGATTTCGGGAGTTGCAGCAGGAGTCATAGCCGATATAGAAGCCGGGATTTTGTATTGGGCGGCTTGTCGTCAAACCTAAACCTAAATCCGCAAACGGCAGTACACCCTAGGCAGATACCCTTCCCATTCCAACGACGAACTTACTATGGCCATCGACCCCAACAACCGCCCCGTGCGCGTCATCAACGACGATACCACCGACCAGGAACTGGAAGCCGGGCACATCATTCCCGGCGCCGACCCACCCAAGAATGAAGATGCCCGCGGGGGCTTCGGCAACCGCGAAGGCAAGGAAGGCTACGGCACCGACAGCGGCTCGGGCATCACGGCCGTTTCGGTGAACGAAAACACCGACGACCTGCAGCACCCCGAGGACAACATCCGTAGCACCGATGAAGGCCGCCCCGACCGGCCCAACCAGGATTTGCCCGAAGACGAAGATCCTGATATGTCGGCCCGCCGGCCCGCCGATGAGCTGGACCTGGACGACAGCCGCCCCGGCCGCGATGAAATGCAGAACCCCAACTCGCGCGTGGGTCTGGGCCAGATGGAGCCTCGGGCCATTGATAACTCCGAGCTGGCCCGCCAGGGTACCAACGCGGACCTCACCGACCCGAACGCCTCCGATACGGCCATCGACCAGTAGCTTTTTCGCCGGCGCCCTACTTGTTTACAGGCAAGGCGCCGGCTTTTTTCCACGTTAACCCAACTTCTGCCATGCCTTACAAAAGCAATAACACCAACCAGCAGTCGAAGGAAAACCACGGCAACCCCACCGGCGCCGGTCAGCCCAAAGCCGAGTCTTTGCCCGTAAACCAGTACGACCCCGAGCAGGAGGAGCGGCTGGAGCAGGAAGCAGCCGATGCGCCCCTGCGCCACCCGAACCGCAACCTCGACAAACCCGAACTCGACAAGCCGGCCTACAACTAACCTGTAGCGTCGTATAGCCAGGCACCTCTCGCGCAAGCGGGAGGTGCCTTTTTGTTTTACCCACCGATTTCGTTTGCTGTTTATGGCCCGTTTTGTGACCACCGACCTGCATGGCTGCCTGCGCACGTTGCGCCATGCTCTGGAAAAGGTAATCCAGTTTTCGGCCCGCGACGAGCTGTACGTGCTGGGCGACTACGTAAACAAAGGCCCCGACAGCCGCGGCGTGCTCGATTATCTGATGCAATTGCAGGCCCGGGGTATGGCCGTCCGGTGCCTGCGCGGCAACCATGACCAGGAGCTGCTCGATGCTGCCCAGGGCCGCACCGCCGCCCTATGGGCCTCGGCCGCCGACCGGGAGTTGACGTTGCGCAGCTTCGGGGTAGCGCAGGCTGCCGATATTCCGGTGCCTTACCTGCGCTGGCTCGATGCCCTCCCCTACGAGTTCGATCTGCCCGACTTCGTGCTGGTACACGCTGGCTTTGATTTCCGCCAGCCGCCGGAGCAGATGCGCCGGGACCATCAGACTATGATGAATATCAAGAAGTTTACCTTCGATGCCTCGCGGCTGCAGGGCAAGCGCCTCGTGCACGGCCACGTGCCCACGCCCACCGCCGAGGTACAGCGCCTGGCCGATACCCACGCCCAGGTGCTGAAACTGGACACCGGCTGTGTGTACCGCCATAACCCCGAGCTGGCCCAGCTCAGCGTGCTGAACCTCGACACCTTTACGCTACACCTCGTGCCTAACTGCGAGCTGTCCTACCCTATTATGCGCCGGCCAGGCTAGCCTTTTCTATCGTCTTGTTGCAAGTGCTTAAGGCACTGGAATCAAGGAGGATTTGCCACTGTTTGTGACATCTACTCAAAAGCCTCAATTAGAATTTTTATAATTCATATTCTTGGGGATGCTTAGAATATTCCAAGAAAACGGAAGCTCAAGCCAGCGTTTGGTAGCCAGTTCATACATAATATATTTAGTATAATTTATTGATAGTCAGCACATAATAAATAAAATATAAACATCTAAACCCCTAGCACATACAAGTCCTTAATGCCAGCCCGCACAGGCATTGACTTGCCTCAAAGGGTGGCTATATTTGTTAAGTCACATTCGCCAGGTGAAGTAGTATAAGATGATTGCCGGGCGAATGGTGTGGTGTTGGTCATTCATTTCCCGCTGCTTTTTTGCTCCTGACCGTCCGGTTTCTGGTCCAGGCCTACGCAGCTAAACCGTTGTATTCAAGCAGTTGAAGCGCTTATAGGCGCTTCCCGGCCAGGTATTGCCGCCACTGTTGGGCTTCCCTTCTGTTTTCACCCTTTTTCATTTCAACCATGAAACAGTTTTCCTCGCGCACTTTCTACGGCCGGCGGCCGGCCCGTCGGCTGCCCGCCACCCGCTGGGCTTTGTTGGCGGGCCTGCTCCTGCTGTTGCTGCTGGCCCGCACCGGGCGTGCCCAGGGCGTAATAGTTCGTACTGTGGGGCCGGGCGGAGAATATGCCACCATCAACGAAGCGCTACGGAACACCTCAGGTCCAGAGGCTTATGAGCTGCAGCTACTGGACGGCACTTTTACTGAGGACGTCACCATCACGCAGGCTTTCCCGGCCGGCGCGCCGCTCACTATCAAGCCGGCGGAAGGCAGCACGGTGGTGTGGGAAGGCACGCTGGCGCTGGAAGATGGGGCCGCAAATGTGACAGTGGATGGCCACAACGGCACCACGGCCCGTGCCCTCACCCTGCGCCAGCCCGACGCGGCCCGCCCCACGCTGCAGTTTACCCATGATGCGCAGGCCATTACCGTCCGGGACCTTATCATCCAGGGCAGCAACGCCGGCAGCCTGAGCGGAGTGGTGGTGATTGGCTCCGGCTCTACCACGGGCCACAAGGAACTGCAACTCATCGGCAACCAGATTGGCAACGTGCCCAACGGCAGCGCGCCCGTAAACCTTATCTATGCCGCCAACGCCACGGCCGGCACGCTCAACGAGCAGATAACCATCCGCAAGAATGAGCTGCTCAATTTCACGGGCACCGGCCTAGCCGTGCAGGCCGGCAACGGCGGGGCCTGGACTATCACCGAAAACAGCTTCTATTACAACCTGTCAGCTACGCCAACTTCGGCCCAGCGCGCCATCGATTTTCAGCCCGGCGCGGCTTCCGATGGCAATAGTATCACCTCGAACACCATTGGCGGACGCACGGCTACTGCTACCGGCATTTGGGACAACACCGGCATCAACGACTTCCAGGCTATTGGGGTGAGCTGCGGCTCGGGCACGGGTGCTGCGGCTAACGTACTCAGCAACAACATCATCCGCAACATCACGCTGAGCCGCCAGAACACCGAGCAGTCACTGACGGCTATTCTTGTAGAAGGTGGCCGGGTTGAGCTGACCGCCAACGTAATTTCCGGCCTGGCCAACAGCGGCACGAAGGGCGTGAACAGCCTGATAAGCCGGGGCAACGTGGTGCTGAGCGACTTTGCGGTGAGCAGCGGCCAGATTATGGCCGTGGAGCGCGGCACACTGCACGTACTCAATAACCTCACGAACAGCGGCATCCTCAACCACACCGGCGGCAACATGCTGGTGGAAGGCAACTTCACCAATAATGGCACCTTCGCCCAAACTCAGGGCGACCTGGAAGTGAAGGGCGACATGACCAACCGCAACATCTTCAACTGCACCACCGGCGCGGTAAAGCTTACCGGTACCCGCGACCAGAAAGTAAGCGGCGGTACTTACTTCAACCTGGAAGTAAACGGCACCGGCACCAAAACCCTGACGGGCAACATGACGGTGTACAACGGTATTCAGATGACGCAGGGTATTCTCAACACGGGCGCTTTCCTCATTAGCGTAGGGCCGCTGGCCAACGTAGTGGAAACCGATGCCAGCTACATCCTGGGGAAAGTAGAAGCCTCGGGCCGGGAGCCGGAAGCTGGGAAAGCCGAAGACTTTGGCAACATTGGCCTGGTATTTACGCCCCAGTTCGGCTCCGTGCTGCCGGGCTTTATGACGGTAGTGCGCACTACGGGCTCCACGGCACCCGGCCAGATTCAGCGGTACTTCGATGTGAATGCCGATGTAGCCAGCGGCCTGACGGCCTCTATGATCATCAAATACCTGCCGCACGAAATTGGTGCGCTGAATATGAGCAAGCTGGAATTCCTGCAGTCTACCAACAACGGAGGCGACTGGAGTGCCGAAGGCATCAGCAACAGCACCACGAACATGGCCGAGCTGGAAAAGGTAACGAGCCTGGGCCGCTGGACGCTGGGTGTTTTCGACAAGCCGCTGCCCGTAACCCTCACGGCCTTCTCGGCCCGCGCCGATGGTAGCAATGCAGTAGTTTCCTGGACTACCGCCACGGAAATCGACAACCACGGCTTCGGGGTGGAAGTATCGGCGGATGGACGCACGTTCCGCACGCTGGGCTTTGTGCCGGCCGCGGGCCGCGGGCAGCAGTACTGCTTCGTGGATACCGAAAAGCAGAAAACCGGCGTGCGCTACTACCGCCTGCGCCAGGAAGACACCAACGGCCGCATCACCCACACCGAGGCCCGCACCCTCGCGTTTGGCCCGGCCAGCCTAACCCTTGCTGCTTATCCCAACCCCTTCGCCGGGGACCTGGAGATGCGCCTGACCTCACCGCTGGCCGCTACCGCCGTGCTGCGCCTAGTAGATGGGCTGGGCCGCACCGTATGGACTGCCACCCGCGCCCTGCAGCCCGGCGCTAACCAGCTGCTGATTGCCGCCCCAGCGTGCGCCGCCGGCACCTATGTGCTGGAAGCAACGCTGAACGGCCAGGTGCTGCGCCAGCGCGTAGTGCGCCGGTAGATTTCAGCGTCTAGTGCTTTGTGCCTAGTGCTTCGTGTTTAGATTCAGAATAAAATCAACGACTGCAACTCGTATAACCTAAGCACGAAGCACCAGGCACTACTCACAGGCACTAAAAACCCGCTCGGTTTTCCGGGCGGGTTTGCTTGCTTTAGAAGGTTGGCAGTTCCCGGGCCCCGCCTTACCTTTGGCGATATGGAAACCAAAGCCCCCGCACTTGCTCAGGACACTGCGGTGTTCGATCTTATTCGTCAGGAAAAAGAGCGCCAGACGCACGGTATTGAACTCATTGCCTCCGAAAACTATGTCTCGGAGCAGGTGATGCGGGCTCAGGGCTCCATCCTGACCAACAAGTACGCCGAGGGCCTGCCCGGCAAGCGCTACTACGGTGGCTGCGAAATTGTGGACCAGATTGAGCAGCTGGCCATCGACCGGGCCAAGGAGCTGTTCGGAGTGGAATGGGTGAACGTGCAGCCGCATTCCGGCGCCCAGGCCAACGCCGCCGTAATGCTGGCCGTGCTGAACCCCGGCGACAAAATTCTGGGCTTCGACCTTTCGCACGGCGGCCACCTCACCCACGGCTCACCCGTCAACTTCTCGGGCAAGCTCTATCTGCCTTCGTTCTATGGGGTGGAGCCCGAAACCGGCCTTATCGACTGGCAGAAGGTAAAAGAAACCGCCCGCCGCGAGCAGCCCAAGCTCATCATCTGCGGGGCCTCGGCCTACTCCCGCGACTGGGACTACAAAGCCCTGCGCGAAGCGGCCGACGAAGTGGGCGCCCTGCTGCTGGCCGATATTTCCCACCCCTCTGGCCTGATTGCCAAAGGCTTGCTCAACAACCCCTTCGAGCACTGCCACATCGTAACCACCACCACGCACAAAACCCTGCGCGGCCCGCGCGGCGGCCTCATCATGCTGGGCCGGGACTTTGAAAACCCTTTCGGGCTGAAAACCCCCAAAGGCGAGTTGCGGATGATGTCGGCGCTGCTGGACTCGGGCGTATTCCCCGGCACCCAGGGCGGACCGCTGGAGCACGTTATCGGGGCCAAGGCCGTAGCGTTTGGCGAGGCCCTGAGTGATGCATACACGGACTACACCCAGCAGATCATCCGCAACGCCCAGGCGCTGGCCAAGGGCTTTACGGACCGCGGCTACAGCATCATTTCGGGCGGCACCGACAACCACCTCATGCTCATCGACCTGCGCAGCAAAGGCCTCACCGGCAAGCTGGCCGAAAACACGCTCATCAAGGCCGACATCACCATCAACAAAAACATGGTGCCCTTCGACGATAAGTCGCCCTTCGTGACCAGCGGCATGCGCATCGGCTCGGCCGCCGTAACGACGCGGGGCCTGAAGGAGGCTGATATGACGCGCATTGTGGAGTTTATTGACGACGTGCTGATGCACCACGCCGACGAGGCCCACCTGCTACGCGTGCGGGGCCAGGTAAACGAGTGGATGCAGCAGTATCCGCTGTTTGCTTAACCGTGAGATGGTGAGGCGGTGAAATGGTGAGTTTTTCAGCCACCCCCCGGCAGCCAACATCCTGTTGTCTGGGTTTCTCGTTTGTTTGTCCACCGGAATTTGTCTGAACGACAACTCCCTATTCACCATCTCACCATTTTACCTCTTCCTTTGAATACTGAATCATCCCGGCCGGGCACCCAGCAGGAAATGTCTTTCATCGACCACCTGGAGGCCCTGCGCTGGCATATCATCCGGGCGGCCATTGCGGTGGTGGCGTTTGCTACGGTCGCTTTCTTCGCTAAGGACTTCCTGTTTCATGACCTGATTCTCGGGCCTTCGCGTTCCGATTTCTGGACCTACCGCATGTTCTGCCGGTTTGGCCAGTGGATAGGCGCCCCCGAGCTGTGCATGGATAAAATCGGGTTCGTGATTCAGAACCGCGAAATGAGCGGGCAGCTTACTATGCACATCAGCACCTCGTTTACCGTGGGTCTGGTGCTTGGTTTCCCTTACCTGTTCTGGGAATTGTGGCGCTTTATCAAGCCGGGGCTGTACCCGCACGAGCAGGCCAACTCCCGGGGAGCGGTGTTCTTTGTGTCGGTGCTGTTTGCCATCGGGCTGCTGTTTGGCTACTACGTGGCGGCTCCGCTCAGCATCAACTTCCTGGCGGGCTACGTGGTGGATGCCACCATCGAAAACCAGATCGACATGCAGAGCTACCTCAGTACGCTCACCACCATGTCGCTGTCGTGTGCCTTCGTGTTTGAGCTGCCCATGATTGTGTTCTTCCTGGCCAAAGCGGGGCTGATTACCCACGAAATTATGCGCATGTACCGCAAGCACGCCATTGTGGTCATCCTGGTCGTGGCTGCCGTCATCACCCCGCCCGATGTATCGGCCCAGATTATCGTCACCATCCCCATCCTCCTGCTCTACGAGCTCAGCATTCACATTGCCCGCGTGGTGCGCCGCAATAGTACCCGGCGCCTGAACGAACAGCTGGCTCAGAACCAGGGCATCAGTTAATGTGCTGAGGTGGGAAATGTGGGTTAAATGTACTAATGGGAGAAATGTGGTTGAATGTGCTGATTGTCGTTCTTCGTCAGCCCGTTCTCTCTTAATTAGCACCTCAGTACATTCCCCACATTAGCACATTCAAACCCCATTAGCACATTCCCCACATTAGCACATTCGAAAATGAAAACCCTCGCCATTGGGGCCGACCACGCCGGCTTTGCTTACAAGGAAATGCTGAAAACCTGGCTTGCAGAGCAAGGCTACGCGGTGCGTGACTTCGGCACCCACTCTCCCGACTCGGTGGACTACCCCGACTATGTGCATCCGCTGGCCGCAGCCATTACCGGCGGCGAGTTTGAGCAGGGAATTCTGGTATGCGGCTCGGCCAATGGGGTGTGCATCACGGCCAACAAGCACGCGGGCATTCGGGCGGCCATTGCCTGGGAGCCGGAGCTGGCCTCACTGGCGCGGCAGCACAACAACGCCAACGTCATCTGCCTGCCGGCCCGCTTTGTGAGCGAGGAAGCTGCCCGCGCCATCGTAACCCAGTTCTTGGAAACCGACTTTGAAGGTGGCCGCCACCAAACCCGCGTGGATAAGATTAATTGTTAACTGGTGACGATGATTGTCTTGTTGAATGGCTGGACAGTCATGTTAAACAACAGCCTTATACTCCTTTAACAAGACAACCATTTACTTTAACTCATACAGTCCCGGCGTGGCGGTGCGCTGATAGCGCCCGAACACAGCCGGGACTTTGTATTGCAGCTCGGGCATCAGGCGGGCCTGGTCGATGATATAGGTGGGCGGCTGCGGGCCGATGTTGCGCGCCAGCCGAAACACGGCCGCGTACTGGTTGAGGTGGCCAAAATCCGCCTGCGCCAGCTGCCAGTCGAGGTAAGGCGTGGCCAGCTGATTGTGCAGGTACGGGCGCCGGTCGGGGCCGAGCACCAGCAGGCGCTGCTGCTCCAGCTCCGCATACACGGGATTGGGGCGCACGGCATAATTTTCTTCAAGCGGCAGCGGCAGCACATGGTCCAGCTGCAGCACCCCCCGGTAGCGCACCACTTCCACTACGGCCAGCAGCAGGAGCATCAGCAGCCCCGGCACCCAGCTGCGCGTGGATTTTTGCCACAGAAATAAGCTGAAATACGACAGCGGCGGCAGCAGCAGCACCAACGAGCCGGGCGCAATGCCCCGCGTGAGCAGCAGCAGCACCACGGCCTGTACCAGCCATACCAGCATCAGCTGCATAAACTTGGCCTGGAACACCAGCCCCAGCGAAGTGGTGAAGGTGCGGGCCAGCGCCAGCACCAGCACGATGCCGGGCACCACCAGCAGCCGCAGCTGTAGAACGCGCGGGAGGCCATCCTGCGCCGCTGCCAGCCCCTGCAGCATCGGCTTCAGATGAAACTCGCTGAAGCTGGGCAGCGCGTCGGCGTAGAGGTAGAGCGTGGCTACCGCGGCATACGGAAACAGGAAGCCGCACAGCAGCAGCAGAAAGCTGCGAAAGGAGTTGGCCGCGAAGATAATAACGGCAAACAGTGCCACCACCAGGAACAGCGCCAGCGGCAGAAACGATAGGGCCCCCAGCCCAATCAGAAAGCCCGCCCGGAACAGACGCCGGTTGTCGTAGCCCTCCCGCAGTGTGGGCAGCAGGGCACTCAGCGCAAATACGATGCTGGTCTGGCCCAGCAGCAGCGGCGACAGAGTATCCAGATCAGTGGTAACGCTGGCAAGCAACAGGTACGTCAGGGCTGCCACGTAGCCCCGCTCGGGGTGTACGCCGCTATGATTGAGCACAAAGTTGAAGCGCAGGGCCTGCGCTACCAGCGCCGTGAGGGCCAGGATGCGGTACAGCCACAGCGGCCGGGCCGCTACGGCATCGAGCCCGCCCAGAAACCAGGCGACCAGCGGGGCGGTGCTGTCGTACAGGTCGCGGTAGGGCAGCGCGCCGGCGTGCACCCGCTCGCCAACCAGCAGAGCGTGCAGCTCGGCGGGCGTGAGCGGGATTCCCAGCGCGTGCAGGGGCAGGCGCAACGCCAGAATCAGCAGGAGCAGCGCCAGCAGCCGGCTGGGCAGGGTGCTTTTAAAGAACTGGAGCAAGTGGGTTTCTGGGGACTTAGGATCTTAGAGTCTTAGGGGCTTGTCTTTTATGACTGAACCCTCAACCGCAGCAAAGATAGACCGCCCGGCAGTGCCGGCCATTCCCGATTCAGCGGTCAGCCAACAAACCTGTTCCGGCGCAACTCCCTAAGTCCCTATCTTTGCCAGCTCTTATGGAAAGCAAACGACAACAGAAATTTGCCAGCTTGTTGCAGCAGGAGCTGGCCACCGTGTTTCAGCGCGACGTACCCCACCTGTTTACGGGTCTGGCGCCCGGCATCAGCACCATTCGTGTGTCGCCCGACCTGGGCACGGCCCGCGTGTACCTGAGTGCCCTGCTGGCCGGCAGCGGCGAGCAGCTGCTGGAGCAGGTGCGCGACAACGAAAAGGCCATTCGTATGGCCCTGGCTAAGCGCGTGCGCCAGCAGGTGCGCGTGGTGCCGGCCCTGCAGTTCTTCCTCGACGACAGCGCGGCCTACGCCGCCCGCATGGACGAAGTGTTTGGGAGCCTGAGCATCCCGTCTCCCCCTTCCGAAGACGACTCCGACCCTCAGAACCCGCCCAAGCGCCCCCGCCTCTACTCCGACGAAGACGAAAAGTGAGTGAGCGAATGAGTGAATGAGTGAAGTATTTCCTCGGCCACTCCCGCCATCCATCACTCATTCACTCATTTACTCATTCACTTTTACAGTGCATTACGACCCGATCAAGAAAACGCTGGGCCAGGTATTCAACCGCACGCCCTGGCTGCGGCGCGTGTTCTATCACCTGCTCGACTTATTGCTGCTGCGCACCTGGCACGTCCACCGCGAGCTGCGCCAGTGGGCCAAAGGCCGCGCCGATGAGGCTCTCACCATCCTGGATGCCGGCTCCGGCTACGGGCAGTATACGTACTGGCTTTCGGGTTTGAGCCGCAAGTGGCAGATTCTGGCCGTGGATGTAAAGGAAGAGCAGATTGCCGACTCCAACCAGTTTTTCCGCCAGATCGGGCGACCCTACGTGCAGTTTGCGGTGCAGGATCTGGTGCTCTACCAGGAGTCCAACACCTTCGATCTGGCCTTGTCGGTTGACGTGATGGAGCACATTCTGGAAGACGTGGAAGTGTTCCGCAACATTCACGCCTCGCTCAAGGACGGCGGTATGCTGCTCATTTCAACCCCCTCCGACCAGGGCGGCTCCGACGTGCACGGCGACGGCGAATCCAGCTTTATAGAAGAGCACGTGCGCGACGGGTACAATATCCACGAAATCCAGCAGAAGCTGCGTACGGCCGGCTTCGAGCGGATTGAGGCCCGCTACAGCTACGGGGAGCCGGGCCAGGTGTCGTGGCGCCTGAGCATGAAGTATCCCATTCAACTGCTGGGCGTGTCGCGCTGGTTTTTCCTGCTGCTGCCGTTCTACTACGCCGTGGTGTTTCCTTTCTGCCTGCTTTTGAACTGGTTTGACGCCACCCGCATCCACGATTCCGGCACCGGCCTGATTGTGAAGGCCTGGAAGTAGCTGTTTCGGCGCGGCTGGCGTATCTTGGAGCATCTATCAGGCAACCGCCACTTTTGCTATGGCCGACAAGAACGATTTCTCGGAGATTATTACGGATATCCTGCTGGAGCTGCAAAAGCACAGCAGCGTCCTGCGTACCGTGGTAGACGTGCAGGAGCGCATGCTTACGGTGCAGGAGCAAATGCAGCGCACCCAGGAAAAGATTCTGGACCGCCTCGACCGCAACGAAGCCGGCTTCAATGCGTTTGCCGGGACAGTGCTCGACCACCTGGGCGACATCAAATCTGATTTGCGCGGCATCCGTACCACCGTCTTTCAGGACCACGAAGAACGGCTCCGGCGTCTGGAGGACTTCATGCGCCGCGCCGGTTAATCCGTATACAGCTTCACCTCTCGTTTTTCAGCCTCCCCGCGCCCTGCATGAACGTTCCGTTCCTCATTGCCCGGCGTTATTTTCTCTCGAAGAAGAAGCGCAACATCATTAGCATCATCTCCAACATTTCGATGGTGGGGGTAGCCGTAGGCACTATGGCCCTGATTATCGTGCTGTCGGTTTTCAACGGCCTCGAAGACCTGGTCCGCTCGCTCTACGGCAAATCGGACCCGGATCTGAAAATTGCGGCGGTGGCGGGCAAGTCCTTCGAGATGAATGAGCAGTTGCTCAACCGTATCCGCCAAGTGCCGGGCGTGGCCATCGTCACAGAAGTTATTGAGGACAATGCCCTACTGCGCTACCACGACCGCCAGATGGTAGTGAAGATGAAAGGCGTTTCGGAAAATTTCTTTGCCCAAAGCAACATCGACTCGGCCCTGGTACAGGGCGACCACCGCCTGGTGAAAGATGGTGCCGAGTATGCCCTGGTAGGTGCCGGAGTGCAGCACGAACTCAGCATCGCCCTCGACAACCGACTTTCGCCCCTGCAGCTGCTCTACCCGCGCAATACCGGCAAGCGTACTCTGTCCTTCAACCCCGAAACGGCCTTCAACGAGCAGCCCATCCTCGCCGGCGGCGTGTTCCTGATTGAGCAGCAGATCGACGACAGCTATATTTTCGTGCCGCTCAATTTTGCGCAGACCCTGCTTAACTACGGCAGCCGCCGTACCAGCCTAGAGGTGAAAGTAAGTGAGAGCCGTGAAATCGACCAGGTGCAGGAGGAGGTGAAAAAGGCCCTGGGTCCGAAATTCTCGGTGTTCAATTCCGACGAGCAGCACGTGAGCTTGCTCAAGGCCATCAAGGTGGAAAAGATGTTCGTGTTCATCACCTTCGCCTTTATCCTGCTGATTGCCTCGCTCAATATCTTCTTCTCCCTCTCAATGCTGGTGATTGACAAGCGCAAGGACGTAGCCGTACTCCAGGCTATGGGCGCTACCAGCCACACCATCCGCAACATCTTCCTGTTCGAAGGAGCCATTGTAGCCCAGGTAGGTGCCATTACCGGCCTGGTGTTGGGCGTTACCATCTGCTGGCTGCAGCAAACGTTCGGGCTGGTTTCGATGGGTATGGCCACCGCGGTAGTGGATTCTTACCCTGTGAAGATGCAGGCGGCCGATATTGCCCTCACGGGGCTGGCCATTGTGTTCATTACCATTGCGGTGTCCATCCGGCCGGCCCTGGCTGCCTCCCGCCTCGATCTGCGCGACAATCTGTAAAGGCACCAAACCCGGAAACAGTTTTTCTGGCTGGCTCAAATTCCCCACGGATTGGTATATTCCGTGTGGAAAATTATGACTATTTACAGAAAAAACTTTGCTTTACGCTATATTATTCGGTATATGGCATTTGTTCTTACTTTCGATGCCGCATTAGGCGATTATTATGAAAGTCTCCACGGCGCAGCCATTTCAAATAGTATACTCCCTGTTGGAGCATGAGTTCCTGGGGTATCTGTTTGAGTCATACGTGGTACAGCGCAATGCCCGCGGCCAGCTCACCCTTCAGCACCAGAGTGTATCGGCCAAAAACGCCGCCGAGTTTGCCGATGGTCTCGACCCCGCCGACTTCGAAATCATTGCCCTGACGGACCAGATTCAGCAGGAAGCCGTTATCAAAGAGTTCTGGCCCAAGAAAATCAATACCGCCGACTTCTTCTTCAAGATCTACGACCCCGATAAAGGCGACAAAGCCCTGCAGGACCGCATCTGTCAGTACGTGCAGCACCGTATGGCCCAGATTCTGGCGCGGCTGGCGGGCAAGTGCGTGTTCATCATGGGCAAGGACGGCGAGCCTACCTGGCGCGAAATCCAACTGGCGCCAGAGCGGGCCTCGGTGCTGTTCCATTTCCGCCGCAACGAAGACAACACCCACTACTTCCCCACCATCCAGTACCAGGGCCAGCGCCTTGACTTTCAGTTCAAGGATGCCGTGCTGGTGTGCTCCCAGCCGGCTTGGCTGCTGCTGGATGGCGTACTTTACAGCTTCCGCAACGACGTAGACGGCCGCAAGCTGCAGCCCTTCCTGCGCAAAAAGTTTATCGTGATTCCGCGGCAGGTGGAGGAAAGCTACTTCCAACGCTTCGTGGCTCCGCTGGTAGAGTCGTTTGATGTACACGCCCGTGGCTTCGATATCCGCTCGGAGCGCTACGTGGGCAAGCCCCACCTCACGTTTTCGGACGTACCGGGGCCCGAAGTGGTGCTGGAAGAGCGGCCCGTGGCCGCCCGCGCCGCCGGCCGCAGCCGCGTAGCCACCGAGAGTGGAGGCGTAGCCACGCTGGTCGCGCCGGCCGAGCACATCCACTTCGATTTGTCTTTCTGCTACGGCGGCCACACGGTGCACCACAGCTTCGATAAGCGGGTGTGCGTGAAGCTGGAAAAAACCAACGGCAACTACATCTTCCACCGGCTTATCCGCAACCTCGACCACGAGCAGGAAATCATTGGGGAGCTGCGGCAGCGGGCCCTGGAGGTACGCAATGGCCGGGCCGTGCTCGAAAAAGCTACTGCTTTCCGCTGGCTGCACAGCCACGCCGAGGATCTGGAGCGCTTGGGCTTCACGGTGGAGCAGGGTACGCATTCGGGCAAAGACTACTTTATCGGGGCCGTGACGGTGCAGGTGGGCATTACCGAAACCAGTGACTGGTTTGACGTACATGGCACCGTGCGCTTTGGCGACTACGAAATTCCGTTTATCCGGCTGCGGCCTTACATTCTTAACCGCCGTCACGAGTTCCGGCTGCCCAACGGGCAGATTGCCATCATTCCCGAAGAGTGGTTTACGGAGTACCTGGAGCTGTTTGCTTTTGCCGAGGAGCACCACCACTCGCTCACGCTCAAAAAACACCATGTAGCCCTCATCAGCGACCTGCAGAACGGCAACCTGGCTACCGTGACCATGAGCCGCAAGCTGGAAAAGCTGCGCGACTTTGAGGCCGTGGAAGACCAACCCATTCCCGTTGGTTTCCGGGGCGAGCTGCGCCCGTATCAGAAGGCTGGCTACAACTGGCTCCATTTCGTGCAGCAGTATCGTTTCGGGGGCTGCCTGGCCGATGATATGGGCCTTGGTAAAACCATTCAGACGCTGGCCATGCTCCTGCACCGCAAGGAAAGCGGGGCGGCGGGCGGGGCCGCTTCGTTGCTGGTGATGCCTACTTCTCTGGTGTATAACTGGATGGCCGAGGCGTTCAAGTTCACACCTGGGCTACGCCTGCTGATTTATACCGGCACCTACCGCGACAAGAACGTGGAGCAGTTTGCCGAGTACGACCTGGTCTTAACCAGCTACGGCATCGTACGCCTCGATGCGGACCTGCTCAAAACCTACCACTTCGACTACGTGATTCTGGATGAGTCACAGGCCATCAAGAACCCCGGCTCCACTACTTCTCAGGCGGTACGCCGCCTCAACTCCCGCCACCGGCTGATCCTGACCGGCACGCCGGTGGAAAACAGCACCATGGACCTCTGGTCGCAGATGTCGTTCATCAATCCGGGGTTGCTGGGGTCACAGGCGTTTTTCCGCAAGGAGTTTCTTAAGCCTATCGAGAAGGAAAAGGACGAGCAGAAAACCAAGCGCCTGCACTTGCTCATCAAGCCCTTTATTCTGCGGCGCCACAAGGCGCAGGTGGCCCGTGAGCTGCCCGAGAAAATTGAGCACCTGAGCTACTGCACCATGACGGAGGAGCAGGCCCAGTGCTACGAGGAAACCAAGAGCTTCTACCGCAACAAGATTCTGCAGAACATTGAGGAGCACGGCACGGCCGGCACCCAGTTTATGCTGCTGCAGGGCCTCACCAAGCTGCGCCAGATTGCCAACCACCCCCGCATGGCCGACGAAAGCTACGAGGCCGAGTCGGGCAAGCTGCGTGAAGTGGTGCGCATGATTCGGAGTGTAATAGCCGAGGGCCACAAGGTGCTCGTTTTTAGCCAGTTTGTGAAGCACCTGGACCTGGTGCGTGCCTCCCTGGATGAAAAGCAGATCAAGTACGCCTACCTCGACGGCAACACCCGCGACCGGCACCAGGAGGTGCAGCGCTTCCAGGAGACGGAAAGCCTGCGCGTCTTCCTGATTTCCCTGAAAGCAGGCGGCGTAGGCCTCAACCTCACCGCCGCCGATTATGTGTTCATCCTCGACCCGTGGTGGAACCCAGCTGTGGAAGCCCAGGCCGTTGACCGCGCCCACCGCATCGGGCAGCAGCGCACCGTGTTCACCTACAAGTTCATCAGCAAGAATACCGTAGAGGAGAAGATTCTGGCACTGCAGCGCAAGAAAATTCAACTCGTCACCGATTTGATTACCACGGACGAGGCCATCATCAAAAGCCTCACGAAGGAAGATATTGAGGAGCTGCTGGGATAAACAACCAGCCATCCTCCAGCATGGGACTTTTCACGCCAGCCTTCCTGTAGCCAGCCATGCACCTCCTTCTCCGCAATCACGTAGCCGCGTCGCCGGCCCAGGTCTGGCAGGGCTTTACCCGGGCGTTGTTTCTAGCGCTGGCTCCCCCGTTTCCGCCCATGCGCCTGCTCCGCTTCGATGGCTGCCAGCGCGGCAACGAAGTGCAGATTGAGTTGGGAGCGGGTCCGCTCCGGGTCCGCTGGACCTCGCTCATTACCGAACACGGCACGCTGCCCGACGGCACGTACTATTTCGTGGATGAGGGGCAGCAGCTACCCGCGCCGCTACGCTCCTGGCGCCACCGCCACCTGCTGCAGCCCGCGCCGGACGGCGGCACTTTCATTGTGGAGGATATTACTTACCGTACGCTGTTTACTGGTCTCGATGTATTACTGTACCCGGTGATGTGGACGCAGTTTGCGGTGCGCGGCCCCGTATACCGCCGCTGGTTTGGGAAGCCTACCGCTGGCTGATAATGGCGGCTGCCGGGAATGATGGCCGGGTCCCGGCAGCGTAGTTGGGCTGGTTGCCGTACAAGCCGGGTGTCTACCCGGTATCTTGCCGTCCCTCCGCTTTTCTATATGTTCAACTCTCCTTTTCTGGCCTGCGGCTTGCGCCATTTGGTTGCGCGGCGCGTAAGTGCGTTGGTCTGCGGCTTGGCGCTGGCAGGCTGTGCTGGCTCTCACCCGTCGTATCAGTTTCAACCTGTTGTTCAGGGTGTAATTTTATCTGATACGCTGCTCGCAGCTAGTAGCCCGGCCTCTGTTTCGTCCCCAAGGGCTGTACCTGGCACCGAGCCAGCTAGCCTTGTGCCACCGCCACGGCAGAAAACGCAGCTATGCCAACCCACTCGCCGCCCGCGCTACCAGCACATGATGGCCGTGCGCCAGATGGCAGCAAATCACCCGATACTGGCCCGCTCCGCTGCCCAAGTTGCAAAGAAGCCCCAAAAGAGGCCGCAACAGGCACAGGAAGTGGGCCTGGGCACTACCGTGCTGGGCGTATTAGGCTTGATCGTACTACCTATCAGCCTCATTGGCCTACTGATCTGGGGCGGGCCTGTCTGGGCAGTGCTGGCCGGGCTGGCTGCATTAGCCGTACTCATTGCTTGGCTGGACCCTTTTGCTTAGCCTTTGGTGAGCAATTATTACTTAGGGTGAAGTACGCTCTCATCATTGCGCTAGCTACAAAATCCGCGGAATCCGTTGAAATCCGTGCCCATCCGTGGTCTACCTTTGTAGCCCATTCATTTGTTTTTCCGCTGCCTGCCATGCCTGCTGCCTCCGTTACGCTCAAACCCGGTAAAGACCAATCCCTTCGTCGCCTGCACCCGTGGGTATTTTCCGGGGCCATCGGACGCATGCAGGGCGAAGTGGTAGAGGGTGAGCTGGTAGCTGTGCACGCGGCGGGTGGTGAGTTGCTGGGGGTGGGCCATTATGCGCCCGGCTCTATTGCAGTGCGCATGCTGTCTTTCGGGCCCGAGGCGCAGTGGCCCGATGCGGCGTTCTGGAAAGAAAAAATTCGTAATGCCTACCAGCTTCGTCAGGGCCTGGGCCTGACTGGCACCGGCAACACCAACGTGTACCGTCTGGCTCACGCCGAGGGCGACGGTATGCCCGGCCTGATCATCGATGTATACGGCGACACGGCCGTGGTGCAAACCCACAGCGCCGGTATGTATAAGGCCCGGCCCCTGATTGCGCAGGCACTCCAGGCCGTAATTCCCGGGCTGCGGGCCATCTATGATAAAAGCGCCGAAACTGTGCCCGCCAAGGCCGCACCTGGAGCACAGAATGGCTACCTCTTTGGGGAAGGCAGCGGGCAGGAGCATATTGTGCAGGAAAACGGCCACCCTTTCGCGGTTGACTGGGAAACGGGCCAGAAAACGGGCTTCTTCATCGACCAGCGCGACAACCGCAGCCTGCTGGCCCGCTATGCGCCCGGCCGCCGGGTGCTCAACACATTCTGCTATACCGGTGGCTTCAGTTCCTACGCTCTCATGGCCGGGGCCGAGCTGGTTCACTCCGTCGATTCCAGTAAAAAGGCTATCGAGCTTACGGAGCGCAACGCCGCCCTTACCGGACACCAGGACCGTCACGAGGCTTATGCCCAGGATGTATTCAGCTTCCTGAAGGACCGCCACAACCAGTACGACCTTATTGTGCTGGACCCACCAGCTTTTGCCAAGCACCTCTCGGCCCGCCACAACGCCCTGATGGGCTACAAGCGACTGAATGTGGCTGGTCTGCGGCAGATTGCGCCCGGGGGACTGCTGTTCACCTTCAGTTGCTCGCAGGTGGTAAGCATGGAGTTGTTCGAGGGTGCCATCCTCGCCGCAGCCATTGAAGCCGGGCGGCCTGCCCGCATCCTGCACCGCCTCACCCAGCCTGCCGACCATCCGGTAAGCCTCTTCCATCCCGAAGGCGAGTACCTGAAAGGCTTGGTATTGGCAGTGGAGTAGGCTAGCAAATCCGTTCGAAAAACCGTATCGTTGAGTACTGGGTAGGTTTAATAGCCCCTTGCCCAGTTCACGTATGCGCCGTTTCTCTGGCTGGGTAGTTGTTTCAGTGTTACTATTGACTTCCTGTGAGCAGCAACGCCCCGTCAGCCAAGCGCCTTCGGCCGCTGTAGTGCCACCTGATAGCACCTATAGCGTTGTACTACAACCTTCACCTGTGGCCCCACCTCCAGCGTCCGATACAACGGACGTTAGCCGCGTCAGATTCGGCTACCGTATAGGTCACGACACCACTTTCTATAGCGGCCCGCAAAAGTATCGGCTTCTCTTGCGGGCCGAAACTGACTCCACCAAGCCGCTGGTCACTACCACTCAGGGCACAGTAGGTCCGGCCTTCGCTGATGATACCAGTAGTTTCGCCAAAACCGGCCGGGTGCGTGGGTATCAGGGTCACGTAGCTATTACTCTCTTCGACGCAGCAGGAAAGCAGGTATTTCACCGAAAAGTGCGCAAAGAAGAGTTATATAGCGTTGCCAGCCGCGACGTAGTAACGGTAAGCGAATTGGTGCCGCCCATGTTTGTGGGCGTCCATGCTCCCAGCCAGACGCTGGTATTCAGCCTGGATATCGGCATTCCGTACAGTGACGTCTGGCAGCGCTGTGTGTTGGTGCTGGGTTTCAATGGCCAAGTGAAACGCTTAGCGACCAGTTATTCCTCCAACTGGGATGCCCCGGATTGTGAGCCGCGCCTGCTCCCGGACGGCACACTGCTTACCTGCGAGGCCTTGGTGTCGCCTGATGGTCGACAGGTGAGCTTAGTTAAGCCCAAAGCGCAGTTGCTGGCTGCCTTCCCGCTGACGGATTCCACGTTTTACCTGCTTTACCGATACGGGCAATACCGTCCTCAACTGAGCGTAGATACAACAGAAACCTTAAATGAATTCGCAATAACCGCCGCTTTCAACGACCCTGCTTGGGCTGAAGACCCACATATGAAAAATAAGCCTAACGCCTTCATCATTAACCGCCGTGGCAACGTGCGCAAGACTTTCAGGTATACTGGCGTTAGCGGAGCAATAGGCTTTGACGTACCGCGCTTCTATTTACCCCAAACACACACCTATTATTTTTTAATGGAGTCTGGGGGCTTGCAAACCATCGATAAGCACAATGCGCATCAAGTAACGACCATTCCTTTGGCGCGGCTGCAGACTTTCCGCAAACCATCCAAGCCCACGGAGGCGCGCATTGTACTTAATAATTATGCCTTCTACATTGATACGCTGCGGCCTAAACAAGTCCGCTACCAAAAGCTACCACCACGTTATATCGATTAACGCCCGCCCCTACCGCCAGGCACATAACGACAGCGCCCCCGCATCGGCCTCCGGGTTGGGGAGGGGGTGACACGGGGGCGCTGAGCGAAGATAGGGTTGGCGGCGACCGACTCTCCCACCGGTGAAGGCAGTACCATAGGCGCAACGGG
>NZ_JADWYK010000025.1 GCF_015773195.1 Hymenobacter guriensis
ACGCTGGGCCTGTTCTTCACCTTGTTCCTGCTGTTTGCCAAGTTCTTCCCCGTCATCAACATGGCCGAGGTGAAGTCCGTGCTCAAGTACACCGTGGACAATGGCCCCACGTACCGGAGGCTTGCGGAGACGCCCGCGCCCCAGGTAACTGAACCCCTTGCTTAACCAGCCCTACCGCTATGTTCGTTGATCTGCTGTTCGCGGGATTAAGCATTTTTCTACTAGTACCACTCGTGACGGGGTACTGCGCCTATAGCTACGGCCGCTTGTTCTGGCTGTGGTTTGCGCTGGGGTTGTTACTACCTGGCGTGTCCTTTGTTCTGTTAACATTGTTGCTTTACCGCAAGGAGATGCAGCCGGGCGAGCGGCTACTGGCCGAAGCCCGGGAAATTCTGGCCTCGGCTGAAGCAGAGGAACGCCGACTATGGCGGGAACTGATGAAGCACGCTCTTTCTACTCCTGCACATCGTCATATTGCTAACTGAACTCAGCCTAACAAACAAAACCACCCGGCTCCAATAGGAACCGGGCGGTTTTGCAGGTAGTCAGACAAGCGAGGTTACTCGCCCTTCTCCTTTACCTTCTGGCTGTTCTCGTCGTTCTTTTCCTTGCGCTTTTTCTTGCCGTCTTCGCCTTTGGTTTTGCTTTTGGCTTTCTTGACGGTAGTAGCGGGGTCGGCAGTGGCGGGGGCAGGAGCCGGAGTAGCGGCGGGGGCCGGTGCGGCCGAAGCTACAGGATTACCCTCCAGATCCAGCTCCACTACTTCGTAGCCCAGCTCACTGAGGCCGGGGAAGGCTTTGGCCCGGTCGCCTACCACCACAATGTACATGTTGTCGGTGGGCAGGTATTTCTGGGCCAGGGCCTGCACATCTTCCTTCTTCAGGTTGCGCAGGATGTCGCTCTGCTGCTGCACGTAGCCTTTGTCGAGGTCGTACTCCACGATGCGGCCCAGGAAAGCGGCTTTCTGACGGCCGGTTTCGTAGCGCAGGGCGTCGCTCTGCCCGATGGAAGCCTGCACAAACTGCAGTTCGTCATCCGAGATGCCGTTGCGGTAGTTCTGCAGCTCTTTCATAAACTCCTTTACCGAGGCAGCGGTGGCATCGGCGCGCACGCCGGCCTGGGCCGTGAACGGTCCTGCGTACTTGCTACCTCGGAAGCCCGAGCGGGCGCCGTAGGTGTAGCCTTTGTCTTCGCGCAGGTTCAGGTTGATGCGCGAGTTGAAGGCGCCCCCCAGCAGGTAGTTAGCCAGGCCGGCGCGGTAGTACTCGCCGGTAGCATCGTAGGGCATGCCCAGGTAGCCAATGCGGATTTCCGATTGCGCGGCGCCGTCCTTGTTCACGAAGTAAACGCGGGTTTTCTCCGTAGGCATGGCAGCCGTAGCGGGAGCGGGTAGAGCCACATCCTTCTTGGCCCAGGTTTGCAGGAACTTGAGCTTGGGCAGCAGCTGGGCCTCCGCCACGTCGCCCACTACCACCAGGTTGGAGATATTAGGCGCGTAGTTCTGCTGATAGAACTGCTTTACATCATCCAGCGTGAGGGTTTGCACCGAAGCAGTAGAGCCGATGGCCGGCACACGCATAATGTCGCCGGAAGGGTAAATCAGGCGGGCAAACGTGTTGTTGGCAATGGCCACGGGCTGCACGTTCTGGCTGGCAATGTTTTCCAAGGTCTGCTTTTTCACCCGGGCAAAGTCCTGGGCGTCGAAGCGGGGGCGCAGCAGGCTTTCTTCCAGCAAAGCCAGCGTAGCATCCAGGTTCTTGGTGAGCGACTCCACGTAGATGGTCGTGTTGTCTTCACCGGCTACCACGTCAATGGAGCTGCCCAGCTTTTCCAGCGCGGCGCTGAACTGCTCGGGCGTATATTTCTGCGTGCCTTCGCTTAGCATAGCGGCGGTGAGGGCGGCGAGGCCGGCTTTACCGGGAGTCTGCTGGGCCAGGCGGTGGCCGCCGGGAATGGTGAGCTGCATCGTCACCTTCGGAATTTCGGCGTTGCGGGAGCCGATTACCTTCAGGCCGTTGGGCATCGTCTGCTGCCAGAAGGCGGGCACCTGCACCACGGGGTTGGTGCCGGATTTGGGCTGCTGCTTGCGGTCGAAGTTGTCGGTAGCCTTCTTGTAGGTCAGGCCCGCGTACTCATCCTTGGGCATGGTGAAGCCCTCTTTGGACACGGTGTAGTTGTCGGCGCGGGCCACGAGGTTTTTGCCACCCTTGGGCACCACACTCAGAATCACGGCTTTCTTGCCTTTGATGTATTGGTTGTACACGCGCAGCACATCGGCTTTGGTGAGGGCACGCAGCTCTTTCAAGTCCTGGGTGATGCGGTTGGGCGAGCCGGTAAACGTCTGGGCCGAAGCCAGCTCCGACACCTTGCCGCTCACGCTGGCAAGCCCGTCGATGGTCTGGGCTTCGCGGGTGGCTTTAAAGCGCTGCAGGTCCTCATCGGTTACGCCGCGCTTCTCAAACTCGGCCAACGACTTGCGCACCACCATTTCCAGGCTGTCGAGGCCTTTGCCAGGGAAGCCTACCGCGGTGAAGGTGAACTCGCCGGCCAGCTCGGCCGTGGGGTGCCCCGCGTTGGCCTGAATGGCTTTCTGGTTTTTCACCAGGTTTTTGTAGAGCAGGGAGTTGTTGCCGCCGCCTAGGATTTCGGCCAGCGCATCGAGGGCTGGCTCATCGGGATGGTAGCGGGGCACGGTGGGCAGCACCATGCGCAGCATCGGGAAGCGCACGTTGTCTTCGTAGCTCACGTAGCGGTCCTGGGTGAGCTTGGGCGCGGGCAGCTTCATGTTCTGCACGGCCGGCCCCCGGTTGATGGAGCCGAAGTACTTCTCAGCCAGCCTCACCACGTCGGCGGGCTTCACGTCGCCGCCCACCGTCAGGGTAGCGTTGTTGGGGCCGTACCAGCGCAGGAAGAAGTTCTTGAGGTCGTTTACGTCGGAGCGGTCCAGGTCTTCGAGGTAGCCAATGGTCATCCAGCTGTAAGGGTGCCCGTAGGGGTACAGGTTCTTCGACACCATCTCGCCGGCCAGGCCGTAGGGGCGGTTGTCGTAGTTCTGGCCCCGCTCGTTTTTCACGGTGGAGCGCTGGTTTTCAAACTTGGGCTGCGTTACGGCGTCCAGCAGAAAGCCCATGCGGTCGGCTTCCAGCCACAGGGCCGTTTCCAACTGGTTGTTGGGCAGCGTCTCGAAATAGTTGGTCCGGTCGCGGTTGGTGGAGCCGTTGAGCGTGCCGCCGGCGGCCGACACCAGCTTGAAGTGCTGCTCGTCGCCCACGTTGTCGGAACCCTGGAACATCATGTGCTCGAAGAAGTGGGCAAAGCCCGACTTGCCGATGGTTTCGCGGGCCGAGCCCACGTGGTAGGTCACGTCCACGTGCACGATGGGGTCGGAGTGGTCTTCGTGCACCACCAGCGTGAGGCCGTTGGGCAGCACGTACTTCTCGTAGGGAATTACGACCTCGCCGGGCTTGGCGGTTACTTTTTCGACCAGGCGCGTACCGCCGGTGGCTTTGGTGGTAGTGGCTTTAGCAGCCGTTTTCTGCTGCGCCTGCGCGGCCGGCAGTGCCAGCACCACGCTCAGCCCCAGCAGGCCTAACTGTTTTAACTTCATAGGAAACAACGAGAGGAAAGAAAATGATGGGGTGAATGTAAGCAGAACAGACACACCGTGCGCGTCAAGGTTGGCTCCGCCCCGTGCATTCCCATAATTTTCCCGGGCCTTGGCTGCCATTTTTGCACTGAACCCGGTTATCCTGTCGGGCTTTGTGGCAGGGCGCGCCGGGCTTTGCCCTTGAACAAGCCTGGTAGCAGCGCGTTTCTTCACCCCGAACACAGAATTTCAGGTCTTTCTTTCTTGCGGGCCGACGTAGCTCTCAGCCGGCACACTCCTTGATAACGCGGCCCTGGCCCTTACGCCCCTTTCCTGCATGAGCAACCTTTCCACCGCGTACATGGACCTGGCTTACCGCCCCGATCTGCGCATACTGTTTCTGCGCTGGATGCGGCAAACCACTTCGCAGGAGCTGCGGACGGCCTATAACGAGGTGCTGGAACTGGCCCGGCAGGAGCAGGCCGGCCGCTGGCTGATTGACCTGCGCCGCCGGGAGCTGGCCGCGCCGGCCGATTTTGCCTGGATTGTGCGCGATGTGCGGGCCCAGCTGGCCCAGGATGTGACTGAGGCGGGTCGCCGTATTGCCTACCTTGTCACGCCCAACAACGCCCCTACCATCCAGAGCCGCCTCACGGAGCTGGAACTCACCACGCCTGATGCCGTGCGCGAGGCGGTGGCGTTTCGCATCTTCACTGAGGAGCATACCGCTTTGGAATGGCTGCAGGAAACAGAGTAAAGCCACGCATCCATAATAATAGAACGCCCCGCTGGAGCAATTCCGGCGGGGCGCTTTATTGGGTTGGCAGTGTACGCTTAAGTCCGGGGAATGACTACCGTGGGCGTGTCGTAACCAGGGGCATCCGCAGGCTGCACCGCGACCTTTGTACCACTGTCATCGTCCTGCACCCACAGCGTGAGCAAGCCGGCCAGGATCATGGATCCACCGCCCAGCGCCAGGGTATTAAGGGTGTTGCCGTGGAAGAAGTGCATGGTGCAGTACCCAAGAATGGTAGCGGCTACAATCTGGGGAATCACAATGAAGAAGTTGAACACGCCCATGTAGTACCCCATTTTATTGGCGGGCAGGGAGCCAGCCAGAATAGCGTAAGGCATGGAGAGGATGCTGGCCCAGGCCACGCCTACCATGGCCATGGAAACCATTATCAGGTCGGGATTCTGAATAAACTTCAACGATAACAGCCCCACCCCGCCCGTGAGCAGGCACAGCATATGCGTGCGGCGGCGGCTGGTGCGCATGGCAATCAGCGGAATAATGAAGGCAAAGATGGCCGCCACGCCGTTGCGCACCGACGAAGCCAGGCTCAGCCAGTCGGCGCCGTCGTTGTATTGCTGCTTTACCCGGTTCAGATCTGCCGCGTCGGCGCCCGTAGGCTTGGCACTGTCGAGGTAGTAGTTGGCCAGGTTCAGGGTCAAGGTTTTGTCGCTGTTTCCAGCCTGAAACTGATTGATTTCATCGATGTCTTTCTGCAGCGAAGCCAGCGTTTTGCTCTTTTTCGCGTCCTTTTCCTGTTGCGCAGTCGTGCTGATGTAGGAGCTTATACGCTGATACAGCGGCGTGCTGACCCGCATATTGTAGATGTTGCTTGTAACGGCATTGGTGGCATAAATCCACATAGAGAACAGCGCAAACCACGTAAAGAACTGCACCAGTGCGAGCTGGCGCATGGCCACCGGCATGCGGAAGATGCCCATAAAGGATTCCTTCATGCCGTCCCAGATGCCGGCCTTGGCGTTTTCCTTGCGGAATTCCTCCATGTCTTCCGGGGGAAATTCCTTGGTGGTGAACACCGTATACATTACCGCGGCCAGAAAGGCCAGCGCCCCCACGTAAAATGACCACTTCACCGAAGGCGGAATCTCGCCATTAGCCGCCGTATTGCTCAGGTGAAACCAGTTGGTGAACACCCAGGGCAGCAAGGCGGCAATAACCGAACCTACCCCGATAAAGAAGCTCTGCATGGCAAAGCCGCTCGTACGCTGCTCGCTCGACAACTTGTCGCCCACGAACGCCCGGAACGGTTCCATGGAGATATTAATGCTGGCGTCCAGAATCCAGAGCATACCACCAGCCATCCACAGCGCCGAGGAATTTGGCATCACAAACAGCGCCAGCGTAGCCAGGATAGCCCCAATAAAGAAGTAGGGCCGCCGCCGTCCCCAGAAAGGGTGCCAGGTGCGGTCGGAGAAATAGCCGATGATAGGCTGCACCAGCAGGCCGGTGAGCGGAGCGGCAATCCACAGAATCGGAATATCGTCCTTGTTGGCGCCCAGCGTTTCAAAAATCCGGCTGACGTTGGAGTTTTGCAGCTCGAAGCCAAACTGGATGCCGAGGAAGCCGAAGCTCATGTTCCAGATTTGCCAGAAGCTCAGCCGGGGTTTTTCGCGGGTGCTGGCGGGCACAACGGTAGTTGCCATTCGCGGGGGGAGTGGGAGTGAAAGGGAATTTCAGGAGAAGCTTGATGGCCGGCTACTTGCGCGGCTGGATTTCGAAGACGAAGGCGCTGAGGGGAGGCAGCGTGAGCGAGAGGCTGTTCACGGCCGGGCTGCCGTTGAGCAGGTCGGCGTAGGCGTATACGCGGTCGGGGTCGAGGCTCATGGCCTTCATGGCATCCACCGGAATGCGGATGGTGGGGTGCAGGGTTTTGTCGCGGGAGAAGTTGACGACGATGAGCAGCTTCTGCTTGTCGGTGTAGCGCAGGTAGCTGTACACCTGTTTTTGGTCGTACTCGCGGCCCAGGTTGTTGGCATCTTGCAATTCGTAGAACTTGCCGCGCCGGATGGCCTCGGAAGAGCCGGCCAGGTTGAGCAGGCGGCTATAAAACTCGCGCAGCTGCTGCTGGCCGCCGTCGAGCTTACCGCCGTCGAACTTGCCGCCGTTCATCCAGCGCTGGTGGAAAGGCACGCCCCAATAGTCGAAGATGGTGGTGCGGCCATCTTCGCCGGAGAAGCCCTCGGTCCCGTGGGCCGGCTCACCCACTTCCTGCCCGAAGTACACCATCACCGGCCCCGAGGCCAGCGTGGCCGACACCGTCATGGCCGGAATGGCCGCGCGCGGGTCGCCGGCAAAGTCCTTGGAAGCAATGCGCTGCTCATCGTGGTTTTCGAGAAAGCGCAACATATGGGAGCTGAAGCCGCGGCTTTCCTCGCGCCATACCTTGCTGATGTCCTCGGTGTTGCCTTCGCCCCGCATCAGGCGGCGCAGGCCGTCGTAGAGCCCTACCTTGTCGTAGAGGTAGTCGAAGCGGCCCTGCTCGATGTAGGTTTTGTAGGCCTTGGGGTTGTAAATCTCGGCAATGAAAAGGATGTCGGGGTTCACCTTTTTCACCTCCGGAATGACGTAGGCCCAGAATTCCACGGGCACCATTTCGGCCATGTCGCAGCGGAAGGCATCCACGTCTTTCCTGGCCCAGAACACCAGGATGTCGCGCATTTTCACCCACGTATCCGGAATGGGCTCAAAGTGCAGCTGGCGGTGGTTCTGGTAGTCGACGCCGTAGTTGAGCTTCACCGTTTCAAACCAGTCGTCGATGCTGGGCTGGGCCGAAAACACGTCGTTGCCGGTGGCCTTGGCGGGCGTTTCCGAGAACCTGCCGTCTTCCTTCGGGCCTTTTTCAGCGGCCAGCGGGTTGTTGCTTTTGGGCACCGTCAGGTTCTGGCCGGGCAGGTAGTAGAAGTTGTTGCCGGCCGCAAACGCCTTGCTTTTGTCGTCCCGCTCGCCCAGATCCACCACGCCCTGAGGCTTGGCATCCGACTTATAGGTGCGGGCCACGTGGTTCGGGATGAAGTCGATGATGACCTTCAGGCCGTTGGCGTGGGTACGCTTCACCAGCCCGTCGAACTCCAGCATGCGGTTTTTCACGTTCACCGCCAGGTCGGGGTTCACATCGTAGTAGTCCTTGATGGCGTAGGGCGAGCCGGCGCGGCCCTTCACTACGTCGGCATCATCCAGCGGAATACCCTGCTTGGTGTAGTCCGTCATGGTGGCGTGCTCCAGCACCCCGGTGTACCACACGTGGGTGGCGCCCAGTTGCTTGATGGCCTGCAGCGCCGTGCTGTTGATGTCGTTGAACTTGCCCACGCCATTCTCGCTGATGGTGCCGTAGGGCTTGTTGGTGGCCACCTTGTTGCCAAACAGGCGCGTCATCATCTGGTAGATGATGATCTTATTGTCCTGCGGTACTTCGTCGGTGGTGTTGGGGTCAGAGGCGGAAACAGTAGACACAGTACGGGCCGGATCGGCCGGAGAAACAGATTGAAAAGAGGCCAAGGCCAGCAGAATGCCGGCGGCCGGCAGAAACTTCTTCATAAGGTGGCCTAAGATAATCAGTTGTCAGGTGGGAGTTGTCGGTTGTTAGTTGTCCGCTGCTGGCCGCACTGACAACTAACAACGAATAACCGCTACCATTCCTGCGTGAGCGGGTGCAGCATCAGCTCATCAACGACCACGTGGGGCGGGGCTTCCAGCACGTAGCGCACGGCCTGGGCCACGTCGGCGGGGCGCAGGTGGGTGGTTTCGGCTTCGGCACTGCCGGGGCGGGAGTTGTTGAAGTAGGTATCGACCAGCCCCGGGTAGATGGTGCTGACTTTGACGCCGAACGGCCGCACCTCCTTGCGCAAAGAGCCCAGCAGGGCATCCTGAGCAAATTTGCTGGACCCATAGGCCGTGCCGTGCTCGAAGGTGCGGCGGGCCACGTCGGAGGTAATGCCCACGATGTGGCCGCGCTTCTGGGCCTTGAAGTGGGGCACGGCGGCCTTACAGAGCAGAAAGGTGCCCTTCACATTCACGTCAAACATCTGGTCCCAGTCGGCGGCCTCTATGTTTTCGAGCAGATTGAAGGAGCCCATGCCCGCGTTGCACACCAGGATATCGAGCCGGCCGAAGTGCTGCAGGGCAGCATCCACGGCCTGGCGGGCGTCGGCCTCACTGGTTACGTCGGCAGCCAGCGGCAGGATCTGCCCTGACTGGGCCACATCGTCCAGCTCCTCGGCCTGGCGGGCCAGGGCCACCACGCGCACGCCCTGCATGGCCAGCAGCAAGGTAATGGCCCGCCCGATTCCCCGGCTGGCCCCGGTCACAATAGCTACTTGGTCGGTCAGATCAGTCATGGTATCGAGCGGTTAGCGGGTGAAAGGAAAGAAGACGCGGCGGTGGCTGGCAGCGGGCCGGCCAACCGGTAGCGGCCCGCTGCTGATACCCTAACTCACCAGCTCCGTCACGGAGTTCCGGCCTACTTCCACGGCTTCGTCGTTCACGAACACCGTCAGCGGCTTGTCGGACTGAATCTGCACGCCGTCGCGGCCCGCGTGCACCTTCACTACGGCGCCCCGGAAGCGGATGCGGAAGCTGAAGCCCGTCCACTTGGCCGGCAGCATAGGCCGGAAGTGGAGTTGCCCGTCGCGCACGCGCATCCCGCCAAAGCCCTGCACTACGGCCATCCAGGTGCCGGCCATACTGGTGGTGTGGCAGCCGTCCTCGGTGTCGTTGTTGTAGTCGTCGAGGTCGAGGCGGGCGGTGCGCAGGTACATTTCGTAGGCCTTTTCCTCCATGCCCAGGCGGGCGGCCAGCACGGCGTGCACACACGGCGAAAGCGAAGATTCGTGCACGGTACGCGGCTCGTAGAACTCGAAGTTGCGGCGGATGGTGTCAATGTCGAACTGGTCTTCGAGCAGGAACATGCCCTGCAGCACATCGGCCTGCTTGATAAAGCAGGAGCGCAGAATCCGGTCCCAGCTCCACTTCTGGTTGAGGGGGCGCTCCGAGGCCGGCAGGTCCTTCACCAGAATCTGCTCCTTGTCCATGTAGCCTTCCTGCTGCAGCTTGATGCCGCGCTTGGGGTCTTCGGGCAGGAACATATTGCCGATGATAGCCCGCCAGGTGCCAAACTCCCGGGCTTCGTCTAGGCCCAGCTCCATGTCCAGCACGGCGTAGCGGGCCGGATTTTCGGCTTTAATTTTCTCCAGTACCTCCAAGGTGTAGTTCAGCGTCCAGAGGGCAATGGTGCTGGTGTACCAGTTATTATTGATGTTGTTTTCGTACTCGTTGGGGCCGGTTACGCCCAGCATCACGTACTGGCCTTTCTCCTCCGAGAAGTTCACGCGCTGGGCCCAGAACCGCGAAATGGCCACCAGCACATCCACGCCATAGTCGGCCAGGTAGCTTTCGTCGCCGGTGTAGCGCACGTAGTCGTAGATGGCGTGGGCAATGGCGCCGTTGCGGTGTACTTCCTCAAAGGTAATTTCCCACTCGTTGTGGCACTCCTCCCCGTTCATGGTCACCATGGGGTAGAGCGCGGCCCCATCCGTAAAGCCCAGCTTCTTGGCATTCTCAATGGCTTTGCCCAACTGCTTGTAGCGGTAGAGCAGCAGGTTGCGGCCCACCTGCGGGTCGGCGGTGGCCAGGTAGAAAGGCAGGCAGTAGGCCTCGGTGTCCCAGTAGGTGCTGCCGCCGTATTTCTCGCCCGTGAAGCCCTTGGGGCCGATGTTCAGGCGCGGGTCTTCGCCGGTGTAGGTCTGGTTGAGCTGGAAGATGTTGAAGCGGATAGCCTGCTGGGCGGCTGCGTCGCCTTCGATGATAATGTCACTCTCGGCCCACTTGGCGGCCCAGGCCGCAGCCTGTTCCTCAGCCAGCTGGTCGAAGCCCTTGGTGCGGGCCTGCTGCACGGCGCGGCGGCACACGTCTTCCAGGATGGCGCGGTCGTGGTTTTCGGAGGAAATATTGGCCGCGAACTTGGTCAGCACAGTTTCCTCCCCGTCCTGGATGCTGACGGTGAAGATGTGGGCCGTGTACTTCTCGCTTTCAATGGGAATAGTGCGGGGCGTAGTAGCCCGGCCGGCCTGCGTGAGCTGGAACGTCATGCCGGCGCACACATCGAAGCCGGTTTTGCGGGTGCGGGCCGTCACGAAGGCACCCTGGTCTTCGATGCTGCGGCTTACCTCTTCCCAGAACTTCTCGTCGTAGTTGGCATCCTGGTTTTTGACGTCGAAATCGATGTAGGGCGTGAGCGTGGCTTTGCCCGAAAAGCCCAGCGGCGTAATGGCGTAGCGAATGGCTCCTACCTCATCATCCACGATGCTGCAGAAGCGCTTGGCCTCAATGCGCAGCTTGTGGCCTTCTTCCAGCACCACGGTGCAGGTGCGCAGCAGGTACCCCTCGCGCATGTTCAGCTCGCGGCGGAAGTCTTCCACCGGCAGCTTGGCCAGGTCTATTTCCGTCCCGTCGATTTCCACCCCGATGCCAATCCAGTTGGCGGCGTTCAGCACCTTGGCAAAGTAATCGGGGTAGCCGTTTTTCCACCAGCCCACGCGGGTTTTATCGGGGTAGTACACGCCGGCCACGTAGCTGCCCTGCAGGGAGGGGCCGGAGTACTGCTCCTCGAAGTTGGCGCGCTGACCCATACGGCCGTTGCCGAGGGAAAAAATGCTTTCCGATACTTTGTTGAGGTGCGGGTCGAAGCCTTCTTCGATGATCCGCCACTCATCAACTTTCAGGTAATCTTTCATTATAGCAAGGGGAAGTAAGGGGAGAGTTTTCCAGGGAGGAGGCAGGGGCTGCTAGTGGCCTAATTGCTGCAGGCGGGCCACGGTCATATCGGTAAAGCCGGGAATCACGAAATCGGCTTCGGCTAAGATAGTTACATCCCCGACACCAATACAGCGCATGCCCCCATTGCGGGCAGCTTCGAGGCCGGCCACGGCATCCTCGAACACGACGCACTCGGCGGGGGTCACGCCCAGGGCCTCGGCCCCTTTCAGGAACACTTCGGGGTCGGGCTTGGCATTGGCCACGTCGGTACCATCCACGATGGCGTCGAAGAGAGGCAGCAGGTTTACTCGGTCGAGGATGAGGCGGGCGTTTTTGGAGGCGGAGCCGAGGGCAGTTTTCAGACCGGCGGCACGGCACTCTTCCAGGAAGCGGCGCACCCCAGGCAGCACGTCGGCCTCGGTCATGCGGTGCACGTCTTCCAGGTACGCTTCGTTTTTGCGCGTTGCCAGGGTCAGCTTCTCATCTTCCGGCAACGTTTGCTGGCCGATTTCGAGAATAATTTCCAAGGACCGCATGCGGCTTACACCCTTCAGCCGCTCGTTGTCGTGCTCCGTGAAATCGAAGCCGAGGCCGTGGGCCAGGGTTTTCCAGGCTTGGTAGTGAAACTTAGCAGTATCCACGATGACGCCATCAAGGTCGAAGATACAGGCTTGTATATTGGGCATGATTTAGGGGCTTGGGGGCTTGGGGGCTTGGGGGCTTGGTTTGATGCGGTAGAAAAAATTGTTTTCAGAACGTCAACCAAGTCCTTGAGTCCCCAATTCCCTGGTTACTTTTTCAACTCCACTACCCAGGCCGTGTGGGCCGGAATGCGGAAGCTGCTAAGGTTGGAAAGGGCAGTGCCGGTGGTAATTTCGGTGCCCGTGCTGAAGCCGCCGGTGCGCTCGGCGAAGCGGGTGCCATCCACGGTTTTTTCGTCCTTGCTGCCGTTGAGCATCACCATCACCGCCTCGCCCTGTTCGTTGTAGCGGAAGTAGGTATACACGCCATCCTGGGGAATGAACTGCATGAGCTTGCCGGTAGCCAGTACCGGGTGGGTTTTGCGGTACTGCGCCAGCTTGCTCACGTAGTTGAAGGCCTCGCCGGCCTGGCCGGTGCGGCCGGCCGCCGTGAAGTAGTTTTGCTTGTCGCCGGGCCAGCCGCCGGGAAAGTCCTCCCGCACTTTACCGTCGGGGTTCGAGAAGTTCTTCATCAGCACCTCGGTACCATAGTAGAGCTGGGGAATGCCGCGGGAAGTGAGCAGCCAGGCAATACCCATTTTGTAGCGGGCAAAGTCCTCCCCTATCACGGAGTAGAAGCGGCTCATGTCGTGGTTGTCGAGGAAGGTCACGTTGCGGGTGGCATCCTCGTACATCCAGTCGCCCTGCAAGGCTTCGTAGAGCCGGGTCATGTTGCCGTTGTCACCCCGCAGGGCGTCGTGAATGGCCCCCTGCGACTGGAAGTCAAACACCGATTCAAGGTTCGACTTAAACCCATCGACCGGCTGAAACACGTTGCGGGCAAAGAACGCCTGCTGGGCCGTGCTGCCTACCCAGGCTTCGCCAAACTTGAACAGCTGCGGAAACTCCTCGTTCAGAGCCTGCCCCCACTGCATCAGGAATTTAGGGTCGGAGTATGGGTACGTGTCGATGCGGTAGGCGTCGAGGCCGGTGTACTCCACCCACCACAGAAAGCTCTGAATCAGGTACGTAGCTACCAGCGGGTTGCTCTGGTTCACGTCGGGCATAGTGGTGTCAAACCAGCCTTTGTTGTACAGGTCCCGGTCGCGCTGAGAGCCGTAAGGGTCGTTGAGGGCCGAGGAATTGTAGTTGCTGCGCGTGAAGCCGGGCCACTGGTTAAACCAGTCCTTGGCGGGCTGATCAAGGAACAGGTAGTTCTTGGAGCCCATATGGTTGAGCACCACGTCGTGCACTACTTTCAGGCCGTTGCGGTGGGCATTGTCCACAAACTGCTTGTACTCCTCGGTGGTGCCGTAGCGGCGGTCCACGTTGTAGTAGTCGGTGAGGGCGTAGCCGTGGTAGCTAGCCTTGGGCATGTCGTTTTCCGTCACGGGCGTCATCCACACGGCCGTTGCACCCAGCTCCTTAAGGTAGTCGAAGTGGTTTTCCAGGCCCTTCAGGTCGCCGCCGTGGCGGGAGTACATCGAGTCGCGGGCGGCCTTGGGGGCGCGCATGCCCTGAACAAAGTCGTTTTTCGGGTCGCCGTTGGAGAAGCGGTCCGGCATCAGGAAGTAAATGAAGTCCTGCTGCGTAAGGCCCTGTACTTTGGTTTTGTCGCCGGGGGTGGTGCGCTGGCGCAGCTCGTACTCATACGCTACCTTCTTGGTGCCTTTAAACAACAGCTTCAGTTTGCCAGGCTTGGCCGAAGGGCTGATGGTGAGGTTAACGAGCAGGTAGTTCGGGCTTTCCAATTTCTGAAAGCTGTCCATCGTCACACCCTCGTACTTGGCCAGCTCCACCTGGCTGGCTGCAATGCCGGGACCATGCACCAGCAGCTGCAGCTTGGGGTTCTTCATGCCCACCCACCAGAACGTGGGGTCGATGCGCGTGATGGGAGCAGCTTTTTTCGCGGCGGCTTCTACTGGTAGCGGCGGGGAAGAAGCATGCACGACGACCGGGGTAGCGGCCAGTAAGCCCAGGCCAAGCGCCAGGGAGAACAAAGGGGAGGCTTTCATAAGGGGATTCCAGCGGTGGGATGAGTGGCAAGTTATCGGCTCAATTGCCAGTATCCAAAAACGCAACCGTAATTCCCGAAGGCTCAAAAACGGCGAAATTTCGCTTCAGAGGCCTAAAACCGTCATACCGAAACGCCCGCGCCACTTGCGGGGCGCGGGCGTTGGCCGGGGTTAAATCCTATTCGCTGAGAAATACTCTTTCGCTGGGAAAGTGAGGAGTTACTTTCCTTACCGTAGCGAATAGCCAACCTGGAATCTGCTACAGCTTAGCCAGCCAGAGCGAGGCGTTCAGGTGTAGGCGGGCGTGGCTTACGTTTTCGTTCCAGCCGTCGTACACGGTGTTGCCGGGCGAGCCAGTGCCATCATCAGCCGGAGAAGAGTCGCCGATGATAACTACGCGGCCGGTGCCGAAGGTGCTGGAAGCGGCCATGACGCTGCTGTTGCCCTTGGCTACACCCACGCGCCAGATCAGGCCTTGCACGGTGGAGTTGGCGGTGGGGTTCAGCGTCATGGTAGCGCCGTTGTGGAACGACAGCTGCGACACCGTGCCCAGGGCGCCGTTCATGATGGGGTGGGTACTGCTTACCAGGGTATTATTACTGTCTTCCACGATGTTATCGGAGTTTACCGCGAAGCCGAAGGGGTTGGCCTGCACCGAGTTGTTCTGCATCAGGTCGTTCCAGATCTGGGGCGAGTCCCAGCCGTCGCTGTTGCGGTCGGAGATGATGTGGTCGGAAATCATGAACAGGCCGCCCCCGTTCTGCACGTAGCGCAGAATAGCCGTTTTCTCGGCGGCCGTGAATACCACATTGGGCTCATCCACCACAAATACGCTGTACTTGCTCAGATCCTGGGTATTGCTGGCGTCGCCGTAGGTGATGCGGCCGCCGGCGGGCAGCTGCTCCACAGTGTGCCCGCGCTTGGCCAGAGCTACACCCCAGGCCGAAATGGCGCCCGTCCAGTAGGTTTCCGCGGTGGTGCTGGTGATGCCGCTCTGAGCCGGCGTAGGAATGGCCGAAGCCACCCCGCTGTTCACGTCCAGTACCCAGTCGGCGTTGCCGGCCAGTTCCCCGTGCGAACCATCGAACAGGAACTTCTTGGCTGTACCGGTGGGAGGCGGAGTAGTGCCGCCCCCATACTGCTCAATGGTCACGTTGTCGAGGTTGATGCGGTTGGTGCCGCCCGAGATTTTGCGGATCTGCAGGCGCACGTTGCCCGTGAGGTTAGCCGTGAAAGAAGCCGTGCTGAGGCTGGTGCTGAGGCTGGTGATGGTGCTGCCTACCTTGGCGTAGGAGGAGCCGCTGTTGGTGCTGGCCCACAGCTCCCACTGCGAGCTGCCATCGGTACCATACACAGCGTGCTGCACCGTGACCACGCCCGCGCCGGTGGTAGTGTTGAAGTTCATGCTCAGGGAGCCGGTATTGCGCACCCGCACCGACTGCGCGCCGGTTTTGGGGTCGGCGGTAGTATTGCCGAGCAGAGCGTCGTTCAGCGTCCAGGAGCCCGAGCCGAGCGTGACGGAGCCGGTGGTGTAGGCGGTTTTGGTGCCGCTGTCGAAGGTTTCCGGGAAGCCGGCGGCGCTGACGTTTTGGGGAGTAGCGGTGGCTACCGGTGCCTGGGGTGCGGGGTCCTGAATGGACGTGCAGGCGAAGGCCACGCCGAGCAGGCTGGCCGTGAGCAAACGGGCAATGTACATGAGAGAGAGGATTGGGGTGATGGAAGGAAGAGAGTAGGCAGAGCCGGTGGGGCGGAACCAGCTGATGCTATATGGCAATAGTATGGTATTGTTATAAAAAACCAAGGAAGCCATAGCAGCGTAGGCCTTTCCAGCGTACAGAAACGCCGCGTATCCCATCGAAATGCCGCTCACGCTATAGCTTGTCCCCGGAATTTTGCACCTTCCCGACTGCTTCGAGCTTTACGCTTTTCCTGCTTTTTTCCTTCTAACCCTCTGATGGCTTTCAATTTCTCCTTCTACCAGCCTGCGGCCGAGTATAGCACCGCTGCGGCCTATTTTTCCATGGAATTTGCGCTTGATCAGGCGCTGAAAACCTACTCCGGCGGCCTGGGCTTCCTGGCCGGCTCCCACATGCGCTCAGCCTACGAGCTGCGCCAGAACCTGGTGGGCATTGCCATTCTGTGGTCGGATGGCTACTACGACCAGACGCGCAACGAAGACCAGACCATGCGCGTGGACTACCGCCACAAATCCTACTCTTTTCTGCAGGATACGGGCCTAGTGTTTCCCATCACCATTCACGGAGCGCAAGTACAGGTAAAGGCCCTGTACCTGGCACCGGAGGTGTTTGGTACGGCGCCCATGTTCTTCCTGAGCACCGACATTCCCGAAAACGACTACATCTCTCGAACCATCACCCACCACCTCTACGATGCCGATACGGCCGCCCGGGTGGCGCAGAGCATGGTGCTGGGCATCGGGGGCGGCAAGCTGCTCGATTTGCTCGGCCACCAAATAGATGTGTACCACCTCAACGAGGGCCACGGTTTGCCGCTGGCCTTCTATCTCTACGAAAAGCATGGCCGCCAGCTAGCCGAGGTGCAGAAGCGGCTGGTGTTCACCACCCACACGCCCGAGCTGGCCGGCAACGAGGAGCACCCGATGAAGCTGCTCGAGGAAATGACGTTCTTCGGCGGTATTGCGGCCGATGAGGTGCGCCAGCTGGTGGGCCTGGAAAACGACCAGCTGAACTACACGCTGGCAGCTCTGCGGATGTCGCGCATTGCCAACGGCGTATCGAAGGTGCACGGCGTGGTAGCCAACCAGATGTGGAGCTCCAACGCCGGCATCTGCCCCATCATCCACATCACCAACTCCCAGAACGGCACGTACTGGCGCGACGCCCAGCTGCACCAGGCTCTGGAGAACAACGACGATGCGGCCTTGCGCCAGCGCAAGCTGGAGCTGAAAAAGCAGCTGTTCGACATCGTGGCCGACCAGACCGGCAACATCTTCGACCCCAACGTGCTGACTATCGTGTGGGCCCGGCGCTTTGCCGGCTACAAGCGCGCCGACCTTATTCTGCGCCATTTCGAGCGGTTTGTGCGCCTCATCAGCAATACGGAGCGGCCCGTACAGGTTATCTGGGCCGGCAAGCCCTACCCCAAGGACTACGGCGCCATTGGTACCTTCAACGACATCATTCAGAAAACCAAGCCGTTTAAGAACTGCGCCGTCCTCACAGGCTACGAGCTGGGCTTGTCGGCGGCGCTGAAAAAGGGCTCCGACATCTGGCTGAACACGCCCCGCTTCCCACGCGAGGCCTCGGGCACCAGCGGCATGACGGCGGCCATGAACGGCTGCGTGAGTTTGAGCATTGCCGATGGCTGGATTCCGGAGTTTGTGCGCGAAGGCGAAAACGGCTTCCTCATTCCGCTGGCCAATATCAACGAGCCTGAGCCCGTGAAGGACGACCTCGAAGCTACCGGCATCCTGGACGTGCTGGAGCAGGAAATCCTGCCGCTGTACTACAACCAGCCCGGCCGTTTCCTGGAAATTCAGAAAACCGCCATGCGCGAAGTAGAGCCCGAGTTTGAGTCGGGCCGCATGGCGCGGGAGTACTACGAGAAGATGTACAACGCGTAGCGCACTGCCTTTTAAACACAAGCGGCCCCCACCAGCAGAATGGTTGGGGCCGCTTTTGGTTTAGGCTGATACGAGCTTCCGGCTTTTCTTTTTCGTCTTGTTGCGGCGCCCCCACCACACGATGGTCCCCGTCACGGGCAGACTGGCCGAAATGAGGCTGGCCAGGAACGCCACAATCTTGCCGCCGAAGCCTAAAATCTGCCCTACGTGCAGGTCGTAGTTCATATCGGAGAACCTGGTGCCGGCGCTTTTGCGGGCGTGGAAACGCGACTCCAGCACCTGGCCCGACACCGGGTGGAAGGCGTATTCGTCGCGGTGGTAGTAGTGCAGGGCCTTTTTGTATGTCCAGCAAAACGTGGGGGCCTGGCCCGCGCCTGTGGGTCCAATGAGCACCATTTCGTTGGCGGGCGAAAGGCGGCGCACGGTGCGGTACACGATGTCGGGCAGGGGCTGAGTGGCTGTCGTCACGTTCTGCAGCGTGTCGAGCTTGGTTTCCATAAGCTCCTGCGGCGCTGGCTTGCCCCCGTCCACCACAAACACAATGGACTGAAGCAGGCCGGGGAAAATCATGAACAGCCCCGACAAAGCCAGCACCAGCGCAATGCTGGCCACGTAGAAGCCCAGCACGTTGTGCAGGTCGTAGTTGACGCGCCGCCACCGGGCACCCCACTTGATGGCAAAGCGCTGCTTGCGCTCCTGCTTGCGCTTGGGCCACCACAGTACCAGGCCCGACAGCAGCATCACCACAAAAACGGAAATGGAGCCGCCCACCACCCACTTGGCTACCGCCTCGGGCAGCAGCAGGTGCATGTGGATTTCCTGAATGATGGAAAAGAAGTGTGTGCGCAGATCCTGCTCGTACAGCACCTGCCCCGTGTAGGGGTTCAGGTACACAAGCAGCGGCGCCCCGGCTTTGTCAGTAAAGAACACCGTGGCCGAGCGGTCGGGCCCGAAGTACGTGGTCCAGCAGTCCTTGGCCGCTATGCCGGGGTGGCCGGCCAGGGCCGCAGCCTGCAGGCGCGAGGGCAGCACCGGCGCCGTCGCCTGCACGCTTACCTTACGCCAGGGCTCCGTCAGGTCCCGGATGTCGTCCTGAAAGGTGAAGATGGCCCCGGTAATGCTCACGATAAACACCACCAGCCCGGACGCCAGCCCGAGCCAGAGGTGCAGCTTGCCAACGGCTTTCTTGAATGGGGTCATGGCTAGAGACAGGAAAAAACTGTCATTCCGAGCAAAGCGAGTAAGTGGTTTTGCCTTTCGCAGGTCCGCCAGATTCTTCGCTTCGCTCGGAATGACAGTTCATAGCATTAGAACTTGTAGGCAATGCTCCCAATGACGCTGCGCAGCTTTTGCGCGTTCATGGTAGTGTAGCCCGTCCAGTAGTGCTGGCCGGTGAGGTTGTCTACCTTGGCCGACAGGCGGTACTTGGGCTGGTCGTAGAAGATGCTGGCGTTGAGCAACGTGTAGCTCGGCAAGGTAAACACGTTGGTGCTCGTGTTCAGCACGCGGTTTTCGCTGACGTAGTTTCCCCCAAAGCCCGCGCCCAGGCCGCGCAGCGCGCCCTCGGGCTGCCGGTAGCTTACCCACGCATTCGCCAGGTAGGGCGAAGAGGCTGTGTTGGGGCGGCGGCCGTTCACGTCTTCCGGCGAGTTCTCAAATTTCGAGTCGTTGTAGGAGAAGCCGCCAACTAGGTTCAGGCCGCTCACCGGATTGGCAATAACGCTGACTTCTACGCCCTTGCTGCGCTGGGTGGCATCCTGGGCATTGATGGCTTCAAACGTAGTAGGCGCGTAGCCCAGCAGCCGCAGCTGGTCCTGCACTTGAATGTTGTAGTAGCTCACCGTGGCGCTGAGGCGGCCGGCGGCGGCATCCAGCTTCACTCCACCCTCCCACTGGTTGGCGCGCTCCGGCCGGGCCAGCGGGCGGCTGCCGTCCTCGGCCAGGTAAATGCCCAGGTTGTTGAAGCTGTTCTGGTAGTTGGCAAATACGCTTACCCGGTCCTTCACCGGCTGATACACCACCCCGAGTTTCGGCGACCAGGTGGTTTGCGTGTAGGCCGCCACGGGCGAGTAGTACAATCCGCCTTTGTTGTTGACGTGGTCTACGCGCAGGGCGGCCAGCACGCTCAGCTGCTCCGTCAGGTTCAGCACGTCCGACACGAAGGCGCTGTAGGTGTTGGACTTGGTGGTAACCAGGTAGCGGCCACCACCGCCGCGGGCGTACACGGCGTTCATATTGGTTCCGTTGAACTGGTCCAGCACGGGCCGAGGCGAGGACAAGGCCACGGTATCGGCGTTGCCACCCAGGAAGTTGATATCTGAGTCGATGCGCAGGAAATCCAGGCCCAGCACTACGCGGTTGCGCAGGCTGCCCACCTGAAAGTCGCCGTTGAACAGCTGCTGCGCTTCCCACAGTTGCCGCTGGCTGTTGTCGGTCGATTGATCGGCCCGCACCAGGTAGTTGGCCGCTTCGGGCAGCTCGGGGTGGCGGAGGCGGAAGCCTGGGGTAGAGGGCGTCAGGTAGAAGTACGCCGAGTTGCCATCCGAGTAGCTGTTGCTGCTGGTCAGGTAGGTAGTGGCCGTGAAGCTGGGCGAAATCTTGTAGCGTACCTGCCCAAACAGGTTGGTACTGCGCGAATTCTGAATCAGGCCCGGCCCCTGGTACGACTGGCGGTAATCAAACGGCGACTGGTCAGCCCGGTCGAAGCCCAGCGTGGCCGCCGGAAAGTAGAAGAAGATAAACTGGTTGCCCGTGCCCCGGCCCTTGTAGATTTCCGCGTCGAGGTCGACGGTTAGCCGGTCCGAGGGACGCCACTGCAGGCTGGGTGCTACGGCCAGGTTCTTGTTGAAGCCCGTGTAGCCTTTATTCTGAAAGTTGTCTTCGTACGTGTACGCCGTGTTCAGGCGGAAGCCCAGCGTTTTGGGCTGATCGGCAGGGGTGTTCTGATCTACCAGGTTCACGTCGGCACTCACGCGGTGGAAGCCGTAGGAGCCGGCCGCCACGTTGACTTCGCCGCCGAAAATGTCGGTAGGCTTCTTGGTGACGCGGTTCAGCAGGCCACCGTACGAGGTCAGCGCCGAGCCAAACAGCGTAGCCGACGGGCCTTTGATAACTTCCAGCTTTTCCAGGTTTACCGCGTCAATGTTGCCGGTCACGTTGCCGGCCACACCGTTGCGCAGCTGGCTTTGCGTCACGAAGCCCCGCGCGGCGTAGAAGGCGCCGCCGTCGCCACCGCGGCCGGTGGCGTCCCACATTTTCTGCAGGCCCGGCGCGTTGCGGGTAGCATCATCCACCGAAAACACCAGCTGCTCGGTCAGCAGCTCCTTGCCCACGGTGGCGTACACCTGCGGATTTTCCAGGTTATCGAGCGGCATCTTGTTCACATCCACCGACTGCTTGCGGGTAAACTTGTTGGTGCGGTTGCCGCTCACTACTACTTCGCGCAGCTGCTGAGCACTCTCGGCCAGTACCACTTCAGGTACCCGGGTAGTTTCGCCGGCCCGTACTTCTACCGGCAGCCGCTTGGGCTCGTAGCCGACCAGCGAAATCACCAGTGTATAGCTGCCCGGCACCACGCTCCGCAGTACGTAAGCACCCTGAGCATCGGTGGCGGTGCCGCGGGTGGTACCTTCTAGCGCCACGTTTATTTGTTCGGCGGGCTGGGCATCAGCCGTGCGCACCGTACCCCGCAGGATGCCGTTGGTTTGAGCCAGCAGGGTGCCCGGCAGCAGCGCCGCCAGCAACAGGAGAAACAAAAAGAGGAAGCTCCCGCTGGAGCGACGAAGGTTGACAGTGAAGGTGTGGTTCATGCTGATTGGCGCAAATTCCGGCCGGACAATTACCCGGCGTTTGTTTAGAAATAATCTAAACTGCGCCAAAAGTACTAGCCGAAACTACACAACACAACCTTATTTAGAAATTATCTTAATAACTAAAGATACTATCTAGTTGCTTAGCACGCCTTCCAACACCGCCCACATATTGTCGGCCAGCAGCTTATGGCCGGCAGCATTGGGGTGCACGCCGTCGGACAGATTGAGGTGACGCTGCCCCAGCACGCCCTGCAACAGGAACGGCACGAACGGCAGGCTGTTCTTCTCGGCCAGCGCCCGGAACAGCGCTTTAAACTCGGTGGCGTACTGCCCGAACCGGTGCCCACCCAGCGGACCCAGATCAAACGGAAACTCCAGACCCACCAGCACAATGCGCGCCTGCGGATGTTTCTGCCGCACCTGGTTGATGATATCCTGCAGGTTCTGAACGGTTTCGCGGATGGGGATGCCGCGTAGGCCGTCGTTGGCGCCCAGGGCCAGCACAAACACCGCTACCTGGTGCCGGGCCAGCACGCCGGCTACGCGCTGGCGGCCGCCGGCGCTGGTTTCGCCGCTCACGCCGTAGTTGTAGGCTTTGTAGGGCAGGCCCAGGGCATCAATCCGGATTTGAAGCAGGGCCGGGAAGGCCTCGGCGGCCCGTAGCTGATAGCCGGCCGTGAGCGAGTCGCCAAAGAAAATGAGGTCAGCCATAAGCGAAGTACCCGGGGTTGACGGGCGTTTGGCAGCAAACGGCCAGCGGCGGGAACAGGTTAGCAGCCGGGTGGATTTTCGGGCAAGCGGCAACCATTTCGACGAATACCGGGTTAAAGCGCGGCAGCCAGGCAAGAATCATTCTCCGCTGGCTGTATCTTTGCCCGCTCAACCTTCAGCTAGTACCCATGCCCGTTACCAAAGCAACCGACGCGGATTTCCGCCAGCTGCTCGATTCGAACCAGAAAGTAGTAGTGAAATACTACGCCGACTGGTGCGGCAACTGCCGCCTGTTCTCGCCCAAATACAAGCGCCTTTCGGACGCCGAGCAGAACCAAAGCATTGCCTTTCTGGACGTGAATGCCGAAACCAGCCCCGAGGCCCGCAAACTGGCCGGCGTAAGCACGCTGCCCTTCTTCGCCATTTTCAAGGATGGCGAGCTGCTCGATACCGTATCGGCTAGCAAGGAAGAGGCCGTAGCCGACCTCATCAACCGCCTCAACTAAGCTGCCGATGAAGATTCCAGCCATCAAACACCTCGTAGAAACCCAGCCGCTGCAGGCGCTGGTAGCCGCCGAAGAAGCCATTCTGGAAGAGCAGACGCTCCCGTTTGCCGTGCCCGGCGAAGACGAAGGCGAGCAGCTCACGCACGTGCTGGCGGCCATTTTTATCCTGAACCACATGCAGGACCACCAGCTGGAGTTCAAGGAAGCCCTGCGCGAGTACACCAAAAAGGTGCGCGTTTCCATCAGCTAGCCAGCTGATTTTCCTGCGGGTTCCGCCTCCGCACACCACAACGCCCCGGCAACCACTACTGGCAGTCGGGGCGTTGTGTTTTTTAACAGGCCGGCTGAAAACGCGGGGTTTACAGCCGGGAAAAGTGCGCGGCAGCGGCCCGGATGCCTTCTTCCGTGCACAGGCCGCGCACGTAGTAGAGGTACACGCTGCGAAACACCTCTGACAGGTTGTAGCGGCTTGGCGGAAACACCACGGGGTTCAGAATCAGGTTCAGCTGCTCCAGAATGATTTTGGTTACCAGCTCAATGTTGATGTCGCCCCGGAGCTCCTTTTGCAGGATGCCCTCGTTCAGCAGGCCATGAATCTGGGGGTAGGAATAGGTGGTAAGGTGCTCCATCAGCATATCCCAGGTGGCCGGGTGCTGCTCCTGCACCTGCACATAGTACGTGCCGGGTACTTTCTGCATCTCCCCGATACCGTGCTGCAGGAGCATAAGAATGCGCTCCACGGGGCTGCTGGTCTGAGCAAACAAGGCCGCGTGTTCCTTTTTCTGGCGCTCCAGGTCGTAGCGGGCCACTTGCAGCACCAGGTCGTCCTTGTCGGCGAACATGCCCCGAAACGTGGCCGGGGAAATTTTCAGGTGCTGAATCAGGGCGTCCAGCGTCAGGCCACTAATGCCGTGTTGCAGAAACAGCTGCTGCGTTTCTTCCAGAATAGTTTGCTGCAGGGTAGAGGGAGGCATACGATACGGCCTAAGAATGCGAATACAGCCCGGCGCTAACCTTGCCGGGCCTGCAAGCTAGGCAATAGCCGCCCCGCAGGCTAGCTCAACAGGCCCAATCCGAAAAAGAAAAGCAGCTGCACCAGGTACACAAACGGCACCAACTCATTGCGTTTCAGAAACTGGCTGCGGTTGAAGAAGATCTGCAGAATGAAGGACACCGCCAGCCAGGCCTTGAAGTTTTGCAGGGGAATGACGTTGCCCATCCAACTCCAGAAATCAAACTGTACGGCCACGGGTTCGATACACACATCCATGCCCACCATCAGCACCGCGGCCACCACGGCCCGCAGGATATCGGGCAGGGGCAGGTAGCGGGCCAGCACTCCGGCCATGTACGTTAGCATCAGCCAGTTGAGCCCGATAACCAGCGGCACACCCAGCACCCCAAAGCCCAGCACGGGGCCGTACACGTAGTTTCCGAAGATGATTTTATTCTGCACGCCCAGCACCTCCACCCCGAAGCCTACCAGCATCGTCATGAAGCAGAAGGCGTAGAAGCCGGCGGAGCGCTCGGCCTGAAACGCCAGCAGCAGCGCCGCCGTGAGCAGCAGGTTCAGGGGCACGAAGCGCAGGTAGAAGTCGGGGTCCTGCGAAAAGCCCAGCCCGATAAAGCCCGTGACGTGAAACAGCAGAATGATGCCCTGGGCCACGCGCAGGCGCTGGCGGCTGCCGGGTGGCGTGGCCGGGGGTGCCGCCGGGGGTTTAAGCGTAGAGTCGGTCGTAGGCATGCGGAATCAGGCAGATAGTAGGTCGGCGACGATGGCGGCCGACAGCAGGCACAACGGAATACCGCCGCCCGGATGGACGCTGCCTCCACAAAAGTACAAGCCAGGAAGTTTACGGGAAAAGTTTGGATGCCGCAGAAAGGCCGCCAGCATATTATTGCTGGAGCTGCCGTACAGCGCCCCACCTACCGACGAGGTACGCCGGGCAATGCCCGGTGGGTCCCATACCTGCTCGGCCCGGATGTACGGGCCCACGTCTACGCCCAGGGCCCGGTGCAGGCGCTGCAGTACGGCCCGGCGGGTGTGTGCCACCAGTGCCGGCCAGTCCTGGCCCTGGTCGTGAGGCACGTTCACCATCACAAACCAGTTTTCGTGGCCGGCCGGGGCATCCGCAGCCGTTTTCTTGCTGGTGATGTTCACGTACACCGTCACGTCGTCGGCCACGGTTTTTTCCAGGAAGATGGCCTCGAACTCGCGGCGGTAGTCCTGGGAAAAGAAGATGTTGTGCACGCCCAGCTCGGCAAACTCCCGTCCGATGCCCCAGTAGAAAATCAGGGCCGAGGACGAGCGGGGCTGCTGCAGGGTTTTTTCGGGGGCGGGCAGTTGAGGTAGCAGGCGGCGGTAGGTGGGCACCACGTCCATGTTGCTTACCACCAACGGGAAATCGTATATGCCCCGCGAAGTGCGCACCCCCGAGACACGCCCGCCGGCCGTGAGGATTTCCTGCACCGGCTCCTGGTAGCGAAACTGCACGCCCAGCTCTTCGGCCAGCTTCACCAAGCTGGCGGCAATGGCATAGATGCCCCCCTCGGGATAATAGGCGCCCAACCCGTGCTCCAGGTGCGGAATCAGGGAAAGGGTGGCGGGCGCCTGGTAGGGGTCGGAGCCGTTGTAGGTGGCAAACCGGTCGAAGAGCTGCACCAGGCGGGCGTCCTGCGGGAAAGCGGCGGCGTGGCGCTGGTGCATGGTGCTGAGCAAACCCAGCTGGGGCAGCACGGCCATGGCCTTCAGCACCTCGGGGCGCAGGTACGTGCCGGCTTTATGCAGGGAGTGGCGCAGGAACGTATCGGCGGTGCCCTCGTAGGCGCGGCCGCTTTGGCGCAGGAAGCTCAGCACGTCGGCGGCAGGCACACCCAGCTTCTCCTCCACTTCCTGCGCGAAGCGGGGCTCCTCGGCCCAGGCGGTGAGGCGGGTGCCATCGGCGAAAAAGTACTGCGTGATGGGGTCGAGCCGCTCGTACCGGAAGTAGTCGGTGGGGGTGCGCCCGGCCAGCCGGAACAGCTCATCCACCAACTGCGGCAGCGTGAACAAGGACGGGCCTCCGTCGAAGCGGTAGCCGCCGGGCAGCCCCAGCTGGTGCATCTTCCCCCCAAACGACGCCTCGGCCTCAAACACCGTAACCGCATGCCCCTGGCAGGCCAGCCGTACAGCCGTGGCAATACCGCCAATGCCAGCCCCGATAATGGCGGCGGGCGTTTTGACGGGAGCTGAGCGTGGGGAAGAGTGCGTCAAGAGAAAGGCAGAAAATAGCCTGAGGCAGCAGGCAGAAACCGGTAGCAGCTCAAAAGTACAACGCCCGGGCCGGCCATTTTCCTTCCGGCCCGGGTGGTCAGCATTTTTGCCATTCAGAAAACTGCCGGTGTGCGGTATAGTTCAGATATTGGGGCCGGTATCTGCTTTTTGGTTCGTCCTCATGCCTGCGACACGTGTTTCCTACCGGTGGGCCTTGGGCTGGGTGCTGTTCTACGGCGGCCTGCTGCCCTACGCCCTGCCCCGCTGCCTCGACTGGATGAGCCGCCCCTCCAACTGGTGGCTGGGCTGCGGCGCGGCGGGCACCGTGGTGCTGGGGGCTGGCATCGTGTTGTCGTTGTACCAGGCCGGGCGCCGGCTGGCACGCTGGTTTTAATCTTCTCACCCTTCCTTCCCTTCTTCCGATGGCACAATTTGACTCCGTAACCGGCCGCTCCTGGCTTAGGCCGCTGATATTTCTGGGGCTGCTGCTCCTGGTCATCGTAGGTGGGTGCAGCCTGATCAAGGTAGAGCGCATCGATGCCGGCAACGTAGGCATCAAAGTGAACCTGGCCGGCACGGCGCGGGGCGTGGACGATATTACCTACGCCACGGGCTGGGTGTTCTACTCGCCCCTGAGCACGGCCGTGTACGAGTTTCCGGTGTACACCCAGCACAAGGAGTACGAGGAGTTTGAGGTGCAGAGCAAGGACGGCTCAGGCTTCGGGGTGGCGCCCAGCCTCAACTACTTTGTGCAGTCGGACAAGGTCGACGACATCTTCCGCCAGTACCGCCGCCCGCTTACCGACATCGAAAACGGCTTCCTGAAAACGGCCGTGTACGAAGCTTACCGCGTGGCCACCAACCGCTACACCGCCGATTCGCTTATCAGCAACCGGGGCTCCTACGAGGCCCAGGTGAAGGCCAACCTCGTGAGCCAGCTCCAGGCCATGGGCTTCACCGTACAGCAGATTACCACCAAGCTGGAGCCCCCGGCCAGCCTCAAAGCCGCCATCGACGCCAAGAACACGGCCGTGCAAACCGGCCTCCAGACCGAAAACCGCATCCGCCAGGCCGAGGCTCAGGCCCGCATCAACATTGCCGAAGCCGAGGGCCGGGCCAAAGCCATCCGCATTGCCGCCGACGCCCAGGCCTACGCCAACCAGAAGCAGCAACAGTCGCTTACGCCGCTGCTGGTGCAGATGCGCTGGATTGAAGCCTGGGAAAAAGGCGGCAGCAACGTGCCCACTTACTCCGGCGGCAATGGCGGTCAGTTTCTGATGCAGATGCCCGCCCCCGGCGCGGCCAAGTAGCCATACTCCAGTCCGGCCCCAGTAGCTCACCTAGCCTACCAAATTCGCGGCACAACCGCAACCCGATTTTGCTCCGGCCAGGAACCTTTTTTTCGCCATTTCGTGGCGGGCAAAATCGGCGAATTTGAGGGCGCCAGGGCCATGTGGAAAACTTTCTGCTGGACTATAGCTTGAGGCATCTAACAAGGCTGGCTATATTCCGGTCCACATCGGCGCGGGCCCGGAACCCCGAGCGGGCTTGCTAGCCTGCTTAGCTGCCTCCGGGCCCGCGTCGCCGTATCCTTCACAACCTCACACACTTCGCCCATGCTGGTAATTAAGCGCGACGGTCGGCGCGAATCCGTCAAGTTCGATAAAGTCACGGCCCGCATCGAAAAGCTCTGTTACGGGCTCAACATGCTGTTCGTCTCCCCCATTGAAGTGGCCAAGAAGGTCATTGATGGCATTTACGACGGCGTGACGACCGTGGAGCTCGACAACCTGGCCGCCGAAACCGCCGCCTCGCTCACCACGCGCCACCCCGACTACGCTATCCTGGCCGCTCGCATTGCCGTGAGCAACCTGCACAAGGTGACCTCGAAGTCGTTTTCGAGCACCATGAAGCGCCTCTACACTTACGAGGACCCCAAGACCGGCGAAAACGCCTCCCTCATTGCCAAGGACGTGTGGGAAGTGGTGCACAAGCACGCCGCCCAGCTCGACTCGGCCATCATTTACGACCGGGACTACTCCTACGACTACTTCGGCTTCAAGACCCTGGAGCGGAGCTACCTGCTGCGCCTTGATGGCAAGGTGGTGGAGCGGCCCCAGCACATGCTCATGCGCGTGGCCATCGGCATTCACCGCGACGACATCGACTCGGCCATTGAGACCTATGAGCTGATGTCGGAGCGGTGGTTTACGCACGCCACGCCTACCCTCTTCAACGCCGGCACGCCCAAGCCTCAGCTGAGCTCTTGCTTCTTGCTCACGATGAAGGACGACTCCATTGAGGGCATCTACGACACGCTCAAGAACTGCGCGCTCATTTCGCAGAGCGCCGGCGGCATCGGGCTGGCTGTGCACAACGTGCGCGCCACGGGCTCCTACATCAAAGGCACCAACGGCACCAGCAACGGCCTCACGCCCATGCTCAAGGTGTTCAACGACACGGCCCGCTACGTGGACCAGGGCGGCGGCAAGCGCAAAGGCGCCTTCGCCATTTACCTGGAGCCCTGGCACGCCGATATCTTCGACTTCCTGGACCTCAAGAAAAACCACGGCAAGGAGGAGATGCGCGCCCGCGACCTGTTCTACGCCCTCTGGACGCCCGACCTGTTCATGAAGCGTGTGGAAGCCAACGGCGACTGGACACTGATGTGCCCCCACGAGTGCCCCGGCCTCGACACCACCTTCGGGGCGGAGTTCGAAAAGCTGTACGCTAAGTACGAGCGCGAAGGCCGTGGCCGCAAAACCATTAAGGCGCAGGAGCTATGGTTTGCCATCCTGGAAAGCCAGACTGAGACCGGCACGCCCTACATGCTGTTTAAGGACGCCGCCAACAGCAAGAGCAACCAGCAGAACCTGGGCACCATCAAAAGCTCCAACCTCTGCACCGAGATTATGGAGTACACCGACGAGAACGAAATTGCCGTGTGCAACCTCGCCTCGCTGGCTTTGCCCCGCTTTGTGAAGGAAGAAAACGGCTCCTTGGTGTTCGACCACCAGAAGCTGTACGACGTGACGTACCACGCCACCAAGAACCTGAACAAGGTAATTGACATCAACTACTACCCCGTGCCGGAGGCCGAGCGCAGCAACCGCCGCCACCGCCCCATCGGGCTGGGCGTGCAGGGCCTCGCCGATACGTTTATTGCCCTGCGCATGCCCTTCGAGAGCGACGAGGCAGCGGGCCTGAACAAAGACGTGTTCGAAACCATCTACTTCGCGGCCATGACGGCCTCCAAGGACTTGGCAATCAAAGACGGGCACTACGAAACCTTCCCCGGCTCGCCCCTGAGCAAGGGCCAGTTCCAGTTCGACCTCTGGGGCGTGACGCCCAACTCGGGCCGCTGGGATTGGGAAAGCCTGCGCGCGGAGGTTATCAAGCACGGCGCCCGCAACTCCCTGCTGGTAGCCCCCATGCCCACGGCTTCCACGGCTCAGATTCTGGGCAACAACGAGTCGTTTGAGCCTTACACCTCCAACATCTACGTGCGGCGCGTGCTGAGCGGGGAGTTTATGGTGGTGAACAAGCACCTGCTCAAGGACCTGGTGAAGCTGGGCATCTGGAACGACCAGATGAAGCAGGCCATTATTGCCGCTAACGGCTCGGTGCAGGATATTCCCAGCATCCCGCAGCACATCAAAGACCTGTACAAGACGGTGTGGGAGATTTCGCAGCGCCGCATCATCGACATGTCGGCCGACCGCGGGGCATTTATCTGCCAGAGCCAGAGCCTGAACCTGCACGTGCAGAACGTGAACTTCGGCAAGCTCACCAGCATGCACTTCCATAGCTGGAAGAAGGGCCTGAAAACCGGCATGTACTACCTGCGCACCAAAGCCGCCGCCGACGCCATCAAGTTCACGGTGCAGAAGCAAGCCGCCGAAACCCTGGAGCCCGTCTACACCGACCAGGCCGCCGCTATGGCCTGCTCCCTGGATAACCCCGACGCCTGCGAGGCCTGCGGGTCGTAAGCGGACTTGGTAACATTTCCTGTTCTAAGCAATATATTAGTATCAATCACCGGAAAGCCACTCCTGATTGCAGGGGTGGCTTTTTATTTCACGGATCTGCGGTATGTATCTCATGTATGTGGATGAAAGCGGCGACCCGGGCCGCTTTATTGGGACGAACACCCCGCATTTTATTCTGAGTGGCTTGCTGGTATCGGAGACAGATTGGGCGGCTGGCCTGGCCCGGATGCTGGCCTTTCGGGAGGAAGTCAAACAAACCACCGGGTTGCCCAAGAAAGTGGAGTTTCACAGCAGCGAGCTGGTGCGCCCGCATAAGCTGGCGGCTTACAAGCAGTTGCATAAGTCGGCTCGGGTGCGCTTATTGAAGGAGTTTGTCGCACAGTTGCCCGGCTTCTTTCCGAACGGACGCATCATCAGCGTGTGTCTGGACAAGCAGGCGTGGCCGGCCGATACTGATTTTCAGGCGCTGGCGTGGCGGCGGTTACTGCGCGGCTTCGATGACTTCCTAGTGCCCCAGCAGCAGCACGGTCTGGTGGTGGCCGACGACACCAGCGAAGGTGCGTTGCGGGTGCTTTTCCGGGCCATGCGCCGGGAAGCGCAGCCGGTGCGCGCTATTCTGGAAGACGTGGTTTGTCGGCAATCCATCCACTCGTATTTCGTGCAGGCCGCCGATGCCATTGCCTACTGCCTGTATCAACAGGAATACCCCCGGGGCAGTACCCGCAAGTTCAACCTGCATCAGCTGTTCGGGACCCTGGATGGTATGCTGCTCAAAAATGCCGCGCCCACCGATCCGCAGGGCATCATCCGGGCCTGATGGGCAAAAAAATGCCCCGGTTAAAACAACCGGGGACTTTGTCGTGGCCCGGTCTAAGCTACAAGGCTCAGGCAAGTCACAGTGCAAATATAACGAACTGTCTGGCTTTTAGGTTCGACTCCGGTCGGGGTCGAAACAAATCAGTATATTCGATGCTGGCCGGGTAAACGCCCTTGTATGCTATGAAACCATCCAAGACGTCATCCTCCGACTCGCCGCAGAATCCGAGTAACCTCTCCATGAGCGGCAAAACCGACGCCGAATGGGAAGCTGCTCGCATCAGTGGGCCATTGTCGAAGCGGGAACTGTTTGCTTATCTCAAGAAAATCGGCAAGCTGCCTCCTGACGCGGAGTTGAAACAAGAATCATAGTGAAGCCGCATTGGAATCTGATTATACCTGCTAGGCTGCCACTACGGCTTGCCCGGGTCATGGATAAACCCAGCAACAGCATTAGGAAGTGTTAACAGTAGGTATTATTTTGGAGGATGGACTTTATGCTGACGGACGCGCAATGGGCGCGCATCGC
>NZ_JADWYK010000026.1 GCF_015773195.1 Hymenobacter guriensis
TTGGATGCGCATTTTCTGGCCTTCGTTCATATTGCCGCAACTATACTCTGGTTGCGCGACTGTTAACACTTCCTAATACAGTGAAATTTCATGTATGCTTATCATCCTACTTTCTTTATTTCTAGACTTTGGCACCTCGGGTGATACGGGACTTGCTGGTATCGTGTGGTTAGCAACCTTTGTACTCTGGTTACCACAAATCTTGGTGATTTGGCTTGTTACAAAGTATAGAAAAGAGGTGCAACAAAGCCTCATCTCGAAGCCATTACTTTTGTTAATACCGCTTGCTCTATTCCTAAAGGCTGTTGTGTCCGCACCGGCCATTTTTCTATTATTGGTAGCATATTCGGATATACAGTGGAGTTTGTGGCTATTTATATTACTGCTACCAACAATTATGGGAATCATTAAAATTACAATAGATAATTACATCGATAAGAATTCTCAAAAAACCCACCCCCTTCCAAAGGCCTCTTATTCATCATTTCGGTTACGGCTTGTGCACGGAATCATTGGATTATCTATTATAGGCGCACTGGCTTTGATAATACAGAAAAATCAATCTCGCTCACCTGAGAAGACAAGTCACTATTTGCCGTGGTTGGATAACGCGGAGGAGCTCCAAGCAGAGCAAGCTCGCCGTGATTCAATTCTATTTATGGAGAAGTGGGGAGAGAAGAAAGTATATAACAAATGGTAGTTCCCGTTTATTATGAGTTGAGCCCAGCGTAACTCATAACCAGCCTTGAGGTGGATGCTGTATTTCCACTGCCACAGCAGCGGCAAACCGAAGCCGCGCCGCCCGGAAAAACCCGGGCGGCGCTTTTTGTTCAGATATGATAAGCCTAGCCTTCCAGAATGGGACAACCCGAGTTACGTTACATTCGCACCACATAAAAGCCACTTCCAATTTTTTTAAACATATTATCTGTAGCAGATGCGCCTGATTCTTACGTTCCTCTTGGCTTTGGTTAGCACTTGTTCTTTCGCTCAAAGCTCAGATTTCGATTCACCAGTACTTCGTAAGCTATTTGGCTTTCACGTGGGGTACAGCCAGTTTCACCTTTCGGGTTCTGATGCCGACCTACGTACCCAGTACTCCGAAATTAGCAATCAGCCTCTGCGGAGCATCACGGCAGGAATAGCGGGGCGACAACAGCTGTTTTCTGTTCTTTACTTACAAGAGGAGTTGAATTATGTTAGCAAAGGCGGGCAGTTTAAAAACTCCATTTTCATTTCCGATAAAGACCCCATTATCATTCGCTATCTGGAAGCGCCGGTTACGCTACGGCTAATGCTTCCTACCCTGGAGGGCCTTTTCATTCACGTGGAAGGCGGGGCTGCCCTTAACATTGCGCTGAATCAGCGCGAAATCAACCTAAATAATTATGTTCCCAACACCACATTTGAGCAACCAAATTTTATTGTTGCTCCTGTGTTGGGCGCTGGTCTTGATTTTCAGTATCATCAGCAGATCTTTTCTTTAGATATGCGCCGCACATGGGATACTAAAGACTTTTTCAGCCGTTCTTTTGGCAGTTCAGAATACTCCTTTCGTCATCAAGGATTCACCATCACAGCTGGCATGCTGCTAGGTAAATAGTATGCCACACCCACTGGCGTGGGTGCAATACCACTAAGCTAGTGGCCCGCCTGTGTGTTTGAGGTAGATGTATGTCCCACTTCCCCTACACCTACGGCAGCTATACTGTTTATCCCTGCTACATATCCATCAACCAGACCTGCTATGGGTACCTTCAACACGCTGCACACGGCAATCCAATGCCTCCAGTGCGGCCAAGTAACTCCTGCGCGCCTCCAGTTTAAGTTTGGCCACACGCGGCAACTTGACTATAAACTAGGCGACACGCTGCTATGGGGTGGGAACGACAGAGGTAGACCGGGCTTGCCTAGGGTCATGGTCTATGGAATTTTAGAGGACATAGAATGCCCGGCCTGCGGTGCAAAGCCCGTTGTTGAAGAATTTGATATCCATGTTGAGAACGATGTGCTGCTATCGGTAGCGCCTATGGTAAGTTATGAGCCTTACCTGCGAAGCGAGGATGGCGAGGGCACATGGGCAGTGGCGTAGTACCATTATAGTTGGTTGAGTAAGTAGTCTCCCCCGCCTCTCCCGCACCTGCGGCAGCCTTGGTTTACTGCGCCCCGGCCCCGACGCGTTGGTGGCAGCGGAGGGGCGCAGTTTCCCGGTCCCGAAACATTGGCGGCAGCCGTGGGGTGCGGTTTCCCGGCCCCCACGCATTGGTGGCAAGCCGGGGAAAATGCGCCCCAGCCCGGACGCATTGGTGGCCAGCCGGGGTGACTTGCTATTGGATGCGCATATCAATATATTCCGGCATTCAGTTACTTAATCCTCTTGTTTTATGTCAACTACCTCCTCCAATTCGGCGGCCGCGAGCCCGACGCCCGCTTCCAAACCCGTACGCCGCGCCCGGCAGCTTCCCGATGCGGCCCTGGCTTTGTCGGAGCTGGCTACCACGGCCGCCGGCAAGTGGCAGGGTGCCGAGCTGCCCGCCCTGCTCTGGCTCACGAAAGCCGATTTCGCGGCCCAGGCCACGGCCTTTGCCACCGCCTGCACCGCTGCCGGGGCGGCCGGCGACACCCGCAGCCCCCAGGCCGCCCGCCTCAAGGCCCTCGATAAGCAGCTGGACAGCGCTCTGGCTTTCGTAAAAAACTACCTGAAGGAAGAATTTCCCGACGCCAAGGCCTACTACGCCGAGTTCGGCATCGAGAAATTCAACAAAGGCTACCGCCTGTCCAAAGACCGCACCGAGCGCACGGCGGCCCTCACCAAGCTGCTGGCCGCCCTCGTCAAGTATAAGTTCGATAAGAAGAAGTACGGCACCGCCTTCTGGCAGCCCCTGGCCACCGAGTATGCCAGCCTGGTGTCGGCCAGCACCGAGGCAGCCGGCAGCCTTAGCGGCAAAGTAAGCACCAAGGTGCAGGGCGAGGAGAAAGTCCGCAAGGCCCTGCGCGCCCTCATCCACCACCTCAAAGCCAACTACCCCGATTCCTTCGAAGCCAAGCTGCGCGAATACGGCTTCCAGAAGGAAAGCTACTGAGCGACGGGGCGTGATTGGGCCCCGTCATGCTCCATCTGGCGTCCGCGAAGCCGCAGCATCTCTACCGCTTCGTTGCAGTGGTATTCCTACGAAGCGGTAGAGATGCTTCGACTTCGCTCAGCATGACACGCTAAAGACTTTTCAATACGCTGGTCTACAGAAACCAGGCGGCGTACTTTGGGGGATGATACCCGCTAAGCAACCTATGCAGCCTTCTCCGGCCCGACTGGCGTTCTACAACGCGGTGCCGTCGGTGCTGTGGTCGGTGCTGAGCCTGGGGCCGCTGAGCTTCTTTTGCTACCAGTATGTGGCCCGGCCGTGGCTGTACGGGCTGCTGGCCCTGAGTTTGCTGGCCTATGCCGTACCGAAAGCGTGGTTTAGCTGGTGGCAGTTAAGCCAGCGCCCGGCCGCCTATCGGCAGCTGGGCGTGCCGCTGGTGAACCACCTCGCCCAGCACGGCGGCCTGGTGAATGAATTGGTGCGGCGGCGCTACCCGCAGTACCGGCGGGTGCGGGGCCGGAGGTCGGGGGCCAGTCTGCGGGCCGAAAGCTACCATATGGAGCGGTTTCACGTGGCGGCCGGGGTGTTTTTCCTGCTCATGAGCGGCTACGCCGCCGCGCAGGGCCGCTGGGGCTGGGCCGCGCTGCTCGCCCTGCTCAACGTAGGCTACAACCTCTACCCCATCTGGCTGCAGCAGTACCTGCGCCTGCGCCTGGAGTTGGGCAGCCGGGACTTCCGGAGCTGAAGCAAGCCGTGCTGGCCGGAGCGGGTTTCTTTCCCAGAAGTGGCAACCTTACGCGCCCATTTGTACTCTCTGGTGCTATACTCCCCCCACATATGCCTACTTCTACTTCCCTTTATGCAGCCGGCCTGACGGCCCTGCTGCTTTTGCCCGCCACGGTCGTGCTGGCCCAGCAACCCAGTGAGCCCGCCTCGCGCTGGCACGTGGGGCTGGCGCCCGTGCTGGAGTTTCGCGCCTTTGTGGTGGACCACGAGTCGCACGGCTCTTATCTGCTGGGGGGCACTGGCTACGGCGCTTACTCCCTCACGCCCAATCTCACGGTGCAGGCCGGGGTGTTTCACGGCCGGGGTGGTACCCTGGACGACAACTTCGCCGATGATGGCACGCCCAAATACGTGCCCGTTTCCTATAAGGAGCAGGTGTGGGGCGTTCCGCTCACGCTGCGCTACCTGCTGTCGAAACCGGAGCGCCGGTTTCAGGTGGCGGGCTTGCTGGGCGTGAGTGTGTACCACATTCAGCAGACCCGCACCAACAACATCCTGCGCACCGACGTGAGCAGTGGAGGGTGGCAGCCCTACGTAACGAAGGCCCGGGCCGTAAATGGCTACCTCAACTTCGGGCTGGATTTCCGCTACGCCGTCAGCCCCCGGTGGAGCGTAGTAACCGACCTGACGGCCAACATGGTCATGAAGCAGATCGGGTATTATGGCATCGGCCCGGGCGCGAGCGGCGCGCTGGGGCTTGAGTACACCTTCCACTAACCGTAGCGCGTTCTGCACGCCACTTTGTAAGCATTGCCGGATGCGGGGGCTGCCCACGTGCAGCCCCCGCATCCGGCAATGCTTACTGCGCCGCCGAGGCTAGCATTTCTTTCGACTGGCGGGTTTTCACGGCGCGCACCACCAGCGGCAAGTCGGCGGCAGCCGGGGCTACCTGCACCGTATAGCGGTAGCAGTCTTTGCCCACGCGCACGACCAGGGCGTAGCGGCCGGCGGCCAGGTTGCGGAAATCAAAGCGGTGCCCGTAGGCTGGGGCGGCATACTGCTCTTTAAACAACAGTTGGCCGGTTTGTACACTCACCACCTGCACTGAGCCGCGCTGTTGGGCCGGGTTCTGGATGCGGATGCGCACGGTTTCGGCAGTGGGCGTTTCGAGCGTAACGGGGGTTTCCTGCTGGGCCTGGGTTGCGTGCGGGAAACTGAAGGCACCCAGCGCAAGCAGGCGGGGCAGAGCATAGCGGGCGGCGGAGACGAAAAGCGTTTTCATAGCAAGTGAGGAAAGAGAAAGTGGATGAAGGAAAGATGGTCTGCGGGGCGGTGTACAGTTCCGAACATCTTACCGGCCCGCTCCACTAACAGAAGCCAAGCGGCGTGCCAAACCAGCAAACTACTTTTTATCAACCACTTACCCGAAATACCCCGCTAATCCGTCCGTCATATTCTGTCCACTCCCGGGCGGTGCGTCCGGTTTCGTCGGGCCTGTAAGGGCAACCGCTATGCCTAAGCCAGCAGTTGCCGGCTTAGGTGATGTGGTGACCGGGTACGTGCGCCGCTAAGGCGTCATTGGCTGCCGGAGCAGCCAGGCTATGGCGGCGTCTTCGGTTTCGAAGGAGCGGTAGAGTAGCGGCTGGCCCTGCACCTGGGTGGTCACGTAGGCCGTAGCCAGGCGCACCATCACATCATTGGAAACCAGCACGGCGCCGTGCCGGTAGCCCGCTTGCACGGCCTGCGGCAGCCAGTGCCGGGCCACCCAGGTTTGCTCCTGGGGTGAGAAGGGCAGCATCTGGCGCTGATCAATGAAGATGCGGCTCCAGCCGTGCCGCTGCAGGGCCGCCTGCATGTGCGTAAACAGGGCCTGCGCATCGTGGGGGCCGCGTGGGCGGCCGGTCCATACTACCCGCAGAAAGCCGGCCGGGTCTTCCAGCAGCCGGCCGGCGGCATTTTCGAAATACAGCAGAGACAAGGGGGAAGCTTCTTACTACGTGACGCCCTATAAGCCGCTGGCATGGATAAGTGTTTTGCCCGGTCCAGCGCAACGGTAAGCAACCAGGCAGCCAGGACTGAAAAACGAACAACGCACTTAGCCTGCCAGGCGCCGGTAACTACCTGAAAATGCGCGGCCTCACATCATTATGTGAACAGGCCCAGGCAACTGTTGGGAAGAGAATAGCAGTCTATAGGAACAGAAACGGGCCAGGGCCTTCGGGTGCGGCCGCTTCTGCTCCAACCTCCAACCTTTTTTCTTCCTACCTCTATGAAAACGCTTCTGCAAACCTCCTCCCGCTTCGCTCTGCTGGCTACCATAATCGGCCTGGGCTTCACTCACACTGCCCAGGCGCAGGTTGTGGCTGCTTCGGCGCCCGCCTACGTCAGCAAAATCACCGACAACGTATATGTCCTGCGCATCAGCAACCCGGCCTAGCAGAAAGGCCAGGTACAGATTGTGCGCCTGCGCGACGGCGCCAAGCTGTATCAGCGCTTCTGCGCCGCGCCCTCGTTCGGCATGAAGCTGAACGTGCGCGACCTGGTAGGCGAGCGGTACGAGTTTGTGGTAACGCTGGGCCAGAAAACCTACCGCTATCCGCTGAACCTGGCCCCGGAGGCCTATCAATCCACTACGCCTACCCTGGTTGCCTCAGCCCAGCCCAAGTAGCCGATACTGGCCATAACGCAATCAGCCGCAGACCCAGTGCTGGATCTGCGGCTGATTGCGTTAGAAGGAGCAGCTGTTACGGCTGCGGCTTCGGAGGCATCTTCACATCGGGTGCATCTACCCGAATGACGCCGCGCCGAACCGGGGCAGCCTTCTGCTGGCGCTTGGCTTTCCGACGGGCGGCCCAGCGCTTAAACAGGCCGCGCTTGCGCTTTTTCTTGCTGCTGTTACCTCGGTAGCGCTTGTAGTTGGGCCGGTGGATCTTAGGCGGGCTAAGGACGGCCGCTTCGATGGTGGCGCTGGCGGCCGGGGCCGCCGCTACAGTGTCCGGGTCTACTACCATCAGCAGCGCCAACAGCAGCAAAAGCAAAAGTTTGGGCATAAGCCGGAAAGAATGGTGATGCAGCCCGGTACGCAGCCCGCACGCTACACGTTGTGTGGAAGACTTCATCGGTGGCAGGCGGGCTGCGGCCAGCCAAGCCGATGACCTGATTTTGCCCCGTGGGAGCAAATACAGGGCCGTATTTTACACTTTTCGCCGGCAGCCGCCGAACTACTGCTGCCCCTGCATGTTCTCAACGTTGGTGGGCACCTCGATATTGGCGGTTTTGGGGAAAGCCAGAAAGTGTGTGACGCGTGGCGGCTCGGGCCCAACGTGGAACTGGCGCACCTGCGCCCGCACCACGGCATCGTCGCGGGTGAAGCGCTGGTGCTGGCGCTCATGCTCGCCCCAGGTGGCCACGTAAAAGAACTCCGTAATGCACTCGGGCCGGGTTAGATCGGTAAAAACGCCGGCCCGCATGGCGCCGTCGCGCAGGCGCAGGCGGGTAAGCTGGGCCGCTGCCTGTCGGAAAGCGGGCTGGTCGGCCACGGGCACCCGGTACTCCACCATCACCACCACCGGGCCGTCATCGGGGTCGATATCGGCGTGGACGTTGGGCACGGGAAACGTGCCGGCAGGCGTGAAGTCGAGGTTTTCGGCGGGGCGCAGCGGAAACGGCAGCGCCAGGGCCATGCTCACCAGCATCCAGCCGGCCGCCCCCAGCAGCGCCAGTGGCAAACTTACCCGGTCGGCCAGCTCACCCCAGACGATGCTGCCCAGCGCCAGCCCCGCCTGGAAAACCAGCATATAGATGCTTACCACCCGCGCCTGCACCCACTTGGGCACGTGCAGCTGCACGGTGGTGCTGAAGCTTGTCATCACCATCAGCCAGGCAATGCCCGACAGCAGCATGAGCGGATACAGCCAGTACACCGACGGGATGAAGGCCAGCCCCAGGTTGGTACCCACGAAAACCAGCGTACCCAGCAGCACCCGCTGGTTGAACGACAGGCGGTGCCCGGCCCGCCCCATCAGAAACGCCCCGGTGATGGCGCCCGCCCCCAGCCATGAGAGCAGCACGCCGTAGGAGCCCGAGCTGAGCATGAGCCGCCGCGCCGTCACCACCGAGAGCAGCGCCCACATAGCACTGGCCCCGAAGGAAAAGGCAAACGTGCGCACCAGCACGGCATAGATGGCCGGCGAGTACTGCACGTAGCGCAGGCCCGCGCGCAGGGCTCCGGTAAAGTTTTCGGCCGGGCCATTGGTGACGGTTTCGGCCCGCTTCCAGTTGTAGACCACCGCCCAGGTAGCCGCAAACGACAGCCCGTTGAGCAGAAACACGTAGCCTGGCGAGTAGTACGCAATGATGACCCCGCCCACGGCCGGCCCAATGGCCCGCGCAATGTTGTTGCTGACGCCGTTGAGCGTGATGGCGAAAGGCAGTACCGGCCGCGGCACCAGCTCCGTGGTTACGGTTTGCCAGATGGGCGCATTCACGGCTGCCCCGATGCCGAGAATAAAGGTGAAGGCCAGTACGCCAAGCGCCGAAATTTCGCCCAGCAGCGTAAGCGTACCCAGCAGCAGCGCCACAACGCCCATAAAGCTTTGCGTGACGAGCAGCAGTTTGCGCCGGTCAATCAGGTCGCCGATGGCGCCGGCGGGCATACTTAGCAGAAAGGACGGGAGGCTGGTAGCTGTCTGCATCAGGGCTACCAGCAGGGCCGAGGTAGTGAGCGTGGTGACGAGCCACACGCCGGCCACGTTCTGCATCCAAGTACCGATGTTGGATACCACGGAGGCAATCCAGATGGCCCGAAAAATGGCGTAGGTGAAGGGCGTGGTGAGGGAGAGGCGGGGCTCAGGGGAGGCGGCAGTAGCAGCGGACATGGCATCACAAAAAGAAAAACCGGCAGTGGGCGGAGTACCCCGGGCCGGCCTCCTGCCTACGGCGCGCGGCCGGCCCGGGGTTGCGAACCGCTACGGATAGAACAACTCAGGTCCCAAATGCGCTATCTTGCCCGCCCATATCTTTCCAGCTTTCTATGTTTCAAGGGCTGCGCACCGTGTTATACACCGCCGAAAACCTATCCGAGGCCGTGGCCTGGTACCGCTCCGTGCTGGGCGAGGAGCCCTACTTCAACGAGCCGTACTACGCCGGCTTCAACGTGGGCGGCTACGAGCTGGGGTTGGTGCCCGACGGCGCTACCGGGGCGGGTGGGCAGGTGGCCTACTGGGGCGTGCCCGATGCCAAAGCCGCGTTTGCCCGCCTGCTGGCCCTGGGCGCCACCTCGCACGAAGCGGTGCACGATGTGGGCGGCGGCATTCGGCTGGGCACGGTGCTCGACCCATTTGCCAATGTACTGGGCGTCATCCAGAACCCCCACTTCCAGCTACCCGCCTGAAACTCAAGCCAGCAGATGCGCAACTGGCACGACCTGGACTACCTGCGCGCCGGCACCGTGCGGCAGCAGCAAGCCTACACTGCCCTCCACAACTCGGGCATCTGGCGCCTGCTCGCCGGGTTTACGCCGGTGCTGGCCGGCACCGTGCCACTGGATGTGGACACGCCCGCCAGCGACCTGGACGTGCTGTGCGAAGTGCCGACTACGGCTACAGAGGCGTTTCAGGCGCTGCTGCGGCAGCACTTCGGCGTCCAGCCAGGCTTTACGCTCACACAGCGGGTTATCAACGGGCTTGCTACCACTCTTTGCCGGTTTCAGCAGGATGGCTTTGCAGTGGAAATCTTCGGGCAGGCCCGGCCGGTAGTGGCGCAGCAGGGCTTCCGGCACCTGATAATAGAAGACCGGATACTGCGCCTGGGCGGTCCCGCGTGGCGGGCGGCGGTGCGCCAACTCAAGCAGCAGGGCCTGAAAACGGAACCCGCCTTTGCTCAATTGCTGGGCCTGGCCGGTAACTCCTACGAGGCCTTACTGGATTTGGAAGCCCTTACCGAACTGGAACTCCAGGCCCTGGTAATGGCCCGCGCGGCGTTTATCCGGAACCAGTAGCTTAAAAGTTGTAGGCAACGCCCAACGAGCCGGCCGTAGCCTTGCCGATGTTGCGGCCCGCCACGTAGGTGCTGGCGCCCAGCACTACGCCTACTCCTTTGGCTACGGGCCGGAAGATGCTGCCCCCCAGGCGCACGTAATCGACGCGGGTGGCGGTGAAGTTGCCGTCGAAGCCCGGCTGCACAATGTCGGTGCCGGTGCTGGCCGACTTCTGGAAGGAAGCCCAGGCTTCGGCGTAGAACTTTATGCCGGCGTACCCGGCTTTGGTTTCGGCCACGAAGGCATTGGGCACCCGGCCGCTGCGCAGGCTGTAGCCTGCCTGCCCGGTCAGAAACACCCCGCTGGGCGTTTTGATGTGCGCCACGCCCAGGGTAGTGAGCTTGGTGGCGCGGTTGCCAATGGCAATGATGTACTGCAGCCCGTCGGCTGATTTATAGTCGCTCAGCGGCGTGCTCACGCCCACGGAGCCGAGCAGATCCAGCTGGCTGCTGCCTATTTCCGTCGTGAAGCTCTTGAACTTTAGGAAGGCCGATAGATCCTGAAAGCCCTGGCGCCGGTTCACGTAGCCCTGGTCCTTCAGCACATTATCGTCGGCCTGGCCTTCGGAGCGGATGTAGGGCAGACTCACCACCGCCTCAATCTTGTCCGTGAGGCCGTAGTTGGCAAACAAACTGATGGACGACACGTGGATTTTCTTGAAAATGGGCACGTCAACTCTTTCCGGCACCAGATACGCCGTGGTATAGCGTTCCTGAGTGCCCGTTACGGCCACCGAGCCGTGGCCTTTGCCGGCCATAAAGCCGGTGATGATGCTTTGCGCCTGCGTGCGCGGGGCAGCCGCCAGCAGGGCCAGGGCAGCCAGGCCGGCAAAGGAGTAGGAGTGTTGCATGGAAGTGTGTAGAAAAGCAGAGGCCGACGATGTACGCAGCCAGTTGAACAGCGGATTGTGTAGCTCAACAAATCCGCCCGTCCGGGACTTTCGTTTGTATGCCGCTGCTGCCTGGCCCGGCACATCGGCTTCGCCTTCTTCCTTCTTACCTCCTATTGTATGGCTCACTTTTTACTCCGCCGGTTGGGCGGTCTGCTCTGTGGCGGTCTGCTGCTGCTGAGCTGCTCGTCGCCCGATACTGACCCTTCTATTGCCGCCCTGGCCGTAGCCAACCCTGACTTTCAGGTGCTGGAGGATGCCGCCGTGCGCGGGGGTGTGGTCGAGCTGCTGTCCAACAAAAATCCGGCCCCGCAGAGCAACGGGTATTTCACGGTATTCGCGCCTACCAACGCGGCCTTTGCCCGCCTGGGCCTGCGGCAGGCTTCCGATCTGCTGGCCCTGCAGCTGCCTTTCCTGCAAAGCACCCTCTACTACCATGTAGCCAACGGCAACCTGAACAGCAGCACCCTGCAGGCCGGAGCCTCGTCGAACTCGGCGCTGGGCGTGCCGCGCCGCTACATCCTACGCGGCAACGATTTGTACGTGAATGGCTCCCGCATCGTGGCCACGGATATTTTCACCGCCAACGGCACTGTGCACGCCGTGGATAAAGTGCTGCTGGCCACCGGGGCTGATATTGTGCAGTCGGCCCTGGCCCTGAGCCAGAGCAAGGTGTTTGTGCAGCCCGAGCTGACGTACCTGGTAGAGGCCGTGCTGTACTGCGACCTGGCCAGCGCGCTTTCCGAAGGCAGCCCGGAGTACACCGTATTTGCGCCCACTGATGCCGCCTTCCGGGAGCTGGGCACCCTGCTGAACGTGCCGCTCGACAAGCCCGCCGACATCCGTAACCTTCCCAAGGACGTGGTAACGAAAGTATTGCTGAACCACGTGGTGCCCACGGCGCAGTTTACGCCGGAGCTGCCGGCCACGGCCACGGCCCTGAGCGGCAGCAAGCTCACGTTCGGTCCCTTCACGGATGGCGTGCTGACGGTCAGGGGCCCCGGCAACCAAGCCGCCGCCAACATGGCTATTCCTGATGTGCAGTGCACCAACGGGGTAGTACACGTTATCGACCGGGTACTGCTACCATAAGCCACTGAACCTGCCGGGCGGAAAAAGTACTTTACGTAGGCAGGTTGTGAACCAGCCCGGCAGTGGTTACCTTACAGGTTGCTAGTACACCCTGCCTTCTTTGCCGGAATGAAATCCTTGTTTGCCTGCCTGTGCTGGGGCTGCCTGTTGAGCCTTGCGGCCTTGCAGTCGGCTTCAGCCCAACCCACACCTGCTGCCGTTTCTCCAGCCACCAAGCGCCTGCCCTTAGAGGGCCAGTGGCAGGGCCCGCTGCCCGTCCCCGGCGGTAAGCTCGATGTGCGCATTGCCATTACGGAGCTGGCCAACAACGCCTACTTTGCCACGCTCGATGTGCCCCAGCAGCGCCTGAGCCGCGTGCCCATGGAGGTTAAGGTGCAGGGCGACACCGTTACGTTTTCCTCGGCGGAGGTGGGCTGCCGCTTTGTAAGCCGCCGCCAGCCCGATGGCCCTAAGCTGGTAGGCCAGTGGGAGCAACCGGGCTACAAGACGGCGCTTATCCTGCAGTACTCCCCCCTGCCGCCTCCTCCCAAGAACTTCAAGTTTCAGCCGCCTTACCGCATCGAGGAAGTCACTATCACAGTGCCGGCCGACGGAGTGAAGCTGAGCGGCACCCTTACTACGCCCGCCGGCCAGGGGCCTTTCCCGGCCGTAGTGCTGCTTTCGGATATGGGCCCGCAAACCCGCGACGCCGCTTTTGCCGACTACAATCTGTTCGGTGGCATTGCCGATTACCTGACGCGTCACCGCGTGGCCGTGCTGCGCTTCGATGACCGGGGCGTAGGCCGCTCTGCTGGCGACTCCCGCCTGATAACCACGCCCCTGCGGGTGCAGGACGCCCAGGCAGCACTCAATTTCCTGCGGGCCCGCCCCCTACTCGATGTAACCCGCCTGGGGCTGCTGGGCCACGGTGAAGGCGCCAACGTAGCCCTGCTGGCCGCTGCCCAGCCGCTGCCGCCGGCTTTTGTGGTTTCGTTGGCGGCGGCTGGTGTGCCCGGCCGCGAGCATCTGGCCTACCAGCAGGCCCTGGGTCGCGCCGACGGCCAGCCCGATACCGCGCAGGCCAACGAGACCCGTCGGCAGGAGCTGCAGTTGCAGGATATCCGGCGGCAGGCCGAAAAAATGCGGGCCTCCGGGGCCAACTCTGCCCAGGTGGAAACCTTTCTGGCCCAGCAGCAGATGCGCCAGCGCAGCGCTCAGAAAAAGCAGATTGAAGCCAACCTGAAAAAGCAGCAGACCCTGATTGACGTGGTACGCCAGACGCCCGACAACACCCAGGCCCGCGCTATTCTGGAAAATATGCTTCGGCAGTTCTACCCCACTATGGCAGCGGCCCAGGTGCTGTCCACCGCCGAGTGGATGACTACTCCCTGGTACCGCTACTACCTCGATTTCAACCCGCTTCAGGGTCTGGCAGGCGTGCGGTGCCCGGTGCTGCTGCTCCACGGCACCGAGGATGTACAAGTAAATCCCGCCGTTAACTTAGCACCGCTGGAAAAAAACCTGAAAGGCTCCATCAGCCTCACGGTAAAGCGCTTGGAAGGGCTCAACCACCAGTTTCAGCCACCTATGGCAGACTGGCCTCTGGTAGGCGGCCAGTCGCAGCCCGTGTTTTCGCCGGTAGCCCTTGAAACCATTCACGACTGGATCCTGCCTACAACGCAGACAGCCAAGTGATACCAGCTTCAGCTTAAAATAAAAAGCTCCTGACTGCGGTCAGGAGCTTTTTTGTTATCAGGATCAGTGGCCAAGCTACGGTTGAGCGCACAGGCCTTACGGACCTTAAAAGTCCTCGTCGAGTGAGAAGGCGTTTTCGGTCCGCTCGCTCATCACGCCGGCTTTCTGGTACTCGGCCACGCGCTTCTCGAAGAAGTTGGTTTTGCCCTGCAGCGAAATCATTTCCATGAAGTCGAAGGGGTTGGAGGCGTTGTATATCTTGCTGTAGCCCAGGCTCTGGAGCAGGCGGTCAGCCACAAACTCGATGTACTCGCTCATGCTCTTGGCGTTCATCCCGATGAGGTTCACCGGCAGCGCGTCGGTTACGAACTCCTGCTCGATTTGTACCGCGTCGCGGATGATGGCGTGCACGCGGGCCTCGGGCAGCTTGTTTTGCAGGTGCTGATCGTAGAGCAGACAGGCAAAGTCGCAGTGCAGGCCCTCGTCGCGCGAAATCAGCTCGTTGGAGAAGGTCAGGCCGGGCATCAGGCCGCGCTTTTTCAGCCAGAAGATGGAGCAGAACGAGCCCGAAAAGAAGATTCCTTCTACGGCCGCAAAGGCAATAAGCCGCTCCGTGAAGTTTTCGGAGTTGATCCACTTAATGGCCCACTCGCCTTTTTTCTTCACGCAGGGCACCGTTTCCAGCGCGTTGAAGAGGCGGTCCTTTTCCTTGGGGTCTTTGATGTAGGTGTCAATCAGCAGGGAGTAGGTTTCGGAGTGGATGTTTTCCATCATCACCTGGAAGCCATAGAAGCAACGCGCCTCGGCCATCTGCACTTCCTGCATGAAGTTCACGGCCAGGTTTTCGTTCACGATGCCATCGGAGGCGGCGAAGAACGCCAGCACGTGCGAAATGAAGTGCCGCTCCCCATCGTTGAGGTTGTCCCAGTCTTTCTGGTCCTGAGAAAGGTCGATTTCCTCGGCCGTCCAGAAGGATGCTTCGGCCTTTTTGTACATCTGCCACACATCATTATGCTGGATGGGGAAGAGCACGAAACGGTTCGGGTTTTCGGTGAGCAGCGGTTCCATAGGCAAGCAAAACAGGAAGTAGAACGTAGAAAATTGACCCGCGCAGGTCGGGATGCCAACCTCGCGCCAAGCCGGATTGTTTCGGGCGAAGTACCCGGCGGGCGCGCAGCGTTGAAAGCCAAAGATAAGCCGGTACTTAGGGCTGCGCGGTGTTTTTTGTGTGTTAAATTTTGCGTATGCCTCTAAGCTGCTGCCCATTGCCGGGTGGCCGGAAAGGGGACTGTTTGCTAAAAGTTGTCCACATTTTGAGTGTGGACAATGCAACTTATCCACAAATTTACTATTCGCGTACCTGCCGGCGCGTCCTTATCAGCGGTATTCGATGGAAGTCGGGAGCGGTGGGGTAATGATGATTAATGAGTTAGGTTTGGAAATATGAAACCGTACTCGTACTTTTGCCTTCCATTTTCCAAACCGCGAAGACGCCGATGTACGCAATCGTCACCATAGCTGGCAAGCAGACCAAGGTCGAAGCCGATAAATTTGTTTACACCCATAAGCTGGCTGGCAACGTCGGCGACAAGGTAGAGTTGGGCAAGGCCCTGCTGACTGACAACAACGGTGAGCTGACCATCGGCGCCCCGTTGCTGGACGTAGCCGTGACCGGCACTATCCTGGCGCACGTGAAGGGCGACAAGGTGTTGGTGTTTCACAAGAAGCGCCGCAAGGGCCACCGCAAGCTGAACGGTCACCGTCAGCACTTCACCAAAGTAATGATTAACAGCATCGGCTAATTTGATAGGTTTTCAGTTGCTGGTTTCTGATTGCTAGTTGAATGGCATTTAGAAATAAGCGAACTAAAAATCATCAACCAGCCACTTCTCTAAAATACCATGGCACACAAGAAAGGCGTCGGTAGCTCCAATAACGGCCGCGAATCGCATTCCAAGCGTCTCGGCGTGAAAATCTTCGGCGGGCAGGATATCATTGCCGGCAACATCATCGTGCGTCAGCGCGGCACCAAGCACCACCCCGGCCAGAACGTGGGTATCGGCAAGGACCACACGCTGTTCGCTATGATTGACGGCACCGTTCAGTTCCGCAAAGGCCGCAAAGACCGTTCGTTTGTATCGGTTGTACCGGTTGACGTAGACGCCGCAGAAGTACACACCTCGGCCACGGTTTCGGCCGAGTAAGGCAAGTAGTTTCTTTTCGACCTTTCCGGCTTCTCAGCTTACGCAGGTTCGATAGTTGACTTCAACTTGGCAAGGGCGCTCCACACCGGAGCGCCCTTGCTGTGTTTCACCTGGCTCTGTTCCTCGAAATCAGGCCGGCGTGAGGGCGTAGAGCACAGGCTTGCTGGGGCTGGCGTCCAGCTCCAGGCTCGTAACCTGCAGATTGATCAGGTACAGGCCGTCGGCTACGGCATCGGGCACAAAGATAAGCTCGGTGATGGTGGCCGCTTGGCGCGTGGCGTGGGGGTACTGCCAGAACGCGTGGTGAGCCAGTAACTCGCCTCCATCCTCCTCGCGGTCTACGCTGGGCAGATCCAGCAGCAGATGCCCGATGCCCTGATCGGCCAACCAATGCGCCAAGGCGGGCTCCAGGTAGGTGGGGTTGGTGCCCGAATACTGGTAGGTGCGCTTGCCTTGGTGGTTGGGCAGGGTGCGCAGGATAAGGGCTTCGGGTTGGCCAGCCGTGGCCGGGCCGCCGGCCAACTCCCGCTGCACATCAGCCAGCAGTACTACCAGGTCGCCATTGGGCTGCAAGCGCGGCTCTACCGATACCAGCCGGGCCACGAACAGGAAACGGCGCAGGTGGTGGTTGAGCGTAGCGGTGGGGTCGGGGCTGATATGGCCGTAGCACTCGGTATGGGTGCCATTGCCGTGGGGCGTGAGGTGTACGCGCTGGTAGTTGGTGCTGCCGCCCTGAGCCACGCTGCCCACGAAGGAGCCTACCCGAATAACATCGAACTGCACTGGCTCGGCCCAGAAGCAGTTCACCTGCTGCTCGCCCGGCGCCAGCGGCAGCGAAATATCCAGCGGCTGGCTGGGGTCGAAATGGTAGGCGCGGCCCTGATACGGATAGGTAGGAAGCATGGTCTTTCGTGAAGCGGTAACAGTAACAGGGGTGACAAGGGACAGGTAACAAGCTGTCATGGCGAACCTGCTGCCTGTCCCTTGTCACCTCCTACCACTTCACGTGTCACCTGCTGCCCTTCCTCCACCAGCGTGTTCAGGATCCGGCTGATTTCGGGGGCGTGGGAAACAACCATGAAGTGGCCGCCGCCCGGAATCAGGTAATCGACGGGCGTGGGGCCGGGCGGGAACACCCGGTCGTGGGTGCCCAGAATCTGTAGGCTGTGGCCGCCGGTGTCGGTGCTGTCCCAGCGCAGGAGCTGGTCGATGGCCCAGCGGGTGTACGCGGGCTCCATATCCTGCAGAATCTGCTTGAAGAGGTGGTACTCCGGCCCGTTCCTGACTCCAAAATACCACTGCCCGGCTCGGGGAAACAGCTTCAGCCACTGCGGCGGGAACAGCTTGTACACCCCCGTCCGGCGAATCAGGCTGAGCAACGGCGGCAAACAGCCGGCATCGGGAATGCTGGACACAAGCACCACGCGCGCCAAGGGGCGGATCCGACGCATTTCCAGCGCCACCACGCCCCCAAACGACACGCCCACCAGAATGCACGGCTGGGTGGCGTCCACGCTTTCGGCCATGCGGGCTACATAGTGCGGCAGGGTTTCCCGGGGCGTGGGTGTAAGCCAAGGCAGCACCCGGGATTCTCCGCGCAGCAGCGGCTGCAGGTTTTGAAACACCCGCTCATCGGCCCCCAAACCCGGCAGTAGATAGAACATGGCTAAATGGCTTTCTGGCTCAGATGGTTTAATGGCTGAAAAACAGTTATCAATCTATTGATAATCAAACAAATACAAACATTCTTATCCTTCAAATACCGTTTTACGGTTTCATCAGCGGATAACTCAGCCGGGAAACCATTCAACAATCTAACTATTCAACCATTCCTCTATTCATCAGGGCTCGATGCGCAGGAACACGTCTTCCAGATAGAAGATATTATGGGGCATGGAGGCTTCGTAGTCGGCATCCTCGTTGTCGTCTTCGGGTTCTTCGGGCTCGTTTTCCTCGCCATCTTCCTCGAAAGGAGGCTCGGCCGGATACGTGCAGGACAGCTTCAGGGCCACGCCGTCGAGGTCGATGGGCGGCTTTTCTTCGCGGGTGTACTCCAGCAGGCAGGGCCATTCCGTCACGGTAGCCAGGGCCTCGGCCACTTCTTCCTGCAGGGCCTCGGCCCGGTCGCCGGCCAGGCGTAGCAACAGGTCGAGCTGCTGAAACTGCAGGCCCAAATGAAAGAAGTGCAGCTCCTGATCGAAAAGTGTAGTAGCCCAAATAGTTACGTCATCGGTATTATCAAACACTACGGCCGTCAGCTGCACGTGCTCCACGAAGAAGTCCGCGTCATCAGCCAGGGCATCAATCAATCTTCTCATAAACCAGGGATTAAGATCCGGCAGCCGAACCGGTAAAAGGCTTGGCTGCCCACCATGCTGCCTTCCCCGTAGCACTACGGCCCGAAAGAAAAGGCAGGCATACAAAATAGAACTTCCGGCGCCGAAAACGCTACGTTCTGCCCGAAATAAGCGGATTATTTGGCGGCCTGAAACAGCTCCAGCGTGATGTGGTCGGCCAGCAGCTTGCCTTGATCCGTGAGGATCAGGAGATTATTCTGCAGGGTGGCTAGGCCGTCGGTTTGCAAGCGCTGCAGGTAGGCGGCCCGCTCCGTGAGCAGGTCCACGCGCAGGGCGTCGCGCAGGTAAGCCAGGTCGCAGCCGCCGGCGGTGCGCAGGCTGGTCATCAGGTACTCGTTGGCGCGGTCGGTGGCCGAGAGCTGCTCCACGGTAGCCGGAACCTCGCCACGCTCCAGCACGGCCCGCACGTACTCGGGGTTGTTGGCCAGCGTGTACTGGCGCGAGTGGCCATCGAAGGAGTGGGCACTGGGGCCGATGCCCAGGTAAGGCACCCCGCGCCAATAGGCCGAGTTGTGGCGCGACTCGCGGCCCGGCCGGCAGAAGTTCGACACCTCGTACTGCTCGTAACCGTGGGCGCGCATCTGGGTTAGCAACAACTCGAACTGCTGCGCTACAAACTCATCGGGCGGGGCCCGGAACTTGCCTTTGGCCTGGCGGTGCCCAAATACGGTGCCCGGCTCAATGGTGAGTGCGTAGCAGGACAGGTGCGGGACGTCCAGCGCAAACGCGGCGGCCATATCCTGCTCCCAGAGGGTGTGGTCGGGCGCCGGAATGCCGTAAATCAGGTCGATGCTGATGTTCTCGAAGCCGGCCTCCTGCGCCAGCCGCACCGCCGCGGCCGACTCCGTGGCCGAGTGGGCGCGGTTCATCAGACGCAGATGGGGCTCATGGAAGCTCTGCAGGCCGATGCTGAGCCGGTTGACGGGCGAGGCCGCCAGCTCGCGCACTTTGGCAGGCATAAGGTCGTCGGGGTTGGCTTCTAGGGTAATTTCCGCATCCGCCGCTACTTGAAAGTGCCGGTGAATTGCCTCGAACAGCTGATCCAGCTCGGCGGCCGTGAGCAGGGAAGGCGTACCCCCGCCCAGATAAATGGTGTTGAGCGTTGGATTGCTGCCCAGGTAGCCGTGGCGGAGCGCCAGCTCCTGCACCAGCGCATCTACCAGGCGACTTTTCAGGCCCATGGAGGTGCTGAAGTGGAAGTCGCAGTAGTGGCAGGCCTGCTTGCAGAAAGGAATATGGAGGTAAAGACCGGGCATTGATAGGAAACCGCGTGCGCAGGAAAGCGGCCGGGCCGCGGGCACTAACCAGAAACAACGAAGGCGGACAAAGCATCCTACCTTCGGGAAATTAAACCTGCGCTTTTGCGTTTGTCTTCCCAAATGTACGCCCGCCTGCTTGCTTTCGGTTTGTGGTGCTGGCTGCTGTTAGGCGGCCCGGCGGGCGCGTGGGCCCAGATCAGCCCCGGCACGCCGGGCCAGCCCCCGCTGAACAGCCCCCCGATTCCTCCTGATTCTTCGGTCCGGCCCCGGCCAGCGCTGCCCGCCGTCGCCTCGCGGCCGTGGGTGCTGCGCCTGCAAACCGAAGCCGCCGATGCACCGGCCCTCCGCCGCTACCGCCCGCGCACCGGGCTGCCCGACTCGCTGAGCGTGCTGCGCGAGGTGCGCAACCTGGTGCTGGCTCTGCAGAACGAAGCCTACCTGCTGGCCTCCGCCGACCGCCTCACCTGGGAGAAAGATACCGTGCGGGTGCAGCTCTACGTGGGGGCGCGGTTCCAGTGGGCGCGGCTGCGCAACGGCAACCTCGGCGACGCCCTCCTCACGCGGGCCGGCTACCGGGAACGGCTGTTTTCGGGCCGCCCCTTCCTACCCGCCGACTGGGCCCGCCTGCAGCAGCGCGTACTGTCGGAAGCCGAAAACCAGGGCTACCCTTTCGCCACCGTGCGTCTGGACTCGGTGGAGCTGACCGACCGGGCAGTAAGCGGCCGGGTGGTGCTGGAGCGTGGCCCCGTGGTGTATTTCGATTCCCTGGAAATTGTGGGCGCTACCAAAACGCGCAAGGAGTTTCTGGCCCGCTACCTGCAGATTCTACCCAACCAGCCCTACAGCCAGCAGCGGGTAGCCGCCGCTACCCGCCTGTTGCGCCAGCTGCCTTACCTGCGCGTGCGCGCCGAGCCCGAGGTGCGCTTTGCCCAGCATAAGGCTCGGGTGTACCTGCTGCTGGAAGATCGGCCGGCCAACCAGTTCGATGCTATTGTAGGCATTCTACCGAACACGGCGACCAACACGGGCCAGAAAAAGGTGCAGCTCACTGGCGACGTCACCATCAACCTGCGCAACATCCGCGGGGGCGGCAAGCAGCTGGGTTTGCAGTGGCGCAAGGTGGATGCGGCCTCCCAGCTGCTCGATGCGCAGTATGTACACCCGGGCTTTTTTGGGACGCCTCTGGAAGTAAGCGGCTCCTTCAACCTTTACCGTCAGACGCAGCTTAACCCTTTCCAGACGCTGCGCCCCCGCCTGCAGGTGACGTACCCCACGCCCCGCGCCGGGCGGGTAGCGCTATTCACGGAGTGGCGCAGCTCCCAGCTGCTGTCCGACAGCACGTACAAGCTGCTTGCGGTACTGCCCTCCACCATTGACACGCGCTACGACTCCTACGGCCTCGACTATACCTGGAATGCACTGGACGACCTGTACTTTCCGCGCCAGGGCACGCTGGCCGCCGCACAGGCAGCGGTGGGCAATAAGCGCATCAGCAAAAACTCCGAGCTGAACGATACGCTCTACCAGCGGGTGGCCCTGCGCACGACACAGGTAACGCTGGGCCTGCGCCTGGAGCGGTATTTCCGGCTGGGCCGCAATGGGGTGCTGCTTGCCCGTGTGCGGGGCGAAGCCCTGCTCAACCGCCGCCTGTTCCTGAACGACCTGTTCCGCTTAGGTGGCCTCAACACGCTACGCGGCTTCAACGAGTTGAACTTCTATGCCAACCAATACGCCGTGGGCACCGTGGAATTCCGGCAATTCACGGGGCAGGATGCCTACGTATTCGTGTTTGCCGACCAGGCCTGGCTGCGGCAGGATATTGTAGCACAGCCCTACTACGAAGATGCTCCCACCGGGCTGGGCGCGGGCCTGAGCTTCCGAACCGGCGCCGGCGTGTTCCAGTTTGTGTATTCGCTGGGCCACTCCGAACAGCAGAAGCTGGCGTTGAATGCCTCTAAAATCCACTTCGGCATCACCAATCGGTTTTAATGGTATCCTACTTGGGGTTCGTAAAGACAGCCATTACCACCACCTGTACCCGTCGGTAGTTCGCAAGTACTAGCACGAACAACGTGCGGAGCTAAAAATTTAAACCTGATAATCAACACGTAAAGCACATTACAGGCTTATTTTAGTGGTTCAATAGCCCTTTATTGGAAAACCGCCGTACATTTGCAGAACCAAACAGTGCGGGGTGGAGCAGTTGGTAGCTCGTTGGGCTCATAACCCAAAGGTCACTGGTTCGAGTCCAGTCCCCGCTACCTACCGAAAAAGCCTGTAAGATTCGTCTTACAGGCTTTTTTGTTTTTGGCAGAATCGTGAATCCTCTTTTCAGCCCCGGCAATCCTCGCGGGTAAGCGCCTCGTTGAGGGCAATGGCAGCCAAGGAGCCCTCGGCAGCGGCAATGATGGCCTGTTGCGGAGCTGGTGTGGTGTCGCCGGCGGCGTAGATGCCCTTCTGGCTGGTCTGGCCCCGCTTATCCGTCCATACCGCCCCGCTTTTCAGAATGCGGCAGTTCGCTTCCTGGGCCAGCAAGCTGCGCTGGCGCTGCTCGGCGTGCAGAAACACCGCGTCGCGCTCCAGGGGCTCCCCGCTGGCAAACACGATATGCCGGAGCTGCCCGTCGCGGCGGCCTTCCAGCCGCACAATCTTTTCTTCGCGCACCGCAATACCCAGGCGCCGGAGGCGCTGCCGGCCGTGCTCGGTAATACCAGCCGGCCCATCGGTGCACAGTACTACGTCGCGGCTCCAGCGGCTTACCAGCTGCACTAGGCCCCAGCCGGTTTTGCCCCGGCCATACACGGCTAGTCGCTGCCCCTGCACTTCCCAGCCGTGGCAGTACGGGCAGTGTAGTACGCCTCTACCCCACAGCTCGCGCATCCCGTCGATGGGCGGCAGATCATCCGCCACACCGGTAGCCAGCAAAACTTTGCGGGTGGTGCAGGTCAGCGGCGGGCCGCCCCGGTCGGGAGTCATCGTCAGGGTGAAGTATTGTTCCTCGGGTTCCCAGACAATGGCGGTTACCAGCGCCTCCCGTAAGCTGACGGTAGGGTAAGCGGCCAGCTGCTGCCGGCCCAGGCGCAGCAGCTCGGCGGGCTTGGTACCGTCGCGGGTGAAAAAGCTATGTACACCGGGCGAAGGTGCGTTGCGGGGCGGTCCGCTGCTGCATACCAGCACCCGGCGGCAGCAGCGGCCCAGGGTGAGAGCGGCGCTGAGGCCGGCACTGCCGCCACCTACAATCACGGCATCAAAGTCGGTGGCAGGAAGATGGCGGCGGCGGGTTGGGCGAATACGAGGCATAGAATACAAGAGCAAAGCAGGAATGCCTTAGCTACGCAAGCAGCCTGCTTTGGATATTGCCGGGCATAAAAAAAGGCTCTTCCTATCCAGGAAGAGCCTTTTTGAAAAGCGGCTGCGAGCTTAGTTACGCTTCACCAGCTTGAGGTTGTGCGTGGTATTCTGGCCGCGCACCAGCACCGTGTAGGAGCCCTCGGCGAGGTCACGCACTTCCAGCTTCGACTCCAGGCCGCCCTGTACCGACACCGTGCGAACGATGCGGCCGGCCATATCTACCAGCGTTACCTGGTAGCTGCCCTGGGGCAGGCTGCTCAGGTCCAGCGTCGACTGGGTTGTGGCGGGGTTGGGATAGAGCTGTACCGTGCCGGCTACAACCGGAGCCGAGAAGCGCACCGTGCGCGTTTCGCTGAAGCTGAACGTGCCATCCAGGTCTACCTGACGCAGGCGGTAGTACACCAGGCCGCTGTGCTGACGACCTACTCCCTTGTCGGTGAAGGCGTAGTCGTGGGCCGTGGTAGTCGAACCATTACCTTCTTTTTGGCCGATGGCCGAGAACGTACGGCCGTCGAAGCTGCGCTCTACGGTGAAGTAGGCGTTGTTCTTCTCCGAAGCCGTGTGCCAGGCTAGCTGAGCATCCTGGGCTACGGCTTTGGCCGTGAACACCGTCAGCTCAACCGGCAGCGGACCAGCGGTCAGCGTCAGGTTGCCCGAGAATTCCGACGTACCCTGGCCAGCTTTGGTGGCCGTAGCCGTTACTTTGGCCTCCAGGGCCGTCAGTGCGTTGCGCAGGGCCTCGGGCAGCGTGCTCAGGTCCAGCGAGAACTGGAACATGTTCTGGTTGGTTTCGCTGCCCTGGCTCAGGCCGTTCACTTGGCCGCTGTAGCTGGCTTGGCGCGTGTCGCTATCAGCGCTGCTGCCTTCCACGAAGCTGAATACGTAGGAGCCACCTTCACCGAAATTCTCACCGCTTCCGGGGTTAGCCAGGTAGAGCTCTACCGTAGCGCCAGCTGAGGCGTAGCCTTCGATCTTGAGGATGCCTCCGTCGATAGTGGCCTGCTTGAACACCGGGAAGTTAACCAGGGTGTTTGCCCCGGTGTCACCATCCTGATCATCATTGATGCTTACGCCGGCACCAGTAGCGCCGCTCATCAGGTCGATGGACTGTTCTCCATTGCCAGCGAAGCTGTTCTGCGAGAAGGTGTTGTTGGTACCAGCCGTGGCCAGGATACCGTCACCCACGTTGCCGGTGAAGGTGTTAAGTGAAACCAGGTTGCCGGTACCATCGGCCAGGATAGCCAGACCAGCCCGTTGCGCGGTGCCCGTACCGTTGCCCGATAGCGTGTTGAGGCTGATCGTGTTGTTTGAAGGGTTACGCACCGTGGTTCCCGTAAAGTTCACATCAAGGTTGATGCCGTAGCCAGCATTACCACTGATTGTATTACCCGAAACAGTCGTTTGATTAGCACCAAACACGTCAATACCCTGGCCGTTGAGGTTGGTTACACCGTTGATTGTACCGCCGTTGTTACGGACGATATTATCAGTCAAGTTTACCCCCGTGGCGCTATTAATCAGGATGCCCGCTTTCAGGTTACCATAGATGTCCGAGTTGCGAATGACAGCTCGGTCACCGTTAGCATTGATGTAGATACCCGTACCGTTGGTATTTCCGGCCGTGTTCAACTGAGCTACCGTGGCGCGGGCTCCCGTGAAACCAAGACCCTCAATAACTACATCGGCTGCACTGATACCCAGGATATCATAGCTGCCTGCAGTAACGTTCAGGATTATCTCCGGACCGGTGGTCACTCCAGCTACCGCGGCATTGGTATTGCCGGTATAGGCAGTCTGAACAGCACCATTAATGACGGTCCGGACCGCGTTGGCGCCGGAAATATTAGGCAGAGCAGTGGTTAGATTGATGATGAAAGCCTGATTGCCAGCACTGGTAGTGGTCAGAGCGGAGGCAGGGATATTGAAAATAGCGGCTTCTGTTCCGGCCGTTTGCCCTACCTGCTGGAAGGCTACAGTATTCTCCAGTGCATTGCTGTTCGTGATGAACTGACGGAGGGAGCCTTGGCCCGTATTGTTGGTATTCACAACCGCGTCGAAGTTGAAACCGAAGTCAACCGCGTTCTGTACCTGACCGTTGCTAACCGTAACGGAGGCCAACGACTGTGCTACTCCAACCTGCGCCAACGTCTGGGTGCCGGTGTTAGCGGCGCCATCTACCCCAGCCGGGGTAGTACCGCCGACCTGTGCTCCGTCACCGTTTACGAATGTCTGCACCCCAATTAGAGTGTTCACGTAGCCGTTACGGCTGCTGCTTACCGTGCTGTTGACTACTCGCACCTGGTAGGTGCTACCTAGCAAGCCGGAGAAGCTATAAGCGCCGCTGGCATCTGTGGTAGTCGTCTTGATGGTGTTGGTAGTAGCATCGATAACCGGAGCGCCATTGGCGTAATACAGCTCTACCGTTGCACCCGAGCGAACCACTCCGCCGGAGGCCAGCAGGCTGCGGCCATTGCCACCACCATAAGTTACATCTTCAAACACAACTCCGGAGATGGTGTTCGGTGCTTCTATCGAGATGGAGTACGTAGCCGGTGTCAGGTCCTTGCGGCCAGTGTTGTCGGTTACGGAGTAGGTGAAGGAAGCGGGCCCGGTGTAGGTGTTGACCGGATCAAAGGTGAGCAGGCTCAGCGAAGCAGCCGGAATGGCCTGACCGACTACGACGGCCGTGCCGTTATAGGCCAGCACACCAGCAGCGGCGGCGGGCAGGGTCTCGATATTGAAGTAGGAAACCGTGGCATTCCCATCGGCATCCGTGGCGCCCAGGTTAGGCGAGAGGGCCGCTGTAGCAGCCGAGTTCAGCAGGCTCGTGCTGCGGTCCAGCGCGACGGGTGTAGCGTTGGGCGTAGCCGGGCCGGCGCACAGGGCGGCGGCGGGGACTACTTGCCGGGCAATGCCGGCGGCCGTGCTACTCCATTCGAACTTGAGAATGTTATCCACCAAGTTGTCTGCATACAGGATCAGTATGTCGTGCTTACCGGCCGTGAGCGTAACCGTCGTTTGTACTAACGTTGAGCCGTGACTGCCACCGTTATTGATGGTCGCATTGGTCGCATTCGGTGTCTGGGCCAGAGCCGCAGCATCCAGGAACAGGTAGGAGGCATCGTCCGACGTGAGGTAGAACGTGTAGCTACCCGTCACCGGAATGTTGATGCTGCCCCGGTAACGCGCACTGAAGGTTTCAGGATTCGTCGTACTGGTAGCAGCGGGGTTAATGTCGCCAAAACCACTACCGCTAAAGTCCACGGTCTGATCAATCCGGCGTACGGGAGCCGTGCGCTGGAAGAACGTAATGGCATTGGCGTTGAAACCCGCTTGCGTGTAGAACGCGCCAGCGTAGTACTCAGCTGTCAGGCCGTTGGAGGCCGTCGTGTTGTCGAAGTACGAAGGCTCTGCGCAGGCAGGAGCATCCACCGTTACCGAGATGGTGGCCACATTACTCACGTTGCCATCGTTGTCTTTGATGGTGTAAGTGACGGAGGCAGTGCCGAAGAAGTTGGCATCGGGGTTGAAGGAGACGTTGCCCAGGTTATCGGCCGTGAACACACCGCCGGTTACCGTGCGCGTTGTCTCGCGCGTGCCGGCCGAGCTCGGGTCCAGGTCCACGCTGGCCTGGTTGATGGTGGCGTTGCCGTCGGCATCCGTGTCGTTAGCCGTCACAGAGAAGAAAGGCGTGGTCACGTCGTTGCCCGTCGTAGCCGCATCGTTCACCGCTACCGGGGCAGAGGAGATAGTGATGGTATAAGTAGCTGAGCTCAGGTCCTTGCGGCCGGTGGCATCGGTTACGGAGTAGGTGAAGGATGCCGTTCCGCTGTAGGTGTTGACCGGATCAAAGGTGAGCAGGTTCAGCGAAGCAGCTGGAATAGCCTGACCGACTACGACGGCCGTACCGTTGTAAGCCAGCACACCAGCAGCGGCGGCGGGCAAGGTCTCGATGTTGAAGTAGGAAACCGTGGCATCCCCATCGGCATCTGTGGCACCCAGGTTAGGCGAGAGGGCCGCCGTAGCAGCCGAGGCGAACAGACTGGTGCTGCGGTCCAGCGCGACGGGTGTAGCGTTGGGCGTAGCCGGGCCGGCGCACAGGGCGGCGGCGGGGACTACTTGCCGGGCAATGCCGGCGGCCGTGCTGCTCCACTCGAAGTTCAAGTTGTTGCCGCCACCGTCTTCTGCATACAGGATCAGTATGCCGTGCTTACCAGCGGTGAGCGTAACCGTCGTTTGCACCAGTGCCGAAGCATGGCCGCCACCGTTGTTGATGGTCGCGTTGGTCGCATTCGGTGTCTGGGCCAGAGCCGCAGCATCCAGGAACAGGTAGGAGGCATCGTCCGACGTGAGGTAGAACGTGTAGCTACCCGTCACCGGAATGTTGATGCTGCCCCGGTAACGCGCACTGAAGGCGTTCGGGTTAGCAGTTGTACCTGTAGCCGGTGGCACAATGTTGCCGAAAGTAGCCGTCGTAAAGTCCACGGTCTGATCAATCCGGCGTACGGGAGCCGTGCGCTGGAAGAACGTAATGGCATTGGCGTTGAAACCCGCTTGCGTGTAGAACGCGCCAGCGTAGTACTCAGCTGTCAGGCCGTTGGAGGCCGTCGTGTTGTCGAAGTACGAAGGCTCTGCGCAGGCAGGAGCGCCCACTGTCACCGAGATGGTAGCAGCATTGCTGGTTAGACCCAGAGCATCCTTAATAGTATAGGTGACGGAGGCAGTGCCGAAGAAGTTGGCATCGGGGTTGAAGGAGACGTTGCCCAGGTTATCGGCCGTGAACACACCGCCGGTTACCGTGCGCGTTGTCTCGCGCGTGCCGGCCGAGCTCGGGTCCAGGTCCACGCTGGCCTGGTTGATGGTGGCGTTGCCGTCGGCATCCGTGTCGTTAGCCGTCACAGAGAAGAAAGGCGTGGTCACGTCGTTGCCCGTCGTAGCCGCATCGTTCACCGCTACCGGGGCGGCGTTGGTGATGTTCAGGGTATAGGTAGCCGGAGAGGCATCCTGCCCGCCGTCGTTGTCGATGGCGGCCATGTTGAAGGTGAGGGTGCCACTTATAGTGCCGTTGGGGTCATACTGCAACGTTCCTGCCTCAGTGGCCGTGAGCGTAGTGCTGGCGGCCGTGATGGAAGTGCGGGCACCCGTTCCACCTACCAGGTAAGAAAGCGTACCAGCCGTCTGAACACTGGCCAGGTTCGTCAGCGCATAGTTGGTGATAGTGCCGCCATCTGGGTCCGTAGCAGTCAGGGATGGTATAGCCGTGGCATTAGCTCCACTAGATAGTGTAGCCACTTTATCGGCTGTTTCCGGTGCCAGGTTAGTGATGGTGAGCGTGAAGGTCGCAGGCGTAGCATCCTGTGCGCCGTCGTTGTCGATGGCAGCCATGTTGAAGACAAAGTCCCCCACGGGGCCACCGTTGGGGTCAAAGCGCAGCGAGTTGGCTTCGGCTGCTGTCAGCGTGATGCTGGTCACGGCGGCACCAATGGTGGTGTAGGTCGTGCCCGCGCCACCCACCAGGTACGAGAACGTGCCGGCTGTCTGCGCGTTGCCCAGGTTCGTTAAGGCATAGCTGGCGATGGGGGCATCGTCCGTGCCGGTAAAGTCTACCAGGTCCGTCGCCGCCAGCGTCTGGGCCAGCGTCTGCACCTTGTTGTCCGTCTCCGGCACTGCGTTAGTGATAGTCAGTCTGAAGGCCACGGGGGAAGTGTCCTGTCTGCCGTCGTTGTCGATGGCAGCCATGTCGAAGCTGAAAGTGCCAATCGGCCCGCCATTGGGGTCAAAGCGCAGCGAGTTGGCTTCGGCTTGCGTGAGCGTGATGCTAGCGGCCGTGATGTCGGTATAGACTGTACCCGTACCACCCACCAGGTAGGAGAACGTACCGGCCGTCTGCGCCGTGGTCAGATTCGTCAAGGCATAACTAACTACTGAGCCATCCGGGTCCGTGCCGGTAAAGTCTGCCAGGTCCGTAGCGTCCGCTGCTTGAGGCAGTGTCTGATTCTTGGCTGCTGTAGTAGGCGCTGCGTTGGTGATAGTCAGCGTGAAGGTCGCGGGCGTGGCATCCTGTGCGCCGTCTTCGTCGATGGCGGCCATGTTGAAGGTGAATACCCCCACGGGGCCGCCGTTGGGGTCGAAGCGCAGCGAGTTGGCTTCGGCTGCTGTCAGCGTGATGCTGGCGGCCGTGATGTCGGTATAGACTGTACCCGTACCACCCACCAGATAGGAGAACGTACCGGCCGTCTGCGCCGTGGTCAGATTCGTCAAGGCATAGCTGATGATAGCGGTGCCATCAGGGTCCGTGCCGGTGAAGTCTGCCAGGTCCGTAGCATCCGCGACCTGCGCAATTGTCGTACTCTTGGCTGTTGTAATAGGCGCTGCGTTGGTGATAGTCAGCGTGAAGGTCGCGGGCGTGGCATCCTGTGCGCCGTCGTTGTCGATGGCGGCCATGTTGAAGGTGAATACCCCCACGGGGCCGCCGTTGGGGTCGAAGCGCAGCGAGTTGGCTTCGGCTGCTGTCAGCGTGATGCTGGCGGCCGTGATGTCGGTATAGACTGTACCCGTACCACCCACCAGATAGGAGAACGTACCGGCCGTCTGCGCCGTGGTCAGATTCGTCAAGGCATAGCTGATGATAGCGGTGCCATCAGGGTCCGTGCC
>NZ_JADWYK010000027.1 GCF_015773195.1 Hymenobacter guriensis
ATCTACGCTCAGACCGGCGGCTGGAATATCAACTGGGTCCGCATCACCAAAGCGGCCGGGGCCCGCACCGCCCTGGCAGCAAAAAACTCAGCCGAGTCAGGCCTGGAGGTGTACCCCAATCCAGCGACCAGCCAGCTGCATGTGGTGTCGAAGCTGAATCTGGCCGGCAGCCGCTATTCCCTGGTAGATGCTCGCGGCCGCCAGGTAGGCAGTGGGACCTTGGAAAAAGGTTCTGTAAACGTGGCCGACTTGAAGACCGGTATCTACCAACTGATCATCACCACGAAAGACGAACAGCAGATTACCCGCCGCTTCGCGAAGTAGGCAGGGGCAGAAAAACAAAGAAGCAGGCTCCCGATTCGGGAGCCTGCTTCTTTGTTTTTCTGCCCCGCTAAATGCGGGACACAGGGATAGAAAGGCGGCTCTCTACGAAATAAATAGAAAGAAGGTTATTTAATTTTATTGTAATCTGCAGATATTGCGCAAACGTCTGCACACCGCAACTAACTTATTGTATGTCAAAAGCTTTACTTTGTAGCGTATTTGCCTTATTGGGCGCTGGAACAGTACTGGCTACCGGCCCCAGCAAACCCAAGGTCACCTCCGACAACGGGCAGGAAATTCTGATTCATACCACGGAGCCCGACAGTGCCGCCCTGCGCCGCGTGCGGCTGATTCTGCGCATGGAAGGCTACAACCGGCAGGTACTGGTGCCCACCGCCCACGCCTACGTGGCCGGCCCGAAAGTCAGCCCGGCCTTCGGCGGCACTATGTTCTACATCACGGCCAGGGTTTCCGGCAACACGCTCAGCCTCTCGGCCAAGCACGTTTCGTATGTGGGGGATAAGGTGGTGGACGTAACAGCCGACGAAGCCGCCAAAGCGGCCGGGCAGCCTACGCCTACCTCCCTGGAGCTGCGCCGGGTGGCGGCTCTGTATACCGGCACGCCCTTGGTAGCCCAACGGCGGTAGCGTATCTTGCGCTGACTGTTTAGGGGGTTCGGTGCTCGGCAAGCGGGTACCGAACCTCTTTTTTTCGCGCCCGCTACAACCTCCCGGCAGCTGAGCAAGTATCAGCTGACTGAACGCATATGCCTGAACCTGCCCGCCGCCCCGACCTGCTGCGCCTGTCTTACGACGACTACCGCGCCCTGCCTGCCATTGCCAACTCCGACCTCTCGCGCCTGCGTGACGCCCTTAGCGGCCGCCCCCGGCGCGAAGGCGGCAGCAACGCCCCGGCCCTGAGCTTCGGCACCGCTTTTCATACGGCCCTGCTGGAGCCCGAGCAGTACGTGCCCGGCTACCCCGTCGTAAACGATACGCTGATCTGGTGGCTGGTGGAAGGCGTGAAGCTGCGCGAAGACCTGCGGGAAATGCTGGAAAAGGGCGTGCCGGAGCCTAGCTGCCTGTTTACGGACCCCGCCACCGGCACGCTCTGCAAGCTCCGCGCCGACTTAGTAGTGGACCAGCCCGGCCAGCCCTACACCATCATCGACTTCAAAACCACCCTGGCCCGCGACTACCACCACTTCGTGGCCCAGTGCTCGGGCTATGACTACGACCGGCAGGCTGCTTTCTACTCCGATGCGCTGCAGGCCGAGCGGTTCCTGCTGGTAGGCGTGCAAAAGGTAGAGCCCTACCACGTATTCGTGTACGAGGTGCCGCCCCACATGCTGGAAGAAGGCCGCGCCAAGTACCGGCGTCTGTTGGGCTTTCTGAACCCCAAAACCCAGTCGGCTTACCTCAGTACCGCCGCCCGCGAAATGATTCTGGAGCTGGGCCACACGCCTCCCGAGCAGGAGGACGACAGCGCCGGCCCCGCCTCTGACGATGATATAATTGCATAAGCAACCAAGCTGGAGCACAAACTGGTATAACCACAAAAGCCCGCGTCGTCCTCTCATAAAAGGATGGCGCGGGCTTTCTGCTGGTTGATTAGGCTTAGAACTCCTGGAACGAGCGGAAGTCGATGAGCTTGCCTTTGCGGATTTCCTTGAGCTCTTTTTTCAGGTTTTTGGCGCTGGCCTGGGTTGTATAGTCGGCGTCGAGCTTGGTGAGGTCGGGCTTGCCGGCATTCACCCAGGCCGTGTACCAGAAGTTGGCCGTAGCCTGGGCTGCCGTGCGCAGCTGCCGCTCTACCATGCGGTTGAGGGCCTGATGGTAGGCCGCCGAATAGGCCGGCGTATGCACCGGGTTGTTGAACACGTTTTTCTTTACCTGCCCGTCAGCATTCAGAGCGTAGATGTTGGCGGGCGGGGTCTCGGCGGCCAGCTTTTTTTCCAGCGCCAGCAACGTATCGGCAGCGGCGTGGCTTTGGGCAACGATGCGCCAGGCCTCGGCGGCCGGGTCAGTGAGCAGGCGCGGTTCGGCCAGCCGGAAGTTGTAGTCTTTGCCGAACTGCTCGGGCAGCTGCGACTCGAAAAACGCGTGAATTCCTTTCTGGCCGGTCAGCTGCCCGTCGTGGTTGGAGGAGGTGTGCAGGGGCTGGGTGGCGTCGCCGAGGTAGTGGCCCAGGTCGGCAGCCAGAAACAGGATTTCATCCTTGCGCCCGTTTTTCATCGACTGCGTGAGCTTGGCCAGCACATCCTGAATGTACCAGGGCAGGCGGCCGCTTTTGTCGAGCATGGCCGCGTCGTACTTCTTGTAGGCCTCGGCTGATGTCTGTGGTAGCTCACTGATGGGCTGATTGCCAAAGTCTTCCAGGTCAATGAAATGGCGCGGGAACTCCGCCCGGTCGTTGATGACGTACTTGCGCGAGTCGGGAATCACGGCCTCCGTCACTATGAAGTCGATGTGGTTGTAGAAGAACGTGCGCAGCGGGGCAGGCAGCGCCAGCACAGCCGCCCGGTTTACGCGCTGGTGGCCCCAGTTGCCCCAGGCCAGCAAAGCCGTAGGCAGCAGCAACAGGCCGCAGGCAACCCATACAACGCGCGGCAGACGGTAAAAACGGAGCAGCATGGCAAATCAGCTAAAGAAGAAAAGTCCAAATGTCCGGACTTTTGGGCGGCCTGCCAAGATTCACCAGCTATTTACCGATCTGTAGCATACGCCGGGCGGCCTCCTGCCCGCTCACCAGCGCCGCCTCTACGGTGCCCGTGCTGGGGCCTTCGTACACGCCTTCGCCCGCGAAGAAAAGCGTGTTTTCTACCGGGGTCAGCAACGTCTGCCGGGCCTCGGCAGCTTCCACCGTAGCGTAGGAGTAGGCTCCGCGCGCCCACGGGTCGGCGGACCAGTTCGCCACGCGGTAAGCCACCAGCTGCTCGCGGAGGACGGCCACGGAGCTGCCCAGCACATAGGCCAGTGATTCGAGGGCCAGCTGCAGCAGGTCTTCGTCGGGCGTGTGCTGGTGATGGGAGGCGGCGGGCCCGCCCAGCCAGCCCGTGAGCAAAAGGCGCGCATCCGGCAGCTGCGACCACCACGTAGGCACCGGCGCATCCGAAAAAGCAAACCCCAGCTCCGGCAGGCGCTGCGTGAGCGGCGGTTGCGTGGCCGAGCGAAAATCCGGCGCAAACTCCAGCAGCACTTTGATGACGGCGCCAAACCCCAGCTGCCGGGCAGCAGCCCGCAACCCGGGCAACTCAGGCTGAAAGTTGAGGGCGCCAGCTGTTCCGGCCGGCGCCTGAAGCAAACCCACCGGCACCGTAATCAGGGCCTGCCGCGCCCAAAACGACTGGCCCGCCATGCTGACGGCTGCCACCTGCCCCTGCTCCCAGATGAGTTGGTGAACGGGCGTACTAAGATGAAGTAAGGCGCCCGCGGCTGTGGCTTGGTCCCGCAGCAGTTCCACTAGCTGGCCGTAGCCTCCCGCCGGGCGGGGCGAGTCTTCCGCTCCGCCACCGGCCCATTCCTCGCGCAGGGCAAAGGCGCTGGCCCGGGTGGTATCAGCCAGGTTGTAGCCCTCGGCAAACTGGCTTACCTGCTGGCGTAGCGTGGCGTGCGCGTCGCCGGGGAAATAGTAGGTCAGGAAATCGGCCAGGGGCATATCCTGCGGCAGCGCGTGCAGCTGCCGGAGCAGCGCGGGCATATCGGCCAGAAACTCCGCAGACTCCCGCACCTGGCCGGCGTACACCTCATAGTTGCGGCCAGCGGTGCTGTGCCACACTGCCCCGGCTTCGTGCAGCAGCGTGCGGGTAAGCGGCGCGTCGCCGTGGATGAACTCGGCGCCGGCTTCCGTGGGGCCCGTAAAGCCACCCTTCTGGAAGGTATGAATCCGGCCGCCGATTCGGGCACGGGCTTCCAGAACTGTTACGCGGCGGCCGGCGCGGGCCAGGTCGCGGGCGGCGAGCAGGCCCGCTGCTCCGGCACCAATAATGAGTACGTCGATAGAATGATCAGACATAAGAAAGGCTGGGCAGGAAAGGGCCGGCACCGGTAAAAAGCCGTGTGCCTACTGGTCGCCCTCGTAGTGGATGGCGGTTATTTCCACGATTTCCGTGGGTGGGCCGGGTTGCACCGTTACTTGCTGGCCTAGCCGGGCCCCCTGCAGTGCCCGCGCAATAGGCGCCACGAAGGCTACCCGGCCCTCCGCAATGGATGCCTCATCTACACCCACAATGGTGAGGCGGCGCTCCTGGCCCGGCTGTCGCCCTTGGATGGTGCGCAACGTTACCGTAGCGCCAAAGCGCACTTCCCCGGCAGGCTGGGTGCGGGCCTCCACCACTTTGGCGCTGGCCAGCCGGGCCTGGAGGGCATGCAGGCGGGCATTGAGTACGGTCAGCTGGCGGGTGCGGTCGGCATCGTTGTCGCGGTGAGCTTCGGCCTGCGTGCGTTCGGCTTCCAGGGAGGCCAGCTCCTGGCGCAGCAGCTCCAAGCCACGGGGTGTCACATAGTTGGGCGTGTTGGGTGGCAGGGCGGCGCGGGGCGGAATAATGGGCGCTTCCAGCGAATCATCTTCTTTGGCAAATGCTCGGCTCATAGCCCTGCTTAACGAACCAGGATAGGGGAGGTTGCTGCCGCCCTTGGGCGAGGAACCCAAACCAGTTACCTTGCGGCTGTTGCTCCGGTGGAGCTTCCACTACTGCTACCGATGCTATTCGCCGACTACACCCTGTCCCAGCGCCTCGAACGTACCGAAGGGCGCAGCAATGCTGCCTTCGTAGAAATCCGGGCGCAGCTGCAGCCCGCCAGCGGCGCCACCTGGTGCGAGGTAGCCGGAACTGCCGCCATGTTCGACGGGCCCGATTCGCCCCTGACTCAAACCTTCGGACTGGGCATGTTCGGGGAAGTGACACCCAGTGACTTGGCTGCGCTGGAAAGCTTTTTTCAGGAGCGCGGCGCCCCGGTGCTGCACGAGGTAAGCCCGCTGGCCGATGCCTCGTTGCTGCCCTTGCTGACGCAGCGCGGTTACCAACCCCTGGAATACACCAGCGTACTGTACCAGCCGTTGTCGGCGGCAGCTGCCCCGCCGGTTTCGCGCAATCCGCAGTTGCGCACCCGGCTGCTGGCGCCCGACGAGGCCCCGCTCTGGGCCCGCACGGCCGCGGCTGGGTGGAGCACCGAGATGGAAGGTTTGGAAGAATTCATCCGGGAGCTTAGCGTGGTCAGCGCCCAAAGTGCCGGTGCCCGGCCTTTCCTGGCCGAGCTGGCCGGGGAGCCGATAGCGGCCGGTGGGTTGTTTGTCTATGATGACGTGGCGTTGCTTGCGGGGGCCAGTACGGTGCCACAGGCCCGGCGCCAGGGCGGGCAGCAGGCGCTGCTGGAAGCCCGCCTGCACTACGCCGCCAGCCAGGGCTGCACGCTGGCTATGATGGCGGCACTACCGGGCAGCCAGTCGCAGCGCAACGCCGAGAAGCACGGGTTTCGCATAGCCTACACGCGTACCAAATGGCAACTGGCTTCGAAGTGAGTTCGGCAGCTGCGAACCAGGTGCCCGGGAGCAACGGCATACGGCAGAAGCAAGCTGCCCTGGGCCTGCCGGTTTACTTTTGTCCGCGCAGCCAGGAAATGGCAGCGGCCTCATCGGCAAACAGGTGATACGTGAGGGCCGCCGCCTCGCCATCCTGCTCGGTAAGCTCTGCCGGCAACTGAGCAAAATCCTCTTCTGACATAAGCACGGCCCCGAATACGCGGTGGCCCTGGTTTTCCTCGGAAAGCCAATAGCCTACCACCCATTCGTTTTCTTCGGGGGTGAAAGCCTGCATCTGGCGCTGGTCGCCCAGCATCCGGTCCCAGTTGCGCAGGCGCAACAGCTGTACCGTGTGGGTAAGAAACGCCTGAAGGTGGTGAAGCTTGCGCGGGCCCGGGTGATACTGCACCAGCGCGTACCCATCGGAATGCTCCAGCACACGGCCCACAGGGTTTTCGAAATATAGCCGCATGGCGGAAGGAAGAAGGCAATAGGAGGTGAAAAGCAGGGTAGGAGGAGCTTGGCTGCCGCCCTGCGAAAAGGCGGCGGATCCGTATACTCCCTTCGGCGGGCAGATGATACACTTCCCGTCGACCCGGCTGCAAAATAACCAGTGAATTCTCAGCTTCCTGTTCTTTTCCTGTTTTCAGTTGCCTTTTTCCGGTTACTCGTTGCCTGTGGCAGGTGCTTGTTTCTGACAATGAGCAACTACCAACTGACGGCTCGAAACTGATAACGGGCAACTGTATAGCGGGGCGGTAGAAAATAAAGTTCGGTGTAGATACCCCTCTGCAGGCTGCAAAGGCAGTTTCGGCAGCCAATGCCCGGGCGGGCCGGTTGGCCGTGCCGGATTATCGGCAGAAAAGGCGGAACTTACATGGGCCAACCGGGCTGCGGCCCCACTGGCCACCCCCGCCATCCTTGTTTTTGCTGCTTCCGGTCCTAGGGCCGGCACGGCCAGCACACGGAGCCGAGCCGGCACCCGGCCCCGTGTAGCCTACTGCCCGGCCCCGTGGCCGGGTGCCCTTTGCGGGCTCATCTCCTATGCACTCCTTCTACCAGCCGGCGGCCGAACTGCTGAGCGCCTGGGGCTTTGCACCCTACGCCGCGCCCGCCGGCCAGCGCCGCTTCAGCCGCCCCAGCGACTGTGGCCAGGAAACTCTGGTGCTCTACGACGACGGCGAAATGACGCTGCTCGAGGCCGTGCAGGGCCAGCTGCTCTACAGCTTCCAGGGCCGCGTGGCCTCCGAAGCCGAGCTGCGGGTGCTGCTGCGCCAGGTGAACTGGCCCGCCGAACCTCCTGTTTCTCAAGCATCTTCCCCCCAACTACCATGACGGATACCTACCTGCGGAGCCTCGGCTTCGTCCCCACCGAACCCGCCCGCACGGCCATGACGCCCCCCTTCCACCTGGCCTGGCGCTACCAGCAGGAAAAGCTGGCCCAGGATGGCACACCCTTGTTTATCGAGCACCCGTTTGGGGTAGCCAGCTGTCGGCTGAGCGCCCTGGCCGCCCCACTCGACCAGCAGGATGTGGTAGCCACCGTATCCTTGCACGACCGGCCGGCGCTGGAAGCGGCCATTAAGTCATTTTTCGACGCGCACGGCGGCGTAGGTCAGCCAATACCGGCGTTTGTGCCGCACACGTTCCGGCCCTACCGGCGCGGCGAGTAAGGCCGGCGCCTCTCCCTTTTTGCTTTTGTTTACTTAACGATCATGGATCAAGACCTCCAGCTTAGCCTGGCCAACAACGCCAAAGAATGGCTGGCCCTCTCACTGTCAATTTCCTCTGCCGAAAAACAGGCGTTTGGCAAAGTACACGACGGTTTCTTTACCACCTACGGTGCCAATTTCATGGCCCACGTGTACCGCCTCACCATTGAGCGCGCCCTGCAAAGCATGCCCGAAACCGAGCGTGACAAGCTGATGATTACCTTCCGCGAAACCATGGATCAGGCCATCGACGAGCATTACTCCACCTCGCCCTCCTGAAGCAAAATAGAATAAAAAATAAAGCGTGAGCAATGAAGAGTTGGGCTTTTCCATCCTTCTTCATTGCTCACGCTTTATTGTTTTTCCGGGCTACCAGGCGTACCAGCCGGTGAGTTTCGCGGGTGAAGTCGGCTACGGCAACGGGCTCCTCGTAGCGTACGATCTGGAATCCGGCGGTGCGGTAAAGGTCTGGCAACTCGTTGCTGGCAAAGCCCACGCGGTGGTCGGGCGGCATCTGCCAGGTTTGGTTGACGTCGGCGTGGAAGTTTTCCAGCACCAGTAGGCCGCCCGGTCGTAGCGCCGCCTGCACCCGCTCTAAGTGGGCGCTTTCGTCGGCGTAGCAAAGCAGAATCAGGTCCTGGGAGCTGGTGCCCCAGTCATAGGTATTGGCATCGCCTACCACCGTAGTGAGGGCCACGCCTAGCTGGATGGCCCGCTGCTGCGCAAAAGCCAGTGCCTGATCGGCCAGGTCAATGCCCGTGACTTGCCAGCCTAGCCCAGCCAGGTACAGGGCGTTGCGGCCTTCTCCCATGTTCACGTCCAGGGCCACGCCGGGTGGTACTCCCAGCACCGCTTCCTGCAGCAGGGCGTTGGGCTGAGAGTTGAAGCGGGTGCTGCGCCAGGTGGCATCGAGCAGGTAATGATTCCAGCGCGCACGCTCCTGCTCGCGCTGTTGCGCGGGCGTAGGATTCGGTGGCAGCGGCGGCAGGCAAAAGGCAGCCATTTGGTTAGCAGTAAGGGCAATTGCCAGCGGCATTGGTTGCCGGCAAGAACGTAAAAAACAGAGGAATTGCCCGTAACGGCACTCAAACTAACATCTTAAGTGCTGAAGTTTACTTCTGCCACAGTAGTACTCCCACAATACATTACCACCCTATATCTACTTAAGCTACTGGCAATACTTACCTGGCATCTGTAGAAATCGGCCAGTGCTGAAGTGGCGAAAAGCGCTGAGGTAAAGGCGCCGATATACTAGCGGGTTAGCTCTGCCAGCAGCTGCGCCACAATGGCGGCATCGGTTTCGGGCAAAGTAACGTCGAAAGGCGTGGACATGGGGCCGTGCGAAAGAGCTGCCGGCCCGGTGGCGCTGGCATGAAACTCGGAGGCACCGGTGCGGGCCGCTAGCGCCCGGATGTTGGACGGCCGGATGCCCGCGCCCGGCATTACCGTGATGCGCCCGGCCGCCTGCGCTACCAGGGCCGCCAGCTGCACCTGTCCCGCCTCAGCCGTGGCTTGACCTCCGGAAGTGAGGAGGCGCTGGCAGCCCAGGGCTACTACGTCTTCCAGAGCCTGGGCTTGGTCGGGGCAGGCATCAAAGGCACGGTGGAAGGTTACGGGCAGTGGTCCGGCTGCCGCTATCAACTCCCGACACCGGGACTGGTCGACGCGGCCGGCAGCATCTAGCACGCCCAGCACCACGCCGTCGCAGCCCAGCTGCCGGCACTGCGCAATATCCGCGGCCATAATGGCCAGCTCATCGGGGGAGTAGCAGAAGTTGCCCGGCCGGGGCCGAATCAGCACAAACACCGGAATATCAACCAGCTCCCGCACCCGCTGCATGAGGCCGTAGGAAGGCGTGATGCCGCCCTGGGCCATGTTCTGGCATAGCTCTAGGCGGTGCGCCCCACCTACCTTCGCCGCCACCGCCGACTGCACCGAGCCCGCGCAAATTTCCAGCACAGGCGTCTTCATTTTAGCAGATACTCGCTTTGTATGAGCTGCTGCTGGTTGCTGGCATCGCACACGGCGTAGCTGAAACCCTGCTGCAAGGCAAAAGCGCCGTACTCGCCCTGGGTGTTCACCGCAATAAAGCATACCTGAATGTCGCGGGCCTTGGCGCCTTTGATGCGGGCAATACGCTCCACGGCGGCCTTGCAGGCGGCTTTGGGCGAAAGGCCCTGGCGCATGAGCTCCACCACGGTGTGGGCGCCGGCAATGCGAATCACGTCCTCGCCCTGGCCGGTAGCGGCGGCAGCCCCCACCGCATTATCCACGTACAGACCCGACCCGATAAGAGGAGAGTCGCCGAGGCGGCCGCGCATCTTGAAGCCCATGCCGCTGGTGGTGCAGCTGCCACTCAGGTTGCCGCGTGCGTCCTGAGCCAGCATGGCAATGGTATCGTGGTTGTTGGCCCCGCCCACTGGCCCTACCGGCTTTTTACGGCTGCCCGAGTTTTCAATGTTAACGACGGGCTGATACTGGCTGGTTTTCAGCCATTCCTGATAAGCCAGCTCGGCATCGGGGCTGAGTTTTTGAGGCTCCAGCGGGAAGCCCTGGGCTACGGCAAACTGCTGGGCCCCTTCGCCCACCAGCATCACGTGGGGCGTGCGCTCCATCACGCGCCGGGCCACCTGAATGGGGTGCTTGATGCGCTCCAGCGCCGCCACGCTGCCGCAGTTAAACTCCTCGTCCATGATGCAGGCGTCCAGCGTCACAATGCCTTCCCGGTCAGGGTTGCCGCCCAGGCCCACGCAGCAGCTTTGCTCGGCTTCCGTCACCATCACGCCCGCCTCTACCGCGTCCAGGGCCCGGCCGCCCTTGCTCAGCACTTTCCACGCGCCCAGATTGGCGTTTAGCCCGGCATCCCAGGTGGATATCACCAGGGGCTTGCCTGCGGCTGCCCGTGGGGGCAGGCTAAGCGCTGCGGCCGGCCGACCGGCGGCCAGGGCCAGGGAAGCAGCGGAAGAAGTCAGGAACTTTCGGCGGGTAGTCATAGGGCACACAGAGCAGATACTGGAGCCCAAAGAAAGCAGGTTCCCGGCGCCTGGCCGCATCTACGTCCTCTATGCCTCACCGGCTACCATCCAGCACCCCAGCCAACACAGGTTTGGCCAGGGCGCTGGCTTAAGTAACGACGGGGGACTAGCTGCCCTTGGGCATGCCGCCTGTTACTTCCAGCAGGCTGCCGGTGGCATAGCTGCCATCCTGGGAGGCAAAGAACACGTAGGCCGGGGCCAGCTCCTCGGGCTGACCGGGCCTGCCCAGCATGGTGGAGTCGCCAAACTTTTTCAGGTCCTCTTTGATCATGGTGCCGGGGATGAGGGGCGTCCAGATGGGGCCGGGCAGCACGGCATTCACCCGGATTTTCTTTTCGCCGAGGTAGGCGGCCAGGCTTTTCGTGAAGGTGTGAATGGCGCCCTTGGTGGAGGCATAATCGATGAGGTGCGGATTGCCGACCAGCCCGGCAATGCTGCCGGTATTAATGATAGCGTCGCCTTCGTGCATAAGCGGAATGGCCGCCTGCGCCATGAAGATGTAGCCCTTGATGTTGGTATCGAAGGTGCGGTGCACATTTTCCTCGGGGATGCTCTCGAATTTCTCGTAGCCCATCTGGTAGGCGGCATTGTTGACGAGGATGTTCAAGCCACCCAGCTCCGAATAGGTGCGGCGTACGGCTTCGCGGCACTCGGTAGCGGAGCTCACATCGGCCTGAATAGCCAGAAACCGACGTCCCTGGGCTTCTACGGCCTGGCCTACCACGGCGGCATCTTCGGCGTTGGTGTGGTAGAGGATGGCTACATCGGCGCCTTCCATGGCGAAGGCCAGCGCTACGGCCCGCCCAATGCCCGAGTCCCCGCCGGTGATGAGTGCCACTTTGCCTTTGAGCTTGCCCGAGGGCTGGTAGCTCGACATATCCCAGTCGGGCTGCTCCTTCATGGCTTCCTCGCTGGTAGGGTACCCCATGGGCTTGGGGTTGATTTCGCTGTTGGTGGGCCGTGGTTCGTTTTGTTCGGTCTGCATAGCTTGAAAAAGTTAGTCTAGACAGAAAGTACGAGCCCCGGCGGCGAAGGTCAGCCCAGGCCGAAAAGTTGTTGCTGTACGCTCCAGCTTGCTGAAAGGCCTTCCGGGCCCCGAAACGCCTGAAATGAACGGTGTACAGCCGGAGGTAAACCACGTAAGGCACACGCGACAGACGCGCCCTCTTCAGGCAGCCTCTTGGGCCGACTCAGATGCCGGTGGGCTTCCCGTCGAGGCTGCGGGTGTTACGGTCGTGCCAGTACTGCTCTACCTGCTCCGGCCCGCGCTTTTCCATGTAGTGGTTCAGCTCGTCGCGCTCGGCCCGGAAATCGAGGAAAGGCACGGCCATGCCGCAGGAGGTCTGCACCAGGTCTACCTCCACCACCAGAATCTGCCGGGCCCCGGGCAGGGGCGGGAACAGGGGCAGCAGCTCGGCCCACTCCGCGTCGCGGGGGTGATAGAGAGAGGCCGTGCCGTAGAGGCGCAGGATGTTGGGCTTGCCCTCGAAGGCGCACCACATCAGGGTAATGCGGTTTAGCTCCAGCAGGTGGGCGGCGGTTTCGTTGCCGCTTCCGGTCAGGTTGAGCCAGGCCACGCGGTTTTCATCGAGCACGCGCAACGTATCCTGGCCCTTGGGCGAGACGTTGACGCGCCCATCAGCGGCGGCCGTGCCCACAAAGAACACGTGCTGCCGCTCTATAAAAGCTTGAATGTCGGCGCTGATGGCGAAGTATTGCTTGCCCATGTGGAGAAGAGGTTAGCGGGAGAGCAAGGTAGGGTTGTTGGGCGTGGGCGGCAAGCGGGCTATGGTCTTAGCGGGCGGCTGATTTTTTCTTTCCTTTAAAGAATATGGGATTCTTTGACTTCTTCTTTGGCAAGCCCGTGTACCTGGAACACGCGTTTTTTGGCCGGCTGCAGTGGGTAGGTGGCAACTGGCCTGATGAAGGTGATTTTGAGGGGAAACGGCTTTTTCAGCCCACCGGCCAACTGCTTCCATTGAGCATGGATGCTCCGGCAACCGGCCCTACGGCGGCGCACGTTGCTTTTTTCAGTGGGTGGAGGTGCAGTATCCGACGCTTTGCCGGGCGGCCGGGCCGCTTATCACGGCTGAGTTCGGTAACTGGATTTCGGACTTTCAGATCCGGGACTTTGAGCGGGAGTTCACGCCCACGTTCCTTTCGATGCCGACAAATCCCGCCGATCCGCTGGCCAAATGGGAGCTGACGTTTGATACAATGCATGACCGAAACCATACGGTCACGGTTTGCTTTGCAGGCGCCGCGCCCTTATTTGCACTGGTGGATGGCTGATGATTTCCGGTAAGAGAAACTGCGGCCGCCTTATCCGGGTTATAGCAGCCTATGCCTTCATCAACTCAACCCCTGGAAAACGCCACGTTTCAGAATTCCTTTGTGGAAGAGCTGCGCGGTGACGCTTCCTTCGACCATAGCCCCCGCCAGGTGCCGGGCTACCACTACTCCCGCGTGCAGCCCACGCCCGTAGCCGACCCGCACCTGCTGGCCTGGTCGGAGGAGCTGGCGGCGGAGCTGGGCCTGAGCCGGCCCCCGGAGCAGGGCGCGGCTGTGGAGGCGCTGGCCGGCAACCGCGTGCTGGAAACCATGAAGCCGTTTGCGGCCCGCTACGGCGGGCATCAGTTCGGCAATTGGGCCGGGCAGCTCGGCGACGGGCGGGCCATGAGCCTGGGTGAACTGCCGGCCCTGGATGGCACCGTCCGGGAAATCCAGCTGAAGGGCGCCGGCCCCACGCCTTACTCGCGCCGCGCCGACGGGCGGGCCGTGCTACGCTCCTCGGTGCGGGAGTTTCTGTGCTCCGAGGCCATGTACCACCTGGGCGTGCCTACCACCCGCGCCCTCAGCCTGGTAGCCACCGGCGACGCCGTGGTGCGCGACATGTTCTACGACGGCAACGCCCGCCCCGAGCCGGGCGCCATTGTAGCCCGGGTGTCGCCCACGTTCGTGCGCTTCGGCAATTTCCAGCTGCTGGCCGCCACCGGCGAAATCGACAACCTGCGCCTGCTGGCCGACTACGTAATCCGGCGCCACTTCCCGGAGCTGGGTGAGCCCAGCCCCGCAGTGTACGAGCAGTGGTTTGCGCAGGTGTGCCGACGTACGGCCGTGATGGTGGCGCACTGGATGACGGTGGGCTTCGTGCACGGGGTAATGAACACGGATAACATGAGCATCCTCGGCCTCACCATCGATTACGGGCCCTACGGCTGGCTGGAGCCCTACGAGCCCGACTGGACGCCTAACACCACAGACTTTGCCACCCACCGCTACGCCTTCGGGCAGCAGCCCCGCGTGGCCCTCTGGAACCTGATGGCCCTGGCCCAGGCCCTTACGCCCCTCATACCCGACCCCCAGGCGTTGCGCCCTCACCTGGATGATTACGTAGCCACCTTCACCGCCAGGCGGCAGGAGCTGCTGCGCCGCAAGCTGGGGCTGAGCGTGGAGCTGGCCGAAGATGCTGCCTTGCTGGACGAGCTGCTTTCGGCGCTGGCCGCTGCGCAGGTGGATATGACGGTGTTTTTCCGCCAGCTCAGCCACCGCACCTCCGACGTGCTGACGGGCACTGCCGACGAGGCCACGGCCTGGCCAATGCTGCTGGCCTCCGCTGCTTACCCCGATTCCCCGGCCGAAGGCCAGGCCCAGCTGCAGCAGTGGCTGCTACGCTACATGCAACGCGTGCGGCAGGAAACCGCAGCTCCGGAGGACATCCAGGCCGGAATGCTGGCGGCCAACCCCAAGTATGTGCTGCGCAACTACCTGGCCCAGCAGGCTATTGAAGCCGCCGAAGCCGGCGACCTGGCTCCACTGCAGCGCCTGTATCAGGTTCTCAAAACGCCCTTCGCCGAGCAGCCCGAACACGAGGAGCTGGCCGCCAAACGCCCCGAGTGGGCCCGCGAAAAGCCCGGCAGCGCCACGCTCTCGTGTAGTTCCTAAGTGTGGGAAATTCATAGTCTAAACGACACCAGGCAGACTCCCGAGGAAAATCATTGCCACTTTTTCCTCGGGAGTAGCAATGATTTTTCCTCAGGAGCACGGTGGCCCGTTAATCAGGTGTAGCGGGTGAGGAACGCGTGAGGCGCAGCAGCAGCCATTCCAGCGGCCCCTGCCGGAAGCGGCGCAGCCACCAGCCCGAAACCAGTGCCTGAAGCAGGATGAGCGGCACGTAAGCGGCCAGCAGGGTAAGCGGCGGGAGGGAGGCGTACAGGCCCAGGCCGTAGCCGTAGAAAAGCAGGCTGTACAGCAGGTTCTGGAACAGGTAATGCGTGAGCGACATACGGCCCAGGGGCGCCAGCCAAGTCAGCAGCCGGCGCCCGAAGACGGTGGTGTACCATACCAGCGGAGCCGATACCAGCACCAGCACGTTGCCGGCGTAGAACAATGCCACTAAGCCCAGCTTCAGGGCGGCAAGTGCCGGGGTACTTGGTTCTTCCCCGCGCAGGCCGGAAACCTGCAGCAGGATGCCCGCTCCCCCCAAAGCTGCCAGGGCCGCGCCCAGCAGCCTTAGCGCCGGCCAGCGCTGCACCCAGCGCCGGTAGCGGGCGTGCTCGCCCAGAAAGTGCCCCAGCAGCAGCCAGCCAAAGATTCGGGCCTGAAACACCAGCGCCTCCGGCGACCAGAAACTGAAGCTACTCAGTCCCAGCCGCGTCCGCGTAACCTCGGCAAAGCTACCGTGCTGCAGGCTTTCCCGGATGGTGGCAAACGGCAACTGCGTCGACGCGTCGGCAGCTGATCCAATAGGAGCGAAGCTGACCAGAAATAAGGTAACGGCCAGGCTTAGCCGCACCGTGGGTGGCCACCGCCGGATGCCCAGCAGCAACAGACTCATCAGGGCGTACTGATGCAGCACGTCCCCGTTCCAGATAAAGGCCAGCTGCAGCAGCCCCAGCCCGCCCAGCACCAACGCCCGCCGCACGAACGGTATAGGGCCTTTGGCTTCCAGGGCCAGGGCCGCCGCCAGCCCAAACACCAGCGCCATGATGGGGTAGAATTTCCCTTTCAGAAAAATCATGAAAACCGTAAACCCCAGCTGCTGCCCGGCCTGTGGGAACTGCCCGGCGTATTCCGCCACGTAGGCGCTGTCGTAGTTGAACGCCACCAGGTTGACGGCTCCCACGCCCACCAGGCCTACGCCGCGCAGAATATCCAGCAGGTCGTCGCGCCGCGAGGCCGGGGGCGGGGAGGCAGGCACAGGAGCATTCATGGGCGCTTTCGTTTATTTGCGAAAGTTCACACAAAATGCCTTCATCTTCGCTTGTCCGTCTGCGCCGGTACCTGGGCTCCGCCTGGGGGCTTTGGCTGTTGCTGGGCGGCTACGTGGCCTTGGTGGAAATGCGCCCCGGCCGCCTCTACTTTATCCTGACGTACCTACTGTTTCAGGAAAGCGTGACGCAGCTGCTGGGCTACCTGCTGGGCCTGGGCCTGGCCCTGGCGGGGCTGCTGGCGCTGTGGCTCAACCGCGCCCGGCTGCTATATAGCCTAGGCAGCGTGCTGTGGCTTGTATGCCTGACAGTCAGCCTCACGTACCGGCTTGTTATCGGCTACAACTTCATGTACTCGGATGCGGTGCTGGCCTGGAACAACCGCGCCCTGGCCAGTGTGGCCCTGCAAAGCTACGCCGGTCAGCTGGCGGGGGCGGTGCTGGGGGCAGGTCTGGTGCTGGCCGGCCTGCACTGGCTGCGGCAGCGCATAGCCTGGCGCGCGGCCCCGGTTTCGGCGCTGCTGCTGCCCCTGGCCGGCGCTGCCATCTATACCCAGATAAAATGGACCACCGGCACCGTCGATGATTTTCCGGCTCTGTACCGGGTGCCGCTCACGCTGCTGGCGGCCATCACCGATCAGCTGCCCCAGCCCCGACGGGCACTCGTGCCGGTGGCTCCCGCGGCGCCGGGCGTGCCCCATTTGTTTCTGGTGGTAGATGAAAGCATTACGGCCTCGGAGCTGACGCTGCAAAACCCCGCCTTGCGCACCACGCCCTTTCTGTACTCAGTGCGCGGGCAGCTCCACGACTTTGGGGTGGCCAGTGCCACCATCAATCAAAGCGCGGGCTCCAATATTGCCCTGATGAGCGGCACCCGCCTCGCGGAGCTGCCCGATACCCGGTACCGCACGTTTGCCCGCACCAGCGTCTTTCAGTTTGCCAAGCGGGCCGGCTATACCACCTACTACATTGATGCTCAGCTGGGCGGCGACGTGCTGCAGAACTTCATGAGCCCGGAGGACCTACGCTACATCGACTACGTGGAGCGGCCCGCCGCGCAGCAGCCCCAACTGGCTTATCATGAGCGTGACATGGTGGTGGCCGCGCGGCTGCGCGACCTGGCCCGGCAGCCGCGCAAGGTTTTCGCCTACGTGGTGAAAGCCGGAGCCCACTGGCCCTACGCCCGCACTTACCCGGCTGACTCAGCTTTTTTCCGCCCTGTTCTCTCCCCGCGCAGCCTCTACAAAGACCAGAACCGGACCCTCAATACCTACCACAACGCCGTGCGCTGGACTGTGGACGAGTTCTGGCGCCAACTAATGGTGGACATTGCGCCCCGGGACAGCGCCGTGGTGGTGTACACCTCCGACCACGGCCAGAACCTGACTGCCTCGGGTGTGGCCGTTTCGCACGCGTCGGTGTACGAAACCTCGCCCCAGGAAGTAGCCGTGCCCCTCTGGATCTGGGACGCCGGAAAGCTGGTGGCATTCCCTCCAACGGCCGTACCCGGCCCGGGCCGCAGTCACTTCGATATATTCCCGACGCTGCTGCGGCTGCAGGGCTATGCCCCGGCCTGGGTAGCGCAGCACTACGGCCCTTCTCTGCTGGACGCCCCGAACCAGGCACCCCGCCAGTTCATGACGGGTGACTTGTTCGGGCGGGGGCCGCACGCGCTGCAGCCTTTCCGGTGGCCGCTCGCGCAGCCGGTGAAGTAGCGCGAGCCAGCAGGCACGGCGGTATTGCCCACTATACTGGGTGGATGCCGCTGCATTTCTGGCAGCCCGCCAGCGGAAATGCTTGCGTAAGGTGCTTTCTCTGCTTTACTTACGAAGTAAACCTCCTTAGGCGCCGCACTATGCAAGTACTTTCTACCCCGGTAAACGACCAGCCTAGTGCCGGCCTCACCAGTCCTGATCTGGCCCCCGTGCCCGCTGCCGCCCGCACCTGGACCAGCGCCAACTACGCCGCGCTGTGGATCAGCATGAGCTTGTGCATTCCCACGTATATGCTGGCCAGCTCACTGATCGAAGGCGGCATGAACTGGTGGCAGGCGCTACTGACTATTTTCCTGGGCAACACGGTGGTGCTGGTGCCCATGCTCCTCAACGGGCACGCCGGAGCCAAATACGGCATTCCATTTCCGGTCTTTGCGCGGGCATCGTTTGGCGTGCGCGGGGCCAATGTGCCGGCCTTGCTGCGTGCTATTATTGCCTGCGGCTGGTTTGGCATTCAGACCTGGATTGGCGGCTACGCCCTCTACCAGATGGCCGTGCTCTGGGTGCCGGGGCTGGCCACGCTGCCAGCCGTTTTTCCGGCTTCGTGGGGGCTGGCAACGGGACCAGCCATAACGTTTTTCCTGTTCTGGCTGCTGAACATGTACGTAGTGTATCTGGGCGTCGACAGCATCAAGAAGCTGCTGGTGTTCAAGGCGTTTTTTCTGCCGGTGGCCGCGGCAGCGCTGCTGTGGTGGGCTATTTCAGCCGGGCAAGGCCTGGGGCCCATTCTGGCGCAGCCGGCCAAATTTTCCACTTCTGCCGAGTTTTGGGCGTTCTTCTTTCCCTCACTCACGGGTATGGTTGGTTTCTGGGCCACGCTCTCCCTCAACATTCCTGATTTCACCCGCTACGCCATCAGTCAGCGGGCGCAGGTGCTGGGGCAGGCCATGGGGCTGCCTTCGTCGATGACGCTGTTTTCCTTTGTGGGCGTAGTCGTCACGTCGGCCACGTTCGTGATTTACGGGCAAACCATCTGGGACCCGGTGGTGCTGGCTGGCAAGTTCGATAGTAAAGTGCTGGTGAGCGTGGCCATGCTGGCCGTGGCTTTGTCGACGCTGGCTACCAACATTGCCGCCAACATCGTTAGTCCTGCCAACGACTTCGCCAACTTCGCCCCCGAGAAGATATCCTTCACCACGGGCGGCTACATCACCGGCGTCATTGGCCTGCTGATCTTTCCCTGGAAGCTCATTGCCGACCCTTCCGGCTACATTTTTACCTGGCTGGTGGGCTACTCGGCGCTGCTGGGTCCCATTGGCGGCATCATGATAGCCGACTACTACCTGCTGCGCCACCAGCAACTCCACGTGCCCGACCTCTACCAGTACCAGGGCCGCTACACTTACCATAACGGCATCAACTACGCCGCCATGCTGGCTTTGGGCATCGGCATTCTACCCAATATCCCGGGCTTTCTGCAGGCCGTTGGTGCGGTACCAAAAGGGAGCGTGTGGCCTTGGCTGGCGGCCGTGTACAACTACGCCTGGTTTGTAGGCTTTCTGCTGGCCGGCGGCCTCTACGTGCTGCTGATGCGCCCGCAGACCCGGATGGCCGGGGCGCCCCCACTGGTAGCGGCCGAAGTTGCCTAAGCAGAAAAAAGAACGTCATTCCGAGCGCAGCCGGGGAATCTCGCGTGCTGACGTTGAATTACTACCACAACATCAGCACGCGAGATTCCCCGGCTGCGCTCGGAATGACTGACGGGAGTAGCCAGTAACCGCCGCTCCTACAGCGGGCTCACCGCCACATCGGTTGCCCAGGCAGCCTGCACGATGGTACTGGTTTCCGGCGCAGGTACAGGTGCAGGTGCCACAGCTCGCAGCGGCGCCGGCAGACGCACAATGCTGATGCCGGGTAGCCGCAGCCACGCTGCCTGCGCCAACCGCTCCAGCCCGATGGTGCCCGTGAGGTAGTAGCCTAGTTGCTGAGAGTGGAAATACTCGTGCACGGCGCTGAAATCGGCGCGGTCAGGAGCGTGTTCGGCGCCGAAGGTCACCAGCACATCAGCTTCAGCAGCGGCGGGCGTGAGGGCGAGGGTACTTTCTTGGTGGAGCTTTTTGTACTCATAGCGGTAGCCGTAGGTCAGGGCCGATAGGTCGCTGAGGACAGCTGAGGCAGTAGGCACAGCCCCGGCGCCTTTGCCCAGAAAAAACTGCCGGTCGGCGAAGTTGCTCTGGGTGATAAGGCCGTTGTATTCGTCCTGCACGCGGGCCAGCTCGTGCTCGGGACGCACCAAGGTGGGGAGCACGGCCGCCGCTACGCCCCCATTGGGTAGGCGACGGGCTTCGGCCACCAGCTTCAGTACCAAACCCTTTTCGCGGGCGTAGCTGCTGGCCAGCTCACTGATTCCGGCAATGCCCACGGCCAGAATATCCTCGGGCCGGGCCACCAGCCCAAAGGCGTGAGCCAGCAGCAGCACCAGCTTATTGCGGGCGTCGAGACCTTCCACATCGAGGGCAGGGTTGCTTTCGGCGAAGCCCAACTCCTGGGCCTTGCGAAGTGCCGCGGCGAAGGTCAGCGCATCACGGTGCATGGCCGTGAGAATGTAGTTGGTGGAGCCGTTGATGATGCCTTCCACCGCTTCCAGTAGGTCGGTGTCGTAGTACTCCTCCAGGTTGCGGATAACGGGCAGAGAAGCGCAGGCGGCAGCTTCGTAGAGCAGGGGCGTGTTGGTTTCGCGCTGCAGATCAATGAGCTCCTGCAGGTGTTCGGCCAGCATTTTCTTGTTGGCCGTCACCACGGCTTTGCCCCGGCGCAGGGCCCCCGTCACAATGCGGTAGGCCTCGTCGGCGTCGTCAATCAGCTCTACAATGACGTTGAGCGTGGGGTCGTCCAGCACTTCGTCGCGGTCGAAGGTGAACAGCTCGGCGGGCAGGTTGCGGGCTTTGGTGCGGTCTTTCACCCCGATGCGGCCAATGCGGGCCCGCAAACCGGGCGTGCGTTCCAGCACGGTATGCAGGCCCTGGCCTACCACGCCGAATCCGAATAAGCCGATGCGGATATCGTTACGATTCATAAGTACTTGTGCAAATGCAAAAAGGCGTCCTGCTGATTTTGGCCGTCCTACTGAGCTTGCCGAAGCAAGCTCTAACGAACGATTCAACGGAGCGGTAGAACTGCTTCGGCAGGCTCAGTAGGACGGTGCGATGTTATTAACCCTACGCCAGCTGGGCTTCGGCTTCGCGCACGGCTTCTTTCAGGGTTTCCTTGGCTTCGCTCAGGCGGTCCAGGGCCTGGGCCAGGTCGGCAATCAGGTCTTCGGCATCTTCCAGGCCCACGCTCAGGCGGATCAGGCTGTCGGCCACGCCGGCAGCCTGGCGCTGGGCCACGGGCGTGGACTTATGCGTCATGGTGGCGGGGTGGCAAAGCAGGCTCTTGGCACCACCCAGGCTTTCGGCCAGGTGGAAGTACTTGGTGCTGGTGACCACCTGCGTGGCGGCTTCCTGGGTGTCTTCTTCGAGTACCAGGGCAATGATGCCGCCGAAACCGCCGGGCTGCTGCTTTTTGGCTACGGCGTGGTTGGGGTGCTCTTCCAAGCCAGGGTAGTATACGGCCCGCACTTCGGGGCGCGTCTGGAGGAATTGGGCCACTTTCAGGGCCGTGCTACAGTGACGCTCAATGCGCAGAGGCAGGGTTTCCAGCCCCCGAATCACGAGGAAGGAGTCGAACGGGCCGAGGATGCCGCCCGAAGCGTTCTGGATGAATTTCAGCTGCAGCCCCAGCTCCTCGGTGGCTGCTACCACGACGCCGGCAATGAGGTCGGAGTGGCCGCCCAGGTACTTGGTGGCGCTATGCACCACGATATCGGCACCCAGCTTGATGGGCTGCTGGAGCACGGGCGAGGCGAAGGTGTTGTCCACGCACAGCCAGGCACCGTGGGCGTGGGCTATGTCGGCAATGGCAGCAATGTCCGACACCTTCAGGGTAGGGTTGGAGGGCGACTCCAGCCATACCAGCTTGGTTTTGGCGGTGATGGCGGCGGCTACCTTGGCCGGGTCGGTGGTGTCGCAGTACACGATGTCGATGCCGAAGCGGCGGTACACGTGCTCGAACAGGCGGAAGGCCCCGCCATACAGGTCGTCGATGGCCACGATCTGGTCGCCGGCTGAGAGCAGCTTCACCACCGCGTCGATGGCGGCCAGGCCCGAGGCGAAGGCGTAGCCGGAGTGGCCGTATTCGAGGGTGGCCAGGATGTTTTCGAGGGCGCGGCGGGTTGGGTTGCCGGTGCGGGCATAGTCATAGCCCTTGTTTACCCCGGGAGCCTCCTGCACGAAGGTCGAGGTCTGGTAAATCGGAACGGAGATGGCGCCGGTGAGCTCATCTACGGGAATGGACTGGAGGAGGCGAGTGGCAGATTGCATGGGTTTGGCCGTTTTGTGGTTAGACGAAAACGCACCTTGTTGCCCAGACACTTATGCAAGATTTCTTACCGAAAGAGCATAAAAAAAGCCCTCCCGACAAGTCAGAAGAGCAAGACCGCTGCAGACGGTAGGCATCTTTTAACTTATCTTCTTCCGCGCCGACCGAAGCCGACTCAGAACAGGATTTAGCACCTGGTATCTCTACTGGTTGCTAAGGCATCACAGGGCCTGTCCCTCCGCCTTTCTTGATAAGTGCTCCGTGGCATGGAGCGCAGGGCAAATGTACAACCAGAATTTATTCATGCAACTATTTTTTAAAATTTTTGCGGTGGGAGGAAAAAATTGGAGCGTTATGCCGAGCGCAGCCGAGGAATGACGCTTAGTCCCACAACATGAGCACGCGCGGTGCCTCGCCTCTACTTGATGCGCAGAATGCCCTGTATGACGTTCTGCTGCCCGCAACCAGCGCAAACCCCGACCTTTGCCCGTATGCACACATTGGAGCAACTGCGCCGCGGCGACCTGGCCGGCACGACTCGGCTTGATCTATCGGAAGGCCTCACGGAGTTTCCTCGCGAAATATTCGAGCTGGCCGACACGCTGGAAATCCTCAACCTCTCCGGCAACGCGCTGGCGGAGCTGCCCGCCGACCTAAGCCAGCTGCGCCGGCTGCGCATTCTGTTCTGCTCCGATAACCACTTCTCCGAGGTTCCCGAGGTGTTGGGCCAGTGCCCGGAGCTGGAGATGGTGGGGTTCAAGGCCAACCAGATTCATACACTACCGGCCGCCGCGTTGCCGCCCAAGCTGCGCTGGCTGATTCTGACCGACAACCAACTTACCGCGTTGCCGCCCGAAATAGGCCGGTCCGGGCGGCTGCGGAAGCTCATGCTGGCCGGCAACCAACTCACGCACCTACCACCCGAAATGGCGGCCTGCACGGCCCTGGAACTGCTGCGCGTTTCCGCCAATAAGCTCAAGGACTTGCCGGCCTGGTTGCTGGAGTTGCCGCGCCTGAACTGGCTGGCGTTTGCCGGAAACCCCCTAACCGAAACTGCAGAAGCGGCCGCGCTGGCTGCCCACCCCATCCCGGAAATCAACTGGGAGGAACTGGCTATCCAACAACAGCTGGGTGAGGGCGCTTCGGGGGTGATTTACCGGGCCGAGTGGCAGGATTCTGCGGCTCGCAAACCGGTGGCCGTGAAACTGTTCAAAGGTGCCGTGACCAGTGACGGGCTGCCGCACAGCGAAATGGTAGCCTGCATCAGTGCCGGGCGCCACCCCGGCCTGATTCCGGTGCTGGGCAAGCTCAGCCGCCACCCAGCCGCCGCCGAAGGACTGGTGCTGGAGCTGCTGGACCCGGCTTACCGCGTGCTGGCTGGCCCGCCCAGCTTTTCCACCTGTACCCGCGACGTATATGCTCCCGGAAGTTTATTCAGCCTGGATCAGGTGCTGCGCATAGCGCACAACGTGGCGGCGGCGGCGCGGCACCTGCACGCCCGGGGTCTGCTGCACGGCGACCTGTACGCTCACAACACGCTGGTGGATATGGCCGGCAACGCGCTGCTGAGCGACTTCGGGGCCGCCAGCTTTTTCGGTAAGCAGGATAATGCCCAGGCTAAGGCGCTGCAGCAACTAGAGGTACGGGCCTTTGGCTGCCTGCTGGAAGAGCTGCTGACGCGTTGCCAAAGTCAGCCTGCCAACGCCGCTACGGTGGAAAGCCTGTGGGCCTTGCAGCACCGTTGCGCTCAGCCAACAGTAGCAGCGCGGCCCTTGTTTATCGAAATAGTACAAATGGTAACCGACCTGCAAGGGTAGAACGTCAGCTTTGGCGGGCCAGCCACGCGTAGCCCGAGGCCAGGTCATCAAACAGCACCACCATGGGCCGCGTGACGAAGAGCATGGCCGTTTCCATGGACTTGCGGGCGGGCCAGTGCGGCGGGCATATCCAGGCTACGAAGCGCACCCCCTGGTCGGCCAGGGTGGCATAGTAGTGGCTGCCCACCCAGCGGGCTCCCCTGTCCCACTCGCTCGTTACCTGGCTGTTGTCGTTGAGCATTTTGGTGCACGCGCAGCTTTGCAGATGCTGCAGCACTAGCTCGCCACCCTTTTTGGAAGATACTGCGTCGTGGTGGCCTTTCCATTCTACGTAAAGCCACTGGTTGTCTTCGTCGAAGGCAATGGATAGCGAAGAAGTGTCATGAAAGTACTGCATCGGGGAAATAGCAGCGCCAGGGGGTAGGGGAGCGGTGCCAGTCAGGAAGATACGGGTTGGCTATGGTTCTTATACTATATAGAGCACACATATCTGTGTTATGCCCGGCCTCAGCAGGGAAACGTTTCGTGCTGTCTATCACGTAAAACCAGGTGACGCTCAGTTTTGAATTCTTGCCTCCTCATTATCCATTGCTTTCCCATGAGAATGCCCGGTATGAACCGCCGCCCGCGCCCCGATTTCGATGACCGCTACACCAAGTGGGGCTGGTATGCCATGGGCATTATTGCTTTGGTGTGGGTACTCTATAATTTGTTGCGGTAGCCCCACACAGCCTAAGTGTATAGTCCCAGGGCGTGATGGTGTATTTTCCGGGCAGGACTTTCGCACTCAGTTATGGGACAAGTACTCCA
>NZ_JADWYK010000028.1 GCF_015773195.1 Hymenobacter guriensis
TTGGCCCGGTCACGGATGGTGGCGAAGTCGGGCACCAGGCCCGTGTACCAGAACACCAGGGACACGGTGAAGTAGGTGCTGATGGCAAACACGTCCCACAACAAGGGCGAGTTGAAGTTGGCCCAGAGCGAGCCAAGCGTGTTTTGCAGCGGGAATACGTAGAAAGCCAGCCACGGACGGCCCATGTGCAGCACCGGAAACATGGCCGCGCAGATCACGGCGAAGATGGTCATGGCTTCGGCAGCGCGGTTGATGGAGGTACGCCACTTCTGACGGAACAACAGCAGTACGGCCGAGATGAGCGTGCCGGCGTGGCCGATGCCTACCCACCACACGAAGTTGGTGATGTCCCAGGCCCAGCCCACCGTTTTGTTCAATCCCCACTCCCCGATGCCGTACCACAGCGTGCGGTAAACCGAGTAGAAGAAAATACCGAGGAAAAACAGGGCCACGGCCAGGGCCGCCATCCACCGAACATTCGGGGCGGCTTCTACCTGACGGCACACATCCTGCGTGACGTCGTGGTACGATTTTCCCCCGGTTACGAGCGGCTCCCGTACAGGCGATACGTGCTGCATAGTGTTTAGGTATTAGGGACTTGGGGACTTAGGGACTTGGTTTATGATGAGCGTTGGTCGCAAAAACCAATTTTCCAAGCCCCCTTGAACTGTTTAAGCGTTAAACTCCGACGAGTCGGTGTTGCGAATCTTGGTCAGGTACGTGATGTTGGGCTGCACGTTGATGGCATCCAGCACGTGGAAGGCCCGCTCGCCATCTTCACGGCGCAGCAGCTTCGAAATGCGGGATTCCGGGTCGCGCATATCACCGAATACGATGGCCTGCGTGGGGCAAGACTGAGCGCAGGCCGACACGATTTCGCCATCCTGCGGACGACGCTTCTGCTTTTTGGCTTCAAGCTTGCCCAGCTGAATGCGCTGCACGCACATCGAGCACTTCTCCATCACGCCGCGGGCGCGCACCGTCACGTCGGGGTTCAGCACCATGCGGCCGAGGTCCGTGAACATATGGCCGTTCACGTCTTCGAACTTCTCGTTGCTGTAGTATGAGAACCAGTTGAAGCGACGAACTTTATACGGGCAGTTGTTGGCGCAATAGCGCGTGCCTACGCAACGGTTGTAGGTCATCTGGTTGAGACCTTCCGAGCTGTGCGTGGTAGCCAGTACCGGGCACACCGTTTCGCAGGGAGCATGGTTGCAGTGCTGGCACATCATCGGCTGGAAGATAACCGAGGGGTTCTCGGAGGGGTCTTCCATCGCCGCATAGGTGTCCAGCTTGCCTTTCTCCTCAAAGTCCGACTTATGGGCATCGGAGCTGTAGTAGCGGTCGATGCGCATCCAGTGCATCTCGCGGCGGTTGATAACCTCCTGCTTGCCTACTACGGCCACGTTGTTTTCGGCCTGGCACCCTACCACGCACGAGCCGCAGCCAATGCAGGAGTTCAGGTCCACGGCCATGCCCCAGTGGTGGTTCTTGTACTCGTAGTCCTGCCACAGCGAAACCTTGCCGGGCATTACTTTGCCTTCGGGAGTTACCAGCTTTTCGTACTCGGTTACTTCCTTTGGGTCTTTCTGGTATTGCTTCAGCGTTGCTTCCTGCACCACCGGCTTGCGGTCCATGATGGTGTGGTGCGTCTGTGTCTGAGCAATGGGCGAGGTAGCCCCGGTTTTCTCCAGCGTCACCGTAGTCGTGTAGCTAACGGCGCCGTCTTTCACGGTAGCCAGCGGCAGCACGTTGGCACCCACTTTGTCGGCTACTTTGCCCGCCTTTTCGCGGCCATAGCCCAGCGCAATGCTAATGGAGCCATACGCCTGGCCGGGCTGAACCAGCACGGGCAACTCAACACTCTTGCCGTTGGCCGATACTTTTACTACATCGTTCTGCTCCAGCTGCAGTTCTTTCGCCTGCTTTTGCGACATGGCTACGTAGTTGCCCCAGGTAGCTTTCGAAACCGGGTCAGGCAATTCCTGCAGCCAGGGGTTGTTGGCCTCGGCACCGCTGCCCACCCCTACTTTTTCGTAGATGAACAGCTCGATGCCTGAGCCTTTGGGGGCAGCGGCAATGGCCGAAGCAGCGGCAGCAGCACTCATAGGAGCGCCCAGTTGAGCTACCGGAGCCGGCGAGGCCGTGCCCGTAGCCACACCATCGTGTACGGCTTTGTCCCAGCCAGCGGCTCCGCCCGTGAGACCGGACCATTGAGCGCGCAGGTAGTTGTAGTAACTCTGCGGATTGCCGGCCCAGGTCAGGAGCGAATCCTGCGCCTGGCGGGTAGCAAACAGCGGCGAAATAGCCGGCTGCGACAAGCTCAGGAAGCCACGCTTGGGCTCAAAGTCGTTCCACGATTCCAGCCAGTGGTGGTCGGGCACGGCGTACTGACAGAGGGAGCCGGTTTCGTCCAGTCGGTCGTTCAGCGAAATCGTCAAACCTACTTTGGGCAGGGCAGCGGCCAGCTGAACACCTTTCGGGTGGTCGAAAACGGGGTTGGCGTGGTAGAAAATAACGGCACCTACGCGGCCACCGATGATATCCGTTACCAGCCGGTCCATGCGGGCGTCGTCACCCTGGCGTACCATGGAGGGGTTAGCCGTATCCACGGCAGCCGAGCCCAGTGCGGTGTTGATGGCGGCTACCAGCGTTTGCACGGCCGGGTCGTTTGAGCCTGATACCACCAGACCACGGCTGCCAGCAGCTTTCAGCTCGTTGGCGGCTTTGGTCAGCTGGTCATTCTTGTAGGAAGAGCCTGCCCCGCCGCCTACTACGGCGTTGTACAGGGCCAGCGTAGCGGCCCCAAGTTCCGAAGGTTTAACCGGTACGCGCACGTCGGCGTTGGAGCCGGTCAGCGACATAGCCGTTTCGAACTGATAGTGGCGCGACATGGTGCGCTTCTCGCTCGAAACCTTACGGTTCTGGATGTATTGCGTGGCAAACTCCACCGGCGAAATCCAGGTACCAAGGAAGTCGGCCGCGAGGCTCACGATGACGTTGGCTTTGCTGAAGTCGTAGGCGGGCAATACGCCGCCGTTGGCCCGCAGCAGGCCCGAAGCCGAGTTGACGTCGTACATCACGTGCTCGGTACCGGCGTAGCGCGAGGTAAACTCGGCAATAACCTTCTTGGTGCTCGGGCTGATGATGGTGGGCGAGACAATGGCAATGCGGCCGGCACTGGCCAGCTTCGAGCGGATTTCCTGGTCGACGCGGTCTTTCTCCGCTTTCTGACCCTTGATGGCGAAATGCTGCAGACGAGCACCGTCGTAGAGGCTCAGCACAGCGGCCTGACCGCGGGCCGAGAGCCCACCACGCGTAATGGGCGACTCGGGGTTGCCTTCCAGCTTGATGGGCCGACCCTCACGGGTTTTCACCAGCACGCTGTTGTAGTCCTGGCCCGTGAAGTACGTCGAGGCGTAGAAGTTAGCAATACCTGGGTCAACCTCTTCGGGCTTGTTCAGGTAGGGAATAGCCTTTTTAATGGGCGTTTCGCAGCTGGCTAGGGTAGCGGCGGCCAGGCCGAATCCCATCAGCTTGAGGAAGTCGCGGCGCGGGGCAACCGAGGCGTCGGAAGAGCCATAGGTTTCCTTTACCGGCAGGAAGTCTGCAAACTCCGTGAGTGCATTCTTCACGAACTCCGGCGAGTTCTCCAGTTCCTCAATTCCCTTCCAGTACTTAGGCGACTCTTGCATTTGTTATGGGGTCTTGGGGTCTTGGGGACTTAGGGTCTTGAGTTTCGACCTTCCATCGTCCACAAGGTCAATGCTTGTCTTTATTTCCAGTTAAGAGTAGTAGGTGAGGCGACTATAGAGCTAGCTGTGCCCTATATCCCCACCAACCAATTAGTAGTGGCACTTCGAGCACTCGGTACCACCGTTCGACGACACAGTGAACGGCACAGCACCATTGGCCTTGTCGTGCAGCTGCACCAGCTTGTCGTAGTAACCGTTGCCCTTGGTGTTGAGCGGCGTTTCGCGGTGGCAGTTGATGCACCAGCCCATCGTCAGGGCCGAGTACTGGTACACTACATCCATGTTCTGGATGGGGCCGTGGCATGTCTGGCATTCCAGGCCACCCACCTGCGTGTGCTGGGAGTGGTTGAAGTACGCCAGGTCGGGCAGGTTATGAACCCGCACCCACTGAATGGGCTGGTTCTTCTGAATAGCCCGGTAGATTTTCTTGATTTCCGGCGACTCCGTTTTGATCTGCGAGTGGCAGTTCATACAGATGTTGGCCGAAGGAATGTTAGCCGACTTGCTCTTGTACACCGAGGTGTGGCAGTAGGCGCAGTTGATCTGATGTTCGCCGGCGTGCAGCTTATGCGAGAAGGCAATGGGCTGGGTGGGCTGATAGCCCTGCGTGAGCCCCACGGCCATTACGCCCTGCACCGACTCATACAGCACAGCCAACAGGAAGACGCCCAGGGCTAAACCCCGCACCACTTTCGACTTATAGAGCTTGGTCCAGTCGAAGCGCTGCTCCAGCAGCTCCACGTCGCGGCCGTCGAGGTCCTTGCGGCCCCGCAGCACGTCCTTCATGATGTTGGCAATGATAACCAGTGTTACCACCAGCACAATCAGCACCACCACCAGTACGATAAGCAGGATATCAACATATTTGGCGGCACCGGCTTCAGTACCTGCAGCAGCGGTATCGGTGGCATCTTTACCAGCTACACCTTTAGTGTCGCCACCAACAGGGCTATTAACACCTTCCTGCGAAGTGATATACGATACAATCGAGGTGATTTCAGCATCTGACAGCTGGAAGCTGGGCATCTGCTGCTTCTGGTACTGATTGAAGATCTTCACCGCATAGTCGTCGCCGCTGGCCACCACTTTGCTGGAGTTTTTGATCCACGGAATAAGCCAAGATAGGGAACGGCGCTTGGTGATGCCAGCCAGAGCCGGGCCTACCACCACTTCGTTCACAGCGTGGCACTGGGCGCAGTTGCCTTTGAAAAGAGCGTCGCCGGCGGCAATAGCGGCGGCGTCGCCGGTAGTGGCACCTGCCGCTGCCGCGGGGGCAGCTGCGGCCGTAGCGCCGGGAGCTACGCCTTCCTTGCTCACATCCGGGGCAGCCCCCACATCCTGCGCCGAGGCACGATCAAGGGAAGCAAACGACAGAAAGAGAGCAAGTAAGCAGTAAGGAAGGGTACGTAGTCGGATGCCAGTCATAGCACAAGTTGACGGGGAAAAAGAAACGCGGGGGTGCTTCAAGGCCACAAATGTAGGTCGGGAAACCCAGAGAACAAACCTGTACAGCCTAATTTTCGGCCTTGCGGGCTTGTCTGGAATGGTTCTAAAAATGCGTTTTCCACTCCTTATATAATAGGAGCGCAATACGCTTCCGTTTTAGTTAACAATCGGAGCTACCTGCTTTGGCAAAGGGCAACCGTACCTGGACTGCAACCCGCCATCGGGTTTCCGGCTGATTGTTACGGCCTTACTTACCGGGGGCTGGAAAAGAAATCCGGAGCCACCAGCTTCAATCCTAAACAGAAAGCGTATCTTTGCGCCCTCATTCAGTTTTTCAATCACATTTTTCACCCCGTCGTAATGGAAGTAAGAAATTACGAGACGGTCTTCATCTTGACTCCCGTGCTGAACGAGAGCCAGGTGCAAGAGACGGTCGAGAAGTTCACCCAGGTGCTTAAGGAAAATAGCGCCGACATTATCCACCAGGAAAGCTGGGGACTCAAGAAACTGGCTTACCCGATTCAGAAGAAATCGACCGGCTATTACTTTCTCGTGGAGTTCACCGGTTCGGGCAACATCGTGGACAAGCTGGAAACCAGCTTCCGCCGCGATGAGCGCGTCATCCGGTTCCTGACCACCGTCCTCGACAAGCACGCTGTAGCTTACAGCCAGCGTCGTCGGAACGGGGAGATGAACCAGCAGAAAGCCAAACAACAATCGGAAGCTGTAGCCCAATAAGTATATGAGCCTCGCCAACGAAAGAATCCACAAGCAGGAGCAGCGCGTGAAGTACTGCCGCTTCAAGAAAGCCGGCATTAAGTACGTGGACTACAAAGACCCGAACTTCCTGCTCAAGTTCGTGAACGAGCAGGGCCGCATTCTGCCCCGCCGCATCACCGGTACCAGCCTGAAGTTCCAGCGCAAAGTAGCCCAGGCCGTGGCCAAAGCCCGTCACCTGGCGCTGATGCCCTACGTAACCGATTCGCTGAAATAGAAAATTAGTATTGGGTAGTTGGTATTGAGTAGTGAGACTTATGCGAGTGTTTCTCGCTTTGTTCTTACTCAATACTTACTACTCACTGCTCAATACTAAACATAGACATGGAAGTAATCCTGAAAGACGACGTAAAGGGTCTGGGCTACAAGAATGATCTTGTGACGGTAAAGGCCGGCTTCGGTCGCAACTACCTGCTCCCCCAAGGTCTGGCCGTACTGGCTGATAAGACCAACAAGAAAATCGTTGCCGAAAACGTACGCCAGGCTGCTCACAAAGCAGAGAAGGTAAAGGGCGATGCCCAAGCCGTGGCCGACAAAATCGGTGACACCGTGGTAGACCTGCCCGCCAAGGTGGGTGAAAGCGGCCGCATCTTCGGCCGGGTAACCACGCTGCAGCTGGCCGACGCCCTCAAGGCGAAAGGCATTGACGTAGACCGCAAGCGTCTCTCGTTCGACCAGGAGCCCGGCTCGGTAGGCGAATACACTGCCACGCTGGACCTGCACCGCGAAGTGAAGCACAAAGTACGCTTCAACGTAGTATCGGAGTAAGCTCTGCCTGCTTCAGAAAAAGCCCGGTTGCTTTGGCAGCCGGGCTTTTTTATGGCCTTTGCGGTACCACTTTACGTACTTCCGGCAGGGCGGTGCCACAATCGGTGGCGGGCTGTTACCTTTGTCTTCTCTATAGCCGTTTTTTCCTGACCTGGTAGCGTTTGCTCGGCCGGCTGAGGGTGCCGCCAGCTGGCTGGCGCCGCAGCGTGGAAAAACAGCCGGTGGCCCGCACCGCTTTTCGGGTTGATGTACCTCTGATGTTTCGTACTGAATTACCTCTTACCCCTCACCCGCAGCAGCTGCCGCCCTCCGCGCGGGTGCTTACGGTGGGTTCCTGCTTTGCCGATACCATTGGCTCCCGCCTGGCCGATTACAAGGTTGCCACGCTGGTGAATCCGTTCGGCACCGTGTTCAACCCTATTACGGCCTGCCAGCTGCTGCGCACCGCCGCCGGCGAAGACATGGACTGGCAGCAGCACCTGGTAGAAGCCCGGAGCCGCTGGCAGAGCTACGACCTGGCTGCCAGCCTCGGAGCCGAAAACCCGGTGGCTTTGCTCCAGCGTATTCAGGAAGTGGTACGCGAAACCGGCGCGTTCCTGGCCCAGACGGACGTAGTAATGCTCACGCTGGGCACGGCCTTCGTATATCGCCTGAAGGAAACCGGGGAGCTGGTAAGCAACTGCCACAAAATCCCGGCGGAGCGCTTCGAGAAAGAGCTGCTCACGCCCGATGAAATCATCAATGCCGTAGCCGAAACCCACGCTTACCTGCGGCGCATCAACCCCAGGCTGCGGTTTATTCTGACGGTGAGTCCGGTGCGGCATATCAAGGACACGCTGCCGCTGAACTCCGTCAGCAAATCGGTGCTGCGCGTGGCCTGCCACTACCTCAGCGAGTTGCTCCCCGATATATCGTACTTCCCGGCCTACGAGCTGCTGCTGGACGATTTGCGCGACTACCGCTTCTATGCCCCCGACATGCTGCACCCCTCGCCGGTAGCGGAGGACTACATCTGGGAGAAGTTCACGCGCACGTACTTCGACCAGTCATTCGGGCGCTTTAAGAAGGAGTGGGAAGCCGTACGGCAGGCATTGGCCCACCGTCCACTCTACGCTGCTGCCCCCGAGCACCGGCAGTTTCTGGAACAAACCCTGGAACGTCTGGAGCGCCTCAGCACCCAGGCCAGCGTGCAGGCCGAGCTGGCTACTGTGCGCCAGCGCATAGCCGAGCTGCCCCTCCCTCCTGCCCCGCCGCAACCAACTCCCGAACCCGAAGAGGACGACGAGGAACGCATCGACGTGGGCGAAGAAGCTCCGGTTGCCGTGCAGGAGCCGCTTGATGCCGAAGCCCAACTGGACTCGGCCCTGGAATGGCCCGACGAAGACGTGGAAGAGGACGAGGCTGACGAGGAACCTGAAGCAGCCGATACGCTGGCGGAAGCCGTGGGCGCGGCGCTGGAAGGCGAGCAGCCGCTTATCAGGAAAAAGCGCCGGAGTCGGGGTGGCGCTAAGCGTAACAAGAAAAAGCACGCCGCCCGCCTGGCCGCCGAGGCCGAAGCGTTGGCTGCCACTACCGCCACGTTAAGCCAGCTGCTGCCAACGGCGGAAGCCGATGCGGCTGTCGAGCCGGTAGCTGATTCGTTACCGTCTTCGTTTCCACCGTCTCCGCCAGCTGTAGTTACCGAGCAGCCGGATATGCCGCTGCAAACCGCGCTGGAACGCCGCAAGCGCAATTCGCGCCGCTCCAAAAACCGCAAGCCGGCTTTACCCGAAGCAAGTGCCCTGGAGCAGACCGAGGAAACACAGGCCTCGGCAGTTGAAACAGCGGATCAACCACAGCAAGCTGCTGAGCCGTCAGACGAATGGGTTGCTGAAACTGCGCAGTCTCTTGAACCTGGTTTACCAGTTGCTGCTCCCGAAGCGGATGCGAATAACGCCTCGGAATTCGATACGACCGAACCCGCTGGCGACGATACCCAAGGTGGCCGACGCGAAGGCCGTTCGGGTCGTTCGGCCAGTGAGCGGAGGGCTGCTGCCGTGCGCAAGCCGCACCGGCCTGCTCCGCGCTTCAAACCTCTTTATGCGGCTGAGTCTGCCCCGGCAACGGAAGAAGCGTCGGTACCCGCTGTTTCGGAGTCGCCGGTTTCCCAGGTTCTGCCGGACGAGTTGCAGGTCAACAATACCGAATGGGTTGACGCGCCCGTAGCAGCCCCGGAGCCCAGTGCGGCGCCTACTCCTGAGCCCGTCGTTCCGGTAGTTGCGGCTTCCATTGAAGTAGCTCCCGCTGGTTCTGCAGTTGCTTCAGCACCGGCCGCTCCGAAGCCACTCATTCCGCATACGGTGGGTACAGGTGCCTCCGGCAACCTGAGCAGCACCGGGCAGGCCAGCCGCCAGGCGCGGCCGGGCCGGGCCAAGCAGCCTACGGAAGTTGCCATCGAAGCGCCGGCAGCTGAAGTGCCCGTTGCGGAAGCACCCGGGCAGCCCGCAGTAGCTGTTACGCCCCCGGCCGCCCCGGCAACTCCAAAGCCAGCTGCCCGGCCCCGTCCGGCCCGGAAAAAGCCCGTAGCATCCACCGTAACGCCAGGTACGGCTACGGCGGAGACTACGGAAACGCCACCTGCTGCTCCGGTTGCCGGCAATAAGCGGCCGGCGCGTTCATCCAAGCCTAAAGCAGCAGCTCCGGAAACGCCAACCGAGGCCCCGGCCCCCAAAGTCCCAGCCGCGCGGAAACGCGGCAAGGCCCCGACCGCCGCTCAGCCTGAAGCGCCAACAGCTCCCGCAGAAACGCCGGCTCCATCTGCGCCGAAAAGGGTCCGCCCTTCCCGGCGCAAGCCGACTGCCCCGGATACCGGCGCCGAAAACGCGTAAAATGTCTTCTTTCAAAACCCGGCCCGCAGTGGCCGGGTTTTGTTTTTCCAACTATGCCCCAGCCTAATGTCCAGCTCCCGTTCATCGTCGCCAAATCGGCTGGCTCAGGAATCGAGCCCGTACCTGCTGCAGCACGCGCACAACCCCGTAGACTGGTATCCGTGGGGTGAAGAAGCCTTGGCGCGGGCCCGGCAGGAGCAGAAGCCGATCCTGGTGAGCATTGGCTACGCGGCCTGCCACTGGTGCCACGTGATGGAGCGTGAGTCATTCGAGAATCCGCAGATAGCCGCCCTGATGAACGCGCACTTCGTCTGCATCAAGGTAGACCGGGAGGAGCGCCCCGACGTGGACCAAGTGTATATGGCAACGGTGCAGGCCATGGGCGTGGGCGGTGGCTGGCCGTTAAACGTGTTTCTGACCCCGGAAGCCAAGCCCTTCTATGGAGGCACATATTTCGCGCCCCGCAACTGGGCGCAGCTGCTGGCCAGCATCGGGCAGGCCTACCAGAACGAAAACCGCCAGGAGCTGGAGGCTTCGGCTGAGCACTTCGCCCAGGCCCTGCAACTCAGTGAGCTGGAAAAGCACCGCCTGCCCGCCGCGGCCGAAGGCTTGTCGGAGGAAGAGTTTCAACTACTCGTATCTAACCTGACCGCGAAATTCGACCAGGAAAAAGGCGGGTTGAGCGGCGCGCCGAAGTTCCCCATGCCCGGCATCTGGCGCTTTTTGCTACGCGTGCATCATATGACCGGCAACCAAGCTGTGTTGGAGCAAACCACCCTAACGTTGCGCCGCATGGCCTGGGGTGGCCTCTACGACCAGGTGGGCGGCGGCTTTGCCCGCTACTCGGTAGATGAAAACTGGCTGGCCCCCCACTTCGAGAAGATGCTCTACGACAACGGGCAGCTCCTCAGCCTCTACGCCGAAGCCTACCAGCTAACCGGCGACGAGCTTTTCCGGGAAGTAGTGTACGAAACTGTGCGGTTTGCGGAGCGCGAACTACTTAGCCCGGAAGCCGGCTTCTACTCCGCGCTGGATGCCGACAGTGAGGGCGAGGAAGGCCGCTTCTACGTATTCACGAAAGACGAGCTGCGCGAAGCCCTGGGCCAGGAGGAGCTGCTTGCCGAAGCCTACTACGGCTGCACGGCCGCCGGCAACTGGGAGCATGGCCGCAATATTCTGCACCGCCAGCTGTCCGACGAAGACTTTGCCCGGCAGCACGAGCTGGCGCCCGGCGTAGTAGCCGAACTGGTGCAGGGCTGGAAGCAGAAACTGCTGCAGTACCGCGCCGCCCGCCCTCGCCCCGCCCTCGACGACAAAATTCTGACGGGTTGGAACGCGCTGCTGCTTCAGGGTCTGCTGGATGCCTACCGCGCTTTTGCCGAGCCCAGGTTCCTCACGCTGGCTGTGCGCAACGCCGAATTTCTGCAGGCTAAGTTGCGCAACGGGGTCAGCCTATGGCGCACGTACAAAAACGGGCAGGCTACCGTTATTGGGTTTCTGGAAGACTACGCGCTGGTAATTCAAGCCTATATCAGCCTGTACGAAGCTACGTTCACGGAAAGCTGGCTGCACGAGGCGGAGGTGCTGACGGAGTACACGCTCACCAACTTCTTCGACCCGGAGGAGGAGCACTTCTTCTACACCGATGTGGCCGGGGAAAGCCTGATTGCCCGTAAAAAGGAGCTGTTCGACAACGTAATTCCCAGTTCCAACTCCGTGATGGCGCACAACCTGCACCGGCTGGGGCTGCTGCTGGAGCAGCCGCGCTACACCGGACTGGCCGCCGCCATGCTGCGCCGTGTGCAGGCCCTGGTGGTGCAGGAACCCCAGCACCTGGCCAATTGGGCTTCTCTGTACACTGCCTTGCTGCGGCCCACCGCCGAAATTGCCATAATAGGCCCCGAAGCTGATGCCCGTCGGCAGGAGCTGAGCCGGCACTTTCTGCCCAACGCGGTGCTGGCCGGCGGCCCCGGGCCCGGCGAGCTGCCTTTGTTGCAAAACCGCGCGGCCCTGCACGGCGAAACCACGCTGTACGTGTGCTTCAACCATGCCTGCCAGCAGCCCGTGCATACCGTAGCGGAGGCCCTGGCTCAGCTCTAAAATTGCCGACCCTTATATAGCTGGCCGCTCACCCTATTTGAGAGTTGGCCTCGATTGGCTGCACCGTAAGCGCGGCGGCGTGTGCTATCTTTACTTTTCGCTTTCAGCTTTGCTTTCCCTTTGAGCCTCACGTTTGACTTTGTGCAGCCGCAACCCGAGGCGGCCACCGACCGCGTCACGCTGTTTGCCGACGTGATTCTGCCCCTGCCGCTGCCCAAGCTCTACACCTACCGCGTGCCCTACGAGCTCAACGACCAGGTAGTGGTAGGCGGGCGGGTAATTGTGCAGTTCGGGGCCAAGAAAACGCTGAGCTGCATTGTGGCGGCAGTCCACGAAAATCCGCCCAAAGAGTACCAGGCCAAGTACATTCTGGAGTTCATCGATGATGCCCCGGTGGTGACGCAGCCCCAGCTGAAGCTCTTCCGCTGGATGGCCGACTATTACCTATGCACGCTGGGCGAGGTTATCAACGCGGCGCTGCCCTCTGCCCTCAAGCTCAGCTCCGAAAGCCGCGTGCAGCTCCACCCGGCCTTCGTGCGCGACGAGAGTCCCTACCCGCTCAGCGAGCAGGAGGAAAAGATTGTGGAGGCCCTGAGCACCGGCGAGGAAGGCAAGAGCCTCACCTTCACGGAAGTGGGCGAAATCCTGGGCATCACCTCCTTTCACAAAGTCATTAAGTCGCTGATGCAGAAGGATGTGGTCTTTCTGTTCGAGCATCTGCAGGACAAGTACTCGCCCAAAGTGGTGAAGAAGGTGCGGCTAGCCCACCATTATGTGGCCGAAGCAGCGGTGGAGGCCTTGTTCGCTCAGTTGGCCTCCCGCTCCAAGCAGCTGGATGTGCTCATGCGCTACCTGCAGAAGGTGCCCGTGTACCAGAATGAGCACCTCAACCACCAAGGCATCGAAAAAGCTTACCTGACGTCGGCCCCGCACCTTTCACCCTCGGCCGTTAACACGCTCATTAAAAACGGCATTCTGGAGCAGTTCGACGTGATTGTGTCGCGTTTCCCGCTGGATGATGCCGCCGAGGCCAACATGCACTTCACGCTGAGCGAGGCCCAACAGACGGCCCGCGACGACGTGATGCAGCAGTTCCAGGAAAAGGACATTGTGCTGCTGCACGGCGTGACGGGAGCGGGTAAAACCGAAATCTACATCGACCTGATCCGGCAGGCGCTGGACGGGGGCGGGCAGGTGCTGTACCTGCTGCCCGAAATTGCCCTCACCGCCCAGATTGTAACCCGCCTGATGCGCGTATTTGGCTCCCGCCTGGGCGTGTACCACTCTAAGTTCTCCGACAACGAGCGGGTGGAAGTGTGGAACGGGGTGCTGTCGGGCCGGTTCCAGGTGGTGGTGGGCGTACGCTCCTCTGTGTTTCTGCCCTTCGACAACCTGGCTTTGATTATCGTGGACGAGGAGCACGAAAGCAGCTACAAGCAGTACGACCCGGCCCCGCGCTACAACGCCCGCGAAGTGGCCCTGATGATGGCCAACTTCCAGGGCGCCCGCACGCTGCTGGGCTCAGCCACGCCCGCCGTGGAAACCTACTACCAGACGCGCACCGGGCGCTACGGGCTGGTTTCCCTCACCAAGCGCTTCGGGGAGGCCGGGCTGCCGGAAATTGAACTGGTGGATACGCGCAAAAGCCGGGAGGCGAAGAAGATGCACAACCACTTCACGCCCGAGCTCATGCTGGAAATGGAGCGGAAGCTGGGCGCCAAGGAGCAGATCATTCTGTTTCAGAACCGCCGCGGCTACTCGCCCTTCATCAACTGCCTCGACTGCGGCTGGATACCCAAGTGCCAGAACTGCGCCGTGAGCCTCAGCTACCACAAGCACGCTCACGAGCTGCGCTGCCACTACTGCGGCTACCACGACCGGCTGCCAGTGGAGTGCCCGGCCTGCGGCTCGCGCAACCTCAAGCCCGTGGGCTTCGGCACCGAAAAGATTGAGGACGACCTCAAAATCATGCTGCCCGAAGCCAACGTGCAGCGCATGGACCTGGATACCACCCGCGCCAAAAACTCCTACCAGCAAATCATTGCCGACTTTGAAAACCAGGTAACCAACGTGCTGGTAGGCACGCAAATGGTAACCAAAGGCCTCGACTTTGCCAATGTGAGCCTGGTGGGCATCATCAACGCCGACTCCATTATTCACTACCCCGATTTCCGGGCGCACGAGCGGGCCTTCCAGATGTTTGTGCAAGTGAGCGGGCGGGCGGGCCGCAAGGGCAAGAAAGGCAAGGTTATCATCCAGACTGGTGACCCGCAGCAGGTAATTTTCGACAAGGTTATCCGCAACGACTACCTGGAGTTCTACGAGTACGAGATTCTACAGCGGCGCGAGCATGGCTACCCGCCGTTTATGCGCATCATCCGGCTCACGGTAAAGCATATGGACCAGCACCTGGCCGAGCGGGCCGCTATCCTGCTTACCAACGAACTGGTAGACCGGCTGGGCCGGGAGGCCGTGCTAGGGCCGGAAGCGCCCTACATCTTCCGTATCCGAAACTTCTTCCTGCAGGAAATTACCATCAAACTCAGCCGCGAGCATACGGTACTCAAGCAAGCCAAAGCTGATATTCTGGCCGCCATCAACGCCGTGAAAGACCAGAAAGACTACAAGCAGGCCCGCTTTGTGGCCGACGTAGACCCGATGTAGCTTAGTTTCCGGTGATGCCCCGGCGCTGCCGGCGTTGCGACTGCCGGTACTGGCGCACCTCTTTGTGCCAGCGCCCGCGCGGGCTGTCCGGGTCTTTTGAAAGGAAAATGGCTAGGCCCAACCCTGTACTTACTACCCCAAGCACCACGCTTAACGTCAGAATAAAGACAGGATCAGCTAAGGCAGCTATTAGAATCAGAAGACCACCTACCAGTGCTACGCCCGCTGTAACCTTTAGGAGGATAGCAAAAAAATCGGTTTTCATTCTAGGATACGCAGCCTTTATATCCTGACGTAGCTGGCGCCTTCGGCTCTGGCGCCGCTGGTAAAGCAGCAGCAGTAAGCCAACCACTAGTAGACTCCCTGCTCCTATAGCACTGGCTGTCGTCCAGGTTTCGTGTTTACTTAACCCTTGACCCACTAATACGCTTCCGGCAGCTGTCACAGTACCACCCACGCCATTTACTATTAGTGTTGCTTTATCCCGTGGGTAGTCTTGGGGCAAAGGCGGTCTGATTCTACTGGTATCAGTAGGAATGGGTTGGGGCAGTTGCCGGGCTGGCTGAACCTGCGCACGTGGAGCAGCTACACTTTGCACGGACGCCAGCAGCGCAACCGGCGGCTCAGCAGAGGGCAGCGGAAGCGGTTCAACGGGGTGGTATGCACTGGTTAGTGGCAAGACCACCGGTACGCGGGCACTGTGGCAGCCAGCCACGGTTACCAGCAGAAGTATAGGCCAAATAAGATTGAATTTGAGCACAGCGGAGAAGAGAAAAGGTATCCGTTGCTAATTGCCACCTTACAGGGCCATATACAATCCTATTCGCCTGATAAACAGAGTTTACATACAAACCACAATCGTTTCGACACAACTGATAACCAGCTGTTTATAAACAATAATTCTGACATTGAATGCCTGTAATTTCTTCCTCGACATGCGTAGGGCGGTTAAAAGCGAAAGCCCCGGCAGCCTGTTGGCAACCGGGGCTTTTTACGTTGACGAGCAGAGGCTATATCTCGTCCAGCAGGCCCAGTACAATGAATACCAGACCGATGATGGCAATGATAGCGCCCAGCAGGTAGATGATGCCCAGGCCCGTAGCGGCACCCAGGATTTCAATCAGCAAGCCTACCAGCAGCAGAATCACGCCCTGGCGGATTTTGCCGCTCAGCTTGTTGGACTCAGCCACGTCCTTGTGCTTTTTCACCAGCACTTTGGACGCTACTTTATCTACGTTCTTCAGCGCCTTTTTCACTACCATTTTCTGCATGAAAGAGGGCTTGGCAGTTGGCGTGGCACTGGCCGTAGCCTTTTTGGCTACGCTGGGAGCAGCTGCTACGGCCGGGGCAGTAGCCTTGGCAGTGGTAGCAGGAGCAGCCACGGCTAGTTCGGCGGCAGGGGCAGTTGCTACCGGTGCTTCAGCCACCGCTGGGGCAGGCGTAGCTATCGGCGTCTTCACGGCTACCCGCTCCGTGCCGTGGTACGACGACGTTTTGGGCAGCATGGCGTACTCCGCGCGGTTGCAGCTGCTCAGACCAGCCGAGATGAGAACCGTCAGGGCCAGCAGGCTCTGTTTCCAGGAGAGAAGGTGTTGTTTCATAGAATAGGGAAAAGGGTGAAAGAAAAGGAAAGTGTTACGTTGGTTGAGCTATGTCTTAAGCCTGTTGCCAATAAACCGGCCGGCTATGTTTACTGCAATGATAACTAATAAAATTGCACCTGCAACCGATGGGCAGCGTTGCCAAATCCGCTTTCAGGCAAACTCTAACCCGCGCTGCAGCAGCCCCGGCAGGCAGTGATACGGACTACTCCGTTGCAGCCGAAGATACTCTGCTCCCCGGGCAAGGTTGCACCCTACTGCCGCGGCCGGCCCATTGTACTGACCTCGAAGCAAATAAAATCAGCATCGTGGGCCTTTGAAAGCACTAGGAAGTGTTAACAGTCGCGCAACCAGAGTATAGTTGCGGCAATATGAACGAAGGCCAGAAAATGCGCATCCA
>NZ_JADWYK010000029.1 GCF_015773195.1 Hymenobacter guriensis
GTAGTCGCCCGCGCCCAGGCCCACCGCCGTGCCCGTGTAGTTGCAGTCCTTGTACAGCGTCGCTACCCCGCTGGGAGGCGGTGGCGTCGTACCGGCAAAGCCGCCGAAAGTAGCTACTACCTTGGTTGGCTGGGGCGAGTGCAGGCTGGAGGACTGGTCGTTCACGTCGTCGTAGGCAAAGCCGTAGTTCAGGTTGTCGACGCTGATGCCGCCCTGGTGCCAGAACTTGGCGTAGTAGTTAGCCGGAGCGGTGAGATAGTACTGGCTGGCATTGTACCAGTTTTGCTGGCCGGGGTTAGGCGTAGTGGTGTTTACCACGTGGCGGTTGATGGCCGCGCACAGCTGCGACTGTATCACCAGATCCAGGTCCCCGTCGCCTACGCGCTGGTCGAGCACCCCTTTGCCTTCCAGCACTTCCTGCGTGGTAGGCTTGCGCGAGATAATACCCGTGCGGCCCGCAAAGCCACCCGACTGCCCCACCACCGTGAGGCGGCCGTTGCTGATGCGCCCCTTGAACACGCCCGCGTCGCCGGCATAGAAAATTAGGTCCTCGTTGACATACTTGTTCCAGATGGCGTCGATATACGAGCCGAAGTAGTTGGCGTAGGCCCCTCCTGCTTGAAACGGCGCCGATTTGCCGGGGCAGGTGATAGTGCCGGCCGTGGCGTTGCGCAGGCCTTGAAACTCGGTAGGCGCGAAACTCTGGTAAGCGGCCAAGATGTCGGCGTGGCTTTTCAGCTCGCCGGCGCGCTTATAGTAGCCATTGCCCCACAGCTCCAAGCCCATGGGGTAGTGGTAGGAGTCCACGCGGGTGTGGTTACCGAAGAAGCCGTACTGGTTGTTGGTCAGCTCAATGAACTCGTAGCGAATGCCCTTGTTCGGGTCGTTGGGATTCTGGAAGTCCGGGGCGGCGTAACCCGAAGGCGCCCCCGAGGGGCCGAAGAAGTACAGGTACAGCTGCTGGCCCTGCGAGATAAACACCCGGCAGCCGGCAATGTAAGGCAGCGTGAACGTCTTGTTGGGAATATTGCTCAGCTTGGTGAAGCAGGCGGCATACTTGGAGTTCTGCCCCGGGCCGGTGTTGCCGTTATAGGTAGGGCCGGTCACGGTGTTGTAGGAAGCCGACATGGGCAGCACCTGCCCGTTGGCGGCGTTTATCCAGAGGTGGTTGCCATTCGCGTCTTTGCCCACAATGGCCACATACAGGTCAGTATCGGGGAAGGGCGAATTATTGGCGATGGTGAACGGGATGCTGCCCTGGGCCTGGCTGCGCCCGGGCAACAGCAGCAGGCATAAGAGAGCGGCAATGCCCAGCAGTGAAATGCGGAAACGTGTAAGCATGGTTGTGTGGGAGTTTGGTGAAAAGGAGGCAATATCAGTTCGGCCCCACAGGGTGAGACCCGCAACTTCAGGACGGAGGCCTCTGCGCCCCCGACCGGGTCAAGCCCGATAGGTAAGGGAAAAGCAGAGCATTCAATAGGTAGTGAGGTGGGCAGGTAAAGGCAGCACCCGGGAAGAGGTGCGTTTGAAAGATAGTTGGCTTTTTAGAAGAAATAAAAGGGGTTATTTAAGCCCATCTTGGCTTGTGCAGACCTTCAGTGCGCTTACAGCGCACGTTTAAGAAAGGTAGGGCCGGTAGCACGGTAGCCAGGCCGGTATGCTGCCAACTTTGCGTGTAAAGTGGGTATCGTTTAAAAAACAATCAGATTTTTTGATTGCAGTCATAATTTTATTGCCAAATCCGCAGGCTGGACTTGCCAGCCTGTCCGAACGCAACTCATTGTACCGGGCGGGAGTATGGCAGGCTGGCGCGGCACCGTACCTGAAGCCGTTACGTGCTCTGGTTCGAGGCCTCCCTGCAACCCTTGGGTGCAGCCGTTGACCATAGCCTGCCCGGCGGCCGGACGCCTAGTCGCGGTCCGGGCTTTTTTTGGGAGTCGATAACTTTTCAGATACCTACCCGGTTTGCATGGCCATGTGCCCTATTTATCCTGCTGCGCGCCTGATGAGCGGCGTGCTGATCCTGCTGGCGTGCCTGGCGTCTCCGGCCCGAAGCCTGGCCCAGACCACGCCCCCACCACCTCCGTCCGGCCCGCTTACCCTGGCTCAGTGCCTGCAGTACGCCATAAGCAACCAGCCCCTGCTGCGTCAGGCCCGCCTAGATGAAGAAGCCGCCGATGCCGACATCCGCATTGCGCGGGCTGCGTGGCTCCCTCAGGTAGGCCTCACGGCTTCGGTCCAGCACTACTTCGGGCTGCCTTACACTGTTATTCCCATTGATGGTATCAACACGCCCCGGCAGGTGGGACTGCGCAATACCTCTACTGTGGGCCTTTCCGGCACGCAGGTTCTTTATAATAATGAGGTAAGCCTGGCGTCGCGGGGGGCACGCTTCACGCGGCAGGGCGCCCAGCAAAACACCGTGGGCACCCGCATAGATGTGGTGGCCGACGTGAGCAAGGCGTTCTACGATATTCTGCTCTCGGAGCGGCAGCTGCAGGTGTTTCAGGAAGACATTATCCGCTTGCAGCGCAACCTGCGCGATGCCCGGGCCCGCTACGACGTGGGCCTGGTCGATAAAACCGATTACCTGCAGGCCGAAATTTCGCTTAACAACTCCCTGGCCGGGCGTAAGCAGGCACAGGAAAGCATCAACGCCAAAAAGGCCTATCTGCGGCAGCTCATGAACCTGCCGCAGGCTCAGCCCCTGGCCCTGCAGCACGACACGCTACGCCTGGAGCAGGAGGCCGTGTTCGATACTACCGCTGCCCTGGACCCGGCCAACCGCATCGAAATTCAGCAGCTCCAGACCCGCAAAGCCCTGCAGAACCTGAACGTGGACTACTACCGTCTGGGCTTTCTGCCGTCGTTTTCGGCCTTTGGCAACTACAACTCGGTGTTTCAGAACAACAGCTTCGGCGAGCTGTACGGGCAACGGTTTCCCAACTCTTACGCTGGTCTGCAGGCCACGCTGCCCATCTTTACCGGCTTCCGGCGCACCCAGAACCTGCGCCGCGCCCGCCTGCTCAACCAGCGCCTCGACGAGGACATCCTTAATACCCGCAACCAGATCAATACGGAGTATGCCCGGGCCCTGGCCTCTTACAAAGGCTACTACAACGACTACCTCATGGGCCAGCGCAACCTCGAACTCTCGCGGCAGGTGTACCAGGTGGTGAACCTGCAGTACCGCGAAGGCATCAAAACTTACCTTGATCTGCTGGTGGCCCAAACCACGCTGCGCACCTCCCAGCTCAACTATTACAGCGCCCTGTTTCAGGTGCTGGCCAGCAAGGTAGACGTGCAGCGGGCCTTGGGTGCCTTGCCCACGGAGTACTAGCCCGGAAGCCCGCTATGCTTCCCTCCTACCCTTCTTTCGACGCCCGCTTTCCTGATATGAAAAAAACGATTCTCGCCTTGTCGTACACCGTGGGCCTACTGGGCCTGGGTGCGTGCGGCGACAAAGCCACCGACCAGCAGAAAAATGCCGCCCCGCCGCCTACGCCCGTCACGCTGGTGGCCGCCCGCACCACAGATGCGGTGTACTACGATGACTACCCGGCTACCGTAGCGGCCATCAACAACGTGGAGCTGCGCAGCCAGGTGGCGGGCTTCATTACGGGCATCTTCTTTAAGGAAGGGGAAGAAGTAAGGAAAGGTCAGACCCTTTACGAAATTGACCGGCGCAAGTACCAGGCCAGCTACCAGCAGGCCCTAGCCAACCTGCGCAGCACCCAGGCCACCGTGCAGAACGCTAAGGTGAACCTGGACCGCTACCAGCGCCTGGCCGAGCAGGACGCTATTGCCCGCCAGATTGTAGACAACGCCGCCACGGCCTATGCCACGGCCCAAAGCCAGGTGGCCGTGGCCCAGGCCGGCGTGCAGGCCGCCCGCACCGACCTCGACTACTCCCTGATTAAGGCGCCCTTTGCCGGGCGCATCGGTATTTCGCAGGTGCGGCTGGGCTCCCAGGTGAGCCCGGGCTCTACGCTGCTCAACACCATCAGCGGCGAAGACCCCATGGCCGTGGACTTTGTAGTGACGGAAGGTGACTTGGCCCGCTTTGTGGCGCTGCAGCGCGCGGCCGGCGGCTCTCAGGACTCCACCTTCCGCCTGGAGCTGCCCAATGGCACCTCGTACAACCAGCCGGGCCGCATCCTGGCCATCGACCGGGGCGTGAACCAGCAAACCGGCACGGTGCAGGTGCGCGTGCAGTTCAGCAACACGGGGCGCCAGCTCAAGGACGGCATGAGTGCCGTGCTGCGGGTGCTCAATCGTCAGTCGGGGCGCCGGGTGGTGGTACCCTTCCGGGCCGTGGTGGAGCAGATGGGTGAGAACTTCGTGTTTGTGGCCGGCGACAGCAGCAAGGCCCGCCAGCGCAAAGTGCAGCTTGGCCCGCGCCTGCGCGACCAGATCGTGATTATAGAAGGCGTAAAGGAAGGCGACCAGGTAGTGACCGAGGGCCTCAACCGCTTGCGCGACGGCGGCCTCATTCAGGCCGGACCGGCACCGGCCGCGCCTACCGCCACCAAGTAGCCCGGGCTGCCGCCTCAACCCTACTGCGGTACGCACGGATCAGCTGACGCGCTGAATAAACCAAACTAGTGGCCGCTAAGCCAAAACCGGCCTTAGCCGCGACCCTAATATTAGCCTAGATGATTGCAGAAACCTTTATCCGGCGCCCCGTCACGGCCATCGTCATCTCCCTGGTGATTGTGCTGGTGGGGGTGCTGGCCATCCTGAATTTGCCCGTGGGCCAGTACCCGGAAATCACCCCGCCCACGGTGTCGGTGACGGGCACCTACACCGGTGCCGACGCCCAGACGGTGGAGCAGACTGTGGCTACGCCCGTGGAGGTGCAGGTGAACGGCGTGCCCGGCATGACGTACCTGCAAAGCAACAGCACCAGCAACGGGCAGATGAGCATGACGGTGAATTTCGAGGTGGGCACCAACATCAACATTGCCGCCCTCGACGTGCAGAACCGCGTGAGCATTGCCCAGCCGACTCTGCCCCAGGAAGTGCAGCGCCTGGGTTTGATTGTGCGCAAGCGTAACCCGAGCATCCTGATGCTGGTGGCCATGTACGCGCCCAAAGGCAGCCACAACACCACCTTCCTCGACAACTACGCCAACGTATTTGTGAAGGATGCCCTGCTGCGCACCAAGGGCGTGGGCGACATCGTGAGCCGGGCCGACGACTTCTCGATGCGCGTGTGGCTGAACCCCGACAAGCTCAGCCAGCTGGGCGTAACGGCCCAGGAAGTAACGGCGGCCATCCAGGAGCAGAACGCCCAGATTGCGGCCGGCTCCATTGGCGCCCCGCCCGCCCAAACCGGGCAGACGTTTGAGTACATCGTGTTTGTGAAGGGCCGCCTGACCAACACCGAAGAGTTCGGCAACATCGTCATCAAGACCCGGCCCGACGACGGCTCGATGGTGTACCTGAAGGACGTGGCCCGGCTGGAGCTGGGCAAGTTCAACTACGCCAACAACTCCTACGTGGATGGCAAGCGCGCCGCCTACCTGCTGGTGTATCAGGCCCCCGGCGCCAACGCCCTAGACACCTACGAGAACGTGCTGGCTACTATGGAGCAGCTCAAAAAGCAGTTCCCCGTGGACTTGGACTACGTGGTGCCGTTTGAGTCGGCCACGGTGGTGAAGGTGTCCATCAACGAGGTACTGCACACGCTGGTAGAGGCCTTGGTGCTGGTGATTATCGTGGTGTTCCTCTTCCTGCAAAGCTGGCGCTCCACGCTCATCCCGGTGCTGGCCATTCCGGTGTCCATCATCGGCACGTTCATCTTCTTTATTCCGCTCGGGTTCACCATCAACACGCTCACCATGTTCGGCTTCGTGCTGGCTATTGGCATTGTGGTGGATGATGCCATTGTGGTGGTGGAGGCCGTGGAGCACAACATGAACGAGCGGGGCATGAGCCCATTGGATGCCACGCTGGCCGCCATGCGCGAAATATCGGCCCCGGTTATTGCTATTGCCCTGATTCTGGCGGCGGTGTTCGTGCCGGTAGGGTTTATTCCCGGCATCACGGGGCGCCTATACCAGCAGTTTGCCATCACCATTGCCATTTCGGTGGTGATTTCGGCCTTTGTGGCGCTTACGCTCACGCCGGCTTTGTGCGTGCTGCTGCTCAAGCCCCACAAGCGCGACGAGAACTCGCGCGGGCTGGACCGGCTGTTCTTTAAGTTCAACGCCTGGTTTGACCGGGTCACAAGCAAGTACGGCAACGGCGTGCAGCGCGGTATCAAGCACTCCCGCCTGGTGGTGGTGATTCTGGTGTGCATCGTGGCGGCTACGGGCCTCTTGTTCAAGACCAAGCCCACCGGCTTTATCCCGACGGAGGATGAGGGCCGTCTGTTTGTTACCTTCACTCTGCCTGAAGCCTCCTCCACCGAGCGCACCGTGGCTACCCTGCACGAGGTGATGAAGGAGCTGGGCCAGATCAAAGGCATTGCCCACTACGCCGGCTTGGGCGGCCTGAACGTGGTGAACTTCTCCTCCAAGTCGAACAGCGGCACGGTGTTTTGCCAGCTGGAGCCCTGGGACGACCGCAAAGACAAGGAACTGCAGCTGCAAAGCCTGATGGCCACCGTGCAGCAGCGCCTGAGCCGCCTGCGCGAGGCCAACATCGTGGTGATTTCGCCCCCGGCCATTCCGGGCCTGGGCCAGAGCGGGGGCTTCTCCTTTGTCTTGCAGGAGCGCGAGGCCGGCGGCGACATCAAGAACTTCGATGCCACGCTGCAGAACTTCCTGGGGGCTCTGCGCAAGCGCCCCGAAATTGCTGCGCCCTTTTCCTTCTTCACGGCCAATACGCCCGGCTACCAGCTCACCATCGACCGGGAGAAAGCCAAGAAGCTGGGCGTAAGCATTGCCGACATCGGCACGGCCCTGCGCACCTACCTGGGCTCGGCCTACGTGAACGACTTTACGGTGTACGGCCGCAACTTCCGCGTCGTCACCCAGGCCGATAGTATGTACCGCGGCGACATCAGCAACCTGGGCCAGTACTACGTGCGCAACGCCTCGGGCGGCATGGTGCCCCTGAGCACGCTCACCTCCTACAAGCGCGCCGAAAGTGCCCCGCTTATCTCCCACTTCAACCTGTTCCGCTCGGCCGAAATCAACGGCGCCGCCGCCCCCGGCTACTCTTCCGGCGACGCCATCAAGGCCCTGCAGGAAACGGCGGCCCAAACCCTGCCCCAGGGCTACGGCTACGAATTCTCGGGTTTGACGCGGGAGGAGCTGCTGGCCGGGGGCCAAACGGTATACATCTTCGGGCTGTCCCTGGTGTTTGTGTTCCTGTTTCTGGCCGCGCTCTACGAAAGCTGGTCGGTGCCATTTTCGGTGCTGCTGGCCGTGCCGGTGGGTATGTTCGGGGCCATTCTGGCCTTGTTCTTCCTGCCCAAGCTCACCAACAACGTGTATGCCCAGATTGGTATGATTACGCTTATCGGCTTGTCAGCCAAGAATGCCATCCTCATCATCGAGTTTGCCAAGGAACGGGTAGACAAGGGCATGCCGCTGGTGGAAGCCACGCTGGAAGCCGTGCGCCTGCGCCTGCGCCCCATCGTGATGACGTCCCTGGCCTTTATCCTGGGCGTGCTGCCGCTGGTGTTTGCCGCCGGCGCCGGGGCCCAGAGCCGCCAGACCATTGGCTGGACGGTGCTGGGCGGTATGCTCTCGGCCACGGTGCTGGCCATCTTCATCGTGCCGGTGCTTTACGTGATTATCACCCGCTTCGCCTACGGCAAAGAAAAGCTGGCCGAGCTGGAAGCCAACTACCAGCCCGATGAAGAGCACGGCGGCCCCGCAGCCGAAGGCAACCACCCCGCCCCGCAGCCGGCGTAGCCCCCGTTGAATACGGCTGCCCAGGCAAACGGCCGGACTCCTGTATGGGGGCCGGCCGTTTGCATTTGCAGAAAACCAGGGCGGCCAGTTACTGCTCGTAGGTGATGAGAATTCGGGCAGTTTTGCCCTGTACCACGTTGCTGCTGGCGCCGGCGCCCGTACGCAGCACCACCCGCCCCGAGTTGAGATAGGCGTAGTACAGCTCCCCGGCGTTGTCGGTGAAGCCGGGGGGCGTGGTGTTGCCGTTGCCGCAGTCGACCAGCACCTGCAGGCTCAGGATTTTGGCGTCGCTCGTCAGGCCGTGGGGGAGCAGCGTCTGGGTGTTGGCGGCGGTGGCCAGGGTGGCGGTGAGCCGCAGAAATGCCACGCTGGGCACCGTACCTACGGGGGGCGTATCGTTGGCACCAGCCACGCGCAAGTAGCCATTCACATCCAGTTGCGCATCGGGGGTATTGGTGCCGATGCCCACGCGGCCGTTGCCCTGCACGCGCAGCAAGCTGGCGCCGGTAGCCGTGGGGCTGGCCTGCTGACTCACGTCGAGGGCTGCCGCCGCGGTAGTGGCCACCTTCACGGCCAGCCCGTTGCTGACGCCGGTGGTGCCCGCGTTGTAGAACATGGCCGCGTAACCTTGCTGGTTGGCACTCCAGGCCAGGGAGCCAGGGTTGCCGCCCTGCCCGTCGCTGCCTACGATGTTGGAAGTGGTGTTGGCCAGTTGGGAGTACGGGCTGCTGACGCCGATGCCCACCCGGCCGTTGCCGAGCACCCGCAGCAGGGGCGTGCCAGCAGTCAGGGCGCTAGCCTGCCGGCTTACGTCGAGGGCAGTAGCGGCGGCAGCCGCCACCTTCACGGCCACCCCTTCGCTGTTGTCGGCTCCTCCTTTGTTGTAGAACAGGGCAGCGTAACCGGCCTGCTCTACCATCCAGCTCAGGGAGCCAGCGCCCCCGCCGTAGCCGTTGCTGGCCGCTATATCGGCACTGGTGTTAGCCAGCCTGGACACAGGGGAGCTAGTGCCCACGCCCACGCGGCCATCGGGCAGCAGGCGCAGAGCTTCCTGGTAGTACTGATTGAAGTAGCCATAGCTGCCATCGACGCTGTTGCCAACCTGCAGGCTTAGTCCATTTTCGGCCCCGCCGGCCCGTAGCACGGCTTTGGTTCCGTCGTGGCTGAGGTAGAGGTGGTCCCAAGGGGATTCGGTGCGCAAGCCTATTGCCCCTATCACATCCAGTTTCAACTCCGGACTGGTAATGCCAATGCCCACGTTGCCGGTGCCTTTGGGCATCAGGTTCAAGTGTTGGTTGGCATCAGAACCGGCCGCGTACAGGGAGTTGGCCCCGATGCCGATGCCCATTCGGCCGTTGGGGAGGCGGAACTCGGCTCCGTCGGACGCATCGCCGAAGTTACCGGTAACGTACAGCGCCCGGCCCGAGGGGTGGCTGTCGGTGCGCCCGCCGGACTGCACGTCGAGGCTATTCTGCGGAATCCCGTTGCCGATGCCCACACTGCCAGAGACGGCGGCATTGCCATCTACCGTAAGCCGTTGGGCAGGCGGCAGGTTGGTACCGATGCCCAAGTAGCCGCTCACAAGGGCATTGCCGCCCACCGTGGTGCTACCGCTCACGGCGGCGTTGCCGACCACCTCCAGCTTCTCGGTGGGGCTGCTGGTGCCGATGCCTACGTTGTTGCTCGCTTGCGTCAGGTGAATGGTCTGGCCAGTTTTAGTCCAGAGGCCGTTTACGAAGTTCGAAGCATCGAGCACCGGCGCGCTGAACCCGCCGGCTACGGGAATCGGCGTCAGCTTCACGTACCCGTCGCCTAGGTGGTAGCCGGAGGTGTGCACCACGTTGCTGGTGCCCGCGCCGGCGTAGCTGGAGCCGCCCCCGCCCCCGGAGTAGTAGCCGCCGCCCCCGCCCCCGTAGTAGCCCCCGCCCCCGCCCCCGCCGAAGACGCCGGCCGTGCCTCCGAGGTTATCGGTGCCGGGCTCGGCGTTCGGGCCGTTTTGGTATGTCCCCGCGCCCGCGGCCCCGGGCCCACTCTGGCTGCCACCCGTGCCCCCGGTGCCAGCGCCATAGTTGTCCGAGGCAGCCTGCCCGGTGCCACCCGTGAGGCCGCCGCCCGCGCCGCCGTTGGCCTTGTAAGTACGCCCGCCGCCACCGCCGGCCACCAACACCCGGTCCGACAGAGTCGTGCCGTTTACCCGAATATCGGAGGCGCCGCCGCCCCCGAAGTCGGGGGTAATGTTGCTGCCGCCCCCGTTATAGCCACCAGCGTAAAAACCGCCGGCGCCTCCCACATAGATGGTCAGCACTTGGCCCGGCGTCACGCTCAGCACGGCTTGCACCCGGCCGCCCAGGCCCTGGCCGATGCTCTGGTCTGTTACCACTGCTCCACCCGCGCCCCCAGCTAAATCGGCCTGCAGGTGGTACACGCCGGCCGGCACGGTGTAGGTTTGGGGGGCGCCAGTGAGCCTGAAGGTAGTACTAGTAGTGGGGAAGGACCCTACATCGACGAGGGCTGCCACCCAGCGCAGCCCGTCCCAGGTGTTGAGCGCGCTCGTAGTGATATTGTAGATGGTGAGGCCCAGCGCCGGGCTGGCAATGCCATCGCGCTGGGCGGTAGTCAGGCGCGGTGGCAACAGGCCTTTGCTACTGCTGCTCACGTCGAGCACAGCCGACGGATCGGGCGTCGTGGTACCAATACCCACGGCGCCGCCCGTCTGGGCCAGTGCGGCCGGAACCGTCAGCAGCAAGGGCCATACAATTAAGGAGAGGCGGGAAAGAACGTGGCGACAAGTCATACAACGTTGGGCAGGTAATAAGGCGTTTGCCCACGGGGCAAAACTACCACCCCTCCCCGCGCCCCGGTATGGCATAAACATGCCATACCGGGGCGCGGGGAGGGGTGGTAGTTTTGCCCGCAACTGCGCATCTTCCTGCCCATTATCCGCGCCCTATCTGCCTGGCCGGGGCACCCTTACACACCGCTAGTGCCCGCCCCGGCCGCCGGTCCTTTCTCTCATCCTTTATCTTACTCCGTCGTCATGTACGAAGAACGGTACGACAACCACTTCCGGCGCCTGCAGGCCTCGCGCGACGCTTTCGCCGCCTTTGCCGACTACACCGCCGAGGCCCTCAAGCCCGCCGTGGCCAAGCTCCTGCGCGATGAGCGCCCCGCCCTGCTCTCCGCCCTCACCGCCTTCCGCCAGGGCCTGAGCGGGCGCACCAGCGGCAGCGGCCAGCGCCAGAGCGGCACCCAAACCGAGGACCAGGCCTTTGCGGCCCTTAAAGCCCAGGTGCAGGCCACCGACAAAAAGCTGCTGGCCCCGCGCTTCTACGACCTCCCCACCGAGCGGGCCCTGTTCTACCCCGACAAGCTCAGTGGCCTGACGCAGGCGCCCAAGAGCAAGCGCCTCACCCGCTATACAGCCTACGTGGAGCAGCTGGAAACCCACACCGATGCGGCCCTGAAGGCGGCCGGCCAGCAGACGCGCGCCCTGCTCGCGGCCTACACCGCCGCCACCGCCCAGAAAAACCAGGGCGCCAAAACCATCAGGGACACCATCAGTGCCCTCGGCCCCGATGCCGTGGCCCTGGCCGACGCGCTGTGGAATGTGCACTGCGCCGCCCTCTACGTGCACCGCCTGGAGCCCGCCAAGGCCCCCTCGTACTTCGACTACGACAAGCTGCCGAACCGCAGCAGCGCCCGCGTCGCGGCCCGCAAGGCTGGCACGCCGCCCCCACCGCCCATCAGCTAGGAAGTGTTAACAGTAGGTATTATTTTGGAGGATGGACTTTATGCTGACGGACGCGCAATGGGCGCGCATC
>NZ_JADWYK010000002.1 GCF_015773195.1 Hymenobacter guriensis
GCGCGATGCGCGCCCATTGCGCGTCCGTCAGCATAAAGTCCATCCTCCAAAATAATACCTACTGTTAACACTTCCTAAACACAGCGACTGGGATACGCCCTGGTGTACCCTGCTCTATGATTTACCTGCGGGCCGCTAACTTGCGGCAGACTACACTACCGGCTTTTTACCTGAAAGGCCAGGCCGAACGCTTCCGGCTGCAACCGCGTTGAGAGAAGCAGACCTGTTGAAAACGAATGCCTCGAAACACTCTTTCTTTTTTGGGTAGAACGGTCGCTCCGGCCGTTTTGCTGGCTTTTTCCGTGGCCTGCACCCAGCCCGTCCTCGAAACCCGAACTACCGCCAGCCGTGCCATATTGCCCGACAGCCTGGGCTATGAGGTGCGGCCCGCGCAGGACCCCAACGGTATCGGCAAGTACTACCAGGGTCGCCAGATTGCCCACGTAATGGGTCACGAAGGCGCCGGCTGGCTGGAGCGCGCCGACCGGGGTCAGGAGGAAGGCACTGACATCCTGTTGCGGGAGCTGCGCCTGAAGCCCACCGATGTGGTAGCCGACTTAGGCGCCGGCACCGGCTATTTCACCTTTCGGATAAGCCCGCTGGTACCGCGCGGCAAGGTCCTGGCCGTGGATATTCAGCCCGAAATGCTGGAGGCGCTGCGGCAGACCAAAGCCCGTACCAACGCCGCCAACGTGCAGCCCGTGCTGGGCACCGTCCAAAGCCCCAACCTGCCCGCCAAAAGCGTGGACTTGGTGCTGATTGTGGATGCCTACCACGAATTCGACCACCCGCGGGAGATTATGCAGGCGGTACGCACGGCCCTGCGTCCGGGCGGGCGGGTGGCGCTGGTAGAGTACCGCGCCGAAGACCCCAACGTGGCCATCAAGCGCATTCATAAGATGAGCGTGGCCCAGGCGCGCAAGGAAATGGAAGCCGTGGGCTTGGAGTACGTGCAGACGATTGAGAGCCTGCCCCAGCAGCACCTGCTCATTTTCCGCAAAAAGTAGGCGCGGCCTTACCTTTGCGGCCTATGACCACCAACCCGCGCCAGCTTTCCATCCACGACTTCACGTATCAGCTGCCGCCGGAGCGGATTGCCCCCGAGCCCCTGGCCCGGCGCGACCAGTCGCGGCTGCTGGTGTACCGGGGCGGCACCATCACCGACCGGGTGTTCAGCCAGCTGCCCGCCGAGCTGCCCGCCGATGCGCTGCTTGTCTTCAACGACACCAAAGTGGTAAGGGCCCGGCTTTTCGCGCAAAAGCCCACGGGCGGCACCGTAGAGCTGTTTTGCCTGGAACCCGTAGCTCCGCACCGGGCCGTGGAGCTGGCTATGCAGCAAACCGGAGCCTGCGTGTGGAAATGCTTGGTGGGGAATGGGAAGCGCTGGAAAACCGGGCCGGCGACGGTAGCGTTTACGGCCCGCGGCCAGGCGGCCACGCTCACAGCTGAGCGGCTCGAAGCTCAGGAAGGCTACTCCCTGGTGCAGTTCAGCTGGCAACCGGCCGAGTTGCCATTTGCCGAGGTGCTGCGCGAAGCCGGCCACCTGCCGCTTCCCCCCTACCTCAACCGCACGGATACTGCTGCCGACGCCGTGCGCTATCAGACGGTATACGCCGCCCACGAGGGCGCCGTGGCCGCGCCTACCGCTGGTCTGCACTTCTCGGAGGAAGTACTATCGGAGTTGGCAAGTAAAGGCATCAGCACCGGCCGCGTGACCCTGCATGTTGGTGCCGGCACTTTTCAGCCCGTCAAGGCCGACCAGATGGCTGGCCACGCCATGCACGCTGAGCCCATCAGCGTGTCGGCGGAACTGCTGCGGCAGCTGCTGAACCACGCGTCCCGCCCGGTGCTGGCCGTAGGCACCACCAGTCTGCGCACCCTCGAAAGCCTGTACTGGCTGGGCGCCCGGCTGGTGCAGCACCCAACCGACGCGGCACTGCACGTAAGCCAATGGCAGCCCTACGAGGAAGTCCCGGAAGTTGCCACCAAAGCGGCGCTGGAAGCCCTGCTGGCACATCTGACGGCTACGGGCGAAGACGTGCTGCACGCCACCACCCAACTGCTAATTGCGCCTGGCTACCGCTTCCGGCTGGTGCAGGGGCTTATCACCAATTTTCATCAGCCCGAAAGCACGCTGCTGCTGCTGGTAGCCGCCCTGGTTGGGCCCCGCTGGCGCGAGATTTACGACCATGCCTTGGCCCACGATTACCGCTTTCTGAGCTACGGCGACAGTTCCCTACTCCTACCTTAACGCTGGGCAGCGTAGGTTTTCGTTATCCAAAACTGTCGAAGCCCGTATAGGCAGCTATCTACTCACAGACTTCAACCATGAAAAAGATAGTATTGCTGCTGGCATTTGCAGCGTTTTCCGGCTCGGCTTTCGCCCAGGAAGAAATCAAAACCCAAACCCAGAACCCCGCCACCGGCGCCCAGTCTACCACCGAAGTGGACGTGCGCGACAATGGCACGGTGAAAGTGGAATCGGAAGCCCGTACGGGTCGCACGAAGGCCGGACAGAAAGCCTACAACACCGGCCAGGATGTGAAACGTGCTGGCCGCAAAACCGGCCACGTAGCTAAAAGAGGTGCCCAGAAAACCGGCAAAGGCCTGAAGAAGGCCGGCAAAGCCGTAAAGAACACCGCCAAGGACGTAGTTGACTAGGGACTTAGGGACTTAGGGACTTAGGGACTTAGGGACTTAGGGACTTAGGGCATATGTCTTGCCTGATTCAGAGTTACAAAAAGGCCCGCTGATTTTCATCAGCGGGCCTTTTTGTATGGCAACTTAACTTCTAAGCACCAGGAACGTAGCACTAAAACTATTGCCCCACGAAGAATACCGCGTTGCCGAAGAGCAGCTTGCCGCCCTGCCAGAAGGCCCGGAACAAGGGGTTGTCGCCGAAGTACACGACCTGGCCGCGGCCTAAGTCCTGAGCGCCCAGCACTACGGTATCGTTGAGCTTGCGACGGGCGCGGGAGCCAGCGAAACCAGCGGCGTAGTTGTTTTTCTTGAGCACGCCCACGTTCCAGGCGCCTTCCCCTAGGAAGCGGTAGTTGAGCGTGTCGCGGATGAGGGCGTAGTAGCTGGGGCCATAGCCGAAAGCCAGCGGGTGGGTGTTGTCGAGCTGTACCTGATACACGCTGCCTTGTACGAACTCCTGGATCTGCTCCCGTTCGGCGTCGGCGTAGCGGCGCAGGGCACGGTACGGGTTTTTCTGGCTGGCGGCGGTGCTGTCGGCGGGCTTGGTTTTCAGGGCGAAGTCTTTTTTACCGGCGAAGAAAGCCGCGCCACCTTCCATAGCAATGAGCTTGCCCCCGCTCCGAACCCAGCTTTTCAGGTTTTCCAGCTGCCGGTCCGACAAGGCATCACCGTAGTAGCCGTCGGGCAGAATCAGCACATCGAACTTGGCCAGTGGCACGGAGCTGAAGTAATCAGTGCCGAGCACCGTGATGGGGTAGCCGATCTGCTGCTCGAAGAAGTGCCATACCTCCCCAAAAGCCGTGGGCGACACGCCTTCTCCGGCCAGCACGGCCACTTTGGGCATGTTTACGAAGCGCACGTAGCCCGAGCCAAAATCGGCGCCGCTGGTAGAAAATCCGGTATTCACGGCCTGTACCACTACGCCCGAAGAGTCGGCCTGGGCCTGCACCAGCTGGTCGAAGCGCTTGCCCAGGCTTTCGTTGCCGCTGCGCGTGATGACGAGCGTGCCCGACTGGTACTGCTGCCCCGCCGCCTCGAAGGGCCGCTGCGCCACCCGCACCTTCACTTTCTGCTGCAGGAGGCGACTCAGGAAGCGTACATCCTGCAGGTTGTTCCAGCGGGCCACATAGGCGTAGGGCGTGCCGGTTGCGGCAGCGCCTTTCACGGTGGTGGTAGCCGGGGCCGCGCCCGAGTTATCGAGGCGCTGGGCCACGGCGTAGGCTTTCAGCCCGAACGCATAGGGTAAGGCCCAGGCCGTGATGTCGTAGGTGAGCGAGTCTTCCAGCGCGGGTTTGGGCTCAAACAGCACCTTCACCAGCGTGGATTTGGGCTGGTACATACTCACCACCACGTCGCGGGCTTCAACCTGCACGTTCTCGGTTTTGCCGCTCATGTAGTTGAAGCCGCGGGTTTTCAAGCGCTTGGGCGCGTAGCCGTAGCGGATCTGCTGCCGGTCGAGGTACTGGGTGAGGGCACGAAGCTGGCCCGGGTCGCCGGAGCCGGCCACCACAAACGACTTATACTCGCCCTGGGGCTTGGTGCGGCCCCGTTCGAAAAACTGCTGAAACTCCTTGAGCAGGTCGTCGTGCTTCTCGGAGGTAGCCTGAATGGTAGCCAGGCTGGTGGCGTGGTGGTGGGCAATGCGCTGAGTGAGGGTGAGCGTGTCGCCGTCGGACTTGGCAAAGCTGAGGCCCGCCCGGCCTGAGCCGCCCTGCTCGTAGGTCATGCCAATGGCGCCGTTGAAAGTCGGGTACGTATCGCCGTAGCTGGGGTAAAACAGGTCGAAGGTTTCGCGGGTGAAGTACAGCCAGTTGTTCTGGTCGAACACCTTGCGGTTGTAGTCGCCGATGACATTCTGCATGGTGCGTTGCCAGGGCGTCACGTCGGCGTGGAAAGGCTTAGCGGCGGGCGAGAAGTAATACGGCGCATCGGGGCCCATTTCGTGGAAGTCGGCGTGCACCTGGGGCAGCCACTGGTTGTAGAGCGTAAGGCGCTGGCGGCTTTCAATCTGCGTTTGCCAGGCCCAGTCGCGGTTCAGGTCGAAGTAGTAGTGGTTGTAGCGGCCGCCGGGCCAGGGCTCGTGGTGCTCCCAGGCGTAGGGCGAGGCGTTGGCCTGACGGTTGCTCACGCGGTTGTACCACTGCACATACCGCTCGCGCCCGTCGGGGTTCACGCAGGGGTCGATGACGACCACGGTGTTTTGCAGCCACTGCTGCGTCTGCTGATTTTGCGGGTTGGCCAGGTCGTAGAGCACCTGCATCACTGCCTCCGACGACACCGACTCGTTGCCGTGCACGTTGTAGCTCAGCCACACAATGCCCGGCTGCTGGCGCTGCACGGCGCCATTTTCGAGGCCCGCCAGGCGCAGGTTGTTGTGTTGGATGGCATCGAGGCGGGCCAGGTTTTCGGGCGAGGCCACCTGCACCACTTCCAACGGGCGGTTTTCGTAGGTCTGCCCGTAGGGCTGCAGCTTCATGCGGCCCTGGGCGTGCTGCACCACGTGGTCTACGTAGCGCAGCAGCTCGGCGTGGGGGGTGAAGCGGCCGCCCAGCGGGTAGCCCAGAAACTGCTCGGGCGTGAGCAGGGCCCCAGCCGCAGCGGATGATTGCGCCGTGGCCGGAGCTGCCCAGCAGGACAGCAGCAGCCACAGCCAGCACCCGAAGGCGCGGAAACGAACGTGTAGCACAGAGAAAAGAATAAGCCGCTCAAGACGGCAGGTGTAAGGAAACATTGGCAGACCAAAGAAAGCACAAAGTAGCCCCCGGCCGGCTAAAAGTTGCGCCACACGCAACGAAAAGCCGGCAAAGCATCTTCTGACAGACGCTTTGCTGGCTTTTCCCTGAGTTGTTTCGCAGAATTTTAGCTGCTAGCTGGCTTCGGCCTGCGGCAGTTCATCAACCACCACAGCGGCCGGGCCTTTCTCCCGCACTTCGTGGAGGACTCTTTCCACTACGCCCTGGCCAAACAGGCTGACCCCGGAATTGAGCACTACCAGGGCCAGCGTGCCGGCGCCCACCCACTTGGCCGTAGGCTCACCTTTTTCTTTCAGGCTGCTAGCCCACTGCACGAGGCAGGCGCCAAAGCCAATGGTTAGTAAACCTGCCGGCGCAAAAGCCAGCCATTTCGTTTTGTGCGTCATAGTAGTTGTGGCTGAAATACTGTGTAGGAAAAAGCCGCACAAGCCCCTGCAGGCTGCCAGACCTGTCCGGCTACTTCTTCAATCGTACCTTTGCGGGGTTAGGTTGCAACGGTTTGGCAGTTTGTTTCGTGCCCTGGCAGTTCCTTGACCCTGTTTTCAGACTTGGCTTACCATTTCCTATGAGTGCTCCTGCTTTCGAAAAACTCCTGCGCGAGGCGTTTCCCCAGCCCGCTGAGGCAACCAGCTACCTCACCCCCGCCGAGTATGGGGCGTATGCGGAGTTGGAAAAAGCCCCCAAGCCTGACCTAGCCTTCCGCTTCGAGCGGGTACGGCTGGTGGTAGCTATGGGCCTTATCAAGCTCCTGGCCGACCTGGGTGACCACGACGAAAGCCGCCGGGTGCTGAACGTGCTGCACCGCGCTGCCCAGGCCCGCTCCATTGCCGAAATCGACAAAGTTATCCACCGCGACGCGCAGGCCTTCGAGCAGCTCTACACCAACCTCTACGTGAACGACGAAGGTGAGCAGGTACTCCAGCTGTTTGAGCGCACCCTCGATGCCGACTCCCGCGAAGGCATGGACGACGTGCTGTTCGACGCGCTGGTGCTGCTGCCTCAGCTCGATTTCAGCCACTATGACGAGGAGGACGAAGCAGAGTAAAGAGCCTAGTACAAAATAAAAAGGCCGTTCCCGATCAGGAACGGCCTTTTTTATTGGGCTGATGCAGAAAATGCTAGTTGTAGCCTTCGTTCTGCGCCAGGTTGGAGTTTACGTCCGTTTCGCGCTGCGGAATGGGCAGCACCAGCTTGGGCGAGTTCCAGGGCAGGTTATCTACCTGCGCTTCGGTGCGCTTCAGGTCGTGCAGCAGGAAGCCTTCGAAGGCCAGCTCCAGGCGGCGCTCCAGCAGAATCTCGTCAATGGTTACGTCGCCGTAGGGCTGCAGCAAGGCCCGCTCGCGCACCATATTCACATCGTCTACCGGGGCAGCTCCTACCTCCGTACCAGCCCGCAGGTTCCCCTCGGCTCGGATCAGGTACATTTCCGCCAACCGAATCAGGTGAATGTTGCCGTGGATGTTGTCGAACTTAGTCGACAGGCCGTAGTCGTAGTCAATGGAGTTCAACCGGTCATCATCGGGCTCAAACTGACTCACGAAGGTTTCCGTCAGGTAAATCTCCCCCCGGGAGTTGATGGAGTAAAACGTATTCAGATCATTGATGCCGGACTGCGGGGTAAGCTGAATGGCAAAAATATCTTCCTGGGTATTCCCTAAGGCTGCAAACTCCGCCGCGTAGGGATATACCAGATCGTAGTTGCCAGAACTGATAACTTTATCCGCCTGCACCGCTGCTTTGGCATATTCCTGCTGCTGCAGGTACACGCGCGCCAGCATGGCAGAAGCCGCATATTTAGTGGCAAAGAAGCCATTGCTGGCCGGTAGCAGGGCCTCGGCTTCGGTGAGGTCCTTGATAGCCTGAGCGTACCCTTCAGCTACCGTATTACGCTTCACTTTCGCCTCTTCGCCAGGGCTCTTGTTTACATCCGTAGGGGTGAGCACCAGTGGCACTCCCAGGTTAGAGGAAGGGTTGCCATCGTTCCAGGCCTTGCCGTAGTAGCGCACCAACTCAAAGTACAAAGCGCCGCGGATGAACTTGGCACCGCCTTCCACGCGCTTTTTCTGCACCTCCGATACCTTATCGAGGTTGGCCAGTACTGTGTTTACGGTATTGATGGTAGCGTACGCACTCGTCCAGGTACTGGCCACGAAGGCGTTATTGGTGAGTACTGACTTGGATATAAGCTCTTTGGGCTGCAGGTACGTTCCGCCAAACTGTACGTCGCCGGCGTCGCCCAGCAAATCGGCGTAGTACTGCAGGCCACCGCCGTACAGGTACTGTCCACCGAGTTGCTCATAGCCACCGTTTAGCAGTGCTTCCACGTCGGCTGAAGTTTGCAGTGCTTTTTCCGGGCTTACGTTGGTTACTGGCTCAATATCCAGCTTACTGTCGCAACTGGCCAAGGGTAGCGCTAAAACCAGCGCGCCAAAGGCTATTTTATGCCACTGTGTTTTCATCTTAAAAATTTCCAGGCGCGAAGCCGTTTAGTACAGATGGATTAAAAACCAATGTTGATACCCCACGTGTAGGTTTTGGCCTGCGGCGTCGAGTAGAAGTCGTTACCCTGGCCAATGTTGCCGGCGAGGTAGTCGGTGTTTACTTCGGGGTCCCAGCCTTCGTAGTCGGTGAAGGTGAGCAGGTTTACACCCGTAAAGTACAGTCGTACGCGCTGCATCCCTACTTTGGTGGTCCAGGCGGTGGGCAGGTTATAGCCCAGCGTTACCTGCTTCAGCCGCACATAGCTGGCATCAGAGAGGTAGCGCGTGGAGTTGGCCACACCATTGCCTTCAAACAAACGCGCCTGCGGTACATCCGTGATGTCGCCGGGCTTCTGCCAGCGCTCCAGCTGGTCAGCCGTCTGGTTATCGTAGCCATTGCCAGCGCTAGCTGACATGTACTGGCCGGCACCATTGAACACCTTGTTGCCGAATACACCCTGGAAGGTGAAGCCCAGATCAATGCCTTTGAAGCCAAACGTGTTGGTAACACCACCTGTCCACTTTGGGTTCGGGTTGCCGACTACTACCCGCTGGGCGGCGTTGTAGTCGGGAGTAGTACTGCGGTTGAGGCTGCCATCGGCGTTAGTCGTGTTCAGGTAGTAGAGCGCATCGCCATTCTCTGGGTCCACACCGGCGTACTCAACCGTGTAGAAAACACCGATGGGCTGGCCTTCCACTGCGCGGTTGATATAGCCGCCCTCAATCACCTGGCCATTCAGGTTAACTACTTTGTTCTTGTTATAGGACGCATTAAAGTTGGTCGACCAGGTGAAGTTGCCAACCAGGTTTTGCGTGTTCAAGGCAAACTCTACGCCTTTGTTATCCATTTTGCCCAGGTTCTGGAGCTGACGGGTGAAGCCGGTAGTGCCGGGCAGGTTCACGTTCAGGGCCAGTTGGTCGGACTTCTTCTGGTACACATCTACCTCACCGGAAATGCGGTTGTTAATAAAGCCGAATTCCAAACCAGCATCCACCTGAGTAGTTAGTTCCCACTTCAGATTGGGGTTACCAATCTGCACGGGACGCTGGGTGGGGAGGGCGCCGTAGCTGCCTGCTCCATACAGGCTGCGGGCGCTAAAGTCGCCGAAGCCTTGGTTACCCGTTTTGCCGTAGCTGATGCGGGGCTTCAGGAAGCTCAGCACCTTCTGGTCCTGCAGGAAAGCTTCTTCCGTAACTACCCAGCCTATGGAAGCTGCGGGGAAGAAGCCGTAACGGTTGTTGGCTCCAAAGCGGGAAGAACCGTCCACCCGGGCGCTCAACGACACCAGGTACTTGCTGTCGAAAGCATAGTTGGCGCGGCCGAAGTACGAGAGCAGCGAGCTGGCCGATTCGGAAGAGGAGCCCGCGTTGATCAGACCCGCGCTGGCAATGCTCTTGTAGGAGTCGCTGGGGAACTGCTGGCCCGATACGCTGTTGGCGCGGTAGCTCCGGCCTTCGTAGGACATACCAACAATGGCTTCCAGCGAGTGCTGCTCACTGGCCGTGTAGCGGTAGCTGAAGAAGTTGTTGGTAGTGAAGCGTACGTTCTGCGAGTAGTTGCTCTGGGCATTACCGTTGCTGGTAAAGTCAGTATTGCGGGCCGTGAGGCGGCCGGAGTAGTACTCTTCGTTCTGGTCGAGGAAGTCAATACCTTCTTCGGTGCGGAAGGACAGCCCTTTCACAATCTGGTATTGGGCAAATACGTTGCCCAGGGCACGATAAACCGTCGTTTCGTTGGAAGCATTTTCCACGCTCAGCAGCGGGTTGTAGTACACGGGGTACAGCGTGTTGGGCAGACCGGTGGTCAAATCCAAGGCACCGCTCAGCAGCTGGGTGCGGGGGTCAATAACGGGCGTAATAGGCGACAAAGCCACAATCTGCATGGGGGTACCAAACGAGTTGTCGTTGTCCAGCCGGTGGTTTTCCGTACGCGCCAGGCTCAGGTTCACTCCCAACGTGAGCTTATCGGTAGCCGTGTGCTCGAGGTTCATGCGGGAAGTCATTTTCTGAAACCGGTTCGAAATCAGAATACCCTTCTGGTCGCTATAGCCGCCGGAAATGTAGAAGCGCGTTTTGTCGTCGCCGCCCGAAGCACTCAGGTCATACTGGCTGAAGGGGTTTTTCTGCAGCACTTCTTTCTGCCAGTCGGTGTCTACGGCTCCGGTTTTATAGTCATCATTACCGGCCGACCACCGGCGCAGACGCACGTTGGTATAAGCAACGTAATCGAAGCTGGGGTCCCGCTCATTTTCGTTGGCGGCGGCCTCGCTTACCAGCTCTACATACTCCTTCGCGTTCAGAAACTTGCGGTAGTTGGTTGGTTCGCTGGTGCCGTACTGCACACCCAGGTTGAAATTGGTTTTGCCTTTGCGGCCGTGCTTGGTGGTAATCAGCATAACACCGTTGGAGCCCCGCGAGCCGTAAATAGCCGTAGCCGAGGCATCCTTCAGAATGCTGATGGACTCAATGTCATTCGGGTTTAAGTCGGCAATGGGGTTGGTAGCAGCCGATGAGGTTGACTGGTCTTCCGAAATAATTGGAATGCCATCCACTACATACAAAGGCTGGTTGTTGCCGCTTACCGACGATGTACCCCGGATGCGCACTTTCACGGCCTGGCCCAGCTTACCGCCGGTATTCTCCACGAATACCCCGGCAGCCTTGCCCTGGAGGGCCTGCTCAAATGTCGGAACGGGCGTGTTCTGGATGTCCTTGGCAGCTACCTGCGTAATAGCTCCGGTCAGGTCGGCTTTGGCCTGGGAGCCGTAGCCTACTACCACTGCTTCATTGAGCAGGGTTTCATTGGTTTGCAAACGCACGGCCACGGTGCTGCCCGTTACCGGAACCGTCTGCGACACGAAGCCGATAGAGCTGAAAACCAGCGAAGCGCCATCCTGTACGGTCAGGGTAAAGGCGCCGTTGGCGTCGGTGCTGGTACCATTGGTAGTACCTCGTTCGAGTACGGTAACCCCAGGTAGGCCCGCGCCGTCGCCGGCGCCGGTTACGCGGCCGCTCACGGAGCGGGTTTGGGCCCAGGCAGCTGCTCCCAGCAGGAGATACAGTACCAGGGAGAGGAGTACTTTGTGTTTCATGTGGGTGACCTTGCGGTCGGTTTAAGTGAGTGAAAGAGTGGTGAAAGAGTAGTGAATCGGCGGTTCCTGCAAGCCCCGCACGAAAGGCCTATTTGGCAATACTAAGAAATGAATGTCAGATTTCGGCCTGCCGGCGGGCAGATAGTTGGTCGTAGCGGGCAAATCTCCCTGCAGGAGCTTGGATATTATAGATGCTGAACCCCGGCAAATTCCACGTTTCTTTGTGTGAAATTTCTTCTAAATGCCCGCTATCCACTACCTCACCACTCCCGCAGCCATTCAGCAAGCCGCCACGGCCCTGCACGCCTGCCCCCGCATTGGCATCGACCTGGAGTTCGACGATATGCGCTACCGCTATGGCCGCAACCTGGCCCTGATTCAGGTATTCGACGGTGAAAATGTTTATCTGATTGACCCGCTCCCGCTTACCAACCCGGCGCACGAGCTGGAGCCCCTGTGGGAAGTGCTGCGCAACCCGGCCGTGGAGAAGGTGTTTCACAGCTGCAAGTCGGATATTCTGCTGCTGGATGAGCTGTATGGCGTACACGTACGCCCCATCACCGATACCAGCGTGCAGTACACGCTGCTGGCCGAATCGGACAATAACATTTCCCTGGGTCGCCTCATTCAGTCGGAGCTGGGCCTTGAGGTGGATAAGGGCGAGCAGAAGTCGAACTGGCTGAAGCGCCCCCTCACCGAAGCCCAGAAGCTGTACGCGGCCAACGACGTGCTTTACCTGTTTGAGCTGACGGACCGCCTGGCTGCCCGACTCGAAAGCCTGGGCCGCAGCCAGTGGGCTGCGGAGGAAAACAAGGCGCTGGAGGAAGTGCGCTACTCCCGCGACGAGCGGCCTTACCTGCGCATAGCCGGCAAATACCGCATTTTGCCCGGCGAGCTGCCTTTGTTTCGCGACCTGTATATGCTGCGCGACACGATGGCCCGCCAGCTCGACCGGCCGCCGTACATGGTGTTTGCCAACGACCGGCTGGCCGAGTTGGTGCGCGACACGCCCCGCAGTCTCAACGACTGGAAAAACGCCCGCGGCCTGCACCCCGAGCTACGCCGCACGCCCTACCTAGAGCAGCTTACCGCACTGTCGCCCGACAACTTTGTGGCCAAGCCCGAGCCGCCCGCTACCGCCGAGAACCGTCGCTTTCCGTTCCGCCGCCGCCTCACGGGCGAAAAAGCCGCCCAGGCGGATGCCCGCGAGCAGCTGCTCAACCAACTCAAAACCCATATCACCACCGATGTGAACGGCTACGTGGCTAACCTGGTCCTTTCCAACCGTCTGGTTTCTGATATCATTGAGCAGGGTGCCGATACGGTGCTGCGTCCCTGGCAGAAAACCATTCTGCAGGAGGCCGCCCAGCGCCACGAGCTTGATTACGACCAAATTGCCCGGCCGATATAAACCACGGATTCGCACGGATTTAAGCGAATTACACGGATTTTGTAGCAGATTAAAAAAGGCTTGCCTTCTGGCAAGCCTTTTTTGTTTTATGGTTCAAGCGGAATTGCGCCAGCTACAAAATCCGTGTAACCCGACTAATCCGCGCGAATCCGTGGTTCAGAATTGCGCTTCCTCAGTGCTGCCAACCAGGGCGGCGGTGCTGGTGAGGTTGCTGGTGACAATGTTCTGCACGGCGTCGAAGTAGCCAGTGCCCACAAAGGCCTGGTGCTTCACAGCTTTGAAGCCTTGCTTTTGGAGGGCAAACTCCCGCTCCTGCAGTTCCGAGTAGCCGGCCATACCCCGGTCGCGGTAAGCGGTAGCCAGCTCGAACATGCTGGTGTTGAGCGCGTGAAAGCCAGCCAGGGTAATAAACTGAAACTTATAGCCCAACGCAGCCAGCTCCTCGCGGTAGGTTTCCATTTCCCGGCGGCTCAGTCTGGCAGCCCAGTTGAAGGACGGGGAGCAGTTGTAGGCCAGCAGCTTGCCTGGAAACTGCGCATGAATGGCTTCAGCAAACTGCCGGGCCTGCGCCAGGTCAGGGTGCGAGGTTTCCATCCAGATCAGGTCGGCGTAGGGGGCGTAGGCTAGACCGCGGGCAATACCGGCTTCCACGCCGCAGCGTACCCGGAAAAAGCCTTCCGAAGTGCGCTCGGCTTCCTGCAGAATAAACGGCTGGTCGCGCGTGTCCACGTCGGCGGTGAGCAGGTCGGCGGCATCGGCGTCGGTGCGGGCCACCACCAGCGTGGGGACGCCCAGCACATCGGCGGCCAGGCGGGCCGCTACCAGCTTGTTGATGGCCTCCTGCGTGGGTACCAGTACTTTGCCGCCCAGGTGCCCGCATTTCTTGGCCGAAGAAAGCTGGTCTTCGAAGTGCACCCCGGCCGCGCCGGCCTCAATCATCATCTTCATCAGCTCAAAGGCATTCAGGTTGCCCCCAAACCCAGCCTCCGCATCAGCCACAATGGGCACCATCCAGTGCACGCTGCCCTCGCCCGACACGCTCTGAATCTGGTCGGCACGCAGCAGGGCGTTGTTGATGCGGCGCACCACGTTGGGCACGCTGTCGGCGGGGTACAGGCTTTGGTCGGGGTACATCTGGCCGGCACCGTTGGCATCGGCCGCCACCTGCCAGCCACTCAGGTAAATGGCGTTCAAACCAGCCTGTACTTCCTGCACGGCCTGGTTGCCGGTAAGCGCCCCCAGCCCAGCTACGTATTTCTCGGAGTGCAGCAGATGCCAGAGCCGCTCGGCCCCCTGCCGGGCCAGCGAGTACTCTATCTGCACCGAGCCGCGCAGCTTCAGTACATCCTCGGCGGTATACGGCCGCTCAATTCCCTGCCAGCGGGGGTTGGCAGCCCAGTCGTGGCGGATGGCGGCAATGCGTTCCTGCGTATTCATAGTGCGGGTTGGGTTGAGGTGAAAAGATTGGGTTGAAGAAGCGGTTGAAAAGGGCAAAGCTTGGCCCGGCCACTTACCAGCAGCTGTTTTTGCAATCGATAAAAATGAAAACGGAAGCGCGCTACCGGCCTGGCCCTCGCCGACGCTGGTTACGCCAGCTGCTCGTAGGCGGGCACGGTAAGAAACTCCGTGAACTCCGCAGAGCACACCAGCCGGTCGAACAGGCGGGCAGCCTCCAGGTAGCGGCCGGCGGCGTACCGCTCCTCTCCTACCAGCTGGCGGATCTTGTTCAGCTGCCCGGGCATCAGGGAGCGGTACAGCTCCAACGTCACGGGGCGGCCGTCGGCCAGGGTGGTGGCAGGGGTATGGATCCATTGCCACACCTGCGCCCGACTAATTTCGGCCGTGGCGGCGTCCTCCATCAGGTTATAAATCGGCACGCAGCCGTTGCCGCCCAGCCAGGATTCTATGTACTGCACGGCCACGTCGATGTTGAGCTTCAGGCCTTCCTCGGTGATGGTACCGACGGGCGCCTGCAGCAACTCGGCGGCCGACACATGCACATCCTCGCGCTTGTTGCTGATCTGGTTGGGGCCGGGCATCAGCTCGTCGAATACGCTCAGGGCTACCGGTACAAGGCCGGGGTGGGCCACCCAGGTACCATCGTGGCCATTGCGGGCCTCTCGCACTTTGTCCTGGCGCACTTTCTCCAGCGCTGCTTCGTTGGCCTCGGGATTGTTTTTGATGGGAATCTGCGCAGCCATGCCCCCAATGGCGTGTATGCCCCGGCGGTGGCACGTCTGCACTACCAGCTGTGAGTAGGCGGCCATAAAGGGCACGGCCATCGTCACCTCAGCGCGGTTGGGCAGGCGAAACTCGGGCCGGCAGCCCAGGCGCTTGATGTAGCTGAAGATATAGTCCCAGCGGCCGCAGTTAAGCCCAGCACTATGCTCGCGCAGCTCGTACAGGATTTCGTTGAGCTCAAAGGCTGCCGGCAGGGTTTCAATCAGGACGGTAGCCTTAATGGTGCACTTGGCCATCTTCATCGACCACTGCGCAAAGCCGAATACGTCGTTCCAGAGCCGGGCCTCCAGGTGGCTTTCCAGCTTAGGCAGGTAATAGTAAGGGCCACTGCCCCGGGCACATAGTTCGTGGGCATTGTGAAAAAAGTACAGCCCGAAATCGAACAGCGCGGCGCTGATTGGCTCCCCATCCACCAGCACGTGCTTTTCCTCGAGGTGCCAGCCGCGCGGACGAACCATCAGCGTGGCCGTTTTTTCATTCAGGCGGTATTCCTTGGTGGGTGTGCTCAAGGAAATGGTCCTGCGCACGGCGTCGCGGAGGTTGCGCTGGCCTTCTACCACGTTTTGCCAGGTAGGCGAATTAGAATCCTCGAAATCGGCCATAAATACCTTGGCCCCGGAATTCAGTGCGTTGATAATCATTTTGCGCTCGACGGGGCCGGTGATTTCCACACGCCGGTCCTGCAGGTCGGCGGGTACGGGGGTTACTTCCCAGGCCTTTTCCCGGATAAGACGCGTTTCAGGCAGAAAGTCAGGGAGCTTACCGGCCGCAAAATCGAGCTGCCGCTCCTCCCGACGGGCCAGCAGGTGTCGGCGCGTGGCATCGAAGCGCCTATGCAGCTCGGCCACGAAAGCCAGGGCCGAGGGCGTAAGAATTTCGGCAAACTCTGCTGAATACGCACCCAGCACCTTGACGCGTTCGGGAGTGCGGTAAGTTGGAAGAGCCACGGCCGGCAGCAGGTGAGGAAAGGTAGCCATAGGTAATCGGTTGAATTGGTGGAAGAAGCAATAAGTCAAACTTACTTTAGCGAATTTTATTAAACAAGCGAAAATTCGCTAAAAGAGTATAATCGCAAAGAAATCATATTTTTGCGAAAGAATTTGTGGGCCTCAGTCCCGAAAAATTCACTTTTCTTGCAGTGTTACTGCGTTGAGGCGGCTGCCTCACTTTCCCCTTGCTATGCTCAGTCACGGACAAGTTGTTCGCTTAATTTTCGGTTTGAAGCTGCGCGAGCTGCGCCAGGAGCGCGGCTTCACGCCCGCCGAACTGGCCCGCGCCTGCGACGTTTCGGTGTCTTACCTTAACGAAATCGAGAAGGGCAAAAAATACCCTAAGGCCGATAAGATTTTGAGTATGAGCAAAGTACTGGGCGTATCCTACGACCAGCTTACCTCGCTCACACTCAGCCGCCGCCTGGAGCCGATTTCGCAGCTGCTACAGTCGGATGTGCTCAAGGAGTTTCCGCTGGAGATGTTCGGGCTGGAGCCCATCCGCATCGTGGAGCTGATTGCCGACGCGCCGGCCAAGATGAATGCCTTCATCAGCACGCTCTTCGAAATAGGGCGCAACTACGAGTTGAGGCAGGAAAATTTCTTTCTGGCCGCCCTGCGCTCCTATCAGGAAATGCACGACAACTACTTCGAGGAGCTGGAGCAGGACGTGCATACCTTCTGCGTGGAGCGCGGGCTCACGACCTCCCCGCCCTTCGATACGGCCCAGCTGGAGAAGGTGCTCATGGAAGAGTACGGCTACACCGTGGACCGCATTACGCTGGGCGACTACGACTCGCTGGGACGTCTACGTTCCGTGTATCAGCCCAAGCTCAAGCGCCTGCTGTTGCGGCCCGGCCTCACGCGCGCCCAGGAATCCTTCGTACTGGCTCGGGAAATAGCCTTCAACTACCTGGGTATGAAGGAGCGGCCCTACGTGAATGCAAACTTCTCGGTGCGCTCTTTCGACGAAGTCCTCAACAATTTCAAGGCTTCCTACTTTGCCGGTGCCCTGCTGATGGAGGAAGACAACCTCGTGCGCGACCTGCAGCAGTTCTTTGGCGCCACGCACTGGGACCCCAACAGCCTGCTGGATCTGCTCACAAAGTATGGGGTGTCGCCGGAAATGTTCATGCAGCGCCTCACCAACCTGTTGCCCCGCCATTTCGGGCTGCAGAGCTTGTTTTTCCTGCGCTTTGACCAGGCCAAGGCCAACACCGGCTACCTGCTGACCAAGGAGCTGCACCTCTCGCGCCTGCACAACCCGCACGGCAACGAGCTGCACGAGCACTACTGTCGCCGCTGGATTTCGTTGCGCCTGATTCACGAAAGCCGCCAGCAGGCCCTGCGCCAGGCCCCGGCCTTCAGCATCGGCGCCCAACGCTCTTTATACCCCAACGGCGACGAATACCTATGCTTGTCGTTGGCGCGGGCGGGCAGCGTGGTGGAGCCGGCCGTGAGCGTAACGGTGGGCTTGCTCTGCGACGATACACTGCGCCACAAAGTGCGCTTTGTGGATGATCCGGCCATTCCGCAGAAGCGCGTAAACGAAACCTGTGAGCGGTGCCAGATTCCGGACTGCGAGGTGCGCTCGGCTCCCCCGGTGGAAATTGAGCGGCGCGCCCGGCAACAGGAACTCCGTGATGCCATATCCAACCTGGTAAACGCCGGCTAACCCGCCCGCGCTGCCCGCTTAGCCCAGCCAGCTGCCTATCTTTGGCCAATGGTTGGGCTAATTGCTTTTTCGTGGGTAGAGACATTGCCAGCCGCACACGGCTGATAGGCTGGATAAGTTTGGGGCTGCTGAGCCTGTTGCTGCTGGCAGGAGGCTACGTCGCCTGGGTTGTGCGGTGGCAACCCAACGTGGCGGCCTCGCCGGAAGGCCCGGCATACCTGTACATCCGCACGGGCAGCTCGTTTCAGGCAGTGCTCGACACACTGCGGAGCCAGGAGCTGCTGCGCGACCCGCGCACTTTTGCGTGGCTGGCCCGCTGGCAGGGATATGACGCGCGCGTGCGGCCAGGCCGCTACCTGCTGGCCCCTACGCTCAACAATCAAGGGCTGCTGGAAATGCTGACGCAGGGCCGGCAGGATACGGTGGTATTCGGACTAAACGCTTTCAAATACAAGCCCCAACTAGCCCGGCAGCTAACCCGGCAGCTGGAAGTTGATTCCGGCAGCCTCCGGCGCCTCCTGAACCAGAACGACTACCTGCAGCGGCGCTACAAGCTGGATACCACTACCGTCCTCACGCTGTTTCTGCCCGGCACCTACCGCCTGCTCTGGAATACGCCCGCGCCGGTGCTGCTGGACTCGGCGGCGGCCATGCACGGCCGGTTCTGGACTTTGCGGCGCCGCCAGCAGGCCGATTCTTTGCGCCTCTCGCCCACTGAGGTGCACGTACTGGCCAGCATTGTGCAGCGCGAAACGGCCAAAAAGGAAGACAAGCCCGTTATTGCCGGCGTGTACCTCAACCGCCTGCGCCGGGGCATGCGCCTGCAGGCCGACCCTACGCTGCTGTGGGCCATTGGCAACTTTGGGGTGAAGCGCGTGCTCAACAAGGACAAGCTGGTGGACTCGCCCTACAATACCTACAAGCACAAAGGCCTGCCGCCCGGCCCTATCACCTCGGCCAACCGCCAGAGCCTGGACGCCGTGCTGCAGCCCGCCGCGCACCAGTACCTTTTCTTCTGCGCGCGGCCCGATGGCAGCGGTTTTTCTGATTTTGCCGAAACATTTGCCGAGCACAAGCGCAACGCCCGCCGCTACCAGCACTACCTCGACAGCCTGCGCATTATGCGCTAGCGGCGTGCCGGGCAGAAAGTCAACAGTTGTAAGCTTTTCCGGGAGAATGACACAGCACAATCTCTTACCTTTGTGCTATTGTCCGCAAACCCGTCTGCATGAGGCTTCCTTACATTTCCGCTTTCTTTTGCTTGCTTGCTCCGGCCGCTGTGGCCGGGGGCTTTGAAACCGGGCCGCAGGGAGCCCGCATCCTGGGCTTGGGCGGGGCTGCTACAGCCCTGGCCTACCACCCGGCCGCCGCTTACTACAACCCCGGCGCCCTGGGCATGCGCGACTCGCTTACGCGCATCAGCGTGGGCGGTATGGCCCTGGCCCGGCGCACCTCGTTTCTTTCCACCGACACCCAGCGCAAAACCTACCAGGACCTCACGCCTGTGGCCTCGGGCTACCTGTTCGCGTCGCACTACTTTGGCAAGGGCATTACGGGTGGGCTGAGCGTGACTACGCCTTTCGGCTACACTACCAAGTGGCCTACCAGCTGGGAAGGCCGAAGCGTGGTGCAGGAGTCGAGCCTGTACACGGTGCAGGTGCAGCCTACGGTGGCAGTAGCTATCAGCGAAAACTTCAGCGTGGGTGCGGGCGCCATGCTCACCCACGGCAGCGTGCGGCAGCTGCGCGCCCTGGGCCAGTACGATGCCTTCGACGCCGATGCGGAGTACGAGGGCAGCGCCAATGGCGCGGGCTTCAACGTGGGCCTGTACGGGCGCTCTTCCGAGGATTTGTCGTTCGGTATCAGCTACCGCTCGGGTGTGCGGCTGAAAGTGACGGATGGCACGGCCACGTTCCGCAACGTGCCCGCCGCCGATGCCAGCCGATTTACCAACAGCCAGAACGTAGCCACGGACATTTACCTGCCCGGCACGCTGTCGGTGGGCCTGGCCAACCAGATTACGCCCAAGCTGAACGTGCTGTTTGATTTCACGCTTACCAACTGGACCAAGACAGACTCGGCCACGTTCCGCTTTGCCAACAACCAGGCCGCCCGGTCTTCGCAGCCCCGCCGCTACGAGGATGCTATGGCCTTCAAAATCGGGGGGGAGTATCAGCTCGACGCTAAAACTGCCCTCCGCCTGGGCGTACTCTACGACGAAAGCCCGGTGCGCGACGAGTACGTGGCGCCCGATCTGCCGGACGGCAACAAGCTGGCCGCTTCGCTGGGCGTCTCCTTCGCCATGGCCGACAAGTTGAACCTGGACCTGGCCTACCAGTTTGGGGCATTGTCCAACCGCAAGGCCCGCGCCAATCAGTCGCAGGATCAGGTTTCCAACATTGCCGGCACGTACCGCACGTTTGTGCACACGGCGGCAGTAGGGCTGTCTTATTCATTCTAACTCACCCGGTTACTGGCTCCTGCCTAGCAGGCGGCTTCAACTTTTCTGTCTGTGAAGCTATTTCCTTCTCGTTTTTCGCGCTTGTGGCTGTTGCCCGCACTTGGCCTGAACGCCTGCGTGCCCGACCAGACCGAGCCCACCCCCAGCGCGGCCCAGCTGAACCTGACGCGCTACGTAGCCGTGGGCGACGCTTATTCGGCCGGCTTCAGCAATGGCGGCCTCACCACCCAAAGTCAGCTATACTCCTATCCTAATCTGCTGGCCGTTCAGTTTTCGCTGGCCCAGCCTGGTATTGCCTTCGCGCAGCCCCTGGTAACGGGCGAAGCGGGCACCGGGTACCTGAAGCTAAAGGAAATAGGGGTCAATGGCCTGCCCGTTACGGAGCGGGTACCCGCGGCCCGCACCACTATTCGGGCCAAGTACACGGCTCAGAACAGCTGCGGCACTACGGATACGACGTATGTATATAGCCGCGCTGCGGGCGTTGACCTGCCCAACAATCTGGCCATTCCCGGTTTCCGCCTCACCCAGCTTACCACTCCCGGACTAGGCCTGGAAGCCAATGCGGCGGCCGGCTCCCCTTTCAACAGCTACTTCGAGCGCCTGCTACCAGCCAACGACTCCCGGCCCTACATTCAGGCTGTAAGTGAAAACAAAGCCACCTTCTTCACCGCTATGGTGGGCCTGGAAGACCTGCTGCCGTACGCGCTAAAGGGAGGCGAGTGCATTCAGCGCCCCACCAGCACAAGCAATAACCTGATTCTGAGCAACCTCACGGTATTGCTGGATGCCCTCACGGCCAACAACCGGCCTGGGGCTATTGCTACCCTGCCGGAACTGGGCGCGCTGCCATATTTCCAGCTGGGAACCGGCCAGCGGGTGCTGGAGAGCGTCCGGGCTTCTTCTGGCAATGCCCAGGCAGTGCTGTACATCGTATCCTCGCTCACCAACGAAGCCCGCCCCATCGACAACAGTGACATAGTGCTGCCGGCTGCGCTATCGGCCGTAGGAAAAGAGGTATCTTTCACCAATGCTGATGGCAGCGTGGAAACCCTACGCTACGGGCTGGACCCACGCGTACCCCTGGCCCGCGCAGAGGTGCTGGATGCCACAGAGGTCGGCCGCGTGACGCCGTTTATCAAGCAGTTCAACGCTACCCTGAAGACGCTGACTGACCCCGTTCAGGGTAAGTACAAGATTGCCCTGGTCGATATCAACCAGCTGTTTCTGAACGTGAGCGGTACGGGTGGAGTGCAGGGCGGCGTCAACATCAATGGCGTGGAGTACTCCGGCGACCCTATCCGGGGCAACTTCTTCTCCCTGGATCTGTACTCGCTCACGCCCCGCGGCAACGGATTGGTGGCCAATGAGTTTCTTCGCCAGATCAACAGCTACTACCGCGCAAACCTGCCGCTGCTGGATGTGAACCAGCTGCCAACCACGTCACTGCCACGGTAATACCTCCCGTTTTTTACAAACCAAAAAGGCCATTCCGCTACCGGATGGCCTTTTTCCTGTCCTTTTTTCCTTTCCTGATGCGAGCAGTTATTCAGCGGGTGCGCCACGCCCGGGTGACGGTGGCGGGCCGCGTGACCGGCCAGATTGGCCCGGGCCTGCTGGTGCTGGCCGGCTTTGCTCCCGACGATACCACCCAGACGCTCGACTGGATAGCGCGCAAGCTGGTGCAGCTGCGCATCTTTTCGGACGAGGCGGGCAAAATGAACCGCTCGGTGCAGGACGTGGGCGGGCAGGTGCTGGTGGTAAGCCAGTTTACGCTGCTGGCCGATGCGCGCAAAGGCAACCGTCCCAGCTACACGGGCGCCGCGCCGCCGGCCGTGGCCATTCCGCTGTACCAGGAGTTTGTGGGCCAGCTGGAGGTGCTGCTAAGCCAGCCCGTGCCCACGGGCGAGTTTGGCGCCGATATGCAAGTGGAGCTGCTCAACGACGGCCCGGTTACGATTGTACTGGATTCGCCGGAGGTGAAAGGGTGAAAAGTGAGTTTTACGTTCAGGTGGCACTATTTGCGCAGTTTTGCGGCGGCCGAACGTCAACTCACCATTTCACAAATTCACCTTTTTAGCGCATATGACCATTGAAGAAGCCCAGCAGACCGTTGACCAGTGGATCCAGACCACGGGCGTGCGGTATTTCAACGAGCTGACCAACCTAGCCATGCTCACGGAGGAGGTTGGTGAGGTAGCCCGCATTATTGCCCGCCAGTACGGTGAGCAGTCCTTTAAGCCCTCCGACCGCGACAAAGTACTGGCCGATGAGCTGGCCGACGTGCTGTTCGTGGTGATTTGCTTGGCCAACCAGACCGGCATCAACCTCACCGAAGCCCTGCAGCGTAACCTGGAAAAGAAAACCCAGCGCGACGCCACCCGCCACCAGGACAATGAAAAATTGAGGAAGAAGAGCGAGGAATGATGAGTTACCATTGCGAGACGGGGTTCACGCAATGACAACTCATCATTCCTCTTACCTCGCTACCAGCCGGTCTTCCTGCCAGATCGGCAGGACGCTCCGGTACTCATCTATGCGCAGGCAAAAGTCGAAGTCCTTGTTGGCTTCGAGCGAGTTGAGGCGCCGCACGTGCGAGGACTGCAACAGGTAGGCGTGCAGATCGGGCTGGGCCTGCTGCCACAGGTGCAAGGCGGCCAGGGTAGCATCGGAGCCGGCCACGTCGAAGCCGCGCTGGGCCAGTCGGGAAGCCAGAGCCCCGCCAAACACGGTATCCTCCAGGCAAAACTGGCCTTTCCAGCCGGCGCACACCACCAGCACGTCCTTTTGCTGGGTTTCAGCAAAGGCGGCTACGGCTTCCAGGTTCAGAAAAGCGCCCACCACCACGGCGTCGGCGGCCAGGGAGCGGCGTAACGCGTGCGTGCCGTTGGTGGTGCTGATAGCCAGAGCCCGCCCCCGCACCGGCAGTTCCCCATCAAGGTAGCCGAAGGGCGAGTTGCCCAGGTCGAAGCCGGCGGCGGGGCGGCCGTCTCGCTCCCCGGCCGTGAGGCAGCCGTGCTGCCGGCCCAGGGCCTGACACTCGGCCAGCTCGGCCACCGGAAACACGTGCGTGACTCCACTGGCCAGCGCCGTAACGATGCTGGACGTGGCCCGCAGAATATCCACCACCACGGCCACACGGCCCTCAAGCTTATACAGCGGCAGCAATTCAGGCGAAAAACAGATGTCGACGGAGGGCATGAATAGGAAGCTTAAAAACGAAAAAACCAGTCCGTCATTCCGAGCGAAGCCGAGGAATCTTGCGTGCTGACAGTGGATTACTCCTCTACCATTAGCACGCAAGATTCCTCGGCTTCGCTCGGAATGACGTTCGGTAGGCTATGCTTCCGTGCCGGGCACGAAGGGCAGCTTGGTAACGGTGGCCGGCAGGTTTTTACCGCGCACCTGCACGAAGATTTTGCTGCCGGGCGCACTCAGCGCGGTTTGCACGTAGCCCAGGCCAATACCTTTGCTTAGACTCGGAGACTGGGTGCCGCTAGTTACTTCGCCAATTTTCTCGCCGGCTTCGTTTACCAGGTCGTAGTGCGCCCGCGGGATGCCAGGGCCGTCCATCAGGAAGCCTACTAGCTTGCGCTGTACGCCCTGCTCTTTTTGCTGCTTAAGCGCGGCCGAGTTGGTGAAGTCCTTGGTGAACTTGGTAATCCAGCCCAGGCCGCCTTCCAGCGGCGAGGTGGTATCGTCGATGTCGTTGCCGTAGAGGCAGAAGCCCATTTCCAGGCGCAGCGTGTCGCGGGCTCCCAGACCAATAGGCTTGAGACCGTAGGGCTGGCCAGCTTCCAGAATCTTGTTCCAGATGTCGGCAGCCGCTTCATTGGGAATGTACAGCTCGAACCCGCCCGCGCCGGTGTAGCCCGTGGCCGAGATGATGACGCCCTCGTGCCCGGCAAAGGTGCCCTGCACAAAGGAGTAGTACGGAATGCTCTTCAGATCCACATCGGTAAGGGGCTGGAGCGCGTCAGCAGCTTTGGGGCCCTGCACGGCAAAGAGGCTGAGCTGGTCGGAAACGTTTTCCATATCGGCCCCGAACTCCTGGTTGTACTGCTGAATCCAGTTCCAGTCTTTCTCGATGTTGGAGGCATTGACCACGAGCATGTAGTCCTCATCGGCCATTTTGTACACCAGCAAATCGTCTACGATGCCGCCCTGCTCGTTGGGCAGGCAGCTGTACTGGGCTTTGCCGTCCTGCAGCTTGCTGGCGTCGTTGCTGGTTACGCGCTGGATGAGGGGCAACGCCTGCGGGCCCCGCACCCGGAACTCGCCCATATGCGACACGTCGAAAATACCCACGGCCCGGCGCACAGTGTGGTGCTCGTCGAGGTCGGAGGAGTAACGCACGGGCATATTGTAGCCGGCGAAGGGCACCATTTTGGCGCCCAGCTGCTGGTGCACGTCGTTGAGAACAACGGTTTTGAGGTCTTCGGCCATGAGCAAGCGGGTGGTTGAGGTGAATAAGGGGAAAGCGGCGGCGGGCGTTGACTGCGGCCCCGAACCGCTACGGTACGGCGAAATTAGCCAAAACCCCCGGCCCGCCATGCCTTCCAGGCAGAACGCTACCTTTGCTGTGGTCGAGCTGCTGTTGGCTGTCCACTATGTTATCTATGCTCGACGAACTAAAACAGGAATTTGAAGGCGCCCTTATCAAGCATATGGTCTTCAAATCCAAGCTGCGGTCCTTTCTGCACGGCTCGGGCACGCAGGAAGGACCCATCCGCGACCCGGAGGTGTGCAGCTTCGGGCAGTGGATTCGGGATAAGGCGCTGCCCGCCTATGGCCGCCTGCCCGAAACCCAGGAGCTGGACCGCCTGCACCGGCTTATTCATCAGCAAGCCAACCAGCTCATGGATCAGCACTTGCGGGGGCAGCGCGAAGAAGCCCTGGCGGGTTTTCCGGCTTTGCAGCGCCTGGCCGATCATATTACCCTGCTGCTGCAAACTATGGAGCAAAAGCTGCGTAACGGCGCCTAAGCTCCGTGCCTGATGTGGCGGGTGGGCCGTTCCCTGGTTTTCAACTGCATGAAGGCAACCCTCGCAACCAAAGTATTTGCCGGCTTTCTGGCCATTTTCCTGCTGTTTACGGCCGTAGTAGCCGTTAACTACCAGCTCTCCCGCAAGGTGCTGCGCAACCTGGAGCGCGTTACCCGCTCCCAGCGCGTCACCTCCGATGCCACCTCGCTGCTGCGCAATATCATCGACATGGAATCGGGGTTCCGGGGTTATCTGCTAATCGGCAACGAAGCCTTGCTGGTGCCTTACTACCAGGGCGAGCGGGAGCTGCTTTCGGGCTTTGCCCACCTCAAAAACACCCTGAACCCGCAGGGCCGACAGTATGCTCGCCTCCAGCGCATGCACCGCTTGTACCAGCAGTGGTCGTCGTACTCGCACCTGCTCATTACCGAAAAGCGGGAAGCCAGCCGGCGCCTACCCAACCAAACCGGCCTCGATGGCATGGAGCACCGGGCTTTAATGGAAAGCCTGTCGGGCAAGGAGCTGACCGATGAAATCCGCACGATGTTCCGCAACTTCGACCGGGCCGAGTTGGCCGACCGCGACGAGCTGCGTGCCAAGCTGGCCGACAGCATCCGGGAAACGCGGGTGCTGTCCATCGTCATCACCCTGCTGGCTGTGATATTGGGTTTGCTGTGGGCCTACTACGTGACGCGCCTGTTTGCCCGCCGCATCAGCACCATGGTGTCGCTGGCCACGCGCCTGGCCGGCGGCGACTACAAAACCCGCATCGACGACACAGCACACGACGAGCTGAGCGAGCTGGCTACCTCGCTGAATGTGATGTCGAACACCATTGACACCACCGTGACGCAGCTGGAAAACCGCAACCAGGAGCTCGACCAGTTTGCCTATGTGGTGTCGCACGACCTGAAAGCGCCGCTGCGGGGCATTGAAAGTGCTTCGCGCTGGATCGAGGAAGACATGGGCCAGCAGTTGCCCGAGCACATCCGGGAGTTTCTGCAGCTGATGCGCACCCGCGTGCACCGCATGGAAAACCTTATTACCGGTATACTGGACCTGGCCCGGGTGGGCCGGATGCGCCACGTGAACGAGCGGGTGAACGTGCGCGAGCTGCTCACCGAAACCATAGATATGCTAAGCCTGCCCGCAGGCTTCCGTATTGAGCTGCCTTCCTACCTGCCCACGCTGTTCACTTCCCGGGTGGAGCTGCAGCAGGTGTTCAGCAACCTGCTCAGCAACGCCGTGAAATACCACCACCAGCCCGCCAAAGGCTGGGTACGCATCAACTGCACCGAGCACCGCGCCCACTATACCTTCACCATTGCCGACAACGGCCCCGGCATTGCGCCAGAGTATCACGAGCGGATTTTCGTGATTTTCCAGACCCTGACGGAGCGCGACACGCTGGAAAGCACCGGCGTGGGGCTGGCTATTGTAAAGAAGATTATCGAGCGGCAGGGCGGCACTATTCTCGTCGAATCGGCGGAGGGCAAGGGGGCCCGCTTTATTTTCACCTGGCCCAAAGTCAAAGAGTTGCGCCCCGGCGACCAGCCAGCCAGCCTTTCGGCCGTGGCCGAAACCGCACGCTAGCCGTATAGGCCGTATTCCCTCCTCACTTTAACGCGCTGCTTTAGCCGTTTTCCGTATGTCTGACTCTGCCTCTGAACCCAGTATCCTGCTCGTTGAAGACGACCAGATGGATATCATGAATGTGCAGCGCGAGCTACGCAAGCACAATATTGAAGTGCCCCTGCACGTGGCCCGCAACGGCCGCGAAGCCTTACAGCTGCTGCGCGGCGAAAACGGCCAGGAGCCCATTGCCAAGCCCAGTGTGGTGATGCTCGACATCAACATGCCCCGCATGAATGGCCTGGAGCTGCTGGAAGCCCTGCGCTCCGATGCCGAGTTCGTGGGCCTGAATGTGTTTATCATGACCACGTCCGACCTGGAAACCGACCGGCTGAAAGCCCGCGACCTGGCCGTGAGCGGCTACATCATCAAGCCCCTGAGCTTCGACAAGTTCGGAGAAGGCGGCTCCACTGTCGACGGGTTCAGCCTGTTCCTGGATTTGCTTCAGCTGAAGGAGAAGAACTAAGTTACCGAGGGCTAAAAGCCCGTCATTCTGAGCGCAGCCGAGGAATCTTGTGTACCAGCGTTGAATTACTTTTCAACTATCAGCACGCAAGATTCCTCGGCTGCGCTCGGAATGGCGGAATACTATCCCCAATTAATTGACGCCTAGCAACTGATCAGTTAGTATTACAGCAGCCGGAAACCCAGGCGGTGGTGCGCGGTAGGGCCGTGTTCCCGGATAGCAGCGCGGTGCTGCGCGGTGGGGTAGCCGGCATTCTGCTCCCAGTGATACTGTGGGTAGGCGGCAGCCAGCTCGTGCATCCGGTCGTCGCGGAAGGTTTTGGCCAGTACGGAGGCGGCGGCAATACTCTGGAAGCGGGCGTCGCCACCGATGTGGCAGGTGTGCGGCACGGTGGCGTGCGGCCGGAAGCGGTTGCCATCCACAATCAGGTGCGTTGGCCGTACGCCCAGCGCATCCACGGCGCGGTGCATGGCCAGGTAGCTGGCCTGGGCAATGTTGAGGCTGGCAATTTCTTCCAGCGAAGCTTCGGCCACGGCCCAGGCTACGGCCTCCCGGCAAATCTGCTCCCGGGCCCTGTCGCGGCGGCGGGCCGTCATTTGCTTGGAGTCGTTCAGGTGGTCGCACGTAAAATCGGGGGGCAGCACCACGGCGGCGGCAAACACGGGCCCAGCCAGGCAGCCCCGCCCGGCTTCGTCGAGGCCCGCTTCCAGGGGCTGGCCGGAAAAAGAAGAAAGCAGTATCACGCCCGCAAAAGTACACCGGAAGCCGGGAGCCGCCTGCAACCCGGTTGCGAGCCGCCCGCGCGGAGAGTGTGCGGTTTTCGAGGTAGTTCGAGGGAGATACTGGGGCCTGTACAGCGTCCCGGAACGGACCGGCGCTACCGGCGCGGGGGCACGAGCTACATAGTTCGCGCTACTGACCATTTACCCACCAAAAAGGCCTCCCCGGCAGCTACTGCGCCCGGAGAGGCCTTCTTGGGCCGCAGGGCGGCTGGACTCAGGAACTGTGTGGCTTACTTAGTGGCGGCCGGCCGTGCTGCCGGTGTCTTCGGAGCCCGACTCGCCGCGGCGGTGGCCCTGCTTGTCGCGGGGGCCTTCGTCGAGGGCTTCATCTTCGTCGGTGCTCACGTATTCGTTGGTGACCGGGCCCAGGCCGCCGGTTTTCTGCGCCAGCTCACTTTCGGCCTGCGCGTGTTTCAGATTGAAGAGCGGGTCGCCGGCTTCCGGGGCAGCCGATTTGTTTGGTTGATTAGCCATAAACTACACAAAAGCGGCCGGGAGGTGAACGGCCGGTCTGCTAGGATACGGCCCGGCTGGCAGCTGGGTTGAGCAGGGCCTGATCCGGCCGGATACGCTATACTTGCGGTGGCTACCGACGCCTCCCAGCACGGCGGCCGGGTTGCCTAAGCTCTTTCTCCTTCCGTTTTCCAGCTATGTCTGCTTACCCTGCTCCCGACGAAACCCATAACCCCTGGCAGGTGCTGGGCTCCGAAATCAAGTATCAGAACCCCTGGATTCGGGTGCGCGAAGACCAGGTCATAAACCCCGCCGGCAACCCTGGCATCTACGGGGTGGTTTCCATGAAGAACAAGGCGCTGGGTATCGTGCCCGTGGATGCGGAAGGCAACACCTGGCTGGTGGGCCAGTACCGCTACCCCCTGAGTGAGTACAGCTGGGAAATTCCGATGGGCGGCGGCCCGGTGGAGCTGGACATCCTGGAATCGGCCCAGCGGGAGCTGCGGGAAGAAACCGGGCTGCTGGCTGCGCGCTGGACCAACATTGCCCGCCTGCACACCTCCAACTCCGTGACGGACGAAGAAGGCTTCGTATTTCTGGCCGAAGACCTCACGCCCGGGCCCACCGAGCACGAGGAAACCGAGCAGCTGCACCTCTGGAAGCTGCCGCTGGCCGAAGCCGTGGACATGGCCATGGCCAACCGCATCACCGATGCCATCAGCGTGGCGGGCCTGCTGAAGGCGGAGCGCTACCTGCAGCAGCGCGGTGCGCAGCCATAGTGTAATTAGTTCTGATAGCCGGGGTATCTTCCGCTATTCTTCATCCGGGCAGCTCGTTATTCCGCATTCCCCCGGCACCTGTTACCTTTGCTGCTATGCGTCACGCGCTTCGCTATATCGCACACCGCCTGTACACCAGCTGGAGCACGTTCTGGTTTGTGCTGCCTTTTGCCGTCACGTATCCGGCCCAGCTGCTGCTAAGCAAAAAGCCCCTACGGCACCGCTACCTGCACGGCATCAACCGCCGCTGGTCTATTTTCTCCATCCGTATGTGGGGCGTACCGGTGCGCATCCTGGGCCGGCAGCCGCGCCCCTCCGACCCGCCCTGCGTGTACGTGGCCAACCATAGCTCCTACGTTGATATCCTGCTGCTCTTCAAGGCTATTCCGGGCTTCCTGAACATCATCGGCAAAAGTGCCCTGGCCGAAGTGCCGGTGTGGGGGCCTATCTTCGGGCGCACCTACATCACCGTAAACCGCAACAGCGCCGTGAGCCGCGGGCGCTCCATGGTGCTGGCCCGCCAGAGCCTGGAGAAGGGCCGCTCGGTGGTTATTTTCCCGGAGGGCACTATCTCCAGCAAGCCCGGCGAGGAAATGATGCCGTTCAAGGACGGGGCCTTCCAGCTGGCTATTGCGGCCGGGGTGCCCATCGTGCCCATCACTATGCCGCTCAACCACCGCTTCATGCCCGATGTGGAAGGCACGCTGCGGGTGCGCTACTCGCCCTTGCAGATTACCTTTCACGAACCCATTCCCACCCAGGGCCTCTCCCAAGCCGATGCGCCCCGGCTTCGGCAACAGGCCTACGAGGCTATTTCCAGCGGTTTTTTGCCCGAGGCGGCTGGTATTCCGGCGCCGTCGTTCTGGCCCTGGGCTAAGCCGGCAGCCCCTTCAGCCGAACAGCCAGTGGCGTAGAGCCGTTTTTCTTCGTTTTCATCCTATTCGTTTTTCTGTTTTGAGTACTGATCTGACCACCCTTCGCCAGCTGGCGCACCTGGCCCGCCTTGAGTTTGACCCGGCCAAAGAGCAGCAAATGCTCGGCGACCTGAATAAAATTCTGGATTGGGTAGACCAGCTCCGCCAGCTCGACACCACCGACGTGGAGCCACTCGTGCACCTCTCGCACGAAATCAACGTGCTGCGCCCCGATGAGGCCCGCAACACCGTGAGCCACGCCGAGGGCCTGAGCAACGCTCCGCGCAAGGACTCCGACTATTTCCGCGTACCGAAAGTACTGGAGTAGCTTGCTTCCTCCCCTGCTTCCTGCTGCCAACCAGCGCCGCCGGCCCCTGACGCTGGTTTTGCTGGGGCTGCTAGCCCTGCTCGTGGTGCTGGCGGCCGGCTGGCAATATGTGGTCGGTCCCGAGGCCACCCAGCCCCTGCAGACGGCCGCCCAGCTGACGCCGGTTCCGCTGGAGCTGGCGCAGGTGGCCGTGGGCACGGCCCGCCTGCCGGTGCAGGTGAATGGCTACGTCGTCACGGAAAACTTTACGGTAGCCGGGCCCCTCATCCGGCCGGCGGCCGCGCTGGGGCTGGTGCTCGTGCTGGGTGTTTGTTTAGCGTACGCGCTGGCCTTCCTGAGCACGCTGCCGAGCCTGAGCTTTGCCATAGCTATGTCGGCAGTAATTTTCCTGCTGATGTCGCTCAACCTGGATGCGCTGGGCGTTTTCACTGATACCAAGCAGTACTTTCTGCTCCTCGCGCTGGCTTTGCTGGTAGGCTCGGCCTACGCCTTCCACGCGCTCTGGCCACAGGTTCCGGTGGGGCGCCGGCTGCTGTGGTTTGTGCTGCTGATTGGCGGGCTGGGCACGGTCTTGTTCACGAAAGGCTCCGGCCCGGCCCAGGTAGCGGCTCTGCACCTGGCAGCTTATGCCACGCAAAGCGGCAGCGTAGCCATAGGGTTGCTGGTACTCTGGGTGGGCTTCGAGAATATCCGCCTGCTGCTGTGGCTGAACACCCAGGCCGAAAACCAGCAAAGCCGCTTCGGGCTGTGGCCGTTTGTGCTGGCCAGCGGGCTGTACCTGGTCATGCTCCTGCTCTACTACTTCACCAATGGCGACGTGCAGCTGCTGCCCGGCCTACGCCTCGACCCTTACCTGCTTTTGCTGCTGGCTACCGTAATGGGGGCGCTGGGACTAGCCCGTCGGCAGCCTACGCTGGCGGGTTGGGTACCAGCTTCGGCGGCGCCCTATCTGTTTGGTGCGTTGACTACCTATGCGGGCGCTACGCTGGCTTATGCGTTTGCCGTGCAGAACGACCCGCTGATGGAAGCCGGCCGCTACTTTACCGCTACCGCGTTTCTGGTGCTGGGGGCGGCGTTCCTGCTTTACGTGCTGCTGAATTTCGCGCCCCTCATTCGCCAGAAGCTGCGGGTGTACCGGGTGGTATTTGAGCCCCGTCGGCTGCCATTCTACGCGGTATACGTGGTGGGCATCGGGGTGCTCATAGCCATTGTGCTGCGCCATAAGCTTGACCTGTACTACCAGACCCAGGCCGGCTACTACAACCAGCTGGGCGACCTCACGCGCTGGCAGAGCGAGTTGCAGCCCGACGACGAGTCGCTGGCGCTGCTGGCCGAGCGGTACTACGCCGAGAGTGACTGGATGGACCGCTTCAACCACAAAGCCAGCCTGGGCCGGGCGGAGCTGTACCGCGCCCGTACGCAGCGCCAGAACGAAATCAATGCGCTGCGCCGCGCCCTGAGCCGGGCTCCTTCGGAAAAGATTTCCCTGCGGCTGGCTTCCCTGTTCAACGACCCGGCCGACTTCTTTGAGCGGCAACGCACACTGTGGGCAGGCTTGCGCGCTACCCCCGGCAGCGCTGCCCTGGCCAGTGAGCTGGCTCAGTTCTACACCCGCTCCTCCCTCACCGACTCCGTTGTCTACTACCAGCAGCGCGCCCTGGCCGCCGACCCCAGCAACGCGGCGCTACACAGCAACCAGCTGGCTTTTCTGATGCAGCAGGAGCAATGGGTGGAGGCCCAGAAGTACGAGCAGGGCGCGGGAACGGGCTCCAACGCCCTGCAAAGCAACCGGCACCTGGTAGCCCTGCACCAGCGTCTGCCGCAGCCTCAAGCGGCCTCCGTTCCCACCGACACCGTGCTTACTCCCGCGTCCTTTGCCCTGCTCTATCATGCGGCGCTGGGCCGGGTGCGGCAGCAGGACACGACGTTGCTGCCTACCCTGCGCCGACTTCCGCAGTACCTGAGCAATGACCCGTACGCGGAGCAGCTGCAGTTTTTGCTGGCTCTCACCCAGCAGTATGGGGGCCGGCCGGCTTCGGCTCAGAATACACTGGCGCCGCTGGCCTCGGCCCAGAGCGCCAGCGCCGCGTATTACCAGCAGCTGCAGGGCCTTTGGCTGCTGGAACAGGGGGCCGCTCCCACCGCCGTGGCGCGCCTGAGTGAAGCCCAGGGACCACAGGCTACGTCGGCGCTATTACCTCGGGCCTACGCGCTGGCGCTGGCCGGCCAGCTGGACTCGGCCCGGCACACGGCGGCCCGCGCCATTGCCGAACCAGCCCAGGCCCAGGCCGCGCGGCGGCTACTCGCAACCTTGCGACACACGCCCGGCTCGGTACTGCTGGCCCCGGATTCCAGCAAGGTCGATTATCTGGTGCTGCGCGGCGCAGCCTTATCAGCAGTGGAGCGGGTGGCTATTGCCACTGCCGTGCGGCAACCGACGTTGCGGCGGCTGGCGGCCCGGGCGCAGGCCACTGCGGCTCTCACTCAGCAGCAGCCAGCCGAAGCGGCCAGCCTCACGGCCACCTTCGCTCCACCCGTAGATACCCGCACGGCTGAGGGCTCAGCCTGGAATGTGGTACGTGGCCGCACGCTGGCTCAACAGCAGAACCTTACCGCGCTACGCCAGCTGCTAACTCAGGCTTATTTTCAGGGGCTCGATAAGGGATATGCCATCTACTTCCGCGCCCTTACGGCTGCCACGCCCGCCCAGGCCGATAAGCTTTACCAACAAGTGGCGCAAGAGGCGCCGTACGTGGAGGAAGCGTTGCTGGCGGCGGGGCGGTTCTACCAGCAGCGGCGGCAGTTGCTGGCGGCGTACCAGGTGCTGCTGCGGGGCATAGAATATAATCCTGAATCCGTTCCTTTGCTGAAAGCTTACATCCTGGCGGCCGTAGCGGCTGGGTTGCCCGACTACGCCACAGAACCCCTGCGCAAGCTGCGCACGTTGCTTTCGCCGGCGGAATACGCTACCTTTCAAAGTCAGCCCGGTGTTACCCGCCCCTCTGCTCCCCTTACCCCATCCTGGAACTAACCTCTCCGACCATGTCCCCTCTTGTTATTGAAACCACGGATATTTCGAAGGTGTACCAGATGGGCACCGAACGAATTCACGCCCTGCAGGACGTTTCCATCAGCATTCAGCGGGGCGAGTACGTGGCCTTTATGGGGCCGTCGGGCTCGGGCAAATCCACGCTCATGAACATTGTGGGCTGCCTGGATACGCCCAGCAGCGGCCAGTACGTGCTCAATGGCAAGGACGTGAGCCGCATGACCGACAACCAGCTGGCGGACGTGCGCAACAAGGAAATCGGCTTTATCTTCCAGAGCTTCAACCTGCTGCCCCGCGCCACTTCCCTCGACAATGTGGCTTTGCCGCTGATTTACGCGGGCTACAACAAAGCCGACCGCGAAGAAAAAGCCATGCTGGCTCTGCGCAGCGTGGGCCTCGATACCCGCGCCAAGCACCGGCCCAACGAGCTGTCGGGCGGCCAGCGCCAGCGCGTGGCCATTGCCCGCGCCCTCGTCAACGACCCCAGCGTGCTGCTGGCCGATGAGCCCACCGGCGCCCTCGACTCCAAAACCAGCCACGAAATCATGGATTTGTTTGAGGCCCTGTACGCCAAAGGCAACACCATCATCATGGTGACGCACGAAGAAGATATTGCCAACTTCGCACACCGCATCGTGCGCCTGCGCGACGGACGCATTGAGTCCGATTTGCTCAACCAGAACATTACCACCCACCATCTGTCGGCCACGGAACGGTAGCCTGCCGGTGCTGATGTCGTCAGCCCAAGGCTTGTTTGTTTCCCGGGTTTCCTTTTATGAAGATTTACACCAAAACCGGCGACAAAGGCCTTACCTCGCTTATTGGCGGAACCCGCGTTTCCAAAGCCAGCCTGCGCATTGAGTGCTACGGCACCGTGGATGAGCTGAACTCCTACGTGGGCCTCGTGCGCGACCAGCCTGTCAACGCTGCCCGACGCGACCTGCTCAAGGAAATCCAGGACCGTCTGTTCACCATCGGCTCTACCCTGGCCGCCGACCCCGAAAAGTCGCGCATGAAGCTGCCCGATCTGCACGCCGAGGATGTGGTGCTGCTGGAGCAGCAGATGGACCAGATGAATGAGCTGCTGCCCGAGCTGCGCGAGTTTATTTTGCCGGGCGGGCATCAGTCCGTTTCCTTTGCTCACGTGGCGCGCTGCGTTTGTCGGCGGGCCGAGCGGCTGGTGGTAGCCCTGGCCGATGACGCCCCGGTAGCCGAACTGGTACCGGTATATTTGAACCGCCTGTCTGATTTTCTGTTTGTGCTGAGTAGACTAATGGCTGTGGAGCTGGGTACCGACGAGGTTACCTGGAAGCCGCGCCATTAAATCCGTTCCTTCCCTACCCCCACCCCCCTTTTTCCTGCTTACTTCCTGTTTCTATGCTCGACACCCTGACGATTCAGACGCAGCGCACCACGGCTTCCCGCCTGTCGCAGCTCGACCCTGAGCACATTGAGTTCGGTAAAATCTTCGCCGACCACATGTTTGTGGTTGACTACAGTGACGGGCAGTGGCAGGAGCCTCAGATTTTGCCCTACGGCGAAATGTCGGTTAGCCCCGCTACGTCGGCCCTGCACTACGGGCAGGCCATTTTTGAGGGCATGAAAGCCTACAAGAACGCGCAGGGCGACATTGCCCTGTTCCGCCCGCTCGACAACCTGCAGCGCCTGAATGCCTCCGCCGAGCGGATGTGCATGCCAGCCGTGCCCGAGGAGCTATTCATGCAGGGCCTGGCCCAGCTCATTCGCCTCGACGCCGATTGGGTGCCCGATGCCCCCGGCAGCGCCCTCTACATCCGACCGTTCATGTTTGCCACCGACGGCTTCATCGGCGTGCGTCCTTCCGATACCTACCGCTTCGTCATCTTCACCTGTCCGGTAGGCTTGTACTACAACAAGCCGCTACGGGTGCGCTTCGAGCAGAAGTACGTGCGCTCGGCCGAAGGCGGCGCCGGCTTCGCCAAGAATGCCGGCAACTACGGCGCTGCTATGTATCCCACCCGGCTGGCCCAGCAGGAGGGCTACAACCAACTTATCTGGACGGATGCCTCCGAGCACCAGTACGTGGAAGAATCGGGCACGATGAACGCCATCTTCATCATCGACGGCCGCTTGGTTACTCCGGCGCTTAGCACATCGATTCTAGACGGCATCACGCGCCGCAGCATTCTGCAGCTGGCCCGCGACTGGGGCATGCCCGTGGAAGAGCGGAAAGTCTCCATTTTCGAACTCCTGGAAGCCCAGCGCGCCGGCACTTTGCAGGAAGCCTTCGGTGTGGGCACGGCCGCTACCATCGCGCCCATTGCTACCATTGGCTACGAAGGCACGGATTTCGACCTGCCTGTAGCCGGAACCGATGCCTTCTCCAAGCGGGCTTCGGCCGCGCTGCAAGCTATCCGTACCGGCGAGGCCGCCGATGAGCACAACTGGATGGTACGCATCTAGAAGACAGTCTTTACATGTATTCAACGCCCGCTACCGGTTTCAGCCGGTGGCGGGCGTTGGTGTATAGCTACCTTTACGCTTTCTCCCATCACTCACAACTAACTCCATGACCTACGAACAGGTGAAGGAACTGAAGGGCCGCGCCGAGGCCCTGAGGAGGTATCTTTGACTACGATGCCCGCAAAGAACAAGTAGTACAGGCCGAAGCCCGGACCACGTCTGCCGACTTCTGGAACGACTCCAAAGCAGCCGAAGTCCTGCTAAAGGAAATCAAGGCCCTCAAAACCTGGACCGACGACTACGAAGCCGTGCAGCAGGCCATTGCCGACACGGAAGTTTTGTTTGACTTCTACAAGGAAGGCGACGTAACAGAAGCTGAAATGCAGGCCGATTTTGACGCCACGCTCAAGAAAGTAGAGCAGCTGGAGTTCAAGCGTATGCTGAGCGACGAGGAAGACCAGCTCTCCGCCATCATCGACATCAACCCCGGCGCCGGTGGCACCGAAAGCCAGGACTGGGCCGAAATGCTTATGCGCATGTACATCATGTGGGCTGAAAGTCACGGCTTTGGGGTGCGTCAAATCAGTTACCAGCCAGGTGAGGGTGCCGGTATCAAGTCAGCCTCTCTGGAAATCGACGGGGACTTTGCTTACGGCTACCTCAAAAGTGAAATCGGAGTTCACCGGCTCGTGCGCATTTCTCCTTTCGACAGCAGCGGCCGCCGCCATACGTCGTTCGCGTCGGTGTTTGCCTATCCCGTCATCGATGATACTATCAACATCGAAATCAATCCGGCCGACATCAGCTGGGACACGTTCCGGGCCGGTGGTGCGGGTGGGCAGAACGTAAACAAGGTGGAAACCGCCGTGCGCCTGACCCACGCACCGTCCGGAATCATCATTGCCGTGCAGATTGAGCGCAGCCAGCTCATGAACAAGGAACACGCCCTGCGCATGCTCAAGTCGCGCCTCTACCAAATAGAGATGGACAAGCGCCACGCCGAGCGCGACAAGCTGGAAGCGACCAAGAAGCGCATCGATTTCGGCTCGCAGATTCGCAACTACGTGCTGCACCCCTACAAGCTCATCAAAGACCTACGCACCGGCATCGAGCGCACGGATGTGCAGAACGTGCTCGACGGGGACTTAGACGAGTACATCAAGGGGTTCCTGATGCAAAGCTGAGTTGGTGCCTTTAATTATACTATTGGCTTACCCAAATTTTTTATAAATGAAAAAGGGCTGCTCAATTGAGCAGCCCTTTTTCATAATTGCTGAAAACAAGGTTGGTTAGTCAACCACGTCCCAGAAAATTTTGCTGTATTGCGTAACTCCTGCTGGAACGTTAGCCGAGTTGGTGCTCACCTCGCTCAATGGATAGAGCAGACGCGCTGGCAGTTTACCTTCTGCAGCACTAATTGGAACAGGGATTTTCGGAAAACCAGTGCGACGGATATCATCCCAAGCTTCTACGCTGGCAATGGAATTCAAAGCCAGGTATTTCTGGTAGATAATGATTTCCTGCTTACCAAGAGCGCCGTTGGTTTTGGCTTCATCAAAGTTTACCAAAGCATTCTTCTCATTCACTCCACCTGCAGCCGTAGTAGCAATGTAGGTGTTGTACTGAGTAATACCAGGAGTTTCAGTCGTAGCACCACCGAGCGTAGAAAGGTTGATTGCGCCCAGCGAGGTGCTGGCTGGGCGGTAGAAGTAAATGAACGACGCTTTGATGCCGTCCAGATAATCCTTTTTGGCTTCTTCTTCACCACCCGTGAAGAGTCCGCGGGTATCAGCTTCAGCTTCGTTGAATTTTTGCTCAGCAAGCAGCATCAATGGCGTTGGGGCTGTTGCGCCTTTAATGATACCACCGCTGGCCGTAAGCGAGTTGGCACCCAGGAAACGGGAAGCCTGGCGGGTGCTGGCCGAAGCAGTACCAGTGGTAGGAGGCGTAGATTCGCCCAACACAGCACCAACGTAGCCCGGGGTGTTCACACCATCGATGACACGAGCACCTCTGGTGTATAACTGCGATACGCGGGGGTCGCTGTTGTTGACGTACTGGTCAATGACGTACTGCGTTGGTACCTGATAGTTACGCTCGGTAGCACCGGTACCGGCTGCGGTGTAAGCGTAGCGGTTGTACAGCGGGTTCTGCTGACCAGCGTTAATTGCATAGTTAGGTTGTACTACTACGTCTGAGGTGATAAAGCCGTCCTTAGCAGTCTGCAGAGCAGCCAGTTGCGTCTTCACCTCATTGTTGATAGCCTCACTAGCAGTTTGCGACTCACGTAACAAAATACGAAGCTGCAAGCTGTTGGCAAACTGCTTCCATTTGTCCATGTTGCCGCCGAACACAACGTCCTCACGGCTTACCAACCGGGCCGTTGCATCGTCGTGCGCTGCATCGATGTCAGCAATGGCACCCTTCAACTGCACTAGCAGATCGGCATAGATATCCTCCGCCTTGTCATACTTCGGCGTAACGTTACCAGCACCTTTTAGCGCTTCCGAGTAAGGAATATTACCATACTGGTCTACCAGCAGCAGAAAACCATACGCTTTCATGATCCGGGCAATGGCCGCGTGGTTGGGGAAACCGGTAGTGGCACCCCGGGTCTGAATGATGTTGTAGTCATTCAGGTTGTCGTAGGTGTTGTCGAACAGGCCGGCGTAGTAAGAAGAGGAGTAGTTGTACGTCTGCTCTTCCCCGTAACCGCTAACCGTGTTGGTTTTAGACCAATATCCGGCAGCCCAGCTGGCATAGCTATTATAGCTGGGGTTGTTGCCGGTATAGATAGCAGCTGTGTTGGTGAGTGCCTGAGCCAGAATAATATCCGGCGCTACCGACTCCTGCGTGAAGGAGTTCGGGTTCTCGTTGATGTCGAGGAAATCGTCGCAGCTGGATGCAGCAGTTGTAAGAGCTGCCGCAAACAGAATTTTGGGTAGTATTTTCATGAATGCGTGAGCAATTTAGAGAGTTACGTTCAGGGTTGCTCCGTAGAACTTGGTCGGCGGGGTGTTCAGGTTGGTGTTGATGCCGATGGCGTTCGAGTTGCTGAAGCTGAATTCCGGGTCAGTGTAGATGTTCTCTTTGGGTACCCAAGTAAAGATGTTCCGGCCGAAGAAGTTGATCGAAGCGCCCTTCACAACACCGATTTTCGACACGAGGTCAGCAGGCAGAGCGTAGGACAGCGACACTTCACGGATCTTGAAGAACTTACCAGAAGTCACGTAGTTTTCAGCTACCGTCCGGTTCCAGGTTGAGTTCTGGGCCCAGAACTCAGCACCACCAGGCGTTACACCCGACGTGTTCGGTACGTAAGTAACAGTACCGTTGGCATCCGTTTGCGGAATAGCCGAGTTCGGATATACGAAGTTTTCACGGTTGTACATCGTGCTACGGGCACCACTGCCAGTGAAGTCTAGATCTTCACCTATCGAGTTATACACTACATAGCCCGTGCGAAGTTCCCCTTGGCCAGCCAAAGTGATGCCTTTGAAGGTCAGCGACGTGTTGAAGCCGTATTTATGCTTAGGCTGGGTGTTACCAGCGCCCAGCGTTTTAATGTCACCTGCTTTCACAGGGTAGTAATACTGCGTCTGATCACCTGCATCGTAGGCGTTTTTGGTAGGAGCCATTACGATCAGGTTGCCTGGCGTGCGCTGATAGTAGGAACCGCGCAGAATCGGGAAAGGCTGGCCGGGAAGAGCATACAGCTGAGCGTTACCACCAGTCGACAAAGCAAGCTGGGTCAGACCGCCGGGCAGCGAAACCACTTTGTTTGCATTGTAGTTGTAGTTACCACCCACCGTCCAGGTAAAGCCATTTTCTGAGCGCACTGGGGTCAGGTTCAAATCAATTTCAACACCGCGGTTTTCTACTTCACCTGCGTTGATCAGGTTAGAAGCGAAGCCAGTAGCGCGGGAAATGCTCGTCGGAATCGTTTGGTTCTTACTGTTCTGCTTGTAGTAGGTAACAGCAGTCGAAACGCGGCGCTTCAGGAAAGCCAGCTCGATACCGGTTTCATACGAAATCGTAGTTTCGGGTTCCAGAGCAGCATCCACCAGCTGGTTGCCAGCTGTGTAAGAGGCGTTGGCACCGAAAGGATAGCCTGCACCTAGGTTGAACGTAGGCTGCAGTGCATAGGCGCCAAAGCTCTGGTACACGCCAACGGCACTGTTGAAAGCACCGGCAGTAGTACCGCCCAGGTTGATCTGGCTTACTTTGGTGATACCGCCGCGAATCTTACCGTAATCCAGGAACGAAGCGTCTTTCAGGGCCGGAATGGCGTTGCTGAAAATGAACGAGGCGTCAACAGCAGGGTAGAAGAAGCTGCGGTTCTCTTTGCTCAAGTTCGATACGTTGTCGTAACGGCCCGAACCGTGCAGGTATACAAAATCTTTGTAGCCCACGGTAGCATCGGCATAGAAAGCGTACGTGCGAACACGGGCGCTGGCATCGGAGCCGGTCAGGTTACCTACGCGGTTCGACAGGTTGAACAAACCGGGAGACGACAGGCCAGTCGAAGCTACGTTGCGGAAATCTGCACTGTACTGCTGGATGTTGTTACCCAGAACAGCCTGCAGCGAGATATCACCGAATGCTTTATCCATGCTCAGGTAAGCATCGGAGTTGATGCGGTTCTGATTGCTGGCTACATCCTGTACAAAGCCACCGGGCTGGTAGGTTTTGTACGTGTTGTCTACGGTGTATGTGCTCAGCAGCAGCTTGTTCTGGTACTGCAGGCTCGATTGGTCGATGTTGGTGATACCAATGCGGTACTGCGCACGCAGCCAGTCAGTAAGCTTATAAGACAAATCAACGCTGCCGATGATCGTGTTGCGACGGTCTTTCGTGCGGTTGTTGTCCAGGATGTAGTAAGGGTTGTGGTAGAAGTTGTTGTAGTAACCGTCCGGCGAAGCGTAAGGATTGTTTTCCCAGTCCTTATAAGACGTCAGGGGAACCTGTACACCCGTGTTGAACCAGTTCCAGTACACCGACTCATCACGGCTGATGTTGGACGTGGCATCTACCTTCTGCAGCGTGTAGGAGATGTTGGTACCAATGGTCAGACGGTCGAACTCGTGCGAGGCATTGAAGCGGAAGGTATTCCGGTCGAACTTGTCTTTGGGGATGATACCGTTGTTACGAACGTTCTGGTAAGAAGCGTAATACTTGGTTTTTACATCACCACCGGAGAAGGTTACCGAGTTCTGCATCTGGTAACCCGTGTTGAAGAAATCACGCTTCTCGTTTTTGCGGGCGCTGTACGGCAGCAGCTGCGTGGTGCCATCAGACAGCACGTTGCCCAGCGGACGAACTACCCCATCGAAACGGGGGCCGAACTGCTGGTTTTCGAAGCTGTTGTACTGGTAGTCTTCGTTAAGGTCAACTGCGTTATCGGGAGCATAAGGCTCGCGAGTCTGGTTCCACGAGTTAGCACCCAGACCAAACTGGTCCTGGAAATCGGGCAGGAACGACACGGACTCAAACTGCGAGGTTTGAGACAAGGTAACCTGCTGCTTGGTACCGCCCTTTTTGGTGGTGATTACCAAAGCACCGTTCGAAGCCTGTGAGCCGTAGAGAGCGGCGGCGTTGGCACCTTTCAGTACCGAGATGTTGTCAACGTCGTCGGGGTTCAGAGCCAGCAGAGCGTCATTGGTAGAGATGTTGCCGTCAATAACAATCAGGGCTTCGTTGTTGCCCAGCAGCGAACGGCTGCCGCGCAGCGTAACGCGCACTTGGGGGCTTACACCAGCGCCAATAGTCTGGATTTGCAGACCGGATACTTTACCGGCCAAACCGTTGGTAACGTTGGTAACACGTGCTTGCGTAACTTCTTTCGTGTCAAGCGTAGCCGTGGCATAACCCACCTGCTGCTGCTGACGCTGGATACCCAGAGCACCGGTTACTACTACTTCACCCAGCGTTTTTGTATCCGTAGCCAATCCTACATCAATGGTAGAAGCAGTACCGATAGGACGCTCAACCTGCGTATAGCCAATGGAGGAAAACACGAGCGTCGTAGCAGAAGCGGGTACGCTAAGGGTATAAGTACCATCAGAGTTCGTGGATGCTCCAACGGTTGTTCCCTTGACGAGAACAGTTACTCCCGGCAGCCCCTGTCCGTTACTACGGTCAGTTACCCGTCCGGAAATAGCCCGATCCTGCGCCACGACCTGCTGCAACAGAGTCGTAATGAGCAGGAAACTCAGGAATAAGATTTTTTTCATGGACTTTTGGTTTGGTGAGTGAAAAGGGTAAAAAAGTGAATGATGATTGTCAAACGTACAAAAAATTATGATTCCAAAGATTATCTGTTGGGCAATGGCAGCAGGGTATTTTTATAAAATGCGCCGGAACATTGGTCTTTTCTTGGATTCCTTGCATGCCTCCTTGCTAAAAATTACAGCTAGTCACACGAGCCATGTTGATGCATTATACTATTTCTAACCGCAGGAACTACCCGAAAAGGCTACTGAGCCCGTCAACGTTGCTTGGTAAAAATTCGAAGAAAAGGAACCCGGCTGCCTACAACCAATTAGCCTTGCTGCTTGAATCTGCCCTCCGTGCCTTACTCCCTTTCAATCAGTGCACAATTTAGCAGGGTTTTGTCATACTTAAAAGCAGCCTTCATTCTTTATTCATTTCCGCATGCCTGCGTCTGGCTCCCAGCACCAATCCAGCTGCCTGCAGAAAAGTCCGTCCTACTAGGGTGCAACTCTCCCCAATAAATACTATATAAGAGGTCTATCTTTGGGCTACCCATTGCCCTTACGCTTTTGGTTGCAGTAAATTCCGGGCTGTGCCGGTCGGCCACATATAGTATAATACCACTATCTAAAAAGAAAGAGAGGTAGCCTTGGGCTGCCTCTCTTTCTTTTTTGGATGCACATTCCGCTACAATATATACTGGCTCAAGTCCCGGTTTCGAACCATGCTTTGCAGCCGTTCATCCACCAGTTCGCGGGTAATCAGGATGCGGGCATTGGGGCCGATACGGTCGGGCACGTCGAAGAGGATGTCGTTGAGCAGGCGGCTCATCACGGTGTGCAGGCGGCGGGCTCCAATGTTCTCTACATCGGTATTCACGTCGAAGGCAATTTCCGCCAGGCGCTGCAGGGCGCTATCGTCGAAGCTCAAGTGTACTTCCTCCGCTTGCAGCAGGGCCTCATACTGCTTGGTGAGGGCGTTTTTGGGGTCTTTGAGAATCAAATAAAAATCCTCCTTGGTCAGGCTTTGCAGCTCTACGCGAATAGGGAAGCGGCCCTGCAGCTCCGGTATCAGATCCGAGGGTTTGGCTACGTGGAAGGCCCCGGCGGCAATGAACAGGATGTGGTCGGTGTGGATAATGCCGTATTTAGTGCTCACGGCCGAGCCTTCCACGATGGGCAGCAGGTCGCGCTGCACGCCTTCCCGGCTTACGTCGGGGCCTCCCCCACCCTTGCCGCTCCGGCTGGCTACCTTGTCGATTTCGTCAATGAAGATGATGCCGGCGTTTTCGGCCAGCCGGATGGCTTCGTCCTTTACCTCATCCATATCGATGAGCTTGGCGGCTTCCTCATCGAGCAGAATTTTTCGGGCCTCGGCAATGGTGACTTTGCGCTTGCGGGTTTTCTTGGGCAGCATCGAGCCCAGCATATCCTGCAGGCCGGCCATCGAAGCCTCGTCCATACCGGCCGAGCCGCCGACCACGCCGATGCCGGCGGTAGGATTCTGCTGCACCTGAATTTCGATTTTGCGGTCATCCAGCTCGCCGGCCCGGATTTTCTCCCGAAACCGTTCCCGCGTCCGCTCGTTCAGTTCCTGGTCGGAGTCGGGCACGGCATTAGGGTCCGACGCCGGGCCAAAGCCGGGGGCGCGGCTAAGGGAGGAACCGGTTACGGGCGGAATCAGGGCATCGAGAATGATGTCTTCCACGGCCTGAGCGGCCTGCACATTCACGGCTTCCTTGCGGCGCTGCTTCACCATGTTCACCGACTGCTCTACCAAGTCGCGCACCATGCTTTCCACGTCGCGGCCCACGTAGCCTACTTCCGTGAACTTCGAGGCTTCAACTTTGGTGAAGGGCGCATCGGCAATGCTGGCCAGACGGCGGGCAATTTCGGTTTTACCTACGCCCGTCGAGCCAATCATCAGAATGTTGTTGGGCACAATTTCGCGCTGCATGTCCAGCGGGGCGTGCAGGCGGCGCCAGCGGTTGCGCAGGGCAATGGCCACATGGCGCTTGGCGTCGTGCTGGCCAATGATATACTTATCCAGCTCGGCCACAATCTGGACCGGCGTGAGAAACTGGGAGGAATCGAGCATAGAAAAAGTAAAAAGACGGACAAAGGGCTAGAGTCGGAGCAGCCCCTAAGCGTTGCCCCGGCAGCCGGCCATCCGTACGAAAAAGCGCTGGCCGGGGCTAACTACCCGGGTCTTTCTGAAAAATGGAAGCCAGGCTGCGGGAAAGCGTGAAGTAGTTGCTGGCGCCGCTGGCGTGGTAGTAGGCGCGCGTGTAGTCGAACTGGAACTGGCTGATGCGGAACGTGACGCCGAAGCTCAGACCTGCCCCGGCCGAGCGGGTATCAAGGCGCAACTCGCGGCGGCGCAGGTGGTTGTAGCCGATGCGTACGTTAAAGTTTTTGCTCAGAATCAGCTCCCCGCCCACTACAAAATGGCGGGCAATCTGGTCTCCCACGGTTTTCTTAGGTTTCTTTTCCTCGTTGTTTTCGTCCAGAGTGCCGCGCTGGGTGGAGTCGAGGTACACGATATCGAACTGCTGCAGATTGTGCGCCGTGATGGACATGCGCAGGGGCATATGCTCGGGCTTGATGGAAGCGCCAATCTGCACATCCAGTGGCATCGGCTCCCGGTCGGCACCAGTATAGGGCTTGAACTGGTAGCCCAGGTTCTTCACCGCCAGACCCACCGTGAAATCCTTGGTGGGATGCTTAAACAACCCACCCGCATCAAGCAAAGCGCCCAGCGCGTGGTTGCCCGCAATGCCCGACACGGCCAGCTTGGCCGTACCTGCCATCGTAAACGGGCCTGTCGTTACGGACTTGGTAACGCCCAATGCGTACTCGTTCACCGAAAACTCGCCCAGCGGATTGCCGGCCGGGTCGAACTGCTCGAACTTGCCGTAGTTGAGGTACGTGAGGCCGAAACCCAGCCGCCCCAGCCGGTCGGAGTTGTGCACGTAGGTGGCGGTGCTTTGCTTGATGTCCGACAGGTAGTCGATATAGGTAAGCGAGGCGCGGCCGTCCATCTGCTCGTTCAGCAGCGCCGGGTTGCCGTAGAGCATGGTCACGTCGGCATCGAAGGAGGAGACGTTGGCGCTGCCGAGGCCGGCCAGCTTGGCGCTGGGCGGCAAGGTCAGAAACGAAAATGCCCGCTGCCCGCCCAGCTGAGCCAGGGCTGCCGGGCCGCTCAGCAGCAACCCCAGCAGCCAACTACCAATACCTATCCGAATGCGTAGCGCGTGCCTCATCTGCTGCTTTAGTTGCTTGTATTCCGTTGTTGATTGCCAGTCAGGCCATTGAGAGCAGGTTTCTCTGGCGGAAGCTTTACTTGCTTCCCCGATTGCCAAACCAGCCATTACCGACTACCGAAAGCTACCACCCAATAACGAACAACTGACAACCAACAACGAATAACTGCCACTTATTGTACCTCCACGCTAGCCCCCGGCAGCGGCAGAGCCTCGTCGCGCACGACCAGCTTCATCGGTTGGGCCACTTTCTCTTCCAGCAAGGCCACGCGTAGCACGTCGTCTACCCGGTCGGCGTAGTGGATGGTGAGGTCCTTGAGGTATTCGGCCGAAATTTCGTCGATGTCCTTGCGGTTTTTGTGGCAGAGGATAATGTCGCGTACGCCAGCCCGCTTGGCGGCTAGAATCTTTTCCTTGATGCCACCCACCGGCAGTACTTTGCCGCGCAGGGTGATTTCGCCCGTCATGGCCAGGTGGCTGCGGATTTTGCGCTGCGTGAACACCGAAGCAATGCTGGTGAAAATAGCAATGCCGGCCGACGGCCCATCTTTGGGCACAGCACCCTCCGGGAAGTGAATGTGCAGATCGTACTGGTCGAAGAGACGGTAGTCGATGTCTAGCTCCTCGGCCCGGCTGCGCAGGTAACTCAGCGCCGTCACGGCCGACTCCTTCATCACGTCGCCAAGCTGACCGGAAAGGGTGAGCTTGCCCCGGCCCCGGCTCAGCAGGCTTTCAATGAACAGTATGTCGCCGCCCACGGAGGTCCAGGCCAGGCCCGTTACCACGCCGGCGGTTTCGTTGTCCTGGTACTGGTCCCGGTCGAAGATGGCGGCGCCCAGGATGCGGGCCACGTCTTTGGGTTCCAGCGTGGGCGGGTACGTCTCCTTCATGGCTTTGCTTTTGGCCACGTTGCGCACCACCCCCCCGAGCTTGCGCTCCAGGCTGCGCACCCCACTTTCGCGGGTGTAGTCGTCGATGACGCGCTGCAGGGCCGCCGTGCTGATGTTCACGTCCTTGAGGCCCAGGCCATGCTCGTGTAGGAGCTTGGGCCAGAGGTGCTTTTTGGCAATCTGGGTTTTTTCCTCCAGGGTATAGCCCGTCAGGTCGATGATTTCCATCCGGTCGCGCAGGGCGGGGTGAATGGTATCGAGCGAGTTGGCCGTGGCAATGAACAGCACCTTCGAGAGGTCGTACTCCACTTCCAGGTAGTTGTCGGTGAAGGTGGCATTCTGCTCGGGGTCGAGCACCTCCAACAAGGCCGATTGCGGGTCGCCCCGGAAGTCGGAGGCCAGCTTGTCGATTTCGTCGAGCACGATGACGGGGTTCGACACGCCGGCTTTCTTGATCTGAGAAATAATGCGGCCCGGCATGGCGCCCACGTAGGTTTTGCGGTGCCCGCGGATTTCGGCTTCGTCGCGCACCCCACCCAGGCTCATGCGCACGTACTTGCGGCCCAGGGCCTTGGCTACTGAGCGGCCAAGGCTGGTTTTACCCACGCCAGGAGGGCCGTAGAGGCAAAGAATAGGCGCTTTCAAGTCATTTTTCAGCTTGAGCACAGCCAGATACTCAATGATGCGCGCCTTCACCTTTTCCATGCCGTAGTGGTCCTGGTCGAGGATTTTCTGAGTGCGCTTCAGGTTGAAGTTATCCTTGGTGTACTCGGCCCAGGGCAAGTCCAGCAGAAACTCCACGTAGTTCAGACTCACCGGGTACTCAGCGGCCTGCGGGTTGATGCGGCTGAGCTTGTCGATTTCCTTGCTGAAGTGCTTGGCCACAGCCTCTGACCATTGCTTGGTTTTAGCGCGCTGACGCAGCTTTTCCACTTCCTGGTCGGGGCCGTCGAAGCCCAGCTCGTCCTGTAGCACTTTGATTTGCTGGCGCAGGAAATAGTCGCGCTGCTGCTGGTCAATATCAGTGTGGACTTTCGTCTGGATTTCGCGCTTGATTTCCAGCAGCTGAATTTCCTTGAGCATCAGCTCCAGCAGCTGAGTGCCGCGCTGTACGCCGTCAGGTGTTTCCAGGAGCTGCTGCTTCACGCCCACTTCCACGTTGATGTTGGAAGAGAGGAAATGCGTGAGAAAAGCCGGGGAGTCGATGTTGTCCAGCGCTACCTGAGCTTCCTGCGGAATTTCCGGGTTCAGCTTCATCATCTTGGTGGCCGCATCTTTCAGCGAGGCCACCAGCGCCTTCACTTCCTTGGACTTCTTGTTCGGAAACGACTCGGGGAAGTACCGCACGCGCGCCGTGAGGTAGGGCGTTTCCTGCTGCAGCTCCTCGATCTGAAACCGGCTCTGCCCCTGAATGATGATAGTCGTATTCCCATCGGGCAGCACCAGCAGCTTCAGGATTTTGGCCATGGTACCCACCTGGTAGAGGTCGGCCAAGGCCGGGTCGTCGCTCTGCCCATTTTTCTGCGCCACCACGCCCACTATTTTGTTGCCCCGGTAAGCCTTGCGCACCAGCCGGATGCTCTTTTTACGGGTGACGGTGACCGGCAGCACCACGCCGGGAAACAGCACCGTGTTGCGCACGGGCAGCAGGGGTAGCACATCAGGGGCCTGGTCGGCGGGCAAGGGCTGCTCAGGGTCGGCAGCTACTACAGAAACCAGCTCGGCCGGGTCGTCGGAAGAAGAAAGCAGCATCAGGCGAGAAAAAGCGCTAGGCGAGGAAGGGTCGTAGCTCATAGGAGGAGAAAGGCCGCAGCGGTGCCAGATTGGCAGCCCAGCGGGACCGGCCGCCGCCGCAAGAAACGGAAGCTGCCGAATATACTGAATCGGCAAGCGCTGTGCCATGGCAGCGGGCCTGTCATTTCGGGTGGCGAGGCTGCCGGCCCGGCAGGAAGGTGCCGCAACGTCTGGGGAAAGTGGCATGCGTGAGAAACGTAGAAATTCTCCTATTTTTGAAGCTACCCAGCCGCAGCCGTCGTTGCGGCTTTCCCTATTGTATGCCCTACCTTATCCGTTCTGCGTGGCTCATGCTGGCTCTGATGTTTCTGGCCTTGGGGGCCGGGGCTCAGGGCAACCTGCGTCAACGCCCACTCAATGCCCGCCAGGTACGTCAGCTCCGGTTGCGGCCCGATGGCACCCCGGAGTTTCTGAACGTCAACCGTCTGCCCTACTTCTATAATAAGAAGGCGCTGAAAGCCATTCAGCAGGCCGAAAAGCGCCACAACTACGCCCAGGCCCGCACCCTGCTGGAGCAGTACGTGTCGCAGTTCGGCATCGAAAACTTTTACCGCGACACCAACCTGCTCTGGCGCCTGGGCCAGCTTTGCGAGCGGGCCAATCAGGCTGAAAAAGCCAAGGCCTACTACCGCCTGGCTCTTAAGCACCACCGCCAGGATATCCGCAAGGTGCAGCTGTACTACGACTCGCTGGAGCAGAAGGAAACCGATTTGTACGTGCCGCTCAAGGAATACTACGCCTTGGTGGAGTACCGGAAAAACATTGCCACCTTCCGGCCGCCCAAAGGCGTATACACCACTATGGGCTCGGCCATCAACTCCGATGCCCCCGACTACGGCCCAGCCATTACCGCCGACGCCGACCTGCTGATTTTCTCCTCCAAGCGCAAAGTCCGCGGGCTCTACAGCGTGGTGGACGAGGATTTGTACCTCTCGCGCCGCGAGGGCGAGTACTGGTCGGACGCCGAGCCGCTGCCCAAGCCCATCAACTCTCAGTACAACGAGGGCTCCGCCTGCCTGAGCAAGGACGGCAAAACCATCTTTTTCGCACGCTGCGAGTGTATGGAGTGCAACGGCAACTGCGACCTGTACACGGCCACGCTGGGGGCCAACGGCGAGTGGAGCGTGCCCGTGAGCCTGGGCCCGCAGGTGAACTCCAAGTCCTGGGACTCGCAGCCCACCCTGTCGCCGGGCGGAGACACGCTGTATTTTGCCTCTGACAGGCTCGGCGGCTTTGGCATGGCGGACATCTGGTACACGCGCAAGCTGAAAAACGGGCAGTGGTCGGCGGCGGAGAATATGGGGCCGATTGTGAACACCCGCGAAAGCGAAGTCAGCCCGTTCTACCACCCGCTCTACCACGTGCTGTACTTCAGCTCGCGTGGGCAGCTGCTTAATTTCGGCGACTTCGATATCTACAAAACGTACCGCGTGCGGGGCCGCTGGCAGGAACCCAAAAACATTGGGCCATTGGTGAACGGCAAAGGCTCGGAGTATTACTTCACTATCGACGGCGACTCGAAAAACCTGTACTACGCCCGCTCGGAGGAAAAAGACCTTAAGAACCTCGACCTCTACTCCTTTCCGCTGCCCATGGAGGCCCAGCCCCTGGCCACCACGCACGTAGAAGGAACACTCATGGACTCGCTTTCCAGCCGGCCGCTCAACGGCATCGTGAGCGTAATTGATACCGACAACGGCATTGAGGTAGCCAGCAAGTACTTGCGCGACGACGGCTCTTTCGATTTCGACCTGATTGAGGGCTCCCACTATGTGCTGCTCATTCAGAGCCCCGACTTTTTCTCGGTGGAAAAGCAGCTGGAACTCAAGGGCGACACCGTGATGAAGCTCATGACCAACTCCATCAACTACGGGCTGCCACTGATTTTCAAGAACATCGAGTTCGATCAGGACAAGGCCAGCATACGCGCCAGCATGTACCCCGTGCTCGACCGGATTGCGCTGTTTATGGTGGACCATCCCGATTTCCGGCTGAGCATTGAAGGCCACACCGACTCGCGCGGCAACCCCGAGTTCAACGAGAAACTTTCCCAGGACCGTGCCGAGGCCATCCGCCGCTATATCGAGCAGAAGGGCAAGCTCAAGCCCAACCGCATCGATAGTATGGGCTACGGCAGTACCAAGCCGCTCAAGGACGAAATAACGGAGGAAGATGCCCGCACCAACCGCCGCGTGGAGTTCCGCATTATTAAGCCCGAGGGCAGCGGCGGCGGCGACGGCAAGGATGCTGGCGGCGGCTCCGGGTGGTAGGGCCTTAATGACCTCACCCCCGGCCCCTCTCCCGTGGAGAGGGGGGCCAGCCGCGCTGCCTACGCGGCTTCTTCGGCTAACGCCTCCGAAGCCGCTACCACAACTAGTATCGTTTAGATACGACAAAGCCTCGGCTTACCAGCCGAGGCTTTGTTTCGTCATGCTCTCCTCTCCACGGGAAAGGGGCCAGGGGTGAGGCCAAGGAGGCTACCAACTGAGCGTTTTGCTTTCCTCTCCGCCCCGGAACAGGGCGCTTTGCTTCTGCCCGCCGGCCTCCAGGTTCACAATGTTCATTTGGTCGGTGAACTCGGCCAGGAGCAGCTGATGATGCAGGGAAATGCTGCGGAGCTTCTGGGCAGGCAGCTTGATAGTGGCGTAAACCCAGTGCGCGTCGCCTTCGTGCTGCATGCCCAGATACGTGAGGGGCAGGGTTTCGCCGGGCTTGGTGCCGAAGTGCAGGGTGCGTTTCAGGTAAGCGGCGACGAGTGGAGTGGTTTGGGTGGCGGGCATTTCCACCAGACTCACGGGCCGCGGCTGGCCTGCCGACAGGCCCTTTTCAAAATCATCCGTAAAGACTTTGAGGGCAATTTCCAGCTGCTGCTTGGGCACGTTGTAGCGCACATCCATCAGGCTGGTGTGGTAGGCATGGGCCAGGGCCGCGAGGCTGCACAGCAGCAGGACCGGCAAAAACAAAACAAAACGACGCATAGCAGTAGAAAAACGCAAAACTCCCCGCCACAAAACCGACTCGGGCCGGAAGGGCTGGCTGGGAACGGCTGCCGTTCAACAATCAGACCACCGGCGGGAGTTTCGGTTGCAGCAGGGAGTTTTCCTTGTACTGAAAGCTAAAACAGGGACTTGATGAGGTCGTTGAAAATCACGAACACCATCAGGCACAGAATCATAGCCATACCTACTTTCTGGGCGTTTTCCAGGAATCTATCGGATGGCTTGCGGCCCGAAATCATTTCGTAGGTCAGGAACATCACGTGGCCACCATCCAGCGCGGGCACGGGCAGCAGGTTCATGAAGGCCAGCACCATCGAGAGCATACCGGTGAGCGTCCAGAACTTCAGCCAGTCGAAGGTGGCGCCGTACTGCTGGGCAATGGCCATGGGCCCACCCAAGGATTTGCGGGCCGATGCCTCGCCCCGGAAAATCTTACCGAAGGCCTTGATCTGAGTGGTGATGATACCGAATGCCTGCTTGGCACCCGCCGGAACTGACTCAACCAGACTGTACTCCCGCGTGGCATAGTTCAGCAACGACTTGGGCCGGAACCCTACTTTGCCGTCTTCGTCCACGTTTACCTTTAGCGACACTGTCTGGCCACTGCGCTCCACCAGCAGCGGGGTTTCCTTGCCGGCATTTTCTTTCAGCGCCTGCTGCAGTTCCGGGAAGAAGTTGATGCGCTTACCGGCTACTTGGGCAATTCGGTCGCCGGCCAGCAGGCCTGCTTTGGCGGCGGGCTGACCCGGCACCACTTCGGCTACCACAAATGGGTCGAGCGGAGCCACGAACAACGACTGATCCTGGTCAGAGAGGCGGTCCATGAAGTTGGCAGGCACGGGTACATCAATCAGCTGACTGCCGCGCTCCACGGTGTAATAGCTGCCCGAGCCCAGCACCACGTCGGGGTTGTACACGTCGTTGAACTCCGTGAACGGGCGGCCGTTGATTTTCACGATTTTGTCGCCGGTGCGGAAGCCGATTTCCTCGCCCAGCTTGTTGGGCACCACGCCGTAGCGCACCTCGGAGGCCGGCAGGTAGCTTTCCCCGTAGAGGAAGGTGATGACCGAGAAAATCAGAATGCCGGTGATGACGTTTACAATGATGCCGCCGAGCATCACAATCAGACGCTGCCAGGCGGGCTTGGCGCGGAACTCGTAGGGTTGGGGCTCCTGCTTCAGGGCTTCCGTGTCGAGCGACTCATCCACCATGCCGGTAATCTTCACGAAGCCGCCCAGCGGAATGGCGCCCAGCATGTATTCCGTTTCGCCAATCTGCTTGCCGAAAATCTTGGGCGGAAAGCCGATAGAGAATTTCTCCACGCGCATTCCAAACCACTTGGCCGTGAGCATGTGCCCGAGCTCGTGCACGCCTACCAGAATCGTCAGCCCCAGAATGAGCTGCCCGGCCATCACTAAAATATCCATTCAGTTGAGAGTTGTCAGTTGAGAGTTGTCAGGTTGCGGTTCGTACTACAAGTCAGGATGTATAAAGTGTCCTATTGTCGGCTGGGTTTCCCCCAGGTTCTGACAACTGACAACAAATAACCGACAACTATAATCGAACCAGCTCCTGGGCTATGCGGCGCGTTTCGGCGTCGGTTTGCACGTAGTCGTCCAGGGTTGGGGCGGCAAGGTACGAAACCCGCGCGAGGGTCGTTTCCACCACCTCCGACATTTGCAGGAAGCCAATTTTTTCGCGCAGGAAAGCCGCCACCGCTACCTCATTAGCCGCGTTGAGGACGCAGGGCGCGTTGCCGGCCTGCCGCATGGCCTCAAACGCCAGGGCCAGGTTGCGGAAAGTGCTGGTATCGGCCGGCTCGAAGGTAAGCTGCGGATAGTCCAGGAAGCTGAAGCGCGGAAACTCGTTGGCCAGCCGCTGCGGGTAGCCCAGCGCGTACTGAATAGGCAGCTTCATATCGGGCAAACCCAGCTGCGCCTTCAGGGAGCCGTCCTGAAACTGCACCAGGGAGTGAATGATGCTTTGCGGATGCACCACCACATCTATCTGGTCGTTTTGCAGACCAAACAGCCACTTGGCTTCAATCACCTCCAGCCCTTTGTTCATCAGGGAAGCCGAGTCGATGGTGATTTTGGCGCCCATATCCCAATTGGGGTGCTTGAGGGCCTGAGCTTTCGTAACCTGGGCCAGCTCGGCGCGGCTGCGGCCCCGAAAAGGCCCGCCCGAGGCCGTGAGGATAATTTTCTCAATGGGGTTCCGCTCCTCCCCTACCAAACATTGAAAGATGGCGGAGTGCTCGGAATCGACAGGGAGCAGCCGTACGCCGTGCTGCTTCACCAGCTCTGTAATCAGCTGGCCGGCTACTACCAGCGTTTCCTTGTTGGCCAGGGCAATGTCTTTGCCGGCCCGAATGGCGCGCACCGTGGGCAGCAGCCCGGCGTAGCCTACCATAGCCGTCAGCACGATGTCGGCGTCTTCCCGTCCGGCCACGTCGGCCAGGGCGGCGGCGCCCGTCAGCACTTCGGTTTCCGGCTGGCCGGCCAGGGCCGATTTCACTTCCGGGTACTTGCCTTCGTCACCGATAACTACTGCCGCCGGCCGAAACTCCCGGGCCTGGGCTACCAGCAGTTCAGCATTGGACTGCGCCGATAGGGCCGTGACGGCAAAACGGCCGGGCTGGGCCCGGAGCACATCCAGGGCCTGCGTGCCGATGGAGCCAGTGGAACCAAGCAGGGTGACGCGTTTAAGAGAAGAAGACATGGTGGGAAGTTCGGAGAAGCACGCGGGACGCGGAAAGGCAAAAGTACGGGGAAGTTTCCCGCGCTGCCATCATCCGCCGTATTTGAGGCCTGGCAGGACGCAGCGCGCGGGCCCGCCTTAGCAAGCCGTATTTTTGCGCCTGCCGTATTCTGTTACCATCATGAACAGCCCTACTTCCGATTCCAGCCTCTCGGCCTTCGACAAAGCCCGCAACGGCCTTTGGATCAGCCTGCAAAAGCACCTCGAAACCGTATACGCCGCCGAAAAGAGCTTCCGCGCTGCCGTACCCCGCACCGAAGACCTGCCGTTTTCGGCGGCCCAGATAGATCCGCAGCAGCTGTTTGAGTACCAGCAGCAGCGCGCCGAGCTGCGCGACCTGTACCTGGACGAAACCACCCAGCTCGACAGCCTGGTGAAGGCCGTGCGCCTGAAAAGTTACCAGGAAGACGAAAAAAAACTGCTGTTGCTGATGATTCTGGGCTACATGGACGTGGCCGCCACCATCTTCGCGTTGCTGGATACGCACCGCCCCAGCCGCCTGGAACCCGACGAGGAGCTAACCGAAACAACTGCCCGGTTTGAGCGGATTCGCAACTTCGTGCGCCTCAACATCAAAGGTATTGCGGGTTTGCTGCCAAAGCTGGGCGGGTGAGGCAGGGCGCAGTCAGTGCCGCCAACGCGGCGGTATGCGCTTTCACGGCCAGGATCTTCGCCGCCATCCTTGCAACCTTCGCCGTTGTCCTCAAAGGCTTCGCTTTCGTTCCAGCAACCTTCGCTGTTGTCCTCAAAGGCTTCGCCGCCGCTCTGATAGGCTTCGCCTTTGTTCTTAAAAACTTCGCCGCTGCTCCCGCAGGCTGCGCCGTCGTTCCGAAAGTCTTCGCCGTCATTTTCACACGCTTCGCGACGGTTTGCTGAGGTTTCAGCCGGCGGGCGGGGGCAAGCCCCGCTCCTACTTTGTTTGGGCCGGTTGATTTAGGCAGGTCTGGCTTACCAGATGGCCAAAAGCTGAACGGATTTGCCGTTGAACGTCACCTGCCCGCCAACCCGCTGCCCGGCCAGCGCCGCCGCTACCGGGGCCGCCGCCGATACGGCAAAGTATTCCTGCCCCTCCACTACCAGCTTGCCGGCGCTGATGCTGATATAAAACCAACCCAGGCTGGTGTGCACCAGGGCGCCGGGGCGTACGGTGTCGCAGCAAAGCTCGGGGTGGATGCGCTGCAGCTCGCCCAGGAGCTGGCGGGCTTGTTGCAGCTGCACGGCGTTCCGGTCCCGCTCGTTCTGGGCCATGGCGCGGCCGGTTTCGTACTTGTCGCCGGCGCTGCTCTTGGTTTCGGAGTTGGCCGATTCCTGCGCCGCCTGGATGGCCGCTTGGCAGGCATCAATGCGCTCCTGCACGTAGGCCAGGCAGAGGTGGTGGAGGCGGGGTTTGATCAGCTCGTTTGGGCTTCCCATAGGATGTTGGAATCATGCTCGACCTGCCAGTTAGTTAATAAGAGGCCCAGCTTATTGATAGAGGCCGCTTCTGCCAGAAGCGAGAATTCCAGCCGGCATTTAGCGGGTAAATTTTCATTATTGTCAAGTAGTACCTGAAGCGCCGTATGGCCTAAGGCATCGTAACAATACGCCCTAAGTACCATAAAATCGGTATGCCTGCGATTGAGGCCGGACTCAAAAGAGTGGCTGTCTGCAACGTTTTGCGGGAAGTTCGTGAGCTGACGGCCAAATTCCTTCCAGGCGTCGGTGTTACCATAGAAGTGCATGTGTGCTTCGATTTTTCCACGTGTGATGGTCACATCAAACGTGCAGCATCCATCATCTTCGACGCTGCTGGCTTCAATAAGAATCTTACCGCTATGCATTACTGAACTCGTTAGGTAGACTTATTAGTTTTTGCCAATTTTCACTTGACTCCATTACCGCGCTGGCATTCGTTGCCCAAGTTGCAGCAATTTGCTTTATTCTTACGCTATGCCCACCCCTCCCGACTCTCTGGCTGCTCAGCTGCTCGCGCAGAGCCCCAACCCCGTGTTGCGCCTTATGGCTAATGGTGCCGTAGCATACGCTAACCCGGCGGCCGAAGCGCTGCTCGGGCAGTTAGGTGCCGAACAGGAGGCAGTCGTGCTTCAGCGGCTACTGGCTCTGCCCTCTGCGGCGGACATTTCGCTCAACGGACAGCACTACCAGGTAGCCGTGGTGGCTGATGCCGATGCACGCACCCTCTATTTCACGGATACGACCGCGCGGCAGCTCACGGAGCAGCGGGCTTTTTTCGAAACGGTGTTTCAGCATTTGCCCACCGGGGTTGCCATCTTCGACGCCGACCAGCGGTTTCTGTACGTAAATCCGGCGGCCGTGCGCAACGACGAAGTGCGGGAGTGGCTTATCGGCAAGGATAACTTTGAGTACTGCCAGCACCGAAACCATCCGATTACGATGGCTGTGGAGCGCCAGCAGAAGTTTGAGCTGGCCGTACAGCAGCGGTCCGAAGTTATGTGGGAGGAAACGGTGCACGGGCTGGCCGGCACGCGTCACTGGCTGCGCATCTACCATCCGGTGTTCGACGCCGACGGCACCCTGCGCATGGTGGTGGGCTCTAGCGCCGATATTACGGACCGCTACCTGGCCGAGCAGGAAACCACCCGGGCCCGGCATGCAGCCGAAGCGGCCGTGCGGGCCCGCGAAACGTTTCTGGCCAATATGAGCCACGAAATCCGTACGCCCATGAACGGGGTGCTGGGTATGGCCGGCTTGCTGGCCCGCACGGAGCTGAGCGCCCAGCAGCAGGAGTACGTGAGCATCATCCGCAATTCCGGCAACCACCTGCTCTCGGTGCTCAACGATGTGCTCGATGTAGCCAAAATCACGTCCGGCAAGCTGGAGTTGGAGCACATGCCTTTTGATCTGGGCAACGTTATCCGCATTGCCACCCAAACGCAGGCGTTTCGAGCCAATGAGAAGGACTTGCAGTTTGTGCTGGAGCCGCTGGATCTGCCGGAAATTCTGGTACTAGGCGACCCGCACCGCCTTAGCCAGGTACTCCTGAATTTGCTCAGCAATGCCATCAAGTTCACCCAGCAGGGCGAAGTGCGCCTGCTGGCCCGCTGCCGGCAGGAAACCGAGGCGGCGCTGATGGTTCACTTCCGGGTAAGCGACACGGGCGTGGGCGTACCGGCCAGCAAGCAGGAAGCCATCTTCGCCAGCTTCGCCCAGGCCTACGCCGATACCACCCGCAACTTTGGTGGCACGGGCCTGGGTCTCACCATCAGCAGCACGTTGGTGGAGCAGTTGGGCGGCAACCTCGTGCTGTGCAGCGTACCGGGCGAAGGCAGCACGTTCAGCTTCACGCTGACTTTCCCAAAGGCCCCGGCGGGTTTTGTAGCGGAGCACCATGCACCCGCTCCCCACGATGCCGGGCTGGTGCAGGGCTGGCGCGTGTTGCTGGTTGAAGACCACGACGTAAACCGCCTGCTGGCCCAGTTGGTGCTGGAACACTACGGCGTGACGGTAGATGCCGCCGTGAGCGGAGCCGCCGCCCTGCAGCTGTTCGAGCAGCACCGGTACCAGTGTATTCTGATGGATATTCAGATGCCGGACATGAGCGGCCTGGATGTGACGGCCGCCATGCGCCGCCACCCCGATGATGCACGGGCCCGCACGCCCATCATTGCCCTCACGGCTAACGCCTTCCGGGCCGACAACGAAAAATACCTGGCCGCCGGCATGGATGACTGCGTGGCCAAACCCTTCGATGAGGCCGAGCTGTTGCGCAAAATGCTGGCTCTCCACCAGAAAGCCGAAGCCACCGCGCCACTTTTCGACCTGCATGACCTGCACCAGATGGCGCACGGCAGTCCTACGTTTGCGCGGCGCATTCTGGAATCCTTTCTGGAGCAAACTCCGGCCGTACTGGCCCAGCTACAGCAGGCCGCCACCGACGCCGATTGGCCGACTGTAGCTATGTGCGCCCATAAGCTTAAGCCCTCCCTCAAGCTTTTGCGCAGCCCGGAACTGCTGGCGGCCGTTCGGGAACTGGAAAACCCAACCGCACAAGCCGCCGGGCGCCGGGCTGCCTCACATCAGCTTTCGAACACGCTACCAACGCTGCTTGTGCAGCTGCAAGCCAATCTGGAGGCAACTGCCCGTAAGTAATAGTGACGCCAACAGGCCTAACTAGCGCAGCAAAGCAGCTTTCAGGGCCTATGTACTCCGCTCAAAAAGCCGCTAAAGCCGCGGGGTATCGGCATGAGGGTGCAACCGCTCCGTTACGCGCCGGACGGCCTGCACAAACCGCTCATAGGTGAAAGGCTTCACCAAGTAGTCGGCTACCCGAAGCTCGAATGCGTCCCAGGCAAAGTTTTCGTGCGCCGTGGTCAGGATTACCTGCGGCGGCTGGGGCAGCAGCCGCAGCATGTCGAGGCCGTTTAAGTCGGGCATTTCCACGTCCAGGAATAATACATCCACCTGCTGCCCGGCGCTGAAAAACTCCAGCCCTTCTACGCTTCCGGTGAGCATAGCTTTCAGGTGTAGCTTGCCATTCAGCTGGATGAAATGCTCCAGCGACAGACGATTGATTTCGTCGTCATCCAGGATGGCGCAGGTCAGGAGTGCCCCTGAAGAAGCTGGGCTGACGGCGTGGGCATCCTGCATAAAAGCTCTGAGCTGAAAAAGGAAGAATCGACTTGCACGACCTCTTGGAAGAGCCCTGCAAGGCAAAGTACGAACTGTAGTACAAGAATGAAATTCAAACGGCGCTCTGTCTCCATCTTTAGAGCCCAAGCCGGCACCTCTGCCATTACCTTGTAGGCTATACTAAGCAAGCCCTTCCGCCAGCTTGCGGTCGTTGCTTAGGCGCGGCACCTTGTTTTGGCCGCCGAGCTTGCCCTGGCTTTTCATGTAGCGCTGAAACGCCCCGACCGGCAGCGGCGTGAGCAGCAGCGGCGCCAGGATGTTGCCGGCTAGCAGGTCGTCGTAGTACACGTTGCGTTGGCGCAGGCCGGCATCCAAGGCTTCGGCAAAGGTGACGAGAGAGCGGGGCGGATGGGCAAACTCAATCAGCCACTCGTGGCGGGAAAGTACGGCGGGGTCGTCGCTTACGCGGGGTGCTACCGTAAACTCCACTACTTCGGCTTCGGGGTGCTGGCGCATGGCCTCGCGCAGGGCTTGCTCCACTTCCTCCCCAATGACGTGCTCCCCAAAAGCCGACAGAAAGTGCTTGATACGACCCGTGACGACTACCCGAAACGGATACTTCTGGGTAAAGCGTACAGTGTCGCCGAGGGAATAGCCCCAGAGGCCGGCGTTGCTGTTCAGCACCACAGCATACTGCTGATCCAGCTCGACTTCCGCAATGGTGAGGCGGGGCGGGTTGGACTCAAAAAACCGCTCGGCGGGGATGAATTCGTAGAAAATACCCGCATCCAGCAGCAGCAGCAGGCCGGGGTTGCCGGGCTCGTCCTGAAACGCCAGGAAGCCCTCCGAAGCCGGAAACAGCTCGATGCTGTCGACGGGCCGACCAATGGTTTCGAACAGCTTTTTGCGGTAGGGCTCGAAGTTGACGCCCCCGTACACAAACAAGTCAAACTGCGGAAACACTTCCCCCACCGGCCGGCCGGCGCGCTGCACAATCCGGTCGAAGTACATCTGCACCCAGGGCGGAATCCCCGAAATGAGCGTCATGGGCTGGTGCAGGGTTTCGTCGACGATGCAATCCAGCTTCTGCTCCCAGTCTTCGATTATGTTGGTCTGGTAGCTGGGCAGCTGGTTGCGGCGCAGGTAGGCCGGCACGTGATGATTGGCAATGCCCGAGAGCCGGCCCGTGTGGATGCCGCCTACCGATTCCAGGGCCGGGGAGCCCGACAAGAAAATGAGCTTACCATCCAGAAAGTGGCTTTTGCCCGTGCGGTGCACGTAATGAAGCAGCGCGTCGCGGGCCCCGTTGATGTGGTTGGGAATGCTGTCCTCGGTGATGGGAATATACTTGGCCCCGGAGGTAGTGCCGCTGGTTTTGGCCAGGTACAGCGGCTTACCGGGCCAAAGCACGTTGGCCTCGCCGGTTTTTAGGCGCTCAAAGTAGGGTTTGAGACCTTCGTAGTCGCGCACAGGTACGCGGGCGGCCAGGTCCTGGGCGGTGCGGGCGGCGCCCAAGTCATGGTCGCGGCCGAAGCTGGTGCGGGCACCCTGGCGCAGCAGTTCGCGCAGTACCTGCTGCTGGGTGCCCACGGGGTCCTGCTGCCAGCGGGCGTACTGGCGGGCAACGTAAGCGGCCAGTGGCCGGCTCAGAGCGGATTTGATTCCCATGCGGGGAAAGCAGATTGATGACCGGTAAATGTAGCCGCTAATACTGTACGCGCCGAAAGCTGTTGCTCTCGAATGTAGCGGTGTTTACTGGCTCCACTCGTTGCCAAAGGCCCAGCAGGGGAGTAAGCTTAACAACCCGGTGCTGTGTATCACTGGTTGCAAACCCGTCATAGCGTGACTGTTCCACTACCCGAATAGAGGAGTTGGCTATGCCTGTATACAATACCCGCTCATCCTGCCAGCTTGCATCATGACCAATCCAGTAAAACGCTAAGAAAAGCAAAGAGAAAGTGAATGCAGGTACTGCCAGGAACCCTGTGACACCCATCAGTACATACCGTGGCGTTGGCCATACCGCCAAGGCCCGAAAGTGCAAAGCCAGGGCCACGGGCCATAACCAACCCAGGGCTGCCTGCATGGTATGAAAGACCAGACGGAGGTTGGTGCTGTCTATTAGTTCGATACCAAGCCAATTTGATGTTGCTTCAAGCGCCCAGAGCACACAGCCTAGCCACCCAAGCCCAATAATCCACGGCCGTATTGATTGGCGCTTGTTCCCCACCGCCGGCTGCGTAGCTTGAATAGGTGACATATTTCTCGTAGTTATATTCTTCGCGCTTGCAAGTTCACAAAAACTCCGCTTCAGGCTGGCCGTTATATCTTCACAACTTCACCTTTCATACTTTCTCTATATGATCAACCAACGTGGCAAGGCCGTCTGGAACGGCGACATCAAAGGCAGCGGCGAAATTTCCACCCAAAGCGGCACGGTGCAGGCACCTTATTCGGTCGGCGCCCGGTTTGAAGGCCAGAAGGGCACCAACCCCGAGGAGCTGATTGGAGCGGCCCACGCCGGCTGCTACACCATGTTCCTGGCCAGCATTCTGACCAAGGACGGCAAGCAGGTTCAGCAGATTCGCACCGAGTCGAAGGTGACGCTGGATACCTCCGGAGAAGTGCCCAAAATCGTGAAAATTTCTCTGACCACCGAAGGCGAAGTAGCTGGCCTTTCGCAGGATGAGTTTCAGCAGTACGCCGAGAAAGCCAAGGAAAATTGCCCCATTTCTCAGGTACTAAAAGCTGTACCCGAAATGGAGCTGGCCTCGGCCACGCTGAAATAAGCCGAAAGGTAGTTGTTGGTTGCTCTGTGTTGCACAACCGACAACTCCTTACTTTTGCGGCTTCTCTCCTCTTCTCAAGCTTTTATGCCTCCAGCTTCTACCCGTTTCCGTCTTCAGCCCGCCAACACCCAGCGCATTCCGTTCTGGGGTCAGTTGTTTATCGGGCTTATCTGGCTGGGCTACGTGCTGGCGCTGATTGTTTCGGGCGAAGGCAGCAGCGACTTCCACTTTCTGCACTACGTGTTTCTGGTGTTCAGTCTCGTGTATCTGGGCTACGTGCTGGTGCACAATGCGCCTATTTTCGGTACCCAGAGCTACCTGGAGTTTACGCCTGCCTACATTGTGCACAAAAGCGGCCTGTTCCGGGCCAAGCAGGCTTTTCCGGCCGAAACCATTGCCGCTATTGAGCTGCTGCCCCGCCAGCTGCGCCTTAAGCTGAAGGATGGCACCAGCTTCCCCCTGAGTTTGCGCGAAGTTCGTGGGGTTAAGCGCCGGCGCCTCGTGCTGGAGAAAATCCGGACGTTTGCCGCCCAGCACCAGATTCCGGTGCGGGAGTAGCCTCACCCCCGCCCCCTCTCCCGTGGAGAGGGGAGCCAGGCGCGCTGCCCAGCGCAGCTGCTTCGGCTCGCGCTTCCGCAGCCGTTACCAAGAAAGATATTGTTTAAATGCGACAACGCCTCGGCTGGTAAGCCGAGGCGTTGTGTCGTCAGGCTCCCCTCTCCACAGGACAGAGGGTGAGGCTCTACAGGCCCTTATTTCGCGAATTTCTTACGCAGCTCCTGCACCTGGCTGCGGAACTGCTTGTCGGAATCGATAAGGTCCGATACGGTTTGCACGGAGTGGATGACGGTGCTATGGTCGCGGCCGCCGAAGTGGTAGCCGATGCTTTTGAGCGAATGGTTGGTGTGCTCCTTGGCAAAGTACATAGCCACCTGTCGGGCCGTTACCACTTCCTTTTTGCGGGTTTTGGCTTTCAGCAGGTCCACTGAAATGCCAAAGTACTCGGCCACGGTTTTCTGGATAAAGTCCAGGTTTACCTCCGCTTCTACATCCTCAATGATGTGGCGGAGGGCCTGCTTGGCCATTTCCAGGTCGATTTCGCGCCGGTTGAGGGAGCTTTGCGCAATCAGGGAAATCAGCACGCCTTCCAGCTCGCGCACGTTGGTATCCACGGAGTACGCCAGATACTCCACCACCTGCGGCGGTATGTCGATGCCATCCTGCTGCATTTTGTTCTGGATGATGGCCATGCGCGTCTCGAAGTCGGGGCTTTGCAGGTCAGCGGTCAGGCCCCACTTAAAGCGCGACAAGAGCCGGTCTTCCAGGCCCACCAGGTCACGCGGGGGGCGGTCCGAGGTCATTACAATCTGCTTCCCGGCCTGGTGCAGGTGGTTGAAGATGTGGAAGAACATTTCCTGGGTCTTGTCCTTGCCCGACAGGAACTGTACGTCGTCCAGAATCAGTATATCCACCAGCAGGTAAAAGTTGGCAAAATCCTGCACCGCGTTGGCCCGCAGGCTTTCGATGAACTGGTTCGTAAACTTCTCCGCCGACACGTAAAGCACGAACTTATCGGTGTTCGAGGCTTTGATGTGGTTGCCGATGGCCTGCACCAGGTGGGTTTTGCCCAGGCCCACGCCGCCATAAATCATCAGCGGGTTGAAGCTTGTCGTGCCCGGTTTATTAGCCACGGCAAGGCCGGCCGAGCGCGCCAGGCGGTTGCAGTCCCCCTCAATATAGTTCTCGAAGGAATACGTGTTGTTGAGCTGGGACTGCAGGTAGTTGCGGTCGATTACCTTGGACGCTTCGAAGGGGTTGCGCAGCTGGGCGGGTGCCGCCGGCGCGGCCGCGGCCGCCGCCACGTTGCGGGCCGAGGCCGTGAGGGCGCCCGCGGCCACCGAGCCGGCCACCGTAGCGGCATCGGCCGGGCCCGTCATCTTGCGGGCCGTGGGGATGTTGACGGTGCGCGGCTTGTTCTGGCTGTTGCCCTGGTCTACCACAATGGAGTACTCCAGCCGGCCCTCGGGGCCCAGCTCCTGATAGATGCCGCGCTTGAGCTCATCCACGTAGTGCTCTTCCAGCCACTCGTAAAAAAACTGGCTGGGTACCTGAATTACGAGTACGTTGTTGTGCAGGGCTACCGGCACAATGGGCTCAAACCACGTGCGGAAACTCTGCTCCCCGATGCTGCTCCTGATGATGCGAAGACAGTTGGCCCAAACGATACGGCAATCCTTCAACATCAATGAAAATCAGGCAAATGCGTGGTTGCAGGCGCAAAAAGAGAGAAGCAGGGCCAGGCTCCCGGCAGAGCCTTTTTTTTAGGGGGAGACAAAAATGTGGAAAAGTCAGGAGACAAAAAAACCCATTTCTGCTTGCGAATGTCAGGCCGTATGCACGGGTAGCACCGCCGCCCGCGCCACGCCCGGCCGGCGCGTGCCCCGCTCGAACACATAATCGATACGGCCGAGGTTGATGCCCGACCACCCAACTTGGTTAATCAGCGTCTGGTGGCCGCCAGGGCCAGCTACTACGTCGGGCTTGTCGAGGAACGTGTGCGTGTGGCCGCCTAGTATAAGGTCGATGCCGGGCGCGCCGGCCGCCAATTTAAAATCGTCGATTTTCGCGCTTTCGTATTTATACCCCAGGTGCGAAAGGCAAACGACCATGTCGCACTTTTCGGGGCCGCGCAGTTTGGCTACCATTTCTTTGGCCGTAGCCACGGGGTCGAGGTAACGGGTGGCGCCGTAGTTGCGGTCGGCTACCAGCCCGGCCAGCTCAATGCCTACTCCGAACACGCCAATGCGGTGTCCGGCTTTTTCAAATACCTTATAAGGCTGAAAACGACCGGCCAGCGGGGTCTGCGAGAAGTCGTAGTTGGCCGTCAGGAACGGGAAAGCGGCGTTGGGCAGCTGCTTCTGCAGTCCTTCCAGGCCGTTGTCGAAGTCGTGGTTGCCGAGGGTGCTGGCGTCGTAGCGCATCTGCGACATGAGCTTGTATTCCAGCTCGCCCCCGAAAAAGTTGAAGTACGGCGTCCCCTGCCAGATGTCGCCCGAGTCGAGTAACAGCACGTTAGGCTCCTGCTGGCGGATCTGGGCTATCAGCGAAGCCCGGCGGGCCATGCCGCCCATGCCGGCCCACTGTGCCGCATTATCCGGGAACGGCTCGATGCGGGAGTGCATGTCGTTGGTATGCAGAATCACCAGCCTGGTGGCATCGGCCGCGGCGGCCGGCAGGCTCAGCCCCAGCAGCCCCAGGCTGGCGGCGCCCAGCGTACTATGCTTCAGAAATTCGCGACGGTCCATCTACTTTACTATGCTAATGTGGGGAATGTGCTAAGGTGGGGAATGTGTTGGTGTGCTAAGGTGGAAAATGTGCTGATGTGGGATGGGTAAGCATTTCTCACATTATCCACATCAGCACATTAGCGAAGCGCAGCACATTCAACTCACCTTAGCACATTATAACTTCACTCTGCCTTCTACTTTGGCTTCTACCGGGCGGCCGGCTTTGGTGAGCTCCTGAATGTGCTCTGTAATGGCCGCGCGCAGCAGCACGCCGGTTTTGCGCGGGGCCAGCGCGCGAAAGAACGTCATCTGGTCGCCACCGCCGGCCAGGTAGTCGCTGATGGCAATGGTGTAGGTGCGCCCGGCCTCGAAAGGCTTGCCGCCGATGAGGATGTTGGTGGCTTTGCCCTCGGGCGTGGCCGTGTATACGGCCCCCGACAGGGCCATCTTCACCCGGGCCGCATAGTCGAACATCTGCTGCACCACGGCGCCGGGCGCATCCAGCACAACCAGCTCATTCTCGAAGGGCATCAGCTCAAACACCGAGCCCACCGTAACCGGCCCGGCCGGCAGCGGAGCCCGCAGGCCGCCGTTGCTCATCACGCCCAGGTCGATGGGCTGCTTGAGCTCCCGGCTGGCGCGGGTGCGCTGCAGGTCGGCCACAAAGTTGGCCAGCGGGGACTCGCCGGAGTTTTTGGTAATAGCCACCGGGGCCGTACCCAGCACGGTGCCCATCGTTTCCTCTACCTTGCGGTGATAGGGCGCAATGGTCGCCTCGGCCGTCGGGTCGGCAGGCAGCTGCTTGCCCACGGGCTGTGCCGTAACGGGCGCCAGCGTGGCCTTGGCCTGATAAGGGGCGCGCTGGCAGGCCGGCAACAGGCTGCCGCAGGCCAGGGCAACGCCCAGCAGAAGACCAGAAGAAGTGAATTTCATGCGAAAGCTCAGGTCAGGAAGAGGGCAAAGATACGCAGCCGCGCGCACCTGCACTGCCGACGGAGGCCGGGCTCTTCGCCGCAGCCGGAAGTTTTCCGTACGGGAAGTAGAGCGTAGTGCCTTGCTTGTCTGCCCGGCCAGCCGCTGCTAAACGCCGGGCAGACTCTCGCCGATATCTAGCCCATTCCGGTATCTTTAGCCCGTTTTCCACCCATTTTGCTATGTCCGATACGCCGCGCCCCGGGTCTGTTTCCTTTGCTGAGTTTGCCCCACTCACCACCGAGCAGTGGCAGCAGCGCCTCACCCGCGACCTGAAAGGCGCCGATCTGGCCGACCTGCGCTGGCAAACGCCCGAGGGCCTGGTGCTGGAGCCTTTCTATCATCGCGAAGCCCTGGCTGCCCTTGGCAACCTACCCGCACCCCAGGTGCCCGCCGTGCCCGGCCGCTGGCGCAACGTGCCCACGCTGCTGGTGCCCGCCCATGACAACGGCCACACAGCCGTCGACCATGCTGCCCAGGCCCTGCAGCGAGGTGCCGACGGTATCCACTTCGATATCAGCTCCCCGGCGCTTTTTGACGTGGGCTACCTGGCCGCCACGCTACCCGTTTCCTCCGCCTACCTGTGCTACACCGTGTGCCAGCACCCGGACGAGTTTCTGCAGCGCCTGCTCGATGCGGTGCCGCCCCATACGCTGCGCGGGTTTCTGCGCTACGCGCCCGGCCAGGGCAGCTCCCCCGACGACTACGCTCTGCAGGTGGAAGGCCAGCGCCGCTGCCTTCAGCTGGCCCGCACCTCGCCCGACTTTCTGCCGCTGGCCATCAACGGCAACTTTTTCAGCAACCGCGGCGCCACGGCCGTGCAGGAGGTGGCCTACATCCTGAATACGGCCGTAGCCTTTCTGAACAGCCTCCCAGCCGATGATTCCAGCATCGACGCAGCGGCCGTGGCAGCGGCCCTGCACCTGCACGTGAGCGTGGGCACCAGCTACTTCATGGAAATAGCCAAGCTGCGCGCCCTGCGCCGGCTGTGGGCTACGCTGCTGCACGCCTATGGAGTACCTCCGGAAATAGCAGGCCGCCTCCATATTCACGCCGCCACCTCCTCCTGGGTGCAAACCACGCTCGACCCGCATACCAACCTACTGCGCGTGACTACCGAAGCCATGAGCGCCGTGCTGGGTGGGGCCAATTCGGTGTCCGTCACGCCCTTCGACAGCCTGTACGCCGAGCCCAATGAGTTTTCGAGCCGCGTGGCCCGCAACGTGCCCATCATTCTGCGCGAAGAAGCTTACCTCGACCGGGTGGCCGACCCCGCCGCCGGCTCCTACTTCATCGAAACCCTTACCGACCAGCTGGCCCAGGAAGCCTGGGCGCTGTTTCAGGAAATGGAAGCGGCCGGGGGCTTGCTGGCGGGCCGGGGCCGGATGCTGGAGGCTATTCGCCAGAAGACGATGGAGGAATTCCAGCGCATTGCCAGCGGTGAGCAGGTGATTGTAGGCACCAACCGCTTCCAGAACGCTCAGGAGCAGTTTGCCTTCGATGCCAAGAAGCTGTTGCGCAGCCGCTACTTCGATACCAACCGGGCTGCTTATCCCTCGGAGGTGCTGCGGCTGGCCACGGCCATGCATTTTGTGCGCAAGGAGCAGAAAAAGAAAAAAGCCGCCGTGGTGCTGCTCGGCACCGATACCATTCAGCTGATCTACGACTCCTTCGTGCGGCTGCTGCCTCCGGCCGAGCGGCCCGCGCTGTCGGAGGCTCCGCCGGCGGGCGCCCTGTCCATCCTGTTTTCCTCGGCCGAAGAAGCCACGCTCATGTCGGCCACAAATGAGCAGTTCCGGCGCTTCTCGGAGTTTATTCTGCAGGAGCCTCAGGAAGACCCCGAGGAAATGCTGGCCGACCACGACGCGCCCGTGCTGCTCTCCGCCGACCTGGCCACCATGCGCGAGGCCATGCGCGTGTTCGGCTTCCAGGAGTTCACCCTCCACGGCCACACCACCGACGACGTGCTGGCCCGCCTGCAGGGAAGGTGAGTTGTGGGGTGCCCCCATTAGAACGTCATTCAAATAGCACGTCATTCCGAGCGAAGCCGAGGAATCTTGCTAGGCTGTGTGGACAGCAAGCAAGAAGAACGTCATGCTGAGCTTGTCGAAGCATCTCTACCGCTTCGGTCGCACGAAATCGTTCGGTAGAGATGCTTCGACAAGCTCAGCATGACGCCCTGGAAAGCCTAAAAATACATTTTTCGATTACTGTCCACACACCCTAGTGTAGTAACTTCTTTTATTCGACCTATTTACTTATAAATAGCACCACAACATCAGCACGCGAGATTCCTCGGCTTCGCTCGGAATGACGTTCTGGTGTCTCCTGTCACGCTCCCGCCCAAAACCCATGAAACCCGACTTCGCCACCATCCCCTACAACGCCGCGCCGCTGGCTTCGCCGCTTACGCAGCCGGCCACCTCTCCTACCCCCGAGGGCATTGAGCTGAAAGCCTACTACACGGCCGAGGACATAGCGACGCTCGACCACCTGGGGTTTGGAGCGGGGCAGGCGCCGTTTCTGCGCGGGCCCTACTCGTCCATGTATGTGCAGAACCCCTGGACGGTGCGCCAGTACGCGGGCTTCAGCACGGCCGAGGCCAGCAACGCCTTCTACCGCCGCAACCTCGCGGGCGGGCAGAAAGGCTTGAGCGTGGCCTTCGACCTGGCTACGCACCGGGGCTACGACTCCGACCACCCCCGCGTGCAGGGCGACGTGGGCAAGGCCGGCGTGGCCATCGACTCGGTGGAGGACATGAAGATTCTCTTCGACCAGATTCCGCTGGATCAGATGTCCGTGTCGATGACCATGAACGGGGCGGTGCTGCCGATTATGGCCTTCTACATCGTGGCGGCTGAGGAACAGGGCGTGAGCCCCGAAAAGCTGGCGGGCACCATTCAGAACGACATTCTGAAGGAGTTCATGGTGCGCAACACCTACATCTACCCGCCCGCGCCCTCCATGCGCATCATTGCCGACATCTTCAGCTACACTGCACGGCTGATGCCCAAGTTCAACTCCATCAGCATCTCGGGCTACCACATGCAGGAAGCCGGGGCCACCGCCGACCTGGAGCTGGCCTACACCCTGGCCGACGGCGTGGAGTACGTGCGCGCCGGCCTCGCGGCGGGCATGACCATCGACCAGTTTGCGCCCCGCCTGTCGTTTTTCTGGGCCATTGGCATGAACCACTTCATGGAAATTGCCAAGATGCGCGCCGGCCGCCTGCTTTGGGCCAAGCTCATGAAAAGCCTGGGGGCCGAAAACCCCAAGAGCCTGGCCTTGCGCACCCACTGCCAGACCTCGGGCTACTCCCTCACCGAGCAGGACCCCTTCAACAACGTCACGCGCACTTGCGTGGAGGCCCTGGCCGCGGCCCTGGGCGGCACCCAGAGCCTGCACACCAACGCCCTCGACGAGGCCATTGCCCTGCCCACCGACTTCTCGGCCCGCATTGCCCGCAACACCCAGCTCTACCTCCAGCACGAAACCGACATTACCCGCGTGGTAGACCCCTGGGGCGGCTCCTACTACGTGGAGCGCCTCACCCACGAGCTGGCCGACAAAGCCTGGGCCCTCATTCAGGAAGTGGAGGAGCTGGGCGGCATGGCCAAGGCCATTGAAACCGGGCTGCCCAAGCTGCGCATCGAGGAGGCCGCCGCCCGCAAGCAGGCCCGCATCGACTCGGGCAAGGAAATCATTGTGGGCGTGAACCGCTACCGCCTCACCGAGGAGGAGCAGGCCCGCGAAGCGCAAATCGAAATCCTCGACATCGACAACGCCGCCGTGCGCGAGTCGCAGATTGCCCGCCTAAACACGCTGAAGGCGGAGCGCGACAACGCCGCCGTGCAGCAAGCTCTCCAGGCCCTGACCGACGCTGCGCGCCAGGGAGCCTCCACCTCAGTGACCCAATCGGAGACGAACAACGAGCCACAAACAACGAACAACCTCCTGGCCCTGGCCGTGCAGGCCGCCCGCCTGCGCGCTACGCTGGGCGAAATCTCCGATGCCATGGAGGCCGTGTATGGCCGCCACCAGGCCACTATCCGCACCGTGTCGGGCGTGTACTCCCAGGAAATGGACTACGACCAGGAATTTGCCAAGGCCCGCCAGCTGGCCGACGAGTTCAGCCAGAAAGAAGGCCGCCGCCCCCGCATGATGGTGGCCAAAATGGGCCAGGACGGCCACGACCGGGGCGCCAAAGTCATTGCCACCTCCTTTGCCGACGTGGGCTTCGACGTAGACATTGCCCCCCTGTTCCAGACGCCCGAGGAAGTAGCCCGCCAGGCCGCCGAAAACGACGTGCATGTGGTGGGGGTATCCTCGCTGGCCGCCGGCCACAAAACCCTGGTGCCCCAGCTTATTGAGGAATTAGCTAAGTTAGACCGGGCCGATATCCTCGTCATTGCCGGGGGCGTAATCCCGGCCCAGGACTACCCCTTCCTCTACGACGCCGGCGTGACCGGCATCTACGGCCCCGGCACCGTCATTGCCGTAGCCGCCCAGGAGATTCTGCGGAAGCTGGGGGAGTAGGCCAGCAGTAAAAAACAAAGCCCTGTCTGAACATACATTCGGGCAGGGCTTTGTTTTGGCTTTCAGAGGGCTATTCCACAACCAATTTAGCACTTCTTGTCTGGCCGTTATCCGTGGTAACGCGCAGTTGGTACAGCCCAGAAGCAAGTCCGGATAAGGACACAGAATAAGGGCCTGACATACCAGTTACTGCCTGCTTACGAATCAGACTACCACGAGCATCGGAAATCAGTAATTGCCTTTCACCGCCGCGAAGCATGATGGTTGTGCGCTGACTAGCCGGGTTGGGGTAGATGGCAAAAACTGCACTGCGGCTGACAGCTTCCGGAGTTTCTACGGAGGTAGTAACTGCCGGAACAGTCAGTTTGGCAATATATGAATCGGTCCCGGTGTCACACATGTTGTAGTCGGCAAAGGTTTTTACTTTACCGAAGCTGGCATCTCCCCATATAGTACCGGCCACGTAGATATTGCCCTTCGTATCTACCGCAATGCCGTGGCCGTAGCTATGATCGTTACCGACCCGGAGGCCAACGGAATGCAAGACGGCCGTAGCATTTCCCTGGCCGTCATAGCGTACCACAAACACTTGCCCGTTGATGGTATTAAGCTCGTTAGTGCCGAAAACAGCTTTTCCTAAAAAGGCTCCCGTCACAAGAAACCCACCATTATGGTCGTAGGCCACCCCAGAAGCAGAGTTGTAGCCCGTTTCCGGAGAGCCTGAAGAAGACGTAGGTATATCGTATGACCAGGTTAGAGAACCTTTGGCGTTAAAGTGTGCCACGTAGAGGTTAGCCTTGGCAGGATTGTAATCGAAATTTTCCCCGCAAACCACTGTATTGCCGCTTTCATCTACCGCTATTGCTCTTACCTGTTTCATCCGGTCCGGCGTAGCCCGCGCGAATTGGCTCCATACCGGAGTTCCCGCAGCCGTCAGCTTACAGACAAATATATCTTGGTAAGATGAGTAGATGGTGTCGGAGCCGAAGGTAAGCGAACCGCCACAGTCGCCCGTGATGTAGGCACTGCCTTCCTTATCCAGAGTAAGGCCAGCCACATTCACCATGCTGCTTGCCCATGAGCCAAAGCTTTTCGCCAAGTTAACCTTTCCGTCCGGTGAGAACCGATAGTAAAATATCCCTCCATCGACGAGGGCTTGTCCGCCGAAGTCGATAGAGGCCTGAAAATCGCCAGCAACGATTACCTCTCCCTGAGCGTTGGTAGCAATTCCCTTGAGATTTTTGTGGTTCTGGCCGCCGCCCTGTCGCACCCATTGCTGCACTCCCTGAGTGTTGTATTTGGCCAAATACACATCGGAAGAGGAGGTTTTGAGCGTGGTAGCACCAAGGGTAATATCTCGATTGAAGGTACCCGCAACGTATACATTACCGGATAAGTCTACTGCTATATTATTACTGGAGACATACCCCGACCCGTCCAGATTGGTAATCCAGAGAGCTTCACCGTCAGGACTATATTTAGCCAAAAAAATATGCGTGGTTCCCGTACTTGCAGTAAGCTTTACTTTGCCTAGTGTGAGAGTACCTTCAAAGATGCCCGTTGTGTACTGGCTGCCATCGGCCCCAATTGCAATGTCTTCGCCCATGCTGTAGGCATCGGTGAGGGTGCGCTGCACACTCGCCCAGGCAGGCCCGGTGGGCGCTTGCTGCGCGGAGGCAGGGGCGGCGCAGCAGCTGATAGCAACCCCTAAGGCCCAGCGCATGAGTTGTCTCGCGAAAGTAGAAATGGCCATCTAGTAGATCAGGAAAGGTGGAAGGATCAGTACTTCAATATAGACGCATGACCTTGCAGAGCAGCAGCAGGTTGCATTGATTTAAACTTTCTGTGCTTTTCGCCTTCCTCCAAGCGGGCCGGCTATATTTCTAGGGTTTCTGCCAGCCGCCGCCGCGGCAGCTTGGTGTACAGGCCAATACAAAGGCACAGGCTTACCTTTGAGCTAATGAGCAGACGGTAGGTAATGCAGCCTCACGAACTCTCTTTTCCCCTTTGTATGCGCATCGACGACATCGACCAGGAAGACGCGGACATTGATTGGTTTGCCACCGATGAGGCCGGGCACGTGTTGCACGTGGCTTCCGGTGGGGGCGTGCTGCCCGAGTCGGTAGCCAGTTCCCAGGAAGATTTGCTGCTGCTGCATCAGTATTTCCTTACCCTGCCCGAACGGGGCGACGCCGTAGCGGTTGAGCCCGGGTTGCAGGGCAATAGCTCCGTGCGTTATGCCCAGCGCGGGCTATTCTCCTTCAACAAAACGCAATTGCACGAGCGCGCCGATGCGCGGTATTACGTGGTAGCCCGGCCCATCATCCCCCTCACGGTTGCCGAGTTGCCACCGCCGCTGGCGGAGCTGTTGCGCCGCACTCTCCTGCCCGGCAACGTAGTCAGCCTTTCCACCCTTGAGTTAACGGCTATTTCCTGAAAACTCCCCGGCCCGCCCTTCCAGCGGGCCGGCTTCGTTTCCGAAGCTTCTGCCGGTCGCTGCGGCAGCTGAGCGACGGGGCGGCGGCTGGGGGTTTGCTTCTAACTACGCTTACGGCCCTTCTACGCCTTTTTACGCCGTTTCTACAGGGCCTTACGCCACTTCTACGCCCGTTTACGCCGCTTCTACGTGTCTTTACGTGCCTTCTATGCGGGCTTACGCCGCTTCTATGGGGGTTTACGTGCCTTCTACGCAGGCTTACGCCGTTTCTACGGGTCTTTACGCCACTTCTACGGGTCTTTACGCCTCCGTAAAGGCATGTGGGCTTGACTTTATATCAGATACTTCCTATTCTTATTTCACGCTTTAACCCTTCACTATTTCAACGCTTTATGGAACACGCAGAACCTATTACCCGCCTCTACACCGGCTCCGATGCGACCATGCGCCAGCAGATGCGCACCATGCAGGGGCACTACCTCACCGACCAGGCCGCGTTTGCAGCCTTCAACCCCAGTTTTACCGCCGCGTTCGGCACCAGCTGGGCCGCCGCCCTCGATGCCGCCGATGCCGCCACGCCCGGTGCCGGCCGCGTGGGCGAGCTGAAAGAAGACACCCAGGCCGTAGAGGCTGTGATGGAAAAGGCCCGCACCCAGGTGCAGGGCCTGTTTTATTTTGTGGAGCAGGCCTACCCCGGCAACAAGGCCCGCCTCGATCAGTACGGCAAAAAGCTCTACGAAAAAGCCCGCAACAACCACGACAAGATGCGGGAGCTGCTGGAGCTGGCCGCAACCGCCGCCGAGCGCGACAAGGTGGCCCTGGCCGCCAAAGGATTTTCGGCAGCCAAGCTCACGGCCCTCAAGGCCTTCCCCGACCAGCTCACGCAGGCCAACACCACCCAGGAAATGAAGAAGGGCACCAACGTGGAGGACGGCGACGGGTTTGTGCAGCTCCAGAATGCGGCCTATGGCTTCGGCCGGCAGGTGAGCGAGGCCGCCAAGGTGGCCTTCGCGGGCGACTACGCCAAGCAGCAGCTCTACCGCCTCACCGCGCCCGCCGCGGCCGGCCCCGAAACCCACGAGCTGCCCCTCAAAACCGGCGCCCTCAAAACCCTTTTGCTCGAAACCCTGCTCACGGCCACCTCCACCCTGCGCCTGCGGGTACAGGAAGCCGAGGCCAGCGTGAGCGTGCAGCTGGTACTAGCCCCCGATGCGGGCGGGGGCACACCCCTCACCGTCGCGGGTCCCGAGCCGGTGCTGGTACCCGCCGCCACGCTGGGCACGGGCCAATACCTGCTGGCCAGCCACGCCGCCGGCCCCACTGCCGTGCGGCTGCACGTGGAGGTAGTGGAGTAGCACACCATTGAGCGCCGCCAGCACGTCATGCTGAGCGCAGCCGAAGCATCTCTACCGCTTCGTATGTGGCCTTTTCAACGAAGCGGCAGAGATGCTTCGGCTGCGCTCAGCATGACGTTCTTTTTTTCTATAGCCCTACCGTCATTGGCTGCGGCGCCGCTTACATTCGCGTATGCAGACACAACTACTGGCCGAACCTGCCGCCCCGGCGTTGAGCACCAAGCCGCACTACGCTATTCTGGACGGGCTGCGGGGGGTGGCGGCCCTCACGGTGGTGGCGTTCCACCTGTTTGAGGCCCACGCCACCAGCCACCTCGACCAGCGCATCAACCACGGCTACCTGGCCGTGGATTTCTTTTTCCTGCTTTCGGGCTTCGTGATTGGCTACGCCTACGATGACCGTTGGCAGCAAATGACGCTCAAGGAGTTCTTCAAGGTGCGGCTGATTCGGCTGCAGCCGCTGGTAGTGCTGGGCATGGTGATGGGCGCCGCGCTGTACTACTTCCAGGATTCGCCGCTGTGGCCCGGTATCAGCGAGGTGCCCGGCTGGCTGGTGCTGGTGGTGATGCTCATTGGCTGCACGCTGCTGCCCGTGCCGCTGTCGATGGATATCCGGGGCTGGCACGAAATGCACCCGCTCAACGGGCCGGGCTGGTCGCTGTTCTACGAGTACATTGCTAACCTGCTGTATGCGCTGGGCGTGCGCAAGTTTTCCAATGCGGCGCTGGCCGTGCTGGTGGCCCTCACGGGTGCGGCCCTCATCCACTTCGCCGTCACCAGCCCGGCCGGCGACGTTATCGGGGGCTGGTCGCTGGATGCCGAGCAGCTGCGGGTGGGCTTCACACGGATGCTGTTTCCGTTTTTTGGCGGGCTGCTGCTGTGCCGGGTGGCGCGCCTGGGCCGGATACAGAACGCCTTTGGGTGGTGCAGCCTCTTGCTTTTACTGGTGCTGGCCTTCCCCCGCGTGGGCGGCGCCGACCACCTCTGGCAAAACGGCCTCTACGACTCACTCAGCATCATCCTGGTGTTCCCGCTGATTGTGTGGCTGGGCGCCAGCGGGCAGGTGACGGGCCAGGTATCGGCGCGGGTGTGCAGGTTCTTCGGCGACATTTCCTACCCGCTCTACATCACCCACTATCCCTTCATCTACACCTATACTGGCTGGGTGAGCACGCACAAGCCCAGCTGGCAGCAGGCCCTGCCAGTAGCAGTGCTCACCTTCGTATTGGCCGTGGGCTTGGCCTATGCCGCCCTCAAGCTCTACGACGAGCCCGTGCGGCGGTGGCTGCGCCAGCGGTTCCTGACAGCCCGCTAAGAAAAAGGCATGCAAACGCTGCCCTAGCATTTATCCCAGCAGGTTGTTCAGTTGCGCGTACTGCAGCAGCAGGATGGTTTTGGCGTCCTTGATAGCGCCGGTTTGCACCATCTGCAGGGCTTCGGCGAAGGGCAGCTCCAGCACCTCTATGCTTTCCTGGTCGTGCTCCACCCCGCCCCCGGCGTGCACCCGCAGCTCCTCGGCATACTCGGCCACGAAGAAGTACAGGATTTCCGTCACCGAGCCCGGCGACATATAGGCCTCCAGCACTTTGGTGACGTTGCGCACGCGGTAGCCGGTTTCCTCCTCGGTTTCGCGCCGGATGCCGGCCCCGGCTTTTTGCGGGCTGGTCGGGCAACGGTTAAGGTTTCCGGCTGGTCTGCAGAGCAGCGGCCAGTAAGGCCTGTCGTGCTCTTTTCCCTGCCTTCTATGAAACGCTTTTTGCCCCTGCTGCTTGCCTGCCTGGCAGCTACCCCCAATCCTCCTGCTCCCCTGGCCAAACCCCGGGCCCGCGAGCTGGGAATTCCATTTGAAGGCAAGCCTGGCCCTTACAATGCCATAACCGATGTGCCGGGAGTGCTGGTAGGCTACAAAACGCTGGTGCGGGGCAAAGGCGCGTTGAAGCCGGGCACAGGGCCGGTGCGCACCGGCGTAACCGTGATTCTACCCAAGGGCCGCACGGATGCGCCCGTACCCGCCGCCTGGTTTAGCCTCAACGGCGACGGCGAAATGACGGGCCTGCCCTACATCGAGGACTACGGCACCACTGCCGGCCCCATCGGCATCACCAACACCAACAGCGTGGGCGTGGTGCGCGACGCCATCGGCGCCTGGAATATCAAGCAGTTTTCCAGCGGCGGAACCTTCGATTTTTCCTTTGGCCTGCCCGTGGTAGCCGAAACCTTCGATGGCCTGCTCAATGACATCAACGGCCTGCACGTAACCAAGCAGGATGTGTGGGATGCTTTGGACGACGCCAAAACGGGGCCGGTGGCGGAGGGCAACGTGGGCGGGGGTACGGGCATGTCGCTGTTCCTGTTTAAGGGAGGCAGCGGCACGGCCTCGCGGCTGGTGTCGGTGGATACGGCCCGCTACGTGGTAGGGGCATTCGTGCAGGGAAACTTTGGCGGCCGCCAGGATCTGCAGGTAGCGGGCGTACCCGTAGGGCGCGAAATCAAGGACCTGATGCCCGTCATCACCACCAAGCAGAAGGACGGCTCCATTATAGTGGTCATTGCCACCAATGCCCCTTTGCTGCCCTCCCAGCTCAAGCAGCTGGCCAGGCGCGTCACGATTGGGGTGGCCCGTACCGGCGGGCTGGGCCGCAACAGCTCCGGCGACCTGTTCCTGGCGTTCAGCACGCAAAGCCCGGCCGGCAATGATAAAGGCACGCTGGAAACCTGGCGCTCAGTGCCCAAGGAACGACTCGACGCCCTGTATCAGGCCACGGCCCAGGCCACCGAAGAAGCTATTATCAACGCGCTGGTGGCCGCCGAAACTATGGAGGGCATCAATGGCAATACGATTTATGGCCTTCCCGCCAACCGCCTCCAGGAAGTGATGCGCAAGTACAACCGCCTGGCAGAGCCCGCTAAATGATGGGGAAGCGGGGGTGAGTTGCCGCGAGGTATGCACTGATACGCCCAGCGGCCCGTGACAAAACCCCAACTGGCGGGTTGTAGGCAGATAACGTTTCTACCAACCTGCTTTTCTCATGGATTTACAACTCACCGATAAACGCGCCCTGGTCACGGGCTCCACGGCCGGCATCGGCCTGGCTATTGCCCGGCAGCTGGCCGCCGAGGGCGCCGAGGTCATTCTCACGGGCCGCACCGAAGCCCGCCTGGAAGCCGCCCGCGCCGCCATTCTGGCCGAAACGCCCCAAGCCCGTTTGCAGAGCGTGGCCGTCGATTTTGGCTTGGCTGCCGACGTGCAGCGCCTGCTGCAGGCTGTGCCCGCCGTGGATATTCTCATCAACAACGTGGGCATCTTCGAGCCCAAGCCTTTCACCGAAATTACGGACGAAGACTGGCTGCACTTTTTCGAGGTGAACGTGCTGAGCGGAGTGCGCCTCTCGCGCCATTACTTCCCGCAGATGCTGGCCCAAAACTGGGGCCGCATCCTGTTCATCTCCAGCGAGTCGGCCATCCAGATTCCGCAGGAAATGATTCACTATGGCACCACCAAAACGGCCCAGCTGGCCGTAGCCCGCGGGTTGGCCGAGCTCACGAAGGGCACCAACGTCACGGTAAACTCCGTACTGCCGGGCCCTACCGCTTCCGAGGGGGTACAGGAGTTTCTGGGCAAGCTGGCAGCCGAAGGGCAAACCCGGGAGCAGGCCGAGCAGGACTTTTTCCAGCACGCCCGCCCCTCTTCCCTGCTGCAGCGCTTTTCTTCGCCCGAGGAAATTGCCAGCATGGTGGTGTTTTTGAGCAGCCCGCTGGCCTCGGCCACCAACGGCACCGCCGTGCGCGTGGACGGTGGTACGGTGCGCAGCATCAACTAACCAGCGCGCTACTTTACACAAAGCAGCCCCCGCTGCCGCACGTGTTGCGGTAACGGGGGCTGCGGCGTTTCTGAGGCAAGTGCTATTCCGGCAGCACCGACAGGGCGTATTCGTTGCCTTGCTGCAGGGCTAGGTCGCGGGCGGAGAGGCCGCGCACGTCGCGCAGGGAGGTATCGGCGCCGGCTTCGAGCAGCAGGGGCAGGATGTTGTGGCGGCCAAACAGGGTGGCAAACATGAGGGCCGTGCCGCCATTGCCGTTCTGCAGGTTCAGGTCGGCGCCGTGCTGGATGAGCAGCCGGGCCACTTCGGGGTAGCCTTTAAAGGAAACGCCCATCAGCGCCGTGTTGCCGGACAGGTCCTGCACGTTGGGGTCGGCGCCGTGCTGGAGCAGAAACTCCGTGGCTTCCACCTGCCCATCATAGGAAGCCACGATAAGCGGCGTGAAGCCCTTGCCGTTCTGGAGGTTGATATCCAGAGGCGACTGGGCAAGCAATTCCCGCAGGTCGGCTACGCTGCCGCGGCGGGCAGCATCAATCAACAGGTCTTCGGGGCGGGCAGAGGAAAACGTCATGAGAAAAGGAAAGTAAGCCTGTGAATCTGGTGGCGGCGGTGCATACGCGAAGTACATAAATATGGCGCTATCTGCGGCAAATCCTCTGCATTCGTTCGGTTGCGCGGGTAGCACTTAGGCGAGTCAGCCCGGCAAGTCTACTGCTTAGGTTGGCACCGGCGCTGAACTGATAACACGGCTAAGCACAAAGTATTTACGAACAGTCGTTAGCATTAAACAGGCGGGTTTGCTTGTTGTTTAATTATATGATCATCCCGTGGTATTTCATAAATTCTCGAAGTCTATTTTCTTCATTAAAGCTTCATAAAAGGCCTGTATAAGATTTTGTTGTTTTGTAAATATTTCAAAAACAAAGGTAGATTTGGGCACTCTTTTCAACCATCACCCCAAAAAACTTTCTTTTTTTCATGAAAAACGCAAAACTACTCGTATCCGCCCTATTGATGGCCGGAACCGCCCTGTTCTCCAGCTGCAGCCAGCAGGAAGAAGTTGCCAAGAACGATGCGCCCAACGAGGAAACCCTTTCGCAGATCCGCGCCCTGGGCTTCAGCACCCACGACGTGAAGCGTGAGGGCACCGATTACCTGGTAGAAGGTGACATCCGCCTGTCGGCTAGCGACCTGAAAAACAAGTATGCCGACGGCAAGCTGCTGCGCGTAGGTGAGGAAGAGCAGTATCGCACCACGTATCTGGTACGCGGCCCGCGCACTATTACCCTGTCGGTAAGCTCCACGCTGCCCTCGGCCTACGTAACGGCCATCGACGAAGTGGTGCGCCGCTACAACGCGGAAAACCTGACACTGCGCTTTCAGCGCGTAAGCACGGGCGGTAACATCGTGTTTACCAAGGCTCCCAGCGGCGCCTCTTACCTGGCTTCAGCGGGCTTCCCTACCTCGGGTGGCAACCCCTACAGCCAGGTAGTGGTGAACTCCACGTACCTGGGCTCTAACCCCGGAACCAACTATCTGGCCACCATACTGGCGCACGAAACCGGCCACTGCATCGGCTTCCGCCACACCGACTACATGGACCGCTCCTACAGCTGCGGCGGTGCTTACGCCAATGAGGGTGCCAGCAACGTAGGCGCCATCCGTATTTCGGGCACGCCGGCCTCGGCCGACCCTAACTCCTGGATGCTGGCCTGCGTAGGCAACGGTGTAAACCGCCCCTTCAACAGCAACGACAAAATTGCCCTGAACTACCTCTACTAGGTTCAGCGCCGCTTTCGTCACCACCCCAAACAAAAAGCCCTGCCGTCCTCCCGGCAGGGCTTTTTTGTGCTATATGATTGAATGGCTGGTTAGATGGCTTAATGCAGCGGGCGCTTTTTCACGAGGCCGCCCTTGGTTTCGCGCACGCTGCTCATTACCACGAAAGCCTGCGGGTCGAGCTTGTCGATTTCCTCGGTGAGGCGGCCTACTTCCAGCCGGGTAACGACGGTGAAGATGATGTCGATGCCCTGGAGCCGGTCGCCGCGGGAGCCGTAGCCGCTTTTGCCGGAATAGAGCGTAGCGCCGCGGCCCAGGGTTTCGGTTACCATGCGGCGGATTTCCTCGCTGCGCTGCGAAATGATGGTGACGCCGGTGTACTCCTCAATGCCTTCGATAATGAAGTCAATGGTTTTGGCGGCCGAGAGGTAGGCCAGGATGGAATAAAGGGCCGTATCAATGGAAAGCAGAATGGCCGCCACTCCAAAGATGAGGATGTTGATAACCAGGATGATGTCGCCCACGGAAAGCGGGGTTCGGCGGCTGATGTAGACGGCCAGGATTTCGGTGCCGTCGAGCACAGCCCCGCCGCGCATGGCCAGCCCGATGCCCGCCCCCAGGAAAAAACCTCCGAACACGGCAATCAGCAGCTTGTCCTTGGCCAGCACCGGGAAGGAAATAACCAGCAGCACCAGCGCCAGCCCCAGAATGGCCAGAAACGTGCGCAGGGCAAATGCGCGACCCAGCTGGAAATATCCCAGAATGATGAAGGGAATGTTGATGACCACAATCAGCAGCGACAACGACACGCCCGTGAGCTGATTGGTGAGCAGGGAAATACCCGTTACGCCGCCATCGATGAACCCATTAGGAAGCAGGAAGCCCTTCAGGCCCAGGGCAGCGGAGAAAATACCGGCCACCACCAGGGCCACCTGTATTCCCTGGCGGCGTACCCAGCGGCGGCCCTCATGGATGGTATCGAAGGCCGCCTGGGTTTCCTGATCAAAGCTTTGCATAGGAGGCTGGGTTCCGTGAAGACGACGGGCCTTTTTGTCCCGCAGATGTTTGATGAATAGTTGCTGGAGTAGCATGAGGTTGCTGTTTTCTGCTTACGTAAGAACTGCCCGCTGCCAATCCTATCGACGGCATACCAGCCGTGCAACCAAAAACGGGGCGCGGCGAGGCAGTTGCAAGAAAATGTTTCGTCAGAAAGGCCCGCTACGGTGCGTTGGGGAATACACTGGCCCGCAGCCGCTGCACCTGCCCGGGAGAACCCGCAACCGGCGCAACGGCCGCAGCGGCAACGTAGGGTAAGCAGCTGTAAGCCACAGGCACCCCGATACTGTTTGCCGGAAGCCAGCAGGTACCGCCAACGCCGGGCGCATGGTCGTCGGCCGGGGTAAGGGCAGCCTGGTAAGCCGCCTCTATGATTCGCCACTGCGGGTGCGGGTTGCCATCGGCAGCGCGCAGGTAGTGCGTAGCCTTAGGGGTAGCGGCTCCGTGCGCTAAGCCTAGGCTCCCACCGCACAGCAAGGCTGCCAGCAGAACCAGGCGCAGGAGGATGGAGGCAACAGAAGGCACGGGCAAACCGGATAGCAAAGACGAAGGACCGCCCTGCTTTTACAACGCGGAGGCTGGCGGAAAGTTAATAAAAGGCCCCAAACGTACCATCTTAGCCTATCAGCCGCACCAGCCGACGCTGCAGACCGGGCAGCCGGGCCAGCCAGAAGCCCACTTGCAGCAACCCCGGCCACGCCGCCAGCAGGCGCATGAGCCGGTAGCTGCGCTGCAGGCGGCGGCCCAGCTTCTGCTGCACGGCCGCTTCATACTGCCGTAGATAGGGAAGGCTGAAATCCTGGCTCTGAAAACACCGCACTACCTGCTCTGCTGCCAGGATACCGCTAATCACCGCCTTGTCGATGCCGTGGCCCTGCAGTGGGTCGATAAGGGAGGCAGCATCGCCAGCCAAGAGGCAGCGGGTAGCTGCCAGCGGCAGACGGCGCCCGGCCAGCGGCAAGCCAAACCCGGTTACTTCCGACAGCTGCCGGGCTCCGGCAAACCGCCCGACCAGCTGCGGATGCTGCCTTAGTAACTGCGCCAGGGCCTGTTTCATATCCACCCGCCGCTCGGCCACCTGCGCCGACAGCAACCCGAACCCCACGTTGTACACGCCCCCGCCCACCGGAAACACCCAGCAGTAGCCGGCGGGGTAGTCACGCAGAAAGTAAAACTCGCTCGTGTGCTCATCGAACCCCGTGAGGCCGGTGTAATAGGCGCGCACGGCCGCACAGTGGTAGCGCCGGTCGAGGGGGCGCGGCAGCACCTTGCGCACGGCCACGGAGTTGGCTCCGTCGCAGGCCAGCAGCAGTTGGGCCGAAAGGGGCAGCTGTGTAGGATCGGCCAGCACCAGCTCTACCCCCTGCTCATCGGTGCGCACGTCGCGCACGGCGTGATTTTCGAGGATGGTAGTCTGCGTGTGGCGGCGCACCAGCTGCAGCAGCTGGAAGTCGAAATCCTGGCGCGGGCTGTTAAATGTAGGTTTCTGCCAGTGTACTACCAGCTCCTGCCCGCCCGGCCCCACCAGCCGGCTGGCTTTGGCCGGCGCCTGGGGCTGCACGGCCACCAACTCCTGGTACCAGCTTTCCGAAAGGCGCCGGATGGCCGTGAGCGTGGGGCCCGGAATGGCGTCGCCGCACACCTTGTCGCGTGGGAAATGGGCTTTGTCTACCAGCGCCACGCGCAGGCCGTGGCCGTGCAAAGCCAGCGCCGCCGCGGTGCCCGCCGGCCCGGCTCCCAGAATAAGGACATCGTAGTGGTGAGGCAGCAAAGTCACGCGGCAGGCCGGTAAGTGGGCAGTCAAAGGTAAGCTGCCCCGGCTTGTTGCCGTTACCCGCCGCGTGGCCCCGGTGGCGTTGAACAACTCCCGCAGCTGCACCAGGAAAGCGGGCGGGGCAAGTCCGGCCCCTGCGGGCTGTTTTTTCTGTTTCCTCTATATAGAGTGCATACTATGCCGTATTTTTCCAGCGTTACCTCATCATTGCAGCTTGTCTGAACGGCCCGGGGCGGGGTTCAGCAGCTCACACGTTTCTATGCGTTTATTGATAGTTTGGGCCGGCATGCTGCTGGCTACGTGCGGACAGCCGCAATGGTCGTTTCGGGAGGATCAGCTGCAGTTTTCGCGGGTGCGCGCCGCTTACCAGCACCACCTGAGTACGGTGCAGGCGCTTTTCGCGAGTCATGGCATCGATCCGCAGCGGCCAGAGCTGTTTGTGCGGGCCATCAAAACCAGGCGGCAGCTGGAAGTGTGGGGGCGCACCAGCGGCCAGGGCGCCTATCAGTTGCTGCGCGCCTACCACATTGCGGCCACCTCGGGCACGCTGGGCCCCAAGCGCCGCGAGGGCGACCTGCAGGTGCCCGAGGGGTTCTATTTTATTGACCGTTTCAACCCCAGCAGCACCTTTCACCTTTCGCTGGGTTTGAACTACCCCAACGCTGCCGACCGTCAGCGTAGTGACCCGCAGCATCCGGGCGGCGACATCTTCATCCACGGCTCCAACGTCACCATTGGCTGCCTGCCCATCACCGACGAGAAGATTGAGGAGCTGTACGTGCTGCTGGTAGAAGCCCGCACGGGCGGTCAGGAGCAGATTCCGGTGCATATTTTCCCCTTTGACCTCACCCCTGCCAACCTCACGGCCCGCGCCAGCAGCCCCCACCACAGCTTCTGGCAGGAGCTGGCCCCCGGCTACCGCTACTTCGAGCAGCACCGTCAGCTGCCTACCGTGGATGTTACCGCCGAGGGCAGCTACGCAGTGGCCCCGTAGCCTATGCCCTGATTCAAAACAAAGTAACATAGTGCGAACTACATAGTCCGCGCCAGCTCTCGAAACGTACTACGCCGCCGTTTGCACCAGGTATTCCAGGTTGCGGGCGTGGATGGCACGACGGTGGCGCGCCAGCTTGGCGGGCGACCAGTTCCACCACGCCAGCTGCTGCAGCCGGGCCGCAAGCGCCGGAGGAAACCGCTGATGGACGACGGTAGCGGGGTTGCCGGCCACCACTGCAAACGGGGGCACGTCTTGGGTTACTACGCTTTTCGTGGCTACGATGGCGCCGTTGCCAATGCGCACGCCGGGCATAATCTGCGCCTGGTAGCCAATCCAGACGTCGTGCCCCACCAGGATACCGTGTGCCGCCGACGGGTGGCTGGTCTGGCTTCCACCGCTCAACATAAACTTCACACCCGAGGCAATCATACAGAAGCGTCCGATGCGCAGCCGCGCCTGGTTGCCGGGCTGCTCCACCAGCACGTTTTGCGGAAAAGAGCAGGGAAAATCAAAGTTGTTGTAGTACGTATAGTCGCCCACCTCAATGTGCGGGTCAGACACCAGGTCTTTCAGGAAAGTCAGGCGTTTGGGCGCGCCCGGCCGTGGGGCAGAGCCAGCTAGAGTAGGCATAGCGTGGGGGAATAACGTAGAACATCGGCATGAACAGATACTAAGCTATGAAATTGCCGTAGTTTGGCAATATGTCTGCTCCCCGTTCTCTGGATGATATTCCGATGCCCGCCAACCTGCGCGACTCAGCCGTGCTGGTGCCCATCTTTCGCGACGCGGCCGGCGAGCTGCACGTGGTGATGGTGCGCCGCGCGGCCTTTGGTGTGCACGGCGGCCAGCTGGCTTTCCCTGGTGGCAAGCCCGAGCCCGCCGACACCGATCTGCAGGCCACGGCCCTGCGTGAAGCCCAGGAAGAAGTCAGCCTCTCCCCTGCCAATGTGGAAGTTCTAGCCCAGCTGCCCACAGTGGACGTGCCTTCGGGCTTCCGAATTACACCCTACCTGGGGCACATCCGCCGGCCCGAGGCGTGGCAGTGGCAGGCCGCCGAAATTGATGAAGTGCTGGAAATTCCCCTGCGCCACCTTGCCGACGTGGCCACACACACAGAGGAAATCTGGCAGCTGCCCGGCTGGCCCGACGCGCGCCGTGTACCCTTCTACCGGGTGGGCAACAACTATCCGCTCTGGGGCGCCAGCTACCGCATCCTACAGCCGCTGCTCCCCCGCCTGCTGGCCGGTGAGTGGGCGTTTTGAATGTGCTGATGTGCTAAGGTGGTGTGTGTCATGGCGAGCAAAGCGAAGGAATGACAGCCATTTTCATTGAACACCACTTTGGCACGAAATTGCGTTTTAACGCCGTAGCCAGGGTCGGCGGACCAGTACGACCGGGCTTTCTGCGTATGAAACGACTGTTCTTTCTGTGTGCTGTGCTTTGGCTGCCGCTGGTGGCGGCGGTGGCCCAGGTCAACCAGAGCATCTGGTATTTTGGCAATCAGGCGGGCCTTAGCTTTGCCGGCGGGCAACCCACCCCGCTCCTGGACGGCAAGATGAACACCTACGAAGGCTGCGCCGTGGCCACCAACGCCCAGGGCCAGCTCTTGTTCTACACCAACGGCGTAAACGTCTGGAACCGGGAGCACCGCCTCATGCCCAACGGCCGCCGCCTGATGGGCGACGCCAGCAGTGCCCAGAGTGCTCTTATCGTGCCCGACCCCGGCAGCGCCAACGTGTTCTACATCTTCACCACCGACCTGCAGGGCCACGGCAACGGCCTGCGCTACTCGGTAGTAGACCTCACCCGCGACAATGGCCTCGGCGACGTGCCCCGCGCCAATCTGCTGCTCATCACGCCGGTAGCCGAAAAGCTGGCCGCCGTGCCCCACGCTAACGGCCGCGACGTATGGGTGGTGGCGCACCGCTGGAACTCCAATGCCTTTGTGACCTACCGTGTGACAGCCGAGGGCGTAGACGCCACGCCCATTCTGAGCAACGTGGGGAGTATGTACGCCGGGCCGGGGCGCAACGCCATCGGCTGCCTGAAGTTCTCGCCCGACGGCACCCAGCTGGCTACAGCCATCTGGCGTGAAACCAACAAGTTCGAGGTTTTCAGCTTCGACCGCAACACGGGGCTGGTGAGCAACCCGCGCCAGTTCGGGCCTTACGAGGAAGCCTACGGAGTGGAGTTTTCGCCCGATGGCAGCAAGCTCTATGGCACCAGCAACGGCGTAGGCGGCGGCGACGCCCAGATCTGGCAGTTCGACCTGCGCACTGGCCAAGCTGTGAGCATAGGCAAATCAGCCAACCGCAAAGTGGGCTCTATGCTGCTTGGCCCCGATGGTCGCATCTACATAGCCCGCGAAGACAACCCGTACCTGGGCGTTATTCAGAATCCCAACGCCGCCGGGCAGGCCTGCCAGTACGTGGATGAAGGCCTGCACCTGGCCGGCCGCCGCAGCCGCCTCGGCCTTCCTAACTTCATTCGATAAGCCGAAACGACTGATTCCTACCTGATGATAACCTACTGCGTCTTACCAAAACGGAACCGCAGAAATCCGGCCGCGCCCGATACGTAGGGGTTCGACTTGGACAGCAGGCCCGTTACGTCGCGGGTGCTGATGCCGGCTTCGTAGATGGGGGTGGTAAGCGTGATGCCCAACGGAATACCAAAACCGTAGCCGGCACCGCCATTTACGCCGCTGCTCAGCCGCAGCCAGTGCCACGGCTTGTAGTCCAGTGCGGCGCCCACGAAGGTATTGGGCAGGCTCCCGGCAATCTGGTTGAGCGGGGTGGAGACTTCCACGCCGGCTTCCAGGTTTTCGCTCACGCGCAGCCCCGCGCCTATGCGCAGCTTGGTAGGCAGATTTTTCTTTAGCTCCTGCCCCGGCTGGTACACAAACAGGCTGTCGGTGCCGGCCGCGAAGATGCGGGCCGCCTCGGTGAAGAAGTCGTAGCTGTCGACGCCATCGGATTGGAGCTGTTTGATGCGCTGGTCCTGGGCCGTGAGCAGGTTACCGTCCCATTTCATCCGGCCAATGTCGGTGATAGATACGCCCACACGCAGCAGCTTGCCCGCTTCCATCGCCAGGCCCACATCGAAGCCGTGTCCCTCCCCCACGGGCTGCAGGCCGCTGGCCCGCTCCCGTAGGTTGAAACCCGGCTGCGTGGCCACCTTGCCATAATCGACGTCGAACAGCGGGGAAAGCGCCGAGTACGCCGTGGATTTGCCATCGGCCACCTGCACGTCGAGCACGCCTACGCCCTGAATGTAGCGGTAGCCTACGCCGCCCGACAGCCGGAACATGGGCAGATCCACCAGCTGACGCCCGAATGCGAAGTTGAATTCGTTGTACCAGGCCAGCTGAATCCTGGTGCCATCAAGGGCCTCGGAAACCAGCGGGGCCGTGGCGGGCTCGAAGTTCTGGAAGATAGGCGCTTCCCGGCCCAGGAACATGATTTCGGCCGCATTCTTATTGAGGCCCACGTGGGAACTCAGGCGCTGCCGGTTGCTGAAAGCCACCGTACCAAACACTGGCAGGCTCACGGATACTGCTACGGTGGTAGCGTCGGCGTTCAGGTTCAGGGCCTGGTCGGAGGTGAAGTCGCGGGCCAGCCCTTGTTTTTCGGCCTGCGTCAGCTCCCGACCCGAGGCGTCGATAAACCGCTTAATGGTAGCCCGCGTGAGCGACTGGGAGCCTATGCCCAAGCCAAACTCGCCCACGGTAAAGGCAATTTTGGGCGAGCCTACCCGCGCCAGATTGCCGGGGTTGACGCCGATGGCCTGGTAATCAGTAGCGAAGGTAACGCCCAGCCCGCCCCGACCCACCTGCGCGAAGTTGCTGAAGTCGGTCTGGGCCTGCAGCAGTTGCGGTGCTCCCAGCAGCGCGGCCGCCAGCCAGTAAGAAAGGTGTTTCATAGCAAAAATGTAGCGTAAGCTTTAGCTTGCGGCGGTGGGTTGGCGCCCGGTTGCGTACACCAGCCCGCAGCAGCCCGCCACAACCTGGCGGGCTCCGCTTCTCACCTGCCGCAAGCTAAAGCTTACGCTACAGTATTCCTCTCTTGGCCAAGCGCTTTTCCGTTTCTGAATATACCGACGGCCTGCTGGCTGGCAACCGCCTCGTGTTGAGCCGGGCTATTACGCTGGTAGAAAGCACCCTGCCCAGCGACCAGCACCTGGCCCAGCAGGTTCTCGACCAGGTGTTGCCGCACACCGGGCGGGCCGTGCGCCTGGGCATTACGGGCGTACCGGGCGTGGGCAAAAGCACCTTCATCGAAGCCCTGGGGCTGCATCTCGTGGCCCAAGGCAAGCGCCTCGCCGTGCTGGCCGTCGACCCCAGCTCGCCCCGCAGCGGCGGCAGCATTCTGGGCGACAAAACCCGCATGCAGCAGCTGTCTATGCACCCGCAGGCGTACATCCGGCCCTCCCCGGCAGGCCGCTCCCTGGGCGGTGTTACGCGCAGCACCCGCGAGGCCATGCTGCTGTGCGAGGCAGCTGGCCACGACGTGATTTTCGTAGAAACCGTGGGCGTAGGCCAGAGCGAAACCGCCGTCCACGGCATGGTCGATTTTTTTCTGCTGCTGATGCTGGCCGGCGCCGGCGACGAGCTCCAGGGCGTAAAGCGCGGAATCATGGAAATGGCCGATGCCGTGACCATCACCAAAGCCGACGGCCCCAACGAAACCGCTGCCCGCCGGGCCCGCCGCGAGTACCAGAACGCCCTGCACCTGTTTCCGCTGGGCTCTTCGGGCTGGAGCCCACCCGTGACTACCTGCTCGGCTCTTTCGGGTGCGGGCGTGCCCGAGGTGTGGCAGGAAGTGGAGCGCTACGTGCAGCATGCCCGGCAAAACGGCTACTTCGAGCAGCGCCGCCAACAGCAGCACCTGCACTGGCTGCACGAGGCCATTCGTCAGGGACTGGAGGAACAGTTCTATGCCCGCCCCGCTGTGCAGGCCCAGCTTGACACCGTGCGTCAGCAGGTGCTCAGTGGACAGCGCTCAGCGTTTGGCGCCGCTACCGAGCTGCTGGGCTTGTAATCAAAACGCATAAAAAAGCCCTCTGCTAGATGTCAGAGGGCTTTTCGGCGAAGTGCAAACTACCTACAGGTTTTTCAGCCAGGCCTGGCGAAGGGCCAGCTGGGCGGGGGTGGCCTGCGGGTCGAGGGCAAAGTTGTAGCGCTTTACTTCGTCGCGGGCTATAGTGCGGCAGCGGACTTTCTTTTCCGCGCCGTCGTGCCGGATGGTTAGCTCCACTTCCGCGCCGGGCGTGCCGCTCTGCATGGCCGTGAGGGTCTGGCGCATGTTGGCGGGGGTGATGGGCGTGCCGTTGTAGGCCACGAACTGGTCGCCTTTGCTTACGCCACAGGCCTGCAGCGTGGAACTTACCTCCGCAAACCCAATGCCGGCGGGCAGCATACCGTAGCTGTTGGTACCCAGGGAAGCCAGCTGGCGGCCGGTGCGCAGGCTGGCATCGTAGCGGATACCGGCTTTAGCGTAGTACTCCTGCAGTGGCAGCGGCTCGGCGTTTTCCACGTAGCGCGTGAAGAAGTCCCGGATTTCGGGGTAGGTCAGCTTGGTGAAATCGTCGAAGAAGTTCTGCTCGCTCACTGGCTTACTGGGACCGTACTTTTTGGCTAGCTCCAGCAGCACGTCGCGCAGGCCGCGCTTGCCGCCCGAGAGCTCCAGCAGGCGCACATCCAGCAAGGCCGCCGTCATGGCCCCGCGCTGGTAGATGTTGCCGTACTGCTGCTGGCCTTCGTCGGTGAAGGACTGCAGGCCCAGGCGCTTGAGCGAGTACGTAGTATCGGCGCGCAGGTGGTCGTAGGCTACTTTATCGTGCAGGGTCGTGAGGTAATTGTCGAGGGACGTGAGGCCGCCGCGCAGCTGCATCATGTGGGCGGCCCACTCCGTGGTGCCTTCATAGAGCCACAAATGCTGGGAGCCGGTGGGCTGCACGAAGTTGAACTGCTCAATGATTTCGGAGTGGATGTTGAGCGGGGTCACGATGTGAAAGAACTCGTGGGCGGCCATATCAGTAATCTGCTGGGCGTACTCGGGTGTGAGCGGCTGTTCCTGCAGGGTGTACTCCGAGCTGTAGGAATGCTCCCAGGCGCCCTGGCTCTGGTCTTCGAAGTGGTACAGAAACGCGTAGCGCTTCACCGGCAGCTGCACCAGAAAGCTCTGCGCGGCGCCCAGCATCTTCTGCATATCGGCCAGCAGCGGCCCCGCCTTGATTTGGTCGGTTTTGGAGTAGCAGTACAGGGCCACTTCGGCGTCGCCCAGCTTGGTGGTAGCCTCCGTGAGACGGCCGAGCAGAATGGGCGAATCCACGGCGTGGTCGTAATTTTTAGCGTGGTAGTAGCCCTGGGCATCGGAGGTGAGGGCCGAGCCGGCCTGCCAGCCGCTGGGGTAGTTGATTTTCAGGCGGAGCGGCTGGCCCTGCATGCCCTGCGGGTAGCCCAGAATGGTTTGGCCGTTGAGCAGGGCGTGGTCCTGCTCCAGCGAAGAGCCGCACATGCGGTAAATGCGGTGGTCCTTGACCGGCGTATCCCAGGTTTCGGCAATGGTGTAGCGGATTTCGCGGGTATGGGTAGGGTCGGCCAGCTGCCACTGGTTGGTGGAAAGCTGCTTGCTTTCCAGCGGCTTGCCGGCCTTATCGAAGGCCTCGAACTTGCGCACGAAGCGGCCCATGTCCATCACCTGATACGTGCCCGGCGCGGTGGAGGCAAACTGGTAGATGGCCTGGTCTTTCTTCAGCTTTTTGGGTAGCTGCAGCGTCACCTGGAACTCGTCGGTGGAGCGGGCCGGGTCGATGCTGACGGTGTAGGTTAGCTCCGAACCCGCCAGGGCCGAGGTCAGGGGCAGCAGCGCCAACAGGGCACCGGATACAAGAATTTTCATGAAAAATGAACGGGGTGGAAGAAACGAAAAAGCGCCCCGTCCTCAACTGGCCGGGGCGCAAAGTACGCTGCTATGCAGCTACGAACGGAGCTTGCGCAGGGTCAGGTAGTCGAGGTAGTACAGGATTTTGATGGACACGTTGTTGTTGTGGGGTGTGTTTATGGTGTTGCTCAGGTTGTCGAAGTAAAGCGGCGTAGCCTCGTTAGCCAGCAGTTGGGTGCTGCCGGCGTTTTTCCACACCACGCTCACCTGGGAGCCGGGCGCAAACCACCAGGCGTACACCGCATCTACGTTGAAGGCGTTGAAGGTATTGTCGCGGTTGCGTTGGTAGTCCACGGGGTTTTCAATACCGTTAGGGCCCAGTTGGGCAAAATCCTGGTAGCGCACGGTACTGGTGTAGTGGCGTGTGCGCACGGTGAGGGACATGCGGTTGGTAAACGTATAACCCATCGACAGAACGTTGGATACCGTCACCACCCGGCGGCGGCCCAAAAGCACGTTCTTGGGCTGCAGCCCCAGCAGCGCATTGCCACCTAATTCCCGGATAATAGCCCTATCCAGCGGATCATTGCTGTCGAGCCCGCCATTCACAAAGCCGATCTGGTTCTGGTTCTGCTCCCAGTCGATGCTATAGCGGAAGTTGAGCTTGTTGTTGACCCGGTAGCGCGGCGAAAACGACAACGAATAGCTCGTCCGGCGCGGGCGCTCCAGGCGCCTGTCCTCCACGTACTGCCGCGTGCCCCCACTCAGGTCCCAGGCCAGCTTTTTCCGATAGTCCGTCGACACGAAAGCACTGAAGCCGGCTCTGGTCGGCACGCGCACATAGTACTCGCCCAGCGGATACTTGCGCGGCTCGTAGAAGTCGTTGCGGGCCGGGTCTATACTCAGGTCGAAGCCGGTGGTAATAAAGCTTTTGGTGAACGTGGTTTGCGTACCCCCAGCAATGCTGACATCCTGATAGCGCGTGGGTCGGTAAAGCAGCGAATGACTGAGATTAAACCAGTTATACAGGTTGTTTACCTTCCAGAACGGCTTATAAATGTTGTAGTTGGCGTACAGATTCTGCGAAATATTGTTGTTACCGAACAGGATGCCCAGGTCGTTGGGGTTGTAGTGGTCCGACTCGATACCGTGGTTCACGCCCCAGGTGAAGGCCCCGCTGATCTTACCGAACCCTACCTGATACTTATAGCCATCCTGATCATCGATGGGGGTCGAAGAACCGAATTCGGTGCCGCGGCGGCGTGAGTACACCACCCGGCCGTCGATGGCGTAGGAGTTCTTTTTGTTTGCAAAGCGAAACAGGCCGCCCGTTACGTTGGCATCATAGGTGCTGCCCAGGCGCGTCACGTTGGTGTTGATCAGCGACACGTAGGAGTTGTTTTTCAAACTCTGATCCAGCACGAAGATGTTGTAGTTCGAGAACGGCTGCGTGAGAATACGCCGCTCCTTGCCGTCCACCGAGTCGCGGGCTATGGCGTACACATCGTTGCTGAGGGCATTAAACAAGCCCACGCCCAAACCCTTGCTGGTGCGCCCCGAAATCTTGGTGGCATTGAGCAGGCGCGTTACGCCCGGGTCCGACACCAAAACTTCGCCCGGGATGTACTCGCCTTTCTCGTTTTCACCTCCGGCCCGCAGTTTGTCGCTGGCCGTACCAAACCCGATGGGGGTAGCGCCCACGCGGCGGGAGTAGAACAGGTTGCCCTTGTTGAAGAGCTCCGTGCCTTCGGTGAAAAACTGGCGGTTTTCCTGAAACTGCACCTCAAAGGGCGAGAGGTTGAGCACCTGGTTGTCGCTCTGCACCTGCCCAAAGTCCGGCACCAGCGTGGCGTCCAGCGTGAAGCTTTCGTTGATGCCCCATTTCACGTCGGCCCCGCCGTTGAAGCTGGTGCTGGTGTTGCGCGTGCCCTGCTCCTTATAGGGGTAGTGGTTGGCGTAGGCCGAAATGTAGGGCGTGAGCGAGAGGCGCAGCGGGGGCTTGATGTCGCGCAAACCCGTGAGCACGCCCCATTGGTTTACAAAGCCATCCACGGCGGGCTTCACCTCACTCCAGAAAAAGCCCTGGCGCAAACTCTGGCGGTTGCGCATAAACTGCAGGCCCCACGACTGCTCGGCCTGGGTGCTGAAGCGAATAGCCGAATACGGAATCCGCATTTCCGCTATCCAGTCGGTGCCGCGGATGGCCGTGCGCGAGTCCCACACGGCGTTCCAGGCGAAGTCCTCGCCGCTGGCGGGCGAGTAGCGCGCATCGGCCTGCACCCCGCCCGTGGTCACGAAGAAGCCGTAGCCGTTGATTTTGTCGCGGTACGTATCAAGGAAAATACCGAAAAAGTCGGTATTGGGCAGGTTGTCCCGCTCGCCTAGCTCCCGGAAGATGGAGTCCTGGGCCACGTCGTGCATGATGGCGCCCACGTAGATGGCGGCATCATCGTAGAGGATGCGCACCTCAGTAGGGTGCTTTTCGTGGGGACCGGGGTTGGGTCGGTTCTGAATGAAATCGGTGGCTATGGGGGCCTGCTGCCAGATGGGCTCATCGAGCAGGCCATCCAGTTTAATGGCTTCGGTAATACGCACCGCTTGCAACTGGCGTACTGCAGCGGGTGCAGCGGCCGGGGCGGGCGCGGGGGCGGTTTGTGCCAGGGCGCTGCTGAGCACCAAGCTCAGCCCAGCCAGCAACAGGAAACCTGCACGTAACATGGAGAAAGAAAAAGAAAGTAGATGGTAGACCGAAGCAAAGTTTGCGGAGGAAAGAGCGGACGCGGCCAGCAGGCCGGCAGCTGAAGTGCAGCCATAGATACCTATACCCCCGCTACCGTTGCCTCCGGCTGAACAATAGGCACAAAAAAACCGGCGGCTTCAGTTGCCACCGGCTTTCTGCATCCATTATTCACTCACTGAAATCTGGAAGGTTTGCTTGTTTTTCCGGCCTGCCGTCGGCTCGGGCATATCGAGCATACGGCGGTATTTGCGGGCCATTTCGGCTGATTGAGTTTTGCCATTCACGCTTAGGCCGTCGTCGTTGAGCTGAAACTGGAAGCTTTTTTCCGTGGCTCCGAGCAGGCCATCCTTGCGCAGCTCCTGCCGGATGCGGTTGGAATCGAGGCGCGGAGGGGCGGGTGGAGCCGGTGGCGCGGGGGCATCCGCGGCGCGGGGTGCCTGCGGGGCCCGAGGAGCCTGGAACCCCTGAGGTGCGCGAGGCACCTGAGGCGGCCGGGGCGGCGCCGGTGGGCTCACGTAGCTGCGGCTGGTGCTATTGCTGCGGCGCGTTATCACGAAGGATCCGGTGGTGAGCTTGCGACCCGCTTTAGCGGTAAAGAGGCGCAGATACTTGTCTCGCACGGTGGTCGGCAGCTTTTTGCCGTTCACCGTCATTTCGCGGGCATTCAGGTTCAGCTGGTAGTTGTTGCGGTTTTTGATCAGCCCGTCGTTCAGCATCTGCTGGCTGAGGGCCTCTTCCACTTTGTTGTCTGCCCGGCGGGCTTCATCGGCGCGGAGCATTTCCTTGTCGTGCTCCCGCATGGCTTCGTCGTGCAGGCGCATAGTCTCATCGTGGCCGCGCATGTCGTCGTCGAGCTCACGCATTTCGCGGTCATACTCGCGCATGGCTTCGTCGTGTAGACGCATGGCCTCATCGAACTGGCGCTCCTGCGCGCTGTTGCGGTCATCGTCGGCCTCCTGCCGGGCGTCGGCCAGCCGTTCGCGCAACTCAGCACGCTGCTCCTGCAGCCGCTCCCGGGCTTCCTGAATCTGCTCTTTTTCTTCTTCGCTATCAGCTTCGCGGTAGGCTTTATTGAGCTTTAGCTCAGCCTGGCGCAGAGCTTCATCCGTTACCTCCGTCCAGTCCTTGTTGTCCCCAAACGACTGGGTGCCATCGAGGTAAAACGTGTGCCCCTGGCTTCCACGCTTCAGCCAGAAACGGTTTTTCTCCCGTTCGGCCTGGGCGCGCGACAACTGCCGGAGCGTAGCCATATCCCGCTGGTTGGGCACCTGCATCCACACCTGCGGGCTGGGTGCGTTGCCGAACTGGAACTGAAATACCTCATTGGGCTCGTTGCGCATCACGTAGCCATTGGGCGCTACCCGAATAACCTGGGTGGACGTTTTGGCTTTTTTGCCGGGCCTGGCAGCCGTTTCCACGGGCTGGCCGTTCACCGTCAGATTGGTTACGCGGCCTTTCTTGTCTTTCTCGATAACTACCGTGCTGGCCCCCTGGCCCGGCTCAAACCGGCGGCTGGCGCCGTCCACTATCACCACCTGCTCGGATGAGCGGCTGCGTGTGCCTTTGCGGTGGGGTTTTTCGTCGGCAGGCGTTTCATCCGTGGCTTCCACTTCGGCTGGTACTTTGGCAACCAGCGGAGTCGTTGTTTCGGTGCTGGTAGAGGACGTGGTAGAAGTCGACTGCTGCTTGGTCGTGTCTTCGGAGGTGAAAGCGTCCGGCAACAGGTTGCCCAGTGGGTTACGGGGGTGCGTGAGGGGGCGTGGGTCGGCCAGGGCTACGGCGGTGGTCAGCAGCATCAGGCCGCCCAGCACCACGCAAGCCGCCATAAAGCCCTCCGTAAAGGTGGGCGCCGTGCGGCCCTGCACCAGCCGGCGCACCCGGCCTAAGAGCGTACCACGGCTGCCTACAGCGGCCATAGCCAGTTGGGGTGTGAGGCGCGGTGAAAGGTTTAGCTCGGCCAGGGCGGTGAGGGCGCGGGCCAGCGTGAGCGGATTGCCACCTACCAGAGCGGTAGCCGTATCGTCGCAGCAGTTTTCGCGCTCCACCCGCATAGTGGCCGTCACAAACCACACGGCGGGGTGGTAGAAGAACAGGATTTCGGCTACCGACTGCACCAGATTCATCAGGTAGTCGCGGCGGGCTACGTGGGCCAGCTCATGGGCAAGGATAGCTTCCAGATAGGTGTTACTCAGGCCCGTGACTGTGCCCAGGGGCAGCAGAATGGCCGGCTTCAGGTGGCCAACCACCATGGGCACGCGCACCAACGCCGATTCCAGCAAAGCTACCGGGCGCTGAAGGTTTGCCTTATCGGCCAGGGCCCCCAGGCGGTGCTGCCACTCCACGCCCAGCGGCTGCACGCGGTAGTGTCGCAGGCGCTGCACGTAGGCCAGCCCACCCAGCAGGCGCAGCGTCATGGCCAGCAGCCCCAGCAGCCAGGCCGTTACCAGCACGGGCAGGTTCTGGTCGAAATAACGCTGCCAGGCAGCCAGCGGGCCAAGCGGGGCATCCTCATCGGCCACGACCAGCGCCGGAGCTTCGGTCGGTGCTATGGTTGGCGTGCCGGTAGCCTGCCAGGAAGCCAGCCGTACGTTGGCGTCATTGCTCGCCTGGAAAGATGACGGCACCTCAACCAACGCGGCGTAGTAGTAGCGTCCGAAGGTGACGGAAGCCAGCAGCAGCATAGTGCCCAGCGCGAGGCCGGCTACGCGGTAGCGCACGGTAGCCGTGTGCCGGCGCAGCACCAGCAGCAGGCCGCCCAGGGCCAGGGCAACCACGGCGCCCTGCCACAGGGAGTGAACGAGCGTCCAGCCCAAAGCCCGTACCAGCGCGGGCGACAACGTTTGTTCGAGCCAGTTCATTGGGCGGAGTCGTTTTGGTTTTCGATTTCGTCGAGCAGGTGGCGGATCTGGTTTAGCTCCTCCTGGGAGGTGCTGCGGTTGCCCAGGGCCTGCATCACCATTTTCAGGGCCGAGCCGCCAAACGTGGCGTCCAGAAACCGGTCGAGCAACAGGCCCTGGGTTTCTTCCTGGCGCACGGCGGCGCGGTACACGTGGGTTTTGCTGTCGTCGTCGCGTAGCACCAGGCCCTTGTCCAGCATCAGCTGTAGCAGCTTCAGGGTGGTGGTGTAGCCTATCTCCCGCTTTTCGCTGAGGTAGTCGTTCACGAAACGGACGGTACTGGGGCCGTGCTGCCATAGCACCTGCAGAATTTCCAGCTCCGATTCCGTAGGTTTGGCCGGGGGTGATTTGCTCATAGCTCAGAAAGGTTATCCATACGAATTGGTTCGTACTTCAAACATATACGAAGGAAATCGTAGAAGCAAATTTATCCTACGATTTATTTCGTATAATATTTCACTTGATCGAAAAACAGCTTGAAATCAGCCGGTTCCTACCAAAGATCTGAGAAACGACGCTACCGTTGCCCGGCCCGCTTGCGCACCAGCGTAATCTGGGCGCGGTGGCAGATACCGCCCAGCGGCGGGTTGAACTTGGCTACTTTCACCTTCACGGAGCGCACGTACGGGAATTCCGCCATTATCCTGTCGATAACGCGGTGGCCCAGGTGCTCGAGCAGCCGCGCCGGAGCCAGCATTTCCTCCCGCACCACGCGGTACAGCACTTCGTAGTTCACCGTCTGCTGCAGGTTGTCCGATTCGCCGGCCGCGTGCAGGTCGGTGCGGATGTAGAGGTCGACGCCGTACTTATTCCCGATTTTCTGCTCCTCGTCGTAGTAGCCGTGAAACGCGAAGAACTCCATGCCTTCCAGTGCAATCTGGCCCATGCGGTAAATCAGTGAATGAATGACGTATCGGCGGCAAGTTCCGAAACTAACTCAGATTACTGACCCGCTACCGTAAAACAGAAAAAGCCACCCAAACGGGCAGCTTTTTCTGTTGTCTAGATATCCACTCCAATCTGTGGGCTAGATTTCGTCAAAGAATGACTTCTCACTGGCCGCGGCCATGCCTGGCTGACCGGGGTGCGTGGTGGGTATGGGCTGGTTGATTTCCGGGTGGTTCGGCCCGATGGGGCGGATGTCAGGCGCGGGCGGCTCTACGCGAGGGGCGGCGGGGTCGGGTACCTGCGAAGGCGCGGGCGGATCAATGTGGGGGGCCGGCGAGATGCCGGGGTTTTCGGCCGGAGCGCCGGGCCGCTCAATCTCGGGGCCGGGCGCCTGGGCCGGGGCGCCGGGGTCGGGCTGCTGACCAGGCTTGGGGTTGTAGGCACCGGGCTGGGGGCCAATGGGGGCGCGTTCGGTCGAAGTAGCATCAGCGGCTGACGCTACGGCACGGGCCGGGCTGCCAACGGCCGCAGCCGATGAAGTAGAAGCAGTATGAACAAGCATGGGTGCGGGGGCTTCAGGTGAAGGTTCGGGTTTGTTCACCTTTACGCTGGCCGCCCGCGAAAGGATAGCCGCCATGGAGGATTTCGGCCGGTTGCGGCTTTTCTCCACTTTATCCAGGGCATCGGTAGCCAGGTGCTGCAGGTCGCGCACGAGGCCTTCGAGCACGCCTTCGAGCCGCTGGTGCTCCTGGCCCAGCAGGTTCACCTCCTTCTGCATTTCAGCAATGGTTTTCTCGGCCTGGTTGTAGGCATCATCTACCACCGTGCGGGCTTTCTGGCGGGCATCGGCCAGGAGCTGCTCGGCTTTCAGCTGGGCTTCGCGGATGCGCAGCTGGGCGTCGCGCTGGGCCTGCTCCGTGATGCTGTTGCCGGTATCCTCGGCCGTTTTGAGCGTGCGGTAGAGCGACGATTCCACTTCGCGCATCTTCTGCACTTCCTGGGTGGCGTGGTCCAGCTTCAGGCGCAGCTCCCGGTTTTCGTCGCCCATCCGCTCCCACTGCTGCGAGAGTGAGTTCAGAAAGGCCTGTACTTCGTCCTTGTCGAGTCCCCGAAAGGCTTTTTCAAAGGTTTTCTGCCGGATATCGAGGGCGGTGATTTTCATGGAGGAGCGAGAAGTTAGAAGCGAGAAGTCAGGAAACGTACATAGCGTGCGAAGGGAAATATACTCTAGCTTCCAGTTCCTGAATCCTCCCTACTGATTTGCCAAACGACCAGACTACGGTCGTCGCTACACGAAACTAGCCGATTTTGGCGGGCCGACCAAAACAGCCGGTTTACCGAGGTGCCGTGGCCCGCGTGCCGGGCGCAGTCTACCACGCGCAGCAGCCGCAGCGAGTCGGCGTCCCAGAGCTTGATGGATTTATCCATGCTACAGGTAGCCAGCAGCTGCCCGTCGGGGCTGAAGGTGAGGTGGTTGATGGCGAAGAGGTGCGCCACCACGCTGAGGTCTTCTGCATAACCGGCCGCCACGTCCCAGCGGCGCAGGTGGGCGTCGCGGCCGGCCGTGAGCAGGTAGCGGCCATCGGGCGAGTAAGCGGCGGTGAAAATGGAGTTGGTACCAGCCGCCAGCGTATGCTTCACGGCCAGCGAGTCGGCATCGAGTACGTACACACGCGTATCGGAGGAGCCCACGGCCAGCTCGCCACGCCCGGCGTGCAAGCTCAGGCAGCGCAGGCTTTTATCGGAGAGCGAAATCAGCTGCAGCAGCCGTAGATCCGCCGCGTGCAGCACGGCCAGCTGCCCGTTGCCGAGGGCCACGTACACGCGCTGTCGGGTTTCATCATAGAGAATTTCAAAGATAGCGGCCGGCGGCAAAGCGGTGGCGTGTACCAGCTGGCGCGCATCTAAATCAATGGCCTGCAAGCCCTGGAAGTTGTGACCAATGAGCAGCCAGCGCCGGGCCGGCACGTAGCGCAGGGCGTACACCGAGTTTTCGACGCGGGCTACCAGCTCCCCATCCTGTGTGGGGTCGTCCAGGCTCCAGCTCACCACGAAGCCGTCGGTGCCGGCCGAGTAGATGGCGGCTTCATCGGCGACCCCGCTCAGGGCGTACACACAGTCGCGGTGGCCGCTGAGGGTGGCCAGCTTCTGCACTTGCGGACGAAAGAGCGTAGACATAGCGGAAAACAAACCAAGGCGCAAAGTACGGCGGATTTCCTGGCCCCGACTGGTTTTGCTCGGGCCGCGCATCGGAATCCGGCCCGGAACCCCGACTTTCGTCTCCGAACTTCTGTACCCGCTTCCACATGCCGCTTTCTTCCGTCACGCCTCTTGCTCCCCACGCCCTGCTGGGCCTCTGGAACCTGACGGAACCGGCACCGGAGCTGGCGTCTCTCCTGCCCTACTCTGCGTGGTACACCGCCCGCCAGCCCGCCGGCCGCGACGAAACCCGCACCCGCCAGTGGCTGGCCGGGCGGGTGCTGGCCCACACGCTTCAGCAGCAACTCACACTCTACCCCTCCGGCCCTCTCAGCAACGACCCGAATGGCCGGCCGTTCTTCGCCCAGCAGCCGGCATTGGCCGTTTCCTTGTCGCACTCAGGCGAATGGGTGGCGGCGGTGCTAAGCCAGGGCGGACGCGTTGGCACAGATGTTGAACTAGTGCGGCCCAAAGCCCGGTTGCTTGCGCCCCGGTTTCTTTCCAGCACTGAGTTGGAGGATGCCGGCGACGAAGCCCTGAAATACAGCTTGTACTGGAGTGCCAAAGAAACCTTGTATAAGTTGCACAGCCGCCGGGCCCTGGTGTTTAAAGAGCAGATTCTGCTCGACCCGTTTCGGCTGCGGGAGGCAGGTGCCATGACGGGGCACCTGCTCTTGGATAACTCCCGCAGCCAACACCAGGTACAGTACCGGTGCCTTACCTCTTCCTACGTACTCACTTACTGCCTCGATGGCCCTACTTTTCCGCTCGTCTAACCTCTTCGCCATGAAGCTTCGCCGAATTTCCATTCTTGTCGCCACGGCCTTGTTGCTGGGTACCGTGGCCGTGGGCGTAGCCCGGGCGCAGGGTCCGGCCACCGTCACCGACTTCACCCTGAAAAACGCCGCCAACTCCGACGTGAAGCTGAGCTCCTATGCCGGCAGCAAAGCGGTGGTAGTGGTATTTATCAGCCAGAGCTGCCCGTTTTCGCGCCTTTACCAAGACCGCCTCAGCGCGCTGGCCAGCACCTACGGTGGCAAGGGCGTGCAGTTTATGTTCATCGATACCCCCATCAACCTGGAAGCTAGCGCCGATGCTGAGGCCGACAAGCTGAAAATCAAAGCCGACGGCACCAACAGCCTGACGTATCTGCGCGACGATGCGGCTCAGGTAAGCACGCTGCTTGGGGCCAGCAAAACGCCTGAGGCCGTGGTGCTGCAGCCCGCCGGCACCGGCTTTGCCGTGCGCTACCGCGGCGCCATCGACGACAACCCCCAGATGGATGCCTACGTGAAGCAGCGCTACGTGCAGCAGGTTCTCGACAACCTCCTGGCCGGTAAGCCCGCCGGCGTGGCGGCCCAGCGCGCCGCCGGCTGCCTCATCAAGAAAAAGTAGCCGGTTCAGAGGCTGGCTTCAGAATAGAGAACCCCTGATGTCTGCGCAGATGTCAGGGGTTTTTCGTGTTTCGACTCCTCACCAGGGCCGGACAAGGGTGGCTATTCTTCCGTTTCGTCCTCGGTAGCGTCGGTAGTGGTTTCCGGAGTTTCGAGCAGGATAGCCAGCAGTTGGTTTACCTCGGCGGCTTTGGCAGGCTCCTGAATTTTCTCGAAGCTCACGGACAGGTTGCGCAGGGCCCGCCGCACGATATCCAGGTGTGAGCAGGGCTCCAGATACATGGGATTGGGCGAGAGGTTGAGCTGCGCAATGTAGTGCTCTATATCGGTGCGCGACAGGATGAGGCCGCGGTTGTAGCAGTTGATGTAGAACGGCTCCAGGTTGGGGTTGGTGGGCCGGTACATGAGCACAAACAGGTTGGGCAGGTTTACGCCGTACACCGGCCAGCCCAGGCGCTGGGCTACCAGCAGGTAAATTACGCACAAGGTGAGCGGGTTGCCGCGCCGCGTTTCCAGCACACGCTGCAGCATGGAGTTGGCCGGCGAATGAAAATTCTGGGTGTTAGCCGCGAACTTGTGCGTCTTGAACAGCACGTGGTTGAGCGTCTGCACCTGGTCGGCGGGGTGCATGGCCGGGCGCGTGAGCGTCCACACCTCAAAGCGCAGCTGCTCGATGGAGCGGTTCAGCGCCTGCAGATCGGCATCGGGGTACTGGTAGGAGTTCAGCAGCCACATGCCCTCCAGCAGGTTTTCGCCGCCTGAGTCGCGCCACACGCGCAGACGCTGTTGCAGCCCGTCGAACTGCAGGTGGTGAATCAGATTTTCGAGGCGCTGCTGCTGGTCGGAGTTCAGGGTTTCCTCCCACGACTCTTCCAGAAACGGAATGATGCTTTCCCCCAGTGTCTGAATCTTTTCCTGGATCTGGGGAGCAATTTCCGGGTCGTCGAGCAGGGAAATAAGGGCTTTGATTTCTTTGTTCGTCAAGGGATGCAGCGTAGAGTCAGAAGAGCGGAAAGCCTACAAATAGCACAGGAAGTACAAAGTAACGCAACGAAGGCAGGTTTTCCCCACCGCCGCTGAGAACTAACGCCCATACGGGGGCAGAATGTTCACTTCCTTAAACCGGCTCATTTACTTCTCCCGCAGCTCCTTGCGCATGCACACGCTGTTCTCCACGCCGGCGTACTGCCCATAGTTGGGCGTACGGGCATACTGGCTTTTCTCGTAGAGGCGGATGGCCTCGGGCTGCTTTTTACCGGTTTCCAGCACGCAGGCTGTGTAGTCCAGCTCTTTGGCCCAGGCTTCCAGCTCCTGCAGAATGGCCGGCGCCACACCCTTGCCCCGAAACTCGGGCCGCACAAACATGCGCTTTACTTCCACCGCCTCCTCATCGTACTTCTTGATGGCGCCGCAGCCCACCGGCTGGTTGTTCCAGTAGGCCACCACCGCGTGCCGGATCATGTCAATCTTGTTGAACTGGGCATAAAAGCCGTGGTCGGCGCCGTCGCGCACGGCCAGGTCCTGATCGAGCAGGGCCACCAGTTCCTGGAAGTCGGCATCGGCCGAGGTGGTTTTCACTAAAGTGAGCATGGGGTTTAAGTCGAGGTTAAATCAGCCAAAACACCGGTGCCTTACCCACGCCTGGCTTCTACAGAGGCACGTTTCCTTTCAGATACGTACTCACGGGCACCACTTTGTAGGCGGGGTCGCTGGCGAAGATCTTGGTGAGGGCGGCCGCATGCCGCTGGCCAATCACCACCAGCAGGCGCTTGCCGGGGTGCGCCAGCTGGGTGGCTACAATATTGGAGTATATTTTCAATTCCCGCTCCGTAAAGACAGAAATGAACTCAGCGCCGATGTAGCGGGGCGAGACGTAGGCCGTATCCACGTATTGGGCCGGCGGATTCGTGAACCGCCCCTGCTGCACCCGGGCCGGGTTGATAAACAGGGTGCGGTAGGTTACATCCAGGATGGCGGGGTGGTTCAGAAACTCCAGATAGCCCTGCACCCCCAGCGTGCCGTCCTTGAACTGCGTATCGGCCAGGCGGCCAACCGCCGAAAACTTGTCCAGGCTGGATATAAAGTAGTCGAGATTGGTGCCGGAAGTCAGCATCCGGCTCGAAACGCTTTCGTAGCAGTCTATTCCCCAGACACGCTCATGGCCGAGTTGCCGGGCCACCGCAAAGCCAAACTGGTTTTTTTCGGAGCGGCTGTAGGGCAGGTCGGCCGCCTTTATCTTGCCCGCTTTGTAGAGCGTGTACAGGCTGTCGAGGCTGGCTTGTTCCTCCGGAGTATCTTCTACCATCACCATATCGGGCCGGAACCGGGCCAGACGCTTGTTTACCTCCGCCACTTCCTGCTGCCGCTTTTCACTCAGCAAATCGGCCTTTGGAAACTTCTGATAGAGGCTTTCCCCTCCAAAGTGTGTGCTGCCCAGCAGCACTATCTCAATGGGCTCTTTGGGCTTGTCCGCCACAACCGATTTCACTGCACTTTTCAGGTCCTGCGCCTGCGCGCTTAGGCTCAATAAAGCCAGAATACCTACCCGTATCAGGTGCTGCATACTTTTCTCTTGCTGGTGAAAGGCTCCGTGCCTTGTTCAATTAGCACGGAGGCACGCACCGAACAATTGGTTGCAGGTAAGGCGGCCGCATTTTCTGCTTTTACATTGCCTGTGGCAGCTTATCTACAAACTTCGGGCGCTGGTGCCCACGTCGGCACGGTGGCGGTTAAGCCAGGCCAGGCCCTGCTTGGGGTCGGTAAACCAGCCCATGCGCACGCCCTGCACCTGCTCGTCCAACGGGTTGTCGTAGCCTACTTTTGGCAGCGCTTCCCAAATGAACAGCGGCACCAGAAAGGCAATAAAGGGCATTTGCTTTAGCTCGCGCCGCACCCGCGGAAAATATTCCTCGCGCATCCAATTGTGCAGGGCCTGAGGCTGCGGGCTCTGTTGCCGGAGGCCATCCAGCATCCAGTAGGGGCAAGCATGGCGCACGGCCGTGGCCAGCAGCAGCTCACATACTTCCGTGACTTCCAGCGGGCTAAGGGGCCGCACCGTGACGCCATACAGCAGCGGTGGAGCCGGCTGGAACACCAGATTATAGAAAGGCAGTACGGGCAATGGGGTCTGTTCGGGCTCCATAGGGCCCAATATAGAAATTTACCCGTATAAATTTGAACAATCATAGGGCAACACCTTCCCCTACTGCCAATCGTTCTTCCTTCTATACTCCCAGCCTGGCCCGTTACTTTTTCAGGTACTTCTTCGACTCCACCACCCGAAAGGCCGGGTCGCTGGCGAAGATGCTTTGCAGGGAGCCGATGTGGGCTGCCCCAAACAGCGCCAGCACGCGCCGGGGCTTGGTTTGAAGCGCCTGCACCACGATGTTGGAGTAGATTTTATAGTCGCGGTTCTTGAAGACCGAAATCAGCTCCGCTCCAATGTATTTCGGATTGATAAAGGCAGTATCCACCTGAGCATCGGGTTTGGTGAAGCGGCCGTTTACCACGCGGGCCGGCGTCACGTAGCGCAGCCGGTATACCAGGTTGTACAGCTCCGGCTGGTTGATGGCCACCTCGTAGTCGTAGAGCGAGAGGGTGCCTTGCTGCAACTGCGTTTTCAGGCCGCCGGACACTTTACTTAGCTCCTGCTGGGCCTGCTGGTACAGCTCAATGTTCTGGCCGGTGCGTAAAATCCCCTGCGACGTCCCCCCCGGTGCATTGGCGCAATAAATCCGGGAAAGGCCAAGCTGTTTGCCCAGCCGGAATGCTATCTGAAATACTTCACTGCGCCCGCCGGACATCGTCGTCAGATTCAGCTTATCCTGCCGGTAGAGGGCATAGAGGCTGTCAACCTCGGCCTGCTCCTCGGGCAGACTTTCAACGACCAGCATATCGGGCTTGTAGCGGGCCAGGGCCGCCGTGAAGCGCCCGATATCCTGCTGGCCCCGGGCCGTGAGCACATCGGTGGTGGGATAATCCTTGCTGTAGATTTGGTTGAGGTGGTCGGAGCCCGCAATCATCACCTCGGTGGGCGCTATCTGGGCCAGGGCAGCGGTAGCGCTGCCAAAAGCCAGCAGCAGGGTAAGGTAGCGGTGTTTCATGGAAAATAAAAGGAGGCGTACGTTGCCCCAGGGAGGCCTCGCGGCCCGCAAAGGTTGCACGCGCGCCGCCTGCATCCGGTAGGCGCAATAGCCCTCAGGACATTGGGCAGCGTGGGCGGGTGGTAGTGCCCGGTTATAGCTCGCCGGCAAGCCGAAGCACCTGCGTTTCCAGCTCAGCGGAAATACGAAAATTAGTTTGCCGGATGCGGGCCAGCACCGGCTTGATGGTAGCGAGGCAGCCGCGGCGTTTGGCTTGCAGGAGCACCCCGAACGTGCCCGTAACGGTTAGCTGTAACTGTTGGGCCACGCGGCGGCCCCGCTGTTCATCAATAATCAGCAAACTGTCCGGCTGCTCCAGCGCCAGGGCAATGGCACTGGCCTCGCCCGGGTCAAGGGTAAGCGCCAGCACTTGTAGCTGCTTTAGGTCTTGTGGATGCTTTACCTGCGCCCATTCCGGTAGCGGTAGGCCGTACTCTTTGGCTACGGTACCAGTCACGGTAATCGGCCCGAATACTTGAGGCAGCAAGGCCAGCTCACCGATTTTTTCCAGCAAAATCAGACAACTGGTGTCAGCAATGATAACGGGCGGCATTCAGCAGGTCGTTTTCCAGGTCAGTAGCCGGGTGGTTGATAACCGATACGCCGTACTGGCCCAGCAGCTCCATGAAGGTGCGCTTGCTATAGCCGGCTACCTCCGCCGCCTGGCCCAGCGTAAGTTTGCCTTGCTCGTAGAGGTGAGCGGCCAGGAGCATGGCGGCTTCCTGGGCGCTGAGGTCCAGCGAGTCGGGAACGGTGAGGGTCAGCGTTTTCATAATGTGGGGAAGATACAACGTGGGTGACACATGCGCTACGGCAAATGAGACAGCATGGGCGTTTAGGCGCAGCATGCCTTGGCTTTGCCTGCGCCGTAACGTTGGCCAGAATGCAGGTTTTTCATCTTGAAATTCCAGCTATCGTTTCCTTATTTTTTTCCACTCTTTAAATCCAACCACGTCCTTTCTAATATCCTTTCGCCAACTCCGACCAAACTTCTGTTCCAAATAGCTAAAAATGCGAACATTGTACAGCCTTATACAATCCACGTTAGGTCCTACGCATCCCTCTTCTCGATAGATTACGCCAAACTTATTTTCAAACCCTTTATCCGTAGCATATACAACAGGTGCCTCGCCACTTCTTAAGATTAGAAACGGAATTTGATTCGCAATGTCTTTCTCTGCTAACGCTCCGGCTTTGCTGCAATCAGCACTAATAAAGGTTAGTTGTCCAGCTCCGGAATTATTCAACTGCTCAACGCTGGGTTTCGTAATCTGGCCTGTTACCGGCATAGAGTGCAGCAGCGGAAGGAGATACGCAAGTAAATAACGGAAACGAGTCAGCACCATATAGCTAGTTTTCACACCTGAATCACGCCCACATTGTACGCCTTTTCAATCGGCGCGTGGTTGGCCATGCTGATACCCTGGGAAATGATTTTGCGGGTTTCCAGCGGGTCGATGATGGCATCCACCCAGAGGCGGGCGGCCGCGTAGTAGGGCGAGAGTTGCTCTTCATAGCGGGCTTTGATGCGGTCCAGCAGCTCCTTTTCGGCTTCGGGCGTAATTTCCTCGCCTTTTGCTTTAAGCGAGGCCACCTGAATCTGAAGGAGGGTGTTGGCGGCGGCGGCCCCGCTCATCACGGCCAGCTGGGCCGTGGGCCAGGCCACAATCAGGCGCGGGTCGTAGGCCTTGCCGCACATGGCATAGTTGCCAGCCCCATAGGAGTTGCCGATGATGACCGAAAACTTGGGCACTACGGAGTTCGACATGGCATTCACCATCTTCGCTCCGTCCTTGATGATGCCGCCGTGCTCCGACTGCGAGCCAACCATGAAGCCCGACACATCGTGCAGGAACACCAGCGGAATGCGCTTCTGGTTGCAGTTCATGATGAAGCGCGCGGCTTTATCGGCGGAGTCGGAGTAGATAACGCCGCCCATCTGCATGGCGCCCTTCTTGGTTTTCACGATTTTGCGCTGGTTGGCCACGATGCCTACCGCCCAGCCATCAATGCGCGCCAGCCCGCAGATGAGCGTCTGGCCATACAGGTCCTTGTAGGGCTCAAACTCCGAGTTGTCTACCAGCCGGTTGATAATGTCCATCATGTCGTAGGGCTTGGCACGGTCGGAAGGCAGCATGCCGTAGATTTCCTTCTCGTTCTGGGCCGGAGCCTGGGGCGTTTTGCGCGAGAAGCCGGCCGTGAACTGCGCCCCGAGCTTGTCGAAGATGTTGCGGATGTGGTCGAGGCATTCCTCGTCGGTCTTGAACTTGTAGTCCGTCACGCCCGAAATTTCGGAGTGCGTGGTAGCCCCGCCCAGCGTCTCGTTGTCGATGCTTTCCCCGATGGCCGACTTCACCAGGTAAGAGCCCGCCAGGAACACCGAGCCGGTGCCGTCCACAATCATGGCCTCGTCGCTCATGATGGGCAGGTAGGCGCCACCAGCCACGCACGGGCCCATAATGGCCGCCAGCTGCACGATGCCCATGCTGCTCATCACTGCGTTGTTGCGGAAGATGCGGCCGAAGTGCTCCTTGTCGGGGAATATTTCGTCCTGCATCGGCAGGTACACGCCCGCCGAGTCGACGAGGTAGATAATGGGCAGCTTGTTTTCGATGCTGATTTCCTGGGCGCGCAGGTTTTTCTTGGCTGTAATCGGAAACCAGGCCCCGGCTTTCACCGTGGCGTCGTTGGCCACTAGCACGCACTGCCGCTCCTGCACCCAGCCGATGACCACTACCACGCCACCGCTGGGGCAGCCGCCCTCCTCCTGGTACATTCCCTCGCCCGCAAACGCGCCGATTTCGACGGTTTCGGAGCCTTTATCAATCAGGTACTCGATTCTTTCGCGGGCCGTGAGCTTGCCTTTGGCTTTGTGGGCGGCAATGCGCTTTTCGCCGCCGCCAAGGTGCACCTTTTTCAGGCGCTGCTGCAGCTGGAAGGTGAGTTGTTTGAGCTGGTCTTCGTTTTTGTTGAATTCGAGGTTCATACGGGGTGGGATGAGCGGTGAATTAGTGACTCAGCGACTTAGTGAGTTTGATGTTCTGACCGCGCCACTTGCGCGAAACCGCGCCAGCGGAAAGACAAACTCACTAAGTCGCTGAGTCACTAATTCACCGTAGGTCGGGCAAAAAAAATCCGCCCCAGCGGGGGCGGATTCAAAGGTAGCGGAAGTGCCGGGATGGCGCATCGGCAGCTACTGGCCGCTGGGCGTTACTAGGGCCTCGGTGGCAGGCGCCGGCGTTACTACTTTGGTTTTCTTTTCTACCTCGCCGCTGGGCTTAGTAGTCGTTTCGGTCTTGGTTTTCTTGCCGCCCCCGAACACCGAAAAGTGCACGTAGTTTTTGGGGTTGGCCTTGAAGTCCTGTAGCAGGGCGTTGGAGCTGGCGGCCGTGGCGTTGAGGTTATTGTAAAGAGAGTCGCTGTTGATGAGTTTGCCCAATGACCCTTTCTGGTCGGTGAGCGAGTGGTTGAGCGTGGTCATGGCGGCCTGGGCTTCCGTGAGCGTGGCGTTCATCTTGCGCAGGGCGGGGCCTACGGGGGCACGCTTGAGCGAGTCGCTCAGCTCACTGAAGTTACCGGCAATCTGGTCCAGCTTGCGCTGCGTCCCCGAGAGGTCGGCCGTTAGCTTGGCCATGTTGGAGGTAATCTGGTTGATGTTGCGCTGGTTCATCAGCAGCAGGTTTTTGAGGGCTTCGGTAGTGCCCTGGGCGTTCAGCAGCGTGGCCTGCAAGCTCAGGCGGGCGTCCTTGTTCAGAAAGGAGTTCACCTTGATCAGGGTCGAATCGACCGTACCCAGCACGGGCAGGGCGCGGGCCTGGAAGGCATCGGTGATGCTGGCCGGGTGGTACGACAGGATAGTTTCACCGCCATCAAACTGCTTGGTATTTTTGCCCAGCTTCAGGGTAATGGTTTTGGAGCCCAGAATGCTGCCGCCCAGCACGGCCACGGTGGAGTCGCCTACCACAATGTTTTTGCCCAGCTCCATTGTTACGCGCACCTGGTTGCCTTCTTTGGGCAGCAACTCTAATTCCTTGACCTGTCCTACAGGAATACCGTTTAGAATTACCTGCCCGCCGGGCGTTAGGCCATCTACGCTGTCATACTTGGTATAATAGGTACGGTTGGACGACAGCACGTTGCTGCCTTTCAGGAACTGGAATCCGACGAACAGCCCTACCAGAGCCACAATGGCCAGCAGAGCTACTTTAATTTCTTTCGACACGATACGGCTGAGTTGGAACGTGGGCGGGCAAAGATGTGCGGGTATCCAAGGAGTGCGGCCCGGCTAGTCGGCAGTGGAGTCGCCTTCGAGCTCCCGCTTGTACTCTTTGAAGGCACGATAAATACCCGAGGCCATATACGTCTGTCCCGACTTATCGTTGAGATACCGCTCATCCGCGCGGTTGGTCAGGAAGCCGGCCTCAATGAGAACCGAGGGCATGGCCGTTTTCCAGAGCACCAGAAAGCCCGCCTGCTTCACGCCGCGGCTGGGCCGGCCCACGGTGGTGCGGAACTGCTCATCCACCTTCTGGGCCAGCCGGATGCTGTTGACCATGTAGGCGCTCTGAAACAGAGAAAATAAAATATGACTCTGGGGCGAATGTGGGTCAAAACCGTTGTAACGCTCTTTGTAGTTTTCTTCCTGCAGAATTACGGCATTTTCGCGCTTGGCTACGCCTAAGTTGGCATCAGTCTTGTGCGGGCCCATGGTCCATACCTCCGTACCGTGCGCACTGCTCGGCCCGGCATTGCAGTGAATACTAATAAAGAGGTCGGCATTGTGCTTGTTGGCAATGCCCGCCCGGTCGGCCAGCTCTACAAATACATTGGTTTTGCGCGTGTACACCACTTTCACGTCGGGCATATTCTCCTCGATGAGGCGCCCCAGCTCCAGCACGAGTTTGAGCGACACATCGGCCTCCCGGGCGCTGACGCCGGCGCAGCCCCGGTCCTTGCCGCCGTGGCCGGCATCGAGCACCACTGTGCGCAGGCGGTACTTGTATACCGGCCCGGCAACGGGAGCCACGGCTGAAGGAGCTGAAAAGCCGGAAAACAGCAGCCAGGCGGCTGTTCCGAAAGCGACAATATTCCGCACTGAGTTCGTTTGTTGGGGTAGCAAGGCGCTACCTTTGCACACTGCCACAAAATAAACGATTAAAAACCACGTGGCCCTGCCTGCTCTGCTCCCCGTCCGCTACCTTTTGTATTCAGTACCCGGCAAAGTGCCCCGGCTGGCCCTGATCTTGGGTTTGTGGCTAGGCCTGAGCGGCATGGCATTAGCTCAGCAGCGGCCCCTTCCAAAAGCCGTGCCGCAAGCCCGGCCGCGCCTGGCTGTGGATACCACCCGCACCCGCTCCGCCGACTCCCTGCGTGTGGCCGCTGCCCCGCAGGGCGACATCAAGACCACCATCCGGTACTCCGCTACCGACTCCATCCGGTTCGACGTAGCAGGCCGCGTAGCTTACCTCTACGACAAGGCCAAGATTGACTACGACGACCTGTCGCTGAAGGCCGCCCGCATTGCCATCGACTACAACAAGAACATCCTGACGGCCGAAGGAGCACCCGATACTACCGGCCGCATCCGTGACAAGCCTGTTTTCAGAAACGGCGCGGAAACCTACCAGTCGGGGCGGATTGCCTACAATTTTAAGACGCGCAAGGGTAAAATAGCCGAGGCCGTGACCCAGCAGGGCGAAGGCTACGTGCACGCCGAAACCATTAAGCGTCAGGCCAATGGGGATATTTATGGGCGCAACGGCAGATATACTACCTGCAACCTGGAAAACCCGCATTTCTACATCAACGCCACAAAAATGAAAGCGGTGCCAGGCGAACAGGTAGTGAGTGGCCCGTTCAACATGGTTATCGGCGACATTCCCACGCCGCTGGGCTTCCTGTTTGGCTACTTTCCCACCCCCAGCAGCAAGAAGCGGGCTTCGGGACTGATTTTCCCCTCGTTCGGGCAAACCACCGACCGGGGCTTTTTCCTGCGCAACGGCGGCTACTACTGGGCGGCCAGCGAGTACGTGGGCGTGCGCCTTACTGGCGAAATATATTCCGGCGCTGGCAATGATTTCGGCGGCTGGGGCTCCCAGGCCGATATTCAGTACCGCAGGCGGTACCGCTTCAACGGGTCTTTCAACGTCGCCTTCAGCCAGCGCCCGGCCAACCAGATTCTGCCGGAGGAGGATGTGACGCTCGACCAGCCCTACCAGAAGCCCAAGTCGCCACGCACGTTCTGGGTGAGCTGGAGCCACTCGCCCCAAACCCGGCCGGGCGGCGGGCAGTTCAGTGCTTCCGTCAACCTGGGCAGCCAGGACTACAACCGCCTCAACTCATTCGATACTCGACGCGTCCTTACGTCTTCGTTCACGTCCAGCATCCGGTATTCCAAGGCTATCCGTAACTCGCCGATAAACTACGCCATCAACCTCGACCAAAGCCAGAACACCGGCACGGGTGAGATGAACCTGACGCTGCCCAACTTCACGGTGGGCGTGGCCCGGCAGTACCCGTACGAGTGGCTGGGCCTGGAGCCCCGGGGCCGCTTCTACGAGCAGTTTTCCATCGGCTATACTCTCAACGGCCAGAACCGCCTGAGCAATCTGCAGCCCGCCCGCCAGCTCGACGGTATCCCACTGATTGGCGGCACCAGCGAGGCCCGCCGCATTCCGATTAGTTTCAATAATCTGGGCGACCTGTTCAAAAACACCCAATCGGGCCTGCAGAACCAGTTTCAGATTTCGCTGGGCAGCTACACCCTGCTTAAGCACCTGAACTTCTCGCCCTCGGTTTCCTACAGCTCCAGCATGTACAGCAAGCGCCTGAACTACCAGTACATCCAGGAAGTGCAGGCGCTACGGATTGATACTGTCCGGGGCTTCAACTACGCACACACCTATCAGGGTAGTGCCTCGCTTAGCACCAACTTCTACGGACTATTTTCCATCAAGGGGAAGCGGGTGGAAGCTATCCGACATAAGGTGTCGCCTTCTGTGAGCTACTCCTACACGCCGGATCTGCGCTCTTCCAGGTGGCTGTATGAACCCGTGAGATTTGAGAATCTGACGAATGCCAACGGGGAGTTGCTGGGGAATCGATACTTGCCCCTATACAACGGGTTTCCCTACGAGCTTTCGGGTAGTGGGCAAGCCAGCCTAATCAACTTCGGCCTCAACAACCAGGTAGAAATGAAGGTGCGCACCAAGGAAGATACGACAGGCACCACCCCGTTTAAGAAAGTCAGCTTGATTGATAATCTCAGTCTCAATGCTTCCTACAACCTGGCACGTGAAGCCAAGTTCAGGCTTTCTAACATCAGTGCTGCATTCAATACTCAGGTTGCCGGTGGACTGACTGTTAACGTAAACTCTTCGTTTTCTGCTTATCAGCGCGATAGTGCCAACAGGCCCATCGAAGCATTTTTATGGGAGCAGAAAAAGTGGCGCATAGCGAGGCTCGAGGATGCCGGCCTTTCACTCACCTATCAATTCAACAAGCAGCAGCGCAAAACCAACGAGGTTAACAAGACCCCGCCGCCCAACAACAATCCTTCGCTAGGCGCCCCTACTCCGGTCAATCCTTACGAGGACTACGTGGATTTCTCGATTCCCTGGTCGCTGAATGCTTCTTTCACGGCAAATTACTCAAGCCGGCTACCTGTGCTGCCGCGCGCTGGAGAGTCGCGCACATCCCCATTTACGACAGTAAGCCTGACCCTGGGCGGGGAAATCAAAATTACCGAAAAGCTGCGCGTGGGCTACACCACCGGCTACGACTTTAGCCACAAGGAAGTCACCTACACTTCGCTGGATTTCTACCGTGACCTGCACTGCTGGGCTATCAGCGGCAACTGGATTCCGTTTGGCCAGCGCCAGGGCTATAACTTCACCATTGCGGCCAAGTCGTCGTTGCTGCAGGATCTGAAGCTGACGCGCAACCGCTCGTTCTACAACCGGTAGGCTACCCCGTGGGGCTGCTGCCAGTAGTGGCCATGGTGCACCAGGCAAAGCCGAAGCCGCAACTGCCGCCAGTTACCTACTTTTGCCTCCACAACGGAGCAGCTTGGTTTTCTCTCGCCGCTGTTGCTCATCTTTCGGCCCAAAGCCTCTCCCCCCTTCGCGGGCTACACCATTTCCCCAGTCCATGTCGCAGCACAAAGAAGTCAAGCTCATTACCACTCATCAGCTGCTGGCTATGAAGCGGCGGGGCGAGAAAATATCGATGCTCACGGCCTATGATTTTTCCATGGCCACTATTCTCGACGGGGCGGGCATCGATGTGCTGCTCGTGGGCGACTCGGCCTCCAACGTCATGGCCGGCCACGAAACCACTTTGCCCATCACGCTCGACCAGATGATCTACCACGCTTCGTCGGTGGTGCGGGCGGTGAAGCGGGCCCTGGTGGTGGTGGATATGCCGTTTGGCTCGTATCAGGGCAATTCCTCGGAGGCGCTACGCTCGGCCATTCGCATTATGAAGGAGTCGGGCGGGCACGCCATCAAGCTGGAAGGCGGGGCCGAAATCCGGGAATCCATCAGCCGAATCCTTACGGCTGGTATTCCGGTAATGGGCCATCTGGGCCTTACCCCGCAGAGCATCTACAAGTTCGGCACCTACACCGTGCGGGCCAAGGAAGAAGCCGAGGCGCAGAAGCTGCTGGAAGATGCCCAGCTGTTGCAGGAGCTTGGCTGCTTTGCGCTGGTCCTCGAAAAAATACCCTCCACCCTGGCCAAGCAGGTGGCCGAGCAGCTCACCATTCCCGTTATCGGCATCGGGGCCGGGCCCGACGTGGATGGGCAGGTGCTGGTCGTGCACGATATGCTGGGCATTACCAAAGAGTTTAAGCCCCGCTTCCTGCGCCGCTACGCCGACCTGGGCGACCTGATGCACGACGCCGTAGCGCGCTACATCAACGACGTCAAAACCCGTGACTTCCCGTCGGCGGAAGAAGCGTATTAGTTTAATTAATAATGAGTAATTAATAATTACTGATTAAGGTTGTTGTCTATTGCTTTTTTGCCCTATTGCGCACCTAAAGGCATTTCTGACCGATTCTTAATTGCTGATTATTAATTATTAATTCTTTCAAAGTGAATCGTCCGAATTTGTGGTCGGAGCAGAAGGAAATTCTGTTCGAAGACAATCACCTGCTCATCATCAACAAGCCCGCCGGCCTGCTCGTGCAGGGCGACGCTACGGGGGATGAGCCTCTATCGACCAAAGCCGAAGAATACCTGCGCTTCAAGTACAAAAAGCCCGGGGCGGCTTTTATCGGCGTGGCGCACCGCCTCGACCGGCCCGTGAGCGGCGTGGTGGCCTTGGCCAAAACCAGCAAGGCCCTGAGCCGCCTCAACGAGCTGTTCCGCGACAACAAGGTGCACAAAACCTACTGGGCCCTCACCGGCAAGTGCCCCGAGCCGAAAAGCGGCCACCTCACGCACTGGCTGGTGAAAGACCCCATTCGCAACACCACCAAAGCCTACCCCGAGCGCCACTCCCAAGGCCTGAAAGCCGACCTCGACTACGAAGTGCTGGGCCAGGCCGGCAACCGCTGGCTAGTGCAGGTGAACCCCATCACGGGACGCCCCCACCAGATTCGGGTGCAGCTGAGCACTGGGCTTGGCACGCCCATCGTGGGCGACGTGAAGTACGGCTTCCTGGCGCCTTTGCCCGACGTAAGCATTGCCCTGCACGCCCGCCGGCTGGAGTTCCAGCATCCGGTCACGAAGGAAGAAATGCGCTTTGAAGCTCCCCTGCCCGACATGCCTCATTGGGAAGCTGCCCAATTGTACTACTAAAGGTTAACCAAGTCTGCTTCACCGGCTGTTTATGCCTTTCTGAAAGCCAGAACCGGGTATTTTCTTTGGTGATGGAGGCATCCGTTGCACTTGAATAAGATTTTGGCCTTTTCGCCGCTTTCTATGGCGCTGGCTGACCGTGGCTATAGTTTTGCAGATGTTTTTGAACGAAAGCCCCGTTTAGGGGTTTACGCCGGGTAGCAGCTTGCCCAACCACGCCTTCGCACACCTCATTTGCTGGCCCATGCCAATACTCATCTTTTTCGTTGCCCACTATTACCTGTCGCTGTTCACGCAGACGTTCTACCTGCACCGGTACGCGGCTCATAAGATGTTTACGATGAACAAGTTCTGGGAGAAATTCTTCTTCCTGTTCACCTACATCTGCCAGGGCTCTTCGTTTCTCTCTCCCCGGGCCTATGCGCTGCTGCACCGCATGCACCACGCCTATTCCGACACGGAAATGGACCCGCACTCCCCGCTGTTCTCATCGAATGCTTTTTCGATGATGTGGAAGACCAAGAACATCTATAATGATGTGCTGAACCGCAACTACGCTGCCGCCGAGCGGTTTGAGGGCGACTACCCCGAGTGGCAGGCCATTGAGGACTTCGGCGACAAGTGGTACTCACGCATCGGCTGGGGCACGCTCTACGTGCTGTTCTACATTCAGTTTGCTACGGCGTGGTGGCAGTACCTGCTACTGCCCATCCATTTCCTGATGGGCCCTATCCACGGTGCCATCGTGAACTGGGGCGGCCACAAGTACGGCTACCAGAACTTCGACAACCACGACCACAGCAAAAACACGCTGGCCCTGGACTTTCTGGCTTTCGGGGAACTGTTCCAGAACAACCACCACAAGCTGCCCATGCGCGTCAACTTCGGCGTGAAATGGTGGGAGTTCGACCCAACCTATATGTTCATCTGGGCGATGGATAAAATGGGCGTGGTGAAAGTCAAGCGCAAGTGGCAGGAGCCCGTGAACATGGCCGCGTAACCCACTTAGCAATGAAAGCAGCGCGAAGTAGTTTGCCTTCTGCGCCCCTGTTTTGATAGTAGAAAGCCCTTAATCGTTGCAAGCGGTTAAGGGCTTTTCGCTTAAGGACGTGCAGCACCTTTCGCAGGACAGCTTGCTCGGCCCGCGCCTCATCAATAGATACAGACTCATTTTACACGGCAATCATCAGCACATTATTCATATTCTTCCACATCAGCACATTATTTCCCTTACCTTTGCACCTCATTTTCAACCAGACGCACGGGATGCGTCGCTTAACCAAACCGGTTTATGGCAGTTAAAATCCGCCTCGCCCGTCGTGGCCGCAAGAAGGCCGCACAGTTCGACATCGTTGTTGCTGACTCCCGTTCGCCCCGCGACGGCCGCTTCATCGAAAAAATCGGTACCTATGACCCCAACACGAACCCCGCTTCCATCAATTTCGATGGCGAAAAGGCATTCGACTGGATCATGAAAGGTGCCGAGCCTACCGATACGGTACGTGCTATGCTCTCTTACCGCGGCGTGCTTTACCGCAAGCACCTGCAGCTGGGTGTAATCAAAGGCGCTATTTCGCAGGATGTAGCCGACCAGCGCTTCGCCGACTGGAAAGAGCAGAAGGACGCCAAAATCGAAGGCAAGCGCACTACTCTGGGCACTGCCAAAGACGAAGCTCGCAAAACTCGTCTGGCCGCTGAAACCAAAGTGAAAGAAGCCCGCGCCGAAGCCCAGCGTGCCAAGCAGGCAGCTGCCCTGGCTGCCGCCGCTCCGGCTGCTGCCGAAGCCGAAACGGCCGAAGCTACGGCTGAAACCACTGAGGAAGCCGGCGCTTAAGCTACAGGCCCTTCAATAGGAGGTGATGAGAAGCTGAACGGTCCGCCGTTTTTCTTTCTCATCACCTCTTTTCGTTTCTCTTTACTCTCCGCCATGAGCCTTACCCTTGATGACTGCTACGAGCTGGGCTCGATAGTGAAACCCCACGGCCTGAAAGGCTTCGTGGTGGCTGCCCTTGATGTGGACGACCTGGATACCTACCGCAAGGTGAAATCGGTGCTGCTGGAACTGCCCACGGCACCCGGCAAGCTTACGCCCTACGCCATCGAGAAACTCACGCCGCAGTCGGAAGCCCGGGCGCTGGTCAAGTTTAAAGGCATCGACCGGATTGAGGACGCCGAGCCGCTGCGCAACGCCAAACTGTGGCGCCCCCTGGCCGAGCTGCCCGCGCTGGCCGCAGATCAGTTCTATTTCCACGATGTCATCGGCTTCACCGTAATCGACGAGGAGCTGGGCGAGCTGGGCACCGTAGAAACCTTCTATGAGCTGCCCCAGCAGGATGTGCTGTCCATGCGCTACCAGGGCCAGGAAGTGCTGATTCCGGTTGCCGATGAGCTGATTTCCCACGCCGACCAGGCCACCCGCACGCTACACGTAAAACTGCCCGCCGGCCTGCTCGACGTGTACCTCACGCCGCCCTCCCGCGAGCGGGACGAGCCCGACGAATTCGACGGCCCCGAGCTGGAAACAGCGAAATAAAGCGGCTGGCTGCTCCGCTGAGCAGGACGTTCAGGAAAGTTTTGCTAACGGCTAACCGCTAAAATCTCACCCATTATGCGCATCGATATTGTCACCTGCCAGCCCGAGCTGCTGGAAAGCCCGTTTGCGCACTCCATCGTAAAAAGGGCGCAGGAAAAAGGCCTGGCCGAAATTCATCTGCACCAGCTGCGCCAGCACGCTATCAACAAGCACGGCCAGATTGATGACTACGTGTTTGGGGGCGGGGCCGGCATGGTGCTGCGCGTTGAGCCCATTGCCGCCTGCTTCGATGAGCTGCTGGCCCAGCGCGCCTACAACGCCGTAATTTATATGACGCCGGACGGTGAAACGCTGCGGCAGCCCCTGGCTAACCGTCTTTCCCTGGCCGGCAACCTGCTCATCCTCTGCGGGCATTACAAGGGGGTAGACGAGCGGATCCGCAAGGCTTACATCACCCACGAAATCAGTATTGGCGACTACGTACTGAGCGGGGGTGAACTGGGCGCGGCCGTACTGGTCGATACTATTGTGCGGCTGCTGCCGGGTGTGCTGGGCAATGAGGAGTCGGCGCTGAGTGACTCGTTTCAGGACAACCTGCTGGCCCCGCCCGTGTACACCCGCCCGGCCGAGTGGCGCGGGCAGGAAGTACCCGCCATTCTGCTTTCCGGCAACACGCCCAAAATTGAAGAGTGGCGCCACGAGCAGGCCTTGGAGCGCACCCGCCAGCGCCGCCCCGATCTGCTGGAGGAGAAATTGTGAAGTGGTAAAATGGTGAATTAGCTGTTTAAAAGGCGTAACTGCCGCACGCAGAACAAGAAACTGACCATTTCACCAGCTCATCATTTCACAATTTGAAAACAGACCGCTATATTTGCGCCTCCTTAATAGAACCTACTTCGGCGGCGCGGCCGCCTTTTACAGTTTTTCCAGCCATGAGCGTACTTCTCGACTTCATCAATTCGGAATCCCAGGAGCGCCGCGCCAGCTTCCCCAAGTTTGCCGCCGGTGACACCATCAACGTGCACGTAAAAATCCGTGAGGGCAACAAGGAGCGCATCCAGCAGTTCCAGGGCGTAGTTATCCAGCGCCGGAACCCCAGCTCCAACGGTGAAACCTTCACCGTTCGCAAGATTTCCAACCAAATCGGCACGGAGCGTATTTTCCCCCTGTTGTCGCCCAACATCGACAAGATTGAGGTGATTCGTCGTGGTAAAGTACGTCGCGCCCGTCTGTTCTACCTGCGCGGTCTGTCGGGCAAAGCTGCTCGTATCAAAGAGCGCCGCCTGAACGTGGTAGAGAAAGTAAAGGCTTAATCTATCGGGCATCTGCCCCATGTGCAACGACCGGCTTCTTAGGGAAGCCGGTCGTTGTTGTTTGCAGGCGAATTCACTGCCGGAAAAAGCCCCGCTCTCCTGTTTGGAAACCGGGGCTTTTCAACTAGCGCCTGCTGGTTGCCTATTTCAGCTGGCTAGCGGCGCCCGTCAGAGCCTCGCCAAGCTTGCTGATACGCTCTGCCGTGTTGGGGTTTTCGGAGAAAACGGCTGCTTTCGAGGTATTTTCACCCAAGCGGGCCAGCAGCGCACCTACTAGATCCTTGTCGAAGCCGCCACCGTTGAAGTGGGCTTTCAACTCCTGCAGGTCAATGACCAGTTGGTGCAGCTCGGGGTTGTTTTCGTCCTTGAGGTCCTCAATCCAGCGCTGCAGATGATTATCGAGGCCGGCCTTTTCGGTTTCTTGCTGTAGGTCGAGGCCGAGCAGCTTGATGGCGCCGTCGAGGTGGTTCTGGTGCTGGGTATCGTCTTTGGGCAGTTTATGAAAAGACATAGTCGGAAAAGATGGACCGCCAGGGGCGGTAGTGGATGTTGAGCTTGTGCAAACGGCCCCGCTCCCGCAAAGGTTGTCTGTCACATTTCCGGCGCATCCACGTACTTTCGTGCATCCCTTTCTTGGTATTCTGGTATGAAAAAATTTCTGGCAGGCTGCTGGCTGGCGCTTTTGCCCCTGGCAGCGGCTGCCCAAACGCCCACTACGCCGCCGGCCTCCTGGCAGCAGCAGGTAAACTACTCCATTGATGTGACGCTGGACGACGTGCGCCACGAGCTGACGGGCCGCGAGGAGCTGCGCTACACCAACAACTCACCCGAAACGCTACCGTTCATCTGGTTTCATCTGTGGCCCAACGCCTACCGCGACAATACCACGGCCTTCGCCAAACAGCAGTTGCGCAACAATGACCGAAAGTTTCAGTTTGCGCCTGCCGCCGACCGGGGCTTCATCGATCAGCTCGACTTCAAGGTAAACGGCGAAACGGCCCGGCTGGAATACGACCCACAAAACCCTGACGTGGCCAAGCTGGTACTGCCCCAGCCACTGGCGCCAGGCGCTACGGCTACCATCAGCACGCCTTTTCACGTGAAGCTGCCGGCCTCGTTTTCGCGCCTGGGCCATGTGGGTCAGTCGTACCAAATTACGCAGTGGTACCCCAAGCCCGCAGTGCTCGACCAGCGCGGCTGGCACCCCATGCCCTACCTGAATCAAGGGGAGTTCTACTCCGAGTTCGGTTCGTTTGACGTGCGTATTACCTTGCCGGCCAACTACGTGGTGGGTGCCACAGGTCAGCTGCAAAACCCCGAGGAGCAGCAGCGGATGGAACAGTTGGCCACGGCTGGGGCGGCCAAGAAAACCTCCGAAGACTTTGGCAACGACCTTTCCTTTCCGGCCTCGGCTCCGGAAACCAAAACGCTGCGCTACGTGCAGGACCAGGTGCACGACTTCGCCTGGTTTGCCGACAAGCGCTTCAACGTGCTCAAAAGCGGCGTCACGCTGCCCTCCGGCCGCCAGGTAACCTCCTGGGTGCTGTTCACTAACAAGCAAGCCAGCCGCTGGATTGAAGGCCTGCAGCACCTCAACGACGCCCTCACCTATTACTCCAAGTGGGTAGGTGAATACCCGTACGCCTCAGCCACGGCCGTAGATGGGGCCCTGAGTGCCGGCTCCGGCATGGAATACCCCATGGTAACCGTGACCGAGCCGAATGCTATATCCCACGAAGTAGGCCACAACTGGTTTTACGGCATTCTGGGCTCCAACGAGCGGGACTACCCGTGGCTGGACGAAGGCCTGAATTCCTACGTGGACAATCGGGTAGCGTTGATCAACAATTCGCCTGGCTCCCTGCAAACGGGCGTTATTACCCGCATCAAGCCATTGGCCTCCAGGTTCAACCTGGATGGGCTTTCAGCTTATGCGCTGGAGCAGGCCACGTACCAGAGCCAGGCTACCCGCGGCCTCGACCAGCCCGTGCACGGCGTTACCTCGGCCGATTATGGTTTGATTAACTACCCGTTTATTGTGTACAGCAAAACGGCGGCACTGTTCAACTACCTCGAAAATTACCTGGGGAAGGAGAAGTTTGATGCCGCCATGCACGCCTACTTCGAGCGGTGGAAGTTTCGCCACCCCTATCCCGAGGATTTGCAGGCGTCTTTCGAGGAAAGCACCGGGCAGAAGCTGGGCTGGTTTTTCCAGGATATGCTGGGTAAGCGTGTGCGCTACGATGCCACGATTGACGACGTGGAGGTTTCCGACACCGTGAAGGTGCTAGTGCGCAACGATTCGCCCGCCCCGTACGCCGTGCCGGTTTCTACACTCGATGCGCAGGGCAAGGTGCTGGAAACGCTTTGGTCGCCGGTGCTGGGCATCACGGAGGAAGACGAAGCCGCCCAGCTCAACTTCCGCCGCGAAGGCGTAAGTGCCGTGGTAGTGGATGCCAACTACGTGACGACCGAACTGAACCGCCGCGACGACCGGCTGAAAACCAGCGGCAGCTTCCGCCGTGTGGAGCCGTTCCGCCTGCAGGGCCTGTTTGCGCCGGTGCAGCGCTGGGACCGGGCTGTCGTCAACTTCACGCCGGTTATAGGGGCCAACACGTCCGATAAGTTTATGCTTGGGGCCGCGTTCTACAGCAGCCCGCTGGTGCTGCAGCGTCTGAGCTACGTGCTGATGCCCATGTACAGCTTTAATCAGAAAGAGTTGAATGGCATTGCTGATGTGAATGTGAACGTGCTGCCTGACAAATATGCCCGCAGCATTGTAACGGGCGTGCTGGTACAACGCTTCGAGCGTTACCGCAAAGTGGAGCCCAGCATCACCTTCAACTTTCCGTTCTCCGCCTACGACCGTCCCCAGCACAGCCTCAAGCTGGCTACCGCCTCCATCCGTCAGCAAGACCTCGACCAGACCAGCAGCATCCAGACGGTGGAGTACCACGTGCGCGGCGGCAATGCTCTGCAGAAGTGGACGGGCTACGTAGAGTTCAATCAACTCACGCCCAAGCCCGGTTTGGTTATCAGCCAGGCGGAGGCGCGCCTCTTGCGGGCGGCCGGCACGTATCAGCGGTTCTATAATGCCCGCAAAAGCGTATCGGTGCGACTATTCGGGGGGCGTTTCCTCTCGAACGTAGCCGCTACCGACCCCATGCAGTCGTACGTAATAGGTTTGAGCGGCAGCCCCGACTACCGCTACCAAACCGCTTTCCTCGACCGTCAGCAGATTTCGCCGGCTCTGGCCGCCCAGCGCCACCAGACCGACGACCGGGACGGCGCCTTCAAAGCCTACCTGCCGGTAACCAGCACCAAGTGGCTGAGTACGCTCAATCTGCAGGGCGACCTGCCCGTCACCAGCCTCAAGGTGTTTGCTGACTTTGGTGCTACCAGCCACAAAGTGCTACTGGAAGATGGCCGCCAGTGCCGCCTGTTCTATGACGCAGGGCTGATTGTGCCTATTATTCCGGGTGGCATCTTTCAGTTCTATGTGCCAGTGGCCGGCTCGCAGTACAGCAACGGGCTGCCCGGCAGCCGCAAAGACTTCACCGACAACCTGCGCTTCGTGTTTCGCCTCGACAAGCTAAATCCTTTCCGCCTTCTGGATGAGCAGCTGGCGCAATAACCGAGTGACCTCCGCGCTGCTGGCTTTGCTCCTGAGTGGGGCCAGCGGCTGCGGCACTGATTACGGCTCTCTGCCCACGTATTCGGCAGAGCGTCGGCTTCTGCAGATGGTAGTGGAAGTACCGGCCGGCACCAACCACCTGCAGGCCTACAACCCGGAAACCAGTAAGTTTGAGCCAGTGCAGCGGGCGGGCCTGGCGCAGGTGGTAGACTATCTGCCCTGCCCCGGCAACCAGGGCTTTATTCCCGGCACGCAGGCCGGCGAATCGGGCGCGCCACTACCGACGCTGGTGCTGGCCGAAACCCAGCCGCCGGGCACCGTGCTGGAAGTGCTGCCACTGAGCCTGCTCACGCTCGATGATGCCGGCCAGTTCCGCCAGATCGTCCTGACCGTGCCGGCGCGCCCCAGCCAGCAGATTCTGCCGGGCATCACCACCTGGCAGGCCTTGTTGGATAAGTATTCCGGCATCCGGACCACCATCGGGCAGTGGTACCAGCACCAGGGCCGCCCCGGCGAAATCCGCATTGTAAGCTGGAAAGATGAGCAGGCAGCGGAACAGGCTATCCGGCAGGCCCGGTAACTTGCGGGAAAATGTAATAAAAACGAAAAGCCCAGCTGGTGTACCAGCGGGGCTTTTTGCAGACAGAAGAAATAGCAGAACTACTCAATCTTGTTCATGCGCTCCTTCACAGCTTCGAGGGCCACGCGCATGTTCACAATGTCGGCGCGGGCAGCTTCCTGCTCTTTCAGGTTCATGTCGATCTGGTTGTTGTACTGCTGCAGCTCGGTGGCATTCTGCACCAGCTGCTGCTGAATTTCCAGCTTCTTGGCTTTGTTTTTCTCGATGTCCTTTTTGATGGCATCGGCCTTCTGAATTACCGTCATGTGGTTGTTCTGCGAGGCTACGAGGGCTTTTTCGGCTTCAGCCACCTGCAGGGCCAAGTCTTCGCGGTAGAGCATGCGGGCGAAATCCTTCAGGTAGTTTTCGCCGGCTTTCCACTGCACAGGGGTAGCATCCTTGCTCAGGTAAGCGTTGCCCAGGTCAATAGACCACCATACGGAGGTACCGGTAGGCGTTGCATCTACTTTGCTGATGATGCGGATAGGCGTTTTCGAAATAGCTTCTACCACCACGCCGTCCATGGTGTAGACGCCTTTATCGGCCTTCACTTTGCCGACTTTTTCGGTAATCCATTTCAGCCACGAGTCATCCACCCGCTTGCTGTCGAGCTGGATGGTTACGCGCTGGCCTTTGCGCGGAATGCCTTTGATGGCCATGTCTGTTTCATCCACGGGTGACTTCTGCGCGTAGCCAGTCACCGTCAAAACGAACATCAACAGCAGGGTTAGGAGTACGCCTGGTTTCATAGAAGTGAAAGTGGTTGAATGTTAAGAAAATGCAATAGGGTGGTGTGAGCCTCCAAAGGGAAGAAAAGCAACTCACCAAATTTAACTAGCTCAAACCCAAAAACCGTGCGCCGCTCGTCGTTTTTTTTCGAAGCAGCACGCTTTTGTTATATAATCACAATAGCATATTGCGTAAATACAACAGATCAAGCGTAAACTCATGGCTTTTGTGACAAACGTTACTCACTAGGCACTATTTGCACTAAACTTTTCGGCGGTAAAACAGTTTATTCGCCCATATGAGGGTAACTGTTTGCCGCAAAGAGCACTTCAACGCCGCCCACCGCCTGCACAACCCGGCGTGGTCGGCGGAAGAAAACGCCGACGTATTCGGCCCCTGCGCCAATGCCAACTACCACGGCCACAACTACGAACTGGTGGTACGGCTCACGGGCGGCATCAACCCCGATACGGGCTATGTGTACGATATGAAGCGGCTGAGCGCCCTCATCAAGCGCGAGATTCTGGATACCTTTGACCACCGAAACCTGAACCTGGACACCGAGGACTTTCGCCAACTCAACCCTACGGCTGAGAACATGGCCGTAGTTATCTGGCGCCGGCTGCGGCCTCACCTTGCGGCCGAGCTGGAGCTGTCGGTGACGCTCTACGAGACGGAGCGTAATTTTGTAGAATACCATGGATAACCCCGCGCCCGGCGCTGCCGATTTGCACCTCCCCGCCGACCTGCGCACTCCCCTGCGGCCGGATGCCTTTGCCTTGTCGGATGACGAGAAAATAGCGGGTATCGAGCCCCACTTTCGCGCCATTATGGAGCTGCTGGGCCTCGACCTCACCGATGACAGCCTGAGTGGTACGCCGCGCCGGGTGGCCAAAATGTACGTGCAGGAGTGGTTTCGGGGCCTGAACCCCGAGCACCAGCCGGCCATGAAGCTTTTTGAGAACCGCTACCAGTACCACAATATGCTGGTGGAGCGCGACATCACGCTGTTTTCCTGCTGCGAGCATCACTTCGTGCCTATTATCGGCAAAGCGCACGTGGCCTACCTGCCCGGAGAAAATGTGGTGGGACTGTCGAAGCTCAACCGCGTGGTACAGTACTACGCCCGGCGGCCCCAGGTGCAAGAGCGCCTCACCTGCCAGATTGCCGAAGAGCTGAAGCGCAGTCTGCATACCGAGGATGTGGCCGTGCTCATCGAGGCCGACCACCTGTGCGTGATGAGCCGCGGCGTGAACGACACGAGCAGCAGCACCATCACGGCGGAATACGGCGGCCGGTTTGCCCAGAGCGAGCAGTATCGCGCTGAGTTTCTGCGGCTGATAGGCCGGTAGCGGCGCGGTTGCCGTTTTTGGTTGTAGCTTGCGCGCCCAATTTTCCCACCCCGTTCGTTCATGGCAACCCACGCGCAGGAAGCGGCCCGTAAAGTACTGATTGCCGGCGGCACCGGCCTGATTGGCACCCGCCTCAGCGAAATGCTCATTGATGCCGGCTACGACGTAGCCCACGTGAGCCGCCAGTCGGGGCCCACGCACTACCGGCGTTTCCGCTGGGATTTGCGCGCCGGCACCATCGACGAGGCCGCCGTGCCCTATGCCGACTATATTATAAACCTGGCCGGCTCCAGCGTTTCGGAAGGCAAGTGGACGGAGGAGCGCAAGCGCGAAATCCTGGACAGCCGCCTGGGCGGCACCAACCTGCTGGTGCGGGAACTGCGCGAGCGGCAGCACCACGTGCGGGCCTTTCTGTCGGTGTCAGCCATTGGCATCTACGGCGACGCCGGCAACCGGCTGGTAACGGAAGAAACGCCCCCGGCCCCAGCCAAGGACTTTCTGGCCGATGTGTCGAGGCGCTGGGAAGCGGCGGCGCTGGCGGCTCAGGAGCAGGGCGTGCGCACCATCATTCCGCGGGTAGGCATTGTGCTGAGTACTGAGGGTGGCGCGCTGGTACCCCTGGCCCGCACCGTAAAGATGATGGCCGGCGCGCCCCTGGGCTCGGGCCGCCAGTATATGTCCTGGATTCATCTGGATGACTTGTGCCGCCTGCTGATGCAGATGCTGGAGCAGCCGCAGTGGCAGGGCATCTACAACGCCGTGGCACCCAACCCTGTCACTAACCAAACCTTCACCGAAACGCTGGCCGGGGTGCTGCACCGCCCGCTGGTGCTGCCCAAAGTGCCGGAGTTTGGCCTGAAGCTGATGATGGGCGAAATGAGCGAAATCGTGCTGGCCTCGCAGCGGGTAAGCGCCGAGAAAGTGCTGCGGGAAGGCTTCACGTTTGAATATCCGGAGCTGAAGCCGGCACTGGAGTCCTTCTACGGAGAGGAGCTGTAAGCCTAGCGGAAAATAATGCGGACACTCGCACGGTTTCTTTTGGGGTGTCTGCTTTTTTGCCTGGCTTATTTAAACTACCGGCTGCATTACCAGCCCAAACTGACGCACGTATCCGGTGGCCTCGTCAATGAGGACGTGCTCAATCAACTGCGGTTTTTGCAGGAGCGTATGCACAACGGCGCCCCGGCCGATATGCAGAAAGTGTACCCCGAAGGCTTCGTTTATCTACACGCGCTGTATGGCCTATCTTGCCTGGATCTGACGGCGCACCTTCCTCAGTCCAGCCCTGTGAAACAATGGGCACTAACCGAGGCGGCCTGGTCCATTGACGAAATTGACTCCCCTTCCGCACGGCTGATCTTTGATGAGGACTTGCCCTTGCCCTATGGCGCCTTTTATCAGGGGTGGCTGACCTACCTGGAAGGACGCTACCTAGCGGTACAGCCCCCAGCCCAGCGCCCGCCCGACGTGGTTGCCCGTTACCGAAGCCGCTGCGCGCTTATTGCCCAGGCCCTCCGGCAACATTCCAGCCCTTACCTGGAAACATACCGCGGCGCTGCTTGGCCCGCCGATGCGGTTGTATGTGTAGCAGCCCTGGCGGGGCACGACCGGCTGTTTGCGGCCCAATACCAACCGGAGTTGCGGCAATGGCTCTCAGCAGCCAACACCCATTTGGATTCTTTGGGTATGATTCCGCACGCGGCTGATGCCCAAACCGGGCACGTGCTGCAGGCCGCGCGGGGCTCTTCCCAAAGCCAACTGCTCAACTTTCTGATCGAAATTGATTCGGTATATGCCCGGCAGCACTTCAACCGCTACCGCCAGCATTTTCTGACTACCCGCCTTGGCCTACCGGGCATCCGCGAAGCCGCCAACGATACCGCAGATGTAGCTGACATCGACTCTGGCCCGGTTATCCTAGGTATTGGCGGGGCGGCATCCATTGTTGGCCGACGCACCATGCAGCGCTACGGCGACACCACTACAGCTGTAGGGCTCCGCAATAGTATTGAAGCATTCGGAATGCCATTTCAAATCCGCTGTCAGAAGCGGTACGTTTTCGGGCAGTTGCCTATTGCGGATGCTTTTATTGCCTGGAGCAATGCGCTGGAAAACAACCGAACGATTACGAATGGTACCAACTGGCGTCTCAACTTTCACCTGGCTTCGTCAGTGCTGGCCTTGGTACTCTACTGGATTATGCGCCGCTTGGGCTACCGACCCACAACTGTTTAATCAAAGGCTATCCGGCACGGCAATGGCGCCGCTGTTGATTTGCTCCAGCAGGTTGTCGGCCGCAATGGTGTCGATGGCTACGGCTTCGCGGCGGCGGCGCGGCTCCTCGGTGTAGCACACGTACTTCTTGTTGATTTTAACCGTGGGTTTCGGGAAAGGTCCCATGGTGATGTCCAGGTTTTTGTCCTGGTAGAGCTTCTCCATGTAGGTACCGAAGATGGGCAGGGCCATGCGGCCGCCTTCGCCCTGCTGGGTCCGGAAGAAGTGGATGCTGCGGTCTTCACCACCTACCCACACACCCGTCACCAGGTCCTTGGTCACGCCCATGTACCAGCCGTCGGAGTAGTTGGAGGTGGTCCCGGTTTTGCCGCCGATCTGGTTGTCTTTTTTCCACAGCTCGTACTCCCACAGGGCCTGCGAGGTACCGCCGGGCTCGTCCATACCGCCACGCAGCATGTAGAGCATCAGCCAGGCCGTTTCGGGCGAAATCACACGCTTTTGCTGGGGGTCAAACTGCTTGATGACGTTGCCGTTGCGGTCTTCGATGCGGGTAACAAACATAGGCTCCGTGCGGAAACCCTGGTTGACGAAGGTGCCGTAGGCATTCACCATCTCGTACACGCTCACGTCGCCGGCCGAGCCAAGGCCGATGCTGGGCACCGGCAGCAGCTTGCTCTTGATGCCCACTTTGTGCGCGTATTTGGCCACGTTGTCCCAGCCCACCAGCTCCGTGAGCTGAGCCGTTACGGAGTTCACGGAGCGGGCCATGGCGTGGCGTAGCGTCATGTTGATGCCGGTGTACTCGCGGGTTACGTTGTCGGGCTTCCACTCCATAGGCTTGCCGTCTTCCACGTAGTTGATGGTCACGCGCTGGTCCCGGATCCGGTCGCAGGGCGTGTAGCCGTTGTCGATGGCCGTGAGGTACACAAAGGGTTTGAAAGTGGAGCCTGCCTGGCGCTTGCCCTGCTTTACGTGGTCGTACTTGAAGAACTTGTAGTCGAGGCCGCCCACCCAGGCTTTCACCTGGCCGGTGAAGGGGTCCATCGTCATCATGCCGGCGTGCAGGAAGTGCTTGTAGTACGCCAGCGAGTCGAGCGGCGACATGACCAGCGTGGTATCCCCGTCGCCCTTCCAGGTGAATACCTTGATGGGGCGCTTACGGTGCAAAGCCGAGTCGAGCAGATCAGGGCGGCCGGGGTAGCGGGCGGCCAACTCCTTATACACATCGGTGCGCTTCATCTGGGTTTCGATGAAGTTCGGAATTTCCTTGCCGTCCTCATCCACCCAGGGGTTGGAGTCCCGATTGCGCCAGAAGTTGTCGAAGGAGCGCTGCAGCACTTTCATGCGCTTCTGCACGGCGTCTTCGGCGTGGGCCTGCATCCGCGAGTCGATGGTGAGGTACACCTTCAGCCCGTCGCGGTACAGGTCGTAACCGTTCTTCTTACACCAGTCATTCACGAACTGGCTTACAGCCCCGCGGAAGTAGGTTTCGGGGCCATCCACGTGCTTTTCTACCTGGTACTGCAGGGCAATGGGCCTGGCCTGAAGCAGCTGCACGCTGTCTTTGGATAGGTAGCCGGCTTGGCCCATGCGCGCCAGTACCAGGTTGCGGCGTCGCTTAGCGGCCTCGGGGTGAAAACGGGCGTTGTAGGCAGTAGGCGCATTCACGGCCCCGATGAGCATAGCGGCCTGCTCGGGCCGCAGCTGGGCGGGCGTGGTGCTGAAGAAGGTTTTGGCGGCCACCTTCACCCCGTAGGACTGGGAGCCGTAATCGACGGTATTGAGGTAGAGGCGCAGGATTTCCTCCTTGGTGTAGCGGCGCTCCAGCTCCACGGCCGTGAGCCACTCCTTGGTTTTACTGATGATAGTGCCCACCACCGGCACGTGGCCCAGCAGGCCCACGTTTTCACCACGCCGAATCTGGTACAGGTTCTTGGCCAGCTGCTGGGTGATGGTGGAACCGCCGCCGCCGTTGTTGCCCGTTACCACGCCCGATACGGCCCGGGCAATGGCCTTGGGGTCGATGCCGGCATGCTCGTAGTAGCGTACATCCTCGGTAGCTACCAGCGCTTTCACCAGCCAGGGCGACATGTCCTGTAAGGGCACGGGGGCGCGGTTTTCGCGGAAGTAACGACCAATCATCACCCCGTCGGAAGTAAACACCTCGGAGGGCTGCTCTACCTTGGGATTTTCCAGCTCTTCCAGGCTCGGCGACTTACCAAACAAGAAAAGGAAGTTGATACTGACCAGGATGGGGTACAGCAGGAACACGCCTAGGCCCACCACAAAAAAGCCCCAGATGAAGCGCGTCAGAACATTGGGCCAGCGCCGGCGCGGGCCGGCAGGAATGGTGGATTTCGACGAGTCAGGTGCGGGCATGCAAAGCAGATTAGGCGGCAGCCACGCCAGCTGGCGGCTACGGGAAACGCAAATATACCATTTGGGCCCAGCCAAGCGGTACACCTGGCGGGCAAATTCACGGCCCCGCCTCAGGCCCAGGTTTCAGTCCTCTTCGCAGGTCTTTTTGGAGGTGAAGCTTCCGGGTGTCTTTCTCCTACCCCCACCACACCCACACGGCGCAGCCCAGTACTACCAGTAACACGGCCAGCCCGCTAAAAGCCAGCACCACCGCATAGCCCAGCCACCGCCAGCCTCGGTGGGAAATACTGGCCGCCAGTCGCCAAAGCCACCAGAAGCCCAGCAAAGGCAGCAGCAAGAGGCAGAGCTGCACCACAAAGCGCGAGAGGGGCAGCGCCGCCGGCGTATAGGGCCACAACTCCTGCTGCCACCCGATGCTCCCAATGGCCAGCACCAGCACAACCAGCACCCACCAGAGCGCAACGGGTGCCAGGCGCAAGGCCCGGCCAGCAGCTTCCGGTAGATGAATCATAGCAGGGAGTGAAGAAAAAACGAAAATGACTCGCTAAACCTGCGCTGCCCAGGCCGCCCCGGCCGGCGACCATAAGATGAACAGCCCGAAGAGCAACCCTAGCAACAGCAGCAGCAAAGCTCCCACGCCGGGCACCACGGTCGTTAGCAGACGGTAGCGGTGGTCGGGCTGGGCGGCGGTGCTTTCCTGCCAGGAAAGAAGCATAGCCAGCGCGGTTATATCGCCAATGGCTACCAACAGGGCCAGCAGGGAAAGAAACAGTTGCAGAAGCATGATCGAGCGGTGGAAAGTACGAGGGCGCAACGATGAGCACAATGCCGCGCCGCGCAGGGGCCATACATACTTAAAAACCTGGAAAACAGATTGCCCTGCTCCCATTCCATTTGCTATCAGCTTAGAAGCTCAGTTCGCCGGCCACGCAGTAGAGCATAAAGCCCAGCAGCATAAACAGCAGCCAGCCGCAGAGCATCACCACATGAAACAGCAGGCACAGCAGCAGCACAAACCGGTACTTGCGCCGCACGGCCGGCCGGATGCGGGGCAGGGCCTGCAACACGGGCTTGGTAGCCTGCCGAAATACGACCCAGTTTGCCAGCGGTGGCAGCAGCGCCCAAGCCCACTCGCTATGCACCAGCCGCACGAGCTGATGGTGGGCCAGCGGCCATAGGTCCGGCAGCATCCACCACACCCACAGCACGGCGCACACGGCCAGCAACACGCTCAGCGCCTCGCCCGCCGCCGGCAGCGCCGGCGGCCGCGGCTGGTAGCCGGACTGCAACGCCCGTTCCTCTACAATTTCCATATTGAACAACAGGTTAAAGGTCAGCCAGAATCGTGGCGCCCTCCGGCGACCAAAGCACCATCAGCGAAAACAGCAGCCCCAACAGCAAAAGCAGCAGCACGGTGCTGAGGGGCATCACGCCCGCCAGCAGGCGCCGACGACGGGTTCCGGGGTCGGGGGCGCGTTGCTGCCAGGTGAGCAGGCCAGCCAGGGCCACAATGTCGCCGGCGCACATGAGCAGGCCGCCAAGCGTGAGCGAGAATTGGAGGAGCATAACCGTGAGCTTTTCAGGATGAGTGTGAGGTAATCCGGGGACTTTGCAGGAAGGCTGCCGGCCGCGGTTACAGCGCCTGGTAAGCCACCCAGTCGGCCCAGGTGTAGCTCGGCCAGTGCCGCTTCTTTTGCTGGCGCTTGAACTGCCCTATGCGCTGTTGCAGGGTGGCGCGGGCTTCCACAGCGCTGAGACGACTGTAGCTGCCGTCGTAGAGCTGGTGCTTGAGTTTGTGCTGTTCCAGCTCTGCTGCGTGGGCCTGAAGCGTGGGCAGCACCCGATCGGGCATATCCAGCAGGAAGCCATAGTCCACGCTGATGAGCTGGGGACGCAGATTGTAGCGGGCTATCCACACTTCCCAGTTACCGGCCGCCAGCAAAAGCAGCACCACGTAGGCCGCCAGGCTGTTGAGGCGCACCAGCGCGAAAGTTGAGCGGCGCTGCCAGATTTTCAGGAGCATAGTGCCCAGCCCAAACAGCACCAGCAGCAGGAAGAAGCACACGCCCAGGCGCTTGTAGGCCAGCCCGGTGTACAGGATATAATAGTAGTTGCGCAGCCCTACCGAAACGGCCAGCACCACGTTCTGCAGCACCCACACCGTGGCCAGCCCGCGGAGCACCGGTAAACCCGGCTCATAGAAGTTGAGGTTACGGCGGAAAAACCACAGCAGAATCCCCATAGCCACCAGAATGCTGAAGATGAGCACGTAGGTACCTTCGTGCACAAACTGGGTAAGGTCAAAACCCGGCTCCCGCTCGAAGCCAAACCAGATCCAGTTGACGTCCACGCTGTTTACTACCAGCAGCAGCACGTTCACCAGCCCCAGCAAGCCTACAGCCACCAGGTATTCCTTGCGCAGGTCGAGGCTGCGCTGCTCCCGCCGCCGGAAGTCGGGCTGGCGCACGGCAAACGAGGCCACCCTATTCCGCTGCCGCTGCACAAACTCCGCGAAGCGCGACTCCCGGTCGGCGAAGTAGTGCACCGGTACGATGAGCAGCGCGGCAGCCGTGAGAGCCAGGCCCAGCAAGAAAAACAGCACGTGTGCGAAGGAGAAGTGCCAGAACAGGGATTCCACCCAATGAGCCACCACTTCTAATACTCGGTCTGCCAACGCCTCGTACTGCGGATTGGCTACCACGAACAGCACGTGAAACAGGAACAGCACCATGAGAGGCACCAGCAGCAGTCGGGCGTAAAACCAGCTTCGCCGCACCTTTTCCCCTACGTTGGCCGGCAGGCGTAGCAGCGTAGGCAGCGCCACTAACACCTGCCCGGCGTTGGCCAGGGCCGTAAGCAACGCATTGCTCAGCAGCCGCAGGTGGGGCTGATTCAGGTAGCCCAGCCAGCAGGCCAACGAGGCCACGCAGGCCAGCACAGCCGCGCCTGAGCCGTACCAGGCCACCAGCCCCGCACTTAGCAAAGTACCCGCCAGCAGCAGCCAAGTGTAGCCGGAGCGCCACTGCGGAGCATACCGGGGCAGGCCAGCTATAGTGGCAACCACCACTGCCACCGTGTACAGCAGCATGTTCAGTCCGGCGCGCTCGTGCCAGAACAGCAGGTCAAACAGCACCGCTCCTACCGGCAAGGCCAGCTTTTGCAGAGCGGTGAGCACCAGTGCCGGGCGCAACGGGCCGGCCGCGGCCTTGTTGGGAATAGCGTAAGCAGGCGTAGGGTACATGGGCAAAAAGTGGAATGGTTGGTTATCTAAAAGAACTTTGTATTACAAAGTAAACAGACAAAAAAATTTAGCTTCCGCTCCGCAGCAATTTTTCCAGTGCCGTCAGGTGCTCCTGGAATGCCTTTTTTCCTTCCGCGGAGGCAGCATAGGTGGTATTGGGCTTCTTGCCAATGAACTGCTTGCTGACGGCCACGTACCCCGCTTTTTCCAGGGCCGCTACGTGGCTGGCTAGGTTGCCATCCGTGAGGTCCAGCGCCTCCTTCAGCTCATTGAAGCTCACCACGTCGTTGGCCAGCAGCACGGCCATCACGCCCAGCCGCACGCGGTGGTCGAAAGCTTTATTGAGCGTGTGAATGACGTGTTTCAAGGTAGAATTTCGCGACCAGCAGGCCGTAGGTACACAGGTAGAAAGCAGTGAGAAAGAAGCGGAGCCGGCAGTGCTACCGCTCGTAGCGGTTGTACATCAGCAGGCCATAGCCGATGTGGCCCAGCCCAAAACCCAGCGCAAAGATCAACAATCCGGCGCCGGGCAGCAAAAGTGCCCCCAAGCCCAGCCCGATTTGAGTGAGGCCCAGCCAGCGGATTTCCTCCAGTGTGTACTTGCTGGCGTTGAGCAGCGCCAGCCCGTAGAACACCAGCATGCCCGGTATTACCAGGCCCACGGCGCCGTCGCGGTATAGGGCCAGGCAAAATAACCCGCCCGCAACCAGCGGAATAGCCAGGCTCAGGGCCAGCCGCCGCCCCAGTGCCCCCCAGATCTGCTGGCCCGCCTGCCGGGCCCGGCGCACCGTGAAAAAAACGGCCACGGCCAGCGCTGCCGCGATGATGCCCCCAGCCAGCAGCACCAGAAACGGCAGCACCCGCCACCGCTCGGCCGGGCTGCTGTCGAGCAAGTGCAGAAAGCCGGCGTCGCCGTACTGCCCGCGCAGATACCAATGGCCCAGGCCCGCCCCTGCCAGCGCCACTACCCCTGCCCCTACCCCGGAAAGGCCGCTCAGGGAAATAAAGCGGGAGGAGCGCTCCATAATGGCGCGTATCTCGGTGAGCTGGGCTAGCGGATCGACGGCAGGCTTCATCATATACAAAAAGAACTTTGCGTCACAAAGCAAGTAAAATTCTTCTTACTGCCCAAATAACGGCAACTCTTTCTTTGGAATGCGCGGGAAATTTTTCGGCTGTTGGTTTGCTCAGCCTGCGGTAGCAGTATAACCGGACACCCAAAATTCGTCAGCAGGGCTGGCTCACGGGTTTTTACCGCAACGCTTGCTTCGGCATGCGTATACTGGCGCTGTTGGAGGAGGCCGCTCCAGGACTCTCCTTTCTTTTTCAGTGCGGCTCTTATGCGTATTCGTCTGCAGTTGTTTGAGTTTGAAGACCAGCCCTGGTTTCCGGCAGCGGTGCGGGCCGGTATGATGGACTACCTGCGCTTCATGATTACGCGGCTGCACACCTACCGCCCCATTGTGCCGCTGCTGGCCGAAGGCATGCGCCGCACCGGCCAGACGCAGGTGCTGGAGCTGTGCGCCGGGGCAGGCGGCGGGGCCGAGGATGTACTGCAGGCACTGCGCACCGGCCCCCTGCCTACGGCCCGCATCCAACTCACCGACTTATACCCGCAGCTGGCGGCCTGGCAGCATCTGCACGCCCATACACAGGGTGCTATTGGCTTTGAGGCGGTGCCGGTGGATGCGCTGCAGGTAGCGCCGGAGCTACCGGGGTTTCGGGCAGTATTTTCGGCTTTTCACCACTTCTCTCCCCCGGCGGCCGAAGCGCTACTGCGAGATGCCGTGCAGGCCGGCCGGGGCATTGGCGTATTTGAGGGGGCCGGCAAGCATTGGTTGGAAGTGCTGCTGGCTCTTACGGTGCTGCCGGTGGCGCAGCTGTGCATCACACCCTTCATTCGGCCATTCAGTTTCAGCCGCTTATTTTTCACGTACGTGCTGCCGCTTATTCCGCTGTGCACCATCTGGGACGGTTGCGTTTCGTTGCTGCGCCTGTACCCGCCGGATGCGTTGTTGGCGCTGGCCCGCCGCGCCGATCCAACCGGTATGTACCACTGGCAGGCCGGCAAAGTGCGTCACCGCTGGGGGCCGCAGGTGACTTACCTCGTGGGGTGGCCGCAGTCTGAGGCGTAAGCTTTAGCTTGCAGCGGCACTCTGCCCAAAGGTTTTCCCGGTTTACCATGTCTGTTGCTGCCTACCGCCGCGCACTGCCGCTGCTGCGCATTCCGTTTTCAGTGTATCTGATGCCCGTGTACTGGTTTGGGCTGAGTGCGCTGCGGGAGCCGTTCAGCTGGTGGCGGGCCCTGGCCGTATTTGTGGTGCTGCACGTGCTGGTGTACCCGGCATCCAACGGCTACAACTCCTACTACGACCGGGACGAAGGCAGCATTGGCGGGCTTAAACAGCCGCCGAAAGTCACGCCGGAGCTGCTGCACCTGGTGTGGCTGTTCGATGCGCTGGCGCTGGTGGGGGCGCTGTGGCTGCGGTGGGAGTTTGGCGCGCTGGTGCTGGTGTACCTGCTGGTGTCGAAAGCCTATAGCTACGAGGGCATCCGACTGAAAAAGTACCCGCTGCTGAGCACAGTGGTCGTTATTGTCTTTCAGGGCGCTTTCACCTTTCTGATGACGCAGGTAGGTGTGGGTGCCGGGCCGGCCGTGCTGTTTGAGAAAACAAACTGCCTGCTGGCACTGGTGAGCAGCATTTTTCTGTGCGGATCCTACCCGCTTACCCAGGTGTATCAGCACGCGGAAGATGCTCGGCGCGGCGACCTGACGCTGAGCTTACGGCTGGGCATCCGGGGCACGTTTGTGTTTGCGGGACTAAGCCTGCTGCTGGGGGCCGGGCTGCTGGCGGCTGTGTACTGGTGGCGCCATGAGGTGCGGCATCTACTGCTGTTTCTGCTGGCTACCGGCCCGGTGCTGTTGCTGTTCAGCCGGTGGGCGTTGGCCGTGTGGCAAACTCCCGCCGCCGCCGATTACGAGCACACCATGCGCATGAACCAGGTTTCCTCAGTGTGCATGAGCGCGGCCTTCCTGGCTATCCTGCTGTGGCCCTGAGCACGGGCTGAAGCCAACAACCTCCACCATTGGCGCGTACGTAGGAACTACACTAATCTGTACTTTATGATGCGCGCTACTCTCCTTTTGGCTCCCCTGCTGCTGACGGCGGCCTGCTCATCCCCTTCCCCTACTTCTGAGCAAACGTCTGCCACACCTTCTACGGCGGCTACCTCCCCCGCCGAGCCGATGGATACCACGCGGGCGCTCAGCATTGATGCGCAGGCTGATACGCTCAAGGTGGTACGGCGGCGCCATGAATTTTCCACGCCCGGCCAGCCCGATTTGTTCATGCTTGCCCTGCGCGGTACCGACGTAACCACCGGAGAGGCCACTTTCACCATTACCTCCGCAACGGGCATCGTTATCTTCCGCGAAGTGCTACAGGCCGCCGACCTCGAAGCTTCCCTGGTGTATAGCATGACCGGCCCTACGGCTTCCAAACAGGAGCGTGAGGCCTTCATTCGCAAGCGCATGGACGCCTTTTTCGAGGATAAGCAGTTCAGCAAACCAGCCGTGGCAGCCTCCGGTCAGGCGCCGGCCGATGCCACTGATAAAGCCGCTTGGCAAGACCTGCAGAAGCGCCCTGATGCCCTGCGGTTCACGTACCTCGTGGGCAAAGAAGAGCAGCGCCGCATAGCCTGGTCGCCGTTGCGCAAGCAGGTAATCCGGCTCTCCAGCACAGGGGGCTAAACAATTCTCCTACTCGGAAGCCTGGGCTAAAGCCTGTTCTACACCATTCAGCAGCGTGGCATAGGGCTGATAGCCCCGGGCCAGCACGTAGCCCTGGGAGCCGATGCGCAGAATGCACATTGGGAAGCCCTGCACACCGATGCGTGCCACGGCCTCAAACTCCTGCTGCACGGCCTGCTTGCTGGCCGGCAGCTCCCAGCGGGAAACAAACTCCAGCCACGACACCCCCAGCTTTTCCACGAGCGGCCGATACGTCGTCACCTCATTCAGATCCTGCCCTTCTGCAAACCAAGCGTGCTGCACCGCGTGAGCGAAGTTGACGGCCTGCTCCCGCTCGTCGAGCTGCCGGAAAACGGCCAGGGCCCGGCTGGGCGGCTCCGAGTCCTGCACCTGCTCGCCAGCCTCACCCACTGCCTGAAAGGCCAAGCCAAAGGTGGCCCCCGTCACCTGAGTAATCTGCTGCATGGCCTGGCTGATAAACGGCCTCATCTCCCCTATCGGGCCGGCTTCGGCGCCGGTAATCATGCCGCCGCTCAGGATGGTCACGTGCAGGCGGCCCGCCAGATGTTGCTGCAGCTGCTGCACTACGGGCGTCATGCCGTAGCACCAGCCGCACAGCGGATCAAACAGGTACAATAGTTCAGGAAGGTCGGCAGGAGCTGGCATAAAGGCAGGAGGTAGAAAGTAGTGTACCCGCAAACTTCCGGATTGTTTCTTTTTATCGGCATTCTGACTTATCGGGTAGCGCCGATACATTTTGCAGAAAGGCAGGCAACAGATAAATTCTATTTTCAACAGAACTGGTTGCTGGCTCTATATTGTTCTGCGGGCGCTATACCTTTGTAGTAGCAACCTTTGTAGTAGCAACCGCCAGGACCCGATAGGTTGTGTTTTGACCAATAACCCTCTGATTGTATGACGCAAGCCGTTTTATCCTCCTCCGCCACCACGCGCAAATCCCGTAAGAAGCTCTGGGCTATTATGGCGGCTATTATTGTCGTTGGTCTGGGCGTTATTTTGTACTACAACGTCAGCAAAGACGTAACACAGGAGGACGCTGAATACATCAAGCTGTACACGGCCGGCATTCCCGCCAAGCCCGCCGCCGATATGTCTTACGATGAGCAGATTCAGGCGCTGGAAGCTACGCAGCGAGCAGTGCTGCAGCAGGCTCGGGTGGGCGAAGGCATTCCGCACGGCGTACCCCGTGAGCCCAAGAACCTGTATGAGGCGCGGCAGGGCCTGTGCTACGACCGTAGCCGGGTGCTGGAAAAAATCTTTATGAGTATGGGCTTCAATACCCGACATATTGCGCTCTACGCCGATATGCCCGATATGAACAAGCTGCAGGAGCTTACCAAAGCCCAGATTCCCAGCCACGCTACCCTGGAGGTTGAAACCAAGAAAGGCTGGATGGTCGTCGATTCCAACAACCTGTGGCTGGCCCTGGACAAGAACAAGGACCCTTATTCGCTGGAAAAAATGGAAGCTACGTATGCGGCAAACCAGCCTATCACCTGGCTACAGACGACGCCCAGCGGCTACGAGAAGTTCTACAACCAGCCCTGCACGTACTTCTACGGCCTGTACTCGCGCCACGGCGGCTTCTACCCGCCCTACACCCCCGGCATCCCCGACTACAATCTGCAGGAGCTGCTCTACAACATATAGCGTAGCCGAACCCCAAATAGAAAAGGCCCCTGATTCTAGAAATCAGGGGCCTTTTCTGTGAATAAGCGCTTTCCTAGCCGTTCATCGAAATCAGGAACTCTTCGTTGTCGCGGGTGCCCTTCATGCGGTCTTTCAGGAACTCCATAGCCTCGGAGGCCGTCATGTCCGACATAAACTTGCGCAGCACCCAGATGCGGTTCAGCTCGTCCTTGCTCATGAGCAGGTCTTCGCGGCGGGTACCGGAGGCCGGCACGTCGATGGCCGGGAAGATGCGCTTGTTGGCCAGCTTGCGGTCAAGCTGCAGCTCCATGTTGCCGGTGCCTTTGAATTCCTCGAAGATAACTTCGTCCATCTTGGAACCGGTGTCAATCAGGGCCGTGGCAATGATGGTTAGCGAGCCGCCATCTTCCACGTTGCGGGCCGCGCCGAAGAAGCGCTTGGGCTTGTGCAGGGCGTTGGCATCCACCCCGCCCGAGAGGATCTTACCCGAAGCCGGCTGCACCGTGTTGTAGGCGCGGGCCAGGCGGGTAATTGAGTCCAGCAGAATCACCACGTCATGGCCGCACTCCACCAGGCGCTTGGCTTTGTCCAGCGCAATGCTGGCAATCTTCACGTGGCGGTCGGCGGTTTCGTCGAAGGTGGAGCTGAGTACTTCGGCTTTCACCGAGCGGGCCATATCCGTTACTTCTTCCGGGCGCTCATCAATCAGCAGGATCATCAGGTATACCTCGGGGTGGTTTTCGCTGATGGCGTTGGCAATTTCCTGCAGCAGCACCGTCTTGCCCGTTTTGGGCTGGGCCACAATCAGACCGCGCTGGCCTTTCCCGATGGGGGCAAACAAGTCCAGAATGCGGGTACTCATCTGGGTGGGCTTGGTGGAGAGCTTGAGGCGCTCTTCGGCAAACAGCGGCGTGAGGCTGCTAAAGGGTACCCGGTCGCGGGCTTCCTCAATGGAGCGGCCGTTAATGGTTTCCACGTTTACCAGCGCGTAGTATTTTTCGCCTTCCCGGGGTGGCCGAATCGTGCATTTTACCGTGTCGCCCGCCTTCAGGTTGAACTGCTTGATCTGCTGGGGCGCCACGTAAATATCGTCGGGAGAAGTGAGGTAGTTGTAGAACGGGCTGCGCAGAAAGCCGTAGCCTCCATCGGGCATCAGCTCCAGTGTGCCTTCACCCGGGATAACAATGTCCAATTCCTGGCGGGTACGCTGCGGGGCAGCGGCATCGGGGGCAGCCGTACGCTGCTGACGCTCTTCGCGCCGCTCCTCCCGGCGCTGCTGGTCGCGGGCAAACCGCTCTTCCCGGCGCTGGTCCCGGTCGCGGGGCAGGCGGGCCGGGTCACGCTGCTCAGCTCGCTCACCCCGCTCGCGCGGAGCGTCGCGGCTGAATTCGCGGGTTTCGCGACCATCCCGCAAAGCTTCCGGGCGGGGAGCTTCGGCAGTACGCGGGGCTTCGGCGGGGCGGGGAGCTTCCGGGCTGGCACCCTCGGTACGAACGGGCGCGGGGCGCGACTCACGCGTGCGGTCGGGGCGGTATTCGCGCACCTCGCGCCCGTCGCGGGCCGGAATGAAGATGATGGGAGCGGGAGGCGTCACCGGAGACGGAGTAGCCGGAGCCTCCACCGCAACGGCAACTGGCCGGGCTACCACCTCGGCGGCCACTTTCGGTGCGGGCGCCTCCGGGGCAGAAGCATCAGCTGTTTCAGGGGCAGTTGCCGCCGGCTGCTCGTCCACCAGTGCGCCTGCAGCTTCCGATTCCAGAACTGCTGCGCGGCCATTGCTGCGGCCGGCGGCGGGCTTATCGGCGCGGGTGCGGCGCTCGGGGCGCTGGTATACTTTAATGGGGCGCTCGGGGCCATCTGCCGCTACGGCTTCCGCAGGAGCGGTTTCGGGCGCGGCGGCTGGAGCTGGCGCCGGTTGTTCGGAAGTTGGCACGGCAGCTACGGCAGCCGGAGCCGGGGCCGCTACGGGCGCCGCCGGGGCTTTGCGGCCGGGAGCTTTTTTCTGGGGCAGTTGCTCGGCAGGGGTAATGGCCTGCTGATCGAGAATCTTATAAATCAGATCCTGCTTACTGAGTTTTTTAAAGTTGCCTACCTGCAGCTGCTCAGCTACTTCTTTCAATTCTGAAAGTAGGCGGTCCTTTAACTCGTCAATAGTGTACATACAAAGAAGGAAGGGGGAAACGCGCGGGGCTAAGCCGCTGACAGCGTAAGGCAGACTTACCAGGCACCACATGCCACACCAGCGGGGGCGCAGCTCAGCAGAAAGTCGATGCGAAAAACGGACTCGTAACGGGAGGGTGCTGGAAGGATAATCGGGCCCTAGGCGAAAGTATACTGTTTCGCAGGCTCGGCGTCAGCAGCTGGCTTAGTAACGCAATGTTAGCGTAATACGTGCAAACTGCCAAATCCTCTCCCAGATTTCCCGGGCTATGCGGCTTACGCAGAAGGGGCCGGCAAGGATGTCGGTAGCCCGGACTTTTCCCTTGCACTAGACTCTGCCGCCCGCTTGGCGCCCAGCAAACCGGCGGCAAATATGGGCCGGTTGCTGTATCTGCGAAATCATTCGGCTACTTTTGCCCTGTTCCATTCCGCGTTTTCTGCTGTTATGCTGCAAGTTTCTGTTCTGCGAGAGTCCCCTGAGGCCGTTCTGGCTGGTTTAGCAAAAAAACACTATAAAACGGCCGAAGCCGACGTGCAGGCCATCCTGTCGCTCGACCAGCGCCGCAAAGACCTGCAAACCGCCCACGACCAGGCCCAGGCTGAAGCCAACGAACTGGCCCGGCAGATCGGGGGCCTGATGAAAGCCGGCGACAAAGCCGGGGCCGAAACGCTGAAAGCCCGCACCGCCGAGCTCAAGCAGCACATCAAAGCTCACTCCGAGGAGCTGGTGGAAGTGGAAAAAGAGTTGCAGCAGACGCTTTACAAGCTGCCCAACCTGCCCCACAGCAGCGTGCCCCAGGGCCGCTCGGCCGACGACAATGAAGTAGTGCGCGAGGTAGGCCAGAAGCCTACGCTGCCGGCCGATGCCAAGCCTCACTGGGAGCTAATTGAGCAGTACGACATCATCGATTTCGCGCTGGGCAACAAGATTACGGGCGCGGGCTTTCCGGTGTACAAGGGCCAGGGCGCCCGGCTGCAGCGGGCCCTTATCAACTTTTTTCTGGATGAAGCCCGCAACGCCGGCTACGTTGAGATTCAGCCGCCGGTGCTGGTGAATGAGGCCTCGGGCTACGGCACAGGCCAGCTGCCCGACAAGGAAGGCCAGATGTACCACGATGCCCAGGACAACCTGTACCTGATTCCGACGGCTGAGGTGCCCATCACCAACCTCTACCGCGACGAAATCGTGGCTCTCGACAAGCTGCCCATCCGCAACGCGGGCTATACTCCGTGCTTTCGCCGCGAGGCCGGCTCCTGGGGGGCACACGTGCGCGGCCTCAACCGCCTCCACCAGTTCGACAAGGTGGAAATCGTGCAGATTACCCAGCCTGAGCACAGCTACGCACAGCTGGAGGAAATGCTGGCCCACATCGAAGGGCTGCTGCAGAAGCTGGAGCTGCCTTACCGCGTGCTGCGCCTCTGCGGCGGCGACATGGGCTTCACCTCGGCCCTCACCTACGACCTGGAAGTGTGGAGCGCGGCCCAGCAGCGCTGGCTGGAGGTGTCGTCATGCTCGAACTTTGAAACCTACCAGGCCAACCGTCTGAAGCTGCGCTACCGCCCCGAAAGCGGCAAAACCCAGCTGCTGCACACGCTCAACGGCTCGGCCCTGGCGTTGCCACGCATTGTGGCCGCCCTGCTCGAAAACAACCAGCACGCGGGCGGCATCGCCCTGCCGGCCGTTCTCCACTCCTACTGCGGCTTCAGCCAGATTGGGTAAGCTGCACCCGTTAGCTATGCTTGATTTGCCTTAGCTAAGCCTGTTTCGGTCTTAGCTAAAAGTAAAACAGGCTTACGTAAGACCAAAACGGTCTTCGTGAACATCGAAACGACCTTAACGAAGGCAAAATCAAGCTTACGTAGGATCAAAACAGGCTTAGCGAAGCCTAAAACGATCTTAACGAAGATCAAAACAAGCTTTGCTGCCAGGACGGACACGGTAGTAGCCGGAACACCCACGTTAACCAGACCAAATATTTGGCAAAAAGGCCCGCTGATGGTATTCAGCGGGCCTTTTTAGTATGACGATACGTCGCCTTAGCTCTTGAGAAATACCCGAAACGTGGTGCCTACATCTTCCTGGCTTTCCACCTCAATATGGCCGCTGGCAGACTGCACCAAGCGGTTGACGAGGAACAGGCCGACGCCCGTACCCTCCCCGGCCTGAGGATGAAAGCGCCGGAACAACTGAAAAAGCTCGGCGCCGTGCCGCTCCATATTTATGCCTAAGCCGTTGTCCTGCACTTCCAGCACGGGCTGTCCGTCCAGTAAGCGGCTGCGCACCCGTACCAGCGGGGCACGGTCGGGGTGGCGGTACTTGATGGCATTGGTCAGCAGGTTCAGCAGCACAGTACGCAGGTTGCTGCGCACGTACTCCAGTTCGGGCAGCTCCGCGAAATCGGACTGAATGTCGGCCTCCACGGCTACCATCTGAGGCCGCAACGTTTGCAGGATATCGGCTGTGAGGTCGGCCAGATCCACGGTTTCGGCCAGCTGCTCACCCGGGAGCTGCTCTACCTGCACCACGTGGGCCAGGTCGGTAATAGTGGTAACCAAGGCGCGCAAGGACTCATCCACCAGCCGTAGCACCTCGGCTTCTTCGGGGTCGTGAAAGGTGGCCGTGCGCCGTAGCTCATCAAACAGACCCCGTAGGTTGTGCACCGGCTGGCGCAGGTCGTGGGAAGCAGCGTACACGAAGTTGTCCAGGTCGGCGTTGGTGCGGGCCAGGCGCTGGTTGATGGTGTCCAACTCTTTGTTATGCGCCTTTTCTTGAGTGTGGGCGTTTTCCAGCTGGGCGTTTTTGCGGGCCAGCTCCTGACGAATGGCCGTCAGCTCGGCCAGGGAGTCGCGCAACTGCTGGTTTACGCCCTGCAGCTCGGCGTGGTAGCGGGCCTGGTACTGGCGCCACTCGTTTTTCTCGATGGCGTGTGTCACGGTCTTCACCAGCAGGTCCCGGTCGAAGTGCTGCTTGACGAGGTAGTCTAGGGCACCTTCGTTGAGAGCCCGCACGGCCAGCATTTCACTTCCGCCGCCCGTAATCATAATTACGCACAGCGTTTCGACGGGAAAGAACTGCTTGAAACCGACAAGCACTTCCAGCCCGGTGGTATCAGGTAGGTTGTAGTCGAGCAGTACGCAGTCGGGCCGGATGGCGCGGTACTGGCGAATGGCTTCCTCGCCCGAAGTAGCTTCGTGCAGCTCCAGGCTTTCGTAGCCCAGGCTGCGGGTGAGGTAGCGCCGGTAGAGCATCCGGTCCTGCTCGTTGTCGTCGACAAGTAAAATCTTCTTCACGGCCTCCGCTTAACTTGCCGCCGGCAGCTCCGAATTTTCCAGCCAGTACCGGATAATCAGCTGGACCTTCAATTCCAGCGTAGCGAAATCGATGGGCTTGGTCAGGTAGCTGTTGGCTCCCAGCCGGTAGCAGTCCTCCACATCCTTGCTGTTGGAGGACGTGCTGAAGATGATAACCGGAATCGAATGCAGGTACGGATCCTGCTTAACAACATCCAGCACCGTGCGGCCATCCGTGCCAGGCAGGTTCAGATCCAGCAGGATAATAGCAGGCATGGCCTGGGGCCAGGCAGGCAACTTACCCCGGCCACGCAGATATTCCAGCGCCTGGTCGCCGTCTTCGCAACGCAGTACGGGGTTTTGCAGCGCGTACTTGCGAAAGACGCGGCCCAGGGCCGTAAAGTCTTCGGCGCTGTCTTCAACCACCAAAACGGGTTTGAGCGGAGCGGAAATCACTTAGAGGTGTTTTGAAAGCGTGAAATAAAAGGTAGTGCCCTGGCCTAGTACGGAATCAACCCACAACTGGCCGTGGTGTTTTTCAATCATCTTCTTGACGATGGCCAGACCCGCCCCCGTACCACCCCCAAACTTTTCGGGGGCGTGCAGGCGCTTGAACAGCTTGAAGATACTCTCGAAATGCCGGGCGTCGATGCCAATACCGTTGTCGCGAACGTAAAACACGTGAAAATCCTCGGCATCTACCGGCCCGAGCGGGCTTTCGGTTCCGGCGGGAGCCATGCCTACTATCACCTGCTTTTCAGGCTTGTCGTTGTACTTCATGGCATTCGTGAGCAGATTGTTGAACACCTCCCGAATGCGCACCGGGTCGAGGCACATGCGCGGCAGTGAGCCCCGTACCGCTACGGTGGTCTGGGTTTGCTCCAGGCGCGGGTGCAGCAAGTCCAGCACTTCGGCCAGCACCTCATTAAGGTCGGTTTCCGTTACCGTCAGCTCCATACGTCCCACCCGGGAAAGCTGCAGCAACGACTCAATCAGTGCTTCCATACGCTGGCTCAGGCGCACCAACGTCTGCAGCTTGCTCACGCCCTCGGCATCCAGCTGTTCGGCATAGTCTTCCAGCAGGAAGAGCGAGTAGTTGTGAATGCCGCGCAGGGGCTCCTTCAGGTCGTGCGAGGCCACGTAGGCAAAGGAATCCAGCTCGTCGTTGCTGCGGGCCAGCTCTGCGTTGAGGCGGCTGAGCATCGTGGCCTTGGCCTGCAGCTCGTTGAAAATCTTGACCCGGATATCGGAAATGTGTAGGCGGATTTCCTTGGCTGCTTCCACCTCCATGGGCTTCCAGGGCGCCGCCGTGCTTTCCACCGACTGTTTCCAGGCCTCAAATGACTGCCGGGGCGAGAGGTGCAGCACGCCGTCACGCACTTCTTCGGTTTTTTGCTGGCGGCCGGCCCAGGTCACGCTCTGCAGCAGCTCGGGTCGGAACCAGAAGATGTAGTCGCCGGGCTCCTTAGCCAGCGAAATGGCCAGAATACCGCTGGCCGTAGCCCGGATGGCCATTCCTTCCGGGTTGTGCAGCGCGTAGGAGCTGGTCTGAAATACGTCCTGGCGCGCGTTCTGCTGCATCCAAAGCACCAATTCCTGAATCTGGAGCTTAGTGGGCGTATTGCCCAGCGTGATGATGTCGCCCTCGAAGCAGATAGCTGCCCCGCCGCAGTCGATTACGTCCAGCAGGGAAGGCTTGTACTTGTAGAGGCCCTCAATGAAGTTGGCCTGCGTGGTCATTTTCTCGAACAGGCGCAGGCGGTTTGTGCGAGCCTGCTGCAGGTATTCCCGGTCGGCTTGCTGCTCTTTGTTTTTGAGCAGGGCCGAAAACGTCTTACCGATAAACAGGCTCAGGTCGCGCAGCTCGTAGCTCACCAAGCGCGGAGAATAGTGGTGACCCATAATCAGGCCCCACAGCTTGTCGTCCTGGATGATGGAAATGGACATACTGGCGCCCACGCCCATATTCTGCAGGTACTGAATGTGGATAGGCGACACGCTGCGCAGCACGGCGTGCGTCATATCGGGCGGGCGGCCGCTGGTGGGGTTGCGCACGGGCACCAGCGGGGCGGGTTGGTAGCCTACGTCGGGGATAAAGCGCAGCCAGTTTTTCAGGTACATCACCCGGGCCTGCCTGGGAATATCGGTGGCCGGGTAGTGCAGGCCCAGAAACGGCTCTAGGTCGGCGCGCCGGGCTTCGGCAATAACTTCCCCGCTTTCGTCCTCGGCAAAGCGGTAGAGCATTACCCGATCAAAGCCCGTAATGCCGCGCACCTGCTCCACGGCGTGCTGGCAGAACGCTTCCACGGTTTCGGCCTCCAGCATCAGGCCTAGCGTCGTGTTCAACGTAGGCAGGTCCAGGGTACTCACGGTGGTTTCGGCCACGGGCTCAAACTCGGCCCACAGCAGCCGGTCGTAGCGGTGCAGAATGAGCTTGTAGAACGGCTGCCCCGCTACGTGGTCGAGGCGTACGCCCAGCAGCTTGGGAATTTCGCCCAGCGTGGGCCACATAGCTTCTACCTGCGCCAGGTGCCCGGGGCCCAGCAGCCGGCCAAGCGTACCGCCCAGCAACGCCGGTGCCGGTATGCCAATGGCCTCCTCCGTGTTGGTGCTGGCGTGTACGATCTGCCGGGTTTCTTCATCCAGGCACAGCAGAAAGCCAAACGGCTGTACGGAGCCCGGTATATGGATAGGCTCCCGGTCGCAGTTGGTGAGCGTGATAGGTGCGCCTACCAGGCTTTCATCGGTATAGTTCATGGCTGATTGATCCAGGCGTAAAGCAGTTGAAACGTGCGCACGGCCGACTGGCTGATTTCGGCGTGACTGAGGTGGCTCGACTCTTCCGTCAGGAGTCGGCAGAAGGTTTTCCAGCGCGGGCCCGTCAGCTCGCCGTAGCCGTTGAAGTAGCGCTGCAGCGGAATACCAGCCTTGGCCAGCTGGCGCGTAATTACCTGCCCGCCCAGCGTGGAGCCTTCCAGCACATACATGGCGCCCAGCAGTTGCGCCCGCGTGTGCAGGGGCGGTAGTTCCGGGCAAAGCGGCGGAGCTTCGGCCGATACAGCCGCCAAGTCGGCCAGTAGCAACGGAGCCCGGTAGCGGGCACTTAGCTCCCACTCATCCGAAAACTCCGGCTGATGCCGGCGCAACTGCTCCTCGTAGGGGGCCAGAAAGCCGTAGAGCCGACGCAGGAAATGCACGGTAGCCTCCTGCGAGACGTGCCCGGCGCTCAGGGCTTGGTTGAAGCTGTTCTGCTCCAGCGCATCGTGATACGGACGGGTTTCCTGCCGCAAGTGGGTCAGGATTTCGGAACTGGAAATAGGCGGCATGCAGGCAGCGGGCGGAACGGCAATAAAAGCGAAATTCGGAAATACACGCCACATGTGTGGCTTGGGCTGGGTTATTCGGGCAGCCACGCCAGCCAAACCACGAGTGTTGGGCGGCAGGTTCCACCAGCTCGTGCGGCCGTGGCCAAGCGGTTTGACTTTTACTCTACCACCACCGTTACCACGCGCAGAGCACCACTGGTCAGGGTTTTCTGCACGGGGCACTTATCGGCAATGATGTGCAGACGCTGCTTTTGCTCGGCCGACAGCGGCCCCAGCAGCCGCAGCTCCTTCTGCACTTCCTCCAGCATTTCGCCGCCCTGCTCACACTTGTCGCAGTCGAGGCGATGCACGCGCTGGTGGCGCAGGCGCACCTCAATGCCTTCGAGCGGCCAGCTTTTGCGGGTGGCGTAGAGGCGCACGGTAATAGCCGTACAGGCTCCCAGCGCCGATAACAGCAGGTCATAGGGCGTGGGGCCCCGGTCGTGGCCGCCCACCGTTTCGGGCTCATCCACGAAAAACGTATGGCGGCCCGCCTGGATTTCGGCCGCCAGATCGGTGGCGCCAACTTTCACCACCACAGTGGCATTGGTAGCGGTGGGTTCGGGCGTGAGCATGTTAATGAGCAATGAAGGGCAATAAAAAAGCTGCTATCGGCAGGATAGCAGCTTTTTCTTGTACGCAGTCAAAACAGAATCGGTCCTACGATTTCAACGGAGTGTAGGGAAATTTCTTGGAGGCGTTGCGCATCAGCGCATCTACTACCGTCTCCGTAGAGCTGAAAGTAGAGCCTTGGGCCATGTAATCATACTTCCATAAAAGCTTTCCAGCATCGGCTTCGTGAATGTTCACGGTAATATTAGCCTGATTGGTAGCGCCCCACGCCCCTACCAACAGCCCTACGGCTACGGCAGCACCGTCGCTCATGGGCTTGCTGGTACGCACGTTGGTAGTGAGAACGGCATCCACCCCCAGAATCTTTGCCAGCTCCGGTGCCGAGCGTGTCCGTAGGTCGGCGTAGCTTAAGTTGTTTTCCCGCAGGCGCGAGTTGGTTTGCAGCACATCCTGAAACTCGACGGTGTAGCCTCGCTGAGTTTTGCGGCGCAGCAGCCAGGAGTAGATTTTCTCCTGAAAGTCCATGCCACTCTGCTTTTCCATAGCAAGCAGCTGGTCGGGCGTGGTTTGCTTGGCTTGATTGGGCCTGAGTTGAATGGCTACCGCAGCCGGAAGTATGGCTATGGTCTTATGTTTTGGAGCATACGACCGGAAGTCCTGCGCCAGATAAATGCTAGGGCCACATGCCGTCAGCAAGGAGGCCAGCAACGCTACTACGGCCAACCGAAAAGGTAAAATTCGCATAATGAGTAAGATGAAAAAAAAGATACTCGACTGAATACCGCACAAATATATTGTTGAAAATGAACCCTAAAAATAATTAATGATATTTTGAATCCTTTTCCCGGTTAAAGTCGTAGCGGAGCCGCTAGATCTTCAAAGTTGATGTCGCGCATGCACCGGAAATGTCCCTGCGGACACTTCGCATAGCCAATTTTGGAGCAGGGCCGACACGGCAGGCCGCGCACTTCCAGGGCTTCAAACTCGGTGCGATACGGGTACATACCAAACTCCGGCACGGTGTTGCCCCATACGCTGATGATTTTCTTACCAAAGGCCGCCGCAATGTGCATCAACCCGGTATCGTGGCTGACGACCACGCGGGCCTGACGCACGAGCGAGGCCGATTGGTTGAGGTTGAACTTTCCGCAGGCGTTGAAAACGGGCAGCCCGCCGACGGTCAATTCCTGCGCTACCAACTGGCCCGTGGGCTCATCTTCGGGGCCACCGAGCAACACAATAGGCTGCGCCAGTTGCCGGCATAGCTCCACAATTCGCTCGGTAGGCAAACGCTTGGTGGCGTGTTGCGCGCCAATAGCAAATGCCACATACCCGACCTTAAAACGTTGGGGCAGCGCAGTCGCTACGTCTACCTCGTCCTTAGCGGGGATAAAATAATCCAGCCCCCGGCCATCGTCGCGCACACCCAGGGAAGCGGCAGCAGCCAGGTACCGGTCTACGATATGGGTGCGGGGCAGCGTGTCAATCTTCAGGTTCACGAGGAGCCACTTGCGGCCGTTCAGCTTGTCAAAGGCAGCCGACTTCACCCCCAGCTGCGCCTTGATGAGGGCGGTGCGCAGGTTGTGGTGCAGGTCCACCACGAAATCGAAATGCTCGGCCCGCAGTTCGGCCACCAGCTCCCGCAAAGAGCCCGTCAGGCAGTGTACCTTATCGATATAGGGGTTGGGCTCCAGAAAGCTGCGAAAGCCCGGCTTGGTAGCAAAATGCACCTGCGCCCCCGGCACCTGCTGCTTTAGCCCGCGCACTACGGGCGTCGTCAGCACAATGTCGCCGATGGAGGAAAAGCGCAGAACGAGAATCTTCATACAGTTTCAGTTGCCAGTGGTCAACTGCCGGTTGCCAGTGGATTGTTGAACGGACTGACGACCGGCAACGGAACCCTGGCAACTGCATCATCAGCTAAACAACGAATCCTTGAACTCCAGCGGGGGCTTGATGCTGGCTTTGCGGCGGGCGAAGTACTCGGCTACTTCCGCGGCGGATTTCGCGTTGAACGTCATGGCTTTGGTCAGGCCCCCTTTGCGGCCCATCAACACGCCGTAGTGCATATCAGCGTAGCCATTGGTGTGGTGGGCGTCGGGGTTGATGCTGAGCTGCACGCCCTGGTCGAGGGCATAGCGTACCCAGCGCCAGTCGAGGTCGAGGCGCCAGGGGTTGGCGTTGATTTCGATGATAACCTGGTGCTGGGCGCAGGCATCAATCACGGCTTTGTGGTTGAGCGGGTACCCTTCGCGGCGCAGCAACAGCCGGCCCGTGGGGTGCCCCAGCATGGTGCAATACGGGTTTTCGATGGCCCGCAGCACCCGGGCCGTGGCTTTGCGCTCGTCCATCTTCAGGTTGGAATGCACCGAGGCCACTACAAAATCAAAGGTTTCGAGCACGCTGGGCGTGTAGTCCAGGGACCCGTCGCCGAGAATATCGGCCTCAATGCCCTTGAAAATGCGGAACGGCGCCAACTCCTGGTTCAACTGGTCGATTTCGCGCTGCTGCTGGCGCACGCGCTCCGGCGAGAGGCCGTTGGCGTAGTGTGCCGCCTGCGAATGGTCGCAGATGCCCAGGTACTCGTAGCCCTGGTCGCGCAGGAACGTGGCCATTTCGCGCAGGGTGTGGCTGCCGTCGGAGTAGGTGCTGTGGTTGTGCAGGGAGCCGCGCAGGTCCTGGTCTTCGAGCAGAGTGGGCAGCTTGTTTTCGCGAGCCAGCGCCAGCTCGCCCAGGCCTTCACGCAGCTCGGGTTCCACGTACTGCAGGCCGGCCCGCTGGTACAGATCCTGCTCGGTGGCAAACCGTTCCCGCTTCAGCCAGTGGCGCAGGGTAGCAGGCTGACCGGGCCGGGCTTCCTGGGTAAGAGTTTCCGAAAGATGTTCCTCGGCCGCCGAGTGCACCAGCAATTGATTGACGAAATCCGCCGGCGGTGCCAGGGTCACTTCCACTTTTACGCCCGACGCGGTGGCCGTGCCGCGCCACGCGAATGGGCCGCTACGGCGGGCATCGGCCGTCAACCCGTTCAGGCCATTAAGCAGTTCATGCGCGGCGGCGGGCCGGGTGGTGGCCGCTACCAGCTGCACGGTTTCTACGGTTTCGAGGCGGCGGCGCACTTCCCCGGCCACGGCTACCTGCTCCACGCCCGGCGCGGTGCGCAGCTGGCTGGCTACTTCTTCGCTTAGCTCCTCGGCCTGCGGATACAGCAGCTTACCCCGGCTTTGGGAAGTAAATTCCAGCGCGGCCAGAATGGCATCCTGGGTTTTCTTGCCGAAGCCCTTGAGCTTGCTTACCTCGTCTTTTTCGGCGGCTTCGCGCAGCTGCTCGGCGCTTTCAATGCCCAGCTCCTTCCACAGGCTGCGAATTTTCTTGGGGCCGATGCCTTTCACGCTCAGCAGCTCCACCACGCCGGGCGGGGTGCTGTTGAGCAGGCGCGTAAGCTCCTCAAACGAGCCGGTATCGAGCATTTCGGCTACTTTGGCGGCGGCCGTTTTGCTTAGGCCGGTACGGTCGGGCAGGCCGGTGCGGTCCAGGTCGGCCACGGGTACCGTCAGCTGCTCAAGGGCGTTGGCAGTGCCCTCGTAGGCCCGGATTTTAAACGGATTTTCCTCGTGCAGCTCCATCAGCTGGGCGGTGAGGCGGAAGGCACGAATGAGGGCGCGGTTGTCCAAAACAGTAGGGCGGTTGGGTAGCACGGGCGGGTAAAGGTACAAGCCAAAGTTGTAGATTGCCGGGAATAATCCTGGCCGGTCGCGGCGCAGGACTGCCCGGAGCAGCCACGCTTCGGCGGTTGTATACGCTGACTTTTTGCTTTTGAACCGTATGCGTTTGCTCTTTCTGTTTGCCTGCCTGAGCTTGAGTTTGATGGCCAGCACCTGTTCCAGCTCCGACCCGCGCGGGGGCAACCGCCGCCTGCAGCTCCTGGAGCGCACCTGGCTGCACGCCCACGAGGAAGACCAGGGGGAAGTACTGGTATACCGGCCCAACACCTACGCCTTTCCGCCTTCCCGGGGCCGCACGGGCTTTGCCTTTGAGCACAACGGCCTGTTTACGCAGTACGACATTGCCCCTACCGACGGCCTCGAAGGCCACAAGGGCCAGTGGAAAGCCCTATCCGACAACCGTGTTAGTATCACTCTCGACGACCATAGCACGCCCGACTACCAGTTGGAAATCGTGTCGCTCGAACCGGAGCTGCTGAAAGTGCGGCAGGTGAAGTAGAGGCTCGGCCACTTCACGCTTTGGGCAACGCACCAGGGGCCACAAAGCTGTAGCACAAAAAAATGTTCATCAAATCAGGCTCAACTCAACGCCTACGCTTACAGCTACTTACCTGCGCATGCACCATCAAACTCCTGCTCCTTCTCAGATGAGCAGGAGTTTTTTTTAGCGGGCTTGCAACCTCCCCACCCATTTGCCCCTCCTACTTACTGAGCGCCCACTTTCCGGGCGGCAAGCGAAGAACCCATCCAGGTTTTGGCCGAGTAGCGGCAAAACGTGCCTGATATTGGGAATTGAGGAGTTTGGGAGACCCTACCGGGAGTGCCGGGGTGGTGGCTCTGCGGTAGTTGGCTGGTCCGCAGCCCGCCGAAGTAAGAGAGGAGGTCGAAATTCTTTTTCGACCTTTCGGCTGGTTCGCATAGATCATACCTTTCCTCCCAAACTCCTCAGTTCCACTTTCGCTTCCTTTCCTGAATGCAGTATTGGTTAGTAAAATCGGAGCCCGCTGCCTACGCGTGGCTCGATTTCGTGCGCGACGGCGCCACCGACTGGACTGGCGTCCGCAACTTTCAGGCCCGCAACTACCTGCAGCAGATGCAGCCCGGCGACCTGGTTTTATACTATCACAGCGTCACGAGCAAGGAAGTAGTAGGCGTGGCCGAAGTGGCCGCCCCGGCCGCGCCCGATGCCACGGCCGACGCCGGCAGTGCCTGGGTAGCGGTGCGGCTGCGGCCACAGCAGGCACTGGAGCGCCCGGTTTCTCTGGGCCAGATCAAGCAGGACGCCCGCCTCAATCAGATTGGCTTGCTGCGCCAGTCGCGCCTGTCGGTGATGCCGCTCCAGGCCGCCGAGTTCGACGCCATTCTGGAGCTCGGCAGCTAGCCTTCTTTCGCCAGGAGAATCAGCAAAACCCGGGGCAGCGCAAGGATTTGCGCTGCCCTTGCCGTATCTTGGATACACACGTTAACGGTAGATAAGTATGCGGCATTTCTTCGCGCTAGGATGGGTTTGGCTGATAAGCTGCGGGGCTGCCTGGGCACAGGCGCCACAGCAGCCCGCCCGGTTTGAGCTGGCTCTGCAGCCAGCTACCAGTGATGTGGAGGTGCTGCCCCTGCCCGATAGCAGCGTGATTTTGCTGGTACACGAGGAAACGTTCAGCCTGAAGGCCGATAAGCGGTACTTCCAAAAGCTGGACGCCGGCCTGCAGCCCGTCTGGCAGAAGCCGCTGGTGGTAGAGCGTGAGTACGAGCTGGTGCGCACCTGCTCCGAGGGCGCGCAGGTCTACGCGCTGTTTCAATCGATGTACCGCCCCACGCACCTGCTGGCCGTGCACCTCAACGGCCGCACCGGCACCATCGAAACCAGCGCCTTCGACACGCGCATCTCCCGCGACATCTTCGAGCTGAAGGCGCTGTCGGGGCGGCTGTTTGCCACGGTGCTCGTCGATCAGCACCTGACGATTCTGCACCTCGACCTGCTCACCCAGCAGATGCGGTTTCTGCCTTCCGTGTATGAGCAGCTGCCGGCGCAGTTCACGTTCCTGGCTGACTCGGTGACCAAGCGGGCGGCCTTCGTGCTCACCCAAACCAACGGCCTGAAGTCGCGGCTGCAGCTCAAGCAACTCTCGCAGGACGGCCAGCTGCTGCGTACGGAGTTTATTCAGGCCGAAAGTGAGCGGAACCTCATTACGGCCCAGCTCAGCCCCGGCGACAGCGCCACTCGCTTGGTGACGGGTACCTACACTCTGCGCGACCCGCGCTACTCCCAGGGCTTGTTTGCCGCCGATCTGAACGCGGGCACTACGCCCGGCGGCGGCCGCAACTCCATGCGTTTCTACGACTTTCTGAGCCTCAAGCACTTCTTCGACTTTATGAACCCAGCGCGCGAAGCCCGCATCCGGGAGCGGGGAGCCCGGCGCCGGGCAGCTGGCTCTCCTATGCGCTTGCACTACCGCCTGTTCATGCACGATATGCTGCCCACCCCGGAGGGCTACGTGATGGCGGCGGAGGTGTACTACCCACGCTACCGCTACTCCAGCTACGGCGGGCCGATGACAACCAGCTACCGGCAGTTTGACGGCTACCGCACTACCCACACCATCGTGTGCGGCTTCGACCGGCAGGGCAACCTTTTGTGGGATAACACCTTTGTGCTGAAGAATGTGGAAACTTTCGACGTGCAGCAAACCGTGCGCCTGCGCCCCCTGCCCGATGGACGGCTGGCGCTGGCTTACCTGGATGAGGAAGATATCCGCTACAAGATTATTGACCGCACCAAGCCTTCGCCAAATGACCTGCTTACGCCGCTCCGAACCAACCTGGCCGCAAAAAAGGAAAAGGTTTCCTACACCTTGCAGGAAGACCTGGTGACCTGGACCGGCACCAGGTTCCTGGCCCACGGCTACCAGCACGTGCGCCCCGATAAAGGAACCGGACGGGACGTATTCTTTGTGAATGCCGTCGTGTTTGAATAAAGCCGGAACGGCCGCAAAGCGCCAAAACGCGTATGTTGGCGTAAACTTTCAGCCTTTCCTGGTATGCGCAACCGCCTTCTCCTTGTTTGTTTCTCCCTTGGCCTTTTGTGGTTAGCGGGCTGCCGCGCCGCCGGCCCCGAGCAACCCGCCCGCACAGTCGCCGAGTTTTTCCGCAAGTATGAGAGCCGCTCCGGCTTCAAGGCCCAGACGGTGGAAGCCAACTTTGCCACCCGCCTGCTGCTGGGCCAGTTGGGCCGTATTGGGGGCGACAACGAAACAACCCAGGCTATAGCGGCCCTGCGCAGCGTGCGGGTGCTGACTTTTACGCCCACTTCCGGCGGCGCCCGCGACCTGGTAGCGCGCGGCCTCAATCAGGAAGTAGAAGGCTTGCTGCAGAACGAGCAGTACCAGCCCCTGCCCGTAGCCGCCGATGCCGATGCCAGCACCCAGTTCAAGTTCTCAGCCCGCCGCAACAATGGCCGGGTGCAGGAGGTGGTGGGCACCAGCCAGGTTAGCGGCGTGCCCGACTCGTTCGTGCTGATGGCTATTTCCGGCAACTTCACCGAAAGCCAGTTGCAGCAGTTGCTTAAGTTCTTGCCCGGTGCGGTAGACCAGCTGCCCAAGTAAACGGCCTTCGTACCCCAAAGCGAACCAGCTGTCTGCAGGAGTGCGTCCCGCCCGGGGCTTGGTGTGACTATAACCTGATAGGATATTTTCGCTGGCTTAACTTCTTCAGAGCGGAGTTTCCCGGACCTTTGCGCTCCATTTTCACAGACAGCCAGTGATGAACGCAACCGAACAGGAAGAAAAAGAATATCTGGAGGAAATAAAGGAGAAGCTTACACTGGCTATTCGCCGGGTAGACGACGCCGTGCGACAGTTTTCCACCGAGTTGCGGCAGAAAAAGGAATACATCCACGAGCACCAGTCGGGTATGGACGACGCCGACATGGTGGCCGCCGGCCAGTCCATCGACCGCATGGCCTTTACGGGCGAGGCGGCCGTATCCCGCAAGCGCCGGCTGCTCAAGCTGCGCCAGTCGCCCTACTTTGGCCGCATCGACTTCCTCGCGCCAAACCAAACGACAACGCCGGTGTACATTGGGGTGCATACCTTTCTGGATGAGCGGCAGCACCAGAGCCTCATCTACGATTGGCGCGCTCCTATTTCCTCCCTGTTCTACGACTTCGAGCTGGGTGAGGCCTCCTACCCTACCCCGTCGGGCACCGTGCGGGGCCGCATTGAGCTGAAGCGACAGTACCGGATCCGGGACGGCCGCCTGGAGTTTATGCTCGACAGCGGCGTGAACATCCACGACGACGTGCTACAGCGCGAGCTGGCCAAGTCGTCCGACGATAAGATGAAGAACATCGTCGCCACTATTCAGCGCGACCAGAACGCGGTAATTCGCAACGAGGAAGCCGTGGTGATGGTGATACAGGGCGTGGCGGGCTCGGGCAAAACGTCTATTGCCCTGCACCGCATTGCCTTCCTGCTTTACCGCTTCCGCGACACCATTGCGGCCAAGGACATCCTCATCATCTCGCCCAATAAAGTTTTTGCCGACTATATCTCGAATGTGCTGCCCGAGCTGGGCGAGGAGCACATTCCCGAAATGGGCATGGAGGAGCTGGCGGCCGATTTGCTCGAAGGCCATTACTCGTTCCAGACTTTCTTCGAGCAGGTATCGGCGCTGCTGGAAACCCACGACGCAGCCTTTATCGAGCGCATCCGGTTTAAGTCTTCGTTTGAGTTTCTTAGCCAGCTCAACCAATATCTGCTGCATATCGAGAACAACTATTTCTCTCTGAGCGAGCTGCGGGTGGGGCGCACCGTGGTGCCGGCCGCTTTTATCCAGCAGAAGTTTAAGGGCTACCACCGCGTACCACTGCTGCAGCGCTTTGCACTGGTGGCCAACGACGTACGAGCGTACGTGCGCGACGCGGCCGGCCGCAAGCTCACGGGCCAGGAAAAAGGCACGATTGGGGAAGCCATTCCGCGTATGTTCCGCTTCAGCAACGTGCTGGATTTCTACCGGGACTTCTTCCGCTGGATTGGCCGGCCCGAGCTGCTGAAACTAAACCACGGCGGGCGCCTGGAGTACGCCGACGTCTTTGCCCTGATTTACCTGCGTCTGCGCTTGGCAGGCCTCTCAGCCTACGACCACGTGCGGCACCTGCTGGTAGATGAGATGCAGGACTACACCCCCGTGCAGTACGCCGTGCTGTCGCGCCTGTTCCGCTGCCGCAAAACCATTCTAGGCGATGTGAGCCAGACGGTGAACCCCTACAGTGCCTCCTCGGCCGAAACCATTGAGCGCGTCTTTCCTCAAGCCGATGTGGTGAAGCTTTTCCGCAGCTACCGCTCGACCATCGAAATTACGGCCTTTGCCCAGCGCATCACGCCCAACCCCGATATCATTCCGCTGGAGCGGCACGGACAGGAGCCCGTGGTGGCACCCTTTGCGAACAAGGAAGCGGAGGTGACGGCCATTCAGGGGCTGATTACAAACTTTCAGGGCGCCAAAAGTCATTCGCTGGGCATTATCTGCAAAACCCTGCGGCAGGCTGAGCAGCTGCACGAGGCGCTGCAGGCTGCAGGCGTGCATCTGCTCACGGAGGAGTCCACGGTTTTCAAGGAAGGCGTCATCGTCACCACGGCTCACCTGGCCAAGGGGCTGGAGTTTGATGAAGTCATCGTGCCGTTTGCCTCCGCCCGTAATTATAAAACGGAGGTGGACAAGAGCATGCTTTACGTGGCCTGCACCCGGGCCATGCACCAACTCACGCTCACGTATACCGGGGAGCTTACCCCGTTTTTGTCGGCCTAAGCAGGATTGGCGGCGAACAACTTCGGCTCTTTCGTGTAAACGCTGTTTGCCCCGGCTAGCTCACGCCGCCCGCGCGGCCCACGCTTGCTTAGTCAGCTCGAACACAAAGTTCAGCTTGGGCTGCTCGCCGTAGTACGTCACTTCCTGCTCCGCAACCTTGGTGGCTCCCAGCCGCTGAATGGCAATCTGCGACCGTACGTTGCCGGCCCCGATGTGGAACCGCACGATGTCCACGAACTGGAAAAGATAGTTCAGCAGCAGCTCTTTTACGGCCGGGTTGATGCCCGTGCCCCAGTGCTGCGTTCCGTAGAAGGTATATCCGATGAGGATGCTATTTTCCTCGGGGTTGTAATCGTAGAGGCGGGTGCTGCCTATGATAGCGCCGGAGGGCTTATCCACGATTCTGAAGGCGCCTTTGCTTTGGATGGCTCCTTCAAAAAACGTGGTAAACACCGGCTTCTGCCACCGGTCCCTGTTGGGATGCTGCTCCCATATTCTGGGGTCAGAAGCTACGGTGTACAGCTCTGCGAAGTCTTCCTCCCGCAGCGGCAGCAGCCGAACGACGTTGTTTTCTAAGCTGGGCTGAAGGGAGAAAGGCAGCATGGCAGGAAATAAACAGCAGGTTGGGAAAATGCGGGCAGGCTTCGCAAAGCTGGTAGCAAGATTGGATTTATCCAGCACTTCAGAGGAAAATCGACTAAGCCCAGGAATCAATCAGCCTGAACCGACCTGGACTGTGCGCCGCCACCCGCACGACTGGGCGTACCCCCGATAAAGCGCTGCTGTGCCCGGGATATCCGCCGCAGATACGGGTTTATCCACATTCAAAATCCGTATTTATAGCGGCTCCCGCCCGCTTTTGGCGCCGTAAAAAGGCTGAGCCTTTCCTTGCCGCAAGCTGTATTGACGGGCTGGGAGCAACTGCCACGCTGGCTTGGTTGCCCCGCATTTCAGCACGCATGTTTCTGGCCGCTCCGGCTGGTCGGAACATGCGCGCTGTCTTTTAACTTCTTTCTTGCAATGCCTACCCGTATTCCCCGCCCTAAAGGGCGCCTGCTCGCCATAGGCGGCCACGAACAGCGTAAAACGCCTGACCAGGAAAACTCCAGCTATGATGAATCGGCAGATTTCATCCTGCAGCGCTTCGTCGCTGAGCTGTCCGGCACCCGCACCATCGTTGTAATTCCTACTGCTTCCGAAGAGCCCGAAGAAGCTGCTCAGGACTACGTAAAACTCTTTTCGGAACTCGGCATCGAGCACGTTGCAGTGCTCAACATCCAGAGCCGCGAACAAGCCAACGGCCCCGAAGCCCTGGACGTTATCAACCGGGCCGATGGGGTGATGCTCACCGGTGGCGACCAACTACGCCTTACGGCTTTGCTCGGCGGCACCAAGCTGCTGAGCCGCCTCACGGAGCGCTATTACCAGGAGCCCATTCTTATTGCCGGCACCAGCGCCGGGGCAGCGGCCATGAGCACGCCCATGGTGTACCAGGGACGCAACAACGCCGGGTTTGTCAAGGATGAAATCCACATTACCACCGGCCTGCAGCTGCTGCGCGACGTAGCCATCGACACCCATTTTGTGGCCCGCGGCCGCATCGTGCGCATGGCGCAGATTATTGCCACCAACCCGGGCTGCATAGGGCTGGGACTGGAAGAAGACACGGCCGTGCTGGTAAGCAAAGGCAGCGAGCTGGAAGTGCTGGGCAACGGCATCGTGGTCCTGCTCGACGGGCATAACTGCACCGGCAACACCATTTATGAGATTAAGCCCGGCGAGGTATTTTCTATCCGCGACCTGCGCCTGCACCTGCTGTCCAAAGGGCAGTGCTTTACGCTACCGGGCTTCAACGAGCCTGAGTAGACGGGGCACCCGTCAGAGCCTTTGCGTATCTGGCGTGCGCATATCTGGTGCACCCACGCAGCTTTCGAACGATTACCCGGCGCGTTGACTTGATACCCAGAACGATTATTACATCTAAACTATTGGCATTCATCAAACTGCACACCAAAGAAGGCCTTACTACGGGCTGGGCTTTATCTATAAGGCCGAAGGCCCCGTTTGGTAGGCTGTCCAGGTTTGGTAGGCTGGCTAGGCCCGTCAGAAACACGAGCACCAAGCAGGAGTAGCTGCCAGCGCACCTGCTCCTGCTTGGTGCTCGTGTTTCTGACGAGGGCTTCAGCCACTCCACGCTCTGGCCTACCTTCTCCACTACTTTCCCAGTACGCCACCTACGAGCAGAGCCACTAAGAGGCCTGCATAGCCGTGAACGAGAAATTCTGCCCTGTTGCTGTCCACTCTGCTGTGGTAGGCGCGGGCCCAGGCAACTGTTGGCTTCTTTCTGCACATTCCTCCCTACGAACTGATTCGCGGGCTGCCTTGAGGGCCGAGTTGGTCGAGGGCATGCAGGGCGCCGATTTGATTGGAATCCACCCCTCCATTTCAGGCACCATTTCCTGAGGGTGGTGTCGCATCTGCTGGGGCTGCCTAACCCTATTGCGCAGCCAGGCAGCAGAGCAACCCTAGCGACTGGCATGAACAGCAGGCTAGCAGCACTATCAGTATCTATTCAGCAGTCGACTTCCCGCTATAAGCTCTTGCCAGCCTCATGGGCCGATATTTACGGACGGCGAAAGGCTCAGTGCTAGGAGCACGTTGGGCCGGGTCCAGGAACTTCACTGCGGCTTTTTCCTCTTATCTGCCGAAACATGCGTAGATAACTACCTTAACGGACGCGTATTTTCGCGCTCCACCCTGCGCTGCCATGCTTGCTGATTTCTCGTTTCAGAACTCTGAACTGTTTCCATCCGGCCCGCTGCTTTCCGCGGTGCTTGACCTTGCGGCAAACGGTCTGGTGCTCTGCACGCCCATCCGCAACGCGGGCGGCATCCTCATAGATCTGACTTTAACCTACCTCAACCCGGCCGCCCAGCGCCTGCTGAAGTTGCCGGCTCAGCCGACGGCCACCTTCACGCAGCAATTCTCAGCAAGCCTCACGGATGGAACCTGGGCATTGCTGCGCGACGCGTTTTCAGCCAGCACGCCCGGCTCGTTTCACTTGCCTCAGGCCGTTACCAGTCACCAGACCTGCCTTCACCTCGCTGGTGAGCGGGTAGGCGGCGGCTTACTGCTCAGTTTTACGGAAGTGCCCGACGCAGCTACGCAGCCAGCTAGTCTTCAGGCCGACGGCATTCAGCAGCTGGCGCGCTTTGATGCGGTGCTGGGCAGCCTGCAGGAGTTTGTTTATGTCTTCGATCTGGAAAGCCGTTTCCGCTACGTCAACCAGCCTTTGCTCGATTTGTGGGGACTGACGCTGCAGCAGGCCGTCGGGAAAAGCTTCTCCGACCTGGAGTATCCGGCGCCGCTAGCCACGCTCCTGCAGGCCCAGATTCAGCAGGTAATTACTACCCGGCAGGCCGTGACGGGGGAAACGCCCTACACCAGCTCTACCGGCCAAACGGGCGAGTACGAGTACATCTTTGTCCCACTATTTGGGGCCGATGGCGCAGTGGAAGCTGTGGGTGGCCGCGCCCAGCCCGTAACGGAGCGCCGCCAGGCCGAGGCGGCCCTGCGCGCCAGCGAAACCAGGTACCACACGCTCTTCAACTCCATCGACGAGGGCTTCTGTCTGATTGAGGTGCTGTTCAATCAACAGCAGCAGGCCATTGACTACCGCTTTGAGGAAGTGAACCGCGCGTTTGAGCTGCAGACCGGATTGGTTAATGCCACCGGGCGCACCGTCGGGGAAATGGCCCCCCAGTTGGAGCAGCATTGGTTCGACATCTACGGGGCCGTGGCGCTGACGGGCCAGCCGGTGCGCTTCGAGCAGCGGGCCGAGCCTCTGCACCGTTGGTACGACGTGTATGCCTTTCGTGTGGGTGAGCCGGGCCAGCACCGGGTGGCCGTGCTGTTCAACGATATTTCGCAGCGTCGGCAGGCCGAAGAAGCACTCCGCAAAAGCGAGCGGCAGCAGGCTTTTCTGCTCCAGTTCAGCGACCAGCTGCGCCACCTGGTCAATCCGGCTGATATTCAGTACCAGGCAGTTTGCGCTTTGGGCCAGTACTTGGGTGCCAGCCGCGTAGGCTATGCCGAGGATCAGGGCGACGATGCGCACATCGTCGTCACGCGCAACTATACCCGCAGCGGTGTGTCTGGCATCGAGGGCCGCTACCCTTACGACGACTATGGCCCAGAGCTGTTGCGGGCGCTTAAGGAAGGAAAAACCGTGGTTCGCCCCGACGTAGCCCACGACCCGTCGCTCACCGAAGCGGAAAAGGCGGCCCACGCGGCGCTGCACCTCGGGGCCACCGTCAATGTGCCCCTGCTTAAGGATGGTCGGCTGGTGGCCGTGCTGTTCATGCACGAATTGGAAGCCCACGCCTGGACGGAGGACGAGCTGGCCTTACTGGAGGAAACAGCTGAGCGCACCTGGGCTGCCGTACTGCATGCCCGTACCGCAGCAGCCCTGCGCGAATCGGAAGAGCGGTTCCGGGTGATGGCCGATGCCGTGCCGCAGATTGTGTGGATAACGGACGCGGAGGGCCACACGGAGTTTTTCAACCGGCAGTGGAGCCGCTACACTGGTGTGGCCTACGAGCCAAGCACGGCCGCCATTGTGACCGGCGAATTTGTGCACTCTGAGGATGCAGCCCACACGATGGAAGCCTTTGAGGAAGCGCGGCGCAGTGGAACCCCCTTTCAAGTGGAGCACCGCATTCGGGCAGCGGACGGTACATACCGTTGGTTTCTGGTGCGCGCCGAGCCGTTTCTCGACCCGACCAGCGGCCAGATAACCCGCTGGTTCGGCTCGTCCGTTGATATTCATGACCGGAAGCAGGCCGAGGTAGCCCTGCGCCGCAGTGAAAAGCGCCTGCAAAGAGTCCTCTCCATTGCCACCGTAGGGGTACTTTTCTTCGACTTGGAAGGCGGCATTCACGATAGCAACCCCGCCTTCGAGCGCATGAGCGGCTACAGCCGTGCCGAGTTGGCTAATGGGCACGCCTACCTGGACGCCTTAACGGCTCCGGAATTTATCCTTCCTACCCACCGGGCCCTGCAGGAGCTGCGCACCGCCGGCGAGAGTACCCCCTTCGAGAAGCAGTACCTGCGCCCCGATGGCTCCCGCTGGTGGGGCCTCTCGGCCGGTAAGCGCCTCGATGAAACCGAATGCGTCAAGTTCGTGCTCGACATTACCGAGGCCAAGCAGGCGGAAGAGGCGCTTCGGCTTTCGCAGCAGCAGCTCCAGCACTCCAACGAGCAGCTTACACGCACGAACGTGGACCTGGACAACTTCATCTACACGGCCTCCCACGACCTGAAGTCGCCCATCACCAACATCGAAGGCCTGCTCTACGCGCTCCAGGCCCAGCTGCCGGCCGAGGTGCAGCATACCTACGACGTGGTACCGTTGTTGAGAATGATGCAGGAGTCGGTGGCCCGCTTTCAGCGCACGATTGGCCACTTGAGCGACATTACCCGCCTGCAGCAGGAATACGAGCCGCTGGTTTCGGAGGTGCTTCTGCAGCCCGTTATTGAGGATGTGTGCCACGACCTGCAGCCGCTTATCGAGGCTACCGGTGCCAGAATAGAGCTAGACGTCGCCGCCTGCCCCCGCGTCGCGTTTTCGCTCAAGAACCTGCGAAGCGTGGTATATAACCTGCTCAGCAACGCGGTGAAGTACCGGCATCCGGACCGCCCGCCGCACGTGCGTATCTACTGCCAGCCGGATCCGGAAGGCAAGGCCCTCGTGCTGAGCGTACAGGACAACGGGCTGGGCATCAAGGAGAGTCGCTACCCGGAGTTGTTTGCCATGTTCCGGCGCCTGCACAACCACGTGGAAGGCTCGGGTATCGGGCTGTATATGGTCAAGCGCATCGTCGAGAATGTGGGCGGCCGCATTGAGGTGCAGAGCCAGCTGGACGTAGGCTCGACCTTCTCCGTGCATTTGCCCTATGCCCCCGAGCCTGCCGTGTAGGCTTTTTAACTGACGGTTGACGAGCTGTTTGCCAGTCCCGTAGCCGAGCGGGCCAGGCTGAGGGCCAGGAGTAGTGCCCGCATTTCCCAGACTCATATGCGACCTGTATGTCTTGCTATCCTGTAAGCCTTTCAGCACCGCGCACGAAAAAGGCGAACCGCTATGGTTCGCCTTTTTTGCGTTGCGGAGACGGGCAGCTTATATCTCCGACTGGCTTGGGATATAGAACTCGAACTTGAATTCGACGCGGCGGTTTTTCGCCATTCCTGCGGCCGAGCCGTTGGCTGCCGCCGGCTTCGACTCGCCGAAGCCTTGCGTCACTACCCGGGCCGGGTCGATGTTCTTGCCGGTGAAGTAGCGCTTGGCCGATTCGGCGCGACGCTCCGAGAGGCGCTGGTTGTACTCATCGGTACCACGGCTGTCGGCGTGGCCCGAGATGCGCACGGCGTACTCGGGGTGGTCTTTCAGCACCTGCACCATCTTATCGAGCGTGCCATAGGAGGTGCGCTTGATAACAGTGCTGTTGGTTTCGAAGCGCACCGGCTGCTCGAGGCGGCGGATGCTCTGCGGAATCTCAGGGCAGCCGAGCGAGTCTACTTTGGTACCGGCAGGCGTGTTGGGGCAGCGGTCTACGTTGTCGGGAATACCGTCAGCATCCTTGTCTAGGTTCAGGGGGCAGCCCGTAGCGTCTACCTGGGTGCCGGCCGGGGTGTCGGGGCACTTATCATCCTGGTCGCGCACACCGTCGTTATCGGCGTCGGGGCAGCCACGGAGCGCCGCTTTGCCGGCCTGGTCGGGGCAGTCATCTTCAGAGTCGCGCACACCGTCGTTGTCGCGGTCGGGGCAGCCTTCCAGAGCTTTCGAGCCGGCCTCGGTGGGGCACTTATCCTGGTAGTCGGGTACCCCGTCCTTGTCACCGTCGAGCGGGCAGCCTTTTTCGTCCACGGCTACACCGGCCGGAGTGTCGGGGCACTGATCTTTGCGGTCTGGCACGCCGTCGTTATCCGTATCCTTGGCTTTACCGAAGGCTATGGTGATGCCGGCCGTGTGCTGCAGAAACCGGTCGTCCCACTTGTTCTCGTCGCGGGCCGGGTCGCCATCAATGTTGGCATTCAGTGGAATGTGCTGACCGGTTTGCACGAACAAACCTACGGCTTCGGAAAGGCGGAAGTTGATACCAGCGGCCCCAAAGAGGTCAAAGTAGCTTTTGTCGCTGTCTGTATTCAGGCTAGCCCCATTGCGGTTGATTGTGCCTTCGCGGCTGGTGTACGTCCAGCCGGGGGCAGCCAGCAGGTAAGGCTGAATCACGGCGTCTTCCTTCAGGGCCCAGCCATTGTTCAGCTTCAGCTTCAGGCCCAGGTTCACGTTCACCACGTTGGTGGCGAAGCTGCTGCCGTAGTACGGCCCGCTCAGCGGGCTGGTAAATTTCTTGAACTCTACATAGTTGCCGCTCAGCAGCACATCAAGCCCGGGCGACAGGTAACGGTTGATGGAGATACCGGGGCCGTACTTGTTTCCGCCCCACTGCCAGAAGTCAGAGCCAAAATTTCCTTTGTACTGAAAGGCATTGCCGGTGAGGCTAATGGCCGTTTTGCGGTCAGCCGTCTGAGCCGAGCCATCGGGCGCAGCTGCCAGCAAGGCAACTCCAGACAGCAAAGCAGAAGCTAAAATCTTCCTCATTTTGAGAAGGTTAAGTGAAAAATATGCGTGCCTAACAGGTCGCAGGAAAGCACCTGAATGCAGGTTTTTTACTAGCTGCCTATACTGACACCTGGTCATAAAGTTGTAGGAAAAGTTTCCCGTATGGTCGAGCTACGCAACGGCTTGCACCTATCCTATCGGCTTCTTATCTGATAACCACTATATTAAGATCAGGCGCACCAGCGCTTTTTTTAGCAGCGGAGGCCCTACAGCACAAAAGCGCGGCCCGCCGGAGGCAGACCACGCTTTTGCAGTTGAAATACTGAGAACAGCCGGCTAACGACGCTTGGGGGCGGCCTTTTTCACGGGTGCTTTTTTCACTGGGGCTTTCTTTGCCGGAGCCGCCTTCACAGGGGCTGCTGGAATTTCCGGGGCCACACCATACTTGGTTTCGGCCGGGTTCGGGTCGCCGGGCAGGTACACGTCGAACTCCACGCGGCGGTTTACGGCGCGGCCGGCTTCGGTGGCATTGTCGGCAATGGGCTTGGACTCGCCGTAGCCGTGCGACACAATCCGGTCGGCGGAAATGCCTTTGCTGAGCATGTAGGTACGGGCCGAAGCCGCGCGCTCGTCGGACAGACGCAGGTTGTAGTTGTCGTCGCCCTTGTTATCAGCGTGGGCCGAAATGCCGAGGCTATAGTCCGGGTAGTCGTTCAGAATCTGCACCAGCCCATCAAGCGTGGGGAAGGATATAGGCTTGAGAGTAGCCTTGTTGAAGTCAAACTGGATGAACTTCGTGGCTTCCTGAAGCTTCTTCTTCTCTTCTACCTTCATCTCGGGGCAGCCTTTGTTGGAAGCCGGGCCGGGGCGGTTGGGGCAACGGTCCTGGTAGTCGGGCACACCGTCGCCGTCTTTGTCGAGGGGGCAGCCGTTGGCATCTACGGCTACGCCAGCGGGGGTGTCGGGGCACTTGTCGCTGGCATCGGTCACGCCGTCGTTATCGGCGTCGGGGCAGCCGCGCAGTTCGGCTTTGCCGGGGGTATCGGGGCAGGCATCGTCGCCGTCGCGCACGCCGTCACCGTCGCGGTCGGGGCAGCCTTCGAGGGCGGCCAGGCCGGCTTCAGTGGGGCACTTGTCCTGGTAGTCGGGCACGCCGTCCTTGTCGCCATCCAGCGGGCAGCCGGTGGCATCCACGGCCACGCCCTGGGGCGTGTTGGGGCACTTATCCTTGCGGTCGGCCACGCCGTCGCCGTCGGCATCCTTCATCTTGCCAAAGGCCACCGTGAGGCCCACGGTGTGCTCCAGAAACCGGTCGTCGAAGGCGTTGTCGTCGCGGGTCGGGTCGCCGTCTATGTTGGCTTTCAGCGGAATGTGCTGGCCCGTTTGCACGAACAAGCCCACCCCGTCGGCCAGGCGGAAGTTGATACCAGCGGCCCCAAACACGTCGAAGTAGCTTTTGTCCTGGGCCAGATCAAGCGTCTGGCCGTTGCGGTTGAACGTGCCCTCACGGCTGGTGTAGGTCCAGCCGGGCGCGGCCAGCAGGTAGGGCTGAATAAACGCGTCTTCCTTGAAGGCCCAGCCGTTGTTGAGCTTAAGCTTCAACGCCAGGTTCACGTTCACGGTGTTGGTGGCGAAGTTGCTGCCGTAGAAGGGCGCCCCCGCATCGGTGGTCTTCTTGATTTCCACGTAGCTGCCGCGCAAACCCAGGTCGAGGCCGGGCGAGAGGTAGCGGTTAAAGGAAATGCCGGGGCCGTAGTTGTTGGAGCTCCAGTCCCAGAAGTCGGAGCCGTAGTTGCCTTTGTACTCGTAGGCGCTGCCGAAGAGGCTGATGGCGGTTTTCTTGTCGGCAGTCTGAGCCTGGGCCGGCGGCGTGGCAGCCAGCGGCACCAGCCCCAGCGCCAGGCAGGTAGTAAGCAGATGTTTCATGTACAGCAGATAAAGTGGTGGAAGGGCCCCACGCCCGGCCCGAGGGCCGCAGCTTTCGGGGGCTTGCAGCCTGCTATACCCTTCCGCTTCCGCGAAGGTTGTAGTGTGCCGGGTTATGATTGGATGAAATCCGGCCCACCGAAGCTCCACCGTAGGCCGCCGGCTATAAAAAAACCACGTTACCCGGCAGCTGCAGCCGGGTAACGTGGTACGTGGGAACGGGACTGCGCTTTAGCGGCCTGCCTGCATCAGCCGCTCAATGTCGTCGGCTTCCAGCGGGATATTCTTCATCAGATCTTCGTTGCCGGTTTTGGTGATGAGAATATCGTTTTCGAGGCGGATGCCCAGGCCTTCTTCGCGGATGTAGATACCCGGCTCGCAGGTGTACACCATGCCCGGCTCAAACACGCGGTACTTGGCGCCCACGTCGTGCACGTCGAGGCCGAGGTAGTGGCTGGTGCCGTGCATGAAGTACTTTTTGTAGAGCGGGGCGGCGGGGTCCTGGTTGCGCACGTCGCTTTCGTTGAGCAAATCCAGCTTGATGAGCTCCTGCTCCATGGTGCGACCCACGGCGGCGTGGTAGTCCTCAATGTTGTTGCCGGCCACCAGCTGCGAGGTAGCAAACTTCATCACGCGCAGCACGGCCTCGTACACGGCCCGCTGGCGCTTGGTAAACTGCCCGTTGACGGGAATGGAGCGCGACAAGTCGGCGGCATAGTTGGCAAACTCGGCCCCGAAGTCCAGCAGCAGCACGTCGCCATCCCGGCACTCCCGGTCGTTGCTCACGTAGTGGAGAATACAGGCGTTAGCGCCCGAGGCAATGATGGAGCCGTAGGCCGGCCCGCGCGAGGCATTGCGAAGGAACTCGTGAAAGATTTCGGCTTCGATTTCATACTCCATCACGCCCGGCTTCACGAAGCCCAGCAGGCGGCGGAAGGCTTTATCGGTAATGTCGGCGGCGCGGCGCATCAGGCGGATTTCCTCCTCGCTCTTGATGGCCCGCAGGTGGTGCATAATGGGCGCCACGCGGCGGTACTGATGCAGCGGGTAGGCCTCCCGGATCCATTTGACAAAGCGGGCGTCGCGGGTTTCCACTTCCACTACCGAGCGGATGTGCTCATTGGTGTTCAAGTAGACGTTTTCGGCCTCGTTCATCAGCGCGGGCAGCACCGTCTTAAAGGAATCCAGCCACATGATGGTGCGCACGCCGGTTTGCTCACGGGCCTGCTCCTTGGTGAGCTTGTAGCCTTCCCACACCAGAATATGCTCGGAGGTTTCCTTTAAAAACAGGATTTCGCGGTACTGGGGCAGCGTAGCATCGGGGAAAATAACGAGGATGCTTTCCTCCTGATCCACGCCGGAGAGGTAGAACAGGTCGTTGTTCTGGCGGAAGGGCATGGTGCCGTCGGCGTTGGTCGGCATCACGTCGTTCGAGTGGAAGATAGCCAGAGAAGCAGCGGGCAGCTGCGCAGTAAAGCGGCGGCGGTTTTCACTGAAAAGCTGCGGATCGATGGAGCCGTAACGCATAGGAGGCGGGAAAGAAAGTAAACAAAGCGCGGCCCGGGGGCGCGGGCCGCAAGTTAGGGGAATGACGCGCATCCGCACCCGGTGTTGCGTACCTTTGTGGCCACCTTCTGCGGTTTTTCTGCCCATGCCTGCTGCCCGTGCCCGCGCCGTTCTGCTGATTCAAACCGCCTTTATCGGCGACGTTATTCTGGCTACGTCCCTGCTGGAATACCTGCACCGAACCCAGCCCAATACGCCCGTGGATTTCCTGGTGCGCAAGGGCAACGAAAGCCTGCTGCAGGGCCACCCGCACGTGCGGCGGGTGCTAGTGTGGGATAAGAAAAAGGACAAATACCGAGGCCTTTGGGGCCTGCTGCGGCAGATCCGGCAGGCCCGCTACGGCCGCGTGGTCACGCTGCAGCGGTTTGCCTCCACGGGTTTTCTCACGGCGTTGTCGGGCGCGCCCGAGCGGGTGGGCTTCGATAAAAACCCCTTTGCCTGGGGCTTCACCCGCGCCGTGCCCCACGTCATTGGCGACGGACGCCACGAGGTGGCCCGCAACCTCGCGCTGCTCGGTAATTCTGAATTCGGAATTATGAATTCTGAAGTGGGTTCCGGTCATTCCGCCTTCCCGCAGACCCAGGGTAATTCAGAATTCAGAATTACGAATTCAGAATTGAGCTCTGGTAATTCTTCATTGTCTGTCCGCCCCCGCCTCTACCCTACCCCAGCCGACGAAGCCGCCGCGGCCCAGGCCGCCGGGCGCGCCGGGGGCGGGCCGTACATCTGCGTGGCGCCCACGTCGGTGTGGTTTACCAAGCAGTTTCCGGAGGAGCAGTGGCTGAAGTTACTGGCGGCGCTGCCCCCGCAGTACACGGTGTTTTTGCTGGGTGGCCCGCCCGATGCGGAGGCCTGCGCGCTGCTGCTGGCCCGCAGCCCACGGCCCAACGTTGTCAACCTCGCGGGGCAGCTTTCTTTGGTGGCCTCGGCAGCGCTGATGCGCGGGGCCGTGCTCAACTACGTGAACGACTCGGCGCCCATGCACCTGTGCTCGGCGGTGGATGCGCCCACCTGCGCCGTGTACTGCTCCACGGTGCCGGCCTTCGGGTTCGGGCCGCTTAGCTCGTTTGCGCGGGTGGTAGAGGTGCCGCACGCGCTGGAATGCCGCCCCTGCGGCCTGCACGGCTACCAGGCCTGCCCGCTCGGGCACTTCCGCTGCGCCCACGACATCCACACCTCACAGTTGCTGGCCGTGCTGGCGGAAGCGGAAGCGGTGATTTAGGGAGTTTGACCTTCTGCCATTGCGAGGAGGCACGACGAAGCAATCCGTCCTGTACAGCACCAAACACGTCCTTTGCCCACCAAACCCAACGTCTGTTCTTATACAAAGAGCTTTTCACGTCTCAGGGCGTGGCACGTTGTACAGGGCGGATTGCTTCGCTTTGCTCGCAATGACACGCTTCCAAATCACCATTTCACCTTCCCTTCTGCGTACTTTTGTAGATTCCAGAAACCCAGAAACCCAGAAACCCAGAAACCCAGAAACCCAGAAACCCAGAAACCCAGAAACCCAGAAACCCAGAAACCCGGCTGGCCGGTTATACTGGGCCGGGGCGGGGCTGGCTGATAATCCAAGTCCCTAAGACCCCAAGTCCCCAAGTCCCTATCAAATGTCTGAATACGACCTGTACGAGCTGCCCAACGGCATCCGGGTTCTGCATAAACAAGTACTGCACACCAAAATTGCGCACTGCGGCTTCCTGCTTGACATCGGCTCCCGTGACGAGAAGCCTGCTCAACAGGGCTTGGCGCACTTCTGGGAGCACATGGCCTTCAAAGGCACCGAGAAGCGCAAGAGCTTTCATATCCTCAACCGGCTCGAAACCGTGGGCGGGGAGCTGAACGCCTACACCACCAAGGAAAAAATCTGCTTTTACGCCTCCCTGCTCAGCACCCACTTCGAGCGGGCCTTTGAGCTGCTGACGGACCTGACGTTTCACTCGGTCTTTCCCGAAAAGGAAATCGAGAAGGAGCGCGGCGTGATTCTGGAGGAAATGGCCATGTACGTGGATGCCCCCGAGGACGCCATCATCGACGACTTCGACGCCGTGGTGTTTGGCAACCATTCCCTGGGCCACAACATTCTGGGCACGCGGGAAAGCGTAAGCAGCTTCCAGCAGCCCGATTTCCGGCAGTTTCTGCAGGAAAACGTGCGCACCGACCGGCTCGTGTTCAGCTCCGTGAGCAACCTGCCCTTCAAGGAAGTAAAGCGCCTGGCCGATAAGTACCTGGCTCCGCTGCCGGCTAAGCTGGGTGAGCGGCCGCGCGTGGCATTTGCGGGCTACCAGCCGCTCTCCCGCATCGAGTACAAGCCCATTACCCAGGCGCACTGCCTGATTGGGGGCGCCGCCTACGCCATCGAGAACGAGCGGCGGATTCCGTTTTTCCTGCTCAACAACCTGCTGGGCGGCCCCGGCATGAACTCCCGCCTGAACCTGGCCGTGCGCGAGAAGTACGGTCTGGTGTACACCATCGACTCCACCTACTCTCCCTACACCGATACGGGCTTGTTTGGCATCTACTTCGGCACGGAGAAAAAGCAGGTGAACCGTACTATCCCGCTGGTGCAAAAGGAGTTGAAGCTGCTGCGCGACAAAGCCCTGGGCACCTCCCAGCTGCACGTGGCCAAGGAGCAACTGATGGGCCAGCTGGCTATGGCTGAGGAAAGCAACGGCGGCCTGATGCAACTGCTAGCCAAAAGCACCCTTGACTTGGGCCGTGTAGAGCCGCTCACCGAAATCTTTGAGCGGATTAAGCGCATCACGGCCCCGGAGCTCCAGGGCATTGCCCAGGATCTGCTGCGCGAAGACAACCTGAGCGTGCTGCAGTACCTGCCCGAGTAGCGGTACGCTTCAGCTTTTCCAGCATCGTATGACGAAGCAGTCGGTTGTCGTTTTTGGGGAAGTACCCGCGGTAGCGCCCGGCCACGAGTTTGAGAACCGGCTGGCTTTATGGGGTGCTGGCGTTCATCGGCAAACCCAGGCCGGAATTAGCGCATTGCGCGGTGTAGGAGCCGAATCCATTGTGCTGTCGGGGGCTTACGAGGATGATGAGGACTATGGCAACGTCATTATTTACACCGGCAAAGGCAGCCGCAGCCAGGAAACCGGACAGCAGGTAGCGCATCAGGTGTTGGCGGGAGCCAATCTGGAGCTAGCCCGTAATCAATCTACCGGGCTGCCTGTCAGAGTCATTCGGAAGGTAAAAGAGCCGGGCGTAACGTTTTACCGCTACAGTGGCCTCTATCGGGTGGCCAGCTTCTGGCAGGCTATTGGTAAATCGGGGTTTGAGGTATGGCGCTTTCGGCTGGAAGCCCTAGCTCCGCTGCTGGTAGCAGAAGAATCCTTAGAATCTGTTCTGCCCTTATTTGATACCGCTCAGGAGCCAGCGGCTCCTTATGCATCGGCGGTGCGGCGCGAAACCAAGGTCTTACGAATCGTTCGGGATACGGCCGTTAGCCGCCTAGTCAAGCAGCTCCACGACTACCAGTGCCAGGTGTGCGACCTACGATTGGAAGGCCCGGTTGGCTTCTACGCCGAAGCTGCGCATATCCAGCCCTTGGGAACCCCGCACCACGGACCCGATATTCTGAGCAATGTACTGTGCTTATGCCCGAACCACCACGTTCTGTTTGACTTGGGCAGCTTTACTATCAACGATGATCTTTCCTTGTTAGGGCTAACCGGCCAACTACGTACCTTGGATGATCATGGGATAAACAGCCAATTTCTACGGTATCATCAAGCTCATTTATATCATCCTGCCCCGTCTAATCTTCGCTGAATGTACTCCGCCGACGACGCCCAGCTGTACGCCGACCGCCACACTTCCCCGGAAAGCCCGCTACTGGCCCGCCTCAACCGCGAAACCCACGTGCAGCTCCTGCATGCGCGCATGCTCTCGGGCCACGCGCAGGGGCGGCTGCTGAGTATGCTCAGCTACATGGTGCGGCCCCGGCGCGTGCTGGAGCTGGGCACGTTCACGGGCTACTCGGCGCTGTGCCTGGCCGAAGGACTGGCAGAAGGCGGCGAGTTGCACACCGTGGAGCAGAACCCCGAGCTGGAAAGCCGCATCCGGCGCTACGTAGCCGAAGCCGGTATGGCCGGGCAGGTGCATCTGCATATCGGCGACGCCCGTCAGATTCTGCCCGCGCTGGCGGAAACCTGGGATTTGGTGTTCATCGACGCCGACAAAATCAACAACGACACCTACTACGAGCTGGTGCTGCCCCGGGTCCGGCCCGGCGGCTTCCTGCTCATCGACAACGTGCTGTGGGGCGGCAAGGTGCTGGACGACTACCCCGTGAAGCCCGCTGACAAAGACACCCACGCCGTGCGCGCCTTCAACGCCAAGGTGCAGGCCGATGCGCGGGTGGAAAACGTGCTGCTGCCCCTGCGAGACGGGCTACTGCTGGTGCGCAAACGGTAGCGAGGCCGTCTGAAAACTTGCCTTTTTTGGGCGCCGGTTTAAACGCCAAAGCAAAAGTTACGTCTATGGTCTCATGTGGCCTTGTCAAGACGTGATGCAAAAAGCTTTTTTCCTTAGTATTTTCCTTGTTTTCAGTTCTTTCACCAGCCTGCTGGCTCAGACCACCACGGTGCGCGGCCGCGTGCTGGACGGCAAAGACCAGTCGCCGCTGATTGGGGCCAACGTAGTGCTCACGCGCCAGCCCGGCGCCCAGAAGCTGGGCACGGCCGTAGATACCGAAGGCAACTTTGTGATTAGCGAGGTGCCCGCCGGCACTTACCAGCTTACCATTTCCTTTCTGGGCTACCAGAACGTGGAGCGCACGGTGGAAGTCACCGACGAGCCCCTGGAGGTAGGCTCCGTGGCCCTGCAGGCCGGCGGCGTACAGTTGAAAGGAGTGGAAGTGACGGGCCGCGCCCCCGCCGCCGTGCAGAAGGGCGACACGGCCCAGTACGATTCCCGCGCCTTCAAAACCAACCCCGACGCCAACGCCCAGGACCTCATCACCAAGATGCCCGGCGTGACGGTGGATGCCAACGGCAAGGTGCAGGCCCAGGGCGAGCAGGTGCAGCGCGTACTGGTGGATGGCAAGGAGTTTTTTGGCAACGACCCCGACGCCGTGCTTCGGAACATTCCGGCCGAGGTGATTGACAAGATTCAGGTGTATGACCGCGCCTCCGACCAAAGCCAGTTCACGGGCTTCGACGACGGTAACCAGCAGAAAACTATCAACATCATCACCAAGCCTTCCTTCCGCAACGGGCAGTTTGGGCGCGTGGTGGCCGGCTACGGTCCTGATAAGGATGGCGGCAAGTACCGCATCAACGGCAACATCAATTCCTTTAAAGACAAGCGGCGGATTTCGGTGCTGGCCTTGTCCAACAACGTCAACGAGCAGAACTTCGGGACCGAGGACTTGCTGGGCGTGGTGGGCAACTCGCGCCAGGGCGGCGGTGGCCGTGGTGGCCGGGGCGGCGGACCGGGGGGCAACCAGGGTGGCGGTGGAGGCGGCAACAACTCCGGCGACTTCCTGGTAAACCAGAACAACGGCATTTCGCGCACCCACGCGCTGGGCATCAACTACTCCAACTCCTTCGGTACTAAGACTGAAGTGCAGGGCAGCTACTTCTTCAACCTCTCCGATAACAACCTGCTCAGCACCACGGCGCGCACCTACACCGCCGATGATCTGCGCTACAACGAAGACTCGCGCGGGAGCAGCCGCAACATCAACAACCGCTTCAACCTGCGTCTGGAGCACAAGTTCGACTCGCTGAACTCCCTGCTCTGGCGGCCCACGCTCTCGGTGCAGCGCAACACCAACACCAGCACGCTGGAAGGGCTGCTGTTCAAGGATTTTGCCGAGGCCAGCGCTTCCGACAGCACCCAGAGCACCAACAACAGCGCCTACCGCTCGGCCCAGACGGGCATTAATTTTGCCAACTCCCTGCTCTACCGGCACCGCTTTCTGAAGCGCGGGCGCACGTTTTCACTGGGCCTGAATGTGGGCTATAACCGCCACAACGGCAGCAACTACCTCACCAGCCGCAGCGCCGACTTCACCTCCGACCCGGTGGCGGAAAGTCTGACCGACCAGTACTCGCGCCTGGATCAGACGGGCTGGAGCTGGCGCGCCGATGCCAACTACACCGAGCCAATCAGCCAGTTCAGCCAGCTGCAGTTCAGCTATAATACCTCTTATGCCCCCAACGACTCCGACAAACGCACCTATAACTTCGATACCAGCACGGGCCGCTACACGGCCTTCAACGACAGCCTGAGCAACGTTTTCACCAGCCGCTACCTTACCCAGAGCGGGGGCCTGAGCTACCGCTTCAACAACAAGGAATTTCAGTGGAGCGTGGGTGCCGACGTGCAGTATGCCTCCCTGCGCAACGAGCAGGACTTCCCGCGGGATACCCGCATCAGCCGCGACTTTCTGAACGTGCTGCCCAATGCTATGCTGCGCTACAACTTCTCGAAGCAGCAGAACCTGCGCCTGACCTACCGCATGCGCACCAGCAACCCCAGCATCAGCCAGCTGCAGGAAGTGGTAAACAACTCCAACCCGCTGCAAATTACCATCGGCAACGCGGCCCTGGAGCAGGAATTCCAGCACAACGTGTTCGTGCGCTACTCGGCGGCCCAGCCCGAAAACTCCCGCTCGTTTTTCGCGCTCCTGGGCGGCTCCTACACTGATAACTACATTACCAACGCCACGCGCATTGTGCGGGAGCCTACCAGCATCGGGGGCGTGGTGGTGCCGGCCGGGGGCCAGATCACCCAGCCCATCAACCTCAACCAGCAGTATTCTCTTCGCTCGGCCCTCACCTACGGCATGCCTATCACGGTGCTGAAGTCGAACCTGAACCTGAATGCTTCGGCTACCTACCAGCAAACGCCTGGGTTCGTAAACGACCAGCTCAACTACAACCGCACGCCGGCCTTTGGCTTTGGGGCCGCCCTCAGCAGCAACATCAGCCCGGAGCTGGACTTCACGCTGTCCTCGAACTCTACCCAAACGTACGTGCGCAACTCCCTGGGCACCCAGGTAAACAGTCGCTATTTCCGCCAGAACACCACGCTGCGCCTGAGTTGGATAATCACCAAGGGCATCACGCTGAAGTCGGACGTGAACCACGTGTCGTACTCGGGCCTCTCGGCGGGCTACAACCAGAACTTTGTGCTTTGGAACGCCAGCCTGGGCAAAAAGCTGTTTGCCAAGCAGCAGGGCGAGCTGCAGGTGTACGCCTTCGACCTGCTGGGCCAGAACAACAGCATCCAGCGTGTGCCACTACCCGCATACACCGAGGACGTGCGCACCAATATTCTGCAACGCTACCTGATGCTGGCCTTCACCTACAACTTGCGCGCCTTTGGCTCGGCCGTCAGCCGCGACGAGGCCCCGGATACCGGCCGGCCGGAGCGCGGCAACCGGCCCGATGGACGCGGCGGCAACCCGGGCAGCGGGCCTGGCGGCGTGGGTGGTCCGCCACCTGGTGGCAGCCCGCGGTAACCCAATTTCCTGGCTTTCAGAACGCCCCTGCGCCGGCCCGTTGGCTGATGCGGGGGCGTTTTTTCCTGTTTAGAGCAGAAGCGCCCGGAATTTTTCCCCTACTTTGTAAGCTAAGAGGCGCGGCGTCCAGCTGGGCAGCGCCTTGTTTGAGCTGCTTACGTATGAAACGATTAGTACTTTTCCTGCTTTGCGTACTGCCGTTGGTGGCCGGCGCGCAGAGTGTTTCAGTGCCCGCCGAGCTGGCCTTTGCCGGCCTGAAGCTGCGCCTTACCCCCGGTGGCCGCACGGTGCTGCAGCAGAAAGTAGACGCGCTGCGTCGCCATAGTGCGTCCTTCCAGGCCCGCGTAGCGCTAGCCGACGCCTATTTCCCTATCATCGACCGGGTGCTGCAGGAGAAGGGCGTGCCGCTGGATTTCCACTTCCTGGCTATTCAGGAAAGTGGCCTGCAGGGCGACGCGCAGAGCATTCACGATGCCGTGGGCTACTGGCAGTTCAAGCGCGAATCGGCCCAGGACTATGGGCTGGTGATGAACGACGTGGTAGATGAGCGAAAACACATTACGGCCTCTACCCGGGCGGCAGCGCAGTACCTCACGCGCAGCAAACAGCAGTACCGCAACTGGCTGAGCGCCCTGCTTACCTACAACCTGGGCGCTTCCGGCGCCAAGCCTTACACCCTCCCTACCGATGCTGGGGCTACCAGCATGGAAATTTCGGAGCAGACGCACCCGTACATTCTCACGTTTCTGGCCCACAAGGTAGCCTACGAGCCCGCCTGTGGCCTCAACCCCAAGCCGGCCCTGCTGCTCCAGGAGTTTCCGGCGGCGCCCGGTCAGTCATTGGCGGCGGTGGCGGCCACGCTGCACGCCAGCCCCGAGGAAGTGGCCCGCCACAACCGCTGGCTGCTGGCCGGCACCGCCGTACCCACCGACCGTGCCTACACCCTGGTAGTGCCCATCACCGACCCGCTGCAGCTCACGGCCCTGGCCGGCCAGCAGAAAGAAGCGGCCACGGCCCTGGTGCACGCGCCGAAACCCGACCCCGAAAACGTGGAGTTTGTGCGCGTGAACGGCCTGCGCGCCCTGGTAGCCCTGCCCGGCGACACCAAGGAAACCCTGGCTAGGCGCGCCAACCTCAAAGTGCGCCGCCTGATGCAGTACAACGACCTGTTCGCCTTCGACAACATCGTACCCGGTCAGGCCTACTTCGTGCAGAGAAAGCGCGACAAGGCCGATGTGGAGTACCACGTAGCCCAGGCGGGCGAAAGTGTGGCTACGGTGTCGCAGAAATATGGGGTGCGCGCCAAGGCCATCTGGCACAAAAACCGCATGGCCCGCAACGAGGAGCTGAAGGCCGGCCGCCTGCTGTGGCTGCAGCACACCCGCCCCCGGGAGGTAGCCGTGGAATATCTGCCCGTGAACAACCCCGCTGCGCTGGCCGCCTTCGAGCGTCCCCACGGTGCTGCTACCCCGGCGCCCGAGCCAGCCGCTACGAAATCCGCTCCGGCTGCCAAGCCCGCGCCGAGTCGGCCCGCAGAAGCCGATGTATATGCCGGGCGTACGGCCGCCGGCCAGCGCATCCTCGACGACAATGAAAATGCCGAAGAAGAAGACAGCGTAAAGCGCAAAGGCCTGGGTCGTTTGCTGAAAAAGCCTGCTGCCCGCCCTGCGTCGGCCTCTGCCGAAACTCCGCCCACCGCAGCCCAGCCGGAGCCGGCCGACACGGAGGCTGCGCCGACGGCAGCCGCTACCTCTGCTCCAACTACTCCAGCCAAAGCGGTATACACCGGGCGCCCGGCCACGCAGCCCGCTTCCACGCCCCTGGCCGACGAGCCCCAGCAGCCCGCCTCCGAGCCAACCGTGGCTCAGGCGCCGGCCACCGCTTCTCCGGCTGCTCCGGCAGCTGCAGCCGCCTCACCTGTAGCCAGCGCCGCGCCAACGAAAACAGCTACACCAGCTTCCGGCCCCGTTACGGCGGCTCCGGTGCAAACGACGCCGATACAAATGCCAGCGGCACCCGCACCAACGGCCGCAGCTCCTGCCTCAACGGCATCCGCACCCGTTGCCCCTGCTGCCTCGGCCGCTTCCGCCCTACCGGCCACCACAGTAGAGCCGATTCCGGCCAGCGGCTTGCATGTGGTGCAGCCCAAGGAAACCTTGTACGGGGTGGCCCGCCGCTACAACCTGCGCCCCGCTGACCTTATTGCCTGGAACAGCCTGCCCGCCAGCCCGGCCCTACGCATCGGGCAGTCGTTGCGGGTGACGGCGCCGGCAGAAGTGGCACCGGTTGCGGCAGCTCCCGAAGCGGCTGCCACCCCGGAAGCCGAGCCTATCAGGCACACAGTCGCGGCCAAGGAGTCGATGTACGGGATTGCCCGCAAGTACGGCGTGACGGTGCAGCAGCTCCAGGAATGGAACAACAAAGCCGACGCCAGCCTGAAGCTGGGGGAAGTCCTGCTCATCAAAGCCGCCAAGTAATTTCTGTTTTCTCAGCCCAGGCTGCCTTTTTCGTCTTTATAATGCGCTATTTCTTTCTTACTGCCTGCCTGACCTTGAGTGCGGCGCTGACCGCTCACGCTCAGCAGCTGCCCGAAACTCCTGCCCCGGCCCCGCTGTCGGAAGACTCGGTGAAGGCTATGTCGGGCATCGTGCAGCGTGGCGTGCGGCAACTGCACGACATCTACTACGAGCCCAGCGACGCCCAGGCGGTAAAGCGCATTGAAGCGGCTTTGCAGGAAATTCCGACGCTCAATCAGCGACTGAAGCGCTATACTACCAGCCTGCCCCGCGAACAGCAGCTGCAGCTGGCGCAGCGGCTGCGTCAGCAACCTTGGCAGGTGGAGCTGCAAACCCTGCTGCGCAGCCCGCAGTTTCAGGGCTTCAATGCCCGCGCCGCCAAAAACCCGGCGCTGAAGTCGGCCGCAGACCGGCTGCAGATGGCCGGCTTTATCGGGGCCCCGAAGCCCGCTCCTACCGCAGCTGCACCGGCAGTTGCTGCGGCAGCCAGCCCCGCACCGGCTGCGGCCACGACGCGCCCGGCAGTTGCTTCTGCGGCTACCGTCCCTGCCCCACACCCAACCCCAGCGACGGTCAATCCTGCTGCGCCGGCGGCTGGAACTGTAGCTCCCAAGGCCGCGACGTCCCTGAAAAAACATACCGTTCAGAAGGGCGAAACGCTGTTTAGCATTGCTAAGCAATACGGCGTGAAGGCCGCCCAGCTGCAAGCATGGAATGCCAAGCCGGATGATGGGGTAAAGATCGGGGAAGTGCTAACAGTGGAGGCAGCACGCTAACCCAGCTTCCAGCGGAAACAAAAAAGCAGCCACTCAGGGCTGCTTTTTTGTTTCCGCTTGCCCCAGAACGTGTGCATTAGCTTTCCCGTACCTATGGTAGCCGACGCCAAGTGAGTTGCCGGTTTTTACGCGAGAGTTTTTATGATTCTGACCACGGGGCAGCCGTTCTGGCTAACCGAGCGGGGGCTGGTGCGCTATCCGGTGCTGGCACAAGACGAGCAGTGTGATGTGGTGATAATAGGTGGCGGCATCAGTGGCGCCATGCTGGGCTACTACCTCACGCAGGCCGGTTTGCGGGCGGTGCTGCTCGAAGAGCGTTACATAGGCGGCGGCAGCACATCGGCCAGCACAGCTATGCTCCAGTACGAGTTGGATGAAAACCTGGTGGACCTGCGCAAAAAAGTTGGCATTCCGCGCGCCAACGAAGCTTACCTGGCCAACCTCTACGGGGTACACGGCGTGGCCCGCCTGTGCCAGCAGGAGCTGCCGCAGGACTGTGGCCTGCGCTACTGCCATAGCCTCTACCTGGCCAGCAGCGCCTCGGATGTAGCATCTCTGGAAGAGGAAGGGGATGCCCGCCGTGGCATTGGCATCGAAGCCGAATTTCTGGATGAAGCCGAGCTGTTGCGCCGCTTTCAACTGGTAAAACCGGCGGCGCTATACTCCGCCGATACGGCAGAGGTGAACCCCTACGAGCTGACGCACACGCTGCTTGCGCAAGCGCAGGCGGCGGGCCTGCGGGTGTATGAGCGCACGGCGGCCCAACGCTACGAGGTCAGCTCCGATGGCCAGCGCGTGACGGTGCACACTGCCGGCGGGCATACTGTGCGGGCCGGGCACGTGGTCGTCTGCACCGGGTTTGCGGCGGCCGATCTGGTGCCGCAGGACATTGTCAACCTGCACTCCACCTATGTAGTGCTCAGCCAGGTCGGTCAGGCCGATGCCTTGCCTACCGGCGACGCCCAGCTCTGGGAAACTGCCCGGCCCTACATCTACACCCGGCGCACGCCCGATGGACGCATTATGGTAGGCGGCCGCGACGAAGTTATCAAGCAGCCTACGTTTCAGAACGCCATGCTGGAAACCAAGGCCGATAAGCTGGAAAAACAGTTTCGGGAGCTGTTTGCCCAGCCCATTGCCTTTACCCGCGACTTTGTGTGGGCCGGCGTGTACGGCGAAACCGACGACAGCCTGCCTTACATCGGCCAGCACCCCGATTTCCCGCGGGCCTGGTTTGCCCTGGGCTACGGCGGCAACGGCACCACCTACAGCCTGCTGGCCGCCGAGATTATCCGGGATGCCCTCACCGGCCGGCAACACCGCTATGCGGGCACGTTTGGGTTTGAAGGCCGGTAAAACTCAAGGCCAGAAGCTCGGCTTCACGTTGGTCCCCCGCTTGCGGCAATCCACACACTCAGGCGTAGAGTAATAAAATATGTTGGTGTTAGGCTGATACTCAAAAATAGGAATAGCGGCGCCGGTCGAGAAGAAGTTGAGCACTTCTTGCGGTGAAGGCGGCTCCGGATCGTGAGGCCGCGGAATTGTATCGAGCGTGCAGGTTTCGTAGCCGGTAACAAAGGGCCAGTCTGATGGCAGCTGCTTGCGGTCGATGAACAGCCGCTTTTCTATCACCGACTGAGCTCCGATGAACCCAAGCACCGGCTCGCTGGGGTCGGCTACACTGTGCACGTTGCCCGTGAGCTGGGTGGGCAGCGGGTCGTATAAAGAGCCGATACTCTCTGTGTTCTTGCGCAGCGCCTCCCAGTAGGCATACTCCTCCGGCGTGAGGGCATACTGCTTGACCAAAACGCTGTATTTGATACTCAGCTTGGGCGTGCGGTAGGGCAGCAGCACGATGGGCTGTTCCGAAACAATGTTTTTCTCCAGCTTGGTGGTGTTACTCATCCGGATAGTGCCCGGCGACTCGCTGGCCCAGCAGTTATAAATATTATCGGTGCGATAAGTAATCTGCCCCTTCCGATACTCCAATACTGATTTGAGCATGGACGTAAACTCCCACGTTTCATCGAAGGTCCAGCGGTAGTGCCGGTTCAGGTTCGAGTCGTCGTGCGTGTTCACGTACACCTGCAGCCCGTCAGCGGTAGTGCGCCACGACAAGGAGTCAATCGGGGGCGTGACCTTCACGCTGGTGTAGTCGGACACGTACTCGCGCTGGCCGGCCGTGGTGAAGTGCAGGCGCACCGGCCGGCCGGCCGGCAGCGTCAGGGCGGCGGAGGTGTAGGTGCCGGGCTGGCTTTCCGTGAGCGGATACTGCGCCCCGCCTTCCTCCTCAATGAAGACCTTGGCGTGTGCTTCTACCGGCGCACTTTTGGTGGTTTGCAGCTGCACAGCCCGCGAGAGGCGGATGGTGCTTACCCCCACGCTGTTGATGTAGCCATCGACCACCAGCAGGCTGGCCTCGCCGGGCGCCACCTCCGGCACATACGGCTCCACGCAGCCCGCTAACAAAAGCACGGCAGCCAGGAGACAGGAGGTAAATAGGCGCTTCATCAAGGGTATCTAATGCCGACAGGCAGGAACGCTAAGAGAACGGGTGGAGGCTGGCACCTGCTCTACGGCCAGAACGCGGGTTTTTCCGTTACGCCCCGCTTGCGGCAGTCCACACACTCAGGCGTAGAGTACAGGTAGAACGATTTGATTCCGAGCGAGGTATTAAGCTCAAATACATCTACCGGAATGGAATAGCCGGGGCTAAAGAACCCTAGAATCTCGGGGAGTTCGGGCCAGTCCTCAGGTGGGGCGTGCGGTCGGGGAATTGTATCGAGTATGCAGGTTTCGTAGCCGGTAGCCCGGGGCCAGGTAGCCGGCAAGTCCGTACGGTCAATGAACAGACGTTGCTCAGCTACCGAGTGGGCTCCCACAAAGCCAATGACCACTTCCTCTCTATCCGACACACACTGCACGTTGCCCGTGAGTTGGCTAGGCAGCGGGTCGTATAAAGAGCCGATGTTCTGGGAATTCTTGCGAAGAATATCCAGGTAATTATATTCTTCCCGGCTCAGGGCAGACTGCTTCACCAGAATACTGTATTTAAGCTGCAGCTTGGGCGTGTTTCTGGGCAATAGCGTAATAGGCGCGTCCGATACCACGCTTTGCGCCAGCTTCTCCGTAGTGCCAAGCCGAATACTGGTTGAAGCTTCGTTGCCCCAGCAGTGGCTGATAGCATTGGTGCGCTCCTGTATTTTTCCGTTTTTGTATTCCAGCTTCGAAACAAAGGCGGAGTTGAATTCCCACGTTTCTACGTATTCCCACCGATAGAATTTAAGGTTGTCCGTCTTATCCTGGGCGTTTACGGCAATCTGCAACCCTTCTGCGGTGGTCTTCCACGTAACGGAGTCTATGGCAGGGGTGATGATAGCCTGGGTGAACTCGGAAACGTATTCTTTTTGAGCGGCGGTGGTTAAGTGCAGGCGCACCCGGCTCGTGTTACTCAGTGACAGCGCGGCCGAAGTATAGGTACCTGCGGGCCCTTCGGCCAGGGGGTATTGCGGCCCGCCTTCCTCTTCTATATATACGCGCGCCTTGCTTTCTACCAGCGTATTGCCAACCTTATCCAGAGCAACAGCGCGCGACAACCGGATAGTCGTAACTCCCTGGGTATTGATGTAGCCATCTACCACCAAAAAATTAATAGCTGCGGGAGTAACCGCTGGTTCGAAGGTTTCTATGCAGCCCGTTACAAGCCATAGCAGCCAAAGAGCCCCTATTCGTCCTATCGTAAACAACTTATAATTCATACTGCGTACTAAACCTGTTTGTCGGCTACCTTATCCGGCACCGTAGTTCTGCGAAAGATGCCGGCCCATTAGCCTCGCCTTTCGGGAGGTACACCCTCGGAACGCTTCCACTCATCTGGCAGCCCGCCTCAAGGATGAAAGGTACCTTTTTGGCTTGGTTGGTTGCATGCCCAGTGTCATTTGCAGCCTATTAGGGCCAGTTAGGGCCAGAATGCTGGCTTTACGTTCACGCCTCGCTTCCGGCAGTCGACGCACTCGGCGGTCGAGTAGAAAGTGCCAGAGTCGCTTCTGGCAATGGGCACATTCTTGGCATCAGCAAAAAGATCATCGGACAAAGCTCTGTATAAGTCGCAGGCTTCATAACCGGTGACCAATGGCCAAGTTGGTGGCAAATCGGCACGATTAATGAAAATACGCTGTTCCGTTATTGACTGGGCCCCAATAAAGCCCAGTACCGGCTCGGTGGGGTCGGCTACATTGTGCACGTTGCCCGTGAGCTGGGTGGGCAGCGGATCAAATAGGGAGCCAATGTTCTCCGTATTCTTGCGCAAGGCCTCCCAGTATTGGTATTCCTCCGGCGTGAGGGCATACTGCTTCACCTGAATACTGTACTTGATTGGCAGCTTAGGCGAATCGTCAAACAGCTCCGTGATTTTTGTCGAAGCTACATTCTGACTTAGGTTCAAGGTATTGCCCAGCAGAATAGTCGAGGGTGCTTCCGAGCCCCAGCAATGCTCGATATCCTCCGTGCGGTCGACCAACTCGCCGTTGCGATAATCCAGATACGAACGATAGCGGGAGCGAAATTCCCAGGTTTCCTTATAGCTCCAGCGGTAATGCCGGGCGGCCTCCAAATCATCATGTGCGGTTGATACGATGCGCAGCCGGTTTCCGTCAATTTTCCAGGACAGCGAGTCTATAGCCGGCGTAACAAGTACCGACGTGTAGTCGGAAGCATATTCCCGCTGCTTGGCCGTAAGTACATGCAAGCGTACGCGCTGGCCCACCGTCAGCATCAACGGAGCCGAGGTATAGGTTCCGGCCGCTCCCTCCGTAAGTTGGTAACGCTGCCCGCCCTCTTCTTCGATGTACAGACTGGCCCGGGCCTCAACCGGCGGCGCAGCTTTGGTGCTCAGGCTGCTGGTATGCCCCAGCTTAATGGTAGTTACTCCCCGGCTGTTGATGAACCCATCCACTACCAGCAGGTTATTGTCGTTGCTGTCAACCGTCGGCTCATACGATTCAACACACCCGCTTAATAGCCATATAAGACTATATAACAACCATTTATCCGCCATTTTCCCTACGAATACCACGTTTGTATAATAAAACAAATGCCTTTGACGAGTAAATATAAGCTGCCCCGGGCTCTTACCCCGAATCCGGTTCGCTGCGTTGCCCCGGCCGGCTCAGGATTCGTGCCCGGGTTGGCCGCAGCCGGGTTATCTGCCTTCCTGTATCGTATCTAATACGTCAAAATCCCTTGCCGCGCAACCTTTCCCGGCCGCTGATTCGTGGGTAACTTTACTTCTCGCTTCGGGCCCTAACGGCGCGGAGCTTATTGCCCATGCCCGTATTCTCGCACCTGCACTGCCATACGCAATACTCCCTGCTCGACGGCCAGGCCAGCATCGGGGCCCTGATGAAAAAGGCCCAGGCCGATGGCATGCCCGCCGTAGCCCTCACCGACCACGGCAACATGTTCGGGGCGTTCAACTTTGTAGCGGAGGCCAATAAGTACAACGTGAAGCCCATCGTGGGCTGCGAGTTTTACCTGGTGGAAGACCGACACAAGAAGAGCTTCAGCCGGGAGAAGGGCGAGCGGGACGTGCGCCACCACCAGCTGCTGCTGGCCAAGGACCAAGCCGGCTACCAGAACCTGGCCAAGCTCTGCTCCATGAGCTTTATTGAGGGCGTGTACAGCAAGTACCCGCGCATCGACAAGGAGCTGTTGCTCCAGTACCACGAGGGGCTGATTGCCACTTCCTGTTGCATCGGCGCCGAAATTCCGCAGGCCCTGCTGTGGAAAAGCGAAGATGAGGCCGAGAAGCAGCTCAAGTGGTGGCTCGACGTGTTTGGCGACGACTACTACATCGAAATCCAGCGCCACGGCATCGAGAACATCGACAACACCGGCAAAAGCCAGGAAGACCTGAACCAGGTGCTGCTCAAGTGGGCGCAGAAGTACAACGTCAAAGTCATCTGCACCAACGACTCGCACTACGTTAACCAGGAGGACTTCGCCCCCCACGACATTCTGCTCTGCGTGAACACCGGCGAGGAGCACAGCATTCCGGTCGGCGACTTCCAGACCAAGTACTTCCGGCTGATGTCGCAGGACAAGAAGGTGCTCTACGACCACCTCGACAACCTGCGCCCCCTGGCGGCTTCCGACGACCAGGTGCGCCGCCAGCTCATGCGCATCGACGAGGAGTTCCAGATGCCCAAGCCCCGCTCCCGCTTCGGCTTCCCCAACGACCAGTTCTACTTCAAGAGCCAGGAGGAAATGAACCGGCTGTTCCGGGACGTGCCGGAAAGCGTGGACAACACAAACGAAATCGTGGATAAAATCACGCCGCCCAAGCTGCAGCGTGATATTCTGCTTCCCAACTTCCCGCTGCCGCCCGAGCACCCCACGGCCGACGCCTTCCTGCGCCACCTCACCTTCAAGGGCGCCTTCGAAGGTCCCAAGCCACGCTACTCGGTGCGCACGCCCGAAATTGAGGAACGCCTCGACTACGAGCTGCGCGTAATTGAGACGATGGGCTTTGCCGGCTACTTCCTCATCACCCAGGACTTTATCAACCACGGCCGCAACATTGGCGTGGCCGTGGGGCCGGGCCGGGGCTCGGCGGCAGGTTCGGCAGTGGCCTACTGCATCGGCATCACCAACATCGACCCGATTAAGTACTCCCTGCTGTTCGAGCGTTTCCTCAACCCGGAGCGCGTGTCCATGCCCGATATCGACATTGACTTTGACGACGTGAACCGTCAGAAAGTCATCGACTACGTGGTGGATAAGTACGGCAAAACCCAGGTGGCCCAGATTATCACCTTCGGTACCATGGCCGCCAAAAGCAGCATCAAGGACGTGGCCCGCGCCATGGACCTGCCCCTGCCCCAGGCCAACGACCTGGTGAAAATGGTGCCCGACCAGGTGGGTACCACGCTCACCAAGGCCTTTGCCGAAAACCAGGAGCTGGACATGATCCGGCGCGACGAGGCCCCCGACAACCTGCGCGGCCAGATTCTGCGCCTCGCTACCCAGCTCGAAGGCTCGGTCCGCAACACCGGCATCCACGCCGCCGGCGTCATCATTGCCCCCGACGACATCACCAAGTACATTCCCGTCTCCACCTCCAAGGACTCGGACCTTTTGGTGACGCAGTTCGACGGCAAGGTGATTGAGAGTGCCGGCATGCTCAAGATGGACTTTCTGGGGCTGAAGACGCTCACGATTATCGTGGACGCCATTAACCTGATCGAGCAGAACCACGGCTTCAAAATCGACATCGACGAAATTCCGATTGACGACCAGAAAACCTACGAGCTCTACCAGCGCGGCGACACCATCGGCACGTTCCAGTTCGAGAGCGAAGGGATGCGCATGTACCTCAAGGACCTCAAGCCCACCAACATTGAGGACCTGATTGCCATGAATGCCCTGTACCGGCCCGGCCCTATGCAGTTCATCCCGAACTTCATCAACCGCAAGCACGGCCGCGAGGCAGTCGACTACCCCCATGAGCTGCTGGAGCCCATTCTGAACTACTCCCAGGGCATCATGGTGTACCAGGAGCAGATCATGCAGACGGCCCAGATTCTGGCGGGTTACTCCCTGGGCGGCGCCGACTTGCTGCGCCGGGCCATGGGTAAGAAGGATATGAAGAAGATGGCGCTGGAGCGGGAGAAATTCTGTGAGGGCGCCAAAACCCTGCATGGCATTGCGGCCAAAAAGGCCAACGAGGTGTTCGACGTGATGGAGAAGTTTGCGGCCTATGGCTTCAACCGCTCCCACTCGGCAGCCTACTCGGTGGTGGCCTACCAGACCGGCTACCTCAAGGCCCATTACCCGGCCGAGTACATGGCCGCGGTGCTGACCAACAACATGGGCGACATCAAGAAGGTGACGTTCTTCATCGAAGAAGCCCGCAAGCAGGGCGTGGCCGTACTGGGCCCCGACGTAAACGAATCCATCCTGAAGTTCAACGTGAACAAGCAGGGCCAGATTCGCTTCGGTATGGCCGCCGTGAAAGGCGCGGGTGAGGCTGCTATTGAGAACATCGTGGAGGAGCGCGGTAAAAAAGGCCCTTACACCGATATTTTCGACTTCTCGAAGCGCGTCAACCTGCGGGCCGTCAACAAGAAGACGTTTGAAAGCCTGGCCTTGTCCGGGGCCTTCGACTCGTTTGAGCGCTACCACCGCCGCCAGTTTGTGGAAGCTCCAAGTGGCGACCAGAACCTGATTGACAAGGCCGTGAAAATGGGCCAGCAATTCCAGGCCGACCAGGATTCGGCCCAGCAGAGCCTGTTCGGCGGCGGCGCTTTCGGCGCCGTGGCCATGCCGCTGCCCAAGGTGGCCGATATGGAGCCCTGGCCGGCCGTGGAGCAGCTGCGCCGCGAAAAGGAAGTGGTAGGCTTCTACCTCTCGGGCCACCCGCTCGACGACTTCAAGCTGGAAATAGACTCCTACTGCACCTGTGGGCTCGACAAAGTAGAGAACTACAAAAACCGCGAGGTAACGGTAGCCGGGCTGATTACCAACGTCCTGTTCAAGACCACCAAGACCGGCCAGCCCTTCGTGTCCTTCAGCGTGGAAGACTACGACTCCTCCCTGAACCTAGCGCTGTTCCGCGACGACTACTCCCGCTTTTCTCCCCTCATTAACCCGCGCAACTACGATAAGGAGCAGGTGCCGCCCATGTACATCCGGGGCAAGTACGCCCAGCGCTTCCGCGACTCCGACCAGTTCGAGTTCAAGATTCTGACTATGGAGCCCCTGTTCAACGTGGCGGAGAAGCTGGCCAACGGCGTGCGCGTGCAGCTGGATTTGCGCACCATCACCGAGCCTTTCATGGACCGGTTTATGGAAGCGGTGGAAGGTTGTCAGGGCTCCAAAAAGCTGGAAATCAAGTTCGCCGAGCCCCACGAGCATCTGGCTGTTGACACCTACTCGCGCCGCTACCGCATCGAGCCCAAGGAGTTTATCCGCCGGATGCGCGAAATGGAAATCGACGCCTGCCAGCTGATATGAAACCAAGATTTGCTTATGCACTGATTGGCGCGCTGGTGCTGCTTTCCTGCAATGAACAGAAGCTTACGCATTCTGAATTAGTTGGTGCGTGGCGTAGTACAGCAGTAAAGCTTCGAAATCCAGACTTTCCTGATGATATTATCATTTTACCAAAACGGTGCGAGGTTATGGTTGACCTCCTACTATCATAGTGCAGATGCTGAATTAACTACCAAAGGTGATTCTATTTCCCTTCGAACAGGTTGCCTTGTTGGTGATGTTCCAATCTTTCTACAGAGGTCAGGGTTGAGCCAGAAACAGGACACCTTGATGTTTGAAAGCCTAAAGTTTGTCAGGATGGATTCCGCAGCCTTTGTTGAAAGTCACAAGACTTTTCTTGCAGAAAGAAAGCGACGTCAACTGGAGTGGGAGAGCAAGCAAAAATAAACTTTCAATTTTTATTGAAAGTTTAAAATACTCTCCTACATTTGAGCCATGCAACTCGACGAAGCCAAGCGCAGATTCATTGAAGGCTGGGGCACGCTGGGCTCGGCCTGGGGTGTGAGCCGGACGATGGCGCAGGTACATGCCTTGCTGCTGGTGTCGCCGGGAGCCCTGAGTACCGAGGACATCATGGATCAACTGCAGATTTCGCGGGGCAACGCCAACATGAATGTGCGCGCTCTTATCGACTGGGGTATCGTGCGCAAAGAGCTGCGGCCGGGTGAGCGGCGGGAGTTTTTCTCGGCCGAGAAAGACATTCACCGGGTGGCTACCCTCATTCTGCAGGAGCGCCATAAGCGCGAAATAGCGCCATTGATGCGCGTGCTCGGCGAAATAAGCCAGGTGGAAGAGTCGCCGGCAGCTACGCCGGAAGAAACCAAGGCCTTCACCCACATGATAGGCAGCATCCAGAATTTCGCCCAGTTTGCCGATCAGGCCGCCGCTACCCTTATCAAAGCCGATGAGAACTGGTTTATCAGCACCTTCATGAAGCTGATGCTTCCCCGCCCGTAGCCCGACTATTTTTTTGTCTATGTATTTCAATTTTTACTGAAAGTTTAATAACAACAAGCATACTCGCTTGCCTTCCTCATCTCCAACTTTCACCTCTTACTTCCATGAATCAACCCTTAATGGTGCTGGCCGGTGGCAACGGCTTTCTGGGGCGGCACTTGGCCCGTCATTTTCGGAGGTTGGGGTACGAGGTGCTCACGCTTACCCGCCGGCCACGGCGCTTTGGGGAAGTAAGCTGGGACGGGCGCACGCTGGGGCCGTGGGCCCGGAAGCTGGAAGGTGCGGCAGTCCTGCTGAATCTGGCCGGCAAATCGGTGGATTGCCGCTACCACGCGGCCAATCGGCGCGCCATTACGCGCAGCCGCACCGAAAGTACGCGGGTACTGGGTGAAGCTGTGGCTCAGTGCCAGAACCCGCCGGCCGTATGGCTCAATTCCTCTACGGCTACTATTTACCAACATACCACGGGCCAAGCGCCGGCCAACACGGAATCCTCCGGCCAGATTGGCCGAAACTTCTCTGAGATGGTGGCGCAAAAATGGGAGGCCGAGTTCTGGCTGGCCCCTACGCCCTGCACGCGGCGCGTGGCTTTGCGCACGGCTATTGTATTGGGTGCCGACGGCGGAGCGCTGCCTGTAATGGCGCGACTGGCAAGTTGGGGGCTTAGCACCCCGCAGGGCGACGGGCAGCAGTGGGTAAGCTGGCTGCATGTGGATGACTTCTGCCGGGCGGTAGAGTTTCTGCTGGCGCAGCCGGCGCTGGATGGCACCTTCAACGTGTGCGCTCCGGAGCCGCTGCGCAATTGGGAATTCAACGCCCTGCTCAACCAGCACTACCGGCCGCGCTGGCACCTGCCGCAGCCCCGATGGTTGCTGGAAATAGGGGCCTTCCTGCTACGCACCGAAACCGAGCTGATTTTAAAAAGCCGCAAAGTGGTGCCCCAGCGGCTGCTGGAAGTCGGTTTCCGGTTTCATTACCCGGTTTGCCAACAGGCCTTGGCCGATCTGCTGCCGAAGCTGACTTGAGTTACCGCCGCATACTTGATAACAACCAACTTCCTGCTTTTCACCTTTTTCTCCTTTCACTTCTAAACCTTTCAAGCCATGAATTACCATCTGCTGGTGTACGGTGTGTATCTGCCCGTCACGGTGCTGCTTACGGTGTGGGTAGCACGCACACTCTTCAAAAACGGCCGCCTGTTTCTGGTGGATATTTTCCACGGCAATGAGCAGCTGGCTGACTCCGTCAACAAGCTGTTGCTGACGGGTTTTTACCTCGTCAACATCGGCTACGCTACACTCACGCTGCGCACTACCGAGCCCGTAAACAGCTACCAGGCCAGCGTGGAAACGCTCAGCATTAAAATCGGCACTATCATCCTGATCCTGGGGGCCATGCACTTCCTCAACCTGTACGTATTCTACAAGCTCCGCAACCGGGCGCAGGAATACGCCCGGGCTTATCAGTTTGTGGTCGATAAAAAATAGGCGACAGTCTTCCGATTCGTTGATGAGCTGCCGTTTTTATTGAAAACCCGACTGTGCCAAGAGCGCGGCAAAGCTGCCAACCTGACCGACTGAACTTTCCGGCGCGCTCCTTGTTTGAAACGCAATCTGCTACCTTGCGGGCCCAAGTTTCGTAAGCAGCATTTTCACGTTGTCATCACCACAAACCCCCTTCTATCATGGGACATAAAGCCATCGAAATTACCGATGCGAATTTCGACCAGATCATCAACTCCGATAAACCCGTACTCGTGGACTTCTGGGCCGAGTGGTGCGGCCCGTGCCGCATGGTAGGCCCGGTAGTAGAAGAACTGGCCGGCGAGTACGAAGGCAAAGCCATTATCGGCAAAGTGGACGTAGACTCCAACCCGCAGACGTCCGCCAAATTCGGCATTCGCAGCATTCCTACGCTGCTCGTGTTCAAAAACGGGCAGATTGTGGACAAGCAAGTAGGTGCCGTGCCGAAGCACGTTCTGGCCCAGAAACTGGACGCCCAGGTAACCGCTTAAGCGCGTTACAGATCATATAAAAAGCCCCTCGTGCGCTGGCACAAGGGGCTTTTTGTTTCCGGTCTTTGCCAGGTTGCCAGCGACAGAACTATACGCTGCTGTTAGCCAGAAGCTGGCGGCTAACAGCCTAATACTGCTGCCCGGGAAAGTTGGCGCGGGCTTCGGTGGGCGGGGTGCGGGGCGGCTTGGAGCTTCCAAACAAGCTGAAGTTGGGCGCGAAGGAAATAGGCACTGTGTAGGTTACGGCCGTGGGCACGTTGTACTCGCGGCCCGGCTGAAACTGCGGCAGCCTTTCTACCACGCGCCGGGCTTCGTTGTCGGCTTCTGGGGCCAGGCCGCGTACCACCCGCACCTGCCCCACCCGGCCGTCCTCACCTACGGTGTACGACACGTACACTTTACCGCTGATGCCCTTGCGGCGCGTGTCGCGCGGGTATTGGGTATTGCGGCTGATAAAATCCAGCAAAGCCTGCTCGCCTCCGGGGAATTCGGGCATCTGGCGGCGCTGCAGCTTGCCAACGAAAGGGCTGCCATCCAGGTTGAAGAATGCCAGGGCTGGGCCCTTGGCCCGGTTCAGCAATTCAATGGCACTTAGCTGCCCGTTATCATAGTAGTAGCGCCACTCGCCCACGGGCCGTCCGTAGAGGTAGCGGCCTTCGGAGCGTTTCTGGCCGTTGCGGTGCACCGTTACCCAGCGGCCGGTGCGCTGGCCTTCTTCAAACTGGCCCCGCTCCCGCACTTTGCCGTTTTCGTACCAGGCCACATACACGCCGGCCGGCTCATCATCTTCGAAGTGCACCTGGCTGGCCTTGGTGCCGTTGGGATGGTACCATGTAAACAGTCCTGACCGCCATACCGGGTCGATGCTGGCAAAGGTCCCCCGCAGCAGCAGGGTGCCATTGATAGTATGCTCGCGGATAGTATAGCCCGCATCGGTTTTGCGGTCGATGATGCGGTAGTGGGTGGCGCTGTCGGGCACCACTTCCTCACCCTGCTCATTGAGGTAGATGGCCGGCATACTCTGGCTTATAGCACCTACCGATAAGCACAACAATCCAAGGATAAGTACGAGTGTCTTCATGCGCAGCTGGATTGAGAGAAGCTAAATATACAAAACAGAAGTACGCAATCAGCAGCCGGCTGGCTCAAAAAATGATGGCAATTTCTTCCTGCTCCGCTGCGTGACTATCCTCTCCCCCACTCGTTTACGCCCGTTCCTGCTTATATAGCCCATCAAATTGTTCAATTACATGATTGATTATAACGCACTTTATAGCAACAGGCTTCATCTCACAATAGTGCTAAATACTGCTACTCGTTAAAACCAGTAAACAACCAGACGTAGTAGCAATGAAAAACAGACAGCCTACCTCGCCACTGGTTGGCGGGGCAGGCTGCAATAGGTACGCGGCTGAGAGCTTAGAGCAGCTGAATGGGGCGGTTGAGGGTTTCTTCGAGCGAAATCAGGGTTTCTGTGCGCTCAATGCCTTCAATCAGCTGAATCTTGTCGTGCAATACTTCCCGTAGGTGGTTGGTGTCGCGGCAGATGATGCGGGCAAACAGGCTATAGTTGCCGGTGGTGTAGTAGATGCTCAGGATTTCGGGAATGGCCTTCAGCTGCTCGGCTACGCTGTTATATACCGAGCTTTTGTTGAGGTAAATCCCGAGGAAGGCATTGATATCGTAGCCCAGTTGGGCGTAGTCGATGTTGAGGGTAGCCCCCCGCACAATTCCCAATTCCTCCATCCGCGCCATGCGTACGTGCACCGTCCCCCCCGAAACGTGGACTTTACGGGCAATTTCCGTGTAGGGCATCTTGGCATCATCTATCAGCAGGGCCAAAATCTTCCGATCGGTGTCATCAAGTTCGTAATTACGAGCCATTTTCAAAAACTATGATTGCTGTTTTTTCAAGCAAATGAACTGTTTATTAAAAAGAATGTAAATTTTTAGCAAATTGTCTGCAAGTATTTTACAATAAGGGATTCATTTTTACCTTTGTCATAATCCAACGCAAACGGCGCGGGACATCTTGTAGAATGATGAAACTGGCAGACATGCCCTCCTCTCTCGGGGGTGGAGATTCGGGAAAAACTGGTCCGGCGGCCGGCTAACCACTCCGTGGAGGTTCGAATCCTTCTTCTACAGCTATTATCAGGGGTGATTTGTGGGGGAGAAAAAAACAAGGACGTATCTGGGTGGGTGCGTCCTTTATCAGGAGGCTGCATCTGGGTGGGTGCAGCCTTTCTTTTTGTACCTACCATAACCCGCCTACCTACTAGCCTCGCCCCGAAGCTTTTCCCGTGAAAAATCGCGCAAAGGTCTGTTTTTTCCTGCATAAAAGTCAGTTGGCAGACCAAATAAAAGCCTCTACTACATCGATGCAGTAGAGGCTTTTATTGTGGCAACGGTTGCATTCAGCTACTTATATATTAATATCTGAGGCTTTCCATCGGCTTTGATATAGCCCCGATACATCCCCTCGGAGTTGAAGGGCATGGCCACGTTGCCCGCCGCATCCAGCGCAATCAGGCCTCCGTCGCCCCCCATTTGGCCCACTTTGTCGATGGTGGCCTGCGCGGCCTGCTGCACGGGCACGCGCTGGTATTCCACGCGGGCCGCCACGTCGCGCGCTACGGTAGCCCGGATGAAATACTCGCCCCAGCCGGTGCAGGATACCGCGCATGCACTGTTATCGGCATAGGTACCGGCCCCAATGATGGGCGCGTCGCCAACGCGGCCGTAGCGCTTGTTGGTCATACCGCCGGTGCTCGTGGCAGCGGCCAGGTTGCCGTACTGATCGAGGGCCACGGCGCCTACGGTACCGTATTTTTTGCCTTCGGTAAAGATGTTTTCCGTGGCGCCGGTAGGCTGACGGCCGTTCCTGAGCTTTAGCTTGGTTTTCTTCGGTAGGGCCGCGGGCTTGGTAGGGGCATTGAGCTCATCAGGCGTACCCGCGCTTTTTTCAGCCTGTAGGGCTTTTTGTAACTGCTGATAGCGGGCCTCAGTGTAGAAATATTCGGGTGACACTATTTCCAGGCCTTTCTCGCGAGCAAACAATTCGGCCCCGGCACCCGTCAGCATCACGTGCTCCGACTTTTCCATCACGGCCCGCGCGGCGCTGATGGGGTTGCGCACTATCGTTACGCCCGCTACTGAGCCGGCCTTCAGCGTGCGCCCATCCATAATGGAGGCATCCAGCTCATTGCGTCCTTCGTGGGTGAACACGGCCCCTTTGCCGGCATTGAACAGGGGCGAGTCTTCCATGAAGCGCACGGTGGCTTCTACGGCATCGAGCGAGGTACCGCCCTTTTTCAGAATAGCGTAGCCAATCTGCAGGGCTTTGTTTAGCGCCTCCTGGTAGGCTTTTTCCTTCTCAGGAGTCATCAGGGCCCGCGTGATGGTACCCGCCCCGCCGTGAATGACCAGCGTGATGCGGCCGGCATCAACTGCCGGCGTAGCAACTGGCGTGGAGGCAGCTACCTGGGCCATTAGCGGGCCGCAAGTCAGCAACAAGCCCGAGAGAAGTACGAAGAGCTTTTTCATGACAAACGCAAAATGGGAGCAGACGAAAAAGGGCAACCCGCCCGGCAGCTAACGGCCCGGCGGGTTGTGCAAGGTACGGGCTGCGCGGAAATGGGCGCTAGCGCGTGGCTATCGGTTGGTTTTGCTGGCGGTAGCGGGCCAGGCCAGCATCCAGGAATTGTAGGAATTTGGTGGCATCGGCCTCATACGCTACTGGCGGAGCCAGCACGTGCGCTAGGTCAGTTGGGGCGTTGGGGTCGAGCAGCACGTAGTAGGGCTGGGCATTCACGTTGAAGCCCGTGAGCTGCAGATCGGCATTTTTCTTGCCCAGCGTGGTTTTCTGCTTGTTGTCGTGGCGGGATACATACCACTCTGCCTGGGGCAGCTCGGTTTTATCATCCACGTACAGGGCCACCACTACAAAGTCTTCGCGCAGGCGCTTGAGCACCTGCGGGTCGCGCCACACCGTAGCTTCCATCTTGCGGCAGTTGACGCAGGCGTGGCCGGTGAAATCAATAAACAGGGGCTTACCGGCGGCCCGGGCGCAGCGCTTGGCCTGCTCCAGGTCGAAATAGCCCGGCAGGTTGTGCGGCAACTCCAGAAACCCGGCGTAGCGCGGGGCTTCGCATTGGCTGTTGATAGTAGCCAGAGCCGGAGCGGCCGGAGCGGCCCCGGCCAGCGTGAAGTCGTGGCGGCTCTGGGGGGGCAGGTAGCCGGCCAGCAGCGGCAGCGGTGCGCCAAACAGACCTGGCACCAAGTACGTCATGAAGCTGAACGCCAGCACGGCCATCAGCAGCCGGCCCACGCTCAGGTGCGGCAGGTCGGAATCGTGGGAAAGCTTGAAGCGGCCCAGCAGGTACAGCCCCAGCAGGCCGGAAAGGGTAATCCAGAGGACCAGGTAAAGGTCGCGCGAAAGCAAATTCCAGTGATAGGCCAGGTCAGCCATGCTCAGAAATTTCAGCGCCAGCATCAGCTCCACGAAGCCCAACACCACCTTCACGGTGTTGAGCCAGCCACCTGAGCGGGGCAGGTTTTTCAGCCAGGCCGGAAAAATGGCAAACAGCGTGAAGGGCAGCGCGAAGGCCAGGGAAAAGCCCAGCATGCCCACAATGGGCGTCAGCCGCTCGCCCTGGGCCGCTAGGCTGAGGATAGTAGCTACGATGGGCCCCGTGCAGGAAAACGACACGACTACCAGTGTGAGAGCCATGAAGAAGATGCCGCCCCAGCCGCCCTTATCAGCCTGCGCGTCAATTTTATTGACCATGCCGTGGGGCAGGGTGATTTCGAACAGCCCCAGAAATGACAACCCGAACACCACGAACACCACGAAGAAAATAAGGTTGGGCAGCCAGTGCGTGCTGATCAGGTTGAGGCCATCGGCCCCGGCCAGCACTGTCACCAGCAAGCCCACCACCACATAAATAAAGATGATGGACAAGCCGTAGACCATAGCTTTGAGGATGCCCTGCTGCCGTGTGCCGCCCCCACTGGTAAAGAAGGAAACCGTCATCGGAATCAGCGGAAACACGCAGGGCGTCACCAGCGCCAGTAGCCCCGATACAAAGGCGGCTAAAGCAAAGCTCCACAAGCTAGTAGCCGGGGCCGCAGCTGCGGCAGTTTGAGCTACCGTAGCCGCCGTTGTGGCCGGGGCTTCCGTAACAACAGTATCGGTGGGCACTACGCTGGGCACAGCAGCCAAAGATGCGGTGGCCGTATCGGCAGGGGTAGCCGGGCTGACGGCCGCAGCTGCCGGAGAAGCCTCAGACGCCGTGGCAGCGGCAACAGGCGTAGCGGCGGCCGTAGTAGGTGGTGCCGCGGCCGTGCCCGTTACCTCAATCGGGCCGAAGCTCAGGCTTTGCTCGCCGGGAATGCAGCGGCCATCTACATCGGTGCAGGTCTGAAACTCCGTCTCGGCTTTGATGATGAGGGTGCCGGGCTGGAGCAGGCGAATGCGCTGCCGGATCTGGCCGGTCCCCTCGAAGTACGTGACGTCGCCTTTGAACACGTCGTCGTACTTCTTTTTGCTGTTGATAGACTTGGGCTTGCCCACCAGCTCGTACGCGGGACTTTTAGCGAAAGTGAAGGTGAAAACCGTGGGGCCCAGGTCGGGGTCGAAGTCGGTGGCGTAGAGGTGCCACTTCTCGTCGATGCGGGCATTCACAATCAGGTCCAGCTCCTCCCCCACCCGGCCCGACGATTGGCTGACGGAACTGGTGAGCCTGGACGGCGTGAGCACCTGCGCCGCAGCGGTATTGGCCAGCAAAACCAGCAGCAGAAGCGGTGAAAGCAAAAATTTAACAACAGCAGACATACAGCGAAAGCAAAAGCAGCGCACCAATGGGATGCGTACCTAAACAAAGGTCAGCAAGAAGTAGCACAATTTTTTAGGGGAGGTTGCAGGGCCTGGTGCCCCTTTTTGCGCAACAACAGCCCTCATACAGCGGCGGGGCCCAACCGCTTGCCTATATTCTCGTACTTTTGTGCTACATATGGATACTGAGCCGCGTGAGCCACAGTGTCCGAACCTATGGCCTTAAACATCTTACTTACCGTTCTGCTCGTGTTGCTGAACGGATTTTTTGTGGCAGCGGAGTTTGCTTTCGTTAAAGTCCGCATCTCTCAGATTGACATCAAGGCCCAGGGCGGCAACCGGCTGGCCAAGCTCGTGCAGAATATGCTGCACGACCTGAATTATTACTTATCGGCCACGCAGCTCGGCATTACGCTGGCTTCATTGGCGCTGGGCTGGATTGGGGAAAGCGTGGTAGCCGAAGTAGTTATGGCCTTGCTGCACCAGTTCAACATCACCTTGGAGCCAAACACCGTCCACCAGATTTCGCTGGTTACCTCCTTCTCCATCATCACGGTGCTGCACATTGTGCTGGGCGAGCAGGCCCCGAAAGTGCTGGCCATTCAGAAGCCCGAAAATGTGAGCCTGGCTATTGCCATACCGCTGCGGGCATTTGCCTTCGTCATGTTTCCGCTGATTTGGCTGCTCGACCGGCTTTCCAACATCGTAGCGGGCTTTTTTGGCGGTCAGGCCACCCACGGCTCCGACGCCCACTCCGCCGACGAGCTGCGCCTGCTGCTGGATCAAAGCAAGCAAAGCGGCGAAATTCAGGACTCGGAGCACGAGCTGATTGAAAACGTATTCGAGTTTAACGACCGGATGGTAAAGCAGATTATGGTGCCGCGCACCAAGATTTCGGCCATCGACGTGAACACGCCCCAGGATGGGATTCTGGAGATGGTGTACAACGAAGGATTTTCGCGCATTCCCGTTTTCGAGGGCAACATCGATAACATCATTGGGGTGCTTTACGTGAAGGACTTGCTGCAGATCATCCGGCGCAACGAGGCCATTGAGCTGGCCAAGATCATGCGGCCAGCCTACTTCGTACCCGAAACCAAAAAGATCAACCGGCTGCTGCGCCAGTTCCAGCGCAAGCACACCCATATGGCCATTGTCTCCGACGAGTTTGGCGGTGTCTCTGGTATTGTCACCATCGAAGACATTATGGAGGAGCTGGTAGGCGAAATCCAGGATGAGTACGACAACGAAATACCGGCCGTGGAGAAGATTTCGCCCACCGAGTTTCGGGTGAACTCCGCTACGGCCATTTCCGACGTGAACGAATACCTGCCGTATCCCCTGCCCGAGGGCGAAGACTACGAAACCGTAGGCGGCCTGCTCAACCTGATTTACGGCAACATTCCGGAAGTGGGCGACGTGGCCGTGCTCGACAACTACGAGTTTCGGGTGCTCCAACGCTCCCGCCGCGCGGTGGAGCTGGTGCAGCTCCGTGTGACTTCTGCCGATGAGCGGGAGAGCGGGTTCGAGGAAATCTTGGAGGGCTAGCTGTTTCCTTATCTTAACAAAAGCCCGGCTGAACCCAGCTGGGCTTTTTGTTGGTCTTTTCTAGTTACTTCAGCCAGCTGGCGTAGAGCACGTAATTGTCGGCAGTGCGGGCTAGGGCGGCGCGCTGTTTTTCCGTTACGGGCTTGATGCGCCGGGCCGGTACGCCGGCGTACAGGTAGCCCGGCTCACACTGGGTGTTTTCCAGCACAACCGTGCCGGCCGCAATAATGCAGCCCGTACCCACCACCGCGTGGTCCATGATAATAGCGCCCATGCCCACCAGCACATCGTCCTCCAGGGTACAGCCGTGCACAATGGCCCGGTGCCCGATGCTTACCCGGGAGCCAATGGTAGTGGACGCCCGCTGATAGGCACAATGAATGATAGCGCCGTCCTGCACGTTGGTTTTGTCGCCGATGCGGATGCTGTTCACGTCGCCGCGAATGACGGCCGTAAACCACACGGTACAGCTGTGGCCCATCACCACGTCGCCAACGATGGTGGCATTATCGGCCAGAAAGCAGTCGGAACCAAACTGCGGCAAAACCCCGTGAACGGGCAGAATAAGAGCAGGCATGGAGGGAATAGGGGAATGTGCTAATGTGGAATGAATGTGGAAAATGTGCTAAATACTGTTCTTGCGAAGAAGCGCAATGAAGTAATACCCTTGTTTTGTAGCTCACCTTTACCTCAACGCGCCAGCATCCGTTTCCAAGTGCCTTTTTCCCAGTTGTACTTGAGCGTGCTGGGCAGGGCCTGCCAGAAGTACTTGCTGGTTTCGACGGCGAAGCTGGGCTGCATGTAGCAGTTGATGGTGCAGCCTTCGCACTGGGGCAGACGGCCCTCCAGCGCAGCCAACTGCTGCACTTCGGTTGACTGGTACAGCTCGCGCAGCTTACCCCCGATGGGAAACTTCCGCTCGCCCAGGTGGTAGCAGGGCAGCACCAGCTCGTTGCTGGGCGAAATAACCAGCGTAGTACTGGCGGCCCGGCATACGGGCGCGGCCACGTGGTTTCCGCCGTCGCGGCGCAGCTGTATGAAGGCTTCATTCAGGTACACGCCTTTGCGCCGGCCAAAGGCGGTGAGGTAATCCAGCTCCTCAGCAGTAAGCTGCTCGCCGGTGGCCACGCTGTTGTACTCGAAAGCCGGATTCAGAATCAGTACCAGCTGATTGGGCTGGGTGATTTCCTGGTATACCTTTTCCAGGTCGTGAATATTCTCCCGGAACACGGTAAACAGGATATCGGGCCGCTCACCCAGTTCCCGCGCCACCCGAATGCTTTCGAGCACGAAATCGTAACAGGCCACGCCACGGCCTTTATCGTGCACGTCCTTTTCGGATGCGTCCAGCGAGAAGTGCAGCATATCCACCTTGCCGCGCAGCCTTTCGGCGTACTTGGGGTAAAGCAGGCAGTTGGTGGTGAGCGTGGTGATGAAGCCCATGTCGTGCGCCAGCCCCACGAACTCGTGGATCTGGCGGTGCAACAGCGGCTCCCCGCCCGTAAAATCCACCACCGAAACGCCCAGTGCCTTCAGGTCGCGCAGGTTTTGGGCTACATCGTCGAGCTGGATGTAGGGGGAAGGCTTCTCCCAGATGTCGCAGAACGAGCACCGCGCATTGCACCGGTACGTGACATAGTAATTGCACAGAACCGGATGACGAACCAGACGCATAACCAAAAGTACACTATATGCTGATGGAGCTAACGCTTATATGCTGCAGCGTCGATCTATTCATTTGCAGACCGGGCTTGGTTGAAACCATGGTAATGCAACCTTTTTCCGCCTAAGAAGCCTCCTTCGTGTATCTCAACCAACGTAGATTCCACTTGTTATGAAAGCTTCAATCGTACTGGTCGTATTGGGCACCTCTGGACTGTTTTCCTGCGCAAAAGACAACCCGGAAAAAGCCCTCACACTCGAAAACAGCACGGTGCTGTTTGGCTCTTACTATGATGAATGCGGTGGTGAGCAGTGCATCGAGATTTATAAACTAGATACAGTTACTCAGTCATTATCCGAAGACACCAAAGACGATTACCCGACAAGCGCCTCGCCATATGACGGCACCTATGTAGCCCGGACCACGGCCGAATTCGACGCGGTGAAAGATCTGGTCCAACAAATTCCTCTTACTCTTCTTGCCAAGGAGGGTGTAGTAATTGGCCAACCCGATGCCGGTGACTGGGGCGGCTATTACCTGGAGGTACAGAACGGTGAAGAACGTCGGTATTGGCTTATTGATACCAAAAAAGAGAACCTCCCGGCTTACCTCCACTCCTTTACCGACGTTTTACGTGCCCGGCTTAATCAGCTCCAGTAATACCAGCGGTATTAATGCAGCTTTTCGCCCAGCCACTGCGTGGGCGTAGAGGCCAGCGCGGCCACATCAGCGGGGCCATAATGCTCCAGGTAGTAGTTGCAGAAGCCTTTCAGCGGGCAGCGCGGACAGTCGGGCTTGGCAAAAAAGCAGATGTGCTGGCCCAGCCAGTAGTTGTGCTTGTGAAAGTTGAGCAGCCCGGCCGCATCCTTCGGGAGCAGTTCCAACAGTACGTGGTGCGCCTTTTCAGTTGAAACCTTCGGGCCGATCATGCCTACGCGCTGGGCCACGCGGTGCACGTGCGTATCTACGGGCAGCACCGGCTTCTGAAAGTTAAACAGCAACACCAAGGAAGCCGTTTTCAGCCCGATGCCGGGCATATCAGTCAGCCACGCCAGCCCTTTTTCCACCGGCCAGTCAGCCAGGAAATCCAGCGTAAACTCGCCCTGCTCGGCCTTGATGCGGCGCAGGATTTCCTGAATACGCGGAGCCTGCGTATCGGGCCAGCGCGTGGTGCGGATAGCATGGGCCAATTCGGCCGTGGGTGCCTGTAGTACGCCTTCCCAGTCGCCAAAGGTTTCCAGCATCCGGTTGTAGGCCAGCTCTTCGTCGCGGTGCGTGGTGCGGTGCGACAGCACGGTGCTGATGAGCTCCCGCATGGGCGTACGGCGCGGAGTGGCATCGAGCACGCCATAAAAAGCATTCAGCAGCAGATGGTCCTGCCAAGCTTTTTCGGCGGGCGTAGCGGTGTAGGTAACGGTAGGCTCGGGCATACAGTGTGTACCTCCACCCGGCCGCGCAAGTTGCACCGCCGTTGCGCCGGCCACACAAAAAATCCGGCGGCACCACGTGGGCACCGCCGGATTGCGGAAGAGAAACTGATAAATGCAGCTGGCTTAGATGTCGCCGCGCTCGGCTGCTTTTTTCAGCTTCTCATTGGCATAGATGGCAATTTCTACGCGGCGGTTGGCCTGGCGGCCTTCCAGCGTCGAGTTATCAGCAATGGGCTGGCGGGAGCCGTAACCATTCACGGTGAAGCGCGAGGCATCTACGCCCTGCTGCTGCGTGTAGTTGGCCACCGACTGCGCCCGACGAATCGAGAGGGGGTTGTTGATGGCGTCGTTACCGCTGATATCGGTGTGGCCTTCCACCAGCACGTTGGTGTCGCCGTACTTCACCAGGGTTTTGGCCAGCTCCGCAATGTTCTGCTGGGCCGTGGCCGTCAGCTCCGACGAGTTTTTGGCGAACAGAATGCCTGAGTTGAAGGTAATCTTGATGCCTTCACCCACGCGCTCAACGGTAGCTCCGGCCATTTCGCGGCGCAGCTCTTCGGCCTGCTTGTCCATACGGCGGCCGATGAGGGCGCCCCCGGCCCCACCCACGGCGGCCCCGATAATGGCGCCTTTGGCAGTGCCTTTTTTACCGCCGATTACCCGGCCCAGCACAGCACCACCAGCTGCCCCGCCGAGGCCACCGATTACGGCGCCTTTAGCCGTCTTGCTCCAGGGTTTTTTAGTGGTAGTTTGGGCCTGCGAAGAAACAGTACCGGCCAGCAGCATCACAAAGGCCAGCAACAGGGTGAAAGAAGATTGGAGAGTTTTCATGGGAAGGAATGGTTTTGTTCAGGAAAGAAAAGCAGCACCTTGGCAATGCCTGCTGAAGAGCCGTTTGCAACCACCTTGCCAAAAGCATTATATCAGGTTGCGTTTCCCATAAAAACCCTTTTTATAAACGCCAAAGGCATTTTTCAAGGAAATATCTTCTTACTCATTAAGGATCAGTTTCCAGGACAGTGCATAAAAAAAGCCGCCCATCTGGGCGGCTTTTTTTATGGATTATTGCGGCGAAAAGCGAATTACAGCTTGCCTGCTTCGGCAGCCTTTTTCATCTTTTCGTTGGCATAGATGGCCACTTCTACGCGGCGGTTGGCCTGCTTGCCTTCTACCGTGGTGTTGTCGGCAACGGGCTGCGAAGAGCCGTAGCCTTTGGTCGATACGCGAGCAGCGTCTACGCCCTGCGTTACGGTGTAGTTAGCTACCGACTGCGCCCGGCGCTCCGACAGCGGCTGGTTGATGGCGTCGGAACCGGAGTTGTCGGTGTGGCCTTCTACCAGCACGTTCGTGTCGGGGTACTTCTTCAGGACTTCAGCCATTTTCTGGATTTCCGTCATCGAAGCAGCCCGCAGGTCGCTTTTATTGGTATCAAACAGAATGCCCGAGTCGAAGGTGATTTTGATGCCTTCGCCCACGCGCTCCACTTTGGCGTTGGCCATGTCGCGCTGTAGCTCTTCGGCCTGCTTGTCCATCTTGCGGCCAATGAGGGCACCGCTGGCACCACCCACGGTAGCGCCGATGATAGCGCCAGCAGCCGTACCATTCTTACCGCCAATTACGCGGCCCAGTACTGCTCCGGCGGCGGCACCGGCACCGGCACCGATGATACCGCCTTTAGCCGTTTTGCTCATGCCGGTTTTACGGGCACCCGAGCCGTTGCCTTCCGGCAGGCTGCCGTCGCTGGCGGGCTTAGAAGAAGCACATGAGCCGAGGAACATAACCATGGCCATGAACAGAGAGAGAATCGATTTGCGAGAGTTCATTTGCATGAAACTTGGTGAAAGAGAAAAAAGGGAAACGGGAAATTCGGGAGTTTGGTGTGCTTACTGATTTCGGCAGAAAAATGTTCGGCAAACATAGCGACAGCGCTATACGCTGCCAAAACCTGCCTGCATAGGTACGGCGAAACCATGAAAAAGCCCCCAACCGGCGCCGTATGCGCTGGTTGAGGGCCTTAATCAAAATACGGGCCTAAATTTATGGCAATAGCTTAGCGGGTCTGCCGGGTTGGCACCGAAGCTGTTTCAACTGCCTCTGGGGCAGAAGATTGCACCATGTGCAACAAATCGGTGAGCTGCTGCTTCAGCTCTTTGCGGTCGACAATAAAATCGAGGAAGCCGTGCTCCAGCACGAACTCGGCGCTCTGGAAGCCCTTGGGCAGGTCTTTGCCGATGGTTTCCTTGATAACGCGCGGACCGGCGAATCCAATGAGCGCGCCCGGCTCGGAGATGTTAAAGTCGCCGAGCATGGCGAAAGAGGCCGTGACGCCGCCCGTAGTGGGGTCCGTAAGCAAGGAGATGAACGGCACGCCGGCTTCGGACAGCAGGGCCAGCTTGGCCGAAGTTTTGGCCATCTGCATCAGGGAGTAGCCGGCTTCCATCATGCGGGCCCCACCCGATTTGCTGATCATCAGGAACGGGATGCGGTGCTGGCGGGCGTAGTCGATGGCGCGGGCAATTTTCTCGCCTACCACCGAGCCCATCGAACCGCCAATGAACTTGAAGTCCATGCAAGCTACCACCAGCTCCTGGCCGTTCATGAGGCCGTGGGCAGTGCGCACGGCATCCTGCAAGCCAGTGGCGCGCTGGGTGGCGGCAATGCGCTGCGGATAAGCTTTGGTATCAACGAAGTGCAGTGGGTCGCCGGACGTCAGGTTTTCGTCGAGTTCCGTGAACTGGTTGTTGTCGAACAGCACCTCGAAATACTCGGCGGAGTTGATCCGGTCGTGGTAGTTGCACTTGGCGCAGGTGTAGAGCAGGCGCTTGTGCTCGGCCATGGGGGCCACGGTTTTGCACTCGGGACACTTATACCACAGGCCATCGGGGGTTTCCTTTTTCTGGTCCGTCGGGGTGACGATGCCTTTTTCTACACGCTTAAACCAAGACATGGGAGACTGTTGCTGGGAAGTAGGAGCTGGAAGCTGAAAATCGGAAGGGTCCATACGGCGGCGCCTCGGCCGACGATGACAAAGGTAGCATCCAAATTACGCAAAAGTGGGCAGCCGGTAATGCCGGCCTGCCGTTATTACCGGCTTTTTGCCAGCGGTGAGCTGCCGGGCAGGCGTATATCGGCGCTCCTTCATCCTTAAGTGCCCGCCCGCCCTGCTACGAAACCGCCGAAGTAACTACCTTGCCCGGGCATTGGTTGATTTGACAAACCGGCCCTTGCGCTTGGGATTAACTTACGTTTTGGTTGTGAAAAACACTGCTTCTGCCTTCCTGCTGCTTTCTGCCCTGGCCTCGGCAACGCTATTGCCCGGCTGCGTGGCTTCCAAAAAATACGACGACCTGCGCGCCCGTCAGGCGGCCACTGAGCAGTCGTTGGCTACGGCCGAGCGGCAGCAGCGCGAAGCCGTAGCCGAGCTTCAGAAATCGACGGATGCGCTAAGTGAGCTGCGCCTGCAAACCAAGCGCCTGGCCGAAGACTCGGCCCAGACCGGCAACGCCCTGCGCCGCACCCGCCAGCTTTACACCCAGCTTACCGACTCCTACGACAAGCTGCTCAAGAACTCGGACCGCGCCCTGGCCAACAAAGCCGACGACTACAACAAGGTAGCCCGCGACCTGGCCCGCCGCGAAGCCGAGTTGGGTGAGCTGGAAACCACGCTCAAACGCAGTAAAGCCGACATCGACAAGCTGAATACTGACCTGAAAGTGCGCGAAGTACGCGTGCAGGAGCTGGAAAAGGCACTGGTAGAGAAGGACAAGGCCGTGAACGACCTGCGCACCAGCGTGGCCAACGCCCTGCGCGGCTTCCAGGGCTCGGAGCTGCAGGTGAAGATGAAGGACGGCAAAGTGTACGTGTCTCTTTCGGAGCAGCTGCTATTCAAATCGGGCTCTACGAAAGTGGACCCCAAAGGCCAGGAAGCCCTGAAAAAGCTGGCTGCCGTGCTGCAGGAGCAGAAAGACGTGAACGTGGTGGTGGAAGGCCACACCGATAATGTCCCGATTCTGAAAGGCACCGCCGGCATGCAGGACAACTGGGATTTGAGCGTGCTGCGCGCCACCGAAATTGCCCGCCTGCTTTCCACCAACGGCGTGGCCCCGGAGCGCGTGACGGCCTCAGGCCGCGCGCAGTATGTGCCCGTCTCGGCCAACGATACGCCCGCCAACAAAGCCCTCAACCGCCGCACCGAAATCATCCTCACGCCCAAGCTGGATCAGCTGTTCCAGATCCTGGGCTCCAACTCAACTACGGGCACCAAGTAGCCGCGTTCAGGACAAGAAAGCCCCGCCTGCGGATACGCTGGGCGGGGCTTTTCTGGTTTCACCTCATTTTTAATAATAGGGCCAGACCACTGACTTTGATATTTTCCGGCGTCGGTTAATAGAATAACATGCAACTACTTCAGCAGTAGCTGCACCACGGGTAGTGCCAGCTGTGCCCACTGCGCCATGTGCTGGCCGGAATAATGCAGTCCATCGGCAGTGAACTGGGTGGCGTCGCCGGCCGCCGCACGGGTAGCAGGGGTGATATCCACGAAGGCTACGCCTGCCACCTGGCTTTCTTCCCGCGCCACGGCGTTGAACTGGTCGATTTCCGACGCAATACTTTCCTGGTTACGCCCTTGTGCGTAGGGCGTGCGGCCCCAGTCGGGAATGGACAGCACCAGTACCCGCCCGGGGCGGCCAGCCGCCAGATGAATGGCCGTTTGCAGCAGCTGGCGGAACTCGGTACGGTAGGTGGCCAGCGGCTGCCCGCGGTACTGGTTGTTCACCCCGATCAGCAACGACACGAGCCCGAAGTCTTTCGGCAAATTGGCTTCTTGAATGGCATTTTGCAGCTCGGCGGTAGTCCAGCCGGTGCGGGCAATAATGGTGGGCGGCTGCAGGTTGAGGCCCTGCGCCTGGGCCAGCTCTGCCAGCTGCACACTCCAGCGGTCAGCCTCCTGCGCCCCTTGTCCAATGGTGTAAGAGTCGCCGAGGGACAGAAACCCGATGGCGGGGCCAAGGGGCGCGGGCAGGGGCGTAACGGCCGGCCCGGCCGTGGGCGTGGGCTCTTCCCCGGAAGAGGCGCAGCCAAAACCCAGCACCAGCAGCAAGACAAACAGGATACGCATCAGCACGAAAATCAAGGCAGAAACAATGAGGCCTATACGCCGGAAAGGGCCGGCTTAGATTGCCGGCCCTTCCGCTTAACTTCATATAGCACCAAATAGTGCCGCTTACCCAATTGCCTGGGCAAGGTCCTCAATCAAGTCCTCGGCATCCTCAATGCCTACGCTCAGCCGAATCAAGGAATCGGAGAGACCGGCCTTGCGGCGCTCCTCGGCCGGAATGCTGGCATGCGTCATGGTGGCGGGGTGGCCCGAAAGGCTTTCGACGCCGCCTAGGCTTTCGGCCAGCGAGAACAGCTGGAACTTCTCCAGCACGGCAATGGCATCTTCTTTCCGGTCGCCTTTCAGCACAAAGGAAATCATACCGCCAAAATCGCGCATCTGCCGGGCCGCCACGCTGTGGTTGGGATGATCGGCAAAGCCGGGCCAGAACACTTTTTCAACCTTGGGGTGGGCCTTCAGGTATTCGGCCACCTTTCGGCCGTTTTCACAGTGGCGCTGCATACGCACATGCAGGGTTTTGAGGCCGCGCAGCACCAGAAAGCAGTCCTGGGGCCCGGGCGTGCCCCCGCAGGCATTCTGGAAAAAGCTTAGGCGCTGGTGCAGCTCGTCGTCGTTCACCACCACAGCGCCCATCACGGTATCGGAGTGCCCGCCCATATACTTGGTAAGCGAGTACATCACCATATCGGCGCCCAGCTCCAGCGGGGTTTGCAGGTAGGGCGTGGAGAAAGTGTTATCAACGACCAGCAGGGCTCCAGCCTTTTTGGCCACGGCCGAGGCAGCGGCAATATCAATGACGTTGAGCAGCGGGTTCGTGGGCGTTTCCACCCAAATCAGCTTGGTGCGCTCCGTCACAGCGGCTTCCACGGCGGCCATGTCGTGCATGGGCACAAAGTGAAATTTGATACCGTAGGTGGCGTACACCTTGGTGAAAAGCCGGTAAGACCCCCCGTACAAATCATTGGTGCTGATAACCTCATCGCCGGGCTGCAGGAGCTTCACAATGCAGTCGATGGCTGCCATACCGGAGGCGAAGGCCAAGCCGTGCTTGCCGTTGTCGAGGGCCGCCAGCGCGTCCTGCAGCTGGGAGCGGGTAGGGTTGTGGGTGCGTGAGTACTCGAAGCCTTTGTGGTCGCCGGGGGAGCGTTGCACGTAGGTTGAGGTCTGGTAGATAGGCGTCATAATGGCCCCGGTTGCAGGGTCGGGATGCACGCCGGCGTGGATGGCTTTGGTTCCGAATTTCATGGGTGGATGCTGAGGTTGGGCAGAGCCTGGGAATACTGCCGCAAAGGTAGAAGGGTTTGGGCAGAGGCGGCGCGGCGTGGGCAGAGCAGGACTTTTTCTTTATCCGCTAGCGAGTTATGCTTGCAATCCTGCGGGGGCCAGCGGTATCTTGTCGGGTAAAACCTATCCTCAATTTCACCTATAGTCGCTTGAAAAGACTGCTACTCCTGCTGGCCGTGCTGGCCAGCCTCCACCTGAGCGCCGCGGCCTCTACCCCACCAGTGCCTGCCGACTCCCTTGACCGTGAAAAGGCTTATGTCGATTCCGTCCATGCCACCCTTCACTACCAGACCGGGCACATTGTCCTGCCTGATAACTTAGGCTCACTGGAAGTACCCAAAGGCTTCCGCTTCCTTGACGCTGAACAAAGCAACTACGTGCTGACCAAGCTTTGGGGAAACCCCGAAGGCGGCTCCCTCGGTATGCTGCTCCCCGATGACCGGGGTCCTTTGTCGGACAACAACTGGGCTTTCGACATTGAGTACGACCCCTCGGGCTACGTGGAGGACGATGATGCCGCCGATATCGACTACGACCTGCTCAAAGAAATGCAGGACGACACCGAAGAAGCCAACGAGGAGCGGGAAAAGGCGGGTTACGGCCGCGTACTGTTGATTGGCTGGGCCGCCAAACCCTATTACGACGCGAAGCTCAACGTACTGCACTGGGCCAAAGAGCTGCGCTTCAGCGGCACGTCCGAAACCACGCTCAACTACAACGTGCGCGTGCTGGGCCGCAAGGGCGTGCTCAACCTCAACGCCATTGGGAGCATGACCCAGCTACCCGAAATCCGCCGCACCATTCCCGCCATCATCAAAAGCGTGGAGTTTGCCAAAGGCCAGCAATATGCCGACTTCAACCCCAAGCTTGACGAGGTAGCTGCCTACGGGATTGGCGGGCTGGTGGCCGGCAAGGTTCTGGCCAAAGCAGGTGCCTTGGCTTTGTTTGTCAAGTTCTGGAAAGTCATTCTGGCCCTGGTAGCCGGCGGCTGGACGGCTATCCGGCGCTTTTTCGGGGGCAAAACCGAAGACGAGTAAGCGGCAAACGCCAAAACCAGCTAATCCGGAACATGTAGCCTTTCCGTTCATTCTTTCGTTCTACCTTCGGGCCAGCTGTTTCCAGCTGGCCCGTCTGTTTTACGCTGCCTATGGCTTTCCTGAAAGAGCTTTTCCACCAGAATAAATCCACCTTGGCGCTGCTGCTGCTGCTGGCCCTGCTCCCGCTGCTGGGCGATAGTGCCCTGGCTTGGGTGCTGCACCACAACCGCGAGCTGCTAGCCCAGCCTACGGCCTGGGAAATGCTCCTATACTTTGGCGTGGTAGCCGTAGCCATGACGCTGGCCCTCACGCATACCACGGTGGTAGTGCTCATTACGGCCTTCTACTTCAACTGGGCGGGCTTTCCGGGCATGCTGCTCACTTACATGCTGGCGGCGCTGTTCGGGCATATGCTGGCTACCACTCTCGACAAAGGCAAGCTGATTCGCCTGCTGGAGCGTTTCCCGAAGGCCCACGCCGTGATGCACGAGCTGCGCGGCGACAGTTGGCGGCTGGTACTGCTCACGCGCCTTTCGCCGGTGCTGCCATTCGCGCTTATCACGTTCATTCTGGCCGTAGTAGGGGTGCCGCGTCGTCAGTTTCTCACGGCTTCGGTGGTTGGCATGCTGCCCCGTACCCTGTTTTTCTACTGGCTGGGCACCAAGGCGCAGGATGTGCTGCTGCTCATTCAGGACCCAGACACGGGTACGGCGGGCAAGGTGCTGGTGGCGCTGCTGCTGGCCGTTTCCGCCTTTGGACTTTACTACCTGTTTACTCGCGCCTTAAAGCGCGTGCTGCAAAAAGGCGTCGAAAAAGAGCACAAAAATTTCAGCTGAATTTCAGCATCTTGCAGTCTTTCGGCAAAAAAAACGGGCAAAATGCCGCTCCCAGCTTGCACAGCCCGTACTTACCCTGCTATCTTTGCACAACCAAAACGGAAAATCGTTCTGTTGGCGGTACCTGGTTGCATAGCTCAATTGGATAGAGCATCTGACTACGAATCAGAAGGTTTAAGGTTCGACTCCTTATGCGACCACAGAAAAGGCCCTCAGCAGCACGCTGAGGGCCTTTTTTATGTTCGTTTTATTCTACGCCCACCGTGGTGCTGCGGCGCTCCAGCAGCGCCGTATTGCGCCACACTCCGCGCATCTGCCCGATTCGCTCCCGCTGCCCAATCAGCCGAAAGCCGGCGGCTTGGTGCAGCCGGATGCTAGGCTCGTTTTCCGGAAATATACCCGCCTGCAGCGTCCAGATGCCGTTTTGCTCCGACTCCTTAACCAAGGCCTGCAGAAGCTGGCGGCCGATACCCTGGCCCTGGGCGACGGCGGCAATGTACACGCTTACTTCGGCTACGCCCGCGTACACGCAACGTCCCGAAACCGGCGTTAGGGCTGCCCAGCCCAGTACCTGCTCGGTATTATCGAGAGCAACCAGCCGACTGTGCTTGAGATGCGCGGCGTCCCAGGCCTCCCAGCTGGGGGCTTCGGTTTGAAAGGTGGCATTCCCGGTGGCAATGCCCTGCTCATAGATAGCGCGCACGGCAGGCCAGTGCACCGCAGCGAGAGGAAGAAGGCGGATATCCATGGGGAAATTTAGTAAGCCCGGCGCAACATATCAGCGTAGGCGTTAGGTAAGGGGCTATTCTCCACAGCTTGAGCAACTTTTTCAACGTCGTAGGGCACGCGCACCAGCTCGCTACGCAGGCCATCGGGGCGGGTGAGGCAAGTATCGTTATCGAGGTGGAGGAGCAGGTAAGCCGCCTGCGGATTCCCATCCTTGGGTTTGCCCACGGAGCCAATGTTGAGCGCGTGGCGGTAGCGGGTCTGGCCTTCCTGCTCGTAAGCCAGGGCCCGATGAAAGGGCTTGTGCGTGTGCCCAAACAGCAGCACATCAGCGCGGGCATCGATCAGTATCCGCAGCAGGCTTTCTTCGGGGCGGTCTTCAAACAGATACTCGTTGATGCAGCGCGGGGAGCCGTGCACCATCAACAAACTGAGCGTGCAGGGCTCATCAACAAACTCCAGACGCATGTGCTTGGGCAGCAGGCGCAGGTAGCGGCGCTCCGCTTCGCCCACGGCGGCGTTGGTAAAGGCAATGCTTTGCGCGCCCAGCTGTTTGTCTTCCTCGGTTTTGTAGGCGCAGCCGCACTCGCTGCTACCCAGGCCAATACCCTGGTCGTAGTTGCCGGCCAGGGTGGGAATGCCGCGCCGCCGGATTTCGGCTATGACTTCATTCGGCCAGGGCGCGTAGCCTACCAGGTCGCCCAGGCAGAATACCATGTCCGGCTGGCGCTGGCCGATATCGGCCAGCACGGCCTGCAGAGCCGGCAGATTGCCGTGCACATCCGAGAAAAAGGCAATAGTCATCTGAAAAAACGCAGCAGTACCCGGAAACGAGTTTCTCGCGAGGCCAGGCCTAACAGAAGCTCTAGCAGCATCCGCCTCCCGGGGCGCAACCGGCAACCTGCAGCTGCGGCAGGGCAAGCTGGTGGCTGGGAATGCCGCAGGCATCCTGCGCGAGGCAGGCCGTCTGCCTGGGAGTTAACACGAAATCCGTTCCGTCGAACATAAGGCCGAATTTGCCGATGGTCTGCTGCTGATACTCCACCTCAATATCCAGATCCTCAGACCCTAGGATTTTCTCCGACAAGGCGAGAATGTGCAGAAACTTACGGGGAGCAAGCCGGTGGTCGTAGTCGCCGGCTTCCCAAAGCTGGAAGTTGGCCGCAGTTTCCCGTCGCTCCACGCCCCCGCAGTCGATGAAGTGCTTGTTTACCAGGCCCACTTCCGTTACATGGAAATGGGCGGGCAGGTAGGAGCCATCCGGCAGGCGAAAATTAACGGCTTCAACCCCCGCAAGGGAGGCTTTCATTTCAGATATCTTCATGATCAGAGTATTTGAAGGATGAGAAAGTCAGTTAGCAGGCGCAGGCCTCCGCCGGCCCGCTGGCGGGAGCAATAGCCACCTCGCCGAAAAAGCCGGCGAACTGCTGCCGGACCTGTTGCAGCAGCTCATAGTTCAGGCAGTAGCAAACGGTGAGGCCGTCGATTTCGCCCCGAATCAGGCCCAGCGCCTTTAGCTCCTGCAGGTGTTGCGACACGGTGGTGCGGCTCAGGGGCAGCTCGGCGGCTATGTCGCCGGAAATGCAGGTTCGTTTGGCGGCCAATAGCTGGATGATGGCCACGCGGGCGGGGTGCGCCAGCGCCTTGGCTACGCGGGCAAGGTCCTGCTGCTGCTGGGTAAACTCCGTGGTTTTGGCGTGCGTCATACGAAGAGCATCTTACTATGACGCAAATATACGACATGGTATGTCGTATATTTGCGTCATAGCGAATTTATTTTTCAACTTCCTCCGAAAAGCCTGCGCTTACTCTCCTACCAAACACAAACTCCGCAGCCGGTCCGGCTGCGGAGTTTGCACAGAATACGATGCACCCTTTTGTATATCAACCAACTACACATCACGCAGCCACTGCGCGGCTACGCTGGCTTGCTCGAAGGGAAAAATCATGGGCCGCTCCTGCCCGCGCAGCTGCAGGCGAGCCGACAGAGTGTTGTAATACTCCGGGGGCGCTACCCAGGCAATGGCTTCTACTCCGGCATCGGCCGCGCGCGGGAAGAACTCCCGCTCAACCCACTCGGCCGCCCCGGTCCAGGGCTTGGTAAGCAGGGAATTGTCGTTCAGGATTTTGCGCAGCTGCAGCTGGTTCACGAAGCCCAGCACAGCGCGGCAACCGGCCGTTACCGTTTGCTGCGTCTGCTCACCGCGCCACTGGTTGTAAAGCCAGCCATTGGCCTCATCGTAATAGATGGTGAGGTACTCGGTATGTGCCAGTGCCGGTAAATTCATGCTACTCCAAACAGTATTCCTGCGCCCGGGCAAACCGGGCTACAGTACTCAACAACATGAGGCCTAACGCGGAGCCACCCCAGTCACTACCACCTCCTGCTCCACCAAATGTAGAAGAAATAGTATAATACAACGCCCTGCAGTGTACCTTTGCGGCCGTTTAGTGCGGCCCGCCAACGTTTTAGCGGGTTTGGGTGTTTAACGCCTGCGCAGCCTTTCCGCGCAGCCTTTTGCTTTCCGTATGAATTCTATTTCCACTGATATCTGCATCATCGGCGCCGGGCCGGTGGGGCTGTTTGCCGTTTTTGAAGCCGGTCTGTTGAAGCTGCGCTGCCACGTGGTGGATGCCCTGCCGCAGGTGGGTGGGCAGCTTTCCGAAATCTACCCAAAAAAGCCGATTTATGACATCCCGGGCTTTCCCGAGGTGCTGGCCGGCGACCTGGTGCGCAACCTCATGCAGCAGATTGCGCCCTTCCACCCCACCTTCACGCTGGGCGAGCGGGTGGAGCGTTACGCCAAGCTCGATGATGGCACGTTCCAGCTCTTCACCACCGACGGCACCGAAATCATCTGCAAAACCATCTGCATAGCCGGCGGGCTGGGCTCCTTCGAGCCCCGCAAGCCGGCCATCGAGGACCTCGAAAAGTTTGAAGGCGGCCGGGGTGTACACTATATGGTGCGCGACCCGGAGCACTTCCGCAACCAGCGCCTGGTTATTGCCGGCGGCGGCGACTCCGCCCTCGACTGGACTATCTTCCTGGCTGATGTGGCGAAGGAAGTGACCCTGGTGCACCGCGGCACTACCTTCCGCGGGGCCGCCGACTCGGCCGAGAAAGTGCAGAAGCTACACGAAGCCGGCAAAGTACGCTTAGTGCTGAGCAGCAACGTGACGCACGTGCACGGCAACGGCCACCTCGAAGCCGTAACCATTACGGCCAACGGCGGCAGCACGGAGTCGGTGGCATTGGACCACTTTATCCCGCTGTTTGGCCTCACCCCCAAGCTCGGCCCGATTGGCGAGTGGGGCCTGGAGCTGCAGGACGATGCGGTGAAGGTGAACACCCTGGATTACTCCACTTCCGAGCCCGGCGTGTTTGCCATCGGCGACATCAATACTTACCCCGGCAAGCTGAAGCTGATTTTGTGCGGCTTCCACGAAGCAGCCCTCATGGCCCAGGGAGCATTCAAATACATCAACCCCGACAAAAAGTACGTACTGAAGTACACCACCGTCAACGGGGTACCCACCTTGTAAGTGAGTTAGTGACTGCGTGATTTAGTGAGTTGATGTTCTCTTGATTACCAACTCACTAAATCACGCAGTCACTCAGTCACCCATTCACTCATTGATATAGCATGACCGACGAAGTACGTGTGTATGTGGAAGAAGCGCCCGGCCAGCGGCGCGAGGTAGTAGCGCCCACTGATATGGGCCTGAGCCTGATGGAAATTCTGAAGGCCGATGGCTACGATATCCAGGCTACCTGTGGCGGCATGGCCCTGTGCGGCACCTGCCACGTGGAAGTGCTGGCCGGCCCCGCCCTGCCCGAGCCCAGCGACGATGAGCTGGCCATGCTGGAAAGCCTGCCGGTGATGACGCAGGGCAGCCGCCTTTCCTGCCAGATTCGTATCACCGAGCGGATGGATGGCCTGGTAGTGCGCCTGATGCCACAGAACGCATAAGAATTACTGATTGCGGCACTTCGTACTATCCGACGAAAAGTTTGAGCAATAAAAAAGACGCGGCCGCAACGGCCGCGTCTTTTTTATTGCTCTGGTTTGCTGCAATTAGAAGGCCCTGCTAGCGCCGGCGCGAAGTAGTTTTTTTCTTTGTTACCCGTTTCTTGCTACTGACCTTACGGCTGGTGGCGGAACGGTGCCGGGTGCGCGTATAGCGGCGGCGCGGGGCGGCGGGGGCAGCCGGCGCGGCAGTGGCTTCAGTGGTGGTTTTCTCGACGGCGGGAGCAGAGACTTCAGCGGCCGGTGCCGGGGCGGCGGCTACGTGCCGGGCCGTGGCGGCAGTTGCCACTGAAGCCGCTGGCTCGGGCTTGGGCGCCGTAGGCTGCATCTTGCGGCGCACGGGCATCAGAAAGTCCCGCTCTACCCGCTCCTGGGCCGTTAGCTTTTCTTCCCCGGGCAAAGCCGGGCGCACGGGCACGGCCACTTTTCCGGCCGTATCGGGGGTGGAAGGAGTCGGCTTTTTCTGGCCTTGAGCCTGTGCTCCGACCCCGCTCAACAACAGCCCCGCACACAGTAATACGATACGCATCAGCTACTTTCTTCGGTTGATGGGAGGGCAAAAGTACCATATCCTCAGCCGAATAACAAGCCACGTCCCAACCGACAGGCTGCAAAGGGCCTTTTCAGCCCTTTGCGCCACGATATTGAAAGTAAAAATGCAATTTCTTCCTATTTCCCTGACTGCTCCCCGATCTGCACCCGCGTACCGGCCGAGTGGGTAGTAAACTCCGGTGCGTAGAGGCACTGCAGCTGCGAGAGGCCACCCGAAAAATCACCGCTCTGGGCGGCCCGCAGACGGTATTCGAAGGTGTGCGTGCCTTTGGGGAAGAAGCCGATAAAGAAGTTGGTGGCCGCGTCGCGGGGGCTTTCGTAGTAGCCTAGCCCGCCTTGGTAGCGGTAGCCCGAAGTCTGGCTGATCAGTTCCAGGCCGGCGGCCCGCTGGTCTTTCAGGTGCACGTATTCCAGGTCGCGGTCGGCACGCAGCACGAGGCGCACCACCAGCACGTCGCCCACCCGCAGGGGCGCGGCGGCGGTGAGGCGCTCCAGCACCGGGCCACCAGCCGTGCGCTGCTCCCGGAAGAGCTGCCGCTCCAGGCTCAGCGCCGTGGTGGCAGGCGTAATTTTATCGAGCTGCTCGAAGTACTGCCAGTAGAGCGCGCCCCAGGCCACCCCAGCAACGGTCTTCTGCACCGAAACCTTGCCCTGGGCTGGCTTCACCTCTGCCGCCGACCACGTGGTTTTGAAGTATCCGGTGCCGGTTTGCTGGGCCATGGGTTTTACCAGTTCCCCTCCTACCCGCACTTGCAGAGGCTGGGTGGGCTGCAGCCAGTCGGAGCCGCGTAGGAGCAGGGCGTAGCAGGCATCGGCGGTGGCGCGGGTGCTTTCCCAGTGCTGGGTCTGCTTTTGCTTGAGCAGCCAGAGCTTCATTTCATCCACCGCTTTCTGGTCGTCCTGCACTTCATCGAATGCCTCGATAAGCGTGGCCTGGGTTTCGGTGGGTGCTTCGCGCCAGTAGTAGCCGCCGGGTACTTCCTTCCAGTACATACCCAGCTCCGGCGAGTGCAGGGCATTTTCGCGCAGAGCCGTGAGGACGTCGCGCACGGCGGTGGGGGCGGCTTTCGTGCGGTGCAAGGCCAACGCCAGTTGGGCCTGGAGGTAACGCGTCTGGGCGGGCCAGTAGGTGGCGGCCTGCTGCTGGTAGTAGGCCTGCGCCGGTTGGGCCGATTTTGCTACAGCCTGCTTCAACCAGAAGCTGCGGGCGTATAAGGCCTGAATCTGAATATCCTGGAGGTGGTCTTTCTTCAGGTCGACTTTCGGCTGTTTGCGCAGCTCGGTGTAGTCGCGCTGCAGTTGCTCATCGAGGTAGCGCAGGGCGTTTTGCAGGACGGGCCGGGCCTGCTCGTCCTGGCTGGCATCGAGGGCGCCCAGCTTCTGCAGCTTGCCAAAACCCGCTACGATGAGCTGGGTGATGTACCGGTCGTCGGGCATCTTCTCAAACCAGGGAAAAGCGCCGTTGGGCTGCTGCATTTTGGATAGCTTGAGCAGGGCGCGGGCAGTTTCGGCGCGCAGGCGGGGCTCATCGAGCAGCTCGGCCAGGCGGCGCATCCGTTCGGTATCGTTCTGAGCATCTCGCACCCAGGGGGTTTCTTGCAGCAGCAGGGCTTTTACTTCCTGGTTTTGCTCCAGCTTGCTGGTAAGGGCCGATTTGTCGCCGGCCTGGGCGGCGCGCTTCCACTCGGCCAGTACGGGCTGCAGCCTGGGGTTCTGCTGCAGAATGCGGGCGGCCAGCAGGTTGGCGTAGAGGCGGCTGAACACCTGCTCGGAGCACTCGTAGGGGTACTCCATCAGGTAAGGCAGAGCCTGCACGGCGTACCAGGCGGGGTTGGGCGTCATTTCCAGCGTGAGCGAGTAGTTACGCCGTGTGCCCGACGTGGTGCTCGTCAGCTTTTTCAGCTCAAACTCCCGCGTAGCCGGCCCCACAATGGGCAGCGGCAGGCTTTCGGTGATGAGGATGCGGTTGAGCAGCACCGGCAGGGTGTTCTCCTCCCCGTCGGAAACAGTTTCTAGTTGCTTGTTTCTAGTTGCTTGTTTTTGGCTTTTGGCTTCTTTCCCCTTCTTCTTGCCAATTCTTGATTCTTGATTCTTACTTCTCAGTTCTGCAGAGGCGACTACGCGGTAGGTAATGGCTTCAAGCGGCATCTGGCCTTCAGCGGTTTCAGGGATGCGCAGGCTCCAGCTTACGGCCGAGCTTTGGTTGGCGGCCAGCTGGAATGCCTGCTGGGCCGCGCCTTGTAGCACCTTGCTTTCGATGGGCTGCTGGGTGCGGGCGTCGAAGAGGAAAAGCTGGGTGGTACCGCTCAGGGGCTGGGCGGTGAGGTTGCTGAGCTTGGCCGAGAAGCGCAGCTGGTCGCCTTCCCGGAAAAAGCGCGGGGCGTTGGGTGTTACCTGCAGGGACTTTTGCGTCACTAGGTCGCGGCGAAGCAAGCCGGTGTGCAGCTCCTGGTCGTGGGCCAGGGCCAAGAGCTGCCAGCGCGTCACGGCTTCGGGCATCTGGAATTCCAGCACGGTTTCGCCCTGGTCGTTGGTGCGCAGCGCGGGCAGCCAGAAAGCCGTTTCGCGAAAATCCTTGCGGGCCTGCACGCTGGAGAGGTCGGGTTGAGCAGGCTTGGGTGCGCCGGCTACCACCACTTCTGCCAGACTCTCATCTTGGGCGTCAGCTACCCGCACAGAAGTTACTGGAGCGGCCATAGCAGCCGATTCCACCTGCACACCGGCAACCTTCCCTTGCAGCATACGACTTACAGTCCCTTTGCCGCGCAGTTCCTTTTGATCTGTCGTTTCATCCTCGCCCAGATAGCCCCACATATGCAGGTGCGGGTAGACGATACTCCAAATGGTCCCGGCTACCGGGTTGCCGTCTAAGAGTTCTGTGGACTCTTCCGTCCTGAACTGCCCATTCCAACCCAAAAGCGCAGGATGGTACGGCTTCGGGAAATCCAGATCCATGAAACTGTGCGGCCGGAACGTGTCCAAGGACTGGTCGTAGAGCGTGGCCAGCAGCTCGACGTTGGCAGGCTTGCCCTCGGCGTTGTGGATGGTAACGCGCCAGGTTTCTTTCTGGCCGGGCTGGAGCTTGTCGCGGAAGGTGGCAATGCTCAGGCGCAACGGCGCGGGCGGCGTGGCCACCTGCACCACGGCATTGTGCAGGTACAGGCGGTTGTCGCGCACCTGGGTGGTATGGATGTAAAGCTGCGTTTCACCAAGAGCTGCAGGCACGGGCACGGTTACCAGGCGCTGCTCGTTGGCGTTCAGCGTCAGCCACTCGCGGCGCAGGGGCTGGCCGGCGGCTTCTACTTCCACCAGTACCCGGGCGCCGGCTTCGCTGCCGCCTACCAGGAACTGGGCTGCTTGACCGGGGGGCACGCTGTCCTGCAGAGCCACAAACCAATCGGTGGTGGGCACGGGCAGCTCATTAGCCGAGGGAGTGTAGAGCGTGAAGCGCTGCTCGGTTTTGGCGGGCTGCTCCGCCGAGGTGGCGGTGGCTTCGAGCACATAGCGGCCGGGTTGCTGCCTGGTTAGCGCAGCGGCCAACTCTGGTAGCAGAGGCGTGGTATTGGTATCAAAGTCCTGGGTGAAGACCTCCGTGCGCGCCCAGGTGCTGTCGTTGTCTTCTTTCCCGTAGGCATCCAGCGGAAAACGGCGCTTGAACTCTTCGCGACTGAGGGCTTCGCGCTCGGGCCGCTCCCAGGCGCGGGGGCGGAAGGCGTGGGCGGGTGGCGTGAGACGGTAGAGGCGCAGCTGGCCCTTCGCAGGGCGGGCTTCGCCGGTGGCGTTGGTGCTCAGCAGCCGCAGAGCCGGCAGCTTTTCGCGGTTCAGGAGCTCCGGCACTTCCAACTGCAGCGTGAGGGCCGCGTTGCCCAGGCTGATAGTTTGCTGACCGGTACGGGTTTCGCCGGCGGCATCCGTTACGTCGGCCGTTACTTCAAACACGTAGCCGGGGCCCCAGCCGCCGCGCTTGTTGGCGGCAGCCTCACTCTGCGCAGTAAAATTGACGGTGAATCCGCCCGCCGAATCGGTTTGGGTGGTGCCGTTGCTGATTTCCACTTCTGCCCGGCCATAGGGGCCCGGAAAACTCATCCGGCCGCTGTACGGACGGTACAGGGGCCAGAACGTGCGGCGCATCACGCGGTAGCGCACCGTGGCACCATCCACGGGCTGCCCGGCGTAGGCCGTGGCCTGGCCGCGCACCGCTACGGGCTGGCCCAGTACGGGCGTGCCTTTTACGGGTTCAAACGTGACCTGGAAGGTGGGCCGCTTGTAGTCTTCCACCGCGAAGCTCGCGCTACCATTATCAGTCTGCAGGCTCATTTCTCCGTTCAGCAAGCCCGTAGGCAGCACCACCGAGCCGTGGAAAGAGCCGAAGTCGGAGCTGGTGAAGGGCAGCGTCTGCACGGTCTGACCGTTTACGTCCACGAGCCGCACCGAAACGGGCTGCCCGGTGAGCAGGCGGGATTTGCCGGCCTGGGTTTCCGTCAGGATGCCTTTGAAGTAGAGCGTCTGGCCGGGGCGGTAGATGGCGCGGTCGGTGTACAGAAAAGTGCGGCGCTGGAGCTGCTCCTCGTCCGGGCGGTAGCGCGGGCCGTAGTAGCCGCCTTCCTCGATCAGCAAAGAATCGGCGCCTTTGGTCAGTAGCAGCGCCCGTAGGTGGATATTCTCGCCGGTAACCATTCCCATAGCAACCTGGGCCTGGCCCTCGGCATCGGTGGTTACGTTCGTGCCCCGCCGCTGCTTGTAGTTGCGGCTGGGCTGGTCGTAGTACTGCATGAAAGGCAGCACGCTGGCCCCGGCCAGTGGCTGGCCGCTCTGCCGGTGCAGCACCAGCACCTGCGGACCGGACTGCGTGTTGGCGTTGCGGCGCACTAGGCTCAGCTCGCTCACGTGCAGCTCTCCGTACTCGGTGGACACGCCAGGCTTGTCTTTGGTGGGAGTATCAGCAGCCGTGCTGAGCACAATCAGATAGTGCCCCAACGGCAGCGCCGGGCCGGCCTGTTGCACACTGTGCGCCCGATAATCGGCGGGGCCCGCAACGGGCAGCGTCCACGCAGCGGCGGGCTTGGCGGCCAGCACGCGGGCGTAGCGCTGCTGCCAGGTGCGGGGCTTCGGGTTTACCTGTTCCAAGTGGCGCACGACCTGGGCGCTGCTGACGCGGTAAGCCGTAGCATATAGCTGCGGAGCGTTGCGCACCTCCAGCTTCAGCAGCCAGGGCTTATTAGGCAGCACGACCTCCTCGGTGGTAAAGTGCAGGGCCACGGCTTCGATACCAAGGCGCAGGTTGCGGGCCTGCTGCGCCCCGAGAGATTTGGGGTAGGCTTTTTCGGCGGCTAGCGCCAGTTCACGGGCTTTGGCAGGGTTGGTTTCGCGGAGCACGTTGGCCTGCTCAAACATAAACCGGCTGGCAATAGGCAGGGCACGATACGTATCGATAGCGCGCACCAGAGCTGCTTCGTACAGCGCGTCCTGGTCGGGCATTTCGGCATGCTCGCGCACAAAGCGCAGGCGGGCTAGGTCCACGTCGGCGAGGGCAGCGGGGTTGGCGGCCTCGCGGAGGCGGAAGGCCGTGAGTTCTTGCAGCACCAGTAGCACGTGGTACTGGCCGTTAAGCGAATCAGCCAGCGGGGTGGTCAGCTTCAGTTGGGCAAACTCGGCAGCAGAGCCGAACAGAGTTGGGTTGGTCAGCTTAAACTGCTCGGCGGGCTGGGTTACGTAATACTCATCGTTGCCGAGGCCCTCAATGGCGCGGTGGGCCAGCAGGTCGTAGAGGGTGGGCACTAGGGTAAGGCTCTCGACGTCGCCACCCGTCACGGCGTAGCCAAGCCGGGCCAGGGGCAGTTGCTGCTGGCGGCCGGGCTCTTCCTTCACCGAGGCGCGGTAGTGCCGCACCACGGCGCTGCCGAGACGGGCGGCATCCCAGGTGCGCAGGTCCTGGGCGCTGGTATCGGTGGGCGCCGCATTTTCGGTAGCGCCGCTGGTACGGTCGTAAAGCTGGTAGCGGTGCTCCTGGTAGTAGGTAACGTAGAGCTGGCCCAAGAGGCTGTGAAGAATGGGCCGGGCCGGGAACTGCGCGGTTTTCAGGTCGGCTTCCAGCAAGGCAATGGCCTTCACGTCGGCTTCTTCCTCTTTGGCTTCCAGCAGCCGCAGCTTGTAGAGCAGGGCGCGCAGGTACTCGGGCGTATCCTGGCGCTGGCGGGCGGCGCGGTACAGCTCGTCGACCAGCCTGGCGGCCGAGGTGGTTTGGTTCTTCGCCAGCAGGGCATCTACCTGCTGCCATTTTTTAGGGTCGGGGCCGGCGGGTGGCGTGGGCGCCGAAGAACCAGTGGAGAACAGCATCAACAGGGAAAAGCAAGCCAGCAGGAAGAAACGCATGAGCCGATAACGCGCGAAACGCATGGGTAAGTACAGACATAGATGCACGGATCCAGCCAAAAGCACACACGCAGCCGAAAAATGTGCGCAAATAACCTCAACCGTTATGCTCCGCCCAACGAAAACGCCCGCTTCCGGAGTGACAGAAGCGGGCGTTTTCGTTATTCGGTTTCGAAGGTGGCGGGCCGGGCCGAGCCGGCGGCGGGCTTGGTGTCGAGCACCTGCTCGGCCTGCAGCAGGTGGCGGTCCAGGTGCAGCACCAGCGCCTCCAGCTGGTCGGTGAGGCGGATGCGCAGCAGTGGAAACACGGGGTTGGGAATGCGCACCCGGTTGGCGTTGATTTCGCGGGCCACGGCAATAATGCGCAGCAGTTCATCGAGCTGCCGGCCAAATACCTCCACCACGGTTCGCGGCAGCCGCGAGCCGCTGGGCGCGTACTGCTGCGGAGTTTTCAGGGGTTTTTCGCTGGCGGGCGTCCGCATGGCCTCCACCAGCTTGCTGCCGAAGTACCCGTGTTTTACCTGCTCGGCGGGGCGGCTGCCGCGCTGGCGGGCCAGGCGCACGCGTCGCATCATATCGGGCAGGTAGTGGCCGCCCATAATGTTGAGGTGCTCCAGGCACTGGCCTACGCTCCACTTGCCGGGGTGCGGGCGGCGGTTCAGCTCCTGGATGTCGAGCTGGCGAAAACGCGCATTATTTATTTCCTGGGCGCGGCGGATGCTTTTTTCCAGCTGGTCGAGAAATTCAGTAGTGCGGGTGGGAGAGGCAGACATACGGACAGGAGGATAGCAGTGGCAGCGAGGCAAGGTACGCGTCTCAGCGCGTTTAGCCAACCTTTTGCCGGCCAAAGCCCGCGCCGCCTTCCGAGGTTTCTGCGGCATTCCGCTTTATCTTGGCCCCGGAGGCCGCTAGCCCTTGCTCCGGCCAGACTTGGATGGCCGCGGCAACCCACCCATAACTCAGCTGCAGGCTTCCCTCCTGCCGGAACTGCTTGCCTTGGGGCCGGGCTTCCGGCTTTTCCCGCCTGAATTGTATGTCTATGCGCTGTATGGGGCTTTTGCTAACCGAATGGAGTACCAGCCTGATCTGCCCCGCCCAGCAGTACCTGTTGGTGCCGGCCGTCGGCAACAAGCCTTTGGCGGCGCTATTTTTCGCTCATACCCCCCTGGTTTTGCACATTCACGCTGCTTTTTGGCATACTGTCTGGGTTGGGGCACTGCTAATTCTGGGGTTAATGGTGGTTGGCTACGTTCTGCTGCGGGCGGCGCGGCGGCGCGAGCAGAAGTTAAGACAGACACTGCAGCAGCGTGCCGTCGAACTGGCCGAAGCCCGCGCCGCGGCGGAGTCCTCCCGGCTGGCCAAATCCCGCTTCCTGGCCGATATGAGCCACGAAGTTCGTACTCCGCTGAACGCTGTGCTGGGCCTCTCTCACCTGCTGCAGCAAAGTCCGCTGACACCTGGGCAACTGGAGGACCTTACCGCGTTGCAGGGAGCTTCGCATACGTTGCTCACGCTGTTCAATGACCTGCTCGACGGCTCCCGAACCGATGCCGGCCAGCCGGATCCGACGGCCGCGCCGTTTCAGCTGCCCACGATATTGCAGCCGTTTGAGCCCCCTCTGCGGGTGTTGGTAGCCGAAGACAACGGTCTTAACCAGCTGGTGGCCCGCCGCACCCTCGAAGCCTGGAATGTGGAGGTGACGGTGGCAGCCAACGGCCGCTTGGCCGTGGAGGCCGCCCTGCACCAGCCCTTCGATGCGGTGCTAATGGACGTGAACATGCCCGAAATGGATGGCTATGAGGCTACCCGGGAGCTGCGTCGTCACTTCCCGGATGCTCAACAGCTGCCCATCCTCGGTCTTACGGCAGCTATTTTGCCCGAGGACCGCGCGTTGGCCCTGGCCGCCGGCATGAACGACGCCCTGCCCAAGCCGTTTGAGCCGGCTGTGCTCTACACCGCGCTGGCTCACTGCACCGGCCGGGCCACTGCGGCCGGGCCACCGGAGCCAACCGCCTCATCTCCCGTTCCCCTCATTCAAACCGAACTGCGCCCCGACTGGAGTTTGCTGGAAGAGCTGGCGGGCGCTAACACTACCTTCATGGTGCGGGTGCTGGAAACGTTTCTGCGTGAGGCGCCCCGGCAGCTGACGGCCCTACTGGCCGCTTCTCAGCGCCCCGACCTGCCGCAACTGGCCCGCGAAGCCCACAAACTGAAAGGCCAGCTGGCGTATTTTGGCCTGCAGAGCCTCACGCATAACCTGGAGCAGCTGGAAATTTCGGCCAAAGCCGATAACCCGGAGGCCGTGCGCACAGTTGAGCTTATCGAGCAGCAGTTTCGGCAAGTGCTGCCGCTTGTTCAGGCCCGCCACGACGAACTGGCTGCCTCGGTCTGACTCCTGAAATTCGTTTGGGCCGCGTACCTTGTGGCCACTCTCTTAATCTCCTTTCCTGCTTTATGCCCGTACCCGCTGCTCCTCTCCGCTGCCTTATCGTTGATGATGACCCACTGGCGGTGCAGATTGTCGAGAATTGCATTGTCAATACGCCGTTTCTGCAGGCTGTGGGGCACTATAACAGTTCGGTGGAGGCCGCTGAGTTCCTGCGCACCTCTCCCGTGGACGTGCTGTTTCTGGACGTGGAGATGCCGCTGATGTCGGGTATCGAGCTGCTGCGGGCCCTGCCCAGCCCGCCCCTCGTAGTGCTTATCACGTCCAGCAAGGAGTATGCGGTAGAGGCATTTGAGTTTTCGGTGGTCGATTATCTGGTGAAGCCCATCAGCTACGCCCGCTTCCTGAAAGCCGCCCAGAAAGCCCTCGACCAGTTCACCAACAACGCCCCGGAACCGGGTGCCGCCGAATCAAGCGAGTTCACCTTTGTGAAGGTGGACAACAAGCTGGTGAAGGTGCTCTTCGACGAAGTGCGCTACGTGGAGGCCCTGGGCGACTACGTGCACATCGTTACGGGCCAGAGCAAGCTCATCGTGTATAGCACCATGCGGGCCGTGGAAGAGAAGTTTCCGCCGGCGCTGTTCGTGCGCGTGCACCGCTCCTTTATCGTGGGCATGAAGTGGATTCAGGCTATTGAAGACAACGCTATCAACATCGACCACAAGCTGATTCCCATCGGCCAGACATACATGCGCGACGTCACGCAGCGCCTCAACAAGTTCTGACCGACGCTGCTCTGACTTCGCTGCGGCTTGCCGAATTACATAACGGAGCTTACTGCTCCACCTGCTCCATCAGGTGCAGCGTGAGTTGCCACAGGTTTTCGTACGGAATGATTTCGATACCCGCAAAGGCTTCGCCGGGCATGGGCGTCTGAGCAAGTTTGGCCAGCAGGGGCTGCCCCTTGCGGCGGCACAGAGCCTCATCAAAGTTCTCGGTGACGGTGAGCTGCAGCAGACGGAAGAATAACCGCCCGCGCAGGGCAGCGGCCTCCCGCAGGTGGGTGCCAGCGTATTTGCGCAGGCCCTCCAGGCGCGACAGTACTTCTTCCAAGTTACGCTGCTTGAGGTAATACAGAAACTGCAGGATCAGGATGGCCACGTTCAGGCCCTGCTTGTCGCGGCTGTACTCGGGCAGAACATGCATTAGCTGGGCAAAGTGCAGGTTGCGTACCGGCAGGTTTTCGGGCGCCACAAAGTACAGATAGGCCCGGTACAGCTCCCACCGCTGCTGAGCCGCCGTGCGCAGCTTGCTGAAAAACGGGTTGTCGAAGGCCATTTTCAGCAGCTCGGTGGCCTTGCCATATGCGCTTGCGTGCATAGCCAGCAGCAGGTAGTGCTCCATGAACACAAACCAGTTGCCGGATGAGCGGTGAAAGGCGCTCAGATACTGCGCTGCCAGTTCCAGCCCGGCCTGCAGACGCCGGGCCTGCAGGTGGGCAAAAACGCTGTAAAACATATTGTAGCGCCGGTCGAAGCGCTTGGCGTTCAGCTTGCCGGCCTCCCACAGCTTTTCCGACTCGCTGGTCGTCTGAATAATGCCTTCGTAGTCCCCGCTGAGCTCCTGCTGCATCAGGCGCAGCTTGTAGAGGTGGTCGTACACCCGGAACACGGGCGCCTGGGCGTATAGCACTTCCATCTGGCGCACAAACTCCGGCAGCTTGGTAAGCAGCTGCTGCCGGATGCGCACTTTATCGGAAAGCATCATTTTGGCCTCCCAGAAAATTTCGCTGGCCTGCTGCTCGATGTGCAGCAGCCGCTCCGCCGCTCCCAGCTGCTTTACTGCGTGCCGGTATTTGCCGGCCTGGCGCTGCTCGGCATAAATCTGCCGCAGTCCCAGCAGGCTGGTTACCTCGTGCTGGTTGAACTCGCCCTCGGCGGCCAGCCGCTGGCACCGCCGGTACAGCTTCTCAGACATTACGTACTCGCCCTCCCGCAGCAGTACGCCGGCCTGGTACAGCAAGTCCAGACACTCCTGCTCGTAGCGCCGGTACACCGGGTGGCGGGCATCTGTATAATCCAGAAAAAACAGATTATTGAACAGCTTATGCTGCACCCGGGATTTGAGCTTGCGCAAGGCCGTTTGATTGACGGCGCTGCCGCTACCGTACAGCTCCCGTACGGCTTGCAGCATCGTCACGCTGTCGCGCGTCTGCAGCAGATGCAGTAGCTGCAACTCTTTACTCTGGGTGGGCTTCTGAGTAAAGTCTAATAACGGCATCACTTTCTGCCGTCTATTAGTCACAATTCGGGCAATAGACGCCAATTCTTTCATCTAACCTCCCTTAGTAAGTGATTCAAGCCAACCGTGATGCCAGGCAGGTTTCACCAGGCACTTACTTCTTACTCTCTGAGAGAAACACAATATTTATTGTGTTAACCCCGGCCTCCAGGCGCCAACAACGTGTCACAAGATTAGCTATATTTTAGCATACGTCCATATTATTTACTAACTTCTGTAATTAAAAAAGGAAGAAGGCAATAACTTGAATAGAAAAAAATACAATTGAGTTAAACCATAGTTATAGTCCCATTTACAGACATACCTTCCTTTACTTCGGCCAAATTTCAGGGGAAATTCGAAACAAATCTTCACTTCTCTCCACCTCACTACAGTAAGCGTGTCATGTTAGAACTTATTGCACTCGTCCTTCTGCAGTTGGCTACTTTCCTAAATAAGCCTAATGGTACAGTTGCCCCCAAGCCCATAAATACCCTTGAAACGGGCGGTGGTAGCTGGGGTGAAGGCCAAGCAACCTCCACTACTCCTCCGGCGGCAACCGGTGGCGGCAGCTGGGGCGAAGGCCAGGTAAGCAAGCCCTAAAACCCGCATTTCGCTGAGGCCATTCCAAAACTTGGGTATCTTGCCAGGCAGCCGGCAACATCCGGCCCTACCCTGATGCTTGGATTGTGGTTCCGCACGGCGTTGCTGGTTTTACTGCTTGGCTCCTGTAAGCCGGCTACTCCTCCTGCGGCCCAGGTACGTATCCGCTGGCCCCGCGACCCGGAGTCCCTGCACCCGCACATGTTGGCCAATGCTATGGCCGTTCAGGCCATTAACCTCACGTATCAGAGTTTATTAGCCGTTGATGCCTCCCGGCAGCAACTCGTTCCTTTGTTAGCCGATTCGTTGCCCGCGGTGCGGCGCAACGGGTCGGCTTCCTTTTTCTCCTACCGAATCCGTCCTCAGGCTACCTGGGACGACGGGCAGCCTATACTGGCAGCCGATGTGGCATTCAGCCTGCGCGCTATGCGTTGCCCCGACTTGCCCAACGAGCGGATGCAGGCCCAGTACGGTTTCATTCAGGACATTAAGATTTCAGCCGCTGACCCGCGCCGCTTTACGCTGGTGTGCGCCCCCTATGCCCCGGACTATCGGATGCTGTCAGGGGATTTCGCCATTCTGCCCGAGCACCTGCTTGATTCTGCCCACACGCTGCGTACGCTGCCGCTGACCGGCATCGACTCCGTGGCGGCAGCGCGACCGGCCGTGGCGGCTGTCATTCAGCGGCTGGCGGCGGCCGGGCTCGAACGTTCGCCCGGCCGGTATGGCAGCGGTCCTTATCAGCTGAAAACCTGGCAAACCGGTCAGCAACTGACCTTGCAGCGCAAGCACCCGTGGTGGGGTGACCCTCTGCAGGCCACGGAACCCCAGCTCACGGCCCGCCCCGAACAGATTCGCTTTCAGATAATTCCCGACCAAACCGCCGCCCTGCTGGCTTTGCGCCGCCAGGAAGTAGACGTGTACGCCGGAATTCCACCGGCTGATTTTGCCCGTCTCCGGCAGTCGGCTGCCGATACTGCGCGCCTGGGCCTGTACACACCCGACTCCTATGAGATGGTAACGGCCGGCTTCAACACGCGACGGCCGGTTTTGCGGCAGAGCCTCACACGGCAGGCCATCAGTTGCTTATTTGATGTAGAAGGTATTTTAAATGGGGCGCTGCATCAGCAAGGGTATGCCAGCGTGGGCATGATCAGCCCGCACCAGCCCGTCTTTTACAACGACAGCCTGCCAGCGGACACCTTCAACCCAACGGCTGCTATAACCTACCTGCAGCAAGCCGGCTGGCGCCGCCAGCCTGACGGCACGTGGCAGCAGCTTGGAACCGATGGCAAGCCTTTGCCGCTGACCTTCGCTATTTCATACCGGGCGGGCAATGCCGCCTATGAGTTTATTGCGCTGCAGGTACGTACGGCGGCGGCGCGCCTGGGTATTGCGGTGCAGCTACGCCCGGCAGAAAGTGCCCTGCTCACGCAGCAGCTGCAAGCCGGCGAATTTGACGTGTACCTGCGCTCTGTGGTAGGCAACCCGTTTGCGCATAACTTTATTCCGCTGCTACACTCGGCCAGCACGGGCACGGCCGGCGGCAACTACACCGGTTTCGGCTCCCCGGCGTCCGACCGGCTGCTGGAACGGCTGGCAGCTGCCGAGGACACACTCAGCAAACGCAAGCTCCTGCGCCAGTTTCAGCGCGTGCTCCAGCGGGAGCGGCCGTTGCGGGTGCTTTACTTCATGCGCAACCCCATAGCCGTGTCGAAGCGTTTTACCAATTTGGGCTTGTCGAGCTTGTCGCCGGGCTACGAGGTAGCGGGGTTTGTGGAGAAGCCGCAGCCTTAAGTATGCGGGGGCGGGTGCTGTATCGGCTGCTCAGGCCTCTGCTACTGGGGTGGCTGCTGCTTTCGGTGGTATTCCTGCTCAGCCGGCTGGCCGGCTTCGGCAGCACAGTGGATCTTACGCCCGAAACCGACATTTTATCGTCACGGCAGTTTGAGCGCCAACAAGCCCAACAAGCTTTGCAGAAGCGCCTGGGTTTGAATTTACCGCTGTTTTACCTGTCGGTCGTTCCCCATCCTTCCTACGGCCCGTGGCTGCTGGCAGTGCGCTGGCATGGTCGCCACAACCAATACCATCAATGGCTGCGGCAGCTGGCGGCGGGCAGCCTCGGCAGCTCCTACCGGGACGGACAACCGGTAACATCTATTATCAGTGAAGCCTTGCCCAACACACTCCGTCTTACGCTGCCGGCAGCCGCAAGCTCGGTAGGGCTGACCCTCTGGCTGGGACTACGGCTGGCCCGACGGCGGTGGTGGCGCACCTGGGTGCTGAGTTTGTGCGTGGCGCTGGATGCGGCCCCGCTTTTCCTGGTTGCCACGGCCCTGCTGCTGCTGCTCGCCAACCCCGACGCTTTTCCGCTGTTTCCGGCTTACGGCTTGCCGGAGTCAGCTGGCACCGAAAGCTTGTGGGAATCAGGCACCCGGCACCTGTACTACTATGCGCTGCCCATTGGCAGTTTGCTGCTCGTGACGGTACCCGGCCTGGTCTTGCAGCTGGTGGCAGCACTGGAGCAGGAAGCCGGAAGCCAGTACGTGGTAACGGCACGAGCGAAGGGACTATCAGACAGGCAAGTACTGCGGGGTCACGTGCTGCGCAATGCCGCGCTGCCGTTTATCACCCTGCTCACCGATCTGCTGCCGGCGCTGCTGGCCGGCGCGGTAGTGGTAGAAGTAATTTTTGCGCTGCCCGGAATGGGTCGACTGCTGGCCGAAGCCGCCGCCGCGCGCGACTACCCCGTGCTGCTGGGCGGCGTGGCCCTGGTAGCAGCGGCCCGGCTGATATCCTACTGGCTGGCCGACGCCCTCTATGCCTGGGCAGACCCGCGCCTGCGCCGCCAGACTACTTTGCCAACTCATGCATAGGCCATGGTACCGGTGGATAGCCCTCGGTTGGCTGGCGCTGATAGTTCTGGCCGCCGCCAGTGCCAGTTGGCTGCCGTTGCCGTTTCAGCCTGGTCAAACCGATACGGCCTCTATAGCTACTGCACCCAGCGCGGCTACCCAACACTGGCTGGGAACCGATGCGCTGGGCCGCGACGTGCTGGCCGAACTGCTTTATGGCAGCCGCACGCTAGTAGGAGTAAGCCTGCCCGCTACCGCACTATTGACGCTGCTGGCGGTTCTTCTGGGCGCCACCGCAGGCTACTGGGGCAACACCCGGCTCCGTCTGACGCGGGCGCAGTGGCTGGGTGGTAGTTATGCTACCTTACTAACTGCGCTGTATCTGCTATTACCAAGAACTGGTGGAGCCACCATGATGGCGTGGCTGCTGTGGCTGCTCATTGGTGGGGCACTGGCATGGGGGCTAGGCCGTACAGGTTGGGGACGTGCCAGGGAAGCCGTGCCGCTGGATAGCTGGATCCTGGGCATAGCAGCCATCCTAGGGTCCGTTCCCCGGCTCATTCTGCTGGTGATTCTGGCGGCGGTAATGCCTTTTTCCGTGGTATCAGCTATCCTGATGTTGGGGATGCTGTTCTGGCCGGGCATGATGCGGCTGGTACGGGCCGAGATGCTGCGGATGAAGGCCTTGCCCTACCTGGAGGCTGCCCGGGCGCTGGGCCTTACGGATACCCAGATTATGTGGCGGCATGCCTGGCCGGCCCTGCGCGGTTTGGTGGCTACGTCCTCCCTGCTCTACCTCACCGTTGTTATCGGTCTTGAAACCACTCTTTCCTTTTTAGGTATTGGCCTGCCCGCCGAGCAAGCAAGCTGGGGCCATCTGCTAGCCGCCGCCCGGCTAGCCCCGGAAGCCTGGTGGGTAGCGGCCTTCCCGGGTGTAAGCCTTTTGCTGACGCTACTCAGCCTACGGGTTGTAGCCCGGAAGAAAATAATATAGTCCGCAACGTGCTGAAATACTCCTGACACATGTCACAATCAGGCAGTAAACAAACAGTCTGGTGACGCGCCATACAAAGCCTCTGTACCGTTTTACCTTAAAGCCCTTCTCAAAAAGGAGCCTATACCTTCATTATTCCTATGTCACAAACACCCACGTTGTTTCCTTTCCATCCGCACAAGGTCGCTCTATACTTGCATAAGAATTCGGACGCAGCAAGTAGCTGCCTTGAGTTTTTCTCAGCTTTTGCCGCCCATGACGGAAGTCGGAAGCCTGGAAAACAGCGCTATTGTTTCAACTGCTGAGGCAATAGCGCTGTATCCGAGAAAGACCGGCAGCTCACCCCAAGTACCGCATCTGCGGCCTGAGGTTGGTTGAAGTCCGAATAGCGCTGCTGCAGGTCAGCAACGGAATGAAGAGAAAGTTTAACGAGTGGGTTTTTATAAACTACTCGATTATGTTGCAATAGGTGTGTAGAAAAACCGCTGGCTCTGTCTGCGGTTTTTTTGCGTTTGCACCTGCCACAAAAAAGCCACTCCTCCACCGCAGAACGGCGAAGGAGCGGCAGTAACTGTAACTAGCTTACTTTTCCAGCACTTTAAACTCGGTGCGGCGGTTTTGCTGTCGGCCTTCCTTGGTAGTGTTGGACGCTACCGGCTGCGTGAGGCCGTAGCCGGCAAACGTGAGGCGGCCTTTGTCAATGCCTTTTGTTATCAGGTAGTCGACTACCACGCGGGCCCGGTTTTCGGAAAGCTTCTGGTTGTAGGCCGGGTTGCCCACGTTGTCGGTGTGGCCGGAAATTTCGATGCGCAGCTTGGGCGTTTCATTGAGCAGAGCCACAAGGCGCTCCAGCTCGGCGGTGCTTTCCTTGCGCAAGGTTGATTTGTCGGTGTCGAAGAAAATGTTGTTCAGCACCACCTTCGCGCCTACGTTCAGCTTCTTGAGGGCAATGTCCTTCACCACTTCCGAATAAGCCGCGCCGGCCGGCAGATCAAAGTTTTCGGAGTGGAAAAGGTAGCCTTCCTGCCGCACTACGATGCCGTAGTTGATGCCCGAAGGCAACGACACGAGGTAGCGGCCCGACTGCGAGTTGGAGCGGAAAGAGGCAATAGTCTGGTTTTTCTGGTTGTCAACCACGTCGATAGTGGCTTCCAGTGGCTGCTTGCTTTCGGCATCCGTCACGATGCCCTTCAGGATAGTTACCTGGGTGGTAGCCACAGGCACGGCAGCGGCCAGCACGGTTTCCTTCACGGGCGCCGCGCGCGAGGCCAGCAGCTGGTCTTCGTTGCTGAGCACGGGCGGCTTTTCGGGCCCCAAGAAGGTAATCTGGTAGATGTCCTTGCTGCCTTGGCCATCGTCGCGGTAAGAGGAATAGTAGCCGTGGCGCCCGGAGGCCGAAATCACGAAGAACACGTCGTCGTCGGGCGTGTTGATGGGCCAGCCGAGGTTTTCGGGCTTGCTCCACTTGCCGTTTTCATACACCGATTTAAAGATGTCGTAGCCGCCCATGGAGTTGTGACCTTCCGAGGAGAAGTACATCGTCTTGCCATCGGGGTGCATAAACACACCTTCTTCGCCGTAGGGCGTGTTGATGGCAGGTCCCAGGTTTACGGCTTTGCCTTTGCCTTCCAGCTCAATCCGGTAAATGTCGCGGCTGCCGAGGCTACCCTCGGGCTGGTCGCTCACGAAGTACAGGATGCGGCCATCGGGCGAGTAGGAAGCCGACGACTCGTGGGCGTTGGTGTTCACGCGCTTGCCCAGCGTCTGGGGCTTGCTCCACTTGTTGCCACGCAGGTCGCACTCGTTCAGGTCGCCGCCGTTGTTTTCCACGTAAATCAGCATACGCTGCCCGTCGGGGGAAAGGCCCACGGTGGCGTCGTGGCCGTCCGTATTGACAGGCTCGGCCAGGGCGCGGGCGGGCCCCCAGCCGTCGCCGGCACGGTTCGACTGGTACACGTCCTCAAAAAAGCCGCCCGATTCGGGGTCCGTCTGGCCGCCGGTGGAGTTGTTGCGGCGGGAGGTAAACAGAATCACCGACTCATCAGCCGAAATAACCGGCCCGTAGTCCGGAAACGGTGAGTTTACGCCCGGCCCGGCGTTATCGATAAAGACACGGGTGGGCTTTTTCATGAGGGCCATGCCCGACTCGCACTCCGTAATGTGCTTTCGTATTTCCTGCTGCAGAGCCAGGGCGTTTTTAGCGCCGGTGGGCGGCACGGCCTTTTTGTACTCAGCAATTGCTTCCTGCCAACGGGCGTTCAGGTGCAAGCCGCGGCCCAGCAGAAAGTGCATGCGGGGGTCCACCTCACCGTCCAGCTCAAAGGCCTTCTGCAGGTAGCTCAGGCTGCGCGGCCGAAACCCGGAGTTCAGGTAACAGTCGCCGATTTTGAGGTTGAGCTGAGCGTTGTTCGGGTTGAACTTCTGGGCTTCGAGGTAGTGCGGCAGGGCGCGCTCGTACTTGGGCGGGTCAGCAAAATACCATTCGTCGCCGGCCTTTATTTCTTTCTGTGCGGTTTTCAGGCCTTCCTTGTCGTTGCCGAACCGGTCTTTGCTGAACTCCACACTCTGAGCCAGCGCCGGAACCGCTAGGAGCAGCGCGGCGGCCAGGGCGGCCAATCGGGTAAACTTCATCGAGTACGTCACCTTATTCACAAGCGGCATTAGCGTAGGCAGTTCCATTTTCCAGGCCCAGTTCGGCGGCTTTGCGCCAGTCCTGGCACGCGCCGTCGGCCTCGCGCAGCATCTCGCGGGCATGGCCGCGGTTGAGGTAAGCCTCGGCGTACTGCGCATTTAGCTTGATGGCCTGCGTGGCATCGTCGGCGGCTTTCTTGTAGTCTTCGAGCTTGAGGTAGGCAGCCGCGCGGTTGTTGTAGGCGAAGGCATAGCCGGCGTTCAGCTCCAGCGCCTTGCTGAAATCGGCCACGGCACCTTTATAGTCACCGGCCTCAAATCGGGCGCTACCGCGGTTGTTGAAGGCCACGGGGTTGTCCGTCACTTTGTTGAGGTAGGCGGAGAAGTCGGCCAGGGCGCCTTTCACGTCGCCGGCGCGGCGCTTGGCGCTGGCGCGGTTCAGCAGGGCCGGCAGCAGCTCAGGCTGAAGCTTCAGGGCCTGATCGTAGTCCTGAATGGCGGCGGCGTAGTTGCCGAGCTGGCGCTGGGCGCTGCCCCGGTCGTGATAGGCGTAGGCATAGGCGGGGTCGGCTTTCACGGCCGCCGAAAAATCGGCCAGCGCCTCCTTGAAATTGCCTTTTTCAAAGCGTAGGTCGCCGCGGTAGTACCAGGCGGGAGCGTAGTCGGGCTTGAGTTCCGTGGATTTGGTGTAGTCCAGCTCGGCAGCTTCTGCCTGGCCCTGGGCCTGCTTGGCCTGCCCACGCCCGAAGTAGGCTGTGAAGCCTTCGGGCTCCAGCTTGATGGCCTGGTCGTAGTCCTGCACAGCCTGGTCGTACTCCTTCAGCTCGTAGCGGGTAGCAGCGCGGTTGTAGTAGGCTTTGGAAAAATCAGCTTTAGCGGCCAAAGCGCGGTCAAAGTCCTGAATAGCGGCGCGGTAGCTTTTCTGGTTGAACTTGGCAATGCCGCTGTTGTAGAGCTTTTCGGCCAGCTGGGCGGGCGGCAGCGTGCTGGCTCGCACGGTATCTACCTGCGCCTGGGCGGGCCGGGCCAGGCCACCAACCAGCAAAAGCGCCGCCGCTGCAGTAAAGAGTGGTTTCATAGAAAGTTCGGGGGCGGGCCAGGTGGTGCCACCCGGTATAAATGTACTTTCCTTTCCCAACACTCCCAACCCATCCGGCATTCTTTCCGGGTAATTGAAGTTTCCCAAGCCGGCAGATTTCGGTCGGTCCTGAAAACCTTTGGGTAGGGCTGACACTTATTGTTTGCGTAATTTTGTCGGCGGGTTTTTCCGCCCGCTTCCTTTTTTCTTTTTCTTCCTCATCTAATAGATATGGCAACGTACCCCGAATACATGGTGGCTCCCATCCGGCAGGACTTGGTGGAAGCCGGTTTTGAGCAATTGATGACGCCCGAAGAAGTGGACCAGGCGCTGCTGCCAACTACCGGCACGGTGCTGGTGGCCGTCAACTCGGTGTGTGGCTGCGCCGCTGCCAAAGCCCGCCCGGCCCTCAAGCTGGCCCTTTCCAGCACCGACAAAAAGCCCGCGAAGCTGGTTACGGTATTTGCCGGTATGGAAACCGACGCCGTGGCCAAAGTGCGCGAGCATCTGCTCCCCTACCCGCCCTCTTCGCCCAGCATTGCGCTGTTCAAAGACGGTGAGCTGGTGCACATGATTGAGCGGTACCACATCGAAGGCAACGACATGATGCGCATCGTCGACAACCTGCAGGGCGCCTTTGCCGAGTACTGCTAAACCACGGATTCGCGCGGATTGGTCGGATTCCACGGATTTTGTGGACGATTATCCCCAACAAAAAAGCCCCGCATACTGCGGGGCTTTTTTGTTTTTTCTTAGTTTATCTGGAAATCTCGAAAAACGCAGACTGTTCCATTCACAAAATCCGTGAAATCCGACCAATCCGCGCGAATCCGTGGTCTTAGTTGGCTACTTCACTCAGGAACTTGATACGCATCAGGCGCAGATCTTCCTCGGTGTAGTCGTCGTCGCCCAGTTCTTTCAGGGCTTCGGCAATGTTGTCGGTGCTGGCCGTCATGAAGTAATCGTAGATTTCCTCCTGCCGCTCCTCGTCCAGCACGCCGTTGATGTAGTAATCGAGGTTGAGCTTGGTGCCAGCGTAGCAGATGTGCTCAATTTCCTCCATCAGCTCCCGCATGTCGATGCCCTTGGAAGAAGCAATTTCCTCCAGGTCCATCTTCTTGTCGATCTGCTGAATGATATAAATCTTGATTTTCGACTTATTGACGGCTGATTTCACCACTACGTCGGCGGCCGTCATAATGTCGTTTTCCTCCACGTACTTCTTGATGAGTTCCAGAAAGGGCGCGCCGAACTTCTGGGCCTTGCCCTGCCCTACGCCCGATACGTGGGCCAGGTCCTCTATCTTGGTAGGAAAGGTGGTGGCCATTTCCTTCAGGCTCGGATCCTGAAATAGCACGTAAGGCGGCAAACCTTTCTGGTGAGCCAGCTTCTTACGCAGGGCCTTGAGCATGTCGAACAGGGCCTGGTCGTGGCCGGCAGCCTGCTGCACTTCCTCCTGCTCCACCTGCTCCTGCATTTCCTCCTCGTAGTTGTGGTCCTTGGAGAGCTTGAAGTTGTAGGGCGACTGCAGAAAATCTTCGCCCTTGGGGCAGATGCGGATTACGCCGAAGTTTTCGATATCCTTGCCCAGCAAACCCGCAATCATGCTCTGGCGCAGCACCGAGTGCCAGAATGCCACGTCATGGTCTTTGCCGGCCCCGTAGATGGGTAGCTTGTTGTGGCCGTAGCTTTCGATGTGGGGGTTGGTCAGGCCGGTGAGCACGCTCGTGAGGTGCTCGATGCCGAAGCGCTGCTCGGTCTGCACCACGGCCTGCAACGCCAGCTTCACAAACTCCTTGCCCTCGAACTTCTCGCGCGGGTGCTTGCAGTTGTCGCAGAAGCCGCAGTCCTTCTCATAGGTTTCGCCGAAGTAGTGCAGCAGCTGTTTGCGGCGGCACACAGCCGAGTCGGCGTAGTTGGCCATTTCCTGGAGCAGCAGCTTGCTGTTGTCGCGCTCGGTCACGGGCTTGTCCTTGTTGAACTTCTCCAGCTTCACGATGTCATCGTAGCTGTAGAACATCAGGCAGTCACCCTCCAGCCCGTCGCGGCCGCCGCGGCCGGTTTCCTGGTAGTAGCCCTCAATGCTCTTGGGCGTGTCGTAGTGAATCACGAAGCGCACGTCCGGCTTGTCGATGCCCATGCCGAAGGCAATGGTCGCCACAATTACGTCGCAGTCCTCATTCAGGAAGGCATCCTGGTTGGCCATGCGCACGTGCGGGTCGAGGCCGGCGTGGTACGGCAGGGCACGCACGTCGTTCACGCGCAGCAGCTCGGCTATTTCCTCCACTTTCTTGCGCGAGAGGCAATACACGATGCCGGCCTGCCCCTTGCGCTGCTTCACGTACTGGATCAGCTGCTTTTTGGTCTGGTGCTTGGGCCGGACTTCGTAGTACAGGTTGGTGCGGTTGAAGGACGTCTTGAACACCGACGCCTCGTCCATCTGCAGGTTTTTCTGTATGTCGAGCTGCACCTTGGGCGTGGCCGTGGCCGTGAGGGCAATGATGGGCACATCTACGCCCAGCCCGTCGATGATGCTGCGGATTTTGCGGTACTCCGGCCGGAAGTCGTGGCCCCACTCCGAGATGCAGTGGGCCTCATCAATGGCCACGAAGGAAATGGTGGCCTTGTTTAGAAACTCTATGGTCTCGTCCTTGGTCAGGCTTTCAGGCGCCACGTACAGCAGGCGTACCTCCCCACTGATAACGTCCCGCTTCACCTTGTTCATTTCCGTTTTCGACAGGGTCGAGTTCAGAAACGCGGCATTCACCCCGAAGGCATTCAGCTGGTCGACCTGGTTTTTCATCAAGGCAATCAGCGGCGAAATCACAATGGCCGTACCGGGCAGCACCAGGGCTGGCAGTTGGTAGCAAAGACTCTTGCCGGCGCCGGTAGGCATAATCACGAAGGTGTTGTGGCCTTCGATGACGTTCTGGATGATGGCTTCCTGAGTACCCCGAAACTGGCCGTACCCGAAAACTTCCTTTAACTTGCCCTTCAGATCAGCTGCTGGCTTAGCGGCTTGGGTAACGGCTGGCATGGACTTGCTCACTTCTCGGTTGGGGAATGCAGATGAGACAGACAACCCACGGGTTGCTTTCTCAATCTAGACAAATTTACAGTAGGGAGTATCGGGTACCGGGAATTAAGACTAAAGCCGCTCTTTTCTCGCCGCACTGCTCTCTATTTGATATCAAATTTAGATTGAAACCGCTCAAAGACACCAACGCACTGGCAAAAAAAGTGCTTCTCGAAGAAGCCGATGCCATCCGGGGCGTAGCTGCCGCCCTCGACCAGCGCCCCGATTTCGCCAACTGCGTAGCGGCTATTCTGGCTCTGCAGGGCCGCGTGGTCGTTACGGGCATTGGTAAAAGCGCCCACATTGCCAGCAAAATAGTGGCTACGCTGAACTCTACGGGCACTCCGGCCCTGTTTATGCACGCCGCCGACGCCATTCACGGCGACCTGGGCATGATCCTGCCCGAGGACTTCGTTATCTGCATCAGCAAGAGCGGCGACACGCCCGAAATAAAAGTGCTGGTGCCCCTGCTCAAACGCAAAGGCACGGCCCTGGCGGCGCTGGTCAGCAACGCCGACTCCTACCTGGGCAAGCAGGCCGACTACGTGCTGCACGCCCCGGTGGAGCGCGAAGCCTGCCCGCACAACCTGGCCCCTACCACGTCTACCACCGCTGCCCTGGCCCTGGGCGACGCGCTGGCGGTGTGCCTGCTCGAAAGCCGGGACTTCACTTCCCAGGATTTTGCCCGCCTGCATCCCGGCGGCACGCTCGGCAAAAAGCTTTACCTGAAAGTGGGCGACCTGAGCCGCAACAACGAAAAGCCCCGCGTGAGCATCGACGCGCCGCTCAAGGAAATCATCCTAGAAATTTCGGGCAAGCGCCTGGGCGCTACCGCCGTGCTCGACCCCGGCACCGACGAACTGCGCGGCATTATCACCGACGGCGACCTGCGGCGCATGCTTACCAACTTCGCCTACCTCGACGACGTGCGGGCCCAGGACATCATGACGCTGGCCCCCGTAACGGTGGAAACCGACGACTTTGCGGCCGAGGCTCTCACCCGCATGCAGCTGCGCAACATCACCCAGCTGGTGGTGCTGGAAAACGGGCAGTTCAGCGGCTTCATTCACCTGCACGACTTGTTACGCGAAGGGCTGGTATAGCCCAGCCGGATGCGGGAAAGCCGTACCTTGCCCCCGGTATTTGATTTCCCCACCCGGCGCGGCCTTCCGCGCTGCTCGCTTCTATGAACGCACACACCTACCTCGTGGTCATGGCCGGCGGCATTGGCAGCCGCTTCTGGCCATTCAGCCGCACCCAGCATCCCAAGCAGTTTCATGATGTGATGGGCGTGGGCCGCTCCATGCTGCAGCTCACCATCGACCGGTTTCGCGGTATCTGCCCCGTGGAGAACATCCTGGTAGTAACCAACCGCGACTATACTTCCCTGGTAGAACAGCACCTGCCGGAGCTGGCTCCCGAACAGATTCTGGGCGAGCCCATCGGACGCAACACGGCCCCGTGCATTGCCTACGCCAGCTACCACATTGCCCAGCGCGACCCAGACGCCGTTATTATCGTGACGCCGGCCGACCACGCCGTGTTTCACGAGGACGTTTTTCAACGCGTCATCCGGCAGGCTGCCGACGCGGCCCGGGAGCATGATATCCTCATTACGCTCGGCATCCAGCCCTCCCGCGCCGACACTGGCTATGGCTACATTCAGTTCCTGGACGACAACACGTCTTCGCTCGGGCCGCTGAAGAAGGTGAAGACCTTCACCGAGAAGCCGAACCCCGAGTTGGCGAAGATGTTTCTCGACAGCGGCGACTTTCTGTGGAACTCTGGGCTGTTTGTGTGGCGGGCCGAGGTTATCATTCAGGCCTTTCATCAGTACCTGAGCGACATTGCGGAGGTATTTGATGAAGGCCAGCAGCTGCTTGGCACACCCCAGGAAGAAGAATTCATTGCCCAGGCTTACACGCGCTGCCGCAACATCAGCATCGACTATGGGGTGATGGAAAAGGCCGACAACGTGTACGTGCTGCCCGCCGACTTCGGCTGGAGCGACCTGGGCACCTGGGACTCCCTGCACCGCATGGGCCACCACGATGCTCAAAACAACGTGGTAGACGGCAACGCCCTGCTATACGATACTAAAGAGTGCGTCATCAAAACTCCCTCCGAGCGCCTGGTAGTGGTGCAGGGCCTGGAGGGCTACATCGTGGCCGAGTACGACAACGTGCTGCTCATCTGCAAGCGCACTGAAGAGCAGCGCGTGAAAGACTTCGTGGCCGATGTGAAGTCGAAGAAAGGCAACGGGTATAACTAATGTGTTTCGCTTCGCTAATGTGAGAAATGTGCTGATGTGCTACTCTTGAAACAAAAAGGCCTGCTTGAGAAGCAGGCCTTTTTGTTTACCATCTTAACCAGCGGATGCACTGGTCAAACTTCTGAGTAACTATTTCTTCAGGGTATAGTCTGCTGAACTCCGGCTGAGTACGCCTGTCGTCGTTAGCATAGTAATCAAATGAGAACAGCCCCTTTTCAGGAATAAAGCTGATCCACAGCATTTCCTGATTGGTAGTCATCAACTCATAGATACCCAATTTCAACGTAGCATGTGAAGTAAAAGCAAATAGACGAGCTGCGGCTCCGGATGAGACAATATGCTGAACTAGAAACGCCATTTCGCTGCCCCGATTGTATTGCCCGAGGGTTTGATAATGAGCAACAATTGCGTCCCACTGTTGAGCTTTTGTTTCCGGCAGCATACTAGTCCCTCTAAGTCAGAGCTTTTCTACTTCGTCAGGCGCTGGCGGAGCACTTCGTAGAGCATGATGCCGCTGGCAACGGATACGTTGAGGGAGCTGATCTGGCCCGCCATGGGGATGCGCAGCTTGTAGTCGGCCAGCTTGAGGTACTCGGGGCTGATGCCGTCTTCCTCGCTGCCCATGAGCACGGCCAGCGGCCCGCTCATATCCACGGATTGAGCCTCCAGGCTGGCATCGGCTTTCTCGGTACAGGCCACCACCTGCACCCCCGACTCGCGCAGGAAGGTGAGCGTCTCCTTTAAGTTCGGTTCGCGGCACACTGGAATCAGGTTGAGGGCGCCGGCGGAGGTTTTGAGCGCATCGCCGTTGATTTGGGCAGCTCCGCGGCTGGGCACCACAATAGCGTGCACGCCCATACACTCGGCATTGCGGGCAATGGAGCCGAAGTTGCGCACATCGGTAATCCGGTCCAGGATTAGCAGCAGGGGCGTTTTGCCGTCCTCATACAGGCCCGCCAGAATGCTGTCCAGCGGCTGGTACTCGATGGGCGACACGAAGGCTACTGCACCCTGGTGGTTTTTGCGGGTGAGGTCGTTGAGCTTTTCCAGCGGAACCAGGGAGATAGGCACGTTGGCGTCCTTAGCCAGCTCCGTAATTTCCTGGGTGATGCTGTTCTTGGTGCCACGCAGCAGGTAGATTTTCTCCAGCGTGCGGTGCGCGTGCAGGGCTTCCAGAATGGGGCGCAGCCCAAACAGCATGTCGATGCCCCGGTCGGCGGCCGGGCGGTGCGGATAGCGGGGCTTATAGTCACCGCGGGCATCGTCGCGGTTTTCGCGGCGGCTGTCAGGGCGCTCATCCGAGCGACTTTCCGGGCGGTAGTCGGCGCGGCCCTCGGTGCGGCGGCTGTCGGAACGAGGCACGGGACGGTTATCGGCGTCGTAAAAGGGGCGGCTCTTGGGCTGCCGGGGTCGGTCGTTGCGGTTTTCCATACGTCCACGGCACCACAAAGCGCCGGCAACTGCCGGGCCGCGCACCGATTGATACAAGGTAGAAGGCAAAGGTACGGCGTTTGCCCCGGAATGCGCCTTACCCTCCGGCGGCGTCTGGCGGCTCAACGTGGCTGCTTCCAAGTAGCAGCTCGAATGGCTCCCATAAACGACAAACGCCCGACGCTGCTTGCGCAACGCCGGGCGTTCAGGCACTTTCGGTTGGATCTTTACTGCTGCTGGGGCATGTACTGCTGCATCAGACCGAAGGATTTGGCAGCGCGGGCCTGGTCGCCTATACTGTCGGCGGCACGGGCCACGCTTTGCAGGGTAATCAGGCTTTGCTGGATTTCCTGGTCGTGCAGGGCCGGGTTGTGCGAGGTGTAATAAGCCAATGCCAACTGCGCCCGGTTGGTGAGCGTATCCATAATCTGGTTGGCACGAACCTTTTCGCCACCCTGCACCAGGGCCGGCACCAGCTGCGGAGTGTAGAAATCGTAGGGAATGGCGGCGTCAGGCATCAGTGCCAGGCATTTCTCGGCCACTTCCTTGGCTTTGGCCGTGTTGCCATCGGCTAAGTAAGCGTTGGTTAAACGGGCAAACTTATCGTGATAGTTGGCCGGGAAGCGCTGGCTGTTTTCGTCGTAGTACACCCCAGGGTTATCGAGGTTGCGGTAGACGAACTTCTTGAGCAGAATGTCATACATCTGGTCTTTCACTATATAGCCGTCGTCGCCGCTGCGGGGGTTGTAGTCCGGGTCGCGGGCGGGCAGTATCCGATAGGCCATGCCTTCAAGCTGGAAGTAAGGTTCCAGGCCCATGTAGTCCTGGGAGTTGACGGTGGTACCGAAGTACACGGGACGCTCCCAGTTGTTGGTGGCCAGGATGTCAAGGATAGCCAGGTTTTTCTTTTCGATGGCGCCTTTGCCCATATCCCACTCCATTACCGGTACCACGTGGCGGCGGCGCTCCGGCGCAATAATGCCCAGCTTCTGCACCGCTACGGTATCAATGGGCAAAAAGAACTTGCTGGTGGGGAAGGACAGCAGTGTGGGGCCGCCGTCGCCGTAGCTTACCTGCAGGAGCGGGCTGTTCTGCTTCACCAGGGAAATAAACTCCTTCAGGTTCACTTCCTTCACGGCCGGGTTGGCCACGTAGGGCAAGTAGTCGTTCGTGCCCTCCACGTACTGCGAGTGCTCCATGGAAATGGGCAGCGGCTTCGACTTGTAGGAGTCACGCTTCATCTGGTCGATGTACCAGTCGGTGTTCATGTAGCTGAGTACGGCCACGCGCACGTCGGTGCGAATGCCCTCTACCTCCTGGGCGTACCAGAGTGGGAAGGTGTCGTTGTCGCCATTGGTGAACAGGATGGCGTTGGGCGCGCAGCTGTTCAGCATGTTTTTGGCCGAGTCGATGGAGATATAGCGGTTGGAGCGGTTGTGGTCGTTCCAGCCCTGCGCCACCATGATGCCCGGAATCAGCAGACCCAGCAGCGTGGCTACGCCAGCCCGTAGGCCATCGGCTTTGAGCACAGTACGCAACCCTTCGGCCAATGCCAGCACCCCCAGCCCAATCCAGATGGCAAACGCAAAGAAGGCGCCCGTGAAGGTGTAGTCCCGCTCGCGGGGCTCGATGGGTGGCTGGTTGAGGTAGAATACAATGGCCAGGCCCGTAAATACAAACAGCAAGCCCACAATAAAGGCGTTTTTGCCGTCGCGGCGGGTGTGGTAGAACAAGCCTATGAGGCCCAGAATCAGCGGCAGCGCCAGGAAATTGTTGTAGGCTTTGCTGTCGGCTACCCGCTCGGGCAGACCATTTTTGCTTTCGAAGGGCGTCACTACGCCGGCTTGCTGCACGTCGCTTTCGCGGCCTACAAAGTTCCAGAGGAAGTAGCGCCAGAACATGTGCCCGAACTGGTAGCGGAACATAAACGACAGGTTCTGGCCCATCGTCGGCTTCACGTCCTCACGAACATCCACCCACTTTTTGTACTGGTACAGATGCTCAGGCGAGGCGCTGTAGAGGCGCGGCAGCAGCATTTTGTCCTCGGGAGCATATTCGTACTCGATGCGGGGTGGCGCCTCGGCGTACTGGTCGCCCTTACGCATGTAGCGCTTGGCGCCTTCCTTCGAGGCAATGGGCCGGGCATTAAACTGCGGACCGTAGAGCAAGGGACGGTCGCCGTACTGTTCGCGCTTGAGGTAGCTAACGAATGACAGCACGTCCTCGGGGTTGTTTTGGTTGATGGTGGGGTGGTAGGAGCTGCGGATGGGTACAATCAGGTACGAAGAGTACCCAATAAGAATGAACACAAGTGACAGCAGGGCAGTGTTGAGCAGGCGGTTGCCGGTGCTAGCGGCGTAGCGGAAGCCCATCCAGATAAGCGTGAGAAACAGCAGCAGGAAAAGGATAATCCCCCCGTTGAAGGGCAGCCCGATGCTATTCACGAAAAACACCTCAAACCCGCCTGCCAACGACGGCAGGCCAGGAATGATACCTACCAGAATCACGCCCACGATAATGCTGCTGATGAGCAAGGTGAGGAAAGAGCCAAGCAGCGTGGGGTGCTCGTTTTTGCGGAAGTAATAGATAAAGCCCAGGGCAGGAATAGCCAGCAGGTTCAGCAAGTGGACGCCGATGCTGAGGCCAATGGCGTAGGCAATCAAAATCAGCCATTTATCGGAATCGGGCTCATCGGCGCGGTTTTCCCACTTCAGCATCAGCCAGACCACCACGGCCGTGCATACTGCCGACATGGCGTATACCTCAGCCTCCACGGCGTTGAACCAGAACGAATCGGAAAAAGCAAAGGCCAAGGCACCCACGGCACCGCTGCCCAGAATCAGCCAGGTCTGCCCGCTGGTAGGCTCCAGCGTGCGGTCGTCGGCCATACCGGGCCGGCGCAGCACTAGCTTCTTGGCCAGCATGGTGATAATCCAGAACAGGAAAAGCACCGTGAACGAGGAGCTAAGGGCCGACAGCGCATTGATTAGCAGCGGCACTTTAGTGGCATCGCCAAACGAGAGCAATGAAAGCATGCGGCCCAGCAGCAGGAAGACGGGCGCCCCCGGAGGGTGCGGCACCAGCAGTTTGTAGGAGCAGGCTATAAATTCGCCGCAGTCCCAGTAGCTGGCGGTGGGCTCTAGCGTGAGCAGATAGGTGAGGGTGGCCACGGCAAACACCAGCCAGCCCACCAGATTATTCAGGCTTTTGTAACGACGCATTCCTTACTTGTTCAGAGAAGAGTCAAAAGTAGGCAATAAATCCGGCCGCGCCGCACCGCTGGCGGGCCTGCCGGTGGGGCACAGATGCAAAAAAAGCAGCCGGGGTTGCCGGCTGCTTTCACGAAATATCAGGAAAAAACGTGGCTAGTTCTGCAGCACCAGCCGCTTTGTGCCCATCACCTTTTCATTCTGCAGCAGACTGCACATATACATACCGGCAGGCAGATCGGAAAGGTTGAGAGGCTGGCCGGCGGCCGTAAGCTCGGCGCGCAGCGGCAGCACGCGCACTTCCCGCCCAATGATGTTGGAGATGCGCAGCTTGTAGTCCTGCCCCGGCTGCTGCTGCAGCGTGAGCATCACCATGCCACGCGCGGGGTTGGGGTAGAGCTGCATGCTGGCAGCAAGTTCAGGCTGCTGCCGGGCGGCCACCGCGGGCAGCGAATCTTTGCGCGCCGTAACGGCGGCCGCTACGCCCGAGAGCTGCTGCCCCACGAGCAGCGCCAGCAATACAACCAGAGTAGAGAGTTTCATAGCTCAAAGAGAAAGAGGTAAAAGAACGTTGTACTAGCTAGACAAGCATCGTGCCCATCTTGGTTGCATCAACAGTACCGTAGCTCTTGTAGCCCGAAGGTACGCTCCTGCCCGTTTTCCTCCACCACTAATCGACCAGTAGCTTCTATGCCGGTGATAATGCCCTGAAAAAGCCGACCAGCGGCTTGGTACTGCGCCGGCTGTCGGTAGCGGTACAGCACCCGCAGGTACTCCTGCTGCTGGGCGGCCACATTGCCGGCCCGCAGCTGCAGGTAGCGCCGCTCTAAGGCTTCTAGCAGCCGCTCCACCAGCGGAGCCAGCGGGTAGCTCCGCCCCGTAACCACCCCGATGGAGGTAGCCGTGGGCACGGCAAACTGCTGCTGATTGATATTTATTCCGATGCCAACGATGCTGGATTGAATTCCAACGCTGTTTAAGGTGTTCTCAATAAGAATGCCGCCCAGCTTCTGGTCCTGGTAGTACAGGTCGTTGGGCCACTTCAGGCGCAGCGCCAGCGAGTCACCCAGCAGCGTGGCAGCCCAGTCGCGCACGGCCAGGGCCACGGCTATGCTGAGCTGGAACTGGTCGGCCGCCGGCAGGAACGTGGGCTTCCAGACAACGGACAGCGTCAGGTTCTCGCCGGGAGCGGCTTCCCACCAGTTGCCCCGCTGGCCGCGGCCGGCCGTCTGTTTGTCGGTCAGTACTACGCAGCCTTCCGTGGCGCGGCTTTTGAGAAGTAAATCATGCGCCTCCGTGTTCGTAGAGGCACATTCGGCCAGCCAAATCACTTGCTGGCCCGTGAAGAGGGTTTTGGGATGCAGTGCCTCCACCTGATTTTCGTACTTTGTGATATTCAAACCTAACAATACCCCATGAAAAGTACGCTGGTTCGGCAGGATTCGGACAGATTGGCAGATGTTGTAGTACGCGGCATGCAGGAAAAAAAGGCTTCCGACATCGTCGTACTCGACCTGAAAGAACTTAAAAATGCCGTAGCAGATTATTTTGTTATCTGCTCGGCCTCCTCCGATACGCAGATTGAAGCCATTGCCCGCTCCATCGAAGAAGAGGTTGAAAAATTAACCGGCCAGAGCCCCTGGCAAACCGAAGGCCGCACCAACCGCGAGTGGGTGCTGCTGGACTACGTAGACGTGGTGGTGCACGTGTTTCTGCGCGACCGGCGCCAGTTCTATGCGCTGGAAGACTTGTGGGGCGACGCTGAAATCACGCACGTAGCCGAGGAAACCGCCGCGCGGTAAAGTAAACGGCCGGTTGCTGCGTCAGCCCCCGAACAAACCCTGCCTGATGGGGTTGCTTCATTGTTTTCTGTCTTAGACTACACTCCTATTCATGTCTGATAAGACCCCGCAAAAAAAGAAAAAACCCCTGCTGCCTACCCCGTCGCCAAAGCCGGGTATGCAGCTCTGGATGTTGCTTGGGCTGGTAGTATTCGTTCTGGGGATGCTGTTTTTCAGCCGCAGCAACGCTGCCCTCGACACCAACCAGAAAGATTTCGAGGGTTGGCTGGCGCAAGGCGACGTAAGCCGCGTGACGCTGGTAAACGACCGCACGGTAGAAGTAACGCTCAAGCCCTCGGCCCTGCGCAAGCCCGAGCATGCTCAGAAGCTGGGCCGCCGCGGTGTGCTGGCCCTGGAGGCCGGCCCGCAGTACGCGTTCCGCGTTATCGACGGCAAAACCTTTAAAGAGGATTACGACAAGCTTCAGGCGCAGATTCCGCGCGAGCAGCAGATCGGGCTGGAAGTAGACACCCGCCAGGGCTACGCCGAGTTCCTTAGCACCTGGGGCTTTATGATCCTGCTAATGGTGGGCTTCTGGTTCCTGATGCGCCGCATGAGCGGTGGCGGCGGGCCCGGTGGCCAGATCTTCAACATTGGTAAGTCGCGCGCGGCCCTGTTTGAAGGCGGTGATAAAGTCAAAATCACCTTCAAAGACGTAGCTGGCCTTGAGGAAGCCAAGGAGGAAATACAGGAAATCGTAGAGTTCCTGAAAAATCCTTCCAAGTTCACCATCCTCGGTGGCAAGATTCCGAAGGGCGCCCTGTTGGTAGGCCCTCCTGGCACCGGCAAAACGCTGCTGGCCAAAGCCGTAGCCGGTGAAGCCGACGTGCCGTTCTTCTCCTTGTCAGGCTCCGACTTCGTGGAAATGTTCGTGGGGGTAGGTGCGGCCCGGGTGCGTGACTTGTTCAAGCAAGCCAAAGCCAAGGCGCCCTGTATCATCTTCATCGACGAAATCGATGCCATTGGCCGCAGCCGCAGCCGCGGCAACGTGCCCGGCGGCAACGACGAGCGGGAAAACACCCTGAACTCGCTGCTGGTGGAAATGGATGGCTTCGGCACCGATTCCGGCGTCATCATCCTGGCCGCCACCAACCGCCCCGATACGCTCGACTCGGCCCTGCTCCGTCCCGGCCGCTTCGACCGGCAGATCAGCATCGATAAGCCCGACATCAACGGCCGTACCGAGATTTTCCAGGTACACCTCAAGCCCATAACGCTGGGCCCCGACGTGGAAGCCAAGAAGCTAGCGGCCATGACGCCCGGTTTTGCCGGCGCCGAAATTGCCAACGTCTGCAACGAAGCTGCTCTTATTGCTGCCCGCCGCGACAAGAAGATGGTAACCATGCAGGACTTCACCGACGCCGTAGACCGCGTTATCGGGGGCCTGGAGAAGAAAAACAAAATCATCAGCCCCGACGAGAAGCGCATTGTGGCTTACCACGAAGCTGGCCACGCTATTGCCGGTTGGTTTCTGGAGCACGCCGACCCCTTGGTGAAGGTGAGCATCGTGCCCCGCGGCGTAGCGGCGCTGGGCTACGCGCAGTACCTGCCGCGGGAGCAGTTCCTCTACAACACCGAGCAGCTCACCGACGAAATGTGCATGACCCTGGGCGGCCGCGCCGCCGAGGAGCTGGTGTTCGGCAAAATTTCGACCGGTGCCCTCTCCGATTTGGAGCGTATCACCAAGATGGCGTACAGCATCGTGACGATGTACGGCATGAACGCCAAGCTGGGCAACATCTCTTTCTATGATTCCAAGGGCCAGAATGAGTATGGCTTCTCGAAGCCCTATTCGGAGGCAACATCGCAGATGATTGACGAGGAAGTGCGCACCATCATTGCCGATGCCTACGTGCGGACCAAGGAGCTGCTGACGGAGCGCCGGCACGAGTTGGAAGTGGTAGCCAAGGAGTTGCTGGAGAAGGAAGTGTTGCTACAGGATGATCTGGAGCGCCTGGTGGGCAAACGCCCCTACGGCAACCAGACCAGCTACCAGGCCCACATGGCCGGCACCGACCGGAGCGAAACCCTCAGCGAGCTGAAGAACGAGCACCCGGTAGCGCTTGGCAACGACCTGCCACCCCTGAATCTGCCCGGCGTGGACGACAAGCCGGAAACCGGTGCTACCTCCGAGCCTACCGGCTCGGCCGTTACACCAGTGTAGCGCTGGTTGTCAGAACGCTAACGCAACGCCAGCTTTCTTCCCGGAGGCTGGCGTTGTTGTGTTCGGTAAGCAATCCGCCGCCGACCGCCTATCTTTGATTAAGCCTCATTTTTTCCCGTGCCATGGCGTCCTCTTCCCGCGAACTTATGCTGGGCCGTATTCGGGAGGCCCTGCAGCGGCCCGCTCCCCAGCCGGCTGCCCCCGATTTTACCGCCCCACTGCACCCACCGGCGACCGACGACTTAGATATTGCTTTTGCTGAAAGCTTCCGTCGGGTAGGCGGCGAGTTCTACTACTGCGAGTCCGTCGAGCACTTTTACAACCAACTGTTTCTTTACAAAAAGGAGCACAAGCTGGAATACCTCTACGTGTGGGAGCCAGAGCTGAAAAAGCTCCTGCACGCCGGGGACATTGTGTTTCAGGGCGATGAAAGCGGCTTTCTGGAACACGCCTCGGCCAGCCTCACCACCTGCGAGGCCCTGGTAGCCCGTACCGGCAGCGTGCTGCTGAGCGGGGCCACGGGCAGCGGCCGCCGCCTGAGCATCTACCCCGAGCGTCACTTGGTGCTGGCCCGCGCCTCCCAGGTAGTGGCCGACATCGGCGACGCACTGAGCTTGCTGCAGGCCCGGGCCGACGACAAAATACCGTCTATGTTTTCGCTTACCACCGGTCCCAGCCGCACGGCCGACATTGAAAAAACGCTGGTTCTGGGGGCCCACGGTCCCCGGGCCATTGCGCTGTTTTTGCTTGATGATACCCCCTCCCCGACTGCCTGATCTGGCGCTGCCGCCCGGCCGCCGGGTGTATTTCGCCTCCGACTTCCACCTCGGTGCGCCTACCGCCGCGCACTCCCTGGAGCGGGAGCGGAAAATTGTGCGCTGGCTGGATCAGGCCGCCCAGGATGCGGTGGCCATTTACCTGCTGGGCGACATCTTCGACTTCTGGTTTGAGTACCGGCACGCCATTCCGCGCGGCTTTATCCGCCTGCAGGGCAAGCTGGCCGAGCTCACCGATGCCGGCCTGCCCGTGACGTTCTTCACCGGCAACCACGATATGTGGATGTTCGACTACTTCACCCAGGAGTTGGGTATACCCATTCTGCGCCAGCCCGTCAGTCAGCGCATCGGCACGCAGGAGTTTCACATCGGCCACGGCGACGGGCTAGGCCCCGGGGACCATACCTACAAGGTACTGAAGCGGGTTTTTGCCTCGTCGGTGGCGCAGTGGCTGTTTGCGCGCCTGCACCCTAACCTGGGCATTGGCATTGCCAACCGCTGGAGCCAGCACAGCCGCCTGCAGAACGGCGCAGCCGACGAGCGGTATTTCGGTGAGGATGAATGGCTGCTGGTGTATTGCCGGGAGCTGGAAAATCGCTACCACCACGACTACTACGTGTTTGGCCACCGCCACCTGCCCCTCGATGTGGAAGTGCAGCCCGGCAGCCGCTACCTGAACCTGGGCGAGTGGGTCAATTATTGCTCCTACGCCGTGTACGATGGCACACAGCTGAACCTGCAGCACTTCGAGGCCCGGCAACCGTAACTTCCGCATCATGAGTCAACTGCTACCAGCCGCATTTTCGGGTAACCGGCTCCGCTTCGTGCTGGGTGGCTTTGTGCTTGCGCTGCTGGTACCCGGCCGGGCGCTGGCTCAAACTACAGTACCGGCCGCAACCTCCGTGGCGCCCCCCGCCAAAACGGCCCCGGCTGCGGCAACTCCGGCCGCCTCCGCAGCCGCCTGGACGCTGGTTCGCAGCATTCCGCTGCCCAAGGCCGGGGCAGCTTCTCTCGACCGGCGCGGTACGCTTTACGTGGCCGATGCGCAAAACAACCTTCGCCAATACGCTGCCGACGGACAGGCGCTGAACACGTACTCGGCGCCGCTGCCGGGCCACGTGGCGCAGCTGGAAGCCTGGAACCTGACCAAGGTGCTGGCGTTCTACGATGACCGGCAGGAAGTGCTGTTGCTCGACCGGTTTCTGGCCCCGCTCACCCAGGTGCGCCTCACCGATTACCTCGATGGCCTCATCCGCGTAGCCACCCTGGCCCCCGACGACAAGCTGTGGCTGCTCAACGAGTCGGACCTGACCCTGCGCCAGTTCGACTCCGGGGCGCAACGACTGGTAGCCAGCACCCCGCTAGACCTGCTGGTGGGCCGCACCCGCCCCGATTTCCGGTTTCTGCGCCAGTACCAGAATAATCTGTACCTCGTCGACTTCACCAGCGGCATCTACGTGTTCGACAACCTGGGCACATACCGCAAGAAGCTGCCTTTCGCGGGCCTTAATCAGATTGGGTTTCGGGGAGATGAGTTGTATTTCCTGCGGGATGGGGCGCTGCATTTCTTTCAGCTCTACACGCTCACCGAGCGCACGGTGCCTTTGCCGTCCGAAGCCGCTGCCAGCCGACTGGTGCTGCTGGGCGAGAAGTTCGCCTATCTGTTTACGGACGAGGGCATTCTGGTGTACCATTTGTAGCCGTCAATAACCACTGGCTGAAGCGCTTATATAATTTCGGCTTTACGCAGGCACAACTGTTTATCTATCAAACACATGACTTTTTATTCAATAGCTATCTGATAACTACGCTCCGATGGGGCTCGTTTGGTTTCAGGAAGAGAAGGCAGCGCAAGCCAAGGCCTCTTTCACTTTCCTATTTCCCAACCAAACACCCTGTCCCGCATGAAGGCTCTTGTATTCCACGGTATGAAAGACGTCCGCGTTGATACCGTCGATGATCCGAAAATCGAAGATTCCCGCGACGCTATTATCCGGGTGACCAGCACGGCCATCTGCGGCTCCGATCTGCACATCTACAACGGCAGCATTCCGCAGCCCCGGCCCATGGTGCTGGGCCACGAGTTTATGGGCATTGTGGAGGAAGTGGGTAAAGGCGTGGGCAACAAGCTGAAAGTGGGCGACCGGGTGGTAGTGCCCTTCCCGGTTGCCTGCGGCACCTGCTACTTCTGCAACCACCAGCTGCCGGGCCACTGCGAAAACTCCAACCCCGACCACTATGGCCCGGAGGGCGGCCTGCTGACGGAAAAAGGCGGTGCCCTCTTCGGCTACACCGATATCTACGGCGGCTACAACGGCGGCCAGGCTGAGTACGTGCGCGTGCCCTACGCCGACTTCGGCCCCCGCGTCATTCCTGATTCGCTGACGGATGAGCAGGCGCTGTTTCTGACCGATATATTTCCTACCGGCTACTCAGGCGTGGACTGGGGCGAGGTGAAAGGCGGCGAGTTCGTGGCCATTTTCGGCTCGGGCCCCGTGGGCATCATGGCAGCTAAGTCGGCGTGGCTGCGGGGGGCCGCCCGGGTGGTCATCGTGGATACCCAGCAGTACCGCCTCGACAAAGCCAAGCGCACTACGTACTGCGAAACCATTCTGTGGGAAAACCGCAAGGATGTGGTGGAGCAGATCCGGGCCATGAGCAACGGCCGCGGGGCCGATGTGTGCATCGAGGCCGTAGGCTTCGAGCCCGACCGGGACCTGATTGACCGCGCCAAGGCCGTTATCAACTTCGAAAAAGGCTCCCCCAAAGTGCTGGAAACCTGCATGAGTGCCGTGCGGCGGGGCGGTATCGTGTCGGTGCTGGGCGTGTACTCGGCACCGTTCGACAACTTCCCCATTCATCAGTTTTTCGACAAAGGCATCAAGATTGTGGGCGGCCAGGCCCCGGCCCACAAGCACATCGACAAGCTGCTGCAGTACGTTATCGATGGCAAAGTGGTGCTCGACGACATCATCACGCACCGCCTACCGCTCGCTGAGGCTGCGCACGGCTACGACATCTTCCGCAACAAGAAAGACAACTGCGTGAAAGTGGTGCTGAAACCCTAAATCGGCATCACGCCTGGCTGCTGAACCTTGTAAGACCCGCCCCGTTTGGCGGGTCTTTCTGCTTGCGACAGCCGGCCGTTTTGACCTGGTAGTCCGGGTTCAACACGGCCGGATTACGTACCTTGAGCTTCCTCTCTTGTCTTATCTGCGCACCTCCACCCCACCGTCCGCATGATGCGTGTTTTCTCATTTACCTACGGCAGCCTCGGCTGGCTGCTGGGCCTGCTATTGCCCTTGGCTGGCCTGGCTCAGCAAGCCCGAACAACGCCCTCCCGCCTGGCTTTGCCGTTGCAGCACGCCCCTGCCGGTTCGTATCAGCAAGTGCGGGTGCTGGTTTCTTTTCCTGCTGAATTTGCCGGCTGGCTACGGCGGGAGCTGCCCAACGTGCGCAGCGCCGCCGATAAAAATCAGCCCAACTTTTTGCTGCTGGACCGCCTAGAGGCCTTCCAGCTTTCCCGGCTGGCTGCCTGCCCCTGGGTGCGCTTCGTGGATGTAGCCAAGCGCCCGGTTCACGAAGAAACCAGTATCCCTTCCTCTGATATGACGCTGAATACGCTGGCGGCCGTGTGGTATCAGTTTCCCACCCTGACCGGCGAGGGACTGACGGCTTCTATCAAGGAGCAGGCTTTCGACTCGACGGATATTGATTTGCGCGGCCGCGTGGTACCTTTTTCCCTGGCCGGCCGCAACGAAACCTCCCACGCCACAGAAATGGCCACGTTTATTGCCGGGGCCGGCAACACGGGGCCGCTGGGCCGGGGAGCCGCTTCGCACGCGCGGGTGGTTTCCGCTGATTTCAACAATCTGTCAGCTGATGCTACCGACGAGCTAGCCTCAGCCGGAGTATCCGTCCAGAACCACTCCTACGGCGTAGCCATTGAGAATTACTACGGCCTGGATGCGGTGGCTTACGATGAGCAGACCCGGCAGCTCCCGGCCCTGCTGCACGTGTTTTCCTCCGGCAACAGCGGCGACCAGGCCAGCCCCGATGGCCCTTACGCTGGCCTTCCGGGCGTGGCCAACCTCACCGGCCAGTTCAAGCACTCGAAAAATACGTTGAGCGTAGGCGCTACCAATGCCATCAAAGAGCTTACACCGCGCAGCTCCCGCGGCCCCGCCTACGACGGCCGCCTGAAGCCGGAGTTGGTTGCCTATGGCGCCGGGGGCTCCTCCGATGCGGCCGCGCTGGTATCGGGGGCCGCGCTGCTGGTGCAGCATGCCTACCGCAACCAGCACGCCGGTGCGCTGCCTTCGTCGGCTCTGATGAAAGCCATTCTGCTCAACGCTACTGATGACGTAGGCGCTGCCGGCCCGGATTTCAAGACGGGGTTTGGCCAGCTGGATGCGCTGGGAGCCGTGCAAACGGTAGCCGACAGCCGCTTTTTCACCGGCTCCGTGGCGAATCAGGAGCAGAAAACCTTTTCCATCAGCGTGCCGGCTGGGACCCAGCTTTTCAAGCTCACCCTGGCCTGGAACGACCCCACTGCGGAACCCAACGCGGATAAAGCCTTGGTAAATGACCTAGATATGGAGCTGGTAGAAGTGGCTACCGGCCGGCGCTTCCGACCCTGGGTGCTCAGTACCGCTCCTCACCTCGACTCCCTTGCCCTGCCCGCCCGCCGCCGCGCCGACCACCTCAACAACGTGGAGCAGATTACGCTGGCTTCTCCCCCGGCCGGCCAGTATCAGGTAGAGGTGCGCGGCTACGCTGTTTTGCAGGGCGCGCAGGAGTTTCACCTGGCTTACGAAACCGCTCAGGGTCTGCAGTGGACCTGGCCTATGGCAGGCAGCGCCATAGAAGCCAGGCAGCCTCACTACGTGCGTTGGCAGTGGGCCGGAGCGGCGGCTACGGCCGCGCTGCAATACCGTTTCGCGGGCACAGTTGAGTGGCAGACCATTGCTACCGATGTGCCAGTCGAAGCCGGGTATTACGCCTGGTTTCCGCCCGACACCGCGGCGCGGGTGCAGCTGCGGCTGCAGGGCAGCAGCCTCCGCGCCGAATCCGAGGAATTTACTATCAGCCCCGACCCTAAGCTACGTGTGGCGTACTACTGCCAGCCCCAAGCCCTGCTGACCTGGCAACAGGAGCCCGGCACCACGCAGTACCAGGTTTACACCCTCCGCGGCCGGTACCTGGAGCCGGGCCCCACCGTCACGGATACGACTCTGCTACTAACCGACGCGGAAACTAATAGCCGATACTACGCCGTGGCCCCGCTTGTGCAGGGCCAACCCGGGTATCGGAGCCTCACCGTCAACTACCAGCAGGGAGCCGCGTGCTACATCGTGAGCTTCCTGCCCAGCGGGCTTGTCAACAGCACGGTGTCGTTCGACGTGGAGCTGGCCAGCACCTACCAGCTGGTTTCGGCTACGCTGGAGCGGCAGGACGCCAGCGGGTTCGTGGCGGTTCAAACCCAGAGCCCGATCAGCTCCACTACCCTGCAATTTGCCGATATGGATCCGCCCCAGGGTAGTAGCCTGTACCGAGTACGCCTAACCACCGCTTCCGGTGCCAGTTTCTACAGCCAGGCAGAACGGGTGTTTTATTTGCCCGAAAACGAGCTGGCCGTATTCCCGAACCCGTTGCGCGCCGGTGAGTTTGTCCGAGTGGCCGTAACAGGTGGCCCTGCCCTGCGCCTGCGCCTGTTTGACAGCGTAGGGCGCCTGTGCCGCGAGACTACGGCCGACGGCGTGCTGAACGAGCTCAGCACCCAGGGCCTGAAACCCGGCAGCTACCTGCTCCGGGCCGAAACCGAAGACGGCCGCCGCTGGTCCCGCCACGTGCTGGTGTATTAGCGGCCCCTTCTACAAAAAAGAGCCCCGACCATCCGGCCGGGGCTCTTTTGCCTTTCAGACTAAGCGAGAAACTGTCCCGATTAATACAGGTAGTTCAGTGCCGTTCTGTCGTTGGCGTTGAAGTAGCGGTTCTGGCCGCTACCGATGCAAGCCAGCATCCAGGAGTTCGGGTCAGCCGCAGCAGGCGTGCCGGGAACCAGGATGGCGCCTACCGTGCTGGCCCCCTCGTTGGAAGTAGAGCCGCCGCAGCTATACGAGCGGTCCATGTAGTCGGTGTGGCGGAAGCCGATGCAGTGGCCTACTTCGTGGGCAATGATGGTAGCCGCGTAGTTCACGTTGGGGTTGGTGCCAATGGCGCGGGTGTTTACGTTCACCTGGTTGTAGGGAGCACCAGCCGACGTGGGGAAGCCCGCCGAAGCCAGGTAGCTGCCGTTGGCCGTAGTCAGCACGATGTTGCCGCCCGAGGCTACCCGCGAGAACGTCAGCGTGAGGTTTTCCGCGTTGTAGCGCCGCACTACCTCGTCAACAACCGCAGCGTAGGAAGCGGGCATTTTGTTTGACAGGCTGATGGTAACCACACGCGGAGCCTTTACCAGGTTAGTGGTGCGGTACTGCTCCTCACTGCCTACGCGCAGCAGTTTGCCATTGCTGTAGGCGGCAGCCAGGTCACGGTCCGTGAGGCGAATGTCGCCTTCCACGATGTAGGCGTCACCATCGCGCTGCACGTTGGCCGAGCTGAAGCCCAGGGCCTGAATTTTGGCAATAGCCTCCGGGGTTATCTGGTCTTTGGCAATTTCGGTTTTCTCGGCGCAGGAGGCGAGCAGCGAACCAGCCAGGGCCAGCATGCCCAGCTTAGAAGAGAAAGAAGTAAACTTCATAAATGTGGGGTGGTGTGAAAGAAATGAATTGAAAAGAGTGCTGAAAATGTAAGGAGTTTTTGCGAGGATAGAAATAAAAACTAAGTCAAATCGGGATAAGTGCAATATTATGTACATTCAATTGCTGAGTTTATCAAATCCATAACCAGTAGCTGTGGCAGGAACCTGTACCTTGTCTGGAACCAGGAACCCACACGCAGCGGTACCTGGTTACTTGCTCACGTGGCTTACTGGCTCCCTCAGCGGCCCTGCCGAAATGTGTATCTTTGTTTGAAACCGTTTTTCAGCAGCTTTCGGGCTGCTTCACTATATATAGATCTTCCAAGCCGTGGCTTGTTCTTCTTGTTCCTCTGGTGGAGGCTGCTCTACAACTGCCCAGGGCTGCGGCTCCAAAGGCAGCTGTAGCACGGGTGGCTGCAACCGCCTCAATGTATTCGACTGGCTGCAGGACCTCGATCTGCCCAGTGATTTTAAAGGCTTCAACCTCGTGGAAATCCGCTTTAAAGGCGGCCGCAAGGAATTCTTTCGCAACGAGCAGCACCTGCCCCTCGTCACCGGCGACGCCGTGGTGGTGGAAGCAGCCGGCAACGGCTGGCACCTCGGCCACGTGTCCCTGAAGGGCGAGCTGGTGCGCCTGCAGATGCGGAAGAAGAAAGTGCCGACCGACTCCAAGGAAATCCGCCCGATTCTGCGCGTGGCCACTCCCCAGGATGTGGAACGCTGGGAAGCCGTGCGCGACCTGGAAACCGGCACCATGTTCCGGGCCCGCTCGGTAGTGGATGAGCTGCGCCTGAAAATGAAGCTTTCCGACGTGGAGTATCAGGCCGACCGCAGCCGCGCCACGTTCTTCTACTCCGCCGACGACCGGGTGGACTTCCGGGACCTGATCAAGCGCCTGGCTGAGGAGTTTCGGGTTCGGGTAGAGATGCGCCAGATTTCCCTGCGCCACGAGGCCGGCCGCTTGGGCGGTATTGGCTCCTGCGGGCGCGAGCTGTGCTGCTCTACTTGGCTCACCGAGTTTAAGAGCGTGAGCACCACTGCCGCCCGCTACCAGAACCTGAGCTTGAATCCGGCCAAGCTCTCGGGCCAGTGCGGGCGCCTCAAGTGCTGCCTCAACTATGAGCTCGACACCTACCTGGTAGCCCTCAAGGACATTCCGCAGGTGCAGCGCCCTTTGCAAACCGAGAAAGGCGAAGCCTTCCTGCAGAAGACTGACATTTTCAAGAAGAAGATGTGGTTTGCCTTCCGGGGCGACAACAACTGGGTGGTTCTGCCGACGGAGCGTGTGCGCGAAATCCTGGATATGAACAAGCGCGGCGAAAAGCCGGAGTCCCTGCTGCCCCCCATGCGTGAGGAAGAGCGTGAGCCCGAGGTTTCGGCAATTGTAGAAGGCAACCTCGACCGCCTCGACGACAAAATAAAAGCCGGTAAGCGCAGCAAGCGCAAAAAGAAGAAGGAGCCCGGGGCGGTTACGGCCTCCGTTGCGCCCCGCGAAACCGACGCGCCTGCGCGGAGTACGGTAGCAGCGCCGCCGGCTACGGCAACGCCCCGCGGCGCCGATGGCCGACCCCGCGGCGCCGCTGCCAAGCCTGCCAACCGCCGCCACCGTCCGCCCCGCCCCAGCGGCGACGGCACGGCTAAACCCGAGGGGCGCGGCCCGGAGCGCCCGGCCGGTGACGCCGGTGCCAGCGGCACTGCTGAGCCCCGCTCCGGTGCCGGCCGGGGTGGCCGCCGCGGGGGCCGCCGAAGCGGAGGTAGCGGTGCTGCCGGTTCAACGCCTTCTCAAGCCTGATTTACTTATGCCTTTTTGTTTGTTTCCGATGCGCGGGTGGTTAGCGGCGCTGAGTTTGCTGCTCTTGGCTTCTTGCGACACCAGTGAGCTGTACGAGCAGAACGTAGACCTGAAGGACGCCGGTGGGCAGCCCTACGTGTGGGTCGTGCAGGAAAAACCATCCTTCACGTTTACCATCACCGATACTACGCAGCTCTATGACGTGTACTTCAATATTCGCAACGCTGCGGATTACGGGTACTACAACCTATATGTGAAGCATACGCTCACTGCCCCGGATGGCCGGCCAGTTTCAATGCTGCTGCACGAAATGCGGCTGCTGGATGCCAAGACCGGTGAGCCCCTGGGCAGTGGTAGCGGCGACATTTTCGACCACCGCATTCTGGCTTTGCCGCAGCAGCGCTTCCGGCAGCCGGGCGAGTACCGGCTCACACTGGAACAATACATGCGCCAGGATGCTCTGCCTGGTATTATGGCCGTGGGCGTGCGCGTAGCCCGGCATACCACCGAGCCATAGCCTGGCCCGGTTTCCTGCCTTTTCCGAACTCCTTTCTGGCTCTGGCCGGAAAGGAGTTTTCGTTTTCGACCAAGCTGAACACAAAACTTCCAGCTTGATTTCGAACCAAGCTGGAAGCTGAGGTGGCGCTAGGGTACCGCTGGCGTAAAGCTAGATGCGCTCCACTTTCACGGCATTCAGGCCTTTTTTGCCATCAATGACCTCGAAAGCTACCCGGTCATTTTCCCGGATTTCATGTACTAGTCCGGTCTGGTGCACGAAGATTTCCTGCGCTTGCTCGTCGTCTATTATAAACCCGAAGCCCTTGGTTTCATTAAAGAATTTGACTTTGCCCGTTTTCATGCTGGGTACTTGGTTGTGGTAAAGGTTAAAAAGAGAAACAGATTACGGCGGTAAATCTACAGGTTATTCTGCGCATAGTGCAATAGGGGAATTACGCAATATTCAGCGTTTCCCGCCTTAGCAGAGCAGTATAGCGCTGAAGAGTAGTGCCCAAGCCAAAACTGCAGCAACAAGATGTTACACGCCATTCGGGCCGACAGATGTGGCCGGGGCTGAACAGCTTGCGTATAAAATCGGCGTTGCATCTTTCTTTTTCACGCCTAACCACCCACCTTATGGACAATCAGCAAAAGAATCAGACCAACTCCCCTGGCACTTCCGCAACCACTTCCGATAGTAACTCCCCCACGGCACAAAACCCGGGCATAGGGGGCTCCAACAACCCGTCTGCCAGCCTCAATAACGTTGGTACCACTTCCAGCCAGTCGCTGGCCTCTTCGGAGATGAGTGCCGGTCAGGGCGGCCTCGGCAACACGAGCCAGAGCACCCAGGCCAACAAAGAGGTGAAGCCTTCGGCGCTGAAGACTGACAGCAAAAAATCCAGTGGCAGCACCGGGAAAACCGGTGGCTCCGCTCCTACGGCCAAAAAATCAACCAGCGCAGCTTCTTCGGGCAGCGGCAAGAAGGCTTCTGACCAGAAAAGCCAGCCAGCCAGTCAGAACGACCAGCACAGCCGGCAGGACAACTATGGCGGCAACTTTGGCAACAGCATGGAAGGCAGCTACCAGGACCGTGACCGAGGTGAGAATATGAGCAGCGGTGCCGGTCGGGGCGAGTTTGGCACGCACGGCGTTGGCAACACCCAGGGCGGATACGGCAATCAGTACCGCGACAACGACTACAACCAGCACGACAACCGAAGCGGCTACTACGGCAGCAACCAGCCAGCCGGCGGCTACAGCACCCATCAGAACTCCTACCGCGACTATGACGGGCGGGGCGACTACAGCCAGGGCGACCAGTACCGCGGTGGCAACGACTACGGCCGGAGCAACCAGGGCAACTATGGTGGCCCAAACAGCTGGGGCAACCAGCACCCCTCAAACAACTACGGCCAGCAGGGGCGCGGCTACCAAGACAACAACGGCCGCAATTCGGGCGGTAATATGTACAACCGCGACAACCAGGGCAACTCCGGCCAGTACGGCAACCAACGCTACGATGACCAGCAGCGCTGGAACGAAAACAGCCGCTACCAAAACGACAACGGCTCCCGCGAAGGCCGTGACCGGGGCTACAGCAACGACTATGGCTCTTCTTCGATGGGCGGTAACCCCTATGGCCGCCGCGACCAGAACCAGTATGGATCCAACCAGGGCTACGACCAGAATCGTGGCTCGCACGGCAGCCAGCAACGCAACCAAGACAACGACTACCGGCCTTCGCAGGGCCAGGATGGCCAGGGCCAGCGTGGTGGCATGAACAGCCAGCAGGACTACGGCCAGCAGGGCGGCTACTACCGCGACGAGAACAACCATTACAGTGGCCAGGGCGGCTACGGCGGCAACAGCCGCTCTGACCGCGACCAGTACGGCTCCCGCAGCGGCTACAATCAGGGTTCGGGCAACTATGGAGGCAACGCCCGCGAAGGATTCGGCTCCCGCGGTGGCTCCTACAACGACGAGTACACTTCCGGCAACGGTAATATGCGCGGCGGCTCCCCTTCCCGCGGTGACTACGACTCGCAGGATAGAAACCGGAACTACGGTGGCGACCGGCGCGGCCAGTACCGTAACCAGGACAACGATTCTGATGACTATGGCCCCATGCCCCGCCGCAACCGCGGCCGCGACGAGGACGACCAGCGTTAAACCATAGGTAATAGCCATAAAAAAGCCTTCCCGCAGTGCAGGAAGGCTTTTTTTATGCTTCATAACTTTCAAACCTGCCCGGAGTTGAGCGGCTACGGGTGCAGGCTAATGATGGGTGGCCCGGTACAGCTTGCCTTTTTCGTTGCTGACAATGAAGTCCCGCTCACTTACAAACACCAGCCCTTCGGCCTGGCCCGATTTGGCGAGCGGCAGACAGCTTTTTCGGCCGTCGAACAGCTTGTGTCCTGGCTGCCGCTCAATCAGGTAAGCGTGGCCGTAGCCGAGCAGCGCCACCAGTTGGCCATTGGGGCTAATGTCGGCCCCGGTTATCCAGGTATTGATGCGGATGCTGTCGGCCAGCACGGCTACGTGGTTGCCGGGCCGCGCGGGCACTTTGTAGTACTTCACCGAGCCACCTTTGCCCCGGTTTTTGGTGAAAAGGTGCAGCGAGTCATCGGCGTAGAAAAAGGCTTCGCAGTCGAAGTTACGCTCGGCTTTGCGCGGCGGAAAAACCCGCTGATCGGGGTAGCGGAAGGCAATAGTATCTACCTGCCTGAGTTCGGGCTCCTTGAGGCGGTAGATGCGCAGGTCGTGGCGCTTGTTGCCGTTGTTGCCGAAGTCGCCGATGAACAGGTAGCCATGCTGGCGGTCCTGGGCCAGGTCTTCCCAGTCGATGTTGTTGGCATCGGGTACGCGGTGCTTGCTCAGCAGGTCGCCCTGGGTTGTTACTTTATAGAGTATCGACGTATTGCCCCCGTCTCCGTGGGTCCACAGGTCGCCGTGGGCATTGGCCAGCGCCAGGCCGGAGCTTTCCACTACATCCTCGCGGCGCATCCGGCCAACCTGCTGCACGGTATACTCGGAATTGATTTTCTCGAAGCTGCCCCGGTCGCCCTCCTTGGTGCAGCCGCACAGCAGAGCGTGCAGGAAAAACGCTATAGGAGCCAGCCGGTCGCGCAGCAGTAGCAATACATTCATGCTCTCAGGTTCAGGATATCGGCCAGCCCCTACGGCCGGCCGGATGCCTTCCCTTACGCAGGGCCGGCAATTTTGTCGCGGCAAAATACAGTTGCTGCGCATAATTACCCTGCTGTGTTTCCCTGCCACCTGCTTCAGTTGTTCATCAGCACATCTGCATATGCGGAAAACGAGCCTGGCTACGGCACCGCAAACCCCAGATACGGCCGAAGCTTTTCCAGCTCGGCCGGCTCCAGTATCCGAATCTGGCGCAGGTCCTCGGGCTGCTGAAACGCCCCGTGCTGCTCCCGAAAGGCCACCAGTACCCGCGCCAGCCGGGGCCCTACGTACGGGTGCGCCTTCAGTTCCCCAAAGCTTGCCCGATTCACGTGGAGCGGGGTCGGTACGTAGCCCTCGCGCACAAAGGTGTACTTGCGCAGGCTATCAGCCAGGTCGGGCGGCAGGCCAAACACTTCCTGCAGCTGCTCCTCTTTGACGAAGCCACCCAGCCGCTCCCGATAAGCCACCAACCGCAGGGCCGTTTTCCGACCAATGCCTCGTATCAGCTGAAACTGCGCCGTATCGGCCGCATTCAAGTCAAACGGCTGCAGGTTCGTCGGCTTACGTTTAAAGCGTGGCGCATTAGCGGTAAAGGCTGGTCGCCGGGTGCCTGCGTAAGCCGTGGAGTCGTGGCGGTTCCAGGCTGGCTTGGTGCGCGGCGGCAGATGCTCGGGCAGCTCAATAAACGGGTCCAGTCGCGCATATACAGCTGGTTCCAGCCCATAGGCTTTCCGAATCTGGTCTTTGGCCTGGAAGCCTTTTATGGCCTGGCCATAGCGGACGAGGCGGGCAGCCACGTAGCGCGGCACGCCCCGGGCTTCCCAGTCCTGGGCCGTCAGCGCGTTGGGATTGAAGGGCGCCAGCGCCACCTGCTCCACGGAGCTGCGGCTGTATTTCGACGGATACCGGGACTTGCGGCCCGCGTACTGGCGGTTTGGAGCCCGGCGGGCAGCCAGCTCATCGGCAAATCTGTCGAGTTCCTCTTGATCAGCTGCCGGATTATAGTGAGACAGGGCGGGGAGCAGCAGCGTGGGTACCAGCAGGAGCAGGCTCATAAGCACCAGCAGCACCACAAACCCGTTGGTTTCGACCCGCGAAAAGCGAAAGGAACGGTGTACCCGCAGATAAAAGGATAGCAGAAAGCGCTTCATGCTCGCACCGGGCTGAATAAAAATTCCCAATAAGAAATACAGCGCCGCCGGACAGGTGTGCAAGTCAGGGGCATATTATAGATAGCGCACTGTCAATATAGGAACCCTGGTCAAAAAATCAACAAGCGGTTCCTGACATACTACACTCTGAAGCGCCAGTACATCTTCCTAAGCAGTAAATGTCCGCTACTCGGTTTGCCGGGCCAGTAGAGCAATTCCTTCCTCGAAGGTATGGGGTGCGTACCCCAGCTCCCGGCGCGCCTTATCGATGATAAAACCCGTGCGCAGCGGGCGGCGGGCGGGCTGAGTAAACGTTGCGGCATCAACAGGGGTAAGCATACCGGCATCCAGCCCAAAATACGCCGCTACGCGCAGGGCCATTTGGTAGGGAGTGAACACCTCCGCCCCACTGATGTGGTAGATGCCGGTGGCATTTTGGCGGGCGGCCAGCCAGCAGCCCTCGGCCAGATCCTCAGCCAGCGTGGGCGTGCGAAGCTGGTCGTTGACTACCTGGAGGTGTTTGCCGGCCCGCAGTGAGTCGCGCACCCACAGCACCAGATTAGTGCGGCCATACTCATAGACCGTGCCATATACCAGTACCGTGCGCAGAATAGTCCAAGGACCTTGGCTTGCCTGCACCGCATGCTCCGCGGCCAGCTTGCTTTCCCCGTAAAAGTTAATAGGCGCGGGCACCGCGTCTTCGGTCAGCGGGCCGGTGTCTCCATTGAATACGAAATCGGTGCTGAGGTGCAGCAGGTGAATGCGCTGCTGCTCGCAGGCCGCCACTAGGTTTTCCACCGCCGTCACGTTTTGCCGCCAGCAGTCCTCGCGGTTCAGCTCGCACTCGTCGGCGTTGGTCATGGCGGCCGTGTGGATGAGGTGTGTGGGCTGCTCCTCAGCCAGCACGCGCAGCACCTGGGCGCGGTCCGTGACGTCGAGCGGCACAAACCGCACAGCCGGATACAAGCCAGCCAGCTTGTTAGCGCCCCGGGACGTGGCAATCAGCTCAACGCCCGGCTCCTGGTGCAGGCGGGCTACCAGTTGCTGGCCCAGCAGGCCGTTGGAACCCGTTATCAGCAGACGCATAAAATGGCAGGCTAAGAGAGAACAAAAGGCAAAAACGGCCTAAACTGGCGCGCTCAGGGATACTGGTAGCCGTAGAGCTCGGTAATTTTCTTCTTCTTTAGCTTTTCCACTTTCACCGTCATTTTGAGGTCGGTAGTGGGACGGTCACGCTCGTCGCGGGGCTGCTGAGCAATCTTGTCCACTACCTCCAGCCCGCTGATGACTTGGCCGAAAACCGTATAAGCGCCGTCGAGGTGCGTGGTGCCGTTATGGTTTTGCACGATGTAGAACTGGGAGCCACTGCTGGCCCGCTGCGGGTTCACGTAGTCGCCCTGGCGGGCGGCGGCCACCGCCCCGTACTTGTGGCGCAGGGCCGGCAGGATTTCGGCCGGAATGGTTTTCTCGTTGGGCGGGCCCATGCCGTCGTTGCCGGGGTCCGAGTCTTTGGTGTTCGGGTCGCCGCCCTGCACCATGAAATTGGGAATCACGCGGTGAAACGTGGTACCGTTGTAGAAGCCGTCTTTGGCCAGCTTCAGGAAGTTGGCCTTGTGCTGGGGCGTGAGGTCCGACAGCACCAGCCGAATGTCGCCCAGGGACGTGCTGATGGTTACAACTTCGTCCTTCTTGCTAGTGCGCGGTTTTTTGGCGGCCGTGGCAGCTTGGCCAAATGCCAACATAATCAGGAGGGCGGCCGCCAGCCGGAACAGTAGTTTCATAACAGTGGGGTAAAAGAGCAGCTCAAACTTACGCGCTTTCTGCGGAGGCGGCTACATTCGGGGGCGCCGGTTGCGCCAAAAACCGGCCGTACGCCGCGCCTTTTGCGTATGCACCGCCATTCGTCTTTCCAGCTCTTCGCTTTATGCCCGATTCTACGCCCGTTGCGGCCACGCCGCGCCCTCATTGGTTTCCCAAACTGCTACTGGTACTCTCCCTCGTCGAGTTTGTGGCGCTGGGTTTCAGCCCCGCTGACCGCGGTACTTGGTGGGCTGAGAACCTGCCCATTCTGCTGATTGTGGGCGGGCTGGTGCTGCTGTACGGGCGCGGCGTACGGTTTTCCAACACGGCGTACCTGCTGATGAGCGTGCTGATTTTCATGCACACCGTGGGCGGGCACTACACCTTCGAAAAAGTACCGTTCGACTGGTTCAACAACCTGTTTGGCTTCAAGCGCAATATGTACGACCGGGTGGCGCACTTTTCCGTCGGTTTCTACGCCTACCCTATCATCGAGCTAACGGACCGCTACGGTACCATCCGCAACCGCTTTATCAGCTACCTGTTCCCGCTCTGCGTCATCGGCACCATTGCTATGGCGTATGAGCTTATCGAGTGGGTGTACGCCGAAGTAGCCGGGGGCAGCGCCGGAGCCGCCTTTCTCGGCAGCCAGGGCGACATCTGGGACGCGCAAAAAGATATGCTGGCCGATACCAGCGGGGCCGTGCTGGCTTTGATTGTGTATGCGCTGAGCGGCAGAAGGGCAACTACAACTACGTGAGTGGTCATTGCGAGCGGAGCGAAGCAATCCGTCCTGTACAATACCAGACCCGTTCTTCTACCAGAAAGCCCCTAACGTCAGCGTGGACGTCAAGGGCATTTCACATTTCAGGGCTCTGCACGTTGCCCAGGACGGATTGCTTCGCGCTGCTCGCAATGACAGAGGCTACATTCCCTCAGCTTCTCGCTGCTGCCGGATATCGTCCAGAATCTGGCGGCCACCGCGGCTGAGCACGTTTTCGGCTACCTGTACGCCTAGCATCTCCACCGCTTCTACCGGCGCCGACTGGGTTTCTTCGATAAACTGCTGCCCGTCGAGGCTGATGAGGCCACCATGAAGTTGCACGTGGGCGCCATCGGCGGAAAGCGTGGCCAGCGCGAAGGACGGGATGCTGCAGCCGCCTTCCATCGTGCGCAGGAACGCCCGCTCCGCTGTCAGGCACAGGTGCGTAGCGGGGTGGTCCAGCACGCGGCGTATTTCCGCTTTCAGCGTGGGCTCCAGGTTGCGGGCGCACTCAATAGCTACGCTGCCCTGGCCGGTAGCGGGTATGTACTGGGTTTCGGGCAGCACCTGGCGGATGAGGTGGTCGTACTCCATACGGTGCACACCGGCGTAGGCCAGCACCAAAGCATCGTATTGGCCTTCATCAAGCTTGCGCAGGCGCGTCTGGAGGTTGCCGCGGGCCTCGGCGGTAGTGGCGTGGGGCAGGAAGCGCCGGAGCATGGCCTTGCGGCGGGTGCTGCTGGTGCCCAGCACGAGGCCGGGGCGCTGCAAATCCAGCTTAGGGTTATAGCTGACAATTACGTCGTTTACTTGCTCCCGCTCCATAAAGGCCAGCAGCTCCAGGTCGGCGGGGAGGCTGCTTTGCACATCCTTGGCGCTGTGCACCGCAATATCCGTGTGGCCGGAACGCAGACTTTCTTCCAACTCCTCCGTGAACACGCCCTTGGCCCCGATCTTATCGAGAGAGCGGTCCAGCACTACGTCGCCTTTCGTGGTGATGATGACGATTTCGGGCTCAAAACCCGCTGCGCGCAGGCAGTCGGCTACGTGGTGGGCCTGCCACAGCGCCAGCTTGCTGCCACGGGTGCCAATGCGGATGGTCGTTTTCAGGGAAGAAGCCATAGTTGGACGTTTGCCGCCGAAAGCAGTTATTTGCCAGCCAGCGGCGCTCCGGCAAAGATACTGCCCAGGATTGTTCCTGCCGGCTATAGCAGTTTTAACGCCGGCTATAACAAGTTAGCAAGCTATACTTTCTGCGTTCCCAGTCAGATTAACGCGTTTTTAGCTCTGCCGCAGCAGCTCCGCCACGCGCAAAGAGGTATCCACGAACACCATGCGCGGGTTGGCGTTGCGCTCCACGTGATAATGGGCTTCGTTGAGCTGCCGGGTGAGCGGCTCGGCGTTGCGGGGCGTCACGAAGCGGCTGAAGCCCTGCACGAAGGGCTGCTCGGCGGCCGACAAATGCGGCACCAGCTGCGGGTCGAGGCCGAACAGTAGCACCTTGCGCAGCTCCGTGAGGGCGTAGTGTAGAAACTCCTTCTGGTTTTCGCGGCCCAGCTTCTGAAACTCGTCGCTCTTTTCCAGCATCTCGCTTACTTTGTTGCCATAGCAGGTGCGCATCCACTTCGCAAACAGCTCAAAATAATCGTGGTCGGTGGCGGCGGTGCTCTGCGTGGCGAGGGCACTGCCGATGTTGCCTTCAGCCATTTGAGCCAGCTGCCGGGCCTTCACCTCGGGCACCTGCCGCGCCTCGTGCAGCCACTGCGTCAGCTCTTCCTCCGTTAGCGGGCGCACTACCACGGGCTGCACCCGGCTGATAATGGTAGGCAGCAGCTGCTCGGGCGCGTTGCTCACCAGCAGAAAAACCGTGGCAGGTGGCGGCTCTTCCAGCAGCTTCAGCACGGCGTTGGCGGCGGCCGGGTGCATCAGTTCGGGCAGCCAGATGATGACGATTTTAAACTGCGCCTCAAACGCTTTAAGCGACACCAGCCGCAGCAGCTGCAGACTTTCTTCCTTCGAGATGCTGCCCTGCTTGTTGTCGGCCCCGATATACTGCATCCAGTCGTTAAGGCCCTGATAGGGATTTTCCAGGACGAACGTACGCCACTCCGCCGCAAACTTGCTGCTCACGGCATCCTTGACTACAGCTTTGGTGGTAGTAACGGGCAGGATGAAGTTGAGGTCGGGATGCACCAGCTTGTCGATTTTCTGGCAGCTGGGACACTGGCCGCAGGAATCAGCGGCCTCGGCAGGGCGGTTTTCGCAGTTCAGGAAGGCCGCATACGCCAGGGCCAGCGCCAGGGCCGCCGAGCCCTCGGCCCCGCGAAACAGCTGGGCGTGGGCCACGTGGCTTTGGCGTACGCTCTGCCGCAGCACCTGCTTTACGTTCTGTTGCCCCGGAATGTCAGAAAAGCGCATTTCAAGCCGAGTATACTTCCCAATGAATCAATAAATACAGCATTGCTTAACAGTTATTTTTCCTCAGAAGAATCAAAAAATTCATCATGGAGAAAATCATAATGTCCTCTTCCTTCTTCTTCATCCACAAGCATCACGCCCGTCCAGCCGGTTGAAGAATTTGGATCAGATACACCATCAATCAGGCAGAATAAGTCAAATATCACCCCGGCAGCATTGGAAACAAATACTTTTTGCAGGGCAGATGTTAATGTCTGATCAACCTTCAGTTTTTTTAATGCAATAATCTCTTCTCTGGTTAAACCACCATCTAAAGGATATTGAATTAGATCTTTAGCATCCGTTAATACTATATCTCTAGTGGTCTGTGCTGCATGAGTATCGATAATAGCACGCAATTCTTTTAATAGAATTCGCATGTTCTGTTCTGAGAGCTTCATGATTCCAGAAGGCTTTTTTGCAGAAGAATCTACAGTTCCACGCTCCGCTCAGAAGCAGCCGGGCCCGTTCGTTCCCACACCCGGTCCTTCACCGTCAGTTCGTACACGTGGCGTAGTAGATCCTGCTCCGTCTGGTCGAACTCCAGCTGACGGCGGGCCATAACGCGCTCCGCCACTTCGGCCGCTTTTGGCAGCTTAAAGGTTTCGAAGCCTGCGGCCCCACCCCAGCTGAAGCTCGGGATGAACGTGCGCGGAAAGCCCGCGCCGAAGATGTTGGCCGCCACGCCTACCACCGTGCCGGTGTTGAACATGGTGTTGATGCTGCACTTGCTATGGTCGCCCATCATCAGCCCGCAGAACTGCTGGCCGGTATTTACGAAGCGCCCCTCGGCGTGGCTCCATACTTTGACGGGCGCGTAGTTGTTTTTCAGGTTGGAGGTATTGGTGTCGGCGCCCAGGTTGCACCACTCCCCTACCACGGAGTTGCCGAGGTAGCCTTCGTGGCCCTTGTTGGAATAGCCCAGCACGATGCTGTTAGCCACTTCGCCGCCTATCTTACAGAACGGCCCCACCGTGTTGTCGCCGCGCATTTTGGCCCCGGCGTTGATGTGGCTGCCCTCGCACAGGGCCATAGGTCCGCTGATGATGGCGCCCTCATGCACCTGAGAATCCTTGCCGAGGTAAATGGGGCCTCGCTCGGCATTGAGGATGGCCGCCCGGATTTTCACGCCCGGCTCAATGAAGATATTTTCCGGGGCATACACGATGGTATGCACGTCGCCCACCGGTTCCGACTGCCGTCCTTTGGTCAACAGCTCAAAGTCCCGGCGGATTTCCACTCCGTTGCGCAGGAACAGGTGCCAGGGCTGCCGAATGACCGTCACCGGCTCGGCTACCTCGCGGGTGCGCTGGAAACCATCCTGAATCAGCTCGGCCACCTGCGTAGTATCGGACAGATGCGCAGCGACCAACAGTTCGTCGCAAAACAGGGCCTCGCCGGGCTGCAGGGCCTGCACCTGCTGGGTGAGCACCTCATCGGGGCACACGGCGCCGTTGATGACCAGGGCCGGGCCCTGGGTGTTGCCGGCCGGAAACTTGGCCTGCAGGTAGGGCTCCGTGAGGTAGCCTACCGAGGCGGCACCCAGCCGGTGCTGCCACTTTTCGGCCAGCGTGAGGATACCGCAGCGCAGCGCCGCCACCGGGCGCGTGAAGGTAAACGGAAGCAGATGCGGCCGGATGGCCGGGTCGTCAAAAAGCAGAACGTGCATTGGGGAAGGCGTTTAGCTGTGGGCCGGCAGCCAACAGCAACACAAAGGCAAGGGGAATGAGTGGGGACTCGGGGTCAAATTTGGCAAATAAAAAACTCCCCCCGGCTGTCGGAGGGAGTCTGTTATCAAACCAAGAGCCCGCGGCCAATGGCCGACGGCTCCATAAAGGCTTACTTCTTCTGGTAGCGGTTGCGGAATTTCTCCACGCGGCCGGCGGTGTCGATAAACACGTTTTTGCCGGTGTAGAAGGGGTGCGAGGCCGAGCTAACTTCCACCTTGATAACGGGGTAGGTTTTGCCGTCTTCCATCGTGATAGTCTCGTTCGAACCCATCGTCGAACGGGTGATGAATTTGAAGTCGCTCGAAGTGTCCTGAAACACCACTTCGCGATACTGGGGGTGGATGTCTTTTTTCATGGTCGGGGTTCCCGTTAAAACCTTGTCTGCCTGCCGATTTTGCGGAAGGGAGTGCAAAGGTACAGTGTAACGGCATAATTCAAAAGACTTTGCCGGCTTTTTCCGGTTTTAACGTATTCTTAACCTTGCCTCAGCGAAAGCCGTCTATATTTGAGGCTGCCTGTTGGCCAACTGCGTGGGCGGTTATGTCTGTTTATCTCAACCGTATGCCGCTTAAAAAGACCGTTTTCTGCACCCTAGCCCTGTTGATCTGCAGTCCGCTGCTATGGTCGCAGCCGGTGGGCGGCAACGGCCCGGCCTGGCGGGGCACTGCCGCGGCCTCGCCGGTGGTGCAGATGTTGCAGCCCAGCCTAGTAGCGGGCGAGGTTCCCGCAACACCGCTGACGGCCGTGCAGCATTCCTGGCAAAGCGTAAAAACGATGTTCCGCTAAGCTGATTTCTGTCTTTATGATTCTTCTACAACCGGCTTTCGCCGGTTTTTTTGTTGGTTTACCGCTGGCTTTTTTGCGTTTACTTTCAACCTGCTATCTGCCATGCGCCTTTGCTTTGCTTCCAATAATGCCCATAAGCTCGATGAAATCCGGCCTTTGCTTCCGGCGGGTACCGAGCTACTGAGTCTGACCGACATCGGCTGCCGCGACGAGCTGCCCGAAACCCAGGATACCCTCGAAGGCAATGCCCGCCAAAAAGCCGAATACGTGTGGGAGCATTACGGCGTAGCCTGCTTTGCCGACGACACTGGCTTGGAAGTAACTGCGCTGGACGGCGCGCCGGGCGTGTACTCGGCCCGCTATGCCGGCCCCCAGCGCCTGGCCGCCGACAACGTGCAGAAGCTGCTGCAGGAGCTGCACGGCCACCCCGACCGCTCGGCCCGCTTCCGCACGGTGGTAGCCTTGGTAGGCCTCACGCCGGAGCCGCAGCTGTTTGCGGGCGAGGTAGTGGGCCATATCACCGAAACTCCGCAGGGCCAGGGCGGCTTTGGCTACGACCCGGTATTCCAGCCAGCTGAGGGCGACGGCCGAACCTTTGCGGAAATGGGGCTGAGCGAAAAAAATCAGATCAGCCACCGGGCCCGCGCCGTAGCCGGTCTGGTTCAGTGGCTCAGCGGGGAAATGGTGAAATAGTGAGATGGTGAGTTTGACCTTCTGATGGCGCCACTTGAGCAGATTGCGCAGCCAGAACAGCATACTCACCATCTCACTATTTCACCATTTCACTATTAGTCCCCGCCGTTGTATTACTTTTGCAGGGTTGGCCCCACTGCAACGGGCCGCACTCCCACCCCATGCAAAAACCTTTTCTGGTCGGTATTACGGGCGGCAGCGCCTCCGGCAAAACCACTTTCCTGCGCCGCTTGCTGGCATCCTTGCCCGAGCAGGATGTCTGCCTGATTTCGCAGGACAACTACTACCACCCGCGCGAAACCCAGCAGGTCGACAGCAACGGCGTCACGAACTTTGATCTGCCCGGCAGCATCGACTCGGCCGCGTACGCCAATGATGTGCGGCGCATCAGCCAGGGCCTGGAGGTGCGGCGGCCGGAGTATACGTTCAACAACCCCAACGCCCCGGTCAAGGAGCTGGTGTTTAAGCCCGCGCCAATTGTAGTGGTAGAGGGCATTTTCGTATTCTATTTTGAAGAGGTAGCCCGGCTGCTGGACCTGAAAGTGTACATCGATGCCCGGGAACACGTGAAGGTGCTGCGCCGCATTGTGCGCGACCGGGACGAGCGGGGCTACGACCTGGAAGACGTGCTTTACCGCTACACCAACCACGTAGCGCCTACCTACGAAAAATATATCAAGCCCTTCAAGCAGGACGCCGACTTGATTATTCCTAACAACCACCATTTCGACAAAGGACTGGAAGTGCTGGTGTCGTTTCTGAAAAGCAAGATACCGGCCAACGTATAGGCCCGCACTGGCTGGTACCGCTGCTAAAAACGAGCAATGCCGTTCCTGATTTGGGCGGCATTGCTCGTTTTCGGTGGCTATACCCAGCAAAAAGGCCGGAATTGCGCTTTCCCTGCCCGCTGGTTTTGGTTATATTTGCACTTCGAATTTCGCAATGACCCTGACCCTCAACCCGTTTCTTACTCGCTTACGGCTGATACTACTCCAACTCACCTTGCTGTGGGTGTTGGGGCTGAACCACCAGGCCGTGGCTATGTACCGGGTTGTGACTACAGCTCCCGGGCACGCTACCCGTGTAGGAGCCGCCCCGAAGGGAGCCGTTGTCAAGCAAAAAGTAACCCTGGAAGCTACGGCCCCGCTGGGCCTCTGGGTTTCGCCAGCTTCTGATGTGTGGCTGCCGCCGATGCGGCCGCTGCTGGACTGGCCTTTGGTGGCCCGGGCGGCCTCGGTAGGCACGCCCCGCCCCTGCGCTGTGCCCGATGCCTTCCGCACCCGGCTCCTGGCGACTTCGTTGTCGCCGCACGCTCCTTAGCGGAGAATGACCCAGGAGGAATGAGAGGTGAAGAGTTGCTGCGCAGTTCTTTAGTCTTAGTAACTCATTCCCCTTCTTCATTCTTGCTTCTCCATTGCCATTTTCCTAGTACATGCGTAATAAAAACCTCATTATCACCCTCACGGTCATCGTTACCGCGTTGTGTGCCTACTTCCTCACGCTCACGTTCATCTCCCGGGGCGTGCAGCAAAAGGCCGTCAACTACGCCACCCGCAGTGGCCGCGTCGACCAGAACCTACGCCAGCACTACCTCGACTCGGTATGGCGCGCCCCCGTATTCGGCCCCCTCACCTACCGCGACGTGCGGGAGAAAGAGCTCGGCCTGGGCCTTGACCTGAAAGGCGGCATGCACGTGACCCTGGAAATTTCGCCAGTGGAGATTGTGCGGGCCATGGCCAACAACTCCAAGGACCCCAAGTTCGTGCAGGCCATGCAAAAGGCCCAGGAGCTGCAGAAAACCAACCCCACTACCCAGTTCACGGCCCTGTTTGCCCAGAGCTTCCGCGAAGTGGCCCCCGGCGACAAGCTGGCCCGCATCTTCGCCAACACCACCAACAAGAGCCGCGGCCTGACCTACAACTCGACTAACGAGCAGGTAATTGCTGCCATCGACAAGGAGGAGGAAGAAGCCATTGACCGCTCCTTCAACATCCTGCGCACCCGCGTCGACAAGTTTGGCGTGAACCAGCCCACTATCCAGCGCGTGAAAGGCACTGGCCGCATCCAGATTGAGCTGCCCGGCGTGGACAACCCCGAGCGGGTGCGCAAGCTGCTGCAGGGTCAGGCCAAGCTGGAGTTCTGGGAAGTGTGGCGCACCGACGAGTTTGCTCCCTATTTCAACCAGCTGAATGAAGTGCTGACGGCCCAGGAAGCCGCCGGCAAAGCGACCGGCACCGCCGCCGCTACCACCGATACTGCTGCCACGGCCACCGCCGCTGGCGACTCTACCTCCCTGGCCGCCCAACTCGCCAAGAAGAAGGATGCGGCTAAAGCTGATTCCGCTAACCCTGCCCAAAGCAGCCAGTTGGCCCGTCTGTTCACCATGCCTGGTGGCCTGGGTGCCAACCTGCGCGACACGGCCCGCGTGAATGCCCTGCTGCATAGCCCGGAAGTACGCGCCGTACTGCCTCCCAACCTGACGCTGCTGTGGGACGTGAAGCCCACTACCATCGACGGCCAGGAATACCTGCAGCTGAACGCCATCCGCAAAACCCGCGAAGGCGTGGCCCCCATGGGTGGCGACGTGGTATCGGATGCCCGCCAGGACTACGACCAGGGCGGCCGCCCCGAGGTATCCATGCAGATGAACCCGGCCGGCGCCCGCAAGTGGCAGCGCCTCACGGCCAGCAACATTGGCCGCCAGGTAGCCATTGTGCTTGACGATTATGTGTACTCCGCGCCGGTGGTGCAGTCGGAAATTGCCGGCGGCAACTCCAGCATTTCGGGCAACTTCAGCATTGAAGAAGCGCAGGATCTGGCCAACGTACTGAAAGCTGGTAAGCTGCCCGCACCTACGCGCATCGTGGAAGAAGCCGTAGTTGGTCCTTCGCTCGGCCAGGAAGCCATCAACCAAGGTCTGTACTCTACACTGGCTGGCCTGGTTATCATCATGATCTTCATGGCCGTGTACTACGGTCGTGCCGGTCTGGTAGCCGATGCCTCGCTGCTTTTCAACATGTTCCTGGTAATGGGCGTACTGGCGCAGTTTGGCACGGCCCTCACGCTGCCCGGTATTGCTGGTCTGCTGCTGGTTATTGCCGCCTCGGTGGATGCCAACGTGCTGATCTTCGAGCGGATCCGGGAAGAGTTGAACCACGGTCTGCAGCTTAAGGATGCCATCAACAAAGGCTACTCGCGCGCTTTCTCGGCCATTTTCGACTCCAACGTTACCACGCTCATTATTGCCATCATCCTGGGCTTCTTCGGTACGGGCCCGGTGCAGAACTTCGCCATCACGCTGGGCATCGGGGTGTTTACCTCCTTCCTGTCGGCGGTGTACGTATCGCGCCTGATCATCGAGTTCCTGACCAAAGACAAGGAAAACAGCAAGATTCAGTTCTCCACGGCGCTGTCGCGCAACCTGTTCCAGAACCTGAACTTCGACATCGTGGGCAAGCGCAAGCTGGCTTACATCGGCTCCACTATTTTCATCGTCATTGGCTTTGTGCTGATGGCCGTGCAGGGTGGCCCCAACCTGGGCGTTGACTTCCGCGGCGGCCGCTCCTACGTGGTCGACTTCAGCAAGAACGTGGCCGCCGACGAAGTACGCACGGCCCTACTCGAAAACTTTAGCGGTGCAGGTACGGAAGTAAAAACCTACGGCGCCAACAACCGCCTGCGCATCACCACCGGCTACCTGGCCGATGACGAAAGCCTGGTAGCTGACCAGAAAGTACGCACCGCCCTCGACCAGGGTCTGCAAAAGTTCAGCGCGGCCACGCCGGAAGTAAAGAGCACCTCCAAAGTAGGTGCTACCATTGCCGACGATATCAAGAAAACCTCGGTGCTGAGCCTGGGCCTGACGCTGCTGGGCATCTTCGTATACGTGCTGCTGCGCTTCGAGAAGTGGCAGTACTCGATGGCCGCCGTAATTGCCCTGTTCCACGATGCGCTGCTGGTTATTGCCGCCTACCCCATTGCCCGTCTGTTCGGCCTGAACTACGAAATGGACCAGATCTTCGTGGCGGCCGTGCTCACCATCATTGGCTTCTCCATGAACGATACGGTGGTTATCTACGACCGAATCCGGGAATACCTGCGCGAAAACAAGCACCTCACCTTCGCCCAGGTAGCCAACCCGGCCCTGAACAGCACGTTCTCCCGCACCATGATTACGTTTACCACAGTGTTCCTGGTAGTGGCGGTGCTGTTCTTCTTCGGCGGCGAAACCCTGCGTTCCTTCTCCTTCGCCATGATGATTGGCATGGTGTTTGGCACGTACTCGTCGCTGTTCATTGCTACGCCCATCATCCTGGATACCTACGGCCGCAAGGAGGCCCGTGAGCGGGGCGTGGACCATACTACTACCATCACCGATACCGATGCTCCCAAGCTGAACACGACGCACGCGTAAGCGGCCCTCAGCGCTTATCGTCAAAGCCCCGGCTACCTGGCCGGGGCTTTTTCTGTGTCTTTGCACAAACGCTGCATGTATTTCTGGCGCTTTATCAGCCTCTTAGCTAATTTAAGCATCTTTTTTATGGGCGTAAGGCAACCCGGCTCTACCCCACCGCCGAGTAGGCTATACACAACAACCCTGCGCCCGTGCCGCCCCAACCCGAACATGACTCTGCGCTGCTGCTGGCTTTGCTGGCCGGGTGCCGCCGCATGGACCGGGAATGCCAGCGGCGGGTGTACCTGCTCTACTACAGCTACGCCCTGAGCGTGTGCCTGCGCTATGCCCGCCACCGCGAAGAGGCTCTGGAGGTAGTAAACGACGGGTTTCTGAAAGTGTACCGTGACGTAGTGCGCTTCGACCCAGCCCGCCAGGAAATCAACACCTCGTTTCGGGCGTGGCTGCGCAAAATCATGGTGCATACGGCCATCGACCATTACCGCGCCCAGCTCCGCCACCAGACACAGGAGCTGCCGGAACACGCTTACGAACACGCCGATGGCAGCGCCGGAGCCCTGGATACACTGGCCTACGAGGAGCTGGTGGCTTTAATTCAACGCTTGTCGCCGGCGTACCGCACCGTCTTCAACCTGTATGTGCTGGATGGCTTCACGCACGAGGAAATTGCCGGGCAACTGGGTATTTCGGTAGGCGCGTCAAAGTCGAACCTCTCGAAGGCGCGGGGTCATTTAAAGGAAATGCTAAAGAAAATCAACCACCATGCCTACGCCGAATCTGTCAGATGAGGAGCTAGATGCTCTGTTTCGGCGCGCTACCGAGGCTTTTCCCGAAGAGGATGGCACGGCGACGTGGCAGGGCATGGAGCGCCACCTCGACACGCTGGCCCAGCAACACGGCGCTTACCGCCAGGTACTGCGGTGGTTTGCCGCCGAAATTGCGACAGTGGCCGTGCTGTTGCTGCTGTGGTTTACGTATGCGCCCGCGCTCCTGGGTTCCGCCCCATCGGTGGCCGCTCCGTCCCGGGCCCGCGCCGCAACGCCGGGTTCCGGTCACCAGTTGGCTTCCGGCCCGGCTTCTGCGTCTCATTCAACGAAAGCCAGCCAGCATCCTGCCTCCGATGCTTTAGGGCCTAAAGCCAGAGTTCCAGCCGCTATAGCCTCCGCCACAGCGGCAGAGGCAACGGCCCAGAAGGGCCAGCAGCAGCCGGGCCGTCTTGCTCGGGTGCGGCTGGCCTGGGTACCGTCACCGCCAAACCGCCAGCGGCCTTCTATTTCCAACTCGGATCCGGGCCTTGTTGGCGTTGCTGCTTCAGATGGGGAAACCGTGGTTCCAGGGGCCGTTCTGGTGGCTGTGGCCGAAAAGGGAAATGAGCTGCCCAAAACCACAACAGCCGAAAAATCCGCCGTTTCTGCGCCTGCCAGCCGGCTTGCCTCGGAGCTAACGATAATCAACCCTACCGCGCAAACCACCGAGAAGCAGGCTACGCCGCTCTCATTACCCAGCGCCCGGGCTGCCAATGCTGGCACTCCATTGGTTGCTACGCTGGCCGACTCTTCGGCTCATCTGAATACAACGCCGGAGCTGCTCTCACCACCTGATTCCGCCAGGGCTCCGGCTCCGGCTCCAGTGGCCCCGGAACCAGCAGTTGCCGCCGCCCCGGCCGACTCCTCGCAACCTAGGAAAAAGCAGCGCCCCGCGTACCGACTGGGAGTGTTGCTGCAGTATGCGCCGGAGGTAAGCACAGTGCGCTTTTCGCCCGTCACCAAAACCGGCAGCAACGTGGGCGGGCAGCTGGAGTACTTCTTCACCGAGCGCCTGAGCCTGAACGTGGGCATGCTGCGGGCCATGAAGCGCTACGAGGCCCGGGGCTCCGATTACCACGCCCGCCCGGCGTACCTGCCGTCATATGTGGCCATTGACGAGGTAGACGCCGCCTGCCGCATGGTAGACATTCCGCTGAATGTGCGCTATGCCCTGCGCGTACAGCCGCGCTATCAGCTGTTTGCCAGCGCGGGCTTGTCGTCGTTGCTGATGCGGGACGAACAGTACCTGTATTACTATAACTACTACAACCGTCCGGTGCAGCGCGAGTGGCGGGTGCAGAAAGGCAGCAACCACTGGCTAAGCGTCGTCAACCTCTCGGTGGGCTACGAGCGGCAGGTGGCAGCCCGCTGGGGACTGCGGGCCGAGCCTTTCGTAAAAATTCCCTTAGGCGGTGTAGGCGCCGGGCAGGTTCGCCTAAGTAGCGCGGGCGTATTTTTTGGGGCGCAGTACCGGCTGCTGAAACCAACCGCATTAGCCTCACATTAGTGCATTCTCTTCCGCCTTTCCTATTACCTACTATGAAATTTCAGTTTCGGCCATACTGGCTAGCCCTAAGCTTGCTCCTGCCTGCCTGCGCTTATGAGAATGCTCAAGAGCTGCTGCCTCAGCCCGCCTGCGACGTTTCGGCTGTGACCTACCGATTAACCATACAGCCATTGCTCCAGGAGCATTGCTACTCCTGCCATAGCAGCACTCACACAGAAGGGAATACAGCCCTTGACAACCTGGCTGATGTACAGCATTATGCGGGGCATGGTGCCCTGCTGGGCGTGCTCACACCCGGGTCTGGATACCCGGCCATGCCCCAGAACGGGCCCGCTTTAGACCCCTGCGAGGTGGCTGCCATCAGGGCGTGGGTAGCGGCTGGTTCTCCTGATAATTAACCCTTGTGAGCTGCTTCCCGATGAAACCTTTCTGGCTGCTTTTGAGCCTGCTCCTGAGTACTGCTTCCAGTGCTTTGGCTCAGGGCAAATACCTTACCCGCACGGGCCGCATAAGTTTCTTTTCCTCGGCTCCGCTGGAGGACATTGAAGCCCACAACGAGCAGGTGGCGGCCGTATTTGATCTGCAAACCGGGCAGCTGGCCTTCACGGTACCGATGCGGGCGTTTGTGTTTCGCAACGGCCTGATGCAGGAGCACTTCAACGAAAACTACGTGGAGTCGGAAAAGTACCCGCGGGCCACGTTTGCCGGGCAGCTGGCCGGCTGGTCGGCTGCGGAAACCCTGGCCCCGGGCACTACTCGCAATGTGACGGTGGAGGGCGACCTGACGATTCATGGTGTGAAGCGCCGCGTGCGCGTGCCGGGCACCCTGGCGTTGCGCGGCAACGCACTGGCCGTCAACGCAAAGTTTGTGGTAGCGCCCGCCGATTATCAGATTGAGATTCCGCTGCTGGTGCGCGAGCATATTGCCAAAACAGTCACCATCACGGTTGCCCTCACCTGTCCGCCCCAACCTTAACCTTGCTGCCAGTCATGCTCTTCAGGCATTCTATTTTTCGCCGGCTGCTCGCCGCGGCCGGCTTCCTGCTACTGACCTTCCCGGCCCTGGCCCAAGACGACCTGCTGCAGCAGCTCAGCGCCGCCCAGGACAGCGCCCGGGTGCCCGAGCCCGTTGCGGCCACTTTCAAAGGAGTGCGCGTAAGTAACGGCCACTCCATCGAAACGCCGGGGCAGGGTGTGCTGCTGTTTTTGATTTCGCACCGCTTTGGTACGCTCAACAGCGGCGCGTATAATTTCTTTGGGCTCGATCAGGCCACCATCCGGCTGGGGCTGGAGTACGGCCTCAACGACCGGCTGGCCGTGGGCATCGGGCGCAGCTCCCTGGAGAAAACCTACGACGGCTTTGTGAAATACCGCCTGCTCCGCCAAGCACCAGCCCACATGCCGGTTTCGGTTACGCTGCTTGGAACTACGGCGCTTACGACGTTGCGCTTTGGCAATGAGCGGCCTTTCCGCACCCGCCTCACCTATACCTACCAAGCTTTGCTGGCCCGCAAATTCAGTCCTGGCCTTTCCCTGCAGCTCATGCCCACGCTGGTACACCGCAACTTCGTAGCCACGGAGCGCGACGACAATGACGTACTGGCCCTGGGCGTGGCTGGCCGCCAGAAGCTCAGCAAGCGCGTGGCCCTCACCCTGGAGTACTACTACCTGCTGCCCGGCCCCACTGCCGACGACTTTCGTAACTCCCTGGCCGTGGGCTTCGACATCGAAACCGGCGGCCACGTGTTTCAACTGCACTTCACCAACTCGCAGGGCATGATCGAAAAATTCTTTGTGACCGAAACTCGAGGGAATTTCTTTGACGGTGACATTTATTTCGGCTTCAACGTTTCCCGGGCCTTCAGTGTAAAAAGGAAGTAACCGATTGGTGTCCTGCCAACGGCAGAGCAACCGAGAAGCCATAAAACAAGCAAGCCCGATTCGCAGGAACCGGGCTTGCTTGTTTTAGAACAGCAGGCATTACACCGTAATGCCTTCGGCTACTACTTCGGTTACTTCAGGCACCATGCGCTTGAGCAGGTTTTCGATGCCGGATTTCAGCGTGACGGTGGCCGAAGGGCAGCCCGAGCACGAGCCTTGCAGGTTTACCGTTACCACACCGGCGTTGTAGCTTTTGAACGTGATGTTGCCCCCGTCCTGCTCCACGGCGGGGCGCACGTAGTTGTCAAGCAGGTCAATGATTTTCTGGCTGGTTTGCTGGTCCTGTTCCGAGGCGTTGCCGGTGGCGGCGGCCGTTTGGGCGGCTTTCTGCTCAGCGGCGGGGTCTACAGTGAAGATGGGGCCGCCCGCTTCTACGTACGACTTCAGGAACGTGCGGATTTCAGGAATCAGCTGCGTCCACTGGTGGTCGGTGGTTTTGGTGACGGTCACGAAGTTCTGGGCAATAAACACCCGGCCTACGTAATCGAAGTTGAACAACTCCTGGGCCAGCGGCGAGTTGGCGGCGGCCTCCAGGTTGGGGTAATCCACGCTCACGCCATCGGTGAGCAGCTGCTGATTCAGCACGAACTTCATGCTCTCCGGGTTGGGCGAAGCTTCGGCGTAGATGGAAATGGTAGACATATCGGGCAAAAGAAAATGACGGAGAAAGCAAAAACTTCGGGGCAGCCAAGTGCTAACCGGCCGCTGCTGCCCACACAACAGCGCAGGCCCCCGATAGGTTACAAAGGTAGCAGAATGTGGTCAGCCTGTAGACGGAAATACGGGTTGGCGGGTATAGGGCGACGCAGGCAGTGCCGGTAGCTTTGCTACCTCACCATCGGTCGGTTTTCCATGTTTTCCCGCTTGTTTCTGCTGCTAGCGTGCGGTTGGTTTGCCCATCTGGCGCCCGCCCAAACGTTGGTGCCCCGCCTGATCCTGGAGGAAGATTTTCAGGACAACCATCGTAACTGGCCCACCGGCCTCATCAACAACGCCGAGTATAAGGTGCGGCGTGGGGAGTATGTGGCCAAGGCGCGCGGCAACGAAAACAACACCAGCGTGGCCCTGCTGTTTATCCCGGAACTGGAAAAAAGCCAGAACTTCATCATTGAGGCCGAGCTGAGCACTACCTCGGCAGGCTGCCTGGCCTGGGGTTCCGGCAGCCGCGACAACATGCGCCTGTTCGGTACCATGAGCGAGCATCGGTTTGCCGTGTGCGGCTGGCGCGGGGGGAAATTCTTCTCCACGAACGGCGACAATGCTTATTCGGCCGCCGTGGGTCGTCAAACCAGCTGGCACACCATGCGGATAGAATGCCGCGGCCCGCAGGTGCAGTACTTCGTGAACGGGACGCGGGTATGGGAGCAGCAACTCACGCGGATGCTGGGGCATGGCCTGGGGCTGGAAACCAACCTGGGCGCCGAAGCCAGCCTGCGCCACCTGCGCGTTTGGCTGCTGGAACCGGAGCCAGAGCCCGTCGCAGCGCCCGTCACGCCGGAACCCAAACCAACTCCGGTAGCTTCTTCCGAAGCCACCGACGCAGCCGCAGCCCTGGCCACTCCCCTGCGTGCGGGGCAGCGGCTGGCCCTTCGCAACGTATTTTTTGTGCAGGGAAAACCCGAGTTGCTAGGCACTTCTAAACCCGAGCTGGCGCGACTGGCCAAAGCCCTCAACGACCAGCCCGCGCTGCGCATCCGGCTGGAAGGACACACCGACAACCAAGGCCCCGAGGAGAAAAATCAGCTGCTGAGTGAGCAGCGGGCGCAAGCCATTCAAGCCTTTTTGGTGAAGTACGGGGTGGCCGCCACCCGGCTGGAAACCACTGGCTACGGCTCCTCCCGCCCGGTAGCGGCCAACGACACTGAAACTAACCGCCGGCGCAACCGGCGTGTCGAGTTCGTAATTCTGGATTAGACTTAAGGTGAGCTACACCCGGTTGGCGCGGGCGCGTAGCAGCATGTCCGCCAGCACCAGGTTGGCCATGGCATCCACGATGGGCACGGCGCGGGGCAGTACGCAGGGGTCGTGGCGGCCCTTGCCGGCCAGGGCAATGGCCTCGCCTTGGTCATTGATGGTGGCCTGACTTTGCAGAATGGTCGCCACGGGCTTGAAGGCCACGCGGAAGTAAATATCCTGGCCGTTGCTGATGCCGCCCTGAATGCCCCCCGAGTGGTTGGTACGGGTGCGCACCTGGCCGGCCTCGTCGGTATAGAAGGCATCGTTGTGCTCCGAGCCAAACAGCAGCGTGCCCTCGAAGCCCGAGCCGTACTCGAAGCCCTTCACGGCGTTGATGCTCAGCATGGCTTTGCCCAACTCGGCGTGCAGTTTATCAAACACCGGCTCGCCCAGGCCGGCGGGCACCCCGCGCACTACGCCCGTTACCACGCCGCCCACGGTGTCGTGCCGGTCGCGGGTCTGGCGGATAAGGTCGGCCATACGCTCGGCGGTTTCGGGGTGGGGGCAGCGCACCATGTTCGAGTCGATAAGGCTCATATCCAGCTCCTCGTAGCCTACGGGCACTTTCACGGCCCCTACCTGCGACACGTAGCTCTGCACCTGAATGCCGTGCTGGCGCAGGAAGGCCGCAGCCACGGCGCCAGCGGCTACGCGGGCCGCCGTTTCACGGGCCGAGCTACGCCCGCCGCCCCGGTAGTCGCGCCGGCCGTACTTCTGGTCGTAGGTGTAGTCGGCGTGGGAGGGGCGGTAGGCGTGCTGGATGTGGGTGTAGTCGTGGCTGCGCTGGTCCTGGTTGCGAATGAGCAAGCTCAACGGTGTACCCGTGGTGTAACCCTCAAACCAACCCGCCAGCACTTCTACCTGGTCGGCTTCCTGGCGTGGGGTGGTCAGCTCGCTCTGGCCGGGCCGCCGCCGGTCCAGGGCCAACTGAATTTCCGAAGCTTCTACTGCCAGTCCTGCAGGGCAGCCATCAATGATAACGCCGATACCCGGCCCATGCGACTCTCCAAACGTGGTGATGCGGAACAGCCGCCCAAACGTGTTGCTCATTTCCCAAAACGGCCTTCCCGGCCCCGGCTTAGTTGAAACGGAGCTACGCTGGCAGCCCGGGCCGCAAGCTACGGCTTACGCGCCGGTATTGCCACGCCACCACCCAAAAGCCGCCAGCGCCAGCAGCCCCACCAGCAGATAGTTGGCGTAGCGGCGCACATCAACCGGGGCCGTAATCGGCTGCAACTGGTTGTCGGAGTTGAAAAGGCGGCTCTGGTAGTAGGGGTCGGTGGTGCGGGCGCTGATGGCAGTCGGGCGGGCAGCGCCTTTCACGTCTACCGTCAGGCTGGAGCGCAGCACCTGGTACCGGCGGGTGGCGGGGTCGAATACGGCTACGGAAAACAAGCTGTCCAGCGGCAGCCGGCCAGGTTTCTGAGCCACCACGCGGTAGCGGAAGGTTTTGTAGCCGCCCACCCGCCCGCTGGCGCGCGTCACCTCCTGGTGCACTTCCGGCCCGTACACCTCCACACCGGCCCGCACCGGTGCGGGCGGCGGATTCACGGCCGATAAATTGCCTTCGCCTTCCAGCCGCAGCGTGTAGGTAAAGGCCTGCCCCGTCCGGAAGCTGGTACGGTCGATTGATTCCAGCAGCCGGTAAGAGCCCACCACGGCCAGGTCACGCAGCGGATGCGGGGGCAGGGGCCGCACGGCTACCGTGCGGGGCAGCGAAACGAAGGTTTTCAGCCCGGTCATCCGGTTGTCGAGGGTGGGGTCGGACTTTTTCGGGAGCTTGTACTTAATCATCTGCAGATCCACGGCCGGCCACTCCAGGGCGCGGGGTGTAAGCGGGTAGTATACGGCCTCGTACAAGTGGTACCGCAGATACGGCTTACCACCCACGGTGGTAGACTCCGGCAGCACTTCCTGCTCATCGGAAGGCTCTACCCACACGGCTGGCTGCTGCAGGCGGCGCAGAATACGCGGCAGCTGCCCCCCGAAATCGTAGAAATCCAGCAGGCCCTGGTCGGCGGGGGTGAGGTAGAAATAGAGCCCCATGTGCACCGGCTCCCCCACAAATACACTGCTTTTATCGGGCACCACGGCCAGAAAAGCATTGTCGCGAGGCTCCACAAACTCCTGGGGCTTCTGCTTGCCAAACAGCTGGTCGAGCAGGCCGATGCCGGGCGCCGCCGTGGGTGGGGCAGTGGTGGCGGCCACCTGAGGCAGCACCTTCAGCGTGGCTCCGGCCAGGCGGGCCTGCTGCCCGTTCACCGTCATCGTAACGACGGGCAGCACAAACTCACCCTCTTTGTAGGCGGCGTAGCGCTGGGTAATGGTCAGTTCGGTGGAAGACTTGCCCTCCACGATGCGCGTGGTAGTCGTGCTGGACTTACCGCTTTTCTTGAAGCCTTCGATATCCGGGAAAGCCGAGTAGCGTTCTAGCGGCGCCCCGGTCAGCTGAAAGCTCAGCGTAAAGTACTCGTTAACCGGAAACGTGGCCGGGCCCATCAGTAGCCTGACCTGGCCCTGCTGCGCGGGAACGGTAACAGTTGGCTGAGCCTGAGCACTTAGCAGCAGCCCCTGCAACAAGCCAAGCCACATTACCCAACGAAAAAAAAAGTGCATGCGCCGAGGAAAACAGTGCGGTTGTTTAAAGCTACGTAAAAACCTGCCATCATGCGAAAAGCAAGCTTTGCGGGTAGCTCAACTGTATATCGGATAAGTTATATACAATCTAGTAACGACAAAATATTATAGCCATAGCAATCTACTTTTCCAAACACGCCGTATGTGAGGTCAGATTCGGCTTTTTCCGGGTTTTTATTAGCCGTTTCCCAGCTTTTGGGGCTTGGCTGGCTCGGTGTTGCCCAGACTCTCCATTCCCTCACTCAACTTTTTTTATTCCATGTCCAACCTCCTCAAAAAAGAAGGCGAAGAAGCGGATCTGAGCACGCCGCTGCTAGTGCCCATCAAGCGCCGTTCGTTTTTTATGTACGCCGGTGCTACGGCGGGTGCTACGGCTCTGCTGCTCTCGGGCTGCGACGATGACAACGAAGATGATAAAACCCCAGCCGCCGGCACAGTAAGCTTAGGTATGGGTGATATTGGCGTACTTAACTACGCTTATGCTCTTGAACAGCTGGAAGCTGCTTTCTACGCCCAGGTAATCGCCACGCCTTACGCTAACATGTCGGCGGATGAAAAGACAGCCCTGACGGCTATTGCCAAGCACGAGGCCATTCACCGCGACTTTTTCAAGGCCGCTATCCCTGAAGCGTCGCGTATTCCGGGCCTCAACCCCGATTTCTCGTCTATCACCTTCACCAGCCGCGACTCGGTGCTGGGGGCCGCCAAAACATTTGAGGATCTGGGCGTGGCCGCCTACAACGGAGCCGGCCGTCTGATCCAGGATCCGAAGTACCTGCTGCTGGCAGGCAAAATTGTCTCGGTGGAAGCTCGCCACGCGGCTTATATCCGCGACCTGATTACCCCCGGCAGCTTCTCGGGCAGTGATGTGGTAGACGCCAATGGTCTGGACCAGGCGCTGCCGGTTTCCACCGTACTGGCTGCTGCCCAGAAATACATCAAAGAAACCATCAACGGCGACAACGTAGGTAAGTAGCCTTCTCCCACTCTCAATTTCCTTTTGATATGAATTTGTTCAATATAATCTCGGAGCTGGAGAAGGTCGACCCTGAAATCATGGACCGCCTCTCCCACCGTCGTAGCGCCCTCTCGGCGCTTGGCTCGCTGGGCAAGAAAATGGCGCTGGCCGCCGCACCAATTGCTATCGGCTCGGCTTTCAACAAGGTTCTTGGTCAGAACAACTTGGCTGACACAACGGCGGTGCTGAACTACGCGCTACTGCTGGAGCGGCTGGAGTACAGCTTCTACGATCAGGCCCTGAAAGCTGCCACGCTCACCCCTACCCTCACGGGCGCTGCCCGCACGGCCATCGAAACCATCCGTGGCCACGAGCAGGCCCACGTGAACCTGCTGAAGACTGCCCTGGGTGCTGCGGCGGCCCCTGAGCCCGCCAACGGCTTCGACTTCGGCGGCGCATTTGCTACCTACCCCACGTTCCTCACGTTCGCGCAGGCGTTTGAAGACACCGGCGTGCGGGCCTACAAAGGTCAGGCCGGCAACATTCCGCGCGACTTTAGCCCGACCGTGGGCGGAGCTACCGTAAACGTGCTAACCGTAGCCCTGCAGATTCACTCGGTGGAGGCTCGGCACGCAGCTCACATCCGCTACATGCGTCGGGGCGCAGCTGCCGGGGCGCAGGCCAACATCATGCCTTGGATTGTAGGCAAGGAGTCGAATGGGGCACCGGCCGCGGTATATGGCGCCGGCAACCCGGTAGCTACTTTCCCGGCTGAAGACAACATCATGCAGGCTACCCTGACGCTGACTACCGGCCTGGGTGCTACCTACTCGGCCGAAGATGTCAGCGCGGCTTTCGACGAAGCCCTGGACAACACCACGGTTACCAACATTGCCAAATCGGTGGTAACGTTCTAGCTGACTGCTGAATCGTTGTTGAATTATGTAAAGGCGCCTCCTGTTGCAGGGGGCGCCTTTTGCATGCAACCCTACCGTGCCTTTCGTGCATCCCGACATAAGAGCCTATCTTTGTTTGACAACCGGCCTCACGCCTGCGCGCCCAGGCCTACTTTTCTTATGCCGAATTCTTTCTCAGCTTTTGACCGTCCTTTGCGGCGGCGTTCGTTTTTCCGGGTGGCAGGTGCTGCCGCCGCGGCTTCCACCTTGCTTTTAAGCGGCTGCGACGACTCAGGCACTACCACCTCCAACCCCGACCCGGTACTGACCCTGGGCAGCGCCGATGCCGGCCTGCTCAACTATGCCTACGTGCTGGAACAGCTGGAAACCGCTTTTTACAAGCGGGTGCTGGACACGCCGCCCGCTGACCTGAGCGCCGAAGACAAGGACCTGCTCACCCAGATCTACCAGCACGAAATAGTACACCGGGAGTTCTTGCTCAAGGCCCTGCAAACGGCGAGTGCCACGCCGCTCAACACGGTGGAATTCTCTTTCACGTCACTTACTCTGACCACGCGGGCCGGCGTGCTGACCGCGGCGCGTATGTTCGAAGACTTGGTTGTAGCCGCCTACAACGGTGCGGCCAAGCTGTTTGCCGACGCCACGTACCTGCTGCTGCTGGGCAAGATTGTGTCCGTAGAAGCACGGCACGCGGCGCTGCTGCACGACCTGCTGCAGCCCGGCTCATTTGCCGACGCTACGGTGGTGGATGCGTCGGGTGCTTTTGCGGGCCTGGAGCGCAGTCTTACTGTGTCTGAGGTCATTACGGAGGTCAATAAATTCCTGGTTATCAAGATTTCAGCCGCTGGCCTGCCCACTTCCTGATTCGGAGCTTCTTCTTTATGAATTTTCTTCAGCTTCTGGCCGACCTGGCCCAGACAAACCCTGCAGTCTATACCCAAGCCAGCCAGCGCCGCGCTATGCTTCGGCAGCTCAGCCAAGCCGGGGTGCGCGTAGCGGCCACGGCGCTGCCTTTAGCTGGCCTGCTAGCCAGTCCGGCCAAGGCCGGTATTCACGAAAACCTGCTCGACTCCCTCACGCTGGCCCTTACGCTCGAGTACCTCGAAAGTGACTTTTACCGCACGGCCCTGGGCTTGCTGGCTCAGCCCGACGGCAGCCTGGTTTCTGCTGGCTTTGTGCCGGCCGATGTACGCGCCGACATTGAAACCCTGCAGCAGCACGAAGAGCAGCACGTGCAGTTTCTGACGACTGCCCTGCAAAACTCCGGCGTAGCCGTGCCCGCCCGCCCGCGCTTCGATTTCACGGGCAGCCACAACGGTACTACTCCGGCCCTGTTCCCGGATGTTTTCAGCAACTTCGACACGTTCTTGCGGGTAGCGCAAACGCTCGAAGATGCCGGCGTTCGGGCCTACAAAGGCCAGGCTATATTTCTCAGCGGCGACAACGCGCTGCTGGAGGCCGCCTTCCGCATTCATTCCGTGGAAGCCCGCCATGCCTCACACATCCGGCGGCTGCGGCGCCTCCGCCAGTCGGGCACGGGCGAGGCCATCCGCAACTGGGTAGGCCCCGGCCTGAGCGGCAGCCCGGCTGCCCCGGCTACCGATGCCGCTTACGTGGATGAAGGAGCCATTACGCAGCCGCTTCCCACGGCCATCATCCGGCTCGATGAGCTGGCCATCGGCTCCGACACCGACCGCGCCCTGCGCTCAGCCCAGGAAGCTTTCGACGAGCCTCTGAGCACGGCCCAAAGCACGGCGCTGGCCAACCTGTTCATCTATTAATCGAGAACAGCAATCATCAGCTAACCCACCTCAATTGGCCGCCAACGAAAGCAGAATCTGCCCGTTGGCGGCCATTATTTTTCGGTACTGGAAGAGGCTTTATCCGCATCGGAACCCGCTCATGTACAAGACTATGGCAGTACTTGTATTTGTCTATACATAGTCAGTATATTTCCCTATCGGCGCTGCAAACAAGCCGACAGGTTAGCTTTTTTCGAAGGCCTGCGTATACCTCGCCGGTTCCCCTTTTTTCACTCCGCACTACTAATCCCCGAACACCATGCTGGAGTACGCCAAAACCATTCTGGTTAAAGTTAGCTTCGATAAAATTCTATTTGAAAAAGAGCTGCGCAAAGCCCTGCGCATGCTGGTTCCCGACGAGCTGCGGGAGCTGCGCGCCTGGTGCTACCAGCAGTTTGCCCGTGTATACCGCACCATCCTCAACCGCGTGTTTGGTCAGGCGGCCACCGCCTAACTTCCCTCTTCTTCGGGCCAGATAACCGGTGCGGCGTCTGTTACGAAACGGATGTTGCGCTGTAGCCCTGCGTACCCCGTGCGCTTCACCGCCGACTGCTTGAACAGCTCCGAGAATAGCTCGTGGGTTATTTCCTGCCAGTCGCCGCGCGTGAGGTCTTTGAGGGCGGGATGAGCGGTAAACTGCGGCTCCTGGTGCGGCCGCGCAAAGCGGTTCCAGGGGCACACGTCCTGGCAGATGTCGCAGCCGAAAACCCAGTTGCCGAACTGCCCGCTTACTTCCCGCGGAATCTGGTCTTTCAGCTCGATGGTGAAGTAGCTGATGCACTTGCTGCCATCCACCACGTAGGGCTCGGTAATGGCTTGGGTGGGACAAGCATCCACGCATTTGGTACAAGTGCCGCAGTAGTCCTTGATGGGGCCGTCGTAGTCCAGCGCTACGTCCACAATCAGCTCGGCAATGAAGTAAAACGAGCCTACACCGGGCGTAATCAGGTTGGAGTTTTTACCCACCCAACCCAGGCCGCTTTTTTTGGCCCAGGCCTTGTCCAGAACCGGCGCGGAGTCGACAAAACAGCGGCCGCCTACCTCCCCTATTTCCTCCTGCATATCCTGCAGCAGCGTCTTCAGCTTGTCTTTGATGACGAAGTGATAGTCGCGGCCGTAGGCGTATTTGCTGACTTTGAACGTATCGTCGGGCTGCTGCTCTTCTTTGGGCGGGTAGTAGTTAAGCAGCAGGGAAATGACCGATTTAGCACCGTCGACAAGCAGGCGCGGGTCGAGGCGCTTATCGAAGTGGTTGGCCATGTAGGCCATCTGGCCGTTCATATTGCGGTTGAGCCAAGACTCGAGGCGCGGAGCTTCTTCTTCCAGAAACCCAGCCTGGGAAATGCCGCAGTACATAAAGCCTAGCTCCGCCGCCCGGCGTTTGATGAAAGCAGTATAGTGGGCGGTTGGGAGCATCGTTGTTGAAGGGGCTAACTACAAAAGTATCGTATTGCGTTCCAACCTAATCCATACTAGCTAGAGCCGGGGCATACATTCAGATAATTCTTGCTAACCAATATGGCAGTGAGGAACCAAGGCTTAGATATATTTCAGCATTTTACAAGCTGGCAATATCACGCCCACTTACTCTAAGATCGAAAAGAATTTTTCGCGTAATGTCTATTTTGGCCTCCCAATAATAACCGCACCCTCCTATAATGAATCCTTGTGCATTTTTCTTCCATGCAGTGTCTGCCGGTTCTCGATAAAATACCTGATCTACGAAATCATTTATATTTCTTCTAGGCCAATAGCATATAGTCAGAATAATCTTATTCCCCCTTTTATCTGTATAACCAAAATACTGCCTTCTATACTTTTTGAGGTTATGGTAGATATTAGGCCCACAATCGTAAATAGTATGGGTACGCACGTATGCTTTTTTCAGATTCTGGGATAGTATTTGTTCAGCTTCTTCTATATCACCTATAACAGGGGTAAAGCCTCTTTGAAGACTATCATCAATAATAACAAGGTATTCCTTACTGAAGAAAACACCTTCTACTTTACCTTTTTTAAGGTATGTAACTGTATAATTATCAGCCTGCATTGTATAGGTTTTACGTAATTGATTACTACTTGAGCAGGCTACTAACATACTAATTACACTTGCTGTAAGAATATATTTGAGATGCATATAGCGTAAATGAAAAGCGGGAAACAGTATCGAAGATACTATTTCCCGCTTTGTTTCTTACCATTCCATATTCTTAACTGAACAGCTCCCCCGTAGTGCCGCTGTTGCCGCGCAGGTGCTGGGGCATGAGGCGGCCCAGGTGCTGGTAGGCGTGCTCGGTGGCTTCGCGGCCCCGACTGGTGCGCTTGATGTAGCCTTCCTGGATCAGGAACGGCTCGTACACTTCCTCAATGGTTTCGGCTTCCTCGCCGCAGGCCGTGGCAATAGTGCTCAGGCCCACCGGCCCACCCTTGAACTTGTCGATGATAGTACTCAGGATGCGCTTGTCCATATCGTCGAGGCCGCGGGCATCCACGTCGAGGGCCGAAAGGGCAAACTGGGCAATTTCCTGGGTGATGGTGCCGGTGCCTTTGATCTGGGCGAAGTCGCGGGTACGGCGCAGCAGGTTGTTGGCAATACGTGGGGTACCGCGCGAGCGGCGGGCAATTTCAAAGGCTGCATCCTCGTGAATGGGCGTGCCCAGGATTTCGGCCGAGCGGTTTACAATGCTGGTCAGCAGCGCGGCGTCGTAGTACTCCAGGCGGGCCGAGATGCCGAAGCGCGCCCGCAGCGGCGAGGTGAGCATACCGGAGCGCGTGGTGGCCCCAATGAGCGTGAACGGAGACAGGGAAATCTGCACGGAGCGGGCGTTGGGGCCCGAGTCGAGCATGATGTCGATGCGGTAATCCTCCATGGCCGAGTAGAGGTACTCCTCCACCACCGGGTTCAGGCGGTGTATTTCGTCGATGAACAGCACGTCGTGCGGCTCCAGGTTGGTGAGCAAGCCCGCCAGGTCGGAGGGCTTGTCGAGCACCGGGCCGGAGGTCATCTTGATGCCGGCCTGCAGCTCGTTGGCAATGATGTGCGAAAGGGTGGTTTTGCCCAGACCGGGCGGGCCGTGCAGCAGCACGTGGTCGAGGGCCTCGCCGCGCTGCCGGGCGGCGCCCACAAACACTTTCAGGTTTTCGACCACCTTATCCTGGCCCGCGAAATCGGAAAAGCTTAGGGGCCGCAGGGCCTTGTCGATGTCTTTGTCGGTGGCGTCCATATGCGTGTTGCCGCCGGTGAGGTATTGTTCGCGCATGTGCAAAAGAAGCGGAAAGTTGAGTAGCAAGGTAACACCGACGCGGCAGGTTTCGTCCCCGGAGCACGCAATTTTATTAGCAAAATAACTGAAAGACCATCCGGTATACTAATAAATTTAGCACATGATAACGTTAGGCATTCTGGTTTGGCTATGTACCTTGCGGGCCCCAACTGCCTACTATGTCCTCTGCCTCTGCTTCCTGGCTTGATGCCCTGCCGGCCGATTTCTACGATCAGCTGGCTCACTGCCTGAGTTTGCACGGCATGGCCTGCGCCGAGCTGCTGAGTTATCCAACCGCCCAGCCGCTCGCCGTCCTCACGCACCTGAACCTGGCGCAGGTGCAGGGCCTGAATGGCATCCAGACGCACGCAGCCCTGCTGCAAACCCTACGCGCGGAGCCGCTGGCGCTGTATCATCTGCTGCTGCTGGGGCGCCTCACGCTCGATACCTCGTTGGCCGAGCCGGTACTGGCCTATGTGCAGCAGCAGATGCATATTTCGCCGGAGCAGCTGGAGCAGCTGCGCACCTACTGCCTGGAACTGAGCGGAGCCTTCCTCGCTACCCTGGAAGAGCACGTGCCCGCCCCGGAAGGAGCGGCTTCCCTAGGGCTGCACCGGTTGGGCGTGGAAGAGGCTTTCGAGTTGCTGCTGCGGGCCCAGCCCACGCCGCCCGTGCCGGCGGCCAACCTGCGCCTGGCCGAGCCGCAGCTGCAGATGCTCCGGCTGGCCCTGCTGCTGGTGCATAGCCTGCCCGAAGCCGCCGACCACCCCTTTCTGCGGGCCGTGGGCCGGCTGCCCCAGCTGCACCGCACCGCCCTAGAGCCCCTGATTGAGCGCCTGGGCCGCATTCACGCCCAGGAGCAGCTGCAGCTTACTATGCCCGAGCTGGTGCAGCTCTACCAGGGCATGCAGGTGTGCGGGATGGTGTTCGTGTCGGACGTGATGAGCCGGATTGGACTGGAAGACGTGTTTCCGGTGCTGCCGGCCGAGGAAAGCGCGGCCAGCGAAACGGCCCCGGCCAGCAACCGTCAGGCCGTGGGCGAGATGGTGAGCGGCTTCACGCGCTGGGTGCAGCACACCTTCCCCGACGACCCCGCCATTCAGCAGGCCCGCGGGGAAGTACTGGCCTTAGCCGATTTTCTCTAGTATCGGGAGCCCGTGCATGGTCCGTTATAAAAGCACTGCTCTTACCGCGCCGGCAACAGCACTTCTATTTCCAGGTGCAGCCAGTCGTCTTCCCAGGCTTTGTGGGTAAGGCGGGCCGTGAGCGGAAAGCCGGCGTCGAGCAGCCGGGCCACGGTTTCGTTGCGGCCCTCGGGCAGGTAGCCCAGCCAGAAGGCATCCGGGCCGGTGGTGAGTACGCGCACGGCCCAGTCGTCGAAGGTGCTGTCGGCCTCACGCTCCACCGCCAGGGCCTGCCCGGGCTGCAGCTTGGGCTCAAACTCGCGCAGGCCCGCGCGGTGGGTGGTGCCGGCCACGAGGCATTCAAGCAAAACCAACTCCAGGCCGGTGGGGGAAACAGCAATAGCCATAGGGCGACAAGATGTGGATGAAGCCGTAAGTATAACACCAACACCCTCAGTGCGCCAGGGCTGCCTGCCGGAATATATAGTATTTCAGGCCCGGCGTGGTCGGATGCACCACTTACAGGCCCTAATTTCGCCATACACGATGTACAGCAAAACCGAAGTAGCGCAGCTGCGCCAAGCCTTCTGGACCACGTTTGGTCAGTATATGCAGCCCGTACCCGGCGCCGAGGGCGAGCGGGTGAACTGGGTCAACTACAAAACCGGCCTTAAGCACGTCTACTTCCGCCTGCACGCCGACGCCCGCCACGCCACCATCAGCATCGAACTTACGCACCCCGATGCCGGCCTGCGGGAGCTGTTTTTCGAGCAGTTCCGGGAGGTGCGGCCGCTGCTGGAAGAAGCCACCGGCGAAGCCTGGCGCTGGGAGCCTGAAGCCGTGAACGAAAGCGGCCAGCCCGTAGCCCGCATCTACCAGGAGTTGCGCCCCGCCAACCTGTTCAGCCGCGACGACTGGCCCCAGCTGATTTCCTTTTTCAAGCCCCGCATCATGGCCCTGGATGCCTTCTGGAGCACGGGACAGTACGCGTTTGACGAGCTGCGGTAGAGCATATACCACTCGCGGAGCGGTATAAATTCTCCAGGTTGTTCCTTCTTACTTCTCTTCTTCTATTTCGCTTGTATGAAAAAAGCACTTTCTTTCATGGCCTTAGCGCTGGTATCGATTGGCACGTGGGCGTTTTACCCAAAATCGGCCGCTGATGAGGCAACAGGCTACATGCTACTAACGCTCCGAAATGGAGCCGGCCGCCCCATGTTGGTACTGACACCCCCTACCGGCGAGCCCGAAGAAATTACCCTCAGCAAGCAGGACAAAAGCGCCTACCGCTACGAAAGTCAGTTGGTGAAAAAGCTCAACGAGCTGCGGGCTCAAGGTTGGGTGGTGGTCCAGATGCAATCCTCAGACGCCCTCATGCCGGGTACCACCTACCCAGCTGTAAGCACGGATATCGTGTCTACCAAGACGTTTTTGCTGGAAAAGCGCTAATAACCTTCTAAGCGCTTGATTAATTTACTCAGACAGCTAAGTTCCGAAACTTCTCTCACCGTCGGGCCTGGCGCTTTCTGACTTTGACAATAGCAAAAACGGCCGTTCTCTTTCCAGAACGGCCGTTTGCTGATAGTACGTATGGCAGCTTACTTAAACGCCTGGATACCCGTAATATCGGCGCCGGTGATGAGCAGGTGGATGTCGTGGGTGCCTTCGTAGGTGATGACGGACTCCAGGTTCATCATGTGGCGCATGATGGGGTACTCACCCGTGATGCCCATGCCGCCGTGAATCTGGCGGGCTTCACGGGCTACGTGCAGGGCCATATCCACGGAGTTGCGCTTGGCCATTGAAATCTGGGCGGAAGTGGCTTTACCGGCATTCTTGAGCATGCCCAGACGCCACACCATCAGCTGGGCCTTGGTGATTTCGGTAATCATTTCGGCCAGTTTCTTCTGCTGAAGCTGGAAGGAAGCAATGGGCTTGCCGAACTGCTCCCGCTCCAGCGAGTACTTCAGCGCCGACTCGTAGCAGTCGATAGCCACACCGATGGCGCCCCAGGCAATGCCGTAGCGGGCCGAATCGAGACAGCCGAGCGGGCCCTTGAGGCCGTCGATGTTGGGGAGCAGGTTTTCCTTGGGCACCTTCACGTTGTCGAACACCAGCTCGCCGGTGATGCTGGCGCGCAGGCTCCACTTGTTGTGGATTTCAGGAGCGGTGAAGCCTTCCATACCCTTCTCCACGATGACGCCGCGGATGCGGCCGACTTCGTCCTTGGCCCACACCACGGCCACCTGGCTTTCGGGCGAGTTGCTGATCCACAGCTTGGCACCGTTCAGCAGGTAGTAGTCGCCCATGTCCTTGATGGTGGTGACCATACCGCCGGGGTTCGAGCCGTGGTCAGGCTCGGTGAGGCCGAAGCAGCCCAGCCACTCGCCTGAAGCCAGCTTGGGCAGGTACTTGCGGCGCTGCTCCTCGGAGCCATACTGGTAGATGGGAAACATCACCAAAGACCCCTGCACCGAGGCAGTGGAGCGCATGCCGGAGTCGCCGCGCTCAATTTCCTGCATAATCAGGCCGTAGCTGATGTAGTCGAGCCCGCCGCCGCCGTACTCGGTGGGGATGGTGGGGCCGAACGCACCCACGTCGCCGAACTTGCGCACGATTTCGGAAGGGAAGTGCGCCTGCTGGGCCCACTTCTCGATGTTGGGCGAAATTTCCTTTTTGACGAAGTCGCGGATGCTCTGGCGGATGAGCTTGTGCTCCTCCGTGAGCAGGTCGTCGATGTCGTAGTAATCGGTGAAGCCGGCGGCATTCAGGGAGCCTTTGTTGCGCTGGACCTGGGCCTTGGGCGAAAGAACGTCGGTTTCTGAAGACATAGTAGTGGGTGGGTGGGAATCAGCTCCAAAGATAGAAGTTTCGGGCACGCAACCGTGTTTCGGCGGAGCTGATTGCCCGGCAGGTCCACCGGGGCTTTCGCATTTTCGGGCTGGCACAGAGCATTTGTTTGGGCTTGAATACCGTTTCCATCGTAGTGCGTATATTCTCCTCCTTTCCCGTCTTCTCCACCCCCTCATGAGTCACGAAAAAAAGCTGAACGAGCTGGAAGCCACTGCCATCTGCGGCAACGACATTTCCTCGTCCTGCCTCTACGTTTCGGCCCTGGCCATTGCCTACGCCGGGCAGTATGCCTGGATTGCGCTGCTGCTGGTGGGGGCAGTGCTGTTTCTGTTTCGCAAAATCTACGGCGAAGTGGTGGGCGCGCTGCCCCTCAATGGCGGCGCCTACAACGTGCTGCTGAACACCACCAGCAAGCGGAACGCGGCACTGGCGGCCTGCCTCACCATTCTGTCGTACATGGCCACGGCGGTTATTTCGGCCTCCGAGGCCATGCACTACCTGCACACGCTCTGGCACGGGCTGCCCATCATTGGGGCCACACTGGGGCTGCTGGGGCTATTTCTGGTGCTTACCATCCTGGGTATTTCGGAGTCGGCGAAGGTAGCGGTAGGCATTTTTCTGGTACACCTGGCTTCCCTCACCATTCTGGTCGCCTGTGCTATCTGGTACCTGGCTACTCAAGGGCTCGACAATCTAACGCTCAACTTTCAGCTGCCGGTGAAAGGCGGCAGCATTGTGGGGGCGCTGTTTTTCGGCTTCAGCGCGGCCATGCTGGGCATTTCGGGGTTTGAGAGTTCGGCCAACTTTGTGGAGGAACAGGCCCGGGGCGTGTTTCAGAAAACGCTGCGCAACATGTGGGTGGTGGTGAGCTTCTTCAACCCCGTAATTGCCTTTCTGGCCATAGCCGTGCTGCCCATGGTGGAGGTGGGCGAGCATACCGAAACCCTGCTTTCGCACCTGGGCAATACCACCGGGGGCCGCTGGCTGGGCACGCTGATTTCCATCGACGCCGTGGCGGTACTCAGTGGGGCCGTGCTTACCTCGTTTGTGGGCGTGAGCGGGCTGATGAAGCGCATGACCCTGGACCGGATTCTGCCACAGTTTTTTCTGAAAGAGAACAAAGCCGGCAGCAACTACCTCATTCTTATCATCTTTTTCGTGCTCTGCGTGTCGGTGCTGCTGATTACCAACGGGCAGCTGGGGCCACTGTCGGGCGTGTACACCATATCGTTTTTGTCGGTTATGGCCTTCTTCGCGCTGGGCAACTTCCTGCTCAAAAGCAAGCGGCCCAAGCTGCCCCGCCCGGTGTACGCGGGCATCTTCACGGTGACGCTGGCGCTGCTGGGCATTCTGGTGGCTTTGTACGGCAACATCAAAATTCACCCCGACTACCTGATTGTCTTTCTGCAGTACTTCCTGCCGGCCATGCTGGTGGTATACGTGATGCTGAACCGCACCGCCATTCTTAACCTAGTGCTGGCGGCGGCCAACTCGTTTGCCACGCACTCGCCACGCGTTTCGCGCCTGAGCCGCCTGAAGGTGCTGCACATGCTACGGGAGCTGCACAAGCAGGAATTCGTGTTTTTCACGAAAGGCGACAACGTGTCGAACCTCAATAAAGTCATGGCCTACGTGGTGGAAAACGAGTTTACCACCCGGCTCAAAATCGTGACGTTGCTCAAGCCCGGCGAGCTTTATCCACAGGACCTGCTCACCGACATTCGGGTGCTGGACCGCGCCTACGACCAGATTGAGGTGGATTTCGTGACGCTGGAAGGCAAGTTCGGTCCAGAGCTTATTGACCAGCTTTCGAAGGAATGGGGCATCCCGAAAAACTTCATGTTCATTGGCTCGCCCGGCAACCAGTTTCCCTACCACATTTCCGAGCTGGGCGGCGTGCGGCTGATTATCTGAACCACCGCAGGAACCACGGATTCGCGCGGATTTTTCGGATTTCACAGATTTTGTGGACAATTAAAAAGGGGTTGCCAGAAGGCAACCCCTTTTATGTTCTGGTCCAAGCGGAATTTCGCCATCCACAAAATCTGTGAAATCCGAAAAATCCGCGCGAATCCGTGGTTCAGAATTTCACCCCTACGGAAGCCAGGAAGTTGCGCGTGGCCTGGGGGTAATAGAAGTTGAAGGTAAGCTGCTGACCTTCGGCGTTGGGGTAGCCGTAGGTGTAGCCGTTGGCCACGTACTCGCGGTTCAGGAGGTTATTTACCAGCAAGCCCAGCTCCAGCTCCCGCATGAAGGTCGGCCGTAGGGTGTAGCGCAGGCGCAGGTCCAGCACCTGGTAGGCGGCAATGGCTTTGTTGGCGCTGGCGGTGTTGTCGAGGAACTGGCGGCTCACGGTTTTGTAGAGCAGCGCGGCCCGCAGGTTTTTCACGGGCACTACCTCCAGCGTGTGCGCCGATACCACGGCCGGCGAGTAGGAAATAATGGTATTGCGGCCTACCTCAGCCACTACCGGGTTGTAGTCCTTATCATACGTCACAGCGCGGTAATCCTGAATGCGGTTGCGGCTGAGGGTGAGCGTGCTGTTTAGGTTCAGCCAGGCCAGCGGCTGGTAAGTCCCCGTCAGCTCCACGCCGGTGCGGTAGCTGCGCGGGGCATTGGTGCGCAGAGCCGTACCTACGTCGTTGAGTTGGCCGGTATTCACTAGTTGGTTGCGGTAGCGCATATAAAAGCCGTTAACCTCGGCGCGCAGGATTCGTCCATTCACGCTGCGGTTTAGGCGGTAGCCGCCCTCTATATCGTGTAGTTCTTCGGTCTGGGGGCCGGCGTCGCCCAGGGGGCGGTCCGTAAAGTCGGAGCGCACTGGCTCCCGGTGGGCCACGGCGTAACTGGCGTAGAGCGTTTGCAGGTCCGTCAGCTGCCAGGTAAGGCCCGCTTTGGGGTTGAAGAAGGTGTACTCAGCTTTGGCGGAAACGGGCACCTGCTTGTCTTCGATGCCGCCAAGGTGGTAGCCGATGCGGCGCACCTGCACGTCGGCGTAGAAGCTCAGGCGGTCCAGGGCCTGCCAGGTGGCGCGGGCATAAGCGTTGTAGTCAGTTTTGGTGGCGTCGTTGAAGTAGGACCGGTGACCGATGCTGCCGCTGGAAGCGTAGCGCGCCCAGATAACCTCACCGTAGTGGTCGTTGAGGAAGCGGTTCCAGCCCCCGCCCAGTGTAGCCTGCACCTTGCCGGCGGCGGGCTGGTAGTTGAGCGCGAAGATGCCCCCATAGAAATAGTTATCCAGCCACTTCTGGTCTACCAGGTCGGTGCGCTTGATGGTTTCCGTGCCCACCACCACGTCGGGCAGGTTGTAGTCGGCCAGCTTGCGGTTGAGGCGCAGGCTCTCGTAGTACCCGAAGCCGCGGGTGAGGTGCAGGGCGGCGGCCACGCTCCAGTCGGGGCTCAGGACCTGGGTGAGGTGGAGCTGGTAGTGGTTTTGCTGGTAGTTATCGGTCTGGTTGTCGTAGGTGTAGTAGGCGTAGCGACGGCCTTCACGCAGGGCGCGGGCAGCGTCTTCGGGCGTCAGCTCGTAGTTATCCACGTACTGCTGCAGGCCGGCGGCGTTGCGCGTCAGGGCTGGTTCGGGCACCCCGTTCCAGGCCTGGTAGGTTTTCTCGCGCCCCGAGAAAGTAATGAACTTCAGCAAGGTGTTCTTGCCCTGGTAGCCAGCCGCCAGGTAATAGGATTTCAGATCGGAAGCCCCGCGCAACATGTAGCCATCCGAGGAAATGCGCGACAGGCGGCCATCCACGGTAAAGCCCGGTCCCAGCCGCCCGGTGCCAAACTGCACGGTGTTTTTCCAGGTGTTGTAGGAGCCGAAGGAGTTCTGGCTTTCGGCGTAGGCCTGCTGCCGGCTTTCCAGCGTACTCAGGTTAAGGCTGGCCCCAAAGGCCGCGCTGCCGTTCTGGCTGGTGCCCACTCCGCGCTGCACCTGCACCGACGATGCCGACGAAGCCAGATCCGGCAGATTCACGAAGAAGGCCCCGTGGCTTTCCGCGTCGTTCAGCGGCACCCCGTTCACCGTCACGTTGATGCCCTCGATGCCCGTGCCCCGCACCCGGATGCCAGTGTAGCCCACGCCGTTGCCCGCATCGGAATTCACCACTACGGAGGGCGTCTGATCCAGCAAATAGGGAATATCCTGCCCGAAGTTGCGCTTCTCCAGATCTTCCTTGCTCAGGTTGGTGTAGGCCGTGGCCGTGCGTTCATTGGCGCGGGAGGCAGTTACCAAGGCCTCGCCGGTGAGCTGCACCTCACCTTCTAGTACGAAATGCAACTTTTGTAGAGCGGGTTGCCCAGAAATACTGGCTTCCAGCGGTTTGTGTCCAATAGATGTAATGCGCAACTGGTGGCTACCAGCTGGTACAGCAGGTACATTAAATTGTCCGAAGTCGTCCGTTTGGCCGATGGCTACACCATCTAAGTAAACAGTAGCCCCCGGCAAGGACGTTGCTTCTGCACTCATGGGTATAAACGAACTAACCGAGCCAGACACAGGCCCTTGGGCCCATGCCGCGCAAGGCAGCGCCAGCAGCGCCGCCCCGGAAACCAGAAAATTTTTCAAGAAATGGGTAAAAGAAAAAGTGGAACGGACCCGGTGCCAGGGGTCGGCACCTATAGGTTTTTCGTTCGCGGATCGTTTGTTCCCTTCGCCGGCATTACCCGGGCAGGTTCAATGGGTATGATCTCAGCCTCTAACGCCACTCCCGACGCGGGGCACCCCTAAACAGTTTGTGGCGCAAAGCTAGGGCCTGCAAGCTGCCGGTACAAGCAAGCCCGAATTTGCGTTGATTTTCCTGCCCAAATCCGGTAACTTAAACCCAGGGTGAATTCGTACACACGTTGCTAGCCCGAAGGCATAACGCCGCTTGCAGCCAACCCGTTAGCCAGTTATCCGTTTCGCCCCCGCACGCGGTGTTTCCTACGCTTTTTTGCCATGATTAGCCTCGTCTACACGCTTCTGGTGCTGGCTATTTTAGCTTACTTCCTCCTGATGCCGCGCCACCGCTACCCGCACCCACCATCCTCCGACAGCGACGACGAGGGCGGTGAGCCCCTGGACGACGGCCTGCCCGACCTAGATCTGCCCCCCGGCATCACGCGCCCCATCAACGACTGGGAGCCCGACTATAACCGCCGCCCCCGCGTGCCCGTTCGCCCGCCGGAGCCGGTGCTGCTGTGAGCTTCGCCGCTTACGTCTACTGATAAACAGGCCGCGCCGCCCCGATGCTTACGGGGCGGCGCGGCCTGTTTTTGCCTGACTTAGCTGCCTACAAGTCCTTACCCATGCGCAGGTAGGGCATGGTACCGCGGTACGTGATACCACTTTCTGGCTCCAGGCCAAAAGCGCGGTAGAAGGCCCGGTTTTCGGCGCGGGCGTCGCACCAGATACGCTGGGCACCCTGCTCGCGGGCCACGTTCAGCACGTGGCGCAGCAGCTTCGAGCCGATGCCCTTGCGCTGCTGGTCGGGGCGGGTGGCAAACTTGCGGAAACGGGCCGTGTTGCCCTCCGTGAACAGGGAAATAACCGAAACCAGGTGACTGCCATCGAAGGCACCAAAATGCTGGCCCTCGTGGTCGTTGAGCAGGCGCACGTAGCTGGGTGACTCCTGGGGCCAGAGAACCTGGTGCCGCAGTGCATAGGTGTCGGCGGCGGTGATAGGGCGAATGTGTACTTCAGCGGACATGTGGGGTAGCCCTCACTCGGGGCTATTCAATGGTGATACTATAAGAGGTAGCGTGTTCCTGGCCGGGCCCGAGAATCCGGATGCCTTCTTTGTCGATGAGCGCGCCCGAATCGGTTACGGAGCTGGCCACGCCCTGCCAGGGCTCAATGCACACAAACGGCGCACCGGGTGCTTTCGTCCAAAGGCCCAGGTACGGAAACCCGTCGAAGCGCACGCGCACGGCCCGGCCGCTACGGCGGCTGCGCAGGGTGAGGTGGTTGAAGTGCACGTCTTTCAGCACCAGCGCATCGTTCTCAAACAACGCATAGGAAAGCGGCAGTTGCGTTTCCTGGTCGAGCACCAACTCCGTTTCGCCCGTGAGCAGTCCGTTCTGCAGCAGGTAACGGTGCAGGGTCACGGGCTCATCAAACTCAAAGGCATAGTCCTCAAAAGTCTCGCCGGGCAGCAGCGGGCAGCGGAACGCCGGGTGCGCCCCAATGCTGAAGGGCAACTCTTCGGCGCCGGAGTTTTCTACCTCCCAGCCCACGGTAAGCATCGGCCCGGCCAGCCGGTAGCTGATGCGCAGGCGAAAGGCAAAGGGAAATGCGGCACGGGTCTGCTCATTGTCTCGTAGCTCGAGCACCAGCTCGGCGGGCGTGTGGCGCACCAACACAAATGGCTGGTCACGAGCAAAACCGTGCTGCGGCAACGAATACGTGCGGCCAGCGTGCTGATATTGGTCCTGCGGCAGGCGGCCCACTATCGGAAACAGCACCGGCGCGTGCCGGGCCCACACGGCGGGGTCGGCCGGCCAGATGTATTCCAGGTTGTCGAGGTCTTTGCGCAGAAAGCTGCTCAGCTCCGCGCCCAGCGGCTGCACGGTAGCCCGGGCCAGCTCATTTTCCAGTACGTACATAAGTCAGGAAATACGGCCGGCGGGTCCATACGTTGCGGCCAGCAGCTCATCTACCAGAAAGCAGGCCTGCTCGAAGCGCCTCACCGGCTCCCCGTTGATATCGGCAAAGGGAGAGGGGCCATCTTCCAGCTCGCTGCGGTACAGGTCGTGGAAATGCTGACGCAGGTTGGGATGCTCCCGCAACGGGTCGGGGTACCAGGGCAGGTCTACGTCCAGCAACAGCACCAGGTCGTAGCGGCGGCGCTCCATTTCCCGCAAAATCCACTCGGGGCAGTAGCCAAAGGCATGCTCACTCCAGATCTTGATTACCAGCAGGTCGGTGTCGCAGAAGACCACGCGGTGAGCCCGGGCCGCGGCGGCGTCTTCGGCGGCCATCTGCCCCCGCGCAATGGCTTCCAGGTCGTCGAGGGTGTAGTGCGCGCCCTGGCGCTCCAGGTATTCGCGGGCAAACTCCGGCGCCCACACCGTACCGTAGTGGTCGGCCAGCTGCTGGCTAAGCGTGGTTTTGCCCGTCGATTCGGGGCCGGTAAGCGAAATACGCAGCATTCTTTTATGAATGAATAATCAAGATTGAGAAATGAAGAATTCAGGTAGACGGCTTATAACTTCATGGGTAATTCCTCCTTCTTCATTGATTTTCGCCACTGCCAGTAGCCGTACGAAGCCAGCACGAGGTACAGAGCGTACAGGGCGCTGGTGGGGTACAGCTCCTTATACCACAGGATGGGCACGTAGATAATATCGACTACAATCCAGAGCCACCAGTTTTCCAGGCGCTTGCGCATCAGCAGGTACTGCGCAGCCAGGCTGGTGGCGGTAGTAAAACTGTCCCAATGCGGCAGGGCAGCATCGGTGTGGCGCTGCAGGTAGTAACCAAAGCCCAGCGTGAAAGCGGCCACAAACAGCCCGCAGACCAGCCACTCTATCGGCCGCGTGCGCGTCACGACCAGCGGCGTCTTGCTTCGGCCGCCGTAGAGCCACTCGTACCAGCCGTACACGCTCAGCCCGATAAACAGGGTTTGCAGCAGCGAATCGGAATACAGCTGGGCGCGGTAGTACACCACCACGTAGAGGGCGCAGCTGAAAATGGCAATGGGAAAGTTCCAGAGCGACTCGCGGGCCGCCAGCCACACGCAGGCAAACCCTGTGAGCACAGCCGCCCATTCCAGGGGGCTCTGGCCCACGGCGGCAGTCAGGAACTCGAAGAAGGAAGACGGCACAGCAGACTGATTAAACACGGAAACCCAACCGGCTACCGCCAACGGCCGGTCAAAGCTAACGAGCAATGCGGTATTTTTGCGGAGGGCACTCCTGTTTTTTATCCTGTTCCGGCCCGTTTCCATGCTTCCCGAACTCTCTCCTGCCGACCTGCACGCCCGCCTGCAGCGCGGCGACGCCCTCCAGCTCATCGACGTGCGCCAGCCCGACGAGTACGCCTACTGCCGCATCGAGGGCAGCCGCCTGATTCCGCTGGGCGAGCTGCCCGGCCGCGCCCAAGAAATCGACCCGGAGGTGCCCGCCGTGCTCATCTGCCACCACGGTGTGCGCTCCATGCAGGCCCTGGCCTACCTGCAGCACCGCCACGAGCTGACGAATCTGCTGAACCTGCGCGGCGGCATCCACGCCTGGAGCACGCAGGTCGATTCGTCGGTGGCTATTTATTAAGGCCCATTGTTTTTAGCCCGCAGAAGACGCTGAAGGATGCGCAGAGGCCGCGGTGCTGTTCAACGGATGCTGCGAGATAATACGTACTGAACCAAGCCCATGCGCCTCCCTGACCTCCCTATTCAAGAAGCCCTGCCGGAGCTGCTGGCCACGCTGCAAACCCACTGCACGGCCGTGCTGCAGGCCCCACCGGGTGCCGGCAAAACCACCATCGTACCACTGGCGCTGCTGGCGGCTGATTGGCGGCAGGACGGGCGCATCATCGTGCTGGAGCCGCGCCGGCTAGCCGCCCGCGCCGCCGCTACCCGCATGGCTCAGCTGCTGGACGAGCCAGTAGGCCACACCGTGGGCTACCGGATGCGTCTGGAAAGCAAGGTTTCCAAGCACACGCGCATTGAGGTCGTTACGGAAGTTCTGCTGACGCGCCAGCTGCAGGACGACCCTTCGCTGGAAGGCGTAGCCGCGGTGCTCTTCGATGAGTTCCACGAACGTAGTCTGCAGGCCGACCTGGGCCTGGCGCTGGCCCTGGACGCGCAAAGCGTGCTGCGGCCCGACCTGCGCATTCTGGTGATGTCGGCCACGCTGGACGCCGACCGGCTGGGCGCCTGGCTGAGGGCACCGGTGGTGCGCAGCCAGGGCCGCATGTTTCCCGTCGAAACCCACTACCTGAGTCCGCAGCGGGCCGCCACGGTTTCGCGCCGCCCCCACGAAAAGCTGCAGGACCTCGCCCCCGCCATCATCCGCGAGGCCCTGGCTCAGCACCCCACCGGCGACGTGTTGGTGTTTCTGCCCGGCCTGGCCGACCAGCGCCGCGTGGCCGAAAAGCTAACGACTTTGCCCGCTTCGGTCGATGTGCACACCCTGCACGGCGAGCTGCCGGCCGAGCAGCAGGACGCCGCCCTGCGCCCCGCCCCGGCCGGCCGCCGCAAAGTGGTGCTGGCCACCAGCATTGCCGAAACCAGCCTCACTATTGAGGGCGTCACGATGGTAGTGGATGGGGGCTATGCCCGCGTGCCCCGGTTCGAGCTACGCTCCGGCCTCACCACGCTGGGTACCGAGCCCGTCAGCCAAGCCGCCGCCGACCAGCGCCGGGGCCGCGCCGGCCGCCTTGGCCCCGGCACCTGCTACCGCCTCTGGACGGAGGCCGAGTTCCGGGAACTGCCCCACCATCTGGCCCCCGAAATCCTCACCGCCGACCTCAGCTCCCTGGCCCTGGAGCTGGCCCTCTGGGGCACTCGCGACGCGTCTACCCTGCGCTGGCTCGATACTCCGCCCGCCCCTGCCCTGGCCCAGGCCCGCGACCTGCTGGTGCGCCTGCAGGCCCTCACGCCCGAAGTATTGCCCACCGCCCACGGCCGGGCACTGGCCGGGCTAGGGCTGGCCCCGCGGTTGGCCCACCTAGTGGTGCGGGGGCAGGAAATCGGGCACGGCGCCACGGCCTGCGCCCTGGCCGCTCTGCTCACGGAGCGCGACATTCTGCGCCCCGCCGACGGGTCGTTCGGGCCGCCCGATTTGCGGTTGCGCCTCGAAGCCCTGCACACCGGCCGGGCCCCTTTGCCGGGGCTGCTGCCCGACGCCGGGGCCGTGCGCCGGGTGCGCGAAGCCGCCGCGGTGTTGCGTACCCGGGTGCAGGCCAAGGGGACTATCGAGCCCGATGCGGCCGGCCTGCTGGCAGCCCTAGCTTACCCCGACCGGCTGGCTCAGCGCGAAACCCCGGAGCGCGTGCGCCTCGTGACGGGGCAGCGGGCTACGCTGCCAGCCGAATTCTTTGGACAGCAGGACGTGTTTTTTGCCGTGGCCGCGCTGGAAGGCCTGGCCGCGCAGCCCCGTGCCGGGCTGGCTGCGCCCCTTTCCCGCGCTGAGCTCGAAGAGTATTTCACCCAGCAAATCGAAACCCGGGACGAAGTGCGCTGGGATGAGACCCTCGGCCGTGTCACGGCCCGCCGCCTGCGCCGCCTGGGGGCCTTGGTGCTGTCGGATGCCCATCTGCCCAACCCCGACCCAGACGCCATTTCGGCTGCTTTACTGGAGGCGCTGCAAGCCGGCGGCACCGCCCGCCTGCCCTGGCCGGAAACGGCGGTGCGTTTGCGGGAACGACTAGGGTTTCTGCATCAGCTGCAGCCCGAAAGCTGGCCCGACGTGTCGGATGCGGCCCTGCTGGCGGAGCTGGAAGAGTGGCTGGGCCCGCACCTGACCGGTGTAAAGTCATTGGCGGAGCTAAGCCGCGTGGACTTTGCGGAAGCCCTGCTCAGCCGGTTGCCGGGCGGCTGGAGCCAACGCCAGGAGCTGGACCGTCTGGCTCCCGCTCACCTCGAAGTGCCCACCGGCTCCCGCATCCGCCTCGACTACTCCGACCCGAACGCGCCGGTGCTGGCCGTGCGGCTGCAGGAAATATTCGGGCTGCTGGATACACCCAGCGTGGGTGGCGGCCGGGTGCCGCTCACCCTGCACCTGCTTTCCCCCGGCTACCGCCCCGCCCAGGTCACGCGCGACCTGCGCAGCTTCTGGACCAGCAGCTACTTTGATGTGCGCAAGGAGCTGCGCGGGCGCTACCCCAAGCACTACTGGCCCGAAAACCCGCTGGAAGCCCAGGCCATCCGGGGCACCAAAAAGCAGAACGGGCTGTAAGGCAGCCGCGTCTGATGCCGGAAGCTTAAGCGGCAACAGGGAATCACCCGCTATGCCCTTATTACCTTCTTTTGCAGCCGAAGTATAAGGCGGGGACGATCTGCTTTCTACCAGCTCTAGCCCGATAAAGAGTCGATGTCGGGAGGGTTCTGGCTCTGCTTGGACGTGGGGGTGTAGTGGCGGTGCAGCCAGCGGCTGAGGCCGCCCAGCCCGGGGAACAGCACCCGCTCCGTAATGCCGGCCTGATCGAGCTTGTCGCGCACTTCCCACTTCAGCCGGGCCGGGATAAGAATGCGGAAAAACAGCTCGGGGTGCTGCTCCAGCCACTCATGCAGCGTGGCCTGGGCCGAGTTCATCAACGAAAACAACGCATACTGGTGCACAATGCGGGCGTCGAGCGACGGGGGCTCCAGAAACAGCAGAAACGGCTCCTGCTGCAGCATTTCCAGGTCGCGCAGGTTGGTGCAGAGGGGTTCCAGCAGCTCGGGCGTAAACACGTTGGAGCCTTCGGTGCGCAGGGCCGCGCGCAGACCGGCAGGCAGAAACTCAGCCGCTTTCACATAGTCGATGGCCCAGATGACCCCATCCTGGTCGTAGGCCTCAAGGTCATCGGTGGCGAAGTGCAGGGCCACGTAGGGCGAGTACGTCCAGTCGAGCATGCGGGTGGGCAGGCCGTGGTGCTGGGCCAGGGCCAGCCAGTTCCACACGGAAGTGCCGGGCTGGCTGAAGTCGCGGGCGTACTTGCGGAAGTTGCGCAGCAAGTGGTTTTCCAGCTGCCCGTACTCGCCGCCCAGCCGTTGCAGGCTGGTGGTGAGGGCCCATTCCTTGGAGCGCAGCCCCCGGTATACAAACGGGGAGCGGTAGCGGCCGATGCGCCCGTCCCAGGTGTCGCGGAACAGGGCCTGCTGCAGATCAGCCCAGGAAGTTACTACGAGGTCGTTGAGGGTGGGAAGCACGGAGAAGAAGTTAGGGCCGGCAAGATACGTGCAGAAGTATAGCGGCTCCGACGCTAGTTGGTTATTGTGGAGCCGCCGGTTTGCAAAGCCGGGCAAACACAGTGCAGTGGAATAGTTGTCTTACTTTGTTGCTGTTCCCGCTCCTAATTTTAAATCTATTTTGCCCCACATCTTATGCATAAACTATCTTTCAAATTGCCGATGATTGATGACAAGCTATTAAGCTTTGAAATACTTACTGGCCATAGGTGGACGAGCAGCATTGAAAGTGCAACGCCTTGCGAAGTACTAGAAGATGCAGATGGAGAGAACCTGACCCTTTACTTATCAGATGAGGGCATATGTTACGGGCAGCTTAACTCGTTCAACTCGTTTGATTTTGACGAGTCAGAACCAGACTGGGACGAAGGCTTTGACCAAAAGAGACAGTTGTCGCCTGTAACAAGATATGGGTATGCTTTTCACTCCGTTGACGATGCACATAATTTCTGGGAACACATTCGGAATACGTGGCATGATCAATCCACAGCTTATGGTTTTGTCCGCTTAAACCCATCAGAGCAAAAGCAATTGCTCCAAGGCAAATCAGCCGCGAAAATCACTGAGCAATACAACATAGAAGGCTGGGAAAGCTTGCAACTGACTGATGGCCGAGTATTGCTTAAAAATTCGCACCGGACAGATAAAGCGCACGCCAGCCTTTTCAATACGTTGGCTGATTATCTAATAGACAAAAAGGCCAACGACGATTTTCTCGATTTTATAAATCGGCAAAAGGATTAGAACAACCTTACAAACACGCAAAAAGCCCCGCAGCACGCGGCTACGGGGCTGTTCCTGGAGTTGCAAACGAGGCTACTCCCCCGCTGGGTAATCGGCGGAGTCGCCGAGGTCGGCCACGCTGGCCAGCTCCTGCACCAGGGCGGTGAACTTGTCGCGGGCACCTTTCACGGCGGCTTTGCCCAGGGGCAGATGCAGGGGCGGATTTTCCTGGTGCACCACCTCAAACATGATGCGGGCGGCGCGCTGCGGGTCGCCGGGCTGGCGGCCGCTGTAGCCTTGGATGCCTTTCAGGTTTTCGCCCACGGTAGCGCGGTAGTCCTCAATGGCCGTATCCACGTAGGTGGCCGAGGAGCCGGCCCACTCCGTGCGGAAGCCGCTGGGCTCGATGTTGGTGACTTTGATGCCGAGCGGGGCTACCTGCTGGGCCAGGCTTTCCCCAATGGCTTCCAGGGCAAACTTGCTGGCGTTGTAGACGCCCACGCCGGGAAACGTTTTGAGGCCACCAATGCTGGTGATGTTGAGCACATGCCCGCTGCGCCGCTCGCGCAGGTGAGGCAGCACGGCCCGCAGCACCCGCAGCGGCCCGAACACGTTCACGTCGAACTGGCGCTGCACCTCTGCCTCACCGATTTCCTCGATGCTGCCCAGGGAGCCGTAGCCGGCGTTGTTGACGACCACATCAAGGTGGCCGAAAAACTGGATAGCGTCCTGCACGGCCTGCTGCACCTGCTGCTCATTCACCACATCGCACACGAAGCCACGGGCGCGGGTGTTGTCTTTCTGGGAGAATTCCTCAGCCTGGGCCGGCTGGCGGAAGGTAGCGGCCACGGAGTCGCCCTGGCTGAGGCAGTATTCGGCCAGCTCTTTGCCGAAACCGGTGCTGACGCCGGTAATAAACCAGGTTTTAGGAGTTGCCATATCGAAAGGGTACGGTGAAGTCGAAAAGGGGAAAAAGAGAAGAAGCCGCCCGTTTCCGGGGCGACTGAGTTCTTTAACCGCCAAACCGCCCCGGCGGTTTTCCGGCAGGAGGCGCCAAGGCTGCTCAGCCGTTGCCCGGCAACTACTTCATAAATACCCCCGCCCGAACGCAAAACACTCCCGCCCAGATACGAAACACTTCCGCCCGAACGCAAAACACCTCCGCCCGAACACAAAATACCTCCGTCTAAACACGAAACCCCTCCGCTCTAACATAAAACACCTGTGCCCGGATGCGTAACACCTGCGTCCAGAAGCGCAACACCTCCGCCCAAGTCGAAAACACTTCCGCCCGAATCCAAAACACGCTTGATGCCAGGCGTAACCCCGTAGCAAACGGCCGGCGCAGGCACCGCTTAGGCCCGGCTGCCGGTATTTCGCCACCGTTTGATAACACGGAAGCCGATTATTCGCCGTAGCTTTGCCCGGCAATAAGTAGCACCTAACCTTCTTGTTGCCATGGCTGATTACGCTGCCAAAATTGCCTTCGAGGCGCTTACCTACGACGACGTCCTGCTGCTGCCCGGTTACTCGGAAACGCTGCCCCGCGACGCCGACCCCAGCTCCCGGCTCACCCGCAACATCCAGCTCAAGCTTCCGTTCGTGTCGGCGGCCATGGACACCGTGACGGAAGCCGACATGGCCATTGCCATGGCCCAGGAAGGCGGCATCGGCATCATCCATAAGAACATGAGCATCAAGGCCCAGGCCGAGCTGGTGCGCCGCGTGAAACGCTCCGAGAGCGGCATGATTCTCGACCCCTTCACGCTGGAAGAAACCGCCACCCTGGCCGACGCCAAGAAGCTGATGCGCCACCACAACATCGGCGGCATCCCCATTGTAGACGAACAGCGGCACCTGAAGGGCATCCTCACCAACCGTGACCTGCGCTTCGAGAAGGACATGGCCCGCTCCGTCACCTCGGTAATGACGCCCCTGCCCCTGGTAACGGCCAAAGCCGGCACCGAGCTGGCCGACGCCGAAGACATCCTGCAGGACTCGAAAGTGGAGAAGCTGCCTGTCATTGATGCGGATGGCCGCCTCGTGGGCCTCATTACCTATAAGGATATCCGTAAGCGCCGCCGCACGCCCAACGCCTGCAAAGACGAGCTGGGCCGCCTGCGGGTGGGCGCCGCCGTAGGCGTTACGGCTGACCTGATGGACCGCATTGCCGCCCTGGTAGAAGCCGGTGTAGACGTGGTGAGCGTAGACACCGCCCACGGTCACAGCAAAGGCGTGCTCGACGCAGTGCGCGCCATCAAGCAGCAGTTTCCCAAGCTCGAAGTCATTGCCGGCAACGTGGCCACTGCCGAAGGGGCCCGGGCCCTGGCCGACGCCGGCGCCGACGCCGTGAAGGTGGGCGTGGGCCCGGGTTCCATCTGCACCACCCGCATCATCGCCGGCATTGGGGTGCCCCAGCTCTCGGCCGTGCTCGAAGCAGCCCGCGGCCTCGAAGGCACCGGCGTCCCGCTCATTGCCGACGGCGGCATCAAGTACTCCGGCGACGTGGTGAAGGCCCTGGCCGCCGGCGCCGGCACCATCATGATTGGCTCCTTACTGGCCGGCACCGAGGAAGCGCCCGGCGAAGTGACCTTGTTTGAGGGCCGCAAGTACAAAAGCTACCGGGGCATGGGCTCGGTGGAAGCCATGGAAGAAGGCTCCAAGGACCGCTACTTCCAGGATGCCGAAGACGACGTGAAGAAGCTGGTGCCCGAGGGCATTGTGGGCCGCGTGCCCTACAAGGGCATGGCCAGTGAGGTACTCTACCAGCTGGCCGGTGGCCTGCGGGCGGGTATGGGCTACTGCGGGGCTGCTACCATTGAAGCGCTGCAAACCGCCCGCTTCGTGCGCATCACCGGGGCCGGCCTGCGCGAGTCGCACCCCCACGATGTGCAGATTACCCGGGAAGCCCCTAATTATAGCAGCCGATAAAAATTAGTTGGCTCAGTTTCTGAGGACTGCCCGCGGAGGCGGCTCGTACAGCGGGCTGCCTCCGTATTTTTTTATAAATCCGGGAACCTCTCCGACCGGAATACAATTTGCTAGCGGCTGCGGCATAAACCCGGCTACTGTTTTATCTTGCTCCCTCATTGCCCGCCGCTCGTTCCCGCGGGCATGGCTTCTTCACCGTTTTCATGCAGCAATTTTTACGCAGAGTCAAACAGATAGCCTTGCCCATTGCCATCAGCAGCTGGCTGTTGCTTCTGTTTATGATGCTGATGCGTACTGGCGGCATCCCTCTGCAGCTCTCCATCCCCAACTGGGCGCTGCTGCTGACCCAGGGCGTGTTTGCCGCCGCGGTATTTATGCACCGCCGCTACCAGCCCGACCCGTTGCGCGGTACCGATTTCGTCGGGCTGCTACGGCGGCTGTTGCTGGGCCCCGGCCTGCTGGCTACCATCTGCGTGGGCCTGCACCTGGTGCAGCGCCTCACGGCGGCCCAGCCTTCCAACCCGGTTTTCTTCACGATTGTCTATGGCCTGAACCTGGGTTTGTTCATCGTGTTTCTGGCGTACACCTGCTACACCTGGCGGGCACTGGTGCTGTTTCGGGCGCCGCAGCTGGTGCATAAGCAGTGGCTGTGGTTTGAGCTGATTCTGGGCGCCACCCTCTTGCTGCGCCTGCTCTATATCGATATCCCAGCTATGCTGGCCGGTATCATTCTGGGCGGTGTTGCGGCGTTTGGCGTGTACCTGAGCACGCACCAGCGCTGGGTGGCTTATCTCAACCGCCGCCAGAAGTTCGTGGTGATTATGCTGCAGCTGGCGCTGCTGCTTTCCCTGGGCATTTTCTGCGTGTATTTCCTGCGCATTCAGTTCGACCCGCTGCTGGTAGCGCCGGAGCCCCAGCACGCATTCCTGATGCTTACGGTATTCTTCGCCGCGTTTTATGCGCTCATGGGCATGCTCGTCACGCTGTTCAACCTGCCCACGGCGGGCGTGTTTGAGCAGAAGCGCGAGGAAATGCTGAACATGCAGCGCCTCACCCAGGAAATCCAGCGCGGCCAGACGGAAGCCGAAATCTATCAGACCCTGCTGGACGCTGCCGTGCAAACCCTCGATGCCGATGCCGCCTGGTTGCGCATAGACGGCTCGCCTGGTTACCTGGGCCAGCTGCACAATATTGAAGCTGAGCAGGCCGAATCCGTGCGCGCGCTGCTGGACTCGTACAGCATCACCGAAATCGACTACCTCAACAATGACCTGGGCGGCAGCACCGGCTTCCAGCAGCTGAATCTGCCGTTCAACTCCCTGCTCATGATGCCGCTTCGCTCGCAGAAGCACCTGTATGGGGCCTTGTTTCTGTTCCGGGAGCCACGTCAGGGCTTCGAGCGCGAAAACCTGAGCGTACTGCAAACCTTCGTTAGCCAGACGATGCTCAGCGTGGAAAACCTCCAGCTCACGCAGGCTGCCATCCAGAACGAACGGTACAAGGAGGAGCTGAAGCTAGCCAGCTCGGTGCAGGACAGCCTTATTCCGAAGACCCTGCCGACCGACAACTGGTTTGAAATCAGCTCCCACGCCCAGGCGGCCCGGGAAGTAGGCGGCGACTTCTACGACTTTCTGCACCTGCCGGGCCGCCGCCTAGCCATTCTCATCGGCGACGTATCAGGCAAGGGCGTGACAGCAGCCTTCCACATGGCCCAGATGAAAGGCATTTTCCACGCTTTGATGCAGGAAAACCCGCTGGCCAAGGACGATAAGGACCGGTTCCCGCTGCCCAGCAAGTTTATGGCTATGGCCAACCGGGCGCTGGTTCACTGCCTCGAAGCCTCCTCATTTATCACCGCCTCGCTCTACATCGTCGACTATGAGAACGGGGGCTTTGTGTTTGCGCGGGCCGGCCACTGCCATACGCTCTATTATCACTCTCTGAAGGAAGAAGTGTCGTACTTCCGCTCTACCGGCCTGGGCCTGGGCATCATTCGGACCGACGGCTACGAGAAACACATCAAAAACCAGTTCTACGACTACAACCCCGGCGACGTGATGGTGATTTACACCGACGGCATCGTGGAAGCCCGCGACGGGAACAAGGAAGAGTACGGGGAGGAGCGCCTGCTGGCCATGCTGGAAAAAACGTATTACCTGGAAGCCGACCAGATCAAGCAGGCTATTCTCGACGACCTCAACGAGTTCAGCTACGGCCAGCCTATCCACGACGACCAGACCCTGCTGGTTATTAAGTTCAAAACGTCCCAACCCACTAGTCCAGCTTAACGTAAGCAAGCGCTATGAAAATAACTCAAACCCCTTCGGACACCACGCTTACGCTAGTGCTTGATGGTGAGCTAGATGCCAGCTCGTCGGTTTTGCTCGATACGGAGCTTTCCAACCCGGCGGTGCTGAAATACCAGAAAGTCCTCATCGACTGCCAGCGGCTCAACTACATTTCTTCGGCCGGGTTAGGCGTTTTTATTTCGCATCTGCAGCGCTTTCAGGATGCCAACGTGAAGCTGGTTTTCTTCAACATGCAGGAAAAAGTGCACAACGTATTCGAAATTCTAGGGCTGGATAGTCTGATGACCATCGTGCCCTCGGAAACCGAGGCCGCCGCACTCTGATTTTGTGTATTCGGTCGTCTCGTAGCACATGAAGAACGCCATCCGCATCAGTTGCGAACGTAGCAACCTGAAGGTAGTGCGCGACTTTGTGTCCGAATACCTCGCCGCGCTGGGCCAGAGCGAGCTGCGCGTCAATCAGATTGTGCTGGCGGTGGATGAAATCGTGGCCAACATCGTAATTCATGCCAACGCCGAGGATGCCAGCAAGCATCTGGACGTGCGCCTGAACGTGGAAAACCAGGTTTTTCGGATTGAGCTGCGCGACCAGGGCTCGTCCTATTCCCCGGCTTCGTACCAGGAGCCCAACATGCCGGAGTACATCCAGCAGGGCCGCAAGGGCGGTATGGGCATGGCGCTGGTCAACCGCCTGATGGACCGGGTGGAGTTTACCCAGCACGGCGACTACAACATCTGCCGGCTCTACAAGCAGCTTATCTGAACCCGCCACGCGTGGTTCCTGTACGCACCCTGCCCGGCGGCAGGGTGCTTTCGTATACGCCCCACCGACCAAAAAAAATCCGTAAAATTGCGTCTGTCGGCCGCCTGCGCGCCGGGCAATTCCCTGCCTTTGCCGACGTTATGAGCTTTCTACTCCCCTGTATGCGCACACGCATTCTTTTCGCCGGAGCCGCCGCAGTGCTGCTAGCCGGGTGTCAAACCTCCAAACCCACCACGGCCGCCAAGCAGCCGGTTCTCGAAACCCTCGGCACCCACGAAGTGCCGGTTTCCGAATTTGCCTACGTTTATCGCAAGAACAACGCCTCGGCCCCCGAGGCCGGCACCCGCGCCAGCGTGCAGGAGTACCTGGACTTGTACACCAACTTCCGGCTGAAAGTGCTGGAAGCCGAAGCCCGCGGCCTCGACACCACCCAGGCTTTTCGGCAGGAGCTGGAAGGCTACAAGCAGCAGCTGGCCCAGCCCTACCTCACCGAGAAAAGCGTGACCGATAAGCTGGTGCGCGAGGCCTACGACCGGATGAGCAAGGAAATCAATGCGGCGCACATTCTGGTGCGCGTAGCTCCCGATGCCGACCCCAAAGACACCCTGGCCGCCTATCAGAAGCTGCAGGCTCTGCGCCAGCGCGTGAGCGGCGGGGAAGACTTTTATAAAGTAGCCGCCGAAGCTTCAGAAGACCCCTCGGCCAAGGAAAACGGCGGCCGCCTGGGCTACTTCACGGCTATGCAAATGGTGTATCCGTTCGAGTCGGCCGCGTTCAAAACTCCGGCCGGGCAGGTTTCGCAGCCCGTTCGCACCCGCTTCGGCTACCACATTATCAAGGTAAACGAAGTGCGGCCCGCCCAGGGCGAAATCAAGGTGGCACACCTCATGATTCGGGCCACGCCCGGCATGCCTGCTGCCGACTCGGTGACGGCCAAGAAGAAGATTGACGAACTCTACAGCCGCCTGCAGAAAGGCGAAAACTGGGAAAAGCTCGTGGGCCAGTTCTCGGAAGACGTGGGCTCCGCCGCCAACGCGGGGGAGTTGCCGCCCTTCAGCACCGGCCGCATGATTCCGTCGTTTGAGGAAGCTGCCTACCGCCTACAGAAGCCCGGCGACCTGTCTACGCCCGTGCAGACGCCCTACGGCTGGCACGTGATTAAGCTTATCGGCAAGCAGCAGCTGCCTTCCTTCGAGGAGATGGAACCCACGCTGAAAAGCAAGGTTTCAAAGGACTCCCGCTCGGAGCTGAACCGGGAAGCTTTCCTCAAGCGCATCCGTCAGGAAAACCAGTTCACCGAAAACAAAGCCGCACTGGACTACGCGTTCAGCAAAGCCGATACGTCCTTGACCAACGGCCGCTTCAAATACACCGTGCCCGCTACGGCCGTAAAGGCTCAGAAAGGCAAAGTAACCGACGAAACCGCGCTGTTTACCATCAAAGGCAAGGAGTACTCCACCAAGGACTTCCTGACCTACGTGCAGCAAAACCAGCGCGCCCGCCCCGGTGCCGACGCACGCCACACCATGCAGCTGCTCTACGACCAGTACGTGAACCAGACGCTGACCGACTTCGAGAAGTCGAACCTGGAAGCCAAGTATGAGGACTACCGCATGCTGGTGAAGGAGTACCGCGACGGGATTCTGCTGTTTCAGCTGATGGACGAGAAAGTATGGTCGAAAGCGGTGGAAGACACGGCGGGCCTGCAGAAGTTCTTCGCAGCCAACCAGGCCAACTATCAGTGGGCGCCCCGGGTGCAGGCCACCGTGGTAAGCGCCGCCTCCCCGCAGTTGCTGACGCAGGCCCAGAAGCTGCTGGCTACGGGCCAGTATCCGGTGAAGCGCACCGTGCCTGCCAGCGTAACCTTCAAAGCCAACACTGCGGAACTCACCAAAGCCGGCCAGGATGCCCTGGACCGCCTGGCAACAAGCCTCAGTAACGATACGGCCCTGACGGTGCGCGTAACCGGCCAGATAAAGCGTGGTGAAACCGCCACGCTAGCCAAGCGCCGCGCTACCCGTGTAGCCGACTACCTGAAAAGCAAGCAAGTAGCCGCCGGCCAGATTACGACCAACACCAACGCTCGCCCCGTCGCCAGCACCGCTTTGCTCAGCGTAACCACCTCGGCCCTGACCGGGCTGGAGGAAGCCCTGAACGAGCAGAACCCGCTGGCCGTGAAAGTAGAGCAGCGCCCCTACCAGAAAGGCGACAGCAAAGTAGTGGACGCCCTGCCCCAGCAGAAAGGCACCTACACCACCCAGCAGGATGGCCGCTACTACTTTGTGCGAGTTGAGGAAGTGCTGCCTGCCGGCCCCAAAAGCCTGGCCGATGCGCGCGGCCAGGCCACGGCCGACTACCAGAACTACCTAGAAAAAGAGTGGATTGCCGAGCTTCGCCAGAAATACCCCGTGAGCATCAACCAGACCGAAGTCGACAAGCTCATCACGAAGTAAGTTGTCAGTTCATAGCTGCCCATCATGCCGAGCAAAGCCGAAGCATCTCAGTAGTTTGGTAACCATTCTCCTAACCTCAGCATTCGAAATACTTCGGCTTTGCTCGGCATGACAAAAACCAACAAACGCCTCGGCCAAGACTGGTTGAGGCGTTTTTGTCTGTAGTCGGTGCAACGTTGCAGGGTGTTTGCGGCCTCTTTTGGCCGGCGGGCCGGGGCTTTTTGCCGGAGAACGTAATTATGATGAAATTTACGGGCGACTTTGGGCGTTTCCGGGTCAGTGAGCCGGCCTCGGCTGTTTGCCGTCCGCGGCTTTTCTTTAGGTAATTCTCATGACTGATTTTTTGCGTACCTCGGCCCGCGTGGCCGTGCTGGCCGCTGGGCTGGTAGCTGGTGTGGCCGGCAGCACGTTTGCCCAGCTGGGTATAGGCCGGCCGGTGGCCCGCCAGATTGTGGACGGCATCATCGTGAAGGTCGACAACCAGATTGTGCTTCGCTCCGACGTGGAGTTTGCCTACCTGCAGGAGCAGGCCCGCGCCGAGGGGAAAGCCTTGCCGCTGGACCTCAAGTGCCAGATTTTGCAGGGCATTGTGCTGAACAAGCTCCTGCTGGCCAAGGCCGAAACCGACTCCGTGGTGGTGGACGACAGCCGGGTGCGCGACGAGCTGGACCGCCGCATGAACTACTTCATTCAGCAGATCGGCTCCGAGAAAAAGCTCGAGGAGTACTACAACAAGCCCATCCGTCAGCTCAAGGAAGAGCTGCGCACCCAGGTAAAAGAGCAGCTGGTAACGCAGAAAATGCAGGACGAAATTTCCGGCAAAGTATCCGTAACGCCCCGGGAAGTACGCCAGTTTTTCGCCCGCATTCCCAAGGACTCCCTGCCTTACTACTCCACCGAAGTGGAAATCGGGCAGATTGTGAAGCTGGCTAAAACCAACTCCAAGGCCAAGCAGGAAACGCAAGCCAAGCTCAACGATATTCGGGCGCGGATTGTAGGTGGCGAAGATTTTGCCACCCTGGCCAAGCAGTATTCCGAAGACCCTGGCTCGGGCAAGGAAGGCGGCTACCTGGGCTTTTTCAAGCGCAAGGAGCTGGTACCGGAGTACGAAGCGGCCGCGCTGCGCCTGGAGCCGGGCGGTATTTCGCCGGTAGTGGAGTCGCAGTTCGGCTTCCACATCATTCAACTCATTGAGCGCAAGGGCGACAGTTATTCCACCCGCCACATCCTGCTCAAGCCCGCCGCCGCTACCGCCGACGTGAGCGAGGCCGGCCAGGAGCTAGCCAAGCTGCGTGCCCGTATTCTGGGCGACAGTATCTCCTTTGCCAAAGCCGCCAAGGACTTTTCCGACGACAAGTTCACCGGCGCCAGCGGGGGTCTGCTGCAAAACCGGCAGGAAGGCGGTTCGTTTTTGCCGCTAGATAAGCTTGACCCGGCCATCTTCTTTACCATTGATACGATGAAGGTGGGCAGCATCACGCCGCCCCTGCCCTACCGCACCGACGACGGCAAGGATGCTGTGCGCCTTATCTGGCTGAAGTCGAATACGCCGCCGCACCAGGCCAACCTCAAGGACGACTACCAGAAGATTGCCCAGGCCGCCCTCAATGAAAAGAAAAACAAGGCGCTGGATGACTGGTTCCTGAAAAACCGCGGCTCCGTTTTCATCGAAGTAGACCCCGAGTATACTGGCTGCAAGTTGCTGGACGCGGTAAACTAGTTTTCGGCTACCTTCATTTCTGAAAAAGCTAAACCGGCAAGCAACCTGCTTGGCCATTCTTAGTTGTTGGTTGTACGTAAGCCAGTCTGCAACTAAAGCCCATAATCAACAGCTCTTCTATGCCTTTTGCCTCCGATAAAGAAGCCGCCGACGCACTGGCCAATTCGTACCGTACGTTGCGCCAGGAAATCGGCAAGGTCATTATCGGACAGGACGATGTGGTGCGGCTGGTGCTGACGGCGGTGTTTTCGCAGGGCCACTGCCTGCTGGTGGGTGTACCGGGCCTGGCCAAAACGCTGCTCATCCAAACCATTGCCGACTCGCTGGACCTCTCGTTCAACCGCATCCAGTTTACCCCGGATCTGATGCCTTCGGACATTGTAGGCTCCGAAACGATGAACCAGCAACGGGATTTTCACTTCGTGAAGGGGCCCGTTTTCGCCAACATCGTGCTGGCCGACGAAATCAACCGTACGCCGCCCAAAACCCAGGCCGCTCTGCTCGAAAGCATGCAGGAGTACGCCGTGACGGTGGCCGGACAACGCTACCCGCTGGAGCGCCCGTTCTTCGTGCTGGCTACGCAAAACCCCATCGAGCAGGAAGGCACTTACCCGCTGCCTGAGGCCCAGCTGGACCGCTTTATGTTCAACATCGAGTTGGGCTACCCCAGCTACGAGGCCGAGCTGCAAATCGTGAAGAACACCACGTCCGACCGTAAAGCTACCGTCAGCAAAATCCTGCACGCCTCCGAAATCCAGGCCTATCAACAGCTGGTGCGCCGCGTGCCCGTGGCCGACAACGTGGTGGAATACGCCGTGGGGCTGGTGCACAAAACCCGCCCCGGCACGGCCCGTGCCGGCGGCCGCGCCTCGCAACTCCTGGAATGGGGCGCCGGGCCGCGGGCTTCGCAGCACCTCATTGTGGGTGCCAAGTGCAACGCCCTACTCAACGGCAAGTACTCGCCCGATATCGAAGACGTGCGCGCCGTAGCTTTGCCCATCCTACGACACCGCCTGGTGCGTAACTTTAAGGCTGAAGCCGAAGGCGTCACGGTCGAGCAAATCGTGCAAGAGCTGCTTTGAGGCAATTCTGAATGTTGAATTATGAATTCTGAATTTGTAATTCGACAAGGCCAAGGCTGTCCCCGGGATACTACCCGGCGCAGCCCAAACTAATTCAGAATTCATAATTCAACATTCAGAATTCTATCATGGAAGTCCCTGCTTACTACGCGCAGTTTGAGCGCAACCTGGCTATCATCCTCGACGCGCTGAAGGCCGGCCTCGACCTGCGCACGACTACGCTCGAAGTGTCGTTGCCGCTGGAAATCTACGTGCTCTGCGAGGTGCTCAACCAGGGTGGCGGCCAGTTCCGGCTTACTACTGATGGCCTGGCCCGCGTAGCCGAGTTTCAGGAGCAGTATCAGCAACAGGCCACGGCCACCGAAGGCATCATGCAGCGCCTGCTCGACGACAAGAAAGCCATGATGCGCACGCCCGAAGGCCGCGTGCTCACCAAGGAAATGCTGATCCGTCGACTGGAGTTCTTCAACGAAGCTGCCCGCCAGGTGAACGTGATGCGTACCCAAAGCTCCCTCGGCAGCCCTGCACAGGTGCGCTCCGGCATTGGCACGCTGAAAGTTCAGAAGTAGGTTTCAGTTGCTACTGGCACTGAAAAGGCCGCTCCAGATTATGGAGCGGCCTTTTTACTGTCGTAACAGCTGCGGCCCGACGCAGCTGTTGCTACCTCGTGACCATGGTGCCGGCATTCTGCGGCCGGATTTCGGCGTGCCCATCTTTGGCGTGCTGGATGTTCAGGGTTGACTCGGGCTCTTTTTTCAGGTCGCTGGGCACTTCTTCTCCGTGCAAACCCTTGGAAAGCGTCACGCCCCCGTCCACGAAATACGTGGCGCCGGTTACGTAGCTGGCTTCATCGGAGGCCAGGAAAAGGTACACGTTGGCTACTTCTTCGGGCGTACCGCGGCGGCCCAGCGGCACCCCGTTCACGGTATTCTTTTCCATTTTGCTGTCCATCGGGCCGGTTTCCTTGTGCGTCCAGGCTGTATCAATGGGGCCGGGACCGACGCAGTTCACGCGTACGCCGTGCTTGGCCTGCTCTACGGCCAGGCCGCGCGAAAACGTCATCACCCAGGCCTTGGTGCCCCCGTACGGCGTAATCATGGGGGAACCCATCTGCCCCGCCTCTGAGCCGGCCGAGACGATATTGCCGCGCGTTTTCTGCAGCTCCGGCAGGGCCGCCCGGCTCATCATAAACACCGTGTAGATGTTGTTTTTGATCATGTACTCAAACGCCTCTACCGGGTACTTATCCAGCTCGGCCGTGGCCGGAAACACCCCGGCGTTATTGATCAGGATATCCAGCTTGCCGTAGCGGCTCACCGCTTCCTGCACGCAGGCTTCGGCGGTGGCCTGGTGGGATACGTCGCCGGTGAAGGCGGTAGCGGTGCCACCGGCCTGCAGAATTTCTTCTACCACATCCCGCACCGGGTCTTCGGCCAGGCCGGCTACCACTACGGCCGCGCCCTCGCGGGCAAAACGTTTGGCTATGGCTTCGCCGATGCCTGAGCCGGCGCCCGTTACAATGGCTACTTTGCCTTGCAGTCTTCCAGTTGTCATATCATCAGGAGTTAAGCGGCCAGAGGCCACGAAAGTGAAAGCGCCTCATGCACCGCTTGAGCAGACGGGCACGGGGCGCTTTTTTCTAACGGCAACTGCCAAGTCGAGTTCATATAAAGCCATTACAAAACTTTGGCAACCCCGTAGTGGTACTGTAGGCAATGCGCGTTTCTGGCGCACTGCTGCGTATGGCTGGTTTGTTGGCTTCTGGTTTTGTTTCGCCCGCGGTGCCGCTGAGCACAGCGCGCCTGCTGCTGCGCCCCTACCACCCGACTGATGCGCTGGCCTTCTTCACCGTGCTCGATGCCAACCGCCTCCGGCTGCAGCCCGCTTTTCCGGCCCGCGTCGCGGCCGTGCGTACCCTGGCCAACGCCGAGCGGGTGCTGGATACTTTTCGCCACGACTGGCGCACGCGCCGCCTCTACGTGCTGGGCATCTGGGAGCAAGCCACCGGCCGCTACCTCGGCGACATCAGCCTGAAGCCTAACTGGACGGAACCGGTAACCTTGGAAATAGGGTACTACCTGGCAGCTGATGCCGAGGGCCAGGGCTACGCCCGCGAGGCTTTGCACGCAGCGGTACAGTTCGGGTTCCGGCTTAGCTCCGATGTGGCCCGTCAGCTTATTCGATGCCGCGCCGACAACCCGCGCAGCTGCGCCGTGGCCGAAGCGGCCGGGTTTCAGTTGTTGCCCCCGCGCCCCCGGGCCTGGCCCCTGCGCGCCTTCCGCACCGACGATATCCTGTATTTCTCTTTGAAGCGGGAAGATACCGTCATCCAGCCGGCTTAGTCGGCGGCGCGCTTGAGGGTGGAAAGCAGGAAGCTCTGGTTGAAGTTGAGGTAAAGCGCGAAGGAGAAGTCGAACAGGCCGTTGTTGAGGTCGTAGAGCGGCTCGAAGCGCGTGGTGAGTGTGAGATGGCCGGGTAGCTGGTAGTCCTTCAGAAACCGCAGAATAAGCAGCTGCCGCTCCCGTTCATTATAGCCCACATCCACCGGCGACGACGACACCGACTGGTACAGCCGCCCACCGAGCGGCGACACGTAGCCGCGCCCGTGCCAGTAGGCGAGCTGCACATTATTGAGGCGCGTATCTACCCCGGCGTTCAGGTACACGCCCGTTCCGTCGCGGAAGGGCAGTTCCTCGGTAAAGGAATAGTCGTTGAAATACGTCACGTACCCATCGAAATGCACCGCCGAAACGAAGTCGGAAGCCAAAGCCCGCCGCAGGCGCAGGCCGGTAGCCACGTTGAACAGGGTTTGCAGCGGCTTGTCAATGGTATCAATCTGGCCGCCGCGGTGCGTGGCTGTGAACTGAAACGGCAGCTTCAGCAGCCAGCCGGTAGAGTCGCCCAAGAGGCGGTGCTCAGTAGCCAGACCGCCGGCTACTTCTTCCTGAAAATTGCTGAACCGGTACTGCTGGCGCACCCAGTTCACCCAAGCATCCAGGCTACCGCGGGGCGTCTGGTGCTGGTACTGGATGCCTTCCTCGAGCCGGTTGGTGATGACGCGCTCAAAATCGAACATAGGCTCGATGTAGCCGTGGTGCAGGTTGCCCTCCAGGTTGCCGAAGATGAGCGTGTGCGGCCCTTGCCGGTACTTGAGCGTGAACAGCGGGCTTATCTGCTTGAAGCGGGGGGTGCCGTAGTCCTTCCACAAAAACACACCTGCCTCCAGCCGTAGGTTGGCCGTCGGGAAGTACACCAGCCGTGGCGCCAGCTGGGCCCCGAAGTAGGTAAGACCGGGGTCAATCTTGTTGAAGTACTCGTTGTCTTTGTTGAACAGGAAGCCCTGCACATCCAGCCGCAGCTGCCGCTCGTAGGCCGGCCCAACCGGGGAGCGGTGCAGAAAGGCGCGGTTATCGAGCTGGGCGGCGGCCGGCCGGGAAAATAAAATCAGCCCCAGTAGTGCCCAGGCCAGTCCCCGAAATTTGCCTTGTCCCTGACAGTCAGCCGCTAACTTTACCAAAAATTTTAGCATTGAAAAATTACCCCAGACTCAACGAATTTTTTTAGCATTGCGGGCACAAAATATAGGCCGGCGGCGTTACCACTAGCCGGCCCGAAACACCCCGGCTGCGGCCCAGGCAAAACCAGATTTTACGGTTGCAGGGCCGGCCCAAAACGCCTACATTCACCAAACCTAAGCATTTATCCCTAACCCCTCTCTAATGGCTGCTACCACAGACAAAGCCGAGAAAACCGCTTCCAACCCTCAGGCGGAGAAACTGAAAGCCCTTCAGCTCACGCTCGATAAGCTCGATAAGAGTTACGGTAAAGGTACCGTGATGAAGCTCAGCGACAACAAGGTGATGGACGTGGAAGTCATCAGCACCGGCTCGCTCGGCCTCGACATTGCCCTGGGCGTGGGTGGCCTGCCCAAAGGCCGCGTGGTGGAAATCTACGGTCCTGAGTCGTCGGGTAAAACCACGCTCACCATGCACTGCATTGCCGAAGCTCAGAAAAAGGGTGGCATTGCGGCCTTCATCGACGCCGAACACGCCTTCGATCCGGCCTACGCTCAGAAGCTCGGCATCGATACCAGCAACCTGCTCATTGCCCAGCCCGACAACGGCGAGCAAGCCCTGGAAATTGCCGATCAGCTGATTTCCTCCGGCGCCATCGACATCATTGTCATTGACTCCGTGGCCGCTCTAGTGCCGAAAGGCGAGCTGGAAGGCGACATGGGTGACTCCAAAGTGGGCCTGCACGCCCGCCTGATGAGCCAGGCCCTGCGGAAGCTTACCGGTACCATCAACAAAACCGGCTGCTGCTGCATTTTCATCAACCAGCTGCGCGAAAAAATCGGGGTTATGTTCGGCTCGCCCGAAACGACCACCGGTGGTAACGCCCTCAAATTCTACGCTTCCGTCCGCCTCGATATTCGTCGTATTGGCCAGATCAAGGAAGACAAGGACAACATCACCGGAAACCGCACCAAGGTGAAGGTGGTGAAAAACAAAGTAGCCCCGCCCTTTAAGGTTATTGAGTTTGACATCCTCTACGGCCAGGGCATTTCCAAAGTAGGCGAAATCCTGGACCTGGGCGTGGATATGGGCATCATTGCCAAGTCGGGCTCCTGGTTTTCCTACGAAGGCAACCGCTTGGGCCAGGGCCGCGAAGGTGTGAAAACCATCCTGCTCGACAACCCCGAACTGGCCGACAAGATTGAGGCCCAGATTCGGGCCATGGTGAAAGGTGAGCCCGAAGCCGCTCTGGCGGCCATTCCCGAAGACCGTAGCACCGACGAAGACGAGGACGAGGCTGAATAAGCTCTGCTGCTTTCTTCAACGCAAAAACCTCGTTGGCTCCGGCCGACGAGGTTTTTTTGTGCCTTGCTTTTCGCGGGGCATTCCGTAATTTGGACAGGCCGGCATCTGCACTTAATACAATTCCGTAGGTACCTGCCTGTTTTGCCTTCCTGAACCTCCCGCCCGGTATTTCGTTCCAGCTACTGGAGGCGGGCTTGACGCGCAGGCACGCTCTGTATATTTGCTGGCATTGCATTTGAATAGCGCCAGCCATTGCCAACATTTCTCACTTATGCTTCGCCGCTGGCTTCTTTTTACTCCTGTTGCTGTGTTGCTTGCATCAGCTTTGCTGAGTGCCCGGCCCGAATCTACGCAGCGTGCTATTCCGAATAACAGCTTTGCCAAGGGCGAAACCATGTACTACAAAGTACATTACGGCCTGGTAAACGCCGCCGATGCCACCATTGAACTATCCGACGAGCTACACCGCGTGAACGAGCGGCCCTGCTACCGTGCTACCGTCACGGGCCGCACCACCGGCTCCTTCGACTTTTTCCTGCGCGTCCGCGACACGTGGCGCTCCTACATCGATACCACCAGCATTCTGCCGCAGAAGTTTTTCCGCAACATTGAGGAGGGCAACTACCGCAAAAAAGAAACCGTGGACTTCGACCACGAGCGGGACGTAGCCGTGGTGGAAACCCGCAAACGGGACCGGGAGCCCCGACACGGCACCTACAAAGTGCCCGACAACATCCAGGACCTGGTGAGCGGCTTCTACTTTCTGCGCACCATCAACTACGACCAGCGCCGCATCGGTGAAATCATCCGGGTGAAAGGCTTTTTCGATGATGAGGTATTCGACATGGACGTCATCTACCGGGGCCGCGAAACCGTATCCACGAAAGTCGGCAGCATCCGCGCCATTAAGCTGGTGCCGCGTATGCCCAAGAACAAGCTTTTCAGCGGGGAAAATGCCGTCACGGTTTACCTTTCCGATGACCGGAATAAGATTCCAGTCCTCATCCAGGCCGAGCTGTTCGTGGGGGCCGTGAAAGTGGATATGTACAAATACCAGGGCTTGAAAAACAAGCTCAGCCTCGTAGCTAAAAACTAGACCGTCGGCGGCTCCCCTACGGGAGCCGCTTTTTTGCTTAGCAAGCTGACCTGTTAACGAAAACGTAACACACTGTCGCGCCTGGGCTTCGGTACTTTTGTGCGTTTTCCATTTCATCTGCAACCTGCTCCGCCATGCAAGTACCTGCCCACCCCAATGCGTACCGGATTCTGGTAGTAGATGACGACCCCGACATTGTGGAGCTGCTGGAATATAACCTGCGCAAGGAAGGCTACGAAGTCGCCAGCGCCCCCGATGGCCGCAAAGCGTTGGAAGTGGCCCCGCAGTTCAGCCCCGACATCATCCTGCTCGACGTGATGATGCCCCACCTCGACGGCATTGCGGCCTGCCGTCAGCTGCGCGAGCAACCCAAGTTCAAGGATACCTACATCATTTTCCTGACGGCCCGGGCCGAGGAGTTTTCGGAAGTAGCCGCTTTTGAGGCCGGCGCCGACGACTTCATTGCCAAGCCCATCAAGCCCCGGGCCCTGCTCAGCCGCCTGGCCGCCTTCGTGCGCCGCGACAAAGACCCCCAGCAGCAGTCCGAAACCATTGAAATCAACGGCCTGACTATTGACCGCACGGGCTTTGCCGTGTACCAGGACGGCCGCAAGATTTCCCTGCCCAAAAAGGAGTTTGAGCTGCTGGCCTTTCTGGCCGCCACGCCCCACAAAGTCTTCGGCCGCGACGAGCTGCTGCAGAATATCTGGGGCAACGACGTGTTCGTGCTGGCCCGCACCGTGGACGTACACGTGCGCAAAGTGCGCGAGAAAGTGGGCGAGCACCACATCCAGACCATCAAAGGCGTGGGCTACAAGTTCAATTCAGACAACTAAGTGAATAGTGAACCAGTGAAATGGTGAGTTTTACGTTCTGACCGCCCAAGTAAGAACGTAAAACTCACCATTTCACTGGTTCACTATTTCACCTTTCGCCCCGTGAGACTCAACCTTTCCTCGCGCACCATTGCCATTCTGCTGGCTTTGCTGGTGGCCTGCGTGCTCACCACGTTTGCCTGGATTGGCCCAACCCTCTCGTTTCGGGAGGCGTGCCTGGGCGCGGGCATCACGGTGGCGGCGTGCTTTCTGCTGGTGTACCTGTCGTTTGAGGCGCTGATTTTTCGCGAAGTCAACCAGATATACGCCGGGCTGGAGCACGTGAAGCGCAAGGAATTCCGGAAGCTGTCAAACAAGTTTCTGTTCCGGCCGGAGCCGCTCAAGCGCATGCGCGACGAAATCCTGGACATGGCCCAGCGCAAGCAGCAGGAAATCGACGAGTTGAAGCGCCTGCAGGCCCTACGCCGTGAGTTCCTGGCCGATGTGTCGCACGAGTTGAAAACGCCCATCTTCGCCGCCCAGGGGTTCGTGCATACCATTCTCGACGACGACGACATCGACGAAGTAACCCGTAAGAAGTTTCTGCAGAAAGCCGCCGGCAGCCTCGACGCGCTGGATGCCCTGGTGCAGGATCTGGTAACCATTGCCCAGCTGGAAAAAGGGGTGGTGCGCATGCGCCGCCAGCGCTTCGACCTGGCCCAGCTGATCCGGGATATTTTTGAGCAGCTGGAACTGCGCGCTGGCCAGCGCCAAGTACAGCTCCAACTGCTACCGGCCGGGACACCTGCCGGCGTATGGGTATTGGCCGACCGCAACCGCATCCGGCAGGTACTCATCAACCTGATCGACAACGCTATCAAGTACGGGCGGGCCAGCGGCCTGGTGACGGTAACGCTGCACGAAACTGCCAAAAGTGTGCGCGTAGAGGTGCGCGACGACGGCGCGGGCATTGCCGAAGAGCACCAGCACCGCATCTTCGAGCGATTTTACCGTATCGATAAGAGCCGCTCCCGCGACTCGGGCGGCTCCGGCCTGGGGCTGGCCATCAGCAAGCACATTGTGGAAGCCCACAAGTCCACCATCAAAATTCGCAGCGAAATCGGAAGGGGCACGGCTCTGGAGTTCAAGCTGGCCAAACCCAGGCAGCTCCCTGAGGCAGCCGAAAGCTAATGCTTCGGGGCGGGTACCGTACCTTTGTGCTTCCTGATATGAAGCTACCCGATTTCTCCGACCTGATTCTGTTTGAGGACGAAGACTACGTCGTCATCAACAAGCCCCCATTCCTGGCCACGCTCGACGAGCGGTTTGGCGGCGCGCCTAACATCCTGCGCCTGGCCCGCGAGCAGTACGACGACATCCAGGCCTGTCACCGCCTCGACAAGGAAACGAGCGGGGCCCTGGCTTTGGCCAAAAACCCCGAGGCCTACCGCCACTTGGCCATGCAGTTTGAAAACCGCGAGGTAAAGAAAGTGTACCACGCCGTAGCCTGGGGTGTGCATGACTACGACGGCCTGCGCGTGGAGCGCAGCATCGAAACCACCACCAAAGGCAAAGCCCGGCTAGCCTATAAAGGCAAGCCTGCCACCACGCTGGTACGCACCCTTGAGGCCTTTGCCCGCCACACCTTGCTCGAGTGCCAACCCATTACGGGCCGCATGCACCAGATTCGGCTGCATCTGGCTTACCTGCAGGCACCCATCGTAGGCGACCAGATGTACGGCGGCGACGACTTCTATTTGTCGTCGCTCAAGAAGAAGTTCAATGTGAAGCAGGGCGAGGAAGAGCAGCCCTTTATCAAGCGCTTTGCCCTGCACGCCGCCAACCTCACCTTCGCACGCCTCGGCGGCGAGACTGTGACGATTGAGGCGCCTTATCCCAAGGACTTCCGGGTGCTGGTCGACACGCTGCGCCAGTACAGCTAAAAGATACGTGAGGCTAACGACAACACTTTCAGGCAGAAATAGTGGGGTTTGGTTTGGATTTATAGTGAAAGGCGGTAACTTTGTGTCCGTTTTTCCCGGACCCATGCTGGGTTCTGTCTCATTTTCAAACGCTTACCTTCCTTCCCAATGGATCATCTGAGCTTCAAGACGGTATCCGTCAACAAAGCCAACGCCGATAAGGCCTGGGTGGTGGTTGATGCCAGTGTTGCGCCGCTGGGCCGTCTGGCCAGCCAGATTGCCAACATGCTGCGTGGCAAGCACAAACCTTCCTTCACGCCCAACTCGGATTGCGGCGACAACGTCATTGTTATTAACGCCGACAAGCTGCGCGTTACGGGCAAGAAGTTGACCGACAAAATCTACATCACGCACTCGGGCTACCCCGGCGGCCAGAAGCGCATCAACCTGCGCGACAAGAAAGCCAAGAACTCGGCCAGCGTGATTGAGCACGCCGTGAAAGGCATGCTGCAGGGCAACAAGCTGGGCGCGGCCCAGTTCCGCAACCTGTACGTGTACAAAGGTGCCGAGCACCCCCACCAGGCCCAGCAGCCCCAGGCTGTTGAACTCACTAACCTCTAAGCCGAATTCGGCGTCTCTTTAATTCTTCACTTAATGGAAATCTCCAACACCTCTGGTAGAAGAAAAACCTCGGTGGCCCGCATATACATGCAGGCCGGGCAAGGGAATATCACTATCAACGGCCGGGAAATGAAAGCCTACTTTGGCAATGAACTCCTGGAAAACATCGTGAACCAGCCTTTGGCGACGGTTGAGCAGCTCAACCAGTACGACATCAAGGTGAACGTGCGCGGTGGTGGCATCTCGGCTCAGGCCGAAGCCATCCGTCTGGCCATCTCGAAAGCCCTCGTGGGCGACAACGCAGAGGTTCGCCCTGCTTTGAAGAAAGAAGGCTTCCTGACCCGCGACCCGCGCATGGTGGAACGCAAGAAATTCGGCAAGCGCAAAGCGCGTCGTTCGTTCCAGTTCTCGAAACGCTAATCTTCCAGAGGAACCCCTATCATGGCTCAGACCACCACGTATAAAGAACTGCTGGACGCCGGTGCCCACTTTGGTCACCTGACGCGTAAGTGGGACCCAAAAATGGCGCCGTACATCTTCATGGAGAAGAACGGCATCCACATTATTGACCTGAACAAAACCCTCGTTTCGCTCGAGCAGGCCGCCAACGCTATCCGCAACATCGCCAAGAGCGGTCGGAAGGTAATGTTTGTTGCCACCAAGAAGCAGGCGCAGGAAATTGTTTCGGATGAGGCTAAGCGCCTGAAAATGCCTTTCGTTACGGACCGTTGGCTGGGTGGCATGCTCACCAACTTCGCTACCGTACGCAAGTCGCTGAAGAAAATGAGCACCATCGACAAGATGGTGAAGGAAAACACGGCCTATGCAGCCCTTGCCAAGCGCGAGAAGCTGATGATGAGCCGCGAGCGGGAAAAGCTGGAGCGTGTACTCGGGGGCATTGCCGACCTGAGCCGCCTGCCCGCTGCCCTGTTCGTGGTAGACGTGAAGCGTGAGCACATTGCCGTGAAAGAAGCCCAGAAGCTGGGTATCCCGGTGTTTGCCATCTGCGACACGAACTCAAACCCCGAGCAAGTACAGTTCCCGATTCCGGCCAACGACGATGCCTCGAAATCTATCCAGCTCATCGTGAGCATCATGGGTAAGGCCATCGAAGACGGTCTGTCGGAGCGCAAAGTCGACAAAGAAGACGCCGACAAGAAGCAGGCTGAAGAAGAAGGCATCCAGGAAAAACAGGCTGCCGACGAATAAGCTCTTTTCGTAGAAGCAAGAACTGAGAAGTTAGAGGTTAGAGGTTCGGGGAGTTAATTCACTTTTCAGACTCTGCCTCTAGCTTCTTCTTGCTTTTAATAGCCTATTCGCTTTTTCCTCTAAGTTCTAAGCTCTCAACTCTAAGTTCTAACAATACAATGGCAGCAATTACCGCCGCAGACGTAAACAAGCTCCGCACCATGACCGGCGCGGGCATGATGGATTGCAAAAAAGCCCTGACCGAAGCCGATGGTGACTTCGAAGCCGCCCGCGACATTCTGCGTAAGCAGGGCCAGAAAATTGCCGACAAGCGCGCTGAAAACGAAACCTCCGAAGGCTTTGTAGCCGTGAGCGTAAGCGAAGACGGCACCAACGGTAAGCTGGTAGCCTTGGCTTGCGAAACGGAGTCGGTTGCGAAAGTGGCTAGCTTCCGCGAGCTGGTTCAGCGCATTCTGGACGCCGCCGTGCGCACCAACGCCGCTACCAAAGAAGACCTGCTGGCCACCAAGGAAGAAGATGGCCTGAGCATTCAGGAGCACATCACCGACCTGATGGGCAAAATTGGCGAGAAGCTGGATTTGACCTATGCTACCCTGACGGCTGAGAAAGTAGCTTCCTACATTCACTCCGACAGCAAGAAAGGCGTACTCGTAGGCCTGAAAAACGTTGGTGGTGCTGACACCGCCGCCGTAGGCCGCGACGTAGCTATGCAGATCGTAGCCATGAAGCCCGTAGCCGTGGACAAAGACGGAGTAGATGCTTCCATCACGGAGCGCGAAATTGAAATCGGCAAAGAGCAGGCGCGTGCCGAAGGCAAGCCCGAGGCGATGCTGGAGAAAATTGCCCAGGGCAAGCTCAACAAGTTCTACAAGGAAAACACCTTGCTGAACCAGGAGTTCGTGAAGGACAACTCCCTGACTATTGCCCAGCTGCTCGACAAAACGTCGAAAGGCATGACGGTATCAGACTTCAAGCGCGTGGCCATTGGTGCCTAAGCTTTTGGTTTAGTCTTACAAAAAGCCCCGCTGGCATTGTGCCAGCGGGGCTTTTTCTATTTTTAGTGGATGAATAACATTCGAAAAGCGGCTTACCGAAACATCATCTACCAATTCTTACTTGACGTTCGAACTGAGCCTGTTCCGCTAATGGATGATAAGCGCGCCATTATAAAGGGCAGGTACGCTGGACCAGTGGCTTACCAACTGCACAATCTGGCATTAGCCTCCGTAAATGACTTCGTTGATTTCGATGAAAGACATTTTTGGGCTTCCATTGACAGCTTTAACCAACGCAATCCAGAAACGAATATCATACACTTGCGCGTGGCTTTTGAAGCACTTCTGCGTTCTGGGTAGATATCAGGGAAAGCCCCGCAGGCATCGTGTTGGCGGGGCTTTTCTTATAGTTTATCCTTCTGGTACATCATCTGTATAGAACTCGCGTCCTACCCGTTCATCAAAAGCTTGAATAAGCGCTTCTAGAACTTGGAGTGGAATATCTGATGAAATAAAGACAGCCATCGAAATCTGCCTACGCTTATCATCCCGGAAGATTTCAGCTATGTGTGTCCGGCTTGGTATTTCCCACAGCTCGCACCCTATTCCGAATCGGGTTGAAAAGTCGCCTGCCACAACGATTTCATACCCCTTGCCATCTACTTCAAAACCCATAGCTTTTTCACTTTTGTCGCCGCTCCCACGCCTGCACCCTTGCTACGGCGTTGCGGCGCACACTCTGGTAGAACATGCCGTAGTCGACGATGTGGAAGGAGTGCCGCAGCTCGGCGTGGCCGGGTAGCAGGAAGCGCACGTAGCCGCCGGGCTTGGGTGGATGCACCCACAGAATGCCGTTGTGAATTTTGGCATCCACGGCGGCCGTATCGAGCCGGTCGAAGCCGTAGGGCACGCTGCCGCGGTTAAGGGAAGCAGGGGCGGCAGCCGTGTCGGTGGTCCAGGTAAGCGGGTTGACGACGGCCGAGCCCACGTAAGGCGGGTACTCTTTGCCCCAGGAGGCCGCGTTCCAGCTCACGTAGCAGCCGGTAGCCAACGAATCGGGGCAGGGCTGCAGGGTCTGGTATTCCTTGGGGTTCACGGAGAAACCCACCAGGTACGCCACTACCAACTGGCGGCGCAGCTTCGGGTCATTGTCGAAAAACTCCTTCAGCAGGCGCCGGGCGTGGAAGCTACCCTGGCTATGCCCTGCCAGGATAATAGGACGCCCCTGGTTGTAGTTGGCCAGGTAATACTGAAAAGCCTTTTTCACGTCCTGGTACGCCAATTCCTGGGCGTTACGGGCGTTGGCCGAGCTGTCGAAAAACGAAAACAACGCCGCCTGCCGGTAGCGGGGCGCGTAGATGCGGCCGGCGGCGTTAAATACGCTGCCCTGCTTACGGATGCTGAACCTATCGGTGAAGCGGTTCAGCTCGGTATCGGCTAAGTCGCCGTTCCAGGCTTTGGGGCGGATAAGGGTAGTGAGGTGCAGGAAAAATACGTCAGCCGGGGCCGTAGCCTGCTGGTCGCGGAAAGCGGTATGGTCCGGGTGGGCGTCGGCCGAGTCCCGGGTAGTGGGCAGGGCGGCCCAGCTTTCGGGCCGACTATAGTCGGGCGCAGCGGGCACGGTAGCCGTGAAGGTTTGCTTAGGCCGGATAACGTTGATGCTGCAGCCAGCCAGCATTGCCACCAGCAGCAGGCCAATCCATGCTCCCGCCTTATTCACTGAATACATTTTCCAACAGCCGCTCCTGACGCAAGTAGGTTATCTTGAAGTTCTTGTCGAGGCGCACGCGCACCTGCGCCGTGGTTTGCTGGTGCTGCTGCTTGGACTGGCGGAAGGCCCGGCTTTTCTCGCGGTAGGTAATCATGCGGGAGCCATCCTCCGTCACGGGCCCTACCTGCAGGCTGCCGGGCTCGATGCTGGTTTCGGCCTCCGTAAACTCGGGGAAGTGCGACTTCGCCAGCTCTTCGTTGATGGCAGCGGGCGTGACATTCTGCTGGGTGTAGAACCGCTCAACCTGCGGGGCAAAGTGGCTGGCAGCATCGAAGGGCGCCGCTTTCAGATCTTCGTAGTAAGAAGTCAGCGCGTTTTCTACTTGACTCCGTACAGCGTTGTCGTCGGGTGCAGGGGTAGCGGCGGGCGTCGTTTCGGGCGCTGCTGGAGCCGTGGCCGCCGAATCGGTAACGGGAGCAGCGGGTGGCAGTACGGGGGCCACGCGCACGGTTTCGGGGGCGGCAGCCGGTTCCAGCTCTATCTGCTCGGATTGCGGGCCTTCTTCCGGCTGCACGGCCAGGGAGTCGGCAGCCGTCATCGTCGTGCTGGTCAGGCGCTCCGATTCGCGGTTGCCGATGGCCAGATACGCCACCAAGCCCAGCAGCGCCACGATACCTCCAATAATCAGCACCAGCATCAGCGGATTGCGCGGGGCCGGCTCCTCATACTCCGGCTCCGACGCGGCTACGGGTGGCGGACTGGCGGAGAAGTCGGGCTGCCCGGAAGGCGACTCCTGGGGCCGGCCGGCTTCCGTAGGGTGCGTGAAAAACTCGGCGGGCGTAGCGCGCACGGGCGGTAGCTCGGCAGCCGGCGGGGCCGGAGCGGGAGGGCTTTCCACGTAAATAGGCAAGCCCGGGTCTTCCACGGGACCGGGAATTACATGCTCTTCGGGCGGCACCACGGGTGACACGGGCACCGGCGGCGCAGCCGGCGCGGGCGCCTGGCCTTCCCCAAACAGCAGCTTGCGCTTGAGCGTGTCGAATTCCTGGGGCGTGATGGTGCCCGCATCCAGCCATTCTTTCAGCTGGCGCAGGGTTTCGAGGGGAGAAGAGTCCTGGGACATAGCAAGGCGCGGCCGCCGAATAGCGGCTCCGGGTTATTTACGGTCGAGGGCAGAAAGACGGTCTTTACGGCGTTGCAGCTGGGCTTTGCGAATTTCCAGCAGCCGGGCGTTTTCGATGAGCTTCACCGAGTCCTGCCGGGCTTTCAGCGTGTTTTCGATGTTCTGCTTTTTCAGGGCTTCGATGCGGGCCAGGTTGGCGGTGGTGTTGGACTGCATGTTTTTGATATCCTTGTTCAGGTCGTCCTTTTCCTTTTCGCCATCCTTGAGGCGCTTCTCGGCCTCCTCAATCTGCTCTTTGTAGGCCTTGAGGCGGGCGGCCGTGGCAAACGACTGCACCATGCCGCGCAAAGCCGCGTACTCCGACACGGTTTTGTCGGGGTGCAGAAACGCGTCCGGCCCCAGCGCGGCCCATACCGACAGCTCGGCGGTGGAATCGGTGGGCGCCGTGACGGCGGAGTACAGATCCAGCAGCTTGCCCGATACGCTCGACACCTGCGTCTGCTTGGCTTCCATTACGTCCTTCTTGCCCACGCCCAGCACGCCCCCGCCTTTCAGCTTGATGTTGTAGGTATCCTTCAGCCAGCTTTGCCAGAACTCGCGCGTCCACTGCGCGGTGCCGTCTATCTGCACTTTCACCGCATCCCGCTCCCGCTTTTCAAACTGCACGCTGCCGGGGCGCACTTCGTAAAGCTGCGCGGCGGCGGGCAGGTTGGCCAGCAGCGTAAGTAGCAAGGTCAACAATCCGAGGTATTTCATAGTCAGCAAAGGAAAAGAACAAGGAAAGAAGGGCCGCTACAGGCCCTGCCGGTCGAAGGCGGCCTGCAAATCCTGGCGCATGAGGGTGAAACGCTGCACGGCCGCCTGAATAAATTCCGCGTCCAGCAGCGCGTACACGTCGGCTTCGCTGGTCACGTCCAGCTCGCTCACCTTGTAGGTTTGCTCCAAAGGGCCTTTTTCGAGCTTGATAAGGTACTTCCCGTTCCAGGAGAACAGGGTGATTTTCGCGTCGGGGTGCGGAATATCGGCCAGTTGGCGCATACAAAGAAAGTGGCAGGCGAATTGACTGGTGCGAAGATAGCCACCCGGCGCCAACCCCGGGGAAAACTCCACGATAACACCCCGCCCCTGCCCGCGTATAGTTAAGCGTCCTTCCCAGGATTTTTTCTCACCTCAACCTTTCTACATCATGCCACAGGGAGATAAATCGGCGTACACCGACAAGCAGAAGCGGCAGGCCGAACACATTGAAGAAAGCTACGAGCAGCGCGGGGTTTCGGAAGAAGAAGCCGAAAAACGTGCCTGGGCCACCGTCAACAAGCAGGATGGCGGCGGCAAAAAGAGCGGCTCCGGCCGGAAGAACTAGCGCATACATTAAAACCGTAAAAAGCCCCTGACGTACACACGTCAGGGGCTTTCTGGTAAAAATACGTCTCTGGTGCTGTACAGGACGGATTGCTTCGAAACTGGCTTGATGCGCCATATGCTCGCAATGCCTGTTTTTCACGACTTCACCTTTTACAACTTCACCATTTTCAGGATAGCCCACAGCGAAACGCTGGAAACTACCGCCCACAGCAGCACGCCCTGCACAAAGGGCCGGATGCCGACGGAGCGCAACACCGTGCCGGATAACCCGGCTCCAATCAGAAACAGGGTTAGGGTAAGGCCCACTTTGGCCAGGGCCACTACTAGCGGAGCTACGGGCTGCAAGGCGAGCACGTAAGTATTGAGCAGCATAGCGCCCACGAAGCCAAGAATAAACCAGGGCAGCGCTACTTTCGCGCCGGGCGTTTTGAACAGTAGGGCCGTGCCCAGTGCCACCGGAATAATCCAGAGGGCCCGGGCCAGCTTCACGGTAGTGGCAATGCGCAGGGCTTCGTCGCCGTACTGGCTGGCGGCGCCTACTACGGAGCTGGTGTCGTGAATGGCAATGGCGGCCCAGAGGCCAAACTGGTGCTGGCTAAGCTGCAGGGCATGGCCCACGGCCGGAAACAGAAACAGCGCCACCGAATTCAGGATAAACACCGTGCCCAGGGCCACCGACATCTGGCCTTCGCCGGCGCGCAGCACCGGGCCCACCGCCGCAATAGCGCTGCCGCCGCAAATGGCGGTGCCGCTGGCAATGAGATGAGAAATACGTCCGTCAATGCCCAGCCAGCGGCCCAGCAGCCCGCCCAGCAGCAGCGTGCCAACAATGGAAGCCACCGAAAACAGCAAGCCTTCCTGCCCCGCCTGTAACGCCTGCTGCGCGTTCAGCCCGAACCCCAGTCCGATAACCGACCACTGCAACAGCCGCGTGGTGAAGCGTTTGCTCTGAGCCGGAAACGGGTTGCCAACTACCAGCGCCACCAGCAACCCCAGCACCAAAGCCAGTGGCGGGGAACCGATTGGCGACAGGCAAACCAACAAAGCCAGGAAAAACAGAAGCTGCTGGCCCGTGAGTGACAAGTGGCCTAGCGGCCGGAACTGGCGCAAGGCTTCCTGCAGGTTTTTGAGGAGGTCGGGTAGGTTGAGGTGGGGGGTGAAGGAAGCTTTGGCGGGCATGGGGTGGGCCTGAATTACCCACAAAAGTACGGCAGCCTCTCGCCTATCGATAATCAAAAATGATTATCATCTATAACCTAAAGTTATAGTCTAGCCAGCCGACATACTCAGGGCATTGGCCGCGAAGCGCAGAAACCGCTGGGCCGGCGTGCCCAGCTGCTGGCCCTGCACCCACACCGACTCGAAACGGCGCGTGAGCCGCACGCCCGCAATGGGCACTATTTCCAGCAGCCCCGCCCGCAGCTCCTTCGCCAACGCCCGCTGCGACACAAACCCCAGGCAGTCGGGGGCAGCTTCGAGGTAGGACTTGATGGCTTCGGTGTTGTCGAGGTAAAGGGCCACGGCAAAGTCGGTGAACTTGAGGCCTTGCTCCCGCAGGGCAAACTCCAGCACTTCCAGCGTGCCCGAGCCACGCTCCCGCAGCACCAAAGGGTGCTGGAGCAGCTCCGCCAGGGCTACCGGCGCGGCAGGCGGACCAGCTGCCGTAGCGCGGCGCACGGGCAGCAGCTCATCTTCCAGCAGCAGCTCATAGTGCAGGTCTCGGGTGTGGGCCTGCCCCTCCACAAAGCCCAGATCCAGGTGGCCGTGCAGCAGCGCCTCGGCAATCTGCTCGGAGTTGCCGTTGAGCAGCGTAAGCTGCACCTGCGGGTAGCGGCGCTGGAAAGCGGGCAGAATGGGCGGCAGCACGTACTGGGCCAGGGTAGTGCTGGCGCCCAGGCGCAGGCGGCCGGCGGCTTCATCGTGGAGGGCGTAAAGCTGATCGGTGAGCTGCTGGTGCAGGGTCTCGACGGACGCGGCGTGCTGCAGCAGCAGGCGGCCAGCCTCTGTGAGTGTGACGCGCCCCGCCCGGCGCTCGAACAACCGCTGTCCGTAGGTGCGCTCCAGCTCCCGGATGTGCTTGGTTACGGCGGGCTGGGTGATGTACAGCTCCTGAGCGGCCTTGGTGAAGCTCAGGTGCCGGGCTACCGTCTGGAAAACGCGCAAACGAAAATCGGGCATAGCAGCAGGGAAAGGAGCGACAAGCGGCCGCCAAAGTACGGCAACGGTTTTTTTATCTTGCCGGAAGTTTCGGTGCTCCCGGCCCGGCCGGCGCCTCCCCACCCCTATTCCCGTATTCTGTGAAAAGACTTCTTTTTGCCGGACTGCTGCTGCCGCTGGCCGCCGCTGCCCAATCTTCCGCCGTGTACACGCCCGAGCTGCTCTGGAAACTGGGCCGCCTGGGCGAAATGCAGGTGTCGCCGGACCGCAAAACGGTGGCCTACACCGTGACGCGCTACTCCCTGGCCGACAACAAAGGCAACACCGACATCTGGACGGTGCCCGTAGCGGGCGGCCCGGCCCGGCAGCTCACCACTACGCCCGGCTCCGAAAGCACCCTGAACTGGCGGCCCGACGGCAAACTCACTTTCCTGAGCAGTGAAGGCGGCTCGGAGCAGCTCTACGTGATGAATGCCGACGGCTCGGGCAAGCAGCTGCTGAGTCAGTTCCCCGAGGCGGGCGTGGCCAACCTCAAGTACGCACCCACCGGTAAGTTTATTTTGTACACCCAGGACGTGAAAACCGGCAAATCGGTGCAGGACTGGTACCCAGACCTGCCCAAGGCCGACGCCAAAATCATCGACGACCTGAACTACCGTCACTGGAACCAGTGGGACGACCTGCACGTGGGCCACGTGTTCTTCCAGCCCATGGGCGACGACGGCAAGCCCACCGGCTACGGCAAGGACGTCATGGCCGGGGAGAAATTCGACGCCCCCCTGCAGCCATTCGGTGGCAACGAGCAGCTGGCTTTTTCGCCCGACGGCTACCAGCTGGCGTACACCTCGCGCAAGCTCACGGGCAAAGCCGAGGCCGAAAGCACTAACTCCGACATCTACCTCTACGACGTGCGCACCGGCCAGACCCAGAACCTGAGCGAAGGGCTGGGCGGCTACGACACCGAGCCCAGCTTCTCGCCCGACGGCTCAAAAGTGGCCTGGCTGAGCATGGCCACGCCCGGCTTCGAGTCGGACCGCAACGGCATTGTGGTGTATGACTTCAAAACGAAGAAGCGCGCAGACATAACGGCCGGCTCGGAACAGGCCGCTGCCAACATCCGCTGGAGCCCTGATGGCAAAACCATCTACTTCGTGAGCGTGCTGGAAGGCACCGAGCAGCTGTTTTCTATTGCCAGCAAGGGCGGCAAAATCAAGCAGCTCACCAAGGGCGCGCACAATTACAACTCCTTTGAGCTGGCTGGCAAGGACGTAGCCATTGCCAACAAAACCACCCAGGCCCAGCCCGCCGACCTCGTACGCATCGATCTGAAAACCGGCCGCGAAACGGCCCTTACCAGCATCAATCAGCAGGAGCTGGCCGGGGTAAAAACCAGCCGCACGGAGGCTCGCTGGGTGAAAACCACCGACGGCAAGCAGATGCAGGTGTATGTCATATACCCGCCCGACTTCGACCCCAACAAGAAGTACCCGGCGCTGCTCTACTGCCAGGGCGGCCCGCAGAGCCCCATCACGCAGGCCTTTTCCTACCGCTGGAACTTCCAGCTGCTGGCCGCCAACGGCTACATCGTGGTGGCGCCCAACCGGCGCGGCCTGCCCGGCTTCGGCACGGAGTGGAACAACAGCATCTCCGGCGACTGGGGTGGCCAGCCGATCCGCGACTACCTCTCTGCCATTGATGCCGTGAGTGCCGAACCTTACGTGGACAAGGCCCGGCTGGGCTGCGTGGGCGCCTCCTACGGCGGCTACTCGGTGTATCTGCTGGCCGGCAAGCACGAGGGGCGCTTCAAAACCTTTATTGCCCACTGCGGCCTCTACAACCTCACCAGCTGGTACCCCAGCACCGAAGAAATGTTCTTCGCCAAGCAGGACATCGGGGCCGCGCCCTGGGAAACGCCCCAGCACAAAAGCTACACTGAGTTCAACCCCCAGCTCTTTGCCAGAAACTGGGATACGCCCATTCTCGTCATCCACGGCGGCAAGGATTTTCGGGTGCCCGAGGGGCAGGGCATGGAAGCCTTCGGCACGGCGCAGCTGCGCGGTATTCCAAGTCGGTTCCTTTACTTCCCCAACGAAGGCCACTGGATCAGCAAGCCCCAGAACTCGGTGCTCTGGAACCGGGTGTTCTTTGAGTGGCTGAGCCGCACGCTACGGCCCGAGGTGCCGGCCACAAAGTAAATTTACCGCCTGTATGAAAAGCCCGGCCGCACTTGTGGCCGGGCTTTTTTGTGGTTTCCTGGTTGATTAACGCGGACTTCCACTGATACGCCGACGGCAAGGCACTATTTTCGTAGCGGGCTGTTGAAGACTGTGCCTGCACAACGGTGCGGGCAAGCTGCCGACCAACTTAATTCTACTGCATGAAACACGTACTACTCTTGCTGGCCTTGCTGGCTGGCGGCCTCAGCGCCCACGCCACCAAACTTACATTTCGGGTTGACATGCGCCAGCAGACGGTTTCGGCCGGCGGCGTACACGTGGCCGGCACGTTCCAGAGCAAAGCCGGCTTCCCGGCCGACTGGGACCCGGCCACCACGGCCCTGACGGATGCCGACGGCGACAAAATCTACGAAGTGACGGTGGATGTGCCGGCCGGCACCTACCGCTACAAGTTCATCAATGGCAACTCCTGGGCCGGCGCCGAGCCCGTGCCCGCCGCCTGCGGCCAGGACGACGGCGGCGGCAACCTCAACCGCGAGGTAACGGTAGGCGCCACCGCGCTGCGCCTGCCGGCCATTGCCTTCAACGGCTGCGCCACCGTACTGCGCTTTTCGGTGAATATGAAGGGCCAGACCGTGGCGAAAACGGGCGTCCACGTGGCGGGCAACTTTCAGGCGCTGGCCGGCTACGGCACCGACTGGGACCCGGCTGCTACGCCCCTCGCGGATCTGAACAAGGACGGCATCTACGAGGGCGAGGTGCTGCTGCCCGCTCCGGGGCTGTTTCAGTTCAAGTTCATCAACGGTACCACCTGGGCCGAGGCCGAACCCGTACCGGCCGAATGCGGCACCCTTGACGACAGCGGAAACCTCAACCGAACCGTCAGCGCTACGGCCGACGTGAACACCACCGGCACGCTCTGCTACAGCTCCTGCGCCAGCTGCGATGCCCTGCCCACCGAGTACACCACCCACTGGTGGAACGATGCCGTGTTCTACGAAATCTTTGTGCGCAGCTTCTACGACAGCAACGGCGACGGCAAAGGCGACTTCAAAGGCCTCACCGCCAAGCTCGACTACCTCAACGACGGCGACCCGAACACGACCACCGACCTGGGCATCACCGGCATCTGGCTCATGCCCATGATGGAGTCGCCGAGCTACCACGGCTACGACGTGACCAACTACAAGGCCACCGAGCCCGATTACGGCTCCATGGCCGATTTCGAGGCCTTTCTGGCGGCAGCTCACGCCCGTGGCATCAAAGTCATCATCGACCTAGTCCTGAATCATTCTTCCAGCCAGCACCCCTGGTTTACGCAGTCGGCGGCCAACACCACCAACTCCTACCGCGACTGGTACCGCTGGTCGGCCACCAACCCCGGCTACTCCGGGCCCTGGGGTCAACCGGCTGTGTGGTACCCCCGCAATGGCAGCTACTACTACGCTCTATTCTGGGACGGGATGCCCGACCTGAACTGGAACAACGCCGACCTGAAGAACGCTATGTGGGACGCCACCCGCTTCTGGCTGAACAAGGGCGTGGACGGCTACCGCCTCGACGCAGTAAAATACCTCGACGAAGACGACCGGCAGATGGAAGACACCCCGGAAACCTTTAAGCTGCTGGAGGAATTCAACGACGTGGTGAAGGGCGCCAAAGCTGATGCGTTTACGGTGGGCGAAGCCTGGTCGGCCACGTCGAAAGTGGTGCCCTACGTGACAAACGACCGGCTCGACGCCTGCTTTGAGTTTGACTTGGCGTCGGCCATTATCAATGGGCTGAACGCGGGCAGCGCGGCCGGTATCAAAAGCCAGCTCCAGCTCGTGGACCAGAGCTACCCCAAGCTGCAGTATGGCACCTTCCTCTCGAACCATGACCAGGAGCGCGTGCTCGAAACGCTCAAAAACGACGTAGCCCGCATGAAGCAGGCGGCGTCGCTGTACCTCACCATGCCCGGCGTGCCCTTTCTGTACTATGGCGAGGAAGTGGGCATGCTGGGCACCGGTGCCGACGAAAACAAGCGCAAGCCCATGCAGTGGACAGCCGGCGCCAACGGGGGCTTCACGACCGGCACGCCCTGGCGCGGCCTCAACGCCAACTACACCCAGGCCAACGTAGCCACCATGCAGGCCGATCCGGCTTCGCTGCTCAACCACTACAAAAAGCTGATCGGCCTGCGCAATGCTTCGGCCCCGCTGCGCAAAGGCTACCTGCTGCCCCTTACTACCACAGCTACTTCCCTGCTGGGGTACGCCCGGGTGTATGAGCGCGAAGCCGTGCTGGTGCTGGCCAACCTGGGCAGTTCTTCCCTCACCCCAGCCACGCCTACCCTCGCTGTGTCGTCGTTGTCGGCCGGCAGCTATACGGTCACTGATATGGCTTCCGGGCAGGCGGTGGGTAGTGTTTCGCTCGATACGCGGGGCGGGTTCAGCAGCTGGTCGGTAAACCTGACTTCGCTGGGCGCCAACCAGACGTGGCTGCTGCAGCTCAGCCCGGCCCGGGCCACGGCCAACGCTACCGGCCGCAACGCGCTGGCCGTGCAGCTCTACCCCAACCCGGCCAGCGCCCAAGTTCGCCTGGAACTGAATGCTCCCGCAGCTGCCCGCTCCCAGCTGACGGTGTACGACCTGAGCGGCCGTCAGCTGCACCAGGCCACCATCGTGGGTCGGCACCATACGCTGGTTACCGATGCCTGGGCGAATGGCACGTATTTCCTGCGCGTGGCCTCCGGCAGCAGCGTTTCGGTGCAGCACCTGGTCGTGGCGCACTAACTGCCGTGGCACCGTGCACTTCGCCCAACCGTCAAACAGCCAAAAAAGCGGCGCCTTCCACCCAGGAAGGCGCCGCTTTTCTTTTGTAGTCTTGACGTCAGGCTAGCACGGCTTCCGTCACTTTCCCAATATCGCTGCTGACTTTGCGGATGAATTCCAGCTGCTCCTGTAGCTGCTGGTCGGGGGTGGCGGCAGCCAGGGGCAGCAGCGCTTCAGCCGGCTGATTTTCGGGTTCCGTGGGGTCGAGGCGCCACAGGCTGCGGTGCACCGCCTGCTGGGCCTGTCGCACGCTACGCAGGCTGGCCGCCGACAGCTGCGGCCGGGTTTCGCCGGTGAGGATGGACGACGTTATAGAAGCCACGTTGGACGACAGAATGTGGTTGAGTACCACAAACTCGTGCACTTCCGACGGGCGGTGCTGCTTGCCTTGGGGCTCCGATATCATGCGCTGGAAGGCCGCCGCCAGGTTGGCCGAACTTACGTACACCTCTTTGCGGGCCAGCTTGTAATCGACCACGGCTACCGGCGAGCCGGCCAGGCTCTCGGCCAGCGTGTGCAGGTAGCGGCCGTTGGCGCGTAGCACGGCCGTCATGTAGTCGTGCAGCTGCTCAGATTCCCAGCGCGGAAACAGCAGGTAGCTGGCCGAAAAGGCAATCAGGCAGCCGACCACGGTATCGAGCATCCGCTCCTCCACCACCTGCAGGTACGGCAGCCCCACAAAGCTGAACAGGATAAGCACCATCGGCGTCATGAAGATGACGGCCACAATGTAGTTGCGGCGCGTGAAGCTGAAAGCCACCAGCATACACACCGCCAGCAGGGCCACCAGCACCTGCCGGTCCGTTACCAGCCAGAGCAGCAGGGCCCCAATCACGCCGCCTACCAGCGTGCCTAGCACCCGCTGCACGTTGCGCTCCTTGGTGAGGCTGAAGGCGGGCTTGAGCATATAGGTAATGGTCATCAGAATCCAGTAGCTGTGGTGACCGGGCAGCAGCACTTTGGCCACCACAAACCCCACCAGGCACGCCAGCGTCATGCGCGTGGCGTGGCGGAACACCCCGGAGCTGAGTGTGAGGTTGTCGCGCAGCTGACCCAGGCTAAAAGTCTGGTGCGTGACAAAGCGGCCAAATTCCAGCTCGCGCCGGGCCGGAGCGGGTGCGTTGGCGTCGAAATAAGCCAGAATATCCTGCACGCGCTGGGTGAGGTTGCGCACATTCACCAGAATCTTTTTCAGCACCAGTACATTACCCGTCTTTCCCTCGGCTTCTACAGTATCGATGCGGGTTTTGAGTTGGTCCAGGGAAGCCAGTAGCGGGGCCCGGGCCGTGTAGCCGTGGTTGGCCTGAATGGCAAAGCCAATGCTTTCCAGCTCGGCGGCCAGCTGCTCCACCACGGCCGCAATGGCATCGAGCACGCCGGTAGCCTCAAAGCGCTGGTGCAGGGCCGAGTAGTCGTAGTAGGTGGCGGTAATATGCTCGTAGAGGTCTACCACATCCACGAAGGTGAGCACCAGCCGGCGCCCCGTACCCGTGGATTCCTTCATCATCTGGCGGGTTTTGAACAGCAGCTCGCGCACGGCATCCTGCTTTTCATTGACCGTTACCTGCTGAGCCATTAGGCGGCGGTAATCTTCTTCCAGACTGGTGCCGGTGCGGTAGAACTCCGCCTTGAGCCGCAGGAAGCCCGCCACTGCTCGAATGCATTCCCCCAGCGCCTGCTGGGCCGGCCGGTAGGGCCGCACGGTGTACGTGAGCAGGCTAACCACCAAGTACCAGGCCCCGCCCAGCGTCACCAGCCCGGCATACTGTAGCAGTTGGGGCAGGGTAAGGTGGCGGTCCATCATCAGGATGAGCAGCAGTAAGCCTGCCGTGCCCACGGACGCTGCCCGGTTGCCATACACCAGAAACAACGTAAACGCGAAGCTCAGCACGCCTACCTCCAGCCCCAGCAGCCACAGGTGCGGAGCCGCCAGCCCGGTAACCAATGCCACGAAGGGCAGCAGCAACAGTCCGGCGAGCATGCCATTGCGCTTGTGTATCACCGGGCCCGGCGAGTCGGTAACGCTCACGCAGAGGGCGCCGAGGCAAAGCGTCAGGCCGGCATCGAGCTGCCCCCACCAGCCCATCCAGAGGCCCGGCAGCAACACAGTGAGCGTGGTGCGCAGGCCATCGGAAAAGTCCTGACTGGAAAAGAAGTAGCGAATCGAGCGGAAAGAAACAGGCATAGAAGTTAGTTGTCAGTTGTTCGTTGTCGGTTGTTAGTCATTGGTTTACTAACAACGAATAACTGATAACGCATAACGGCTACGAGGCCTGGCGCTGCTCGGCCTGGAGCTGATGGCAGTAGTGCTCGGCGTCGAGCAAGGTATCCACAATGGGCGGGTGCAGCACCGGGGCCAGCGCCTCCAGCTCGGCCCGCACTTCGCCGGAAAGATGGCAAAGCACCAGACTCATGCCGTGCTTGTGCAGCTTGTGGTAGTAGAAAGTGAGCAGCTCCGCCGCGTCGGGGGGCAGATGCGTGAGGTGGGAACAGTCGATCCAGACGCTGGACTTGCCGCTGCGGGCCGCCCGGCGCAGAGCCCAGTCGAGGGCTTCTTCCCGGGGCGAGGCGGGCACTTCATCGGCCAAAATCAGTAAATAGCTTTCCGGGAGAATTTCGCGGTAAACTTCCATGATGGGTGGGATATTGGGGAGGCAGGGCGGCGGAGCGCGAGGACGCTTCGCCTTAGAGCAGCAGGTAATTCTCCGTAGAAAACGGCACTGGGAAGGTAGCAGCGGCTAGTTCGGCCGGCTGAGCGGCCCGCTGGCAAGGGGCCGCTGGTGCGCGCTTATACGCAGGCAGACGCGGGATGGTGACGCGCAGGCCAGCGCTAATACAGGATATCGTTGATGGGCTCCAGCTTGGGCGGAATATCGGTTTCGCCCAGCATTTCGCGCAAGTCAATTTCGATGCTGCGGCACAGCGCCGTCATAGGCACGTCGTTCATCTGGTTTTCAAACGGATTTTCGCTGGTGTGGCCCACCACTTCAATGGTGTTGAACACCCACGACACCAGCACGGAGAAAGGCACCGTCAGCCAGATGTGGTCGGGGCCCATTTGGGCAAACTCACCGATGAGGCCCAGGGGCAGCAGCGCCGCAAACAGCCACACAAATACGTAGCTGAAAAAGGCGTACTGGCGCGGAAACGGCGTATTCTTGATTCGCTCACAGCCGCCCTGCAGGGTGTAAAGCTGCTCCAGGGAGTTCATCATCGTCACGTGCTGGAAGTCGTTGAGCAGCCCCCGCTCCTCCCGCAGAATGCGCAGGTCGGCGGCCTGCTGGCGCAGAAGCTGGGCTGGCGGGTTGCGGAAGCGGCGCATCTTCTCCGACTCCTCGGCCTGCAGGAAGGGCGCTACCTCGGTGTCCCACAGCTCGGGCTGGCGGCGCAGCTGCAGGCGCAAAGCATTGCACCAGGCCACGTGCCGGTACACCAGGCAGCGGTGCCGGTCCGTCAGCTCCGCGGCCGAGGCTGCCGGGGCCTCCACGCCGGGCGCATCCACCACCGACGTGACGAACTCCAGGGCCTGAATAGCCCAGGTGCGGCTGGCATTCACGATGCCGCCCCAGATCTGCCGGCCCTCCCAGAAACGGTCGTAGGAGCCGCTGTTTTTGAAGCCGATATAGAACGACACGGCAATGCCCAGCGTGGCCACCGGCTGCCACGGAATAGCCAGCGAGTGAAAGTCGATGGGCCCGTAGATGATGCACACCAGCAGGGAATACAGCGTAAAAATCAGGATGTTTCGCCACGCCCCTTTCCAGATCAGGCGCCAGCGCAGGTTGTTACGGATGTACACGGAGGCAATGGGGTTGATGGTTGAATGGCTGCATGGCTAAAGGTTTTTCTGGCTGGATGGTGCTTCTGGTTGAATGGCCGCAGAGCTGTGCGGCTGCCTGCTTACGCAAGTAACCGGGCTAGTCGTTGCAGGGTACAGCTCAAGTATACTAAGGCGGCACCCTACATACCAGCCGTTGGGCTGTGCTGCCCGGCTCTGGCTATTCCGGGAATGCCACCGGCCGGAGTCAAGCCGGCCTAAACTTCAATAGCCTGGCGACCAGAAAACCCTTCAGCCATGTACGTTTACACCTCAATACCCATGAGGCGCATAAGCTGGCTGGCGTTGAAGGAGCGGCACACGCCCGGCGTGAGGCGGTAATCGAACAGGATCTGCTCGCCCTCGAAGGTGCTGTTGAAGCTGTAGTTGGTCACGAAGCCGGGTAGTTCCTCAGCCAGCGCGCCCAGCTCCAGGTCGTGGGTGCTGATAAGGCCGCTGGCCGGCAGCCGGTGGAGCTGATGAATGAGGGCACGGGCACCCCGGTGCCGGTCCAGGGAGTTGGTGCCCTTCAGGATTTCATCGAGCAGATAAAATACCGGCTGCCCGGCCTGGGTGAGTTCCAGCAGCAGGCGCAGGCGCTTAAGCTCGGCGTAGAAGGAAGACGTGCTTTCGGCCAGGTTGTCCTGGGTGCGCATGGCCGTGTACACCTGGGCAGAACGCACGCGCAGCCGACGGGCACACACCACCGCTCCGGCCAGAGCCAGCACCATGTTCAGCCCTACCGTACGCAGAAACGTGGTTTTGCCCGACATATTGGAGCCCGTGACCACGCCCGTGCGGCCCGCCCCTACCGTGCTGAAGTCGTTGGTGATGCGCTCCGCCGCGAAAATCAGCGGGTGGCCCAGGCCCTCAGCCGTAAACTCCAACGCCTCCGCGCTGATTTCCGGCACGGCGTACGTAGGGTTAGCCAGCTGAAACGCGGCCAGGCTCACCAGGGCTTCGGTTTCGGCTACCACGTCCAGCACCTCGTCCAGGCGGGAGCCCAGGCGGCGCTTCCAGCCTTCGAGCCGCCACATCCAGAAGAAGTCCCAGAACAGCAGGTTGTTGGCAAAGAAGGCTGCCAGCGTGCTTTGCCGCATCGAGAAATACTCCACGATGGTAGCCAGCTGCCCGAGCTGCACGGAAGCCGGCTGCCCATCCTCCGGGAGCAGTACCCGGCGCAGTGCCCGCAGCCGGGGCGCCTGCACCTCGCGGGCTTCCAGCAGGGCCAACTGGTCGCGGTAGGCACGCAGCACGTCGTGCATCTGCTCGCTATGGTCGAAGTAGGCGTCGCGGGCCGCGCGGTAGCGGTGGTTGATGGCTCCCAGCAGCACCAGAAACGGCACGACTACCAGAAAAGGCCGGCCGCTCAACCACAGGCCCAGGCTGGCTAGGGCCAGCGGCGGCAGCACAAACAGCAACGCTTTCAGCCAAGTTTTATCGGCAAAGAAGTTCGGCTCGCGCAGCCAGGCCGTGAAGCGGCGCGGGTCGTCGGCCTGGTGCGGGAAGTGCCGGGCGCGAGCCTGCCACTCGTGCTGCCAGGCGGCATCGGGCGCCAGCTCGGCGGCGGCCTGCTGCCGGGCCTCTACCTCGGCAGGGGCAGCGGCCTGCTGCAGCCAGCTGGCCAGCGCATCCTGCCCCAGCCGGGAAGTGGCCCGGCTCAGCAGCTGAAACGCAGAGTGCGGCCCAAAAACGTCGAGGTCGGAAGTATAGGGGTGCGCAGCGTCCTGGTAGCGCAGGCCGGGGTCGAAGTCGGTGAGGCGGCCCGTCAGGCGGTGCAGCTCTTCCTGGCTGATAAGGCCCAGCAACTGAAAGTGGCGGCGCTGGTAGCCCAGGCGGGCGTGCCAGCGCAACACCAGCACAAACACCAGGTAAGCGGCCAGTACCACGCCCAGGCCTGCCAGCCACTGCCGGTCTTTCAGGAGAAGGTACGCGGCCACAGCCCCGCCTCCGAATACGGCTACCCGCAGCCAGGCCACAGCCTGGTGACGGCTGGCGAAGTACTGCTCCCGCTCGGCGTGCGCGGGCAGGTTGGCCGCAAACAGTTCGGCGGGATTCACGGAAAGCGGGCGGAAAGCAGAAGATTCGATAGACACGGCAGCGGACGTCGGCGGAAAGGCGAAGGTACGCGCCGGCCGCCGGACCACCCCGAACAGGGCTGGCTTGGCCGACCGCCCCTCCGAGGATTCCTTGTCTCAGCCCGGCGGCAGCTGGTGGTGCGCCCCATCGCAGTAGGACTTGTTGGCCAACTCCCCGCAACGGCACAGGGCCGTACAAGGATACTTCTTGCCCCAACCCGTTACCCGGCTACCACGGCTATGCACTTGAGTTCAATAGCAATGGGCGTGGGCAGGCAGTTGATTTCGACGGTGGTGCGGCAAGGTTGGCTGGTCGCGAAGTACTCGGCGTAGAGGCGGTTGTAGGTGGCGAAGTCAGCCTGCATGTTGGTCAGAAACACGGTCACGTCCACGAGGTCTTCCCAGCGGGCCCCGGCTTCTTCCAGGATATAGCGCACGTTCTGGAACACGGCGTGGCACTGGCTTTCGAAGTCGTAGCGCAGGATGCGGCCGGCCTCGTCCAGCTCCACGCCGGGCACGGCCACCTGACCGCGCTGGCGCGGGCCTACGCCCGACAGGAACAGCAGCTGGCCGACGCGGCGGGCATGCGGGTACAGGCCCACGGGCTCCGGGGCGCGGCTGGAATGATGAGCAACGGAAGTTTCTTCGGCTTTCATAAAGTCAAATCTATTGAAATTCGACTCTTTGTATAGAGGCTGAACCCGCCAGCCGGTTTCCGCCGTTGAGAAGCCGGGCCGCCCGGTCCACCTCCCTTTCCCGCTAGCCCCTTTTGCTATGAAGCAGTTGCTTTCCCGTTGCGTGTTGCTGGCCGGCCTGCTGGCTTCTTCCCTGGCGCCCGCCCAGGCCCAGAAAAAACTTAAAGCTCCCAAGCTCGACGAAGACAAAATCTACGAAGCCGCGGCCCAGCCGGCCGTGCCCGTAGGCGGCATGGAGGCCTTTGCCCAGTACCTGGCCGACAAGCAGAACTACCCTACGGCCGCCCTGCAGCGCGGCACGCAGGGCACAGTTGTAGTCACGTTTGTGGTGGAAAAGTCGGGGGTAGTGTCGCACGTGGAGCCCCAGCAGCCCATCGACCCCGACCTGGACCGGGAGGCCGTGCGCGTCATCAAGGAAGGCCCAAAGTGGACGCCCGCCCAGAACCGGGGCGAGAAAGTGCGCATGCGCGTGAGCATCCCCATCACCTTCCAGATTCCGGCCGACCAGAGCACCCCGGTCGCCGCATCTGCTCCCGCCGCTGCGGCAGCTCCGGCTCCCACCGTACCACCAGCACCCGCGGTTACCAACAAACCCATCGTAGTAGCCCCCGACCAACCCGCCAGACCCGTGGAGGGGACCGATGCCTTTTTTGCCTGGATTCAGCAGAACCTGAAATACCCCGCCCAGGCTAGGCAGCGCAAGGTAGAGGGGCGCGTCATTGTGGAGTTCATCATCCAGAAAGACGGTACGCTCACCGACATCAAGCCGGTGAAGCGCCTGGGCTCGGGCTGCGACGAAGAAGCCGTACGCCTTATTCAGGCCTCGCCCAACTGGGTGCCGGCCACCTATCAGGGCCAGCCCATAAAGCAAAAGATGGTGTTGCCGGTTGTATTCCAGTTGTAACCATCAGCCAGTCGTCACGGGGCATGCTTCATCTACACTAAGCATCCCTTTCTGCTCTGCTATCTATTCCCCTACCTGATTCTTTCCCATGCTTGCCCCCCTAACTCTGCTGAGTGCTCCGCCTGTTCAACCGCTCGTGCCCGAGCCCGTGGTGGGCCCGCTGGCCATGTGGCCTCACCAGGCCCGCTTTCGGCAGGCTGCCCAGCAGAGCGCCCAAAGCATTTTTGATGCCCTCGACGAGGAGCTGAACCCCACGGTGCTGCTGCTGGGCATTCCGGCCACGCCCGAGGGGGAAGGCGGCCCGCTCATCCGGCTGGAGCCCGATGGGGCCCTGCTCCACGGGGAGCGGTTTGCCGCCGTGCGGCAGCGGGGCCAGGAGCTGCAACAGCAGGAGCCATGGCCTTTTCAGGGCTACGAGGTAGTATCGGAGTGGTTTGAGCAGTGGCGGCAGGAAGCCGTGGCCCTGCGCCGGGCCGTGCAGGAAGTGTTTGATGCCGACCCCTCCGCCACCAAGCGCGCAAGCTTTGTAGGGCTGCCTGTGCTGGTACACAACCACTTCGTGCTCACGGTATTGCAGCTCAACGCCAAGGTACTGCGCCGCTACGCTGCCCTGGAGCCTCTGCGCTTCTACACTGATGGCCGCCCGCTGGCTACTTCGCTTATCCAGTCGGTGGTGATGCGCTTTCACGAGGAGTGCTGGAAAGCCCTGAATGAAACCGAACCCGGCCTCAGCCTCTTTATGCGTCCCCGCGACACCGAAGAGGTAATACGGGCGGCGGGGCGGCTGTTTATGGATACGCCCGCCCAGGACCTGGGCCTCGACCCCAACGACGCCAAGCTGTTTGCCACCTGCAACACCATTTCTTCCCTGCGCTACGAAAGCGCCGAGGGCGTGGGCAAGCTACTGCTGGCCCGCCGCCACCATCCCAACCTGGAGGAAGTCTTTGCCCTTACCTGCCCCACCCCGCTCACGGACTACCAGGCCGTGCGCAAGCTGCTGGAGATGACTACGCCCGACGTGAGCCTGCTAGCCGACGGCGAAAACGTGTATGCCCTGGGCCGCCTGGTGGGCCACTACGACCCTGCCCGCGAAGATTTGTTCATCATCAACTTCGTGAAGCACTACATCTGGGAGTTCCAACACGATGGGCAGGTGCTTATGCGTGCCAACTACGGCCAGCCCGCTCTGCCCCGAACCCGCCTCAACCGTACCCACTTCCGCCGCGACCTGCGCCGCACCTTCGGCCTTACCGATAACGCCAAGATAGAGCGCCTCTGGGACGTGGTGCTCGAAGCCAGTCGCCAGAAGCATGGCACCTTGCTCGTCATCACCACCGAGGCTCTGGCCGAAGCCGACCGCCTCAAGCTACAGTGCACCCTCATCGAGCCCGTACCGCTTACGCCCCTCATCACCCGCCTCATTACTGCCATCGACGGTGCCGTGCTCCTCGCCCCCGACGGCTACTGCTATTCCATTGGCGTAATTCTGGACGGCAAGGCCACCGGCCGGGGCACCAGCACCCGGGGTGCCCGCTACAACTCAGCTATTCGTTACGTAGAAAGCTCGCCCTACCCCTGCCTGGCTATCGTCGTGAGCGAGGATAAGCTCGTGGACGTCATCACCAAGGAAAGCCTGGGAGAATAGGTATAGCAGGCTTTAGCGCAAACACAAAAGCGGCTGCATCAGATAATGCAGCCGCTTTTGTGTTTGATAGTTCAGGTTTATTTCACTTTGATGTCCCCCCGTAGCTCTCCATTGGGGAAATTAGGGCTATGGAGGTTGGCATAGAACTCACCTCCCAGCAGCTTTGCGCCATCGGCTTGTGACAGGGTTGCCGTACCATTGATAGGGGAAGTAAGCCCGGGAAATGGCACTGATACGGGCCCGGTAACGCCCGGGGCTCCCTGGTGGAAGTGGCCGGCCGATGGGGCCGCCGTCATGTTGCTGAACACGATGTTATAGGTAATGACGCGGGTACTTTTATCATAGGTACCCGTGAACGTGCCGGTTCCCGGCGAGTTATTAGCCGGCACCTGCTGTTTACCATCTAAGGTAGCGGAGAGGTTTACTATCCCGGTCGTGGGCTTGTCTTCCTCTTCTTTGTCGCAGGCAAAAGTGGTTAGCCCCATCAGGAGCAGAAATAAGTAAGCGTACTTTTTCATGAGGGTAAGTAAGAGAGTGAGACGAGGTGTGTGGGAGCTAAAGCGCAAAATCAATAAAATGTTTCTACTACCCGCCAAGCGACGTTTATGACTTTCTTTTTCGTTTGGATAAATCTCATATCGCTAAAACTCAGACAGGCAAGAACACCCTGCGCCAATTTTATCATTGCCTGGTGCAAACGGGTAACCCCAGGGGAAATCACAGGAACAACAGCCTCTATTATACCTTCTCAAAGCGAATTAACCTGCACGTTATATGTAATATATGATTTAATTATAGTAAAATTCTTAAAACCCGCCCTCCCCTGTTCTTTCCTTAGCCCCTGACAAAGCCTCTTTTACAACCCGAATATCTAATAACTATATTTTTTTGTATAAATATACACTTTCGTAAAACTTTCGAAGGCTTTTGATTTTTAACACATACCTCTACAACCTCATCTACTACCCTCTGTGCAACTTTTTACCCGTTTGTGTCTGCTTCTGTGCAGCCTATTCCTGTTGTGTGCGTCACAAACCCACGCGCAAGCAACGACTGCCAGCATCAAGGGCACAATTTCATCGGATAAGAATACACCGCTAGCTGGCGTTACCGTTGCCGCTATTCACTTGCCTACCGGCATCCGGCGTACGGCAGCGAGCGACAGCAGTGGCGGGTTTGCAATAGATGCGCTGCTAGTAGGCGGCCCGTATACCCTACAGGTAGCGCAACCTGGTTTCAGGCCTGTGCTGGTCACCAATGTATTTTTGGTTGCTGGCAAAGAGGCCGCCTTTACCTTTACTCTGAGTACGGAGGTAGTAGCGGTAGGTACCCGCCGCTCCGACCGCACCGCGCTGGAATCAGCTGTGCCCATTGATATTATCGATATGCGTACTTTATCGGCTACGGTTCCGCAGACGGACATGACGCAGATTCTCCAGTACGCGGTTCCCTCCTTTAACTCTACCCGTCAAACCTCTGCTGGTGGTTCGGATCATGTGGACCCGGCGTCGTTGCGAGGCTTGGGCACGGACCAGATGCTGGTGCTGGTAAACGGCAAGCGTCGCCACACCACGGCTCTCATTAATTTATTCGGCAACCGTGGCGTAGGCAACGTGGGCACCGATTTGAATACCATTGCTGCCAATGCCGTAGACCGGGTAGAAATCCTGCGCGATGGTGCTGCCGCCCAGTATGGCTCTGATGCCATTGCGGGCGTAATGAACATCAATCTGAAAGCGGACAACAAAGGCGGCAACGTACTGGTGGGCACCGGCGTTACGACGCAGGGCGACGGGCTAACGGTGCTGGCCAGCGTGAATAAGGGGTTTAAGTTGGGCCCGAAAGGCTTTCTTAACCTGACGCTGGATGCCGACCACCGCGGCTCCACTACCCGCGACTATTCCCGGGACCTGGCGTCGCGCCCGGTTTTCTCCTTTGACCGAGCGGAGGAAGAAGCCGCGTTAGCTGCGAGCGGCAAAACGTACGCCGACTTTGAGCAGCGTAACGGCGACGCGCGCATCGACAACTACCGGGGCATATTCAATGCCCTCGTGGCCGCCACGGATAAAGTCCGGCTGTACTCCTTTGGCGGCTACAACTACCGCCGGGGCAATGCCGCCGCGCCATGGGTGCTGCCCGCCACGCAGTCATTTGATATCATCGAATCCATCTTTCCGTACGGCTACCAACCCAATATCAATACCCGGATTCATGATGCTTCAGCGGCCGTAGGAGCCGTTATCGGCCTAGGCCCCTGGAGCCTGGATGTGAGTAATATTGCGGGCTACAACCAGATGCGCTACAACGTCAGCAACACACTGAACGCTTCTATTGGCCCAAGCTCGCCCACAACGTTTGAAGCTGGTGGCTTCCAGTTCTTGCAGAATGTGGCCAACGCGACCATAAGCCGTCTGTTTCCCAAAGTACTGGCGGGTACGAACGTGGCCTTCGGCGCAGAGTACCGCAATGACCGGTACCAAATCGTTGAGGCCGATCAGACCTCATGGGGAGAATTTGACGCGGGCGAAATTGGTGCCGAAGGCGGCTCGCAAGGCTTTCTAGGGTTTGCTCCAGCTTCGGCCGTTACCGGCAACCGCAGCAACATAGGTGGGTTCATTGATATTGAAGCCGACGTAACCAAAAAATGGTCGGTAAGCACGGCCTTGCGCTTCGAGAACTACAGTGACTTTGGCTCCGCATTTATTTATAAAGTCACTTCGCGGTTTCAGGTAGTTAAGCCCTTGGCGGTGCGCGGGGCTTTCAACACGGGCTTCCGGGCGCCTTCCCTCCAACAGGTACTTTACCGGCAACTCTCGCTGGAGTCTACGGCTTCAGGAGTGCGCTATTCCGGCATTTTCAACAACCAGGATGAAGTAACTCAGGCTGCAGGCATTCCGGCACTCGGCCCCGAAAAATCCCTCAGCTTCAGCGGAGGCCTGGTGTTAACGCCGTTGCCCAACTTCAGCTTCACGGCCGATGCTTATCGTATCGATATCAATGACCGGATTATTCTTTCGGGCTTGTTTGGGCCGGGCATCAACCAGAACCTGGATGCCGCTTTGTTCCGCTACAGTATTGACCGGGCCCAGTTCTTCACCAACTCTTTGGATACCCGCACCATGGGCCTGGATCTGGTGGCTAGTTATCAGCACGAGTTGGGCCGGGGTTCGTTTACGGCCACCGCAGCGGCCAACTTCAACCGCACCACCATCCAGGGCCTGAACGTACCCGCGAACTTTCAGTCCCTGGAAACCGACGACAACCCCAATACCAACTACATCGACCCCCGCCAGCTTTCGCTGATTGAAACCGGTAACCCTAAAAGCAAAATCCTGCTTAACCTGGGCTACGAGCTCGGCAAGTTCTCGGGGGTGGTGCGCAATACCTACTTTGGCAAAGTAGAATACTACGATACCCAAACCGACCCGACAAACGACTTCGGGAGCTATTTCCTGAGCTTTGCGCCTCGTACTGTTACCGATCTGCTCATTGGCTATAAACCAACCAAATCGTTGAGCCTCACCGCGGGCGTTAACAACGTGCTGAACGTATTCCCTAACACAGTTTCGGAAGCAGCCCGCAATGGGCGCCCCCCGGGCGGCTTTGCTACGGAAGAATTGTTCAACGCCTACTATCAGGGCCGCTTCGGCAAGCCATCCAACTTACCCGAAAACCGCGACATTTTCCCCTACAACCCTGTTCAAATGGGATTCAACGGTACGTTTGTGTACTTGAAAGCTGTGTACAGCCTTGGACTGTAACTTTCTAGTTTAGAGCCAGTATACTGGCCTTGGCTCCCGTATCAATAAGAAGAGGACGGGCTGCTCAATAAGCTTGGCATAGCAGCCGGGTATACGGCAGCTAATTTCTGTGGCTGGTTTTTCGTTTTCCGGCACCGATCTTGTACGTGGCTTTCAATCTTCTCCTCTGCACCTCTTTGCGTACGCTTTTTATGATTTTTTTAAACCGCTGCCTGTACAGTTGGTGGCTGGTGCTTCTACTACTCCCCTTCGCCGGTCATGGGCAACCCCCTGCCGCTGGTGGCTTGGCAGGGCAATGGAAGGGTCCCCTCAAAATGCCGGGGGGTAGTCTGGAAATTATTATCAGTATCACAGAGCTGACGAGCGGCAAGCGGTTTGCTTTCCTGGATGTGCCGTTGCAAAAAGTCAACCGTATGCCCATGACCGTGGAAACGCGCGGCGATACGGTCATTATCTACGCCGCTGAGGCCGACAGCCGGTTCACTGGCCGACTGCAGAAGAGTGGTAAAGCGCTGCTAGGCACCTGGCAGCAGCCCGGCTACAAAGCCTCAATGGAGCTGACGCTGGCTCCTCCTCCTGCCGCCGTAACAAAGAGCTTTAAGTTCCCACCACCCTACCGGGTAGAGGAGGTGGTGTTTACTAATACCCTCGCCAATATTCGTTTAGCGGGCACCCTTACCGTGCCGGCTGGTAAAGGTCCTTTTCCGGCAGTGCTGCTACTTTCGGATACCGGCCCCCAGGACCGCGATGGGACCCTGGAACAATATCGCATGTTTGGCCTTTTAGGCGACTACCTTACCCGGCGAGGTATTGCGGTGCTGCGTTACGATGACCGTGGCGTGGGCCAGTCGCAGGGAAGCACTGCGGCGGCCACTACCGCCGACTTAGTAAAGGATGCACAGGCCGGCCTTAACTTTCTGCGTACCCGCCCCGAAATTGAACTCACGCATATTGGCCTGATCGGACACGGAGAGGGCGGGAATGTGGCCTTAATGGCGGCCGCCGAGCCTCTGCCGCCTGCCTTCGTGGTACTATTGGCCGCATATGGCATTCCCGGCCAGGACGTACTGGTGCAGCAGCAAGCCAATATTATGCGCTCCGTGGGGATGGAAGCGGCGCAGATTGATGCCATGAACAAGCGGCAGCAGGCGATGATGGAAATCATCACCCAAACGGCTGATAATACCCAAGCTCAGGCTATTGTAGCCAATATGCTCCGGCAAAGCAACACGGCCATAGATAATGCCACTGCGCTGGCTAGCGCTGCCGAGTTGACGACACCGTGGTACCGCTATTTTTTAAGCTTCAACCCACAGTCCGTTCTGCCTAAAGTCCGCTGCCCCGTTCTGGCCCTCAATGGTACCAAAGACCTACAGGCCGCTCCGGAAACCAACCTGACCGCCCTGGAGAAAGGCCTAAAAGGCAACCGCGACGTTACGGCCCGCAAGCTACCCGGTGTAAATCACCTGTTTCAGGCCGACCAGGCGGAGTGGGCTATGGTAGAAGGAAAACTACAGCCTTCCTTTTCGCCGGTTGCACAAGAAACCATCCGCGAGTGGATTATAAAGCACGCCAAACTGGAGAAATAACCCTGGCGCGGCCGGTTGAACCTCGGCAGGTGGCCTAAGCCCATATAGCTATTTCAGAAAAGGCTAACCGGTTTTTGCTCACATGCTACCGTTCTAACGTCTTATCACGCTAAAAATCTTGCATTTCCTTTTCAGGGGAAGACTGTTCCAACCGATGGGTGGCAGCCCAAAGCCATAGACGGTTTACACAGCCTGGTATACTACGGCGTTGATGTTCATGCCTGCACCGACGGAGGCAAATACGACTACGTCGCCGGCCTCTATGTGCTGGTCGGGCAGTTGGTCCCGGAGCAGTAAGTCCAGCAGCGTGGGCAGGGTAGCTACCGAGGAGTTGCCCAGCCAGGAAATTGTCATAGGCATCACGCCAACCGGAATGACGGGCAGGTTGTAGAGCGCATACAGGCGCTTGAGGATGGCCTCATCCATCTTGCCGTTGGCCTGGTGAATAAGCACCTTGCGCACCGCCGTAAGCGACACGCCCGCCTTCTCCAGACATGCCTGAATGGCTTGAGGCACGGTTTTGAGAGCGTACTCGTAAAGCTTGCGCCCGTCCATCTTCAGAAACAGGTCGCCGGCGGGATAGGTAGGGTTGTAGGATGCCCCCATACGCAACAGGTGCGCTTCCTGCGCGGTATCGGAGCGGGTGAGGTGAGCCAGGATGCCTACCGGCTCATTACTGGCGCGGGCTTCGAGCACCACGGCCCCGGCTCCGTCGGCATAGAGCATGCTGTCCCGGTCGTGGGGGTCGCACACCCGCGAGAGGGTTTCGGTGCCGATGACCAGGATGCGGCTGGCATCGCCGGACCGCAGAAAGTAATTGGCCTGAATAACACCCTGCAACCAGCCGGGGCAGCCAAACGGCAGGTCGTAAGCTACGGTGTAGGGGTTGCGGATACCCAGCCGGGCCTTGATGCGGGCGGCCAGCGTGGGCACCATGTCGGTGCGCCGGTTGTCGGCAGCCACGTCGCCAAAGTTATGGGCCACGATGATGTAGTCCAGCTCTTCGGGGTTGCCGTGCCAGGAAGTCAGCGCAGCCTGCGCGGCCAGGAAGCCCAGGTCTGAGGCCAGCAGGTCGTCGGTGGCGTAGCGCCGCTCCCCGATTTCCGTGATTTGCTCGAACTTGGACGTTATTTCGGCGCCGGGCTTATCGAGACGGGTGCCGGTGGCGTCGTAGAACGCGGTATCGACGAAGTGCTGGTTGGAGACGGTACGAGGCGGCAAATAGCTGCCCGTGGCCGTTATAACGGAATACCGATTCATGCTCATGGCGCGGGCGCAATGACGTAAGAGTTCAGGGTTGGGGGCGTTGGACGCGGGCCACCAGAGTAATGCTAACCGGGCTCAACAAGCGGTTCTTTCCCAGGATAGCCGATACCAAAGTGGTGCAAGGTCGCAAAATAAACGGCAAGCCCAACGGCTGCCGCCGTATGCTAGGCTTTTTTGGCCCGGAACGACCAAGTAATGCGGAAGGTGGCTACCACGTCGCCGGCCTCGTCGCGGCCGGTGCTGGTGCATACCACGGGGCGCCCTTCGCCCGTAGCCCGGCTTTCCCGAATTGCCTCGGCAATAAGCCCGCCATCGGCGCAGTCGAAGGTGACGAGGCCCACGGCTTTTTTGGTGAACTCCGCCTGCAGGCCCACTACCAGCATTGAAACCGAACCGGCTGCCGCCTGGATGTGCTGCATTGCCAGCACTCCGCTGGCCATTTCGGCCGCCATGCTCAGGCAGGCAAAGTAAATGCTGCGAAATGGATTTTTGGTGAGGTACTTAAACGGCACCGTCACGGCCGCTTTCTCTGCCGTGAGGGACACCACACGCAGCCCCGCCAGGTAGGCCATGGGCAGACTTTTGAGCATGAAAACTCGCAGCTTGGCGGGGTTTAGAATGGTTTGGCGGAAGGCAGCAGCTTTGTCCATAGAAAAGCAAAGTACGAAAAGTTCGGCATGCCGACTATTATTCAACCGGGCCGTCCACGCCAGACGCGGCAACGGCGCCAGCTAGCGGGTAGCTGGCGCCGTTGCCGGGCGGTTCTTCGGGTGAGGGGATTCTTCTAGCTTTTCTTTTCCAGCACCAGCACTACCTTATTGAAGTTGGCGGCGGCATTGATGACGTTACGGTAGGCCTCGAAGTCCTTTTTGGGCCAGCGAATCTGGTCATACACTTCGTCGATGGTGACGGTGACCTGCTGGCCTTGCTGCTGGTAACCCGAGCGGAAGTAGTAAACAGGTGCCTTCGCGTCGGAGCCGGCCTGCACGTCGGCCTTCAGGTCCTGGAGGTTGCGCACCTGGTAGCCGGCGGGCAGCTCGAAGGTGATGACGCGGTGGTAGCTGCGGTTGAAGTCGTTTTCCACGTCGAACTGCCGCTCCTCGGTCTGGTAGAGCTCCGACTGCGGCCCGATTAGCTCCCCGATGCGGAACAGGTAGCGCGGCCCCGCCCGGTCCAGCAGCGCCCCCGATTCTACGGTGGCATCCACGATGAACGGCTTGCTCAGGGGGCTAAGGCCCCGCTCCCCGTTGGTTACTTTCAGGCTCTTGAAGGTGGCGTCCTTCACGTTAGCCTTCACCAGCTCCTGCATGGCCTCAGTACGCTTGTCCTCGGGAATGAAGGCATAGTAGGGCTGGATAGCCTGCGCATTGTAGCCCCCGAATACCTGACGAATATCAACGGTAGTTTTGTCCAGAGCCGGCGCAAACTTCACTTTCACGTCCAGGTCGTTGCTGCTCTGGGCGGCCGTGAGAGTGGGAATAGCCCGCACCTTACCAACTGCCGAAGTGGTGCTGCCTAGCTTCACAGTGCGGATGAACAGGCCCTGGTTGGCCGTCCACTCGGCCGGAATCATGCCGTAGCGGTAGTCGGGACGGGCGGGCGCCAGCCACTGCTTGGGGCCAGGAAAGTAGAAGATGGCGTTGTCGAGGTAGTTCCAGGTGTCGAAGGTTTCGTCGAATACCGCCTGGTCGCGGCCCGTGGTAAAGCCCAGCTCGTGCTCTACGCCCAGCCGCGTGAACAAAGCGGCAAACAGCTTAGTGAACACGCTTTCGGAGGCGTTGCGGGTGGAAATCGACTGGGCCACACTCCCATCGGCGCTGGGGTCGAGGTTGAAGTTGCCCTTCACATATTGCTCCACGGCCTGAATTTTGGCTTCGGGCGTGGCCCCGGCCGGCACGCTGACTTGCTTGAGCAGCTTATCCACGGCTTTGTTGTCGTCCTTGGATAGCGAGTAGATGTTCTCGTAGAGGTACTGGCTGGCGTCGGTCCAGGTGAAGAGGCGGGCATTTCCGCGGGCTTGGTTGTAGGCCAGCTTGTACTCCACCCGCATCTGCTCGGCCTGCACGTTGGCAAAAGCCTCCTCGCGCACGGGTGCTACCTTATCCAGGTGCAGGCGCGTCACGCGCTTGCCCTGTACCACCGTGTCGCGCTCAGCCTTGGGCCCGTGGTAGATGCGCACGTCGAAGCGCAGGGCCTCGGGCGTAATCAGCTCGAAGGTGACGTCGCGGGCGGGCGTTTCGCTCTGGAGGTAGTCGCGGCCGTAGAGGCGCATGGGGCGCGAACGGGTGTAGACGTACTCAATCTCGCTGCCCTTTTCCACGCCTTCCACCGCGAAGATCTTGTAGCGCCGGTCGCCGTCGTCGTCCTGTAGCTCCTTGATGTTGCTTTGGTTTACTTCCACCATCTCCCCGCGCGGACTGATGGTGCGGGCCTTGATGGAAAGCAGCTGGCCGCCATCCTGCACCGGAATATAGATTTTGTTGAACCGCTCAATGGCGTCGGCGGAGTTCACGCGCACAATGCGGTGCTCGGTGCTGTAGATCTGGAGGTTTTCTCCTTTCTCATCAAACAGGTACTCATGAGCCGTAAAGTCGCGCACCACCACGGCGGGCAGTTGGGCATCGGCGGCGGAAATGGGCAGGCGGGCGCGCTTAGCCTGCCAGGTATAGGCGCCGTGGCGAAGGTTGGCGGGAATGGATTGGGCCAGTAGTAGCGGCCCCGTCAGCAAAAAGATAGATAGCACGGCCAACAAACGGGCCCACACACTGAATTTCATGCAGAAATAGGTAAACAGAAAGGAAAAGAACGGAGGAACTATGCTTGGTATGACTACCAAGAAAAAGAATCGATAAACGAGAACGACTAGGCTTTCTTGCGCTTGAGGATGATGACGTCGCGGTAGGCGGCGGTGAGCTTGTCAACCATAGCGTTCCATTGGGCAAACTCGGCAGGTTGCAGCAGCAGGTAGTTCACATACATGTCCTTGCTCTGCACAATCTTATTGCCTTGCCGTTCATAGCGAATGTTGAAGCCCAGCACCGCGTCTTTGCCCTCAGCGTTAGCAGGCAGATACTCCACATCGTAGCCAGCCGGAATTTCAAACTCCGTGCGGGTGTGGTCGGTATGGTTGTACTCGTTGTAGCGGGGCAGGCGGCGCTTGGCGGGGTCTATCCGGTCGTTGGCGTAGGGCTGCTCCAGGTTCAGGTTCACGTAAATTTCGTCGTCGAGCTTCTGCACGTAGTCCTGCACATGGTACTCGTAATCGATGGTGAGGGGCTGGTCGCGCTCCTCGCGGTTGTGCACGGCGTACTTATCCACGAAGAACTTGTTGTTGCCGCGCTCCAGCAGGCGCTTCAGGTACTTGGGCTCGGTGGTCTGGTCGAGGCCATCGAGGGCATACGACTGCCGGATTTTGGGGTAGCCAGCCATGGAAAGCTGGCCTTTGCCGCGCAACCCGGTGCCGTCCAGCGTGACCGTCGATACGTCGGCTACGTGGTTTTTTTCCTTTTCAATCACCGGCACGCTCACCACTTTGTAGTTCTTGCCATCCAACGACAGCAGCGCCTCCTTGCCCTGAATCATGGACGAGGGCAGGCCGTACGGGGTGTACTGGCCAGTGGCATCGAGAAACACATACTGGCCAGGCTTGGCTTCGTAGGTGGCAATCATGTGGTTGTCGACGCCGGGCGTGGCCACCTCGGAGTAGCGGTAAGGCAGGTCGCGGGTGCCAATCCAAGTGAGGTATGACTTCACGCCGGCCAGCTTCAGCATCTCGTGGGTGAGGTTGGCCATGTCCTTGCAGTCGCCGTAGCGGCGGCCGTACACTAAACCGGCCGCGTGAGGCACGAAGCCGCGCAAGCCGTTTTCAAAGGCAATGTAGCGCACATTGTCCTGCACCCAGTAGAACACGCGGCGCACCCGGTCTTCTTCGGTTTTGGCGCCCACCATCAGCGAGTCCACCGTCTTCTTCATAGCCGGCGCATCCTGCTTTTCCATCTGGCCCACAAAGCCGGAATACAGCGAAAACAGCTCCGGCACGCCCGACAGCAGCTTGCGCGGCTGACCGGCCACGGGGGCCTCCTCAATATAGTACATCAGGTGCGGGCGGTAGTAGCCACCTTCGGGCGCGTTGTCGTCGCGCGGGGGCGTGGACAGGTTTTCGGCCACCCAGCGGTACACCACCGTATTGCCTTTTTCCTGCTTGCTGAACTGCACCTTGGCCTGCTCCGTGTGAAATGACTTGGCGTCAATCTTCACCCCTTTCGGTGCCGTAATCGTCAGCTCAGCGTGGCGCACGGGCACGTAGGAGCTGAAAAAGAACGGCTGCAGAAAGCGCGAGTCGGGGTGGCGCACGGTGTAGTCGGTGACGGTGCGTACACCGGGCGCCACCTGCGGAAAGCTGAAGGTGGTGACGCGGGTATCGTCGTAGAAAATACCGGGTTGGGTTTCAAACTTCGATTTGAAGTCCGTCACCTTTACCGCCTTGTAGTCGCGGCCGTTGGGCACGAGGGTGCGGGCTTCTACCTTCTGCAGGCGGTTGAAGTGGGAGCTGAACACCCGGTCGTCGGCGTACATGGCCGATTGCGGCTCCAGGTGCAGCATGTCGTAGTGGTGGCGGGCCAGCACCTGCACCGAGTCACCCACGATTTCTACCGTCAGATCCTGGCGGTAGTCGAGGTACACGGCTTTTTCGCCGGGGTACTGCTGCTGGGCCTGGGTGAGCTGCTGGGCGGCCTGCTGGGCCCGGGCCGGTAGTGAGCCAGCGAGGGCGAAAAAGACCAGCAGGCCAGTGGCCCACAGGCGGTTATTTGGTGCCGTATACATAGTTGTTCCAATACACTTCGGTTCGTAATGGTTTCCCATCAGCCCCATAATATACAGTAGGCCCGGCTTTTTCCCCAGCGCGGTATGTCTCTTCCCGCTCCAGCGTGCCGTTTGGCCGATAATATTTGCTGCGGCCGTGCAGCTCGTTGTGGAGGTAGTACTCTTCCTCCATCTTTTTGCCGTCGGGATAGTAGGTGACGAGCAGGCCGGTGAGCCCGCCCTGTTTGTTTTCGGAGCGGCGGTACACCTGGCCGGAGCTGTAGTAGAGAGTGCGGGGGCCTTCCACGTAGCCGGCCCGGTAGATTTCCTCAGCGGCGGGCTTGCCGTTGGCAAACTGCGTGCGCAACGCAAAGTTGAGGCCGGCGGGCACAGCCTGGGCGGGACCAGTAGCCCCTACCTGTGGCCGGTACTGCGTCAGTAGGCCGTGATGGTAGATGCGCTCCAGCATCAGCTCGCCCAGCAGGTTGTACTGGCGGTTGGCGCCGTGCAGCTCGCCACCTTCGTAGGTCAGCACCACATCGGGCTTACCGTTCTCGAAGTAGTAGGTCCACTCTCCTTCCTCGTTGCCCTGGCGGTAGCGGCCCCGAAAGCGCAGCTGCCCCGATTCATAGTAGGACTTCCATTCGCCTTCGCGCTGCCCGTTCTGGTACTGGCCTTCCGTGGACACCTTACCATTAGGGTGGTAGTTGCGGGAAGGGCCTTCGGGCTGGTTGCGCTGGTAAGCCAGGGTAGCCGAGGCCTTGCCATTCGGATGAAACCAGGTATTCAGGCCCTGACGCTGGTAACAGCCCAGCGGCACGGTAAGGCGGGTACGGCCCCCGGGGTAGCGCAGAGTGTAGCCCTTGGCCTCGGGCCCCAGCTCCACGCGGTCCAGCACCTGCCCCGTCGAGTCGAAGGCGACCATGGTGAGCAGGCGGCCGCTGGCGCTGCGGCGCTCCTCGGTGAGCTTGCCGGTGGGCGAGTAGCTGCGGGCCGGGCCCTGGGATTCGCCCTCGTGGAGGTTATAGTCCTCGCTGAGCGTGCCATCGGCATAGAAATCCTGCCAGTGGCCCTCGGCCTGGCCGTTGCGGTAGTAGCCCGTCTGGCGCGTCACCCCATCGAGGTAGAAGGAAGTTGTAGGCCCTTCGAGCGTGCCTTCCACGTACTCCTGCCGGGACTCCAGCTGGCCGTTGCGGTAGAACCCGTCGGAGCGGCCATGCAGCGCCCCATTCTTGAACTGGCGCACCAGCCGCACGCTGCCATCCGGGCGCAGCCAGCGCCACTCGCCGCTGCGCTGCCCATCCACGTAGGTGCCGGTGTAAGCCACGGCGCCGCTGGGGTAAAGACCGCGCGCAGCATTGCTGCCTTTTTTGAGGGTGGTGCGGGCCAGCTCCTTGCCGCCTTTATCGAAGTACGCCAGGGAGCTGACGCGGCCGTGGTCGTATTGAATTTCGGCGGCCAGCTTGCCGTCGTCCTCGTAGTCCTGGTAGAGGCCGTGCAGCTCACCTTCCGCATCGAAGTTGTTTACCTCGCTGAGCTGGCCGTTGCGGAAAAAGGATTTCCAGGTGCCGGTTTGCTTGCCGTGCTCGTAGGTGCCGGCACTCATCACCTGGCCGTTGTCGAAGTACTCGGCGTACTCACCGTGCAGCTCGCTGAAGTCGTAGCTACCCTTCTTCTCGATTTTCTTGCCGGGGTAGTACACCACAAATGGCCCCTGACGGCGCCCATCCACGAAGGTGTATTCGTACTCGGTGGTGCCATCGGGGTAGAAGCCGGTTTCGGTGCCGTGCTTTTCGTCGTTGCGGAACGTGCTGCGGGCTTCCAGCCTGCCATCGGGGTAGAAGGACTCCAGCGGACCGTCGAGCTTGCCGGCCTTGTACGTGCGGGCCTCCCGCACCGTGCCGCAGTAATAGTGCACAGTGGCTTTGCCCTCGGGCTCCCCGGCCAGGTACTTCCCGCTTACCGACAGGGCGCCGTTGTCGTGGTAGCTGCGGTAGTCGCCGGTCAGCTCGCCGGCGTCGTCGTAGCTGGGTGTGCTTTCCAGCTTGCCATCGGCCTGATAAAAGCGCCAGGCGCCGGTTTTCTCGTGGTTCGGGCCGAAGCTGCCTTCCCCGCTCACGGCACCGCCGTAGCCTATCAGCAGCCAGGGGCCGGTAGCCTGCACCTTGCCATCAACCAGCGTACCGGCGCCCAGGCCGTATAGGTCGCCGTCTTCATCAAACCAGGCAGGCAGCTGCGCAGGGTAGCCTTTGTAGCTGACCGGCTGCTGCTCGCGCAGACGCGTCAGGGCAGGGCCCACGGCAGCGGCCATCTTATCCACCTTGCTTTTGTTGGACTTCACCCACTTGCGCGCGCCCGCGTCGTTGGCCGACGACAGGATGAAATAGGTGAAAGCTGTGCGCGTGTCGGGGTTGCGGAGGGCTTCTACCAGGGGCGAGTAGGCCCTCACCCAGAAGTCGGCGGCCGGGCTGGCTGCCGTGGGGTATTTCTCCACCAGCAGCTGCACCTGCTTTACCAGGTTGGCGTTGAACTTCACGGACGTGGTGTACTCCTTGCGCAGCGCAATCTTGGCGTCGATGAGCTGGTCGAGCTCCTCAAAGTCAGCGTTGGGAAACGTGGAAGGCAGCTTTTCCTTGTCTTCGTACTGCGTAGCGTGGGAGGCCAGCTGCTCCAGCAGCACCAGGCCACCATTACTACGCTCACTGCCCGGCTCCACGGCCAGAAAGGCCATCAGACTGAGCATGGCGTGGGTTGTCTGGCCCTGGCGGGCAGCCAGCTGACCCAGCAGCAAATGAGTGCCCGCGTGCAGAGGTTTCAGCTCCAGGCTGCGGCGCAGGCTGGCAAACGCTGCCTCTGGCTGGTTGGCCATATTCTGGGTAAGAGCCTGATTGTACCACAGCAGCTGGCTGTAAGGGTATTGCTTAAGGCCGCGCTGGTAGGTTTTCAGCCCGGCTTCGTAGCCCAGCACTTCCTCCTGAGCCGAGGCCAGCGTATTGTAGATGCCGGGCTCCTGGTGGCCCATGAGCATGGCCCGTTCGCCGGCTTCAATGGCTTCCTTGTACTGCTTATTGGCGTAGTACGACAGCGCCAGCTCCGACTGCACCTGGGCATAGCTCGTGTCGCTGGCCGGTACGGCCAGGTAGCGGGCAATAGCCTCCGTGAATTTGCCTTCGTCGTGCAGGGCTACTCCGTCTTTGAGGACCTCGGTGGAGCTAACCAGCGGAGGCAGGTTGGGGACGGTTTGCCCCAGCGCTGCGTGACCCGCACCCCAAAGCAACCCGAGCAGCACACCACTGGCAGTAATCAGACGCATAAAATCAGGAAAACGAAATTCAATAATACCCGTCCATTACACGAAAAGAGCGGGGTGTTCTTACAATAGTACCAACATCAGCGGCAAAGGCCAACCTCCCATTGTACTGGCTGCCCCTTATTTTTTGCCTTTGCGCGACGGAGCAGGCGTAGCCGGGTAAATCGTCAGCTCCTGATAGGTGGAAACCGGGTCGGTTTCGCGGCGGAACTCCAGCTTCGGCAGTTCCCCGATGACCAGCTCGGCGGTGGTATATACGCGGTTTCCTTCCAGCAGATGCCCACCCAGCATCCGGCCCGTAGAGTCTGCCACGGCTAGGTGCAGGTGGGAGCCACTTAGCGCCAGCGTACCTACCAACGACACTATTTCGAAGTGCCCGTGGTAGGCGCTGGCACCGCTCTGGTTGGCCAGCCGCAGCGAAACCTCGGTGAGGCTGCCCACACAGGTAAGCACAGCCGCAGCCCGCAGCTGATGCTGCTCCACAAAGCGCTGCAGCTCCCGGCGCAGGTCGTCGCCGGGGCGCAGGCGCAGGGCGTAGGTGCGCAGCGTGGAGGCAGGGGGCGTTGGCATAGCGGCGGGCGAGGAGGATTGCGCGTAGGCCACTTGGCCGCTCAGCAGCGCAACCAGCAGCCAACCCCAGGGTTGAGGAGAAAAACAGGACATAGGCTCAAATATACCTATCCAGCGGCCCGCAGCCCACCGAAAACACCAAAGCCGGCAACAGAGGCCGGCTTTGGGTTCTTAGCAGCAAAAAGTTAGCGGTTGAAGCTCACGTTGGTGTAGCGGGCCTTGATGTTTACGTTGCCCCCGGCTTTGGGCGTGGTGCGCCCGTACTGGCCCTGCAGGTCGCTGGAAGCCGGGCTCGACTCCTCGGAGCGAACCGTCACGAGGCGCTTGTCGAGGAGCAGCTTGCCAAATTGGGTGTTCACGTCGAAGTTGAAGCCTGTGCCGTCGGGGAAGTTCAGCAGAATGGTACTGTAGCCTCCGTCCAGGTTGATCTGGCGGAAGTTGGGGCTGGTGTTGCGCACCTCAAAAGCGGGGCAGTGCTGCACTTTCATGTCCAGCCGCTCACTCACCTTATCCACACTGAAGCGCCCGAAGCCCGAGGTACCGCTGAGGCTGCGCACGGTGCCCAGGGCTACGTCGCCGTACTTGCTGTGCACTATCAGGTTCTGTACCGTTCCAATGTCGATATCCGAGTAGTTATTGCGCAGCTCCACCACCTCGCCCGCATCGAGGCGCAGCTTGGCGTAGTTGGCATCGAGCGTAGCGCGGTTTACATACTCCAGGGATGCGGAGCCGTTCTTGACGTGCACCACGTTGGCGCTGCCTTCGAGGCGACCGGTGCGCAGGGTTCCGTATTCCATACTCAGGTCCACAGGCGCGGTCAGGTCACCGGTAATGCTCACGTCGCCAAAGGTATTGGCCACGGCCAGCGCCTGATTCTTGGGCAGCCACACGGTATAGTTGACTTCAAACAGCCGCTGCCGGCTCCAGCAGCCGCCAGGCATAGCTCCAAACTTCGACCGCACCGTGATGCCGCCGTTCGTAGTCGGGTCATTTTCCAGCAGCGCCACCTGAATCATTTCCTGCAGCTCGTGGGCTTTTTCCTCGCTGTCGGCCCGCGTAATGATGTCCACATCGGTGCGCACTTCCTTGCGCGTCCACACGTTGATCTGCACCCGGCCGTAGCGCGTGCTGAGCAGAAACGGCTTGGTAAGCGGCGCCCGGAACGTGCGGCTGAGCTTGCGGCTTTTCTCGATAGTAGGCGTGGTCGGCTCGGCCTGGGGGCCCTGCGGGTCTTGGGTACTCGTCTGCGCTGGGCTCCGCTCCTGCTCGGCCGCAGGCTGGCGGTAATAGTCAGCTACGGGAGCATCGGGCACCGGGTGGCTGGCAATCTGGCCCCGGCCCGGGGCCGCCAAGGTCAGCAGGCTCACGAGGGCCAGGACCCGGGGCCAAAGGCTAGTCCAGGAAAATATGGAGTTCATCGGTTATCGGCGTAAAGCGTCGGGGTTTGCTGGGAGTCGTTGATTCGCTCCCGCATGCGCAGCTGCTGGTTGAGAATGTCCAGCCGAATCTGCAGGTTACGGTTCATGGCGTCCAGCACCATGTTGGGGTCGGGGTTGCGGGCCAGTTCTACTTTCAACTCATGGTAGGTAGAATCGAGGCTGGCCAGCTCGCGGCTCCAGTCGGCGGGGCTGTTGGTGATGCGGGCTTCTTCCTCCAATTGGCGCAACTCGGCTTGGCGCTCCAGAATCTGCGCCGCGTAGTAAGATTCCATGCGGTGCACGGCGCGGGCAATTTCCAGGCGGGGCGAGTCGACGGCCGCCGTGGCAATAGCGGTGGGGTTGCCACCGGTGTAAAAGCTCAGGGCTTCGTCGGCAGTGGTGGTTTCCGGCTGAATAGCCCACGGGGCTAGCGGGGTCTTCTTCCAGGCAGCCGTGGGCGGTGCGGTGTTGGGCAGCAGGAAACCAATGCCCAGGATGCATAGCAGCGTTACGGCCGCAGCCACGCCGTAGCGCACTATTGATATGCTCCGCCGGGGCAGCGCGGCGGTTTCCGGCGCGGGTTCAGCTATGGGCATCAGGCGCAGTACAGGCTCATCTGCTGCCTCATTAGCCGGGGCGTTCAGCTTGGCTTCCAGGGTGTCCCAAAGGTCAGGGCTAGGCTCAAAGGCATCGAACTCGCCGCGGTGGCGGTCGAAGAATTCTTCAAGCCCGGTAGGTTTCTTTTGCATACAGGTGGTAGTTCGCACAATCCAACGTGGGGCCGTTATACGGCGTGGCTAAGGCTTGGGTGGCCCCGCCGGCTAACGTCCGATTTTACATTCCGTGCTGGCGGGCCAGTTCCAGCAGTTTCTTGCGGGCCCGGCTGTACTGCGACTTCGAGGTAGACTCCGTGATATTCAGAATCCCAGCAATTTCGGCGTGGTCGTAGCCTTCCAGCAGGTACAGCGTGAGCACCACGCGGTAACCATCGGGCAGCTCCTGCACACAGCGTCGCACTACATCGGCCCGCCAGCCCGTGGTGTCGGCATCTAGGCTTGGGTGCGCATCATCGGCCCCGATGCCGTCGTGCTGGTCAGCCAAAGGCACCAGCTGCAGGCGGCGGTTGCGCAGGCAGTTGATGCTTTTGTTGATGACAATGCGCTTCAGCCAGGAGCCGAAAGACGAATCGCCTTTGTAGGTGTGCAGTTCCCGGAAGGCGCTCAGAAACGCCTCCTGCAGCACATCCTCGGCTTCCGCATAGTCGCCGGTGATGCGCAGGGAAGCATTGAACATGGCGCGGGAGTAGCGCTTGTAGATTTCAGCCTGTGCGCGCCGGTCGCCCAGCCGGCACCGCTCCACGAGCGGTGCATTGATGTCGGTGTAGGCTACTGCTTCCATGCGGTATCGGGTTGGCGGGAAGGGGGAAACGGAGAAAAGGTAAATATCCGACTTTTCAGGCGAAGCTCCCAGCGCCGGGAGGCAAGCAAAGGAAAGACAAGCGGTTACCCCCAGGGTTGCACCACCGCGCAAACCTAGTTTGTGGCCGGTTGGCTCAACCGACCCATCCTTGATATTACCTTTGATATTACCTAAGCAGTTATGACAGGCAAAATAAAACGGCCCGCCCAGAATACCGGGCGGGCCGTTTCGGCTTACCATATATGTTGCTCAGATATCGAACTTGATGCCCTGGGCCAAAGGCAGCGCAGTACCGTAGTTAATGGTGTTGGTCTGGCGGCGCATATACACGCGCCAGGCGTCGGAGCCTGATTCGCGGCCGCCACCGGTTTCCTTCTCGCCGCCGAATGCTCCGCCGATTTCCGCCCCGGAGGTGCCGATGTTCACGTTGGCAATGCCGCAGTCGGAGCCGGTGTGGGCCAGAAAGGCTTCGGTTTCGCGCATGTTCAGGGAGAAAATGCTCGACGACAAGCCCTGGCGCACCCCGTTCTGCAGGGCAATAGCGTTTTCTACCTCGCCGCTGTACTTGATGAGGTACAGAATAGGCGCAAAGGTTTCTTCCTGCACCGTGTGGTATTCGTTTTTGGCCTCCACCAGCGCGGGCTGCACGTAGGTACCGGTTTCGTAGCCGGTGCCGCTCAGCACTTCACCGCCCGTCAGCAGCGTACCGCCTTCGGCCTGCACGCGCTCCAGTGCTTCGGAGAACATGCGCACGGCGTCTTTGTCGATGAGCGGCCCTACCAGGTTGCCGTCCTGCAGCGGGTGGCCGATGGGCAGCTTGGGGTAGGCGCTCAGCAGGCGCTGCTTCACGTCTTCGTACACCTCTTCGTGAATGATGAGGCGGCGCGTGGTGGTGCAGCGCTGCCCAGCCGTACCCACGGCCCCGAACAGCACGGCCCGGATGGCCATGTCCACGTCGGCGTGGGGCGTGAGTATGATGGCGTTGTTGCCGCCCAGCTCCAGCAGGGCCTTGCCGAGGCGGGCACCTACTACAGCGCCTACCTTCTTACCCATGCGCGTGGAGCCCGTGGCCGAAATCAGCGGCAGCCGCTCGTCGGCCGCCATCCGGCTCCCAATTTCGGCATCACCGATAAGCACGCTGAAAATACCTTCGGGCAGCTCGTTTTCCCGCAGCACGTCTTTGATGATATGCTGCACGGCCACGGCTACCAGCGGGGTTTTCTCCGAAGGCTTCCAGATGCTCACATTGCCGCATACGGCCGCCAGCATGGCGTTCCAGCTCCATACAGCCACCGGGAAGTTGAAGGCCGAAATAATGCCGACCAAGCCCAGCGGGTGGTACTGCTCATACATACGGTGGGCGGGGCGCTCCGAGTGCATCGTAAAGCCGTGCAGCTGGCGCGAAAGGCCCACCGCAAAGTCACAGATGTCAATCATTTCCTGCACTTCGCCGAGGCCTTCCTGCAGGATTTTGCCCATTTCGTAGCTCACCAGCTTGCCCAGTGGGTCTTTGTAGTCGCGCAGCTTGTTGCCAATCTGTCGCACAATCTCGCCGCGCTTGGGAGCCGGCACCAGCCGCCAGGTTGTGAAGGCCTCCTCAGCGGTGCGCACTACCTGCTCGTAGTCCACAGCCGTGGCCAGGCGCACTTTTGCAATCAGCTTGCCATCGGTAGGTGAGGTGATGCTGAGGAGCTGCTCATTATCAGTGCCGCCCCACTTCAAACCAGTGCTGTAGGCAGCATTTATTTCCTGGATGCCCAGCTCGCGCAGCACCTGACGGATACCGTGGTGGTCGTGGTCCTGCACGTCGGTGCCGGTGGCGGTAGCTTCTTCGAGGGCTTGTTTCATGGGGTGTGGGTGGGTTGAGGGAACTTGGGGTCTTAGGAACTTAGGGTCTTGGTTTTCGCGCCTGAATACAGCAACGTTTTTTGAACTTCATCCAAGACTCCTAACCGACACAAAGCTAACAAAAAAGCCCCCGCCGGGGAGGCGGAGGCTTTTCAAACAAACCCGGTGCAGGCAGCTTATTGGGCCTGCCCAATCGGGTAGAACGCTTTACGACCGTCGGGGTAAATACCCTCCACGAGCGCGCCCTGGTTGTTTTTGGCTTCTTCCAGGAAGCGCTTCACGTCCTGCGGCTTGGTTACTTTGTTTTTGTCGATGCGGGTGATGATGAACCCATCGCCAATACCGGTTTCCTTGAAGTTGCTGCCGCGTACGCCCGAAATTTTAGCCCCGCCTTCAAGGTCCAGCCGATTCATTTCCTGGCGGGTGAGCGGCGCAAACTTGGCTCCTTCGTATTCCACCGATGCCATCGATTCTTCGCGCACCACATCGGTGGTACCGGTGGCATTGCGCAGCGTAGCCGAGGCCGTACGCTCTTTATCGTCGCGTAGGTAGGTTACCTTAATTTTGTCGCCGGGGCGGAAGCGGGCCACCTGCTCCTGCAGCTGCGAAGACGTATTCACCTTTGCCCCGTTAATTTCGGTGATGATGTCGCCTTCTTTCAGCCCGGCATCGGCGGCGGCGCTGTTCTTGCTCATTCCCATCACGTACACGCCATTCAGGGTATTGAGCTTTTTCTCGGAAGCCAGCGTAGCATCCACTTCGCGGATGTTTACGCCCAGCAAAGCGCGCTGCACCACTTTATACTTCAGCAGGTCGTCTACCACTTTGCTCACGATGGAGCTGGGCACGGCAAACGAGTAGCCCTCAAACGAGCCGGAGCGCGAGGCAATGGCCGAGTTAATACCAATCAGGTCACCTTTCAGGTTTACCAAGGCGCCGCCCGAGTTGCCGGGGTTCACCACGGCATCCGTCTGCAGAAACGACTCCACGCCCATGCGGTCTTCGCGCTGCAGAATATTGATATTACGGCCTTTGGCGGAAATGATACCGGCCGTTACGGTGGAGTTTAGGTTGAAGGGGTTGCCCACAGCCAGCACCCACTCTCCTACCTTCACGTCGTCGGAGTTGCCGTAGCGCACGAAGGGCAGGTTGTCGGCTTTCACTTTCAGCAAAGCCAGGTCGGTGGTGGGGTCAGCACCTACCAACTCAGCCTGATACTTGCGCTTGTCGTCCAACACTACCTCAATCTTGTCGGCTTTATCAATCACGTGGTTGTTCGTGACGATATAGCCGTTAGCGGCAATGATAACGCCGGAACCGGAGCCCATCTGCGGGCCCTGGGAGCGGCCGCGCCCTTGGTACTGGTCCAGGTCGTCGCCGAAGAACTGGCGCAGAAACGGGTCCATCCGAATCTGGTCGTTCTGGGTCATTTTGGGGGCGTATTCAGTCATCACGTGCACCACGGCCGGCGTCACGCTGCCGGCAGCGGCCACAAAGTTGAGGCCTTCGGGCACCACGTAATCGGAGGAGCGCAGCTCGCTGGTATAGCGCACATTGGGGTCGGCGACAAGAGCCTGGGGCGAATTGGTGCGCTCGGGCTCCAGCAGCTTGTATCCGCCCACGGCTACCGACCCGCCCAGCACGGCGGAAGCCATGAGGCCGAGCATCATTTGTTTGGCTTGCATGGATTGAGAACTGAGTTTGTTTTTGAGAAAAGAAGAGAGTTCTAAGATACAAATTCCCGTATGAATACCGCGTGAGCGGCGGCAGCGGGTTCGTAACGTAAGAGGCCGACAACCTGGTATAGGGTTGCTTGACTATAACCCGCGTATTGCAAAAAAGGCACCAACCAGTAGTGCCTTTTTTGCCGAATGGTCGAAATAGTTAGCGAACCTCGATGTGCTGCCTGGTGGTTTTGGCACTATCGAAAGGCAGCACCACCCGCAGGATACCATCGGTAAGCTGGGCATCAATGGCCGTAACGTTTACGGTATCGGGCAGGCGGAAGGAGCGCGAGAAGGTGCCGTAGCGGGTTTCGATGCGGCGCAGCTGCGGGGCATCTTCGCCTTCGGTGGCAGGGGCTTTCCGCTCCCCGCTGATTTCAAGACGGCCTTCCTGGAAGTCTACTTTGAGGTCTTCTTTGGCTACACCGGGCAGCGCCAGATGGAGCTCAAAACCCTGGGAGGTTTCCAGCACATCGGCCTGGGGCACAAAGGAAGCAGAGGGTTTAGCGGTTGGCGCTACACTATCCCGCAGGACTTCATTCAGCATGGAGTTGAATGCGCGGGAAGGACGGAGAGCGGGCAGGTTGTTATACAGAATCGTGGCCATGGTGTGGTACGAGAAAAGTTGGTTGAACACAGAAGCAATTCATTGCTATCTGCCCTACTCCTATAAATTCTGTACCACTCGCCAAAGCACCTTCTTTATACAGACAAAATGTCTTTTTTTACAAATACAGCTTCTAAGAAATTTATCAAAACAGCGAAAATAGCACTTATAATCAATGTAACGAAATTTTTACAAATGCCATAATGACATAAAATACTCTAACCTGTGGCAACATGATCTGCTAATGCTGCGTAGGCAGCTGCCGCCGCTCAAACACGCGGCCACCCTGGAATAGGGTAAAGCGCAGATCGGCCCCGACTATGGGCGTGCGGAAGTTGCGCGGGCCACCGGGGATGGGGTTGCCTTCCTCATCGGTTTGGCCGAGCACCAGCAGGTAGGCAGTAGAGTAGCCGATCCAGGGCGTCAGGTCGAGCCATTCGGTAAAGCGCAGCCCCACTTCGGCGCGGGCAAGGCCAAAATCAATGAAACGTTCTTTGGGTTCGTCCTCAGCGCGCTGCAGACGCAAGTAAGCGGTGGCTTCGTAGGCCAAGCGTGGCCGGATACGGATAGTGCGGCCAATCTGGAAAGCCCGCTCCAAGTCTATGCGCAGGCGCGTACTGGCCCGGCTCTGGCCCACGCCGGTGATGCGGTACTCGGCGCTCAGGCGCTGGCCCAGCGTGAAGCTGCCCAGCTTGCCCCGGTGCCGGAGCAGAATTTCCGGGGTCAGGGCACCGGCACCCTCCGCCCGCTGGTAGCGGGCCGTGCCGCCGATGCTCCACTGCGAACTCCAGAAATGTTCGTACCCTACCTGCAGCTGCTTGCCGTAGAAGCCATCCGGGTTGGGAATATCCCCGTTGGTGGTGCGCTGCCCGCGGAGCTCCACAAACGCATAATTGCCGCTTTGCAGGGCATATTCTACCTGAGCTTCGGGCCACAGCTCCAGCTCGTAGCGGATGTGCTTCTGGGCTTGCGCCTGGCTGGCCGCCAGCAGCCCCGCAGCTCCTAGTAGAATACGTTTATGCATAGGTGGTTTCGGGTTGGGAAGCGGCTGCCGGCACTATAGCCGCCAGCTCTGTAAGGGCCAGCCAAGCCATCAGGCCGGGGCCTACTTCCAGCGCATGAGCGTCCACGTCGAAGGTGGGCGTATGCACGGAAGAGGCGTGGCGGCCGTCGGGGGCGCGGGTGCCCAGGCGGTAAAAACAGGCACTGGTGGCCTGCGAGAAGTAGGCGAAATCCTCCGCGGCCATCCACTGGTCCAGCTCAATAACGTTTTCCGGGCCCAGATATTCTTCGGCAGCAGCCCGAATACGAGCGGTAAGCTGCGGCTCGTTTTCCAGGTACGGATACCCCCGCCGGATTTCCAGCTCGCAGGCAGCGCCCATCGAGTCGGCTAGGCCTTCGCAGAGGCGGCGCAGGTGCTCGTGCGCCTGGTTGCGCCACTCCTCATTCAGCGTACGGAAAGTGCCTTCGATATACACTTCGTTGGGAATGACGTTGGTGGCGCCATTGGCAATGACTTTACCGAACGATAACACCGAAGGCAGCTTAGGGTTGGCACGCCGGCTTACTATTTGTTGCGCCGCCACAATAATGTGGGCCGCCACCAGCACGGGGTCGAGGTTGAGTTCGGGCATGGCCCCGTGGCCGCCCTTACCGCGAACCGTCAGGTACAGCTCGTCGGTGCTGGCCATGTAGCGGCCGGGCCGAATACCAATCTGGCCGGCGGGCAGCATCGGAAATACGTGCTGGCCCAGCACGCTGGCCGGCGCGGGTTTTTCCAGCACGCCTTCCGCAATCATCAGTGAAGCGCCCCCGGGCAGCACTTCCTCACCGGGCTGAAAAATAAGCTTTACGGTTCCCTCAAACTCGTCGCGCAGCTGGGTAAGCAGCCGCGCCACGCCCAGCAGCGACGACGTATGCACGTCGTGGCCGCAGGCGTGCATCACCCCAGGGTTGGTAGATTTGTAGGGCACGTCATTCTGCTCCTGAATAGGCAGCGCGTCCATGTCGGCGCGCAGGGCCACCACCCGGCTGGCCGGGTTGCGGCCTTCGATGAGGGCTACCACGCCGGTTTTGGCCATAGGCTGCGGGCTGAGCCCCAGCTGGCGCAGCTGCTCCGTAACGAATGCGGCCGTGTTAAACTCCCGGAACGACAGCTCGGGGTGCGCGTGCAGGTGCTGGCGCAGGGCTACCGTTTCGGCGGCGGCTTCAGCGGCCAGGGTTTTTAGGCGGGAAAGAAGATGCTGCATAACTATGCAAGGTAACGACCAGCCGCAGAAAACCGCACCCCTCTTTATTCAAACAATACGCTCAGCGTTGGCTTCACCGTAAGCACCATCGGACGGCCGGGCGTATTGGGGCTGAAGGCGGCTTCCAACTGCTCATCCGAAGCCAGCAGGCGGCTCACCAGCAAACAGTCCGCAAACTCCAGATACTCGCCGCGCTTGTCGTTGTTGTAGCGGATGCGCCCGCGCACGGCCACTGTCAGATCAAGTAGAATAGCCCGGGAAGCAGTGGAAAACAGCGTTACGTCCACCATGCCGTGCTCGGGCCACAATGATACGCGCAGCTGTAGATCCTGCTGCTGCACGCGGTAACGGTAGCTGCCGTTTTCGCCGGGCGTAGGCGTTGCTTCCAGCCCCTGCAACAGGTCCAGCTCATCCCACTGCAACTGGCGCAACGACGACATAAGCGCTAAAAAGAGGTTTTGCTGAGCACTACCTGCGCGGGCTGCAGCTCAGCTTTGGGTGCCAAGGGCCGAATGCGCATCAATGCCGCTTCGGCCTCCAGGCGCGTGAGGTAGTCCCCAATCCAGAGGCGATAGAGTGGCTGCTTGAAGGCAATGTAGTCGGTTTCCTCGGGGTAGCGGCTGATGACTTCGCGGCGGATGCTCATGGCCTGCTCGCGCTCCAGGCCCACGTAGGCCAGGATGCGGAAACCCTGGGCATATTTCACATTTTGATTGGTGAAAGCCTGGTCGCGCAGGCGCTGCTCCACCTGGGCATTCACCTGGTTGGTGGGCGTAACGGCCACCGGCGTCTTGGTCGGTGGTGCGGCGGGCGTTTTAGGAGCGTTGAATACCGGTCGGTAACGGCTCAGCTCCTCCGCCGACAACGTCGGAATAGCGGGCTGACGGGTGGTATCCGGGGCCGATGTTTTGGCGGTAGTCGCAGCCGGGGCCGAGGCCGCGCAGGCACCCAGCGAAATCAAAGCGGAAAGCAAAAGCACGTTACGAAGTAGCAGAAGTTTCATCGGCAGTCGGCAGCAAAGCTATACTATTGGAAGAACCCAGCCGGTCGGCGCCGGCCGCTACCAGCGCCAGAGCGGCCTCGCGGGTGCGGATACCACCCGAAGCCTTGATACGGATATGGGCCGGCAGGTGGCGGCGCATCAGCTCAATATCGGCCACCGAAGCGCCCCGGCTGGCAAAGCCGGTAGACGTCTTCACGAAGTCGGCCCCGGCTTCCGTGCACAGCTGGCAGGCCCGGATGATTTCCTCCTCCGTGAGCAGGGCGGTTTCGATGATGACTTTCAGAATGGCCTGCTTGAAGTGGCACAGCTCAGCCAGCTCCCCTATTTCGTCTTCCACTTCCGCCAGCCGCCCCGACTTGAAGGCCGCCACGTTGATGACCATATCCACTTCCTTCGCGCCATCATTCAGCGCCTGGTGCGCTTCGAAGAACTTCACCTTCGTGAGCTGATAGCCCAACGGGAAGCCTACCACCGTGCATACCGGCACACCGGAGCCGTGCAGCTCATCGGCCGCAAAACGTACGTAGCACGGCGGCACGCACACGGAGGCGAAGCGGTACTGAGCCGCTTCGGCGCAGAGCTGGGCAATCTGATCCCGGGTAGCGTCGGGGCGCAGCAGGGTGTGGTCGATGCGGGCGACGAGGTCGGGGGATGAGGCGGACATAGGCAGCACGGGAAAAGAGAGGAAACAGCAGTGGCAGGCGAAACTCACCTGCCACTGGCTTGTAACTACATAGCTGTAGGAAACTTAGTCGATGAGCACGGCGCGGTTGCTGAGCACGTCTTCCTCCACGCTCTTGTACTTCACGTCGCGCACGATGCGGCCGTCCATGTACTGCACGCTCACCCGGTCGTTGCGGTTAGCCACTTTTTGGGAGCGGGCGGGTGTCTGCTTTTCCAGCACCTGGGGCTGCTGCCCGGCCTGCTCCAAGTCTTCGGGGCCAGCACCCAACGATACCGACGACACCTCTTTCTCGGCGCGCAGCTTAGGCTGGGGCGCGGCCTGCGGAATTTCGTCTTCCACGTAGAACTCAGGCTCGTCGATACCAGCCTCACCGGCCTGCATCGGGATGTCGGCGCGGAACAGGAAATGCACGGTTTCCTCGTTGACCTTCGCAATCATGCGCTTGAACAACTCAAACGACTCAAACTTGTACACCAGCAGCGGGTCTTTCTGCTCGTACACGGCGTTCTGTACCACCTGCTTCAGGTCGTCCATGGCGCGCAGGTGCTTGGTCCAGGCTTCGTCGATGACGGCCAGGGTTACCACTTTTTCCATGCCCCGGATCAGCTCCTGGCCGTTGGTAGCCTGGGCGCGGCGCAAGTTCACTACCGATTGCACTTGCTTGCGCCCATCGGTGAAGGGCACGGCAATATTCTCGAAGGGTGCGTTCTGGGCAATCAGGTCGTTGATGAGCGGCATGGAATGCTCGCCAATCACCTGGCTCTTGTCTTCGTAGTAGCCCAGAGCCTCATCGTATAGCTTCTGGGTGAGTTGCGGCGCGGGCATGCTGTTGAGCTCCTGGGCCGTGAGGTGCGTATCGTAGCTGAACAGGCGGATAACGGCCAGCTTGAAGCCTTCGAAGTCGTTGGTGGTTTTGTGAGCCGTTACGATGTCTTCGCAGACGTCGTAAATCATATTCCACACGTCCAGCTCCAGCCGCTCGCCAAACAGGGCGTTGCGGCGGCGCTTATACACCACTTCGCGCTGGGCGTTCATCACGTCGTCGTACTCCAGCAGGCGCTTCCGAATGCCGAAGTTGTTTTCCTCGACCTTCTTCTGAGCGCGCTCAATGGAGCTGGTAATCATGGAGTGCTGGATAACTTCGCCTTCTTCCAGACCCATACGATCCATGAGTTTGGCAATGCGCTCCGAGCCAAACAGGCGCATCAGGTTGTCTTCCAGGCTCACAAAGAACTGCGAAGAACCCGGGTCGCCCTGGCGGCCGGCGCGGCCCCGCAGCTGCCGGTCGACGCGGCGGCTTTCGTGGCGCTCCGTACCGATGATGGCCAGTCCGCCCGATTCTTTGGCGGTGCCGCGCAGCTTGATGTCGGTACCACGGCCGGCCATGTTGGTGGCAATGGTTACGGTGCCGGGGTGACCAGCGGCGGCCACAATCTCGGCTTCGCGCTGGTTCTGCTTGGCGTTGAGTACCTGGTGCGGGATGTTGCGCAGCTTGAGCATGCGGCTCACCAGCTCCGAAATTTCCACCGACGTGGTACCTACCAGCACCGGACGGCCGGCTTTCACCAGCGTCTGGATTTCCTCGGCCACGGCGTTGTACTTCTCGCGCACCGTCTTGTAGACCTTGTCGTGCTCGTCCTTGCGCGAAATGCCGCGGTTGGTCGGAATCACGACTACGTCGAGCTTGTAGATTTCCCAGAACTCGCCGGCTTCGGTTTCGGCCGTACCCGTCATGCCGCCCAGCTTGTGGTACATGCGGAAGTAGTTCTGCAGCGTAACCGTGGCGTAGGTCTGGGTGGCGTCTTCCACGCGCACGTTTTCCTTGGCTTCAATGGCTTGGTGCAGGCCATCGGAATAGCGGCGGCCTTCCATTACGCGGCCCGTTTGCTCATCTACAATCTTCACCTTGCCGTCGTCGCTCAGAATGTACTGGTCGTCGCGCTCAAACAGGGTGTAGGCTTTCAGCAGCTGGTTCACGGTGTGCACCCGCTCCGATTTCTCCTGGTAGTCGTTGATGAGTTGCTCTTTCTGCTGCAGCTTGTCTTCTTCCGAAATCACGGAGCTTTTCTCAATAGCCGCAATTTCAGATCCAATGTCGGGCATGATGAACAGGTGCGGGTCTTCGCCCTGGGCCGTAATCAGGTCAATGCCTTTTTCGGTCAGCTCGATCTGGTTGTTCTTCTCGTCGATAGTGAAGAACAGGGGCTTATCGGCCGCCGGCATCTGGCGGGAGTTGTCCTGCATGTAGTAGTTTTCTACTTTCTGCAGTACGGCGCGCATGCCCGTTTCCGAGAGGAACTTGATGAGGGGCTTGCTCTTGGGCAGGCCGCGGTAGGCGCGGAACAGCATCAGGCCACCCTCCCCTTCTTTGGGGCCGTCGTTGCCTTCTTTGATGAGCTTGCGCGCCTGCACCAGATACTCCTGCACCTGCTTTTTCTGCTCGTTCACCAGCCGCTCGATGCGGGGCTTCAGCACGTGGAACTCGTGCACGTCACCGCGGGGCACCGGGCCCGAGATGATGAGCGGGGTCCGGGCGTCGTCTATCAATACGGAGTCCACTTCGTCCACCATGGCGTAGTGGTGCTTGCGCTGCACAAGCTCGCCGGTTTCGCGGGCCATGTTGTCGCGCAGGTAGTCGAAGCCGAATTCGTTGTTGGTGCCGTAGGTGATGTCGGCCGCGTAAGCTTTGCGGCGGGCATCGGTGTTGGGCTGGTGCTTGTCGATGCAGTCAACGGTGATGCCGTGGAACTCGAACAAGGGGGCATTCCACTCGGAGTCACGCTTGGCTAGGTAGTCGTTCACCGTTACCAGGTGCACGCCGCGGCGGGCCAGGGCGTTGAGGAAGGCGGGTAGGGTCGATACCAGCGTCTTACCCTCGCCGGTTGCCATTTCAGCAATTTTGCCCTGGTGCAGCACCACGCCGCCAATCAGCTGCACGTCGTAGTGCACCATGTCCCAGGTGATTTCGGCCCCGCCGGCCAGCCATTTATTGCTCCAGATAGCCTGGTCGCCCTGAATGGTCACGTTGCTCTTTCGGCGGGCAATTTCCCGGTCAAAATCTGTAGCGGTAACTACCAGCTGGCCGTTTTCCTTGTAGCGGCGGGCGGTTTCCTTTACGGTGGCAAAGGCCGCGGGCAGCACTTCCATCAGCACCACTTCCAGGTCCTTGTTGCGCTGCTTTTCGAGGGTATCAATCTGGTCGAAGATTTTCTCCTTCTCTACAATATCCAGATTGGGCTCGTCGGTGATGCGCTGGTGCAACGCCCCAAGCTGGTCGTCAATGCCCTTCAGCCGTTCGTCAATGCGGGCCCGCACGTCGGCGGAGTGTTGGCGGAGCTGGTCGTCGGTAAGCGGTGCCAGTTTGGCATATTCGGCGTTGATGAGTGCCACATACGGCAGAATCTCTTTCAAATCCCGCTCGGACTTAGAACCGAACACTTTGGCAACTGCCTTCCCTATGAAATCAAACATGCTGGTAGATATTGACTGAAAACGCCGCAGCGTAACTCAAATTTACGGCGTTTTTCGGGAATCCCCCGAAACGACGAAACCCCAACACCTCAAAGAGTGTGCGGGGTTTCTTTTTGACAGACACATTGGCAAGATGTGAAGTTGTGAAATGGTAAAGTTGTGAATTGACGTTTTGCCGACATATGAATGTTTAAGCAGCACGTCAATTCACAACTTCATCATTTCACAACTTCGCCTTTGCTATTCCTTGGCCGGAGTGCGAGGCAGAATTTTCTCCATGATGGAGGCCGAGCCCGTGATAGGAGGCGTAGTAGCCGCTTTTTCAATGGGCTTGTCGGTGAGCTTCTTATACAGCGTGAGAGCCTGTGCTACCACCTGGTCCATGTTGTAGTACTTGTAGGTAGCCAAGCGGCCTACGAAATGGACGTTGGGCGTTTCGTCGGCCAGCTTCTTGTACTTGTTGTACAGCTCGGCGTTTTCCAGGCGCGGCACGGGGTAGTACGGGTCGCCCTCGGCCTTGGGAAACTCGTACACCAGCGCTGTTTTGGGGTGTTTCTGGCCGGTTAGGGCTTTGAACTCGGTGATGCGCGTATACAGGTTGTCGTTGGGGTAGTTCACTACCGGCGCGGCCAGGTAGTTTTCCTGATTCAGGGTTTCGTGCTTGAACTCCAGGGAACGGTAAGGCAGCTTGCCAAACTTGAAGTCGAAATACTCGTCTACCGGGCCCGTGAAAATCATTTCCTTGAAGGGAATGAAGTCGACTACGTCGTGGTAGTCGGTGTTCAGCATGATGCTGATGTTGGGGTGGTCCAGCATCCGCTCAAACATGCGGGTGTAGCCGTGCAGCGGCATAGCCTGGTAGGTGTCGGTGAAGTACCGGTCGTCGCGGTTGGTGCGGGTGGGCACGCGCGAAGTCACCGACTTATCCAGCTCCGAAGGGTCCATACCCCACTGCTTGCGGGTGTAGTTCTTGAAGAATTTTTCGTACAGCTCGCGGCCTACCTTGCTTACCACTACGTCTTCGGAGGTCTTGATAACCGGCACCTGCTCAGCCACTGACTCAAAGAACTGCTCTACTTCAAAGGAGTTCAGCGACAGGCCGTAGAGCTTGTTGATGGTATCGAGGTTGATGGGCATGGGCACCAATTGACCATCAACCGAAGCCAGCACCCGGTGCTCGTAGGGGCGCCAGTCGGTGAAGTTGGAGAGGTACTCGAATACGTCCCGGGAGTTGGTGTGGAAGATGTGCGGCCCGTATTTGTGGACCAGGATACCCTCCTCGTTGTAATGGTCGTAAGCGTTGCCCGCAATGTGGTTGCGCTTGTCGATAATGAGGACTTTCTTGTTGCTGCGAGTAGCCAGCCGCTCGGCCAGCACGCTACCGGCAAACCCGGCTCCGACGATGAGATAATCAAACATATGGCTGGGCTTGGTTGGTGAAAAAGAGGGCGTTAACAGAGGTTAGTACGTAAGTCAGGCTTTTTTGGTGGCGAGGCGCTGGGCCATCAGGTCTACCATCTGCTGCCAGGTGAGGTCCCAGCTGATGGTTTTGAGGTACTCATCGGTGCGGTGGCGCCAGTCGGTATCGGCGTTCTGCTCAAGCGCTTTCTCAATGGCCTGGCCGAACTCGTCGGCAGTAGCGGCAATGTGTACTAGGTTCAGGTCGCCGTAGGGCCGCACCACGTCGCGGATAGGCGTGCTCACCACGGGCTTGCCAGCCGCCAGGTATTCGGGCGTTTTGGTGGGCGAAATAAACTTGGTGCTTTCGTTGTCGGCAAACAGCAGCGTGGCCACGTCCCAGCCGCGCAGGTAAGCCGGCAGCTCCTGGTAGTTTTTGCCACCGAGGTAGTGGATGTTGGCGGTACGGGGCAGCAGCGCGGGGTCAATCTTCACCACCGGCCCGATGATAATGAACTGCCACTCGGGGTGGGCAGCCGCCAGCTCGCCCAGCAGGGCAATGTCCAGCCGCTCGTCTACCACCCCAAAAAAGCCGATGCGTGGATGCGCAATACTGGCCTGGTCAGCTGGTTCGGGCATTTCCTGGCGGGCCTGCCCGAAGTGGTCTTTATCAATGGAGCTCGGAAACGCGTGGGCGTCGGCATGCTGCAGGCTTTTGGCTTCGTAGAGCGTGTGGCCACCGGTGAATACCAGATCAGCCTTCTGGAAGAGCTCCTGCTCCCGCTCCCGCAGAGCCGGGGGTGCAAACTTGAAAGCCGCCAGCTCGTCCATGCAGTCGTACACGGTAAGCACCGGCTGCAGGTGGCGGGACTTGGCCAGCGCCATGGGCGTGTAGTACCAGAAAATGTATTCGGTGAGGTTGTTATCGGCGAAAAAGCGGGTAAGCAGGTTGGCCTGGGCTTCGTCGGTGGCATCTTCCTGGCCCCGCAGGCGCTGCGGCAAGTGGGCCACTATCACCTTGACGCCGTTTTGCCGCTCTTTCACTTCGATGTGCGGCTCAATCAGGTCGTCGTTGTGAAAGAAAGGTTCCTCCACGTAAAACACCCGGCCCTGCTGGGCAAAGCGCGATAATAGGTGCTGGGGGCGCTGCCACACAAAGTCCCAGTGCAGATGCGCAAAACAAACTAAATCCGGTAATGAGGTGTGAGTAGGGGTAGCGGAATGCAGAGCGGTTTGGGAATGTGCTGGCGTCGGGATAGAGGCGCGCGCGGGCGCCTCGGCCGAGGTCGTGGACGGCATACGGACGGAGAATAAGAAAGTGAAGTGCTGGCCGGGGTCTTTCTAACGATACCACACGCGCCGGTCAGCCTTCTGCCTTACGCCCAAACCAGAGAAAAGGATACAGCGGTAAAGCTGAAATTTTTAACCGATCCTTAATCCTGCACAAGCAAGCTCATCCGTTATTTATAACATATATTGGTATTCTACTACGTCTTCCCAGCCCAACGTATTACGTAACCATTGGCGCCGTATTCCTACCCGAGAAAATCCAATTTTCTCAAATAGATGCTGACTGGCTTCGTTGGAGGCGGCCACCGAGCAGTACACCTGATGCAGACGCAGGGTGCGACGGGCATATGTCAGCAGCAACGCCAGCGAAGCCTGGGCATAGCCCTGCCGACGCTCCGTTGCCAGCACCATAATTCCCACGCCCGCCCGGCCGTGCAGAGGGTTGAAATCAAACAAATCGACGGTGCCTACGGCCTGCTTAGTGGCTTGACTGGCTATGACCAGCCGGAGCTGGCGCACCTGATGAAAATCGGCAGCAGCGTGCTCCAGGTACTGCCGCAGCAGGTGCCGCGACACGGGCGCCAGCGTATCGGACACGCCCCACACGTCGGCATCATTTTCCAGCGCGTACAGGAAGTCCAGGTCCTCCGCTTCGAGGGCGCGCAGGAAAACGAGGTCGTTGCCAAGCATAGGTGTGATAGTAACAGAGAACAGACGGGGCGGAACACTGGGGTGCTTTACCGGATGGCCGCTTTGCGGCCGCCAGTCCGAAGACTGGCTTCTATCCGGCGGCGGGCAGTCTGGCCTAAGTCTGCCGCCAAGGACAACGTGTAACGTGTTACCTGTTACCTGTCACCTCTTCCCACCTTCCCTCAAACACGCGGGTGGCGGGGCCGCTGAGATAAACTTGGGTGAAAGAGCCATCGGGGCGGGCTTCAAACGATACGCGCAGGTCGCCACCGGGGGTGCGCAGGTGAATTGGGCTGCTGGCTCCGCGGCGCGAGGCGGCCAGCGCTACCGCCGTGACGCCGGTACCACAGGAAAACGTTTCGTTTTCCACGCCCCGCTCGTAGGTGCGCACCTGCCAGGGCTGACCGGCAGCCGTGGGCGCTTCCACGAAGTTGACATTGGTGCCCCGCTCCCGAAACCGGTCGTTGTAGCGGATGGCCCGACCTTCGGCAAACACGTTGAGCTCGGCCAGAGAACTTGCGGGAAGAAAGCGTACGAGGTGAGGCGAGCCGGTATCCAGAAACACGTCCTCTTCCACGGCTTGCTGGCCCGCCACGTCCTGCATGCGCAGGTGTACGGTACCATCCGGGTCGATGCTGGCGTGGTGAGGACCATCGGCAGCCAGGAAAGAGGTGGTTTGCTCTATCGCACCCAGGTAGCGGGCAAAAGCCACGGTGCAGCGGCCGCCGTTGCCGCACATGGAGCCCAGGTAGCCATCGGCGTTGAAGTACACCATCTCGAAGTCATAGCCCTCAAGCAGACGCAGCAGAATCAACCCATCGGCCCCGATGCCGAGGCGCCGGTCGCAGAGGCGGCGCACGAGGGCGTGGTCGTCGGCCGGAAACTGACGGGCGCGGTCGTCCACCATCACGAAGTCGTTGCCGGTGCCCTGGTATTTATGGAAGTGTAGCGTCATAGCGAGATTGGGTGCGGCGGAAAAGCCTGCGTCCAGCATAGCTCTGTCCCACCGGGTTTGTTTCGGCCAGTCAGCAAAAGTACACCGGGCTGCGCTAACCGGATGGTTTCGACCAGTGCAGACTGCCCGGGGCGGTCGGCTTACGCAAGCGGAGGCTGCCCCAAGATAATGCGCCGCTCTATCTTATCAGGCCGCGCCTACCAGCCTCACCTCTTCTCATCGTTACCTTTGCGGGCATGTACTCCTTCCTCACTACCAGTCCCTGGCCCGATTACGAGCTGCTCGATGCCGGCAACTTCGAAAAGCTGGAGCGTTTTGGCCGCTACGTGCTGGCCCGCCCTGAGCCCCAGGCCGTGTGGGACCCCAAGCTGCCGGCCAGCGAGTGGCAGCGCGCCCACGCCACCTTCACCCGCGAAAAAGGCAGCCAGGAGCGTGGCCAGTGGAAGCTGCGGCCCGATATGCCCGAGCAGTGGGTGATTGGCTACGAGCGGCCCGACGGCCTGAAGCTGAAGTTCCGGCTGGGGCTGTCTTCGTTCAAGCACGTGGGGCTGTTTCCCGAGCAGGACCCCAACTGGCAATTCATCTACGAGCAGACGCGCAAGCGCCGCGCTGCCGTGCCGCGCGTGCTCAACCTGTTTGCCTATACCGGAGCCGCCACCCTGGCCGCTCGCGCTGCCGGGGCCGACGTTACGCACCTCGACTCGGTAAAGCAGGTGAACTTCTGGGCCCGCGACAACATGGAAGCTAGCTCCCTCGACGGGGTGCGCTGGCTGGTGGAAGACGCCTGGAAGTACGTGCAGCGCGAAGTAAAGCGCGGCAACAAGTACCAGGGCCTGATTCTGGATCCGCCCGCCTACGGCCGCGGCCCGAACGGGGAAAAGTGGCAGCTCGAAGACCAGCTAAACGAAATGCTCAAGCTCTGCCAGCAGCTGCTCGACCCCGAAGACCACTTCTTCCTGATCAACCTCTACTCCCTTGGCTTCTCGGCGCTAATTCTGGACAACCTCGTTACGGACATCTTCCCGAAAACCCACGTCACCCGGGAGCTAGGCGAAATCTACCTGCATGACCAGGCCGCCCGCAAGCTGCCCCTGGGCACGTTCTGCCGGTTTGCGAACTGACCCGTTTTTTGTTGTTGGTTGTTCGTTTTTCGTCTGCCGATAACGCGTATCATGCAGCCTGTTAGCAGGAACGCCCCGTCGTTTTCAGCCGACGCAGTACGCTGGTGCTGTGCCGTCGACCAGAAAACGAACAACCCATAACGAAAACCGAACGATGCTTCACCACCGCCGCCTGGCCCTTATTGATATGGGCACCAATACCTTTCACCTGCTGATTGTGGAATTGCCCGAGCCGCGCCACCAGGAGCCGGTGGTTTTGCTGCGCACCAAAGTAGGCGTGAAGCTGGGCGAAGGCGGCATTAGCCGGGGTGAAATTGCGCCGGAACCCTACGCTCGGGCGTTGCACACGCTGGTCGCTTTTCAGGAGGAAATTGAGCTGCATCAGGTGACGGAAGTGCGCGCCACGGCCACCAGCGCTATGCGCGTAGCCCGCAACGGCCCGGAGCTAGTGCAGGAAATCTTCGAGCAAACCGGCATTCGGGTGGAAGTAATTCCCGGGGAGCGGGAGGCCGAGCTCATTGCCAAGGGCATTCGGAAGGCCGTGCCGCTGGGGGAGGCCACGCATTTGCTGATGGACATCGGCGGCGGTTCGGTGGAATTTATCATAGCCAACGCCAATTCGATATTTTGGAAGCAAAGCTTTGAAATTGGGGCGCAGCGGCTGCTGGATAAGTTTTTCCACCACGACCCGCTTTCCGCCGAAGATATCCAGGCCGAAAAAGCCTACCTGGCCGAGGTACTGGCGCCCCTCACGGCGGCTGTGGCTACGCACGCGCCCGTGGCCCTGGTAGGCGCCAGCGGCACCTTCGATACTCTCTGCGACCTGCAGGCGGCCCGCGCCGGCCAGCCCGAGTTGGTGGGCAAAGCCGCCCCGGCAACGGCTATTCCTCTGGCCAGCTTCCGCGCTAGCTACGCCCAGCTCACCTCCCTCAACCACGCCGGCCGCCTGGCTCTGCCCGGCATGACGCCCCTGCGCGCCGACATGATTGTGGTGGCCTGTGTACTCATTGATTTCGTGCTGGAAACATACCAGCTGCCCGGCATTACGGCCTCCTCCTACGCCCTGAAGGAAGGCCTGCTGGCGGAGCTGCTGGAAGGGTAGGTTGGTAGCGGAAACTTAATCCATCTGTCACGTTGAGCTTGGCCCCCCTTTCCCACTTTGCTCAGCCTGACAGTCTCCTTCTTCTGAACAACGCACTCCATGACCACTACCTTTTCCTATACGCACCTTTTCTCCTTCACCGAAGCCGTTTTCCGGGGTATGGGCTGCCCTGCCGCCGATGCCACGCTGGCCACTGAGACCCTGCTCTCGGCTGACTTGCGCGGAGTTGATTCGCACGGGGTGGCGCGGCTCATCGGCTACGTGCGCCTCTGGGAGGCCGGCCGCATCAACCCCACCCCGCGCGTAGGCGTCACCTACGAAACGCCCAGCACCGCCGTGGTGGATGGCGACGGGGGGCTGGGCCTGGTCGTTGGCCCTAAGGCTATGGAAGTAGCCCTCGAAAAGGCGCGGCAGGTAGGCACGGGCTGGGTGTCGGTGAAAAACTCCAACCACTTCGGCATTGCGGGCTACCATGCCATGAAGGCCCTGGCCCACGACATGATTGGCCTGGCTATGACCAACGCCTCACCCCTGGTTGCCCCTACCTATTCGCTGGAGCGGCTGCTGGGCACCAACCCCATTGCCGTGGCCGTGCCCGCCGGCGAGCAGCCCGATTTTGTGCTGGACATGGCCTCTACCACCGCCGCCAACGGCAAGTTGGAAATTGCCCAGCGCAAGCAGCTGCCCATTCCCGAAGGCTGGGCCCAGGATGCTGCCGGCGTAGGCTCATCGGATGCCAACGCCGTGAAAAACGGCGGGGCGCTGCTGCCGCTGGGCGGGGCCACCGGCTCACATAAGGGCTATGGCCTGGGCGCCGTGGTCGATATTTTCTCGGCGGTGCTGAGCGGAGCCAACTACGGGCCATGGGTGCCGCCGTTTGTAGCGTTTCTGCAGCCCTCGGCCAACCCCGTAGGCCAGGGGCTCGGCCACTTCTTCGGGGCCATGCGCGTGGACGCCTTCCGCCCCGCCGACGAGTTCAAGGCCCATATGGACAACTGGATTACCACCTTCCGCGGGGCCCAGGCCGTTCCGGGCCAGCAGGTGCTCATCCCCGGTGACCCTGAGCGCGAAACCTCCGCACAACGGCTGCTGGAGGGTATTCCGCTCTTGGAGCCTGTGGTGCGCGACCTGGAAACCGTGGGCGCCAAGTTTGGGGTGAAGCTGTAAAACGGCTACCCCACAAAAAAGCCCGACTGCAGTAAGCAGCCGGGCTTTTTTCTTTTCGTCAAACACTTATACCAAGGCACCCGTCTGGAAATAGGTTTGCAGCGCCACGTCCTGGTTAAGGTACTTAGATGAATACTGCGCGTCGGCCCCGTTCAGGAACAGGCAGGTGCCGCCCGTTACGGTGCTGATGATTTCGTTGTACTGGTCCATGGGCAGCGCGGGGCAACCCAGGCTGCGGCCCAGGCGGCCGAATTGCTTGATAAAGTCTTCGCTCACGTACTCGGCCCCATGCATCACCACCGAGCGGCTCATGGCGTTGTCGTTGTAGCCTTCATCCACGCCTTCCAGCTTGAGCGAGCGGCCGTGCTTGCCCTGGTACTCGCCCTGCGTTACGTAGAAGCCCAGGCTGCTCATATTCGACTCATTCTCATTGGAGAAGGTCGTGGCTACGTTCTCGCCTGAGTTGTGGCCATGGGCTACCAGCGTGTTGAACAGGATGTGCTTGCCGGCCAGATCGAGCACCCACAGGCGCTTCTCGGTCGAAGGCTTTTCGAAGTCGATAACCGTGAGCAACTGCTTGTCGTCGCTCAAGCGGCCGTCGTGACGCAGATTCAGGTAGCCGGTCAGGGCCTTTTGAAATACCTCATAGCGCAGACCGGTGGCCTCGGCACCCAGCTCCGAGTAGAGCTGATGCGCCGTGCTATTGAAGGCCGAAGTACGCGGCTCCGAGGCAGTGGGCACACGGTATTCAGCCCCGGTGGCTTTGGCCGAGCCCATGGGCGTGGCCAGCGGGGTGGCCATAAACAAAGAAGCCACGAACGGCAGGATACGACGAGCCGCCCGACGAGCCCGGCGCTTCAGGCGGTTGCGGCGAATTACACTCGGCTTTTCCATATAGATGTTAGGCGTTGATGCGTGTTTAAAATAGCAGCCTCCCGGAAAGAGTGCCTGCGGTAGTTCTGCTATACGCAGAATAGGAGGCAAGGGTGCATTGAAATTATCTGATAATATACTGAATTACATATACATAGGCCCATCACGATTCTGGCATGCTTAATATTTGTGAGTGAATACTCACTTTCTGCAAATAATAACATTATGGCTTCTCATGGGAATTAGCAGTAAGCTCCCTAATTTACATACCGCCTTTGCTGAAACCTCCTTCAAAAAGGCGAATTTTCGCTCTTTCTTCTTTTTACATCACCCCAAATTCCCCAACCTTCATGCACACTTCTATTAAATGGTTACAAAAACTCGTTCTGGCGGGCGCGGCGCTTTGTGTGCTGGGCAACCACCCGGCGCACGCGCAGAAAGTGGTTCTGCAGGGCTTCTGGTGGGACTATTGGAACTCCAACTACCCCAACGGCTGGGCTAACTACATTGCTCAGTTGGCACCCCGTCTAAAAGCCATGGGCGTGGACGCCGTGTGGCTGCCACCGAGCATCAAGAACGGCAACCAGGGCAACGGCTACTCCCCCTTCGACCACTACGACCTGGGCGACAAGTACCAGAAAGGCTTTGTAGGTACGCGTTTGGGCACCAAGGACGAGCTGCTGCGCGCGGTGGCCATTCTGCACGCCAACGGCATTGAGGTGGTGCAGGACATCGTGCTCAACCACGTGGATGGGGCTGGTTCCCAGAGCGGCGCCGGCGGCCAGGACCCAGCCGCCTGGGAAGACTATTCTACCAGCAAGTACAAGAACTTCCGCTACGCCAGCTACACCAAGCCCGCCTCGGCCGAAGATGCGGCCAACTATCTGGCCCGCAATGGCCGCTTCCCCAAGAACTGGCAGAACTTCAACCCCAACCCGGGCAACAACTCAACTTCCGGCGACTGGAACGCCGTGTACTTCGGGCCCGACGTGAGCTACTACTCCGGCTCCTACGGCCAAAGCTCCAACGCTTCCTTCAACCCCGCCCAGGCCTCCGACTATATGCGCAACAACATGCGCAACTGGCTGGTGTGGTACAAAAAGCAAGTAGGCTTTGATGGGGTGCGGCTGGATGCCGTAAAGCACTTCCCTGACTTTGCCATGGAGGATTTCCTGTATAACCTCCAGAGCAATGCCGGCTGGGCCAGCGGCGGGGCCACCATGTACGCCGTAGGCGAATGGGTGGGCTCCTCGGGCCAGATGGACGGCTGGGTGAGCAACGTACAAAACCGCGCCGGCACCTTCGATTTTTCCCTGCGCAACGGTATCTACAATATCGTGAGTGGGGGCGGCAATTTTGATATTGGCTCCTTGCCCGGCTACCAGCAGGGTACGCGAGTGGTGCTCATCAACGGGCAGTACGTGCACCGCACCGTGCCCTTCGTGAACAACCACGACACCTACCGCCCCACTACCGACGCCACGGGCAACATCACGGGCTGGAACACCGGTTCGGAGCTGGCCCCGCATATTGACTCCGGCGACGGGCGTATTTCAGCCGCCTACGCCGCTGCCCTGGCGCTGGATGGTTCCCCGCAGATTTTCTTCGAGGACCTGTTTAACGTATCGACGACAGGCAAGCGGTTCTCGCACCAGCCCACCAGCACCACCGACCTGCCTACCCACTCCGACATCGAGAACCTGATCTGGTGCCACCAGAACCTGCGCTTCAAGGACGGCGCCTACAAAGTGCGCTGGCAGGCCGCCGACCACCTCGTGATTGAGCGCAGCACCAAGGCCATTATCGGCATCAACGACAACTGGAGCGCCTGGCAGAACAGCACTGTTTCCACCGATTTCGCGCCCGGCACCGTGCTGAAGGACTACTCCGGCGCCAACGGCACTGCTACCGTGACGGTAAGCAGCTCGCAAACGGTGAGCATCAACACTCCGCCCTGCAACGGCACGGCCGCGGGCGGTCGCCGCGGCTACTCGGTGTGGGCGCCTACGGGCATCGGCACCAACTACGTGCGGGCAGCTATGGCCACCACCCAGGAATGGGAGCTGGCCGATGATTTGGGCGACTCCCACGCTTCTTCCCTGAAGCAGGGCGGGCAGCTGCCAGCCGCATCTACCGCTTACCGCACGGCGGGCCGCATCTACTCGGCTTCCGGCAAAACCGTTAGCTACAACCTCTTCCCGACTGATGCCACCCGCAGCCTCACGGTGGAGCTGGTGAACGGCAGCGGCACCATTCTGACGAGCAAAACCGGTATTGGTAACCTCACCGGCACCTACACGCCCACGGCCGCCGGCTGGATTACGCTGCGCGCCAAAAACGCCAGCACCGCCAACCCCGCCCAGCGCGCCTTTGTGAAAGTGACGTACACGGCCCCCACGGCTGTAGTGGGCTCCATGACGGCCCGGGGCGGCACCACCGTAACGGACGTTGCCTCGGAAGCTACCCTGACCGACGCCCTGCACGTGTACCCCAACCCTACCGCCGCTAACCGCATCGACGTAGTAGTGGAATCGGTGGGGCAGCGCACGGCCACCCTGCGCCTCTACGACCTGACCGGCCGCCTGCTACACCAGCAAACCGCCCGCCTCTACCCCGGCACCAACGAGCTGCGCCTGAGCGTGGAAACCCTGCCCGCCGGCGTGTACCAGCTCTCCTCGCCCGAGCTGAACCGCAGCAGTAAGGTGATAGTGCGGTAATTTCCGCTTAAGCCCATCTGCAAAAAGAGCCGCTGGAGTTTCCAGCGGCTCTTTTTCTTATTAGGCTTTACGGCCTTTAATAATCTGTGTAAGCCTTGTGATTTTTATTGAGTCAAGTGCCGGCCAGTGCGTCTCAGCATACGCATATGAAGCAAACTTTTTGATTGCTCGATAGAATGGCAATATAATGTCGTTGACAGAGCCTGTGATTTCACTGTGCATAGTTCTCCTCTCTCTATAGCCGGCGTAATCATCATCTATATACCAGATTGTCAATTTGTATTGTGTGTCCTTTCGACAAAAGCAGAAATCATAATACTCTGGCTCCAGCCACCAATACATAGTCACTTTAACTTCGTCTGGCCCCATTACTACTTCTTTTAGCGCCTTAGCCAATTCTGTCACCGGTTCCAGCAATACTGCTGATGATTTGAATAATAGCTCACTATCATTTACGACAATCCTGACAGGCAGCCAATAGTAGCTTGGCTCTCCAAATTCCACTATCATATCTTTTAAGATATCTAATTGGTCGATAATCAGCATTTGTATTCTACAACCACCCGCGCGCTGCCAACCTTTCGGCAGCAACTGCCCCATCCAGCCACTTCGATTCCAGGCCGGGACCGCTGAGCAGCAGGCAGCTTCCTTCGGGCACCGCGGCAATGATAGCGCGGTACTGATCCGGGGGCAGGGCGGGGCAGCCACGGCTGTTGCCGGCCTGCCCGTGCCGCTGCAGGTGGCGGCGGCTCACGTAGTCGGCGGCGTGCAGCACCACGTAGCGGCGCAGGGCGTTGTCGTTCTGGCCCGCGTCGAGGCCGCGCAGGCGGCGCGAAAGGCCGTGTTTGCCCTGGTACGTGTCTTGGGTGGCGTAGAAGCCCAGCGCCGTGCACGCCGATTTGATGGTGTTGGAAAACCGGCGCGCCCGCAGGTGGCCCGAGCCCCGGCCGTGCGCCACTGGGCTATGCTCCAGCACTTCGGCCCGGCGCAGGTCAATTACCCACAGGCGTTTTTCGGAGGAAGGCAAATCCATGTCGGCCACAGCCAGCACGCCGGCGCGACGTACCCGCCCGGCCCGGCGCAGAGTGAGGTACCCCACGCAGGCTCGCTCCAATACAGAAGGGCGCAGCGTAGCCGCTGCCGGCCCCAGTCGTTTATGCAGTGCCCGTACAGCCCGCCTCAACGAATCGGGCACGGCTGCCAGAGGCGCTACGGGCGTCAGCCGCAGCGAGTCGGGCACCACCACAGTTGCTACCGGCGTGGGCGGCACCGGCATGGTCCGCGGCTCCTGCCGCGCAACCTCCGGCGACTGACAGGCCGCTAAAACAGCCATCAGCCCCAAGAGAGGCTGCCAGGAGCAGACAGCCCACGTAACAGAAATCAACGATTTGAGCATCGGCACGGGCTAAAGTTCGTACTTAGTGTTCTGACTACAAGCCGGCCTTCCCATTTGAACAAGCATTCAGGCAGAGCATTACTCAGGGAAATATCCATTGGGAGCAGCCGACGCAAGTAGGTCAGTTCCCATTTCGCAAGGCGAGTGGCACGTTGAAATGATAGAAACCGGCAAGAAAAGTACAGCAACTTTACCGTTCAGGTAAGGCCAGACGGCCAAGGTTGCTGACGTGACGCTGGGCGGCTTCAGTTAGCACCCACCGGCAAACACCTGCCCTACCACCGCGTACAGCCGGAGAATAACGGCGCATTCTTCGTTACTTTTGTAGCACCCGAAACGGTTTGCCGCTCCGGCTGTTTTATCGTCGTTTCGCCCTTCGTGCGCCTTTGTGGCGCTTCTTTTTTTGCTATGGCTAAAGTTGCAATCAACCTTTCTACCGGCAGTATTCAGCAGGAAGAAATCATCGTCGGCATCGACCTGGGCACGACCAACTCGCTGGTGGCCTACATCCACCCCGACGGCCGGCAGCCCGTGGCCATCAACGACCAAGGCCGCGGCACCATCGTGCCCTCGGTGGTGCACTTCCCGGCCGGCGGCGAAACGCCCGTCGTGGGCACCGATGCCAAAGACTACCTGCTTACCGACCCGCAGAACACGATTTACTCGGTGAAGCGCCTGCTGGGCAAATCCTACAAAGACCTGGGCCAGCACGCCCGCGACCTGGGCTACAAGGTCATCGACGACAACTCCGAAGGGCTGGTGAAAATCCGGGTGGGTGAGATGTTCTACTCCCCCATCGAGCTGTCGGCCGAAATCCTGAAGGAGCTGCGGGCCCGTGCCGAGCACGCCCTCAAAACGCCCGTCAACAAAGCCGTAATTACGGTGCCCGCCTACTTCAACGACTCCCAGCGCCAGGCCACCCGCGACGCCGGCCGTCTGGCCGGGCTGGAAGTGCTGCGCATCGTGAACGAGCCCACGGCTGCCGCGCTGGCCTACGGCATCGGCCTCGACCCCGAGGAAGAAAAAACCGTGGCCGTGTACGACCTAGGCGGCGGCACCTTCGATATCAGCATCCTGCACCTGCACCAGGGCATTTTTGAGGTGCTCAGCACCAACGGTGACACCTACCTTGGCGGCGACGACCTGGACCGCGCCATCATCAACCACTGGACGCAGCAGCACAATCTGGCTTCCACCCTGGCCGACAACGGCCCACTACAGCAGGAGCTGCGCCTGCTGGCCGAAGCCGCCAAGCGCTACCTCAGCCAGCACGACGACTTCGGGGCCAACTTCCTAGACAACCTGGTGCTGCGCCTGACGCGCCCGGAATTTGAGGAGCTGATCCGGCCATTGGTGAAGCGCACGATTGATTCCTGCCGTATAGCCCTGGCCGATGCCAAGCTGCAGCCCCAGGACCTGACGGCCGTGCTGCTGGTGGGCGGCTCTACCCGCGTGCCATTGGTGTACAACGCGGTTTCGGAGTTTTTCCAGCAGCAAGCTAACAATTCCCTGAACCCCGACGAAGTGGTAGCCCTGGGAGCCGCCATTCAGGCCGATATTCTGGGTGGCAACCGCCGCGACGTGCTGCTGCTGGACGTAACGCCGCTCACGCTGGGCATCGAAACGCTGGGCGGGCTGATGGACCCGATTATTCCGCGCAACTCCAAAATTCCGACCAAGGCCGGCCGCCAGTACACGACGTCGGTGGATGGACAGGTGAACCTGAAGATTTCGGTGTACCAGGGCGAGCGGGACTTGGTGAAGGAAAACCGCAAGCTGGCCGAGTTCGACCTGCGTGGCATTCCGGCCATGCCCGCCGGTCTGCCCAAGGTCGATGTCAACTTTATCCTAAATGCCGACGGGATTCTGAAGGTGGAAGCCATTGAGCTGCGCTCTAACACCCGCCAGGAAGTGGAAATCAAGCCCCAGTACGGCCTGACAGACGAGCAGGTAGAGCAGATGCTGATGGACTCAATGACCCATGCCCGGGAGGATATTGCCGCCCGCATGGTGATTGAGGCCCGCACCGTGGCCGAGCAGATGCTTTACCAAGTAGAGCGCTTCGTGGCCAAAAACGGCCAGCACCTCACCGCTGAGGAAATTACGAAGACGACGGCGGGCGTAGCCCAACTCAAAGCGGCCCTCACCACCCAGGAGAAGGACGTGATTCTGAAAGCCGTGGATGAGCTGGAAGAGCTGACGCGGCCCTTCGCCGAGCGAGTAATGAACATTTCCATCAGCCAGGCTATGGCCGGAAAGAAGATTGACTAAAGGCCTGAATGGGTTTCTGATTAAATGTCTAGGCCTGTAGCCATTTAATTAGAAACCCATTCAGCCATATAACCATTCAGCCCATTGAATCCGCACGTCGCCCGCCTGTACCACCTTGCGCAACAGCCCAGCCGCCGTATTGCGGGGCTGATGTCGGGCACCTCGCTGGACGGGCTGGATGTGGCGCTTTGCCGCCTGCACGGGCACGGACCAGGCACCCGGCTGGAGTTGGAGGAGTTTGCCACCGTGCCGTACTCGGATGAGGTGCGCCACCGCATCCGGCAGGTATTTGCCCGGCCCCAGGTGAGCCTGGAGTACCTCACGCTGCTGCATCCGTGGCTGGGCCGGCTGCACGCCGATATGGTGCTGGACTGCCTGCACGCGTGGCAGGTGCCGCCCGCCGCCGTGGATTTGCTGGCCAGCCACGGCCAGACGGTTTTTCACGCCCCGCACCACCAGCACCAGCAACCCGACTTCCAAGGTCAGAACGCCACCCTACAGCTCGGCGACGGCGACCAGCTGGCCATACGTACCGGCATTATCACGCTCAGTGACTTCCGACAGAAGCACGTGGCGGCCGGGGGCGAAGGAGCCCCGCTGGCTACCTACGGCGACTATCTGCTGCTAAGCAGCCTCACGGAAGCCCGCGTCCTGCTCAACCTGGGTGGCATTGCCAACTTCACCTTTCTGCCTTGCCTGCAGAATGATGTGCTCCCCATATTTAGTACGGATACCGGCCCGGCCAACACCCTGCTGGATTCAGCTATCCGCTCCCACCGGCCGGAGCTGGTGTACGATGAAGGCGGCCAGCTGGCGGCAACCGGGCAGGTACATGCCGGCCTGCTCACAGCTTTGCTGGACCATCCGTTTTTTGCGGCGCCGCTGCCCAAAACCACGGGCCCGGAGCTGTTCAGCGCCGCTTACCTGCTTCAGGCTCAGGAACTGAGCGGCACGCTGGCCCTCGGCTTGGAGGATTTACTGGCTACCCTCACCGAGCTTAGTGCCACGAGCGTATCCCGGGCGTTGCAACAGGCATTCGGGCCGGTACCGGCTTTGGCTGTGTATGTAAGTGGTGGAGGTGCGCATAATGCCACGCTGTTGGCAGCACTGCAACGAAAGCTGTCCTTCTGCAGGCTGGTCAGTACTGATTTGCTGGGCGTACCTCCCGATGCGAAAGAAGCCGTTCTGTTTGCGCTGCTGGCCAATGAGAGTGTGGCCGGCACGCCTACGCAGCTGCACGCGGCCGGTGCGCCGGCGGTATTGTGCGGCAAGATTTCCCTGCCGGCCTAAGGCAGCGGCAGGCCGGGCTGACCGGGCTGGGCCGGCACCGGCGTAAAATACAGCACCTGCGTTGCCACCGAATCCCGGAAAGAAACATCCAGCTGAAGGTGGGGCGCTCCTGCCAGGGTGTCTTTCTTGAACGTGAAAGCACAGAAGTAACGCATACTCCCGCCTTCGCCCAGCCGCAGCCCCAGCTTGTACAAGTCGAAGCCGGGGCCAAAGTGCTGGGCCTGCGCATGCACCGGCCGGACAACCTCCGCAAACTGGGCGGCTGTTACCCGCTGCTTTACGCTGGCATCCAGCAAGCCGTACGCCGCCGGGTAATCGGCCCGCAATACCGCCTGCAGAAACTGCCGCGCCACCTGCACCTGCGTGGGTGGGGTGGTTTGCGCCGGCGTAGCCGGTAGCGCAGTGCCCACCAACAAAGCCAGCGCACTCAAGGAGAACTTCTGTAGCATCAGTAAGGCAGCGCGAAGGATAGAGCCGCTACAACAGGCCGCCGGTGAAAATAACTCAGCGGGCGCACAAAAAAATCGGCGGTACCTAGCCGGCCTGTCTGCCTACGCTACGGTACCGCCGATTCGAGCGAAAGTGTTTTTAGTTTATTCTACCACTATCCGCTGCACCACGTGCAGGTTTTTACCCGTGATGTGCAGCAGATAAACACCCTGGCTGAGCGTTTGCGTGTCGAACTTGCTCACGCCGTTACGGCCCGGCACGAGGCGCTGCGCCACCCGCTGCCCAAGGGTGTTGAAGAGCGTGAGCGTGGCATCGTCGGCAGCCGCTTTAGCCCCCGACAGGGAAACCAGGAAATACCCCGTGCGCGCCGGGTTGGGGTACACCCCGATGGTGAGGCCCGCGGTTTGCTGCTGCCCGGCGGTGGCTACGGTTACCGTGAAGGCCAGACTGGTCGTGTTGTTGTCGTTGCTGCTTTCGGTTAGGGAGTTATCAGGGTTCAGCACCACCAGAATGTAGTAGCTGCCCGAAGCCGTAGCCGCCGGAATGGTCGCGCCAAGCTGCAGGGGGCTCGTCTGGCCGCTGGCCAGCACAGTGCCTGTGGCGCTGCTCAGCTGTACGTCGCCGGCATCAAGGCTCTGATCGGCCGAGAGGTACACCGCGTACGGGAGGCTGCTGGCCGGGCCCGTGCCGGTGTTACTGATGGTGCTGCTCACCGTTATGGTCGCTCCAGCGGTACCGCTATTGGCCGATAGGCTGGTAGAAGAAGCCACAAACGTGAGGTCAGGCATCAGCGTGGCCACCGGGTCAGTCACCGTCAGGGCTAGGCTGGCCAGGTTGTTGGTTTCGCTGCTCTCGGCAACTGCGCTCAGCGGGTCAGCTACAAACAGCACGTAGTAGCCGCCTGCTACCGTAGCGGCTGGAATGGTGAGCGTAGCTGTGCGCGTAGCCGTGGCACTGGCCGCGAGGCTGCCGCCCGTGGTCTGCCCTAGGCTTACGTCGGTGGCATCCAATGTCATGTTTTTCGACAGGTAGAAGCCTACGGTGCTGGTTGTAGCCGCCGTGTTGCCGCCATTGCTGATTTTCACACTGGCCGTCACCGTGGCGCCTTGCTGTACCGACGTACTCTGCAGTTCGGCCGCGCTCAGCGTCAGGTCGGCTACTGCCGGAACGGTTACCGACAGCGCTATGCTCGCAGTGTTGTTCGTCTCACTGCTTTCGGCTACAGCCGCGGCCGCATCGGCCACGAACAGCACGTAGTAGCTGCCGGCCGTGGTGCTGGCCGGAACCGTGAGCGTAGTGGTGCGCGTGTCAGAAGCCGAGGCATTCAGGGCAGCGCCCGTCACGGTTTTCAACAGGGCGTCATTCGCGTCCCAGGTAGTGTTCGACGACAGATAGTAGCTGATGGTGCTGCTAGCAGCCGAAGCCTGGCCCTGATTTTTGACGGTAATGGAGCTGGTTACGGTATTGCCCGCCAGCACGGAAGTGCTGCCCAGCGTAGCTGCCGACAGGGCCAGGTCAGCCTGTGCGGCTTTCACCGTCAGGGCCACGCTGGCTACGTTGTCGGTTTCGTCGCTTTCGGCTACGGCCGCTGCGGCATCGGCCACGAACAGCACGTAGTAGCTGCCGGCCGTGGTGCTAGCCGGAACGGTAAACGAGCCGTTGCGCGTGGCGGTGCTGCCCGCCGCCAGGCTGCTGCCGGTGGTCTGGCTCAGGCTCACGTCACTGGCATCATAGGTAGCGTCTTTCGACAGGTAGTAGCTTACCGTGCTGGCCGTGGCGCTGGCCGTACCCGCATTTTTGATGCTGACGCTGCTGGTGAGGGCGCCGCCATTGGTAACCGACGTTGCGGACAGCGTAGCCGAAGCCAGCGTCAGATTGGGCTGGGGCTTGGTCACCTTCAGCGCCAGGGAAGCTACGTTGTTGGTTTCGTTGGATTCCGCCACCGCTTCCGAAGGGTCAGCTACAAACAGCACGTAGTAGCTGCCTACGGCCGTGCCCGAAGGAATACTGAGCGTAGCGCTGCGGGTTGCATTGGCGCCGGCCGCCAGCGTGCCACCGGTGGTGGTAGCCAGCGGTACGTCGCTGGTGCTGAACTTGGTATCGGTGGAAAGGTAGTAGCCTACAGTGCTGGCACTGGCGCTGCCTTTGCCGGAGTTCGTAACCTTCACCGATGACGTAAGGGAGCTGCCGGCATCCACGGTGCTGCCACTCAGCGTAGCGCCCGATAACGTCAGGTCCGGGTTATCGGCCACGCCGATACACGATACGGTGGCTTCAAAACCGGTGGAAACGTAGTAATCGGTGGCAAAAACGATGGTAATAGCCCCGGTGCTGCCCGTTGCTTTCACCGTACCCGGCGAGGCATTGTAGTACGTGTAGGAGCCCAATAGCGGGGAAGACGTGTCCGGCCCGTTGTAGATGTACAGGTAGGAATAGTAGTTCAGGGTGAACTGCGTGAAGTCGAGCTGCACCTTGGCCCCGCTGGTAGCCGGGTAAATCGTCAGCGTGCCATTGGCATAGGAAGTGTAGTCGTCCGCGCCGCCGTTGTCGTAGATTTTGGTGCCGCAGGTGGTAATGCTGGCCATGCCCGATGTAGGAACCACGGTACCGTTGAAAGGCTCGGTTATGGTAATGCCAATGGCCGTGGCGTTGTTCTGCTCGTTGGTTTCCGAAACCAGGTTGGTTGCATCGGCCACTACCAGAATATAGTAGGCCCCCGGCGTGGCATCCGTAGGAATGGTGTTGCTGAACGAGCGGTACGAATAATCATAGGCCGACACGTAGCCGCCGGTAGACGTGGTCAACAGCTCGTCGTTGCTGTCGAGCGTGGCATCCTTCGATAGATATACCTGGGCATTGCTGGACGCAGTGGCCGTATTGCCGCCATTGTACACGGAGAACGTCGTGGTCAGGCTGCCGCCCGCTGCCACCGAGTAGCGCGACAGGGAGGCCGAGTAGATAGCCAGGTCGATGCCGGGCGTAATCACCGATATGGTGTAGGCCGTGACGTTGTTCTGCTCGTTGCTCTCGGCTACCTGATTCTGGAAGTCGGCCGCAAACAGGATGTAGTAGGTGCCAGCCGCCGTGCCGGCCGGAATCTGCACGGAAGCATATGGGTAGGCATAGTAGCCCGCGCTGATGTTGCTGACGGTGCTGTACGTCAGCAGCACGTCGTTGCCATCGAGCGTGGAGTTCTTGGAGAGGTAGTACCCCAGGCTCGACGAGCTGGCGGTAGAGTTGCCCTGGTTGTACACGTAGGCCGAAACCGAAACGCTGCTGCCGCTGGCTACCGACGAAGGGCTGACCCCAGTTGACTGCACTGTCAAATCCACGTAGGGTTCCACTACCTGCAGCGTAACACTGCTGACGTTGTTGTTTTCGTTGGATTCCGCTACCTGATCTTTATAGTCGGCCACGAACAGCACGTAGTAGGTGCCCGCCGTGGCGGTAGTCGGCACGGTGAGGTAGGACCCGCGGTAGTCACTGGCATTGGCCGCCAGAGCCGAGCCGTTCACCGAGTTCAGCAGCACGTCTTTGCTGTCGAGCTTGGTATCGTTGGACAGGTAGTAGCCTACGTTGGAGCTGCTGGCCGATGTATTGCCCTGATTGTAGATGTAGGTGGTGCCCGTGATGGTAGTGCCGGCCGTGACGGAAGTGGCACTTAGCTGCGACTGGGTAGGCACCAGGTCGATGCTGGCTTTGGCCACTGTAATGGCTACGGCCGTCACGTTGTTGTCCTCGTTGGTTTCGGTTACCAGATCCTGATAATCGGCTGCGAACAGCACGTAGTAAGTGCCCGGTACCACGGAGGACGGGATGTTGGTGTAGGCGTTGGCGTAGTTGGAGTAGCTGGCATTCAGCGTGCCGCCGAACGTAGACGTTAGCAGCTGGTCTTTGCTGTCGAGCTTGTTGTCGGTGGACAGGTAGTAGCCCACGCTGCTGGAGCTGGCATTGGTGTTGCCGGTATTCTGGATGTACGAAGTCAGGCTGATGGCATTGCCGGCCGCCGTGGAAGTTGGCGACACATTGGCCTGCGTCATCACCAGGTCCACCGCCGCCGGAATAACGTTGACGGATACGGTAGCAATGTTATTATCCTCGTTGCTTTCCGCTACGGCATCCTGATAGTCGCCCACAAACAGCAGGTAGTAGTTGCCCGTGTTGGTAATGGCCGGAATCTGCACGGAGGCTTCGCGGTAGCTGGAGGCGCCTACGGCCAGGTTGCTGCCCGTGCTGTTGCCAATCAGAATGTCGCTGCCGTCCAGCTTCGCATCTTTCGACAGGTAGTAGCCCACCGAGCTGCTGGTAGCTGTGGTGCCCGTGAGGTTGTAGATAGAGGATGTTACGTACACGTTGTTGCCAGCCACCACCGACAGCGGCTGCACGGAGGCACCTTGCACGGCCAAGTCGGGCTTGGGTACGGTAGTCACGCAGCTGATGCTGGCGGCAAAGCCGGCGTAGTTGTAATAGCTGGTGGCAAACCGCACCGTTACGGCGCCGGTGGAGCCAGTGCCATACACCGTGCCGGGGTTGGAGGAATACGAGTTGGTGTACTCACCAATCAGCGGCGACGAGGTGGATGGCCCGTCGTAGATGCGCAGCACATCGTAGTAGTAAGTTGAAACGGCCGAAAAGTCCAGCTTGATTTTGCTGCCCGCAGTGGCCGGATAAATGGTAATAGTGCCGTCGGCATAGGTGGTGTAGTTGCCGTTGGCGCCACCGTTATCATACAGCATGCCTTCGCACGTGGTAATGGAGGTGGTGCCCGAGGCCGGAATGGTGTAGGACTGCGCGGTGGCCGAGTTGCTCAGAACCCCGCTGGCCAGCAGCAGTATCCAGAAAGAAAACCACTTGAACGGCGAGGCTGATGCGTAGCGTTTGGTCATATAGTCAGCAAGTAAAAAGCAGAGAGCAGGCCAGTCGGCACCACGCACTGGGGCAGGCCGGCGGGCAAAAAGGAAAAGGCAAGGTTATTCTTCTTCCTGGGGCACAAGCAGGAATACGTCTTCGCCGGGACGCTTCATAATGTATTTTTCCCGGGCAAACTTTTCGAGCAACTCCGGACTGCTGAGCAGCTCGGCGCGGTCTTTCTTTACTTTATCGATTTCACTTAGATAGTATTCCTTCTCGGTATTGAGCTCCCGCCATTTCGAATACACATCGTACTGTTTGATCAGGTCGTTGGCATCGAACAGGAACATCCAGGCCAGGAAAGCCAACCCGGCCAGGAAGTAAAAGCTGCGCAGAAAACCGGGCACCCGCTCCAGCATCGTAGTCCAAACCATAGGTTTCAAAGGTAAAGCAAAGGAGCCGATCTGTTGGCAGACCGGCTCCTGAAAATTTTACGCGTAAGGTTGTACTATTCTGCGCCCTACATCTTGCGGCCGGGGAAGTAGGCCACTTCGCCCAGCTCTTCCTCAATGCGCAGCAGCTGGTTGTACTTGGCCATACGGTCGGAGCGGGAAGCCGAGCCGGTTTTGATCTGGCCGGTGTTCAGGGCCACGGCCAGGTCGGCAATGGTGTTGTCCTCGGTTTCGCCCGAGCGGTGGCTCATGATGCTCTTGTAGCCGTTGCGGCGGCCCAGGTTGATGGCGTCGATGGTTTCGGAGAGCGTACCAATCTGGTTTACCTTGATGAGGATGGCGTTGGCAATCTTCTCATCAATGCCGCGCTGCAGGCGGTTCACGTTGGTCACGAACAGGTCGTCGCCCACCAGCTGGGTAGTGCCGCCAATGCTGTCGGTGAGGGCCTTCCAGCCGGTCCAGTCGTCCTCATCCATGCCATCTTCAATGCTGATGATGGGGTATTTCTTCGTCCAGTCGGTCCAGTACGACACCATTTCCGAAGACGTGAGCTTGTCGCCGGTGCTTTTCTTGAAGTGGTAGTGACCATCCTCGTAGAACTCCGACACGGCCGCGTCCATGGCAATCATCACGTCGTCGCCGGGCTTGTAGCCGGCCTTCTCGATGGCCTGGATGACAATTTTGATGGCGTCTTCGTTGCTCTTGATGTTGGGAGCAAAGCCCCCTTCGTCGCCCACGTTCGTGCTGAAGCCCTGCTTCTTGAGCACGTCTTTCAGGTGGTGGAAGATTTCGGTACCCCAGCGCAGCGCCTCCGAGAAAGTAGGCGCGCCCACCGGCATAATCATGAACTCCTGGAAGTCGATGCTGTTGTCGGCGTGCGAGCCGCCGTTCAGGATGTTCATCATGGGCACGGGCAGCGTGGTGGCATTTACGCCGCCCACGTAGCGGTACAGCGGCATGCCTGCCTCGGCAGCGGCAGCGCGGGCAGCCGCCAGCGAAACGCCCAGGATAGCATTGGCACCCAGGTTAGCCTTGTTGGGCGTGCCGTCCATTTCCAGCATGATCTTGTCGAGCAAACCCTGCTCGTATACCGAGAAGCCCACCAGTTCTTCGGCAATCTTGCTGTTCACATTCTCTACCGCCTTCAGCACTCCCTTTCCCATGTACTTCGACTTGTCGTCGTCGCGCAGCTCCACGGCTTCGTGCTTGCCAGTGCTGGCCCCCGAGGGCACGGCAGCGCGGCCGACGGTGCCGTTTTCGGTGGTCACGTCAACTTCCACGGTGGGGTTGCCGCGCGAATCAAAAATCTGACGGGCGTGGATTTCGGTGATAATGCTCATAAGAAGAAGTTTGGGTTGAGAAATGAAAACGCTCCGAGCAACGCCGCGCCAAACCGAGCCCGGCCGCCGCGTTGCGGCAGCAAGGTACTCAATCAGGTCTTTTAGCCCAGCGCAATTTCCGGCACTTGCAAAGCCAGCACCGAAAAATGCGCACGCAAGCGTAGCCGGCCGCCCCTACCCTTCCAGCCACCGCCGGAACTCGGGCGTCTGGGCGGCGCTGGTGGTGAGTACCACGTCGGCTTTGCCGCGCAACTTCACGGCCAGCCGGTTGTTGAAGTACGGCTCCACTTTCTCCACGAAACCAATGTTGACCAGCTCCGAGCGGTTCAGGCGCCCAAAGTGCGCGGGGTTCAGCTGGCGCTCCACCTCCGTGAGGGTGCCGCTGAGCGGGTAGCGCGTGCCGGCTGCGTCCACGGCAAAGGTTACGCCCTCGTCAGCCTGCACGTAGGCCACTTCCTCCACCTGCAGAATGTAGAGGCCATTGCGCATGCGCACCGAAAAGCGCTGCCGGTACTGCGGCTGGCCTACCTGGCGCAGGGCCTGGCTTAGCTCGCGCACTACCTCCGGGCTAAGGGCTGGGGTGGCGGGCTGCGCAAAGCTGCCCTGCAGCAGCTGGTACTTGGTCAGCGCCTCCTGAAACTGCTCGTAGGTGAATGGCTTGAGCAGGTAAGCAATGCCGTTGCCCTGGAAGGCGGGCAGCAGAAACTGGTCGTAGGCCGTGGTGAAGATGATGGGGCAGGTGACGCGAAACCGCTCGTACAGTGAAAACACGTTGCCATCAAGCAGCTCAATATCTGAGAAAATCAGGTCGGGCATAGGGTGTGTCTGCAGCCACGCCAGTGCCTTTTCCACGCTGCGCACCACCGGCGGCGCAGTGGCGCACAGGCCCGCCTGCCGCAGGAACTGCACCGTTTGCCGGGCGGCCGGCTCCTCGTCTTCCAGGATTAGGATATGCATCTTATCGTGTTGAGTTGCCCGTTTCTGATGTCAGCTGCCAGTTGTTAGTATCAGGCTACCATATTGCACACTAGTTGCTTCTTTGAATTCTATATGACCTCCATAGTATAGCCGCAAACTAATAACGGACGACTGGCAACTCCTTTCAGGCCGCCGAGTATGCCCGCGCCGGAGCCACCAGCGGCACCGTCACAGCGAAGGTAGCGGCCGTATCCGTCACCGCAATTTCCCGGTTGCCGAGCAGCCGGTACCGCTCCCGCAGGTTGGCCAGACCAGTGCCAGTCGAGTCGACCGTGGTGAGCTTGGGCCGGCGCGGGTGCGTCACGGTCAGCGCAGTTTCGGTGACGTCAATGGTTATTAGCAGCGGCGTGTCGTCGTTGCCGGCGTTGTGCTTGATGGCGTTTTCTACCAGCAGCTGCAGCGTGCCCGGTACCACCAACAGCCGGTCCGGGTCTACGTTTTCGGGTAGCGTCTGCCGGAAGTCGTAGGCCGTTCCAAAACGGTGGCGGAGCAGGTAGATGTATTCTTCCACGAAACGCAGTTCCTCCGTCAGCGGCACAAAGTCCTCATCCTTGTAGCGTATAAGAAAGCGGTATAGCGCCGCAAAACGGTTGAGAAACTCATTGGCCTCGGCCGGGTCGTGCTGGATAAGGGCGCGCAGCACGTTGAGGTTGTTGAAGAGGAAGTGCGGATCCAGCTGGGCTTTGAGGTTGCGCAACTCGCTTTCCGTCTGGGCTTGGCGCACCTGCAGCAGCTTTTGCTGCAGATCGAAGTAGCGCTTGGCCGTGAGCAGCACCGCCAGCAGCCCGTAGCTTTTGGCGTGGGCTACGGCTCCCAGCACAATGCGCATACCCGACAAATCGATGCGGTGCCCGAGCAGGCTGCCGTACACCAGCAGGTACAGTCCCCCGCTCAGCAGCAAGAACACCGGCACCTGCCCCAGCCGCGACCAGTGCCTGCGGTCCAGAAACAGCGGCAGAAACTGGCCGACGATTACCGCCACTGTGGTGGTATCGAACAGCACCGTCACGACTACTACCGGCAGGGTCCGCCACCAGCTCCAGCCGGTATCCGATATGTACTGGAGCAGCAGCACCGGCGCTACCACGGCCCAATATGCCAGAATCAGCCGAACGTCGGAGCGCGTGAGGCGGTGCTTGAGCAGAAACGAGGTCATACTACGAATGTAAGGCAAGGGGCTGGGCGGGCAAATACGCTTTTCGGGGAGTACATGCAGAAGCAGGTGCATGCTCACGGCTGCAGGGCCTGCACAGCGGCCGAGTTGCGTACCAGAATCAGGTATTGCACATAAGCCGTAGCCGGCAGCTCCGGCCGGAAGTGGATTTGCTGGCCCCTGGGCACGCCCGGCGCGTAGCTTACCCGAATGGGCTGCTGGTTGGTGGCTGCAGCCGGGGCATTCAGCTGAAATACGGTGCTACTGCCCGGCTGGGTCTGAGCTTTCAGCTCCGCCATTCCATCAATGAGCGTCAGCGGGCCGTCGTGGTTGAATTTATCGGATTGGACGTAGCGCTGGGCAGGGCCGGCCGTGGACAGAAAGTTGCCCGGCAGCAGCATCTGGCAATCGGCAAACACGCACATCAACGACACTACTTTGTCGCGCACCGGCAAGCTACTCTGGCGCACCAGCCCCGCAAACAGGGTGGCGCCGCTTTGCAGGGGACTTTGCAGCACGTGCGCCAGCCCCCAGAAGCCGTATAGCTTCTGCCCGGTCAGGTGCTGTGCCTCATACAGCGCCAGAAAGTTGGCGAAGATGTTCTTTTCCCGGACCAGCATGCTGCTGCGGTTCTGCGTAGCGCCCACCAGCAGATGCCGTACATCCTCATACCGCTTGCCAAGAGCGGTTCGGTGGTTGCCTTCGGGCTGCTGTAGGGTGCGCAAAGCGCGTTGAGCTACGGCCCCCAACAAAGATCCAGCCGGCGGCAACTGTCGGAGCAGCACAGTTACCGAATCCAGCTGCCCGCGCAATGCTACATCCAGTCCTTTTTTTGGCAGCACCGCCGTGAGGTAATCTGCCGCCAGAGGCAGATCCTGCAGCTGGTCGAGGCCCAGGAAACGAACCTGCCGCTTTTTGGGCAGCGTCTGGTTCCAGCTGCGAATCTGCTGGAATTTGGCTCGCAGTTCCTGGTTGGCCCACTGCGAAGTTTCAGCGTTCCAGCTGCGGAAGATTCGGTCGAGCGTAGCTTCCTGCCCGGTGCGCAGGTACTCGTTCAGGTAGTATGCTTTGGCGCAGTCCACTTCGGCTACGTAGGTTCGCACGCCGGCCCGCTCGTTCAGGTGCTTAAGCAGGGCCAGGTCAATTTCCTGCGGGCGCTGCACACCGTGGGCTTCTCCCAGCAGAAACAGCTCGTTCTGGTAGAAGGCCGCATCGAAAGCCGGAAACGCGGCCTTGCCCCCAAACTTTATGGTTGATGCTGGCACGTTCGCAAAACGCGCCGCCGGCTGCACAGCCTCTGCCGATTGGCCGTAAGTTTGGGTGGCTCCCAGCCAGATGCTGGCGGCACAAACCAGGGTTTTCAGGGAAAAGCGGGTTGTAGTCATGGCAACGAAAGGATTAGCGTGAAGGAATGCCTCAAAGCACGCCGTTCAGGCTGCCGCTACCGCCGCCTATCCTGCCAAGCCGCTGAAACTACTGGTGAACTGTGGGAAAAATCCATTTAACAGTCCGTACGCACCGGGCACGAAAAAGGGACGCACCTTGCGGCACGTCCCTTTTCAGTTTGTAAGCTTAGCTTACGAAACCAATTACTCAGCGGCTTTTTCCTCGCGGGTTTCGTCGTTGTGCAGGGTTTCGGTAGCTGTATCTTCCGGAGCCGAAACTTCCGTAGTAGCGGCGGCAGCGGGAGCAGCTTCAGCAGCCGGAGCAGCCGCTTCAGTCGTCGTAGCTTTTTTCTTGCCGCGCGAACGACGGGTAGTCGTCTTGGCTTCGCCGGCCGATTTGGCTTCCAGCAGGGCTTCGTTGTAGTCAACCAGTTCAATCACGCACATTTCGGCGTTGTCGCCCAGGCGAGAGTCGCTCAGCTTGATGATGCGGGTATAGCCACCGGGACGGTTGGCAATCTTGCCAGCTACCACGTCGAACAGCTCCTTGATGGATTCTTTGTTCTGCAGGGTAGAGAAGACGGTACGACGCGAGTGCGTGGTATCGCTCTTGGCCTTGGTGAGCAGGGGCTCGATGAACTTGCGCAGCGCTTTAGCTTTGGCCACCGTGGTGGTGATGCGCTTGCTCACGATCAGCGACGATGCCATGTTCGACAGCATCGCGTTGCGGTGAGAGGCCGTGCGGCCGAGGTGGTTGATGGTTTTACCGTGACGCATAAAAAAGAGAAAATGTACGCTTGCGGGCAGCAACCACGGCGGAAAGCAACAGTGTTGCTCTCACATTAGAACCGCTGCCCCTGGGGCGCACTGGTGAAAAAAGTTGAATGTGAAAAATGTGCTGATGTGCAGAATGTGGTAAATGAAAAATGTGCTGAGGTGGTCACTGTGCATTTCGCACATCTGACACTTCAGCACATTTTTACATTAACAACTATTCCTCGTCGAGCTTGTATTTGCCCAGGTCCATCCCGAAGGTCAGACCCTTTTCCTCCACAAGGTTTTCCAGCTCGGTCAGCGACTTCTTACCGAAGTTGCGGAACTTCATCATGTCGGCCATATCCAACTGCACCAGGTCGCCGAGGGTTTTGATATCGGCAGCTTTCAGGCAGTTGTAGGCGCGCACGCTCAGGTCCATGTCCGCCAGCGGCGTCTTCAGGACTTTACGCATGTGCAGCGTTTCTTCATCTACCGTCTCTTCTTCTTCGGCCTTGGCCGTTTCGAAGGTCATGGTGCTGTCGGAGAACAGCATGAAGTGCTGAATCAGGATGTGGGCGGCGCCTTTCAGCGCGTCCTCCGGGTGAATAGAGCCGTCCGTGTGAATCTCGATGAGAAGACGCTCGTAGTCGGTTTTCTGCTCTACGCGGGTATTTTCGATGCTGTACTTCACGTTCTTGATAGGCGTGAAGATGGCGTCGATGGCAATCTGGCCAAATACCTGATCGGCGGGCTTATTTTCCTCAGCGGGAACGTAGCCGCGGCCTTTCTGGATGGTAAACTCAAACTCAAGCTCGGTAGCCGAGTCGATATTGCAGATCACCAGATCCGGGTTCAGCACCTGGAAACCGTTGGTGAACTTGTTGATGTCGCCGGCCGTGAAGGTTTCCTGGTTCTTGATACGAACCGTTATTTTGTCCTCAATGGCGTCGCTCACCTTTTTGAAGCGGACCTGCTTCAGGTTGAGGATGATTTCGGACATGTCCTCAATCACGCCTTCGATGGTCATGAACTCGTGCAGTACGCTGCTGGTCCGAACCGACGTAATAGCGTAGCCCTCCAGCGACGACAGCAGGATACGGCGCAATGCGTTGCCGATCGTGACGCCGTAGCCTTTCTCAAGCGGTTTAAATTCAAACGTTCCGTAGAAGTCGTCGGATTTCTCCATCACTACCTTCTCCGGCATTTGAAAAGCTAAGATTGACATAAGTGGGGCGTTTTTTAGTATGGAGCAATGGGTATCAAGTAAAAAGCGCTTCTAGCTAGCTGCTTTGTACTCAATACCCAAATGCAATTCCAGTTTGTAACAAGGAAAAAAATCGAAGCAGTAGCCGGCCCAGCCAAAGCTGAGCCGCCCGTATTACTTCGAGTACAACTCGACGATGAGCTGCTCCGTGATTTTCTCCGGAATCAGGTCACGCGAGGGGGCGCTGATGAACTTGCCCACCATTTCCTTGCCATCCCACTCCAGCCACGAGAAAGCACGGGCGTTGCGGGCGCTGAGGCTGGTCGTAATGGCTTCCAGCGACTTCGATTTTTCACGTACGGCAACTACGTCGCCAGCACGCAGCTTGTAGGAAGCAATGTTCACTACTTCGCCGTTAACCGTAATGTGCTTGTGCAGAACGAGCTGACGGGCAGCACGGCGCGTGGGCGCAATGCCCAAACGGTACACCGTGTTGTCGAGGCGCGACTCCAGCAAAGCCAGCAGGTTGTCGCCGGTGATGCCGGGCAGCGTAGCCGCTTTGTGGAACAGGTTCTCGAACTGCTTTTCCAGGACGCCGTACATGTACTTCACTTTCTGCTTCTCCATCAACTGGACAGCGTACTCGCTCTGCTTCTTACGACGACCACGGCCGTGCTGGCCGGGGGGGTATGCTTTCTTGGTGAGTGCCTTGCTCGGGCCGAAAATCGGCTCATTGAAGCGACGGGCAATCTTGGTTTTAGGACCAGTATAACGTGCCATTTCGGGGTTGTTGTGTGTTGAGGGGGTTGAACCGCGCGCGTTGGGTAATTGCTGTCAGCCAAAGGGCTTCAACTAATTTCCAGCACCGCTGGCCAGCGAAGGCCAGTTCGCTAAATCAAACGCGACGACGTTTGGGAGGACGGCAGCCGTTGTGGGGCAGCGGCGTCACGTCCTTAATGGTCGTTACCTCAATACCCACGTTGCCCAGCGTGCGGATAGCCGATTCACGGCCAGCACCCGGACCCTTTACGAACACCTCAGCTTTGCGCATGCCCAGGTCATGGGCTACTTTGCCGCAATCCGTGGCAGCCATCTGAGCTGCGTAGGGGGTGTTCTTTTTAGAACCCCGGAAGCCCATCTTACCAGCCGACGCCCAGGAAATAACCTGACCGTTGTTGTTGGTGATGGAGATGATGATGTTGTTGAACGAGGCTTTGATGTGTACCTGGCCTACGGGCTCAACAACAACAACGCGCTTCTTGGCTTTGTCTTTTCTCTTTTGTGCCATTTGGTTATCGCGAAAAACTGCGGAAGGTGTTGAAGCCGGCTTTCCAATCCGGAAGGCCTATGCTCCGATTCCCGCTACAGATTATTTAGTAGCCTTCTTCTTGCCAGCAACGGTCTTACGCTTGCCCTTGCGGGTACGCGAGTTGTTCTTGGTACGCTGACCACGAACCGGCAGACCTTTGCGGTGACGCAGACCCCGGTAGCAACCGATGTCCATCAGGCGCTTAATGTTCAGCTGCACTTCTGAGCGCAGCACACCTTCGGTTTTGAACTCAGCAGCAATGATGCTACGAATTTCACCAGCCTCTGCTTCCGTCCAGTCTTTCACCTTCTTGTTCAGGTCGATGCCTGCTTTGGTAAGGATCTGCTGGGCCGAAGGACGACCAATGCCGAAAATGTAGGTCAGCGCGATTTCACCGCGCTTGTTGTCTGGGATATCTACCCCTGCAATACGAGCCATGTGCTTTTTTAAAAAAGTCTGGTGCTACTACCCCTGACGCTGTTTGTAGCGGGGGTTCTTTTTGTTGATGACGTAAAGCTTGCCTTTGCGGCGAATTACCTTACAGTCGGCGCTGCGCTTCTTAACGGACGCTTTGACTTTCATGTGAATGGAGTTGTTAGGAGCTTAGGGTCTTGGGGTCTTGGCTAAGGAACCGAAGTCTGATTGTCAGGCTGATTCTCAGCCAAGACCCCCAAGACCCCAAGTCCCTAAGACCCGCTACTTGTAACGGTACACAATTCGTCCCTTCGACAAGTCGTAGGGCGACATTTCCAGTTTTACCTTATCTCCCGGCAGAATCTTGATGTAGTGCATCCGCATCTTGCCCGAAATGTGGGCAATCAGTTGGTGACCGTTCTCCAGCTCCACGCGGAACATGGCGTTGGAAAGGGCTTCCAGGATGACTCCGTCCTGCTCAATGGAAGTTTGTTTGGCCATAAGGCTACTGTAAGGCTTTTTCTATGTATTCGAAGGAGGTGAGAATTTCCGCCTTGTCTTTTCTGACTACTACTGTATGTTCGAAGTGCGCCGAGGGCTTAAGGTCCTTGGTTCGGATGGTCCAGCCATCTTTCTCCTGAACCACACTCTTGGTACCGAGATTTACCATTGGCTCGATAGCCAGCACTAAGCCCGTCTGCAGCTTCAGCCCCGAACCACGCTTGCCGTAGTTTGGTACATCTGGCCGCTCGTGCAGCTTTTGGCCAATACCATGACCGACGAGTTCCCGAACAACCCCGTAGCCACGCTTCTCCACATAGTTCTGGATAGCGTAGCCTACGTCGCCCATTCGGTTGCCAGCCACTGCCTGCTCGATGCCGAGGTACAGCGACTTTTTGGTTTCTGCCAGCAGCTCCAGCACTTCTGGCGCTACCTCCCCTACCGGGTAAGTATAGGCGCTGTCAGCATGGTAACCGTTTAGTTCTACCCCGCAGTCTACCGAGATAATGTCGCCACTTTTCAGTGCCACGTCACTCGGAAAACCATGCACCACTACCGAGTTGGGAGAGATGCACAGGCTGAAGGGAAAGTCCCTATAGCCCTTGAACGAAGGCTTACCGCCATGATCCTTGATGAACTCCTCCGCGCGACGGTCTAGTTCCCGCGTTGTAATTCCTTCCCGGATCATGCCCGCAACTTCTCCGTGGGCCTGAGCCAGCACTCGCGCACTGGCCCGGATCAGGTCTATTTCTTCTTCGGTCTTATAGAAGATCATGACCGAGTTTAGGATGCCAAGGCAATGGGCGTTGACCGACCGCGCACTTTACCCGATTTCATCATGCCATCGTAATGACGCATCAGCAGATAGCTCTGAATCTGGTTGAGCGTATCCAGCACCACACCTACCATGATGATAAGCGAAGTTCCGCCGTAGAAGGCTGAGAACGGACGCGTCACCCCAAACAGCAGGGCAATAGCCGGGAAGATGGCAATCAGAGCCAATGCCAAAGCGCCGGGCAGGGTGATACGCGTCAGCACTTCGTCGATGTACTCAGAGGTATCAGCTCCCGGCTTTACGCCCGGCACGAAACCACCGCTCCGCTTCAGGTCGTCGGCAATCTGGTTGGGGTTTACACTGATGGCCGTATAGAAATACGTGAACAGCAGAATGAGCGTCCCAAACACTAGGTTGTACTCCCACGAGGTGTAATCCGAGAACTTCACGCCGATGGTATTCGCCAGGTCGCTGTCGTTCTGCCATACCGAGGCTACGATAGCCGGCACGAACATGAGCGACTGAGCGAAGATGATAGGCATTACCCCGGCGGCATTCACCTTCATGGGGATGAACTGCCGCTGCGAGTTTAGCTGTGCCGTGCCACCAATCTGCTTGGCATACTGCACCGGAATTTGCCGTACGGCTTGAGTCAGCACGATTACGGCCATTACCACGAAGAACAACACCACCAGCTCCAACAGGAAGATCAGGGCACCGTTCAGGCCCTTAGCCGCCGCTTCACCGATAATAGCACCGGGGAAACGCGACACAATCCCGATCATGATGATCATGGAAATACCGTTCCCAATGCCTTTATCCGTAATCTTCTCCCCCAGCCACATGCAAAACAGCGTGCCGGCCGTGATGATAATCATGGATGACACGGTGAACAGCACCCCTGGATTAACAATAGCATCAGCGTTGATGGTAGCAATAAAGCCCACCGACTGCGCCAGCACAATTGGAATGGTCAGGAAACGGGTGTACTGGTTGATCTTCTTCCGGCCGGATTCGCCTTCCTTCTGCAGTTTCTGGAAGTACGGCACTGCAATCGTCAGCAGTTGCAGTACAATAGAAGCCGAAATGTATGGCATGATGCCCAGGGCAAAGATCGAGGCGTTGCTGAAAGCACCACCAAGCAGCGTATCCAAGATGCCGAAGATGCCGGCTGCGCCTTGCTTCAGCTTAGTGGCATCAACGCCGGGTAGCACCACGAAGGAGCCAAGCCGATAGATGGCAATGAAAAAAAGCGTATTGAAGATCCGCGTACGCAGATCTTCAATCGCAAAAATGTTCTTTATCGTTTCGATAAACTTTTTCATCGCCGAAAAGACGTTACAGCGTCACTGCTTTACCGCCGGCCTTCTCAATAGCTTCAACAGCCGATTTCGAGAAAGCATGGGCATGAACTTCCAAGGCGGTGGCAATTTCGCCGCGGCCGAGGATTTTAATCTTGGCGCTTTTCGAAGCCAGACCAGCATTTACAAAGAAAGCAGAGTCCAGGGTGGTAGCACCACCTTCGGCGAGGCCCGCCAGCACATCCAAGTTGATGGCTTTGTACTCCACGCGGTTCAGGCTCTTAAAGCCGAACTTAGGTACGCGGCGCTGCAGGGGCATCTGGCCACCTTCGAAGCCCGACTTTTTGGAGTAGCCCGAACGGGACTTGGCACCTTTATGACCGCGCGTTGACGTGCCGCCACGGCCGGAACCCGTACCACGACCTACGCGCTTTTCATTGCGGGTAGCACCTACGGCGGGTTTGAGATTGCTGAGATTCATGATCGAGATACTTCCTACAGTTCGGTTACTTCCAACAGGTGTTTCACGGCGTTTACCATGCCAGCAACCTGGGGCGTGTTTTCAACGCTTTTGGTGCTACCCATTTTGCCGAGGCCAAGGGCCTTCACCGTGCGTTTTTGACGCTCGGGGCGGTCAATAACGCTTTTCACGAGTTTAATTTGGATCTGCGCCATCTGCTCTTAGCCGTTAAATACTTGGGCGAGTGTGATACCGCGGGCCTGAGCAATCTGCATCGGGTCACGCATTTTCAGCAGCGCATCGAAGGTTGCCTTTACCACGTTGTGGGGGTTCGATGAGCCTTTCGACTTAGCCAGTACGTCTTTAATACCAGCGCTTTCGAATACGGCACGCATAGCACCACCAGCAATTACACCGGTACCAGCAGCCGCTGGCTGAACCAGTACGAAGCCACCGGAGTACTTGCCTTCCATCACGTGAGGAACGGTGTGCTTGTACAGCGGCACCTTTACCAGGTTTTTCTTGGCGTCGTCAATGCCTTTGGCAATGGCGTCCGTTACTTCGTTTGCTTTGCCCAAGCCGTAGCCTACGGTGCCGTTGCCGTCGCCTACTACCACGATAGCCGAGAAGCTGAAGCGACGACCGCCTTTTACCACTTTAGCTACGCGGTTGATGGCAACCACTTTTTCTTTCAGATCGGACTCGGCGGCGCGGGGCGCTTGGTCACGGTTACCGCCTCGGTCGTTTCCACCACGACGGTCATTGCCGCCCCGGTCATTACCGCCACCACGGTTGTTGTTGAATTCTGCCATGATGCGTTAGAAATTAAGGCCGCCTTCGCGGGCACCTTCTGCCAATGATTTTACACGGCCGTGGTAGAGGTAACCCGAACGGTCAAATACCACTTTCGTAATGCCTTTTTCCTGAGCACGGGCGGCAAGCTCTTTGCCGACTGCGGCGGCGAGGGCGACTCCGTTGCCCCCTTCCACCGAAACGTGCTTCGAGGAAGCAGCTGCCAGCGTGCGGCCAATGGTGTCGTCAATAATCTGAGCGTAGATGCCCGTATTGCTGCGAAACACCGACAAACGCGGGCGCTCGGACGTGCCAGCCACCTTAGTGCGGATGATGCGCTGGATCCGTTTTCTTCTAGTTGCTTTATCGAAAGCCATGGTGTGATGTTATTTCGAAGCCGTTTTACCAGCCTTACGACGAATCTGCTCGCCCACGAAGCGTACGCCTTTGCCTTTGTAGGGCTCAACTTTACGCAGGGAACGAATTTTGGCGGCTACTTGGCCCAGCAACTGCTTATCGATGCTGGTGAGGGTTACGATGGGGTTCTTACCTTTCTCGGTAACAGCCGTAGCCGTTACTTCCTTCGGCAGCGCCAGGAAGATATTGTGCGAGTAGCCCAGGGCCAGTTCCAGCGTGGTACCAGCCATGGAGGCTTTGTAACCTACACCTACCAGCTCCAGCTTTTCTTCCAGACCGTTGCTAACACCGCTTACCGCGTTGTTCAGCAGGGAACGGTAGAGGCCGTGCATAGCTTTGTGGCGCTTTTGCTCCGTAGGGCGGGTTACCACCAACTGGCCGTCTTCCTGCGCCACGATGATGTCGCGGTCTACCGGAACAACCAGCGTGCCTTTCGGGCCCTTCACGGTTACCGTATTTTCGTTGCTCACTTCAACCTGCACGTTGGCGGGCAGGCTGATGGGCAGTTTACCAATGCGTGACATAGTCTCGTTTTCCTTTCAGATTAGTAGACGTAGCACAGCACTTCGCCGCCCACGTTTTCGGCTTTTGCCTCTTTCTCCGTCATCACGCCCTTCGACGTCGACAGAATTGCAATTCCCAGACCGCTCAATACGCGGGGCAGGTTTTCTACGTGAGCATACGTGCGCAGACCAGGCGAACTGATGCGCTCCAGCTTGGTGATGGCCGGAGCCTTCGTAGTGGGGTTGTACTTCAGCGCGATTTTAATCGTGCCTTGTACTGCTGCATCATCAAAGCGGTAGCTCTGAATGTACCCTTTCTTATAGAGCACTTTCGTGATTTCCTTTTTGATGTTGCTGGCCGGAATCTCTACTACCCGGTGGTTTGCCTTGATGGCATTGCGTACCCGGGTCAGGTAGTCGGCAATTGGATCTGTATTCATTGAGAATGTAGAAAAGAAGCTCCTAATTCTAGGGGCCGCAAAGATAGGAAAATTTCGCCGCCACGGAAAGCGGCGACGAAATTTTCGGTTAAGACTACTCGGCTCGGCTTGTTAAGGCTCGGCCAATGGTTTCTTTCGGCAACCTGCCATGTATCATTGTCTTGCGCAGGCGAACTGTTGCAAGCCAATAGCAGCGGTACTACCAGCTGGACTTGGTTACGCCGGGAATTTTGCCGGCGAGGGCCATTTCGCGGAAACGCACCCGGCTGATGCCGAACTTGCGCATGTATCCACGGGGGCGGCCGTCAATCTTGTCGCGGTTGTGCAAACGCACGGGCGAGGCATTGCGGGGCAGTTTGTCCAGGCCTTCGTAGTCGCCGGCCGCTTTCAGGGCTTTGCGCTTCTCGGCGTAGCGGGCAACGACAGCAATGCGCTTCCGCTCCCGGGCTTTCATCGATTCCTTAGCCATTGTTTTGTTTCTTGGCGTTAGCGAATGGCATACCGAAGGCGCGCAGCAGCTCGTAGCTCTGTTCGTCGTTTTCGGCCGTCGTTACGAAGGTGATATCCATACCGGCAATCGATTTGATCTTGTCAATCGAAATTTCCGGGAAGATGATTTGCTCTTTGATGCCCAGGGTATAGTTACCGCGGCCATCGAAGCCTTTGTCATTGATGCCTTTGAAGTCACGCACGCGGGGCAACGCTACGGTCAGCAGACGGTCGAGAAACTCGTACATCTGATTGCCACGCAGGGTAACGCGGGCACCGATTGGCATACCTTCACGCAGTTTGAAGTTCGACACCGAACGCTTGGCAATGGTAGGAACAGCTTTCTGACCGGTAATGGTCGTCAGCTCATCTACACCGTTGTCTACCAGCTTCTTGTCGGCTACCGCCGCGCCAATGCCGCGGTTGATGCAGATCTTGGTAATGCGTGGCACCTGCATGATGCTCTTGAACTGGAATTTCTCCTGGAGCGCCGGTACTACTTCTTTTTGATATTTCTCTTTGAGTCGAGCCATTGTGGTAGGGCAGGTTAGCGGGTGGTCGATTCCACCGCCTTCACGTTGCTCACGTGAATGCCGGCTTCAATCTTCGTAATGCCGCCCTGGGGGTTCTTCGCACTGGGTTTGTTGTGCTTGGTTGCCAGGTTCAGGCCTTCCACGATAACACGCTGCGTCGAGCGGTTCACCGATTTGATAACACCGGTTTTGCCTTTCTCGTCGCCGGCAATTACCAATACGGTATCACCAGTTTTTACGTGCAGTTTCGCGGGCGTTGCTTTCGTTTTCGTTGCCATTGCTTAGAGAACTTCAGGAGCCAGCGAAACAATCTTCATGAACTGCTTTTCGCGCAGTTCGCGGGCCACAGGGCCGAAGATACGCGTGCCGCGGGGCTCGTCGTTGTTGTTGAGCAGTACGGCCGCGTTGTCGTCGAAGCGGATATAGGAACCGTCCTTGCGGCGTATTTCCTTCTTCGTGCGAACTACCACGGCTTTGGATACAGCGCCTTTTTTGGCGTTGCCAGACGGAATAGCCGATTTGATGGCTACTACGATCTTGTCGCCTACGCTGGCGTATTTCTTGCCCGTGCCACCGAGGACACGGATGCAGAGAACTTCTTTGGCGCCGCTGTTATCAGCGACGGTCAGACGGGATTCTTGCTGTATCATCTTACTTGGCGCGTTCTACGATTTCTACCAGTCTCCAGCGTTTGTTCTTGCTCAGCGGACGGGTCGACATGATACGCACGGTATCACCTTCGCCGCATTCGTTATTTTCGTCGTGGGCCATAAACTTGGTCGACTTGGTAACGAACTTACCGTAGATCGGGTGCTTCATTTTGCTTTCCACAATCACCGTAATGGACTTGTCCATTTTGGAGGAGGAAACGCGCCCGATGATTTCTTTGCGCAGGTTCCGCTCTTCGGCGGCAGGGGCCTGCTGTGCTTCGTTGCTTGCCATCGTTAGTTAGCAGTGTTAGTTGCCTGCTCGTTCTCGCGACGCTTGAGCTCGGTCAGCAGACGGGCGACATTCTTGCGGCTTTGATTCAGGCGGAGCGGGTTCTCCAAGGGCGAAATAGCGTGCGCGAAACGCAGGCTCTGGCCAGTGGCTTGCTCGGTCTTGATCTGGTTTTTGAGGTCCTCTAGGGAGAGGGCGCGGATATCGGCGTTCTTCATGGTTTATGCTTCTTGATAGTCGCGACGAACGATGAATTGCGTACGAACCGGCAGTTTCTGCGCGGCCAGACGCAGCGACTCTTGCGCTACTTCCAGGGTTACCCCATCCGACTCGAACATGATGGTACCGGGCTTCACTACGGCCACCCAATACTCGGGCGAACCTTTACCCTTACCCATCCGCACTTCAGCCGGCTTCTTGGTAATTGGCTTGTCGGGGAAAATTCGGATCCACACCTGGCCTTCACGCTTCATAGCGCGGGTCATGGCGATACGGGCCGCTTCGATCTGTCGTGCCGTAATCCAAGCCGTTTCGAGCGACTTGATAGCAAACGAACCGAAGTCAATGGAGCTGCCGCGGTAGGCTAGGCCATGCACGCGACCCTTTTGCATCTTGCGATACTTGGTCCTTTTCGGCTGTAACATGAGTTATTCTTGAATTGAGAGTCGAGAGAAAGGAAAAGGACTAGCGACGGGGGCCGCCACCCTGACCACCACGGTTCTGGCCACCGGGGCCACCACCGCTGCGACGCTGCGCGCCGCCGGCACCCTGACCACCGCCACGGTTGTCACCACCCCGGTCGTTCCGGTCGCGGCGCGGGCCACGGTCACCACCACGGTCGCCACGCTCACCGCGTGGGCCACGGTCGTTGCCGCCCCGGGTATCGTTGCCTTGGTTGGCAGGAACCTGGTTAGGCGACAGGTCGGGCTTGCCGAATACCTCACCGCGCATGATCCACACCTTGATGCCGATCTTGCCATACACGGTCTGAGCTTCCGACAGGGCGTAGTCGATATCGGCGCGCAACGTGTGCAGCGGCGTACGACCTTCCTTGTACTGCTCCGAGCGGGCAATTTCAGCGCCACCCAAACGACCACCACACTGGATTTTGATGCCTTCGGCACCAACGCGGATAGCAGCCTGGATAGACATCTTCATGGCACGACGGAACGAGATACGCGCCTGCAGCTGCTGGGCAATGCTCTCCCCTACCAGCTTAGCGTCGAGTTCCGGACGCTTAATTTCGAAGATGTTGATTTGAACGTCTTTGCCGGTAATCTGCTTCAGCTCGTCCTTGATCTTATCCACCTCAGCGCCACCTTTACCAATTACCACGCCCGGACGGGCCGTGTTGATGGTGATGGTGATACGCTTCAGGGTACGCTCAATCACGATGCGGCTAATGCCACCTTTCGGGATACGAGCCATGATATACTTGCGGATTTTTTCGTCCTCCACCAGTTTGTCGGCAAAATCCTTGCCGCCGTACCAGTTCGAGTCCCATCCTTTGATGACGCCCAGACGGAAGCCAACCGGATTTACTTTCTGTCCCATAGTGCTTATGCGGTGGCTTCTGCCGTGGTTTCAGTGGATTTCTTGGCCGAGCTGCGACGAGTCGTTTTCTTCGGAGCGGCGGCGTTATCGGCAGACTTGGTTTCGGCAGCCTGCTGGGCGGCAGCTTTGCTACCGAGCGGTTCTACTTTCGAATCCAGAATCAGCGTCACGTGGTTGCTGCGCTTGCGGATGCGGTGGCCACGGCCCTGGGGGGCGGGGCGCAGACGCTTCAGCTGACGGCCTTCATCCACGAAAATCTCTTTGATGTAGAGGTTCGCATCTTCGATACGCTCGTCTTCGTTCTTCTGCTGCCAGTTGGCCAGAGCCGACAACAACAGTTTCTCGACGCGGGCGGCACCGGAGTTTGCTTCGAATTTCAGCAAGCCCAGAGCACGGGTCACTTTCTGACCGCGTACCAGGTTGGCCACCAGGCGCATCTTGCGCGGCGAGGTGGGCACATTACGGAGTTTAGCTACTGCTTCCATCTTAGCGCTTGCCTTTATCTTTCTTGGCGATGTGACCACGGAAGTTACGGGTGGGGGCAAACTCACCGAGTTTGTGGCCAACCATGTTTTCCGTTACATACACCGGAATGAACTTATTGCCGTTGTGAACGGCGAAGGTGTGGCCTACGAAGTCTGGCGAAATCATCGAGCGGCGAGACCAAGTCTTCACCACCGACTTTTTGCCGGAGTCTTCCATTGCCGAAACTTTCTTCTCGAGCCGGAAGTCAATGTACGGCCCTTTTTTTAGCGAACGTGCCATTGCTTACTTCTTGCCTTTACGGTTAACGATGAGCTGCTCAGAGTACTTGTTCTTGTTGCGCGTCTTCTGCCCCTTAGCGAAGATGCCGTTACGGCTGCGGGGGTGACCACCCGACGAACGACCTTCACCACCACCCATTGGGTGATCTACAGGGTTCATAGCCACACCACGTACGCGCGGACGACGGCCCAACCAACGATTACGACCGGCTTTGCCGAGACGTACGTTCATGTGGTCGCCATTCGAAACGGTACCAACCGTAGCCATGCAGGTAACGAGTACCATGCGCATCTCGCCGGAAGGCAGCTTCAGGGTAGCGTAGCGGTCTTCGCGGGCTACCAGCTGAGCGTACGTACCAGCCGAGCGGGCCATTGCGGCGCCGTTGCCGGGGTGCAACTCAATGTTGTGAACGATAGTACCCAGGGGAATTTCGCGCAGCGGAAGGGCATTGCCTACTTCCGGGGCTACACCCGTACCCGATACCACCGTGGCTCCAACTTCGATGCCGGCGGGCGCTACGATGTAGCGCTTCTCGCCATCGGCGTAGTTGAGCAGGGCGATACGCGCCGTGCGGTTTGGATCGTATTCAATCGTCTTCACCGTGGCTGGAACACCAGCTTTGTCACGCTTGAAGTCAACTACACGATACTTTTGTTTGTGTCCACCACCGATGTAACGGTTGGACATTTTACCCGCTGCATTGCGGCCACCGGATTTTTTCAGGGGTGCCAACAGCGACTTCTCCGGCTCCGACGTCGTAATCTCGTCGAAGGCCGGGGCGATGCGGAAGCGCTGACCCGGTGATGTTGGTCTTAGTTTTTTGAGTGCCATTACGCTAGCTTAGAAATGCTCTTTTGCAGGAAGGCTGGGGCCTTAGATGCCGTTGTAGAAGTCGATAACGTCGCCTTCCTTCACGGTTACAATGGCTTTTTTGCCATGGGCTCGGCGGCCGGCTACGGCACCGGTCTTCGTGAACTTGGACTTGAGCTTACCGTTGGTGCGGATCGTGCTGATGCCCGTTACCGTCACGCCGTACAGCTGCTCGATGTCCTTTTTGATCTGAACCTTATTGGCCGTGCGCTCTACTTGGAAAACGTACTGCCCTTTTTCGTTCAGGCCCGTGGCCTTCTCGGTCACGATGGGTTTTTTCAGCGTGCTCATTATTCAGCGGAGGTGTAGAGTTGTTCCAGAGCCGTGAGACCAGCTTCCGACAGCAGCAGCGTATCGGTGTTCAGCAGATCGTGCGTATTCAGCGCTACGGGGGTAGCCACTTTCACTTTCTGCACGTTGCGGGCCGACAGCACGACGTTTTTGTCTACTTCGCCGGTTACCAGCAGGGTCTTTTTGCCGTTGTTCAGCTTCAGACCCGACAGAATGTTGAGGAAGTCTTTGGTTTTGGGGGCGCTCAGGCTGATGTTTTCCACCAGCGCGATTTTGCCGTCCTGTGCCAGCGACGACAGCGCCGAGAGGCGGGCCAGACGCTTGGTCTTTTTGTTGAGCTTGAAGCCGTAGTCGCGGGGCTCGGGGCCGAACACACGACCACCACCAATGAACACCGGTGATTTCATGCTGCCTGCGCGGGCGCCGCCTGTACCTTTCTGCTTTTTCAGCTTCTTGGTCGTGCCGCTTACTTCATTGCGCTCCTTCGACTTGTGCGTACCCTGGCGCTGGTTGGCTAGGTACTGCTTCACGTCGAGGTACATTACGTGCTCGTTGGGCTGGAGGCCGAAAATAGCGTCCGACAGCGTTACCTTACGGCCGGTGTCTTCACCCTTGATGTTTAATACTGACAGTTCCATCTCTCGGGGTTATTTTTCAAGTACCACGTAAGAGTTCCGGGAACCGGGAACCGAACCGCTTACTACGATCAGGTTTTTGTCGGCTACCACGCGCAGCACTTTCAGGTTCTGGATTTTCACCCGGTCGCCGCCCATACGGCCTGCCATGCGCATTCCTTTGAATACGCGCGAAGGCCAGGAGCAAGCACCGATAGAACCAGGGTGACGCAGACGGTTATGCTGACCGTGGGTCTGCCCGCCTACACCTGCGAAGTTGTAACGCTTCACAACGCCCTGGAAACCTTTACCTTTTGAGGTACCTACTACGTCAACGAATTCGCCTTCCTCGAAGAGGGTAGCATTGATTTCGCTGCCAGCAGTGTACACCTCGTCGGTGCGAAACTCAACGAGTTTGTGTTTGGGCGTAGTGCCCGCTTTAGCGAAGTGGCCAGCCAGGGGCTTGTTGGTGTTCTTGGCTTTTTTCTCGCCGTAGCCGAGTTGGATGGCTGCGTAGCCGTCCGTTTCGATGGTCTTAACCTGCGTCACTACGCACGGACCCGCTTCGATGAGCGTGCAGGGAATATTTTTCCCGTCCGGAGTGAAGAGGCTTGTCATACCGATTTTTTTACCGATGATGCCAGGCATTCGTTTGGGGTTTAGAAAATGACACAGCGAAAACGCCCGAACGGCGTTTTCGGAATGGGAGTGCAAAGCTAGGAAATTGTTGGCGCATTTTCCAACCCCTTTCTAAAATATTTTCAGGGAGTTACGGGTTGGTTTGCGGCCGGCGTAGTTATTCAGTCTCAGGTGCTTTATCCCAGTAGCTGCCGACGGTTCTGGGTTTGTATCTGCCGATTTTGGCTTTTCGGGTACCTGTCGAGCCCCGTCATAATACAATCCGGTGGCTCCGGCTACCGCGGGCGCCACTGCTGCTCGAGCACTAGGGGTTTTTCCTGCCCATTAAGCGCCAGCAGCAGGAAAAGCAGAGAAAATGTTAAGCCCACCTGCATTTCCAAGGTGTATTCAACGAGGAAGGAAAGCGTGACAATGATGTACTGCGCGAGTAGCAACGGCGCATAGTGCGGCCAGATCCGGATACCCGGAAAGTAGAAGCAGACCACAAACAGCAGTACCCCTATACCTCCGTACGCGACCAGGTAAAACAGAAACTGGTTATGCGGCAGAATATAGGCGTCCTCCTCAATTGCCGGAAACTGGCGCTGGTACTGGTGCGCTACCGCAGGCCGGATATTGGCCCGCCCTACTCCCAGGAGCGGATGGTCCTCGATAATCTCCAAGGCCACTTTATAGGAATACACCCGGCCCACGAGCGAGTAGTTGTTGGCCGAGGTGGTTTGCTCCACCCGGCCCATGTCTTCCTGTGTGTTCAGGAACTTGTTGCGGAACGTCGGAAACGCCACGTAGCTTAGAGTGGGGACAACCAGGATAGCCGCTGCAATAATAGCCGCCACCTGGTAGTTGCGCCGCCAAAACACCAGCCAGATAATAGCCACTCCAGCCAGGGCATATAGCGTGAGCAAGCCGCTACGTACTGCCAGCATATGCTGATACAGTACCAGAAACAGCATCGTCAACCACAGCACCCCGTGCCAGCGTACCGGCAGTACCCGACGACTTACCAGCACCACAGCAGCGGCTACCGCATACGTCACCATCAAACTAAACCGGATATGATCCGGCGCTGTGGGCATAATCTGTGACTGTAGGTATAATTGATTGATTTGGTTGAAGTGCAGCAGATAATAGCCTGTGCTGCCCAGTGCCGATACCAGCACCAACCCAATAAAAAGCAGATTCAGTCGCACCAGATACTTCCCCGGCAAACCCGGCAGCCAGAGAAACGCCAGCGGCAGCACCAGGAAGGGCAGCTGCAACACCACTCCTCGCCAGAACTCGGCACCGTAGCCGGCCTGCGTTTGCAGCCCGGATGCCAGATTCAGCGCGAATACGCCCATCAGACTATAGTACACCACCGGAAAACGACTGGCTGACAGCCGAGGCTGACTGGCGCGGTAGCACCCGGCTGCTACAAACAACCCGATGATGCCAATGCTGGGCAGTATGCGCAAAAACTCGAACGTGAACAGGCCAGCCATGATGACACCACAGCTCAGCGCGGCTAGCCGCTGCAGAAGAAGTGGGTCTTGTAGGAAAGCTGGCAGAAAACGCATAGATGTCGGTAAGAGCCGTACTCCTGGCCAGGCGTTGCATCAGGCCTGACAAGCAGAAAACGAACTGCTAAGTTGGCGGATAAAAAGAAAACACCCCGCAGATGTATCCATCTACGGGGTGTTTTCTTAGTTAATGGACGAAGTCAGGTCCTCAGACTTTGATTTCAACGTCAACGCCGCTGGGCAGTTCCAGCTTCATCAGTGCATCTACCGTCTTCGACGAGGTCGAGTAGATATCTACCAGACGCTTGTAGGTGCAGAGCTGGAATTGCTCCCGGCTCTTCTTGTTCACGTGGGGCGAACGGAGCACGGTGAACTTCTCTTTGATGGTCGGCAATGGAATCGGACCGCTTACGATAGCGCCCGTAGCCTTTACCGCCTTCACAATCTTCTCCGACGATTTGTCCACCAGGTTGTGGTCGTAGGATTTGAGTTTGATGCGAATTTTCTGGTTCATGTCTGTTGAATGAAAGCGGTATTAGCGAATGGCGTTACCCTTTTGCTTGGCGATGATGGCCTCAGCAAGGTTGGAAGGCACCTGGTCGTAGTGCGAGAAGGTCAGCGAAGCTGAAGCACGACCCGAAGAAATCGTGCGCAGGGTGGTTACGTAGCCGAAGAGCTCCGACAGCGGAACGTCAGCCTTGATAACGTTGGCACCACCTTTCGTGTCCATCCCTTTCATGATACCCCGACGACGGTTCAGGTCACCCGTTACCGAGCCGGTGTATTCGTCCGGCGAAACCACTTCTACCGCCATGATGGGCTCAAGCAGTTTCGGGCCGGCCAGCTTGCCGGCTTCCCGGAAACCACCGCGAGCTGCGAGTTCGAACGACAGAGCATCCGAGTCAACGTCGTGGTAGGAACCGTAGAACAGACGTACGCGCATGCCTTCGATGGGGAAGCCTGCCAGCGGACCGTTCTTCATGGCTTCTTCGAAACCTTTCTGAACCGGCGCAATGAATTCGCGGGGGATAACACCACCCGTGATGTCGTTTACGAACTCCAGACCGGGTTTCTCCGGATCCGTCAGTTTCGGACCGAGTTCGAACACGATGTCACCGAACTTACCACGACCACCCGTCTGCTTCTTGTAGGTTTCGCGGTGTTCTACCGACTTCGTCAGGATTTCCTTGTAGGCAACCTGAGGAGCACCCTGGTTGATTTCCACCTTGAACTCCCGACGCATCCGGTCGATGATGATTTCAAGGTGAAGCTCACCCATACCTTTCAACACGGTCTGGCCGGTTTCGGGGTCGGTTTGCACCACCAGCGTGGGGTCTTCTTCCACGAGTTTGGCAATAGCCATACCCATCTTATCTACGTCAGCCTGAGTCTTAGGCTCAATGGCGTAGCCGATTACGGGCTCAGGGAAGCTCATAGACTCCAGTACCACGCGCGACTTCTCATCGGTTAGCGTGTCGCCGGTTTTGATGTCTTTGAAACCCACGCCAGCAGCAATGTCACCAGCCTGGATTTTGTCGATGGGGTTCTGCTTGTTGGAGTGCATCTGCATCAGGCGCGAGATACGCTCCTTCTTGTTCGTGCGGTTGTTGTGCACGTACGAGCCAGCATCCAGCACCCCGCTGTAGCAGCGGAAGAAACACAGACGACCAACGAAGGGGTCGGTAGCAATTTTGAACGCCAAGGCCGTGAAAGGCTCCGAGTTGTCGGGGTGACGCTCGATTGACTCACCGGTATCGGGGTTGGTACCGATAATGGGAGGCATATCCAGCGGCGAAGGCAGGTAAGCCATTACGCCATCCAGCATCGACTGCACACCTTTGTTTTTGAAGGCCGAGCCGCACATTACGGGCGAGAACTTCATGTCGATAACCGCCTGGCGGATAACGACCATCATTTCCTCGCGGGTGATGGAGTCCGGATCGTCGAAGAATTTCTCCAGCAGCGCGTCGTCGTACTCGGCAACGCTTTCTACCAGCTTCTGACGCCATTCAGCAACAGTTTCCACCAGATCCTCGGGAACCGGGATTTCGTGGTACGATTTGCCCTGGGTAGCATCATCCCATACAATTGCCTTACCAGTCAGCAGGTCGACAACACCTTTGAAGGTGTCTTCGGCGCCAATCGGAATTTGCAGCGGCACGGGGTTAGCGCCCAATTTGTCTTTAATCTCAGCTACGGCCTTGAAGAAGTCGGCACCGGCGCGGTCCATCTTGTTGACGAAGCAGATGCGGGGCACCTTGTACTTATCAGCCTGACGCCATACGGTTTCCGACTGAGGCTCTACGCCCGATACAGCGCAGAACAAAGCAACAGCACCATCAAGTACGCGCAGCGAGCGTTCAACTTCTACCGTGAAGTCAACGTGGCCGGGGGTATCGATGAGGTTGATCTTGTACTGCTTGGTATCCGGGGTTGGGTCGCCGTTGGCGTCGGTTGGGTAGTTCCAGAAGGTAGTAGTAGCAGCCGAGGTGATGGTGATACCACGCTCTTGCTCCTGCTCCATCCAGTCCATCGTGGCAGCACCTTCGTGCACTTCCCCGATTTTGTGGGTTTTACCGGTGTAGTAGAGAATGCGCTCCGAGGTCGTGGTCTTACCGGCGTCGATGTGCGCCATAATCCCGATGTTCCGGAGGTATTGCAGGTCTTTATTAACAGCCATGATTTTTGTTGGGGTCTTAGGGTCTTAGGGTCTTAGGGTCTTGGTTATCGCTCTAAATCATTCTAGAACATAAACCAAGACCCCAAGACCCTAAGACCCCAACAACTGATTAGAAGCGGAAGTGCGAGAAGGCCTTGTTGGCTTCGGCCATCCGGTGCGTGTCGTCCTTTTTCTTCACGGCGGCACCTTCACCCTTGGCGGCGGCAATGATTTCGCCGGCCAGCTTGTCTTTCATGGTTTTCTCACCACGACGACGCGCGTATTGAATCAGCCACTTCGAGCCAACGGCGATACGACGGTCGGCGCGAACTTCAATCGGCACTTGGAAGGTAGCACCACCTACGCGGCGGCTCTTTACTTCTACGGTCGGCATCACGTTGTTCAGGGCTTTGCGCCACATTTCCAGGCCGCTTTCCTTCGTGCGCTGCTCAACCAGTTCGCAGGCATCGTAGAAAATTCCGTAGGCCAGGTTTTTCTTCCCGTCATACATCATATAGTTGACGAAACGGGTAACCAGCGTCTCCTTAAACTTGGGGTCGGGCAGGAGGATGCGCTTTTTCGGTTTTGACTTTCTCATGGGTTCAGATGGGAGTAGGCGGTAGCCGGGAGTGGGATAAGAACCATATGCTATCCAGCACGGGAGGCTACCACACTCGTATCAATTACTTTTTCTTGCCGGGTGCGGGTTTGCCGCCTTTGCCGGTAGCCACGGGCTGACCGGGCTTCGGACGCTTGGCGCCGTATTTCGAGCGACGCTGCAGACGGCCGTTTACGCCGGCGGTGTCCAGGGCGCCCCGGATGATGTGGTAGCGTACGCCGGGAAGATCTTTCACACGGCCGCCACGAATCAGCACGATGCTGTGCTCCTGCAGGTTGTGGCCTTCACCAGGGATGTAGGCATTCACTTCTTTGCCGTTGGTGAGGCGCACGCGGGCCACTTTGCGCATAGCCGAGTTCGGCTTCTTAGGCGTGGTGGTGTACACACGGGTGCAAACGCCACGGCGCTGCGGGCACGAGTCAAGAGCCGGCGACTTCGACTTGGTCGTCAGCTTCTCGCGGCCTTTTCGTACTAACTGGTTGATGGTAGGCATTTACGGAATGGTTTGTCTAGGGGGGTTCACTCCCAAAAAATTAGGCTTGCAAAGGTATCGACTTGCTTTTGAAATAGCAAACAGGTTGAAATAGTTAATTTTAGGAATTCGGCACGGCCCAGCCCCTGCCTGAAAATCGGCCGACGGCTGCACATAGGCGCCAACAAAAAAGGCTTCTGCAGGGTGCAGAAGCCTTTCCTGGGATAGGGGTTTGACTATGCCTCCCCCATCGTGCCGCCGAAGCCCATGGGGTAGCTCGGCGAATCGTTCTGCACTTTCACTGGTCCGAACGTCTGCTCGAACCGCTCAATGTTTTCCTGCAGGGCCGACAGCAGCCGCTTGGCGTGCTCCGGCGTGAGGATAACACGGGACTTCACCTTGGCTTTTGGCAGCCCTGGCATCAGCCGGATAAAGTCGATGACAAACTCGCTGCTGCTGTGCGCAATCATGGCCAGGTTGGCGTACTCGCCCTCGGCTATGGCTTCCGACAGCTCAATGTTGATGGCGTTCGGGTCCTGGGGTATGTTGGGGTCGGTTGGTTGCTGGGCCATTACGTATTGTGTAGTTCAGAAATGCTAAAAGCCTACTTCTATACGAAGCAAAATAGTAAAGGCTTGCCTTTACTTATACTTAGTCCACTTAATGAACCGCGAAAATGCTTTATATATACCGAATAGTAGTGGTGAAGCAAGTATAAGCATTTCTCCCCAGCCACTACTATCCCAAAATGTTGTTGAGGTGAGAGCTAAAACCCAAGCAAGTATTAATCCTGTAATGCGTAGAATTAGGTTTTTTTTAGTATCAGGAATAGAGCTGAAGCGCCCGCAATAGCAAACACAAATTTTATTATCGATCCTGCAAAATCAAGGAAAGACGTATCAAGCAGAAATATAGTGCTAATCATAAGTTCAGGAGCCATGTGCATTCAATTTATGAAAGCTAAAAAGAAAAAGCCGGCCGAATTGCTTCGGCCGGCCTTCCCTCTACTTACAACTTAACGCTTACACCGACTCGCGGCGGGCAGCGCGGGCAGGACGTTTGGCGGGAGCTACTACGTCGTCGGCTTTGGGCGCTTGCAGCGCTTCCAGCTCGTCCTTCGAGCCCACAATCTGACGCGTGTACTCGCGCAGACCGGTACCAGCCGGGATGAGGTGACCTACGATTACGTTCTCCTTCAGGCCCAGCAGTTCGTCGGCCTTGCCACGGATGGCGGCTTCCGACAGCACCTTGGTCGTTTCCTGGAAGGAAGCGGCCGAGATGAACGACTGCGTACCCAGCGAAGCCTGCGTGATACCCTGTAGCGTGGGGCGCGATACGGACGGTTGCGCGTCGCGTACCTGCACCAGCTTCAGGTCCCGGCGCTTGAGCGACGAGTTTTCGTCGCGCAGACGGCGGGCCGTCACGATCTGGCCGGGCTTCAGGTTGGTCGAGTCGCCGGCATCCGTTACCACCTTCATGTCAATGATGGTATCGTTTTCCTCCATGAAGATAATCTTGTCGATTACCTGGTGCTCCAGGAAGGTCGTGTCGCCGGCATCGAGGATAACCACTTTCTGCATCATCTGGCGAACGACTACCTCGATGTGCTTATCGTTGATTTTCACACCCTGCAAGCGGTATACTTCCTGAATCTCATTCACGAGATACTCCTGCACGGCGCCCGGGCCCTGAATGCTCAGGATATCGGACGGCGTGATGGCACCATCGGAAAGCGGCGAGCCAGCGCGGATGAAGTCGTTGTCCTGCACCAGAATGTGCTTGGACAGCGGCACCATGTATTTTTTCTTCACGCCGTCTTTCGACTCCACGAAGATTTCACGGTTACCACGCTTCACCGTACCGTAGGTTACTACACCGTCGATTTCGGCCACAACAGCCGGGTTTGAGGGGTTACGGGCTTCGAAGAGCTCCGTAACGCGGGGCAGACCACCGGTAATGTCGCGGGTTTTGCCCACGGCACGCGGAATCTTGGCCAGGATCTGACCAGCCTTGATTTTCTCACCATTCTCTACGTTCAAGTGCGAGCCAACCGGAATGCTGTAGGCCTTGTGGCCTTCCATGTCGCCTTTCTTGCCGGGACGAATGATGATGGCCGGGTTCTGGTCCTTGGCCTTCGATTCGATAATCACTTTCTCGCGGTGACCGGTCTGTTCATCCGATTCCTCGCGGTAGGTGATGCCTTCGGTGATGGCGTCGTACTGAACGGTACCATCGAACTCGGCCAGAATAACGGCGTTGTACGGGTCCCAGTTGTTCAGCTCCTGGCCTTTTTCTACCTCCTGACCTTCGTTCACCAGCAGGAAGGACCCGTAGGGAACGTGGTTGGAGATAAACACCTTGCCGGTGCCTTTCTCCACGATACGGATTTCGCCCGAACGACCCATTACCACTTTCACCAGCTCCCCATCAGGGTTAGCGGTTTCCACCGTACGGATGTCTTCGAACTCAACTACGCCCGCGAACTTGGCTTTCAGGCTGGCTTCAACGGCAATGTTGGAAGCCGTACCACCTACGTGGAAGGTACGCAGGGTCAGCTGGGTGCCGGGTTCACCGATAGACTGTGCAGCAATTACGCCGACAGCCTCCCCTTTCTGCACCATGCGGCCCGACGACAGGTTACGGCCGTAGCACTTGCCGCAGATACCGCGCTTCGATTCGCAGGTCAGTACCGAGCGGATTTCCACCGACTCAATGCTGGTTGCGTCGATACGACGGGTAACCTCTTCCGTGATTTCGTCACCGGCGGTGAGGATAACTTCGTCGGTCAGCGGGTCGATGATATCGTGCACCGCTACGCGGCCCAGGATACGCTCAGCCAGCGGCTCTACCACGTCCTCATTATCCTTCAGAGCGAAGGTCTCGATGCCGCGCAGGGTACCGCAGTCTACTTCGTTCACGATTACGTCCTGCGAAACGTCTACCAGACGACGCGTCAGGTAGCCGGCGTCGGCCGTCTTCAGCGCCGTGTCGGCCAGACCCTTACGGGCACCGTGGGTCGAAATGAAGTACTCGATTACGTCCAGGCCTTCTTTGAAGTTCGACAGAATCGGGTTTTCGATAATCTCCCCTACCGAACCCTGCAGCGACTTCTGCGGCTTGGCCATCAGACCCCGCATACCACCGAGCTGACGAATCTGCTCGCGCGATCCACGGGCACCGGAGTGCATCATCATGTAAATCGAGTTGAAGCCCTGGTTCTCCTTTTCGAGGCGACCCATGAGGGTTTCAGTGATTTGGTTGTTGATGCGCGTCCAGATGTCGATAACCTGGTTGTAACGCTCGTTGTCCGTAATCAGACCCATCTGGTAGTTCTGGGTTACGGCTTTCACGTCGGCTTGCGCCTGCGCTACGAGGATGTCTTTCTCGGCAGGGATGTTAATGTCGCCCAGACCCATCGACAGACCACCTTTGTAAGCCGACTGGAAGCCCAGCGTCTTGATGTCGTCGAGGAACTGCGCTGTGCGGGCCATGCCCGTACGCTTGAATACCATCGAAATGATCTGCTGCAGCTTTTTCTTGGTCAGCAGCTCATCCACGAAACCTACCTCCTTCGGAACCAGCTGGTTGAACAGCACGCGGCCGGCAACTGTCTCGATGATCTTCGTTACGAGGTTATCGTCCTCGTCGCGAATCTGCGTGCGCACCTTGATATAGGCGTGCTTCGAGAGCTGCTCTTCGTTGATGGCAATAACAACTTCCTCATCCGAGTAGAAAACACGGCCTTCGCCCTGGATCTTCTCTTCGTCGGTGCTGCGCTTGCCTTTTGTTACGTAGTACAAGCCCAGAACCATGTCCTGCGACGGTACCGCGATGGGCGCGCCGTTGGCAGGGTTCAGGATGTTGTGCGAGGCCAGCATGAGCATGGAGGCTTCCAGGATAGCGGCCGGTCCTAAGGGAACGTGCACAGCCATCTGGTCACCGTCAAAGTCAGCGTTGAAGGCCGTACAAACGAGGGGGTGGAGCTGAATAGCCTTGCCTTCAATGAGGCGCGGCTGGAACGCCTGGATACCCAAGCGGTGCAGCGTAGGAGCCCGGTTGAGGAGCACTGGGTGGCCTTTCAGCACATTTTCCAGAATGTCCCATACCACAGCGTCCTTGCGGTCGACAATCTTCTTAGCCGACTTCACCGTCTTCACAATGCCGCGCTCGATGAGCTTGCGGATGATGAACGGCTTGAACAGCTCGGCCGCCATGTTCTTGGGCAGACCGCACTCGTGCAGCTTCAGCTCAGGACCAACGACGATAACCGAACGACCCGAGTAGTCGACACGCTTACCGAGCAGGTTCTGACGGAAGCGGCCCTGCTTGCCTTTCAGCATGTCGGACAGCGACTTCAGGGCACGGTTGCCTTCGGCACGCACGGCATTTACTTTCCGCGAGTTGTCGAAGAGCGAGTCAACGGCTTCCTGCAGCATGCGCTTCTCGTTCCGCAGAATCACTTCAGGGGCCTTGATTTCAATCAGGCGCTTGAGGCGGTTGTTACGGATGATAACGCGACGGTACAGGTCGTTCAGGTCGGACGTGGCGAAACGGCCACCATCCAGCGGAACGAGGGGACGCAGCTCCGGGGGAATTACAGGCACCATGCGGATTACCATCCACTCGGGCTTGTTTTCCACGCGGGTAGCGGCGTCGCGGAAGGCTTCTACTACGCGCAGACGCTTCAACGCTTCAGCCTTACGCTGCTGCGACGTTTCGTGGGCAGCAGAGTCACGCAGCGAGTACGACAGCTCATCAAGGTTGATGCGCTCCAACAGGAGTTGCAGGGCATCGGCACCCATGCGGGCAATAAACTTGTTGGGGTCCTCGTTCGGCAGCATCTGGTTCTCCCGGGGGAGCTTGTCGATGATGTCGAGGTATTCGTCTTCGGTGAGGAAGTCGAGCTGCTGCACGCCTTCTTCGCCCAGTACGCCCGGCTGTACTACTACATACCGCTCGTAATAGATAATCTGATCAAGCTTCTTGGTGGGCAAGCCCAGCAGGTAGCCGATTTTGTTGGGCAGGGACTTGAAGTACCAGATGTGCGCAACAGGCACCACCAATTCGATGTGGCCCATCCGCTCCCGGCGTACTTTCTTCTCGGTCACCTCCACACCGCAACGGTCGCAGATGATGCCTTTGTAGCGAATCCGCTTGTACTTGCCGCAGTGGCATTCCCAGTCCTTCACGGGACCGAAAATCCGCTCGCAAAACAGGCCGCCCATCTCGGGCTTGTACGTCCGGTAGTTGATCGTCTCGGGCTTTACTACTTCACCATTCGACCGTTCCAGAATGGATTCGGGCGAGGCCAGCGAAATGGTAACTTTCGAGAAGTCCTGTACCAGTTTCTTGTTTTTTGCAAACGCCATGTAATAAGCTGTTAGCTGTTGGCTTGTGGCTGTTGATTGGTTCCGCCGGTCTTAAGACAAGTCGGAAGGAATCGAACAGTTCGACTCTGCGAAAAGTGCTCTGCGGGTCGGATAGGTACGCCGCGCAGTAGGTTTTGCTAGGTCTGATTGGGTACTGGCTCGGGTTTGGGCAAACCCGAACATATGTGCGGCCACTTGCTGCCAGAGGTTGATGCCGTGCTGACCATATCTCGGAACGGCGCCGGCGGCAGGTGTTATCGGTTTCCCGAACCGCGTACTCTGTATTATAGAAAGACCTGAAAAGTGGCTGCCGATACCGAAGCACCCGCAGCCACCATTTTCAAATCTTAGTCAAGCGTGATTTCCAGGGCCAAACCCCGTAGCTCGTGGATGAGTACGTTGAATGACTCGGGGATATTTGGCTTGGGCAGCACGTCGCCTTTTACAATGGCTTCGTACGCTTTAGCGCGGCCTACCACGTCATCCGACTTCACCGTGAGGATTTCCTGCAGCACGTTGGACGCCCCGAAGGCCTCCAGCGCCCATACTTCCATCTCACCGAAGCGCTGACCACCGAACTGCGCCTTACCACCCAGCGGCTGCTGCGTGATGAGCGAGTACGGCCCGATGGAACGGGCGTGCATCTTATCATCAACCAGGTGACCCAGCTTCAGCATGTAGATAACACCCACTGTTACCGGCTGGTCGAAACGCTGACCCGTCAGACCGTCGTGCAGGTACGCGCGGCCGAAAGTGGGCAACCCAGCTTCCGTCAGTTCCTTCGATACTTCCTCTTCGGTAGCACCATCGAAAATGGGGGTAGCGTAGGTGCGACCCAGCTTGAGGCCGGCCCAGCCCAGTACGGTCTCGTAGATCTGACCGATGTTCATCCGGCTTGGTACACCCAGCGGGTTGAGCACGATGTCCATCGGGGTGCCGTCGGGTAGGAAAGGCATGTCCTCATCGCGCACGATGCGGGCTACTACCCCTTTGTTACCGTGACGACCAGCCATTTTATCACCCACCTTCAGCTTGCGCTTCTTGGCGATGTAAACTTTGGCCAGCTGCACGATACCGGCGGGCAGTTCGTCGCCTACTTCCAGCGTGAACCGGTCGCGCTTGAAGCGGGCCGTGATGGTGTTGCGCTTCTTGGCGTAGTTCTTCACCAAGTCGGTCACCATAGCATTCACGCGGGCGTCGGCGGTCCAGCCTTCCAGCACGAGGTCTTTGAACATGTTCACCTCCTCGGGCACAGCGTAGTTGCTTTCGTCCTTATAGGGGTTCTTATCGGGGAACAGGTTTTCGGCAATGTTCTTCTTGCCGAATTTCACACCCTTCGAGATGATTTCGTCGCCGAACTTGTGCTTTACGCCCTGGGAGGTTTTGCCTTCCAGCAGCTGCACCAGCTTGTCCACCATCACGGCTTTGATGCCGCGCAGCTCACGAGCGTACGTATCCTTCAGCTCTTCTACTTCCTTCTTCGACTTGGCCCGGAGGTTTTTGTCTTTTTTCGGACGCGAGAATAGCTTGGTCCCGATAACCACCCCGTTCAGGGACGGTGGCGCCTTAAGGGAGGCATCCTTCACGTCGCCGGCTTTGTCGCCGAAGATGGCACGCAGCAGCTTCTCTTCCGGGGTCGGGTCGGTTTCGCCCTTGGGCGTAATCTTACCGATGAGGATGTCGCCTTCGCGAACCTCCGCCCCCAGACGGATGATGCCGTTGTCGTCGAGGTTGCGCACGGCTTCTTCGCTCACGTTCGGAATTTCCGAGGTCAGCTCTTCTTCGCCGCGCTTGGTCTCGCGCACTTCCAGCTCAAACTCCTCAATGTGAATCGAGGTGAAAATGTCGTCGCGCACTACTTTCTCCGAAATGACAATGGCATCCTCGAAGTTGTAGCCCTGCCACGGCATGAACGCCACCTGCATGTTCCGGCCCAGGGCCAGCTCACCTTTGTTGGTGCCGTAGCCTTCGCACAGTACTTGGCCCTTGCTTACCCGCTCACCCTTCTTCACGAGGGGCGTCAGGTTGATGCAGGTGTCCTGGTTGGTGCGGCGGAACTTGATCAGGTCGTACGAAATCTTCTCAGCGTCGAAGCTTACGAGGATGTCGTCTTCCGTCAGGTCGTACTTCACTACGATGCGGTTTGCATCTACGTAGTCGATTACGCCGTCGCCTTCGGCTACTACCAGCGTACGGGAGTCGGTAGCCACGCGGCCTTCCAGCCCGGTGCCTACGATGGGAGCTTCGGCTTTCAACAGCGGTACGGCCTGACGTTGCATGTTCGAGCCCATCAGGGCACGGTTAGCATCGTCGTGCTCCAGGAACGGAATCAGCGAAGCAGCCACCGACACAATCTGGTTCGGGGCCACGTCCATGTAGCTGTATTCGCCGGGGCCTACTACCGGGAAGTCACCTTCGAAACGGCCTTTTACCAGTTCGTTGATGAAGTTGCCCTGCTCATCGATGCGGGCGTTAGCCTGTGCAATGTGGTGGGTGTCTTCTTCCTCGGCCGTCAGGTACTTCACGTTCTCCGTGGTGTCTACCTTGCCGTTTTCCACGGTGCGGTAGGGAGTTTCGATGAAGCCCATCGAGTTCACGCGGGCATGCACGCAAAGCGACGAAATCAGACCGATGTTCGGGCCTTCCGGCGTTTCGATGGTGCAGAGGCGGCCGTAGTGCGTGTAGTGTACGTCACGTACTTCGAAACCAGCCCGCTCGCGGGACAGACCTCCTGGCCCCAGTGCCGATACACGACGCTTGTGCGTCACCTCGGCCAGCGGGTTGGTTTGGTCCATGAACTGCGACAACTGGTTGGTGCCGAAGAACGAGTTGATAACCGACGACAGCGTGCGGGCGTTGATCAGGTCAACGGGCTTGAAGTCCTCGTTGTCACGCACGTTCATGCGCTCCTTGATGGTACGCGCCATCCGGGCAAGACCCACGCCGAACTGGGCGTAGAGCTGCTCCCCTACCGTGCGCACGCGGCGGTTGCTCAAGTGGTCAATGTCATCGACAATGGCCTTAGAGTTGATCAGACCGATCAGGTATTTCACGATGAGAACAATGTCCTCATTCGTTAGTACGCGGGCATCCCAGCCGGTGTCGATACCCAGCTTTTTGTTGATGCGGTAACGGCCTACGTCGCCGAGGTCGTAGCGCTTGTCCGAGAAAAACAGCTTCTGGATGATGTCACGGGCAGTTTCTTCGTCGGGCGCTTCGGTATTCCGCAGCTGACGGTAGATCTGCTCCACAGCTTCCTTCTCCGAGTTGGAGTTGTCTTTCTGCAGCGTGTTGTAGATGATGGCGAAGTCGGCGATGTTGACATTCTCGCGGTGCAGGATAACCGATTTGGCTCCGGCATTTAGGATGGTGTCAATATCTTCTTCCTCGATGGTCGAGTCGCGCTCCAAAAGCACTTCGTTCCGGTCGATGGAAACTACCTCGCCGGTGTCCTCATCCACGAAGTCTTCCGTCCAGGTGCGCAACACCCGCGCAGCCAGCTTGCGGCCTACGGCTTTCTTCAGGATTTTCTTGTCGGCTTTCACCTCTTCCGACAGCCCGAACAGGTCGAGAATGTCTTTGTCGGTGCCGTAGCCGATGGCGCGTAGCAGCGTGGTAACCGGGAATTTCTTCTTCCGGTCGATATACGCGTACATCACGTTGTTCACGTCCGTGGCAAACTCAATCCACGAGCCTTTGAACGGAATGATACGCGCCGAATACAGCTTGGTGCCATTGGTGTGCTTGCTCTGGGCAAAAAACACGCCCGGCGAGCGGTGCAGCTGCGACACAATAACCCGCTCTGCTCCGTTGATAACGAACGAGCCTTTTTCGGTCATGTAGGGAATATTTCCCAGGAAAACCTCTTGCTCAATCGTCTCGAAGTCCTCGTTGTCCGTATCATTGCAGACCAGACGCAGCTTGGCTTTCAGCGGCACCGAGTACGTCAGGCCCCGGTCGATGCACTCGTCAACTGAGTACTTGGGCGGGTCGACGTGGTAATCGATAAAGGTCAGCACGAAGTTTTCGCGGGAGTCCGAAATCGGAAAGTTCTCCGCGAATACTTTGAACAGCCCCTCATCGGTCCGGTTCTCGGCAGCCGTCTCCAACTGGAAGAAATCCATGAACGAGCGAACCTGCACGTCTAGGAAATCCGGATACTCAATAACCTTTTTAATCTTGGCGAAGTTGATCCGCTCGTCAGCGGCCTGCAGTTTTTGCAGTCCTGTCTGTGCTTTCGGTGTAGCCAATGTATGTGGGGTTAGGAAATGGACACTGAGAGAATCCAGCCCAGCGTAACGGCAAAACCGCTACCTTGGGAATCAGCCGAAAGCCCGTTGCAGTCCCCTCAGATATTTTCTGACCGGGTAGCCTAATGGTCGCACGAAAGCGCAAGGCAGAACCTTGCGCCGTACTCACCGTAGGCACGAAAAGCCGCAAAGCGGCGTGCAAACGAACTTCCGTTCTAGTTGTTGTCTACAAACAGGAAAAGACCTGGCTTAGTTGCCAGGCCTCTCCCTATTTGCTGGTGTTAGAGCAGGCAGCAGAAATTACTTAACTTCTACTTCAGCGCCGGCTTCTTCCAGTTGCTTCTTCAGGCCTTCAGCCTCGTCCTTGGTTACGCCTTCTTTCAGGGGCTTGGGAGCACCGTCAACCAGTTCTTTGGCTTCTTTCAGGCCCAGACCGGTCAGGTCTTTCACCAGTTTCACCACAGCCAGTTTGGCAGCGCCAGCCGACTTCAGGATCACGTCGAACGAGGTCTTCTCCTCGGGAGCTTCAGCAGCAGCGCCACCGCCACCAGCTACCATTACGGGAGCAGCAGCAGCAGGCTCGATGCCATACTCGTCTTTCAGGATACCAGCCAGTTCGTTTACTTCTTTTACCGTCAGGCTAACGAGCTGCTCGGCGAATGCTTTCAAATCTGCCATTTCTGTAGATTGTTAAAAAGGGGGGTTGTTGAAGGAAATTGAAAGGGAAAAAGATGAGCAGCGGTTAGCCTGCAACCTCTTCTTTTTCGGAAAGTGTTTTGAGGATACCAGCCAGTTTGTTGCCACCGCTCGACAGAGCAGAAATAACATTCTTGGCAGGCGACTGAAGCAGACCGATAACATCACCGATAAGCTCGTTTTTGCCTTTCAGCGTGCTCAGCGTTTCGAGCTGGGTTGCGCCCAGATAGATGCTGGCATCGATGTAAGCGCCTTTCAGAACGGGCTTAGGCTCAACGCCGCGGCCGTAGTTCTGCGACTTGTAGAAGTCTTTCAGCAGCTTGGCAGGAGCATTGCCCGACTCTTTCGAGAACAGCACGCCCGACTGGCCTTTCAGCGCCTCGTCCATCTCTGCAGTATTGCCATCGAGGGTGTCGAGGGCTTTGCGGATGAACGTGTTTTTGTAGACTTTGAACTCCAGGCCGCGGTTAAAGCACAGGCGACGGAATTCGTTGATTTTCGCCACTGACATCCCCGAAGCATCGGTGATGTAGAACGCGTTGTGCGATTGAAACTTCTCGCTCAACTCGTCGACGAGGGCTTGTTTTTCTTCCCGGATCATATCGTCGTGTTGATTTAAATTATGCGGAAGTTACCGAGGTGTCAACCGGAACGGCGGGCGACATCGTGCTCGAAAGCGTGATGCTGCGGATGTACGTTCCTTTAGCCGACGAAGGCTTCAGACGGTTCAGGGTCTGAATTACTTCGATGGCGTTTTCGGCCAGCTTTTGTGGGTCGAACGACACTTTGCCTACCGAGCAGTGAATGATGCCGGTTTTGTCGACTTTGAAGTCGATTTTACCTGCTTTCACTTCCTGCACAGCCTTGGCTACGTCTGTGGTTACGGTGCCCGACTTAGGGTTCGGCATCAGGCCACGGGGCCCCAGTACGCGACCCAGACGGCCAACCTTAGCCATTACAGCCGGCATCGTGATGATTACGTCGATATCCGTCCAGCCTTTCTCGATTTTCGAGATGTAGTCGTCCAGACCAACGAAGTCAGCACCAGCAGCGGTAGCTTCAGCTTCTTTGTCGGGCGTAACGAGGGCCAGAACGCGGACCGTTTTACCGGTACCGTGGGGCAGCGTAGCTACGCCACGCACCATCTGGTCGGCTTTGCGGGGGTCTACACCCAGACGAACGTCGATATCAACCGAGGCGTCGAACTTGGTATAGGTGATATCCTTTACCACAGTGGCAGCCTCAACGAGGTTACGCACCTGGGTCAGGTCGTGCTTGGCAAGGGCTTCCTTGCGCTTTTTGCTTACTTGTGCCATCTGATTCTTCTCCGTTAAGATTATTCAGCGAAAGGAGAATCTCCCTTGATGGTGATACCCATGCTACGGGCCGTACCAGCTACCAGCTTCATGGCCGATTCGATTTTGAACGCGTTCAAATCGGGCATTTTCACTTCGGCAATAGTGCGGATCTGGTCCCACGTTACCGACCCTACCTTGTTCCGGTTAGGCTCTTTGGAACCGCTCTGAATTTTAGCGGCTTCCTTCAGCATTACCGGGGCTGGCGGAGTCTTCACCACGAAGTCAAATGACTTGTCGGTGTACATGGTGATGAGAACAGGACAAACTTGGCCGGCCTTATCTTGGGTGCGCGCATTGAACTGCTTGCAGAACTCCATGATGTTAAGGCCTTTGCTACCAAGTGCAGGTCCAACCGGCGGCGCGGGGTTCGCGGCGCCTCCCTTTATCTGAAGCTTCAGATAACCTCTAATTTCCTTGGCCATTTGGATTGAAAGGCTGCGGACGACACGACGTAACTCGTATCTTCCTCAGATGAATGTATTTGCTCCTAGTGGAAGCACCGCCGGCCCGGAGCGAATGGCCTGCGACGATATTGAAAGAGAACTTAGAAATCAGAGCTTAGAACTTAGATGCGTTGGCAGCTAAGTTCTAAGCTCTCCTAATCTAAGCTCTGTTATGACTCTTTCTCGACCTGGGTGTAGCTGAGTTCCATGGGAGTGCTACGCCCAAAAATCTTGACAATGACGTTTAGCTTCTTGCGTTCTTCGAAAACCTCCGAAACAGTGCCCGACATACCGGCGAAACCTCCATCTACAATCTTCACCAACTCACCAGCAACGAAAGGCGTCTCCAACGTGGCCGTCTGCTCTTCGGCTTCGTCCACAATCCCGAGAATGCGGTTTACTTCCGAAATGTGCAGTGGAACCGGCTTGGTATTCTGGTTGGCCGCTTTGCCCTCTTTATCACTCAGAAATCCGATAACGCCCGGAGTGCTGGTGATGATGTGGTCAACTTCGCCGTGGGTCAGGTCGGCGTGGATGATGATGTAGCCGGGATACAGGTTCCGCTCACGCACGCGCTTCTTGCCGTTACGCATCTCGAATACCTTCTCTACCGGAATCAGCACCTGCGGCACCAAGTCAGAAAGGCCGTGGCGCCCTATCTCGGTTTCGAGGTAGGTCTTAGCCTTTTTCTCCTGCCCGCTGACCGAACGGACAACGTACCATTTCAACTCTCCCATTAGTCAGTAACGCTTAGCGGAAGGAGTTGTAGAACGCTTCCAGCCCCGTTTTGAAAACCAAGTCCATCACGCCAACGATAATCGCAAACACGAGCGAGCCAATGAGCACCAAGCCAGCGCTCTTCTGTAGCTCTTCAAAGGATGGCCACGTTACTTTGTAGCGCATCTCCTCGGTCGTTTCGCGGAAATAGTTGGTCAGCTTGCTCATGGTGTCGCCGATTTGGCTGGTGGTACCTGCTGCCGGAGCAGCTGTAATGGCACGGGCGGAGAGATTCGAACTCCCATCAAAGGTTTTGGAGACCTCTATTCTACCCTTGAACTACGCCCGTGGATGCGTCTCAAAACAGCCTGGGGCCGGATTGGGACTGCAAATGTACTGAACTGCTTGGACAAAACAAATCCGCCCCCGAAAAAATCGAGGGCGGATTGCATTGATCTAGTGGAAACTAGTCGAGGATTTCGGTAACCTGACCAGCACCTACGGTGCGACCACCTTCGCGGATAGCGAAACGCAGGCCTTTTTCCATAGCTACTTTGTTGATCAGCTCCACCGTGATGGTGATGTTGTCGCCAGGCATTACCATTTCAACACCTTCGGGCAGGGTGATGATACCCGTTACGTCGGTGGTGCGCAGGTAGAACTGCGGACGGTAGTTGTTGAAGAACGGCGTGTGACGGCCACCTTCTTCTTTCGACAGTACGTACACCTCAGCCTTGAACTTTTTGTGAGGCGTTACCGAGCCGGGCTTGCAGATAACCATACCACGACGGATGGCTTCTTTTTCAATACCACGGAGCAGCAGACCTACGTTGTCGCCAGCTTCGCCACGGTCGAGGATCTTGCGGAACATCTCAACACCGGTTACGGTCGACTTCAGACCTTCGGCACCCATGCCGAGGATGTCAACCTGCTCACCCGAGTTGATGATACCACGCTCGATACGGCCAGTAGCAACCGTACCTCGACCCGTGATAGAGAATACGTCCTCTACGGGCATCAGGAAGGGCAGGTCGGTCAGACGGGCAGGAATCGGAATGTAGCTGTCAACAGCAGCCATCAGTTCCTCGATCTTGGGAACCCAGTTGGCGTCGCCGTTCAGGCCACCCAGAGCCGAGCCTTGGATTACGGGAATGTTGTCACCGTCGAAGTCGTAGAACGACAGCAGCTCACGGATTTCCATTTCCACCAGCTCGAGGAGCTCGGGGTCATCTACCATGTCTACTTTGTTCATGAACACCACCAGCTGAGGAACACCTACCTGGCGAGCGAGCAGGATGTGCTCACGCGTCTGGGGCATCGGGCCGTCGGTGGCAGCTACCACGAGGATAGCACCGTCCATTTGAGCAGCACCCGTTACCATGTTCTTCACATAGTCAGCGTGACCAGGGCAGTCAACGTGAGCGTAGTGACGGTTTTCGGTCGAGTACTCTACGTGCGCGGTGTTGATGGTAATACCACGCTCTTTTTCTTCCGGAGCGTTGTCGATAGACGAGAAGTCACGCTTCGCGGCCAAACCTTTGTTCGCCAGTACCGTGGTGATAGCAGCAGTCAGGGTGGTTTTGCCGTGGTCGACGTGCCCGATCGTACCGATGTTCACGTGCGGCTTGGAACGATCAAAATTTTCTTTGGCCATTGTAAAGAGATTAAGAGGAATTTTAGAAAGAAGAGAAAACGCGACTTGACTATACCGCAAGAAAGCGAAACGCAGCTCCACTGAGTGGCAACAACTGCACGTCGCTTTACTTAGCTGACAGCTCCGAACGGGGCAGTCGCGCTGCTCCGTTGACAACCGTAATTGTGAGCCATTTATGGGATTTGAACCCATGACCTCTTCCTTACCAAGGAAGTGCTCTACCACTGAGCTAAAACGGCTTATTCTTTTTTGAGCTAATAGCTAGCTAATGACTGCTGACTATTAAGAGAGCGGGAGACGAGGTTCGAACCCGCGACCTGCAGCTTGGAAGGCTGCCGCTCTACCAACTGAGCTACTCCCGCGAATGGTGAAATAATGAGCTTAACCCAACAACTCACTATTTCACTGCTTACTGACTGTGGGGGTAACAGGACTCGAACCTATGAACCCGAAGGAGGTGAGTTACAGTCACCCGCAATTGCCGCTATGCGATACCCCCAGTTAGTTTTATCAGCACCGTTTGCGCTGACATTGACCCTCTTAAATCAGCCCTAGTTGAAGGCCGATTGCTAAAGGAGTTGCAAAATTAGCCGCTTTCAGATGCAAGTCAAGCTATTGAGCTTAATTACTGCAATATTTTTTCACCGGTTTGACCTCAGGCCTAGGTATACGATTCTACTTCAGCGGCTTACTGAACCCGGTTTTCAGACAGAATTATTCTCCGCTAACCAGTTACAGCAGGTTATACATACCCTTCAGCCCTTCGTCCTTTTCCTTGGCCCGGATATCCTGCAGTATCGTTTTCAACTCCTGGCTGCGTTCGGCCACGGCACTTAGCCCTTTATAGGCGCCCAGCCGTACCAGATACGAAGGATTGTTCCGGGCCAGTACTTCCAGCCGTTTGATGCCTTTCTCCCGCTCAATTGGCGGCATGCGCTGCATAAACTGCCCGAAGTTGGGCAGGAAGGTATACAAGTCGGCATCCTGCAGCGTTTCCAGGTGCCGCAAAAACCATTCGTACTGATCTAGATGCCCATTTAGCGCATAATAGCCTCCCAAAGCAGTGATTACCCGGCTGTTGGGGGTTTCCTGCAGGGTAGCAATTTTTGGCTGCGACGCTACGGTAGGATTACGGGTAAGAGCCGCCAGCGCCGCACTCACCACTGTATATGAGCTGTCGTTCAGCGCCGCGTCGTAGACCTGGCCAAAGTCTTCGTTGCTGAAGGAGTTCAGCGTGGTAATGGCTGCGGCTCGTACGTCGCTCCGGGTATCGGTGGTTGCTACGCGCTGCAGTTCCTTCCGTACCGCTCCGCCTTCAGGGCCTTTGTAGCGCCGCAGCGCTTCGGCAGCGGCTACGCGCCCCCCCCAGAACTTATCATTGAGGGCATTTCGCAAGGTAGCCGAGACAGTAAGATCTGCTACTTTAGGGCGCAACCCCTCAATAGCCTGCTGCTTTTGCTGATAGTTGTGAGCATGCTGTAGCAGGTACACCAACTCATCCTGGGAAAGCTCCTCCTCTATTTTAGCCAGCAGTTGGGACTCATCATCGAACTTCACCAGACTGGGCCGCTGCGACGAAGGCAGCAGGAAGGTCTGATCGGCCTTTGTTACGGTGATGCGGTGCGTGGTCGACTGGTTGTTGTTTCCCCAAATGGCTACCGTAACGGGCAGACGGTAGATGGGCGTGAAGGTGGAGTCCTGGGTTTGCTGCACGCGCAGGCTTACCTGCCCGTTGGTATAACTGTGGGTAATACGTAGCTCGGGGTGGCCACGCTGCAGAAACCACTGGTCGAAAAACCAGTGCAGATCCTCGCCGGTCACTTCCTCAAAGGTCATCCGCAGCTCATCTATTTCTACCGCCGAGAACTTATGGCGCGTGAGATAGTGATTAAGTGCCAGAAAGAAGGCTTCGTCGCCCACGTGCTTACGCAGCATGTGCAGTACGCGGCCGCCTTTCTGGTAGGAGTGCCGGTCGAACATGTCTTCCTTTTCCCGATACTGATACCGGATTAGCGGCACGCGCTTGTCTTCGGCTTCCTGCAGATAGTGGTTCAGGGCCGTTGCCTGCACCATTGAGGCCGCATCGGCGCCATACTTGTACTCCGTCCAGAGGAACTCGCCGTAGTCCGCGAAGGCTTCGTTGAGTGGCAGGTTGGCCCACGACTCGCAGGTGACGTAGTTGCCAAACCAGTGGTGTACCAGCTCGTGCGCAATTACCCAGTCGAAGTTCTGATCCAGCAGTTCCCGGCGGGTGGCCTGAATGCCTTCCCCATGCACCACGGCCGTAGTGTTTTCCATGGCACCTGAAACGTAGTCGCGCACGGCAATCTGGGCGTATTTTTCCCAGGGAAACTCCACCCCGAATTTCTTCGAGAAAAAGTCCAGCATCTGGGGCGTGTTCCCGAAAACGGCTTTGGCGGTACCGGCAAACTTCGGCTCCACGTAATAGTCGACGGCTTTTCCGCGCCAGGTGTCATTTACCACGGCAAAGTCGCCCACCGCAATCATGGCCAGGTAGGGTGCCGCGGGCTGCACCTGCTTCCAGGTATCTGTGCGGGTGCCGTCGGCATTCTTCTTGGAGGCTACCAGCAAGCCATTCGACAGGGTTTTGTACTGCCCATCCACCGTCAGGGTGATTTCCTGCGTCATCCGCTGGTTGGGCTTGTCGATGGTCGGAAACCAGTTGGAGTTGTTTTCCATTTCGCCCTGCGTCCAGATCTGGCGGGGCTTGCCCTTTTCCGTGCCGAGGGGGTTGATAAAGAACAGCCCTTTGTTGCTGGTAATGGCATCGGAGCCGCTAGCGGGCAGCTCGTTGGGCTTGGCTACGTAGGCAATGCGTACCTGATAGGTTTCGGTGCGAGCATACGTGCGGTCAAGGTTAACGGTGAGCTGACGCTTGTCGTAGCCGTAAGTCAGGGCCTTTTCTTTGCCGTTGCCGGTCAGCAAACGGATATTCCGGATATCAAACCCCTTGGCATCCAGCACCAACTGGCTTTGCGGATGAAAATGCGGCCGCACCGTCAGGGTAGCCGAGCCGATAACCTGCTGCTTGGCCCAGTCGAAGCGCAAGTCCAGCGCGGTATGCTGCAGGTCGCTCAGTATTGTAGCGGCGGGCTGCGTGGGCCCCGAAGAGGGAAGCCACGAGGGAATAATCACCGTAGCTGTTTCGGTGGGGAAAACAACTTCGGCGGGCTGGGCTTTTTTGCGCGTATTAGCTTTGGGTACCGTCTCTTGATTTGGTCTGACGTTCTGGGCCAGTGCTACCACATGCAGCGCGAGTACTAAACTAAGGGTGCCGAGAACCGGGTATTTCATGCGGGTGGCAATAGGGTAATGTGGCTCAATTTCCGAAATAAGTTTGAGATTTGGCCTATCTTTAGGCCCTTTTCCGCCCACCTTATCCCCTATCAGATGCTCCAAGTCACCGCCGGTTCCGACAAGGTTTGGGAGGTAGATTTTCGCCCCGGTTCTATTACGGTTCAAGATCAGCCCTTTAACTGGGATATCATGGCCCTGGGCAATGAGCGGTACCATGTGGTGCACGAAGGACGGTCTTTTTCGGTCGAGGTTGTACACGTAGACCGCCCCGGCAAAACGGTCGAGCTGAAAATCAATGGCCAGCAGATGGAGCTGACGGGCAAGGACCGCTTCGATCTGCTGCTGGATAAAATGGGGCTAGGTGCCGCTGCCACCCAGAAAGTAAATCAGCTGAAAGCGCCTATGCCGGGCCTCATCGTGGACGTTCGGGTAGAGCCGGGCCAAACCGTGCAGAAAGGTGATGCGCTGCTGGTGCTGGAAGCCATGAAAATGGAAAACATCCTGAAGGCACCGGCCGATGGTACTATCTCAGACGTAAAAGTGCGGATGCGCGACAACGTCACCAAAGGGCAGATTCTTATTCAATTCGGCTAAACCCCGCCTTGGCTGGTTGGCTTCGCTTCTTCTCTCACGCTAATTTTCTCCGTTTTGAAATATACCCGAATCCTGCTCAAGCTCAGCGGTGAGGCCCTAATGGGCAACCAGCAATACGGCATCGATGCTGAGCGCCTGATGCAATACGCCGAAGAAATCAAGGCTGCCGCCGCTACCGGTACCCAAGTGGCCGTAGTCATTGGTGGGGGCAACATCTTCCGGGGCGTGCAGGCCGAAGCCTTCGGGCTTGACCGGGTGCAGGGTGATTATATGGGGATGCTGGCTACGGTTATCAACTCTATGGCCCTGCAAAGCGCCCTTGAGAAGCTGAACGTGAACACCCGCCTGCTGTCGGGCGTGACGATTCAGCGGGTGTGCGAGCCGTATATCCGGCGGCGCGCCCTGCGGCACCTGGAGAAAGGCCGCGTGGTTATCTTCGGCGCCGGTATTGGCTCGCCCTACTTCACTACTGATTCGGCCGCGTCGTTGCGCGCCATTGAAATTGAGGCTGACGTGGTACTGAAGGGTACGCGCGTGGACGGCATTTATACGGCCGACCCCGAGAAGGATCCGTCGGCCGTGCGGTACCCTGAAATCACCTTCGATGAGGTAATGGCCAAAAACCTGAACGTGATGGACATGACGGCCTTCACGCTGTGCAAGGAAAACAACCTGCCCATTATCGTATTCGATATGAACAAGCACGGGAACCTGCAGCGCCTATTGGCGGGCGAAACCGTAGGTACGCTGGTTAAAATAAACAACGCCCCGGCGCAGGCACCTGAGCCCAGCGGCCTGCAACCGGCTGCTCACAAGGCATAGTATACTTCCGCTGCACGGCTGAATGGTTAAATGGTTGCCGTGCAGTGCTTTTCTCAGAACCTCAACCACTTTCCTCACTCAGCCATTTAACCATTCAGCCTACACACAATGGACGAAGAAATCAAATTCTACCTGGACGAAGCGGAAGAATCGATGAGCAAGTCGCTCCAGCACACGGGCACGGAGCTGAGCCGTATCCGCGCCGGCAAAGCCTCACCAGCCATGCTGGAAGGCCTGCGCGTCGATTACTACGGTACGCCTACGCCCATAAGCCAGGTAGCCAACATTGCTGCCCCCGATGCCCGCACGCTCTTCATCAAGCCCTGGGAAAAGAACATGGTAGGCGAAATTGTGAAAGCCATCAAGAACAGCGACCTGGGCCTCAACCCGCAGTCGGACGCGGAAGGTGTGCGCCTGAATATTCCACCCATGACGGAGGAGCGTCGCCGCGACCTAGTGAAGCAGGTGAAAACCGAATCGGAGAGCGGCAAAGTGCGTATCCGCGGCATCCGCAAAGATGTAAACGACTCCCTGCGCAAGCTGTTGAAAGAAGGTGCTTCGGAAGATGCCGTAAAGGATGCCGAAGCCAAAGTGCAGAAAGCCACCGACAGCTACATCGTCAAGATAGATGACCTCGTCAGCAAGAAGGAAGCTGAAATCATGACCATCTGAGGTCAGCCAGTCCACATAGAAAAAGCCCCTGCCATTCGCTTGGCAGGGGCTTTTTCTATGTGGACTGTAGCAAGACACTACGCCTGCCAGTACTTGTTGCGTTTGATAAGCTCATCGACGGCGGCCGGCACCATGTACCGGATAGAGCGGCCAGCCCGCACACACCCACGAATAAAGGTGGCGGAAATATCCAGTAGCGGCGCCTCTACTATCCGTACTTGTGCTGTCACTTCGGCTATAGGCGTACCGGGCCGGGGATACACATAAATACTATACTCAGCCATAATCCGGCTGGCTTCTTTCCAGCGGGGCAGGCCCGGCAGATTGTCGCCCCCCATCAGCAGCACAAAGTCTTGTAAAGGGTATTGCTGCCGCAAGGTATCCAGGGTGTGAATGGTGTAATTGGGTTTGGGCATTCCAAACTCAATATCCAGCACCCGCAACCGGGGGTTATTCGCAATAGCCGCCTGCACTAAGGCGTAACGCTCAGCTTCAGGCAACAGCTCCTCTCCTACTTTAAACGGGCTCTGCGGCGAAACCACCAGCCATACGGCATCCAGATCGGTATGCGTGGCCATAAACTCGGCCAGTATGAGGTGACCGGTATGGATAGGATTGAAGGAGCCGAAAAGCAGTCCTACTTTAGCCTTACTCAACTCACAGAATGGCTGGTTCCGCCGTAATAAAGTCCCGCACCAGCTTTTCGGCCTGGGCCGTAGCGGCATCCAAGTCATCATTGATGACGACTTCATCGAAGCGGTCCTCGAATGTCAGCTCAAACCCGGCTTTGTAGAGGCGCGAGGAGATACTGGCGGCAGAATCAGTAGCGCGGGCCCGCAGGCGTTGTTCCAGCACCTGCATGGAAGGCGGCTTCACGAAAACGGCCAAGGCCCGGTCCTTGTAAAACTCTTTGATGCTCAGCCCCCCTTTCACGTCCACATCCAGCACGGCGTGTTTGCCGCTGGCCCAGATGCGCTCAATCTCCGATTTCAGCGTGCCATAGAAAGCGCCTTCGTAGACTTCCTCCCACTCCACGAATTCCTCGTGACGAATCTTGTCTTGGAATTCCTGGACGGAGATGAAGTAGTAGTCCTGCCCGTTGGTTTCGCTCCGGCCGCGCCGGTCGCGCGTACACGCTGAGATAGAAAAGCTTAGCTCCGGAATGCGCTCCAGCATCCGGTGAACAATGGTGGTTTTACCGGCTCCGGAGGGAGCGGAAAAGGCAATAATTTTCCCCTGCATGGGGCAAAATTAGGCCATTTCTACATTTAACCGTGCCATGATGCTTTCCGACAGCGAAGATGGGGCTCCTTTGCGGCCCACATGCTGGCCCAGGAAGTGAATAAACACCTGCTGTTTCTCAATGGTGTCGAAGCACGGAGAGCAATCCTCGGCATGATTTATGAAGTAATCCTCGTCCTCCTCACTGGGAGAACGGCCTTCAACGATTTGATCCAGAATTGTATTCACTCGTTCACAGTCGGTACCGTTAGCGTCGGCAGCCGGTTGGTCTTGTTTTGTAGAGGTAACATCCATAGTCGTTAGGGAAGAGAGGGTTAATCGTGGTCTTCCGCATCCTCATCGGCCTCAAGGTTACCACCGTAGCCGATTGATTTTGCGTATTTTTCAAGTTTGTCTTTCAAAAAATTACGTGCCCGGTGCAGCCTTGAGCGAACGGTACCGATGGGGATATCCAGCACTTTGGCCATTTCCTCATAGGTGAATCCCTCCAGGTCGCAGAGGATAATCACGGTGCGAAAATCCACGGGCAGCGAGTTCAGCGCGCTGGCCACTTCGTCGCCGATGAGGTCACGCACGGATTGCTGCCGCAAGTCAGACGATGTGCTTCCCGCATCGCCCTCAGCCTCCACATCCTCCGTATTGTAATAGCCTTCAATTTCGCTGTAGTCGACTTTGGCAGGCTGTTTACTTTTTTTACGGAAGTCGTTGATGAATGAGTTTTTCAGGATGCGAAACAGCCAAGCCTTGGCGTTGGTTCCCGGCTCGAAGTATTCGAAGAAGCGGTAGGCCTTCAGATACGTCTCCTGCACCAGGTCATTGGCATCGTCCTCATCCAGCGTAAGCCGGTAAGCAAAGTTGTACAAAGAGTCGATTACCGGCATCAGTTCAGCCTGAAACCGGCGGTCCTTCTCTTCTTTGGATAATTTGGAAACCCGTTCGGGAGAATCGCTCATGGGGTGCTAGGGAGTTACGCGGTAGCGGGTGGGGTAAGGCACCTGCATAGGCAGCAGCTAAATGTACGGATTATGACGAGTCCTTCAAGCAGAATCAGCCATAGGATCCATCTGCTGCCGCCTTTCGGCGGCTACCAGCAGAAATCCGTAACAAAATACAAACAGGTTAAAACTTATCTGAAGCTCGAGCAGCGAGTCCGTCAGCATGGCTACGGCGTGCAGAGTCAGGAAATGATACACGTACGCGTTTTGCCACTGCCCGGGTTGCACCATGGGGCCAAAGAGCATCAGCAGCCATAAAGCCAGCCCAACTATGCCCCCCCCTACCAGCTGATGCAGGTACTGGTTGTGCACCATCACCTGATTGACGGGCCGCAAGCCGAAGCTCTGGCGGGCATACTGTGCCTGCATAGCCTGGCGAACATCGGCGGGGGCCGCGCCCACCCACGGATGCTGCCGGCTAACGGCCAGCGCCGTGTGCCAGGCAGCCAAGCGCTTGGAAAGGGAGTAGTCGTTGATATCGTGCCGAAGCGTGAACTGCTCTAGGTCGTACAGGGAAGCCGCCACCCGGTTGCGCACGGGCAGCAAGGTGTGGTACGCTACAAGGGGGCCCAGCACCAGCAGCACCAGCAGCCCAGCCCCCAGCAGCCAGCGTCGCCGGGCCACCAGCACTCCGGCCCTCAGCAAAAGTGTAGCGTAGAAAACAAACAGCCCGGTGCGGTAGGCCAGCATGTGAAGGACCAGCACGCATACTGCCGCACTACCGACTGCCAACACCCGCTGCCAACCTGCTGCTCCGGGCTCCTGCCCCAACAGCCAGCCAAAACAAGCGGCCAGCGCGAGCATAACGCTGAAATGGATGTGAAAAATACCCGTGATAGAAGGCAGGTTCTGCCCCAGCGCAAACAGCTCGTTGGCGTGCGTATACTGCCGGAAATACTCCCTCAGCGTACCCAGCGCCACCAGCGCCGTGCCCGCTACAAACAGCAGCCCGACCCCATAGCGCTGCCGCCCACTGAGCGGCACACTTAGCCCAAAGGCCAGCGGGAGGGCCAGCAAGGGCAACTGGCGGTATACTTCGTGGCGCCACACCGGCCAATCGGAGGTATAGAGGGCGCTAACCCACCAGAACAGATAGAGCAGGGCGGGGAACCATGCGGTACGCAGCCGCCGGTAACGGCCCCACTCCTGTCGCAACGCAGGATTGGCCAGCACTGCCGCAATGCCCACCAGCGGACTAATAGCCACCAAGGCCCGCGACGCCAGCAAACCCGCCACCCCCGCCACGCAGGCCAGCAGCAGCAGATACTGGGAAAGCTGGCCGCGCCCGTACAGCCGGAATATCCAGGGAAGATGCCGGTTCATCATTTTCAGGCAGAAAAGCCATGGGAAGCAGCTGCCGGTGCCAGTGGCTGCCACCGGGCAATGCGGGCGGCTACCTGAGCTGGTTCAATGGCCAGCATGCAGGAACAACCCGCCGGGTTTTGTCGGCAATCCGAACAATCAGGCTTATCAAACACCACGTACTCGGCGTGCGGGCCCAGCGGAGCCCAGCGCCCCGGATGTACCGGGCGGATAGGCGGAAACAAGCCCAGCGCCTGCCGGCCCAGCGCGGCGCCCAGATGCAACGGCCCCGTGCCGGCCGCTACCAGCCCGTCGGCCGCTGCAATGAAAGCCAGGAACTGCGGCAAGGACAGCTGCCCCGTGAGGTCCGTCAGCAGGCCGGTGTGGGCCTGCAGCCACTCCCGCATGGTATCAGCCTCGGCGGCCGTGCCCGTGACGAACACCTGATGCCCCTGCGCGTGCAGAAGCCGGACTAGCGTACCGAAGTGCGCCAAGCCCCATTCACGGCCGTGGCCGCGGGAGCGGGGGTGCAGGATGATGTTGAGCTTACCTACCGGCTTCCGCTGTAGCTGCTCCATCACAGATGCTGCTAACGCTTCGGAAGCCTGCAGTTTTCCCAGGGGGACAAGCTCCTCCAGAGCAGGAATAGTCTGCAGACCCAACGGACGCAGCAGCAGCATGTTGAGTTGGGATTCGTGCCAGGGCGAGTGGCGGCGGCTCAGGCTTACCAGCCGGTTGCACGTGAGCCAGTGAAACCACCGGTTGCGGGTTCCTATCCGGATGGGAATACCAGCCTCCTTGGCCAGCCGGGCCAGCCGCCGGCTAGGGAATACGTGCAGGATAACATCGGCCCGGACTGCCTGTAAGCGGGCTTCCTGGGCTTGGGTGGGAAGCACTATCAGGTCGTCGTCACTCAGAAACCCATCAACAAAAGGACAGGCAGTGGCTACTGCCCGGGTGTAGTTGCGGCCCAGCACCACCACCCGGCAGCCCGGGAACTGTTGCTTTAGCCAGCCGGCCATAGGCAGCGTCAGCACCAGGTCGCCGATGGCATCGGTGCGGCTGATCAGAAAGGTCTTCATGCCGACAGATTTTTGGTAAGGGCCCGCAGCTTGGCGTATTTAAGAAACACTCCCCAGGCCGATAAAGCGGCTATGCACAAGCCGGCGAAGCCATCCTGCCAGGCTCCCCGCAGCAGGTACAGGTGCCAGAACTTGCCAACCGGTTTCAGCGCTAGGTACCACCAAGCGGCGCTACGCCCTTTGCCGGCCAGCTCCTGCGCCCCAATGGTAGTAAAGCGGTTGAGTTGCTGCACATGGCTTTCAATGGTGGGGTAAGAATAATGCAGCAGGTCGCCGGCCAAAGGCAGCGGAGCGGGCTGGCCGGGTGTTAGCTCGTACCGCTCGTGCAGCAGCTGGCCCTGCCACTGGCCCAGGCGCCGGTCGTAAAGCCGCAGCTTTCGGTCGGGGTACCAGCCGCCGTGGCGCACCCAGTGGCCGCAGTAGTTGGTGAGGCGGGCCAGCGTGTAGCCAGCACCCTGCCAGCTGGCTTTGGCCTGGAGCAGGCTCTGCCGCAGCGCTGCCGTGAGTACTTCATCGGCATCCAGCTGCAGCACGTGCGGGTGCAGCGCCTGCGCCGTGGCAAAATTCTTCTGCTGCACGTAGCCCTCAAAAGCGTGCTGTACTACCCGGGCGCCCATTGCCTGGCAGATAGCCACCGTCTGGTCCGTCGAGAAACTATCGACTACCACTACCTCGTTGGCCACACCGCGCACTGCTTCCAGGCAGCGGGCAATGTTGGCTTCTTCGTTGAAGGTAATAATGACGACGGACAGGGGAACGGATGGCATAGCGGGGCAAATATCCGCATTTTGGCGGGCCGCACCACATTGGGTTACGTTTGGCCGGTTGGCGCATTCACATAAGCATTCCTTGTCCTACCCATCTGCTTATCTCTATGCGACTACCAGTTCTTTTATATCTGTCAACAGTTGCTTTGCTGAGCAGTTGCGACAATACCGCCCGCTTTGACGCCTTTCCAGTCCGCCATCCGCTAAATCTGACGCGCCTACTGGGCTCCAGAGCTACACTTATCAGCCCGCAGGATACGCTGGCGCTGCAAATTACCTTTGACCCTCATACAGGCCTGAACACGCTACGGCAAGGTGCTACCGATACCTTGTTGACAGCTGAAGTTTTTCGTTTCAGAGGACTTTACTACTTCGTCGAGAGCTTACGGGGCTCCAGCTGCTGGGTGCACGCAGTGCGCATTGAGCACGGACAGGTGCAAGGCCTGAACACCGGTTATTGGCAAATGGATAGCTTGACCTCCCTGGTTAAGCAGAACGCTTGGCCCGACCTGATACGCTACCACAGCGCGGCCCGCGACAGTTTCCGCCTGCGCTTTGACCGCCGCACGCTACGCAAGTTTTACGCCGGCCAGCCCGGCATTTTCCCCATATACCGGGTACAACCGGAGAGTACGGCTCAACGGGCAGTGGTAACGCAGCCTCACACCGCCGCGCCCGACACTAGCATCAGCCTATATCCCAATCCCGCTTCCCGGCACGCCACGCTGGATTTTGGCACTGCAGCTCACCGTGAGGTGCAGGTATATACCACCCAGGGCAGGCTGCTCAAGTCTTACTCCTCTGAAGCCAGCCGCTTTGTGCTGCCCGTATCGCAGCTACCCGCGGCAACTTATCTGGTATGTATTACCCCGATGAACTCATCCAAGCAGAGCCGTACATTTCGTTTGCTCGTGCAGCATTAGGTAGCAGCCTTGAGCTTATCGAAGCTGGAGGTTATCTTAAAACCGCGCCCCTACTACCACCGTGCGCTTGTACTCGCGCTTGTCGCCACCGATGGGCCGAAATAGTTCGATGTGCAACACGTACACGCCCACGCCGGCTTTACGGCCCTGGTCGGTGAGGCCGTCCCACTGCACGAAGCCGCTGGTAGCCAGCGTCTGGTTGCGCACCAGCTTGCGCACGGGGCGGCCCTGCGCGTCGTAAATGGTCACGCTGGCGGCGTAGCCGGTTTGGTCGAGGGTGTAGTTAAGAGTGGTAAAATCCTGCTGGCCATCAGCATCGGGCGTGAAGACTTCGGGCTCCAGGCTGAAGAGCTTGGTGCCGGTGGGGTCTTCCTGCAGCTGGGAGTTGCGGCGGCCCGGCGTAGCGTAGCCCACGCTGCCCGCTGCCGAGTGAAAGTTGCCGGCCTCGTTGCTGCCCGCCGCCCGAATCCGCTCCAGCGACACGCCGTTCACATCATCCAAGATTGCCAAGTGTTGCTTGGCGCTGTATGGCACACGCTCCAGTGGGGCCCCGGTTCGGTCATACAGTGTTACAATCCCAGCGTCGTCGGGGAAAGTGGGCAGGTCGGCTAGCTCCAGGAAGGCAGCCGGCTCCGAGCTGGTCGGGTATTGAGCCTGCACCACATCGGGCCGCTCCGTGAGTGCCACCAGCTGGCCGGGAGCCAGCACGTACGCCTCACTGCTGATAGAAGCGGCATCCACGCTGCCATCGGGCTTTTCGTTGCCGATCTGCCAGCCCTGCAGGTTGATGTACTTGGCCGAGCGGTTGAGCAGCTCCACAAAATCGTAGCCGCCGGTGCGGGGGTTGAACAGGATTTCGTTGACGACTACATCCCCGCTTACAGCTACCGAAGGCAGCGCTACCGTAGCCGTGGCCGCCGCGCCGGTGGCATTGCCCACGCAGTCGGTGGCGCGCTGCACGCTCATGGTCACTGGCTGGCTGGGCTGCAGGGCCGTTCCCAGCGTCAGCTCCACCACCCGAAAATCGGGGCTGACGGCAGCTACCCGCGTAATGGTGTTGCCCGCAATGGTGTAAAGCGCGGAGTTGCTGGCGGCCACACTGTCGAGCTTCTCGCTGAAATACAGCCTTACCGACGTAGCGCTTAGCGCCAACGCCCGTTGCAGGGCCGGGGGCCGGCTGTCGGTGTTGGCAGTGCGCACGGCATTGGCGCGGCCGGGTGTTCCGCCGCTGGGGTCGGTGCTGGCCGTCCAGTTTTCGATGCCGCCGCAGGGGTTAGCCGTATCTATCATTTCCAGCGCCCAGCCACCCTCTTTTTTTTCAGCATCCTTGTACCACGTATCCGAGTAGCGGATTTCGAACAGCGTCTGGCCGGCGGGAGCACGCAGCACCAGCTGGTCGCCGCCGTTGCTGAGGCTGGGAAAGTTGCTCACCCCGAAAACCTTGCCCGTGCCAGCAAACTGCTCGGCCCGCGTACTGCCGCACACCACGGCATATTCTCCGGGCAATAGCGTGGCCGTGGCCGGAAAAATGGCCGGGTTGCTATTGCTACCGGGCTTGAGCAGCCGGATGCCGCCCAGATTCAGAATGTTGGCCGTGGGGTTGTAGATTTCCAGGTACTCTGAGGCAGGCAGGCCAATCACCGGCGTTTCATCGGCCAGAATTTCGGTAATGAGCAGCTGGTTGACGCCGGGCGAAATAGCAAAGCCGCTGTTGGTAAAGCTCAGGTTGAACGGCCCCGTCAGCACATTCCCGAACACATCGGCCACTGTACGGATGACCAGCGTATTGGCACCCGTGGGTAAATCGGCGGCCAGCGTGAGGTGCACTACGTTCTGGTTTTGCGCGTCGCGGGTGGCGCTGATGATGGCCGGGCCGCCGCTGAGCTGGTAGCTGCCCGCGGCCTGGGTTTCGCTCACGGCCTCATCAAATACCACATCCAGCTGGCGGGCAGCAGTGGGCATGGCCCGCACCAGGCCGGGCGCCTGCCGGTCCGTTACTTTGAAATCATCAAACAGAAAGCTGCGGTTGTTGCTGGACGAGTACGTGACGATGACGCCCAAATAACTGCTTTGCAGGTAGGTGTTGTCTTCGCCAATGCCTTCGAGCTGGTAGCTTTGGCCGGTGCCGGTGTAGTCCACTTCCAGGGTCCAGCCATCGGCCAGGGAGCGGGTCACGCGCACGCGGGCTAGGTTATTGGTGGTGGAGCTCAGGCTTTGGTCGCGGCCATTTACCACGTACACGGGGCTGCCGGTGGCATCTTTGCGGAACAGACTTACCTCGTCGGGGGTGCCGCCCAGGCGCACGAAGTAGCCGCGGTTACCGGCGCCTTTCAGATCAGCCTGCTCCGAGAGCAGCCACACATCGGCGTAGTTGCCGGAGCTGGTGGCCAGCTTCAGATTTGCGTAGAACTCCCAGGTAGCGCCATTTGCGGCGGTGCTGGCCGTAGCCAGCTGCTGCACGGTGCCGGTGGTGGCGGGGCCGTTGGTCTGGAGCTGGAGCTGCGCGTTTATCTCGAAGCCAGCCGCGTCGCCCGTCCAGGCGGGGTTTTGGGTGAAGTTGCCGTCGGCGAAGGTTTCGGTGAGCTGAGCAGCGGCAGGCAGCGCCAGAAGTGCAAGCAGGCAACAGATAAAGATGCGCACGGGACGGCAGTTAAGGGTAGCGGATGCGTCGTTAGAAATCGGAAACGGGAGAAATATACCGAGAAATCAATCCTGATGCTAGTGTACATTTACGCCCGACAAACCTTGTAACTCTTATGAAAGTAGCTGTCGTTGGTGCCACCGGCCTGGTCGGGGGTGAAATGCTGAAAGTGCTGGCAGAGCGCCAGTTCCCCGTCACGGAATTGATTCCGGTGGCTTCCGAAAAATCGGTGGGCCAGGAAATTGAGTTTCTGGGCAAGAAATACAAGGTGGTAAGCATGGACGACGCCATTGCGGCCCGGCCGGCCGTAGCCATTTTCTCGGCCGGCGGCTCCACTTCCAAGGAGCACGCTCCGCGCTTTGCGGCCGTGGGCACCGTGGTTATCGACAACTCCTCGGCCTGGCGCATGGACCCTACCAAAAAGCTGGTGGTGCCCGAAATCAACGCCAAGGACCTCACGTCCGAAGATAAAATCATTGCCAACCCCAACTGCTCCACCATTCAAATGGTGGTGGCCCTCAACAAGCTGCACGACACCTACAAAGTGCAGCGTATTGTGGTAAGCACCTACCAGAGCGTAACGGGCACCGGCAAAAAAGCCGTGGATCAGCTTATGGAAGAGCGCGCCGGCCAGACGGCCAGCAACCCCGCCTACCCTCACCGCATCGACCTGAACGTGCTACCCCACATCGACGTGTTCGAGGAAAACGGCTACACCAAGGAGGAAATGAAGATGGTGAAGGAAACCAAGAAAATCCTCGGCGACGACAACATTCGGGTGACGGCTACCACGGTGCGCATTCCCGTCATGGGCGGCCACTCGGAGTCGGTGAACGTGGAGTTTGAGCGGGAATTTGAGTTGGAAGACGTGGTGCGCATCCTGCGCGAAACCGAAGGCGTGGAAGTGGTAGACGACGTGAAAAACAACGTGTACCCCATGCCCAAGGATGCCCACGGCAAGGACGCCGTGCTGGTGGGCCGCCTGCGCCGCGACGAAACCCAGCCCCGTACCCTCAACATGTGGGTGGTAGCCGATAACCTGCGCAAAGGCGCCGCCACCAATGCCGTGCAGATTGCTGAAAAGATGCAGGCTATGGGGCTGCTGGGGTAGAAATTACCGGGCTCGGCTTTACAGGCCCTGGGGCAGTTGCTCCGGGGCTTTTTTGTGTCTTTGTGCCAATTCCGGCATCTTTGCTGGCCTTATCACCTCACTCTCTATTCTGTAATGTATTATTTTCGTTGGCTGGTTTTTGTAGCCTTATGCAGCGCCGCAACTGTCCAGGCGCAAACCACCGATAAGCCCGCTCATTTGCCCTTCTACACCTATGTGGAGCAAATGCCTATATTCCCAGGAGGGCAAGCGGGGCTGCTTGAAACACTTGGCCAGACCATATACTATCCCACGGCCGCCCTGGAGCAGGGCATCGAAGGCCAGGTATTTGTGCAGTTTATAGTAGGCACTTCAGGCAGCGTTGAGGACGTGAAGGTGAGCAAAGGCACGCATCCGCTGCTGGATGCCGAAGCTGTGCGAGCCGTAGAAAAGCTACCCGCGTTTACGCCCGGTCGTCAGGTAGGCAAACCAGTGCCGGTATCCTTTACTTTACCTATCAAATTCCGGCTGCCCCCAAACGTGAAGGAAATACTGGCAGCCCGCGCCGCTGGCACCGATACCAAAACGGAGTTAGCCCGTTTCAGCGGGGGACCTGAGGCGCTAAGGGCTTATCTGAGTAACCTTCCTCTCCCGACGGGCTACAACGCGCTACCCAACTCGGTTCGTCCGCCCCGGGTATTTGTGTCATTCGAGGTGGATAGCACCGGCGCTATTTCGAAAATAGAAGCTGTGTAGCAGCCCGCTGAAGTCCGCCGTCGCCAGCGCTCTGCCATACCCGCTCCCGATGCAGCGCTGCTCGCCGCTGCTGTGGCCCGCGTCAGCGCTATGCCGGCCTGGGAGCCAGCTATGCTTTATGGTAAGCATGTCAGCACGCAACACACCGTGCCGGTTACTTTCGGCCCGGCGGGCCCGGCACTTTCGTATGCCGACCAGCTACCGGTTTTTCCGCTACCGGGCGATGTACTGAGCTTTACCGGCCGTCGGATCCGCTACCCGATAGCGGCCTTGCATAACAAGACGCAAGGGACCGTACTGGTGTATTACGAGGTAGCCGAGGATGGCCGCCTGGAAAATTCAGAAATCATCCGCTCCGTGTCGCCGGAAATTGATGCGGAAGCGCTACGGGTGTTTCGCACCGACTTCCCCACCTATAAGCCAGCCCAGCACCAGGGTAAGCCGGTCCGGGTATTCTTCATCATACCACTCACATTTAAGATAATGTAACCTGCCTGGGGTTTCATGGGAGCTGGAGTCTGAACAGAGTAGGATCGGTAAGCGCGCCTACTGCCCAAACACCAACCCCGCAAAATCCACCACGGCGCGGCGCGTCAGCTCCGGCTCCTCGAAGTAGCCGAGGTGGCCAACGTTGTCCAGGAGCAGCGCATGGCTTTGGGCCGGCAACGCCAGTTGGGGCAGCAGGCTTTCTACCGGCACGGCCACGTCGTCTTTACCGGCAATAAACAGCACCGGAAACGTAGCTTCCTTGAGTACATTGGTGCGGTCGGGGCGGGTTTTCATGGCTTCCAGGGCACCCAGCACCGTGGTTTCGGGGGTGGCGCGGCCGATATCCTCCAGCAGCTGACGCTGCTCCAGCATTCGCTCCCGGTTGGCCGGCGCAAACAGGGGCCGGATAAACGACTCCATAAACTTATCTACCCCGTGCCGGCGCACAAAGTCCATGTTTTTGTCGCGGTTTGCTTTCTTTTCGTCGGTATCCGGCAGAGCAGTGGAGTGAAATAGTACGAGGCCCGCTACCATACCGGGGTAGCGCTCCGCGAAGGCCAACGCCACGTAGCCACCCATGCTGTGGCACACCAGCAGCGCCTTTTCTACCTGCTTTTGCCGCAGCTGATCGGCTACGTAGCGGGCCTGCGCTTCCAATGAGTAGTCCCGGATGGCGTGTACGTTGGTGCCGTGCCCGGGCAGATTAAGCGTGAGTAAGCGGTAGTGAGTCGGAACGCCGCGTGTGAAGTCCGTCCAGATTTCACGGGATTCGGCGAAGCCGTGCAGAAATACAATAACCGGATGCGAAGAAGGCATAGGCAGGGGCCGCGCCGGGCGTAATTCAGTTTCAGGCCCCGGCCGCCGCCAAATATAGAAGGCAAAACAGCAGGCCCGGCCACGCATAGTAGCCGGGCCTACCAATAAAGAGGGCATAAGCTCCTAATGCCGGTTGATTTTTAGTACCTGTTGCTCGTTGCCCTGGCGCACGGTAAGGTAGTATACCCCGGCCCGTAGCGCGGCAGCTTCCGGTACGCTCAGCTCCATAGCTTCCCCGCTGGCAGCGGTAGTCTGGCGCGTTGCCACGGTGCGGCCCAGCATATCCTGCACGGAAACCGTGAGGCCGCCTGCCCGCTGCCCAACGAGTGTAAGTGTAAGCATCTGCTCAAACGGATTCGGAAAGGCTACTGCCCGTAGTGTGCCCCCCGCAATGGCCGGGGTTACTCTGGCCACCTCGGAATAGCTTACGGCGCCGGAGAAGTCGGTTTGCCTGAGGCGGTAGTAGATGGGATTCTGGCCCAGCGACCGGGCGCCGGTATCGGTGTAGCTATAGCGGCTTTCGGCCGTAGAGCTGCCTGCAGCCTTGCGGGCCCCGATTACCTGAAACTGCTTGCCATCCAGGCTGCGCTCAATGCTGTATTCCTTGCTGTTGCTTTCAGAGGCTGTAACCCAGAGCAGCTGTGCACCGGCATCGGTCCAGGTGGCGGCGAACTTGGTAAGCTCTACCGGCAAAAACTGGCTTACCGTTACAGTAACTCCCTGCGCATTGGTGCAACTTCCGGATGAGCTTACTATAGTGTAAGTGGTGGTAGTAGCCGGAGCTACCGCCAGGCTGGCAGTAGTGCCAATTACCGGGCCGGTCATGCCACCGGTATGCCAGGTATAGTCGGCGTTGGTCAGGTTGGAGGTAGCCGTTAGCGTGATGCTCTGATTGGGGGTGATGGTACTCGCCGTGGGCGAAACAGCCAGCGTTTGGCCCGCCGTCGTCACCAAGGCATCCGCCGACGTAGTGCAGCCGGTCGGATTGGTGCAAGTCACCCGGTAGGTTGTCGACACGCTGGGGTTCCTAGTCAGAGTTGGACTGGTTGCGCCCGAAATTTGGGTAGCCGTGCTGCCGCTTACCGTGTACCACTTATACGTCCCACCAGTTAGGTTGGAAGTTGCCGTCATTGTAACGGATGTTCCCGGGCAGATCGTGGTGGGCGTGGGCGAAACGCTGAGCGTAGGCACTGTGATGGTAATGGACTGCGTAGCTGAGGTGCAGCCAGCAGAGGTACTGGCAGTTACTGTATACGTAGTGGTGACGGTGGGCGACACCGTCAGTGTACCAGCAGTAGTTACTGTGGTCATTCCCGGCGCCGACCAGGTATAAGAAGACGAAGAAGCCCCGGTAGCCGTCAGGGTTGTCGAGTTGCCGGAGCAGATAGTGGTGATGTTGTTGGTTGCTGAAACCTTAAGGGATGGATTGATGACCACTTTCACGCTTGACGTTTTGCTGGGGCAGGTAGCGCCGTTTTGCCCTTGCGTAACAGTGCTGGTTAGTGTGTAGGTGGTTTGTACTGTCGGATTAATAGTCAGTGTGCTGGTGGGAATACCGCCACTGACTGTAACTGTAGGTGAAAGCGTTTGAACTGGTACAGCACTCCACGTCAGTACAGCCCCCACGGTCGTGGAAGTACCCTGTAGCTGAAACGCCGAGCCTGTAGGGCAGGTAACCACGGTAGTAGAGCTGCCGTTGGTTCCCGTGGCGCTTCCGCCCGGGTACGTAATAATGGCTTTGTTGTCGCAGCCATTCTGACTGTGTGCCAGAAAAGGCAGCAGGATGAGGCTGAAAAGCAGAAAGTAGGTGTGTTTCATAACTCGGTAGCGGTTGAGGGTGGACAAATGCAATTCCCTTGCTACCAAATGTATATAGTAAATACATTATTGCATAATATCAATTATTAATTTAAATAAAATACTTTAATAACTCATATAAGCTCAAATTAGTACCATATCTCCCATCACGTAAAAATCTTAAATCATAATACAATACACCAACAAAAAAGCTGCTCCCATATTAGGGAGCAGCTTTTTTGTTGGTATCCAAGTCAGAACCGTACTAGGCCTGCTTGGCAAATTGCACGCTGGCCAGCAGCTTCACTTCGTCGCTCACCACAATGGCGCCGGCTTCGGTAATACCATCCCACGTAAGGCCAAACTCTTTGCGGCTGATCTTGCCGCTCACCTCAAAACCGGCCTTCTGGTTGCCGTAAAAGTCGGTTGCTACCCCACCGTACTCCACGTTCAGCGTTACGGGCCGAGCGTTGCCGCGCAGCGTCAGAGTGCCGTGCAGCTTGTACTCGCCTTCGCCGGTTTTCTGCATCGAGGTCGAATCGAAAACCAGTTGCGGGTGTGCTTCGGCGTCGAAGAAGTCGCCCGATTTCAGGTGCTGGTCGCGCTGCTCCTGATTGGTGTCGATGCTGCTGATATCAGCCGTAAAATGCACCTTCGCCGTTTCAAAGTTGTCGTCTTCGGTTTCTACCTCCCCGGCAAACTGCTTGAACGAGCCCGTTACAGTTGAAATAACAAGGTGCTTCACTTTGAACTGAACTTCGGAGTGCGTGGGGTCAAGAACCCATTTAGTGGTAGCCATGGTGCTGGAAGTGAAAAGGAGAAGAAGAAATGAAAGACTACGAGTGGTAAGCCGCAAAGGCGCTGACTGATTGACGAGGCAAATATACAACTTATGTACATACATACATGTACCTACACAAATTAGTTTAATTTTATTTTTCAACTCCCTTCTAACGCGTAAACAGCTTCTTACAGTTACGAGCCCGGTACCTTACCACACGCGTTCCGATTTTTTCCGGCTTCTTTCTTCAGCCAGCGCATAAATAGCCCGGCAAGTAGTACCTTACTTCTTACTACCCGCTCATCTTGCCCCGCTCACTGCCTGCCCTGTTGCCTCGTGAATGCCCCTCCCCTCCTGTCCTCTGAGTCCTGGCAACGGGATTTTGCTCTTTTAGAAGAGGTCTTCGACGCCGTAGTGCTCCTGAACCAGGAAGGGCAGCTTACGTGGGCAAACGCCGGATTTGCTAACGTTTTCGGCTTTGGCAGCTTCCGGCAGGTGCCGGATTTACTTGTCAGCGCGCTGGCGGGCGCCGGGCTGGCCGACTTCCGGCAGCAGCTGCAAGCCAGCCGGCCTGTGCGCGCTGAAGCTCCTTTTCAGCGCGCTGATGGCTCTCTGCGCTGGATGCGCCTGAAGCTGCAGCCGCTGGCCGCGCCTACCGCCGAAGCCGCCTTTATCGGGCTGCTGGAAGATATCAGCGAGTGGAAGCAGACGCTGCTGGAGCGCGAGGAGCAGATGCGCTACCTCACCGAGCATATCCCGGGTGTGCTGTTTCAATGGCGGGCCAATGACGACGGCACTTCGGGTATCAGCTACATCGGCCCCCAGCTGCACAGTATCTTCGGCCTGACGCCGGGGCAGGCCCTGCATCTGGCCGATTTTGTGCACCCCGACGACCGGCCGCTGTGGTTTACGGCCCTGCGTCAGGCCCGCAAAGCCGGGGGCTCGTGGTCGTTTGAAGGCCGCCTGCAGGTGCCCGGCCAGCCGTTGCGCTGGTGCCGGGGTACGGCGGCCTGCTCGGTTTCGGATGCCAGCGGCCGTTTGTACAGCGGCATTCTGCTGGATATATCGGCGCTGAAAAAGGCCGAGGAAACCGTGCAGGCCAACGAGGACCGCTGGCGCTCGGCCATTGAGCGGTTTGGCGACGGAGCCTGGGAATTCAACTACCAGACGGGCGAGGAGTACTTCTCCGAAACCTACCGTACCATGCTGGGCTACAGTGAGGAGGAATTTGCCCTGCTGCCCACCTGGCAGCAACACGTGCACCCCGACGACCAGCCGCTCAGCATCCAGGCTTCCGATGCCTACCTAGCGGGCCGCACGCCCCTCTACACCGTGGAGCGCCGCCTGCTCTGCAAGGACGGCAGCCACAAGTGGGTGCTTACCCGGGGCCTCGTCACTACGCGCGATGAGCAGGGCCAGCCGCTCATCATGACGGGAATTCACACCGATATTTCGGCGGTGAAGCAGGCCACGGCCGATCTGGAAGCCAGCACCCTGCGCCTGTACACCACCATTTCCAACTTTCAGGAGGGCATTCTGCTGGAAGACGAGCGGCACCGCGTGGTGCTGGCCAATGAAGCCGTGTGCCGGATTTTCCAGCTCGCGGCCACGGCCGAGCAGCTCGTCGGCTACGATACCAGCCAGCTGGGCCAGGATATCGAGCACCGGTTCCGGCATCCGCAGGAGTTTCTGCAGCGCTACCACGCTATTGTGAATGCCCGGCAGCCGGTAACGGGGGAGCTGTTTGTGTTGGCGGACGGCCGCACCCTGCAGTGCGACTTTGCCCCGATTTTCGTGGAGAACCGCTACATCGGCCACCTCTGGAAATTCCAGGATATTACGGCGCGCAAAACCAGCGAGGATTCCCTGCGCCGGCGCGAGGAAAAGTACCGGGGCATCATCGAGAACATGAACCTGGGTTTGGTGGAAATGGACCTGGACCTGCGCGTGACGTACGTAAACCAGGCGTTCTGCGACATTGCCGAGTACTCGCGGGAGGAGTTCGATGCCCAGCCCGTGATGCAGTACATGCTCAGCCCCACGGACCTGGCTTTAATGCGGGAAAAGGACCAGCGCCGGCAGGAAGGCGAGTCAGAAACGTACGAGCTGGCTATTACAAGCAAATCGGGCGAAGTAAAGTGGCTGCTGGTAAGCGCCGCCCCGCTCTATGACGACCACCGGCGCGTGCACGGCACCATCGGCATCACCCTCGACATTACGCCTCAGAAACGGCTGGAAAACCATTTGCGGGCCGCCAAGGAGCAGGCTGAGGAGTCGGCGCGGGCCAAGGAGCTGTTTCTGGCCAACATGAGCCACGAAATCCGCACCCCCATGAACGCCATCCTGGGCATGGGGCAGCTGCTGGCCAAAACGCCCCTGAACGCCGAGCAGCAAAACTACCTGCGCGCCATTGCCACTTCCGGCGAAAACCTGCTGGTGATTCTCAATGACATCCTCGACCTCTCCAAGATCGGGGCCAGCCAGCTGCTGATTGAGCGCATTGGCTTCAGCGTGACAACGCTGCTGAAGCAGGTGGAAAAAAGCCTCCACTTCCGGGCCGAGGAAAAGGGCCTCAGCTTTGGCGTGGTGCCCGATGAGCGGCTGCCCGCCGTGCTGCTCGGCGACCCGTACCGCATCACCCAGGTGCTGCTGAATCTGGCCAACAACGCCATCAAATTCACCGAGAAAGGCGCCGTGGCCATTACCTGCGAGCTGCTGGAAGCCACAGCCGAGGACGTGCTGCTGCGCTTCGAGGTAGCCGACACCGGCATTGGCATCGACGCCGACTACCTGGTGGATATCTTCAAGGAGTTCAGTCAGGAAGACTCCTCTGTGACGCGTAAGTTCGGGGGCACCGGGCTGGGACTGAGCATCAGCCGGCGGCTGGTCACGCTCATGGGCGGGCAGATTGAAATCGACAGCCTCAAGCACGTGGGCACCCGCAGCCAGTTTACGTTGCGTCTGCCAGTGGGCTCAGCCGCTGATCTGCCGCAGAAAGCTTTTATCACCTCAGCTACCCGCGAGAAGCTGCGCGGCCAGCGCATCCTGCTGGTGGAAGACAACCACTTCAACCGCCAGATTGCCAAGGGCTTTCTACAGAACGCGGGCCTGGAAGTGGTGGAAGCCGAAAACGGAGCCGCCGCCGTGGAGCTGGCCCGCCAGCAGGTGTTCGACGCCATTCTGATGGACGTGCAGATGCCCATTATGAACGGGCTGGAGGCTACCAGTTACCTGCGCCAGCAGCTGGGGCTGGTTACGCCCATCATTGCCCTCACGGCCAACGCCATCAAGGGCGAGCGGGAAAAGTGCCTGAAGGCGGGCATGAACGACTACCTGGCCAAGCCCTTCCAGGAAGACGAGCTGCTGAAGCTGCTCTGCCTCTGGACCCTGGGCGACGACACGCTGGAAACCGCTGTAGCCGTGGAAGCGCCCGCGCCGCCCCCGGCCGAGCCGCCGCTTTATAACCTGAGCATCGTGCACCAGATCGGGCAGGGCGACGCCTCGTTTACGGTGCTCATGCTGGAGTCCTTCATCGAAAGCTGCCAGGAAGCCATTGCCGAGCTGCAGGCCGCCGCCGTGGCTCAAAGCTCCGATGAGATGCGCGCCGCTACCCACAAGCTCAAGCCCAGCCTGGAGCACCTGGAGGTGCACCGCCTGCTGCCCACCGTGCAGGCCCTCGACGTGTGGCGCCAGCCCTTCGACGCGGCTGTGCTACTGCCCCGGATTGCAGAAACCGTGGCGGGCCTGGAAGAGCTGATAACCCACATGACGCGGGAGCTGCGCGCTTTGCGGGCAGAGCTGGAGGAGGAGTAGCGGGTTGCCGCTTCGGCAGCGGTTAGCGTAGAACAGTACCTTTGTTTCCCGCCCGTTTGGCGGTCAGAATTCGCATAGCTATGAACGAGCAACTAATCGTCAAAAACTTCGGCCCCATCAAAGACGCCACCGTGGACTTCAAGAAAGTGACGGTGTTTATCGGCCCGACGGGTGGGGGGAAAAGTACGCTGGCGAAGCTGGCGGCGGTGTTTAGAAAATCTGATTTTATAAACTTGATAGACTCCGAAGCAACTATTGAACAAATATTATCAGAATACGAGCTAGAAGATTATTTAAAAAGAAGCAATTTATACATAGAATGGAATAATAACGGCACAATATTTGAATTCAGTAACAGGAAACGGAATTCAAATCCAATAAACGGAATAAAAGAACTTATAACAAATGTTTATGAAAATCCTTTTCATAAGGATATAATAGAAAATTTTAGTGAATTAATAAAAAAAAGCAAATATAAAGACATAGCAAATGAATTAATAGATAAGAAGGAGGAAATTATAAGAAATTACATAGTTGAAAGATTAAAGGAAGAACTTTATAAATCATCCGCAGAATACATTCCAGCTGAAAGAATTCTTCTTTCAACTATAGGAAATTCATGGGCAGGAATTATAAGGGATGACATCAACTTACCTAAAGCATTAGTTAACTTTGCCAATACATATGCTAAAGCAAGGAAGGAAATAAAGAAGTTAAAATTAGATTTCCTTTCATTAAGCTATTTACGACTCAATGAACATGACTATATAAGTATCAAAAATAAAAAAATTAATATACCTCTCGAAAAGGCAGCAAGTGGAATACAGTCAACTATTCCACTTATATTAATAATAGAGTATTTTTCTCGTCAAAAAAACAAGCAAAGAAATTTTGTAATTGAAGAGCCAGAACTCAATCTATATCCTTCTACACAGCAAGGTTTATTAAACTGGATAATATCAAAATGCTCATCAAATAGCAATGATATAATTATGACAACCCACAGCCCCTACATTCTCTCTCACCTCAACCTTTTGCTCTATGCCTACCAGGTAGCCGAAAAGCACCCCGACCGCGCAGAGGATGTGGCCAAGATTGTACCGCGGGCAAGCTGGATAAACCCTCAAGAGTTTGCGTGCTACCAGGTGGAGAATGGCGGCGTGCAGTCGTTGGTAAATGCGGAATTAGGCCTGATTGACAATAATGAGCTGGACGCTTTATCCGGTGATGCCGCCGACGCCTTCGATAACCTGATTCGCTTATCCAAAGGAGTAGCCGTACGATGATTGCGCTGATTCAGGAGAAATTTCCGTCGCGGATAGCCACGCCCTGCGTCAGCAGCCACACCGATACCGAGTTTCACGTCTACGACCCACCGCTAACTGTGCGGGCGGAAGGTGACACCAGCCCTATCAGGCGGCAACCCTGCTCCCGCCGCATCGGCGAGCCGCAGGAAGCGGATTTGAAAGTCAGCAACCCGCAGGCCCACATCATTCATTTGGTTGCTATTGACGCTTGCAGCTACTTATCCGACGATGCCACGCGCTGTGACTGCGCGTTAGTTCGTGACCAGGATATCCGTTTTGTGGAGTTCAAGCACGGCACCAAAACGCGCCGCTCGGAGCGGGTAAAAAGCTGCATCCCGCAACTGGCCGCCACCATCAACGACTATTTCAAGGCCGGCATCATTGCGCCGAAATCCGTAGTCCTAGCCATTGCCTGCGTTGGGTTTCAGGAGGAGTTTCCACCCCGCTCGGCGCAGCTAGAAGCCCGCCAAGCCCAGCTCAACTTGCTCGTTGGTGATGATATAGTCGTTGAGTTGATAGTAACGGACTCAACCACGTTTGCCTGAAATAAAAAGCCCCGCCAGGTTCGTCTGGCGGGGCTTCATTATCTCTAACATTTTCTTATAGAAGCACCGTTTCCACCGGCGTGGTAGCCGCTACTTTGCCAGCCATTTCGCGCAGGGCGGCGGCAATGCCGTCGGCGTCGAAGCCACACTCTTTGTAGAGCTCATCCTGGGTGCCGTGCTCCACTATGCGGTCGGGGATGCCGAGGCGCTGCAGGGGAAGGTGGTAGCTGTGGTCGGCCATGAACTCCAGCACCGCCGCGCCGAAGCCGCCGGGCAGGCAGCCATCTTCCACCGTCACCAGTGCTTTGTACTGCCGGCAGATGTGGTGGAGCATTTCCTCGTCCAGGGGCTTGCAGAAGCGCATGTCGTAGTGGCCAGGGTTGAGGCCCTCGGCCAGCAGCTGCTTGGTAGCCTTCACGGCGTAGTTGCCGATGTGGCCGATGCTGAGCACCGCCACGCCTTCACCTTCGCGCACCACTCGGCCGGTACCCACGGTAATCTTGCGAAGCGGCTTGCGCCATTCGGGCATTACCCCCTCGCCACGCGGGTAACGGATGCTGAACGGACCCGCGTTTTCGGGTAGGGTGGCCGTGTACATCAGGTTGCGCAGCTCCTCCTCATTCATGGGCGCCGACACCACCATGTTGGGGATGCAGCGCATGAAAGCCAGGTCGTAGCAGCCGTGGTGAGTGGGCCCGTCGGCGCCGGCAAAACCAGCACGGTCAAGGCAGAAAACGACGTGCAGGTTCTGCAGAGCCACATCATGCACTACCTGGTCGTAGGCGCGCTGCATGAAGGAGGAGTAGATATTGCAGAACGGCACCAGTCCCTGCGTAGCCAGGCCGGCCGAAAAGGTAACGGCGTGCTGCTCGGCAATGCCCACATCAAAGGCACGGTCGGGCATCTGCTTCATCATGATATTCAGCGACGAGCCCGAGGGCATTGCCGGCGTCACACCCATTATTTTGTCGTTTTGCTCAGCCAGCTCCACCAGCGTGTGCCCAAACACGTCCTGGTACTTGGGCGCCTGGGGCGTAGTGTGGGTTTTCTTGTGGATTTCGCCCGTCACCTTGTCAAACAAACCCGGCGCGTGCCACAGGGTCTGGTCTTTCTCAGCCAGCGCGTAGCCTTTTCCCTTTACCGTCACGCAGTGCAGCAGCTTAGGGCCGGGAATGTGCTTGAGGTCGGCAAGGATGGTAGCTAAGTGCTGCACATCATGGCCATCCACGGGGCCGAAGTAGCGGAAGTTCAGCGCCTCGAACAGGTTGCCCTGCTTGAGCAATGTGGCCTTCATAGCCTGCTCCACCCGTTTGGCAATCTGCTGGGGGTTGGGGCCGAACTTGCTGAGCTTGCCCAGCACGTTCCACAACTCGTCGCGCACCTTGTTGTAGGTGCGGGAAGTGGTAATATCGGTGAGGTATTCCTTGAGCGCGCCCACGTTGGGGTCGATGCTCATGCAGTTGTCGTTGAGAATAACGAGCAGGTTGGATTTCTCCACTCCGGCATGGTTGAGGGCCTCGAAGGCCATACCGGCCGTCATGGCTCCGTCGCCGATTACGGCAATGTGCTGGCGGTTGAACTCCTTTTTATAATCGGAAGCCACGGCCATACCAAGGGCCGCACCGATGCTGGTGGAGCTGTGGCCCACGCCAAAGGCATCGTATGGACTTTCGCTGCGCTTGGGGAAACCCGACATGCCGTGGTAGCGGCGGTTGGTCGGGAACTTGTCGCGGCGGCCGGTCAGGATTTTGTGCCCGTAGGCCTGGTGGCCCACGTCCCACACCAGCTGGTCGTAGGGCGTATTGAAGACGTAGTGCAAGGCTACCGTCAACTCCACCACGCCAAGGGAGGCGCCGAAGTGGCCGCCGTAAATGGAAACCGAATCGATGATGAACTGCCGCAGCTCCTGGCTTACCTGCACCAATTGGTCGGGGCTCAGCTTTTTCAGGTCGTCGGGCGAGTTGATAGCCGCCAGCAGGGCACCAGGTTCAACAATCATCTGCAGGAAAATAAATAAAGCGAAACTAACGAAGCAACAGGGAGTTAGCCCGAAAGGTTAACACGGCCTTGCGCCGCACGCTCCGTTAGCTGGCAAAGGTACGAGTTTTCCGAGCTACCGGTTGAGGCTAAACGACATTACAGCCAGTCCGTAAGCCTATCTGCCCACAGCCTTTTTAATGGCTACCTTTGTGTATCACCCTTCGCTTTGCTTATGCCCGTGACGCAGCCCACCCAGGAACAGCAACTGCTCGACAAGCTCCGGCCTTCGCGCATTGTGCTGCCGGTACTGCTGGGGCTGAGCGTGGTGGGCTTTATGTTCTGGCGCAGCTACAAGCCCGGCGACTTAGCCCCGCTGGCCGATGCCAGCCCGCTCTGGCTGCTGGTTTCCCTGCTGGTGCTGGTAGCCCGCGACGCCGGCTACGTGTACCGCATCCGCCATATTTCGGAGCGGGTGCTCAGCTGGCGGGCCTCGCTGGATGTGATTATGATCTGGGAGTTTTCGTCGTGCATTCTGCCCTCGGCGGTGGGCGGCACGTCGGTAGCGCCGTTTCTGCTCAACAAGGAGGGCATCACGCTGGGCAAGTCCCTGGCTTACGTGATGGTGACGGCCCTGCTCGACAACCTCTACTACGTGGTGATGGTGCCCCTGGTGGTATGGCTCGCGCACGAGGGCCTCTACCCCGACGAGAACCTGAACAGCGGCTTTATGACCACGCTGAAAGTGGCGTTTGGGTTGAGTTACGTAATGGTAACGGCTTACTCCGCCCTCATGCTGTACGCGCTGTTCATCAACCCGCTGTCGGTGAAGCGGGTACTGGTGCGGCTGTTTTCGTGGCGGGTGCTGCGGCGCTGGCGCTCCAAGGCCTACCAGCACGCCAACGAGATGGTGTGGGCTTCCACGCAGATCCGGGGCAATGGGGCGGGCTACTGGCTGCGCGCTGTGCTCAGCACCGTGTTTGTGTGGACGGCGCGCTACTTGGTTATTGGCTGCCTGATTGCGGCCTTCGTGCCCACCACGCCCAGCGAGTTTACGATGATGTTTGCCCGTAACATCACGTACAAAGTCATTCTGCTGGTAGCCATTACCCCAGGCGGCGCGGGCATTGCGGAGGGCGCCTTTCCCACGTTCTTCGGCAAGTTCATCGGCACGCCTACCATGACGAACTTCATCGTGCTGCTGTACCGCATCGTCACGTACTACCTGTACCTGGTGCTGGGCGCCGTGTTCCTGCCGCGCTGGGTTACGCGCGTGTTCGGGCGCCGCCCCGAAGCCGCAGCCCGGGTTTCGTAAGCATTTGGCATCTCGAACAGGGTGAGGAATCTGGGGAGCTTGGGTGAAAGCCTCAGATTCCTCGCTTCACTCGGAATGACAGCTCACTTTTTGGTGGCTTCCAGCTCCGGGGCCGCCTCGGCGGGTGTGGGGCGCTGGTAGGTTTGCCAGAACTCGGGATGGTGCGGGACTTTGGTTACCTGCCAGATACCTGTGCCGCTACCCTGCAGCTCCGGGTGGGCGTTGACGTCGGGGACTTCTGCTGCCGGCACTACCACCGGCGGCGTGTAGTACACGTCGCAGGCTTGCTGCTCGTAGAATGGCTTACCGCCCAGCGCGTGGCCTACTTTAAGGGTCTGGGCTACGCTGGTGGCCGCGTAGTAGCGGCCGGAGCTGCTTTTCTGGTACGTTACCACGTGCGCCGACCGATGATCATCAAACACTGTTGAGAAAAAACGGGCAATAGTGCTCTTACGCCCATAATACTTCCGGGCAATGGCGTTGACCTCTACCGTATCGTGCTGCCAGAGGCTTTCGTAGCGCACCACTGCGTAGTCCTGCTGCCGCACGTATACTTTGCCGGAATAGCCGCTCACGAATCCAAAGCCCGTAGTACGCTTGCTGGCCCGCTTGGCCACGAACCGGATAACGTAATAGGTTTCGGTACCGCGCTGCTCAATGCTGTCGAGTTGCAGCCGAAATTTGCCCAGGGTGGCAGTTTTGAATAGCGGAGAAACCCGCACAGCGTCGAAGCCCCCGGCAAAGCCGTAGCCGCCTTCGTGGTAGGCTCCTTCTTTATCCGTTCCGGTTAGCAAGCGCTTCTCCAGCACCCGTACCACCGGCCGCTTTTCCAGCATCAGAAAGCCGCCGGCCCAGTGGTGATACCCGGCGGGCGTCCACTCCTGGCCGGTGTACTCTACTTCGTGGCGGAGCGTATCGAAACCGGTGGCGCGGCGGTGCGTGTACTGCTGCTGTACATAGTCCTGCTGCTCGTAGTTGGTGGCGGCGGCCTTTATCACCTTTTTCATAATGCGCCGCGGGTCCTGCGACTGGGCGCTTACGTGTACATCGGCCAGGGCAAAAGCGGCTGGCACCAGGCGCACACTCAGCGCGGCCGGACTCAGGGCTGTAAGCGTGGCGGGTTCGTAGCCGATGCTGCTCAGTTGCAGCAGCTCGCCCCGGCGCACCTGGAGTCGGAACCGGCCTTGGGCATCTGTTATGGTCCCGGCGCTACGGGCAGGCACAGCTACCGTGGCAAACGGCACCGGCAGGCCGGTTTTGCGGTCGAGGACCGTACCGCTGAGCGCAAAAGCGTCCCCCGCAGCAACGGCAACCGGGCGGCCAGCCGGGTTCAGGCGGCCGGGCACCGGCGTAACCAGCGTTGCGGCGGCAGGTGTTTCCGTTCCGGAATCGGCAAACGGTACCGCGCCGTGCGGCGGATTCACCGATTTCAGATACAGAAACCCATCTACCACTTCGCTCCACGGGCCAGTCTGTGGCTTGTATTCGAAGGCGTACGTAGTCAGGGTTTTGCGAGGGGCATTGTGCTTTAAACTCACAAAAGCATACTCCTGACCTGGGGCCAGCAGCTCGGCTTCCAGCGTGCCAGCAGCCGGCACTGGTACGGTTTGGTAGCCGCCCATGCCCGCAAAGCCGTGGGTACCGCTGCCGGCCAGCGTACCCAGCACATACACCGCGTCTTCCCCCAAAGCCGCTTTCACGGCCCGCCCCATCGGCTTATAGGTTCTGATTTCGGCGTCGTTGAGCTTTTCCACCTTGTTGGCCAGATGCGGCAGGGCGCCCCAGCACACCACTTTTTCCTGCGGATGCTGGCGCAGATACCACAGCAGGTTGGCGGCCATCTGCGCGTCGCGGGGGTTGCTGTCGGTGGCCCGGAACTCGGTGGAGTCCTTCACGCCGGGGTCGTTGGCGGCGTAATCGTGGGCCGCGGCCTGCAGGCTGCGTAGGTTCTGAAGCCAGAAAGCCGCCCGTTCCCGCCGCTGGGCATCGGAGCCGGCAGCCACTTTCTCCAGCAGCCTGCGCGCTTTGCCCAGCTGTAGATCGAAGATTTGAATCTGGTGAGAAGGCGGAAACAGGAAATGCTCCCCCATCATGCTCAGGCACTCGTCGAGGTAGTCGTAGGCAATGCCGTCGGCCCCTTTTTCGGGTTTGAGCAACGCCTCCAGCTCCTCCAGCAGCTCGTCCTGGTAAGCCCCGCTCAACTGGTAGTCGAACCCGGTTACCTTCAGCTTACCCGGCCCCAGCAGCGGCAGCACCTCCCGGAACTCACGGGTGCTCGTCCACACCCCAAATACGCTGTTGTTGATGGCCTCGGCGGCCGAAGTGCCGGCCTGCATGGCGCGTTGGGCTTTGTCAAGCTCATAAAATCCGCTTTCAAACGCGACCGTGGTAAAGCCCATGCGTGCCTGCAAAAACCGCAATAACCGGACTTTGGCCTCGAACACGTTGCCTTCACCGTGGGTGGGTTCCCCCAGCATCACCACCCGGGCGCCACCTATTTCCTGGCGCAGAAATTCCAGGTCGGAGAAGTCCGTATCGGCGGAGTTGATACTGCGAATGGTATGAACGGGCAGCGTAGCGGTTGGGGCGGCAGATTGCGCCAGGCAAAACGTACTGGCCGTAATGCACCCCAAAAAGGCCAGCATCCAGCGGCGTGTAAATGTATTCAGCATATAAAGCGTAAGGAATGAAGCACTCGTGCCACAAGCTACTGATGGCAGGTCAACGACCTTAGTATCCCGAGCTGATTTCGGCGAAAAAGGCTGCATTCCTTTGGAAGCAAATATCAAAAAAGCCCTTCCGCACAAGACGGAAGGGCTTTTCGAGTTTTTCAGACTGCTTTTTCGAACCTAGCAGCAGAGGTTATTCTTTTTCAAGACGCAGCTCAGCACCAGCCGGGCTCTTTAAAGTCAACTTGTCGTCGGTGAGTGTTACTACGTCGAAGGTGTTGCTCTGAGCCGCGCCATCGGGCGTCATCGTGATTTTGTTGGCCGTCTGGTCGAAGGCGTATTTGCCAGCAACGGTACCCGCGGGCGAAGCCATGTTATACTGACCGTTGGCGTAGAAAGTGATACGCTCGTCTTCCTGGGCGTCGGTCTGGGCTACTTTGTCGCCGGTAGAGCTGAGCTCTTTGTCAGTTTTCCAGACTTTGCTGTCGGTACCGTAGAGCATGTTTACGCCTTCAACTTTGCCTTCTTTGCTGCCGCAGGACGAGGCGAACAAAGCTACCAGCACCAGCAGAGCGGCCAGGTAGCGAAATGGGTTGGTTTGATTTTTCATCGGAAAGAATAGGGAGTTGGTGAACGGAGAGAGTTCAGGAAATGCAGGCGGCCAGCGCTATATAGTCGAGCCACCAACTATGCGCCTCTTACGGCGGGCCGGTAAAAGATGTTCCCGCAAGCTGCCGACAAAAACCTATTGAGCAGGTCGGCGTATGAAAGCTCAACCCTACGGGCATCTGCCTGATAGTCGGCTACTTCTCCCTACACCTTTTAACGATTCGTACTGCCATGGGACTTTTTGATTTTCTTTCCGACAAAGGCGAAAAAAAGCCTGTTGCCCCCGCTGCCACCCCTGCTCCTGCAGCCAATACCGACTTCTTCGGTAATACCAACCAGGCTACACCCAACGCTGGTGACTCCTACACTGTAGTAAGCGGCGACTCCCTTTCCAAGATTGCCAAGCATCACTATGGTGACGCCGCCAAGTGGCACCAGATCTACGACGCCAACAAAGCCACCATTGGCTCGAACCCCGACCATATTGAAGTAGGCCAAGTACTGACGCTGCCCAAGCTGTAGGCAGCCCTGTTTCCCGATAATATCCTAAAAAAGCCACTCTTCCAAGGGTGGCTTTTTTGTTGTCGAATCAGCTTTCTGGTTTCCGGCCTATGATGCTTTAGGGGTGCAAGAAGCTAAAAAAATATTCTTGGCCGACAGCTTACTTCATAAAAACCGCTGGTTACTTCGTCTATATCTTTCACCTCATTTTACTTATATACAGATCGTTAATCAATATTCACACCTGTTGATATGACCTACTAACAGGGGGAGAAAAACTCTGTAAAATATTTTCAATGGCTATTGCATATATCAAAATCATGGCTATACCTTTGCAACACCAACCCGGTACTCCCCCGCTCGCGGCGGGGTAGTTTTCATAGGATTTATACAGAAGCGGCGAGAGAACAGGCTCCGTGACCCGCTGGCAACCTTCGACCGCGCGAAAGGTGCCAATTCCTGCCCGACCAGCCTTCCGGCGGCGGGGAATATAACCTTCGAGTACCATGGAAAACTCCTTCGCTTCCGCCTCTACCAACCCTACTGCTCCGGCCGCATCTTTGCCCGCCGTTCAGCCGTGGGGTTTCCGCGTGGCTGCTCTCAGCCCGGTTGCGGAGCGAATGCGAATGCGCCCCTGTTGCGGCGCGTGTTGTTGCTGTTGCTAGCCATTCCGGCTCCAGCCTCCCCTTCCCCGCCTGCCCAGCTTCGCCCGGTGTTGCCGCTTTTCAACGCACTAGGCGGTATCGAAACAGCCTGACCCGCTTCTTTTCGGCGGTTTATCGGGCCCGATACGGGCTCGGCTACGCTTCTTCGTAGCCGGTTATTCTTTCCATTCGCCTTTCCGGTTTCTCTTCCAACTGTCTTCCAAACAGCCCTATTATGTCTACTCAGAACCTGCGCTTCGAAACCCTTCAACTCCATGCCGGCCAGCAGCCCGACCCCACCACTGGCGCCCGCGCCGTTCCGCTGTACCAGACTACCAGCTACGTGTTCAAGAACGCAGAGCACGGCGCCAACCTGTTTGCCCTCAAGGAGTTCGGCAACATCTATACTCGCTTGATGAACCCCACCACCGATGTGTTTGAGCAACGCGTGGCGGCCTTGGAAGGTGGGGTAGCAGCCTTGGCCGTTTCTTCGGGGCAGGCGGCTCAGTTCATTGCCCTCAACAACATTCTGCAGGCTGGCGACAACTTCGTTTCGACCTCGTTTTTGTACGGCGGCACTTACAACCAATTCAAAGTGGCTTTCAAGCGCCTGGGTATTGAGGTGCGCTTCGCCGACGGCGACAAGGCTGAAAGCTTTGAGGCCTTAATTGACGAAAACACCAAGGCCCTCTACCTCGAAACCATCGGCAACCCCGGCTTCAACGTACCCGATTTCGAGGCCATTGCAGCCATTGCCGAAAAGCACGACCTGCCGCTCATCGTGGACAACACCTTCGGGGCGGGTGGCTACCTGTTCCGGCCGCTGGAGCACGGCGCCCATATTGTGGTGGAGTCGGCTACGAAGTGGATTGGCGGCCATGGCACCTCCATTGGCGGGGTAATTGTGGACGGCGGCAAGTACGATTTCGGCAATGGCAAGTACCCGCAGTTTACCGAGCCCTCGGAAGGATACCACGGGCTGGTGTTCAACGACGTATTTGGCAAAAACGGGCCGTTCGGCAACATTGCCTTCATCATTCGGGCCCGGGTGGAAGGTCTGCGTGACTTCGGGCCTTCGCAGAGCCCATTCAACTCCTGGCAGCTACTCATCGGCCTCGAAACCCTGAGTTTGCGCGTGGAGCGCACCGTAGAAAACGCCCTCAAGCTGGCCGAGTGGTTGGAGCAGCACCCACAGGTGGAAGCTGTGAACTACCCCGGCCTTAAGAGCAGCCCCTACCACGCGCTAGCTCAGAAATACCTCACCCGCGGCTTTGGCGGCGTGCTCACCTTCGCCATCAAAGGCTCCAAGGATACGGCCACGCAGTTCATCGACAACCTGAAGCTGGTAAGCCACCTGGCCAACGTGGGCGACGCCAAAACGCTCATCATCCAGCCCTCGGCCACCACGCACCAGCAGCTTTCCGAAGAGGAGCAGCACGCCGCCGGCGTTACGCCCACACTGCTGCGCATTTCGGTGGGCATCGAGCATTTTGAGGACATCCGTGCCGATCTGCAGCAGGCATTCGACGCCGTGCAGAACGCCGCCCCCATCGAAACCCAGGACGGCGACCTGCTGCCTGAGCCCGAAATCGAACACGCCGCTCCACTGGAAGTCTGATAACCGGAGAGGGGTTGAGAGCCCGGCCGTCCTGAGAGAGCGGCCGGGCGTCAACTTCCAGTGTACGCCGCAGGCAGATGACCGGAAGGCGCCGTGCCGCCCGGCTCATCTTGCCCTGGCTTGGGGCTGGATCAACTGCACGGCACCGAGTTTGGTGGATGGCCTTTTACCACTTTGATGCCTGCTGATTCAGCCCCTTCCCGGGGCTTTTTGTTTTTGACGCATCTATGAGCTCCGAACCGCACTTATACCGCTTGCCGGCCGCCCTTCCGCTGGAAAGCGGGGCCGTGCTGCCCCACGCACAGCTAGCCTACCACACCTACGGCACCCTCAATCCGGCCCGCGACAACGTGGTGTGGGTATGCCACGCCCTCACGGCCAACTCCGATGTGCTGGCCTGGTGGCCCGGCCTGTTTGGCACGGGCTGCTACTTCAATCCCGAAGAGCACTTTATTGTGTGTGCCAATATCCTGGGTTCCTGCTATGGCTCTACCGGCCCGCTCAGCCCCCACCCTGACACGGAAACCCCGTGGTTTCAGGCGTTTCCGCTCCTCACCATCCGCGACCTGGTAGCGGCCCACGAGCAGTTACGCCAGTACCTGGGCATCGAGCGGATTCATACGCTGATCGGGGGCTCGATGGGTGGGCAGCAGGCGCTGGAATGGGCTGTACAGAAGCCCACGCTGTTCGAAAACCTGGTGGTGCTGGCTACCAACGCCCGGCACTCACCCTGGGGCATTGCCTTCAATGAAGCGCAGCGCCTGGCCATCTTTGCCGATGCCTCTTACCACGCGGCCACGCCAGACGGCGGCGCGGCTGGTATGCGGGCGGCCCGGGCTACGGCCCTGCTCAGCTACCGCAGCTACGGCGCCTACCACCAAACCCAGGCCGAGCCCACCGACGACCAGCTAACCGATTTCCGGGCCAGCGCCTACCAGCAGTACCAGGGCGACAAGCTGGTGGCCCGCTTCAACGCGTACACGTACGTAGCCTTGTCGCGCACGATGGACACGCACCACCTGGGCCGCGGGCGCGGGGGCGAACTGGCCCCGATGCTGGCCGGCATTCAGGCCCGCACGCTGGTTGTCAGCATCAGCTCCGACGTGCTGTTTCCGCCCGCCGAGCAGCGGCTTTTGGCCCGGCACATTCCCGGCGCTATGTACGCCGAAATGGAGTCCGGCTTCGGCCACGACGGCTTTCTGATTGAAACCGCCCAAATCACGCACTTTCTGGAGCGCTTCTTTACCCGGGCATTCGTGTAGTAAGATACTTAGGCACATGCTATAAGGCAATTTGGCGGGGCAGACGTGTATCTTTAGCGGCTCTACCTCCCAGCCCGCTGCCCGCCCATGTTCCTGCCTCTGCTTATTCCGCTGTTGGGTCTGCTAACCGGCTGGCTGACCGCCACGCCCAAGCCCGACAAGACCGTAAAAACCGACTTCCAGCAGATGGTGGCCGCCGAGGTGACGTTTGCCGCTTATGGCAGCCAGCACAGCGTGCAGGATGCGTTTGGGAAATTTCTCAGCCGGGCGTGGATGTTCAGTGAAGGCCAGTTCCAGACTGGGGCTACCTTATACGCCAACCAACCCGAGAAGCCCGGACGCCTGCTGTGGCGACCGATACACGCCGGTATTGCGGCCTCCGGCGACCTGGGGTTTACTACTGGCCCCTGGGAGTTCCACCCCGTTTCAACCGACGATAAACCGGTGGCTTTTGGTGATTTTGTCACTCTCTGGCAGAAGAATTCGGCTGGCGACTGGGAAGCCATATATGATGGCGGCGTGTCACATGCGGCCTACGTCAAGCCAACTAAGGCCGTCTGGCCCACGAACTACCCCGCCAAGCTGCAGACTTCCACCGATACGGCCCGCCTGCGCCAGACCCTGCTCGCCACCGAAGCTGCTTTTGCCCAGCGCGCCCGCCTGAGTTTGCGCCAGGCCTACAAGCCAGTGCTGGGCGCTACGGAAGATCTACGGCTATTGCGCGAAGGGCAGCTGCCTTATATCGGCAACGGGGCGCGGGCACTAATAGAAACCTCGCCCCGCCCGGCTCAATTCTCGCTCCTGCGCTCGGGTATATCAGCGGCCGGCGACCTGGGCTACACCCTCGGCTACCAAGAAAGCACGCCCAAGCGCGGCTTCTACCTGCACGTCTGGCGCCTTACCGACGCCAAGTGGCTGCTCATCTTGGAAGTACTGAGCCCTAACCCGGCAGGATAATAGTAGCGAAGAGTTAGCCCTTTATTATCCCGCTTCCTCATTCCGCGTAGCTTTGCGCTATGCCTACCATCAGCCCCGCTCCGCTTCGTTCCGGCGACCAGGTTGCCATTGTTTGTACTGCCCGTAAGGCCTCGCACGAGGAGCTGGCTGCTGCCGTGGCGACCCTGGAAAGCTGGGGGCTGCGCGTGGTACTGGGCGAATCGACCAACGTGGCGCACCACCAGTTTGGGGGCGACGATGAAGTGCGTCGCCGCGACCTGCAGCAGCAGCTCGACAACCCCGCCATCCGGGCCATTCTGGTGGCGCGCGGGGGCTATGGTACTCCCCGTATTATCGATCAGATTGACTTTTCGCGCTTTGGGCAAGACCCCAAGTGGGTAGCGGGCTTTTCTGATGTTACTACTCTCCACAGCCACCTGCTACGGCTGGGCTACCAGAGCATTCATGGGGTAATGCCAATTTTCTTCCACCAAGAAGGCGGGGCGGAGTCGGTGGATAGCCTGCGCCGGACCCTTTTTGGGGAGGCGGTGCGCTACGAGGTGCCCGCTCACCAACAAAACCAATTGGGCACTGCTACCGGTGAACTGGTGGGCGGCAACCTGAGCATGCTGCAAACGCTCACCGGCACCGCCTCCGACGTATCCACCGCCGGGCGTATTCTCTTCCTGGAAGACATCGACGAATACCTCTACGCCATCGACCGGATGATGGTGCACCTGGACCGTACCGGCAAACTGCGCGAACTGGCTGGCCTGCTTGTGGGGCATTTCACCAATCCTCAGGACAACGCCACGCCTTACGGCCAGACGCCCAACGAAATCATTGGGCAGTACGCCGCCAGGTACGGTTTCCCAGTAGCCCACGGCTTCCCGGTAGGCCACGAAGCCCGCAATATGGCGCTGGTAGTTGGGCGCGAGGCACGCCTTACTGTAGCGGCGGCAGGGGCCGTGCTGGAATACGTATAGCCGTTAGTTGACCGGGCGCTGCCGCCGCAGGAAAGCTAGCACGGTTTCGTTGAACAGCGGTCCGTTTTCCTGGGGAGCATAGTGCGTAAGCCCGGGCAAAATGACCACTTCCCCCTTCGGAATACTACGGGCAATGAGGCGGGTATGAGCTTCTCTAATGATGTCCTTTTCGCCGGCCAGCACCAGTACCGGAGCAGTAATGGCTTGCAGCTGCACGGGCTTCGTGTTTGGATAATTCAGTAGCATAGCGGTTAGGCGGGCACCCCGGCGGAAAGCCTGGTTAAATGGAGCCAGCAGCATCAGCTTGCGGTGGTCCTGGCTTACCTGCTTCAGCATGGCTGCGTCGACGGCGGTGGTATCGGCATAGAGGTTGGCGCCCATCGTGACGAGGCTTTTCACTTGGCGTGGGTAACGCAGGGCCATGCTCAAACCCGTATTGCCCCCGTCGCTCCAGCCCAGGATGTGCGCTGCCGGGATGCGCAATGTAGCCAGCAGGGCATGCATATCATCAGCAAACAAATCGTAGGTAAGCGTACCGCGTGTGCTACCCGACTTGCCTTGGTCACGGGTATCAACGGCAATAACCCGGTATTCCTTGGCCAGTGTGCCAATCTGCTGCATAAAGCTAATGATGGACTCCCCGTTCCCGTGCAGCAGCAAAAGCGGCTCGCCCTGGCCATAGGTTTCATAGTAGAGCCGCACCCCATTGGCGGTAGCATAGTGGCCCGCCTTACGGTTGCTGCCGTAAGCGACAATTCCCTGCCCTGCCACGGCCAAGTACTGGTTGCCAGTAGGCTCTGCTACCAACTGCCGCTGAAAGCCAGCGGACTTGGAAAACTGCCGCCAGCCCTTCGGCAAGCCTTCCGGTGAAAGGGGCGTAGCATCATCGAAGCTGCCGTTGGTCAAAGCAACCGGCTCCCAGCTACCCTTCGGCTGCTCTACCTCTACCTTGAAGTCGTCGAAAGCAAACTGTCCGTTTAGGTAATAACCTGCGAAGACCGTTAGTGTGTCAGCCTACTTGTCCAGTTGGCCATTGATGGTATAGGTTTCCCAGTTATTGCTGACAGCCTTTCGAGGTAAGTGCGCAGGGGAGCCCTGACGCTTTCTGGTGCGCACTACGGAGCAGGTTAGCCAGGCATCGGCTCCACCAGACTGGGCCGTATCTACTTTGATACGAGCCGATACCCGGTAGGGCAGCCCAGCATAGGGCTTGACATCCACCTTTTGCAGAATGCCGCCGGTAACGGCCTGTTGTGCTGCGGCGGGCAACAATGCTATTAGGCTCAGCAGTAAGCCAACACCAGCCCAGCGACCTTTTTTGAAATACATGAAATTGGGTAGAAGGTAAAAGCCCCAGCAACTTACGCAGCCGGGGCTTCATTTTGTGGTGTAAACAAGGTTACTATTCTCCATATAGCACCTGCAGCAGCGTCTGGCCCACTGCTTTGAGGGTGCGCCTATCAATGACGCTCATGTTGTCCTGGGTGGTATGGTGGTAGGCCGGGAAGGTTTCGTCGCCGAAGGGCAGCGTGTCAATAATGTCGATGGTAGGTACGCCGGCCTGGTTGGTGTACACGTGGTCGTCGGTTATGCCGCCCATGTCCCTGAAGATAAACACGTCGGAGTAGCCAATACGGGCCGCCGTGTCCCACACCTTAGCTACGGTGCTGAAGGCATTCTGGCGGGAAATCTGCTCCCGGCTGAACTTGGCATTTTTGGCGCCTACCATATCGAGCAGAATGCCATACTGCGCCTTATAGCCGGCCGGCAGCAGGTTTTTGGCCCAGTACTGAGACCCCAGGCACCAGCTGTCCTTGCCCAGGGCTTCGAGCTGGTTGGTCAGCTCACTCTGGCTGGTGTCGTCGTGCCCATAGTCCTCGGCGTCAAACAGGATGAAGTCTACACCTACATTGGGCTGCAGGCTGTCGGGCTGGGCGGCCAGCACGCGGGCCACCTCCAGGGCCACACCCACACCGCTGGCCCCGTCGGACGCGCCATCGAGCGGGGCATTTTTGTGCTCTTTGTCTTTGTCGGCGAAGGGGCGCGTGTCCCAGTGCGCGAAGATGGCTACGCGGCGGGCAGCCTGCGGATTGAACTGAGCCACAATGTTGCGCGACTTCAGCATCTTGCCATCAAAGGCCATAGCCTCGAAGGGCTGCTCCCGCACCGTGAGGCCGTACTTTTTAAACTCCCGCACCAGCCAGTCGCCGGTTTTTACGTGGGCTTTGGAGTTGGGCACGCGCGGCCCAAAAGCCACCTGCCGGGCCACGTAAGCGTAGGCCGAGTCGGCGCTGAAGGCGGGGGATTTGGGCAGGGGCTTCTCCGTCGGCTCGGTAGTGGCTTCAGGAGTTTTCTGCTGGTCCCGGCATCCGGCAATCAGCAGACCAGCGGCCAGCAACGCGGGGGCCAGACGGAAAAGGCGAAAGTTCATAGCGGTAAAAAGGCCGTCGTGCAGAGGCAAAGCCGTAGCATAACGAGGGAGGTGAAAGTTAGTCTTCGCTGTAGGCCCAGTCGACGCCGGCTTTGGTGTCCTTCACCACAATACCCTGCTCCTTGAGGGCGGCCCGGATGTCGTCGACCTTGCCGTAGTCCTTGGCGGCTTTGGCTTCCTGGTAGAAGCGCAGCGTAAGGCCCAGCAGGTCTTCCACGCTGGCGCGAGGCTCGTCCTGCAGGCCCAGCACGTCCAGTACCAGCGCCCGGTACACTGTGGAAGCCTCCGTGAGGGCCGCCTCACCTACCTGAGCCAGCGTGGCCGGGTTGGCAGCAAAGCCGTTGAGCTTGCGCAACAGGTTGAAGAGCGAGGCCACGCAGCGGGCCGTGTTGAGGTCATCGTTGAGGCCCGTGAAGCAGTCCTGCACCAGCTTGCTTAGCTCGGCGTCGGCAGCTGTGGTATCGGCGGCGCGCTCGGTGCCTTCGGGCAAAGTTAGCTTGTCCAGCATACGCAGGCCGTTCATGAGCTTGCGGTAGCCCTTGCGGGCCGCCTGCAGGGCCTCGTCGGTCACGTCCACGGTGCTGCGGTAGTGGGCCTGCAGCAGGAAGAAGCGCGCCGTCATGGGCGAGTAGGGCTGCGCGAGGATGGTGCTGCCGCCCTGAAACAGGTCGGTGATGGTGATGAAGTTGCCGAGCGACTTGCTCATCTTCTGGCCGTTCACCGTAATCATGTTGTTATGCATCCACACCCGGGCCTCGTCGGAGTGGGAGTGGCTGGCCTGGCTTTGGGCTATTTCGCACTCGTGGTGCGGAAACATCAGATCCAGCCCGCCGCCGTGGATGTCAAATTCAGCGCCCAAGTACTTGCGGCTCATGGCCGAGCACTCCAGGTGCCAGCCGGGAAATCCTTCGCCCCAGGGAGAGGGCCAGCGCATGAGGTGGCGGGCATCGGCGTTTTTCCAGAGGGCAAAATCCAGGGGACTGCGCTTTTCTTCCTGCCCGGCAAGGTTGTCGCGGGAGCCGGCCAGCAGCTCCTCCACCACGCGGTTGGAAAGCTTGCCGTAGCCGCGTCCGGCGGCGTTGTAGGCTGGTACATCAAAGTACACCGAGCCGTTGACTTCATAGCCGAAGCCGTTACCGATGATTTCCTGAATCAGCTGAATCTGCTCGGTGATGTGGCCGCTGGCGCGGGGCTCTATGTCGGGCGGCAGGCAGCCCAGCACCTCCATGTGGCGGTGGTAGAGGTTGGCAAACTGCTCAGCCACCTGCATGGGCTCCAGTTGCCGTGCCCGCGCCATCCGGCTGATCTTATCCTCGCCCTCGTCGGCGTCGCCCGCCAGGTGGCCCACGTCGGTGATGTTGCGCACGTAGCGCACGGTGTAGCCCAGGTAGCGCAGGTAGCGCGTCAGCACATCAAACACCACCGGCCCCCGGGCGTTGCCCAGGTGCGCCTCGCTGTACACGGTAGGGCCGCACAGGTATACGCCCACGAAAGGCGCGTGTAGCGGCTGGAAAGCATCTTTGCGGCGGGTAAGCGTGTTGTAGAGCGAAAGTGGGTGCTGCATGGGAGCAAAAGTAACCGCAGATTTTGCAGATTAAGAGGAAGGCACCGATTTTATCATCGGCGCTGACTTCGCCGGTTGGGTGGTTGGCTTTAACAACTTTCCCCTACAAATGGCTGATCAAGCTTCAATTTCACTCCAACTAAGTCTAAAACTCCGCCCCAGCAGTACAAAACCTCAGCTTGGGAGTTTATAAAGTTCAATACGGGGTATATATTCCTTGTTGGTTGGTACAAATCCCGCTACTGAATCTGCTTCTTTGCCAAGCGGTAGGTAGCAGAGGTGGGAAAATGGTCGGAGTACGGAATTTCGTAGTGCACCCGGAAATCCTGAATCTGCCACTGCGGGCCGGCAAACTGGTTGTCGATGCGCACGAAGGGCAGGCGGCCATTGTAAGTGGCGCCCACACCGTTGCCCACCGTAGCGTGGGCGTTCTGCAGGCGGTCGGCCAGCTGGTCGTACGTATAGCTGTAGGGTAAATCGTTGAGGTCGGCGCAGAACAGCACGGGGTAACGGCACTCGTCCATATGGCGGCGCAGGGTGTCTACCTGCCGGGCCCGGGCCACCAAGCCGCGCTTGAAGCGGCGCAGCAAGCCCAGTCCTTTGGCTTTTAGACCGGCCTTGCTGGAGTAGCTGTCCACAATATCCTGCTCGGCCATGCTCATGCTCTGCAGGTGGGCGTTGTAGACGCGAATGGTGTCGCCCTGGGGCAGGCGCACGTCGGCAAACATGGCGTGGTTCTGGGTGAGCCGGCCGAACGGGATAGTGCCCCGGCGCACAATGGGGTAGCGCGAGAAAATAGCCAATCCAAACTGCGCCCCAATGCGGTTTTCCAGCGAGACAGACACAAACGGCTGCCTCCCCTGCTCCTGCCCGATGCGGCGCACACTCTGAAACACCTGGCCATTTTCCTGCGTGGGCTGAGGCTCGTTGTAGAATTCCTGCAGGCAGATGATGTCGGCCGGGTTTTCGGCCACCCATTTTATCATGGCCTTCGAAGAAGCGAAGTTCTTGCCGCGCAGCTGCCTATATACATTAAAGATGCGCACGTTGGAGCTCAGCACCCGCACGGGCTCATAGTCGGCATTGACATCAGGGCCCAGCGGGTGCAAAGCCAGTCCCCGCTGCAGGTGCGGCCAGGTAAGCACCAGCACGGCCAGCGGCAGCAGTGCCACCGGCCAGCGCCGCAACAGCCAGTACAGCAGCCAGCCCGCATTGAGGAACAGCGCCACCGGCAGGCTCATGCCCACGAAGGCGGCCGGCCACACCTGGTAAGGCGGAATCTGCAGGGCGCCGATGGCCAGCAGCACCCAGGCTACCGTCAGCACAGTGCACTTGAAGGCAAAAGAACGACGCACGAAATCAGACACGAATGAGGCCGCAAAATACGATATCCAAGGGTTTCCGGCGCACCATGCCACCAATCAGGCCGAAGCGGTATCTTTCGAATCTGTTAGACTTTACTCTTACGCAGAAATGAACCGTTTTTATTGTTGGCTGCTGGCGTTGGCATGCGTTTCCTTGGGCTCTTCCTCCGTGCAGGCAGCCCTGCCGGGGCCGGAAAAGACCCTGGAATTCATTGAAAATCGGGGCCAGTGGCCAGCGCCCGTGCGCTACGCCGCCAGCCTGCCAGCCGGCCGGCTGTTTCTACGGCCCACGGGTTTCACGTATTCTCTGTTCTCGCCCGAAGACTTAGGAAGCCACGGCCATGACCAGGCCGGCGCCCCCCATGCTCCGAAAGCCGAATTGCGCGGCCACGCCTACACCGTTACGTTTGAAGGCGGTAATGCTGCTCCTACCCTGACCGGAACTGAGGCCACGACCGAGCAGCGCAGCTACTTTCGGGGGCCCGACCCACGCCAGTGGGCCACTGGCGTACGCGGCTTCCGACAGGTGCAGTACCAGGGCGTGTACGCCAAAACGGACGTGCAGCTCTACGAAAACGCCGCCGGCCACCTGGAATATGACTTCGTAGTGGCACCAGGCGGGCGGCCCGCCGCTATCCGGCTGCGCTACCAGGGCGCCAACACGCTGCGCCTGGAAGAAGGCAACCTGATGGTGGGCACCTCGGTAGGCACCGTGACGGAGCTGGCACCCCGGGCCTGGCAGTACGTGAACGGAAAAGCCGTGACGGTGCCGTGCTCTTTTGAGCTGCGCGGGCAGACGGTGTCCTTCCTGTTTCCACAGGGTTACCGCAAAGACCTGGCGCTGACCATCGACCCTACTGTAGTTTTCTCTTCCTACACCGGCTCCACCGCCGACAACTGGGGTAATACCGCTACCTACGATGAGGAAGGCCATCTGTACTCAGCCGGCGTGGTTTTCGCGCCCGGCTACCCCGTGTCGGCCGGCGCTTTCAGCACTTCCTTCAGCGGCGTCATCGACGTGGGCATCATCAAATACGATACGCAGGCTAATGGACCGGCCGCGCGCCTGTACGCCACCTATCTGGGCGGCGAGAATACCGAAACCCCGCACAGCCTGGTAGTGAATGCCCAGGGCGAACTGCTGATTTTCGGCTCCACATCGTCCCGGCAGTTTCCAACTACAACCGGCGCCGTAAGCCGCACGCTGCAGCCCGGTCAGGCCTATCAGGTGTTCAACAGCTACAGCTACCTGAACGGCGCCGACCTGTTCGTGGCCAAGCTCTCGGCCAATGGCAGTACCCTGCTGGCCTCCACCCTGCTGGGCGGCTCCGGCTGGGACGGCCTGAACGTGGATACCGGCAACAGCGCCGGTAACTTCCTGGCCCGTAACTACGGCGACACGTTCCGCGGCGACATCATCACCGACGCCGAAGGCAATGTGTACGTGGCCTCCTGCACCAGCAGCAACAACTTCCCGGTAAAGAATGGCCTGAAACGTGCCTACGGAGGCGGCACGCTGGATGGCTTGGTGCTGAAACTTTCCCCCAAGCTCGATCAGCTGTACTGGGCCAGCTACCTGGGCGGCAACGGCGCCGATGCGGCGTACTCCATCAAGCTCGCGTCCGATGGCTCGGTGTACGTGGCAGGCGGCACTACGGGCAGCAACTTCCCCGGCACCACCGGCGCCCTACAGGCAGGCTCAGCCGGAAATACCGACGGCTTCGTGGCCCACATTTCGGCCGATGGTAGTTCCCTGCTTCAGGCTACCTACCGGGGCACCGACCAATACGACCAAGTGTATTTCCTGCAGCTCGACGCGGCCGACAACGTGTATGTGCTGGGTCAGAGCTTCGGTAACTTTCCCATTACGGCGGGCCTTTACGATAACCGGAAACGACGCGGCGGACAGTTTATTCAGAAGCTTAGCCCTCAACTTAATTCGCTCACCTATTCTACCGTGTTTGGCAGCGGCCGGGGTGGTACCGACCTATCTTTGACGGCCTTTCTGGTCGATGACTGTGAGCGGATTTATGCCTGCGGCTGGGGTGGCAACATCAACAACGGCTACACCGGCGGCTCCACCACCGACCTGCCCACCAGCAGCAACGCCGTGCAGCCGAGCACCGACGGCTCCGACTTCTACGTCGTGCAGTTCGGGGCCGGGGCCAGGGCCATTGAGTACGCCACCTTCTTTGGGGAGCAGGGCGGCAGCGGGGAACACGTGGACGGGGGCACTAGTCGGTTTGATAAGCGCGGCGTGGTGTACCATGCCGTATGCGGCGGCTGCCGGGGCTCCTCGCGCTTTCCGGTACCGCCAGGGGCCAACACCTATTCCCGCGTCAACAACAGTTCGAACTGCAACAACGCCGCCTTTAAAATTGACTTTGAACTGCGAATTGCCAACGCTGGCCGCCCCCAGGCCGTGTGCGCCGATGCTGGCCCCATTCGGCTGGGCGGCTCCCCATCGGGCGGCGTGTGGGCCGGCCCCGGTATAAGCCAACAGGCCGATGGCAGCTACATTTTCACGCCCAGTGCTGCTCTGGTGGGCGAGCAGGCGCTCCGCTACACGGCCCAGTCTACCGGCACCTGCTTTACCAACAGCAACCTGCGCATGACCGTCCGGCCCGTGGTACCGGTTGATTTCTCCCTGCCCGCCCAACGCTGTACCAACGAAGACCTCGTGCCCCTGACGGCCACGCCCGCGGGTGGCACCTGGAGCGGCCCCGGCGTGCGTGGCAGCCAGTTCGACCCCGCTGCCGCCGGCCCCGGCACCCACACCATCACCTACACGCTGCCCGCCGACCAATGCGGCCAAGCCAGCCGTCAGATTGTGGTACTGCCCCCGCCAGTGGTTGAGGCAGGTCGTGATACGGCTCTGTGCAGCTTCCAGAACACCCCTTATCAACTCCAGGGCGCTACTCCGGCCGGCGGCACGTGGAGCGGTACGGGCGTCACGCCGGAGGGCTGGTTTACGCCCCCGGTTGCCGCCGACTCGGCCCAGCGTCTTCGGCTCACCTACACGTACCAGGCCCCCAATGGCTGCCCGGATTCCGATGTGCGGCAGGTGGTGATGGCACCGCTGAATACCAACGTGCAGCCGCTGCCCGTGCTGGAGTGTGTATCGTACCCCGGTAAAACCGGCTTGGCGCCATTTTCCATCCGCTTCGTGTCTCCGGCGCAGTACGCCAGTCAGTACGACTGGGACTTTGGCGACGGAACCCCCCACGGCACTACGGCCAGCGTGGAGCACATCTACGAACGCGCGGGCACCTATACTGTAGCCATGACGGCTGCCTACAACAGCACCTGCCAGGTGCAGACCCGCTACCTCCAGATCGAGGTGGCCGACCCGCTGGTGCCCAACATCATTACGCCCAACAATGGCGACAACCTGAATCAGGTCTTCATCCAGCACTACACCTGCCTGCCCGCTGCCCTGAAGGTATTTTCGCGCTGGGGCCAGGAAGTGTACAGCTCCGCCGATTACCGCAACGACTGGGACGGAGGCAAGCTGCCCGGCGGCGTGTACTATTTCCTACTGCGCGATACCGAAGGGCGCCAGTACAAAGGCTGGCTGGATATTCACCGCTAAGGCTCGCCCGGCGGCGCTGGTTGCGTTGCGGCATAATTCGTTGTATCTTTGCACCAGCAAGTAACGAATCAGAGAGGGGACGGGTAGTCCCCTCTTTCTTTTATCCCCTGGCTCGACCGTATGAAATTTGACCGCGCCCAGATTGCCCAGATGCTGGAGGAAAGCCTGCCCGGCCCCGGGCTGTTCGTTGTTGGACTTACCGTTTCCGACGCCATCCGGCCCAAGGTAACCGCCATTCTGGACGGGGAGCAGGGCATGGGCATTGATGAGTGCGCCTTGGTAAGCCGCCGTCTGGCCCGCCGCATTGAGGAAGCCTATGGAGAGGAAGCCAGCTACACGCTGGAAGTAACCTCACCCGGCGCCGACCAGCCGCTGGTAGATGCCCGCCAATACAACCGCCACGTGGGCCGCACCTTCAGCCTCAAGCTTAAGGACGGCACCGAGAAAACCGGCACGCTCGAAGCTGTGGAAGACACTGGCGTTCAGCTGGCCGAGGAAGTAAAAGAGAAAAACAAGAAAAAAACGCTGCCCGCCGCCCTGGTGCCCTTCGACACCATTCAGGAAGCGAAAGTGGTTATTTCATTTAAGTAAATACCTTAATGGTTAATTAGTTAAATGGCTGCTGGTTGGAGTGGCGGGGCCTACGCAATCAGCCATTCGACCAACAGCCATTCAGCAGCTTAACCATTCAACAATTCAACAATTTAAATCAGATGAACAGCAACGTCCTGATTGAATCGTTTGCCGAGTTTGCCCGGTCCAAGAACATCGACCGTCCCACGATGATGAGCATCCTGGAGGACGTGTTCCGGACCATGATTCGCAAGAAGTACACCACCGACGAGAATTTCGACGTCATTCTCAACGTGGACAAGGGCGACCTGGAAATCTGGCGCAACCGCGAAATCGTGGACGACGACTCGGAAGATATCTGGGACTTCGACAAGATTCCGCTGTCCGAGGCGCAGAAGATTGAGCCCGACTTCGAGATTGGCGAATCGGTAGCCGAGGAAGTGAAGCTGGAGGATTTCGGCCGCCGCGCCGTGCTTATGGCCCGCCAGACGCTGATTCAGCGCGTGAAGGACCTGGAGCGTGACCACCTCTACCAGACCTATAAAGATCAGGTGGGCGAAATCATTGCCGGCGAAGTATACCAGGTATGGAGCCGCGAGGCCCTGATCCTGGACAAAGACGAGAACGAGCTGGTACTGCCCAAGTCGGAGCAGATTCCCAAGGACCGCTACCGCAAGGGCGACACCGTACGGGCCGTGGTGCACCGCGTGGAAATCCTGAATGGCACGCCCAAAATCATCCTTTCGCGCGCTGCGCCGGCCTTCTTGGAGCGCTTGTTTGAGCAGGAAGTGCCTGAAATCTACGATGGCCTCATCACCATCAAAAATATTGTGCGCGAGCCGGGCGAGCGGGCCAAAGTAGCCGTCGAAAGCTACGACGACCGTATCGACCCCGTTGGTGCCTGCGTAGGGATGAAAGGCTCCCGGATCCACGCCGTGGTGCGGGAGCTGGAAAACGAGAACATCGACGTCATCAACTACACCAACAACCTGGAGCTGTACATCCAGCGCGCATTGTCGCCGGCTAAAATCGGCTCGATGAAAATAAACGAACAAACCGGCCGGGTTTCGGTGTTCTTAAAGCCGGACCAGGTTTCACTGGCCATTGGCCGCGGCGGCGCCAACATCAAGCTGGCCTCGCGTTTGGTGGGCATGGAAATCGACGTGTTCCGCGAAGCCGGCGACTACGAAGAAGACATTGCCCTCGACGAATTCCGGGATGAAATTGACGCCTGGGTGCTCGACGAGCTCAAGAAAATCGGCCTCGACACGGGCCGCGCCGTATTAGCCGTCAGCAAAGAAGACCTCGTACGCCGGACGGAGCTGGAAGAGGAAAGCGTGGAAGAAGTCTTCCGCGTGATTCGCCAGGAGTTCGAAGACGAGGAAGAATCCGAAACCCCTTCAGCCGGCGAAGCCCAATGAGGGCGAAGCGGCCGGTACGGCAAAGGCAGTAAATCGAGCCGGGTGGCTTGATTTACTGTCGCCCGGCAAGATTTAAAATAGTACCTTTGCAACTGATTAAGAGTATCGTTCGCGAGCATAGAATGGCGGAAGCAGCACCTAAACGGCTACAGCAGGCGGCCAAAGACCTGAATATTGGAATGGCCACGGTGGTAGAAACCCTGGCTAAAAAAGGGCATCAGGTAGAAAACAAGCCTACCACGAAGCTAACTGCCGACCAGGTAGGGTTGCTGGAGAAGGAGTTTGCTTCTTCGGCTCAGGATAAAATTGAAGCGGTAAAGCTCACCCAGGCCAAGCGCCAGAGTGAGCTTGAGGCGCATCCGCCCAAGCCCGAGCCTGTAGCGCCGAAGCCCGCGCCAGCCCCGGTGGCTGCTCCGGCCCCGGCGCCTAAGCCGGCTGAGGAAGCCAAGCCTGCCCCGGTGGCTCCCGCGCCAGCACCGGTTGCTGCTGCTGAAGCACCTAAAGCTCCCGGACTGAAGGTACTGGGCAAGATTGAGCTGGATGCCAAGGGCCGCCCCGTGCCGCCCCGCCCCACTCCGGCCCCCGCTCCTGTAGCTGCCGCACCCCAGCCCGCACCTCCTGTCGCGGCGCCTGTGGCCCCCACGCCGCAGTCTGCTCCGGCTCCAAAACCAGAGCCTGCTCCCGCGCCGGTAGCTGCCGCCCCCCAGCCGCCCGTTGCGGCTCCGGTGGAAGCTCCCCAGCCGCAGGCTCCTGCACCTGTTCCGGCGGCCCCAGCTGCCGCTCCGGTGGCGCCGGTAGCTGAGCAACGCCCGACTACTCCGGCTCCTGCTTCTGCAACTCTCGCTGCTCAACCTGATGTTGAAGCACCGGCCGGGGAAGACGCCGGTACCATCGTAGCCAAAGCCGACCAGCTGAAAGGCCTTACGGTACTGGGTAAGATTGAACTGCCTCTCGATTCGTCGCGGCGCGGTGGTGGTGGGCGCGGTGCCCGTCCCGTAGCCTCGTCCGACGTGCGCAAGAGCGGCCTCGGCGGTGCCGATGCCAAGAAAAAGCGGCAGCGCCTGCCCGTGCCCGGCACGCCCGGCGGCAACAACCAGAATACAAACCCGAACACCGGTCCGAACCGCCCGGTGGTTCCGAGCCAGGGCGGCCGTCCTGGTCAGGGCGGCGGTGGCCGTCCCGGCGACCAGCGTGGTCCGCGCCCCGGTCAGGGAGGCGGCCAAGGCGCTCCGCGTCAACCAAACCCGGCTCTCACGCCTGAGCAAAACGAAAAGCAGATTCAGGAGCAGATCAAGGCTACGCTGGCCAAGCTCAGCGGCGGCCGGGGTCAGCAGCAGAACCGCGCCAAATACCGCCGCGACAAGCGGGCCGGGGTAGCCGAAGCCAGCGAGCTGGCACGTCAGCAGAACGAGCTTGACTCGAAAACGCTGAAAGTAACCGAGTTCATTTCGGCCAACGACCTGGCCTCGCTCATGGATGTGTCGGTGAACGAGATTATCAAGGTGTGTCTGAACATGGGCATGTTCGTATCCATCAACCAGCGCCTCGACGCCGAAGCCATTACCGTTATTGCGGATGAGTTTGGCTACGACGTCGAATTCCTGAGCGCGGAGGAAGAGGATACGGTTATTGAAATCGAAGACAACCCCGAAGACCTGCAGCCGCGGGCGCCCATCGTTACCATCATGGGCCACGTCGACCATGGCAAAACATCGTTGCTTGACTATATCCGGAGTGCTAGTGTGGCCAAGGGCGAAGCCGGCGGTATCACCCAGCATATCGGCGCCTACGACGTTATGACCAAGTCAGGCAAGCGCGTAACGTTCCTCGATACTCCCGGTCACGAAGCCTTTACGGCCATGCGTGCCCGCGGTGCCAAAGTCACCGACATTGCCATCATTGTGGTAGCGGCCGACGACTCGGTAATGCCGCAGACGAAGGAAGCCATCAACCACGCGCAGGCGGCGGGGGTGCCCATCGTTATTGCCCTCAACAAAATTGACAAGCCCGGCGCCAACCCCGATAAAGTCCGCGAGGAGTTGTCGGTTATCAACGTACTGGTAGAAGAATGGGGCGGTAAGTACCAGAGCCAGGAAGTATCGGCCAAAACCGGTCTGGGCATCGACGACCTGTTGGAGAAGGTTCTGCTGGAAGCCGAGATTCTGGAGCTGAAAGCCAACCCCGACCGCAATGCCGTGGGTACGGTTATCGAAGCCTCGCTCGACAAAGGCCGCGGCTACGTAACCACCATCTTGGTGCAAACCGGCACTATGAAGGTAGGTGACATGGTACTGGCCGGCCCGCACTTTGGCCGCGTGAAAGCCATGACCGACCACCGCGGCAAGAAGATGAAAACAGCCGGCCCGGCGACACCCGTTCAGGTACTCGGCCTTACGGGTGCACCACAGGCTGGTGACAAGATTCAGGTGATGGAAACGGAGCGCGAAGCCCGCGAACTGGCTACGCAGCGTCAGCAGCTGGCCCGCGAGCAGAGCATGCGCACCAAAAAGCACATTACCCTGGACGAAATTGGTCGTCGTCTGGCTATTGGCTCGTTCAAAGAACTCAACGTCATCGTGAAAGGCGACGTGGACGGTTCGGTAGAAGCCCTGGCCGACTCCCTGCTGAAGCTGAGCACGCCGGAAGTAGCCGTAAACATCCTCTCGAAGGGTGTGGGTGCCATTTCGGAATCCGACGTACTGCTGGCTTCGGCTTCCGACGCCATCATCATCGGCTTCCAGGTGCGGCCTTCACTGAGTGCCCGCAAGCTGGCCGAGCAGGAGCAGATCGACATCCGCCTCTACTCGATTATCTACAACGCCATCAACGAGGTGAAGGATGCCATGGAAGGCATGCTGGCGCCTACGGTGAAGGAAGTAGTAGTGGCCAACGCCGAGATTCGCCAGGTATTCAATATCACCAAGGTGGGCACTATTGCCGGCTGTATGGTGACGGACGGTACCTTCACCCGCAAAACCAAGGTGCGCCTCGTTCGCGACGGCATCGTGGTGCATTCGGGCGACATTCAGGACCTCAAGCGCTACAAAGACGACGTGTCGGAAGTACGCCAGGGCTACGAGTGCGGTATCTCGCTGAAAGGCTTCAATGATCTGCGCGAAGGCGACAACATTGAAGGCTTCGAGGAGCAGGAAGTGAAACGCACGCTGTAAGCTCCAGCTTATGCCCTAATACCCAGCCCCGATCTGCGCGCAGATCGGGGCTTTTTGTATTCGGTAGACTGGCTTGGTATCACATATAAAGCCCAAAGCACACTGAGCAAAAGTCGAAACCAAGTGAATGAAACGCATTTGTATCGGCTGTTAGAAGCTAGATAGCGGGCCGGTTCACATCATCATGCGATTGACGTCGGCAGGAGCATCCAATACTTTTGTATCACAACCCGAACGAATTGCACTCGTCGTGGTCGTACCAAGTCTGCTTCTGCCTCACCATTCAACCGCTATGAAAGCTTTTACCCTTTGCCTGGCCGTATCGTGCCTCGCTACCACCGCTCTGGCCCAAACGAAACCGGCCGCCAAATCAGCCGCTAAGCCGGCCGTTACCCGCACCACCACGGCTGCCAAGCCCACCGCGAAACCAGCGGCCAAACCCGTAACGACAGCCAAGCCGGCAACCACGGCCCGCCCTACGGCAACGGAAGCTGCGGCTGCTCCCGTTGCCCCCAAATCGGCGCCGGCTACTAAGTCCGCTCCGGCTGCTAAAACCAGCATGGGCGCTTCTGCCTCAACCTTCGGCAAAGGCACGACGGTAGCGAACCTGGGCGTAGGCGTAGGCATTAACTATGGTAACTCATTTGTAGTAGGTGCCAGTAAATCAATTCCAGCATTGAGCCTATCCGTTGAGCGAGGAATACGAGAAGGCCTCGGGCCTGGGGTAATTGGCGCAGGCGGGCTATTGGTTTATAAATCAAACACTTGGGGTTCTGGCGAATATCGTCTCACTGAACGCAATATGTATGTAGGGGTACGTGGCACCTATCATTACAACTTCACCGACAACGAAAAACTGGATACATACGCTGGTCTATCGTTGGGTGCCCGCATCCAAAGCTACTCCGACAACGGCTACTATAGTAACACCGATTCCTGGGGTGGTACTTATCTCACGACCGGCTTATTCCTGGGTGCGCGCTACTACGTGACCGAAAAGATTGGCGGCTTTGCTGAAGTAGGCTACGACATGTCGTTGCTGAAGCTGGGAGTTTCGGCCCGCTTCTAAGCCCTTTTCAACTGTCTTTATTTCTCGTGCTATGAAACCTGTGCATTGCGGCCTGATGGCGCTGGTTCTGCTGCTCTCGGGCTTTACGCCCGATAAGAGCAAAGAGAAAAGCGTGAGCCTGGAAGAGCGGCCGGCCCTGCTGGTGGACCGGGACTGGGAACTGACCAACATTGAGGTAACTACCACGGATGCTCCTACCCCGGCCAGTGTGTTTGCGCTGCTGCCCGCCAACATGCAGGACGACTGCCTGCGGTTTGCCAAGAACGGCACCTTTGCCGAGCACGAAAGCGCCAGCAGGCACGTCAGAACCGGCTCGGGCTCCTGGCAGCTGCGCAACGAAAACTCCCAGCTCATCATGGTCAGCGGCCACGGCGTGCAGGTGTATGAAATAGAGCACATGTCCACGCAGGAGTTGCGCCTGCAATATCAAGTGCTCGAAAACAGCCAGAGTTACACTGTTCTGACGACGCTCCGGCGCAAATAAGCCCTCTTCTTCCCCACCTTTCCAGTGCTCTACGCTATGAAAACGCTTTTTTCTCTTACCGCTCTAGTTATCCTGCTGCACTTCGCGGCCACACCTGCCCAGGCCCAGCTTGGCCTGCTGTGGCGGGTAGAAGACAAGCTGGCCGATAAGGCTTCGCAGAAAATTGCCGACCGCCTCAGCAAAAAAGCCGAAGCCGCCGTGCAGCGCAAAACCAACGAGGTATCGACAGAATACTACAGCACGTTGCTGGCCGACGGTAAGATTGTGTGCCACGGCATTCAGTTCGAGCCCGGCACAGCTACCATCACGGAGGCTTCGCAGCCGGTGGTGCGGGCGCTGGTAAATACGCTGGCCGCCAACCCCGATGTAAAGGTGCGCATTGAGGCCCACACCCTCCGGGAAGGCAATGCTGCTACCAACCTGGCTTTGTCGCAACGGCGGGCCGACGCGGTACGGGCGGCGCTGGTGCGCGGCGGCGTGGAGGCAGCCCGCCTCACCACCAAAGGCTACGGCGGCACCAAGCCCCTGGACGTCGATTCCTCGTCGGGCCTCGACAGCCTCAATCAGCGCACGGAGTTCGTGAAGTTGTAGTTAAACCAACGCCGGCATCTGTATCAGCAAGTTCAGCTACGCCAGGCAAATCTACCTATTCGATTTCCGTGGCCACTCTTGCTCCAGTGGCTAAAATAAAAAGCGAGGCAAGTTGATTTCAATTTGCCGGAGCTGCTCTTTCGGGGCTCGGTGGAGGCGAACGGTGGCTTCATCCTGACCTGAAAGCAAAAAGCCCCGAAACGATGTTTCGGGGCTTTTTTTGTGCAGTCAGCAGTCTTTACACTTTGAAGAACAGGAAGCGCTTGGCTTTCTTATGCTTGAGGGGCTTGCCCTTGGGGTCGATGCCGGGCGCGGGCCGGGTCTGGCCGCGCTTTTGGGTGGCCGAGCCGGTTTTGTCGCGGAATCGGCGCACCGTAAAGCCGCCGTTGCCGCTTTCATACTGCCGCGAAGTGCCCCGGCCCATGCTGGTGCTGCCGCCGGCGCGGGCTTCCAGCACTTCTATCTGCTGGTCGCGCTTGGCTTCGTCGGGGTTCATAGCCATGCGGCGCTGCATGCGGGCAATGTCCGTAGCCGATGCTTTGCGCTTGCGGGGCGCCTTCTGCGGGGCAGCCGGCTGCTCAAATGCCGGGCCGGCCGGCCCTTGCGGGCCGGCAGCCTGCGCATTGGCTTCGCTTACTGCTCCTATTATACCCAGCCCTACTGCCAAAGCCGCTACCAGAATTTTCATGCAGTTACTGTAAAGAGAAGTTGTTGAATACGTGAAGTGAGAGGGCACCATGCTTAGCGCAATGCGTGGCTGTAACGGTCTGACTGCGAAGGTAGTTCAAATTATGCCTCCTCTGCGCGGGTGCAGCCCGGGTGCTCCTTTGAAATGTACATATTTCCTGCCAAAACCATGCTACCGGATGCTCCATTACGGTTATTTCTCTGGTCAGGCTAAAAAAAGCCGACTTATCCCACAGAGGATAAGCCGGCCAGCACTTGCCCGGTAGGTTTAGCGCGTGCGCAGCGCGTCCCGGATTTCCATCAGCAGCACCTGGTCTTTGGTAGGGCCGGGGTCGGCTACTACGACCTCCTGAGGCTTTTTGAAGCGGTTAGCCAGCTTTACCAGCCAGAAGATGGCAAATGCCATGAGCAGGAAGGCCAGCACCGCATTCAGAAACAGACCATAGTTGAGCGTAGCCGCGTTAGCCGCTTTGGCCGCCGCCAGGTCTTTGTACGTGCCGCCGTCGAGGGCCACAAACCAGTCCTTGAAATCCAGACCTCCGGTCAGCAGCGTCAGGATCGGCATGAGAATATCATCCGTCAACGACTTGACGATGCCCCCGAACGAGGCTCCGATGATAACCCCCACGGCTAAATCGAGGACGTTGCCCTTGGAAATAAACTCCTTGAATTCAGAAACGAAGCCCATACGCGAACAGTGGTTTGAGGTGAAGAAAAGAAAGGTTAGAGGTAAATAAAGAAAGGTTAGAGGTAAATATAGAATTTAATACATAAGCTCCGCTATAGCGCCGGAGTGGCCGGGCAGGCCCATTCCGGGCGCGGGCTTTTACTCTATCTTTGCGGGCTTGCCTTCCTCACTTGTCTTTGCGCTATGCCTGCTTTCACCAACCTGCTCTACGACCTCGACGCCGCCAGCGGCATCCTCACGCTCACCATCAACCGCCCTACCAAGCTTAACGCCCTCAGCCACGACACCATTCGGGAGCTGCGTGAGGCGCTGCAGCTGGCCCTGGACGACGCGCAGGTACGCGGCATCATCCTGACGGGCAGCGGGGAAAAAGCCTTCGTGGCCGGGGCTGATATTGCCGAGCTGACCGCACTGGATGAAATTGCCGGTCGCCGCGCTGCCGAGTTCGGGCAGGAAGCCTTCTGCCTGTTTGAGGAAAGCTCCAAGCCCGTTATTGCGGCCGTGAATGGCTTTGCCCTGGGCGGCGGCTGCGAGCTGGCTATGGCCTGCCACCTGCGCATTGCCTCCGAGAATGCCCGCTTCGGCCAGCCCGAGGTGAACCTGGGCCTGGTGCCCGGCTATGGCGGCACCCAGCGCCTGCCTCAGCTTATCGGCAAAGGCAAAGCCCTGGAGCTGCTGCTGACGGCCGACATCATTAAAGCTGATGAGGCCCTGCGCCTGGGTCTCGTCAACCACGTGGTGCCGCTGCCGGAGCTGCTGGAGTTCAGCCGCCAGCTGCTGGGACGGATTCTGAGCAAAGCCCCGCTGGCCGTGGGCCTGGTTATCGACTGCGTGAATGCGGCCTACGATAAGGAGCGGCACGGCTACCAGGCCGAGGCCAACGCCTTCAGCCGCTGCTTCGAGTCCGAGGACTTCCGCGAAGGCACCAGCGCCTTCCTCGAAAAGCGCCCAGCCGCCTTTACGGGTAAGTAAATTCTGAATTATGAATGCGGAATTATGAAGTATGAATACCGAAGCGCCTACCGGCAATTCATAATTCATAACTCATAATTCATAATTATTACCGCATGAGCGTCGCCAAAAAGCTGGCCGGTCAAACGGCCGTGTATGGCATCAGCAGCATTCTGGTCCGGGTCCTGAACTACCTGCTGGTGCCGGTGTACACGGGCCGGTTTGCGGCGGCCGAGTATGGCATTGTGACGGGGCTATACGCCTACGTGTCGTTTCTGAACGTGGTGTTCACCTACGGCATGGAAACCACGTTTTTCCGCTTTGCCAACCGCCCCGGTACCGACCGCCGCCTGCTCTACGACCGGGTAATGAGCCAGCTGCTGGTCAGCACGGTGGCCCTTACGGCGCTGCTGGCCCTGCTGGCCCGCCCGCTTATGCAGCTGCTCGACGTGCCGCCGGGCCGGGAGCGGTACGCCATCTGGCTGGCCCTCATTCTGGGGCTCGATACGCTGGCGGCCATTCCGTTTGCGCGGCTGCGGCTCGAAAACCAGGCCCGGCGCTTTGCCACCATCCGCGTGGCCAACATCCTGCTCAATGTAGGCCTGAACCTGTTTTTCATCGTGCTGTGCCCCGATGTGCTGGCGGGCAAGTACCTGCACATCCTGCAGCCGCTGGTGGCCCGCCTCTACGACCCCAGCATTGGCATCGGCTACGTGTTTTTGTCGAACCTGGCAGCCAGCGCCTTCACTCTGCTGCTGCTGGGCCGCGAACTGCTGGACTTCCGGTTTCGGCTGGATGCCACGCCCCTGGCCGCCATGCTACGCTACGCCTACCCGATTATGCTGATGGGCCTGGCGGGTATGGTAAACGAAACGCTGGACCGGATTCTGCTGCCGCTGTGGCTGCCGGAGGGCTACTACCCCGGCCAGAGCAGCCTTACGGCCGTAGGCATCTATGGGGCCTGCTACAAGCTCAGCATCTTCATGAGCCTCGTCATCCAGGCCTTCCGCTACGCCGCCGAGCCATTTTTCTTTGCCCAGAGCTCCGAGAAGAACTCCCCAGCCACGTTTGCGCTGGTGCTGAAGTGGTTTACGTTGTGCTGCGCGGTAATTTTCGTGTTCATCAGCCTGAATATTGAGGATTTTGCCTGGGCGTTTCTGCGGCGGCCAGAGTACCGCGAGGGCGTGGCCGTGGTGCCGGTGCTGCTGCTGGCCAACCTGTTTCTGGGCGTGTACTGGAACCTCTCGGTGTGGTTTAAGCTCACCGATAAAACCTACTACGGCACCTACATCGGGGCGGCCGGCGCGGTGCTCACTATTGCTCTCAACTTCCTGCTGATTCCGGTGCTGGGCTACATGGGTTCGGCGGTGGCTACGCTGGTCTGTTACGCGGCTATGGCGGCCATGTGCTGGTGGCTGGGCGAGCGGCACTTCCCGGTGCCTTACCCCGTAGCCCGCCTGCTGCTGTGGCTTTTGCTGGCGGTGGCGCTGGTGGCGCTGGGCCGGTGGGTGCAGCCCGGCGGATTCTGGCTGCGGCACACCTGGCACCTGCTGCTTAGCCTGAGCTTTGTGGCGGCACTGGTGGCGTTGGAAAAGCCGCACCGCCTGATACGGAGCTGAAGAGTTTGAGGAAGTAAGTTTGAGGAAGTAAGCTATTGAATGCTGGCTTTTTGGCGCCAATTTCCGGCCTGAACGAAAGAACCTTTTCTCTCCACTCAGAAACTACTGTCAGAAACTACCTTTGCCGCATGCATATCCCTGTTATCAACCGCTCTCACCACCCGCTGCCCGAGTACCAGACGGCCCACGCCGCCGGGCTTGATGTGCGGGCCAACCTCCAGGAGCCGGTTACGTTGAAGCCCCTGCAACGCGCCCTTATTCCCACGGGTCTTTTTCTAGAAATTCCGGTGGGCTACGAAATGCAGGTGCGCCCCCGCAGTGGCCTGGCCTACAAGCACGGCATCGGCATTGTCAACAGCCCCGGCACCATCGATGCCGACTACCGGGGCGAGCTGAAGGTGCTGCTCGTGAACCTCTCCGACACCGACTTCGTGGTGCAGGACGGGGAGCGAATTGCCCAGTTGGTGGTGGCCCGCCACGAGGTTGTCAGCTGGCAGCCTGCCGCGGAGCTCAGCGAGACGGCCCGCGGCGCCGGCGGCTACGGCAGCACCGGCGTACAATAAGGTACGGCAGGCGTCTTTCCCGGCGCAACTTTCCCCGGAAATTTCCGGATACGCTTCTTTCGCAACCTTCACTTTTAGCTTTTCTAACCCTCACTTCTCCCTATGAAAATCATCGTCCCGATGGCCGGTATGGGCAAACGCATGCGCCCCCACACGCTCACCGTTCCCAAACCGCTGATTCCGATTGCCGGCAAACCCATTGTGCAGCGCCTCGTGGAAGACATTGCCAAAGTATGCGGCGAGCCGGTTGATCAGGTAGCCTTCATCGTGGGCCGCTTCGGGGCAGAGGTAGAGAAAAGTCTGCTGGCCATTGCCGAATCTATCGGGGCCAAAGGCAGTATCCACTACCAGGACGAGCCCCTGGGCACGGCCCACGCCATTCTGTGCGCCAAGGAAGCCCTCGAAGGCCCGGTAGTGGTAGCCTTTGCCGATACGCTGTTCAAGGCTGATTTTACGCTCGACTCCTCGGTGCCCGGCACCATTTGGGTGCAGCGCGTAGACGACCCCAAGCCCTTCGGCGTGGTGAAGCTCGACGAGCAGGGCCGCATCACCGATTTCGTGGAAAAGCCCCAGGAATTCGTGTCGGACCTCGCCATCATCGGCATCTACTACTTCCAGGACGGCGCCTACCTGCGCGAAGAGCTACAGTACCTGCTCGACAACGACATCAAGGATAAAGGCGAGTACCAGCTCACCAATGCTCTTGAAAATATGAAAAACAAGGGCACGACCTTCGTGCCCGGCCGCGTGACGGAGTGGCTCGACTGCGGCAACAAGGATGCTACCGTGTACACCAACCAGCGCTACCTGGAATACCTTCAGGAACGCGGCGAGGAGCTGGTAGCGTCATCGGCGCAGCTGCATAATTCCGTCGTCATTCCGCCCGTGTACATCGGCGAAGGCGTGGTGGTGCACAATTCGGTGATAGGGCCGCACGTTTCGCTGGGCAACCAGTCCACGGTGCGCGACTCGGTGCTGTCGAACTCCATCGTGCAGCAGTCGGCTACGGTGCTGCACGCCAACGTGACGAACTCCATGATTGGCAACCACGCCACGCTCACCGGTTCCCCTTCCGACCTCAGCCTGGGTGACTACAACAACCTGCGCGTCTGACGGAGCCTTTCCGGCCGCGGCGGTGTTTAAGGCTCAGGCCTGGCCTGCCGCGGCCGTAGTGTTTCGTTGCTCTTTCCGCCTTCCTCATGTTTCGTTTTCGCGCCGTTGTTTTGCTGGTCTTCGCGTTGCTGGTGGCTGATGCAGCCTGGGCCCAGCTGCCCGCTGCCGCGCCCACGGCCGTGCCGCGCCGCAAGCTTACCCGCAAGGAGCGCCGCGAGCTGAAACACCGTAAAGCCGTGTCGGACGCCCGCCTGCAGATGCGCGAGCTGACGGAAAAAGAGCGGGAGCTGAGCGAGTCCTACTTTGTGGAAGGGGTGAAGTTTACCCTGCTCGAAGACTACACCAAAGCCCTGGAGCGGCTGCTGGCGGCCTACCGCATCAACCCCAACAATGCGGCCATCAACTACAAGATTGCCGAAACCAACCTGTTGACCGGCAACCTCAAGGACGCCACTAACTTTGCCAATACCGCCATTCAACTGGATGGCAAAAATGCGTACTACTACCTGCTGCTGGCCCAGATCTACGCCTCGCAAAAGCAGTTCGACCAGGCAGCGCAGGTGTATACCACGCTCATTAAGAACGTGCCCGACTCGGGGTACTACCTCTTCAACCTGGCCGATCTGTACTTGGCGCAGAACAAGCTGGATGATGCCCTGACTACCCTGAACCAGGCGGAAAAGCAGTTCGGCGCGCTGGATGAGGTGGCGTTCAAGCGCCAGCAGATCTACCTGCGCCAGAACAAGCTCGACCAGGCCCTGAAAGAAGGCGAAACGCTGATTTCCTCGAACCCCGACGAAGTGCGCTACGTGCTGGCCCAGGCCGAAATGTATGCGGCTAACAACCGTCTGCCCGACGCCATTCGGGTGGCTACGCAGGCCCTGCAGCAGGACCCCGACAACGCCCAGGCCAACATGATTCTGGCTGACGTGTACCGGCAGCAGAACAACCCAACTGAGTCGCAGCGCTACCTCCGGCAGGCGTTTGAAAGCCCCGGCCTCGACATCGACCAGAAAGTGCGCATCCTGGTCGACTTCATCAAGCAGCTGCCCAACCCAGCGCTGGAGAAAAACGCCTTGGAGTTAGCTTCTATTACCACGCGCGTACACCCCAAGGAAGCTAAGGCTTACGCCGTCGCCGGCGACATCCAGGCCCTGACCGAGCACCGCAAAGAAGCCCGCGACAACTACCTGCGGGCCCTTAAGCTCGACAACTCCAAGTTCCAGCTCTGGCAGCAGGTCGTGAGCATTGATGCGGAGCTTAGCCAGACGGACTCCCTGCTAGTGCATACCGACCGGGCGCTGGAGCTGTTTCCCAACCAGGCCGTGTTCTGGTACTTCAACGGAGCGGCGCAGCTCATCAATAAGAATGCGGCCAAGGGCGTAAAGTCCCTGGAATATGGCCGTAAGCTGGCCGCCGACAACCCCGAGCTGCAGGCGCAGTTTGATACCCAGTTGGGGGACGCGTACCACGAGCTGAAGGATTTTGTGAAGTCGGACGCGGCGTACGAGGCCGCGCTAGCCTTTGATGCCAACAACGCCCAGGTACTCAACAATTACAGCTACTACCTCTCCCTGCGCGGCGAAAAGCTCGACAAAGCCAAAACCATGGCCGGTAAGCTGATTAAGCAGTTTCCGGACAACGATACCTACCTCGACACGTACGCCTGGGTGCTATACAAGCAGAAAGATTACGCCGGGGCCCGCGAAAGCCTGGAAAAGGCACTACGCACCACCAAGGACGGCACCGTGACCGAACACTACGGCGACGTTTTATATCAGCTAGGCGATATTGCCGGGGCACATACCCAATGGCAGCAGGCCAAGCGCCAGGGCGGCGCCTCCAAGCTGATTGACCGCAAGATCAAAGACCGAAAATTGTATGAATAAACGCTGCGCACCGCTTCTATTGGGGCTATTGATGGCTGGGCTGGGTGCCTGCACCCGCAAAGCCCTGCCAACCCAGGCGCGGGCGGAAGCGCCGAAGGCGGAAAGCCTGGTAAATGCCTCAAACCTCGATTTCCGATACCTGGCGGCGAAAGGCAAAGCGCAGATTGAAACTGGCGGCGACAAGCTGCCCAATGTGACGCTAACGCTGCGTATCCGCAAAGACAGCCTGATCTGGCTGTCGATTGGAGCCCCGGTAATTGGTGAAGTCATGCGCGCCCACATCACCCCGGACTCGGTGCAGGTGATTGACCGGCTGCACCGTGAGTACTATGCCGGCAACTTCACCTATCTGCGGCAGCGTTTCAACCTGCCCGTTACCTTTCAGCAGGTGCAGGCGTTGCTTACCGGCAATTACGTGCCCGCTCCCACCGGCACCGAGCCCACGGTAACTACGGAGCCGCCCATGCAGAAAGTAGTGTACCGCCAGCAGGCTCTGCTGGTAGAGCAACTGCTGGAAACCACCCGTCGCCGTGTGCAGAAGCTGGCCGTGCAGGATGACAGCTCGCACCTGCGCTTCACGGTCGACTTCTCGGATTTCAAGCCCTTGGAGCGCGTACCGCAGGAATTTGCCAATGCACTGCTGGTTGTAGTTGAGCAGCCTAAAAACAAGCCCTCTTCGGCCTCCATTAATTTCCGCAGCGTGGAGGTCGACAAAGAGCGGCTGGACTTCCCGTTCTCGGTGCCCTCAGGTTATGCGCGGAAAAAGTAAGGTCTGGCTGGCGGCAACGCTGGCCTTCCTCCTGTTGATGATGGTGAGCGAAATGGGCTGGGCGCAACGCAGCCGGGCGCGTCCGGGCAAGTCGCGCACGCAGCTGGAGCGCGAAAAGCGTCTGGCGCTCAAACGCATCAAGGAAACCAGCCGCATTCTGCAGCAAACCCAGCAGCGCAAAGAGGCCACCATCGGGCAGCTGAACGCCCTGAAGGAAAAGATTACCGTCCAGAAAAACGTTATTCAGACAATATCCTCGGAGTTGAAGTACCTCGACTCCGACGTGCGCCAGACGGAAACCCAGGTGCAGCAAACCCAACAGACCCTGGCGCAGCTGCGGGCCGAGTATGCGCGTTTAATTTATACCTCCTCGAAAACGGCCAACAGCTACAACCGCATCATGTTCCTGTTTGCGGCCGAGTCGTTCAACCAGTTTGTGCGGCGGCTACAGTACGTGCGCCAGTACTCGGAAGTGCGCAAGGCCCAGGCCGCCCAGATTACCCAAACGCAAACCCGGCTTAGTCAGCAGCTCACGGGCCTCACGGCCAAGCGGCAGCAAAAGTCCAGCCTGCTCAGCACCCAGCTCAGCGAAAACCGCAATCTGCTTTCCATCAAAACCCAGCAGGACCAGGTCGTGACGCAGCTCAGCCGCCAGGAGCAGCAGCTTCAGGAAGAGCTGACGCGGCGGCAGCAGTCGGTACGGCGGCTGGATGACCTGATTGCCCAGCGCGTACGCGAGGAAATTGCCCGGGCCGCCCGGGCCGCGGCCAATAAAGCAGCCCGATCTTCGGCCGCCAGCGGCAGCACTTCCCGTAGTCCCACCGCCACTCGTCGTACCGAAGCTGCCGAAGAAGCCGCTGTGGAGCGTACAGACCGCGTAACGCTGACGCCGGAAGCGGCTATCCTATCCTCGTCCTTTGCTGATCACCGGGGGCGCTTGCTGTGGCCGGTGGGGCGTGGCTTTATCTCGCAGCGCTTCGGCAAGCACCCTCACCCGGTACTCAAGCACGTGGTCATAGAAAACCGGGGCGTAGATATTCAAACCAACGCGGGCGAAGCCGTACGGGCCGTGTTCGATGGCAAGGTGCTGACGGTAGCCAGCGTACCGGGTATGAATACCATTGTGATGGTGCAGCACGGGGAGTACTTCACGGTGTACGCCAAGCTGCGGAACGTTTCGGTGAGCGAAGGCCAGACGGTAGAGGCCCGCCAGCAGCTCGGCACCGTGTATACCGACGCAGAAGGCACCAGCGAAGTGCAGTTTCAGCTGTGGCGAAACAGTGCCAACCTGAACCCGGAAAACTGGCTGGGCCGCAAATAAGCCTGGAAAAAGCAAGCTGCGAAACTTGCCAAAATCCTGTTTGGCGAAATACTATTATGATTCCGCGGCCGCGCAGAGCAAAAAAAAACACCGTACAGCGCACGGTGCCTTTCTGAGCTATGAAAACAAACTTAGCTATCAGTCTATCCTTCCAGCCGGCGGCAGCTAGCAAAGAAGGGAGCCCCCGATAACAGGCGAAAGATAGGAAAATTCCGGCGTTTCGGAAGCTCACTATTCGCCAAATGTTGATGAATCCTCGGTGAATGAGTGTTTTTTACGGCACCTGCCGGTCAAAGGTTTGGCATTAATCAAATAAGATTTAGCCTGTTCATTAGCGCTGTCTTGTACGAATTTCCGATTGGAATGTACACAGCCCCTTTCGGACCGTCTACCTGCACCAGTTCGCCTTCAATAGCCCGCAGGCAGTCGAGCCGGATAATATATTTTCGCTGAATCCGTGTAAAGTCCTTTGTGGGCAGTTTAGCTTCCATGTCCTTCATGGTAGTACACACCGTCAAACGCTCGGAGCAGGTATAAATGTTCACGTAGTCGCCCAGCGCCTCAATGTAGCAGATATCGGCCATCCGCACCCGCATCAGCCGCTGCTCGTGCTTCACGAAGATTTCATTGCGGCCGCTGGCATACAGGGCCTGGGTTTCGTCGTTAGCCAGCTGCAGCAGGCCGTGCATCTTTAACTTTTCCTGCTCCAGCAGCAGCTTGGTCCGGCGCAGCTCCAGGTGGGTGGTCACCTGCCGCGCCAGCAACAACAGAGCCTCGCGCTGCTCACTGGTGAGTGTACGAGGCTTGGTATCGATGGCGCACAGCGCGCCCAGCGTGTAGCCCTCGGGATTTACCAGTGGGGCCCCGGCATAAAAGCGGATGTTGGGTTGATCCAAAACCAGCGGGTTGTTTTGGAAGCGGGGGTCCAGCGTAGCGTCGGATACTTCCAGCAGGTCGTTGGGCTTCTGCACTACGTACCGGCAAAAGGAAACGCTCAGCGGGGTTTCGGTCACGCCCTCCAGGCCCAGGTTGGCTTTGAACCACTGGCGCTCGGCGTCCACCAGGGAAACCAGCGAGATAGGGGTATTGCAGATGATGGAAGCCAGGCGCGTGAGGTCGTCTAGCGCGTCATCGTCGGGTGCGGAGTCCAGCACCTGGTAGCTTTCCAATGCTTCCAATCGTTTCTGCTCTTCCGTGGGTAGCAGCAGGCGGGAAGCCTCGGAAGTTGCGTTGACTGGCGTAGCGGATTTGGCTGGCATAGATAAACAGACAGGGTTGGAGCACGAAGGCCGGTGCGGGCTTTTGAGTAAGAGGCTGTTACTAAACCAGGATGGATACCATCTGGTTGCAGGTACATCAAAATATAATCGATGGTGTCAATCAGGCCCGGACAGGCCGGCACCAGCCGGACTTGGCCGGCTGCTGGCGTTGCCATGTGCCTACCGCTTCCCAAAATAAAAAATTATGGGGTACCTTTACCAATCCCAAGCAGCGCCGCCGTGCGTATAAGGGACTTTCCACATCAAACGCGCCCCTCCGGGCTTTTCCTATGCTGTTTGCTTCATTGTTTTTGGGTATCGGCGGCCTCGGTGGCACCGAGCTTCTGCTGATTGGATTGGCTATTATTCTGTTGTTCGGGGCCAAGCGTATTCCGGAGCTGTTCCGCGGTATGGGTCAGGGCATCCGCGAGTTCAAGGATGCTTCCAAGGAAGAAAAGCCGGAGTTCCGGGACCGTCCCGTAAACCCCAACGACCCTAATCAGCCCCGCTACTAAGCTTTTCGGCCATGCATACTCCTCTGTTTCTCTTTCTGGAAGGCATCGGTGGTGGTGAGTTAATGCTCATCATGGTTATCATCCTGATTTTCTTCGGTGCCAACAAGATTCCGGAGCTGGCACGCGGCCTGGGCAAAGGTATCCGCGAGTTTAAAGACGCTTCCCGAGAAATCCGGAGCGAGTTTGAAAACGCTGGCCAGCCCCAGCAGCCTTATCAGCAGCAATTTCAGCAACCTCCGTTTCAGCAGCCGCAGTACCCAACGCCGGCAACTACCGAAGCACCGGCTGCGCCGGTAGTACCTGTAGCCGAAACCCCGCTTGCGCCGCCCATGGATGGTGGTATTACCCCGCCCGTACAGCCCGCCGCTGAGCGCCCCCGCCTCGACCAAGTGAACTAAACCCTTTTCGTCTTGAGACGCTTCAACTCCCTCACGGAAGTTCGCCACGAGCTGACGGCAGGCACTACGACCTGCCGTCAGCTCGTGGAGTATTATCTGGATAACATCCAGCAGAAAAATGCCCGCCTCAATGCCTTCCTGGAGGTGTGGCCCGAAGAAGCTCGCGCCCAGGCCGAGGCCGTAGATGCCAAGCTGGCCGCCGGTACGGCCGGCAAACTGGCCGGTATGGTCATTGGCCTGAAGGACGTGCTGGCTTATAAGGGCCACGCGCTTCAAAGCAGCAGCCATATTCTGGATGGCTTCAAGTCGTTGTTTACGGCTTCGGCGGTGCAGCGCTTGCTGGATGAGGACGCCATTCTCATCGGCCGCCAGAACTGCGACGAGTTTGCCATGGGCGCCTCCAACGAAACGTCCTACTTTGGTCCGGCGCGCAATGAGATTGACCCGGACCGTGTACCAGGCGGTTCCTCAGGCGGCTCGGCTGTAGCGGTGCAGGCCGATATGTGCCTGGCTTCTATCGGTTCCGATACGGGCGGCTCTGTGCGCCAGCCGGCGGCTTTCTGCGGGATAATAGGGTTCAAGCCAACTTACTCGCGCATTTCCCGCTACGGTCTGGTAGCTTACGCCTCGTCGTTCGACCAGATTGGCACGCTCACGCGTTCCGTGGAAGACGCGGCCCTGCTGCTGGAAGTCATGGCCGGCGCCGACAGCTTCGACAGCACAGCCAGCCAGCGCGAGGTGCCCGCCTACAGCCAGCAGCTGGAGCCCGCCCCACATTACCGCATCGGCTACATCAAGGACTGCCTGGAGCGGCCGGGCCTGAATGCGGAAATCAAGGAAGCCACCGAAAACGCGCTGGAGCAGTTTCGCGCCCAGGGCCACGTGGTAGAAGCGGTGGATTTCCCCTACCTCGACTTCATTGTGCCCACATACTACATTCTGACTACGGCCGAAGCCAGCTCCAACCTGAGCCGCTTCGACGGGGTGAAGTATGGCTACCGCGCCCCCGACGCTACCGATCTGGAGTCGCTCTACAAAAAAACCCGCGCCCAGGGCTTTGGCCCGGAAGTACAGCGTCGTATTCTGCTGGGCACCTTCGTGCTCAGCGCCAGCTACTACGATGCTTACTACACCAAGGCCCAGCGCGTACGCCGGCTCATAAAAGATACCACCGACGAGCTGTTGCGCCAGTATGACTTCCTGGTGCTGCCGACCACGCCTACCACAGCTTTTCGCATCGGTGATGTAAACAAAGACACGCTGGCTATGTATCTTGCTGATATCTTTACCGTTCAGGCATCGTTGGCGGGGGTCCCGGCCGTATCGGTGCCGAATGGTGAAGACAGCGCCGGCCTGCCCATCGGGCTGCAGATTCTGAGCGGAGCTTTCCGCGAAGAGCAGTTGCTGGCCTTTGCCAAATCCGTCACGGAAACCGTCACGCCAACTGTGTCCTGATGAAAAAATCGTTGCGCACCCCTGCCCTACTGTTATTGCTGGCTTCTGCAGCCCGCCCCGCCCTGGCTCAAACCGAGCCCGGGCTACAGCCTGAACAGGTAAGTGCCAACGATACCCTGCTGGCCCGGCAACAGCTGCTCCGCGTTGATTCGCTGGTGGCCGAGCCGGCCTTCTCGCCCGACTCCGCCCGGCTGGTGTGGCTTCAGACTCCGCCCGAAATGCGCGACTTGGTAGCCGATCGGATTGGCTGCTACGAATCGGAAATGCCGCTGGTCTTCAACAACACGGTTATGGCCTTCGTGAATTATTTCACGGTGCGCAACCGCAAGTACACGCAGCGGGTGCTGGAGCGGCAGAATCTGTACTTCCCACTGTTTGAGAAATACCTGGCCAAGTACCGCCTGCCGCAGGATCTGAAATACCTGGCCGTGGTGGAATCGGCGCTGCTGCCCCAGGCCCGCTCCCGGGTGGGCGCCCTGGGCTTGTGGCAGTTTATGGGCCCTACGGCCAACGACCTACGCCTGCGCCGCGACGAGTTCATCGATGAGCGCATGAACCCGGAAAAATCGACGGAGGCCGCCTGCAAGTTCCTGCGCGACCTGCACCGCTATTTCGGCGACTGGGAGCTGGCCCTGGCGGCGTACAACTACGGCTCGGGCAACATCAATAAAGCCATTCGGCGGGCCGGCGGGCAGCGCAATTTCTGGGCTATCTACAAGTACCTGCCCAAGGAAACGCGCGACTACGTGCCCACGTTCACGGCCATTCTGTACACGCTCAACTACGCCAAGGAGCACAACCTGCACGACGCGTCCCTGAACTACCGCTACCCGGAGCCAATGGACACGCTGCTGATTTCGGGCCGGTCGCTGGATTTGTATAAGCTCTCGAAGTCGTTCGGGCTGGACTCCATGGCTTTGCTGAGCTACAACCCCGAGCTGCGCAAACACTATCTGCCAGAGTCCTTTCATAACTATCCACTGCAGATACCGGCCTGCGTGCGGCCTGAGCTGGCCATGCAGGACCGTACGGCACTGCTGGATTTCTGCAAAGTAACGCTGCCGCCCCCGGCTCCGCTGGTGCCCGTCAGCCCGCTGCTGCCGCCGCCCGACTCTGCCCAGACGGTCGTGGCTGCGGCGGCCCCGCCGGCGTCTGAGAAGCCCCGCTACCGCCGGGCCCAGCATACCGTTCGCCGGGGCGAAACGGTGGTCAGCGTAGCCGCCCGCTACGATGTGGACCCCAGCCAGATCCGGCGCTGGAACAAGCTGCGCCGCGGCCAGAACCTGACGCCCCGCCAGCAGATCTTTGTGTACGTGCCCGTAGCCGCTGAAGCTGCTCCTGCTGTAGCAGTGGCCCGGCCGGATGTACCCAAAAAACTACCGACGGTAGCTGTAGCAACCAAACCCGCTGGAGAAACAGCTACCGCACCCGCTGAGCAGGTTGCTGTTGCGCCAGAAGCGGCGGAGCCAAGTGTGGCTGCAGCCGAAAGCATGAAGCCGGTTGTTGCCCGCGTTTCAGCGCCTGTAGCCGCGAAAAAGCCGGCACCCAAGCCTACACGTCAGCCGCGCCCAGCAGCTCAGGCCGCCGAGCAAGCCGAGCCCCAACCGGAGCTGACAGCTCAAACGGCCACTGCCTCGTCCGATGACAGCCTGCCCGCGTCCACTGAGTATGTGGTGCGCAAAGGTGACTACCTCACTAAAATTGCCCGCGAGCAGAACCTGACAGTGGCCCAGCTCACGGCCTGGAACCAGCTGGGCTCCAACCAGGTGGTGCCCGGTCAGAAGCTCACGCTACGTGCCCCGGCTGATGCCCCCACCGTAGCAGAAGCACGCCCGGCAGCAGCCCAGGCCTCCACAAAGCGTCCGTCGAAGCTCATATTGCCTGCGCCCCGCGTGCATCTGGTGCAGCCCGGCGACACCTTATATAATATCTCCCGCCGCTATCAGGGCGTGACGGTGGACCAGCTTCGTAAGCTCAACAACCTGACGTCGGACGAGGTAAAGCCAGGGCAGAAGCTGATAGTGCAGGGCTAGTTTCAGCCGAAGTTCACATGATTATGGGAGGGCCACCTGCGTGGCCCTCCCATTTTCTTTGGAGAAATTTGTGGAAATGAAAAAAGCCGCCTACAAAGGGAACTTTTCTTTGAAAAAGGCACGAAGCTTGCAAAACCGCTTTCCACACTCTTTTCTACCTGCTATGAAAACGACAACCCGCTTCGTCCTGGCCGCTGCTCTCCTTCTGGGAGTGGCGGCTTGTGACTCCCACGAGAACGAGCCTGAACCCGAAGCGCCAGCCCCTGCTGCTACCTTTACGATGGGCAGTAGCATCTATTACCCCGCCCCAAACGTTACCACGGCCATCAGCTATCCGTCGGGGTACGTTCAGCACCAAGCTATCCTGAACGATGAGTTGCTGTATGTGCACTTCGATGCCAAAGAAGGCCGGGACGCGGTAAACTTCACCATAGACCGCAGCCAGCTTAATGCCAGTATCGTTGGCACCTATTCGCTGAAATCGATGCCGAACCCGGAGGCCGGGGCGGCTGAGGTACGGTACGTGTACTACCGGGAAAATAAGCCTGGCAACATCTCGGCGAGCATCTACGACAGCAATAACTCCGGAATGAGCGGGAATCTGGTCGTCACGGCCTACGACGCCAAGCGCCACCTGCTGAGTGGCAGCTATGAGCTGCGCATGAAAAACATTTCTGACCCGAATGATACTTCCTGGGACCCTACCGACAAAGAACGGTGCGACCTAACGGTGTGGGGCTCATTTACTGACCTGCCAATAGAATAATCCCGACTTTGCTTTCCAAGATAAGCGCCCCGGCCGTTCGCGGTTCGGGGCGCTTGTGCGTACGCTGCATGCCGCACAAACTTTGATTCCGGCGGTTTTCGCCCCAACTTGCCTGTTACCCCGCACTGCGGGCACCACCTAGTACTGCACACCCATGCTCAAAATCAACAAGCAAGAGGCCCTCGATTATCACTCCCAGAGCCCGGCCGGAAAAATTGAAGTAGTACCCACCAAGCCCGTCAGCACGCAGCTGGATCTGGCGCTGGCCTACTCTCCCGGGGTGGCGGAGCCCTGCAAGGAAATTGCGGCCGATAAAGATGCTGTGTATAAGTACACCGCCAAGGGCAACCTGGTGGCCGTTATCAGCAACGGTACGGCCGTGCTGGGTTTGGGCAACATCGGCCCCGAAGCCAGCAAGCCGGTAATGGAGGGCAAAGGCGTACTCTTCAAAAAATTTGCGGGCATCGACTGCTTTGATATCGAAATCGACGCCACTGACCCCGACGAGTTTATTCGCATTGTGAAGGCGCTGGAGCCTACGTTCGGCGGCATCAACCTCGAAGATATTAAGGCACCCGAGTGCTTCCGCATCGAAACGGAGCTGCGCGAGAAGGTGAACATTCCGCTGATGCACGACGACCAGCATGGCACAGCCATTATCTCCTCGGCGGCCTTGCTGAACGCGCTGGAAGTGGTAGGCAAGCGGATTGAGGAAGTAAAAGTCGTAGTAAGCGGCGCGGGAGCGGCGGCCATCAGCTGCCTGCGCCTGTACCTGGAGTTGGGCCTGCAGTTGGAAAACGTTGTGGTATTCGACAAGGATGGCATTATTCACCCCGGCCGCACCGATCTGGCCCCGCTGCAGCTGCGCTTTGCCACTTCCCGCGCCATCACGACTCTAGGCGCAGCCTTAGATGGGGCCGACGTATTTCTGGGCCTTTCGGCGGCCAACGTGCTGCCCGCCGAACTGCTGCTGAAGATGGCGCCCAACCCCATCGTCTTTGCCCTGGCCAACCCTGATCCGGAAATTGCTTACGAGGTGGCTATGGCCACGCGCCCGGACATCATCATGGCCACCGGCCGCTCCGACCACCCCAACCAGGTGAATAACGTACTGGGCTTCCCTTACATCTTCCGGGGGGCGCTGGATGTGCGGGCCACGGGCATCAACGAAGCCATGAAGCTGGCCGCCGTGCGCGCCCTCTCCGACCTGGCCAAGGAGCCCGTACCGGACATGGTGAACCGCGCCTACGGCGACAACACCCTGAGCTTCGGCCGTACCTACCTGATTCCGAAGCCCCTGGACCCGCGCCTGATTACCGCCATCAGCCCGGCCGTAGCCAAAGCGGCCATGGACAGCGGCGTGGCCCGCGTGCACATCACCGACTGGCTGGCCTACGAGGATGAGCTGCGCAGCCGCCTGGGCGTAAACCAGAAGCTGATGAACCGCATTACCAACGCGGCTAAGAGCAACCCCAAGCGCGTGGTATTTGCCGAAGGCGACACGTACAAAATCCTGAAAGCGGCGCAGATCCTGCACGACGAAGGCATTGCCAAGCCTATTCTGCTCGGCAACCACAACAAGATTGCGCGCCTGGCCGCCGAAAACAACCTCGACCTGGAAGGCTGCGAAATCATTGATATCCTGCAGGAAGATGCCAAGCGGGAGCAGTACGCGGAGTTGCTGTACGAGAAGCGTCAGCGCCGGGGCATGACGCGCTACGAGGGGCGCCGCCTGCTGCGCGAGCGGAACTACTATGGCTCCATGATGCTGGAAAACGGGGAAGCTGATGCCTTTATTACGGGTCTAAGCAAAGATTACGGCAAAAGCATTGTGCCCTCGCTGCAGGCTATTGGCGTGGCTGAGGGCGTGAAGCGCGTGGCCTCCATGTACATCATCCAGCACAAGAAAGGGCCGTTCTTCTTCGCTGACACCACCGTGAACATCGACCCCACGGCCGAGGAGATGGTGGACATCATCGGCCTCACCGCCAACGCCGTGCGCTTCTTCGATACGGAGCCGCGGGTGGCCGTTATCAGCTACTCCAACTTCGGCTCCAACCCCGGCGAGCTGCCCGACAAGGCCCGCCGCGCCACGGATTTGGCCAAGCAGCGCTACCCCGAGCTCATTCTGGATGGAGAGATGCAGGCTAATACCGCCCTGAACCCGGAGCTGCTGCAGGAGCAGTATCCCTTCTCGGAGCTGGCCGACAAAGGCGGAGCCAATACGCTCATTTTCCCGAACGTTATCAGCGGCAACATTGCCTACAAGGTTATTCAGGAAATCGGGGGCGCGGAGGTCATTGGGCCGGTGCTGATGGGCATGCGTAAGCCGGTGCACATTCTGCAGCTGGGTGCCTCGGTGCGCGAAATCGTGAATATGGCCGCCATTGCGGTGGTTGATGCGCAAAAAGCGGGCGGCAAAGGGCTGTAAGTTTGGGTGGCGGGCTGCCGGCTTCCCGGTGGGCGGCCTGCCATTTACTTAGTGCTCAGACCTGATGCCGTTTTTTAGCGGAAATCATCAGTAGATTGGGATAGAAAACCGCCTGCGCACTGTTCAGCAAGACCTGAGTTCTTCCTTTTCCACCCAACGCGAAGCCCGGCTTCGTGCCACGTTTCTATGATTGCCTACATCGACGGTAAACTCGCCTACAAAGACCACGCACTAGCTATTCTCGACGTGCACGGCATTGGCTACGAAGTCCGGATTTCCCTGGCTACCTACTCCAAGCTGCCGGCCGAGGGCGAAAAAGCCAAGCTTTATACCTATCAGCATATCAAGGAAGACGGGCAGACGCTCTACGGCTTCCTGGACCCCAACGAAAAAGCCCTGTTCATGCAGCTGATTTCGGTGTCGGGCATTGGACCGGGCACGGGCATCGTAATGGTGTCGTCGATGTCGGTGGGTGAAATTCGCCAGGCCATCGTGCAGGAAGACGTACGTGCCATCCAAAGCATCAAGGGGGTGGGGCCGAAAACGGCGCAGCGCGTGGTGCTGGAACTCAAGGACAAGCTGCGCAAGGATGAGCTGCTGGCCAAGGCCGGTATTGACACCGTGCCGCTGGCCAAGGCACACAATACAAACCGCAGCGAAGCGTTAGCAGCCCTGGTAACGCTGGGCTTTGCGCGGGCTGCCGCCGAGAAAACCCTCGACCAGATTCAGAACCGCCACGGCAACGACCTGAGCGTGGAAGAATTAATTAAATTTGCTCTTAAGTCCCATTAGCTGAGCGGCCGGCGGCAAGCCGTACGCCTTCTACCGGGAAGCAGACCGCCTGTGCCATCCATATCTTTACTCATCAGCTTGCGGCTTGTGGCTTGCGGCTTGACGCTTACCCCGCTTGAATACCGGTAAGAAGACCTTCACTACTGTTTCTTTGGTCGTAGCGTCGTTGCTGGCGTGGTGGTCGCAGTCGGGCGCTACGGGTAGCAGTGCGTTCCGGCTGCAGTGGGCATCCTGGCGTAGTACGGCCGGTCACTTGGCCTGGTTGCCCGACACGCCCCGCACCGCTCCCACCGACACCACCCGCTACCGGCCCAGCCGCCGCCCCAAAGTAGCACCCGAAGACCGCGCGGGCAACCGCCTGAGCTCCCAGCGCCGCGAATCGCCGCTGTTGCTGGATCTGCCGTCCAACGTGAACCTGAATGTGACCGTGGACGACAGTCTGCAGGGCGTGGACGTGTCGGAGCGCGTGGGGTCAGATATTGATTTCCGCGACCCTACCCGCATGTCGTTTGAGGAATACTCGCGCTGGCAGCAGGACCAGACGATCCGCAACTACTTCCGCAACCGGGCGGCCGGGGGCGTGGCGGGGGAGGCCGGCTCACCGGCCGTGGCCCAGCGCCTGATTCCGAAGATTTACCTGGGGCCGGCTGCCAACCGCATTTTCGGGGGCAACTACGTGGATATCCGGCCCAACGGCTCGGTGACGGTGCGGGCCGGGGCTAAGTTCAACCGCAACCGCAACCCCACGCTCACCCTGCGCCAGCAGAAAACCGGCGACTTCAACTTCGAGCAGAACATGAACCTGAACCTCACCGGCCAGATCGGGGAGAAGATGCGGGTGACGCTCAACTACGACACGAAGGCTGCCTTCGACTTTGAAAACAACATGAAGCTCGATTTCACGGGCTTCGATACCGATATTATCCGCAAAGTAGAGCTGGGCAACGTGAGTTTACCGCTCAACAACTCCCTTATTCAGGGCGGGCAAAACCTGTTTGGGGCCAAAACCCAGCTGCAGTTCGGCAAGCTCTCCGTCACGGCCGTGGCCTCCACCCTGCGCGGCCAGTCCGACGAGGTGCGCATTTCCAACGGCGGCCAGAGCCGGCCCTTCGAAATCAAAGCCAGTCAGTACGAAAAGGACCGGCACTTCTTTCTGTCGCAGTTTTTCCGCGACCGGTACGACACCTCCCTGCGCAACCTGCCCACGGTGCAGTCGGGCATCCAGATCCGCTACCTGGAGGTGTACGTGACCAACGACAACCGCACCACCGAGAACCTGCGCAACGTGGTAGCTCTGATGGACCTGGCCGAGCCCCGCGTCGTATTCCGCCGCGACCAGTTCCCCCCCACTGGCACCACGCGCACCCCGGCCGATAACGCAGCCAATCAGGAATACGAGTTGGTGAAAGGCAGCCGCGAAAACCTCGGGGTTGATGCGGCGCTGGCGGGCCGGGGCCTGGTAAAGAACGTGGACTTTGAGCACGTGCGGGCCCGCAAGCTCGACCCGCGCGAGTACACCTTCAACGAGCAGCTGGGCTACCTCTCACTGAACACCCAGCTGCTGCCCGAGCAGGTGCTGGGCGTTTCCTACGAGTACACCTACAATGGCAAGTCGTACCGGGTAGGCGAAACGGCCGGGTCCTACTCCGCCGGTGTTCAGGAGGACCAGGTGATTTTCCTGAAGATGCTGAAGAGTACCAACCCGGCTCTGCAGTACCCCACCTGGGATTTGATGATGAAAAACATCTACTCCCTGAACGCCACCCAGCTCAACCGTGACCAGTTCCGCCTCGACATCATCTACAAAGACGACGCGACGGGCGTGGACTTGCTTTCCCTGAAGGAAGGGCAGCAGACCGCCAACGTGCCGCTGGTGCAGGTGTTCAACCTCGACAACGCCAACGCCAACAACGACCGGCCCTCCGACGGCAACTTCGACTTTCTGCCGGGCATCACCATCGATCCGGAGCAGGGTCGTATCATCTTCCCACAGGTGGAGCCGTTTGGCCGCTATCTGAAATCGAGGTTCGATACCGTGGCCGAGCGTGACCTGGTAGACAAGTACGTGTACCAAGAGCTCTACGACCAAGTGCAGAGCGACGCGCAGCAGCGTCAGGAAAAGGACAAGTTCTTCCTCACGGGCCGCTACCAGGCCACGTCGTCCGATGAAATCAATCTGCCTGGCATTCGGGTGGCCGAGGGGTCGGTAAGGGTGTACGCCGGCAGTACGCTGCTCACCGAGGGCACCGATTACCAGGTATTCTACGACCAGGCCAAGGTAAAAGTGCTGAACCCGGCTTACCTGAACGCGGCCAACGAGCTGCGCGTGACCTTTGAGAAGGACGCCCTGGTGCAGGTTCAGCCGCGCAGCCTGCTGGGTGCCCGCTTCGACTACCGCCTCAACGACGACATCAACTTTGGCGCTACGGTGCTGCACTTGCTGGAAAACCAGGCTCCCGGCATCAACCGCGTGAACATTGGCGACGAACCCGGCAATAACACCATCTACGGCCTCGACGTGAACCTGCGCCGCGAGTCCCGCGCCCTTACGCGCTACCTCGACATGCTGCCGCTGATTTCGACCAAGGCCCCGTCGACGGTGGCGTTCAGCGGGGAGTTTGCCAAGCTGGTGCCCGGCAAAACCCAACTGGGCCGGGGCGAAAACGGCGTATCCTACATCGACGACTTTGAAGCAGCCCGCACGCCCTACACGCTCACGGGCGGCGTCAGCTCGCTTACGGCTTGGCGGATGGCAGCCACGCCACTGCCTATACTGGGCAATAGCAGCACCATCGACTTGGCCGCCAACTACCGCCGCGCCAAGCTGGCCTGGTACACCGTGGATCAGAGCTACTACAACAACGGCTCCAGCCGGCCCAACAACATTACGGCCGACGACCTGCTGAACCATTACACCCGCGGCGTGCAGCGCAAGGAAATTTTCCCGAACCGCGACGTGGGCACCGTGGGCAACGGCTACGAATACCCCCTGGACCTGGCGTACTTCCCTACGGAGCGTGGTCCTTACAACTACAACCCGCAAACCAGCCCCGACGGCCGTACCCTGCCCGCCGGCACCGCCCCGGGCAACTTTGCAGGCATCAGTCGGGAAATCACCTTCGATACCGACTTCGACAACGCCAACATCGAGTACCTGGAGTTCTGGCTGATGGACCCGTTCCTGAAAGGCAAGAACGGCCAGGTGAACGACTCCCAGAACCAGCCCACCGAAAACACCACCGGCGGCGAGCTGTACCTGAATCTGGGTACCATTTCGGAAGATGCCCTGAAAGACGGCCGCTACGCGTTTGAGAACGGCCTTTCCGACGACCCCAGTGACCCGGACAAGGATACCGATAGAACCAAGTACGGCCGCGTCAGCCGCCAGCAGTTCCTGACCGATGCCTTCTCGACGGCCAACGGCGGCCGCGACCGGCAGGACGTGGGACTCGACGGCCTGAACGATGACGAAGAAAAAGCCGAATTCGGCACCGGCACCCTGGCCAGCGCCGAAGACCCCTCGGCCGACAACTTCCGCCACCACCTGAGCGACTACTACAACTCCGATGGGCGCGACGTGAAGATCCTGGGCCGCTACAAGGAGTACAATGGTCTGCAGGGCAACTCGGCCGAGAACAGCCAGCAAAGCTCCACCCCCTTGCCCGACAAGGAAGACCTGAACCGCGACAACATTATTCAGGACACAGAGCGGTACTACGAGTACAAGATTACGCTGCGCCCCGGCGGACTGGAAGTAGGCCAGAACTTTATCGTGGATAAGGTAAGCAACCGCATCAACAACGACGTGGTGACGTGGTACCAGTTCCGCATTCCGGTGCGCCAGCCCACGGCCGTGCGCGGCACCACCGACGGGCTGCCCTTCGGCTTCAAGAGCATCCGGTTTATGCGCCTGTACCTCACCCAGTGGCAGCAGCCTACGGTGCTGCGCTTCGTGCAGATGCAGTTTGTGGCCAACCAGTGGCGCCGCTACCTGGGCACTGTGGCCGAGCCCGGCCGGCCCAACGTGAACACCGACACCGACGCTGACCTGTTCACCATTTCGACGGTGAGCGTGGAGGAAAACGGCATTTCCGGCACCGGCGGCAGCGACGCTATTCCCTACGTGGTGCCGCCCGGCATCAAGCGCGACCAGGAATACGGCTCCAGCACCGTAAACCGCCAGCAGAACGAGCAGAGCCTGCGCCTGTGCGTAGAAGGGCTGCGTGAAGGCTACGGCAAGGCGGCCTACAAAAACGTGAGCACCAACATGCTCCGCTACAAGCGCCTGCGCATGTTCCTGCACGCCGAAAGCGAAACCGGCACCCGCGACGATCAGGTGCGCGGCTTCATCCGCATTGGCACCGACTACACCCAGAACTACTACGAGTACTCGCTCCCACTGAAGATAACCGCCCCCGGCAGCACCTCGGAAAACCAGATCTGGAACCCCCAGAACATTGTGGATGTGGCGTTCCAGGATTTTATCGATGCCAAGGTAGAGCGCAACAAAAGCGGGCAGGGTCTGCAAACGCCTTACGTGAAGCAGCTGGCCGACGGCCGCACCATTACGGTGGTAGGCAACCCCGACTTTTCGGCGGTGCAGGGCGTCATGATTGGCATCTTCAATCCCACCGATAACGGCAACGACCAGTCGGTGTGCATCTGGGCTGATGAGCTGCGCGTGTTTGACTTCGACCGCACCTCCGGCTGGGCCGCTACGGCCCGCTTCAATACCCAGTTGGCCGACCTGGCCAATATCACGGCTACCGGCTCCTTTACGTCTATCGGCTTCGGGGGCTTGCAGGACCGCGTGCAGCAACGCTCCCTCGACGACGTGGTACGCGGCGACCTGAACGCCACCGTAGCCGTGGATAAGCTGCTGCCCGAAAAGCTGGGGCTGCGCATTCCGGTGCTGGTGCAGGCCGGCCACGAGTCCCGCTCGCCGCTGTACGACCCGCTCGACCCCGACGTGAAGCTGGAACAGTCGCTGCAGAAGTTTGAGTCGAACGAAGAGCGCGCCAACTACCGCAAGGAAGTTATCGACCAGACCAGCAGCCGCAGCATCAGTGTGCTGAACATGCGGAAGGAGCGCACCAACCCCGAGAAAAAGGTACGCCCCTACGACATCGAGAACTTTGCCCTGAGCTACTCTCTCACCGAGCAGCTGCACACCGATATCCAGACCGACAAGGACTTCACCCGCACTTACAACGGGGCGCTGGCGTACACTTATCAGACCACGCCCAAGAACTACACCCCGCTGGCCAACCTGAAGGCCCTGGACTCGCCCTATCTCAAGTTTTTCAAGGAAATCAACTTCACGCCGCTGCCTAGCCGCTTTGCCTTCCGCGCCGACCTCGACCGGCGCTACAACGAGCGGTTTCTGCAACGGACGCTGGAGCCCGGCCAGGTGCCCACGCCGGTGGCGCAGGGCGTTTTCCAGAAAAGCTTCTTCTTCAACCGCATCTATGATTTGAAGTGGGACCTGACCAAGAGCCTGGCCTTCGACTACACGGCCACCAACCGCGGCGTAATTGACGAAGGGCCCGGTGCCACGCTCGGCAACTCGCCCGAAGCAGAGAGCAACCGGGCGCTGATCCGCGAAAACATTAAGCGCGGGGGCCGCACTACCAACTTCAATCAGGTAGTGGCTCTCACTTACCGTCTGCCGCTGGATAAATTCCCGCTCACCGACTGGATTTCGGCCGATGCGCGCTACGCGGCCACCTACACCTGGCAGGCCGCTTCTACGGCCTTGGTTGACCCATTGGACAGCCTCAGAACCCTGAACCTGGGTAACACGGTGCAGAATAACAGTGAGCTAAGCGCCAACGGCAAGATTGACTTGGTGAAGCTTTACAATAAGGTTCGGTTTCTCAACATCATCAACAACGCCCCGCCACCTGCCCGCCCCGCCAAGCCTGATGCCAAAACGCCGGGCCGCGGTGGCAGCCCCACGGCACCCGTTGCCCCAGCCGATACCACCGCCAAGAAGCCCGAGCTGCGCCTGGTGAAAGCCGTACTCCGCTCCCTGATGACGGCCCGCAGCCTCAATTTTACTTACACCCGCAGCGCGGGCACGCTGCTGCCGGGCTACCTACCCCGCACCAAGTTCTTTGGGCTTGATGGGGATTTCAGTGCCCCTGGGGTGCCGTTCATTCTGGGTAAGCAGTACGAGTTGGACGACCTATATGAGCGAGCCAGCTCACGGGGCTGGTATACCCCGCAAAGCCAGTATCTGAATACGCCGCTCAGCAACCTCGAAACCACCGACCTGAATTTGCGCACCAGCCTAGAGCCCATCCGCGACTTCAATATTCAGCTAGATGCGCGCCGCCAGACGGTGCGCAACAATGAGAGTTTCTACCGATTAGCCATTGACGAAAACACCCAGCTACCAACCGGGGGGCTGGCCGCACGGCTGCCACTGGAAACCGGCTCCTTTTCTACTTCCTTTATCTCCATAGGCACCCTCTTTGGCGACCTGAGCAAGGAAAGCACGGTTTCCAAAGCTTTCAACCAATTCATAGAAAACCGGAGCTTTGTGCGCGACCGGCTGGTGGCCGCCACCGACGCCACCAACCCCAAGTACAGCTACAACTCCCAGGACGTACTGATTCCGGCTTTCCTGGATGCGTACCGCGGCCGCTCCTCCCAAGGCTACAAGGCTAAAGCATTCGACCCCTTCTCCGTGCTGCCAGTACCGAACTGGACCGTCAACTACAATGGGTTGGGCGAGCTACCCTTCGTGCAACGGTTTTTCCGCTCGGTTTCGCTCACGCACGCCTACTCATCGGTGTACAACGTGAGCAGCTTCAACAGTTCGTCGCTCTACCCCAGCAAGCCCGAGGAATTCCCCACCGTGGTGCAGGACGGACTGTACGTGCCCTACTATACGCTGGGTCAGGTAAGCATTATCGAGCGACTGTCGCCGCTGATCGGGCTGAACTTTCAGACGCTGGAAAAAGTGACGGGCCGCGCAGAGTACCGCACCGACCGCCAGATTTCCCTGAATATTTCGTCGGGTGCCCAGGTTACGGAAGTGCACACGCAGGAAATGGTGTTTGGCTTTGGCTACGTAACCAACCAGCTGAAGCTGCCCTTCCGCATCGGGGGTGAGCAGCGCATCCTGCGCAATGAGCTCACGGTGCGGCTCGATCTATCCATCCGCGACAATACGACCACGCAACGCACCATTGTAGCCGACAGCACCAACTTGTTGGGCAACCCGCGTGGGCTGGTCGTGAATGGCAACCGCCAGGTGCAGCTACGCCCTACCATCGACTATGTGCTTAACCAGCGCCTGAACCTGCAGTTTTACTTCACCCGCGTGATTTCGGAGCCGCGCGGTACGGCTGGCTACCGCAACTCGGCCACCGAGGGAGGTGTGCAGCTACGCTATAGCCTCTCGCAGTAAGCAATAGTAGCACTGAGCAAAAAAACGCCTTTCATCTGCCGGGATGAAAGGCGTTTTTCGTAGTGCTTTGTGTACTTTGACGGTAGCCAATCCAGGATTTAACCCGTACTTTTGAGCGCGGCCTCCGGTCGTTGTGTCAGAACCCTTACTTCAATTCCCCTTCTATGAATTTGCCGGCCACCCTCCAGTATACCAAAGAACACGAGTGGGTTCGTGTTGAAGGCGACGTTGCCTACGTAGGCATCACCGACCACGCCCAGCGCGAGCTTGGCGACATCGTGTACGTTGACATCGACACGCTTGACAAGGAAGTTGCCCAGAACGACGTATTCGGTACGGTTGAGGCGGTTAAGACGGTTTCGGACCTATTCAGCCCCATTTCCGGCACTGTACTCGAAATCAATGATAAGCTCGACAGCAGCCCCGAGTTGGTGAACTCCGACCCTTACGGTGACGGCTGGATGGTGAAAATTTCGATCAGCAACCCCGCCGAGCTGGAAGCCTTGCTCTCGGCCGAAGCTTACGGTGAGCTGGTAGGCGCCTAGTTTTTCCGAATGCCGCTGGTTCCGCCCACGCCACGCCGCCGCGCCTACGTTGCGCTGCCCGTAGCGTGGGCGGTTGTCATTCTGCTGCTCACGCTCACGCCCGCCGACCGGATGCCGCCGCAGCCCCGATGGGAGCTGCTGTCGTTTGATACGGCTGCTCATGCCGCTGTTTTCTGGCTGTTGGCCGTGCTCAGCTATTTCTCCGCCCGGCGGCAGCAACGGTGGCCCTGGCTCCGTCAGCATGCATTCAGTGTACTATTACTGGCAGGCGTAGCCTTTGGGTTCCTTATTGAAGTGCTGCAAACCACTATGCATGTTGGCCGCTACGGCGAATGGACCGACGGCCTCTCCGACGCCATCGGCATGAGCATTGGCCTGCTGATGATCAGCGCTGCTATGCGACGCCTTAATTAACTGGTTCGATGCATAGCGCCAACAGGCCTGGGATTATTCATTGCTCTACGGCGGTACTCGGCGCCCTCGTAACCCTGCTGGCGGCCCAACCTGCCCCGGCGCAGGATATGGCCCGCGTACGGCGTACGATATCGGTGCTTACGAGCCCGAAGCTACACGGGCGCGGCTACACCCATCACGGCGACCAGCGGGCGGCGGCATACATAGCTAAACGGTTTCACCAGTTGGGTCTTCAAGCCTGGCAGCCCGATTACCGGCAGCCATTCCCCCTCACCGTCAACACGTTTTCGGAGGGGTTGAAAGTGTTCGTCGGGCGGCAAACTTTGCAGCCTGGCATCGACTTCATTCCGCACCCTACCTCTGGCTCCTTTCAGGGCAAGCTGGCGGTTGTGTATTTCGATACGCTCGCCTTCACCCAGCCCGCTATCCGAAACCAGTTTCTGCAGCAGGACCTGCGGCAAAAAGCCTTGGTATACGAGCAGCAGATTGAGGCGCGCCTACAGCAGATGCCGGAGCTTAAAGCAAAGCTGGCCGAAGCCCGCGCCAGTATTGTGCTGACCACTGCCAAGCTTACCGCGTCGGTAGCCGACACCCAAGCACCACACGTGCGGCTGCTGGTGCGGGCTCAGGCCTGGCCGGCACAGGCGCAACACGTGCGGCTCGACGTTACAGCCCATTTGCAACAAGCTTACCAGACGCAGAATGTGCTGGGTTATGTGCCGGGCACCGCCGTCCCCGACTCTTTTCTGGTAGTGACGGCGCATTACGACCACCTGGGTGAGTTGGGCCGCCGCACGTATTTCCCCGGGGCCAACGATAATGCCAGCGGGACTACCATGCTGCTAGAGCTTGCCGAGCACTTCGCTCAGCCGGCTAATCGGCTGCGCTACTCGGTGGCCTTCATAGCCTTCAGCGGGGAAGAAGCCGGCCTGCTGGGTTCCCAATTCTTTGTGGCGAATCCTGCTATGCCTCTGGCTTCTATTCGCTTCCTGCTTAACTTGGATTTAGTGGGCACGGGCGAGGAGGGCATCACGGTGGTAAACGGCAAGGTGCACTCCCAGGAATATCAGCTGTTACAGCAACTTAATACGTCGGACGTAGGTGTAGGCGCTATTGCAGCCCGGGGACGGGCCGCTAATTCCGACCACTACCCGTTTTCCGAACAAGGTGTACCGGCTTTTTTCTGGTATACCCGCGGCGGCACGGCTGCTTACCATGATGTGCACGATAAGCCGAAACCTTTACCGCTGACTGCTTTTCCACGACTAGTTAACCTTGCCAGGCAATTTCTGCAGCGGCTCAGCCGGACTATATAAACGTAGCAATTCCGGAACAAACCGATGAATATCGATCTGTTCCGGAATTGCTGTATTCTGACGACCCAGGGGCGAAGAGCTAACGCTTAGCCGTTCGACTTAAAGGAGTTCATGATCTGCTTGGCTACCATTTCCCACTCCGGCTTCTGACGGTCGGCGCAGGTGAAGGTGCACATCAGCAGTTTGCCTTCCACGTCGGTGAAGAAGATCAGGTTGTATACTTCGTGACCAAGTTCGGGCTTCATCAGCTCCAGGTAACCAACCTGACGGCCGCTGATTTCCTTCATGCCTTTGCCAAACCAGCGGGCATTGGGAAACTGCTTGGTGTAGGTTTTGATGAAGTTGTCCGAGTACATCTGGATCATGTCCTGATCCGCGGTGTTGTCGGTGTACGTGAAGGAGATGCTGGCCTGCTTGTTATTGGTGTAGATCAGGCTGGGACGGCTCTGCGCTTTGGCGTAGAGGAAGTCCATCTGCTGCTCACTCATCACCTCAAAACCTTTGGGGATAAGAATTTCAACACGCTCGCTCAATACGCGCTTTTTGATGAGTTCTACCTCAGCAGCGGGGCGGGCAGCCATCAGCAGCAGCATCAGGCTCAAAACAGGAAGAAGTAAAGCTTTTTTCATGGTCGTAGGCTGAAAAAAGTGAGTAATCAAAATGAATCCGGATTCCGACGTATACCTTGGAGGCGCCTTCGGATATCTCAAGTTAAGAACAAAATCCGATGTTCCAAGCATTCTGATAGAAAAATATCATTATGCCGGAACAGTGGTAAGCCAGAAGGCGCTTGGCAAGCTAATAGCGGAAAAGACTATTTCGCTTAACCGTTGCAAAGTTAATGGTTTAGACGAGACATGGCATCAAAAAGTTCTAAAAATATTCGGCGCTTTCTATTCTAATTATTACTGGATTAAATCCAATGAATATAGCCGCTATAAGCCCTGATCTGCCAATCCAGGTCTACAGAATATTATTGATCTGTTCCTTTATTTTTTCCAGTTCTTCCTTCATTTCAACGACTAAGTGCTGAATTGTTGGATCATTGGCCTTGGAGCCAATGGTATTTATTTCGCGCCCCATCTCCTGGGAAATGAAGGCTAATTTCTTGCCAACGGGCTCCGGAAGAAACACAGTTTCGTTGAAATAGTGCAAATGGCTGACCAACCGCACTTTTTCCTCGGCGATATCCAGCTTCTCTATATAATACAGAATTTCCTGCTCAAATCGGGTGGAGTTGAAATGCTCACTGCTGGTTACCTCCGCCATATGATTCTGAAGCCGCAGCCTCACCTGCTCAATACGCGTGGGGTCATGTTTTTCTACGTCGGCCAGCAGAATTCGGATTTTGTCGACGTAACCTAAAATTTCTGTAGTTAGCGTCTGGCCTTCGTCGCGGCGGAACTGGTTGGCGCGGTCGAGGGCTTCCTGCAGCAACGGCAGCAGTTCCTCCCAGGGCACGTTCTCTTCCTCCTCGGTGGCAGCGGAAGCATCAGTGGGAATGCGTAGGGCGCCAGGCAGGGCATGAGCCAAGGCAATAAGCTGCTCAGTGGAAAGCCCCAGTTCCTGGTTGACTTCCGAAAGCTCCTGCCAGGCAGTGCGCAACGCGTCTTTATTGACGATAGAACCCTGCGTGCCGGTTGCCCGTGGGCGCGTGAACTCAAGGTTAAGGTTGACTTTGCCCCGCACCAGCTGCCTGGCCACGAGGTTACGGATTTCCAGCTCCCGGTCCTGCAGAAAGCGCGGCAGCCGCAAGCTCAAGTCCAGGGTTTTCGAGTTGAGCGACTTTATTTCGACCGAAGCAGAGTACCGTTCGGTGTCACGCTGGGCGCTGCCGAAGCCGGTCATTGAATACAGCATAGAGAAAAGAATAGGGAGGTTTGAGAGGCAAAAATACGCTTTTAGCGAGTGCCATCGGGGCGTAACATAAGCATAATATTGCCGTCATGCTGGCATAATGACGGCCGGGTACTTTTGCGGCACAAAACAACCCATCTGGCTATGCAACGTTCTTTCCTAGTGCTGCTTATGCTGTTGACAAGCACCTGGGCCCTGGCCCAGCAAGGCACGCTCAGCGGCAACGTGAAAGACAAAAAAACCGGCGAGGCCGTTATTGGCGCCACGGTGCTGGTAACGGGCACCATTCAGGCCGCTCCCGTGGAGGTAGATGGCCACTATACTCTAAAGCTGGAACCGGGAACCTACAGTATCACCATTACCAACATCGGCTACAAGCCCCAAACCTTCCCCGGTATTGCGGTGCGCGCCGACGCCACTACCACCCTGAATGCTACGCTGGAGGAAAATACCACGACGCTGGAAGGCGTGACGGTGACCGGGCAGAAGCAAACCGGTACGGAGGTAGCCCTGATTCAGGACCTGCGCAAAAGTGAGGTAGTCGTGAGCGGGATGTCGAACGACCAAATTGTAAAATCCCTGGACCGCGACGCGGCCGAAGTGGTAAAGCGCATTCCGGGCGTGACGATTCAGAACAATGCCTTCGTGGTCATCCGGGGGCTGTCGGAACGCTACAACACGGTGCTGCTGAACGACGCCCTCACGCCTTCGGCCGAAACCGATACCCGCTCGTTCTCCTTTGATGTGCTGCCCAGCTCGGTTATCGACCGGATTCTGGTGTTCAAGTCGGGGGCACCGGAGCTGCCCGGCGAAATGGGCGGGGGCGTAGTGAAGGTGTACACCAAGAACTCCGCCATTGAGAACGGCACCACGTTTTCCTTTTCCAGCTCTTACCGCGCCGGCACCACGCTCAGCGCCTTCCAGCGGGCCAACAACTCCCCTACCGACTGGCTGGGCTTCGACAACTCGCAACGCACGCTGCCCAGCGGCACGCCCGGCACGGTATCTTCGGACAACGCCACGCCGGAGCAGCTGGCCGCCGCGGGCCGCTCCTTGCGCAACGACTGGAGCATGCGCAACGTGACGGCGCGGCCGGACCTGCGCGCTTCGCTAGGCCTTACGCGCCGCCTGATGCTGGGCAGCGCTGACCTGACGAACGTTACTTCTCTTTCTTATTCCAACACACTGGAGCAGTACACCGTAAGCCGGGCGCGCTACAACCAGCCCTCGGGAGGCACCATTCAGCGGCAGTTTGGCTACGAAGACCAGCAGAGTACGGCCGGAGTGCGCCTAGGCATCGTGCACAACTGGGCAGTGCGGCTGAATCCGCGCCACAAAGTGGAGTTCCGCAACCTGTTCAACCAGATTGGGGCCGACCAGACGGTGCTACGTACCGGCGTAAACGAAGCCGACGGCTACGACCGGCGCGACTACGCCTTCCATTACACCAGCCGCACTATCTATTCGGGCCAGCTGCAGGGCACCCACACGCTGGGCGGACACGAAAACACCACCGTGAGTTGGACCGGCGGCTACAACTACGTGAACCGCGACGAGCCTGACTTCCGCCGGGCCCGCACCCAGCGCGAACTGGGCACCGACGACCCGTTTCGCGTAACCATCGGGCGGGAGCTGGTAGAAACCAGCCGCTTCTATTCCGACCTGCAGGAAAGCACCTACATGCTAAGCGGCCAAGTGGAGCGCCGCCTCACGGGCCGCGACACCACCGGTGCCAGCGCCTTCAAGCTGCGGGCCGGCTTTTACACCGAGCGCAAAAGCCGGGACTTCAACGCCCGCCTGCTGGGCTTCGTGCGCGGCACCGAAAATGGCTTCGACAACAGCATTCTGACGCGCCCTATCGACCAGGTATTTTCGCCGGAGAACTTTGGGCCGGAGAAGCTGCAGCTGGACGAAGTGCGCAACCCCAGCCGCAACTACACCGCCGACAACACCCTCATTGCCGGCTACGTGGGTACCACGGCGCCCATCAGCGACAAAGTGAACCTCTCGGGTGGGGTGCGCATCGAGTACAACGACCGGCAGGTAAACACCGCCACCCTGGGCGACGAGCCGGTGAATACCCGCGAGAAGCGCACTATTGTAATGCCCTCGTTCAACTCCACCTACAACTTTACGCTGCGTAGCCTGCTGCGGGCCGCCGCCAGCGTGACGGTGAACCGCCCCGAGTTCCGGGAACAGGCCCTCTATCCTTACTACGACTTCAACAACACCGCGCTGATTATCGGCAACCCGGAGCTGAAAACGGCCACCATCTACAATGCCGACCTGCGTTACGAGTTTTACCCCAGTCCCACGGAAATGCTGTCGGGCGGCGTGTTCTACAAGTATTTTAACGATGCCATTGAGCAGACGCAGCAGCCTGCCAGCGGCTCTTTGCCCAACATCAAGCCCGCCAACGCCAATGCGGCCTACGACTACGGTGCCGAGATTGAGCTGCGCAAGTCGTTGGCCGGCCTGGGCGGAGCCGACATCTGGAACCGCTTTTCGGTACTGCTGAACGCCTCCGTGATTCGGAGCCGGGTGGATCTGAGCAGCGACTCCTCGCAGATTGCCCGCCGCCCGCTGCAAGGTCAGTCGCCCTACGTGGTGAATGCAGGTCTTTTCTACCAGGATACCGACCGTGGCCTGCAGCTGAACGTGCAGTACAACGTGGTAGGCAAGCGCATTTTCCTGGTAGGCAACCGCGACATCTTCACCATCTACGAAATGCCGCGCAACGTGCTGGACATTGCCGTGACCAAGAGCATCGGGCAGCGTCTGGAAATCAAGGGCGGTATTCAGGACGTGTTCAACCAGGCGGTGCGCCAGGTGCAGGATGTGGACTTCGACGCCAAGATTACCAGCGCCGATCGGGACTTTGCCCGCTACCGCCGGGGCCAGTACAGCACCCTCGGGCTGGTGTACCGCTTCTAACAATAAGGTAACATTCGCCTAAAGAAAGCATAACGCCTTCCGTAGCCCGGGAGGCGTTTTTTCATAAGTACTTCGCAGCGTCATTTCACCCACGTATTTCTGACTATGAAAAAGTTTGTACTTCCTGCTTTCCTGCTCGCCGCGCTGCTCAGTTCCTCCGCTCAACGGGCGAAGGCGCAGGCACCCGTGGTAACGGTTAAGGACAAGATTACGGCCAACACCACCTGGACTAATAAGAACGTGTACCTGCTCGACGGCTTCGTGCGCGTGGCCGACGGCGCCACGCTCACTATTGAGCCCGGTACCGTTATCAAAGGCAAAAAAGACACCCAGGGCACGCTGATTGTGGAGCAGGGCGGCAAGCTGCTGGCCGACGGCACGGCCAGCCAGCCCATCGTCTTCACCTCGAACTCGGAGAAAGGCAAACGCGCCCGCGGCGACTGGGGCGGGGTGATTCTGCTGGGCCGGGCCCCCCAGAACATCAGCGGCACCACGGCCGTGATTGAGGGCGGCGTGAACGGCGTGTTCGGCGGCACCGTGGCCAACGACAACTCCGGTATCCTGCGCTACGTGCGCATTGAATTCCCCGGCGTGGCCTTCCAGCCCGACAACGAAATCAACGGCCTGACGCTGGGCGGCGTGGGCTCGGGCACCATCATCGACCATGTACAGGTATCCTACTCCGGCGACGACTCCTACGAGTGGTTCGGGGGCAGCGTGAATGCCAAGCACCTGGTAGCCTTCCGCGGGCTGGACGATGACTTCGACTCCGACAATGGCTTCTCGGGCAAAGTACAGTACGCGGTGAGCCTGCGCGACCCGGAAGTGGCCGACATTTCGGGCTCCAACAGCTTTGAGTCGGACAACGACAAGAACGGCTCGGCCAACTCGCCTAAAACCAGTGCGGTTTTCTCGAACGTGAGCAGCTTCCTGCCGGCCTCTACTAGCCTCAACTCCGACTACAAGCGCGCCATGCACATCCGCCGCAACTCGGCTTTGTCGGTGTTCAACTCGGTCTTCACGGGCTGGCCCACGGGCTTGCTGCTGGATGGTACGCCTTCGGAAGCCAACGCCACGAGCGGGGAGCTGCAAATCAAGAACACGGTATTGGCCAGCGCCAAAGCCAACTTCGCCGCCGCCTCGGGCAGCGCCTACGACGTAGCCGGCTTCTTCAACGCCGCCACGCGCAACAACCAGCTCACCACCACCGACGCGCTGGGTTTGAACGCTGATAACTTCAGCCTGACGGCGCCCAAGTTCCTGCCGCAGGCAGCTTCCCTCCTGCAGGCTGGCGCCGACTTCACTGATGCCAAAATCAGCGGTGAGTTTTTCGATAAGGTTGCTTTCCGCGGCGCATTTGGCGCCGAAGACTGGACGGCCGGCTGGACCAACTTCGACCCGCAGAACACCGACTACGCCAACGGCATCACCACCGCCAGCCGTAAGAAATCCGACCAGCTGGCCGGCCTGAGCGTATACCCCAACCCGGCCGCCGGCCAAGCCTCGGTGGCCTTCGTACTGCGGCGCGGGGCTACGGCCGCCGTGCGCGTGCTGGACGTGACCGGCCGCGAGGTAGCGCAGCTGAGCCAGCCTACGAAACTAACCGCGGGCGCGCATGAGCTGCGCCTGCCCAGCCTGAAAGCCGGCGTATACGTGGCCACGGTTGCTACCGAAGAAACCACTCAGGCCGTGCGCTTCGTGGTAACGCAATAAGCACCGGCACCCATAGCGCAGCCTGAACCTGGGGCGGACACCGAGCGTGTCCGCCCTTTTTGTGCTGTTTGCCGCCGGGTGATGATGCGCTACTACCAGCCAGCAGGCACCTGCAGGTAGCGCAGATAGGGCAACTCAGTTGCTAACGCTACTTTTGTTTCTGCTTCGCTTCCTTACCTCCAATTGATTGATGCGCATCCTGCACTTGCCCAAGTGGTATCCCAACCGCTACGATGATCAGGATGGCGACTTTGTAGCCCGGCACATTGCAGCCATTGCGCAGGCCGAGCCCACGGCCCAAACCGCCGTGGTATTTGCCGCCGTAGCGCGCGGCCCCTTGCCTGCTTTAATTAAGGCCGAGCATGACTCCACCGGGCTGGTACCCACCTGGCGCTACTACTACCGCGCCCGGATTACGGGCCTGAAGCCACTGGATAAACTGCTGAAGCTGCTGCTTTGGCTGGAATGCATGCGCCGGGGCCTTGGTGCCGTGCGGCAGCACTGGGGCGGCTCTCGCCCCAATATTACGCATGCTCACATCCTGCTGCGCCCGGGCATACTGGCCCTTTGGCTGAAGTGGCGTCACCGGATTCCATACCTCATCACCGAAAACTGGACCATTTTTCTGCCCGCCAACGACGGGCGCCGGAGCTGGTTCCGGGGCTGGCTGGCGGGGTGGCTGGTAAAGCAGGCCGGTGCCTATACGCCCGTTTCGGATGACCTGCGCCGGGCTCTGGTGCGGCTGGGCGGCGTGAACCTGCATACCGTCATCATCCCGAATGTGGTGGATACGGAGCTGTTTCACCTGCCGGCTGAGTCCGTGCCCCGCCAAGGTCTGCTGAACGTAGCTGCCTTCAACGAGCAGGCCAAAAACCTGAGTGGCACTTTGCGCACGGTAGCCCGCCTGCGCAGCCAGCGGCCCGGGTTGCATCTGCACCTGCGTATTGCCGGTTATGGTCCGGCGGAGGCCCAGATGCACCAGTTGGCCGCCGACCTGGGCCTGCTGGCTGATGGCACGGTGGAGTTTCTGGGCAAGCTCACGCCCAGGCAGGTAGCGGCCGAAATGCAGCGTGCCCAGGTATTCGTGCTGTTTTCCAATTACGAAAACCTGCCCTGCGTTTTGATTGAGGCTCAGGCCAGCGGCCTGCCGGTGGTAGCTACTCGCGTGAATGGCGTGCCCGAAATGGTGCCCGAAGACGGCTCCTGCGGCCTGCTGGTACCGGCCGGCGACGAGGCGGCCCTGGCCGAAGCCCTCCTCACGGCCCTACAGGCGCCGGCCGGCCGCTTCGATGCCGGCGCTATGCGGGCCCGGGCCGTTAGCCAATTCAGCTATTCGGCGGTGGGCGCGGCTTTCTGGCGGGTGTACCGGCAGCTGCCGACGCAGGCGTAGCTTTACATTTTTCTTCGCCCTATGCTCCGCCGCGTCGCGTACAATTTTGCTGCCCGACTAACTACGGCTCTGCTGAGTTTTGTCGTGGTCTGGCTGACGGCGCGCTACCTGGGCGCGGCGGGCCGTGGGGCCGTGAGCTTGTTTGTTACGGACTGCGCGGCCCTGCTGCTGTTTATTGGGCTGCTGGGCGGCTCTTCGCTGATTTACCTGGCCCCGCGCCGCAACCTATGGCACCTGCTGCTGCCGGCCTATGGCTGGGCCTTGGTAGTGTGTGCCACTGGTACCGCAATAGTCGGATTGCTCCGGCAGCCTGCGTTTTCTTACCTGCTGCATTTAGGCGTACTGAGCTTGTTGCAGGCATTTTTTTCCATCAACTGCGCGCTGCTGCTGGGCCGGCGCCGCGAAGGCAGCTACAACCTGCTCACGGCGGCGCAGGTGGCTTTGCTGGCGGGCTGCTTGCTGCTGGCCTTCGGGCTGGATGCGCGGTGGCAGGAAGTGAGCACCTATTATTACGCGTCCTATGTAGCGTTTGGGTTGCCTCTGCTGCTGAGCTTCGGCCCGCTGCTGCGCCTGCCCGACCAGCTGCGGCTGAACCTCCGGCTGCGGGCTACCACCCGCGAGCTGGCCCGCCACAGCCGGGGGGCACACTTCTCCAACATCCTGACCTTTGCCAACTACCGCCTCAGCTACTATTTCGTAGCCTACTATGCCGATGCCCGGGCGGTGGGTATCCTGTCGGTGGGTGTGGCACTGATGGAAGCCATCTGGCTGATTCCGCGCAGCACCGCCCTGGTGCAGTATGTAGATATGGTGCACACGGCCGGCACCGGCCCACTGCCCACCGCTGCCTTACGCGTGGCGCGTCTCACAGTAGCCGGCACCCTGGCAGCGGTGCTGGTGCTTATCGGGCTGCCGGCAGAGTTACTGAGCAGGGTCTTCGGGGCTGAGTTTGGGGCAGCTCGCCCGGTTATGCTGCTGCTGGCGCCCGGCGTGGTGGTTATGGCTGTGCAGCTGCTGGTGAGTAGCTATTTCGCGGCCCAGGCCCGCTACCGGATCAACAATGCCGCCGCCACGCTGGGCCTGACTGTCACGCTGATTTGCTGCGCCCTGCTTATTTCGAAGCTGGGCATCCGGGGAGCAGCGCTGGCTTCCACCTGCTCCTATGTGGCCTCTACCGTTTTCCTGCTGTGGCACTTCTGGCGGGCCACCGGCAGCGGGTTGGGGGCATTCTTGCCAGGCTGGGCCGATGTGGCGTATGGCTGGCGGCTGTTGCAACAACGCTGGCGTTAGTATACGGCCCTCAAAGTCACTTCAAAATACGGCAGCGGGTCTGCCAGAAGATTTGGCGCCTGGGTGGGCATAGGCGCAGGCAGGTACGCCGCGCAGAGCGTGTTGCCGACCTGCACCAACTGGCCGGGCGCATCTGTCGGCAAACCATCCAGGATACCAGCCAGCACCTCCCAGCGCGGCTGCCCCGGCTGGCGACTGGCATCGTGCCACACTACTACCGTTTCGGGGCCTGCCAGGTGCTCAAACACGCGTCGGGTATCGGTACGCACGGCTTCATAGTGATGGTCGCCGTCGATGAAGACTACGTCGAACTTGCCCAGCCCACGAAAGTCGTAGGTGGCGGAGTTGCCGTGCAGGTGGTGTACGTTAGGCAACGGGTGCGAAAAAAAGCCGTGCAACTCGATATAGCGTTCCGGCAGCCGCAGCGCCCGCAGCTCCGCCGCCGAAAGGTTCAGCGTGTACACATCGGCGGCTACTTCGGCCACATTGGCCGCGCTTTCGCCCCGCCACGTCCCAATCTCGAAGTAGCGGCACTGCGGTACCCGGCGCGCCAGGGCGCGCAGCAAAGCCAGATCGGTAGGCAGGGAGCCGCCGTCCCGAAAAGCGAAGGGCCGTACCGTTTCGCCTTCGGCCGGCAAGAAGGCAGTAAGCGGCACTACGGGCAAGCCCGTCGCCACTACACCGCGTCCCGGACTATGGGCCAGTGCCTGCCGCTGCCAGGCGCTTTCATCGGCAATAAGCACGTGGTTGAGCAGCCACGGGTTACGCGCCACCCGGCCCAGGGCGCGCAGGGTTTTCGTGAGTCGGGACAAGGCAGGCGGCATTAGCTGATGGGCACTTTGCGCAGGATGGCCTCAATCAGATCCTGGGTGCGGATGCCGTCGGCCTCGGCTTCGTAGTTGAGCAGAATGCGGTGGTTGAGCACATCGGCCGCTACTTCCTTGATGTCTTCGGGCAGCACGTAGTCACGCTCGTCCAGAAACGCCACGGCTTTGGCGGCCCGGTGCAGGGCAATGCTGGCGCGTGGGCTCACTCCAAACTGTACGTACTGCTGAAAATCGGGCAGGTCGTACTCGGCCGGCTTGCGGGTGGCAAACACCAGCTCGATGATGTACTTCTCCAGGGTTTCGGAAATCTGCACCTGGTTTATCTGGCTGCGGATGGCGAAAATGTCTTCCTTGGTAAGCACGGGGTTTACTTCATCCACGTAGCTGAGGTTGGCCATGCGGCGCATCACTTCCAGCTCATCGGCCTTCTTGAGGTAATCCACAAACACCTTCATCATGAAGCGGTCTACCTGGGCCTCGGGCAGCGGGTAGGTTCCTTCCTGCTCCACGGGGTTTTGGGTAGCCAACACCAGAAACGGCAGATCCAGCGGGTAGGTGGTTTCGCCGATGGTCACCTGCCGCTCCTGCATGGCTTCGAGCAGGGCGCTCTGCACCTTGGCCGGGGAGCGGTTGATTTCGTCGGCCAGCACGAGGTTGGCGAAAATCGGCCCTTTCTTCACCTCGAATATCGACTGGCTCTGGTTGTAGATCATGGTGCCGATGAGGTCGGACGGTAGCAGATCGGGGGTAAACTGCACGCGCTGAAACGGCAGGTGCATCACCCGGGAAAGCGTGCTGATGGTAAGGGTTTTGGCCAGCCCCGGCACGCCTTCGAGCAGGATGTGCCCGCCGGTGAACAGGCCAATAAGCAGCCGGTTGACCATATAGTGCTGGCCCACCACCACCTTGCCAACTTCAGTAAATACCTGGCGGATTTTGTCGCGGTAATTTTCCACGGGATACGGTCAAAAGAAAGCAAAGGTACCCAACTGGCCACGGCTGGCCCGGCAGCCGTCGGGCCAAGATAGTAGAGTAGCCGGAGTTGCGGGTCATATCCGGGCCCTATGCTCCTGTCCTCGTTGGGGCATGGGGCCCATTCACGTACCAAAAATCTTTGTTCACTTACAAAAAGACCAGTCATAATTATGTATTGACTCTACGCTATTGGTTATATATCTTACCTGCCTTTTATTAGTTGCTCGAAATTGATTTTCTCTTTTGTTCTTGTTCTCCTTTTCCTATGAAAAAAACCCTACTCACCCATTCACCTTCCGGCCTTTCCCGTCACGCTTGGCGGGCGTTGCTGGGCCTAAGCCTGACGGCTACGCTGGGTGCTACGCCGGCGCTGGCCGTTACTACTCCCACTACCATCAGCAAGCCGTTAGTTGGCATTGAGGAGGACCGCGTCATAACGGGCGATGAACAGATTTTGACGGATGAAACCTATCATGACCTTACTATAGCAGCCGGCGCCACCCTGGAGTTGTATGGGAAGCTAACTATCACGGGCACCATGACCGTTGAAGCCGGTGGTACGCTGAACTGCGCTGGCTTTCAAGGAGGGCTGGTAAAAGGTCCGGGCGCCTTTGTGCTGGCAGACGAGGCCACTCTAGTTATCAGAAGCACCGAAGGTATTGCCGCAACCGGCCAGAACTCCGGTATCATCCAGACAGCGGCCCGCTCATTTAGCTCCAAAGCTGCCTATGTTTATCTGGTACCTCCGTTTTTTATACTCGATACGCCTCCTGTGACCGGGACTGGCTTGCCCGCAGAGGTAGCCATCTTAATTATTGGGCCCGATATCAGCAGCATCTCGGCTCGTCAGCAAAAGCCAGCCGATTCTCCTTTTGCTATCTTACTTAGCCAGGATGTCAAAGTCAGAACCGGGGTGTTAGTGGCCTCAGCTGATTTATACCTGGATGATCATCAGCTAACGCTGCTCTCTACCAAGGATGGCACGGCCGAGATACTACCCGCCAATCTTTTTGCAGACCTTGAGGGCGAAGTTATTGGCAACACGGTGGTGGCACAGAAATACATTGACGCCGCTACGCTTATCGGGTATCATCACCTGTCTTCTCCCGTTCAGGATGCGCCATTCAAAGCGCTGGAAAGTGGTGGCAACTTCAAGGCAATTTTCAACTCTGCTTACAACTCCGCCGAAAAGCCCGGTGGCATCTCCCCCTTCCCGAACGTGTTCGGCTACGACGAGAGCCGGTTGGCCACGCCCAACGAGTCGTACGGACAGACGTTTTCCCGGGGCTGGTTTTCGCCCACTGAATCAAGCATGGAGGAAGGTCGCGGCTACTCCGTCAACATCCGCAGGGGTCAGACGCTCAAGTTTGCCGGCGCAGTAAACAATGGTCCCGTGGGCCCGCTCACCCTCACGCGCGGCGACGAGGAAGACAGTGGCTGGAACCTGCTGGGCAACCCCTACCCTTCCTCCATCGACTGGTATGCGGCTGATGTATTAGGCGTTATTCCTGGCGGCATGGAACGCTCGGCCTACATCTACTCGCCCACCAGCCAATATGGCGGCACGTACCGGACATACTTTAATAATGGGGACGGAACATCTTTTGGTGACCCTATGATTGCCCCGGGTCAGGGCTTTTTCACTCGTCTGTTTAATGACAACAGCTCCGTTGAGCTTACCTTCACCAACGAAATACGTGGAGGTTTTAACCCCGAACCCACCGAACTCCAAGCCGGCCTGCCCAAGCTCACCCAGCGCACAACGGCCAAGCGAACCACAAGTCCCACGCAGCCCTACGTGCACCTGGAGCTAAAAACTACCAGTGGCGTCACCGACCCCACGTACGTGTACTTCCAGGCAAAAGCCACTGCCGCCGTGGACAACAACTACGATGCACCCAAGCTGCGTAACGTAGGCACCGCTTCGCTCTACACGATGGTAGGCACCAAGGAACTGGCCGTGAACGGGCAGGCACCTTTAACTGGCCTGGCCGTGAGCATTCCGGTAGGCGTGTCCGCTGGAGCCGGCACCTACATCCTGCGCGCCGAGAAAATCTTGAACTTCGCCGGCGCCCAGCCTGTGTCGTTGGTCGATAATGTAACCGGCAAAACTACTGACCTACGCCAGCAGCCGGAGTACACCTTCACGCTGGACAAAGCCTTTTCCGGGCACCGCTTTAATCTTGTTTTCGGAGCCAGCAGCGTAACCGGCACCCGCGACAAAGTACAGTCGGCGCAGGTAGCCTTGTATCCCAACCCAGCCCGTACATCTTTTGAGCTGCAGATTCCGGTAATAACCGGCGGCAAAACAGTAAAGGCAACACTCTACAACCAGTTGGGCCAGCGGGTACAAACACGTAGCTTGCCCATGACCAGCCAGGGCGCTCAAGGCTCCTTCGACGTGCGTGGTATGGCCCGCGGAATATATTCGCTACAGCTGGAAATTGGCACTACGCTGCTTACCAAGCGGGTAGTTCTGGAGTAGGCTGTCTTACCTCAACATATAACTTTCTCTTTCACCTATGAAAAACGTACTACTGAAGCTGCTATTGATGGGTAGCCTGCTGATAATGGCCAATGTAGCCCATGCGCAAAGTGACGAGCCCCCGGAAGGCGGCCCCATGCCCGACGACCCCACGGCCGTGCCTATTGATGGGGGAGCTTCCCTTCTGCTAGCCGCCGGCGTGGGCCTGGGCGTACGGCAGCTACGCCGGCGCAAAATGGTCAGGTAAGCACCTCTACTATTTACCAGCTAAATCCCCGGCCTCGTAAGCCGGGGATTTTTAGTTATTTTTAGGGTACGTTTCCCGATTTACTTGGCCTGCAGCCGCCTAATTACCCTTGTTCATGGATACTCGCAAGCGTCAGCTAATTCGTTTTGGACTACTTAGCCTAGGTATCTATTTCCTGTGGCTTGGTGTATATGAAAACTGGCTGGGCCCGGACCACCGACTGGACACTGAGTTATCCAACAACATTGCCGCAGGCAGCGCCCTAACATTGCGACTCATTGGCTTCGACGCCGGTACTGCCAGTCAGCACATAGTAACCATTGCCGGTCAGCAGGTGGTAGCGGTGTGGCCGCCTTGTAACGGACTGGTGCTCTATGCGTTGTTCACCGGCTTTGTACTTGCTTTTCCTGGTCCGGCCAAATCAAAGCTCTGGTTTATTCCTATTGGTATAGCGGCCATTTACCTTATAAATATTCTGCGTGTAGCGGCCCTGGCTTTAAACCACGTCTACGCTCGTGGGTCAGTTGATTTCAATCATCACTACACCTTCACATTCATAGTATACGCCTTTATTTTGCTGCTGTGGGGCTTATGGGTTAGGCGTTTCACTCAGCCGGCTGTCTAAGCCTTGGTGTCAGTTATGCCTACTCGTTCACTTCCTGCCCGCTTGCTATGGATTTGTGGCTTGCTGGTTTTAGCAGGTTTCCTGTTTTGCCTGGGTGCTTACGAGAAGGATATCCTTGGTCAGCTCAACGTTGTATGGCACCGCTATAGCACCTACCTGCCAACTGCCTTAACCGGATCTGCCGATCCGGCCATTACCCGCCTACCTGTACCGGTTGTTGGTTTTTACACCTTGCTGTATATCTGCCTATGCCTGTTGCTACTTAGGCTGCTCGTTGTTACCTCACTGCGCTTCCGCTTCATTCTGGCAGCTTACGCGGTGAGCTTAGGTGCCTGCCTAGTACTACTGGTCCTGGCTAAGCTTCTGTCCGGCGCCTTGGGCCTTTATCAGCTGAGTCGTAACCTGATTGATTTTATAGTCTCTCCTCTACCTATTATGGTGCTTGCGCCCTTGGTTTACTGGTATTATCCCACTGCGGCTCCAGCCACCGCAACCAAGTAAGGATAAGCAACGGCAAGCCTTACGTCAGCTCATGGGCGGTAGCTGCGCGCCCGACTAAATAAGCAGCTACCGCCACCGCCCACATGTGCTAGCGAGAGAGAGAGGAGCCGAGCTTGATAAGGATTTTGCCCAGGTGCGTGAGGGGGGCAGTGTAGCCGTTGGCGGCTTCCTCAGCCACTTTGATGGTTTCGGACCCCAGACTGGCCAGGGTTTCGGCAATGCTGTGGGAGTCGGTTTCTGAGTTGCTGAGCTGCTCACGCAACAGCACAATTTCCTGCTTGATCTTAGCCAGGCCCGGCCGCTCACTGGCCAGCAGCACCTCTTCCCAACGGGCTATTTCAGAAAGGCCCCGCTTGCTGTCGGTGCTGGGTACGCCGTCGTTCAGCAGCGCTAAGGTATCCTCAACCAAAGCCGAGTTCTGCTTGTCGCTAACTTCCAGTGGAATGGTAGGCGTAGGAACGGACTGGGGAGTGGGCGTGATGGAATCCATACAAATCAGAAAAGAAAGGTCAGAAGTTACAGGCATATACCTAGGCTGCGGCGGAAAGGTTGACTATGCATCCTGACCGGCTCGGGCAGTCCGGCGCGGCCGCTTATATCTGCGGGCAAAGTGAGCTGAACCCTCTGAGGTAGCTGTAGCCGTGGTTTCGGCGCTTCGGCCCAAGGCATCCAGGCCCGCGGGTTACCTTTTTCGGCATGCCTTTATTAAGGCTGAATCTTTCACCAGCCAATCCAAATTGCCATGAAATTCTCCCTGAAATCTGCCCTGGTTGCCGTTGCTTTCGCCGCTTCAATGGCTGCCTGCACCCAAGCCGAGCAAAACAACGCCGAAGCCGCTGCCGACAGCGCTGCCGCTACCACTGAGGCTGCCGCTGACACCGCTGCCGTAGTAACCGACGACGCCGTGGAAGGTGCCGGCCAGGCTACTGAGGCTGCTGCCTCTAACGCGGCTAATGCCACGGAAGCTGCTGCCAACAAAGCTGCTACCGAAACCAAAGAAGCTGCCGCCGCTGCTAAAGAAGAAGCTGCTCAGTAATTGCCTGGCGCTCTGGTGCCAACAGCTACAAAAAAGCCTCCTGCCGCAAGACAGGAGGCTTTTTCGTTTCTAGGCTTCTGGAGTAGCCAATGTATCGGCGGGTGCGGGGCACACCAGCTCGAGCAATACAGAGTAGTAGGCACGGCCCGTCATGCGGGCGCGCAGCCAGCCGTAGTAGCTTAGGGCTTGCAAATCTTCGCGCACCAATGGCAGGAATGTAGGCAGCGCTTCTACACGCGCAGCAAAGGCCGGCTGCCGGGCCACGTCGGGGTCGAGAAGGATGCTGCGCACCAGCTGCAGGTAGCTGGCTACGTAGGCGTACGGGTGCGGCTGGCCCGCAAACCGCTCGTGCAGCAGCCGCTCGATGGAGCGCAGCCGGTTCAGGGCCAGATCGTGGTGGCCGAGCTCCAGCTGAATGAGCATTTCGCCCATATTCTTGTTCAGCAGCCATTCCAGGCCCATTTCCTGCTCGCACCAGTGGTCCGTTTGTCCAATGGTGAGCAGCACCTGGTTGGCTTTCTGAAACAGCCCTTCGGCAAAGTAGTGGAAGCTCAGGCCCAGACGCGCCGTTAGCTCGTCGCGGTGGGTGAGCGAGGTTTCGGATAACAGCTTGTTCAGCAACGTAATGCTGTCGTTGTTGCGGTGCATAAAGGCGTAAATGGCGGCCTGCAGAAACGTACAGCGCGGCAGCCACTCGGCGGCGTAGCTGCGCCCACCGGCTGCCAGCAAGGTGTGCATCTGAGCCAGATACTCGGCAGCCTCCGCAAAGCGGCGCGTGCGGTAGAGGCCGTGCGCAATCATGTACAGCAGCCCTAGTTGGTAGTAGCGGTGGGCTGGAGCAAAGCCGTGGCGCTTTTCCATGAGGTGGTAGCAGCGCATCACAAAGGGCGTAAACGAGCTGAAGTCGCGGCGCACGAGCATGGCGTTGCGGGCAATGGACATAAGCCGGTAGAGCACGGCCGGGCGGCGCGCAAATGCCTCCTGCAGCTCGTATTCCCGCAGCACTTCCTGCAAAATCCCGTCAAACGACTCGGCAGCACGGCCTTTCACCCGGGCCTGCCGCAGCCGGTGCCGAATGATGCTGTCGGCAATGCCGGCCCGCTCCTCTTCATCGGCCAGCTTCTTGTTGAGGTGGCGCCGCCGGATGATGTCGTCGAGGTCTTCGGTGGCTTCGCGGCTGGCCTGGGCTATCTGGAGATTGTACACGGCGTTGAGCAGCTCAAACTGCTCGTTTTGCTGGGCCTGCTTTTCGGCTTTGCGCAGGGTGGTCCAGGCCAAGCGGGGCACGCCGGCCTCAAACAGGTACTGGGCTAGCGTGAGCAAGCCGCGCACCGAGGACGCCGTCGTAGGGTCCCGTTGGTGCTGGCGGAGCAGCAGGTATTCGGTGAGGTGGCGCAGCAGACGCTTACGCAGGGCGTAATAGGCTGTGGCGTTGGGTTCCTGCGGATACAGGTGTGCCAGAATCTGCTCGGTAGTGAGCGGCTGGGGCAGCAGCAGCAGCTCGTAGAGGCGCTGGTCCATGCGGCCCTTGTCTTTGCGCCGCTGCCGCTGAATGAACTGGCCGAACTCGCGCCGCTCATCAACGGAAAAGGTGGCTAACGTGGTCCGTAAATCATCCATTGCCGGCTTGGATTGTATATAATTTTATTCTCAATAATAAGGAGAATAACGGAGCATTCCGGCGCCGGAGGCGGTTTTGCGGCCTAATTGATTTTTTACGGCAACCAGCCACTGAGGCCCTGGTGTTAACCTCCGCAGTAAGGCCGCGTATAGCTCATCAGTACCTTTCCCACCTAACGCTTCTTTCACTTATGGATCTGAACAACAATAACCTGAACGACCGCACGGAGCTGCGTGCCCGCGGCAACTGGAACGAAATCAAAGGCCAGGCCAAGCAGAAGTGGGGCAACCTCACCGACGACGACCTGGACTACCAGGAAGGCCAGCAAGATGAGTGGTTTGGCCGCCTGCAGCAGAAAACCGGCGACGCCATTGATGACATCAAAGGCTGGTTCCACCGCACATTCTAGCCGACCTGCCTTACGCTTACTGCGCCCCGCCCACCCCAACCTGGTGAGCGGGGCGCTGCTTTTTGGCCGTATATCGTCGTTTCGCGTAAGCTCCTACATCTATTCTTTTATTCTTTCACCTTTCTTCCATGTCTCTCTCCAACTCTATTTCTGCGGCGGTGCCGCACTCGGCTTCCAGCGGCATCCGGGCGCTGGCCCGCTTTGGTTTTGCAGCCAAGGGCATAGTGTATTTGCTGCTGGGCCTTCTGGCGCTGCTGGCGGCTACCGGCCAACAGGGTGGCCAGACGGCCGACAAAAAGCAAGCTGTACAAACCCTCCAAGGCCTCCCTGGCGGCTCAGTTTTGCTCGGGCTGGTTGCAGTAGGTCTCCTGGGCTATATCATCTGGCGATTCACACAGGCCTTCCGCGACACCGAAAACAAGGGTTCCAGTGCTAAAGGCCTGGGGCGGCGCCTGGGCTACGCAGGTAGCGGGCTGCTTTACGCCAGTCTGGCCTGGTACGCGGCGCAGCTGGCCTTCCGGGGCTCGGCCAGTGGCAGCAGCGGCAGCGCCCAGCAAAGCCTGGTGGCCAAAGCTTTGAGCTGGCCCGCCGGTGAGTGGATTGTTATCATGGTCGGGCTGATTACCATTGGTAGCGGCTTGTATCAGATTTATCGGGCTTATTCGGGCTCGTTCCAGAAGCACGTAAACAGCGCCGATATTCCGGCCGGCCAGCAGAACATGGTGTACCGCACCGGTCAGCTGGGCTACACGGCCCGCGGCATCGTAATGGCCATCATCGGTTATTTCTTCGTGCAGGCGGGCCGCCAGCACAGCGCGGCGGCTGCCGGCACCACCGACGAGGCCTTTGACCTGCTGGCGGCTATGGGGCCGGTTGTGCTCGGCATTGTGGCGCTGGGTTTAATGGCCTACGGGCTCTATATGCTGGTGCAGGCAAAATACCCGGTGCTGAATCTGAAATAGGGAAATGGTGAGTTCATGTTCTTACTACACCACTTGCGCGGTTAGAACGTTAACTCACCATTTCACCACCTCACTATTTCACATAATCGGCCAAGTATTGGTACCGCTCGGTGAGCTGGCCGCCGCGGGCAATGGTAGCCCGGGCTACCACGTCATCGGTGCCGGCTTCGCCCAGCAGGTGCGGGAAAACGTTGTCTATTAGCTGGCGGCCGAAGTCCCGGCTGGCGTTGCGGGGCAGCTCGCAGGGCAGGTTATCCACGGCCATAACAGTGATGTTGCCGGGCCGCGAGTAAGCAGCTTCCAGCTCGCCGGTCTGGCAGTTGTAGTCGAACGCCGGCTCCTGAATGGTGCTGCTACGCTTGGTGGTTGGGATGGAGCCATCCACGTCGCAGGTTACGTCGGCAATGGTGTTGATGCGGAACTCCGGGCGGCGGACGTCCTCTTCCGTGAACAGATGCGGGGCGGCCGGGTGCCAATAGGCACAGGCAATGAGCAGGTCCGTCACGGGCAGAAAGTTCTGAAACGTCGACTCGTACTCCTGCGGGTTGCGGTGGAAGTCGGGTGTATCCCACACGCGCCCGTCGCGGCGGCGGTTATAGTCGGAGGAGCGCAGCTGGGTGTACACCGGTTCGTTGAAGTCGAGATACAGATAATCGTACACGCTCACGCGCCGGATGCCCATCCGGTCGAGCACCTCCACGGCGCCCTGGGCCACGCGGCCGGTGCCCGTTACGGCCATTTTGATGGGCGGCAGCTGCTTCACTTTAAAGAACTCCTCCTGCATATCCTCCATATCGATGCACTCGTAGGCCGGCTTCAGCTGAAACAGCCCGTGCTTGCGGCCATACGTAAGCAGCCCGTTGTAGGCCCCCACAATGCCGGCCCAGCGCCCGAAGGCCACAATCCGCTCCCCTTGCTCATTGGTTAGCAGTTCGTAGTCGATGAGCGTAATATTTTTCTGCAGCACCTGACGTAGCAATTCCCGGTTGGCCGGTTGCTTTTTCACGGTGTGCGAGAAAAACAGGTACGTTTTGTCGGGTATCAGCTGGCCGATGGGCACTTCCTTCACGCCCAGCAGGATGTCGCAGTCGGCCACGTTGGGGCGCACTTCCAGGCCCAGGTCTCGGTACTCCTGGTCGGAAAAGCAGCGGATAGGGCTTTCCTGCACCACAATGCGCAGGCCGGGGTACTGGGCCTGCGCTTCGGCGCATTTTTTGGGCGTGAGCGGCACGCGTTTATCGGGCGGGGTTTTGCCTTCGCGAATCAGGCCAATGGTAACGGAACGCATGGAGGAGCTTGGGTGGGTGGAAATCAGCCTCAAATCTGAGCAAATTATTTGGGCCTGCTGTAAGAGTACCCGGCGAGACTTTCCATAATACCATTCAACCGCCGGGCACTATCCACGCGGCCGGTGATGTTGCACCGGCGCAAAACAGGCCGAAACTTTTGACGCTTTCCGGGCTTATCCATGAAGCCTTTTCGCGCTACCTTTGCTATGGCTCTTCGCGGGGCCCGTTTGTTGCCACCCTCAACCATCCTTTTATGTTGTTGAAAACCAAGCCCGCCGACGTATTCGTGGACCGCCACAATGGGCCCGACGACGCGGCCGTGGCCGACATGCTGCGCGTCATCGGCGTGAAGTCGATAGACCAGCTCATCGACGAGACCGTACCGGCGGCTATTCGCCTCAAAAAGCCCCTGAACCTGCCCGCTGCCCTTACCGAGCGGGCTTTTTTAGCGAAGTTCAAAGGCATTGCCGGCAAGAATAAGCTGTTTAAAAACTATATCGGCCTGGGCTACCACGACACCCAGCTGCCGCCCGTAATCCAGCGCAACATCCTGGAAAACCCGGGCTGGTACACGGCCTACACGCCCTACCAGGCCGAAATTGCCCAGGGACGTCTCGAAGCTCTCATCAACTACCAGACGATGGTAATTGACCTAACGGGCCTCGAAATTGCCAATGCTTCTTTGCTCGACGAAGGAACAGCCGCCGCCGAAACGCTGCATATGTTCCACTCGCTCAGCAAAAAGAAAAATGCTACCCGCTATTTCATTTCCGAGCAGGTGCTGCCCCAGACCATCGACGTGGTGCGCACCCGCGCTTTGCCCCTGGGTATTGAGGTAGTAGTGGGTGACCACCGCTCCTTCGACCTTACCGACGAAACCTTGTTTGGCGCGCTGCTGCAGTATCCCGCCGCCGACGGGGCTGTGTACGACTACACCGACTTCATCAGCAAAGCCCACGACAACAACCTGTTTGTAACCGTGGCCGCCGACCTGCTGGCCCTCACGCTGCTCACGCCTCCCGGCGAAATGGGCGCCGACGCCGTGGTGGGTAACTCCCAGCGCTTCGGGGTACCCATGGGCTACGGTGGACCGCACGCCGGCTTCCTGGCTACCAAAGACGCCTTCAAGCGCGTAATTCCGGGCCGCATTATCGGCCAGAGCATTGATGCGGCCGGCAACAAGGCCTACCGCATGGCCCTGCAAACCCGCGAGCAGCACATCCGCCGCGAAAAAGCCACCTCCAACATCTGCACCGCCCAGGTGCTGCTGTCGGTACTGGCAGGCATGTACGCCGTGTACCACGGCCCCCAGCGCATCCGTCAGTTTGCCAGCAACGTGCATGCGCTGGCGCAAGTGCTGGAAACTGAGCTGAAAGCCCTGGGCCTCGACCAGCGCAACCAGGTGTACTTCGATACGCTGGACATCAAGCTGGAAAGCCAGGAGCTGCAAAACGCCATCAAAAAAGAAGCAGAGGCCGCTGGCATCAACTTCCGGTATTTCGAGGAGCACGGTTCGCCCCGCGTGGGCATTTCCCTGCACCAGAACACCGAAATTGAGGACGTGGCCGATATCGTGGGCGTGTTCAGCAAAGTGCTGGGCAAAGGCGAGCAAAAGGCGCTTTCGCTGCCGGAAGAAATTTCCGTTACCTGGCCCACTGAGCTGATCCGCAAGAGCGAGTACCTGACGCACCCCATCTTCAACTCGCACCACTCCGAGCACGAGATGCTGCGCTACATGAAGCAGCTGGAAAACAAGGATTTGAGTTTGGCTCACTCCATGATTCCGCTGGGCTCCTGCACCATGAAGCTCAACGCCACCGCCGAAATGATTCCGGTAACGTGGCCGGAAATCGGCGGTCTGCACCCCTTCGCGCCGCGCGAGCAGGCCCAGGGCTACGCCGAAATCTTCCGCGACCTGGAAGCTTGGCTGTGCGAGGTAACCGGCTTTGCAGCTGTTTCGCTGCAGCCCAACTCCGGGGCTCAGGGTGAATATGCCGGCCTGCTGGCCATCAAAGGCTACCACGATGCCCGCGGCGACCAGCACCGCAACGTGGCTTTGATTCCGGCTTCGGCTCACGGCACCAACCCTGCTTCGGCCGTTATGGCCGGCATGCAGGTAGTGGTGGTGAAAAGCACCGAGGAAGGCAACATCGACGTAGAGGACCTGAAGGCCAAAGCCGCGCAGTACGCCGATAAGCTCAGCTGCCTGATGGTAACCTACCCCAGCACGCACGGCGTGTACGAGGAAACCATCATCGACATCTGCCAGACCATCCACAACCACGGCGGCCGCGTGTACATGGACGGCGCCAACATGAACGCTCAGGTAGGTCTTACTTCACCCGCTACCATCGGGGCCGACGTGTGCCACCTGAACCTGCACAAAACATTCTGCATTCCGCACGGTGGCGGCGGGCCCGGCGTAGGCCCCATTGGCGTAGTAGCCGACCTAGCCCCCTACCTGCCCGGCCATGTGCTGGTAGATGCCGATGGCCGCACGGCCGGGGCGGTTACTTCGGCTCCCTGGGGCTCGGCCAGTATTCTGCCTATCTCCTACGCCTACATTTCGATGATGGGCGGCGAAGGCCTGACGCAGGCTACCCGCATAGCCATCCTGAATGCCAACTACATCAAGGCCCGCCTGGAAGCGCACTACCCCGTGCTGTACACCGGAGCCAACGGCCGCTGCGCCCACGAAATGATTCTGGATTGCCGCCAGTTCAAGAAGGCCGGCATTGAGGTAGAAGACATTGCCAAGCGCCTGATGGACTATGGCTTCCACGCGCCCACCGTATCGTTCCCGGTTGCGGGCACGCTGATGGTGGAGCCCACGGAATCCGAGAGCAAGGAGGAGCTGGACCGCTTTATTGAGGCCATGATTGGCATCCGCAAGGAAATTGCTGCCGTGGAAGAAGGACGCGCCGACCAGAAGGATAACGTGCTTAAGCATGCTCCCCACACGGCTGCCGCCGTACTCACGGCCGACTGGAACCGCCCCTACACCCGCGAAGAGGCGGTATACCCCACCGAGTACGTGCGCGCCGCCAAGTTCTGGCCCGCTGTAGCCCGCATCGACTCCGCCTATGGCGACCGGAACCTGATCTGCTCCTGCACCCCCATCGAGCAGTACACCGATGCCGAAGAGAAACTGGTGGAAACCGACAAAGGCCCGTCCTATTAAGGCTTGAAGCAAATGAAAAAGGCCCCGCAACGATTGTTGCGGGGCCTTTTCAGTTACTGGGCTTATACTTTAGGCTCTGCAGCGTAGCCAGTAGAAGCCTACTTGCTAAAGCACTGACGCTGCACGTAGCCGGTATAGGTTTTACCGTCTTTCACCACGCGGGCCTTCATGAAATAGTAGTCAACGGTGTCCGTGACCTGCACTTCGGAGCCAGCCGTGATGGTCAGCAGCTGGGGCGAGGTCTTGGTCATGCCATCATACAGGATACACTCCACGATGGTATTGTGGGCTACAGGGTCACGATCAGGCTTGGTGGAAGTGGTACTTTCGGAGGCAGTAGTACAGGAAGCAAAGGCTCCTACGAGGCCGGAAAAAAGCAAAAGTCGACGCATAACGCTGGAGAAGGTGAGGAATATCGGTGAAAGATAAGACGAAAGGCATTTTTTGAAAACAAATTGTTTCATTCCAAGAGAATGGCCCAGGCCCAACGGAACGCCGCAGCTACCGGAATTGTTAGAATACAGCCGCCTAGTACGCTTTTTCACCTGTTCAGGTTGAATGCCAGCCTGGACGGGCGGTATAAAAACATTTCTTCTTTACTTCTCATGCCCGTCAATATGTCCAAGTTCCTGCGTTTTTTCTCCCGGCCGGTAGCGCTGGCTGCGGTAGCCCTGCTGCTGGGTAGTGCCGGGTGCGCTACTACCAGCCGCGTCGGCGTTACTTCTGACTTCGACCACGCCGTCAATTTTCGTACGTACAAAACCTGGGCCTGGTACCCGCAGCAGCCCACCGACGCGGAGGGTGGCCCAGCCCAGGGTTACAACTCCTTTCTCGATCAGCGCATCCGCAAGGCCGTGGAAATGGAGATGAACAAAAAAGGCCTCACACTGACGGATAAAAACCCCGATGTGTACGTGGCTTACAGCGCCAAGGTAGAAGACAAGCAGCGCGTCGACCCGGCCTTCAACTCGCCCTACGCCTACCGCTGGTACGGTTACGGCTACGGGATGCCGTCGCGCGTGAATGAGTACAAAGCCGGCACCGTCATCATTGATGTGGTGGACGCCCAGCGCAAGCAGCTTGCCTGGCGCGGACACGGCCAGGCCCAGGTACAGGACCAGTCCATTTCGGAGCAGGAAGTGTACCGCATTGTTGGCAGTGTGCTGGGCAACTATCCTCCCCAGGACAACCAGGCCCAGCGGTAATGGTCTTTGCAAACCTGCTTACTAGCAAAAGAGCCTGCCTCATATGAGGCAGGCTCTTTTATTTTCATTTTCCGTACAGTAACCCGGCTTAGATCGGTACGTTCACGTGGCGCTCGGCGTGGTAGCTGGAGCGCACCAGCGGGCCGCTTTCCACGTACTTCAGGCCGCGGCGCAGCCCTTCCTCGCGGTAGTGCGCGAACAGGTCGGGGTGAATAAACTCGGCAACTTCGAGGTGGCGCTTGGTGGGCTGCAGGTACTGGCCCAGCGTCAGAATGTCGAGGCCGTTGGCTACGAGGTCGTCCATGGCCTGGTACATTTCCTCCGGGGTTTCGCCCAGGCCCAGCATGATACCGGACTTGGTGCGCTTGCCCGCGGCCTTGGTCCGGCGGATTTGCTCCAGGCTGCGGTCGTACTTGGCCTGCGGACGTACGAGACGGTAGAGGCTGCCTACAGTTTCCACGTTGTGCGACACCACCTCCTGCCCGCCAGCAATCATTAAGTCCAGGGCTTCCCAGTTAGCTTTCACGTCGGGAATCAGGGTTTCGATGGTGGTTTCGGGGCTAAGCTGCTTGATGCGCACTACTGTTTCGTGCCAGATACTGGCGCCCCGGTCCTTGAGCTCGTCCCGGTTCACGCTGGTAATCACAGCGTGCTTCACGCCCATCAGCTGAATGGCTTCGGCTACGCGGCGGGGCTCGTCGGTATCGTACTCGGTGGGGCGCCCGGTAGCTACGGCACAGAACGAGCAGGAGCGCGTGCAGATGTTGCCCAGAATCATGAAAGTAGCCGTACCGGCGCCCCAGCACTCACCCATGTTGGGGCAGTTGCCGCTTTCGCAGATCGTGTGCAGCTTATGCTCGTCTACCAGACGACGCACGTTGGCGTACTCGCGGCCCACGGGCAGTTTCACGCGTAGCCAGTCGGGTTTGCGGGGTTTGGCGGGTGCCACAGCCTCGGGCTGCACAATGGGCAGCGTCAGCAACATATCATCCATACGGCAAAGGTAGGAGGCAGCCCGCAGTTCTTCGCAGTCGGCGGGGCACCTTCGCCAGGAGTGGCGCCAGATGCGCCCGGCTGACTATTTGCGGGTGCCGATGTAAATCGTGAGGTAAACCGAGGTGAAGTATTTATTGTTCAACTGGGCGGCATCCACGGAATTGGAGCCTAGAATGGACAGCTGTTTGGGATAAGCTTCAAACAGAAATCCGGTTTCTACCCCCGCAATGGCGTCGCGGTAGCGGCCGTATTCAAACGTAAGCGCACCGCGCACGTGCCCCCCAATCTGAGGCTTTACTTCACTGGCCCCGCTGAAGAGAGGGGCCCGGTCGTAGATAAAGATGTCTTCCGGTGGGTGCTTGTCCGGGTCGTACTGCTCGGCCCGAATGTCTTCCGCGCCGATAGGACGACCGGTGTTGTCGCGCTTGGTGTAGTCGTAGTAAATGTAATAAGGCATCATCAGCGCCACCGACGGCCCGGCGGAGGCCAGGGCGCTTACCTGCACCCCGGAGTCGGGAGCCTTGCGGAAGACAACCCGCTGGGCGCCTACCGATGGGCGGAGCACAAAGGCATAGTTCATCTTGCCCGGCACGTAAATGCCGCCCGAGTACAGATTTTGCAGCCGCTGCTCTTTCGGGTGCTTTACCTCCACCGCCTCAAGCATCCAGAACCGCGACCAGTCGGTGGAAATCATGCGGGTAGAGCGGAACATGGCGCCCCCGATCATGCCCCCGTTGGTGTTGAAGTTGACGCCGTACGTTAGCTCCCGCTGAAACGTGGGCGCATCGGAAGCCGCGGTGCTGGTGCGGCGGGCCTGGGCCTGCGCCGCCGTGCTGCCCACGGCCAGCAGCCCAAGTATTCCCCCCAAAATCCGGAAACGCAAAGCGCCCATAGCGTAGCTAAATTCTCTCATCTGATGATGGCGGCCCCGCTGGGCCAGCACTGGTCGAAAGTACGTAAATTTACTGCCTTTCAGTTAGCCCTTTTTTCCTATGCCCACTGCCTCCATCCGCTACGCCGGCCATCTGCGTACCGAAGCTACCCACGTAGCTTCCGGCAACACTATCCTGACCGATGCCCCGCTCGATAACCACGGCCGGGGCGAAGCCTTTTCGCCCACGGATCTGGTCAGCGCGGCGCTGGGCTCCTGCATGATGACGATAATGGGCATCGTGGCGGAGCGGCACGGCCTAAACCTCACCGGCACCACCTTCGACGTAACCAAGCATATGGCGGCCGCGCCCCGGCGCATTAGCCAGATCGACGTGCAGTTTCGCCTGCCCGCCGCCCTGGATGCCAAGCAACGGACGCTGCTCGAAAACGCCGCCCGTACCTGCCCGGTAGCCTTAAGTCTGAACCCCGAAATCCGCCAGGAGGTTCAGTTCGACTATAGTCTGTAACCGGCTTGCGGCCAGCAGGTTTTCAGCTCTTGAAAAACAGTCAGGCGCGCTACCGATTAAGTCGATAGCGCGCCTGACTGTGTGTGCCTGAAGCGTACGGGATGTTAGCTTATAGCCTGCTGCACGTCGTTGAGGCGGATGGCCATGTGGGAGGCATCGAAGCGGCACTCGCCCTGCTGAATGAGCAGCAGCTGGGGTGACTCGTGCCGGACGCCGAACTTCTGGGCTATTTCGTTGGAAATCGGCCGGAAGCGCAACAGGTCCAGGTAGTAGAACTTAGCGTTGGCGGGCGCGGCATCGGCCCACTGGCGCTCCAGGCGGCTTTTGGCGGTGGCGCTGATGGAGCAGGTGGTGCTGTGCTTGAAAATGATTACGGGCTGCTCTTCCGACTCGCGTACGATGTCAGTGAGCTGCTCGGAAGAGGTAAGCGGAATCCAGGAAGAAATCATGAGGTTGGGGTAGCAGGTTGTTTTTTGGGCGCTTTACGGATCGGGCGCAGCTTCGGAATCATATCCTTGGCCGGGGGTGTGTACCGCGGGGTGCCTTCGTGGTCGTATTTGTACCTATTACGGCCATCCTTCTTGCGCGGTTGGTTGGTGCTTTCCCCGGCCCGGAAAGACTGCCGCGTAACGCCCAGGTGCGAGTCCTGGTACTGGTTTTTCTGCTTTTCCGCGTCCTTAAGGGCTTTGCGGTTGGCCGCCCGCTGTTGCGCCGGGCTGGAATACTCCGTCTGGGCCAGCGCGGGTGTGGCCAGGCTCACAGATACCAGCAAGAAGAAAACGATGCGAGAAACCATAACCTGTAGCAGTAAAATCTCCTGGTCTAAAAAACAATTCCAAATATTTTCCGCTGCCCTACCTTGCGGGTCAGCTTCCGACGCTCGTATTTCTTCTGCTTGAGCAGGCCCTGCTTGTCGTAGCTTTTCTTTTCTGTTTTCAGCGACGATACGGCCTCCGACATGCCGGAGCCGTTGCTGTCGGCTTTGCCCAGCTTCACCTTGGGCTGGGGTGGGCCTTTGGGGTCGGGGATACGGTAGCGGTGGCAGCCTGTGCTCAAGGCCAGACACCCAACCAACGCCAGCGTGCTCACCACAGAAAAAAACATACGCGGGAATCCCAGCATCAGACTACGCATTGCGCCGCAGGGCGGCATTCAGACAGGGAAGATAAGTATTAGTTGTCAGTTGCCCGTTTTCAGTTGCCAGTTGCCTACCTCAGCAACTGGTTACCGAAAACGGGCAACTGACAACCGCCTTTAATAAGCCAGCAGCTTTTCTACCGCAGTGCGCAGGCGCTGCTGGGGCAGAAACTGCTTTTCCAGGGAAGGCGCGAAGGGAATGGCCGTATCCAGGGATGCCACGCGCTGAATGGGCGCATCGAGGGAGGTAAAGCAGTTTTCTGCAATCCAGGCGGCAATTTCTCCCCCGATGCCGCCGGTGAGCGTGTCTTCGTGGAGGATGAGCACGCGGCCGTTTTTCTCTACGGTGCGGCGCACGGCTTCCTCGTCCCAGGGCAGCAGGGTGCGTAGGTCCAGGATGTCACAGTCGAGGCTCAGTTCCTCGGCCAGCTGGGTGGCCCAGTGCACGCCCATGCCGTAGGTGATGATGCTGAGCGTGTCGCCTTCCCGCGCCAGGGCGGCCTTGCCAATGGGCGTGGTGTAGTAGCCATCCGGCACGGGCCCGCTGATGCTGCGGTAGAGCATTTTGTGCTCGAAGTAGATAACCGGGTTGGGGTCTTCGAAGGCGGCGCAGAGCAGGCCCTTGGCGTCCACGGGGTTGCTGGGGTACACCACCTTCAGGCCGGGCGTGTGGGTAAACCAGGCCTCGTTGCTCTGGGAGTGGAAGGGACCGGCCGCCGAGCCCGCGCCGGTAGGCATACGCACCACCACATCGGCGTTCTGACCCCAGCGGTAGTGGCTTTTGGCCAAGTTGTTTACAATCTGGTTGAAGCCGCAGGTCACGAAATCGGCGAACTGCATTTCCACCATGGCCTTTTTGCCTTTGATGCTCAGGCCCAGGCCCGCACCCACAATGGCCGACTCGCACAAGGGCGTGTTGCGCACCCGCTCTTTACCAAACTGCGCCACGAAGCCCTCCGTGACCTTAAACACCCCGCCGTAATCGGCAATGTCCTGGCCCATGAGCACCAGCTCGGGGTAGCGCTCCATGCTCTGCCGCAACCCGTCGGAAATGGCGTCAACGAAGCGCTTGTCGGTGGTCGGCTGCCCATTGTCTGATGCTAGTTGGAGAGCAGCATCCGGCTCGAAGGGCCGGTACATGTCGGCTACCTCCTCTTCGAGGCTGGGGGTGGGCATGGGCACGGCGTCGGCCACGCGCAGGCCTTCTTCGATTTCGGCCTTGATTTGCTCCCGGTACTGGTGGCGCAGGGTTTCGCTCAGCACGCCCTCATCCAGCAGCCACTTCTCGTAGTTGATTACCGGGTCTTTCTGGGCCCATTCCTCAAACAGCTCCTGGGGCACGTACTTGGTGCCGCTGGCTTCCTCGTGCCCGCGCATGCGGAAGGTGAGGGCCTCCAGCAGCACGGGGCGGGGGTTCTGGCGCAGGTCCTCGGCCAGACGCTTTACCGTGTCGTACACTTCCAGCACGTTGTTGCCATCCACCTGCACGGCTTCCATGCCGTAGGCAGGGCCTTTATCGATGAAGTAGCGGAAGCGGAACTGCTCCCGGCTGGGCGTGCTCAGGCCGTAGCCATTGTTTTCGATGATGAAGATGACGGGCAGCTGCCACACGGCGGCCACGTTCAGGGCCTCGTGGAAGTCGCCCTCGGAGGCGCCACCGTCGCCGCTGTAGGTTACGGTTACTTTGTGGCGCTTTTCCAGCACATCGGCCAGGGCAATGCCGCCAGCCACGGCCAGCTGCGGGCCCAGGTGCGAAATCATGCCCACGATGTGGTGCTCGTTGGTGCCGAAGTGAAACGACCGGTCGCGGCCCTTGGTGTAGCCGGTGGTTTTGCCCTGCCACTGCGCGAAGAGGCGGTCCAGCGGAATGTTGCGGCCCGTGAATACACCCAGGTTGCGGTGCAGGGGCAGGATGTACTCGTCCTCGTGCAGCGCCAGCGTGGAGCCCACCGAAATGGCTTCCTGCCCAATGCCCGAAAACCACTTGCTGACCTTGCCCTGGCGGAGCAGAATCAGCATTTTTTCCTCAATCAGGCGGGGTTTCAGCAGCCCTTTGTACAGGTGGAGCAGCTCGTCGTTGGCGTAGTCCTTGCGGTCGAAATTCATGGGATTCAGGCGGGTGGGAAGGTGTTGGGGGCCAAAAGTACGGGTTTGGGCGGGAAGGAAAATTATGCGCTTTCCTTTATACAATTGCGCCAGAGCCGGCATCTATCTTCGCAGCCAATCAGTCGACACTTATCCTATTCCTCTATGACCCGATTCTTACTCCTGGGCCTGCTGGCCTGCCCCACGCTGGTGTTGGCTCAGCAAACTGATGCATTGGAATCCCGCCAGGTAACTGTGCAAGTGCCGCAACCAGACAGCCTCCAAAACCTTGGAATACCACAGACTGCATTAGATGGTGCATTTATTTGTCTAGACTTAAATCCATCCAATGCCCATGCTCACCTAAATTCCTGCCTCCCACTTACAACTGTTCAGCCCCTACTTAGCCGGGTGGCTGGGGTCCAGGTGACGCCTTATTCAGGGGCGCCGGGGGCTGGGGCAGTGGTACGCATTAGAGGCGCGGCTAGTCTCGACAGCCATGTACAACCGCTGTATGTAATAGATGATGTGCCGGTATTTCAGCATCAGTTTAGAACCTATGACGAAAATACCATCCCCTACAGCCTATCACTTAACCCTGACGCCAGTACAAACCCTCTACTTAGTCTGGCTACCGAAGATATAGCTCAGGTAGAAGTGCTGAAAGGGGCTTTTGAAACCGGTCAGTACGGTTCTTTAGGCCAAAACGGTGTGATACGCATCAATACCTACCGTGGAAAGGCCAAGCAATCTTTACGGGTGCGCTACACCGGCTATGGTGCCGTGCAGCAGGCACGCACGCGCTACCAACTACTGGGTGCCCGCGAGCTAGCCGAAATAGCCAACGAGGCCAATCTTAATAACAACTATGCGCCGGAATACTCTGCGGCTGACTTGGCGAGCTTGGGCCGGGGCACAGACTGGCAGGAAGAGTTGTTACGCCCGGCGGTGCAATATCAACACCACGTCAGCCTCCACGGCGGCACCGGCTTTGGCACTCGCTACTACGCTTCTGCCAGCTACCTTCATCAAACGGGTATTGCCCTGAATTCCCGTCTGAACGGTTATAACTTACGCTTGAACCTCGATCAACAGCTGGGCCAGCGCTTATTCCTGAGTGGCAGTCTTAGCTACGGTGATACCCGGGAACGACGGCTCTATCCTTTTGCCTTTCAGGATGCCCTTCGTTTCCGGCCTATGCTACCGGTGTATACCGCTGAGGGCAACTATGCTGCCGACTACGAGCTACCAAACCCTGTGCAGCAGGTAAGACAAAACTACAGCACGCCCCACAACCAACGCTTACTTACCTACGCTCAAGCACGCTACCAATTTAATCGTAGTCTGCTGATAGAAGTGCGCGGCTCGCTTGAGCGTGACTCCCTAACGGCCACTGATTATCGCAGCCGCGAGAAAGACTATACTCTGCAGGATGGCATCGATTACGGGCAGCGAAGCGGCTCTTACCAGCAGTGGCAGTTGAATCCGGCTCTGTGCTTTTCCCACGTGATGGCAGGCGTCCATAAGGTGCAAGCTGCGGCCGAAGCTACTGCTTGGCAGAACCGAATTTCCCAAAGCTTTTACTTCTACGACCGGAACCGGCCTACCACTAACTTCAGCTACAGCTCATTCACTTACCAACGCCGGTTCTACAGCCTGCAGTTAACGGCTGGCTATACGTATGCTGAGCGGTACGCTCTGCAGGCCAGCCTTCGAGCCGACTCTAGCCCCTTTGCCCCACTAAACGAGAAACGCCAGTGGCTACCGGCTCTACAGGGCACCTGGCAACTACACAATGAGGCCTTTTTGCAGCAGCGCGCCACAATTAGTCGCTTAGAAGCTTGGGCTGGCTGGGGGCGCACCAGCAACCGCGCTAACTTTAGCGGTGACCACGGCTTTACCTACCGAACCGCTAATGAACCGTTCTTTCAGTTCTTAGATGAGTTGACCACGCAGGCTGACGCAGGTATCCGGCTGGGCTTATGGAAAAATAGCCTAGAGCTTTACACCTCCGTGTACAGGCGTGAAACAGCAGTGCGTACGGGCTATTTCGGCCAGCAGCAACTAGCCTATCTGCGCAATTCCGGACTGGAAACAACATTACTGGGAAACTGGAAAAAAGGGAAAATGAGTGGCACTTCAACGGTTGCTCTTGCCTTCAACCAAAACCGTTACCACAAGCCCGCAAGCTCCAATGCCTTATACTATCGTTCTTCTACGTATTCCAGCCTGTGGGAAAATGAGCCCGTCGCTACGTTTATCGGCTACCGTTACCAAGGCCTTGATGCCAGCGGCAATCCACAATTTGAGGATGTGACAAATGGCACCCAGGGACCTAACGCTCAGCAGGTGCTTGGTTCAGGTCTGCCACGCTGGTTGCTCAATACCACGCAGCAAGTACAGTACAAGCGTTTCGGGGTTGAAATGCAGCTTGACGGCATGTTCGGCTATCAGGTGCTCGATACAAATTTGGCGTTGCTGGATATTCCCGCCAATGGGTTTAATGCTACCACCCGTGTGCGTGACCGTTGGACGCCCGTTCATCCAGATGCACAGGTACCTAGAGCGGGCACAGTACGCGGCTATTTTTTCAATTCAGCTACAACCTATACTCTCCAGTCAGGCAATCATCTGCGGCTGAGCAATCTGCAGCTAAAGGCCGAAATCTGGCAGGCCCAACAGCGCAGTATCTCCCTTTTTGTGAGCGGCACCAACCTGCTCGTCATCTCCAAGTATCGCGGCTACGACCCTAATGTGAGCAGTATGGAAGCTGATGCCAAACAGAGTGGCTTGGATACCGCACGCTACCCAACTGCCCGCGTAGTAGCTCTAGGAGTACAGGCAACGCTGTAAGGCGAAACTTCCCCTTCGCTTCCGAAGTTTTATCTTCACCCCGATGGCCCGCGAGTACTCCCGGCTATTTACTCCTTTTATGATTCAGTTCGAAGAATTTACCCTTGCCAACGGTCTGCGCTGCATCGTGCACGAAGACCACAGCACACCCATGGCCGTGCTCAACGTGCTTTACAACGTGGGCTCCCGCGACGAAGACCCGGCGCACACCGGCTTCGCGCACCTGTTTGAGCACCTGATGTTCTCGGGCTCCGTCAACATCCCCAGCTACGACGAGCCTCTGCAGCTGGTGGGCGGCGAAAACAACGCCTTTACCTCTCCCGACATTACCAACTACTACCTCACCCTGCCGGCGGCCAACATCGAAACCGGCTTCTGGCTGGAATCGGACCGGATGCTGAGTCTGGCTTTCTCCGAAAACGGGCTGGAAGTGCAGCGCAAGGTGGTAGTGGAAGAGTTCAAGCAGAACTACCTCAACCAGCCCTACGGCGACGTATGGCTGAAGCTGCGCCCCCTGGCTTACCAAAAGCACCCCTACAGCTGGGCCACCATCGGCAAGGAAATCAGCCACATCGAAAACGCGGTGATGGACGATGTGCGGGCCTTTTTTCAGAAGCATTACGCCCCGCGGAACGCCGTGCTGGTGGTGGCCGGCGCCGTAACGCGGGCTGAGGCCGAACGGCTGGCCGAAAAGTGGTTTGGCCCCATTCCGGGCGGGGCGCCCTACGTGCGGCAGCTGCCCCAGGAACCGCGCCAGAACCAGGCCCGCCACCTCGACATCACGGCCGACGTGCCCGTATCGGCCTTTTACCAGGTGTACCACATGCCCTCCCGCGCTGATGAGGCCTACTACACCGTGGACCTGATGAGCGACGTGCTGGGCCGGGGCAAGTCGAGCCGGCTTTACCAGCGCCTGGTGAAGGAGCAGCCGCTGTTCAACTCCATTTCGGCCTCCGTTACCGGTTCCCTGGAGCCCGGGCTGCTGGTCATCAGTGGCAAGCTGAATGCGGGCGTAGAGCCGGAAGCGGCCGATGCGGCCGTGCGCCAGGTGATAGAAGAGCTGCGCACCCAGCCGGTGCCCGCCGAGGAGCTGGAGAAAGTAAAAAATCAGGCCGAAGCCAGCATCGTGTTCAGTGAGATTGAGCTGCTGAACCGCGCCATGAACCTGGCCTTCTGCAAGCTCATGGGCAATGCCAACCTGGTAAACGAGGAAAGTGCCCGCGTGCAGGCCGTAACCGCCGCCGGCGTGCTGGCTGCGGCCCAGGAGGTTTTGCGCCCCGAAAACAGCACCACTCTATACTACCGGGCGCAGGCCACGGCTCCGGCGCCTGAGCTACTGGAAGCCGCCGAGGCCTAAGCCCCCACTCCGCCCCGCGAAAAAGCCTGTTCAACTAAGTTGAACAGGCTTTTTTATAGCTGCTTACCAGGCGGTAGCTTACCAGCCGCTGCCGCTGGAACCCCAGCCATCATCCACCTTCTTCTTGGCGGGTGTGGTGGCCTTCTTAGCGGGCGTGGTGGCTTTCTTCGTGGTGGTCGTAGTTTTCTTCGCCGAGGTCAGGCTGGCAGTAGTAGTAGTCGGTGCAACTTCAGCAACCGGCTCAGGCTCCGGGGCTGGGGCAGGCTCTACGTAGGCCGGAGCAGGCGCCGGAACCGGATCCGGCTCACTTCTGCGACGACGAACGTACTTGCCCAGGGGGCGGCCCTGGTAGTCGGTAGACACGCGCATGGAAGGCGCCGCCGTGAAGCCGGGAGCAATCTGCATGCCCTCCGTCTGGTTCATCGATTGGGTACCGCCCCCGCCGCCTACTGCGCCCCAGTCGCCGCCGGTGGCAGCTTTACGGGCCGTATCGGCGGGTGCGGCCGTGGCTGTTGCAGCCGGAGCTGCGGCGGGCTTGGCCGCCGTAGTTTTCTGCGCCAGCGCCGGCGAACCAGCCAGCACAGCTGCTACTACAAAGTATGTTGAGAAGGAACGCTGCATGACAAGAGGGAAGAAATGTAGAAGTTGAAACGCGGTTAGTTTGAAGCCAGTACGAAAAAAATGGCCGATTGGTGCAATCAGCCGCCTGAGAATCTTGGCGCTGCAACATTACGGCCTTTCAGGGGGTTCCGCCAGCGGCTTTCTTCTTTTCTTGAAACAACTATTTTCTCTCTTGCCTGGGTACCGCAGGGGGCGTGAAGACTTCAGGGCCAGCGCGTACCTTTGCCCTACTATGCAGGAGACTATCACTCATCTACAGGCCGCCATCGACGCCTTCGATATCAGTACCGCCGAGCAGCTGGAACAGTTCCGCGTGGCTTTCACCGGCCGCAAAGGCCAGCTGGCCGATTTGTTTGACCAGCTGAAAACTGTGGCGCCCGAGCAGCGCCGGTCGGTGGGCCAGCAGCTCAACCAGCTCAAGCAGCACGCCCAGCAGAAGTTCGAGCAGCGCCAGCAGGAGCTGGAAGCCGCCGCTGCCAACGCCCCGGCCGACCCTACGTTCGACTACACTCTGCCCACCGTGCCGCAGGCCCTGGGCACCCGTCACCCCCTGAGCCTGGTGCGGGAGGAAATCGTGCGCATTCTGGCCCGTATCGGCTTCAATGTGGCTGAGGGACCCGAAATTGAAGATGACTGGCACAACTTCACGGCCCTGAACTTCCCCGAAAACCACCCGGCCCGCGACATGCAGGACACATTCTTCGTGCACCGCACGCCCGGGGAGGCCGAGTGGGTACTGCGCACGCACACCAGCCCGGTACAGGTGCGCGTGATGCAGGCTCAGAAGCCGCCTATCCGTAGCATTATGCCCGGCCGCGTGTACCGCAATGAAGCCATTTCGGCCCGCGCCCACATGATGTTCCATCAGGTAGAGGCCCTGTTTGTAGACGAAAACGTGAGCTTCGCCGACCTGAAGCAGACCGTGTACTACTTCGTGCAGGAGCTGTTTGGCCAGGATATGCAGGTACGCTTCCGCCCCTCGTTCTTCCCCTTCACCGAGCCCAGCGCCGAAATCGACATTACCTGCCTGATTTGCAAAGGCAAGGGCTGTAATATCTGCAAGGGCACCGGCTGGGTGGAAATCGGCGGCTGCGGCATGGTGGACCCCGCCGTGCTGGAGCAGTCCGGCATCGACCCGGAGCGCTACTCGGGCTACGCTTGGGGCATGGGCATCGAGCGGATTACCATGCTCAAGTACCAGATCAAAGACCTGCGCCTGTTCACCGAAAACGACACTCGCTTCTTGCGCCAGTTTGAGGGCGTACAATAAAACAGCGGGCTGTTTCGTCTAAACCTGACTTTTTCTCCCTAGATCAACCGCATGGCAAACGAACAGCCCACCAGCTCTGCTTTGCAGACTGCTATCCGCACCATTGGCATTGTGGGGGCCGGCACCATGGGCCTGGGCATTGCGCAGGTGTGCGTGCAGCACGGCTTTGTCACGGTGCTCTTCGACATCAACGAGGAAATGCTGAAGAAAGCTCAGCTCGCTATTACGGCGGGCCTGGGTAAGCTCGTGGAAAAAGGCCGCCTGACGGCGCCAGAACAGGAAGCGGCCCTGGCTCGCCTGCGCCTCACCACCGACCTCTCTACCGTGCAGGCCGAGCTGATTATTGAGGCCGTGGTGGAGAAGCTCAGCGTGAAGCACCAGCTTTTCCGGGAGCTGGCCGTGCTCAACGGGCCTACCACGATTCTGGCTTCTAATACCTCTTCGCTGCCTATCACGCGGCTGGCCGCGCCCATCCAGCACCCGGAGCGAGTGGTGGGTATGCACTTTTTCAACCCGGCCCCCCTGATGCCGCTGGTGGAGATAATCAAGGGCGCCACCACGAGTGCGGCCGTGGCCGACACGGTGTATCAGCTGGCGCTGCAGCTCGGCAAAACGCCGGTGTACGCGGCCGATGCGCCCGGCTTTATTGTGAACCGCGTGGCCCGCCACTTCTACGTGGAGGGACTGAAAATTGCGGAAGAGCAGGTGGCGCCCCTGGAGGTAATCGACGAGCTGCTGGAAGCCACCGGGTTTCGCATGGGCCCGTTCCGGCTGATGGACTTGATTGGAGTGGACACCAACTTCTCCGTGACGTCGGCTATGTACGAGGCGTTTCACTATGACGCCAAGTTTCGGCCCAGTCGTATACAGCAGCAGAAAGTAGACGCCGGCCACCACGGCCGCAAAACCGGTAAAGGATTCTATGAGTACTCGTAACCTCTGGCACACGGCCGCCGTGGTCCTGTTGCCTCTACTGGCAGCTTGCAGCGACTCGGGCAACGATACTCAGCCGCAGATTCCGCTGGCCGTGGTCAACGAAGTCCTGCCCCTCACCAACCAGGAGTACACGGCCCTGCGCTTTGATGGTGGCATGGTGTACCACAATGGCGGCGTGCGCGGCCTGATTGTGGTGCGCCGCAGTGCCACCTCCTACCTCGCCTTTGAGCGCAACTGTCCTTACCGCCCCTACGACGACTGCGCCCGGGTAGAAATTGATGCCTCCCGCCTGTTCCTGATTGATAAGTGCTGCAATTCCCAGTTCGACTTGCAGGGGCAGATTCAGGGTGGTCCCGCGCCACGGGCACTGCGCCAGTACAGCACAGCCTTATCGGGCAACCTCCTGACAATCACAAATTAGCCTGCTGCGCGAAAAATATTTCCATAGAATTCTTGCACAAAGCCAGATTCTAGCCTAATATTGCACCCGCAACGACAGATAAATGTCGCCATAACCGCTTCCTTAGCTCAGCCGGTTAGAGCATCTGACTGTTAATCAGAGGGTCCCTGGTTCGAGCCCAGGAGGGAGCGCAACCCCCAGATAATACCCGCCCTCATCCGGCGGGTATTGCTGTTTTTGGCCCAACCAGCGCGGTTTTACAGCTACGGCGTCAGGCCAGCCCGCCACACCCCAAAGGTAAAACCGGTACGAAAACCGGTATAGAAACCGGTACTGCCCCCGGAAAGCAATCAGCCGTGCCCCGCTCGATTATCTATAAGCGTAAAATCAGCATCAAATTCTACCCCCTGCCCTCGGCAGCCGGTAAGGAAGGTTGGTGCCCAGTTCGGGTCATGGTGCGCTGGCACGGGCAGGAAATGCCCTTCGATACGGGCGAGCGGGTGCTGCTCACCAAGCCCGGCAAACGTGGGGCTCCTGTTAGCCTCTGGGAAGGCCAGCGCGTGACCCGGGACCATCCGGACTCCATCGACATTAACGGCCGGCTCAATGACTGGGAGCGGGATATAGAAGCCGCCTTCGAGGCCCTTTGGAAAGCCGCCCCCTTCGAGCGCATCAGCCGCGAGGCCTTCTTTCTGTACCTCTTCCCGGCGCAGGAGGAAAAGCCGGCGGTTCTTATCCAGCACACCTGGCGTCAGCTGCTCGACGTGTGGAAAGAGAAAAACCGGCACCTCGCCAAAGACTCCCAGCGCAAGTACGACCAGCTGGCCACCATGATGGAATCGTGGCGGCCCGCGCTACGGCCGGCGCAGCTCACGGAAGATATAGCCAAGGACTACCAAAACCATCTGCTCGATCTGGGCCTGAGCGACGCGGCTATTAAGGTACACTTCACCGGCATCCGCAAATGCTTCGAGCGCCTGGGCCGCCCCACCGACGAAGGCTGGCTGCAGTACGCGGCGAAGAACGCGCCGCAGCTGGATTTGGAAATAGAGGAAGTCCGGCGGCTGATCCGGTGGAAGCCTTCGGGGCCGTTCCTGGCAGAGGAGCGCGACCGGTGGCTGTTTCAACTCTTCTGCGGCCGGCGCTATGAAGACCTGGAGAAGTTCGACGGGAGCCGCCAACGGGTAACGCTCACCCTCGAAGACGGGAGCGAAGTACCCGCCCTCGTCCATGTGCAGGGCAAGACCGGCAACGATGCCGCCGTACCCCTTCCTCCCATTGCCGTGGCTATCGGGGAACGGTGGGGCTGGAAATTCCCGGCCCGAGGTGAGACGGTGCGAAACTCCGCTATCAAAGAGGTGGCGCAGCAGGCCGGGCTTACCCGCGAGTGGGACGACCGGCTTATAACCGGCGGCAAGGTGGTGCACAATTGGCGGCCGTTGTGGCAGGTCATCAGCACCCACACGGCCCGGCATACGGCGGCCACGCTACTGAAGCAGGCATCCAAGGGCAACAAGGCCCTGGCGAAGCTGGTGCTGGGCCATGCCGACGAAGACGTGACCGACCGCTACGCGAAGGATAAAGCCCGCCTGCTCGCGCCCGACGTGTTGGCCGCCTGGCAGGTTATCCTGGGAGAATTGTACGACCAGGAGCCACGGCAATAGGTGTCCTCAGTTTTGAGGAGAGGCCCGGCGTTACGAATCGTAACCTCAGCCCGGCGTTAACAAATCAAATGTTAACGAATGAGGTCGGCTCAAATTTGAGCCGATGCAATTTTGCGTTGGCTCAAATACTATATAAGTTACTGGGGCCGTTCCCACAAAACCCGGATTCTCGGGTTTTATCAAACTTCCCGCTCTATGCCAGCCCCTGCCCTTTACACTGATGCTTTACAGGAGTCACTGGGCCCTGGCGCCTACGCCTACGCCAGCCGTTGGGGGTACTATGAATACGACAAGACACCCATTTCGCGGTGCTTTCTTTGGAAGGTAGAGGAGCGGCCGGGCGGGCGCCTGGTGCTGGTTGCGCAAGGCCACAAGCAAACACTCCCCCTCACTGAGGCCCGCGCTAATCAGCTTGCCGTTCTTCCGCATTGGGACAGCCGCTTCAGCTTACACGACTACCCCGAACGGTGGCAGAAGCTACTGAGCATCGGTTGCGGCATTCATTTAATGAGTTCCGGCGTTGATGACACCCTGCATATATGCACCCATACAAAGCGGAGAATAGGTACTGTCCGATTGGAGGGGGAAGAATTACACGCGGCATTGCAGCGGCCGGAAATATTCGGGCGGGCGCTGGATTTTGTTTATTTCTGCCAGAAGCACCCGAAGAAATCAGAAGGCACGAACATTTCTTTACTGGATGACAATCAATACAATTTAATGATGTCGTATAAATAAAAAAGCCCGTCCAATATGGACGGGCTTTTTCGTGTATGAAAAGCAAAGGGTTTATTTTATTTAAATCAAGTCAATATCGGCCAACTCGCGCCCAAGACTGCGAACACCTGCTAAAATGCGGGTAATCTGCTTTTCTGAGGGCTTTCGGCTCCCATTGATATAGGCGGCCAACAACGGCTGCGACATATCGATACGGGCCGCTAATTTGGAAACATTTAATTCTTTATAAAACTCGAAGAATTGCGGCACGTCCAACGTGAACTGCAAATCATCTTCCGTTACTACCCGGCCGCTCGTGTCCTCGAAGGCGAAATTACAGGCCCCCACCATATTCTTTTTTAATTCGGCGAATGTTGCGCCACCGGCATACACGGCCTCGTCGGAAGCGTAGGCAGAATACCCCGTGCCCGTCTTCTCGACTATTACATTGATTTTCTTGTGTGCCATTTTGTACAGTCTTTTTTTACAGTTTGTGAAAGAGGGGGAGGTAGGATAGGTGGGGCCTTTCAGCCCCACCCCCTCCCTGAAAGAGGGGGGCTATTTAAGCCCCGCCTGTTTCAGTATGTCAGATTCTGCCCCTTTTCCTACTTCGTCGCTTCCGTGGAAGGAGAAGACTATGCAGCCGTCTGCTGTTTTGGGGCTTCGTTTCGTGAGGTGAGCCAGTTTCATGTGGCTTCCCTTTGCTTGCCGAAGGATGTACCAGCCATCTTCGAACAGGATTTTGAGTAGGTCTTTGCTTTTCATATGTCAAAGATATAAAATTATATCTTCACTGCAAGCAATACCCGGTATAAATTTATATCTTTTTTTTATCAGCAACAAAAAAGCCCGAACGCGGGCGGCATTCGGGCTTTTCTCGGTTTGGCAGGGCTCTTTCGGCGGAGTCTTTTTCGGCCATTCTGGTACGTGCCAGCACCGTGTAGAATGGTTGCCTGTCATGGAGCGTCAGTGCTGGCGCAAGCCAACCCTTGCCGACCCCGTGCGGGGCAGCGGCATGGTGAAAGGTACGAAAAGAGGCTGAAATACTTTTGTTCTTTATTTGGAACATTGGTATATATGTTCTATATTTGGAACATCAAACAGCAGCAAACGCCTTCTACTATGTGCAAGCCTTCTACTTCCGCCCCCGCCAAACGCACTCAGGGAATGAACTGGATTTCTCAGCACAAGCGGCTGGCTATCTACCTGCGTGACGGCCTAGCCTGTGCCTACTGCGGCGCCGGAGTAGAAGCCGGTACAAAGTTTACTCTTGACCACCTGATGCCCTACTCTTTGGGCGGCTCCAACAAGGAAACGAATCTTGTAACCTGCTGCCTCTCCTGCAACTCCGCCCGTGGCAACCGCGACGTGAAGGCGTTTGTGACTGCCGTAGCCGCTTATACCCAACAAGATGCTAGCTCTATTCTGGCTGGCATTCGCAACCGGATACGCCGGGTGCTGCCGCTGAAAGCCGCCAAAGAAATGGTAGCTAAGCGTGGTTCATGCGCCAAGGTCTTAGCTGAACTAAGCTAAATTTACCCCTTCCTTGCAAGCCGCAATCCTTCCGCCGCTACCGAAGTCAACCGAAAGCCGATTACCCTGGCAGCGGTTGGCTTCGGTAGCGGCACCAACTCAATCCCAGCCCTATGTATCAAATCCGCAGCACCTACACTGAATGGGCCGCCGAGTACGACGACAACCCTAGCGGCCGCGTTTGGGCTGGTCAGTACGAAACTTACGCCGGGGCATGGGCCGCCGTGCGCGACCATCTATTCGCTGGCCGCTGGGAGCTGAAACCTAGTAAAGCCCGTCCCAGCGAGTTGGGCCTTGCGCCCTACGGTCACGAGGAGCCGACCGCCTTTTACGGGCAGACAATTATAGAAAACGATGCAGAAACAATCGAAATCCGAGAATTCTGAGCCGCTGGTTGCGTTGGATGGTGAGCGGGAGGCTCGCCTGCTGGCCTATGTGCAGGAGTTCCGCAAGGCGCTCAGCCTAAAAGGCATTGCCGAAAGCTGCGGTTTCTCGCACAAGATCCTGGAGTACTGGGTCGGCGGCACCCGGCCGCTACCGCAGAAGCACGTTCCGACGTTGGAGGCATTCTTCGAGCGGATGCGCTTCCCGCCCGGCTCCTAATAAAAAAAGCCCCGACCGTTTTAGCAGCCGGGGCTTTTCTGTGTCCCTACTAGTCAGCATGCACACATAGAACGTGCTAAGAACTATGGCCACGCTGCGTCCGACGACAGCACAAAGCTACGACATCTAACCCGGCCGCGCCCACGCCGGCCACCAGTGCCATACACTGGCCTTCCCGCGTAGCCACCAGCCACCCGCACCGCCGGCACCAGCCACCAGCACAAACACCCACCAGGGCACCCCTCCCGGCTTCGAGGAGGCCTCGGCACTAGCGCCGGGTGCCGTAGCGGCAGCGCCGCCCCGTTGGCCAGCCTTTGTGTTGTCAGTTGCCTGTTGGTTGTTGCCAGTTCCGGCTTGCACCGGAGCCTGCGCTTTCTTCGCTTCCACGGCGGTGGCGTCGGTGCCAGTGGCCATAGTACCCGGCTTCGTGGCTGCGGCCGCAATGTTGCCGTTGCCCAGCTGAATAGTTACCGGGCCATTGAATTTGGTCTTGCCGGAGCCGCCAAACAGGCGGGCCGCGCTGGTGGCTACCTGCTTCAGTATACCGGGCTGGTCGGCCTCCGGAAGTGTAGCCGGCGGCGCGGCGGGGTCTGGTTTGGAAAACGTGGGTGTTGCCCACGTTTTCGGGGAAAGCTCTTCCTCCGGCTGGGTGGTACGGGAGGCGGCGCAACCAAACAGCCAGCAGCTGGCTATGATTACCCCTATCAGCAGAACCAGGAAGGGCCAGGCGCGTTTTGTAGATTCCGTCATAACGTTAGAGTTTGGCGAGGAGAATACAGCCCAGGCCGAGCCAGAGCACCGCAGCGCCGGCCATTGCCAGCGGGCGGGCCCGTCGAAGTCCCAGCGGGCCGTAGTGCTGTCAGACTGGTAGTTGAAGCGGAAGGCGTCCCAGGCGCGGGTAAGGGTCTTTTCCCGAATCCAGACGCGGCCGAAGTTGTAGGCCTCGTTGTGGAATAAGCTGAAGGAGAAGGCGGCGGCCACTATTTCCCAGCCCAGCCACCACGCCCACAGGGCCACGCCAGCCGCAGAGCCGGGGCCGGCCAGTACGGCATCAGCCCCGGCGCCCACGGCCGCCGCTACGGTTACCACGCGCCGGGTGCCGAGCGGGGCGTGCTCATTCCACTCGAAGGAATCCGCCCCGAGCCGCCCGTAGAGCAGCGCGTCGCAGAGCCCGTCGAGCAGCGCGAACAGGTTGTAGAGCAGCCAGAACATCAGCGGGGCCGGGCTTTCTGGTTCAAGCTCTTGCGCGTACGCCAGTCGCCGTAGGCGTTGCCAATGTTCAGGAGCAGCACCAACACAAAGGCGGTCAGGTACGCACTGCCTTCGACGTGCCCGTAGTCTGAGGACTGGGCAGCCTGACGCCACCAGAAGCCCAGGGCCAGCAGGAGCACAAACAGAAAGATGCGGAGGATCCAGTTTTTCATAGTGGTATGGTGAAATGGTGAGAAGGTGACAGGTAACAGGTTGCTGGTTGTGGGTTAGGCGGCCACGGCTGGCACAATGCCACCAGGTACACCCAGGGCCTTGGCAGCGCGGAGGAAGCGGGCCTCGCGGTCAGCATAGCCGTTGGTGCCGCCGTTAATTCTTTTCGTTATGGTGCGGAAGAAATTCCCATCGGCCAGCTCGTTGAGGTTGCGCGAGTTCCAGTACCAGCCGGCGGAAAGCGCGGCATACAGCGGTTGCTCCAGCTTCACCGGGTCGGCCACGAAGTCCACGCCGAAGGCCCGCGAGAGGGCGTAGTAGTTGGCCCGGCCGGTTATTTGAATGAGGCCCCGTCCCCGGAAGCGCACCCCGTCGCCGGGGTGCACGTTGCCCAGGTCAAGGCGGCCCTCATAGGCGGCGCCGCTGGCGTACTCCCGCACGGCATCGAGTCCGCAGCTCTCGTGTCCGATCTGGGCCAGGAAGTGCGCCACGCGCAGGGGCGTGCTGATTTTGTAGCGGGCCAGCGTTTTGTTGATAGGGCCGATGAAGGTGGTAGCCTCGGCGGCGCTGCAGCCGGCCACGGCTTCGAGGAGTTGGGGGCGTGTGAGTTGCATACTTAGGGAGTTTGGGACCTAGGGAGTTTGGGGCTCCGTTGGCGGGGCCGGTTCGGGGTTGGGGGAAGGGAGGTCTGCCGGGGCGGGCTTCACACCCTGGGCCGCGTCGACCAGAAGGGCCGCCACCTTTGTGGAGAGGAACTGCTGAATGAATTGCTGAATGACGCCGGGTAGCCCGTCCTCCATCACGCGCAGGGCCACCTGCTTGGAGATAATCTTCCGCAGCTTGGTGCCAGCCAGCCAGATGAACACAGTGAAGTCTACCACCTTCACGGCCTCGTAGCTGTTGATCATGTTCTTAACCATACTCAACACGGCCAGCACGGCGAAGAGCTTGCCGAAGAAGCGGCAGAACTTCTCGAAGCTGAAAGGCTCTTTCTTGATTTTCTTCGCTACTCGGATACCGTAGAAGGTATTGAGCACCTCCATAGCCAGCAGCAGAAACAGGGCCGAGGGCGGGTCCCATATCCACTGGGCACAGAAGCCGACGACGCTGGCAAGCATGGTGGTGCTGATCTGAATCTTGAGCAGCTGCACGGAGTAGAACTTCAAGCCGAAGGCCGATTCCAGCATATCGCGCCCACTCCGGAAGCCGAGTAGCTTATAGATTTCGAGAAAGAAGTGGCTCACGGGGTTCACGGCGGGCGGGGTTAGATTTTATCGAAGGTTCCGAGGGCACCATTGGAAATGGTGGCTCCCGTTTGGCCGATGTCCCATACTTTACCACTGCCAGCCAGCACGGTGTAGGTGGTATTTGTTAGGCCCGTAGTGTTGGTGGAGCTAATGAGTGTAATCGTGTCGCCTATGCCCCAAATGGTTATGTCTCGGGTGCCGGTATAGGTCAGGCGGATGGTGTTGGTGTTCAGCCGGGACAGGCTCAGGCGAGGGCGGTTGTAGCTCACCGTCATATTGAGCGCACTCAGCAACGAGGCCACCTTCGTCCGTTCCTGGGTTTGTACCAAGCCCTCATTGGTTTGCGCGACTAGGCCGGTACCGTCAAGGCGGAAGGTTTTGGCTCCGGTGGCCACGCGGCTACCGACCGTATCCAGGAAGGAATCAAAGAAGGCTTCCTGCTCTGCCCCCGTTAGCCCATTTTCCCGCATATCCAGGCTAGTGAGCAGCACGGCATAGCGTACCAGCAGGGCATGTGCCGCAGCATTGGCGCCACCCAGCGCACAGCGCAGAGCAGTCCAGGTCTTCAGCTTGGCCACATCCGCGGCGGTGGCTATTACCGAACTCGTCTGGTTCTGCGAGTGAGCGAAGGTTTCCAACGCCGTGCAGCCCGTGATGTTAATCGTCGTCAGGCGGCCGGCGGCATTCTGGTCGGAGCCTATTTCCAGCGTTTTCAACACCGGCATGATGCCTGACGTGAAGGTGCCACTTAGCCGGCCACTGGCTCCCAGGATGCTCACCAGCCGGTCACGGTTCACCGGCAGCAGTAGCCCGGTGAACTTGTTGAACTCCATGTTAATGGTGGCCGTGTTCACGTCCGTTAGGTTCAGCGTACCGGACGTCAGCAGGGTGCTGCGAATAAACAGCGTGTCCTGGTAGTAGCCCCGGACGGTATGCACGTAGCTCCCCGTCACGTTGGCATAGGTCAGGTTCAGGAATTGGGTCGTATCGAACACGCCGTCCGGGTCGCCTTCCGTGCCCACGACACCTAGTCCATCCAAATTCACATAGCTCACGATGTCCGTACCAGCGGCATACAGACGCAGGTAGTACGTGCCGGCGGCCGGGAAATTCACGGTGAAGCTGGAGTTACCCGGTGCCGTGACCTCCTGCCCGGTGGGCTCCACATTCACCGTCACCGGCGTAGGGCTGAAGACCGTGCCAGTGTAGTTGCCAGAGGCCAGCCGCGTTAGCTTCACTGCTAGGCTCGGGACCAGGCCGCCGAGAAATTGCCAATACCGCCGCAGGTTACTCATTTGAGCTGGTAGATAGTGTAGTGAACCAGCGACGAATTGCGGTAGAAAAACAGCAGGTAATTCACCACGTTGGCCTTGTAAGAGGCACTGATCGTTGTGCTGCGGAATATGGTATTGCTCAGCGTTGGCGCCGTGGCCGCTTGGTGAATTACCATGACCACCGTATTGACCATCGCGCCAGCTGGATCCAGCGAGTAGGAGGCATCCGAGCGGGGCGCTGCCTCGGAGCCGTAGGTGCGCTCCACGTCGAACTTGAGCGCAGTGCCAGCCGTCACGACGGTGGCCGCATCGAGCTTGCCCGCCAAGGCCGCAGCCGCAGCAGTAGAAATGGGCTTAGCTAGGTCACTGGTGTTATCGACGTTGCTCAGGCCCACGTCAGCTTTTACCAGCGTGACAGCGCCCGTTTTTCCGGCCACCGATTGCACGGCATCGGTGTTATCTACCTTGCGGTAGCCGACAGCCCCGTAGCTGACAATCCAGTCGCCCTGTTCGTAGCTGATCTGTGTACCGCCCGGGCCGGCAATGCTGCCGCTGCCCTGCGAGAGAAAATACCAGCCGATGTTGCCAGCGCCGGCCGCCGGCAGCGGCTGTCCGTTGAGGGCCGCCTCGGGACTGGTGACCTGGCCCGTGGCGAAGGAGTAGTCGCCCTTCCAGCTCAGGCCGCTGAGCAGTCCGTCGGGAAACTGCACGGCCAGCAGCTTGCCGTTGCCGTCGAGCGTGGCCACGCCCAACGGAGCGGCCAGCTCACTGCGCTTTACCTGGGCATCGTTGGTCACGTTGCCCAGGCCCACCATGTTCTTGGTCACGGTCACGGCGCCCGATAGTCCATTCACCGACGACACGCCCGACTCGGCCGTGAGGGGCGAAAGCAGCTTGTAGTTCGGGTCTGTACCTGCTTCGAGCAGCGTGCGGTTGGGCAGTGGAATCTGCTCCTCATTGTCGAATTGCAGATCCTGCTTTACCTCCAGCAGCCGGGTGATGTTGGGCACCACGTCTGTAAACGTGTAGCGGAAGCTGTCGCCCTTTTCGTACTCGCGCACCTGGAACGGCGGGAAGGCCTCGCCCGTCTGCTCTACCAGCTGCCAGCGCACTTTCACCGTGGTTGTGGTGCTGGGGGCGGCATTGGTATAGGCCAGCAAGGAGCTGGAACTGTCCTTCACCAGTCGGTAGTCAGCCTGTCCAGCATCCACGCCAAAGTCAGCCGTGGCTGCATCGGTGTTGTTGATGACTGTGGCCGACATACCCAGCACCAATTCACTGGTCTGCGCGGCCAGCTCTGTGGTATTGGCTAACAGAAGCGGCAGGCCCCGGCGGGCAGCTGTTACTGTTTCCGGCTTCAGCCCAGCATCAGAGTAGTCTGGGTGTTTCCACCGGTGCAGGCCCAGCCCGGTGATATAGACAGGCATGCCGTCGAAACGCAGGTCGTTTTCAATGGCCGCGCAGGCATCCGCCACCGAGGCATAGCCGCGGGCCCGCTGGCCGGGCTGCCGGGGCGCGTGGCCCCGGGCATCGACCGGCTCGGGGTTGGTGATGGCAATGCCGGCCCCTAATTCAAGTTCGAGTCCAGTCAGCATCTTAGGATAGGGTTACCTGGTGGCGGTGAGAGGTAGTGTAGGCCGAGGCCTGCGACTTGACGTAGAGCGTGCCCGCCGCCGGCTCACCCTCTCCATCGAGCGTATCGGCGCCGGCCAGATCCTGCACCATCAGCTCACTCTCGCTGTACTCGGCCGTCACATTCTTATTGAGCGCGTCCAGGTCGATGATGCTCACCAGATTTTTGCCCGGTGGCAGGTGCAGCACGAAGTCTTTGAGGGTGTTGCCAGTATTGAGCGTGAACACGTTGGCGTCCGTGGTCAGGCGCGAAGGCAGGGCTCGTACCTGCTCGGAGGTCGTAGGCGCGCCAGCCCTGGGGCCGTAGAAAATCTCATATGCGCCCGAGATGATAACCTCCCGCGAAAGGGCAGCACCCTTGCTGTTGGTGGCTTCGATGCGGTAGCGCCGCGACTCGCCCAGTACGGCTGTAAAGGCCGGCACCGAAAACGAGGCGGCCCCGTCGTTGGCCTCTCCTATCGGCTGCTCATTCTCATCCAGCGCATTGAGCACCGACGCTCCATCTTTTACAATGATGCTGCCAGCCGCCACGTTGGTGCCGTTGCTGGTGGCCCAGGCAAAGCTCTTGAAGCCGGCAGCGAAGCTGGTGCCCACTGGTACTGTGCGGGTGCCCGCGCCTGCCACGGTGAAGGAAGTAAAGGCGGGCACCTGGTACACGGCTGAGCCAGCCAAACGCAACACCTCCAGCGGGGATTTATTGGCCGGGTTGTAGCCGGCGGGCAGGTTGCCGAACCCTGTGGCGAAAGCCGGCTCGTCAGCTGGGAATAAAATATCAGCAGCCCCCGCGCTACCCAGCGCCACCCAGACATTCAGCGGGCTGGTATAGTCGCCATTGAATTTCAGGCACTGCACAAAGCGCATGCTGTAGGGGCTGCCGTCGCCGGGGTCGCTCCATTCCAACGCAAGGGCTCCCGAGGGGCCGCCCTGCTGCGTTCCGAACGCAACGGGCGTGTAACTTACGCCCTGCTCCTGGCTTCTGCCTGAGGGCGTGTTGACGCTGAATATGGGGGAGGTCGTGCCAGCTAGGGCTGATATATCCAGCAGCGCGCCCGAGAGCAGGCGCGTAACGTCGACGCGGTGGTCTTTCCCGGTCACGGTGTCGCGCACCAGCAGGATAGCACTGGCGGGCAGCGGCCCTTCTCCGGGAAGCGGCGAAAGGAGGCTTAATTCAATGCCAGGTAGGTCCGTTGCCATATCAGCGGTTGATGCGTAAGAAGTTGTTGTCGGCCAGCAGGAATTCGCCCTCGCCGCTGTCCACGTCGCCCAGATCATCAGCATTGCCAGCACCCAGGCCCTCGTAGGGCTCCACGGTCACGCTGCCGTTGCTGAGCAGGTAGCGGTCCACTGCGGTCGTTGCGTAGTCTTCAGTCAGCGAAACCCGCTGGCCGTTCAGGGTCTTGAAATCATGGTTCAGGGCCAGCACCAGCTTCTCATGCAGCCAGGCCGGCAGCAGGAACGTGTCGAGGCGCAACTGTCGGCGCACGCGGGCGGAAAGGAGCTCCAGCGTGTCATTGCTTTGGCGCAGCACGTCCTTTTCACTCGTCGGCGCCAACGGCACCAAGCGGCCTTTTACCCGCAGGCGGTTGATAATGCCAGCTGTGTAGTTCAGGCCGAAGGCGTTGTCGAAGTTGCGGTAGGCGACTAATACCGTATCCTGGTGCTGGTAGCGCACGTCGATAGAATCCGACAACGCCTCCGCAGTCAGGAAGTCTGCATCGGTTGCACTCAGGCGCAGGTAGTAGCAGCCAGGGGCGACGGAAGAAAAAGGCACCACTACCTGCCAAGTGTCAAAGGACTGCGCGGCGTAGTCCATGCTCAGCAGGCAATCAATGCGCTGGGCCCCGGTAGGGTAGACACCAGACAGCAGCAGGTAGGGCGCAGCAGATGCCGGATCTTCCAGCACGCTCTGCACCTGCTTCGTCCCATTCAGGGAGCCAGCGCCGGCAATAATTACCTCGTTTCCGATTTCAAACGGTAGCGGCAGCGAGTCGCTATTGAAGTACACCCGCACCTTGCCCGCAGCGGTATCGGGCCGCAGGTAGGCCGCGAAAGACAGGGTTTGCGCGCTACCCTGCACCACGCGAACAGGTGCAAGGGTAGCAACCTGAGCCGAGTCGCTACACCGCAGCAGCTGACAAACAGGGGCGTTTGCGTAGTTGCTTTGTAGCTGCAGTACCAAGGTGTCGGCCGTATTCACCAGCTGGCAGTAGCCCGGGTTGGTGTAATTCAGGGGACGCTGCTCAGCAAAGGCCGTGTTGTCGAGCAAACCGGCGGATGCCTGATAAAACCGTAGGGAGTTAGGCAGGGGTACCAGGAAGTGCGGGCGCCGTGCCGGTGGCGCGGGCGCCGGGTCTGGTTCTTCTGCCGGCGTTACCAGGGCCAGGGTCTGCTGGCAGCCGTTACGGTCTTCTATGGTTACGGACCGTACCTCTTCCGCTACGAGCCCATTAACGACGAGCGGCGACAGGCCATAAACTATTCCGGTGGTGGGGCGCACCCCACTAAAGGCAAATGCCTTCAGGTCGCCGGCCGTGGTAGTGAACGGCACCAAGGCGGTAAAGCCGCCCGCTGTATCTGCGGTGTAGGTAGGCGCGCCCAGCAGCAGGTCACAGGCAACCGGAGGGGTGCATTCTATTTCGACGTTGTTCTCTACCTCTTCCCCGCTGGCGTCCGATAAGTTCAGCGTGTAGAGCCCGTTGGGCAGGAATTTTATTACAAAATGAGAGGAGAATGTGTTACTGAAAAGCTCCTTTATTGCCACCCCCTGCTCGTCGTAAACAATCAGGCGCAGGGGGCGCTGCCCGCGGGCGCTGGCGGTCAGCGTTCCGGTATGGTCTGCGGAGCAGGAAGGAACTGTATAGAGCGAGAGCGTGGCCATTAGAGAACAGGCGCCGCTGCGCGTAAGAGAGTGAAGGAAGTTTCGCCGCTTTGGGGCTTGTATTCAGCCCGCAGCAGGTAGCCAGCCTTGCGGTTGCCCTGGCTGTCAAGGAAGGATACCTGCGCATAGGACTGCCGGCGCAGGATTTCGAGTTGCGAAAGCGTGAGCTTGCAGGTGAACTCGTAGACCTCTGGCAGCACGTAAGGCGGATTGAGCGCCAACACGGGCACGTCGCCGGCTTCGGCTACTTGGCTTGCCTCTTCCAACAGACGCGTAACCAAGGCAGAATTTCCGCCGCCGGCTCCACGCTGTAGCTTACGGTCTTCGCGGTGCACCAGCCCGGCGCGCAACCATGGGCCATGGGCCCGCAACATGCGCCCAGGCGTCAGCCGCAGATTGTAAGTAGAGCCTGGGGCCAACACTCCTACCACGGTGGCAAATGCCTCGTTCCGCTCGGGCATCAGTAGGCCGCCTTCCCGCCGGAGGCTGATCAGGAATTTCGTATTGTCGGCCCCACCCTCCTTTGTATTTGCGTCCTTGTACTGCTGGCGACGCGTAGCCTCAATCAGGTACCCGGCCGTGGCATAGGGTGACTTTGCTGTGTAAGTTGACGACACCTGCGAGAGCGGTAGGGCATACGTGCGCTCCGAGTTAGGCTCATCCAGGCCGTTGGGCGCGTCCGACTCCCAGCGCTGAAACCCAACTTCAGCGCTACTGTAGAGCAGGTCCGCATGCACTCTTTTGGACAATCCAGCCACCTGCTGCAGCTGCAAGCCGGCCGCCGGCTGATAGAAGAAGGCGCGGGGCTCTATGCGTACCGTTTCCAGGCCGTTGCGGCGCTCCACACCCATGCCCAGGCAGTCAATGGCGTCCAGGCTATCATACAGGTCGCGGAAGCTCACAAACAGCGGCTTTTCCGCCAGCGGGAAGTTGCGCAGCTGAAACCCGCCGGTAACCAGCCGCAGAGAACCGGGGCCGTCTTCCTGGTAAGGCGTAGTCGTGTCGGTGCGCCCGAAGTAATCGGAGTACAGTGCCGGGCCGGGTCGGTCGGTGATGGCTTGCACCGTGCGCTCCAGGGCTTCGTGCACCAACAGACCAGTAGCACCGGTTTCAGGAGTGGTTGTCGTGGCGCGCAGGCGCAGAAACGAGCCGGGATTTACCGCGTTGTACAGGTCAAAGCTGTACTGTAGTAGGTAGTTTTCGTCAATGTCGTCAACATGCAGCGCTGCATACAGATACAGTTGATCCCCGATGAGTAGGTTGAGCGTTTCGTTGATTGGGAAATTTACCCGCTGCTCAAAGTCCTCGCTAATACCGTCTTTGTCGAAGCTGCTAAGCTGGTTTTCAAAGGTGAGAACGCCCTGCTTGTTGATGACGCGCAGGTAGTAAACCCCCGTGACGTGGTGAAACTTTGACTTAGCCGGGAAGGCCGAGCCGGGCTCCTGAAGAACTGTCAGCTGTGAGAAAAGCTGCGCCTCAATCGTTAGCACTGCATCTTCCGTTGCCGTGAAAATTGGGGCGGGTGAGGTGCCGACCTGTGCCGTATTAGCCATCTGGCCGATGCCGAATTCATCTATAAAGTCATCACTTTCGCGAGAGCCAAAGCTGAAATAAAGGGTGTAGAAACGGCTTTCCCCATTGAAGACAGTGACGGTAGGCGAAAGGGCCTGATAGGTTGTCTTGGCGTAGTAGTTGCGCTCAAATACCTGAGAGTACAGGGTAGGGCGAGCGATGCCCAGTGGTGGCAGGGCCACGCCTTCGACCGATTCATTTCGGAATATGTCTACCTCCGTCTTGTCGCGGTTGAGCAGCTTGGTGGTAAACCCCGTCTGCCGTAACTTGATAGAAACACCCCTCTCGGTGACTGAATATTGAGTAAAGTCTACGCGCAAGTGGGTTACCTCTTCCCGGCGGAACTCGTTAGGATTATAGAGATAGGCAGTCAGCACTACCAGCCCCTCTACACCCTTCGCTTCATAAACTTGGCGCAGGTAGTCGCCGCCCTTTTTGACGAACGTAAGCTCCCCTGCTAACTCGTGCGTAACACCGTGGTATTTTGGGTCGCGGGCTAGCACGACGGTTAGCCCGGCCCATCCTATAGGCTCAACTTCCAGCGTGTAGGCCGGCAGAATATCGGAGGTAAGCTGGAAAGTAAACACGTTAAGGTGTACGCGGTTGGCTCCCGTAAAGTAAACTAATACTTTACATAAAGACAAATAAAGCGCATACACTGTGAGGGATACCACACGCCCCGCCGATGTAGCGCGCTAGCCGCGCAACCTGACGCGTAGAGAGCTTTTAAAGGGATGTTGGGGGCCGGTGGGCAAAAAAAACACCCGACGCAGGGCCGGGTGCTGATTATCAAAGAAGAGGCAAGCTTAAGGCCCTGGGTTTATTAGCGCACACACTTTAGTAGTAGCAGGCAAGGCTCCGAGCATAGCAATGACTGAACTAAAGCATTCTGTAAAACCAGCAAACTTAATTCTAGGCTCATACTTGAATTGCTTGTACTCCCTATGCAGGCGTTTTTCTAAATCCCATACCTCCCCAGCGTTAGCTGACTTATACAGCATCAAAACGATGTACTCGTAAGGAATGGAACCCTTGCCCTTGTAGCGATGCGCTACAGAGTGCGACGTTATACCAACCTTAAAAAAATCTTCCCCCCCACCCTTGCAGTGCAGGATATAAAGCGAGGCGCTGCGCCTGCTACAGCAGCGAATAAATTGACTACGGGACCAGCCAGCAGTGAAGCAAGCCGGGCAGCCAACCCCCTGCATGTGGCTGTTGGCTGTTTGAGCAAACAGCCCATGTTCAGGGCAGATAATCTTGACCTTGCCCGCGCTGTTTTGATATACCGCCTGCGAGTAGTCATACTTTTCACCGTGAACGGCGCGGGCTTTTGCTATGAACTGTTTCGTGTCGAGCTTAGCCCTGCCGCTACAGGCATTGCAGCCAAGCCCCGCTAAATGGCTCGCAACTACCTGCTCAAACAGCCCATGCTCGGGGCAGATAATCTTGATTCTTGAATAAGTATTGCCATAAACCGCCTGCGAGTAGTCGAATTTCTCGCCATGAACAACGCGGGCTTTTGCTATGAACCTATCAACTGGATGCGTCCTGCTTAGGGAATACTTTGCCTTGCCACACACACGGCAGCCCCTGCCCTCATAGTGACTGCGGGCTGTTTGCTCAAACAGCCCATGCTCGGGGCAGATAATCTTGACCTTGCCCGCGCTGTTTTGATATACCGCCTGCGAGTAGTCATACTTTTCACCGTGAACGGCGCGGGCTTTTGCTATGAACTGTTTCGTGTCGAGCTTAGCCCTGCCGCTACAGGCATTGCAGCCAAGCCCCGCTAAATGGCTCGCAACTACCTGCTCAAACAGCCCATGCTCGGGGCAGATAATCTTGAT
>NZ_JADWYK010000003.1 GCF_015773195.1 Hymenobacter guriensis
CCGTGGAGTACTTGTCCCATAACTGAGTGCGAAAGTCCTGCCCGGAAAATACACCATCACGCCCTGGGACTATACACATAGGCAAGGCGGACAGAAGAAGGACGTATATTTCTTCTGTCATGGCAACAATATTCAGCGGGATATCACCCGACAAACAACGCAAGTACGACAAGGCGTTCAAGGCCGAGGCCCTGCGCCTGGCCAGCGAGAGCCGCAGCACGCAGGCGGTCGCGCGGCAGCTGGGCATCAGCCCCAAGCTGCTTTACCGCTGGCAGCAGGCCCAACTCGTGGCCGAAGTGGGCAGTGAAGAAGTGGCCCGTGCCCCGGAAGTGCGTGCCTTGCGGTCCCGCCTCAAACGGGCCGAGCAGGAGCTCGATGTTTATAAACAAGCCTTGGTCAGCAAGGCCCTGCGCCGCGCCCTGGTGGTGCGCCGCCCGCCGGCCGGGCTCGTCGTGCACTCCGCCCAGGGCAGTCAGTACACGGCCACCCGCTTCAAGCAACTGCTACGACAACGCCCACGCCGAATCGTTTTGGAGCTGCTTCAAAGCCGAACTGCTCGACGGCGGCTACTTCTCCGGCCTGGCCGAGGCCAAGCTCGGAATCAGCCACCACATCGCCTACTACAACGCCGAGCGGCGGCATTCTGCGCTCGGCTACCTTGCCCCATACCACTTCGAAACTCATCTTCAAACAACGTCCCAACTCTGTCCGGCTTAGCTAGACCACCTCAAATTGCAGCTTAGCTGAGGAAACCTGGACCCAGGCAAGCATCCATTGCTACTCTAAGCCCGGACGAGTAGTCAGGTGCTTGCGAATGGAGGCTTGGCCAACTCGTCCGTGAGCCTGGGCAGTTGCCAACCCTTGCCCAGAGGCCTGCGTTAAACCGGTCAGCCGCCAATTTCCTGAGAATAGGATTTTACAGCTGTTTTTCAAAAATGGCGCTTTGAATAAAGCCCGAAGCCTAAAAGACTTTTTCTCAAGAAAAATTGGCTTGCGTTTCTGTCTTGCGTAAGGCTACAATTGCAGCGTTTATCAAAAACATTTCAAAACCTGAAAACCATGAGAAGACTACCCGTCTATTTATTACTGGACACATCTGGTTCCATGACCGGAGAGCCCATTGAAGCAGTTAAAAATGGCGTTCAGGTCATGATCAGCTCGTTGCGGCAGAATCCGCAGGCTATTGAGACTGCCTTTATCAGCATCATCACCTTTGATAGTGAGGCAAAGCAAGTGGTGCCGTTAACCGATCTGGCTTCGTTTCAGATGGTGGACATCCGAGCTACCGGCACGACCAGCCTGGGCGAGGCGCTTAAGTTGGTTTCTACCTGCATGGACAATGAGGTGACCAAAACCACGGCGGAGCAAAAAGGCGACTGGAAACCCCTGGTGTTCATCATGACGGATGGTATTCCCACCGATGACTGGCAGCTTGGCCTGGAAGAGTTCAGAAAACGGAAAACGGCCTTTACCGTGGCCTGCGCCGCAGGCAGCGCCGCCGATTCTTCGCTGTTAAAGCAGATCACGGAAAATGTCGTAACCCTGGATACCGCCGACAGCCAAAGCATTGCCAAGTTCTTTACCTGGGTGAGTGCCTCCATTGGCGTTTCTTCTACCAAAGTAGAGGATGGCGGCCAGGAAGTAACCGGTATGGGTGAACTGCCCCCGCCTCCTGCTGAGTTGAATATCGTCACGTAAGCGAGTAGCTCCTCCCCAGACAAGGAAGAGGCTGGAGAAGATCTTCATCAGCCTCTTCCTTGTTTTCTTAAGCAGCAGGCCCAGCGACAAAAGACGATCAGGCCGCTAACTACCCTGTAGCCTAATAAACGGCAAAAGGTAGCCCAAGCGTGAGCACCCACAAAAAGCGTTGAAAACAGTAAGCCCAACAGCAGGAATGGCCGAGGCAAAACAACTGGTGACTGATCTTTTCAAAAGCAACGGCATCATCATTCCAGAGCACCGGATGAAGTTGTTCGACCACTTTTTGCAGGAAGAACAGAACCTTGCCATTCTCCACCAGCTCAGAAAAAACCAGGAACAGCTCATGGCCAATTGGAAAACCGAAGATAGAATAGCTGAGATTGTGCAGCAGCCCATTCGTATTCCAAATGCTACCGTGGGGAAGCCCTATGCGGCTCCCTTTGACTTCGAGAAATATGGCTGGAACGACCTTGTGGCCTTCCGGATAGAAGGTCTTGAAGCTCTGGGGCTGACCTACAGCGCCGAAAACAACCAGATTACCGGGGTTCCTACCCAAAGCGGCGACCTGAAATTTTCGGTTTTCTTCAAAGTGGAAGGCCAACCGGAGGAAGCTCCCTTCCACCAAAAAGAGATTCTGCTCATCATCAACCCCGATCCGAAAGGCCTCTGGAAAAACCTGGCGAGCGACAGGAACGACCCCTACTGGAAGGAAGACGAGGTCACCTTGTTCGCTCCCCTGGGCGACCGGCACCTGCTGGTTTCCTCCAAACGCGGCCGCTCCCACGCCACGGTGGGCTCGTTCCGGGAAGATGACTTTGCGTTCAAGGAGCTGCCCAATGGCTGGAACGTGGTGGTAGTGTCTGACGGAGCCGGGAGTGCGAAACTTTCCCGAAAAGGATCCGCGCTGGCCTGTGCCGGCGTGGTCAGCTATTTCCTGGACCCCGCCTCCGTCGAAAGCATGGCCGAGTTTGACAGCCTGGTGCAACAGCACGCGAGCCAGACCGGGGAGGACACCCAGAAAAACCTGAACCGTTTCGTGTACAACACCCTGGGCAAAGCGGCTTTTCAGGTGCACAAACAACTGGAAAGCTTCGCCAAGGCGCAGGAGGTCCCGTTGAAAGAGTTGAGCAGTACGCTCATCTTCACCTTGTTCAAGAAGTATGACGTGGGGTACGCCTTGCTTTCCTTTGGCGTAGGCGACTGCCCTATTGCCGTCCTGAACAAAGACGTGACCGAAGTGACGCTCCTAAATTGGATTGACGTAGGCGAATTCGGGGGCGGTACCCGGTTTATCACCATGCCCGAGATTTTCCAGAATGAAAAGTTCTCTACCCGTTTTGGGTTTAAACTGCTGGACGACTTCTCGTACCTGATCATGATGTCTGATGGCATCTATGACCCTAAGTTCGTGGTGGAGGCCAGCCTGCCTGACATTGCCAAGTGGCAGGAATTTCTGGCTGACTTACAGGGGCAGAACGAGGATAAGACCACGGTAGAACTGAGTACCAAGAATCCCGACATTGAAGCGCAGCTCTCCAAATGGATGGATTTCTGGAGCCCCGGCAACCATGACGACCGAACATTGGCCATTGTTTTCTAGCTCGTTGAGGGAAAACTACCAGAAATTCCACCTGAAAAAGAGTACCAACTCCTTTATAGAATTGAACCTGTGAGCCAAAGCAGTTCCATCACATTTTTCAATGAGCCCGGTCAAAACGTAAAGTCGGTGCCGTCCATCATCACGCCTGGTAAGACCTACCCGTACGTAGATAACGGCGAGCCCATGCGTGGCGGCATGAAAGACGTTTATTTCGGGCCTGATAAATCGTACGTAATTGCTTTTTACCGCGACAAGCAGGATTATAACTCCCGGGAGCGGCTCAAAAAACTGGTGACGCAGTATTACGACAGCTTCTTTAACCGGGAAGGCGGAGAATACTACAAAGAGCTGTATTGTTGGCCTACCGACATGGTGGAAACCACCGACGGGAAAGTGGGTTTGGTGGTGCCCACGTATAACAAAAACTTCTTTTTCAAGAAAGGCTACGCCACCAGCGAAGGCATCAAGGGAAAAGAGAAACAGGGCTTGTGGTTTGCCTCGGCCAAGTTCCGGAACCCGCAGTTCACTTTGCGGCTGGATGAAAGCGAGTTAGGCAACTGGCTCAGCTATTTCCAGATCTGCGTGAAAATTGCCCGGGGGGTGAAACGCCTGCACGCCGCCGGTCTGTCTCATTCAGATTTGTCCTATAAAAACGTCCTGATTGATCCGGTCAGTAAATCAGCCACCATCATTGACATTGACGGGCTGGTCGTACCCGGTTTGTACCCCCCGGATGTCATCGGCACCGCCGATTTTATTGCCCCCGAGGTGCTGGCCACTAAACACCTGGAACTGCGCGACCCCAAGCGCAAGCACGCCAACCGCACCACCGACCTGCATGCCCTGCCGGTCATGATTTATCTGTATCTGCTCTACCGGCATCCGCTGAAAGGAGGAAAGGTTAACTCCCTGGATACGGAACAGGACGACCTGCTGTCGATGGGGGAGAAGGCTCTGTTCATCGAGCACCCGACAGACCACTCGAACCGGCCTAAACTGGATCAGGTGTCCAAGTGGACGCTGCCCTGGGCGGATGTTTCCAAGCTGCCCTACACCATCACGGGTCCGTACCTGAAGGCGTTATTCGATCAGGCCTTTGTAACCGGACTGCACGACCCTAACCAGCGGCCTAATGCTGACCAATGGGAGCAGGCCCTGCTCAAAACCACCGATCTGATGCAGCCCTGCAGCAACCCTAACTGCCAGCAGAAATGGTTTGTGTTTGATAACACTGCTTCGCCCAGGTGCCCGTTTTGCGGCACGCCGGTGAAAGGTACCCTGCCCGTGCTGGACCTGTACTTTGAATTTAAACCCACCGTCTGGCGGCCCGAGAATCACCGCCTGATGGTTTACCACAACCAGTACCTGTTTCAGTGGCACGTGAACCGGCACGTGGTCAGAAATGAAAAACTTACGGCCGAGCAGAAGATACCGGTGGGGTATTTCACCTTCCACCAGAATAAGTGGGTATTGGTAAATCAGAAGCTCACCTCATTGAAAGACCTCACCGAAGACAAAGAGATACCCGTGAACACCATGGTAGACATCACCGACGGTAAGAAACTCTTGCTATCCAGTGAAGAAGGCGGCCGGGTGGTGGTGATTACCATGGCCAATAAGTAGAGCCGCTATCGACTCGTCTCAAAAGACAAGAAGAAACTGAGAATTGAGAGGAAAAAGAACCTTAAAACGCACAAACACCTACCAGGATGAAAATCAAGCCACTAGGAATTATTGTTGTCCTTTTGATTATGGGGGTACTGGCCTATTTCGCCCTCAGTCCTCGCTTGACAGGGGGAAATAGCGACTATAGTACCTCTGCTACTACCTCGCCCACCATACCCGGCAGCAACCGGACCACGGACAATCCTACGGAAGTACCGGCGGCAGCAACTACCCCTGCTGCCGGCCCTGCCGAGGAAACCCGGGAATTCAGCTACACGCCCGAGAAGCCGGAAAATGGCACGCTACGAGGGGTAGTGGAAGTAGGGGCCACAGGCTTTAACTCCTTCGTCATCAACATGGACCGCCAGAAACGCTGGGAGATTGTCTCCAAAGATTTTGGCGAGTCCCTGGCCTACGAAGGCCTGGCCACCACCGAAGACATCAGAGCCGGTCTCAAAAAATACCTGTCAGCCATGTTTGACAAAGGCGTGGCGAACAAGAACATGCACTTTGTGATTTCCTCCGGCGCCCAGAAAGAACCCAAAACCGCCGTCATTAGCAATGAGTTGAAGAAGATGGGGTATGTGGTAAACAACGTCACCGCCGAGCAGGAAGGCAAACTTGGCTTCAATGCCACCGTTCCGCCCGCCTTCGCCGATAACTCTTTCCTGGTGGACATTGGATCGGGTAATACCAAGATATCCTGGCAGGAGAATGGCCGCCTGCAGTCCATTGAGCTGCCCGGCGCCAAGTACTACGAAAAAGGAACCACCGATGAGCAGGTGTACAGCCAGGTGAAAACGCTGGCGGCTAAGATACCGGCAAGCAAGCGGAATGTAGGCTTCATCCTGGGTGGGGTGCCCTTTACCCTGGCCAAGCAACACCGCAAAGGAGAAGAAAGATATACCGTATTAAAGGCTCCGGAAGCCTACAAGGCCGCCGACAAGAAAATGGCCGCTGGCTTAAATATCTACAAAGGCCTGGCCGAGACGACCGGCACTGACACCTTTGTTTTTGACTGGGATGCCAACTTTACTATCGGGTTCCTGCTGAGCCTCAAGCAATAAGCTCGCTTCCTATGAGTTTTTTAAAGCAGTTGCTGACGCCGTTTGTGGAGTTTGAAAATGATTCCAAGCAAGCAGCGGCAACACCGAATCCATCGGGCCCCACTCCGGCTGCGGCGCCGGCCACGCCTACTTTTCTACCCCCGCCGGTACCGGCTGCCCCAGAAGACGCCCGGCACCCGTTGATCAATGGCCCCGCCACCCCCATCACTATTCCGGACCATGTTCCTACCTATTCTGCCGGTGGCACCATCACGGAACCTTTGCCAGAGCACGAACAGTATTTTGAACGGTTGATTGATGAGGCGAATGCCCGCAACCCCTTGTTTCAGGGAACTGATTTCAAAGAGTTCGTGGACAGCAAACTGGATATAGATGACATTCAGGACGAAGCTATCAAGTACCAGACCGCTTATAACGTTTTAAAAAGCACCGGCCTCACCAAAGAAAAGCTTCTCTCCACCGGACAGGAATATTTAAACCTGATTGGCCGGGATTTAAATGCCTTTCAGAGCGCCCACGCGCAGCAGTACCAGAAAGAGGTGCGGCCCAAGGAAGAACTGATCCAGAAGAAGGCGCAGGAACTGCAAACTCTTACCCAACGCTTAACTACCCTAAAAGCTGAAATCAACCAGATATCCCAGGAAATTACTCTTGCGAAAGACAAAATGAATACCGCTAAAAATTCCTTTTTACTGGCCGGTGAAAACAAGCAAAAGGAAATTCAAACGGAACTACAGAAAATAACTCAATATTTTTAATGTTTAATTCCATCCAATAAAATAATTGGCGGTGGTATAAAGGCAGGTGATTAAAGCTGCTTAAGCAGTGTCGAAAACTTCTTCAGGTCGATTAAGAAGCCGTTTTTTGCATTCTGTCGATTTGAGCGCATCGCCTCACTTTATGCCACCGCCACTTTGTGAAAGTGGCCTTGAACGGCAATCTGCTAGGTCCCATTGTGGCCTGCTCGCTGCTAACTGACGGGCAAACAGCCACTGCGCTTCGTCTCAATTCCGCGACCAACAGGGCCTAGGCTACGCCGCGGATTCCAACCCAGTCTGGCTTTACTCCGAAGACCTGGGCCAGCACGTCAAAAAGAGCTATTGGCTGAGGTAGAAAATAGTTTGAGGAAGGAGGATGCGCCGCTATGTGCCGGATAAGGGTATCTTTGAGCAGAACTTAACTTTTTTTTATATGTCGACCAAGACCATCCAGGCCGAAACCACCCCGGCCGCTACTGAGCAGACTGAAACCGCCCGTGAGGCCTTGCACCGCCGCGTAAAGCAGACCCAAGAGCGTCGCCGCCGGAAGCTCAAGCACGTGAATCCCTAGTTCCCGCCGAACTTCGCCGCAAAAAAGCTCCTTCTACCCGCGTAGAAGGAGCTTTTCTATTAGGAGAGCATCAAAAATGATGGGTAAGTATCAGCATACTGCTTCCTGGCTTGATCAAGCAAGCCATGCCTGTCTTAGTCCCCAAACAATCTTTAGCAGCTCTCTCACGAGTGGCCATACCCTTCTCGACACGCTCGAATTATGACCTTAATTAAAAATTTAGGTCAACTGTTGCATTGCCCTGGTGACTGCTGTTAGCGTCCTTTCTTCCAACGGGGCGGATTTACACGCTAAGGAATGAGCGTAAAGTAACCCGCTCTAAGTGTATAGTCCCAGCGTGGGGTGGGTCGAGTCCCTGGTAAAGATAGTCGGGTTCTTTTGCCACTGGGCGCAAGCAAATTCGTGTGGGGTTAGCCCGCGCAAGGTCTTCAAATGCTTGGCGTGATTGTAAGCCAGCAAAAAGGCTTGCCGGTGCTCGTTTAACTTGGCTGTGGTCTGGTAGTAAAAGCGCTACACGCTGGCTTCTTTAATGGTGCGGTTCAGGCGCCCGATCTGACCATTGGTCCAAGGGATGGGCTGGCTTGGTGAGACGGTGCTCCACGCCATATTCGCGGCAGAAGCGGGCAAAGCGGTGCCCGCCCGGCAGGAATGGATGCGGCTGGGGGAACTGGACGCGTTGTCGGCCAGCCCCGTATGCACCCGGTAGGGCAGTTTGTCGAGCACGCGCCGCAGAAATTCGGCCGCCCCCACGCGCGTGGCCAGGCTTTGTAGGCTTTGCTGGCTGTGTTGGCTAGCGCGCCGTACTGCCACCGCTCAAGCGGGCGCTGCCGTGGAGTACTTGTCCCATAACATCGTGCGAAATTCCAGCCCGGAAAATACACCATCACACCCTGGGACTATACAGCGTTGCAATAGTGCGGTTAAGGAGAAGCAGGTAGGCATCTCTACACTCGTTCCGCAGCCGGGAATTTCAACCTGAGCGGTTTCCCGGAACTGCGGGGCAAAGCACCGGGAAAGCTGCTGCCAGCATTCCGGAGGCCGTTTAAGGGCAGCCTCGAACTATTTGGCGGGCGAGCCTGTACTCACTGCGCCGGCCACGCGCTGCCCCAGCCCGACCAGCCTTTCAACCCGGCGGGTTCTTGGTACAGTGTTTGCCAACACCGGCTGCCCAACTGGCTGTGCTGCACAGCGGTTGGGATAAATAGTGTAGCTTGCTTTCCTGTTTTCCTGCTTATGCACCGCGCTTCTATTCTCTTCCTTGGGCTTGGCCTGCTGCTGGCGCCCGGTACGCTTCTGGCGCAGCAATCAGCCCCCGAGCCTGTGGCGGCTTCTTCCCAGGCGGTGGGCTGCCCCATCGTCACGGGCACCGTTACCGATGAAGACAACAACCCGCTCACTGGAGCCACCGTGCAGGTGCCCGGCCTGATGGATGCCTTCATTACGAACTCTGAGGGGCACTACATGATCATGACCAAGGCCCCGCTGCAAAAAAATACGCGGCTGAAAGTAAGCGCCGGCGGCTACGAAGCCCAGGAGCTGGTTCTGACCAGCTGTGAGCCGGGCAACGTGTCATTGCGAGTCCTGCCCGGCACCCGCTTCAAGCGCGACGGCCGCATCAAAAAGACCACCTCTACCGGTAAGATCTGGTAAGCGCTTTCCTGCCGCATCAAAAAGCCTGACGGTTGCTGTGTTTGTACACGGCGGCCGTCAGGCTTTTTGCATTAAACGCCTTCAGCCAGCTGCCTTCATACCTTGGTCAGCAACCGCGTTTTGCCTATATAAGCAGCGGAGAGCGGGGAATGGGGCTTTGGGTGGCGTGCGCAACTTTCGGAGAGAAATTGGACCAGAACCAGTAGCTTTGTAGACTGCTCTTTGTCTCCGCTTGTACCTATTGCTTCTTCGTGAAAAAAACCTCTACTCTGTTGCTGGCAGCTTGCTGCTGGGCTGGCGTAGCGCGCGCGCAGGCGCCGCAAACGCTGAACTACTACTACGGTAACCTGCACGCGCACTCTGCCTACTCCGACGGCAACAAGGATGAAAGCAAAAACCACTTCCGTACGCCGGGCCAGAACTTTGGCTTTGCCTCAGCCTCCCAGCACTTCGACTTCCTGGGCATCTCGGAGCACAACCACGCCACGGCCGGCATGGCCCGCGCCAACTACGCCAAGGGCCTGCGCCAGGCCGACAGCGTAACGGTCGACGGCAAGTTTGTGGCGCTGTATGGCATGGAGTGGGGCACCATTTCCGGCGGCGGCCATCTGCTGGTATATGGCGTGGACCAGCTGCTGAACTGGGAAAGCGGCAACTACGACGTGTACGTGCCCAAGAACGACTACCAGGCCCTGTTTCGACAGATCAACAAGCGCCCCGGCGCGTTTGCCACCCTGGCGCACCCCAGTTCCGGCGACTACGGCAACCTGGCCGGCAGCGCCCCCTTCAGCGCCCGCGCCGACAGCGCCGTAGTAGGTACCGTGATGCGCTCCGGACCGGCTATGTCCACCAACATCAGCTACCTCGACCCCTCCCGCAGCAGCTACGAGTCCACGTTTCAGAAGCTGCTGGCCAAGGGCTACCACGTAGGCATCTCCCTCGACCACGACAACCACTACACCACCTTCGGGCGCAACACGCCCGGCCGCCTAGTGGTGCTGGCGCCCGAGCTTACCAAAGCCAGCCTGCTGGAAGCCGTGCGCGCCCGCCGCTTCTACGCCTCCGACGACTGGAACGCCGAAGTGCGCTTCCAGCTGAATGAGCAGCCCATGGGCAACATCGTGCAAGGGGAGCAGGCGGCGGCCATCAGCGTCTCGGTAACCGATAGTGACGGGGAGGCACTGAAGTCGCTCACACTGCTGCGCGGTACGCCGGGCAGTGGGCAGCTGGCCACGGTAGTAGCCACGGCCCCCGGCCTGGGCAGCACGCTCAGCTACACCGAAACCACCGTGCAGCCCGGTGAAACGGCTTACTATTACGCCGTCATCACCCAGGCCGACGGCGACCGGATAGTAACTTCCCCTATCTGGTATACGCGCATGCTGGCAACAGCCGGCCATGCTCCGCAAGCAGTAGCCGCTCAGCTGGATGTGTACCCGAACCCGGGAGCAGGGCCGGTTTCCGTCTCTTATTTCCTGGCCACGCCGGCCGCTGTAACCCTGGAAGTGCTGGATGCCGTGGGCCGGCCGGTTTACCGTCTGGCTTCCGATGAGCGCCAAAGCGCCGGCCCGCATACCCTGCAGCTAGGCACCGACGAGACTCCGCTGGAAAATGGCCTTTACATTGTGCGGCTGGTGCAGAACGGGGCCAGCAGCTACCGCCGCCTGCTAATAGCCCGCTAGTAGCATCATTTTCTGATACCGCTCCACCCGATTCTACCTTACTGGGCAGGGTAAAATGTTGAACAAGCGTCGCCCCGGCAGTAGTCTGCCCGGGTGACGCTTGTTTTATTTGGTTACGATTGGGCTGGTAGGAAAGCGCCTTATACTGGTTGCGCTTTTCCACCACGAAGCGGGACCGTTAAGCTGTTGCAGTCGGAAGTAACCGGATGAGGTAACAGTGGATCAGCCATTAACCGCCCACCGGCTGCGGCGTTGCGAGGCCCGGCGGCGCTTGTTTTGCTTTTTGCGCTTGCTCCAGGAAGTAAACAGCTTGCCGGGATGCAGCTCAGTCCGCAGCTGCGCCATGGGTTTGGCGGCTTCGGGTGTGCCTACTGTTTCGCAGGATGCTTCAAGCGGCAGCGATACGACAAACGCCCCGATGAGTAAAAACGCAGAAAAGTTTTTCATGGCACTTAAGTTATTTTAAGTAAAACTTTGTATATACAATTGTAGAAATAATGTAAGTTAAGTCCAAGAAAGTAATACCACATGATTATGTGATAAACCGGTTTTATTCCATAAATTATTGAATGTCAATACAAATATGCGCTTAGAGCATAGTGCTTGCTCTTCTAATGGCACTTATTAAGCTGAAAGAACTTCGGGGGCCTGCAGCTGGGAAAGAATGCGGTAGATGTGAGGCTGAAGTAGATATATACTTCTTGAGGCTAACTCAAAGTTGAATACTCATAAAACAAAGCAGCCGCCAGTCGACGAATCGGCTGGCGGCTGGCCTTTGGCTGTAGGGCTGGCTATGCTTCGGAATGCTCCTGATCGGAATGCTCCTGAATAGCGTCGGCTGCGCGCTTGGTCAGCAGCACGGCACCAATAGCCAGTACGGCAACACCCAGAATTACCTGGGTTGATGAAAAGCGCTGGCTGGCTTTGCGCAGCAGCACGGCGCCGTGCTTCAGCAGGTCTTCTACGTGTTCGGTGTTTCCCTGAAAAACGTGGTAGGCACTCTCAAACGTGCGGGCAATGTCTTCGGGAAGAATTTTCTCGAGGTCTTCTTGGGTTAGTTCGGTGCTCATAGTGGCGTAGGTTGAGGAAAGAGTACGGAAATACGGGTCTTGCAACGGCTGGTTGCGAGGCTGTGTACGAAGCTGCCTGCGGCTTGGCTGCCCCGGGCATAAAAAAAGGCTTACCCGGGTGGATAAGCCTTTTCACTACCGTAGAGCTTGCTTACTCGTACACTTTCACCACAAACACAAAGTCCTGCAGCTTGCGCACCTGCTGGGCCCGCGTGCTGCCGGTCAGCTGGCTGGTGCGCGGCACATTGGCCAAGGCTCCCGGCGCGGCGGCCGACAGCGAGTCGACGAGGCGCATGAGGTAGGAGGACTTGGTGGCAAAAGCCGCGCTCTGCACGTCCATCTGCCGCCCGCTGATTACGCCGATCAGGTTGCCTCGGTCGTCGAGCAGTGGGCCGCCGCTGTTGCCGGGGTTCACCGGAATGCTGATCTGGTAGAAGGCCGTGTCGCCTTCGAAGCCGGAGCGCGCACTCAGGGAGCCTTCCCCAAAAACTACATCTTCGCGCGGGTAGCCTAGGGTATAAACCCGCTCCCCCAAGTCGGCTGAGCCCCGCTTAAAAGAGTAAGGCAGCCGGCCGAAGCCTTTGAAATCCTTATCGTTGATGCGCAGAATGGCCAGGTCGTGGGCTACGTCGGAAAACACCGGCTCGGCGCGGTATCGCTGCCGGTCACGGCTTTCAATCAGCAGCGAGTCGGCCCCTTGAATAACGTGGTAGCTGGTAATGAGGTAGCCATCGGTGGTGAGGGCAAAGCCGGTACCGCCAAACTTGCCGGGGTTTAGCTCCTCTGGTGTCTTCACCCCATCAATCTGGTTGAGGGTGCGGTTGATGGCGCGCTGGTTACGCTTGATGCGGTCCATTTCACGACGCAGCACCGTGTAGCCGTAGGAGTTAGGCTTCTGCACGGCCCGCCACCACTCAATGCCCAGCAGCGTGGCAAACACGGCCAGCACGGCCACGGAGGCCGCTACGGCAATAGTGGCGCGGTGGCCCCCCCAGAATTCACGCAGACGACGCTCTACCGGCGAAATATGCAGCGAAGGCATGGTAGGCACGCCGGTTTCCAGCGTTTCCTCCCGGGCAGCTTCCGCGTCAATTTCGGTCTGAAGGGCTGTCAGCTTGCCCCGTACCAGGCGGCGCTGCCCATAGGTATGCAGGGCCCCCGTGAGGGCGTCGAAGTCGGCGTAGCGGCGGGCCAGCACGGGGTCGGCGGCCAGCCGGCTGGCCAGTTCCGTCCGGGTGGGCTCGGGTAGCTCGCCGCGCTGGTAGGCTTCAAATAACTCGTAGTAGTCGGCTTCCGTTTTCATAGCTGCTAAGGCGGGTGGGTGAGGTCCGCCATCGGCGCGACCGGGCGGCGCTAGAACTGTTCTTCCTCCTGATAGTGGGTGAAAAACAGCTTTTTAAGCCGCACCAGACACTTATACTTTTGATTTTTAGCGTTGTCGGCATTAGTGTAGCCAAACTCGGCGGTGAGCTGCTGCATCGATTTATCGAGCAGGTAGTATCCTTCCAAAAGCGAGCGGCATGGCTCTCCCAGCTGGCTCAGCGCCTGCTCCATGAGGGCAAACTGCTGGTCGCGCTGCTCGGCCAGGGCCAGGTCGGCCTCGGCTCCGGTTACGAGGTAGGGTTCGTGGTCGTCGAGGCGGCCGCCGTAGCGGCCTTTCTCGGCCAGACGCTTCAACCACAGGCGGCGGCACACGGCATAGAGGTACGTCTTGATCTGGCAGCTTAGTTCCAGGGAACCGTCGCGCACCTTTTCATAGAACACCATCACGCCCTCCTGGTACACATCCTTGGCCTCATCCTCGGTGCCGCTGTTCTGCTGCACCAGGTGAAGAACCATCGGAAGGTGCAGGCGGTAGAGTTGCGCCAGCGCCCGGTCGTCGCCATGGCGGATGGCCGCCACGAACTCTTCATCGGTATAGGAAGGTTGACCCTTGCCCATTCGCTTTGCTTGTTAATACGTTGCGCCCGGTGGGGTAACCCGCGAAAAAAAGTTTTTCTTTTCAGGGTTACCTTTCGCTACTGTAGGTATGAAGGGCGTTTTTCAGACTTTTTTACTTTTCCAAACCTACACCAAAATGAAGAATCTGCTGAAAGTTTCTGCTGTTGCCGTTCTGTTCGCTGCTGGCCTCGCTTCCTGCGAGCAGAAAACCACTGAGAACACCGAAACCACCAACGTAGAAGCTCCTGCTGCTACCGACACGACCGTGACCACAGAAACCACCACGGCTCCCGCCGACACTACGGCTGCTGCTGCTGCTCCGGCTACTACCACCGAGTCGACGACCACTACTACCGCTCCTGCTCAGTAGTCAGTCCTGCCTCGGGTAGCTGCTTCGGCACCCTGAGAAAATAACCGCCCGGATTCCCTTTGCTGGAGTCCGGGCGGTTTGCGTTTGAGGATGTACGGGTGGAGCCCTCTACTGTTGTGCTTCCAACTCTCAGAGCTTCTCCTCCAGCCACAAAAAGCTCGCCCCCAGCAGGAATAAGCCTAAAAACCAGCCTAAGGGCCAGTCCTCCGGTTTCTTGGCCGCTAATCCGGCAGCTGACCGGTTGGAGTGCGCGGCCACGTACTGCTGCCAGGCAAGCTGCACTGGGCCTTGCCATACATCCGGCGGGTACACGTAAAACCTGTGCGCTGGTTGGCCAGGCAGCTGGGCCTCGTGCCAGCCGCTTTGCGCGGGCCAGAACCGGCCGGTTTGCCACTCGGGCAGGGCGGCGTCCTGTTGCAGCGGTAGGGCTGTGGAACTACCGTCGGGCAGTTTTATCGTCGGAGTATTCTTCAACGCCGCAGTTGTGGTCAGGCGAAGCGTGACGGGAGTGTGGGGGCGCGGGAAATCAGTTAGCAGCTGCCAGCGGGCCACTACGGGTTGTGGGCGCGCTGCAGCCGTGAGTAGGCGGCTCCAGTAAGCATCGTAGCTGCCTTGCGCGCCCTGCAGCAGCCAGCGGTAGGTATCGGTGGCGGTGGCTACCACCACCTGTCCGGCCCCAAAGCGTTGGCTGGCCGCCACCACTTGCCGACGACTAGCAGTAATCAGAGCCTGGGTGCCCGCAGCCGGACGCAGCCGGGCCGCCAGCACCGCGCGCAAGGGCTGGACCCTATCGGGCCACTGGAGAGGCTGCTCAGTTTTGCCAGTACTGGCTGGTGCGAGGCCGAAGTCCGCCCGGGCAGGCACCGTCGCGGGCAAAACGCTATTATCGGCCAGCACCACCAGGCCCACGCCTTCCTGCTGCGTCGCACGCCTCAGGGCTTGCTGTTCGGTGCCCGTTAGGCTGACCATGCTGCTGCCATCTACCACCACTACATCGTAGCGGCGCAACACCGGGGGCGTGAGGGAAGAGAGGGTATGCGGGGACTGGTTGAGGAAATCCGTCTGGGCTATCTGCTGGCTGATGCCCGTGCGGGCCGCCACCGCGTGCTGGCGGGCGGCCAGTTGGTTTTTAAGGAATCGAAACTCAAAGGATGGGCTGCAGCTCAAAAGCAGCACACGCAGCGGGCGGGTGGGCAGCACTTCAACCGGAACCGGCTCTGACGCTACTACCCTCCCACCAATGCGGGCCTGCACCGTGTACACGGCCGCTCCGGCTGCCTTTGGCACGTAGCGCAACTGAAAAGTGCCGGCTGGTGCTAAGCGCACGGAGTCGCGGGGGGCACCGGCGGCGTGCAGCACCACCCAGGTAGCGGGCTGACCAGCAGGCGCGGCAAACCGGCCCGACACGTGCAGGGTTTGGCCCAACTCCAGGCGCGGCTCCCACTGCGCAGCCGTGAAACCACTGACGGCCGGCGGGGCATATAGCTGCAGGCGGCTGGTTTGTACGTCCGTGAGTTCCTCAGCCGACAAGCCCCGACCCAGCACATGTAGCTGGGCCGGAGCCGGATACTGCTGTAGCCATGCCGCTACATTGTGCACGATGGGCGTATCGGCAAGAGCAGTAGAGCGGGAGACGGAGAACAGGGCCGGGGTGCGTGCCAGATGCAAGCGGCGCTGGAGGGCCCGGAGGGAATCAAGCCGATAACCGGGCGTGAGCAGAATAGCTGCGCCGGGGTTTTGCTCCACTAATCGGGCAGGCGGATAAACCAGCCACCAAAGGCCCGCTACCGCTGCCCAGCCCGCCAGCACCCGCAGCAGGCGCAACCGACGACTAACCCGCTGCCAGGCGGCCACGGTGAGGAAAGCCGCCAACAGCAGGCAGCCAAGCAGAAATAGTAGCGCAAAACCAGTAGGAAAAGTCATTATACAGCAGCTCAGCGCAACTCTTGCAAATACCGTTGAGTGAGACGGGTGGTGCCGACGGGACGGGCGGGGGCGGTAGGCGGCGCCGGTAGCAGCCGCGTGAAAGCCTGCTCCACACCCGCCAGACAGGAGGTACAACGCACCTGCCGGTTTCGTAGCTCGGTGCCTAGCTGGCGCAGTTGGCGCAAGGCGGCCAGGTACGTGCCCGGCTGCCGTTGCGCTGCCTGCGCCAGCGCCTGGCCACCGGCTTCCAAGGTCGCGGCATCGGTGGGGCGCACGGCGCGGCCGGTTTGCAACTCGCTTATTACGCGCAAAGCGGCCCGCACTGCGGGCTGGGCCGGCGGTGCAGTTTGCTGGCTGCGGCGTGACACCGTAGCGGCCCCGGCCAAGTCGCCGCTCAGGCGCAGGGTAGCTTCGGGCAGCGGCGGAGCTTCAAATCCCGACTTCTTCACGTACAGCCGGGTTTGCTGTTGCACCTGCTTGAGCAGGCGCAGGGCCTTGTACTCGAAAGGTAGTGCCTCGCGGGGGCGGCCGGTGCGCAGGCGCAGCTCGGCTTCCCACATCTGGCTGAGCACGATGCTGAGCTTGGCTTTCACAGCGGGCTCTAGAAAGTCGGCTGTTTCGGCATCGTCGTGGCTGTGCACGTAGGCTTCCATCAGGGCAGCGGTTTCGGCGGTGTTGGCCGCTGCCGAGGCCGCGCCCGAGGGTGGGGCGTGCTGGTGCTCGTCGTGCCCGGGCTCTTCGCCAACATGTTCGTCGTAGCCGGCTTCAGGTTCCGCGCTGGCGGTTTCCCCAATTGATTCGGAAAACTCTTCACCCATGAACTTGCCATAGCGAAGGCGCAGGATTTTCTGGTCGTGGCCGATTTCGTTGCCGCGCGCCACGAACTGGTCAGTGGTAAGAGCAGCCTTTTCCGTCAGCAGCTTTTCCGTGTCGATGATGATCTGGCGCTGGCTGCGGAAGTAGGCCGGCACCGTCGTCACGCCCAGCGACACATCCAGATTGGAGTCGTCTACCGTCGTGTCTTCCCATTGCACGAGGTAGCTGTCGGAGCGGCTCATCTGCTGGTGCGTATCCCAGAGCTGCACGTAGAAGTACACCTCGTCGCCGTAGGTGAGGCCCAGCGCGGGCAGGCGCAGCACGTGGCTCAGCGTGGCCCGCGTGGGCTGGCCGGGCAGCTGGCTCGTCAGGTCCTGCACCACTTCCCGGAACTTCACGCCCTCACCCTGGCCCTGGGCTACCGTGGCCACCAGACGGGCCCGCGTCAGCCCGTAATCGTCGTGCACAGCTACGCGCACTGGCACCTGCGGGCGGGTGCCAAACTCGATAAGGGTATACGGTTTGGGCGTCTGCACCTGCAAAACGGGGGCGCGGTCGGACACGGCCTCGATGGCATAATCATCGGAAACCTGCCCCGCGTAGCGCACCCGGTACAGCATAGATTGAGAAACAACCAGCTCCACCGCATAGGTGCCCTGTCGGCCCGCCACAGGCCGAAACGCCATGTGTCGCCGACCAATTTCGAGTTGCGGAGCGGGTTGATTGAGTTCGTTCACGCGTACAAGCCACCGCACCCGGGAGCCCGCCGGGCAACGGAAAGAAGGCTGCGCCGTCGTGAAACCAGGCTGCCGAGTATAAGCCGGCGGTGCAACCGTAATAGAAGTGGAAGTAATGCGGGCGACTAGTGGCTTGCCCTTTTCAGCAACGGCGGGGAAATGCAGGGGCGCGGTATCCGCAGTAGGAATAGGAGTGGCGCTTCGATGACTTAAAGCCCAGGTGCCAGCCGCCACGGTTAGCAAACCCGCCGTAAGCCACAGCGGAGCCCGCCAGGAAACGGGCAGCAAAGGCCCCGGTTCGGCCAGCAGCTGGCGCAGAACCTCACTGGTGCGCTGCTGCTGCAGGTGTTCCAGGAACTGCAACTCAGATGCCGGGCGCAGCAGCAGTCCTGTGCTGTCTTCCAGGGCAGGATATTGCCGGTCGAGTTGACGGGCCAGTAAAGGCAGGTTGGGGCGGCTGAGGAGCCAGACATAGCCCACCAACAGCAGTAGTGCCAGCACCAAGCCACTCCAAGCCAGCGGCGAAGGCAACGCGGAAAAAGCCACGCCTGCTAGTACTCCAATGCCTATCAGCGGTGGCAGCAATGTCAGCAACTGCCGCCGAAAACGGCGCTGCCACCCCGCCCGCAACAAACCGGTGGGCGCAAGCTGCGCGGTTGCGGTACGGGTGAGTGATGCGCTCATACTGTTGCTGCTGGGTTAGAAACCGTCGTCTGCCGCCGCGCCAGCAGCCGTTCCAGGCCGAACAGCAGGCCCGCCAACGCTACGAGCCAGGGCCGTAAAGCACGGAAATTCGGGCTGGCTGGGCGGAAGCCAGAGGCAGTACTGACTGAATCCATTAGGCTGATTTGCGACACAGGAAGCACGCGCCGGTCGTAGCGGGCAGGAACCTCGGTGGCGGGCTGCAACAGCGGCAGCAACAGCTCTGGCAGCTCGGGGGTGGCACCCAGGGTGTTCCAGGTTGGGTGCAGGCGGGTATAGAACTGATACTTTCGGACCTGACCCAGCGGTTGAGTGGTGAGCACCGGTCGGCCCAGTTCATCGGCCCACAACACCTGCTGGCGAGCGGTGGGCTTGGCTGTACTCAGGCGGCTAAGGCTTATTATCGGACCCTCGGCACTAGGCGCGAAACGGCTGTCAACTACCCGCCCCGCATCAGTAGGGAATTGCCAAACCTGCATTCCTGAGCTCAGTTGCTGTGAAGTGAAAGCGTGCAGTGGAGCCGCACTTAGCCAGAATAACGCGTCGAATGGACGACCGGCGGGTGGATTCTGACGAGACACGGTGAGCTGCAAGGGAGCAGCCAAGCCCAGCGCGGCGGCCCGCAACGCTGCCCGCAGGTAGCGCGCGTCCTCGGCAAACGCCGCATCAGCCCGCAGCCACACATGGAACGGTTGCCGACGCACTGCCACAGTATCGGCAGCCGAAAGCAGCCGAGCACTATCCGGGCCGGGCTGGTAGTGCCACACGCCCAGGCCCGGCACGCGCACCTGCCCATCAGCTGGCACCGCCAGATTCAGCGGTCTAAACGTTACCTGCTCTTCCGTGCTGCGGCCAATTACCAGACGTAGGTTGTCCGGTTGCGGTTGGTAAGCGGAGTGCAGCCACTGGGTGGAATAGGGGACAGGAATGAGGTGCCAGTGTACCTGGGCCGGCAGCAGCGGGCGGCGTCCCCGGAACTGAGCGAGGGAAGCGGAACTAAACACATGAATCGGGCGGCCGGGAAATGAGTCGGCTGCCTGCTGCACGCGTACCCAGGTGTTTTCGGGCTGACGGGGCTGCGCTGGCAGCACCGTCAGGCCAGAGTCGAGGCGGGCCCAGGCAGTCGTAGGAATAGCCGGGAAACCAGCGCGCAAGGCACGGGTTTCGTAGCCGCTTCGGCGCAGAGAGTCTAGAGTTGGGCGCACGGCGGTCAGGGTCGGAGATGCCAGCAGTTCCGGGCTGATGAACACCTGACCGCGTACAGGTGGGGCCGGCTGCTGCCAGCGCAGGCCCGCCACGGCCAGCGCCAGCAGGGTCAGCAGCGCCCCGCGCAGCAGAAACAGGAGCAGTTGCTCCGGCTTCAGGCTGCGGAGTCGTTGGTTGGCGCCAGCTTCCAGCCAGCGCAGGCTGCCCACCGCCACGGTGCGCCCCGGCCGCCGGTTCCAGAGGTAGATAGCCAGGGGCACCAGCAAGCCCAGCAAAGCTACCAACCCAACCGGCGACGAAAAAGAAAGCATAGAAGCAAAAGAGGAAAGCAGACGAGGGATGCCAAATCAACAGAAAAGCTGCTTACAGCGTGGCCTGCCGGCGCTGCAGAAATACGCGCAGGGCCTTATCAAGTGGCTCGGCGGTATCCAGCAAATGGTAGTCGAAGCCCTGGCGGCGGGCCGCGGAGGCTGTTTCGCGCAGCCACTCCTGCTGGCGCCGGAGCCAGCCGGCCCGCTGCTGATCGGCGTTCAGCTGCACCGTGCGGCCGGTTTCCAGGTCCTCAAACGTGAGGGCCCCGCGGTAGGTGAAGCGCAACTCGTTGCCGGCCAGCAGGTGCAGCAACAGTACTTCGGCCCCGGCAGCGCGCAGGCGGGAAAGCAGCTGCCGGATTTCGGCGTCTTCCTCGTACAGGTCGCTCACACATACCACTAGGCGGCGCTGGGCACGGGCCGTGAGCGTGGTTAGCTCGGCAGCAGCCGGAAAGCGGCCGGCGGCGGTGATTTGCTCCAGCGCGTGAAACAGGCGGGGCAGCTGGCGGGCATCGGCCCTAGGCGGCACGTGCTGGCGGCCGGCGGGGTGCAGCACTGTGAGGGCCACGGCGTCGCCCTGCCGGCGGGCCAGGTAAGCCAAAGCGGCCAGTAGCAGGCGGGCGTAGTCGAGCTTGGTGAGGCCATTGTCGTCCTGGTGGTTCATGCTGGCGGTGGCGTCCAGCAGTAAATGCACCGTGAGGCTGGCTTCTACCTCCGACTCGCGCAAATAATATCGGTCGGAGCGGGCGGCTAGGCGCCAGTCGAGGCGGCGGAGGTCGTCGCCGGGTTGGTAGGGGCGGTACTGGCTGAACTCCAGGCCTGCCCCGCGCTGCCGGCTGTAGTGCTGCCCGTGCAGAAAGCCCTCCGCCGCTTGGCGGGCGGCCAGCGGCAGGTTGCGCAGCGCATGCAGGAGTTCAGGGGTCAGCATTTTTAGTTGTTGATTGTTCGTTGTCGGTTGTTCGTTCGATAGGTCAAGGCAAAATGACCTAACAACCGACAACGAGCAACGGATAGCTACACTGCTACCGCTTTCAGCAGGGCAGCTACGGCGTCATCGGGGGTGAGGCTGTCGGCTTCAGCATTGAAGTTGAGCAGTACGCGGTGGCGGAGCACGGCGGGAGCCAGAGCGTGCAAGTCGTCGAGGGTGGCGGCAAAGCGACCCTGCAGCAGGGCCCGGGCCTTGGCGCACAAAATCAGGGCCTGACCGGCGCGGGGGCCCGCACCCCAGCGGCCGTAGTCCTGAATGAACTTCACGGTGGAAGTAGCCGGGCGCGTGGCCCGCACCAGCCGGTTCACAAAGCCCAGCAGTTCCGGGCTGATGCTCACCTGCCGCACCAGCTGCTGCAGCTGCCGCACGTCCTCGCCGCTCAGCACCGGCCGCACCTCGGCGCGGGTCGTGCCGGTAGTGCCGCTCAGTACCGCCAGCTCTTCCTGCTCGGTGGGGTAGCCAATGCGGATGTAAAGCAGAAACCGGTCAAGCTGAGCCTCGGGCAGCGGATACGTGCCGCTTTGCTCGATGGGGTTCTGGGTGGCCAGCAAAAAAAACGGCTTGGGCAGGGCGTGCTCCTGACCGGCGTAGGTAACGTGGCCTTCCTGCATAGCCTCCAGCAGCGCCGCCTGGGTTTTGGGTGGGGTGCGGTTGATTTCGTCGGCCAGTACCAGACTGGCGAAGATGGGGCCGGGCTGGAAGGTGAAGGTGCGGCGGCCGGTACCGTGGTCTTCCTCCAACACTTCAGTGCCCAGGATGTCAGTAGGCATCAGGTCGGGCGTGAACTGGATGCGGCGGAAGGGCAAGTCGGTGGCCTGAGCTAGCGTGCGCACCAGCAGGGTTTTGGCTAGGCCGGGCACGCCTTCCAGCAGAGCGTGGCCGCCAGCCAGCAATGCCACCAGCACTTCATCCAGCACGGCTTGCTGGCCCACAATCACCTTGGCAATTTCCTGGCGGAGTACGGGCAGCTTAGCCAGCAGGCGGGTTACGTCTTGTTCGGTCACTGCAGTTGTAGGAAGTCAGAGAAAGGGAGGGGTGAAGGCGAGGCAAAGTCCGCGAAAAAAAGCAAAAGGATGCTTCCCGGGTGGTCATTATGCGGGATTTCTGCTTTGGCTAAGGTCTGATCCGGCCCGCGAATAGTTTGCTACGCGGGGGCCAATCTATCTACTTCAGGCCATGATACGCAACCACTCCCACCGTCTTAGCTCATCTCGCCGCGCTGCTTTCCTGTTTTTGCTGGGGGCTTTGCTAAGTCCCTGGCTTACTCAGGCGCAATCGGAGCCCGCGCCGATAGTGAAGCCCCAACCTGGTTTGCGCAACACCCTGCGCCTCGATTTGCTGACGCCGCTGGGGCTCAACCTTGGCTACAACCTGCTCGCTGATCGGCAACTACTCTTTCCCGTTATTCTATCATATGAGCGGGCTGTGGCAGAACGGTGGAGCGTGAATACCGAAATAGCCCTGAATGGCGGGGAGCCAGAAGCACGGCGTTATGGCGGCAGTTTATCAGCCCGCTACTACGTGCGCCCGCCGAAAAAAACGCCCTCTTCTCTGGCTAGTTTCTACCTGGCTCCGGGAGTGGGCTTTTTGGCCCTTCGGCTGACTGACGAGCCGCCGCTACTCGTTATTCATGCGAAACGCCTCAAATCTGGCGTATTGATAGGGTGGCAGCATCGGTTGAGCCGGGGTACACCGCGCATTATGCTTGATTTTGCGGCCGGTGCTACGTATTGGGCTGTATTGGGAAACGACCGGGCATCTAACCCGGGAAATAACGGCGTCAGCTTCGGAATGCTGAAGCCAGGTATCCGTCCCGAAGCGCGTGGAGGAATAGGTTATCAGTTCTGAGGCATATCACGCCGTCAGCGCATACAGCAGAATATTGACGCCGAACTTGGTGTTGTCTTCGGCCAGAAAGCGTTTGTTGCGGAAGTCGTAGTCCCACTCGCAGCCGTAGTCCTTGTTGGAATAGAGCACGCCCAGGCGGCCGTTAAACTCGATACCTTTTAGATAGTCGTGCACCAGGTCGTCGCCCCAGCCATTGAGCTCGAAGCCGGTGGGGGGCGGTCCTTCCGGGAACTTGAAGAACTGGGAGTAGAGGGCGTGGGTTTTGGGCAGCTTCTTCAGGGCCCCGGCCCCAAAGCACTGGCGCATCTGCTCCTCGAAGGAGCGCGCAAACAGCCCATCAATGTCGTGGTTGCAGTCATCCACAAACACGAAGCCGCCAGCCCGCACGTACTGCTCGAAGTTCTTTTTTTCCTGACTTGAGAACTGCACCAGCCGGTGGCCCGAGAGGTAGCAGAACGGGTAGTTGAACAGCTCCGGCGAATCCAGGGACACGACTTTTTCCCGCTGGTTCACGGGCACTTTGGTGTATTGAATAAGAGAGTGCAGCAGGTTAGTGGGCATCCGCTCGTCCACGGCGTCCCAGTCGCCGGAGCGGTAGCGAAGGCGCACGAAGGTGAACGGGGTAGCGGGCATACAGGAAAAAGCGCGGTGCGGCAAAGACGCCAAAGCCCGGCGGAGGTGGCACGGCGGCGCGCAAAATGGGCCAAAAAATCGAGTCGGACCACACTGCCGCCGGCCGCGCGGCGTTGAAGGCGGCAGCCCGGCCGCAGCCGGCCTGTTGACTCTGCCCTATCGGCCGCCTACCTTTACTTTTCTACTTTCTCTTTTTTCGGCTATGAAAAAACTACTGTTTACCCTGCTGGGCGCCCTGCTGGCTTGCAGCGCAGCCCAGGCGCAGATCGGCATCAAAGGCGGCGTCAACGCGGCCGTGCTCGACGGGCAGGACATCAACCAGAAAACCGATTATCAGCTCTCCTACCACGCGGGGCTGTTCTACGTCTACAACGTAGTAGGGCCGCTTTCCATCCGGCCGGAGCTGCTGTACTCGGTGCAGGGCTCGGAGTTCAAGCAGGGCAAAGCAGACTACGAAACCAAGCTGCAGTATGTGAACCTGCCCATCCTGTTCGACCTCAAGCTCAGCAAGCTGCACCTGCAGGCCGGCCCGCAGTTCGGTTTGCTGCTCACGGCCAAGGAAGTAGGTACGGTGGTGACGGGCTACGATTTCTCGACCTCGCCGCCCACACCAACCAGCTACGGCAATGTGAGCGGGCAGGTGAAAGACAAGTACAACAGCAAGGACTTCAGCCTCTGCGCCGGCCTGGAGCTGGAGCTGGCGGCGGGCCTGCGCATCGGCGGCCGCTTCAACGCCGGCCTCACCGATATTGCCGACTACAAGGACATCAGCAGTGCCAATGATGCGCGTCTCAAGAACCGCGTTATCCAGGCCTACGCTGCATTTCAGCTGGGGAAGTAAGGGCGTGTAGCGCAGAACTGGATAAAAAGGCGTGATTTGTACCCGTACAAGTCACGCCTTTTTATTTTATCAATGAAGAAATTTTTACTGGCAGGCCTGATAGCAGGCATTATGCTCGGAATGAATTATGCCGCTTCGGCCCAAACTCCTGGAGGAACCCGGGTAGGCATCAAGCTGGGCGCATCATTGTCTACTCTGAGCGGCACCATCAATAGTGAGGCGCATATGCGTGGTAGTTTGATGGTAGGCACACTGGTGCGGTTCAAGCCTAGTAAGCAGCTATTCAGCGTGCAAGCTGAGCTGAACATGCAAAAGCAAGGAGCAAACATCGAGTACGACGACGGACAGCGCGAAGAGCGGGACCCGTTTTATTTCAACGTGCCCGTGTTGCTGCGACAGTATATCAGAGGGCCGCTTTACGTGAATGTAGGCCCGCAACTGGGGCTGCGTACGGGCTCCTCCAAGTCACCGCTTAAATCTACCGATATAAGCGTCGTCGGGGGCCTGGGCTTCGAAGCTGCCAATGGGTTCGTATTCGACGCCAGGCTGAACTACGGTCTGCTGGACATCGATAACGACCCTCAGACGCAGAGTATTCGTAGGCAGCTCGGGTTTGGAGGCTTGTACAATCGGGTAGCGCAGTTCTCAGTAGGCTACCTGTTCGGGAAAAAGTAAGCAGCTCAACCACGACAATAAAAAGCCGGTACCTGCTGCGGGTATCGGCTTTTCTGTATTCGAATTCTTTTATACCGCGTCGGAAAGGCTGATGAAGGTGAGGTCCCGAAGCTTCAGTGGCGGCACCAGGTTGCTGGCTATCCGTTCGGCTTACTTATGGAGAAACGACTATTCTATTTGCCGGCTGAGCTAAGCAGAAACTCATTGTAGAGCCGGATAATTTCGGGCATATCGTTGTGCTGAAACCCTTTGATACCCGTTCGTACCTGCTCGCTAAGAGCGGGACAATCGGCGGTATATTCAGTCATAAACGGCCGAAATTTGCCGTGTGTAATGGCCACCAGCTGCCCGTTGCGGCGCAGGAACCACCGGTTATTATCTACCGCCATCAGCCCCAGGGCGGCCACGGAAGCAAGCGCAGAAACGGGAGAAAGTAACACAGGTACTTTAGAAGCAGCAGTGCCACGCAACGCAAAAAGCTCAACAGGTCCCTCTATCAGACGTACCGCCAGCACGTCCGGCTCCCCGGCTGCCCGCATATTCTCGTAGTAATAGCCGCGGATAGTAGCCGAAGCCAACTGGTCTACATCCAGGTATTTAATCTTGGGAAAAGGCCGCACCTTGGGGTTAGTAGGGAAGTAGTCAATGGCCTTTTCGAAGCCAAGCCGGTTTACCGGGAAATAAGCCCGCGCCGCCCGGCCATCGGCCATTTTCAGCATCGCCAGCCCATGAGGTGTTTTGGGCCCCGTGTCGCGCCAGACGCTGGTATCTGGCGCAACTGGGGTTTGCGCCTGTACAAAGTCAGGTAGCGCCAGTAAAGCCAGCACGTACAATAATCGATACATACAATCAAGATGGTGGTAAGTAAAAGGGCCAGCGTTCCTTGCTGTAAGCTGTAAGGAAGACCGGCCCTAAAGCTAAAAGATATAACGGGACAACATCTGCACTGCACCGGAAAGGCTGATGAAGGTGAGGTCCCGAATCCTCAGGAGCGAGACTAGTAGAGCACTTGTCATTCCGAGCAAAGCGAGGAATCTAGGTTTACCCACGCGGGGCTAACTCAGATTCCTCGCTTCGCTCGGAATGACAGCTATACCGCGTCCGACAAACTGGTAAACGTGAAGTCCCGAATCTTCAGCGGAGGCACTAGGTTGCCGCCGAGGCGCTGGGGCTTGCCCATGGCTTCAATGTTGTTGAGCATGATGATGGGCGACTCGTTGAAGCGGAAGTTCTTGATCGGGTGCTTGATCTTCCCGTTCTCGATGTAGAACGTGCCGTCCCGCGTCAGGCCGGTCACCAGTAGGGTTTGCGGGTCTACGTCGCGGATGTACCAGAGGCGGGTGACCAAGATGCCTTTGGCCGTGCCCTTGATCATCTCCTCCAGGCTTTGCGTGCCGCCTTCCATGATGAAGTTGCCGGAAAAGGCCGTGGCCTCGGCCTTGCTTTTCTCGGCCCAATAGCGGGAGTAGTACAGGTTCCTCACCACACCTTTCTCAATCCAGGGCATGCGCTTGACGGGCAGCCCTTCCCCATCGAACACGCTGCCAGGAGCCTGGTCATTGAGTGGGTCGGAGTAGATGGTGACGCGCGAGTCGAAGAGCTTTTCGCCTTTCTTGGTGCCACCGCCTTTCTTACTCAGAAACGAGCGGCCCTCGTCGGCCTCGCGGGCATCGAGGGCATACACTAGCCTGTTGAGCAGGCCTTCGTCCGATACCAGCGCAGCCGGCTCTAAAATCACGGTGTACTTGCCCGGCTCCAGGGCCTTGGCATTCACCGAGCCCGCAGCCTTATCGGCGGCGCGCTTGGTCAGGGCTTTGGCATCAAAGCTCTTGACATCAGTAAAGTCGGCCACGGCGTAGCCCGAGCCGGTGCCGTCGGGTGTGCGCACCGTTACCGAAAAATCGACGTTCGTGCTTTGCTCGTAGGCTTCGAGGCCTTTGCTGTTGCGCAGAGCCGTGAAGCTTGCCCCGTCTTCCAGGAAGCCCGCCGCCGTGAGCTTGCGTGCCTCGCACATTGTGATGCTGTCGGCGGCGGCCTGGGCGCGCACGTCGGGCGTGATGGCGGCGGTGCTGGCTGCATAAGCCTTAGGTACCAGGTATTGCTGCGGGCCTAGCATGGCTACGTACTCGGGGTCTTCGGGGGCGAGGCGGGCAATTTCCTCGGCCCGCTGCACGCAGCGGCGCAGGGTGGCATCGTCGAACTGGTTGCAGGTGGCCGTGCCGCTGCGCTTGCCAAACCGCGATTCTACGGCCAGCGACACGTTGTCGGACTGGCCGGCGGTGCTTACTGTGTTGCGGGCGTAGCGGATGTTGCCGCTGGTGCGCCCGCGCAGGGTAGCGGCGCACTCATCGGCCTGCGAATAGCTCAGCACCTTTTTCAGGATAGCCTGAGCTTCGTCTTGGGAAAGTATGGGCATAGAAGTTAGTCTGCTAATGAGGGAACAGAATGTGCTGGCACGTGGCGGGGTAGCAAGAGGCTACACGAGCACATTAAATTTTCCGGGCGGTGTTGATGACGTTCACGCCGTTGAAGCGGGTGGTACTAGAGCCGTGGCTCACGGCCGACACCTGGCCGGGCTGGCCCTTGCCATCGAAGAAGGTGCCCAGGAACCGGTAGTCGGACTGGTCGCAGATGGCCGCGCAACTGCCCCAGAACTCCTGAGTGTTGGCTTGGTAGGCCACGTCTTCAATCATGCCGGCAATTTTGCCCTTCTCAATGGCGTAGAACACCTTGCCGCCGAACTGGAAGTTGTAGCGCTGCTGGTCGATGGAGTAGGAGCCTTCCCCGGCAATGTAGATGCCCTTGTCCACATTCTTGATCATGTCGTCCACGCTCAGCTTGGCGGTGCCGGGGCGCAGGCTGATGTTGGGCATGCGCTGAAACTGCACGCTGCTCCAGGAGTCGGCGTAGCAGCACCCATCCGATTCCTGCTGGCCCATCACGTGCGCCTGGTCGCGGATTTTCTGGTAGTTCACCAGCTTCCCGTCCTTGATGATGTCCCACTCCTTGGTTTTCACACCTTCGTCGTCGTAGCCCACCGCGCCCAGGGTGCCGGGCTGCAGCTTGTCGGCCACAATGTTCACCAGCTTGGAGCCATAGGGCTGGCCTTTGGCTTTCCAGTCGAGCGTCGCGAAGGACGTGCCGGCGTAGTTGGCTTCGTAGCCCAGCACCCGGTCCAGCTCCGTAGGGTGCCCTACCGATTCGTGGATGGTGAGGCCCAGGTGGCTGGGGTCCAGCACGAGGTCGTACTTGCCGGGCGTTACGCTCTTGGCCGTGAGCTTTTCCTTGGCCTGCTTGGCGGCCAGGGCGGCGTCTTCGAGCATGTCGTAGCGCTGCTTGTAGCCGATGACGCCGGTTCCCTGCGGACCCATTAGCTTGTCGCTGGCGCGGGGTGTGAGGTACTCGTAGCCCAGGCCCATGGGCGAGGCCATGGCGTCGCGGGAGCGGAACTTACCGGTGGCGCGGTCAATCACCGTGACGTTGAACGTGGGCCAGATGCGGTGCACGTCCTGGTCGATGTAGGAGCCGTCGGTGCTGGCGAAGTACTTCTGCTCGTTTACCTGGAACAGCGCGGAGTTGACGTAGCTCGCGCCGTTGTCCAGGGCTTTGGCATTGGCAGCCAGGAGCAGGTCTACCTTTTCCTTCACCGGCACTTCGAAGGCGTTGCGCTCAATCGGCGTTTTCCAGCTCACTTCCCCGTAGCCTTTCTGGGCAGCCAATTTCACTGGCTCCTTCTGCACGCGCTGATTGGCTTTGGCAATGGCGGCGGCATTTTTGGCGGCCTGCACAATGCCGGCTTCGGTGACAAGGTTGGTAGACGCAAAGCCCCAGGCTCCGTTCACCAGGGCCCGCACGCCCACCCCGAAGCTCTCGGTGCTGGTAATGTTCTGCACCTGTTTTTCGCGGGTAAACACGTACTGGTTGAGGTAGCGCCCGATGCGCACGTCGGCGTAGGAGGCCCCCGCCGATTTAGCCGCGTTCAGCGCTGCGTCGGCCAGGCGCTTTTTCAGGGCCGGGTCGATAGTTTCGAGCAGTTGCTCGGGGTCTACCAGCACGCCGCCCATGCCGGGCAGGCTGGGTAAGAACAGCGCCCCGGTAGCTAAACCAGTGAGGCCAACAAAATCTCGTCTTTTCAAAGTGGTAGGGGATTAGGGAAGGAGAAAGTGTCATTCCGAACGCAGTGAGGAATCTGGGGCTACCGATTAGAGACTAACCCAGATTCCTCACGGTGTTCGGAATGACAAAAACGCTATATTTTCAGTACATATCCTAGGGACTGAGCAGATGCGTCATCATCAATATTTTGTCTATCTGGTGACCAATCCTAAGCGCACGGTACTCTATACCGGCATTACAAATGACCTGACGCGGAGGCTCGATGAGCACATAGCCCAGGAAGGCCGCCCATCTACGTTTGCCGGTCGCTATTTCTGCAACCTGCTCATGCATTGGGAGGCCTTCCAGGATGTGCAGCAGGCCATAGCCCGCGAAAAGGAAATCAAGGGTTGGCGCCGGGAAAAGAAGGAGGCGCTGATTAACGCAGTCAATCCCGAATGGCGCGACTTAACCGCAGAAATAACGGAGGATTAGTGTCATTCCGAGCGAAGCGAGGAATCTGGCGATACCAATAAGAGGCTAAGCCAGATTCCTCACTGCGTTCGGAATGACAACTATACCGCGTCGGAGAGGCTGGTGAAGGTGAAGTCCCGAATCTTCATTGGGGGCACCAGGTTGCCCGCAACGCGCTGGGGCTTGCCCAACGCCTCCAGGTTGTTGAGCATGATAATGGGTGACTCGTTGAAGCGGAAGTTCTTGATTGGGTGCTTGATCTTCCCATTCTCGATGTAAAACGTCCCGTCTCGCGTCAGGCCGGTGTACAGCAGGGTTTGCGGGTCTACGGGGCGGATGTACCAGAGGCGCGTAACCAGGATGCCTTTCGCGGTGCCCTTGATCATCTCCTCCAGGCTCTGCGTGCCGCCCTCCATGATGAAGCCGCCAGGAGGCGGGAGGTCCGGAATGCCTTGCTTTTGGGCCCAGAAGCGCGAAGAGTACAGGTTTTTGACCACGCCTTTTTCCACCCAGGTAGTTTTCTGGCGGGGCCGTCCGTCGCCGGCAAAGGTGAGGTCCGCAATTTCGGGGTAGGTGGGGTCGGAGTAGATGGTTACCCGCTCGTCGAAGAGCTTTTCGCCTTTCTTGTTGCCGCCGCCTTTCTTGCTCAGGAACGAGCGGCCCTCGTCGGCGGAGCGGGCATCCATGGCGCCCATCATGGCGCCCAGCAGCGAGGCGTCGGAGTTGGCGACCAGCGCCGCGGGCTCCAGAATGACGGTGTACTTGCCCGGCTCCAGCGCCTTGGCCTGCCGCGACATGGCGGCTTTATCAGCTGCTGTTTTGGCCAGGCGGGCGGCGTCGAACTTGCTGGCGTCGTTGTAGTCGGCCGTGGCGTAGCCGGAGCCCGTGCCGTCGGGCGTGCGCACCGTAATGCTGAACGTGAGGTCGGTAGCTTGCTGGTAAGCTTCCAGTCCTTTGTTGTTGCGCTTGGCTACAAAGCCGGCCGAGTCTTCGAGGAAGGCGGCCGAAGACAGCTTGCGCAGCTCGCACAGCTGCAAGGTGGCCGCCATTTGCTGGGCACGGTAGTCGGGCGTGATGCCAGCCGTGCTTTGGGCAAACGACAGCGGCGACGCTAGATACTGCTGGGGGCCCAGCAGGGGCACGTAGTCGGGGTTTTCGGGGGCCAGACGGGCAATTTCCTCGGCCCGCTGCACACAGCGGCGCAGGGTGGCGTCATCGAACTCGTTGCAGGTAGCCACCCCGCTACGCTTGCCAAACCGCGACTCCACGGCCAGCGACACGTTGTCGAGGGCGCCGCTGGTGCTGATGGCGTTGCGGGCCGAGCGTACGTTGCCGCCGGTGGTCCCGTTCAGCGTCACCTCGCACTCGTCGGCGGTGCTAAAGCTGAGGACCTTTTTAAGTATGTTCTGGGCTTCGTCCTTGGAGAGAATAGCCATTTCTTGGAATGTGCTGATGTGGTGGAATGTGCTCCGCTTCGCTAATGTGGGTAATATGCTGAGGTGCTGATGGTCGTTCTTTCATTAGCACCTCAGCACATCCGGCCACATTAGCACATTAAATTTTCCGGGCGGTGTTGATGACGTTCACGCCGTTGAAGCGGGTGGTGCTGGAGCCGTGGCTCACAGCCGACACCTGGCTGGGCTGGCCCTTGCCGTCGAAGAAGGAACCAAACATGCGGTAGTCTGACTGGTCGCAGATGGCTGCACACGAGTTCCAGAACTCCTGGGTGTTGGCCTGGTAAGCCACATCCTCCAGCATGCCCGCGATTTTGCCCTTCTCGATGGCGTGGAACGTGGTACCTCCAAACTGGAAGTTGTAGCGCTGCTGGTCGATGGAGAACGAGCCGCGGCCGGCAATGTAGATGCCCTTGTCCACGTTCTTGATCATGTCGTCCACGCTCATTTTCTGCTTGCCGGGCTGCAGGCTGATGTTGGCCATGCGCTGGAACTGCACATCCTGCCACGACTGCGCGTAGCAGCACCCATCGGAGTGGTCCTGGCCCACCATGGCGGCCTGGTCCCGAATCTTCTGGTAGTCTACCAGTTGGCCCTCCTTGATGATGTCCCACTGGCCCGTTTTCACGCCTTCGTCGTCGTAGCCCACTGCGCCCAGGGAGCCGGGCTGGATTTTGTCGGCCACAATGTTCACGATTTTGGAACCGTAGGGCTTGCCCTGCTTTTTCCATTCCAGGGTAGCGAAGGAAGTGCCGGCGTAGTTGGCTTCGTAGCCCAGCACGCGGTCCAGTTCGGTGGCGTGGCCTATGCTTTCGTGGATGGTGAGGCCGAGGTGGTTGGGGTCGAGCACCAAATCGTATTTGCCGGGCGTCACGCTCTTGGCCGTCAGCTTTTCCTTGGCCTGCTTGGCGGCCAGGGCGGCGTCTTCTAGGATGTCGTAACTGTTTTTATACCCGGTGAGGCCCGAGCCGGCGGGACCCGCAATTTTGTCCTGGGCTTTTGGCACCATGTACTCGTAGCCCAGGCCCATGGGCGAGCTAAGCGCCTCCCGGGTGCGGAACTTGCCACTGGCCCGGTCCACGGCCGTCACGCTGAACGTGGGCCAGATGCGGTGCACATCCTGGTCGATGTACGAGCCGTCGGTGCTGGCAAAATACTTCTGTTCATTCACTTGGAACAAGGCCGAATTCACGAAGGAAGCGCCGTTTTCCAGGGCCCGGCCGTTGGCCGAGAGTAGCAGATCAACTTTTTGGGCAATAGGCACTTCAAAGGCACTCTGCACGATGGGCGTTTTCCAGCTTACTTCGCCGTAGCCTTTCTGCGGGGCCAGCTTCACTTGTTCTTTCTGCACTTTAGCATTGGCCTTGGCAATGGCTACGGCCAGCTGCGCGGCCTTAGCCAGGCCGGCTTCCGTCACCGTGTTGGTGGCTGCGAAGCCCCAGGTTCCGTTGGCAATGACGCGTACCCCAGCCCCGAAACTTTCCCCGCTGGCAATGTTCTGTACCTGCTTTTCACGGGTGAAGATGCTTTGGTTGAGGTAACGCCCGATGCGCACGTCGGCGTAGGAAGCTCCCGCCGATTTAGCCGCGTTCAGGGCCGAGTCGGCCAGGCGTTTTTTTACGGCGGGGTCCACGGTTTCGAGCAGCCGCTCGGGGTGTACCAGGGTGCCGCCCAGGCTGGGGAAGCCGGGCAGGAACAGAGCCCCGGTCGCCAGACCGGTCAGCCCCACAAAGTCGCGTCGTTTCAAGCAGGTAAAAGTTTAAGGGGAATAGGCCGAAGAATGAGTGAATGTAAGAAAAGGACGCGGATGAGGAGGGCTGGATGCATCGGATGCAGCCGCACGATATTCCTCTCTGAAAAGTCTCATCTTGTCGCCTTATTCCAGACTCATTTATGCTTATCCTCTTCTGTCGATTCCTGCACCTCAGTTGGCTTCTGCTGCTGTTGATGATGCTAAGCAGCCCCGCGCTGGCGCAGCCAGCTACCCCGACTGTGCCTACCAACCTCACCTGCCTCAATGAAGTGGCACCTGACCGGTTTGCGGCCCTGCGCAAAGCTATTGGCACGGCGCGGGTAGTTGCCCTGGGGGAACAGATGCACGAGGATGGCACCACGCTGGCCCTGAAGGTGGACTTGGTGCGCTACCTCCACGATTCGCTGGGCTTCACGGTGCTGGCGTTTGAAGCCGATATGTACGGGGTAGATAAAGCCGGGCGCAATATTCAGGCGGGGCAGCCGGCGCTACCAGCCCTGCAGGCCTGCCTCTACAACAAGCGTATCTGGTCGGGCACGGCCGAGTTTCAGCCCCTGGGGGCTTACCTGGATGCGCATCGTGGCCTGCACGTGACGGGTTTCGACAGCAACCTGCAAAGCGAGTATACCGAGTACCTGGCCGTGCCCGAGCTGCGGGAGTTTCTGCGCCAGGACCGCCGCACGCCGTGGCCGGAAGCCGAGTTTTACCCCATAGCCGAAGTGCTGGGCGAGCTACTGAACGGCGGCGACTTCAAGCAGCTGCGCACCCATCCCGCCGACTCCGTGCACCTGGCCCGCTGGTTTCATAAAGCCCGCAAGTCGCTCACCAGTATTGCGAAAAATCAGCCCGCCCAGGCTCCGCAAGCCGCTTTCTGGCGGCAGTGGCTCAAGAGCATTGGGGCCGCCATGGAAGCCGATAAGGAAGCCTTCCGGGGGCACCGGCCGCCCAAAGATTACCGCGACGCGCTGATGGCCGACAACCTGCTGTTCCTGACTCGGCAGTTCCCCGGCGAGAAAATCATTGTTTGGGCCGCTTCCTCGCACATTGCCAACAGCTACGCCGCCCTTAGTGAGCCTACCAGCCTCTCGGAGGAATATGCCCGGCGGATGCGCGCCCAACACCCGCCGGAGCCGGGTAGCGAGGAAGATGCTCCCTCACTGCGGGAAACGCTGGCCGGTTTCGTGCCGATGGGGCAGGCCCTGAAAGCGCAGCTGGGCGGGGCGGTGTACTCCATCGGTTTTACGGCCTATGGGGGCACCTACGGCAACCAGGCCATGCCGAATTCGCTGTCGGCGGTGCTCACGCCGCCCAAGGGTAGCCTGGAGCAGGCTTTCGAGGACCGGGGTTGTTTGCTGGGCTTCGTGGATTTGCGCGCCTCTGCCGATGCTGCGTTCTACGCCTCGCCGCTGGGCTACCTGCCGCTGCTGGGCCGCTGGAAGCAGGTGTTCGATGGTATGCTCTTCACGCGAGATATGCGCCCCACCACGCCCTACAGTGCCGACCAGGAAACCCCAGGCGCGCCGCTGGCGCCGGGCCGGCAGCTGCCCGGCCTAGTGCTTGATGCCAAAACCGGCGCCCCTGTATCCTTCGTCAGCGTGGGGCTCCGTGGTACTACTCTGGGCACCGTGAGCAACCTGGAAGGGGCGTTTTCTTTGTTCGTTCCCGCCAGCCACGCCCGCGACACGGTACAGATTTCCTCTATCGGCTACGCGTCGGCGCGGCTGCAGCTGGCCCGCCTGCAACCCGGGCAGCCCCTGCAGGTGCGGCTGGTGCCCCAGGAGCATTTGCTGGGTGAGGTGCTGGTGAAGGCCCCCTTGAGCGCGGCGGCCATTCTGGCCAAAACCCGCGAGCATCTGGCCGACAACTACCCGCAGCAGCCCCACAGCGCGCAGTTTTTCTACCGCTACCAGCGCCACCAGGCCGACTCGCTCCTACTGAAAGAGGAAGCGGCCGTGGATTTTTATGATGCTGAAGGCTACCGCCGGGGCAGCTGGGAGCGGGCTGGCGAAAGTAAGCTCACCCACGTGCGGCAGCTGCGCCGCCAAACCGTGCCGGCCCTGCGCAACCAGCCTTTCTCCTATCTGCAGCAGATGTGGGGGCACGACCCCATCCTGACCACCCGCAACCTACTGAGTGAGGGGCCGGCTTCGCACTACCAGCTCACCCTGCGCGAGCCCACGCAGTACAAAGGCCGCGCGGTGCACGCAATAGCCTTCCGCTGCAACAAGCCCAACACCTTCACCACGCCCTACGGCTATCCTTCGCCCGAAACCTTTGAGGGTACTATCTACATCGACGCCGACAACTTTGCGGTGGTGAAGTACGATGTGCGCATGACGCGGGAGCCGGCTACCGTCACCAAGGTTAAAGTGCTAAAGCGCTTGGGTTTGCCCGGCCCCGCGCAGTATATCAGCCAAGCCCACGACGTGTACCAGTACGAAGAAGTAAATGGCCGCTACTATCTCAAATACAGTCAGATAGAGTTTCAGCAGGATTACGTGATATTGGCCACGCAGGCCCGGCAGCGCCACACCGAAAATTACCAGCTGCTCGTCACGGGCTTGGAGCTGAAAAACCCCGCTGTGCTCCGCAGCAGCATGACGGATGTGCTCAATGTACCCTACCGCCCCGAGTTTTGGGAAACCTACCAGGTGGTGTTGCCGGAAGCGGAAAAGTCCACGAGCGGCCTCGGCCTCACCTCACCAGCGCCAGCAGATCGGCCGCAATAGCGGGCCAGGGCTGGGCCAGGTTGATGGTGACGATGCGCACCGGGTGCCCACCCAGGGTGTAGCGAACATCCACCTCCTGCGTAGCGGCCGGATACAGCAGTACGCCCTCCAGTTGCTGGCCCGGCAGCGGCTGCTGGTTCTGGAGGTAGGCGTAGAGCTGGTAGAGGTGGGGCGCAATCAGCCGCTGCCGGTCGTAGCGGGTGCGCAGAGCCGCTGAGTAGTACTTGGTGTCGAGAATGATTTTGCGTTTGGGTGCTTCCAGGGAGATATCAGTAATCATGCTGGGCAGCAAATTCAGGTCGGCCGCGTGCTCAGCGGCGGCCTGCCAGGCAATGGTTTCACTCTGCACCCGAAAGTGGCGCTGCTCCAGCCGGTAGAAGTTGCGCACGAACTGCTCAAACAGCCGCGCCATCACGGTCTCGTCGCGCCGGAAGTCCCGGAAACGGGGGCGGCCACCGGCCGTGGGCTCGGGCAGCTGACTCAAGTGCAGCAGCTCGCAGATGTTGAGCAGCATGGTCCCGATACCCACAGGCCGCTGCCGCCGGGCCAGCCGTAGCGTATCGTTGGTTAGCTGCAGCGGGGCAATATCAGCCGGGAACTGCCGCTGCACCCGGCGCAACTCCTGCCGTAAGCCAGCGGGCAACTTGGTTGTGCGGCCCAGCTCCCGCACCGTGCCCAGCAACAACCCGTGTAAGGGCGCGTCATAGCCCAGCTCATCGAAGCGGCAGACGGCGCGGCCCCGGGGCAGCAGGTTGCGCGTGAGGCTGGGCGCCAGCAGCACCCGCCCGCGCAGCTCCGGCAGCTCGGCTTCTCGCTCCCGGTACGTCGGTGGCAAACCTGAACGCAAATACCGCCGCAAATGCAGCAGCAGCAAATGAGCCAGCAGCTCCACCGGCCGCTCAAAGGCCTGCCCTTCCGCCGTTAGCAACTCATGGCGCGCTGGCAGCCGGTTCCAGGCGTAGCTCAGCAGGTAGTACAGGTTCTGTATCGGGACCACGGATTCGCGCGGATTAGTCGGATTACACGGATTTTGTGGACGGAGTTAGGTGGGCCAACCCCGCCCCGCCGGCAGCACTTGAGGTAAATCAGGCCAGCAAGCGGCGCTTGGCAGCCGCTGCTTTGGCGGGTTCATCGAGCCAGTATTCCGTGAGCAATGGCGCAATTTCCTGCTCCAGAATCAGCCGGAGCCACCCCACAATTTCTTCCGGCTGTGTCGGCGGCTGGCAGAAGTAGCTGTGGCCGATGCGGAAGTCCGGGCCCAGGTCGGGGTCGTCGGCTATGGTTTGGTTGAGCTCCGTCAGGCGGCTGACTGTTTGCTCTATGATTTCAGTCCCCACGCCCTGCTGGCGCAGGAAGTCCTGAAACGCGGGCCCAAACTCCGGCTCCAGCTCCACGAAAGCAAAGCGCCGCCGCAGGGCATAATCCAGGGGCGTGAGGGAGCGGTCGGCGGTGTTCATGGTGCCGATGACGTACAGGTTTTCGGGTACGAAAAAGTGCGTGCCGGCCGGAGCGTAGGGCAAGGCAACGGCGTGGGCCGGGCCGCGCTTATCGGCTTCCAGCAGTAGCAGCAGCTCCCCGAAGATGCGGCTCACGTTGCCCCGGTTTAGCTCGTCAATCAGCAGAAAATACGGCCGCGCTGGGTCCTGGGCGGCCCGGCGGCAAAGCTGCACCAGTAACCCATCCGTCAGCCGGAACTTGCCGCCCGCATCGGGCCGGAAGCCCTGCACGAAATCCTCGTAGCTGTAGCTCGGGTGAAACTGCACCAGCTCGGTGCGGGCCGCATCCTGGGCGCCCAGCTCCAGCCAGGCGAGGCGTCGGGCCAGAAACGTTTTGCCGGTGCCGGGCGGGCCCTGGAGCAGCAGGTTCTTGCGCCGCCGCAGTCCGGCCAGGGCCGCATCCAGCTTCTCGGGGCCGATGAATACTTCCTGCTCGGCCTGAGCCCGGTCGTAGGCGGGGCCGGAAACATAGGCTGCCACGGGCTCGGCCGCCGCAGTTACCTTGAGAGCCCGCATCGGCTGCCGGCTTGGGCGGCCGGTGTAGAGGTCCGTGAGTTTGTCCTGCTCGGCCACGTCCCCGTCCAGAGACGAGTTGGCCAGCGTAGGGCGCTTGGTGGCAATGGTGAAGTCCAGCTTTTCGAGCAGGCGGTTGGTGGGCGCCCCGCTGCCCAGCGGCCACGTAGCTGCGGCATCGTCGTTGGCCAGCCGGTACGCCAGCTGCGCTACGGCCCGCGGCGGGTAGCGCCGGCCCCGGTACACCAGGTCGTAGACGGTGCTGGCCGCGAGGGGCTGGTCGTCGCGCTCCAGCTGCCGCAGGGCGCGCAGAACGTGCTGCCGGGTGAGTAGGGGAGACGAGGTAGACGAGGACATTGGCAGGAAAGTACGGGCAAAACACCACTGCGGCCAAATAAGTGGCCTTGGCTATGCCTCCGTTTTGCTGGTAGCCTGCCTTTGCGCCTGTCACTTTATCGTCAGCAGTAGGGCATTTAGAAACTATTGTTATTTTGTTTTATACAGTACCTTGTATTGCATAATAGCAAACCATATCTTTGCTTTATGCACGACCAGGAAGCTGATCCGAAAGCAGCCACAAGGTTGGAGTAATGACCACTAGCCTGTGCTTGCCACCTTTTCTGCTTTCTTTGCCCGACGTTTTCCCCTCTTCCCCATTCTATGAAAACAACCCTTACCGCCTTCGCCTGCTTTTTAAGCACCCTGGGCCTGGCTCAAACCCCCGCCACCGCACCCGCCGCTCCGGCGCAGGAGGGCCCCTACCGAGCTTCGGCTATGAAAGTGAACAGCCTGGTGCACACCAAGCTGGACGTGGGCTTCGACTACGCCAAGCGCTACCTCAACGGCAAAGCCTGGCTTACGCTCAAGCCCCACGCCTACGCTACCGATTCTCTGCGGCTGGACGCCAAAGGCATGGACATCAAAACGGTAGCCCTGGTGAACGGCAACCAGCAGCAACCCCTGAAATACGACTACTCCGATAAGCAGAACCTGCGCATCAACCTGGGAAAAACGATGACACCGGGCAAAGCCTACACCGTGTACATTGAGTACACGGCCAAGCCCGACGAGCTGAAAACCAAAGGCAGCGCGGCCATCAATGACGCCAAGGGCCTGTACTTCATCAACCCCGACAGCGCCGTGGCCGGCAAGCCCGTGCAGATCTGGACCCAGGGCGAGACGGAAGCTTCCTCGGTGTGGTTCCCCACCATCGACCGGCCGAACCAGAAAACCACGTCCGAAATCAGCATGACGGTGCCCAGCAAGTATGTGACGCTGAGCAACGGGGCGCTGGTAAGCCAGAAACCCGCCGGCGCGGGCCTGCGCACCGACACCTGGAAGATGGACCTGCCCCACGCGCCCTACCTGTTTATGATGGCGGTGGGGGACTTCCGCATCACGAAGGACACCTGGCGCGGCAAAGACGTGACGTATTACCTTGAGCCCAAGTACGCACCCTTCGCCAAGCAGATTTTTGGCAACACCACCGACATGCTGGAGTTTTTCTCGACCCGGCTGGGCGTGGAGTACCCCTGGAACAAGTACGCCCAGATTGTGGTGCGCGACTACGTGAGCGGGGCCATGGAAAACACCTCGGCCACCCTGCACGGGGACTTCCTGCAGAAAACTGACCGGCAGCTCCTGGACCGCGAATACCAGACGGAGTCGGTTATTGCCCACGAGCTGTTTCACCAGTGGTTTGGCGACTACGTGACGGCCGAAAGCTGGAGCAACCTGACGGTAAACGAAAGCTTCGCCGACTTCTCCGAAGGCCTGTACGCCGAGCACAAGTACGGGGCCGATGCCGCCGACTCGCACAACCACCGCAACCTGCGCAACTACCTGCGCAGCCCCAAAGACGCCCAGAAGCACCTCGTGCGCTTCCACTACGACGACAAGGAGGACATGTTTGACCTGGTGAGCTACCAGAAGGGCGGGGCCATTCTGGACATGTTGCGCACCTACCTCGGCGACGACGTATTCTTTGCGGGCCTGCAGAAGTATTTGCAGGACAATAAGTTTGGCAACGGCGAGGCCCACCAGCTGCGCCTGGCGCTGGAAGCCGTGTCGGGCCAGGACCTGAACTGGTTTTTCAACCAGTGGTACTTCGGCACCGGTCACCCCGTGGTGAGCATCGACTACAACTGGGACGCGACCAAGAAAGTGCAGTCCGTCACGATCAAGCAAAATCAGCCCGGCCAGGTGTTTCAGCTGCCCATGGCTATTGATTACTGGGTGAACGGCAAGCCCCAGCGCCAGCGCGTGATGATGACCCAGGCCAGCCAGACCTTCACCATGCCCCTCGCGGCCAAGCCCGACCTAGTGGATGTGGACGCCGAGAAGACCCTGGTGTGGCAGCAGACCGACAACAAGCCCCTGGCGGAGTTTGCCTACCAGTATGAGCACGCCCCGCTCTACGTAGCGCGCCGCGAAGCTTTGCTGGCGGCCGAGTCAAAGCAAACCACCGACGCAGCCGCCCGCAAGCTGCTGGTCTCCGGCCTCAACGACAAGTTCAACAACCTCCGAATGGTAGCGGCCGAGCGCCTCAAGCTCGACAACAAGGAGGTAGCCAAGCTGGCAGCCCCGGCCCTGCGCAAGCGCCTAAGCGTGGAAAAAGACCCGGTAGCCACGGCTTCTCTGCTCACGTCGCTGGCCAAGCTCCAGGACAAGAAGGATGAAAAGGTGTTCACGCAACAGCTCAAGGCCCAGTCGTACGGGGTGCAGGCGGCCGCGCTGAAAGGCTTGGGTGGCGTAAACACGAAAGCGGCCCTGGCGAAAGCCAAGGAGTTGGAAGCCAGCGACGAAGCCAGCATCAGCCAGGCGGTGGCCGGCGTATATAGCCAGCACGGCGGCGACGCCCAGTGGGACTTCGTGCGGACCCGCTTTGATGCCGCCAGTGAGCAGGAGCGGTTTGGCTACTTCGAAGGCATGGGCGCTATGCTCACCCGCCTCAGCGAGCCGAAAGCCTTTGCCGAAGACGTGGAGCGTCTCCGCGGCCTGGGCGTGAAGTACAAGCAATACGGCGCCGATGAGCCCATCATCGGGATGTTGCAGGCCGCCATCAAAGCCCAGGAAGGCAAGCCCAATGCCGCTACCAACAAGCCGGTAGCCGAAAAGGCCATTGCCGACATTCAGGCCGCGAAATAGCTTGACCTGAAAGCAAACAGAACGGCCCCGCATTCCTTAGAATGCGGGGCCGTTCTGATTTTGAGTACGGTGCGGTTACCGCTGTGGGTCGTGGGCTTTATCGGGCGTTATGGTTTTGCCCTTGTTGGTGTCCTGGTTGGTATTGGGGTGCTGATCTTCCTGCTTTTTGTGGGTTGGATCATCGTGTGCAGGAGCTTTAGGAACGTTGGTAGCAGTCATGGTCGTAGTCAGTTACGAAGTGAAACCATACGCACTGGTACGCAGCCCGGGCGGCCATGGGCAGGCTGCTCAAAATGATGCACGCGCGTCGGCGCATAGTACGTAGGCTACTCCACCGTGTGTGCCCGCCGGATACCCAGCTTTTTCATGCGGGCTTCCAGCGTTTTGGCGTTGATGTCGAGCAGAACCGCCGCGCCTTGGGGGCCGCTCACGCGGCCGCCCGTTTGATGCAGAGCAGCCAGGATATGGTCCCGCTCCTGTTCCCGCAGCGTTTTCAAGGGGCCTGGCGCGGATGCTGCCACCGGCGCTGCGGCGGCGGCCGTGGCCGAAAAGCCCGCAAACTCCAGGGCCGGACCTGTGGAGGCAATAACGGCCCGCTCCACCACGTGCTCCAGCTCCCGGATGTTGCCCGGCCAGGGGTAGCGCTGCAGGGCTTTCAGGTCGCGGGGGCGGAGCGTGCGCACGGGCTTGCCCAGCTTCTTGGTGAAGCGCTCAAGGAAGTGGCGCACCAGCGGCTCCACATCCTCGGGACGCTCCCGCAGGGCGGGCAGGTGAATCGGAAATACGTCGAGGCGGTAGTACAGGTCGGCGCGGAAGCGGCCGGCGGCTACTTCCTCTTCCAGCACGCGGTTGGTGGCGGCCAGCACCCGCACGTTGGTATGAATGACGCGCCGCCCGCCAATGCGCTCAAACTCTTTTTCCTGCAGCACCCGCAACAGCTTGGCCTGCAAATCCAGGGGCAACTCCCCAATTTCATCCAGGAAAATGGTGCCGCCATCGGCTAGCTCAAACTTCCCAATGCGCCGGTCGTGGGCTCCGGTGAAGGCGCCTTTCTCGTGCCCGAACAGCTCACTTTCAATTAGCTGGGCCGGCAGGGCCGCGCAGTTGATTTTCACCAGGGCCCGCTCCTTGCGCGGGGAAAAGTTGTGCAGGGCCCGCGCCACCAGCTCCTTGCCCGTGCCGGTTTCGCCGGTGATGAGTACGGTGCTGTCGGTGGGGGCCACCTGCTCCACGCGCCGGAACACCTGCTGCATGCTGGGGCTGCCGCCCACAAAGTCGCCGAAGCGGGCAGCGGCCGTGGTGTTGATTTCGTCGATAAGGTAGGTTCGCTCCCGCTCCAACTGGGTGCGCAGGGCTTCAATCTGCTCAAAGGCCAGCACGTTCTGCATAGCCAGGCGAATCTGCGGCACCAGCGTCAGAATCAGCTCCAGCATTTCCGCCGTGAAGGCCAGGGGCTGATGGCTGGCCATAATAAGGGATGCTGTTTGCTCGTCGCCCAGGTCCAGGGGCGTGCAAAGCAAAGACTGGGTGCCATGATTTTCCCGAATGTAACGCAGCATGGTATAGCGCTCCGCTAGGGAGTCAAAATCGGCCCCTACGTATACGCCGGGCCGCATAAACAGCTCAACGGCATCCTGCTTGGCTTCCTCGAATTCGGGCAGCTCGTCCCGGCGGTTTTCGTCGAGGGCGGCAAAGGTGCCATCGGGCTGCTTCACCAGCTCGGCAAAAGCACGGATAGGTGAGCCAGGCAGGTGCAGGCGCACCCCGAAAAAGTCGCAGGGCACCACCTGGTTGATTTCGGTGGCAATGGTGCGAAACAGCTCGCCCCGGTCCTTGATACTGAGCAGGGCGTTGTTGAGGGCCAGCTGCATCGTTTTTTCCTGTTCGCGGCGGGCAATGTCCTCGAAGGCCAGCGTGTTGGTAACAGCCACGGCTACCAGACTGCCGATTTTTTCGAGCAGGTCTTCGTCGGTAGGCGCAAACGCGGGCCGGCGCCGCGCCACCAACGACAGCAGGCCGATAAGGTGCCCGCCGGTGCGCAGCGGCACCACCACAAAGTAACGCATGCCTTTATCGAGCAGGGCGCAAAACGGCTGGTATGCGGGGTAAGAAGTCAGCAGCTCCTCCAGATCGTACTGGCGCAGGTGGGCATGGCGCACAAACTCCTCAATGGGCGTGCCTTCGATGGGGGCCCGGCTGGGCTTGGCGCCCGCCGCCTGGTCGGGCAGCAGCAGCTCGCCGAGGTAGTCGCGCAGAAACACGCGGCGGTACTGGTGCTCGGCGTCGAAAGTGAGGATGGTAATGGCATCAAAGGGAAAAATCAGCCGCAGCTTTTCCGTGACGGTGCGAAAGAGTGTTTCCTTGTCCCGGGTGATGGCAATGGCATCGTTCAGGTACAGCAGCAGCGAATCGTCCTGGTCAGGCATCTTGTGTTTCCTTAAATAACAGGAGGTACAAATCGGGAATTTCTCAAATATAAGGAATATTAATCTGTGTGGCGGTTACAGTTTATCGAGCTATATTAAAAAATTTATGCGTTTTTAGGCTTTTAAGAAGGGTTTTCAATTTTTTTTAATCTGTGTAACTGCCTGGCATGGGCTTGGGTAATAGGGGAGCGACCTTCATCAGTCCTTGTCTATGCTTTCTCGATCAACTCTTGCCGCGCCGCTGCTGTCCCTGGGGCTGTTGAGCGGCAGCGCCGCCTACGCTCAGCAGGGTTCCGTGCTTTCGGACTCCCTGACGCTGGATGGCACCATCCGCTCGGTACTGGATGCCAACCCGGCCATTACCACGCTGGAAGAAGAAGTAAACGCGGCTACCAGCCGCGTGACGCAGACCCGCGGTGGCTTTCTGCCCCAGGTTACCGGCACGGCCACTTATACCCGCATCGACCCGGTAGTAAAGCTGCAGTTGTCGCCGGATAGTCCTCCCTTCCAGTTTGCGCCCAACAACAACTACGATACGCACATCACCATTCAGTACGGCCTGCTGGACTTTGGTAAGAAGGATGCCACGTACAAACTGGCAGAAAGCCGCCGCGTGACGGCCGTTGACCAGATCAACGTGACGCGCCGCGACCTGGCTTACTCGGCTGTGCAGGTGTACTACAACATCCTGTTTGTGCGCGAAAGCATCAAGGTGCAGGACGAGCAGATTGCCTCGCTTCGGCAGCACCAGCGCGAGATGGAAAAGCGCGTGGAAGGCGGCGTAAGCACCAGGTTCGACGTGACGACCACGCAGGTGCGCATCACCCAGGCCCAGAACACCCGCATCGACCTCGAAAACCAGCTGCGCAACCAGCAGGTGCAGCTGGCCCGCTACCTGCACAAGCCCGAGTACAACGAAGTGCCGGTGCGCGGCACGTTCACCTACCAGCCCCAGCCGCTGGACGTGCAGGCTGCCCTGGCGCGGGCCCTGGAAAACCGGCCCGAAGTGAAGCTGGCCCGTGATGCCGAGGCCACGGCCAGCGCCAACCTGCGGCTTATTGAGAAAAGCAACCTGCCGTTGCTGGGCGTGGGCGCGCAGCTGGGCGGCAAAAACGGCTACCAGCCCAACCTCGATAAGTTCAGGCCCAACTCCACGCTGGTGGCCCAGCTGTCGGTGCCGATTTACGACGGGGGCAAAAACAAAAACCAGCGGGTAGAGGCCCAGGCCAACATCCGCGGCTCCCAGGCCCGCATTCTGGACACGCAGGAGCAGGTGCGCGCCGATGTGCACCAGGCCGCCAACAACCTGCAGTCCAGCGCCGCCCGCTACGATAACGCCGTCACGCAGATCAATCAGGCTACGGATGCCCTCACCCGCGCCAAGGCCCGCTACCGCTACGACGTAGGCACCAACCTCGACGTGCTGGATGCCGAAACCCAGCTGGCCCAGGCCCGCCTCTCGCGCCTGCAGGCCATCTACAACTACACCCTCGGCCAGTACCAGCTCAAGCGTGCCACCGGCGAGCAGATATGGTAGCAGTGAAGTTGTGAAAGGTGAAGTTGTAAAGCTCTCTTTTACAATTCGCTCATTTCACTTCTCACCACTTTACAATTTCACCTTTTCCCATGCACCTGTCCAAGATTCTTTGTCCGCTGGATTTCTCGGTAGCGGCGGCGGCGGTGGTGGCGTATGCGGCCACGCTGGCCAGCGCTACTGGAGCCGAGCTGTGTTTGCTGCACGTGCAGGAAGCGCAGCTGGCCCTCAGTGGCCATGCGCCGGGCCAGGTGCCTGATGCCGCCACGGAGCTGGCCCGCTACCAGCTGCTGGCCCAACAAGCCGGCGCCGGCCGCGTAACTACCCAGCTGCGCCAGGGCGACGCCGACCGCGAAATTGTGCGGGCGGCGCAGACCAGCGGTACCGACCTTATCATCATCGGCTCCCACGGCCAGACGGGCCTCACCCGCTTTCTGATGGGCAACACCGCCGAGCATGTGGTACGCCACGCGCCCTGCGCCACGCTGCTCGTCAAGCCCCAGGGCACTGCGGCATTGCGGCAGTCGGCCTAGCGGCGGAATGGCGAGATAGTGAATTAGTAAGTGACGTTCCGGATGCCCGGATGCCTGTCTGGCTAATTCACTATCTCGCCGTGCAACACTCACCATTTCACCATTTCACAACTCACAACTTCACAGATGGCAACGCAAGAACCGGTGGTAGAACGCCAAATTTCGCAGCCTGGCGGCCCGGCCCAGCCCGCCGCTGATACCGCTTACGACGAGCCTGCGGCCCGCTCCAAACGGCCTTTCCTTTTCATTGTGCTGGCGCTGGTGCTGCTGGTGGGCGGCTACTTCGGCTGGCAGCGTTACCAGTTTGGCCAGACGCACGAAGAAACCGACGACGCTCAGGTTGAAGGCGACGTATACCCCGTGCTGCCCCGCGTAGCCGGCCCGGTGCTGGAAGTGAAAGTAGAAGACAACCAGGCCGTAAAAAAGGGCGACGTACTCGTAACCCTGGACCCGGCCGACTACCAGCAGCGCGTGAATGCGGCCCAGGCGGCTTTGGCCGCCGCCCAGGCCAACGTGGTAGCTGCCCGCGCCGCCGTGGGCACCGCCCAGGCCAACGTGCGCTCGGCCCAGTCGTCTATTGGGGTGAGTGACGCCAACCGCTCCCGCCTCGAAAAAGACCTGAAACGCAGTGCCTTCCTGCGCAAGGAGGACATCATCCCGCAGAGTGAGTACGATGCCGTGCAGGCCAACCTGCGCGCCACCAGCGCCCAGCGCGCCACCGCCGCCGACCAGGTAGGCGTGGCCCGTCAGCAGGTAGTAGCCGCCGAGCAACAGGTAGCCGTGGCCCAGGCCGTGGTAAAGCAGCGCCAGGCCGACCTCGACAACGCCGAGCTGCAGCTGAGCTATACCACGCTCAAAGCACCCGTGAATGGCGTAGTGAGCAAAAAGAACGTGCAGCCCGGCCAGGTAGTGGCTCCCGGCCAGCAGCTGATTGGGCTCGTAGCCAGCAACCGCACCTGGGTGGTGGCTAACTTCAAGGAAACCCAGCTCGAAAACATGAAAGTGGGCCAGCCCGTGGAAGTGGAAGTGGATGCCTACCCGAATGAGGAATTCAGCGGCCACATCGAGAGCCTGTCGGCCGCTACGGGGGCCCGGTTTGCCTTGCTGCCCCCCGATAACGCCAGCGGCAACTTCGTGAAAGTAACCCAGCGCGTGCCCGTTAAGATTGCGCTGGATAAAGTAGACCCCGACCACCCCCTGCGCGCCGGCATGAGCGTGACGGCGACGGTAAAGGTGAAATAGTGAGATGGTGAAATGGTGAGTTGATATTCTGGCGGTGTAGATGGCGCAAGCGGCGCAATCAGAATAGCAACTCACCATTTCCTCAGCTTACTTCCTTGCCTTTTTACGGGCCGTGGCCAGCACAGCCAGAATCTCGCGGTACTCCTGTTGGAGGTCCGCCAAGCGAGCCACGGGAGTGATGCCTGCGTCGCCGAGCAGTTCCAGCCAGAAAAGGGTTTCGTCGGCTTCTTCCACGCAGATGCACAGCTTGGCATACCACTCGGCGCCGGAGCGGCCCCGGCAGGCTGCCCGAAAATTGGCGGCGACTGATGTGGCTGACCGCAATAATTGCTTACCCAGAGTAGAAGATTCGCCAGTGCGCGGCAGCTGCTGAAATAGTCGAATCACCCGTAGTGCAGCTTCTTTGGTACGCCTCCGATACGTTTCGTTGAAGGGAATACTGGGTACGATTTCCTCTTCCATAAAGTGAATAAGTAAGGTTGATCTTCTGCAAGTAAGAACATCAAACTCACCATTTCACCATTTCACCATCTCACACATGGAAACCGGATTTACCAAGTGGATTATCGTCGTCACGGTAGTCATGTGCTGCCTGCTGGAGCTGATTGATACCAGCATCGTGAACGTGGCCCTGACGCAGATGATGGGCAACCTCTCGGCCACCCAGCAGGAGGTGACCTGGGTAATTGCCTCCTACGGCATTGCCAACGTTATCGTGATTCCGATGACGGGCTTTCTGGCCGAGCAGTTTGGCCGCAAAAACTATTACCTCGTGTCGGTGATTCTCTTCACGCTGGCCTCCGTAGCCTGCGGGCAAAGCACCAATATCTGGGAGCTGGTGGCCTTCCGCTTTGTGCAGGGCATCGGCGGCGGGGCGCTTATGGCTACGTCGCAGGCTATTCTCATCGACACCTTTCCGCCCAAGCAGCTGCCACTCGGGCAGGCTTTGTTTGGTATGGGCGTCATCATCGGCCCCACCATCGGACCCACGCTGGGCGGCTACATTGTGGACAACTACGACTGGCCCTGGATTTTCTACGTGAACGTGCCCGTGGGCATCCTGGCCAGCATCTTCACTATCCTGTTTATCCGGGACCCGGAGCGCATCAAAAACGCCATTCCGCGGCCCCTGCGCGAAATCGACTGGGCCGGTATCTTCCTGCTGATTCTGGGCGTGGGCTCCCTGCAGCTGGTGCTGGAGCAGGGCGAGTCGGAAGACTGGTTTGAAAGCGCCTACATCAACAGCTTTACTGCGCTGGCCGCTATTGGCCTCGTGGGCTTTGTGTGGCGCGAGCTGACGGCCCGCCAGCCCATTGTGGACCTGCGGGTGCTGGGCAAAAGTCGCAACCTGGCCGTGGGCGCGGTGCTGTCGTTTGTGCTGGGCTTCGGCATGTTTGCCTCGGTGTTCATCTTCCCTATCTTCACCCAGCGCATCCTGGGCTTCTCGGCGGCCCAGACCGGCGAAATTCTGCTGCCCGGCGCCCTGGCTTCGGGCCTGATGATGCCCATTATCGGGCGGATGCTGCAGGCCGGCGTCCCCCAGAAATTCATGATTCCGGTGGGCTTCGGCATCTTCTTCGTCTTCACCTTCTGGATGGCCCAGATTATTTCACCCACGGCCGGCGAAGACGACTTCTTCTGGCCCCTGATGGTGCGTGGCCTAGGCATGGGCCTGATATTTCTGCCCATTACCACCATGAGTCTGGCCGGGCTGAAGGGAAAGGACGCGGGGCAGGCGGCCGGCCTCACCGGCATGATCCGCCAGCTTGGGGGCTCGTTTGGAGTGGCCATTGTGGGTACGTACTTGGAGCGAAGCATTGCCCAGAACCGCATCAGTCCGCTGGCGCACATTTCGCTCTACGATACCAACACGGTGCAGCGCATCCAGGCTTTCACGGCCAACTTCATGGCCCGCGGCTTCTCCTTCGAGCAGGCCCAGAAACAGGCCTACGCCGCCTTGGAAGGCATTCTGATGAAGCAGGTATCCATCATCACCTACTCCCAGGTGTTTTCCATGATTGGCTTGTTTTTCGTGGTGTGTCTGCCGCTGGTGCTGCTTATCAAGCGGGCCCGGCGCGGTGAGGCCATCGACCTGAACGCGGCACACTAATAACGTAGCCGGCGCACCCAACAACAAACCCCCTTGCTACTGCCGTGGCAAGGGGGTTTGTTGTTGGGACTGGCTGTGCCAGGTCAGTCATCAATGGTCAGGAAAACGCGCTGCAGCTTAAGTACGTCCAGGCAGCGACGCAGGGTGGAGTCCGCGTTGCATAGCCAGATAGTTGCACCTGCCTGGCGTAGCACTAACAGTTGGGATACTACGTGGCCTACGCCCAGCGTGCGCAGGCACTGCAGCCGGCCGCAGTCTACCACTAGCTGGGGCTGCACTACGGAGGGGTTCTTGCGCAGGGTGCGGGCAACCTGCAGCGCATCCACCGTATCTAGGTCAACGGCAGAGAGATAGGCCGCTACTGCCTGGGCCGATGAACTTTCGAGGTAAAGAGAAGACATGCAGGCACCATAAACGTGTAGAAGGAACACTCAGGACAAACGCAGCCAGCATGGGTTGCTGGGCAAAGCCTCGGGAGCAGTCCGTACGAGTGCTGTGCGCCCTGCTAATGCGCCGAGTTTGTCGCGGTACTGCACGTAGTAGCTGGGATTAGAGCCCAGGGCAGTGCGGTCGAGAAATGGGCTGCAGGCGTGGTGCGCAATGCATTCCCACGTTTGGGCGCCTAGTTGTCGGTACACATCGGCGTAGTAGCCGGGTGGCGTAGGAAAATCAAGTCGATGGCCGGCGGGCACCAGGTAGAGGGCCGTCAAAGCGGTGAAGGGTAACATACTTTCATGGCGTTTGGTACAGTAGACAGGCAGGACAGCAGCGAAATACGCATAGGTGCTTCACTGCCAAAGGAAACGGTGCGGCCTGCTGTTTGGCTCCCGGATAATCACGGGTTTGCAGTGGGTAGAATCCGGTATTTTGCTAAAGCGAAAAATCCCGGTTGGCCTTGCCAACTCTAGTGTAAAATGGGTGGTCTGCTCACTGCGCGTGGTTGAAGCCTGCAGAAAATAACAAGCTGTAAAAGATCAGCCTGCCGCCGCCCCGGGGTTTGGCCAGTATCAGGGAGGCTAAGGTGTTTGACCTGGAGGCGCCAGCAGCTACCGGAACAGCCAGCAGGTAGCCACTATAAAATTGCGGGTAAAACACAGGTCCCTTCTCCCTGGCACGCCTTACGAAAGGTATGCTGGGGAGAAGGGACCAAAAGGCAAGAAATAAGCTTGGGAGCTTAGTGGGTTGTGCTGCCGCTGGTGCTACCCGACGTAGTGCCACTGCTGCTGCTGCCCGAGGTAGTACCGCTGGCAGTGCCAGTGCGGCGGCCCGAAGTGGTGCTGCCGGAGGTGGTTCCACTTTGCGTGCCCGGGGACTTCTGGCGGTTGGTAAGCGTGCCGGACGTGGTACCCGACGTAGTGCCGCTGGTTGTACGGCGGCCCGAAGTGGTAACACCTGACGTGCTAGCCCCTGACGTACTGGCTCCTGAGGTAGTTGCCGTTCCCGATGTCATCGTGCCCGAGGTGGTGCCGGTAGTAGTTTGGCCGGCAGTGGTTCCTGCCGTGGTGCCGGTAGTAGTTTGACCAGCAGTGGTTCCTGCCGTGGTGCCCCTGGTCGTGCCGGCTGTGGTGCCAGACGTGGTGCCGGAGGTGGTACCAGACGTGGTAGTCTGGGCGAAGCTGGTGGTAGAAAGCAGGGCGCTAAAGAGCGCGGCGGTTAAGAAAACAGCAGTCTTTTTCATAGGAAAGAAAGAAGAGGTGGAGAAACTGAAAGTGCCCCGGGCTAAGGCAGGCCGGGATCTGATGGGCTCTTTTTACGCTCTCCTCTTGCTGCTGGCTGCTTGATACATAAGGAATAAACCCGGATTTTTTCGGGGAAAAACCGGAGAAAACTACCTGAAAATACTTAGCCGGAAAGGCCGCCACCCTACCGCAGTAGGTTCGTGACCTACTCCGCTCAATCTAAAAGCGCACTATCTCAGTCAGCTAAGACAGTCCCAACTGCCGGGCTTAAGGGGTCAGCGGCAGCTGAATGGTGACGGTGGAGCCCTTGCCGGGGTGGGTGCGCAGCGTGAACGTGCCGCCCAGCAGCTCTACCCGGGTGCGGATGCCGGGCAGCCCGATGCCCTTTGCCTTTTTCAGCTGGCCTGCATCGAAGCCTACGCCGTCGTCTTCCACGCTCAGGTGCAGGTGGTCATCGGCGCGGGCCACCTGCACAAATACCTCGTGGGCCTTGGCATGCTTCATCACGTTGCTGAGCAGCTCCTGCATAATGCGGTAGATGGCAATATCCAGCAGCGGCGGCAGCGCCTTATCCAGGCCCGAGAGGTTCAAATCTACGTCTAGGGTGTGGGCGGGAATACGCTTTACCAGCTCCCGCAGGGCCATTTTCAGGCCGAAGTCCTCCAGAATACTGGGCGTGAGCTCGAAGGAAATGGTGCGCGTGGCCCGTATGGCTTCGCTTAGCAGCTTCTGGCTGGCCTGGCCCGGCTCGGAGGGCGGCAGGTTGTCGAGGTGCAGCTTGGTGGCGTACAGCAGCTGGCCCACGCCGTTGTGCAGGCCCTCGGCAATGCGCCGCCGCTCTTCTTCCTGGGTGGTAAGAATGGCCGAAAGCACTTCCTGCTGCTGGCGCAGCTTCAGGCGGTTGGTTTCGGCCAGCAGGGCGTTGCGCTCCGTCACGTCGCGGGCTACGAGGAGCACCCCGGTAATGGCTCCCTGGGTAAGCAGCGGCACAAAGTTGAGGTCGAGGAAGATCTGCGGTTGCTGGTGGCCCTGCCAGTTGAGGTGCTGGGTGGCCTCGCCCGCGAGGGTGCGCTGTAGCAGGGCCAGAATCTGCGGGTCGCGGGCAAAGCCGGGCAGGGCTTCTTCCATCGTGCGGCCCAGGGCGTCGGCCTCGGGGCGGCTTAGCAGGGCGGCTATTCTAGCGTTCCAGGCCGTCACGCGCAGCTCCAGATCTAGGGCTACCACGGCATCTACGGTGTTGTTGAGCAGGTTCTGGGTAAACTCCTTTTCCCGCTGCAGCTGCCGGCGGCTTTCTTCGGCCGCTGTACTATCCAGGGAAAAAATGATGCCCTGCTGGCGCTGCTCGTCAAAGAAGCCGTAGTTCTGGAAATAAACCGGGCCCGAGGGCATTTCGGCAACACCCGTGAACAGCATCGACTCGCGGGCCAGCAGCCGCCGCACGGGGTTTGCCAGGTGCGGATACGCATCAAACACGCTGCTGCCCACCAGCTCGTTGTCCTGCAGCTGCAGGGCCCGTAGGCCGCTGCCCACCATTTCCAGGTACTCGCCCGTGGGAGCCAGCCGAATCAGGATGGCGGGCAAATGCGCCAGAATGTGCTCCAGCAGCCGGTTTTTATAAGTTAGCTCTTCCTGCTCCTGCTGCCGGGCCGTGATGTCGCGCACCAGCCCCACAAACCGGAAACTATGCCGCTGCTCGTCGTGGAGCAGCTGGCCCAGGGCCGAGATATGGCGGATAGTGCCGTCGGGCCGCACAATGCGGTGCTCCAAGTCAAGCGGGGTGCGCTTCTGCAGGGCCTGCTCCAGGGCCTGCTCCACGCGGGCCCGGTCGTCGGGGTGCAGTGCGTTCTGCAGCACGCGCAGGGGCACCGGCTGTGGGGCGGGCGCAAGGCCAAAAATCTGCTGGGCGCGCACATCCCAGTAAAGCTGGCGCGTGTGGACATCGACGCTCCAGATGCCGGTTTCCGACGCTTCCAGGGCCATGTTGAGGCGCTCCTCGCTTTCGCGCACCCGGGCTGTGGCTTGTTTCTCGGCCGTGATGTCGCGCCAGGCCGCGTGCACAATGGTGCCCTGTGCTTCGGGCACGGCCGTGAGCAGAATATCTTTCCAGAACTCTTCGCCCGAGGGCCGGAGCCGGCACCACTCAAAGCGGCAAAAGCCCCAGCGCAGGGTTTCTTCCCAGTAGTGCCAAGCCAGCACGTCGGAGCGCTGCCCGCTTGGCTGCCGCTGCGGCGAGAAGGCCGCGCCCGACTGACCCAGCAGTTGCTCTTTGCTGGTGAGGCCCAGCAACCGCAGGGCGGCGGCGTTGCAGTCCACAAAGCGGTTGTCGCGCATGAGCAGCATGCCATCCTGGTTTTGGTCGAACAGGAGGCGGAAGCGCCGCTCGCTGAGCTCCAGAGCCTGCCGGGCCTGGTACTGCTCCGTGACATCTGCCAGCGCCAGCCGGATGCTGGGGTGGCCATGGCCGTCGGTGGCGGCTACGCCTTCCAGGCGGGCGTAGATAGTCTGCCTGTCGTCGCGGCGCATTTCCAGCGTTATGGTGCGGCGGGTTGGCTGCTGCTGCACCTGGGTTAGAAAATCCGCAAAGGCATTACGGCCGGCCGGGGCCACAAACAGCGTAAGGCGGCGGCCCAGGAGTTGCTGGCGTACGGAACCCAGCAGCTCGCAGGCCCGCAGGTTCAGCTGCAGCAGGGTGCCATCGGGCGCCACAGTGCAGTAGCCGATGGGCGCAAACTCGTAGAGGTCGACGTAGCGGGCACGGCTGGTTTCGGCTTCCGTTTGGGCCAGCAGCAGCTCCTCGTACTGCATTTCCAGCTCAATCTGGTGCACCTGCAGCTCCTGCACCAGGCGCTGCACATCGTCGGGCACGTTGGGCGGCAGGCTCGCGGCCGAGAGCCGCCGCCGCTCGGCCCGCAGGCGCAGCTCCTGCAGTGCAGGGTGCGCATCAAAACCGGGAAACGGCGGGCTGTCAGGTTCGCTCATGGCAAAATGAGTTCAGAAGAAAAGCATACGCGAGGTCCTGCCACCCGATACGAGAAGAAGCAACCAAACGGCCAAGGCCGGCCCTTATCCGGCCAGGGGCTCCAGGGAGTCGATGCCCAGCAGCACCCGGCCCGTCGTCTGGCCCTGGTGCAGCAGCCGGCGCCCGTAGAGCGAGAGGCGGCACCTGGGCTGCCCCGGCAGGGCCACGTCCAGCTTCAGGTTGCTGAACTCGTAGGCGTCGGTGCCGGCATCGAGCAGGTGCTGCAGGCGCTCCAGCAGCGGAGGCTGGTTGAAGCTGCCCCCGGCCAGCTCCGCCAGCGTTTGTCCGGCCAGCTCAGTGGCCTCAATGCCCACCAGGTGCGCAAACGAGCGGTTGCTGAAGTAAACGCGCAGACCGCCGTCCAGGGCTACCACGGGCTCCAGCACGGTTTCCTGCATGCTGGCCGCAAAGCGGGCATTGTCCTGGAGCTGACTTTCCAGGTTTTTCAGGTCCGTCACGTCCGTGAAGGTGATGACGGCCCCGCTGATGTAGTTGTCGAGGGTGCGGTAGGGCAGGATGCGCATGGTATACCACTCGCCGGCCACCGTCTGAATGTTGGTTTCGATGGTGATGAGCCGGTCCAGCACCTGCTGCACGTCCTGGGCCAGTTGCTCGTAGCGCAGGTTGGAGGCAAAGTGGCTGAGCGGGCGCCCCACGTCGGTAGGCAGCAAATTGACGATGCGCGCCACCGGCGAGGTAAACCGCTTGATGGTGGCGTCGTTATCGAGGAAGATGATGGCAATTTCGGTGGAGTCCAGCAGGTTTTTCATGTCGTTGGCCGCCTGCGAGAGTTCCTCGGTTTTGGCCTGGTACTGCATGTTCAGGGTCATCAGCTCCTCGTTCAGGCTCTGCATTTCCTCCTTGTTGGTCATGGCCTCCTCGTTGGTGCTTTGCAGCTCCTCGTTGGCGCTCTGCAGCTCTTCGTTGGTGCTTTTGAGCTCTTCCAGGGAGCTTTCCATTTCCTCGATGGTGGTCTGGAGGCGGTGCTTGGTGTACTGCAGCTCCTTTTCCATGGCACTTACCACGTCGTCGCGGCTCAGGTCGGACGCGCTGCCCTTGGCCAGGCGCACCCGGCGCGGGGTAGGCTGGTCTTCAAACACCACCAGCAGCAGCCCCGTCAGCTCCTCGGGCTCTTCCAGGTACTTCACCGTGAGGCGCAGCAGCTGCTGGCCGGCTTCGGTTTTCACCCGCACACCGTCCACTTTCACTTCCTGGCGCGTTTGCAGGGCGCGGTGCACGGCCCCGCTGATTTCGTAGCTGAGCTCCTCGCGGGCCATGTCGAAGATGTTCATACTGCCCAGGCCGGGGGCGGGCTCCAGGTACTTGCCGGTGCGCCCGTTCACGTACAGGATTTCGCCCTTGGCGTTGATTACCACGGCCGGGGGCGAGTAGGTGCTTAGCAGGACTTTTTGCACCAGGGAAGCAAAGGGGCCACCTTCGCGGCGGGACGAAACAGCAGTGGCCATACTAGCAGAAGGGTGAGGAGCAGCGGTAGATTGACGGGAAAGGGCAAAGGGAAAGTTGAGCAGCCGGGGCAGGGAGGTGGCCGTTTCGGTGCGGCGCGAAATCTTCCACTTCACATCCAGGGGCTGAAACAGCTCCTGAAAGCCGGTGATATTCTCGCTTGGCCCCAGAAACAGCAGGCCGCCGGGGTTGAGGGCGTAGTGAAAAACCGGCAGCAGGTTTTTCTGCAGGTCGGAGCTCAGGTAAATCAGCAGGTTGCGGCAGCAGAGCAGGTCCAGCTTGGTGAAGGGCGCGTCCTTGTTGATGTTGTGCAGGGCAAACACCACCGAGTCGCGCACTTCCTTGCGAATCTGGTAGTGGCCGTCGGTTTTGATGAAAAAGCGCTGCAGGCGCTCCGGGCTTACGTCGGCCGTAATGTTCTCGGGGTAGAGGCCGGCCCGCGCAAACTCCACGCCCTCGGCCGAAATATCGGTAGCGAACAGCTGAATCTTGAGGTAGCGCCCCGGGGCTACTTCCTCAATGCACTCCTGCAGCAGGATGGTGAGCGAGTAGGCCTCCTCGCCGGTAGAGCAGCCCGGGGCCCACACCCGCACGGTGCTGCTGGGCTCTTTCTGGGCCAGCAGGGGCCGCATGTGCTGGCGCAGGCTCTCGAAGGCCTCCGCGTCGCGAAAAAACTTGGTGACGCCAATCAGCAGCTCCCTGAACAGCTGCTCTACTTCGTGGGGGTTTTCCTGCAGGTAGCGTACGTAATGCGTAAACTCCTTGATCTGGTGGGAGTTCATGCGCCGCTCAATGCGCCGGAATACTGTGTTGCGCTTGTAGTGGCTGAAGTCGTGGCCGGTTTGGGTGCGGATGAGCACAAAGATTTTCTGCAGGGCGTGCGCCGGCTTGGAGTCCGATTCCTCGGCCTTTTCGCGTGCGGCCCGGGTCAGCAGTGGGCGTCCCACGTACTCCAGCAGCTTGGCCGGCATCAGCTCCGGGGCCAGCACAAAGTCCACAAACTCGGTGGCCAGGGCCGCCCGGGGCAGGGCGTCGAAGGCGGCGGTAGCCGGGTCCTGCACCATCACCATCCCAAAGTTTTCCATCACCAGCTTCAAACCCACGCTGCCGTCGGAGCCCAGGCCCGAGAACAGCACGCATACGGCCCGCTCCCGGGCATCCTTGGCCAGGCTCTGCAGAAAGAAGTCGATGGGCATGCGGCGGCTGGGCACCTGGGTGGGCTTCAGCAGATACAGGCTGCCGTGCAGGATGCTCAGGTCGCGGTCGGGCGGAATAACGTAGACGTGGTTGGGCCGCACCTTCTGGCCATCGGCGGCCGTTTGTACGGGCAGGGGCGTGAAGCGCTGCAGCACCTCCGGCAGCTCACTTTCGCGGGAAGGCAGCAGGTGCATCACCACCACGTAGGCCATGCCGGAGCGGGGCGTGAGGTGCCGGAAAAACAGCTCCAGCGCTTCGATGCAGCCGGCCGACCCACCCAGCAGCACCACCGGAAATTTATCGGACTCGGCCGGGTAGGGGTGGGCAGGCCTGGCAGCGGCCGTGGGGGCAGCGGCGGCAGGAGGCAGCGACGCACCGGCGTTTTCCGGCGCCGGAGAAGAGTCTGGCAACATGGGGCAGGCAACGAAAGCAAAAGAGGGTGAAGCGCCGCCGAGTGCCGTAGCTGTCGAGCTGTGCCGGTTCACCACTCAAATCTACCCAAATACCGTGAGTGTTGCCTTGTGGGCCTCTTTTTTCGCCGGTACGACCACCGGGGCCGATATGCCCGTACAATATTATTGAGCTGCAGCTCTATTCTGGACCTTTACCCGCTACCCGCGTGCCTGCACCTTCTGTTCTCATCGTCATTGGTACCTCGGCGGGCGGAATGCCCGCGCTCATTCGGCTGGTAGCCCAGCTGCCGCCCACGCTGCCGGCTGCCGTGCTGGTGGTGCAGCACCTGGCGCCCGATAGCACCGGGGCACCGCTCGTCAAGCGCCTTAGCCAGCACACGGGGCTGCACTGCCAGCTGGCTGTGAACCAGACGCATATTGAAGCCGGTGCGCTGTACCTGGCCCCGCCCGACCGGCACCTGCTGGTGAAGGATGGCCACCTGCTGGTAACCAAAGGCCCCCGCGAAAACAACTATCGTCCCGCCGCCGATGCCCTGTTTCGCTCGGCTGCCGTAGCCTACGGGCCCAACGTGCTGGGCGTGGTGCTCACGGGCATGCTCCACGATGGTACCGCCGGCCTGGAGTTCATCAAGCGCTGCGGCGGCACCACCCTGGTGCAGGACCCGGCCGAGGCCGAATTCCCTAGTATGCCGGAAAGCGCCCTGCGCGCCGGCGTGGTCGACTACGTACTGCCGCTGACTGAGTTGAGTGCGGTGCTGCAGGACTTGGCCGGCAAGCCCCGCCCCGCTGCGGGGCCGGGCGCTATTCCTCCTGATTTGCTACTGGAAGCCTCTATTGCCGAACGCGTTGTGGGAACTACCGAAGAAGTAAACCAGCTGGGCCACTTGGCGCCCCTCACCTGCCCCGACTGCGGCGGCAACCTGTGGGAACTCAATGAGGGCTCGGTGCTACGCTACCGCTGCCATACAGGCCATGCCTTTACGGCGGAGTCTTTGATGGAAAGCTCCCGGCACTCCTTGGAGGAAACCCTGTGGGTGGCCCTGCGCATGATGGAGGAGCGCAAAAACCTGCTCAGCAGCATGGCCAGCCGCGGCGAGGGGCTCTGGAGCGTGCAGCAGGAAGAGCGGCTTGAGGAAATCAAGGTGCACATCAACCGCCTGCGCGAGTTCCTGCTCAACGGGCAGGATGGCGGCCCGGCTCCCGCCTCCTGACAGAAGGGGCCGGCGGCTAGAGCAGCCCCTGCAGCGCGGCGTACCGGATCAGCGAAGCGGTATTCTTCACCTGGGCCTTTTCGATGATGTTCTGGCGGTGCGTTTCGATGGTGCGGCGGCTGGTGAAAAGCTTGTCGGCAATTTCGTTCGTAGTCAGGCCCTCGGCCAGCAGCTTAAGCACTTCTATTTCCCGGCGCGAAAACCCGCCGGGCTTGGCCGCGGGGCTGGCCTCGGGCTCCGACACAAAGGCCAGCACCTTGTGCAGCATAATAAACCCCAGCTCCGAGCACAGGAACTGCCGCCCCGCCGCCACCGAGCGGATGGCAAACGTAATTTCATCCTTGCCCGCATTCTTGAGCACGTAGCCCGTGGCACCGGCCGCCATCATGTTGTGCACGTACTCGGGGTGGTCCAGCATAGAAAGCGCCAGCACCCGCGTCTCGGGGTACTGCTCGCGCACCAGCCGGGTAGCCGTAAGGCCATCCATTTCGGGCATGTTGATGTCCATGAGCACTACGTCGGCGGGCGTGGTAGCCAGCAGCTCCAGCAGCTCCCGGCCGTTGTTGGCCTCGCCCACTACCTCCACTCCGGGCTCCTTCACCAGCAGCGCACGGATGCCTTCCCGTATAATGGCATGGTCGTCGGTAAGCAAAACGCGGATCATAGCAGAAGCAGGAAAGAAAGGCGAAACCGTAGGACAATAACGGAGTTTCGGCCGCGAAGATGCAGTCTTTTCTTTAATGGTTCCCGGGTGCCTGGCTTAAGCTCCTCTATACGGCTACGGCCCCGCTAGTCCGAGAACCAGCGGGGCCGTTAACTTCCTGCAGGAAAGCAGCAGGTGTATTAATCTACTGATACTGAATGTACAGCGGCTTGGGATTCAGCTCGGCCAACACTTCCTTGGGCGTCATGATGTGGTGGGGCGCGGGGCGGGCATCATACTCGTAGAACAGCTTGAAGCCGGTGTACTGCACGGGCTGCTTTTCCACGTAGGCTTTGTACGAGTCCTTCTTCAGCGTAGGGTTGCCCCAGCCGTCCATGTGCATTACCACCTGCACGCGCGGGTCGAGCTTGATGTTCTGGTAATTGGTAATCATGCCCTGGGTGAAGCGGTGTACCGTCAGTACTTTCGGCGGCAGCTTGTTTTCGCTCACAATGCGGGCCAGGAAGTTGATGGCGTAGTTTACGTCCTTGGCGTCGTAGGTCCCGATTTTCTTGCCGGGGCGCACGCCTTTGGTTTCCATGGCAAACTCCGGGTCGATGCCCATGTGCACGATGGGGTCCTTCAGGTAAGGCTCCAGCTTGTGCAGCTCGTGCTCCAGGTTGCTCAGGCCTACCTGCACGTCCAGAAATACAATGCAGTTGTTGTCCTTGGCCCACTGAATGGTTTCCTCAATGGTAGCCTTGGAGTTCATCAGCCGATACTTGCCGTCTTTGCCGGCCGCCGCCTGGGCCGTGATGGTTACGCTGTGCAAGGCCGGCTGAATAGGCAGGGAAGGATCAGCATCCTGCCACTCCTTCTGCACCTTGCGGAACTTGGCCAGCATCTGCTCCTTGGGCTCCCGGCCCAGGATGCCCATGCCCTTCGAGCGGATGTTGCCATAGAATGCCACAATGCGGTGGCCGGGCAGAATAGCGCCGGGCAGCTGACCGCTTTTCCTGACGATGGAATCGGCCTTAAGCGAGTCGCGGCGCATGGCCTGGCGCTTCAGGGCCACGGTATCCACTATCACAGGCTTTTGGGTGGTGGTATCGGCGGTGGCGGTAGCGGTTTCGCCTTCCTGGCGGGCGCCGCAGCCGGGTAGCATAGTCAGGGAGAGGGCCAGGCCCAGGGAAGCAAACACGGGCGCGGTAAGGCGCGAAGCAGTCCGGAAATAAGACACTGAGAAGAAACGGGTTGAAGGCGAATGGAGCCCCGAAGGTAGAAGCTTTTCCGGGGAAAAGCGCCAACCGCAACCGCCGGAAGTAGCCTCGGGGCCAACTTTAATCGGATTTTAATTGGGTTCGGTTTCTACGTGAAACGGCCGCCTGAGCAGAGCAGGCGGCCGCTTTATCATGCTGTTGGCCCGGAGTCTAGAGGGCGAAGGAAACCGGGATAGTAAACATAACATCCACTGCCTTGCCATCCTGCCGGCCCGGCTTCCACTTGCCTGGCAAGCTACGCACCGCGTTCAGCGCCGCCTCATTCAGCGCCTGGGCGCCGGGCGTGATTACGCGGGTGGATTGCTGCTCACCATTGCTGCCCGGATATTGCACCGTGTGTTCGATGCCCTTCGTTACTTCGGCTGCTTGCAGTGTACCGCGGGCATCCACAATAAACCGCACGAACACCTTGCCTGCCAGCTTTTCAGCTTTTGCTACGGCAGGATACTTTATAGCCTTACCAATATCGGCCAGCAATTGTGCCTGACCGCCCTCGTATTCGGGCATCTGCTCGGCGGAGGTGAAAGCGGGCGGGGGCGGGGGAGGTGGGGCCAGCGCTTCGGGTGCAGCGGGAGTCAGCGCCGGTGGTGGCGGTGGGGGCGGCGTGTTGTCAAATTCCTGTTCGCAGCCGAGGGCCAGTAGCACGAGGGCGCTCAGCGGCAAAAGCAGCCACTGTTTCCAGCGGCGGCGGGGAGTGGTAGAAGCAAGCATACGAATGCGGGTAAGAGTAAGTGAATGGGTGAAAGAATGACTAAGGGGCAGGCTGGGGTGCAGCTGGCGCAGTGCCAGCCGGGCCAGCAGCGTGGCGTACGACTCGGAGCTGGCGGCCACCAGCGGGGCCGTGGTTTGCAAGGCGGCGGCATCGGCCAGAAACTCGTGCGTCAGCTCCAGGGCGCGAGGGTAGCAGTGCGCCAGCGGAATGGGCCACAGCAGGGCCCGGGCCGTTTCCAGCGCTAGCCGCTCGTAGGTGTGGCCCTGGCGCACGTGGGCTACCTCGTGGGCCAGCACGGCCTGGCTTTCAACGGCCGAAAGGTTGGCAGTTTCATCCCAAAACACCAGCTTCCCAAACGAGCTGACCGGCCGCCGGCCACCCGTATACACCAGCGTGTAGCCGGCGGCCGGCTCGCGGGGCCAGTGGCGGGTGGTGCGCCACAGCCGTAGCAGCTGCCAGCTCAGCCGGCCCAGCAGCAGCCCGACCCCTGCGGCGTACAGCCCCAGCAGCCACTGGCCTCCGGATAACAGGGCGGAAGCGGGCGTGGCTTCGGCCTGCACCGTCACGTCAGGAAGCCAGCTGCTGGTCAGCCAACGGCCGGAGCTTGCCTCGGGGGGCAGCCAGCTGCGCAGCAATGGCCCGGCAAAGCCGAGCAGCACCGGCAGCAGCATTGCCAGCCAGGGCGTGAGCAGCAGGAAGCGGCGGTTGAAGTGGAAAAAACGCTCCGGCCGCAGCGCCGTGCGGTAAAACAGCCAGCCGGCTGTAAGCAGCACGGTAGTTTGCAGCAGCCAGCTAAGCGGGCCGGGCAGGCTCGTCAGGAGTAGAGTCGGGCTCATCGGTGGGGGCGTTTTGGGCGTGGCGGAGCAGTTCGTCGAGTTGGGCAGCGTCCAGGTTTTCCTCTTTGGCGAAAAAGGACACCAGTCGCGTGAAGGAGCCGTTGAAGTAGCCGCCCAGCAGCTTGCCCAGCGAAAAGCGGCGGTAGGCGTCCTGCGCTACCAGCGCGTGGTAGCGGTGGGTGCGCCCGAAGGCCTCGTGGCCCACGTAGCCTTTCTGCTCCAGAATGCGGATGATGGTAGATACCGTGGTGTAGGCTGGAGTAGGAGCGGGCAGCTCGGGCAGCACGTCTTTCACAAAGGCCGGGCCCAGGCGCCACAGCACCTGCATCACCTGTTCCTCGGCGCGCGTTAGTTCGGGAAGGTTTTCCATAGCTTTCTGAATCAATACCCCAATGTATAACTATGTATTTAGTTTAACAACTAATTACATAGTTATTTTTTGGAAAACACTCAAAAATCTACCGCGCCATTATGGCTGGCGCAGACGGAACACCTTCGCCACGTGTCGCCTCTACCACAGGATAGTGCCTAATATTTAGGCTAAAGGATTGATGGGTAAGAGTATGGCAACAGGGAGCCTTTTCAGCGCCGGCACTGTTGTAACCACATCCTTCACCTGAATCAGCGAGTACGTGCCCAGAACTTCCTCTCATTTTCGTTTGCTGCGCCTGACGTGGGCGCTGTGGGCGGCGCTGCTTGTGCTGCCCGGTGCGGGCTGCAAGTCCGAGTCCGTTGCGCCAACGACCACGCCGGAAGCTCCGGCTGCGCCCGGCGTCCTGCTCACCAGTACTTTCATCGGTGAGTACACCAATAGCGCCGTGGCGGCCCGGGTGGCCGAAATTCCCTTCGTGGGCGCGCTGGCTAAGTATCCGATCAAAGTGTACCGGCTTACGTACCGCACCCTGGGCACCGATGGCCAGGAAGTAACGGCCTCGGGGGCGCTGCTGGTGCCTACGGTGGCCCAGGCCCTGCCGCTGCTTAGCTACCAGCACGGTACCATCTCGCCCGCCGACGAAAGCCGCGCGCCTTCCTACTACAGCTCCCGCAGCGAAATCTGGTCGGCAGTATCGGTGCTGGCCTCCAACGGCTACATCGTTTCGGCCCCCGACTACATTGGCTACGGCGCCTCCAAGGCGCTGGCGCACCCCTACGAGCATGCCGCTTCCCTGGCTTCCGCCTCGGCCGACATGCTGCGAGCTGCCCGCGAGTTCTGCGCCAAAGAGAAAGTGGCCCTCAACCAGAAAAACTTTCTGCTGGGCTACTCCGAAGGCGGCTTTGCCACGATGGCGCTGCACAAGTTGCTGGAAGAAAAATACGCCAACGAGTTTACCGTAACGGCCAGCGCACCGGGCGCCGGCGCCTACCACAAAACGGCCTTTGCCCGCTACATTCTGCAGTCGAAGCAGCCGCTTGATTTCCTGAGCAGCTACGTGTGGGTGCTGGCCACCTACAACAAGGTGTATGGCCTGAACCGCCCGCTGACAGCCTATTTCAAAGAGCCTTACGCCACGCGTCTGCAAGCCAATCCTTCCAGCGACGTGCCTCGGCTGCCCGAGCAGCTGTTTACTGCTCAGCTGCGCTCCGGCGTACTCAACGGCACCGATCAGCCCCTGCTGAGCGCCTTCCAGGCCAACGACATCTACGACTGGAAGCCTAAGGCCCCGCTAGCCCTTTTCCACGGCACTGCCGATGATTACGTTCCTTACTTCAACTCCGAAGATGCTTACAAGGCGATGCAAGCTAAGGGAGCTACTCAGGTAGAACTGCACCCCATCCAGGGCGGCGACCATTTCTCCTCTGCTGCCACTTACACATTGGGAGCCTACGCCTTCATTTCGCAGTATTATTAGTAGGCATCATAACCTTCAAGCGCTTAAATCAACAGCGGCCCGCCTCTTGTAAAGGTGGGCCGCTGTTGATTTAAGTTTTCTGAGACGGAATCTACTTGGCTGCCATTGATGCATCAGCGGTAGCGGGCTGAGGCGGGCGCGGCCGGAAAGCCTGCCGCAGCCACACGCCGGCCAGCGCGGCCAGGCCACCCAGCAAGCCGGCCAGCACGGCGGCTACCAGCGCCAGCACCCAGCCATTGCCGCCCAGCGGCAGCAGCGTGGCTACCCGCTGGCTAAGAATACTGCCCGTATGCACCTGCCACCACGCTGCTGGGAGCAGCCAGCTCAGCCCCACACCCGAGAAGCCCGCCAGAAAAGCTCGTCCGCCCGTTTGGCCTCGCCAGAAGCTGAGCACAAACGCCACCGGGCCAACAATCCACCAAGGCAGCACCAATTGTGCCACCACGGCCCCCAGAAAAATCAGCAGAAACAGCATCATAGTTAGTTGTCAGTTATGAGTTGCCCGTGGTCTGTTGCCAGTTGTAAGGTGTTGGTCGTCTCAGGACTGGCAACTCGCAACTGGCAACTGATTATTGCAGCGTCCAGGCGGCTTGCAGGCGACGGTGCTTTTGGGTGGGGGAGGTGAGGTAGACCAGCTCGTCAAGCTGTCCTACGCGCCAGGTGTCAATCATATCGTCGTAGAAGCGGGAGCCGGGGTTGCCGGACTCGCCGCCGGGAAACACCCCGTAGGCCCGGGGCTGCGGCCCCAGCGCCACCACCATGCGCCAGGAAGGCCCGTTGCGCTGGGAGGTAGCATTCACGATGCCCGCCCCGCCCCCGCAGTCGATGTCCATACGGCCGAAACCGGGCAGCTGGGCCAGGTGCAGAATGTCGGTGCTTTTCTGGTTGGCCCAGCGCCACTCCGGCCCCAGCGGCCCAAACTTGCGCGTGAGCGAATCGGCTGCCCATTGCAACGACTTTTGTGCCAACTCGGCCAGGGTTTCGCGGGTGGGGGTGCGCTGGTCGTCGATCCAGCGGGCGTTGGGTTCTTTCAGCAGGAGCGTGGTGGTACGGTCGCGGGAGGGGTAGCGCATAGGCTGCTCCGGCGTCGAGCCAAACTCGTCGTCCCAGATGCGCTTTACCAGGTTTGGGTACCACAGCTCAAATAGGCTGGGGCCAATGGCATTGGCGGCGTAGCGGTAGTTCCAGCGGCTCAGCTCTTCGTAGACCCGGCGCTGGTCGGCGGGCAGCTGCCGGGGCTGCACCAACTGCAGCAGGCGCGGTAGTACGGTGCGGGCATTCACGCCCAGGTCGTCATTTTGCAGCAGGCGCAGGGAGTCGGGCGTCACCTTCGTCATTGTTATCAGCCGCTCGTTAATGCGGTGGCCCCGGTCCCAGGGCGCAAAGTCCCACCCGATATAGTACGGATACTCCGGCCCGGCCGAAAACTGATTGGCCGACGACACAAAGCCGCGCTCCGGGTTCTTCACGTGAGGATTGTGCGCCTGCGGAATCCAGCCGTGCCAGTCATAGGCCGGGTCGGTGCCATCGAGGACGAACTTGCCCTGGTCGCGCCATTTCAAGGGAAAGCGGCCGTTGGGCCAGATGGCAATATCCTGCTGGGTACTGGCGAAAATGAAGTTCTGGGCCGGCGAGGCGTACGTGCTCAGCGCGGTGGTATAGTCCTGGTAGTTCCGGGCGCGGTTGAGGCGGTAGAACGTTAGCACTTCGTTGGCACCTTCGTGAGCCGTCCAGCGCAGAGCGTGCCGAATGGGCGTTTCAGCCAGAAAAGGCTTCTCGTCCTCATCGTACACCACGGGGCCATGATGCGTGTAGAGTACCGTATCTACCCGGTCTGGGCGGCCCCGCACGTGAAAGGTTTCCAGCTGCCGGCGCACCGGCTTCCAGCGCCCGTCGTGCCAGTACTCGCGCTTCGAGGCATCCCGGAATTTCAACTGGTACCAGTCCAGTACATCGGCTCCTACGTTGGTGACGCCCCAGGCTACCTGCTGGTTGAAGCCGATGATGATGGTGGGTGCGCCTGGAATAGTGACGCCGTACACGTTCACGCCTGGCGCTACCAACTGCATCTGGTACCAGATGCTGGGCAGGTTAAGCTGCAGGTGTGGGTCGTTGGCGAGCATCGGGAATCCGGTAGCCGACTTCGCCCCGCTCACCGCAAAGTTGTTCGAGCCCAGCTCCGCGTCGGGTTCGTTTTGGGGCACTTTACTGGACAGTGCAGCCTGAAACGCGGCGGGCACCTCCGGCACGGGCACGGGCGTAAAGTCGCGGGGGGCGCCTACTGGCACAATGGGGTCTTCGCGTTGCGGATAATCGGGAAACAGGTCTTTTACTACCGCCGGCCCGTACTTGGCCAGGATGTTCGACATGCGCAAATCGTCGGAGCGGCCGCTGAGGTCGAAAGCCATGAACTTGAGCAGCAGCGCCGACTTCAACGGGGCCCAGGGCTCGGGCTGGTAGTCCAGCAGCTTGTACTCGAAGGGTAGGGTGCGGGGCGTGAGCGACTGGATATAGGCATTCACCCCGTCGGAGTACGACTGCATCACCAGGCCAATAGTGGGGTCGGCCATCATCACCTTCAACGACTGCTCGGCGCCGTGCTTCAAACCCATGCGCCGGAAAAACCGGTCGGTTTCCAGGCGACTGTCCCCCACAATCTCCGACAGGCGGCCGGCCGCTACGTGGGTCTGGAACTCCATCTGCCAGAGCCGGTCCCGGGCCGTGAGGTAACCCTGGGCGTAGTACAGGTCGTGGTCGTTTTGGGCGAATACGTGGGGCACGTGCCGGTCATCGAAGCGCACCTGCACCGGTTGCTGCAGGCCGGGCAGCGACAGCGTCTGGGCGGTGGGGAAATCGTCGTCGGCCTCGCCGTTGCGCCAGAAACCCTGGTAAGGGCTCAGGAACTTGCCCATTGGGGGCACAGTGCCCTGTTGGGTATTGAGCACCCAGGTCAGGGCGCCCGTCAGAGCCAATAGCAGCAGCGCCCGGATGTAGAGTAGCATAGGCAGTAAGTGGGAAAAGCCCGCCCTGAACATCCGATAAAAAAACGCCCCACGCAAACACTGCTCGCGCCTGCCGGTTCCGGTGCGGAGTTCGATGCGCTAAAACCTGTCCGCTCTCCGGGCGTCGTCCGAAATCACAGGCACCAAAAAGCCCGCCGAACGACCAGGCGTCCGGCGGGCTTTCAATTAGCGTAGCGCAGGCTACTTATAAGTTCTCTTTCTGACGGACGAGTCCGGCAATGCCCCACTGCTGGAGGCGCTTCTGCACGGTTTCGGCGGCGGCGCGGTCGGCGAGGCCTTCCACAATCACGCGGTTCAGGGGCTTGCCTTCTTGCAGATTGGTGGCCACGCGCACACTCAGCTTGTTGTCAAGGGCCAGAATCTTGCTTTGCACGGCCTGGGCGTTGCGCACGTCGCCGAAGGTGCCGGCCTGTACAATAAAGGTAGGCGCCGGCTCAGCTACTTTCACCACGTCGGCGGCTTCGGTAGCGCCGGGCTCAATAATAGTAACCAGACTGGTGATGGTGGAGTCGGCAGCCAACTCGGCCAGGTCGGCGGGGGCATCAGTGGGCCCCAGGGGCGTCTCCGGCGATACTACTTCGGCTACGACTGATACGGCCCCGTGCGTAACGATGCCCAGCGGACGGGCCGCAATTTCGGAAAGGTCCAGAATGCGCTGGTGACGGAAGGGTCCGCGGTCCGAAACGCGCACGACGACGGCTTTACCGGTTTGAGGATTGGTGACGCGCAGCCGGGTCCCGAATGGCAGGGTTTTGTGGGCGCAGGTGTACTTGTTCCGGTCGAACCGCTCCCCGTTGCTGGTGCGGTGGCCCTGGTGCTCCCGGCCGTACCAAGAGGCGCGGCCCTTGAGCACGGTTTTGCGGGTAGCTTTCTTGGCCGGAACTTCTTCTGCGGTGCTGGTGCGGGCCCAGGCCCCGGTCGTCGGAGCTGAGAGTAGCACTAGAATCAGCGCTATCATCAAGGCCGAGACATCCATTCGGTAAAGAAACTTCATAGGTGTTCGTTGCGTTGGTGAGCGGGACAAAACTACTGGCAGTGTGCAAAAGCTTTTGGCAACGCCCAAATCAGCGAACCTGGTATAGGGTGGTTTTTTGTCCTTTTTATAGAATATTTGCACAAAATATATGTACTGTCGAGCAAATAAAATAGCGCTTTGGATTGGGTAGCGCGTTTTTTTGCATTATATAGGGGCCACTGGCCGGAGCACGTATAAATAAGATAATCCGACGGTTAAAAAATTTTGTCATTTGGCAGCCGGCTAGTTGAAACGGTTGGTTGCACAGGTCCGAAAAAATGGCTATGGGAGTAAGGTCAGCCGGACAGCGGTTTTTGCCGTAAGTTGCCGCATGGATTTTGGCCGCCTCTCCGACCTGCGCTACGTTGACTTTCGCCTGCCGCCGGACCACCCCGGCACGGCCGCAACCCTGGCCCGCGCGGGCGCCCCACAACCACCGGTCATCTTCGTAGGCTGCCCCATCTGGACCAACAAAGCCTGGCTGGGCAGCTACTTCCCGGCGGGTATCAAAGACGCCGAGTTGCTGAGCTACTACGCCCGGCAGTTCAACAGCATCGAGCTGAATACCACGCACTACCGCATTCCTGATGCGCCCACCGTGCGCAAGTGGAAGGCTGCCGTTCCGGCCCACTTTCGGTTTTGCCCCAAGCTGCCCCAGAGCATCAGCCACGAGCGGCAGCTCTACAACGCCGACGACCTGACGCTCACGTTCTGCCGGGCTATTGAGGAGCTGGGCCCAAACCTGGGGACGGCGTTTCTGCAGCTGCCGCCCACTTTCGGGCCCGAAAGCCTGCCCCGGCTGGAGCGCTACCTGCTCGATTTCCCGGCGACCGTGCCCCTGGCCGTGGAGCTGCGCCACCCCGGCTGGTACACCGATGCCGGTCTGCGCGAAGCTGTGTTTGAAATGCTGGAAGCCCTGGGCAAAACGCTGGTACTAACGGATGTGGCCGGCCGCCGCGACGTGCTGCACATGCGGCTGACAACAGCTACAGCCCTGGTGCGCTTCAACGGCCACGGCCTGGTGCCGAGCGACTACCGCCGCGCCGACGACTGGGCCGCCCGCATAGCCGACTGGCTGGCTGCGGGGCTGCAAACGGTGTACTTCTTCGTGCACCAGAAAGATATTATGCACTCCCCGCTCTGGACGCAGCACTTCATGGCGCAACTCACTGCCCGCACCGGCCTGGCGCTGGAACCGCCGTGCATCATTCCGCAGCCGGTCCAGGGTAGCTTGTTTTAGCGGAAATAAATAGTCCGTGCCCGGCGACTGGTCCGGGCTGTGCTGCGTATGGAAACCGAACCTGCCCGCCTCCGCCTTTCCTGACTGTGTATGCTCCGACGTTTCCTCTCGCGGCTGTTGGCCGCCGTACTATGCGCGCTTACCTGTGGGCCCGTCGCCCGGGCCCAGCCGGCACAGGTTGCACCCGGTATTTCCGAAGCGCATTGCCTGCTGATCCCGCTTGACCCGGCTGTGCGCGCCGCCCAGGCCAGCCTTATTGTGGAAGGGGAAGTGCTGGACGCACACGGGTTCTGGGATGCCCGTCACCGTCGCATTTACACCGCCCATCGGCTACGTATATATAAGGTATGGAAGGGAGCTGTGGGGGCTACCATTACGGTGCTGACGGAAGGTGGCACGGTGGGCCTAAACCAACAGATTCTTACCAATACGCTGCGCCTTACGCCCGGCGAGCAGGGCGTATTCTTCCTGGCCGCTTCGTCGCTGCCCGGTACTGGTGCATCCGGTAGCTGGATGGCGTATGGCAGTGAGCAGGGCGTTATTCGCTACAGCCTGGCCGAAGGCACGGCCACCGAAACTTTCCGGCAGTACGGCCGCATCAGCCCTGATTTTTATGCACAGGTGCAGGCACAGGCAGGTAATGGTCGGGCACGCGAGTTACAGGCCAATCTAGTGCTGAACACTTCACTGAGCCGGACAGTCCGCCAGGCCCGGCAGGGGCAGGCCGTAGTGGCCACGCTCAGCCCCCTGAGCATTACGGCAGGTACCGGTGCGGTGCTCACCATCAGCGGCAGTGGCTTTGGTGGCACTCGGGGCAGCGGCTACGTCGCGTTCAAAAATGCCGACGACGGCGGCAAAACCGAAGTGAAGCCTCAGGATTCGGACTACGTGAGCTGGACCGATACGCAGATTCGGGTGAAGGTGCCTTCGTTCAGCCTCGAAAAAAACACCGCCGGCAGCGGGCCGGTGAAAGTGGTGAGCAACACTCAGGAAGAGGCGCTAAGTGCCGAGACACTGACGGTGGTGTATGCCGTGAGCACCGTGCAAGCCAGTACCAACGAAATCGTGCGGCCCAACCACATCAACGACAACGACCGGGGCGGCTATACTTTTCAGCCGGTGGCCAACTTTACCAGTCGAGCAGGGGCGGCCGATGCCTTCCGGCGCGCCCTCACCACCTGGCGCTGCCAGACGGGCGTAAACTGGGAGCTGGGAACCCAGCGTACCGGCAAAGTAGCCGACGAAGATGATGCCAACAGCCTGGGCTTCGACAACGAAAACCAGCTGCCGGCCCGCGTGCTGGGCCGCACCACCAGCTACTACGAGGGTTGCCGCCGCCCCAATGGTAGCGTGGTCTTTACCGTCAAGGAAATTGATATGGTGTTCGACGACGCGCAGAGCTGGCAGTTCGGGCCAGCTGCGCCCACGGGCAACCAGTTCGATTTCGAGTCGGTGGTGGTGCACGAGCTGGGCCACGCCCAGCAGCTTTCGCACCTTATTCTGCCGGGCGCCATCATGCACTACGCCATTGGGGCACGGCAAGTCAGCCGGGAGCTGAACCCCGCGAGTGAGGTGGCCGGGGGGCGCTTTGTGCTTCGCTCCCGGAGCTTCCGCAGCCTCGGGTGTAGTGCCCGGCCCATGCTACCCGCTCCGCTGGTAACGGTAGCCCCCGAAACCATTACGGCCGGCCAGGTGAACGTGGCCTGGACGACAACTGATGAGTGCTTTGTGCAGGAATTTGTGGTGGAGCGCAGCGCCGATACCACCAACTGGATTGGCCTGGGCCGCGTGGCTTCCACGGGTGGCCCTACTTATCAGCTGCTTGATGCGCAGGCCCCCGGCGGGCTGGTGTATTACCGCATCGGGCTAGTACGGCCTTCCGGCGAAACGGACTATACCGGCCCCCAACTGGTAACCGATGGTTCCGTGGCCGTAAATCAGCTGAAACTGTACCCGAATCCGGTTAGTGCCGGCATCACGCTACAGGTCCAGATTCTGGCCGACAAGGGGGCGACGCTGGTGCTGCGGCTGTATGATGCGACCGGGCGCAAACTAAGCGTGCAGGCCACGCTGCTGCAGGCGGGCTACAACGTGCTGCCCCTGCAGTTGCCGCCGGGCCTGCGCAGTGGCTGGTACCTGGTGCGCTGGGATGATCAGGTCGGGCACCGGGGCGCAGTGCCGCTGGTGCTGCTAGGGCCGTAGCGCCTACCTTTCCAGCAGCATGGCGCCAAACGAGTAGCCGCCCCCAAATACCGTAACAACCACCCGTTGGCCGGGCGTCAGCTGGGGCAGGGTGTCGGCCAGGCCAATAGCGGCGCCGGCGCAGCCCGTGTTGCCGAGCCGCTCGATGTTGGACACGGCGCAGGCTTCGGGCAGCTCCAGATTTTGCAGCACGTTGTTGGTGATGCGCTGGTTGGCCTGGTGCGGAATCAGGTAGTTGATGTCGGAAACGGTGAGGCCGTTGCGCTCCACGATTTCCCGGGTAACCCGGGCCATGTACTGGCAGGCGTGCGTGAATACGTCGCGGCCGTGTGGCATAATCAGCCCCCGCTCCACCGGCTTCAGTGTCACACTGATAGTAGCCTTGCCCATGGTAGCCGCGCCGCCGGTTTTCACATCCACAATGCGCAGGTCGTTTTCGTGCAGGCGCTCTTTGGAAATAAGGAGCGTGGCTGCGCCGTCGCCCCAAAGGTGGCCCGCCATGGTATCCTCCTCGTTGTTGTAGGCCGTGTTGTGCTCCGATACCACCACCAGCGCCCGAGTGGCCTTGCCCATGGCAAAGTAGCCTTCCACGATTTCCACCGCGTTCAGCAGCGAGGAGCAGGCCGAGGAAATGCTCACCACCTGAATATCGGCCACGTCGATGGCGTGCTGCACGGCGTGGGCCAGCGTCACAATGGTGTCGTGGGGCGTGTAGGTGGCGCCTACGATGAGGTCTATCTGCTCGGCCGGGAAGGCAGGAGCTTCGGCCAGCGTGCGGCGGGTGGCCTCAATGGCCATGGTGTTGGTGTTCTCGCCCGGCCCGGCTTTGCGCCGCTCCCGAATGCCGGTGCGCTCCATAATCCACTCGTGCGACAGGCCGTTGAGCTGGGTAAAATGTTCGTTGGTAACTACCTGCGTGGGTAGATAATAGGCCAGATGGTGAAGATACACGGAAGAAAACGGGGAGGTGAGAAGCGGGCCGCAAGGTACGGGCTCTACCGAACATATTGGCTAAATCCAACAAGTGGCGCGTACTTTGCACGCGCCGCAGTCGTTCAACGGTACGCGGCCATTTGGGTTCCGTCTTTCCTCTGATAGTCGTTGTTATGAATTTGATTCGCTTGGTAGGTCGCCTGGGGGCCGTTCTTGTCTTGGTTTGGCTGCTGGCTCCACAGAGGGCGCAGGCCCAGAAATACCGCACTGCCGGCGGCATCCGCTACAGCAGCGGCAGCCTGGGCCTCACGGTGCAGCAAAAAATCCTGGAAAAGGCCACCCTCGAAGGTATTGCCCTGGCCAGCAGCCGCGAGCTGTCGGCTACGGTGCTGGCCGAGCGGCACTTTCCGGTGCTAGGGCCCAGCCTCAACTACTACCTGGGCGCCGGCGGCCACCTGGGCACGCACAAAGACAACGGCGGCTTTGGCGGGTTCGACGGAATTATTGGCGTAGAGTATAAAGTGGCCTTCACGCGCCTGCTGCTCTCGGCCGATTTCAAGCCCAGCGTGGAGTTTGGGGGTGAAGACTGGGCGCGGTTCCCGGTGGGCTTTTCGCTGCGCTACGTCATCATCCAGGATAAGTCCAGCGGCCTGTTCGGCATCTTCGGCTCCGACAAGGACAAGAAAAAGTCGAAGAGTAAAGAAGGCAAAGCCAAACAGAAAGGCAGCGGCATCTTTGGCCTGTAAGCGGGGCAGGGTGCTAGAAAATAACCACCCCCAGCAGGATGCCCGCTACCACGCACAAGGCCAGGGTAAAGAAATACGTGACGCCCAGCAGCAGACTTTTGGCTAATGTCTTACCCCAACTCTGCTCGTAGAATGTGTGCAGGGCTACAACGAAATACACGGCTGGTACCAGCCAGAGCCAATCGGAAAGGTTGTTGAGCCAGGGCACGGCGCTGACGCCCAGCCACAGGGAGAACAGCAGGAAAAGGAAGCAGTGCAGGTGTACCGTAAAAATGAGGTGGCTAACGTAGCGCCGCTTGCGCCGGATATAGGCTCCTTTGAGTAGCAGGGCTGCCAGCGGCATCAGCAGAAACATCATAATAGAGCCGGCCCGCACTAGCTGGTGAACTACCTCGCTGGTGGTGGCATCGCGCCAGCGCACGGCCCGCTTCACCGAGAGCCGGGTGAGAAAGGAAGGGTGGCCGCCTTTGCTATGAATAAGGCTGTCTATCTGCGCCTGAGTTGGCTCCTCTGGCAGACTCTTGATGTCGGCGCCCGTGAGCGAGATATTCCCAATGGGAAACTCCAAGTGGAAGTTGCCGCCGGATTTCTTTAGGGAATCGGCGGCGCGGGTAAGGGCCGCCCGCTTGCTGGGTGATGCCAGGCTGGCATTGGCCTGTAGCAAGGAATCCAGCTGCTGTTGGCTACGGACCTCGGCTGCCTTGGTATTTTTCTCCGAAACGTCTAGCACCTTGTCCTTGGAATGCGTTCCGAAGTAGGAGAGCAGGAAAAAGAACACGAAGCTGATAAAGATGTAGAGCCGAATAGGCGGCACGTAGCTCACGCGGTGGCCCTGCATAAAGCGGCGCGTGAGCTGCCCCGGCCGGAACAGCAGCAGCCCGGCCGTGCGGAACACCTTGCTGTCGAAGTGAAAGATGCCTTCCAGTGTTTCTTCCACCACGTGCCCAAACGACACGTTCAGGTCGTGGTTCTGCTGCCCGCAGCTGGGGCAGAATTCGTCGGGCTGGTTGGGCTGGAAGGTGTGCCCGCAGTTTGCGCAGGCCGGGAGTTTGATGCTGGAGTGCGCCATAATGCGAAGAGCGGCGCGGCTGCGTAGCCAGCACCGGCCCGCAAGTAAGCAGATAGCGCCCACTCCCAAAAACTTCGGGCCGCTCCGCCCCCGGCGAAACGACCCGAAAAATATGGTGGGCGGATTCCCTAGCCTAGCCGCGGCGCACCGAGCCGGAGCCGGCAATGTGCGTCGACACCTGCGGGCTGCCTTGGTACATGATGGAGCCGGAGCCGCTGATGCGGGCATCCAGCGTTTTGCTGGCGTACACGCGGCAGTTGCCCGAGCCGCTGATGCTGGCGCTGGTGGTATTGGTGCGCAGGTCCTGGGCCTCGATGCGCCCCGAGCCGCTGATGGAAACATCGTTGGTATCGGCGCTGCCCGACACCAGAATCCGGCCCGAGCCCGAAATGGACGTTGTCAGGGCATCAGCTACCGCGTTTACCTGCAGGCGGCCCGAGCCGCTCATGCTCAGCTTGAGCTGGGTGGCTTTCACCGGCGTTTCGGTGCGGATGGAGCCCGAGCCGCTCACGCTCAGTAGTTTGAGGGTCGTCATGGTCACGTAGATTTTAACCGGCTGCTTGAACTTATAGTCGTCGGTCCAGCGGAAGCCGCTTTTCTCGGGCCGCCGGATGCGCAGGCGGCCATCTTTTACCGTGGTTTCAATCTGCTGGAGGTCTTCGGCGGCGGCATCAACTTCCACGCGCTGCTCGTCGCCCTGGCGCACAATCACCTCGGCCGGCAGCCCCAACGAAAGTTCCTGGAAAGCACCCACCGTGCGCACCTCGCGCTGAACGGCTGGGGCCACTACGGCCGTAGCCGCGGAAGCAGCAGGCCGAAAGGAAGACAACGTGCCCAGCAAAGTGAGCGGCAACAGCAGGAGCGTAGCGGTTTTCATAGCAAAGGGAAAAGAGTGAATGCCGGTAAGATGGCGCCCCGGCCCGAAGCGTTGCCTGCGCCTCAGACGTTTTTTCAGTTGGATTACTTCCTGCAGGAAGGTCTGCTGAAATTCGGTCTTTGAATATACAAAAAAGCCTTTCCGCTATGGCAGAAAGGCTTTTGAAATTTTTATCCGGCAGGACGGTCTACCAGATCTTTACCCGGGTGCTGTCGGGGCGCCAGAGCTTGTTGGTCTGGCGCACGTTGAATGCCTCGTAGAACTCCGGCACGTCGGCGAAGGGGCCGTTGATGCGGTACTGCGCAGGCGAATGCACGTCGGTGAGGATGCTTTGGGCCAGCCGCTCGTCGCGCTGGTGCACCTGCCAGCCCAGGGCATAGCCCAGGAAGTAGCGTTGCGTGGGCGTAAGGCCGCCAATCTTCTCGCCCTTCTTGTACTGTTCCGTCTTCTTGAAGGCATCCAAGGCAATGACGATGCCGCCCAGGTCGGCAATGTTTTCGCCGGCCGTAGCTTTGCCGTTGATGTGCATCGAATCAAGCACGGTGTAGCCGTTGAACTGGCGCACAATGCCGTTTACGCGTTGCTGGAACAGCTGCCGGTCTTTCTTGGTCCACCAGTTGCGCAGGTTGCCTTTCTCGTCGTACTGGCTGCCCTCGTCGTCGAAGCCGTGGGTAAGCTCGTGGCCGATGGTGCTGGCGCCTGCGTACCCGTAAATGATGGCGTCGTCGGCGTCGGCATCCTTCAGGCCGGGAATGGCGAAGATGGCGGCCGGCAGCACAATTTCGTTGTTGGAGGGGTTGTAGTAGGCGTTGTAGGTCTGGGGCGTCATACCCCACTCAGTGCGGTCTACGGGCTTGCCCAGCTTGGCCAGCTCGTAACGGTAGCGCCACTCGTTGGCGCGCATCACGTTCTGGGCGTAGGAACTGCGGTCAATTTTCAGGGAAGAATAGTCTTTCCACTTGTCGGGGTAGCCTACTTTGCGGGTGATTTTGGTGAGCTTACTCTGGGCTTTCTGCTTGGTGGAGTCGCTCATCCAGTCGAGTTGCTGAATATGCTCCCGGAAGGCGGCCATGATGTTGGCCGTGAGCTTTTCGTACCGCTCCTTAGTGGCCGGCGGAAAATATTCCTTCACGAACAACTGGCCCAGGGCTTCTCCCAGGGCACTTTCTTCGGCATCGAGTACCCGCTTCCAGCGCGGGCGCTGCTCCTTGGCGCCCTGCAGCACAGTACCGTAGAAGCGGAAGTTTTCCTGGTCGAACTGCTGGCTGAGGGTGGGAGCGTAGGCGTGCGCCAGCTGCCACTCCAGGTAGGCCTGCCAGTCGGCCAGCGGAGCGGTGGAAAGCAGGCGGCCGGCTTCGCGGTAAAACTCGGGCTGGCCCACAATCACCGTATCCACCTTGCTGAGCTCCATCTGTGCCAGCCAGGGCTTCCAGCTGATACCCGGCGTGAGCTTATCGAGGCCGGCCACCGTCATCTTGTTGTAGTTGGCGTACGGGTCGCGCAGGGCTTCGAGCTTCCGCGAGGCAGCGGCTAGCTTGGTTTCCAGCTGCAGCACGCGCTGGGTGTTCTGCTGGGCGGTGGCAGCATCTTGCCCCAGCAGCTGGAACATGCGCGCTACGTGCAGGCCATACTCCTTGCGGATGTTGCTGGTGCGGGCGTCTTTGTTGAAGTAATAGTCGCGGTTGGGCAAGCCCAGGCCCGATTGCCAGAGCTGCAGCGCCATTTTCTCGCTGTTCTTGGCATCCTGGCCCACATACAGACCCAGCAAGGCATTTACGCCCAGCGGCTGCAGGCGGGCAATGGCCGCCTGCACATCGGCCACCGACCGGATAGCGGCAATACGGTCCAATTCGGCCTTTAAAGGCGCGGCACCCTGCTTGTCGATGGTGGCGCTGTCCATGCCCGTGGCCCAGAAGTCCCCGATTTTCTGCTGGGTGGTACCGGGCGCGGCCTTAGCTTTGGCGGCTTCTTCGCTCAGGCTGCGCAGGCGGGCGTACACCTCATTCTGCACTTCCTTGCCAATGCCCCAGTTGCTTTCGGAGGCCGGAATGGGGTGCTGCTTAAACCAGTTGCCATTGGAGTAGGCGTAGAAGTCGTCGCCGGGGTGCACGGTGGTGTCCAGGTTGGCCTGGATAAGATCGGGCTGGCCGGCGCCGGAATTGCCGCCTGGCTGGCAGCTACTTAAGGCCACGGCCAGGGCCGGAGCCGCCAGCGCCCAGCGCCGCAGCGCAAAGGAGAAATTCATGGGGAAAGAATAGAGAGTGAGAAAGAAAGCGAAGATAGGCGCGGAAGGTAGTGAAGGGTGAACTTTGTGCCCCGAAGGTTGCATAGGCAGCCGAAGGGGGGCAAATCTGCGTATTGCCCCGGTTGCCGTTTTCCGCTTTCTTTCCCTGCCCGCTATGCTGCCTGCCGCCGATGCCTTCCTGCCCGAACTCCAGTTCCAAACCAGCCGCAGCAGCGGCCCGGGCGGGCAGAACGTCAACAAAGTAGAGTCGCGGGTGGAGCTGCGGTTTCACGTGCCTACTTCGCAGCTGCTTTCCGACGAGCAAAAGCAAGTTCTGCTGCAGAAGCTGGCGTCCCGCCTCACCGCCGACGGCTCCCTGCTGATAACCGCACAGGAAGACCGCAGTCAGCTGCGCAACAAGGAAACTGCCCTGCGCAAATTCCACGAGCTGCTGGTGAAGGCCCTGCACCGCCCCAAGGCCCGCCGCGCCACCAAGCCCAGCAAAGGCGCCGTGCGCCAGCGGCTGGAATCCAAGAAAAAACACAGTCAGAAAAAGGCCGGCCGCGGCCGCGTAGACGAGTAGCCGCTGGTGCCGGGCAGAGGGGGCGTCAGCGGAAGCTCAACACAATCCGGCCAGCGTGCGTAACGGAATGTCCGTACCTTGGGAGACTGTCATTCCTGTTTTTCGCATGACTTCGACTTCTATCAACGATTATCTGACGCTGACGCACCGCCCGGATCTGGGCATCGTGACGGCCCGCTGGACGCGGCCAGCTACCTCCACCGAGCTGCGTGCCGGCTACCAGGAGCTGTTGCAGTACGCCAGCGGCTGTGAGGCCTGCCACCATTGGCTTATCGACTCGCGCCGCCGCACCCAGGTAGATGCCCGCGACGTGCATTGGCTGGCGGAAGTGTTCTACCCCACGCTGCGTCAGCACCTGAAAGCGCACGTGTACCTGGCCTTTCTGATAGCGCCCTACCAGCTCGACGATGTGCAGGACGACTCGCTGCCCCCGCTGCCCCACACCTACGGCGACAACTGCTCCATCAACCAGTTTGTGGACGAAGCCGAAGCCGTACAATGGCTGAGCGCCCAGAAGTAGCGAAACATACCAATTGCTTTAGACGAAGATGGCCCGGTTGCATGCTGCAGCCGGGTCATTTTCATGCATACAGCGAAGCGCGCTACAGCAGCGTTCCGCGCAGCACCAGCGTAGCCACCGAGAAGTAGATAATCAGTCCGGTTACGTCGACCAGGGTAGCCACAAAGGGCGCCGAGGCGGTGGCGGGGTCGAGGCCGAGGCGCTTGAGCAGCATGGGCAGCATAGCCCCCGATAAGGCGCCCCACAGCACGATGCCCAGCAGGGAAATACCCACGGTCACGGCAATCAGCGGCCAGAACGGCCCGAAGTAGCCGGGGTCGATAACCTTGGCCCACAGCACGATGCGCAAGGAGCCCACCACGCCCAGGATAGCACCCAGTAATGCCCCCGATACCAACTCGCGCCGCATTACCAGCCACCAGTCGGAAAGTGAAAACTCGCCCAGGCTCATGGCCCGAATGATGAGCGAAGTAGCCTGGGAGCCTGCGTTGCCGCCGGCCGAAATAATAAGCGGAATAAACAAGCCCAGCACCGCCGCCCGCTGCAGGTCGTCCTCGAAGTGGTGCATGGCCGAGGTGGTCAGCATTTCCCCGATCAGCAGAATCACGAGCCAGCCGGCCCGCTTCTTCACCATGTCCAGCACCGGCGTATCGAGGTAAGGCTCGTCCAGGGCTTCGGAGCCGCCCAGCTTCTGGATGTCCTCGGTGTCTTCTTCTTCCCGGATGTCCAGGATGTCGTCGATGGTGACGATGCCGAACAGCACGCCCTCATTGTTGACCACGGGCAGAGCCACCCGGTCGTTGCGGCGGAACACCTCAATGGCTTCTTCCTGATCCTGCATGGCTTTCAGCGACACGAAGCGCCGGTCCATCAGCTCACTCACGCGCTTCTGCGGGTCGGCCAGCAACATTTCCCGGATGCGAATGTCGTCGATGAGCACGCCGCGCGAGTCCGTCACGTAGAGTACGCTCAGCGTTTCCGACTGCCCGCCGTGGCGCCGGATGTAGTCGAGCACCTGCTGCACCGTCCAGTTTTCCCGGATGGCAATGTAGTCGGGCGTCATCAGGCGGCCCACGGAGTACTCGGGGTAGCCCAGCAGCTCCAGCGTGACTTTGCGCTCCGGCTCCGACAGCGTCTGAATCAGCTCCCGCACCAGCTCGTCGGGCAGAAACTCCAGCAGGGCCGTGCGGTCGTCCGGCGACATCTCATTGAGAATGTCGGTCATCTTCTCCTGCGCCAGGTTGGCCAGGAAGTGCTTCTGAATGTCGAGGCTGAGGTACTCGAATACCTCCGTGGCCAGGCGCAGCGGCAGCAGCCGGAAAATAATCAGCTGCTCGCGCTCCTCTTCTTCCTCCAGCAGGGCCACCAGCTCGGCCGGCTCGAAGTGCTTGAGGACTTCCTTTAACTTGAAAAACTCGCCCTCCTGAATCAGGGACGTGATGGTTTCCGCGGTTGGTTGCTGAATCATCGGAACAGAGGGCGGTTATGCTTCGCTAGGCAAGCGGGTTGAAGTGAAAATCGGCGCGCAAAAATAGGAGAAATGCCGGCCTCTTCCGCACGCCCGGGCTATTTTTCCGCTGCGCAAATAGACTTTCTCCGCGAAGAAAAACCAATTTAGCGCCGCGGCAGCTACGGTTCAGCTTTCCAGCTCTTGTACGCGCCTCGGCCAGATCAAACCATATCTTCCTGCTGTTTCTGACGTACGTGCCCGCATGGTTGACTCTTCTCCTCTTGGAACGCTGGTAGCCCTGGGTGGCGGCGACGATGACGCGTTGCTCGCGCTGCTCTGCCGCCTGCTGGCCGACCCCAATGCCTCTATCGAAATAGTGTCGGTGGCTTCGCAGGAACCGCGCCGCACGGCCAAGGCCTACGAGCAAGCCTTCGGGGAGCTGGGCTGCCCCGGTGCCCGGCACCTGTGCATTGATGCCCGCCGCCCCGCCGATACGCCCGCCACGCTGCGCCGCCTGGCCCAGGCCCGGCTGGTGTTCTTCACCGGCGGCGACCAGGAGCTGATTACCGAGTTTCTGCTCGGTACCGAGTTTCTGCGCCAGCTGCACCACCGCTACCTTACGGATGCGGCCTTCATCGTGGCCGGCACCAGCGCCGGGGCCGCCGCCCTGCCCGATTACATGCTGGTGGATGGCTACGGCTGGCGTGCCCTGCGCAAAGGCGGCATCCAGACGCGGCCCGGCCTGGCTTTGCGGCCCGGCCTGCTCATCGACCAGCACTTTGCCGAGCGGGGCCGCATGGGCCGCCTGCTGCACGCCGTGCTCACCTATCCCACCAGCCTTGGTTTGGGTTTGTCGGAAGAAACCGGCGTCATTCTGCGGCACGGGTTTGAGGCTGAGGTGTTTGGCGACGGCAGCGTGATGGTGGTGGACGGCCAGCATCTGCACCACGACAACCTCAGCGGCATCGGGCGCGGGGAGCCGGTAGCCGGGCAGGACTACCGCGTGCACCTGCTGGTGGCCGGCCAGGTTTTCGACTGCTCGGCCCGGCGGGTGCTGCCTGCTGCGGCCAGCGCATCTTCACGGCCCGCCGCCAAGCCCGAATAATACTCGGCTTGCCTACTAGTAGCTGAGTTTTTCTCCCTACATTTAGCTCCACAACCTCACATTCTCACCCTTTTCTTCTTATGAAGCTAAAATCTCTACTCCTCGTGGGGGGCGCGCTGCTTTCGGGCACGGCTGCCTCGGCGGGTGGCTTCCAGGTTTCCCTGGCCGGCATCAAAAATAACGGCATGGGCGGCGTAGGGACGGGCCTGGCCCTCGATCAGGCCTCCATGTTCTACAACCCGGGCGCCCTGGCCATGGTGCGTGAGCGGGGCGTGCAGATTGGCGCCAACGCTACCTTCGCCCGCCAGGCTTTCCGCGCGGAGAATGGCACCGAAGACCGCACCCTGCGTAACTCCGTGGTGACGCCCTTTAGTTTGTTTGCGGGCTTTGGCCCGGCGGAAGGCAAGTGGAAAGCCGGCATTGCCGTGTACACGCCCTTCGGCAGCAAGCTGCAGTACGCCGAGGGCTGGGAAGGCCGCTTCTCGCTCACGGATATCGACCTGAAGTCCATCTTCGTGCAGCCTACCATCAGCTATGCCATCACCGAAAACCTGAGCGTGGGCGTGGGCGTGGCCGTGCTGGCCTACGGCGCGGTAAACCTGCAGCGCGACGTGCCTACCACCAACGGACAGGGCCAGAATGGCCACGTGGAGCTGGATGGCAAAGCCGAAAACAAAGTAGGATTCAACGCCGGAATATACTTTAAGCCCTCCGAGAAACTGAGCGTAGGTGTTTCGTACCGCTCCAAGATTGACGCTACCGTAAAAGGCGGCGACGTGACGTTCAGCAACCTGCCGGAGGCGGCCAAGCCCAGCTTCCAGGCCACGGAGTTTGACGTGACCATTCCGCTGCCGGCTACGGCGTCTATCGGTATCGGCATCATGCCCACCGAAAAGCTGACCCTGGCCATCGACGTAAACCACGTGCAGTGGAGCAAGTACCGCGCCCTGAATTTCAAATTCAACAACAACGTAGGCGGGGCCGGCATCACCAGCTCTACTTCCAAGCGCTATTACCAGGATGCCCTCACGTTCCGTTTGGGCGGGCAGTATGCCCTCACGGAGGCTTTCACGGTGCGGGCCGGGGGCTCCTATGATATGTCGCCGGTGAAGGATGGCTACGTGTCGCCGGAAACGCCGGATGCCAACCGCATTGGCGGTACGCTGGGCGTATCCTACAAGGCCGGGGAGCATTTCTCGGTGGACGTGTCAACGCAGTTCATCAGCATCATGAAGCGCAGCCAGACGCAGGCCGAGCTGCAGGATAATGGCACGACCGACCGGGTGGCCGGAACTTACAAGACCAGCATCGTGATTCCCGGTATCGGCTTCAACTACACTTTCTAAGCTTCCCACCTCTGATTCCAATGCGTACGTTTTTCAAAAACACATTGCCGGCCTTGGCCCTGCTCGGGCTGGTGCTGGGCGGGTGCCAGCCGGAGCTGGATGCCCCCAAAGCCGACGGTGGCTCGGCGGATTTCTCCAAGTACCTGGCAGTGGGCAACTCGCTTACGGCTGGTTACGGAGACAATGGCCTGTACCTGGAAGGCCAGCAGAACTCGTATCCGGCTATTCTGGCCCAGCAGTTCCAGAAAGTGGGCGGGGGCGAGTTCAAGCAGCCCCTGTTCGCGGCCAGCGAATCCAATGGCAGCGGCTACCTGAAAATCACGGGCTTCTCGAACGGTTCGCCCTCGATTGGCCTCGAAACGGCTAACACGGCCATGACCCGCGGTGTAGGTCTGGATGGCAAAACCATGCCCCTGACCCTGTACACGGGCACTGACAACCAGAACCTGGGCGTGCCCGGCATCCGGGTGGCTGATATCACCACCAACGGCTACGGCCTGAACAATCCGCTGGGCTTTAACCCCTACTTCGAGCGGCTGCTGCCGGCCGGTGACCTACGCAGCTACGTGCAATACGTGCAGGAGCGGGTAGGTACGGTGAAGCCGACGTTCTTCACCAACTGGCTGGGCAACAACGACGTGCTGGGCTTTGCCAGCTCCGGCGGCACGGCGGCTCCCCTCACGCCCGTAGAGGATTTCACGACCAAGTACAACCAGATGGTGGATGTGCTGACGGCCAACAATGCCAAGGGCCTGGTAGCTACCATCCCGAACGTGACGACGGTGCCACTGTTTACCACGGTGCCCACGGCCGCCGTTATTGCCCAGGTAAACGCTACGCCAATTCCGGCGGCGCTGGTGCCAACCGTTGTAGCCGCATTGGGCCTGCCCGCCGGCTCGGCGCTGCCCACCGGCACCCGCTTTGGCCTGTACATCCGCACCAGCAGTGCTACTGCACCGGTGCGCGAGGCTACGGCCAACGACCTGCTGCTGCTGCCCGCCCGCTCGGTTATCAACACCGCTTCGGCTACCAGTCCGTTCCCGAACGGTATCGGCCTGGTGATACCCGGTGCTTCGGCCCCGGTGGCCGCCGCCCTGGCTGGGTTCGCCAATCCTCTGCCTAACAACTTAGTGTTGGACTCAGGCGAAACAACTGCGGTAGCAACGCGTACGGCCGAGCTGAACACGGTAATAAAAGCCGCTGCTGAGCGCAAAGGGCTGGCCGTATTCGATGCCAATGCTTTCTTCAACACGGTAGCCCGCACCGGCATCGTAATCAACGGAGTAAACAACACGACCAGCTTCGTTACCGGCAACCTGTTTTCGCTGGATGGTGTGCACCCGACGCCCCGCGGCTATGCTATTGTAGCCAACGAGATGATCAAAGCCATCAACAGCAAGTATGGCTCTTCTATCCCGCAGGTTGACCCCAATGCCTACCGTGGCGTGAAGCTGCCCTAGAGGCACTCGTTCCCTAATCAAGCAAAGCCCTCTTCCTTAGTTGGAAGAGGGCTTTTTTTTGCCTGGGCAGTATGTGTACCGGATCATGTGAGGGGGCTGAGGAGGGTTGGAGCACTTTTCTCCCCTGATGATGTGAGGCCACGCAGTTGGAAGCGCGGAAGGCAGGGGAGTACCTTTGTAGTGTTCTGGTAAAAGCCAGATTATCAGCCTTAAATAAGCTGAAACCACTCACTCCCAACCTCCCCTGCCTGCTATGAAAACGTTGCTGCGTACCCCTCTTATTGCCGTGCTGCTGACAGCTGGTTTGTTTTCCTCCTGCGAAAAAGAAAACGAAGCCGAGCCAGCTAAAACAAAAACCGAGCTGCTCGCGGAAAAGAACTGGAAGCTCACCGCCGAAACCGTGACGCCGGCCGTGCGCGCGGATGATGGGGAGTTGATTACCGACGTGTATGCCTACATGAAGGAGTGCGACCAGGATGATATCATGCGGTTCGAGAAAGCCGGGACGTGCGCGCTGCAGGAAGGCCCAACCCGGTGTGGCGAAGGCCCGGAGCAGTTTGCCGGTACCTGGTCGTTTGAGGCCAACGAAACCATCCTGAAAACCAACCTACAGACCCTGGGCTCCAGCAGCTTCAACGTGCTGGAACTGTCGGAGTCGGCCATGAAGATCAAGGGAATCCGCACGATTGAAGGGGTAGACCATACCTATACCTACACCTACGCCAAACAGTAGCAGCCCGGTAGATTCTGCAAATGCAAAGGCCTCCTCAGTTGTTGGGGAGGCTTTTTTTGGCTTTACTTATAGTTGCACCGGCTGTAGCACTTCCGGCAGCGACGGAGCAGCTTCACCGGCCAGGCGGGCGGCAATAAGCTGGGCATGGTAGCGGCCGTTTTCGATAAACCAGCGGCTGGTATTGAGCCCGCCGCAGACGGTGCCGGCGAGGTACAATCCGGGACGGTTGGTTTCCAGGGTGTCGGCGTTGTGCGTGGGCGTCTGAGCCGCGTCGGACTGGCAGGTGATGCCCAGCGCGGTGAGAAACCGGAAGTCGGGATGATAGCCGGTGAGGGCGTACACGTGCTGGGCTGGCAACGTGCGCGGGCCATCGGGCGTGAGTACCTCTACCGTAGTAGGCGTGATACGCTGCACAGTGGTATTGAACAGGCAGCCGATGCGCCCTTCCTTGATGCGGTTGACCAGGTCGGGTCGGATCCAGTACTTCACCGACTGGCTGATTTCCTCGCTGCGCACCACCAGCACCGGCCGTGCGCCGGCCCGCAACAGCTGCAGCGCCGCCTTAGCCGAAGAGTTTTTGGCCCCGATGACAACCACATCCTGGTCGGCGTGGGCGTAGGGCTCCTTGTAGTAGTGCGTTACGTGGGGCAGGTCTTCGCCGGGCACGCGCAGGTAGTTGGGTATATCGTAGAACCCCGTGGCTACTATCACGGAGCGGGCACCGATGCGGCCTTTCTCTGTCACTACCTCATAGCTTCCCTGCTCACCTTCCAGCCCGGTTACCCGCTCGTAGAGGCGTAGCGTGAGCTTTTCGGCAAAGGCTACGCGGCGGTAGTAGTCGAGGGCATCTTCGCGCAGGGGTTTGTAGTGCAGCGTAGTCATGGGGTAGCCCCCGATTTCCAGCAGCTCAGGCGTGGAGAAAAACTCCATGTTGGTGGGGTAGCCGATCAGGGAATTCACCAGGGCGCCTTTATCCACCACGCACACCGTGAGGCCACGCCGCTGCACTTCCAGCGCGCAGGCAAGGCCAACCGGGCCGGCCCCGATTACAACCACATCAAAAGCGGAATCTGTCTTCATGCACTGTAATACCGGCCCCAGGGCTAGGAGTTTTTACCAGACTTACTTAGGACTGCAAAGAAATTGCTACTTGCGTGACGACAGTGCGCCTGTCGACCACAGGGCCCAACCCATCAGCACGGGCTGAAAGAAGAGCCGTGCCAGCCGCTTCTCATCGGTATCGAGGCCGAAGGCGGAAATGTGGTGCGTGTACTGGTGAACGTTGCCGGGAAAAACGGCCGCGTAGAAGGCTGCCAGCCCCAGGCCCATCCGCTGTCGGTTCCGGCCTTTCAGTAGTAGCAAGGCCAGTCCCAGTCCGATTTCCACTACCCCGGAGGCCAGCACTGTGGTGTCTTTATCCAAGGGAACAAAATCGGGCACCTGGGCCTGGAACTCCCGCCGCGCGAAGGTGAGGTGGCCCGTACCGGCTGCTACCATAAAGGTGCCGAGCAGGCCGCGGGCTACGTTTTGCAGGTTGGTGGTATGAGGTTGAGGAGACATGAGCGTGCTGGTTGAGGTAAGTGGTACCCTGGGCTATACGGCCGCTTTGCCTGGGTAGATACCACTGCGGCTATTTACCAAGCTCAACCACTCTTCTGCCTGCGCCCGGCCAGCCAGCCGCCAGCAGGCCGGTTCTGCTATTTCCAGGCGCCTATCAGCCGCCGGATCAGAATGATTTCGCCGGTATGATAAGCGGTGTGGTCGGCAATAAGCATGGCCTCACGCAGAATTGTTTGACCGTCGCCATGCGGAATGGGAGCCAGCAGCTCAGTAGCCGGAGCGTGCAACAGGTCGATAAAGCGCCGGAGGTCAACCTGAACCTGCTGGAGTGTCTGCTGCCAGGTGACTTCATCGGCGGTGGCCGTCGGTGCCGGCCAATACCCCGTGGGCCAGTCCGGCGACGTATGCTCACTGCCTAGGGAAAACTCCACAATATCCCACTGCGCAATGCACACGTGCTCTACCAATTGCCAGATGGTGTACGGCACCCCGGCCACATGCTTGTTCCACTGATCCGGAATAAGGCCCGCGCAGGCTTCCTCGAACGTGGCGTGGGCGTTGCCCTTGGTGAGCAGGCTGATGAGCTCGGTAACGATGCTCTGTTTTGTGGTCTGGTCCATAAGAATGTTGCCTTATCAGTGCGCCTGCAGCCAGTTGCGGCCGGTGCCTACTTCCACCTCCAGCGGCACGCCGTGGGGCAAGAGGAGGGCGTTGGACATCAGCTCCTTGATTTTGGGCGTGATAAACTCAACTTCCTCCTGCACCGCGTCGAACACCAGTTCGTCGTGCACCTGCAGAATCATCTTGGTGCCGAGCCTCTCCTGAATCAGCCACTCGTGGATGTTGATCATGGCCTTCTTGATGATGTCGGCGGCCGTGCCCTGAATGGGGGCGTTGATGGCGTTGCGCTCCGTGTAGCCGCGCAGGGTGGCGTTGCGCGAGTTGATGTCGCGCAGGTAGCGGCGGCGACCCAGCAGCGTGGTAGCGTATTCCAGCTCCCGGGCCTTGTTGATGCTGTCGTCCATGAACTGCTTCACCGACGAAAATTCCTCGAAATAGGTGTCGATGATTTCGGTGGCTTCCTTGCGCGAAATGCCGATGCGCTGGGCAAGTCCGAAGGCCGAAATGCCATAGATGATGCCGAAATTGACGGTTTTGGCCTTGCGTCGCATCTCACTGTCCACCTCATTGAGCGGCACTTTAAACACCTTGCTGGCCGTGCTGGTATGGATATCAAGGCCCTGGCGAAAGGCTTCAATCATGGTTTTGTCGCCCGAGAAGTCGGCCATGATGCGCAGCTCCACCTGCGAGTAGTCAGCAGCCAACAGCACGTGCTGGTCGTCTCGGGGCACGAAGGCTTTGCGGATTTCGCGGCCCTTTTCGGTGCGAATCGGAATGTTCTGGAGGTTGGGGTTGGTGCTGCTCAGGCGGCCGGTGGCCGTTACGGCCTGGTTGAAGCTGGTATGCACGCGGCCATCGGCCACGCACACCAGCTGGGGCAGGGCCTCCACGTAGGTGCTGCGCAGCTTGGTGAGCTGGCGGTGCTCCAGAATGAGACCGGCAATGGGGGCATCAGCCGCCAGCTGACTGAGAATTTCCTCGCCGGTGGCGTACTGGCCGGTCTTGGTTTTCTTGATTTTGCCCCGGCCCAGGTCCATCTTGTCGAACAGGACCTCACCCAGCTGCTTGGGGGAGCCGATGTTGAACTCCTGGCCGGCTTCCGCAAAAATCTGCTTCTCGATGTCTATAATATAGCCCTGCAGCTCGGCTGAGTACTCGCCCATGGCGGAGGAGTCAATCTTTACGCCTTCGTACTCGATGTCGGCCAGCACCGGCACCAGCGGGTTTTCCACCTCGTTCAGCAAGTCGAGCAAACCTACTTCCTTCAGCAGCGGCTCAAACACATGCTTAAGCTGCAGGGTCACGTCGGCATCCTCGCAGGCGTAGTCCGATACCTCGGCGGGGGGCAGGTCGGCCATGGTTTTCTGGTTTTTGCCTTTGGGGCCAATAAGCTCCAGAATGCTGACGGGGGTGTAATGCAGGTAGGTTTCGGCCAGCACGTCCATGTTGTGGCGCATGTCGGGCTCCAGCAGGTAGTGCGCCAGCATCGTATCGAACAGCGGCCCGCTCACTTGCACCTTGTAGTGCTTGAGAATGGTGAGGTCGTACTTGATGTTCTGCCCGATTTTGGTGATGTGCGTGGCCTCGAAAAACGGGCAGAACTCGTCTACCAACGCCTGGGCGGCGGCGTGGTCGTCGTGCGGTACCGGCACGTAGTAGGCCTCGCCCGGCAGCCAGCAAAAGGAAAGGCCCACCAGCCGGGCCGTCATGGTGTCCAGCCCGGTGGTTTCGGTATCGAAGCTGACCTCGGTTTGCTGCAGCAGGAATTCCAGCAAGGACTTGCGCAGCTCGGGCGTGTCGATGAGGTGGTATTGGTGCGGAACATCCTGCAGCGTGCGGCGCGGACCGGCCGGGGCGCCGAAGGAGCCGGTTTCGCCTTCTTCGGCGGCAATGCCTACGGCCGCATCCGATGACGAGCCAAACAGGCTGCCCTGGCCCTCGGCCACTTTGGGGCGGCGGGCACCGCGCGGGGTAGGGGCGGCACTCACGCCGGCCGGACTGCCGCCACCCAGTACGCGGGCAGCCAGCTGGCGGAATTCCAGCTCCTCGAACAGCTGGCGCAGCTCGTCTTCGTCGGGCTTATCCAGCACCAGCTTGTCGGCCTCAAACTCAATGGGCACATCGAGGTGAATGGTGGCCAGCTCCTTGCTCATGAGGCCCTGCTCGGCAAAGTTGCGCACGTTTTCCTGCTGCTTGCCCTTGAGCTCATCCACGCTGGCAATCAAATTTTCCACCGAGCCATACTTCTGAATCAGGGTCTTGGCGGTTTTCTCGCCGATGCCCGGAATGCCCGGAATATTGTCGGACGCGTCGCCCTGCAAACCCAGAATGTCAATGACCTGCTCTACCCGCTCAATCTCGAAGCGCTGCAGCACGTGCTGCACGTCGAGCACCTCGGCGGCGTTGCCCATGAAGGCCGGCCGGTAAATTTTGATGCAGTCCGTCACCAACTGGCAGTAGTCCTTGTCGGGCGTCATCATGAACACTTCCCCGAAGCCCTGGGCCTCGGCCCGGCGCGCCAGGGTGCCAATCACGTCGTCGGCCTCGTAGCCTTCTACCATCAGAATGGGAATGTGGAAAGCCTTGATAATGCGCTTGATGTAGGGTATAGCCAGGCCGATATCCTCGGGCATAGCCTGGCGCTGGGCCTTGTACTCGGCGTACTGCTCGTGGCGGAAGGTCTTCTTGGCCGCATCAAACGCCACCCCTATGTGCGTGGGCTTTTCCTTCTGCAGTACTTCTACCAGCGTATTCGTGAAGCCCAGAATGGCTCCGGTGTTCAGGCCCTTGGAGTTTACGCGCGGGTTTTTGCTGAAGGCGAAGTGGGCGCGGTAAATCAGGGCAAAGGCGTCGAGCAGGAAAAGCTTGTGGGGCTGGTTGGCGGAGGCGTCAGTCATAGGAAGGCGAAGGTACGGAAGCGGCTCGGGGCGGGAAAAGGATAAGATACGTACGCGCCGTCCTATCTTTCCTTTATGAAAGGGCATTATTTTATTCTTTTACTTGGATTGGGTAGCGGGCTGCCGGCCGTAGCCCAGCAGGCGGCCACGAACTCGCCACGGCCTGCTCTAGAAGAGCACGCCCGGCAGGTAGCCGCATTTCAGCAGGAGCTGAACGCGGAGTGCCAGGACTCTACCCGCAGTCCGCTGCCCCGCGAAGCCCGTGCTACTTTCTCCGGCCTGCCGTTTTTCCCGGCCAACTACGCGGCCTGCGTGGAGGCACAGTTCGTCGCCGATTCGCTGGGTGCGCCGTTTGTGATGCAAACCAGCACCGACCGCCGGCCCTTCTACCGCAAATACGGGGAGCTGCATTTCCAGCTGAACGGCAAGCCGCAGAAGCTGACCGTATACCAGAGCCTGGACCTGCAGCGCCGCCCCGAGTACCGCGACTACCTGTTTGTGCCGTTTACCGACCGCTCCAATGGCCATACCAGCTACGGGGGCGGCCGCTACATCGACCTGCGCCGGGCTCAGCTGCGGGGCGGCAGGCTAGCTCTGGATTTCAACCGGGCCTATAATCCCTTTTGCGCCTACAGCAGCAAGTACTCCTGCCCGGTGCCGCCCGCCGAAAACCGCCTGACCGTGGCTGTTGAAGCCGGCGTGATGAACAGCCATTAACAAAAGTCCGCCGCTTCCGGCCCATCTGGGTAAGCTGGCCCGGAAGCGGCGTGCCTGGGGTGCACGGAAGGCTTATAAAGGCTGCTTCACATCCAGCACGTAGGTAGTGCTGCCAGCCACACCATTGTTAGCCAGCCCCTGCACCACTACCAGGTAGCGGCCCGTCTGGTCACCGGTATAAAACGTGGTGCTGCTGCCCTGCGCAGTGGTTGAAATAGCCGGATTCCAGTAGAGCAGGTTGCGCAAATCGGGCAGACGGCTTTGGCGGGCTAATGGCGTATCGTAGCGGGGCGCATAGAATTCCCGTTGTCCTTGCAGACCGTCATATTGCTGTACCAGTACCCTGGGGTCGAGGGAAACCTTGGCCAGGTCGCCTTTATAGGTGATAAAGCTGACTATGCCATCGTAAATGGAGGAGCCGTGGAAGTAGCGACTGTCCATCACCTCCAACTGCTGAATGCTGAGCGGATCTATGGTCATGGCCTTGTTCATGTTGAATATGGGCACACCATCCAGCAACACCAGCGGGTCTTGCGTGAGCAGGCCGCCATTCATCTTGTCTTTCACCAGCAGATGAAAGCCGTCTTTGCGCCGCCGCACATCTACGCCGGGCACGTATTCGCGCATGACCTCCTCCAGTACCTTAAACCGGGTGTATTTATCCAGCAGGTAGCGTTCATCGGGCTTGCCGTAAAACGCCACGCTGTCGGTGGGGGGGAGTCTATACTGGCTGGCAAATCTACCGGAGAAGGCCTGCTGAACCTGGTTCTGGAAGTGCCGCTTGCTGTAGGCCGCTTCCAGGCGGGGCAACCGGGGCAGCAGGGCCGCATCGGCCGCGGAATACTGCTGGGAAAACGGTGAAAGGATTTCTACCTGACTGGTGCTATCCTGGCGCGGATCTGTCTGCACCACGATGTTTCTGGAGCCATAAAAACGGTTTAGCTCGAACAGAAAGCTGCCATCGGGTCCGCTCACGGCATTCTGCAGGCGCACGATGCGGCTCGGCGAGGACAGGTACGTGGTAATGCCTGCCGGGCCCTGCGAGCCTGGCTTGCTAAGGCGGCCCCGCACCAGCAGGCCGTTGAGCTCGGGCAGATGCTCGAACCGCGGAGGCTGGGCAGCCAGCACCTGCGACCAGCTGAACCGGCTCCAGCCTTGCGTCAGCATCAGGTTATTGGTGGCCTCCGCCACTTCGGGGGTAGCGGCCGAAAAGTAGTAGGCAGGCTGCTCAACCGTGCCGCGTAAGTCGGCGGAAAGCCATAAGTAGCTGTTGATGTTCGGGGTAAGCGCAGTGGTAAGCGAATCCAGCCGGTACACCGCCATCGACAGGTTGGCCGGCAAAGCCTCAGCGCCAGTGCCCGTAGTTAGCTGTATGCTTACTTTCTCCCTGGCGGCATAAGCTGATTTATCGGGCCGGGCCGTGATAGTGAGCGTATGCCGGGGCGGCTGGAAATATAGCCGCTCACACACCGGCTGCTGGGCCGCATTGAACACGGTGAGGTGAGATACACCGTCCAAAAGCCGGGATGGGTCAATGGTAAATACGGCCTGACCGTTGACCAGCTGCTGCTGGGTGGCTACTGCTACCTGCTGGCGGGAATGCGCCAGCAGGGCAATTCGTTCGGGTTGGGCGCTGCTGGAAGTCACCGTCACGGTAAGAGCAGTGGCCGAGCTGTTTTCCACATGCAAAACGTAGCCCTGCTCATACACCCTGGGCAGCGCATACGTAACAGCAGGGCGTTTATCGAGGCTGATTACGGCTGTGTACGCTACCCCCGCTTTGGGCGTGAAGCGAAAGTTACCCATACCAAACCGCAACGACTTAAACTGCGCCACTACCGCGCCTTGCGCTGTCAAGACCTTGCCCTCGACGGCCACACCGCGGCCTTTGTTGTCAGTGGCCTTGAACCCAACGGTGCTGGCCAGACCCTGCACTAAGTTGCCTCCCTCCGGGAAAAACTGCATATCATACCGGGCCGTGTCGGGCCGGGTAAAAACGCCGGCTGAGGCAGCGGTATTTACAATAGTTACAGGGCTGCGGAAATAGTATTCCGGCCCAAAGTTTTTCATCCAGCTGGTATAGGCCCGCACAGTATAAGAGCCCGAAGGCATTGATGCCGGAATAGCAAAAGAGCCTTGCCCCTGCGCATCCCTGAGGCCGATCTTGGCTTGTAGCACCGAGCGTTTCTCTTTATCCAGCACTTCCACGTACGCTACTTTGCTTAGCGACAATGGCCGGAGGGTGGTACCCTCCACGGCATACACCTTAAACCAAATGGTTTCGCCACTCAGGTACAAAGGCCGGTCAAGGTGCAGGAAGAGCTTCTCGGGCAAGGTGGCTTGCTGGTAGCGAACCAGCTTGCGCGTAAGACCATTGAGGGAGTCGAGCTGGCTATACCCGGGCAGGCTGGTGAGCCACAGCAGCAAAGCCAGCCACCAGGCGTACCGGGGAGAAAAGCTGACGGGATTTGTCGTAAGAAGAGCCATCAAATAAGAACTTTCAGGAAGAACGAGCCCGCGAACGGATAGAGCGGGCCGCACAGGTGGCGGGCTAAACGGGCGGTTGCAGGGAAACTGCTGGCAAGCGGTATTTCAGAAGCCCAGGCCGATAAAGATGTGCTTTTCCGCCCGGGCCGCAGGTTAAAAGGAACCGGCAGAATTAAAATTTGAAGTTGTAGGTAACCGTCGGAATCGGCTGGCCAAAAATCGAGAGCTTGTAGCCTTTAATCTGGCCGTTCTGCGACTTGAAGTACACGGAGTAGGCATTCTTCCGGCCCGTCACGTTGTACACGCCCACCGTCCAGGAGCCGTGCGCCGTCTTTTTCACCTTATGGTTGCCCTCAATATTCAGCGCTACGTCGGCCCGGTAAAAGTCGGGTACGCGGTACGCATTGCGGTCTGAGTAATAGAGGCGGGGCACGTCGCCAATGTAGTACTTGGCCAGCGGCAGCGTAATGGGCCGGCCGGTGCTGTACGTCAGGTTCATGGAGGCACTCAGGCGGCGGTTGACGCGGTAGTTGCCGATGAGGGTGAAGTCGTGGGGCTTATCAAAGTTGCTGGGGTAGTACTTACCACCATTGATGCGCTCGGCAGGAGTGCCGCCATTTACCTGCACCAGCGAGCGGGAATAGGTGTAGCTGACCCAGCCATTTATTTTGCCCGTCGTTTTCTTTACCATCACCTCTACGCCGTACGCTTTGCCCACCGCATTCACAATATCCGTTTCGATGTGGTGGTTCAGGATTAGTGTAGCACCGCTCTTGAAGTCCACAAAGTCCCGGATTGACTTGTAGTAGGTTTCCACCGACGTTTCGATGGTATTGGACTTGAAATTATGGTAGTAGCCCACCGCGAACTGGTCGCCTACCTGCGGTCGGATGTTGCCGTCACTTAGTTTCCAGGTATCGGCCGGCGATACGGAGGCCGTGTTCGTCAGCTGATGGATGTACTGACGAGTGCGGTTGTAGCTCACTTTCACCGAGGTATTGTCGGTAAGCGAGTAGCGCGCTGATACCCGGTATTCCGGGCCGTGGTACGTGGCCAGTACTTTGCGGGCCCCATAGCGTACGGTGTCAATAATAGATGCCTCCGAGCGCGACTCGCCCGGGGCGTACCGGTACACGTCGCGTGGGCCCAGCGCATTGAATATGGAGTACCGCAGGCCCAGCGCCACGGAAAAGCGGGGCGTCAGGTCGATGCGGTCCGAGGCGTAGAGGGCGCTTTCCAGGGCCTGCTCCTGGGCCAGGATATCTGCCTTGATCAGGGAGGCGGCGCCTACGGGCGTCTGGCTGCCGGGGGAGATATTGTAGAGCAGCGTGCCGGCCCCGAATTCCACCGTATGCTTGGCGCTTGGGAAGTAGCTGAAGTCGGCCTGCAGATTGGTTTGCTTGATGCCGTAGCGCAGGCGGGCAGCATTCACCGGGTTTTCGTCACTGGCTATGTTATAGCTGTACTGGCTGTGGGCCCCCGTGAACACTCCGTAGATCTTGTTGCTGAAGTTGTGCTGCCACTTAAGGCTGGCATTGCGGTTGGTATACTGATAAGACGTGTCGCCGGCCAGGCGAAACTTGTCGGCGCTTAAATAGCCCGTGGCGTACACCGAGTTCCGGTCATCCAGCTGATAGTTCAGGTGGGCACTCACATCGTAGAAGGAAGCCGAACTCTGCCGGAGTTTAGGATCGTCCAGCAGCTTCAGAATCCAGTTGGAGTAACTGCTCCGGCCACTGACGATAAACGCCCCTTTATCCTTTACAATTGGGCCTTCGAACGTAACGCGGCTGGTAAGCGGACCAATGCCGCCGGAGCCGCTGAACTTCTTTTTGTTGCCTTCGCGGGTTTTGATTTCCAGCACCGAGGACAGGCGGCCGCCATACTTGGCCGGAATGGCGCTTTTGTACAGCTCCACGGTTTGCAGAATGTCGGGGTTGAACGCCGAGAAAAAGCCAAATAGGTGGGACGGGTTGTAGATGGTGGTGCCGTTGAACAAAATCAGGTTCTGGTCGGTGGAGCCGCCGCGCACGTTCAGGCCCGTGCTGCCTTCGCCTACCGACTTCACGCCGGGCAGCGTAAGGATAACCCGGAGAATGTCGGCCTCCCCGAAAGCCGTGGGCACTTGGCGAATGGTCTTGATGTCGAGTTTTTCCAGGCCCATCTGCATGCCCGACACATTCTTGTCTTTTTCGGCCTCAATTACCACTTCCTTCAGCGTGGTAATGTCTTCGTCCACTTCCACCTCCAGCTTGCCATTGCCCCGCAGCAGCACCTGCCGCCTCGTGTTCCTGATGCCAATGCCCCGGATTTTGATGTTGTGCCGGCCTACGGGCAGGGTGAGCGAGTAGTAGCCAAACTGGTCGGTGCTGGTGCCGATAGAAGGCGACTCGATATACACAGTAGCCCCGATAACGGGCTCCCCCGATTTCGCTTCGCGGATATGGCCGGCAATAGTAGCCTGGCTTTTCCCGGAGTTGCCGCTGCCTATTTCCAGCACCATATTTTCCGCGTTACCCACGGCGCGCGCCTGATCGGCTGCGGGTTCCGGCTCCTGGGCGTCGTCGGTGAGGGGTAGGCCGGTGGTGTCGCCAAAGAAGCGGCTGGGCAGCGTGGCGGAAATAACCGTGCCCCGCGTGATGAATATCCGGTTCTCATCGTCGAAGGCGGCGCGGAATCCGGTGTTCTGAAGGGCCTGCTCCAGTACCGCCTGAACGGGCTGATTCTTCACCTGCACGGTAATAAACAGGCTGTCGACGGCTGTCGGATCGAAATAAAAGCGGGTGCCGGTCTGTGCTTCCAGCTGACCGACGAATTGCTCAAAGGGGGTTTGAGTGAAATTGCCGCTGACTAATTTCTCCGGTTCCGATTTCTGACCAAAGCTGCTGGTGCTAAGCAGAAAGAAAAATAAGCAAACAACCAATTGGTACCAATGCTTCATAAAAAGGCACTATAGAAAAAACAGGATTTTAAAGGAAGGGTTGTCAAAGAACTGTTACAATAAGCTGTTGTAGAAACGCGCAGTCTGGATAATGTCAGATTCACGGGTGCTCTTGTTGAATTTCAACTTGTTGTCCCGGATATATTTCTGAATTTCTTTACTGCGGTCAGCCAGGAGGCGCGTAACGGAACCTCGGTTACTCACAGCATAGAAGACACCCGATTTCTTTAGATATAGTTTGTTGGTGGCTACAAACTCCAGGCTTTTCTCTCTCTGATTCACGTGCTCCTGCATGCGCTTCGCGCGCTTAGCCAGCACCTGGATCGTACTATCCACTAATAGCTCATAAAATCCTGTCTGAATAACTTTCTGATTTGCGCTGTCGGTTTCTATACGAATGAATTGATGCCCGCCAATAGTGAATTCACGCAGCTTTTCGCTAACTAATCTGAAGCGCAGGGGATTGGTGGGCTGCTGCAGAATAACCTGGTCGGCAAGAATATCATACACCAGCTGCAGGTCGGGGAAATAATGGTCATTATAATAGACACTGCCGGCTGCCTTTTCCGGAGAAAGAAAAAACTGATGCCCGATATTCTGCCGGTAACGTTTGGCGAAATCAACGTACTCCGGTCCGTTATATAGTTGGGCGTTGATGGGAAATGCCTGGGCGTACTGCTGCTGAAGCTGGCTTATTGATGCCGCAAGCGAGGGGACAGGGCTAGAAGCAGAGGTCTGAGAAAATGCTCGTTGTGCAAAAAGCAGCAGGCAAAGCACAGGAATATTCCGTCGGATAGACATGGGTAGGTTCGTCAATAAGTCAGGGGCGAAATAACGAAAGCCGATTCAGTTTCCACCTCACTGCGTGAGGTATAGAGGTGCGAAGGGCTGAGAGGGTTGCACGCCGGCAGCCGGTATCCGCTTTCTTTTCGGGGCGGCTTTTCCCTTCTTTCTTTGCCCCCACGAGGCCCCGGCTTATCGTTTTCACTTGAACAGCTTCTGGTTACGGCAACTTTGGGGGCAGCATATTGCTGCCCGGGCAGCCAGCGAGAGGATGGTAAATGACGGTGCTCTGCCCTGATTTTAAGCAGGTAAGCTGTTCGGGAGGAGGCATAAAAGGCATTCGGAAACCTGCAATACCAGAGGCCTGCACTACTAAAAGTGCGCTACCCTGTTCAGCTGCTTATCCCGGTAGCGTGCCTTCGCGTAGAGGCTACGTATGCGCTACCTCTCCCTCGACCTCGAAACCTCCGGCAGCAACCCACAGCGCCACCAGATATTGGAGCTGGCTGCCGTGGTGGAAGACACCAGGCAGCTGCGGCCGTTGGCAGAACTGCCCGCCTTTCGGCGCGTAGTGCGCCACCCGGAGTACACAGGCACGGCCGGTGCCCTGGCCCTGAATGCCCGCCTGCTGGCGGAGCTGGCCCGAAAGGAGCCCAACCCGGAGCTATGCACGCCGGAGGAACTGCTACCCCAGCTGCGGGAGTTCCTGCTGGCGCACGGCTTCAAAACCGATAAGCACGACTGCGTGGCCGTCACAATGGCCGGCAAAAACATTGCGGTGTTCGACCTAAGGTTTCTGCGGGAGCTGCCGGGCTATGGAACCCTGGTACGTGCCGAGCCCGCCATGCTCGACCCGGCAGCCTTCTACCTGAACTGGCACAAGGACACTCGTCTGCCTACCATGCAAACGTGTAAGGCCCGCGCCGGCTTCGAGGACGACACCGTAGCCCACGAGGCCCTGGCCGATGCCTTGGATGTGGTGCAGCTGCTCCGTCCGTTTTATGAGCTACCGGGGTATAAAATGGTAAAATAGTGAAGTGGTGAGTTTGGTGTTCTGGCCGCACGAATGGCACAAGCAGAACATCAAACTCACCACTTCACTATTTCACCATCTCGCTTCTACCAGTCACCGGAGGCACCGCCGCCGCCAAAGGAGCCGCCACCGAAGCCACCGAAGCCGCCGCCGCCCCCACCGCCGCCACCGCCGAAGCCGCCACCCCCAAAACCACCGCCACCCAGGATGATAGGCGGAATAAATCCGCCCCCGAAACCCCGGTTGCGGCGGCCGCCAAAGCCGCCTCCGCCACCACCCCCGCCGCGCATACGGGAAATGAGGATGATGATCAGAATGCCGAGTATCACCCAGAACATCCAGCCGGAGCCACTGCTGTCTTCATAGTCGCCGGTGGCGCGGGGCTCAGCCTTGTACTCGCCGCTGGCCAGCGCAATCAGGCGGGTGGTGGCCTCATCCAGACCGGTATAGTACTGGCCCGCCCGGAAATTGGGCACGATAACGTTGCTGATAACGCGCTTGGCCAGTGCATCGGGAATGGCACCCTCCAAGCCGTAGCCGGTTTGAATGGTCACTTTGTGCTCCACGTTGCTGACCAGGATCAGCAAGCCGTTATTTTTGCCTTTGCGCCCCACGCCCCAGCTTTCGCCCAGGCGCTGCGCGTAGTCGGCTACCTCGTAGCCGTCCAGCGTCTGCACCGTAACGATGGCAATCTGCGAGGAGGTAGAGTCGTTGTAGGCTACCAGTTTCTGCTCCAGCCGGGCTTCTTCGTCGGGGCTGAGCAGGCCGGCCAGGTCGTTGACTAGGCGCGCAGGAGAGGGCCGGGGTGGCAGATTCTGGCCCACAGCTGCCGAAGTAACCAGCAACCACAGAGCCAGCAGCGGCAGGCACCATGCCGTTGGCTTCAGCCGAAAAAACCTAAGAGTAGATACGGTCATTTGCGTGGCGCGGAGTCGCCAAACGAGATGGAGTCGTCGAGTTCGTTCTGGTCGGTGGTGGCATCGTAGGGGAAATACCGCTGTAGCTGCTCGCCCACCAGCTGGATGCCTTTCTCCAGGCCCACCACAAACTTGTTGAGCCGGAAATTGTCGAGCACTATTTCCTTAGTGCTTTCCCAGAAGTCATCGGGCACGGCGGCGTTGATGCCGGCGTCGCCAATCACGGCAAACTGCCGCGAGTCCCAGGCCACGTAGAACAGCACCCCGTTGCGCTGCGCGGTGTGCTGCATGTTGAGCTGGGCAAAAACCTGCGCGGCGCGGTCCAGTGGCTCGGGAGTAGGGCACTGGTTTTCCAGATGCACGCGAATTTCCCCGGAAGTGCGCACCTCAGCCTGCCGGATGGCGGCTATGAGCGAAGCTTCCTGCTGGGGCGTGAGCGGGTTGGTCATGGGTGGTTGGGGGCTTAGGGGCTCTGGGACTTGGGGACTTGGTTGAGGTTCTGAAAAACCGCGTTTGGAATCTTCTTTGAACACAACCAAGTCCCTAAGTCCCAAAGTCCCCTTAAACCAGATTAAAACTGTACCGTGGGAGCTTTCTGAGCACTGGCATCGGCCTCGAAGTAAGGCTTCTCGGCGAAGCCAAACATGCCGGCAAAAAGATTGTTCGGGAACGACTTGATGTAGCCGTTGTAGTCGTTGGTGACGGTGTTGAACTTCTGGCGCTCCACGTTGATGCGGTTTTCGGTGCCTTCAATCTGGGCCTGCAGCTCCTGGAAGTTGGCGTTGGCTTTCAGATCAGGATAGTTTTCCGAAACGGCCAGCAGGCGGCCCAGCCCGGCCGAAACCTGGCTTTGAGCTTCCTGGAATTTCTTGATGTTTTCGGGCGTCAGCTGGTCGGAGTTCACCTGCACGCTGGTGGCCTTGGCACGCGCTTCAATCACCTCCGTCAGCGTCGATTTCTCGAAGTTGGCGGCGCCTTTTACGGTATTTACCAGGTTCGGAATCAGGTCGGAGCGGCGCTGGTAGCTGTTCTGCACGTTGGCCCACTGGGCTTTTACGGCCTGATCTTTCTGCACCATGGAGTTGTAGCCGCAGGAAGTCTGGCTGAGCATAATCACCAGACCGGCAAAGTAGAGAAGGAAACGTTTCATAGAAGAAGTTGGAAAAAGGAAGTGAGGGAGAGAGAAAACAAGAGGAAAACTGCTGAGCCGAAGGGGCGGTTATACGAGGCGGTACGGCGGAGCTTGGTCAACCAAACCTATGGAAGAAATCCTATATACACGTGCTGCCAGTACGAATTCGGGCGCCGCCGGTTGTATACAGGCTGGCCAAACCAATCGAATCTGTATTTTGCGAATCTATTCCTCGCCCGTTTTGGTATGAAAGCAGTTATTCCCGTTGCTGGTATCGGCACCCGCCTGCGCCCTCACACGCACACCCAGCCCAAGTCGCTGGTGCCCGTGGCGGGCACCACCATCCTGGGTCACATCATCGACCGGCTCCAGGCCGCGGGCATCGAGGAGTTTGTGTTCATCATCGGCTACTTGGGCGAGAAAGTGGAGCGCTACGTGCGCCGCCAGTACCCGGCGCTGCAGGCTACGTTTGTGGTGCAGGAGCCGCGGGAGGGCATCGGTCACGCCCTGTGGCTGGCCCGCGACACGTTCCGCCACGACGAGGGCGTGCTTATCCTGCTCGGCGATACTATCGTGGACATCGACCTGGCGCAGCTGCTGCGCACGCCCGGCACGGTGCTGGCCGTGAAGGAAGTGAAGACTCCTACGATGTTTGGGCTGGTGGAAACCGGCGCCGGCGGCCGCGTAACCAAGGTGGTGGAGAAGCCCAAGATTCCGAAGTCCAACTACGCTATGGTGGGCCTCTACAAGATTGCCAACCCGGAAGGACTGGCCCAGGCCCTGGAGCAGATCATCGACGAAGATCAGCGCACCCACGGCGAGTTTCAACTGACTGATGCCCTTATGCGCATGATTCAGCAAGGTGAGGCCATCACGACCACGCCGGTAGACAACTGGTTTGACTGCGGCCGCAAGGAAACCCTGCTCGAAGCCAACGCCCGCCTGCTCAACCGCCCCGAGTTTCTGGGCCGCCGCGAGTACCCCGAGTTTCCGGATACCATCATTATCCCGCCCGTCAGCATCGGCCGCGACTGTCAGATTTCGCACGCCATCATTGGCCCCAACGTGGCCATCGGCGACCGGACCATCGTACGGAACACCATCCTCAGCGACGCCATTATTGGCTCCTACTCCGAGCTGCGCTCCGCCGTGCTGCACGACTGCATCGTGGGCTCCGACGCTTCGTTCCGCGGGATGAACCACAGCCTCAACATCGGCGACAACACGGAAATAGACTACAGCTAACGGCTATTTAGTGGTGCAGGGATGAACGACGAATTCAAGTTTCAAGCGAAAGCGGAGTCAGAAGGCAAGGTGCTGGCCCTGGGTGGCCGCATCTGCGACTGGCTTCCGATCCTGGATACGCCGGCGGTGCGCTCGACAGAGGAGGTAAAGGGCCGAATGAGCGTGCTGAACGCGCTGATCAATATTTCCTTTCAGGCCCCGGTAGGCATTATCCGTGACTGGCTTGCCGAGCAGGATTTGCTCGTGTTTTTGTCAGCAGAAGAGGAGCTTCTGCTCCGCAAAAGCAACGAAGAACTCACGGAGCAGGAGCTGATTAACCTGCGCTGGAGCCTGGAAAGCCTTTGGGCGATGATGTGGGCCACCGGCATGACGCCGGAGCTGGTGCCCACCAAATGGTGCGGCGACGATATGGCCGCTAGGCTGCCCAACCTGGAGGCGGGGGAGGATAACACAAAACTGGCGCGGGTGCAGCAACTGCGGCCCATTGAGGAGCTGTACCGCATGCTGGACTATTATTATCGACTGCACTGGTACTGCGTGGATGAGCGCCTGCAGGGGCGCGAGGCGCTGGTATCGGAGAGCCTGGTGTATGAGCGCCGTAAAGGCCTGGAGTGGATTTTCAACCGGGCTCAAGACTGGGACGACGTGGAAATGAGCACGTAGCGGCTATGAAAGCGTGGGCCGGTAACTAAATTTCTGCCACTCGCCTCGCCGGCGCACAACCTTCCGCCGGGCTTGGCAGTACGCGGGGTTGCGGCTTCGGCCGCCAACCTGTACTTTGGCCCGATGCGAAAACCCACTTTGCTTACCCTGCTGCCGGCCGTGGCAGCCACCTTGCTGCTCACTGGCTGCTATTCCCGGGAAGACATCAAATCGGAAGGCGGCACTGCCACTACGCCCGCCGAAGTGCCGCCTACGGAAGTGCCCGGGGCCGTAGCGTCCAAAAATACCGCTGCGCCCAGCGAAGCTAGCAATGCGCCACTCGCGCAGGTGAACGTGTTTCTGGAAGTGTCGGGGTCGATGGAAGGGTTTATGCCCAAGCCCGGTGGTGGGGCCGAGAATACCCGGTTTCAGCAGCACGTGGCCCAATTTCTGTCGGATGTAAACCGCAGCACGGCCGTCCAGCAAAAGCAGTTCTTCCGCATCAAGGAAAAGCCTTACCGCGACTCGTACCAGCAGCTCTCGGGTACAGTGCGTGGGGGTATTCAGGAGCCGGCCAAGAGCACGGATATTCCCTCGGTGCTCGATACGCTGGTGAGCCGCTATTACCAGCCCGGCTCCGTGAGCGTACTGATTTCGGACTTTATCTACTCTCCGAAAAACGCCGGCGCCATTCCCTACATCAAAACCGATATTACCGACGCCCTGAACCGCGCCGGCCGCTCCGACTTGGCCGTGTCGGTCTACGGCTTCACCTCCGACTTCAAGGGCGCCTTTTACCCGGCCCTGAAAACCGCCGGGGCCAAGCGTGCCAGCTGCTGCGACACCGATATTCCCTACTACTTCTGGGTGCTGGGCCCCGCCGACGCCGTGCGCCGCTTCGATGCCGCCCTACTCAGCAAGCAGTCGGCCGAGCAGGCGCACTTTGGGGTTACGTATCCGGTACCTGCGTCGTCGTTGCTGAGCAAATTCCAGAACCAGGGCAGCTGGTACTACGGGGATGAAGGCGCCAGCAAGCGAGCCGCAGGGGCTTCCTACCACACCATTACGGTAGCCGAAGCCTCTGCCGCGCAGCCGGTGGAGTTTGTGCTGGGTCTGAACTTGAAAGCCTTGCCGGCTTTGTACCAAGACGTGGCCTACCTTAAGCAAAATCTCCAACTCATCGGCCAGGACACTGACGCCAAAATCACCCAGGTGTTTGCGGCCACCGAACAGACTCGCGCCAGCAGCGGCCCTGAGTCCGGCTACACCCACTTTGTGAAAGTGCGCCTCACGCGTCTGGGCAAAGCGGCCCGGCCCCTGCAAGTGGTACTGAATGACCGGCGGCCGGCCTGGGTAAATCAGTGGACCACCAAAAACGACAGCAACCCCAATCAGAGCGGCGCCAAGACGTTTGCCCTCAGTTCGTTGGTAGATGGGGTACAGGCCGTAACCACCGGTGAGCAGGACGCCCAACCCATCTTTCGTATCGACCTGACTCTGCAGCCGGCCCGGTAATTTCCCCGCCGCAACCGCGCTGCGTACACTATATGCGGCCTTTTGCCGTTTCATCCTCCCCGCGTACCTCTCTTCTAACTTATTCCCGCGTTTCCCTCAGCTTCTATGAAAGCACTGTTTCAGACCATCTACGAACTCATCGGCCAGCCCCAGCCGCCCGCCGATACGCCCGTGTACCGCGACGTTATCTTTCCCAACCTGGGGCTGCTGAACTGGGGCCTTTCTCTGGCGCTGGTGCTGCTGTTTTACCTAGGCATCAACCGCGCTATGGGCGTGGCTACTTTCAATAAGGGACGCCACTGGGGCATTTTCCTGGCACTGAACGCGGTGCTGGCTTTCGTTATCACCCTCTGGCAAACCAGCGCCCAGCAGGCTACCCAGCACAGCTACATCTACTGGCTGGCCACTTGGAACGCGGTGCTGAGCATGCTCTGGTTTTTCCTGTTCTCCCTGCTGCTCAAGCGCACCTCCACCAACGCCAGCACCACCCCGTTTTAGTATTGAGTATTGGGTATTGAGTCGTGAGTTGGCATGAGCCAATGTTGCTGTAAACTCAATCCCATTTCTACATACTCAATACCCAATACTCATTACTTCTCATGGCTAAACTGTTTTTATTTGGCATCGGCGGCACGGGTTCCCGCGTGATTCGCTCCCTGACCATGCTACTGGCCTCGGGCGTAGAGCTGCCCAACTGCGACCGGGTGGTGCCCATCATCATCGACCCCGACGCACACAACGGCGACATGAACCGCACGGTGGCGTTGCTGCAAAGCTACCAGCAGGTACACCGCCGCCTGGGACAGCAAGAGGAAGGCTTCTTCAAAACCGACATCAGCACGCTGAGCAATATTTCGGCCGATGCCAATGGCGGCGTAAAGGACACCTTCATCTTCGACTTCGGCGGCATCAATCAGAGCTTCCGCCAGTACCTGCACTACGACCAGCTTTCCGTGGACTCCAAGGCTATGGTGGAGCTGCTCTTCACCCAGGATAACCTGGAAAGCCCGCTCACCATCGGCTTCCGCGGCTCGCCCAACGTGGGCTCTGTGGTGCTGAATAAGGTAGTGGAAAGCCCGGAAATGCGGTTTTTCGCCGACAATTTCCAGGAAGGTGACCGGGTGTTTTTCGTATCGAGCATCTTTGGTGGGACCGGGGCGGCTGGTTTCCCGCTGCTGCTCAAGAACCTGAAAGACTCGAATACCCGCCTCAGCAACGCCCGCTACCTGCGCGAGGCGCTGACCGGTGCCGTGACGGTGATGCCCTATTTCGCGCTGCAGAGCGAGGAAAATCAGGTTATCGACTCCAACAACTTCCTGACCAAGACTAAGGCGGCGCTTAGCTACTACGAACACAACCTGCCGGGCCTGGACGCGCTGTACTACCTCGCCGACACGCCCGATACGCCCTACGACAACCAGCCTGGCGGTACCCAGCAGAAAAACAAAGCTCACCTGATCGAGCTGCTGGCCGCCCTCAGCATCGTGGACTTTATGCAGTACTCCGATGCCGAGCTGCGCAGCGGCGCGCCCCACTTCCACGAATATGGCCTGGGTGGCGACTCGATGGAGGTGCAGTTTGGCCACCTGCCCGACGAAACCCGCGAACTGGTAGCCAAGCACCTCACGCAGATGCTGTATTTCTCGCGCTACCACAAGCAGCACCTGCCCACTGATAAGGCGCCTTACCACGACAACCTGAAGCTGGACTATGCCCTGCGCAACGAGCCCATCTTCCGGGAGCTGAACAACCTGCTGCACAGCCCCGAGTTCGGGATAGACCAGTGGCTCCAGGAACTTTCCCAGAACCGCCGCGCCTTTCGCCCCTTCGACCTGAACACCGACGACTTCAACGCCATGATTGCTGGCAAGCCCGTGGAAAAGAAGTGGAACGACTTCTTCAACAAAGGCCTTAGCCACAACTGGCTGCTCGATAACCTCAACAAAGCCGACAAGTCCATCAACGAGCCCGACAACTTTAAGAAGCTGCTGGCCCTGTTCTACGATGTAACCGACAAGGCCTTCGAGGAGAAGGTGAAAGTGGTGTAAGCGTTAGCCGCTAGGCCGTCATGCTGAGCGCAGTCGAAGCATCTCTACCGCTTCGTTTAAATGACTTTTACTCTTGAAAATGAAAGTAGGTGGGTATAAGCGGCTCAAGGAACAAAGCAACGGTCTTGCTTTCTCTACACTTACTACTACTCTCAAACTCTTAGAGAAAGATGGTAAGCCTGAATTAGCCCAGCGCATTGCCGATATCCTCGCAGACGAAGAAATCGACAAGCCAAGTCAGCATGATAATCAGAACAAGCACGCTAGTTTCTGCTATGTCAGTCTTCCTGATGAGGATATTGAAAGCATCATTTCAATGCTCTGCGGCTTAGAGGTAAATGCACTTGACAACGAATATCAAACAACTGCTTCTGCCTCGTTCTACGCGTCATTACTAGATAACTGGAACGACTTACTTCTTCAACAAAGCGGTAGAGATGCTTCGACAAGCTCAGCATGACGCGCTCTTGATTTCTGACTTTCTTCTCCCGCCGCCCCACCGCTTTTCTACTGCGGTTCCATTAACCAAGCAAACTCAGAATGGCTAAAGTCCTTCGCCTGCACAATAACGGTTCCCAGCAAGTTCAAGGCTGGCAGAAAACTGCCCCCGTCACCAGTACTGAAATCAACACCGTAACCGACCCCACCGGCGGTAAGGCCCGTAACCTGGCAATCAGCATCCCGACGCCGTTTGCGCGGATGCACCTGTTTGAAACGGCGTTTGATTTCCTGGCCCGCGAAGGGCAGCGCAACCCCGGCTCGGTGTACCACGAGTTGGTGACGCACTACTGGGACTTGCTGGAGCTGCTTTACAACTTCCACCTCTACTCCCAGGCTGGCCGCAAAATCACGCTGCGCCGTTGGAACACAGAGGCCGAAATCCGGAAGATGCGCAGCGAGGAAGGCACCCGTCTGCTGGGCGAAACCCTGCAGCTGTTCTTCCAGGACCAGCGCTTCCAGGGCTTCTCCGACATGTACCTCATCTTCTATGAGTCGCCGGAGCTGGCGGGCGGTCCGCGCCTGCTGGGGGGCACCTCGCCGCTCACCCTGCTGTTTACCGGCCCGGCCGTGAAGCCGCTGGATCTGGAGCGTCCGCAGGCCCGGGGGCATTACTTTGATGGGCAGACCGTCTTGCTGGAGCAACGCGACCCGCAGTTTCAGGAGTTTGTGTACGAGCTGTTTCTGGCCTATCCACAGCTGCGCGGCCGCGAGTTTGCCGGCAGCGTATATGCCGCCCTCGACCGCACCCGCATCAACCAAATGCAGATGCAGGGTGACCGGACAGCCCAGCAGTACCAGAGCCGCTTCCCGGCGTTGCCCGATGCTCAGGGCAACCTGGTAACCGTAAAAGGCGTGCCGCTGCCCGGCCGCGCCGACCAGTCGGCCGTGACCAGCTCCGACCTGTTCATTCAGCCCACGCGTGAAGCCGGCACCGGCCGTCCGCGCCCGTTGGTGTTGCGCCCGAATCTGACCATGGCCGGGGCCAACTACCTCAACGGCCAGCCCTGGGATGACCGCACACCCGTGCCCTACCACGATGAGCTGGCGCTGGAAAGCCGCGTGCTGCCCGGCAAAGGCTTCAAGTACCCTTATTTGACCGTTGGGGACTTCCTGGAAGATTCTCTGGTAGAGCTGCCTTACGAGTTAAATACCCAGCGCTACCATACCGGCAAAGTTACGTTCCAGTACGGGGCTGATGGGCAGGGGCGGGCCCGTTTTCCCTACCTGCTGCCGTTGCGTCAGGCCTTCTTTGAGTACTTCACGGAGCACGAACTGGCCGAGCTGCTTACCTTCACCATCGACCTGAACCACGTGCGCGTGCAGCTGCGGGTGCCGGTGCAGGGTGGCCGCTTCATCACCTTCGAGCGCAGCTACTATACCAACCCGCAGAACCCGAAAGACGCGCAGGGTCGCGAAATTCTGGAAAAAGGCCGCATTGTACGGGCCAACGTGGGCGTGGGCATTTTCCCGTTCTACGTGTTCCGCCAGCAGCCTGAGTACAACGACCTGTACAAGGTGATGCTGGTGGATGCCGACAACTCGCCTACCATGCTGCAGCGCCGCTACGAGCTGGCCTTCTTTGCCGGTGGGGAGCGGATAACCGACCAGGGTGCCGCCCGCCGCGCTACCCGCCAGGAGCGGACTACCAAAAGCGTGGCCAGCGCCGGCAGCACCTACTACGAAATTACCGGCACCCACTTCGATATTGCCGAGCTTACCTGCCCGCCCGCCGTGCTGGGAGCTGCCCCGGCCCGGGGCCTGGTAGTGCCGCGCTGGCGTGAGCTGGAGCGCGGTACCCGTCGCTTCACCTTCGCCGTGGACTTTGGCACCACCAACACCCACATTGCCTACGCCGACAGCCCCCGGGCGCATCCGCGTCCCTTCACCATTGGCGAGGCCGACGTGCAAGTGGAGTGGCTGCACGCCCCGCTGCCCGATGCTGGGCAGTCGGCTACGCAGCGCTACCGCTCAGGTGCCGGGCAACTGCAGAGTGATGTGGCTACGCTCCAAACCCGCGAGTTTGTGCCCAGCTTTATTGGCGAAGGCGGCTCCGCGTATGAGTTTCCGATCCGAACGGCCGTGTGCGAAACCTTGAGCTTCGCCAACGAGCCGGCCAAGGTGCTCAGCAACATCAACGTGGGCTTCAGCATTAACACCGAAACCCTTTCGGAGCTGCCCCAGAACCGCTTTGTGACCAACCTGAAGTGGTCGGCGGAGCTGGACCCGCAGGGCGTGTCGCGCATTGAGGCCTTCTTCAAGGAAATGCTGCTGCTGATGCGCCACAAGGCGGCTTTGCACGGCGGTATTCTGGAAGATACCCGTGTGGTGTGGTTTGCCCCGCTGAGCTTTGACGGGTTCCTGCGTAACCAGTTCCAGCAGGTGTGGGACGAGAAATTCCAGGAGGTGTTCAAGGTGCGCCGCTCCACCATCTGCCTCACCGAGTCGGTGGCGCCGTACTACTACCTCACGGCCACCAATCAGGTAGTACCCAACCGCGACGAAAACGTCATCAACATCGACATCGGCGGCGGCACCACCGACTTGCTGGTGTTTGCCGAGCAGCATCCGGCCTTCAGCACCTCGTTCCGCTTTGCCGGCGACGACCTGTGGGGCGACGGGTACGCCCGCGTGCAGGGGGCGCCCAAGCAAAACGGCCTGCTGCGCTTGGGTGTGGCCCATGCCGAAAGCCTGCCCGACTCGGAGCAGAACCAGGAGTATAAAGGCTACCTGAACGCAGCCCTGCGCAACGCCGACTTCGGCTCGGCCGACGTGACCTCACTGCTGTTTAAGTACGACGATGCCCTGCGTTTCTCGCAGGCGTTGGGTCTGGGCAAAGGGCGGCAGTTGCGGGTGCTGTTCTACCTGCACTACACCAGCATCATTTATCATACTGCCCAACTGGTGCAGCACCTCGGCCTGAAAACGCCGCGTTACCTCTGCTTCTCCGGCAAAGGCAGCCTGTACCTGCGCTTGCTGGCCGGAGGCAGTAACCTGGGGGCTATTGAGAAGATTACGAAAGCCATTTTCCAGGCCGTAACCGGCACCGAGCCGCCGCATAACTTTCGTGTGATTCTGGCCGACAACCCCAAGGAAGCCACCACTAACGGCGGCGTGCTCTACGAAGACGGGGCCTCCACCGCCGACTACGACCGGATCAAGCCCGTGAAGTTCACCGGCGCGCCAGACTCGGGCGAAATCGGGCAGCGCCGCCTCAAGCTGGCCCAGGTAGATGCTGATCTGAAAACGCAGGTGCTCGACAATGTGCGCAACTTCCTCACGCTAGTGCTGGAAGGCGACGAAGTAGCGCCTTATATGCGCGAAGTGGGCGTGGACGTGGACCGGCAGCGCGTGAAAGACATTCTACTCCGTGAAATCGAGGACAGCCTGAGCCTGGGTCTGCACCAGTTCCAGCGCCTCTTGTCGGCCGACGAAACCTTGCCGGAAACCCTGTTCTTCCTCCCCCTGAAACAAGCGCTGTACAACCTGAGCCGAGAGTTGCAGAGTCCAAATGCATAGCAGACCAAGAAATAGGGACTATTTGTTTTTGATAGACACTTTCAGGTGGTTGCCGGATTACTCTGTGGTTCTCTTTTATCATGTAAGCAATGATGAAGGGCTATTAGATAATCTGCTAAGCATAGGCTATTCTGTTTTAGGGCAGGAAGAAACGTACTTGGTTTCTTTGACGAATCGTGAGAAGCTTATTGAGGCACTAACACACGAAGACGCTATTTACAGCTTCCATAAGACTGAGGTATACACTGGCAAGAAGTGCGTATTTCTGACGGAAGACTGCATGGAAGTAGCTTATTTTTCCAATATCCTAGTCGTTCCTCAGGCGTTTGTAAATGCATATTCTCTGAAAGAATACAGAGATATGTGGACTTATGAGAGCGACTAAGTGTAATAAGAACCATTCCCCACCAGATGCTTAGCCGCCCAATGAACTTTACCTTGCGCTTACTTACCTTCTCCACCAGCCTGCTTCTCCTAGCGGCAGCCAGCAGCCACGCTCAAACGGCCCTCGGGCAGCCCACGCTCGACGAGCAGAAAGTGCAGATCTGGTGCGCTACCATTAAGTTTGTGTACGACGACACCGGCCGGCCCAACCTCAAAAACTCCCTGCGCTGCGGCGACGGACTAAAGGAGTTTGCCAGCAGCATTAAAGCCGACAGCCAGCGGGTGTACAGTGCGCTGTACCAGCCGCTGGAAGGTCGGGGCGTGATGTACAAAGGGTTGAGCTCGGACAAGGCGCGGGTGCAGAAGCTGGCTACGGAAATCATCAACCGGCTGAAGTCCTCACCGGCCCGGCGAGGCAACCCGGCCCGGATGCAGGCCGTGGAAGCCCTGGCAACTCAGCTGAACGGCTACGTGCAGAACGGCACCCCGCCCACCGATGTAGCTGCTTCGGCCGCTGAAGCAGCTCCCGACACCACGATGACAGAGGACGCGGCTGCCCCGGTAGGGGAGGAGCTTACCTCAGATAATACAGTAACCGCCGCGCCCGCCCGCAGTGGGAGCGGGGAAAGCCTGATGAGCAAGTTCTTTGCCCCGCTAGCGCTGATTGTGTCGTTGCTGAGCCTGTTTCTGTACGTGCTCATGCGCCGCAGCCTCGATGGATTTCAGAAGGAGTTGAGCAGCCGCATCGATAAGCGCCGGGACGAAATTCAGGCCCTGCAAACCAGTCCCGGCACGAGTAGTGGCTCAACCCCGGCCCGCCTCACGCCCGAGCTGCGCCAGCAGATTGAGCAGTTAGTGCAGCAGCGCGTGGCCGAGGAACTGGGCAAGCGCCCGGTTGCTGCCGCGCCCGCCGCTACGGCGGTGCGGCCGAACCCCGGCCAGGGCCAGCCGCAGCCCCGGCCGGTGGAAAAGCCTCGGTCGGCGCCGGCTCCTGCGCCAATGCCCAAGCCAGCGCCCGCCCCGGCTGCCGAAGCTCCGGCACCAACTGCTACTCCGTTTACAAATATCAGCGAGGCTCCTTCCGCCTACGATGCTGCGGCCGCCTCAACAAATACTCCGACGCCGGACAGTCGGGATGAGTTCGACAGCCTGGTACCGACGGTGCAGCTGCCGACGCCGGAGCGTCCCGCCGCGCCTGGCCCGGCCTTGCGCTACGTGAAGGTGCCCGTGAATGGCGGCTTCAGCGAGTACGACCTCTCGGACCAGCCCCAGCACGACAGCATCTACCAAATCAGCCTCAACCCCCAGAACCCCGACACGGCCACGTTCCGCGTGAATCCGAATCCGGCCGTGCATGCCTACGCTATTCAGAGCGCCCAGTATTCCTTGCGTGAGGCCTGCCGCTACCAGCAGCCCAGCGGCTCGGTGTCGCGCATCGTCACGGAGGAAGATGGCACCCTCCGCCGCGTAGGCAGCGCCTGGCAGATCGAGCAGAAAGCGGCTATTCGGTTTGAGTAAAGCCCTAAGGCTTAATTTATGAAAGTAAGAGAGGTTGGTAGATACTACGAACTACCCATTGTTGGCTTAGAAGTCAATAGTGTCCAGTTTACTGGTTTGCCACGGCTTATTTTCAATGATGCAGAGAAGAGCTACTTAGATATTCACGGTCCGTTTGTGTTAACGCGTTACGGTCAGGAAAGCCAGCTTAAACCTAGAAGCAAAGAAGCCTGGTCCGTGTGGTATGACCTGTTTCAGGTAGAGGTGAAGTCGGCGCTAGCAGATAGGGTAGGTAACTTGTTCCTGGTTTTTATAAATGGCTGGGAGCTTCGGGTGGAGGATGGCCCGTATGAAAACTGGCATTATACCAAAAGGAACGTTCATAATGTCAGGGAGGCGCTGACTATGCATGGTGGGGTAGGGTGCACTAGCATCTTCTAATATTATATCAGCAGGAGAGTCGACTGCTATCTTACTTCGAGTTGTGTAGCTTCGTAGCACTATGCTGGAAATCATTCTCGAACTGGTCGTTGTACTGGTTGTAGTGGGCTTGCAGGTACGCGAGTTCCTGCAGACGCGTGCCCGCGCCCGGCGGCTGGAGTTGCTTTATCCCGAGCGAACTGCCCTGCGCGTGGAGCGCCGCCTCGTTACGCCCGACGGCCGCGACCTGCCCGACTACGCCGCCGACGCCCCCGCCGATGCCTACCTGGCCGATCTGCTGAAAGCCGAGCCCGCCACCGAGGACTTTCGCGACATCCTGCTGGATACCAACGACTACCTGCGCCACAACAAAGGTGCAGCGGCCGACTTCGACATTCTGAAGGACATTTCGGAGCGCCGCTCCGAGGTGCTCGAAACCGACGCGCAGTCGGGTATGGCCACGCCGCTGTACCTGGGGCTGCTGGGCACGTTTCTGGGCGTGATTCTAGGCCTGGTAGGCATTGCTCGCAATGGGGTTTCGGATGAGGATGCCCTGCGGCCTTTCCTTACGGGCGTACTCATCGCCATGACGGGCTCCTTCGTGGGGCTGCTGCTTACGCTGCTAGGCCAAGGCCTGGTGCGCCGCGCCCGCCAGCGTGTAGATGAGCGCCAGAACCAGTACTACACCTTCCTGCAGGTGAAGCTGCTGCCGGTGCTGCACGCCGATATGGCCGGCTCGCTCACCAACCTCAAGTCGGTGCTCGATGCCTTCAACCAGCAGTTTGTGGGGCAGATTGAGCTGTTCAACCCCTTGATGCAGAAGGTAACGGAGAACATCCGGGTGCAAAGCGAGTTTCTGGAGCGCCTCGATACCATCGGTTACGACAAGATGGCGGCGGCCAATATTGCCGTGTTCGAAAAGGTCCGGGAGTCGGCCGAAATGTTCAGTCAGTTCACCGGCTACCAGCAGAAGCTGAACCAGATGCTGGCCGAGGGCACCAATACGGCCCACAGCGTGGCCGGCATTCTAGACCGTCTGCGCGGCTTTGAGCGGGGCATCAACGACCTGGGCCAGTACATCGGCCAGAACGACAACCTCATCCAGCACCAGCTCGACTTCTTCCAGCGCCATCAAAAGGAAATGGATGCCCTGCGCAGCCGCACCGAGCAATACTTCGACCAAGCCAGCCTTTCCTTGACTGACCTGATGCAGAAGCGCCTGCAGTACCACGAGCGCGACGCCCAGCAGGCCTACGAAAAGTGGGGCGAGTACTTCCAGCGTATCAACCAGGACAACGTATTTGAGCGCATCATGCGCCAGCTCGACCCGCTGAAGAGTGTGGATGCCAACCAGCAGGCCCTGAGCCGCGACGTAACGGCTACCCAGCGCGAGCTGCTCCGCAAAGTAGAGCTGGACTCTCAGATTCAGGCCAAGCTTCTGTCGGAGCTGTCGAACCTAAATACGGTGCTGGTAAAGGCCACCTCCAAAAACCGTTTCCAGCGGTTTTTGGATAAGCTATTCGGTGGCGTGCAGCCTCAGTAGTCAATACAGTAGAAGAGCGTCATGCTGAGCTTGTCGAAGCATCTCTACCGCTTCGTTGGATTACCACCATGACGAAGCGGTAGAGATGCTTCGACAAGCTCAGCATAGCTCCGCTTTAATAACTCATTATGAGCAACTCCTCCAAAAGCCAGGTCTGCATCCCCCTCTGGCTTAGCTGTGCATTACTACTGTTTTTGTTGGCAGGAGTAAGGACGAAAATCTACGCGCAACAGAATGAGATAATCATGCTCGAAATTCCAGCCCAGTACCGCAAGCTATCCACTGAAGAAATCATAAAGCGCCTGCTCATTCGCCCTAGGCTCAGTAAAGCCCAGCATGTCTCCACTACTGATGCGGCTTTGGTTTCCTTGGCGGTATGTGGTGGTAATGGTGTGTACTATTATGATAGTAGGGGAATTGGCAGAGCCGGTGTACAATATCAGGTAGTGACGAAGGTTGGCAATGATTTGCAGTACGTTAGGAGCGGCAAAAGCGTAGTTGCGCACCGACAGCTAATTGATATTTACTATTCTCAAACCCTTATCAGTGATAAATGCATCACGTTCGACAACTCTACCCCGTTGATAAAGCAAGTAACCAATCTAGTTGAACTCAATAAATAGCTAGGCAATCAACAATTCTTCAAGAATCAACCTTATTTCATGAACAACCCCTCCAAAAACCGCGAATCCAATGACTTCTTCTGGCCCAGCTACGTGGACCTGATGACGTCCTTGTTCGTGGTGATGCTGGTGCTGTTCGTGTACAGCTTCAAGCTCTTCAAAGACCGCGAAAAGGAGTTGAAGGAAGCCAACGGCGAGTTGCGCGCCAAAGCCATTGAGTTGGAGCAGATCCAGCGCATCCGGGAGTCGCTGCGGCGGCTGGAGGGGCGCTACTTCCGCTACGACGCCACTAATGAGCGCTACGAGCTGAAGCTGGACGTACAGTTCAAAGCCGGGCGTGATGAAATTCAGGAGCGCGACAAGCCGGCCCTACTGGCTGCCGGGCGCCTGCTCCAGAAGCAGCTGCGCAGCCTCAGCGCCAGCTCCCGCGCCCAGAACGTGCGTTACTTGGTGATAGTGGAGGGCATGGCCGCACGCTACCTCTATAACGAAGCCAGCAACCGCCGCGACGAGCAGTTTGCCTATCAGCTCAGCTACCGCCGCGCCCTCAATCTGCTTAACCTCTGGCGGCAGAATGGCCTGAATTTCAGTCAGGACAAAAGCATTGAGCTTATCATCGGGGGAAGCGGATTCTACGGCACCGGGCGCTATCCTTCCACGAAAGGGCAGGAAGAACGGAACAAACGCTTCCTGATTCAGGTAATCCCCAAAGTCGGGCGCATGCAGCGGCTGTAGCGGGGAGACGCCGGGCGCTTTAGCTTGCGGCTGTTACCTTGTAGCAATGCCTTTCCGCCCGGGTCGTTTCCGCCCTCTTTCCCACCGCCATGCCCACCCTTCTACGCTTACCGGCTTTGCTGATTTTTGGCGTGACTTCCCTGGCGGCCTGCACGGCCACGGGCCCGGACGCCACTTCAACCTCTTCCGCTGTGAATAATACCCGCCACCACGCGGCTGCTTACCCCGCCGCCCGCAAAAGCAACCATACCGACGACTACCACGGCACGCCCGTAACCGACCCCTACCACTGGCTGGAAGACCCCGACTCGCCCGAAACCAAAGCCTGGGTGACGGCCGAAAACAAGGTCACGTTTGATTATCTGGCCAGGATTCCGTTTCGGGACCAGATCCGGACGCGGCTGACGCAGATGTGGAACTACGAGCGGTACGGCGTACCCCAGCGTGAGGGCGACTACCTGTACTACCAGAAAAACGACGGGCTGCAAAACCAGGCGGTCCTGTACGTGCAGAAGGTAGGGGAGGAGAAAGAAGAAGTCTTGCTCGACCCCAACAAGCTTTCAGCCGACGGTACCACGGCCCTGGCCGGCACCTATTTCTCGCCCGACCACCGCTACCTGGCCTACGCTACCTCCGGCGGCGGCTCCGACTGGCAGAAGCTGCGCGTGCTGGACCTGCAAACCCGCCAGCCACTAACCGATGAGCTGGAATGGGTGAAGGTGTCGGGCGCGGCCTGGGCCGGCAACGGCTTCTACTACAGCCGCTACGATGCCCCCAAAGCCGGCGAAAGTCAGCTCTCTGGCAAAAACGAATTTCATAAGGTCTACTACCACCAGCTGGGCACTGCGCAAAGCGCCGATAAGCTGGTGTACGAGGACGCCAGAATGCCCCTGGGTTTCCGCTACGCCGGCACCACCGACGACGAGCGGTTCCTTATCATCTACCTTACCGATGGCAAGGCCGACGGCAACCGCCTGCTGGTGCGCGACCTGAGCAATGACAAGGAGGCCGGCCGCTTCCAGACCATCGGCACAACCTACGAGCACAACCATTCCGTGGTCGGGAACGTGGGGGGCAAGCTGCTGGTGCTTACCAACTATCAGGCGCCGCGCTACCGGCTGGTGCTGGTAGACCCTGCCAGGCCCCAGGAAAGCAACTGGCAGGACGTACTGCCCCAGACGGAGGACAAGCTGGAAGAAGTAGCGCAGGTAGGTGGCAAGCTCATAGCCACCTACCTGAAAGACGCCAGCAGCGCCGTGAAGGTGTACTCCGCGAAAGGCGAGTTTGAGCGCAACGTGGAGCTACCCGCCCTGGGTACGGCCAGCGGCTTCGGCGGCCGCCCCGATTCCCGGGAAGTGTACTACGCCTTCACCTCGTTCACGTATCCCACCACTATCTACCGCTACGATCTGGCCAGTGGCCAGAGCACCGTGTTTCGCCAGCCCAAAGTAGCCGTAAACCCCGACGACTACGTGGTGCGCCAGGTGTTCTATGCCAGCAAGGACAAGACGAAGATTCCGATGTTTATCGTGCATCGGAAAGGCCTGAAGCTGGACGGGCAGAACCCCACGTACCTTTATGGCTACGGCGGCTTCAACGTGTCGCTCACGCCCTCGTTCAGCATTGCGCGCATGCTGTGGCTTGAAAACGGTGGGGTGCTGGCCATTCCCAACCTGCGTGGGGGCGGCGAGTACGGCGAGGCCTGGCACCAGGCCGGCATGACGCCCCGCAAGCAAAACGTGTTCGACGACTTCATTGCCGCCGCCGAGTACCTGGCCATCCAGAGTTATACCACGCCCGAAAAGCTGGCTATTGCGGGCGGCTCCAATGGCGGCCTGCTGGTGGGCGCCACCATGACGCAGCGCCCCGATGTGGCCCGCGTGGCTTTTCCTGCCGTGGGCGTGATGGATATGCTGCGCTACCAGAAGTTTACCATTGGCTGGAACTGGGCGCCCGAGTACGGCACTTCCGACAACTACCACCAGTTTCAGAACCTGTATAAGTTCTCGCCTCTGCACAACCTGCGCGCCGGCGTGGAGTATCCGGCCACGCTCATCACCACCGCCGACCACGACGACCGGGTGGTGCCGGCGCACTCCTTCAAGTTTGCGGCCACCCTGCAGGCCGTGTATTCCGGCACCGAGCCTCAGCTCATCCGCATCGACGTAAACGCCGGCCACGGCGCCGGCAAAAGCACCAAGCTGCTGATAGACGAGTGGGCCGATATCTGGTCGTTTGCTTTCTACAACATGGGCCTCAACCCCTACGGCAAGCAAGCCAAGCTGGTGAAGTAGCCTCGTTTAGCCCGGTACACGTATAGGCGTTTCCGGGCAGCGTGTGTATCTTGCGGCCCCAAACCCCGAACGGCCCTGCCTTTTTTAGCTATATCCATGAAAAAAACGCTCTTGCTTGGTCTGCTGGCCGGCGCTTCCCTGACGCTCACGGTATCGTCGTGCAGCAACCCCGACTACAAGAAGGATGAGGACGTAACCGTGCAGCCCCTGCCGCCGCTGCCCGCCGAGGTTTCCGGGCAGGATTCGGCCACTGCCGCTGCTACTGCTGCCAAGCAGGAAATCAACGCCGTAAACGCCACGGAGGCCATCAAGAAAATGCAGCCGCAGATGTAGGCGCTGCCTGCTGTAGGCAACCCATGATGAGCAATGGCCCCGGAGGCTGTTGCTCATTTATTTTGGTAGGTAATTCCTCCAACGCTTTCCTTTGCCTGACGCCGGTTTGTCAGTTAATACCACACCCTTTACTCGTCACCGACTTATGATCATCCGCCGCGGCACCGAAGCCGACTTACCCCGCGTCCACGAGCTTATTGTTGAGCTGGCTGTGTTTGAGCGCGCACCCCAGGAAGTCACCAATACCCTGGAGGATATGCGCCGCGACGGGTTCGGCCCAGAGCCCATTTTCAGCTTCTTCGTGGCTGAGGCGCCAGAGCAGGGTATTCTGGGTATTGCCCTGTACTACACGGCGTATTCCACCTGGAAAGGCCGGATGCTTTACCTCGAAGATCTGGTGGTGACGGAAGCAGCCCGGGGCACCGGCATTGGCAAGCTGCTGTTTGATGCCGTGGTAGCCGAAGCCCGCCGCAGCGGGGCGCACCGGCTGAAGTGGCAGGTACTCGAATGGAACGAGCCCGCCATCGGCTTCTACAAGAAAATAGGCGCCAACCTCGACCCCGAATGGCACAACGGCAATATGACGGCCGAGCAGCTGGCGGCCTACACCTGCCACCCGGAAGTGGAAGCCGCCGTGCAGGGTTAGCCATAGGGTACTCTCTAAGTAACGGGTTGCCAAAACGTACCGCCCGAAAACAGAAAAGCCACCTCCGAAGAGGCGGCTTTTCAAGCTAAGAGGCATACTGTGGAGTTAGTCCACAATTTCCAGCATGGTGCGGAAAGAGGCAAACCGGCCGCCAAAATGCTTCTCGATTTCCTGCCGCAGTGCCGGGGCAGCTACGTCCTGGTACTCCTCCAACTGCGCTAAGCTCACGCAGTAATACTGAGCCGCGTAGGTGATGCCGCCATCTTCCTCATTGAGGAGGCGGCAGAGCTGACTTTTCAGAAAGAAGCCGGTAGCCATTACCTCGGGCAGATGCGTGTCGCGCATGTAGGCAACCCACTGCTCTTCAATTTCCGGGTCGAGGCTGGTAGTTACGTTGTAAAGAATCATCGGGAAAATCAGCGAAGCGAGTGAATACGGCCAAAGAGGCAAGAAAGGCAGGTGGCCTTTCTTGCCCATAGGTTAGGCCAGCAACACAAAGTTCAGACAAAAAGTCCAGCTAACGGCCGCGACATGGCGGGTTTTCACACCCGCATCTTGTCGGGCACCACGTGGTCGATGCGCTCCTGGATAGCGGCGGGAGAAAGTTTCTCACGGATAGCCGCCTGCAGCAGCCCGGGCAGCTCGGCATCGGAGGCGTAGCGCAGGGCCGCTATCTGCTTAAAGGTGAGCTGCTGCTCGAAGGGCTGAAAACTGTCGCGGGTGATTTCAAAGTAACGCTGACGCATTTCCAGCCGGATAATGCGGTCCTGCAAGGTGAGGGCGTAGTGCTGGCGCATCATGATGAGCATGCCCAGCACAATGACGGCCCCGGCGGCCACGCAAAACCACAGGCGGGCATTGTTGTCATCGGTACCAGCTATGGCCGCGTAGCGCCGCCCGGCATAAAAGGCCATGACCAGTGCCGCCGGCAGCAGAATAAAGTGGTGCGGCACGTACCAGCGCACGGTAGGGCGGTTGGTGGGAGAAGAAGAAGGCATGGGTTGTGGCGGTGAAGAGCACTACTTGGTATCTGGCACACATACGCCGTGTGCCGGGGCGGAGCTACGCGGCGAGTGCCTGATGCTCCATTAACTGTACGCGTTAGGCGCGGGCCGCTTTCCTAGCTTCCTTAGCCCGCTGCTTTTCTTCTTTCATCAACACTTTGGCGGCCTTTTCGCGCTGGCGGTCGGCCTTGGCTACTTCCTGCTGACGGCGCAATTCCAGCTTCTGGTCTTTCAGCTGCTGCTTTTGCTCCTTCATAGCGCGCTTCTGGTCGCTGAGCTGCGCTTTCGAATCGTTTACGGCCGTGCGGGAAGCGGCGGATTCCTGCTTTTGGGTATTCAGAGCGCCTTGGGCGGCGGAGGCCCGGTTCTGTTGCTGCTGGAGCGTGAGCTGGGTTGAGTCAGTTACCGCAGGCGTGGTTTGGGCGTGGGCAACGGCAACACTGCACCAGGCAGCTGCCAGAAGCGCGACAAATAATTTCATGGCTACGGTCGAGTTCATAGGAGAATTCGCCTTTAGGTACGGCGCCCACCCCGCAGAGTTGGGATTCGCACTTTATACCGCAAGGCGTCTTTGCCCGGCAGCCCGGCTAAGCTTCGTCCTGCTCCACGTAGTCGAGGTCTTTGCCGAAGCTTTCGGGTAGGCTGCTCACGGCCCAGAAGGCAATCAGCAAAGAGCCCGCGCCCAGCAACGCCGCGCTGCCGATGAGCCCCAGCGGCCCCCGCAACGCCTGAAACAGCGGCACCAGCAGCACCACCGAGCCGCGGGCAAAGTTGGGTGCTGTGGTAGCTACCGTGGCCCGCAGGTTGGTGCCGAACTGCTCGGCGGCCACCGTCACGAACAGCGCCCAGAAGCCCACCGAAATGCCCAGCACAAAGCACACGGCGTAAAACACCGTGGGCGAGGCACCATGCACCGCAAACAGGTACACGCCCACCATCACGCCGCAAAACACCAGAAACAACTGCAGCGCCCGGTTGCGGCTGCGCAGCACCTGGCTGAGCGTGCCGCTGGCAAAATCCCCGAACACCAGCCCGAAGTAGCACCAAAACACGCCCAGTCCGGCCGTGACCGGCCCGGTGATGCCCATAGCCGTGCTGAACTCCGGGGCCAGCGTAATCAGGATGCCGACCACAAACCACAGCGGCACCCCAATAAGCAGGCACTTGGCATAGCGGGCCAGCCGGCGGCGGTTGGTGAACAAGGCCAGAAAGTTTCCGCGCTCCACGTCACTTTTCTTGGTTTGCTCGAACATACCCGACTCGTACACGCCTACCCGCAAGGCCAGCAGCGCTAAGCCGAGCCCGCCACCCACGAAGTAGGCATTGCGCCAGCCAAACCGAGCCCCCACCCAATAGGCCAGCATGGCTCCCGATACGCCCACGGTGGCCACAATCATGGTGCCGTAGCCGCGCTTTTCCTTGGGCAGCGTTTCGGCCACCAGCGTGATGCCCGCGCCCAGCTCCCCAGCCAGCCCGATGCCGGCAATCAGCCGCAGCCAGGCGTACTGGTCGATGGTCTGCACGAAGCCGTTGGCCAGGTTAGCCAGTGAGTAGAGCAGGATGGAGCCGAACAGCACCGACAGCCGCCCGCGCTTATCCCCCAGAATGCCCCACAGCACCCCGCCCAGCAGCATACCGCCCATCTGCATATTGATGAGGTACAGGCCCTGGTTGGTTACCGCGTCTTTGGCCGTGATGCCCAGCTCGTTCAAACTATCCACCCGCACTATGCTGAACAGAATCAGGTCATAGATATCCACGAAATAGCCCAGCGAAGCAACAATGACGATGGCCGAAAACAGGCCGGTAGTTTTGGGAGAAGCGGGGGCAGACATGCAGGCAGGAAAGAAGTTCGCCCCCGCAGATTACGAAGATTTACTTGCTCCGCAACGCATGGCAACGGCGGTATTACTCCTTAATCATTTCCTTCAGCTCTTGAAACGCCATGCTGAGCAGGGCTAAAGCATGCCGTTCGAGAGTTTTCGGCTACGGCTAGGTCTCTAATCCACGCGAATCCAACGGACGCGAAAGGTGGCCGCGGCCCCGGTGTTGTGCACCCAGATGTTGATTGTGTTGTCGTTGACGTACTCGTAGCTGAGGCTGACGTACCGGCCCGCGCCCGGGTCCCCGGTGTCTTCGACGCTCAGCATCAGGGTGGGCTTGTAGCCCAGGTTGTGCGTCCAAGGGAAGTGGCCCCGGATGTTGGCGCCCAGACTCAGGGGTTGGGAATAGGTGGTCTGGCGGATGCTGCCGTTCACGTCGAGGGTGCGCTGGGGGTTGTCGGTGCCGATGCCCACGTTGCCGCTGTCATCGATGCGCATCCGCTCCCGCCAGCCGCTGCCCGTGCCGGTGAGGAAGCGGTGGGTGCCCGCCAGGCCGTTGTTTGGGCCGGCGTAGTAGTTGAGCAGCCAGCCTGCGGCGTGTTCGAGCTTGGAGCCGTTGGCCCCGACGGCCTGGGTAAACCAGATTTTGTCCGCGTCGTTGGTGCTGTAGCGGATGGGCATCGTGGCGGTATGGTCGCCCAGGTTGTCGGCGTTATCGGGCAAGGTCACCGAATTGCCCCCGCTGATGCCCAGCGTCTGCCCGCTCAGCGTCAGCGTCTGCGGCGCCGGCGTGGGCAGCGTCACCGAGTTGCCGCCGGCCACGGTCAGCGTCTGCCCGTTCACGCTCAGGGCCGGCACTGGCGAATTGGCGCCCCCGATCAGGCGGACTTTGTTGTTGTTGTAGTCGGCCACGTACACCGTGCCCTGCCGGTCCACGGCCAGGCCGATGGGCGTGTTGAACGAGGCGGCGGCACCGGGCCCGTCGGAGCTGCCGGCAGTGCCGGTGCCGGCCACCGTGCTTACCTGCCCGCCGCGCACCACGCGCACCCGGTGGCTGTTGGGGTCGGCCACGTACACGGCGCCCTGCCCGTCGACGGCCACCCCGGTAACCGACGTGAACTGGGCGGTGGCGGCCGGCCCGTCGGCGTACCCCAGGGTGCCTGAGCCGGCCAGGGTGCTTACCTGCCCGTCGCGGATCAGGCGGACTTTGGCGTTGCCTTGATCGGCCACGTACACGGCCCCGGCCGCATCCACGGCCAAGCCGTAGGGCTGGTTGAATTGCGCCGAGGCGGCGGGCCCGTCGGTGCTGCCGACGGTGCCGGTACCGGCCAGCGTACTCACCACCCCGCCGCTGATAAGGCGAATATTGTGGCCTTGGGAGTCGGCCACGTACACCCGGCCCTGGGCATCGACGGCCACGCCCAACGGTTCGCGGAAGGTAGCGGCGGCAGCGGGCCCGTTGGCGGTGCCGACGGCGCCGGTGCCAGCCAGGGTGCTCACCTGCCCATTGTTGATGACGCGGATTTTGCGGTTGTTCTGGTCGGCCACGTACACCGTAGTGCCGGCCGCGTCGACGGCCACGCCCACCGGGTTGTTGAACTGCGCCGAGGCGGCGTGGCCGTCGGCGCTGCCGGGGTTGCCGGAGCCGGCCAGCATACTCACCACCCCGTTGCGAATCACGCGGATGCGGTGGGACAACTGGTCGGCCACGTACACCGTGCCGTACGCATCCACCGCGACGCCCCGGATGGCGCGAAAGGCGGCGGCAGTAGCCGGCCCGTCGGTGTAGCTATTAGTGCCCGAGCCGGCCAGGGTGCTGACCAATCCGCTGGTCGGCACGCCGGGCAGCAGGCCACTGGCATCGGGCTGGATGCCGGTGCTCAGGTTCAGCCAGGCGGTGCCGGAGAAATAGTAGTAGCCAGCCACGCCATCGGTCTGGTACACCAGCAGACCAGTAGCCGGACTCGGAATGGCAGCGCGCTGGGCCGAAGTCAGGCGGGGTGGCAGCAGGCCCTTGTCGGTGGCCTTTACGTCGAGGGCGGCGGAGGCGTCGGGCGTGGTGGTACCGATGCCCACGTTCTGGGCGAAGACTGCGGCGGGCGCAACCAGCAGCAAAGCGAGCAAACCGGCGCGCAGGAAACGTATCGAGTGCATCACAGGAAACTTGTGCGGTACCCGCCCGGCATTAGGCCGCGCGGCGTTGCAAACCAACAGGGGCGAAAATATCCGCCAGCCGGATAGGGTGCCAGGGAATGTGGGTGAACGACGGATAGCGGGAGGTCAACGCCCAGGCTTACGGAGTCGGCCCCGCCCTGGGCACTGCCGAGCCGTACCTTCCCCGAACCTCGGATCAGGCCTTATGCATTCTGCTCGTGGCCGATATGCCCACTAATGCACTACGCTTCGAAGCCGACAGCCTAGCCGAAACGAGCCTGCGGGAGCTACTGGCGGAGCAGTCTGGGTATCAGCCACGCGCCGCCGGGGCTGAATGAGCCTGACGACCTGGGTTTCTGAGAAACCAGCTCCGAACGCGAAAACGCCCCCGTACCAGCCAGCACGGGGGCGCTTTCGCGTTTGTCATTTACTACAATCGAAGCGGATGAACTGCGTGCCCGAAAGCGAACAACAATCTGCATCTTGCTCTGCCACCGCTTCTGGATCGAACCCTTTTCGGTCACGCGACGCAACTAGTTATCGGTAGAGCTTCTCAACGCTCCTATCCCAGTAGGGGCTAAGCAGCCGAATGATGCGGTCATGGTTGCCTTACACGATTATAGCCAGGTAAAGCGGGGCGAGACACTCTGGGACAACTTTGCCCGAGGCCGGTGGCGAGCAGCGGTAAACGGCAGCTTTACTTAAACGACAGGGGCACTACCAGCTTCGCGCTCAGCGTGCGGCCCATGTTGTACACCCCGGCGCGGCCGGTGGCGTTGTTTGCCGCCGCGTACTTCAGCCGGCTCAAGTGGTTCTGGTAGGCCACGTCGAACAGATTGTTGGCGGCCAGATACAGCGAAAACAGCGTGCGGCCTTTAGCGGAGGCTACCTCGGTGCCCACGCCCACGTTTACCAGGGTGTAGCCGGGCGTGCGGGTTTCGGTATCGAAGGCCGAGAACACGCGGTTCTGGGCGAAATTGTGCTCCACGGTGCCCCGGGCATACAGGTTGCGCAGCGCCGAGCGGCCCACCTTCCGGAAGTTCACCCAAAGCTCCGACTGAAACCGGTTGGCGGGAGTAAACGGCAGGTAGCGCTGCCCGGCCGGTTGGTCTAGCTGCACCGCCCGCACCATCGAAAACGAGTTTTCGAAGTGCAGCCAGTCGAGTGGGTGGGGGTGCAGGTCCAGACTTACTTCGCCCCCGGCCAGGCGGGCATCACCCTGCCCGTAGCGAAACACCCGGTCGCCATCCGCCGAGAGGGAGTCAGTGCCATCCTGAGAAGCCAGGCGGCGCGGGAAGATGTAGTTGCTAATGCGGTTGCGGAACACATCGGCCGTGAAGCTCACGTGGTCGGCCGTGAAACTCAGGCCTCCATCCAGCTGGAAGCTGGTTTCCGGCTTCAGGCCCGGCTCCCCGATTTCGTAGCGGGTGGTACCCTCGTGGATGCCGTTGGAGCCCAGCTCGGCAATGTTGGGTGCCCGGAAGCCCCGGGCCGCATTGGCTTTCAGCAGCCACTTGTCGCTCAGGTTATAGGCGCCACCTACGCTCCCGCTCACATTGCGAAAGGTGCTTTGGAAGCCCGCAAATTTTTCCTCACCCAGGCCCGGGGGTACCGGTTGTTCTTCCTCATCCAGAAACAGCGCGTCGGCTGTGATGCGGCGCACATCGTAGCGCAGGCCGCCGCTGAGGTCGAGCTTACCGAAGCTCTTTTTGGTGACGCCGAACATACCGCCATCCAGCAGGCGGTAAGCCGGAATCAGGAACTCCACACCCTTGTTCTGGTTCTCCTGCTGCATGCCGCTCAAGCCCAGTGTGGTGTGCCAGCCGTTTTTCTCGGGCAAAAACCAGCGCAGGGCGTAATCCACGGTGCGCAGCTGAAAAAACAACGACTTCTCGTAGTAGTCCTCGGGGTTGCCGAACTCCCGGCGCAGGTTCTGCTGCCAGCCCACGTTGAGCGTGAGGCGGTGCCGGCCCAGGATGAAGTTGTTGTCGGTGCCGATGCGCAGGTGGTTGATCTGCTGGCGGGGCACGTCGAGGCCGTAGCCGGAAAAGCCACTCCCGTTCACTAACTGCGTTTCGCCCAGGCTGTTTACCCGCGTAAACCGGCCCGAAGTAGAGTCCCGCTCCCCCTCAATCAACCCCAGGATCTGGTTGAAGGAGCTGAAGGTGAGGTGGGTGTAGCCCCAGCTTTTGTTCAGGCCCACGTAGCCGCTGCCGTCCAGTTCCCGGAACCCCGAGTTGTACACCCGGCCGTCGTACTTATTCCTATAATCGGCGGCCACCTTGCCCGAGCCGCGCACCTGCCAGTTCAGGCCACCCAGGTTGCCCGCGTTCCAGAGCGAGTAGCCCTGCTGGTAGTTGTTGGTCTGGTAGTTGGCCGTCACGGAGCCCAGAATCCGGCCATCCTCCACCGGGTCGGGCGCCAGAAAGTTGATGACGCCGGCCAGCCCGTCGGAACCGTACAGCAAGGAGCCGGGGCCCTTAATCACCTCGGCCCGGTCGATGCTGAACTCGTCGATTTCGATGCCGTGCTCGTCGCCCCACTGCTGGCCTTCCTGCTTGGCCCCGTTGTTCAGGGTGATGACGCGGTTGGCCCCCAGCCCCCGGATAACCGGCTTGCTGATGGCCGCGCCGGTGGTAATCTGGTTGAGGCCGGGCGTGTGGGCCAGGGCATCCACGGCGTTGGTGGCGGCTGTCTGGCGCAGGCGCGTTTGGTCTACCACACTGGTGGGCACCGGGGAGCGGCGCATCTCCGTGCTGGCCGATACGCCCGTCACAATCACCTGCCCGATTTCAGTTTCGGCGGGGGTGAGGGCAACCTCCAGCGCCGTGCCGGTGCTGGTGTCTACGGTGCGCACCACGGGCGTGTAGCCCACGAAGCGCACCTGCATCAGAAAGCGGCCCTGCGGCATGTTGGCAAACCGGAACGTGCCATCGGCTGCCGTAGCGGTGGCTTGTTTTACATCGGGGAAAATTACCGTAGCGCCCGGCAGCGGTTCGCCGGTAGCAGCATCGGTTACCAGGCCGGTTACGGGGGCCGCCGTGCGGGTAGCCCGGGCCGGCAGGCTCGGCCGCGGGGCGTTTTGGGCTTGGATTACGCTATTGCCGGCCAGCAGCAGTAGGCCCGCAGCTATAAAGGATGATTTCATGCTGAAAAATGTGCGCACTGAGGCAGGCAGCAATGGCCGGGCATTCAGGGCGAAGAAGTAAGTGAAGCTGCCGGAGAAGCCCAGGCGTCAACCTCCGGTTTCTGCTCAGCCTGGAACAGATACAGCGTACCGTCTGCTGTATCCGGCGAAGGAAAGCAGATAGATAGGCTAAGGCTGGAATGGAGGTGACGAGCAGTGAGCCAGCAGGCGAAAGCGCCCGACTGGCCAGTGCGAAGTGGACCGCGGCGGCAGATGGCGCGCTCCAGGGCTATACAGTAGGGTTTATGCCCGGGCCGGCGGGCCCCGCAGGTATGCGGTAGGTACCGTAGCGGCCCGGCCCACAGAAGCTACAGCTTCCGTAGCAGGCGCTACATATTGGTAAAAGGGTACAGGCAATTCCAGCGGTGGAGCCAGCTGAAACGGGACGTGGTGAAACTGGTCGACGGGGCAGTGCTGGTGCTTGGGGCTGACCAGCTTTTTGCCCGGTTGCGCCGACGCTGTTTCCTCCGTGGTGTGTTCGTGCGCGTGTAGCTGGAGCACCCACGCCTCCGGCAGCAGCACCCGCAAAAAGCAGAGCAGCAGCCAGCCAGCCAGCAAGGAACGACGCGACGCCATGACAAAAAATCAGCAGGACCGAACTAAAAGCCCGGCGCAAGATACTCGTTTCCGAAGCACACTGCCTGCCGCTATGCCTGGTAGCAGTAACGGATACCTGTGCACATTAATTGGCAACGCATTGATCATCAGGGAAAAATATTGACGTAATGTTTCCGCTTCACCTTTGCGCATGTTCTCACTGAAAAGCTTCTATCCTATGAAACACCTGGCTTTCCGTCTACTGCTTGCTCTAACGAATAATCTGCGGGCTCCTGGCCGCGCTACTGCTGAGCCCCCACTCTTCATTTGATTTATAAAAGGCAGGTCAGGGAGCTTATAGACGAATAGAATATGGGCTGAGTGTGAATGCCTGCGTAGAACCAGGTAACATACAAGCCCGTGAAATCAAGGAAACAACCGTAGTTCTGGAGAGCAGCGGGCAGCGTTTAGGATCTATGTATAAGAAAATATAAACATTCTATAGGAGGTTAATAAAAACGGGTAAGTGTATGGCGTAGTGTGGTTATTATGCTTTTTTTGTAGTCAAGCTAATAGCCTGACGACTGTGATATGTTATATTGAGAACTGTGTTCGGGTGCACTACAATGCCGAAGCGCAGCTGCTCCACTACGGGTGGTGCGGGGATACTATTACGACCGATGGATTGCGCCCGGCGCTGGAGGCCATTGCCGTGCTGGCTCAAAAGCTCCGGATCCGGCAGTGCCTGCTCGATATAAGCACGCTGCCGGCTATCAGCGTCGAAGACCAGTTCTGGCTGCTGCATACCTGGCTGCCCAAAGTGTGCGTGCCCACGGTAGAGTGCGTGGCCCTGATTGTGGGGAGCCGTCAGTATAATCTGATGGTGATTGAAAATATCCTGCGGGCTGGCCGCCGTTTTATTCACTTCGAGGTGCAGCTATTTTTCGAGCTGGAAGCGGCCTTCGATTGGTTGGTGGGTGGCCAGGAAGAAGCCGCCCAGCACCTGCTGGATGAGTGGCACAGCCCTCATTCGGTGTACGACGACGTGGAGGCTCTGCTCGTTAAGGCGCTGCCTTTGTGCCGGTAGCGGAGCCAGCCCAGCAGCACTACGGCCAGGCCGGCCGGCACCAGCGCCACGCCGGCCCACACGAAAAGGTTCTGCCGGAAAAACTGAATAAGCGAGAAACCGGCAATAACCAGGGCCATACCCGTACGCACGTACGCCAACAGCGTCCGCTCGTTGGCCATCTGGGTTCGTTCCAGGGCTAATAGGTCGCGCAGTTCACGAATTCGGGTGGAAGAGCCAGCCATGCTGATGTAGTAGCCGAGAGCCTGTAGTGTTGACGGTTGATGCCGGTATGTACGCAACGAAAATTGCTTCGGTTGGCGTGAGCAGGAATGGAGTAAGGGCCTATAGTTGCTGTCAATCTGGCAGCGTAAAGCCCGACTGGAATGGGTTTTGACTAGCGGCGCTATGGCCGCCGGCGGGGTAACCGCCGGGCGGCGAAGAGTTTTGTGTTTTACCTCCGTCTAGTTTTTACCAACCCGCCATGCAAGAGAAAGGCAGCATCTCGATTCATACCGAGAACATCTTTCCTATCATCAAGAAATTCCTGTACTCCGACCACGAAATCTTCCTGCGCGAGCTGGTGAGCAATGCCGTGGACGCCACCCAAAAGCTGAAAAGCCTGGGCCAGCTAGGCGAGTTCAAAGGGGAGCTGGGCGAGCTTAAGGTGAAGGTGAGCGTGGATAAGGAAGCCCGCACCATCACCATTTCCGACCACGGCCTGGGCATGACGGCCGAGGAAATCAAGAAGTACATCAACCAGATTGCCTTCTCCGGGGCTACCGAGTTTGTGGAGAAGTACAAGGAAAAGGATGCCGCCGCCAAAGACCAGATTATCGGTCAGTTTGGCCTGGGCTTCTACTCGGCGTTTATGGTAGCCCGCGAAGTTGAAATCTTCTCGAAGAGCTATAAGGAAGAAACCGAAGGCGCCCACTGGGTGTGCGACGGCAGCACCGAGTTCAGCCTCGAAACCACCGAGAAGTCCGACCGCGGCACCGACATCGTACTACACGTAGCCGAAGACTCCGACGAGTTTCTGGAGCCTGCCCGCCTGAAAGGCATCCTGAATAAGTACTGCAAGTTCCTGCCCATCGAAATCGAGTTCGAAGGCGAGGTTATCAATCAGACGGCGCCTATCTGGACTAAGCAGCCCTCGGAGCTGACCGACGAGGACTATGTGAAGTTCTATCAGGAGCTGTACCCGTTTTCGGAGCCGCCGCTGTTCTGGATTCACCTCAACGTCGATTATCCCTTCAACCTGACGGGCATTCTGTACTTCCCCAAGGTGAAGGACGAGCTGCAGTTCCAGCGCAACAAAATCCAGCTCTACTCGCGCCAAGTGTTTATTACCGATGAGGTGAAGGACGTGGTGCCTGAGTTCCTGATGCTGCTGCACGGCGTGATTGACTCGCCGGATATTCCGCTGAACGTGTCGCGCTCCTTCCTGCAGGCCGACGCCGCGGTGCGCAAAATCAACACCTACATCACCAAGAAAGTAGCCGACAAGCTGGCTGAGCTCTACCGCAAGGACCGCGCGGGCTACGAGCAGAAATGGTCCGACATTGGGCTGTTTGTGAAGTACGGCATGCTGTCGGACGAGAAGTTCTACGACAAAGCCAAGGACTTTGCGCTGGTGCAGAACGTGGGAGGCAAGTTCTTCACCCTGCCCGAGTACCAGGAGTTTGTGCAGGCCAACCAGAAAGACAAGAGCGAGCAGACCGTGGTTCTCTACACCACCGACGCCGAAGCCCAACACGGCTTCGTGCAGGCCGCTCAGGACCGCGGGTACGACGTGCTGAAGCTCGACGGCCCCCTCGACTCGCACTTTATTGGCCAGCTGGAACAGAAACTGGAGAAAACCACCTTCAAGCGCGTGGACGCCGACACCATCGGCAAGCTCATCGAGAAGGAGGAAAGCACCGAGAGCGTACTCAGCGACGACGACAAAACCAAGCTGCAGGAGCTCTACAAGGCAGCCATCAGCAACGAGCAGATGCATGTACAGGTAGAGGCCCTGTCGCCCCAGGATGCACCGGTTATCATCACCCTGCCCGAGTTCATGCGCCGCATGAAGGATATGCAGCGTGCCGGTGGCGGCGGTGGCATGCAGATGTTTGGCTCCCTGCCCGACTCTTACACCGTGAGTGTGAATGCCAACCACCCCATTGCCCAGCGTGTGCTGCACGCCGAGGGCGAAGCCGGCAGCAAGCTGGCCCGCCAGGCCTACGACCTCGCGCTGCTGGCCCAGGGCATGCTGAAAGGTGAGGCCCTCACAGCTTTTGTGAAGCGCAGCGCCGACCTGCTGGCCGCGGAGTAGCGGTAAGCTAGTGAGATGGTGAGTTAGTGATTTAGTGAGTTGTCATTGCGAGCTTAGCGAAGCAATCTGCCCTCTGAGCTGTGCTTTCCATTCTTTTACCAGAAAGCCCTTACTCGTACGCAACGGGTAGGGGCTTTTCACATAGTAGGGCTTCGGACGGATTGCTTCGGACACTGGCTTGATGCGCCACATGACTCGCAATGACAGTAGAACCTCAAACTCGCTAAGTCACCAACTCACCATTTCATCGCAGGGCACTATATGTCGGTATATTTACGTTTTATCGTCCGCTAGCTACTTCACTTTTCGCCAATGCGCCTGTTTCGTTTGCTGTACGTAGGGTTGGGGCTGATGCTGGGCCTGGGGGCCTGCTCGCCGCAGCTGGTATCGTTCAATAGTAAACCGGAGGCCCCTGCCATCCAGAACCGCCCGTCCGACACGCTCACTACCGCCCGCGACACGGTGGGCTCACCTTCCCTGGTGGCCAAGCGCGTGGCCCTGACCAAGGAGCAGGAAAAGCAGGCCAAGGAAAACGAAAAAGCAGCGCAGCGAAAAACCAAGAAGAAAAAGAAGAACATCTTCCTCGGGGAAAGAATCAAGCGCGGCTATACCAAGTCGGGGCCGAAAGGTAAAAATCAGGTGATTGAGGTGTTTTATTACCTGAAAACCTTCCAGCAGCCCAACGCCTACGCTCCGGCCCGCTACTACTTCAACCCCCGAAAAAAGAAGATTTTCAAAGCCACCACCGAGCTTGATCCGGCTGTCGACAAAGTGCTGCACGGCCCTTACAAGAAGCTGCAGGGTGGCAAAGTGGTAGAAACCGGTTACTACGCCGTGGGCACGCGCCACCTGCGCTGGGAGCGGTTCAACAAAGACAACATCCTGCTCAGCAAAGTCCACTACGAAATGGGCTTCCCGCGCGACGCCGCCATTACCTACTATGATGGGGAGCAGAAGCTGATCAAGGAGGTTATACCGTACCTGAACGGCAAACTGGAAGGTGACTACGTGCGCTACCTCGACAACGGGCAGCGCGACTGGGACGGGCAGTTTGAGAACGGCAAGAAAGTAGGGGAGTGGACGAAGTACTGGGGTTTCCGCAACCGCCGCCACTATGTGTACCAGTACGGCGAAACCGGCTACGACCCCGAAGTAACCACGCCTGAGCTGATAAAGGAGTACAACCGCAACGCCGTGCTGATCTTCGAGAAAGATAAGCTCGACAACCGAGGCAAGCCCGATAACTCCCGCCCCGGCGCCCGGAATTAGGACGTCAATTGCTTTCTGCTTTAAAGGCTGAATGGCTGCCCGTCATGCATCGGTTGCGGGGGGCTTTACCTTATTAATTTAATAAAATGCATCCTCGAAGTGCTCGATGCGGAAGCCGTGCGTGGTGCGGGTAAGGGCCAAGATGTCGAACCGAATGTCGCCGGGCCAGTTGAGCTCTTCCTGCACCTGCTCGGCGGCCAGCCGAAACAACTGCTGCTTGCGCGCCGTGACAAAGGTTTCGGGGTAGCCGTATTGCGTGCCGGAGCGGGCTTTTACCTCTACAAACACCAGCAGCTCCTGCCCGCGCTGCACAATCAGGTCTACCTCGGCGCGGCGGTAGCGGTAGCCCCGGTGCACCACCATGTAGCCCTGCTGCTGCAGAAAATCGGCGGCGGCGTCCTCGCCGGCCGCCCCGAGTTGGTGAGCCGCGTTGCTCATGCCGGCAAGCGCGTAAGCCAGGAATCCATAGCTGGAAAAACAGATTGGAGCTAAATCTAGTACCTTTGCGGAGAATTTAGCCCCGGCGGAACAAGCCCGGCCGTTGCCAAAGTGTCTGATCAGCCATTGTTTCGGCTGATGGCCTTACCTGCGCCCGTCTTGCCTGCCGAAGGGCCTGCCCTACGCTCCCCGCATGAATTCTCTGCTCTTTACCTGCGTAACAACCCCTCCGGTAGCCGCCCCCGAGGCCCCCGTTGCGGCGGGGGGCCGGCAGCCCGGACAAAACAGGTTGGTGCAGGTAGAGCGGCTGGGCGAGGTAGCGTACCAAACCGTCTGGGATTACCAGGAAGAGCTGTTGGCGGCCACGCTGGCCCTGAAAACCCGTAACCGCGCAGCAGCTGAGGCCGGCGAGCTTCCGGTGTCTACGCCAAACCACCTGCTGCTGTGCCAGCACCCGCCGGTGTATACGCTGGGTAAAAGCGGCAAGCCCGAGCACCTGCTGCTAGATGAAAGCGCCCTGGCGGCGCACGGGGCCACCTTCCACCGCATCAACCGCGGCGGCGACATTACCTTTCATGGCCCCGGCCAGCTGGTGGGCTACCCCATCCTGGACCTCGACAACTTCTTCACCGACATTCACCGCTACCTGCGTGTGCTGGAGGAAGCTGTCATCCGTACGCTGGCCGAGTATGGCCTGGCGGCCGGGCGCATTGCGGGCCTCACCGGTGTATGGCTTGATTTTGAGGTAGGAGCCCCCAATCCACGCAAAATCTGCGCAATGGGCGTGAAGTGCAGCCGCTGGGTAACCATGCACGGCTTTGCCCTCAACGTCAATACCGACCTCACGTATTTCGGCTACATCGTGCCCTGCGGCATCACGGACAAGGCGGTGACGTCTATGCAGCGCGAGCTGGGCCGTGAAATACCCGTAACGGAAGTTGAAAACCGCCTGCTCCCGCATCTGGCTACGCTTCTGGGCGCCGAATACGCTGTTTGATTTGCTATGAAAGAGGACATTCAGTTTGACCCGGTAGAAGGTGTGGCCATGGCCGTGGTGCCCGATGAAGCGGCAGCCACCGAAGACGGCCAGCCCGGCTGGCTGGTGTACCTGCTCAACTACAACGACTTTCCGCTTCAGAACGTCATTGTGAACTCCAACGGCTACGGCACCCAACCCACCGGCGAAGCCGTGCGCACCTCCACGCTACGTCATGTGTTGCTGGAAGTGCCGGCCCACAGCGCCGTGCCCATCGAGCCTATTGACCCCGGGCTGTTTCACCTCAACAACCAGTACTGGGTGAGCTACTACCGTGGTGCGCAGATCTTTGACAAAAAATACATCTTCGTGCCCGACTCCATTGTGCCGGCTAACCTCATCCCTATAGCCCTGCTCAACCAGGAAGGTATTCTGCATCACTAAAAGAAAGAACAAGGCAGTACATCCTCTATTGCTGTCATTGGCGTAAATGCTTCTCTTTGAGCTCTGATTTATGAATCCACTCGGTATTTCTCTGGGCCTCTCTTTTCTGTGGGCGTTTTTGGTGGCATTGTTCGCGGTGCCGTCCATCATTTATATCGCCCACCTGAAGAACATGCTCGATACCCCCAACGTGCGCACCGTGCACGAGTCCCTGACGCCGCGCCTGGGGGGAGTAGCCGTGTTTGCCGGATTCATGTCGGCGCTTACCATCTTCGCCAACCTGGAGCATGGCGTGCAGCAGCTGCTGGCCGGCTGCATCATCCTGTTTTTTGTGGGGCTCAAGGATGACCTGGTCAGTATCTCGGTTTCCAAGAAATTTGTGGGCCAGCTGCTGGCTACCGGTGTAGTCATGATTATGGCCGACATTCGCCTGACCAGCTTCCAGGGTATTCTGGGAATTCATGAGCTGCCTATCGGCATCAGCTATGCCTTCACTTTCTTCGTGATTGTGGGCATCACCAACGCCATCAACCTCATTGATGGTCTCGACGGCCTGGCAGGAAGTATTGTGCTTATCATCGTCAGTACATTCGGGTACTACTTCTACCGCTACGGCGGCGCCACCTACGGGAACTACGCCTTTGTATCTATCTGCGTGATTGGGGGAATGCTGGGTTTTCTGCGCTACAACTTCCACCGGGCCACCATTTTCATGGGCGACACCGGCTCGTTGGTTTGTGGCTTTATCGTGTCGTTTCTCACGATTCAGTTTATTGAGATGCGTCAGCCGTTTCCCACGTCGGCGCCTTCGGTGGCCGTGGGCGTGCTGTTCGTGCCGTTGTTTGATACCATCCGCGTGTTTATCGTGCGCATGATGGCAGGCCGCTCACCTTTCTCCCCCGATAAAAACCACATTCACCACCGCATTCTGGCCATGGGCTTCCAGCAAATCAGCACCGTTATGCTGCTGGCCCTGCTGAACTTAGTGGTTATTCTGTTCGTCATCAACTTTGCCTACCTGGGCAATACCTGGCTGATTGGCGGGCTGGTAGTCTTTTCGCTGGGGCTAAGCATATTTCTGGGCGTGTACCAGAGCAGAAGTGCCCGGCAGCGGGTGGCGTCCTAAGCTGGCTCTTCTTTCCCGTATGAACTGGCGGCAACTCGTACTGCTGGTAAGCTGGCTCCTGCTGGCGGCAGTGCCCGGTCGCGCGGCCGAGTACCGCCCGTTGCCGCCCCCGCCCCCCGTTGGCCTGTCGGATGATTGGTTGATTTACAAGCCGGGCCAGAATCGGCTGACGCTGTACCTGGCGGGCTACCATCAGCCCAGCCGTGCTTACTATCAATGGGTTAGCTTACAATCTGGTCAGCCTACGGTTATTACGTTTACCGCGCTTCAGAACCTCAGTCTTTTCCTCGATAACCAGCTGGTTTTTACCGCGCCCGAGGCTGGTTCCTACACGCTGGATCTGGCCCGCTTTGTGCCCGCCACCGGCCTCACGGCGAAGCACCTGCTGTGCATATGGCATCCAACTGCGCCGCCCGCTTACGCTTCGTTCGTGGATGCCGAACCGGCACCTATAGCCCGAAGTACGCACGCTGTGGCCCCCTTGCTGCCGCAGGAGCGGGTTTTGGGCTACCACAATGCCTACGTGTGCTTTCTGCTGTTGCTGGGGCTGCTCTATGGGGGTGTGCGTGTTACGTACCGGCCAGGTTTCAGCCGGATTTATGAGCTCAGAAGCTTTCTGAACAATTCTGCCGACCAGGATTTTTTGATCAAGCCCACTGCTACCTGGCTCAATCTGCTGCTGCTGCTGGTATTCTCGCTGTCGTTTGCGCTGCTGCTGGTAGCAGTGCATACCAGCCTGCAAAACGTGCTGATCCTGCGGCGGCTTTTCAACGTGCCAGAGTCGGCCATTGTGCTACGGGTGCTGCTATATACCGGGCTGGTACTGGCATTCGTGCTGTTGAAATACCCTTACATCTCCATCATGGGCTACATTTTCGACGTGCTGCCAGTAGTTACGGTGCAGTATCGCGAGTTTGTGCGCACTATCCTGCTGATTGGCCTAGCTCTTCCCTTCGTCGTTATCATCTACCTTACCCTTAATACTGCCGCGCCGGCTCTGGTTCTCTGGCTTTCCAACGGGGTGATTAGCTTTCTGTTAGTGGCCACGGTTGTCCGCATTGCCCTTACCCTGCATCGGAAGTCGTCGGTACTGAATCTACATTTGTTTTCGTACCTTTGCGCCACGGAAGTTATACCCCTCATTATTCTGCTAAAGCTTATCGTTTTCTAGCACTTAAACTGCTTTCCCATCTTTCCGGCAAGGTGCCACTCAGACTTTTCGCTTCTTTCTCATTCTCCTTATTGCCTAGTTTTACCTTTTTTTCTTACCATGGCCGACAGCAAAGAGCAACCGGGAACTGGCCGCCACGCGAAGCGCATCGCGAGCATACTGGTCACCCAGCCCAAGCCGACAGGAGACGTATCACCCTATTTTGCCATTGCGGAGAAATACGGCATTAAAGTAGATTTTCGGGAATTCATCCAGGTTGATCCGGTTCCCTATAAGGATTTTCGTAAAGAGAAAGTCAATATTCAGGAGCATACGGCCGTCATCTTCACCAGCCGCAATGCCGTCGACCATTTCTTCCGCATCTGTCAGGAAGCCAAGATTGAGATGCCGGCTGAGATGAAATACTTCTGTATTTCGGAGCAGACGGCCAATTACCTGCAGAAGTACATTGTACTGCGCAAGCGTAAGCTCTTCGTGGGCCAGCGCACCGCTGCCGATTTGTTTGACGTCATCAAGAAGCACAAGGGCGAGAAATTCCTGTATCCGTGCTCGGATATCCGCAAGGATGATATCCCGGAGTTTATGCGGGCCAATGGCTTCAAATTCACCGAAGCCGTTATCTACCGCACCGTAGCCAGCGACCTGTCGGACCTCTCGGATGTGAAGTATGACTGCATTGCTTTCTTCAGCCCGTCGGGTATCAGCTCCCTGTTTATCAACTTTCCCGACTTCACGCAGAACGGAACGCGTATCGCGGCGTTTGGCCCCACCACGGCCAAAGCAGTCATTGATGCCGGCCTGGAGCTTGACATCCAGGCACCGCACCCCAATGCGCCTTCTATGACCGGGGCTATAGAGCAGTATATCCTGCTGCACAGCGGTGCCCAGGCAAATGCAAAAGCCAAGTCAAATAAATAGACTAACTATCCGCGTTTTCCGTTGAAGAGTGGGCCAGCTGCCCTGAACCAGTGTAATGACCTTTTTCGTTACATTTGGTAGAGCAGCCCTGTCCCACTTTTCACGTAATACGGTCCTATTCGAACACAACTATGAGGGTTCCAGTACTGATTGGTACATTGGCCTGTCTGGCAACTGGCTCGGCGCTGGCTCAGCAGCAGCCCCAGTTTACGCACTATGGCTTCAATGGTATATACCTGAACCCTGCCTACGCGGGCGTGAAAGGATATGGGGAAATTACTACTATAGGCCGCTACCAATATCTGGGATATCAGGCTACTTTGCCGGAAGATGCGGGTGGCTCCCCACAAACCTATCTGTTGTCGGCCTCAGTGCCCGTAAAGTTCCTGCATGGTGGGCTAGGAGCAGTTTTATATCGTGACCGTATTGCGGAAACCAAAATAACCACGGCTAACGTTTCTTACGCCTACCATATAACCATAGGGGAAGGAAAGCTGGGAATCGGTGTCCAGGGAATCTACACCCATCTTGGAAAAGGCACATACCGGCCTGCCGAAGAGGGGGACCCAGCCGTGCCTAATGAAAGCGCCGATAGAAAGTTTGATCTGGGTACCGGGGTGTGGTACGAGTCCGAAAAACTCTATGCCGGGCTAAGCGTAAACAACCTGCTTCGGTCGAAGTACCAGTTCCAGAATGTTGATGGCAATACGGCCTCGTCCGTAACAGGTGAGAACCATGCGTATCTCACGCTGGGGTATAATATTGAAGCTACACCTTCCGTTGTGGTAACACCCACTGCTTTAGTGAAGATGGTATTGCCGGGTAAAGTAGGGGATGGGGGCAAGTTTTCGCAAAAAAGTACTTCGTTCGAACTAGGTGGGCGTGCTACGCTTGACGACAAGTATTGGGCAGGGCTTGGGTATCGTTTTCAAGAGTCGTTCCAGGGAATGCTGGGAGCGAGTTTCACTAAAGACAATGCCCTGCGAGTGGGGTACGCTTTTGATTTTATTGCATTTAATCAAGAAGCGCGTGCGTTTAGCTCACATGAGATTATGCTCTCCTACCGCCTGCCGCGCCCTGTCAGTATCTCTCGCCCAGCCATTCGCACTCCACGTTACAGTTTCTAGGCTTCAAGCGTGATTCGGCCTTTTCTGCCGTTGAATGAAGGTAAAACAAGCAGTCGGTTTAAGTTTTCGAAGAACCTTGACCCCCTTCATTTTAACCCGTATAAACCGGTATTCGCGGCTAGCTACGTGAAGTTGAACGAAATACTTGCGTACAAGAGTTGAACACATTAAATTTGCCTGCTGCAAAAATTGTAATCTTTGGGTATCGCGCCTCACAAGACTTTCGCTTCCGGACTATGAACAAGCTTTTCTTATTTCCTCTCGTTGCTGCTTCGGCCCTGTTGTTGGGAAGCTGTGGTTTTGGCAAAGGGCCGCAGGGTGACCTGATTGGCTCCGAAGACCGCCCGGAATTCAACCCGCAGGAAGTGCCTTTTGGCATGGTGCCCTGCCCCGGTGGCACGTTCCACATGGGTCAGACTGACCAGGATATTTCGGCCTCCATGGTAAACATGAACAAGCAGGTAACCATTGCCGGCTTCTACATGGATGAGACGGAAATTACCAACAATGAATACCGTCAGTTCATGGACGCCATCCGGCAGGACTCTATTGACGTGCTCGGCGAGGAATACGTGATGACGGAATTGTACCCCGACTCTACGGTGTGGGTGCGTGACTTCACCTATCACATGGGCGACCCGCTGATGGAGTACTACTACACGCACCCTGCTTTCGACGATTACCCGGTGGTGGGCGTCGACTGGTTTGCGGCCAAGTATTTCTGCAACTGGCGCACCAAAAACAAAAATGCTTCGAACGAAGAACTGGGCCTGGCTCCCACGCCCAACTTCCGCCTGCCCTCTGAGGCCGAGTGGGAGTACGCCGCTCGTGGTGGCCGCGACCTGGCTACGTATCCCTGGGGTGGCCCTTACCTGCGCAACCAGAATGGCTGCATGCTGGCCAACTTTAAGCCGGGCCGTGGCGACTATGCCTCGGATGGTGCTGCCTATACCTCCGCAGTAGGCTCTTACTTCCCGAACGATTTTGGCCTCTATGATATGTCGGGCAACGTATCCGAGTGGTGCGACGACGCCTACATGGAAGCCTCGGTGCCCGTGGTGTGGGACTTGAACCCAACCAACCCCGATGACAACGAACCCCGCAAAGTAGTACGCGGCGGCTCTTGGAAAGACATTGCTTACTTCCTCGAAACCGGTACGCGCAACTTCGAATATCAGGATTCGGCCCGTTCGTACATTGGCTTCCGGACGGCAATGATTCAGATTGGTATGGGTACTAACACCTCTTTGAACTAAGTCCGCTTTACTCTCTTAGTGTTTTCAACAACTCCAATTTCACCAACAACACAAGTACAATGGCACAAAAAGGCGGCAGTTTCCTGTATGACGTATTAATGCCGAAGATCTACGGTCTGGGTGCAGCAGTAGTAATCGTAGGCGCATTGTTTAAAATCCAGCACTGGGATGGTGCTGACATTATGCTCATCGTAGGTCTGGGCACGGAAGCGGTGATTTTTGCCCTGAGTGCCTTCCAGCCCACGCACAAAGACCCCGACTGGTCGCTGGTATACCCTGAGCTGAGCGAAGGTTATGACCCTTCGACCGGCAACGCCAGCTTTGCGGCGGAGTCAAACAGCAAGGGCCTGACCCGCAAGCTGGACGATATGCTGAAGGATGCCAACGTAACGCCCGAGGCTATTTCCTCGTTGGGTGCCGGCCTGAACCGTTTGAGCACCACCACGCAGCAGCTTTCTTCGCTGGGTGAGGCTACTAACGTAACGGACGAATATACGGCTAAAGTGCGCACCGCTGCTCAGTCGCTGGAGCGCATCAACGTGGCTTACTCGAACACGGTAGACGCTATTTCGGCTATGTCGAATGCTACCTCTGATGCCAAGGAGTATCACCTGCAGGTACAGAACGTAACCAAGAATCTGGGCGCGCTGAATGCGGTGTACGAAATGGAACTGCAGGATGCCAACACGCACCTGAAGTCCATGAACAAGTTCTACGGAACGTTGAGCCAGGCAATGGAGAACCTGACCGAAGCCGGCAAAGAAACCGAGCAGTTCAAGCAGGAAGTAACGAGCCTGACGTCCAACCTGACCTCGCTCAACCGCGTGTACGGCAACATGCTGAACGCCATGCGGGCTACCAGCTAAGCCGGAAGGCTAGCAGGAGGTTAGTGTCAGTTTCACAGATAAGAATAGAAAGAAACGATGGCGGGTGCTAAAGAGACACCGCGGCAGAAGATGATAGGCATGATGTACCTAGTACTGACTGCCCTTCTGGCGCTACAAGTAAACTCTGCGATTCTGCTCAAATTCAAATTTTTGGATGACAGCCTGATCGGAGTAAACGATAAGACGACCCAGGCTAACCAGGGTGCCGTGAAAGGCATTGAGGCGGCAGTAGCCAAAAACCGTAACCAGGCCCGTGACCTTGCCATATTGAAGCAAGGGCAGGAAGTGCGTGAGCGGACGGCTAAAATGGTGGCCTACCTGCGCGATATCCGTGAAAAGCTGCTGGCAGCTACTCAGGAGAAAGGCAAAGCTGAGATGAACATGAGTGGCGAAGACAAAGTCGCCATGACGATGTTGGGTGGCAAGAAAGATGGCGCAGCTTATCCCCTGAAAACTGTGCTGAACGAATACTCCACCTACATCAAGCAGTTCGTGCCAACTGCCGGCCCGCTGGCCCTGGATGCAAAAGACGACAAAGCCGTAACGGAGAAAGACCAGAAAAACAAAGACTTCGCCGAGCTTAACTTCGAGAATACTCCCGTAGTAGCCGCTTTAGCGGTTCTTTCCCAAAAGGAAACTGAAGTATTGAAATACGAGGCCGATGCTCTGAACCAATTGGGACAGAAAGTAGGTGCACAAACTATCGTTTTCGATAAAGTAGGTGCTTTTGCCAGCGCTGAGTCGAATACAGTAGCTGCCGGTACCAAGTATAAAGCAGAACTGTTTCTGACCGCTTCTGCTTCGTCGTTGCGCCCGAGCATGACGCTGAATGGTTCGCCTCTGCAGGTTGGCCCTGATGGCCATGGTAAAGTGGAATTTACAGCGCGTCCTGGCAACTTCGATGCCTCTGGTAGTGCTAAGGCATCTTGGAAAGGCACTATCCGCTTCAACCAGAATGGCCGTGATACAACCTTCAACGTAACGGTACCTTACACCGTCACCAAACCCGTGATGCAGATCCAGTCGGCTTCGGTACAGGCGCTGTACTTCAAGTGTGGCAACAAGCTGAATGTATCGGTTCCTGCTTTGGGGGCGCAGTATAAGCCTGGTTTCTCGGCTTCGGGTGCTTCGGTAATTCCCGGCTCGAAAACGGGTGACGTGACCCTCGTTCCTAATGCTCGTGAGGTAACGCTCAGCGTAAGCAGCGGTGGCAATGCCATTGGTTCGCAGACGTTCCAGGTACGCCCCATTCCCAAGCCCGACATCAAGTGCTTTGTAGGCGGCCGTGAAGCCAACGAAAAACAAGGAACGCCCATTGTAGCCGTTCGGAACATGAATATGAGAGCGGTGCCGGATGCCGGCTTTGCTACCTTCCTGCCCGAAGATGCCCGGTACCGGGTATCCCGCTACGAAGTGACGCTGGTACGTGGCCGTCGTCCGGCCATGGGCACGCGTTCCATCAGTGGTCCTGATGCCAACCTGACGGACGTGGTAAATGCCGCTCAATCGGGTGACCGTCTCTACATTGAAGTAAAAGAAGTACAGCGCAAAAACTTCCAGGATAACACTGAGAATGTAAATGTTGCCAAGAGCTTCAATATTCCCTTGCTGTAAGCGTTGTTAGCATTGTCTTTGTACTAACAGCTTTTTCACTTACTCCGGTATGAACAAATTCCTCTCCTTCGCCGCTCTGGCGGCCGGCCTGACGCTGTCGGTAGCAGCATCGGCTCAGGAACAAGCCACTACCGCGAGCAGCAACGGCTCGTACCGCCCGATTCCCAACTCGGACATTATGTTCCGTAAGACGATCTGGCGTATGATTGACCTGCGCGAAAAGCAAAACAAACCGATGTTCTCGTCGGGGCGGGAGATAAGCCAGGTTATTCTGGATGCGGTCCGTCGTGGTGAACTGCAGGCGTACAAGGATGATTCGCTGGCCCGCACGCTGACCCGTGAGGAAGTGGCTGCCAACAGCTCCTACACCGATCAGACCAGCGTTTCGTTGAGCGACGAGGAGCGTGCTGCTGGTTTGGATGCCGGTGACAGCTGGGATACTCCGGCGCCTGCTGCCCGCAATGGCCGCAACGGACGTAACGCCCGGGCTGCTACGCCTCCCAAGCCGGTTGCTCCCCCAAGCAACGCTTACCGGGCAAAAGACCTGTATCAGATTGAGCTGAAGGAGGATATGATTTTTGACAAGAAACGGTCAAGAATGTATCATGACATCAAAACGCTGACGTTGTTCGTGCCCGCTGGTGCTCCCGGCAATGAGAAGCCATACGACGTAGCCATCGGCACCTTCAAGTACAGCGACCTGGTGCGCATGTTCCGTAACAATCCGGACAAAGCCATCTGGTTCAACCCGCAAAACGATGCTCAGCACAAAAACCTGGCTGATGCATTTGAGCTCTGGCTGTTCAACTCTTATATCGTGAAGGTATCCAACCCCAACAACGCGCGTCTTTCCGACGTGTATGGCGGGGAGCGGGAAGGCATTCTGGCCTCGCAGCAAGCCGCTACCGACCTCATCGAGTACGAGTACAACCTGTGGTCCTTCTAATAGCAGATTAACTACAGTCAGCTATGCTACTAAAAAAGCCCCGGACAGCTGTCTGGGGCTTTTTGTTTTAAGTCATATTCCAAGCTAACAAAACAGCCTGTAACGGTTAAGCCGTAGCGTCAGGCTGACTGAAATAGTCGAGCAGAATACGGGCTTTGGCTTTGCCTACTTCGGCTATCAGCTCCGCCTCCGACAGTTCTTTGATTTTCTTGACCGACTTGAATTTGGTGAGCAGCTTATCGGCCGTAACGGGGCCAAGGCCTTTGACGTCGGTAAGCTCGGTTTTGAGCGTGGCGGCGTCGCGGCGGGAGCGGTGGAAGGTAATGCCAAACCGGTGAGCTTCGTCGCGCATGCGCTGGATCAGGCGCAGGGTTTCGCTTTTCTTGTCGATATAAAGTGGCAGCGGGTCGTTCGGGACGTATATTTCCTCCAGCCGCTTGGCAATGCCGATAATGGGAATCTGGCCCCACAGACCAAGGTCTTTCAGCGCTTTTACGCCCATACTCAGCTGCCCTTTGCCACCATCCACTATCACTAGTTGCGGGAGGCTGGTTCCTTCGTCGAGCAGGCGGCGGTAGCGGCGCGTCACGATTTCGTACATCGAGTCGAAGTCGTTGGGGCCTACCACGGTTTTGATATGGAAGTGGCGGTAGTCCTTTTTGCTGGGCTTGGCGTTGCGGAAGCACACCATAGCCGCTACCGGATTGTCGCCCTGGAAGTTGGAGTTGTCGAAGCATTCGATGTGCTTAGGCAGCTCCGTCAGGCGTAAATCCTTCTTCATGGTCTCCATGATGCGCACCTCATTCAGGTCCTTGCTCCGGTCGTTCATGCTTTCTTTTTCCTTGCGCAGGTACAGCACATTCTTGATACTGAGCTCCATGAGCTTGCGCTTGTCGCCGATCTGGGGCTGGGCAATGCTGACGCCGGGCAGGGGCAGGCCGGGAATCGGCACGTTGGTCAGGATTTCCTTTGACTCGCTTTCAAACTCCTCGCGCATCTGCATAATCAGTGAGGCCAGGATTTCCCCATCAGGCTCGTCCAGCTTCTTCTGCACTTCGAGCGACTGGGTGAGGATAATGCTGCCATTCATCACCTTGAGGTAGTTGATAAATGCCGACTTCTCGTTGGCCGCAATGCTGAACACATCAATGTTGGACAAGGCCGGATTGACAATGGTGCTTTTCGACTGAAACTCGTCGAGCCGGTCGAGCTTCTGCTTGAACTGGTGAGCAAGCTCGTACTGCTGCTCCTGGGCGGCCAGCGTCATCTTCTCGCGGAAGTACTGCTTGGGCAGGCGCAGGTCGCCGTTCAGGATTTGCTTGATCTGCTGGATGTACTGGTTGTAGGTTTCTTCATCCTGGAGTCCTTCGCAGGGGCCCTTGCAGTTGCCCAGGTGGTACTCCAGGCACACCTTGAACTTACCGGTTTCAATATTCTGCGGCGACAGGTTGTAGGTGCAGGTGCGCAGCGGGTACAAGGCCCGGATTAGCTCCAGCAGCAGGTTCATGCCCGTGACGTTGGCGTAGGGGCCGTAGTAGCGGCCCTGGCCGGGTACTTTGTTGCGGGTCGGAATCAGGCGCGGAAACCGCTCGTTGGTGAGCAGCAGGTACGGATACGTCTTGCCGTCCTTGAGCAGGATGTTGTACTTGGGCTGATGCTGCTTGATAAGGTTGTTTTCGAGCAGAAAGGCATCCGATTCCGAGTCCACAATGGTGAATTCGATGCGGCGGATGTTCTTCACCAGCTGCTGGGTTTTCTTGTTGTGGTCCTGCTTGGTGAAGTAGCTGCTCACCCGCTTGCGCAGGTCAATGGCCTTGCCTACGTAGATAATCGTGTCTTCCTCGCCGAAGTACTTGTAGACGCCAGGGCGATGGGGAAGCTGGCGGATTTGGTCTTGCAGCTCAGGGTTGGCAGCCATAGAAACACAAATTTGGCAATGGTACGGTGCGCTTTTGGGAGAAATCAGCCGCCGTACGCAGTAGGTAAAAAGGGTACGTAACCCAGTAAGGGCCAGGTTCAGAACCGGCCGTAATTCCGGAATACTACAACAAAAAACGAGGCCGGGAAGTCCCGGCCTCGCAGAGGCAATTTGCCAAAATCCGCTGAAATCTGCGCGGGTCCGTGGTCCTAGATGTCCTGGTCGTCCAGGTCGCCGAGGTCTACCTGGTTTAGTTTCTGCTCGTAGGGAATCGTGTCGCGCTGGCCGCCGTAGTAGCGGGAACAGTCGATTTCGATGCTGAGCGGCTGCTGAGGCAATGGGAAGTCCTTGGTGCTGATGCCTATTTCCTTGTTGTTCTTATACACCTGCTTCATGAAGATGCCATAGATAGGCAGCGCCAGGCGGGAACCCTGCCCGTAGGCCCCCGTGCGGAAGTGAATGCTCCGGTCTTCGCCGCCCACCCACATACCACATACCAAGTCGGGCGTGAGGCCCATAAACCAGGCATCGGAGTAGTTGGACGTGGTGCCGGTTTTGGCCGCAATCTGGTAGGGGAAGTTGAAGCCGCCGCGCAGGATAATGGACGTGCCGCCTTTCTCTTCCACCGCGCCGCGCATCATGTAGGTCATCAGGTAAGCCGTTTCCTCGCTGAGCGCCTCCTTGGTCTGGGGCACGAATTCGCGCAGCACATTGCCGTTCTTGTCCTCAATGCGCATCACCATCATCGGCGCCGTCCACACGCCATGGTTGGCAAAGGTGCCGTAGGCGCCCGTCAGCTCGTAGATGCTCACATCGGAGGAGCCGAAACCTACGGCCGGCACCGCTTCGATGGGAGAGGTGATGCCGAGGCGCTTGGCGTAGGCTACCACGGTTTCGGGCCCCAGCTTTTGCACCAGCCAGGCCGTGATGGAGTTCATGGAGCGGGCCAGCGCCTGCCGCATCGTGAAGGTTCGGCCCGAGAAGCTGCCCTCAAAGTTGCGGGGCGTGTAAGGCGGCCGACCGGCTACGGCCGGGAACGTAGTAGCTACGTCGGGACGCTGGTAGCACGGGGAGTAGCCCTGGTCAATGGCGGCGGTGTATACGAAGGGCTTGAACGTGGAGCCGGGCTGACGTTTGCCCTGCTTTACGTGGTCGTATTTGAAGTACTTGTAGTTGGTGCCGCCCACCCAGGCCTTGATTTGCCCGTTGAGCGGGTTCATGGCCATAAAGCCCGCGTGCAGGAAACGCTTGTAGTAAGCCAGGGAATCCATGGGCGACATAGTCACTTCCTTCTCGCCCTGCCAAGTAAACACCTTCATCTTGTACTTCTTGTTGAGGTAGTACTTGATGGAATCGGGCTGGCCTTCATAGCGGGTCGCCAGGGACCGGTACCGTTCCGTGCGCTTGATGGCCGTATTCAGAAAGCCGGGAATAACTTTGCCGTTCTCGTCGCGCCAGGGCAGCTGGCCTTTCCAGTGCGTGTCAAACCAACGCTGCTGCAGCTTCATGTGGTCGGCAATGGCGGTTTCGGCATACTTCTGCATCCGCGAGTCAATCGTGGTGTAGATTTTCAGGCCATCGGCGTACAGGTCGTGGTCGGTTTCCCGGGCCCAGTCGCGGAGCATCTTGCTTACTTCTACCCGGAAGTAGGGCGCAATGCCTTCGTTCTGGTTTTCCACGTTGTAGCGCAGCACAATCGGCTTCACGGTGTCGGCCTGAAGCGCCTGGGCATCCATGTAGCCATACTTGTGCATCTGGCGCAGCACCCAATTGCGGCGCATTTTGCTGCGCTGGGGGTTAAACTTGGGGCTGAAACGGCTGGGCGCGTTCAACACGCCTACCAGAGTGGCTGCCTCAGGGCGTGTCAGGTCCTTGGGCTTCTTGCCGAAAAACGTCTTGGCCGCCGTGCTGATGCCGAAAGCGTTGGAGCCATAGTCCGTCACGTTCAGGTACATGCGCATGATTTCGCGCTTGGTGTAGCTGCGTTCCAGCCGGATGGCCAGAATCCACTCTTTGGTTTTGGTGATGAGCATGCGTACGCCCGGCACGTCGTTCAGGCGGCCGTCGCTCAGATCCTCGCGGGTATGAAACAGCACTTTGGCCAGCTGCTGGGTGAGCGTGGAGCCGCCGCCACCGCTGCCGCCCGTAAGCAGGCCCGCCGCTACCCGGCCGGTGGCCTTGGGGTCGATGCCGGAATGCTCCTCGAAGCGGGCATCCTCGGTAGCAATCAGAGCATCTACCAGGTGCTGGGGAAGGTCTTCATACTCCACCGGTGTGCGGTTCTCGCGAAAGTATTTGCCCATCAGTACGTTGTCGGACGAATACACTTCCGAGGCCAGCTCGCTTTTAGGATTCTCGAGCGTTTTCAGGTTGGGCATCCGCCCAAACAGATTCAGGAAGTTGGCGCTGACGGCCCAGATGTAAAACAGAAACGCCAGCAGGCCGATGCCGAACAGCGTCCACAGCGTACGAATAAAGGCCGCGAAACGCCCAGAGCGGGCCGGCTTGCGCAAGCCCGATGGTTTTCGGGCAGCAGAATATGCCATTGGATAAAGAAGTAAGTCAACCAGCGCAACTGGCCGGAAAGCCGGCTCAGCGAATGAGGTAGCGCGCCCGCAAAGTTACGGACGATATGCTTGCTGGTAGAACTGCTCGTATTCGGCCACGTTCTGGCGTTGGAGCAGCACCGGCAGGTTCTCAATACCTACAACCAGGGTTTGGTAACCCACGCCCCGCAGCCGGCCCAACGGACTCTGGGGGCCGCGCAGTTTCAGGGCGTAGCTTTGCGCTACTTTGGCCCCGGCCAAGGACTGGACCACTACGGCCACCAGCGAGTCGCCGAGGGGCTGCTGCTGCACCTGCAGGTTGCTGGCCCGGAAGTAGCGGCTGTGGTAGGCAGCAAGCTGAGCGGGCAGAGTAGCCAATAAAGGAGCGTCTTTAGGTACAACCAGCACCACCGCATGGTTGGCGCTTAGGTTGGTAGCGTAGGGCGCTGCCGGAGCTGTAGGAGCCGGGTCGGGGCCGCCGGGGGTAGCTGTGGCCGGGGCAGGTACCGCCTGCGCCGGAGCCGCCGGCGTATTGGTGGCTGGCGAGGCTACGGTAGGTGGCGTTGTAGTGGGCTTCTTATCATTTTGGCCGGCTGCCGGAGCTGCAGAAGCTGCCGGGGTTGTCACCGGCATGTTGGGCGCCGGGGTAGGCGCAGCAGGCTTGGGGACCACCACCGGCGACTCATTGGCTCCGTAGAAAATGCGCATGCGGTTGTCTACCTCGCCGGGGCGGAAGTACGATACGCGGGGCTTTTCGGTGGAGGCCAGCGCCCCGGGCAGGCTGCCCTGCTCATACCGGTCGAAGGTGGCCAGCAGGGTTTGGGCGTCGGTATTCAGGGCACTGTTGGGGTAGTCCTTCACAAACTTCGCTACCTGCGCCTTGGTAATGATGGGTGGCTGGGTGCGTAGGGCCAGCAGCACACCCAGGTAGGCTACCCGGTCGTTGTAGTCACTTTCGGGATAAAGCTTGCGGGTGCGCTCCAGCACCTTGGCCGTTTTCTTGAACTCCTGCTTTTTATAGAGGGCAAACGCCGAATCCAGCTGCACGCTCACGCCTGCATTGGCCACCGACATGCGCCGCAGAAACTCGGGGTCGGCCACCAGCCGGGCGTAGGAGGAAGTCGGATATTCCTGGCGCAGGCGCTGGGCATACTGCTCGGCCTTGGTATCTCCGGCGGCCTGATACTGCAGAAAAAGGCTGTAGTATACTTCCGGGGTGTGCTTGCCGCCGGGGAAGCGGGTCAGCAGCTTTTCGTAGGTTTCGGCGGCGCGGGCGGGTTCGCGCAGCTGCTGCCCGTAGATGCCGCCCAGCGCAAACAGTGCTTCTTGCGTCAGTTGGTTGGATGCCTCCAGCTGCTCGGAGCTCAGCGGAATGCTCTGGCGGTACTGGGCTACCAGCGTGGCGGCCTGCTGGGCTGGGCTGAGGACCGCCGCGGCGGCGCTTTCGGCATTTACCTGAGTAGCGTCGTTGCCGGCCAGCGAAACCGGGACGTTGCCCCCGCGGGCCGCTGCCGGGGAGGCGCTGGCTACGCTGGTTACGCGCCAGTTGTCCTGCAACGGCCGGTCGCCCCAGCGGCGTACAAACTCCGAGCGGGCCGTGCTGAGCGAAGTTGGGTTGTCGAAATACCATTGGGCGCCGGTGTTGGTATTGGCAAAGGCAAATGGGTCGATGTCGGGGTTGCCGGAGCGCACGTTGCTTATGCCAGTGCCCGTCTGGCGCCGGTCGTCCCGCTCGCGCTGGGCCGCCAGGCGCTTTTCCTCGGCGGCTTTGGCGGCCAGCTCGGCCTCAGCATAGCCCGTTAGGCGCACCCGAAGCGCAGCCGTGTCCAACCGGGCCAAGGCCTGCAGGCTGTCCTGCGTTTCCACAATGGTCAGTTGCTTGGCGAAGTCTTGCAGGATGGTGCTCCGCTCCGCTATGGCCGCGTACTGCGGCGACTCGCGCGACAGGTTCTGCACTGTGCTGTCGTAGTAGGCCGCGGCGGCGCGGTACTTCTGCAGGTTTTCGTAGTTGATGCGGCCAGCCAGCAAATAGGTGTACGACTTCTGGGCTTGGTTGCCGCCCCCGGCGCGGGCCGATTTTTCCAGCAGCTTCAGGGCCTCGGGGTAGCGCTGCTGGCGGTATTCCAGCCGGGCCATTTCGTAGTAGATCTTGTCGCCGTACTCCTTGTTCTTCGTGTCTTTTAGGAGTTTGGCGAAGTATTTATCCAGCCGGGCGCGGTCGTTCTGGTTCAGGTCCGATACCTGGCCCAGCATCAGCTTGCTGTAGAAATCCAGCTCGTAGGGCGGGTTGCGTTTCAAAATCTGGTTGAGCTGCGCGTAGGCCTTCTTATCGTCGCCCTGCTCCTGGTAAAGCTGGGCCAGCACGTAGCGCGTGCGTGACTGCTCGTTTTTGGGCGTGATGTAGGGCAGTGCCTTCTCCAGGTTCTCAATGGCCAGCTTGGGGTTGTCGGTCCGCAGGTGGTACTCGGCGCGGGTCGTAAACAGGGCGCGGGCGTTGCGCTCCGTGCCCACTTCCTTGTCCAGAATGTCGGACACGGCCGAGGCACTTTCGTACTCTTTCAGCGCCAGAAACGTGCGCATCAGCCAGATCAGGGCTTCGTGGCGGGCGTGCGGGTCTTTGCTGGTTGTGTTAACATACTTGAAGGTCTTCACCGCGTCTTCCAGCTCACGCTTGTAGTAGCGCGCTTTGCCTACTAGGATGTAGCTGTCGTCGGTCCAGTCGGAGCCGGGGTGATACTGGATGGGAATCGAGGTCTTCTTTATAATATCCTCCATATCCCCCGCTAGCTTCACGGCCGTGAGCGAGTCGATGGTAGGAAAAAGGGGCAGCACGCGGTTGTAGTCGTTGAGGCGGCCTTTATCGAGGTCGGCCTCCACCGTGCGCATCTTTTCCCGCGCCAGGAAGTAGGCGTTGTCGCGGGCCACAACGTTCTGGTAAGCGCGGCCGACGGGCCCCCGCTCGGAGGCGCAGCCAGCTAAGCCAGCGGCCAGCACCAACGCCGCCAGGGGCCAGAAAAGAAGACGGGAAAGCAGAGTTCGGGTCAAAACAGCAGAATAATCAGATGCCGAAGCAATAAAGCAGTAACGGGCCAAACGACCGGATTTGTTCAGTCGTCTACCTGCTCCGGGCTACAACGTCGCACATTGGGTAAAAGTACGCTTTTTCCCGACCCACTTTGGATGAAACCGGCAACCATACCTCAGCCGCCCAAAATCCGTACTTTCGGCTGCCCGTCACTTTTACTTGGTTTGCTATGTCTGACTCGCCCACACCGCAGGATTCCCGCTCAACCGGCAGCACATTTGGCAAGTTTGCCGGTGCCGGTATGCAGATGCTGGCCATTATTGGTCTGAGCACCTGGCTGGGCGTGTGGCTCGACGGGCGCTACCACAGCAGCCCTTGGGCTACGGTGGGCCTAAGCTTACTGGGTATCTTCGTTGCCCTATACCAGGTTATTCGGGCAGTATCGGAGAAGAGTTAATGTGGAGAATGTGGTTGAATGTGCTAATGTGGAGAATGTGTCTCGCATCAGCATATTCAACCACATTCTCCACATTAGCTAAGCGCAGCACCTTAACCCACAGGATTAACCCTTACCTTTGCCGGCCCATCATCTTCCGGTATAGCCCTTGCTTCGCTTTCTTCGCAACTTGTTACTGTTGGGCTTGCTCTTATACGGGAGCCTGTACCTGCTGAACGCCCGCTATGGCGAAGCAGCGGTGCATCCGCTGGCTGGCTACATTCTGGGCTACTTTGCCTTGCTCACGGGCACCATCTACTGGACGACGGCCCGGATGGTGAAAGCCAACCCCGAGAACTTCATGGCCGCCTACTTCGGCTCCATGGTGCTGCGCATGTTTTTGAGCATCGGCATCGTGCTGGTATACCTATATAGAGGGGGCGCGCACGAAGGACGGGGTACTTACACCTTCTTGGGGGCCTTCTTTCTTGGGTATTTTATCTTTACTGGGTTTGAAGTCTGGAGCGTTCTGACTAACTTGCGCCCGTTTTCAAAACCGGGTGAACCTGCCGTTTAGGTTCCCGCTCCGCCCCACCCTAAGGTCTTCTGAATGAAGCGCTTACTGATAGCCCTCTTCTGTGTTCTTTCTTTCCCTGTTTTTGCTCAAGAGCAAACGGCTTCCGTCCACGAGGCTAACAAAGAAGAAGAGGCCTTCAACGCCGGTGAGCTGATCCTGCACCACGTAGGCGACGCCCACGAGTGGCATTTCTTCGGTGAAGAAGGTGAAGGTCCACACTTCACGCTCCCGCTGCCCGTTATGGCGTACCAGCCCGGCAAAGGTCTGTCGGTTTTCTCCTCGCACCATCTCTACCCTGAGGGCACTGTGCACGAAGGCCTCAAGCTGGAGCACGAAACCCTCGAAGCCGTTGACGGCAGCAAGGTTTACGACCTGTCCATCACCAAGAACGTAGCTTCCCTGCTGTTGAGCGTGGTGCTGCTGATTGCGGTGTTCTTCACGGTGGCCGGCGGCTACCGCAAAAACCACGGCCACGCACCCAAGGGTGTGCAATCCTTCTTCGAGCCCATCATCATCTTTGTGCGCGACGAAGTAGCCAAAAAAGCTATTGGCCCAAAGTACGAGCGGTACCTGCCGTACCTGCTCACCATCTTCTTCTTTATCTGGTTCAACAACCTGCTGGGCTTGCTGCCAGGCGCGGCCAACCTCACCGGTAACTTGGCCGTGACGTTCCTATTTGCCTTCCTCACGCTGCTCATCACCACGTTCAGCTCCAATAAGTACTACTGGTCGCACATTTTCTGGACGCCTGGTGTTCCACTGTGGCTGCGTCCGATTATGATTCCGGTGGAGCTCATTGGCGTGATTTCGAAGCCTTTCTCTCTGATGGTTCGACTGTTTGCCAACGTCACGGCCGGTCACATCATCATCCTGAGCTTCATTGGACTGATTTTTATCTTCAATGACATCAAGATTGCGCCGCTGTCCATAGCTTTTGGCTTGTTCATCAACGTGCTGGAGCTGCTGGTAGCCATTCTGCAGGCCTACATCTTCACGCTGCTTACGGCCATGTACATCGGTGGGGCGGTGGAAGAGCACCACGACCACGACTATGGCATCGGCGGTGACGATGCCGACGCACCGCTGCACGTTTCGGGCGGCCACGCGCACTAAGCTCCAAATTCCCCCTTTTTTTCTGCGTTTTTTCTTCACACATTCTTCAAACTCTTTGTCTTATGCTGCTCTCTCTGTTGCTGCAGGTTGTTAATGCTGTTGGTCTGGCTGTAATGGGTGCCGGTATCGGTGCCGGTCTGGCTATTCTGGGTGCTGGTCTGGGTATCGGCCGCATCGGTGGCTCGGCCATGGAAGCCATCGGCCGTCAGCCGGAGGCCTCCGGCAAAATCCAGACGGCTATGCTGATCGTAGCTGCTCTGGTAGAAGGTGCTGCTCTGTTCGCAGTAGTAGTCTGCCTGCTGATTGCCCTGAAGCTTCAGTAGAGAATCTGCCAGACCCGATTCGCCGGCTGGGCTCGTCTGTAGCCCGGCCGGTGCATCGGGTTTGTGGTTTCTTTGGGTTGAAGTGGTCAGATGAAGCCTGGGCCCCGCGCCCAGTCGTCTGCCTTCATTATTCACCGATTTAGCTGAGCCCTGATGCTTACCAACCCTAGTATTGGCCTGCTGTTCTGGCAGCTGGTCATTTTCCTGATTCTTCTCTTCCTGCTCACCAAGTTCGCTTGGAAGCCTATCCTTAGCTCCCTGCGCGAGCGGGAAAGCTCCATCGAAGGTGCGCTGCGCATGGCCGACCAGGCCAAGCTGGAAATGCAGGAGCTTAAAGCCGGCAACGAAAAGCTGCTGGCCGAAGCCCGCATGGAGCGCGACCGTATTCTGAAGGAAGCCACCACGGTATCCAACCAGCTCATTGAGCAGGCCAAGACCAAGGCAACCGAAGAAGGCAACCGCATGATTGTGCAGGCCCGCGAAGCCATTCAGAACGAGAAAAATGCTGCTCTGGCCGAGGTGAAAAACACCGCTGCCAAGCTGTCCATCGACATTGCGGAGCGCATCCTGCGCCGCGAGCTGGCCGACCAGCCCGCTCAGCAGCAGCTCGTGGACTCGTACCTGAAGGAAGTAAAATTGAATTAGTAGTGAGTATTAAGTATTGAGTAGTGAGGTTCGGTCAGCCGGATAACACCTGTCTCAATACTCACTACCAACTACTCAATACTAAAATCAATGTCTGAACAACGAGTTGCTTCCCGCTACGCTAAGTCCCTGCTGGACCTGGCTGAGGAGCGCGGGACGCTGGCGCAGGTGAAAGAGGATATGGACTTGTTCAGCAAGACGCTGGACGAGAACCGCGACCTGCGCCTGCTGCTGCGCAACCCCATCGTGAACCACGATAAAAAGCTCGCCATTCTGCGGGCGGTGTTCGGGGGCAAAGTGTCGGACCTCACGGAGAAGTTCTTCACTATCGTCACCCAGAAAAACCGCGAAAGCGCCCTGGAATTCATTGGCTCCGAGTTCCGGACCCAGTACAACCAGCTGCGTGGCGTGCAAACGGCCGAAGTAACCACGGCTACCCCGCTGGATGCGCCCACGCGCCTGCAGGTAGTGCAGATGGTGCGCGAGCAAACCGGCCTCCAGCAGGTCACCCTCACCGAGAAAGTAGATGCCTCGCTCATCGGCGGCTTTGTGCTGCGCGTGGGCGACCAGCAGATCGACGACTCGGTACGTTACCGCTTGCGCAAGCTGCGCAGCGAATTCTCGAAGAACCCCTACCAATCCCAACTATAATCCACCATGGCAGAAGTACGTCCGGATGAAGTATCCGCCATTCTGCGGGAGCAGTTGTCCAACTTCAAAACCGCCGCCGAGCTCGAAGAGGTTGGTACGGTACTGCAGGTTGGCGACGGTGTAGCCCGCATCTACGGCCTGGGCAATGCCCAGTCGGGGGAATTGCTCGAATTTGAAAATGGCCTCCAAGCCCTCGTGCTCAACCTGGAAGAAGACAATGTAGGTGCCGTAATGCTCGGCGACTACAGCGAAATCCGGGAAGGCGCTACGGTGCGTCGCACCAATAAAATTGCCTCTATCAACGTCGGCGAAGGCATTGTGGGCCGCGTGGTGAACACGCTGGGCCAGCCCATCGACGGCCGCGGCCCCATCCAGGGCGAAACCTACGATATGCCCCTGGAGCGTAAGGCTCCCGGCGTAATCTACCGCCAGCCGGTAACCGAGCCCATGCAAACGGGTATCAAGGCTATTGACGCCATGATTCCGATTGGGCGCGGCCAGCGTGAGCTGATCATCGGCGACCGTCAGACGGGAAAGTCGGCGGTGGCTATTGACACCATCCTGAACCAGCGCGAGTTCTTCGACCGCGGTGAGCCAGTATTCTGCATCTACGTAGCCGTAGGCCAGAAAGCCTCCACTGTAGCCCAGGTAGTAAACTCCCTGCAGCGTGGTGGTGCTATGGACTACACCGTAGTGGTTTCGGCTTCGGCTTCGGATCCGGCTCCTATGCAGTTCTTTGCTCCCTTCACCGGTGCCGCTATCGGCGAGTTCTTCCGCGACACGGGCCGTCCCGCCCTGGTGGTGTACGACGACTTGTCGAAGCAGGCGGTGGCTTACCGCGAGGTGTCGCTGCTGCTGCGTCGTCCTCCCGGACGCGAGGCTTATCCCGGCGACGTATTCTACCTGCACAGCCGCTTGCTGGAGCGCGCCGCGAAGATCAACGCTTCCGACGTTATTGCCCGCGACATGAACGACCTGCCCGAGAGCATCAAGCACCTCGTGAAAGGCGGCGGTTCGCTCACGGCACTGCCCCTCATCGAAACCCAGGCAGGTGACGTTTCGGCGTATATCCCCACGAACGTAATTTCGATTACGGACGGGCAGATCTTCCTTGAAACCAACCTCTTCAACTCGGGTATCCGGCCAGCCATCAACGTAGGTATTTCGGTATCGCGCGTGGGGGGTAACGCTCAGATCAAGTCGATGAAAAAAGTGGCTGGTACGCTGAAGCTCGACCAGGCTCAGTTCCGCGAACTGGAGGCCTTCGCCAAGTTCGGCTCCGACCTCGACGCCTCGACCAAGCTCACCATTGAGCGGGGCCGTCGCAACCTCGAAATCCTGAAGCAGCCCCAGTTCTCGCCCCAGAAGGTAGAAGATCAGGTAGCCGTGATTTACGCCGCTACCAACGGTCTGCTCGACCAGGTGCCCGTAAACAAGGTGCGCGAGTTCGAAAAGGAGTTTGTACAGGTGATGAACACCCGTCACCCCGACGTGCTGAAGTCCCTGAAAGCCGGCAAGCTGGATGACACCATCACCAACGCCATCCGTCAGGTAGCCAAAGACCTGTCGGCGGTGTACGCCAATAAGTAATTCATTAGTTGTCAGTTGCCGGTTGTCAGTTGTCAGGAAGAAGGTGCCGTAAGGCCGCTTCACTAAAACTGACAACCGGCAACGAGCAACTGACAACTCATTTTCACGAGAATGGCTAGCTTAAAAGAAGTTCGGAACCGCATCGTATCGGTGCAGAGCACGCAGCAAATCACCAAAGCCATGAAAATGGTGGCGGCGGCCAAGCTGCGGCGGGCTCAGGACAACATCCTGCGCATGCGCCCCTACGCTCAGCGGCTCAACAGCATTCTGAGCAACCTTACCGGCCTCACGGGCGGCGAGGTAGTGAGCGAGTACGCCGTGCAGCGCGAGGTGCGCCGCGTGCTGGTCATTGCCATTACCTCCGACCGGGGCTTGGCCGGTGCCTTCAACAGCAACATCTTCAAGGGGGTGAACCAGCTGCTGCGCGAGCGGTATGCTGCCCAGGCTGCCGCCGGGACCGTAACCTTCATGGCCATCGGTAAGAAGGCCCACGACTACTTCGCTAAGCGCGGTCCGTTGCTGGGCAACTATCAGCACGTGTTCGGCAAGCTGTCGTTTGATACTGTGCGCGAAGCTGCTGAGGCCGCTATGGAAGGTTTCCGCACCGGCCAGTTCGACGAGGTAGTGATGGTGTACAACGAGTTCCGCAACGTAGCCACGCAGATTGTGCGCGCCGAGCAGCTGCTGCCGCTGGTGCCTGCCGAGCCTGCGGCCACGGCTACTGCTGCCTCAAACGTGGACTACATCTTCGAGCCATCGAAGGAGGAAATCGTGCAGACCCTGATTCCACAGTCTCTGAAGGTGCAGCTCTACAAGGCCGTGCTGGAAAGCAACGCCTCGGAACACGGTGCCCGCATGACGGCTATGGACAAGGCAACCGACAACGCTGGTGAGTTGCTCAAGTCGCTCAAGCTGACGTATAACCGTACCCGTCAGGCGGCCATTACCACCGAGATTCTCGAAATCGTAGGTGGGGCCGAGGCCCTGGCGTCAAGCCGGTAGTTTTCCTGGCTTTTACTACAAGGCCCGCTTCCGGAAGGAGGCGGGCCTTTTTTGTTCGATAAAGAACGTGTCATCTACCTAACTCGAGCGTCGCGGCGCCTTTTGTTGTTCTCTCATTGGTGAAGGTATGTGCTTGACTTGCCCTTATAGCGGGACTGATGAAAGGCAAGCATGCTCTTGCAGCCGGCTACAGCTGCATGTACTGGCGCCTGGCCAGCGCCTTATCGGGGCGGGGCGCGGTAGGGGTATCTTCCAAGAGCTCGTAGACCTGCTCAGGCGTGAGCTGGGTAAAGTCCTTGATGACGGTAAGGGGAGCCTGAAACTGACCGGCCCTGAGCGTGGTGCTCACGCCGATGCAGCGCATACGGGCCCGGTAAGCGGCCTGCTCACCCAGAATGGCATCCTCGAAGACCACGCACCGCTCGGGTGGCACGCCTAGCTTGCGGGCCGCCACGGCAAAGGTATCGGCGTGGGGTTTGCCGTTGGGTACGTCGGCTTTGCCCACAATCACATCGAAGTAGGAACGCAGGTGCAGGTGGTCGAGAATGTAGCCGATGGTTTCGGGAGCGGAGCCGGTGCCCAGCGCTAGGCGAAAGCCGGCGGCGCGGGCGGCCTGCAGGAAGGCCGTAAGGCCCGGCAGCTCGCGGCGGTGGTTCCAGTAGAGGGTACGATACAGGAACTCCCGCTGGGAGGCGTACTCCTCCAGCTGCTTCTTGGGCACAGGGTGGCGAAATACGGTTTGCAGAATGTTGGTGGCCGGCATGCCGTTGAGGCGGGCCAGCAGCCGGCGGGCGTTGGTGGTAAGGCCATGCTCGCGGAACAGCAGCTGGAAGGCCCGCGCCTGGTAGCGGGTGTTGTCGACGAGGACGCCATCCATGTCGAAAAGGAGGGCGTAGGGAGCAGAATCGGCCATGAGCAGGAAAGCAGGAAACAACAGGGAAGGAGCGGGGCGCCGCCTGCTGCCTGTACGCGCCCATCACCAATTTGGCTGCCCGGGGTGCAACTCCGGCCCCGGGCCAGTATCTTTGCCCCTGCCCGTAGCTGCCGCTGTTTGCCTGGCGGCCGGGCTGTTCACCCTGTTGTCTGCTGATTTGAAAAAGCATTTGTGTTTGCTGCTGCTGGCGGCGCTGGCCCTGCCCGGGCTGGCGCAGAAAAAGACGGCTCCGCTCGACCGGCCCCGGCTCGTGGTCGGCATCGTGGTAGATCAGATGCGCTACGACTACCTGTACCGCTACTGGGAAAAGTATGGCGACGGGGGCTTTAAGCGCCTGCTCAGCCAGGGCTTCAGCTACGAGAATACCCATTACAACTACGTGCCTACCTACACTGGGCCGGGCCACGCCAGTATCTATACCGGGACCACACCCTCGGTGCATGGCATAGTGGGCAACAACTGGTGGGTGCGCGAAGACAGCAAGGCCACCTATGTGACTGAAGACAAAAGTGTGAAAGCCGTAGGCGGCTCGGCCGCGGCCGGGCAACAGTCGCCCAAGAACATGCTTTCCACTACCATCACCGACGAGCTGCGCCTGGCTACCAATTTTCAGAGCAAGGTGATAGGAGTGTGCATCAAGGACCGGGGCTCCATTCTGCCGGCCGGGCACGCGGCCAATGCCGCCTATTGGTTTGACGGGGCCAATGGGGCCTTCATCACCAGCACCTTTTACCAAACCACGCTGCCAGGCTGGGCCAGCAAGTTCAACGGGGAGTTGCACGCAGCCGAGTACCTAAGCAAGCCCTGGCAAACGCTGCTGCCCTTGAAGGATTACACCGAAAGCACCGCCGACGATGCGGTATGGGAAGGCGCGTTCAAGGGCGAGGCCAAACCGGTGTTTCCCCACGACCTGCCCAAGCTGAGCGGGGTGGACGTGGCCGCTGCCCGGGCCGGACTCCGGGCCGGCGTCGATGCCTCAGCCGCAAGCAAATCGGCCACCTACGACCTGATTCGCTCTACGCCCTTCGGCAACTCGCTTACGCTGGACTTTGCCCTGGAAGCCCTGAAAAACGAGCAAATGGGCTTGCGCGAGGTCACGGATTTTCTGGCCCTGAGCTTCAGCAGCACCGACTACGTAGGCCACCAGTTCGGCCCGAACTCCATTGAGGCCGAAGACACCTACCTGCGCCTCGACCGTGACCTGGAGCGCCTGCTCAACTACCTGGATGCCAACGTAGGCAAAGGCAAAGCGCTGGTGTTCCTCTCGGCCGACCACGGCGCGGCCCACGCCCCCGACTTCCTGCTGGAGCACGGGGTTCCGGCTGGCAACGTGGGCTCCAAGCTCATGCGCGACTCCCTGCAGCACGAGCTGGTGCGCCGCCACGGCCCCGGCCAGTGGGTGCTTAGCTTCGAAAACCAGCAGGTGTACCTGAACCGTCCGCTGCTGGCCCAGAAGAAGCTGGACTTGGCGGCCTTCCAGCGGGAGGTAGCCAACGTGATGCTGCAGTTTGCGGGCGTCACGCGCGCCATCACGGCCGAAGACCTGGAAAAGTCGCACTGGGAAAGCGGGATGCTGATGTACCTCGAAAACGGCTTCTTCCCCAAGCGCAGCGGCGACGTGCTGGTGGTGCTGGCCCCGGGCTGGCTCGAATCCTACACCTTTCCGGTGAACCGGGGCACCACGCACGGCTCCTCCGGCAACTATGATACGCACGTGCCGCTACTTTTTTGGGGTTGGCACGTAAAGCACGGCGAGTCCAGCCGCGCGGCCCAGATTACCGATATTGCGCCCACCCTAGCCCGGTGGCTGCACATCCAGGAACCCAACGGCTGCACCGGCCAGCCCTTGCCCGAGGTGCTCGGCTTCTAGTTGTCAGTTGTCAGTTGTTCGTTTCAGGGCCGGGTGCCACTTCCTGGCACCCGGCCCTGAAACGAACAACTGACAACTGACAACGAATAACAAACAACTGACAACGAACAACTAACAACTCATACAGAGAATGGCCCACTTTAACCCCTGGCACGACGTAGCGCGCGGCGAAGACGCCCCCCACGTAGTTAATGGCATCATTGAAATTCCGAAAGGCTCGAAAGGCAAGTATGAGCTCGACAAGGAAAGCGGCCTGCTCAAGCTGGACCGGGTGCTGTTCTCGGCCGTGCACTACCCCGCCGCCTACGGCTTTATTCCGCGCACCTACTGCGACGACAACGACCCGCTCGACATCCTGGTGCTGTGCTCCGTGGACATTGTGCCCATGTGCCTGGTAGAAGCCAAGGTGATTGGAGTGATGCAGATGGTGGATGGCGACGAGGAAGACGACAAAATCATTGCCGTAGCTGCCCACGACATTTCCGTGAACCACTACAACGACCTTGATGACCTGCCCCCGCACACCCTGCGCGAGATGCAGCGCTTCTTTGAGGACTACAAAGCTCTGGAGCACAAGCACGTAAGCGTGGAGCGCTTTATGGGCCGCGAAGAAGCCTACAAGATTGTAGAGAAAAGCATTGCGCTCTACAACGAAACCTTCGGGCACACCACGCAGGACGCTCCGCAGTCGGCCGGCGTGGAGCTGTAGCCCACTGCAGCGGTGCCGAAACGTCCCCGTCTGGCCTGGCGCCGGGCGGGGACGTTTTGCGTTGGCAGCACGAAGCTCCACCGTACCCTTTGCCGACGGGCTACGTACCGGCTGCTATGCCCTCCAAACCACCCAAAAATTCCGTTCTGCGGTTTCTGTATGAGAATAGCCTGCTGCTGACAGGCTCCGTCCTGGTGCTGCTCACGCTGGTAGGGCAAGCCCTTACCGGCTGGCACGAGTACAACGACGACCTGGAGCAACTGCAGCTGCCGGCTCTTTCACTGGGCCAGTACCTGGGCTCAGGGCACTTCCTGGAAGCTGTTTTCGAGAACTGGGAAAGCGAGTTCCTGCAAATGGGGCTCTACGTGCTGCTCACCATCTGGCTGCGGCAGAAGGGCTCTTCGGAGTCGAAAAAGCTCTACGAGGAGGAGGAAGTGGACCGGGAGCCTAACCCGTACCAGGAAGATGCGCCCGGCCCGGTAAAGCGCGGGGGCTGGCAGTTGACCTTGTATAAGAACTCCCTCACGCTGGCGTTTCTGCTGCTTTTCATCGTCTCGCTGTGGCTGCACGCCAAGGGCGGCACCGAGGTCTACAACATCGAGCAGCAGCACGAGGGGCAGCCCACTATCACACTCTGGCAATACCTGGGCACCAGCCGGTTCTGGTTTGAGTCGTTTCAGAACTGGCAGAGTGAGTTTCTGTCCATCGTTTCTATTGTGGGTCTGTCCATTTTCCTGCGGCAAAAAGGCTCCCCTGAGTCGAAGCCCGTAGATGCCAGCCACAACGAAACCGGCCAGTGAGCCGGCCGGCTGCGTATCTTCGCCGGTGCGTAGGCCCTATTAGTTGCGCCCCCGGTGGGTATGGATTCAGCCGACTCTTCTTTTCCGCCCGCGGCCCACGCGCCGGCCTGGCTGCCGGCGGCCATCAGGCCAGCGGTGGATGCGCTGCTTTACAGCAGCGTGCTGGTAGCAGCTGCTGCTGCCAGCCTTACCGCGTCTACCGGTCTGTTCTGGCAGCAGCCGTTGTCGCCGCGCCTGGGGTTGTTCGTTTTCGCAGCCACATTGTTCCTGTATAACCTCGACAGCATCCTGCCCTACAAGTACGCGCAGCCAGCTCTGCTCTCGGCGCGCAAACGCTGGATGCTGGCTCATCGACGGATTTTACTGGCTTTGGCTTTGTTGAGCCTGGCCTGCGCCGGGTGGTTGTTTGTGGCCGGGCTGAGCTGGCACCTGCTGGCATTTCTGGGACATCTGGCGGCCGTGTCGGTGTTCTATTCTTTGCCGGTAGTGCGCTGGCGGCAGCGGTGGCGCAGCCTGCGGGAGGTGCCCTTGCTCAAAGGCTTTCTGATTGCCTACGTGTGGGCGGCCGTGAGCGTGTGGCTGCCCGCCCTGCACCTGGGCAAGGCGCTGGCCGATCCGGTGGTGCTAATTCTGTTCGGGCGGCGCTTCCTGTTCATCCTGGCCCTCACCTTCGTGTTTGATATCCGCGACTACACCAAGGACCGTCTGAGCGGTACCCGCACCTTTCCCGGCGTATTTGGCATCCGGGCGGCGCAGGTACTGGCCTTGCTGGCCTTGCTGGGAGCGGCGTTGCTGGTTCCCCCGGGCCTGACCGGCGCGCCGCTCGGCGTATTCACGCTGCCGCTGGTGCTGGCCGCGCTGGTCGTCATTTTTGCCCGCGAAACCCGCTCCGACTACTACTACGCCCTCCTGGCCGATGCCGTGATGCTGGGGCCGTGGCTGACTGCCTGCTGGCTGCCGGGGTGAGGCAGACTTCAGAAACCGCTGGGCGTTACCAGCTTCTGCAAGGCCGGCCCCAGGTGCGTCACGATGTCGCCGGCAGCCAGGCCCATTTCGCCCAGCTGCTGCGCGGCCAGGTCGCCGGCCCGGCCGTGGGCATACACGCCCACCAGGCAGGCATCCAGCGCCGATAGTTTCTGGGCCCTCAACGCCGTGAGCAGGCCCGTCAGCACGTCGCCGCTGCCACCGGTGGCCATGCCCGCGTTGCCGGTGGTGTTGAAGTACAGGTCACCGGCCGGGGTGCCCACGCAGGTATGAGCACCTTTCAGCACCACGTAGCACTGATGCCGGTGGCAGAACGCGCGCAGCAGCTCCAGGCGGTGGTAGTCGTGGCAGGCGGGTTGGGTGAGGCGCTCAAACTCCCTGGGGTGGGGCGTGAGGATAGCGTCGGGCGGCAGCAGATCCAGCAGCGCCCGATTCGCGCCCAGCAGGTTCAGCGCATCGGCATCCAGCACCAGCGGCACGGTGGCCGTGCGCAGCAGCTTTTCCAGCGCGGCGTGGCTGTCGTCATGCTGCCCCAAACCGGGGCCGATACCTACGGCGGAGTACGGTGCCAGATCGGGCAAAGAAGTTACGTGCTCCTGTCCAATCCCGGGCAGGGCCATAGCCTCCGGCACCGCTGTTTGCACGATATCGTAGCCGACTGTAGGAACGCCTAGCGTGAGCAAGCCCACGCCACCGTGCAGGCAGGCCCGGGCGGCCAGCACCGCCGCACCCACCTTACCGTAGCTGCCTGCCAGCAACAGTGCGTGCCCATAAGTACCCTTATGTCCGAACTTCTGCCGGGCCGGTAGGCGGTTTGTCAACAGTTTTAAGTCGATAGTGTGGTTATCCACAGGGGTATTGTGGATAAGTCCCTCGTCCAGGCCAATCGGCAGCACTTCCCATAGGCCTACAAACTCCGCGTTCTGCGGCAAAAAGAAAGCAAGCTTGGGCAACTCAAAGCTGACGGTGTACCGCGCCCGCACCACCACGCTGCCAGCAGGCTGAGGTGCGTCGGTGAGCAGGCCCGAGGGCATATCCACGGCCACGATGGAGGCAGCCGAGTGGTTGATATGTTGCACCACGGTAGCGGCCTCATCGGTTAATGGCCGACTCAGGCCCGTCCCGAACAGGGCATCCACCACCACTGCCGAGGCCGGCAGCTCGGGGAGGCTGCGGGTGTTCAGCTCCGCGCACGGCACTTCCGGGGGCAGGCGGTGGCGGTTAGCGGTGAAGTCGGCGGAGTCGCGGGCGGCTGGCAGCAGCCATACACGCACCGGCTGGCCGGCTTGATGGAGCAGGCGCGCCGCCGCCAGCCCGTCGCCGCCGTTGTTGCCGGGCCCGCAGAAGATGTGCACTTCCCGCCCGGCGCTCAGCCGGTTCAGCAGCCACTCCGTGAAAGCGGTGGCGGCCCGTTCCATCAATTCCAAGGACATAATGCCTTCGTCTTGAATGGTGGCCTGATCGAGGGCGCGGGTTTGGGCAGCGGAAAGGATTTTCATATTCTGGCTATACTTGGAATCTGGTTTCTCAGATACACTATGCGCCCTATCCTCTGGTGGGCAACTCTGCCCTTGATGGCAGCCTGCTCCGAACATCGTTCCCCCACCGAAACCAAAGCGGCCGTACCAGCTGTGGCTAAGAATGTCTCCGCTGCTTTCGATTCAACGACCGTTAAGAATCTGCCACTCAACCAGCTGCCCGCTGGCGTACCACGCCAACCGGGGCAGGTGCTGGAGCTAAAGCGTTGGATGGATGCCAACGGCCCGAATCTACTGCGGATAAGCCGCTCCTCCGTCCAGACGCTGCCCGCCGGCCTTGACGACCCGAACGATACACAATCGGTGAGTTTATACGCCCGCCAGTATGTGCAGCGGGCTGGCAAATGGGAGGAGCTATGGCACTTGCAGGATGCAGTGGAGCAGTGCGCCTTCGACATGTGGCTGGGCCCGGTTCCCGGCGCGGCGGCCATTACTGACCTCGACGTAGACGGGCGCACGGAAACCACGCTGGTTTATAAGCTGGTGTGTCGTAGCGACGTAAGCCCGGCTGACCTGAAGCTAATTATGCGCGAAGGCTCCGCCAAATACGCCCTGCGCGGCCATACCGTCGTGCAATACGACTCGGTGCCGGCTGCCCAACGCATACCCGCCAATGCCTGCTGCCTCGATACCATCAGCGCGGCGCGGCTGGAAGAGGAGTACGAACTGCTGATGGGCCGCTACGAAACAGAAAAAGCGTTTCGGCAAGCTCCGCCAGCCTTTTTGCGTTTTGCCCGGCAGCACTGGCGACGGTGGGTTGTAGAGCAGGAAATGGGGCAGCTGTAGCTGGCATAATCCAGCGGAAGAAAACTTCTGGCACGGCCCCGGCGTTTTCAGAATACTTCTAACTGAACACTGCCTTTTAATATGCAAACCTGGAACGACGTTATCCGGCTGGCCAACCACGGCAGCCCGGCCCCCGATAAGCGCGTAGAAAAAACCAATGAAGAGTGGCGCCAGCAACTCACGCCCCAGCAGTACCATGTCACGCGGGAGCACGGCACCGAGCGGGCCTTCACCGGTGAGTACTGCGAAGCCCACGAAGCCGGCCTCTACGCCTGCGTGTGCTGCGGCACCCCGCTCTACGACTCGCGCACCAAGTTCGAGTCGGGCACGGGCTGGCCCAGCTTCACCCAGCCCGTTAAGGACAATGCCCTGCAGTACAAGAAAGACACCAGCTACGGCATGACGCGCGTGGAAGTGCTCTGCAACACCTGCGACGCCCACCAGGGCCACGTCTTCCCCGACGGCCCGCCGCCCTCCGGCCTGCGCTTGTGCATCAACTCAGCCAGTGTCAAGCTGGTGGCTGAGCCGCAAACAGCAACTGCGCAGTAGGCTCAGCCACATCAAGCGAAGCCGCCGCTGGCCTCAGGCCGGGGCGGCTTTTTGCTGCCTGGGAGCAGACCAAAATTTCTCCCGACTTTCGCACCCCACCCACCTGTAGCAGTTATCCGTTGTTAGTAACCAGAAGCCAGCTGTTGATTGGCGACTGACAACTGAAACCAGGCAACTGATAATCCCACCCCACCCATGTCACTTCTCTTCACTGATTTTGCTTCCTGGCAGGCCCACTGCGCCAGTACCGGGGAGCCGCTTTACCAGCCCGTGCTGGCCTACGAAATAGAGCAGAAAGGCCGCACCGAAGACCAGATCTGGCCGGGCCTGCAGCGCGCCTACGACGTGATGCGCGAGGCCGTACACACCGGCCTAACCGGCGACATGACGTCCCGCTCCGGCATGATCAACAACGGGGCAAAGAAAATTGCGGCCTCGCCCGTCACAGTGCTTTCCCCCGAGTTCAAGAACCTCATTGTGCGCGCCCTGGGCGCCAAGGAAGTGAATTCCTGCATGGGCCGGGTGGTGGCGGCACCCACGGCCGGAGCCTCGGGTATTTTGCCGGGCGTGCTGGTCACGCTGCAGGACTTGCATAAGCTGGACGACCACAAGATTCTGGAGGGCCTGCTGGTAGCGGCGGGCATTGCCCTCATCATCGAGCAAAATGCTTCCCTGGCCGGGGCCGTAGGGGGCTGCCAGGCCGAAACGGGTTCGGCAGCGGCTATGGGCGCCGGCGCCATTGTGTACTGCCTGGGCGGCTCGGTAGAGCACGTGTTTGCCGCTGTGGCCATCACCATCCAGTGTATGCTGGGCCTGGTGTGCGACCCGGTGGCGGGCCTGGTAGAAGTGCCCTGCGTGGTGCGCAACGCCTCTGCGGCGGCCATTGCCTTCAGTTCCGCCCAGATTGCCATTGCCGGCGTCGACCCGGTAATTCCCGTGGATCAGTGCGTGGCAGCGCTGGGCGAAGTGGGCCAGAGCATGGAGACCCGTTACAAGGAAACGGCTTTGGGCGGCTTAGCTAATACTACCCGGGGGCGCGAAATCGAGAAGATGGTGCTGGTACAGGACGTGAACATTCTGCCCGACGAGGAAAGCGCCTAACCTTATATTCGGGGGCTATAGCGCTTTTATCTCCGGCGTCATTGTGAGCTGACCCAGATAGTGGATGGCGCGCCGGTAGCGGCTGCGTAGCTCCTGGTAGGTGTGCCAGCTGGCGGCTTCATTGGCGTGCAGTGGAATCCCGGCCTTTCGCAGCTGCTGGCAGGCGTCGCGGAAATCCTGGCTGGTAGGTTCTTCAATAATGGAATCGGGCACGACGTCAGGGCTGGCATTGGCGCCCTCAAAGTAGCGGTAAATGCGGTTGATGCTGATGCAGCCAGCTTTAAAGCACAACTCCCCGTGCGGGTTCCGGGGTACATCGACAGCGCTAAGCAGCAAAGCCCCGGCATCCAGAACAATATCGGCAGCCATTACCCAGGAGCGGCCGGGCTGGGGCGAGCGGAAAAACGCCAGGATGCCAATGGAGGTATGGGTTTCCTCCAGCTCCATAAACCAGGCTTCCCATTGGTCCCACTGCACGCCGTCGTCGGCCAGGGAGCCGGTGCGGTGCAGCCACTCCAGCAGTGTGACGGGCGAGGCAGGGGCACCCGCCCGCAGCTCCAGCCGGGCCACCACCAGCTCCCGCCGCGAAAACGCCTGGTACATGGTGGGCAGGTACGAAATCAGCAGCGTAACCAGCAGCAGCCCCAGCCCGGCCTCGGAGTACGACATGGCGTTGGCCAGGAAATGGTCGCTGGGTTCTTCCGAGCCCAGCGTAAATAAAGAGCTGTTGCTGATGCGGAAGCAGCGGTCCAGGTCGCCTTCGCCCAGGGCCCAAAAGATGGCCGTGTAGCCTATGCCCAAGAGCACCAGCCACAACCCCGGCAGCGCCACCAAAGCCACCGGTGCGTAGAGCGACATCACCCGGTCGCGGGCGCCGTAGGTGGTGCGCAGCCGCGCCAGCCCGCTGAATGCGTAGCGGATGCTGCGAAAAAGCCAGTTCGTAATCAGCACCGACTCGTTGCGGGGCAGCACAAAGGAGCGAATAGCACCCAGCAACGTCATAAGCACCAGCACTGCCCCGGCCCCGAAGGCCAACACATGCAGCAATAAGTCCCAGGGCATCAGCTAAGCAGGTAAGGCCAGTATACGGGGCGGTTGTACGGCTCAAAGCTTTTACAGTTGAGCTGAAGCTTCTGGTCTGATTTTCGCGCAGTAAGAGCAGCAACCAACTACTTTGCTGTATGAAACTTTCTACCCTGTTCCTCGGGGCGGCAGCCGGCGCCGTGCTATTCTCTTTTGTGGGCTGCTCCGCCAGCCGCGTAGCCATGCAGGTTCCCGATGACCTGCAGGCCACCACGCCGTTGCCGGTTACGGGCAAGCAGGGGTTTCGCTATAGATATCAGTTCGGCGAGTTCAGCACGGCCTCTGTGCACAAAGGCTGGCGCAGCACTACGAATCATTCCTTTGGCAAATCGGTAGGGTTTGATGCTACCCGCGTCCGGCAAAAGTCGTCGTTTGTAATGCAGCCGGTGCAGGGCACTACCTGGCAGGCGCAGTCGGCCTACTTCATGAGCGACAATGACCTGGGCATCTCTACCGGCGCCCACTCCCGCACCAGCGTCACACTGAAAAGCGACGAGGTGTTCCGCAGCAGCATTGTCGCCCTCAACCAGCCGGTGTGGCAGCTGGTGGTTGAAAACCACCTGGGCCTGGGCCGGGGGCTGCAAATGCCTGCTGGCTCATTTACCAACGGCGACTCGGTATTCACGGTACGGCCCATTGCCCACCTCATGCGCCGCGACGGCCAGCCCATGCGCTTTCCCACCGGCACTCCCATCGGTTATGAGTTTGTGCGGGCCAATGGCTCGGTAGTAGCTGCCGTGGAGCTGCTGGGGCGTGGCCGGGTGTGGCTGAACCCTGCACTGCAGCCTGAAACCAAAGGCCCGGTGGTGGCCGCCGTTACGGCCCTGCTCATGCACCAGCGGTAAGCACCGCTTACTTCTTAGGCCGGGCTTTCCAGAGCTGCCGGAACGACTTGGGCGCTATCTGCAGGGCGTCGCGGCGCTTGCTCCAGCCTACTTCGCCCAGCAGGCGGCTGAGTACCCAGTTTTTGCCGGCGGCCGGGGCGGCATCCCAGGCCCAGCGGTGCTTCATGCCATAGAGCCAGAAGCCCACGGCCCGGCGCTCTTCCTTATCGGTGAAGCCGGCCTGCACGGCCTGCTGGCGGTTGCGCAGCAGCAGGCTGTGCAGGTTGATTTTTACGGGGCACACCGAGGTGCAGGCCCCGCACAAACTGCTGGCGAAGCTCAGGTGCTTATTTTCCTCCATGCCCGCCAGGTGGGGCGAAATCACCGAGCCAATGGGCCCTGAGTAAGTGGTTTCGTAGGTGTGCCCACCGATGTTCTTGTACACCGGGCACACGTTCAGGCAGGCCCCGCAGCGGATGCAGTGCAGTGCCTCGCGCTTGTCGGGTTGGGCCAGCAGGGTGGTGCGGCCGTTGTCGAGCAGCACCACGTACATTTCGTCGGGGCCGTCTTTTTCCAGGGGCTGGCGCGGGCCAGTGTACACGGTGTTATATACCGTGAGCTGCTGGCCGGTGCCGCTGGTACTGAGCAGGGGCCAGAACAAATCCAGGTCAGCCAGCTTGGGAATCAGCTTTTCGATGCCCACAATGGCAATGTGCGTTTTGGGAAAGGTGGCCGACAGGCGGGCGTTGCCCTCGTTTTCCGTCACGGCTACGCCGCCCACGTCGGCAATGAGGAAGTTGCCCCCGGTGATGCCTACCTCGGCCGTAGTGTACTTCTGGCGTAGCAGGCGGCGGGCCGTAAGCACCAGCTCCTGGGCGTCGTCGGTGGGCTTGATGCCCAGGTGCTTCACAAAGATGTCGGCAATGTCCTGCTTGCTCAGGTGCATGGCCGGCGTCACGATGTGGTAGGGCCGCTCCCCGTTCAGTTGCACGATGTACTCGCCCAGGTCGGTTTCGATGGACTCGATGCCGTTCTTTTCCAGAAACGGGTTCAGGTGAATTTCTTCCGTGGTCATGCTCTTGGCCTTCACCACCGTGCGGGCATGCTTGCGGGCCATGATCTTGCCGATTTCGTGCAGGGCTTCCTCGGCCGTCTGTGCCCAAATGACGCGCCCGCCCCGCTCGGTGAAGTTGCGCTCAAACTCGAGCAGGTACTCATCGAGGTGGTTGATGACGTTGGCCTTGAGGTAGGAGGCCCGCTCCCGCGCCAGCTCGTGGTCCTGGTACCAGCCCAGGCCCGTCTGCACGGCCGCGTTGTACTTGCCAATGTTGAAGCGAATCTTGCGCCGGTGCTCCAGGTCGAAGGCCTTGGCTTCGCTGTCGCGCTGAAATTGACTGGGTTTGGTAAGCATTTTTTTAGATTACGGGCACGTTTTCGCTCCCTCATTTCACGCCTGTGGCCTTCTCCCACATTCCCGACCCCTTGCCGCCCGAAGGCTTTGCGCTGCCCGTCGATGAAATTCAGGGAAGCTTTCTAACCTGGGGTTTCCTGCCGGGCCACTCGCGTAACGACTTAAACCCGCGTTTGGTGCTCTACCCCGATCGGCTGGAAATAAAGGTAGTAACGGCCAGCATCTACGAATATACGGCCATCAAACGGGTTGATTACCGGCCCGCCGGTTGGCTGCGGCAGGAGCGCGTGGCCATCTACCTCAACTCAGCCAACCAAGCCATTTACAGCTTTATCCCATCTTCAACGGCCATCAGGCGGGCCTTTCTGCAGTTTTGCCAGCAGCGCGGCTGGAAGCTGTCGGGAGCCGCACTGCTGGCCCTGAGCCAGTAACCGGCCAGGCTACGGCTTGTTGGAATCGACGACGATGCGCTGGTCGCGATTGGCCAGCTCCCAGGCGGTATAGAACACCAGCTGGGCCCGCTTCTGCAGCTTTTCGAACTCAATCTTCTCCACGTCGTCGGTGGGCTGGTGGTAGTCGGCGTGGTCGCCGGTGGTGTAGAAGATGACCGGGATTTTGTGCTTGGCGAAGTTGTAGTGGTCGGAGCGGTAGTACACTCGCTCGGGGTCTTTGGGGTCGTTGTAGTGGTAGTCGAGCTCCAGCTTGGTGTACCTGGCATTGGCCGCCTCATTGATGGCGTGCAGCTCAGAGGAAAGCTTGTCGGAGCCCACCAGGTCCACGTAGTCGGGCTTGCCCTCGTGCTGCTTGTCGGTGCGGCCAATCATGTCCATGTTCAGGTCGGCAATGGTTTGGTCCAGCGGGTACACGGGGTGGTCGGTGTAGTACTCGGAACCAAACAGGCCTTCTTCCTCGCCCGTCACGGCCAGAAACAAAATACTGCGGCGCGGTCCGTGGCCCTCGGCTTTGGCTTTGGTGAAGGCCTCGGCCAGCTCCAGCACGCCTACCGTGCCCGAGCCGTCGTCGTCGGCCCCGTTGTATACCACGCCGTTCTTGATGCCCAGGTGGTCGTAGTGCGAGGATATCACCAGCACTTCCTCTTTCTTGTCGGTGCCTTCAAGAAAGCCCAGCACGTTTTCGGTGGCGAAGGTTTCCTGCTTGCGGGCCGCTTTAATGGTGAAAGCCGCGGGCTTGAAGGAGGACGCAACCGGCTGGCGGGCAGCAGCCGTGGCGTCGCGGTAAGAAGCCAGCTTTTCGGCCGAGGTGTGCAGCAGCGCCTGCCCCAGCGCCGGCGACACAAAGAAGTAGTTGGCGCGGGGCGCGGGGGCCTGCTGGCTCAGCATATTCATGCGGGCCTGCTCCACGTAAGGCAGCACGAAGTTCCGGCTCTTGCGGTAGTCAGCCGTATCGAGGTTCACAAAGAAAATGCTGCGGGCACCTTTTTGGGTGGCCAGCGCCACCTTGCTGCGGGTGCTGGGCACAAAGGCCTTGCCGCCCGCCGCCACGGCCGGCAGCCCCGACTTGCCGTCTTTCATCGGCTCCCCAGTCAGAATGATGAGGTCCTTGCCTTTCACGTCGCCCAAAGCGGCGTAGTCGGAGTATCCATCCTGCTCGATGCCGTAGCCCGCAAACACCGGCTGCACGGTGGTTTCCTGCAGGAACGGCGAGGAGGCAGTGGAGTAGAAGTCGCGCTTCCACACGAAGGGCTGCTTGCCTACTAGCAGCGTAGGCGTGCCGTTCCAGCGGGTGCGCTCCAGGGTAAAGTGTTGCAGATACGGGTTGTCGGAGCCCGTCATCGGCCCGGTGAGGCCTAGCTCCTTGAAGCGGTTGCTGATGTAGTCGGCGGCCATTTTCTGGCCTTTCTCACCGGTTTCACGACCCTCGTAAGCGTCGGAAGCCAGCACAGTAAGGTGGCGGCGCAAGTCGGCCGCATCAATGGTTTGCGCGTACTGCATTGCCCAGTCGGTGGGCGGGGCGGCAGACGCCGGAGCGGCGGCAGGCTGCTCACCCTTGGACTTCACTTTTACTTTGATTTTACCTTGGCCAGCGGCTGGCAGCGCCGCCGGGCCAGCCAGGGCCAGGACCAGCGCGTAACGGTACAGGTTTTTCATAATAGGAGTTATTGGTGCTTAGTACCTCGTGCTTAGAAAGAGTGAGGCCTATTTGCGGCTCGCCGTTGCTGACTAAGCGTTCAACGACGAGACGCAATATGCGTCTCTACATCGTCCGACACGCAAACGGCGGCCGCAGGAGCAGCCGCCGTTTGGTTACGCTTGCACTGAGAAGTACGCGGCACTACGCACTAAGCACAAAGTTTACGGTTTGTTGGAATCGACAACGGGACGGTTTTCGCGGTTGGCAATGTCCCAGGCCAGATAGTACACCAGCTGGGCGCGCTTTTCCATCTTCGCAAACTCGATTTTGTCTACCTCATCCTTGGGGCCGTGGTAGTCGTCGTGCACCCCGTTGAAGAAGAAGGCTACCGGGATTTTGTGCTTGGCGAAGTTGTAGTGGTCGGAGCGGTAGTAGAAGCGGTTGGGGTCCTGCGGGTCGTTGAACTGAAAGTCCAGGTCCATCTGCACGTACTGCTTGTTGGCGTTTTCCAGGGCCGCGTGCAGCTCCGAGGAAAGCTTGTCGGAGCCGATAACGTACACGTAGTCGCCCTTGCCTTCGTGGCCTTTGTCGGTGCGGCCCACCATGTCAATGTTGAGGTCCGTTACCGTCTGAGCCAGCGGGAAGATGGGGTGGTCGGTGTAGTACTCCGAGCCCAACAGGCCTTTTTCCTCGCCCGTCACCGTCAAAAACAGGATGCTGCGGCGGGGGCCGTGACCTTCAGCCTTGGCTTTGGTGAAGGCCTCCGCCAGCTCCAGCACCGATACCGTGCCCGAGCCGTCGTCGTCGGCCCCGTTGTGCACCTCGCCGTCGATGATGCCGATGTGGTCGTAGTGGGCCGAAACCACCAGGATTTCGTCTTTCTTATCCGAGCCTTCCATAAAGCCCAGCACGTTTTCGGTGGTGAAAGGCTGCTGGTCTTTGGGCGCGGTGATGGTGAACTTGGCCGGCTTGAAGGTTGATTTCAGCGGCTTGCCCCCGGCGGCGGTAGCATCGGTGTACTTGGTTACGCCCGCGGCCGTGGTGCCCAGCAGCTTGTAGCCCACCGCAGGCGACACGAAGAACGTGGCCACGCGGTCCGAGGGCTTATCGGCGAAGGTGATGGTGGGCTTTTTCAGGTAAGGACCGAAGCGGGCAGCCGTTTTCTGGAAGTTGTCGTTGGGGTTGAAGCTCACGAAGAACACGCTCCGCGCGCCTTTCTGGGTGGCCACGGTAGCTTTACCGCGGTAGTCCATGCCCCACTTGCTGGGCTGTCCGTCCTTGCCCAGCAGCGGCTTGCCGTCTTTCATCGGCTCACCGGTCAGAATAATGAGGTCCTTGCCTTTCACGTCGCCCAGGGCCGCGTAGTCGGAGTAGCCATCCTGCTCGATACCATAGCCCGCAAACACCGGCTGCACCACCGTGGCCTGCTGGAAGGGCGAGGATCCGTAGCCGTAGAAATCCTGGAGCCAGGCAAAGCTCTGGCTGCCCACTTTCAGCGTGGCACCATCCTTCCATGAAGAACGAATCATGGTGAAGTGCTGCAGGTAGGGGTTGTCAGAACCCTGCACGGGCCCGGTGAGGCCCAGCTCCTTGAAGCGGTTGCTGATGTAATCAGCGGCCATTTTCTGGCCTTTCTCACCGGTTTCGCGGCCCTCGTAGGCATCGGAGGCCAGCACAGTGAGGTGCTGGCGCAGATCAGCCTGGGTGATGGTCTGGCCGTACTGGCGGGCCCAGTCGGTGGGCGCGGCGGCGGGTGCGGTGGCCGGCTCGGTAGCGGCGGGCTGCTCGGTTTTGGTCTTGCGCTTTACCTTGATTTTGCGCTTGTTTTCCGGCTGCTGGCCCACGGCAGCCGTGGTGCAGGCCCCGGCGAGCAGCAGCGCGCCCAGGAAGGAGAGTTTCATATGAGAAGGGGTGATGGGTTTTCTGTTAGATGGGTTTTTACTTGAATGGTTGCACGGCTGAAGGGCCGGATGGTTTTCTGGCTGGATGGCTTAAGTTGCTGAATGCTCGCCATGACAAACTCAGCCATTTAGCCGTTCAGCCATTTATCCCTTCACAATCAGCACCGAGGCATAGGCGGCTACGCCTTCGCGGCGGCCTACAAAGCCCAGCTTTTCGGTGGTCGTGGCTTTGATGCTGATGTCGTCGGCTTCGATGCCCATTACCTCGGCCAGCACGCGCTGCATTTCGGGAATGTGCGGGTTCACCTTGGGCGCTTCTAGGCAGATGGTGGAGTCGATGTTGGAGATGGTGTAGCCCCGCTCGCGCAGCAGGCGCATTACCTCGGCCAGCAGCCGCTTGGAGTCGATGCCCTTGTACTGAGGATCGGTATCGGGGAAGTGGAAGCCGATGTCGCGCAGGTTGGCTGCGCCCAGCAGCGCGTCGCAGATAACGTGGATGAGCACGTCGGCATCAGAGTGACCGAGGGCGCCGTGGGTGTGCGGTACCTGGATGCCGCCAAGCCAGAAGGGCAGGCCTTCGCGCAGCTGATGCACATCGTAGCCGAAGCCGGTGCGGATTTTCATAAAAGCAAGGCAAGAATGTAGGCTGCCAAGGTACAACGGCTGGCGCTTTTTCGCGGCCGGGTGCCTGGGCCAGCCGGCCGGAACGGCCCCGTAAAAAAATATATAGGGCCGGTAAAGTAAACCTGCGGCCTGTCCGTCTGTAATACTGAGGCAGCTTTGGCCGCTGAAAAATCAACTGGTCCGGCCGGCAACAAGCCACCACTTTCCCCGGGAAACTCTGCCCGGAGAAAATAAAATAGAAAAAATGTTATGGAAACTTTGGATTCATTTGGAGTTTCCGCAGTACCTTTGAGCCGCAATGGAAATCAAGGACCGGATTATCGTCGGGGCGGTGGAGCTGTTTATGCGGAAAGGTATCCGCAGCGTGTCGATGGACGACATAGCCACCAGCCTGGGCATGTCGAAGAAAACCCTCTATAAGTGGTTTGAAAACAAGGATCAGATTGTGCTGGCCGTGATGCAGCAGCGCCTCAACCGCGAGGAAGATGACTGCGAAACGGCTTTTGCCCAGGGCTCGAACGCGCTGGAAGCCATGTTCAGCCTGATTCAGTGGCACCGGGACATGCTCACCAACATTCACCCCAGCATTTTTCATGATCTGCAGAAATACTACCCCCAGGCCTGGGCCCTGTTCGATGAGCACAAAAACACCTTCATCCTGGCCAAAGTAGCCGCCAACATCCGCCGCGGCATGGAAGAGGGCCTGTACCGCCCCGATCTGGACGTGGAAGTGCTGTCGCGCCTGCACCTGGCCGAAATCGAGCTGATGTTCAACAACGCCGTGTTTCCGGTCAGGCAATTCGACATCCAGCGCGTGAACTCCGTGATAGTAGAGCACTTTCTCACGGGTATTTCCACGCTCAAAGGCCACAAAGTCATCAATGAATACCGTCAGGTGACGGAAACTGAATAACGTTTTCCGCGCTCTTTTCTTACCAATCACACTATGAAAAACGCTTTGCGTGCCGCGCTGCTACTGGCGGTACTGGGCTTTCTGAGTCTGCACAAGCTGCTGGCGCAAGCCCCCACCGCCGTTTCCGACAGGCCGCTGGACCTGAGCCTGCAGCAGGCCATCGACTACGCCATCAAAAACAAATCCTCGTTGCTGGCCACGCGCCTAAATGAGCAGACTGCCCGGGCCAAGGTGGGCGAAATCAAATCGGCCGGTTTGCCGCAGGTGAACGTGGCCGCCAACGTGGCCGACAACTTCAAGCTGCAGAAAAGCCTGGTCGACTTTGGAGCACTGGGTGGTGGCGGCAGCGCTACTACGCTCACGGCCAAGGATATTGCCGCCGCAGAAAACGGCCAGACGGTAAACCTGGGCACCGTAGCGCTGCCTTCGGAGCCAGTTCCGCCGCAGGCGTTTGCCTTTGGCTTGCAATGGGCCGGCAACACCAGCGCTTCGGTGTCGCAGCTGCTGTTTGACGGCTCTTACCTGATTGGTCTGAAAGCCGCCAAAGTATACGAGCAGCTGGCCCAGAAGCAAACCCAGCAAGCCGAAATCGACGTGGTGGAGCAGGTCAGCAAGGCCTACTACAGCACATTGGTAGCCCGCGCGCGGCTTGGCCTGCTGGCCCGCAACGTGCAGCGCCTGGATACGGTGCTGTACCAGACCAACGAAACCTTTAAAGCTGGTTTTGCCGAGAAGCTGGACGTGCAGCGCCTGCAGGTGCAGCGCAATAATCTGCTGGTAGAGCAGCAGAAGGCCCAGCGCCTCACCGAGCTGAGCGTGGCGTTGCTGAAGTTTCAGATGGGACTACCCCAAAACCAGGGTGTGCAGCTAACCGACTCGCTGGGGGCCGCCGTGGTGGATGCCGGCGAATTGCGGCAGCGCCTCGGGGTGGCCAGCACTAGCACGGGCGGCGGTGTAACGGGCCTTGGCAGCGTGCCCACCGGCACGGCGCCATCCGGCACCACCGATGCCCAGCGGCAGCAGGACCAGCAAACGGCCCTCAGCGGGGCCCGCACCGGCCAACTGGCTGCCGTCTTCAACTACAACAACCGGATTGAGTTCAGCACCCTGGAAACCCAGCAGGCTCTGGCCGGCCTGGACCTGGCCAACCGCCGCGCCGGCGCTTACCCGCGCCTGCTGGCTACGGCAGCCTACGGCTTTTCGGGCTCCGCCAAGAACCCCGGCGACCTGTTTGCTTTCCGCGGACCCGATTCCCGGTCTGCCAATGGCTTCCCCAACCAGAACTGGTTTGGCTTCGGCAACGTGGGGTTGAGCTTGCAGATTCCCGTGTTTGACGGTTTCCGCCGCAAGTACCAGGTGCAGCAGGCCCGCATTCAGCAGCAGAGCATTGAGAAAGGCTTTGAAACCCTGCGCCAGAGCATCGACCTGCAGGACGCGCAGAGCCGCACTACCCTCATCAACGCCCTGGATGTGCTGGACAACCAGCGCGCCAACCTGGACCTGGCTGCCGATGTGGCCCGCGTCTCGCGCATCAAGTTTCAGGAAGGCGTAGGCTCGAACCTGGAAGTGGTGACGGCTGAAACCTCGCTGCGTGAGGCCCAAACCAACTACTACGCCGCCATTTACGATGTGTTGGTAGCCAAAGTGGACCGCGACAAAGCTACCGGCGAGCTGTACAGCCGCACCCGCAACTAAGGCGCCTCTTTCCAACTCTTTCTTTCGCAACTCCCGACTGTCGTCATGTATACTCCTTCCACGTCCCTTCGTCTCTTCACTTTCGGCCTGCTAGCTGTTGGTAGCTTGCAGCTGACCAGCTGCGGCGGGGAAAAGGACCCCAAAGCTGAGCTGGAAAAGCTCAAAAAAGAACAGGCCGCCAACGCCGCCAAAATTGCCGAGCTGGAAGCCAAAGCCGGTCCGACCGCAGGCGCTACCCTGGCCGCCACGCCCGTGTCGGTTATCAGCGTGCAGCCCGAAAGCTTCACCAGCTACGTGGAAGTGCAGGGCCGCGCCGACTTCGACGAAAACGCCAATGTGTCGCCCCGCGTGCCGGGCGTGCTCACCAGCATCCGCGTGCAGCGCGGCGACCGGGTAAGCAAGGGCCAGGTTATTGCCACTCAGGACGCAGCCGTGCTCGAATCGGGCATTGCCGAGCTGCGCACCCGCCTGGAACTGGCCAAAACGGTGTTCGAAAAGCAGGACCGCCTCTGGAAACAGCAGATCGGTACCGAAATCCAGTACCTGCAGGCCAAAAACAACTACGATGCCCTGCGCCGCAGCTTAGCCACCCAGCAGCAGCAGCGGGCCATGTACAACGTGGTAGCCCCCTTCGGCGGCACCGTGGATGAAGTTCCGGCCAAAGTGGGCGAAATGGGCAACCCCGGCGTACCGGTGGTACGCCTGCTCAGCGGCGGCGGCGGCAAGCTGGTTGCCGACGTATCGGAAAACTATGCCAACAAGATCAAAGCCGGCGACAAAGCCCTGGTGACCATTTCTGATCTGGGAGCTACGGATATTCCGTCTACCGTGCGCACCGTGAGCCGCATCATCAACCCGGCCAGCCGCACCTTCTCAATTGAGCTGCGGGTGAGCGGCCCGGTAGCCCAGCAACTGCGGCCCAACATGGTAGCCACCGTGCGCATCCAGAACTACAATAAGAACAGCGCCACGGTGCTGCCGGTTGATCTGGTGCAGCGCGATGAGGAGAACAGCTACGTGTTTGTGGTAGCCGATAAAGGCGGCAAGAAAGTGGCCGCCAAGCGTGTGGTGCAAACCGGCGCTACCTACAACGGCCGTACGGAAATTACGGGCGGCCTGAATGCCAACGACCAGGTGATTTCCGCTGGTTATCAAAATCTTAATGAAGGTCAGCCGGTGGCTCCTGCCGGCTCGGCCGGATAAGCCGGGACCAGTGCCAGCTGAAGCCGCCGCGGCCTCAGCTGGCGCTGCCTGATTCGTCTCACATCCTAGCTTTTCACAGCCATGCAGGATATCGAAAAAGAGTTTGGACCCACCAGTTGGTCCATCAATAACAAGACCAGTATTTACATCATCACGCTGATTCTGTGCGTGATGGGCATATTTGCTTACATCAAGCTGGGCAAGGAGAAATTCCCGGACATCGTGATTCCGCGCATCATCGTGGCCACGGTGTACCCCGGCACTTCGCCCACCGACATCGAAAACCTGGTGACGCGCCAGCTTGAGAAAGAAATCAAGTCGGTGAACGGGGTGAAGAAAATCAACTCCACCTCCAACCAGGACTATTGCATCGTGGACGTAGAGTTCAACTCCGGCGTGGACGTGCAGTACGCCAAGCAGCTCATCAAGGACGCGGTGGACAAGGCAAGCAACGAGTTGCCCAACGACCTGCCCACTCCGCCCACCGTGCAGGAAGTAAACCTGTCGGAGCTGCCCATCATGCAGATCAACCTGGCCGGCAACCTGCCGGCAGCCCAGCTCAAGAAGCTGGCCGACGACTTCCAGGACAAGATTGAAGCCCTGCCCGAAATTACCCGCGTCGACATCATCGGGGCGCTGGAGCAGCAGGTGAACGTGGACGTAGACCTCTACAAGCTCCGCGCCGCCCGTCTGGGCTTCGGCGACATCGAAGGCGCCATTGCCCGGGAGAACATTACCATCTCAGGCGGCTCGGTGGACGTGGGCGACCAGAAGCGCGCCGTGCGCGTGGCCGGTCAGTACGTCAACGCTGCCGACATTGCCAACATTCAGATCAAGAACCTGAGCGGCTCAGCCGTGCGCCTTGGCGACATTGCTACCGTGGAGGACGCCTTCAAGGACCGCGAATCGTACGCCCGCCTCGACGGCAAGCCCTCGATTACGCTGAACGTGATTAAGCGCCAGGGGGAAAACCTCATCGACGCCTCCGACAAGATCAAGACCCTGGTGGACGACTCGAAACAGAGCCTGTCGAGCGACCTGCGCATTACCATCACCGGTGACACCTCGAACGACACCCGCGTAACCCTGCACGACCTGATCAACACCATCATCATCGGCTTTATCCTGGTAACGGTGATTCTGATGTTCTTCATGGGCACCACCAACGCGCTGTTTGTGGGCCTTTCGGTGCCGATTTCGATGTTCCTGGCTTTCGTGATGCTGCCCATGTTCGGTTTCGCGCTGAACATGATTGTGCTCTTCGCCTTCCTGCTGGCCTTGGGTATCGTGGTAGACGACGCCATTGTGGTGATTGAAAACACCCACCGCCTGCTGCACGAGCACCCCAAGCTGACCACGGCCCAGGCCGCCAAGTACGCTGCCGGTGAGGTATTTGTACCGGTACTGGCCGGTACACTGACCACGGTGGCCCCCTTCGTGCCGCTGATGTTCTGGCCCGGCATCGTGGGTAGCTTCATGTTCTACCTGCCCGTCACGCTTATTCTTACGCTGATGTCCTCGCTGGTGGTGGCCTTCATCATGAACCCGGTATTTGCCGTGTCGTTCATGGAGCGCGAAGACCACCACCACGAAGACAGCAAGCCCCGCGTGACGCGCAACCTGCTGATCTGGACGGCTGGCTTAGTTGGCTTTGGCATTCTGTTCAACCTGGTGGGCATTGGTGGCCACACCAGCGCGGCCGAGGGCGCCGCAGCCCTGGCAGCTGGCACCGAAGCCCCCGGCTTCTTCAAGGAGCACGGTCACTTCATTGGCAACCTGTTGCTGTTCGTGGCGGCCTTTATCTGGCTGAACATGTTCGTCTTCAGCAAGGGTATTGCCTGGTTCCAGACCCGGGCGTTGCCGCGCTTCATGGATGGCTACGCCAGCCTGGTGCGCTGGGCTATTGGCCACCCGGTTATCGTTATGGTTGGGGTAGTAATCGTGTTCTTCGCTTCGTTTGTGGCGGTGGGCATGCGCAGCCCTAAGGTGGACTTCTTCCCCAAGGGTGACCCGAAGTTCGTGTATACCTACCTGAAGATGCCGGTAGGCACCCGCGTAGAGGTGACCGACTCTGTAGCCCGCATTCTGGAGCGCCGCATCTACGGCGTCATCGGCCAGAAAAACCCGGACGTAGAATCGGTTATCACCAACGTGGCCATCGGTGCTGGCGACCCGGGCGAGGCTACGGCTTCGGGGGTGTCGCAGTCGCACCTGGCTAAGGTGGCCGTGGCCTTCAAGGAAATGAGTGAGCGGACCGGCCCCGAAACCCGCACCTACATGGACAAGATCCGCGAGGCAGTGAAAGGAATTCCCGGCACTGAAATCTCAGTGGACCAGGAGTCGAGCGGCCCGCCCACGGGCAAGGAAATTGCCATCGAAGTAGCCGGCGACGACTACCCGAAACTGGCTGCCTTGTCGAAGGATGTGATTCGCTACATCACCTCCAAGAACATCGGCGGTATCGAGCAGCTGCGCTCCAACCTGGAGGACCGCAACCCGGAAATTGCCGTGAACATCAACCGGACCCGCGCCAACCGCGAGGGTATCAGCACGGCGCAGATCGGTATGGAAGTGCGCACGGCCATCTACGGCTACGAGGCCAGCAAATTCAAGACGGCTGATGACGAGTATCCCATCCAGGTGCGCTACGCCAAGCCCTACCGCGAAGATGTAAATGCCATCCTGAACTCGCCGCTGACTTTCCGCGACGCCACCGGCCAGATGCGCCAGGTGCCCATCAGCTCCGTGGCTGACGTGAAATACAGCACGACCTACGGCGGCATCAAGCGCAAGGACGTGAAGCGCGTCATCACCATTTCCTCCAACGTGCTGTCGGGCTTCACCGGTCCCGACGTGGTACGCAACATTGAAACGGCTCTGAAAGCCTACCCGACGCCCGCCGGCTACACCATTAAGATGGGTGGGGCGCAGGAAGACCAGAAGGAAACCTCCGACTTCCTGCCCCTGGCTGGTATCGGCGCCCTAGCCCTGATCTTCCTGATTCTGGTGGTGCAGTTCAACTCGTTCAGCAAGCCGGTCATCATTCTCTCCGAAGTGCTATTCTCTGTGGCCGGCGTGTTCTGGGGGCTGGCCATCACGGGCATGAATATCAGCATCGTGATGACGGGCGTGGGTATCATTGCCCTGGCCGGTATCGTGGTGAAGAACGGCATCCTGCTGGTCGAATTCACCGATATTCTGCGCTCCCAGGGCATGCCCCTGCGTGAAGCCATTGTGCTGGCCGGCCGCACCCGCCTGAACCCGGTAATCCTGACGGCTACGGCCGCCACGCTGGGCCTGATTCCGCTGGCCATAGGCCTGAATGTGGACTTCTATGAAATGTTCTCCGTTTTCGAGCCCAACTTCTTTATCGGTGGTGAGTCGGTAACGTTCTGGGGGCCGCTGGCCTGGACCATTATTTTCGGGCTGGTGTTTGCAACCTTGATTACCCTCGTTGTAGTCCCGGTTATGTATCTGCTCAGCGAAACGCTGAAAGGAAAAATCTCCGGTCATCCCACTGACGGCCCGGCGGCCTCGACGGTCGGTGCCGAGGAAGTGCAGGCGGTCAACCCGCCCGTTTTTGCTGAATACTGATCTTTTCCTCTTACCTGAACGTCGTTTCCCCCATGATTGCCTCGACGACTCTGGCCCAACCGGCCATCACGCAGCAAGTGTTGCGTATTATCAGCAAGCGCAAGCACATTCGCCAGTCGCGTCTGCGTATTTCCAGTAATCTGAGCCGCGAGCTGGGCTTCGATACCGTGGATGTAGTAGATATTATTCTGGAGCTGGAGCGTAGCTTCCACATCACCATCCCCGACGAGGTGCCCTTGAGCACCGTGGGCGACTTTGTGGACTACGTGGCTTCGCACACGCCCCAGGCGCAGGTAGCTGCCTAAGCAAGCTCAAGCAAAAAGGCCCGAACCAATTTGGTTCGGGCCTTTTTGCTTGACATGACGTGTCTGAATTATCGGACGTTGCCGCCCGTATCGCCCGAGGGCGTCTGCGAGTCGTGGCTGGGTACGCGGGTTCCGTCGGTGGTGTTGGCGGCTACGTCGGTGTGGGGCGTAGTCGATTCGGCGCTGGGCACCGAGGGCGAGGAAGGCAGGTCGGTGACGCCAGCTTTCTTGGCCGATTCTTCAGTGGGCACAAACGTAGCGGCTGTAGCCTCGGCCTGCTGCTTGGCGGTGTGCCCGCTAGCGCTGAGCTGGCTGTCGACAACTACGGCGCGGCTGCTTTCCCAGGCTTCAAACTTGTCCATCTCGTCGGCCAGGGTAGAAGAGAACCAGGCCACCAGCGCTACGTCATCAAGCAAACCCAGCACTGGGATAAAGTCCGGAATCAGGTCGATGGGGCTCAGAAAGTACAGCACTACCGCCACGGCCGCTACAATGGTAGGAGTAGGCAGGCCCGTATATTCCCCCGACACCGACGCCTTGATCAGGCGGAACAGCCGCTGCATGCTTTCCCAGGCCTCGTGGGCAATGGTGCCCACGTCTTTCTTTTCACTGGCTTTCTGGTAAGCATCATTCAGAAGCTGCTTTACACGAAGGGGCTTGCGCACATACTCTTCGGCCGAGTGCAGGGCACGCTTGAAAAAGGGCGAGGAGCTGATCTGGTCGCCGCTCGGAGCTTGATTTGCCATAGTAGGAGGAAAGTAAGGGGAGACAAAGTACGGGGCGTAGGGCTGCCCGAGCTACTATACTACGAAGCGCGAAAATAGTTGGCTGCCCGAAAAGCAACAGCCCCGGCCGTGAAAACGACTGGGGCTGTTCGGCTAAAAAAGGCTGCGCTACTTAGTTGCGGGCCACGCGGCCGGCCGCGTAAAAATTGCGGTGGTAGTAGGCCTGGTTCAGGGAGCTTACCATTACGCCGCCGTTGGTGGCTGAGTGGGCAAACTTGCCGCTGGTGAGGTAAATACCTACGTGGTAGATGGGCTGGCCCGGACCACGACGGAAAAATACCAGGTCGCCGGTCTGCATTTCGTCCTTGGCTACGCGCTGCACCTTCTCAAACATGGAGCGGGAGCTGCGCTGCAGCGTGATACCGTAGACCTCTTTGAAGACGCGGGTAACGAAGCCCGAGCAGTCGGTGCCGCGCTTGGTGTTGCTGCCGAAGCGGTAGGGAGTGCCCAGCCAGTCGGTAACGGTGCGGAGCAGGTCTTTGTCTTCGGTGTATTCCAGCTTCACACCCAGGGCGTGCGCATACTGGCTGTACTGAAGCGAGTCGCGGTAGGAGGCGCGGTCGTTGGCGCCGCCGTCGGGGTCACTCGAAAGGAAATCGGGGAGGAAGGAAGCTTCGGCGGCTACGGGAGCACCGGAAGTTGCGGGAGCAGGAGCTTGCTCGAAGAAGAAAGATAGAGCCAGAGAGGCAGCGGCGAGGCAATACAGAATTCTGTTTTTCATTGTCCGTCGTAGGGTGGCAGAATCAATTAAAGGGTCGGCCCCAACCAGGGACCTTAGCGTACTTCGTGTTACTCGATACTCAGAGCGGTAGCCGCAGAAAAGAAGAGAAAGACATCCGAAACCAGTGAAAATCGGTGAAGACTCTAGCTGGCCCGTTGAGTAAAGCTAACCTCAAAAAAAGTCGGCATCCAAATTTTGAAGCCGTATTCGACTTAAATACTTTATTAAATACAGGTAAAACGGCAAATATTCATGGTCGAGCTTGCAACCGCCTAGGAGTATGGCCCGTATATTCCGGCCGATTTTCCGCTACTTATGAACCCTCCCCGCATTATCGAAAACTCACCTTTGGCCCGGATTGCCCGCATGGTGCTCAAGTCGTCGAGCGTGGCCATGGTTTTGGGTAACAGCATCCATCTGAGCGGGGTGAAGCGGGTCGATTTTCTGCGCGACCCGTATTGGGTAGCCCACGAAATGTGCCACATCCGGCAGTATCGGGAACATGGCTACGTTGGCTTCCTGCGCAAGTACCTGCTGGAGTCGATGCGGGTGGGGTACTATGCCAACTGCTTTGAAGCCGAAGCCCGCCAGGCGGGCCGCGCCGAAGCCCACCTCTACGCCAACGGCCTGCCACTGCCCGACCCCGCCACGATGCACCGCGGTGCCGGCCCGGCCTAGCGAGACGAAGGCGCGGTTCTCTGACCAACTGCATCGTTCCCATTTTCTATATGAAGGTGGGCTGCAGCTTCGATGATGAAGAGTAGAGGGGCGTTTAATTCGCCGTGCCAGGGCCTGCAACCGAAGAAATACTGCAACTAATAGAGGCAGCTGGCGGAGGCCTGTTGCCTTAGTGCCAGAGTATGAGTGTATAAAACCCGGATATTTTTGAAACCTAGCGTGGCTGCTTTACGAATAGTACCTCAGAAGCTGCCTCACCGGCGGCATATTCTTTCTCCCATTTAACCACCCTCCCTAGTCATGGAAAATAAGCAAAATCAGCCTTCATCGGGTAACTCTATTTCCAATAAAGCTTCGCAGTCTGCTTCTGATTCTTCCTTCTCGCAGCAGAATGCCGATTCGGTTTCCGGTGCTGCCAGCCAGCCCCAGAAAGATAAGCAAGCGTCATCGTCGGCCGTATCGGCTAAGAACACGACATCTCAGCAGCCCAGCGGCCGTACGTTGAGCAGTGATTCGCCCTCGTCGGCTACGGATACTTCTTCTTCGGAAAACAAATCTTCGCTGACGGATAGCATCAGCACCCTGCGCGACACGGTAGAAGACCGTTTCAACCAAGGCAAGTCGGGAGTGCAGTCCTGGATCAGCGAAACCGATTGGCGCGAAACCGTAAACCAGTTGCCCCAGTCGGTGAAAGACCTGGGCACGAAAGCCGTTGACCAGTTCAACAAGTTGACGACTACGCAGAAAATGGTAGGCGGCGCTCTGCTGCTGGGCGGCCTGGGCTACTTGGCTTCACGCTCCACGCCAAAATCAAAAGACTCGGACTGGAGCAGCGCCAAGGCTCGTCGCAACGACTACCGCTCGGGCAACATCCCCCGCGCTGAAGGCTCGTACCGCTCCTCGGAATGGGATAAGCGCACGACTTCGTCGCCTTCCGCTTCGTCGACTTCCTATAACCAGGACCAGGATTCGCGTCGGCAGGATCGGGGCCCCATCGGCCACGTAAACCTCGACAGCTAAGCCGAGAACCTGTTGGGGCAACCCACAAAAAAGCCTCCGCATCAACTTACTGATGCGGAGGCTTTTTTGTGGGATTGATATTCGGCGCTCAGGTTATTCGGCAAAGTTCAGGTGCTCAACGCTAACCGGGCTGCCAGGGGTTTGTGGGGGTGCGGTTGCCTTGGCCCGCGCCAGAGGCTTGAGGCCAAACAGCACCCGCAGCACCGAGAAGCGCCGAATGACGAGATAAAGGAGCAGGGTGCAGCCGAAAGTGCCCAGGCTGAGGATGACAAACTTCGCCGCGTTGGTGGCGGGCCACTGCAAAACATAGTAGCCCAGAGCTATAAGAACGGTTTGGTGCAGGATGTAGAAGGGATACACCGCCTCGTTGGCACGCTGCAGCAAGGGAGAATTCTGGTTGAGGTAGCGGCGGCCGAAACCGATGCAGATCAGGATCCAGCACCAGCAGTTGAAGCCCTGTACACCGCGCTTGATGGCCCCGCCAATCAGCTCGTAATAGTAGTCGTCGCCCCAGTAATAGAAGCTGAACGTGGCCAGACCCAGGGCCAGCAGCAGGTAGCGCTGCCGCTCGGCGGCCTGCCAGAAGCCAGCCAGGGGGCCAAGCAGGTAGCCGTAGATGAACAAGGTGAGGTAGAAGGCGAAGTTGAACCAGTCGTGCACTAGGTTGCGGGTATCGGGCCAGTAGGGGCGCAGCACGAGTTGGATGAGAATGAGGGGCACAGCAAAGAGCAGCACCGTGCCGGGCCGGCCCAGCCACTTGCCCAAGCGGGCGAGGGCCGCCTGGGCGGCGGGCCTGCGCAGCTGGAGAAACACGGGCAGGCTGAGCAGCGAGAACACCAGCAGGTAGGCGATAAACCAGAGGTGGTTCCAGGTGAAATTACCCTTCGGCGCGGCGCCGTTGAAGTAGTGGGGATAGAAGTCGAGTAAAGAGGAATAGTGGGCGCCCTCCGACAGGCGCTGGTAATAGACCTGCGGAACCACAACGACGACCATGCCGAAAATCAGCGGCAGCAGCAGGCGCTGGAGCCGCTCGACGGCGAACCGGCCGGCGGTGCGGCGGCTTAGAGCGAAGGTGACGCCGACCCCGGATATTACAAACAGCAGCGGCATGCGCCACTGGTTGAGGAACTCCATGGGCAGCTCCATCGCAGGGCTGCTCACGCGGCTCATGATGTGGAATTTCCAGCCCACGAAAATCAAGCCCGTGTGGTAGAAAATCAGCAAGCCGAAGGCGAGGACCCGGAGCCAGTCGAGGTCATAGCGGCGGGTAGGGGTGGAAAGTACGGGAGTGGTAGGGCTCATGGCCAATGGGAAGTAGGTGAATCGATGTTCAAACCTACTTTTTGGCTTTACGCCCCACGACACGCCTCGCAAACCAGGCGTACTACCTTACGAATCCGGACGCGTCGGATTAAAGTAAAATGCGTTTCTAGTGCGCCAACGCGGTTTTGCGAAATTGTGAGGGTGTAATCTGGGTGCTCTTTTTAAAAGCGGCGTTGAAGGACGATTTCGAATTGAACCCGGCGGCAAACCCGATTTCCTCCAGCTTTAGGTGAGCGGTTTCGGGCTGCAGGAGCTGCCGTTTCACTTCTTCGATGCGGTGGACGTTGATGAAGTCGAAGAAATTTTGCCCGCACTGCTCGTTGATGACCTGGGAGAGGTGGTGCTGAGGCAGGCGCAGCTGCGCGGCCAGCTCAGCCAGGGAGAGGTTGGGGTTGCGGTAGGGGTGGGCGGTAGCCATAAGGGTGCGGAGCCGGTCAAGGATGTCGTGCGTGGCTTCGGGGCTCAGCGCAGTTTTTTCATATTTCCGACGCGGGGCGGCGGGCTCTGTTGATGCTTCGAGCGGGCTCGACAGTGCCAGCAGGCTGGAGCGACTAATGGCCCGGCCGCTCATGCCATAAAATAGCAGAGAAATAACCGAGGCCAGCCAGACGTCGCCCGTGTCGTTGACGTCGCCGGTGGCGTGGTGGTAGTAGGCGGTGGTGCCGACGTACACCAGCAGAAGCAACACAAAGCCGGCACCCAGGCGGGTAAGCCAGACAAGTGCCGCTGCGGAGTGGGCGGGAAGTGAGGCCCGTTGTCGCCAGTACGTGAACAGGACCCACAGTTGCAGCCCGAGATACACCAGCAGGTAGCTGCCCAGTACGAGATAGAAGACCGGATAAAACAGGTCATAGCTGGCGAACCACCAGAAAGGATGCGCGGCAACCGGGGCCTCCGAATGCGGCTGGTGAAACGACTCGGCCACCGTGCGCAGCTTCCAGGCATTGCTTTGGGCAAAGAAGGGAATCTGGTAAATGGCGTGCAGGACAGCGGGCAGCAACAGTAGCAGGTAGCGCGGGCGCCAGTGAAAGGCGGGAGTGGTGAGGCTGCGGGCGTAGAGGTAGAGCAGGGGCGAAATCACGAAGGTGAGCGGCTCGGTGAGGCTCACGAAGAAGGGCACGAACCGAATGTAGCCCGAGTAGCAGAGTAGGATTTCCACGACGGGCAGGGCCAGGCTGAGCATGAGCAGCCCTAGCAGGCGGTTGCTCAGGCGTGCTCCCTGCGGGGAAAAAAAGAATGTCCAGCTCAGAAACAGCCCCTGCACGGCACCCAGCAGAATCAACACCGACCACAAATCAAGGAAAGGCAGCATGGCGGGCAGTTAAAGCAGTTGTTTCGTCACGCGGACAATTTAAGCAAGTTGTCAGACTGAGCATGACAAAGGCTGGTTCCCGTCTGTAACTAGATTAACTCTTATCCACCATACGTGCCGCCAACCTACCAGCCTTTTAGGACATTAACCAAAAACGTTTGTCCAGTTGAGCCCAGCCGAGGCATATCTACCGCTTCGTAAAGGCAAAATCGTTCGGTAAGGATATTTTCGGCTGCGCTCAACTGGACGTCCTGAAGGTGTAAAAGTCCTCTGTGCGGTTACTGTCCACACAGCATAGGATAAACCCGCCAACTCGGTTGGTGAGGAAGCTCAACCAAGAAGTTTTTACTTGTACCCTTCTGGCTACCACACGCTCAAATACTGCCAGCAAGGCCTTCGCTGCAGAGAACAAGCCCATTGATTGAGGTGCTTGTCGAAGTTATAGTGAGCCAGGGATACTACAACCTTGTTATTTATTAGTGGGATTGGGTTTAAACACCAGACGAAATGCCTGAAGCGCGGCGGGATGATAAATGGTGGCGTGCGTCTCCTGCGGCATTGGTTGGTAATACCAGACGAGGCGACCCTTGGAGGCACTGCGCAGCACAGATGCCAGGCGTCGCGACTCGGGTGTTTGCCCAGTGTCGCGGCTTAAGGCTACGTATAGCGTTTTGGCCGGGCCGGTGTAAGCGCGTAGTAGGTTATCTGCCTGGCCCACGAGCTGGCCTTTGTTCCACCATATACTCGGGTCGAAGGCCACGTAGGTATCAAACAGCGCGGGTTCCAGCAGCAGGGTTTCCACTACAAACAAGCCGGCCAGTGACTCACCCACCAGAGCCGTTTCGGCACTCGTGCGGTAGCGTTGGCGAATAAGGGGCATCAGCTCCGTGCGGAGAAATGTGCGGTAGGCCGCTGAGCCGCCGACCTTCGGGGCAATTTTCTGGTCTTCCGGATCCGTGGTCGGGCCGGTCAGGTCGCGCCGGCGCTGGGTGTTTTCAATGCCGACCAGGATGAAGGGGCGCATGGTGCCGTTGCCGGTCAGTACTTGCACGAGTCCGGCCACGTGCAAAAAGTCTTCACCCATGCCCCCATCGGGCATGTACAGAACCGGCAGCCCGGCCGCCCCGGAGGAGTCGGCGTAGGCGGGCGGCAGGTAGACGTTGATGCGCCGGGTTTCCCCCAGCGCAGCTGAGGCCATTGTGAAGGTTTGCCCCATTACCAAAGGCGTGGGGCGGTCCTGGGCACTGGCCGGGAAGTGGGCGGCCAGCCAAAGCAGAAGCAGAACTGGCAAAAACAGCGTGGAAGCTTTCAAGAGAGGAAGAAGTAAAAGGGGAATTACTGCCGGCCGTGAAAGGAGGCCAGGTTAGCGCGGTAGTTGCGGGTCCATTTGAGCATTTCACCGTTGAGCAGTTTCACTAGGTACTCGCCATTGAAATAGGTTTCCAGTTCAACGATGTGGTTCAGGCCCACAATGCAGGAGCGGCTAATGCGGGTAAAATCCTGTGGTGCCAGCTGCGACTCTAGTTGCGTCAGACTCTGGTAAATAAGGTGGGTGTGGACGGCCGTGTGCACGCTGATGTAGTTTCGGTCAGCCTCGAAATACAGAATGTCGGCTGATTTCACAAAGAACAGCCGGCGCTGCTCCTTCACCAGCAGGCGCTGCAGAAAGCCTGGGGCTGGTGGGCCCACGGCGGCCGGAAGGGGCAGTAGTGTCGGAATGGCCTCGGCGTCGCGGCGCTGCGCCAGGGGCTTTTTCACGCGTTCCACTGCTTGCTGAAAGCGCAGCCGGTCAAACGGCTTGAGCAAGTAGTCCGTTGCGCTTACCTCGAAAGCCCGCAGAGCGTAGGCGTCGTAGGCGGTAGTAAACACCACGAAGGGCTGGTGATAAGGCCATACTTCGCGCAGTACCTCAAAGCCGTCGAGCTCCGGCATCTGCACGTCCAGAAACACTAGGTCAGGCCGCAGCTGCAGGATTTGCAGCACGGCCTCGGTGCCGTTGGCAGCTTCCCCTACCACCTCTATTGCGGGTTCGTCGCGGAGAAACGTGTGGATGATGCGCCGGGAAATCTGTTCATCGTCCACAATCAAGGCACGGAAACTCATAGGGCAGCAGGGGTAGCATACTGGAATTCCTGAACCAAAGCCTCGGTGAACGGCACACGTAGGGTCACGATAGTGCCGCCCGTGTCAGGTTGGAAGAAACCGAGGTGCGCCCTGCCGTGGTAAAGCTTTTCCAGTCGGGCGCGGGTGTTGCTCAGCCCGATACCTTCAGCCGAGCCGTTGCGCCGCCGGCCAGCAGGCTGAGAAGCTCCCGGCCCATTGTCGCGCACTTCTACCAGCAGCTGTTCTCCCTCGCGGTGGGCTGCAATGCGTACCAGGGCGTCGCCGGCCAGCTGCTCAATGCCGTGCACCATGGCATTTTCCACCAGTGGCTGCAGCAGAAACTGCGGAAACAAACACCCGCGGGCATCATCGTCGATAGCCAACTCGATGCGCAGGCGGTCCTGAAAGCGAATCTGCTGAATATGCAGGTATTTGGTCGTGAACTGCAACTCCTCCCGCAAAGGAATAAGCTGCGCATCACCGTTGGCCAGTACGGCCCGAAGCAGGTCGCTGAGGGCGGTAACCATGGCCATAGCCCGTTCATTTTCCTGCTCCAGAATCAGGCCCACAATAGCATGGTGGGTGTTAAACAGGAAGTGAGGGTTGAGCTGCATTTTCAGGGCCTGCAGCTGGGCACCTGCCAGCTGGGCCTTAAGCTGCTCATTGGCTAGCTCGAAGCGGGTGTTTTGGTGGTGTAAAGCCTGGTTGCGGTAAGCGTAGGCCGCTACGCTGTACACAAACACCAACAGCAGATACAATGCCAGCGAATTGCTCAGGCGCAGGAGCATGCTGGCCCACACGCCGTCGGGAGCCCAGGCCCGACCCGTGCGCAGCCCTGCTACCTGGTAGAGTAGGCCGTAGACCAGCCCCGAGATGAGCAGGTTGAGCAAAAACAGAGCCCCCAGGTGCAACAGTAGGTTACGAGCCAGCCGGCCCGGCGACGTAAGGGGCGCGCGGTGCGCCAAGGCTAAAATCAGGGGCGTACTGAGCAGCCAGAGTCCGCTCCGCAGCACCATGTCCAGCGTCTCGGTGCGCGTGAGGCCGTGGCCGCCCTGCAGCGACCAGTAAGCCGAGGTTTGCAGATAGCCCAGCAGGGTAAAGCTGCCCCAGAACGCGGCCGCCATTCCCCAAAACACCCGAGGGCGAAACGGAATGCCGGCAGCCTGAAACACAGATTGCAAAATGTTCATCACGCTGAATGTACGCTATACCCAACTGCTGCCATCTGGTAGCAGGCAAACGAGCCCCGTAGCTTACGCCGCCGTTGCCCTTATAGGTACGACAGCCACCAGTGCGTGTGGCGGCGCTTATAGTTCCCGTACCAGCGGCAGGGCCAATACAGCAGTAGCACCACCAGCACCCACACTCCGTAGGCCCGCAACAGGCTGGGCTGGTAGGCGGCAGGCCATTGGTTGACGGCGGCAAAAGATAAGTTCACCGCCTGGCCAAAAGCCAGCCGGGTCCAGACAAAAGCCGCGCCGCTGACCAGCACAAGGTGGCCAACGAAGTAGAATAGGGGCACCTGCCCGAAGGTGCGGGCCCACCGGGCCGGCCGGCTCGTTGCCTGCTCCGTTACGCTCAGCAACAGCAGCGCCCCGCCCAAAGTGAGGCATAGAAACAGCAGGGAGGGCGGGTACTTCGTTACGTTCAGAAAGGAAAGGACGCTATAGCCCAGGCCCCGCGGCTGCTCGCTCCAGGGCGCCGGGTCGCTGTACCAGTTGGTGGCCCGCAATACCCCAAACAGTCCCAGCGCTAACAGGCCCAAGTGGCGCAGGCGCTGATTACGCGTCGGCAGCGGCAGCGCAAACCAGGGCCCGAGCACGTAGCCGGCCAGCAGCACGCCCAGCCACGGCCCCACAGAATACGCAACCAGCAGTGGGGGCAACCCCCCAACCGGCAGCACAAAGGGCGGGTTGTGGAGCAGTGCCCAGCCCGCATTGCTCGCCGTAACGGGCTGGATAACCGGCAGGGCATCGTGCCCGCCAATGATGACTACGGCCAGCCCGGCCAGCACGGCGCGCGGGAGCCAAAGCAGGGCAGCCAGCAGTACCATACTTCCGCCAATGGCCCAGATAACTTCCAGCAGTAACAAATTATACTGCCACTGCAGCACCAAGCTGATAAGCACTACTTCTACCACGATCAGCCACAGCCCGCGCGAAAGCAGAAAACGACTTGTGTAAGCTCGGGAGCCGTGCTTCCGGGCCGACAGCCAGATACTCACGCCCGAGAGGAATACGAAGGTGGGGGCGCAGAAATGCGTCACCCAACGCGTGAAAAACAGTGCGGCGGAGGCATGCGCCACATCCTCTGCCCGCACAGCCATGGGCGACCAGAACTCCCGAATGTGGTCGAGGGCCATAATGACCATAACGAGGCCCCGCACCACGTCGACGGCTTGTACCCGCGCTTGGCTATGCTCTGTGGGGGCAGCGTCCGATTCGCCCGCAGTAGGAGCTGTTGGGGCAGGGAGAAAGGTATGCTGCGGCACTGCCATGGATATAGCGGGTTTTCGTTCAGTTGCGAAGTAATCAGTCGGCTGCCACGCCGCAAGCCAAAACATGCTCAAGCGGCGCTTTTTTTATCCCATTTACGCTTTTTGTTATCCGGATGTGGCTATCCTCTAAGCTATCCGTTTTTGGTAGGACCCAAGGATGCAATCAGGGAATACTATTTCACTGCGCGGTGACTTCTAACTCCACGGGTAGGGTGGCAAGCAGGCTCTTCACTTTCAGCAGCGTCATGGCTCGCCGCACTTCTTGGCACTAGAGGAAGGGGCTTCTGTGTCGGGTGTTGCCGGCAGTAGACCTGAGCCAAGTTAGTCGTAGTGATGATGGTCACAAGTGACGCGGGAGTAGGTTAGCCCTTATGCGCCTCGGCCACTTTCGAGGAGCGTAGTATCAAGCAGGAGAACAGAAGCTCCTTCCGCTCCGGCAACTGGTTAACCGGCAAGCTTCACATCGATGGGTACTTATTAGGAACAGTTCACCGAGTAACCATAAAAAAAGGGGGGGCGTAAAGCAAGCGTAGCTCTTACCCAGAAGGCAAAGATTCGGCCCCAGAAATATGGGCTCTTCAAAACGTAAAAAACCCGTAAAACCGCTTCTATGGACAGATATGCGATTTTACGGGTTTAAATAACTGAGCCTGTTATTGGACTCGAACCAACGACCTGCTCATTACGAATGAGCTGCTCTACCAACTGAGCTAAACAGGCATTTCCCGGAGCCCGATTGGCTTTGTGGGGCAGCAAAGATATACAGCCCCGCCGAAACCACGCAAGCAGCCGCCTAATTTTTTCCGGCTTAAGGCTAGCTGCAGCAAGCTTTTTCAAATTTTCATTTTCTATGAGTATGCAGAAGTCTTCATCATCGTCGCCCGTACTGCGGGCTTTGGGCAGCGGCCTCACCGGCGCCGTTGTGCTCAACCTGATACACGAAACGGTGCGCCGGGTGCGTCCCGAAGATGCGCCGCGTATGGACGTTCTGGGGGAGCGAGGCCTGCGGAAAATGCTGCGGGCGGCGGGGGCACCACAGCCTGATGCCAAAGCTGCCTACGGCCTTACCCTGGCCGGCGACATCCTCAGCAATGGGCTATACTACAGCTTGGTGGGCAGCGGGCGGGGAGCCTGGTGGCGTGGAGCCATGCTGGGGCTGGCAGCTGGGGTAGGCGGCGTGAAGCTGCCGGGGCCGCTGGGCCTGGGCAACGGCCCCAGCAACCGAACCCCTCAAACCAAGGCTATGACAGTAGCCTGGTACCTGATAGGTGGGCTGGTAGCCGCCGCTACGGCCAGGGCGCTGCAGCCCCGGCGCGAGCGGCAGTAGGCGGCGTGTGCCAATTCGTGGCTTTCCGGCATCTTTGCGGCTGTTATGATGAAAGACCTCCGCAAACTGCTGGTACGCACTCTGGGCTTTGAGCGGTACATCCGGCTGGTGAGTCGCGTGTATCTGCGGCTGGTAGGCGCGGGCTGGGGAAAGGCCAAATACCCGGAGCTGTTTTTTCTGCAGCAACTGGTAAAGCCCGGCGACGTGTGCCTGGATATCGGGGCCAACTTGGGCTACTACTCCGTGATGCTCTCGAAGCTGACCGGGCCTACGGGCCGGGTACTGGCCGTGGAGCCTATTCCGGCTTTTCAGGAAATCTGGCGCGACAACGTGCAGCTGAGCGGCCACGCCAACCTTACCCTGCTGCCCTACGCCTTGGGCGGCGAAAACACCACCGTGCAGATGGGCACACCCGAGCGGGACGGCCTGCTGCACCACGGCATGACCAAAATAGCGGCCAGCAACCCCCAGGAGCGCTACGTGCGCACCTACGAAGTGCCCATGCGCGTGCCCGATGAGCTGCTGGCCGATCTGCCCCGCCTCGACTTCGTGAAATGCGACGTGGAAGGTTTCGAGTACGAAGTTTTTCGGCACATGCAGCATACGCTGCGTCGGCATCAGCCCGTTATTCAAACCGAACTGAACGGCCTCGAAAACCGCCGCCAGGTGGTAGCCTTGCTGGCCGGACTGGGCTATAAACCATTTGTGCTGTCGGCGCGTTGGGAGTTGGAGCCGTGCCCGCCCGAGCAACTCGACAGCGCCGCTACAGCCGATTTTTACTTTCAACCCGCCAGCTTTGTTGGTTAGCGTATTTGCCTGATGCCAAAATTCCTGCTTGCTCTCTTCATTATTGCCCTGCTTGTGCGGTTCGTGTTGCCGGTAGTGCTGCGGTGGGCGCTGGGCCGCGTCGTCAAAAAACAGATGAAGAACTTTGGCCAGCAGTTTGGCGGTGCCGCCCCTTTCGAGCAGCCCTCCACGCCGCCCCGGCCCGCATCCGGCAACGTACACGTCGACTATGTGCCGCCCAAGCCCAAGCGCCAGCCGCGCAACTTCAAGGGCGGCGAATACGTGGAGTTTGAGGAGTTGAAATAAAGGCTTTGGCAGGTTCTCACAGGCCTTCAAACCTGATTAAGCCCTTTCATCCGTCGGTGGGTGGAAGGGTTTTTTGTGGGCCGGCCGGCTCCGGCATAGTACCCAAAACCGCACGACCGGGTTCCGGGAAATGAAATAATCGGGCTACCTTCGGGCTGCTTTGGCGGGCGTAGCACCCGCCGGGTCTGTACTATATCAGCTTCTTTTCACGCCGAATGACAACCGTTTCCTCCGGCCCCGCGCCCCTGTGGCAGCGGGTGCTGCCGCACCTGCTGGCCGTCCTGTTTTTCCTGGTGCTGGCCGCCGTGTATTTCTCCCCTATCCTCTTCGACGGGAAAACCCTGGCCCAGCACGACATCGTGCAGTTCAACGGTGGAGCCCACGAGGCGGCCCAGTACCGGGAGGTAATAGGGAAAGAGGCCCTCTGGACGAACTCCATGTTCTCGGGGATGCCTACCTACCTGATCAGCACCCACTTTCCGGGGGATTTATCAGGCTACCTGCACAAGATTTTCACGCTGAACCTGCCGGCCGTGGTGGCCAACCTGTTTTTGGCCCTGCTTTGCGGCTACCTGCTCTTCGTAGCGCTGGGCGTGCGGCCGCTGCTGGCCGTGGTAGGCGCGGTAGCGCTGGGCTTCACCAGCTACAACCTCATCATTCTCTCGGCTGGACACAACACCAAGTCCCTGGCGCTGGCTTATGCCCCCCTGGTGCTGGCCGGGCTGCTGGTAGCGCTGCGCCGCAATATGTGGCTGGGCGCGGCCCTGTTTGCCCTAGGCCTGACCATGAACCTGCGCTCCAACCACTTGCAGATTACGTACTATCTGCTGCTGATGGTGCTGATCTTTGGCGTGATAGAGCTGGTGGCTGCCGTGCGCGAAAACCGGCTGCCGGCCCTGCTGAGTCGGGTAGCTGTGCTGGCCCTGGCGGCCGGGCTGGCCGTGGGTGTGAGCTTCGGCCGGCTCTACACTACCCTCGAATACGGCAAGTACAGCATCCGGGGCCGTTCGGAGCTGAAGACGCCCGCCCCCACCGCGCCCGGCCAGCCAGCCGCGGCTACCGAAGAAAACGTGGGTTCCGGCCTCGACCGGGACTACGCCTTCCAGTGGAGCTACGGCGTGGGCGAAACCATTACGCTGCTCGTTCCCAACTACTACGGCGGGGCCTCCCAGGGTGCCCTAAGCGAGAATTCGGCTACCGGGCAGGCACTGGCCCAGCTGGGCGTGCCGCCCGCGCAGCTGCAGGATGTGCTGCGGCAGCTGCCCCTTTACTGGGGCGACCAGCCCATTACCAGCGGCCCGGTGTACCTGGGCGCGGGTGTGCTGCTGCTGTTTGTACTGGGCCTGTTTGTGGCCGACCGACGCACCCGCTGGTGGCTGCTGACGGCTACGCTGCTTTCCATTGTGCTGGCCTGGGGTAAGAACTTCGAGACGTTCAACAACCTGATTTTCGACTATTTCCCCGGCTACAACAAGTTTCGCTCGGTGAGCATGGCCCTGGTTATTGCGCAGCTGGCGGTGCCGCTGCTGGCCATTTTGGCTTTGGCCCGCGTGCTGCGCCCGCAAACGGTGGTAGCGGCCGCGCCGAATACACATCCGGCGCTGGTGGCCGTGCCCGTGGCTACGCCCGAAACTGCCCTCCTCAAGCGTAACCTGCTCTACGCCGTGGGCATCACGGCCGGGTTGTGTTTGCTGGCTTACATAGTGAGTTGGAGTGGTGACTTAGTTGACTTTGCTTCGCCCATCGACAGTGTGCTCCAGCAGCAGGGCTTCCCGCTCGACGCCATCCGGCAGGACCGTGCTTCGCTTATGCACAAAGACGTGTTCCGGTCCCTGGTGTTTATTCTGCTGACGGGCGCCGTGCTATGGTTTTACCTGCAGCGCAAGCTCACGGCTACGGTAGCCGCGGCGCTGGTGGGCGTACTCACGCTGGTAGACCTGTGGGGCGTGGATAAGCGCTACCTCAACGACGACAACTTCCAGCGCGAAACCGTAGCCCAGCAGTTTGTGCCCACGGCCGCCGACCAGCAGATTTTGCAGGACAAGGGCCTGAGCTACCGGGTGTACAACACGGCCAACCCCTTCAACGAAGCCAACACCTCCTACTTCCACAAAAGCATTGGCGGCTACCACGGCGCCAAGCTGCGCCGCTACCAGGATTTGATTGAGCGTCAGCTGGCCCAGGGCAACCCCGGCGTGCTGAACATGCTGAACACCCGCTACGTGATTGTGCCCAGTCAGCAGGCCCAGGGCGGCGTGCAGGTACAGCGCAACCCCGGCGCGCTGGGCAACGCCTGGTTTGTAAGCGAAATCCAGAAAGTGCAGACGCCCGACGAGGAAATAAAGGCGCTGACGGGGCTGAACCCAGCCACGGCAGCGGTAGTGGATGCAGCGAAGTTTCCGCTCAGCAAAACCAATTATATCACCGTCGGCTCCACCATTTCCCTGTCGGAATACTCGCCCGATAAGCTCGTGTACAAAGTCAACGCCGTGCAGGACGGCTTCGTGGTTTTCTCGGAAATCTACTACAAAGACGGCTGGAATGCCTTTATCGATGGCAAGCCTGCGCCCTACGTGCGCGCCAACTATGTGCTGCGCGCCATGCAAGTGCCAGCCGGGCAGCACACCATCGAGTTCCGCTTCGAGCCAACGTCGTACTCCGTCGGCAATACCGTTTCGCTCGTGTCGTCTATCCTGCTGATTCTGGCGCTGCTGGGCACGGTAGTGTACGCGCTGCGCCGCCGGCCGGAAACGGTGGTGGGGCAGGAGCAGCTGGTCGCTTAAGGAAGCTACTGCTGTTGGGCGTTAGCTCATCCTGATGACGGCCTTTTCCTGAGTTGAACACTTATGCTACGGCCCCTTGTCTGCTTGCTCACCAGCGGCCGATAAGGGGCCGTCGTGTTTCCTCCTTGTTATGATGATGCCTCCTGCTGCGCCCTTGCTGCTCCAGCCCCTGGACGAACCAGCGGCGGCAGCGCGCGGCATCCGCCTGCTGCTGCTCCGCGACGACCTAACGCACTCCGAGCTGCCCGGCAACAAGTGGCGCAAGCTTAAGTACAACCTCCAGGCCGCCCGGGAGCAGGGTCACGACAAGCTTCTGACCTTCGGGGGCGCGTACTCCAACCATATTGCCGCCGTAGCCGCTGCCGGGCGCCTCAGTGGCCTGCGCACCATCGGCATCATCCGGGGCGAAGAGTTGGCGCACCGGCCGCTTAACGCTACGCTCACCCGCGCCCGAGCCGATGGAATGCAGCTGCGCTTCGTGAGCCGGGAAGCCTACCAGCGCCGCCACGAGTCGGGGTGGGTAGCTGAGCTGCAGCAGGACTTCGGGCCCGCCTACGTACTGCCCGAGGGTGGGTCCAATGCGCTGGCCTTGCCGGGCTGCGCTGAGCTGCTCACCGAGCTGCGCACGCGCACGTCCTTCGACTACGTGGCCGTGGCCTGCGGTACGGGTGGTACGCTGGCCGGGCTGGTAACCGGGTTGCTGCCGCCCGAAACAGCCGTGGGCATAGCCGCCCTGCGTGAAGGGGAGCTACTGCGGGCAGAGGTGCAGCGGCTACTTGGAAATGAATCAGCCTCGTCAAACTGGGTCCTGCACTCCGGGTTCCACCACGGCGGCTACGCCCGCTTTTCGGCCGGGCTGCTCGACTTTATCCGGCAGTTTCAGGCACGGCATGGCGTGCTACTCGACCCCGTCTACACCGGCAAGCTGCTGTGGGGCGTGTTGCAGCTGCTGGAGCAGGACTATTTTCGGCCAGGCAGCACCCTGGTAGCCGTGCACACGGGTGGCCTACAAGGCTGGGCGGGCTTCCGGCAGCGTTTCGGGAAGCGCAGCGCGTGGTGGCCCACCGAGGCAGCCAGGTAACCACGCCGCCATACCCAGGGCGGCCAGCGCGAAGATGGCGGGCAGCATAGGCACCAGAAAGCGGACGTCCCAGTCCTCAATCGTGAGCATTACCACCAAAGCCTGCAAGCCGATGAGGGCTACCAGAAAACAGCGCACAATACCTGGAAACGCGGCAGCCCGACTGCCGCGCCAGGCCAGCCAGTAGCAGGGGTAGAGCACGACCACTGCTGCCACGATATGCACCCGGGAATAGTAAGGCTTGAGGCCGCTGAACAAGGCAAAGGCTTTCAGCAAAGCGAGCTGGGCGAAGTAAGCCGGATTGTGCAGGATGAAATATGCCAGCCGCAGGACGGGCCCCAGGTCGGCGGGAGGGAGCTGCAGCGGCTGCCGGGGCTGTACGGTCCAGCCGGGGTATAGGTAGATAATTTCGCCACGCAAGTAGGTTTCTATCAGCGTAAACGTGAGCAGCAGCTTGTTGAGCACCATCCAGAGCAGGGGCATAACTGCTGCTACCGCCACCACTACTACCCCGCGCTGCCGGGGCGTTAGCCGGGGCCACAACTGCCAGCCGGCCGCCCCAGCCAACGCCATCGGTATCAGAAAGCCATTTGGCCGCAACAGCGCCGTAGCCAGGGCCAGCACCAGCAAGCGAGTTATTCCCCAACGACCTGAGACAAACGTGAGAGCCCAGAAGCAAAGTAGAATGCCGCTCGTGAACAGGGACTCCGTGAGGATATAGGCGTTCAGGTTCTGCGTATCGGGCCAGAGCAGCAGCAAGGCCGTAGCGCCGGCAGCCACTAGGCGTCGGCCCGTGAGCTGAAGCAGCGCTCGATAAAACGCCCAAGCAGCCAAGCCAGCCACCACCATCTGGCCCAGCACGATGCCCCACAGGCCTGCCCCCGACTTCAGCCACAGACTACAATACACTGGATAGCCTACGTAGCGCAGGTTGTGGTCGTGCTCGAAATACCACTGCTCCGCAATCTGCTGGGCGTAGAGCAGGTAGCGCCGGCTGTCGGTTACGCTACGCGGGCCGCCGTGTTTCCAGAGCAGCAGCAGTTGCACCAGCAGCCACAGGGCCCCCAGCAGCCAGCCGTGGTAGCGCGCCAGCCAGCGCCGCTGGCCGGCCGACACGCGCAAGAAGCCAGGAAAGGGGAGAGCGGGCAAGGGCATAGGCTCCGGCAAAATACGCAAACCCCGGCCACCTCCTCAGCCAAAACCGCGCAGCTTGCGTAGGTTCAGCCAACCATTTCTGCTTGAGTATGCCCCTTGCTCGTCTTCTGCGCCGCCTGCTGCCCCTGGCTTTTCTGGTAGGGCTGGGCTGGTTTCTCTGGAAAAAGGTACAGCCCGCCCTGGCTGACTTCGACCCGCTGCGCTCCGAGCCCCGCGTGACCGTGACGCACAACACGGTGCTGCAGAAGGTGGAAAGCCTGGGCCGGCTGGAACTGGTGCGCTACCACTTCAAAGACGTGGTGGAGTACAAGAAAAGCACGTACCGCTTCCTGCCCGATGCCAAAGTGGCCCTCATTGTGGCCGGCGACGCCGTCGGCTGCCTCGACCTGCGCAAGGTGCGCCCTCAGGATGTGGTGTTCGAGGGCGACTCGGTGGTGCGCGTGGCCCTGCCCCCGGCCGAGCTCTGCACCTGGCAGATCGACCACAAGAACAGCAAGGTTTACAGCGTCGAGAACGGGTTTTTTCAGGATGCCGAGCTGGTGGATGCCGGCTATAAGTACGCCGAGCAGAATGTGCGCCGCGCCGCCCTGCAGTCGGGTATTCTGGCTCAGACCAACCAGAACGCCGAGCTGATTCTGCGGCCCATGCTTGAAACCATGACGGGCCGCCGCGTAGTGCTCACGCGCCAACTGGCGGCTCCGGTCCGGCCCCGGTTGCAATAGCGCCCGCCTAGTGGTAAGCTTGCGACATGACTGCTGCTCCTTCGTTCCTGCCTGGCCTCACCCAACTTCCTACACTCACCACTCGCCGGCTGCGGCTGCGCTGGCTTGCCCCGGCCGATGTGCCGGCCCTGTTTACCATTTTCTCCGACCCCGCCGTGATGCGCTACTGGAGCCGGGAGGCGTTTACGAGCCTCACCGAAGCCGCTGAGCTGCAAACCCAGATAGAAACCTTATTTCGGGAGCGGAGCCTGTTCCAATGGGGCCTCACCCGCCTCACCGACGACGAGGTAATTGGCACCGCTACCCTTTATGGCCTTCACGCCCAGCACCGCCACGCGGGCGTGGGCTACGCGCTGGGCTCGGGGCATTGGGGCCAGGGCTACGCCTCCGAAGCCTTGGCGGTCCTGCTGGAATTTGCCTTTACAGAGCTCAGCCTGCACCGCCTCGAAGCCGACGTAGACCCGCGCAACACCGCTTCCCGCCGCTGCCTCGAAAAACAGGGCTTCCGGGAAGAAGGCCTCCAGCGCGAGCGGTACTTCCTCTACAACGAATGGCAGGATGCCCAGCTTTTCGGCCTGCTCCGCGCCGAGTACCAGGCTGCCTCATCAATCTAGAGGCGCATCTTCGCGTCGGTGCTTTAGGTGTGCAACAGTCGGATTGGCCCAGGCGACGGACAACGTAAGCTGCTCGTAAAGCCATGCCTGTGCTTATTGCGAGGAAGAATAAGTCTTATTTTACTCCTTAATAAGGCTTGTTTTTCCTCACAATAAGTGCAAGTGCGGCATTAGTCTTCGTAGGCCTCATCTTCGTCCTCAGGCGGCTTGCCCAGGTCTTCCAGGGCCATGCGAATGAGGTCCTGCTCGTAGCCTTTAAGAGTGAGGAATTGGGTGAGCTTCTGGCGGCGCTTGGCCGGGTGACGCTCCTTTTCCTGGGCGTCCTTCTTTTCCAGCAGCGACGTCAGGTTCTGGTAGTATTCGTCGCCGTCGATTTCCTTCATGCCGGCTTTGATGCAGTAGTCGGACAGGCCTTTCTGCTTCAGCTCCTGCTGAATGCGACGGCGGCCCCACTTCTTCTGCCGGTATTTGCCCCGCACAAAGCTCTTGGCGTAGCGCTCCTCATCCAGCAGCTTTTCCCGGCTGAGGCGGATAATGATTTCGCCGGCTTCGTCCTCATCCAGCCCGTAGCTACGCAGCTTTTCGGCCACTTCCCGCTGATTTCGTTCCTGATAGGTACAGAAAGCAGCTATTTTCTGCAGGGCTTCGGTGGGCGTGTAGGTTTTGGTAGGGCGTTGTTGCATAGCCAGGTAAAAGCGCCGCAGGTGCAGCCCAGTGCCAAGGTAACGGCTGGGCGCGGCAAGTGGTTCGGTAGCGGCTGGCAACCTGCGGGCCGGTCTTTGTATCTATCTTCACCGAAACTACGACTGAACCCGACTTTGTGATGTGGCGTGCTGGATTACTGCAATTACTATTATTGGTATGGGCGACGTTTGCGGCGCAGGCCGGCGTGGTACGCGGGCGGGTAAGCGGCCCCGATAAAGCGCCATTGGCCTTTGCCAACGTGGCCGTGCGCGGTACCACCCAAAGCACCGCTACCAACGAGCAGGGCCAGTACCAGTTTCGCCTGGAGGCAGGCTCCTACGAGCTGGTGTTTCAGTACGTGGGCTTCCGGCCGCAGTTTACCACCGTGCGCGTAGCCGGCGGCGACACGGCCACCACCCTCGACGTGACGCTGCTGCCCGAAAGCTACCAGCTCAAGGAAGTGCTGGTGCGCGCCAAGGACCGCGACCCGGCCTACGCCCTGGTGCAGCACGCCATTGAGTGGCGCCGCTACCACCGCGCCGAAGTGGCTGGCTTCAGCGCCCGCACCTACCTCAAAGGCTTGGTGCGCCTGCTCGATGTGCCGGCCAAAATACTGGGCATCATCAAAACTGACCCCAGCCTGAAGCCGGGCGTTATTTATTTGTCGGAATCGGTATCGGAGCTGACGTTCCGGCAGCCCAACGTGGTACGGGAGCGGATGATTGCCTCCCGGGTGAGCGGCAACAGCCGGGGCTTCAGCTTCAACCGCGCCTCGGGCCGCAGCTTCAATTTCTACGACAACCTGCTGCAGTCGGGCTTTTCGGAGCGGGGCTTTGTGTCGCCCATTGCCCAGAACGCTATGTTGTTCTACCGCTACGAGCTGGTGGGCACCACCGAGCAGAACGGCCACCAGATTCATAAAATCAAAGTGAGTCCGCGCCACCGCAACGACCCGGCCTTCTCGGGCTACATCTACCTCAACGAGGGCGACTGGCACCTGCACAGCCTGGATCTGAGTCTGGGCCAGAACGCCGGCATCGAGTACGTGGAGTCCATCCGCATTGAGCAGCAGTTTATGCCCGCGCCCAGCCGCCCCGATGTGTGGGTGCTGCAGTCGCAGAAGCTGAGTATGACCGGGCAGGGCATGGGCTTCAAAGGCAGTGGCTCCTTCAATGCCGTGTTCAGCAACTACCGCGTGCAGGCCACCTACCCGGCCCGGCCCACCGAGAAGGCAGAAGCCGTGGCCGCCGCCAAGCCCGAGGCTCCGATAACACGCGAAACCGTGGCCGAGGTGAAAAAGCAGCGGCCCAGCCTGCCCAATCTCAAGCGTCGGGTGCGGGAGCAGGTGAAAGTAGTGGAAGGTCAGCCAGAAGCCGTGGCCGGGGTGGAGCCCCTGGGCAAAGGCGAAGTCCTGCGCATCGAGAAAGGAGCCAACGAGCGGGACTCCACGTTCTGGAACGAGGTGCGGCCAATTCCGCTTACGGCCGAGGAGCGCAAGGACTACCACGTGAAGGACAGCGCCGAGGTCATCAAACGCTCCCGGCCCTACCAGGACTCCCTGGACCGCAAGCGCAACCAGCTTAGTCCGGCCCAGGTGCTGCTCACGGGATACAACTACTCCAACTCGTTCCGGCGCCGCAGCATCTATGTCTCATCCATCTTCAACGGGCTGCTCTACAATACGGTAGAAGGCGTGACGCTGAACCTGGAAGCTACCTACACCCAGCGCTACGAAGACCGGCGCAGCTACTCGCTCACGCCGGCTTTGCGCTACGGATTCGGGGCGCGCCTGTTCAGCCCCAGCCTGGCCGGGGGTTACACGTTCCGGCCGCTATCGTTCACGCGGGTGGGCTTCATGGTGGGCCGCACCATCGAGGACTTCGACCCCGCCACCCAGCTCACGCCCTTCATCAACACCAGCTACACACTGCTGCGCAACCGCAACTACGCCAAGTACTACCAGCGCGACGGTGGCGAAATCAACTTCCGCCACGAACTGGTAAACGGCCTTACGCTGCGCACCGCCCTGGGCTACGCCGACCGCCGCGAGCTGCAAAACCACAGCAACAAAGTCGTCATCGACGTGCCTGGCCGCGCCTTCACGCCCAACGTGCCCGTGAACGAAGAGCTGCCCGATCCTTCATTTGGCCGCAACCAGTCGCTCACCGCTTTCGCGGAGCTGACGTGGCAGCCCGGCCAGGAGTACATGACCCGGCCCGATGGCAAGTTCAACATGGGCTCGAAATACCCCAGGCTGCGTGCTGCCTGGCGTCAGGGCATAAGTGGCGTGCTGGGCTCCGACGTGCGCTACACCCGCCTGGAAGCCGGCGTGCGCAAGGACCTGGAGCTGGGCCTCCTGGGTCAAATGCACCTCGATGGTACCGTGGGCGGCTTCTTGGGCAACTCGCGCCTGTCGTTTATGGACTACCGCCACTTTTCGGGCAACCTCACCGGGTTTGCCGCCAACTTCGACCAGTTTCAGTTGCTGGACTATTACCGCTTCAGCACCCGGCAGCGCTACCTGGAAGCCCACGTCAACCACCACTTCAACGGGTTTTTTCTCAATAAAATCCCGCTGCTACGCCGCCTCAAATGGCAGGAAGTGGCTTCTTTCAACTACCTCAGCACGCCCACCGTGGGCCACTACGTAGAGTTGGGTGCCGGTATCGAGCACATTTTCAAGGTTTTCCGGGTAGATGTGTACACCGGCCTGCGCTCCGGCCAGCAGCTCAGCACCGGTATCCGGATAGGGGCAGGATTTTAAGGATTTCTGGTTGTCAGATGTATAAGTGCACGCCTGATGCTAACAACGGATAACGGTTAGCAAAACAGCTACTTCCGCGGTAGGTTATAGAGCACCACCGAGGCCAGAATGATGGTGTAGGCCACCGCCTGCGTGAGGGTGGCGGCTTCGTGGAAGTACAGGAAGGCCAGCACAAAGCTCACCAGCGGATTCACGTACATAAGGATGCCCACCGTGCCCGAGGGCAGCGCGCTGAGGGCGTACAGATTCAGAAACAGCGGGATGATGGTAAAGCACACGCTCAGCACCACCGCCATGCGCAGCAGGTAAGCATCGTGCAGGCCTTGTGGGAGGCTGGCGCCCAGCACGCCCGCCAGTGGCACCAGGATAATGGCTGCCAGTACCAGCTGCAGCATCAGCAGAATCAGCTTGTCGTAGTCGCGCAGCAGGCGCTGGGAAATCAGGTAGAAAGCGTAGGTGAGGGCCACTACCACACTGAGGCCCAGGGAGCGGAAGTCGCCCATACCCAACAGGGCGCAGCTGCCCGTGCTCAGGCCGATGGCCAGCCATTGGCCGCGGTGCAGCCGTTCGTGCAGCACCGCAAAGCCCAGCAGCGCCGTCAGAATGGGGCAGATAAGGTAAGCAAACGAGCCCGCCTGCACGCTCACCTGGTTGATGGTGTAAATAAACAAGAGCCAGTTGCCCACCAGCAGCAGGCCCCCGCCTACAGCCAGGACCAGCACGCGCCGCTGCTCCGGGCGCGACGCCTGCCGCAGCTGCGCTGCCAGCCCGCGCAGGGCCGCCCGGCGCAAAACCAGATTCACGACCAGCAGCAGCCCGAGCGACACCAGCACCCGAAACAGCAGAATCTGCCCGCTGGGGTAAGAAGCCAGGGCTTTGAGCGGAATCGGGAAAAAGCCCCAGATAAGAAACGCCAGCAGTGCGGCGGAATGATGACGAGACAAAGGGAACGGGTGGGTGTGGAACCGGAGAACAGCCAAAGGTACCGCAACGCTTCCGATGTGCCGATGGTAGCGCGCACCTAGTCGTACCTTTGTTGTATGCTGCTATTCTCTGATTTGCCGGCCCTGGTGGGTGGCACGTTGCTTCAGGCCCCGGCCGCTCCGGCGACTTCGGTGCAGTACCTGCTGCTCGATAGCCGGCGCGTGGGTGTGGCGGCCGGGTCGTTATTTTTTGCCATCCGCGGAACACAGCACAACGGGCACCGCTACCTGCCGGAGCTCTACCAGCGCGGGGTGCGGCAGTTTGTGGTGGATAGCGCCCGGGAAATTCCGGGCGGCGTGGCGGCTTTCCCCGAGGCCGGGTTTGTGCTCGTGGCCGATAGTCTGCTGGCGTTGCAGGCGGTAGCGGCCCACCATCGGGCCCAATTTCGCCTGCCGGTGTTTGGCATCACGGGCTCCAACGGCAAAACCATTGTGAAAGAGTGGCTGGCTCAGCTGCTAAGCCCGGATGAGCTGCTGTGCAAAAGTCCGCGCTCCTACAATTCTCAGGTGGGCGTGCCCCTGAGCGTGTGGGAGTTGAACCGTACGCACACGCTGGGCATTTTCGAGGCCGGTATTTCGGAGCAGGGCGAAATGGCTCGGCTGGCGGCCGTCATCCAGCCCACGCTGGGCGTCTTCACCAACCTGGGCACCGCCCACGACGCCGGTTTCAGCTCGCCCGCCGAGAAAGTAGCCGAAAAGATGCAGCTGTTCCGGGAGGTGGATACGCTGTTCTACTGCCGCGACCACGCCCTGATTCATACCGCGGCCCAGCAACAGCTTGGAGCCAGTCGCACCTTCAGCTGGAGCCGCCAGCACCCGCACGACGCCCACGTGGCCGTAACGGTGCTGGAAGCCTCCGCCGACCGCACCTTGGTACGCGTGGTCCAGCGCCGTCCGCTGCCGCAGGAGCACACGTTCACGGTGCCTTTTGCCGATGAGCCTTCCCTCGAAAATGCTCTGCACTGCCTCACGGTGCTGCTGTGGCGGCAGGTGGCACCCGCCGAAATTCAGCGCCGCCTCGATAGGCTGCACCCCGTGGCCATGCGGCTGGAAATGAAGCAGGCCCTCAACGACTGCTACATCCTCGACGATACCTACAATAACGACCTGGCCGGCCTCAGCCTCGCCCTCGATGCGCTGGTGCGCCAGCCCCGGCGCGGCCGCCGCACGCTTATTTTGTCTGATGTGCTGGAATCCGGACTCGCGGGGGCGGAACTGTACGCCCGGGTGGCAGCCCAGCTGGTCACGCACGGCGTGGAGCGGCTGCTGGCCATCGGCCCCGATATCAGCGCCCATCAGAGCTTGTTTGCCGGTTTCGCCGCCGAGTTTTACGCCGATACCGAGGCCTTTCTGACCAGCTTCCGGCCCGATGCGTTTCGGCACGAAACCATTCTTGTGAAGGGCGCCCGGCGGTTCGGGTTCGAGCGGATTGTGGCCGCGTTTCAGCAGAAAATCCACGGTACGGTGCTGGAGGTGAACCTGGATGCGCTGGTGCACAACCTCAACTTCTACCGCAGCCGCCTGCAGCCGGGCACCAAGCTCATGGTGATGGTGAAGGCGTTTGCCTACGGCAGCGGCTCCTATGAAGTAGCCAACCTGCTTCAGTTCCACCGCGCCGACTACCTGGCCGTGGCCTACGCCGACGAAGGAGTAGAACTACGCCAGCAGGGCATCAGCCTGCCTTTGATGGTGATGAATCCCTCGCCCGACTCGTTGCAGAAGTTGCGCCAGTGCCACTTAGAACCCGAAATATTCTCCTTTGAGATGCTGCGGGAGTACGTGCGCGCCGCCCAAGAGCAGCCGTTGCCGCCCATTCACCTTAAGCTTGATACCGGCATGCGCCGCCTGGGCTTCGCCGAAGAAGATCTGGATGAGTTGTGCGGACTGCTGCAGGCCCACGCCGGCTATGTGCGCGTAGCCAGCCTGCTCACCCACTTGGCTGGCGCCGATGAAGCCCAGCACAACGACTTTTCGCGCCAGCAGCTGGCCGCCTTCGGCCGCATGGCCCCGCGTCTGGAGGCAGCATTAGGCTACCCGGTGCTGAAACACGCGCTTAACTCCGCCGGTATCATCCGTTTTCCCGATAGTCATTTCGACATGGTGCGGCTGGGCATTGGGCTGTACGGAGTGGAGGCCACCGGGCAGCAGCAGGACGCGCTGCATCCCGTGAGCACGCTGCGCACCACCGTGTCGCAGGTGAAAACCCTGGCCCCAGGCGAGACGGTGGGCTACGGCCGCCGCGGTCAGGCCACGGAGTATGAGCGGCGCATTGCCACCCTGGCCATCGGCTATGCCGACGGCTACGACCGGCGCTTTGGCAACGGCGGGGGCGAAGTGGTTATCCGCGGCCAGCGCGCCCCCATCGTGGGCAACGTATGCATGGATATGTGCATGGCCGACGTTACGGGAATAGCGGGCGTGCAGGCCGGCGACGTAGCTGAGGTGTTCGGCCCCGGCATCACGCTTTCGGAGCTGGCGGCCCGCATCGGCACCATTCCCTACGAGCTGCTCACTAACGTCAGCACCCGGGTAAAGCGCGTGTTCGTGGCGGAGTGAGTTTAGTGCTTTGTGCCTCGTGCTTACGTAATGCGTCAGCAGGCAAAATATAAGAAAAGAGAAAAAGTAAGGCCCCGCAACAACCATTGCGGGGCCTTATCATACACTCTAAGCTCTAAGCTCTAAGCTCTAAGCTCTAAGCTCTAAGCTCTAAGCTCTAAGCTCTAAGCTCTAAGCTCTCAGTCCTTATACATATCCACCGAGGCCTTAATCATGGCGTTGTAGCGCTGGCCGTTGTTGGCGAGGGTGATGAGCGTCCAGCCCCGGCCGATGGTGTAGTTCCAGGTACGGCTTTCCTTGAACTCGAACGTCGGGCGCAGAATCTGGCCGTAGGGCGTGTAGGAATCCATGAAGTTGGTGGTGTAGAACTTGTCGCCGCTCACAATCCACTCCATGGCCACGTAGAAACCGTCTTCGGGCGCCAGGATATTGTAGGCACCCAGGTCAATCGTAAACCACTGGCCGCCACCGGGCGCCGACACCACCACGTTTTCCGTCAGCAGGTCGGTGTTGGGGGAGCTGTAGTTGCCATCGGCCTTGTAGATGCGCACGCGGAAAGGCTCCCGGGGGAAGCCACTTTCACTCAGAAAAAAGGAAACGGAGCGAATCATGCCCAGCTTTTTGCTTTTGTCGTTCTTCACCCAGAAGGCGTACTGGCTGCCGGGCATGCCCTGAATCATCCCGTCGCCGGGCGTATTGTTGCGGGCGCCCATTTCCAGCTCCTTTACCTTGCTGGCCGAGATGTTGACGTTGCCCAGCAGAATGGGTAGCTTGGGAACCTCAATGATGAGCTCATCCATTTTGGTGCCTTTGCGCACCAGCAAAGCCGTGCGCTTGTAGCCCAGCGCCATAATGATGAGGGAGTCGGTGGCGTTTTTGTCCGGCATGGGCAGCTGGAAAAAGCCGTACTCGTTGGTAAGGGCACCGGCCTGCTCTTCCTTCAGGCCAATGGAGGCAAAGGAAATGGGCTCCTTGGTTTTCTGGTCTACCACCCGGCCCGAAATGCGGTTGGCCTGCGCAAAGCTCAGGGCCGGAAGCAGAAGAAGCAGAGCAAATAGAAAAAGTACGCGTTGCGGCATGGTTCAGGGTTTACTGCCCAAAAATACAATGAGTTCCCGCAACTTCTAAGCGTTGCGGACCGGTGTCAGCAATTTTGCCCAACTGGTTTTGGCCGGGCAACTGACCCGACCGGAAAGCCAAAGCCGCCGCCTTACCAGAAAAAAGCTGGGAAGGCGGCGGCTTTAACAGGTAAGCAAGCCCGGCATCTATTTAATCATGTCTACCTCCGCCTTGATCATGGCGTTGTAGTACTTGCCGTTGTTGACGAGCGTAATCAGGCTCCAGCCCTTGCCGATGCTGTAGTTCCAGGTACGGCTTTCCTTGAACTCGAACGTGGGACGCATGATCTGGCCGTAGGGCGTGTAGTTGTCGGCAAAGTTGGTGGTGTAGAACTTGTCGCCGCTCACAACCCACTCCATGGCTACGAAGAAGCCTTCTTCGGGCGCTGGGATGTTGTAGTTGATCAAATCGATGGTGTACCACTGGCCGCCGCCGGGGGCCGATACTACCACGTTTTCCGTCAGCAGGTCGGTGTTGGGCGAGTTATAGTCACCGTCGGCTTTGTACAGGCGCACGCGGAACGGCTCCCGCGGGAAGCCATGCTCCCCAATGTAGAACGACACCGAGCGAATATTGCCCAGCTTCTTGCCTTTGTCGTTTTTCACGAAGAAAGCGTACTGGCTGCCCGGCTGGCCCTGAATCATGCCTTCGCCCGGGTCGCTGGAGCGGGAGCCGAGGCCCAGCTCCTTCACTTTGCCGCCCTCTACGGTCACGCCTTTCAGCTCAATTACACGCTTTACCACCTCGATAGAGATATCCTCCATCTTGGTGCCGCGCTTAACCGGTACCGTCTTGCGGAAGTAGCCCAGCGCAATAACCACGAGCGAGTCCGACTCATTTTTCTCGGGCATAGCAATCTGGAAGAAGCCATACTCGTTGGTAAGCACCCCGGTCTGCTCTTCCTTCATCCCAATGGATGAAAACGGAATCGGCTCCTTGGTTTTGGAGTCCACGATGCGGCCGGTGATGCGGTTCTCTGTGCCCTGGGCCGAGGCCAGCAGGGGCAAGAACAGGAAAAAGGCTAATACGGAAAGTAGACGTTGTTGCATATGTGGTCGATTGTATGTCAAAAATACAACAAAACCCCTAAGTGTAAAGCCATTATCTATGATTGTTTATAAACAACAATTCCATTTCGGAAAAGTACCACCATAGATTGCGTGCTTTACCAGGGAAGGAGGTAAAGATATTATCGGCTTGGCCGAAACCCAAATGGGGCGTACCTTTGTTTAAAGTAAGTCTAAATAGAGAACCTGCCTGTGTCTACCCGTTTCACCCCTGCTCAGCCCACTCCCCGCAGCGTCAAAGACCTTGGCATGGGCGAAGCTGGCACGATCTGCTGCCTCAATGACCCCGAAATGGCGTTGAAGCTGCTGGAAATGGGGTGCATTCCGGGTACGCGCATTCGGCTCAACAGCCGGGCCCCGCTGGGCTGCCCTATCACTGTGATGGTGGGCGACGGCGAAGATTACACGCTGTCGTTGCGGGTGAATGAGGCGGCCACGATTATGCTGAAGGAGTAGCCATTGCGTATGGCCAGTGCAGATACGATTACCGGCCGGGCCGGAGCCGCCACTTCGGCCGCCAGGCTGGAGGCAGCGGCCATGCGGCATCCGGGCACCCTCACGCGCATTGCGCTGATCGGCAACCCCAACTCCGGCAAATCGTCGTTGTTCAACCAGCTGACGGGGCTGAACCAGAAGGTCGGCAATTTTCCCGGCGTGACGGTAGACCGCAAAACCGGCATAGCTCAGCTTACGCCCGGCCTGCGCGCTGAAATCATCGACCTGCCCGGCACGTATTCTCTTTACCCGAAGAGCCTTGATGAGAAGGTAATAACCGACCTGCTCTACGACAAAACGTCCCAGCAGTACCCCGACTTCGTCATCATCACGGCCGACGCCAGCAACCTGCGGCGCAACCTGCTGCTGTTCACCCAGCTGGCCGACCTGGGCTTGCCCGCCGTGCTGGCTTTGAACATGATGGACGTGGCCGAGCAGCACGGGGTAAAGATTGACATTCAGGCCCTGCAGCAGGAGCTGGGCGTACCCGTGATACCCATGAATGCCCGCAAAGGCATTGGCATTGCGGCCCTCAAGATTGTGATGGCGCAGCAGCTCGACGCGCCCGCCGTGCGGTTCTACGCGCCCGAGGAGGCTCTGCTGCCCATGATCCGGCAGATCCGCTACTACTTCAACCTGCACAACGACTACCTGGCCCTGCACTACGCGCACCAGTACCGGCAAATCAGCTTTTTGTCGGCCGATGATAAGGCGTACATCGGAGAGCTGGTGCAGCAGTATGGGTTTGAAGCCACGCCGCGGCAGGCCCAGGAAACCATCGACCGGTACGCCCGCATCAACGACATCCTGCTCGATACCGTGTCGGTGACGCGCACGGAGCGCAAGGAGCCCTATAGCAACCGCCTTGACCGGGTACTCACGCACCGGGTGTGGGGCTACCTTATCTTCTTCGGGGTGCTGTTTCTGATGTTTCAGGCCGTGTTTGCCTGGGCCAGCTACCCTATGGATTTGATTGACGAGGGCATTGCCTTCATCAACAGCCTTATCCAAACCAACTTCGACGGCCCGCTCATCAATCTGCTCACGGAGGGCGTGCTGGCCGGGCTGGGCGGGGTACTCATGTTCGTGCCCCAGATTGCCCTGCTGTTTGCCTTCATTGCCGTGCTCGAGGAAACCGGCTACATGGCCCGCGTCACGTTCATGATGGACAAGATCATGCGCAAGTTCGGGCTGAACGGCAAGAGCGTAGTCCCGCTGATTTCGGGGGTGGCCTGCGCCGTGCCGGCCATTATGAGTGCCCGCACCATCGAAAACTGGAAGGACCGCATCATCACCATCTTCGTCACGCCGCTCATGTCGTGCTCGGCGCGCATCCCCATCTACACCGTGCTGATTGGCCTGGTGGTGCCTGATGAGCCAGTGCTGGGTATCTTCAACCTGCGCGGTATTGCCTTGATGGGGCTGTACCTGCTGGGCTTCTTCGCGGCTATTTTCTCGGCCCTGGCCATGAAGCTGCTGCTTAAAACCAAGGAGCGAAGCTACTTCATCATGGAGTTTCCGGTGTACCGGTGGCCGCGCTGGAAAAACGTGGGCATCACCATCGTGGAGAAAGTCAAAACCTTCGTGTTTCAGGCCGGGAAGGTGATTGTGGCCATTTCGGTGATGCTGTGGGTGCTGGCTTCCTTCGGGCCGGGCCAAACCCTGGAAAAAGCCGAAGCCCAGGTGCGGGAGCAGGCCGCTGCCCAGGCCCGTCCCGCTGCCGAAACCGACATGCAGGTGGCCGCCATTCGCCTCGAAAACTCCTACGCCGGCGTGTTCGGCCGGGCGCTGGAGCCCGCCATCCGCCCCCTGGGCTTCGACTGGAAAATCGGTATTGCGCTGCTGACTTCGTTTGCGGCCCGGGAAGTGTTTGTGGGTACCATTTCCACCATCTACAGCGTGGGCCAGGACGCCGATATGCGTACCGTGCAGCAGAAGCTGGCTTTGGCCAAGGACGTAGACGGCCAGCCATTTTTCACCACGGCCCGCTCGGCTTCCCTGCTGGTATTCTACGTGTTTGCCATGCAGTGCATGAGTACCCTGGCCACCACCTACCGCGAAACCAAAGGCTGGAAATGGCCCTTGCTTCAGATGGTGTACATGACCGGGCTGGCCTATTTTTCAGCCCTGCTGGTGTACCAGTTGCTGAAGTAAGGGTTATACCCACCAGGAAGTAGGGGCGGGGCTTGTCCCCGACCGCACGTTTGCGCCGTCTTAACGAATCTGTTCAACGACGGGCGGGGACAAGCCCCGCGCCCTACTATCAGGCGGCTGCTTTCGTCACTCTCCCATCAAACGCCCACCAGAAACACTGCCGGCTGCTTATGCAGATCGGGCGGGCCGGCTTTTTTCCAGTTGCTGATCGTATCGGTGCGGATGTACTCGTTGGGCGCGGTAAGGTTGGCGGCCACACACAGGCGCGTGCTGCCGTGCAGCTGGCTGAGCAAATCCTCCAGCAGCTGCATGTTGCGGTAGGGCGTTTCGATGAACAGCTGCGTCTGGTGCTGGGCCTGGGCTAGTTTTTCGAGCTGCTTGATAGCCGCTCCGCGTCGGCCCCGCTCAATGGGCAGGTAGCCGTGGAAAGTAAAGCTCTGCCCGTTCATGCCCGAGGCCATCAGCGCCAGCAGCAGCGACGACGGCCCAACCAGCGGCACCACCCGAATGCCCAACTGGTGCGCGGCTTTGGCCAGCTCCGCGCCGGGGTCGGCAATGCCGGGGCAGCCCGCTTCCGAAATCACGCCCGCGTCCTGGCCGGCCAGCACCAGCTTCAGGCTCGCCTGGATCTGGCTCGGTGGGCTGTCTTTGTCGATAACGGTGATGCGCAGCTCCTCAATCACCTGCTCGGGAGCGGCCTGCTTAATAAAGCGCCGGGCCGTGCGGGCATTTTCCACCAGGAAATACCGCAGCTGCGCCAGCCGGGCCGGCACCTGGGCGGGCAGGACCTGCGTCAGCGTATCGTCGGCTAGGGTGGCGGGAATGAGGTAAAGCGTTCCGGCGGGCATAAGAAATCAGCTAAGCAAAAAAACGAAGTGCCTACGGGCTTACTGCGCGGCAAAGGCCTGCACCAGGGCAAAAACTTCCTCGGGCTTTTCGGCGTGCACCCAGTGGCCGGCATCCACCACAGTTTCCACCTGCGAGTTGGGAAACAGGGCCGGAATAGCGTAGAGCTTGTCCTCGGTGGAAATGTAGTCCGACTTGCCCCCACGGATGAACAGGGCGGGTTTCAGGAAAGGGTCGGGGTCGGTTATTTCTTCACCGATGGCCGCCATCTGGGCCGTGAGAGCCTGCAGGTTCTGGCGCCAGGCAAACGAGTTGTCTTCGCGGCGGTAGAGGTTTTTAAGCAGAAACTGCCGCACCCCCGGCTGCGGAATGTGGAGGGCCAGGGCATCGTCGGCCTGCTGTCGGCTCTGGATGGTGGAAAGGTCAACGGCATTCAGGCCAGCCAGAATATCGTCCTGGTGGCGCATATCGGAAAGGCGTGGGGCAATGTCCACCACAATCAGCCGGCCCAGCCGCTCGGGGTAGTCCAGGGCAAAGCGCATGGCTACTTTGCCGCCCATGCTGTGGCCCATCAGGGTAGTATCGACAGGCAGGCTGAGTTGGTCGAACAAGGCCAGCACGTCCTGGCTCATCAGCGAGTAGGAATGCTCGGGCGAGTGCGGGGAGCGGCCGTGGTTGCGCAAATCTACCACGACGACGCGAAACTGCTCGGCCCAGCGGCGGGCCAGGGTTTGCCAGTTGTCGAGGGTGCCAAACAGGCCGTGCAGAATCACCAGGGGGCGCCCGGCGCCCAGTTCGCGGTAGTGGAGGGGCAAGATCATAGTACCCGCAAAGATGCAGCCCCGGCGCCGAACTTACGCCGCCGGCAGCCGCACCTGCACCGTAGTGCCCGTACCCGGCACACTCACCAAGCGCAGCGTGCCCCGCAGGCGGGTGATAAAGGCGCGGCACAACGCAAGGCCCAGGCCTGTGCCGGTGCGGTCGGCGGCTGGGGGTTGCGGCAGGCTCGAAGGCGTCAGAATCTGCTCTACCTGCGTGGCCGTCATGCCTGTGCCGGTGTCATGCACCTGAAATACTATGCGGTCGGCTTCAGGCCGGGCGCTGAGCGTGACGCTTCCCCCGGCCGGGGTAAACTTCAGCGCATTGCCCGTGAGGTTGCGCAGTATGGTGCGCAGCATGTTGCGGTCGGCATGCGTGTAGAGGCGGGCCGGCAGGAGCTCCACGGTTAGCGTGAGGTGGCGGGCGTGGGCCAGTGTGGCGTAGATGGCCGCACACTCCTGCAGCAGCTCCCCGGCTTCCAGGGGCTCCAGCTGGGGCTGCAGTTCCCCGCTCTGCATCACGGCCCAGTGCAGGAGGTTATCCAGTAAATGATTGAGGCCGCCGGCCGACTGGCGCACCAGCGCGGGCAGGCTGCGCAGGCCTTCCTCGTTGTTTTCGCGGTGGTAGAACTCAATCAGCTCCGCTACGCCCGCAAAGGCCGTGACGGGGCCGCGCAGGTCGTGGGCCACGATGGTATAGAGGCGGTCCTTGGCGGCGGCCAGCCGGGCTACCTGCAGGTTGGCCTCACGCAAAGCCAGGTGGTTGCGCACCAGTGCCTGCCGGCTGCGGCGCAGCTGCCAATAGAGCAGGCCCGCGCCCAGCAGCGCCAGCGTCAGCACGCCCAAAAACAGCAGCAGCAGTCGGTTGCGGGTGGTTTGGTGCTGGGTGTGCTGGGTCAGCTGCCGGATCTGCTGCTCATTATCGCGCAGGTTATAGCGGCTTTCCCAGGCGGCCAGGGTCGTCAGCTGACGGCGCTCATTGAGGCTGTCGTTGAGGTCCTGGTAGAGCATTCGCCACTGATAGGCAGTGGGGTACTGCCCCTGGGCCGCGTAGATTTCGGCCAGCAGATCATAGGCACTGAGCACCCGTTCCCGGTCGTGCCAGTTCTGGGCCAGCCGCAGGGCCCGCTGGGCTTCGGTAAGTGCCTGTGGGAGGTTGTTCTGCTGAAAATGCAGGCTGGACAGTTCCAGCAGCGCCGCCGCCTCGTGGCCAGGGCGCTGATATTGATGAGCCAGCACAACGGAAGCCGACAGCTCCCTCAACGCCGTGGCAGGCTGCTGCTGCTCTACGGCCAGCAGCCCCAGGTTCAGGTGGTGCTTGATGGCAGGCTCCATATCGTGCAGCGGTTCGGCCAGTTGCACGGCCTGCTCGCCCAGCTGCCGGGCGCGGCCGGGCTGGTGGGTTTCAAACAGCAGGTCGCTGGAATTGCTGAGCACCTTCACCCGGGTTCTGGGCTGCACGCCGGGCTCAGGCAGCAGCTGCAAGGCCCGCCGAAAGTTGCGCCACGCGCTTATCGTGTCGTTGCGGTAGTAGTGCAGGGCACCCAGGTGGCTGTAGGTGGAGGCAATTCCATCGGGGTTATTCGCCTCGCGGGCCAGGTGTAGGGCTTGGTCGTACAGCTGACGGGCGGTAAGGTAATCGGCCACGGCCACGTAGCAGCGCCCCAGCCGGTTTAGCGCCCGCACCTCAGCGGCAGGCTGCGCCAACTGCCGGGCCAGCCGCAGGTTGCGCTGCCCGTAATGAATAGCCCGGTTGATATCATATGGCTCCCAGGCGGCACACAGGGAGTCCAGCACCTGCAGCCGGCTGCTGGGGGTGAGAGGCCGACGCAGCCGGGCTTCCAGCCGCCCCGCTTCTGTAGGCTGCGCGTAGCCTGCATTGGCTTGCAGCACAAAGAAAGCCAGCAGCCAGCCGGCTTTTCGTAGAAGTGAAACCGGCCGCCGCGAATATCCAGAAGCTGAGAGAAGCACGATAATGGCCGAAGAAGAGAAAATCAACTATAGTATACACCACCAGCGGCGAATTTCCTGCAAGTGGGTGTTGCGCAGAAACTCGGCCACGGGCGTCAGGTTGGTGAGCAGGGAAGTAAGCGTGAGGGTGGTGCCGTTGCGCAGATGCAGCCGCAGGAAACTGTACTGGCTCCAGAAAAAGCGCCGGGAGCGGCAGCGCACCCACTGCACGCGCACCACATCCTGGCGGCTAAACGGCACCAACTGGTCATTTTCGTATATCTCCAGTTGGTTTTTCTTGGGCTCGAAGCAGAGGGTAGTAGCCTGGTTGTGCAGGTAGTACTGTAGGTGCAGCACCAGGGCCGGCCCCGCAAACACCAATACAAGCGCGGCCAGCGCCCCCGTCAGCAGCCATTCGTAAGCTGAAAGCGGAGCAGCCAGCCCGGCCGACCAAACCAGCGGTAACCCCACGGCCAGGGTGAGCAAAGGCCAGAACAGCAGCTGCACCTGCCGGGCCACCGACACGCGGTACATCGACTGGCGGCGGCTGAAGAGGCCCGTTACGAAGCGCACGGCCAGCAGGGCGCCCACCAGCAGCGCCCCTAGTTCCAGCAGCTGCCGCAGCAAGGGAAACAGCTTCATGCCTTACCGTACCAGAATCCACGGCTCCCCGGGCTGGTGCGCCCGGAGCGTCCCGAAGCTTTCCAGCGCCAGTCCGTACTGCGCAAACACGGCCTGCACGGCTTCCCGGCCGGCCGGTTCCACGCACACCAGCAGCCCGCCGGACGTCTGCGGGTCGCAGAGCCAGTGGCGCTGCTCGTCCGTCAGCTTCCCGATTTTGTGGCCGTAGGAGTCCCAGTTGCGCACGGTGCCGCCCGGAATGGCCTTCTGCTGCCGGTACACTTCCGCCTCGGGCAGGAGCGGCACTTTGCTGAAGTCAATTTCGGCGGTGAGCTGGCTGCCCTCACACACTTCCGACAAGTGGCCCAGCAGCCCGAAGCCGGTTACGTCCGTCATAGCGCGCACGGCGGGCAGCGGACCCAGGTCGGCGCCAATCTTGTTGAGGTGCATCATGCTGCGTGGGGCAATCTGCTCGTGCTCGGGTTGGAGCAGGCCGCGCTTCTGCGCCGTGGTGAGCATGCCCACACCCAGCGGCTTGGTGAGGTACAGCTCGCAGCCGGCCGTGGCCGTGTCGTTGCGCTTCAGGTTACTGATGTCGAGCAACCCTGTCACAGCCAGCCCGAAAATCGGCTCGGGCGAGTCGATGCTGTGTCCGCCGGCCAGCGGAATGCCTGCCTCGGCGCAGATGCTGCGGCTGCCTTCAATCACGCGGCGGGCCACCTCGGGCGCCAGCTTATCGATGGGCCAGCCCAGTACGGCAATAGCCAGCACAGGCCGTCCGCCCATGGCATACACATCGGAAATGGCGTTGGCCGAGGCAATGCGGCCGAAATCATACGCATCATCCACAATAGGCATGAAGAAGTCGGTGGTGGAAATCAGCGCCTGGCCACCACCTATATCGTACACGGCGGCATCGTCGCGGCTGCTATTGCCCACCAGCAGCTTGTCGTCGTGGGGCTGCGGGATGCTGGTGTGCAGGATCTGGTCGAGGACCTTGGGCGCAATTTTGCAGCCGCAGCCCGCGCCGTGGCTGTACTGGGTGAGGCGGACGGTTTCGGCGGTGGTTTCGGGAGAGTTCATAAGCAGAAAGCAACAGAAGAGTGGGAGAGAGCCGGCCGCTACCGGGGCTGGGCAACGGGCTGCGGGGCCGGGAAGTTGGCTTGTACGGCCCGAAGCACCAGCTCCGCATTCACAGCGGCGTCGCAGGTGGTGGAGGGCACGCGCAGGAAGGTGCGTCCGCCCAGGCTGTGGGTGTAGGTTTTATCGTAGTAGTCGAGCACAAGGCTGACCATCTTTTCCATGTCGTCTTCGGCAATGGCCGCCAGGGCTTCCTTGGTGGCTAGTCCGCCCAGCCGCTTACGGATGCGCAGGATAGAAGAGGCGAGGGCGCCAGCATCCTGGCGGCCGTACTCCCCGGCCAGCTTGCGCACGCGCACTTCCCGCGGAATCTCAAGCAGCACCAGCGGAGCCTGTTGCATCTGCGCAAACAAGGGCGTGGGCAAATGCACGCTGCCGATGGTGCGGCTTTCATCCTCCACCCACACGGGCGCTGCGGTCGGCAACTGAGCCAGCTGCCAGGCCAGATCATTCTCAAACTGCTCCTGCGTAGGCTGGGCAGGCTGCCCGATGGAGCCAAAGGCCGAGCCTTTGTGACTGGCCAGTCCTTCCAGATCCAGGACCGGCTGTTGCAGCTGGGTTAGCGCGTGCAGCACATCGGTTTTGCCGGAGCCTGTGAGGCCGCCCAGCACCAGCAGCTGGCGCGGGCGCTCAAATTCCGCCAGCGCGAACCGGCGGTAGTCTTTGTAGCCTTTGTCGAGCAGCTGCACCTGCAGGCCGCCCAGCTCCAGCAGCCACTGCACCGCCCCGCTGCGCATACCACCGCGCCAGCAGTGTAGGCGCACCTGCCTGCCGGGCGCCAGCTTGTGGGCCTGCTGCACCATGCGGCTCATCTTGGGCCCAAACATATCCAGGCCCAGCAGCACGGCCCGGTCCTGGCTGATTTGCTTGTAGGTGGTGCCGATGCGGGCGCGCTCCTCATCCGAAAACAGCGGAAAGCTTACCGCGCCCGGAATATGCCCCTGGGCGTACTCCAGCGGTGCCCGCACATCCAGAATAGGTGCATCGGCCGGGCCCTGCAGGAAGTCTTCGATAGACAGACGAGGCATGGATTTTTAATTAATAATTGAGAATTAATAATTAGTAATGAAAGGGACTGCACCCTTGGGCATTGCCCCGGTTACTCCCTGACACTTCATTACTAATTGTTAATTACTAATTCTTTAACTGGCGGCGGTAGAGCTGGATGGTGTTTTCGAGGCCCAGATACAGCGCGTCGCACACCAGGGCATGGCCAATGCTGACTTCGGCCAGGCCGGGCAGCTGTTGGTGCAGGAAGGCGAGGTTGTCGAGGTCGAGGTCGTGGCCGGCATTCACGCTCAGGCCCAGTTCGTGGGCCAAGGCGGCGGCGGCCCGGTAGGGGGCCACAGCGGCTTCGCGGTCGGCGGCGTAGCCGCTGGCGTAGGCCTCGGTGTATAGCTCAATACGGTCGGTGCCGGTGCCCAGGGCGGCTTTCACCATGGCCAGGTCGGGGTCGAGGAAGATGCTCACGCGGCAGCCCAGGCTTTTCAGTTCCTGCACCACCCCCAGCAGATACACCTGGTGCGTGATGGTGTCCCAGCCGGCATTGGAGGTAATGGCGTCGGGGGCGTCGGGCACCAGCGTCACCTGCTCGGGGCGCACTTCGCGCACGAGGTCCAGGAAGGCGGGCGTTGGGTTGCCTTCGATGTTGAACTCGGTGGTGACAATGGCCTTCAGGTCGCGCACGTCCTGGTAGCGGATGTGACGCTCATCGGGGCGGGGGTGCACCGTGATGCCCTGGGCGCCGAACCGCTCACAGTCGCTGGCGGTTTGCAGCAGGTCGGGGCGGTTGTGGCCGCGGGCATTCCGCAGCGTGGCTATTTTATTTATGTTTACGCTAAGCTTGGTCATATCCAAAAGGCAAGAAAGGCGGCTACTTGGTCAAAGATACGTGCCTCTGGGCAGCGGGGGTATTTCCGGCTGATTTGTTCCGGCCCCTTCGTTGTTGATAAGAGGAATTGCCGGAGTAGGCCCCACGAGTTCTGCGGCCCGGGCTCCGGCGCGGCTTTGCCACCCGAATGCGGAATAACCCGTAATCTTGTATTTCCTTCTACTTTCTATTCCATGGCCCTGAAAGAAACCATCGACGCCGATATCAAGCAGGCTATGCTGGCCAAAGACAAAGTTCGTCTGACCACCCTGCGCAGCATCAAGTCCCAGATTCTACTGGCGGAAACGGCCGAAGGCCAGCACGGCGCCTCTCTCTCGCCAGATGCCGAAATCAAGCTGCTCACCAAGCAGGCCAAGCAGCGCCGCGAGGCCGCCGATACCTACAACAAACAGTTTCGCTCCGATCTGGAGGAAATTGAGCTGGCCGAGCTGGCTATCATCGAAGAATACCTGCCCCAGCAACTCTCGGAGGCTGATCTGGTAGAAAAGCTGGTGGCCATTATCCAGCGCGTGGGTGCCACCGGCCCATCTGACCTGGGCAAGGTAATGGGCGTCGCCGCCCGCGAACTGTCCGGCCAAGCCGATGGCCGCATCATTTCGCAGGTAGTCAACAACCTGCTCAACAACACGAATGTGTAATGTGCTCATGTGGGGAATGAACTGCGCTTCGCTCATGTGCTAATGGCAGTTCTACTGCCGGCAGTTGGCGCGTGAGAAAAACGCATTTACCTACATCAGCACATTCTTCACATCAGCACATTCCTCCACATTAGCACATTAACAACGTGTCCGCCTTCGATATCCTGCTGCTGATTCCGCTGGGCGTGGGAGCCGTGAAAGGCTTCCGGCGCGGGCTGGTGCTGGAAGTGGCCTCGCTGCTGGCTTTCGTGCTGGGGGCCGTGGGCGGGCTGCTGCTCTTGCAGGATGCCATTCCGCTGGTGCGTCACTACGTGGGCGAGGCCTTTGGTATGCTGCCGCTGGTGACGTTTCTGCTGGTTTTCGCGCTTATTCTCTGGGGCGTGCACCTGCTGGGCTCCTTCGTAAAAACGGCCGTACACCTGACGCCCCTCGGCATGCTCGACAATGTGCTGGGCGGGGCGGCCGGGGTGCTGAAATGGGTGCTGGGGCTGAGTTTGCTGCTGCACGGCGTGGGCCTCACGGGGCTGACGCTGCTCTCCCCGCAGCTCGTGGCTGACTCGGAGGTGCTGCCGCTGGTGCGCGAGGCTACCCCGCTGGCCCTGCAGGTAGTAGGTCTGGTGCTGCCCTTCGCCACCGACCTGCTCGATAAGCTGCGCGGCGTGTTTTAAATGGGTTTCGGGTTGAATAGCTGAGGGATTGAGTTGTTAGATGGTTGCCTTGTAGTTTTTAACTTAGCCATTCAACCAGAAACCTATGCAGCCATTAAGCCACAGAATTCATGCGCTTATTACTGCTCGATAATTTCGACTCCTTTACCTTCAACCTGCTGGACTATCTGCGTCAGCTCGGGGCCGAGGTGCAGGTGGCGCGCAACGATGTGGCGCTGGATGTACTGCGGCAAGCATCTTTCGACGGTATCGTGTTGTCGCCGGGCCCGGGTACGCCGGCCGCCGCTGGCACCATGCCTGAGGTCATCCGGCAGTATCATCAGCAAATGCCCATGCTGGGTGTGTGCCTGGGCCACCAGGCGCTGGGCGAGTTTTTCGGGGGGCGGGTAGTGCGGGCGGCCCGGCCCATGCACGGCAAAGTGGCGGATATTATACTGACGGACCCACAGGACCCGTTATGGACCGGGCTGCCACTCCGGTTTGCTGTCACCCGCTACCACTCGTTGGTTTTGCAGGAGTTACCCGAAATTCTGGTTCCCCTGGCGTACTCCGCCGATGCCTCAGAAGAGTTGATGGCTTTCCGGCACCGCACGCTGCCGCTCTACGGGGTACAGTTTCACCCCGAGGCGCTGCTGACGGCCCACGGCCTGGCCCTGCTGGGCAATTGGGTCAAGTATTGTATCATTGCAAAGGAGCGGCCCCGCCCCGGCTCCAGCTTTTCCGCCCATGGAATTACAGATTAAGGAACACAACGGCTACCAGTATATCGATGAAGGTACCGGCGAGGTGCTGCTGCTGCTGCATGGGCTATTCGGGGCCCTCAGCAACTGGCAGGACGTGGTAGCCACCTTCCGCGAGCAGTACCGCGTGGTGATTCCGCTATTGCCCATCTACGAAATGCCCCTGCTCAGCGCCGATGTGCCCGGGCTGGTGAAGTTTGTGGAGCGGTTTGTAGCCGCCGTAGCCGTTCCTGGTGCCTACACGCTGCTCGGCAACTCCCTGGGCGGCCACATTGCGCTGGTATACACCCTGCGCAACCCCAAGCAGGTAAGCCGACTGGTACTCACCGGCAGCAGCGGCCTGTTCGAGGATTCCATGGGCGGCTCTTTCCCTAAGCGCGGCAACTACGATTTCGTGCAGGAGCGCGTGGCTTATACCTTCTACGACCCGGCCGTGGCGACCAAGGAACTGGTGGATGAAGTGTTCAGTATCACCAATTCCAACGCCAAGTGCCTGCGTATCATCAACATTGCGCGCTCGGCCCAGCGGCACAACATGGGCAAGGACCTGAGCAAAATAAAGGTGCCCACGCTGCTGATCTGGGGGCTGAACGACACCATCACGCCGCCAACGGTGGCGCACGAGTTCAACCGCCTGCTGCCCAAGTCGGAGCTGCACTTTCTCGACCACTGCGGCCACGCGCCCATGATGGAGCGGCCTGCCGCCTTCAATGCCCGGCTGCGGCAATTTCTGCAGCGCACGGCGGTGCAGCAGGTATCGGCTACCTGAGCGGGTTACTTTCTGCCTGCTTCGTGAACAAAGAAACGGGCGTAGCGTTTGTGTCTCGACTGCCGGGCCATTAACTTCCGCTTCTCAGTACCTAATGCCGATGTCGACGATGATAGCCGCAGACATGATTAATCAGATGATTCCGCCGCTCAAGGTGTCGGACTCGGCCAGCAAAGCCGCCAAGTGGCTGGAGGAATTTCACGTAGATCAACTGCCCGTGCTGGAAAACCGCCAGTACCGCGGCCTTATTACCGAAGCTGACGTGCTGGACATGGACCAGGCCGACCGGTTGCTGTCGTCTATTGACTTCGGCTTTGCTGATGTACACGTACAGCGCGACCAGCATTTTTACAGCATCATTGAGCAGGCAGTGCAAAACAAAGTGCAGCTCGTGCCGGTGCTTGATGATCAGCACGAATACCTGGGTGTAGTAACCGTGGGCGACACGCTGGCCGCTTTCGGGCAGATGCCTATTGCCCTGGGCCAGGGCGGTATTCTGGTGCTGTCGATGGATGAGCGGGACTACTCCCTGTCGCAGATCAGCCGCTACGTGGAGGAAAATAACGCCAAAATCCTCAGCGCCCACGTAGCCCAGGATGATGCCAACGCCTACAAAATTCGCCTCACATTGAAAGTAAATACGCCCAGCCTGACGCGCATTGCCGCCACACTGGAGCGGTTTGGCTACCTCATCACGGCCCAGTTCAGCGGAGCCGGCGAGCTGGGCGAAAACGAGCAGGAGCGCTACGATGCCCTGTTGAAGTACCTGAGTCTGTAAGCGCGGCGCTGGTGATAGAAAGTATTCTGGCGGCTGGCCTGCTGGCAGCCGCCGGCCCGCGTGCCCTCCCCGATACTGCACGGGCCATGCCCCCCGATAGCGTGGTGCGGGCCCAGTGCCCGGGCTATACCCGCCTTCGGGTAGCCTCCATCGTATTCGCGGGCAATGCCATTACCAAAGACCGGATTCTGCGCGCCGAGCTGGATTTCCGCGAAGGCGATACGCTGACCGTCGAAAACCTGGCCAAGCGCCTCGAAAGCAACCGGCGCCGACTCTTCAACCTCCAGCTTTTTCACACGGTAGGCGTGCAGACGGTTTGCCGCGATGGCGCCCTGACGGTGCTGTTTGGGGTGCAGGAACGCTGGTATACCTTTCCCGTGCCCATCTTTTCCCTGGCCGACCGTAACATCCGCTCCTGGCTCGACCGCAACGACCGGTGGCGCCGCGTAGACTACGGGGTGCACCTCGTGCGCTACAACTTCCGGGGGCGCAACGAACTGCTGCGCGGCAACCTGCAGTTGGGCTTCAATCAGAAATACGAAGTCTTCTTTGAAAACCCCGGCGCCCGCCACCGGCCGGGGCTGGCGCTGGGCGCGTCCCTTACTCGCAGCCGCGCCCTCGACTACCAGACCCGTAATGACCGGCTGCTGACGTACCGCGCCGCTGCAGGGTTTGCCGTTCGCCGCGAGTACGTAACGGCGGGCCTGCGCTGGCGCAACACCGTGCAGCGGCGTACGGCCCTGGACCTGGCGGCCTACCGCGAGTGGATAGCCGACTCCGTGCGCCTCGGCAACCCCGACTTCTTCCGGCAGGGCACCACGCGCCACTATCTGGACCTGCGCCTTACGCGCACTTTCAACCAGCGCAACACGTTTGCTTACCCACTCACCGGGCGCTACCTGCAGCTGGCCGTGGCGCAGCGGGTATATGTGAACTCCAACAGCCCGGCTTTTACCACACTCTTTTTGCAGGCGGCCCGCTACTGGGCCCTGCCGCATAAGCTATATTATAGTATTGGGGTAACCAGCCAGGCCCGCTTAACCGGCAAAGCCTTGCTGCCCTACGCCGATACCCGTGCCCTGGGCTACGCTACGCTGGTGCGGGGCTACGACCGGTACGTAATCGACGGAAAGCATTACGCGGTGGTGCAGCAGGGGCTGTCTTACCCGCTGCTGGCTACGCGCCGCGTGGAAGTGGGCGTCACCGACAATCCCAAGTTCAGCTCCCTGCCGCTGGCCATATATTTAAATACCTTTGTCGATGCCGGCTACGTGGCCGCCCGCCAGGTACCGGCTGATAACCGCTTTCCTAATCATCTGCTGGCCTCCGCCGGCCTTGGAGTACATTTGGTCACGTACTACGACCGGGTTCTGACGCTGGAGTATACCCGTACGGTTACGGGCGGCGCGGGCTTCTACATTCGCACCGAGTTTCCCATCTGAATTGTTCGGCGCGCTGCCATCCTGTTATGAAAATAGCCATTCTCGGTAAGCCTTTCGACGAAAATGTGGCGCCGGCCATTCAGGGGCTGTTTGATGATCTACTGGCGCGGGGAGCAGAGTTGTTCGTGGTAGAATCTTTTTGGGTGTATCTGCAAACGCATTTGCAAGTGCCGGCGCACATCCGCACGTTCCGGCGCGGCGACTCGCTGCGGGGGATGCAATTCGTGCTCAGCATCGGCGGCGACGGCACGCTGCTGGATACCGTTACCTACGTAGGCAGCCTGCAGATTCCGATTCTGGGTATTCATACCGGCCGGCTCGGGTTTCTGGCCACCGTCACCCCCGACCGGATTCCGCAGGCCATTGACGCGCTGTTTAAAGGCCACTTCGTGCTGGATGAGCGCAGCCTGATTCGCGTGGACACGGACCCGGATGTGTTTGGCGACATTACCTTCGGCCTCAATGAGTTTTCCATTCTGAAGCGGGATACTTCCTCCATGATTGTGGTCCACACCTATATCGATGGCGAATATTTAAACTCTTACTGGGCCGATGGGTTGATTGTATCTACGCCCACAGGTTCCACGGGGTATTCATTGAGCTGTGGCGGTCCGGTAATGCTGCCACAAACCAATAATTTCATTATTTCTCCGGTGTGCCCACACAACCTAAACGTGCGTCCGCTCGTTGTATCCGACCGAAGCGTGATATCATTTGAGATTGAAGGAAGAAGCAACAACTTCCTGCTTTCCCTGGATTCCCGCTCTGTCACGGTCGATTCCACTATTCAGATAGCAGTTCGGCGTGAAAATTTCGCGGCCCGTTTGGTTCGTCTAAACCATGTGAATTTCCTGAGTACGTTGCGCAGCAAGCTGAATTGGGGCTTGGACCGGCGCAACCCTGAGGGGATTTTATTAGGGTAAAACCAGGCTTTTTCGGGCAGTTGTTTTTATAATTGCCTGCAAACCGTACTTTTGTAACCAAGTGTAGCCGCGTCCATATGGGTCAGCGTCTCCTGCAAAACCTCGATATTTCCTAACTTCGCCCGATTATGAAGAAACTTTTTCCCCTCACCCTGGCACTTGTACTAGCCTTGGCGCTGGTTGCCACCGAGGCGAGTGCGCAGCGTTTCACGAAACGGAAGATGTACAACTCGGTAGGTGTATCGCTTAACGCCATGAACTATTTTGGCGACGTTGTACCGAAAACGAACATTGCTAGTCTGCGGCTGGGTGCTACCCGTCCCAACATTGGCTTTACGTTTACCCGCCGCTTTGCTCCCCGCCTTTCCGGTCGTGCCTCGCTCTCCTATGGCCGCGTGACCGGTGATGACGCTAAAGCAGCCGACGATAAAGACAGCGAGGCCAAGTTCCGCTACACCCGGAATATGAACTTCCGCAACGACATTTTCGAGTTTGCGGCAGTGGGTGTTTTCGATTTGTTGGAAAACCGCAACAACTACATTCGCCGTCCCGACTTCGTGCCGTACGTTTTTGCTGGTGTAGCGGTATTCCACCACAATCCTAAGGGTCTGGTAGGCGACAACACGCTTGGCTTGGCTAAAGGTGACTATGTGGCTCTGCAACCTCTGCACACAGAGGGACAGGGAGGCGCTGGCTACGACTCGCCTTATAAGCGCACGTCTATTTCAATTCCTTTTGGGGCTGGTATCCGCTACAAGCTGGACCGCCACTTCGACCTTGGCTTCGAAATCGGCTGGCGGAAGACCTTTACCGACTACATTGATGATGTAGGCGGCAACTATGTGCGTAGCAAAGACGACCTGACCAGCGCTGGTGGTAAGTACTTTGGCTACGAAATCACGCGCGAAGGGGTGCCTGGCACCTTCACGGAAGCCAACCAGATGGACGAAATTCGTGGCCATGGCAAGGAAAAGGACTGGTACATCGTTACGGGTCTGACGTTGAACTACATTCTTTCGCCCCGCGTAAAGAGCCCCAAATTCCGATAGCCAACGCCTGGCTGTCATGTTTCACCCACAGCCAGTCTGATGACGCAGGATTCCTTCTTCAAAACACTCCTTGTTTGCTCTTTGCAAATAGGGAGTGTTTTTTTTGCCCTCACCGCTCACGCGCAGAACACCAGTGAAATAGGACTCGGACTCGGGGCCCTGAGCTACAAAGGGGAATTGGCCCCGGAATACCGCATTGCCAACAACCGCCCGGCTTTATCAGCCTTTTATCGTAAGGATGTTTCCAAAGCAGTGACTCTGCGCGGAAATATTTTGGCGGGCTTATTGCGGGCGGATGACCGACAGGTGCAAGGGCTGAACGGCAATCCAATGCCCCTAAACCAGTACCGGAGTGCCAATGTAAAAGGCAGCCTCTATGAGTTAGGCGGGATACTGGAATACAACTTCTTCGACTATTACAGCAAACAGGTAAAAACCCGCTTTACGCCATTTGCCTTTATTGGCGTGGCAGGCTTTCTGGCACCTGTACGCACGCAGTTTACCGGTTCTTATACGTCGCCGGAGCAGAAAAACACGCTGATCGGTCTGGCAGTGCCTATGGGAATTGGCCTTAAGCTTGGCTTGTCGACGCACTGGAACCTGGGGGCGGAGGCCGGCGCCCGCAAAGCGTTTTCCGACCAGCTGGATAACGTGAGCCAGCAAAGCGACTTGGTAGCCAACCGGCACGACCAGGATTGGTATTATTACGGGGGCGTGAGTATTTCCTACACCTTCTATAAAATCCGCTGCCCGGAAGTAACCAAGGGTGAAGGCAAAGCAGGGCGCTAGCCAGGCAGGTGCAATGCAACCATTTGCGTAACTTGCGGGCTCCTTACGCAAACAAGTACGCATGGCCGCCCCGGCTGAATTAGATCCTTCCCGTATTCCTGCGCACGTTGCTGTCATCATGGACGGTAACGGCCGCTGGGCCAAGCAAAAAGGCGGACTGCGCATTTTTGGCCATCAGAACGCCATTAAAGCGGTGCGTGAAACCGTTGAAACCGCTGCCGAGCTTGGTGTGCAGTACCTGACGCTCTATGCCTTTTCCACGGAAAACTGGGCCAGGCCGGCGCATGAGGTAATGGCCCTGATGCAGCTGCTGGTGCATACCATCCGCCAGGAAACAGCCACGCTGCTCAAAAATGACATCCGGCTGCAAGCCATTGGCGACACGGCAAGCTTACCTGCCTCATGCCAGCGGGAACTGGCTGAAGCTATTGACCTGACCAAGCAGGGCAGCCGCATGACGCTGGTATTGGCCTTGAGCTACAGTGGGCGCTGGGATCTGACGCAGGCAGCCCGCCTCCTAAGTGAGGCCGTAGCCGCGGGCACCGTGCAGCCTACGGACGTAACGGAAAAGACCATATCAGCTTACTTATCCACCGCCGGAATGCCCGACCCGGAACTGCTGATTCGGACCAGCGGGGAGCAGCGCATCAGCAATTTCCTGCTGTGGCAGCTGGCCTACACCGAGCTTTATATTACCGATCTGCTGTGGCCGGATTTTAGACGTCAACACTTTCAGGAGGCTATCCGCGTGTATCAGCAGCGGGAGCGTCGATTTGGTAAAACCAGTGAGCAGCTCAACGTTTCGTAAGTTTTTGGGAATGAAATTTTTGATTAACCGCATTGGCGCGCTTCTGGCGACACTGCTTTTGATAGGCGGCACCTGGGGTTCTGCACATGCCCAGAAGGCCGGTGCTGCCGGGGAGCCGGAACACTATCAGGTGGGCGGTATCACATTCACGGGCACGCGCTACCTCGACCCCAATACCCTGATCGGTATTACGGGGCTGAAAGTCGGTGACCCGATCAATATTCCGGGCGAAGAACTTGGCAAGGCTATTCGGCGGCTCTGGGACCAGGGTATCGTGGGAGATGTCAACGTTTCCATAGACCGCACCGAGGGCTCCCGCATTTTCCTCACCTTCGACGTGAAGGAACGGCCGCGCCTGTCGAACTTTATCTTCACCGGCATCGGTAAAACGCAGTCGGACGACCTGAAAAACAAGATCAAGCTGATCCGGGGCAAAGTGGTGACGGATGCGCTGCTGAGCAACACGCGGGAGCAGGTCCGGAAGTTCTTCACCAATAAGGGCTTCCTGAACGCCAAAGTAACCGTTACGCAGCAGCCCGACTCGACGCTGCCCAACAGCGCGGTGCTGGTGTTCAACGTAAACCGGGGCGAGAAAGTCCATATCACCGATATTGACTTCGCCGGTAACTCGGCCGTGAAGGATGGGAAGCTCAAGTCGCAGATGAAGAAGACCAAGGAGAAGAAGCCCTATAAGTTTCTGAACGCCGGGAAATTTCAGCGCAAGGAGTTTGAGGAAGACAAGGAAAAGGTGATTGAGTACTACAACGCGCAGGGCTACCGCGACGCCGTTATTGTATCCGACTCGCTGATTTCGGTGCCGCAGACCCGCAGCTACCTCTGGCTGGGAACCGAGAACGGGAAATTCGGTATTCACCGCACCACGCAGCAGGATATTGATAAGCTCACGCTGCACATCCGGGTAGATGAAGGTACCAAGTACTACTTCCGCAACATCACTTGGTCGGGCAACTACCTGTACGACAACCGCACGCTGGCTTCTATCCTCGGCATTAAGGAAGGCAGCGTGTACAGCAAGGAAACGCTGGACAAACGCCTGAACTACAACCCCGCCGGCCAGGATATTACCTCGCTCTACATGAACGATGGGTACCTGTTCTTCCAGATCGAGCCCATTGAGACGAAAGTAGAAGGTGACTCGATTGACATTGAGATGCGCTTGACGGAAGGCGTGCAGGCCCGCATCAAGGACATCAACATTGCCGGCAACACCAAAACCAGCGACCATGTAATCCGCCGGGAGTTGCGGACGCTGCCGGGCGAGAAATTCAACCGCGAGCTACTCATCCGCTCCCAGCGTGAGCTGGCTTCTCTGGGCTATTTCGACCCCGAGAAAGTAGGCATCAACCCGGTGCCCAACCAGGCCGATGGTACGGTGGACATCAACTACACCGTGGAAGAAAAGCCTTCCGACCAGATTACGCTTTCGGGCGGCTGGGGCGGCTACGCGGGCTTTATTGGGACCGTGGGGCTGGTATTCAATAATTTTTCGCTGCGCAAGGCCGGCAACTTCAGCAACTGGCGCCCCGTGCCCGCCGGCGACGGTCAGCGCCTGGCCCTGAACGTGCAGGCCAACGGTATCCAGTACCAGGCTTACTCCTTCTCCTTTACGGAGCCATGGTTGGGTGGCCGCAAGCGCAACTCACTTACGGTGAGCCTGAACAAAAGCATTCAGCGCGTGGGCACCAACTTCGACGTAAAAAATGGCAGCTCTATCAAGGTAAACAGTGCCTCGGTGAGCCTGGGCCGCTACCTGCGCTGGCCCGATGACTATTTCTCCCTGAGTAACTCCCTGTCGGTAAGCCAGTACAAGCTGAATAACTACACTTACCTGCAGGGTTTCGGCAACAACGGCACGGGCAACGCCAACAACATCACCTTCAATACCACGCTTTCCCGTAACAGCACCGACAACCCCACCTATACGCGCCGGGGCTCGGCTCTGGCGTTGAGCGTGAACCTGACTCCGCCTTATTCGGTGTTCAAAGGCTCACACCCCAGCGTAAATGAATGGGTGGAGTTTCATAAATGGATGTTCGACGCCTCCTGGTTTACGCCTATTGTGGGCAAGCTGGTGCTGAATACCCGGGCCCACTTCGGCTTCATCGGCTCTTATAACAGCAGCCGCAAAATTGGGCCATTCGAGCGGTTCAAGCTTGGTGGCTCGGGCCTGGCCTCCGGGGGCCAGTCAAACTTCCTCGTAGGCACCGAATACGTAGGTCTGCGCGGCTATGATGACCCCACTGACCCAAATGCCGTTCAGGACCCCAACGGAACCGGTGGGGTAGCCTACAACAAGTACGTGATGGAGTTGCGCTACCCGGTTTCGCTCAACCCGGCCGCTACGGTGTACGTGCTGAGCTTTGCCGAAGCCGGGAACTCGTTCGACCAGTACTCTAAATACAACCCGTATAAGCTTTACCGTTCGGTAGGGGTAGGAGCCCGCATTTTCATGTCGGCATTTGGTTTGCTAGGCTTCGATTACGGCTATGGTTTCGATGCGGTGGACCGCTATAACACGTCCACTTCGCAGGGAAAGCAGGAAAAAGGCCACTTCCACTTCATCATTGGTCAGCAGATTCGCTAACGGAAGCTGTTTGGCCAACCAGCACTTTCTACCGCTATGAAAAAACTTCTGAGCTTGCTGCCGTTGCTGATGCTACTGGCGGCGCCTACCGCGTGGGCGCAGAAATTCGGGTATATCGATTCGGAGTTTATCATGGGTAAGATGCCGGCCTACGGGGCTGCCCAGCAGGAGTTGAACACCCTCTCGCAGAACTGGCAGAAGGACATCGAGTCGATGCGCAAGGACCTCGACAAGATGTACCGCACCTACCAGGCTGAAGAGGTGTTGCTGACGGACCCGATGAAAAAGAAACGGCAGGATGAGATTCTGCAGAAGGAGCAGGATATTAAAACCTATCAGAACAAGATTTTCGGCTACGAAGGGCAGCTGTTCAAAAAGCGCCAGGAACTCACCAAGCCCGTGCAGGATCAGGTGTTTGAGGCCGTAGAAAAAGTAGCCAAGAAAAAGCAGCTGGCGATTGTATTCGACAAATCGGGCGACCTGACGATGCTCTATACCAACCCGACGCACGACTACACGGAATTTGTGTTGGAGGAATTGGGTTTAGGGTCAGAAGATCGGAATCAGCCGGCACAAAAAGGCGCGGTACGCACTGTAGCCACGCCTGCTACTCCGGCTACCGACGAGCCTAACGCCGACGAAGCGGGTACCCGCGCCACGGCCCCGGCCAAGAAAACGACTACCAAGCCGGCACCACGCTCAACCGGCCGAAAAAATTAACTTTGCGTTCTAACTCTCAGACCTTTCTCTTTTACCGAATGAGTTCATTTCCCAAATTCCGACTGTTGCTGGCCGCGGCCGCTCTCACGCTCACCACGGCTACGGTCACGCTGGCCCAGACGGCTCCCCAGAAAATAGGCTATACCAACGTAGACTACGTGCTGAGCCAGATGCCCGAAAGCAAGCAGATAGAGTCGCAGCTGAAGGACTACAGCACCCAGCTGGAAAACCAGCTCAAGGCTAAATACCAGGAATACCAGACCAAAGGCGAGGCGTATCAAAAAGGGGCTGCTACTATGTCGGACGTAGTGCGGGCCGATAAAGAAAAGGAGCTGCAGAACCTGCAGCAGTCCATTCAGGAGTTTCAGCGTAATGCAGAATCTTCCGTTCAGCAAAAGCAGCAAACCTTGCTGAAGCCGGTATTGGACAAGCTGCAAAAGAACATTGATGCCGTAGCCGAGGAAAATGGCTACGCCTACGTGCTGAACTCCGACGCTGGTTACGGCACTACGCCTATTCTGCTGCACGGCCCCAAGGATGGCGACATCTCGGAGCTGGTGCTGAAGAAAATGGGCATTACGCCTGGTGCTGCCGCCGCTGCTAAGCCTGCCACTACTGCACCGGCTACTACGCCTGCACCTGCCGCCGCTACCAGCACCAAAACCAAGACGAAAACCAAGAAGTAAGCTTACAGCCTCCGGGCTTTAGCTGACAGGAAAGCCGGAACCGTGTTCCGGCTTTCTTCTTTTTACCTATAGCCACTTTGCCTTATGTTGCCGGACGACGACTTACTTCCTGATGACCTGTTGCTGCCCGATGATGAGCAGGACTCCGGCGACGAACTGTACGAGCATCACCGCATTCAGGCCGATAAGCGCCAGGAGCTTCTGCGGCTCGATAAATTTCTCATGAATCGCCTGCCCAACGCGTCCCGGACCAAAATCCAGAACGCTATTAGGGCCGAGGCCGTGCAGGTAAACGAGCGGCCCGTGAAGTCCAACTACCGCGTAAAGCCCGGCGACGTTATCACCATTACCCTACCCGAGCCGCCGCGCGAAGGCAAAGTAGTGCCCGAGCCCATGGAGCTGGATATCCGCTATGAGGACGACTCACTGCTGCTGGTAAACAAGCCGGCGGGCCTCGTAGTACATCCAGCCTATGGCAACTGGCAGGGTACGCTGGTGAATGGGCTGGCGTATCACTTTCAGCACCTGCCCACCGGCCGGAATGGCGAAATCCGACCCGGCCTTGTGCATCGCATCGACAAGGATACGTCGGGGCTGCTGGTTATTGGCAAAACCGAGTGGGCTATGACGCACCTTTCGCAGCAGTTTTTTCACCACACCATTGAGCGGACGTATCTGGCTCTGGTGTGGGGCATCCCTAAGGAACCGCGGGGCACCATTACGGGCCATATAGGGCGCAGCCTGAAGGACCGCAAGGTGCAGGCGGTATACCCGGGCGGCGAGTACGGCAAGCCCGCCGTAACGCACTATAAAGTACTGAAGGAGTTCCGGCACGTAGCGCTGGTGCAGTGTAATCTGGAAACCGGCCGCACCCACCAGATCCGAGCCCACATGAAGCATATAGGCCACCCACTGTTTTCGGATGCCACCTACGGCGGCGACAAGGTGCTGTATGGGCAGCGTACAGGCGCCTACAAGAGCTTTGTGGAGGATGCCTTTGCCGTGATGCCCCGTCAGGCCCTGCACGCAAAGTCCCTGGGCTTCGTCCACCCTACAACCGGGGCGAATATGCAGTTCGAGGTAGAGCTGCCCTCCGACTTTGAAGCGGTGCTGCAGAAGTGGGAATCATACGCTGCACAGCCGTAACATGCAATAGCATTTGGTTTATCAAACCACACAAAAAAGGCCGCTACTCGTGAGAGTAGCGGCCTTTTTTAGAAGGCATCAAGCAAATTACTTGCGTTTCACCGGAGCTTTAGCCGGAGCTTTACGCGTAATTTCATTGATGGCGGTAGTTACTTGTCCATCGGCTGGGTCCAGGGCCTTGGCAGCCTGCCAGTAGGGCAGCGAAGCAGCCTTGTCGCCTTTCTGGTAGTAGTAGTAGCCCAGGTACTTGTTGGCTTCCACAATGCCGTCTTTATACTTGGTGGGATCAGTAGCCAGCTCCAGGTACTTCTCATAGTAAGGCTTGGCCGAACCCTGCTTGGAGTCGGGGTCAAGGTTAGCATTGGCACGGGCCCGCATCAAGTAGCCAGGAATGTAGTCAGGCTTAGCCGTGGTGATAACGCCGTAGAGGCTGTCGGCCTGGGTGTACTGTTTGTTGAACTCGTAAGCGCGGGCCAGGTACACTTTGTTGGTCAGGGCATCCGGGTTCTTCTTGGCAATGATGCTATACATCTGGATTGCCTTCGGATAGTTCTTGGATGCCAGGTAAGCCTGCGCCAGGTCATTCTGAAGCTCTTCTGCTTTGGCAGGGTCGTTCTTGATGGCCTTTTCGATGGTGGCAATGCCTTCCTGCGTACGGCCAGCTTTGGCCAGCATCTTCCCGTAGTACACGTAGTCCTCGGTGATGAGCTTATCGGCCGGTACCAGCTTCATGTAGGCATCCATAGCCGCCAGTGCCTCTTCGTTTTTGCCCGTTTCGTAGAGCGAGTACGCCTGCAGACGGTTCATCGTCACGTTCTTCGAGTCACGCTGCAGAATGGTTTGTACTTCCGTCAGCGCTTCGGGGTACTTCTTCGTCAGGAACAGGAACGAAGCGTACTTAGCCTGCGTGCTGGGCGTGTTTTCCGCCATGTCGCGGTACTTCTGGAAGGTGCTCAGGGCATCGTCGTACTTCCCTACGAAGTAGTACATTTCGCCCAGCTCACGGTAAGCGGGAGCAAAGTTGGGGTCCAGAATAGTGGCTTTCTGGAAGGCGTCACGAGCGCCGTTGTAGTTGCGCGAACGGACGTTCAGTTGGCCTTTGCGGTAGTAAGCCGTTACGTTGTTCGGGTCGGCCAGAATGGCGCGCTCGTAGTTGTTCATGGCTTCACCGCCGCCATTCTCCTGCTTCAGATAGATGTCGCCCAGCAAGTTCATGATGCGCGGGTCATCCTTCTTGTTCAGCTTGTTGGCCAGGGTCAGGTATTCTACCGCCTTGCCATTGTCTTTGGTTGGCGACTCGGCATAGGCCTGACCAATCTGCGTGAGTACTTCCTTGTCTTTCGACTTAGTAGCTTTTACGGCCTGCTCGAACTGAATCTGGGCTTCGGCGTTCTTGCCTTGGGCCAGGTAAGCCCGACCGGAGGCAATCTGCGCCTGCGCTCCTTTGGAGGCAGTAGCCGACTGCGTGAAAAAATAGGCGGCCGAATCCGGCTTTTCCATCATCTGGTACAGGCGACCCAGCTCGAACGCCGACTCCGGCGTCTGGCCTTGGCCCAACTGGCGCCGGGCGTCGCTGTATCGCTCCAGCTCAATGGCTTTTTGAGCGCCAGCTACATTCTGCGCCACGGCAGCCGTGGTGCTGACGGACAAAGCAACGAGGAGGGAGAGCTTCCAGGGCTTGAACTTCATGTGCGAAAAATTAAATGAAAGCGTAAGAAAAAAAGTGAATAGGGAGCAAAGCTAGTTGGGTTTCGTCGTCACGATGCGAGTCTGACCGACGGCTGGCATCAAACCGGATTTGAGGATGATGAGCTGTCCCTTGGTTCCGGCTACGAAGGATGCAAAACCGGTGCCAAGTCCTGCCCGCGCCTCCCGGCTGATGACGTACACATTGCGCCGGAGCGGGTAGGTCTTCAGCGCCAGATAGGCCTGATAGGGCTGCACATAATCTTCCGTGCTCTTGGGGGCTTCGGCCGTACTGATGCCAGCTACCCGTACGCGGCGCAAAAAGCTCTGTACGGAGGCATCGTCCCGGTCGCTGATCCAGTTGACGCCAATGACCCCAATGGCATTGGTGTGGGTAGCAACGTAATCCAGCAACGCGGGGTTCGATTTTGAGGCAAATGCCTTCTTTGTCAGCTCGGCGCCGCGCGTCACGGAGTCGCGCACGTAGCGGCTGGTGCTGGAGTTATTCGAGTCGAACACCACGGTAATATCCCCCAGCTTGCTGCTACGGCTTATCTGCTGCCATTGGGTAGCCTTGCCCGTGAAAATATCACGCAGTTGGCTTATAGTCAGCAGCGAATCGGCATTTGCCGGATTCACGATAATAGCCAGGGCATCGATGGCAACGTGCGTGGTGCGGGGAAAGAGCTTGAGCCGCTCAAAATGCGTTTTCTCCTCGGTAGTCAACTCCCGGGATATAATGGCTACGCGCACTTTGTTGTTGAGCAGCGCTTGCATGGCGTCGGACTCGGGCACGTATTGCGGCTGAATCTTGGCGTACTGATACAGCTGCTGAAACGTATCGACGTGTGACTTCACAATGGGCTCGAAGGTAGCGTCTACCGCTACCTTCAGCACGCCGCTGGTGGGCGTGTCGTCGATATTTTCGGCCGTAGGTGGTCCACCGCTGTTGCAGCTGGTAACCACCACACTCGCCAGCAGAAAGGCACCCAGCTGTAGGGAAAAAAGCTTATTCTTCATCGTCTTTGCCAGTTATGCTGCGGTAGTTGCGAACAAATCTAATAATTCCGTAGAGGACAAACACGGCTCCCAGCAGACGGCGGGGCGTGGTGGGCAATGAGAAAATGGAAACTGGTACGAGCAGCAGGTAAAGGCCCAAGGCGGTATACACAATGGCCATGACGAGCACGAAATAGCGTGTCAGACGCTGCGGGCTTTTTTGGCCCAGTCGTTCGCGGGCGGGGCGGCGGTCGAGCATGCAGGAGAAAATGAAGGTCAGAAAAAGCTTAAACGCATAAAGGTAGCCAGATTGTTGGGGCAGGTTGGCCAGCGCAGTTAGTCTGGCTCCAAAGGCGCACAAACGCCCTTCGCCACCTAGTTGTCTAGGCCAGCGAAGGGCGCCCGGAAATCTACGGCGGAGGCTTATTGAAACTGAAAGGTAATAGGCAGCGTGAACCGAACGGGTACGGCACGGCCGCCCTGCTGGCCCGGCACCCAATGCGGCATGCTCTTAATCACCCGTTGGGCTTCTTCTTCGGTGCCGTAGCCTAAGCCTTTGAGTACCTCCACGTCCATTACCTCGCCGTTGGTGCCTACCGTAAAGGAAACGTACACCCGCCCTGAAATCTGGTTCCGCAGCGCTGGACCCGGATAGTGCAGATTCTTGCGGAAGTATTCCCCGAGGGCTTTGTCTCCCCCGGCAAACGCAGGCATAATCTCCGCCGTCAGGAATGGCTTAGGCGGTGCTACGGCTACTGCCGGACCGGCAGTACTGCTGTCTGAGGAACCTTTGCCAGTACCAGTGCCCGGAATAGCCACCGGCCCAACCTGAGCACCAGAGGGGAACTCTGCGTAATCACTAACAGCAGGAGTTACGGGCTTTATATCAGGTTTTGTTACCTGCTCATCTGGTTTAACAGTCGGTACTATTTCATCTGGAGGGCGCACTACTGGCGGCGCTACCGGAGCCCGGCCCAGCTCTTTCGGTTTAGGCTCTATTATCTCAGTAAACCGAACCCCTTCATCATCATTTATCACTGGCGGAGAAACCAATACTGGCTCAGGCCAGAAATAGCGAACCAATACGGGCGTTGCCACCAGCAGCAGAAACAGTGCGGTGGCAATACCCACGGCGGCTTGCAAATGGCGGTGGTATAGCTGCCGGAGGACGAAAGCCCCATAGGCCTTGTTGCGCCCTTCGAACACGATGTCGTCGAGGGAGGCGGTAAGCAGGTTGAGCGTGGTCATAGGTGGTATAGGTTAAAGGTGAACGATGGTACACAGCGCGTAGTATCCAAGCCAACCTTCTCACTCACAGAACCCTGCTTGGCTTTCATCTGCTTAACGCCCCGGCTGAAACGGCTAGTATATACCCCGCTGTATTTTTTAGAGAATATTTTTGGGCACGAAAAAACCCGAACCAGGCCGGAGCCTGATTCGGGTTTTAGGGGCCGAAGCCAAACGCTTACTTGATGGCGAAAGTCACCGGAACGGTAAACGACACGCTTACGGCGCGGCCGTTCTGTTTGCCCGGAGCGAAGCGCGGTAGCGTTTTAATTACGCGAACAGCTTCTTCGTCGGTGCCACCGCCCAGGGGCTTCGTAACCTTTACGTCGGTTACGCTACCATCAGGGCCTACGGTGAAGTTCACGAATACCTTGCCTTCGATCTGGTTGCGTAGGGCGAGGGCGGGGTAGCGGATGTTTTTACCGATGTATTGCAGCAGGGCTTCCTGACCACCGGGGAATACCGGCATCTGCTCTACATAGGTATATACCTTCTGCTCCACCACTTCCTCCACTACCTTGTCGCCGGTGCCTTCGAGGCCCGTCAGGTCGTTGGGGTTGTCCGTGTTGCCTTTCACCGTTACGGCGGCCACTACCTTTTCTTCCAGTTCCTTCTGATCCGGAATTTCTTCCACCTTGCGCACTTCCTCGTCCTTTTTCACGACGGGCGGAGTGAACTTGATGGTCGAGAGTTTGGGCGGTGGTGGGGGCGGCGCCTCGGGGGGAGGCGGTGGTGGTGGGGGCTTGGTTTCGTCCAGTGGAGGAGCATCCATCAGAACGTTTTCCTTGAGCATCTTGTCGTCCTCTACCACGTCGTTGCTGCCAAACATGCGCGCCAGAAGCGGGAACGTTACGAGCAAGGCGAAAAGAGCAACGGCAATGAGCAGTGCCCGCGTCACGTGCTTGTTGTACAAGCGCCGCAACACATATGCCCCATAGGCCTTGTTCCGGCCCTCGAACACGATGTCGTTGAGGCTAGCGTGCGCTAGTTGCGCGTTATCCATCATAAGCCGGAGGTTGCAATAAGTTCAGTGTCGACTTTCGAAATGGGCACCAGCGCGTACTTTTTCTGGTCGGTGATGTTCATTTCATCCAGGATGTCCACCATATTCTTGTAGTTGGACTTGTCATCCGGCTTGATCAGAACCACCGTCTTGGGGTTCCGGCGCTGCCGCTGGAGTAGCACTTTCCGAATGCCGTTCGCATCGTAGCTCGAAAGCTTCAGCTCGGGCTTGGTCGTAGCATCGGCCAGACCTTCGTAGTAGTACACCTTGTTGTTCTCACCCATCAGGATAGTAAAGGCATCCGAGGCTTTCAGCTCCGACTGTTCTTCCTTGTTCTTCTCCTTCACGGGCATCGTCACCTGCATCACGTTCGGCTTGTTGAACGTGGTGGTGAGCATAAAGAAGGTCAGAAGCAAAAAGGCCAAGTCCACCATCGGTGTCATGTCGATTTTGGTCGACATTTTTTTGGCCCGCTTCTTTCCTCCTTTACCGGAGTCGGCTTGTTGTTGTATTTCTGCCATGGCTGCGCTTAGCGGCTCACTACCGGCTTGTTCTCCAAGTCGGTAATGAGGTTGAAACGGTTGATGTTCTTGTTCTGCAACAGCTGGATAACTTTTCTTACCGTGGCTACATCAGCGTCATTATCGCCTTTGATGGCAATAAAGGTGGGTTTCTTCACCGCGTCCATATTGGCCTGGCGGGCGGTCATTACCCAGTCGATGAGCTGCACCGTATCAGCTTCGGAAAGCAGACCAGGCTGCTTTACCTCTTTGCGCTGCTCCGTGCTCATATCGAGCAAAGAGCCGAGCTGCTGAACCGGCACGCCAAAGCTGTTGAGACCACCAAAGGCGCGCTTCTGCTTTTCGGTGAACGAAACGCCGTACTTGGCGCCCATCCGGTCGAGGAGCAGAGCCCGGGCTTTGTCGCTTTCCAGCCCGAAGAACACGCGCTTATCCTTGTCGATAAGCAAGCGGATAACGTTGCTTTCCGGCAGCTTGATTTCCGAGGTAGAGGAGGGTGTATCCACTATCACCACTTCCTCGGGGGCAAACTTGGTGGTGAGCATAAAGAACGTCACCAGCAGGAAGGCCAGGTCCACCATCGGGGTCATATCCAGCGAAGGGGACGTTCTATGGGGCTTAACTTTAGGCATTTCTTGCGTGGTTTTATTCAGACAACGATACGTACACTGGCTTTATTGCGTAACCGCAACTTAAGCTGTGTAAGTTTCTTTTTCGCCGTGCTGAGCCGCGAAGGTCTGAATAATGCTGAAGCCGGCTTCGTCGATGCTGTAGGTCAGCTCGTCAATCTTGCTGGTGAAGAAGTTGTAGGCAATGATGGCAATGGCCGAGCCGGCAATACCGATAGCCGTGTTGATCAGTGCTTCCGAAATACCTTCAGCCAGGGCTACGGCGTCGGGGTTACCAGCCTGGGCCAGAGCCGAGAAGGCCTTGATCATACCGAATACCGTACCCAGCAGACCTACCAGCGTCGATACCGAAGCAATGGTGGAGAGGATAACAAGGTTCTTTTCCAGCATAGGCAGCTCCAGCGTCGTCGATTCCTCGATTTCCTTCTGGATAGCCAGGATTTTCTGGTCTTTGTCGAGGCCACGCTCGCGCGACATTTCCTGGTACTTCAGCAGGCCCGACTTAACTACGGCGGCTACCGAGCCTTTCTGCTGGTCGCAGACGGCAATAGCACCCGAGATGTCGTTGGCGTTCAGCTTCTGGCGGATCGAGCGCACGAAGCTTTCGATGCTCTTGGAGCCTTTGGCTTTGCTGATGGTGAGGAAACGCTCAATCGAGAACGTAATAACCAGCAGGAAAAGCGTCATCAGGATAGGTACGATAACCCCCCCTTTGTAGATGGTGCCCAGGTAGTTGCCTGGCAGAGCAGCATTTGCGTTGTCACCACCCTGGAAGTTAGCGCCATTGCCCAACACGAAGATGAAGATCAGGATGCTAACAATAAAAGCCAGCGGAATCACGATGGCGGCAAACGCGGAACCGCCTTTTGCTTCACCCTTAGGTGCAGCAGGAGCGGCAGGCCGCACGTTCTTGTTCATGGCATTCTTTTGTTCCATTGTTCCGGAAAATTAGGAGGTTGGTTGGTGAAAGATGAAGTTGTGAGTGAAAACTGTGACGAAAGGCTTTAAGACGGAAACGCCCCGCTCACCCGCACCATTGCCGTACTAAAGGCAAGCAAGTGGGTCTGCTCGTGCGCGGGGTCAGTTCCGAAAGTTAGACTCTCTCTGGCAAACCTAAACAAAACCCTGCGCGCTGCCAAATCCAAAATGCGTTTAAAGGCTTTCATGCAGGGCAGGTCTTAAAAAAACGCTATTCCGGGGAGCCGGCAGTCGGCAGCTGCTTGGCCTGGTTCCAATACACGTCCATCTGCGCCAGCGTTAGGTCCCGCAGTTGGTATCCGTCGCGCGCAGAGGCAGTTTCGAGATGTTGAAAGCGGTGAATAAACTTCCTGTTGGTGCGTTCCAGGGCTTCTTCGGGGTTGATACCGGCGTGGCGGGCAAAATTGATAAGCGAGAATAATAAGTCGCCAAACTCGGCAGCGGCCCGCTCCTGTCGGCCTTCGGAAGGCACCGCATCGGCAAACTCATTCCCAAACTCCTGCAATTCTTCCTGCACCTTTTCCCACACCTGCTCCGGCTTTTCCCAGTCGAACCCCGCACCACGCGCCTTTTCCTGAATTCGCATGGCTTTGATAAGCGCGGGCAACGAGGCAGGTACGCCACCAAGCACCGAGGAGTTGCCTTTTTCCTGGAGTTTAAGCTGTTCCCAGTTGCGCTTTACGTCTTCCTCGCTCTCGGCCTGCACATTGCCGTAGATGTGCGGATGGCGGAAAATGAGCTTTTCGCACTGCGCGTTCAGCACGTCGGCAATGTCGAAAGCACCCTGCTCGCTGGCAATCTTGGCGTAAAAAGTCAGGTGCAGCATCACGTCGCCCAGCTCTTTTTGCAGGTCGGGCAGGTTGCCGCGGATGATGGCGTCGCTGAGCTCGTAGGTTTCCTCAATGGTAAGGTGGCGCAGGCTTTCCAGGGTTTGCTTTCGGTCCCAGGGGCACTCGGCACGAAGGCGGTCCAGCACATCGAGCAGGCGGCTAAAAGCCTCCAATTGGGCGGGGCGGCGGGCAGCAGGGGAGTATTCCATTAGTTCAAATATACAACGGCCGCCGGCTTCTGCTGTATCGACATCAAATAGCGGGGAAGTACACGCCCCGGCTGGTTGGTGGGGTGGCGTAGCGAAACCCGGGGTAGTTGCCTACTTTTGCCCCGCATTTAGTTGACTTTTCAACGCTTCACTTTTTACTGGCACTGTGGCACTGATCAAATCTATTTCGGGCATCCGGGGAACCATTGGGGGCGCGGCCGGCGACGGCCTCACGCCGATTGATATAGTAAAGTATGCCGCTGCCTTCGGTACCTGGGTGCTGAACACCACCCAGAACAACACCATCGTGATTGGCCGCGACGCGCGCATCTCGGGCGAAATGGTCAGTCGCCTGGTGTCGGCCACCCTGCAGGGGCTGGGCATTGATGTTATCGACCTGGGTTTGAGCACCACGCCTACCGTGGAAATGGCCGTGCCGGCCAAAAAAGCGGGCGGTGGCATCATCCTCACAGCCTCGCACAACCCCAAGCAGTGGAATGCCCTGAAGCTGCTGAATCAGAAAGGGGAGTTTATTTCCGACAAAGACGGCCAGCAGGTACTGGCTCTGGGCGACTCCGAGTCGTTTGACTTTGCGCCCGTCACCAAGCTGGGCCAGTACTCTACCGACGACACCTTCCTGCAGGAGCACATCAACGCTATTCTGGCGCTGCCCTTGGTAGACAAAGCCGCTGTTAAAGCCAAAAACTTCCGGGTGGTAGTGGATGCGGTGAATTCTTCGGGGGGCTTTGCCGTGCCGATGCTGCTGGAGCAGTTGGGCGTGGAAATCATCGAAAAGCTGTTCTGTGAGCCTACCGGCGACTTTGCCCACAACCCCGAGCCGCTGCCCGAGAACCTGCGCGATATTGCCCGGGTGCTGGAAAAAGGCTCCTTCGACCTCGGTATTGTGGTGGACCCGGACGTGGACCGCCTGGCCCTGGTGAATGAGGATGGCTCCATGTTCGGGGAGGAGTACACGTTGGTGGCCGTGGCCGACTATGTGCTGCAGCAGAATGGCGGTGGCAACACCGTGAGCAACCTCAGCAGTACCCGCGCCCTGCGCGACGTGACGGAAAAGCACGGCGGCCAGTACGCCGCCGCCGCCGTGGGCGAGGTGAATGTGGTAAACAAGATGAAGGAAACCAACGCCGTTATCGGTGGGGAAGGCAACGGCGGTATCATCTACCCCGAGCTGCACTACGGCCGCGACTCCCTGGTGGGCATTGCCCTGTTCCTAAGCCATCTGGCTAAAACCGGCCTGACCATGACGCAGCTTCGTGCCTCGTACCCAAACTACTTCATCTCGAAAAACAAGATTGAGCTGACCCCGGAAATCAATACCGACGAGGTACTGGTGCAGATGCAGGCGCGCTACGCCAAGCAGCCTATCAACACGATTGATGGCGTGAAAATCGAGTTTGACAAGGAGTGGGTGCACCTGCGCAAATCCAACACCGAGCCTATCATCCGCATCTACGCCGAGTCGACCTCCAACGCCACGGCTGACTATCTGGCCAACAAAATCATCGGCGACATCAAGGAGATTATCAGCAAATAACTTCTTGTTTCAGTAAGTGCTGGCCTTTGCGAAGGGGCTATAAACGTACAGGATTTCGGCTACCCGGTCGGAATCCTGTATTTTTGTGGCGTCAGACTTTCAGTCTCTGTTGAATAAGCTGTTGCCCTGCTCATGAACGTGTATTTCGATAACGCCGCCACCACGCCGCTGGACCCCGAAGTGCTGGATGCTATGCTGCCCTTCCTGCAAAACCACTTCGGCAACCCCAGCAGTATTCATGGCCACGGCCGACAGGTGCGCGCCGCCATCGAAAATGCCCGTAAGACCATTGCGCACCTCATCAATGCTGCGCCGGCTGAAATCGTATTCACCTCCTGCGGCACGGAGGCCGATAATTATGCCGCCTTTGGCAGTGTGCGTACCCTGGGCCTCAAGCACGGCATTACTTCCAAGCTGGAGCACCACGCCGTGCTGCACACCATGCAGGCGCTGGAAAAGTGCGGTGACCTGAAGCTGAGCTACCTGCGCCACGACGCGCAGGGCCGCCTCGATCTGGAGCACCTGGAAGAACTGCTGGCCTCGCACCCACGCACGTATGTGAGTTTGATGCACGCCAACAACGAAATTGGCAACCTCAACGACATTGCCGCTATCGGCGACATCTGTGCCCGGCACAATGCGGTATTTCATACCGATACGGTGCAGACGATGGGCCACTACCGCCACGATGTGCAGCAGTTGAAGGCGCATTTCCTGGTAGGCTCGGCCCACAAGTTTCATGGGCCGAAAGGCGTAGGCTTCCTGTACCGCCGCTCGGGCCTGCTGGTCGATGCCCTTATTCATGGCGGCTCGCAGGAACGCAACCAGCGCGCCGGCACCGAGAATGTGTATGGTATTATCGGCCTGGCCAAGGCGCTGGAAATTGCTTACCGCGACATGGCCGCGCACCAAAGCCACATTCAGGGTCTGAAAGACCGGTTTATCGAGAAGCTGCGCGCTGAAGTGGATGGCGTGGAGTTCAACGGCACCTCGGCCGATGCGGCTCACAGCCTGTACACGGTGCTGAGCGTGAGCTTGCCGCCCTCGGAGATGAACGAGATGCTGCTCTTCAATCTGGATATCAACAAGGTGTCGGTGTCGGGCGGCTCGGCGTGTACCAGCGGCGCCAATGCCGGCTCGCACGTGCTCAATGCCCTCAACGCCGACCCCGACCGGGGCACTATCCGCTTTTCCATGAGCAAGTACAACACGGCAGAGGAAGTGGATTACGCCGTGGCGCAGCTGGCGCGCATGTATCGGAAAGAGCCGCTAAGCATTTAGTCAGTCAGTAGTAGATGGTGGCCCTGTTCAGGCTTTGGCTTATTCGAACTTATGGCAGCTAATAGGTGCTCTCAGCCCCGCCACCGCCGAACTGGCCCCCGCCAAACTCGAAGCCCGGCTGAGGCGCCTGCGGCACAACGGCCGTTTGGGCCACCACCAATGACTCCAGATTGAAGTGAGGCGGCTGCTCATCATCCGGCAGGGACGTGAGCCCATGCCGCTCCGGCCGGAGGTAGCGTGCAGCCCAGGCAGCTACGGCCAGCAACACCACACCGGCCAGTACGGCGGCTATTTCGGGTGGCAGCAGTGACCGGTAGTACCGCAACGTAGCCACCGAGCAGACCGCCGTCAGTAACCCCGTCAGCAGCCAGATCCGGCTGGGGCGCCGCAAGCCGGTTACAATATAATACAGCGGGATACCTGCCGTCAGAGCATAAAAGACCGGGGCCAACGGAATTTGCGTTGAGGTGAAGGCACCGCTGAGCATAGCATTGGCTTCCCGCACCACGTAATAGTTGCCGGCCGCATAAAACGTGAGCAGCACCAAAACCTCCAGCAGCGTCAGACAAGACCGATAGTACAGGTAATCAGGGCGCTTATGCAGCTGGCGCACGAGCCAATAAGCTCCCACTGCCACCAGCATGAGCACAAATGGCAGCAGCGCCTGTCCATACGGCACCTGCAGCGCGGCATTGACGACCAGCAACAGCAGCAGCAGGTAGGTGGCGGCGGCCACCAGCCTATCGGCGTAGCGAATGGTGGCTACGAGAAAAACGACGAATAGCGGCCCCAGTGCCAACTGCAGATACGGGTTGCCCAGGGATTCGTAGTGCCGGCTGGCTACGGGAATTACGTCGTAGACTACACCGGTGAAAAGAACAGTAACCCACCCCAGGCAGCAATACAGGAGCGCGTTGTCGGCTCCGGCGTGGTAAATACGGGAACCCCGGATGCTCATTTCCAGCACAGCCAGGCTCCCGGCGGCACACAGGAAGGCCAGCACTTTCAGGAAGGAAGAGGACACGACGTCGGAGAGGATCAGCGCCAGAAAACCCGCGGCCCCGGCAACGCCTATGCAGGTGAACAGAAACAGTCCGATGCGCAGAAACAGCCCGGGCCGGTAAAATTCCAGCGGGTAGCGCGCCCGGATAGCCTGGTGCTGCTCCGCGGTAAGCAAGCCGCGACGGTGCCAGCGGGCGGCGGCTTGTTGCATGGCTTCCTGGTAAGCCCAGGCAGGGTTGTAGGCTTTCAGGCTCATGCTAGGCGAAGAAATTTCTTGGCGTTGACGAAGAAAAGAATAACGGCCACCGCCGAACCCATGAAATAGAACAAGCCCAGCATAATAGCAGCTTCCCCGTCGTTGAAATCAAGCAAATGGAAAAACAGGTAGGTGACGGTGATATAGCCATACACGGCGCCCATCAGCAGGAAAAGGTAGGAATGACGGAGCCGGGCATACCACACCAGGCCGGCGCTCAGCGCCAGAATAAGCAGCACCAGCACCGCATTGGGTAAGAAGCTGGACAGGTAAAAATCAAACAGGGAAACAGTAGCAGCCAGCAGGGCCAGGTTGGCTCCCAAGGAAATATAGGTGAAGGCAAAGTGCCGCTTCCGATCCGCAAAATCGGAATAGAACCCCACGCCGGCCAGCAGCAGCCCGAGCAGCACCGCCGCCCCTCCCAGCCGCGAAGACAGAAAGCTATTCTCGGTGAAGGCCGAAAGCGGAGCAATGCTCACGCCCACCCAGGACGCCAGCGCCGTAAGGCTCATAGCCAGCACGCCCCGGTGGTCGAAGCTATACGCCAGGGCCAGGAACAGCGCGGCCGGGAGAATGGTAACCAGCCCGTAGCGGCTCCCGAAGAAGTTGTACTGCACCTGCAGATACGTTTCCAGGGCCAGAAACAGCAGGCAGCCCAGCAGCAGGATATAGTCCGGCACGAAGCTAACGGGCCGGGTTTGCCCCCAAGTGAAGGGCTGCCGGTGGCGGGCCGCGTACCCAAAGCTGGCGGCCATCAGCAGCACCATGCTCCCGATAATGACCCCGTGCCCGATTTCGCTTAGATGCTGATACAGCAGTACACCCAGCCCACCGGTGAGCAGGGTAATGCCCAGGTACAGCCCGGCGCGCAGCTCATAGTGCAGGGAAAAAGGACGCGTCCGCTCATCTTCTCGGATAGCCGCAGCCTGGGCCGCTGGTAGCAGCTCGGCATTCTGTAAGTCAGTCAGAAGTTGCTCTGGTATCATGCAAAGTAGTAAGCCGGCTCACGAAAGCTTCGGGCTTAAACATAGCACTTCTTAGATGAGGAACCGGATAATAGCCATAAAGGCGAAGGGAGTTTCGTAGCGCGCTTCGCCGGATGTAAGCTCCTGCCAGTGCTGTCAGGGTAAGCTTCGTCGAAAAGGGACGTATCGTATTTCTCCTATAATGCGTATGGACAGCCCAAAACCCTGCTCTCCCTGCTATGGCCGACATCAATATTCAACGCAAGAAGTCTTCTCCCAGTCCCTGGCTGCTGATTCTGCTGGTGCTGGCCGTGGTGGCGGCCGCCGCTTACTTTCTGCTGAGGCACGATACCAACTCCACCACGCCACCCCCAGCCGCTACCGCTGCCAACCCGGCCCCCGACAGCACTACCGGCGCCGAAACTGGCCCCCGTCCCGACAACAATGCGGCTGTGGCCGATATGAGCACCCCCACGGAAGCTGCGGCTACCCCGGAAGAGTTGGCCTCCTTTGCTGCGGCCGATGCCGCCACGCCCGACTACGGCCGCCGCGGCCTGCAGCAGTTGAGTGCCGTACTCAGCAGCCTTGCCGACCGGGGCGACCTGCGCGACCCGGCCATCAGCACCCGCCGCGACGATCTGACCAGCGCTACCAGCCGGCTTGATGAGGCCGGCGCCAGTCTGCGGCCCGGCTACGTAGCTGCCACGGCCCTCATGCAGGCTATGCAGCAGAAAGCTTATCCTGAGTTGGAGGCAGAAGTCAACCAGCTGACGACTGAGGCCGATGCGCTGACCGGTCGGGCTGTCACGCCCCAGGACCAGCAGGCACTGAAGGCCTACTTGACCCACGCGGCCCGCGTAGTGCAGGCTCTCAATCAACCCCCGGCGCGCTAAGCGGCCGCCGTATTCCCTTCGATAGTTTTGCCCATGGAACCCGTTACCGACCCGATTCCCTCTGCCCAGGGTATGCACCTGCGCCGTCTGCGCGACCTGACGGAGTTTGAAGTAGCCGATGGCAACCCCGACGTACGCGGCTGGGCCGTGCGCGGGGCCGATGGCCGCCAATTTGGCCAGGTGTACGAGCTGATTGTGGATGCCGAGGCCCTGAAAGTCCGCTACCTGGATGTGGAGCTGGACGAGACTTTGCACATCAACGAGCGGGACCGGCACATTCTGCTGCCTATTGGCGTGGCTGCACTGGATGAGGATGGCGACAACGTGTTTGTGCCCTCGCTCACGGCCCAGTCGGTGCTGGACTACCCACCCTACGCCGAAATCCAGATTACCCGCGAGTATGAGCAAGCCATGCTGCGTGCCCTAAATCTGCAGCTGCCCGAGGGAGAACAGAGTTTTTACAACCAGCCCGGCTACGACGACAGCCAGTTCTACCAGCGCCGTCGGCTGAGATAAGTGCTTGCCAGCTGAAACACGCAGGCCCGCTTCCAGATTACTGGAGGCGGGCCTGCGTGCTTTACAGTGAAGAAGACGCTAATTCCGCCGAATCATATCGGCCACGGCGTCTACCCATTGTGGGTGCGAGTTGAGCGAAGGCACCAGCTGCCAGTGCTTGCCGCCGGCCTGCTCAAACATTTCCTTGAATTCTTCACCTACCTCAATAGTCGTTTCCAGGCAGTCGGCCACGAAAGCCGGGGAGAAGGCCAGTACGTTGTGGATACCCTTGCTGGGCAGTTCCTTGAGCACCTCGTCGGTGTAGGGCTGCAGCCACGGGTCACGCAGGCGGCTTTGCAGGCGGCTCTGGAAGGTAGTAGTGTACTGTTCCGGAGTTAGTCCCAACGCTTTGCCCAGTTGCCGCGACGTTTCAAAGCACTGCGCCCGGTAGCAGTAACGGTTGTTTTTGTTGTAGCTGGCGCAGCAGCTGCCCAGCTTGCAGTAGCCTTTGTGGCTGCCCTTCAGCACGTGCCGCTCTGGGATGCCGTGGTAGCTGAAAACGATGTGGTCGTAGGCGTGCTTTTCCATTTCGGCCTTGCCCAGCGTGGCAAAGGTTTCGATGAAGCCCGGCTCCTCCACGAAGTTGCTGATGAACGAGATGCTGGGCACAATCCACCAGTCTTTCACAATGTCCATCACCTTTTCCTGCACCGAGCCCGTGCTGGCCGCCGCGTACTGCGGAAACAGCGGCAGCACGATAATCCGCTCTACAGCCGCGTCGCGCAACTCTTCCAGGGCACTTTCGATGCTGGGGTTCTGGTAGCGCATCCCGAAGGCCACGAGGTAGTCTTTGCCCAGCTGCTCCTGCACCAGCTTTTGCAGATCGAGGCCATGGTAGAGCAGGGGAGAGCCGCGGTCCGTCCAGAGCAGCTGGTAGATCTTGGCCGATTTGGGCGCCCGCAAAGGCACCACCAGCCCCCGGAACAGCGGGTAGCGGATGGCGGCCGGCATGTCAATCACCCGGGCATCGGTCAGGAATTCGTTGAGGTAGCGGCGTACGTCCGGGGTGCGGGGCGAGTCGGGCGTGCCCAGGTTCACGAGGAGTACGCCGATGCGGCCTTTAGAAGCGGATGAGGGCATTATATGCAACGGTTAGCAGTTAGCCTGTAGCCGCCGGCCTTTCGCAAGGAAGGCGGCCGCCAGGCGCGGGCGTCTGAGGGAGAACTGTGCGTTAAACCAAAAAGAAAGCTGTTTGGCTCTGTTTCAGCTGCAAAAAAAGCTAATATCTAACTGCCGACAGCTAACCGCTCAGAATAACCGTACCTTTGCAGGCCAATTTTCAGACACTGAAGTGAATACCGAACCTAAACCGCACCGCGCTGGCTTTGTGAGCATTATCGGCAAGCCCAACGTGGGCAAGTCGACGCTGATGAACGCCCTCATGGGCGAGCGGCTCAGCATCGTAACCAGCAAAGCCCAGACCACGCGCCACCGCATTCTGGGCATCCTCAACGGCGACGACTTTCAGCTGGTATACTCCGATACGCCCGGCATTATCCAGCCCAAATACGAGCTGCACAACGCCATGATGTCGTTTGTGTACTCCTCCTTGGAAGATGCCGACGTAATTCTGTTCGTGACGGATATCTACGAAAAGCACGACGAGGAGCCGGTAGTAGAGCGCCTGCGCAAAATGGTGGACACGCCCATACTACTGCTGGTAAACAAAATCGACCAGGCCGACCAGGCCAGCGTGGAGGAGAAAGTAGCCTACTGGCAGGAGCACCTGCCCAACGCGGCGCGGGTACTGCCCATTTCGGCCCTGGAGAAGTTCGGGACCGGCGAACTGCTGGACCTTGTGCTCGAAAAGCTGCCTGTGCACCCGCCGTACTACCCCAAAGACGAGCTGACCGACAAGCCGGAGCGCTTCTTCGCGGCCGAAATGATTCGGGAGAAAATCTTCAAACTCTACAAGAAAGAGGTGCCCTACAGTTGCGAGGTGGCCATCGAAGAGTTCAAGGAAGACGACGACATCATCCGCATGCGCTCCATCATTTACGTGGAGCGCCCCAGCCAGAAAGGCATCATCATCGGCCAGCAAGGCGCGGCCCTCAAAAAAGTAGGCACCTGGGCGCGAGAGGAAATGGAGAAGTTTTTCCAGAAAAAAGTGTTCCTGGAAATCCATGTCAAAGTCAACGAAAACTGGCGCACCGACCCCAAAGCCTTGAGCCGGTTCGGCTACCAGTAGTAGTGAGTAGTTGGTATTGAGTAATGAGACAGGTCTTTATTGATATTCAAGAGTCTCACTACTCAATACCAACTACTCACTACTAAAACAACCCCCGACCTCACACTCACTTAACTACTCCGGGCACTGCCGAAACTGGTCGGGCCGGCGGCTGGAGTCAGACAACATGAAAAATACCATTGCCATTGTGGGCCGCCCGAATGTGGGTAAGTCCACGCTGTTCAACCGCCTGGTGGGCCAGCGCAAAGCTATTATGGACAACGAGTCGGGTGTGACGCGCGACCGGCACTACGGCTACGGTGACTGGACCGGCAAATACTTCACCGTGATTGACACGGGCGGCTACGTGCACAACTCCGAAGACATCTTCGAGGGCGAAATCAACAAGCAGGTAAAGCTGGCCATTGAAGAAGCCGATGTAGTGCTGTTTATGGTGGATGTAGACTCCGGCCTGCACCACCTCGACGAAGAGTTTGCCAACGTGCTGCGCCGCTACCAGGGCAAAAAGCCCATGTACCTGGTAGCCAACAAGGCTGATACCAACGTGCGTGCCCATGCTGCCGGCGAGTTCTACGCCCTCGGCATCGGCGACGGGGAAATTTTCCCCATCAGCTCCCAGAGCGGTTCCGGCACCGGCGACCTGCTTGATGCCGTGGTGAGCCACTTCCCCGAAGAAGGTATTGAAGAGCCCGACGCCGGCGTGCCCAAAATTGCTATTGTGGGCCGCCCCAACGTGGGCAAATCCTCATTCGTGAACCTGCTGCTGGGTACCGAGCGCAGCATCGTGACGGATATTGCCGGCACCACCCGCGACTCTATCCAGGCCCGCTACAATGCCTTCGGGCAGGAGTTTATCTTGGTAGATACGGCCGGACTGCGCCGCAAAACCAAGGTGCACGAAGACATCGAATTCTACTCCGTGCTACGCTCCCTGCGGGCGCTGGAAGAGTCGGATGTGTGTATCGTGATGCTCGACGCCACCCGCGGTATTGAGGCCCAGGACATGAACATCATCGGCCTGGCCGATAAGAACCGCAAGGGCATCGTGATTCTGGTGAACAAGTGGGACCTGATCGAAAACAAGGAAACCAATACGGCCAAGGAGTTCGAGGAAAAGATCCGCGAGAAGATTGCGCCTATTAGCTACCCGCCCATCATTTTCGTGTCGGTGCTCAACAAGCAGCGCGTGCACAAGGCCATCGAAACCGCCGTGCAGGTGTACGAGAGCAAGCGCCGCAAAATCCCGACTTCGGAGCTGAACGAGGTGATGCTGAAGGAAATCGAGAAGTACCCGCCGCCTATCCAGAAGGGCAAGCTGGTGCGCATCAAGTACGCCACCCAGCTGCCCACGCACAATCCGGTGTTTGCCTTTTTCTGCAACCTGCCGCAGTACGTGAAGGAAAGCTACGCCCGCTACCTCGAAAACCGCCTCCGCGAGCATTTCGACTTTACGGGCGTGCCCATCGGTATCGTGTTCCGAAAAAAATAATCGTACTGTCGGGTTACCTTCCGGGGGGGAGGGTATAAAGCCCCGTAGCTCACCAAAACTTCCGGTGGAACGCCGGTGCCGCTACGTTTCTTTCGACATCCATTTTACCCAACCCCCACAATGAAAAAGGTTCTGTTCCTCGCCCTGGCTGCTGCTTCGTTCACCTTCGCTTCTTGCGACAGCAAAACCGAAAACAACCAGGAAGCTGCTGCTGAGCAGGTAGAAGAAAATGCTGAAGCCAAGGCTGATGCTATGGAAGATGCCGGTGCTTCGGATGCCGCTGCTGACACTGTAGAAGCCGCTGGCGAAGCCAAGGCTGACGCTATGGAAAACGCTGCTGACGCAACCGACGCTAAGTAGTTTGCTGCGCCTCTCGGCGCACAAAAAAGGCCGCCTCTGCAAAGAGGTGGCCTTTTTTTGTTGCGGTAAATCCTCAAAGCCGGGCGCCGGCCCAGCCGCCGGAGCAAACCACGGCGGGGCTGCGTAGCGCGAGCGAAGCAGCCCCGCAACGTCAGAACGAAATCGTGAGGCTCCTCCTCTCCACGGGAGAGGGGGCCGGGGGGTGAGGCCAATCGGTCCTACCCCAACCGGCGGCGCAGCAACCCATCCACCACCTCGAAGAGTTTGCGCGGGGCATACGTGCGCCAGGGCAGCTCGTCGAGCTGGCCGCCAAAGTTCACGTAGTTGTCGATGTTGAACTGGTGCATTTCGCGCACCACGTGCTCCTGGAAGTTGACACCCGCAATCCAGCCGTCCTCCACGTCCTCAAACCACTCCTCGTAGTACGAGTCGTCGGAGCCATGGAAGTTGAACACGTTTTCGCCGATGAGCACGAATTTGCGGATGCCCTCATGCGTCATCAAATCAATGATGTTGCGCTTGAGGTGCATGATGTCGTTTTCGATGGCGTCGTTCCATTCCCCGATAAACTCGATGACGGCCGTGCCCAGGTCGTAATCCACAAACAGGATTTTCAGGTACAGCGTCTCCGATTCGAGGCTGTCCCACTGGGGGTGAATGTAGTAGCCGTAGATGGTATTGGTAAAGGTTTCCAGGCTGTTTTCGGCCTCGAACAGCGGGGAGCGGGGGTCTTCGGTAGCGGAGTACTGGTCAATCCAGGCGTAGTGCGGCTCAATGGTATGCACGGCAGAGGCGGGTGTGGTGGTAGGGACAGATGCAACAACTCGGGGCGGAAAAAGCTCCCGTAGGCATACGCGGATTCTGGCGTGGCGGCTACCGGAGCCGGCAGGTTGGGCGGGGCAATGCTTAGGGTAAGCCAAGTGGTGTCGTAGCCTTCGCTGTCATGTAGTAAACTTCGCTGTCGTCCTAGCAACCTTCGCTAGCATACTAGCCAGCTTCGCTGTCGTCCTGTAAGCTTCGCTACCGTTCCAGCAGGCTTCGCTACCGTTGCAGCAAGCTTCGCTGTCACTCTCGCAAGCTTCGCTGTCACTCTCGCAAGCTTCGCTGTCACTCTCGCAAGCTTCGCTGTCGTCTTAGCAGGCTTCGCCGTTATTCTGGCAGGCTTTACTACTGTGGCAGCAGGCGTTGCCGTAGCTTCCAAACCGGAGGCGGAGCAGGAAACGGCTGCGCCGCAAAGGACATTTTGATAATCTGAAAATTCTGGTAGTTTACCGGCGGTATTCACCTTAACTGTCTGATAGTATGCCTGCAAACCCCGCTGAATTTACTTTTCGCCACGAAGAGCTGGTACCCCTGGCCAAGCTGCTGCGCGAGCAGTACACCCGCGACAAAGCCGACTTCGTGGACCTGTTACCTGATGAATACACCGACGCTTTCCTGACCGAGTACGACCGGCGCCTGGCTGCCGCAGGCAAGCTCGTGAGCCAGCTGGTGCGGCAGGGGCAGGCTGCCGCCATCGGCCAGCGCCTGAAAGAGAAGGGCGAGGCCCTGCCCGCGCTGCTCAACCGCCTCGAAGCCCGCGCCCGCCGCGTCACCGGCCTCACCGTGCCCCTGAAGAAGCTCGGCTTGAAGGAAGTGCGCGCCGCCTACGCCAGCAACGACCTGGAAAACCTGGATACCGCCCTCAAAGACCTGCTCCAGAACCTCACCGACAATGCCACCGCCCTGGCCGCCAAGGGCCACACCGCCGCCGAAACCACCAAGATCCGCCAGCTGCACACCGCCCTCATGGCCGACAGCGCCGCCCAGGACGCCACCCAAACCAGCAACCAGCGCATCACGGCCGCCAACATCACGGTGCTCAACCAACTCTACGCCCTCATGCGGGAGCTGATGCAGGACGGCAAAAGCCTTTACCGGGGCACCGACAAGGCCAAACTCAAAAGCTACACCCTCCGCCAGCTCCTCAAGCGCGTCCGCCAGCAGCGCCAGGAGCCGGAGGAAGGGGAGAGCGAGGGGTAGCGGAGAATGGCTTGAAAGAGCAACGGGCACCCAACTGGGTGCCCGTTTTCTGTATATACTCGTCGCAAACCACTCCGCGACGAATACAAAGCAGTTTTCTGAGCGGTGTAGAGACGCAACTTGCGTCTCATCGTACGCGCCTCGTACCGTTCAACTATGAGACGCAAGTATGCGTCTCTACATAGCCGCTACAGCATTTGTGAACCTGCTACATATAGAAACTATATCTCGAGCAGGTATTGCCGATAGTGAGGATTTTATATTCGTCCGTCCGGAACCACTGGCTGGCGTTTTGATAAAGTTAAATATTAAGAATAAAAGATGGGCTTTGCTCGTCAAGCCCCGAACCACAGCACAGCAGAAGTACCGCTGCTGATTGATCCAATGTCCCGCCCCACTGTTGGCAATGCCAATGTTGTATGCAGTTTATCTAATCACAATTCCCTTATATCCTTTGCTGATATTTATGAGGTTTCCTGTCTTAGCGTCTATTTTAATGATTTCAAATTCTCCAATGTCTTTGCCTGTACTATTTAACACAACAGTCAAATCGTGTGAAGAAGTATAGATATACTGTTTTAGCTTTTCGTTGTAAGCAAGAGTTGGAATAGATACTTTGTAGATGTTAGGCTTACTATTTGATTTTGCGATTGTCAAAGCTGAATCAACAGAAATAAAATCCAAAGGCTTGTCTTCAGTAATAAATCTTGGAATGAATTCAAAATTTAAAGTATCAATTAATTTGAAGTTATTGTCAACTATTAACCAAAGACCACCTCTTATACCTTTTACATTAGGGTAATCGAAATGATACAAAAAATGCAGTGTTACGAAGGACTTAGGAAGTCGGTTTTTTTCTAAAAATTTCCCAGTCCATTGTTTTTCACGTCTATCTTCGTAACTGTAATAGGAGCCTTCAGAAAGGATAAAATATTGAAATAATCTTTCTCCAATTTGCGATTTTAAAATGCTATCGGCTATAAGGACTGCTTCTTTCGTTTTTGTTGATTGAGAATAAGTATTAATAGAAACGAGTAAGAGGATAGATAAAATAAATTTTCTCACAGTGTCCAAATGAAGTATTTGCTAGAGGGAATACAGAAAATGCTTACAACATTTGTATCCCCGAAGGTTAATGTACCAACCAGTTTCGTAAAGCGGTGCTAAGTACACGAAAAACCTTCGGGAAGCAAGCCAGATATGGGCTGCTTCCCGAAGGTACTTAATTAAAGCACTAACATATACATAGAGCCGCCCGAGACAAGTAGGCTACATGCACTTAAAAGCAGCGTGCTTACTCCGCTCACCCAATGTCTGGCCCGAAAATAACATGCCGATAGACCAAGCAGCAAAGCACTAAACGGCAGCAACATAAAACCCCAATCGGCAATACCCATTAGCGGGTCGTCTGCATCCAGGGTCCACAGAAACACAACCACAGCTACATGCACTGCAAGCAGAGTTATACCAAAATAATCGGCCCGGATAGCTAGAAAGCGCACCTTGTACATGGCATTACGAAAGCCTACTGCCCGGCCTCAATAGCGGCCCGCACGGAGCCGTGCTGCTGCAGAAGCGCCGCCGCTTCGGCCTGGGGGATGCCCAACTCGTCCATGATCATCTTTTCGCCCCGGTCCACGAGCTTGTGGTTGGAGAGCTGCATGTCCACCATCTTGTTGCCCTTCACCCGACCCAGCCGAATCATAGTGGCGGTGGTGAGCATGTTGAGCACCAGCTTCTGGGCGGTGCCGGCCTTTAAGCGGGTGCTGCCCGTCACAAACTCGGGGCCGGTTACCACTTCCACGGGAAAGTCGGCCACGGCGGCCACGGCGGAGGCAGGATTACACACAATGCAGCCGGTGGCAATGCCCCGGAGGCGGGCCTGCTCCAGGCCGCCAATGACGTAGGGCGTGCGGCCCGAGGCGGCAATGCCCACCAGCATATCATCGGCCGTGATGTGGTGAGCCTGCAAGTCCAGCCAGGCCTGCCGCGGGTCGTCCTCGGCGTTTTCCACGGCCTGGCGGATGGCGGTGTCGCCGCCGGCAATGAGGCCCACTACCAAGCCGGCCGGCACCCCGAACGTAGGCGGACACTCCGAGGCATCCAGAATGCCTAGCCGCCCGCTCGTGCCCGCCCCGATGTAGAACAACCGTCCCCCACGCTGCAACCGGGCCACCGTGGCTTCTACCAGCGCCTCAATCTGCGGCAGAGCACCGGCCACCACCTGTGGCACCGTCTGGTCGACGCTGTTGATGCCGGCCAGCAGCTCGCGGGTAGAAAGGGTTTCGAGGTCGTGGAAGTTGGAAGGGCTTTCGGTGGTCACGGGAGGTGAAAGGTGAAGTGGTGAAAGGTGAAGTGGTGAAGCGCTGTCATTGCGAGGAGGCACGACGAAGCAATCCGTCCTGGACAATGTGCTACGCCCTCAGATGTGACAAGCTCTTGCTATACGCACAAACGTCAGGGGCTTTCTGGTAGAAGAAAGTGCCTGGTTTTGCCCAGGACGGATTGCTTCGCTAAGCTCGCAATAACAGCGTTTTCTTGCCAGGGCATGTTCACTTCAACCGGCCAATCACCTTGAAGTTGTCGAAGACGTGCGCGGTGTGCGGGGCGTCTTTATCCAGCTCCCCGGTGAGGTCCTGGCCGGCCCAGTGCTCGTAGTGGTTGCCGCGCCGCCACAGGCGGGAGCGGGTCACGTCGTAAATCTGCCCCTGGTACGCCACCCAGATTTCGTCCCGGTCCTGACCGTTGCGCAGTGCAAGCTGGGCGCGGGTATAGGTTTCTAGTTGCTGGTTGCTGGTTGCCAGTTCAGGCAGGCCCGCCGAAGGCAAGGAAGTTGCCCCAGTGGCGTCTGCGTCTGCAGTAGTGGCAAGCTTTTCTGCTTCCGCAGAAGAATCATCAGGCGCAACAGGCTTTGGCGTAGACATTAACTAGAAACTAAAAACCATAAACCAGCAACTTACCCTAAAAGGGCCTGGGTAAGAATCCAGCGGTTGGGCAGGTCGCCCTGGGAGGCGTGCAGGTAGTCCTGGTAGCTGCAGGGCACAATGCGCTTCACGGAGCTGTCGGCCATGCTTTCCACTTCCAGCCACCACTTTTCGGTGCGGCGGGCTTTGTAGAACACCAGCTTGGCCGGCGTGCCCGGCAGCCCAATAGCGTAGCGCATAAAGCGGCGGCTCTGGAAGTCGGTTTCGCCTAGGCGGTGGTAGAACCCTTCGATGAAGTACCAGAGCATGGTAGCGGCGGCAAACGCGGCCAGGCCATGCTCGTCGCGGCAGGGGCGGTAGCCGTAGAGGCCAAAGGAACTGAGCTGGTCGTTGTGGCCGGCGTACCAGCATAGCTGCGACGCTTCCTCGCCCGTGAGGCCGTAGGGGCTGGCCGGGTAGTAGCCAGGGAAATCGGGCCAGCGCAGGGCCGAGAGGTCGAAGCTGAGCATATCGGCCTGCCGAATGAGTGGCTCGGCCTGGCGCACGTCGGTGTGTACCTCGCCCAGGCGCAGCGTTTCGAAGTGCAGCTTTTCCAAGGTGCCCAGCACGCCCGGCGGCACCAGGTACTGCTGGTGCCCGATCTGGCTGAAGCAGAACAGAAAGTTCGGCTCGTGCATCAGAATGCGGCGCAGATGCGTGTCTTCGGCCGTGGCGCCATCGTGCTCGGCCATGTCCACGCGGGCATCAATGGTAACGTGGCTGACGGGGCGCTCTAGGGTTTCGTAAGCCAGAAACTGCCCGTAGTCGAGGTCCTGTGAGCCGCCCAGCAATAGCGGAATGGTCTTGTTTTCCAGCAGAGCCGCCACAATCTCGCGCAGCCGCAGGTAGGTGTCTTCCAGGGTAAGGCCGGGCCGCAGGTTGCCCAGATCTACCAGCCGGATGGGGCCGGTACCTTTCTGCAGCTGGTAAAACCGTTCCCGCACCGCGTTGGCCCCGTGGGCAGCGGGAGGGCCGGCTGCGCTGCCTCGCCACTCGTCCAGCCCAATCAGGGCCAGATCGGCCGTGCGCCAGTCGGGAAACGTATCCACAAAGCGCGAGGCGTAGGCCCCCAGCGTGGTGGGAGCCGGCGCAGCAGCCAGCGGGTCTTCGGGCAATGGATCAAAAAAGATAGCGAGATTCATCGGACGCAGACGGAGCGGACTCCCACAAAGCTACGCAAAACCCGGCCACGGCCCTAGCTGCTGCGTAGAGCATTCTTGCAGGATAAGCTGGACAACCGGCAAAAAAAGTAGTTATTTAAGCTGCGGTTTGTGTTGGGCAGAAGTTCTTCGCCCTCCGGTCCGTCGTTCCGCGTCTTTGCATCTTCCCACCAGTGCCTTTCTCTCTTCATGGACATTCGCCGTACCTTCGACATCCTGCCCCACCTGCAGCAGAAGTACAATAAGCCCGACTGCTTTGCCGCCAAAATCGACGGCAAATACGTGCCCATCAGCACCGATACGGTGGTGGAAAAGGCCAATCAGACCAGCCTGGGTTTGCGCAGCTTGGGCATCGGCAAAGACGACAAGGTGGCTATTATCTCCATGAACCGCCCCGAGTGGATGTTCGCCGACTTCGGCATCGCGCAGCTGGGCGCTACCAGCGTACCCATGTACCCCAGCATCACGGTTGAGGACTACAAGTACATCTTCACCGATGCCGGCGTGAAGGCCGTGTTCGTGTCGGATAAGAAGCTGCTCGACAAAGTGCGCGAAGCTACCCAGGGCCTGAACATCCCCCCGGAAAACGTCTTCACCTTCGATAAGATAGAAGGCGCCCGGCACTTCGACGAGCTGCTGGAGCTGGGCAAAAAAGGCAACCCCGCCGATCTGGAGCCCCTGAAAGCCGCCGTGCAGCCCGACGACCTGCTCACGCTCATTTACACCTCGGGTACCACCGGCCAGCCCAAAGGGGTGATGCTCACACACAACAACCTGCTCAGCAACTGCCGTAACTCCCAGCCCTTCGTGCCCGTCACCAAGGACGACAAAGCTCTGAGCTTTCTGCCGCTCTGCCACATCTTCGAGCGGATGGTCACGCACCTCTACCTCATCAACGGCGTGAGCATCTACTACGCCGAGAGCATGGAAACCATTGCCGACAACCTGCGCGAAGTGAAGCCCGAAATCTTCACGACCGTACCCCGTCTGCTGGAAAAGGTCTACGATAAGATTGTAGCGAAGGGCCACGAGCAAACCGGCGTGAAGAAAAGCCTGTTCTTCTGGGCCCTGGACCTAGGGTTGAAATACGACAACCAGAAGGACAATGGCTTCCTGTACAACACCCAGCTGAAGCTTGCCAACAAGCTTATTTTCAGCAAATGGCGTGAGGCTTTGGGCGGCAACCTCCGCTGCATCGTGAGTGGGGGCGGTGCTCTGCAGCCGCGTCTGGCCCGCGTATTCTGGGCCGGCGGCATTCGGGTGATGGAAGGCTACGGCCTGACGGAAACTTCCCCGGTAATTGCTGTGGGCGGCTACGAGCCCGAAAACAACATGATTGGCACCGTGGGCCCCATCATCAATAACACCGAAGTGAAGATTGCCAAAGACGGTGAAATTCTCACTAAGTCGGAGTCGGTGATGAAAGGCTACTACAACAAACCCGAGCTGACGGCCAAGGAATTCGACGAGGAAGGCTGGTTCCACACCGGCGACATCGGCGAAATCGTGGACGGCAAGTTCCTGAAAATCACCGACCGCAAAAAGGAAATGTTCAAGACCTCGGGCGGCAAGTACATTGCCCCGCAGGTAATTGAAGGCAAGCTGAAAGAGTCGCCGCTGGTAGAGCAGGCTATGGTCGTCGGCGACGGGCAGAAGTTTCCCTCGGCCCTCGTCATTCCCTCCTTTGATGACCTCAAAGGCTGGTGCAAGCGCAACGGCGTAGATTACAACTGCTCCAACCAGGATTTGGTGAAAAACGAGAAGGTAGTGCAGATGTATGAGGACCTCGTGCAGAAATACAACAGCGGCTTCGCCCAGTGGGAGCAGGTAAAGAAAATTGCCCTGCTTCCCCAGCTCTGGACTGTGGAAACCGGTGAGATGACGCCCACCATGAAAGTGAAGCGCAAGGTCATCACCGAGAACAACAAGGACATCATCGAAGGCCTGTATAACCAGAACGGCCAGCGCTAAACCCAGAGCGGCCCTGTAGATAGTGCTACGGGGCCGCTCTGGTAGTTATGTCAAAACTTTTTTAGGGGAAGTTAGTATGCAAGCATAACATATTTTCGTATGTTTACCGGACTTGCCATCCCATCCTATGACCCCCGAAGAAACTGTCGATTATAACATCAAAGTTGCCTGGCACGCCATTTCGCGCATGTATAATACGCAGGCGGCCAAGCACGACATTACCACCAGCATTGGTTTCGTGCTGCTGAACATCGACCAGGAAAATGGGACGCCAGCCACCAAAATAGCCCCGCTGCTGGGCCTCGAAACCCGCTCCCTGACGCGCATCCTGCGCAGCATGGAGGAAAAGGGACTGATCTACAAGCAGGCCGATGCCCAGGACAAACGCTCGGTGCGCATTTTTCTGACCGAAGAAGGCCTGCGCGGCAAGGAAATTTCCCGCCAGACGGTGCGCCACTTCAACCTAAAGGTGCGCGAGAAAATCCCGCAGAATGAGTTGAATGTGTTCTTCAAAGTTGTCGGGCAGATTACCGGCATGATTGAAAGCAAAACCCTCTACGACGACTTCACGCTAAAGCCCCTGCGCTCCGAATCTTCCGCCGCCTAGCAGCGTCAGTTTCGGGGTGGCTACAAGCTGCCCGCAAACCTTTGCAGTGCCTCCATGCTTCTATAAAGTAGGCATGACGAATAGTTCAACTGAAAGCTGACAGCCGCCGAAGCTGTCGACCGACAACCAACTAACTCATTTCTCACCCACCTCATTCCTCTCCAAGAATGAATCGTACCATCAAAAAAGTAGCTGTATTAGGCTCCGGGGTGATGGGCTCGCGCATTGCGTGCCACTTCGCCAACATCGGGGTGCAGGTGCTGCTGCTCGACATTGCCCCCAAGGAACTGCTGCCCGCCGAAGAAGCCAAAGGTCTGAAGCTGGACAACCCGGCGGTGAAAAACCGCATTGTCAACAGCTCGTTGCAGGCGGCCGTAGCGGCTAACCCCTCACCGCTGTACCGCAAGGCCGATGCCGCGCGCATCAAAACCGGCAACTTCGACGACAACCTCAAGGACATTGCCGGCTGCGACTGGACGATTGAGGTAGTAGTGGAGCGCCTCGATATCAAAAAGAGCCTGTTTGAGCGCGTGGAGCAGTTCCGCAAGCCCGGCACGCTCATCACCTCGAACACCAGCGGCATCCCGATTCATATGATGACGGAGGGCCGCTCCGACGACTTTAAAAAGTATTTCTGCGGCACCCACTTCTTCAACCCGCCGCGCTACCTGAAGCTGCTCGAAATCATTCCGACCCCGGACACGGACCAGTCGGTGGTAGATTTCCTGATGCACTACGGCGACCTGTACCTGGGCAAAACCACCGTGCTGGCCAAAGACACGCCCGCTTTCATTGCCAACCGCGTGGGCGTTTTCGCCATCATGGACGTGGTGCAGGTGATGAGCCAGCTCGGCCTCACGGTGGAGGAAGTAGATAAACTCACCGGTCCGGTTATTGGCCACGCCAAATCGGCTACCTTTCGTACTTCCGACGTGGTGGGCCTGGATACGATGATCAACGTAGCCAACGGCCTCGCCCAAAACCTGCCGAATGATGAAGCTAAAGCGGTATTCCAGCTGCCGGACTTCATCAAAAAGATGGCCGAGAACAAGTGGCTGGGCGACAAAACCGCCCAGGGCTTCTACAAGAAAGTGAAGGGAGCCGGCGGCAAGTCCGAAATTCAGGCTCTGGATCTGAACACGCTGGAATACAAGCCCAGCGCCAAGGTGAAGTTTGCCACGCTGGAAGCCACCAAGCCGATTGAGAAACTGGCAGACCGCTTCAAGGTGCTGGCTGCTGGTAAAGACAAAGCTGGAGACTTCTACCGCAAGACCTTCGCAGGTCTGTTTGCCTACGTGAGCAACCGGATTCCGGAAATCACCGACTCACTCTATAAGATTGACGACGCCCTGCGCGCCGGCTTCGGCTGGGACATGGGCCCCTTTGAAACCTGGGACGCCCTGGGCGTACAGAAAGGACTGGAGTTAGCACAGGCTGAAGGCAAGACTGTTGCTCCCTGGGTAGAGGAAATGCTGGCCGCCGGCAACGCTGCCTTCTATAAGGTGAGCGAGCAGGGCGTAAAGCAGTTCTACGACATTGATTCGAAGAGCTACAAGGCTATTCCGGGCGTCGAGAACTTTATCATTCTGGATAACCTGCGCGCTACAGGCAAAGTGCTGTGGAAAAACGCCGGGGCCTCGGTGCTCGATATGGGCGACGGAATTCTGAATGTGGAGTTCCACTCAAAGATGAACGCGCTGGGCTCCGACGTAATTCAGGGTCTGCTGAAAGGCGTGGAACTGGCCGAAAAGGACTTCCGCGGTCTAGTAGTCGGCAACGATGCGCCTAACTTCTCGGCCGGCGCCAACCTGGGCCTCGTGTACATGTTCGCGCTGGATCAGGAGTACGACGAGCTGAACCTGATGATTGCTCAGTTCCAGCAGGCTATGATGCGCATGCGCTACAGCAGCATTCCGGTGGTAGGCGCCCCACACGGCCTAGCCCTAGGCGGCGGCTGCGAGTTGAACCTGCACTGCGACCGGGTAGTAGCAGCCGCGGAAACCTATATGGGCCTCGTGGAATTCGGCGTGGGCCTGATTCCGGGCGGCGGTGGCTCCAAGGAAATGACCCTGCGCACGGCCGCCAAGTACGAGGAAGGTGAGCCGGAGTATAACCTGCTCCGCAACACCTTCATGACGATTTCCATGGCGAAGGTGTCTACCTCGGCCCACGAAGCTTTCGACCTGGGCTTCCTGCGCCGCGGCGACGAAGTGGTGGTGAACTCCAACCGCGTGCTGGCCCAGGCTAAAGCTGCGGCCATTGAGCTGGCTGAAGACGGCTACACCATGCCCGTACAGAAAACCAATATCAAAGTACACGGCAAAGGCGCCCTTGGCATGTTCATGACGGGCGTACACGCCATGAAGGAAGGCCGCTACATCTCCGACCACGACGTGAAGATTGCCAACAAGCTGGCCTACATCATGTGCGGCGGCGACCTGAGCAGCCCCACCGAAGTGTCGGAGCAATACCTGCTGGACCTGGAGCGTGAGGCTTTCCTCTCGCTGACCGGTGAGCGGAAAACGCTGGAGCGCATCCAGTCGATTCTGACCACCGGCAAACCGCTTCGTAATTAGTAGTGAGTAGTTGGTATTGAGTATTGAGATTTTCTGGCTGTGCATCAGTATAAGGAGCTGAAGGTTTGGCAGAAGGCGATGAGCATAACCAAGCTCACATATCAGCTTTGCGCCGGATTTCCGGATAACGAACGGTACGGTCTGGTTTCGCAAATGCGGCGGGCTGCTGTGTCTTTGCCTTCCAACATTGCGGAGGGTGCAGGCCGAAATTCCAAGCCGGAATTCCGGCAGTTTCTGGCCATAGCAAATGGCTCAGCTTACGAACTGGAAACCCAATTCTTGCTAGCTGCTTCCTTCGGTTATGTTTCAGAAGAAAATCTTAATACCATTTCCTCGCAACTCACAGAATTGCAGAAAATGCTGTTTGGCCTACAGAAGTCACTGACTTAAAATCTGCTGGAGCAGGACAGCATCTAACTACTCACGTCTCACTACTCAGTACTAAAGAAATGAATGCATATATCGTAGCTGGTTACCGCACGGCCGTTGGCAAAGCCAACCGCGGCGGCTTCCGCTTCACCCGCCCCGATGACCTCGCCGCCGACGTCATCAAGCACTTGGTAGCCTCGGTGCCAGCCCTCGACCCCACCCGCATCGACGACGTGATTGTGGGCAACGCCGTACCGGAAGCAGAGCAGGGCCTGCAGATGGGCCGCCTGATTTCGCTGCTGGCCCTGCCCATGAACGTCTCGGGCCTCATCGTGAACCGCTACTGCGGCTCGGGTGTGGAAACCATTGCTATGGCTGCCGGTAAAATTGCCGCCGGTATGGCCGACTGCATCGTGGCCGGTGGCACCGAGAGCATGAGCCTAGTGCCCACCGTAGGCTGGAAAACCGTGCCCAATTACAAGCTGGCCCAGCAGCACCCCGACTACTACCTCGGCATGGGCCTAACCGCCGAAGCCGTAGCCCAGGACTACAAAATCAGCCGCGAAGACCAGGACCAGTTTGCCTACAACTCTCACCAGAAGGCTATTAAAGCCATTCAGGAAGGCAAGTTCAAGGAGCAGATTGTGCCCGTAACGGTAGAGGAAACTTACCTCGACCAAGCTACTGGCAAAAAGAAAACCCGCTCCTTCGTAGTGGACACTGACGAAGGACCCCGCGCCGATACTTCGGTAGAAGCGCTGGCCCGTCTGAAGCCGGTATTTGCTGCCAATGGCTCCGTAACGGCCGGCAACTCGTCCCAGACTTCCGATGGTGCGGCTTTCGTCATCGTTATGTCGGAGCGCATGGTGAAGGAGCTGAACCTGGAGCCCATTGCTCGCATGGTAACCTACGCCACCGAGGGCATCGATCCGCGCATCATGGGTATGGGCCCCATCAAAGCCGTGCCGAAGGCATTAAAGCAGGCTGGCATGAAGCTCGACGATATCGACTTGTTTGAGTTGAACGAGGCTTTTGCTTCTCAGTCCATTGCGGTAGTGCGTGAACTGGGCATAGATGAAAGCAAGCTCAATGTGAACGGCGGAGCTATTGCCCTTGGTCACCCGCTGGGTTGCTCCGGCGCTAAGCTCAGCATTCAGCTGTTCCACGAGCTACGTGCCCGCGGCCAGAAGTACGGCATGGTAACCGCCTGCGTAGGTGGTGGTCAGGGCGTAGCAGGCATCTACGAGTTGCTCAAATAAACCATTTTCCCAAAAAGAAAACCTCGAACCATTCGAGGTTTTCTTTTTGGGAAGTAGTCGGCAAGCATAACAAATTTTTGTATCTTTCGGTACGACAGAACAACGGGGCTTGCATGCCGGTAAATAGTAGGTAAGCCGAGTAGTTCTTCTTTTTGACTTTAATATTTCCCACTCAATTTCACCTCACCCGGTCATGGAAGTAACCAACCAACTTGTGAAAGGCGGCGAGTTTATCATCAAGGAAACCGACGCCCAGGATGTATTCACGCCCGCCGATTTTTCGGAGGAGCAGAACATGATGCACCAGACTGCTCTGGACTTCGTGGATAAGGAAGTAATGCCCCTGCTGGACCGCCTCGATAATCACGAGGAAGGCCTTATGCGTGGCCTGATGGAAAAGGCTGGCGAGCTGGGTTTGTTTGGGGTGAGCATTCCCGAGCAGTACGGCGGGTTGGACATGGACTTCCCCACGTCGCTGCGCGTGACCGAGGGCGTGGGTGGTGGTCACTCGTTCCCGGTAGCTTTCGCGGCCCACACGGGCATTGCCATGCTGCCCATTCTGTACTTCGGCAATGAGGAGCAAAAGGCCAAGTACCTGCCCGGCCTTACCAATGGTCAGCTGATGGGGGCTTACTGCCTAACCGAGCCTGGCTCCGGTTCCGACGCCCTGGGCGCCAAAACCAAGGCTATGCCTACCGAGGACGGCGAGCATTATGTGCTCAACGGCCAGAAAATGTGGATTACCAACGGCGGCTTCGCTGACGTATTCATCGTGTTTGCCCAGGTGGATGGTGACAAGTTCACCGGCTTCATCGTGGAGAAAAACACGCCCGGTCTGAGCCTCGGCAACGAGGAGCACAAGATGGGCATCAAGGGCTCCTCCACGCGCCAGGTCTTCCTGTCCGACGTGAAAGTACCGAAGTCGGCGGTGCTGGGCGAAATTGGCAAAGGCCACCTCATTGCCTTCAACATCCTGAACATCGGTCGCATCAAGCTGGCCGCCGCTTGCTTAGGAGCTACCAAAATGGCTGCCACGCTGAGCGTGAAATACGCCAACGAGCGGGTGCAGTTCAAGCTGCCCATCAGCAAGTTCGGTGCTATCAAGTATAAGCTGGCTCAGCAGGCTGTGCGCATCTACGCCGTGGAATCGGCTATCTACCGCGCTGGCATGGACATCTACCGCATGGAGCAGGAATTGCTCAGCAAAGGCCAGAGCCACAACGAAGCCCTACTGGGAGCCGCCCGCGAGTTTGCCGTGGAGTGCGCCATCCTGAAAGTAGAAGGCTCGGAAGTGCTGGACTACGTGGTGGATGAAGGCGTGCAAATCTACGGCGGTTACGGCTTCTCAGCCGACTACCCCATGGACCGCGCCTACCGGGATTCGCGCATCAATCGTATCTTCGAAGGCACCAACGAAATCAACCGCATGCTGGCCGTCGACATGATCCTGAAGAAGGCCATGAAGGGCGAACTGGACCTGATGGGCCCGGCCCAGGCCGTGCAACAGGAGCTGATGGCCATTCCAGACTTCAACCTGGAGGAAGAAACCGGCCTGTTTGCTGCTGAAAAGAAAACCATTGCTAAGCTGAAGAAGGCCATTCTGATGGTAGCTGGTACGGCCGTGCAGAAGTACATGAACTCGCTCGCCAAAGAGCAGGAAGTACTGATGAACATTGCCGACATGGCCATCAAGGTTTACACTGCCGAAAGCACCCTGCTGCGCGTGGAGAAGGAAGCCGCTACCAAAGGTGAAGAAGCCGTTTCGACGCAGATCGACATTGCTCGTGTGTACCTCTATGACACCGTAGACCAAGTAAACAAGTTTGGCAAAGACGCCATCGGCACCATGACTGAGGGCGACGAGCAGCGTCTGCTGGCCATGGGCCTGAAGCGCTTTACCAAAGCCGACCTCTACAACGCCAAGGAGGCGCGTCGGCGCATTGCTGACCACATGATTGCGGCCAACGAGTACACCTACTAAACCACGTATTCGCGCGGATTTTGTGGACGATTAAACCAAACAAGAAGGCCTCGTTTTCACGAGGCCTTCTTGTTTGGTTTAATCGTCCACAAAATCCGCGCGGATCCGTGGTTTACTTTATCACAATCTTATTCAGCATCAGGGCCGCCGACTTCTTGTTGGGGCGGCTCACCCCGATGATAGTTTTGGCATCGAGCCAGGTGGTAAAATCTTTCACGTAAGCCAGGCTTTGGTCCGAGGCTACGTTCAGTCCCAACTTCTTTGGCTCCGTGACCACCCCGGTGCGGGCATTTACCCGGCGTAGGTAGAGGTCTGACTTATTCTTGAGCTTCTCCTGGGTGACAATCTGCAACTCATTGCCAAAAGCAGCTACCCGGTAACCTATACCGGCGAAACCCTCGGCGGGTGACGCAACCTGGTCCTTGGCGATGATGCTGTGCCAGGTGGGTGTCTGGAACTGGTTGTAGCCAAACAAGTGCAGCTCGCGGGCGTGAGTAGGGGAGTTGTCGCCGCCTTCTTCGTACTTCTTCTCGGCCATGACCACCAAGGCACTATCGGGGGTGAAGACGATGTCCGACAGATACACGTCCTCAAGGCGCTTGGCGTTGGTTTGGCTGGCCTTGTTTACCTCGGCCAGGTATTCGGGCGTGAAGCGGAACTCAGGGGCAAATTTCAAGTCGCCGCCCTGGGTGGGGTCGAACTTGATGAGCTTGAGGCTGTAGTACTGGCCGGTTTCGCGTTCCGTGCAGATAGCCGCGCCAAAGATGACGCCGTTTGGCTGCATCGTGAACTTGGTATCGAACACGTTTACCACCTTGCCACCGAACGTACCACCAACGGCCACGGCCATTACCTGCACATCGTTGGAATCGAGGCGGTAGCGGCGTACAGCTATTTTCTTCATTCCGTCGCTTACCAGCGTCACATACTGGGTGCCGTCGTTGGCCACGTGCACTGCCGGCGAAAAGAAGTCTCCTAGGTCATGGAAATCGTAAGTGCGGTCCTTGATTTTGGCGAGTTGCTGATCGTAGAGCGTCGCGCTGATAGCGCGAATCTGCACCCCACGGGTCAGGTAGCGGAAAGCCAGCAGGCGCTTGCCATCGGGCGAAACAGCTATGCCGGGCCGCCGGTCGCGGGGGGCAGCGTCCATCAGCTTTTTAGCGCCCCCTTTCTGGCCGGTACTCAGCTCTACGGGCACTACGGCCAGGTACTGAGCGGCGTCATCCTTATGATGGACGACTACCAGGGCCTGGGTTGGATTAGCAGCAAAGGTTTCTATGCTTTCGCCCGTCGCTATGGGAATAGTGGCCGTCCACACCTTCTTTAGCTCTATATCATACCGCTCAACGGTGTACTCCGAAGCTGACTTGTGGCCTAGCACTACAAAGTCGGTGGTGCCAGGTATGGGCAGCGTTTTGCGCGGCACCCGCTGGTTGTAGCGGTCGTCGGTTTGCTCCGGCAAGTAGCTGAACGCGGTCTTCTTTACACTCTGGGCAAGCGCGGGTGCTGTTTGCAGAAGACCCACCAGAATTAGAGCGGCTCCAATATATTTCAGGATAAAATGCACGGAAGGAGTGAGTTAGCGGGAAAAAGGGAAAAAACCGGAAAAAAGTCCTGTTCAAAGGTATCAACTCTGGCCTTACTACCGTAAACGACCCGGCTTATCGTAGTAAGCTACAGTTTGCAGAAAAAAAGTTCATTCTTTCATAATGCCGCTTTGAAGGTCTTTATGCTGCAAATCAGCTTACTTTGCCTTGTGTTTTTGCCTGTTTTTGTATAATTGCCATAATCATGTAGATAAAATCTACCTCAGATTGTGTAAGTTGTATAACCTCCTCCGCGCTACTCCGCCAACCCGAACACCAATTTACTAAGGAGCCAATGAGTTTTGGCTCAATTTTTGCACAAAAGCCGCCACACAACCGTGGTACTGTTACTATGAAGTTTTTACTTAAGACCTTTCTCCTTTTCGTACTTATTGTTGCTGGCCGTTTCGTAAGAACATCAGAACAGCCCGTGACGGCTGTTCGCAAGCCTCAGCCGGTAGCCCAGGCGCTGCCGTTTCTGGTGCAGCAGGTAAGTACCCACCCCAACGGCATCCGACAGGTACCGGGAGCGGCGCCTATAGCCACCACCTCAGCGGTAATGAGCATCGAGTAAAAGCAATAAGCGGACAGTTGTTCCGCTTTTTTTATGCCTATTCAGCTATATAGGTATCTAGCTGATGCGGCTCCAATTGACGGCGGTAGCCGGCAGACTCTCGATATGACGCCGGATGGGCTGGTTGTCGGGCTTGGCTAGTTCGGGGTCTTCGAGCAGGAGCTGTTGCGCTGCGGCGCGGCTTTCCGTCAGGATACGACCGTCTTTGGCTAAGTCGGCAATGAGCAGATCCAGCACGCCGCTTTGCTGCGTGCCCATCAGGTCGCCGGGGCCGCGCAGCTTCAGGTCGATGTCGGCAATTTCGAAGCCGTTATTGGTGCGCACCATCGTCTCGATGCGGGTACGGGAGTCTTTGCTGAGCTTGTAGCCGCTCATCAGAATGCAGTAGCTCTGCTCGGCACCCCGGCCTACACGACCGCGCAGCTGGTGCAGCTGCGAGAGGCCAAACCGCTCGGTGCTTTCAATCACCATTACCGACGCATTGGGCACATTCACTCCCACTTCGATAACGGTAGTAGCAACCATAATCTGGGTTTTGCGCTCAATAAAGCGCTGCATCTCGGCATCTTTCTCGCCGGACGTCATGCGGCCGTGTACAATGCTGATCTGGAACTCCGGAAAAGCGCGGGCAATGCTTTCGTACCCATCCATGAGGTCCTTGTAGTCGGCCATGGCTTCGCTTTCTTCGATGAGCGGGTACACGATGTAGACCTGCCGGCCCAAGTTGATCTGGTCGCGCAGAAACTGAAACACTTTCAGGCGGTTGGAGTCGAAGCGGTGCACCGTAACGATGGGCTTGCGGCCGGCCGGCAGCTCGTCGATGACGGACACATCCAGGTCACCGTAGAGCGTCATGGCCAGGGTGCGCGGGATGGGCGTGGCCGTCATTACCAGCACGTGCGGAATAACGTGTGGATTTTTCTGCCAGAGCTTGGAGCGCTGGGCCACGCCGAATCGGTGCTGCTCGTCCATGATGGTAAGGCCGAGGTTGCGGAACTGCACCACATCTTCGAGCAGGGCATGGGTGCCCACCAGCATGTGCATTTCGCCGGAGCGCAGCTGCTCGTGCAACACGCGGCGCGCGGCCGTGCGGGTTGAGCCCGTAAGCAGGCCAATCTTCAGCCCCAGCAGGTCGGCATACTGCTTCAGGCCCACATAATGTTGGTCAGCCAGAATTTCGGTGGGCGCCATCAGGCAGCTCTGGGCACCATTGTCGGCCGCCATGAGCATGCTGATGAAGGCCACAATGGTCTTGCCCGACCCTACGTCGCCCTGGAGTAGGCGGTTCATTTGCTTGCCCGAGCAGAAGTCCTTGTAGATGTCGTGAATAACGCGCTTCTGGGCCCCGGTGAGGTCGAAGGGCATCACGTTCTTGTAGAAGTGTACCAGGGAAGGCACTTCCCGGAATATCTGCCCGGCCAGCTCTACCTTCCGCTGGTCGCGCTGGCGCAGCAGCTTAAGCTGCACGTAAAACAGCTCCTCAAACTTCAGCCGGAAGCGCGCGGCCTGCAGCAACTCAGTGCTCTGCGGAAAGTGAATCTGCTGGAGCGCCGTGGCTTTGTCCATCAGCCCATATTGCCGGATCAGGTCGGTCGACAGCGTTTCGTTTACCTGCGGCAGCGCAATCTTCAGCAAGTCGGCCACCATGCGGGCAATGGCCTTGCTGTCGACGCGGTGGTAGTTCTTGAGCTTCTCGGTGGTATTGTAGACGGGCTGCAAAAAGCTCTGGCCAGGCTTCTGCTCGGTTACTTCCTCCAACTCAGGGTGAGCCATCTGCGGCCGCCCGTTGAACATGGTGGGTTTGCCAAAGACAATGTATTCCTGGTGGTTCTTGATGATTTTCTCCAGGTAGTTTACCCCTTTAAACCACACGACTTCCATTTCCCCGCTAGCATCGGCTATTTTGGCTACCATGCGCTTTTTGGGGCCTTCGCCTAGCACTTCGCGGTTGCGCAAAATGCCTTTTATCTGCACGTAGGGCAGATCGTCGTGCAGGTCGCAGATGTTGTAGAACTGCGTGCGGTCGAGGTAGCGGAAAGGGTAGCGCTGGATCAGGTCCCCGTACGTGAACAGTCCCAGCTCTTTTTGCAGCAGCTGAGCCCGTTGCAGGCCCACACCGCGCAGATATTCAATCTTGGTCTGAAAGAAAGTACTCAAGGAATAAATGGTTGAATAGCCAGATGGCTGAATGGTCGGCTGCGGAGAGGTGTGATCAACAGCCAACTATTCAGCCATTCAACAATTTGACCTATTGATATTTCAGCGTATTCAGCAGCCGCACGATGTCCGTCTTCACGTAGTCGATGACCGGGGCGAGGGAGTCGTTGGCGGTGGCAGTGCGGAAGTACAGCGCCCCGCGGAAGAAGTGCCGGGTGCTGTCGGTGGTGTAAAACTGAAATTGGCTGGGTACTTCACCGCTCAGCTCAAACACCGAAACCCGCACGCCACTGGGTGTTTTCAGCACGGTTTCATCGATGGCCGACGCCTTGATTTCGTGCTTGCTGGTGAGCTTACGGGCGTCTTCCAGCATCTTGTTGTATAGCTTGGGGTTCTGCTGCACGTTGGTGTAGGTAATCTGCACGTTGGCTCGCAACGAGGGGTAGTACACGTTTATCCAGTGCGGTTGCGCCAGGTAGGAGGAGTCCCGCAGGATTTTAGCGTAGCGCGAGTACTCAAACGTGTACGGGTGGCCCGGTGCCAGCTGCTGGTAGCGGTGCGGCGGCAGGTCGATGCGGTTGTAGCCCTTGGGCTTGGGCGTGTACTCGGGCGCCGACAAGCAGCCAGCCAGCATCAGCGTGAGGCCGGCAATCAACGCAGCCCGGAAAAAGGAGAAAACAGACATTCAGAAATGCATTTACCTACCAAAGGTAACCACTGCCGGGCACTGTACCCTATAACGCAAAAAGCCCCGGCCACGTGCCAGGGCTCTATCAGGAAGAAAGAGTGAAAATATTAGAACGGCAGCTGGTCCAACTCCGGCTCCTGTCGGAAAGTGACAGGAGCCACGGCAACCGCCTGCTCGGGGGCTGCCGGGCCGTCGGAGCCGGAAGGACGCCCACCGAGCATGGTAATTTCATCAGCCACAATTTCGGTGATATAGCGGGTCTGGTTGTCCTTGTCCTGATACTGGCGGGTGCGCAGCTTGCCCTCAATGTACACCTGGTGGCCCTTTTTGAGGTACTTCTCCGCCATTTCGGCCAGCCCGCGCCAGGCCGTGATGTTATGCCACTCAGTGCGCTCTACGCGGTTGCCTTGCTTGTCTTTATAATGGTCGTTGGTGGCCAGCGTGAAGTGGGCTACGCTGGCGCCGCCTTCCAGGTGACGTACTTCCGGGTCTTTGCCCAGGTTGCCAATCAGGATTACTTTGTTGATGCCTGCCATGTTCTGATCTGTAGAAAGTTAAGAGAGTAAATACAGGAATGCTTTCTGGTATTAAAGATACTATAGCGAAAACAAAATACCAAAGAAATTAGCTTAAAATATCAGCTAAAAAAATTAGTAATTAGCACTGGCTTGGGCAGATTCTCCACTTCGGCCAGCGTGAACGGCTGCAACCCCGATGCTGCCAGATGCTCGGCAGCCAGCGGTGCCTGCAGCCACAACGGGTGAAAGCGTGCTTCCAGTTTCTGGTGGCTGAGCACGTGGCGAAACGTGGCGCTAGGCTCCTCGGCGCGGTTGGGGGCTAGCTGGCCGCCCATCTGTTCCACATGTGCTACTACTGCCGTAGCCGCCACCTCCGAGGAATCAGTTTCCAGCAAGGCGAAATCGTACAAGCCCTGCCAGATGTCTTTACCGGTACGCTTGCGCATGTACACGGTATCGTTGTGGCGCAGCACCAGGTAGTGAAAGTGGCGCGTGCGGGTTGCTTTGGCCTTACTTTTCACGGGTAGCTCGTGCACCATGCCGTGCTGAAACGCAAAGCACTGGCTTTGCAGCGGGCAGAACAGGCAGTCAGGCTTGGCAGGCGTGCACTGCAGGGCCCCGAACTCCATCACTGCCTGGTTGAACTCGGCGGGTTGCCCGGCCGGAATGAGCGTATCGGCCAGCTGCTGGAATATCTTACGGCTGGCAGGTGCCGCAATATCGGCCGTAAGGCCGAACACCCGCGCCAGCACCCGGTATACGTTCCCATCCAGCACGGCCACCGGCTCATCGTAGGCAAAGGAGGCAATGGCGGCGGCCGTGTACTGGCCCACGCCGCGCAGCTTCAGCAGTCCGGCGTAGGAGCCCGGAAAACGGCCGTCATATTCCTGCACCACCTGCCGGGCCGTGTGGTGCATGTTGCGGGCCCGGGAGTAGTAGCCCAGGCCCTGCCAGTGGCGTAGCACTTCATCCTCCGGCGCGGTGGCCAGATCGTGCACGGTAGGGTAAGTGCTGATGAAGTCGAGGTAGTAGGGGAGGCCCTGCTTAACCCGAGTTTGCTGCAGAATTACCTCCGACAGCCAGATGGCGTACGGGTCGCGGGTATGGCGCCAGGGCAGGTCGCGGCGGTGGCGTGGGTACCACCCCAACAGGGCATTAGCAAAAAAGGACGAAGGCGGTAGAGAAGTGGATACAGACAAGAAGTTGAAGCAGAAAGGGTTGTCGGAAAGGCAGATGCCCGAATGGTTTAGGCGAAAACGTTTGTAAAACAAAAAAAGGGGACTACCTTTGTGGCCCCAATTCGTAAGCGAACCGCCTATCGGGCAAAGGCTTACGTTTGGCTCCGGGGAATCAGACCCCAATTTTTTTCACCCCATAGTACACTTACCAGCGTGACTAAAGCAGAAGTAATTGCCGAAATTGCCGACAAGACCGGCATCGAGAAAGCAGACGTTTCGGCTACCGTAGAGGCTTTCTTCAAAGTCGTGAAGGATTCGATGGCCGAAGGCAACAACATTTACGTGCGCGGCTTCGGCTCTTTCGTGAACAAAAAACGCGCGAAGAAAGTGGCCCGCAACATCTCGAAAAACACGTCGATTATCATCGACGAGCACTTCATCCCCAGCTTCAAGCCGTCGAAAACCTTCATCGGCAAGATCAAAAACAGCAAGAAGATCAAAGAACTGGCTCAGGCCTAAGTTCGTTTCTTCGTAACATTGTGGCAGCGCCGCTGGGTTTTCCATGAAAGCCGGGCGGCCTGCTTTTTTCTCCGAATGACCCGTACTTCCTCGCATCAACTTCTTTTGGTTCTCGTCGCGCTGGCGGTTGTGGGTGCCCTGTTTGCCCTGCCCAAAGGCATTGTGAAGCCCAAGGAAGGCAAAGGGGAACTAGCCCAGACGGCGGCCCGTACGGCCAACCGTGACCAGGGCGCTGCAGCTCCTTCCACGGCTTCCGTAGAGGGTGCTGCTCCTGCGGGTGCTTCCGCCGAAAAGCCACACATGAGCGCCACGCCAACCCAGCAGAAAGAGCTGGCTAAGCTGCGCGCCCGCTACACCGCCGCCAATGCCAGCACCAAGCTGCAGCTGGCGTCGGAGCTGGCGGCTAAGTACGCGGCGGTAACCAAGTTCGACAGCGCAGGCTACTACTACGAGCAAGTAGCCGTAGCCCGGCCCGGCGAGCAGGCATGGAAAAAAGCAGCAGATCAGTACTTCGAGGCGTTCAGCTTTGCAGCTACTGAGGAGCGGGCCAAAACGCTCAGTGCCAAAGCCCGGGAGTTATACGAGCGGGTGCTGAAAAACAACCCCGACAACCTGGACGCCAAAACCAACCTGGGAATGGCGTACATGGCCAGCGAAAACCCCGTACAAGGCGTAGTGCTCCTGCGCGAGGTGCTGGCTACTGACCCCCGCAACGAAAAGGCGCTCTACAACCTGGGCGTGCTGTCGTTGCAGAGCAACCAGGCCGAAAAAGCCGTGGAGCGTTTCCGGGAGCTGGTGAAATATCACCCCGAAAACGAAAGCGGCCAGTTCTACCTCGGGGTTTCCCTGGCGCAGACGGAGAACCGGGCCGAGGCGCGCAAGGTCTTCACCCAACTAAAACAAAACAGCACCGATCCGGCCTTGTCGGCATCGGTCGATCAGGAATTGCAGAAGCTGCAATAATCATTTCTTCAACCTAACCCTTTTAACCCATGCCCTGCGGTAAAAAAAGAAAGCGTCATAAGATTGCTACCCACAAACGCAAGAAGCGTCTGCGCAAGAACCGTCACAAGAAGAAGTAAGCCTTTCGGGGTTTGCTGGCGAATGTAGCCGCTACCGGCGGCCGACCAAGCATTCGTCTATCTCTCATTTAGTATCCCCGAGAGTGGCTGATTCTGCGCTTTCCCCGTGGCCTGGAAGGGAAGCTGGTGCTCTGATGCACCGGCTTCCCTTTGCGGGTTTCCGGGCCGCTGGCTCCGCCACGCACTTGTGGGTGCTTCCTAACCGCTTAATCCATTGAGTAACGAATTAATCATTAATTCTACTCAGGACGGAGAACGGATTGCCCTGCTACAGGACAAGCGGCTCATCGAATATCATTTCGACCGCAACGACACCAACTACTCGGTTGGTGACATCTTCCTGGGCACGGTCAAGAAAGTTATGCCCGGTCTGAACGCCGCGTTCATTGACATCGGGTATCAAAAAGACGCCTTTCTGCACTACGGAGACCTAGGGGAGAATTTCCCCTCGCTCAACAAGTGGGTGAAAGGTGTGCATTCGCAGAAAATTGCCGTTGGACCGCTCAAAACCTTTCAGTTTGACGGGCAGCTCGACAAGGTTGGCAAGATTGCCGACACCCTGAAGAAGAGCCAGCAGCTGCTGGTTCAGATCATCAAGGAACCGATTTCGACCAAGGGCCCACGCCTGTCCACGGATATTTCCATGGCCGGCCGCTACCTCGTACTGGTTCCTTTTTCCAATACCATCAGCGTCTCAAAGAAAATCGTGAGCCGCACGGAGCGGGAGCGTCTCAAGCGCCTCATTGCCTCCATCAAGCCCGACAACTTTGGCGTCATCATCCGTACCGTGGCCGAAGGCCGGGAAGTAGCGGAGCTCGACAAAGACATGCAAAGCATGGTAGACAACTGGAATCAGTTGTTTCAGACGCTGCGCAAAGCCAAGCCCAACGATAAAGTGTTGGGCGAGCTGGGCCGGAGCAGTTCCATGCTGCGCGACATGCTGAATGAGAGCTTCGACTCTATCATCGTGGATTCGCCCCCGATGTACGAGGAGATGCGGAGCTACCTGCAGAAGATTGCCCCCGATAAAGTAGGCCTGCTCAAGCTCCACAGCGGCAAAGTGAAGGTGTTTGAGCACCACGGCATCGAGAAGCAGCTCAAGTCGCTGTTTGGCAAGACCGTGACCGTGCCTGGCGGCGGCTACCTCGTGATTGAGCACACTGAAGCTTTGCACGTAGTAGACGTAAACTCGGGCAACAAAAGCAACCAGGAAGGCGACCAGGAAGCCACGGCTCTAATGGTGAACATGCTGGCAGCCAAAGAAATAGCCCGGCAGCTGCGCCTGCGCGACATGGGCGGCATCATCGTGGTCGATTTCATTGATATGAAGTCGGCCGAGAGCCGCAAAAAGGTGGAGGATGTGGTGAAGGACGTGATGAAGCACGACAAGGCTCGCTTCACCGTGCTGCCTATCACTAAGTTCGGGCTGCTGCAAATCACGCGGCAGCGCGTGCGGCCCGCCGAAAGCATCGTGACCGGTGAGGTGTGCCCCACCTGCGGCGGCACGGGCAAGATTTCGGCCTCCATCCTGGTAACGGATGAAATCGACAACAGCATTGAAGACCTGCTGGTAACTCAAAACCAGTCGGGCGTCACGCTGAACGTACATCCCTTCCTGCACGCTTACTACACCAAAGGGCTGGTGAGCCGCCAGATGAAGTGGTACCTGAAGTACTACAAATGGGTGAAAGTGATGAAAGACACTTCCCTCGGCATTACCGAATACCGCATCGAGGACGAGTACGGCGAGGAAATCGAGCTGCACTCGGCAGCGGCGGCCATGAGCCGCCTGCAGGACCGCGAAGTGGAAATTATTGATTAATTGACGGCCGTTTTCTGCGAAACTCCGCCTGAACAAGTAGAAGAAACGCCCGCGCTGCTTTAAGCAACGCGGGCGTTATCTGTTTATGGCAGATTATATGGACTGGCTAATTATGCTGCCAAGTCAACCACTTAGAATTTCATACCCAAGTCTAAGACGAACTCACTGTTTTTGATAACAACGTTGCTGAAGCTCCGCTCGTCCTCAAAATAGTTGTCGATGTTGGGCAAACCGCGCTGGTAGCGCAGGCCGGCAAATACCTTGGTGCTTTGGCCAACCTGGTATTCGGTGCCGAAGCCCGCCAGCACACCGGCATCAGGAATCAGCAGAAATTTGTTGCTCTTGAAGGTTTCACCGGAACCGGGGTCGGTAAATTCCTTTTCACCATCAATGCGGGTGCCGATGTTGGCGCCTAAATAGCCGCCCAGCTGGAAATATAGCTTGGTATCGGTGGCAATATCGTTGGTGAACAGCTTGATGGTAAGCGGCACCTGCAAATATTGCGCGCCGATTTTTAGCTCTTGCTGAAGAGTGGCTTGAGTATTAGGATCTTTGTCCGTGTACGTGAGCTTGCCGCCTTTGCCTACCAGGTCGATGCCGGTGCTAAAGGCGTAGTTTTCGCCAAAGAAATAATCGACCACCAGGCCGCCCCCGAGGCTGACTTTCGACTTGCCCTCGAATTTATTGGCCGAGCCATCGGCGCGCAGAGAGGTAACAGCGGGCGAAAGGCGCAGGCCGATTTCAACCTGAGCCGAAGCCGCCGAGGCCGAAACGCCCACGGCCAGTAGTGCTAGAAAGAGTTTTTTCATAAAGCAGCGAAGAAATGAAGGGTCAGATACTAGCGCCTACGTTGAGGCGTTCGGTTTTGGCTAATTTCGCCTCAAAGATAGAAACGTGAACCTTAAACGAATTTGTATGCGGGCAGTATTCCAAATGGCGCTGAGCGTAGGGCTGCTGGCGGGCCTGGCCAGCTGCGGCCGCGACAAGCAAACCTGCGAGCAGAACCCTGAAGTTGCCCGCGTGGCTGCCCCGGTGCATCTGGAAAGCCTGATTAAGCCCTTCTTTCAAATAAAGAACCCCACCGATGCGCAGCAGTTCTTGCAGGCGCACCCCGGCTTTGCCAACCAGTTTCTGCAGCGTCGGCAGTTTCCTTCGGATAATGTATTGGCCCAGCGCCTCACGCAGCTGGCCACTAATGCGGGCCTGCAGAAGCTGGGACGCGAAACCGAAGCGGCTTTCCAGGACACGGCCGCCCTGCGCCAGCAGCTGCACCAGGCGTTTCAGCACGTGCGCTACGAGTTTCCGGATTTCCGGGTGCCGCCCGTCAATCTGTTTGTGAGCGGCCTGAGCCAGGATGTGTTCGTGAACGACAGCCTGCTGGTGCTGGGGCTGGATTTCTTTGTGGGCCCCAAGGCGAGCTACCGGCCCAACGTGCCTGAGTATATTCTGCGCCGCTACACGCCGGCGCACCTGCTGCCCACCGTGGTGCTGGCCGTATCGAGCAAGTACAACCAGCGCCCGCGCACCAATCCCACGATGCTGAGTGAGATGGTGCAGTTTGGCAAGGCCTTGTACTTCGCCGAAAAAATCCTGCCCTGCACCCCCGATTCACTGCTGATTGGCTACACCGGCCGGGAACTGGAGGGGCTGGAGTTCAATGAAGGCAAAGTATGGGGGCATTTCATCGAAAAGAACCTGCTGTACAATACCACGCCGTTCGTTATTCAGAAATATGTGGGCGAGCGGCCCAATACGCCCGAAATCGACCGCGCCGCGCCGGGCCGCATCGGTACGTGGCTGGGCTGGCAGATCGTGCGCAAGTACATGGCTGAGCACCCCAACGTGACGCTACGCCAGCTGATGGCCGAGCAGGATGCCCAGCGCATCCTCACGCAGTCGAAGTACCGCCCGCGCAAGAAGTAGCCTCAAAATGATGCGGACTGGATGGATAGGCATAGCGAAGAGGAATTCATAATTCAGAAGTAATCTGCTGTGCATATTGCCGTCTTCAGCCAGTACCACACCAACCCCGACTGCCCGGCTACCAGTCGGCACTATGCCCTGCTGGAGCATATTGCGCGCACGCACCGCGTCACGCTGATTACCACCAGCACCTGGGAGCGGCAACGGCTGACACACGAGTTTCCGTGGCTGCCAGCCGGCGTGGAAATGCGCGCGGCCGACGTGCCCTATGAGAACCGGATGGGCGTCGCGCGGCGCATCGTGTCGTTTGGGCAGTATGCTGCCTATGCTGTGCGCGAGGGCCTGCGAATAAAGAAGCCCGACGTTATCTGGGGCATCAGTACGCCACTCACGGCAGCCTGGGCAGCGGCGCAGGTGGCGCGCTTACGGCGGGTTCCCTGGGTGTTTGAAGTACAGGACTTGTGGCCTTCCTTTCCTATTGCCATGGGCGCCGTACCGAGCAAGCTGGCGCAACGCGGGCTGTATGCATTGGAAAAAAGCCTGTACCAGTCGGCACGACACATACTTCCATTGTCCCCGGATATGACGCGCTACGTGGAGCAGGTCGGTATTGCGCCGAAAAAAGTTACCACTGTACTCAACGGCACTGATCTGGACCTGGCGGCCCGCGCAACCGCAGAATCGGTATGGGCCCTACGGGAGCAACATGGACTAACCGGTCGGCGCGTGCTCCTCTACGCCGGTACGTTTGGGCGCGCCAACGATATTCCCACCCTGCTGGAAGCCGCTGAGCAGCTCTTTGCCCAGGATGCCAGCGTGTGCTGGCTGTTTATGGGGCACGGCTACCACGAGCCGCTGGTACGGGAAGCGGCGGCGCGGTGCCAGGGCATCCGGCTCGTGGCCCCACAGCCCCGCCACGCGGTGTTTGCCTGGTTTAAGCTGGCGGAGGTATCAGTGGCATCATTTCTGGCGCTGCCGGTGCTGGACGCCAATTCCCCGGCCAAGTTTTACGACAGTCTCGCGGTGGGTACGCCCGTCATCGTCACTAACAAGGGCTGGACACGGGAGCTAGTGGAAAAGGAACAGGTTGGATGGTACGTACCCGCTTCGGAGCCGGTACGGCTGGCGCAACAACTACAGATGCTGCTGAATAATCCGCAGCAGCTTCAGGCAGCGGGCCAGCGCGGTCGGCAAGTAGCAGTAAAGTATTTTGACCGGCAACAGATTGCTGCAGTGGTGCAAGAAGTATTGGAACGAGCCAGGGGATTATAGACTCACTAGTACTGATTTTATACTAAGATAAACTCAAAAGCTTGCATAATCCTCGTTTTCAGGCCTGAGGTGGCAGTTCAGGTGCTGATGGCAAGCTCGGTAAATTTTCCAGCAAAGGTGCTATCTGCCGGGCGTAGTAGGCACAGATAGAAGTAAGCGGGCACACGGCACACTTAGGCGTGCGCGCCACGCAAATGTAGCGGCCGTGCAGAATCAGCCAATGATGTGCCTTGGGGATAAGCTCTGTTGGAATGTAGCGCACCAGCTCTTTCTCCACAGCTAGCGGTGTTTTGGCGGCTTTGCTCACGAGTCCCAACCGGTGCGAAACCCGGAACACGTGCGTATCCACGGCCATAGCCGGCTGGTTGTAAATCACCGACATCACCACGTTGGCCGTCTTGCGGCCTACGCCGGGCAGGCGCTGCAGGTCTTCCAGGTTGCTGGGTACTTCGGAGTTGAACTCCTCAACCAACAGCCGGCCCAGCCCCGCCAGGTGCTTGGCTTTGTTGTTGGGGTACGATACACTCCGAATCAGCGGGAAAATGTCGTCGGCGGTGGCGGCGGCCAGGTGAGCGGGCGTGGGGAATTGCCGGAAAAGCTCCGGAGTTATCTGATTCACGCGCTTGTCGGTGCACTGGGCACTCAGGACTACGGACACAATCAGCTCGTAGGGGCTGCCGTACTGCAGCTCCGTTTCGGGCTCGGGAAAGTGGGTGGTAAAGTATTCCAGAAAACGCTGGAAACGCTCGGCTTTACGCATAACGCAACGGGGCAACGGGAGCCCGCAAGTTCGGCCAAAAAAATGGCATCCAATACCAGCATACCCCGGCGGCAGCCAGGAAGTATACAGGTATCAGATGCCGGAGGAAAGAAGGGCAGCCTAGCCGGCCTTCAGAAACGTGCGCGAATACTGCAGGATGGCCTGCGTGGTATCAGGGCGCGGGTTCTGTTGCAGCGAGTTGAGGGCGCGCTGGGCCAGCAGCAAGTCAGCGCATTTGGCGGCCAGGTCGGCGTCGTGCACCAGGGCCTGTTCGATTTCGCTTTGTTCGTCAGCCGGCAATTCGTTGTACACGTACCGGAGGAGCTTCTCGTGGGTAAAGGTTTTGATCATAGAGTTCGGGTTGCGCGGACATCATTTTCCGCAGGTTGATCAGCGCGTAGCGCATCCGGCCCAGCGCCGTGTTGATGCTCACCCCCGTCGCGTCGGCAATTTCCTGGAAGCTCATCTCGCCGTAATGACGCATGATGAGTACTTCCTTTTGCGCGGGCGGCAGGTCTTGTATTAACTCCCGCAGACGGGCATAGGTTTCTTCGCGGGTGAAAGCGGCCTCTGCACCCTCTTCCGCAAAGGAAAGCGCGTTGAAGGCGTGGCTGGACGTATCCAGGTTCTGCAGGGGGCTGCGCTTTTCCTTGCGAAAGAAATCAATGGCCAGATTGTGGGCAATACGGCAGATCCACGACGAGAACTTGCCTTCCTCGTTGTAGCGGCCGCTTTTCATGGTGTGAATAGCCTTGATAAAGGTATCCTGCAGCAGATCATCGGCCACGTCGGTGTCCCGCACGATCAGCATGATGGTGGTAAATACACGGCTTTTGTGCCGGGCCAGCAAGAGGGCAAAGGCATCTTCTTGTCCGTTGATGTAGAGCGAAATCAACGCGGAGTCGCTCGGCTGCATGGTTTCCATAAAGGCTACGGGTAAGGGAACGTAGAGCTTTAGGCCATATTGCGCAGCTAAGGGAGAAGAAGGGGTATAAAATTTGGGGATTGGAGCAACCTCCTGACCAAATGTAGAAAACCGGCTGACCAAACACAATACCGGCCGGGCCCAAAACCAAACTTTTTTTCACGCCTTCTTCACGAAGTCCGCTAATCGGGCGTTAAAAAGGGCTGGGCACTCCATAACAGAGCTGCTCACTTGGCGCTAAAGCTAACTAAGAGCACCAGAATCAAGGTTTCTGGCGGGCTTCCAGCGCGCTGAGCTCCGCGTTGATGCGGGTAGCTTCTTCCGATACCGGTACGGCCTGGGCGGTACGCTCCGCCAGCTTTTCCGTGAACTGCTGCACCAACGCGGCCTTGCGTTCCAGGCGTGCAAGGGCCTTGGCCGCATCGGCAGGCACGGCGTTGGGCATGGCTATCGTCGTGCCTTTGTAGCCCGTCACCATCTCATCCAGCTGCTGAATGGCGTCGGCTGTCAGCATATCGTCGCTCAGGCCCACAATATCGCCCTGCATATTGATGGCGCGGCCATTGGGGAGCTGCTGGGTGCCATTTTTACCTACGATGCGTCCATCGGGGTGCACGATGGTACCATTGGTGAGCTTGAGGGGAGCAGTCAGACGGGAGATTTTGCCGCTTTGGATGCGCATCATGGTGCCCTGGCGACGGAAGGCTCCATCCTTCAGAGCCGTTTTCACGCCAACATTGGCGGGCGCGGTGGTTTGAGCATGCGCGGGCGTAGCGCCCAGAGCTGCCAGAAATAGGGAAATGTAGAGGAGGCGTGACATAGAAACCAGACGGTAGGAGGTGGGCAATGAAACCGGGATGCCAGCCTACTACGCAATTGCGGTCAAGAAGTCGATTTGCCATTGTCGGGCTGGTGAGGCCATGGGGCAGGCCCTACCTTTGTGGCCTACGCCCGCCTTGCCCTATGCCCGACCCTGCCGCTGCCCGCCCGGGCCACGACCCTTACGCTGCGCTTCGCCTGCCGGAGTTCCGGCGGTTTATCAGTGCCCGCGCGCTGTTCGTTATTGCTACCCGCATCCAGGGGCTGGTCGTGAGCTGGCAGCTGTTCAAGCTTACCGGTGACCCATGGAAGCTGGGGCTGATTGGCCTGACGGAAGCTATTCCGAGCATTGCCGTCTCCCTGTACGCCGGGCACCTGGCCGATTCCGTCAGGCGCAAGAACATCATTATGTCGGCGGTGGCGGTGCTGCTGCTATGTGCCGGGGCGCTGGCGCTGCTGGCCTCGCCCTACGGCCTGGAGCTGCTAAAAGACGGCCGACTTGGCACACTGCCTATTTACGCCGTCATCTTCGTGAGTGGCATTGCACGGGGTTTTCTGGGACCGGCCTTGTTTTCGTTTATGCCGCAGCTGCTTCCCGACCGCGAAAAGCTGGCCAACGCCATTACCTGGAACAGCACCACCTGGCAAGGCTCTTCGGTGCTGGGGCCGGTAATCGGGGGCTACCTCATTGCGCACCTGGGCGTAGCCAGCGCCTACACGGTATCTACCGTGCTACTGCTGCTGACACTTTTGATGTTCGGCAGTATTGCGTCGCGGCCCCTGCCCGCGCAGGTTGGCGCCCGGCTCGATTTCCGCGAGAGTATTCTCACGGGCCTGCAGTTTATTTTTTCCAATCAGCTGGTGCTGGCGGCGCTTTCCCTGGATTTGTTTGCCGTGCTGTTTGGGGGGGCGGTGGCGCTGCTGCCGGTTTTCGCCGAAGATATTCTGAAGGTGGGGGCCGCCGGGCTGGGTCACCTGGAGGCCGCGCCGGCCGTGGGCTCGGTGCTGATGGCGGTGCTGCTTACCTACTTCCCGCTGCGGCGCCACGCCGGCCGCAAGCTGCTGTGGGCCGTGGGCGGCTTTGGGCTGGCTACCATCTGCTTTGCCCTGTCGCGCAACTTCTGGCTTTCCCTGGTGCTGCTGTTCCTCACCGGCGTGTTCGACTCCGTATCGGTGATTGTGCGCTCCACGCTGCTGCACACCTTCACGCCGGAGCACATGAAAGGGCGCGTGTCGGCTGTTAATAACATCTTCATCGGCTCCAGCAACGAAATTGGGGCCTTTGAGTCGGGCGCTATGGCCAAGTGGCTGGGCACGGCGGCCTCGGTGGTTTTCGGGGGCTCGATGACGATACTGGTAGTCATGGTGACGGCCTGGCGCGCCAACAAGCTGCGCGAGCTGGACATGACGCCCACCAAACCCGCTGAGCCTGCTCCGACCGCCTGATTACTGCCGCTCCAGCGAATAGTCGAGGTTGGCGTCCCGGATGGGCTTGCCGCTGCCATCCAGCAACAAAAGCTGGCTGCTGGTTTCTACCAGGTAGCTGCGGCCGGGATGGGTGCCGCTGGGCGGCAGCGTGAGTACCTGCCCGCGCAGGCGCCAGTTGCCGCGTTGCGCGGTTGGCGCAGGCTGCTTATCGAGGTAGGTTTCCCGCAGCACGTAAGTGCTGTCGGCATTCAGCTGCAGATTGGTGAGGATGCCGCGGCAGTCGGCGCAGGGAATGGTATCGGTGTAGGTACCGGCCAGGCGCTGAGCCACGGGCGGTGCCTCTTTTTCGGCGGCCGGATTCTCTGGGCCGGTACCGTACGGGTTTTCACGACCCTGGCAGGCGGCAAACAGCAACAGCGCCGCTACGGCGGCAGAGGTAGAGGAGCGAGGCATAAGCAGAAAGCAGTAAGATGCCCGCTATACGACAGACGCCGTGCGAAGGGTCAAAATCCGGCCGCAGAAACGCGCCGAAACCTGTAGCTTTAGGCCGCGATTCGCCTTCATACGCATGGCTGCAGCCCTTTCTTCCGACGCGCTTGAAACCCGGTTGGCGCAGCTGCGCAGTACCAACGAGGCCGCATTTATGGAAGTGCTGTTCCGGGAGTTTTACCGGCCCCTGGGGCAGGTGATTCAGCGCGTAGTGCAGGACCGGGAGGCCACGGAGGATTTGTTGCAGGATGTGTTTGCGCGCGTATGGCAAAGCCGGGAAACGCTTGTCATTACCACAACCTACCGGGCCTACCTCTACCGGGCAGCTCTGAACGCGGCTTTGCGCTACGTGGAGCGGGGCAAGCGGCAGGTAGCCTGGGACGAAGCCACCGGCAATGCGGAACCCCTCGGGCAGAGCGCCGACGAGGAATTGCACCACCAGGAAGCAACTGAGTCGATAGAAGCGGCGCTGGCTGCCTTGCCGCCGCAGTGCCGGGCCGTGTTTATGCTAAGCCGCTACGAGGAAATGACTTACCAGCAGATAGCCGAAACGCTGGAAATTTCGCCGAAAACCGTGGAAAATCAGATGGGCAAAGCCCTGCGGGTGCTGCGTCAGCAGCTAAGCGGCGTTCTGCGTAACCTATACAGCTGGCTGTTTTAGCCGTGACCAATAAAGGCCCGTTGAGGCCGGTGAGTTAGCTGAGAAATTCAACCAACAACCGGACCCCAACGGGCCTTGCTGACCGACTGGGAGTTATTCCCGGATAAGCTTCAGGACTTCCTGCTGTGGACCCTGCTGTACGCGCAGCAAGTAGAAACCCTGTGACCATTGCTGAGCTTCCGGCAACGCTACTTCGTTGCTGCCTTTGCCCAGCGTTACTTTCCGCGACACCAGCACGCGGCCCACGGCATCGGTCACGAGCAGCGTGGCGGGGCTGGTCTGCGACGTACGGACTACCACGCCCACGCCCGCATTCTGGAAAGGGTTGGGATACGCCTGCACTGCGAAAAATGCCTGTAAAGGCACGTTGATGGTGCGCACCGGGGCCAGGTGCTCCACCCCGTTATTGTCTACCTGCCGCAGCCGGTAATAAACCAGCTCCGTGGCGTAGCGAGCTACGTTCACGTCCTTGAACCGGTAATCCTGACGTTGCGCGGTGGTACCGTGCCCGTCTACCTGCCCAATGCGCCGGAACGTGGTGCCATCCACGGAGGCTTCCACTACGAAGTGGGCATTGTCCTTTTCGGTGGCTGTGGTCCAGCGCAGGATGCCATTTTCGCCCTGGCGCTCGGCCGTGAAGCTAAGCAGCTCCACCGGCAGCGGGTTGGCCAGGTTGCTGACGGTGAAAAAGCCCAGCGCATTGGAGCTGCCGCTAATGCTGCGGCTGCTGGCGTTGGTGGGGGCGCCCAGTGCCACCCAGGGGCCCGCAGCGGCCGAACCGCGCCAGATCTGGGCCTGCGAGAAATCCGTCAGCCCATTATCATTATCCGCAAGCCAGCTGAGCTGCACCTGCACGGGCGTGGTCGGCGCGGTGCCTGCGTCTACCCACCACAGCTGGTCGATGCCTTTGTTGCTGCCCAGCTGACCGTAGCTCACGCCAGCAGTCTGCAGGCCGGCCGTGCGTGTGGCGGCTACCGCGCCCAGCGCGTTGGTGCCGGGGTTGAGGCTGAAGCCGTGGCCGAAATCGGTGGCGCTGCCGCCAGCCAGGCTGCTGCGCTCAATACGCAGATTGCCCTGCACGTACTGTTTGGTGCCTTCGCCGGTTAGCACGGCGTCATTGGGTAAGGTGATGGTAACGGCCACCGGCGTTTGCACCATGCCCTTGGTGAGCGTGAGCGAATCGGTGATAGTGGTGTTGGCGAGAAACTTCAGTTGGTTGCTGCCGTCGGGGCCGGAGTTGCTCACGCGCACGCGGGCCAGGGTGGCGCCGGTGGCATCCAGCTCCTGCGGTGCGCTGCCTGCAAATACCAACTGCCCGCCGGACGTAAGGCTGCCGGCATTGGTGAGGTTGCCCCCTATCACCAGCCGGCCGTTGTTGGTAAGCGTGCTACTTGCCTTGTTGGTTACAGCTTCCGAAACGTAGACCGTGGCCCCGGCTTCGATGGTGATGACGGCGCCATCATTGGTAAGGCCCTGGGCCCCGGCGGCAAGAGGGGTCAGCCCCAGCAACGTGGCTGTCATTCGTTGAGCGAGTAGCGTTTTCATCAATAGAGGCAGGAAAGAGCGGTGCGAAAAACGGTAAATGGCAGAGACACAAACAAAAACATCTACTATCCGGCATAAAGATACAAGGCGGGGTAGCTTTCCTGTACCGGCATAAACATGCTGGGTGCTTGGAGCCCTGCTACAGCTATGCCTGGGTACGGCGCGCATTCGCTGCCAAGGACTTATCAAACGAATATAGGAAATAGGCTGCTATTCCTTACCCGTGATGAATGCCAACGACCGGGTTTGGGTGGTGAGCGGGTGCTTTCGGACCGTGGCTACGCCTTCGCTTATGAGGGCATGAACGTACCGGAAGCGGGTGCAACGGGGCAAAATAGCCAGCGCATTGGGGCGGCAGCTGAGTTGCTGAAAAACTTTTTTGAAAAAACTTTCGGCCGCGTAGGGGTAGGAGCCGGGTTGTGGGTCTTAGAAGAGAAACCAATCTTCTGTTCTCTTCAACCCCCTTTTCTGCTATGAAAACTTTCCTGCTCTCCGCTCTGCTGCCGCTGACCGTTCTGCTGGCCAGCTGCCACAACGACCTCATGGGCCCTACCGTGCGCGGTAGCGGCCCCATGACGTCGGAAAACCGTTCTATCCGGGACTTCACGGAGCTTGAGCTGCCCATCGATGCGGAGGTATACCTCACCCAGGGCCTCACGCAGGAAGTGCGCGTAGAAGCGCAGCGCAACATTCTTGACGTGCTGGAAACCGACGTAGAGGGCAACCGGCTGCACATTGACTTTGGCCGCACCACCGTGCGCAAGCATGACCGGATTCGCGTGTACCTCACCACACCCACGCTCAGCCGGGTTATTCTGGCGGGCTCCGGACGTATCGAAAGCACCAACACTTGGCTGCTGCCTCGCCTTGAGGTGTCCATCAGCGGCTCCGGCAGCACCGACCTGGCTTGTGAGCAGGCTACGGCCGTGGCTACTACGATTTCGGGCTCCGGGCGCGCTAACTGGCGGGGCAACGCCGCCCGCCACGAAATCAGCATCAGCGGCTCCGGGCAGGTAAACAGCTATGACCTCGATACCGATGCCGTTGACGTGGATCTGGTTGGCTCGGGCCGGGCACGGGTAAGCGCGACCGAAAAGCTGGATGTACGCATCAGCGGAAGCGGCAATGTGTACTACAAAGGCGAGCCCAGTATCAATACCCAGATATCGGGCTCGGGCCGGGTGCTGAGCGACAACTAGCGTCCGGCCGCCCTGCCCGCCTGGGTTGAAGGAGGGGGCAGAGCGACACTTTCCAGGACCGGACATAGTGGGCACCAGTCGGAAAATCCCGAATTTGGCGGGCCAGTCGGTTCCTTTGGTACCAGCCATTGGCTGACTCATCGTTTCTTCGCGCTATGTCTGCCCCCGTTCCTGCGTCCGATGCTCCCTGGGAGCTGCTTGCCAAGCAGCTGGCGGGCGAGGCGACGCCGGCTGAGCAGGCCGAGCTACAGGCCTGGGTTCAGGCCCAGCCCGAGCGGCAGCAGTGGCTGCGGGAGACTACCCGGGCCTGGGAGCAGGCCACCCCACCAACCGTGCTCTTTACGGAAGCCAGTGTTGAAACAGCTTGGCAACGCTTTCGGACACGGGAAAACATTCCGGCTGCAAAAGCCGAAGCTGCGGCCCAGCCCGAGGCACGTGTGGTATCGATGTGGGCCTCGCAAGGCTGGTTGCGCGTAGCGGCGGCCATTCTGTTGCTGCTGGGCGCCGTGGGCTTGTGGCGCTTAACCCGCTCCGGGGCTCCGGCCAGCCTCCCAATGGTGGCCGTGGAGGCCGGCAGCGCGGTGCGCGTGGTAGGCTTGCCGGATGGGAGCAAGGTGTGGCTGAACCGCCAATCCAGCCTCCGGTACGCCGCTGGTTTCAGGGCCGGGCAGCGGGAAGTACAGCTGACGGGAGAAGCTTTCTTCGAAGTTACGAAAAACCCGCAGCGGCCCTTCACCGTGCTGAGTTCAACGTCCCGCACGCAGGTTTTGGGCACATCGTTTAACGTGCGGGCTTATCCGGGGGAGGACTCCGTGGAAGTTTCCGTAGTAACGGGTAAGGTAGCCTTTGGGCCCCGGGCTGCGCCCGCCGATACCGTGCTGCTGCTGCCCGGCCGGCGGGGCGTAGTTCAGGGTAAGCAGTCCCAGCGGCCCCGCCGTACACTTACGGCTGACCCCAACTTCCGGGCCTGGCAGCAGCAGGAAATGAGCTTCGACAATGCGCCGGTAGCGCACGTCTTGCGCACCCTCGAAACCACTTTCCACACGCACGTAGCGGTGTCCGATTCAGCGCTGCTCACCTGCCGCTTTACGGGCACGTTTCCGGCGCCTACGCCCGCCCAGGTGTTGCGCGTGCTTAGCTTGGCCCTAAGTGCTGAACTCTCCACCAGCCCAGACGGCAGCTACGTGCTCCGTGGGGCCGGCTGCTCCGCGGCGGGGGCTCCGCGTCCGTAAACAACGCCACTATTTTTTGCTTTCCGGCTCTATACCGACGCTCCGTACTTTTGCTGGGCTATCCGGTCTGTATGCGGCACCTGCTCCTGTTTCTGCTTTGTTGGCTGCCCCTGCTGACCTGGGCCCAGATGCCCCCGGTGCTCCAGCGGCCGGTGCCTGTTACAGCCGAGAATCAGCCCTTAAGCATCGTGCTACGCCAGTTGAGCCGGCAGGCGCGCGTATCATTTAGCTATAGCAGTACCGTAGTACCGCTGCAAACCCGCGTTACGATTCCACCGGGCCCGCCCCGGCCCCTATATTATACCCTTGATGCCTTCTGCCGGCCGTTGCGACTCTCCTACGCCGTGGTGGAAGGCCAGGTAGTGCTCTGGCGCACCGACGACCGGCCCCCGGCGGGACTTTTGGCGGGCGCGGGCGTTTATCCCAAGCCTCTTGGGCCACCGGCTCCACCCCGGCAGGCGGTACCGCTGCGCCCCCTGCCTACCCGCCGGGTAGGAGTGCGGGTAAAAAAGTCCCCTTTGGCCCGGCAACTGACCACTACCGCTAATGCCACGGCTTCCGTGGCCGCTATGCCGGTGCCTGACTTATCAGGCCCGACGCTCTCCGCCGCCGATACCATCAACATGGCGGCCGATACAGCCGCGTATTTCAACCTGGGCAATATTATGGCGAAGGCGCAGCAGACCTTAGCCGCCATGAAGCGCCAGGCCCAGATCAAGGGCCGGCAGCTGAAAACCACTGCCCAGCGCGTGGCCGCCGTGCCGCCCCTGGACTTTAGCGCCGACTCGGCCCGCTGGCATCAGCGGGGCGCGCGGGCTTCCCATTTCATCGACAGCCTTACCGTGAGCATCATGCGGGCAAAAGCGGGCCTGCACGCGCGCGACACGGCTCTGGCCAACGTAGTATTCCCACGCTCTGATAACTCATTGTATGACGAGCACAAATGGCAGATAACCCTGGTTCCACCCTTGGGCACCAACGGGCTCCGGGCCGGCCGGGCCGTTAACCGCTATTCCGTGAATGTGCTGGTAGGCTACGCCGCCGGGCTGCGCGGTCTGGAACTGGGGTCAGTACTCAACCTCGACCGTGACACGGTGCGCGGCGGGCAGCTGGCGGGGGTAGGCAATCTGGCCGGGCGCCACCTGCGCGGATTGCAGGCCGCCGGCGCGCTCAACGTAGTAGGGGGCAGGGGCCGGGGTGTGCAGCTGGCCGGGGTGCTGAACATAGCGGCGCGCCCCCTGGCCGGCTGGCAGGCGGCCGGTGTGCTCAACTATGCCGGCCCGCCCCGCCCCGATGCAACGGAGCCTAGTGGTCCTTTGATGCAAACTGCGGGTGTGCTGAATGTGTCTTTGGCCGAGGTGCGGGGACTACAGGCCGCCGGCGTGTTGAACGTAGCCCGCCGCGTGCGCGGAGTGCAGCTGGGCCTACTCAACGTAGCCGATACGGTAACCGGAGCAAGTATTGGTCTGCTCAACTTTGTGCGTCACGGCTACCACCGCCTGGATGTGCTCTACAGTAAAACCTGGCCCATGCTGACCACGCTCAAGCTGGGCGGCAGTGCGCTGTTCTACACGCAGTTTGTGGGGGCAGCGCAGCCATTCGATGGTCAGCTGCGCTGGGGCCTTGGGTACGGTTTGGGCACGGAGGTGGCCGCCCGGAGGCGGTTCAGCCTTAGCCTCGATGCGCTGGCCCTGCACGTAAACGAGGAGCCCAGCGGCTGGACGAAAAAGCTGAACCTGCAAAGCCAGCTCCGGCTGCTGGTGGGCTGGGCTTTGTGGAAGGGAGGCAGGATACGCATGGTCGCCGGGCCGGAAGTAAATGTTCTGGTATCGCAGCGCTATGACGCCGACCGCCAGGCGGTGTATTCGCAGATAGGGCAGGGCCAGCATCTGCTAACCGAAAACCTGAACAACTCTACGCTGGTGCGCGTCTGGGCCGGATACAGCGCCGGGGTGCGTTTCTGATTTCTGCATCGCCGGAAAACTGCCCGCAGCCAGGCAAAGCGTCCAACAGCATCGGCCTACCAAACGGGGTTGTCTGCCTCCATAAATCCGGTTGTTGACTACCTATTCCCGGCTCTGCGTACCGGTGGCAGCTTCCTTTGGGCTTTCTATTCCAGCTAGCCCATGCTACACGTGCTACGTACTACGGCAGTTTGCCGGTTGAAATTCTGGTTACTTGCCTGCCTGCTGTTTTGCCTGGGGCTGGGCGCCCTGCCCGGCCGGGCCCAAACGCCGGCCGGTAACGTAGGTATCGGCACTACTGCCCCCACGCAAAAGCTGGATGTGGATGGCAACCTGCGCGTTCGGGGCCTTTCCGGCACCGGCGTGCGCCTGCCCCAGGTTCAGCCCGATGGTACTCTTGGGGTGGGGGCTCCACTTTTCTCCTCGGCTCCGGGTGGTTCGGTTCTACCGCTGGACGCGCTGCGCATTGCGCCGGATGGCGAAGAGCGCACCTATGATGTGGTGCTGTACAACAACCGCCTCTATGCCGCCACCGACAACGGGCTGCGAATCTACGACGTGAGCAACCCCGCGGTGCCCGTGCTGCTGGGGCAGCAGGCCAGCGGCGCCAACGCCATAGCGGTAAGCACCAGCGCCGGCCGCACCCTGCTGTACTCGGCCGACTATGGTAACCTGTTGCAGGTATTCGACGTCACCAACCCGGCCGCCGTTTCCTTGCTTAGCCAAGCGGCTACGGGAGAAGGCTCACCCACCAGCTCGTATCCTATTGATATAGCCGTGAGCGGTACGACGGTGTACGTCGTTAATGCTGATGGCAATACCCTGGAAATATTTGACGTGAGCAACCCTCTCGCGCCGCCCGTGCGCCGCAGCACCACGCTGCTGGCTCCCTACACCAGCACGCTGAATGGCCTACGCGTGACCGTGGCGGGTACTACAGTGTACATCATCGATGCTGAAAACAAGGCGCTGTACGTGTATAATGCCAGCAACCCCAGCGCCCCCACGCGCCTGAATGGTGCTGGTGGCCTCGCGCTGAGTGCAGCTCCGTACGGACTGGCGTTGGCCGGCACTGCCCTCTACATTGCCACCAACGACGGCAAACTGCACGTGTATGATGTAGCTACCCCTGCCAACCCGACGCTGCTGGGTAGCGCGGCGGGCGGCTCGTCCCCCATCGACTTGGCCGTGGCGGGCACGAAAGCCGTGTTGGTCAACTACGACGCTACCGGCGTACAGATATTCGACATAAGCAATCCGGCCGCCCCTACGCTGGAAAGCACCGGCCCGGCTCTTCCGGCCGCCGTGGCGGCTACCGTGCCCAGCTATGCCTATCCGTACTCCCTGGCTACGGATGGCACCACGGCATACATCGGCGTTGATTTTTCCAGCCTGATTGGTGTGGTGACGTTGGGCGGGGCCCCTCGCGTGGTTGTGGTCGGGCCAGACGGCTCGTTGGGCTCGGTACCGGCACCCGCCGCGCCGACGCCCGCGCCTACGCTGAGTTTGAGCGGCCAAACGCTAAGCATCAGCGGAGGCAATAGCGTAACGCTACCCTCCACCGCCACGCCCGGCGACAACCTGGGCAACCATACGGCCACGGAAAATCTAAAGCTGACCGGCAAGTGGCTCAGCAACGACGGCGGCAATGAAGGCCTGCGGGTAGACAATGCCGGCAACGTAGGCGTGGGCAGTGCGCCGGCTGCCTCGCGCCTGCACGTACTCAATAGCGGCTCCTACGACGTAGCAACCTTCGAAAGCGGCAACGCCGGCCCGCACCTGCAGCTAACCAAGACCGGGGCCGGCACCGCCGTGGTCGACTACATCGGCACCGACTTTGGGGATGCCAACCGGCAGGGGGCGCTGGAGCTGCGCGGGGTGAAATCGGTGACGGTGAGCGGGGACGGCAACCCAGATGCTCCCGACCTGGTGGTGACGGAAGCCGGTAACGTAGGCGTTGGTACGGGCAGCGCGGCGGCCACTTCCCTGGATGTAAATGGTGCTCTGACGCTACGGCCTAATGCCGCCCTCATCAACCTGACCGGGGACAACCAAGCCGTGGCGGTGGGCAACCGCTCGTTTTTGCAGGTATCTTCCAACTCGGTCACGGCCACCGACCGCACCATTGTTCTTGGGGCCGGGACGCAGGCCGGGCAAGTGCTTTATTTGATGAATATGGCCAACAACTGCGAACTGGTGGATTTCACTGGTGTGGTGAACCTAAGCCAGACGCGTATTCTCACCGCCGGCGACGTGCTGCAGCTTATCTGGAGCGGCACTAAGTGGTTTGAGGTGTCCTACAGCGACAATTAGCGCGGGCTTTCCTCAGAATTATCTTATTCGGGGCCTAGGGTTGGTATAGGCTTCTAATAGACTTCTCTCGAACTCCTCCTGGACCCCCCAGCTTGCCCGTTAGTAAAAAAGTGCAAAACGAGGAGCAGCCGTCTGTGCCCCAGCGTTTCAACAACTGGCACGGCCAGCCGTTCAACTATTTACGCAGTCAACTATCCAGCCATCCAGCCATATCACCCCCGTGGCTTATCGGGGGCGGGGGCGCGCTTGGTAGGCAACAGCCGGCTTTTCAGGGAAGATGATACGGTGGGCTGGGTTTGCTTTACCAGCCAGTCATTCATCAGCTGCAGGGCTTTGGGCGAGAAAACGGGCTGCTGCTGGCCGCTCACCATAGCCCATTCAGCTACAGGCGGCTGAAACCAGTGGTTCACGTTGGCGAGCTTTTCGGTTTTCACCTCCGGGCTGTTGCGCAGGCCTTTGCTGAGAATCGATAGGTTTTTTCCCGAGGCCACCTGCAGGTCGTCGGTGCCGTTGAGGGCCAGCACGGGGCACTTCACCTCGCCCAGCCGGGCCGCCGGATCAAAGTCCAGGTAAAACCGGTGCCAGGTGGAGGTAAGCTGGTCGGCGCGGGCCGATACCATGGTATGGTCGATGTCGGCGTTGTTCTGGCGCAGCATCACACCTACTTTGGCACGGGCCAAGGCGTTGTTGGGCGTCTGGCGGATGGTTTCCACCATGCGGTCTTCCAGATCCAGCGCCGCCTTCACCTGGGCCGTGTTGGCTCCAATCAGCCGCATAATCTCTACCTGCTGCTGGCGCAGCACTTCCCGGCCGGGCTGCCCGTAGCCCGCCAGCGAAATTAGAAAATCGGGGCCTTTGGGCTGGGCGGCGGCCAGCAGCGCGATATTGGCGCCCTCGCCGTGCCCGATCAGGCCTACCTGGGTTTTCTTCACGCGGTAGTGGGCCCGCAGGTAGCCCAGCGCAGATTGTGCGTCGCTCACCAGGTCGGCGGTAGTGGCGGCCAGGTACTTGCCGTTGGATTGGCCCACGCCCCGGTCGTCGTAGCGAAGCACGGCAAAGCCCCGGCGGGTGAGGTAGTCGGCCAGAATGGCGAACATGCGGTACTGCTCCTGGGACGCGTCGCGGTCTTGGGCGCCCATATCCGATACCAGCGCCACGGCCGGAAACGGCCCGGTGCCGCTGGGCATCGTGAGCGTGGCCCCCAGCCGCAGCTTGGCTACTTTATTGGGCACAATAACTTCTTCCTTTTTATAAGGCGGGGCCGCCTTGAAAGCGGCGTTGACGGCCGAGGTGGCCGTGCGCGTCAGGATCAGCTCACTTTTGAGGCCAGGCTGCTCCCAGGTGCCGGCCATAAGCTTGCCATCTTCACTCAGCTTGCCCACAAAGCGGCTGCCGGCCTGGTCGATGCGCAGCTGCACGTCCCGGCCTTTCACCTGGGCCTCCACCGGCATGCGGCTTACCTTCTGCTTGGGCACATCGAGGGCCGCGTAGTAGCCGCCGGTGCTCAGCGGTACAATGGTGACGATAAGCTCCATCTCGCCGCCGGGCACTTTGAGCTGCCCTGTCCATTGTCCGTTTAGTACGGGAGGCTCGGCACCAGCCCAGGCCGAAGACACCGACCACAAAAAGCCCCAGATAAGAAGGAATACGGGTAACATTTTCTTCATAAAATTAAAATAAGCAGTGGTTAAATGCAGGAAGGTGTGCTAAGCGGCAGGGAAAATACCAAAAGAGGCGTAGACTTGCCCGTTGGAGTTGGGCATTGCGGCCAGGATGACGCTTGCGGTGCGAAAAACGCTGAAAAAATCTGCCGGTCACTGGCCGTCTTCAACAGCAGTTCGTGGGCCAACCCTTATGTTTGAGAAGCTGCCGGAAAACCATGTCATCTGAGCCGCCGGGACGCCTGCTGCCGCACCTGCAACAGAGCGGCAACAGGCGTCATCCGTTATATTCGTTGCTGTATGCTACACGCTGTTCTCTCTCGTTTCTTCAGCGGCGCGGCCCTGCTTGTGCTGACGTCCGCCGCCGGTTTGGCACAAAACGCTGCGCCGGGCGCGTCATCTACTGACCCAGCGCAGTGGACCGCCGAAATGCGCGCCTTCGCCCGTCAGGATAGTCTTACCCCGCCACCCAGGCGGCCCATCCTGTTCTATGGCAGCTCCTCGCTGCGCAAGTGGACGACGCTCCAGCAGGATTTTCCGGGCCTGCCGGTGCTCAACCGGGGCTTCGGCGGCTCGCGCTTCCCCGACGCGCTGTACTTCTTCGACCCTGTAGTGCTGGGCTACGAGCCCCGGCAAGTGGTGATATATGAGGGCGACAACGACATCGGGGCCGGGGCCAGCGCCCAGGAAGTGTATGCCTCTTTCCTGGAGTTTGAGCGGCGTATGCGCCAGCATAAGCCCCTGCGCCGGGTGCCGCTGGTGTTTCTGGCCATCAAGCCCAGCCCGCTGCGCTGGGCGCTCTACTCCAAGGTGCAGGAAGCCAACCGGCTTATCCGCACCTACATTGAGGCGCACCCGCAGTACCTGCGCTTCGTGGACACGGTTACGCCCCTGCTGGGCCCCGGCGGTAAGCCCCGCCCGGAACTCTACGAAGCCGACAGCCTGCACCTGAACTCCGCCGGCTATAAGGTGTGGACGCAGACGCTGGCACCTTATCTGCGCCGGTAAGCAGAAAAAGCAAAACGGGCCGGCAGAACGTATCTGTCGGCCCGTTTCAGCAAAAGGAAAGCTGCGCCGGGGCTACTTGCTCAGCAGGAAACCGATGGTGAAGTTGGCCTCCCGCACGGCGCGGTAGATGTTCTGGCCGGCCTTCGATTTGGCGTTGTCGAGCTTGTAGACGCCGGCAGCGTTGAGCACGGTGTGGAACCCGGCTTTCGCCACCTTCCGACTTTTCTGCTCATTGATGCGTTCAATAAAGGAGCTGAAGCATTCAGCACGAAAGGTGAACACACAATTTTATCGGTTTAGAGGATTAATTGGCGCGGTAGGGCGGGAGAAGAGAGAAAGGCGGGAGAAGAGAGAAATAGAAAGCACTGCCAAATAGCCTCATCCGCTACCCGCAACGAACTGCTGGGAAGCCCTGAGTGAACTGCACTACCAAACTTTAGGCATGGTACGGGTTATGGTATCCCTAAGCCATTGATAATCCGGCAGCTGTGCCAGCTTCTGCAGCAACTCCGGTGGCACACCGGCCAGCCCAACCAACGCCCCGGCAATCTGGCCGGCCATAGAGGCATTGGTATCAGTGTCGCCCCCGGTGGCCATAAGCTGCTGCAGCAGGCGGGTTAGCCCCAGGTCCGGAACTTTGGTGGCGCAAAAAATAGCAAACGGGACAGAGTTGACAACGTGCCCATTGTTGCCCAGCCGGGCGGCCTCAACAATAGTGGCCTCGGGTGGGTAGAGGCTTAGTTCCTGCAGCCGGTCCTTCAGATTGGTATCCGGCAGTTCGGGCAGAACAAGCGCCAGCAGATTGTTGCGGCCGGTCCAGGTCTGGTGCAAAGCGGCCCTGATAGCCAGATACACGGCCAGCGCGCCGGCGTAGGCGTCTTCGTTCTGGTGCGTAATGCGGCAGGCGTCGTAAATAGTTTTCCGGGTGGTGGTCGGGTAAAAGGCGAAGGGAGCTATGCGCATGGCGGCTCCGTTGCCTGCCGCAAAATGCCCCCGCCGGCCGGTTTGCGTCCAGTGCATACCCGCTTCCGTGTCGCGGATGGCCTGCAGCGTAGTGGCCCCCAGACCGGTGAGTTTGCCTTGCCGATAATACGCCACAAACTGCTGCCCCAGATGGCCCGGGTCGAAGGGGCCGGCGGCCAGCACTTCGCACGTTGCCAAGGTCAGTTGCGTGTCATCGGTCAGGGCCCAGTTCCGGGTCCGGGCCGGTTGGCCGCCGAGGTAGAAGGTAGAAGCCGCAGGAAGTGCTTGCTCGTTTTCAAAGCTGCTGCCCCAGGCATCACCAATGGCCCCGGCCAGCAGACAGCCCTGAAATTTCTCATATAGCATATGTTGCAGCAGCTGCATCCTGATTTTTGAACCAAAGGCGACGGGCGAGATTCAAGGAATAACTTCTCAGGCGTAATGTTACTCAGCGCAGCCAAGCAACTGCGGCAGAGCCGTGCTCCATTAGTCCTCTATTGCCTCAATTCCCTGCTGCCGGAGGCGCTCCAGATTATCCCGCATAGCCTTGAGCTTATCGGGCGAGTGGCCCTGCCACTGCGTCACCTCACCGGCAACCCGTAGCGGACTGCGGGAGCGGTAAGACCGGGTAGGGTTACCGGGAAACTTCTTGTCCGTCAGGTTAGGGTCGTCTTCTATCGGGCCGGTGGGCTCCACTATATAGATGCGGCCCGGGCCTTTGCCCTGAGCCAGCTCGGCGCCCCAGATAGCCGCGTCCAGGGTAGCGCTCAGGTACACGAAGGAAGCCTTCTTCCGCTGGCCGTAGTTGGACTGGTAGCCGGGCGCAATCAGGTCGCCGGGTTGCAGCGCGGCCTTAGTACCGTGGTAGAATGGCTGGGAGCCGGGGTCGGGAGAAGTTTGCATGGGATTCTGAAGCGGTTAATACGTTTGCTGCTTGACGCTATTCAACGATGCCGGGTGTAGCGTGCAAGCTGGAATGACACGGCGGAAGGTAGCTGCTGGTTGGCGGGCGTCAGTTTCAGCAGGGGCAGGGTATTAGCCATACAAAAAGCCGCTGCAGCCACAACGGCCACCTCAGACGCTTAGCACTCCCCGAAACCCCCGGGCTGCATAATAAGCTGAGGCGCCATTATGGTACACGAAAACTGCGCCGTAGCGGTAATCAGCGAAAAGGGCGCCGCCAAGCTGCCGGATTTCTGACGGCGTTTTTAGCCAACTGGAGGTTTTTGCATCAAACGGGCCGAGCTGCTGCAGGTGCCGGTATTGCGCTTCCGTCAGCAGCTCAATGCCCATAGCGGCGGCCATGTCCACCGCGTTGTTGACGGGTTTGGCCTCTTTTCTGGCATCCTGCGCTGCCCGGTCATAGCAGAAACTTCTGCGGCCCTGGGGGCTTTCCGGGGCGCAATCATAGAAAACATACTCGCCCGTGTCGGCGTCATACCCCACAACGTCCGGTTCGCCGCCGGTTCTTTCCATTTCCTGCAGCGACCAGAGCTTCTCACCCGCGGCTTCCAGCTTTTCCTGAACGTTGCTCCAAACCAGCCCCGGATGGCGCACCATATTTTTCTCGAAGCGGGCTTGCAGCAGGCTGAGTAATTCTTCGCGCTGTTCTGGCGGCAACTCCCGTTTGGTATTCATGGGCAGGGGTGTTTTTTTGTGCAGAGCATCAGGCTCAACAGCAAACGTGGAGGCAATAAAGCAATTGGGCTATTCTGGTGCGAGGTATAGCCTCGCTCGGATTAACTTTTATTCACGTGCTTTATAATAGCTGGCAAATTCTCAATTGGTGAAAACCAGCCATTCAGCTCATTGAATCTTAGGCCATATACGCCTTGTGAGGCAAGCGCTAGCAGGTAGTCAATGGCTTTTTGTGTGTCCGTGGATATTACCAGCACGTTGCCGCTTTCATCCACAAATCCACTGTTTGGGATTGTTCTTGCGTACTCCTGCGCCCTTTGTCTGTCAGTGAACAGGAATGCCCAGGGCTTATTATCCATAACTCCCACGAACGGTTTCCGGTCCTCAATATTCGCCGTTTGCCGCGTTATAAAATGCCATTGCGGCAAGTTGAGGGCCGCTTTCCATAAGGCGGAAAGATCTTCAGGTCTTCCAGAACTTTTGGCTTTTGCTAACAGAAGGTCGATTTCGTTGTGGGCAGATGCGTCCATATGTCCTTGTCTAAGTTGCCGATGAGGCGCCTGTTGGGGTTGGAATACTACGTATCGGGTATTTGGTTGTCTGCGCTTACTATCCCAGCCACCCCCGCCGTACCTTCGCCGGACGTAAACCGCGCCTCGGGAAGCTACAGGAAACCAAACCCCCGGCTGCGGCTGTTTAACGACCTATGGCCGACAACTCCGCTCTGCAAATGGCTGCCCCCGCGGCCGACCCCATTGACCAGCTCGACCCGCGCGAGTTTATCCTCATCAAAAACGCCCGGGTTCATAATCTTAAAAACCTAAGCGTGGCCCTGCCGCGCAATAAGTTCATTGTGGTCACGGGCCTTTCGGGCTCGGGCAAGTCGTCGCTGGCGTTTGATACGCTGTATGCCGAGGGCCAGCGCATGTACGTGGAAAGCTTAAGCTCCTACGCCCGCCAGTTTCTGGGCCGCATGGACAAGCCCGACGTGGACTACATCCGCGGCATTTCGCCGGCCATTGCCATCGAGCAGAAGGTTAGCATCAAGAATAACCGCTCCACGGTGGGTACCAGCACCGAAATCTACGACTACCTCAAGCTGCTGTTTGCGCGGGTGGGCCGCACCTACTCACCCGTGAGCGGGGAGCAGGTGAAGAAGGACAACGTCGCCGACGTGGTGGACCACCTCATGCAGCTGCCTGAGGGCACCCGCGTGACGCTGCTCTCCCCACTGCTGCCCTCCGAAGACGGTCGCCCCATGAGCAAGGAGCTGGATTTGCTGCTCCAGAAAGGCTATAGCCGCGTGGTGGTGAACGGCGAAACCGCCTTCATCGAGGAGCTGATTGCCGAAGGCCAGCCCGAAGTGCAGGGCGACGTGTTCATCATGATTGACCGCACCGCCATTCAGCCCGGCGACGAAGACCTGATGTTCCGCCTCGCCGACTCGGTGCAAACTGCCTTCTTCGAGGGGCACGGTACCTGCGTCGTGAAGATGGACGAGGAAACCCGCACGTTTTCCGACCGGTTTGAGCTGGACGGACTGGTTTTTGAGGAGCCGAGCGTTAACTTCTTCTCCTTCAACAACCCCTACGGCGCCTGCCAGACCTGCGAAGGGTTCGGCTCGGTGCTGGGCATTGACGAGGACTTGGTCATCCCCGATAAGAGCCTGACGGTGTACGAGGGTGCCATTGCCCCCTGGCGCACCGATAAGCAGAGCGAGTGGTTGAAGCCCCTGCTCAAAAACGGCATCCGCTTCGATTTTCCCATTCACCGGCCCTACAACGAACTGAGTGAGGCCGAGCGAAACCTGCTGTGGAAAGGCAACAAGTACTTCGACGGGCTGGATAAATACTTCAAGTGGGTATCGGAGCAGACCCACAAAATTCAGTACCGCGTGCTGCAAAGCCGCTACCGGGGTCGTACCACCTGCCCCGACTGCCGCGGTACCCGCCTGCGCAAGGACGCCCAGTACGTGAAAATCCAGGGCCAGAGCATTACCGATCTGGTGCTGCTGCCGGTGAGCCGGGCCCTGGAGTTTTTCCAGAACCTCGACCTGCCTGCGCACGAAGCCAAAGTAGCCGAGCGCCTCGTGACGGAAGTCACGAACCGCTTGGAGTACCTGAACCGCGTGGGCTTGGGTTACCTCACGCTCAACCGCCTAAGCAGCACGCTCTCGGGCGGGGAAAGTCAGCGCATTTCGCTGGCTACCTCGCTTGGTTCGGCACTGGTGGGCTCCATGTACATTCTCGATGAGCCTTCGATTGGCCTGCACCCCAAGGATGCGGAGCAGCTGATTGGGGTGCTGCGCTCCTTGCAGCAGCTTGGCAACACCGTGATTGTGGTGGAGCACGAGGACAAGATGATGGAGCAGGCCGACCAGATTATCGACATCGGGCCCGAGGCCGGTAGTGGCGGCGGTATTCTGCAGTTCCAGGGCACCTACGCCGAGGTGCTGACTTCCGACACCTACACCGGCCAGTACCTGAGCGGCCGCATGCAGGTAGCCGTGCCCAAAACGCGCCGCCCCTGGCGCAACGCCCTGGAGCTGACCGGCGCCCGCGAAAACAACCTCAAAAACGTGTCGGTGAAGTTTCCGCTGAACGTGATGACGGTGGTAACAGGCGTATCCGGCTCCGGCAAATCCACGCTCATTCGGCGGATTCTGGCTCCGGCCCTGCTCAAGCAGCTCGGTGGCGGCGCCGGCGAAGCCACCGGCAAGTTCGACCGACTCACCGGCGTGAACGGGCAGGTAACCCACGTCGAGTTCGTCGACCAAAACCCCATCGGCAAGAGCAGCCGCTCCAACCCCGTCACCTACGTGAAGGCCTACGACGCCATCCGCAGCCTGTTTGCCGACCAGCAGCTAGCCAAAGCCCGGGGCTTCAAACCTTCACACTTTAGCTTCAACATCGACGGAGGCCGTTGCGAGGTGTGCCAGGGCGAAGGTCAGGTGAAGATTGAAATGCAGTTCATGGCCGACATCTACCTGACCTGCGAAGCCTGTGAGGGCCGCAAGTTCAAGCAGGACGTGCTGGACGTGCAGTACAAGGAGAAAAGCATCAACGAGGTGCTCGAAATGACCATTGAGGACAGCATCGAGTTCTTCAAAGACCAGCCGAAGATTGTGGAGCGCCTCAAACCGCTCGACGATGTGGGACTGGGCTACATCCGCCTGGGACAGTCGGCCAACACGCTGTCGGGCGGGGAAGCCCAGCGCGTGAAGCTGGCTTCCTTCCTAACTAAGGGAAACACCCTGCAGAACGATAAAATCCTGTTCATCTTCGACGAACCCAGCACCGGCCTGCACTTCCACGACATCAACAAGCTGATGACGGCCCTGAACGCGCTGGTGGAGCAGGGCAACTCCGTGCTCATCATCGAGCACAACATGGACATCATCAAGTGCGCCGACTGGATTATCGACCTCGGCCCCGAGGGCGGCATCAACGGCGGGCACCTGCTGTTCGAGGGCACGCCCGAAGAAATGGTGAAGCTCAAGGACACCAACCACACCGCCCGCTTCCTGGTAGATAAGCTGTAATCAGACATCAACAGCAAACGAAACTGTCATTCCGAGCGAAGCGAGGAATCTGGGTTGGCCTGTAACCCAGATTCCTCGCTTCGCTCGGAATGACAGTTTCAAGAGCATATTCGCCTTATGGACGTTACTTCTTCTTCCGCCACCCAGCCCGAAAGCCGTGTGTGGCGCTGGCTGGCCCTGGCCGCAGTGTTGGGCAATATTCTGTGCAACTACGTGGCGCAGCGCTACCCGTTCAATGGGCAAACCAATGCGGTGGTTTCCGGCAAGTACTACACCTTGCTTACGCCGGCCGGCTACGCGTTCAGCATCTGGGGGCTGATTTTTCTGGGCATCCTGGGCTACGCCATCTGGCAGCTGCTGCCCGCGCAGCGCCAGAATCCGCTGCCCGACGCCGTGGCCGAGCCCTTCATTCTGGCCAACTTGGCTACGGCGGGCTGGCTAGTGGTCTTTGCCTATGAGCAGCTGGGACTGAGCGTGCTGGTTATATTCCTGATTCTCGGGTCGTTGGCCGTGGCGTATGGTCGGGCGCGACGGCTGATCCGCAGCGGGCAGGCCGGCTGGGGCAGCAGCGTGCCGCTGGGGTTGTACTTCGGCTGGGTTACGGTGGCCACGGTGGTCAACGCTACGCTATGGCTGAGCACGGTTTGGCAACCCGCCGCCGGCACTGCCGCCACCGCGGCTATGCTGCTGCTGAACGTGGTGCTGGTGCTGGGGGTGGTCGTCACGCATCAGTTTCGGGAGCTGGCTTACCCGCTCACGCTAGCCTGGGGGCTGGTGGGCATAGCGCTGGCCCGGAGCGGGAACGCACCGGGGCTGGCGGGCGTGGCCCTGAGCGCGGCCCTCACGTTGGTGCTGGCTGCCGCCTGGCTGGTGTGGCAGAAACGCCGGTAGGGCAGGCTAGGGCATTCCACGGCGTAGCGCTTACCTTGCGGCTGCAATCAATTCACCTTCTGATCAAACTCTCCCTTCGCTATGCGTAAGAACATTGTGGCCGGCAACTGGAAAATGAACACCACGTTGCAGGACGGCCAGGCCCTGATTTCTGAAATTGTGAACATGGTGCAGGACGAAACCACCGGCTCCTCGGTAGAGGTGGTGGTGTGCCCGCCATTTCCGTTTCTGTCGGCCATTGGCCGCCAGCTGCCCGAGGGTGGCCGCCTGCACCTGGGTGCGCAGAACTGCCACCAGAAGGAAACCGGCGCGTTTACCGGCGAAGTATCGGCCAAAATGCTGCAGTCGGTAGGGGTGGAGTACGTGATTCTGGGCCACTCGGAGCGCCGCCAGTATTTCGGCGAGGACGATGAGCTGCTGAGCCAGAAGCTGAAAGCCGCCCTGGCCGCCGGCCTGAAGCCCATTTTCTGCGTGGGCGAGTCGCTGGAAACCCGCGAAGCCGACGACACTTTCAGCTTCATCAGCAAGCAGCTGAAAGACGGCCTGTTTCACCTCAGCAATGAGGAGTTCGACCAGGTAGTTATTGCCTACGAGCCCATTTGGGCCATTGGTACCGGCAAAACGGCTACGAGCCAGCAGGCCCAGGAAGTACACGCCTTCATTCGGGAGCAGATTGCCCGCGCCTACGACGCCGAAGCAGCCCTGAATACGAGCATTTTGTACGGTGGCTCGGCCAACGCCCAGAACGCCCGGGAGCTGTTTTCGCAGCCCGACGTAGATGGCGGCCTCATCGGTGGTGCTTCCCTCAAGTCCCGCGACTTCACCGAGATTATCAAGTCGTTCTAACTGTCATTCCGAACAAAGTGAGGAATCTGAGGTACCTGCTAGCAGCCGACCCAGATTCCTCACTTTGTTCGGAATGACAAAGAACCTTTTTCGGCCAGATAATTGTCGGAAGGGCAAGTCTTAGCAATTCTCCATGCTCACAAGTCTGCTACTTTCCGGGTTCCTCACGCTGAATCCGTTTCAGCCCGCACCGGCTGTGCCCTTCACCGCGGCCACGGTAGCTACCTCGGTGGAGCCTTGCCGGATTTACGGTTCCATCTTTCTGGAGAAGGACCCGCGCCGCCGGGGGCAGTCCTTTGCTACGGTGTATGTGGAGCCGGAAGAGGCTTTTGCCGACGTGCTGGTGTACGAGGAAAGCAACAAGCTTTTCGCCGATAAAACGGGTTTCTGGTACTTCACCGGGGCCCGCGACTTTGCCGATTACGTGCTGTTCGTGACCGATAACCGCGCCCTGGCTGACTTCAGCATTCAGTACACCAAAATCCGATCCTACGCCGGCTGCCGCAACGGTAAGTAGCGCCTGAGCCTACTCCTTCCGGCCCCGAAGCCCCGCTACCGCCGCAGCCCGGTAGCGGGGCTTCCTGTTTGATTTCGGTTATTTGTACGCTGATACGGAAACACCCGGCGGAACACTCCGCCAGTTGGCGTCCATCTCATTTTCATTCCGATACCATGGATTTCATTGAACTGCGCGTAAAAGCACCCGGCGAGCTGTCGGACATACTGGTGGCTGAACTGGCCGAAGTGGGCTTCGATACCTTCGAAGACAACGACGAAGGCTTCTGCGCCTACACCACCGAAGACGTGTTCAACCCCGACGACGTAGCCGAAATCATGAGCCGCTACGAGGGACTGGGCGAGCTGGAGTATAGCCACCGCACCATCACGCGCCAGAACTGGAATGCCGAGTGGGAAAAGAACTTTCAGCCCCTGGTTATTGCCGATAAAGTTTCGGTGCGGGCCCCGTTCCACCCGGCCCGGCCTGATCTGCCCTACGAAATCGTGATTATGCCGCGCATGTCCTTCGGCACCGGCCACCACGACACCACGGCGCTGATGATTGAAAACCAGCTCACCATCGACCACCAGAACAAGCGCGTGCTGGATATGGGCTGCGGCACGGGCATTCTGGCCGTCATGGCCGTGCACCTCGGCGCTGCCTCGGTGCTGGCCGTGGACGTGGAGCCCTGGACGGCCGAAAATGCCGCCGACAACGCCGCCGAAAACCATGTACAGGACCGCGTAGAAGCCCGCCTGGGCGACGTAACGGCCCTGGAAGGGGAGGCGCCATTCGATATCATCCTGGCCAACATCAACCGTAACGTACTGCTGGAAGATATGGGCACCTACGGGCAGTACCTGAAAGCGGGCGGCCCCATCCTGTTTTCCGGCTTTTATGAAGAAGACCTGCCCCTGATCCGCGCGGCAGCCGAGCAGGCCGGCTTCACCTATGAATCGATGCGAACCAGCAACCACTGGGTGTCGGCCGTTTTCCGGAAATAGGCCGGACCGTAGCTGCTGCTTACCGCCCGCCCGGATAGTACAAAACCGGGGGTAACTGTGGGCACTATTGCGCGTCTGGTTAGCGTTAGCCAGCGCAAGAACCTGCCTGCCACGGTGCTGCTGCCCCGAAACGGGCAACAGCGGGCCAATGCGCAAATGCGGTGAATTTTAGCGAAATTGGAGACGAATAAGTTTGTTCTGACGGTAGTGAGTATGAAGCAAGTAGTAATTGGTTGGCTGTGGGCGGCGCTGCTGCTCGTATCGGTAGGGGCCTGGGCGCAGCAGCCGGCGGCTCCGGCCACGGCTCCCGCGGCCCCGCGCACCCAGCCCGGCAAGCTGTCAACCGACCCGGCCCAGTACATTGTGGATGTGCAGGCCATGATGGCCTCAACCAAAAACCCGGCGGCTATTGCCAGCGCTGCTGCCCTGCAAACGCTCTGGGCCAGCAACAAGCTCACGGCTTCCCAGCAGCGCCTGATTGTGGATATTTCACAGCGGCTGCTGGCCAAGCGCTTTAAGCCCCGGCCTCACTTCGAAACGTTCTTCAACGTGATTCTGGCCGGCTCGACCAAGCAGAACCTGAGCGACCAGCAGATGGATGGGCTGTTGTCGACCATTAGCACCACCCTGGACCGGGAGCAGGTGCGCGACACGGAAAGGTTCATGACCATGGCCGCGCAGTTTCTGCAAACCAACCGCCTGTACTACTCCCGCTACAACCGCGTGCAGCTGGTGCGTGGGGCTTTTTCGTTTGCCTACAACCAGAGCGACCAGTCCCTGGAGCCGGCCGTAGCGCCTGAGCCTACGCCCACGGCCTCGGATCCGGTGCGCACGGGAGCGGCCATCAAAACCACCAAGCCCGCCGCCAAGCCGGCCAAAAAGAAAAGCTCGGATGGCTGGGACACAGTTTCGGACTGGGGCACCAACGACGGGTGGAGCTCATCGTCGAACGATGGGTGGAGCACGCCGGCCAAGAAGCCTGCGCCCGCCAAAACAGCTCCGAAAACCGCCGGCACCAAAGCCGCTGCAGCCCCGGTGAAAGAGCCCGAACCCGAGCCAACGATGGTGGCGCCCGCCTACTACGACGACTACATGGCCCCAACCACCCGCGGCCCGGTTATCGTGCTCAAGGACGTAGACCTGCTGATAGGCAGCTTTGGGGCCGACTCGGCCGTCATCACCAAAACCACGGGCTACGTGGTGCCGCTCACCAACCGCTTTGTAGGCTACGGCGGGCAGTACACCTGGCAGGTGAAGGCAAACCCCGCCACCGCCGACCTCACCCACTTCGACTTTGACATGGGCAAGCCGGAGTTCAAGGCCGAGCCCGTGACCCTGACGTACCCTGCCGTGCTGGAAAGCCCGGTGCGCGGGGCGCTGTCGTTCAAGAGCTTCAAGAAAAAGCCCGGCAGTACCGACACCTCGTACCCGCGCTTTATCTCCCTCACCAACGATGCCCGCGTCAAGAACATCGGCGACAATATCAAGTACGTGGGGGGCTTCGCCCTGAACGGGCAGCGCACCTTCAGCGCCAGCCTCGACGGGTCGCTGTCGAGCATCAGTGTGCAGTCGAACGGCCAAACCAAGTTCAAGGCCTCGGCCCGCGCCTACGAGCTGGGCGACACGCTGCTGTCCTCGAGCCGGGCGGCCGTGTCCATCTACGAAGACAAGCTGGACTCCGTGTATCACCCCGGCGTGAAGCTCAAGTTCTCGAAGGCCCGGCAGGTGCTGCAACTGGCCCGCGAAGAAGGTCTCTACAAAACCACGCCCTACTACGACTCCTACCATCAGATGGAAATTACGACGGAGCTGCTCACCTGGCCCATCAATACCCCGCTGATGAACTTTTCGATGCTAACGGCCAAAAACCAGGTGGCCGCCAAGTTTGAGTCGCGCGAGTTCTACACCAACACGCGCTACCAGCAGGTGAAAAGCATCAACCGTATGCACCCGCTGCAGATGGTGGTGAGCTACAGCAAGACGCACTCCAATGCGAAGACGTTTACCATCAGCCAGCTGGTGCAGGAGTACAATCTTAGTGAGCCAAACGTGCGCTCCGCCGTGTCGGGCCTGGCGCGGGATGGATACGTGCGCCTGAACCCGGATGGCAACAGTCTGACGGTGCTGCCCAAAGCCTCGCACTACGTAAACTCGGCGCAGGGCAAGAAAGACTACGACCACATTGCCATCAAATCGGTGGCGCCGGGCGGGCGCAACGCCGTGCTCAACCTCGATAACAAAGTGCTGACGGTGCGCGGCGTGGACCGTTTCAACTTTTCCGACGACTCGGTGGCCGTGTACGTGCAGCCCGACAGCAGCGTGGTGCGCATCCTCAAAAACCGCAACATCGAGTTCAACGGTACGCTGGTGGCCTCGGCTTTCGTGTTCAAGGGCCGGGAGTTCCGCTTCGACTACGACGGGTTCTTCGTGGACCTGGTCAAGATTGACTCCATCATCGTGAAGGGCAAAAACTCGAAAGGCACCTCCATCAAGGCCCGCAAGGACGTGGACTGGGCCCTGACCAACAAGAGCAAGAACTCGGCGGGCAAGCTCTACATCAACCACCCCAAAAATAAGTCGGGGCGCAAGAAAATCGGTTCCTACCCGTCGTTCGACGCTACCACCGGGGCCTACGTATTCTTCAATAAGCCCGAGGTGCTGGGCGGCGCCTACGATACCACCGTGTACTTCGATATTCCGCCGTTCCGCATCGACTCCCTGAACAACAAGAACCGCTCGGCGGTAGGCTTCAAAGGCAAGTTTGTGACGGGTGACATCATGCCGTCCTTCGACACCAAGCTCACGATGCAGGACGACGGCTCCCTGGGCTTCGTGTACCAGCTGCCCAAGGAAGGTTTCCCGCTTTACGGCAACAAAGGCCGCCTGTATAATACCGTGAAGATGAGCAACCGCGGTATCCAGGGCGTGGGCGAAATCAAGTACCTGGCCGCTACGCTCCAGAGCAAACAGTTTATCTTCTACAAAGACTCGGTGGTGACGGTGGGCACTACCGCCTCCCTGGCCGAGGGCCCGTACAAAGGAGCCGAGTACCCAAAGGTGGATCTGCTGCCCGGCTATCAGATGAAGTGGGCCGTGCGTCAAGACTCTATGTACTGGAGCACGGCTAAATCGGGGCAGGATATGCGCTTCTACGGCGGGGCCTTCTCGTACCGGGGCGAGGCCGTGCTGACGCCCACCGGCCTGTATGGCAACGGCCGAATCGAGGGGCCGCAGTCCTTGGTTCGCTCGCGCAGCTTCACCTTCCTGCAGCACCACTACAAGGGCAACGGCGCCACGCTCAGCATCAAATCCAGCGAGGTGAACAAGCCGGCCGTGCAGGCTACCGACGTTGCCATCGACTACGACATCAAGCAGGGCTTTGCCGACTTCTCGCCCGAGAAAACCGGCTCGGCCAACGTAGAGCTGCCTTACACCCAGTACCGCACGTCGCTGAGCGGCGGCAAGTGGGACTTCAAGAAAAAGACCGTGGTGTTCCGGGTGTCGCCCGGGGCTGATTCTACTCGTTCTTATTTCTACTCCACCCGGCCCGACCAGCACGGCCTCAAGTTCCAGGCCTCCAGCGGGGTCTACGACCTGAAGCAGTATACCTTGCTGGCCGGCGGCGTGCCGCGCATTTCCTCGGCTGATGCCTGGATTGAGCCCGACTCCAACAAAGTGTACGTGGCTGCCAGCGCCGATATGCGCGCCTTCCGCAACGCCCGCGTAACGATGGACACGCTGCAGAAATACCACGCGCTCTACCAGGGCGAAGTAGACGTGCAGTCGCGCCTGGCCTTTACCGGCAGCGCGCTCTACAGCTACAAAAACGCCGCCGCCGACTCGTTTGCCCTGAAGTTTGCCAACTTCCGCATCGACTCCACGCAGGGGCTGGCGGGCCTCACGGCCAGCACCGGCAAAGGGCTGGGTTCCCGCCTGCTGGGCCGCAACGGCGACAACAAAGCGGGCCCGGTGACGCTGGCTACGGCGTCCATCAAAGCGGAGGATAAGTTTCACCTAGCCCCGCGCATTGCCTACCGGGGCAGCGCCATCATGAACTCCAAGAAAAAGCGCTTTGCCTTCGATGGGCAGTCGAAGCTGGAGTTTGTGAAAAGCCCCAACGCTTCCACCTGGTTTGCCGTGCAGGACTCCATCGACCCTAAACGCATTCAGCTGCGGGTGCAGGATCCGAAGGCGGAGGACGGCACCCCGCTGTTTACGGGGCTGTTTCTGTCGGAAAGCAACAAGGTGTACCCGCTGTTTGTGGGGCAGAAGCCCAGCGTGACGGACCTGAACGTGTTTCAGGTGGATGGCACCCTGAGCTTTGATGCGGCCAAGCGCACCTTCCGTATGGGCCGCCAGGAAGAAAGCCCCGACGTGTACGAAGGCAGCGTAATGACCTTCAACGACTCGACCACCACCATGACGTTCCGGGGCAAGGTGGAGCTGATAAACTCCAACAAGGACTACACCCTGGAGGCGTCGGCCATCGGCTTTGGCAAGCCCGATAGCAGCCGCTATACCATGGACACGTTTATGGCCCTCGACATCAACCTGCCCGAAAAAGCCATTATAGCTATGGGCGAGGATATGGGCCGCTACGCCAAAGGCCTGCCCGAGGCCATGACCGGTACCCGCGAGGAATACCTGAAGCTGGGCGAGTTTGTGGGCAGCAAGGCCGTGCAGCAGTACCAGAACCGCAAAGGCGGCTACTCGCCCCTGCAGAAACTCTCGCCAAAGCTGCTGCGCACCATCGTGCTCAACCGGGTGAAGCTCACGTGGTCCGACAAGCAGCGGGCCTGGTACTCCACTGGCAAGATTGGCCTGGTCAGCATTTACAAGAAGGACATCAACGCGGAAATCGACGGCTTCATCGAAATCAAGAAAGAGTCGACGGGGGACGTGGTGGAAATGTACCTGGAGGCCGAGCCCCAGACCTGGTACTACATCAAGTACTCCAACAATACGGTACTCACCAAGGCCCAGCACGGCTCCTACGACGAAATCGTGGGCTTCAAGGCCAAGGGCGACTACAACACGGCCACGGAATACGGCTTCTTCCTGGGCGACGACCAGGAGGTGCAGTCCTTCCTCACGCGCTTCCGCAAAACCTACCTGGGCCTCACGGGCAAGGACGCGGCCAAGAAGATTGTGACCACCCAGCCCGAGCCGGAGCCCGATGCTACCGAGGAAACGGGCAAGAAAAAGAAAAAGAAAGGCTCCGAGTTCGACGTAGCTACCGACCCTGCCGCCGATGCTCCCGTTGACGATGCGCCGGTAGACCGCAAAAAGAAAAAGAAAAAGGACGAAGTCACCGAAGCCCCGGCTGCCACGCCCACCGATGCTGCTCCAGCCGAAGACACTGGCAAAAAGAAAAAGAAGAAAGACGAGCCGGTTGTTACCGAGCCCACCGTGGACACGCCCACGACCCCGACCGAGGATACCAGCAAAAAGAAAAAGAAGAAAAAGGAATCCGCCGACGACCCCTTCGGCGAGCAGTAAGCTCTTTTGGCAATAGGAAAGCCCCCGCTGGTTCTGCTGGCGGGGGCTTTTTGCGCCTGTACCTTCCTATTGACGAAAACCGTAGGAAGGCCACCAATGCGGTTCCGTTATCTTTGAACTCTTCCCTCCCCGTTCCTCCGCTTATGCATCTGATTCTGATTCTGGGCGCCCTGCTGGCCGCTTACCTGCTTGGCTCCATTCCCACTGCGCTTTGGGTGGGCCGCCGCTTCTACGGCCTTGATGTGCGTGAGCATGGCTCCGGCAACGCGGGCGCCACCAACACCTTTCGGGTGCTGGGCAAAAAGCCCGGCTCTTTCGTGCTGGTGGTCGATGCGCTGAAGGGCTTCGTGGCGGCCTACGTGCTGCCGGCCTGGCTGGTAAGCCAGGGCGCTATTGCGCCCGAGCACGAGGTGTACTACCGCCTGGCCTGTGGTGTGCTGGCGGTGGTAGGGCACATTTACCCGGTGTTTGCGCAGTTTCGGGGAGGTAAGGGCGTGGCTACCATCCTGGGCATGATGCTGGGCGTGGCCCCGGCTACCGTGGGCGTATGCCTGCTCATCTTTCTGGCGGTGCTGCTGACTTCGCGCTACGTGTCCCTGAGCAGTATGACAGCCGGCGTGAGCTTTGCCCTGTTGCAGCTGCTGCCCCAGTTCCGGCCCCCGCAGCCCTTCCTCATTGGAGTGGGCTTCGTGCTGGCGGCTTTGCTCGTGTACACCCACCGCGCCAACATCGGCCGCCTGCGCACCGGCACCGAGAGCCGCGTGCCCATGCCGTGGGATAAGAAGTAAAGCATATAACAAGCCAGGTCGCTATTGATGAATCAAATTCTACGACGCATCGGTGCTATTATACTGTTTGCAGCAGTTTGCCAGCCCGCGTATGCGTTGGGAGATTTTATAATTCCTCAAACTTTCGGATTAGTCGTTGGCCTTCCAGTGGCAATCGGATTGTTCTGGCTTGTTCTCCTTGCAACGCTACAAGGTCAGGAAACGGCAAAGTTGCAGGTAGGTCGTTTGCTGTTGGTTGGCCTGTTGACTACCCTATTCAATAGCATATATGTATGGTTAATCTGGGTATTTGACTCTGCCACATGGAGCTTTTTAGAAGTGCCCAACAAAACCAAGCAGGGTGTCATTTATTTATTGCCAACCGCAATACTTATAATGCTGGCTGTGATACGTCGATGGCCATATCGGGCTTTAGTTCTAGCAGTAAGCTGCCTTCTAGTGTGGATAGGGTATTTGACGATGGATGCTTAATTGGTAAGACCAAAGACCAGAAAAATGGTCTTTGAGTACTCTTAGCTCTATGGGCTTCGTATTAAGCCCTACCATTTCCTTCCCTACTTTTGCGCTCATCCCTAATTTCCCGCCTATGTCCACCTACATTGAACAACACCAGGAGCGGTTTCTGAGCGAGCTGCTGGAGTGGCTCCGTATCCCTTCTGTTTCGGCCGACCCCAAATTTCACCAGGATGTGCTGCGGGCCGCCGACTACCTGAAAATGCGTCTGGAAGAAGCTGGCCTGGAGAACGTAGAGCTGTGCCCCACGGCCGGCAACCCCATCGTGTACGGCGAAAAGCTCATCGACCCCAGCCTGCCCACTGTCCTCGTCTACGGCCACTACGACGTGCAGCCTGCCGACCCCTACGAGCTTTGGGATTCGCCGCCCTTCGAGCCCGTTATCAAGAATGAGAAGATTTATGCCCGCGGCGCCTGCGACGACAAAGGGCAGGTGTACATGCACGTGAAGGCCTTCGAGCTGATGCAGCGCAGCCAGGGCGGCGTGCCCTGCAACGTGAAGATCATGATTGAGGGCGAGGAGGAAGTGGGCTCAAGCAACCTGGCCCTGTTCGTGCGCGCCAACAAGGAAAAGCTGAAGGCCGATGTCATCCTGATTTCCGATACCGGCATCCTCAGCAACGACCAGCCCAGCATCGAAGTAGGCCTGCGGGGCCTCAGCTACCACGAGGTAGAAGTGACGGGCCCCAACCGCGACCTGCACTCCGGCCTTTACGGCGGGGCCGTGCCCAATCCCATCAACATCCTCTGCAAGATGATTGCCTCCTTGCACGATGAAAACAACGACATCACCATCCCCGGCTTCTACGACAACGTGGCCGTGCTCAGCGCCGAGGAGCGTGCCGAGCTGAACCGCGTGCCGCACTCCGACGAGGAGTTCAAGCGAAGCATCGGCCTGAAGGACATCTACGGCGAGCAAGGCTACACCACCGTGGAGCGCATCGGCATCCGGCCTACGCTGGACGTAAACGGCATCTGGGGCGGCTACACCGGCGAAGGTGCCAAAACGGTTATTGCCTCCAAGGCTTACGCCAAGATTTCCATGCGCCTGGTGCCCAACCAGACCTCCGACGAAATCACCCAGCTGTTTCAGCAGCACTTTGAGCGTATTGCCCCGCCCAGCGTCACGGTGAAAGTAACGCCTCATCACGGCGGTGAGCCGGTGGTTACGCCCACCGATTCGGTGGCTTACCGGGCAGCAGCTAAGGCCCTTGAAACCACCTTCGGCAAAAAGCCCATTCCAACCCGGGGCGGGGGCTCTATTCCCATCGTGGCCATGTTCAAAACGGAGTTGGGCCTGGATTCCGTGCTGCTCGGCTTTGGGCTGGACTCCGACGCCATCCACTCGCCCAACGAGCATTACGGGGTATTCAACTTCCTGAAGGGTATTGAGACGATTCCGCACTTCTTCCAGAACTACGTAGCCGCCAGCCGGAGCTAAGCCACCGCTGCTGCGAAACAGCAACGCCCCGCTTGCCGATTGGCAGGCGGGGCGTTGCTGTGTAATGGGCCAAGTAGCTTATTTACTGGGGATGAGGTAGCCGATAGAGGCCTGAAACACGGAGTTGCGGGCATTGCGTACGTCGGCGTCGCCCGTGTAGCCGTCCTTGGCGAAGTCAGTGAAGGAGCCGTTGTAGCGAATACCTACCAGGAAACCCGCCGTCGACTGGTAGCCCAGCCCGGCTGCATACCCGATTTCGCTGCGGTTTACGTCGCCCAAGTCTTCGGTGCCGGAGTACTTATTGTAACTAATGCCGCCGTTTGTGCTGCGTTCGGTCTCATCTTTTACCTTTAGCAGGTAGCTGTACTGCGGGCCGGCTTCGAAGAAGAATCCATCAGCATTGATTTTGACCAGTACGGGAACGTCAATATAGTTGTAGGTACGGCTACCCTGGTATTTTACTATGCCAAATACCTCACTGTCATTGAACTTGAAGCCCTTCTGCGAGTATAGCACCTCGGGCTGAATCGAAAGAAAGCCGTCGTCGGTGAAGCTGATGTTGGCCATGATACCGCCGTGGGCGCCCCACTTGTTCTGGAAGCGGTTTTCGTTAACAAGGTCGCCGGAGAGGTTGGAGTAGTTGGCCCCGCCCTTGAAGCCGAGGCGGATACCCTGGGCGTGCGCGGAGGAAGAGGCAAAAGCGCCGGCTACTAAGGCAGCGGCCACAAGCAAAGAAGTCTTTTTCATGGGTGCAATGAAGTTAGGTTAGGGAAATTGCACAGATGGGGAACTCAAAACGAAAAGCGTGCCAGCCTATTGCTGCGCGGAGCTACCCGTAAGGCAACATGCTTAGCTGATATTGCTATCGGCCAGCGTATCAAAGCCGTTGCTCAACAAAAAAAGTCCGGCCACCACTAGCAGCCGGACTTTTGAGGATAGTTTTGGGAACCTGCCACGCAGATTAGTTGCCACCAATGAGGTAGCCTACCTGCAGCGTGAAAGCATTGTTGAAGACTTTCGGCTCGTTGTCGGAGTCTTTGCTGTCGATGAGGGAGTTGAAGCCGCGGGCGTAGCGCAGGCCCAGGCTCATGCCGCTTTCAGTCTGATAACCCAGGCCGGCTACGGCGCTAATGTCTACGTTCGACAGGTCGCCTTTGTACTTCTCTTTCCGGATACCACCGAGGTAGTCTACGAACTCCGAGCGGTCTTCAGTCTTGTCCTTGTCGCCGTTGGTGTACTTAGTAGTTGTCTGCGTTTTGGTGCGCGAGCCGAACAGGTAGCTTACCTGTGGGCCGGCCTCAAAGAAGAACCCATCGGCGTTGATGCGCGCCATGATGGGCAGGTCGAGATAGTGCAGCACGCGCTGCTGCTCTATCTCGTACTTCGAGACGCCGCTCGGTAGCCCGTTTTTCTGATCTGAGGTGATTTCGTAGCCCTTGCGGTTGTACAGCAGCTCCGGAGCAATGGAGAAGAACCCGTCACTTGTAACGGGCAGGTTGAAGGTCAGGCCGGCGTTGTAGCCCAGCTTGTAGGAGCCCAAGCTGGTATCGTAGCCGGAGCCAGTAAACTGCTTCACGTCGTCGCCCGACACATTGGAGTAGGTACCGCCCGCTTTCAGTCCCACCCGAAAACCGGTAGGGCCCTGAGCATAGGCCGAAGAAGCAGAAAGAGCCGCTGCCGACAGCAGCGAAAGAGCGAGAAGGGGAGTCTTTTTCATGGTGCAACAAAGGGGTTAGTGAAACATTGCACAGGCCGCGCCACATGGTGCGGTTTTGGGGCCTTAAACGGCCCGTTTCAGAAAAATGCCGTACTCGCGCCAAAAAAAATGAGCAGACCGCAGGGTCTGCTCACATAAAAAAGCCGGTAAACAACTGACTACTTGCCCAGTTGAAGCAGGTAGCCGAACTGTACGATAATGGCGTCGTTGTTGGTGATGGGCTTACCCGGCAGAGCCTCCCGTTCCAGCACCGTCTTAAAGCCGCGGCTGTAGCGCAGCCCCGCCGTGAACCCGCTCCGGTGCTGAAACCCGATGCCGCCAATAGCCCCGAAATCGAAGCCCTGCACGTCGCTGGTGGTGGTGGCGGAAGTTTCGGAAGGAGCCTGGTCGCGGCCGTCGGCAAACGTGCTGGTGGTTTCGGTGGTGCTTTTGCTACCCATGAGGTACGACACCTGCGGCCCCAGCTCAAAGTACAGGCCCCCGTTGGTATTTACCCGGAAAGCCAGCGGCAGCTCCAGGTAGTTGAGCGTACGCTTGGTCAGCAATACCCGCTGCGTCTCCCCGGACTCCAGGCCCGTCGTGCCAATGAAGGTGTTGGTGATGCGGTAGCCCTTGCGGCTGAAGCTCAGTTCGGGTGCTACGGTAAACCGGCCGGTGCCGGAAAGCGGGATAGTGCTGGCCAGGCTTACAAAGAAATCAGGGCGGCGCCCATCCGTGCGGGTGCGGTAGTCGGCGCCACCCAGCTGGTCTACATCGTCGCCGGTAAGGCGGCTCAAAACCAGGCCGGTTTTCAGGCCGAGGCGGGGCTTGCCGGCGTTTTGGGCGGAAGCGGCTACGGGCAGCAGAAGCAAAGCCGCCGCGGCTACTCGCGCCACGGGGCGGAAAAAGTCAGAAATCAGCATAGACAGTACAAACAGACGCGGCTACGTTTTTTGGCCAGATGAGCCGCCGCGCCATGCGGCCACAATGTTACGGCAAAGCGCGGAGTTGCGCGGCGCCGGCTTGCCGGAAGGAGCCATTCTGCGGAAAGGAAGTTGCACCCCTGGCGCTAACAGCGCATTTCTACCGTATTTTGGCCCCTATGATATCTGACGCCATGCGCCACTATACGAGGATGTTGCTGGGGCTGTGCCTGGTGCTGCCGCGCCTGGCCGTCGCGCAGCAAGGCGAAACCGGACCGGCGCAGGCCGTGGTGGTAGGTGCATATGCGCAGGGCGCTTTCATCATTTCCCACACCCCGCGCGTGCGCCACCTGGTGCGGGCGCACCCCACGGGGGTGGAGCTGAACTTCCAGCGCCAGACCCAGGGCAAGCAGCCCTGGCACGCCTGGCACCGCTACCCGCGCGTGGGTTTGGCCCTGCTGTACTACGACTACCACAACGCCACGCTGGGCCGCAGCTACGGGGCCGGGGTATACCTGAGCAAGCCGCTGTGGCGCACGGCCCGGCAGGAGCTGAATTTCCGACTGGGCGGCGGCCTGGGCTGGTTCAGTCAGGCGTTCGACCAGGCCACCAACCACAAAAACACCTTCGTCAGCTCCCGCCTGAACGCGCTGATTCTGGCACGCGTGGAGTACGACGTGGCCTTATCGGACCACCTGGGGCTGCTGGCCGGTCTGGGGCTGAACCACTATTCCAACGGGGCCACCACCAAGCCCAACCTGGGCATCAACATGCCCACGCTGGTGCTGGGGCTCAACATGCATAATCAGCGCCCTTTTCGCCCCCTCGACCAGCTGCCCGCACCCGAGCCTGCCGACGTGGGCCGTCTTTTCCTGAACCTGAGTTCGAGCCTGGGCTACAAGCAGCGCAACGAAACCGATACGCGCAAGTACCTGGTAAACTCCGTGACGGTAGCCGGCGGGCGGCGCATGAACCGCAAAAGCAACCTGCTCTTGGGCGTGGAGGGCTTCTACGACCGGTCGCTCCAAGCCGAGCTGCGCGACACGGCCGATACCAGCCGCCCGCTGCCCGACGTGAAAAAGGCCGGCGTGTTTCTGGGCCATGAGCTGCTGTTCGGCCGGCTGGCTTTCGTCACGCACCTGGGTTTCTACGTGTACAATCCGTACAAATCCAACAAGTTCTACTACGAGCGAATCGGGCTGAAATACCACCTCACCGACCACCTGTTCGGCGTCCTCGACCTGAAAGTGCACCGTGGCGCCGCCGACGTGCTGGAGTTCAAGCTGGGCGCGAAGCTGTGAATGGTTGGATGGGAGAATGGTTTTATGGCTCTTAGAAAGGGAAAGAAGGAGCAGAGCTCAGCGGCCGGAAACTGAAGCTGAGGTGCCCAAAATGACGCTTCGGCGCAAAAAGGTGGCTGGACCCGGGCTGAGCTGCTTGCTTTGACTATTCAACCCTTCAGCCATTCGACCATCCCGCCACTTACCCAATGGAAACTTTCCTGCTCCTGAACCGCTGGCTGCACATTGCGGCGGGCTTTACCGGCTTTTTTGTGGCGCCCGTGGCCCTGATAGTGCGCAAGGGCGGGCCGGCGCACCGGCTCTGGGGCAAGGTGTTTTTCTGGGCCATGCTGGTAGCCGGTGGTACCGCTATAGTTTCAGCCAGCCTCAACGGTCTGACGTTTCTGCTGCTTACGGGCATCTTTAGCCTGTATCTGGCGCAGTTCGGCTACCGGTCGTTGCACCACAAGCGCATGGGTGCGGGTCAGGGGCCGGCTTTGTACGATTGGGTGAGCGTGCTGGTGGGCTTGCTTATATTCCTGACCACGCTGGTCTATGGCCTGTTCAGCCGGCCTTTCAACCCGGTGCTCGTTGTATTTGGCGGTATTGGCCTGATGACGACAATGCGGCAGCTGCGCGGGTTTTGGCGGCCGGGTCCCTGGCCAGCCAGGCAGTGGCTGCGCAACCATATTTCGGGCTTCGTGGGCTCCTATATTGCCGCCGTATCTGCATTTTCGGTTACCAGCCTCAAGTTCATTGCGTTTCCGCTCAACTTCCTGTGGCCTACGCTGGTGCTGGTGCCCCTGCTGGTCTGGTTTCAGCGCCGCCACGTGCCGAAAGGTGAAGCCGTGAAATTGTGATGCCGTCCTGGGCTTATCCAAGCCTCTTTGCCACTTCGTACGAAATCATTTTACGAAGTACGGGAAGCGTATTCGCTAAGCCAGTTCAGCGCGTGACTTGGTTTAGCCGTTACTGTTCGGCCAGCGCCTGATTGATGCGCTTCACCAGGGCGGGGCCTTCGTAGATGAAGCCCGTGTACAGCTGCACCAGTGCGGCACCAGCGGCCAGCTTTTCCTGCGCATCCTGGGGCGAGTGAATGCCGCCTACTCCAATGATAGGCAGGTTGCCGGCACTATGCTGGCTGAGGTAGCGGATAACTTCGGTGGCGCGCTCCCGCAGGGGCTTGCCACTGAGGCCACCCGCGCCCAGGCTGCTAACCTCACCCGCGGGAGTGCGCAAATTGTCCCGGCTGATGGTGGTGTTGGTGGCTACCAGGCCGCTCAGGTTGGTTTCACGGGCGATGATCAGGATGTCGTCCAACTGCCCGTCGGTGAGGTCAGGCGCGATTTTGAGCAGCAGCGGCCGGGGCTGGGGCAGCGCCTGGTTGCGCTCCTGTACCTGCTGCAGCAGCTGGATCAGCGGCTCTCGCTCCTGCAGCTGCCGCAGCCCCGGCGTGTTCGGCGACGACACGTTCACCACGAAATAATCGACCACTTCGTGCAGGGCCTCCACACAGGTCACGTAGTCCCGGGCCGCATCCTCGTTGGGCGTGTCCTTGTTCTTGCCGATGTTGCCGCCAATGATGAGCCCGTGGTTGTGGCGCTGGCGGAGGCGGGTGGCGGCGGCTTCGGCCCCGTGGTTGTTGAAGCCCATACGGTTGATCAGGGCCTCGTCCTGCGGCAGCCGGAACAGGCGCGGCGTGGGGTTGCCTGGCTGGGGGCGCGGCGTCACCGTCCCGATTTCCACGAAGCCAAAGCCCAGTGCGCCCAACTCGTCGGTCAGCTCTGCGTTCTTGTCGAAGCCCGCCGCCAAACCCACCGGGTTCCGAAACTTCAGCCCGAACACCTCCCGCTCCAGGCTTGGGTGCTGGAAGTCGTATGAAGCCCGCAACAGCGCCTGCGCGCCTGGCAGCCGATAAGCCCGCTGCAGATTTTGAAATACAAAATGGTGGGCCTTTTCCGCATCAAGGCGAAACAGCAGCGGCTTCAGCAGGGCTTGGTACATAGCGCCGCAAAGCTACGCACGGTGAATGAGTAAATGAGCGAGTGAGTTAAGTGGCAGAACAACTTGCACATTTACCCAGCTCACTCATCCGTTCATTCACCGTTTCAACCTGCCCAGCCTTCCCGGTCAAGGCTGCGGTACTGGATGGCTTCGGCCAGGTGCTGAAGCTGGATTTCCTCGGCACCCGCAAGGTCGGCAATGGTGCGGGCCACTTTCAGAATCCGGTCGTAGGCGCGGGCCGAAAGACCCAGGCGCTCCATGGCGGTTTTCAGGAGCGTGAGGCCGGCCGGGCCAATCCGGCACACGTCCTTCACCATCTGCGAGGGCATCATGGCGTTGGAGTGAATGTCAGGGAAGTCCCGGAACCGACCGGCCTGGCGCTGGCGGGCCGCCGTCACGCGCAGCTGGATGTCGGCGCTGGTTTCCGACTTGCGCGTTTCCGTCATCTGGTCAAACGTCACGGGCGTTACTTCCACATGGAGGTCGATGCGGTCCAGGAGCGGCCCGCTCACTTTATTGAGGTAGCGCTGCACCACGCCCGGCCCGCACACGCACTCTTTCTCGGGGTGATTATAATATCCACAAGGACAGGGATTCATAGAGGCTATCAACATGAAATTAGCCGGAAAGTCGATGCTGACTTTGGCCCGTGAAATCGTCACGCGCCGCTCTTCCAGGGGCTGGCGCATCACTTCCAGCACCGTGCGCTTGAACTCGGGCAGCTCATCCAGAAACAGCACCCCGTTGTGCGACAAGGATATTTCGCCCGGCTGCGGGTTGCCGCCCCCACCCACCAGGGCCACGTCAGAAATAGTATGGTGCGGCGAGCGAAACGGCCGCGTGTTGAGCAAGGAAGCATTGGCGCCCAGCTTGCCGGCTACGGAGTGAATCTTGGTGGTTTCCAGGGCCTCCTGCATGTTCAGCGGGGGCAAAATGCTGGGCAGGCGCTTGGCCAGCATGGTTTTGCCCGCGCCGGGTGGCCCGATCATGATGACGTTGTGGCCGCCGGCGGCCGCAATTTCCAGGGCCCGCTTGATGTTTTCCTGGCCCTGTACGTCGGCAAAGTCGGCGGCGTACTGGTTGGCCGTGTGCTGAAATACGTCCCGCGTATCCATTACCAGGGGCTCAATGTCCAGGCGGCCTTCCAGAAAATCGACGGCCTCCTGCATGGTGCCCACCGGAATAATGTCGAGGTTGTTTACAATGGCGGCTTCCTGGGCGTTTTCGCGGGGCAGGATAAACCCCTTGAAGCCTTCCTTGCGGGCCTGAATGGCAATGGGCAGCACGCCTTTTATTGGCCGCAGCTCCCCATCCAGCGCCAACTCGCCCATGATGATGTACTCCGGGAGCCGCTCGGTGGCCAACTGCTGGGAGGCGTGCAGAATGCCCAGTGCAATGGGCAGGTCATACGAAGAGCCTTCCTTGCGAATATCGGCGGGGGCCATGTTTACCACCACCTTGGTGCGCGGCATCCGGTAGCCTCGGAACTTAAGGGCCGCTTCCACCCGCTGCTGGCTTTCCTTGATGGCATTGTCGGGCAAGCCCACCACGTAGAAATTGGTGCCCTGCGACACCACCACTTCAATCGTAATAGTATAGGCATTCACGCCCTGCACGGCCGAGCCGAAGGTTTTCGTCAGCATAAATAAGTAGGGTATAAAGGAAGCCGAGGGAAGATACGGAACCCGCTAAAAGAAACTGCCATCTACTCCCATGCAAAAGGCCTTATAACGCTGGAGTAGAGGACGTATCAACGACTCTTTCCAACGAAATAAGGCCCTGCGTGCAGCCCGGGATGGCGGAAACAGGATTTACTCGTTCACCAGCTGCTCAATGAGCATAATCATGATGTGGATGGCTTTGATGTGGATTTCCTGAATCCGGTCGGCGTAGCCAGTGTGCGGGGGGCGGATTTCCACGTCGCTGAGGCTGGCCAGCTGGCCGCCGCCCTTGCCGGTGAGGCTTACTACCTGCATCCCGGCGGCGCGGGCCGCCTGGGCCGCAAGCAGAATGTTCGGGGAGTTGCCGCTGGTGCTGATGGCCAGTAGCACGTCGCCGGGGCGGCCCAGGGCTTCCACGTAGCGGCTGAACACGTGGTCGTAGCCAAAGTCGTTGGCCACGCAGCTCATGTGCGAGGCTTCGGTGAGGGCAATGGCCGCCAGAGCGCGGCGGTTCTGGCGGTAGCGGCCGGTCAGCTCTTCGGCAAAGTGCTGGGCGTCGCAGAGGGAGCCGCCGTTGCCGCAGGTCAGGATTTTGCCGCCCTGCCGCAGGCTGTCAGCCATAAGGCGAGCGGCCTGCTCAATGGCGGCCAGGTTGGCCGGGTTCTGCACGAAACGGTCGAGCACGGCCTGCGCCTCGGTCAGCTCGGCGCGGATAAGTTCGGTTAGCGAGGTAGTCACGCCGCAAAGTTACCGCATCGGCGGTTGTGGTGAGCCGGGCGTGTTGGGCGGGATAATGGAGTTGGGCTGGTCGATGGGGGCGTTCGACAAACTGGGGTCCGACTGCGGAAAAATAGGCCGGCTGGGCTCGGGCGCCGGGTCGGGGTAGGTGGTGGTGCCGGGCACGGTGCCGGGGCGCTGCTGAAACTCCCGCTCCCGCAGCTCCATCTGCTGGTCGTAGAGGCGGGCCTTCAGCTCATTGATCTTGCCCTCGTGCAGGCTGATGTTGCGGCGCAGCAGGGTGCTATCCAGGTTTTCGGTGATAAGCTGCATGGCCAGCAGCACCACCGCCGTAATGAGCAGCCCGAAGTACAGGGACTCGTAGGAGCCGGCCATGCTGGCAAAACTGCTTCGGACCGATGGGACCAGTAACACCAGCAGGGCCAGCAGCACAAATACCATCACCAGAATGGTTACCAAACGTTTCAGAGCAAGCATGGGAGAGGTCAGGCTGAGATGAAAAAAAGTAGCCGTAGTACGTGCCAGGCCACGGTTGAGGTTAAATATAGAGAAGATTAGATGAGTAGAAGGCTATACGGCAAAATAGCACCAACGATTGTGCTGCTCCTCAACCGGCCATAGTTGCTGCCGGCTGTGCCTTATTGTAGTGGGTTGGCGCTGCTTTGCAGCAAACTCAGGCGCTTGTAGAGGCCATTTTCGTTGCGCAGCAGCTCCTCGTGCGTGCCCCGCTCCACAATGCGGCCGTGCTGCAGCACCACAATTTCGTCGGCGTGCTGCACGGTGCTCAGGCGGTGGGCAATTACCAGGGAGGTACGGCTTTGCATCAGGCGCGTGAGGGCTTCCTGCACCAGCTTCTCGCTTTCAGTATCGAGGGCTGAGGTAGCTTCGTCGAGGATGAGGATGGGCGGGTTGCGCAGCACGGCGCGGGCAATGCTCAGGCGCTGGCGCTGCCCGCCCGACAGCCGCGCACCCCGGTCGCCAATCATGGTCTGGTAGCCTTCCGGCGTGGCCGTGATGAAGTCGTGGGCGTTGGCAATCTGCGCGGCCCGCACCACTTCTTCCTCAGTAGCCTCGGTCTGGTTGAAGCGAATGTTGTTGAAAATGGTGTCGTTGAACAGGATGCTTTCCTGGGTGACGATGCCCATCTGGTCGCGCACGGAGTGCAGCGTAGCATCGCGCAGGTCCTGGCCGTCGAGCAGAATCTGGCCGGCCGAGGGGTCGTAGAAGCGCGGTACCAGATCGGCCAGGGTGCTTTTGCCGCCGCCGCTGGGGCCCACCAGCGCCACGGTTTTACCTTTCCCGATGGTGAGGTTGATGTCTTCGAGCACGTTTTTGTCGCCGTAGCTGAAGGCCACATTCCGAAACTCAATGGAGCTGGCAAAAGGCGGCAAGCTAAGCGCCCCGGGCTTGTCCTGAATGCTGGGTTCGGTGTCAATTACGCTGAGTACCCGCTCCCCGGCTACCAGCCCGCGCTGGATGTTGCTAAATGCCGACGACAACGCCTTGGCCGGCACCAGCACCTGCGAAAACAGCACGATGTACGTGATAAAGTTGGCCGCCGTGAGGTCCGACTCGCCGCCCAGCACCAACGTGCCCCCGAAGTACAGCAGCGCCGCCACCACCGAAACCCCGGCAAACTCCGAGAACGGCGAGGCCAGGTCGCGGGTGTTGTCGATGTTGCGCTGGGTGCGGGCGTACTGCTCGTTCTGGTCGTGGAACTTGGTGGTAATGTAGGGCTCGGCGTTGAAGGCTTTGATAACCCGCACGCCGCTGAGCGTCTCGTCAATCACCGAGAGCATGGTGCCCAGGGTGCTTTGGCTTTGCTTGGCCTGGTTGCGCAGTCGCTTGGATATTCCGGCAATCAGCCCGCCCGAAATGGGGAGCAGGATCAGGGTAAACAACGTCAGCTTCAACGACATAAAGAACAACACCGCAAAGAAGCTGATGATGTAGAGCGGCTCCCGGATAACGGCCGTGAGGGAATTCACCACTGAGGTTTCCACTTCCTGCACGTCGTTGGTGAAGCGCGACATCAGGTCGCCTTTCTGGGAGGAAGTAAAGTAGCTCAGCTGCAGCTGCATCACGCGCTGGTATAGCGTTGCGCGCAGGTTGCGAATCACCCGAGCCCGCACTTTGGCCAGCAGGCGCAAGCTGAGGTAGCGAAACAGGTTACTCAGAAACACTGAGGCAATCAGCAGCATGCACACAAACGACAGGGCGCTAAGCCGGCCCTGCGTTTCGACCACTTGGCGGAAGTAGTAGTTGAAGGTGCCCGTGATGAACGACAGGGACAGGCTGAACGCCGGCGGCACGCTCGGGGCCTCCGCCAGCATCTTGCCGGTGGTATCGAAGAGGATGTTGAGCAGGGGAATCAGCATGCCGAAGTTGGCAATACCGAAGAATATACCCAGAATGGTATACACCAGGTACAGCGGCAGAAAATCGGCCCAGGGGCGGGCAAACTGCAGAATGCGGAGGTAAGTCTTCATAGGAAGCGGCAAAGGTACCGGCATTTGTCGGGAAGGCAGGCAACCAATCCGGCGGCGGCGCCGAGTGGGGAAAAGAAGCCCGGCAAACGGGGACACGTACTTTTCCGCCACATACTGTATGGAACGCAAAGAATTTATTCAACTCTTCGGGTTGGGCGCCGTGGCCCTGCTAAGTGGAGGCTGCCTGGGTGGCTGCTCCAGCGACAAGGAAGACGTAAAGCCTACCCCAACTCCCACGCCCACGCCCGGCAAAACCGACTTCACGCTGGACCTGACGGCTGCCGCCAACGCACCCCTGCAGGATCCGGCCGTTGGGTACGTGTACAGCGCCGATGGGCAGGTGATTGTGGCTCGCACTACGGCGGGGGCTTACGTGGCCGTGCAGGCGCCCTGTACCCACCAGGGAGCCACCATAGCGTTTTTTCCTGATCAGAATATGTTTGTGTGCCCCAACCACGGCTCGGCCTTCCAACCCGACGGTACCGTATCGAATGGCCCGGCGGCCCGCGCGCTGGCCAAATACACCGTGACGCAAAACGGCAACAGCCTGCGCATCACCGGGTAAACGGAAAGCACAGCAAAAAGCCCAGGCCTAGCTGCTATAGCTGAGCCTGGGCTTTTTGTTGAGTGCTTGGCAGCTACGCCCGAAAAATGCTCACGATTTCGATGCGGCCCACAATGTGGCGGTTGAACTCGGCCAACTCCTCCGCGGGTACCCACAGCTCGTCGTGCTGCCGGTCGCCTACGTTCTGCACCGGAAACTGGGCCGCGTAGTCGGCGTCCACGGCAAAGCGGAGCACGTAGCCAATACCGTAGTAAGGCACGTTCCAGTCGCGGGCTATCTGGGCGGCGTAGTCCTCGTTTAGGACGGGGTAGAAAATGGGCTGCTCCGGTAGCCGGGGTGGAAACTCCAGCCAGCCCGAAGCCGCAATCAAATCCAGCTCCTGCTGGTTGACGGGCCGAAACAGCAGCACATTAGCCGGATCGTGGCGCATTGAGGAAGCTGGCTTAAAACTCGTGGACACGCTGCGGAATATTCCAGCGCAAACTCAGGGCCGAATAGGCTTCGCTGCCTTCGAGGGCGGTGGGCTGAGCCGAGCTGCGGTTGCGCACAATCTGGGTAGCATCCAGCCAGAGGTTGTGGCGCACCTGATAGGTAGCCGTCAGGTCGGCGTGCAGCAGGCGGGAGCGGTTGCCGCTGCCCAGCGAGAAGCCATATTCGCTTGGGCGGGTGAGGTAAGAGTTAAGCACGTTGCTGCCGTAGTTGATGTACCCGGTGTACGGCGGAAAATCCAGGTTTACCTGCCGGTCGAGGCCCTGCTCGGAGTAAAAGACCTTGCCTACCACATTCAGGCGCGGCAGGGGCTGGTAGCTGACCACGCCCAGCATTTCCCAGAGGTTGGCGCCCATGGGGTGGGCCAGCGGCTGGTCGTAGTGCTGGTAGTTGCGGAATTTGTCTTCGTGCTGGTAAGTGAAGGGCCGGATGTAGTTGAACTCGGCCTGCAGATCGAGGTTGCGGATGCCGGCTACGTCCACGTACTTGGCGCCCAGCTGAAACGCCTGCTTGTTGGCCCACCAGCCTTTACCGGCCCGCACTTCGCTGATCTTGAACTCGTCCAGCATCACCTGCCCGTAGAGCTGCGCGGTGTGGAAGAGGTTCCACTTGAAATCCAGGCCCAGCAGGGCATTGTCGTTGGAGCCCAGCTGCTGCTCCACGCTGCGGTAGAAGATAATCGGGTTCAGGTATTGCAATTCAAAGCGCCCCTTTCCGCGCCCGAATACTACCGACTCAAACACCCCGATGTTCAGGTTCGGTGTCACGTCGAAGCTCAGGTGGTGCAGGGCAAAGTACTTTTTCTGATAAATGGTGTCGGCATTGGCCTTGTCGGCCGTCATTTCCGCGAACAGGTTCTGGTAGTTGAACTTCCAGATGCGCGTGTTCAGCTTGAGGTAGAAATACGGGGCGGCGTAGTCCGACAAAATCAGGGAGCGGTAGCCGTTGCCGATGAAGTTCCGGTCGTGGCCCAACTGCACGTTGATGTGCTTAGAGGCCGCATACGTCACGTAGCCCCGCGCCGACAGGAAATCGTACTGCCCGGGCTTGTTCTTGAAGCGTTTCCAGTAGCCCTCGTGCGGCACGATATTGTCGCGCAGCACGCGTTGGCGCACGTATTCCGGTACGGCCATCTGGTTATCGGCCAGGAAGGTGTAAAAGCCCAGCTTCTCGTCGATGGTACCTTCTACCTGCACGCCCCGGGTGTTGATGTAGCGCAACCCGTCGATGTCGGTATCCCGGCCGGCCTGCAAACCCAGTACGGGGTTCACGCGCAGCGTAAAGTCGGGCGTTTCGACCGCCAGCAGGTCGGAAGGGCGCTGGTAGAAGTGCTTGAGAATAGGCTGACGGCTGGTGTTCAGCCCCGCATCCAGACTTGTGTAAGCCCAGTTGTCGCGCAGCAGGTAGCGCAGATTAAACCGGTCGGCGCGCGAAAGGCCGGCTGTGGTATCGCGCAACATCCGCTCGGCCAGGCGGGCTACCACGGCGCGCGGGTAGGGGCGCACGGCCGTGTGCGGGTCGTGCAGGGAGTCGGCCCCCAGTTTGAGGGCGTAGCGGTCAATGAGCCGATACACATCGGCATCCAGCGGCACGTAGGTAGTGCCCTGGCGGCCGCCATACCCGGCGGCCGGTGTCAGCTCCGGCTCGGCGATTCTGGTAGAGGTACGTGCCGCCCGCTCAGCCCGGCGGTCGGGCGCGGGCGGATCAGTGTAGATTTTCCACGGCGAAGCCTCTGGCGCGGGGGCACCGGGCGCGGGCGTGCCGGGAGTGGTTGCAGTAGAGTCAGTCTGGGCCGAAGCCCGGGTGGCCAGCAGGGCCCCGACGGCAAGGAGGAGAAGCGGTTTTTTCATAGGTAGCAGAGCCGCTTACGCAAAAGCGGCGGGCAGGTCGGTAAACCTACGCAGTTGCAGCCAAACCGGGAGTGCCGGGCGGCCTGTACCTTTGCCCGATGCCGCGCCTGCTTCGCTACCGAGAACTGGATTTAACTGCCTGGGATGCCTGCGTGGGCTCGGCGCGGGAAGGACTGCCGTATGCCTGCTCCTGGTGGCTGCACGCTACGGCCGGCCGCTGGGACGCGCTGGTGGAAGTGGAGGCTGGTACCGGCCGCTACCTAGCCGTTTGGCCCCTGCCCGTGAAGTGGCGGCCCTGGGGGCGGCAAGTGTATCAACCGCCGTTTACCCAGCAGCTGGGCGCTTATAGTCTTGCAGATGAAGCCGGAAAGCAGGCCAGGATAGCACTGTTAGTTATTGATAAGTTGACGCCCCGGTACACACAGTTCTACGCGCAGCTCAACGACGCCAACGGGCTGCCAACAAGCAGCCCGTTGCCGCGCAACGCGGGCAAACCACTCGTGCTGCTTCAGCGCCGCCAGACGTACCATCTGCTGTTGGAGGCACCCTACGAAACGCTGCGCGCTGCCTACGCGGCCGACTACCGCCGCCGCCTGCGCCAGCAGGAAAGCGCCAGTGTGCCGCTGACTGCAGCTGAAACGGCCGACGTGGAGCCGCTGCTGCAGCTTTTTCAGCAAACCAAAGGGTCGGAAGCGGGCCTGGAACCCCGCCACTACGAGAAGCTCCGGCTGCTCGCCCTCGCGTTGCGGCAGCGCAATTTGCTGGAAGTGTATGAGGTGCGCCAGCCAGCTACGGGCGAGCTGATGGCTGGGGCCCTGTTCGTGCATTACCGCCAGCGGCTGATTTATTTGTTTGCGGCGGCTTCATCGGAAGGTAAAAAGGTGGCAGCGCCGTCAGTGTTGGTGGATGCCGTTATTCGTCGGCATGCGGGCACACCCGGGCTGATTCTCGATTTTGAAGGCAGCATGATACCGTCAATTGCCCGTTTTTTCGCCAATTTCGGAGCCACGCCCGTATCCTACGCGGCTATTTCCTTCACCCAACGTCCCTGGTACCTGCAATGGATGCGCTAACGCCCCCCGCTATTTCTGAACGCGTACACGTGGTGTGCGCCGAGCCTTCCGTGGCCAATCATTTTCTGGCCGAGCTGCGCGACGTAGACAAGCAGCGCGACTCGCTGCGCTTCCGCCGCAACCTGCAGCGCCTGGGCGAAATCATAGCCTACCGCATCAGCTCCCAGCTCAGCTACACCCATCAGACCGTGACCACACCCCTGGGCCAGTCGACGGGGATGCTGCTGCAGGACTTTCCGGTGCTGGCTACCGTGCTGCGGGCCGGGCTGCCGTTTCACCAGGGCTTCCTGAATTATTTCGACCAGTCGCCTTCGGCCTTTGCGGCAGCGTACCGCATCGAGGGCACGGCCCAGGTGCAGGTGCAGCTCGACTACCTCACGGCCCCCAGCCTGGACGAGCGGGTGCTGATTCTGGCCGACCCGATGCTGGCCTCGGGCAAGTCCCTGGTGCAAACGTACCGGGCCATGCTGCGTTTCGGCACGCCCCGGCAGGTGCACATTGCAGCCGTTATTGCCAGCCCTGAAGGCGTGGAGCACATCACCCGCGAAATTCCGGAGGCCACGCTCTGGGTGGCCGCTATCGACGAAGGCCTGAACGCGCAGGCCTACATCGTGCCCGGCCTCGGCGACGCCGGCGACCTGTCGTACGGCAGCAAGCTGTAGGGCCGCGTTCCGCAACCCTTCCCGACTGTTCAAAAACACCTCCCGACTAATCCGAAACACGTCCTGACTGTTCAGAAACACGTCCCGACGAATCGAAAACACATCCTGACCTAAGCAAAACACCCTTCGACCAGCCGAAAACACGTCCCGACTAATCCGAAATAGGTCCTGACTAATCGGAAACACCCTGGCTATCCGCTGGCGTTGCGACCAACTACAGCATCGTCAACCGGCGCCACCCGGCGGCGTTGGTCCCTGTTCTTCGTCTTACTGCCTGACTGCCCCACCTATTCATCTGCTTTTGCCGTGCTGCCCGAAATCCTCAAATACGCCTCTGTTTTCGCCGTTAGCATGTTCAAGTTCGTGGCCGGGCCGGTAGCGGGCGTGGCGGCGGGCGTGCCGGCCGGGCTTACCTGGGGCCTGAGCGTGGCTGGTATGATGACGACGGTCCTGTTGATTTCGAGCGTGGGCAAAGCCTGGGCGCTGCACTTACGGCGCAAGCGGGAGCAGAAGGGCAAACCGCTGTTCAGCCGCCGCAGCCGCCGCATCGTGCGTGTCTACCGGCGCTTCGGGATGGGGGGCATTGCGTTTCTCACGCCTATTCTATTCAGCCCGATCGGCGGCACCGTCATTGCCACCCAGCTGCACGTGCCGCGCTGGCGCATTCTGCTGCACATGCTCTGGAGCGCCGTGCTTTGGGGTGGCGCGTTCACGCTGCTGGCTTCCCGCTTCAGCCACCTGGCTATTTTCCAGCACTGAACCACGGATTCGCGCGAATTTTTCGGATTGCACGGATTTTGTAGACGATTCTTCCCCAACAAAAAAGCCCCGCACACTGCGAGGCTTTTTGTTTGCGGCTGGGCGGCTGACTGGAAACCGCGCCAACTACAAAATCCGTGCAATCCGAAAAATCCGCACGAATCCGTGGTTTACTTCTTCCGCCGGTGCTCGGCGCGGCCGTGGGCGGCGCGGGCTGCTTTGGCGGCGGGGGAGGAGGACTTGCCCTTCGAGGGGTTTACTTTGCTGCCCTTCTGGCTGCGGTTGGGGCGGGCTTCGTAGGTGCGGCCGGTGCGCTTGTCGATGGTTTCGCCGGCCTTCACCCACTCCTTGCGGTCGTGGAACGCACCCTGGTAATTGGGGTCTTCGCGCTTGCGCCGGTCGTCCATCTCGCGGTTCATGGTTTGCTGCTCCTCGAAGGGCGTTTCCACCACGGCTACTTCGGGCGGCAGCGGCAGCAGCGGGATAGGCTGCCGGATCAGCTCCTCAATGCGCTTGATGTGGTGCATCTCGGCTTCGTTGGCGAAGGTAATGGCCGCGCCGGTGTGCTGGGCCCGGCCCGTGCGCCCGATGCGGTGCACGTAGTCGTCGTACACCAGCGGCACATCGAAGTTGATGACGTGGCTTACCTGGGGCACATCGATGCCGCGGGCCGCCACGTCGGTAGCTACCAGAAAGCGCACTTCCCCTTCCTTGAAGGCTTCCATGGCATTGATGCGCACGTTCTGGCCCTTGTTGCCGTGAATGGCACGTACCTCGCCGTGGGCCTTGCGCTTGAGGAAGCTGGCTACGTTTTCGGCGTTTTCCTTGGTGCGCGTAAAAATCATGACGCGGTGGAAGGTGTCCCAGTCCAGGAACAGGTACTCCAGCAGGTTGATCTTAGTGACGAGGTTGGGCACTTCGTACAGTTCTTGACTTACGTTCTGGGCCGAGGTAGCCGCGGGCGTCACCTCCACCCGAATCGGAAACTCCAGGAATTCCCCGCTCAGCTCCGTCACCTTTTCGGGCATGGTAGCCGAAAACAGCACGTTCTGCCGCTTGCTCGGAATGACTTCCAGAATGCGCCGGATCTGGGGCATAAAGCCCATATCCATCATTTTGTCGGCTTCGTCCAACACCAGAGTTTTGAGCTCCTTCAGCACCAGGGCCCCTTTCAGGTACAGCTCCATCAGGCGGCCGGGTGTGGCAATGAGGATGTCAACACCCTTGGCAATGGTTTCAATCTGGGTTTTGGGTCCCAGGCCGCCGTAAATGGCAAAAATGCGCAGGTCGGTGTGGGTGGCCAGCCGCTGCAGATGGTTTTCCAGCTGCATGGCCAGCTCCCGGGTAGGTGCCAGGATGAGGGCGCGGGGGTGGGTACCCTGGGCGTATTTCACTTTCATCAGCAGCGGCAGACCGAAAGCTGCGGTTTTGCCGGTGCCGGTCTGGGCAATGCCCAGCACATCGTGGCCGGCCAGCAGCAGCGGAATGGTTTGCTCCTGCACGGGCGTGGGTTCGGTGAAACCCGCTTCGGCAACGGCCGTCAGGAGCTGCTTGTTCAGCTTGAAATCGGCAAACGTGACGGGGGCGGGCGTGGGCTCTGACATGGTACTGGGCAACTAGTGAAAGCACAAAGGTACGGGGAATACGGGCGGCATAGCACGGTTGAGCGCGCCAGTGGCCGCGCAGCTACTCAGCTACTTCGCCCCAGCGCCGAAAAAAACTGCCTGGTTTTTTTGCATATCGATGCAGGGGCGCTACTTTTGTGCCTACAATACCCAACACGGTAGATATAGCTCAGCTGGTTAGAGCGTCGGATTGTGATTCCGAAGGTCGTGGGTTCGAGCCCCATTATTTACCCACTCTCAAAAAAGGTCTCTCCGCTACGGTAGAGACCTTTTTTGTTTGCTGATTTGGTTTGCGTGCGTTGCTTTTGCCCCGAAAAGGGAAGGATTCGTGGGCTGGCCGTGTTAGCGCCCTAGTAGTACTTTTGCACGCATCACCTTTTTTCTCCTGTCTATGAGTCTGGTTGTTATCGGCACCGTTGCCTTCGACGCCCTGGAAACGCCCTTCGGCAAAACCGACAAAATCATTGGCGGCGCCGCCACTTATATTGGCTTATCGGCCTCGTACTCGCTGAAGCCTGTGAAGCTGGTAGCCGTAGTGGGCGACGACTTCCCGCAGTCGGATATTCTGCTGCTGAAGGAACACGGCGTGGACACCGAGGGTCTGCAGATCAAGGAAGGTGAAAAGTCGTTCTTCTGGTCGGGCAAATACGCCAAGGACCTGAACTCGCGCGAGACCCTGGTCACCGAACTCAACGTGCTGGCCGATTTCGACCCCATCATTCCCGATGCCTACCAGGACTGCAAATACCTGATGCTGGGCAACCTGACACCCGCCATTCAGCGCCTCGTGATTCAGCGCCTCGTGAATCGTCCCAAGCTGATTGTGATGGATACGATGAACTTCTGGATGGACATTGCCCTCGACGAGCTGCTCTCCACCATCGAGATGGTGGACGTGCTCAGCATCAACGATGAGGAAGCCCGTCAGCTTTCGGGTGAGTACTCGCTGGTGAAGGCGGCCAAGAAGATTCTGGCTATGGGCCCGAAGTTTCTCATCATCAAGAAAGGGGAGCACGGCGCACTGCTGTTTCACAAAAACAAAGTGTTCTACGCCCCGGCGCTGCCGCTGGAAGAAGTATTTGACCCGACAGGAGCCGGTGACACCTTCGCGGGCGGCTTTATCGGTCACTTAGCCGCCACCGACGACATCAGCTTTGAAAACATGAAGCGCGCGGTCATTCACGGCTCGGCCATGGCCTCGTTCTGCGTGGAGAAGTTTGGGACCGAGCGGCTGCTCAACCTCACGCCTGCGGAAATAGAGGCGCGCGAGGCGCAGTTTGGCGACCTGGTGAGGGTAGTGCCCGCTTCGGCCATTGCCAACGTGCCGGCGGTGTAACGTCCGTCCGAGGGGAGCAGGGCGGCAACTCTTTTGCAGCAGCATGGGTACAAGGAAACATCTTTCCACCTTTCCATCCTGTGTCATGCCAAACAAACAAGACGACCTCGCCAACGAGCAAACCTCGGTCAACCCGTTTGCCAATACCAAAGGCCACTCCACGATGGTGCAGAACCCGAGCAATAACCATATTACCGTAGAGGGCAACGAAACCAAAGGCAACACCCCCGGCGGCAAAAGCAAGGACGTGCGTAGCACCCAAGTAAACAAGCCCCGCAGCAACCCTCAAGGAAACGCGCCTATGTCTATCGACACGAACAGCGCCAAGAAAGGCCCTGGCCGCAAAGCCGACTAGACCATATTTAAACCATTGAAAAGCCCCACCGGATACTTCCAGTGGGGCTTTTTCTTTAGATCTGATGGCAACCCTAGCTGCAAGTAACTTTTACGGCACTACCGCCAGGCGCATCACGCGGGTATCTACGTCGCCGTTGTCGAAGTAGTCCTGGCCGAAAAGGATGGTGCGATTGTCGAGCCAGCGAGGCTGGTTGAGGCCCCACTCCGTCTGGCGCTGCCAGAGCATACGCAGGCCGGCCGCTTCCACTTCCCATACCTGCAGGCCGCTGGGTTCGTAGCGGGCCAGCACATCGGAGTTGCCACACACGAAATGACGGCCGTCGGGGGCTACGGCGGGGGGGCTCCACACCTGGGTGCGGCGGCCGGTTTGCTGGCTTACCAGCAGGTAATAGCCGCCCTCATAGAGGTGGACCGATAAAAGCCAGTGCCGGATGCTGGGCAGCGCGGCTACGTATTCGTAAGCTATGTTGGCTTCGTAGTCTTCGGCGGGGTTATCCACGAAGCGCAGCGGCTTTCCTGTAGCCGGCTGCAGCAGCAAAGTGCGGCCCGTGCGCCGCACGCGCGGGCCGGCGGTTTTCAGGCGCCGCCGCTCCTCGGCAGCTATGTCTAGGTCGTTTTCCTCCGCTTCGGCGGTGGCGGCGGTTTGCAGCCACTCAGGCGCCGGCAGCCGCTCGTACACCGAAGGCGGGGCCGGATACAGCTGCAACACCCGGCCGCCTTCCAGCACCAGCGTATCGAGGTGAGCCCAGCGGTACACGGGACGGGGCGCCGCCTTTCTCAGGGCCGGCTGGCTAGGGTCGGGCTTGGGCATTTCCTTGGGCTGCATGCGCAGGGAGCAGGCCGCCAGCGGAATCAGCGCCAACATCCAGGTTTTTGAGAAAATGCGCCCGGCCGGCATAAGGGTAACGGTTTTCAACACGGGCCTAGAAGTCCTGCTTGATCCACTGGCGGAAACTGGCCTGTTGCGCGGCGGTGGCTGAGGGCAGTTTCTCCACGGTGAGCTTCTGCCAGAACCGCTGGCCGGGTTGGGCTTCCAGCACCACCGTCAGCAGCCGGTTCTGGCGAAACACGCTTACCTCGTAGCGCAGGTCACTGTTGGTCGATAACAAGGACTGCAGGTTCATATCCACGCGGCGCCCGTTCACGGCCACTATTTCGTCGTCCACCGTCAGAGCAACGGCAGCAGGTGAGTTGGGCAGGATGTCGGTAACCTCCGTTCGTTCGTTTTTCACCACTGTACGGAAGCCGAAGTAGCTTTCCGAAGCTGAGCCGGTTTCCTCAACGCGCAGGGTGCAGCCCACCCAGCTCAGGGCTTTGTCGAGCGGCTCTTCCAGCGGCGCGGTGCCGTACACGAACTTATCGAAGTACGCCCGCATGTCGCGCCCGGCAGTTTCCGTCACCAGGCGTATGTAGTCTTCCTCGGTGTAGCCTATGCCTTTCAAGCCAAACTCCTCGTACAGGCGGCGCATCACGTCGTCGAGGCTGCGCTGGTGGCCGGTGAGGTGGCGCAGGGTAAGGTCGAGCAGCAAGGCCACCAGTGCTCCTTTGTGGTACACCGACACCTTGCGGTCGGGCACGCCGGGCTTGTAGCCATCCAGCCACAAATCCACGCTGGCATCGGCCAACGACAGGTTGAAGCGGCCGTAGTCGTCGTAGTGCTTGCGCAACACCGTGTTCAGCTCCTGGAAATACTGCTCCACGGACCGCACGCCGCTGCGGGCCAGCAGGTATTCCCCGTAGTAAGTCGTAATGCCCTCGGCTATGTAGCAGGTTCGGAAGTAGTTCTCGCGGGCGTAATCGTAGGGCTGCATTTCGGCGGGCCGAATGCTTTTGATATTCCAGGTATGAAACAGCTCGTGGCAGCTCACGCCCAGAAATTCCTTGTACAGGCCTTCCGTCATCAGCAGCTCGGCCGGGCCCAGCGTAATCACGGTGGAGTTGGTGTGCTCTACGCCGTGGTAGTGCTTGTAGGGCAGGATCTGGTTCAGGTAGTGATAGTCGGAAACCGGGAAGCCGCCGAACAGCGCCATCTGCTCTTCGGTGAAGGCCGTAAAGTCGCGTAGGATTTGCTCCCAATCGGGCGCGCACTCGCCCTGCATCCATACGGTGAAGGGCAGGCCCAGCACTTGGTAGGTGCGCTGCTGCAGCGTGGGGCTGGCAATCAGTGGGGAGTCGGCCAGCTGATCGAAAGAGTTGGCTTGTAAGGTATTGGGGCCGCTCTGAGGTAGGCCGCAGGCTATCTGCCAGTTTTCGGGCAAATCCAGCCTCAGCTGGCAGGTTTCGTTCTGGCGGCCGTCGATGTACATAAAGCACTGCACCCCGTTCAAATACAGCTGCGACTCGTCCAGCCAAGAGCCGCCGGCGTCCATCTGGTGGGCATAGAAGTTGTAGCGTACCTGCAGCGTACGGCCCGCCACATCCCGGATTTCCCACCGGTCTTTGGTGAGCTTGCGGTAGGGTAGGATAGCCTGGGTGTTGGCGTCCAGCACCGCTACCCGCTGAATTTTCTGGGCAAAGTTCTGCAATTCGTAGCGGCCGGGGCGCCAGGCGGGCAGCTGCAGCTCTACAGTTTCGGCGGCGTCGGCCGGCACTTCAAAAGTCATCTGAACCTGTACGTAGAAGGTCAGCGGGTTCTCAAACGAGACGTGGTAGTGAATCATGGCAGCGCGTGGCGGCAGGGGCAGAAAATCCTGCCTAAAGGTACGGCTATCCGGCGGAAAAGGCCGGGAGAAAATGGTAGTTTTCCGCTTGTATTTGGGGCTTCAAAAACACCGGCCGCTGCCCGATTGACCTCTGCCAAGACCGAGCCGGTCAGGAAAAAGGTGAACAAAGGCGTTGTCTTTTCCAAACCAACCTGTTACCTTTGCCGGCCTTACCTGCCATTGAGTCACTACACATACCATGAAACGTACTTTTCAGCCTTCGCAGCGCAAGCGCCGCAATAAGCACGGTTTCCGCTCGCGCATGGAAACCGCCAACGGCCGCCGCGTGCTGGCCTCCCGTCGTGCCAAAGGCCGCAAGCGCCTGACCGTATCCGACGAAGGTCGTCATAAGCGCTAAGCCTCTGCCGGCTCCGGCCGGCTCGCCCCGCTCATGAGTACTCCTGCGCCGGGCGCGCGCTCCTATTCGTTTCCGAAAGAAGAACACTTGTGTCGAAAAAAGCTCATTGAAGAGCTGTTCGGCCGGGGTTCTTCTTTTGGTTTATACCCTTTGCGGCTGGTGTGGCTGCCCGCGCCCGCGCCCACACAGGCTCCGCCGCAAGTCCTAGTCAGTGTCTCCAAACGCACGTTCAAGCGGGCCGTAGACCGGAATTATCTAAAAAGACTGCTGCGCGAAGCATACCGGCTCAATAAATATCGGCTCGTGGAAGCCGCCAATGGGCATCCGGTGGCCGTATTGGCCCTTATTTACAGCGGCAAGGAAAAAAAGCCTTTCACGCTCATCGAAAAAAAATTAATTTCAGGGCTAGAGCGTTTGCTGCAGGAAGCCTCTGCCCCCGCTGCAACACCCGTTACCACGTCTCGTCCTTCGGCGGCTGGGTAACGTAAAACCGGGTTGCTGAGGCGCTTGGTCTGCGTTTGAGTGAAGGGTCTTTATCTGCCTCCCGCCCGTATATGCGTAAAAAGTCTATTGCCGCCGGCCTGCTCCTGGGAGGAGCTACGCTGCTCGTCTCGTTTCGCTCGGTTTCCGACAACGAGCGGTACTTCGAAATTGCCAAGAACCTGGATATTTTCGCCACCCTGTTCAAGGAGGTGAATACCTATTACGTGGATGAGGTAACGCCCGGGCGGCTGGTGAAAACCGGTATTGACGCCATGCTCAAGAGCCTTGATCCTTATACCAACTACATTCCTGAAGACGATATCGAGGACTTTCGCACCCTCACTACCGGCCAGTACGGTGGCATTGGGGTGCTGGTAGTGAAGCGGGGCACCAAGACCGTGGTGCAAGCCGCGCACGAAGGCTACCCCGCCCAGAAAGCCGGCTTGCTGCCCGGCGACGAAATCCTGAGCATCAACGGCATTTCGCTGGAGAAAAAGAGCAGCTCCGATATCAGCAAGCTGATGAAAGGGCAGGCCAACTCCCAGGTGAAGCTGATGGTGACCCGTTACGGCCAAGATGCGCCGGTGGAAATCAACATCACCCGCGACAAGATTCAGGTAGACAACGTGCCCTACTACGGCATGCTCACCAACGATATCGGCTACTTCCAGCTCACGGGCTTCACGGTGGATGCCGGCAAGGAAGTGCGCCTGGCCGTGGGCAAGCTCAAGGAAATGGGCGCCAAGAAGATTGTGTTCGATATCCGTGACAACCCCGGCGGGCTGCTCAACGAGGCCGTGAATATCTCCAACCTGTTTGTGGAGAAGGGCCTCGATATTGTGAGCACCAAGGGCAAGGTGACGGAGTGGAACAAAACCTACAAGGCGCTGGATACCCCGCTGGATACGCAGCTGCCCATTGCCATTATCACGAGCAGCCGTTCCGCCTCGGCCGCCGAAATTGTGTCGGGGGTGTTGCAGGACTACGACCGCGCCGTGCTGGTAGGGGAGCGGACGTTCGGGAAAGGGCTGGTGCAGGCAACCCGCCCGCTGAGCTACAACTCCCAGCTGAAAGTGACGACCGCCAAATACTACATTCCGAGCGGTCGTTGCATTCAGGAAATCGACTACTCGCACCGCGCCGACGACGGCACGCTGGGCAAAGTGCCCGACTCCCTGCGCACGGCCTTCAAAACCCAGGCCGGCCGCACCGTGTTTGACGGTGGCGGCGTGGCCCCCGACGTAGAGGTGCAGGAGCGTGAAGTAGCCGAAATTACCCGCCTGCTGCTCCAGAAGAACTACCTGTTCGACTACGCCACGCGCTACCGGGCCGAGCACGCCACTATTCCGCCGGCCCGCGAGTTCAAGCTCTCCGATGTGGAGTACCAGAAGTTTGTGCAGTTTCTGCAGAACAAGGACGTGAGCTACTCCACGGAGGTCGAGAAAAGCCTCTCCGACCTGATGAAGAAAGCCAAGGACGAGAAGCATTACGAGGATGTGAAAACCGAGCTGGAGTCCATCCGCCGTAAGGTTTCCACCAACAAGAGCAACGACCTGACGCGCTTCAAGCCCGAAATCAAGGAGCTGCTGGAGCAGGAAATTGTGTCGCGCTACTACTTCCAGAAAGGCCAGATCGAAGCCTCCTTCGACGACGACCCCAACGTGCTGGCCGCCGTGCAGGTGCTCAACGACCCCAACCGCTATGCCGCCCTGCTGCGCCCCAACGGCCGCGCCGCCAGCGCCAGCAAAAGTGCCGGCACGAAGTAGAAGTTACCAACCAGAGAGCAGACCCTGAAAAGTCTGCTCTTTTTTGATTCTATAGTTTATGTGGAAGAAGCTGCTGTATTACGCTTCGTTCAGCGGGCTTTACGTGGCGTTGTTTGTTTATAGAATAGTAGAGTTGTTCTTCTTTGAGTTCACTGGGCCGCTTAAAGAAGACTACAGTTTCTGGGAGCTATTGGCGTTGCCCTCGGGCTACTGGGAAATCAAGCTAACGTATGCCACCTGTTCATTCCTGTATTTCCCTTTTGGAATTCCTCTATTGTATGTGAAAACCGATACGATACTACCACTGGTAGCAATTATTCTCGACTCGCTCTTCATTGCCTGGCTGCTGCAAAGACTGTTTAAGAAGATCAAGTTGCAGCAGTTACATGTTGAGCACTCATAGTGGAGGCGCTTATTGCCATTACCTTTGCCCCTATGGAAAATCTTCGTCAGCGCATTACCACCAATCCACACCAGTGCGGCGGGCGCCCCTGTATTCGGGGGATGCGCATTCGGGTTTCGGATGTACTGAGTTTGCTGAGCGCGGGCCTGACAAATGAGCAGGTATTGACGGAACTGCCCGACCTTGAGCCGCTCGATATTCAGGCTGCTTTGCAGTACGCGGCGCAACGGCTCGATTATCCGCAACTGGCCGCATGACATTCTGGATTGACGCCCAGCTTTCACCGGCTTTGGCGGCTTGGTTACGCTGGAAGTTTGCTGTGGATGCCTGGCCACTACGGGAACTGGGGTTGCGTGATGCCGATGATGACGTCATCTTTAAAGCAGCCAAAGCGGCCAGCGTTACTATCATCACGAAAGATGCCGACTTCCGTTACTTGCTGGAGCAACAGGGGCCACCACCGCAGATTTTATGGCTCACCTGCGGAAATACTTCGAACGAACGGCTGCAGGAAGTTCTCCTAAAAACCTTTTCTACCGCGCTGGAATGGCTGAGACGCGGTGAACCGCTAGTTGAAATTAAAGATGCCTGAGCCCTCCCTCATCCTCTCCCTCGAAACCTCTTCGCCCGTCTGTTCCGTGGCGCTGCACCGCGTGGCCGATGGCTCCCTGGTGGGCCAGACGGAGCTGCGGCTGGAGAAGTCGCACTCCTCGCACCTGAGTGTGCTGGTGAGCCAGCTGCTGGAAAATACTGGCCATGCGCTGCCGGACGTAGCCGCCGTGGCCCTGAGCGACGGGCCGGGCTCCTACACCGGGCTGCGGATTGGGGCTGCCGCCGCCAAGGGCTTCTGCTACGCGCTGGATGTGCCCCTGCTGGCCATCGGCACCCTGCAAAGCCTGGCTTACCAGGTAGCCCGCCACACGGCCCGCCCCGAAACCTACCTGTATTGCCCCATGCTCGACGCCCGGCGCATGGAAGTGTACGCCGCCCTCTACCGGCACGACGGCACCGAAGAGCTGGCGCCCACGCCCCTCATCCTCGATGCCGATACCCTGCGCGAACAATTAGCCCACCACTCCTTGTTATGCTTTGGTAACGGCGCGGCCAAGTTCCGGCCGCTCGTGGCGGAGCACCCGCACGCCGGGTTTCTGGCGGGCATCGAGCCCTCGGCCGTGGCCGTGGGTGAGCTGGCCCTCGGCGCCTACCAGCGGCAGGAGTTTCGCAGCGTGGCCTACTACGAGCCGTTTTATTTGAAGGAAGTGTACACCACAACCCCGAAGACTAGAGCTTAGAAGGTTAGAACTGAGAACATAGACCCAGTCCGATAGGTTACTTACTAAGGCATTGGTTCTAAGCTCTAAGTTCTACTATCTAAGTTCTCAGTAACTATATCATGGAAGACATCCTCATCAACCGGGTGGCGCAAAGCGCCCTCACCACGCTTAACCTGGAAGAGTTTATTCATCCGGGTGAGCGGGTGGTGTATGACATCAAGGACAACCTGTTTCATGGGCTGATGCTGCGCGAAAAGGACTTCCGCGAGTTTATTAAAACCCACGACTGGGCTCAGTACGCGGGCCAGAATGTGGCCATCATCTGCTCGGCCGATGCCATTGTGCCCACCTGGGCCTACATGCTGCTGGCCTCCAAGCTCCAGAGCCACGCCCACCGCTACGTGTTCGGCAATCTGGAAGCGCTGGAGCAGGAGCTGTTCCAGGAAGCCATTGCCGGTATCGACGCCGAGCAGTACCGTGACGCCAAGCTGGTGATAAAAGGCTGCGGCGAAAAGCCCGTGCCCACCTACGCCTACGTGGCCATCATGCAGAAGCTGCTGCCCGTGGCCGCCAGCATCATGTACGGGGAGCCGTGCAGCACCGTGCCCCTCTACAAGCGTCCCAAAGCCTGAGCCGTCTGGCCGGTTATCAACTCAAAAGCCCTTCTGATACATCAGAAGGGCTTTTTGTTGCTTACACAGCGGTGTGAAGACGCGTAGAAACGGTGTGAAGGCGTGTAGAAGCGGTGTGAAGCCTCGTAGAAACGGTGTGAAGACCCGTAGAAGCGGTGTGAAGCCCCATAGAAGTGATGTGAAGGTGCATAGAAGCGGTGTGAAGGCCCGTAGAACTGATGTGAAGACCCATAGAAGCGGTGTGAAGGCGCGTAGAAGCGGCGCGGCGCAGGCCCCCGCGCCAAATGCCGGGTACGGTTGCATCTTTGGGGCGCACATCCACCTTCTATATGTCTGAGCCCGCCGCCGTCAACTCCTATAAACTTAGTTTGCTTACGGGCGTGGCCATTGTGGTGGCCAGCATGGTGGGCACGGGCGTGTTTACCAGTCTGGGGTTTCAGGTGCTGGGCATCCAGAGCGGGTTTGCTTTGCTGATGCTGTGGGTGGTGGGTGGCCTCATTGCTCTGTGCGGGGCCTTGTGCTACGGCGAGCTGGCGGCGGCCATGCCCCGCTCGGGCGGGGAGTACCACTACCTGTCGCAGATTTATCACCCGGCCCTGGGCTTTCTGTCGGGGTGGGTGTCGGCTACGGTGGGGTTTGCGGCGCCCACGGCCCTGGCGGCTATGGCGCTGGGGCGCTACGCCCAGAGCGTGTGGCCGGCGGTGTCGCCGCAATGGCTGTCGGTGGGGGTGGTACTGGCCCTCACGGCCGTGCACGCCACCAACAAGCAGGCCGGCAGCCGCCTGCAGGTCATCATTACCACAGTGAAGGTGCTGGTGCTGGTGCTGTTTATCGGGGCGGGGCTGGCGGCAGCCACGCCTACGGACCTGGCGTTTGTGCCCCAGGCGGCCGACTGGCAGCAGCTGCTGAGCCCGGCCTTTGCCGTGTCGTTGGTGTATGTGTCGTACGCCTACTCGGGCTGGAACGCGGCGGCTTACCTGACCGGCGAAATGGCCAATCCCCAGCGCAATTTGCCGCGCATTCTGCTGCTGGGTACCGCGCTGGTGCTTTTGCTTTATGTGGGGCTGAACTTCGTGTTTCTGTACTCTACGCCCATCCCCCGGCTGGCCGGTCAGGTGGAAGTGGGCTTCGTGGCCGCCACGGAAATCTTCGGGTCGGCGGCGGGTCGGCTGATGGGCGGCGTCATTGCGGTGCTACTGGTGTCCACGGTCAGCTCCATGATTTTTGCCGGGCCGCGCATTGTGCAGGTGATGGGGGAGGACCTGCCCCCGCTCCGAGGCCTGGGCAAAGTAAGTTCGGCCGGCATTCCGGTGCGGGCCACGCTCTTGCAAACGGCCCTCACGCTGCTGTTTCTGCTCACGGCCACCTTCGAGCAGGTGCTGCTCTACGCGGGCTTCGTGCTTAGCTTGTTCACGTTCCTCACGGTGCTTGGGCTGTTTGTGCTGCGCTGGCGCCGGCCCGAGCTGCTGCGCCCCTACCGCGCCTGGGGCTACCCCATCACCCCGCTGCTGTTCCTGGCCCTCAATGGCTGGACGCTCTGGTTTATCATCGAAGACAAGCCCCGCGAAACCGGCTATGGCCTGCTCACGCTGCTGGTGGGGCTGCTGGTGTACTACGTGGGGCGCCGGGTAGGCCGCCGGGATTAAGCTTATTGGTCTGAGCTATGAAAATCACTCCCCCTGACCCCGGCAGCGCCTCCTGGAAACGCAGGGCGTACAGCGTCATCTTCGAATCGGATACGCGCGCCGGGCGGGCGTTCGATATTATGCTACTGGTGGCCATCTGCTTTAGCGTGCTGGCCGTGATGCTGGAAAGCGTGCGTCCCATTGATGCCCGCTACGGCCCTATCCTGCGCGCCGTGGAGTGGTTCATGACGGGACTGTTCATCATCGAATACCTGCTGCGCCTGCTGGTGGTGCGCCGCCCGCTGGCTTATGCGCTCAGCTGGCTCGGCATCATCGATTTTCTGGCCATTGTGCCCACGCTGGCCAGCCTGCTGTCCGTTGGCAGCCGCAACCTCATCGTGATTCGGACGCTGCGGCTGCTGCGCGTGTTCCGCATCTTCAAGCTGGGCCAGTTTGTGGGCGAAGGCGAGTTTATTCTGACAGCTCTGAAGGCTAGCCGCTACAAGATTCTGGTGTTTCTCACGGCCGTGCTTACGCTGGTGGTGGTCATTGGCACGCTCATGTACGTGGTGGAAGGCGGCCAGAATGGCTTTACCAGCATTCCGAAGAGCATTTACTGGGCCATCGTCACGCTCACCACCGTGGGCTACGGCGACATTTCCCCGGTGACGGTGCTGGGCCAGACGCTGGCTTCGGTGCTTATGATTCTGGGCTACGCCATCATTGCGGTACCTACGGGCATCGTATCGGCCCAGATGGCCACGCCCGCCCGGCCGGCGGCCCCGGCCTTCAAGCAGGTTATCTGCCACGTGTGCCAGGCCACCGAGCACCGCCCCGAAGCCGAATACTGCTGGCACTGTGGCGAGAAGCTTTGACGTGTACCTTTGACGAGCTTGTTTCTCTCCCACGCATTTCTCCTGACTATGCGCTTTCCCGTTGCCCGGTTGCTATGGCCGGCTTTCTTCCTGACGCTGGCGGCCTGCTCGGACCCCAAAACCTCCACCCCCCAGCAGCAGCCCGCCGCGCCCACGCCGACTCCCGCCACGCCCGATACCGTAGCCGCCGCCCCGGCTACTGCGGCCGCCCCCGATACCACCGCCGTACAGGACGTGGCCGCCTACCTGGCCGGGCAGCGCCTAAGCCAGGGCAGTGCCCTCCGGCCCCTGGCCCAGCGCCCCACCTGGCAAGCCTACGCCACCGACGCCGACAAAAGCTGGAGCAAGTACCACGCCGCCCGCACCGACAAGATTCAGCAGTGGGCTGCTACTGAGCTAGACTCGGTGCGCCGCCAGAGCCCCGTTATCTTCTACCCCTTCAGCGGGCCCGATCTGCTGAACGTGGTGACCATGTTCCCGACCAGCCAGACCTACGTGCTGGTGGGCCTGGAGCCGGTGGGAAGCGTGCCGCACCAGCGCACCCTCGAAAATCCGAAGCTGTTTACCATGCTGAAAAAGTCGTTGTGGTCGGTGCTGGAGTTCAGCTTTTTCCGCACCAACGACATGGCCGTGGATCTGAAGTCGGTGGAGCTTGATGGGTCATTGCCGCTGATGCTGCTCTTTGCTGCCCGCACCAACCACCAGGTAACCGGCGTACGCTACGTGCAGCTCGATACCGAAGGCCAGCTCACCGAAGCCGACTCGGCCACCATCAGCCGGCCCGGCCCAAAGGTGGTGCCCGGCGTGGAGCTGACGATGCGCGACAAAGCCGGCCAGGATAAGAAAGCCTACTACTTCTCCGCCGACCTCAGCGACTGGAAGCTGGGTCAGACCCAGGAAGCCGCCCTTAAGTACGTGCGCAGCCTCGGCCCGCTAACCACCTACGTGAAGTCGGCCTCTTACCTGATGCACAAGTCCTACTTCAGCAAAGTGCGCAACCTGGCCATGGAGCGCAGCCGCTATATTTTGCAGGACGATTCGGGCATTGCCATGAAGTACTTCCGGCCAGGTACCTGGCAGTTCACCCACTACGGCACCTATAAGCGCCCCATCAACCTTTTCGCCAAGCACTACCAGCCCGAGCTGACCCGCGCCTACGCCGACACGGTGCACCGCGTGCGCCCGTTGCCCTTCGGCACCGGCTACAACTGGCGCCAGAACGACTCGAACCTGCTGCTGGCCCGTCGTACCAAGCCGTTGGAGTAAGCCGAAGCCCGCATCCGGAGCTCTAGCGGCGGTACGTGAACCCCACAAAGAACTCCCGCTCGGCTTCTCTGCTGAGCGCCAGATGCGTGCCCAGGTCGGCCTGAAAATTTTCCCCGAAGGAAATGATAGGCGCCAAATTGAGCGAGGAGCGCCAGCCGCTGTGCAGCTCGTCCCACTGCGTCACGCCTTCCACCAGAAAGCTGAAGGTGTCGTTGAACTCGTGGTCGAGGGCCACGGAGGGCATCAGGCGCAGGTAGTGGTTGTGAGTTTCCTGATCGTAATTCAGGTCTGTTTCCAGCTGTACGTCGAAGTTCCAGCGGTGCGGCAGCTCCACGTTCACGGGCAGAATAAGCCCGCCTTCCACGGCGCCCCGGCCGCTGGTAGGCAGGCGCGTGTAGGCCACTACCCCCATGGCCACGGGGCCTTCCTGATCATCACCCAGAAAGTTGTGCTTGACTCGCAGCGTCAGGTCGCCGAAGCTGGCGCGGCGCTGCCAGGGCGCATCGGCGGTGCGCTCTTTTTCAATCTTGTACAGCGGCACTTCCAGCTGCACGTCGGTGCGGCGGCTGAGGCCGAGCTTGGCCACGGCGTAGGCCACTTTCCAAGTGCGGCTCTGCTCATCATCCTCCCGGGAGTTGATCAGGCGCAGGGCATCCATTTCAAGCTGAAAGTGGCCGGCATCTACCGTAAATGGGCTTTCCGTTACGCCGGGCCGGTCGGGCCGTAGGGGGCGCAACTGGTTGCGGGGTACGGGCTTGAACAAACTGAAATGCGCGGAATCGTAGGGGCAGGTTTTGGGTTTATCCTGCGCCTGGGCGGCAACTGAGAGGCACAGGCAGGCGGCCAGCACACGCAACAAGTACATACTTCCGGAGAGAAAATGTGGGAGGGTGCCGCCTGATACGCACACTTGTTGATAGAAGGTGCAAGTGTCGAGCTACACCTGCCGATTCTCTGGTAGCAGCTACAGGGCGTACCGGATACCCAGAAACAACCGTCGCCCCTGCATAGGTGCGTAGTTGTAGCTGGTATCGAAGGTGTAGCCCTGCGGATTATCCACACCTACCTGCTTGTCGAAGGGGTCGAAAGGGCGCAGCAGTGGGTGGCGGGGCAGGAAGTTGAAGAGGTTCTTGAGGCCGCCGTACACTTCCAGCCCCTCACGCAGCTTGCGGGTAGCCTGCACGTTCTGGAGGGCAAACCACGGCGAGCGGCCGGGCCGGAAGTCGTTTGGGAATACCGGCAGCGGCATGGGGCTGCTCACTTGGCCCGTGTAGTCCAGCGCCACGCCCAGCTTCTGCAGCGTGTAGCTTACGGCCCAGGTACCCGAAAATGGGGGAGAGTGGAGCTGCGCTACTCGCCGTAGCGGACCGGCCGCCGTGCGCTCCTGCCGGAATACGTCCAGCAGCGTCACGCCCAGCATGACTTTCAATGGGCGGGCCAGGGCAAACTCAGAATTCAGCGTGAGGCCCCGGCTTACAGCGTAGCCGTCGAGGTTGCGGTACAGGATCTGGTCGGCGTTGGTGTCGTAATCGGGACTGATTTTGTTGGTGAAGTAAGTGTAGAACAGGCTGGCGTCGAGGGTGATGGTGCTGCCGCTGCGGGTCGTCAGGAAGCGGTTGTAGTTCACGTTCACGTTCCAGCTGCGCTCCGGCTTCAGGGCCTCGGGCACCACTACCTGCCGGGAGCCGGTGAGGGCCGCGTGGTCTTCCGTGAACAGGTTTACCACCCGGTAGCCATTGCCCAGGCCCACGCGCCACACGCGGCTGCCATCCGGGCGGCCCCACTTGTAGTTCAGGCGCGGGCTCAGGATGCTGCCGTGCCGGGAGTTGTAGTCGTAGCGCAGGCCGGCCAACAGGGTAGCGTCGGGCGTGAGGCGCCACTCGTCCTGCACGAAAGCGCCGGGCAATTGCACCAGGTCGGGCTGGTTACGGGGCGGTTCGGTACCGGCCGGGCTGGCCGTAGCGGGCGTGTTGTCGTCGTACCAGGTAGTGCGGTAGGTAGCCCCGACGAGCAGATTGTGCCGGATGCTCAGCTCCCGCGCCCAGGTAAGCTGCCCGAAGCCCACGCGCTGGCTGGCGCGGTAGAGTGTAGTGCCATAGGCCGAGTTTTGCTGATGCTGGTTAAGCGTACCGCTGAGTATTACCTTCTGGCCCGCAATGGGCAGCTGGTACTGGCCCAGCAGTTCGTAGCGGCTGGTATACACGCTTTCCCCGTACACACTGTCGCCGCCGCGGTGGGCGGGCGCCCAGCCCAGCTGTCCCCCAAACCGGTCTTCGTAGTAGTAGCGCCCCGCCACGTTGGCCACGCGCTGTTCGGGCCGCGCCCAGCTCCACTTGTTGAACACCGAAACGCGCTGCTGGGTGGGCACGTCCGTGAAGCCGTCCTCGTTCACGTCGCGGCGCTGGGTGTAGTGGTAGAGGCTGGTGCTTAGCAGGGTAGAGGCAGAGCCAATGTTGCGGGCCACACCCAGGTCCAGGTTGGCGTCGCGGTGGGAAGTAGCTAGTACATCAGCCGAGAAGCGGGGCGCTTTGGAAGGGTTTTTCGTGATGACGTTGATGAGGCCGCCCACGGCTTCGGAGCCGTAGAGCGTAGAAGCCGGGCCTTTTACTACTTCCACCCGCTCAATCAGGCTGCTCGGAATGCCGCTCAGCCCATATACCGTACCCAGGGAGCTAACCAGCGGCATGCCGTCAATCAGCACCATCGTGTAAGGCCCTTCCAGTCCATTGATGTGAATGTCGCCGGTGCCGCACACGTTGCAGTTGAGCTGCGGCCGTACCCCGTTGATCATGGCCAGATTCTCGAACAAACATACCGCGGGGTTTTTCCGAAACAGCTTGGGCGAGTACAGCTCCACCGCCACCGGCGACTCTCCGCGCATCACTTCGTTCAGGGTGCCGCTCACCACCACTTCGCCCAGGGCGCTGGCACTCGGGTTCAGACTGAGGTTGACGGTGGTTGTTTGCCCGGCGGCTACCGCAACTCCCCGCTCCGTGGCCAGGTAACCCACCGCGCTGCACACCAGCTTGTAGGCACCAACGGGCACCGCTGCCAGCGTGAAGCGGCCGTGTTCGTCGGCCGTGGCACCCAGCGTAGTGCCTTTCAGCCCCACGCTGGCAAAAGGAACTTCCTTGCTGTCCGATCGGACCACTCCCGTCAGCTTGCCGGTAGACTGCGCCCGGCCGCTAACGGAGAAGATGAACAGGAAAACCAGTAGTAATGTATGTTTCATTTTAGGTGCTGGCACTTTATTTATTTAGATGAGCCTAAATCCTAAGGCCGAAAAAACGCGGCAGCTCAAGCTGCCGCGCTGACGGACCAGTTAGCCCAGGAAGGTTTCGTAGAGCAGGTAGACGTTTAGTACGATGATGATGCCCGATACCAGCCAGGCCAGGGCCTGCACCCATGGCCGGTTTACGAATACGCCCATCTTGGCCTTACTGCCCGTGAACAGCACCAACGGCACTACCGCAAAGCTCAGCTGGAAGCTCAGAATCACTTGGCTAAGCACCAGCAGATCGGCAGTGCCTTTCTCTCCGTAGAGGATGGTTACAATGAGGGCGGGCACTACGGCAATACCGCGCGTGATAAGGCGGCGCAGCCAGGGTTTGAGCTTCAGGTTCAGGAAGCCCTCCATCACAATCTGCCCGGCCAGCGTGCCGGTGAGCGTGGAGTTCTGGCCCGAGGCCAGCAGCGCAATGGCGAATACGGCACCGGCAGCACCGGCGCCCAGCACGGGAGCCAGCAGCTTGTGCGCGTCGTTGATGTCAGCCACATCAAACAAGCCGTTTTTGTGGAACGTGGCCGCCGCCGTTATCAGAATAGCCGCATTCACGAAAAAAGCCAGAAACAAGGCTACCGTAGAGTCGATGGTGGCAAACTTGATGGCCATGCGGCGGCCGCTCTCGGTTTGCTCGATCTGGCGCGTCTGCACAATGCTGGAGTGCAGGTACAGATTATGCGGCATCACGGTAGCCCCCAGAATACCAATGGCAATGTAGAGCATGCCGGGGTTGGTGACTACCTCTTTCTGAGGCACAAGCCCTTTGGCAATGCCCAGATAATCGGGGTTGGAAACCAGGATTTCGTAGACGAAACAGCCGAAAATCAGGACAATCAGGCCCGCTACAATGCTTTCTATTACCCGGAAGCCTTTGTTCTGGAAGTATAGCACCGCCAGCACATCAAGAATGGTGAGTACCACGCCCCAGGGCAGCGGCAAGCCAAACAGCAGGTTTAGGGCAATGGCCGAGCCAATGACTTCAGCCAGGTCGCAGGCGGCAATGGCAATTTCGCAGAACAGCCAGAGCACCATGGATACCGGCTTGGAAAAATGGTCCCGGCAGGCCTGAGCCAGGTCGCGCCCCGTCACGATGCCTAGCTTGGCTGCCAAGTGCTGGAGCAGCATGGCAAACAGGTTGGAAATCAGAATAACCGACAGCAGCGTGTAGCCGAAGCGCGAGCCGCCGGCAATGTCGGTGGCCCAGTTGCCGGGGTCCATGTAGCCCACGGCCACCATCAGGCCAGGCCCCCAGAAGGCCATCAGCTTGCGCCAGAAAGAAGCATCCTGGCCGGGTACCTTGATGCTGGCGTAGACTTCGCGCAGGGACGGGGCCGTGCGCGGCTTGCGCCAGCCGCTTTCCGAGGGAGCATCAGCCGTAGGGGTATCGGGAACAGCCGGATTGGGTGCGGGTAAGGTTTCAGGCATTGAGTCAGAAAGAAGCATCGGCACAGATTCAGAAGAGCTTAGCCGTACAAAGAAACAATTTTTAGACGTATCTAAATTTATTTTTAAGACAGTCTGCTTACCGATTTTGTTGTAAAAAGTTGCGTATACCTGCAGGTGCCGGAATTTTCCCGGAATTTTGCGCCCCGCCGTTCGGTTTCCCGCCTATGTTTTCGTTGCCCCTCAAAACACGCTTTGCTTTGCTGTCCCTGGTAGTAAGCGTGGTGCTGGTGGCCGTCAAGTTCTACGCCTGGCTGCTCACCCGCTCCCAGGCCGTACTCACCGACGCGCTGGAGTCCATCATTAACGTGGTAGCCAGCGGATTTGCGCTCTACAGCATCTACCTGGCCAGCCTGCCCAAGGACGAAAACCACCCCTACGGCCACGGCAAGATTGAGCACTTTTCCGTGGGCTTCGAGGGCGGCCTGATTCTCATGGCCGGGGTGTACATCTTCTATTCGGCCCTGCAGGCTATGCTGCACCCGCACGCCATTGCCCAGCCCGACTGGGGCATGGCGCTGCTGGCCTTCACGGCCCTGGTAAACCTGGGCGTGGGCTTTCTGCTGGTACGGGCCGGGCGTGAGCATCACTCGCCCACGCTGGTTGGGGACGGGCAGCACCTCTACCTCGACGCCGTGAGTACCCTGGTTTCGTGCGTGGCGCTCTTACTGGTCGTCTTTACCGACAACGTACTATTCGACTCGGGCGCGGCGCTGCTGCTGGGCGTATTTATTGTGGTGAATGGCTACCGCATGGTGCGTCGCTCGGTATCGGGGCTAATGGATGAAACCGATGAGGCCACCGTGCAGCACGTAGTGGCCGAATTGCAGGAGCACCGCGAACCGGCCTGGATTGACGTGCACAACCTGCGCGTGGTGCGCTACGGTGCCAACCTGCACATCGACTGCCACGTGACTATGCCGTACTACTTTTCCCTGGAGCAGACCCACGCGCAGGTTCACAGCATCGAGCACCTGTTCAGTCAGGAGTTTGCCGTGCCAGTCGAAATGTTTGTGCACGCCGACCCTTGCACCTTCGCGGCCTGCTCGCACTGCCACATGCCCGACTGCCCGGTGCGTCAGCACCCGTTCACCCAGGAAATATCCTGGACGCTGGAAAACGTCGTCAAAAACGAGCGGCACCGGTTGGTGTGATATGAGGAATGTGCTGTCTGGCGCGTACCAGACGGAATTTCGTGCCGTAGCTTAGTTGGAGGGCTTGTACTGTAGCCGATGCTGCGTCGGCTACAACATGCTTTCCTTACTGCACCACAATGCGCTGGCGGTACAGGCGCGCAGAAGTTTTTACCAAGGCCTGGTACACGCCTGGCTGCAGGGCCTTCAGTGAAACAGTATGTGTGCTGTTACCAGCCGCCAGCGGCTCCGAGCGAACCGTCCGGCCCAGAGCATCCTGCAGCACCAGTTGAGTTCCTCGTGCCAGCGGAGCCGGGAAGCTGATAGTCAGCTTTTCGTGGGCGGGGTTAGGCCATACGTCCAGCGCAGCGTGAGCCGGCTGCCGGGTAGCCGTCGGGGTATAGGCCAGGTTTTCCAGCACCATAATCCGGTCGTCGGAGGCGGCAGGCGAACCGCTGCCGTCCCGGTTGCTGGTGCCCACGTACACCCGCCCGGCCGGCGACACGCAGATAGCTCTTAGGCGGCCGGCTTCTTTATTTAGCACCAGGTTGGGCGCCGAGGTCAGGGCGTCGCCGGCAGTATTGAGGGGGAGCTGCAGCAATTGACCGGCCTTCAGACTAAGCAGTAGCAGCGAGTTTTGCCAGCCGGGTATGGCCGGGTGGTCGTAGTAGGTAAGGCCCGACACGGCAATAGTGGGCGTCCAGGCGTAGAGCGGCTCCCGCACGTTGTTGGCCGCGCAGAAGGTGGCTTCAGCCGCCAGGTTGCAGAACCCTTGGACTGTGGGCCAGCCATAGTTGCGGCCCGCCTCAATCAAGTTTACTTCGTCGTCGTTGCTGGGGCCGTGCTCCGAGCTGTAAATGCGGCCCGAGGGTGCCCGCACGAGGCCCTGAGGGTTGCGGTGACCCAGCGTGTACACGCGGCTGCCGGCAGTGGGGTTATCGGCTGGAATGGTGCCATCCAGGTTCAGGCGCAGGATTTTGCCTCTAGGTGAGGCTATGTTCTGGGCTTCATAGTCGATGTTGCCATCACCGGTAGACATCAGCATAGTGAGGTCGGGCAGAATGATCAGACGGGAACCGTTGTGATAGGGGCTCGCGGGAATATTTTCCAGCAGCACTTGCGGGTTAATGAGGGTGGTGCCGTTGTAGGTGTAGCGCACCAGCTTTTCGCGTAGGCCGTCCTGGGTGTAGTTGTACACGATGTACACGTAGGGCGAGGCCGTGAAGTCGGGGTGGAGGGCCATACCCAGTAGACCGCTTTCAACGTTTTCCGTCACATCGGGCACCGTGAGCAGCAGGGTTTTTTCGCCGGTTTCAGGGTTTACGCGGCTGATGCGGCCGAGGCGCTCCGTCAACCAGAGCTGGTTGTCGGGGCCCCAGAGCATTTCCCAGGGCGTATCAAACCCCGTAGCCAGCGTGCGGATGCTGACGGTGGTAGCGCCAACCGGCACCGAGGCGGGCTGGGCAAGTAGAGGGTATTGCCAGCAAAACAGCAGCAATAGTGCGGCGTACAATCGTTTCATGGGCCGAAGCAGTTATGGGAAAAGCGGGCTGAACTAAACGCTACGAAAAATTGCGCGGGTCGGCGGGGGCAGTAGCTTTGTTTTTCAGCTTTCTGATTTTCGTCTATGCCCGAGTTTCAGCACCCCATCAGCCAGTTCGTCATCAGTTCCGACTCTGCCCGCCTAGACATACTAGCCATACACCGCTACCTGAGCCAGGACTCGTACTGGGCGCAAAATATGCCCCTTGCCACCCTGGAACGCGCTATAGCCAACTCCCTGAACTTCGGTTTGTTTGCGCCCGATGGCCGGCTGGCTGGCTTTGCCCGCCTTGTTACCGACCGCGCCACCTTCGCCTGGCTGTGTGACGTGTTCGTGTTGCCCGAATTCCGGGGACAGGGCCTTTCGAAGTGGCTGATGGAAGTGGTGTGGGCCGCACCAGAAATCCAGGGGGTGCGCCGCCGGATGCTGGCCACGCTGGACGCCCACGGCCTGTACCAGCAGTTCGGGTTCCAGCCCCTGGCCAACCCCGAGCGTTACCTCGAAATCAAGCTCGCCAATCCCTACGGCACTCCCACGGCTAACTGAGTGGCCAACCAGAAAACATACAACAGCTCAGCCATACGAAATCATGCAAACAACCCTGCCCGCCCGCTGGGAGCAACTCACGACGCCGATAGTATCTGACGAAACCTGCCGTACAGAAACGTTGCGGCAGCTCACGGAGCTGTATACCGGCTCTGGTCGGCACTATCACACGCTCACCCACGTGCAGGATCTGCTGCAGACCATCGACGAGTACGCGAACAATCTGCAGGATGTGGCCGTGGTGCAGCTGGCCGCGTGGTTTCACGATGCCATCTACAACCCCTTGCATTCCGATAACGAAGCTAAAAGTGCTGAGCTGGCCCGCGAGTTTCTGCGCCATAGCCAGTGGCCCGCCGAGCGGCAGGAGCGGGTAGTGCTGCTGATTGAGCGCACCCAAGACCACACCCAGCCCCAGCCGCAGGATAGCGACCTGCACTTCTTTCTGGATGCCGACCTGCAGGTGCTTGGCCGCCCCGAAGCCGACTATTGGCAGTATGCCCGCCAGATTCACCAGGAATACCGCCTGGTGCCTGATGTCCTCTACCGGCGCGGGCGGCGCAAAGTGCTGGAGAAGCTGCTGGCCGTCCCGCAGCTATACCGCACGGCCACGTTTCGGGACAAACTGCAGGACGCTGCCCGGCGCAATCTGCAGGCCGAGCTGCAAGCCTGGGAGCAGGGCGGGCTGGCTTAGTGGCTTGCAACGCCCGGCATTTGGGGTAGTCCTTGGCGCAGGCTGCGTATGTTGCGGCCCGTTGTCAAGCCTTCGTAGCGTATGCGTGTTGTTTACCTAAGCCTTTTTATAGCTTCCTCATTGGCCGCACCGGCCTTGGCCCAAACGGCTCCGTCGGCCCTGGCCCCGCTCACCGTCGAAAAAATTATGCGTGAGCCGGCACAGTGGCTGGGCGGGTTGCCCTCGGCTCCGTACTGGAGCGAGGACGGCAAGCACATCTACTTCCAGTGGAACCCCGCCCAGGCCCGCCGCGACTCGCTCTACGAGGTGAGTCCCGCAGGCGGCACCCCGCGCAAAGTGTCGTTGGCCGAGCAGCGCGGGCTGCCTTCCGTGCGGGGGCGCTACGACCAGCGCCACCAGCGCAAGGTGTACGAGAAGGACGGCGACATTTACCTGCTGGACCTGAAAAGCCAGAAAGTGCGCCGCGTTACCAACACCGCCGAGCGGGAAACGGAGGCCGGTTTTGCCTTGCAGGACAAGCTCCTGAGCTATACCCGCGGCGGCAACCTGTTCACCTGGGACCCCGCCACCGGCGAAACCGTGCAGCGCACCGATTTCCGGCGCGGTAACCGGCCCGGCCCCGGCGAGTTGGATAAGTCGGCTAAGTTTCTGAAGGCCCAGCAGCTGGCGCTGTTTCAGGTAATTCGGCAGCGCGACCAAGACGCCAAAGCGCGGGAGCGGGCCCAGAAAGCCCTGCTTCGGCTGCGGCCTAAGGGTATCTGGCTGGGCAATAAGACCGTCGAAAACCTGCAGCTCAGTCCCGATGGGCGCTACGTGACCTACACCCTGGTGCAGGAACCGGCCGCCGATAAGCTGGCACTGGTACCGAATTTCGTCACGGTATCGGGCTTCACCGAGGAAATTCCGACCCGTTCAAAAGTGGGTGCGCCCCAAACTGCCTACGAACTAGGCATCTACGACATCGGGCGCGACACCACGTTTGTGCTGGGCTACAAGGAGCTGAAAGGGCTGGACGAGCTGCCCGCCTACCGCAAGGAATACCAGCTCACGGCCAAAGCCCCCACCGACACCGCCAAAACCAAAGCCGGAAGGCCCGCCACCGAAGTGCGCCGCGTGGCGCCTTACGGCCCGTTCTGGTCCGACAACGGCCAGCGCGCCTTCCTGGTCGTTCGTTCCCAGGACAACAAGGACCGCTGGATTGTTGCCCTCGACCCGACCACCCAGAAAATCAGCCTGCTCGACCGGCAGCGCGACGAAGCCTGGATCAACGGCCCCGGCATTGGCTACGAGGCCGGCAACGTGGGCTGGCTCCCCGACTCGCGCCGCATCTGGTTTCAGAGCGAGGAAACCGGCTTTTCTCACCTCTACACCGTGGACGTGACTACGGGCCAGAAGAAGGCTCTGACCAGCGGCAAGTTTGAGATTCAGCAGGCGCAGCTCAGCCGGGACAAGAAAACCTGGTACCTCACCGCCAACAAAACCCACCCCGGCGAGCAGCACTTCTACCGCATGCCCCTGGACGGAGGCCCACTCACTCAGCTTACTTCGCGTCCCGGGGCCAGCGAGGTTACCCTCTCGCCCGACGAAAAGACCCTACTAGTGCGCTACAGCTACGCCAACAAGCCCTGGGAGCTGTTTGTGATGGACAACAAGCCCGGCGCGAAAATGCGGCAGCTCACCCACAGCACCACGCCGGAGTTTGAAAGCTACCCCTGGCGCGACCCGGAAGTTATTACCATTAAAGCCCGCGACGGGGCCGATGTATATGCTCGCCTGTACCGCCCCGCCAACGCTGCTCCTCAGGGCCCGGCCGTGGTATTCGTGCACGGGGCCGGCTACCTGCAGAACGCGCACAAGTGGTGGAGCCAGTACTTCCGCGAGTACATGTTCCACAACCTGCTGGCCGACCAAGGCTACACCGTGCTGGACATCGACTACCGCGGCTCCAGCGGCTACGGCCGCGACGTGCGCACCGGCATCTACCGCTACATGGGTGGCAAAGACCTCGACGACCACATAGATGGGGCCAAGCTGTTGGTGGAAAAATACGGCATAAGCCCCCAGCGCATCGGTATCTACGGGGGCTCCTACGGAGGCTTCATCACGCTTATGGCTATGTTCACCCAGCCTGAGGTGTTCCGGGCCGGGGCTGCCCTTCGTTCCGTCACCGACTGGGCACATTACAACCACGGCTACACCGACAACATCCTCAACGAGCCTTACAACGACTCCCTAGCCTATGCCCGCTCTTCGCCTATCTACTACGCCGAGGGCCTGAAGGGTGCGCTGCTGATGTGCCATGGCATGGTCGATACCAACGTGCATTTCCAAGACATTGTGCGCCTTTCGCAGCGGCTCATTGAGCTGAAAAAGGAAAACTGGGAGCTGGCCGTGTACCCCGTTGAAGACCACGGCTTCGTGGAGCCTTCCTCTTGGACCGACGAATACCGGCGCATTCTTAAGCTCTTCAATGCCAACCTGAAGCCAGCAGGCCCCGCCCCAGGAGCAACCGGGCAAAACTGACTTAGTTAGGCAAAGCGTATGGCTCGGAAAGCCACTTTGAATAGGTCGAAGTTTCAAAAACTAAGGAAAGGCTAAATTTTTAGCGGATAAGTCAAATAGAAAGTGCTAGGTTGAACCGTTTTTCACCTATTTCCTTTTTATGACTGCACCTGTTTACTATCAACCCTCGGGGCGCTTCACCGTGAGCGGTATTTTGGGCTTGCTCCTGGTAGGGGCAGTAGCGGCGGTTCCGCTGGCCTTCGTGTACGTGTATGCCGTGTGGTATATCCCCTTTATCTATATCAATTTTGCCCTGACGCTGGGGTTCGGCTTGGTGCTCGGCTACGTACTTCGAACCGTTACCAAAGCCGGTAAGCTGCGCAATCCGGCCTTAGTGGGCTGGCTGGGCTTGGCGGTGGCGCTGTGGGCCTGGTACGTGCAGTGGTGCGTATACCTGACACTGCTGGCCGGTGCTGGCGAAACCGAGAGCCTGGGCAGCCGGGCTTCTTTCACGCACACCACCTTCGACGCCACCGTATTTCTGAGCTTGGTGCTAAGCCCCGGCACCGTGCTGGGGGCCCTGCCCTCTATTGCCACCGAAGGTACTTGGAGCATCTTTGGCTTAACCATCAGCGGAATTTTTCTGTACCTTATCTGGCTGGCCGAATTTCTGATTATCGTGCTCATGACGTGGAATATGCCGCGCAGCCAGGCCGAGGTGCCCTTCTCAGAGCTGTCCAACGAATGGGCGGAGAAACTAACGCTGCCCCGGCCCGCCGCGCCTTTTTCCGACGCTGTCGCCACCAAGCTGGCCCTCGAAGCCGCCGACTGGAACCACCTAGAGCTGCATACGAGTGAGGATGAATTGGCCCCGTTTGGCCGTTTGCACGTGTATCGCGCCCCGTCCGACCCCGACTGCTGTTTCCTGTCCCTGGAAAACGTAACCATGGAAACTGATAAAAAAGGCAAGCCATCCGAAAAAACGGCCGACGTGCTGGAATATCTGCGGGTACCGCCCCATGTTTGCCAAGAGCTGTCCACGCGTTTCGGGCCGGCTTCCGGCTAGCCGTCCATGCGCCCGCGCACAGACCAAACGCCCGCTGGGCTGCGGGGTGTGGGTGCTTGCTGCGTACGGATTTGCCAGCCCAGCTTATTCGCCTCGTAGAAAACTTGTAGCTTTGCGGCCTGCCTGATTCTCAAGAGGCAGGGTGGGGCTGCCGGCCCCTCGCGTACTTCTACCTTACAAGCTGATGCCGTACCTGTTCACCTCCGAATCTGTTTCGGAAGGTCACCCTGATAAAGTAGCCGACCAGATTTCCGACGCCATCCTCGACGAATATCTGCGCCAGGATCCCACGGCCAAAGTAGCCTGCGAAACCCTGGTGACCACCGATTTTGCGCTGGTAGCCGGCGAAATCAAGTCGACCGCTCACGTAGAGGCCGAGCCCATCATTCGGGACGTTATCCGCCGCATCGGCTACAACAAGCCCGAATACCTGTTCAACGCCGACACCTGTGAGGTGATGAACCGCCTGCACGAGCAGTCGGCCGACATCAACCAAGGCGTGGAGCGCGCCACGGCCGAAGAGCAGGGCGCCGGCGACCAGGGCATGATGTTCGGCTACGCCACCCGCGAAACTGAGAACTACATGCCCCTGGCCCTCGACCTCTCGCACCGCTTGCTGCGCGAGCTGTCGGCCATTCGCAAGGCCGGGCAGGAAATGACTTACCTGCGCCCCGACGCCAAAAGCCAGGTAACCATCCGCTACAACGACGACAACACGCCCGAGGCCATCGAAACCATTGTGGTGAGCACCCAGCACGATGACTTCGACGAAAGCGAGGAAACCATGCTGGCCCGCATCAAGGAGGACATCATCAACATCCTGATTCCGCGGGTGAAGGCGCAGTTGGGCGAAGAAGTTCAGGCCCTGTTTACCTCCGATATCACCTACCACATCAACCCCACGGGTAAGTTTGTGATTGGCGGCCCCCACGGCGACTCCGGCCTCACCGGCCGCAAAATCATTGTGGATACCTACGGCGGCAAAGGGGCCCACGGCGGCGGCGCCTTCTCCGGTAAAGATTCCTCGAAAGTGGACCGCTCGGCGGCCTACGCGGCCCGGCACATTGCCAAAAACCTGGTAGCCGCCGGTGTGGCCGACCAGGTGCTGGTGCAGGTAGCCTATGCCATCGGCGTTGCTCAGCCGGTAGGCGTCTTCGTGACGACCTACGGCACCACCAAAGCCAACGGCGCTTTCGGGCACCAACTCACCGACGGCGAAATAGCCGAGAAAGTGCAGAAGCTGTTCGACCTGCGCCCCTACGCCATTGTGCAGCGTCTGGGCTTGCAGAACCCGATTTTCGCTGAGTCGGCCGCTTACGGGCACATGGGGCGCCAGCCCGGCACCAAGCAGGTACAGGCCGCCGATGGCAGCATCCGCACTGTGGAAACCTTCACCTGGGAAAAGCTCGACTACGTCGACCAGATCAAAGCCGAGTTTGCCCTGTAAACGCTAAAAATTATGCTTCGCTTAATGGAAACCCTGCTGCCGGTCAGCAAGTCCGCCCGTCTTGGACTAGCGGTGCTGGCGGCGTACTTCATCTACCGCGCGGGCGTCAGCACGGGTGAGTTCCTGTATTACGTGCAGCACTAGGCAAGCCCGAAATATAAAAAGCCCCGCCTGGCATCGTCAGGCGGGGCTTTTTATTAAAATCTATGAGCTGCCAGCTGGTTAGTGACTGACCATCTTGTCCTTATACTTGGTGATCTGGCGCTTCAGGCTGTCGGCGGCGGCGTCGGTGGCGGCTTCAAAAGTGCCGGCATCTTCCTGGGCAAACAGCATGGTGCCGGGCACCAGTACTTTTATTTCTACCGTTTTATTGGCTATACCATCCTTGTTGTTGAGGCGCATGATTACTTCACCTTCCGTAACACGGTCATAGAAGGTTTCCAGTTTATCAAGGCGCTTCTGAATGAAGTCGAGCAGTTTTTGGTCGGCATCGAAATGCACCGATTGCATCTGTACTTTCATCAGTAGTGGGGTTAGGGAGTAGGAAAAAGGAACAACTAGGCCTTGGGATGGGCCTTTTCAAAAACCGCTTTCAGCTTATCAATCGATAAGTGCGTGTACACCTGCGTGGCGGCTAGGTTAGCATGGCCCAGCAGCTCTTTAATGGCATTCAGATCAGCCCCTTTGCTGAGCAGATGCGTGGCAAAGGAATGCCGCAGCACGTGTGGGTGCTGCTGCGAGGCGGCCGTTGTGATATGGCTTAAATAGTGCTTCACGGTGCGATACACGAACTTTTCGTAGAGCGGTTCCTGCTTGTTTGTAACGAGCAGGGGGCCGCCCGCGTTGCCGCCCGCCGGGAATTCCTGTTGCTTCCGGGCTATATACCGCTCCAGTACCTGCACCAGCGTAGGGTTGAGCGGTACGATGCGCTGCTTGTTGCCTTTGCCCGTGACGCGCACGGTGCGGCCGGGCAAGCTTAGGTCGTCGTGGCGGATGCCCAGCAGCTCGGAGAGGCGGATGCCGGTGCCGTAAAGCAGCTCCAGCACCAGTTGGTCGCGCGCGCCTTCAAACGACTCCGGAAATTCAAACGAGTTCAGCAGCCCGTTCAACGACTCCTCGGGCACGAAGTCCGGCAGCTTCTTGGCCATTTTGGGGGCCGTGATGCGCAGCATCGGATTTTTGCTGACGACGCCCGTGCGCAGCAGAAACTTGTAGTAGGAGCGGAGGCAGGCAATTTTGCGGTTGACGGTGCGCGGGTCCAGGTTCTGCTGCATCAGCTCCACAATCCAGGAGCGAATGAGGGTGTGGTCGGCTAGGGCCGCGTCGTCCAGCTCGTATGCAGTCTTCAGGTACTCGCTGAACTGCCGTAAATCGGTCTGGTACGAAAGCAGCGTGTGCGGACTATAGCGCCGCTCCGACCGCAGATACGAAAAAAATAATTCCATACACCAAAAGGCCGACTGTTGAGGTCGGGATACCCAATGTAGGGAATTAAACTGAAAAGTACGAACGCGAAAAAACCGCCTGAAAAGCTGGAATAGCCCTTCAGGCGGTCAAATCCTGACCACAGGTCGCGTCAGTTAGTTGGCAGCGTCGTTGCCGTACGTTACCTGCTTGTAGATAGCCTTCTGCTTCTGCTTGCGGTTCGTGATGGACGGCTTCTGGAAGAACGTGCGACGACGCAGTTCCTTCAATACGCCGGTGCGCTCAAATTTCTTTTTGAAACGCTTGAGGGCGCGGTCAACCGACTCGTTTTCTTTGATTTGGACGATGATCATATGGTCAATGAGGTTGAGACTTCTCCTGTTAAGGGCTGCAAAGATAAATGGCTGTAGCTTACTACGCAAGCCCCGACAAGGTTACTTGAGAATAGTGCGGGCAATAACCAGCTTCTGAATCTCGGAAGTTCCTTCGCCAATGGTGCACAACTTGGCGTCGCGGTAGTATTTCTCGGCCGGGTAGTCTTTGGTGTAGCCGTAGCCGCCAAAGATCTGCACACCTTCGTTGGCAGCGCGCACAGCCACTTCCGAGGCATACAACTTGGCCATGGCCGATTCGCGGTTCACGTTCAGGCCCCGGTCCTTCATGTCGGCGGCGCGGTAGGTGAGCAGCGAGGCAGCCTCGATTTCCGTGGCCATATCGGCCAGCTTGAAACTGATGCCCTGGAAGTTGCTGATGGGCTGGTTGAACTGCTGCCGCTCCTTGGAGTACTGCAGTGCTGCCTCGTAGGCGCCCTGCGCAATGCCCAGGCTGAGCGCCGCAATGCTGATGCGGCCCCCGTCCAGCACCTTCAGCGCCTGCACAAACCCGTCGCCGACGCTGCCAATCACGTTTTCCTTGGGCACACGGCAGTCAGTGAAAATCATTTCGGTGGTTTCGGAGGCGCGCATGCCCAGCTTGTCTTCCTTGCGGCCGCCCTCGAAGCCGGGCGTGCCCCGCTCCACAATAAAGGCCGTCATGGCGCGGGAGTCGCCTACCTCGCCGGTGCGGGCAATAACCACCGCTACGTGGCCGCTTTTGCCGTGCGTAATGAAGTTTTTAGCGCCATTCAGCACATAAAAGTCCCCATCCTCCACGGCTACGGTGCGCATGTTGCCGGCGTCGGAGCCGGTGTTGGGCTCCGTCAGGCCCCAGGCGCCAATCCATTCCCCGCTGGCCAGCCGGGGCAGGTACTTCTGCTTTTGCTCCTCTGAGGCGTGCTGCAGGATGTGGCCGGTGCACAGGGAGTTGTGCGCCGCCATGCTCAGGCCAATGCTGCCATCGATTTTAGCCAACTCCGCAATGGCCGTTACGTACTCCGTGTAGCCGAAGCCGGAGCCGCCGTACTGCTGGGGCACCAGTACCCCCATTAGGCCAAGTTCACCGAGCTTGTGAAAAACGTCGGCGGGAAATTCCTGGGTTTCGTCCCAGCGCATCATGTGCGGCTTGATGTGGGTGGCACCAAAGTCGCGCACCATCTGCGCAATCATTGTCTGGTTCTCAGTTGCTACCAGTTCCATTTTCGTAAAGGTTTGGGTGGGGAAGGGTAAGAGCGTAACCAGCCGAAGCTGGATTTGGGTCCACGAAGCTACCGGTTTTGCCGCTACCAACTGCTTTGGGCCCGAAGTCCGCAGAACCCGCTAATTTTGAATCGGCAACCGTATTCGGTTACTTTGAAGGTTTTTAAGAAAAAATTCTCTGGTATCCAGCTTTTCACGAGGCTGGATTTGTTTTCCCTTATGGCTTCAGCAGCCTGCATGCGCACTCCCCTTCTTCGTCTTCTTAGCTGGCTGTGGCTGGCTCCGGTCGTACTGCTGGCCTCCTGTGCCACCTCCCGGTCGTACCGGCAGAACATCATGTTTCAAACGGAGAACAGCACCTCCGTGGATACGGCACGGCTGCAAACGGCCCTGAGAAAACTAAGTCAGAACTACGTCATCAAGCCCAATGATTACCTGCAGGTGCGGGTGTACACCAATAAAGGTGAGCGGCTGGTAGACCCCAACGGGGAGTTGCGCTTCGGAGTGCCAGGCAATCAGAGCCTTGTCACGGGCGCAACGCAGTCGGGCGGTGAGCTAACCCGCGGTGGTGATGTGGGCAGCCGCCCGGCCGGCGACTCAGAGTTTCTGGTGCAGAGCGACGGCGTAGTAAAGCTTCCGATGGTGGGCTACGTCAAAATCACCGGCAACACGCTGCTACAGGCCGATAGCCTGCTGCAGCTTCGGTACAATGCCTTTTACAAGGATGCTTTTGTGGCCACCCGGGTAACCAATAGCCGGGTGTTTGTACTAGGTACCCCCGGCGGTGTGGTGGTGCCACTGTACAATGACAATATGAATCTGATCGAGATTCTGGCAACCGTAAATGGGATTGATGCCCGAACCAACACGGGTAGCAGTGGTGGCGCTACGCGGTACGGAAAGGCATTTAATATCCGCCTGATCCGGGGAGATTTGAAAAATCCGATGGTACAGATTATCGACCTGTCAACCATTGAAGGCATGCGCCGGGCCGACCTGCGTATGCAGCCAAACGATATCGTCTATATTGAACCAGTGCGCCGGCCCTTCCGAGAGGCACTAACTGACATAATCCCGGTGTTACAGGTAGTAACCACCGCTGTTACCACCGTTCTGCTGATTATAAATATCAAGCAATAAGCAGTTGCAACAGGTCGCGTGGCCTATTAGGTACGCTGAACATTAAGAATCTACTTCTGTAGTCTGGAATGGCCAACAACGAAAACGCTGAGCTAGAAGAACTGATCAGAAACGCGGGTAATGGGGCCCCCTCGCCCGTTATCGAGTCTGGCTTTGAAGAAGAAAGCTCCGGCTTCGATGTAACAACGCTGTTGATGGTAGCCCGGCGGAGTGTGCCGTGGATTATCCTGCTCATTTTGCTGGGGGTAACCAGCTCCTGGATGTTTCTGCGCTACACCAAGCCAACCTATAAGTCTTCTTCAACACTGAAGATTGACGAAAAGCAGGAGGCCGGGGCGCTGGGGCTGGGGCAGACGCTGGGTGGGGCCGAAGGGCTGCAGACCGTGAATAACCTGTCCGGCGAAGTGGAGCTGATAAAGTCCAACCTCATTTACCGGCAGCTGAAGGATTCCCTGAACCTGGATGTAAACTACTACTCACAGGGCACGGTGCTGGAAGCTGAGCTGTATGGTACTTCGCCGTTTCACGTGGAGTATGATGTGCAGGACTCACGGTTTTACAACACGCGTTTTGGCGTATTGTTCACCGGCCCCGAAACCTTTCAGCTGACACACGAGAAAAACGAAGAGCCGCGCGAATACCGGGTAGGCACTCCGGTGGATCTGGGTGGCGCGAAAGTCGTTATTACGAAAACCCGGCATTTTGATGAGGACGTTGTTAACAACAACTACCACTTCGTAATCAATGACGACGCGGCTATCAATCAATACTTTGATGATAACCTGTCGGTTGAGATTGTTAACCCGGAGGCCAGCACAATCAGCATCTCCTTTACGGATCATAATCTGCGCAAAGCGCACGATATCGTCAACCGTATCGACACCGTGTACCTGCTGGCTAAGCTAAGTAAGAACACGCAGGGCCAGCAGCAGATTATGCAGTACCTGGATCAGCAGTTGGAACTCACGCGCGACAGCCTGCAGCGGGCCGAAATTGCGCTGCAGTCGTTTGCCAAGCGCGCCAAGATGTACGACGTCCGGGGTGGAGTGGCCACTATCACCCAGCAGCTGGAGGGACAGGAAAAAGAGCGCCAGGCCCTGCAGCGCCGGCTGGAACTGCTCACGAGCGTGGCGCGGCTCACCTCGCGCGAGCAGATTTCGCGCGACGAGAATACGGGAGTGGAGCAGAGTGTGCCGGGCCTGGCGTTGCTGGAAGACCCCGTCCTTACTCAGCAGATAGCTGAACTTAATCTCGCTCAGCAGGACTTACGGCGCGTGCTGCGCTCTAATACCGAAGCTACCGAAGCCGTGCAGCAGCGCCGCGCGGCCGTCGAATACGCCAAGCGCAACGTGCGCGAGTCGCTGGAGCAGAGCCTGCGCGTAGTACGGGAGCAGCTTGGTGCGCTCAACCAGCAGCGCGATAAGCTCAACAGTGAACTGCAGGTACTGCCGCAGCGCGAAACCGAGCGCGCCCGCCTGCAGCGCCCCTTCGATTTGTACGAGAAGTCGTACCTGATGCTGATGGACAAGCGGGTGGAGTACAGCATCGCAAAAGCCGGTACCACGCCCGATTTTCAGATTCTGTCCCCGGCTTCCATGCCTAGTGCACCCATTTCGCCGGTCCGTCTGATTGTGTACGCCATTGGCCTGGCCGGCGGTATATTCATGGGACTGGGACTGGTAGCTACGCGCTATTTCATGCACAATAGCGTAACCAACATCCGGGAACTGGAGCGTAACAGCATTGCCCCGGTGCTAGGCGTCATACCCACCTATGACAAGGAAAAGCTGCTGGTATCCCGCCTGGTTGTCGACAAAAACCCAAAATCAGCTATTTCTGAGTCTATCCGCTCCATTCGTACGAACCTGGAGTTTATGGCCTCGTCCAAGAAGAAACGGCTGATTTCTATTACCTCAACGATTAGCGGCGAAGGAAAAACCTTTGTTACCGTTAACCTAGCAGGAATTATTGCCTCGTCGGACCAGCGCGTGGTAATTCTGGACTTGGATATGCGCAAGCCCAAGGTAAATCTGGCATTCGGCGCTGAAAACGTAAAGGGCATCAGTACTATCCTGATTGAGCGCCATACCTGGCAGGAGTGTATTCAGCACACGTCCATTCCTACTCTGGACTTTATTTCAGCGGGCCCGACGCCGCCCAACCCGTCGGAGCTGATTCTGAACCCCAAATTCGACGAGATGCTGAGCGAGTTGCACCAGCACTACGACGTCATCATGATTGATACCCCGCCGGTAGGACTAGTGACGGACGGCATCCTGATCATGCGCAAGGCCGATGTGCCGATCTATATCGTACGCGCCGACTATTCTAAAAAGGCCTTCCTCAAGAACATCAACAAGCTGGTGCGTACCAACGGTTTTACCCGTTTGGCTACCATTTTGAACGATGCTCGCTCGAGCGGGCTGTATGGCTACGGGTATGGGTACGGCTATGGCTACGGCTACGGCTATGGCCAGGGCTATTACGAGGACACGCAGCCCAGGCGTAGCTGGTGGCAGCGGCTACGCAAACAGTTTTCCTAGCAATCGGCCGTAGTTCGCATCCCCATGGCATTATGGTTTCGCAAGATTTTCAGTAGAGGTGCCCCGGCTCCGGCCGCGTCGCTGGGAGAACTGCTAACGGATATGCACTCCCACCTGCTACCCGGCCTTGATGACGGTGCCGAAACCGTGGAGCACTCGGTGGAATTGCTGCGGGAGATGCGCGGGCTGGGCTACCGTAAGCTCATCATGACCCCCCACGTGATGGGCGACTTCTACCGCAACACGCCGGAAGGCATCCGGGGGGCACTCAGGCAATTGCAGGAAGCGGCTACGGCAGCGGGCATCACCGATGTGGTGCTGGAGTGTGCCGCCGAGTATTACCTGGACGAGTGGTTTCCGCGCCGCCTCGAAAACGGAGAAGAAATGCTGAGCTTCGGGGGGGAGAAGAAGTACCTGCTGATAGAAACCTCCTACATCAACGAGCCTTTCAACCTGCCGCAGATTGTCTTCGACTTGCAGGCGGCGGGCTACCAGCCGGTATTGGCCCACCCCGAGCGGTATACCTACCTCTACAGCAAGTTTGACGAGCTGCCCCGGCTGCGCGAAATGGGCGTGATGCTGCAGGTGAACCTGAACTCTTTGTGTGGCTACTACTCGGCTGGCGCCAGGCACGTAGCCGAAAAGCTGATAGACGCCGGGCTGGTGGATATGCTGGGCACCGATGCGCATCACCTTAAGCACGTGGATACGCTCCGTCACAAAGTGCTGCCCACCGGCTACCTGGCCAAAGCCCTGGCTTTGCCACTGCTGAATCGAAGTCTGTAATAGGGACGTGGGGGATTGGATGTAATTAAACATCAATCAAGCCTCAAGTCCCTAATTCCCAAGTACCTCTATGATTTTCGTTACCGGCGGCAGCGGCCTAATTGGCTCTTTCCTGATTCCGGCCCTGATAGCCCGGGGCGAGCAGGTGCGGGCCCTGTACCGGCAGCACATTCCGGCAGTGCCCGCTGCCGAACAGGTGGAGTGGCTGCAAGGTGACCTGCTTGACCCATTGTTGCTGCGACAGGCGCTGGAGAGCGTCACGCACGTGTTTCACTGTGCCGGGCTGGTTTCCTACGCCCCGCAGGACGAAGACGCCCTGCTGCAAATCAATGTGGAAGGCACCGCCAACCTGGTGGACGCCTGCCTGGAGCGCCCAGGTATCCGCCTGTGCCACGTGTCGTCGGTGGCGGCACTGGGCGGTGGAGCGGCTTCAGAAGAAACGCTCAATACGCTTCCGCTGGTGGTGACGGAAGACGCCAAGTGGGACCTTGGCGCTGCCCACGCCGCCTATGCTACTTCCAAATACCTGGGCGAACTGGAAGTGTGGCGGGGAATATCGGAAGGGCTGGCCGCCGTCATCGTGAACCCCTCGGTGATACTGGGCCCGGCTGACTGGACGCGCAGCAGCACCCGGCTTTTGCGCTATGCCTACCAGGAGCACCGCTTCTACACGCCTGGCACCATCAACGTGGTGGACGTGCGCGAAGTGGTGGCCCAGATGCTGCGGCTGGGGCTGGAGCTGCCGGTGCGCGGGGAGCGGTACATCCTCAGCGCCGAAGCCGTACCTTTGCGGGAGCTGCTGGCGCAGGCGGCGCGCTGCTTTGGCAAAAAGCCTCCCACCACGGCCGTGCCCAATTGGGCCGCTGAGGTCATCTGGCGCCTGGAGCACGCGCGCGGCGTGCTCACGGGCAGCCGTCCGCTTATCACCAAAGACACAGCCCGTGCCGGTCGTCAGCCGCTGGTGTACGAGGCCGGCAAAGTGCAGCGCACTACCGGGCTGGGCTTTCGGCCCGTGGCCGATACCATTGCCTGGTGCTGCGAGGAATTACGGCGGAACGTAGTGGCCTCCGGTGCGGTTGTTGTATCTTAGGCTGGTAGCTTGCTCACTGCGCGGAGCAGGCGTCTTTTCCTCGGAGAACTGCCGTTTTGGCGGTTCTCTTTGCCGATTGTAGGAATATGCGAATGAATGAGAATTTTGAGGACCGGGACGAAGTGCTGGACATCGTGCGCCGTTTTGAGGAAATGATGGCCAGCAACGAGCCGGTGTTTTTCGACCTGGCCGACTTCGAGAATATCATCGACCACTATACCACCCACACCCAGTACGATCAGGCCCTGCAGGCTTGTGAGGCGGCTATTGCCCTGTATCCGTTCAGCACCGAGCTGCTGATTGACCGTTCCCAGGTGCTGGCCATGAAAGGCGAGTACACCGCCGCCGCCGACCAGATTGAGAACGTGGCCCTGCTCGACCCCGACAACCCCGACGTGGCTGTGACGCGCGGCATCATTGCCACCCAGAAGGGCGAGTTTGCCGAGGCCGTAGCTTTCTTTCTGAGTGCCGTGGAGCGCTTCCCCGAGCGCGACGACATCCACTTCAACCTGGGCCTGGCTTACCAGAGCTGGCAGAAGTACAAAAGTGCCGCCAAGCACTACAAGCAAAGCCTGCGCATCAACTCCGACAACGATGTGGCCGTGCAGGAGCTGCTGTACTGCCTGGAAGTAAGCGACCGGCTAGAAAAAAATCTGGAGTTTTTCCGCCGCTTTACCGACGACGACCCGTATTCGGCCATTGCCTGGTACAACCTGGGGCAGGCGTATTTCCGCGCCGGCAAGTTCGACGACGCCATCAGCTCCTTCGACTATGCCCTGCTGATTGATGCCAAGTTCTACGAAGCGCATGGCTACCTGGCCAGTACCTATGTGAGCCTGGAGCGCTACCGCAAGGCCATTGAGGAGTTTGAGCTCAGCTACCCCGAAGGCCAGCCCACGCCCGAGGCACTCTGCAACATTGGTGAGTGCCACGAGAAGCTGGCCGAGTGGGACTTGGCCCGCCGCTTTTATCAGAAGTCCATTGACCTCGACAACACGATGGATGAGGCCTGGTTTGGCATCGGCATTGTGCTCATTGCCCAGAATCGGGCTTTTGAGGCCATTCATTTCTTCCGTAAGGCCGTGACGCTCTACGACGAAAGCCTGGAGTACTGGATGGCCCTGGCCGCCGCCGAGTACCAGGTAGGCAACATCGTAAGTGCGCTGGAAGCCTACGACAAAGCCACGCAGGTGGCGCCCGACAGCAAGGACGCCTGGCTGAACTGGAGCATCATTCTCTACGAGCAGGGCAATTTTGACGGGGCCGTGGACCTGATGCGCAACGCCCTGGAGATTCAGCCAGCTGAGGCCGAGCTGCAGTACCGCCTGTGCGCCTACCTGCTGGCGGCCGGGCGCTACCGCGAGGCCTACGAAACCCTGGAAAATGCCTTGGTGCTGGACTTCGACAAGCACCGCCTACTGTTCGACTATTTCCCTGAGCTGGAATCCCAGAAGGCCCTGGCCCGCCTCATCGACCAGTACCGAAAATAGGCGCGTGAGCCGAAACTTGGGGACTTGGTTTCCGCGCAAGGAAGCCCACGCTTCGTCGCCGGTCAACCAAGTCCCCAAGACCCCAAGACCCCAAGACCCAAAAAACAGCCGTACTTTTGCCCACGTTGTTTTTTCCGGGAAATGAAGTCTGGCCTAGACCAAGACCCCAAGACCCCAAGACCCCAAGACCCTACTACATGAATTACAACCTGACCCAGCTGCCGGAGCGCACCGAAAAACCCCGCGAACAAGGCTTTACCATGGTGATGGACAAAGGCTCCAGCGTGCGGGAAGTGGAAGACTTTCTGGAAGTAGGGGCGGCGTACACCGACATTGTGAAGCTGGGCTGGGCCACGTCCTACGTAGCGCCCAACCTGGAGCGTAAGCTGGCCGTCTACCGCGAGGCTGGCATTCCGGTATATTTCGGAGGTACGCTGTTCGAGGCCTTTATCATCCGCAACCAGTTCGAGGACTACCGCCGCCTGCTCGATAAGATGGGCATGGAATACGCCGAGGTATCGGACGGCTCCCTGGACCTGAACCACGACAAGAAGCTGGAGTTCATTCGCACCCTGTCGCAGGATGTGAAGGTGCTGAGCGAGGTAGGCTCCAAGGATGCGGAAAAGATTATTCCGCCCTACAAGTGGATTTCGCAGATGAAAACGGAGCTGGAGGCCGGCGCCGTGAAGGTGATTGGCGAAGCCCGGGAAGCCGGCAACGTGGGCTTGTTCCGTAGCACCGGTGAGGTGCGCTCAGGTCTGGTAGAGGAAATTCTGACTCAGATTCCTTTCGAGAAGATTATCTGGGAAGCGCCTCAGAAAGCCCAGCAGGTGTGGTTTATCAAGCTGCTCGGGCCCAATGTAAACCTGGGCAACATCGCGCCCAACGAAATCATCAGCCTAGAAACCATCCGGCTGGGGCTGCGCGGCGACACTTTCCTGGATTTCCTGGATCTGGAGAACGTGGACGACATGTTCAAGCCCGAGCCCAAAGTGCAGGGCAAGCCCGGCACCTCCATGCCGCGCGGCTAGTTTCAACACAGAGGGATAGTAATTCCACGCAAACAGGCTGCTGATGCTCCATCGGCAGCCTGTTTGCGTGGAAAAGAACAGCAAATAACCCAAGATGTGCACTCAGGCAGAGAAAGTGAAGCTGCGGGGATGAACAAAGAGGAAACCCTTAGCAGCCTGTGTTGCTCAGGGAGCTTCCGCCGGCGGGGGCCAACCTCTTGCTGCTGCTGGTAGTACAAGCAAAGGTCCGCTACCCAGCCGGAGCCTTGCCTGCACTGCTTATGTCGAACACGCTCTTCTCTTTTCGCGCACCAACCGGCTTGGCCGCGCTGACATTCCTAGCCGCCTGCGGCTCCCAGCCCAGCCAGCAGGAAAAGGCCGAAGCCCAGGCCGCTACCCCCACCGATACTGTGGCTACGGCGGCTACGGGGGTGAATCTGCCTGCACCTTATTCCACCAAATCCAACACCAAGCGCAGCAAGGTTATTGGCTGGCCGGCGGGCAAGCTGCCCATAGTACCGGCCGGCTTCCGCGTGACGGAATATGCCACCAACCTCGAAAGCCCCCGCAACACCTACGTGCTGCCCAACGGCGACGTGCTGGTGGCCGAAGCCAACACGGTGCCCTCCAGTGCCAAGGAAAAAGCCGCGGCTGCCCTCAAACTTGACCCATCCAGGTCCCTGCGCCTGACGAGTGCCAACCGCATTACGCTGCTGCGCGACGCCAACAAGGATGGCAAACCTGAGATGCGGGAAGTGTTTCTGAAAGATCAGGAGCAGCCGTTTGGCATGTTGCTGCTGGGGGCGCACTTCTACGTGGCCAATACCAACGGCGTGTGGCGCTACCCCTACAAGGCCGGCCAAACGACCATCAACGCCCGGGGCGAGAAAATCCTGGAGCTGCCCAAAGGCGGCTACAACAACCACTGGACGCGCAACCTGCTGGCCTCGGCCGATGGGCGAAAAATCTACGTGAGCGTGGGCTCGGCCTCCAACGTGGCGGAGCACGGCATCAAGGAAGAAGAACGCCGCGCCAACATATTGGAAATAAACCCCGACGGCTCGGGTGAGCAGATCTACGCCAGCGGCCTGCGCAACCCCGTGGGTATGGATTGGGCCCCCGGCACCGCTACTCTCTGGACGGCCGTGAATGAGCGTGACGAGCTGGGCGACGAGCTGGTGCCCGACTACCTGACAAGTGTGCGCGCAGGTGGGTTCTACGGCTGGCCCTACGCATACTTTGGCCGGCACGAAGACCCCTGCCGCAAAGGCGAGCGGCCCGATTTAGTAGCCAAAACCCTGGTGCCGGAGGTAGCGCTGGGCCCGCATACAGCCTCGCTGGGTCTGGCTTTTTATGACCAGAGGAGTTTTCCTGCCAAATACCAGAACGGTGCGTTCATTGGGCAACACGGTTCCTGGAACAGCGCTGACTTCTCAGGCTACAAAGTGGTGTTCGTGCCATTCCGGAACGGCAAGCCCAGCGGCCCGATGGAAGACTTCGTGACGGGTTTCATAGCCAACGAAGCCGAAAAGGAAGTGTACGGCCGCCCCGTGGGCATCACCGTGCTGCCCGACGGGGCCCTGCTCGTCGCCGATGATGCCGCTGGTAAGCTCTGGCGCATTACGGCTGAAGGGTAGGGCGGGTATCAGGCGTCTCTCCACCGTTCAAAAGGCGTATGCATATTACCTTGGCAGTGGCGTACTTTCGCGGAAATCTGCGGCCTATGAAAAAGCTTCTGAGCTACCTGTTTCCGTTTACGCGCCGCGTGCCTTCGGCCGTGAGCGGGGAGCTTGAGGTCACGCTCTACCAGGGGCGTAAGGTACTCGACTCCCGCACCGCCAACTACTCCTACGGCGCGCTACAGCGGGTGCTTCGATTTGGCTTGCAGCAGATTCCGCTGGAAGCCGTGCGGCACGTGCTGCTGCTGGGCCTGGGCGGCGGTTCCGTAATACAGACGCTGCGCCAGGAGCTGCAGTACCGCCACTCTATAACGGCCGTGGAGCTGGACCCGGCCGTGATTCAGCTGGCCGCCGAGGAGTTTGGCATCACAGCCGGCCCGGAGTTGCGCATTGTGCCGGCCGATGCCTTTGCCTGGGTGCAGCAGGCTCCGGAAAGATTCGGCCTCATTATCGTGGATATTTCGATTGACAGCCAGATACCGCCGGAAGTGTTTGGCTGGCCGTTCTGGCAGGCGCTGCACCGGCTGCTGGAGTCTGGCGGCTCGGTGCTGCTCAATGCCATTGAAGCCCCAAGCCACGCGGCCCTTACGGAAACTCTGCACCAGCACGCCACGCAACTGGGCCTGGAGTTGCGCGTGTTTCAACGGGTAGAAAAGCTCAACCAGCTGGTAGTGGCCCGCAAGCCGTAAGGTAAGGTGGCACGGATATGTGCGGCGGGCCTGCTTTCTTTGTGGTGCGGCTGGTCGCGCCTTTTCTTCTTCTGATGGATTTTCTGAAACAGATTCTTGACTTTATTCTGCATCTCGATAAGCACCTAGCCGAGATAATCCAGCAGTATGGGGCGTGGACCTACGCCATCCTTTTCCTGATTATTTTCGTGGAAACCGGGGTGGTTATTCTGCCTTTCCTGCCCGGCGACTCCCTGCTGTTTGCGGCCGGCGCAGCGGCGGCCCTGCCAGACTCCCCGCTCAATGTGTGGCTGATGATAGGCTTGCTGATTCTGGCTGCTGTGCTGGGTGATACGCTCAACTACCACATTGGCGACTACCTGGGGCCCCGCGTATTTCGCGAAAACTCCCGGTTCCTGAAGCGGGAACACCTGGAGCGCACCCAGGCCTTCTACGAAAAGCACGGAGCCAAAACCATCATCATCGCCCGCTTCATTCCCATCATTCGCACGTTTGCGCCCTTTATTGCGGGCGTAGGCACCATGAGCTACGGCAAGTTTCTGAGCTATAACGTGGTGGGGGCTGTGCTGTGGGTGACGCTGCTGACGGGCGCGGGCTACTTCCTGGGCAGACTGCCCTGGATCCAGCAGAACTTCGGGCTGTTTACCATCGGTATCATCGTGGTGTCGGTGCTGCCGGCGGTATGGGAAGTAGTGAAAAGCCGTTTGGCGCCGCGGCAGGCTTAAGGCGCGCTGCCGGAACTTTACGTAGAAAAACCACCTGGCCGCATGGGGTTGAGGTGGTTTTTTCGTTGCTTACCGCTCTATTTTCAGTTCTTATGCCTACCTACGGATTGTTGGGGCGCACCCTGACCCACTCGTTTTCCCAGACGTACTTCACCCAGAAGTTTCAAAGCCTGCAGCTGGCGGATCATCACTATGAGCTGTTTGAGCTGCCATTCATTGATGAGCTGCCGGCGCTGCTGGAGCGCCACCCCGAGCTGCGCGGCCTCAATGTGACAATACCCTACAAGGAAAACGTGTGGCCTTACCTGCACGATACGGCGCCCACGGCTGCCCGCGTAGGAGCCGTTAATGTCATTGAGTTTCGCCCCGATGGTCGGCTGATCGGCCACAACACCGACATGATTGGCTTCCGGGAGTCGGTGCGGGACTTTTTGCCCCGGGGCTTCGAGGGCCGGGCGCTGGTGCTGGGCAACGGGGGCGCCGCCAAAGCCGTGGAGGTAGCCCTGCGCGACCTGAACATTGGCTACTGGATTGTGTCGCGGCACCCACTTGGCGCAGGCCTCACCTACGAGGAGCTTACGCCGGAGCTGTTGCGCGGTCATCAGCTCATCATCAACACCACGCCCGTGGGTACCTACCCCAACGTAGACGACTGCCCCACCCTCGCTTATGAAGCTCTCACCCCCGAGCACTTCCTCTACGACCTGGTGTACAACCCCCGCGAAACCGAGTTTATGAAGCGGGGTCAGGCGCAGGGCGCGGCCACCAAAAACGGATTCGAAATGCTCTGCCTGCAAGCCGAAGCCGCCTGGGATATCTGGAAGAAGTGAAATGGTGAGATAGTGAAATAGTGAGTTTTCGGTGTCATTGCGAGGCGAAGCAATCCGTCCTAGACAAAACCAGACCGGTTATAAACCAAAAAGCCCCTGACGTCCGTGCTGGCGTCAGGGGCTTTGTGCCTTAGGGGCTTGGTACGCTGCTCAGGACGGATTGCTTCGGACACTGGCTTGATGCGCCACAGGCCTCGCTATGACAACGTGTTACGTGTCACCCCTCTCACCGCTATTGGCCGCCTTTGCTGCCGCCTTGCTTGGAGTCGTCGTTCTGGATGGTGCGGCGCTGGCGCTGGGAGCCGCTATCCAGCTTGCCGAAGCGGTAGTTGAAGGACAGACGCACGCCGCGGTTGTACTGAAACCAGGTGCCGGTGCTGCGGAACTGGTCGGTTTCGGTGGTGTTGCGGAAAGCCCGTCCATTCTGCAGAAAGTTGCTGGCGTTCAACGTGAGGTCGGCCTTTTCCTTGAGCAGGGTGCGCTTCACCCCAACGCCGTACCAAATGCCGCCCGCGTAGCGCGACTGCAGTTGCACGCCGCCGGTCCAGCCGCCGCCGAAGCCCTGCAGGGAGTAGGCTTTGCCCAGCTTCAGGGACGTGTTCAGGTTCATGGAGCCGTTCAGGCGGCTGCTTGTGCGGCTCAGGGCGGCGCTGTAGATGCGGGTGTAGTCGGTGTTGAGGTTGCTGCTGATGTCCCAGCCCTTCACGGGCTTCCAGGAGCCGTACAGGCCCAGCCCGAAGGTGGTGTTGGTAGCCAGGTTGCCGAAGGTAGTTTCGGTGCGGGCCAATTCCTCGTTGTAACGGTTGAACTCCTCAATAGAGTTGCCGGTGCGCCGCGTGTAGGCCGACACGTTCAAGGAGGTTTTCTCCCCGAAGGTGCCGTAGCTCAGCTCGTAGGAGTCCGTTATTTCGGGCGAGAGGTTGGGGTTACCGTAGCTGATGCTGCTGGGCGTACTCTGGTTCACGTAGGGGTTCAGGTAGTAAATCTGGGGGCGCTGAATGCGGCGGGAATAGCTGAAGCGCAACGTCTGGCCCGGCTTGCCAAGGGTGCGCGTCACGCTCAGGTTGGGCAGCACGTTTAGGTAGTCATTGGAAAACCGGCCGTTTTCCCCCTGAAACTCCCCTTTGATATCGGTGCGCTCCAGGCGGGCACCCAGGCTGAAGTTGTACACCGAGTCGAGCGTGAAGCCGTAGGTGGCGTAGGCTGCCAGCACGTTCTGGTTGTAGTCGAAGGCATTGGAGCGGCGCACGCTGCGCATAAAGTCGGGCTGCACCCGCGTGAGCAAAGTATCCAGGCTGTAGTCGCTGCTGACGGTGCGGCGGATGGTCTTGGCCCCGGCCTCCAGGGTGCTGGTTGCGCTGAACGGGTGCGTGTAATCCGTCTGCAGGGTGGTTTCGGTGTTGCGGGCCAGGTTGTTGCTACGCTCCTGGTATTCCAGCGGGCCCTTTTGCACATCGGCAGAGTGGTACTGGTCGAGGCTGTACTCCTGGGTGTTGCGGTTCTGGGTGTGCTGGGCCAGCACGCTCCACTCGCGGCGGGGCTGGGCTTCGCCAAAGGTACGCGTGTAGCCTGCGTTCAGGTCGTAGTTGCGGAACTGGAAGCGTTGCACAATGTCGCGGGAGTACAGCGTATCGAGCGAGAACTGCCCGGGGGCCGAGGGCGTAGTTTGCCGGTACTCGTTGAACAGCTCCTGGGGTGAGCTGCTTTGGTACTGGTTTCCGTTGCCGCTGAGCGTGAAGCTGTGCAGGGGCGAAGGGTCGTAGGTGAATTCCACCTGCCCGTAGCCGCCCTTGCCCGTATTCTCCGACACGGTGCGTTGCTCCAGCTGCCCCAGCACCTGCCGTTCCCCACCAGAGCCTGGCACAAAGTCGGTGCGGGTGGTGCTGGAGCGGTAGGGGTAGAGGTTGCGGAAGCCCGTGAGCTTGGTATTAACGCCAAACTTGCCGCGCTTGGCATTAAGGGAGCCATTCAGGCTTTGGTTGCGGTTGCCGGCCGTAGCACCTACGCTGCCGTTGGTGCCTTCCAGGGAGTTCTTTTTCAGTACGATGTTGATGACCCCACCCGAGCCTTCGGCATCGTACTTGGCCGAGGGCGAAGTCACCACTTCAATGGCCTTGATCTGGTCGGCCGGAATCTGCTTCAGGGCCTCCGCCAGGTTGCCCGAGAGCATGGCCGAAGGCTTGTTGTTGATGAGAATACGCACGTTGGAGGTTCCGCGCAGCTGCACGTTGCCGTCCCCGTCCACGTTCACCATGGGCGTTTTGCGCAGGATGTCCGAGGCCGTGCCGCCGGCGTTGGTGGCATCCTGGTCGGCGTTGTATACCAGCCGGTCGGGCTTGCTTTCGATAACGGGCCGCTCTCCGGTCACGGTTACTTCGCCCAGCTTTTGCGTGCTGGTAGCCAGGGTGAGGGCGCCCAGATCCGTCAGCTGGCCCGTCACCGTCACATTTTCGATGCGCGTGGTGTAGCCCACAAAGCTAAGCTGCAGCCGAAAAGAGCCGGCCGGCAGGTTTTTCAGCTCAAACCGGCCCTGCTCGTCGCCGGTAGTCGAGGCCAGGGGCGCCGTGCCCGTAGCGGGTAGCAGCACTACGGTGGCGTATTCTACGGGCTTCTGGGTGGCCGCGTCCAGCACCCGGCCGGAAAGACGGCCGGTGCCTTTGGTAGCCGTTTGGGTAGGAGTGGCCGGGGTAGTCTGGGCCAGGGTAGGAGAGGCTGCCAGCAGCGCCGGCAGCAGCAGGTGTAACCACTGCTTCATAAAACGAAAGGATAAAAGAAGAATCGACAGACACGCCACTAACAGTGGAATTTCGGAAACGCTGCAAGCCCGGCCGTTATTTCACGCAGAGAGCCGGAAAATAGGGCCGGCGTTGGCAGGAGCCGCAAAAAAACAGCCCGGGGTAATACCCCGGGCCGTTCCAACCAATTTCACTCAAACAGCCAATCAAAGTCTTACGGCTGACCCTGGCCGCCACCCTCGCCGGCTTTCTGGTCGTCGTTCCGGATGCTACGCTTAGGGCGCTGGGGCTTGTTTTCGAGCTTGCCGAAGCGGTAGCTGAAGGCGGCCCGCACGCCGCGGTTATAGATGAAGGTGGTGTTGCGCGAGTCGGAAAAGCCGTTGTCGAAGTCATTGGCCAGCTTCACGTAGCGCGTGAAGGGGTTGTCGGCGTTGAGCGTGAAGTCGCCTTTACCCTTCAGCACTTCCTTGCGCAGGCCAATGGAATACATCTGCCAGGCTGAGCTTTTGCCCTGCAGCTGAATGCGGGGCGAGTTCAGCATGCCGAAGAACTGCAGACTCAAGCCCTTGTCGAACTTGTAGCCCGAGTTGATATTGGCCGAGTACACCACGCCGGAGTTCTTGCCGCGCTGGCCCAGGTCAGTCAGCGACTGGCTGAAGAGGTACACATAGTAGGCACTTACGTTGCCGCTGATGTCCCACTTGGGCAGAGGCTTGAACGAGCCAAACAGGTTGAGGCCGTAGGTCTGGTTTCGGGCCACGTTGCCGTAGGTCGATACTACCCGGCCCTGCTTATCGGTTTTGTATATGCGCTCAATGGCGTTGTTGGTCTGGCGCGAGTAGGCCGTCACGTTCAGCACGGAGCCTTTCACGAAGGTATTCCAGTTCACCTCGTAGTTGTCGGTGAATTCGGCCTTCAGCTCGGGGTTGCCCTGGGAGATGTTGCGCGGGTCGGTTACGTTGCGGTAGGGGTTCAGGTAGAAAATACTGGGCCGCTGAATCCGGCGCGAATAGCTCAGGCGTACCGTAGAGCCCGGCTGCTTGAGGTTGCGCGTAAGGGCCACGTTGGGCAGCACGTTCGTAAAGTCGAGGCTGAAGGGCTTGTCCTGGTTCTGGAAGTTGCCCTGCAGGTCGGTGCGCTCCACGCGGGCCCCCAGCCGCACGTTGTAGAGCTTGCCCAGGGGGGTAGCGTACGTAGCATAGCCGGCCTGCACATCCTGGTTGTAGTCGTAGGTGTTGGTGAGGGCACTTACTTCTGCAAAGGGGGCATCCCCGTCGGCCCGGCTTACGCGGTAGTCACTTTCTACAGTGCGCTTAATCAGCTTGCCGCCAAACTCCAACGTCTGCTTTTCCTTGATAGGCAGTACGTAGTCGGTCTGAATAGTGGTTTCGAGGTTGCGGGCCGTGTTGGGGCTGAACTCCTGAAATACCGGCATTCCATCGGTACTGGCCTCTAGCGGAAACTGGTCTACATCGTAGAAGCGGTAGTTGCGGTTGCGGGAGTGCTGGGCCAGCACCGTCCACTCGCGGCGGCTGCCCTGCCCGAAGGTGCGCGTGTAGGTGCCCGTCAGATCGTAGCTCTGGGTGCGAAACTTCTGCATCGTTTCGCGCTGGTAGTTGCCCAACTGACCAGTGCTGTCAGCAGGTTCACCTAAAGCGACGTCATACCGGTTATCAATATCCACGTCAAAGCGGTTGCGGAACAGGCTACCGTTGAAGGCTAGGCTGAGCGCGTGGTTCGGAGCCGGCTCGTAGTCCAGCCCAATGCGGCCATTGCCGCCCCCGCCGCCCCCGAAGCCGTCGTTGCGCTGGCGCAAATAGCCTGTGGTCAGGTCTTTCTGTTTATTTAACACGTTGCGGTCGGTGCGGTCCACTTCTTGGTCGCCAGGGGCGTAGAAGCCCCACCCATTCAGCGCCGCCGACAAGCCCAGCTTGCCTTTACGGGCATTGAGGCCCAGGTTGCCGTTGGAGTTGCGCGTGCCCACGGCCAGACCTACGTTCCCGTTGATGCCCTGCAGGTTATTCTCCTTGAGCACGATGTTCACAATGCCGCCGGAGCCTTCACCGTCGTACTTGGCCGAGGGCGAGGTAATTACCTCCACGTTCTTGATCTGGTCGGCGGGCAGCTGCTTGAGGGCCTGCGCCAGGTCGCCGGATACCACCGCCGAGGGCTTGCCGTTGATGAGCACCCGCACGTTGGCCGAGCCGTTCAGCTGCAGGTTACCGTCGGGGTCCACACTCAGCATAGGCGCCTTGCGGAGCACGTCGGCGGCGGTGCCCCCGCGGTTGGTGGCGTCCTGGGCGGCGTTGTAAACCAGGCGGTCGGGCTTGCTTTCTACTACGGGACGCTCACCCGTTACCGTTACTTCGCCCAGCTTCTGGGTGCTGGAAGCCAGACTCACGGCGGGCACCGTGGTAGCGCCGCTGGTTACGGTGACGGGCACCAACTGAGCTGTATAACCAATAAAACTGATCTGCAGGCGGTAAGAGCCGGGAGCCAGGTTTTTCAGTTGATAGCGGCCCCGGTCGTCGGCCACCGTCCCATCCAGCGGAACTTCGCCGTTGGCGGGCAGCAAAGCCACGGTGGCATACTCCACAGGCTTTTTGGTGGTGGCATCCAGCACGGTGCCTTCGAGGCGGCCGGTGCCTTGGGGCGCGGCGGGCAGGGCAGTGCTGGTGGCCGTTACGGTGCCGCCGGTAGGCCGCTGGCCAGCAGGAGCAGGCGTGGTTTGGGCTAGGGCAGGGGCTGCGAGCAGGCTCGTCAGGACCAAGGGAAGATATGTGTGTTTCATAGCGGTAAGAAGGAAGCGTGAAAAAAGAGCGGAGCAGGGTGCTGGTATAACTCAGGCAGGTCAATCAGGACTGGGATTGAAGTCAGCCGACAAGCCTGTTGGCCGAGTGGTATGAGCAGCGCGCTAAGGACTGCAAAACTACGGTAGGGTTGCGGCAGGCCGGTTTTATTCCAACCAACGGGCCATTTATCGGCGTGAACGGGCACGCCAGCCGGCCATACCCATGCCACCTTAGGCAGTGATGGTGCGCCGCTGCAGCAGAAAATAGCCAACTACCAGAGCGCCCGCAAACCAGGCCAGACTGTACCACTCATGCGGGGCCAGCTCGTGGGCCACCACAATGCCCTTTACTTTATCGAGGCGCAGGGATACGGCCGTGCCCAGTGGGGCCGCGTACGGGATTTTATCGGCATGCTCCCACTGCAGCAAGGCAATGGTCGATACCACCGCGCCCATGCCGATACCTACTGGTACCACGAAGGAGCGCCAAAACAAGCTCACGATGTACTGCACAGCCAGTAGCCCAAGCGTAGCCACATAGGTGCGGCCCAGCATCCAGACGATGGTTTCCAGCGGAATAGCGTGGCTCTGGAAGCCCAGCTTGGGCCGCACCAGCATCAGCAGGGCGCCGGCACCCAGCAGCAGGCCGGCAAAAAGCAGCAGCGCCACCGCGTTCAGCGCCAGCAATACCAGCAGCTTGGAAACAAATACTGCCCCGCGGCCCACCGGCTGCGCATACAGGTGCTTCCAGGCCGTAGCCTTGGTTTCGACGTGCACGAGCAAACTGGTAAGCAGCACCACAAACAATGGGAGCAGCAGGGTGCCTGCCGTTTGCCAGGAACGCATCAGGAAGCTCGGCCACGGGTCGGTGCCCGGCTTCACGATGGCGTGCCCCTTGAACAGGTAAATCATGAACACCAGCAAGACCGGCAGCGCCCCGCTGAAAAGCGTCAGCCGTAGGGCCGCCGTGCGCCGGAGCTTGAGCGTATCGGCCTGCAGGCTGCGGCGCAGCTGGGTGAGGGGAGCCGGGGCAACCGGCAAAGCCAGGAAAGAGTCGGAGGCAGAAAGCGTAGTCATTATACAGCGGCGTTTTCGGTGAGGTGCAGAAAGGTTTCTTCGAGGGAAGGCTGCTCCAGGCGCAGTCCGTAGAGCGGCAGCCCGGCGCCCACCACGGCGGCGGCCACCTCAGCGGTTTGGGCGGGCGTGAGCCAGGGCAGCCACAGCGTGCCGGTGCCAATTACCTGGGCCGAGCCCAGTAGCCGGGGCAGCAGGTTACGGCAGGTGTCGGCACTTTCGGTTTCGAGCACCAGGCGTGCCCGGCCGGTTTGCAGACGCTGCAGGTCGGGCAGGCTGCCCTGGAACGCCATGCGCCCCTGCTGAATGACGCCCACGTGGGTGGCCACCTTCTCTATTTCACTGATGAGGTGGCTTGAGACAATGATGGTTTTGCCGTGGTCGTCGCGCAGGCGGCGCAGCAGCTCCCGCATGTCGATGATGCCGTTAGGGTCGAGGCCGTTGGTGGGCTCGTCGAGCAGCAGCAGGGCGGGGTCGGAGAGCAGGGCGGTGGCCAGGCCCAGGCGCTGGCGCATCCCCAGGGAATACTCGCGGGCCGGACGGCGGGCGGCTTCCGTCAGGCCTACTATTTCCAGCACCTCGGCGGTGCGGTGGGCCGGCACGCCGCGCAGGCGGCGGGTGGCTTCCACGTTCTCAAAGCCCGTGAGGTGGTCGTAGAGCGAAGGGTTTTCGATGAGGGCGCCCACGCGGCTGAGCAAAGCCACGCGGTGCCGCCGCAGCTCGTAGCCGAACAGGTGAACCGAGCCGGCCGTGGGTTGTAGCAGCCCCAGCAGCAGCCGCATAGTGGTGCTTTTGCCAGCCCCGTTGGGCCCCAGAAAGCCATAAATGCTGCCGGCCGGTACCTGCAGTGGCAGGCTGTGTAGAATGGGCCGCTGGCCGAATTGGAAAGACAGGTCGCGGGTTTCGACCAGGAGCGGAGCAGTTGAGTTCATAGCGCAGAAAAGCAGAGTAGACGACAGCAAACGTAGCGGCTGCTTCCGGTGCTTTTCCGGGTATTCAACCAAGCCGGCCGGCTTTCCCGGCAATGGCGGTTTTTGCCGCTTCAACCCGAAAAACAGACCAGAAACTCAGCTAATCAGCCGGGGCCACGGATTGGGGGCAGAAAGTGCGCCGTTGGTTGAAGCCGGGCGGGGCGTTGGTTGAAGATGAACCCGCCAAAATCCGGCGCCTGCCTATCTTCCGGGGTGCAAACCGTTGCTTCTCCTCTTGCGGCGCCCTCGTCGGCCGCCTCCCCGCAAAGCCGCCGTGCCCGGCTGCGCGCCTTTTCCCGCCTGGAGTGGTGGCCCCGCTCCGAGGAAGCCGCCGTGCCTAAATGGGTACATTTCCTGTTCTGGGGCGCCCTCTTGCTGTTCGACGGACTGGCCGTCTACAGCAACCTCAACGCCGGGCCCAAGCAGCGGATGCCGCAAAACCAATTGGTGCTGCGGGCCCTGCTCACGAATGTGCTGTCGGCGAGTATTTTCTATTTCAACTGGATGGTACTCGTGCCGGGCACCGTGGGCCGGGGTCGGCTCTGGCCGTACCTGGGCGGCGTGCTGCTGTTGCTGGCAGCCTACGTGCCGTTGCGCTTTGGCATTTCCGGCTTGATTGGGGGCGGCGCTATGGAAGAAGCCCAGACTGCCCCGCAAAAGCTCATGATGATTATTCCATACACGCTGATGGGGCTGAGCACTATCTTCTTCAGCTCGGGCCTGCGCATCACGGGCGACTACCTCAGCGGGCTGCGCAACCGCCGGGAGCTGGAGCGCCAGCAGCTGCTCACGGAGTTGGCCATGCTTAAAACCCAGATCAACCCGCACTTCCTGTTCAACACGCTCAACAACATCTACTCGCTCACCAGCCGCAAGTCCGACAAAGCCCCGGAGGCCGTGCTGCGCCTGGCCGAAATCATGCGCTATCTGCTCTACGAAAGCAGTACCGACACCGTACCCATGAGCCGGGAGCTGGCCCACCTGCACAGCTTCCTGGATCTGCAGCGCCTGCGCCTGCCAGCTTCCGCGCCCGAGGCCATCCGCTTTGATGTGGAAGGGGCGGGGCCCGACTGTGCCCACCCTATTGCTCCACTGCTGCTGCTGCCGCTGGTCGAAAACGCCTTCAAGCATGGCGACCTGGCCGCTCGCCCCGTAGCGGTTCACATCAGTCTTCACCTGGCCGCGGACGGCCTGCTGCGGTTTTCGGTGCTCAACCACGTAGCGCCTGCCGATGCCGAGCGGGACCTGCCCCGGCAGCCCGGCGGCGTGGGGCTGGTAAACCTGCGCCGCCGCCTGGAGCTGCTTTACCCCAGCCGCTACGCCCTGGATGTGCAAACCCCGCCCGGCCAGCACATTGTGACCATGGTGCTGCTGCCATAGGTCTGGCGGCAGACGTAGCCCGCACAGCGGGGGCGTCTGCCCGCCGGAGGATAAAGGCCAGTCTCCTGAGTGGTAGCCGCAAAACGGCCCTCCAGCACCGCACCGTAGGGGCCCTGGCTGGTTTTTGCGTACTTGCCCACCCTATTGCCCTTATCACCTGTCACCTCATCACCTTCTCCTATGACCTGCGCTATTCTGGACGACGAACCCCTGGCCCTGGAGCTGCTGGCCGATTACTGCGCGCAGATACCCGGCCTGGAGTTGAAGGGGCAGTTTCATGAGGCGCTGGCGGGCCTGGCATTTCTGCAGGATAACCCTGTAGATGTAGTTTTTCTCGATATTCACATGCCCCGCCTCACGGGCTTGCAGCTGGCGCAGCTGCTGCCCCAGCCCGGCCCGCGCGTGGTTTTCACCACGGCCTACGACCAGTACGCCGTCCGCAGCTACGACCTGAACGCGGCCGATTATCTGCTCAAGCCCATTGCCTTCGAGCGGTTCGTGCAGGCCGTGCAGAAGGTACGCCAGCAGCTGGCCGCGCCGGCCCCGGCGGCCATTGCCCCCGCGCCAGCCGAGGCCACTGCCGCGCCCGATGCCATGTTCGTGAAAAATGACCACCGGCTCCAGCGCGTGGCTTTCGACGATATTCTCTACATCGAAGGCATGAAGGAGTACCTGATGATTTATACCACCAGCGGTAAGGTGCTGACGCTGCAGTCGTTCCGGCGGGTGGAGGAGGTGTTGCCGCCCGAGCGGTTTGCGCGCATCCACAAGTCGTTTCTGGTGGCGCTCAACCGCATCGAGCACATTGAACGGGGCAAAGTTCAGATTGCCGGCCGCCTGCTGCCCATCGGCGACACGTACCGCGACGCCGTAACGGCCGTGCTCCGCGCAAGTAATATGCTTTAAGCTAGAATCGTTGCTCCCAGCTTCGACTTTCGTGTTTTATTAGCCTTCGTGGATATTGTGTGTCGGTAAAAGGTTGCTTTATAGATGGATAGGTGGTTATTTGGCTGGCGGCAAAGCCTGCATGCAACCTCCCTGCGGGCCGCTGCCTCTCCCTTATAAGCCGGTAGCCAGCCGGCTGAATAGGGTTCTTCGAAGCCAACTGCATTTATGCATCATCTATCCGCCTTTGCGGGGCTGCCAACCGGCTGCTCCGCCGTAACTTTGGGAGCCGGTCTGGTTGATCGGAGTGCCGTATGAGTGCTCTGTCGGCCAGTTTTGGGGCGTCGGGCCTGCGTGGTCTGCTCGCCGATTCCAGTTATTCCCGTGAAACGGTTACCCGTACCGCTCCCGTGCGTCCTATTGCTTCTCCTGCTATCCTAGACGAATCGGCCCTGCTCGATGCTTGCCTGGCGGGGAGCCGGCTGGCGCAAAAACAATTATACGAGCGGTTCTCCGGCAAGATGATGGCCGTGTGCATGCGCTACGCCCAAACCACTTTCGAGGCCGAAGACGTATTGCAGGAAGGCTTCGTGACGGTGTTTCGCAATCTGCCGGGTTTTCGGCGCGAGTGTCCGCTGGAATTCTGGATTCGCCGTATTATGGTGAATGCGGCCCTGCGCCAGCACCGCCGCAACGCTCCGCTGGTAGCCGTAAGTGAGGGTGAATACCCCGAAACGCTGGCCGACGAGGAATTCACGCTGGCGAACTATGGTTATGAGGAACTGCTTACGATGATTCAGGATTTGGCCCCGCGCTACCGCATGGTATTCAACTTGTTCGCCATCGAAGGCTACAGCCACAAGGAAATAGGTGAGCTGATGCAGATATCGGAAGGTACCAGCAAATCCCAATACGCCCGGGCCCGGGTTATTCTCAAAAACAAACTGGAACGCCTCGACGCTCATCGTCACAATGGAACCTTCAGCCGATAAGCCACAGAACCCTCAGACCGGCAACCTGGAGCAGTTGTTTCGACAGAAGTTCGAGGAAGCCGAAATAGCGCCCCGGGCCGACCTGTGGGCGCAGATTGACCACGACCTGCTGGTTCAGCAAAATGAAACCTACCGCCAGCGCCTGCAGCTGCACCGCTGGGCGGCGGCCGCCTGCCTGCTGTTTGCCATGGCTATGGGCGCCTGGTTTACGCTGCATTACTCCGGTGGTCACGAAGCCGGGCTGGCGGCCAACACCTCGGCTGCCTCCCGCTCAGCCTCGGCTGCCCAGCCTGCTCTGAACGGAGAAGCCCCGGCGTCCCTTTCAACGCCTGCCCGTTCCAACGCTGCCCGCACCACGGCCAGCGTAGCCACCGCTACGACCGGCCGCTCGCAGACGAGCCCGGCTGCCGCTGGTGCTGCCGAAGCTTCAGCTTCCCGCTACACGATGCCTGCCGGGCGCCGGGCAGTTGGGACCTCCGTAGCCCACAATGAGTCTGCACCAACAAGCCAGGAGCGCGCTTACCGGTGGACGGGTTCTTCTGCTAATCCAGCTAACCCATCTGCTACAGTGGCTGCCGTGGCCGCATCAACAGCTACTACCACAAATCCTACTGCTACTACCGAAATGGGCTTGCCAGCCTCGGGTTTTGCTGCTCAAACTTCGGGTTCCGGCATTGGCTCGATGGCGGCGCTCCGCCCGGCAGCTGCAGCTACGCAAGTGGGTACTGACGTTTCAACTGCTGATGGACTTGCTTCAGGTACGCTAGCTGACGCAGCTGCTTCCGCTTCTCTGCTAACTAGCGGCAAATCTGCCTCCTTCACTGATCTGGCCGCGCTGACGCCCCGCGAAACCGCGTTGGCAACGGCTGTCAGCAACTTGCCCTCTTCTCTGCAGCCGGCGTACCCCAGTTCGGCTTTGGCCTGGGCCGATGAACTGAGCCGAGAAGATGAGAAAAAACAGACCACGGCTACTGGCTGGACGTTTGGGGGCGGGCACACGCTGTCATCTTATAACCCGAACGTGAATTTCTCACGTGGCGCCTTACCAGCATCAAATGTGCGTATTGCGTCTACTGCTCTGGTAAATGCCCGCATGTATGAGGACGGAGCCGAAGAATACCGGGAAAACCTGCAGGCGGGCCTAGGGCAGCGGATTATGTTGCTGGCCCGACGTCGGCTATCCAGCCGCTGGAGCGTGGCTGCGGGCGTTGAAGCAGCCGAATACCGGGCCAGTTCCCGCACATCCTACGCGGCACTGGAGCCAACTGCGGCTACTACCTTCACGGGCGGTTTCTCATCCACTGACCGCGTGCGTACCCAGATGGCTACCGACCTGACGGTGCTGAATGAGCCGCAGAAAACCCGCTACCGATACCGCAGCGCCGGGGTGCCAGTGCTGGTACAGTACGGCAACGGAGCCAAAAACGGCTGGTCGCTGTATGCCCGCGTAGGGGCTGCTGTAAATGTGCTCTTGGGCACCCGTTTCTCGGGTGAAGACGAGAACCTGGTAACACAAAAGTCTTACTCCTTTGGTGCAAGCGACTCTCCCTACCGCAAAGTGCTGACTTCCGTGCGCGGTGGGGCCGGCATGCAGTACCGTCCGGTGGGCGCTTCGTGGGCACTGGCCTTTGGGCCGGCGGCCGAAACCGGCCTCAACACGCTGAATGCCAACCCTACGCAAACTTACTGGCAACAGTCACGGCCTTATTCCGTGGGCCTGGAAGCCAGCGTGGAGTTTGGCGCCAAAGCCGCACCAGCTCTGGCCGCACACTAAGCCAAGTTCAGCCTATAAAACGCTTGGTTTCGGCTACTTTTGAAATCCTCGCCCCGGCTGCGTCTGCAGTCGGGGTTTTTTCTTTCCCGAGGAAACCTCTATTTAGCTAACGTAGTTATCAAAGGCTGACCTTTGTCCCACGCAGGCGCCGCCGCAAAGGCAGTTTCGCTAAGCCCTCTTTCTCCCCGCATGGATTACCAACTGACCTCAGAATTCAAGCCCACCGGCGACCAGCCCCGCGCCATTGCCCAGCTCGTGGAGGGCGTGAACAACGGTGAGCCGGCCCAGGTGCTGCTGGGTGCTACGGGCACGGGCAAGACCTTCACCATGGCCAACGTCATTGCCCAAACCGGCAAGCCGGCCCTGGTGCTCTGCCACAACAAAACCCTGGCGGCCCAGCTCTACGGCGAGTTCAAGCAGTTCTTCCCCAACAACGCCGTCGAGTATTACATCAGCTACTACGACTACTACCAGCCCGAGGCTTACATTGCCAGCACCGATGTGTTCATCGAAAAGGACCTGGCCATCAACCAGGAAATTGAGAAGCTGCGGCTGCACACCACTTCCACGCTCCTGAGTGGCCGCCGCGACGTGATTGTGGTGGCTTCGGTGTCGTGTATCTACGGCATCGGCAACCCCGAGGAGTTCGGCAAAAACGTAATTTACCTGGCGCCGGGCCTGCGCTACTCCCGCAACAACCTGCTCTATTCTTTTGTGCAGATTCTGTACTCGCGCACCGAAATGGAGTTTACGCGCGGCACCTTCCGGGTGAAGGGCGACACGGTAGACATCTTCCCGGCCTACGCCGACCACGCCTACCGCATCTTTTTCTACGGGGACGAAATCGAGGCCATTCATAAGATTGACCCCGCCAGCGGCAAGAAGCTCAGTGACGAGAAGTCGATGACCTTGTACCCGGCCCAGCTATTTGTGACGGGCAAGGACAGCCTGAACCAGGCCATCAAGGAAATTCAGTTCGACATGGTACAGCAGCACGCCTACTTCGAAAAGGAGGGCCGCGACCAGGAAGCCAAGCGCATCATGGAGCGCACGGAATTCGACCTGGAAATGATTCGGGAGTTGGGCTACTGCTCGGGCATCGAGAACTACTCGCGCTACTTCGACGGCCGCCAGCCCGGCAGCCGCCCCTTCTGCCTGCTCGACTACTTCCCCGACGACTACCTGCTGGTGGTAGACGAAAGCCACGCCACTATGCCCCAGATTCGGGCCATGTGGGGCGGCGACCGGAGCCGCAAAACGGCGCTGGTAGAATACGGCTTCCGGCTGCCCAGCGCTATGGATAACCGTCCGCTCACCTTCAATGAGTTTGAGGGCATGGTGCGCCAGGCCGTGTATGTATCGGCTACGCCCGCCGATTATGAGCTTACCCAGGCCAATGGTGTGGTGGTAGAGCAGATTATCCGTCCCACCGGCCTGCTCGACCCCGAAATTGACCTGCGCCCCAGTGGCAACCAGATTGACGACCTACTGGACGAAGTAGATAACCGCGTGAAAATGGGTGACCGGGTGCTGGTGACCACCCTCACCAAGCGTATGGCCGAGGAACTGCAGAAGTACATGGAGCGCTTGGGCATCAAATCCAGCTACGTTCACTCCGACGTGAAAACCCTGGACCGCGTAGAAATCCTGCGTCAGCTGCGCCTGGGCGAAATTGATGTGCTCATCGGTGTAAACCTGCTGCGTGAAGGCCTCGACCTGCCGGAAGTAAGCCTCGTGGCCATTCTGGATGCTGATAAGGAAGGCTTCCTGCGCGACCAGCGCAGCCTGATTCAGACGATGGGCCGTGCCGCTCGTAACGACCGGGGCAAGGTGATTATGTATGCGGACCGGATGACGGGCTCCATGCAGCGCGCCATCGACGAAACCAACCGCCGCCGTGCCACCCAGTTGGCCTATAATGAGGAGCACGGCATCACCCCGCGCACGGTGCGCAAGAGCCACGCCGAAATCATGGGGCAGACTTCTCTGTCGGACTACCGGGTGGTGGAGGCCCAGGGTTACGCCGGCCCCGATGCGGATGTGGCGCTGGCCATTGCGGCCGAGCCGGTGGTATCCGTAATGACGCGCCCCGACCTGGAGAAGCTCATCAAGCAGACCGAAAAGCAGATGGAAGCCGCCGCCAAGGACCTCGACTTCCTCACCGCCGCCAAGCTCCGCGACGAGCTGGCCGGGCTGAAGCAGGTGCTCAAAACCAAACGGGATTAGGGCTACCGCAAGGTATCCAGCCAGGCTGGCACTTCCGCCAGGGAGGCCATTTCCCGAAACGACACGCCGGCCAGCTCGGCTTCCGACACCCGCTCCATCACCCAGGTGGTGTGGTAGGGTACATACACAGCCCGCCCACCCAGCCGCGCCACCGGCAGCACGTCCGACTTCAGCGAGTTGCCAATCATGACAAACGCCTCGGGCGGCACCTGGTAGCGCCGCATAATGCGCTGGTAGGTGGCTTCGTTTTTCTCGCTCACGATTTCCACATGGTCGAACAGGTCGCCAAGGCCGGAGCGGGCCAGCTTGCTTTCCTGGTCGAATAGGTCGCCTTTGGTGAGCAGGAGCAGCGGCAGCCCGCGCCGTTTCACCTCGGCCAGCACTTCGGGCACGTGGGGCAGGAGCTCAATCGGGAAATCCAGCAGCCGCTTGCCATAGTCGAGAATCTGCTGAATTTCGGTGCCTGTGACGGCGCCCTGCGTCAGCTGGATAACTGTCTCAATCATCGACAGCATAAACGACTTGGCGCCGTAGCCGAACAGCTGCATGTTTTGGCGCTGCACCTCGTAGAAGCGGCTGCCCAGCAGGTCGGCGTCGCCGTAGTGCGTGAGCAGGGCGTAGAGGCGGGCTTCGGCGTAATCGAAGTGCGGCTGGTTGGGCCACAAAGTATCATCGGCATCGAAGGCAACAAGCTTGGGAGCAGCCATAGTGGGCAGAACGGGTGAGGCCGGCAAAGCTACCGTAAGGGGCCGAAAAGGCCATAGGTACACAAAGGAAGCGGCAGCCGGAGAAGTGAAGCATGCTACCCCAGCCGCGCAGGGAAAAAGTGCGCGGCACAGGCGCGTCGCAGAACTTTTACTTGTATAGGTTCTGACTTATATTGGGGTAGTCTTCACTTTTCGCTTTCTTCCCCTTTCTCTGCTTTATGAAGCTTTTCGTTACCTCTCTGCTTGCGCTGGGGCTGAGCCTGGCTTATTCCGGCCCGACCACTGCCCGGGCTGCCCGCCCGCAAGTACCGGCTTACGTACCGGCTCCGCAGTATCAGTACCTGCAGATGACCACTATCGAGTCGGTAGTGGCAGGCGGCATGGGCCGTTCCCGCATTCTGTTTACGCCCGAGTTTAAAGGCACCAAGGAAGCCAATATGGAAAACCTGTTCAGCCTGACCGGGCTGAATCTGGGCAACGTGCACGCCAACGAGGAAACGATTATGCGGTATCTGAACGAGTTGGCCGCCGACGGCTGGGAGCTGATGCAAACCACGCCGCTTACCCAAACCCTGGTCAGCGGCGGTACCACCGGCCAGGGCATCTTCCTTACGCGCTATCTGTTCCGCAAAGCCAAGTAACAGGGAGCGGGTGCCTGGTTGTTTGGCAGGCACCCGCGGGCTTTCTGTCGGCCTGTAGCCCGGATATAGGAGGCATTACCTGAGCTAGTATTACATTAACGATTATGTAGAATTGCGTTGTGCAGACGCGCAGGAGCAGGCTTCTTCGTAAAAGAAAATATTTTTTGTTGATTATCTGTTACAAATTTGTTAATCTTGCCCTGTTCGTTGTCTCTCCGCGAATTACACCTGGGAGCAGAAAGCCTGCCGTCTCCTGGCAGGAGACCCGGAATAAGGTAAAATCCATTGCGCTTTTTTTTTGACCATCTACACAAACGATTGTGATTGTTTTAAAAACACAAACGATTGTGTTATCCATAAAAATCCCCACACTCTTTCCCCCTATGAAGAAGCCCATACCCATTGTGCGCCGGCTTACCTTGCCGGCAATCCTGCTTTGTGCTCCCCTGGCGTTGCTGAGCGCAACGGCACACGCGGCCCCGGCCTATGATACCAGCACTATGGGCCTGCGTCTGGCCGATGTGACGGTAACCGGCCGGGTGACGGACGAGAAAGGGGAGGCTATGCCGGGGGTGAACGTGGTAGTCAAAGGCACTACTGTGGGTACGCAAACCGATGTGAACGGCCAATACTCGCTGGTGGCCCCCGACAATGCCATTCTGGTATTCTCCTTTGTGGGCTATACTTCCCAGGAATCTGCCGTAGCGGGCCGCACCAGCATTAATGTGAGTATGGCTGCCGACGCCAAAACGCTGAGCGACGTGGTAGTGGTGGGCTACCTCACCCAGGACCGCCAGAACGTGACCAGCGCCGTGAGCAGCGTGGATGCCAAGGAGAGTGTGAAGGTGCCGGTGCCCACGCTTACGCAGGCCATACAGGGCCGGGTAGCGGGCGTGCTGGTGGAAAGTGCCGGCAACCCCGGCGCCGTGCCCAACGTGGTTATCCGCGGTATCGGCACTACCGGCTCGGGCAGCAACCCACTGTACGTGATTGACGGATTGTGGACCGACAACATCCGCGACTTGAGCCCCACGGATATCGAGTCGGCGACGGTGCTGAAGGATGCCTCTTCCACGGCCGTGTACGGTTCGCGCGGAGCCAACGGCGTTATCCTGATTACCACCAAGCGGGGCCGGGCCGGGGAGCCGAAAATCAGCTTCAATGCCTATAAAGGGGTAGAAGACATCTACCGCAAGTTCGACCTGACCAACCACAGCGAGTGGGCCGACCGCGCTGCCGTAGCTTACCGCAATGCCGGCCTCGACCCCACGGTGCGCATGCCCGGCGCGGTGAAGGGCACGGCGGCCTACAGCGAGGCTATTGACACGGACTGGCAGAAAGAGTTTTTCCAGACGGGCAAGGTAGAAGACTACAACCTGACGTTTTCGGGCGGCAATGCCACCGGCAAAAGCGCCACCAACTTCCTGATTTCGGGCGGCTACTTCCGGCAGGATGGCATCGTGAAAGGCCCTTCGTTTGAGCGCTACAACGTGCGCCTGAACTCGGGCATGACGCGCGGCCGCTTCAAGCTGGGCCAGAGCGCCCTTCTCACCCACATCAATACCACCCTGCTCAACGAAGTGCCGTTTGTGGATGTGCTGGCCGAGTTGCCCGGCATTCCGGTGTACAACCCCGCCAACTTCGGGGGCTATGGCTACGGCAGCGCCAACCTGTTCAACTACTCCGTGAACCCCATCGGGGCCCAGGAAATCCTGCGGCGCACCCAGAAAAACAACCTGTTGCAGGGCAGCATCAACGGGGAGTTTTCCATTTTCGACTTCCTTTCGTACCGCCTGAACCTGGGCCTGGAAGTACACGACTACAACGACAAAAACGCCCGCCGGGAAGGCTACATCCGCCTGGGCGAGTCGAACCCTAATACCACCTACCTGTTCGAGAACCGCGGCACGTCCATGTTCACCATGGTCGAAAACACGCTGAACTTCAACAAGCAGTTCGGCGACAACAACGTGAATGCGGTGGTGGGCTACTCGGAGCAATCCAACCGGGTAAACAACGCCACGGCCAACGCTACGGGGTTTGCCTCCACGCCCCAGTACTTCTTTGTGCTGAGCCAGGGCTCCAACTCGGCCTCGCCGGCCACCGTGGGTGGTGGTATGGATGTATTTGCCAAACGCTCCTACTTCAGCCAGGTTAACTACGACTATAAAAACCGCTACCTGATTACGGGCAGCTTCCGCCGCGACGGTTCTTCGCGCTTTGATGCCTCCCGCCGCTACGCCAACTTCGGTGCCGGCTCCGTGGGCTGGCGTATCAGCGAGGAAGACTTTTTCAAGGGGGCCCTGCCCATGGTAAATAGCCTGAAGCTGCGGGCCAGCTACGGCGTGAATGGCAACGATTTGCTGCCTGGTTCCTATCTGTACCAAGCCCGCATAAACCCTACTGTTTTCTACCCGCTGGGTACGGGCCAGGTGCTGGTGCCCGGTGCCATTCAGCCCGGTGTCGAAAGCAAGGACATCCGCTGGGAGTCGCGCTACACCACCGATTTTGGACTTGACATGGAGCTACTCAACAGCCGCTTGAGCCTATCGGCCGACTACTACATTTCCACTACCAAAGACGCGCTGGTGAGCCCGCCGCTGCCGGGCTATCTGGGCACCGCTGGTAATGCTCAGCCGTTTGCCAACGTAGGTGAGCTCCGCAATAAAGGGCTGGAAGTGGCCCTGGGCTTCCACGAGACGCGGAAGGATTTCACCTATGGCGTGGATTTGACGCTGACGACCCTGCGCAATGAAGTGCTGCGCCTCTCGGATATTCAGCCCGTAATTCCGGGCGACTTTGGCGCTACCCGCACCGAAGTAGGCCAGCCGCTGAGCCGCTTGTATGTGCTGCAGATGATGGGCATTTTCCAGAGCACGGAAGAAATCCAGAACTACAAGAGCGCCGATGGCAAAGTAATTCAGCCCCTGGCCCAGCCCGGCGACGTGAAGTTTGAAGACGTGAACGGCGACGGCGCCATCACCTACTCCGGCGACCGGAAATACGTGGGCAGTCCGTTCCCGACTTTGCAGGGTGGCCTGAACCTGACGGCGGGCTTTAAAGGTTTTGACCTAAGTGTTTTCTGGCAGGGCGTCACCGGCAACGACCTGCTGAACGTGACCCGCTCGGCCGTGGATGGCCTCAACGGCGACACCAACTTCCGCCGCGACCTGTCGCCCTGGACGCCGGAAAACCCTTCCACCACCACGCCACGCCTGGTGTACGGCGGCGGTGCTGAGCAAGTGAAAAACTACGAAATAGCCAGCACCCGCTGGGTGGAAGACGGCTCCTACCTGCGCCTGAAAAACGTGCAGCTGGGCTACACCCTGCCTGCCAGCCTGCTCAGCAAAGTAGATGGCCTGGGCAGCGTGCGCCTGTACGTGACCGGCCGCAACCTGGTGACCTTCACCAAGTACACCGGCTTCGACCCGGAAACGCCCGGCACGGGCTTCTTTGGCCGGGGCATCGATAATGGCACCTACCCCAACGTGCGCACCATCACGGGCGGCCTGCAGGTGAACTTCTAAGGCGCCACGAAACGCCATACCCTTTCTCTTTCGACGCAATTCCCATGAATATTTCCAAGCTTTCTTTTGCGGCCCTGACAGCCTTGCTGCTGACGACGGGCTGCGACAAAAATCTGCTGGACCAGGTAGACCCAAACGTGCCCAGCACCGGGCAGTTCTGGAAAACCGAAGCCGATGCCAACCAGGCCGTTATTGCGGTGTACTCCACCCAGCAGATTTTCTCGTCGTACAGCCTGTACTGGCACTTTGCTACCACCGGCCGCACCGATGAGTCGTTTACGAACACGCCGGACGGGGGCCTGAACCAGTACCTCGTGTTCCGGCAGGTAAGCACCACCGATGGCCGCTCGGCCTTTCTGTGGAACGACACCTACCGGATGATTTACCGGGCCAATCAGGTGCTGACCCAGGTGCCCGGCATTGACATGAATGCGGACCTGAAAAAGCGACTGCTGGCCGAAGCGCTGTACTTGCGCTCCTTGTGCTACTACGAGCTGGGCCTGCTGTTCGGCAACATCCCGCTGGTGCTCACCCAGGCCGATGCCAGCACCCGCGCCCCCCAGGCAACCCAGGATCAGGTGTACGCCCAGATCATCGGCGACCTGACCAAGGCCAAGGCCGATTTGCCGCTCTCTTACGACGCGGCCAACAAGGGCCGGGCTACCCGCGGCGCTGCGGCTGCCCTCATGGGTAAGGTGTTCATGCAACAGCACAAGTGGGCCGAGGCCTCCACGCAGTTTGCGGAGGTTATCAGCTCGGGGCAATATTCCCTGGTGCCCAACTACGCCGACAACTTCACCGAAAACAACGAGAACAACAGCGAGTCGATTTACGAGGTGCAGTTCTCGGGCGTGAACAAGAACTTCGGGCAGGACTTTGTAGGCGGGGCCGAGGGCAACGAGCGGGCCCAGTTCTTCGGCCCTCCCGGCATCGGCTTCACCGACGTGGAAGTGCGCCGCTGGCTGTTTGAAGAGTACACCGACAAGACCACCACGGGCGCCGTGGACCCGCGTCGCGACGCCACCCTGTTCAGCTCCGTGGGCACGCCTACGCTCTACGGTCAGGCTTTCGGCTTTGGGGGGCTCAACATCAACCCCAGCCGCCTGCTGTGGCGCAAGTACCAGAACGACCGCACCCGCAACTTCGAGGACTTCTTCTCCGGTATCAATATCCGCCTGATCCGCTACGCCGACGTGCTGCTGATGCAGGCGGAGGCGCTGAACGAGCTGGGTCGGGGAGAAGAGGCTATTCCGCTCATCAACCAGGTACGCCGCCGCGTGCAGCTCACCGAGCTGGCTGGCGGCCTGAGCAAGGCAGACCTGCAAACCCAGATCCGGCACGAGCGGATTACGGAGCTGGCGGGTGAAGGCGTGCGCTGGAGCGACCTGGTGCGCTACGGCCTGTTCGACACCGAAGAAGGTCTGAACGAGCTGCGCAGCCGCGACGCCGACTTCAACAACTTCATTACGCCCCGGAACAAGCTGCTGCCCATTCCGCAAACGGATATCGACATTGACAAAAACCTGAAGCAGAACCCCGGTTTCTAAGCCGCTCCTTTGAACAGCCGCTCCGGGCACCTGCCGGGAGCGGCTGTTCTGTCGTTGAGTTAATCGTTGTCTAGTGTCCTCATGAGACTATTTACGCGCCTCTACGTGGTTCTTGGCCTGCTTCTGCTGGCCCCGGGCTGCCAGGACAGCAAGCCCGCGCCCTTTGTGCCGCCGGTGGTGCCGCCCACTACCACGGCTACCACCTTCCAGAACCCGCTGCTGCCTTCCGGCCCTGACCCGTGGGTGGTGCAAAAAGATGGTTTCTACTACTACATGCACACGCTCAACGAGCGGCTGACCATCTGGAAAACGCCGAAGATGTCGGACCTGAATACCGCGCCCAGCACGGTGGTATGGACGCCCGCACCCAACGGCAACGCCTCGGCCAACCTGTGGGCCCCGGAGTTACATTTCCTGGATGGCAAGTGGTACATCTACTACACCGCCGGGCAGGCCGGCACCTTTGGCATGCAGCGCACCTGGGTGCTCGAAAATGCCGCGGCCGACCCAACCACCGGCACTTGGGTAGACCGGGGCCGGCTGTTCAATTCTTCGGCTGACTTCTGGGCTATTGATGGCACCGTGCTGGAGCAGAACAACAAGCGGTACTTCCTCTGGTCGGGCCACAACGGCATCGACGCCGTGCAGCGCATCTACATTTCCGAAATGAGCAGCCCCACCACGCTCACCGGCCCGCGGGTGGAACTCTCGCACCCCGAATTTGCTTGGGAAAACGTGGGGCCGCCCTTCGTGAATGAAGGCCCCGAAATCCTGAAGCATGGCGACAAAACGTTTCTAGTGTACTCGGCCAGCTTTTGCGGCACCGACCAGTACACGCTGGGCATGCTCACGGCCAGCAACACCGCCGACCCCATGCAGCCTTCTTCCTGGACGAAATCAACCCAGCCCGTGTTTGCGCAGAACCCCGCCAACCGCGCCTACGCCACCGGCCACAACTCCTTCTTCCGGTCCAAGGACGGGCAGGAAGACTGGATTATCTACCACGCCAATTCCAACCCCAACGAAGGGTGCGTGGAAAAGCGCAACCCGCGCATGCAGAAGTTCACCTGGAACGCCGACGGTACGCCCAACTTCGGGGTGCCGGTGGCCATCAACCAACCGATTCTGAAACCCAGCGGCGAATAGAAAACCGCCGGTTTTCAGCGAATTCAACTTTCCTTATGCTTACACGCTTATTCCCCAAGGCCGCCGCGCCACAATTGCGCCCCCTCCGGTGGCTGCTGGTGCTGCTGGTGTTGCTGGGCGCGGCCCGACCCGCGGCCTACGCCCTGCAGGGCGCTACCGGCGTCCACGACCCGTCCAACATCGTGAAGGAGGGCAACAAGTACTGGGTATTTGGTACCGGCGACGGTATTGCCACCATGTACTCCACCGATTTGGTGAACTGGCAGGTAGGCTCCCGCACCGTCTTCAGCAAAGTAGCCTTCCCGGCCTGGATCAAAACCAAGGTACCTGGCTTTGAAGGCACGTTCTGGGCCCCGGATTGCATTTACATGAACGGCAAGTATTACCTGTACTACTCGTGCTCCACGTTCGGCTCCAGCGTGTCGGCCATTGGCCTGGCCACCAACGTGACGCTGGACCCGGCCAGCCCCAACTATAAGTGGGAAGACCAGGGCGAAGTAATTTCGACCAACGCGGGCAGCAATGTGAATGCCATTGACCCCTCCCTGTTCAAGGACAGTGACGGCCGGGTGTGGTTCAGCTACGGCTCTTACTGGAGCGGACTGCGCGTGCTGGAACTGGACGCCACCACCGGCAAACCCCTCAACGGCCCCGCCACTACCCAGTCTTCTGTGGTGAACGGCGACCCTGAAGCCGCCTTCCTGACCAAGCACGGTAATTTTTACTACATGTTTTTCAACCGGGGGGCCTGCTGCCGGGGCGTCAACAGCTCCTACTACATCATGGTAGGACGCTCCACGTCGCCCACCGGGCCTTTCCTCGATCAGAATGGCGTGGACCTCAACAAAGGTGGCGGTACTCTGGTGCTGAACGTGGATGGCCGCTACGTGGGCCCGGGCCACGCGGGCTTGTTTGAGGAGAATGGCGCTACGTATTTTTCCCACCATTACTACGATGGCGAAGACAACGGCGCCCCCAAGCTGGGCTTGGCCAAGCTTACCTGGAGCCCGGCCAACTGGCCCGTGGTTACGCGCGACTGGCTGCCGGCCGGCCGTTACACCATCACCAGCCAAAGCAGCGACCTGGTGTGGGACGCCTGGGGCTGCACCGGCGTAAGCGGGCAGGCCGTAGCCCAGGGTACGCCCGCGGGCCTCACCTGCCAGCAGTGGGACTTCACCGCGCTGGGCACCGGCGACTACAAGATTACCAACGCACTGGGTGGCTTGGCCGTGACGGTGGCCGGCTGCTCGCCCAACAACGGGGCACTGCTGCAGCTGGGTACGTATTCTTTCAGCACCTGTAAGCAGTTCCACGTGGACCGTGCCAACGACGGTTCCTACGTATTTGCCTCGTTGAACGGCAACCGCGTCGTGAGCGTGCCCGCCGCTTCTACCACTGCCGGTACGCAACTCAGCCTGGCCGACTACGCCGGCACCGCCGCGCAGCGCTGGGCCGTGGCCGCGCCCGGTACTAGTACCGCTACGAAAGCTGGCCAGAAGCTAACCGGGGTAAGCATTTACCCGGTGCCGGCCTCCCGCACGGGCTTCACGCTGGAGCTACCCGAGCTGCGCGCAGCTTCGGCCGTAACGGTGGAAGTATTTAACCTGCAAGGCCAGGCCGTGGTGCGGCAAACGCTGGAGCGCCCGCAGGTGCGGCAGCAGGTAGCGGCGACGCTGGTGCCGGGCTTATACCTGGTGCGGGTGCAGCAGGGCGTACGCCAGTTTACGCAGTCGATTACGGTGCTCTAAACACCGGGCCCAAGGCTTGCTCAAGCCCATCTACAATGAGCGAATGGGGTGGGAGTGGTATAGCCGCTTCGGGCTGCAACCCGAAGCGGCTATTTTGTTGGTCTCAGGCTTCGAAATCCAAGCTGGAACTTGCACAGAAGTTTCGGGATGATGGGCGAAAAGACGGTCGGCAGAAGAAAAAAAGCAGATAAAAAAACACAAACGATTGTGTAAATCAATAATAGTTTCTACTTTGGATGCCAGATTCCAGCAATGCCCGCCGCTGACCAGCGGGCAACCGGGATAGGATAGGAGCAAGTAGTCAAAAACACTGCTTTTGCGCTGAGTCTAACCTAACTCAACTGCGCTTCTTTCCGCCTGAAACTCCCACCTCCTTCGTTTTCGAAATGCTACGTTCTTCTTCCTGCGGACTGATTATGGGCGGCCTGGCCACCTTGCTGACCGCGGCTTCCTGTGACCAGCAGAAATCGGCTGGAATGGCCGAAACCACCGCCACTTCTGCTGACACTACTCAAACTGCTTCTGCCGCCGTGCCTGCTTCAGCTTATTTTGGCAAAACCACCGACGGCACCGAGGTGCAGCTCTACACGCTCACCAATGCCCACGGCCTGAAAGCTACTATCAGCAACTTTGGCGGCACGCTCACCAGCCTGTTGGTGCCGGATAAGGACGGCAAGCTCGGCGACGTAGTGCTGGGGTTTGATGACGTGAGCGGCTACCAGAGCCTGGCATTCCGCAAGTCAAACCCCTACTTTGGGGCGCTGATCGGGCGCTATGGCAACCGCATCAAAGCCGGCAAGTTTACCCTCGATGGCAAGGAATACACGCTGGCTAAAAACAACGGGGCCAACACCCTGCACGGCGGCAACAAGGGCTTTGACCAGGTAATCTGGCAGGCCGAGCCCGGTTCTTCAGCTGAAGGGCAGACGCTGAAGCTCACCTACCTGAGCAAGGACGGGGAGGAGGGCTACCCCGGCAACCTAAACGTGACGGTTATCTACACGCTCACGAACGACGACGCGCTGAAAATCGACTATTCGGCTACTACCGACAAGGCCACGCCCGTCAACCTCACCAACCACGCCTACTTCAACCTCAACCACGGCGCTGGCAAGGATATTCTGGGCCACGAGGTGACCCTGCCCGCCGACCGCTACACGGTGGTAGATGCCGGCCTGATTCCGACCGGGGAGTTGCGCCCGGTACGCGGCACACCCTTCGACTTTACCACACCCCACGCCATTGGGGAGCGAATTGACCAGGTGCCCGGCGGCTACGACCACAACTGGGTGCTCAACCAAACCAGCGGCCTGCACGCCGCAGCTATGGTGTATGAGCCCGTTACCGGCCGCACTATGACGGTAACCACCACCGAGCCTGGCATTCAGTTCTACACCGGCAACTTCCTCGATGGCACGCTCACCGGTAAGGACGGTACCGTGTACGGCAAGCACGCGGGCTTCTGCCTGGAAACTCAGCACTTCCCCGACTCACCCAACCAACCCAAGTTTCCGAGCACCATTCTCAAGCCCGGCGACACGCTCAAATCCTCCACCATTTATCAGTTTGGCGTGCGCAAGTAGCCAGCTGTTATTCTGATTTTCCTCACTACGTTTTTCAAGCCGTGCAAAATTCTCCAACAGGTACTTCGGGCGCCGACGCCTACGTAATTGGCGTCGACTATGGCACTGATTCTGTGCGGGCGCTGCTGGTCAATGCCCGCACTGGCGCCGAAGTGGCGCAGGCCGTGCACTACTACGCGCGCTGGAAAAAGCTACAGTACTGCAACCCCGCCCGCAACCAGTTCCGCCAGCACCCCCTTGACTACATCGAAGGGCTGGAAGCCAGCATCCGCCGCGTAGCCCAGCACGTGCCCGCAGAGCAGATTGTGGGCATAGCCGTGGATACCACTGGCTCTACGCCCGGCGCAGTGGATGAGCACGGTGTTTCCCTAGCACTCAAGCCTGGGTTCGAGGACAACCCCAATGCCATGTTCGTGCTCTGGAAAGACCACACGGCCCTGGACGAAGCCGCCGAAATCAACCACAAAGCCCGTAGCTGGGGCGGCGAGGACTACACCAAGTTCGAGGGCGGTATTTACTCTTCGGAGTGGTTCTGGGCCAAGATCATGCACGTGACGCGCGAAGACGCTGTCGTAGCCCAGGCCGCGTACTCCTGGATGGAGCACTGCGACTGGGTAACGCTCTTGCTTACCGGCCAGGACCTGGCTACGTTCAAGCGAAGCCGCTGTGCGGCCGGCCACAAAGCCATGTGGCACGAGAGCTGGGGCGGCCTGCCCTCAGCTCAGTTTCTGAATCACCTCGAACCTTCTTTGGGGGAATTGCGCAATCGATTGTTCGAAGAAACCTATACGGCCGACGAAATTGCCGGTCATCTTTCCGAGGAGTGGGCGGCCCGCTTGGGCCTGACAACCAACACCGTAGTAGCCGTAGGCTCCTTCGATGCCCACGCCGGTGCGGTGGCGGGCGAAATTGAAGCCTACTCCATGGTAAAGGTGATGGGCACCAGCACCTGCGACATCGTAGTGGCTCCAACTGCCGAAGTTGGCAGCAAGCTGGTGCAGGGCATCTGCGGGCAAGTAGATGGCTCCGTGATTCCCGGCATGCTGGGGCTGGAAGCCGGCCAGTCGGCATTCGGTGATTTGCTGGCCTGGTTCCGACAGCTGGTGGAATGGCCCCTGCAGGCCTTACTGCCGCAGTCGGATGTGCTAACCCAAGAACAGCAGGAAGCCCTGCGCGAAGAGCTGAGCGACAAGCTGCTGGTAGAGCTGACCAAGGCCGCCGCCGCGGTAGACCCCGCGGAGTCGCAGGTACTGGCGCTGGACTGGGTGAATGGCCGCCGCACGCCCGACGCCAACCAGGCCCTGAAAGGCGCTTTGATGAACCTGACCATGGGCTCTTCGGCCCCGCAGATTTTCCGGGCGCTGGTAGAGGCCATTTGCTACGGCTCCAAGATGATTGTGGAGCGCTTCGAGCAGGAGGGCATTCCCATCAAGCAGGTTATCGGCATCGGGGGCGTGGCTAAGAAGTCACAGTTTGTGATGCAGACCCTGGCCGACGTGCTCAACCGCCCCATCAAAATTGCCAAGTCGGAGCAGGCGCCGGCCCTGGGCTCGGCCATGTACGCGGCCGTGGCCGCCGGCATCCACGCCGATGTGCTGACAGCGCAGAAAGCTATGGGCAGCGGCTTTGCCGAAACCTACGAGCCCAACCCCGCCCGCGTAGCTGACTACCAGGCCCGCTACGAGCAGTACCAGGCCCTGGGCCAGTTCGTGGAAAGTCAGACCAAGCGCGAAGCCTCCGTGGTTGAACCTTCTTTAGCCGAGCAAACCGCATGAGCCAGTACCAGGACCTGAAACAGGCGTGCTACGAAGCCAACATGCAGCTGCCCAAGCTCGGGCTGGTGCTGTTCACCTTCGGCAACGCCAGCGTGGTAGACCGCGACAAGGGCGTGTTTGCCATCAAGCCCAGCGGCGTGCCCTACGACACGCTGCGGCCCGAGGACATCGTGATTGTGGACTTCGACGCCAACACGGTGGAAGGCAGCGGCCGGCCCTCGTCGGATACCAAAACCCACGCGGTGCTGTTCCGGCACTGGCCCGAAATCGGGGGCATCGTGCACACGCACTCCACTTACGCCACGGCCTGGGCCCAGGCTCAGCTGGATATTCCCATCCTGGGTACCACCCACGCCGACCACCTTACGGCCGATGTGCCCTGCGCCCCGCCCATGGAGGATGCCATGATTGCCGGCAACTACGAGCACCAGACCGGCTGGCAGATCATCAACGAGTTTGAAAAGCGCGGCCTTTCGCCCAAGGAAGTGGAGATGGTACTGCTCAGCAACCACGCGCCCTTTACCTGGGGCAAAACGGTGGAAAAAGCGGTGTACAACAGCGCCGTGCTGGAAGAAGTAGCCCGCATGGCCTACCTCAGTTGCACCCTCCGCCCCGATGTGCCCCGCCTCAAGCAAGCCCTCATCCAAAAGCACTACGAGCGCAAGCACGGCGCCAACTCCTACTACGGCCAGCGCTAGACGCTCAATGAACAGGTCCTGCTTCGCTTAGCGGGACCAACCATTCCCACGATACTTCATCCCGACCATGATTGACCTTTCCCACTACGAAGCCTGGTTTATCACCGGCAGCCAGCACCTTTACGGCCCCGAAACCCTGGAGCAGGTGGCGCAGCATTCCCAGCAGATTGCCGAAGCCCTGGGCTCAGCCCTCCCCATCAAGATTGTGTATAAGCCGGTGCTGACTGGCCCGGACGGCATTACCAAGCTGGTGCAGGAAGCCAATACGACTTCCAACTGCGTGGGCCTGATTGCCTGGATGCACACCTTCTCGCCGGCCAAAATGTGGATCAACGGCCTGAAGATTCTGCAGAAGCCGCTGGCGCACCTGCACACCCAGTTCAACCGTGACATTCCGTGGCAGGACATCGACATGGACTTCATGAACACCAACCAATCGGCGCACGGCGACCGGGAGTTTGGCTTTATTGGGGCGCGCCTGAAGGTGAAGCGCAAAGTAGTGGTAGGTCACTGGCAGAGTGCCGACGTGCAGGAGCGCCTCAGCATCTGGGCCCGCGCCGCCTGCGCCTGGGCCGACTGGCAGGGCGCCCGCATCGTGCGCTTCGGCGACAACATGCGCTACGTGGCCGTGACCGAGGGCGACAAAGTAGAAGCCGAGCTGAAGTTTGGCTACTCAGTAAACACCTACGGCATCGGCGACCTGGTAGCGGTGATTAACGCCGCCACCGACGAACAGGTGAACGACCTGCTGGCTACCTACGAGCAGGAATACGAGCTGGGTGACTCCCTAAAGGCCGGCGGAGCCCAGCGCGAAAGTCTGCGCGAGGCAGCCCGCATTGAAGTGGGCATGCGCAAGTTCCTACAGGACACTAAGGCCATTGGCTTCACCGATACTTTCGAAGACCTACACGGCATGGCCCAGCTGCCCGGTATTGCCACCCAGCGCCTGATGGCGGAGGGCTACGGCTTCGGCGGGGAAGGCGACTGGAAGACCTCAGCCCTGGTGCGCGCCATGAAGGTGATGGGCGCGGGCCTGCCCGGCGGCAACTCCTTTATGGAAGATTACACCTACCATTTCCAGCCCGGCAACGAACTGGTGCTAGGCTCCCACATGCTCGAAATCTGCCCCAGCATCGCCGAAGGCAAAGTCAAGGTAGAAGTACACCCACTAGGCATCGGCGGCAAGGCCGACCCGGCCCGTCTGGTGTTCAACTGCCCCGCCGGCCCGGCGCTCAATGCCACGATTGTGGATCTGGGCCACCGCTTCCGGTTGGTGGTGAATGAGGTAGAAGCCGTAGCGCCCGAACAGGACTTGCCCAAACTGCCCGTTGCCCGCGTGCTCTGGAAAGTGAAGCCCGACCTGAGCACCGGCGCGGCCGCCTGGATTCTGGCCGGAGGCGCCCACCACACCGGCTACAGCCAGAACCTGACGGCCGAGTACCTCGAAGACTTCGCCGAAATGGCCGGCATCGAGTACGTCATCATCGACGACGAAACCAAGCTGCGCACCTTCAAAAACGAGCTGCGCTACAACGACGTGGCCTTCAGCCAGCGGTAGAGGCAGCAGCGGTAATTGCGGGGCCGGGCTGCGTGCCGGCCTCGCAATTACTGGCGGCAGCATAGCCCGCAGCAAACGTGTGCGGCCTATCTTCCGGCTCTCAACCTCTACCTTTTTTCAACTCTCCTCATGAGCAATAACCTTACGACGCTAGACCTGCTCGTCTTCTTCGTGTACCTGATCGGGGTTTCGGCCTACGGGTTCTACATCTACAAGAGCAAGCAGAAGGCCGAGCAAAGCACCAAAGACTACTTCCTGGCCGAAGGCTCGCTGACGTGGTGGGCCATTGGGGCTTCCATGATTGCCTCCAACATATCGGCCGAGCAGTTTATCGGCATGTCGGGCTCCGGCTTCAAAGTAGGGGTAGCAGTAGCGGCCTACGAGTGGGTAGCGGCGGTGGTGCTCATCATTGTGGCCGTGTTCTTTATGCCGGTGTACCTGAAGAATAAGATCTTCACGATGCCGCAGTTTCTGGAGCAGCGCTACAACTCCACGCTCAGCTTGATTATGAGCATTTTCTGGCTGTTCCTCTACGTGCTCGTCAACCTCACGTCCATCCTGTACCTGGGTGCACTGGCGCTCAGCAACCTCATCGGCGGCGACAGTTTCCACACCATTATCATCCTGCTGGCCATTTTCTCCCTGCTTATTTCCATTGGCGGCATGAAGGTGGTAGGCTACACCGACGTGGTGCAGGTAGTGGTACTGGTTGTGGGCGGCCTCGTCACCACTTACATTGCCCTGAGTTTGGTGAGCACCAAGTTCGGCCTCGGCGGCGGCGCTTTCTCGGGCTTCACGGCCCTCATGGACAAGGCCCCCGACCACTTTCACATGATTTTCCCCAAGCCTACGGATGCTACCCCGCAGCCGGAGGTAGATAAGTACCTGGCCCTGCCCGGCATTGCCATGTACCTGGCCGGCCAGTGGATTGTGAACCTCAACTACTGGGGCTGCAACCAATACATTACCCAGCGCGCTCTGGGCGCCGACCTACACACGGCCCGCACCGGCATCCTATTCGCCGGTATTCTCAAGCTGATGATGCCCGTGATTGTGATGCTGCCCGGCATTGCCGCCTACGTGCTCTACAAGAATGGTAGCCTACAGGCCGAAATGGCCAGCACTGGCTCCTTCAACTCCGACAACGCCTACTCCGCTATTCTCTCCTTCCTGCCAAACGGCCTGAAAGGCTTGTCGATGGCGGCGCTGACGGCGGCCATTGTGGCCTCGCTGGCCGGTAAGGTGAACTCCATTTCCACCATCTTCACCCTCGACATCTATAAACGCTACCTGGCCCCCGAGGCTTCGGAGAAAAAGCAGGTGTGGGTGGGCCGACTCACCATTCTGGCGGCGGTAGTTCTGAGCGTGGCCTTCACCTGGAAGGACTTGCTGGGCATCGGCGGCGAAGGCGGGTTCCAATTCATTCAGAAGTACACGGGCTTCATTTCGCCCGGTATCCTGGCGGTGTTCCTGCTGGGCATGTTCTGGAAGCGCACCACGGCTACGGCCGGCATCGTGGGCATCCTGGCCGGCTTCGTGCTGTCGGTGTTCTTCAACGAATATGCTCCCGCGGTGCTGGGCCGCGAAACCCTGCTCTACACGGCCTTTCCCAATGGCAAGGGCGAGTTTGAAATTCCCTTCCTCATCTGCATGGGCCTATCCTTCGCCATCACTATGGTGCTGATGATTGGCACCAGCCTCGCTGGCCCGGCTATCAATGCCAAGGCCATTGACCTCAACCCCGGTATGTTCCGCGTGAGCCGGCAGACGATGACGCTCATCGTCATCACGATGCTGCTGCTCACGGCGCTCTACGTCAAATTCTGGTAACTCCTTCTTCTAATGCTTCCACTTCCCACCTTTCGCGTACGCTTGCTGGCCGCTGGCCTCACGGGGCTGAGCTGGCTGCCCGCCGCCGCCCAATCCGCTGCTCCCGCCACCATCACGGTGCAGGTAAACAAACCCGGCGGGGCCGTGTCGAAAAACATGTATGGTCTGTTTTTCGAGGACATCAACTTCGCCGCCGACGGTGGGCTGTACCCCGAGCTCGTCAAAAACAAGTCGTTTGAAACCGATGAGCACCTGGTAGGGTGGAAGGCCCTGCGCGGGGGCGCCGGCCTCGAAACCTATGCCGTGCTTTCCCAGCAGCCTATTAGCGCCACCAACCGCCACTTCGTGCGACTGAATGCCCGCGTGGCCGGCCCCGATGCGGGCATGGTGAACGAAGGCTTCCGCGGCATGGGCGTGAAGCAGAACGCTGAGTACACGTTCTCGCTCTACGCCCGCAAAGGCCCCGGCAGCGTGAACAGCCTGACGGTGACGCTGGAAAGTGAGAAAGGCCAGCCTCTGGCCCAGGCCCAGGTTTCGGGCCTGACGAGTGAGTGGAAGAAGTATTCCTTGCCCATCAAGCCCTCCGCCACCGACGCCAAAGCCCACCTGAAGATTACGCTGGATGGGGCCGGCGCCGTGGACGTGGACGTGGTTTCTCTGTTTCCGAAAGACACTTGGAACAACCGCCCCAACGGCCTGCGTACCGACCTGGTGCAGCTGCTGAAAGACATGCAGCCCGGCTTCCTGCGCTTTCCAGGCGGCTGCATTGTGGAAGGCCGCACCCTGGCCGAGCGGTATCAGTGGAAGAAAACCATCGGCGACGTGGCTTCCCGGGAGCCGCTCATCAACCGCTGGAACATGGAGTTCAAGCACCGCTCCACGCCCGACTACTACCAATCCTTCGGCCTGGGCTTCTTCGAGTATTTCCAGCTTTCCGAAGACATTGGCGCCGAGCCTCTGCCCATTCTGAACGTGGGTATGGCCTGCCAGTTCAACTCGGCTGAGCTGGCCCCGATGAGCAGCACCGCCGGCGGCCCCAATGCCGGCAACGACCCCAACACCGGCGACCCGACCCTGGATACGTTCATTCAGGACGCCATCGACCTGATTGAGTTTGCCAACGGGCCCGCCACCAGCCCCTGGGGCGCCAAGCGCGTAGCTATGGGCCATCCGGCTCCGTTCAACCTCAAGATGATTGGCATCGGCAACGAGCAGTGGGGCCCCCAGTACCTGGAGCGCTACGAGCCGTTTGCCAAGGCCGTGAAGGCCAAGTACCCCAATATCCAGATCGTGAGTAGCGCCGGTCCCAGCCCCGATGGGGAGTTGTTCGAGAAAGCCAGCAAGCGGCTGGGCGAGCTGAACGCCGAGTACGTGGATGAGCACTACTACGCCAAGCCCGAGTGGTTCCGGGAGCACGCCGACCGCTACGACAAGTACTCCCGCAAAGGCCCCAAGATTTTTGCCGGCGAGTACGCCGCCCAAAGCGTGGCCATCGGCTCGCCCGACAACAAGAACAACTGGGACTGCGCCCTGTCGGAAGCCGCCTTTATGACGGGCTTGGAGCGCAACGCCGACGTGGTGGGCATGGCTTCTTACGCACCTATGCTGGCCCATGTAGACGCCTGGCAGTGGACGCCCAACATGATCTGGTTCGACAACCTGAACTCCTACGGCACCACCAACTACTACGTGCAGAAGCTGTACGCCCTGAACAAAGGCACTACCATTCTGCCCGTGCAACTGCCTGGCAATGCTAAAAACGGGCAGGACAACCTGTTCGTGAGTGCTGTGGCCGATAATGGTACTGGCGAAGTGGTGGTGAAGCTGGTAAACTACTCGCCGGAAGCCCGCGCGGTGAAAGTAAACCTGGCCGGAGCCAAAAAGCTGGGCAAAACCGGCAAGGCCACCGTACTGGCCAGCCCCGACCTGCAGGCCCAGAACACGCTGGAGCAGCCGCTGAACGTGGCTCCTAAGGAGTTGCAGTTCAAGGTGTCATCGGCTACGCTGGAGTACACACTGGCGCCTAACTCTTTCACGGTGTTGCGGGTGGCAGGCAAGAAGTAAATAGTGAATAGGCGCTACCTGCGGGTAGCCAATACGTACTGGTGGAGAAAGAGTGAGGGCTGTTCGTTAGGCGGCAATACCAGAGGTAAGGGGCTGGTTTTGCAGGCTGTATGCGGGCAGTTTCTCACTCTTTTATTTTTCCGGGTAAGTATGTGCACTTAGCCACCGGTCTGCCGCTGGTTGATACTTATTGACGCTTAACTAAGAGCAATTGTCGTTGTAGAGACGCATACACGCGTCTCAGTCGTTGCCACATAAGGCTGACTGTCGTTCAACGACGAGACTCAAGTATGCGTCTCTATATCAGCCAAGACGTAGGTACGACTACCAACAAAAAGAGCCGGTTCGCAAGAACCGGCTCTTTCATTTTTACCTATTTTAGTCCGCGGCCACGCAGCAGTTACTGCTGCACAATGCGGGTTTGCTGGACGTAGTTGCCTTGGCTCACGCGCAGGATGTAGATACCGGCGGCCAGCGACTGGCGGCTCAGACTGACGGCGTTGGTGCCAGCTCGCAGAGCGGTACGCTGGCTGAGCACTTTGTGGCCCAGTACATCCAGCAGCTCTACCTCAGCGGCACCGCTACGGACGGTAGTTACTTTTACCGACAGCGCCTGGTTGCGGCTGAGCGGGTTGGGGTACACCTCGGCATTCAGCTCGGCGGGGTTGGTTTTCCGGTTGGCCGTGGGGCTCGAAATGAGCGTGAGCTGCCAGCGCTGGGCTTCGGCAAAGTCAGTGTCATCCCACAGGTTCACGCGGGCCCCGGGAATGTCGCTGGCAAAGCCTACCTCCAGCACCTGCGGCTTGGCAGCGTCCTTGGTGGCTTTCAGCATCAACTCGAAAAGGTCGTTGCCGGTGTTGGTAATCAGCCAGCGCTGGGCGTCACTGTCGGAGGTTACGTTCTGCTCAATCTGCGTGCCGGCCGCCGTGTTCAGGGCTACGGGCTGCAGATACATGGTGGAGCCGGTGTGCCGTATTTTATAGGAGCCGTCGGTCTGGGCTTCCAGCACGAACCGCTGGGCATCAATGCCGTTGTCGAGATATTGACCAACGCTAGCCCCGGCTTCCTTGGAGTCGAAGTCTACGTCCAGACACAGCGGGGTTTTCGTGGTCGGATCCACTTTGCCGTAGTGCGTGATTTTGTAGGTGCCGCCGTCTACCAGCGTTTGGGCCTGAGCCATTGCCAGTTGGCTTATGCCCAGCAGGCATACCGTAGCCAATGAACCGAAGAGTACTGATTTTTTCATGGGATTTGAATTGAGAAGTGAAGAAGGGTTAAGGAAAAGGCCGTTGTTCCTGAAGGAGGAGAGGGGGTTAAGCAAGTTCATACTGGGTTTACTGTCACAAACGATTGTGTTTATATGGGGCATTACGGATAGAATAGTGATTGGCAGCAAAGTGAAACGCGCAGCAGGGAGGGCAACGTACTGCGCCTCGTGTAAAATCGAAAAGCCGAAGGTTTTCGGCCGCAAGCGCTCCTGCCTGGTTCTTGAGCGAGGAACGCGGGACTAAAGTAATCATAAAATCTGCACAATCGATTGCGTTGCACCAGAAAAATTATCAGCTTTGCTTACCTGAGCTTATTGCGGGACCAGAGGTGGGTAAAAGGAGCGTGGACTAGCTGCGAATGAGTGGGGTCTTGGCTTTCTTAACTACACACTCAACTACACAACGCCTCGGCTTTTCCGGCCAGATATCAACTCAGCTCCTTATGCCCAATTTTCGGAAACTGCTGGCCTTGGCGGCCGGCGTGCTGCTGACCACCGGCGCACTGCCCGCTGTGGCTCAACGCGCCACGCCCGATTTTCACCAGTGGGCCGCCACGCCGCCCATGGGCTGGAATAGCTGGGACTGCTACGGCCCCACCGTAACGGAAGCCGAGGTGAAGGCCAATGCCGACTATATGGCCCGCAACCTGAAAAGCAGCGGCTGGGAGTATGTAGTAGTAGATATCCGCTGGTACGTGGGCAACGACACGGCCCACGGCTACAACGAGAAAGACCCCGCCTGGAACATCGATCAGTACGGGCGCTTCGTGCCCGCGCCTAACCGCTTCCCGTCGGCAGCCGGCGGTAAAGGCTTCAAGCCTCTGGCCGATTACCTGCACGCCAAGGGCCTCAAGTTCGGGATTCATATTATGCGCGGAGTGCCGGTGGTAGCAGTGCAGCGCAAGCTGCCCATTCTCGGCAGCAAAGCCACGGCCGCCGATATCTACTCCAAAGAAGGGCAGGCGGGCTGGCTCCGCGACATGTACACGGTGGTGGCCGGCCGCCCAGGAGCCCAGGAGTACTACAACTCCCTGTTCAAGCTCTATGCCGGCTGGGGCGTCGATTTTGTGAAGGTAGACGACTTGTCGTTGCCCTACCACAAGGCGGAGGTGGAGATGATTCGGCGGGCCATTGATAAGTCGGGCCGGAAGATTGTGCTGAGTACTTCGCCGGGGGAAACGCCCATTGCGGAGGCCCGTCACGTGGCTGCCCACGCCAACATGTGGCGCACTGTGGGCGACTTCTGGGACTCCTGGGAGCAGCTAAAGGAGCACTTCGAGGTATGCAACCGCTGGGCGCCCTACATCGGGCCCGGCGCTTTCCCCGATGCCGATATGCTGCCGCTGGGCCGCCTGGGTATCCGGGCCGAGCGTGGCGAAGACAGGATGACGCGCTTCACCCGCGACGAGCAGTACACCCTGATGACCCTGTGGAGCATTTTCCGCTCCCCACTCATGTTCGGTGGCGACCTGCCCAGCAACGACGCCTTCACCCTGAGCCTGCTTACCAACTCCGACGTGCTGGCCGTAAACCGCAGCAGCACCCGTAACCGCCAGCTGTTTCGCCGGAACGACCTGATTGCCTGGGCCGCCGACGACCCCAAAACCGGCGACAAGTTCCTGGCCGTCTTCAATGCCCAGGACCAGGAGCTGCTGCCCGAAACCGAGGCCGTGTGGGCCAGCGGCCCGATTACGCGCCAGACGCCCGGCCACCGCGAAGAGCTCAAAGCCAATATCGGCGGGGCGCGCCAGCTATACCTGAACGTGCGCGACGGGGGCGACGACATTGCCTGGGACCATGCCGACTGGCTGAACATAACACTTTCAGATGGGCAGAAAACCGTGCTGCTCTCCTCCCTGCCCTGGCAAAAAGCCACCGCCGGCTGGGGGCAGGTTGTGGCCAACAAAAGTGTGTCGGGTGGCGGACTAGTGGTAGGAGGGAAGGCTTACGCCAGCGGCATCGGCACGCACGCCAACTCCATGATTACCTACGAGCTGCCCGCCGGCTTCACGCACCTCGCCGGTGAAGTAGGCCTTGACCAGGCCGGGGCAGCCCAGAATACGGGCGGCACGCTCAACTTTCTGGTGTTCACGAAAAACCCCTACCGGCCCATGCCCGCCGACTCTAGCCGTGTGGCCGTGGCGCTGCAGAGTCTGGGACTGAAAGGCGCCTGCACCGTACGCGACCTGTGGACAGGGAAAAATCTGGGCCAGGTTACCGGCGAGTTCGCGCCCTACATCCGCCGCCATGGCGCGGGGCTTTACCGGATTTCAGCAATAAAGAACAACTAGGCTGATTACGCGCCCAAGCTGATAAGTAGGTGTGCTTATATCAAAAACGGATAATTCCTTTCCAATGAAAAAATACATGTGCCTGCCGGTGGTTGCCGTTCTGGGCCTGCTGTCAGCTTGCCAGAAGGAGAAGCCTGCGCCCTTCGTGCCACCGGTTGTTACACCCGATGCCAATCGCAACCCCATCATCCGGGACAAATACACAGCCGACCCGGCCGCGCTGGTACACGATGGCAAGGTCTATATCTACGCCGGCCACGACGAAACTCCGTTTCCGCAGGAAGGCTACCAGATGAAGGAGTGGCTGTGCTACTCTTCCCCAGACATGGTAACCTGGACTGAGCACCCCGTGCCCCTGCGCGTGACGGACTTTACCTGGGCCCGCGCCGATGCCTGGGCCTCGCAAGTGGTGGAGCGCAACGGGAAGTTTTACTGGTACGCCACCGTGGACCACCGCACCGTGCCCGGCAAGGCCATAGGCGTGGCCGTGGCCGATAACCCGCTTGGTCCTTTTAAAGACGCCCGCGGCTCGGCCCTGGTTACGAACGATATGACCACGAAGGTGAACAGCTTCTTCGATGATATTGACCCCACGGTTATTATCGACGACGCGGGTCAAGCTTATCTGTACTGGGGAAATACGGCCTGCTACTACGCCAAGCTCAAAGCCAACATGACGGAGCTGGACGGGCCCATCAACACCATTGTGCTTCCTAGCTACACCGAGGCGCCCTGGGTACATAAGCGCGGTGACTGGTACTACTTGTCCTACGCCACCGAATTCCCGGAGAAGCTGGCCTACGCTATGGGCCGCAGCCCCGAGGGGCCGTGGGAATACAAGGGCATTCTGAATGAGCTGGCCGAGAACAGCAACACCAACCACCAGGCCATCATCGACTTCAAGGGCAAGTCTTACTTCGTGTACCACAACGGCGCCAACGGCCCCGCCGGTGGCTCGTTTCGCCGCTCCGTATGCGTGGATTACCTGTACTATAACACTGACGGCACCATCCAAAAAGTCATCATGACCAAGGCAGGTGTGGCTCCGGCGGAGTAACTGGCCGCTGTTGTTCAGTCGTGGGCAGGTGAAAAGCCAGAAAGAGAAAAAACAGCATGACCTAACCATAGCTGCAAAACACGTCTTTTATTTCCTATGAAAAACAAACCTGTTTCCACTTGGCTACTGACCAGCGCCGCGCTGTTGCTGGCGGCTGGTCCGGTGGCGGCGCAGTCGTACGCGCCGGAGTGGCGCAATCCCAAAATCAAGGTAGAGCCGGTGGTGCCGGTGCAGGCCTACGCGTTTCCGCTGCGCGATGTGCGTTTGCTCGATAGTCCGTTTAAGGCGGCGCAGGAGCGCGACGTGCGCTATCTGCTGGACCTGGAGCCCGACCGGCTGCTGGCCCGCTTCCGCCAGAATGCCGGGCTGCCGGCCAAGGGCAAGGAGTACGGAGGCTGGGAAAGTCAGGGCATTTCGGGCCACTCGCTGGGACACTACTTGGCTGCCTGTGCGCTGGCGTATGCCTCCACGGGTGACACCCGGTTCAAGCAGCGCGTCGACTACATGGTGCAGGAGCTGGCTTTGTGCCAGAGCAAGCGCCAGACCGGCTACGTAGGTGGCATCCCGAAGGAAGACCAGCTGTTTGCCGAAATCAAGCGAGGCGACATTCGCTCCAGCGGCTTCGATCTGAATGGCGGTTGGGTGCCTTGGTACACAGTGCACAAGGTGCTGGCCGGCTTGGTGGATGCGTACCTGTACACCGACAACGAGCAGGCCAAAACCGTGGCCGTGAAGCTGGCCGACTGGGTGGGCGACGTGACGCAGAACCTCTCCGAAGCCCAGATGCAGCAGATGCTGGCCTGTGAGCACGGGGGCATGAACGACGCGCTGGCTAGCGTGTACGCCCTCACCGCCGACAAAAAGTACCTCACGCTTTCCTACCGCTTCAATCACCAGGCCATCCTCAGCCCCCTCGCTCAACGCCGCGACGAGCTGACCGGCAAGCACGCCAACACCCAGATTCCGAAGATCCTGGGGGCGGCCCAGCAGTACGAGCTGACGGGTAATGCTGCCGAGAAAACGACGTCAGAGTTCTTCTGGGATGCTATTGTCCGGCATCGTTCCTACGCCAACGGCGGGAACAGCGACCATGAGCACCTGGGCGCGCCCGACAAGCTCGCGGACCGGCTGAACATGGAAACCACCGAAACCTGCAATACCTACAACATGCTCAAGCTGACCCGGCACCTGTTTGCCTGGCAGCCCACCGCGGCCCTCGCCGACTACTACGAGCGGGGGCTCTACAACCATATTCTGGCTTCCCAAAACCAGGAAACGGGCATGATGTGCTACTTCGTGCCGCTGGTGGCCGGGGGCAAAAAAGCCTACAACACGCCCACCGAGTCGTTCTGGTGCTGCACCGGCACGGGCATGGAAAACCACGTGAAGTACGGGGAGGGTATCTACTTCCGGGGCCAGGATGAAAGCCTGTACGTGAACCTCTATGTACCCTCGGAGCTACAGTGGCGCGAGAAAAGCGTGGTCATAAAGCAGGATGCGCGCTTTCCCGCTGCCGACACTGTGCGCCTGACGGTGCAGGCCCGCAAAGCCACCAAGTTCCCTCTGAAGTTGCGCCAGCCCGGCTGGGCTACGGGCGGCCTGAAGCTGCGCCTCAATGGCAAAGCAGTAGAGGCCAAAGCCGGCTCGGATGGCTACGTAGTGCTAACCCGCAAATGGCGCTCCGGCGACCGGGTTGAACTTGTGCTGCCCAAGAGCCTCTACACCGAAGCCCTGCCCGACAATCAGCAGCGCTTGGCTATGCTCTACGGCCCCTGGCTGCTGGCTGGTCAGCTCGGAAAGCAGGCACCTGATGCACAGAAAGGTGCCCCAGTGCTCGTCACGACCCAACCCGAAATCAGCAGCTTTGTGCAGCCGGTTGACCAGCAAGCGGTAGCGTTTGAGGTAAGCCAGCTCAGCCAGTCGCAGCCCGTGCGGCTGGTGCCGTTCTATCAGGTTTATGACGAGCACTACAACGTATACTGGGACCAGTTCACACCCGCCCAGTGGGCCACCCGACAGGCTGAGTTTGAGGCCGAGCGGCTGCGCCAGCGGGAATTGACCGCTCGCACCACCGACGAGCTGCGCATTGGGGAAATGCAGCCGGAGCGCGACCATGAGCTTACCAGCCAGAACTCCGTGGCCGGTGACGCCAACGGCAACAAGTGGCGCCACGCTACCGACGGCGGTTTCTTCGCCTTTCGCCTGAAAACCGACCCCAAGTCCACTCACCAGCTCCTTATCAGATACTGGGGCAGCGACGCCTACAACCGCGCCTTCGACGTGCTGGTAGACGGCCAGAAAGTGGCCACGCAGGTGCTCGAAAACAATAAGCCTGGCCAATACTTTGAGGAAGCCTATGTATTGCCAGCCGCCCTCACCAAGGGCAAAAACAGTGTGTTGGTGAAGCTGCAGGCCCACCCCGGCAAAACCGCCGGCGGCGTCTACGGCTGCCGCATGGTCCGCGACAAGTAATTGTCGCATACTGATTTGTGACAGTAAATGTCATGCTGAGCGGAGTCGAAGCCTCTCTGCTGCTGCGTTGGATTACTAATCAGTAGCTAGAGCTAGAGAGGCTCCGACTCCGCTCAGCATGATGTTTTTTTAAGCTGAAAGACGAAAAAGCCCGCTGGAAATGCTTCCAGCGGGCTTTTTCTATAAAGCGGAGACGATTACTTAACCGGTTTCACGCCTTCTGAGGTCATGACCACCCGCTTCATCGTGCCATCCTTGTTGTAATACAGGTCGTCGATGCACACGGAGCGGCGGAAGGAGCCGCCGTCGGTGTTGATGCCGCCGTTATGATAGATGAAGTAGGACTTGCCTTTGAAGTCGATGATGGCCTGGTGGTTGGTGTTGGAGTTGCCAGCCAGCTCATTCAGGATGCCCTTGTATTCCCACGGACCTTCGATGCTGCGACTCATAGCGTATACAATCTTCTCGGGAAAGCCCGAAGCGTAGGAGAGATAGTACCAGTCGCCGCGTTTGTGCACCCAAGGGGCCTCGGTGAAGTTCGGCAGCGTCACTTTCTGAATCGGGCCGTCCAACTCCGTCATGTTGGCTTTCAATTTGGCGTAGTAGCACTGGCTGTTGCCCCAGTACAGGTAGGCCTGCCCGTTTTTCTCGATGAACACCGTCGGGTCAATATCGTCCCACCCGATCTTCACGTCCGTGGTCATGTTGTTCGTAATCAGGGCCGAGCCGCGGGCGTCTTTGAACGGCCCGAGCGGGTTATCGGCCACGGCCACGCCAATGGCTTTGCCAGGAATGGAGCCATGCTCCACCGCCGCGTACCAATAGAACTTGCCATCCCGCTCCACCACCTGCGAGGCCCAGGCATCATCCCGCGCCCAGGCAAAGGCCTTCACGTTCAGCGGTGAGGGATGCTCCTGCCAGCTCACCATATCCTTTGAAGAAAACACCAGCCACTCATGCATCACGTAGGCTTGCTGGGGTGCAGGGGCCTCGTCGTGGCCGGCGTAGAGGTACACTGTACCGTTGTGCACCAGCGCGGCGGGGTCGGCGGTGTATTTCTGCTTGATGATGGGGTTGCTGCCGCTGGCAGAAGCAGTCGTAGCCGGGCTGGTTTGGGCCACGGCCGCGCAGCTAGGCAGCGTGAGGCCGAGCAGCCCCAAGAGCCCGAGGCGCAGGGGCTGCCGCAGCATATTGGTAGACATCAGGTACTTCATCATAGATAGGGTGGGAGGCAGAAGCAAGCAGTTGGGTGATAAAACCGGACTAAACGGTTGGCTCGGCCGTGGCCGATTGCAGGGCCGCTTGGCGCTGCGTCTCTAAGGTGCTGATCAGCTTGGCAAAGGGTTCATTGAATTTATGGGCGCCCTCGTCCTCGAGCTGCTGGCTCACCTGCTCCAAGGCGATGCCCAGCTCGGGCAAGCGGGCCAGCACCTGGGTCGCCTGCTCAGTGCCCTCTTCCAGGCGGCTTTGCGGCTGCCCGCCTGTGCGGTAGAGGTCCAACGTCTCGACGGGAATCGTGTTGACCGTCTCGGGCCCGATCAGCTGCTCGACGTACTTCAGGTTGTCGTATTTGGGGTTCTTGTTGCCCGTACTGGCCCACAAGAGCCGCTGCACGGCCGCGCCCTTCGCCTGCAGCGCCTGCCAGCGCGCTCCACTGAAGATGCCCTTGTAGAGCTGATACGCTTGCTTAGCGCTGGCCAAGGCTACCTCGCCCACCAGCGACTGGGCCAGCGCTGCTTTCTCCCCGCCCTGCTGGGCCAGCTGCTCGAGCTGCGGGTCCAGCAGCACGTCAATGCGCGAGAGAAAGAAGCTGGCCACCGAGTCGATGCGCGACAGGGGCAAGCCGGCGGCAGCGCGGTCCTCCAGGCCTTGCAGGTAGGCCTCGGCCACGGCTTTGTAGCGGTTCAAACCGAAGATCAAGGTCACGTTCACGTTCACCCCGTGGGCAATAAGCTGGCGGATGGCCGGCAGGCCTTCGCGCGTGGCGGGGACCTTGATCATCACGTTGGGCCGGTTCACGGCGTGCCAGAAGCGCAGGCCTTCGGCAACCGTGCCCTGGGTGTCGTGAATCAGGGTGGGGGAGACTTCCAGGCTCACGTAGCCGTCACCGCCGCTGTCGGGGGCATCATAGAGCGGACGCAGCAGGTCGCAGGCGTGCTGCACGTCCTCGATGGCTAGCTGCTCGTAGATCTGCTCGGCGGAAAGGCCTTGCCGGGCCAGGGCCTGGATGCTGGCCTCGTAGTCAGCGCTGCCGCCGATGGCCTTCTCGAAGATGGCCGGGTTCGACGTGACCCCGCGCAGGCCGTCCTCGGCGAGCAGGCGTGAAAGCTCCCCGTTCACTAAAATGTTGCGCCGGATGTAATCCAACCAAATGCTCTGGCCGTGTTGTTTAATGGCTACTAATGGATTCATGAGAATTGTCGGTGAAGCGGTAGGAGGGTACGAGGAAGGCGGGTTAAGTTTTGTGGAATGACTAATAGCCCGTCATGCAGAGCGCAGCGAAGCATCTCGCGTGCTGATGTTGCCAACGTAATCTGCTTACGACTGCATACGAGATGCTTCGCTGCGCTCTACATGGCGTTCATACTTCGCATGATGGGTTTAATTCGTCCAGAACCCTTGACTTTTATACAGCTTAGGAAAGCACTTCCTTCGGCTCAGTTTCGGCGGGCTCGTCTTGCAGCAGGCCTTTGGCTTTGGCTACCACGTTCTCCACCGAAAAGCCAAACAGCTCCATCAACACCTCGCCCGGCCCCGACTCGCCGAAGCGGTTGATGCCGATGACGGTGCCTTCGTCGGTGACGTACTTGTGCCAGCCCATGGGCGAACCGGCTTCGATGGAAACCCGCTTGCGCACCGAGGGCGGTAGCACTTGGCGCTGGTAGGCTTTGTCTTGCTGCTCAAACAGCTCCCAACTGGGCATGCTTACCACGCGGGTGGCGTGGCCTTCTGCTTCCAGGGCTTTCTGCGCTTCCAGGGCCAACGAAACTTCCGAACCCGTGGCCAGCAAAATCAGCTCCGGCTGACCCGATTCGGCTTCTTTCAGAATGTAGGCGCCCTTCGCCACGCCTTCACGCGCCGAGCCGAACTGGTTCTGGTCGAGCACGGGCAGCTTCTGGCGCGATAAAATCAGCACCACCGGCGACTTAGGCTTGGTCATGGCCACGCGCCAGGCTTCCACGGTTTCGTTGGCGTCGCCGGGGCGCAGCAAGATGATGTTGGGAATGGTGCGCAAAGCCGCCACGTGCTCTACTGGCTGGTGCGTGGGCCCATCCTCGCCCAGCCCAATGCTGTCGTGAGTAAACACGAACGTCACGGCCGACTCGGCCAGGGCCGTGAGACGGATGGCGCCGCGCATGTAGTCGGAGAAGGAGAGGAAGGTGCCGCCGTACACGCGCAGCCCGCCGTGGTGCGACAGGCCGTTCAGGGCCGCGCCCATGGCGTGCTCGCGCACTCCAAACCACACGTTGTTGTAGTGGTACTGGCCGGGCTGGAAGCTGATGTCGCTGCTGGTGGGCATTTCGTTGGAACTGGCCAAATCAGCCGAGCCGCCAAACAGGTAAGGAACCGTCTTTTTCAGCGCGTTCAGGGCTTTGCCCGAAGCCTGACGCGTAGCCAGGGCTCCATCGGCCGCCGTGAAAATCGGCAGCTCCGCATCCCAGCCCGCCGGCAGCTCACCCGCAAACGAGGTCTGAAACTGCGCCGCTTCAGCCGCAAATTCCTGCTGGTAATTAGCGAACGACGCATTCCAGGCTTGCTGCAGCTCGGCGCCGCGCTGGCCGGGCTCTAGCATGTGCCGGCGCACGTCCTCAGGTACCACGAACGACTGCGCCGGGTCCCAGCCGAAAAACTCCTTGGCTTTGCGTAGGTTGTCGGGCCCCAGCGGGCTGCCGTGTACTTTGCTGGTCCCTTCGCCGGGGCTGCCGTAGCCGATGATGGTTTTGATGGAAATCAGCGAGGGCCGCTCGGTTTCCTGCTGAGCGGCCCGAATGGCTTCCTCAATGGCGTCGAGGTCGTTGCCATCGGCCACGCGGGACGTATGCCAGCCATAGGCCTCGAAGCGGGCCAGGGCGTCCTCGGTGTAGGAAAGATTAGTAGGTCCATCGAGGCAGATGTCGTTGTCGTCGTAGAGGTAGATGAGCTTGCCCAGCTTGAGGTGGCCGGCCAGCGAAGCTGCTTCGGCCGCAATGCCCTCCATCAGGTCCCCGTCGCTTACAATGGCGTAGGTGTAATGGTTCACGACTTCGTGCCCGGGCTTGTTGTAGGTAGCGCCCAGAAACGCCTCAGCCATAGCCATGCCCACACCGTTCCCAAAACCCTGCCCCAGCGGACCCGTGGTTACTTCCACGCCCGGCGTCATGTTCGACTCTGGGTGGCCGGGCGTGCGCGAGTGCAGCTGTCGGAAGGCCTTCACGTCGTCGAGGCTCAGATCGTAGCCATATAAGTGCAGCAGGCTGTAGAGCAAAGCCGAGCCGTGCCCCGCCGACAGCACGAACCGGTCCCGGTTGGGCCATTTCGGGTCCTGGGGGTTGAAGCGCAGAAAGCGCGAAAACAACACGTAGGCCATGGGCGCCGCGCCCAGCGGCAGGCCGGGGTGGCCAGAGTTGGCCTGCTGCACCGCATCCACGGACAGCAAACGGAGGGTGGTGACGCTAAGCTCGTCGAGCGAGAGAGTGGGAGCGGCCATAGGGCAGATCAATAGTTGACGGGTACAGGAGGAAGCCGAATGGCTGGGAAGCAGCACACGGGTCAGCAAAGTAAGAATTTTACTTCTATACACAATCGATTGTGTATATAAATCAGCAAAAGCATCCTTTTACGGTTTCACCACAGGCCAGCCGGCGGTGTCCCAACCCAGCTTTTCCACGCGCAACTTGGGGTGGCCCTGGTCGGCGGCATCGTAGGCGTGAAACAACAAGTAATCGGTCTTATCGAAGGTTACGACGGCGTTGTGGCCCAGGCCAAACCAGTTGTTGTCGCCGGCCAGCACCAGGGTGCCGCCGCCCTGGGTGAGGGGCACGTTGGCGCGGTCGAGGTAGGGACCGGTCAGGGATTTGGAGCGGCCCACCATGATTTTGTAGGTACTCTCCACGCCGCGGCAGCAGTAGTCGAACGAGGTAAACAGGTAGTAAAAGCCGTTTTTCTGGAAAATGAACGGGGCTTCAATGGCGCCGTCGCCGGGCAGAGAGTCGGCGAGCTGGGCGGAGCGGGGGCGGCTGGCCAGCGTCTGCCACTGCTCGGGCTGCGCGGGAGCCTTTAGGTCGGGGCGGAGCTTTACCAGCTTGATGCCGTTCCAGAACGAGCCAAACGTAAGCCAGGGCGTACCGGCCGCGTCGCGAATCAGGTTGGGGTCGATGGCGTTCCACATATCCCGCCCCGGCACCGACTGTAGCACGCGCCCGTGGTCCACCCACTTGTACTTGGGGTCCTTGGGGTTGAGGGTGGTATTGGTAGCCAGCCCGATGCAGGAGGTGTTTTTGCCAAAGGCCGAAATCGAGTAAAACAGGCTGTACTGGCCGTTGTGGAAGGAGATATCGGGCGCCCAGATGTGGTTGCCGCGGAAGCCGGGCACGGCCGCTGTGGCCCAGGCGGGCGCCTCGGCAAACACCGCCGGCTCGGGCTGCCAGCTTTTCATATCGCTAGACGACCACACCGCAATGCCCCGGCCGGTGCAGAACAGGTAGTAGCGGGTGTCTTGCCGAATCATCACCGGGTCGTGGGCCGGAATACGGGGCGGGGCCTGGGCCCACGCGACGGCGCTGCTCAAAAGCAGCAGGAGGGAAAGCAGGAGTTTTTGCATGAAAAAGTGCGAGAATTACATAAACGATTGTGTAAGTCTTGCTAGTTACCTAAATTCACCACACCAAGTACGAGCAGCCTTAATTTTTTCTGGTAATGTCCTTGTTGGATGTATCAGCACACACGTTGCCGGGAAATGTATCTTTGCCGGGTATCATTTGGTGTCTGCATTGCTTCTTTACCTTGCCGGCGGCCGATTATCGGCCGCGCTGACGTTCCCTCTCCGAGGGTTCTTTTCACTTCTGCCTTACCGCCCGCACCCCTTGTTCTATGGCCCAACGCGCTAAACAGGAGCAACCCCAGCCGCCGACTACCCCCGTTTCCATGGCCGACCTGGCTCGGGAGCTGGGCGTATCCATGACCACGATTTCACGCGCGCTGTCCGACCACCACAGCATTGGGCCGGCCACCAAGCAAAAGGTGCAGAAGCTGGCCAAAAAGCTCAACTACCAGCCCAACCACCTAGCCGCAGCCCTGCGCAAAGGCAAAAGCAAGCTGCTAGGCGTGATAGTGCCTTATATAGAAGGACGGTTTTTTCCGTCGGTGGTGCACGGCATCGAAAGCGCGGCCAGCAAAGCCGGCTTCAGCGTCATCATCTGCCAGTCGAATGAGGACGCGGCCCACGAGCGGAAGAACATCGAAACCCTGCTCAGCGCCCAGGTAGCCGGTATTCTGGTGTCGGTAGCCCGCACCACCAACGACTTCCGCCACTTCGAGAAAGTGCGCAAGCGAGGCATTCCGCTGGTGTTTTTCGACCGTACTATGGACAGCGACGCGGTGAACTCCGTGGTGCTGAACGACTGGAAAGGCGGCTACCAATCCACCAAGCACCTCATCGACCAGGGCTGCCGGCGCATTGCCCACTTCGCCGGTCTGCAGCACCTCAACATCTACCGCAATCGTCGGCAAGGCTACCTCGATGCCCTGCACGATGCCGGTCTGCCCCAGGATGAGGAGCTGATTGTGTACTCGGATATGACCATGGAGGAAGGCGCCGAGGCCATGCGCCGCCTGCTGGCCTTGCCCAACCCGCCCGATGCCGTCTTCTCGGCCGGTGACTCCTCAGTGCTCGGGGCCTTGCAGGAAGTAAAGCGCCAGGGGTTACGCGTGCCCCAGGATATTGCCCTGGCCGGCTTCAGCAACGAGGCCTTCACGTCCATTACCGAGCCCATGCTTACCTCCGTAGATCAGCGCTGCGAGGAAATGGGCCAGGCCACCGTGCGACTGTTTCTGGAGTTGATTGACTCGGCCGGCGGGGCCTACACCCAGCGGCAGGTGGTGCTGCAGCCGGAATTGTTCGTGCGCGAATCGTCGTTGCACGGCGCCAAGTAACTCAACTCCGGAGCCTGCGCCGTGCGAGACTATCTCCTGTTTGTTGATACCGAAACCACGGGGCTGCCGCGCCGCTGGACGCGGCCCTACGCCGCCCAGCGCAACTGGCCGCACGTGGCCCAGGTGGCCTGGGCGGTGTACACGCGGGGCGGGGAGCTGGTGAAATCGGCTAATTACTACCTGCAGATTCCGGCGGGCAGTATGCAGGCATCTTCGGAGGCTATTCATGGGCTGAGCCCGGCGTTTCTGGCGGCGCAGGGGCGCGAGCCGCGCCCGGTGCTAGAAGAGCTGCTACGCGACCTGCGTACCTACCAGCCGCTGGTGGTGGGCCACTACATCCGGCTCGATTTTCATATGCTGGGCGTTGAATTCCACCGGGCGGGCCTGCCCAACCCGCTGCGGGAGCTGCCCACGTTCTGCACCATGCAGCTGGCCGCCAACGACAACCCGGAGGCTACCGCGCTGGCCAACCGCCGCCTCGGCGACCTGTACCGCCGCCTGTTCGGGGAGCCCCTGGAAAGTGCCCACGATGCCTGGGTAGATGCCGACGCCACGGCCCGCTGCTTTTTCGCCCTGCGCCAGCGCGGCCTGCTCACCGACGACATGGTAGCGCGGGCTCCTCGCCTGGAAATCCCCGAAACCCCCACGCCCTGGCTACGCCGCTTTCTGCAGCAAGCCGCGTTCTGGTTTGCGTAGGGGCAGGGGGATTTGGTCGAAACCCGTGTAGAGACGCGACACTTCGCGTCTCCTCGTTGAACGACAATCGTTGAAACGGCGCGGGTGCTGTCGTTCAACGACGAGACGCGAAGTGTCGCGTCTCTACCTCGGGCTTCCGACCAAACCCAAAATACCCCCGCCCAGATACAAAACACCTCCGCCCCAAGGCAAAACACAACCTCCCAAACACAAAACACTACCGCCCTAATCGAAAACACTACCACCCGAACGCAAAACACCTCCGCTTTAAGGTAAAACACCACCGACGGTAAGCGCAACACCTCCGCCCGGACACAAAACACTACCGCCCGGCCACGAAACACCCCCGACGTAAGACGAAACACCCCTTCCCCGAAGCAAAACCCCTTGTATGGAAAACCGCCTTGCCTTTCTGAAAACCGTGGCGCCGTTCAGCCTGCTGCCCGAGGACGTGCTGAGTGGGGTAGTGGACCTGTTACAGGAAGTAACGCATACCAAGGAAGCCCTCATCTATCAGCAGGATGTGTCGAAGCTGCGGGGGCTGGATATCATTGTGGAGGGTGCCTACGACACGTTTTTCTACGACAGTGAGTTGAACCACCGCCTGCCCGAAGTCTACGGGGCGGGCACCTGCTACGGGGGCATGTCCATCCTACTCAATAAGAAACGCTCCATCCGCACGGTGGTGGCGCGCAAGGGCACCCGGGTGCTGGCCTTGCCCCGCCGCGACTTCCGGGGGCTGTGCCTGGCGTACCAGGAGTTCTTTCACTTCTTCACGGCGCGCTACGGGGAGCGGATGCTCAACGACGAGTACGCCCACTTCGTGAAGCCCGCGCCCGCCCCGGAGGAGAACTTCATTGCCGCCGATCAGCTGTTTTCCCGCCGCATCGAAACGCTGGAAACCCGCGCCATTGTGGCCTGCTCCGCCGATACGCCCATCTTCGAGGCCGCCCGGCGCATGAAGGCTGGCCGCGTGAGCTGCCTGTTCGTGACGGACGCCACCGGCACCGTGCAGGGCTACGTGACCGACATGACCCTGCGCGACCAGGTGGTGGCCCGCCAGCTGCCGGCCAGTCAGCCCGTAGCCGATATTATGGCGACGCCGCTGGTGTCTATCCGCGCCGAGGCCTACGTGTATGAGGCCATCCTGCTGATGTTCCAGACCAAAACCCGTTACCTGCTGGTGCAGCGGGGCGAGGAAGTACTGGGTTTCCTGAGCCGCAATAAGCTGCTATCGGATCTAGCCCAGTCGCCGTTCATGTTTATTCAGGCCGTGAAGCTGGCCGAGAGCAACCGGGAGCTGAAGCGCCGCTGGGAAATGGTGCCCGACATCGTTAACCAGCTGCTGAGCCGGGGCGTGAAGGCGGAAATCGTGAACCAGGTCATCACCACCGTGGCCGATACCATTGCCGTGAAGGTGATTGAGGGCGTGCTGGCCGAGCACGGCCCCGCCCCGGCCAAGTTCGTGTTTATGGTGCTGGGCAGTGAGGGCCGCAAGGAGCAAACCCTGCTCACGGATCAGGACAACGCCATCATTTACGAAGACAAGGCCAACGAGCAGCGGGAGCTGGTGCGCGCCTACTTTCTGCGCTTTGCCACCGCCGTTTCCGACCAACTCAACCACATCGGGCTGCACTTCTGCACGGGCGGCTTCATGGCCAAAAACCCCAAGTGGACGCACTCCCTCTCGCACTGGAAGCGCAACTACCAGCAGTGGATGACCGAGTCGAACCCCGAGACGGTGATGCAGTTCTCCACCTTCTTCGACTGCCGCTACCTCTACGGCGAGGAGGCCATTATGCAGGAATTGCAGGCGTTTCTGCACGCGGAGCTGCGCGGTCCCCAGGACCGGTTCTTCTACTTCATGGCCAAGAATGCCCTACAGTACGAGCCCCCGCTCACCTTCTTCCGCAACTTCCGCACCTTCGCCCAGGGCACCCAGCAGGTGTTCGACCTCAAGAAGACGATGACGCCCATCGTGGATCTGGTGCGGGTGTACGCCCTGCGTCACCAGGTGGCCGGCACCAACACCGGGGAGCGGCTCACCCTGCTGCGCCAGCAGGGCGTGTTCAGCGAAAAGGAATACCAGGAGTTGCTGCAGGCTTACTACTACCTGATGGCCATGCGCCTGAAAAAGCAGGCAAAGCAACTCATGGATGACCGCACTGCGCCCACCAACTACCTCGACCCCAGCGTACTCACCCAGGTAGAGCAGGTCACGCTCAAGGAAATCTTCAAAGTCATCAGCGACTTCCAGCTTAAAATCAAAGTGGGCTTCACGAAGACGCTGTAGGCGGTGTCCAAGCTGCTTATTCCAGCCCAAAACGAAATCAGCCCCCGACTCACAGGAGCCGGAGGCTGATTTACAATGAGCGGGAAACGAGGCTCGAACTCGCGACCCTCAGCTTGGGAAGCTGAGCCTTTAGTGTTATTATAAGTTGTTATCGTTTGCCGAATCTATGTTTTAAGCTCATTTTAGCGGATCATGCTTAGCGCCTGCAATCATCTTTCAGCGTTATTTAGTATACTTGTTTAAACTGGCGTTTAAACCAGCGACGGTTTAAACGCCATGAGCAAAACAACAGAACACAAGGAGAGCAAGGCCTCGGTAAAAACTGTCTACTACACTTCTAAAGTGCTAGCAGATGGCTCTCATCCGTTCATGATTCGCATTACCAAGGACCGGAAGTTGAAATACATTGCTACTGGTTTGAGTTTGCATCCGAGTTACTGGAATCCTAAAAAAAAGGAAATCCGCCGCAGCTATCCGGAACCTGGTCGAGAGGACTTGATAGTGAAACTGGCGGAGTGGGAGAAGAAATACGCCGAGGCAGCTAAGGCACTGAGTCTGGCCGATGAGCAGCATGACGCTCCAGCTATTGCGAAGAAGGCAATTGAAAACCGCAAAGCGCAACGCCGCATCAAGCTGTTAGCCTATATCGAGGAGGTGGCTGCCGGGATGGTAGCGGCTGGTCAGGTCGGGAATTCTACGGTGTATCGTGATTTGGGAAACCAAGTGGCAAAATACCTTGCTGTTAAGGCGGGCATAGGTGAACCCCCTCTCGGCAAAGGGATGGAGCAGCAACGTGCCACTTGGGTAGAGCAACATGACATTCCATTTGAGCAGGTAACAGTTGCCTTCTGCCTGAATTGGGAGGAGGCTTTGCGAAGCTCGGGAGTAGAAGAAATTACTCTGTCGCTTCGCTTTCGAACATTGAGGGCCGTGCTAAATAAAGCCATTGCCGCCGGTGTAGCGAAGGGAGAAAAGTACCCTTTCGCACGGTCATCTGCAGAGAAGCATAAATTCCAGGTCGGCAAGTTTGATATAAGCACTGCTAAGCGTGCCATCTCCCGAGACGATATTCGCCAACTAGAGAATATGGTTGTAACTACGGAACGCCATCAACTGGCAAAGGCAGTGTTTGTCTTCTCTTTCTACTGTGGGGGTATCAACTTCGTTGACCTAGCGCAGCTACGTTGGCAGAACCTGTTAGCTACTGACGATGGGCTACGACTTACCTACCTGCGTCAGAAAACAGGTGGCAAGTTCTCTGTTAAGTTGCTAGCACCAGTTGAAGCAATTGTAGAGCAGTACCGTGCCAGTACCCAAGCAAGCCCAAATTGCTATATCTTCCCCATTCTAGATGCTGCAAAGCATCTTACACCCACCCAAGTGAAAAATCGGCTACACAAGATTTTGGGCCAAGTTAACACTGACTTAAAGGAGCTAGGGGAGAGGATAGGCATTGCTGTTCCGCTTACTACTTACGTAGCCCGCCATTCCTTTGCTACTGCATTACGCCGGAGTGGGGCTAACACAGCGGTTATCTCACAGGCTATGGGGCATAAGTCAGAAGCTGTAACTGCAATCTATTTGGATTCTTTTGCTTCTCAGCACGTGGATGCCGCTTTTGAAGGTTTGTTGTAGGAGTAGAAGCCACTTAGTTACCCCTTTTAAAGCATAAGCCAACTGTACATTTGAAAAGGTAACACTGAATAAAGCGTAGAAAAGGCGGCAGCACTTAACCACCGCCTTCTCATACTAGCGTTTTGTAAATCTCTGCACTACCTGCTGGCGCCCATTGTTGAGCAGTAATTGATACATACCTACTGGAAGAACAGAAAGGCGCAATTGGTGACTCAGTCCCGCCACCTGTTCCCGCAATACCTGGCGGCCCTGGCTGTCGAATAGTGTCACTTGGCTGCTCTCCCATCCTGGTGCCAAGCGCATTGTGAGCTGGTCGGTGACCGGATTGGGGTACACTTGTAAAGGCGTTTCGGCTAAGTTCCGGGCCGTGCTAGTGGCCAGGGCGCGGGCCCCAGCAGCCGTGCCATACACCTCAAATTCGAAGAGCGAGAAGCCATAGCTGGTAGCGCGGTTAATGCAGTAAACCTTCACGTAGCGAGCCTGGGCGTTGAGGCTGGTGTGGTCGTCGGCCGCGGCTGATCCTTTGCCCCACACGTCTTTTATGGTTGTCCAAGTGGTGCCGTTGGTAGATACCTGCACCTGGTAGTCGCGGGCATAGGCGGCCTCCCAGGCCAGGCGCACCCGGTTGATGTTGTAGGTAGCTCCCAGGTCTACCATAATGTTCTGGTTGTTGGCCGCAGTACTCGCCCAGCGCGTGGTGCCGTTGGCATCCACGGCTTTGGAGCCCGTATTGGTGGTGTTTTCCGAGGACGACACGGTTACCGGCCGGTTGTAGGCTAGGTTCGGTGCTGTGGGCAAGGCCCCACCCCAGCCGGGCATCTCGCCCCGCACCAGCACGTTGCTGGCGAAGTAAGTATTCTGAATGCTGGTGTTGGAGTTGGAATTAGTGTTGAACACCAGCTCGGCCCAGCCCATGAAGAAGCCCCAGCGAGGCTGCTGCGCCAGCAGGCCGGCCGAGGGCAGCACTTCGCACTCGCCAATGGCAATGGGTTTGCCCCCTGAGGCATTCACCATCGCATTGTATTTGGCCGTAGTGTAGCCTTGTCCATCGGTATAGTACATATCCAAGGCCAGCACGTCCCAATAGCTGCTGCCGGGATTGTAGTTAGTAAGGTCGGAGGAAAGGGAGCTGAAATCCTGCAAATCCCACACCCAGATCAGGTTGGTCAGGCCCTTGGTGTTGCGTAGGTAGTCGCGGGTAAGCTGAAACAGGCGGCGGGTGCCATTGGCGCCGGGACGGCCCGCCCACCAGAAAATGCCCTGGTTCATTTCGTGCAGGGGGCGGAAGTACACTTCCACCCCGTTATTTTCCAGGTCCTGCAGGTAGGTGGCAATGACGTCAAGGCGGGCCTTCCAGTTGTTGTTCAGCTGGGTGCCGTTGGTAATCAGTTCGTTCCACTGGGTGTCGTTGAGGTAGCTTTTCACACCGCCCTCCCACTGGCACGGCTCGGGCTGAGTGGGTGGGCAGGCGTGCCACATCAGGTTAATGATGGCCCCGCTAGCCCACTGGGCCTTGGCTTCGTTGATCATCGTCCAGCGGTTCGATACATCGGAGGACGCAAACAGAAAGTCCCCGCTCCACAGGCCGGGGTACTGGCCCGTGATGGAGTAGATACGGTTGGTTTGCACGGCAGGGGAGGAGTTAGGCTCCCGGTTGTGCTGGCCCGCCACCGTGCGCTGCCCGGCGTTGGAGTAGAGGTAGTTCAGGCTTTTAAAGGAAGTCTGGGCCAGAGCCTGAGTACCGGCCAGCAGCAGCAGAGCCATAGCCCCGCAGAGTTTGAGGTTGAACATGGTAAGTGAATTGGTGGGTTGGAAAAGATGGGTCAGAGCAGGAGGGTGCCGGCGCTACAGGCCGGGGCAAAGCGCGGCCCGCACCTGCCCGAGAAGGGGACGGCTGGTCAGGCAGCAGTAAGCAATAGGGCGGGGCCAGGGAGCCGCTCAAAGCAAGCGGGCCGGCCGGTAGGCGGTTGGTGTTGCCAATCAACCGGAAAAAAGCAACGAGCCCGCCAGGTCGTTAAAAAATGGCAATAAAACGATAAGAATTAGGAGGTTGAGCGAGGCAGAAGCCCTGACTCAGATAAATAGGCGCGTGCCCGAGAAGCTCTGCCGGAACTCCTTGGGCGTGCAGTTCTTGCGCTTCTTGAAGATGCGGTTGAAGTTGGATATGTTGTTGAACCCGCACTTGTAAGCCACTTCGGCCACGCTGTGGGTAGTGTCGATGAGCATGCGGGAGGCGTGGCCCAGGCGGATTTCGTTGAGGCTGTCGATGAAGGTGGTGCCGGTGCGCTTTTTGATGAAGCGGCTGAACGACACCTCGGGCATGTTGGCCACCTTGGCCACCTCGGCCAACGTCACGGGGCGGCTGTAGTGGGCGTTCATGTACTCAAACACCTTCTCAATGCGCCGGCTGTTGTAGTGCAGCCGGTCGTTGGTGAAGGAGGAATCCGAGAGGATGCGCATGTTGCGCGAGGCCGACAGGTCGTGCAGGATGGAGAGCAGCTCCAGCACCGAGTCGAAGCCGGTTTTGCGCTCCAGCGACAGGAGCCGGTCCCGGATGCGCTCCGTGGCCTCGCGCGAGAACAGGATGCCCCGCTGCGCATTCTCAAACATCTTCTGGATGAAGTTGAGCTGGCTGCGGCGCAGAAACCGCTCGTCCAGCAGGTCCTTATGAAACTGAATGGTGACTTCCCGGATTTCTTGGCTCTGGCACTGGTGCGTAAACCAGGCGTGGCTCAGGTTGGGCCCTACCAGCACCAGCTCTAAGTCCTCCACCACCTCGATATGGTCGCCCACGATGCGCTTGGCCCCGGCCGCATTCACAATCAGGTTCAGCTCGAACTCCTCGTGGTAGTGCAGCGGGAAGTTGAACTCCTGCTTGACGCGGGAGAAAATCATGAAGCAGTCGTTCTGGGTCAGCGGGGTTATTTCCCGCATCATCTGGTGGGCCATAGGAGAAAACAGTAGTGGGATGCGTTAAAACTACAAGGTTTTGATAAGATAGTATCTGTCATGTATCAGGCACCGCTGACCGTAAAAACACTGAATAGAGGGCACAGAGGCTATATTTAATAGACATGATCCTGTGCTAGGCTATTTAAGTATCTGATTATGCTAAAACATCATTAATAAAGGCGTGGAGGGCGCGGTACTTTTGGATCTATTCGGCAGGCAGGTTGGCACCACCTGATCAAGGGTGTTCTACCCGCTGCGTTTCTCACCTCCCACCATTCCTGTATGCGCCTACATCTGCTCGACCTGCTCATCATTGCCGCCTACCTGCTCACCACCGTCTTCATTGGGTTGTGGTACCGCAAAAAGGCCCGCGAAGACAAGGACAGCTACCTGCTTGGCGGCAAAACCCTGCCCTGGTACAAGCTCGGCCTGAGCGACGCCTCCGATATGTTCGACATCAGCGGCACGATGTGGATGGTGAGCTTGTGCTTTGTGTATGGGATGAAAAGCATCTGGATTCCCTGGCTGTGGCCCGTGTTCAACCAAGTGTTTCTGATGATGTACCTCTCGCGCTGGCTGCGCCGCTCCAACGCCTCCACCGGGGCCGAGTGGCTGGCCACGCGCTTCGGCACCCGCGGGCCAGGCGTGGCGGCCTCCCACCAGGTGGTTATTGCCTTTGCGCTGCTCAGCTGCCTGGGCTTTCTGGCCTACGGCTTCGTGGGGCTGGGCAAGTTCATTGAAATCTTCGTGCCCTGGACGCTGGTGAAGGACTACGTGCCGTTTGCCGTGGCCCCGCAGTACGTGCCGCACATGTACGGCATCGTGTTCACGCTCTTTGCCATGTTCTACTCCATCATCGGGGGCATGCACAGCATCGTGCTCGGCGACCTGATCAAGTACGCCATCATGACGGTGGCCTGCCTGGCCATTGCCGTCATTGCCTACCTGGAGCTGCAGGGCAAGAGCCTGAACGTGCCCGCGGGCTGGTACAACCCGTTTTTCGGGCAGCGGCTGGACCTGGACTGGTCACGCATCATCGGGCAGGTCAACCAGAAAATCGACAGCGACGGGTATTCTCTGTTCGCCACTTTCTTTATGATGATGGCCTTCAAGGGCGTATTTGCTTCCCTGGCCGGCCCGGCGCCCAACTACGATATGCAGAAGATTCTCTCGACCCGCTCGCCCGAGGAGGCCAGCAAGATGAGCGGGTTCGTGTCCATTATCCTGCTGCCCATCCGCTACTCGCTGATCGTGGGCCTTACCATCCTGGGCTTGCTCTATTACGACCAAATGAACCTGGTCGCCCCCAACGGCACCATGGACTTTGAGCGGATCCTGCCTGAGGCCATCAACCGGTTTCTGCCCGTGGGCCTGATGGGCCTGGTGCTGACGGGCTTGCTGGGCGCCTTTATGGGCACGTTCAGCGGCACGGTGAATGCTGCCCAGGCCTACATCGTCAACGACATCTACCTGAAGTACATCAACCCCCATTCCAGTACCGGGCAAATCATGTCCATCAACTATCTGGTGGGCGTGGTGGTGGTGGCCGTGGGCGTGCTGCTGGGCTTTCTGGCCAAGGACGTGAACAGCGTGCTGCAATGGATAGTGTCGGCGCTGTACGGGGGCTACATTGCTTCCAACGTGCTCAAGTGGCATTGGTGGCGCTTCAATGCCACGGGCTTTTTCTGGGGTATGCTCACTGGCATCGTGTCGGCGCTGGTGGCCTCGCGGTTTTTTGAGGGCGTGGAGTTCCTGTATTTTTTCCCCGTGCTGTTTGCCTTGTCGATGGCGGGCTCGGTAATTGGGACTTACCTCTCGCCGCCTACCGACGTGGAGGTGCTCAAGGCGTTCTACCGCAACGTGCGGCCTTGGGGATTCTGGGGTCCCATCAATGCCCTAGTGGTGGCCGAAGACCCGGCGTTCCAGCCCAACCGCAATTTTCGGCTGAACATGTTCAACGTGGTGCTGGGCATCATCGCGCAGCTCTGCCTCACCATTCTACCCATGTACCTGCTGCTTTCCCAGAAGCTGCCAATGCTCGTGGCGCTTGCCATTCTGGCCGTGGTCGTAACCATCCTGAAAAAAACCTGGTGGAACCGCTTGTCGGACTACTAGGTGGCGGGATTCGCCGGGTTAATTTTCTACAAGACAACGCTAAGAATTCATTACACCGGCGGGCCGGGCACCAGGTATCTTTGAATGTGGCGTTTGGCTCGGCAGTACTAGGGTAAGGGGAAATTACTGCTGCCCACTACCAACGCTTTTTAACTCGTTTTGCAGCTCCTCCGCGTGGGGAGCTGCAAAATAGTATCAATCGGTTGCTGCCGGCTCGCTTATCTGAACTCCCACCCCATGCCTGCTTTCTCTACTTCATTTTTAGCTGCCCGCCCGGTTTTGCGGTGGCTGGCCGCCCTATTGCTGCTGGCGGCCTGCTGGCCTGCCGCGGCCCAAACGCCGCTCAAGTCGCTCAACTATTTGTACAGCATCTCCGGCAAGAAAACCATCGGCGGCATTCACAACAAGGAGCCGCTGAACGAGCCTACCTTCTACACCGACAAGCTGCAGTTTACCACCGGCAAGTACGCCGGCCTGTGGGGTAGCGACTTCCTGTTTCGGGAGTACAACGACCGGTGGCAGATGGTGCTGGAAGCCGAGAAACAGTGGCAGCAGGGCGCCCTGGTTACCTTGACCTGGCATGCCTGCAACCCCGCCCAGAACGTGTCGCCCTGCCAGTTCGCGGGCGGCGTCACCAGCACCATGTCCGACGCCGACTGGACGGCCCTGGTCACGGAAGGCACCGTGCTGAACGCCCGCTGGAAAACCTGGCTTGATGAGCTGGTGCCCTACTTTCAGTACCTGAAAAGCCGGGGCGTGGAAGTGGCGTTCCGGCCCCTGCACGAAACCAACCAAAGCGCCTTCTGGTGGGGCGGGCGGTCTGGGCCCAACGGCTCCCGTAAGCTCTACCAAATCACCCACGACTACCTGAAAAATACCAAGGGCCTGTCGAACATCGTGTGGGTATGGAACATCCAGGACTTCCCGACCCTACCCACCGACGTAGCGGACTACAGCCCCGGCGCCGACTACTTCGACGTGGCTTCGCTGGATTTCTACAACGGGGACGGACTGACCACGGCCAAGTACGAGGCCATGCTGGCCGTGGCGGCGGGCAAGCCCATTGCCATTGGCGAGCTGGGCCAACTGCCCACCGCCGCCCAGCTGCAGGCCCAACCCAAGTGGACGTATTTTATGGGTTGGTCGGAGCTGGTCTTTTCGCAGAATACCACCGCCCAGCTGCAGGCCCTGTACTCGGCCGCTAACGTGCTGACCCTGGAAGAAATGCCCGGCTGGAATGCCGCTAATCCCAACGCGGGTAACCTGGCCTACCAGCGCCCCGTCACGGTATCTTCCACCGAAGCCCCGAACGAGGCCCGGTTTGCCGTGGATGGCGACCCAACCACCCGCTGGAGCTCCCTCTACGCCGACCCACAGGAGCTGGTCGTGGACCTGGGGGCCACTTACCCGCTCAGTTACCTCACCATCCTGTGGGAAACAGCCGTTGGCAAGGACTTCGAGCTGCTGGCTTCCACCGACCAAACTACCTGGACGACGCTGCGGAAAGTAACCGGCAATACCAGCCTATTCAACGAGTACCCCGACCTGAACACCACGGCACGCTACGTGAAGCTGCGCGGAACGGCACGGGGCACGGCCTACGGCTTTTCCATCCGGGAGCTGGCCGTGTACGGCGGCCTGGCTACCGCCGCAACTCCGGCCGCCAACCCCGCTCTCCGCGTGCAGGCTTACCCAAACCCAGCCGCCGACCAACTCACGGTGGCGCTGGGCGCTGGCTGGCCGGCCGCTACCCAGCTCACCCTGCTCACCAGCACCGGCCAGACGGTGGCCACCTACTCCGACCCCGGTAGTGCCCGCCGGTTGCCGCTGGCCGGCCTGCGCGCCGGCCTCTACCTGCTGCGCGTGCAGAGCGCAACGCAGGTACACACTCTCAAGATTACCAAGCAATAAGCCTCGCTTCACCCAGTCGTTTTCTGATGGAAAACTTATTTCAACAACGCCTCCACGCGCTGGAAAACTACCAGTCGTCGCTGCTCACCCGCCCCAACAAGCCGCAGCCCCTGGGCAACGGCGTCTTTACCCGCTACCAGCATCCGGTGCTCACGGCCGCTCACGCCCCCCTAAGCTGGCGCTACGACTTCAACCCCCGTACTAATCCCTACCTGATGGAGCGGCTGGGCATCAACGCCGCCTTCAATGCCGGCGCCATCAAGCACGAGGGCAAATACCTGCTGGTAGCCCGGGTGGAAGGGCTGGACCGCAAGTCCTTTTTTGCGGTGGCCGAAAGCCCCAATGGCATCGACAACTTTGTGTTCTGGGAGCGGCCCATCACCATGCCGGAAACCGCGGAGCCCGATACCAACGTGTACGACATGCGCGTGGTGCAGCACGAGGACGGCTGGATTTACGGCTTGTTCTGCACCGAGCGCAAAGACCCCACCGCCCGCCCCGGCGACGAATCGGCGGCAGTGGCCCAGTGCGGTATTGCCCGCACCCGCGACCTGGTTTCCTGGGAGCGGCTGCCGGACTTGCGCACACCCTCGCCCCAGCAGCGCAACGTGGTGCTGCACCCGGAGTTCGTGCAAGGCAAGTATGCCCTCTACACCCGGCCCCAGGACAGCTTTATTGAGGCGGGCGCCGGCGGCGGCATCGGCTTTGGTCTGACCGATTCGATGGAAAACGCGGTGGTAGACCAGGAGTGGATTGTGGACGGCAAGCAGTACCACACGGTATACGAGGCGAAAAACGGCCAGGGCCCCGCGCCCATCAAAACGGACCAGGGCTGGCTGCACTTGGCCCACGGTGTGCGCAACACCGCCGCCGGCCTGCGCTACGTGCTCTACGTGTTCCTGACCGACCTGCACGAGCCGGCCAAGGTGCTGCACAAGCCGGGCGGCTACTTCATTGCCCCCGAAGGCGAGGAACGAGTGGGCGACGTATCCAATGTGGTGTTCAGCAACGGCTGGATTCTGGACGAGGACGGCACCGTGTTCATTTACTACGCCTCCTCCGACACTCGCACCCACGTGGCCACTACCACTGTGGAGCAGCTCGTGGACTATGCCCTGCACACGCCGGCCGACGAGTTCAGCTCTGCCGCCTCGGTCCGCCAGATCAATGCCCTCATCGACCAGAACCAGGCGTACCAGGACCGGGCTCCACGCAAGGCCGCCCCGCACTACAATGGCGTAACGGTATGAGCCCGCACGCCATCCAGGTGCGCCTGCAGCAGCTGGCTGCCTACCAGCAGGAAGCCGAAGCCGAGCTGATGCGCCTCACGGAGTTCTGGTTGACAAAAGCCGTGAACCCTGCCGGGGACTTCATTGGCCGGATGCACAGCAACGGCGCGGTAGACCCGGCCGCCGGTCGGGGAGGAATATTGCAGGCACGCATCCTGTGGTCATTTTCGGCCGTGTACCGGCACACCGGGCAGGAAAAGCACCGCGTCGCGGCTGCCCGGGCCCTGGATTATCTGCTGGCCCATTTCCTCGACCACGAGCACGGCGGCATCTACTGGCTGCTCGATGCCCAGGGACAGCCGCTCGATACCCGCAAGCAGATCTACGCCCTGGCCTTCGCCATCTATGGGCTGAGCGAATACCACCGGGCTACGCAGTGCCCGCTGGCGTTGCAGGTAAGCCAGGAGCTGTTTCGCTGGATTGAGCAGCACAGCTTTGATGCCGAGCACGGCGGCTACTTCGAGGCCTTTGGCCGCCGGGGCGAGCCGCTGGCCGATGTGCGCCTGAGTGAGAAGGACCAGCCCGCGCCCAAAACCATGAATACGCACCTGCATATTCTGGAAGCCTACGCCAACCTGTATCGCATCTGGCCGGAAGCCGGGCTGGGTGCGCAGCTGCGCGGCCTGCTCACCACATTCCTCAGCCACATCGTAGACGCGGAAACCGGACACCTGCGCCTGTTTTTCACCGCCGACTGGCGCCCCGTAGCCGAGCTGGAATCCTACGGGCACGACATTGAAGCGGCCTGGCTGCTGCGCGAGGCGGCCGAGGTGCTGGGCGACGAAGACCTGCTGACGCAGATAAACGCGGCGGGCCGGCAGCTTACCCAGGCCACTGCCGCAGCCCTGCTGCCCGACGGCAGCCTGCCCCACGAGCTGAACCGCCGCACCGGCCACCTGGATCTGCACCGCGAGTGGTGGGTGAGTGCCGAGGCTATGGTCGGTTTTCTCAATGCTTACGAGCTAAGTCAAGATGAGCTGATGCTGCGCCACTCGCGCCGGGCCTGGCTTTTTGTCAAGCAGCACCTGCTGGACTATGCCCAGGGGGAGTGGCACTGGGGCGTAGAGGCCGACTACCAACCCATGACGGGCCAGGATAAAGTTGGCTTCTGGAAGTGCCCTTACCACAATATGCGGGCCTGCCTGGAAGTCATTGAGCGTTGCAAAAAGGAAACGGCTCGGCTGCATCTGCTGCGGGCTTCAGTGCCCGTTTAGTGCAATCGTTTCAGGCAATTACAGGAACCGATTGCGTGGTTTTAAAAGCGGGATTCATCGATTTCATAAATTAGGATGGAATGCTTTTGATCAATGATTGAATTCATGATAATTAATTGATAAAAAAGTATTATTTACTTGGTTAACAGACTGATAAATTTGAGTATTATTTATAAGTAAAGAGTAGGTCATTCAATAAATAAAGTATCAGCTTTTATATCAGCTATTGCTATGCCCTATATAAGAATATTATTTTCCTGCCTAAAGTAAATCCCACTCATTTTAATAACACCTGATCCTACGCATATGCGACAACACTACCCCTTCCAACACCGCAGCCCGCAACCGCTGCTGCAATGGATTCCTTGGTTAGCCAGCACCGGGCTTGGGTGCCGCGCCTTTGCCAGCAAGCTGCTCTTGCTGCTGGTGCTGGCTTGCACCGCGACGATTGGTACGGCCTACGCCCAAACTGGCTCGGTAAGCGGCCGCGTGCTGGACGAGAAGCAGGTGGGGATACCAGGCGCCACAGTCCTCGTGGAGGGCACCTCGCTCGGTAGCTCTACCAATGCCGATGGTACCTACACGGTGCAGAATGTGCCCGCTGGGGGCCACAACCTGGTGATTTCCTTTGTGGGGTTCAACACCTTGAAAAAGGCCATAACGGTGGTAGCAGGTCAGAACTTGGCCATGGCCGATGTGGCTCTGCTGGAAAACGCCAATCTGCTGAATGAAGCCGTAGTAATTGGTTACGGCACTGTGGCCAAGAGCGACGTGACCGGCTCGGTAGCTTCCCTAAAAGGCAGCGACCTGAACAGGACACCGGCTTCCTCCGTGGACCAGTTGCTGCAGGGTAAGATTGCGGGTGTGCAGGTAGTGGTGCCATCCGGCGAGCCGGGCGCCGGCGCTACGGTGCGCATTCGCGGGGCCAGCTCCATCAACGGCTCCAACAGCCCGCTGCTGGTAGTAGATGGCTACCCCTGGGGCGAGGCTGGCAACCTCAAGCAAATCAATCCCGACGACATTGAAAGCATTGAGGTGCTGAAAGATGCCTCAGCGTCGGCTATTTACGGCTCCCGCGGTGCCAACGGCGTGATTCTGGTAACGACCAAGAAAGGCAAGGCCGGTAAGACCCGCATTACCCTCAGCACCCTAAACACCATTTCCACCCTGCCCAGCAAGCTGGATGTGTGGTCGGACCCGGTAGATGTGGCCGTTATCGACAATGAAGCGCGGCAGAATGCGGGCCTCACGCCCTTGTTCACCGGCCAGGATTACCTGGGTACTTACTACCCCTCGGTGGCCGAGCTGCGCGGCGAGGACCCCAACAAACCCAAGTGGCCTACCCGCACCTACTGGCCCGATGAAGTGTACCGCAACCCCTTTTCGCAGAGCTACACGCTCACAGGTAGCGGCGGCAACGAGCAAACCAAGTTCTCGGTTTCCGGCAACTACTACAAGGAAGAAGGCTTGGCCATCAAGAACTACTACGACCGATACAACGGCCGCCTGAACCTGGAGCAGAAGCTGCTCAACAACGTGACGACCGGCGTGAACCTGATTCTAACGCATACCCAGCGCACTGGCGGGGGATTGTCGGCCGACCGCTCCCCGGTATTCCCGATTTACAACGCCGACGGCACCTACTTTAAAATCGGTCCGCGGGATTTTGGCAACCCCATAGCCTACGCCAACGAGGTATTAAATAAAAGCAAGACCATTGACGTACTCGGTACACTGTTCCTGAGCTGGGATATTACTAATTGGCTAAATTTCCGCACGCAGGTTAGTGATAAATACGGCAACTCAGTAGGCGACGTGTACGAGCCTCGTGATATTACTGGTACGGGTTATTTATTTAATGGCTACGGTGTAATCGATAATTACAATGGCAATGAATTACTGAATGAAAATTATTTCACCTTTAATAAAAATCTTGGCACGGCGCATAATTTAAATATTGTAGCTGGTTACACCACGCAAAACTTCACGGTGCGCACTTCCCGGCTCGAAGGCCGCGGGTTTATCAACGATGCCCTGCGCAACGAAAACCTCAACACGGCGAAAACGCAGTACACCACGAACGGTCAGACCAAGTCCCTGCTGAACTCCTTTATCGGGCGGGTGAACTACTCCCTGCTCGACCGGTACCTCTTCACCTTCACTGGCCGGGCTGACGGCTCGTCCAAGTTCGGGGCCAACAACAAGTGGGCGTTCTTTCCCTCAGCGGCCCTGGGCTGGAAGCTGCACGAAGAAGGTTTCCTGCGCGACGTGTCCGCCGTAACGGAAGCCAAGCTGCGCCTGAGCTACGGCCTGACCGGCAATCAGGGCATCAGCCCCTACCAGACGCTGGACCGCCTGGGCTCGGGCCGCTATTTCACCGGCGGCGAGTTCCAGACCGGCTTTGGGCCCGGCACCTTCGGCTACGACGGCTACAACAAGATCTGGGAAGGTGTGCCCAACCCCGACCTGCGCTGGGAAACAACCTCCCAGCTGAACGCCGGCCTCGACCTGGGCTTGTTCAACCAGCGCCTCACGCTGAGCGCCGACTACTACTACAAGCGCACCAGCGACCTGCTGCGGCAAACCTACATCACCCCATCATCCGGCTACGACCGGCTGTGGATCAACGATGGAGAAATTGAAAACAAGGGGTTTGAACTGGGCGTGAACACCAACATCCTGGAAGGGCCGGTGCAGTGGAGCATAGGCGGCAACTTCACCCTCAACCGCAACAAGCTCCTGAGCATGGGCGAAGACAACTTCGTGTGGAACGGCAGCAGCATTGAGATGCTGCGCGCCCCGCTCAACGCCTTCATCGTGAACGAGCCCATCAACGTGTTCTACGGCTACAAAACCGACGGCATCATTCAGACCGTGGAGGAAGGCCAGGCCGCCGGCCTGACGGGCGACATGGCCAAGCCCGGCGAAATCAAGTACGTGGACTTGAACCGTGACGGCGTGGTGGACGACAAGGACCGCACCATCATCGGCAACCCGAATCCCAAGTTCCTGTACAGCCTCAATACCAGCGTGAGCAGCCACGGCGTCGACCTGTCGGCCCAGCTCTACGGCGTGTACGGCAACGACGTGTTCGACTTCCGCAAGTTCTCGCCTAGCCGCCAGCTCCAGCGCTGGACGCCCGACAACCCTACCAACGAGTACCCCAGCGTAAACGCCAACCGCGCCTACTACGGCTCCGACTGGTTTGTGACGAAAGGCTCGTTTCTGCGGGTGCAGAACGTGACGCTGGGCTACAACTTCAAGTCCAACTTCGTGAAGGGCATTGAGAGCCTGCGCATCTATTTCTCGGGCAACAACCTCTACAACTTCACCAAGTACCACACCGGCTTCGACCCGGAAGTGCCTGCCAACGGCCAGCAGTTTGGCTCCTACCCACGCCCCCGTGCCTTCTCGCTGGGTGTAAACCTTGGTATCTAAGTTTCGCAACTGCCTTCCCATGAAACTCCCCCAACAACTTTGCCTGGCCGGGGCGCTGGCTTTGCTCACGGCCTGCTCCCTGCAGGAAGAGCCCTACGGCTTCAACTCCACCAACAACTTCTACAAGACGGAGGCCGACGCCAACGCGGCGCTGATTTACGCCTACTCCATCCTGCCGGAAATTGAGTACTACTCCCGCAACTTCATCCTGGTCACGGAGCTGCCCACCGAGAACATCACGCTCAAGCCCGACGCCGGCGCCAGCAACTTCGAGTTCGACAAGCTGGCCGTGCGCGCCGACAACCCCGAGCTGACCACCGCCTGGCGCTACGCCTACATCGGGGCCAACCGAGCCAACGCCGTCATTGCCAACGTACCCGGCATTGCGGCCATGAGCGAGGCCAACCGCAACCAGATTGTGGGCGAGGCCTACTTCCTGCGGGCCCTGCACTACTTCAACCTGGTGCGTTTGTTTGGCGAAGTGCCCCTGAAAACGGAGCCCGTCACGTCCCTGGACCAGGCCAACTCGCCCAAAGCCAGCCTGCAGGCTATCTACGCGCTGATTGAGGCCGACCTGAAGAAAGCCAGTGAGCTGATGGACGCCACCCGCCGCGACGGGCGGGTCAACAAAGTAGCCGCCTGGGGCTTGCTGGCCAAGGTGTACCTCACCCAGGCTTCGGGCAAAACCACCAGCTCCCCCGGCTACGAGTTCGTGGGCAATGCCGATGCCCTGTATGCCCAGGCCAAAACCTACGCCGGCAACGTGCTCAGCGGCGGGGCCGGCTACGGCCTCGACCCGGACCTGAAAGCCATTTTCGACGTGGACAAGAAGAACGGCCCCGAGCACATCTTCGCCGTAGCTACCGACCGCTCCGGCCTTTCGGAGGGCAACTTCTCCAAGCTGCCGCTGATGTTCATTCCCTACATCGACGGGGCCGTGTTCAAGCTCAGTGACAGCACCAGCGTCCGCTCGGGCTACAACCACTTCGTGACGGAGCCGGCCATCTACAACAGCTTCGCCGACACCGACAAGCGCAAAACCGAGCTGATTCCTTCAAAAGTCTATATCGGCAAAAAGGAAACCACGCTTAGCATTACCGGCTACAGCCGCCCGTTCACCCGCAAGTACCTCGACCCCAAGCAAGTGGGCGAACAAACCAGCGCCAACACGCCGGTGCTGCGCTACTCCGATGTGGTGCTGCTCTTCGCCGAAGCCAGTGGCCCCACGGCCGAAGGCTACGCCGCCATCAACCAAATCCGCCAGCGGGCGGGCCTGCCTAACCTGACTGAGGGCCTGAGCACGGCTGCCTTCCGCGACGCCGTGGTGCAGGAGCGGGCCTGGGAGCTGGCCTTTGAGGGCAACCGCCTGTTCGACCTGCGCCGCACCCACAAGATGGAGCAGGTGCTGGTGCAGCAGTACGGCAAGACTATACAGCCCGGCAATTCCTACTTCTACCCGATTCCGACCCGGGAAACCGACCTGAATACCAACCTCTAACCTCCTCCCACCATGCATATATCCGTGAATTACCGGCTCTGGGCCGGCCTGCTGCCAGGCTTGCTCCTGCTCCACAGCTGCACCCAGGACCCCTTTGAAGGCGTGGAAAGCAATGAGCGCGCCATCACCAACTTCACCCTAGACAAAGGCCAGATTGGGGTGGCCGAAATTACCCGCACCCCCACCGAAGGCACCGTGACGGTGTACGTGGTGAAGGGCACCGACTTGTCCAGCGTGGTGCCGCGCATCGAAACCTCTTACAAAGCCAAGGTAGACCCGGCCTCCGGGGTGGCGACCAACTTTGCGGCCAGCAACGGCACCCGCACCTACTCCGTGACCTCCGAAACCGGCCAGACCCGGGAGTGGAAAGTGCAGATCAAGGAGTATGAGTCGGACATGGACGGGACGTGGAAGGTTACCAACCTGCAGTTCCAGTACTTCATTGGCGAAGGGGAAAGCTGGGGCTGGAGCGGCACCAAGAAAGTGGCCGACAACATTGCCGACGCCAGCAAGGAAAACGACAACACCATCGAGTTCAAGGTAACCGGCGTGCAGCCCGACGGCAAGCTGGAAGGCACCTACGACCATAAGCCCGGCCCCGACAACGCCTACGCCGACTTCAACTTCAAGGGCACTGACTACAACTACAAGTTCCGGCGCCTGCCCAAGGGCCAGGGCACCTGGGTGCGGGACTTCTCGGATAACACCATCACCTTCAACCCCGGGCAGGCCGGCCAGACCAAAACGGCCACGCTGGAATTCAGCTTCGACAAGTCCGTGATGAAAATGCCCTTCAACGTGCAGCCCTACGACATTGACTGGAACGGCGAAGGCAACAAGATGGAGCTGGGCGGGGCCAAAACCACTTGGTACACGCTCCAGAAAATCTAGTTTCTTGTTGGGCGTGGCCGGGGGCTGCGCCCGACGTTTTTTCGACTTTCCCGCCGGGTTATGCGGTTCTCCGGCCTTTTCTCCTGATTTCTGTTCATGCCTTCTGTTGTTCGCACCACGCTTCTTTTTCTGCACTTGACCCTACTGGCCAGCTGCGCGGCCCAGGCCCCGCGGGTACTACCCTACCTGCAGCAGATTTCCGGCAAGCAGACGCTGGCGGGCCAGCACAACAAGGAGCCTACTGCTGAGCCTACCAAGTGGACCGACTACGTGCACCGCGTGACGGGCAAGTACCCCGCGCTGTGGAGCGGCGACTTCCTGTTTGCCCAGAGCGACATCGACCACCGCTGGGACATGATCAGGGAAGCTGAGCGCCAGTACCAGCAGGGCGCCGTGGTGAACCTGATGTGGCACGCCTGCCCGCCCACCACCGGGGAGCCCTGCGGCTGGGACCCCGGCCTGCTCAACCAGCTGCTTACCGATGCCCAGTGGACGGAGCTCATTACCGACGGCACGCCCCTGAACAAGGCCTGGAAGCTGCGCATGGACGACGTGGCCCGCTACCTGCAGTACCTCAAGGACAAGAAGGTGGAAGTGCTGTTCCGGCCCCTGCACGAAATGAACCAGGGCAAGTTCTGGTGGGGCGGCCGCCCCGGCCCCAACGGCACGGCCCGCCTCTACCAAATCACCCACGACTACCTGCGCAACACCAAGGGCCTGACCAACCTGATCTGGGTCTGGGATATGCAGGACATGAGCCGCGACTTCGCCGCCTACAACCCCGGCCCACAGTACTGGGACGTGTTTGCCTTCGACGTGTACGACCAGGGCTTTGACAAATCGTGGTACGATTACATCCTGCCCATCGTGGGCGACAAGCCCATGGCCATTGGGGAGTGTGCCAAGCTGCCCACCTCCGAAGTGCTGGCCCAGCAGCCGCGCTGGACGTTCTTTATGGCCTGGGCCGAGCTGGTGCAGGAAAACAACTCCCCGGAAGTTATTCAGCGCCTTTACAGCGACCCGCGCGTGCTCACCCGCGACGAGCTGCCGAAGCGGTAAGCCTTTGGGTTTAGGGATACTTGCTGCTGGCCGATTCACCAAGCAGTAGCAGCCAGCAACTTCTTCCATCAGACCATGAAAAACTGCTGTTTATTGCTACTGACGCTGCTCGCGCTGCTGTCGGCCCGGCCGGGCTATGCCCAGGGCGTACTCCAAAGCCCGCGGCTGCTTACGGCCCCCGTGCGCCAGTACGAAAAGGCGGAGTGGGACATCACGGTGGCCGAGCAGTTTCGCAACGCCTACAACCAGCGCGAGGTGACGCTGGATCTGGTGCTGACCTCGCCCACCGGCCGGCCCGTGGTGCTGCCCTGCTACTTTGAGCGCAACGAGAGCGCGGGCTCCACCTGGAAAGCGCGGTTTGCGCCCCAGGAAACCGGGCCCTACGCCGGGGTTTTTCGCCTGACGCGCAAGGCCGGCACCGTGGAATTGGCCGTTAGCCCCTTTTCGGTAGGGGCGGGCCGCAAGCCGGGCTTTCTGCACCCTAATAACCTGTACACATTCCGCTTCGACGACGGGACGCTGTTTCGGGGCGTGGGCGAGAACGTTGCCTGGGAGGCCCGCTCGTTTGAAGACCAGAAGTTCACCTACGACTACCTGCTGCCCACGCTGGCCCAAAACGGCGCCAACTTTTTCCGCACCTGGATGTGCTACTGGAACCTGCCGCTGGAGTGGCCGAAAGTCAGCTCTACCAAGCGCTACACCAACAGCTCAGCCTATTTTCATCCCGGCGCCATCAAGCGCATGGATGAGCTGGTGAGTTTGACCGACTCGCTGAACTTGTACTTCATGCTCACCCTCGACTGGCACGGCCACCTGATGGAACAGGGCGGCTGGAAAAACAGCGCATACAACCAGTCAAACGGCGGCCCGGCCCGCACGCCCACCGGGTTTTTTACGCTGCCCGCCGCACGGGAGAAGTACAAGAACAAGCTGCGTTACGTGGTGGCCCGCTGGGGCTACAGCACTAACATTGCCGCCTGGGAATTCTTCAACGAAGTTGATAACGCCGCCTTCACCCAGCAGGACAGCGTGCTGATTCCGCACGAAGCCATTACGCTCTGGCATGGGGAAATGAGCCGCTACCTCAAGGATATCGACCCCTACCAGCACTTGGTTACCACCAGCATCTCGCACCGCGACATTCTGGGCTTGAACGCAGTGGCTTACTTCGACTTCCACCAGAAGCACATCTACAAGCACACGGAAAAAATTCCGTCCATCTACCCTAACTACATACAGACCTACGGCAAGCCGTACGTAGTGGGTGAGTTCGGCTACCGCTGGGAAGATGCTAATCCCAGCTATAAGGACGGCTTCAACTACGACTACCGGCGCGGCCTCTGGTACGGCCTGTTCAGCCCGACGCCTATTCTGCCCATGACGTGGTGGTGGGAGCTGTTCGACGACCAGAAGATGACGCCTTATTTCCGGGGCGTGCGCGCCATCAGTGACCGGATGCTGGCGGCTGGCCAGGGCGAGTTCGAGCCATTCACCGTGTCAGCGGGGGGCTTGCAGAGCTTCGGGATACGCTGCGGCAGCCAGTATTTCGTGTATGTGCTGAACGCCAGCCCAGCCCCGGTTACGGCGTCGCCCACCCTGGCCGAGCTGGCCGGCCGGCAGCTCACGGTCCAATTCTTCGAGCCTACCAGCCTGCAGTACCAGGCCGTAAGCGGGTTGCGGCAGCAGGGGGGCACGCTCACGTTGCCTGCTCTCACGCTGGCGCCGCAGCAGGAGCGCGTGCTCATCATCACGGCCAAGCCCAGCGGCAAAACTCAACGTCAAACAGCCCGACGCACCTCTTCGCCCATGCCACCATCTGCCGCCTCCGGCCAGTCGGGGCCCAGTGCTTCCAGCGGCTCAGCCGCCGTACGCTGATGGCAACAACTTCTTCCAGGTGCTGCAACGCCTGGTGGCGAAGCGTCGGGCTGCTGGCGTGCTGGGGGCTGCTGGTGCCCGCGTACGCCCAGCAATCCAAGCTCAACCACGGCCTGACCGCTCCCCAGGACCCAGCCACGCTGCCCCGCTCCCGCGCAGCCGCGACTATGCCCGTGCGCAAAGCCAAAGTGCCCGCGCGGACCGTGCTGACGCCAGTAGCGGAAGGCGAGTTTCAACTCAATCAGGGCTGGGAATTGGCTTCTGCCAACGACGTAGCTGCCCCGGGGGCAAAGATTAGTCGGCCGGGTCTGAGCACGGGCAGCTGGTACAACGCCATGGTGCCTGGCACTGTGCTGACCACGCTGGTGGAGCAGGGCGTGTACCCCGATCCGTTTTTTGGCCTCAACAACTTGGCTATTCCCGACACGCTCAGCCGCCAGGCGTGGTGGTACCGTCTGCGCTTCCGGGTGCCTGAAGGTCAGCGCGGCCGTAGCGCCTGGCTGGTATTCGACGGCATCAACTACGCCGCCGACATCTGGCTGAACGGCCACCGGTTGGGTTTCATGAAGGGCGCTTTTCGGCGCGGCCGCTTCGACGCAACCAAGCTGCTGCGCGCCAACGGGGAAAACGTGCTGGCGGTGCGCGTGCTGCCCCCGCCGCACCCCGGTCGCCCGCACGAGGAATCAGCCCGGAGCGGCCAGGGGCCCAACGGCGGCATGCTGGCCACTGATGGACCTACGTTCATTGCCTCTGAGGGCTGGGACTGGATGCCCGGCATCCGGGACCGGAACACTGGCCTCTGGCAGCCCGTGCGCCTGCGCTTCTCCGGTCCCGTTACGCTGCTCGATCCGCAGGTAATTACCGACCTGCCTTTGCCCGACACCACCCGCGCCGAGCTGACCGTGCGCGCCACCCTGTACAACGCCACCCGCCGCCCGCAGCGTGTCACCGTATCGGGCCAGCTGGAAGGCAGCTCGTTCAGTCGGCAGGTGACAGTACCCGCCGGGGCAAGCCAGGAAGTGACGTTCCGCGCCGCCGACTTTGAGGCCCTGCGCCTGACGCGGCCTCGGCTGTGGTGGCCCAACGGCTACGGCCGCCCCGCCCTGTACACTTTGCCGCTTACTGTGGTAGAAGCCAACGGCACCACGTCCGATGCACAATCAGTGCGCTTTGGGGTACGGGAGCTAACCTACGAAATGACCGTAGATATGCCCACCAAAACCGGACAGCGGGTGGAGTTCAACCCGTTGCGGGCTCCGGCCGGGCAGCTGCTGTTTGACAATGTAAACCGCCGTCAGGTAGAGCCCGGAGTATACGTGGCCCGTTTGCGCCCCGGGGCTGACCAAACTGTTTTGTTGCCGGTACCTCAGCCGGCCGCCGCGCCCTACCTGGTGCTGAAGGTAAACGGGCAGCGCATCTTCTGCCGGGGTGGCAACTGGGGCATGGATGACGCGCTGAAGCGTGTGTCGCGCGCCCGGCTGGAGCCTTACTTTCAGCTGCATCAGCAAGCCGGGCTGAACATGATCCGCAACTGGACCGGGGAAAGTACCGAGGAGGATTTCTACGCCCTGGCCGACGAGTACGGGCAGCTTATCTGGAACGACTTTTGGCTTTCCACCGAAGGCTACAACCTGGAGCCCACGGATAACGCCCTGTTCCTGGCCAACGCCCGCGACGTGGTGCGCCGCTTCCGCAACCATCCCAGCATTGCCCTCTGGTGCCCCCGCAACGAAGGCTACGCCCCCGTCGCCCTGGAAGACAGCTTGGCCCAGCTCATTGCCACCGACGACGGTACCCGCTACTACCAGCCCAACTCCCGCAACCTCAACCTGCGCCCCAGCGGCCCCTGGCACTACTTCCACGACCCAGCCGACTACTTCCGCCAGAACGGCCAGGGATTCACCACCGAAATCGGCACGTTTTCCGTGCCCGGGGCAGCAGCCATCCGGCAGTTTCTGGCTCCCCAGGATCAGTGGCCCATCACTGACGCCTGGTACTACCATGACCTGCACGTCGAGCACGAGCAAGAAGTCTATCTGGCAGACGTGGCTCGGCGCTACGGCCCTCCGGTCAGTCTCGACGATTTCACCCGGAAAGTGCAACTGCTCAACTACGACAGCCACCGCGCTATTTTCGAGGCCTGGAACAGCCGCCTGTGGCATAACACCAGCGGCGTGTTACTATGGATGAGCCACCCGGCCTGGCCCAGCATGATCTGGCAGCTGTATTCCAGCGACTATTCCACCCACGGCGCCTACTACGGGGCGCAGAAAGCCTGCGAGCCGGTGCACATCCAGCAAAACCTCGACGATGGGCAGGTCGTCATCGTCAATACCACCCTGAAGCCACTGCAGCACGCCCTGGTGCAGTACGCCCGCTACGATGCGCAGGGCCGTCAGCTGAGCACCGAAACCCGCGCAGTAGCGCTTGTCCCGGCCAACCAGCTGACGGCGGTACTCACGCCTGCACCGCTTGCCTCCTTGCCGCCGGTGTATTTGACTCGCCTGCGGCTGCTAAATGCGCAGGGACAGGTAGTGTCGGAAAACGAGTACTGGCAGCACGCGGCCGGCGCCGACTTTCAAGTATTTAACACCCTACCCGCCGCGCAGCTGCAAACCCGTATGCTGCCCGCTACGTCCGATACGCACACACTAACCTGCGAAATCAGCAACCCCGGCACTGTACCCGCCGTGGCCGTGACGCTGAGCCTGCAAAATACTCAGGGCCAACCCGTGCTGCCCGTCACTTACTCGGCCGGCTACTTTACCTTGCTGCCGGGGGAGCGGAAAATCGTGACCCTGCAAGTCAAAGACTCGCCGCCTTTGCTTGGTCTGCAGCTACGCGCCGAAGCCTACAACCACTGATATGCTTTCTTCCCTGTTTCACCTTCCTTACCAACTGAGCCGCTTACTTATGGTACCCCTGCTTGGGCTGGCCATAGCCGCGCTGGCCGGCCCGCCCAAGCCTGCTGCCCCGGCGGCAAAAAACACCCAGACGCTGACCTCGGGCTGGCGCTTTCGGCAGGTAGGCAAAGAGACCTGGACCCCGGCCACCGTGCCCGGCTGCGTGCACACTGATCTGCTGGCAGCCGGGCAGATTCCGGACCCGCTCTACCGCGACAACGAGCTGCAGCTGCAGTGGATTGGCAAAGTCGACTGGGAGTACGAAACCACGTTTACCATCACCCCCGAAACCCTGCAGCAAGCCAACGTGGAGCTGGTTTTTCAGGGCCTGGATACGTACGCCGACGTCACGCTCAACGAAGTAGCTGTTCTGCACTCCGACAACATGTTCCGGGAGTGGCGGGCCAGCGTGAAGCCGCAGCTGCGCGTAGGCCCAAACCGCTTGCACGTCCGGTTCCGCTCCCCCCTCAAGGAAGTAGCCGGCCTGCCGGCTAAGGCGGGCTTTTCGCTGTATGCCGGCAACGACGAGCAGTCTATGACGGTGGTGGGGGAAAAAGGCCCGCCGCTGAGCCCTTACACCCGCAAAGCCCCCTACCAATACGGCTGGGACTGGGGCCCGCGCCTGGTCACGTCAGGCATCTGGCAGCCCGTGAAGCTCGAAGCCTGGACGGAGGCCCGCCTCACGAATCTGCACTTGGTGCAGCGCACCCTCACGCCCGAGCGGGCGGAGCTGACCACGGAAGTGGAATACGAGGCGGGGGCGGCCACCACCGCCACGCTGCAGCTTGAAACCCGAGGCCCCGACGGCCAGCTCGCTCATCCTACTATAAATCAACCTGTTTCACTGACACCTGGCCGCCACGTGCTGATGGTGCCGCTGCAGCTGGAAAAGCCGCAACGGTGGTTTCCGGCCGGCTACGGTGCTCAGCCCTTGTATACCGTCACGGCGCAGTTGGTGCTCAACGGCCAGGCGTTGGACAAGTCCACCCGGCGCATTGGCTTGCGCACCCTGGAAGTGCGCCGGCAGGCCGATCAGTACGGCAAGTCGTTTGAGTTCGTGGTCAATGGCCTTCCCATCTTCGCCAAGGGGGCCAACTGGATTCCGGCTGATATTTTCCCGAATCGCGTGACGCCCGGCAAGTACCGCCAGCTGCTGCAGGCTGCCAAAGCCGCCAACATGAACATGGTGCGCGTCTGGGGCGGGGGCATCTATGAAAACGACGTTTTCTATGACCTCTGCGATGAGCTAGGCTTGCTGGTGTGGCAGGATTTCATGTTTGCCTGCACCTTTTATCCCGGCGACAACGCCTTTTTCAGCAATGTGCGCCAAGAAGCCACCTACCAGGTGCGCCGCCTACGCCACCACCCGAGCCTGGCCATCTGGGTGGGCAACAACGAAAACGAGGTAGCCTGGCAGGACTGGAATATGCCGGCCATCATTGGGGCCGCGCATCAGAAGCAGGTCTGGGGCGACTACCTGCGCCTGTTCAACGACCTTCTGCCTTCCGTGCTGCGCGAGCAAGACCCCAGCCGCCTCTACTGGCCCTCCAGCCCCTCGGCTAATTACGAAGACCTGGCCAGCCGCCAGCGCAACGGCGACATGCACTACTGGGCCGTGTGGGCCGGCACCGACCCGCTCTCGGCCTACGAGCAGCAGGTGCCGCGCTTCATGAGCGAGTACGGCTTCCAGTCGTTTCCGGAGCTGAAATCGGTACAGCAGTATGCCCTGCCCACTGACTTCGACATTGCCTCGCCCGTGATGCGCCAGCACCAGCGCAGCCAGGCCGGCAACCCGCGCCTGCTCGAATACCTGCGCCGCGACTTCCGGGAACCCAAGGATTTTCCCGCGTTTCTCTACGTGAGCCAGGTGCTGCAGGCCCACGCCATCAAGCTGGCCGCCGAGCACCTGCGCCGCAACCGGCCCCGCGTCATGGGCTCTTTGTACTGGCAGCTCAACGACTGCTGGGGAGGCGCCTCCTGGTCATCCATCGACTACTACGGACGCTGGAAAGCTTTGCAGTACTACGCCCGCCGCTTCTACGCGCCGGTGCTAGTCAGCCCCCACGAAGAAGGCGACACGGTGCGCATCTACGTGGTGTCCGACCGCACGGCCCCCGTGCCGGCCCGGCTGCAGGTGCGCCTGCTGGATTTCAACGGCAAGGTGCTGTACAAGCAAGCCCAGGCCCTGCAAATCGATCCATTGACCAGCAGATCGTACCTCGATATCCCCCGCGCCAAGCTCCTGCAGGGCCACGACCCTAAGCAAGTGGTGCTGAGCTGTGAAGTGCAGGAGGCGGATGGTACAATGCTCACTGCCAATACCCATTATTTCGCCCCGCCCAAGGATATTAACCTGCCGGCGGCCCGTGTTGCCACCACTTGGAAGCAACTCAACGACAGCACGTTTCAGCTTACCCTAAAAAGCAAGCAGCTGGTCCGAGACGTGAACCTGAGCCTAGCGCAGGGCGACGGATTTTTTGAGGACAACTACTTCGACCTGCTGCCCGGCCAGGCCCGTAGGGTAATCCTGCGTCCCGCCGCAGGCACCACCGCGGCCGAGCTGCGGCAGCGCCTGCGCGTGCAGTCGTTGGTAGATGCATTTTAGCCTTCGGCCGCAACGCCTTCTCTTTGCCTTATGCACACGTTTTTTTTTGACAACGAAGGCTGTATATCAAACCCTTGTCACATACTAGCCAAGCTTTTGTGCTCATCTAAGGGATGGGGTTTGAGTAGCTTGTTGCTACTTGGCAGCCTGTGGCCTGCAAGGGCCAACGCCCAGACATCCACGACGGCCAACTTGCGCCAGCACCGGGTGCTGGTAGCTTCCGGCCTGCTCGAAGGCGAAGCCGGGACGGCGGGCATCCACGTTTTTAAGGGCGTACCGTTTGCCGCACCGCCCGTGGGTGAGTTGCGCTGGCGGGCACCGCAGCCCGCCGCCACCTGGACCGGGGTGCGGCCGGCCCGTGCGTTTGGTCCCAAGCCCATGCAGCTGCCCGTGTACGGCGACATGAACTCCCGCGCCGCCAACATGGCCGAAGACTGCCTTTACCTGAACGTGTGGACGCCGGCGCGCACTAGTAGGGAACGGCTGCCGGTACTGGTGTACTTCTACGGGGGCGGGTACGTGGCCGGCGACGGCTCCGAGCCCCGCTACGACGGGGAAAGCATGGCCCGCCGCGGCATAGTCACAGTCACGGTCAACTACCGCCTCGGCGTGTTCGGCTTCCTTGCCCACCCGGAACTAACGCAGGAATCAGGTACGCAGGGCTCCGGCAACTATGGGCTGCTCGACCAGCAGGCCGCCCTGCGCTGGGTGCAGCAGAACATTGCCGCGTTTGGCGGCGACCCTGCCCGCGTGACCATCGGCGGGGAGTCAGCGGGGTCCGTATCGGTTAGCGCCCAAATGGCGGCACCAGGCTCAAAGGGGCTGTTTGTGCGCGCCATTGGCGAAAGCGGCTCCATGCTTAGCCAGGCCCGCAGCCCGGAGCCGCTGCCTGATGCCGAGCGCAAGGGAGTAGCCTTTGGCAGCAGCTTGGGCGCCGCGTCGTTGGCCGCGCTGCGAGCCTTGCCTGCTCCCGAGCTGCTACAAGTGGCAGGCCAAGCTGGAGCCCCGCGCTTTGGGCCGGTGCTCGACGGTAGTTTTCTTCCCCAAAGTCCAGCTGCCGTTTTCACCGCGGGCAAGCAAGCCCTGGTGCCGCTGCTGGTGGGCTGGAACTCCCAGGAAGTCACCTACCATTCCCTGCTGGGTACCGATCCGCCTACGGTAGCCAACCTCCAGCGGGCCGTGCAGCACCTGTATGGCCCGCAGGCCGCCGAAATACTCCGTCTATACCCCGCCGCCACCGATGCCGAAGCCGAGCAGGCAGCTACCGACCTGGCCTGTGACCGATTTACTGTGTACAGCACCTGGAAGTGGGCCGACCTGCACGCGCAGACCAGTGGTCAGCCGGTGTACCGCTACATCTTCGCCCGGCCCCGGCCGGCACTGGTAGCTGAGCTCGGCGACGTGAGGCCGGGCCTGGCGGGTGGGCTGCTAAAAAATACGGAAGCCCCAACGCCTGCCCCTTCACCCGTCCGCGGGGCCGTGCACGCGGCCGAAATTGAGTACGCCCTGGGCAACCTGGCGACCAACAAGGCATTTGCCTGGGAAAAGGCCGATTACCAAGTGGCGGAACAATTTCAGGCCTACCTGGCCAACTTTATCAAAACCGGCAACCCTGGTGGGCGTCGCCTGCCGGCTTGGCCTGCTGCTAATGACTCCAGACACGGTGGGCAAGTACTACACTTGGACGTGACAACCCGCGCCGAACCTGAGCCCCACCGGGAGCGGTACCTCTTTCTTGATCAGGTAAATCGATAAGTAAATGACCTCCAATTAACCATTCCAACTACATGCAAGACACGCTACCTTCCCGAGAACAGCTTTTTGCCCAGGTTGAGCAGCAGCTACGTCAGCAAGGGTTCATGATTGAGCGCCAGGACTGGGCGCGCCCCTGGGGCGGCTTTTTTGTCATTGACGAAAGGCAGGCTCAGCAGTTCGCCGACAGGTATTTCGATGGCCTAGCCGTGGACTCGCTGCGCCTTGCGGGCAAGCTAAGTCCTAAAATCCTCGTGGTAGCCCCGCAGCAGCGCCTGTCGTGGCAGTACCACCACCGCCGGGCCGAAATCTGGCGCGTGGTCCAGGGACCGGTGGGGGTGGTCACTAGTCCTACGGATGAGGAAGACTCACTGGGCATCTACCCCGTTGGAGAGCAGATTATTCTTGGCCAGGGCGAGCGGCACCGCCTAGTGGGCCTCGATGGGTGGGGAATAGTGGCCGAAATCTGGCAGCACACCCATGCACAATACCCTTCCGACGAAGATGATATCGTACGCGTACAGGACGACTTCGGGCGTTAAGAGCATGTTTTGGGATTTTGCACAAGCGGCAATTCCGTCATACTGAGCCTGTCGAAGCAGCTCTATCGTGTCGTATGAGGCTTTTTCAACGAAGCGGTAAAGCTGCTTCGACAGGCTCAGCATAACAATTCCCAAACACGCACTAAGACAAGAAAACTTACGCTAACAATTGGCTTAATCTCGAAGCTTGCAACGTGAGTAATGATGATGCTAGGATTACCTCCTGTAGCGTGTTGAATCGGCCTAGTCCAACTCTTACAGTGGCGCGGGCATCCTTACGAGAAAGGCCAACGGCGATCAGGATAGGGGATGGCTCGACAGTGCCAGCATCGCAAGCAGAACCAGTACTGAGGGCCAAAGTGGGCAGGCGCGCGAGCAGGGCGTCAGCTTCGATGTCAGGGATGGTTAGGCTTGTATTATTAGGGAGCCGGTTTTGGGGATTGCCATTGCGGTAAGCACCTGGGATGGCTGAGAGAACAGCTGCTTCGAACTCGTCGCGCAGTGTAGCTAGACTAGAGCTTTCTTCGGGCAATAATTGGGAGGAGAGGGCACAGGCAGCACCAAGGCCGACAATGCCGGGGACGTTGAGGGTGCCAGCGCGCCAGCCGCGTTCCTGGCCGCCACCATAGCCGAGTGGTTCCAGTTGGGTGCGGCGGGGGTGGCGCACGATGAGGGCTCCTACGCCTTGGGGTCCGTAGAGCTTGTGGCCGCTGAGGGAGAGCATATCGACGCCCCAAGCTAGCATGTCAACCGGGATTTTGCCAACGGCTTGAGCGGCATCGGTGTGCATGAGGGCTCCGGCGGCGTGAGCAAGTTGGGCTAGCGCGACTATGGGCTGGATGGTACCAACCTCCCCATTAGCAGTGTGGATGGAAACCAAAAGCGTATTAGCATTTATAGCTTCTGCCGCTGCCGTCATACTTACTGTTCCTTGTGCATTAACGGGAAGAACAATTACTTCAAAGCCTTCACGCACGAGCTGCTTGGCTGGGTTGGCAATGGCCTTGTGCTCAATAGCCGAAATGATGATACGACGGCGCGGGTTGGTTGCAGAGGTTCCAATGCAGTAGCCACAAGGTGGCAGGGTCTTCGAGGTAGGGGTCGGCGCCGTTGTCGGTAAGAACAGAATGACCTAGCTCTGTGGGCAGGATATAGCTGCCTCTCTCGGTTGGGGCTGCTAACCGCGTGGCTAGCAGTCAATGGCGGATAGCAGACACCATATTTTTGCCTACCCCCAGCTCAACCAATGCGCCCTCCGCAGAGAAAATCGCAGGGTCTTGCAGCAACGCATCTACCCCTTTTTTGAGCCAAGCTGACCGCATGGCAAAGGTTTGATGCCCAGCGAAGCTGGGCGGGCTGGGCAGCAATGTTTGAGTAGCAGGAACTGCTTCAAACATCTCAGTAATGGTGGTGAGTGGGGGCTGGACAGACATGTCGTAAACTAGCTAACCACACTAAGAAATAAGGTGGGTAATCCAAGTTTAAAGGTCGGCAAGGAAAGTGGCATTTGCTACGATTTGGTTACAAATGGCTACAACTACGACTAGCCGGTAATAAGTCGGGCGGCCCACTGTTCGTGAGCCGCCCGGCGGTTGGAGGGTGGTAGATAAGAAGTTACTCGTGGCCTGCAGCTTCCATCTTATGTTGCATCTTACGGGCAAAGGACTCCGCCTCGTTTTCGTGCACAAAGTCTACCTGCACATCGGTGCTACTCGCTGACTTGATGATTTGCTCGATGGAGTTGCGGAGGTCAGAATTGGCGGGAGCAGCAGTAAGCAAATACAAGTGTAGAGGGGTATCTCCCGTTTTAAGGGCGGTGATGCGGCCCGCCCACTTGTACGCTTTGTCTTTGGCACGAGCAGGATTCTTGAGCTGGAACGTAACAGGCTCCAAGCAATTCAGCACCCCGTTTTGCCACGTGTGAGAAAAGAGAATCTGGTCGTTTGCGGTAGCTATTTGACTTGGTTGCAGCTTTTCGGTCACGTGGTAGCGGTCGAAATACTGCTTGTACGATTGCCGCCACACTTTCTCGTCGTCGGTACGAGCTGGCGCGGCCTCTTCCTGGTATTCCCCAATCAAACGATGATATAGCTCTTGACAAACACGTTCGGGCTCGGGGTCCATGGTGAGACCTTTTTGCACGGGTGTGAGTTGCCAGGCGGCGTCGTTAGGCCGAATGAGGACAGAAGTGACGCTGCTGAGGTCATCAATGCTCTCGAATAACGGGTTGACCGATATTGCCTCAGCCCGATGGTTGATAGCAACGGCAAAGTGCCGTAGCGTCGAGATGATAGGCCGAGCCGGCAAGCCGGGGAAAAATCCGGTCAGGCGTTGGGTCTTGGTAATAACCTGGGCACGGAGGAATCGGGTTTCTGGTTCGTAGAAAACAAGACCGACGTTCACGAACTCGCCCGTCACGTGGTCGTGCAGGTAACGCAGAACCTGGTACTGGTACGTTTTCATTGGGTTACGCGGTTGAGTTCTTGAGTAAAGGATGATACGTGTGCTAGCACTTGAGAGATATAAGCCTCAATGTCGTCAATTTCCGGTGTGCGCCAAGTGGGCGGGATATGTTGACGGGCAGCCTGCCAGAATTGACCGTCTAAGCGCTGAAGAGCAGGCGTTAGCGTGGTGAAGTCGAACTGTTGGCCGCGCAACTGCGGAAAAAAGTAGTGCTTTTCAATCCAGCCGCTTACATCGTTTGGTTGCAACAGCCATGGTTCGGGAGAACGTAAAAACGAAAAGACCTGAGTGAAGGAAAACCCCAACTCGTGGTCGAGCAACATAATTTGCTGCCCGTTGGTTAGCATGTTTTGCTTGGTGGCGTTGCGGTCAACGTTGTTCAACAAAACATCAAACGCAAAAATCAGATAGGCTTGTTCCTTTTCAGCATCGGTGAGGGGCTGGCCGGTGATAAATTCCCTAAATCCTTGCTCGTAGCTAGAGCCAAAGTTGCGACCTAACGAGCGGCTGACCATACCATACTCGTCGCGGCCCTTCATCAACTCCAAAAAATCAGGGCTGATGTCTACCTCAACCGGTTCAACGGCATGTAGCCCTACCTGCCAAGCAGCCCAACAGCCTAATAATTCGCGCTGGAAAGCGGCACCCTTCATGCGCTCGGCATCTACGCATTTGATAACGTATTCACCCTCGGATTTTAGGAGGTCATTATAGCCGCGGATTAGTAGTGGCTTATTTGCTCCGTTCTCGAATGTTTTGTCTGGCTTAAGAGCATAAACAACGGGAAGTTGGTAGGAGCTATCAGTAATCAACACAAGGGCGGGTGTTTAGGGCTGCGAAATTGCATAGAAAACTGGATTAGGTCACCAACAGTCAGCTGCGTTGAAAGGGCGCTTTGGTCTAACTCTGCTAGCTGTGACTTGAAACTACCGGTTATAGCACTTATACAGAGGTAGTTGGTTAAAAAATCTTCTGCCGACAAGTGAACTATGTGCTTCCTTGGTGGATGATCATTCTGACCTAAAGCAGATGCGTTGTACTGATAAAACCTTAAGCTAACAGTACTTCACGCGACGGAAAGTCTACTAAGTCGCGCAGCTGAATATCCATGGCTTGAGCTAGCGCCGCGAGTACATCCAGGGTTGCTGAGAAGCGTGCGGTTTCAATTCGATAGACAGTAGGTTTGGATATGTCTGCTCGATCGGCTAGCTCTTGCTGACTCCAGCCCCGAGCTTCGCGCAGCGTACGCAAGTGTGCGCCAAAAGCAAGTCGAACAACCGGGTGTTTCACCCTGGCAAGCTCGCCCTCTAGATAAATTCTTGTGTAATCATATATGATTACAGAGCGAAAAAACACTAGCTTTGGATAAGGAGGGGCTTTTTTGGCTCTACCCAAACACTAGATCAACGCCCCTGCCTTATGGCCCGACTGTTCTTGCTGAGTATTGTTGCCACCCTGAGTAGCTGCCATCATCTGAATCAGAAAGATGTTACAGGCACCTATGCCTTTTGGGGCCCGTTTCGGCAAAGCTTGCCCTTGGGTCGATTAGTACTGACGGAGCGCAATGCCATCTATGGGACTACGGTAGGAGAATTTGTATTGGACTATACTGTCGAAGATGGCACAGTTTACCTGCAAATGGATGACCACACACGCTTGGCTTTTCGCATAGTGCACCCCGATACCTTGCGCACCTCGATGGGGTTAATGGGGAATGCCGATTATGTGCGCGTGCATGAATAAGACAAGCTTCTCTGTCTAGCTGGAGCCTACTGCTCTGGCCCACTAAAATAGTCAGCCTGAACATCCTGGAAGCCAGTGCTTAGGGTACTGCTTAGGTCAGAGGCTTTCTTCCTCGTGCGCGTTGACAAGGCTATTGTACGGGTTCGATCGATAGCGCACCAATAGCGAGCAAAGCGGATAGAATTTCGTCTGGCAAACCGAGGATGTCAGTTCACGCTAATTATGCGGCTCATACTACTGCAAATTGCAAAGTCGAATACCAAAATTCCGTGGTTTTAGTGCGTCTTACAAGTATCGATGTTGCTAAATAGCGTGTTCCCTTCTTGCAAGCGAATCTGCCTTTCTGAGGCATCTTAAGTGTGTCCACACAACTTATCTTGCTAGACAGAACAATGCTTCTCCCTTCGGTATGGCAGAGTTACTGCGGAGCAGCTGCCTTTTCTAACACTGCCACTTGAACCTAATATCCCACCTCTCTTAATCCGTTGCCCTTATGCTTGCTTCTACTCCTGTGCCGTCATTAGAAAACCAACTCCGCTCCGCTTTACTTGGTCTTGCTGTAGGGGATGCCCTCGGTGTACCGGTCGAGTTTGTGAGCCGCACCGCTCGCCGCCATGATCCTGTGCTGCATATGCGTGCGTTTGGTACGCACCATCAACCTGCCGGCACCTGGTCTGATGATGCCTCCCTCACCTTCTGTCTGGCGGAGTCCATAGCAGATGGCTTTAGCCTGGCGAAAGTGGCGCACAACTGCTGCCTATGGTACTACCACAACTTCTGGACGCCCCACGGTCGCGTGTTCGATATTGGCGTCACCACGCGTGAGGCATTAAGCCGTTTGCAAGCAAACCCAGACTTGATACAGGCCGGCGGTACGGACGAATACAGCAATGGCAACGGCTCTCTCATGCGGATTCTGCCGTTAGCTTTCTACTCTACCGAGACTTCCCTCCAAAGCCGGTTTCAGCTCATCTTCGACGTATCCGCCATTACGCATGGGCACATCCGTTCAGCCGTAGCCTGCTTTCTTTACCTGGAAATGGCCAGCCATTTACGTGCTGGGCATACCCCTGCGGAAGCGTATGCTCTGCTCTGTGAGCAGGCTCCTGCTCAATTGAAGGTCTTGAACATTCCTGCTAACGAAATCAAGGAGTTTGAGTATCTGTTGACAGGACACTTAGCTGACCTGCCCGAGCAGGTTATCCGCAGTGGCGGCTATGTAATGCACACGTTGGAGGCAGCTTTGTGGTGCCTGCTTCGCTACAATACTTACGCTGAGACGGTGCTGGCCGCTGTCAACCTGGGCGATGACACGGATACCACCGGCGCCGTCACGGGTGGCTTGGCCGGGCTCTATTACGGGGACGTAGCTATACCTGCCGAGTGGCTTTCTGTGCTGGCCCGCCGTGCTAATATCGAAGATCTGGCGCAGCGTATCGCTGCTACGCTAGCGCCCGCGTTAAGCAAAGCAGCTGTGCCTCGTCCGCTTCCTAATAGCTACTGGGCGACTCCTAATATACTGGCCTGTGAGTATCCTGGTGACCGAAACCCAGCTAAGGCTACAGTCAAACTCAATGCCCTCCTTGATGCTGGGATTACCGACTTCTTCGATTTAACCGAAGTGCATGAGTTGGTGCCTTATGACATACTTCTTCAACAGGTAGCCGTTACTCGTCGGCAGACGGTTCATTACCACCGCTTTTCTATACCAGATGCAGGTCTTCCCGACGAAGCTACTCTAGAGGCTATCCTTGCCTCGCTAGCCGACTCAGTGGCAGCTGGCCGAAAGGCGGCTGTGCATTGCTGGGGTGGAATTGGGCGCACGGGTACCGTGATAGGCTGCTATTTGGTGCGCTACCAAAAGTTCAGCGGTTCTGAGGCTTTGGCACACATTGCGCATGAGTGGAAAGGGGTAGAGAAGAGCTGCCGTATCCCCCGATCGCCCGAAACCGATGCCCAGTTCCGGTTGGTAGAGGCATTTCACTAGAGCCTGTTATGGACTAGTGGGGAAAATGAGGTGGTCGGGTTAGAACAGACGCCTACATGATGCGGTAGTGGAGCCAAATGTTCAGGATCGGAACAAACCAGCTCCAGGCTGCCATGCTCTTACTGTAGGAGGCCAGGGACAGCTGATGTTCGTTGTGGTAGGCGCGGTACATCCAGAGAGCTTCAGCCACAAGCCCAAGCAACATGGTGACGAGTTGGAAAAGGATTTTCACCTACACATCATTCGCATGGCTAAGACTCGCACCTTGGGGCATCTCTTCACTCAAACGCAGTACGGAGTCGCAGCTTTCATTTTCCGGGTTCAATCCTAGTTTGTAGTAGATCGTGATAGGCCTGACAAAAGAGGTGACTGTGTAACCACAGAATACTTTGTCATGTACTCGCTAACAGGCCCGTGATACTCGCTAAAAACCCACTTGCTAGCAACGTCTATAGCGAAGTCGCATCCCAGAACTAGGGTGAATTGGGTGGGTTGGTGGGGGGCGTACACGCTTAATAACGAGTTTTTGGTGTAAGTGCCAGCAATACAAATGGTTGTTTGCTGGATGTAATAAATGCAGGCCGTCTTTATCGGCAGGTTGGTATGCTTGATGAGCAGGCCGCGTTGGTTGATTTATTACAATTTTGTGGCTTATGCCATTTGGTCGTAGTGATGTGGATAGGTAGGGTGGAGCAGGTCGGAGGGGGCCGGCTAAATGAAGAGCGGAGATAGTCAGATTGTCTGCTAGGGCCTTGGTGGTGAAAGTGAGCCTAGCAGAGATGGGCAGGTCAACTGCGTGTTCGACATGTAGGATGGATTGTGTTGGAGCAGGTCGTAAAAGGCCAAGTGCAGGCTGGATAGGATGAACGGCATGGCAAGCCTCTATCACTACTGGGAAAGATTCCACCTGATTACATGGGTGGAAATTAGGCCACAGCATGCAGCCAAGGCGGGACGTTGGTATTGATACAGTAGAATCAGTGGAGTTTGTTTCCACTGCTGGTTCTATTCCTTCTGCTCTAGATAATAAGCAGGTCAATTGCTGCTCAAAGCATTGGTGATAGGTAGCCAAGGCAGTAGATTGCTCAGCCTGCTGCCGCAGGTGTCGGCTACGGGCTCGGTGTCGGGTGAGGGTACGAGCAGGGACACACTGACGCGCGGCTTGCCAAAGGGCAGGCACGGTGGCAGCATGTAACAGCAGCATATCGGGAAAGGTCAGGCCAGTGAATTCTGGCTCAAACCGATGCTCGACACTGCGCCAATGCTGGCGCAATACCTGAGCCAGTTTTTGTAAAGCCACTGGCTGGGCGATGGCTTCTAGCGTTAGGACAGGACACTGTAGGAGCCTCTGCAGTGGGCGGGAACGAGTGAAGACTACTTCGAATCGGAGTAGGTGAGCAGGTGCATGCCGGATGTGAAGACCCTGTACCTTATTATACTTGCCCTTATCGTAGGCCTTGACACGGTAATCGAGGTGAGTGGCTACAAACAGAAGCGGGCGGGTAGTGCCAGCGGGCGGTTCCTGGGGATAGAAAGGGCTGCCCTTGTGGGAAAGCAGCGTGTCTAGGAAGTTAGTGGGAGCGTTCGGTAATGATAAATTTATCCCAACCTCCAAGTGCTCTACTATAAGAGTTTGAACAGCTAACCCAAAAGCGTCGGATAATAACTGGCAGGCTACAGGAACATCTGTAGCGAAAAAGGTCCCGCTATTATGGCCATGAAAAAGGGTGTGTAGGGACCCGCGAATTTTGCCCCGGCCAGTACAGGGCCAGTAGTCTAGGCGCATGCCACGATAACGTAGTTGCCAGTGTGTAGGCTCCTGTCTAGTGATTGTACCTAGCCGCAGCGCCAGTGAGTCCTGGAAGGCAGCATAGCCAGGCTCCTCAGGGTTTAGAGTAAAGCGCAGGTGCAGGCAGTCGTACATAGAACGTCAACCGGCCCCCAAAATCTGGAGGCGTCCGTTGTGTCAACTGAGAAGAAAGAGAGAAGGCAGGTAGCGGTGGTAAGGCCAGCAATTGGCTTGGTAGGCAGGTAGCTTAATAAGCAGAGCTATGCCTTCGGGGTACGCCCCATGGAGGCGATTAACTCGTGGGCCTATTGACCCGAGTGCGTTCCTCGTTGGCCAGCAGCTACCCACAGGAGTAACTCCGTTCTGTTAAAAAAGAGTTTGTTACCGCGCTTGGCGTGTGGAATAGTGCGTGCACTCACGAGCGCATACAGGCGGGCTTTACTCAACCGCGTAATCTGCTGGGCTAGCTCAATACCCCCGATTTCGGGAGCAGGGACTATTTGAGCGCGCTGCTGTTGGACCAGCTCTAGTAGTAAGGTTTCCACCTGACGAAGGCGGTTATCTAAGATGTCGAAAGGGTTGTGCATAGAGCGGGGTGTCAACTGAACGGCCCAATACTCGCACCTGCCAACTCCAGTTCCCCGGGTTTCCCCGGGGAAAATATTTCTTACTTTAACTTAAATAGCTCATCTTCAGCGTGCTTTTTTGCAGGCCCTGTTAGATGCAAGAGTACCGCTTCAATATCCTTGATAAGAAAACTTCGTTTCTTGCCTTCTGTGTTAAGACGGTCAATGTCTAGCTCTAGTTGTCGATACTTATTGTAAATCTTCTTGCCACTGGTACCGGGCGTCTGCTGCGCTAACTGTTCCGCCTTTCGGCTAGTTATTTTTTCTCCTCGATAGATAGATATCAGCGCCACTTGCTGAGCAGTCAATCCTTGTGAAGCTACTGCAGGTGCCTCAAGCAAAGTATACTGATGTCGAGCAAACCAAGTGTGGGCACGGGCAAGCTGTGGCCGACCACCCGTTGTCAGATAGCTCCAGTCACCATCTAGCAAATCCAGTAGATAAGTAATGTCTTGCCGAGTAAAAGTGCGGCGATGGTCCCAAAGACTGCGACGCAAGTCGGGAGCTACAAAGACCCAAGTTAAGGTCAGGTAAGGCTCAATTTCTGGCAAAGGACGCTGGATTAGTTCTTGCACCAGCCACTTCCCTAGACCTGGGTGCTTTAGTCCCCCCGAAAAGATAATACGTGGTGCTAAGGGAATAGCAGCTATCGGGGGCCGCTTTATGTATAGGTAGTCTGCCTGTAGTTCTGGGCTCAGTTCGAGCCAGATTTGGTTATCCGTCTGCAGGCGCTTCGCCTCAGCAACTAGTGCACGAGCGGATTGCTCGTAGTACACAGAAGGTATCTGTTCCTCTGAGGCATGTAACAACTGGTATTGTACCCATTGGAAGCGCAGAGGTAGCTTAGGAGAGGCTAATAAATCATCGCCCAGATCTTGACCGATCAGGATCAACACTCGGTATTGGTGGGAACGCAACTCATGCTGCACTAAAGACTCATTCACCGGAAGGGCCACCTCTTCGGCGCACAGCAAGTACAGCCAAACCTCTACTGAGAGCTGCTCTTTCAGTGCCCGCAACTGTTTAACGGTAGGAACAGAGCTATCCGTTGGGTAGACCAAGGGCACTTCGTTCACTTTTGGTTCGGGACGCATACTGGTAGGAGAAGCCAAGTAGGCTAGTAGGTCCTTAATAGCAGCAAAAGTCATCGTAAATAATAATTGAACAGGGTACCTGCTTGGAAGAAACTATTTTGCTTAAGCAAATCAGATTTGCATAAATACCCACGTGTTTAAACCAGTATTTAAACCAAAAGCAAATCAGCCACCCAGACTTGTGTCTAAGTGGCTGATTTGTAATGAGCGGGAAACGAGGCTCGAACTCGCGACCCTCAGCTTGGGAAGCTGATGCTCTACCAACTGAGCTACTCCCGCAGGGCAAGCAAAAATACGGAGCCGAAACCAATTTACAACGGCCCTGCGTATTCTTAGCCGAGTATATTTGGCGTTGCCGGCCCGGCGGCCGGTCATGGTTTTCCTGCAAGCTTCTTTGTTATGGCTAGTCCGGCGGGGCGTCGCGCGTTTGGTATGTTGCTCCTGAGTATGGGCTGGATTGGCATTGCGCTGATGCTGCTGCGAGCGGCGCTGCTGCTTTACGTGAGCGGCTATCTGCCCGGAGCCGGGGTGCTGCCCGATCAGCCCGCGGCCCTGCCGTCTACCACCGACCTGCTCACTACGCTGGCCTTGCTGGCCGCTTTTGTGCTCATCACGCGCTTTGGCCGCCGCATGCGCCGCGACGCCCGCATTTCCGATGAGCCCGGCGACCATTCCATTTCCTGACGCTCGTTCCCCCATGTCTTCTCCTCTCCGCATTCAGGTGGCCAAACGTACCGCCGCCGTAGCAGCACAGCTGGCTGATCTGGGCCGCCAGACCTTCCACGACACCTTTGCGGCCGACAACCAACCCGAAGATATGGCCGCCTATCTGGCCGCCAGCTTCAGCCCCGATATTCAGCTTGCCGAGCTACAGCAGCCCGAAATAACCTTCCTGCTGGCATACTTTGAGCAGGAACTCGTAGGCTACGCCAAGCTGCACATCGGCTCCGATTTGGGGCTGCCTCCCGAAAAAGTGGGCGTGCGGCAGCTGGAAATAGAGCGGTTGTATGTGCGCGAAGACTGGATTGGCACTGGCCTAGGTGCTTCGCTCATGCGTCGGGCTATTGAGGAAGCCCGCCTGCAGAGTTGTCGGGCCGTGGTGCTGGGCGTGTGGGAAAAGAACACGCGGGCCCTGGCTTTCTACGGCCGCTTCGGCTTCAAAACCATCGGGCAGCACACCTTTGCGCTAGGCACCGATATCCAGCAGGATCTGATTCTGCGCAAGGGTCTGTGAACGGGTACGGCCGCGCCCTCGTACTTTTGCCGCCGGTGGCTTCTGTATTCTTTATTTGTACGCGTACTTTACGGACTGCCGGCCGCCGGTGGCCGGCCGTTGGCAGCCTGATGCTGCTGGTCGCCTGTTCCGCTCCCGACCAACCGGTTGCCGATACTGTACCGCCACCTTTGGGCCACTACGAAGGGGCCGTGAATATGCCTGGTACAGGTGCACGCATAGGCCTGGAGCTGCGCAAAATGGCTTCCGGGCAACTGCAGGCTGAGCTGGCGCTCCTGGGCGAAAAGACCACCATGGTTCCCCTGGGGACGGTGCGTTACCGGGCCCCGCAGCTTCAGCTGGAGCAAGCTGGTGGTTTCCCGGGCCGCCTCACCATCAGTGCCCTGCGGGAGGGAGACTTCCTGCGCGGCACCCTTCAGCTGGATAGCCTGCGCGGCGAGTTTGTGCTGGTACGACGCGGCGACGCCGCGCCGCGCCCGTGGCGGGAACATGCGGTGCGCCTGCCGGGCCTCAGTAAGGCGCAGTCCGCTACCTTTTACGTGCCGGATGATACCCTGACTCGTCACCCGGTAATAGTTGCCTGGGCTTCGGCCACGCCCGCCCACCTCGATCAGGTGCTGCGCCTAAGCCAAGCGAGCGTAGCTACGCTGCTGCTAGCTCCGTCCGCACCTGCCGACTCGGCAGTAGCCCATGCTACCGCGGCGGCGCTACAGTGGCTGCGGCGCCGGCCTGAAGCTGATACCACCCGACTGGGAGCTTGGGGACGTGGGCCGACGGCATCGGAGGTAGCGGTGGCTGCCCGCCGGGCCTCGGCCAGCTTCTTGGTGCTCGAAAGCGTGGAGGTGATGGATGAAGCCGGCAGCCAGCCGTTTCGGGCGCTGGGGCGGGCGCGTATCCCGGTTTTTGGCTTCTACGCGGGGCGTGATACTACCCTGAGCGTGCGCGAAAGCAGCCGCCGACTGCGACAAGCCCTTGGCCAGCGGCGGGGCGTGCAGGTACGCGTGTTTGATTCGGCTTGGCCCGGCTTTTACCTGCCTGGTCGCCCGGCCGCCGATGGGCGTTGGCAATGGCCGCAGCCTACCCCGGGCTTGTGGGAAGGACTGGAGCAGTGGCTCCGACAGCTGAAATAGCGCCGCCTATAGTACCAGCAGGCCTTTTTCCCGCAGCTGCCGCCAGGCTGAGCTCTGCAGAAACTGCTCCCAGGGCTGGGCATTGGTGGGGTAGGAACCGGCCGCGTCTTTTAGCGTAACCTTGGTGTCGTAGTCGGTGGTGAGGCGGGTGAGCAGCTGGTGCAGCCACGCGCCTACAGCGGCGGGTACGGCTATCTCGAAGTCCTCGGCCTGCTCGTAGAAGGTGAGAATGGCGCGGGCCGCTTTCGGGCCGGATTCCTGGCGTAGCTCGGGGGCATTGCCCAGCCAGAACAGGCGGTTGTTGGGGCGGGCGACGTCGGGTTTTGCGGGTTCCTGCAGGGCCTGGGCTATCAGCTGGCGCGGCACCGTGGTTTTGGGTACTTTGAAGTCAAACCAGAAACCCAGCGGCTCTTGCAGGGCCACGCCGTGCAGGTAGTTGTAAAGCGCCTTAGCCAGGCCCGGACCAAACAACTCGTGGTCGGCGCCGGTGGGGTCGTCGTGCCAGAGGTCGTTCCAGGCGAAGGGGCCGGGCTCGGGGCCAATCTGCTGCACCTGATACTTGGCCGGGTTGCGGCCTACGGGCGAGTGCGCCGTCATGGCGAAGCGGTGCCAGTAGCCGCTCTGCACAATGCCCGCCGCAAACAACTGCCGCACCACTTCCAGCGAATCCACCGTTTCCTGGGTTGTTTCGGTGGGGAAGCCGTACATCAGGTAGGCGTGTACCATAATGCCGGCCTGGGTGAAGCCGTCCGTGACGCGGGCTACCTGGGCAATGGTCACGCCTTTTTCCATCAAAGCCAGCAGCCTATCGGACGCCACTTCCAGCCCTCCGCTCACGGCAATGCAGCCCGAGGCGGCCAGCAGTCGGCACAAATCAGGGGTGAAGGTTTTTTCGAAGCGGATGTTGCCCCACCACGTAATCCGTACCTGCCGCCGCAGCAGCTCGATGGCTAGGTCGCGCAAAGCCAGGGGTGGGGCGGCCTCATCCACGAAATGAAAACCCGTCTGCCCGGTTTGGCGCACAATCTGCTCGATGCGGTCTACCAGTAAGGTGCTGGGCGCGGTTTCGTAGCGGGCAATGTAGTCGAGCGTGACGTCGCAGAAGGAGCAGCGCTTCCAGTAGCAGCCGTGGGCCACGGTAAGCTTGTTCCAACGTCCGTCGCTCCAGAGCCGGTGCATAGGATTCAGCACCTCAATCACCGACAGATACTCCGTAAGGGGCAAATCTGAGTAATCGGGAGTGCCTACTTCCGCGTGCGGTACATCGGCAAAGGGCTGGTTGATATACTCCACTTCTCCGGCAGCGTTGCGGAGGAAGGTGCGCTGGAGCAGGTAAGTTTCTGGTTGCTCGTTGCTGGTTTCTGGTTGATGCACGTCTGGTTGAATGCCAGCGGATAATTCGTCCGAACTAGAAACCAGCAACAAGCAACCAGAAACATGCTCCAGCAGCCGCAGCCAGGGGCCTTCCCCATCATCCAGCGTCAGGAAATCGATGTAGTCGAAGAAGCGAGGCTCCCGGATGGTGCGCAGCTCGGTGTTAGGATAGCCGCCGCCCATGCAGGTGTAGGTACTTGGGCTGATTTCTTTGATGCGGCCGGCCAGCCGAAGCGCCCCGTAGAGGTTGCCGGGAAAAGGTACCGTAAAGCCCACCACGTCGGGCTGGGTGCGGGCCAGCAGCCCGTCCAGTAGCTCCAGCAGCATTTCATCAAGCAGGTTGGGGGGAGTCTGCAGGGCGGCATGAAGTTCATCAAACGAGGTAGCCGATAAACCTAGCTTCTCGGCGTAGCGCGAAAAACCGAACTGCGGCCCCACCGTTTCCTTGAGCAGATCGGCCAGATCTTCGAGGTAGAGCGTGGCCAGGTGGCGGGCCTGGTCGGTGAGGCCCATCGTGCCGAAAGCGTTTTCCAGATCGGCCACGTTGTCGAAGCGGCCGGCCTCAGGCAGAAAGCGCGAGTGGCAGATGCGCGGGGCCAGGGTATTGTCCTTGTTCTGCAGAAACCGCATCACCGGGCCAATGGTGCTTTGGTAGCTTTGCCGGAGCCGTATCATACGTCGGGCATTGTCGCTGAGCGGAAATCTGCCGGCTTCAATGGCATCGAATACCCGCCCCAAGCCTTCCGGTGAGAAAATCTTCAAAACCAGCTCCAGTCCCAGGTCGGCCTGCGACACGTGGTAGCCGCGCCCGCCCAGAAAGCCCTTCAGGTAGGCCGTGGCCGGATAGGGCGTGTTCAGCTGCGTGAGCGGCGGGGTGATGAGCAGAATGCGGGGCGAAGGAACGGACACGGGCAGCAGATCGGCGAGCTGCAAAGATACGGCGCCGCCGCGCCTCTAACCGCCCCAACTGCTTCCCGGTTCCGCCTGGACCAAGTACGCTTGGTCACTTCCTTCCCGTAGCGTCACACAGCTTTGACCAGGCCAACTGAGAGTACACACAAAAGGGCCGGAAAAGCAGCGGGAGTTTCGCGCTGCTTTTCCGGCCCTCGTGGGAATGCGTAGAAATTATGCCAGCTGATCCATGGCTATGCGGCGGGGCATCAGGTCGCGGCGGAACTCGCTTACGGAGCGGCCGGTCACCTGGCGGAACTGGTTGCTTAGGTGCTGACCACTGCTGTAGCGCATCAGGTCGGCAATTTCGCCCAGGGTCATTTCGCCGTAGCTGAGCAGCTCTTTCACGCGCTCAATCTTCATGCGAATCAAATACTTCTCGATGGTGAGGTTGGCCGTGCGCGAAAACACTTTGCTTAGGTGCGAGTATGTGGCCGCAAAACGGTCGGAGAGGAAAGCGGAGGTGGTCAGCGGCATGCGCGCCGTGCGCAGGTGCTCCAGGTAGTCGCTCAGAGCACCTTTAATTTGTTCGGTAAGCTGTTCGGCCCGGTCCATCAGCACGTCGAAGCCAGCTTCGCGCAGCAGGGGAGCCACGTCTTTGGGGTCGGCAGGGGTGTCTTTGGCCAGCACGGCTTCACCCAGCGTTACCTGCGCCGGCCGGTAGCCAGCCTGTTCGAGCAGATTGCGAACTGCCGACACGCAACGTGGGCAAACCATATTCTTGATGTGCAAGCGGGTTGTTTTCACGATGGTTACTGAAATGAGAGGTTAAGGATTGGACCGCACGCGTTGTCGCAATGGTTTCCCGGAAACAGCAGGAGAGGCCTTTTTCCGGGGTGGGGTGGTGTTCAGAGCGGAGTCCTCCCAGCCGGGCCCAAACCAGTGCGTAGCAGCCCAGCTCACAAAGGGCACCACACCAAGAAAGGTGACGGCTAGTAGGCAGAAAAGTACGAAAAAAGCGCCGAATAATCTGGCGAAGAACTCGTTGGAAAATCCGTACAGATAGCTGATAAGTAACAGAGCCAGCAGCAGACTGATGCCAGCTACAATGCCCGTACGGCGTAAGATCGGAGAAGAGCGAAGAGAAGCGGAACGACGAACAGCCATGCCAGCAAATATACCGGATTCGACTGCGCTCTGTTACGTGCCCGGTCGGAGAAGGTTAGGATGGAGCAGGCTCAAATCCGGCCCTTGAAACCAACCTCGCAGGCTGCCGCCCGTAGGATTGGGCAGCAGCCTGCTGCTCTCTTCCTTTTTCCACTCCAAGCCTCGTTATCTGCCATGACTGCTGCCCGTTTTTTTCGCTCGGCCCTTTTTGCTTTCACTTTCACGGCTGCCCTGGCGGCCTGCAACACCGGGAACGATGCCGGTGAAACCAACGTGGAGCGCGATGCCCACAAGGACACGGACCCAGCCGCGCTTTCCCCCAACAACAGCGACTCGGCCGCGGCCGGCATGCAGGCTGATACGGCCCGCCGGCCTACCGGCCGCGACCTGTACGAGCAGGCCGGCGAAACCAAAGACCGCAACAACGACGGTATTGCCGATTAAGCTTCTTGTCACTCGTTTTTAAAGCAGCAACGGCTGCCCGAAGAGTTCGGGCAGCCGTTGCTGTGTTGGTACAGGAGGTATTTGTTAATAGAAAGCAAAGCCGTTGGGCAGAATACCTACCTCGGCCGAGTCGAGCGGAAGGCCGCCCGTCTGGTACGTGACCATGCGGCCCGGGCCGTTATAGGAAAGCGCCACACCGGTATAGATAACGTCACTGTCCGGGTCCACATCGAGGCCGTAGAAATTGCGCTTGAGGAATGGAGTAACAGGCAGACTGGCATCGGTGGGGGCCATGCGGAACACTCCTTCGGCAGTTTTCAGGTAGAATACAGTGCCCTTGGCATTGCGCCGGATGCGGCTGCCGTAGCCCGCCGTAAAGTTCAGGTCGCGGCGGCGCACCGTATAAGGAGCCGTGGGCGCAAAGTCACTCACGCTGCCTTTTGTGGAGTTGGCCGGGGTAGTATAGTCCGTATCGCCATTACTCAGTACCCACACGCGGCCATCGGAGCCCTGCACCAGACTGGCGGGGTTGGCGCCCACCGTCAGGGTGGTTTCCACGGCGTCGGTGCTGGTATTGATGACGGTAACCGTATTATCGCCGGAGTTGGTCACGAACAAGTGGCCGTTCACGAGCAGCATTTCTTCCGGGAGCCGGCCCACAGCCACGGTTTTGGTTACCTTATTCGTTTTCAGATCAACCACCGCCACGCGGCCCGCTACCGCCGAAGGGTACGGCACCTGAATCCACTCGCTCACGTAGGCTTTGTCGGTGGAAGCGGCCACGAGGTAGCGGGGCTGGGAAAGTGTGGATTTGATGGTGTCTACGCTCTTGAAATCGGGCAGGGAGACGACTACAATCTTACTGTTGTTGTTGGCCACGATGTAGCCCCGGTCGCCCGCAATTGTCATCGACTGCGCCACATCGGCCAGCATCTCGCGGCCGTTGGCGGCCTTGAACACGTTGAGCGAGGTTATTTTGCCACTGACTTTGTCGTACAAACTCACGCTGCCGTTGGGCGTGCCGTAGGCGCCTTCGTTCACCACGTACACGTTGGTAAAACGACCTTCGGATACGGGGTCGGGTTCGTTGTCAGGGTCGCAAGCCGTGAAAAGCAGCAGGCTACCGAAGGCTAGGGCAGAGGCGCAGCGTTGTAGGAAAGAGGGCAAATGCATGGTGAAAAAGAAAAATGAAAGATGAGTGACAGATAAAGAGTAACCCTAGCGCCACGCCACGCGCAAACTCAGTTGCGCGGAGCGCAGGGGCTGAGCCCGGTAGAGGTAGCTCTGGTAGGACTGATTGGTGAGGTTGCGGCCCTGGGCTAGCAGCGTAAGCGCCGCGCCGGCCGGGGCTTTCTGCCGCCACGTATAGCCCACGTAGGCATCGAGCAGGAGGTAGGAAGGCAGGAAGTTGGTGCCGGCATCTTCCGTATAGCGGTAGCCCGTGAACGTGAGCGTGCTCCCGGCCTGCCAAGCGCGGTGGGTCCCATCCAGGCTCAGGGCAGCGCTATGGAGCGGCACGTACACCAACTGCCGCCGCGTTGGCACGACGCTTTCTACCGCGTCGCGGGTTTTGAAGGCCCGGGTATAGGCATAGGCAGCCCGCGCCTGCATGGAGCTTACTTTATTGTGCCACCGCAGGCCCGAAGATGCTTCCAGTCCCTGGGTACGCACTTGCCGCAGGTTGCGTGGGCTCACAAAGCTCTGGCCCGGCTTCGGCCACCACATCACCCAGTTATCAATCCACTGCTGATAACCTGTCAGCTCCGTCTGGAGCTTCAGCGCGGGATGCGCCGGGCCATGCCAGTTGTGCGTAAGGCCTGTCTCGTAGCCCTGGCTGGTTTCGGGCTGCAGGTTTGGGTCGCCGCCGGGCTGGTAGTACCGCTCATTGAGGGTGGGGGCGCGGTAGCCACGGGCCGCGCTGGCTTTCAGCAGCAATTCGTGTTGGGCGGTAGCCAGCGCCTGCCACTCTGCGCCCAGTACCGGCGTGAAGGGCGGCCGGCGCCCCGGCAGCACCGCCTGCCGCAGCGTGGCCGACAAGCGCAAACGGGCCGTGGGGTCGTAGCGGAGCAAGGCAAAGCCGGCAAAGCGGTTTTCACTCACAAAGCCGCCATAATCCGTCATGCGCACGGCAAAATGCTGGGCTTCGGCTCCCACGCGCAAGCTGGTGGCCTGACTGAAGCGCACCGTGTGGCTAACCTGGGCCTGGGTAGTTTGCACCCGGGAGTTACTTTGAAACGTGTTGGTGCGGTAGTTCAGAATATCCTCAAACCACGCCACCCGCACGCTCGACTCGTGGCGGGCCGTGGTGTGCTCGTAGCCCAGCAGCAGGCGGCTGTTTTGGTCGAGCTGGCGGGCGTTATCGTTCTGGGTGCCAATGGCGGGCTGAATGTGGCGGTCGGCCTTGGTGAGCCACGCGGCGGCCTGTATTTGTCCGGCTTTGCCCACGCGCCAGGCAATATCCTGAGCCAGGCTGCCTTGCCAGAAGGCCGCGTTGGTTTGGCGCAGGCGGGCGCCACCAGGCTCATCGTAGGGAAAATCGTTGGTAGCGGTGCGGTACGTGGCGCTGGTGCGCAACGCCAGGCGCGTGTTGCTGAACCCGGCTTCCACACTGCCCGCCCGCAAACCAAAGCTGCCTGCATCGGCCTGCGCCGCGCCCCGCAGCCCCTGCGCCCACCGCACCGGCGACGACAGCAGCACGGTGCCGCCAATGGCGCCGGAGCCGTAGAGGGCGCTGGCCGGGCCGGGCTGCACTTCCACCTGCGTAGCCCCACTCACCGGCAGCAGCGCAAAGTCGTTCTGGCCCAGCGTGGGCAGCATCACGTTGAAGCCATTCCAGAGCACGGCCGTATGCTGGGCTGAGGTGCCCCGCATGGTAATGGAGCTGAGCTGACCGGGGCCGTAATTCTTTAGATACAGTGGGGTACGGGCCGCCAGCGCATCGGCCAGGGTGGCGGTACGATAGGAAGCCAGCGCAGCCGAATCCAGGGTGAGGACGCGGGTGCCTACGGCAAAGCGGCGGGGCCGCTCCACCTCCACCCGCACCGCTGGTAACACCCGCACCGAATCGATGAAAGCTGCCTGCTGTGCCAGCGCCGCCTGAGCGGGCCCGAGTAGGCCCAGCATTAGAAATGTCAACCGATATTTTTCAACCAGACCAAGACCAATGGTCCAGCTGCTACGCGCACAATCCATCCGAACTAAATTTCCATAGGAAAATTCAGTTCAAAACTCCGGCAGTTGGCAGCCAGAGCTGCAAACCTCCAAAGCCGAGGCCGAAAACAGGGAAACCGGCCACCGAAGCGGCCACTGCATTCATTCTCCGTCCGTCCTCCGCGGGCGCTGAACAGGGTACTGTAGCGGCAGGTCTCCTGGCTTGCTTCCGGCGCGCCGCCTTCCCATTTCTCTGGCCGCAGTAAGTAGCGGTTATCGAAACAGTGGCAGCAGAGGCGCGCCAAACTCATGAAGCGTACAGTTGCGGGGACAGCTCCGGAATTGAACCGGATTCCCTTTTCAGCCTCGCTCCGCAATTGGAGTCCGGCCACCGTTACGGGGCAAAGATACGCGTCCTTCCCGAATGATAGCAGCCCAAGTGCTGGCTATGCGTATACCAAGGCATGATTCTGCCTTTATCATATTATCAGCAGCCCGACGTGGTAGCCCTGGCCCGGGATATGCTCGGTAAATACTTGTTCACCTGTTTCGACGGACAGCTTACGGGTGGGCGCATTGTGGAAACGGAAGCCTACGCGCACATCGGCGACCAGGCCTGCCACTCGCACCTGGGGCGGTTCACGGCGCGCACGCGCATCATGTACGAGGCCGGGGGCGTGACGTATGCCTACCTGATTTACGGCCGCTACACGTTGGTCAACGTCATCACCAACGAAGCTGGTAAGGCCGATGCCGTTCTGATTAGGGGGCTGGAACCGACGCACGGCATAGCGGAAATGCAGCTTCGCCGGGGCCTCACGCAGGTGCAGCGTAACCTCACCGGTGGCCCCGGTTTACTCACTCAGGCCCTGGGCATCAGCACCAGGAGCTACGGCACGCCACTCACCGGCCCCGAAATCTGGCTGGAGGACCGTAACGAGCCGGTGCCTGCCGACCAGGTTATAGCATCGCCCCGCGTTGGCATCGACTACGCCGGGGATGATGCCGCCCTTCCCTGGCGTTTTCGCCTGCGCGGCAGCCCCTGGACGAGCCCGGCGAAGTAGTGAAGCAGTGAAAGGGTGAGTTTGACGTGCCGCTGGTGCGGTCTGCGCAAGAAGTCCGATCAGACCGTCAGTCGCACTATTTCACAGCTTCTCACATACCAGCACCATCAGCCGGCCTTCCAGATTAGTCGTGGCGAACAGGTATAGGTCCCCGCCTTCGCGGATGCCGGTACGGTAGCGGAAATCAGCCACCGAATCGGGGAAGTTGCGGGTCGTGACGTGGGCGCGGGCCTCGGGGCCGAGGTGGGCTTTCAGCGCCACGCCATCGTATTTCTCCACGGCCCGGATGCGGAAAATGCGTCCTGGAAACTCAGAACGCAATGTATCGGAGGTATACAGGTGGCTGTGCTGATGCAGCTTCAGCAGCTCGAAAGCCGTGCCGATACTGCGGAAACCACCGGCTTTGAGAATAGCGCTGTTGGGCTCATAGAGGTACTGCTGCGGCTCGGCATAGCGCGGAATAGCGCGGGCTTCACGGGCCCGGTTCAGGCGGAATTCCTGTTGCGTACCGTCACGCCGCAGGTTTACTGTCAGCCGCTCCGGGTCAATAGCTGCTTCCTGACCCAACTCGTACAGTACTTCCTTGCATTCGTTGTCTACAGCCACCACCCACAGTCGCCGCACGTGGCCCAGCTCTTGCACCGCCAGCTCAATATCGAGCATGGGCGAAGTTTTCAGCAGCACCCGCTCGCTTTTGTGTAGCAGCAGAGGCAGCAGCTTCACTACGTCGGGCTCACAGTCCTGCAGCCGGTAAATCTTGCGCGCGGCCGTGTCACGCCGGGCCGGGTCGAGGTACAGCCAGTCGAAGGCGAGTTCGGTATTTCTCAGGAAGCTCACAGCGTCGGCGGCGTGCACGTGCACGTTCCCGATTTGCAGCTGACGCAGGTTATATTCTACCACGGTCGCCAATGAAGCATTGCGCTCCACGTAGTGCACGTCGGCTACCTGCCGGGCAAAATGACTGGCATCCACTCCAAAGCCGCCCGTCAGGTCCGCCAGCCGCGCACCGCTCACCAACGAGGCCTTGAACGCTGCCGTGCGGTCGGAAGAAGCCTGTTCTACCGATAAGGCAGCGGGGAAGATCAGCTTGGTGTCATCGGCCCAGGCAGGCAATTTAGTGCGGGCTTTCTGACGGGCCTGAATCTGGCGTACCAGCTCCGGCACGGGTAGGCTCGGGTGGCGCCGGGCCTGCAGGGCCAGCTTGGCCGGGTCATCGTGCAGGTGCTGCGCAATGTAGGTGCGGGCCGCGTCCGAAAGGCCCGCAAAATCGGGTTGAATATCCACAGGCAAAGAAAAAGCCCACCCGGCTGGGGTGGGCGCCAGACCAGGCTTCCCGTTAAGACGGAAAACCCAGCCGCAAGTTACGTTAGCGGAGCGACCAAGTTAGCAGCAGCTGGGGTTTTCCGCTGAAAGTTGCCACGCCTACGTTGGTGGGCTGCATGCGCTGCCAGGCCCCGGCACGGGCGGCCGGCATAGCAGCATTCTGCGCCTCCACCGCCCGGCGGAAATGCCAGTTGGTGTTGCGGTTGATAAGAACGTTGGCCAGCAGGCTCACGGCTGCCACGCCCAGAGCACCCTTCTGCGCACTGTTGAAGTACTGCCGCTCGTCCCGGGCCAGCACCTGTTGGCTGTAGAAGCCCAGCGCCCCCAGAAAAACCGCCCGCTCACCCAGGTGCATCCACTTCTGCCGACGGTAGTCATTCAGGTGCTCCAGGGCCTGGGCGTTACCGGCCACGTAGGGGCGCAGATGCTGCCCAAAGAAGCCGGCATTCAGATAGTCTTTTTCACCTTCGGGCTGAAAAAAGAAATTCTTCTGTGAACCATTGTAGCTGCGTTCCTGATCTTCGGGGCTCAGCTGAATGGTGGTCGACTGGGCCCGCAGGCCGGAAGCCGAGACTACCAATACAAGCAGGAAAACTGTGAGAAAGCGCAAGGTGTTTTTGGTCGTGGTGTGCATAGTACAAATTTAAGAATAAGCGCGTTACTATGTGCATTCTAACGGCTTAAAAATCTTTGTTGCGGGGCCAACAGAGCTGCCCTAACGAACGTTCACTCAGTGCTATACAAAATTAATTATATATAATTAAACTTATTTGATTATCAATTGCACTTAATCTGCAAATACAATTCTGGCAGTAAAGCAGGTTGAACGAACTTATAAAGTATAGCTACTTAACGCTCATTATTTACCGTTTAGTATAATGCCACGCCAATAGATTACCAGACAAAGCAAAGAAACAATATTTTGGCCACATCAGCCGCCGTTAAAAGGTTTGACTCCCTAACAAATTGGCTACCTTTGCTGTTGATTCGCAAATTCTTTCTGCATCATGGTGGATACCAAGACCACGGCTTACGTTCCGTACAAAGTAAAAGACATGTCACTGGCCGAGTGGGGCCGCAAGGAAATTCGTTTGGCCGAAGCTGAAATGCCAGGTCTGATGGCCCTGCGCACGGAGTACGGCGCCAGCAAGCCGTTGGCCGGAGCCCGCATCGCCGGTTGCCTGCACATGACCATCCAGACGGCGGTGCTCATCGAAACGCTCAAAGAGCTGGGCGCTGAGGTTACTTGGTCGTCCTGCAATATCTTCTCCACCCAGGACCACGCCGCCGCTGCTATTGCCGCCGCCGGCATTCCGGTGTATGCCTGGAAAGGCATGAGTGAGGAAGAGTTCAACTGGTGCATTGAGCAGACGCTGTGGTTTGGTGAGGAGCGTCAGCCCCTGAATATGATTCTGGACGATGGTGGCGACCTGACCAACATGGTGCTGAATGAGTATCCGGAGCTGGCTGCTGGCATCAAAGGCATCTCGGAAGAAACCACTACGGGCGTGCTGCGCCTGATGGACCGCGTGAAAGCCGGTACGCTGCCCATGCCTGCCTTCAATATCAACGACTCGGTTACCAAATCGAAGTTTGATAATAAATACGGCTGCAAAGAGTCAGCGGTGGATGCCATCCGCCGGGCTACCGACGTGATGATGGCCGGCAAAATTGCCGTGGTAGCCGGCTACGGCGACGTAGGAAAAGGTACGGCTGCTTCGCTGCGCGGCGCCGGTGCCCGCGTTATCGTCACGGAAATTGACCCCATCTGCGCCCTGCAGGCTGCTATGGACGGCTACGCGGTCAAGAAGATGGAAAACGCCATCAAGGAGGCTGATATCGTGGTAACTGCCACCGGCAACTGTGACATCATCACCGAGCAGCACTTCCGTGCCCTCAAGGACAAAGCCATTGTCTGCAACATCGGTCACTTCGACGATGAAATTGATATGGCGTGGCTCAATAAAAACTATGGCCATACCAAGGACACCGTGAAGCCGCAGGTAGACCTGTATACCATCGACGGCAAAGAGGTGATTATCCTCGCCGAAGGTCGCCTCGTGAACCTGGGCTGCGCTACCGGCCACCCCTCGTTCGTAATGTCGAACTCCTTCACCAACCAGACGCTGGCGCAGCTGGAGCTGTGGCAAAACGCCGCCGCTTACGAAAACAAAGTGTACACGCTGCCCAAGCACCTTGATGAGAAGGTAGCCCGCCTGCACCTCGCCAAGATTGGCGTGGAGCTGGACGAACTGAAGCCCAAGCAGGCCAGCTACATTGGGGTAGATGTACAGGGCCCGTTCAAGTCGGATCTGTACCGTTACTAAGCTAGTATAATCGCAACAAGTGGTGGCCTGAGCTGTCTCAGGCCACCACTTGTCGGTTATGGGGTATATGCAAAGACTAAGGGGCTTTGGCGGGAATATTGCTTGGCAAATCTTCTGGCCCTATGTACAAGGTATTGTAGGCTGATAGCTGAAAATTTCGTTGGGCAAGCATCCAGAAGGTTTTGGTTTAAATTTTGTGTATTTTTTGGTAATGAAAATCAAAAATTTTCTCTTTCACCGGGTAAATCCGGTACGTGACTCGCTGTGGGACCCCATGGACGTAGCGTTGTTCGATAAAACAATTAAATATATAACAGATAAATATTCTGTTCGCACTATCGAAGATGTAGTTGTGAATGGCTATGGGCAAAAAGGTAAGAAGCCCATTGCAACTATATCATTTGATGACGGATATAAAGATAATATCGAATATGCAGCACCTATACTGACAAAATATAGCTGCCCGGCTTCTTTCTATGTAGTAACATCATCTATCGACAATAATTATCCTACCTGGACTTATGTGTTGGAATACTTATTTCAACATACCAACAAGCTTACGATAAACCTGGAACACGCCGCGCTGCCGCGGGGTATGTGGGTGTCTAAGTGGGCCAATAAAGCAGAGCGCGTAAGCTACGTAAAGAAGCTGAAGCCATTTCTGAAGAAATTAACTCATGTGCAGCGTGAGGAAATACTCTCTGTTATTGAGGGGAGTTTCAATGATGTAGAAATTCCACAGCTTATGATGAATTGGGATGATATCCGGCAGTTACAAGCTGCTGGCTTCGTAATTGGTTCGCATTCCCATACGCATCCTATGTTGGGTACTATCGCAGATCGCACGATAGTAGAAAATGAGCTTGAGGTATCTGCTGGTAAAATTCAAAAGGCGGTAGGTGAATTTCCACTTACCATCAGCTACCCTATTGGTAGTTATACACAGGAAACAATCGAGTTAAGCAAAAAAGCTGGTTATAAGCTGGGTTTGGCAGTTCATCAGAAGTTTTATGATACGAACAAGGATGATATATTTGCTATTCCAAGGACTGAACTATATAATGAAAGCTGGCTGAAAACCCTTAGTCGTATTAATGGCAGCCTGGAGTTGGTAAAAAGCCTTACTAAAATGTTAAGATAAGCTCATGAAAAACATTGTACTCTGGATTAATGGGCAAGGCAACCAGGTTGCTCTTGCCAATAAAATCAATGAAGCATATCAGGTTAAGGCTATTGTAGTCGAAAAGCGTAAGTCAACGGAGAAAATGACGGCCTCCAAGCTTTACGAGAAAATTTATCAAAGAATATTTTTGCAAGAAATCAGTGAGTCATGGAACAGTATGCAGGCTGCATATAAAAATAAATACCCTAATCTTCCTGATTGCGCCGTACTAGAAGTTGAGAATATCAATAGCGAAGAATGCTTGGAATTTACCCGTAGTCATAAGCCTGATATTATTGTAGTGTCAGGAACCCGCCTGGTAAAGAAACACATGTTTGATATTAAAGCTTCTATTGGTGTTGTGAATTTGCATACCGGTCTTTCACCATACGTCAAAGGAGGGCCGAACTGCACGAATTGGTGTATTGCTAACAATGAGCCACATCTTATTGGTAACACCACTATGTGGATTGATGAAGGGATAGATACCGGAAGTATCATTGCTACCGACTTTGTTAATTTCACCGGCAATGAAACATTAAGCGAAGTTCATGTCAAGGTGATGAATCATGCGCATGATCTGTATGTCAAATCTATTATGAGAGCTATAGAAGATAAAGCATCATGCCCTTCAGTGCCACAGAAGGAGTTAGGTATTGGCAAGACGTACTATACCAAAATGTGGGGCCTGCCTCAGAAAATAAAATTGGTGAAGAACTTTAAAAATTTTTCCAAGCAGGTGAATAGCCCGGAATTCGTAAAAAAGCGCAGTGAGTATACGGTATTGCCATTAGAATAAATATCCATAAATTAGTTCTGGTCCCGTCGTTACATAGTAGCTTAATTATGCATAAGTAAGGAGAAAAGTAGCGTCTTGAGCAGTAGCCGGCTCTTCGTCATGTTATAGCGAATTCAGGAACGGTGTAAAGACGCCTACTTGCGTCTCATCGTTCCTGGATCCGCTATATGTATATAAGGGGGCTTGTGAGTTGATGTGGTTGAACTAACTGCCTTATTTAGCAAGCTCACTCATCGGTCTGGGCATCTATAAGCCGAGGGTAAGTAGGTTCAGCAAAATGAATACTTAACGCAGGGTTCATTTCAAAAGTGGCCAAAGGCAGGAAGCTAACGTAAAACCAGGCATCAATTACTGTTGATTTAGGATGACAACCTTGCGCATAGTTTGGCTGAGTTGCGGGCTATGGCTGATGCTGGGCTGGGCGCTGGTAGATGGGGCAAAGAAGAGGACCTGCCTTACTGTAACTTCATTGCCAGCAGCTCTTACCGATAGTCCACTGCTGGACAGCCTGCTTCGCAGCAACCCACGCCTGTGGCCGATTGCTGAGCGGGCTGAGCACTACGAACTCCAGATTATTTATACCCAGATCAATCGGGATGCGCAGGGCAAGCCGCACTTTGTGCAGCACAACTACCGCCTCAACGCCCGTCAGTACTTCAATCCGGCCAGTCTGGTGAAGCTGCCGGTTGCTGTGCTGGCTCTTGAGAAGCTCAACCAGCTCAATAAGCCGGGTCTCACGCGCCGTACGCCCATGGCTACCGGAACCGCTTACCGCTGTCAGACGGCTGCGCCATACGTTCCCGCCGCCGACTCCGACCGGGTGAATACCGTCGGCAACTACATCAAGCGCATGCTGCTCGTCAGCGACAATGTGGCCTACAACCGCCTCTACGAGTTCCTGGGGCAGCGCCCCCTAAACGCGCGACTAGCAGCACTGGGCTACCCCGAGGCCCGTATCACCCGGCGCTTTGCTCCTTGCGATACTGCTGCCAACCGTCACACCAACCCCATTACGTTCCTAGATGCCCGCTCAGGCACGGTCATATATCAGCAGCCCGCCGCTTTCAACTCCCAGCCATTCACTTTTCCACTGGGGAAGGTTCGCAAAGGCAAAGGGTACTACGCCAGTGGCAAGCTTATCCAACAGCCCTACGACTTCACTACGGCCAATTACCTGCCTCTGCAGAATGTTCACGATATGCTGCAGACCGTTCTTTTTCCTGAGGAAGCACCACCTGCCGCCCGCCTACAGCTTACTCCCGATGATTACGCCTTCCTGCGCTATTACCTGCGTAGCACGCCCCATGGTTCGGGTTTCTCATTATATAAGAGTCCACGCTACTTCGATGCCTACAAGAAGTACTTAATATATGGCCGTCAATCTGACCGACCAGCGCAACCTGATTTGCGCATCTATAATATAGTAGGTATGTCCCACGGTTACTTGGCCGATGTCGCCTATATCACCAATGTAACTCAGCAAACAGAATTTTTACTTAGTGCTGTACTCTATGTAAACCAAGATGATATCCTTAATGATGGCGCCTACGAATACGAAAGCATCGGACTTCCCTTTCTTGCTGAGCTTGGCCAAGCTATTCAGCAATATGAAGAGGAGCGCCCCCATCTATTCAAATTACAGACAGCCCCATTTTTTTTAAAGGAGAATGCACGTTGACTTAACCAGCAGTTGCTTCTGGAAAAGAGCTGCTTAGCATGGTCGTGCAATATGCGTTGGATGCTAAATACCCATTTAACTTAAGGAATACTGAAGCCAGGTTTGGAAAAGCGGGCAGGAAGTCTCACTTTTGCACTCCCAAACCGGGACGCGGTTGGGCAGTACTCCGAGCAAACGCAGGAATAGTCCTATATAGGGCTGGTTTCTGGTATTCATGGGATGTAACTCCGGAAGAGAAAAAAGTTTGCCAGCAGGGTTGCAAAAGCGGATAGAGGTTTCGTACCTTTGTCCTCCCGAAGCGAAACGCGCTGACTGGATAAGTAGGAATAACACAAAATTTATTTTTGTGTCAGGCTTGCAAAAGGGGAGAAGGTGTTGTTACCTTTGCAGCCCGCTTCAACCGGAAGGGGGAGTTGCT
>NZ_JADWYK010000004.1 GCF_015773195.1 Hymenobacter guriensis
CGCGATGCGCGCCCATTGCGCGTCCGTCAGCATAAAGTCCATCCTCCAAAATAATACCTACTGTTAACACTTCCTAGTGCGTGCCTCCCCCTCAGCGGTGTTTCTAAGCTTATGTCTACTCACTTTCCTACTTTGGTGTTCTATTTAGGTCAAGTTGAAGTACCTTATGACCAATCAAGAGGCTACTAATTTTCTTCAATCGATTGACTTCCTATTGCCGCTCGGCTATTTGGATATGATGATGTGCTGGGCATGAACAGATCCTTGACTTCGAGGCTATTAATAGCAAATACTTGGCTTTGTGGCCTCTCGATAAACTTATCGGCATTAATAACGACTACGAAGCAGCCGAGAATTATCCGGGGTTCTTTCTGATCGGCACTTATGAAATCGGCGAGGCCTGCGCCATCGAAAAAGCTACTGGTGCCATCTACACCTTACCATTCATCGGCAACGTCCAAGAGGACGCTGTTTTCGTTGGCAAATCGGTGGACGAGCAGCTCGTCTATCTAAAGGAAGCCTGGTAACAAAAAAAGCCCCGGCCTCCCCGCCGGGGCTTTTTTTGTACCTTCGCTCACCCAAATTCCACCCAACTCCACCCGTAATGCAAGCAGCTCCCGCCGCTCCGTATAAGCCGAAAAACCATATCCGCATCGTAACGGCCGCCGCCCTGTTCGACGGCCACGATGCCGCCATCAACATCATGCGCCGCATCATCCAGAGCAGCGGCGCCGAAGTAATCCACCTGGGTCACAACCGCTCGGTGCAGGAAATTGTGGACTGCGCCATCCAGGAAGATGCCCAGGCCATTGCTATTACCTCCTACCAGGGCGGCCACAACGAGTACTTCAAGTACATGCACGACCTGCTCAAGGAGCGGGGCGCGGGCCACATTCGCCTGTTCGGCGGCGGGGGTGGCGTGATTCTGCCAACCGAAATCGAGGACCTGCACGCCTACGGCATCGAGCAGATCTACTCCCCCGACGCCGGCCGCGCCATGGGCCTGCAGGGCATGATCAACGACTTGCTCCAGCGCTGCGACTTCCCCACCGGCCAGAACTTAAACGGCGAGGTCAACCACGTCAAAGAAAAAGACGCCCGCAGCATTGGCCGCCTGATTTCGGCCGCCGAAAACTTCCCCGAGGAGTTTGATCGGGTGAAAGCCCAACTGGTGGCCGACTTCCAGCAGGCCGAAGGCAGCAACGACCAGCGCCTTGAGTTCCCTGCCTCCGTTACCAAAACCCCAATCCTGGGCATCACCGGCACCGGCGGGGCTGGTAAATCAAGCTTGGTCGACGAGTTGGTGCGCCGTTTCCTGATGGACTTCCCCGAGAAGACCATTGCCATCATCTCCGTCGACCCCTCGAAGCGCAAAACCGGCGGGGCCCTGCTGGGTGACCGGATCCGGATGAACTCCATCAACTCGCCCCGGGTGTACATGCGCAGCCTGGCCACGCGCCAAAGCAACCTGGCGCTAAGCAAGTACGTGCAGGATGCGGTGGATGTGGTGCGCGCCGCGGGCTTCGACCTCATCATCCTCGAAACCTCCGGTATCGGCCAGTCCGACACCGAAATCATCGAGCACTCCGACGCCAGCCTCTACGTGATGACGCCCGAGTACGGCGCCGCCACCCAGCTGGAGAAAATCGACATGCTCGACTTCGCCGACGTCATTGCCCTCAACAAGTTCGACAAGCGCGGGGCCCTCGACGCCCTGCGCGACGTGCGCAAGCAGTACCAGCGCAACCACGGCCACTGGGATAAGCCCCTGGACTCGATGCCCGTGTTCGGCACCATTGCCTCCCAGTTCAACGACCCCGGTATGAACCGCCTCTACCGCGCCGTGCTGGCCACGGTGGAAGCTAAAACGGGCGTGCCCTTCGCGTCCCAGCTTGAAACCAGCAAGGAGGACTCGGAGAAGATTTATATCATTCCGCCCCACCGCACCCGCTACCTTTCCGAAATAGCCGAAACCAACCGCCAATATGATCAGTGGGTTCAAAAACAAGCTGACGTTGCTCAGCAGCTCTATGGAATCAAGCAAGCCATCGGAGCCGTCCAAAGTGTCGGAAACGCCGCTGCAGGACCTGGCAGCGGGCACGGCGGCCACCAATCCGAATCCGGAAGCCTCGTGGCCGGCCTGGAGAGGACCTTCGAGGAGGTCAAACTCCGGCTGGACGGGCAGAACTGGAAACTCCTGGAAACCTGGCCGCAAAAAGTAGCCGCCTACAAGGCTCCGGAGTTCGTGTTTAAGGTGCGCGACAAGGAAATCCGCATCCAGACCCACACCACCAGCCTGAGCAATCAGCAGATTCCCAAAGTCAGCCTGCCGCGCTACACCGCCTGGGGTGATTTGCTGCGCTGGCAGCTCCAGGAAAACGTGCCCGGCGAGTTCCCCTACACCGCCGGCGTGTTCCCGTTCAAGCGTGAGGGCGAAGACCCGACCCGCATGTTTGCCGGCGAAGGTGGCCCCGAGCGCACCAACCGCCGCTTCCACTACGTGAGCATGGGCCTGCCTGCCAAGCGCCTCTCCACGGCCTTCGACTCGGTGACGCTCTACGGCGAGGACCCCGACCACCGGCCCGACATCTACGGCAAAATCGGCAACGCCGGCGTGAGCATCTGCTGCCTCGACGACGCTAAGAAGCTCTACTCGGGCTTCAATCTGGCCAACCCCAGCACCTCGGTGTCGATGACCATCAACGGCCCCGCCGCTACGCTGGCCGCCTTCTTTATGAACGCCGCCATCGACCAGCAGTGTGAGCTCTATATCAAGGAGCAGGGCCTCAAAGCCGAGGTGGAAGCCAAGATCAACCAGATTTACGCCGACAAAGGCCTCAACCGCCCCCGCTACCAGGGCGAGCTGCCCCAGGGCAATGACGGCCTGGGCCTGATGCTGCTCGGTGTCACCGGCGACCAAGTCCTGCCCGCCGACGTGTACGAAACCATCAAAAAGCGCACCCTCAGCCAGGTGCGCGGCACCGTGCAGGCCGACATCCTCAAGGAAGACCAGGCCCAGAACACCTGCATCTTCTCCACCGAGTTTGCCCTGCGCCTCATGGGCGACGTGCAGGAGTATTTCATCAAGGAGAAGGTTCGCAACTTCTACTCGGTGTCCATTTCCGGCTACCACATTGCTGAAGCCGGCGCCAACCCCCTCACCCAGCTGGCCCTCACGCTCTCCAACGGCTTCACCTTCGTGGAGTACTACGTGAGCCGGGGCATGAGCGTGAACGACTTCGCCCCCAACCTGTCGTTCTTCTTCTCCAACGGCATCGACCCCGAGTACGCCGTGATTGGCCGCGTGGCGCGCCGCATCTGGGCCAAGGCTATGAAGCTCAAGTATGGCGCCGATGCCCGGAGCCAGATGCTCAAGTACCACATCCAGACCAGCGGCCGGAGCTTGCACGCCCAGGAAATCGACTTCAACGATATCCGTACCACCCTGCAGGCCCTCTACGCCATCTACGACAACTGCAACTCCCTGCACACCAACGCCTACGACGAGGCCATTACCACCCCCACCGAGGAATCAGTGCGCCGGGCTATGGCTATTCAGCTCATCATCAACCGGGAACTGGGCTTAGCCAAAAACGAAAACCCGCTCCAAGGCTCCTTCATCATCGAGGAGCTGACGGACCTTGTGGAAGAGGCCGTGCTGATGGAGTTTGACCGCATCACCGAGCGGGGCGGCGTGCTTGGCGCCATGGAAACCATGTACCAGCGCGGTAAGATTCAGGAGGAAAGCATGCACTACGAGATGCTCAAGCACACGGGCGAGTATCCCATCATCGGCGTGAACACCTTCCTCTCCTCCAAAGGCTCGCCCACGGTGGTGCCCGCCGAGGTTATCCGGGCCACGGAAGAGGAAAAGCAGTACCAGATTGAGATGCTCAACATCCTGCACACCCGCAACGCCGACCAGACCGAAACCCGCCTCCGGCAGCTCCAGCAAGTAGCCATCCAGAACGGCAACCTCTTCGAAGAGCTGATGGAAACGGTGAAGTTCTGCTCCCTGGGCCAGATTACGAATGCGCTGTTCGAAGTAGGCGGCCAGTACCGTCGGAATATGTAGACAGTCTATTTGGTTGAATAAATAAGGGTGCTACCTTGCCTGGGGTAGCACCCTTATTTATTTTTTATGGAAACCATTGAAGTTCGATTCACCGATTTACGCCGGGCAGCAGAGCAGGTGCCTGCCTTTGTAGAGGATCGGCTAGGCTGCAAAGCGGAGTGCGGCTTGCGCACAGGCGTAGAGGAGGATATGAGCATTACTGGGCTCGATACGGAGGAATTACTTCTTGAATTCTCTGAGCAGTTTTCAGTCGACCTTTCCCAATTCGACTTTACTGGCTTGATTACACCTGAATCTGTAGGCAACCCGCTTCACCTCATCTTATTCCTTCTCTTTCTACCGGTTTACGCCGTAGCCTGGACCACTAAGTTATTGCTGGGACTTGTCTACCTACCCTTTAACTCTGAAGCAGCTATAAGCCTCATTAAGAAGCCCATTAGCAACCCTTTCGCATCACCACCCAAACCTCGGCATGAAATTCTGACCATCGGCGACTTTGTAGCTTCTGCCGCTGCCGGGCGCTTCGTGAAGCGGGAGCGGGTACGCTTCGTGCTGGTATAGCTCACAGCAGTTTCAGCAAGTCGCCTTCCAGAACGGTAACCTATTCGAGGAGTTGATGGAAACGGTGAAGTTCTGCTCGCTCGGGTAGATTACAAATGCGCTGTTTGAGGTTGGTGGGCAGTATGTGTAAGCTGGAGACAGTATTATAATAAAAAACTTTGGCTTAAATATTCTACAGCTCTGCATCAACGCTTTCACCCAATAAAACACTACTCCATATTTTCATCTTCAATTTGGCTTCCTCCGGTAGCTTATTATATACATCTTTCAATTCTAGCAGGTCACATAACTGCCTTATGAATAAACTAAGTATCATCAATGACGTCTTTACTGCTGTAGCAATCATTGGCCTTGCCTCTTCTGGCTTTGTTAACGCAGCTCTGAGCTGGATCAAGCTCATATATTCACAGTGAGCATGATTGGCATAAAGATCATAAGTCTTCATACTAATAGCCTTTAGTTTTGCTGCGTCCATTAATTTTTCCCATCCCACTTCCTTGGCCGTTCGGCCTGAAAGTAATCTTCCCTTATTAGAAGGACTGTAACCCTGGAAAACAGCATTTTCTTCTATATATTTCTTGTACATCTCAATTCTATTGGCTTCTTCTATTTTACGTTTCTGCATTTCTTGTGACAGCATATCTGTATCAGATGTTTGTCGCACAGTTAAGCTTTGTACAACATACAGCCAATATCTAAGCTTGTTTTCATCCGTCGATTTAGGCTGTATATATAAATAAAAGAAAGTTAAATATGCCTCGAGCTGAGCTCTACCAAGGGTGTAAATACTTGAAAGATCTGGAAACCGTACAGGGTCATCAGAGTATCTACCATGAGTTGTTCCTAACACTAGGCTCTCAAATGAACTGGAAGCAAATGATAATTTTAGTGTTAGCGGCTCTACTAACTCCATCCAAAAAGGTCCTGTTGGAGAGCGAGCATGCCATTCCCTGAGTATCTCATGAATAATAAAGGTCATTTGGGAATGATCTTGAAGGAAATCAAAAGGATTATCACTCCTTAATTTCGCAAAAAGCATTTCCAAGCGCTCTATGTTTTCCATAGCTGATTGAATCTTTACGTGGTGAGAAGGAATGTATTAAGATTCTTCCTAACAGCTGCAATTTTATCAAAGCTTGATGCAGGTAGCCACAATAAGAAGCCTCTGCCGCCGTAGCGTCCAGCAGGTGCCGCGCCGAGTCGGCCGAGCATGCTAATCGTGCTGTTGGTAGATTCCCAGCCTCCCGGTAAGGCCGGTCATGAGTTAGACTGCGCTAAACTTGCGTCGGGCAAAGGCACCCGAGAGCACAGCAAGACCCTTCGCAAGCTCTTGGCTCTTTTTCTTCCTCAAACCTGATTTTCTCACCAGTTCTTAGCAAGCAATGATGGGCAAAAGCTTTACTCCGTTCCCGGTTATAAAAACAGCAAGGCTAACCTTGAGGCAACTCAGAAGCAATGATGATGAAGCAATATTTAGCTTGCGTTCAAACGAGCAGGTAAACAAATACCTTGGTAGAAAGCCCAGCGAATCAATGAAGGATGCCCAGGGCTTCATCCGGGCTATCAATGAAAACGTTCAACGGAACGATGCCATTTACTGGGCCATTACACTGGGCGAGGATGAGAAACTAATTGGGACAATTTGCTTATTTGGCTTTTCCGAAGATAATACCGCGGCGGAAATTGGCTATGAATTACTACCAGACTTTCAGGGAAAGGGAATAATGCATGAAGCAGCCACCAAAGTAGTTGACTTCGGGTTTAATGACCTTGGGCTAAGCTCTATAGAAGCTCATACGCACTTCGAAAATCAGGAATCAACAAGACTTCTAGAAAAATTGAATTTCAATAGACAAACTATTTCCGACGAAAATCTTATACTATTCAAATTAACAGCTAACCTGCGCTCAGCATGACATTCAACGGGGAGGTTTAGCACAATTTTGCCCCGCGCTAGATGCGTAATTCCTACCCGTTCCTGACGGGAAGCCCCAGCCGCCCATAACCGCCCCAGCGGCCAGCCGATACCGCGCCGCGCGGAGTCGTCTGGGCGGCGCTGATTATCTTGGGCCATCCAACTTCTGCCCATGAATATTCGGATCCAACAGCAGATTCACCGTTTAGGTGGCCGCACTACCGCCGGGCCAGAAGCGTGCCTGCGGGAAGTTCTGCAACACACCGTTTTCCCGCATCCGCTCTATCCCAAGAGCTATGCCGACAACTTCTTTGGGCTCGACGAGTTTTATCGGCAACACAGAGAGTTGTACGCCCGCAGCCCAGACGATTTTTACGCTGCGCTGCTGCATCACTTTTTCTCCGACCACCAGCTTCCTTATGGACAGGATTTCTTTCGCAACTTCCTGTTCACCCCATTTACTGCGGGCACCCCTGATTATGGCGAACTAGACGGCCTGGTGTCCCCCGAGGAGCTTCGGACAATCGTGGCGGGCGAACCGCTGGAGTTTATGTGCATTGCTTACTCTTACGGCTTCCCCGACCACTATTTCGTGTGTCTGCACGACCCAACGCCCGAAAATCCCTCCGTCTACGGCACCGACCATGAGGCCTTTTTTCAGGAAATAACCCCGGTGGGTACCCTGGAAGACTTCTTCAGCCGCTACCTGACGCCGGAGGAATTTCTAAGCATCGTCCGCCACCAGCTGGAGCGCACGTACGCCGAGCAATAGCACCCCAACTATCCTGGGTCTGGCTCCATCTGCCGCAACGGAACTCGTGACCAGCCTTGCCCCAAAGCCCCAGCCTCCCCCTACCGCCCCGGCGGCAGGCCGGTACCGCGCCGCGCGTAGTCGTTTGGGCAGCGTGGTACCCATTCTATCTTATAAGACCCTAGAACCAAACCGGCCCGCCCCTCTCTCCGAGGTACGGGCCGGCTTCATTCTCTTCCTTCCCTAACTATGCAGGCTTCCCTGCGTCTTCTCCATTGCCTTTCCCACCCGTCCTGCTACTGCGGTTTAAAACTTGCTACGGGACTATACCTTGATTTTATCTATAGTTTTGAGGGAATCAGAACCTATCATCTACCCTATGCGCCTTACTCGTCCGTTTGCCTGGTCTCTTCTTCCGTTCACGGTGCTGCTGGCGGCGGCGGGCTACGGCCCCGCTCCTACCGCTGCCTCCGCTCCGGTGGCTAATTTCACCCAGGGCGTTATCACCACCCGCGTATCGTTGCCCGGCAACCCCTATGATAAGCTGCTCAGCCAGGTAGATCCGGCTAAGGGCAACATCCAGGCGCAGCTGCAGCAGCTGGCCGGGCGCCTCACGGCGGCGGAACAACAGCAGCTTCAAGCCGCGGCGGCCACCCTCAGCCCGGCTATGACCATCGGGGCCATGATGCTGCCGCGCAAGGGCACTATCTACTGCCGGGGCAAGGAAGCCCGCGCCACCACCGATGCCCTCACCTACCACCTCGAAAACTACTTCAACCTCACTACCAACAAAGGCCTGCTGCGGATGGTCTCGCAGTCGACGCCCCAAAACGTAAACTACACCTACGATGCCGCCTCGGTAGAAAAAACCTGGCAGAGCATTGTCGTTACGGATGTGGACTACACCCTGCGTACCACGCCCGAAACGGTGCTGGTAGCGGGCTACCCCAGTCAGAAGACAACGTACACGCTGAAGCCCGGCGCCGAGGGAGCCAAGCCGGATGGCCCCGGCCAGTTGGGGAACAAGCCCGTTGCCCTAGATGTGTGGACCTCCCCGCAGATTCCGCAGAGCCTGAATTTTGCCCACCCGGTGTACGTCAACCAGGCCCACGGCATCACCCGGCTGGTGGTGTACTTCGATAAGGAGCGTAAGCAGCAGCTGCGGTATGAGTTTGCCACCGTGCAGGTCCGACCCGTCACCGATCAGGAGCTAAAAGTAGCTACCACGGCACCCGTGCTCGATTATGCCAAAGACGCTATGCAGATTGGCGTGCAAGCCATGGCACTCATGTTCGGGGGCGGCCCCAAAGCATCGGCTGATACCGAGGAGTAGTCCAGTCTTTGCGCACGGCTTGAATCCGGTGGCCGGATGCTTACTTTGCGCCGCCCTACCGCACCGACTTCCTTACCTCTCTCTGCAATGGCGCACTCCGCCCATAAGCTACCCTCCTGCGCCAATTGCGGCCACGACTTCAAGGCGGCCGAAAACTACTGCCCCGACTGCGGCCAGCAAAACCACCCCCTCGACCTCTCCTTTGGGCACGTAGCCGAGGAAGTGCTCGAAGGCCTTTTCCACTTCGATGGCAAGGTGTTCCGCACCCTGCGGCAGCTGCTGTTTGCGCCGGGGGCCCTCACGCGTCATTTCTGGGAAGGCAAGCGCGTGGCCTACGTGCCGCCCGTGCGCCTGTATGTGTTCATCAGCTTTGTGTTTTTCCTGTTGCTTTCGGTGGCCCTGCACGCTCCCGAGCACGGCGAAATGCGCACGTTGGGCCAACGAGTCCGGCAGACCAGCATCCAGTACCGGGCCGATTCCATCCGCTTGGCAGGCCAGCTAGCCACTGCCGATTCCGTTCGGGTCAAGCGCATGCTGCGCAATACCCGGCACGTATCGGTGCTCAACGGCATCGTGAATACCGATGTGAACAGCGACACCGTGGACTACCGCCGGTGGAATGGGGTGCTCTACACCCCGCAGGAATGGCGGGAGTTGCCAGGATATTCCTCCGCCCAACTTGATGAGGTGCTGCGCCGCCACGGCCAGGAACCGTCGTTTCTGGGGCGTTTTATAGCGCGGCAGGGCCGGCGCGTGATGCAGTCGTCGGAGCAGGATATTTCCCATCAGTTTGTGCGCGGTATTTCGCTGATGATGTTCGTGCTCATGCCCGTGTTTGCCCTTCTGTTGAAGCTGCTGTACGTGCGCCGCAAGCAGTACTACCTGGCTCATTTGATGTTTGCCATTCATGTGCACTGCTTTGCCTTCCTGCTGTTTTCCCTGATGATGGTGCTGAGCCTGTTTGCCCACGTGCCCTCTAAGGCCGTCTTGCTGGTGCTGCCCCTGTTAGCTGTTTACCTGGCCGTAGCCCTGCGCAAAGCCTACCAGCAGAACTGGCTGAAAACCGCGTTGAAATTCGTTTTCCTGCTCGGACTCTATAGCCTTATTATTGCCTTTGGACTGGTAGGGGCGCTGGGCTTGAGCATGGTGCTGGTGTAGGGAAACTGAGTCGTATTATTTCATAGCCTCCCTCCCGCTTCTCTGCTCGTATGCTACCCGATACCCTCCGCCTGCTTTTCCGCCGCGACCTGAACCGGGTACAGCAGGAGCTTACCCAGTACCGAGACGAAGAAACCATCTGGCAGGTAGAAAAAGCTATTGCCAACTCGGCCGGCAACCTTAGCCTGCACCTTGTCGGCAACCTGCGAACCTATATCGGCGCCGAATTGGGCGGCGTGGCGTACACCCGGCACCGGGAGTTGGAATTCTCGCTTAAGAACGTACCTCGTCAGGAGTTGCTGGAGAAGGTAGCCGAAACGCGCGACATTGTGGATGAGTCGCTACGCGCGCTACCCCCTGAGAGGCTGGCCCAGGAGTACCCCCTGCTGGTGTTCGAGCAGAAGACCTCCACCGAATACCTGCTGGTTCATCTGGCTACGCACCTTGCCTATCATCTGGGGCAGATCAACTACCACCGCCGCCTGCTCGACTTCACCGCGCCATAGCCCGGCCGGCCTCGCCAACACTCCGCGCAGCGTGCGTCCCGTCGCAAAACTGAAAGCCACACCCGCTTGGTTGGAGTGGCTCCCACCGGCCTTCATCGAAAAGCCCGGCCCCTACTTCCCGCAATTGCCTAGCTTTACCCCATGCGTACGGCTTTCAACTGGGGTAAAATTCGGCTAATGGCTCTGCTGGCGGGGCTGGCCGCGTGCTCCTCCCCCGACGCTACCGAGGCCCCCACCCAAACCCAGGACGTGCGCGTGCGCTACTCGGCCCGCCGCGTGGTGCTGCCCGAGCTGCCCCAGCGCGCCCGCCTCCTCGACCGGAACGACTCCGTGCTGGTAGCCACCCGCCTGCAGTTTCTGCTGCAGCTGCCGCGCCGCTCCCCGCTTGATACCCTGAAGCTGGGCCTGCTGCTGGGCTGGGACTCCACCACTGTGCGCCGCCGCATACTAGAGGCCCTACCCTATCCCGGAGCCCGCCCCAGCTATGGAGTACAGCTCCGCCTCACCGCCGCCGAAGTAGCCCGGGTGCGCCAGGACAGCGCCGCCTGGCCCACGCTCACCCTCAGCCAGCGCCGCCAGCGCGTGTACACTACCCCGGCGGGTGCCCCGGTGCTGGGCTACACCTACGCCGAGGCCCAGCCTTTCCTGCGCCAGGCCCGCCGCACCAGCCGCGGCCGCTTCTACCGCCTGCGCAACGGCGGGCTGGAAACGTATTACAACGGCCTGCTCAACGGCCACCGCGGCTACCTGCATCCCTTAGTAGATAAGCAAGGCCGCCAGCACGGCAGCTGGGCCAAAGACACCCTCTTCCAGCAGGGCCAGGACCTGCACCTCACCCTCGATGTGAAGCTGCAGGCCTACGCCGAAAAGCTGCTCGGGGGCCGCCGCGGCTACCTTGTGGCCCTCGACCCGCGCACCGGCGAAATCCTGGCTTACGTCTCAGCCCCAGTATACCAGGCTTCCACCCTCACCGCCCCCGACCAGGCCGGGGTGCGGGCCGAACTGCTGGAGCACGAGGACATGCCTTTGCTGAACCGCCCCGCTATGCTGGCCAACCCGCCCGGCTCGGTTTTCAAGCTGGTGAATGCCGCCATAGCCCTGCAGTTGGGCGCTATTCGCCCTGGCACCGGCTTCCGCTGCGACCAGTCGTTGGTAAGCTGCGTGCACGACCACCCCAAAGCCAGCAGCCTCACCGCCGGCCTCAAGTACAGCTGCAACCCCTACTTCTACCAGGTGCTGCAGAACGTCATCAACCACGTGCCCGACTCGCTGGTGCAGGATACCGTAGCGGCCCGCCACGTCAACCTGGCCCAATGGCGCCGCTATGCCCGCTCCTTCGGGCTCGATTCAGTGCTCGGCGTGGATGTGCCCCGCGAAGCCCCCGGCTTTCTACCCACCCCCGCCTACTACGACAAAGCCCGCCGTACCCGCGCCTGGACCTACCGTTCCATCTACTCGCTTAGCATCGGGCAAGGCGAAATAAACCTCACGGGCCTGCAGATGGCCAACATGGCTGCCATCATTGCCAACCGCGGCTGGTACTACCCGCCCCACCTGGTGCGCGGCATCGGAGCGGGCGGCTCGCTGGCTCGCTTCACCAAAAAGCACCGTACGCTTATAGACAGCGCAAACTTCGCGGCCCTCATTCCTGGTATGACAGCCGTGATGCAGCGCGGTGGCACCGCCGATGCCTCCAGCCTTGCCGACGTAGGCATCACGGTAGCGGGCAAAACCGGCACCGTGGAAAACGACGAGGGCGACGACCACGCCGCCTTCGTGGGCTTTGCGCCCGCCAACAACCCCAAAATTGCCGTAGCCGTGTACCTCGAAAACGCCGGCTTCGGGGCCACCGCCGCCGCGCCCTGCGCCGTGCTGGTAATGGAAAAGCACCTGCGCGGCTACATCGCGCCCAAGCGCAAACGCTGGGAAGCGCGCATCCAGCGCCGGGCAAAGCAGGAGTAAACGGTGTAGCTGGCTCTGGCTTTACAAATACCGCCGGCCCCGTGTATTTTCGCCTTATGAAACGCAGCATTTGGCTTACTATCGTGGCGCTGCTGCTGGCGGGAGCCGGGCGGGCGCAGTCGTTGGCGGGAATATGGCAGGGCGTGGAAACCGATACCGGCGAAGGCCAGCGGGTGTGGCCGGCGGTTCTGCGCCTCCAGAAAAGCAGCGGTAACGGCTTGTTCGGCATTCTCTACCAGGAAGTGGGCGGGCAGGCGGGCACGTCCGTCACTTTTCAGATTCAGGGCACGCCCACGGCCAAGGGCTTTCTGCTGAAACATGTGCGCAAGCTCGATGAAACCGGCAGCACGCCCTTCACTTACTGGTGCGACGGTGCCATCACCTTCACCTACGACCCGGCCCAGGAAAAGCTCACCGGCCAGGCCACCTACCGCCCCGTCGGCGACTGCGACGTGGGGGCCTTCACCCTATACCGGGTCAGGCTGAAATCGGCGGCGAAAGTAGCGGCTGGAGTCGAAACCACTATTCGCGTATCGGGCCGCAGTGTGCGCTGGTACCTGGACCCCGAGCTGCAGAAACCCGTGGCTGCGGGCAACACCTACCGCACCCGCCTCAGCAAAACCACCACCTTCTACCTCACCCAGGGCTACTACCCCAGCCGCGAAAGCGCCGTAGTGCCTATTACGGTTCAGGTGGCGGGCAGCCCGCCGGCACCGCGGCCCACGCCGCCCGTAGCTGCCCGGCCCACCCCCGCCCTGCCGCCGCTGGATACGGCCAGACGTACCCTCATCCTGCCCCCGCCCGATACCGCCCGCACCCCGTCCCTGCTACCCCCGCCCCAGGTGCTTTCTCCGACGCCCGTGGTGCTGCCTACCGTGTTGTTTCGCCTGGGCACGGCCGAGTTGCTGCCCGACGGGCTACCGGCCCTCAACGCCCTGGCCTCGGAGCTGAAAGCCCGCCCCGCGCTGCGGCTGCGCATTGCGGGCCACACCGACCGCGTGGGTGAGCCGCAGAAAAACCTGCTACTCTCGGAGCAGCGGGCCGAAGCGGTAAAAAGCTACCTGGTAAGTGCCGGCGTTGCGGCCGAGCGCCTCAGCACCACCGGCTACGGCGACACCCGCCCAATTTACTCCTCACCCGATGCCCGCAACCGCCGCGTGGAGGTGGAGCAGGTACCATAGCCCGCCAGGAAATGGCATGTTCCTGCCCGTATCATTTTTGTATTAATCAAGAGTAGTGTATGAGTAAGCCACGAAATTAAGTATGCTTGCATAACAATTTTTCAACTAGTGCGTACTATCTTTGCAGTCAATAAACTGATTTGCTTCATACTACCTGATTTACCATGAAAAAGAGCACTGCTGCCGTTTCTTCGCTGTTGCTGCTGGGGAGCCTTGGGTCGCTCAGCCTGCTGGCCGCCCACGTGCGCGACCTGAACCTGTTTTTTGACCTGCGCGACGAGGAAGAGCTGCACTTCTGCTAAGCCCTTTTCGGTTGAATACCGCAAACCTCGCCTTCGGGCGGGGTTTGTTGCGTTCAGGGGCAAACAAACGCGGCTTCACTTTCAGGCACTTACCCCTGTCGCCCGAAAAAAACCGTATCCATTCCGGCCGGTTTTCGGTACTTCACCGCCAGGAAGCTCACGCGGAGCTTGCCGTTTGTATTCTGTTCATCGGGGCACGGCCGTCCGGCAAACCGCAGGCGGCCACGTGTCACCAAACCATTGATTCTATGGACCTGACCGGCTTGAAAGAGCAAATCAGCTACATCATCGGGCGCGATATGGCCCGCAATTTCTCCGAGCAGGGCCTCGATCTGAACATCGACGTGCTGGCAGCCAGCATGAAGAGTGCCCTGGCCGGCCAGCCAAGCCAGCTCAGCCCCGAGCAAATTCAGGCCGCCATGCAGCAGCTGCAGGCGCAGTTCGGCGGCGGCGAAGAAGAGGAAGAAGACCATCAAGACCCCACTGCCATGCAAAACAACAAAGCCGAAGGCGAAGCTTTCCTCGCCGAAAACCAGAACAAGCCGGGCATCACCACCCTGCCCAGCGGCCTGCAGTACGAAGTGCTGACTGAGGGCTCGGGCAAGAAGCCCGGTCCCCGCTCCCAGGTGACCACACACTACCACGGCACCCTCATCAACGGCCGCGTGTTCGATTCATCGTACCAGCGCGGACAGCCGGCTACGTTCGGCGTGAACCAGGTAATTGCGGGCTGGACAGAGGCGCTGCAACTGATGCCCGAAGGCTCGAAGTGGCGCCTGTACATTCCCTCGGATCTGGCCTACGGCAAGCGGGGCGCCGGCCGCGACATTGGCCCCGACTCTGCGCTCATCTTCGACGTAGAGCTGCTGAAAGTAAACAACTAATGTATTCGGCCCCGGTTGGCTCAGGCGGTCCTCCGCCACGCTGGACAACGACCAGCACTGCCCAACCGGGGCCTATACGTGTCATGCCCGAGCCGGAAATTCCCGCTACGCCCCCGCCGCCGCACCGCGCCCCGGACCTGCATAGCCCCGACGGCCGCCTCACGCTCAGCCACGACCGGGTACGCATCCACAACCAAACGTTTGGGCTCCTGGAACTGGAGCGCGCCGAGCTGAAGCCCGTGCGCTGGCTGCTGTGGTACCTGCTGGGTGGCCTGGTCTTCACGTTTGTGGCGCTGGGCTACCTAAACTTCTGGCTGCGTACTACGCCGGCGGTTATTGGCCTGGTGATAGGGGCGCTGCTGTTTATTGTGGGCCAGCGGGGCACCAACCGGCTGCGGCTGTATCGGCTGGGCCGCGAAGCCGCTCACTTTGCCTTGCCTGGTGCCGCAGAGCCCTGGTACCAGCTTACCGGTGAGCTGAACCGCCGCATCCAGGACCGCCACGATGGGGCTGCGCAGGCAGCTGCCGAGGCTTGGGCCGCCGAAGAAGCCGCCCGTCTGGCTACGCTTCCTCCCCCACCCGATTTGGGTGAGTAATCTTCCTTTTCCTTTCCGAATAAGTTAACGCGCCACTGTGGGTTCCATGCCTACCTTTGGGCGCTTTTTCGCGTAGCCCCGATTTCTCTTTTCGCGCCGTATGAACACCGACAAACACGGACACTCCGCCATATCCACGGCGGGCTTGCTTATTGCCCTGGGCATTATTTACGGCGACATCGGCACCTCGCCCCTGTACGTGATGAAGGCCATTGTGCCCGACGTCATCACCCAAGATCTGGTGTACGGCGGCATTTCCTGCGTGCTCTGGACCCTGACGCTGCAAACCACCATCAAATATGTGCTGCTTACGCTGAACGCGGACAACAACGGGGAAGGCGGCATTTTCTCGCTTTATGCCCTGGTACGGCGGCGCGGGGCCTGGCTGTCGGCGGTGGCTATTGTGGGCGGCGCGGCGCTGCTGGCCGATGGCGTGATTACCCCACCTATTTCCGTTTCCTCAGCCATTGAAGGGCTGGAAGCCGTGTATCCCGGCATCCCGACGATGTACATCGTCATTGCCATTCTGTGCGGGCTGTTTCTGCTGCAGAGCTTCGGCACCCAGATTGTGGGCAAGGCCTTCGGGCCGATTATGTTTCTGTGGTTTTCGATGCTGGCGGTACTGGGCGTTTACGGTATTGTGCATCACCCGGAAATTCTGAAAGCGGCCAACCCCTATTATGCCTACAACCTGCTGGTGAACACGCCGGGCGGATTCTGGCTGCTGGGAGCTGTGTTTCTGTGTACCACCGGGGCTGAGGCCCTGTACTCCGATTTGGGCCACTGCGGCAAGGGCAATATCCGCATCAGCTGGATGTTTGTGAAGCTCTGCCTGCTGCTCAACTACTTCGGGCAGGGTGGCTGGCTGATGGCCCACGCAGGCGAAAAGCTGGCTGGTCGCAACCCCTTCTACTCGCTCATGCCGGAGTGGTTTCTCCTCATCGGCATCGGCATTGCGACTATTGCCGCCATTATTGCCTCGCAGGCGCTGATAACGGGCTCCTTCACGCTGGTAGCGGAGGCTATCCGCCTGAACATGTGGCCCAAGGTAAAGCTCAACTACCCCACCAACGTGAAGGGCCAGCTCTACGTGCCCAGCATGAACCGTCTGCTACTGCTGGGCTGCATTGCGGTGGTGTTGTACTTCAAACGCTCTGAGCACATGGAAGCGGCCTACGGCCTGGCCATCACCATCACCATGCTTATGACGACGCTGCTACTCTCCATGTGGCTGCGCACCAAGCGGGTGCCGCTGCCGCTGGTGGTGCTGTTTCTGGTGGTGTACGGGCTGATTGAGGGTTCTTTTCTGGTGGCCAACCTGATCAAGTTTCCGCACGGGGGCTGGGTGTCGGTGGCTATCAGCCTCTGTTTGATTTCGGTGATGTACGTGTGGCTGCGGGCTTACTTCATCAAGCGCCGCCTCACGGAGTTCGTGAAGATTGAGCCCTACATCGACGCGCTGAAGGAGCTTAGCAACGACGAATCCATTTCCAAGTACGCCACCCATCTGGTGTTTATGTCGTCGGCTGAGCGGCAGTCGGAAATCGAGTCGAAGATCATCTACTCCATCTTCCAGAAGCGCCCCAAGCGGGCCGATATCTACTGGTTCGTGCACGTGGATACCACCGATGAGCCGTATACGATGGAGTACAAAGTAACCGAGCTGGCCCCCGACGATGTGTTCCGCATCACGTTCCGGCTGGGCTTCCGGGTGGAGCAGCGCATCAACCTGTACTTCCGCAAAGTGGTGGAAGACCTCGTGCGCAACAAGGAAGTGGACATCACCTCCCGCTACGAGAGCCTGAGCAAGCAGCACGTGACCGGCGACTTCCGCTTTGTGGTGCTGGAGAAATTCCTATCGGTGGAAAACGAGTTTCCGTGGGTGGAAAAGCTGGTGATGCAGGCTTACTTCTACATCAAGCAGTTCATTGCCTCCGAAGACAAGTACTTCGGCCTCGACACCTCGTCGGTGAAGGTGGAAAAGGTGCCGCTGGTGATTACGCCGGTGCGCGAGGTAGCCCTGCAGCGCGTGCAGTAGCGCCAGCTGGCGAAGCGGCAAGCCGCCTGCCCGAAGACAAACAAAAGGGCCCGACATAACTGTCGGGCCCTTTGACTTTTTAGTTAATGGTCGTTAGCTCTTTACGGGCAGCCACTTGGCCAGCACCACCTGCTGCTCCGGGGTAGGATTGGCCGCTTGCTCGATGCGGTAGCGCTGGGCGGCGCTGGGCAGCAGCGGGAACGTTACTTCCTGCACGCGGCCTTCGCGCACCACCAGCAGCTTCACCGGGGTGCCCGGAGCACGACCGGCCAGTAGCTTATTGGGGTCTTCGCTGATGCGGCCGCCGTCGAGAGCCAGCACTTCGTCGTTCACGTTCAGGCCGCCCTGCCAGGCGCTGCCGTCGCGCTGCACACCCCGCACGGTGACTTTGCCGCCTGTGGTGCTGAAATCGGCGCCCAAGGCAGCATCCTGGCTTACGGGCGTGGTCACCAGCTTGAGGCCGGCGTAGCCCAGAGCCGTCTGGTAGTCGAGCGTCTGCACGTCGTAGACGCGGGTGCGGAAGAATTCATCGAACCGCCGGCCGGCTACTTTCGCTACGGCATCCTGAAATTCGGCATCGGTAAAGCCGCGCTTGAGCTGCTGGTAATAGCGGGCGTAGAGGTAGCGCATCACGTCGTCGAGGCTTTTCTGGGCTTTGGTTTCCTGAATGATCATCAGATCCAGCATGGCGCCCACCAACTCGCCCTTGTCATAGTAGCTGATTTCGGAGTTGTTGGAGTTTTCGCTGCGCCGGTAGTACTTGATCCAGGCATCAAAGCTCGACTCCGACACGGGCTGCACTTTGTTGCCGGGCGTATTCTCCACCCGCGTGATGCTGTTCGACAGGTCGCCCAAGTATACCTGAGGCGTGGCATAGCCGGCCCGCTGCACAATCAGGTTGGAGAAATACTCGGTGAATCCTTCGCTTACCCACAGCATGTGCGTGTAGTTTTCGCGGTCATAATCAAACGGGCCGAGGGCGACGGGGCGGATGCGCTTTACATTCCAGAGGTGGAAGTACTCGTGCGCCAGCAGCCCCAGAAAGCCCTTGTAGCCGGCCTCGGTAGCATAGGCATTGCGCGAAACCGACAGCGTGGTGGAATACAGGTGCTCCAGCCCGCCGGTGCCGCGCTCAATATTGTGCACGATGAACACGTAGCGGTCCAGCGGGTTCTGGCCTACCACCCGATGGGCTTCCTCGCACACACGCTTCATGTCCGTGAGCAGGCGGCCTTCGTCGTACTGCGTCTGGCCGTACATGGCCACCGTGTGGGGCGTGCCGTTGGCTTCAAACTGCAGCACCCGGTGCGTTCCGATTTCAATGGGCGAGTCGGCCAGCTCATCGTAGGATGACGAGCGAAAGGTGAAGGGCGCGCCGCCCCCGGCGGGCAGCAAGCTGGTGCTCACCTGCGTCCAGCCGGGGGCAGGCTGCACGGTGAGGGTGCTGGCCAGGTCCTTGTTTTCGGCCGGGTACATGAATACGCTGCTGCCATTCACATAACCGTGCGAGGCATCCAGAAAACTGGTGCGCACCGACAGCTCGTAGGCGTACACGCGGTAGTGCACGGTGAAGTCCTTAGCCTTGGGGTGGAAAACGCGCCAGGTGTTTTTGTTGATTTTCTCGACGGTGAGCTTGGCCGCCCCGGCCCGGGCTTCAAAGCCCTCTACGTTTTTGGCAAATTCGCGCACCAGGTACGAGCCAGGCGCCCACACGGGCAGCTTCACATCGGTGTAGGCTTTGGTGAAACCGCCCAGCTGCGCATCTACCTCGAAATAATGAGTTTGCGGCGCGGGCATTGCCAACGTATAGCGCAGTGTGGGGGCCGCCAGCGCGGCGGCTACCGGAGCCAGCAGGCCCAGTAACAAAAAGAAAGCGAAACGAAAACAGTGGTGCAGCATGAACAGCAGGTAAGTGAAAAAGACTGGCTAGCGGACGGGCCAGCGCAGGCAAAGTTGCAAAGTTGCCGGAAAAACCCTTGCGCTCAACCAGCAGCCGTAATCGGCGCGCGGGCTGAACCCGCAGTAAAGCTGCGCCGTTAGTACCCAAAGCAGGCGGCTACCTTCCCGGCTGCGGCAACCCAATGCGTATTGTGTGGAGTGTTTTTCTGCTGCTGGTGGTGGCCATTTTAGGCAGCTGGCTGTATCAGCGGCAGCCGGCGCCCGTTACGGCGTCAACAGCGGTGGAAATGGTGCCCGTGCGGGCCGTGGCCGATCAGTCTGCCGCCACCTCAATGGCCTATTTCATTGCCAGGCCGCCCCGCAAACCCGTGGCAGTAGATTCCGCTGCCCGGGCCGACAGCCTCGTGCGGTTTGCGCTACGCCAGTTGGGCACCAACTACCTGTACGCCGGCATTTCTCCCGAAACCGGCTTCGACTGCTCAGGCTTTGTAAGCTACGTGTTCGGGCACTACGGCATTGCTGTGCCCCATTCCACAGCGCTACTGATTTCGACGGGGCGGGAAGTTCCGCGCGCCGAGGCTCGACCGGGAGATATTGTAGTGTTCACGGGCACAGCCGCAACCTCCACTACCCCGGGCCATGCCGGTATTGTATTGTCCAAGCCCGGGGAGCCTATCCGCTTCGTACATGCATCCTCGGCGCGTCGTGAATCGGGCGTTAAGATCAGCGAAGTGGAGAATACGGACTACGAGCGGCGCTTTATGGCCATCCGCCGGGTGTTGCAATAGGTGCATGACTCTATTGCTAGATGTTACCACGGCGAGTAGCACGAAGCAACCGTTCAATCAGTCAACCATTTCCAAGAAAAGAACGATGCCCGGCTCGCCTGTGCAGTTCCTACGGGAGGGCTGCTGGGCAAACCGGGCATCTAATCCTTCAAATCTTACCAAGCGGCGAGTCTGGGGTACAGCCCCGTCATCTGCTCCCTGGGGAGGGTAAGACCTTGCCAGAATGCGGGAGCCAACCAAAATTGAGCGGGCTCCGCGCGAAAGCTGTTGTTAAGCGCGTCCGGCGGTGAGGCGGACTACATTCGACAGGCTTGGCAGGATTTGTTTGGGACTACTAGACATTTTGTACCTCCTTTCTTTACGTTCGACATCTCTCCGACCGCGCTTCCCAGCACCTTAGGGCCACTTGGCCGGAGCCGTAGTACTCACTACTGGTTGGTAAAGTTAAAAACCCAATTGAAGGTTCAAAACGAAATAGCCTTTTTTTAGTGCAGTAGTACAATTTTATCCTCAGCAAGCTGAGGATCAGCGCCTTTTTTTTCGGATGAATTACAGGGCCGAGAAGTTGGTCCCAAACTTGCCATCGGCTGGTCAAACAAAGCTGACCCGACTGGCTTGCCATCCAGCCAAGTTTGTCTATATTTTCCCCCAAAACCCACATTTCCCATTATCATGAAAAAAGTACTCTTCCTCTGTCTGGCCCTGGTGCTGGGCTTGTCCTCCCTGGCGTCAGCGCAGAAACTCTCTCCTCTGGGAATCTGGACCAACGAGGAGAAAAAGGCCACCTTCGAAATTTACCAGTGCGGCAACAAGCTCTGCGGTAAGATTGTGAGCCTGACGGTGCCCAACGACCCTAAAACCGGCAAGCCCAAAACCGACAGCCAGAACCCCGACCCCAAGCTGCGTAACCGCACCCGCCTGGGCCTCGTGTTCATGCAGGGCTTCGAGTACGACGACGACAACAAGTGGGATGATGGCAAGATCTACGATCCGGAAAGCGGCAAAACGTATTCCTGCTATATGAAGATGAATAATGCCAACTCAATGGAAGTGAAAGGCTACATCGGCTTCTCCCTCATTGGCCGCTCCCAGAACTGGACGCGGGTAAAATAACCTGGCAACATTCGTCTGGTTGATTTCGTAGCGACGCTCTCCACCGGGCGTCGCTATTTTTATGCCCGGTCAGAAGTTTATCTTCCCAGCAGCCCGTCGTCTTTCTGTGAAAAAAGCCCTGTTTTATATGCTTCTGTGGCTGGCGGCAGCATTGCCGGCTGCCGGGCAGCAGTTCTCGCCCTTGGGCACCTGGGCCGATGACCGGGGTGAAGCCCACGTAGAGCTCTACCGCTGCGGCGCTGAGCTTTGCGGGCGACTGGTATGGCTGCGTAGTCCCAACACACCCACCGGCCAGCTCCAGACGGATCTGCATAACCCCGACCCCGCCCGCCGCACCCAACCGTTGCTGGGCCTCGTCATTATGCAGCACTTTCGCTACGCCGATGATGAACGCTGGACCGAAGGCAGTATCTACGACCCCAGCAACGGGCGCACGTATTCCTGCTACCTGCGGATGCTGCAGAAAGACGTGCTGGAAGTGAAGGGCTACATCGGCTTCCCGTTTATCGGCAGTGCCCACCGCTGGAAACGCGTGCAGTAGGCTGGCTGCCTTAGAATACCTCTTCGATAGTATACTGCTGCCCCCGGAACGAGAAGGTGTCGCCGACGCGGTGGGAGGCCATTGCCAGGAACAACGGCGAAAAGGCCGACATAGCGCAGTATTTCTGCCCGTCCAGCTCGATTTCGCCCAAGCTGATAGCAATAAAATAGGTGTAGCGGTTGGTGACGACCACCGACCCCGGCCCCATAGTTCCGCCCACCCCAAACCGGTCGGGCAGGCGCTGCAGCAACTGCAATTCCCGCTGGGCTTCTTCCAGGCGCCGCGCAAACAGCTCGCGCTGAATATGGCAGGCCTCCCGAAATGACTCGAACTTATCTTCGCCGGAAGCGGGCTGCTCATTGGCGCTTTCCTGCACCTGCTCCATCGCCTGCCGGGCATGATGCACTTTTTGCTGCTGCAGCTGCAGACATTCAGCCAGCAGGGCCTGTTTCAGCTGCTGCCGGGAGAGTACGGTTGTTGCCATAAAAACTTCCTCAGGAAAAAGTTGAAGAAGTTCAAACGGGTGCCGCTGCCGGAGGTTACAGCCCACACCCAGAAACTATTTGGGCCACCCGGTGTTTTTGCGCTACACAACGTCCCACCCCTTGCTGCGTTTTCTGCACCGTCTTTTTTCTCCTGCGGCCTCCTGCTCCTGGCAGCCGCTCCGGCGCACGGCCCGCGCCGGGCGGCGCCATGCCCAGTGGGTAGCCGACCGGGTGTACCTGAACTGGCTGGGGCCGTATTTCAAAGCCTACCATTACCGCAAAGCCCAACTGAACGCGGGCGGGCTGCGCGTGCAGCCCCTGCAGGAAGAAGGTCGCCAGGGCGCGGTGCTGTTTTATGACCCTTCCATCGGGCCGGGCAACTTCCGTCACCTGTTCGATTACATTGCCGAGCAAACCATAGCGCTGGGCTACAACGCGTCCACCTCCGACCAGCGCACCCTGCGCCACCCAAAGTACACGGAGACGATTCTCAAGCACTTTCTGAAGCCCCTGCCCCGCAGCTGCACCCACACCGGCCGCTGCCAGCAATTCTACGGCAACGTGACGGTAGATCTGGTGCTGATTAATGGCCAGCCCGGCTTTATCCGGTTTTTCAGCAATCCTTTTCAGGACGACATCTTTACCAAGCCCCGGGCTTTTGAGGAACTCCTGGACAGGATATTCAACCAGCCCCCGGCCGACGAAACCGCCCAGCAGCACCGCCTGCGCTACACCAGGGCTTAACTAAACGACAACGGCCGGCGCCACCCTGGGTAGCGCCGGCCGTTGTCGTTAGAAGCGGCACTAGCTTAGCGCCGCACAAACCGAGCGTGGCGCGACTGGCTGCTGCCTTCCGTCGTGAGTTCAACCTGATACAGGCCCGGTGCCAGCGCCTGGGTGTTGAGCGTGGCCGCCGTAGCCGATACGGCTTGGCGTATTACCGTACGGCCCAGCATATCGGTAATTACGGCCTGCCAGCGGCCGGCGGGCAGCGCACCCAGGTGCAGAGTAGCCTCGCACGGGTTGGGGAACACCTGCAGCGGCAGCGCGCTGCCCGCCGGACGGGCAGCCAGCACTAGCCCGTCGTTGCGGGTTACGGTGCCGGCGCCGTTGAGAATCCACTGGTCAGGGTCCAGGGCAATTGCCGTTACGTTACCTGTAACGGGCACGCTGAACTCACTCACGGACTGGCCCTGGTGGAGGCGCACCGTTTGAGTGCCCGTGCTGGTGGTGATGCGGTAGTCCAGGTCCGTATCAAAAAACGGGGTGACGCCGGGCATGGATACGGTTTCGGTGGTACGCAGCTGCAGGGTATTGCCGGCCTGCTTCCACTCCACGTTGAAGGTAGGGAAGCCTTCGCCCGCGTACCACTGGTCGAAGAAATACGTGAGCGAGCGGCCAGCCTGCTGCTCGAATATGCGCTGCAGATCACGGGTGCGGGCCGTGCTGTTGGCGTAGGTAGTCTGGTACGTGCGCAGGGCCTGGAAGAACTTGGTGTCGTCGTTGAGCAGGTAGCGCAGCATATGCACCACGGCGGCTCCTTTCTTGTAGCTCAGGCGCGAACTGAAAATACGACTGGAATTGGTAGTATCGGCAGGGGGCACCCGCACACTGCCGTCTGGCGCCGACATGGCCCGGGCGTGCGTATCATCCATCCAGGGACGGGCCCCGGCCACGTTGAATTTCTGCAGGGAGAGGTACTCGCCGTACGAGGCAAAACTTTCATTCAGCCAGATATCTTCCCAGGAAGCACAGGTCACGTTGTCGCCAAACCACTGGTGAAACAGCTCGTGGGCCGTGAGGTTGAAGGGCAGATTAAACCGGTCCTGGGTGGTCATGGTCTGGTGCTCCATGCCACCGCCGATGGGCGCCATTGAGTGCCCATACTTTTCGTCAGCGAAAGGATAATCCACAATCAGCGAGGAGAAGTTTTCCAGAAAGCCGGGCGTAAAATCTATCCCGGCTTTGTTGGCATCCAGAAAACTCTGGGTGTACACGTAGTTGAGGATAGGCACCTCCCGGCCCCCAGCCAGGTGCGCATAGTTCATGTACTCCACATACGGCGAAACGGCTACCGAAATCAGGTAGTAGGCAATGGGGTGGCGCGACTTCCACTCGTAGCGGTGCTTGGTGGCCGAAACGCTGGTAACAGCCCGCAGCACGCCGTTGGAACCCACTTTATTAATCTTATCGGTGGTTACCCACACGTCGGAGGAGTCGGCTTTGTCGGTGAGCACCTGCTTGCACGGAAACCACTCGTACGCGCCGAATGGCTCACTCAGGCTCCAGGTCACGTTGGTATTGGCCGGGCTCAGGCGGGTGTCCAGGGCATTGCTGGCCAGTACCTGGGTGGTGGTATTGGGCGCCGTGCCGTGGTAGTAGATGCGCGCATCGAACAGGGCGTCGGGCACTATGGCAGCGGCCAGCGTGGCCGTCACGTCGCCGTCCGTGCGGCTTATGGCAGTAACCTTGCGCCGGTCGACGACTACCGAATCAATTACGTAGGTGGAAAACAGCTCGAAAGCCAACGACTCCAGCTTAGTTTTGCCGTTACGGGCTTTCATCCACACGTGGCCGGCCACCGCGCGGGAGTTGTTTTCCAGCGCCAGATCAAGCTTGTAGTATTTCACGTCGTAGCGGTCCATTTGCCGGCGGTGGGCCACGGTGGTTGCCGGCTGCCGCAGGGCCTGACGGATGTGAGCTTCGGCGCAGGGCTCGGCCGGGGCAAAGTATTCGGTGGGGCGGGCCGTAACAGCCGGCAGCTGAGCCAGGGCTGCCGGCGCGGGCAGTAAGGCAGCCAACCAAAGCAGTAGTTTTCGGGTCATCGAAAGTAAAGTGAGTAGTGGGTGGAAATTACCGCCCAAAATACACACTATCGACCACTCATTACCCGGGCAGCAGATGAGGTTGGCTCCCTGGAACCGTGTATCTTGTACCCCACTCGCCCTAAGCTTTTTCCGGCAATGCCCCGACTTTTATTCCTGCTGTTTTTCTGCGGCCTGCTCCTGAGTGCGGAGCGCAGCCAGGCCACCCACATTGTAGGGGGCGAAATGGGGATGCAGCACCTGCGCGACAGCACCTACGCGCTGAACCTGATTGTGTATTTCGACGGCGTGACTGGTGACCCGGGTGCCCTGGACGGCAGCCTGACGGCCGCTATCTACGAGAAAGGCACCAACCGCTTTGTGGAGGACGTGGTACTGCCCCTCCAGCAAAACACGCTGGTAGACTACACTGACCCTGCCTGCTCCAATGCCAAGCTCATTACCCGCCGCCTGGTGTACACGCGCAACCTGGTGCTGCGCCGGATGCAGTACCGCAGCCCGTCCGGCTACTACGCGGTAGTGGAGCGGTGCTGCCGCAACCGGGGCATTGCCAATATTCAGAACCCCGGGGGAGCCGGACAGGCTTTTCTGGTGGAGTTTCCGGCGGTAGTGCAGGCCAATGGGCAGGCATTCCGCAATTCCAGCCCCAGTTTGTTTCCGCCACTCAGCGACTACGCCTGCCAGGGTGAGCTGTTTTACTATGACTTCGGCGGTCAGGACCCCGACGGCGACCAACTGGTGTATGAGCTGGTGACCCCGCTTAACGGCCACAGCACCACATCGGACTCCAAGCCCGACCGTCCGGCCTCGGCTCCATATTCCCAGGTTCGCTGGCGCGCCGATTTAAGCGTTTCTCAACAGATACCGGGCAAGCCTACCCTGCGCATCGATGCCCGGACGGGCCGCCTGGAGGTGCTGCCCACGGAGCTGGGGCTGTTTGTTTTCGGCATCAAGTGCTCGGAGTACCGCAACGGGGTGAAAATCGGAGAGGTGCGCCGCGACTTTCAGATGCTGGTCATCAACTGCGCGCGCAACCAAAAGCCCCAGCTGCAGGTAGAGGCCCAGGGCCACTCGCTGCCGCACGTCCCTACCGGCACGCTGGCGTTTGCCGCCGGCGAGGCCCGCTGCTTTCAGCTGCGGTTTACTGACGCCGATGCTGCCTCCCGGCTCAAGCTCTACCTGCGGGCCGTCAATTTCGAGGCTACGCTGCCTACACCCAGCATCACCACGGGTACCGTGCGCTCGGCCGGCAACCCCGATGTGCTGGTATCTACCGTATGTTTTCCCAACTGCTTCGATACCCAGGGAAAAACCTATGAGCTGGAATTTATTGTGGCCGACAACGGATGCAGCCTCCCGAAACGCGACACTGTGCGGGTCGCCTTCACGGCCACGGCTCCACCCGATCTGCCGCCATCCATCAGCACCACGGCCCAGCTTCCTCTGCGCGTGCATCCCGGCGAAGCAGTCAACTTTGAAGTTATCGGCCAGGATCTTGACGGCGACGCCCTGACTATAACGATGCGCGGTCTGGGCTTTGATGCGCCTTCGCTGAGCTCTACGCTCACCATGCGGCCCGCCACGGCTACCGAGCGGCGGGCCGACTTTGCCTGGACCGTGCCCTGCGCCGCCATTGACCGGGGCCTGCACGAGTTTGAGTTTCTGGTTACCTCCAGCAACGAATGCCACGACGCCCAGACGCAGCGGGTAGTAGTGCCTATTCAGGTGGAGTATGAAAACGTGGCGCCCTTGCTGCAAACCAGCTTTTCGGAAGCCCCACCAGCCCCCGATGCGCCACCCATTCTTATCACCTTACCCATGGGAGGCGTATACGAAGCCACCCTGGCCGGCACCGACGCCGACCCGAATGAGCTTACCCTGACGGCCGCCGGCAAGGAAATAGACCTGGCAATGGTGGGCATGACGTTTACCCACCAGGATGGCCTGGGCAAGGCCGCCGGCACGTTCCGCTGGGAAGCCAATTGTGAGGCCCTGCAGCGCCAGCCGCTGGAAGTAACCTTTACGCTGCAGGAAAGCACCTGCCGGCCTCAGCCCCGGCAGCAAACCGTGCGCTTTGCCGTGCTGCTGCCCGAAACGCCGGCTTTCCTGCCACCCAACATCTTCACCCCCAACGCCGACAGCAAGAATGCCCGCTTTGAGCTGGCCAGCGTGCTGCCGCCCGAGTACTGCACCCAGCGTTTCGGCGACATCAAAATCTTCAACCGCTGGGGTAGGCAGGTGTACCGCTCCACCAACCGCAGCTTCAGCTGGGACGGCGGCGGCCTCCCCGAGGGCGTGTACTACTACCTGATTGAGTACAGCAACCGGCAGAAGTTCAAGGGCACCATCACCATTGCCCGCTAAGCTTCGCCACTACAGTCTATGACGAAAAAGCCCCGGTTGCTACCACAGCGGCCGGGGCTTCCTTGAGAAAAATGAAACCACTGTTTTAGTAAAAAAACAGGAACAACGCGAACATCACCACCCACAGCCCGTCGATGAAATGCCAGTAGACACTCAGCATGCGCAGCTGCATGCGGCGGTACGGATTGCGGATGAAAAAGAGGCTCCGAATACCGTCGCGGCTGGCGTGATGTGTGCGCCAGAGCAGCGCCATCAGAAACAGGACGCCCCCCAGCAGATGCACCACGTGCAAAGCCGAAAGCAGGTAGATGTACGTGGCGCTGGCCTTACCCGTGAGCGTGACAGCACCGCTCAGCAAACTACCATCCAGCAACAACTGCTTCCAGCCCAGCACCTGCAGGCCGGAAAACAGCAGCCCCAGCAGCAGGGTGGCGCTCAGGCAGCGCACCAAACCCGGCAGATCATCGGAGCGGTACAGGCGCGGGGCCTGACTGAGGGTATAGCTGCTGACAAGCAGCACAATGGTGCTTAGCGAAAACACCTGGGGCAGCGCGTACAGGCCAAGGGGTACGCCGTTGCGCAGGCGGGTGTACAGGTAGGCCCCCAACAGCACCACGAACAGGATGCCCACCGCGCCTACACTCAGGTACACCATGAGCAGGAGCGGCGGCACGCGCTCCATGCGGGCAAAGCCGGAAGCTGGCTGCCCGGCTCCTATGGTATTGAAACGCTGCTTATCGGGCTGATCGGGGCTCATGGGGGGGCAAGGCGGGGTACAGGGAATAAACCCGACCAGCCAGGGTTTTGATTCAAGCCAAAACCTTTTTTTGCCAGCGTGGGCTCACCTTCCAAGGTACGCAAAAAACCAGCCGGCAGCTATGGTATTTTTTGGTTATTAGCTACGAAAAAACGAGCCTATTTTACCCATCACCGCATTGAGGGTAATCTTGGGGCTGCGGCCCGTGCCAAACGTTACGTAGGTTTTGCCGGCTACCCGCAAATCCAGCACCAGCCCCAGGCGCAACGCCAGCATATTCAGCTGCTGCAAAGCGTTGGGCGTGCCGGGTGGCTTGGGCGGTTTGGGTGCCGCGGTTTTGTCGTCGGCCGTCAGTTCATCAAGCACCCGCTGGCTGGGAATGTTCACGATGAGGTAGGCCCCCGAAGCGGCTATCTGGATATCGTCGCGGCCGCGGGAAATAACCAGCCGGGCCTCGATGTCGAGGCCCTTAGCCAAGTTGCGCGGGCTTGGGCGCGGCGGGCTGAGCGGGAGCCGGCGGGTTTTCGCCGCGGGTGCGGATGCGCACCGAGCCGTTGATGCGCCAGGTGCTGGCCGGGCCCTGGGGGTTCTGGGCATTGGGTACCTGCACTTCCATCTGGTCGAAGGTGCAGCCGAGCTCTACGCCGCCCGACAGTTTAGAAAGTAAGGAAGCGGCCATATCGGCCCAGTTTGCGGAAGACTCTGCCATAACAAGTAGGGAAAACGGGGTGGAACGGCCAAGCCAAAGCGGCCGGGGCGCAAACTAGCGCCTCTGCCCGGCAAACGCAACCGAGCCGGCGGAAGTTGTGGCCGGCGGTGGAGCTTTATCCAAATACCCTGGTTTGCGTATGTGGGGCTGCCCGGCCTGGCCGGGGCTTCTTCATTGATTTTCCTTATGCACTTCTCCCCTGCCTCTTTTTCTCTGCTGACCGGTACGGCCTTCGCCCTAGCTGGTCTGGGCGGCTGCACCTCCACGGCCAGCTCAGCCCGCCCCGAATCGGGCGCGGCCGTTGCTCCGTCGGCACCCGTAGCGGCTGCGCCGGCCGCTTCCCCGGCTTCTCCGCCCGATTGTGCTCATCCGTTCGGGCTAACTTCCAGCGGCGAACTGCTTTACACGCTCACCGATGCCAACGGCAAGCCCCTGGGTGAACTGCGCCAACGGGTGGTGGGCTTCGGCGAGGAGTCGAACAAGAGAGGCACTATTAAGACTACCACGGTACTGCTAAAAAGCGGCCGCTACGACGCGGCGGGCAAGCTCCTTCATCAGCAGGATCTTACTTTCCGTTGCCGCCAGGATACAGCCTTCACCGACGGCATGGTGGAAATGGAGTTCGACAACCTTCGCTCTTTCCGCGACCGGTACTTCACCGACGTACCCACGCCCCTGGCTTGGCCGCATCAGCCCGCCGCCGGCTCCCGCCTGCCCTCCGGCGGCGTGGTAACCGACGTGCGCAGCTCGGCCGTGGACATTGCCAAAGTATCGACCCAGCTGCAGAACCGCCGCGTAGTGAGCGGCCCCCAGGACGTGACGGTGCCCGCGGGCACGTTTGCCTGCTACAAAATAGAGGCCGAGCGCGAAGCCGTGGTGCAGCCCAAACCCGACATCGTTCGGCGCACCTCCCAGCGGGTAATCGACTTCTACAGCCCCGGTGTGGGCGTGGTGCGCACGGAGGTCTACGACAAAAGCAACAAGCTGCAGAGCACCAGTGTGCTGACGCGGCGCACGCCGTAGGGTGGCGCGGCAGCTGCTTTTCCGCTAACTTGCTGCCCGTCATCAGTTCACTGCCTGTTTGCTATGAAATACGCTTCCCTTTTTGCCGCCGGCCTGCTGCTGGCTTCCTGTCAGTCGGGGCCCACTTCTAAGGCCCAGGATACGGCTGCCGCCCCGGCCACGCCAGCGGCTACCCAGCCAGCCAAGCCCGACAATTCCTTTGGGGAAACTATTTCGCCGGATGGAGCCGTGGCCGTGGCGGAGCTGCCCAAGCTGCTGGGCGCCCGCGACTCGGCCCGGGTGAAACTGGTGGGCACCACTGAGGCCGTGTGCCAAGCCAAAGGCTGCTGGCTGACCATGCAGCTGCCCGAAGATCAGACCATGCGCGTACGGTTTCGGGACTACGCCTTTTTTGTACCCAAAGACATAGCCGGCAAAACGGTGGTAGTGGAGGGCTGGGCGCACCGCCGCGAAGTACCCGTGGATGAGCTGCAGCACTACGCCAAGGACGGCGGCAAATCGGCCAAGGAAATTGCCGCTATTACCAAACCCGAAACCCAGCTCAGCTTTATGGCCGACGGAGTGCTGGTGCAATAGGATGCTACGGCTTTCTGGCTGAATGGTTGATGCCTTTGAGCCTCCGTCAGATAACATAAAGGCTTCCTGTAGAGGAAGCCTTCTTTTTTGGGCTAGTAGCTGCCCATTCCCGAACTTGCGTCATCGAACCACCCGGCTTTGCCTTTCCCTTGATATGCCCGACCTGAGCCAGATCCAGCAGCAGATAGCCGACCTTACGGCCCGCCTGCACCACCTCAACTACCAGTACTACCAGAATGACCTGTCTGAGGTGTCGGACCAGGAGTTTGACGCCTTGCTGCGCGAGCTGCAGGAGCTGGAGCGCCAATACCCCGAGTTGGCTTTGCCCAACTCGCCTACCCAGCGTGTGGGCGGCACCATCACCAAGCAGTTCCCAACGGTAGAGCACCGCTTTCCTATGCTCAGCTTGGCCAATACCTACTCTGAGACTGATCTGCGGGAGTTTGATGAGCGGGTGCGCCGGGGCCTAGAAGGCGCCGCCTACCAGTATGTGTGCGAGCTTAAGTTCGATGGGGTGGCCATGAGCCTCACCTACGAAGACGGCCAGCTCACGCGCGGCGTCACGCGCGGCGACGGTACCCGTGGCGACGTGGTAACCAGCAACGTGCGCACCATCAACACCCTGCCTCTGCACCTGCGCCCCATGCCCGGCCAGCCCCAGGATTTTGAGGTGCGTGGTGAAATATTCATGCCATTGTCGGTTTTCAATGACCTGAATGCGGAGCGCGAGCAGAACGGCGAAGCCCTGCTGGCTAACCCGCGCAACGCCGCCTCGGGCACGCTCAAGCTGCAGGACTCGGCCCAGGTAGCCAACCGGCGGCTGCGCTTCTACGCCTACAGCTACCTCAGCCCGCGCCGCACCGATTTTCCCACCCACAGCGCCGCCCTCGCCGCCCTCAAACAGTGGGGCCTGCCGGTATCCGATACCTGGCGCTTGTGCGGGTCCATCGAAGAAGTACTGACCTTTATCCATCAGTGGGAAAAAGCACGATTTGAGTTGCCCGTAGCTACCGACGGAATCGTGATAAAGGTGGATGATCTGCAGCAGCAGGAAGTGCTGGGCTTCACTTCCAAAAGCCCGCGCTGGGCCATTGCTTACAAGTACCCGGCCGAGGCTGCCCGCTCCCAGTTGCTGGGCATCCAGTACCAGGTAGGCCGCACCGGGGCCGTCACGCCGGTGGCCCTGCTCACACCCGTCCCCCTGGCCGGCACCATCGTCAAGCGCGCTTCGGTGCATAACGCCAACCAGATTGCAGCCCTCGACTTACGCGTGGGCGACACGGTGTTCGTGGAAAAAGGCGGGGAAATCATTCCCAAAATCACAGGTGTAGATGTAGCGGCCCGGCCTGCCCACGCCGAACCTATTATTTACCCCACGGAGTGCCCGGCCTGCGGCACGCCGCTGGTGCGGCCCGAGGGCGAAGCACACTTCCGCTGCCCCAACGACCGGGGCTGCCCGCCCCAGCTGAAAGCCAAGCTGGAGCACTACGTGTCGCGCAAGGCTCTGAACATCGACGGCCTGGGCGCCGAAACCGTCGGCCGCTTTTTCGACCTGGGGTTGGTGACGGATGCAGCTTCCCTTTATGACCTCCCTTCCAAGGCCACCGAGCTGGCGCAGCTGGAGCGCCTGGGCGAAAAATCGGTGCAGCGGCTGGTGGCTGGGCTGGAGCAAAGCCGGCAGGTGCCGTTTGATAGAGTGCTTTATGGGCTGGGCATCCGCTACGTAGGCGAAACTGTGGCAGAGAAGCTGGCCTACCATTACCGCACTATCGACGCGCTGGCGGCTGCTTCAGGGGCCGAACTGGCCGCTGTGCCGGAAGTAGGGGGCGTCATTGCCGAGTCGGTGGCTGCGTGGTTTGGGCAGCCCGAAAACCGCGACCTGCTGGAGCGGCTGCGGGCAGCCGGGGTGCAGCTGGCTCTCACCGGCGAAGTACCTCAGGCGAAAAGCGACCGGCTAGCCGGGCAGACGTTTGTGCTTTCGGGCGTATTTGCCGAGCACAGTCGGGAAGAGCTACAGGAACTAATCCAGCTGCACGGCGGCAAAATCACGGGCTCTATTAGCAAGAAGCTGTCCTTCCTGGTAGCCGGCGACAAGATGGGCCCCGCCAAGCGCGAAAAAGCCACCGAGCTGAAGGTGCCCATCATTTCGGAAGCTGAGCTGCTGGCCATGCTGCCCACGGGCGAGGAACCTGCAGCCTCAGCTCACGAGCCTACCAACAGCCTTACGACCGGCTCAGAGGCCGCTCAACACGACACACAGCCCTCGATTGGCACCAACGGACAGACTTCACTGTTTTAGGTGGTGAAGCAGTTCTGCAACTAGGCTTCTTTCACCTCGCATTTACCTTATGAAACTTCTTCGAGTCGGACTACTTTGGGCGCTGTCAGCCTTCCTTACAGGGGCGCTGGCGCAGGCTCCAACCCCGCCGCCTCCCGATGTAACCCCGGCCAAGGCGGCCAAACTCATCCGTAAACAACAGGTAGTGGTGCTAGACGTGCGCACACCCGAGGAATATGCCGCCAGCCACCTTGCGGGCGCCCGCAATGTTAACTTCAAAGCCGCCGACTTTGCCCAGCAGGTGGCGACGCTTGATACAACGAAAACATACCTCCTTTACTGCGCTAGCGGTAACCGCAGCAGCAAAGCCGCCGTCGTTCTACGCCAGCAGGGTGTACGGAAGGTGGTAAACGCTGGCGCGCTGAAAGACCTGCAAGCGGCAAAACCACGGCTTCGCGTGGAGTAGTAGGACTTCGCAGATTGGACGTTTCACCTACATAATATCTGTCATCCTGAACGCCGTGAAGGACCTGCTCACGCCAGCACGAGTTGGTGCAACGTGAGCAGGCCCTTCACTGCATTCAGGATGATAATTGAGTTCATAAAAAAAGCCTTGCACAATGCGAGGCTTTTTTATGCTTAGTATTCAACCTAGGAATTGCGCCGTTCCCAAAATCCGTGGAATCAGATTAATCCGCAAGAATCCGTGGTTCCGCAGTCACTGGTTTAGAAGCTCTGAACGATGCTATTGTGCAGGGTGCGGGGGCTCCAGTAGCCGCTGGCAATAATGCGGCGGATGGTGTAGAGCGGGTCCTGCTGGTCGCGCTTCTCAGCCAGGATAAAGGCTGCATCCATGCCCCGCTTTTTCAGCTCCGGAATGGACTCAGGCCGCCACAAACCGAAGGGAAAGGCGAAGTAGTTAATCTTTTTGCCTGTAATTTCCTCCAGCGTCTTGGTGGGCTTTTCAATCTGCGTCACCCAGTCCTGTCCTTCGTACTTCTTCACGTTGTGGTGGTCCCAGGTGTGGGAGCCGATGACGTTGCCTTCGTCGGAAAGCTGCTTTACCTGCGCCTTGCTCATGTAGTTGGGTCGGCCCAGGCTCACCGTCATCACAAAGTACACGGCCTTGTAGCCGTACTGCTCCAGCGTGGGCCGGGCTACCGTGAACTGGTCGAGGTCGGTATCATCGAAGGTGAGCATGATGGGCTTGCTCGGCAGCTTGGCCCCGGTGGTGAGGTAGGCGTAGAGCTGATCGGGCAGGATGGTGTGGTAGCCAGAATCGGCCAACATCTTCATCTGCGCCTTGAACTGGGCTACCGGAACAATGTAATCCTTAGCACCTTTTGAGTCTTTGGCGCGCCAGTCACGAATCTGGTGGTAGCACAGGATGGGCACCTGCGGCCGCGCCAGGATAGCGGCAGCATCGGCGCGCTGGGCAGCCGGAATTTCACTGGGGCTGGGGGCCTTGGCAGTGGCGTCAATCGGGGCGGCGGGAGCAGCAGTGGATGCGGCGGAGTCGGTGGGTACAGCCGCGGCCGTGGGGTTTTCCGAAGTAGTAGCGGGCTTGGTTTCGCAGCTGGAAAGCAACAGGCCGGCGGCCAGGGAGGCCGAAGCCAGGGTAAGCGGGGTGCGGAAGCGAATCATGGACAAAGTTCGACGAGCGGCGGGGCATAGCCACTCGTCAGGCGAAAAGGGAGAAATGGCGGGAAGCCGGGCTTTGCGTACCTTCGCGGCGGCTCGTCCCCCTCTACAAAACAACAGCTTATTCTCCGTATGGACAAACTACACGGTACCGGCGTGGCCCTGGTTACCCCGTTCACCGCCTCCGACCACGCCATTGACTACCCGGCTCTGCGTCGGCTCGTAGATTTTATTATTGAGGGCGGGGCCGAGTACCTAGTCATCAATGGCACCACGGCCGAGTCGCCCACGCTCACGGCTGAGGAGCGCAAAGGTATTCTGGATGTGGTACGCCAGCAGACTAAGGGGCGCGTGCCACTGGTCTACGGCATTGGGGGTAACGATACGGCAACCGTGGAGCAGCAGCTGCGCACCACTGATCTAGCGGGCGTCTCGGCTATTCTGTCGGTGAGTCCAGCCTACAACAAGCCCAGTCAGGCGGGCATCATTCAGCACTACCTGCGCCTAGCCGAAGCCTCACCCCTGCCCATCATCCTCTACAATGTGCCGGGCCGCACCATGTCCAATATGACGGCGGCTACCACCCTGCGCCTGGCCCAACACCCCAACATCCTGGGTATCAAGGAGGCCAGCGGAAATCTGGAGCAATGCATGGCCATTGCCAAGGGCAAGCCTCACGGCTTCCTGCTCATCAGCGGCGACGACCTGATGACCACCGCCTTGGTTTCTTTCGGGGCAGTCGGAGTGATTTCGGTACTGGCTAATGCCTTTCCCAAACGGTTCTGCGACATGACCCGCGCCGCCCTGGCCGGTGACTTCCCCAAGGCCAGCAAGCTGCTCTTCGACTTCCTCGAAATCAACCCGCTGATGTACGAGGAAAGCAACCCCGTAGGCGTGAAGGCCGCACTGGCCAGCTTGGGCCTCTGCTCCCCCGCCGTGCGCCTGCCACTGGTAGAAGCCACAGAAGGCCTAAAGGAGCGCGTGCAGAAGCTGCTCTAGTCGCTAATGGATTGTGCTAGCCCGTATTGCATGAGTTTGTAAACACAACAACGCCTCGGCTATCTAGCTGAGGCGTTGTTGTGTTTGGTCTTTCCGGTTACTTTTCAAGTAAGCCGAAACAAGGCAATTCTACCATCCGCTGGCTAGGGCATCGGCTACGTGCAGGGTTTTGATGGGCTTATTTTCGCGGCGGATATAGGCGTCGAGGTGCATGAGACAGCTCGTGTCGGTGCTGATAATGTACTGGGCACCGGTAGCCAAGGCATGCTCCACCTTCTGCTGGGCCATGGCCACCGAAATAGCCTCGAACTTGACGGCAAAGGTGCCGCCGAATCCACAACAGGTTTCGTTGTCAGCCATTTCCACTCGCTCCAAACCAGTTACAGCATCCAGCAACAGCCGTGGTGCTTCCTTGATGCCGCACTCGCGCAGGGCCGAGCAGGAGTCGTGGTAGGTATACTGTCCCGCCAGCGCGGAGCCGGGGATTTCGGTGATGCCCAGCACGTCTACCAGAAATTCGGTTAGCTCGAAGATGCGGCGCTGCAGGCCGTAGTAGCGGGGCTGGTCGTCGGTGCCCTCAAACAACTCGGCGTAGGCGTTGCGCACCATGCCCACGCAGGAAGCCGAGGGGCTCACCACATAGCGGTCAGACGCGCCGGCTGGGAAGTCGTGCAGGAACTTGCGGGCTACGGTGCAGGCTTCGGTTTTATAGCCGGCATTGTAGGCGGGCTGGCCGCAGCAGGTCTGGTTGGCGTTGTAGTGCACTTCGCAGCCCACGGCTTCCAGCACTTTCACCATGTTCATGGCTGTGTGCGGGAAAATCTGGTCTACAAAGCAGGGAATGAACAGGTCGACGGCAATGGGCATGGCTGGCGGCGGAAAGCGCGAAACAGATTAAGCAGTGCGCCGGCGAAAGTACGGCTTCAGCGCCGTTCGTACGTGCCGGTTGGCAAGTAACAGGGCAATGGGCAGCAGCCCCAGCAACCCAAAAGCTACCGCGCCCATTTGGTTTTCCGTGCGGGTATGGTTGTAGGAAAGCAGTACTTGCCCCTGTTTTTCCAACTGATACACTTGTGCCCGGTCCGGCGCCGACTCGCGGTTGTAGTACACGCGCACCGAGTCGCCCACGTGCAACAGCCGGCGGTAGTCAACCGCCAGCTCCCCGCTCTGGCCCAGGTAGACTTCCAACGGCTCAGGCTGACCGGCCAGAGTAAACCGCAGCGTGTACGGCTCGGTGCGGCTGCTGGCGCGCTGCACTGCTACTTGTTCCAGTACCCCATCAAGGCGCGTCAGATCGTCCATCGGGCGCGTAGACCGGTACCAAAGCAAGCCCGCGCCGGCCAGCATTCCCACTACCAACACGAGTATCCAGATAAGCGCCTGGCCTACTTTAGGCTGCGCTTTCTGAGCGGCAGCATAACGCTGGCGGCGTTCCTGCTGCCGCTGCTGGTATGCGGGCTTTGCTGGTCGCGTAGGCATTAGTGCCCGGCAAAAATCTGCTGATTCAGCCTCTCCGCTTCGGCCAGGGCCTCCAGGTTCAGGTGCAGCTCCTCTCCCGCTTGGGCGGCATATTCGATGAGCCGCTCGGTGGGCATGTTCCCGGTGAGGGCATCGGCAGCCATGGGACAGCCGCCGTAGCCGCCCAAGGCGCCGTCAAAACGGCGGCAGCCAGCCTCGTACGCGGCCTGCACTTTCTCGCGCCAGCTTTCGGGCGTGGTGTGCAGGTGGGCCCCAAATTCAATGTGCGGAAACGCTGCCGACAGCTCCCGGAACGGCGGGGCAATGGTAGCCGGCGTACTCGCCCCAATGGTATCCGACAACGCCACAATACCGACGCCCAGCGCATCGAGCTTCTGGGTGAACTCGCCCAGCACGACGGGGCTCCAGGCGTCGCCGTAGGGGTTGCCGAAGCCCATGCTCAGGTATACCACCTGCTCCTGGCCGGTGCGGGCGCACAGCTCCTGCATGCGGGCCACGTCGTCGAGGGCCTGGGCTATGCTTTTGTTGGTATTTCGCTGCTGAAACGTCTCGGAAACCGAGAGTGGGAAGCCGATGTAGCGAATCTGGGGGTGCTGGGCGGCGGTTTCGGCCCCGCGCAGGTTGGCTACGATGGCCAGCAGCCGCGTGCCCGACTGGCTCAGGTCCAGCCCTTCCAGCACCTCGGCGGTGTCGGCGAGCTGCGGAATGGCTTTGGGCGAAACGAACGAGCCGAAGTCCAGGGTGTCAAACCCTACCCGTAGCAGGGCATTGAGGTAAGCGGTTTTCTGGGTGGTGGGAATGAACGTGGTCCAGCCCTGCATGGCGTCGCGGGGGCATTCAACGAGTTTCATAGGCGGCGGGAAATGGGTGGAACGTAAAGGTAGAATCCTGCCCCGACAAACCACCAGCCCCTGCCTTAGCAGCTAGCTGCGCACGATGCCGTAGCGGCCACCTTTCACGTCCAGAATCAGCGCGCCGCCTACGAAAGGCTCGTTGCCCAGCATGCCATCCATGCCCGAAAAGCGCATCAGCGTTTCCTGCATCAGGTTCATGCCGGTCATGTACGTGACGGTGCCCAGCGGTACTTCGGCAGTACCGAAGCGGAACCGGGAGGCAGTAGGTGCGGTGTACAGCAGCAGTTTTTTCCCCCAGGAGTTGGTGGTATCGGTGCGGGTGGGAGCCCCGGGCGTGGCCATTTCCTGCCAGTTATCCTGGCTGGTGAGCAGGTTGTAGGCACTGGCTCCCGAGTCGAACAACAGTTGGCGGGGCTGACCATCCAGGGTGGCATCGAGCAATACGCGACGCTCTTTGAAAGCCAGCGGAGCAAACGTGGCACGGGAGGCCAGCGCCGCCGGCACTTCGTTGCCCAGGGTGAAGCGGCCGGCGGCGTAGTCGAGCACCAGCACGCGGCCATCCAGGGCATCGGTTCCCAGGGAGCCGATGATATAGGGCGCGAGGGAGTCGGCGGGCATAGTACCCGTTCCGTTGATAATCACCTTCGTGTTGCCAACGGCTACCTGGGCGCCGCCCAAAGCAAAGCGAAACTCGGGCACTAGGTTTCCCTGGAGCTTCAGGCTGGTACCCAGGCTGGGATAATGACGGGTAAGCGTGTCCAGTTGGTTGGCGTAGAGCACGGTGTACGGGGCACCGGTGTCTACCTGCAGGTAGCAGGTGCGGGGGCAGTTGGGCAGCCGCACGGGTACCAAGAGCCCGGCGTGGGGTACAGCAGGCTTGGCCGTGGTATCGGCCCACCAGCGCAGGTCGCCGGAGGCGGGCAGGCCCGCTACAGTCAGTTGGTTGGCGGGTGGGGCAAACTTCTGCTTCATGTAGAAGTAGCCACCAATACCGCTCAGCACGAGGAGCAGCAGAACGGAAAGCAGGATTTTGGCAAGCGTTTTCATAGCGGGAAAAGAGAGGGTTAGAAGACGGAGGCAAACCTAGCCGCATTCGTCTCCGGCCCCTGCGTCATTTTGCCGCCATTTCCCCGCCATTTCTCGCAACCCGCTTTTTAGCAGATACTTGCCCTTACAGCCGAATCCGATAAATATTCAGATTACCACGCCGAAGCTGCCCGGCGTAGTAGACAACCGTCAGCACATTGAGCAGATACGACCCGATAAACACCGCCAGATACCCGCCCCGCCACAGCGTCAGGTGCAGCGCATGCGCTACTTGGTAGCCCACCATCAGCACTATGTAAGCAAAGAAGCAGCCCACCTGCCACAGAATCTGAAAGCCCAGCACCCGCCGGCCTACTTCGGCCGCGTGCAGGATGGTGTGGCGTCGCCGCCGCCAGAGCACAAACGGCACGATGATGTTGAGCAGCGGCAGCACCAGCAGGCTCAGGGCACTCAGGTTGAGCAGCTGCAGAAACTCCGGGTCGGGCCGCAGCGGGCTGTAGTGCGTGACGACCGGCTCGGGCGGGGCAGCTACCAATGCGGTTTGCGGAGCTGGTTCCGGGGTACTCGTCAGCGCCTGCTCATCGGCCCGGCTTAGCGCCTGACCTGGCCCGGCCAAGGGCTCGGGTATTTCCGGGGCAGCCGTAAAGGGTGTTGATGCCACTGAAGCACCGACCGGTACCGGAGCTGCTACGGGCTCAGGCTCCGCCCGGAAGTCCGCCAACGACACGCCCAGTGCGGCCGCCAGCGCCTGCAGGGTGTGGCCCCGGGGCACGGTTTCGCCCTGCTCTACTCGCTGGATGGTGCGCAGGCTCACGCCCGACTGCTCGGCCAGCATTTCCTGGGAAAGACCTTTGCTTTTGCGGAGGGCAAGGATGCGGGCAGCAGAAAACATAAGCGAAAACGAAACAACGAAAACAGGGCAATGATACAGCTTTCCGCCGCCGCGCTCTGAATTCGGGGTGGCATTTTCGGATAAATCTGTCCTTTTACCAGGCTGCTTTCCCGGCGAACTACCGCGCCCATTTCGGGGTTTTATCTGGAATTCCACTTCTTCTATGTCGATTTCTCTGCGCCCCGCGCTTTATCTGTTTGTTTTCCTTGTGCTGACAGCCTGCGGCAAGCAGCAAACCCTGCAGGGCATCTTTCACCAGCCCACCACGCCCCACGAAATCTACGCCCGCCGCCTGCGCCAGGCTGGCCTCGACGGCACCGCCCTGGGCCGGGACTGGCTGAATGCCGCCGACAAGGCCCTACGTGATTCGCTGGTCGTGACGCTGCCCTTCGAGGAAACCGGCTACTTCCGGGCCGAGCGGGCTACCGCTGCTTCTTACCGCTACGCCGTACGGTCAGGCGAAACCGTGCGGGTGAGTCTAGAATTGGCGCCCGGCACCCAGGCCCATGTGTTTCTCGATGCCTTCGAGCTCCAGCCCGACCGCGCCGCACCCACCCACTTGGCTTCCGCGGACACTACTACCCTTTCCTTTAGCTACGTGGTGGAAGATGACCGGCAGCACCTGCTGCGCGTGCAGCCCGAGCTGCTGCGCACCGGCCGCTACACCCTGCGCATTCAGCGCACGCCTTCGCTTTCCTTTCCGGTGCAGGGCAAAAACGACGTGGCCGTGGGCTCGTTCTGGGGGGCTGAGCGCGACCATGGCGCCCGCCTGCACGAGGGCATCGACATCTTTGCCAGGCGCGGTACGCCGGTGGTGGCCGCCGCGGCCGGCTACATCACCCGGGTAAATGAAACCCCACGCGGAGGCAAAGTGGTCTGGCTGGCCGACGCCGCCCACGGCCAGCACATTTACTACGCCCACCTCGACCGGCAGCTGGTGCAGCCCGGCCAGCAGGTACACATCGGGGATACCCTGGGGCTGGTAGGCAATACGGGTAACGCCCGCACCACCCAGCCCCACCTGCACTTCGGCGTGTACCGCGCCGGCCGCGGAGCCGTAGACCCCTACCCCTTCGTGCGCCGCGCCGATGCCGCGCCCAATGCCCCGCGCAGCCTGCCCGCCCGGCTGGGCCAGTGGGTGCGCGTGCGCGACAAAGCCACCGACCTGCGCCGCAGCCCCGCTGCCAAAGCCGGGAAACTAGCCAGCCTGCCCCGCCACACGGCCCTGTACGTAGTTGGCGCCCAGGCCGAGTGGTACCGCGTTGAGCAGCCCGATGGACGAATTGGCTACCTCCCTACACGTGCCGTAACTCCCGCCGCCGAGCCCCTGTGTCGCGAAACGCTGCCGGCCGAAGCCAGGCTTTTTGCTTTACCCCAACTAGACGCGCCCCAGCTCGGTTCTTTGCCTGCGCGCAGTACCGTAGCGGTCCTGGGCGAGTTTGCGGGCTACCGGCTGGTGCGGGAAAGCGGCGGCGGGCTGGGCTGGCTGCCGGCCGGCCAAAAATCGTAACTCTTCCTTGCTTCTTCACCGTGTCTTCACGCGACTGCGCTAGCTTAGCTGCGGTGAATTGGAAGTGGTATGGGGCAGTTCCGGTTGCTGAGAGCTGCCCCGTATTTCCGATGCCAAACCAGTCGTTTGCTCTCCTTATTCATACAAAAGCTCCAGCCATATTCTGACTGGAGCTTTTCTTTTGATTCGGTCATTTAACTTTCTTCTATTCAGCTACTATCACCGCCTTATTCAGCTTGCGGGCATAGGCAATGCGCCGCTCCCGGCCGTCACTGGTTGTATAGTCGAAGCCCACGGAGCGGTTGTCTTCGCGCACGGCCTGCCAGGCGTCCTGGTCAGCTACAGTGGTTGCCTGCATGCTGCGCGGTACGGCCGGAGAGGTGAACTTATCGGCCTGGAAGAAGCCGTTCATAGACTTGAGAATGGCAATTTCCTTGTCGCGCACGGTAGCAGCCTGAGGATCTTCCAGCTCCCGCTCGTCCAGCAGCGCTGTGGCCGGCATTACCTCGTTGCGGAGGGTGTCGCCTTTGCTGTTGATGATCAGGAAGCGGGCCTGGCTGTTGATGATCTTGGTGCCTTGCAGCAACAATACAAACTGGTCTTTCGACTTGGGGTCGGAGAATTCATGGCTGGTGCGCACGGCATTCAGCACGCTGGTGGGCGTGAGGCGGGCACGCTGGCCTTCGGGGGTGGGAGTAAATACCCGGTCAGCATTCTTGGACGTGGCCGATTCGCGCTCGGTAGTGATACAGGAAGCCTGCATCAATAAGAAGCCGAAGGACACGGGGAGCAGCAGTTTTTTCATGGGAAGAGCGAAACGGTGTCGGGCAAAAAGAAACCGGGATAAAGCCGCTACGCCGGTTGGCGAAGCGGCAGCGGGCCGCCGGATGCAGTAAACGGCCCGACAAAAGTGCAATAAGAGGGCAATGTAGGGGCACATACGGCAAAGGATGTTGGAAGTTAGCCTTTGCCGGCCCGTTGTCAGAACCAGCCCAGCTCCAGGCCTACTGTCCAGCGTGGCGGCTCCGCCCAACCGGTGGTTTCGGCACCCTGCCAGCTGGTGGAAAAGCGCCGTCGGGCTACCACGGCGTACCGGTCGGAGCCCAGACGGGCACTAACTCCATAGGACCACCGGGCAGCGTACGGCAGGCCCCGCTCAGTTACTTTCACCACCTTAGGGCCGGCGGCAGGGCGGTCTTTGTAGCTGTGCAGCGTGGAAAAAACCCAGCCGCCCCAGCCGCCCACATCCACGTAGCGGCCGATGACGTTGCCGCGCCGGCCCACGTTCAGGCGCAGAAAAGGTTCGACCTGTACCTGCTGCCAGGTTAGGCTTTCCTGGTCGTACTGGGCGGCAGTGGGCAGCTGCTTGGAACCGCCCTGGTCGAGCCGGTAAGTAAGGCGGCAGTACTGCCCATTCAGTCCCAGTGCCAGCGGCTGGCTTAGCCGCCACTTCTGGCGCCAGCCCAGGAACAGCTCCCCCGAGGCACCGTAGCGTAGCGGCATAGCAACTGCACTGGCCCCCACCACCGGCGCGTAGCCAATGTACCCATGTCCGTAGCGGACGCGGTTGGGGCCGGAGCGCTGCACGGCCGTATCGGCGGCTACATCTCCCTGAAACAGCACGCGCTGCGCGGCCACGGGCAGGCAGCTCCCAAGGCCCACAACCGTGCTCAACAGTAGGCTTTTCTTCATGGCTGCACGGTATAAGCCTGGGTGTAGCCGTTCAGCGAAGCCCGCACGGTATCATGGGGCCGCAGCTGCGCCAAGGGAAAACGGGCCACCAGGCGCTGTTTTACTTCCCGGATTTCATAGGTACGCAGCACCCCGCGCACATCGGCTACGTGCAGGTACAGGTAGCCCGGAGCTTGCCCCACGGCCGCCGTCGGGGTATCATCGTCGAGCAGCTGCCCCACGGCGGGTGCAGGCTCCGAGTTTTCAGGTAGCGGCGGCAAGTCACCCGCCGGTTGGCGCACGACTATCGACAGGGTGGAATCGGTGCGCACGAAATCGAACGTAGGTTCTGGGTTAACAGCCGGCGCGGCCAGGAAACGGGCGGCGCCGGGCACCCCGTAGCCCTGGGCGTAATCGAAGTACGGGTATAGGCTGCCAGCTTGCTGCAGGGCCTGAAACAGCTGCATAACGGTGAACTGACGCTGCTGCTGCCAGAAGCAGGCGGCCAGCCCGGCCACCAGCGGGCTGGCAAACGACGTACCCTCCGTCCGCTCGTAGCCACCGGGCACGGCCGTAATAGCTTCGCCAAAGGCAGCCACATTGGGCTTCAGGCGCCGGTCGGCAGTGGGCCCGCGCGAGGAAAAGCTTTCCGGCAGCCAGGTTGCCGGGTCGATACCGCCTACGGAAAGCACGGAATCCTGGTCGGCGGGCGTGCCCACGATGCCCCAGCGGCTGTCCTCGCCGTCGTTGCCGGCCGCGCACACCACCAGGATGCCTTTGCGCACGGCCAGCGCGGCGGCGCGGGCTACCAGGCTGGTGCGGCCGTTCATCTGCTCCCGAAAATAGCGCCGCTCGGTGTAGCCCAAAGATGAGTTGATGATGTCGGCCCCATTGCGGTCAGCCCACTCCACGGCGGCCAGCCAGGCTTCTTCCTCGCTGTACCGCTCACTTACTTCGCGCTCGGTGCGGGCCAGCAGAAACTCCGCTTCCGGGGCCAGGCCCAGGGCAGTGCTATCGGGCAGGCGGCCGGCCAGGCAGGAAAGTACCTGGGTGCCGTGGGTGCCGTAGCCATATACAAAAGGCCGCTGGCGGATAAAGTCCCAGGTGGCCGCCACCTTTTGGCCAGCGCGCAAGTGCCCGAAGGCCGGATGCACATCGGTACCCAGAAAACCTACGTCGAAGATGGCAATGCGCAGGCCCCGGCCCGTGAGGCGGGCCCGCCGCAGCTGCGCGGCACCCAGGGCGCCCGTCTGCTGGCGGGCCAGCAGCTGGTCGGTTTCGGAAAGTGTGCTTTCAGCTGTTGAATGAGAAGCCGAAGCAGCCGGCCGGGCATCGGGCGTGGAGGCGGAGGTGCGCGCAACCACGGCCTCCACGCCCGGCAGGAGGCGCAGGGCCGCCGCCTGGGCAGGCGTAGCATGGCAGGCCACGGCGTTGCACCAACGGCTCACAAACGTGACGGTGTCGGCATGCTGCCGGATGGCCTGCACATAGGCCGGGGGCACGGGAAAATCGGTGCTGTCGGCGGGCGGCAGGTGCTGGCGCAGGCGGCGCTGCTGGGCAGCCGGCGTGAAATACGCAGCCGCATCGAGCGTGCTTCCCTTCTTGTTGCGCAGCAGCACCCAGTACGGAGCGGCGGGCGGCGGGCCGGGGGCCGCCAGGGTCGGGCCGGCGAAGCTGGCCAGCACAAGTAAGCGTATGTTTTTTCGGATTTGGCGGCTGAAGGCCAGACAACACTGCATAGAGAATACAAGCTCCGCCCGGGGCACGGCGGGGCCGCGAAGGTACAGGTTCGGGGCGGGCAGCGCAACCAAGGGCCCCGAAGGCCTGGTAACTGCCCGGCTTCCCGGCCCGTTTCAGGCAGCAGTTCATTTGTTTTCCAACTGACTTTCCTGAATCATGCCTCATTCATTGCTTCGTACTCCTTTCCTGGCGCTGCTTGGCCTGGCCAGCCTGCAAGGCGCTACCTCCTGCGTATCGCAGAAAAAATACACCGAGCTGCAGCAGCAATACCAGGCCCTCACCCAGTCGCGCGACCAGCTGCAGGCCAGCAAGCAGGCACTGGAGCAGGATAAGACGCGCACCGAAGAAGCCCTGCGCACCAGCCTGCTCAGCAAAAATCAGCAGGTAAACCAGCTCAATGAAAACCTGAGCGGGGCCCAGCAAACCAACTCACAGCTCTCGGCCGATCTGCGCTCGAAAGAAGCCCGCATTGCCGAAATGCAGCGCATTCTGGAGCAGAAGGACCAGGCCGTGAAGGCGCTGCGCCAGAAAGTGGCCGACGCGCTGCTGGGCTTCAACGCCAACGACCTGCAGGTGAACCTGCGCAATGGCAAAGTGTACGTGTCGCTCTCGGAGCAGCTGCTGTTTAAATCGGGCTCCACCAAAGTTGACCCCAAAGGCCAGGAAGCCCTGAAAAAGCTGGCCACGGCGCTGCAAGGCAACCAGGACGTGAACGTGCTGGTGGAAGGCCATACCGATAACGTGCCCATTCTGAAGGGTACCGCCGGCCTGCAGGACAACTGGGATTTGAGCGTACTGCGCGCCACCGAAATTACCCGCATCCTCACGCAGGCTGGGCTGAGCAGCACCCAGGTAACGCCTTCGGGGCGGGCCCAATATGCGCCCGTAGCCCAGAATGATACGCCGGCCAATAAATCACTGAACCGCCGAACGGAAATTATTCTCACACCTAAACTGGATGAGTTATTCCAGATTCTGGAGCAGAATTAACCCGCTTGTCTGAACGGACTGCGCCGTATTTTACCACAACTTATAGCAAGCATTTTCCTCTGGCACTCAGCGTATTTTCCTACCTGATTTGCTGTGGCGAGCCGCAAGGTACCTGTAAATTACCGGCCGCAATTGTGCACCTCGCAGCCGGGCCGCGCCTGAAATCGACTGTCTATTGCCAAAAGGCCGCGAAAAAGAAATTCGAATAATTAAAACTAAATAAGCTGCTTATCGAATAAGCAGTTGTCTGACGGAATTTTTTATTCCACCTTTGAGCCGAGTTTTATTTCATTTCTTTCAACCTCACAACAAACTCCCCAGCACATGGCAACTGCCGACCTCAATAAGCTGCAACAGATTCTGGCCAATGCCGAAGAAAACGAAGCCGTAATCGGTCAGATTCGCAAGAACATGACGAAGGTGGCCGATCTGATTGCCGAAATCAACACGATGCTGGAGCCCGGCTACAAGCCTGCTGCCAAAGAGCGTAAGCCCCGCGCCGCTTCTACCGGCACCGGCAAGCGCCCTGGCCGACCCCGCAAATCGGAAGCCGCTGCGTAGCCACGCTACTATTTTATTGGAGCAACAGAATTGCCGGTGAAACAAAGTGTTTTACCGGCAATTCTGTTTCCAGTCAGTCGATTATCAGCAAATTATTCTTTGCCGTGAGCAGCTTTTATTAATTTAGCGCGGTTAGTTGTTGCCCGACAAGCAAAATTCGGCGGCTACTTCCCAGGCCGTGCCCCGATGCTCAAACAACGTAAGCTGCTGCACCGAAAACTGCGCGGCATAATTCCGGCCGGCAAATATTTTTTGAAGCTCCGGCACTTTATCGGCGGGAAGGTCGCGCGTAGCCAGCGTCATGTGCGGGGTAAATGGCCGGTTTTCGAGGGGAATATCCAGCTGATGCAGGCGGCACCACTGCGCCAGGCGCTGGTTAAAATTCTTTAATGTTTCGGGGGAATTAACGGAAATAAATAACGTGCGGCTGCCGAACCACGCAAAGTCCTGCAAACCCACCGTAAACTCCGTTTCGGAGGCAGCAAACTCGGCCAGCACTTCCGCCGCCTGCCGGGCAAACTCCACCGGACGATGCACGGGCGGCCACAGCGTGATGTGCGGCCGCAGCCGGACTGCGTTGCGGCTACCCGTGCGGGCATGAACTTCCTGCTTGAGGGCCCACACCTGCCCCAGCACAGGCTCCGGCGGCACAATGGCCAGTAAGTAGAGAGAGGTTGCGTTGGTACTAATGGCCACGTTATTTAGTGCGGGTATGCATTTTCCTCACGAATACAGAGCCACCGGTCCCCCACCGAATGGCCTTCGAAATAGGCAACTTTGCCTGGGATGAAGGAAATAATTGAGGCTGTGCTCGAGCCAACAACTGCAGTTACAGCCTCCTCAACCGATAATATTAGCTGATGTAGCGCCTCATCAGCAGACATGACGTAACACGTTTGCAGGTTAAACCTGGCAACACGCTGCCGAACGAAGGCCCGGTCTTGTTCCCCGCTTCCCTTCGGTAGCTGTGTGCAGTAGCGCAGGTCCAGCGAGGCCCACAGGTTATCCATTCCCAGCATCGGGTTTATTCCTAACCGTTCTGCCCGCAACCGGCGCTTAGCTGCTTTCTTCGACTCTTCGCTTAGTGCAACGCCCCTGGCGCGCTTTGTAAGAAATGCAGTTAGGAAAGCGTCCAGATGCTCATGCATTGTAAGATAAGAATAGTGCTCCATCATAGTCAAAGTAAAAGTAAAACATCCTGCCGAAAGCAGCTTCCGACAGGATGTTCGATAATTTAGTTGCTTAGCAGTAGGCTGAGTTTTGGAGCCAACTACTCAACATTTACAGCCCGTACTTGCCGAGCAAATACACCAGCGCGGCCATGCTGGCGTTGCCCAGCTCAAGCTCACGGCGGTTTACCTTATCAAAGGTGTCGGCGGCGGTGTGGTGGATGTCGAAATAGCGCTGGGAATCACACTCGTAGCCGATAAGCACCCGGGCCTGGTCCTTGAGCGGGCCGATGTCGGAGCCGCCGTGGCCGGGTGCAATGTCGCAGCTGCCGTAGGGCTGAAACAGGGGCTGCCAGCGCCGGATCTGCCCCAGCATGGCTGGAGAGCCTTCAATACCGAATCCGCGCGGCGTAAACCCGCCCCCATCCGACTCCATAGCAGCCAGGTGTTGCTCACCGGCCGCTTTGGCCAGCTCGGCGTATTTGAGGCCGCCGCGTAGACCGTTTTCCTCGTTCATGAAGAGCACGGCGCGCACCGTCCGCTCGGGCCGCAGGCCCGTGGCCTTCAGCAGACGCAGCACTTCCATGCTCTGCACGCAGCCCGTGCCATCATCGTGGGCGCCCTGGGCCAGGTCCCAGGAGTCGAGGTGGCCGCCTACGGCAATGATTTCGTTGGGGTACTTCGAGCCCTTGATTTCGCCTACCACATTGTAGCTTTTCACGTCGGGCAGTTCCCGGCAGCTCATTTCCAGCTCGAAGGTAAGCGTGGGGCTGGCTTTGAGCAAGGCGCTGAGCTGGTCGGCGCCGTTGGTGCTGAGGGCGGCGGCCGGCACGCGGGTCACGCCGTCTTCGTAGCGCATGGTGCCCGTGTGCGGGAAGTCGTCGTGGGCCAGGGACAGGCTGCGCACCAAGGCCCCGATGGCCCCGCGCCTGGCAGCCTCGGCGGCCCCGCTGCGGCGCTGGTCACCGGCTTCCCCGTAGGCCCGGCCGGTTTCGATGTAGGTGGGATTCATGGGCCGATTGAAGAACACGATTTTGCCCTTCACCTGCTCGGCGGGCAGGGCGCGCAGCTCCTGAATGCTCTGCACTTCCACCACCTGCGCCTTCAGCTTACCGCCCACCGAGCCACCCAGGGCGCACACGTTGAAGCTCACGGGCTTGCCTTTCGCAGGCTTCGCTTCGGCTTTCTCCTTGGCACCCCGCTCCCAGTGCGGCACCATCACTTCCTGCAGATATACCCGGTCGAGGCCCATTTTCTCCATCACCTGCTTGCCCCACTGCACCGCCTGCTCGGCCTGAGGGGAGCCGCTTAGGCGGCCGCCAATCTGCCCGGTAAGGTAGCGCAGGTTCTCGTAGCTCTGCCCGCGCAGCAGGGCTTCGTCGTAGAGCTTGCGGATGTTGAGGGAGTCGGTTTTGGAGCTGTTGGTTTGGGCAGCGGCAGGCAGGGTCAGGCCCGCCAGCAGCAGGCCGGCGGCCAGGGAGGAGCGTAAAAAGTGCATCAAAGGAAAGTATAAAAGAAGAGGAAGTCGTGGCCTAAAGTAACTACCGGAGGTTAAGTGTTGCGCGCAGAAGTTAATCCGAACGGCGCTTTAAGGCCGGCCGGCCCCGTATCGCCGCGCTTCGGCGCTGGGTGCCTTGGTGGTATCGGCCGGCAGCGTGACTTGCAGCAGGTAGTTGTACTCGTCGTCGCCGATGGTGGGCACGGGGCGGCGGGCTCCCAAGGCTTCGGCGGTTTCGAGGATGGTATTGGAGTGGCCCGCTACCACCACGCGGCTGCCCCGATATTCGTGGCGGATGCGAGTGGCCAGGGCAGGCAGCTGGCTGGCATCGTACAGCTGAATCGGCAGTTTCAGCTGAGTGGCCAGGGGTTGCACGGTATTTTTCGTGCGAGAAGTATTCGTGCTGAATACGGCTTTGATGCCCCGCGCTGCCAGCGTGTCGTGCAGGGCCTGAGCGCGCTGCTGGCCGGCCGGCGTCAGGGGCGGGTCGGTGAGGCCGGGCGTGAGGTCTTTTTCGCCGTGGCGCACGATGTATACGACGGTAGGCGCGGCGGCCGGGGGCGGCGCGGTTTGCGAGGTGGCGCAGCCCGCCAGCAGCAGGCCCGTCAGCAAAGTGAGAACGTTCTTGGGTAGCATCGGCAGGGTTATTTCAGGGTCAGGATTTGCTTGAGCTCCGCCTCACTCACGGTCAGCAGGCCGACTTTGGGCAGGCGCTGGGTGAGGGTGCGCCAGTTGGGGTCCTGCCGGAAAATGGGGCGCAGTAGCTTGAGGGCGGCCGGCATCTGCTGCTTGTTGGCCAGGCTGATGGCGTGCCAGTAGCGCATTTCCAGGTTGTCGGGGAAAAGCTTTTCGGCGGCTTCGTACTCGCGGATGGCACCGGGCACGTCGTTCTTTTCCACGGCCAGGTCGCCGGCATTCATGTGCTCGTAGGCGCGGTGCAACTGCAAAAGGCGGCGCAGTTCCTTGAGAGGTTCGGCAGCATCGTCCACCCGCAGGTCGATGAGTCGGTCGTCCCAGGGCGCGGCACTGGTCTGGGCGCGCACGACCAGCAGCGCCGCCGACTGCCGCCCGCGCACGTCGCCGCCCGCGGCCTGGGCCGCGTCGAGGGCCGCCAGTACCCGCTCGGGGAAGGGCAGCGCGGCACCCTGCTCGTAGGCGCGGGCCATGGCGGCGGGCACTTGGTTGGTGAGCATCATATTGGCCTGCACCGAGAACTGCGCGCCGGTTTGCTGTCCGGCCATATCAATGCACTTAGCCCCGGTGTGCACGGCCACGTTGCCCTTGCTGTCGACCACGGCCACCTGGCGCACGTCGCGGCCTTCGTCGGTGCGCAGTAGCTCATCCAGGGTTTGCTGGGCCGTTTTGCCGCTTTTTAACAAGGCCAGCCCACGGGGGCCAAAGGATTTGTTGGTGAAGGATTGGGTGGCAATGGCCCCTACCCCGGCCTCGGCCCAGGACACGCTGGTGCCCACCGAAAACCAGTGGCTTTGCACGGCCACAGCCAGGTCGCCGGATTTGGGGTCGCGGGCCACGATGGAAAACGTGTGGGCCAGCGGGTCGGTTTGAGTGTAGACCTGGGCGGCCGCGGGCCGCAGAGCCGCAGGGCCACCCAGCAGGGCTACGGCCAGAACCCATCGAAGAATGCGCATAAGAACGGAGTACAGGAAATGTGGGGCGGGAAGATAAAGCCTTCGGCGGCACTTTCGGGTCGGGGCTTCATCTACATTTCACGCATGGGGTGCGTATGTTGCAGGAGTTGCCCGGCCGTTATCCACCCGCCCCCTAGCCTGTACCCCATGCACGTTCTGCTCGTCGAAGACGAAAAAAGCCTCCACAACGAAGTGCGCCAGTTTCTGCGCGAGGCCCAATACCTGGTCGATTCGGCTTACACTTACGCCGAGGCTTCGGAGAAAATCTACGTCAATAGCTACGACTTCGTGCTGCTGGACCTGGGCTTGCCCGACGGGGACGGGCTGCAGCTGCTGCGCGAAGCCCGCCAGAACGAGCGGCAGGAAGCGGCCTTCATCATTCTCACGGCCCGCGGCGCCCTCGACGACCGGATTCGGGGCCTCGACTTGGGTGCCGACGACTACCTGCCCAAGCCCTTTTCCCTGTTGGAACTCACCAGCCGCATGCAGGCCATTGTGCGCCGCAAGTTCGGGCTCAAGCGCCAGGAGTTGACCTTTGGCCCCGGCTTCGTGCTCGATGCCACCGGCCGCACCCTGCGCTACCAGGACCAGGAAATCAACCTCACCAAAAAGGAGTTCGACCTGCTGCACTACCTGCTCCTGCACCGGGGCCGTGTGCTCACCCGCCTGCAGCTGGGCGAGCATCTGTGGGGCAACGTGCTGGAAGATGACTCCGACTCCAACTACATCGACGTGCACATCAAGAACCTGCGCAAGAAGCTGGCCCATTACTCCCCCACCGACTTCCTGGAAACCGTGCGCGGCATCGGTTACCGGGCCAAGAGTGAATGAGTGAATGGGTGAGTTCCGTAAGGCCGCTGTAGAGACGCGATACTTCGCGTCTCGTCGTCCGAGCAGTTCCAACGATTGTCGTTCAACAGAGTCGTTCAACGACGAGACGCGAAGTGTCGCATCCCTTCAGCGGACGGGAGAGTTCTTACGCTGGCGAAAAACCCGCTACTTTGCCGGCTCGGGTTTCCGGGGACTCTCCCACCCTTTTCTGCTCTTTACGATGCGTCGTCTTTCCTTGCTCGGCTCTTTGCTGGGCCTGCTTTTACTTACGCGGCCGGTAGGTGCCCAGTCTCCTTCCGCTCCCGCTACTCCACCCCTCGACCAGGCCGCCCTGGATGCCGTGGTGGCCCGAACCCTCAAGGCTTTCGACGTGCCTGGTATAGCCGTGGCAGTGGTGAAGGACGGGCAGGTGGTGCTAGCTAAAGGCTACGGCGTCAGTTCGCTGGCTACCAAATCACCGATGGACGCCAACACGCTGTTTGGCATTGCCTCCAACACCAAGGCCTTTACGGCGGCGGCGCTGGGGCTGCTGGTGGAAGAAGGCAAGCTGCGCTGGGATGACAAGGTAACCGACCACATCCCGGAGTTCCGCATGTACGACCCCTACGTGACGGCCGAGTTTACGGTGCGCGACCTGCTCACGCATCGCAGCGGCCTGGGCCTGGGCGCCGGGGACCTGATGATGTTTCCCGACTCGGCCGACTTCACCATTAAAGATGTGATTCACAACCTGCGCTACTTCAAGCCGGTGTCGTCGTTTCGCAGCAAGTACGACTACGACAACAACCTCTATCTGGTAGCCGGCGAAATCGTAGCCCGCGTATCCGGGCAGCCCTGGGCCGATTTCGTGGAAAGCCGCCTGCTTAAGCCCCTGGGCATGAGCCGCAGCGCCACCCTCTACGCCCGCCTGCCCGACCGCACCAACGTCATCGACGGACACGGACCGGTGGAGGGCAAGGTACAGGTAGTGCGGCGCGACCTGAACACGCTTATCGGGCCCGCCGGTGGCATGTACAGCAGCGTCAGTGACTTAAGCAAGTGGGCCCTGATGCTGCTGGGCGGCCCCGGCGCCCCGGCCTCGCTCCTCAAGCCGGCCACTCAGCGCGAGTTGTGGACGCCCCAGACGATTCTGCCCGTCAGCCCGACGCCTTCGCCCTACAACACGCACTTCGCGGCTTACGGCCTGGGCTGGTTTCTGCGCGACGTGCGCGGCTACAAGGAAGTGTCGCACACCGGCGGCGAGATTGGGATGGTAACGAAAGTGCTGCTAATACCGGAGCTGCGGCTGGGCATCATTGTACTCACCAACCAGGAAAGCGGCGCGGCCTTCACCGCTATCAGCAACCACATCGAAGACCACTACCTGGGCGTGCAGGGCCTGGACCGCGTGCAGGAAATGGTGGACCGCATGAGCAAGATGAAAGGCGCCGACGACCAAACCACTGCTGCCGTGTGGAAGCAAGTGGCCGCTGCTCAGAAAGCCGCCCCCAAACGCCCCGACTTTGCCCCGCTGGCCGGCCGCTACCACGATGCCTGGCTCGGCGACGTGACCCTCACGGCCCAGGGAAATCAACTGTGGCTGCGCTCCGTGCGGGCTCCGCGCCTGCTGGGCCAGGTGCTGCCCTACCGTGGCAACACCTACGTGGTGCGCTGGAAAGAGCGCAGCTTCAATGCCGACGCCTTTGCCTCCTTCACCTTCGACGAGCAGGGCCGCGCCACGGGCTTCAAGATGAAGCCCGTTTCCCAGCTCACCGACTTCAGCTACGACTTCCAGGACCTGGATTTGCAGCGTGTGGAGACTACCACTAAACCGTAGGAGTTCTGGATTGATTTCCTCCGTGTACTGTCATGCTGAGCTTGTCGAAGCATGACGGCCTGACAATCTTACCACCTCTACACATCCTCACTCCCCCGTGCGCTTAGAAGCGAAGCTGGCTTTATTTAATGCCCTTTCGAAGCTGCTGCTGGTGGTGCTCGGGGCCCTGGTGATTCCGCCCATTGTGGGGCGCGTAGCCACGGCCCACACCGACCATCACCTGCACCAGAAAAAAGAGGAAATGCTGGCCCTCATCCGCCGCGACGGGCTGGTGGCCTTCGTGCGCGAAAAGCAGAGCGAAGCCTACGCCGACTACAACATTCTCAAGCAGGAGTACATTTCCATCACCCCCGAGCCCGGCGCCAAAGCGGTGCCCAGGGAGCGGATTTTCGATGAGCTCCGCCAGGTGGAGCAGGAAATCGAGGACTTCCGCATCCTGAGCTATACCTTCCGCGGGCCCGACCAGCGGCCCTACCGTCTTGAAATCGGAAGCAGCCTGGCCACGGTGGAGCTGCTCACGGCTACCCTGCGCCGCATGGCGCTGTGGGTGCTGGTGGTGGGGGCCCTGCTCACCGTGGGTACCGATGCCGTATTTGCCCATTACCTGCTGCGCCCCCTCCGCGACCTGATTACGCGCAAGCTGCGCGGGGTGCGCCACCCCTCAGCCTTCACTTACGAGCCCGTCGATACGACCACGAACGACTTCCGGCGGCTCGACGACAGCCTCACCGATATGATGCGGGCCCTGGAATCGGCGTTTGCCAAGGAGCGGGAGTTTATGTCGAACGTGTCGCACGAGCTGCTCACGCCCGTGAGCGTGCTGCAGTCACGCTTCGAGAATATGCTCCAGGATGCCACGCTTCCCGAGCCTCATTCCCTCAAGATTGTGGAGTCGCAGAAGACGCTGTACCGGCTGCGCAATACGGTAAAAACCCTGCTGCTGATTGCCAACATCGAAAATGCCCGCTACCTGCGCGACGAGGCCGTGCCCCTGGCTTCGGTGCTGGCCGAGGTAGCTGAGGAGCTGGAGGACCGGCTCCAGCAGCGCGACATCACCCTGACCGTGGACCTGCAGCCGGAGTACGTGGTGCCCCGCGCCAACCGCACCTTGCTCTTTACGCTGCTGCTCAACCTGCTGAGCAATGCCGTGAAATACAACCGCCAGGGGGGCCGCATACTGGTGCAGGGCCGCCCCGCGGCCGATGGGGGCTACGAAGTACGGGTGCAGGACACCGGCCCGGGCATCGCGCCCGAAAACCTGCCCCACCTTTTCGACCGGTTCCGGCGCTTTGCGGGCGGCACTGGCGCACCCGAGGGCTACGGCCTGGGGCTGCCCATTGCCCGCACCATTGCCACCTTCCATGAGGCCACGCTCACGGCCGAATCGGTGGTGGGCGAAGGCTCTACGTTTATGCTGCGGTTCGGGGCGGAGGAGTAACGGCGCGGGACTTCACACCGTATTCATCTGGCCGGTAGTAGCTTGGTTTCTCCACGCTTCAGCCCGCCCATGCCCCGCTCCTATAAGTCGCCCTTACTGCTGTTGGCCCCCGCCCTGCTGCTGATTGTTCTGCTGGGTTTCGCCCTTTGCCTCGAATATGCCCGGCCGCCTGGCACCCTGGCTACCTGGCACTCCCGCCGCCATGTCCCCGTCGTGCGCAAGCACCACGGCGCGCCCGACACCGTCAAGCACGTGCGCCGGCCCCATAGCGCATCATAGCCTGTTTTTTGGCTATAAATTTCCGCTTATGGGTTCACGATGCCGTAATCTTCCGGCTCGATGGGGCGGGCGGGCGGCACGGTAGCCGGCTCGGGGTGGCCGGGCAGGTGCAGCTGCCAGCTGTCCTCTAGTTGAGCCAGCCCCCGGTAGGCGGTAAGGTCGAACTGGCAGGGCACCACCGATACGAAGTTGTGCGCCAGTGCCCATTCGTCGGTGTCTTCTCCCTGGTCGAAGTTCACAAACTCCCCGCGCAGCCAGTAGTACGGGCGGTTATACGGGTCGTGGCGCAGGTCGAACTCTTCCTGCCACTTGGCCCGGGCCTGCCGGCACAGCCGGATGCCTGCAATGGGTGTTTCGGAGAGCTTAGGAATGTTCACGTTAAGCGCCACGCCCGCCGGAATACCTTGGGTCAGCGCCTGCCGGGCAATGTGCTCTACCCACTCCTCGGTGTGGGCAAAGTGGGCGTCGTGACCGTACTCGCAAAGCGAAAAGCCAATGGCCGGCAGCCCCTCAATGGCCGCCTCAATAGCCGCCGACATCGTGCCCGAGTACAGCACGTTCACTGAGGAGTTGGAGCCGTGGTTGATGCCCGAGACCACCAGATCGGGGCGGCGGTCCTTGAGCACGTAGTGCTTGGCCAGCTTCACGCAGTCGGCGGGGGTGCCGCTGCACGCGTAGGCCTCAATGCCTTCGAAGATGCTGCTGCGGTCGAGGCGCAGGGGGTGGCCGATGGTGATGGCGTGGCCCATACCCGACTGCGGGGAGTTGGGGGCCACCACCACTACTTCGCCCAGGTGGCGCATCACGCCCACCAGCGTGGCAATGCCGGGGGCCGTGATGCCGTCGTCGTTGGTGATAAGGATAAGGGGGCGGGCAGCAGCGGAATCAGGCATACAGGGAACGTTGAGGAAAGCGGAAGCGCCGCAAAGGTAGCAGCCGCGGCTGCCCGGGCATCAACAACCAGCCGGCAGGTGCGTAAGTTGGGGCGTGAAATCCTTTCTGCCTTTCCTGTTCGGCGCATGGGCAGCCGGCGTCCTGCTCACGGCCTGCGACGGGCCCAGCGTCCGCAATGCACCCACGGCCACACCGCCCGCTACGGCCTCCACGCCTGCGCCCCAGCAGGTGCCGGCTCCGCCCACGCCTGCTCCGGCCGCCCGCCCCGAAGCTCCCGACTCCCTGCACCTGTTGAGCCCGGGCCGGGTGGGCGTGCTGCGCCTCAACATGAAGGAAGCCGCTTTACGCGCCATCATCCCGGCCGCCCAGCTGCGCCGCACCACGCGCCAACTCGAAGGCATCGACTACCCGGTGTATGAAATGCAGGACCCACGGCACCCCGACGCGCCGCCGTCCGTGCTGGAGCTGGTGGGCGACGACGACGAAGGCTACCGGCTCTGGCGCGTGCACATTACCAGCCCCCACTACCGCACGGCCGAGGGCGTGGGCGTAGGCTCCCCGGTAGGCCTGGCCCGCTCCCACTACGGCATCAACACGGTGGAAGTGGCCGATGCGGGCCTGGTGGCCGTATCGGATGAGGTGCGCATGAGCTGGCAGCTGGATATGGCCGGCCTGAGCCGCCCACCCCGGCAGCCAACCGAGCTGCCGCCGGCAACGCGCATCAGAGGAATATACCTTTTCCGGTAGCGGGTTGTAACGAGGGGCGAGAATCCGCGCTAAAACGTGTACTTTGGCCGCGCCGGGGCGCCCTCCCCCTCTCCACCGTTATGCCCGTCCCGGCCGCGCATGAAATTCTTTCACAACCTCTACCGCTCCCACGACCTTGGCCTGCTGCTGCTGCGCGTGGGGCTGGGCATCATGTTCACCATTCACGGCTACCCCAAGCTGATGGGCGGCCCCGAAAAATGGGCGGCCCTGGGCGAAACGATGGGGACGCTGGGCATCCACTTCGCGCCGGCTTTCTGGGGATTTATGGCCGCCGTGGCCGAGGCCGTGGGCGGGCAGCTGCTGGCCCTGGGGTTATTTTTCCGGGTGGCCTGCGTGCTCTTGCTGTCAACCATGATTGTGGCCACCATCAGCCACCTGAGCGCCGGCGACGGGTTCGGCGGCTTCTCGCACGCGCTGGAATCGGCCGTGGTGTTTGCGGGCCTCCTGTTTATCGGGCCGGGCCGGTACAGCGTGGACCAGGCCATTTTTCCGGCGCCCCGGCGGCGGTATTAGTCCGGGCCGGTTTCACCTTTACGTATCAGCATGTTTCTTGTATTACTCACGGCGCTGCTGGCTAGCACGCGGCCCGTTCCCGAGCCAGCGGCCGCCGACTGGCGCACGCCGTTTGAGAAAGGCAACGGCAACACCACCGTCACCTACCGGGAGTGTATCGACTACTACCAGCGCCTCGACGCCAAATACGCGGAAATAACTATGCGCCCGGCCGGAGCTACGGACTCGGGGCAGCCGCTACACGAAGTGGTTGTTTCGGGCAACGGGCTGAACGACCCGGCCGCCACGCGCGCGGCGGGGCGGCGGGTAGTCTTTATTCAGAACGGCATTCACCCCGGCGAGCCGGAAGGCATTGACGCCTCCCTGATGCTGGCCCGCGACCTGGTTCAAAAGCCGGCTCTGAAGAAATTGCTCGACCACCTCACGGTCGTTATCATCCCGATTTACAACGTGGACGGTGCCCTGAACCGCAACTCCACCACCCGCGCCAACCAGAACGGGCCGGAAAGCTACGGCTTCCGGGGCAACGCCCGCAACCTCGACCTGAACCGCGACTACGTAAAGCAGGACTCGCGCAATGCGCAGTCGTTTGCCGAGCTGTTTGCCCGGTGGCGGCCCGACGTATTTGTGGATACGCACACCTCCAACGGGGCCGACTACCAGTACACCATGACGCTCATTGCCACGCAGAAGGACAAGCTGCACCCGGCCCTGAGCGCCTACATGACGGGCCGCCTGCTGCCCTCGCTCTACCAGGGCATGGAAAAGCGCCATTGGCCCCTCACACCCTACGTGGATTTTGAGGGACGCACCCCCGACGCCCGGGGTCTGCAGGGCTTTCTGGAAACCCCGCGCTACTCCTCCGGCTACGCGGCTCTGTTCAATACCATTGGGTTTATCACCGAAACCCACATGCTGAAAGCGTATCAGCCCCGCGTGAAGGCTACCTACGATTTTCTGTACCTTTTGCTGCAACAGCTAGCGCAGAGCTCCGATGAGCTGGCCCGGGCCCGCGCCGAGGCCGACCGGCAGACGGCCGCCCAGCAAACCTTCCCGCTCAACTGGCAGCGCGATACCACCCGCGCCGAGACGCTGCAGTTTCGGGGCTACGAGGGTCGTACCAAACCCAGCGAGGTCAGCGGCCTGCTCCGCCTTTACTATGACCAGAAAGTGCCGTACACCAAGCCCATAAAGTACTACAACACCTTCCGCGCCGGCGTGCAGGTGCAGGCGCCCCGGGCCTACGTGCTGCCCCAGGCCTGGACGGAAGTAGCCGAGCGGCTAAAGCGCGGGGGCGTGCAGCTGCGCCGCCTGAGCCGCGACACCACCCTCACCGCCGAAGCCTATTACCTGGGCGACTTCGCTACCTCGCCCCGCCCCTACGAAGGCCACTACCTGCACAGCCGCCTGCAGGTACGAGCCGAGCAGCAGAAAATCCGCTTTTTCCGGGGCGACTACGTGGTAAGCCTCGACCAGCCCCAGCGGCGCTTCGCCATCGAAACCCTGGAGCCGCAGGCCACTGACTCATTTTTTGCCTGGGGCTTCTTCGACAGCGTGCTGCAGCAGAAAGAGCACTTCTCCGACTACGTGTTTGAGGACGTGGCCGCTGACCTGCTTCGCCGGGACCCAAAGCTGCGCCAGCAGCTGGAGGAGCGCAAGAAAACCGACCCATCCTTCGCCCAAAGTGCCAGCGCCCAACTGGAATTCGTGTATCGCCACTCACCCTACTACGAGGCCTCCCACCTGCGCTACCCTGTAGTACGCTGGCAAGGCGGCGCTTTGGAGACGATGGCAGACTGATAATGTGGAAACTGTGCTGCGCTAATGTGAATAATGTGGAAAATGTGCTAATGCAGGATGAGTGCCTAGGGCAGACGCTGTATCCTTACACGATATGCCATATGCCAGCAGCAGACTTCCTTGCTCACCTCTGACCACCAACCTTTGATTGGCACTTCAGCACATTGCTCCCATCAGCACATTAGCCCACATTAGCGAAGCGCAGCACATTCCCTCATATTAGCCCTATGGTTCTTGAACTCGACCATCTTTCCAAGCGCTACGGCGGCACCGAGGCCCTGCGCGACTTGACGCTGCACGTTCCGGCGGGCAGCGTGTATGGGCTGCTGGGGCCGAACGGCTCGGGCAAAACCACTACGCTGGGTATAGCGCTGGGCGTGCTCAACCCCAGCGGCGGCACCGTGCGCTGGTTTGGCCAGGCACTGTCGGCGGGCAGCAAGCGGCGTGTGGGGGCTTTGCTCGAAACGCCCAACTTCTACCCCTACCTCTCGGCCCGCCAGAACCTGCAGGTTGCCGCCGAAGTAAAACGAGCCGATGCCCGCCGCATCGACGAGGTGCTGGAAACCGTGGGCCTGCTGGGCCGCCAGCATGACGCGTTTCAGAGTTTTTCTCTGGGAATGAAGCAGCGCCTGGCGTTAGCCTCTACCCTGCTGGGCCAGCCCGAAGTACTGGTGCTGGACGAACCCACCAATGGCCTCGACCCGCAGGGCATTGCCGAAGTACGCACGCTGGTGCAGCGCCTGGCCGCTGAGGGCAAAACCATCATCCTGGCCAGCCACCTGCTCGATGAGATAGAGAAAGTATGCACCCACGTGGCGGTGCTGCAGCGGGGGCAGCTGCGCGCCGCCGGCCCCGTGCGCGACATCCTCACCAGCGCCGACCGCGTGGTACTGCGCCCCGGCCCCGCCACCACCCCCGCCGCTCTGACGCAGGCGCTGGCCCGCCTGCCCTGGGTTTCCGACGTGCAAGCCGAGGCCGACGGCTGCCTGAGCGCCGTACTGACCTCGGAGCAGCACCCGGCCGCTCTCAATGAAGCGCTGTTCAGCCAGGGCATCATCCTGGCCGGGCTGGAGCTGCGCCACCGCAGCCTCGAAACTCAATTCTTGGCCCTCACGAGCTGAGGGGCCGATGGCTTTCTGGTTGAAATGGTTTTCTGGCTGTCATGGCGAACAGCGCGAAGCCATGACAGCCGGTACAACACCCAATACCTTCTTACCCGCTCCCCTGACGCAACCAGGCAGCGCAAGCAGGGCAGTATCATTCTTAAGGCTTGGCGCATTGCCCAGAACGAATTGCTTCGTCTGCACCTATCCATGACGCGGCAATTCAACCAGATAACAAGATAACCATCCACTCCCATGCTTTTCCGCGCCGAACTTCGTAAGCTGCTGCCCTACCGTACCGTCTGGATTCTGCTGGTGCTGTATGCGGTGCTGCTGGCGGGCTTTGTGGGCATGAGCGGCGGAGCTGTCATCAACGGCAAACCCATGGGCAGCTCGCTGTACGCGTTTCCGGGGGTGTGGAGCCGGCTGGCGTACGTGGCCAGCTACTTCAACCTGCTGCTGGGCATCCTGCTCATCATTCTCATAACCGACGAGTTCCAGTTCCGCACGTTCCGCCAGCAGGTGCTGGATGGCCTTTCCCGCGCCGAGCTGATTCAGGGCAAGCTGGGTATTGCGGCCGGGTTAGCCGTTTACGCTACGCTGGTGGTGCTGGGCATCGGGCTGTTTTTCGGACTGACGCGTGGGCCCGAGGCAGCGCCGGGCGCCGTCACGGCCGAGCTGGGCGCGGTGGCACTATATGCGGTGCAGGCCCTGGGCTACCTGAGCCTGGCCGCGCTGCTGGCCTTTGCCCTGCGCAAAAGCGGACTGGCCATCCTGGCGTTTATGCTCTACGGCTGGGTGGCCGAGCCGCTGGTTCGCTCCCAGGTTCCCGATTCGCTGGACCGATTTTTCCCCGGCAAGCTGCTCAGCGCCCTCACGCCCACGCCCGGCCAGGAGCTGCTGGATACCGTAACCGGCCCCAGCGGGGCGCTGCTGCCCACCCAGGCCCTGCCCGTCGCGCTGGCCTACGTGGCCTTTTTCTGGCTGCTCAGCTACCTGCTGCTGCGCCGCGACCTGTAACAGCCGCAACTAAAAAGGCCGTCTACTGCTTCCTTTCCGGCCGTTCTCTTCCGCTCAAGAGGATTAAACCAACTCAGTTGCTCCACAAAAAGACAACCCCAGCCTCCCGGCCCGGAGGCGTGGAGAGCTGGGGTTGAAGCATCTGATTGCAGTGAGGCTATACGGGGCGCAGCTTGCTCAGGATGGTGTGGCCTAGCTTGTCGCGCTTGGTAGTCAGGTAACGCTCGTTGTGCACGTTGGCTTCAATTTCAATGGGTACCGTATCCACGATTTCGAGGCCGTAGCCGATGAGGCCGGTGCGCTTGCGAGGGTTGTTGGTGAGCAGGCGCATCTGGCTGATGCCCAGGTCGCGTAGAATCTGGGCACCCACACCGTAGTCGCGCTCATCCATCTGGAAGCCCAAATCCAGGTTGGCTTCTACGGTGTCGCGGCCCTGCTCCTGCAGCTGGTAGGCGCGCAGCTTGTTGAGCAGGCCGATACCCCGCCCTTCCTGGTTCATGTATACGAGTACGCCGCGGCCTTCCAGCTCAATCTGCTGCATGGCCTGGTGCAGCTGGGGCCCACAGTCGCAGCGGCAGGAGCCGAAGATGTCGCCCGTCACGCAGGAGCTGTGCACGCGCACCAGCACCGGCCCGCCGCTCGTGATGTCACCCTTTACCAGCGCTAGGTGCTGGGCGTTGGTCGACTGCTGCGTGTAGGCTACCAGGTCGAAGTCGCCGTACGCCGTGGGCAGCTTCACCGACAGCTCGCGCTTGATAAGGCTTTCCTTTTCGAGGCGGTATTTTATAAGGTCCTGCACCGAAATCAGCTTCAGGTCCCAGCGCTTGGCTACTTCGCGCAGCTCAGGCAGGCGGGCCATTTCGCCGTCTTCCTTCAGAATCTCAACCAGCACACCCGCTGGCTCGAAGCCCGCCAGCCGGGCCAGGTCGATGGCCGCTTCGGTGTGACCGGCGCGGCGCAGCACGCCTTCTTTGCGAGCTTTCAAGGGAAAGATGTGGCCAGGCTTGCCCAGCTCCTCGGGCTTGGTTTCGGGGTCGATGAGGGCCAGAATGGTTTTGCTGCGGTCCGAGGCTGAAATGCCGGTGGTTACGCCGTTCTTCAGCAGGTCGATGCTCACGGTGAAGGGCGTGGCGTGCAGGGCCGTGTTGCGGCCTACCATCAGCTCTAGGCCCAGCTCCTCGCAGCGCTGCTCAATGAGTGGGGCACATACCAGACCACGGCCGTGGGTGGCCATAAAGTTGATGACCTCGGGCGTGGCGCAGCGAGCGGCGCAGATAAAATCGCCTTCGTTTTCGCGGTCCTCGTCGTCAACGACCACGACTACTTTGCCGGCCCGAATATCGGCAATGGCATCTTCAATGGAATCCAACATGGATTATGGATTTTACGAATTTCAAACGGATTTCGCGGATGGTGCGGAGCCGCACAGCTCCCCACGAAATGCCCGCTGCCGCTACAAACCGCAACGGCGCCGCGAAGTTACGAAAGGCAAGATGGTGAGCTGGTGAAATAGTGAGTTTGTCTTGGCTGTTTCACCTCGCAATGACGGGAATATTCGCGCCTGCTCAAGCCAGCGGAACGTCAATCCCACCATTTCACCAGCTTACTAGTTCACTACTCCCGGGCCAGCTCAGTGGCGCGCACCTGAGCAGCCTGAATGCCAGCAGCCAGGGTTTCGGCAAGGTGGCCGGCCTGAAACTGGCGCAGGGCAGCTTCGGTGGTGCCGCCTTTGGACGCTACGTTGGCAATAAGCTCGGGCAGACTTTTCTCGGAGTTGTTGAGTAGGTGGTAGGCGCCCAGCATCGTCTGCTTCACCAGCAAGGAAGCCACCGAATCGGAAAAACCGAGCTGGCGGCCCGCGTCAATCATGGCCTGCACAATGTAGAAAAAGTAAGCCGGGCCGCTGCCGCTCACGGCCGTTACGGCGTCGAGCATGCTTTCATCTTCCAGAAACAGAGAGCGGCCAGTGGCATTCAGCAGGTTTTCTACCTGGTGCAGGCGCAGCCGGTCAATTTCCGGGGCGGCCGAAAACCCGGTAATGCCCATGCCCAGCAGCGCGGGGGTGTTGGGCATAGCGCGCATCACGGCCTGCTGCTGCAGTTCCCGCTGGAGGCGGGCAATGGGAATGCCGGCCATGATGGACAGCACGACCTGCTCCGGTTGCAGTACGTCCCGTAGCGCCTCGGCTACGCGGCTGAAATCCTGGGGCTTCACGGCCACCAGCACTATATCGTAAGTGCCCACCTGGGCATCCAGCTCGCCGGTGGGCAGGCCGGGATGGGCGTCGCGCAGGCGCTGGCAGTGGTCGGCGTGGCGGCCTAGCAGCAGCAGGTCCTGGCGTTCTACCAGGTTGTAGTGCAGAAAGGATTTGGCGAAGGCCAGGCCCATATTGCCGCAGCCCAGAATAGCAATGCGTAGGTTTTTCATTGGTAACTGAAAAGAATACGGCCGTCCCGCAAAGTGCTAGAGGTTGGCGGCCAACATAAGCAGGAAAGCCAAAATAGCCTCATCAGCTCTTAGGCAGGCTACTATTTCCAACCGCCGGGCTAAATATTCAAGCATTGATATAGTTCGGAAATACCGGCTACTTTTGAGCCTGATCTTCTCTTTTCCTTTTCTATGAAAAAACTTGCCTTTTTCCTGCTCGGCGGCGTGCTGCTGACTTCGGCCTGCGAACAAGCCCAGAAAACCAAGGAAACCTACGACAACCTGGCCAAGCTCAAAGACGCCGGCGAAAACATCGAACAGACCCTGGACGCGGCTAAGGCTCAGCGCGAGGAGCGCGAAAAGCGCGGCGACACCCTTTCCCTGCCCTACAAAGAGTTGCAGGGCTACCTGCCCGCCGAGATTAGCGGCTTTACCGCCGGCAACCCCGAAGGCCAGTCGACGAAGATGGGCGGCTTTGCGTTTTCTACTGCCAGCCGGGAGTTCACCAAGGACAGCGTAACCGTCAAAACCGAACTGATGGACTATAACGGTGCCCATGATATGTACCAGGGCGCGGCCGCCATGTTTGCGCTGGGCATGGAAAGCGAAAACGATGAAGAACTCGTAAAATCCACTTCCTTGGGCATTGAGGGCGCTTCGGGCATGGAAAACTTCCACAAGAAAGACGGCCGGGCCGAGCTTACGCTCACGCTGGGCGGGCGCTTTCTGGTAAAAGTGGAAGCCGATAAGCAAAAAGACCTGGCCCTGGTTGAGTCCGTAGCCAAGCAGATAGCCCTGGAGAAACTGGCTAAGCTGTAAGCTTAGCCGCACACAAATGAAGCGGGGCGCAGCCGGAAATCCGGACTGCGCCCCGCTTCCTTTTTATGGTGAGTTTCTGGATTGCAAAAGAAGCAGGATGGTGCGCCGCTGAACGCTGTAGCGACGCGACGCTTCGCGTCTTGTCGTTGCTGATGTTATTTATCCGGCGAGACCTTGGTCGTTCAACGTAGAGACGCGAAGTATCGCGTCTCTACAGCGTTCTGCTGTGCGGTCAAACTCACTTACCACCCGCCTGCTGGAAACGCTGCGTGGGCTGCCAGGTAGCGGGGCCGGCCCCGTGCAGGTAGCGCCAGAGGCCCACCAGCAGAGCCGCGTTCATGCTATAGAAGTGGGTGATGAAGCGCAGCAGCCGCGAATGACGGTTGCGGCGGCGCAGCCAAGCGTCGAGCAGCAGCAGCAGCGGCAGTCCTACCTGGCCCAGCAGCAACAGCTGGTAAAACCAGCCGGCCCCGCGCAGCACCAGCGCCGCGCTCGAAAGCAGCATGAGCAGCAACAGCAGGGGCGTGAGCCAGCGCAGCACCTTGTGCGACCAGAACGCGTAGCTCAGCCCCCGCCACGGCGGCCACAGCAGCTGCCGGAACTCCCGCAGGTTCTGAAAGTTGCCGGTGGAAATGCGGGCCTTGCGACGGAATTCCTCCGGCAGCCGGTCCGACACGTCTTCGTAGCACACCGCGTCCAGCTCGTTCAGGGCCTGGTACCCGTCGCGCAGCACGGCTATAGAGGTATAGAAGTCATCTACCAGAAACGAGGCCGGGGCGGCATGAAAGCACCTGCGGCGCACCGCAAAGCAGCCTCCGAAGGCCCCAATCATAGCGCCCCATACCACGCCTTCCTGGTACTTGATGAGGTTTTCGCGCTCCAGGTACGCTTTTTCCTGGCCCGATATGCCTTCCTGCCGGTGCTCGGGGTTGAGGATATTGCCGCCTACCAAACCCACCTCTGGCGCCCGGAAGTGCTTTACCAGCTGGTAAATGGTATCGGGCACGAAGAATACGTTGGCATCCGTAAGCACCAGCACCGGCGCGGTGGTTTCCTGGGCCAGGGCTTCGATAATACCAGGCTTTCCGGTACGCTGCGCAAATACGCGCAGACGCACGCCGGGGTACTGCGCTTGTAGCCTATCGATTAGCGCGTGGGTACGGTCAGTGGAGTTGTCAGAGCCGATGTGCAGGGTGAGCTTATCGAGAGGATAAGTCGTAGCGAAGGTGGAGCGGATTTTCTCCTCGATTACCTGCTCTTCGTTGTGGGCGGCTAGCAGGATATCTACCGGGGGCAGGTTGTCATCCTGAGGGGAATATACCTGCGTGTTGTGGTGCCGGCCCCGGGCCCGCCAGCTCAGCAGCGCCGGAAACAGCACGTAGGTGTGCGCCACCAGCAGCAGCGCCAGCCAAAACGCACCGATGAGCACCATGTCTAGCATGAAACCGGCCGCTGGGCGGCTACCTGCTGGTACAGTTGCTCGAACCGTGCTACCACCCGGCGGTTGTCGTATAGCTCGGCGGCCGTCTGGGCGGCCTGGGCGCCAATGCCATTTACGTCGAGGCGGCCGTAGTAGTAATCCTCCAAGAGGCGCACCCATTCCTCGGGGTCGTCAGCCAGCAGGATGTCGTGACCGGGGCGGCAATGGATGCCTTCGGCGCCTAGGGCGGTGCTCAGAATGGCTTTGCCCAGGGCCATGCCCTCAATAATTTTCACCCGCATACCTCCACCCGAAAGCAGGGGCACCAGCATCAGTTCGTAAGCCCGCATAAAGTCGGCGGCGGACTCCACGAAGCCGTGCATAGTTACGCCGGGCAGGTGCAGCTGGCGCAAACGCTCGGGCATGCCCGTACCGGCCACGTGCAGTTCCAGCTCGGGCAGGCGCTCCGCGAGGCGGGGCCACACCTGAGTCAGAAACCAGTCGAGACCTTCGAGGTTGGGCAGCCAGTTGAGGGAGCCAATCATGCACAGGGTGCGCGACCGGGGCAGCACGGCGGGCTCGGGCCGGAAACGGGTCAGGTCGACGCCGGCGGGGATGAACACCACCGGCTCCTGGCAGCCTTGTTGGCGCAGGCGCTGCTGGTCGGCCTCGGTGATGGCGGCCACCGCGTCAAACCGGTGCATCATCCATTTTTCGAACAGCTTCAGTCGCTGCGCAAGCTTCTGCAAGTACCATTTTTTGAGTGGATTGCCAGTATTGCGGGCCAACTGCTCCCAAATGGTATACTCTACGTTGTGGGCGCGCAACACCACGGGCGGCAGGTACCGCCAGCGACACAACCCGTTTTCAACCCAATATCCGGCGTACCAGGCCACGAAAGTGCCTTCCATTTGCACTATATCAAACTGCTCTCGGTCCAGCAGCTCGGCCAGCTTCGCCTTCACTTTTGCACTCACAAACCGCTCCACGTTATAGGGCAACTCACTAAAAAGGAAGTTGCGCAGCGCCTTGACGGGCGAAAGGTTGGTATCGACATCTACCGTCAACAGCCGCACGTTAGGGCCCAGGTGGTCGAGCACGGTAGCCGGTTGGTGGTGCTTGGGGGTGTTGATGGCCAGTACGGTTACCTCATGTCCGGCCCGAGCGAGGCCCGCCGCCACGTCGTACATGGCAATGGCGCCCCCATCGTGGGGCGGGAACGGAACGCGCGGACAGAGCTGCAGGATACGCACGGGGCAAAGGTAAGGGGCCGGCAAAGCTAGTAGATATGTCGCAACGACCGACTTTAGTCTTGCCACACCAGAACCGGCAGTCTGCGCGTTACCGTTTCCTTTACGCTCATATCTCCCACCAAACGTTATGCGGTTTGCTGCTTCCCTCCTGCTGTTCGCGCTGCTGAGCTTTACGGGCTGTGAGCCGGAGTTCCGCCAGTGCCCTACTACCCACACCGACCCTACCAAGCAACTGTATAATGATGTGCTGATTGAGCTGATCGAGCACGGGCTATATCGGGCTTATCTGCCGAAAACGAATAACGACTATATCCAACGGCATTTCGAGGAAGTGTACGCAGGAACCTGGCCCATTGAGTCTTCGCACACCGATTCGGTGTGGCTACGCACGCAGGAAGCTATTTTTCAGAACCAGCTTTTTCAGGATTCAGCCCGATTTCAGACATTCTATTTAAATGTCGCCCTCAGTCGATATACGCATTTGGCGCAGCTGCCCAACCAGATAGGCAATTTGCAGTCTTCTTATAAGCAGATAGCTGATTTAGTGTATCAACTTGCTCCTGGGCTGGAGCAGGCCACGCTGGATAGCCTCAACAGTTTACAGAATCTCATGCAGCCAAGCGACTTCCAACTTTGCACTGCTAGGCTATTGCCCACACCAACCCGTTATATGGGAAGTCAAGACAAAGCGGCAGGACTTATTACACTATCTAGAATAGCCTTTAATCCAGCCAAAACGCAGGCACTACTGGCATATGGCTGGCAGTGTGGCGGGAAGTGCGGCTATGGGGAAGTACTGTTGGTCGAGAAAGTAGCCGGCCGTTGGCGCATCAGGCAGGCCGTTGAGACTTGGATATCTTAACAGTATAGTTTCTGGCGGCGTCTGATGCTAGATTCCTACGCCCGGAACTGCCCGATCAGCGTGCGGATCTGCTCCTCGGTGCCCAGCAGCAGCAGCACGTCACCCAAGGCGGGGCGGATGTCGGCGTTGGGGCTCACCAGCAGTTCCCCTGTGCCTTGCTTCAGGCCAATGACGGTGGCCCCGCTGCGGGAGCGGATATCCAGCTCCCGGATGCTGCGGCCCTGAAACTCACTTCGGATTTCGTCGAAGCGCATTTCTTCCAGCCGCAGCTTGTCGGGCCCCAGGCCGGAAATCATGTCCAGGAAGCGGATAACCTCAGGGCGCACCACCAGGTTGGCCATGTGCGAGCCCCCGATTTCGTCGGGCATCACCACCGAGTCGGCGCCGGCGCGCAGGAGCTTGGCCTCGCTGGTTTTAAGGGAGGCGCGGGCAATGATTTTGATGCTGGGGTTCAGCTCCCGGGCCGTGAGGGCCACGAATACGTTGTCGGCATCCTTGGGCAGGGCCGTGATGAGGGCGCGGGCGCGACCAATGCCGGCGGCGCGCAGGGTCTCGTCGGCGGTAGCGTCGCCAAACACGGCCGGAATGGCTTCCTGACTGGTTTCCGCGGCGGCTTTCAGCAGCGACTCATCCTGCTCCACTATCACCACCCGCGCGCCGTTGGCCCGCAAATCGTGATAGGCCTTGCTGCCGTTGCGCCCGAAGCCACACACGATGATATGGCCGCTGTACCCGCGGATTTCCTGGTCGGTTTTAAACATCTTGAAAAGGTTGCGCAGCTCGCCGTCAAAGATATAGGTAGTCAGCACCGACACGAGGTAGGCTATGACCAGCAGGTTAAAGAAAATGTACACCGACACAAAGGCCCGCCCTGCCGGCGAAAACGGATGAATTTCGCCGTAGCCCACCGTTGAAATGGTGGTCATCGTCATGTACACCGCATCGATGAACCCATAGTCCTCAATCAGCATAAACCCCACCACGCCGCTGGCCAGGCTGAACATCGACAGCGCCAGGGCCAGCACAAACCGACTCAGGTTAAACCGCTTCCACATGTAGTCAATGTGCTAAGGTGAGGAATGTGCTGAAGTGCTGATAGGTGAATAGAGGCAGGTAAATAACGCCTGTCATGCTGAGCTTGGCGAAGCATGACATTCTACTTAGCTGCTGTTCCCTGCAATTACTCCTTCACCGCTACCCCACGTTGCGCGGGATGACGGTGCCAAGGTGGGCAGCCAGCTCGTTGTCGAGGCGCTTGTAGAGCATCAGGGCTTCCAGTATTTTGTCCACGGCGGCCGGGTCGCGGGCATCGCGCAACTCCTTTTGCAGCTGGTTTAGCTCGCGCTGCACAATCTCCTTTTTCAGGCGCAGGATGGCGTTGTCGCAGGCTTCCTGAATCAGATCCAGCTCCCGGGGCACGTAAATCTGGTGGGTAGTCCAGTTGGGGCTGAGCTCGTAGCGCTCCGTAGCCAGGTCGCCGATAAGGGCGCGGATATCGGAGCGGCCGTGCTGGATGAGGGTGCGCACCTCGGGCCAGCGGCCCTGCTCCATTTCCTGCTGGCACACGTGCAGCACGTCGGCATAGAGCGGGGTGCGCAGGGGCGTTTCTTCCAGCTGGGCCAGCAGGTACTGAGCCACGGCCACGTCGGGCGAGAGGGGCTGCGAGGCGTAGAGCACCAGCAGGCGCACCAGTTCCCGCTCGCACTGCTGCAGCACGTCGGGCATGGGCTCCAGCTCCTCCTTTTCCTCGGTGGCAAACGCACTGCTACCGCCCAGGTCCTCCGGCGAGGCGCCGTACATCAGGGCTTCAGCTTCTTCCTCGGGCGAAAGGCTTCGGGTGGCTGATTGCTGGTTTCGGGTTGCTGGTTGGCCGGTGCTATTAGCTCCACTCCCCTCGCTGCTCTGGCCGCCAGCTGCTTTACCGGAGGCGTTGCGCACCAGCTTGTTGTACTCGGTGATGAGCACCTGCTCGTCGATGCCGAAGGCCTGGGACGTCTGCTGCAGAAACACCTGCCGCTTGATGGGGTCGGGCACCTTGGCAATGCTTTGCAGCACCTCCCGGATGGCCTCGGCCTTCTTCACCGGGTCGTGGGCGGCCTCGCGGCTCACCAGATCGGTTTTAAACTGGATGAAGTCCTGGCTGGCGCCCTCCAGGTGCTCCACGAAGCGCTGGTCGCCTACTTTGCGGATGTAGGAGTCGGGGTCGTTGCCGTCTGGGAACAGCACCACGCGCACGTTCAGCCCGCCTTCCAGCAGCATGTCAATGCCGCGCAGGGAGGCCCGGATGCCGGCCGCGTCGCCGTCGTAAAGCACCGTCACGTTGTCGGTGTAGCGCTTGAGCAGGCGGATCTGGCCGTCGGTAAGAGACGTGCCCGAGGAAGCCACCACGTTTTTGATGCCGCCCTGGTGCAAGCTCAGCACATCCAAGTAGCCCTCTACCAGGTAGCACAGCTCCTCGGTGCGGATGGCCTGCCGCCCCTGGTAGAGGCCGTAGAGCACGTCGGACTTATGGTAGATGTCCGACTCCGGCGAGTTCAGGTACTTGGCCGTTTTGTCGTTGGGCTTGAGCGTGCGCGCCCCGAAGCCAATCACGCGGCCCGACACGTTGTGAATCGGGAACATCACGCGGCCCCGGAACCGGTCGTAGCGGCGGCCGGTGTCCTGGCCCTGGTCGTCTTCGCGCCGGATGATGAGGCCGGTTTTCTCCAGGTACTTCTGCTCGAAGCCCGCCGCCGTGGCCGATTTCAGCAGGTCGTCCCACTGGTCGAGGGAGTAGCCCAGCTCGAAGGTTTTGATGGTAGTCTGGTTGAGGCCCCGCTGGCGCAGGTAGCTCAGCCCGATGCCCTGGCCCTCGTCGGTGCTGAGCAGCAGGCGGTGGTAGTGGTCCTTGGCCCAGTTGGAGATGATGAACTGGGAGTCCTTGTCGTTCTGGGCCAGCTGCTGCTCGGGGGTCTTTTCTTCCTCCTCTACATCAATGCCGTACTTCTTGGCCAGGTACTTCAGGGCCTCCACGTAGCTGGTGCCCTCAATGTCCATGATGAACTGCACCACGCCGCCGGCCTTGCCGCACCCGAAGCACTTGTAGAGCCCCTTGGCTGGGGCCACCGAGAAGCTCGGCGACTTTTCGTGGTGAAATGGGCAGCAGGCCCACATATTCTGCCCCTTGCGCTTGAGGCTTACAAAGTCGCCCACCACTTCCACGATGTCGGCGTGGTGGATAATCTGATCAACGGTTTCTTTGGGGATGCGAGCCAAGGCAGTGCGGGGCAACAGGTAAGCAGCAGAACGGGACGCCGAAGATACAAGGAACCCGCGGGCAGGCTGGCAACCACCCTGCTATTTCCCCGGCTCAGGGCAGCTAACAGTTGCACTTTAGTTATATGGTGCCCCTAGGCTGCTTCTCGACTGCCTCTAGACTGCTTCTAGACTTTGCTCAGGGAAAGCCCCTGCCAAGTGGCTGACAGAATAGAAGTATACCAGGAGCTGGGCCGGCTAACTGTCATGCTTCATCTGGCGTCCGCTTTTCGAAGCATCTTGGTAGTGTAGTAAACCCAACGAAGCGGTAGAGATGCTTCGGCTATGCGGACGCCAGATGAAGCATGACGTTCTGTTTATGTCCAAAGCGTACTTCACCCCAGCAGCGGCTTCACCTGCTCGCCCAGCAGCTCAATGGCGCGGAGCAGCTTTTCGGGGGTCAGGTCGGCGTTGTCCATCTGGAAGGTGACGCGGCTTACCCCGCCCAGCGCCTCGGCGTGGCGCAGAATCTTGGCGGCTACTTCCTCGGGGTTGCCCACCAGCAGTGCCCCGCGGGGGCCGCGCTGGGCCTCGAAGTGGCCGGGCGTGACGGGCGGCCAGCCCCGCTCCCGCCCGATGCGGGTGAAGGTGCGGGCGTAGCCGGGGTAGTAGTCGGCTATGGCCTGCTCGGTGGTTTCAGCCACGTAGCCCAGGGAGTGCAGGCCCACCTGCAGCTGCTCGGGGGCGAAGCCGGCTTGCTTGCCGGCCTCCCGGTAAAGGTCGATGAGGGGGCGGAAGCGGTGGGTTTCGCCCCCGATGATGGCCACCATCAGCGGCAGGCCCATAGCTCCGGCCCGCACAAACGACTCGGGCGTGCCGCCCACCCCGCGCCAGATAGGCAGCTGCGCCTGCAGGGGACGCGGATACACCGCCTGCCCCGTGAGGGCCGGCCGGAACCGCCCCGACCAGCGTACCTGCTCCTGGTCGCGGATCTGCAGCAGCAAAGCCAGCTTTTCCTCGAACAGGGCGTCGTAATCGTGCAGATTTAGGCCGAATAGTGGGAAGGCTTCGGTGAAGGAGCCGCGGCCCACCACGAGCTCGGCGCGGCCGTTGCTGAGCAGATCGAGGGTAGAAAACTCCTGAAACACACGCACCGGGTCGGCGGCACTGAGCACGGTTACGGCGCTTCCCAGTCGGATGCGCTGAGTAAGCGAGGCTGCCGCGCCCAGAATCACGGCCGTGGCCGAGTCGAGGAACTCGCGGCGGTGGTGCTCCCCAATGCCGAAGAAGTCAAGCCCAACCTGGTCAGCCCGCTCAATGCGCCCGAGGAGCTGGCGCAGGGCTGTGGCGTTGTCGGAGGCGGTGCCACCCGTGGGGGCCGCGGCAAAACTATCAATGCCAAGCTGCATAATCTTCAGGAGAGAAGGTGAGTTGCTACAACCGGCGCGGGCGTTGTTGGTTCTCAGTTGCCAGTTACCAGTTGCCAGACTCGAAGTACTCCGACCTGACAACCGGCAACTGAGAACGGGCAACTCAATAATTCCGGCTGGCGGTGGTTTCGGGGATGATAACCACGTAGTCGTAGCCCAGGATGGTGGCCTGCAGCTCCTGATCGGCTACGGGCATATTCTGGCGGAGCATGGCGCGGCGCAGGGGGCGCAGGTCGAACACCTGCCAGGCAGTGCCGGCGGGCGTGGCGGCCATAAAGGGCTTTACCATGGCCTCATCGGTGTGCGAGTACTGGGCTACGTTCTTGCTGAAGTCGTCGGGGTTGGCGCCGCCTACCTGGGTGCCCTGCTTGCCGATGACGAAGATGTGCAGGGTTTTCTGGTCGTGCATGTCGGCCAGGTTCACGGCCAAGTTGCCCACGTCGTAGATGTCGCCCCAGATGCTGCGGCCGCGCCCCAGGTGGTAGGCCCCGAACTTGAAGAGCATAGCGGGCAAGGGCTGGCCGACCGTCTGGTAGGGCTGCAGCTCCTGCAGCAGGTTGCGCTTCATGAGGTTGATGCGGGTTTGGTGGGCCCCGGGCTTGCCAGCGTAGTTGAGTTGGAAGATGGCCACGCTGGCTTCAAAGTCCTGTAGCATCCGGCGCACCTCGGGGCTTTCTTTTTGGGTGGCGGCACGCAGACTATCCAGGGTGGCGGGGCGCAGCGTGTTCACCGTGGAGCGGTTGTAGGTACCGGCCACCATGTCGGCGCGGTCCTGGGCCTGGAAGGTGGCGGCCGTTTTGCGCAGGTAGGCCTTGGCCGTTTTGCTTTTCGTTTGATCGGCCATCAGGCCCAGCAGCCGGCCCGGGGTGGCGGCACCCACCTGCTCTATGCCCACTAGGGCGGTGCCCTGAGCCCGGAGGCTACGCACCAGCTCAAATTCCTCGACCCAGCTATAAAACGACAGATTCATCGGGTACTGCCGGCTGAAGGCCGTGGGCAAACCGGGCTGACTGGCCAGCTGGCTCAGGTCGCGGGCCTGGTACCGGTCTATTTCGGCCACGTACACCTTGGGCTTCAGCACCTCGGCCACAGCCGTGGCAAACGCCGGAATCTGGGCCATACCGTGGTCTTCGCCCAGCAGCACAAGCTGGCTTTTCTGGATATCCTGCCGGAGCTTGTCCCAACCCGCACCGCTGAATTGGGTGCCGCTCTGGGTGAGGGCAAACTGATGCTTATGCAGCAGGCGCTGGAACGTGGTATCGGAAGCCGGGGCCGGGCGCTGGGCCTGGGCGGCGGGGCTGGATGCCAGGGCAAAACCCAGGGAAGCCAGGCCGGTGAGGCGGCGGGCGAAAGTGCGCAGGGCAGAAGGCAGAAACGTGCGGGGCATGGCGGAGGGCTGGAAGGAAAGATTCGAGGGAGAGAAAGAAGAACTGACCCAAAGAAATTGCAGAGCTTTAGGCTCCCGAAAAGTATTCGACCAAGTAGCGGCCCCACACCACCAAAGCTTGAGTTGTCCTCCCATTTTTGATGCCTCTCCCCCGCGCGCTATCGTTCTTCCGCTGGCAACAGCTTAGCGCCCGCACCACCACGCTGCTGCTGCAAGGGCTGCTGTGGGCGCTGCTGGCGGGATTCTACTTTGCGTGGAACAACCGCCCCAACTTTCACTTCGACGGGCCGGTGTGCCCGCTGGTAGCTCTGCAGATGGGCTTTGCCATTCTGCTTTTCAATAGCCTGGTCTACCTCATTATTCCGCGCTGGCTGCTGCAGGGGCAGCACTGGCGGGCACTGGCGGGCGGCGTGGCCCTGCTCTACGCCTTTCAGCTCTGGATGTATGCGGGCTCCCGCCTGGCCGAAGCCTATTTGCCGCTGGCCCCCGACCTGCGCCAGTTGCTGCACACGTTCTACGTAGCCGATTTCTGGCCCAGCCTGCTGAGTCCGTTCCGGCAGCTGAGCATGGGGATGCACCTGCTGGCCGTGCTACTGTTTCCGGTGCTCATCAGCTTTCTGGCGTACGCGCTGGTGGTGGACCGGCGGCGGCTGGCTTTGGAGCGCGACCATCTGCGCCTGGAGCTCAGCTACCTCAAGTCTCAGATCAACCCGCAGTTCCTGTTCAATACCCTCGGGAGCCTGCACCAGCTCACCCGCACCCGCGATGCCCGCGCCCCCGACGTAGTACTGCACCTGGCCGACCTGATGCGCTACACCCTCTACGAAACCGATACGGAGCGGGTGTTGCTCAGCCGGGAGCTGGAATTCCTGGACGACTACCTGGCCCTGGAGCGCCTGCGCCACCCCGAGGTAGCCGTAAGCCACGAAGTGCGGGGCGCGGCCACCACCCAGCAGCTGGCACCCCTGCTGCTGCACCCGTTTCTGGAGCGGCTGTTTGCCGGGCTGAATGCTTCGGCGACGGCCGCGCATATTTCCAGCCAGGTAGACGTGCAGCCGCAGGAAGTTACGCTCACCCTCACGCGGGCTACCGCCGCGCCCCTGCCCCTCACCTACCGCCTCGATACTTCTGTGCAGGCCGCCCTGCGCCGCCTGGCGCTGCAGTACCCCGGCCGCCACACCGCCACCCTCACCGAAGACGGCCGGCACGTTCACGTTCACCTGCACATTCAGCTCTGATATGACCCTGGCTGGTTTTCCTGTTCGGCAATATCTGAGTGCTCGGGCTGGCCGCGTGCTCCGGCACCTGGTGCTCTGGGGCCTGTTTGTGGGCTACGAGTACGCCGTGTTCAGCCAGTGGCAGGAAAGCCCGTTGGTTACTTGGGGGTTTGTGGTGAAGGACACGCTGGCTACGGTGGCGGGGTTCTACTTTTTCTCTCTGGTGATGCTGCCGCGCTGGCTGCTGGGGCGGCGCTGGGGGCTCACGCTGCTGGGTATCCTCGGCATTTACTACGGCTGGGCGCTGCTTTCCTACGCCTACTACGCCCTGCTCGACGCCCACGGCCTCATTTCCAAGGATGCCTACAGCTACATGCACCGCTTTCTGGATGGCAGCCTGTGGCAGGGCGTGTTTTCCTGGCGCAGCGTGAGCATGGGCCTGAGCGACTTCGTGGTGACGGTGGTGCCGCCCATTCTGCTGCGCTTTATTCAGTTTCTGCTGCGCAGCAGCAACCGCAGCCTGCACCTGCAGCGCGAAAACCTCCACCTGGAAGTCAACTTTCTGAAGGCCCAGGTGAATCCGCATTTTCTCTTCAACACCCTCAACAACCTGTACCTGATGGTGGTGAAGCAGGACGAGCGCGCCCCCGACATGGTGCAGCACCTCGCCCATCTGATGCACTACACCGTGTATGAGGCTGAGGCGGCCCTGGTGCCACTAAGCCAGGAGCTGGGGTTTCTGGAGGCGTACCTGGAGCTGGAGCGCCTGCGCTACGGCCAGAAGGTGAGCATCCGCTACCAGTCGCCTACTGCGGGAACTCACTTGCTCCTCACGCCCCTGCTGTTCTTTCCATTCGTGGAAAACGCCTTCAAGCACGGCGTCGACAGCAGCCTGGATGCTTCCTGGGTAGCTATTACGCTGGACGTGGTGGGTCAGGAGCTGCGTTTTGCGGTGCAAAACAGCTTCAGCCCCGGGGCGTCTGATCGGGCGTTTGGGGGCGTGGGCATTGCCAACGTGCGCAAGCGCCTGGCTTTGCACTACGCGCCTCAGGACTACCAGCTGACCATTACCCAAGACCCCGACGCCCACACCTACGCCGTAAACCTCACCCTGCGCCTAGCTCCGGCGCCCGCGCCTGCCGCACTGCTTACTCCTGTTTCTGCCTCATGATCAACTGCCTGATAATCGACGACGAGCCGTTTGCCCGCGAGCTGCTGCAAAGCTACGTGGCCCAGATGCCCAGCCTGAACCTGGTGGCCAGCTGCGAGCATGTGTTCGAGGCTCTGGAGGTGCTCCAGCAGCAGCGCATCGACCTGCTGTTCTCCGACATCAACATGCCCCAGGTGAACGGACTGGAGTTTATTCGCTCGCTGCACAACGCGCCCTACGTCATCTTCGTCACGGCCTCGCCCCACCACGCGCTGGAAGGCTACGAGCTCGACGCGCTGGACTATGTGGTGAAGCCCGTATCATTCCCGCGCTTTATGAAGGCCGTGAACAAAGCCCTGACGGTAGTCAACAGCCGGCCGGCAGCCGTGGCCGCGCCGGAGCCGCAGTTTCTGTTCGTGAAGGAAGGTCACTCCCTGCGGCGGGTACTGTTCGATGAAATCTACTACATCGAGGGCATGAAGGACTACATCCGCATCGTGCTCAAAAACCAGATGATTATCACCTACCTGCGCATGAGCCGGGTGGAAGATCAGCTGCCCGCCGCGCGTTTCATCCGCATCCAGAAGTCCTACATCGTGCGCCTCGACGCCATCCGGGCCATCAGCGGCAACGAGGTAGAGCTCTACGACCTGCCCGAGAAGCTGCCCATCGGCAAGCAGCACAAGGAAGCCCTGCTGGCCCAGTTCGGGTTGTAACCTATTTGTTTAAAGGTCATTATGCGCCAATAGCACGTCATTCCGAGCAAAGTCGAGGAATCTCGCGTGCTGACGTTGTGGGAGTATGAACGGTGTAGAGACGCGTATTCGCGTCTCATCGTTGAACAACCGGTACCGCGCCATTCGCTTAAACACTGTCAGCACCCAAAGGCTAGAGGAGCTAACGACGAGACTGTTCTGGGCCATATGGCCCAAGTAGCACTACAACGTCAGCACGCAAGATTCCTCAGCTTCACTCGGAATGACGTGCTATGGAGCCGTCGTTCTACGCCGCTGCAACCGCCGCCCCGGTTTCCGGGTTATCTTTGCATCCGTATTCCCCCGATTGACTTATCGAATGGCAACCATAACCAAAGAAGACGTCCTCAAGGCCCTGAGCTACGTGGAGGAGCCCGACCTGGGCAAAGACCTCGTGACGCTCAACATGATTGAGGACGTGCAGATCAACGGCCGCACCATCTCCTTCACGGTAGTACTGACCACGCCCGCCTGCCCCCTCAAGCAGCTTATTCACGATGCCTGCGTGCGCGCCATTCACACGATGGTAGACGCCGAAGCCGAGGTGGTAGTGGTGATGACCTCACGCGTGACGACTATGCGCCAGAACCGCGACCTGCTGCCCGGCGTGAAGAACATCATTGCCATTGCCTCGGGCAAGGGCGGTGTGGGTAAGAGCACCGTCACGGCCAACCTGGCCATTGCCCTGGCCAAATCAGGCGCCAAAGTGGGCCTCGTGGACGCCGATATTTCCGGCCCCTCCATGCCCCTTATGTTTGGGGTGATGGACGAGCGGCCCCACGTGTTCCAGGGCCCGGACGGCAAAAACCTCATCCAGCCCGTTGTAGCGCATGGCGTGAAGCTGATGAGCATTGGCTTCCTGGCTCCGGCCGAGTCGGCCATTGTGTGGCGCGGCCCTATGGCCTCTTCGGCCCTCAAGCAGTTTATTACGGAGGTAGACTGGGGCGAGCTGGACTACCTGCTCCTCGACATGCCCCCTGGCACTTCCGACATCCACCTCACCATGGTGCAGACGGTGCCCGTGACTGGCTCGCTCATCGTGACCACGCCCCAGAAAGTAGCCCTGGCCGACGCTGAGAAGGGGTTGCAGATGTTCCGCCTGCCCCAGATTAACGTGCCGGTGCTGGGTATTGTGGAGAACATGGCCTGGTTTACGCCGGCCGAGCTGCCCGACAACAAGTACTTCATCTTCGGGGAAGGCGGCGGCGTGGCGCTGGCCGAAAAGCACCAGGTGCCGCTGCTGGGCCAGATTCCGCTGGTGCAGAGCATCCGCGAGAACGGCGACCTGGGCACACCCGCCATCCTGCAGGAAAACACGCCTTCTGCTGCCGTTTTCGCGCAGCTGGCAGAAGAGCTGGCCCGCCAGGTGAGCATCCGCAACGCCGTGGCGCCCAAAACCAACATCGTGGAAATGAAATCGTAGCATTTCCATCGTTTTCAGCTGGTTAAGCTGTCTGCAAGCTCGTCGGGCAACTTTGCGGCTGGTCGGTTTGTTGCTTCCATACGCGCCAAAAGCGCTACCTTTGACCAAGTAATTTGCTGCTCACGGTGTCTTTCCTGGCCCGGTCTGCAGCTCAATCTTAGATTCATGACGCATTCCGCTGCCGTAGAAAACCATCCGCTCCTGCCTCGTATTGAGCAGGCCCTGGATACCATCCGGCCCTATCTGGCTGCCGACGGGGGCAACGTGCGCGTGCTGGGCATCTCCGACGATATGGTGCTGCAGCTGGAGTTGCTGGGCGCCTGTGGCACCTGCCCCATGTCGCCGATGACGCTGAAAGCCGGCGTGGAAGAATCGGTGAAGAAAGCCGTGCCCGAAATCCGCGCCGTGGAAGCCATCAACCTCACGCCTATGTCGGCCCAGCCCGCCGGCCAGACCGGCCACCCCGTGTCGCCCGCCCCAGTACCAACGCCCAATTTTTAAGCGTACTTCGATTTATACAGCGCGCCCCGCTCCTGCCGGTTTTCCGGTCGGGGGCGGGGCGCGGTGTTTCTTCAGCATTGATAATTCAGCACACAACTATTTGTAGCCAAGATTTATTTCTTTCATCTCAAAATAGCATTTCTCACAAACCACTCTAATATCAGCAAACTCCATCGACTTTTTATTCCATCCATCCTCTCTCCGCCTTATCTTTTCACATTCATTACACCATGCCTGATAGTCATCATCGTATAATTCCATATTCTCATATGTATCGAATGCTTCTTCAAATCCAACTTCCTCACGAGCCATTAGATGACTACACACAAATGCCCTTCTTCTATATTCATGCTTATCACACTCCACATACAAATCTTTTATATCCTTAGCAGTTTCATTGTCAACAAATTCGGTAAGTACCATAAAAATCAATAGGTGCTCAGAGGTTGGCCTGTACGCCCCGATACCTTTCATCAGCTTAGCAGTAATAGCCGTAAATTCCCAGGCTTCATGTTCACTGCTGGCAAAATATCCTCCTGTTAGCTTTTCGTAGCCGTGCTTTTCGCCAAATTCTTTAACATGTAGGATATCATCCTTGACCTTGGATAAAGTATGCTCGTTATCCCACGACCACTTCCACGTATTAAACTTCTTAGAGAAACTACCTACATTAACATATTTAAAATTCAATTCATCATCACCGGTTGAGAAAGTTAGCAAACCTGTAGCTTGGTTGTAAAACCAATTTTCATATTCATGAATAGGGTAAATAGATTCCAATTCGTTTTGCGTATCCATTAAATCCGTAACACAATTTTTAGCAAATTTGATATATGGCACTTTTCCCATTTGAGTGAAAATACATTTTAGAGAGTAGATTCCCAAGTCTTGTGCTAAAGTTACTGCTTCTGGCATAAAAAATTGAGCTTGATTCTCATTCCCTCGCCCCCGCTACCTTTGCCGCTTCTACCACCAACCATCCGCCCGATGCCAAATCCGAACGACCCCGCCCTGCACTCCTGGATTGATATTACTCCCGGCAGCGACTTTCCGATTCAGAACCTGCCCTTTGGCGTGTTTGAGACGGAGGAGCGCGGGCCGCGGCTGGGCGTGGCCATCGGCGAGTACGTGCTGGATCTGTACGCCGTGGCGCAGTTCGGCTTTTTTGAGGACCTGGAGCTGGGGCCGAAGATGCCGAAGATTTTCCGGCGCCGTACCCTCAACCAGTTTATAGCCCTGGGCCGCCCGGCATGGCGGGCCGTGCGCCAGCGTGTATCAGAGCTGCTGCGCCACGACAACGTCTCTCTCCGCTCGGATGAGGTGATGCGCACGTGCCTGCTGCGCCAGCGCGAGGTGCGGATGCTGCGCCCCGTGAAGCCTCACAACTACACCGATTTCTACAGCAGCATCGAGCACGCCACCAACGTGGGCATCATGTTCCGCGACCCGGCCAACGCCCTGCTGCCCAACTGGCGCCACATTCCCATCGGCTACCACGGCCGGGCCAGCAGCATTGTGGTGAGCGGCACCGACGTGCGCCGGCCCAACGGGCAGCGCAAAGCCCCCGATGCCGCCGCGCCTTCCTTCGGCCCCTCCCAACAATTGGATTTTGAGCTGGAAATGGCCTTCGTGGTGGGCAAAGGCACACACCTGGGCGACACGGTGCCGGTGCAGCACGCCGAGGAGTACATCTTCGGGCTGGTGCTGTTCAATGACTGGAGCGCGCGCGATATCCAGAGCTGGGAATACGTGCCACTGGGGCCGTTTCTGGGCAAGAGCTTCGGCAGTAGCGTGTCACCGTGGGTAGTAACGCTCGATGCGCTGGAGCCATTCCGGGTGGCCGGCCCCGTGCAGGAGCCCGAGCCCCTGCTTTACCTGCGCCAGCTCGACCAGCACAACTTCGACATCAACCTAGAAGTGACCATCCAGCCCGAAGCCGGCCCCGAAACCACCGTGTCGCGCTCCAACTTTGGGCTGATGTACTGGAGCATGGCCCAGCAGCTGGCTCACCACAGCTCCAACGGCTGCAACCTGGAAGTCGGCGACCTGTACGCCTCGGGCACCATATCCGGCCCCACGCCCGATTCGCTCGGCTCGATGCTGGAGCTGGCCTGGCGCGGCACCCGCCCGGTGCCCTTGGCCGACGGCTCGGAGCGCAAGTTCCTACAGGACGGTGACCGGGTGACTATGCGCGGCTACTGCGAGCGGAACGGCCTGCGCATCGGCTTCGGGGAGGTAACGGGCAAAGTGCTGCCGGCCCCGCAGCTATAAAATCAGTCTGGCTTTTACTTTCTCCAGCATGTCCGACTTCCTCCCCGAAGTCGGACATGCTGCTGTAATATGTTATGTTACAACGAAGTACTCTTCGATTGGCCGACGTACGTGTTTATCCGGAGTTCTGCGGGCGAAGTACGTATTTCCGGCTTATTACCAATTTCCTGTAACCCTACGGATAGCAGGGAGTACAATTTACTACCACTCAGCCCTTGTTTTTTCCAGTCTTTACTTGGGAAAAGCCTACGTGCAAGCGGCCTGAAGGAAAAACCTCTACTCTCACTACAAAACAGGAATTGTATGCTCGCAATGGACTACCGAGGCCCGAAAAGGGTCCGTGCCGTGCAGAAACCGATGCCGGAAATCAAGCACCCGCAGGATGCTATTGTGCGGGTGCTGCGTACCTGCATCTGCGGCTCCGACTTGCACCTTTACAACGGTAACGTGCCCGATACCCGCGTGGGCACCACCTTCGGCCACGAGTTTGTGGGGGAAGTGGTGGAAATCGGCTCGGAAGTAACCAAGCTGAAAACCGGCGACCGGGTACTAGTGCCCTTCAACATTGCCTGCGGGGAGTGTCACTTCTGCCGTCAGGGCATGTATGGCAACTGCCACGAGTCGAATACTGAAGCTACGGCCGTAGGTGCCATCTTCGGGTACTCGCACACGGCTGGTGGCTACGACGGCGGCCAGGCTGAGTATGCCCGGGTGCCCTACGCTAACGTGGGCCCCACCATCATCCCCGAGGGCATGGACCTCGACGATGCTGTACTGCTGACCGACGTGGTGCCTACCGGCTATCAGGCCGCCGAAATGGCGGGTATCCAGACCGGCGACACCGTAGTAGTGTTCGGTGCAGGGCCGGTTGGTATTATGGCTGCCCGCTGCGCCTGGCTGTTCGGCGCGGGCCGCGTCATCATCATCGACAAAGAAGAGTACCGCCTCGACTTTGCCCGTAACTACTCCTATTGCGAGGCTTACAACTTCGAGGAAATCGGCGACCCGGTGGTGTTCATTAAGAAGATTACTGATTGGATTGGGGCCGACTGCGTGATTGACGCCGTGGGCGCCGAAGCTGCTGGCAACGCCATGCAGACAATCACGGGCCGTAAGCTGCTGCTGCAGGCCGGCTCGGCTACGGCGGTGCACTGGGCTATCAACTCGGTGAAGAAAGGCGGCGTGGTGTCCATCGTGGGGGTATACGGCCCGACCGACAACCTTATCCCGATTGGCAACGTGCTGAACAAAGGATTGACCATCCGCGCCAACCAGGCGTCGGTGAAGCGTCTGCTGCCCCGTCTGATCCAGCACGTGCAAAACGGTACGCTCAACCCCAAAGGGTTGATTACTCACCGCATTCCGCTGGCGGAAGTGGCCGACGGCTACCGCATGTTCTCGGCCAAGCTCGACAACTGCATCAAGCCTGTGTTGATTCCCTAATCTGCCACCCCGAAACGCTGACTTACCATGGAAAACAACGTGATAAATACGCCCATCGACCCCAAGCAGATTCCCGGCTGGGGCGTGGACGCAGACCCAAAGAACGACCCGACCTACCCGATGCGGTATCCGCGGATGAACGTAGGCCAGGACCCCGACAGCAAGCACCGCCCAGCTTCCCTGCAGCACGACGACACCGAGAAGCTGCGCTCCATTGAGCGGCCCAACGTGTCGGCCGTGTATGGCACTACTGTGCCCCCAAGCGGGTTGAGCGGTATGATTCGGCGGGTAGCTTTCCGGTACAGCGAAAACCGCTACCGCCACTGGCTGCCCCTCGTTTTTGCTGACCGCGTGAACGTAGTCGAAGGTATCCTGGATGACTTTGCGCATGGCAAAGTGCCCAATATTTACGCCGAGAAAGGCTACCCCGTGGAGTGGAAGCACAACCGCACCAGCCTGATTATCAAGCTGGCTACCGTGGCCGCAGTGGCCGCTGGCACCGTGGTATTGCTGAGCTCAGGCGGAAGCGAGAATAAAAAGGAAAAGCGCAGACCCCAGCGCCCTTACTAAGCTGCCGACAGCGGGCCCAACAACCCGGGGGTACCTCATCAGCCGCTGTATGCAAGAGCAGCTGCAAGCTTTTGCCCAGCCCAAACACGTAGCGCCCCGCGCATAATCCTCTGTGAGCAACACGCCCACGGACGAGGTGAAAACACCTTGTTCGTGGGCGTTTTTTGTTATGGCATGTCTGTAAGGGCTCAACGGGCCAGTGCGTACTACCGGTAAGCTCAGAGGCAATAAAAGCACTTAGATAAAATGGTCCTTCCTGACCTTTATCTGCTGACTGTTTCTATAGCGTTTCGCAGTGTTGGCTGGCATTTAGATGGAAGGAGCCACAGTTGAAAGGCAGCCACTTATTTATATAAGAGCTTATTATGCAATTCAATAATTAACGCAGCAGAGCAACCAGCAGCCGGGTAACGGCAAGGTAGCCAGGCGCCGGAACAGGCGTAGTATCTTTGCTGATCTAACTTGCCTGATGCCTCTTCTAGCCCACTTTTGGTTTTCGCTGCGCTTCGCAACCCTGGCGGTTTCGGTGATTATCGCGCTTGGCCTGAACCACCGGGAAGTGGAGATGCTGCATCTGCCGGCCATTCATGCCAAAGCCGGGACTTTGGCAGTGCCCCCTGAGGTATCGGTGGTGAAGCATAAAGTGGTACTGGAGGCAACGCATACGCACGGCCATTACGTGGCGCCCGCGGTGTTAGCCTGGCTCCCAGCCCCGGCGCTGGCTGCGTGCAGGAAGCCGCTGCTGCGCCGGGCACTTACGGTGCCCCGCCAACGGCCTTGCCGCTCCCCTGAGCGAGGCGCCCCGGCTGAGCTCCTCGCCCGTGTAACGGTTGTATGCGAGTAAAAAAGAAAGCCTGGCCTAGTGGCCGGGCTTTCTTTTTAGAGGTGCTTTTTCTAGGAGGTCGTGGCGGCCGAGCAGGCGCTAGTGCAGCGGGCGGCGCTTGAGCATACCGCCCACGGCGTCGTCGACGCTGTGCTGCACGATAAACGCGTTGGGGTCCAGGCGCTTGATTTCCTCCCGCAGGCTGGGCAGCTCCAGGCGCGTAACCACCGTGAAAATGATTTTCCGCTCTTCGCGCTGCTCGCCCCGCTTGCCGAAGCCACTCTCGCCCTTGTATACCGTCACGCCCCGGCCCAGCTTGGTGGTAATGGCTTCCCGTACGGCCTCGCTGTGGTCGGAAATGATGGTAACGCCCGTGTACTGCTCAATGCCGGTAAGGATGAAATCAAGCGTCTTGGACGCCGCCACGTAGGTCAGAATGGAGTACAGCGCCTCGGTGACGCCCAGCACGAAGGCGGCCACCCCGAAGATGAAGATGTTGACAATCAGAATAATATCACTAACCTTTAGCAGGGCCGTGTTGCGGTTGATGAGCAGGGCCAGGATTTCGGTTCCGTCGAGCACGGCCCCGCCGCGCATAGCCAGCCCGATGCCCGCCCCGATGAATACTCCGCCGAACACGGCAGTAATGAGCAGGTCGGGGGTAACGTCGGGGTACGGCACCAGCACCAGGCAGGCGGCCAGGCCCGCAATGGCAGCCGCGCTTTTCAGGGCAAACTGTACGCCCATCTGCCGGTAGCCCAAAGCCAGAAAAGGCAGGTTGATGAGCAGCAGCCCCCAGGACAGCGGCAACCCCAGGACGTCAGACAGCAGCATGGAAATACCGGTAGCCCCCCCGTCGATAAAGTGGCTCGACAATAGAAAGCCTTTAAGCCCCATGCCGGCCGACAGGATGCCAGCCACGATAAAGGCCAGGTTTTTCAGGCCGGTGCGGAAAGTAGACTTAACCGCGCTTTCTGGTGGTGTTGGGGCTAGTTCTCTGGGTGGGTGCATGGAAATGAAACAAGTAAAAACAGCACCGGGCTAATGCCCGACGCCGCAAAGATCAGTTCAGGCGGAAGTTCTTCAGGCTGCCGGGCAGGAGCGGGTGCTTGTCGAGCAGCAGAGCCCGGTAAATGGCCAGCGTAAAAATCACCAGCAGCGCAATTTTCAGGTTGCTAAGCAGCGTGGCAGTGCCTTCGGTGACGACGGAGCCCCGGGAAAGCTCCTGCCCGACCCGCTGCTGAATCAGGTTGAGGATCCTCAGGTCGCGGTGAATACGGTCGAACTCCTGCTCCAGCGCCTGGGTTGCAGGGCCGGGCAGCTGCGCCGCCAGCAGCTGCGCTTCCAGGACGTTATACCGGTTGAGGTGGGCCCGGAAATCATGGAACAACCGGGCTTCATCTGCCACCATGTACGTGGCCTGGTAGCCATCAACCAGCACGCCTATAGCCTGATTGTGGCGGGCCAGCTGCCGTCGTACGTGCTCGAGCCGGACCCCGGCGGGGCTGCCAAGGTAGCCGGCCATCAGCTGCTGCTTGGCGTACATCAGGTCGTTGAGCTGAAACAAACCCGTGGCGGGCATCAATCTATCCTGGTACAGCGAAGAAACGGACGTGTTCAGGTCGCGCATCAGCCGCTTTTCCAGCACGCTACTGGCCAGGATGGTCAGCATCACGATCAGAAACAGGAAAACCGGCTTAGCCTTGTAGTGGATTCGGGACAGTAGAGGCATGATGCAGGAGCTGGTGGTGACCGGAACAACCTAAATTGCAGATAAAAAACAGGAAAGTGGAAAAAGTCCCCTGAAGGTCGGCCAGCTTGACCTGCTTTTGCGCTGCCGGACGGGCAACCTGCATCGGTCCTGGCTGCTTACATTGCCCCGTTCACGAGTTCACGCGCATTCACTCCGGGTATGAAAGTTCTGCGGGTGGAAGACGAGCCCCAACTAACTTCCTTTATCAAAAAGGGGTTTGAGCACGAAGGCTATGAGCTCACGGTAGCCTACGATAGGCGCACGGGCTGGTCGCTGTACCAGCAGCCCTACGACTCGGTGGTGCTCGACGTGCACCTCCCCTACCGCAACGGCGTGGAGCTGTGCCGGCACATCCGGGCGGCCCGGCGCCGGGTGCCGGTGCTCATGCTCACGGCCCTCGACAGCCTGGCCGACAAGGTAGCCAGCTTTGAGGCCGGTGCCGGCGACTACCTGGCCGAGCCCATGCCTTATAGAAGCTGAACTTGTGTCCATTTCGGCCGAAAACCGGATGAGATGGTCACTATAAGGCCCCTGGCTATTGCCATTTTAGCCGCCCGCTGGTTTCTGTCAGTTCGGAACTGCAGCCAATTTCACACATCATCCGTCAGGCTCGAAGCATTCCCGCTGTCGGCCTGGAGCAGTACCTGTCCGAAGGTAACAGGCGTGATGATCTGAGCCAGTTGGGCTTAACTACTATTCCCCACCTTGCCGTCGGCGCCCGGCCTGAACCGCTATTCACTTCTTTCCTGTCTTCAGGTTCAATTTCGCCGCTTTTGCTCAGCTCGAAATATGAGCTAACCTTCTCACCATGAGCCAACCAATATCCATAAAGTACGCCCACGAACAAGGCGTTTTTCACCTCACTCGTGGGCGTACTGCTCACAGATAATATACGCAGAAGGCAGCTACTACTACTCTCCTTCGAACCAAGCAGCCACTGTTCGTGACTGGCGGCCAAATTATCTCTCTCTGATTTCTAAACCACTGATTGAAAGCGGAATTCAGACTGAGTACCCGCGCACGCAGATGCGCGGCCTGTTGTGTCTCAAATAGCTTAAGCGCCGCTCGTTCACTTCTTTCCTTTGATAATCTCCTCCACCACGGCGGGGTCCAGCAGCGTGGAGGTGTCGCCGAGGTTGCTGGTGTCGCCTTCGGCTACTTTGCGCAGGATGCGGCGCATGATTTTGCCCGAGCGGGTTTTGGGTAGCCCCGTTACCAGCTGAATCTTGTCGGGCTTGGCAATCTTGCCGATTTCGGCCACCACCGTTTCGATGATGCTGGCCTCAATATGCTGGCGGTCGGCTTCGCGCTCCGGCAGGGCCTCGCCCAGAATCACGTAGGCGTAGATGCCCTGGCCTTTCACATCGTGCGGGTAGCCCACCACGGCCGACTCGATGACGTGGCTGTTCTGGTTGATGGCGTTTTCGATTTCGGCCGTGCCGAAGCGGTGGCCCGACACGTTGATAACATCATCCACCCGGCCGATGATGCGGTAAAGACCCTGTTCGTCGCGGCGGGCACCGTCGCCGGTGAAGTAGTAGCCGGGATACGGCGCAAAATACGTCTGGCGGGCGCGCTCATGGTCGCCGTAAGTGGTGCGGATGATGCCGGGCCAGCTTTGTTTGATAGCCAGATAGCCTTCCTGGTCGTTGCCTTCGATTTCCTGGCCTTCCTGAGTGAGCAGCACGGGCAGCACCCCGGGCAGCGGCAGACCGGCGCGGGCCGGCACCGAGGGCGTGATGCCTGCCAGCGCCGAAATCATGATGCCGCTGGTTTCCGTCTGCCACCACGTATCTACGATGGGGCACCGCTCTTTGCCCACGTGGGTATGGTACCAGTGCCAGGCCTCCTCGTTGATGGGCTCCCCCACCGAGCCCAGCACCCGCAGCGAGTCGAGCGAGTAGCTGAGCACGTTGTCCAGCGGCGCGGCCATCAGGCTTCGGATAGCGGTGGGCGCAGTATAGAAAATCGTGACGGAGTGCTTGTCAATTACCTCCCAGAAGCGGCCGGCATCGGGGTAGGTGGGAATGCCCTCGAACATGAGGGAGGTGCTGCCGGCCAGCAGCGGCCCGTAGAGCAGGTACGAGTGGCCCGTTACCCAGCCAATGTCGGCGGTGCACCAGTAGATGTCGTTTTCCTCTATCTGAAACACGTTGCGGAACGTGTAGTCCGTCCACACCATGTAGCCGGCGGTGGTGTGCACTACGCCCTTGGGCTTGCCGGTGCTGCCCGAGGTGTAGAGAATAAACAGCGGGTCTTCGGCGTCCATTTCCTCGGCGGGGCAGGTTTTGGCCACGCCTTCGGCTTCTTCGTGGTACCACACGTCGCGGCCTTCCTCCATCTGCACGGGCCAGCCCAGGTGCTCTACCACAATCACGCGGCGCACCGAGGGGCAGATTTCCAGGGCTTCATCTACCACCCGCTTCACCGGAATCTGCTTGGCGCCCCGGTTCAGGCCGTCGGCCGTAAGTACCACTGAGGCCTGAGCATCGTTTACGCGGTCGGCAATGGCGGTGGCCGAGAAGCCGGCGAAAATAACGGAGTGCACCGCCCCGATGCGGGCGCAGGCCAGCACCGCAATAGCCAGCTCCGGAATCATGGGCATGTAGAGGCACACCCGGTCGCCTTTCTCCACGCCGTTGTTGTGCAGCACATTGGCGAATTGGCACACGCGCTGGTGCAGCTCCCGGTAGGTGAGGCGCAAGTGCCGCTCCTTGGAGTCATTGGGCTCCCATATCAGGGCCAGTTTGTTGCCGCGCGTGGCCAGGTGGCGGTCGAGGCAGTTTTCGGTAATGTTGAGGCGGGCGCCGGCAAACCACTCGTTTTTCCCGGCCGCCATATCAGAGCTAAGCACCTTGTCCCACTTGCGGCGCCAGGTAAAGGGCGCGGCCACCGAGGCCCAGAACTCCTCGGGGTGATGAATGCTAAGGTGGTAGGCTTCGTGGTAGCCTTCGATGCTACGGATGCGGGGGTGCTTGGTGGGCGTTTCGGGCATGGGAACGATGACGTTTTGAGGTGGTGAAGTTGTAAATAAAGTTTGATAATGGTGCATGGCAGCCCTACGAATGGCCGGCTGCCAGCAGTTCTTTCACCTTGTCCATGAGCTGACGGGTGCTGAAGGGCTTGGGCAGGTAGAGGTCGGCGCCGGCTTCGTAGCCTTTCTGAATGTCGGCCTCCTTGCTTTTGGCCGACAGAAAGATGACGCGGGCAGCAGCGCGGTCGGGGCGCAGGCGCAGGTGGCGGCACACCTGGTAACCATCCACGTCGGGCATCATGATATCGAGCAGTACCACGTCGAAAGGAGTGCGGTCAATAGCTTCCAGTGCTTCGGTGCCGTTGCGGGCGATGGAGACGGAATAGCCGGCTTTGCGCATCAGAAACTCCAGGGACATGACGATATTCGGCTCGTCGTCGACAATAAGAATGTGAGGAGGCATCATTTCAATTAGTAATTAAGAATTAGTAATGAATAATTACTGACAAGGACACGTATTCCAGGCCCAACTATTTATCAATCCGACAATCGAACAAATAGAACCAGTTGACAAAAGCGCACGACTGCTTAAATAATCACTCATTTTTAATTATCAATTATTAATTAACCAGCGGCAGCTCCACCGAGAAGCAGGCGCCGTGGCCGGGCTGACTTTCCACCCAGATGCGGCCGGCGTGCAGCTCCACTATCTTTTTGGTGATGGCCAAACCCAGCCCCGAGCCTTCGGGCTTGCGCATCGTCTGGTGGCGGGCCTGGAAGAACTTGTCGAAAATAAGCTGGTGAAATTCCGGGTCGATGCCTTTGCCATTGTCCTGCACCGAGAGGCGCAGCAGGTTAGGCGTGGCCTCCACGCCTACCGCAATGTGGCCGGAGCCATCGGCGCGGCAGGATTTCACGGCGTTGGAGAGCAGGTTCACCAGCACCTGCATCAGCCGGTCCCGGTCGCCGGGCAGGCGCGGCAGGCCGGGCGGCACGGCCAGGTCCAGCCGGATGTGCTTGTCACGCAGCAGCTGACCCACAGCTTCCAGCGCGTCGGTTACCACATCGGCCACGTCTACCGGCATTAGGTCCAATACGGCCTTGCCCGACTCGTACTTTTCCAGGTCCAGCACCAGCGTAATCAGCCGCCCCAGCCGTTCCGATTCCCGGGTGATGGTGAGCAGAAACCGTTGCCGCTCCTCTTCTTCCAGGTCGGGGTTGTCGGTCAGGATTTCGGCCAGGGCCCGGATGCTGGTAAGCGGGGTGCGCAGCTCGTGCGTGACGGTGTACAGAAACTCATCCTTGTGCTGATCCAGCTCCTGCAGCTGGTCGTAGGCGGCCTGTAGTTCCTGGGTGAGGCGCTGGAGCTGGCGCTGCTGCTTCTGGAGCTGGCGGTTGGCTTCGAGCAGCTGCTGGCTTTCCTTCAGAATGCCCACTACATTGTCGAAGCTGATGTCCTCCACTCCCACTGAGGAGCGCAGCAGCAGCCGGGCCGAGGCGGGCCCGATGGAGCCGGCCAGCAGCTTTTCGGCGTAAGCCAGCAGGTGCGGGTCGGCCTGGGGCGGGGTTGCGGAGTCCGTCAGGTGAGCTTCGGGGAATTGTTCCTGAAAAGCCCGCAGGGCCTGGGTGGTGCGTTTTTTCCCGAGGAAGCCGGTGAGCAGGGCGCGTACGTCGGGCAAAGGCGCGGCGCTATGCCAGCCGGCCGGCCCCTCGAAGCCGGTGCCGTGCCGGAACACGTCCACGAACACCTCGGCCTGTCGCTGCTCCAGGGCCGTAGGCTGCCGCCCGAGCGAGACGCCCACGTACAAGCCCAAGTTGAAAAACCAGCTCCAGAACAGGCCGTGCGAAAGATAATCCAGCCCGTCGAGACCAAACAGGGCAAATGGCCGCAGCCAGCTTTGGCCGAGCAGTCCGTGGGTGAGCAGGTCGGCGGGCAGCATATTGGGGCCCACTAGCGTGGGCAAGACCAGCGTGAAAAACCACACCACGAACCCGGCCAGAATGCCGGCCGTGGCGCCCTGGCGGGTGCCGCCCTTCCAGTAAAGCCCACCCAGCACCACCGGCACAAACTGCGCCACCGCCGCAAACGACACCAGCCCGATGTTGACCAGCGGCAGCAAATGGCCCACCACGGCGTAGTAGCCGTAGGCCAGCAGCAGCACCAGCACCACGGCCAGGCGGCGGCTGTGCAGGGCTACCTGCCCCAGGTAGGCAAACCACCGGGCACCCTCGGCCCGGGCGGCGGGCACGCGCACCAGCAGGGGCATCAGCAGGTGGTTGCTCATCATCACGCTCAGGGCAATGGTTTCCACGATAATCATGCTGCTGGCCGCCGACAGCCCGCCCAGGTAAATGAGCAGCGCCAGCCACGGATGGCCCGCCTGCAGGGGCAGCGCCAGCACAAAGGTGTCGGCATCGAAGCGCCCGTTGCCGTCGAGCAGGCGGCCGCCAAAGGCCAGGGGCAGCACAAACAGGTTGATAATGATGAGGTAGAGCGGAAACAGCCACATAGCTTTGCGCAGGTGGTCCTCGTTCACGTTCTCCACCACCGAAACCTGAAACTGGCGCGGCAGCAGCAGGATGGCGGCCATGCTCAGCAACAGCAGCGTAAACCACTGCCCCGGCGTGGTGCCGGCCCCGTCCAGCGTAAACAGGCGGCGCAGCTCCGGCAGGGCGGCAGCCCGCTCAAATACATCGGCAAAGCCTCCAAACAACCCGTAGGTGACGAACAGACCCGCCGCCAGAAAAGCCACCAGCTTCACCAGGCTTTCCAGGGCCACAGCCAGCACCATGCCTTCGTGCCGCTCTGTAGCCTCGATGGAGCGCACCCCGAAGATGATGGTAAAAAACGCCAGCGCCACCGTGGTATAAAAGGCCGAGCCCACCCCGGCCGAGGCCGCTTGCGCCGGTAGGGCCACGCTGACCGGCCGCGTCAGAATATCAAAGGAAGCCGCAATGGCCTTGATCTGCAGGGCAATGTAGGGCACCACGCCCAGCACGCACACCACCGTAACCAGCGCGCCGAGGGAGGCACTTTTGCCGTAGCGGGCCGAAATGAAATCGGCAATGGAAGTAAGGCGCTGCCGGCGGCAGATGCGGATAATCTTGCGCATGACCAGCCAATTGGTCGGGGCCATAAGCGTAGGCCCTAAGTAGATACCCACAAACTCCAGCCCGAAGTGCGCCGCCCGGCCCACGGAGCCGTAGTACGTCCAGGCGGTGCAGTACACGGCCATGCTCAGGGCATACACGTAGGGGTTGCTCACCAGGCTCCGCCGGGCCGCCGACCGGCGCTCCGCCGCGTACGCCACCCCAAACAGCAGGGCGAGGTAGCCGAAGGAAAAGCCAAGAACCAGCAGCGTGGGCATTTATTTTGACAATTAGTAATTAATATCTCAGGAGAGGCCGAAGCCAATCAGGAGCACGAAAACCCTGCGTTACAACCGAATACCCAATTCCTCATTACTGATTATCAAGTACTAATTTTTCGTTGATTTTACCAGCCAGCCGGTGGCCAGCACCAGCGCCCCCCAGGCCAGGAGCACGTAGAGGTAAAGCACCGGAATTCCCGCCAGCCGCGCATCGTGGTTGAAGACCCCCAGAAACGGGAAGTTGAGCAGCACGGCAAACAGCAGCCCCACGAACAGCAGCCGCTGTCCGCGCCGCTGCTCCGGGCGCTCCTGAGGAGAAATGGGGGACATACATGCGTTGGTTGAAAGTTGCTGACTCGCGGGTTGGGAGGCTATAGTACACAATCATCCTGTACTATCGGGTTCGGGCAAATGATAACTCCGGTTCATGCGAAGTCCGCCGGGCTTGCGGCCCGACGGACTTGCACTATTGCACAAATTCAGTTTTCACCGCTAGTCCATGATGCGCACGTTGCGCACATCCCGCATGTAGATGACCCCAATCACGAAGCAGACGAAAGCCACCAGCACCGGGTAAGCCAGCCCGATCAGGCTACTATGGTCCTTGGCGAAAGTACCCTCGGGCTGGGTGGCGGCCCACACGCCTATCCAGGTAGCCACCAGCGGCACAAAGCCCCCGAATACGCCATTGCCAATATGGTAGGGCACCGAGAGGCTGGTGTAGCGCACTTTGGTAGGAAACAGCTCCACGAGGTAAGCCGCAATGGGTCCGTACACCATCGTCACGAACAGCACTAGGATAAACGTCAGGGCAATCATGGCGGGGATATTGGGCGTGAGGGCCTTCATGACGGCGGGCACGGCTTTGCCGGCGGCATCCACGGTGGCAGGGGTAATTTCGGTGAGCGGCCCGGCAAAGGCCTTAATGCCGTAGAACAGCGGAATGGTGAACAAGGCCCCGCAGATCATGCCCGTCATGATGATGCGCTTGCGGCCGATGCGGTCCGAAAGGCTGCCGAAATACACGAACAGCGGCGTGGCCAGTAGCATGGCCACTACCAGAATGGTGCTGGAATCCACGAGGTCTATTTTCAGGGTGTTGTTCATGAAGGAATAGGCCTGAAACTGGCTGGTGTAGAAGATAACGCCCTGGCCCATCGTCACGCCAAACAGGGCAATGAGCACCAGGCGGCGGTTTACGGGGTTCACGAAGGAGTCGCGCAGGGGGTTGGTGCTGGTGGTGCCGGCCGCCTTGGCCTTGGCAAACAGCGGCGACTCGTGCAGCTTGCGCCGGATATAGTAGGAGGCTATAACCAGCAGGCCCGAGAGTAGGAACGGCACGCGCCAGCCCCACTCCTTGAAGGCTTCCTCGCCCAGAATCTTGCGCGTAATCACAATCACCGAAATGCTCAGGATGAGTCCGCCGGTGGCCGTAATCTGGATGAAGCTGGTGAAGTAGCCGCGCTTTTTGTCGGGGGCGTGCTCAGCTACGTAGGTAGCGGCCCCGCCGTACTCCCCGCCCAGGGCCAGGCCCTGCAGCAGGCGCAGCACCACCACAATCAGTGGCGCCGCAATACCGATTTTATCGTAGCCCGGCACCAGACCCGTTACAAACGTGGCCCCGCCCATAATCAGCAGCGTGACCAGGAAAGTGTACTTGCGACCGATCATGTCGCCGATGCGGCCGAAGAACAACGCTCCGAACGGCCGCACCACAAAGCCCGCCCCAAACACGGCCAGCGCCCCCAGCAGGGAGTCTTCCAGTTTGCCCGTGGCCCCAAACAGCACCGGCCCGATAATGGCGGCCAGCGACCCGAAAATGTAGAAGTCGTACCACTCAATGACAGTGCCCACTGAAGAAGCGGTAATCACCTGCCAGATTTTGCTGGACGAAACGGCGTTGTTGTCGTGGGTTACGGCCTCGTCGGCAGCGGGGCTGCCCACGGGCGCGGCACCGGCGTAGGCGGCCGCGTCGCGCTGGGGTAAGTGCTGGTTCATGGGAATTGCTGGTTGGAGTAGAAGGTTCGTTTTGTAGGGCGTTTGGCTGGTTTTTAGCAAACCGTCACGCTGAATTCAGTGTCATGCTGAGCTTGTCGAAGCATGTCTACCGCTTCGTTGAATCATTGCAGACGAAGCGGTAGAGATGCTTCGACAAGCTCAGCATGACCATTGATTTTTGAATCAACTAGCCTGCTTCTTACAGGAAAATCTGGGTTTGGAGGGTTATTTCCGGCTTGTAGTCCACGTCGGTAATGGTACCGGTGGTGGGTGCGTAGCCCTGAAAATCGGGGCGGGCGCGGTAGTTGAGCGTCACCTTGGCGTTGTGGCCATCGAGCAGCAGATTCACGCCGGCGTCGTACACATTGGCGCTCTGCGTGTCGCCGTTGCTGGTGCGCAGGCCCTCGTAGCGGCTATGCAGGTAGGCCACGTAGGGCTGCAGACGGGCCTTGGGACCGAGCAGCTTCTGGGGCAGCAGGTAGCCGGCCTGCCCGTAGAACGAGTTGCCGGTGCCCGACTGCGGCACGGCGTTGCCGCGGGTCGGGGCCGTACCGTAGCCGGGGTTTTCGGGCCCCACGAAGCGCACGTGGTTCGGGCCCATGTCGTAGTTGTAATACACGCCGTACAGCGTAATAGCGGTGCGCGCGGCCGTGTCCAGGGGCACGTCATAGAAGGCATCCACCCCGAACAGCTTCAGATCGTGCTTGCGGGTGGCTACCTGCCCGAAGGGGTCAGCGGCTACGGCGGGCGTCACCGGCACGGCGCTGGAAGTCGCCCGCGAGTACATGGCGTCCTTGTTGTAGAGGAAGCCCGCGCCCACGGAGAACACGCGCTTGGTGCCCAGGTAGGTACCGGTAAAGTAGGGCAGCAGGTTGGCTTCGGGCTCCAGGAAGTTGTAGCTCACGTAGCCCTGGTACACGTGGCCGGTATTCTGCGGGTTGTAGGCAGCAATGCCGGTGCCGGTGCTGGTGACTAGGCCATCGGTAGTGGTGTTGGTGCCCAGGCTCAGGGGCGTGCTGGCCTGGTTGGTCAGGAAGGCGTCGCTCACGGAAAATCGGTAGTCCAACTTCTGAATCCGGCCCTTGGCATACACTCCAAACCAGCGCGCAAACTGGTCGGTCTGCTCAATGGTGGGGAAGTTGGTCAGCGGCAGGTCCATCGTCAGGATGCTGGTGGTGCTGGCGCTGGTGAGGCGGGAAATGCCGTTGAAGTAGTGCAGGCCACCGCCCAGGCTCAGGTACTTGTTTACCTTATACTCCGTCACGGCCTCGTGAATGAAGAACTGCGGCTTCTTGCCGTCGGTGGTTGGCGCTACGCCCCCGCTCACGGCATTCTGGTTATTGATGCCCAGGTGGGTGTAGATAAGAAAGCGCGGGTTCAGCTGGGCAATGATCATGAAGCGCGAGCGGCGCAGGCCGAAGTCTACCTGGCCTTTCTGCGGCTTGCCGGGAGCCCGCAGCGTGCCCGTGTTGTTCTCGGTGTAGCGCGAGTACACCTGATGCCAGGTCATAAAGCGCAGGTACTTTGAGCCGTCGGGCGAAATATTCACCTTCATACCGCCCCCATACGGCGCCGATTTGGCGGGTGCCGCCGGCGTGGGCGGCGCGGCCGGCGCGGCAGGTGGCGGTGCCGGCTGGGCCGGGGGTGCGGGCTGCACCTGGGCCGTGGTGGCCGTAGCCGTGAGCAGGGCACTCAGAGCCAGCGCATAACGAGCATTTTGCATGATTGCGGGGAATTACGGTTAGGGGAAACTCAGCGCGGAAGTCCGCCACCGCATCAGGGTGCCGGACTGGTACCGCCAAGTAGGAGAATCCCCCGTTGGAACCCACACGCCAGCTATATTTCCGCTAATCCACTATAGTTCTAAGCCTGTTTGAACCGCTCCCACCGAATCATCATGTACTTGTCGCCCAGTTCCGTTACCATCAGGCCGGCACTTTTCAGGTTTTCGGGCTTCTGAAAAAACTCCGCCAGCTCTTTCTGGTTGAGAATTTTGTAGGTGGGATGGTAGTCGGTCTGGCGTGGGGCCTTCACGCCGTACTTCTTCACCCAGTTCATCACCGACACGTGGCTCACGCCCAGCAGCCGCTCAATCTCGCGGTAGCTCACGCCCTCCATAAAGAGCTGCAGGGCCTTGATGACGTAGTATGGATTGGTTTCCTTACCCGCTTTGGCCACGGAGTAGTGGTAGCCGCAGTTTTTGCACTTATAGCGCTGCCGCCCGCCCACTACGCCGCTTTTGGTAGCTTCCAGGGATTCGCATTTGGGGCAACGCAGCTGAGACATGGGCAGAGTAAGTGAGGACTTACCTACAAGCTATAGGTAGTTAGTAAAGATATAGTATTTTAGCAAATAACTCACAGTATCCTCCCCTATGCCGTCTCCCAAAAAGATTCGTGGCCAGCGCCGCCGCTTTGCCTGGCTCCGGCAACGCTACCAGCACTGCGCCGCCGAGCTGAACCATGCCACGCTCCAGCACTGGCACTACGACCATGATAAACTAGGCCTCGGCCCCTGGCACTGGCACCAGCGGCAGCCGCCCCAAGTAGTACGTCAGGTGGCTGCGCAATACTTACTCAACTCCTTCCTGTCTTGGGAGCAACAGCTGCAAAATCAACCTGAGCCCTATTATCTAGCCATTTGGCTCGTTTCGCCCGATTTTGCCCACAGCTCCCAGGTAGTGGCCGGCGTGCAGGAGCGGATTGGCTGGTACGCTACCGGTTTCAACGAGGCTGTGCCGGATGGCCCTCCCCTGCCGCCGGAGTACCAACAGCTTCCCGGGGCCGGTCAGCTTATCTGGCGCACTCACCGCTGGGAAGCCATGCTCGACCGATTCGATTATCCCAATAGCTGGCCCGCCTGGGCGCTACGCAAGCCACACCGTCCTTATCAGGCCTCTGATGGAGAAGAATACTTATTGGTGCAAACCGGCTGGGTGTGGGTAGGTCAGCGGGCTGATGCATGAATACTACCGTTCCAGCACCACGGCCATCAGCGCATCCACGGTCAGGCCCAGGCGACGCATATCCAGCCGATCAAGGGTATCGGTGGGCTGATGGTAGTGCTTGTTGCGGTAGAAGGCTGTGTCGGTGAGCAGCACGGCTGGGTAGCCAAAGTGCCAATAGTTGAGGTGGTCGGAGAAGTCGATGCCGGGCAGCCAGGCTGGGGCCTTGAAGCGTTTCACGGGTAGTGCGGCCACAGCTCGGAAGCGGCGCGCAAACTGTCGTCCAAACTGGCCATTGCCGAATTTCTGCGCCACTGTCACGTAGTTACCGCGGTTGCCATACACCCATTTCAGCGGGGCCAAGGGATAATCCTGGGTGTGCTTCCGGTCATCGTAGTAGCCCAGGGTTTCCAGGGCCACCATGCCACGCACCGCTACGCCTGCCTCGTGCAGGGCCTTCGCGTGCACGTAGCTGCCCATATTCTTGGTGCGGAAAAACGGCGGCTCTTCCAGGGTATAGGCCACCACGTCTACGCGGTAGGGCAACGCCGGCTGCCGGCCCAGCAGCCGCGCCACTTCCAGCAGGGCCGCCACGCCGCTGCCGTTGTCGTCGGCACCGGGCTGCTCCCCATACACGTCGTAATGGGCCCCGAGGATGAGGCGCGGCCCATCTGCTGGCCCAAAAGAGCCCAGAATGTTGCGGTACTCACGTCCTTCCACGGTGTAGGTTTGCTCGATCGGCCGGGCCCCGGCGGCGGCCAGCTCGGCTTTGATGTAGTCGGCGGCTTGGTTGAGGCTAGCCAGGTGCAGATAGTTGCGCGGCTCGGGCGTAGAAGTAAGCGCTACGATGTGGCGGCGCAACTGGGCTGTATCAGCCTCCGCTGCGGCAGAAGGCTGGGCCATTGCCGGAGCCGCCACTATACATAGCAAGGCTAACGTCACTAGCCGCTTCATACGCCTTCGAGCGGCTCCGGCTGCAGGTACTGCGGCGGCACGGCGGCCACCAGCCACACCCCGTTGGCCGACTGATAGAACGTCATTCCTGCCTCGTGCATGGCCCCGGCTGCTACCAGCAAAATGGCGGGCTTACCGTGCCGCCGGCCTACTGTTTCGGCCGTGGTGCGGTCGGGAGAGAGGTGCACGTGCTGGCGGCTGCCCGGCCGCAGCCCCTCGGCCAGAATGCTGGCCACAAACCGGGTGGCCGTGCCGTGGTACAGGGTTGCGGGTGGCACTATGGGCTCTAGCCCTAGATCCACTTCCACGGAGTGCCCCTGGCTGGCCCGCAGTTGCTGACCATCTTCGGAAAAGGCAAACCGCTTTTTGTCGTTGGAGACCACAACTTCCTTCAGCTGGGCAAGGGAAATGCTGGCGTCGCGGGTTTGCAGGGTGGCCAGCAGGTCGGTTACCGGCACCCAACCCTGGGCATCAAGGGTGATGCCTAGCTCGTCGGGGCGGTGGCGCAGGGCATAGCTCAGGAGTTTGCTTAGCTGGGTATTCTGCATAACGAGGGGAAGTACATAAGCAATTGGGAATAGTTAGCCTTTCAAAACCAGCCGCGCTTTTTCCGGGGCCAGCCCGATAGTGGCCATAGCGCCAGAATTAAACTGCAAAAAGTCGGTTTCTACGCCATCGGAGAAGATTACGCCGTTCGTCGGCATCATCGACTCTACTTGCAAGGGCACCTGCTTGTTTAGCAGGCCCGCCGTCAGGCTGCTCTGGGTACGCTTGCTCTGAAACGACTCCCGCACCACAAACAGCAATTCGTCTTCCCGCAGCACGGGCCGGGGCGGGGCTGCGGCAGTGTCATCCAGAAACCGGCTCATGCCGGCCGTCATGTTCACGATGGAACTGAGCCAGCCCGTGGCTCCAGATTTGGTCGAGACGATGATGCCCGACGAAGAATGGTGCTCCTGAATTTGCCGATACGCTACGCGGTAGCGCGCCGACACGTGCGAGGCGGCGCCAATGAACAGGTCGTTGAACGCCAGCAGGCGTTGGCCGTCGTGGAGGCGGGCTTCGGCCAGGGTGGCTTCCCGCACTTGAAAACGGCCGGCCATGACGCGCTCTACGGCCGGGAGAAAGTCCTGGGGCGTAAAGGGCAGCAGCACGCCGTCGTTGCGCTCCTGGTCGGGGTTGACGGCAATGATGGGGATGCCGCCCACGTACTTGGCCGTGTTGGCCACCAGCCCATCCTGCCCTACCACTACCACCAGCTGCTTGGGGTTGAACAAAAACGAAGGTAGATAGGCGCGCTCCACCACCTTGTTCTTGATAACCGACGACAGGCGGCGCTGCACCAAGGAAAACGACTCCTGGAAACGGGCATTTTCGGCCTCATACTCGGCAAACTCGCCGCCCACGCTTTCGATGTAGAACCTGGCCTGCGCCTTGGTATTGAAACGCTCCATGAGCTGCTCCAGGCGCGTTTTGTTGCGCACCAGGATGGCATAATCGAGGCTCATCGGCGGCCGGGCTGGGGCTTATCAGAATCGTTCAGCAGCGTATCGAGCAAATCGGGGGATATGTTGAGGTTGCCAATTTTGCCCGCGTTTTCGGCTAGTTCCCGGAAGGCCAGGGCAATGTTGAATTTAGGGTCGGGGTTGTTGCTGAGGGCCACCAGCAGCTTCCAGTCCATATCCTTGTAGGGCCGCAGCGTCGTTTCCAGCACGTAGCCCCGGGTTTCGGCTTCCTTACGCTGGTTTTCTGCGTTCTGCTCAATCAGGAGCTTGCGCTGCTCTTCCACCGATATGTCGGCCTGCACCTGCATTTCGCGCAGCTTGCGGGTGCTTTCGGCCTTCTGCATCTCGCCTTCGGTTTTCTTCTCGGCAATCTGCTTGTTCTTTTCCTCCACCGCTATTTCGGTGTTCAGCTCACTTTCCCGGATTTTGCGCTCCTGCTCCACAGCAAAGTTGCGGCGCTCAAACACGGCCTGGTCGGCTTCCTGCTGGATTTTCTCGCGGGTTTCGGTTTCCAGGGCGCGGCCCATTTCCGGCGTGGCTTTCACGGCCAGAATGTTTACGCTCAGCACCTCAATGCCCAGCAGCATAATGGCCTTGGACGCAGCCAGCCCCTCGGCAATATTTACCTCAATAGCTTTGGCGGCGCGCATGGCGTCCTTCAGTCCCAGGCTGTGCACGAAGGTGGCGGTAGCCGTCTGGGCCTCGTTGATGATGCGCTGGTGCAGCTTTTCCAGTTCGTTTTTCTTGTACACGCCGCGGCTATCTACCGTAAAGTCGAGCTGCTCGGCCAGCTGCTTGGGGTTGCCGGCTTTGTAGGTAATCTGCCCCTGGATGGAAACCGTCTGGTAGTCGTGGGTGGTTTCGTTGAAGATAAAGGGCAGGTCGTTGCTGCCCATCGGAATAGCCACGATGGAGCTATTCGGCCCGAAATAGTAGAACGACAGGCCCCGCCCTTCTTTCGCAATGCGGCCATTCTTATAGTGAATGGCGTAGGTCATCGAATCGAACTGAATGTGGTTTATTCCGAACATAGCGAGGCTGATTGAAGTAGGAGGCGCAGCGGTAAAAGTATCCATAGTTCAGAATTCTTCTGTTCTTATCTTGCCATAATGCCTGATACACCTGATGCGCATTGGCCCCGGCCACAGACAGCGCCGCGCTGGATTTTTGGTCTGGGCCTGTTGGCATTGCTGCTGGTAGTGCAGCTGGAAACAAATTCCTGGCTTTTCCCGCCGGTTATAGTGCTGACCGCGGTGAGTTTACTGGTCATCCTGGTTGGCTTGCTACTGAGCAAACCGCCCCGGCGCGCCTACTGGCTGATTGTGGCAAGCGCAATGGCGCTACAGCTGCCTCTGTTCCCGCTCATCCACCAGTGGCAGGATGCTGTTTCTCAACGCCGAGCCGCCGTCATCATTCAAGCCCTGACAGCCTACCGCCACGACCAGCACAAACTGCCCGATTCGCTGGCGCAGTTGACGCCCCGGTATCTGCCTCACCTGCCGGGCACGGGCTTCGGCACCTTCTCCCACATACCTTTCGTCTACTATCCGCCCCTCCTCATAGAGGACTCCACGCAGTATATGCTTGGGTATGGCGCGGGCCTTTTTGCAGGCGCTACCTACAACAGCCACAGTCGGCGCTGGCACTACGATGATTAATTGCCCGGCAACGGCGAACTTCGCCCCATGCCCGCTCCCACCCTATTCCGCAGCATCACCCCCTCCGACTTATCTCCTTCTGACTGGCACCCGTTTATGGTGGGGGCCGTGGCCCCGCGCCCGGTGGCGTTTGTAAGTACGGTGGATGAAGGCCGCGTGAACCTGAGCCCCTACAGTTTCTTCAACTGCTTTGGCTCCAACCCGCCCATCCTGGCGTTTTCACCCGCCAACCGCGTGCGCGACAACTCCCAGAAGCACACCCTGCAGAACGTGCGCGAAGTACCTGAATGTGTGGTGCACATCTGCGACTACGCTATGGTCGAGCAGATGTCGTTGGCCAGCACGGAGTATGCCAAGGGCGTAAATGAGTTTGTGAAGGCCGGTTTCACCGAAGTGCCGAGCCAGCGGGTGCGCCCGCCCCGCGTGCTGGAAGCCCCGGCCGCTTTTGAGTGCGTGGTAGAGCAGATAATTGAGCTGGGCCAGAACAACGGAGCCGGCAACCTGGTGCTGTGCCGGGTGGTGCTGGCCCACTTCCGCGAAGACATCATCCTGCCCTCCGGCATCGGCATCGACCCCAGGAAGCTCGACGCCGTGGCCCGCCTCGGTGGCGACTGGTACAGCCGGTCCGCCCAAACCCTGTTCGAAGTACCCAAGCCCAACCGCAACCTCGGCATCGGCTTCGACCAGCTCCCGGCCCACATCCGCCATTCCGACGTGCTGACCGGCAACAACCTGGGCCGCCTCGCCAACGTCGAAGCCCATGCACTGCCTACATCCGAGGAAGTAGCTGCCTACCGCCAGAAGCCCGCCGTGCAGGCCATTCTGCAACTAGGAGATGCTGCGCAACGGCAGGCCCTTATGCAACTCGGGAAGCAGCTGCTGGAGTCCGGACAGGTGCTGGACGCGTGGAAAGTACTGTTGCTGGCCTCACCGGAAGCATAAGCAGGCTTACGCCACGCCACCTATTGCTTCGTCGCATCGGAAGCAATCAGGCACAAACACTCATTGCTCCTCTCAGGTCGTGCGCTTGCGCCGCTTGGCATGAGCGGAGCAACGGTGTAAGACACCTTATTACCCACTGCCGTGCCGTCCACAAAATCCGTGGAATCCGCTTCAATCCGCGCGAATCCGTGGTTCTAGTTCCGCACGGCAATCATCAACCCCAGCTCCTTGTAGCGCATGTTGAATTTCTTGGCAATGGCGGAGTTGGTGAGGGAGCCTTTGTAGGCGTACACGCCGGAGCGGAAATGCTCGTTGGTAAACAGCACCTCGTTGATGCCGCCGTGCTGACTGATTTCCTGCAGAATGGGCGTGAAGATGTTACTCAGGGCGTTGGTAGCGGTGCGCGGCACGCGCGAGGCAATGTTAGGCACACAGTAGTGCACCACGTCGTACTTGCGGTACACCGGCTTGCTGTGGCTGGTCATTTCCGAGGTTTCAAAGCACCCGCCCTGGTCAATGCTGACATCGATGATGACGGAGCCCGGCGACATACTGGCTACCACGTCTTCGGGCACCATGAAGGGAATACGGCCCTCCTCGGCATTCAGCGCCCCAATCACCACGTCGGCGCGACGGATCTGCTGGTTCAGGGTGTAGGTATCCAGCGTGCTGGTGAAGAGCTGAATGCCCAGGTTTTGCTTGAGGCGACGCAGTTTGTAGAGGTGATTGTCGAACACCTTCACCTCGGCGCCCAGCCCCGTAGCGGCGCGGGCGGCGTACTCGGCCACGGTGCCCGCCCCCAGAATCACCACCTGGGAGGGCGGCACGCCCGTAATACCACCCAGAATCACGCCTTTGCCCTCGTTGGAGCGGGCCAGATATTCGGCGGCCACCAGCATCACGGTAGAGCCCGCAATTTCGGACATGGCCCGCACTACCGGCCGCGCCCCCGAGGGGTCTTTTATCAGCTCAAAGCTGATGGCATTCACCTTTTTGCGCAGGATGCCCGTGATGTAGTCACTGGTGAGGGAGCCAAACTGTAGGGCCGAAATCAGGGTCTGGTTGGGCCGTAGCAAGTCGATTTCCTCGGCCGTGGGCGGGGCCACTTTCAGCACGATATCAGCCTGAAACACTTCCTTAGGCGTGTAGGCTATGCTGGCGCCGGCCTCGGAGTAGTTGTGGTCGGAGTACTTGCTGGGCTCCCCGGCCCCGCTTTCCATCACCACTTCGTGGCCTTCCTCTACCAGGTGCTTCACGGCCTCGGGCGTGAGGCAGATGCGGTTTTCCTGCAAGGAGGTTTCGCGGGGCAGCCCGATAAACAGCTTGCGCTTGCGCGTTTCCACGGCCAGCATGGATTCCTGCGTGAAGTACGCGCGGCTGGCAGCCAGCGCCTCAAATCCAGGGGGTACTGCTTCGGGCATCTTGGTTTAATTAGTAATTAATAATTAACAATTAGTAATGAGCTGATTCGATGGGCCTTGAGGCTGAAACACCGAATTCTTCATTATTAATTACTAATTATTAATTCCCTCGCAGAGGGTCCGGTGACGGTGAGCGTGAGGAGTAGCCGATCAGGCGGCAGCAGGGCTTCGATGCGGCCGGGCCACTCTATCAGGCAAAGATAGCCAGAATCGAAGTACTCCAATGCGCCTATATCCAAGGCCTCCTGCGGAGAGTTGAGGCGGTAGAAGTCGAAGTGGTAGATGGGTTGGTCGCGGGCGTCGCGGTACTCATTCACGAGCGAAAACGTGGGGCTGCTAACTTCCTCCGTCACGCCCAGGCTGGCACACAGCGCTTTGATGAAGGTGGTTTTGCCCGCCCCCATCTCGCCCTCGAAGCACACGAGGGAGTGGCCCGCCAGCGCCTCGCGCACCTGGGCTGCCGCCGCCGGCAGCGCCGCCAAATCAGGAATTTCAACTGTCTGCATACCGGCAAAGGTAAGGAGGTGATGAGGTAACACGTGACACGTAAGCCTGGAGGCAGGTTTAGCCATCGGAGATGGCGCGTCTGCCCGCCGACGGATAAAAGCAAGTCTCCTGACTTGCGGCTGCCCCAGCGGCCAGCCGGCGCCGCGCCGCCTGTGCCAGCTACCGGTTACCTGTCACGTGTCACGTGTCACCTGTCACGTGTCACCCCATCACCCTGTCACCTCAGCACCTATTACCTTTACCCGACCACAACCACACCGCACTATGCAAGTTTCCCGGATGGCGGGCAGCCTTATCGGCTCCGAAATCATTAAAATCGGCAATGAAGTAAACGATATGATCCGCCGGGGGGAGCAGATCTGCAACCTCACCATCGGCGACTTCGACCCCGGCATCTTCCCGATTCCCGACGAGCTGGCCACGGAAATCACCCAGGCCTACGCGGCGCACAACACCAACTACCCGCCCGCCAATGGCGTGGCCGAGCTGCGCCAGAGCGTGAGCAAGTTCCTGGCCGACCGCCTGGGCCTGCAGTACTCGCCCAACGACATTCTGGTGGCCGGCGGCTCCCGCCCGCTCATCTACGCCACCTACCTGGCCCTTATCGACCCCGGCGACAAAGTGGTGTTCCCGGTGCCGTCCTGGAACAACAACCACTACTGCCACCTTTCCGGCGCCGAGGGATTGATGGTGGCCACCACGCCCGAAAACAACTTCATGCCCTCGGCTGCCGACGTGGCACCCCACCTGGGCGGGGCTACGCTGCTGGCGCTCTGCTCCCCGCTCAACCCCACCGGCACTGTCTTCACCAAGGTTGATCTGGAGGAAATCTGCGACCTGGTCATTGCCGAAAACCGGCGCCGCGGCCCCGACGAAAAGCCGCTGTACATTATGTACGACCAGATTTACTGGCTGCTGACCTTCGGCAACACCGAGCACTACGACCCGGTGAACCTCCGCCCCGAGCTGCGCGACTACGTTATCTACATCGACGGCATTTCCAAGTGCCTAGCCGCTACCGGCGTGCGCGTGGGCTACGCGTTTGGCCCCAGCGTCATTATCGACAAGATGAAAGCCATTCTGGGCCACGTGGGGGCCTGGGCTCCTAAAGCCGAGCAGGTTGCCACTGCCGCCTACCTGCCCCGTCAAACCGATGTTGACGCCTTCCTTACGGATTTCCGCCACCGCGTGCAGACCAGCCTCAACGCCCTCTACCAGGGCCTCACCGAGCTGCGCCAGCAGGGCTACCCCGTTCAGGCCGTCGTGCCAATGGGCGCCATTTACCTGACCATCAAGCTGGACGTGCTGGGCAAAACCACGCCCGCCGGCCAGCAACTCACGTCCACCAAAGAGCTGACATCGTACCTCATCAGTGAGGCGCGGCTGGCCCTGGTGCCCTTCAGCGCCTTCGGCTCGGCGCATTCTGAGCCCTGGTTCCGTGCCTCCGTGGGCGGTGCTTCCCTGGAGTCAATTCAGGCGGCTCTGCCCCGCCTGCGGGCCGCGCTGGACGCCCTGCGGTAACCGCTTCCGGTGCCTACCACCTGAGCCCGGAGCTGCGTTGCGGCTTCGGGCTTTTGCATTTTCTGGCCTGCTTGGTAGTTGACTAGATGTAAAATGCTCTACTGCGCTTGCTCTGCCTCACAGCTTGCTTTGGCGCTGCGCAAGCCGCACTTGCTGCTCTATTCCAAACCGTCAGAAAAATATTTTCCTGTTAATCAATCCATTATACTACCACAAGGTCGCTATACGAAATTATTCGTGTAGCGCAGGCAACCTCTATGACATATCATATGTCTTTATGACAAACTGATTCAGCATGCTTTCCCGGATCATCTTCTACTCCATCGACAAGGCCATCCGAACCTACCGGAAGCTGGCCCAGACCAACATAGACCGGGCGGGCATTGCCATTACCATCGACCAGTGGCTGGTGCTGCGCGTGATTGAGGAAGACCAGAGCCTGACCCAGACTGAAATTGCTGAGCGGGTGCTGAAAGACCAGGCTTCCGTGGCCCGCATGATTGCGCTGCTGCTCAAGCACGGCCTGCTGGCCTCCGAGCCGGTCGCCCACGATGCCCGCCGTACCCGGCTGCAAGTGACGCCCCAGGGCCAGGCTACGCTGGCGGCCGTGGAGCCGGTAATACTGCGCAACCGCGCCCAGGCGCTGCAGGGCATTTCGGAGGAGGAACTGGCTACCCTGCGCCGCCTGCTGGAACGCATATACCTCAACTGTTCTACCTGAGCCCTGCTCCTGCCGCCTGTCCATCGGCTCATCGGCTCATCGGCAGAAACAAAAATAATTTTGAATATACGAACACCTTCGTACATTTACTACGAAATCATTCGTATTAACTCTATACTGATTCGAATGCCCGCCTCTGCTTTCTCTCACCAACCTTCTTCTGAGCTATGAAAACTCTTTCTCTTACCCTTATGAGCACGTTGCTGGCGCTGTCGGCCCGGGCTCAGGTTGCCCCCGTTACCGGCCAGGTGCGCGACGCCCAGGGCGCGGTCGTGGAGTTTGCCACCGTCACCCTGCACCGCGCCGCCGACTCATTGGTGGTGAAATCGGAATTCAGCGACGAGCGGGGCGCTTACCGGCTGGAGCCGGCCGCCGCTGGGCGATACCTGATTTCGGTGGCGCAGCTAGGTTTCCGGCGGGCCTGGACCGGGCCGCTGGAGGTAGCCGGCAGTCCGGTGGCAGCACCTCTCATCACCCTGCAGACCAGCGGGGCTACTACTCTGAAGGAAGTGACGGTAACAGGCAGCAAGCCGCTGTATGAGCGCCAGGCCGACCGCACGGTGGTGAACGTGGAAGGCAGCACGCTGGCGGCGGGCAATACGAGCTTGGATGTGCTGCGCCGCTCGCCTGGCGTGACGGTGGATGGCAACGACAACCTGGCATTGCGCGGGCGGCAGGGCTTGCTGGTGCTCATCGATGGCAAGCGGCAGCCCATGTCGGGCGCCGAGCTGGCTGATTACCTGCGCGGGCTGCCCGCCGACCAGCTCAAAAGCATTGAGCTGATAACCAACCCACCGGCCAAGTACGACGCACAGGGCGGGGCAGGCATCATTGCCATCAACCTGAAGAAAGACCAGCGCCAGGGCACCAACGGCACCGCGCAGGCCAGCCTGGGCTACGGGCGCTACCACAAAGCCACCGCGGGCCTGACGCTGAACCACCGGCGCAAGCACTACAACGTGTTTGGCTCCTACACCTTGGCCGACCGCCGCAACTACAGCGCCCTCACCATCAACCGGGACTTTTTCGACTACGCGGACAACACCCAGACGCTGGTGGGAAAGTCGTTCCAGGACAATCAGAGCGTGGGACATGGCCTTTCGCACAGCTGGAAGGCCGGGCTGGACTATACACTTTCGGAGCGCACCATCATCGGGACGGTGTTCAACGGGCTGGCCCTCAAAACCGACAGCAAAGGCTCCAACTTCTCGGAGCAGTATACCGCCGGCGGGGAGCTGACGCGGCGCTACACCTCTGACAACCGCCGCAACGGCGACGTGCCCAACTTCTCAGGCAACGTGAACTTCCGGCATACTTTTGCCGACTCGCTGGGAGGCCACGAGCTGACCGCCGATGCCGACTACGCCCGCTACGATACGCGCCGCAACCAACTGCTGGACACCCGCTTTTCGTTTCCGCGCGACTCGGCCGACCGGTTCACCAGCGACCAGCAAAGCCTGCTCACCATTCAATCGGTGAAGGCGGACTACACTCGACCCTTGAGTAAGGCGCTGCGCCTGGAGGCCGGCGGCAAAGTCAGCTGGGTATACTCCGACAACGACCTGGCGTTCCGCATTCCGGCCGTGGGCGGCGATGTGAGCCAGCTGGTGCGCGACCCGCTCCGCTCCAACCGTTTCCGCTACGACGAGAACATTGTGGCCGGCTACGTCAACTTCAACCAGACGCTGCCGCAGTGGACGCTGCAGGCCGGCCTGCGCGGGGAGCAAACCAACGCCGAGGGTAAGCCGGAGGCTGATTCTTTGCGCTTCAGCCGGCACTACTTCCAGCTGTTTCCGAGTGCGGCCGTGAAGCACACGTTCTCCGACAAGCACGAGCTGGCGCTGTCGCTGAGCCGGCGCATCGACCGGCCTTCGTACGGGCAGCTGAACCCGTTTCGCTCCTACATCGACGTGACGACGTACGGGGCCGGCAACCCCGAGCTGCTGCCGCAAACCAGCTACAACATGGAGCTGACGCACACCTTTCAGCAGAAATACAGCGTGGGCTTGAGCTACGCCGTCACCTCGGACCCAATTATTGGCACAGTGCAGCCGGCCAAGGACGGGGGCCGGGTGGTGGTTTCGACCAGCCAGAACCTGGAGCGGCAGTATAACTACTCACTCACCTTTACGGTGCCGGTGGAGCCGGCCAAGTGGTGGAGCGTGTACAACAACGCGGTGTTTTACTACAGCCGTTTCGTGGGCAACCTAGCCGGCACGGCCCTGAACGCAGGCAGCCCCGCCTTCAACCTGAGCAGCAACAGCACCTTTACGCTGGGCCACGACTGGAAGGCCGACCTGAACGCCACGTATCAATCCAAAGAGCGGTACGGCTACTTCCTCTCCAAGCCGCAGGGCGAACTATCGGTGGGCGTGCAGAAAGGCTTATGGAACAACAAAGCCACCGTGAAGCTCAACGCTACCGATTTGCTGTACACCAACAAGGGCCGGGCTACCACGTCCTTCAACAACTACACCGAGCGGTTTTACCAGCGGTTTGAGTCGCGGGTGGTTACCCTGTCACTCAACTACCGCTTCGGCAACGACAAGTTAGCGCCGAGCAAGCGCCGACAAGGCGGCGCCGAAGACGAAAAGCGCCGGGCGCAGTAAAGCCAACGCGGCTTCCTAATAATGTGCGAAACAGACCAGCTGCACGAGTCGGAGACGTAAACCCCTCTCTTATGGCTCGTGCAGCTGGTCTGTTACGCGGCTCGGTGTCGAGCCCGGAACAAGTACTATAAACAGGTAAAAGCCTTTTGCAGATGTGCTTACTTGTTACATTTAGCAAACGCTTTACTGCTACAGACAGTCATTAGTTTAACTTCATGAAGTTGAAACATCCAATACGTGATTTGATACTAGTCATATTGGCTTGCGGTGGCATATATGTGTTTATCTTTATAGTTATGGGCAACCGAGATATAGCAGGAGGAGTGCTACTTAGTTGGATGCCCCAGCTAGCGGCATTAATGTGGGCCGTTAGCTCCCGAAGTAATGGCAAAACGATTAACTATGGGCAAAACGTATTGAAAGTAGGTTGCTTTGTTACCATTGGCTTCACAGCAGGTTTAGCCCTATTTTTTTTAGTTTCCCCTCTTGGGCTTGCCATCTTTTTGCCAACAGTCATCGGTTACTTAGTCGTCCAACATATTAATCCAACAACACATAAGTAGGCATAAACAAAAAGGCCGGTCAACTGACCGGCCTTTTTGTTTTCGCAACTACCTACCCCCGCGGGCTCAGCGTCACGTACGGGATGATGCACTCTTCCAGGGAGATGCCGCCGTGCTGGAACGTGTCCTTGTAGTAGTTCACGTAGTAGTTGTAGTTGTTGGGGTAGGCGAAGAAATAGTCGCCGACGGTGAAGACGTAGGCCGTACTCACGTTTTCGCGGGGCAGGAATACGCGCTCCGGCTTGCGCACGGTGTATACGTCACGGGAATCGTCGAAGCCCAGGTTTTTACCGTGCTTGTAGCGCAGGTTGGTGTTGGTGTTCCGGTCGCCCACAATCTTGTAGGGGCGGCGCACCCGAATGGTGCCGTGGTCGGTAGTGATGATGAGCTTGCCTTTCTTCTCGGCAATAACCTGCAGCATCTCATACAAGGGCGAGTGCAGAAACCACGAACGGGTGATGCTGCGGTAGGCCGACTCATCAGCGGCCAGCTCCCGGATCATGGCCATGTCGGTGCGGGCGTGGGAAAGCATGTCCACAAAGTTATAGACGATGACGTTGCACTTGTAGTTGTTGTGCAGGTTGCTCATTTTGCCCAGCAAGTCCTTGCCCGCCTGCAGGTTGGTCACCTTGTTGTAGCTGAACTTGTGCTTCTGGTTGGCCTTCTGGAACATGATTTCCATGAACTCGGCCTCGTGCAGGTTCTTGCCCTCGTCGTCGTCGTCCCACACCCACAGGTTGGGGTATTTCTTTTGGATTTCGCCCGGCATCATGCCCGAGAAGATGGCGTTGCGGGCGTAGGCCGTGGTGGTGGGCAGAATGCTGTAGTAGGTTTCCTCGGAGTCGACGGTGAACAGCTCGGCAATAATGGGCTCCAGCACTTTCCACTGGTCGTAGCGCAGATTGTCGATGAGCACGAAGTACACGGGCTGGTCGCCGGTTTCCTTGAGCAAGGGGAACACGCGCTTCTGGAACAGCTCGTGCGACATGAGCGGGGCATCCTTGTCGTCGCCGTTCACCCAGTCCTCGTAGTTCTCCGTGATGAAGCGGCCGAAGTAGGTGTTGGCCTCGTCCTTCTGCATGTTGAAGACCTCGGCCATGCTCTTGCCTTCCGTCTCGTTGATTTCCAGCTCCCAGTACACCAGCTTCTTGTACACATCGGCCCACTCCGAGGGCGAGAGGCGGTCGGAGAGCTGCATGCCCAGCTGGCGGAAGTCGCGCTGGTAGCCGGAGTTGGTGGCTTCGCTGATAAGGCGCTTGTTGTCGAGCACCCGCTTCACCGACAGCAGAATCTGGTTGGGGTTGACGGGCTTGATGAGGTAGTCGGCAATTTTGGCGCCGATGGCCGACTCCATAATGTGCTCTTCCTCGCTCTTGGTAATCATGACCACGGGCACGGTAGGCCGCACAGCTTTGATTTCGGTGAGGGTTTCGAGACCCGTGAGGCCGGGCATATTCTCGTCCAGAAAAACGATATCGTAGGTTTTCTCCTGGATTTCCTCAATGGCATCGGCGCCGGAGTTCACGCCCGTCACGTCGTAGCCTTTTTCCTTGAGAAAGAGAATGTGGGGTTTCAGGAGGTCGATTTCGTCGTCGGCCCAGAGAATGGAGTATTGCATAGAAGGGACTTGGGGACTTAGGGGCTTAGGGACTTGGTTTGTTCTCTCGGCCCGGTCAGATTCAACTTGTGCGGAAAACAGCCGCCGGTTGGCGTTGCATACGTAAGAGCTTAACCAAACAGTGGCAAAAAATATTGTGCAAGGTAAATTCTTCGTGAAATTCAAGCTCAGTGTAGCCCTTTCTTATTCTGCCTTATGTTTGATTTTCGGAAGCTCATCGTTTGGCAGGAGGGCCATCAACTTACTTTAGCGGTTTATCAGGCCACTCGCCCCTTCCCTAAAGAAGAACTGTTCGGTCTCACCAGCCAAATGCGCCGCTCAGCCGCTTCTATTCCTCATAACATTGCCGAGGGCTGTGGCCGAAACAGCTATGCTGAACTTGCCCGCTTCGTTACCATCAGTATGGGTTCAGCAAGTGAGTTGGAAACTCAGTTACTGCTTGCTAAAGATCTGCTTTACCTTTCCGCTCCTGAAGCAGAGGTATTAACGCAACATTGCAGCCGTTTGCGCCGAATGCTGCAGGCTTTCCAGACCAAAATCAAGCAGTACGCTGACCGATAGAAGACACATTAAACCTCTGCTACTACCAGCCTACACGGCCACAAAAACAAATCCCACGATGAGGACCGGACCAACCAAGTCCCGATGTCCCCAAGTCCCCAAGTCCCTTGAATAAGAAAAAAATCTTTAACGACCCCGTCTACGGCTTCGTGACCATCCCCACGGAGCTGCTGTTTGACCTGATTGAGCACTCGTACTTCCAGCGGCTGCGGCGCATTCAGCAGCTGGGACTCACCATGTTTGTGTACCCGGGGGCCCTGCACACGCGCTTTCACCACGCGCTGGGCGCCATGCACCTGATGACGCTGGCCCTGCGCACGCTCAAGGACAAGGGCGTGAAGATTTCGGCTAAGGAAGGCGAGGCCGCCATGGCCGCCATTCTGCTCCACGACATCGGCCACGGCCCCCTCTCCCACGCCCTGGAGCGCAGCATTTTCCACGATGTGCACCACGAGCAGGTGAGCTTGCACCTGATGAAAAAGCTGAACGCGCAGTTTGGCGGGGCGCTGGCGCTGGCCATTGAAATTTTTCAGGGCACCTACCACCGGCCGTTTTTCCACCAACTGGTGAGCAGTCAGCTGGATATGGACCGGCTCGACTACCTTAACCGGGACTCGTTCTATACCGGCGTGCAGGAAGGCCGCCCCGGCGCCGACCGCCTCATCAAGATGCTCACGGTGGTGGATGAGCGGCTAGTGCTGGAGGAAAAAGCCGTGTACAGCATCGAGAACTTTCTGGTGAGCCGCCGGCTGATGTACTGGCAGGTGTACCTGCACAAAACCGTCACGTCGGCCGAGCAGATGGTGATTCGGATTATGCAGCGGGCCCGGGATTTGGTGCGGGCCGGCGTGGCGGTACCGGCCTCGCCTAACCTGCACTTTTTCCTTTCGCGCAACGTCACCCAGCAGGAGTTTGAGGTCGACGACCAGATCCTGCGCCGCTTCACCCGCCTCGACGATACTGACGTGTGGGGGGCGGTGAAGCTCTGGGCCGACCACCCCGACAAAGTGCTGAACTACCTGGCCCAAAGCATGCTCGACCGGCACTTGTTCAAGATTCAGCTGCAGGCCGAGCCGTTTGAGGAAGACTTCCAGCTGGGCATCGTGGAGCTGATTGCCGAGCATTTCCAACTGCCGCCCACCGATGCCGCCCAGCTGATGCTTACCGGCCGCATCAGCAACAACGCCTACGATGCCGACGGTCAGGACACCATCGACGTGCTGACCAAGCGAGGCCGGGTAGTAAACGTGGCCGAAGCCTCTGACCTGCCCAACATCAAAGCCCTGGGCCAGCGCGTGGAAAAGCACTACATATGCTACCCCAAGGAGATTCTGTAAATCAGGGTCTTGAGGACTTAGGGGCTTGGATGATGGCCAACGATTTGACTGGCCGTTGTTTAGTGGAACATCAACCAAGACCCTAAGTCCCCAAGCCTCCAAGACCCCAACAATTTCCTACTTTTGTCCTCCTATGGAATTTACGGTAGCCCAGGTAGCGGAAGTATTGCACGGCACAGTCGAAGGCGACGCCGAGCTGCGCATTAATCGGCTGGCAAAAATCGAAGAGGCCCAGGCGGGCGCCATTACGTTTCTGGCCAACCCCAAGTACGAGCCCCAGCTTTATACCACCCACGCCACGGCCGTCATTGTGAGCCGCACGCTGGAGCTGCGCCAGCCAGTGGCGGCCACGCTTATCCGCGTAGATGACCCCTATTCCTGCTTTACGGCTTTGCTGGAATTCTACCAGCAGAATGCCCGCACCGGCCGGCGCGGCGTGGAAGAGCCCGCCTTTATGGGCCCCGGCTCCACCATCGGCGACAACCCCTACCGCGGGGCCTTCTCCTACATCGGCGAGAACTGCGTGATTGGCCGCGACGTGCTGATTTTCCCCAACGCCACCATCGGCGACCGGTGCCGCATCGGCGACGGCACCGTGATTTACGCCGGCGCCAAGATTTACGCCGACACCGTTATCGGGGCCCGCTGCGTGGTGCACGCCGGCGCCGTTATCGGCTCCGATGGGTTTGGATTTGCCCCCCAGCCGGATGGCTCCTACCGTCCCATTCCGCAGATTGGCAACGTGGTGCTGGAAGACAACGTGAGCATTGGGGCCAACGCTACTATCGACTGCGCTACGCTGGGGTCCACCATCATCCGGGAAGGCAGCAAAATCGATAACCTGGTGCAGATTGCTCACAACGTGGAAATCGGGCGCCATACCGTGGTGGCTTCGCAAACCGGTATTTCGGGCTCTACTAAAATCGGGGACTTCTGCGTGCTGGCCGGGCAGGCCGGGTTGGCCGGGCACCTCACGCTGGCCAACCGCACCACCGTTACGGCCCAGTCGGGTGTTGGCAAGTCCATCAAGGAGGAAGGCGTGCTGCTGCAAGGGTCCCCGGCCTTCGCCCTGCGCGACAGTCTGCGGGCCAACGCCATCTTCCGGCACCTGCCCGAGCTGGAGCGCCGCGTTACTGCGCTGGAGCGCAACCAATCCGAACAGGAAAAGCCCTAGCTTTGCAGCCGGTTTCTGTTTCTGGTTGCTCGTTTCTGGTTTTTAGTTGTCGTTCAACTAACGGAGAAACCAGCAACCAGAAACCAGAAACCAGAAACTTAACTACATGAACGACAAGCAACATACCATTAAGGCTCCGGTGACGGTAAGCGGCATTGGGCTGCACACCGGTGTGGTGGCCACCATGACTTTCTGCCCGGCCCCCATCAACCACGGCTACAAGTTTCAGCGCATCGATTTGCCCGGTCAGCCCCTCGTGGACGCCGACGTGGACAATGTGGTAGACCTGAGCCGCGGTACCACCATCGAGCAGAACGGGGCCCGCGTAAATACCGTGGAGCACACGCTGGCCGCGCTGGTAGGGTTGCAGATTGACAACGTGCTGATTCAGCTGGATGGCCCCGAGCCGCCCATTATGGATGGCAGCAGCTACGAGTTCATTAAGCCCCTGCAGGAAGTGGGCCTGGAAGAGCAGAACGCCCTGCGCAACTACTTCGAAATCCCCGACGAGGTGCGGTTTGTGGACAATGCCCGCGCCGTGGAAATTGCCGGCCTTCCCCTGAACGACTACCGCGTGACGGTGATGGTGGACTACAATTCCCCGGTGCTCGGCTCCCAGCACGCGTCCCTTACCGACATCACCCAGTTTGCCTCCGAAATTGCTTCCTCGCGTACCTTCTGCTTTTTGCACGAGCTGGAAGCTCTCTACAAGCAGAACCTCATCAAAGGCGGCGACCTGAGCAATGCTATTGTGGTGGTAGACCGCGTGGTGAGCGAGGATGAGCTGAGCGAACTGGCCACTATGCTGGGCAAGCCCAAAGTGGCCGTAAAAAAGGAAGGCATCCTCAACAACGTGGATTTGCGCCACAAAAACGAGCCCGCCCGCCACAAGCTCCTCGATTTGATTGGGGATTTGGCCCTGGTGGGGCGCCCGCTGAAAGGCCAGATTCTGGCTGCCCGGCCGGGCCACGCCGCCAACGTAGCCTTCGCCAAGAAAATCAAGAAGAAGATGCTGGAGGCCAACACCTCACCGGTGCCCACCTACGACCCTTCGCGGGAGCCGGTGATGGACATCAACCGCATCAGCCAGATTCTGCCCCACCGCTACCCTTTCCTGCTCATCGACAAGATTATTCACCTGGATGCCAGCACGGTAACGGGCGTGAAGAACGTGACGATGAACGAGCCGTTCTTCCCCGGCCACTTCCCCGGCAACCCCATTATGCCCGGCGTGCTGCAGATTGAAGCTATGGCCCAGACCGGCGGCATTCTGGTGCTGAACACGGTGCCTGACCCCGAGAACTACTGGACGTACTTCATGGGCATTGAAAGCTGCCGCTTCCGCCGCAAAGTATTGCCCGGCGACACCATCATTTTCAAGTGCCATTTGTTAGCTCCTATCAAACGGGGCATTGCCAAGATGAGCGGCAAGGCTTTCGTGAATGGCAAAGTGGTGATGGAGGCCGAAATGACCGCCAGCATCGTCCGCAAAGACGCCTGATTTCCAATTAGTAATTAATAATTAAGAATGAATAATGCTCATACCACCCGTTGCGTGGCGTCGTTGAGGCAATTCTTAATTATTAATTCTTAATTACTAATTACCCCCCTTCCCCCGAATGAACCAGCCGCTCGCCTACATCCACCCCGAGGCCATTATTGCGCAGAACGTCGTAGTAGAGCCGTTTACCACGATTGACAAGGACGTGGAAATTGGGGAAGGCACCTGGATTGGCCCCAACGTAACCATTATGGCCGGGGCCCGCATTGGCAAAAACTGCAAGATCTTCCCCGGCGCGGTAATTTCCGCCATGCCCCAGGACCTGAAGTTTGCCGGCGAGAAAACCACGGCCCATATAGGCGACAACACCGTGATTCGGGAGTGTGTGACGATAAACCGCGGCACCGTAGACAAGCTCAAGACCGTGGTAGGCGCCAACTGCCTGATTATGGCCTACGTGCACGTAGCCCACGACTGCGTAATCGGCAACAACTGTATTCTGGCCAATACGGTGCAGGTGGCCGGCCACGTCGAAATCGGCGACTACGCCATTATTGGTGGCTCCTCGTCTATCCATCAGTTCGTGCACATCGGGGCCCACGCCATGATTTCGGGCGGCTCCCTGATTCGCAAGGACGTGCCACCGTTTGTAAAGGCCGGACGGGAGCCACTCAGCTACGCCGGCATCAACTCCATCGGGCTACGCCGCCGGGGCTTCTCCGATCAGAAGATTGCCGAAATCCAGCAGCTCTACCGCCTGCTGTTTCTGAGCGGCCTGAACAACAACGCCGCCCTCGACCAGATTGAGCTGGAGCTGGCGCCCTCGCCCGAGCGCGACGAAGTGGTGAACTTCATCCGCAACTCCGGCCGGGGCGTCATCAAAGGCTATTCGCGTAACGGCAACGGCAGCGGGGAGTAATCGTCAGCAACCAACCGCTATGCAGATTGAGGCCCACGGGCTGGGAAAGCGCTTCGTGCGCGAGTGGATTTTCCGGGGCCTGACGCACACTTTCCGGCCGGGTACGGCCACGGCCATTCTGGGCCCGAACGGCGCGGGCAAAAGCACCCTGCTCAACACCTTATCGGGCCAGCTGCTGGCCTCGGAAGGCACGCTGGCGTACTCGCGGGATGGGCAGAAAGTGGCCGTGGAAAATGTACCACCATTGCTGGCCTACGCCGCGCCCTACCTGGAGCTGATTGAGGAATTGACGCTCACGGAGCTGCTGCAGTTTCACATCCGTTTTAAGCCGCTACGGCCCGGTTTTTCCCCGGCGCGGCTTATCGAGTTGATGTATCTGGATAAGTCGCGCCACAAGCTGGTACGGGACTTTTCCTCCGGTATGAAGCAGCGCCTTAAGCTGGCGTTGGCGCTCTACTCCCACGCTCCGCTCCTGCTCCTGGACGAGCCCACCACCAACCTCGACCGCGCCGGGGTGGCCTGGTACCAGGAGCACGTGCGCGCCACGCTGGCGGGCCGGCTGGTGCTGGTATCGAGCAACGTGCCGGAGGAGTATGACTTCTGCCAGGAACAACTCAATATCACCGATTTCGGGGCCCAGGCCGCCCGTTGAGTTTCCAAGTACTCTCGTATTTTTGGGTAAATGCCCCTTCGTCATGCCTGCCCAATCTCCGCTGTATGCCCAACTGGACATCAAGATTAGCTTACCGGAGTTGGCAACGACGATGCCATGAATTACCGGAAACACCGCGCTGATTTGCCCTGGCAACAGCTGACTTTGCTGGCCAACGCAACCTTCGCAACCCCTGCGCCCGTATCTTTGCCGCCCGTGCACCGCATTTTCTTCTTCGATTTTTCACTCTTTACTGCCTTAGCAAGGCCATGAGACAATACGACAACCTCGACGACGATTTCCTCGATGATGACGACGAGCTGGATAGCTTCGCCAAAACCGGCGGCAGTAAAACCCGCGGCTCCTCCGAGGACCAGCTTTCGGCCAAGTACGCCGACTACCTGATGTGGCGCGACACGGGCTCCTCCCACGACGAGGCCCTGGACCTGGCCAGCATGACCGAAGAAGAATACACCGCCGCCGAAGCGGCCGAAGACCCCGACAGCAGCCGCGGCTTCAGCTCCTTGGACGACGATGATGAAGATGCCTTTGACGACCTCGACGATGACGACAGCTTCGGCAGCAGCCGCAGCAAAAGCAAAGGTCGCTACGACGATGACGACTATTAGAGCTTAGAGCTTAGAGCTTAGAGCTTAGAATGTATGACAAAGGCCCCGCAACGGTTGTCGCGGGGCCTTTCTCTTTTGTCTTTTTTTGGCTGCTTGTTGCTCACTTCAAGCATAAGCACGAGGCACTACCCCTATTTCTATTTGCGGCCGAACACGCGCTTGAGCAGCTCGGTGGTGCGGGCAATGGGGTTTTCGCGGATGTTGGCTTCTTCCTGGGCAATGAGCGTGAACAGCCCGTCGATGGCCTTGCCGGTAGCGTACTGGTTCAGGTCGGTTTGCACGGGTTTCACCAGCGGAATCTGGTTGTAGCGCGTGGTAAGACTGGTGTAGTAGCGGGTGGCCCCTACTTTATCGAGGCTCTGCTGGATGATGGGCTGGAAGGCCGTGGTGAGCTGCGCGGTGGTGGTGCGCTTGAGGTACTGCGTGGCCGCATCCTTCTCACCCGTGAGAATATTCCACACGTCGGAAAAGGTGAGGCTCTTGATGGCGGAAATGAAGATGGGCTTGGCACTCTTGGCCGCGTCTTCGGCGCCCCGGTTCAGGCTCAGCTCAAACTTGTCGACTTCCGCCCCCAGGCCAATTTTGCGGAGCGTGGTAGCCACGCGCTGGGCATCGGCTGGGAAAGGAATACGAATCAGGTTGTTGAGGTAGAAGCCATCCTGCTGGGAGGCCTGGTCGGCGCCTTTGCTGATGCCCTGCACCAACGCTTCCTTCAAGCCGCTGGCGGCTTCCTGCTGCGTAACGGCGCCGGTTTGGGTGGTGGAGGTTGGCTTGGGCAGGGTAATGCTGCCTACCCGGGGCAGCGTAATGGTTTGGGCGCAGGCCGTGAGGCTTAGGCTGGAACCCAGGGCCAAAATCAGCGAATAGCGAAAGTTTTTCATAAATCGGAGCGGCAAAGGTCGGTTGGCTGTACGGCAGCCTCGGCCGCCCGTTCGCATAAACCGGACCAGTTTTTTGTTGTTTGCTGCTAGTTACGAGTTGCCAGTCGAAACCAGGCCCGGCAACCGACTACCGGCCGCTTACCGCCGACTACAAGCCCCGAAACCCCGACAACCTTTCCCCACACCCCACGTCACGTACTCATGCAGTCAGTCCCCACGGCCGAAATCATTACCATCGGCGACGAACTTCTTTACGGCCAGGTTATCGACACCAACTCGGCCTTTCTGGGCCAGGAGCTGGGCAAGCTCGGCATCCGGGTGCGGCAGATTACCAGCGTCTCGGACCGCGCCGACGAAATCGTGACGGCGCTGGATCTGGCCCGCACCCGCGCCAACGTGGTGCTGACCACCGGCGGCCTCGGCCCCACCAAGGACGATCTGACCAAGCACATCCTCACCCGCTACTTCAACACCGAACTGGTCCTTGATGAGCCCTCCTTGCGCAATGTGGAGGCCATCTTCGCCCGCTTCAACCGGCCCGTCACGGAAGTCAACCGCCAGCAGGCGTTTCTGCCCGCTTCCTGCGTGCCCGTACCCAACGCTATGGGTACCGCGCCGGGCATGTGGTTCGAGGACCAGGGCACCGTGTTTGTGAGCATGCCCGGCGTACCGTTCGAGATGAAGCGCATGATGACCGACACCGTACTCCCGCGCCTGGCCGCGCACTTCCAGGTGCCGCCCATCGAGCACATCGTGGTGCAGACCGCCGGCTTGGGCGAGTCGATGCTGGCCGAGCAGATTGCCGACTGGGAAGATGCCCTACCGGCTAACGTGAAGCTGGCTTACCTGCCTTCGCTGGGAGCCGTGCGCCTGCGCCTCACCGGCACCGACGACGGCCAGCCCAACCTGCGCGGCCGCATGGAAGCCTTGCTGCCGGCTTTGCGCGAGAAGCTCGGCCAGCACATCTTCGCCGAAACCGACATTCCGCTGGAGCAGGCCGTGGGCCAGCTCCTGGCGGCGCGCGGCCTCACGGTGGGCACCGCCGAGAGCTGCACAGGCGGCTATCTGGCCCACAAGCTCACCAGCGTGGCGGGCAGCTCCCGGTATTTCCGGGGCAGCTTTATTGCCTATCATAATGACATAAAAATCAACCAGCTGGGGGTGTTGCCTGAAACCCTGGCTGCACATGGGGCCGTGAGCGAGGAAGTGGTGCGCCAGATGGCAGAAGGCGCGCGCCAGCGCCTGGGCACCGACGTGGCCCTGGCCACCAGTGGCATTGCCGGCCCCGACGGCGGCTCGGAGGAAAAGCCCGTGGGCACCTTCTGGCTGGCCTACGCCGACGCGCACCGGACGGTGGCCCGCAAAATCGTGTTCAACCGCAGCCGCCAGCTCAACATCGAGTACGTAACGCACGCCTTGCTCAACCTGCTGCGCCTCAGCGTACCCGCCGCCGAGTAGCAGTCTGCCAAGGCTGGGTTGGAATCGGCATTGGCGTGCCCGGCCAAAAAGGCTACCTTTGACCGGTTTTTCGGCCCACCCACCCTGTTATAGTGGGCCGCAGCCGCTGATCTGCCCCCAACCCAATCCCCCAACTTTACATTTTCTGATTACGCATGGCACGAGTGGAAATGGTGATGCCCAAAATGGGCGAAAGCATTATGGAAGGCACCGTCCTGAAATGGCTCAAACAAGTAGGTGAAGCCATTGAGCAGGACGAGTCGGTGCTGGAAGTAGCTACCGACAAGGTAGATACCGAGGTACCCGCCATTCACGCCGGCGTGCTGCAGGAAATCCTGGTTCAGGAAGGCCAGGTAGTGGCTGTGGGCGCGCCCATTGCCATCATCGAAACCGACGCGGCCAGCGCCGGCGCAGTGGCACCCACCGCCGCGGCTCCCGCTGCCGAGCCTGCTGCCAGCACTGGCACATCCGCTCCCGAGGTACCTTACCTGCCCGAGCCGCACGACCCGCAGGCACAGCAGCAAACTGCTGCAGCCCAGCCCCAACCCGGCCGTTTCTACTCCCCGCTGGTGCTCAGCATTGCCCGCGAGGAAGGCATTTCGATGGCGGACCTGGAGTGCCTACCTGGCACCGGCTCAGAGGGCCGCGTCACGAAAAAAGACATCCTCGACTACGTAGCTGGTGGTAAAAAGCCCCTGGCCGCTGCACCTGCGCCCACCGCAGCCTCCACGGCAGCTTCGGCCCCCGTTGCTGCCTCGGCACCAGCACCACAAGCGGCTCCTGCAGCACCCGCTGCTAAGCCTGCTGCTTCCCCAGCCCCCGCTAGCAAACCTGTGCCTTCTGTGAGCGGCGGGCAGGAGCTGGTGGAAATGGACCGCATGCGCAAGATGATTGCCCAGCGCATGGTGGATTCTAAGCGCATTTCGCCCCACGTGACGAGCTTCGTAGAGGCCGACGTGACGGAAATCGTGAACTGGCGCAACAAGCACAAGGATGCTTACAAAAAGCGCGAGGGCGAAAACCTCACCTTCACGCCCATCTTCGTGCAGGCCATTGCCCGCGCCATTCAAGACTTCCCCAACATCAACGTATCGGTGGATGGGGACTACATCATCAAGAAGCGCGACATCAACGTGGGCGTGGCTGTGGCGCTGCCCTCCGGCAACCTCATTGTGCCGGTGATTCACAACGCCGACCAGCTGAACCTGAACGGCCTGACCAAGCGCGTGAACGACCTGGCCGCCCGCGCCCGGGCCAATAAGCTCAAGCCCGAAGACCTGGAAGGTGGCACCTATACCCTTTCCAATGTGGGCTCCTTCGGCAATGTGATGGGCACGCCAATCATCATGCAGCCCCAGGTGGCCATCATGGCCGTGGGTGCCATCAAGAAGAAGCCGGCCGTGATAGAAACGCCTCAGGGTGACCTGATTGGCATTCGCCACTTCATGTTCCTCTCGCACTCCTACGACCACCGTGTGGTTGATGGTTCGCTGGGTGGCATGTTCGTGCGCAAGGTGGCCGACTACCTTGAGCAGTTCGACCCCAACACGGCTATCTAGTAGCTTTGCGAGCCGTCACGCCAAGATGACGCATCACTAACTTACCAAACAGGGCGAGGCAACTGCTTCGCCCTGCTTTTTGCCCATGAACAAAGTACTTTCCCTGGCCGCCCTGCTCATTGCCCTCGGCCTGATCCTGTATCTGTATCAGCAGCTTAACGCCACCGAAAAGGCCTTGCAGCTGGCCGAAAAGCGGTTTGCCGATTGTGAACAAGTCAATTTCCAACTGCAGAACCAACTCACGCTGGTGAAACGCGGGGACATACCTGACAGTCTGAAGGTGAAGCAGTAACAAGTGCTTAGTTCCTGGTGCTTACATTGCTGGAGCCACCGGCCTATCTGCTCATATAATAACAGAACGCCCCACCGACATACATCGGTGGGGCGTTCTGTTTTAAGTCTTCTGCGGATTGGTGAGGCAGGTAGTAGCGGCACGACATGGGGTGGGTATTGCCTTGGCCCGGGCACCTGCGCCGCCGCCAGTCTGCGCAACGGCGGGCGGGGGCAAGCCCCGCCCCTACAATTGCCGGCCCGTTACCTGTGCCAAGCACGAAGCTCCAACCTCTACGGGCGGCCGCCGCTTTGCTGGGCTGGCGCTTCAGTGGGGGCACCGCCGCCGTCCTTCAGGTCGTCGTTGTTTACGGATTTCTTGCGGCGCTGCGGGGCCATGCTCATCTTGCCGATGCGGTAGCTGAGGGTAGCCCGCACGCTGGTGCGGTGCAGTACGTTCAGGCTGTTCTGATCGAGCAGCGGGGAGTTTACCTCACTGCGGATACGCCACTTCGGTGTGAAGAAGTTGTCAGCACCAATGCCGAAGGAGCCTTTCTTGTCGGCAAAGTCCTTTTTCAGGCTGAGGCTGTACACGCCGATGCCGCCCTGGTAGCCCTGGAGCTGCACCTGCCGGCCCCGGTAGAAGGAAAAGAACTGCAGGCCCCAGCCCTTGGTGAAGTTGTAGCTACCCATGAGTCGGCCACTGGCCACCCAACCCTTGTTGCTTGCGGAAAAGCGCACGTCCTCCGTATTGTTGTTGTCGAGCACGGCGTAGTACACATCCACACCACCCCCTACAGTGAGCTTGTTGTTCAGGTTCACGTTGGCAAACACGCTGGTGCCGTAGGCGTTTTCGGTGCCGATGTTGCCGTAGCTGGTCCGGATGGTGTCGCCGTTGGCGCTGGCCGTGCGGATGGGCTGGATGGACTTGTTGGTGTTGCGGGCGAAGGCCGTGAAGTTGAGCGAGGTCTGCTTGATGAAGGTGTTGTAGCCTAGCTCGAAGTTGTTGGTGTACTCCGGGTCCAGCTTCGGGTTCCCCTCGGTAATGTTGACCGGGTTCTGGGCCTGGCGGTTGGGGTTCAGAAACTGCAACGACGGGCGCTGGATACGCTTATTGTAGGCCGCCTTCACGGTGTTGCCGTTCTTGAGCTTCTTCGACAAGTTCAGGCTAGGCACCAGCACCCCGTAGCTCGGAATCTTATCCACCTCCGAGGTTTCAAAGTCGGCGTCGATGGTGGTGTACTCGTAGCGGGTGCCGGCCTTCAGGGTGTAGTTCTCCCCGAAGCCTAGGGTATAGGACGCGTAGGCCGCCGACACGTTCTGCCGGTAGGTGAACACGTTGGACAGGCCCAGGCCCGGCTGCGGCTGGCCGTTGATGAGGGTGGTGTAGTCACTCTCCACTTGGCGGGAAATATTCTTGCCGCCCAGCTCCAATAACTGCTTGTCGCCCAGCGGAGTCTGGTAGTCAGCTTGTACCGTTACTTCCTGGTTGTAGCTGTCGTTGAGGTTGCGCAATTCGGTACCAGCTTGGGCGCCTTCCAGGATGTCGTTGGTGAAGTCGTTCTGGCGATTGTTGCGGCTATACTGGGTTTGCAAACTTAGCTCACGCTGGGGCAAGGCAAAGTTGTGGGTGTAGCCCAGGCTGAGGTCCAGCGTGTTGGCCTTGTCGAGCACCTTCACGTCGCGCACGGTGGCGGCGGGGTTGGCCGTGCCATCGAAGCGCTGGATGCTAGTGGTGAGGCCATCCTGGTAGGTGGTCCCGTTGCGCATGCCCAACTGGGCCGAGGCCGTGAGGAAGTTCTGCTTGTTGATGTCGTAGTCCCAGCCCAGGGAGTAGCGCCCCCCAAACTGGTTGTTGCGCGTTTCGGCCGACTGCGTGGTGGTGCTGAGCTTGGTGCGGGAACTCAGGTCGTTGCCGGTGATGCTGTAGGTGGTTTGCTCGTTTTCGAAGGAGCCCGGCGTGTTGTAGCCGCCGCGGCCGCCCGCGTTCAAGGAGAAGCCCATCTTGCCGGCGCGGTACGAAGCCGAAACGCCCGCGTCGGCGGCGCGTAGGCCCCCACTCACGCGCCCATCCAGCGTGAAGCCTTGCAGGTTGTTTTGCTTGGTGACGATGTTGATGATGCCGCCGGAGCCTTCGGCGTCGTACTTGGCCGAGGGCGCGGTAATCACCTCCACGCTCTTAATCTGGTCGGCCGGAATCTGCTTGAGGGCGTCGGCAATGGAGTTGGCGGCAATGGTGCTGGGGCGGTTGTTGATGAGTACCCGGATGTTCTGGGACCCGCGCAGGGTCACGTTGCCGTCGAGGTCTACAGAGAGGCTGGGCACGCGGCGCAGCACGTCGGTGGCGTCGCCACCCCGGGTGGTTTCGTCCTTCTCGGCGTTGTACACGGTGCGGTCTACCTTCTCCTCAATCAGGCTGCGCTGGCCTTCCACTACCACTTCGCCCAGCTTTTGGGCCGTGGAGGCCAGCGTGACCGTACCCAGGGCTACGGTATTGCCATCCTCGGTGATGACCACCCCTGGCTTTTCAATCTGCTGGTAGCCAATAAAGCTGATCTGCACGGTGTAGGTGCCGGCGGCTACGCGCGTGAGGGCGAACTTGCCATTGTCGTCGGCAGCGGTGCCATCTACGGGCTTGTTGGTGGCGGGGTCGAAGAGGGCAATGGTAGCAAAGGGAACCGGCTGCTTGCTGGTGGCATCGAGTACGGTGCCGGTGATGCGGCCGGTGCCTTCGCGGGGCTGGGCGGCGGGACCAGCTGGTGCGCCGACAGGCCTTCCGGCACCGGTCGGGCGGGTGGCACCAGCGGGGCGCTCAGGGGCAGCAGGTTGTTGGGCAAAGGCCGCCGTACCCCCGGCGGTGAGTAAAATCAACAGAACAATTCGTTTCATATCAGAGAAAAACAGCCCCGGAGCTGGCTTTGTCAGCCGTCCAGTGCCTCAAAAATACGCGCCCTACGAAGGGCCTCCGCCGGATATCGACCAACCCTTGGCTTCTGACGACTGACGCCGCTAAAGCCTCGCGCCAACCAAAGAGGCAGCGCGCCACAGACACTAGTTTGGTGAAGAGGTGGCACGCACCGCTAAAAAACCGCCACAACTGGCTAATGTTCTTTCTCACCACTCGTTTACCGGTCTTCCACGGCAACTTTTGCAAGACCTCAGCTGCCGTTTTTCCTTCTTCACCTCCCATTTCGGATGCGGGCGAAACTCTGTCCAACGCATTATAAACACAGCCGGCTACTTTCGCGAGTAAGCGTCAACACAGCAACGCCCCCGCGTGGCGCACTTGGTTTGAAACCAAGAGGCGCCACGCGGGGGCGTTGCTATACGGAACAGGCAGAGGTTACCGGGCAACAGCAGCCAGAACTTTCAAGAAGACATTAAGATGTCCTTGCTAGTAGTTACATCGGTCGCCTTCGTGCTGTTTAATAGCAATAAAAATCGAGGTAGCCATTACACGCCATCGGGTCGCCCTGCTCTTGGTTGAATTGCCACTGTTTGTCGTTGCTAAATCCCCAAATGAAATAACCAAAAAACCGCTGACGGCCATTATCAATGGTGTAATGGCGAAGCTGATCATGATCAAACGTCAGAGTGACTTTCTTGAAGCCAGTGGGCACCAACAAGGGAAGTGGCAAGATTGCATATATCTCTATACCTCGCCAAGACACTTGACGCGAACGATAAACCCATCTTTGTTCCGCACCTAAGGTATCACGGCGAATCGGCTTACCCCACAAACGTAGAGCGTCTGCTGTCGTCACCCCGCCCGCACGGCCACCGTCTTTACCAATCCGCGAACCTATAGTTGCCCTTGATCTACTAACAGGCAGTTGTCTTGTGTCCGTAACCAAGGTAAACCCGATACAGTTGGAAAGCCCTAAGCATACCAAGGGCAGGAAAAAACCCACCGAAAAAGGCCTACTCATAAGCCAAACAACACTAATATCATAAATCTGTAAGCTACGACCCCTACGACTTCACGCCCAGCAACATCAGCATAAAGGCAAACTGCCTGGCCGTATCGTGGATGGACTTGAAGCGGCCGGATGCGCCCCCGTGGCCGGCGGCCATGTCGGTGTGCAGCAGCAGCAGGTTCTGGTCGGTTTTTACGGTGCGCAGCTTGGCTACCCACTTGGCGGGCTCGAAGTACTGCACCTGGGAGTCGTGCAGGCCGGTGGTTACGAGCATGTTCGGGTACTGCTGGGCCTTCACTTGGTCGTAGGGAGAGTACGAGAGCATGTAGTCGTAGAACTCCTTCTGGTTGGGGTTGCCCCACTCGTCGTACTCCCCGGTCGTCAGCGGGATGCTTTCATCCAGCATAGTCGTCACCACGTCCACGAAGGGCACAGCTGCCACCACGCCCTTGTAATACTCAGGATGCAGGTTCACCACCGCACCCATCAACAGGCCACCGGCCGAGCCGCCCATGGCAAACAGCTTATTGGCGGAGGTAAACTTCTGGTCGATGAGGTACTTGGAGCAGTCGGTAAAGTCGGTGAAGGTATTTTTCTTCTTGAGCTTCTTGCCGTTCTCGTACCACTGCCGGCCCATTTCCTGTCCGCCCCGGATGTGGCAAATCACGTAGGCAAAGCCCCGGTCGAGCAAGCTCAGGCGAGCTGCGCTGAAGGTGGGGTTGGTGGAGTAGCCGTAGGAGCCGTAGGCGTATTGCAGCACCGGCGACGTGCCGTCCTTCTTAAAGCCCTTCTTATACACGATGGACATCGGAATTTTCGTGCCGTCGGTGGCGGTGGCGTACATCCGCTCGGTCACGTAGTCTTCCTTTTTGAAACTGCCCAGCACGGCCTGCTCCTTCAGCAGTTTTTTGCTGCGGGCGGCCATGTCGTAGTCGTAGGTGGAAGATGGGGTGGTGAGCGAGGAGTAGCTGTAGCGCAGCACCGGGGTATCAAACTCGGGGTTGATGCTGATGGCGGCCGTGTAGGCGGGCTCTCCGAAGTTGAGGTAGTGCTCTTGCTTGTCCTTCCACCGAATCACGCGTAGCTGTAGCAAGCCTTCTTTCCGCTCGCCCAGCACCAGGTAATCCTTGAACAACTCCATGTTTTCCAAGAATACATCGGGGCGGTGGGCAATGACCTCCTGCCAGGCGGTTTTAGCAGTATTGGTGACGGGCGTTTTCAGCAGGCGGAAGTTGGGCGCGCCAGCGTTGGAGCGCACGTAGAACTGGTCGCCCAGGTGCTCTACCTCATACAAGTGGTCGGCCTCCCGGGGCAGAAACACTTTCAGTGCTTCGGCTGGTTTGCCGGCCTCCAGGTATCGTACCTCCGACGACATGGTGCTGCCGATGTCCAGTAGCACGTACCGGCGCGACTTGGAGCGGTGCACGCCAATGCGGAAGGTGTTGTCCTTTTCCTCGTACACTAGCTGGTCCTGCTTGGGGTCGGTGCCCAGGGTGTGGCGGTAAAGCTGGTAGTCGAGGAGGGTGCTGGGGTCCTTGCGGGTGTAGAAAACGGTCTTGTTATCGGCAGCCCACACGGCGTTGCCGCTGGTGTTGGGGATTTGCTCAGGAAAGAGCTGGCCGGTTTTGAGGTTGCGGAAGCGCAGCGTGTAGAGGCGGCGGCTCACCACGTCCTCGGAGTAAGCCAGCACCTGGTTGTCGTCGCTCACCTCGAAGCCGCCAATTTGGTAGTAGGCTTTGCCCTTGCCCAGTTCGTTGGCGTTGAGCAGGACTTCCTCTTTGGCGCTTAGGCTGCCCTTTTTGCGGCAGTAAATCGGGTACTCGGCCCCGGCCTCGTAGCGGGTGTAGTAGTAGTACCCATTGTCGCGGTAGGGCACCGACTCATCCTGCTCCTTGATGCGACCCTTGATTTCCTGAAACAGCTTTTCTTCCAGTCCTTTCACTGGGGCCAGCTGCTGCTCGGTATAGGCGTTTTCGGCGTTCAGGTAGCTGATGACTTCGGGGTTTTCGCGCTCATTCAGCCAGTAGTAGTTATCGGTGCGCGTGCCGAAGGGCGACTTCAGTTCTTTGGCCTTAATGGCGGCCACGGGCGGTTTGGGCATGGTAGCGGAGGGCGTCTGGGCCAGGACTGCGCCGCCTAGCAGCACGCCTAGGCCCGTCAGGCAGGTGGAGAAAAGGTTCATAGGGCAACCAGATGAAATGAATGGCTGCACTAAAGAAACGAGGAAATTGTGAACGGCGCGGGCTATGCCATAAAATTGTCATCCTGAGCGGAGCGAAGGACCTTAGCACGCATGAACGAGTCAATCGGACTCTACCATGCGTGCTAAGGTCCTTCGCTCCGCTCAGGATGACAGGTCAGTTGTAAGCAACCGGCTTAGAGCGCTGCCAGGCTTTGCTCCAGGGCCGTGATTTTAGCTTCGGCATCGGCCAGCTTCTGCCGCTCCCGCTCTACCAGGTCGGGCTTGGCGTTGGCCACGAACTTCTCGTTGGCCAGCTTTTTCAGCACTGAGTCGCGGAATCCCTGGGCGTATTCCAGCTCTTTGCCGAGGCGTTCCTTTTCAGCTCCAAGGTCAATCTGGCCTTCCAGGGGCACAAAGAACTCACTGCTGCCCGCCACGAAGCTTACCGAAGCAGCCGGCGCTTCCGTCACCACCGAAATGTCGGTAAGGGCGGCCAGCTTGCGAATGATGGGGTCGTAGTCCTGGAGCAGCTGGGTATCGTCGGTTTTGGCGGCCAGAGTAAGGGGCTTGTTAGGGCCCAGGCCCTTCTGGTTGCGGATGGTGCGTACCCCGCCTACAATGGCCAGGGCCTTTTCCATGCGGGCCAGCAGCTCGGGCGCACCGGCTACGGGCTGGGCTTTGGGCCACGCAGCCACGCACACATATTCCTTCGGACCGCGCTCCTTCAGCTCGTGCCAGATTTCCTCGGTGATGAAGGGCATGAACGGGTGCAGCAGCTTGAGCAGGGTTTCGAGGAAGCCCGAGGTCAGGCGCAGCGTCTCCGGGTCGATGGGTGCCTGGTAGGCGGGCTTAATCATCTCCAGGTACTCGGAGCAGAAGTCGTCCCACACCAGCTTATACACCATCATCAGCGCGTCGCTTATCCGGAACTTCTCGAAGTGCTCATCCAGTTCCGTGATGGTGGCGTTCAGCTTGGCCGAAAACCACTCCACCGCCTTTTCATTGGCGAAAGGCAAGGCGGTATCCACTTCCCAGCCTTTGATGAGGCGGAAGGCGTTCCAGAGCTTGTTGGAGAAGTTGCGGCCCTGCTCCACCAGCTTTTCGTCGTAGAGCAGGTCGTTGCCAGCCGGCGCCGAGAACAGCATGCCAGTCCGCACGCCGTCGGCCCCGAACTGCTTGATCAGGTCCAGCGGGTCGGGCGAGTTGCCGAGCTGCTTGCTCATCTTGCGGCCCAGATTGTCGCGCACGATGCCGGTGAGGTACACGTTGCGGAACGGTATTTCCTTGCGGTACTCCAGCCCGGCCATAATCATGCGGGCCACCCAGAAGAACAGGATGTCAGGCCCCGTCACCAGGTCATTGGTGGGATAAAAATAGTTGACGTCGGCGTTGTCGGGGTCCTTGAAGCCGTCGAACACCGAAATCGGCCACAGCCACGACGAAAACCAGGTGTCCAGCACGTCCTCGTCCTGGCGCAGGTCGGTGAGTTGCAGGTCCTGGTTGCCGCTCTGCTCCCGTGCCTGCACCAAGGCTTCCTCGGCGGTGAGGGCCACCACGTAGGTGCCGTCGGGCAGATAGTAGGCCGGTATCTGCTGACCCCACCACAGCTGGCGGGAAATGCACCAGTCGCGCACATTCTCCATCCACACCCGGTAGGTGTTCTTGAACTTGGCCGGATGAAGCTTCACGGTGTCGTTTTCCACCACTTCCAGGGCCGGCTTGGCCAGGTGCTCCATTTTCAGGAACCACTGCAAGCTCAGGCGGGGCTCAATCACGGCCTTGGTGCGCTCCGAGGTCTGCACAATGCTGGCGTACTCGTCTACCTTCACCACGTGGCCAGCTTCTTCCAGGTCCTTCACGATGTTGCGGCGGGCGGCGAACCGGTCCTGCCCCACGTAGAGCACGGCCTTCTCGTTGAGCGAGCCGTCGTTGTTCAGGATGTCGATAACGGGCAGGTTGTGCTTTACGCCCAGCTCGTAGTCGTTCAGGTCGTGGGCCGGCGTTACCTTCAGCGCGCCCGTGCCAAAGTCGATGCTCACGTACTCGTCCAGAATCACCGGAATTTCGCGGCCCAGCAGCGGAATGCGCACCTTGGCGCCGTGCAGGTGGGTGTAGCGCGGGTCATTGGGGTTCACCGCTACGGCCACGTCGGCCATGATGGTTTCGGGCCGCGACGTAGCAACGGTTAAGTATTGGGTATTGGGTAGTGAATATTGAGATTTTCCCCCTTGCGCTTGGGCAGAGTCTAAATACTCACTACTCACTACTTCATACTTCAAATGATACATCTTGGCCATTACGTCCTTGGGAATTACTTCCTCGTCGGACAGGGCCGTCTGGCTTTGCGGGTCCCAGTTTACCATGCGGATACCACGGTAAATCAGGCCTTTCTGGTGCAGATCCACGAACACGCGCAGTACGGCCTCGGTCAGCTCGGGCTCCATGGTGAAGCGCGTCCGGTCCCAGTCACAGGAAGCACCCAGCTGCTTGAGCTGCTCGAGGATGATGCCCCCGTACTTTTCCTTCCAGGCAAAAGCATGCTCTAGAAACTGCTCCCGCGTGAGGTCCTTCTTCTCGATGCCCTGCTCCTTGAGCAGCGCCACTACCTTGGCCTCGGTGGCAATGGAGGCGTGGTCGGTGCCAGGTACCCAGCAGGCTTCCTTGCCCTGCATGCGCGCCCGGCGCACCAGCACATCCTGAATGGTATTGTTCAGCATGTGGCCCATGTGCAGCACGCCCGTCACGTTGGGCGGCGGAATAACTACCGAGTACGGCTGCTTGCGGGGGTTGGCCTTGGCTTTAAAGAAGCCCTGCTCCTGCCAGCGCTGGTACCATTTGGCTTCAACGTCGGCGGGGGTATAGGTTTTGGCGATGGACATCGGCGGAGGAAATTCAAGTCTGAATACGGGCGCAAAAGTAGGCATTTCGGGCGGGGCGGGAAATCTTCGGCATTTCCAAGCCGAAGATGCGTTCCTTGAGTAGCCCGCCTGGCACGGTTCACTCCTCGGTAATCGAGCTGGCTTTAGCGCCCGGCCTTCTTTAAGTTTGAAACTTGCTTTGCCGCTTCCGCTAGTTACCCTCTTGTTCGCACAGTTCTATGCTCCTGCCCTTCCCCGACAATCCCGACAAGGCCGCCGACGACTCAGTGGAAGGCTTGGTGCTGCTCGGTGGGGAGCCGACCGTCGAAAACCTCACCGCCGCCTACAGCCGGGGCATCTTTCCGTGGCCGGTGGAAGGCTGGCCGGTGCTGCCGTGGTTTTGCCCACCCCGGCGCGGTATTCTGCGGCTGGAGCGCCTGCACGTGGGCCGCTCCCTGGCCCGGGCGCTGCGCCAGAGCCCCTGGCGCATCAGCTTCAACGAAGCCTTTGAACAGGTGATGCACGCCTGCCGGCAACAGCTGCGCCCCGAGCAGGCGGGCACCTGGATTACGCCCCAGCTAATACGCGGCTACGTGGCCCTACACCGGGCGGGGCGGGCCCACAGCGTGGAGGTGTGGGATGGCGCTGAGCTGGTAGGCGGCCTCTACGGGGTGGCCGTGCGGGGCGTGTTTGCGGGGGAGAGTATGTTTCATACCCGGCCTAATGCTTCCAAGCTGGCTTTGCTGGCCCTGATAGAGAGCCTGCGCCGACAGGGAGCAACCTTGCTCGATATTCAGCAACTCACGCCTCACCTGGCAGCCTTGGGCGCCGAAGAAGTCAGCCGCCGCGAGTTTTTGAAGCTGCTGAAGCAAGAGCAGGCCGCTGACCGCCACCTTCACTTTGGGCCCAACCCGGCCCCCTCTAGAACGCCATAAGCCCTGCCGGAGCAGGGCTTATGGGTGAATCCATTCTGAAATAAGCCGTCCGGAAGCCTAGGCTTCCTGGTGCAGCCACTCCTTTTTCTTGAGCAGCTTGTCCTGCGACTCACGGTAGTCGGGGTCGTCCACACAGCAGTCTACGGGGCAGACAGCGGCGCACTGGGGTTCCTCGTGGAAGCCCACGCACTCGGTGCACTTGTCCGATACGATGTAGTAGTACTCATCAGAGACGGGCCTTTGGGCAGCCGTAGCGCCCACCTGTTCGCCGCCATCTACCGTCACGGTGCCACTCAGGGCCGTGCCGTCGGCCCAGCGCCAGTTGGCGCCGCCTTCGTAGATAGCATTGTTGGGGCATTCCGGTTCGCAGGCACCGCAGTTGATGCACTCGTCGGTTATCATGATGGCCATAGCCGTATCCTCCTTTTTGGTACGCGTAAACGTAGATTGCCGGGCAATAGATGCCTGATTACCGCAATCCAACCCGGCAAAAGTAGAAACTAACCCGTACTCTTGCGAGTTTTTTGCCGAATACTCCCGCCTTCTCCCCTTCTTCCATATGAATCAAGCCGACCGCCTTGCCGCTTTTGTAGCCCTGGGCCAGCGCCTGCACCAGCTTTCCGACGATGAACTGACCACTCTGGCGGCCCGGGCCCGCAACCAGAACGCCTGGTTCGACAAGCCCAACGTGGCCTCCGCCTTTCGGGGCATAGCCGAGCTGCTGCAGGGAGAGCCGCTGCGCGCCTGGGCGTCCCGCTACCGCCCCGAGCCCGAAACACCCCGGCAGGTGGGCGTGGTCATGGCGGGCAATATTCCGCTGGTGGGCTTTCATGATGCGTTGTGCGTGCTGCTGAGCGGGCACACGCTACTGGCCAAGCTCTCTTCCGACGATACCGTGCTGATGCGCTGGGTGCTGGACGAGCTGACGCAGCTGGAGCCCCGCTTTGACGAGCGTATCAAACTGGTGGAGCGCCTGAATGCGGCCGATGCCTTCATTGCCACCGGCTCCGACAACACGGCCCGCTACTTCGAGTTTTATTTCGGCAAGAAGCCCAACATCATCCGGCGCAACCGCAGCTCCCTGGCCGTGCTCACGGGCCGCGAAACTGACCATGACCTGGGGCTGCTGGGCGAGGACATTTTCCGCTACTATGGCCTGGGCTGCCGCAACGTCAGCTCCCTGTACGTGCCCGAGGGCTATAGCTTCACGCCCCTGCTCGATGCCCTGGCGCCCTGGCACCACGCCACCGACCACCATAAATACCAGAACAACTACGACTACAACAAGAGCATTCTGCTGGTAAACGGCGTGCCGCACTTCGACAGCGGCTTTCTGCTGCTCACCGAAAATCCGCAGCTGGTGTCGCCCATTTCGGTGCTGCACTACGTCACCTATCAGCATGAGGTAGATCTGGCCGATAAGCTTACTGATCTGGGTGAGCGGGTGCAGTGTATCGTATCGGCGGGCGGCCAGTATCCCGGTAGCTTTCCTTTCGGGCGGGCACAGTGCCCCGCCATCACGGACTACGCCGATGGAGTGGATACCATGGCCTTTCTGGCGGCTCTATAACAGGACGTTCTCCAGGCATCAACCGCCGTCTGCCTTCAGGAGCAGGCGGCGGTTTTTGTATGGAAAGGCGCGGATAAAGGAGCAGTAAAATAGCAGTGCCAGTTCAGTTGCAAAGAAAAACACAATTGCATTAGCCCAGGATAATAGCAGCGACCAGCCTTAAAGATCTAATATAATTTTTATCCCCGAATACTTGACTAAGTAAGTACTTACTTGTAAGTTACTAGCACCAAACCTGCAAACACCTAGCTGACACCACCATGCAAACATTTGTACAATCCCCGGAAATCATTTCAAAAGAGCATGTTCAGCAGTTGAGCTTTCCGGCTGTTGATGTACTGGATTCGGTGGTTGACCGCCAGCTGCGGCGCTACTCAGCCGAGCGGGCTACTACGCTGGGCAATGGTTACCACGGCAAGGTTGATATCTACTTCCAGACCGCTGATGGCACTGCCAGGCGCGTGCAAACCACCGTGTGGGCCTGTGATGCCGACTATATCACGCTCAAATCGGGCGCTTTCCTTCCCATGCGCAGCGTTATCGGCATCGATTTCCTGTAACCCCACATACCCCGGACTTGTCGGATTACACGGATTTTTGGGCGGTTAAGACTCCCTACGACAATCGTTCAAAAACAAAAGGCCCCGCAGCGTGCGGGGCCTTTTTGTTGTTATCCTGAAAATGAGCCGTTCACAAAATCCGTGCTCATCCGTGGGCTTAGAGGCGGTCCAGGGTTTTCTGGATCAGGTCGTTGACAACCTGGTCGGCGTTGGTGGCAAACTCGCCGGTAGCACGGTTGGCTACAATAGCGTTCAGCGACACGACCTCGTGGCCCAGCATACGACCCAGGGCATAGTAGCCGGCCGTTTCCATTTCGAAGTTGGTGAGGCGGAATTCGCCCTCGGCACTATGATAGCGGAAGCGCTGGAACTGCTGAATCAGGTCGGGCATGCGCAGATCGAGGCGCAGCACGCGGCCCTGGGGGCCGTAGAAGCCGGGGCAGGTGAGCGTGTTGCCCGCTACCATGTCCGCGCCTAGCTGTTCGCGCAGCAAGTCGGAGCCGCGTACGCAGTACGGGCGGTACGGCAGCTGCAGAGCCTGCTGTACTCCGGCGCCCACTTCCACTTCCAGCCCGGTTTCTACCAGCGGATAAAACTGCATCAGCGAATCGAGGCCTACGCCGTGTTCCGAAACCAGGTGGGAGCCCAGCGGAATATCCTCCTGCAGGGCACCGCTGGTGCCTACGCGCACAATACGCAAAGCAATGCGCTCCTCCAGGGGCCGGGCTTCGCGGGTTACAAAGTCGATGTTGACCAGCGCATCCAACTCATTGAGCAGGATATCAATGTTATCGGTGCCCATGCCCGTGCTGATGACGGTAAGGCGCTTGCCCTTGTAGTAGCCCACGTGCGTTACAAATTCGCGCTTGTGGATCTGGGTTTCGATGGAATCGAAGTGCTGGCTGACCAGGGGCACGCGCTCCGGGTCGCCGACGGTGATAATGGTGTCGGAAATGTGGTCGGGCACGAGGTTCAGGTGATACACGCTGCCGTCGCGGTTCAAAATCAGCTCCGATTCGGGAATAGGCATGGGGAGGGCGGGGAATAGTGGGGAAACATTCGAGTTACGTATTACGGAGCAAGCGGCCAAAATGTGCGTACTTCTTTCCGCCGAGCCGTTGAAAGCCAGCCGTAAAAAATAATGGCCCAGCAGAAGCCGGGCCACCAGATGCGGGAAAACCTAAGCGGACGCGCTATTTCAGGGCTGGAGCCCGATACGAGAGCAGGCCCTGCTCGGGGTTGTAGTTGTTGCTGGCTTTGGGGTAGGCGCCGGTGCCGTCGTAGGGGCGCTTCTCCGGGTGCTGCTGGCAGACGGTGGAGCAAGCCCCGTCGAGCTGCTGGCCGCAGGCTTCGCACATGGCCACATGCAGGTTGCAGTGCGGGTTGGCGCAGTTGATCATGCGGGCTGAGGGCGTGTGGCAGTGGTGGCAGGTGGAAATGATGGTGGGGTTCACCGTATTCACGTCCACGGCTACGCGGCCATCAAACACGTAGCACTTGCCATCGAAATCCTCACCCCCGGCTTCCAGCCCGTATTTGATGATGCCCCCGTGCAGCTGGTACACGTTCTCGAAGCCCTGCTCCAGCAAAAACGCCGAGGCCTTTTCGCACTTGATGCCGCCGGTGCAGTAGGTCAGGATTTTCTTGTCCTTGTACTGCACCAGCTCCTCTACTTTCTCGGGAAACTCGCGGAAGTTCTCGATGTCCAGCGTCAGGGCATTCTTGAAGCGGCCGAGCTGGTGCTCATAGTCGGAGCGCACGTCCAGTATTACCACGTCGTCCTGGTCTTTCAGGTCGCGGAACTCGGTGGGCGATAAATGCACGCCCGTGCGCTCGTAAGGCTTGATGTGCGGCAACCCCACATGCACGATTTCGGGCTTCACGCGCACGTGCAGCTTCTGGAAGGTGTGCGCCGGGGCTTCTTCTACCTTGAACTCCAGGGCCGCGAAGCGCGGGTCAGCCTTTACCGTTTGCATGTACGCCTCACAGTCCGCCAACCGGCCCGAAACGGTGCCATTCAGCCCCTCGGGCGCCACAATGATACGGCCCAGCAGGTTCAGGCTCAGGCACAGCCTATGGTGCTCCTCCCGAAACAGCTCCGGATTCTCAATGGGCGTGTAGCAGTAATAAAGCAGAACGCGGTAGTCCATTTTTTGAATTAGTAATTAAGAATTAGCAATTAAGAATTTGAGAAAATCTGGCCCGCTGAACCGGATAATTACTAATTCCCAATTACTAATTACTAATTAAACTTTAGTGGCTGGGTTGCCGAACACGGTCTGGCCGGCGGGCACATCGGCCACTACGACGGAGCCGGCCCCTACGCGGGCTTTGGCCCCAATTTTCACTCCGGCCACCACCACCACGCCCGAGCCGATAAAGGCCTGCGCGCCCACCTCGACGCCCGCGTTGAGGATGGAGCCGGAACCCAGTTGCGCGTATTCGCCCACCTGCACCTTGGCTTCCACCACGGCATTGGGACCGATAATGCAGCCGTTTTCTACTTTGGCGGTGCTGGCAACCACGGCGTTGGCCCCTACCAGAATACCATGCCCCAGCCACGCGTGCTCCGATACACTGGCCCGGGCGTGAATGGCGTTGACGGGCGCTACGGTGTACTCCTCGTGCAGCATGCTGGTGAGGCTGCGGCGGCTGGCGGTATCATCGGTGGCCACGAACACTTCGCACTTCTTGCCCAGCAGCTTCAGGAGCTGAGCGTCGTCGGTATTGCCCATCACGGGCACGTCGTTGAGCTCGGTGTTCTGGAGGGCCTTGTCGTCGTCGAGCAGACAGTACACTACTACATCGTTGCTCTGGAAAGCGTCGAGGGCGGCCGTGCCGACGGTTTGGGCACCAAGAATGATTACGGGATTTTCCATGCGGAGGCAAACAGCGACACGAGGCCGCGGGTTTCTGAATTGCAAAGATACGCGCCTTTCGCAGGGCGGCCAAGCTGAGTGATGGTAGCAACTCCCCTGCTGCCAGGCTCAAGGCAACACCCGCACAGCAAAGCAGACACATAATCGTGTCATCTATTTTCAAGTTCTTCACAATAGATGACAAGTTGCCTGCAGAATGTGTCATCTATTTCGGAATCTTCGGAAATAGATGACACGCTGCGAAACCCCTACGGACCCGAAAGGACTTGCCTGACGGTTACACCCCGCTGGTTGGCCAGCCAATGGCTAGTACGCAGCATTGGCTCCTGCTGCTGGGTTTACCCCTGCCTCTTGGGCCAGGGCAGGCGCCGCAGCCACCGGGCCGCGTAGTCGTTCTGGAGCAGCAGCAGCAGCAGAAAAGGCAGAAACGACACCCGGTAGCGGTTGAGCGTGCCCAGGTTGGGCGTAGTAAGGCCGATGAGCAACGCCACCACCAGGCAGTAGAACAGCAGCAGCAGCACCAGCGCAAAAGGCAGCTGCCCGCCCCGGCCTCGCACGACGGCCCAGACACACGTGACCAGTACTACGAGCAGCACTATGTTTTCCAGGGCTGCCAGGAAATAGCGCGGGCTCACGCTTTCGGTCAGATAGGGACGCATCAATGCGTTGCCTACAGCCAGTGGAGCATACCGGCTTACGCTGGGCACCGTCGGCTCCAGCCCCGGATACTCAATGTGGGGGCGGCCGGCGGAGCGCGTCAGCAAACCGTTGTAGTTGCGCATCAGCTCCCTGGAGAATTTGGCGCCGGTGAAAACATGGCTCACGCGCCCGGCCATCAACACTCCTAGCCCCAGTATCACTACCAGCACCCCTACCTGCAGCCAGCGGCGCTGTAAGAGCCCGCGCCGCTGTCCTACTCGAATGAGCACCAGCACGGCCAGGGCCAGCAGCAGAAATACTGCGAAAAAGTACCGCATCTTCACTACCAGGAAGGTCAGCAGAAGCATGCCCAGCAACTGCCCTGGCCGCAAAGGCCGCTCCGTCTGGTAGCTGGCATCTACTACGAGGGCCAGAAGCCAGGCCGCCGCGCCTACCAGCAGGGCTTCCTTGGTGAGGCCGCTCGTCCAGAACACGACGCTGGGCCAGACGAGAAAAGCCACGGCCGCCGCGCTGGGGGTCGTGGCCGGAAACCGGCGGGCCAGCACCCGCACCAGCTGCCAGCTACCTATAAAGCTGAACAGGGAGACGTACAGGGCATTCAGCCAGACGATGCCAGCCGAGGCAAAATTCAGCAGGGAAAGCAGCTTGATGAAGAAGAGCGTGTTGGAAAGGCCGCGCGTAAGGAAGGTACGCTCGCCCAGGTGCAGGCTATCCTGCCCCAGCAGGCGCAGCCAGTCCTGCGTTTCGCGCCAGGCGTGGTCGTTCAGCCAGTTGCCCCACTGATGATACAGCGCCGCATCATAGGAGAGCATAATCACCGACGCCACCGTGGCCAGCAGTTTAAACGCCAGCGCCGGTCCGAGCCAGGCCCCCACAGCAGCATCCAGCCGCTGCTGCCACAGCCAGCGGCCCAGCCACAACAGCAGCAGACTATTTAGCCCGAGGGCCAGTAATACCTTCAAGACACCAACGGATTTTGGCGCAAAATACGATTCCCGATGGCACAGTGCAGGCAGCGACGCGGCTGGCAGTACTCCCGCTGCAGCGTAAGCAGCCCCTGGGAGTCGGCTGCCGACTTGTTCTGGAATCCCAGGGCCTCATAGGGCGCCAGCAGCCGGTTGTGTTCGGCCGGCAGCTGCGCCAGCAGGTTCACGGCTTCTTCCGCCAGTTCGGGCTGCCCCACGTGGCGGGCATAGGCTACGCGCAACGGCACTACCACGTTGCTGATGAGCAGGTGTACGCTGTCCCGGCCCAGCTCCGTGGTTTTGCCGGGCCTACCCGGCCGGTTGTGCGCGTGCCAGTAGTCGGCCAGCGGCACCCGGAAAAACGCTTCGAGCGTGGGCACGTCGGCCGCGGCCAGCAGGGCGGCAAACAGGGTGGGCCGGGCGTGCAGCAGTGCGGCCAGCTGCACCAGCCGGGCGGTGGGAAAGTTGGCGGGCCGCAGGCGCAGGAAGTTCCATTCATGGGCCTGAAGCGCCGTTTCGGCCAATTCGTATTTGTGCCGCAGGAAGCTGTACTCACGCACCAGCGCGGCCGTGTGGTCGTCCGAAGCGTCTATATCGGTCAGAAAACCGGCCTGCCCGAGCAGCAGCGCCTCGGCCTGCAGCAGCTGGTGGCGGTGGCGGCGCAGCACGGACAGCGACAGGGCTTTGGCCAGCCGGGTTAGCGGCTCGGTGTTCTTCTGAAAGCCGAAGCCAGCGGCCAGCGCGTGCCAGGTGGTGGCTTCCCAGTCGCCCAAAAGCTGCTCGTGCAGAGTCAGTACGGTGGCAGCTTTGCGCTCCGCCCGTTCAAGCAGGGCCCGCTCCACCATCGAAAGTCGCGTGATAACCGGCACCTGCGGCAGCAGGCCGGCGCAGGGCAGCGTGGCGGGCGGCGCGGCCAGCAGCGCCTGATAAGTGTGCAGCAGTTCCGGCCCCAGGCGCGGCCCCAGTTCCAGGGTCGGAATGAGCGTGCCGTCGGTGCGGCGCACGGGCTCATCGGCGGTATGTACCACGTGCAGGATTACCTGGTCGTAGCGCCGGTCGAGGTGGTGCTGGTGGCGGTGCCAGTCGGAGGCGCGCAGGTGAATTTCCACGGCTCCGTTCCATTCTACCTCCCCTATGCGGATGCGGGCATTGGGAAAGTCGGGGCCGGCATCCTGGTGGCGGAAGCCGGGGCGCAGCACCGTCAACTGCTCGCCATCCTGAGTTCGTAGGCTGGCTTTATCGAAATACTGCTGCTGCCAGACGTAGTGGAGAAAATCTTCCTGCATATCCTATTGACATTCTGCACGCTGATTACCAACGAAAAATAGCGCGCCAACTGACCAAAACCAAACCGGCCCGCCCCCGCTGGAGGCGGAAGCGGGCCGGGAAATTCGGCGGTAGTGGCAGCTTAGCGCAGGTCAATCACCTTCACGCCTTTGTACTTGGCTTTATCGAAGGTGAAGGTGGTGGCATCCACAGGCACGTTGGGCGTAAACTTGTTGATGCGGAAGGTGTAGCGGTTGCCGTTCTTCTTGAACATCTGCCAGCTTTTCACCGACTTATCCTTCTTGCTCACTTTCAGGCGAACCTTGAACACGGAGTTGTTGCGGTCCTCGGGCGAGAGTTCAATCACGTCGAAGGCCTCGCCGGCTTCCTTCACTTCCTCCACGTAGGAGTACTTATAGCCTTTCTTATAGAGGGTGTAAATCTGGGAAGGCGAAATTTCCTGGTCATCCGACTCGTAGTCGGAAATGTTCACCTCGTTTTCGGCCTTCATGTAGGTCCACATTGTCTGGCCGTTGTTGATGACCTCCTGGCCGTTCATTTTCAGCCGGAACTTCGTGCCGCTCACCGTGATGTCACCCGAGAGGTTTTCCTTTACCTTGGCGGTGGGGTTTTCCAGCGTCTGGGTGAATGAGGCCTTAAAGGCTTTCATGGCCTGGTACTTGGCGCTCATCTGATCCAGAATCTTGGTGGCTTTGGGGTCCTGCTGAGCCGAGGCAGCCGACGTGAGCGACAAGGACAAGGCCAGCAGGGCGAGAAACTTTTTCATTGCGAAAAGTAAGAGAGGAGGTTGTTGGCGAATTGGGGGCGAAGCGTAGTGCGCGGCGTATACGGACTTCGCTCCGCATACGGGTAAAACCAGACTAAAGCCCAAAGTTCTACCAAAAAAGCACAACGTTTCGCGCTTACTTCGGCAGGCTATTCAACAACTGTTCCAAACTGTACTCATCCGGAATTAAAACTTCCCGGGCCTTACTGCCCTCAAACGGCCCCACAATGCCGGCGTGCTCCAGCTGGTCGATGAGGCGGCCGGCGCGGTTGTAGCCCAGCTTGAGGCGGCGCTGCAGCAGCGAGGTACTGCCCTGCTGGTGCGTAACGATGACGCGGGCAGCCTCCTCAAACATCGAGTCGCGCTGGGCGGGGTCGAAGTCCTCCGCGTCGCCGCTGCCGGCCCCGCTTTCCCCGGCTACTTCGGGCAGCAGGTAGGCATCGGGGTAGCCCTGCTGCTCGCTGATAAAGTCGCACACGCGGTCAACTTCCGGCGTGTCAATAAAGGCGCACTGCACCCGAATCAGGTCGGAGCCCGCCGAGAACAGCATGTCGCCCTGACCTACCAGCTGGTCGGCTCCGCCGGTATCCAGGATGGTGCGCGAGTCGATTTTGCTCGTCACCTTAAAGGAAATCCGACAAGGGAAGTTGGCCTTGATGATACCGGTAATAACGTTGACCGACGGGCGCTGGGTGGCCACAATCAGGTGAATGCCGATGGCGCGGGCCAACTGGGCCAGGCGGGCAATGGGCGTTTCCACCTCTTTGCCGGCCGTCATCATCAGGTCGGCCAGCTCGTCAATCACCAGCACAATAAAGGGCATGAAGCGGTGGCCTTTCTTGGGGTTCAGCCGGCGCTCAATGAACTTGCGGTTGTACTCCTTGAGGTTGCGGCAGCCGGCGTCCTTCAGCAGGTCGTAGCGCTTGTCCATCTCCATGCACAGGGAGTTGAGCGTGTTCACCACCTTTTTGGTGTCGGTGATGATGGCCTCCTCGGTATCGGGCAGCTTGGCCAGGAAGTGGCGCTCAATCTTGTTGAAGATACTCAGTTCCACCTTCTTAGGGTCGACGAGCACGAACTTGAGCTGGGCGGGGTGGCGCTTGTAGAGCAAGGAGGCCAGAATCACGTTCAAGCCTACCGACTTACCCTGGCCCGTGGCCCCAGCCATCAGCAGGTGGGGCATTTTGGCCAGGTCGGCCACGAATACCTCGTTGGTGATGGTGCGCCCGAAGGCAATGGGCAGGTCCATTTCGGTGTGCGCAAACTTCTCGGTGGCGAAAACCGAGCGGATGCTCACCATCTCCTTCTTCGTGTTCGGCACCTCAATACCGATGGTGCCTTTGCCCGGAATAGGCGCGATGATGCGAATACCCAGCGCGGCCAGACTCAGAGCAATATCGTCTTCCAGGCTCTTGATTTTGCTGATGCGCACCCCGGCGTCCGGCACGATTTCGTAGAGCGTGACGGTAGGCCCGATGGTGGCCTTGATGCTGGCGATGCTGATGCCGTAGTGGCCCAGCGTTTCTACAATGCGGTCTTTGTTGGCTTCCAGCTCTTCCTTGCTGACCTGGGCTTTGGCCTGGCCGTAGTCGTTGAGCAGCTCCAGCGTGGGGTATTGGTAGCGCGAGAGGTCCAGCGTGGGGTCGTAGTTCACGTTGGGCATGGCGTCGGCATCCTCGTCCTCATCGGCAATGGCGGCCATATCGGCGCCGGCGGCGGGGTCCAGTTCGCCGTTATCCCGGTCGATTTCCAGCGGGGGCGCGGCCACAGGTATTTCCACTTCAAACGACGGGCCTTTGGCCACGGGCACTGCGGCCGGCAGGGGCGCGTCGTTGTCGGCCAGGTCGGCCATAGAAAGCGGGGTAGGCACACGGGCCGGCACGGGCGGGGCTACCGGTTCGGCAGCCGGCGCCTCAATGGAGAATGCTGGGCCGGCAGCTGCCGCGCCACCCATCTTCAATGCAGCCGAGGCTGCCGCCGTAGCAGCCGAAGCAGCTACCGGGGCTACCGTGAGGGGTACGGCGGCCGGAACGGCCGGAGCTGCTACGGAGCCACTGGTCAGGAATGGGGCGTCGGGCTCATCTTCTTCGTCTTCCTCAGCGGTTAGCGGTGCGGGGGGCGTTGGAGCCGGAGCAGCCAATGGGCCTACGCGCTTGAGTGTCATGGCCGGGGCCGCGGGCTCGTCGTCCTCGGACTCCAGCGTGGCCGCAGGGTTGGCGGCGTGGTTGACGCCCAAGCCGGCGCGACCGTACTCAGGCGCCAGGGGTTGGGCTGCGTCTTCCTCATTGTCGGGGCGGCGCAGGTTCAGCGTGGTCACGTTGAAAAAGAACACCACGAAGGAAATCAGCAGGAAGGCCAGCAGCAGCACCGTACCCCAGCCAATGAGGCTGTCGAGCCAGAGGGCCGCTTCGTAGCCGATACCACCGCTCAGAAAGTCGAGGCTGTGGGCCAGGGCGGGGTCGGCATCGGGCGCTTCCAGGGAAAGCACCACGTAGCCCAGCAGCACGCTCAGCCAGCCCATCGTGAACAGGCATAAGGCCAGCACGTAGCTCACCGACACATCATCGCGCCGGAATACAATCTTGTAGCCGAGGAAGAAGACGATGGGAATTACGGCAAAGGCCGCAACCCCGAAGCCCCGGTAAATCAGCCACTGGGCCAGCGTGGCCCCGATGAGGCCCAGCCAGTTGCCGGTTTCCTGGCCGGCTTCCTTCAGGGGCGTAGTGCCGGCGCTCTGCACCACGCTCTGGTCGGCCTGGCCCGTGAACAGGAACGAGAGGAAGGCAATAGTGAGGTAGATGGATGCGAGCAGGAAGAAGAAGCCCAGGAACAGCTGAAAGCGCCGGTCGCGCAAAAAGCCGAATACGTTGCCCAGGGAAGGCAGCTTAACAGGCTGACGCGGAGCCTTGGGGGCCTTAGCGGCGGGCCGGGGCTCGGGGCGGCGCGGCTCCCGGGGGGCCTCGGGGCCGGGGCGCGGCTGGTTGCGCGGGGGCCGGGGAGCATTGGCCGCCGGAGGGGCCGGCGCGGCGGGTTGTTTGTATGTATTTTTAGCCATTCGAAATCACACCTGAAAATCAAATCTACGGCTTTTCCGGCGTTAAACCGGCTATTCGGCCGTGGGAGTAAGCTGCCTTTTCCGGCCCCACCCCTGCCCTCTTCTACGGGCATATCGGCGCTACTTCGTACACAAACAAGTGCCAGTAGGCGGCCGGATCGGCAAAGTCTCCAACGAGTTGCAGGCCGCTGCGCGCCGGCCGGACCAGCGCCACCGCCGACACCACGTAGCGTCCGCCCAGCCCGCGGAAAGCTGCCGCATCGAAGGCAAAATTTTGCAAGGGCGGATGCTGGCCAGCTCCTACCCGAAAGTTTTTACCCAGCTCAGCGGCCATAAGGTAACAACGGTTGCCCCAGGCATCAAAGTACGTGCGCAACAGCTCATCTTTGGCCAGCTCGCCCGCTACTACCATCCTGAACTGATGCTTATAAGGCAGCGGGTAGTTGTTCTGGTAGCTGTCGAGGGTACTGAAGCCGTTGAGCTGAGCAACGGCGGGCGGCAAGCCCAGGCAGGCTACACGGTACTGCGCGGGCCGTAGGCCACTCTGGCGCTGAATGCTATGGGCTACCCGGGAAAACAGCCGCGGAGCTACAAACTGCTGGTAGTTCGGCTCGGTAGCTACCGGCTGGCCCAGCAGCTGCCGCAGGTTCAGGGTCCATTCGCGATTCATTACCAGTACCACGAGTAGTTGTGCAGCTACCAGCACCGCACGTTGCCAGCCGGCCGGCAACGTGCGCAAGGCCAGCACCCACACCACCAGCCAAAGCAAGGGCGTGAGGAAGTGAAACCGGCTGAGGTTGAAGGTGCGCAGCGGCGGCACCGCCTCCTGGGCCACGCGCAGAAACGACAGATAAAACCCGCCAAATACTGCCAGTACCAGCAACACACCCAGCAGCCCCACCACCAACCGCCCTGGGAAAGCCCGGTCCCGTCGGCGCGCCTGCCACCAGGCCAGCGGCAGAGTCAGGAGCATAACTCCCCGAAAAAACAAACTGCTGTGGTACTGGCCCAGCATGGCTAGCTGCACGGTGCTGCGCACCTGCGTGGCCAGCGTGGCGGGTGCCAGCTGCAGCAGATCAAACTCCACGCGGTGAGGCACGAACTGGTGGGAAAGCAGCGAGTAGAGCAGCGGAAACTCCACCACGGCCGAACTCAGTGCCAGTAGCCCCACCCCCATCCAGGCACGCCAGCTCAGGCGGCGCTGGAGCCAGTCGGCACCGGCCAGATAGGCAGCCGCGCCCGCCAGCACAAACACGCCCGCCAGCACCAGCGACGACCACAGCGGAAATAAGAGCAGCACCAGCCAGGGCCACCCCGTCCGCCCGCTCAGGCGCAGCTCGCGCAGGGCCAGCAGCACCGTCGGCTGCCCCAACACCGACACTCCGTAGATGGAATAAACTGGCAGCAGCGCCCATACCAGCGCCACAGCAGCGGCCAGCTTACGCTGATCTGACGCGGGCAGCAGCCAGCGGCGCAGCAGGGCATACATGCCAAGCAGGCCGGCCAGGCGCACCAGCACCATATTCAGCAGGTAGGCCGGCAATGGCGGCAGCAGCTCAAAGCATGCTACTGTTAAGCTTAAGCCCGGCCGCAGGGCGTTGCGCGGCAGCCCGTTCATGATCTGGGGCACCACAGTTTGCGCCCCGTAATCCAGGGCTGTGTTGGTGCGGGCCAGCAGGTAAGGTACCGAGACTTCCGCGTCCAGATTGTCGTCGATGGTGATGTAGCTCTCGGGGCCAAGCACCAGCAATGGAAGCAGCAATACGCCCAGCGCCGCCAGCGCCCACAGCAGCGGCGAGGATTTTAAACGACGAAAAAGCAAACTTGAAGACAGAAACACGGCCGTAAAAATAGCGCTTCACTGCCCCCAACCTATGGCCCAGGTTATTCCTCGCTGCGACCGTAATGCCCGCTTAGCTGCGGGGGTGAAACTCCGTAATAACCTGACGCAGGTAGTCCCGGTCGAGGTGGGTGTAGATTTCGGTGGTGGTAATGCTTTCGTGGCCCAGCATTTCCTGCACGGCACGCAGGTCGGCGCCGCCCTCGATGAGGTGGGTGGCGAAGGAGTGGCGGAACGTGTGCGGGCTGATGCTCTTGCGCACTCCGGCTTTGTCGGCCGCGGCTTTAATGATGTTGAAGATCATGACGCGCGAGAGTTTCGTGCCGCGCTTGTTTAGGAACACGTGGTCTTCATGGCCGGGCTGAATGTCGAGGTGGCAGCGCACTCCGCTCAGATAGAAGCCCAGGTGCTTGAGGGCGTCGCCGCCGATGGGCACGAGCCGCTCCTTGTTGCCCTTGCCCGTCACCCGCACGAATCCTTCCTCGGCGTACACGTTGGAAAGGCGCAGCTCCGTCAGCTCGCTCACGCGAAGGCCGGAGGAATACAGCACTTCCAGAATGGCGCGGTTGCGGGTGCCTTCGTTGGTGCTCATGTCGATTGACTCCAGCAGCTGCACTATCTCCTGGTAGCTCAGTGTATCGGGCAGCTTGCGGCCGGTTTTGGGGGCCTCCAGCGTGTCGGTGGGGTCGATGCTGAGTTGGTCTTCCATGATTAGGAAGTGGAAGAATGCCTTCAGGCCCGAGAGGGTGCGGGCCTGGGAGGTGGCGCTCAGCTCCAGCTCACCCAGCCAGACCAGAAACTCGCGCAGCAGCTCCGGCCCGATTTCCTGCGGCCGCACACTGAGCTGGCGCAAAGCCAGAAACTGCCGCAGCTTCTGCACGTCGCGGCTGTACGCCTCCACGGAGTTGCCCGACAAAGACTTTTCCAGCCGTAGGTAACCGTCGAACTGCTTTTGGTAGATGGGCCAGGTGGACATAATGATTTGTGCCTAGTGCTTAAGGGAGAATTGTCAGGCTGCGCTTGGCGTAGCGTCACGTTCCGGACAGATTCCTGGCAATGCGTAGACTTCCTGCAAACGAAAGAATTCTGCCACGGAAACTTTGCCGCCACAAGGTAAGGAAGCGTACTTTGGCGGGCAGTAAGCGAATAGGCTACCAGACTGTTTTATGATCAGACAGTTTGTCTTTGGTCTACCTCAACCCGCTGCTGCCCGCCACTCAAGCACCAGACACGACGCACTAAGCACTATTTATCCATGCAAATTCTTCTGCTCAACGGCCCCAACCTCAACCTGCTGGGCCACCGCGAGCCGGGCATCTACGGCTCCCGCTCCTTCGATGACTACCTGCCCGAGCTGCGCGAAGCCTTTCCGCACCTCACCCTCGAATACTTCCAGAGCAACCACGAAGGCGCGCTCATCGATAAGCTGCACGAAGTGGGCTTCACCTACCACGGCGTGGTCCTGAACGCGGGCGGCTTCACGCACACCAGCGTGGCCCTGGCCGATGCCGTGGCCGCCATCAACACGCCCGTGGTGGAAGTACACTTGAGCAACCTGCACGCCCGCGAGGAGTTCCGCCAGAAAAGCCTCATCGGCCGCAACTGCGTGGGTTCCATTGCCGGCTTCAAGCTCGAAAGCTACAAGCTAGCCCTGCACTACTTCGACGGCCTGCGCCCCAAGCGCGTGGGGTTTAAGGTGTGAGATGAATGTGGCAAATGTGATAAATGGGCAGAGACATTAATTGGTCGTTGCATCCATCACTTCTTACATTCTTCCACCTTTCTCACATTTTCCACATTATCTACCTCCTACCTTTGCCTTTCTTCTTCTGACTTCCTCACCTATGTATACTTTCAATCCCGGGCCGTCGGCCGTTTACCCGCAGGTGCGCCAGTATCTGCAGGATGCCTTTGACGAGGGCTGGCTTTCGGCCCCGCACCGCGGGGAGCGGTTCACTACCCTGCTGCGCCAGACGGTAACCGATCTGAAAACCCGCCTCAACGTACCTCAGGACTACACTTTGTTTCTGATGGGCTCGGCCACCGAGTGCTGGGAGGTGCTCACCCAAAGCCTCACGCCCACCAAAAGCCTGCACATCTACAACGGCGCGTTTGGCGAGAAGTGGTTTGAATATGCCAAGGCTCTGCGGCCGGCTTCCTCGGCCGTTACCTTCGGGCTGGACGAGCTGCCCGAAATCAGCAAGCTGCCCCTGGACGCGCAAACCGACCTAGTGTGCATCACCCAGAATGAAACCAGCAATGCCACCCAGCTGCGCGACGGGTTCATCCTGAACCTGTTCAACCGCCTTCCCGGCAACGCGCTGTTAGCCGTGGATGCCACTTCCTCGCTGGCCGGCATTCAGCTTAAGTACATCAAGGCCGATATCTGGTACGGCTCGGTGCAGAAGTGCTTCGGGCTGCCGGCGGGTTTGTCGGTGATGCTGCTCTCGCCCCGGGCGGTGGAGCGTTTCCGCAAAATCAACGAGCGGGCGCACTACAACAGCCTCGTGCATCAGTACGAGAAAATGCTGAACTATCAGACGAACTACACGCCTAACGTGCTGGGCATCTACCTACTAAGCCGCATGTTGCAGGAGCGTGCGCCCATCAAGGCCGTGCACCAGCACCTCACGGAGCGGGCCGCCAAGCTCTACGACTACTTCGACCAAGCCACCCAGCTTACCCCGCTGGTAATGAACCCCGAGACGCGCTCCACCACCGTCATCGGCCTGCAGGGCGCGCCCGCGCTGATTGATGAGGTGAAGCGCCGCGCCCTGGCCCAGGGCCTGCAGCTCGGCAACGGCTACGGCAGCTGGAAGTCCGGCTCCCTGCGCATCGCCAACTTCCCCGCCATTCCCGACGAAGCCTTCGAGCAGCTGGTGCAGTTTTTCGCCAAGGAATTTGCCTGATCCAAGGGTGAATTTGTGAAAGGTGAAGTTGTGAAAGGTCTGAGAGTGTCGGCCAAAATTCCATTTTCTCCTTCACAATTTCACTTTTCACAACTTCACCTTTGCCATGTTCAGCCTGAAAGAAATTACGTCCGTCACGCTCACGCTGTTTGCCATCATTGATATTCTGGGCTCCATCCCGATTATCATTCAGATCCGGCAGCGCGAGGGGCGCATTCGCTCCGAGGTGGCCACGCTGGTGGCGGGCGTGCTGATGGTGGCGTTTCTGTTTCTGGGGCAAAGCATTCTGGCGCTGTTCAGCGTGGATCTGCAGTCGTTTGCGCTGGCGGGCTCTATCATCATCTTCCTCATCGGCATGGAAATGATTCTGGGTGTGGAGCTGTTTCGGCACAATCCTACGGCCTCCGGCACCGGCTCCATCGTGCCGCTGGCTTTCCCGCTCATCGTGGGGGCCGGCACCATGACTACGCTGCTGTCCCTGCGGGCAGTGTACTCCCTGCCCAACGTGCTGGTGGGCATCGTGGCCAACCTCGTGTTTGTGTACCTGGTGCTGCGCAGCTCGGCCTGGATTGAGCGCAAGCTGGGCAAAGCCGGCGAAGACATTCTGCGCCGCGTGTTCGGCGTCATCCTGCTGGCCATTGCCATCAAGCTGTTCAAGCAAAACTTTTAACTGAACGGGACTTGGGGTCTTAGGGTCTTGGGGGCTTGGTTTGACGTGCAACAACACGTTGTTTTTCGGAACATCAAACTACATCCCCAAGTCCCTTAGTCCCCAAGTCCCCAACCACCATGATTTACCTTTTTACCGATGGCTCTTCGCGGGGCAACCCGGGACCGGGGGGCTACGGCGCCATCCTGCGCTTTGGCCAGCACGAGAAAGAGCTGACCGAGGGCTTCCGCCTCACCACCAACAACCGCATGGAGCTGCTGGCCGTGATTGTGGGCCTGGAAGCCATTACGCGCCCCGAGCTGCCCATCACCGTCGTCACGGATTCCAAGTACGTGGTGGATGCCGTGGAAAAGCGCTGGGTGTTTGGCTGGGCGCAGAAACCCGACTTCGGCAAAAAAGCCAATGAGGACTTGTGGCGGCGCTTTCTGAAAATCTACCGCCAGCGCAACGTGCAGTTTCGCTGGGTGCGCGGCCACAACGGCCACCCCGAAAATGAGCGGTGCGACCAGCTGGCTGTGCGCAGCGCCACCCAGGGCCGGCTGCTCATCGACGAAGGCTACGAGCTGATTGAAGCCGCCCGTGGCTAACGACTTTTTCCAGTTCAAGCAGTTCCGCATCGAGCAGGCCGCGTGCGGCATGAAAGTCAGTACCGATGCCTGCGTGCTGGGGGCAGTGGCCGACGTGGCCGGGGCCCGACGAATCCTGGATATTGGCACTGGCACCGGTCTGCTGGCTTTGATGACCGCTCAGCGCAATCCCGCCGCGCAGATTGAGGCCGTGGAGTTGGAGCCGCTGGCCGCCGCCCAGGCCGCCCGCAACGTAGAAGCCAGCCCCTGGTCCGACCGGATACGCATCCACGCCCGGAGCCTGGCCGACTTTGCCGCCACCCACCCCGCCGTCTTCGACCATATTCTCTGCAACCCGCCGTTCTTCCGCCAGTCGCTCCGCTCGCCCGATGCCCGGCGCACCACGGCCCGCCACTCCGCCGAGGACACGCTCAGCTTCGCGGAGCTGGCCGGGTTTGCCGCCGCCCACCTCACGCCCACTGGCCGCCTCACGGTGCTGCTGCCGTCCCCGGAAATGCAGGAGTTTGCGCAACTCGCTCACCATGCTGGCCTTTACCCTGCCACCCGGCTGGTACTACGCCACCGCGCCGGCAGCAAGCCGCTACGCCACATCACCGCCTTCAGTTTGACAAGCCAGCCGGTGCAGGAAACGGAACTAATAATTCGTACTACACACGACGACAACGAGTACTCGGCCGAATTCAGGACGCTGCTACGGCCGTTCTACCTGGCACTGTAGCCGGCGCACTCACGCCGGTTTCTTCCACGAAGCGGATGCCGTAGTCCTGGGCCAGCTCTGCCAGAATGGGCTCGTATAGGTCGGCGTGAGTGGGAATGACCACGCCCCGGTGCTGCACCTCGCCCCGCGCCAGCCGCCGCACAGCCATGCCCAGCGGCAGGCCTACGGTTTTGGCCATAGCCGTATGCACGGCATCATCGCCCAGCACTACCAACGACGAGGTGTGCCAGTAGCTTTGGCCGGCCAGCTCGTAGGCAAACAGGTGTTGCATCACAATCATATCGTGGTCCTGGGGCTGCAGAGCCCACTTTTCCGTGAGCAGCAGTTCCAGCAGCTGGGCGGGCGTGGCGTCGGCCAGGCCCACGGGTTGGTCGGTGAAGATGCCCAGCCAACGCAGGCGCTGCATTTCTTCCCCGTCGGCGGCCAGGCCCAGGTAGGCGGCGCAGCGGGCGGCAATGTCGGTTTCGGTGGAAGCTGTCGGCAGATACGACGCTATCAGCGCCTGCCAGGGCATATCGGCGGCGTTGGCCAGATGCACCGCGTCGTCGGTGAGGCCCAGCCGCACCAGCGCGTGCCAGGCGGCGCAGTAGCCAGGGCGGCGCAGGGTGCCGCGCAGGATGGTCGGTATATCGTCCAGGCCATAGGGCTGACGGTAGCTGAGTGAGTCACGGTTGGCGTACCCGTCGAAGGCGCCGTAGCCGGGCACCTGCAGCTGCTCGGTGCGGCCAAACAGGTGCTGATAGGGAATGTAGCGCGGGTGGCCGTTTTCGAGGTATTTGGCGGTGCTTTGCCCGGCCAGCACCACGTTGCGCGGGTTCCAGGTGAACTTGTACTTCCACGGATTGTCGCCCTCCGAATCGGGGGCCAGCAGCCCGCCGCAGTACGACTTAAACGAGGTAAGCTTCCCGCCCTGCGCACGGATGTGTTCAATCACCTGCATGGCCGACATGTGGTCGAGGCCGGGGTCGAGGCCGCACTCCATCAGCAGGGTGATGCCCGCCGCCCGGGCCTCGGCGTCGAAGGCGCGGATTTCAGGACTCACGTAGCTGGCCGTGGCCAGGTGCCGTCCGTGGCGCACGCAGGCCTGGGCCACTACCGGATGAAACAAAGCCGGCATCATCGACACCACGATATCCGCCACCAGTACTAGAGCGTCCAGCAAAGCCGCATCCGCAATTTCGAAGGCCACGGCCCGCGCATAGGCCTGGTGCGGCGCCAACAGCGTATGCAGGGCGGCGGGATTGACGTCGCCAATGGTCAGCTGCCAGTTTTCCTGGGGGGCGTGGCGCAGCAGGTACTGAATAAGGGAGGAGGCCGAGCGGCCGGCGCCGAGCAACAGAATGCGGGTCATGAAGGGGGCGGAAGGTGAGGGCGGCGCGTACGGGTGCCGCCCGGGGTGGGAATCAGGGGTCAAGTATCGGAAAAAACTCCTGAACCCTCCCCGTCAGGCGGCCAAAGTATTTCAGGAAGTCAGGCCGCAAAAACCCGGAAATGTTGTACATTCACCGCCCCTTCTTGCGCCGGGGCCGCGGTTTGGCCTTGGTAAGTTTATCTTTTGCTGCCAATGGCTTACCTGCATACGCTCACTATTTCGGTTGAGGTGCTGACCTCCGAAGCCGAACTTTCGCCCGCCGAGTCTGCCGTTTGGCAGGCCGCCCGCGCCGCCACCGACCACGCGTATGCCCCCTACTCCCACTTCCACGTGGGCGCGGCCCTGCTGCTCGATGATGGCACCATCTTTCGGGGCACCAACCAGGAAAACGCGGCTTTCCCGTCCGGCCTCTGCGCCGAGCGCACGGCCCTGTTTGGGTTGGCCGCCAGTCAGCCCACGCGCCGCATCCGGGGTATGGCCGTGGCCGCCCGCCCCGCCGCCGGCAGCTTCGTGCCGGTTTCTTCCTGCGGGGCTTGCCGCCAGGTAATGGCCGAGTACGAGCACCGCCAGGGCGAGGCCATTCCGCTGCTGCTGCCCGGTCCCCATGGCACTATCCACCGTTTCCAGCGCCTCAGTGACCTGCTGCCTTTCGGCTTCACCGCCGACGACCTGCCCGCCCGCCCCTGACGCCCCCGGCCGGTTGCTCCTGGAAGGAACAAACGACAGGCTTGCTGGTGCGGCCTTGGTCCTCGGAGGACTACCCGAGGGCTTCCGAAGTACAATGATGGTCCTCCGAGGACCAACGAAGAGCTTCTAACGTACAACGATGGTCCTCGGAGGACCATCCGACGTCCTCGAGTGACCAAAGGAGAGCTTCCGAAGTGCAACGATGATCCTCCGAGGAGGAACGGACGTCCTTCGAGGACATCTGGTTGTCCCCAGAGGACCATCCGGGTGCTGCCGCAGTTTACCGCTACGGTTGGCCCAAACGGGTTTGGGGATTGAATCGAACGTGCTCATTATTTCACCACCTCACCGCATGTCCGCTGCCCGGGAGCATCATCTTGCCGTATCGCGCACGGCCCGCTACTTTCAGGCGGGCGAGTTGGGGCCGCATACCCGGCAACTGTGGGTGGTGTGCCATGGCTACGGGCAGCTGGCGCAGTACTTTATCCGCCACTTCACCGCCCTCACCGACGCCAACCCGGCTTTGGTAGTGGTGGCGCCGGAGGGCCTCTCCCGCTTCTACCTGCAGGGCACCAGCGGCCGGGGAGGCGCTACCTGGATACGCGCGAAGACCGGCTAACGGAAATTGAGGATTACGTGGCTTACCTCAATCAGCTCACGGAAAGCCTGCTGGCGCAGGTGTCGGCCGATGTGCGCGTCACGGTGCTGGGGTTTTCCCAGGGTTCCGCCACGGTGGGGCGCTGGCTGGTCCAGGCCCGGTTCCGGCCGGCCCGGCTGGTACTCTGGGCCGGCGCCTTTCCGCCCGATGTCGACTTCTCCGTGGCCTCGTACCTGGCGCGGCGCGTGCCTATCACGTTGGTGTGCGGCACCCACGACCAATACATTTCCGAAGCGGACTTTGCCGCCCAACAGGATTTCCTGCACGGTCTGGGCTGCACACCTACCGTGTTGCGCTTCGATGGCGGCCACGAGCTGAATGCCAACGTGCTGCGCCAGCTCCACGCCGAAGCCTAGTCTCTTCCCCATTACGCCGTAGGGTGGGGGCAAGTCCCGCTCCCTACTGTTTTTTTGCGCTATTCCTTCTTCAACTAACCGTTAGCCCTCGCGGCGGAAGTGCATGGTGGAAGCCTGGGCGGCCGGCAGCAAAAGCACCTCGGCAATGTTCACGTGGGGCGGGCGCGTTACCATAAACCCGATTACGTCGGCCACATCCTCGGCCGTTAGCGGCTGAAAGCCCTTATACACGGCGGCGGCGCGCTCTTCGTCGCCCTTGAAGCGCACCTGCGCAAACTCCGTTTGCACGGCGCCGGGGTTTACCTCGGCTACCCGAACGCCGTGGGGCAGCAAGTCCAGCCGCATCGACTTGCTGAGCATGGCCACGGCTGCTTTGGACGCGCAGTACACATTCCCGTTGGGGTAGGCTTCGTGCCCGGCAATGGAGCCGATGTTGATAACGTGCCCCCGCTGGCGCTGCGTCATGCCCGGCAGCACGGCCCGGCTCACGTAGAGCAGGCCTTTCACGTTGCCATCCAGCATGGCATCCCAGTCGGCCACGCTACCTTCCTGGATGGGCCCGAGGCCGTGGGCATTGCCGGCATTGTTGATGAGCACGTCGATATCGGCAAACTCCGTCGGCAGACCGGCCAGGGCCGCTTCCGTAGCGGCCTGGTCGCGCACATCAAAAACCAGCAGGTGCGTGGGCGTAGAAGCCAGCTGCCGGGCCACTTCCTCCAGCCGCTCCCGGCGGCGGCCCGTCAGGATCAGCGAAAACCCGGCTTTCGCCAGTACCACAGCCGTAGCGCGGCCAATTCCCGAAGAAGCTCCCGTAATCAGGGCAATAGGCATAGTTGAATCGTTTTCTGGTTAGATGGCTGAATGGTTGAATGATTTTCGGGCCGCTTGGTTTCGATTACCTATTTAACTATTCAGCCATCCCACTATTCAAAATTCAGGTAGAGCGTGACGGCGTTGGTGCGCAGGCGCTGCAGGTTGCGGCTGTACACATCGGAGTTATTCTGCAGCACGTTGGGCAGGCCGTGGGAAAAGCGCAGTTCGGGGGCAAACTTGAAGAACGGGTAAAACAAATCCATGCCCACACCATATTCCAGGGAGTAATCGGTGCCGGCGGTGCGCAATACGCTGGTTTCGGGGTCCTGGCGGCGGTTGGTGACGCTCACACTGGCCTTGGCCCCGGCAATGAGGTACATGCGTGAGTTGCGGCGCCGCTCCGAGTGAAACTTGAGCAGCAACGGAAACTCCAGCACCGTGCCCCCTACTTCCTGCGTTTTGATGGAATCGGCCGGGGAGTAGGAAAGCGGCTTGTACTCAATGCGGCGGTTGGAGAATTCTACCCCAGGTGTGAAACGTAAGGTAAAGAAATCCGCCAGCCGGGCATCCCCCACGAAGTTCACCCCAAAGCTCGGGCTCATAATAGCGTTGGCCGACACCTCCCGGCTCTGGGTGTAGCGCGGGGAGTGTTCCACCCGAAAGCGCGTGGCACTTACGTTCAGCTGAAAGCCCCCGTGAAACCACTTGTCATCGTAGCCCGGCAGGTTGTTCACGAACAGGGTTTTCACGTTGCCATTGCGCCCGCGCCGGGCCCGGGTAGGGCTTTGCGCCTCGGCCGCGTGGCCCGCCAGCAGGCCCAGGGCCAGCAGCAGGGCCGCTACTTGGTGGCGGTATAAATGGAGCTGATACCGAACGTGAGGGGTTGCCATGCAGTAGTCTTAAAGCCCACCTGGGCCAGAATGGTCAGAAAAGCGCTGCCGTCGGGAAAGGCCTGCACCGACTCGGGCAGGTAGGTGTAGGCGGCGCGGTCTTTGGAAATCAGCTTGCCGAACACCGGCAGAATGTGCTGAAAGTAGAAGTTGTAGGCCTGCTTCATAGGAAAGGCCGTGGGCTTGGAAAACTCCAGAATCACGAGCTTACCCCCGGGCCGCAGTACGCGCCGCATTTCGGCCAGGCCCTTCGACAGGTTTTCGAAGTTGCGCACGCCAAAGGAAGCCGTTACGGCGTCGAAGTGGTCGTCGGGAAACGGCAGGTTTTCGGAGTCGCCCAGCTCCAGTTGAATGCGGTTGCTCAGGCCTTTGGCAGCCAGCTTGCGCCGCCCCACTTCCAGCATGCCTTCTGAGATGTCCACGCCCGTAATCTGCGCATCATCCGAAGCAGCCCGCAGGGTTTCAATGGCGAAGTCGGCGGTGCCAGTGGCAATATCCAGAATGCGGGCCGGCCGCAGTTCTTTCAGCTCACTTACCGCCTTGCGCCGCCAGTAGATGTCGGTACCCGCGCTCAGAAAGTGGTTCAGAAAGTCATACTTGCCGGCGATGCTGTTGAACATCTGCGCCACCTGCGACTTCTTGCCGGCAGCATCATCTTTGTAGGGAACTACGGACATACTTCAGGGAAACAACGAAGGAAAGGGCGCCGAATTGCTCAAACTTAACGCCGTGGCCGGGATTATGTTAAAAAAAAGGGTCGGGCACACGGCCCGACCCTTTTTAGTTTCTGATGATGTGCACGTTACGGTTTCACCGTAGTCGAGTCGGCCGGCGTAGTGGTGGCCGGCGTGGTAGTGCCAGGCGTAGTGGTAGCCGGAGTCGTCAGGTTTGCCGGGGCGGCACCTTCAATCTGCAGCTTGGTTTTACCGGTTTCGTCTTTGGTCTTGGCATCGATTTCACCCTCTTTGTAGACGGTTTTCGATTCCTGACCGTTGGGGCCTTCGGTTTTCACCTTCACTTTGTCGCTATCCTCGTCTACTTTGGTTTTCACCTTGGTGCCGTCGGCCATCTTCACTTTGCTTTTGCCGGGCTGCAGCGGGGCCGCAGTGCTCCGGGTAGTGCCAGTGCTGCTTGCTCCCGTGCGGGTACCCGTGCCAGTGCCCGTAGCGCCACCGGCGCCAGTGCCAGCTCCCGTACCCGTGCCGGGGTTCAGCTTCGGCATGGTTTCACCTTCCTTCAGAATCGGGCGGAACTCCACGCGGCGGTTCAGCTGCATGTTCTCCGGCGAATCGTTCGGAGCATCAGGGCGACGCTCACCGTAGCTGGTCGTCACGAGGCGAGTTTCAGCAATACCGTTCTTCTTCAGGAAGTTGTATGCTGCGTTGGCGCGGTTCTGGCCCAGCACGATGTTGTACTCGTCCGTGTTGCGCGAGTCGCAGTGGCCTTCGATAGATAGGTTCAGGCCCGTGTTGGCTTTCAGAATACGGGTGATGTTGTTCAGCTCCTTAATCGACTCCGGCCGTAAAGCATACTTGTCGGTATCGAAGTAGATTTTCTTGAACTGATCGGGATTAGTTGTCGTCGTATCTACATACGGCACGTAGAAGTTCTTCTCGATAACCGTGGAGTCGTTGGTAACGATAGGAACGGCAAATTCCTGCGTCTCAATGCTCTTGCCGTCTTTCGACACGGCCACCTGATAGGTACGGCCCGAAAGCACGGTTACCTGGTAGTTGCCGGAATCGGGCTTGGTTACGTCGCGGTAGCTGAGAACTTCCTTCGCAGCAGTAGTCCCGCTGAACACCAGTTCTGCACCCGGAACTACCGTCACACTGTCGCGGGCCGAAAAGACCTTACCACGGATGATGACGTTCTTGATGTAGTTGATGGTGTAGATGTCCTTTTCACCGTAGCCGCCAATGCGGTACGATGACAGGTAGGCGTACGAGCCATCCGGCGACAAACGGTAGTAGCTGTCATCGTCGGGCGTGTTGATGGGGTAGCCCATGTTCTCAGCCCGGCCCCACTTGTTGCCAATCGAGTCCCACTCCGATTTGAAGATGTCGTAGCCGCCCATGGTATTGTGGCCGCGAGAGGAGAAATACATCGTCTTGCCATCCTTGCTCAGGAACGGGCTGTCGTCGTCGTACTTGGTGTTGATGGCGTTGCCAATGGTTTTGGCCTCACCCCAGTCGCCGCCCGGCTGACGGTTAGCGTAGTAGATGTCCAGCGTACCGTCCTCGGAGTATTTGCCTGTGGAGAAGTAGATGGTGCGGCCGTCGGGCGTGATGTACGCATCGGACTCGAACTGCTTCGAGTTGATGTTGTTGTTCAGCTTCTTGGGCTCCGTCCAGTCGCCGCCGGCTTTTTCGGAGTAGAAGATGTCGCCACCTTCATCCTGCCGGTACATGAGCATCTTGGTGTCGTTGTCGAACACCTGAATGGAAGCATCGTGGCCTTTGCCGTTGAGCACGCCGGACAGGGAACGGGGCTTTTCCCAGTTCTCGTCGTCTATGCGTTTGGCTTCGAAGATGTCTTCGTAGTACTCACCATCGGCAGCAATATTGCCTTTGCCTTCTTTGGCGTCGGCGGCCGAAGCATTGGCGCCGGTCACGTTTTCACCCCGGGAGGTGAAGAGCAGCAGCTTGTCGTCGTTCGAAATTACGGGGCTGTGCTCCGAGAATGGGGTGTTGATGGTGGGGCCCAGGTTCTTTACAAAGATGTCCTTGGGCGTGTTGAACTGCACCTTGGCGTTTTTGCTGTGCTGAATCAGCTGGGCCAGCTCCGCTTTGCGGGTGTCCTTCTTTTTCAGCGTGGCATTGTAGGCCTGGTAGTGAGTAATGGCCTCATCAAAGTTGTAGTTGAGGTGGTCTACCCGGCCCAGCCAGTACTCTACATCCTTGGAGACGTTCTTTTTCAGGCGCTGGGACTTGTAGATGTAGTCGCTGGCCTTTTCTTTGTCAAAGGACATGTAGGCAATACCAGCGCGGAACAGGGCTACGGCGTTATTGGGCTCTTTGGCCAGTACCTGCTCGTAGTAAGGAATAGCCGCCCGGTAATTTTCTAAGTCGAAGAACTTGTTTGCGGTCTTCAGCTGCTTACGGGTGCTTTGGGCCAGAGCTGGCTGACTTACTGCCGTAGCAAGGGCGAAGGCGCACGAAGCCGTTAATAACCTTCTGACTACGTTGTCCATTGGAGAGAAAATTTGGGGAATATGACGGAAGTTCAGGAAGAAATAACCCTGCCTCGACGGCAAGGCTGGTTTTTAAAGGTCACCCTTATACTGAAATGCCTTTTTAAGGTTAGCATCCCTGTAAAAGAATGAGGGTAAAATGCCCGAAAGCGGTGGGAAACCCGAGGAAGTACCTCAACCGCTACGGACAAAGATATACTTTTTACAATACGGTATGCCCCCTATATATTCTCTCCAAACTCCTTGATAAAAAGGTGCTTGAAGGGAAGCGGCCCCGTATTTTTCTAGTACTAATACCATATCACACAGTACAGTAATCGGTGCAAATATAGCCTGCCTTTGTAAACTACAAGAAAATCCACGAAAATATTTACTTCAGCATCCGTAGCCATTCTGTTACTTTTGCCGTCAACCGTTTTTTTTCTTTATGCTGATTCGCTCGGCCAAATTCCTAACCAGCAACACCCGCGTCGACCAATGCCCGGTACCCGACAAGCCGGAATATGCATTTATTGGTCGCTCCAACGTGGGCAAATCTTCCCTGATCAATATGCTGACGGGGCATAAGGGGTTGGCCAAGACGTCGGCCCAGCCCGGCAAGACGCAGCTGATAAATCACTTCATCATCAACGACACCTGGTACCTGGTAGACTTGCCCGGCTACGGCTACGCGAAGGTGAGCAAAACCTCTCGTACGGCCTGGGAACGAATGATTAGGTTCTACCTGCGGGAGCGGCCCAACCTTAGCTGCGTGTTCGTGCTCATCGATTCGCGCCACCCGCCGCTGGTGTCCGACCTAGAGTTTATTGAAATGCTGGGCACCATGGAAGTCCCGTTTGTGCTGGTATTTACGAAAGCCGATAAACAGTCGGCTTCACGCACCCAGCAAAATGTAGCCAGCTACACTCAAAAACTCGGCGAAACCTGGGACGAATTGCCAAGGCTGTTTATTACCTCCGCCTCCGAAAAAACCGGCCGCGACGATGTGCTGACATTTATTGAGGAAGTAAATCAACAGCTCGCACAAAACCCGGATAATGCGTAAATTTGAACAGGGTCATAAAATAGCCCGAAAATAAATTCGGGGTTCCTCTCTTGTTTCCTACCTCCCATTTTCTTCTCCCATGAAAAAATTCTATTGCGCGCTGGCCCTTGGTTTCCTGGCTACGGTGCCGGCCCTGGCGCAGCAAGGCACTCCGGCAGCTCCGGCGCCCGCCACGGCTGCTCCGGCCCCGGCGCAGGCTGGCCCGGCGGGTATTGTATCAGCCGCCAAGTACTACGAAGGCGGGGCCGAAGCCATGTATGCCTTCATCAACCAGGAGCTGAAGTATCCCATTATGGCCCGGCGCAACCGCATTCAGGGCACTTGCATCGTTTCCTTCACCCTGAATACCGACGGCACGATGTCGGGGGTGAAGCTGGTAAAGCAGGTGGGCGGGGGCTGCGGCGAGGAGGCCCTGCGCCTCGTGCGCCTGCTCAAGTTCAACAAGCCCGACTACGCCATTCTCACCAACCTGCCCATTGCGTTCAAGCTGTCGGCGCCGGGTCAGGCCGCTACTCAGTAACTTTGCGTTTCGTACCAACTGCTTTTTTATGCCCTATGATCTGAAGGAGGTAGCCGCCATCAGCGGAATGCCCGGCCTCTACCGCCTCGTGCGCCCCACCCGGGCCGGCGTTATCGTGGAAACCCTCGACGAGAAGGCGGCCCGCTCCGTGGCCTCGGCCCGCAACAAGGTGTCTTTGCTCCACGAAATTTCCATCTACACCCAGGACTACGACCAGACGGTGCCGCTGGCCGAGGTGTTTGACCGCATCCGCCAGCACTACGGGGAGAGTTTCTCGCTCACCAATAAGTCGGACGACCGGGACCTGACCTCGTTCATGGAAACCATCATCCCCGACTATGACCGCCAGCGCGTGTACATGTCGGACATCAAGAAACTGGTGACCTGGTACCGCCTCGTAAGCACAGCCCTGCCCTACGACGCTGCTGCCGCCACGCCGGATGAAGCGGCAGCCGAATCGGACGCTACCAGCGCCGAAGTGGCAGCTCCGATGGCGGAAACAAAAGAAGAAGCGACGGAAGCCAAACCCAAGGCGCGCAGCAAAAAAACGGTGGAATAACCCCGCAGTCAGCCTCCCCAAACAAAAGCGGCCCGGAAGTTTTCCGGGCCGCTTTTGTTTGGGTTTTACGTTAGGCTACTTCTGCTCGGCCAGTTCGGCATACTCTCGGGCCATGAACTCCTCGGCCTTTTCCACCAGCTCCGTGGAGCCGATAAAGAACGGGCACCGCTCGTGAAGGGTCTGGGGCTGCAGTTCCATGATGCGCTGCTGTCCGTTGCTGGCCTTGCCGCCCGCCTGCTCCACAATGAACGACAGCGCATTGCATTCGTACATGAGGCGCAGCTTGCCTTTGGCCGCACGCCGGGTAGCCGGGTACATATAAATACCGCCCTTGAGCAGGTTGCGGTGAAAGTCGGCCACCAGGGAGCCGATGTAGCGGGCCGAGTAGTTCTGTTGCTTGCAGTACGCCACGAACTCACGCACGCCCTCCGTGAAGTCGTTCGACAGCCCTTCGTTGATGGAGTAGATAGCGCCGGTCTGGGGGGAGGTGATGTGCGGGTGCGAGAGAAAGAACTCACCCAGGCTTGGCTCGTAGGTGAAGCCGTTGACACCGTTGCCGGTGGTGTACACTAGCATGGTGCTGGAGCCGTAAATCACGTAGCCGGCGGCCACCTGGTGCGTGCCGGTCTGCAGGCAGTCCTGCTCGGTGCCTTCGGTGCCGGTGGGCGACACGCGCCGGTACACGCTGAAAATGGTGCCGATGCTCACGTTCACGTCGATGTTGGAGGAGCCGTCGAGTGGGTCGATGGCTACCACGTACTTGCCTTGCACGTTGCCGGTCTGAATCATGTCCTCATCTTCTTCCGACACGATAGTGCACACCTCGCCCCCGTTGCGCAGGGCCCGGATAAAGCGGATGTTGGCAATGACGTCGAGCTTCTGCTGGTCTTCGCCCTGCACGTTGCGGTTACCGTAGGCGCCAGCAATGTCGATAAGGCCGGAGCGGTTGATTTCGCGGTTCACGATTTTGGCGGCCAGCGCAATATCGCGCAGCAGCTGCGACAGTTCCCCAGTGGCGTAGGGAAAGTCTTCCTGCTTGCGCATGATAAACCGGTCGAGGGTGGTACCGACGGGCAGCGCCAGTTTGTCGTGGAGAGTCATAGAATGCGGGGAATGATGGGTTTGGGTGGCCCCAAAAGTAGCCAATTTGCCTGACTGACCATTAACGAAAATTCGCTGGCGCCCCTTGAGCCACTTCAAATTCGGCCCGCGCTAGCCAGAAACCGGCCTTCCTCCTACCTTTGGGCCATGCACGAGCCGCATCAACTCAAGGTCTACAAGTTCGGGGGCGCTTCGGTGAAAGACGCCGCCGCCATTCGCAACCTCTGCCACATTGCGCGCGAGCACGCCGCCGGCGCCCCGCTGCTGATTGTGGTATCGGCTATGGGCAAAACCACCAACGCCCTGGAGGAGCTTTATCACCGCGCCCACTCCCACCTCGACTACGGCCCTCAGCTGCACAGCCTGCGCGCGTTTCACTACGCCGTGGCCGACGAGCTGTTTGGCCCCACCGAAGCGGCAGCCGACGAGGCGCTGCGGGCGTTGTTTCAGGAGCTGGAAGACCAACTGGGCGCCCTCGAACCCGGCGACTACGACCGGCAGTACGACCAGGTCGTGAGCTTTGGAGAGCTGCTGGCGACGCGCATCGTGAGCCGGGCCCTGGACGCGCAGTGGCTCGACTGCCGTCCCCTCGTCCGCACCGACCACCTCTGGCGCGAAGGCCGCCTCGACTGGGCCACCACGGAGCAGAACATCCGAAGCGCGGTGCCGCCGCTGTTGCCGCGCGGGCCGGTAGTCACGCAGGGTTTCCTGGGCGGAACCGGCAGCGGCCAGACCACCACGCTGGGCCGGGAGGGCTCCGACTTCACCGCCGCCATTTTTGCCCACTGCCTGCAGGCCTCATCTGTCACCATCTGGAAGGACGTGGCGGGCCTGCTGAACGCCGACCCCAAGATCTTCGACGATACAGTGCGCTACCCGGAAATCAGCTACCAGGAAACCATTGAAATGGCGTACTACGGGGCCTCCGTCATTCACCCCAAAACCATCAAGCCGCTGGCCGTCAAGCGCATTCCGCTGCTGGTAAAGTCGTTTCTGGACCCCACGGCCGAGGGCACCATCATCCACGACTGCCGCCACGACTCCCTGCCGCCGGCCTTTATCCGCAAAACGGGCCAGTGCCTGGTTTCCTTCGAGTCGAAAGATCTCACGTTTATTTCGGAGGAAAACCTGGAGGTGATTTTCGGGGCGCTGGCGCAGGTGCGGCTCAAGATTCACCTGATGCAGAACTCAGCCATCAGCTTTTCCGTCTGCACCGATTTCTCGGCTTACCGCCTCGACCGGCTCTTAGACATGCTCTACGAGCAGTTTACCATCCACTACAATACTGGCCTGGAGCTGTACACCATCAAGAACTACGACGCGGCCAGCATTCAGCGCCTCACTCAGGGCCGCGACCTGCTGCTGGAGCAGCGCACCCGCCAGACGTTCCAGTTCGTGAGCCGCGGCGCGTAGTTGCTGTAATAATAGATGAAGACCGTCATGCCGAGCGCCGCCGAGGCATCTCGCTAGCGTGGTATCTTACCATTGCAACATAAGCACGCGAGATGCCTCGGCGGCGCTCGGCATGACGGTCTCTCTCCCCATAAAACAAAAACCGATGTCTTCCACCCCGCAGTTTCTAACCGTCACGCCCGAGGCCCGGCCGCACGTGGCTCTGGTACAGCTCAACCGCCCCAAGGAGCTGAACGCCCTGCACTACGACCTGATGCAGGAAATTGCCCGGACCCTGCAGGAGCTGTGCGCCAATCCGGCCGTGCGGGTTATTGTACTTACGGGCTCGGAGCGGGTTTTCGCGGCCGGCGCCGACATCAAGTTTATGTCGGAGCGCACGGCGGTGGAGATGCTGGAAATTGATCAAATCAGCCTCTGGGAGCAGATCCGACGGACGCACAAGCCGCTTATTGCGGCCGTTTCGGGGTTTGCCCTGGGCGGCGGCTGCGAGTTGGCTATGGTGTGCGACATGATTGTGGCCTCGGAAACGGCGCAGTTCGGGCAGCCCGAAATCCGGCTGGGCATCATGCCCGGCGGGGGCGGCACCCAGCGCCTCACGCGGGCCGTGGGCAAGGCGCGGGCTATGGAAATGGTGCTTACCGGCCAACCTATTTCGGCGCCGGAAGCCCTGCGCTACGGCCTTATCAACCGGGTGGTGCCCGTGGGCCAGTACCTGGAAGAAGCCTTCCGGCTGGCGGCCGGTATAGCGCGCATGTCACCGGTGGCAGCACGACTGGCCAAGGAATCCGTGAACCGCTCGTTTGAAACGCACTTAGACGAGGGGCTGAACTTCGAGCGCAAAAACTTCTACCTCACTTTCGCCTCCGAAGACCAGAAGGAAGGCATGGCCGCGTTCCTCGAGAAACGCCCACCGGAGTTCAAGGGGCGGTAAAGGATAAACGCCCTCCATAGCAACGCCCTCTATAGCAGGAAATAGTCAGCTTGCCCTACCTGCAAGGTCAATTGGAAACAATTTTGCCTGGCGGCGGCTTATAGCCTTATCTTTGCGGAGAATCATTCTTATCTGGTGAGCCATTCTTCTGACCACATTCACGCCGCCACGGCGCTGCCTACGGCCGGGCAACTGCGCGAGCGGCTAACCCAGGCAGGCCTGCGGGCCACGCGCCAGCGCCTCGTTATTCTGGAGAGCCTGCTGGTGTTGCCGGGCCACCCCACGGCCGAGCAGGTACACCGCCGCGTAGCTGAGGCCGCGCCCTCTATTTCCCTGGGCACGGTGTACAAGGCGCTGGACTCTTTCGTGGAGGCCGGCCTCACGCGGCGCGTGGCCTCGGCCGAGGGTGCCTCCCGCCGCTACGACGCCGACTGCACCGAGCATCACCACCTGTTCTGCACCGACACCCAGGAAATCATCGACTACTGCGACCCGCAGCTGGACGAACTAATCCGCGGGTTCTTTGCCGCCAAAGGCCTGCAGAACTTCCAGCCCCACTCCTTTTCGCTGCACATTACCGGCAATAAGGTAACACGTGACAGGTGATGTGGTAACACGTTAAATGACTAGCCTCCTGCTCCTGCAACGTGTCACCTTCTCACCTGTCACCTCATTTCACCTAATTCCCCTTCACTTTTTTCACTTCATTACCCCTTCCAATGGCAGTTCTCGTAGGTAAACGCGCTCCTTCTTTCAAAGCAACCGCCGTCATCGACGGGGAATTCGAGGAGGATTTCTCCCTCGACCGGTACCTGGGCAAGAAGCACGTTATCTTCTACTTCTACCCCGCCGACTTCACGTTCGTGTGCCCCACCGAAATCATTGCGTTCCAGGACCGTCTGGCCGATTTTGAGGCCAAGGGCGTGGCCATCGTGGGTTGCTCTACCGATACGCACTTCTCCCACTTTGCCTGGTTGCAGACCCCGCGCGACAACGGCGGCATCCAGGGGGTAACGTACCCGCTGGTGGCCGATGCCTCCAAAACCATTGCCGCCAACTACGACGTGCTGGGCGGCCACTACGACTACAACGAAGCCGGCGAAATGACCTTCGTAGGCTCGCCCCTGGCCTACCGCGGCCTGTTTCTGATTGACAAAGACGGCATCGTGCGCCACCAGGTAGTAAACGACGGCCCGCTGGGCCGCAGCATCGACGAGGCGATGCGCATGGTAGATGCCCTGCAGTACTTCGAGGTGAAAGGCGAAGTTTGCCCCGCCAACTGGGAAGAAGGCAAAGAGGCCATGTCGGCTACCCGCGAAGGCGTAGCCAGCTACCTTGGCAAGCACGCTGCCCACTAATAGTGAGTTTCTAGTTGCTGGTTTGTCAAGGAATTCTGAAACCAACAACCAGAAACTAAAAACCAGCAACTGGAAACTTGAAAAAAAGCCCTGACCGTTGCGGTTGGGGCTTTTTTAGTGTGCATGCCGCACAGCCCGCGGAACCGCGTACTTTTGCGCCATGCTACTCCGCCGGGCCACGGCTGCTGATGCCGCCGGCATCGGGCAGCTGTTTTATGACACCATCACCGAAGTAAATGCCGCCGACTACTCGCCGGCGCAGGTGGCAGCGTGGCGCGGCGGCTGGCAGAACCTGGCTGGCTGGCAAGCTAAAATCCAGGCCCAGCATTTTCTGGTAGCCGAGGCCGATGGAGCCCTGGCGGGCTTTGCGTCTCTGGTTCCGGATGGCTACCTGGATTTTATGTTCGTGAGTGTGCGGCACCAGCGCCAGGGCGTGGCCCGCCTGCTCCTGCATGCGCTGCTGGCCGAGGCCGCCCAGCTGGGGCTGCAGCTGGTGTATACCGATGCCAGCCGCACGGCTCGGCCTTTTTTCGCTCATTACGGTTTTGAGGTGGAGCGGGAGCAGCACCCGGTAATACGGGGCGTGGCCCTGCTGAACTACCGCATGGTGCGCCCGGTTTTTACTCCTGAACCCGATACCGCTTCTTAGATCTTGGTTGTTCTATATTCCATAGCCCTGCATTTGTATGCGCTGCTGCTGCGGCTGGTGGCTCCGTTTGTGCCCAAGGCCGCCCAGTGGCTGGCGGGCCGGCAGGAGCTGCTGCCACGCATTCAGGCGGCACTGCGGGCGGAGAAGGCACCGCTGGCGTGGTTTCACTGCGCCTCGCTGGGCGAGTTTGAGCAGGGCCGCCCGCTCATGGAGGCCTACACCAGCCGCCACCCCGGTCACAAGCTGGTGCTTACCTTCTTCTCGCCCTCGGGCTACGAAGTGCGCAAAAACTGGCCCGGGGCTGACTACGTGTTCTACCTGCCCCTCGACACGGCCGATAACGCCCGCCTGTTTCTGGACGCGGTGCGGCCCCGGCTGGCGGTGTTTGTGAAGTACGAGTTCTGGTACCACTTCCTGCACGAGCTGCGCGAGCGGCAGATTCCGGCCATCTGCGTGTCGGCCATTTTCCGGCCCGAGCAAACGTTCTTTCAGCCCTGGGGTGGCTTTTTCCGGCGCATCCTGGGTTCTTTCACGCACATTTTCACCCAGAACGCGGCTTCCGTGGAGCTGCTGCGCAGTGCGGGCATCACCCAGGCCAGCGTGGCCGGCGACACGCGCTTTGACACCGTGGTTCGTACGGCTTCAGCCCCGCCCCGCGCCTTGCCGCTGGTAGATGCCTTCACCGACGACTGGGCACCGGTGTTCATCATCGGCAGCAGCTGGCCTGAGGATCTGCCGGCGCTCCGGCCGCTGCTGGCGCAGTACCAGGAGCAGCTGCGGTTTATCGTGGCCCCGCACGAAATCAGCGAAACCAACCTGCGGCTGGTGGAAGAAGCTCTGCCGGGCCGGGTGGTGCGCTACTCCCAGGCAACCGAAGCTACCGTGGCCGAAGCCCGCGTGCTGCTGATGGACAACGTGGGTTTGCTCAGCCAGCTGTACCGGTTCGGGCACTTTGCCTACATCGGCGGAGCGTTTGGCAAGGGGCTGCACAACACCCTGGAAGCTGCCGCGTTTGGGCTGCCGCTGTTTTTCGGGCCTACGTACCACAAGTTTCAGGAGGCACAGGACCTGGTGGAGCTGGGCGTCGCGTTTCCCATCAACACGGCGCAGGAGCTGCTTACGGCCTTCGCGCCTCTATTCCGCAGCGAAGAAGCCCGCCTAAAGGTGCAGGACCTCAGCCTCGACTACGTGCACGACCACAGCGGCGCTACCAACAAAATCATGCAATGGTTGGCGGAAAGGTGAGATGGTGACTTAGTGATTTAGTGAGTTTGCTGTTATGCTAGCGTCACCTGTCCAAATTGCCCCATTAGAACATCAAACTCACTAAGTCACCACCTCACCTTATGACTGGAACCATCGTTAAATCTACCGGCTCCTGGTACCTGGTGCGCGAAACCGGCACGGGGCAGCTGCACCGCTGCCGGCTGCGCGGCAAGTTCAAGCACAAAGGCCTGAAGGTGAGCAACCCGCTGGCGGTGGGCGACCAGGTAGACTTCACGGTGGAAGAGCAGACCGAAGGCGCAGGCGTGATTCACCATATCGAGCCGCGCCGCAACTACATCATCCGCCGCTCGGTGCACAAGACGGAGCACGCCCACATTGTGGCCGCCAACCTGGACCAGGCCCTGCTGGTGGTCACGCTGGTGTCGCCGGCTACCTCGTTTGGGTTTATCGACCGGTTTCTCGTCACGGCCGAGGCCTACCACATTCCGGTCACGCTCATCTTCAACAAGGTAGACCTCTACGATGAGGACCTGACCGAATACCAGGAGCAGATTGCCGAAATGTACCAGCGCGTGGGCTACCCCAGCCTGCGCAGCTCGGCCCACACCGGCCAGGGCATAGCCGATGTAGACGCTCTGCTCGATGGAAAAGTGTCGTTGCTCTCGGGCCACTCGGGCGTGGGCAAAAGCACGCTCATCAACGCGCTGGTACCCGACCTGGAGCTAAAAACCGCCGAAATCAGCGCGTTTTCCGACAAAGGCGTACATACCACCACTTTCGCCGAAATGCTGGAAGTACGCCCCGGCACCTACCTCATCGATACGCCCGGCATCAAGGAGCTGGGCTTGGTAGACATGAAGGCCGGCGAGCTGGCGCACTACTTCCCCGAAATGCGCGCCCTGCTCAACCAGTGCCGCTACCACAACTGCCAGCACCTGCACGAGCCCGGCTGCGCCGTGCGCGAGGCCGTAGACCAGGGCCGCATTGCCCTTCCCCGCTACGACAGCTACGTGAGCATGCAGCAAGCCGAGGACAACCGGAAGTAAGTTGAAAAGGTGACAGGTGACAGGTGACAGGGTGTACTTTCTTCCCTTCTGCCCTGTTACGTGTTACCTGTCACCTATCACCTATCACCTTTTCAACTTACTCCGCCGGGGGCAGCAGCACCTGGTCGATGACGTGGGTGATGCCGTTGCTGGATACCACGTCGGAGATGGTCACGTTGGCGTTGTTGATTTTCACCTTGCCATCCTTCACCGACACTTTGATCTTGTCGCCGCTCAGGGTGGTTAGCTGCTGCCCGTCGCGCAGGTCGGCGGCCATGATGCGGCTGGGGATGACATGGTACTTAAGCACGCCCTGGAGCTTTTCCTTGCTTTCGGGGCGCATCAGGCCGGCCATAGCACCGTAGGGCAGGTTGTTGAAGGCGGCGTTGGAGGGGGCAAAAACCGTGTAGGGGCCGGGGCCTTTGAGCGTTTCGGCCAGCCCGGCGGCCTGCACGGCCGAAACCAGCGTGGTGTGCTCCTTGGAGTTGACGGCGTTGGCTACCAGGTCCTTGTCCGGCGTCATGCGGGCGCCCCCCACTTCTACCCCTTGCGGCTTGCCCATGCGGGCCGAGTCGGTGCTCATGGCAGCGGAGTCCTGAAAAGTCATGCCTTCAGGCTCGGTGCTAGCTTCGGTGGCGGGCTGGTCGGTGCCGCAGCCGGCCAGCAGCAGGCCGGCTGCGCAGAAAGCCAGGGCCGCGCTACGCGTAATCTTGTTCATAGAAGTAAAAACGGGGGTGTAGGCAAAGAAGTAAAACGAAAAGCAGAACAGCGGCGGCGAATATACCACTGCCTTGCTGCCTACGAACCACCACGGGGCGCCGGATGTTGGCCCCGGCAAATTGGCTACCTTTGCCCCACGTGGCCGGCCCGGCTGGCCCACACTCCACCATCCAGTTCAAGCACCATGAAAACCGCCGAAATCCACACCAGCAAAGGGGTAATGAAAGTTGAGTTCTACGAGCAGGACGCCCCCAACACTGTGAAAAACTTTACCGACCTGGCCCAGAAGGGTTTCTACGACGGCCTGAAGTTCCACCGCGTAATTCCCAACTTCGTGATTCAGGGCGGCTGCCCCAACTCCCGTGATGGCGCCTCCGGCACGCCCGGCACCGGCGGCCCCGGCTACAAAATCGACTGCGAGCTGAAAGGCGGCAACCAGTACCACGACCGCGGCGTGCTGAGCATGGCCCACGCCGGCCGCAACACCGGGGGCTCCCAGTTCTTCATCGTGCATTCGCGCGACAACACGGCCCACCTCGACCGCAACCACACCTGCTTCGGCAAAGTGGTGGAAGGCCTGGACGTAATTGACCAGATCAAAGCCAACGACGAGATTCAGAAAATCGTGGTAAGCGAGTCGTAGGCTGGCTTGCCGGCAGTAGAAAAGGCCCGAACCGCTGCTGGTTCGGGCCTTTTTGCGTTCGGAGAAGACAATGGCGGGCAGGATGTTTCGCAAAAAAGTAAGCCGCAAAGCCCAGCAACGCAACGACCACCGCTAGCCGCCGCGGCGCCCCAATGCAGAGTTTCTCATTCCTGGATGCCTTGCGTTTCCGGCCCGGCGGCGCGGCCGGTAAACCCGGTAGGTTGGCCGACGAAACCGGGCCGATGGCAGAGTGTCGGCCACCGGACGCAGCTTTCGGAGCTATTTTCGTATCCTGCCCCAGGCTGGGCGCCGGAGGGCGCCCGGTTTCACTGTTTCATTTCCGCTCTGCGCTATGGCCCGGCTTATCACCAAGCAGCACCTCACGCACCTGCTCATCCACGTGGGGGTGTGGGCGGGGCTGCTGTTTCTGCCCTGGATGCTGCTGGCCTCTTCCTCCGGCCCCACCCCGCACTTCAACCTGGGGCGTACGCTGTGGCCGGCCGCCAAAATGGCGTTGCTGTTCTACGTAAACTACTGGGTACTCATTCCGAAGCTGCTGGCGCGGCGGCGGTTTGCGCCCTACTTCGCGGCCGTGGTGGGGCTGCTGTTCATTTGCACCCTGCCTATGTCGGCGCACTGGGTGGGTATTGGCAGCACCCCGCCCCCACGCCCCGGCCTCACCGTGGCCGACCAGCACCGTTTCCGGGCCGTTATTCTGCTGGTGAACGTGCTGGTGTGGCTGGTGAGCAGCGGGCTGCGCATCACGGGTGAGTGGTTTGAGAACGAGCGGCAGCGGCGCCAGATGCAGAGCGACAAGCTGGAAGCCGAGCTGGCCTTCCTGAAGTCGCAGGTGAGCCCGCACTTTCTGTTCAACACGCTCAACAACATCTACTCCCTGGCCCAGCTCAAGTCCGACGACGCACCCGAGGCCATTCTCAAACTTTCCCACCTGATGCGCTACATGCTCTACGAGGCCGACACGCCCCGCGTGGCCCTGGCCAAGGAGGTGGAGTACGTGCAGAACTACGTGGACCTGCAGCGCCTGCGCCTGGATGAGGACGTGCTCATCAGCTTCCACCAGGAGGGCCAACTGGCCGGGCGCCACATCGAGCCCATGCTGCTGATTCCGTTTGTGGAAAACGCCTTCAAGCACGGGGTGAGCTACCGCCACCCCTCGGCCATCCGCATGGAACTGCACGTATCGGATACGGAGCTGCGCTTCCGGGTGCACAACCGTCGCTTTCCGCAGGCGCCCCGCCCCGACCAGCCCCGCGACTCGGGCGTGGGCCTGCACAACGTGGAGCAGCGCCTGGCTTTGCTGTACCCCGGCCGTCACGAGCTGCGCATCGAGCCCACCGCCGACGACTTTACCATCACCCTTACCCTGATCCTGCCCCATGCTCCGCTGCCTCTTAGTTGACGATGAACCCCTGGCCCTGCGCCTGCTGGCCAGCTACGTGGAGCGCGTGCCGTTTATGCAGCTGGTGGGTTCCTGCCGCAGCGCCCTCGAAGCCCTGGAAGTACTCCAGCGCGAGCCGGTGGACGTGCTGTTTCTGGATGTGCAGATGCCCGACCTCACGGGTGTGGAGTTTGTGCGCACCCTGCGGCCCAACGCGCTGGTGGTCTTCACCACGGCCTACGAGCAGTACGCCGTGGAAGGCTTCGACCTCGATGCCGTGGACTACCTCGTAAAACCCATTGCCTTCGACCGGTTTCTGAAAGCCGCCCAGAAAGTGCAGGAGCGCCTGGCCCCCGCTGCGGCGGTAGAAGCAGCCCCGCCGCCCGCGCCGGCCCTGGTCCGGCCCGCCGATGACTTTATCTTCGTGAAGGCCGACTACCACACCCAGCGCATCAACCTGCGCGACATCCGCTACCTCGAAGGCCTCAAGGACTACGTGAAGATTCACCTGGCCGGGGCCTCCAAGCCCCTGCTCACGCTCAACTCCCTGCGGGCTTTCGAGGAGCGGCTGCCGTCCCAGGAGTTTGTGCGCGTGCACCGCTCTTTCATCGTGGCCCTGGGCTGGATAGACTCCATCCGCACCAACCGCATCTACCTGGGCGAGGCCGTCATTCCCGTCGGCGACGCCTATACCGAAGCCTTCCACCAGCGCATCGAGCAGCGGAACATGCACTGAGCCACGGCGCGGATGCCGATGCACCGTTCAAAGTAGGGGCGGGGCTTGCCCCCGCCCGCCATCCGCGCCGTCCGACCATACCCAGGCAACGCCCACCCATACGACGGGCAGGGGCAGGCCCCGCCATCCACAAATGAGTATCTTCGGATAGCCAGGCCCTGCCCCAACAATACTGCCCCCTATGGACCCACTGCCCGAACGCCGCAGCATTCGCTACGACGGCTACGATTATCGGATGGCGGGGTATTATGCGCTTACGATTTGTGCCCGTGACAAAGCCCATCTGTTCGGCAGTCTGCTCCCCGATGAGCCGTTGCAGCTATCCGAGCTGGGTGAGCTGGTAGTAGCCGAGGTAGAAGCTATACCCCGGCACCACCCCACCATCCGCCTGGATGCCTGGGTACTGATGCCCAATCATCTGCACCTGATTCTGGTACTTACCCGCAACCGGGCTGTAGGCTTAAACCAGGCCGTGGGCGCCTTCAAGTCGCGCTGCTACGGGCGCTGGCGCGCAGCCCGGCTTGCCGCGGGCCAGCCGGCGCCGCCTTCGTGCTGGCAGCGCAATTACTACGAGCGAATCATCCGCAACCCCGCCGAGCTGGATGCCCAGCGCCGCTACCTCCTCGAAAACCCCAGTCGCTGGAACAATACGTAGGGGCGGGGCTGGCCCCCGCCCGCCATCCGCGCCGTGCGGACAAGCTACATTTTGGGTACAAACCGTCACCCGTAGGGGCGGGGCTTGCGCCCGCCCGCCACCCGCGCCGTTCGAGCATACCCGGGCAATGCCACCTATCCGGCGGGCGGGGACAAGCCCCGCCCCTACCTGCCGTTCGACCATACCCGGGCAATGCCCACTCATACGACGGGCGGGGGCAAGCCCCGCCCCTACTGCCCCAAATAAAACGGCCTCCCGGCGTGGTGCGGGGAGGCCGTTTGGGTGTTGTGCCTGTGCGGGCGCTATGCCGAGAGCGTAGCGCGGTGAGCGGCTACGGCGGCTTTGGCAGCGGTGAGCACGGCTACCTGCGCGTCAATCTGGTCGGCGTCTACGTCGGAGAGGTAGGCGGATGCGCCGGTGAGGGCCTCACTGGTGAGAGCGTACCGGTCGCGCTGGGCCGTGGCGGTGATGAGAGCCAGCTGGGTGCGGGTTTTCTCGGCGGGCGTTTGGCCCGGGCGGGCCAGGTCCTCGGTATACCGCGCTACGTCGGCAGTAGCCTTGGCCAGACGGGCGGCGTTGGTGGTGGCCTGCGTCGCGGCGTTTTCGTCGGCGTAGTTCAGGTTGTAGTCACGGTGCTGGTAGGTACGCAGCTCCAGGGTCAGGCTGGCCGTTGCAGCGTCGCAGTCGGCCTGGGTTTTGAGGGTATCGGCAGTGTTAGCAGCCATAAGTAGAAATTGAAAAAAGGTAAAAAATGAGACACGCTACTTCCGGAAGGCCGGCACCAGCTTTACGGCTGGTGAGGGTGATAGAATAGAGCGGATAAGTAACCTGGAGCAACCCGGCAGCGGTGTCTTTGCCGGGCGCGGCCTCAGCGACGGATTGCGCGGGGGCCGGTCCTGGGGAATAGCACGGTCAATATAAAAATACGGGTATATAGGCGCAACCCTGCGGAGGCTATTTTTTTTCGGCGGGGGCCAGCAGGGCATCTAGGGCAGCGGCCTCGGCTTCCAGGGAAGCCAGGCGCAGGCGCAGCAGGTGCTAGTGGGCCAGCGCCTCGGGGCTTAGCGCGGGGGCCTGAGCTTCCAGCCACACCCGCCGAAACCACTGCTGGTACGCGGCCCGCCCGGCCGGGGAGGCATCGGGCGCGGGCGGGGTGAGCGGGTCGGCGGGCGGCAGGCCGGCCAGCAAACCGGGCAGGGCGCCGGCCCAGCGCGCCGCCACGGTGGCCTGGGCGGCCAGGGGCTCCAGCTCCCGGCGCAGGTTGGCGGCCCGCCAGCGGCAGTGGCGGCGGCGGGCTTCCAGCGGGGCCGCGTCCAGGGGGCCGGCGGGCGGGGTGGCGTCGGGGTCGGGCGGGGCTTGCGGGGCCGTCATGTGCTGGGTGAGCGGGGCCAAGGCGTCGAGGACGGCCAGGGAGGGTTGCCGCCGCCCGGCTTCGAGGTGGCTCACCTGCGACAAGGCTATGCCCAAGTATTCAGCCAGCGCGTGCTGAGACAGGCCGTAGTAGGCACGAATTTGCGACAGGAGGGAATTGGTGTATTTGGGCGAGCGGGGCATAACGCAAGGTGTAGGAAAAGCGGGAGAAATATTTTTGATTCCTACAAATTTTGTAGGAATCAAAAATATTTCTCCCGCTTTTCCTACACTACTCAGTAAGGTATCAGCCAGAAGATGTAGCCCTGACGCAGCAGCAGTAGCTCCAGCGGCTAATCCAGCAGATGTGCGGGTATTCGTTTGCGCACGAACGGCAACGAGCGCATGAGCATGGTAAAGGAGGCGCGACGGGAAAGCAAAGCCCGCAGGGCGGTTTCAGCGCTGGCTATATCCTGCAGGTCATTGTCGGCTTCCGCGTCTCGATAACGTGCCCAGGCTTCCTGAACCATTTTGTATTTGCGCTCAATGGCGCGGCGCAGTTCGCGGGTGTTATTATTCGACTCAGAATTGCCCGGTTTGCCGTTGTGCAATTCATTCAGCAACTGCGCGGTGTTGACAGCCCGTTGATTGGCAGCATCCCGGGCTTTGAACCCAGGCTCCTCTCCCATTGCTTCTAGCGAGTAAATGATATCGGTTTCCACATCGTCCGTGCAAGGATCGAGCAACCCACCCGGCGGCAAGCGGCGGGGGCGCATCATGTTCGCCTTGTGGGCGGCTGGGTATAAGTTGTTCCAGTCATACACCCGAGCCGGGTTCTGGTTGGCTGGCTCGAAGTGGTCTACATCCATTTCGTACGAGCTTTCAAAGCGTTCTTCCGTCAGATAGCATTTGCGGTAGAAATAGGTATCGAATGCCTCCAACAAATCGGCCGTTCGATAACTACCGGGCTTTTTCGGCTCAGGAAGTGACGAGTCTGCTTTATAAGCAATTATATCTTGGATGTATTGCCGAACAGCAGGCGTAGAAAGTGAAGTTGGAACAGTAGACGGCCGGTCAATGCGTATCATATTATTACTCTATTCTAATCCGATCAGCTGCGTTTCAATTTCCAGTCGAAGCCCGGCCGACATGTATTTGCCTTTTGCCTCTAATAATTTCAATAGCTCCTGCCGGGCATGTACCTTATCAGGTAGTTTCACAATGCGCTTAATATCTTTAATTATGTCATCCGCCACGTTGGAATATTCATTTTCAACCCCAAAGTGAGTTTGCATCAAATCCGAAAAGCTGCTGCCAGCGGCCGTATCGCCCAGCACTTCTCCACTACTTAAGTCGAACACGGTAGCCCCCGTAATGCTGGAGGCCACGGCCGGCGAGTGGGTAGCGACAATGAACTGCAGATTGGGAAACAGACTGGTGAGCAGCGGCAGAATCTGATACTGCATTTCCAGGTGCAGGTGGGTTTCGGGCTCATCTATAAGCACGAAGCCACAGGGGTCGTAGGTGTAATCGTTGGCCTGTTTTCGCAGCAGGTCGGTGCGCATGAGCAGCTCCGTCAGGATGCTCAGGAACGCGGAGAATCCGGCCGAAAGCTGGTTAAAGGTGAAGCGCCGGCCATCGGAGAGGTTGATGTAGAACTCGAAGTTTTCCCTCACGAATTCCAGCTTGGTGCCGGGGTCTTCGAATATGTTGGCGAGGGTTTTCTCGAATACTGCAAAGAAGCGCTCCTGCTGCTTGGCCTCTTCACTTTTCCCCTCCATCACATCGAAGACTTGGAAGACTTTTTTATTGACTAAGTATTGCTTGAAAAGTGATTCTGAATTTTGCTTATTACTTAAATCTGTTATTTGCTTTTCAATAGCATCTTCTCGAGTAACAGAAGTAACAGATGTGACCCTTGTTTGACGAGATGCATGATAAAACGCAAATAAATATTCCGTTAATTCTGTTGGTATATCATTAGTTGCTTCTTTACTAATAGAATAATATTTAGTAGATACAATACTCAGCTTCCTTATTCCTTCTGCCCATTCTCCATTTACACGACTGTCCTGTGGATGACTTTTAATCCAACTTTTATATCTATTCATAAGATTCTGTGATGTTGTACGCTCAATTTTCGACGCTTCGATTTGAGCTTTTATACCTAATAACACCGTCGTCTTACCCGACCCGTTTTTACCTGTCAGAATAAGATGCTTAAAATCCTTACCCTGTTCGAACACCGGTATACTCAAATTCTTCACTGCATAGGCGTCATTGATGACGAGTTGCTGGAGGTAAGGAAACTCTTGGCGGCTTATCATGATCTGCTGGCTTGCTAGTTGAGCGAAGGTACACAGCTTACCCAAAAAGCCCCGCGTACCAGCTGGTACGCGGGGCTTTTTGGGTAAGCTGTATGACTCTCTCTCTCTTCTTTTCGAAGCGAGAGGCGTGGAATTGGGCTACTTCCGCTTGCGCTTTTTCGAGGACTGGTAGTCCTCGTCATCGTCGTCATCGTCGCCGCCGAAGTTGGGCATGGTGAACATGCTGCTGAGCAAATCCTTGAACTGGGCGCCGGCGGCGAGGCGGTTGCGCGAAATGAGGCTCATTTCGGCCATGCCGTGGAGGGCAAACTCCATCCAGAAGGCGGTGTTTTCCTGGGTTAGCTCGGCGGGCACGCTTTGCTGCACCAGCTCGCGCAGGCCAGGTACCACGCCCAGCACTTTCTGGTAGTCCTCGTCGGAAGCGTCGTGCAGCAGGTCGATGGTGCGGGAGCCAAACCAGTCCTGCACGGGCTTGTAGGGGTTGGGCTTGTCCTTTTGCTTTTTGGCTTTCTCGGGGTCGGGGAAGTACTGCAGGAACTGGGTGCGGATGGCCTTGCCCATGAGCTTCTCGGCTACGATGCCCGCGCCTTCCTGCTCGCCCTCGTACACCAGCTCCACCTTGCCTGTAACGGCCGGCACGGCTGAGATAAAGTCACCCACACGCACGTAGGTTTTGGTTTCGCCGTTGATGAGGGCGCGGCGCTCGGCCCCGGCAATGACCTGCTCGTAGGCCGAGATGGTGAGGCGGGCCGACACGCCCGACTTGGCGTCCACGTACTCCGAGGAGCGGGCCTCAATGGCAATCTGCTCCACCAGGTCGTGCACCACTTCGTTGGTGGTCACCAGGCCGCGCTGCTCCTCGCGGATGCGGGCCTCCTGCTTGGTGATGCGCTTACCGATTTCGAGCGTCTTGGGGTAGTGGGTGATGATCTGGGCGTCGATGCGGTCCTTGAGCGGGGTCACGATGGAGCCGCGGTTGGTGTAGTCCTCGGGGTTGGCCGTGAACACGAACTGGATATCCAGCGGCAGCCGCACCTTGAAGCCCCGGATCTGGATGTCGCCTTCCTGCAGAATATTGAACAGGGACACCTGAATGCGGGCCTGCAGGTCGGGCAGCTCGTTGATGACGAAAATGCCCCGGTGGGCCCGCGGAATCAAACCGAAGTGAATTACCCGCTCATCGGAGTACGGCAGCTTGAGCGTGGCCGCTTTGATGGGGTCGGCGTCGCCGATAAGGTCGGCCACCGATACGTCGGGCGTGGCCAGCTTCTCGGTGTACCGGTCGTCGCGGTGCAGCCAGCTGATGGGCGTATCGTCGCCGCGCTCCTCAATTAGGTTCTTGGCAAACACCGACAGCGGCTGCAGGGGGTCGTCGTTGAGCTCGGAGCCTTCTACGACGGGTACGTACTCATCGAGCAAGCCCACCAGCAGGCGGGCAATGCGGGTTTTGGCCTGCCCGCGCAGGCCCAGCAGGTTGATGTGGTGCCCGGCCAGGATGGCGCGCTGCAGCTCCGGTATCACGGTTTCTTCGTAGCCGAAGATGCCGGGAAACACGTCTTCTTTCGAGCGGAGTTTGTGAATAAGGTTGTCGCGCAGTTCCTGCTTCACGCTACGGGGCTGGTAGCCGGACTGCTTCAGGGCACCCAGGGTGCGGATAGTGTCGTGGTTCATCGAGATAGGTAAGGGAAAGGAGCTTCCTGGGTTAGATAACCGGGAAAGGTACCCGGAGGTTCAGAAGGGCCGTGCAAGGGCTGGTTTGCAACGGTAAGACAAACGCTGCATGCTATAGCCATATCACGAACGGTTTAAAGATGCTCACTTGTGTTTCGGTGTTGAACAGCAGGCGAGGCAGGCAACAAGACGCAAGCAGGTGGCTCTCCTATACACGCTATCCATTGTGCAAGAAAGCATTATGCCTCAAGTATCACTATGCCTTTACAGAAGATGCGACATACCAAGCCAGGAAGAAAAACCCACTTGTTTGGTCAGGCAACTTACCTTACTCTCAAAGAAATAAGGCTATATTCCTGCTCATCGTTTTCTCAACCTTTCTTACCTCATCTCCCAAATTCCCTATGGCAAACAATGACTCCATCCACACCCTTGCCTCGCACGAGGTGGAGGATTTCGCGACCTGGAAGCAGGGCTTCGATGCTGCCGCACCGCACCGCGAAAAGCACGGCTTGAAAATTCACGGGGTATACCAGGCCCACGATAATCCCAACATGGTGACCATCCACGGGGAAGCTCCCAGTGCCGAAGCCCTGCAGCAGTTTAGCTCCGACCCAGAGTTTGTGGAAACGGCGAAAAACGCGGGCGTAAAGGGCCATCCGGAATTCAAAGTACTGCGCAAGCACTCGTAAGGCCCCACTAGGCCAGAGGTCAAGGAAAAGGGCAACTCACGGGTTGCCCTTTTCCTTGACCGTTTGTGCTCCGGCTTTTTGTCCGGGCGTGGAATGATGCGGCTACAGTCATCGGTCAACCACTGTAAAAATTTCGTTTTCAGTAGTATCCCGATTGAAGTGCTGTATAGAAGCTTGACTATACACCAACAAAATATCTATACTTGCTAATACTCTTCCTTTTCCGTTTTTATGAAAAAACTATTCAAATTTCTCGGCGCGCTGGTGGCCGTGGTGGTGTTGGCCGTGGCCGGGTTTGCAATGTTTGTGCAGGCGCGGGGCATTCCTTCGTACGAGCTGCCGAAAGCCCCGGCGGCCCCGACCCTGGCTGCTACCCCGGAACGCGTGGCCCTGGGCGAAAAAATCGTGCTGGCTACCTGCGCCGACTGCCACCGCAACCCTGAAACCAACACCCTCTCGGGTCAGAAGCTGCGTGACCTGACGCCGGACTTCGGCGCGGTGTACTCGGCTAATATCACCCGCGACCCGCAGCACGGCATTGGGGCCTGGACTGACGCCGAGCTGACCACGCTACTGCGCACCGGCATCGGCCGCGACGGGCGCTACCGGGTGATTATGCCCAGCTTCGCGCTCATGTCGGATGAGGACGTGCAGAGCGTTATTGCTTTCCTGCGCTCCGACAATGCCCTGACCCAGCCCAACCCCACGCCCTCGCACGGGCAGGAGCCGTCTTTTCTGCTAAAGGCCCTTTCCAATACCGTGATGAAGCCCACGCCCCTGCCCACGGCCGCCGTGGTAGCCCCCGCTCCCACTGATGCGCTGGGCTATGGCCGCTACCTGGTAGTGGGCCGCTACAAGTGCTACGAGTGCCATAGCAAGGATTTCAAGAGCAACAACCCCCTGGAGCCCGAAAAATCGGAAGGCTACCTGGGCGGGGGCAACAAGCTGCTGAACCTGCAGGGGCAGGAAGTAGTATCGCGCAACCTCACCTCAGACGCCGAAACCGGCCTGGGCGACTGGACAGAGGCCCAATTCGCGCAAGCTATCAAGTTCGGGATGTCGCCCCACGGTCCGCTGAACTACCCCATGCCCAAGTACTCCCAGCTGACGGACGAGGAAGTGAAGGCCCTTTTCGCTTACCTGCAGTCGGTACCCAAGCTCCGGAACGCCACGCCCGAGGATAAAGGCACCATAGCCGCCCGGTAAAGTCCATTTGCGGTGCACGGGTTATGACAGCCGTCATGCTTCATCCGGCGTCCGATTGTCGACACAGGACGTTCTAAAGCAGATTCGGAGTGGCTGAATAGTGGTGGATGTAGGGGTGGGGCTTGTCTCCGGCCGCCTGTTGCGCCGCCTGGGCGGGCATCGTCCAACGACGGGCGGGGACAAGCCCCACCCCTACTCAGGCTGGCCGTATTCTGACTACGAAACCGCTCTAAAGCAGCGCGCCGGGCACACCTCACAGTAGCATTCACTTACGCGGGCACCCTCGGTTTCGGGGGTGCCCGCGTGGCGTTAGGAGCTGCCCATCACATGCTTATGCGAGTGACACGCGTGTAGCAGCCGGCTACCTTTGCAGCACTTCACGCCTCTACTCTCCACTGCTATGAAAACGTTTTGCTTACTGGTTGGCTATGGGTTAGCCGCCGCGCTGTTTCTGGCGGCCTACGCCGCTATGTTTGCCAGCCTGCGTGGGATGCCGCGCTATCAGTTTCCCCGCATGCGGGCCCAGCCGGTAGCGCCCGTTGAGCCGGCCGCCTACCGCCCCCAGCCGCATCGGCTGGTGGAGCCGGCTTTCTTCAAGTCGCGGCAGCCAGTGGCCCCGCGCAAGCCGGTCCTGCTGCTGGCCGCTACTGCCGCTGATGCGGGGCAGTTCGTTGGCAGCTAGCACTGCTGCTCACATCATTATGCGAGTGACTCGCATACCGGCTGCCGCTACTTTTGCTTCTGTTACCTCCGCCCTCCTTCCTCTTTTCGAGCTATGAAAAAAATCTTTCGCATTCTGGGCTTCACGGTAGCCGGGGTGCTGTTTCTGGTGGCCTGCGCGGCGGCTTTCGTGAGCGTGCGCGGCGTTCCTTCCTACGACCCACCGAAGCCCTTGGTGGCCAAAATTGACTACACGCCGGTGCGGGTGGCCCAGGGCCAGAAAATCGTAAACTCCATGTGCGCCGACTGTCACCGGAACCAGGCTACCGGCGCCCTGACGGGTAAGCCCCTGGATGATATGCCGGTGGCCTTCGGGAAGGTGTACTCGGCCAACATCACCCAGGATAAGGCCCACGGCATCGGCGCCTGGACCGACGCGGAGCTGGTGGGCATGCTGCGCACCAGCATCGGCCGCGACGGGCGCCACCGGCTAATGCCCAACTTCGTGCATATGTCGGATGAGGATGTGTACAGCGTCATTGCCTACCTCCACTCCTCCGATGCCCAGGTGCAGGCCAATCCTGCGCCTTCGCATGAGCAGGAGCCCTCCCTTCTGCTGAAGGCCCTGACCAACACGGTGATGAAGCCCACGCCCCTGCCTACTGCGCCGGTAATAGCTCCCCCTACCACCGATGCCATAGCCTACGGGCGCTACCTGGTGGTGGGCCGCTACAAATGCTACGACTGCCACAGCAAAGACTTTAAAACCAACAACGACTTTGAGCCCGAAAAGTCGGAAGGCTACATGGGTGGCGGCAACGAGCTAACCACGCCCAAGGGCCAACCCATCCTTAGTCGGAATATCACCCCCGATCCGGAAACCGGTATCGGCGACTGGACGGAAGCCCAATTTGTTCGGGCGGTGCGGTTCGGCCTCTCGCCCCACGGTCCATTGAATGCCCCCATGCCTAAGTTCTCCCTGATGGAGGAAAATGAGGCCAAGGCTATTTACGCATATCTGCAGACAGTACCAGCCATCAAACACAACATTCCCCCCTTCGGGGCAACAGCCTCCGTGGCTACGCGTTAGGGAAAAACCACACGTCACGGATACAGAAACGGCGGCCCTTCTGGTGGAAGAGGGGGCCGCCGTTTTCTGTTGGGGTGACGTGTGACAAGTAACAGGTGACAAGTAACAGGTAGAACGTAGTCATTGTGAAGAGGCACGACGAAATAATCCGTCCTGAACAAGGCACAAAGCCCTGAGAAGTGAAAAGCCTTTACCCGTGCACATCGAGTAAGAGCTTTCTGGCTGCAAAACGGGCCTAGTCGTGTACAGGGCGGATTGCTTCGACACTGGCTTGATACGCCACATGCTCGCAATGACGACGTGTCACCTGTTACGTGTCACCTTTTAACAGCCAGCGCCTTTTCCAGCACGGCCACCACTTCCGGGCCAGACGAAGGCCGGGGAGCAGCCCCGCGCCAGATACGCCCGTCGCGGCCGATTACCCAATAGCTGGGGAAACTGCTTACGCCGTAGGCCGAGGCAGCTTTGGCCGCACCGGGGTCGAGCAGGTGCACGCTGTTGGAACTGGCCAGGGCAAACTTGCGGATGGTTTGCTGCCACTCCTCGGCCTTGCGGTCCACGGAAATGTAGAGAAACACCACGTCGCGGCCCAGGAACTGTTTCTTGAGCTTCTCAGCCGCAGGAGCTTCGGCCAGACAAGGGCGGCAACTGCTGTACCAGAAATCAAGGTAGATAACCTTGCCTTTGAATTCGGCCAGATTTACGGTCTTTCCCTGGGTGTTGCGCAGGCTGAACGCGGGGGCGGGCTGGCCGGTTTGCAGGCCCGCCGTAGCCTGCCAGGCTTGGCGCACACTCCGCACGTACATCGAATCCTGGGCTCGGGCAAAGTAGGTGGGCAGCACGGCGCCCACGGCCTCCCGAGTAGTGGTTGGATGGTCGTAGAGCTGGCCCATCAGCAACTCCCCTATCACCTGGTCGCGCAGAACGGTTTCGCCCAGGTCGGCCGTGGCCCGTGCGTACAGCTTATCCGCGAGGCCCGGCGCCGCGGCCAGTTGGCCCGAAGGCGGCAGCAAAAACATATAGCTGTAGGCTCCGTGGAAAAAGGCCAATGTCTGCATAAAAACTGGCCGAACAGCCCACATACCTTCGGCCGGCAGCGGTATGGTTTTCAGGAAATCGAAATAGCCGGCCGGCAGCTCGGGTTCCTGCTGCTTCTGCCCCTTCTGGTTGCCGGCGTAGCGCAGGATGGATAAGCCCCGCTGCAGGTCGAGCAGCTGCCGGCGCAACGCCACAAACTCGGCGGGTAGCGGCGCTTTGGCCTGCCAGGCCGCCAGCGTATCTAGCTGGCGCTGACGGTAAGCATCGGCAAACTGCACAAACTCTGTGGGGGTAGCCGCACCGTGCTGGTTTTCGGGCAGGTTCCCGAAGTCATAGTCGAAGTGGCGCTGGGCCTGGGTGAGGTAGTTGTTGACGTGGGCACCGCGCCCCTGGAAGCGCAGGGTTTCCAGCAGGTCCTTCCGGTCGGCAGTAAGCGTGAGCGAGTCGCCGGGGCTGATGTACACCGTGAGGCCATTGCCAACGGCCAGCTGCGCGTCTAGCGCCTCATTGAGGCCCGTCAGGCGCATTTCAAACGAGCCATCGGCAGCCACCGGAAACTTCAACTGCGTGCGTTGGGGCTGGTCGGCCACTTTGCGCCAGAGCCGCACCGTATCGTTGGGCACAGCGTTGCGAATAGTGCCGCGCACAATGGCCGTGGTAGGCAGCGCAGGTTCTGGGGCGGTGGTAACGGCGGCGGGGCGTACGGTTGTGCAACCGCACACCAGTAAGAGCAGATAGTATAAACGTTTCATAAGTGCAGGAGACACAAAAAGCCGCCGAAGTAACGAACCTTCGGCGGCTTTTCAGCTAATCTTTTCTATGCAAAGCAGATAGGAGACATCAGAAAGTAGGGTGCGGGGCTTGTCCCCCGCCCGCCGTTGAATGACCAGCAACGACGGGCGGGACAAGCCCCGCACCCTACAGCGGTAGTTACGCATATTGCCGGCGTCTACAACGACTTGCGGCGGTTGCGCTTGTAGTCCTCAAAAATCATGTGCCCCAGGCCCTTCAGCGAGGAATAATAGGCCTTGCCCTGGTTTACCTCCGTGAATTCCTCCACAAAGCGGCGCAGGTACGGGTCGTCGGCAATCATGAAGGTGGTGATGGGCACCTTGAGGCGGCGGGCGGCGGCGGCCAGGTTCAGGGTTTTGTTCACCACTTTGCGGTCCAGCCCAAATGAGTTTTTATAGTAGCCGGTGGGCTCCTTCAGGCAGGTGGGCTTGCCGTCGGTAATCATGAAGATCTGCTTGTTGGCCGTTTTGCGCTTGCGCAGCAGGTCTAGGGCCAGCTCCAGGCCGGCCACGGTGTTGGTATGGTAAGGCCCCACCTGCAGGTAGGGCAAGTCCTTCACCTCAATCTGCCAGGCGTCGTTGCCGAACACGATGACGTCGAGAAAATCCTTGGGGTACTTCTGTTTCACCAGCTCGGCTAGGGCCATAGCCACCTTTTTGGCCGGCGTGATGCGGTCCTCCCCGTACAAGATCATGGAGTGCGAAATGTCAATCATGAGCACCGTGCTGGTCTGCGACTTGTGCTCGTTCTCGCGCACCTGCAGGTCGCCTTCCGTGAGCATGAACTCACCCGAGCCCAGGCCGTGATTGAGCTGGGCGTTGCGGATGCTCTCGGTCATGGAAATCTGGTCGAGCGAGTCGCCAAAGCGAAACTCGCGCATGTCGGTGCTTTGCTCGTCGCCCTGGCCGGTGTGGGGCGTGCGGTGGTTGCCCGTGCCCGATTTCTTGAGCTTGCCAAAGATTTCCTCCAGGGCCGAGCGACGGATGTTCTGCTCACTCTTGGCCGTGATGTTGAACGCCCCCGGCTCCTGCGGGTTCTCATCGATATAGCCCTTCTTTTTCAGGTCTTCGATGAAGTCGCCCATGCCGTACTCGTTGTCGGTGAGGCCGTACTGCTTGTCCAGCTCATTCAGCCACGACAAGGACTCGGCCACGTCGCCACTGGTGATGGTGACGAGCTGCATGAATAGTTTGAAGAGGGAGTCGAAGCCTTTCTCGGGCGACTCCTCGGGCGTGAAATCCCGGAAACGAAAGCCTACGGACATAATCTGGGGAATGAGCCCTTAGAACAACCCGGGGCGGCTTTTAGTTGTGATGAGGTAAAAGCTCTCCTTGTGAGCATATGGCTGGCTATGCCTCCATTCACCACTACCTCCATCACCAACTACCCATGAAAGCCATCTGGAACAATACTGTAGTAGCAGAAAGCAACGATACCGTAGTGGTAGAAAACAACCACTATTTCCCGGCCGATGCCATCAAGCGCGAATATTTTGAGGACAGCATTGCCGGCACTACCTGCCCCTGGAAAGGCCGCGCCAGCTACTACTCCCTGCGCGTGAATGGGGAGCTAAACAAAGACGCGGCCTGGTATTATGCCGAGCCCAAGGAGGCTGCCCAGCAGATAAAAGGGCGGGTGGCGTTCTGGAAAGGCGTGCAGATTGTGGCCTAACGCAACCCCGGCGCAAGCGGCACGGTAGACGAGGTATGTTCCGCTCTACCTCCGCCTTTATGCTCTTTTCTTTCCGCCTCGCGCCGGCCGGCCTGCTGCTGGCCTTGCTGGCCGGCTGCGACTCGCAGCGTTCCACCATCGAAAGCACGCCCGAAATCAGCCAGAGCAGTCCGGCCGCCGCCCCTGCCACGCCCGTTTCCTTTCGCAAGGAGCTGGCCGCCGACGACCTGCGCTTCCTGGTGCAGACCACTGGCGAGGGCTCCAGCCGTCAGCTCAGCGTGCGGGCAGAGAAAGGCGGCCGGGAGCTGACCACCACCACGCAAATACTCGATGGCAGCGTGGCCGACGCCGTGGTCACCAACCTCAACGACGACAAGTACCCCGAACTACTGGTGTTTGTGAGTGATGCCGGCACCGGCTCCTACGGACAGTTGGTAGGCTACGAGTTCATGAATCAGGGCCGCCGGGCCATAACACTGCCGGCGCTGGCCGGTGCCGCTGCTGCCGGCTACCAGGGCCACGACGATTTTCGGGTGGAAGGTCAGGAGCTGCTGCGCACCTTTCCGGTCTACTCGGAGGCCGATGCCAATTGCTGCCCGAGCAGCGGCAAGCGCACTATCCGCTATCAGCTGCTGGAAGGCATTGCCACCTTTCGCCAAGTGGCCTTCAGCACAGCCGCACGCTAACCTGCAGAAAAAGCTATATAGAAACTATTATTTGCCTATCCCGTATGGCATGCACAGTTTGTCGGCCGCCTCGAAGGTCATAGACCTCAGAAGCCTCGGCTTTTTGTGCGCAGTATGGGCACTTTCTACAACTGAGCTGCCCGTAACTGCGGTTTCATTTCTGCAAACTCACCCTGCTTTCAACACTACATTTCTCCCTAAGATCCATGAAAACACCTGTTTTAACCTTATTGGGCGTTTCGCTACTGGCTGCCACGTCCTGCGACTCGTCGCGCACCGTGGGAGAGAGCAACAACTCCGCCGCCGCCACGGTCGAAAGCACTGGTTCTGATGTCGTGGGCTTCAGCCGCGAGGTAACCCAGGGCGATGCACGCTTTGATATCCGCGCCACCGGCGAGGGCGACCAGCAGCAAGTAACCATCCGCTCCTACCGGGGCGCCGGCCTCACTACCGACCCCGTGCGGGTTCCTATTAAAGGCACCGTGCGCGACGCTGTATCGGGCGACCTGAACGGGAACGGCAAGCCGGAAGTCTACATCTTCACCGACGCTACCTCTGCCAACGGCGGCTTCTACGGCTACGAGTTTGGCGACCGGGGCTATACGCCCATCAGCTCGCCCGGCCAGATTACCGGTGCTGCCGCCACCGGCTACGCTGGTAGCGACACTTACACGCTCAGCAACGGCACGCTCACCCGCACTTTTCCAGTAACGGGCGCTACCTCCGGTACTGCTACCACTTCCACGACCACAGGCACCGACGCAGCCGGCACGTCGGCCGCGGGCAGCACGCGCACGGTTACCTACAAGCTGGGAGCCGACGGCAAGTGGACAATGAACCCCTAACAGTAGTACTCCGGTCTACTGCAAACAAGAAAAGCCCCCGCAACACACTGTTGCGGGGGCTTTTTGGTGATAAGTGCCCGGGAAGCTACTCAATCCACTTGAACTTGTACTCCAGCTTGGGCACCGGCATACGGTCGGCTACGCGGCGCAGGCGGTTGGGCAGGGCCATGATGTACTCGCGGGCTTTTTCGGCCGCGCCGTTCAGGTTCGAAATCTGGTCGATTTTCCAGTCCTTGATGAGGGTTTCGAGGATGTCGGTGTAGTCCTGGCTGGTGTACACGCCCAGGCGCTGGGCAGCATCGGTGAAGTGGCCGAAGGTTTTGCCCATATCCACGCCCAGTTCGCGCATGTAGTGAGCCGGCATCACAATTTTCTTGCGCATCATATCCTCAAAAGCCAGCATCATCTCGCTGGGGTCCACTTCAAAGATTTTCTCCACAAAGGTTTTGTAGACGCGGGCGTGGCGGGTTTCGTCGCCGGCAATCATGCCGCAGATTTTGCTGAGCTGGTCCTCCCCTACTTTACGGGCCAGCGTGCCCACCCGGCGGTGCGAGAGGTTGGTAGCGGTTTCCTGGTAACTCGTGTACACGAAGGCCCGATACGGGTCGTGGGCTGTGCCCAGGTCGAAGCCATCAGCAATGAGGTACTGCGTGCTGATTTCGAACTCGCGCATGTTCACGCGGCCGGAAAGGTAGAGGTAGCGGTTGAGCAAGTCGCCGTGGCGGTTTTCCTCGGCCGTCCAGCCGCGGATCCACTGGGCCCAGCCGTTGTTGGGGTCACGCCCCAGGTCGTCGAGCTGATGAAACCAGGCTTCGTAGTTGGGCAGCGCTTCTTCGGTGATGGTGTCGCCGATGAGTACTGCCAGCAAATCATAGCTCAGGTCTTTGGCCCGTTCGCGCAACTGTTTCACCTCATCGAAAAAGGTATCCAGGCGAGAGTCAGGCAGGAAATCGGAGGGCTGCCAGCTATCCTCCACGCTCTTCAGAAAAGAACCAAGGTTCTGCCTGAGGAAGGGTTCGAGATACTGCAGCACCTCTCCACGGGAAGTGAGCGATGCAATCATGGGTGTGAGGAAAATAGGACGTACGCCAATGGAACGCCAAATGTATTGATTCAATCTCAGCACATACGCGGAAAGCTGCGCAATCCCGCCTACATAATTTTGGCTTTTACCGCTATTCTACGGGTTTATCAGTCGGGAAATACAGCCGGGGTACTGTGGAGCTTCCCGCCCCCGTGCGTTCCCGCGCTACCAATTGCCAGGGTTGTTGACCCGACTGCCCATCCCGTGCCAGCTGTTGATTGAGCAGGCGGGCCGTTGCGGGCGTCAGATACCACTTCACAGCCGCCCGGCGCCGGGCCAGCTGCCGCAAAGCCGGCACCATATCCGTGGTGCCCGTCAGGTACCTACGCAGTTGCGCCTGCGAAGGATCAGCCGTATACCATCCTGTAACCGACAGAAAACCTACGCCTTCGCCCAGGCGGGGGCGCCCCCACGGACTCTGCGACTTGTAGGCCTCGTCCAGTACATCTGTCACTACCACAGCGGCCGGGTAGGTATGGCGACGCATCTGGCGAAGCTGTTGCAGGCCCCGGTGCTGCTCGGCGCGCAGCTGCTGGTGGCGGCGCAGGGTTTTCACGGTGTAGGGTAGCGCGGCAATGCCCAGCACCAGCAGCAGGGCCCGCACCGCCCGCCGCTCCGACTCCATTTCGTCGCGCAGCACGAACACCACCGCGCTGAGCACGAGAAGGTCGAGCAGTGGCAGGGCCAGGTGGGGCGGCAGCCGCAGAAGCGTGCCCAGGCCCAGCAGCAGGCCAGCCCAGGCCAGCAACGCCAGCCAGAAGCCCGGGCGGCCGCGCATATCGGCGTGGGCCAGCACCCAGGCCGCCAGCGTAGCCAGCACCAGCAGCGCCGGAAAATACTCCCGAATCAGCCCGAACACCGTGGCCTGCAGCTTGGCCGGAGCCACGTGCTGGCCAAAGTAGGTGGGCTCGAAATGGGCTGCACGCCGGAACAGGGCTTCATTTACCAGCGTCGAGTCGCCCAACATCCCGCTGGCGGCAAGGCGCAGGCCCAGGCTGTCGGTGGCGCTTGCTGGCGCCAGCCGGTAGAGTCGATAGTCGTTGAGGGCCGTTGCCTGCTGGTGTAGTTGGCGGTAGGCTTGGCTGGAAGCGGGACGCAACAAGTGCAGAGCCAGCCCGGCCACAACGGCCCAGGCAATGGCAGCAACTATCAAGGGCGCGGCGCGGCGGCCGGTCAGCCACCATAGGCCCGGCAGCACTGCCAGCAAGGCCACATCGGCCGCGCCGGGCCAGATCAGCCAGGCTAGCCCGAAGGCCGAAAGCCCCAGCGTTTGCGCCCACCGCTGCGTGGGGCGCTGCGCGGCAAACAGCAGGCCGCTGCCCGCCAGCAAAACTGCCACCCGCCCAAAATGAAACCACATAGCATGCTCCAGCCAGAGCGTGCTGTAGAACAGCAGCAGCAGCAGCGTAATCTGCCAGGCAGGTACGCGCCCGCGCAGCAATTTATCGATGACGGCAAAGGCCAGGGCGGTGGCTCCGTACAGCAGGACGAAAAGCAGCGTGGCATACCAGGGCACGGCTGGCCACTGCTGGCAGAGCACAGCCAGCACCGCTGCCAGACCGTGGAAATAAAAATGCAGGTTGCTGACCGGAACTGCCGCCGTGATGCCCCGCACCAGCTGAATGATGGCCAGGTCGTCGCTGGTTTCAAAGTAAGTACCCAGCCCCCAGCCGGAGGCCAGCAGCAGCCCTGCCGGCAACACCAGACAATGAACGAAACGGGGCCAGCGCGCAAACATGGCGGCGAAGATCAAACGAAGAATCGGGAATCAGGAAGAAAGCAAAGCGCCAATACCGGCGGCCTGGCTTAGCAGCCAGTCGAGGGGGCGCACGGCCTGCAGCTCGCGCAGCAAGCCGTATAGCTCGCGCGCCTCCGAAAAGTTGCGCCAGCGCACGGCCTGGCGCAGCTCCCAGCGCACCCGTACCGCCAGGGCATCCTGCTCATCGGGGGTGCGGCACAAAGCCCGGGCTTTGCGACAGATGCGGATAGTGGAGGCCAGGTACGGATCATGGGGCCGGTAGCCACGCCGGGACATGGCCTGGGGGTGCAGGCGCTTTTGCGTGGTCTTTTCATCCTGAAAATGAAACTGCCAGTTGCGGGCCGCCCGCACCCAGAAATCGAAGTCCTCGTAGGTCAGGGTTTCGTCGTAGCCGCCCAGCTCCGCCAGCACGGCCCGGCGCACCAGCACCGTGGGCGAACTGATGAAGTAGCGCCGCAGCACCTCGGCAAACACCCAGCCCTCGGCCGGCCGGGGCAGCAGCACCCCGGGCCGCGGGCGCTTGTAGTGGTAGCCCACATGGTGCCCCTGCTCATCGACGTGCTCGGCATCGGAGTACACGAGGCCGTAGCTGGGCGGCAGCTGCTGAAAAACGGCCACCTGCCGGGCTATGCGCTCCGGCAGCAGCACGTCGTCGGTAGCGAAGTCGATGAGGAACTCGCCCTGGCTGCGGCGGAAGGCGTGGTTGAAAGCAGCACAGTTGCCTTCGTTGCGCGGCAGAAGCAGCAGTTGCCAGCTGGGGTGAGCGTTGGCATACTCGCGCAGAATGGTGGCGCTGTCGTCGGTACTGGCGTCATCTACCAGGATAACCTCCAGGCGCGGATACGTCTGGACGAGGATGGAATCCAGGGCCGGGCGCAGAAAGCGGGCGTGGTTATAGCACAAAGCCACGACCGTAACCAGCGGCAACTCCGGGACAGCCGACAGAACCGAAGGTGCGTCGTTAGTCATGCACAGAAGCAGTAAGCGTACGACGAAAATACAGGCTGCAGGCCAGGAGCAGCACGCCGTAGCGCACGGCCTGCGCAATGGGGGCCCCCAGCAGCCCGTAGCGCGGCAAACAAACCAGCAGCAGCCCGGCGTACAGCACCGCCGAGCCTGCTTGTACAGCCACGTAGCGCCCAACCCGGGCCTGAGCTACCAGCAGATACAGCAGCACCCAGGTAAGGAACCTGGCCCAGTCGGCGAGCAGCTGCGGGGGCAGCAGAAACCCGGCGGCGGCAAACTGCTCCTCAAAAAGCAGCGGCAGCAGCCAGCTGCGCACCAGGTACAGCAACCCCAGCCCGGCCGCCAGCACCGGCATCAGCAAGAGCAGAATAGAGCGCACATACGCGCCCTGGGCCTGAGGCTGGGCACTGAAGGCCGCCAGCCGGGGGTAGTAGACGCTGCTCATGAGGGCCGCGAAAACCATAGTGTAGTTATCGGAAAGCTTGACAACGGCCTGCCACAGGTCAGTCTGGGTTAGGCCAAACTCCCGCACCAGCACGGCGCGCAGGGCAAAGTCTACTGCCTTGCCGAACACCAGCGTGCTGAGGGCCATCAGCAGAAAGCGGCTCATTGCGGCCAGTGCCGGCCTACTGACACGCCCCCACCCCGGCAAGTGAATGCCCACGCGCCGAGCCGCCAGGGCGGTGGGCGCTACCACCAGCGCCTGCGCCAGCAGGTAAGTCAGCAGCACGTTTTCCACCGGCCACTGCGCGTAAAGGGCCAGGGCCACAGACCCCACGCTCAGGGCGCTCAGCAGCACCGTCAGCCCCACGTAGGCTCGCAGACGGCCGGCGGCCAATAGCGCCGCCGTGAGCAGGGTGTTGGCTACCAGCCCGGCCAGGCCCAGTCCAAACCCCGCCAGCCACGCCACCGATGGCCGGAACATGCCCACCAGCGGCGCCAGGCCCAGGGCCAGCACCAAGGCACCGGCCAACAGGGCGGCCCCGTTCAGTACCACAGCCGCGCCCAGCCAGCTTTGGTACCGCCCCGAGCCCGGCCGCAGCGGCGCGGCGTACTTGGTGAAGCCTACGTGCACTCCGTCGTTGGGCAGAGTAGTGAATAGGGCCATCAGGTTCTGGAAGTGGGCCAGCAGCGTAAGGCCACCCGGCCCGCCGTACACGGCCAGCAGCTTGCCCAGCAGCAGCGCCCCCGCCGTGCGGGCCCCAATAGCCAATCCCGCGCCCAGGGAGCCGCGCAGAAAGTGGCCGGCCCCACCAGACCGGGCTTTTGAAGTCTTAGGACTGAAGACAGAAGCGCGCGTCATGGCAGGCAGAGGCGGCAGGATGCCAGAGAAACGGCGGGGTGGGTGGCAACCGGCCGGAATAGTAGCTTCCTCACCGCGTAAATGTCAGTTTCAGACTGGCCTCGGCTCCCAGGTGCTGCTTGAACTGCAGCAACGGAAAGTTCAGCCCATCGGCCAGCGACGCGGTGCCCAGATCCAGCATACGGTAGCCCTGGTTGCGCCCGAACTCGTGCAGGCCCTGGTGCAGCAGCACCGTGGGGCTGTAGTCGGCGTAGGCTTTGCGACTGCCGGAATAAAACGTGTAGAGTATATCGGCACTGACCTGAACTGCCAGAATGAGGGCAGCCCACTGGCCTTCAGCGTCGCGCACCGAAAACAGGAAATGGCGCGCCGGGAAGTGGACAAACAGTTCCTGCAGGCGCTCCAGCGGCAACAGCGGCGCGTGGCCTTTTTCCCGGCGGCAGCTTTCCCAGAAGTCGTACGCCGCCGACAGCAGCCAGGGCGGCTCCTGCTCCACCACGAAGCCCGCCCGCTCGCACTTGCGCAGCCGCAGCAACTCGGCGTGGTAGAGGCCCGCTGCAAACTCGCGGTGCAGGGGCAAGTGGCTGCTGATTTCGGACTGCTGGATGCGGTAGCCCAGCTGCAGCAGCGCCTGGGTTTGCAGGGCGCTGGCAGCGGAGTCGTAGGCGAAGGGAAAGGATTTGAGCTGGATATTGTCGAGTCCGAGCGTGGCCAGGTGGGCGTGCACAGCCGTCAGAAACGCCAGCAGCACGCGGGCCGAAACCTCCGGGGCCATCTGCACACCGCCAAAAGGTGCCTGATACGTACTATACGCCTGCTCCTCTCCTGCCTCTGCCACGGGCAGCTGCGCCACCGTACGCTGCCGACGCTGGTCTTCGAGGTAAAACAGCTGCCAGCTTTTCACGCCGCGCTGCAAAGCCAGGTGTGCGGGCTGGCCGAACAGGTATATATCAAACGCCAGCGGCAACACTGACCCCGCCGGCGCCCCGGCCCGCACCCGCACCTGGTAGCGGCCCGCGAGGCCGGGCAGGGGCAACAGCAAATCCTGGGCAGAGAAATCGGACACGGGCAGCAAGGGCAAGAACACGCGAAAGTACGGCAAACCCGGGCTACCCGCTGCGGGCTGCCGAAAGCATCCCGACTTTTCCGCCGTATTTGCGTAGCATACGCCCAGCTTCTCTTCCTTTTGCCTGCATGGACCCGCAGATGCCCTCTTCCGTGGCCGCCGAGCCCGACGACTTATCCGAAACCGCCCCGCGCAGCCACGTTTCCGACCGGCAGGCCACCCAGCAGGCCCGCGAGCAGGTGGTGGGCCAGCGCCCGGGCTCCCTCGTAGTTCATCCCGGAGCCCTGGCCCCGCGCCTGTTCATGATTTCCTACGATACCGACGAGTTCGTGGAGCGCGAGTACGACAGCTACGATGAGCTGCTGGCTTTCTTTCAGCATAACCCGCAGCTGCGCCACTGGATTGACGTGCGGGGCTACAACGACCTGGGCCTCATGGAGCGCCTGATGCAGGATTTCAACCTGCCAGCCCTGCAGATGGAGGACGTGCTGGGCGACTACCAGCGGGCCAAAGTAGAGGAGCTGGACAACGGCCGCCTGTTCCTGGTATCGCGCATGACGGACTTCACTTCCCAACTGGAAGTGGAAGACGACCAGCTGAGCTTGTTTACCGGCCCCAACTATGTACTGTCGTTTCAGGACGATTACGACGACTGCCTCGACGCCGTGCGCCACCGCATCCGCTCGGGCCGCAGCCAGATCATGCGACGCCCGCCCCTGTACCTGGCTTACACCCTCACCGATGTAGTGCTCGACCACTACTTCCCCACCATGGCCGCCATCGGCGACTACATCGAGCACCTGGAGGAGCTAATTTTCCGCTCCAAGCGCGCCGACCGTCGCCTGCTGGGCCGCATCCTGCAGATCAAGAAAGACATTGTGCGCTTCCGTAGGCTGGTGTATCCGGAGCGCGACAAAATCACGGAAATTCTGCGCATGCCCGAGGATGTGGTGTCCGAGGAAATGAAAACGTACTTCCGGGACTGTTACGACCACGCCATCCAGACCTTGGACCTGGCCGAGAGCTACAAGGAATCCGTCAACAGCCTGGTGGAGCTCTACCTTTCCGACCAAAGCAACCGCATGAACGAGGTGATGAAAGTGCTGACCATCATCAGCTCCATCTTCATCCCGCTGAGCTTTGTGGTAGGCCTTTATGGCATGAACTTCCAGCGCGAAAACCCGCACGGCGGCATAAACCCACTCAACATGCCAGAGCTTTATCACCCGCTGGGCTACCCCGTGCTGCTGGGCGTGCTACTCGTCGTTGTTTGCGGCCAGCTCATCTACTTCTACCGGAAGGGCTGGCTTAGTTAATGTGCTGATGTGGGGAATGTGCTGATGTGTTAATGCTTCAATTGTCATGGCGAGCGAAGCCATCCGTCCTGTACACTACAAGTCCCTTCTTTCTACCAGAAAGCCCCTGACGTCCATGCTGGCGTCAGGGGCTTTTCACGTCCTGGGCTGGGGTTTTATGCGGTGTCCAAGACCGATTACTTCGCTTCGCTTGCAATGACAGCCTAGGCATTAGCACCTTAGCACATTAGCACATCAAAAAACACATTACTTCACCGCTGTGCGGCGGAGCTGGCGGCCCTGCACATGGTAGAGCTGCCAGGCGCTGGCGGCCACATCGTAGGTTAGCTCCACGGCAGCGGCAGTGCTCGGGAAAGGCTGGCCGGTGAGCTGCTCGCCTTTGGCGTCGTAGAGGAAGACCTGCTGCGGGCCCAGGTCGGTGAGGGCCACGATGCGCCGGCCGGGGCCATAGTCGAAGAACTGCACGGGCTTTTCGTCGGAAGTCAGGAAGCGGCGCTCCAGCAGGCGGCGGCCGGCCGCGTCGAATACGGTGAGCAGGCCGTTGGCTTCCTGCCGGGCCACCACCCAGCCACGCTGCAGCTGGTCGGGGATGATGCGGAAGGTGGCGCCCTGGCTCCAGGTACTCAGGCGGCCCCGGCTAAGGATGTTGCCGCTCAGGTTGAACTGCACCCGCTCGCCGCGCTGCGTAACCACCGTGAGGCGGGTGCGGCGCAGCGTAGGCCCGGGCTCCACGAAGGCCGCCGTGTGCAGGCGCCCGCCCACGCTGATGGGGAAGCCCGGGTACGTGCCTCCGCTTCGGTCAAAGGCGAAGATGTAGCCGTTTTCCAGCAGCACCACAATCACGTCGGAACCGCCCACCGTGAGGTAGTGCGGAGGCGCGGCCGGAGCAAAGTCCAGACGCTTGGGCTGCCAGCCGGGCAGGGCGTTGCCGTTGGTATCAAACAAAAAGAAGTTGCCCCCGCCCCCACCTACCAGTAGCCGGGCCGGCTGAGTTCCGGCCCCCGGCGCCACGGTCAGGGAAGTGGCCTGCACCGAATCGGGCAGGTTGAGGGGGAAATGCGGGGCCGGCTTGCCTTGGGCATCGTAGAAGTAGAGCTTGCCGGGGGTAGCCAGTACGAACCCCGGTGCGCCGCCCAGGGCCAGCCGGCGGATCGGCCCCACCAGCGGCCCGCTCAGCGTATCCGACCAGGCCACTACACTTTCCGGGGTTAGGTAGTGCAGCACCCGGGCACTGTCCTGCACCAGCACGCCCGGCGTACGCGCGTTGGCCACGCTCACCAGCGTGGGCGGACTGATCAGGCGGCGCAGAAAGCGCAGGCCGCCGCGCTCCTGGGTGAGCGAGCCGGTTTGGGTGACGGTAGCCGCCGGCCGCCGTAGCAGCAGCTGGGTGAAATACTGCCCGGCGGCGCCTTCTTCCGGGGCGGCGGGCACCAGTTGAAACGCCAGCTGCGGAAAGCGCTTAAACAAAGTTTCGTTGCGCAGCAGGCCCGCCCGGCGCTCTTCCCGCAGGCTCCGCAGCAGCACGTTCCAGCTGTTCTGGGTGTCGAGAAAAATACTGAACCGGGCCAGGGGCTGAGTTTCTTCCAGAAAAGCAACCTGCGTGGGCGAGCGGGCCCAGACGTGGCCGGCGGCCACATCCTGCAACCACCCGCGCAGCGCCGTAGCATCGTCGGCAAAGGCCACGTAGTTGCCGGCCTGGGCTACCGCACCAGCTCCCGTGAAGCCCGCAAACAGCGGCCCCAGCAGGCGGGCGGGCACTTCGGGTAGTCCCAGGCTATGAATCTGGTAGCTGCCCACCCGCTCGAAGGCCGGGCTGGTTCCGCGGGCGCGGCGCAGCTGGCCCAGGGCCAGGGCCACTTGCGCTGGATTGGCGCAGCGCACCAGCACCAGCCGGGCCGGGGCCTGCCGGGCCGAAGGCGCCGCCAGGTAGCACAGTGCGGCCTCATCGGTCAGCTGACGGGCTACACTATCCAGGGCAGTAGCGGTAGCTGTGTCGGGGGCGGGCAGCGTGCGAGTGGTGCGCAGGGCGGTGGGCCGGGCCACGCCCAGGTGCAGGAGGATGGCCGTGCGCAGGGAAAGTACCTCGGCCATACCCAGGCGCTGGGCGGGCTCCCGGAGCAGACGCTGGTGCAGAGCGTCGCGGGAGGTTTCAGGGTTGGTGAAGCCGTTGAGCAGCACTTTGTTGCCAGCCAGCTGCAGCTCCAGCAGGCCGTTGCGGCCGAGGCCGGTGAGTACCTGGGCACTGGGGCGCAGCTCGGGCCGGAAAAACAAGTCCAGAAACGGCGGCAGCTGGCGGTAGTTTATCAGCAGGGTGGCGTCCACGTCGCGCAGCTGCAGGAAGTCGGTGTTGCGGAAGTCGGCAGCCACGGAGGGCTGGCCGGTGTGCTCCAGGCGGGCAATTACTTTCTCGACGAGGCCCGCGCCACTGCTTAGGATCAGGTGGTTGCGGTAGTTGAAGTAGGTAACGCCGTTGCCCGTACCCCGCTCCCGCACGTCGGTGAGTACGTGGCCGTGGTAAGTGCGGGAGTTTACCTGAAAGCGCGGATGGCGGCCCAGGGCCTCGGCGGCGGCCCGAACCTGCCGGAACTCGCGCACGGTGTTCAGCGGAACCTGGTACAGCACGTCGAAGGAGCCGGGGCCGGTGATGTGCACGGAGGCCAGCACCGTTTTGCGGCCCAGAAAGCGCAGCAGGTTGTTGCGGCTGTTGGTCAGCGAATCGAGCAGGCGCCCGTTTTCCTGCACCTGCTGAAAGTAGGGCAGCGCCGCCAGGTTGTCCCAAAGCTGGGTTTCCTTGAGGTGGCGCACCAGCGTAGGATGGTCGCGCGAGGCCAGCACCAGCACGGCATCGTCGGGCACCAGCGCCCAGGCATCCACGGGCACACTTGCCACGGCGCGGCGGTAGTACACGTAGGAGCCGAGCGCGGAAAGCAGCAGCAGCCCCGCCAGAAACACCAGTAGCTTATTGGACATGCAGCACGGCCCGGGAGAAATTCAGAAAGCGGTAAAGGTAGCACCCTATTCGCAGCCTCCCACCGCCGGGTTGCGGCCACAGCGCCGGCAAGCCACCTCAGCCCGGGAAAACTGCAAGGAAGTAAATGCCACAGGCCAAAAGCTTCCAGATAAGCGCCAAACCACCCGCCGCAAAACGAAAAAAGGCCGTTGCTTGACAGCAACGGCCTTTTTTGATAAACAATGAATTATTAGCGCTGGACTACCTGCAGTTGCTGTACGGAATTGCCTTGCTGCACGCGCAGCACATACAGGCCGGAGCGTAACGCGGTGCGGGTGTTTATCTGCACCGTGTTCATACCGCGCTTCAGGTCTACCTGCTGGCTGTATACGGTGCGGCCCAGCAAGTCGCACAAAGCAACCCGGCCCGGGCCGTTGCTGAGGCCCTGCAGCTCAACCCGCAGGCTCTGAGTGAAAGGGTTGGGATAGGCCGAGAGGCTGAAGGTCGCACCGGCCGCGCGCTTGTTGCCGGTCGATACGTCGGTGCGTACCAGCAGCCAGCGCTGAGCGTCGTTGCCGTTGTCATCCCACAGCTGCACATCGGCGCCGGGCGTGGGGCTGTTGCCGGCTACTTCCAGGCACTGGGTGGTGCCCTTCAGGGTTACTTTGTAGTAACCTTCACCCATGTCCTGTAGCAGCCAGCGCTGGTAGTCGGCGTCGGTGCTGTTGTTTTGCTCGATGCGGGTGCCGTGTTCTACAGCGCCGCCTACGGGCTGCACATACTGGTCGGTGTTCAGGTGCATCAGCTTGTAGGAGCCGTCCGTTTGCATCGTCACCACAAAGCGCTGCGCATCATTGCCGTTATCGAGCCACTGATGAATGCGGGTGCCGGGCGTAGCCAGGTTGAGGTCCACGTCGAGGCAGACGGCGGGGTCCACGCCTTTGTGGATGAATTTGTACACGCCGCCGGAGACAATGCCGTTGGCCGTCTGGGCCCAGGCAGCCGGAGCCAGCAGAAGCAGGAGCAACAAGGCCGCTACCTGCGAGATGCGTAAAGTGTTTTTCATGGAAAAGGAAGGTTAAGTGAAAGGGAAAAATAAAAACGAAAAGCAGTAGGTGCCTTACCAGGAAACTGTCCCGAAATCCACCGCTTCCGCCCCGCCTGTCAGCAGCGCGGAAGCATGGTTTGTCGGTTGGCGTAGAGGCCGCTGGCTTACCAGAACTTCACGTACAGGGCCGTGATAAGCAGCAGGGTGATGATGATGAGCGTGAGCGTCTGGTTACTAACGCGGAACATGCCGGGCTCCAGGTGCAGCGCCCGCGGGTTGATAGCCGGGCCAGCCAGGCTCAGGCCCACCATCAGCACTACCGTGAAAAAGAACGACCAGCCCATCCCAATCAGGAACGGAATTTCGTAGCCGCCCTGGCCGTTGGGGAAAGCCGTATAGAGCAGGGTTTCGGGGCCCAGCACCGAGGGCGCGAAGTTGTTGAAGAACACCGACAGCAGGAAGCCGGCCAGCATACCGGCTACGGCAGCCGTGCCGGTGGTGCGCTTCCAGAACATGCCCAGCAGGAACACCGCCACAATGCCGGGTGAAATAAAGCCCGTGTACTTCTGGATAAAGATGAACCCACCTTCGCCGCCGATGCCCAGCAGGTCTTCCCAGGTCAGGAGTACGGCCAGCACCATAGCCGCCAGCACCGTCACGCGGCCTATCCACACCTGTTTCTGCTCGGTGGCTTCCTTGTTGAGGTAGCGCTTGTAGATGTCGAGGGTGAAGATGGTGGAAATGGAGTTGGCTTTGCCCGCCAGGGAGGCCACAATAGCGGCGGTCAGCGCGGCCATACTCAAGCCTTTCAGTCCGTTGGGCAGAAAGTTGAGAATAGCAGAATACGCGTTGTCGGGGTTGAAGTGCCCGCCGGAGCTCATTTCAGCTTGCAGCCCGCCGTTCTTGTAGAGCACGTAGGCGGCAATGCCGGGCAACATCACAATCACCGGCATGATGATTTTGATGAGGCCGGCGAACAGGATGCCGGTGCGGGCCGTGTGCAGGTCGGCGCCCAGTGCGCGCTGGGTAATGTACTGGTTACAGCCCCAGTAGTTGAGGTTGGCTACCCACTGGCCGGCGGCATACATAGCAAGGCCGGGCAAGGCCAGGTACTTGCTGATGTAAGCCTGCGAAGAATCGGGCCCGGGCTTGGGGAAGATCATGTGGAAGTGGTCGTCGGCATCGTGCATCATGGCCTGGAAGCCGGCCAGGATGTTGTTACCCAGCCCGAACCGCTCACTTACCAGACTCAGAGCAATGTAAGACGTGGCGAGGCCGCCAATCACCAGCACCAGCACCTGCACCACGTCGGTGTAGCCTACCACCTTCATGCCGCCCAGGGTCAGGATGAGCGCGAAGGCCGCCAGCCCCACCAGAATCAGGTGAAAATGCTCGCCGCCGGTAAGGTTGTTGATGGCCAGCGCCCCCAGGTACAGAATGGCCGTCAGGTTAACCAGCACGTACAGAAACAGCCAGAAAATGCTCATGATCAAGCTGAGCGTGGAGTTGTAGCGCTGCTCCAGAAACTGGGGCATCGTGTAAATCTTCTGCTTCAGGTAAATCGGCATGAAGAACACGGCCACCAGAATGAGCACAATAGCGGCCACCCACTCGTAGGCGGCAATGGCCACGCCCAGCGAAAAGCCGGAGCCCGACATGCCAATAAACTGCTCGGCCGAAATGTTGGAGGCAATCATGGAAGCCCCAATGGCCCACCACGTCAGCGAGCCTTCGGCCAGGAAATAATCCTTGGTGTCCATCTGAGCCTTTTGCTTGCTGCGGTACACGTAGTACCCGTAGGCCGATACGCCCACGATATACAGCAGAAACACGCTCAGATCCAGAATATTGAAACTTTTGCCCATGAAACGGGAAGGAAATCGGGTAAGGGGAAGCGGGAAAAAGCGGTGCTACTTGCGCACGCCAAACTGGTAGCTGGTAGAAGACTTCAGCGTCTGGCCGGGCTTCAGGATGGTGCTCGGGAATTTGGGCTGGTTGGGCGAGTCGGGGAAGTGCTGGGTTTCCAGGCAGAAGCCGTAGTTCTGCACGTAAGCCGTGTTGCCTTTGCCCGTGAGGTTGCCCTTCAGGAAGTTGCCGGAGTAGAACTGAATGCCGGGCTCAGTGGTCGTCACCGTCATGGTGCGGCCCGTGGTGGGCTCGTACACCGTAGCGGCCGGCTGAGGCGTGGCGCGGGGCGCATCGGCCAGCACCCAGTTGTGGTCGTAGCCGCCGGGGCCGGGGCCAGTCACCTGCTTGATTCGCTCCCCGATGGTGTGGGCCTGGCGGAAGTCCATGGGGGTGCCCTGCACCTGCCGCAGCTCCCCGGTCGGAATCAGGGTGCCATCTACCACCGTGTAGCGGTCTGCGTTCAGCGTCAGCTCGTGGTCCAAAGCATTTTTCGCCTGACCGTGGTTGAGGTTGAAGTAGGCGTGGTTGGTGAGGTTGATGGGCGTGGCCTTGTCGGTCGTGGCCGAGTAGTCGATTTTCAGCGCGTCATCGTTCGTGAGCGTGTAAACGACCGTCACCTGCAGGTTGCCGGGGTAGCCTTCCTCGCCGTCCTTGCTCAGATACGTGAGCTTGAGCGTCTGCCCCTCGGCCGAAGAACCGGGCTCAGCTTCCCAAACGACCTTATCAAACCCGCGCTTACCGCCGTGCAGGGTGTTGGGCGCGTTGTTCAGCGCCAGCGTGTACTCTTTGCCATCAAGGGTGAACTTGCCGGCTTTGATGCGGTTGCCGTAGCGCCCAATCAGCGCCCCGAAGTACGGACCTTCCTGCAGGTACTGGGCACTGGTGTAGCCACCTACGTTATCGAAACCCAGCACCACGTCGCCGAGCTTGCCGTCCTTGTCGGGCACCAGCAGGCTGGTAAGCGTGCCGCCGTAGTTGGTGATAGTGGCTTTCAGGCCGTGGGCGTTGGTGAGCGTGTAGAGCTTGGCCTCGGTGCCATCGGGCAGGTGGCCGAAAGAAGTAGCGGTTGGAGTCATACGAGCAGTGGAATCGGCCGCGGCCGCGCCGGTGGCAGTGGCTGCCGTGGTATCGTCGGTGGAGCGGTTGCAGCCAACGGCGCCCGTCAGCAGCACTCCACCCGTCAGCAAGCCAGCGGTGAGCCGGGAAAAAGAAGGCAGCATAAGCAGTAGAAAAGGTTGTACACGTGAAGGCGCCCATTCAACGAATGGCCCGCCGGAAAATGGAGGCCCCGCGCCGAAACGCCGGGCCTCCCGCCTGGCTTCAGACTGGGTTATTTTTCCCCTACCACCAGTCTGAAATCTTCGAACGCGGCCGTTGCCGGCCCGCGCACCACAACTCCGGCTCTTACGCCACGGTCCCAGGGTGGCAGATAAGCGCCGTTTACAGCGGCGGAGTTGGGTAGAAGTTGCCAGGTTTTGCCCCCATCGGAGCTCCAGTCGAACTGATAAGCAGTACCGGCCTGCGCCCGCAGCCGGAGCGTGAGCCTGGTGGCAGCGGGCAGCGGGGCGGCGCTCAATACTTTGGTCTGGCCTTTTTCCAGCTGCCAGAGCTGCAGCTGTCCGCCCCCGGCCGTGAGTGCAATTTCATTTTGCGGGTCGCCGAGGGCCGCAATGCCCGCTACCGAGCCGGCTGGTATCTGGCCTGGCTGCAGCAGCGTGGTGGTTGCGGTGTAGGTGGCGGCATAGGTATGGTGGCCCAGCACCGCCCCACTGGGCTCGGGGCGGCCGGTGAGCTGCAGCTGGCCGCTGCGCAGGCTGAAGGTAGGCTTCTGCTCCACGGGCCACTGCCAGTCGGGTGCCAGCGTGCTGCCCTGAAATTCCTCGTTTACGGGGCGCGGCGCAGGCAAGGTGGCCGCCACCGGCGTGCTATTGCCCTGGAACTCGGGCCAGCCTGCGGCTGTCCACTTGAATTCGCTTAGCACGCCCTGCCGGCCCACGTACTGCTGACTTTGAGCGTCGTAGGCGTGGTGCAGCAGGTACCAGCGGTTGTTGCGCTCTACCACGGTGCCGTGGCCGGGGCATTTCCAGGTATTGTTGTTCAGCAGCACCGGGTTGCGGTCGTATTTTTCCCAGGGGCCGGTGAGCTTGCGGGCGCGGGCCACGCCGGTGGCGTAGGTGCAGCCGGGGCCACAGCAGCCGTTGGCGGCATAGAAGGCGTAGTAATAGCCGTCGTGGAGCACCATCGACACGCCCTCCACCAGGTTGCCTTCCCAGGGCGCCGAGTTGCGGAACAGCTCCACCTTCTCCCCTACCAAAGCCGTGCGCTCCTCGTTCAGGCGCTGGGCCCAGATGGGCGTGGGCTCGTTGCGGCTATTGCCGTCTTCCTTCCAGATCAGGTAGAGCTGGTTGTTTTCATCCCGCATCGGAAAGCCGTCGATGGAGCCGGCAGGCTGACTTACCAGGGGGCCATGGTCGCGGTACGGGCCGGCTGGGTTGTCGGCGCTGGCCACGCCCACGGCCAGGGTACCGCCCCGTTGGTGGGCAGTGTAGTAGATGTAGGTTTTGCTTCCTTCCTGGCTGATTTCGGGGGCCCAGAAGTAATAGTCGGCCCAGGCAGGCAGCTGGTTCGGAAATACGTGACCTACCAGCTCCCAGTCCGTGAGGTTCTTCGATTTCAGCAGCGGAAATGCCGGGCCCCAGTTGGAGGAGGTAGCTGTGGCCCAGTACGTGTCGCCTATCTTTGTTACGGAGGGGTCGGGAAAGTCGCCAGGCAGCACCGGATTGGGCAATGGGGCAGCGGTAGCGGCCACGGCAGCCGGACTGGCGCTACTGCTCGCAGTGCCAGTGCTGGTTGCGGCCGGCCGCTGGCAGGACGCCAGCAAGCCCAGAACGAGCAGCAGTGAGCTACCGAAACGACGCGGCGTAAAGCAGGAAGAAGTCGGTTGCGCCATGGCAGATAATGTAGAGTTGAAACAGCGCGGCCTTACTCACCGGAGGGCTTCTTCAGCTCTGTGCCCAGAGCTACGGGCGTACCAAAATTGGGCGTGCCATCGGCATTCCAGGTGAACTTCTGGATGCGGGGGCTACGCTGATTACCGCAGCCCTGCCCGGTTTGCGGGTTGGCGTGGTAGATAATCCAGTCCTCGGTACCGTCTTTTGACTGGAAGAAGCCGTTGTGGCCCGGTCCGTAGGCTTGGTTGGCCGGGTTTTTCGTGAAAACCGGCGTAGGCGTTTTCGTCCAGGAAGAAGGCAGCATAGGATCGGCAGTAGCGGAGGCCGTCAGCATACCCAGGGCGTAGTCGTCGGTGCTGCAATGACTGGCCGAGTACACCAGAAAGGTTTTGTCGCCGTGCTTCAGGATTTCGGGGCCTTCGTTCACGTCCGGGTCGCCAATGGTTTCCCAGCTGAAATCGGGCTTGGAAAGCTGCACGCGGGGCCCTACCAGCGTCCAGGGGTTGCTCATCTCCGAAATATAGAGGCGCTGCTCCGAGGTAGCCTCAATTTCGTGGCCCGACCAGATAAGGTAGCGCTTACCATTCTGCTCCAGCACGGTACCGTCGATGGCCCATAAATCCTGGTTGGGACTGGCAATGCGGCCTTTATACACCCAGGTGCCCGTGGTGGGGTCGGCTGAGGCGTTTTCCAGCACGTGCACGCGGTGGCCCGCGCAGCAGAAGGGGTCGGCTGAGTAGTAGATATACCACTTGCCATCAAAGGAATACAGCTCCGGCGCCCACAGGTCGCGCTGATTGATGCCTGCTTGCTGAGGCGTCCAAACCACGGTACTCACGCCCGAGGCCAACTCCGACATCTTCGCCGTTTTGCGGATAGTAATGTCGCCGCCGGTGGTGCTCATGTAGTAGTAGGTGTTGTCCTTGCGGTACACCCACGGGTCGGGACCAGCCGGCAGTAGCGGGTTTTTGAAGGTGGTGCTGTTAGTAGGGGCGTTAGGAACGTAAGGTGCCGGTTTGTCGTCCTTACACGCGGTCAGCGCCAGCGAGGAGGCCAGCAGGGTTATGAGAAATGAGTGTCGATACGAAGTCATAGAAATGAGACAAGAGTACATCTGGAAAAGGGTAAGCAAACAACCAGCTGCCGTAGACGCCTACGGCAGCTGGTTGTTTGCTTAATTCCAGCCTGGGTTTTGGGTCAGATTGGCAATATCCACATCGTTGCGTGGAATGGGCAGGTACTTGGACTTCCCTAGCTCAAAGTTGTTGAAGTCAGGGTCACGCCCTTTCAGCTGGTCGATGCCCGCTTGGTTGTCGAGCAACCCCCAACGGCGCAGATCGTGCCAGCGCCAGGTTTCACCGGCCAATTCCGTCACTCGCTCATGCATAAGCTGAGTACGCAGGGTGCCTTGGTCCAGGCTACCCAGATCGGCCAAGCCAACGCGGCGGCGAACTTGGTTGATGAGCGGAATGGCTTCGCCCGATTTGCCTTGCTCGTTCAGGCACTCAGCTTGGGAAAGCAGCACATCCGAATAGCGGATAACCCGGTGGTTGATGGGCGAATAATAACCCTCCACGTTTTTCCAATAGTCATTTTCGTACTTGCGCCAGTACACGCGGTTGCGGTTGAAGGCGTCGCCTGCGAAACGCTGGTCGAGCGTGATGTTGTCGTAGGCTTTGTTGTCCTGGTCTACCGGGTCGGTAGCGTCGTTGGGGTAACCGGCGCGGTTACGGCTGAAGAAGAGTGTAGCGGACAGCCGGGGGTCTTTCTTGCCGGCCGTAGTTTTCTCTTTCAGGAATTCATCAATCAGCCAGGCACGGGCTTCGCCGTCGGTCCAGCCTTTACCGGGCAGGCCAAAGAACTGCGCCCGTTGGCTGGCCTCCGAAGCGCCGGCGTAGTCGTCGTCGCGGTCGGCGCTGTATTCGGCCGTAAACTGCACCTCAAACACCGATTCCGAGTTGTTTTCCCGGTCGTGGCGGAAGTTGTCCCGATAGTCGCTGGTTAACGAGTACTTGCCCGAGCTGATTACTTCCGCGAACTGCGTGCTGGCCTCAGCCCACTTAAGCTGTTGCATGAAAGCTTTACCTAGCAAGGCCGTAGCAGCTCCTTTCGTAGCCCGTCCCAGGTCGTTACCAGGGTAGGTATCAGGCAATCCGGCCTTGGCAGCCTGTAGGTCCTGCACGATAAAGTCCCATACTTCCTGCTCCGAGGCAGCCTGCGGGGGCCGGTACTCGGCCGTAGAGGGCTCGGTGGCCAGCACGGGCCGCCCGTACAGCGACACCAGGTTGAAGTAATGCAGGGCCCGCAGAAAGCGGGCTTCGGCCAGCATCTGCGTTTTCAGGTTGGCGTCCATATTGATGCTGGGCACGTAAGCCAGCACCTGGTTGCAGCGGTTGATACCCACGTAATGGTTACCCCAGGTAACGGCATTTACCTCGAAGTTGTAGTCGGTAAGGCCAAACTTGGTAAAGCTCTGCAGCTCAGGCCAGGGGCTGCTGGAAAAGCCTTCGTCGGAGCGCAGATCGTAGTCGAAGTACAGCCAGCGGCGGTAGGTACCCAGCAGCTGCAGGCCGCTGTAAGCCGCCAAGACGCCTTTGTTGGCATCCTGACTGTTTTGCCAAAAGGTTTCGGCCGTGGGTAGGTTAGGGTTAGGCTGGTTGAGCAGGTCTTTTTCGCAGCCCGTGGTGAGCAGCAAGGAGCCAGACAAGAGTGTCAGCAGCCGTTTTTTATAGATGTTCATATGGAGAATCAGCAAGAAGTGGGTGGGAAATTAGAAGCCAACCTGCAGGCCGCCCGTGATGGTACGCACGTTGGGGTAGTTGCCATCATCAACGCCGCGCGCCAATCCACCAGCTCCTACAATTTCGGGGTCATAGCCCGTGTAGTCGGTGACGGTGAACAGGTTGGCGGCGGTAATGGTAAACCGTACGCTGCCAACGCCCGCCAGCTTTTCGGTGATAGTCTTCGGCAGGGAGTAGCCCACTTGCAGGTTTTTCAAACGCAGGTATGCGCCGTTTTCCAGCCAGCGGTCTGAGGTCATCAGCGCATTAGTATTAGTAGGGCTGGCCAGCAGCGGACGCGGCGTAGTGGTAGATGGGTTGGTAGGCGTCCAGGGACGGATATCCGCGCGGAAGTTGCCGTTGTCGTCCATACGGTCGGTCCAGAAGCGGGTCACGTTGAAGATATCGTTGCCTGATACCCCCTGGAACAGTGCCGACAGGTCGAAGCCCTTGTAGCCCACATTAAGGTTTAAGCCATACTGAATTTTAGGGAAAGCCGTGTCGATGAAGCGCCGATCGAGGTCGGAAATAATTCCGTCGTTGTTCAGGTCCTCGTATTTCACGTCGCCGGGCTTGGCATCAGGCTGCTTGCCGTAGGCATCAATTTCTTCCTGGGTCTGGAAGATGCCCACCATGTGTCGCAGGTAGAAAGCGCCCACGCTGTGGCCTACCTCAGTGCGGGTAACGCCGCCCGGGCCAGACGTGTAATTCTGACCCTCGAAAGCCAGTTTGGTCACGCGGTTGCGCAGCGTTGTCAGGTTGGCATTTACGCCGTAGGTGAAGTCGCCAGTGGTATTCTGGAAACCGGCCTGAAACTCGAAGCCGCGGTTTTCCAGCTCCCCCAGGTTTGTGAATGGCGTGCCACCCACGTTGCCTTCGTAGAGGGGAATAGCGGGGTTTACGAGGGCGTCCGTCGTGCGTGAAATGTAGTAGTCAGCCCCGAGGGTCAGGCGGTTATCCAGGAAGCCCGCATCAAAACCGACATTGAGGGTGTTGCGCTTTTCCCACCGCAGATTGTTGCTGGAAAGCTGATTCTGGATAGATCCGTTCTGCACCGGCTGCGTACCACCTCCCCCAAGCGGATAGTTTACGTTCGGGTTCAGAATACGCTGGTACAAGTATTCCTGCAGGTTGTCGTTGCCTAGCTGGCCGTAGCTGGCTCGCAATTTCAGGTCGCTGAGCAAGGGAATGCTTTCAAAGAAAGCTTCTTTGCTGATGCGCCAGCCCAGCGAAAAAGCCGAGAAGGTACCCCACTTGTTTACCGGGTCTACCAACGATGAACCATCACGGCGCACAGCTGCCGTTACTAAGTAACGGTCATCAAAATCGTAGGCCAGTTGGCCCAGGTAGGAGCGCTTCGCCCACTTGCGGGTTTCTCCCCCTACGCTGGCAGCGCCAGTAGCTGCCCCGAAAGCCCAATAGTAGGTAGGACCCACACCGAAGCCCTGCGCATCAGCAACAGTATTACGAATCGTATTTTTCTGTTCCGTGTAGCCGGCTACGGCATTCACATTATGCTTACCAAAGGTGCGTTGAAAGTTCAGCGTATTTTCTGCTAGCAGAAATACCCGCTCGCCCCGGCTTTCAAAGAGTTGCGAGGGACGCGTAGGCTCATTCATGCGAAGGCCCGCTGCCTGGCCGTTTTTACTTTCTGTACGGTCCAAGAATCCTACATACTCCATGCCCAGGTTCAGGCGATACGTCAGAAAGTCAAATAGCTTGATTTCCGGCGCCAGCGAGCCAATCAGGCGGTTCTCCAGGTTGGTATTATTATACACATCCTGCAGGCCCACCGGGTTGGTACCGAAGGTAACTTGGTTCGGGTTGCCAAAACCGTAGCCGCTTACGGTGGTACGGTCATGTACCGGAATGATCGGCAACATCCGCAATACATCGATGAAAGGAATGCCGTTCACCCGTGTCGTCATGGCCCGCGAGAGTTGCGCCGACTGCTCAATGCGGAAGCGCCCCCGGTTGGCCCCGGTGTTTACCCGCACGTTGTAGCGCTCAAACTTGGGGCCGATAATGGTGCCTTGCTGGTCGAAATAGCCCACCGATACGTTGTAGTTGGCCGATTCGCTGGCTCCGCTTAAGCCTACGTTGTAGCTCTGTACCCGGCCACGCTGAATCAGAGAATCCTGCCAGTTGGTATTGATGGCCGGCGGGTTGGCTGCCCCGCTATATATTTCACCCTGCTTGCCCGCATTAATGTACATCTGACGCGTGATATCAGCCCACTGCTCAGTACCGGCCAACTCATAGGTACGCGTGATATTCTGCACCCCGTAGTAGCTATTGAAGTTGAAGGCGGGCTTGCCCAGCTTGCCGCGGCGGGTACTCACGATGATAACCCCGTTGGCCCCGCGGGAGCCATAAGGAGCCAGCGAAGCCGCATCCTTCAAAATAGTAGACGACTCAATGTCGCTGGGGCTGATGTCGCGGATATCATTCGTCCACACCCCATCTACGATATAGAGGGGCGAGCTGCCCGCCTGGATACTGCCTATACCGCGAATATTCACCACGGGGTTCTGTCCCGGCGCACCGGAGTTAACTACTTGTACGCCGGCTACGCGGCCCTGCAAAGCTTCCGTCACGGATGCTACGGGGGCCCGCCGGATCTGCTCCTGGCTTACCTGCGTGACGGAGCCCGTTACCTGCTCAGCAGGCAAGCGAAGATACCCCACTACTACCACGTCGTTCAGCAGCTTGGTGTCCTGCGCCAGCGTGATGTTGACGGAGGTACGGCCGCTTACGGCCGCTTCCTGGGTGGTGTAGCCCACAAAGGAGAAAATCAGCGTGGCGTTGTCGGCCACGCTCAGCGAGTAGTTGCCGTCGGTGTCCGTCTGTGTGCCGTTGGTAGTGCCCTTTTCCAGCACCGTCACCCCGGGCAGGGGCTGCCCTTTGTCGTCGAGCACGCGCCCGCTCACGGCCACCGCCACGGGCGAAGTGCTGGCAGGAGCGCTGCTATAGGCAGCAAAAGAGGCGGCCGCAGCCGGGTTGGGCAGGGCCAGAGGCAAACAGCACAGGAGCGCCGGAACAGTAAGCCGTGGTACCCTGAGTACAGCGTTTTTCATAAAAGGGGGAATTGATGGAAGGGACCGTGGAAACGCAGGCCGTGCAAACGTTTGCACGTGGGTGGCAAAAAAAGACTCACTCTTTTTGTGCTAGGCACCAGAATGAGCTAACGGGAGGTGTTGACAAATAAACCTTAAAAAAAGTCTGAATTTTCGTTTCAGGATGTAAGAATAAGGAGAGCCGATAGGAATGTCAAGTAAAAAGTTAGATTATTTTCCCAAAGGCTGACAAACAGGTGCTTTTGAGCCTACCAGCAGGCAACGCACCGAAATGGTTTTCGGCCGGCCAGAGGGAGCGAAAACGCTGCTTATGGAAAAAGTAATATAGCAAACGTTTGCGCATAGATATAGTTTTGAGTTCCTTCGTATCAGTATTCCGGCGCCGGTGCTTTTGCCTGCCGCCCTTTCCTGCCTTTTGCCACCTCCCATATGCTGTCTTCTGCTATAGCATCTTTTTTTCAGCAGCGGTTTGCTGCCACCCCGCTGCTGGTACGGGCGCCGGGCCGCGTCAACCTGATCGGCGAGCATACCGACTATAACGCGGGCTTTGTGCTGCCCGCCGCCATCGACAAGGAAATCTACTTTGCGGTTGCCCTCAACGGCACCAGCACCATCCGGCTGCATTCCTTCGACCTGGGTGAGGACCACGAAGTGGCCCTGGCCGACGTAGCCCCGAGCAGCACGCTGTGGGCCAACTACCTGCTGGGCGTGGTGGCCCAGTTCCAGAAGCGCGAGCTGCCGGTGCAGGGCTTCGACTGCGTGTTCGGCGGCACCATACCCATGGGCGCGGGCATGTCGTCGTCGGCGGCGGTGGAGTGCGGGCTGGCGTTTGCCCTCGATACCCTGCTACATACCCGCCTCGACCGAATGGAGCTGGCCCGCATCAGCCAGAAAGCCGAGCACGAGTATGCCGGTGTGCAGTGCGGTATCATGGACCAGTTTGCCAGCCTGTTTGGCCAGGCCGGTCACGTAGTACGCCTCGACTGCCGCTCCCTGGAGTATGCCTACTTTCCCTTCGATGCCAACGCCTACCATCTGGTGCTCTGCAACTCCGGCGTGAAGCACTCGTTGGCCAGCTCCGAGTACAACACGCGCCGCCAGGAGTGCGAGCGAGGCGTGGCCGTACTGCAGCAATATTATCCGGAGGTAGCCTCCCTGCGCGACGCCACGTTGGAACAACTCGAAAAGCATCAAGCGGAGTTGGGTGAGGTAGTATACCGACGCTGCCGCTACGTGGTGGAGGAAAACCTGCGCGTAGAGCAAGCTTGCCAGCACCTGCTGGCGCACGACCTGCCAGCTTTCGGCCAGGATATGTATGGTTCCCACGCCGGCCTGCGCGACCAGTATGAAGTGAGCTGTCCGGAGCTGGATATCCTGGTAGAGCTGGCCCGCCCCCTGCCCGGGGTAGTGGGCGCCCGCATGATGGGCGGCGGCTTCGGCGGCTGCACCATCAACCTGGTGGAAGCCAGTGCGGTGGAGAGCTTTGTGACGGCCATGAAGCGGGCCTACGAAAAGCAAACGGGTATTGCCCTGGAAACGTACCAGACAACAATTGTTGACGGTGTAGGCATGCTGGCCCCAGTTGCTGTTTCCTAAGTTTCACCACTCCTTCCTTTATGGCTGAGTTTGATATTACTGAACACCCCCACCGCCGATACAACGCCCTCACGGGGGAGTGGCTGCTGGTGTCGCCGCACCGCTCCAAGCGTCCCTGGCAGGGGCAGCAGGAAACCACCGAGGCGGAGCAGCGCCCCGCCTACGACCCCACCTGCTACCTCTGCCCCGGCAACACCCGCGCCGGCGGTGCCGTGAACCCGCCTTACACGGGCACGTTCGTGTTCGACAACGACTTTGCCGCTCTCACCGCCGATGCACCCGTGGGCTCGGTGAACGTAGGCGGACTGTTGCGAGCCGAAGCCGAGTCGGGCGTAGGGCGCGTCATCTGCTTTTCACCCCGCCACGACCTGACTTTGCCCGAAATGGACGTAGCCGCCATCCGGGGCGTGGTGGACGTATGGGTGGAGCAGTTTCAGGAATTGGGCTCCCGTCCCAATATCAACTATGTGCAGATTTTCGAGAACAAGGGGCAGGTAATGGGCTGCTCGAACCCGCACCCGCACGGGCAGATCTGGGCCCAGCGCACCGTGCCCGGTGAGCCGGCTAAGGAGACGGTGCAGCAAGCCGCTTATTTCCAGGAGCACGGCCGCAGCCTGCTCACCGACTACCTGGCGCTGGAGCTGAAAGAGCAGCAGCGGGTGGTGCTGGAAAACGCGCATTGGGTGGCTCTGGTACCTTATTGGGCCGTGTGGCCCTTCGAGACACTGGTACTGCCGCGTCGGCACGTCACGGACATCACCCAGCTGTCGGGCGAAGAAAAAGACGCTTTTGCCAGCATTTTGCAGCAGCTCACAATTCGCTACGACAACCTGTTTCAGATTTCCTTCCCCTACTCGGCCGGGCTGCACCAGCGCCCTACCGATGGGCAGGAGCACCCGGAGTGGCATTTGCACATGCACTTCTATCCGCCCCTGCTGCGCTCGGCTACGGTGCGCAAGTTCATGGTCGGCTACGAAATGCTCGGCGACCCGCAGCGCGACATCACCCCCGAAGCCGCGGCTCAGCGCCTTCGCGAGCTACCCGGGGTGCACTACAAGCAAGCGGCAACACCTACTCACATCTAATTAATCAAGTGAATTTTTTAAAGCAAAAAGGCCCTCTACTCAATGCAGCGGGCCTTTTTATTGTCGTTACCGTTCCCCCGAAGGCCGGGCCAGCGGCTGGCCTATTGGCACGGGGTTGCCAAAGTTGGGCGAGCCGTCGGGGTTCCAGGTGAAGGGCTGAGCGCGGGGCGTGCGGAACCGGCCGCAGCCCTGGCCGGGCTCATCGTTGGCGTGGTACAGAATCCAATCCTCCTTGCCGTCGGGTGACTTAAAGAAGGAGTTGTGGCCGGGTGCATACACCTTGTTGGCTGCGTTCTGCTGAAAAACCGGCGTTGGCGACTTGGTCCAGGATGCGGGCTGCAGTAGGTCGGCGCTGGCGGAGGCGGTGAGCATGCCTAGGGCGTAGGTATCGGTCCAGCACCCACTGGCGGAGTAGATGAGGTAGAGCTTGCCCGCGTGGCTGAGCACCTCAGGGCCTTCGTTCACGTCCACGTGCGGCGGGTCATTGGGGTTGTTCAAGTCGCCGTTCCGCTCCCAGGAGTACTCCGGGGTCGAGACACGCACCCGTGGGCCCTCAATGGTCCAGGGGTTCTTCATGCGGGCCAGGTAGATGTCCTGGCGGCCGTTCACGTCGCCTTCCCACCCCGACCACACAAAGTATAGCTGCCCGCGGTGCTCGAACACCGAGCCGTCGATGGCCCACTTGTTGGTGGCGTCGGTTATCTGGCCTTTATCTTCCCAAGTGCCTTCCAGCGGGTCGGCAGCGCTGTTTTCGAGCACGAACAGCCGGTGGTCGGGGTTGCGGCCGGCATCGGCGGCGTAGTAGAGGTACCACTTGCCGTTGAGGCGGTGCAGCTCCGGCGCCCAGATTTCGCGGGAGTTAGGGCCGGTGGACGGCGGCGTCCACACCACTTTGCTGGGGGCGGTTTTCAACTGGCTCAGCGAAGGCGTTTTCCAAAGGGTAATGTTGCGGCCGGTGGTGTGCGTGTAGTAGTAGTAGCCGTTGTGGTAGATGCTCCACGGGTCGGCGCCGGCGGGTAGCAGCGGGTTGGTGAAGGTGGCTTCTGCTGCGGTTGCGGCTGTGGCAGCGGGTTGCTGCGGGGCGCGGGTGCAGCTGCCCGCCAGTAGCCCCAGGAGTAGCAGCAGGGACGATGATTTCATAGGAGCATTTTTTCAGACGGTAGTTACCGCGCTTGCTGACGGCGGTTCCCGCAGAGGACGCAGAAGGTTGTGCGGAGGTCGTTCAACGACTTTTGCCGGGCCGTTTACTTGCCGTTGGTTTTGCGAATGAGGTCGGTTTCGTCCGGGTGGTAGGGCGTGCCATCTTTGCGGAATACCTCGTGGAACCACTCGCCGGGCTCCCCACCATCGGCTACCGGCACGTCCCACTGGTACTTGGTGTTGGTTTTGCCGTCCACGAGGCCCCAGTTGATGGCGCCAATGTTGTACTTCTTCAGCAGGGGCATGATGTTGACGAAACGCGAGTTGCGGGGGCGGGCCATGTACTCGGTGCAGATCATGGGGCGGCCGTGGGTCTTGAGCAGCTCAATCACCCGCTCGTGGGCCGGCACTTCGTCGTAGTTGTGATAAGTCAGTACGTCGGAGTTCAGCGCCTGAAAAGTGTTGAGCTCCTTGAAACCCCAGTTCCAGAGGCCCACGCTCAGGGGCTGGCTGGGGTTTACCTCGCGGGCCCAGGCAAAGACGTTGCGTAGCAGCGGCATCGACGAAATTCCTTTGTTGCTGTTGCCGGGCTCGTTGTACAAATCCCAGAGCAGCACGCGCTTGTCGGTGGCGAAGCTGCGCAGCACGTCCTGCACGTAGGGTTTCAGCTTCACGAACGTGGCCGAGTCGCGGGAGGCCGGGTCGCCGGGGTCCTGTACCCAGCCGGAGTTGTGGATACCGGGCTTGGGCGCGGGCTGGGTGCCGACTTTCGCGTCTTTGTTCCAGCAGTCATCGAAAAACACCAGAATGGTCTGGATGTGGTGCTTGTCGGCAATGGCCAGGTAGTCGTTCACGCGCTTTTTGAAGCCCTGGGGGTCTTGCTGCCAGGCCAAGCTATGCAGGAACACGCGCATAGTATTGAAGCCAATGCCCTCGGCCCAGCCCAGCTCCTTATCAATGGTGGCGGGGTCGAAGGTTTCAGCTTGCCACATTTCCAGCTGGTTGATGGCCGTGCTGGGCGTGAAGTTGGCGCCTGACATCCAGGGATGCTGACGGTACCAGGCATTGGCCCGCTCCGCCGACCAGCGCTGGTTCTGCATGGCGGCCGCCGTAGCCGCCGCGCCTTTGGTTTTGATCTTGGTTTTCTGGGCAAACGTGCTGGTGGTGGAAGTCAGCAGCAGAAGAAAGAGCAGCAGCTTTTTCATGAAAGGGGAAATGGTAAGAAGAAGGTAAATCGAAAGAAATAGTCCCTTGCCTATGGAACATCATGCTTCATCTGGCGTCCGCTTGTCGAAGCATCTCTACTCCTGGCTAATCAAACAGCACTACAACGAAGCGGCAGAGATGCTTCGACAAGCTCAGCATGACGTTTTTAGAGTTGCACGTTCATTGATTACTCGCCTGAGGGTTTAGGCTGGGGCTGCGTGAGGGAGACGGGCGCGCCGAAGTTGGGCGTGCCATCGGGGTTCCAGGTGAACTTCTGCATGCGGGAGCTACGGCCCTCACACTTGCCATCAGCGGCGACTTTGGCGTGGTACACCAGCCAGTCCTCCCGCCCGTCCGGTGACTTGGTAAAGCAGTTGTGGCCCGTGCCCCACACGCCATTTTCAGACGATGGCTTGAACACCGGCTGCGGCGCTTTGGTCCACGACTCAGGCTTGAGCGGGTCAGCGCATTTCCGGGCCGAAAGCATGCCCAAAGAGTAGTTGTCGTCCCAGCAGGCGCTGGCCGAGTACACCACCAGCAGCTGCCCTTGCCGGCCGGTCAGAAACTCCGGGCCTTCCAGAATCTGGCGGCCCCCGCCTTTTTCCCAGTCAAACGTAGGCCGGGCGATAATGACTTCTTTGCCGGGCAGCAGCGTCCAGGGGGTTTGCATAGGCGCAATAGCCAGCACGCTCTGGGGCCCTACGTAAGCGGAATACAGAAAGTACCGCTTTCCGCCAAGCTCAAACACCGACCCGTCGAGGCCGGAATGCTGGGTATTCACTTTCCCCTTATCTACCCATTGGCCCGTGGTGGGGTCGGCGGCCGTATTTTCCAGCACAAAAACAAAGCGGCTGTTGTCGCCGGGGTTGGCTTTGTCGGTGGCGGTGTAGTAGAGGTACCACTTGCCATCTAGGAGGTGCAGCTCGGGTGCCCATAGCTGGGTAGAATTGGGGCCGGTAGCCGGGGGAGTCCATACCACCGCCGCCGGGGCTTCCTTCACCCCGCTCAGCGTCTTGCTTTTCCAGAGCGTGATGTTCTCACCCGTGGTGTTGGTGTAGTAGTAATAGTCCCCGTGCCGCGCTACCCACGGGTCCGGACCTTCAGCCCGCAAGGGGTTGCGAAAGGTGGTGGCCGGCTGCTGTTGGGCCCAAGCCGCTGGGCTTGAGCCGGCTCCCAACAGCAACAGCAAGCCAGGCATCGCAACGCGGGGGAAACAAAGACTCATCATAGAAAGACCAAAGCTGATTTACGCCTTCAGACAGGAAAGCACGGTGGGTAGTTGCCCGCCCATTAGTGCGCGACGACTACTGAGCAGCGCTGGCTGGGGCCCGCACCTGTCAGCTGAACCCGGTACAGGCCGGCGGGCAGGCTTTCGGTTGCCAGCGAAGTGGTGTTGGCTACGCCCGCCGCGGCCCGCAAGGCCAGGTGGCGCACCAGCTGGCCAGTGCTGCTGTACACGTCCAGGCGGGCCGCGCCCGATTGCTGGGGCACAAACGACAGGGTGAGGGCCGAGCTAGCCGGATTTGGGTAGGCCGTCAGACTGCCCGCGGGGGCTTCGTCGCGGGCGGCCAGGGCGGTGCGGCCGCTGTTCAGGGGCAGGGGCATCAGGTCGAGCTTCCAGCGCTGGGCGTCGTTGCCGTTGTCGGTGTACTGATGCACGCCGGTGCCGGGGTTGGAAAGATTATTGTCCACGTCGAGGCACTGGTTGGTGCCCTTGTGCACGAGCTTCACGTACCCGTCGCCCGCGGGTACAATCTGCCAGCGTTGGGCATTGTTGCCATTGTCGGTCCACTGCTGCACCACGGCGCCAGCGCTGACACTGTTGCCGGCCACCTCCAGGCACAGGTTGGTGTTGCGGTGGCGGATTTTGTAGTAGCCGTCGGCTTCCAGGGTGATTACCCAGCGCTGGGCATCACTGCCGTTATCGGTGTACTGGTGCAAAATTTGGCCCGGCGTGGCCGAGTTATCGGGCACATCGAGGCACTGGTTGGTGCCCTTATGCGTAAGCCGGTAGGTGCCGCCCGAAACAATGTTCTGGTTGATGAGCGTGAACTGCCAGCGCTCAGCATCGCTGCTGTTATCGGTGTACTGGGCTACATTGGTGTTGGGGGTATTGCTGTTGTTGGCTACGTCCAGGCACTGATTCGTGCCCTTGTGGGTAAGCTTGTAATATCCCCCATCCATGGCTTCGATCCGCCAGCGCTGGGCATCGTTGCCGTTATCGGTGTACTGCTGCACGTTGGCATTCGGGGCGCCGCTATTACCGTCCACGTCCAAGCACTGATTAGTACCCTTATGCGTGAGCTTGTAGTGCCCGTCGGCCTGCAGCGTCACAATCCAGCGCTGGGCGTCATTGCCATTGTCGGTATACTGCTGCACGTTGGTGTTGGGGGCGCTGCTGTTGCCGGCCACGTCCAAGCATTGGTTGGTGCCCTTGTGCGTGAGCTTGTAGGTGCCACCCGAAACCAGATTATTTACGGGGCACGCTCCACCGGGCACGCGCGGGGCCACGCCGTAGTTGGTCATGTTCACCTTCTGAATGGCTCCATCCCCCGTGAAATACAGCCGGTCGATGGCCACGTAGCGGGTGGAGAAATTGTTGTTCTGGTAGCGGTGGTAAGTAATATAGTACTCATCGCAGCCGGGAATTTTGGTAATAGAATGGTGGCCGGCGCCCTGGTTCTGAGCATCCGATGACAGGACCGAGCCGCGGTAGGTCCAGGGGCCCAGCGGAGAAGTACTAGTAGCGTACTGCACGTTGTAGCTGGCGTTGGTCCAGGAGCCGTTGGAGTAAGTCATGTAGTACGTGCCATTGCGCTTCACCACGTAGGGCCCTTCCGTGTAGTTTTGGGGCGTGATGTTCACGGGGGCATCGGCCGTTAAACTCACCATGTCGGCGTTGAGCTTGCGGGCCACCAGCCGGCTGCCATTGGAGCCGCCGTAGTAGATGTAGGCCTGCCCGTTATCATCCACGAACACGTGCGGGTCGATAATATCCACCGTGTAGGGGTCGGAGCCGATGAGCGGGCGGCCCAGGTCGGTGAACGGCCCGGTGGGGGAATTGCCTACGGCCACCCCAATCTTCACTTCCGCCGAGTAATAGAAGTAGTACTTGCCGTTGCGGGCCACTACTGAGGGCGCCCACCCGTTGTAGTCGGCCCAGGTGCACTGCGGGCCCACGTCGAAAATCACGCCGTCGTCGCGCCAGTTGGTGAGGTCGGTTGAGGAAAATGCGTGAAAGCCCTGGCCACCAGTGCCTTCGTTGGTAGTTGGGTAAATGTAGTAGCGCCCGTTGAAGTAGTTCATTTCCGGGTCGGCATGGTAGCCGGGGAGAATGGGGTTGCCGCTGGTCTGGGCCTGGGCGGGCCGGTGCAGCCCAAACGTGCCGAGGCACAGCGCGAGAAAGAGTAGAAGTGGTTTCATGGTTGTGGTGGGATTAAGTAAGCACTGGAACGGAAGCGCACGAAACCACAGCCCAGAGGCCAGGCAATCAGGATAGCATGATTATCAGATAAATAAATAGCTAAACCAGGAGCGCAGCCCGTCTTGCAGAGCTTACCCCCAAGAATTTCCTGGTAGGGTTCAGCTGGTCAGCAACCTATACAGGGCTTCATAAACAGCAGGAAGCCATTGGTTTAGCTGGAGCTATAAGAGACAATAGGTAGGGAAGTAAAATAAGACCGGGCTTGGCATTATGCTACTACAGAGGGGCTTAAAGCGGGCAGTAGCAGTAACCAGACGCCGCAAGCTAATTCCGTCGATTAAATTATGCAAACGTTTGCACATTTATATGCATCTTGCCTCCGTCCTTTCCCACCGCGCTTTCCTTATACTAAGCCCCGCTTTCCTTCATTCGACCTTCCCCTGATTTATGCCTTCCCGTCGCAACTTCCTCCAACAGGCCTCTGCTGGCCTGGCTTCTCTGGCCCTGCTGAACAACGCCGCCTGCTCTGCGGCGGCCCGCACCTACACCAACCCCGTGTACGCCGGCCAGTTCCCCGACCCCTTCGTGCTGCGCCACGAGGGTCGCTACTACGCCTTTGGTACCACCGGGCAGGGCCGCACCTCGGATGGGCGTATCTTCACCCTGCTCACCTCCGATAACCTGGTTGACTGGAAACCGGCCGGCGGTGCCCTTACGCCACCTGCTGGGGCCGAAGGTGCCGACTTCTGGGCACCAGAAGTTGTGTTTCACGACGGCACGTTTTACATGTACTACTCCATGGGCGGCGGAGCCATTGGCGCCAGCGTGGGCCACCGCCTGCACGTAGCCACCAGTAAAACACCGCAGGGACCCTACACCCAGGTGGCGCTGCTGGATGTGCCTGCCAGCAAGTTTACCATCGACGCCCACGCCTTCCAGGATACCGACGGGCAATGGTACCTGTTCTACGCCCGCGACTTTATCGATACGGAAAACGGGTACCGCCCCGGCACCGGGTTGGTGGTTGACCGGCTGCTGGACATGACGCGCCTGGCCGGGGAAAGCCGCACCGTGATGCGGGCCCGTCACGATTGGACAGTGTTCGAGAAAAACCGCACCATGCCGCTGTATGGTGGCCAGACGTTTGCCGAGTGGCACACGCTGGAGGGGCCTTTCATGCGCAAGCATGAGGGCAAATACTATTGCTTCTACAGCGGCGCCAACTTCCTCACGCCCCGCTACGGCGTGGACTTCTGCGTGGCCGACTCCATTATGGGGCCCTACTCGGAGGCCGGGGGCGGGCAAGGGCCGCGGGTACTGGCGGCCGTGGCGGGCCACGTGCGCGGGCCGGGCCACCACTCCCACGTGCTCAGCCCCGATGGCAAAACCGAGTACCTGGTGTATCATGCCTGGAACAAGGAAATGACGGAGCGGCAGCTTTGCATTGATCCACTGACCTGGACTGCCCAGGGCCCGCGCTGCCAGGGGCCAACGTATACCCCCCGGCCTTTGCCTTAAGCCACGTAACGACCGTTTCTCACTGTAAAGAGCCGGCCGCACAAATGCCGGCTTCTTTGCGTACGTTTGCACAAATAGTTGCACAGGGTTTGCATCGCCTCTTTGCACAGACCGCCCTCCGTAAGCAGCAGCATTTTGGCACGTACAAGAGCATCCATCACCGACCTGGCCCAACAGCTGGGTGTATCGGTTTCCACGGTTTCCCGGGCCCTGAGCGACCATCCAGGCATCAGCGACTCTACCAAGAAGCGGGTGTGGAAACTGGCCAAGGAGCTGCACTACCAGCCCAACCACCTGGCGGCCGGCTTGCGCAAGGGCCGTAGCAATTTGCTGGGTGTGCTGGTGCCCCACATCGACGGGCACTTCTTTACGCTGGTCGTGAAAGGCATCGAAACCATTGCCTCCAAGGCCGGCTACAACATCATGATCTGCCAGTCGAACGAGGACGTGACGCACGAGCGCAAGAACATCGAAACCCTGCTCAGTGCGCAAGTAGAAGGAATTCTGGTGTCGATGTCGCGTACTACCCGGGACTTCAAGCACTTCGAGAAGGTGCGGAAGCAGGAAATTCCGCTGGTGTTTTTTGACCGGGTGCTGGACGGGCTGGACGTGAATGCCGTGGTGCTCGACGACCGGGAAGGCGGCTATCAGTCCACCAAGCACCTGATTGCCCAGGGCTGCCGCCGCATTGCGCACTTTGGCGGTCCGCAGCACCTGAACATTTACAAAAACCGGCGCCAGGGCTACGTAGATGCTTTGCTGGAGGCCGGCATGCCCATCGAGGAAGAGCTATTTTTCTACTGCGACATGACGCTAGAAGACGGCATAGCCGGCATGCAGCAGATGCTGGCCTTGCCCCATCCTCCGGATGCCATCTTTTCTGCCAGTGACTTCTCGGTGGTGGGTGCCCTGCAGGAGTTGAAACGGCAGGGGTTCCGCTCACCCCAGGATATTGCCCTGGCCGGGTTCAGCAACGAAACCTTCACCTCCCTCACCGAGCCCATGCTCACGTCGGTGGACCAGCGCTGCGAGCAGATGGGCCAGTCGGCGGTGCGGCTGTTTCTGGAAATGCTGGAAGAGCGCGGCAGTATATTTTCCCCGCGGCGCATCGTGCTGCAGCCCGATCTACTGATCCGGACTTCCTCGCAGCGGCTCACTACGAAAGGATAACCCTGCCTAATCCTGCTGCGAGGGCAGGTGCTCGGGCGCGGTTGTGGCAGCCCGGCGACCCAGACGGTAGGTGAAAGCCAGGACCACGTTGTTTTTGGCCGAGGTATTCTGCGGAATAAACTGCCCCTGCTTGTACGCGGGCAGGTTGTAGTTGGCCTGATGCACCCAGCCAGCCTGGGCAGTAAGGTGCTTGTTGAACTGGTAGCCGGCTCCGGCGTACACACGGTTGCGCTCAAATACCGGCCCTTTCGGGTTCAGAAAGATTTCGTCGTACACCGAAAGAAAGACCGTGCCGGGCCCGATGGCGCTTTTGTTGAGGGGCAGAAACGTGTTCAGGCGGTAGCGCAGGCGGTTGCGGGTACCGGTACTGTCGCCACTATAGTTAAACCAGCGCTGCTCCAGGCGGTAGCGGTGTTCTACCCGCAGACGCTCCATGTACTGGTTGAGGGTAATCTGCAGCCACAGGCGGGCCTCTGTATTCAGGGGGCCCTCACCTACTTCCCGGGGCTTGTAGGTAGCGTAGCGCCCCCCGGCCAGCATCACCGTGAAGTTCTTGTCTAGGTCGTAGCTCAGGCCTCCCTTCAGCTCATTGTAGAAGTACTGGCTGAACAAGCCGTTGGTGCGGGCCTGCACTTCGGCGTAGCCCCCCCACTTGTTCTCGGGCGTGCCGGGCAGCTGCACCGTGCCAATAAACCAGGTGCCCCAGGTGCCCGGCGTCTGGGCCCGGGCCTGGCTGATTCCTCCCAACAAGGCCCCCAGGAGGCCCACTGCGCACGCGGCTTTGTTCATTGCAAGTGCTTGTTTTCGCGCGGCGAAGGTACAGGAGAACCGTGAGCCGACCACTACCTTTCCGGCCATCCGCCTCCCAACCTGTCAGTGAGCCACCTCCAGGCGTGCCGGCAGTTACCGGAGAGGCCCGGGTGGCTGCCCCACCCGGGCATAGCCAAAGCGCACCGGCGGCGCTACGGTATGGTAGCCGTCGAGGCCCGAAATGCAGGCGGTGCCCATAGCGGCCAGGTCCAGGGTGCCATCCGGGCGCAGGCACTCCTCGCGCAGGTACACGTGCTCTACCGCTCCTACCAGCAGCACCGTGCCGTTGGAAATGGCCAGCTCCTGCTGCAGCCGCAGCCCAATGCAAACGGCGCTTTCGGCCACGTAGGGCGCCGCAAACCCGTCGCGGTAGACGGGGGTAAATCCGCAGGCTTCAAACTCCGATACCCCGGAAGCAAAGTCGGCGGAGGTGTAGTGGGCAGCGGCGGCCAGGGCTTCGGGCACGTGGTTGAGGGTGTAGCAGCCGCTGCTGCGCAGGTTCTGGTAGGTGTGCCGGGGCACGGAGGTGGGCCGCGTGACCAGGCCCAGCAGGGGTGGGTCGGAGCCCAGGTGGAGGGCTGAGCTGAAGATGGCCAGGTTCGTAGCCCCATCGGCTGCCGCCGTGCCCACCAGGTTGGCCGGCTTGAACCCGGGCAGGCCATTCACCAGATTCAGGCGGTAGATTCGCTCAGCGGCGTGGATATCGGCAGCGGTAAGGTGCAGCATAGGGGCAGAACAGGTTGCTTGGACTATGCAGACCAGCGGCCGACGGCATTGTTTCGGCGGCCTGGTTTTCCGTGGCCGGCCGCCTTACTTCCCCGGCCGGTCGACGTCCGTTAGCTGCCCTTTCTGCTGCATCACCTGCAGGTCCAGTCGCGAAAGCGAAAACGGCTCCTTACTGTACTTGGCCGGGTCATTGAGCTTCCGCAGCGGATGCGCGTTGTCGATGGCGTACTCGTTGGCTACCAGCTCTATCGTGTTGCCCTGGGTGCTCACCACTTTCAGCAGGCTGTACTCGCTGGTCGAATCGTTTTTGCGCACGGTGTAAACGTCGCCGACGCGCGGGGCGGCCAGGTAGGCGGCATTGTCCTTTTTATTCTGACCACTAGCCCAGAGCCCCCAGGCGGCCAGCAGCAGCAGTACCAGCAGCCCCGACCATTGCCACCAGGGCGCCAGCGTCTGCTTTTTCAGGGCTTGGAGGGCCTGGCGCAGGTCGGTGGCCTCGGCGGGTAGCTCGCCCAGGGCCCAGGTGCCCTTGCAATGCAGGCACTGAGCTACGGCGGGTTTGGCAAAGGGCACCAACGGCACCCAGTAGATGTGAGCGTAGCGGCTAAACACGCTCAGCTGCATTTTCTCAGCATTAGCGCAAGCCGGGCAAGCCAGCCCGGGCTGCAGCTGGGTGCGCACGGGCGAGCTGTTGGTTCCGTAAATAATCATGAACGGGTAGCGGGTTGGTAGCAGGTAAGGCTCAACGGCACTAAGGGCCGGCCAGTTGCCGCCGACCGGCGGTTTGCTTGTCCTCGGGGCTGTTACACCTGCCCTTCCGGCCCGCGCTGCTGGGCTCCCGCGCGTCCCCAGGCACCCAGCCAACCGGGCCGCGGGGTGGGCACCGCTTGCTCGCGGCCCGCCCTTCCAGCCAGAAAGCGCTACCTTACTGCCTCGCTTGTAGTAGCGGCCGGCAGATTGCGGGTTGGTTATTGCTTTCCGACCTGTATGCCCGATTCTGCTACTCCCGCGCCCGCCGCCAACTCTCCCGAAGCCGAACTCCAGCGCCTGCGGGCCGAGAATGAACGCCTGCGCGCGGCTTCTGCGTCCGTGCCCAACGCGGCCTACGAGCAAAGCCAGGTGCGCTTCCGGACGGTGTTCGAGAATACGCCTCTGGGGCAGAAAATCATCGACCCCGACCTGAATATTCTCCAGGCCAATCAGGCCCTGGCCGATATGCTGGGTTTTGGGAAGGCCGAGGAGCTGGTGGGCAAGCGCATCCTCGACTTTGCCCACCCCGACCACCTGGCCGACTGGAGCAAGCTGCAGGAAAGCCTCTGGGCCCACAAGAAACCTTCCTTTATGCTGGAAACCTGCCTGGTGCGGCCCGATGGAACCTCCTTTTGGTGTCAGGTAACGTCGGTGCTGTTTCCCGACGGCGGCGGCGAGCTGGGCTACACCACGCTGGAAGATATTTCGGAGCGCAAGAAGCTGTCCATAAGCCACAAACGCCTCTACGATGCCCAGGAAACCATCCTGCACCTGGCCGCCCACGACCTGAAAAGCCCCATCAGCAACATCCAGCTGCTGGTAGACCTGCTCAAGCGGGAAGATGCCCTGCAGGAGCTGCAGCCCGCCGATACGCAACAGCACGTGCAAAAGCTCCTGTCGTTGATTGAGCAGTCGTGCACCGAGGCAGGGGTGCTGCTGAAAGACGTGCTCTACCTGGGCCAGCTGGAAGCCACCAAGCTGGAAAAGCACCAAACCGACCTGGGCGCTTTCCTTTCCGAGCGGCTGCAGGTGTTTCGGGTGGTGGCCCAGGACAAGGGCATTGAGCTGGAGCTGGACCTGCCGGATAAGCCTCTGACGGCCAACATCCACGCCGATAAGTTTGGCCGCATCCTCGACAACCTGCTCACCAACGCCATGAACTTTACCCCGCCCGGCGGCAACATCTGCGTGCGCCTGCAGCAGCACGAGGGCCGCATCCGGCTGGTGGTAAAGGATACCGGCCTAGGCATTCCTGAGGAGCTGCAGGCCCGGGTATTCGACAAGTTCAGCACGGCTTCCCGCTCGGGCCTCTACGGCGACACCACCACCGGACTAGGGTTGTTCATCACCAAGCAGATTGTGGAGCTGCACGAGGGCAAGATCTGGCTGGAAAGCAAGGAGCAGGAAGGCACCACCTTCTTCATCGACCTGGCCTAGCCTGCGGAAGCATAGCCAGCGGGTGCCGATGTAGTAGCACATCGGCAGATAGACCATCATGCTGAGCAAAGTCGAAGCATCTCTCCCTCTGGCTAATTATTGCACTGCAACGAAGCGGGAGAACTGCTTCGGCTCTGCTCAGCATGACGGTCTTCAGCATGACGGTCTACTACTCCGCCATCAAAGGCTTTGCCTGAAGCGCAGTTGCGCTCAGCCCCAAGCCGCCAGAACGGTTATCTTTCGCCGTTGCGCAACCTACTGCCGGCTCTACCCTATGCCCCTGCTCGATTCCCTGAAAGCACTGTCCTGGCAGACGGCGCTGCCCCTGTTTCTGGTTGAGAACCTGCTGGTGCTGCTGCTGGCCGTGGGCTTCGGGTACCTGCTCCAATGGCTGTTTGGCAAGGGCCAGGCGTTGGGGCCGCTCTATCACCCGGTCAGCCGCCAGGAAATGTGGCTGGCTGCCTGCACCCTGCTCCTCAACACCTGCATCACCTACGCGGGCTTCTGGCTGTGGCAGCAGGGCCTTATCCTGATCCGGACGGACGTTTCCTACCGCTTTATCCTCGATTTCCTGGTTTTGTTTCTGGGCATGGACCTAGCCATGTACGTGTTCCACTACCTTATTCACCACTCGGTGCTCTACCGCTGGGTGCACGGCCTGCACCACCACTACACCAGCCCCCAGCCCATCGACCTGTTTGTGCTCCACCCCATCGAAACGGTGGGCTTCGGCGGGCTCTGGCTGCTGCTGATGTACGTGTACCCGGCCAGCTTTGCGGCCATTGTGGCCTACCTCACCGTGAACGTCCTGTTTGGGGTACTGGGCCACTGCGGCGTCGAGCCGTTTCCGGCTTCCTGGGCCCGCCACCCCCTGCTCAAGCACCTGGGCTCCTCCGGCTTCCACTTCCAGCACCACCAGCACGACACCTACAACTTCGGCTTCTATACCTCCCTCTGGGACCGGCTGTTTGGTACGTATGCGAGTAGCCTCACCCCCGGCCCCTCTCCCGTGGAGAGGGGAGCCTGACGCGCTGCCCTGCGCAGCTTCTTCGGCTCGCGCCTGCGAAGCCGCTACCAACTGATGGTAGTGCATCTATGCATTAATACGACAAGACCTCGGCTGGTAAGCCGAGGTCTTGTTTTGTCAGGCTCCCCTCTCCACGGGAGAGGGGCCGGGGGTGCGGCCACCCGGCCCATTCCCCTATTTTCCACCCCCATTCCTAATTACTAATTAAAAAATGGCTTACCCCGACTTCTTCGTCCGTTGGCAGAGCCGCCGGCCATATCCGCTACCTCCTTCCCGCCTACAAGGCCCCGGGTATTGGGCAGACAAAACTTTCATTGCCAAATGCAACCAATCCCAACCCAGCCCGGTCAGCCACTTCACCGGAGGGAAACGCCCCCAATCCTGGCCCCCCGAGCTGGCCCAGCAGATGCAGGCCCTGCTCGACACCCTGCAGCAGGCAGGCCAGCCGCTGACTACGGCCCAGGTAGCCGCCCGCTTCAGGCGCCTCAAAGCCGAGAAGGTGCAGCCCCTGCTGGCTACCCTGGCCGCCCTGAGCCTTGTGCGGCAAACGGCCGACGGGGCTTACAGCTTGTAGCCAACTTCTTCTGCCTATTTCTTCTGCCTAACCCAAACCGCCAACCCTATGCCCAGACCCGCTACTCCTCGCTTACGGACCACCCTAGGGCTGCTGACCGGGCTGTTGGCCGGCCACGGCGCCGCGGCTCAAACCGCGCCCGCCTGGACCAGTGCCTACGCAACCGGCGTACCGATGGGCGCCACCGACACGCGCATAATGGACGCCGACGGCAATGTGTATGAGGTCGGCCTCTTCGGCAGCCAGGTTTCCTTAGGCTATTCCTCCACGGGCAGTTCCACCACGCTCAGCACCAAGGGTGGCTGGGATGGCTACCTGGCCAAGTATACGCCTACGGGCACCCTGGCCTGGGTGCACCAGTTTGGCTCGGCCGGCACCGACCGTGCCAATGGCGTGGCCGTGGATGCCGCGGGCAACGTCTACGTGACGGGCTCCTTTCAGCACGCCATCGAGCTGGACAAGGGCCAGACGCTGGACGCGGGCTCCTACCCCGGCGAAAAAACCTTCGTGGCCCGCTACGACGCGCAGGGCACCCTTAGCTGGGCCCGGCAGAGCGACACGCCCCCCTCGTACCCTATCAACTGCCCGCCCGGCAGTATGGGCGAATCCGTGAGTCTGGATGCGGAGGGCAACGTGGTTGTAACCGGCGGGTACATCTCGCCTGATGGCATCAGCTTCGGGGGCCAGCAGTTGGCCCCCATCTCGAATCTTACGACGCCCTACGTCACGTTTTCAGTTCGCCTCTCCGCCGCCACGGGTGCCGTGCAGACCCTGCGGAACGTCTTTTACTCCGACCGCGCTACCGGCGCCGGCGTCATCTATTTCCCCCAGCTGCTGAATGCCCCCAATGGAGGCCAGTATATAGTCACCAACTACCTGATGGCCCCGTCGTTCGAAACGGGCAAGTCGCTGCCAGCACCTAAGAGCGTTCAGGTACTGGTGGCCAGGTACAATGCCGCTGGCCAGCTGGAATGGGCCCGCACGTTTGGCGGCGCCGACTATAGTTTCCTGGGGCAGGCTGCTACCGACGCGGCCGGCAACCTGTACATTAACGGCACATTCAGAGAGTCGCTGCACTTTGCCTCCACCAACGTCACGGGCGGCGGCGACAACGACGGCTTCCTGGTCAAGTACTCGCCCCAGGGCACTGAGCAGTGGGTGCAGACCGTCGTCAGCCCCGAAGACGACATGCTTTATGGCTTATACGTTGATGCGGGCGGCAATTCGTACGTCACTGGTGCCTTCAGCAGCCAGGCCCGCGTGGGGTCGGCTACGCTTACCTCCGCCGGCAACAAGGATGTATTGGTAGCAGCCTACTCTCCGCAGGGGCAGCTGCGCTGGGTGCAGCAGGCCGGCGGCCCCGGGCAGGACTGGGGCATGCGGGTGAGTGCATCGGCGCAGGGCCGCCTGCGCGTGTTCGGCCAAGCTTGTTATTACCTCTCGTTCGGGCCGGATTTTGACCCCATCCAGGGAGATTATGTAGGCTTTATGGCCGAAATAGGAATTACTGCGTTGGCTGCCCTACCTACCCAGCCTGCCCGTCCCTTGCCGCAGGGCATGTACCCCAACCCCGCCACCGACCAGGTACGCCTGCCTGGCTTGCCCACCGGCACCCGCGTGCAGCTGCTCGACGCGCTGGGCCGGATAGCCCACGAAACCACGGTTTCGGCCGCTGCCCAGGTATCGGTACTGGGCCTGGCGCCGGGCCTTTACACGCTCCGCGCCACCGATAAGCAAGGCCTGCAGTACGCTGCCCGCCTGGCAGTAGAGTAGCCTGCTCTGGCCCTCTCAGAAGCCTAAGAAACGCAGGGCGGCGCGAAGCGTTCCTCCTCTTTTCAACCAGCTGTCGGCGTAAACTAAGGAGGGGTGGCCGAAGGCCGGGGTGGTTCGTCGTTGACCAAGTTATTGGCCGGAGCTGTGCAGCCCTGACCACCCTCAGTCTGGTGCGGCAAACGCCGGAAGGCACTTACACTCTCTGATCAATCCGTCTTTAACTATTCCCTGCTATGCCCATACGTGCGCTTCTTCCTGCTCTTTCGCTTGTTGTTATGTTGCTGGCCAGTCTGTGGCCTGTCCACCAGGCCGCGGCTCAAGCAGCGCCCTCCTGGGAAAGCGCCCGTTTGGTAGGCCTCGGCTCCCTCAGCGTTGATAAAGTGTTTGACGCGGCGGGCAACCTGTACGATGCAGGCTACTTCACTGAAACCATTACGATTGGCGGCACCACCCTGAAGAGTAAGGGCGCTATCGATGTGTACCTGGCTAAATTCTCCCCCACCGGTGCCTTGCTGTGGGTACGCCAGCTAGGCACGGCTAACGATGAGCTTATTTATGGCATTTGTCTTGATGCTGCCAACAACGTCTATCTCACCGGTACATTCACGGCTTCATTAGACTTGGGCAATGGGGTCAAGCTCACCGGCAACTCCAACCCGTATAATTTCTTCGCCTTCGTGCTGCGTTATTCCTCCCAGGGAATTGCCGAGTGGGCCCAGCAAAACTCTTCTAATGATTATGCCGCTGCCTTTGCCAATAAGGCAAGCGTCGATGCCGCCGGCAACGTGGTCGTGATAGGGCTGTTTAGCGCGAGCTTAACCATCGACAACGCCACTATTACCACTTCCCCCTTTACTACTGCTTTCTTTCTTGCCACGTTTTCCTCTTCCGGGGTGCTACAGTCTTTGGTGCGGGTTGTAGAGTATCCCTCGCTTCCCTCCCCTGTGCTCAACGTCGTGTACATACCAACGGCGGTAGTAGCAAAAGCCGGTGCTGTGTATATAGTTTGTCAATATGCGGGCGGCCCTGTGTTTGATACAGGCACTACGTTCGAATCCGAGGGCGTTAACGATATTTTTGTAGCCAAATACACCACCTCGGGTAGTTTGGAATGGGTGCAGAAGTTTGGCGGGCCTTCCATTGACATTGCTTGGGAAGCCCAGGTTGATGAGGCCGGCAACGTATATATAGCAGGCTACTTTGAAGATTCGATAAGCGCGGGCGACATTACGCTCACCAGCAACGGACAACAAGATGGCTTCCTGGCTAAATATTCGCCCCAGGGTAAACCGCTCTGGGTACGTTCCTTTGGCAGCAGTGGCATAGATGCTGCACTAGGCTTAGAACTGGATGCAGCCGGCAACCCATTTATAACCGGTCAGTTTCAAGGCGAGGTGGCGTTTCCTCCTTTCTCGGTCACTACCCCTGGCACCAACGCCCTGGTGGCTGCATACACGCCGCAGGGTGTGGTGCGGTGGGTGCAGTCGGCAGGAGGCAATGGACAAGTCGCTGCCGGGTCCATAGGATTTGACAAACAAGGCGACATACTGGTAGTCGGCTCGTGCTACGGGGAGTGCTCGATTGGTTCCACTACGCTCACGTCTTGGGATGCCTATGGTGGAATTTTCGTTGCCCGCCTGCGCAACAACCTGCCCTTGGCCACTGCCGCTGCCCTGCCGCTGCCCCAGGGGCTGTACCCCAACCCCGCTACCAACCTGGTGCACCTACCCGGCCTGCCCACCGGCACAAACGTACAGGTGGTGGACGCGCTTGGCCGCATAGTGCGCCAAGCCCCTCTGTCCCCTGCCACTACCATCTCAGTGCAGGGCCTGGCCCCTGCCCTCTATATCCTGCGCGCTACCACTGCCCAAGGCCAGAAGTTTGCCGGCCGTGTGGTGGTGGAGTAACAAGTCCCCAAAGCCAGGAAACCAAGTCATCAAGCTCCTCCGCTTCTCTTTCGGATAATGCGCATAAAGCATTTACGGGGTTGGGGCTGCGGTGCCCTTCCTCACCGAGCTGGCTCAGCAGGCGCAAATTCTGCTGGCCACCCTCAGCCTCATCCGCCACACCGAGGAGGGCTACACGCTGTAGAGACGCGAATACGCGTCTCGTCGTTGAACGATGCAGCTATAAAAAGCCGGTTCTCTCAATGAGAACCGGCTTTTTTAAGGTATCTTATTCCCTGTACCACCAGCCGCTTATCGTATGTCCCGGCCCTTTCCACCGCTCACTCAGCGCCGTCTGCGCCACCTGATTCGCAAGCAGCAGCGCTTCGCCCTGACTACCCGCGAATTTCGGGAGCTATACCTGCTGGGCTTCGGCGTGGAGGAAGAAATCCTGTCCAAGTACGCGGCATCTTACGCTGCCACCTACGACCCCAGCTACGGCGCCACCTACGTTATCTGAGCAGTCGCCCCGCAACGTTGCGCACTGGCCACCAGCTATACGAACCAAAACGGCCGCCCCGGAATCCGGAGCGGCCGTTTGTATTTTTCCGCAGTGGCGGGTCAAGGGTGCCTAAAGAGTGGGTAAATAGTGCCTATATCCAAAAGCCCCCTTTCGGCCAACAGCGCTAATCCAACCGAATAAGACAAAACCTGTCCTGCTTCTTTACAGTGTTTTGGTTTCCTTGCTCAGGTTGCCGGGCCGGTCGGTGGCCGAGATGGTAATTTTGTCGCCCGCCAAGGAGGCGTTGGCTTTGGTGGCGGTGAAGGTCCAGTCCAGGCCGTTGGCTTCCTGCACGGCGGCACCTTCTTCAACCAGCGTCCCGTCGCCGTTCTCGATGCGCACCGTCACGGCCTGCACCCGGAAGTCGTCCGTCACGCGCACCCGCAGCTTATCACCAATCTTGCCGTTGTAGCGGCTTAGGTCGATTTCGTGGATATCGGGAGCCTGCATAAAGTCGGCTACGGCAATGGCGTAGGCACTCACGGTATGGTCTTCGGGGCGAACCGCCTCGTAAGCCGCCTTGCCTTCGGGCGTCGCTACCGCGGCTTTAGCGTAGAGGGCCGCCTGCTGAAACCGCTCCTGGTGCGCCAGCTGCCGGGCCGTAGGGGCCTTGTCCGACTCCTGGGGTGCCGCCGACACTATGGTTCGGTCGCCCACCTGCCGGAATACCAGCGTGCCGCCGATGGTGCCGCTCAGCCCCTGGGTGATGATGTTGTTCTTAACGCGTGCCATAATGGGAAAGGGTTAAGGGTGAAACTGAGCCCTTAACGCCCTGTCTTTATGCAGTATTGCGGGGTAGTATAGATACTTTTCGCCGCTCCGATCAGTCCGGCAGCGCATATCCGCCATGCAGAGCAGGTAGCGCATCAAGCCAGCGACGAAGCAGCTCGCGTGTAGACGTTGCAGCAGTAATCCGACATCAGCCCGCGAGGTGCTGCGCGCTGCATGACGAGCTGCCCGCGCTGCTCCCTCGCCATATCCACCCATCAATTCCTATCTTCCGCCAAACTTTACCCTCCTCCCCTATGCCCGAAGAACAGCAAGGCCACTTTCAGCGCGCCATTACCCTCTTTGACGCCATCATGATTGTGACCGGGAGCATGATTGGCTCCGGTATTTTTATCGTCTCGGCTGATATTGCCCGGCAGGTGGGCAGCAGCGGCTGGCTGCTGGTAGTCTGGCTGCTCACGGGCGTTATCACCCTGGCCGGGGCCGTGAGCTACGGGGAGCTGGCCTCCATGTTCCCCAAGGTAGGCGGGCAGTACGTGTACCTGCGCGAAGCCTTCGGCCGCCTCACCGCCTTTCTCTACGGCTGGACGCTGTTTCTCGTGATTCAGACCGGCGTAATTGCCGCCGTGGCCGTGGCCTTCGCCAAGTTTACCGGCGTGCTGGTGCCCTGGTTTTCGGTGAAGAACGTGCTGTTCCGCCTCGGGCCGTTTGACTTCAGCAGCGTGCAGCTCCTGGCCATTATCCTGATTGTCGCCATTACGGCCCTCAACGCCCAGGGCGTGCGCACCGGCAAGCTCATTCAGAACGTGCTGGGCTCCACCAAGCTGGTAGCCCTGGCCCTGCTCATCATCGGCGGGCTGGTGCTGGGCATGAACGCCGAAGCCGTGCAGGCCAACTTCGCCGATCTGTGGACGGCTACCCGCTACCCGGCTCCCGGCGTGTCGGCCTCACCTCTGCCCCTGAATTTGTCGGGCCTGGTTTTCGCCATCGGCATGGCCATGACCGGCTCCCTCTTCTCCTCCGACTCCTGGAACAACATCGGCTTCGCGGGGGAGGAAATCGTGAACCCCGAGCGGACGCTGGTGCGCAGCATGGCCATCGGCACGGGCATCGTCACGGTCCTCTACATTCTGGTGAACATCGTGTACCTGCTGGCGCTGCCTCTGGTAGGCTCCCCGGAGGCTACTACCCTGGCCGGCCGCGGCATTCAGTACGCCACCGACGACCGGGTAGCCACCGCCATTGCCGAGCAGGTGCTGGGGCCGGCCGGCGCCATCGTTATGGCCGTGCTCATCATGCTCAGCACCTTCGGGGCCAACAACGGTATCATCCTGAGCGGGGCCCGCGCCTACTACGCCATGGCCAAGGACGGCCTGTTCTTTTCCGGCCTGGCCCGGCTGAACGCGGCCGGAGTGCCGGCCCGGGCCCTATGGGTGCAGTGCCTGTGGGCTAGTCTGCTGTGCCTGAGCGGCTCCTACGGGCAGCTGCTCAACTACGTCATGTTCTCGGTGATTCTGTTCTACGTCGTCACCATCGTCGGCATCTTCGTGCTGCGCCGCACCCGGCCCGAGGCCCCGCGCCCCTACCGCGCCTGGGGTTACCCCCTGGTGCCGGGCATCTACATCGTACTGGCTTCGCTATTCTGCATCATCCTGCTCATTGCCCCCGACACGGCCGAGTACTCGCGCTACGGACTGCTGCTAGTGGCCCTGGGTGTGCCGGTGTACTTCATCTTCCGCAGCCGCCTGGGCGGTACGCCGGCTGCCTAGCCGGACCTCCCAGGTCCTGATAGCCTCACCCCCGGCCCCCTTCCCTCGCTTGATGCGCGACATCGCAGAGAGGGGGCCAGGCGCCAGGCCTACGCGGATTCTTTGGCTGGCGCCACGAACCCGCTACCATCCTTGCAGCTTAATTAATACGCTAGCCTTCGGTACGGCCACATACAACAACGCCCCAGCTGAAAAGCCGGGGCGTTGTTTGTTTAAAAAGACTATCAACAGCTTGTCCTAATTGGTAGCGGGTTCGTGGCGCCAGCCAAAGAACCCGCGTAGGCCTGGCGCCTGGCTTTCCCTCTCCGCGATGTCGCGCATCAAGCGAGGGAAGGGGGCCGGGGATGAGACCCTACCGGCGGCGGCGCTTGGCGCCGTCCTTGGGCAGCAGCGTCACGTTCACGGCCTGGCCGGTGCGGGCGCGCGTTACCTGGTCATTGTAGCCGCCGTAGCCGTAGGTGAGCGTGTTTTCGCCTACCGGTACCTCAATGGTATAGTTGCCGTTGGCATCGGTGCTGGCAATTTTCTTCGAGCCGTTCAGGAACACGGTGGCCCCAGCCATGGGTTGCCCGTTTTCATCCAGCACGCGGCCTTTCAGGTTGGTCGTAGCAGGTGCTTCCTCCACGGCCGGAGCCGGCGCGGCCGCTACCGGTGCTTCCTCTACCGCAGCAGCTGCCGGCGCGGCGGCCTCTGTGGCCGGGGCGGCTACCGTAGCTGCCGTAGCTACGGCCGGAGCAGCGGGTTTGGTGGTTGTCGTGGTTTTGGTGACGGTCTTGGTAGCCGGGTCGGCCGCGTCGGCTTCTTCCTCCGTAGCTACGGCCTCGACCGGCTTTTCGGCGGTACCCGTCACGCTGGCTTCCCCATCGAGCAGCACGGCGCCGGCAAAAGAAGAAGACGTACCATCAGCTTTCTTGGTAGTGCCGGGGGCGAAGGCAATGCCCAGCCCGGCCAGCAGCAGCACCGCGCCCACAATGAGGCCAAGGCGCGTATTGCCCGCAGACAGGGCCCGCTCTTCCTCTTCCCAGGCAGCGTTATCGTTTTCGTAAGGGTTCTGGCTCATACGCAGTAGCAAGAGGTTTTGGGGTGGATTAGAAAAGGTTAGTTGTTCAGCTCGAAGCAGTGTATTTCCGGGGCGGCGGAGGCCCGGTGGAAATTTCAGTTGCTAAATATATTTTGTCTGCGGGTGATAATCCTAATTTTTTTTCAATCGACTGTTTTCCTGCCTCAGCCTATTGTGCTACTCTTCACGACAGGAGGCGTTTTTGAGGGTTGCTGCGCGGGCTGCGCGTCACCCGGAAATACAAAAAACCCCGCTCAGAGTACTGAGCGGGGTCGGCCACGCTTGCGGGCAGGACAATTTTGTGCGGCAAGGGCTTAGTCGTGGGCGGGCTTGGCCGGGCCTGAGGGGGCGGCTTCGCCAAAGTCCTGGTCCCGGGTTCGGATAGAGCTGCCCATCTCATTGCTGCCTTCCACCGCAAACCCAGGGCCCTGGTTCTGCTCGCTCACGCTGGCCGTGCCGTGGTCGTTGCCGCCCTGCGGGGTGGTTTCGTTGCCGCCGATGTGCAGGTTCTCCAGCTGGTCTTTCTGGTTGTTGCGCTGGTCGTAGCCATTAGCCCCGATGTTGCGCTGGGCCGAAGGGTCACTCGACTGTTTTTCGTTGCTTTGGTCTTCCTTGAACTCGCGCTCCTTTTCCAGCTGCTCGTTGTGAGCGGATTTGTTCTCGGAGGCGGGCACGTTCTCGTTCTGGTTGGTGGGCGTTGCCATAGTCGTCGGTTTTTCGGTGTGAAGGGTACTGCTTCTTCCTACGCGGGCGGCGCGGCATGGTTGGCGGCCCCGGAACCATCCGGCCCCGGCCTGGTTTGCGTATGGCTGGGGCGGCGGTTTTCTGCCGACCTTTGCCGGTAGCCGGCCATGTCCTTCCTTTTCCGCCCTCTCGCCTTTTCTCTCCGCGCTTTATGCACCTAGTCATCATCGGCAACGGCATTGCGGGCGTAACGTGCGCCCAAACGGCGCGGCGGCTCCAGCCCGAGGCTCGCATTACGCTGGTTTCTTCGGAAAGCCCGCACCACTTCTCGCGCCCGGCCCTCATGTACCTCTACATGGGCCATATGCGCTGGCCCGATGTGAAGCCCTTCGAGGACTGGTACTGGGCCGAAAACCGCCTGGAGCTTATCCACGACCACGCCACCGCCATCGACGCAAAGCAGCAGCAGGTGCACCTGGCGGCCGGCCCGCCCCTCACCTACGACGCGCTGCTGCTGGCCACCGGCGCCACCACCCGCTACTACGGCTGGCCCGGTCAGCACCTGCAGGGCGTGCAGGGCCTCGTCTCGAAAGCCGATGTGGAGCTGATGGCCGCCTGTACCCCAGGGGTGCAGCAGGCCGTGGTAGTCGGCGGTGGCCTCATTGGCGTGGAGCTGGCCGAGATGCTGGGCGCCCGTCGGGTGGCCGTTACCTTGCTGGTGCGCGATGCCCACTACTGGGGCTCGGTGCTGCCTGCCGAGGAAGCCGCCCTGGTAGCTGCCGAGCTGCGCCGCCATGGCGTGCAGGTGCAGTACGGCACCGAGCTAACCGAAATCCTGGGCGACGACGCGGGTCGGGTGCGGGCCGTGCGCACCTCGGCCGGCCAGGAGCTGCCCGCACAGTGGGTGGGTATTGCCACGGGCGTGCAGCCCAACCTTGGGCTGGCAGCTGGCACGGGCATTGAAACCGACCGGGGCATCCTGGTGGATGAGCGGCTGCAAACCTCCGTGCCGGGCATCTACGCGGCGGGTGACTGTGCCCAGCGCCGCCAGCCCCCGCCCGGCGAGGCGGCCATTGAGCCCCTCTGGTACACCGGCCGCATGCAGGGCGAAACCGTGGCGCACACCATCTGCGGGCAGCCCACCCCCTACCGGCGCGGCCCCTGGTTTAACTCCGCCAAGTTCTTCGACCTCGAATACCAGACCTACGGACAGGTGCCCGCCCGCCCCGAGGCCGGCCAGGCCAGCTTCTGGTGGCAGCACCCCACCCGGGCCCTCGGCCTGCGCCTTCACTACCGCCTCGACGACCACCTAACCCTGCTTGGCCTGAACACAATGGGGTTGCGTTTGCGCCATGAAATCTGCGACGGTTGGCTGCGCCAGGGCGCGTCGGTGCGGCACGCCCTGGAGCACCTGGGAGCGGCCAACTTCGACCCGGAATTCTTTCCGCAGCACGAGGCTGCCATCGTGGCCGCCTTCAACCAACAGCAGCCCGAGTTGGCGCCGCTGGTGCTGCGCCGCCGCAAGGGCCTGCTGGTCCACCTGCTTTCCCTATAACTCTGCCTATGCCCGACAAACCCGACCTCCGCAAGCTCTACCACCCTACCGCCTTCAACGCCTGGCAGTTTATTGCCTTAGTGGGCGTGCTCATGAGCCTGGGTGCCCAGCTTATCCTGTCCCTGCTGCACCACCCCCGCCCGGATGGCTTTCACTGGCTCTACGTATGCTGGGCCGCGCTTTTCGTGCTGGGCACCATCAGCAACTTCACCAGCAAGCCCGGCGGCCACCACCATCATCATTAGCAATGGCTGGATGCTAGCCTCCCGAACGTCATTTCGAGCATGTGGCGCATCAAGCCAGTGACCGAGGAAGCTCGCTGGTGTGGTAATTACCTAACCGTCATGCAGATCGGAGACGAAGCATCTCGCGGGTGTGGTATATCCTTAAGTTGACTACCACTGCAACATCAGCACGCGAGATGCTTCGCTCTGCTCTGCATGACGTGCTGAAATATGCTCAGCATGACCGCCTGGCCCCAACGCTATACCAACTGAACCATTATGACTACCTCTACGATCTTCTCCTCTCCCCAACCCCTGGCCCAGCCTGTACACGATACCCCAATGGCGGAGCGGGGCTGGCTGGCGGCTGTGGCGCTGGGGCTGCTGGCCTTGCTGGTAGCAGCGGCGGCCCCGGAAGGGCTGTGCGGGCCGGCCTTCTGGCTCGGGCTGGGGGCGCTGAGTGCGGGCACGCTGGGCTGGAGCCGGTACAAGTTCGGGCGCGGGCCGGCCGGCGTGCGGCACAATAACCTGTGGGCACGCGCCAGCACGGCCCGGGGCGCGGTGGCCTGGGTGACGGGTCTGGTGCTCACGGGTTTCTACGTGGTGCTTTACTGGTGGCCGCAGTACCTCGAAAACCTTATCCGTCCGCTCGACGGGCTTAGCCACGCTTTGCGGCAAAAGCCGGCCGACCAGTGGTTTCTGTACGGCACCTTCTACACGCTGGCCGTGCTGTTGATGGGCGGCCGGGCACTGTACAAGTACCGCCACTCGCCCTACCAGCGGGTGCGCACGGTATCGGTCGTATTTTTCCAGCTGGGCTTTGCCTGGCTGCTGCCGGGGCTGCTGCTGGCTCTCCAGAAGCCGGAGTTCTACTTCAGCTATTTCTGGCCCCTCAAGTACGACTACCTCTTCCCCGGCACCGTGGACTACCTCGTGCGCGACGGGCAAGCGCTGGGCGTGTTTATGGTGTTCTGGGGCGCGGTGATGTCGTTCGTGGCCACGCCGGTGCTCACGTACTTCTTCGGGAAGCGCTGGTACTGCTCCTGGGTGTGCGGCTGCGGGGGCCTGGCCGAAACTGCCGGCGACCCGTACCGCCACCTCTCCGACAAAAGCCGGGCCGCCTGGCGCTGGGAAGTGCGCCTCATCTACCCTATTCTGGGCTTCATTGTGCTGGTGACGGCGCTGCTGTGGCTGGGCGCGGCGGGGCTGCTGCCGGGCTGGTTTACGTCTTCGCACAGTTCAGGGCTGCCGCTGGTGGACGGGCTGAGCCCGGTGGAGGGCCTGAGCAAAGTCTACGGTTTTTTTATCGGCTCTATTTTCTCGGGCGTTATCGGGGTGGGCTTCTACCCTATTCTGGGTAACCGGGTGTGGTGCCGCTTCGGTTGCCCCATGGCGGCCTACCTGGGGCTGCTGCAGAAGCACTTTTCCCGCTTCCGGATTAGCACCAACGGCGGCCAGTGCATCAGCTGCGGCAACTGCTCCAACGTGTGCGAAATGGGCATCGACGTAAAGCAGTATGCTCAGCGCGGGGAGCCCATCATCCGGGCCGCGTGCGTGGGCTGCGGCCTGTGCAGCACAGCCTGCCCCCGCGGCGTGCTCAACCTGGAAAACGGTCCGCGCGAAGGCCGTTACCAGGCCTCGGCGTTGATTTCGGCGGAAAGCCTGCGGATACTGGAGTAATTGCACGGCCTACTTTTCTTTATTGGCATGACTTATCCTACACTTCTATTTTCTGCTATCCTGCTATTGGCGGCCGGCTGTTCCGTCCGCACCCCAAGCAGCACCTTTGCGGGTAAGTACAGCACAACTACAGGGCAACGGGTTATTCTAGGTACCGGCCCTAACAACTACCGGGGCTATCCTGACGACCGGGTTCTGCAATTCAACTTCCAGACTACAACCTGTTCCTTTGGTCAGGTAAAGCCTCCCCGCAAAGCAGCCCAAGAAGCCAAGCAGATATTTGCGCCAGGCATCGTACGGGTTAACGACACACTGGGAATAGATGAGGCCGAAATTCCCAACTGGGAGTGGCTCCAGTATCTGCTACGCCAGGAGCAGGCTGGTGCAACAACGGCCCCGCTATTACCCCTCTCCTCGGCCTTGCCCAGTCCCAATTATTTTTCTAATCCGTTTTACCGCTACTATCCAGTGGTAGGCATCAGCTACGAGCAGGCGGTTGCCTTCTGCCGCTGGCGCAGTCAGTTAGTCACCTCCAGCTTCAATCAGAGCAGCGTAAAATCGGTTGACAGCCTGTCGGCGGACTACGTGCGCTTCACGTTTAGGCTGCCCACGGAAGCGGAATGGGAGCTGGCGGCACTCGCTAACCGAGGGCTGCCCTACAGCACTTCCTGTACCGAGCTTCCCCTCGTCGTTAACCCCAGCGCAGCCGCCTACCTGAAAAAACGGTCAGGCAGCGCCATTGACGCTAAACAAATCACGGCCGATATCAAGCAGTACAACCAAAGGAACCCTCTGCGCTCCTGGATTAACTACCGGCAGATCCAACCGTACTTTCTACAGCTTCAATCTCCTGGCTATGTCTATCAAGGCCCACCAAACGACTATGGCCTCTATCAACAATTAGGCAACGCGGCCGAAATGGTGCAGGAACGGGGCGTGACCAAGGGCGGCAGCTACCTCGACCCGCTGGAAGCCTGCACCGTTAAAGCGCGGGGAGTTTACAACGGGCCGGCTCCGCACATCGGCTTTCGGTGCGTAGCAGAAGTAACCTACCCTAACCGCAAGTAACTCATTACCGCAAAAATGCCAGCAGTGCCGCCTGAAACTTGGCTGGGGCTTCGAGGTGCGAGGGCAGCTGAATAACTATCGGTCAAATTGCAACGGGGTAGCTAATATTGTATGGCATTTATTTCGATGAACATTACACGTTGCATAAATTAGTAAGATGAATACCCTATCCTTATTCCAAAGACAAATTATTGGTACGCTACTGTTAATGCTAGTATGTGCTTCGTGCACTTTACAATATACTACTCAGAGAAGCCCATCCGCAAAAATCCCAGGCACACGTAGCTTATTCTCGGCGTTGCCCTACAAACCGGCTAACCAGCCGGCTCTAATGTTTCCCTTCCCTGACTATCAAGGGCGGCGTGATAATAGTGTGCTCCGCGGGGCGTGGTGGTTTTATGCAGATACAGCCACGAGGGGAGTGTATACGCGCTGGTTTGCAACCTATCCAGCAAGAGCGCCCAATGCTATAAAACCGGCCAGCATGATGTTTTTACGCAATATTCCCTTCGGGGTGGATGCGGCAGAAACCTCTAATATGGAATGGCAGCATTTTCTCAACGTCCTCGCTATTGACTCTGGTGCGGCTACGGTGCGCCGATATTTACCATCAACAGCGGCTCAACCGCACCCCCAGTACTTCACTGACCCTTTTTATCGTTTTTACCCAGTAGTAGGCATTTCCCGGGAACAGGCACTAGGCTACTGCCATTGGCGCAGCGCTGTGCTCTCCGTAGTTTACAATCATCTTCTTGACGCAAAGTATCCCACGTCAGCCCCGCACGCGGTACGGTTCAATATACGGCTACCCACTGAGCAAGAATGGGAGTACGCCGCCGGTGGCTTATCCCCGTACCCACATGGTATGGCGGCGCCTAAGCGTCGTATAAAGGTTATCCCAGCCGCAGCATCGTACTTGAAATATCGGGGGCGTCTCTCCGCTAGCACAGCCAAGATTAAGCAGGATATCAAGCGCTATAACCAGACTAAACCCGTAATTACTTGGTTGGTTAGCCAACGGGAACTGCCTTATTTTCTACGTTCTAATACCCCTGAATATATATGGGGTACTTTTGCATACCTCGGGCTTTATCATATGCTTGGCAACGTTGCCGAACTGGTACAAGAACCCGGCATAACGAAGGGAGGCAGCTACCTTGATAAGCTGGAAGATTGTACTGTGAAAGCCCGTGGCACCTACACTGGCCCTGCCCCAACCGTGGGGTTTCGCTGTGCCTGTGATGGGAACCTGCCACTTGAGCAGTAGGCTTCCGGTCCATCTTTTTTCTAAGAGCCCTCAGCGCAAAAACGCCAGTAGGGCCGCCTGAAACTTCGTTGGCGCCTCCAGGTGCGGAATGTGCCCTATGCCCGGCAGCGGTACGAGTTTAGCGCCTTTGATTAGAGCGGCGGTGCGACGGCCCAACTCGGGGTACTGGCCCATAGCAGCCAGCGTTTTGGGGTCTTTGACAAGGCTTTTGCCTACCACCGTGCGGTCGTCCTGCCCGATGATGAGCAGCGTGGGCACCAGCACCCGGCTGAACTCGTAGCTCACCGGCTGCTGATAGATCATGTCGAAGGTAAGAGCATTGGCGCGGGCTACCTGCGGAAAATCGGGGTGGCGGGTCTGGGCGGCCAGGGGTAGCAGCCACTCGTCGTGGGCTGCAGGGTAGCCGTGGGGGTAGTAGGTAGCGTGATACTTGCGGATGCTGGCCTCGGTGCTTTTTAGCTCGGTGGCTTCGGCCTGGGCAATGGTTTGGTAGGGCACGCCCACGCGGTAGTCTTCCAGCCCGATCGGGTTTTCGAGCACCAGCTTCTCCGTGGCTTCCGGGTACAGGAGGGCAAAACGCGTAGCCAGCATCCCGCCCATGCTGTGCCCCACCACCACAGCCCGGCGCACGCCCAGCGTATCGAGCAGGTGGCGGGTGTTCTGAGCCAGTTGGTGGAAAGAGTAGTGAATGTCCGGCTTATCGGACTTGCCAAAGCCCACCTGGTCGGGCACTACCACCCGGAAACCTTTCGCCGTCAGGGTCTTGATGGTTTCGCGCCAATACGCCCCAAAGAAGTTCTTGCCGTGCAGCAGCACTACGGTGCGGCCATTGGCCTTGACTGTTGCTGGCACATCCATGTAGGCCATGCGCACGGGCTTTCCTTCCAGCTTCAGCGGCAGGTAGCTTACTGGAAAAGGATACGCGTAGCCATCCAGTGTGGCATTGAGCACGGCGGGCGTAGCGGCAGTTTGAGCCGAAGCAGCCAGTACTAGCAGGCTGCAGACCAGGGTCAGAAAGAAACGAATCATGCGCGACGGGCGAAATGGAACGGGTTGCGTGTACGCAGATTCGATCCGAAGGTCAGGCGGTTAGGCCTGCTGCAGCTCCTGTAGTACCCGCTTGGCTTCGCTTACGTGGTCGGTAGCGCGGTTCATGGAGTTGAAAATATACTGCACCACCCCGTTTTTGTCAATCACGAAGGTGACGCGCCCGGGCAGAATACCCAGCAGGGCGCGGGGCACTTCGTAGAGCTTACGCACCCGGCCGCCCTCGTCGGCCAGCAGCGGGAAGGGCAGGCGGTGCTTTTCGGTGAACTTCTGGTGCGAGGCCTCGGAGTCGGAGCTGATGCCCACTACCTCGGCGCCCAGATCCTGAAAATCCTGGTACTGGTCGCGAAACGAGCAGGCCTGCGCCGTGCAGCCGGGCGTATCGTCTTTGGGATAGAAGTACAGCACCACGGCGCGGCCGCGCTGCTCCTGCAGGCGGAAGGTGGCGCCGGCAGTGGTTTTCAGGGTGAAGTCGGGAGCGGGCTGGCCTACGTTGAGCATAGTACTGGCGGAGGAAAGTGTTGGGAGAATCTGCTTTCAACCCGCCGGCCCGCGAAAGGTTGCGCATAGTCCTGCATCTTTACGGCCTCATCGGTTTTCCCTTCCGCCCGCATGACCGTTATCGACGTCATCATTCCCGCCTACAACGAGCAGCAGTCCATTGCCCGGGTACTGGCCGAAATCCCGGCCGGGCTGGTGCGCGAGGTGGTGGTGGTGGATAACAACTCCACCGACGACACCGGGGCCGTGGCCCGGGCGGCCGGGGCCACCGTGGTGCGGGAAGCGCGCCCCGGCTACGGCTTTGCCTGCCTGGCCGGCATGGCCCACTGCTTTGCCCGCCCGGTGGCGGAGCAGGCCGACGTCATCGTGTTCGTGGATGGGGACTACTCCGACTACCCCGAGGAAATGCCCCGGCTGGTGGCCCCCATTCTGCGCGGGGAGGCCGATCTGGTGATTGGCTCCCGGGCCCTGGGCCAGCGCGAAGCCGGGGCCATGCTGCCCCAGCAGATCTTCGGCAACTGGCTGGCCACGTCCCTGCTACGCCGCCTCTACGGGGCCCGGTTCACGGACCTGGGGCCGTTCCGGGCAATCCGCCGGGAGGCGCTCCAACGTATCGGGATGCAGGATCAGACCTACGGCTGGACGGTGGAAATGCAGCTGAAGGCGGCCCGCCTGGGGCTGCGCAGCGTAGAAGTGCCCGTACGCTACCGCCGCCGCATCGGCACCAGCAAGGTGTCGGGCACGGTGAAGGGCACGCTGGGCGCAGGCTACAAAATCCTCTGGACCATCTTCCGCTACTGGCGTAGCTGAAGCTCGCGAAGCGCAGCTGGCCTGCGCTTCGCAAAGGCTGTGCTCTATTGCAAACCTGCTGATCTATCCATTTACCCAATCAATTATTACCATCTGATTTTAAATCATCTATGACTTCAATTACAATACCGGCAACCGCTTTTTAAACTACCTGTCTTCCCGAATGGAAATTGCGTTGGTGATACTGTATGGCGCGTGCCTGCTCTTCATGCTGGGCTTCAGCCTCTCGCAGTTTCACCTTACCCGGCTGGCTCGCCGGGCCTACCGCGCCGGCCTTCGTCCTGAGCCCGCCGCCCCTGCGCAGTGGCCCCACGTGACGGTGCAACTGCCCGTCTACAACGAGCTGTACGTGGTGGAGCGACTCATCGACGCGGCGGCGGCTTTCGACTACCCCACCGACCGGCTGCACCTGCAGGTGCTGGACGATGGCACCGACGAATCGGTGGCGGTGGCGGCGGCCCGCGTGGCCCATTACCGCGCCCAGGGCCTGCGTATCGACCACGTGCGGCGCCCCAATCGGATAGGCTTCAAGGCCGGTGCCCTGGCTTACGGCCTCACCCTCACTGACGGGGAGTTCATAGCCATCTTCGACGCCGACTTTCTCCCTGAGCCGGATTTTCTACGGCGCACCGTTCCGTATTTCTCCCAGCCCGACGTGGGCGTGGTGCAAACCCGCTGGGGCCACCTCAATGAAGGCTTTTCCCTGCTGACCGAGCTGCAGGCCTTTGCCCTGAACGCGCACTTTCTGGTGGAGCAGGTGGGCCGGGCGGCTGGCGGACACTTTCTCAACTTCAACGGCACCGGGGGCGTGTGGCGCCGCACCTGCATTGAGGATGCGGGCGGCTGGCACTCGGATACGCTCACCGAAGATTTGGATCTGAGCTACCGCGCCCAACTGCGCCGCTGGCGCATCGAGTACCTGCCCCAGGTGGTGGCCCCGGCCGAGCTGCCCGCCGCCATGGACGCCGTGAAGTCGCAGCAGTTTCGCTGGAACAAGGGCGCTGCCGAAACCGCCCGCAAGCACTTGGCCCGGGTATGGCGCTCTAACGCGTCGGCTGCCACCAGGCTGCACGCCACCTTTCACTTGCTGAACAGCAGCGTATTTACGGTGATTCTGCTCATGGCTTTGTTGAGCGTGCCATTGGTGTTCATCAAGCACCGTACGCCCGCGCTGCGGCCCGTGTTCAACCTGGCCTCGGTGTTCCTACTCACGCTGCTGCCGCTGGTGTACTACTACTACACGGCCTGGCAGCATACGCCAGGTCGCATGGGCCGCCGGGGTTTCGGCGGCCGGTTCCTGCTGTTTCTGGCCGTGTCAATGGGCTTCTCGCTGCATAATGCGCAGGCGGTCTTGCTGGGGCTGCTGGGACGGCAGTCGGCCTTTATCCGCACACCCAAGCTCGGCGCGGTAAGCGCCGGGGCCGGCTGGCTGCGCCGCCGCTACCGCACCGGCTCCCTCGATGCCCTCACCTGGCTCGAAGGCGTGCTGGCCGGATACTTTCTGTTTGGGCTGGGCGCGGGCGTGTATCTGCGGGAGTTCGGGCTGCTGCCGTTTCACTTGCTGCTGGCGGTGGGCTTCGGGCTGGTGTTCGGGTACTCGGTGCAGCACAACCGCCGCCCCATATGAGCGCCCGGCGCACGATTTGGGTGAGCACGGCGCTGGTGCTGACAGCGGGCGCCTACGCGGGGCTGGCCTACGCCACCCCGCGCCCGCACACCGTGCAGCTGCTGGGGCTGCTGGCCGTGGCGTTTGCGGGGTACGGTGCCCTACTCTGGGCGCGGGTGCCGCTGGGGCTGGGGCTGGCCGCCGCCCTGCTGCTGCGGCTGCTCTGGCTGCCGGCCCCCCCCGCCCTCTCCGACGACTTCTACCGCTTCCGCTGGGACGGCCTGCTCGTGGCCAACGGCTACAACCCCTTCCGCTTCCGGCCCGATGAGCTGGTGGCTCCCACACCGGCAGCTTCCCTCCCACCAGCCCTGGCCGCGCAGCTGCGGCAGCTGTACTCGCAGCTCAACTCCCCGCACTACTACTCCGTGTACCCGCCGGTTTGTCAGGGGGCCTTTGCTCTGGGTGCCAGGCTGTTTCCTGATTCAGAGCAAGGCTTTGTGCTGGTGCTGCGGCTGCTGGTGCTGGCGGCGGAAGCAGCTACCACGCTCCTGCTGCTTTGGCTGCTGCGGCAGCTGCGCCTGCCCCGCACCCAGGCCCTATGGTACCTGCTGCACCCGCTGGTAGTAGTGGAGCTGACCGGAAACCTGCACTTTGAGGCGCTGGTCATTGCTCTGCTCCTAGGCGCCGGGGCCCTGCTGCTGCGGGACCGGTGGCAGGCGTCGGCGGGAATATTGGGGGTGGCGGTGGCTACCAAGCTGCTGCCGCTGGTGGCCCTACCCCTGCTGGTGCGCCGGCTGGGCTGGCGGCGGGCTGTGGCTTACGGCGCCGTGTGCGGCCTCACGGTGCTGGCTTTGTTCAGCCCGTTTCTCACGACTGAGCTACTGCAGAACATCGGGCGCAGCCTGGGGCTGTACTTCCGCACCTTCGAGTTCAATGCCAGCTTCTACTACCTGGCGCGGGCGCTGGGCTACTGGTATTGGGGCTACAATAAGATTGCGCTGATTGGGCCGGCGTTGGCGGGTGCAGGGGCCCTGGGCATCCTGGTGCTGGCCTGGCGCGAAAGGCTGCCGCTATCCGGGGCCGCACTGCCCCGCACGCTGCTGCTGGTGCTTACGCTGTATTACCTGCTGGCCACGGTGGTGCATCCCTGGTACCTCACCCCGCTGCTGGCCCTGAGCGTGTTCACGCGCTTTCGGTTTGCGCTGGTGTGGGGCGCACTGGTCACCCTCTCCTACGCCACTTATCAAACCAGCAGCTACCGCGAAAACCCCTGGCTGCTGGCGCTGGAATACACCGTGGTGCTGGGAGTGCTGCTGCTGGAAAAACCCTGGCGGCCGGAAGAGCCGTTGCAGGACTGATCTTTCCACGACCACCCTCACCACACTGAAGCGCCACCTACCCGCTCCGAAAGTTCCCTTTAGGCGCCTGCCCTGATCATTGCCTCTTCCTGGACCGCTCCCGCCGCGCCCGAAAGGTCGGCTTACGTCTCCGAAGTACCGCCTGCAGCCCCCGAAGCTGAGAACATAGCTAAGGAAAGACCTTCGGGAGCGAAGGAAAGAGCCTAGGCTGCCCCGGCAGAACCTTCGGGAGCTGCTGACAGAGCTTAGGGAGCAGCAGAAGCAACTTCGGCTGCTACGGATGCGGGTTCGGGAGGTACCGACGGAGCTTCAGGAGGTGCCGACACCTCTTTGGTTGCAACAGGCAGGGGTTTGGAAGCCGCCGGCTTCGGCTACGGTAACGCATCAAACCACTTCGCGCACATCAGGGCGGTGGCAGGCGTGTGAACATGGCAGCTCGCGCCTCTCAATGCTGCCAGTAGGCGTAGCGGCGCACCTGCCGGAGGGTGAGGCTGCGGCCGTCCCAGGTGGTTTGGCGCAGCAGTACGTGGGGATACCGGCGGGCAAACCAGTAGCGGTTTTGCCTGGTGCTATCCAGCTGCACCCGCACCTGCCAGGCGGCTTCCGGGGTATCGGTGGGGGCGGCGGGCCCCACGCTGATGCGGGCTTGGTAGACTACCGGCGGGGCAGCTTTGCTGGTTTGCAGCAGCTCGCACACCGGCACCGTGAAGGCGGGCTGCCGGGCAAAGTGCAGGCTGCGCAGCGTGTACGGTAGCCCATCCTCAAACAGCATAGCTCCGGCCAGGTGGCGCGTGCCGGCTCCCTGCCCGTCCCAGTACGAGTTGTAGGTTTGCGCATACCCTGCAGCCTCGGCGGTAAGGGCCTTGAAGGTGGCGCCGCACCATTCCTGCGACGACGTGGTGAGCTTGTGCAGCTGGGTGGGCTGCTCGCGCCGGAAAAACAGGGACGTAAGGAAGTGGTAGGGGTAGTTGTCGGTGGGGATGCGGCAAAACTGGTTCACCTTCATCACCGGAAACAGGTCAGGGCGCTGGTAGTCGTCGGTTTTGGCGTTGAACTCCCGGTTGAAGTCCTCCTTCACGGTGATGAGTGTGTACTCAAACTGCCGCGGCTTCTGGTAGATGGTGCGCTCGGCCGCATAGGTAGCCACTTCGGCCAGGCCATCATCCCACCACTTATTCTGCGCCCAGCCGACATCGAAATGCTGCGTTACCTGCAGGGGCAGTGTAGCGGCTGGTTGGCTGACTTCCGGCTGGGGCGTGCAGGCGGCCGTGAGCCCCAGAATGCTAAGACACAGAGCCTGGCCAGTAAAACGATAACGCGGAAACAGGAAAGCAGGTACCATAGGGCAGAATTTTCAGGCCGACGGATTTCTCCAGCGGGCCAGGTCGGCGGCGGTGTCCACGTCGTGCAGCTCGGGCAGCAGGTGCACGCGCAGCCCGAGCCCAGCGGCGTCGCGCAGGGTTTCGGCCCGTACAGTGGCAGTGCTCCAGGGCTTGTCGGCAAACAGTTCGGGGTAGAGCCGGGTCAGGCCCAGCAGGTAGTAGCCGCCATCAGCCGCCGGGCCCAGCACCACGTCGTGGGTGCGGAGGGCTTCCAGCGCCGTCTGCAGATGCGCGGTTGTGAGGCCGGGGCAGTCGGTGCCGATGATGAGCACGCGCCCGGCACCCTGGGCAAAGGCGTGGGCGAAGGCCGCGTGCATGCGGGCGCCCAAGTCGCCGGGCGGCTGAAGCTGCAACTCGTAATCGGTCCAACTTTCGCTCAGGTCGGCAGTAGGGCCGGGCGCGACCAGCCACACAGTTTTGGCCACCGGCAGCGGAGCAGCCACGGCTTGGGTATGGATTAGCAGCTCCTGGTACACGGCCAGAGCCGCCGCCGGGCCGATGTCGGCGGCCAGGCGCGTTTTTACTTTGCCCAGCTCGGGGTAGCGCGCAAACACCAGCAGATGGCCGGGGGCGCTACTCATACGTGGGCACCCCGCGCTTAAGCCAGGGCCTCCACACCACCGAGTACGGATGCACCTGGTTGGTGGGGCCCTGGGCATTTACCACTTCGTGCCCGTCGTTCACCCACTGGAACAAGCCGCCGTAGAGGTTGCGCACGTCCCGGAAGCCCTGCTCCCGCAGCCACGCGCCTACCTGCTCGCTCCGCGCCCCCACTGAGCAGTAGACCACTACCGGCCGGGTGCGGGGCACGGCGCTCAGGTCGGTTTCCCGGAAGGTGTTGAACTCCACGAACCGGGCCCCGGGCAGGTGGCTTACGCGGTACTCAGCGGCTCCGCGCGTATCAAGCAGCAGCACACCCTCAGGCTTGGTCTGCAGCAGGCTGGCTAGCTCCCCCGGCTGAATGTAGGGCACCGTGGGCTTGAACAGCAGCCGGAGCATGTGGTCGTAGGCCGACATAGAAGAGGAAGAAGAGCCGGGCGCTGACTGTCCGCAGGCGGTAAGTGAGCTGGCCAGCACCACGAGCAGCACCGCCGCCCACCGCTTGGGCTGTCGGAAGCCGGGCAGTAGCCGGGCAGACTTAAAAAAAACGTCAGACTCTGGCATCAGCAATGGACAGGGCTTGCACTGCCCTTATTTACATCGACAGCTCTTTGGCTTTGTTCATCATCTGCACGCCGTGTACCAGCACCGCCCCGCCCTTAATAGCGGCGGCCACGTGTACGGCTTCCATCATCTGGGCTTCGTCGGCGCCTTTTTGCAGGGAGTCGGTGGTGTAGGCATCAATGCAGTACGGGCACTGCACGGCGTGGGCTACGGCCAGGGCAATCAGGGCTTTTTCGCGCTCCGAGAGGGCACCTTCCTTGAATACCTCGCCGTAGTAGCTGAAGAACTTGTTGCCCATTTCGGCCTGCCACTCCGTGATGTTACCAAATTTGGCCAGGTCAGCGGGATTGTAGTACGTGCTCATAGAAAGGAAAGAAAGGGGTGAAAGGGTGAAAGGGTGAAAGGTGACAGGTGACAGGTGACACGTAACAGGTGATGAGGCCATAGGAAAACTTGTCACATGTTACCTGTCACATGTTACCTGTTACATGTTACCTCATCACCGTTTGCGGCGCACCCGGATGCGGACTTCTTCGCCGTCTTCGCTGGTGGTAGGGGTTACCTCAATCTGGTCAGCTTCGTCGTAGTACTTGGCCAGGCCCCGCACAATGCCCACCGCCAAAGCCCCCATCCGCCGCTTCGATACGTAGTCGATAACCAGCTCGTGGGGGGATATACGGGTGACGTTGAGCACGGGCGGTGCATTCTCGGTGTGTTCACGCCGCACCTGCGCGTGCATGGTGGTCTCCGTATGCTCTATCATATCCAGCGTCGTCCACTCCGGCTGCAGCAGCTTCTGGTACATGTACATCAGGTCGGGCACCAGATACTCCCCGAAATTTTCGTGCAGCTCATTGGCCGACAGCCCGGTCATTTCCGCCGCGTTGCCCACCAGCGCATACATCTGCTCGTCGGGGTACACGCTTTTGTGGTCGAAGTCGCCGGATGTGAGCCCCGACGCTTCCAGCAGCCGCAGCCAGGTGCTGTGGTCGTACTGGGTCTGAACGTAGCGCTTAAGCAGGGTGAAGATGGTTCCGTGCACGGTGGGGAGAGAAGAGTAGGACGCACAATAACGGCACCGCCGCCCTGTTTACAAGCCCGATAGCCAAGTAAAAAGAGAGCGGGCCCCGGGTAGGTGGTCCGCTCTCCTTTCTTAACTGCTTGGCAAGCCTAGATGTTGCCTATCACCGTCAGGGTACTCAGGGTGGGTGTGGGGCTGCCGCCTTCATTTTCCACCGTCAGGGCAAAGGCCTGGGCACTGGCAATGTCCTTCATCTGCTGCAGGGTGTCGCCGGCGGTGGCGGCGGCCGTCAGTACCCCGGCATCCACCGGCTGGCCTTTGTCCATAGCCCAGAGCTGGTACTGCTTGCCTTTGGGCAAGGCGGGCAGGTGGCGCACATCAACGTACACGGCGCGGGTAGCGGCATTGTAGTACACGCGGGCCAGGGCGTCGGGGGCTTTGGGTGTGCCTTTCAGGTCCACGGCCCGGAACTGCTCACTGCGCAGGATTTCCAGCTGGCGCGTGCGCTCATCCCGCTCCTTCAGGGCAGCCTGCTCGGTGGCGGCGTAGCGCGTCTGTTCGGTATGGGCTACCTGCAGGTTGGTTTCGGTTTCCTTCAGCCGGTTGTAGAGCAGATAGTTGCCGAGGGCGCTGAGCGTGAGTAGCGCCACGGCCGCCGCTACCAGCCAGCCAAACTTCCGGCCCGACGATGGGGCCGAATCGATAGAGCGCACCACGGCTTCCGGCGCGACGGACGGTGCAGGCTCCGAGGCCACCATGCGCGGAGCGGCGGGCTGCGTGTTGCCTTCCGAGGCGCGCACGGCCTGCTGCCACCCGGCCAGCACCCGCTCGCGCATACCGGCGGGCGGGGTAGCGGCGTGGGCTGCGGCATAGGCGTCAAGATCCTGCTGAATGCGCGAAATTTCCGCCTGCACGGCCGGAAACTCGTTGGCCAGTTGTTCAACTTCCTGTTGTTCCCGAACCGTAAGCGTACCGAGTACGTACTGCTCCAACATGCCGGATTCGATGTATTGCTGAATGTCCACGGCCTTATCGAATCAGTTTTGCGAGTACTTTGATGGCCGCCCGGGCCCGCGTCTTCACGGTGCCGAGCGGTAATTCGAGTTCTTCTGCCACTTCGCTTTGCGTATAGCCGCCGAAATACAGCAGGTCGATGATCTGCTTTTGCTCCGGATTAAGTTGACGCGTCACTTCCTCCAGCCCGATATGCTCGGGCTTGAATGATGACGGAGCGGCCTGCCATTGCGCCGCGCTGTCTTCCAGCGGTTGTGTGCGAGTACCTACGCGGTACTGGCGGGAGCGGATTTTATCGATGGCCAGATTCCGGCAAATATTGAGCACCCAGGTAAACAGGCGGCCTTTGCTGGTATCGTAGCTCAGAAAGGAGTGCCAGATTTTCACCAGGCTTTCCTGCAGCACGTCCTCGGCTACTTCCTCCTTCTTCACAATGCGGGCAATGACCCCGTAGAGGGCCGTGCCGTACTTGTCGTAGAAGATAGTCATGGCCGCTTCGTCGCGGGCCCTCAGGCGCGCCACCAGCTGTTCTTCGGTTATGGCATCTACCCCGGAAGTTTTTGATGTCACGAAGCTGAAAGTTGAAGTGACGAACCAGACGCCGAGTTTCGGTCGTCTGGCTCAAAAGTAGGATTTCCTGCTGGTTTACCAGCTATTTTCCACCGGCAACAAAACCGCGGCTGCAAGTCCGGCGTTGTGGATACGCAGTCTTAACCAGCCAGGCGCCCTTTTGTCACTGACAGGCACCGCGGTAAGGCTGTGCAACCTAAACAGTTTCCGCGCCCCAATGGCTATCGAATCCTACAACCCTTACACCGGCCGGGTGTTGCGCCGCTTTCGCGCCTTCAGCTGGTCGAAAACCGAGCGTATCCTGGGGCAGGCCCACCGCGCCGCGGCCGAATGGCGCACTACCTCCTTTGCCCACCGCGCCCGCCTGATGCAACGGGCCGCCGCGCTGCTGCGCGAACGGCAGAACGAGCTGGCCCGCCTCATGGCCCTGGAAATGGGCAAACCCGTGGCCGATGGGCGCGCCGAGGTGCAGAAGTGCGCCCTCACCTGCGAGTACTACGCCCAACACGCCGAGGCCTTCTTGGCCGACGAGGAAATCAAATCCGAAGCGCGCCGCAGCTTTATTGCGCACGAGCCCCTGGGCGTGGTGCTGGCCATTATGCCCTGGAATTTTCCCTTCTGGCAAGTGGTACGCTTTGCCGCCCCCGCCCTCATGGCCGGCAACGTGGGTTTGCTCAAGCACGCTTCCAATGTGCCGCAGTGCGCGCTGGCGCTGGAAAAGATTTTCCACGACGCCGGTTTTCCACCCGCTACGTTCCGCACGCTGCTCATCGGCTCCGACCTGGTGGGCCGGCTGATTGAGGACGACCGGGTGCGCGCCGTGACGCTTACCGGCTCGGAGCCAGCCGGCGCCGAAGTGGCTGCCACCGCCGGCCGCCAGATAAAAAAAACCGTGCTGGAGCTGGGCGGCTCCGACGCCTTTATCGTGCTGGCGGATGCCGACCTGGAACTGGCCGCCAAAACCGCCGCCCAGGCCCGCATGATCAACGCCGGGCAAAGCTGCATCGCGGCCAAGCGCTTTATCGTGGAGAAGCCGGTGGTGAAGGAGTTTATTTCGAAGATGAAGACCCACCTGCTGGCCTTGCGCACCGGCGACCCGCTCCTGGAATCCACCCAGTACGGCCCCCTGGCTCGCCCCGATCTGGCTGATGAGCTTACCCAGCAGGTAGAAGACTCCGTGCGGCAGGGCGCCAAAGTGGAGCTGTACGGGGGCCAGAGCCAGCCCGGCACGGCCCTGTTCCGCCCCATCATTCTATCCAATATCAAGCCCGGCCAGCGCGCTTACGCCGAGGAGCTGTTCGGCCCGGTGGCCCTCATCCTGGAAGCCCGTGACGCCGACGACGCCATTCGCCTCGCCAACGACTCCCGCTTTGGCCTCGGCGCCTCCATCTGGACAAAGGACGCGCAACGCGGTCAGGAGCTGGCCCGCCGGGTTGAAGCGGGCGCGGTGTTCATAAACAGCATGGTGAAATCCTCGCCGGAAATGCCGTTTGGGGGCGTGAAGAAGTCGGGCTATGGCCGGGAGCTTTCTTACCTGGGCATCCGGGAGTTCGTCAACCAGAAGTCTATCTGGGTAAGCGGTGAGGCGTCGGGAAAGCAGAAAAAGGTGGAGTAGAGCTTAGAGCTTAGAGCTTAGAGCTTAGAGCTTAGAGCTTAGAGCTTAGAGCTTAGAGCTTAGAGCTTAGAGCTTAGAAGTGTATGCGAAAGGCCCCGCGACGGTTGTCGCGGGGCCTTTCTTTTTTCTCTTTTTCCGAATACCTCAAGGCCTAATCACCAAGAACAAGCAACGCCCCTAACAGTACCCCAGCAGCTTGTAGGTGAGGTAGCCGCTGATTTCGTGGAGCAGCTGCGTCCATAGCTCCAGCGCATCCACCGACGGGATAAGCCAGTAATCAAGCCCAATGCTGCGGTCTACGCTGCGAAAATCGGCGGGAAAAGGCGTGACGTTCAGGCCCACCTGCTGAAAGCAACCCAGCGCCCGGCGCTGATGAAAGGCTGAGGTGATAAGCGTAAGGCTCTTGATATCGGGGTAACGGGCGACCAGCTGCCTGGTGAACAGCGCGTTTTCGCGGGTATTGTGGCTCTGGTTTTCCAGCAGAATAGCCGAGGTCGGCACCTTGGCTAGGCGCAGCAGTACCGCCAGCTCTTGCGCCTCCGAGCGGCTGGCAACCGGCCCACGTAAACGGCCAGAACCCCCAGTGATAATGATGCGCTTGATCTTGCCGGCCCGGTACAGCCAGATGGTATGCATCAAGCGGTCGGCACCGGTAGCCAGGTACACCCGGTCATTGGGCTCCCGCTGGTTGGTAATACCGGTGAGCAGCACCCCGGCATCGTGCGTGGGTAGCTGACTCAGGCGCACGGCGGGCAGCTCCCAGGCACGCATGGCCTCGTTGGCCAGCGCCAGGTTGGTACTCACCAGCACCAGTACCAGCAGCACGTAGCGCCAGCGGCGGCGCCACCCCGGGCGCCAGTCGAACACGGCAGCGGCGGCCAGCAGCACCAGCCACACGGCAGGCAGCAGCGCTACGGCTAGAAGTTTGGACAGCAGAAAAAACACGGCTGCGAAGCTAGAACGAATTTCCTGGCTTCGAGACAATAAAGGACCTGACTACTGAAAAAACAGGAATAGCAAAGCTACCGTCAGCAGAAAGAAAGTCAGCGCAATCAGGTCTTTGTGGAGGCGCGGCCGCACGCTATGCCGACAGGGGCTGGTAGTGGCGCAGCGTTTCCAGCATGGCGCGCATTTCTGCTTCCCGCGTCAGGGCGTCGCAGGTGAGCACCCGCCCCTGGCAGTAAGCTACAAAGAACGGGGCGGCCTGATCATCCATCATTTTCCTGGCCACGGGGTTTTCGTCGGAGTCCAGGCGCAGAAACAGGATATCCTCGAACTCGGCATCATCGGCAAACTGGGCGAAGGGCGGAGCCAGCAGCTCGCAGATAGGGCAGTTGCCGGAGGTGAACTCAACAAATACCTTGAGGTGGTCGTGCACGTAGCGGCGCAGGCCCGCATCATCGGTATCGATAATGCGTTGACGATGGGTAACTTTCATGCTATAGGCCGAGGGCAAAACAAATGGAACGGGTACGCCGGGGTGGCGCCGGCTAGCAGACACCGCCCGGGCGACGTAAATTCCCGGCCGTGCGGCTTTCTGCCAGCACGCAGCGGCAAAACCGGCTAGGAACGGCGCAGCATCATTTGCCGGATGTACTTTACCGGGGCACTGCCGTAGCTCAGCAGCTGCTCATGGAAAGCTTTCAGGTCGAATTCCCTGTCCTGCTGCCGGCGCAGTTCCTCCCGCAAGGCCAGAATCTCGGTGGAGCCGGTGAAGTAGCTGCTCAGCTGTACCTGGCTGAGCGTGGCCCGGCGCCATTTGTTGCGGGCCTCGGCCTCTTCCTGGAATCCGTCGCGCAGCAGCATGGCCACGGCGGCTTTTTCGGTGAGGTTATTCACGTGTACTTCGTGGTCGAGGATGGTGTTGAGCGTCACACGCATATTCCACTTATCCCAGGCCAGCCAAAGCTCATCAGTGTTGTTGCCGTAGCCGCTTTCCAGCATCATGCGCTCGGCATACACGGCCCAGCCTTCTATCATAGCCCCATTCCCGAAGATGGATTTCACCAGGGAAGGGCTGCGGTTGGCGTACACCAGCTGCGTGTAGTGGCCCGGAATAGCTTCGTGAATGTTGAGAATCTGGAGGGTATAGTCGTTGTACTCGCGCAGGTAGCTTTCGGCTTGGGCGGCGGGCTGCCCATCCAGGGGCTCCACGTTGTAGTAGGTGTTGGCCGCTTTGTCGTAGGGACCAGGAGCCGAGATGCTGGCGCCTGCCCCGCTGCCCCGCATATACAGCGGCGTTTCGCGCACCACCAGCGGCTTGCTGGGGTCCTGCGTCAGCAGTTGGTGGTCGTTCACCCATTTCACCAGCGCGGGCATCTGGTCGCGTACGGCCTGTACGAAGCCGGCCGGTGTGGCGTGCCGGGCTGAAAGCTTGCCAAGTATCTGTTTTACCAGCGCCAGCGAGTCGGAAGGAGCAGGCTGGCTCGGGAAGTACTTGGGCCAGAGGCGGGCGGCGCGCTGCTTCATGTCGTGCAGCAGCTCCTGGCGGTGCTGGCGGGCTTGCTGGTACACCTGCTCGGCCGACAAGCTGGCCTGAATATCCAGCGCGAACTTGCGGTCGAACAGCGCTTTGCCCAGGCGGAACGAGCGAAACTGGCCGGCCGGCAGCACATCCTGGCGCAGAAACCGCAGGTAGCTTTCAATCACCAGCTGGGTTGTGGCTATGCGGCCCGTGAGGTCCTGCTTTTCCCGGGCGCTTAGGCCCGACTTCGCCACCGAATCGGCCAGCGCCTTCCCGAATACGGCCAGGCCGCCTTCATTTTGCAGAATGGCCAGCTCGGTGTGCTCCTTGGTTGGCCGCTCGATGTTGTCTTTGGCCGCCTCGTAAAAGTCGGCGGCGCGGTTAATTTTCTGGCTGATGGACCGCAGGCGCCGGTCAAGGGGCTGGTAGCGGCCGTTCAGGATTTCGCCCACCGAGGCCCCCAGGTTGTAGCTGGCCGGGTTCCACTGCCAGTCGCGCAGGGTATCGGCGTAGAAGCGGGCCGAGGCCAGGTGATTTTCCAGCAGCTGGTAATCGGTCTGGTTGTTCACCGACAGCTCCTGTATCGAAAACTTGGCTAGCTCGCGCCCGCGCCGGGCCAGAGCCGCAGCTTCCACCTGCCGCCGCGCTACGGTCGGAATCAGTAGCACCGAGTCGTAGCGGTGGTAGCCCTGGGAGCTGGCCCACTCGGGGTTGTAGTACCACAGCGAGTCGATGAACTGCTGCTTGTACTGGTCGAAGCGCGCGTCGGGCGTCGTCTCGATGACGCTGGAAGTAGTGGAGTCAGTCGAGCAGGCGAGCAGCGTGGCCAGGGCAGCCCCAATAGCGGCCAGGAAGTAGGCGTGTTTCATACAGATAGCGGAAGTCCTGCAAGGTAGCGGAGGGAAGAGATAGTTGGTACGGCCTGATTCTACCACCAGACGCGCAGCTATACCAGGGCGGGAACTTTCCTTGCTTCGTTCCAGCGCCTGGGTGAGCCGGCCTGCGGAAAGCTGCTGTTTCAGCAGTTACTTTACCTGCCCGCTAACCAGCTTCCTATTGTGCTTGCTTACCCTCGGTTTGGTTTTTTCCTGGCCTTGCTTCTGCTCACCTGGTGGCCCATAGTTGCGGCACCACCCGGCCCGGCTGCGCTGACTGCCTCAGACAGCCCCCAGCTGCCGATTGCCTACCATTTCGTGCTGACCAGCCTGCCGGCCAATACCCCCACCGATGCGGCCCTGTACCTGGTAGGGTCGTTCAACAACTGGCAGCCGGCTGATGCCCGCTACCGGTTTCGCCGGCAGGCCAACGGTCTGTTTGCCCTCACCCTGCACACCCGGCTGCCCCGGCTCGAATACAAAGTTTCGCGGGGAAGCTGGGCATCCATTGAGGGCAGCGGGCACGGACAGGTGCGGGCCAACCGCGTGGTGACCCGCCAGCAAGCCCAGGCCGGCGACGTAGAAGTGCGCGTGCAAAGCTGGGAGGACCTCACGGCTACCTTTCAGTTTTACTCGCTCTACGACCTTCTCCTGCTGTTTTCGTGCTTTCAGGGCGGGTTGCTGCTGGTGGCCATTCCCAGCATTCAGCAAGCCAACCGGGCTGCCAACCGCTGGCTGTTGTGGCTGCTGGGGCTGGGCGCCGGCGCCACTCTGCTCACGGTGGTGAGCAGCGACCGGGCCGTAGCCAATGCCTACCCGCAGCTTACCCTGGTACCGGACTTTATCTGGTTTCTCTACGGCCCTTTGTTCTATTGCTATATCCGGCGGCTGCTGTTCAACGAAGCCCAGTCGCAGCGCAAATGGCTGTACTTTGTGCCCTCGGCCCTGCAGCTGCTGGTGTACTTGCCCTATTTCCTGCTCGACAGTTACGAGTTTCAGCTCCGACTGGTAAGTCATGAGCCCATGCTACGCAACGTGCTGCTGCTGACGGGACTGGCGGCGCTGCTCACCAACCTGGGCTACTGGCTGGCCTGCCGCCGCGCCATCCGGGCTTATACCCGGCAGTACGAAGCCAGCGTGTCGTACGCCCAGAACCTGCGCTACCTTTCCACGGTGCTGGGCATTCAGGCCGTTTGCCTGGGGCTGTGGGGCTTTCTGTTTGGGGTGGTGGTGGCCAGCCGTTGGGTGGCTTTCGACGTGTACACCCTAGCGGCCCGCAACCTGAACCTGATCTGGCTGGTCTTTTCTACGCTGCCCTATTTCCTGGGCTACGTGGTCTTGCACCAGCCTCAAATCTTTCGACTCGTGCCTGCTCCGGCGGAGCCTAAGCTGGCACCGGAAGTGGCTCCTATATTAAGCCCGACTGCTGCGGTACAGCGTTCCGAAGTTTCCGCGACCAAGGTGCCAGCTATGGAGCTGCCCGCGGCCCCACGCCCGCCTCGCCCAGCCGGAGCAACGCTGGGCCTCGCCGCTGCCCAGGCGGCCGTGACCACCTACATGCGGCATCACAAGCCCTACCTCAACCCCAGCCTCACAATTCATGAGCTGGCCGGGGGCTTGCAGCTGCCGCCGCACGTGCTATCCAAGGTCATCAACGAGGGGTTCGGGCAAAACTTCTTCGACTTTGTCAATGCCTACCGGGTGGAGGAGTTTAAGCAGCTGATGACAACGCCGCGTGCCCAGCAATATACCCTTCTGGCCCTGGCCCTGGAAGTGGGCTTTAACTCTAAATCGGCCTTCAACCGCGCCTTTAAAAAGCAAACCGACCAAACCCCGCGGGAGTACTTCAGCGGGGTTCGTGAGGAGTAAAGTCAGGCACGGAAGTACCACTTTTGGAAAAGGAGCCGAATTATCCTCGATTTAGTACACTTTACATCAGCAAGTTGACCAAATAGCATCAAGCACATAGGGGCGGCTTAGCAAAGTGGGGCGCGCCTGGGAAAGCGAAGGACGATGTTTACCAAACCAAATCGGTGCGGCCATGGTCGGCCGAGGCGGAACGTACGCTTTTTCCCACTTGGCGGCCGCTGGTGCCGCCTAGCTATTCCCCCTTCTATGTCCTTGCCCAAACTGTTCCTGCTGCTATGGCTTCTCGGCAGCCGCTTCACCACCCTGGCGGCCTCCCCCACGGCTGCGCCCCGCACCTCCCCTATCACCCGCATCGACCCCACGTTCTGGTGGGTGGGCATGAAAAACCCGAAGCTGCAGCTGCTGGTGCACGGCCCGGGTATTGCGGGCAGCCAGGTAGAGCTAGCCACTTATGAGGGCGTCACCCTCGAAGGCTTCCGGAAGCTGGAAAGCCCCAACTACCTACTCGTCAACCTCACCATCAGCCCCACCGCCAAGCCCGGCAAGCTCAAGCTGCTGTTGAAGGGCACCAGGAAGGTGGCGTATGAATACGAGCTGCGCCAGCGCACCACCCCCGGTGACAAAACCAAGGTGCAGGGCATCAGCAGCGCTGACCTGATTTACCTGCTCATGCCCGACCGGTTTGCCAATGGCGACCCAACCAACGATGTGGTAAAAGGCAACCGCGCCCCCGGCGTGGCCCGCGACTCCATGTACGCCCGCCACGGCGGCGACCTGAAGGGCATAGAGCAGCACTTCGACTACCTGAAAGACCTGGGTGTGACGGCCATCTGGCCTACCCCGGTGGTCGACAACAACATGCCCAAAGCCGGCTACCACGGCTACGCCCTTACCGACTACTACGCGGTAGACCCGCACTACGGCACTAACGAGGACTACGTGCGCTTTGTGCAGCGCGCCCACCAACAGGGTCTCAAGGTAATTCATGACGTGGTGCTCAACCACATTGGCAGCTACCACTACCTCTGGCTCGATCAGCCGGCCAAGGACTGGTTTCACCAGTGGCCCACGTTCACGCGCGGCAACTACCGCAACGGCACGGTAAACGACCCGCACGTAGCAGCCCAGGACCGCAAGCTGTTTAGCACCACCTGGTTCGATACAACCATGCCCGACCCGGCCCAGGAAAACCCGCTGGTGGCCACCTACCTCATCCAGAATTTCCTGTGGTGGGTGGAGTACACGGGCGTCGACGGCTACCGTGTGGATACCTACACGTATTCCGACCCCGGGTTTCTGATGCAGTGGGGAAAGGCCATTCTGGAAGAGTACCCGCAGCTGGGCATGTTTGGCGAAACCTGGATGCAGGAGGCCGAGGGCGTGGCCCAGCAGGCTTTCTGGACGCGCAACGTATTTCCGCCCATCAACGGCTTCAAGAGCAACCTGCCCGGAGCCATCGACTTTATCTTGCGCCAGGCCTTGCTTGAAAGTCTGACCAAGCCCTCCGGGTTTGCCGAGGGCACCGCCAAACTCTACTACGCCGTGCAGGGCGACTGGATGTACGAGGACGCCTCGCGCAACGTCATTTTCCTGGACAACCACGACGTGGACCGGGTTTTCTCGGTGCTGGGTGAGGACGTGCGCAAGCAGAAATTGGCCCTGGCCTGGCTACTCACCGAGCGGGGCATCCCGCAGCTATACTACGGCACCGAGGTGCTGATGAAGAACTTCAGCCGCCCCGACGGATTGCTGCGGGAAGACTTCCCCGGCGGCTTCCCCGGCGACTCGAAAAACGCCTTCACGGCGGCCGGCCGCACCCCGGCCCAGCAGGACATGCACGCGTATGTGCGCAAGCTGGCCAACTACCGCAAAACCCACCCGGTGCTACAAACCGGCCAGCTCACCCACTTTGTGCCGGAAGACGGCGTGTATACCTATTTCCGCCACGATGCCCAAGGCCACACGGTGCTGGTGATGCTGAACTGCAACCCCACGGCGAAATCGGTGCCGCTGCAGCGCTTTGCCGAGCGCCTGCAAGGCTACACCTCAGCCCAAGACGTGCTGACGGATGCGGTGGTGACGGACCTGCAAACGGCCAGCGTACCGGCTTATACTGCCTTGGTTTGGGAGCTTCGCTAAGCCCGGTGCCTGGCTTACTGCTGCCATTCATCACCCTCATATCTGCTTTGTGATGCATACCCTTATTCTGGGAGGTACCACCTTCGACCATATCGTAACGCTGCCCGAACTACCGGCCCCGCAGCCGCAAACCATTCACCGGGCGCCTTTCCACGAAGGCACGGGCTCCACCGGCGCGGGCAAAGCCTTAGCCCTAACCAAGCTGGGCGTACCCAACGTCCTGTACTCCGCCGTGGGCGACGATGCCTACGGCCACCACATCCAGGCCGATTTGCGGGCGCAGGGTGTGGAAGCCCACTACGTAATGGACCCCGTCGGTACGGAGCGCCATGTGAACCTGATGGATGCCCAGGGCCAGCGGATTTCTATGTTCATCACGCAGGCATCCACCACCCTGCCTTTCGACCAGGCTGAAGTGGCAGCCTTGATCAAGGGCAGCGCGTGCGTGGTCCTGAACATCATTCCCTACTGCCAGCCGCTGATTCCGCTGCTGCAGGACTACCCCCACCCGATCTGGACCGACCTGCATGACTACGACGGCCACAACCCCTACCATCAGCCTTTCATTGCTGCGGCCCAGTACATTCACCTCAGCTCCGATAACCTGCCCGACTACCGACCGGTGATGGAGCAGTTGCGGGCGGCGGGCAAGCGCCTGGTGGTGTGCACCCACGGCGCGGCGGGGGCTACCCTGCTTACCGCTGAAGGCCAGTGGCTGGAACAGCCTGCCGTGCCCGCACCCGCCCTGGTCGACAGCAACGGGGCCGGCGACAATTTCTTTGCCGGCTTCCTTTATGGCTTTCTACGCGAGGAGCCCTGGCAAAAATGCCTGCAGTACGGCGCCTTGTGCGGAAGCTGGTGCGTGGGTGCCCTGGGCTTGGTAGACGCGCAGCTGAGCAGCTCCTGGCTGGAAAAAGCCTGGCACCACCACTTCGGCAATGCCTAGATCGGCAAATGTTTTTCCTCCTGTTCTGCGCCTGCAATGCCTTCTATTGAGCTGTGTTGCGGGCGCAGGTATTTTTTAATCATAGGTCAGACGAAGCTGATGACCTGCCTCTCTTGGTGTAGCTCCACCTGCTGCATTCCTATGATTATGAGCCCACTACCTCTTTCCTTCTACGGAGAAGCTACTTTTTTTCACGGACCATACATCCTTTTGCGGCCCGGCTGAATCTAGCAGTATAGTACTCCGTTCTGTTTTCCTCTTTCTGAGCTATGCTGAAGTCGTTTTCCTCTGATTGCGCCTCTCTCGAACAACAAGTAAAGCTGGTTTCCCGCATTGTGCGGGTCTGGACGCTGGTAGGCGCCGGCCTGCTGGTGTTTGCCACCTTCCTGTAGCCGCCGTTACTTTTGCGGCGTCTACCCTCCTTAGTGTTATGCGCCTTTTCCTGCTGCCCGCCGCCCTGCTGCTGAGCGCCGCCACCCCTGCCTGTTCTTCCCAGCCCGCCGAAACAACTCCCAGCGCCCCCACTTCTGCGGCCGAACAGCCTGCCCAGGCGCCCGCCGGCCTGCGCGAAACCTTCGAGCAGGGCCAGAAAGCCTCTTACGCCGAGGCCGACGAAGCCCTGGCCTCGGGTTCCTGGCACTTCACCGATGCGCTGATTGGCGCTTCCGAGCAGGACCACAAGCGGGGTCAGCGGGCTGTGCGTCTGCGGGGCCAGGGTCGTCTGCGCATGAACTTCGATGCGCCCGCCGGTTTACGCCAGCTGCAGGTGTCGGCCGCCGCCTACGGCTCCGATGAAGCTAGTACCTGGGAGCTGTGGGGCAGCGTGGACGGGGGGCGCACGTACCGCCGCATCGGCCAGCCGGTCCGCACGCAAGGGGCGCGCCTCGTTGTCACCACCTTCGAAGGCAGTACCTCTACGCCATTGCGGCTGGAAATCCGAAAAACCGACGGTGGCTCCGGCCGCCTGAATATCGATGACATCGTGCTGAGCAGCTCGGCCGGAGCGGCTACCTCAACCGTGGTAGTGCCGGGCACCCGGCCTGCACCCGCCGCGTCTTCGTTGCCGCCCGCTACCACTGCCCGCGCCGAAGCGGTAGTAACGCGCCGCGACGACAACCTGGCGCTGGGCAACCCCAGCGGCGCTACGGCCAGCTTGAGCACGCCTACCAACTACCTGCTTGCCAAACCGCAGTATACGCTCAGCTACAACGCTCAGCGCGGCACGCCCAACTGGGTGAGCTGGCACCTGAACCGCGCCTGGATGGGCAGCGCCCCCCGCCAGGACGACTTCCGGCCCGACCCGGCTCTGCCTCGCGAGTTCTACCAGGTGACGCCCCGCTCCTACTCCGGCTCGGGCTTCGACCGGGGCCACAACTGCCCTTCGGCCGACCGCACCACTGACCTCGACGACAACTCCAGCACCTTCCTGATGACAAACATGATTCCGCAGGCCGGCGCCAACAACCAGCGCACCTGGAGCGGGCTGGAAGAGTGGACGCGCACCCAGGTGGAGCGCGGGCAGGAGGTTTACGTTGTCATGGGCTGCTACGGCAAGGGCGGCGCCGGCACGGCGGGCCCGCGCACCACCCTCGACAATGGCCGCGTGACGGTGCCGGCCCGGGTGTGGAAAGTGCTGGTGATACTACCCGAAGGCAGCAACGACCTGCAGCGCATTGCTGCCGGCCAGGCCCGCATTCTGGCCGTGGATACGCCCAACGACCAGCAGGTAAGCCCCGACTGGAGCCGTTACCGCGTGAGCGTGGATGCCATTGAAGCCGCCACCGGCCTCGACCTGCTGAGCGCCCTACCCCGCCCTGTGCAGGAGCAGCTGGAAAGCCGCGCCGACACTGGTGCTATTCGGTAGTCATATTGTGTTTTTATCTTATTTAATCAATCTAAATCGTTTGCGGTAAACTCTTTTTTTGCTTTCAGGTTATGGCAGTCGAGTAGACGTTTGAGGTTTTGGCTGAAACACCTGACCCAACAAGGAGCTATTTTGGCAGTCGGCTGAACTACCAGTGCACCATTCTGTATTTCAGACTATTGCGCATATTTTTGGGTAGAAGTAAAGTAAATAGCAGATCTTTGCGACTACCTTTGCAAGGTATTGGAGGAGTTTGGGTTCATGAAAAAAGTATTACTACTGGTGTTGCTGGTGCTTGGAGTCGGGTTGTCCGTTTCGCAAGCTCAGCAAATTGTATTTAGCGGACATGTTACCGAAGCGGCTACCGGCCAGCCTGTACCTTTCGCTTCCATCTTCGTGCGGGGTACCAGCCTCGGCGTCACGGCCGATGAGAACGGTCATTTCCGTCTCACCGTCAACCGCAGCATCGATTCTCTCTCGGCCGGGGCAGTGGGCTTCAAGCCGCTAAGCCGGGCCGTAAGCAAGGCGCCCGCGCAAACCATCAACTTTGCCCTGCCCAGCAGCAGCGTTTCGCTGGGCGAGGTGGTGGTGCGGGCCGGCGAAAATCCGGCCTTTGCCGTGCTCCGTAAGGTGCAGCAGCACAAAAAGCAAAACGACAAAGCCCAGCTCGAAGCCTTCGAATTCAACTCCTACAACCGCGTGGAGGTGTCATTGTCGGACGTGACGGACCGGCTGGCGCGCCAGAAGGTAATCCGGGATATGACGTCGGTGGCGCAGGGCGTGGGCGAGATGGAGCGCAATGCCAGCGGCAAGCCTACTGTGCCGGTGTTTGCCTCGGAGGTGCTGTCGCGCTACTACGTGCGGCACCGCCCCAATCGGGAGCGGGAGGAAATCAAGCATTCCCAGCTGCATGGCGTGGCCCCGCGCGACGGCTCAGTCCTCTCGCAGGTGCTGGGCTCATCCTTTCAGGACTACGATTTCTACCCCAACTGGCAGATTGTGATGGGCAAGGACTTTATGTCGCCCATTGCCGATGGCTGGCGCATTACCTACGACTACGACCTGGAAGACTCCGTGTATGTGGGCCAGGACCGCTGCTACCAGCTGAAAGTGTGGCCGCGCCGCGCTCAGGACCTCGCTTTCACCGGCCGCATCTGGATTACGATGAACTCGTACGCGCTGCGGCGGGTGGACCTGACCGTAGACCCCAAGGCCAACATCAACTTCGTGGACCAGATTCGGGTGTACCAGGACCTGACGCCCAGCGCGGCGGGGCCGTGGCTGCCGCTGCGCACCCGCGTGGTGGTGGGCCTGAAACCCACGAAAAAGCAAACCGGGTTGCTGGTGCGCTTCAACACGACCAACTCCGGCTTCGATGTGGAGCACCCGCACGAGGCTAAGTTCTACGAACAGCCTTTTGCCTCGGCTACCGATGCCCTGGAAATTCCGGCTGGCTTCTGGGAGCAGCACCGGCCCGATACGCTCACGGCCCAGGAGGTACGCACTCTTACGGCCCTCGACTCTGTGGGCAAGCTGCGCTCCGTGCGCTCTACCCTGGAGCTGGCCGATTTGCTGGTGACGGGCTACAAGCAAGTGGGCAAGTTTGAGCTGGGCCCGGTGCCGAGCATCTTCACCTACAATAACGTGGAAGGCGGCCGCATTCAGGCTGGCTTCCGCACCAGCGGCGACCTGAACCCCAACTGGTTTGTGCGCACCTACGTGGCCTACGGCACCAAGGACCAGGATTTCAAGTATGGCCTGACCGGCTACCGCGTGCTCAACCGCCGGAACTGGACGCTCCTGGGCTTTGAGCGCAGCCACGACGTAGACCAAGTGGCCTTGCTCGACAACGGCTACGCCACCGAAAACCCCTTGTTCGATGCGGCTGTGCGCTTTGGCAACATCAAGCCGGGGCGGCCCCTGTGGCGGCAGGTGACGGGCGTTTCGGCTCAATCAGACTTGTTTCACGGCTTCAGCCAGAAGATTACGCTCCGTCATCAGCGCTTCGACCCGCTCTACGACTTTGCCTACTACACCAGCGCCGACCACGAGCCCGGCGCCCCCACCGCCGACAAATTCGCGTTGTCGGAGGTGATTCTGGAGTCGCGCTACGCTCCGGACGAAACCGTGATTCAGAATAAGAACCGGCGCTACGCGGTAGGGCTGGCCAAGTGGCCGGTGTTTACGCTGCGCTACACCCGTGGCTTCGATGGCGTGCTGGGCAGTGACTTCGCCTACCACAAGTTCAACCTGCTGGTGACGCACAGCCTGCAGCTGGGCCAGCTGGGCCGCACCGAGTACATCGTGGATGCGGGCTACATTCCGAGCACCATTCCGTACCCGGTGCTAAAAAGCCACCTCGGCAACGAGTCGCCCATCTACACCACCAGTGCCTACAACCTGATGCGCTACTTCGAGTTTGTAAGCGACCGGTACGCGTCCCTGCACTTCGAGCACTATTTCGAGGGGTTATTTATCAACTCGGTGCCGCTGCTCAAGAAGCTCGACTGGCGCCTGCTGGCCTCCGGCAACGTGCTCTACGGCGGCGTAAGCCAGGCCAACCGCAACGCCACCCCGCTGACGGATGAAAACGGCGCGGCCCTGCCCACCTTCCGGCCGCTGGACAGCAAGCCCTACGTGGAGCTGGGCTACGGCGTGGAAAATATCTTCAAAGTATTTCGCGTGGATTTCATCCACCGCCTCACGTACCGCGACCTGCCTGAGGTGAAGACCTTCGGCGTGAAGGTGTGCGCCCAGTTCAAGCTGTAAGCTTTCCGGACGGGTTTTCCCCCTGCTGCCTCCGCGTGCCACCCGGGCAAGGCGGAGGCAGCTGCGTTTCTGGTGCCAGCGGAGCTATCTGGTTGCGTTCTGCAGTTAAAGGCAAGTGGCCATGCGTATAGTTGAGGTAGAGCGGGTAATTTGCGGCCACTCCCTGTCTGCCTTACCTATGGCTTCCTCCGAAAACATCTACACCCCGCGTCAGCAGTATGTGCTGCTGATTTTGTGCCTGGTAGCGCTGGCCGCCCTCATTCTGGTAGGACTGGGCAGCTATATCACGGCGTTTCTGGGAGCAGGCATCCTGTATGTGGTGCTGCGGCCGTGGTTTCAGGCTTTGGTGCACCGGCGCCGGTGGAACAAGCAGCTGGTTACGGCGGGGCTGCTCACGTTTGCCTTCGTGGTCATCATCCTACCCTTCACGGCTCTCACGCTCATGCTGGTAAGTCGTATTCGGCTGTATGCTCAGGATACCAGCCAGATAATGGCCGTCCTGCACAAAATCGAGCAGAAAACCGGCTATGCCATTACCACCGAGCAGAATGTGCGCGGCCTGGTGCAGCAAAGCGTGAGCTGGCTCAGCCAGCGTATTCCGTCCCTGGCCACCGGGCTGCTGCACTTCACCGTCATCATTGGGCTGATGTTGTTCACGCTGTACTTCATGTACACGCAGGAACAGGGCTTCCTGCGCGGCCTGCGGCGCTACCTGCCCTTCCGCCCGAATACCCTGCATGAACTGGGTGAGTCGCTTAAAAACAACGTAAATGCCAACGTACTCGGGCAGGCGCTTATCTCCCTGGTGCAGGCGCTGCTCACGGCCATTACGCTCCAGCTGTTTGGCGTGCCCGATGCCATTTTCTGGGGCGTAGTGAGCTTTTTTATGGCTTTTATCCCGGTGCTGGGCACGCCCTTGGTGTGGGGACCGGCGGCCATCATCAAGCTTTCCCAGGGCCATACCGGCCAGGGCGTGGGCATCCTGCTGATTGGTGTCATCGTCATCATGAACATCGATAACCTGCTGCGCATCCTGCTGGCCCGCCGCATCGGCGACATTCATCCGCTGATTACGCTGGCCGGCGTGGTGCTGGGCGTCGAAATTTTCGGGATTCTGGGGCTGGTGCTGGGGCCGCTGCTGCTCTCCTACTTTATCGTACTCATCAAAGTATTTGAGCGCGAAAACCGTATCCGCCGTCGCACCGTGCGGGCGGAGAATACGCCCTAAGCTATTCGGGTTTACAGAACCAGAAAGCTCGTTTTCCTCCTTTAACAAGGAAGCAAACGAGCTTTCTGGTCTTAACTGCAGCACTATCAGGTTTCGGTGAGGACGGTTTTGAAGCCGGCCAGCTGGCCGCCTTCGGCCTCGCCCAGCGCCAGCACCGGCACCTGCGGGCTCTGGCCAAAGCGGTACACCTGCACGTTGTTCAGCTCCTGTTTCAGGTACATCTGCAGGGCCTTGAAGCGGTTGGCTAGGGCCAGGTCGCCCAGCACCCCATCATCGGCGGTGTGGTTGCGCAGGAAGTAGGTCAGCTCCAGCTTTTCCACCTTTGTATCGGCGGGCTGACCGGCCAGCTTGCGTAGGGCGGCATCGGTGAGCTGACCGGCGGGCGCGGCGTAGCTCACGGCCTCCAGCGGCGCTTCCGACTCACTCACAAAGTGCAAGCCCTGCGTGAGCTGGCGAAGCTGGTCGAGCGTGGCATCAGAGGTTTCGGCGGCTGGCTTTTCTTGCTTGGCACTCGGGGCAGAGGCCGGGGCTTCGGTGGTTTCGCGGCCGCCTTTGGTGTTCAGCGGCGAGGCGGGCGCGGAAGCTTCGGCGGCCGGCACCCGGGCCGCAATGGCAGCGGCCAGCTCCTGCATCCGCTCCGGCGCTACCTTGATTTTGGGGTTGGCGAAGTTCATGTCCGACACATGGTGCATCGGGATAAGGTGAATGTGCGCGTGGGGCACTTCCAGCCCGATTACGGCCACACCAATGCGCTTGCACGGCACGGCAGCTTGCACGCCCTTGGCCACGCGTTGCGCAAACTGGTGCAGGGCCGCTAGCTCGGCCGGTGGCAAGTCGAAAATGTAGTCTACTTCCTTTTTCGGAATCACCAGCGCGTGGCCTTCTATCAGGGGGGTGATGTCGAGAAACGCCAGGTGGTGCTCGTCTTCGGCCACTTTATAGGCTGGCAGCTCGCCCGCAACAATTCGAGAGAAAATGGAAGGCATACGGTGAAATGGTGAGTTAGTGAGGTGGTGAGTTTGACGTTCTGGCGGCGCGCAGTCGGCGGCGTTAAAGTACGGGGCAAAACGCAAAAGGGCGAAACCTTCCGGTTTCGCCCTTTTTTGACGCTGGATTGAAGCGAGAACATGTAACTCACCGTTTCACCATCTCACTAACTCACCGCTACCGGCTGATTTCCAGGATCTGAAACTGCAGCTTGCCGGCGGGTACCGTAATTTCGGCAGTGTCGCCGGCCGACTTGCCCAGCAAGCCTTTGCCGATGGGCGACTTCACGGAGATTTTACCAGCAGCCAGGTTGGCTTCCTCCTCGGCTACGAGCGTGTAGTCGAGCACCATGTTATTTTTCAGGTTCTTGAGCTTCACTTTGCTCATGATCAGCACTTTGGTCAAGTCAAGGTTTGTCTCGTCGAGCAGGCGGGCATTGCCCACAACTTCCTCCAGCTTGGAAATCTTCATTTCCAGCAGGCCCTGCGCTTCCTTCGCGGCATCATACTCGGCATTTTCGCTCAGGTCACCTTTGTCGCGGGCTTCGCGCAGGTCTTCGGCGGCTTTGGCGCGGCCCCGGATTTTGAGGTCCTGCAGCTCGTCCTTCAGCTTCTGCAGGCCTTCGGGAGTATAATAATTTATGGTTGCCATGGTTGGGTGATGGTAAGCTCAAAAAACAAGGAGAACGGCCAGCGTGGCTGGCCGTTCTCCCCCGACAGGTTTAGGCAAATATACGAAACCTGCGCGAATACTGCTAGCCCGCTCCCGGCGGGGCAACGTCCTTCTGGCGATTTTTGCACCCCAAAACTCCTCTTCCGCTGCTTTATCAGCCTGCAGCAGCCAGCTAAGAGCGGCTGCGCAGAAACGTCTGAATCTTGCTGGCCAGCACCTGATTGATCCGCTCGTAGGACTGGTATGACCAGCCGCCCACATGCGGAGACAGCACAACGTTGGGAGCCGCCGCCAGGAAGTCGAACCGGGCCTGCTGCTCCGGGGTGAGTGTGCTCAGCTTTTCGTTTTCCAGCACATCCAGCGCCGCTCCCCGAATCTGCCCACTCTGCAGTCCCTGTACCAGGGCAGCGTGGTCTAGCACCTCTCCCCGGGCTGTGTTCAGCAGCCAGATAGGGTTGCGGAAGCCCTGCAGCAATTCCGAGCCGATGAAGTGGTGGTTGGCGGCCGAATACGGAATGTGAATGCTCAGCACTTCGGCCCGGGCCTGCAGCTCGGCCAGCGTCGCGGGCGTGGCATGGTGCCCATAGTCGCAGGCAGGGTCGTGGTCGTAAGCCAGCACGGTGCAGTCGAAGGCGGCAAGACGGCGCGCAAAAGCCTTGCCCATATGCCCGTAGCCCATGAGGCCCACCGTTTTGCCGCCCAGCTCCTCACCCCGGTTGGCCTCGCGCCGCCATTGCCCGGCCCGTACTTCCTGGTGGGCGCGTGGGATGTGGCGCAGCAAAGCCAGCAGCAGCCCAATGGCGTACTCGCCCACAGCGTCGCGGTTGCCCTCGGGTGCATTCAGCAGCGTGATGCCGGCCGCAGCCAAAGCCGCCTCATCGATATTATCGACGCCGGCCCCGGCCCGGGCCACGTAGCGCAGGTGCGGGCCGTGACTGAGCAGCTCGGTCGTGATGCGCAGCTTGGAGCGCACCATCAGCCCGTCGTACGGATGCGCGGCCAGGGCGGCCGGTACTTCGGCGGCTGTCAGGTCAGGCCGATAGTGAATTTCCACCCCGGCTTCCCGCAGGTAGTCGGGCAGGCTGGGGTGCATGTCGTCGATGACGAGGCAGATGGAGGTTTTCAATTAAAAAATGAGAATTAAAAATTACAAACGATGCGTACTTGCGGAAGGGACGTCGGCCCTTTTCATAACGACTCCCATACTATCCCGGAGCTTCAGTGAATATCCCTGACGCTTGTATAACGCGCTCAGGTCCACACGCTTCGACTGGTATCCAGCTTTGGTAAATATAACTTCCTGATGTGGTGGTGTTCCGATGTACCCAATAAATTGAGTAGCCTGAAATCGACCCGACGAATCAGAAAAAACGGCCTCGTGACTTATCTCATTCTGCCGTAACGTTACCCGAACTCCGACTAGTGGTTTTCCGGTGACATCCTTAATCATACCATCACAACCAATAAGCTGTTCGCAACTGCTCAGCAAGCCGACACCCATCAGCAATACACCCGCATAAGCCGCATTATGCAGCCGTTTCATCGCCCCCTTTTAATTGATTCTCCACCCATTGCGTCAGCCCTACAAAATCCTGCACGCTGAGCTGTTCGGCGCGCTTGTCGAAAATGGGGTCGGTGGTGGCTTCGGGCGGCATGCCGAAAGGCTTGAGGGCGTTGCGCAGGGTTTTGCGGCGCGTCTGGAAAGCCTGCTTCACTACCCGGAAAAACAGCTTCTCGTCGCAGGCCAGGGCCACCGTTTGGTTTCGGGTGAGGCGGATAACGGCCGACTGCACCTTGGGCGGGGGGCTGAACACGTGCGGGGGCACTGTAAACAGGTATTCAATATCGTAGAACGCCTGCAGCAGCACGCTCAGAATGCCGTAGGTTTTGGATCCGGGGCCTTCGGCCAGGCGGTCGGCCACTTCCTTCTGAATCATGCCCACGCACTCGCGCACCTGCTGCCGGTAAGCCAGCACCTGAAAGTAAATCTGGGAGCTGATGTTGTAGGGAAAGTTGCCGATGATGCTGAGGGGCTGCCCGGGATAGAGCTTGCTCAGGTCCATCTTCAGGAAATCCTGGGAGTAGATGCGGCCTTCCAGCGCCGGGTAGTGCTGCTGCAGATACGCTACCGACTCGCGGTCAATTTCCACCACGGAAGTGCGGTACTCGGGGTGCTGAAGCAGGGTTTGAGTGAGCACGCCCATACCCGGCCCTATTTCCAGCACTTCCTTCACACCGTCGGGCAGGCGCAGGGCCTCCACTATATTGCGGGCAATGTTGGGGTCGTTGAGGAAGTGCTGCCCGAGGTGCTTTTTAGCTTTAACGGAATCCATACTGGAGAATGAAGAGTGAGGCGTGCGGAACGAGGGCCGAAAACCAAAGAACAGCCACTAGCTTGCTCCTCATTCTTCACGCGTCATTCCTCATGCCTAAAAGGCTTACCTTCGCGGCCTAAAGGTACAGCCGGTGCCGCTCACTCCGTGCGGCGCGGCTCCTATCTGGGTGAATTAACGGTTTATTTCCCTGCTCATGCCGCTTCAGCTTGCCTACGCCGCCGACTTCCCGTCCATTGCGGATACCGTTTTTATCCTGCCTGCCGGCACCACGGAGCTTTCCGTAGAAACCGCTGCCGACCTGCCCGAGCCGGTGCGCGAGTACGTGGCCCGGCAGCTGGCCGCTGGTTCCAAGCTCATCCGCATCAACCAGTACACGCACCACCATTACTACGTGGTAGCTGAAGAGAAAAAGACGCTGGCCCTCAGCGCCGAATACCTGCGCGAGTGCGGCCATCAATTGTACGCCCACCTTAAGCACGACCACGTGCAGGAGCTGTTCGTGCAGGACCTGACGGGCTCCGGCGCCCTGGCCCTGGCCGAAGGACTGGCCCTCACCGCGTACCAGTTTGCCGGCTACAAAACCGACGAAAAATCAAAGAAGGCTCCCGACCTGCAGCGCCTCACCCTGGTAGGCGCCGACGTGACGGCCGAGCAGGTGCGGGAGTTGGAAGGCGTGCTGGCCGGCGTGTACCTGGCCCGCGACTTGGTGAATGCTCCGCAAAACAAGCTCAGTGCCACTCAGTTTGCCGACCAGATGACGCAGGCGGGCACCGAGGCCGGCTTCCACGTGGAGGTGTTGGACCTGGTACGTATTGAGGCCCTGCGTATGGGCGGGCTGCTGGCGGTAAACCAGGGCAGCCCCGAGCCGCCTACGTTCACCATCATGGAATACAAGCCCGAAGGCGCCACCAACCAACAGCCCATCGTGCTGGTGGGCAAAGGTGTGGTGTACGACACCGGCGGCCTGAGCCTGAAGCCTACGCCCGGCGGTATGGACACCATGAAGTGCGACATGGCCGGCGGCGCAGCCGTGGTGGGCACGCTCTACGCCCTGGCCAAAAACCGGGTGCCCCTGCACGTTATCGGGCTGGTGCCGGCTACCGACAACCGTCCCGGCGGCATGGCCTTTGCCCCCGGCGACGTCATCACGATGTACAGCGGCCTGACGGTGGAAGTGCTAAACACCGACGCGGAGGGCCGCCTGCTGCTGGCCGATGCCCTGGCCTTTGCTAGGAAATACAACCCCGAGCTGGTGCTGGATTTTGCTACGCTCACCGGGTCCGCCGCCCGCGCCATCGGCAAGGAAGGCATTGTGTGCATGGGCACGGCCGATGAGGATGTGCTGGACGCCCTTAAGCAGGCGGGCCACCGCACCCACGAGCGGCTGGTGGAGTTTCCGCTCTGGGACGAGTACGCCGACCACATCAAGAGCGACATTGCCGACCTCAACAACCTGGGCAAGGGCGAAGCCGGTGCCATTTCTGCCGGCAAGTTCCTGGAGCGGTTTACGGAGGGCTACCCCTGGGTGCACTTCGATATTGCTGCCCCCGCCTACCTCTACGCCCCCGACTCCTACCGCGGCAAAGGTGGAACCGGCACTGCCGTACGCCTTGCGTATGAGTTTTTAGTGCGTCGTGCTTAGTGCTTAGTGCTTAGGTTGTGTTCGGAATTCCAGGCAGCCAAATAATTGGTGGCTAGCCAGTGAGCATAATATCAGAAAACTAAGCACTAAGTCCTGAACACTAACAAATAACCAAGCACCAAAAGAAAGATGGAAGGCCGGCCTTATACCGACTTGCTGGTTTGGGAAAAAAGCCGCCAACTGGCTTCTTCCGTTTATCAGCTGACGCGAGCCTTTCCGCAAGAGGAGCTGTTTGGTCTGACCAGCCAAATGCGCCGAAGTGCGGTTTCAGTTGCGTCCAACATTGCGGAGGGCTGCGGCCGGCAGTACCCCAAAGACGCGCTGCAATTCTTTTTCATGGCTCGAGGCTCGTTGTATGAGCTGGAAACCCAGCTGTACATCAGCTTTGATCAGGGTTTCCTTTCTCAGCAACTGCTGAGTGAAAACCTTGAAAAACTAACCGACTGCAAAAAGCTGTTGCACGGCTTCATCAACCATTACAAACAAAAGCTAACTGTCTAGTGCCAGTTGCCGGAGCCAGGCCAAACCTTGCCCCCACAACCTAAGCACTAGGCACCCAGCACTAAGCACAATCAGATGCTTCCACGCATTGGCATATCCGTCGGCGACCTGGCCGGCATCGGGCCCGAAATCATTTACAAGACCTTTCTGGACGCCCGCCTGCTGAAATTCTGCACGCCGGTGGTCTATGGTACGGCCACCGTGCTGTTCGACGAGTTTCCGGTGATTAAAGACGCCGAGCCGCTCACGTTCCGGCAGGTGCGCGAGGCGCAGGACATTGCGCCCGGCAAGCACAATGCCGTGACGTGCTGGGAAGAAGATTTCACGCTCACGCCCGGCCAGCCTTCCGAGGCTAGCGGCCGCGCCGCCCGCCAAAGCCTGCTGGCTGCCGCCCTCGACCTGAAAGCTGGCCTGCTCGATGCCCTCGTGACGGCGCCCATCAGCAAGGAAAACACTCAGGCCGACGACTTCCGCTACCCCGGCCACACTGAGTTTCTGACCAGCTTTTTCGAGGCCCGGGAAAGTTTGATGCTGCTGGTTAGTGAGGATCTGCGCGTAGCCACTGCCACTGGCCACATTGCCCTTAAGGATGTGCCCAGCCGCTTAACCAAAGAGCTGCTGCAAACCAAGCTGCGCATTCTCCTCAAATCCCTGACGCAGGATTTCGGTATTCTGAAGCCGCGCGTGGCGGTGCTGGGCCTCAACCCCCACGCCGGCGAAAACGGCCTGCTGGGCACCGAGGAAGCCGACATAGTAGCGCCCGTACTGCAGCGCCTGCAGGATGATGGCCACCTGGTGTATGGCCCCTACCCCGCCGATGGCTACTTCGGCACCGGACAGTTCCGCCAGTTCGACGCCACCCTCTCGCTCTACCACGACCAGGGGCTGATTCCATTTAAAACCCTGGCTTTCGAGCGGGGCGTCAACTTCACGGCGGGCCTATCGGTCATTCGTACCTCCCCCGACCACGGCACGGCCTATGGACTGGCCGGACAGTACAAAGCCGATGAAACGTCCTTCCGCGAGGCCCTGTACCTGGCCTGCGACCTGGTGCGGCGTCGCCGGGAAGCAGCAGCCCAATAGGGCTTCTATCCACGATGTGCTTGGTTGAACTCGGCACCGGCCGGCGCAGCAACTGCGTCAGCCGGTGCTTGTTTTTTGGCTGATTGAGGCTTCCGGAAAAGATACGTATTCACAAAGAATATTTCGTTTTTGAAAAGATTGTTTGCGGTTTCAAAACTATGCCGTAGCTTTGCAGCCTGCTTTTTTGGAATTAGCCGAAAGTGGCCGTTTTGCTTTCTATGACGCTGCACACTCCTGCCGACTACCGTACTGCCCTGCGCCGCCTTGATGCGCTGGTAGCTGCGGGTATTGAGGGGAATGAGGCGCTGGAAACCGAGTTTCGGGAGCTTATTGTGGCACTGGACACGTACGAGAGCAAGCTGGGGCTGCTGCCCATTCCGAATCTGCCGACGTCTTTAGCCGAAATGATTGAGCTGAAGCGCCAGCAGATGCGGCTCAAGCAGAAGGAGCTGGCTCAGCTGCTGGAAGTGCCCGCCGGGCGTCTCTCGCAGATTCTGAGCGGCAAGCGGCGCGTGACGCTCGATCTGGCCAAGCGCCTGTACGAACGGCTAGGCATTCCGTCGGACTTCATTCTTAAGAACGCCTGACTTATCCGCTAGCTTCGCTCCCGCACTTTCAACCCGGCGAAAACTTCCTACTTTTGCTCCCTGCTACCAACCTGACCCGTGAAAAAGGACGCTCAATACGATCTGGCAATTGCCAAGCTGGCCGACAAAACGCACCACTTTGCGTTTGAGCTGGACCGGGCCTTTTTCGAGCAGTTCGAGCAGCAGCTCATCCCCGATGGCCAGCTGCACGCCGACGTGACGCTGCATAAAACCGACCGGCTGCTGACCCTGGACTTCGATATCACGGGCACCGTGCGCCTAGTGTGCGACCGAAGCCTGGACGAGTACGACCAGCCCCTGGACGTGCATGAGCAGTTACTGGTGCGCTACGGCGACCGGGAACTAGAGCTGGATGACAATGTGCTGCAAATCACGCAGGACACCCAGACGCTGCCCATTGCCCAGCACCTGTTCGACTACATTGGGCTGGCCCTGCCCATGAAGAAGCTGCACCCGCGCTTTCAGAACGAGCCCGACGAAAACCCCGATTCCGAAACCAAGCTCATCTTCACGACCCGCCAGGAAGGCGACGCCGACGACGATGATGACAACGACGGCATCGACCCGCGCTGGAACGCCCTGCGCAACCTGAATTAAGCCCGGCTTGATTCTTTCTTTCTACTTCATCCTTCATAATTTCTTTTCAAAATGGCTCATCCTAAACGCCGGACCTCTACCGCAGTCCGCAGAAAGCGTCGCACCCACTACAAGCTCACTCCGAAGCCCGTTTCCATCTGCCAGAACACCGGCGAGCTGCACCTGCGCCACAAGGCCTACGTGGTTGATGGTGACCTGTACCTGAACGGCAAAGTAGCCATCAAGGACTACGCGCCCGTAGCCGCCGCGGCCCCCGCCGACGCCGACGAAGAATAGCCTCCGCTCTTTCCAAACTGCCCTCTTTCCTCCGTTCCTCCTAGGTGAGGATGCCGGCCGTCTTTCAGTCCCGTGCGGGCCGGAAGACGGCCCCGGAGGTTCTCTCCCAGACATCTTGAACGTTCGTACATGAAGATAGCCCTGGACGCTATGGGGGGCGACTTTGCCCCGCGGGCTGCGGTCGATGGCGCGGTATTGGCGGCTAAAACCCTGGCCGGCAAAGCCCAGATAGTGCTGATTGGTCAGGAAGACGCTGTGCGTCCCCTCCTGGACCAGCACGGCGAAGCGGCCGCCGACCTCCTGTTCGTATCTGCCTCGCAGATCATCGAAATGGGAGAACATCCGGCCAAAGCCTACCAGCAAAAGCAGGATTCCAGCATTGCCGTAGGCTACCGCATGCTCCACGCGGGCGAGGTCGAAGCCTTCTGCTCGGCTGGCAACACCGGTGCCATGCTGGTGGGTGCTATGTTTTCGGTGAAAGCTGTGCCCGGCGTACTGCGCCCGGCCATTGCGAACTTCGTTCCCAAGCTGCACGGCAGCTTCGGCATTATGCTCGATGTAGGTGCCAATGCCGAGTGCAAACCCGAAATGCTGGAGCAGTTCGGCGAGTTGGGCTCTTTATACGCGCAGTATGTGCTGGGCATTGAGCAGCCTAAAGTGGGCCTGATGAACCTGGGCGAAGAAGAAGGAAAAGGCACCACGCTGCTGCAGGCCGCGCACAACCTGCTGAAGGTGAATCCCCATATTCACTTCATCGGCAACATTGAAGGTCGCGACCTGTTCAACGACCGCGCCGACGTCATCATCTGCGACGGGTACACGGGCAACGTGCTCCTGAAAATGGCCGAGTCGATTTACGACATCATGGCCGAAAAAAACCTGCACGACCCCTTCTTCGACAAGTTCAACTACGAAGCAGTGGGCGGCTCCCCCATTCTGGGCATCAACGACAACGCCATCATCGGGCACGGCGTGAGCACGCCGGCTGCTATCTGCAACATGCTGATGCAGGGCTACCAAATGGCGCACTCGGGCATTTCCGACCAGATAAAAAACACCTTCAAGTCTTAGCGACTAAGTCCGGCCCCGGCCGGACTTTTTCTTAGCCGCGCTTTTTCGTTTATCCGTTTTCGATGAAAGTTACCGCTGCCATTACCGGAGTGGGTGCCTATGCACCCGATTACGTGCTGACCAACCAGGAGCTTGAAACCTTGGTAGACACCACCGATGAGTGGATTACCACCCGCACCGGTATCAAGGAGCGCCGCATTCTGAAGGGCGAAGACCAGGGCACGTCCGTCATGGGCATCAAGGCCGTGGAGCAGCTGCTGGCCAAAACCAACACCCGGGCCGAGGAAATTGACCTGCTGATTTGCGCCACCACCACGCCCGACATGGTGTTTCCGGCTACGGCCAACCTCATTACGGCCGGCATAGGCGCTACCAAGGCCTTTGGCTTCGATATGCAGGCCGCCTGCTCGGGTTTCCTGTTCGCGCTGACCACCGGCGCCCAGTTTATCCAGACCGGCAGCTACAAGAAAGTAGTGGTAGTCGGCGCCGATAAGATGTCGGCCATTGTAGACTATACCGACCGCGCCAACTGCATAATTTTCGGCGACGGCGCGGCGGCGGTGCTGCTGGAACCCAACACCGAAGGCTACGGCCTGCTCGACCAGCAGCTGCACTCCGATGGCAACGGGGCCCGCTACCTGCACCAGAAAGCCGGTGGCAGCCGCCGCCCCCCAACGGCCGAAACGGTGGCCAACCGCGAGCATTACATTTACCAGGAAGGCTCCACGGTGTTCAAGTTTGCCGTCACCAACATGGCCGACACGGCCGCCCTGGTAGCCGAGCGCAACCATCTCACCGCCGACGATATTGCCTGGCTGGTGCCCCATCAGGCCAATAAGCGCATCATCGATGCTACGGCCAACCGCGTGGGCATTGGCCCGGAAAAGGTCATGCTCAACATTCACCGGTTTGGCAACACCACCAACGGCACCATTCCGCTGTGCCTGGCTGACTATGAAAGTAAGCTCAAGAAAGGTGACGACCTGATTTTCGCGGCTTTCGGCGGCGGCTTCACCTGGGGCGCACTCTACGTGAAGTGGGCCTACGACGGTGCCGCTGTAGCCACGGGCATCTGAGCCAGCCGAGGCGGCACGCACGCGGAAAACCTCTATACTTGCGACTTCAATTAAGAATGCAGGAAGAAAAGATGAAGTTTATGGCTGCCATCGGCTGGAGCTCTGTCGTTCTGCATTCTTGATTACCAATTTCAATTTCCCCACCCCATGGCCACTACTGCCGATTTTCGCAACGGGCTCGTGTTGAATTATAACAACGAGCTGCACGTCATCACCGAATTCCAGCACGTGAAGCCCGGCAAAGGTCCGGCCTTCGTGCGCACCAAGCTCCGCAACATCAAAACCGGCCGTGTGATTGACAACACGTTCAACGCCGGCGTGAAAGTGGAAACGGCCCGTGTAGAGCAGCGCCCCCACCAGTACCTGTATAAGGACGAGTACGGCTTCACGTTTATGGACAATGAAAGCTTTGAGCAGGTAGTGCTGCCCGAGGCCATGGTGCCCTTCGCCGACCTGATGAAAGAAGGCCAAGTGGTGACTATCCTGTTCCACGCCGAAACCGAGCAGCCGCTCACCGCTGAGCTTCCCACTACCGTAGAGCTGGTAGTGACGTACACCGAGCCCGGCCTGCGCGGCGACACCGCCACCAACACGCTCAAGCCCGCCACGGTGGAAACCGGCGCCCGCATTCAGGTGCCGCTGTTCATTGATACCGACACCAAAATTCGCATCAAGACCAGCGACTACTCCTATGTCGAAAGAGTCAAATAAGCAGCCCACCAAGCCCTCAGCCGCCGTCATGAAAGCCAAAGAACTGCAAGACCTGATTGACTTTATTGCCAAGTCGGGCCTGAACAAAGTCAACATCGAAACCGAGGAATTCAAAATCTCGGTGCAGCGCGAGCCCAGCACCAAGGTGGTGAGCAGCGGCGTGGCTGTAGCGGCCGCTCCGGCACCGATGGCCGCAGCTCCCGCCCCGGTAGCGGCTCCGACGCCCGCGGCGGCACCCAGCACACCAGCTGCGCCGGCGGCCGAAGCCGCCGGTGGCAACTACGTGCCCCTGAAGTCGCCCATGATTGGCACCTTCTACCGCAGCAGCTCGCCCGACGCGCCGCTGTTTGTGCAGGTAGGCGACCTGGTGGAGAAAGGCCAGGTTATCTGCATCATTGAGGCCATGAAGCTGTTCAACGAAATCGAAGCCGAGCAGTCCGGCCGCATCGTGAAGGCCATGGTGGAAAACGCTTCCCCCGTGGAGTACGACCAGCCGCTGTTCCTCATCGAGCCGATGTAATCTGGTTGGGGTCTTGGGGTCTTGGGGTCTTGGGGTCTTGGTTTTCTGAAGGAAAACCGACCCAGGACCGCAAGGCCCCTTACTTTTCAGCGTATCCAAGACCCCAAGACCCTAAGATCCCAAGACCCAATGTTCAAGAAAATACTGATTGCCAACCGGGGCGAAATTGCTTTGCGCATTATCCGCACCTGCAAGGAAATGGGCATCAAAACGGTGGCCGTGTACTCCACTGCCGACAAGGAAAGCCTGCACGTGCGCTTTGCCGATGAGGCCGTGTGCATTGGCCCGCCGCCTTCCGCGCAGAGCTACCTGAGCATTCCGACTCTGATTGCCGCCGCCGAAATCACCAATGCCGACGCCATTCACCCGGGCTACGGCTTTCTGAGTGAAAACGCCGAATTCTCGCGCGTGTGCCAGGAAAACGGCATCAAGTTCATCGGAGCCTCGCCCGAGATGATCAACCAGATGGGCGACAAGGCCTCGGCCAAAGCCACCATGATTGCGGCCGGCGTACCCTGCATCCCGGGCTCCGTGGGCTTGCTCGACTCGGTAGAGCAGGGCAAAAAAGTGGCCGCCAAAATCAAGTACCCGGTTATCCTGAAAGCTACGGCCGGCGGCGGTGGGCGCGGCATGCGCATCATCAACGCCGAAGACGAGTTCGAGAAAGCCTGGAACGACGCCCGCACCGAAGCCAAAGCCGCCTTCGGCAACGATGGCGTGTACCTGGAGAAGTTTGTGGTGGAGCCCCGGCACATCGAAATTCAGATCTGCGGCGACCAGTACGGCCGCGTATGCCACCTCTCGGAGCGCGACTGCAGCATTCAGCGCCGACACCAGAAGCTCGTGGAAGAGGCGCCGTCGCCTTTCATGACGGAAGAGCTGCGCGAGAAGATGGGCAAGGCCGCCATTGCCGGCGCCTCGGCCATCAGCTACGAAGGCGTGGGCACTATTGAGTTCCTGGTAGATGCCAACCGCGACTTCTACTTCATGGAGATGAACACCCGCATTCAGGTGGAGCACCCCGTGACGGAGGAAATCATCAACTACGACCTCATCAAGGAACAGATCAAGGTAGCAGCGGGCATCCCGATTTCGGGCGACAACTACTACCCGCGGATGCACGCTATGGAGTGCCGAATCAACGCCGAAGACCCGGCCAAGGATTTCCGCCCCTCACCCGGCAAAATCACTACCCTGCATATTCCCGGCGGCCACGGTGTGCGTGTGGATACGCACGTGTACGCCGGCTACCAGATTCCGCCCAACTATGACTCGATGATTGCCAAGCTCATCACCGTAGCTCAGACGCGGGAAGAGTGCATTGTGAAGATGAAGCGGGCCCTGAGTGAGTTCGTAGTGGAAGGCGTGAAAACGACCATTCCTTTCCACCTTGCCCTGATGGACAACGCCGACTTCCAGGCCGGCAACTTCACTACCAAGTTTCTGGAATCCTCCTTCGACTTCTCGGTGCTGTAAATACCTTCAAATACTGCATTCATTATGCTTTTTAACTCAACAGATTTTCTGTTTTTTTTCATTTTTGTAACAACAGTTTATTTTCTGTTGCCACATAAGTACCGATGGCTTCATTTATTGATTGCCAGTTGTGTATTTTATATGGCTTTTGTCCCTATTTATATAGTCATACTATTTGCAACAATTATAATCGATTATTATGCGGGCATATTCATTGAAAAGGCTGATGGCCACAATCGCAAAATATGGCTTATAGTCAGTATTTGTGCTAATGTAGGAGTACTCGCTGTTTTTAAGTATTACAATTTTATTGCGGAGAACTTAAATACTTTGTTAGGCTTAGTATTACCCAGTGATAATAGCGCCAGCATTCCTTTCTTAAGTATCTTATTGCCCATCGGACTCTCTTTTCATACATTCCAAGCTATGAGCTATACAATCGAGGTATATCGTGGCAATCAGAAAGCAGAGCGCCACTTTGGCATTTACGCATTGTATGTCATGTTTTATCCCCAGCTGGTAGCTGGCCCTATAGAGCGGCCTCAACAGGTAATGCACCAGTTTTATCAGAAGCATAAGTTCAACTACTTTGATGTGACTGAAGGGCTAAAATTAATGGCTTGGGGCTTACTTAAAAAGGTAGTTATTGCTGATCGACTAGCCATTTTCACTGACCCAGTGTTTAACCAACCACAGCGGTATCCTGCGCTTACTATTGCCATAGCTAGTATTTTCTTTTCGTACCAGATCTATTGTGATTTTTCTGGTTATTCTGATATGGCACTTGGTACAGCACGCGTAATGGGGTTCCGACTGATGCGCAATTTCGATCATCCTTATCACGCTGCATCTATCGGTGAGTTCTGGAGACGGTGGCACATATCGCTTTCGACATGGTTTCGGGATTATTTATACATTCCTTTGGGTGGTAGCCGTGTTTCTAAGAGCCGAAGATATTTAAACTTATTCATAGTTTTTATGGTGAGTGGCTTATGGCACGGAGCTGCTTGGACCTTCATTATATGGGGTGCATTGCATGGCATATATCAGGTAGCGGGTGGCTTACTTAAGCCAGTTCGTTCACGCCTGGCTACTCTTATAGGACTGTCTGAAAACTCGAGCGTACGGAGAATTCTTGGCATTACAACTAACTTCGTTTTAGTTACAGTGGCTTGGATTTTCTTCCGTGCGCATTCATTCGCCGATGCCATATATATGGTAAAGCAATTAACAAAAATACCTCAAGAACTAAGTAATGTTATTGTAAAACATACCGTAACATTGGGACCATCACTGCCAAGTATAAAGCTCTTGCCGGTATTTTTTGCTCTGATTATTATACTAGAAGTAATTGCGACACTTCACATGCGATTTAATCTCAATAAACAGTTGAAGGCTATGCCTATTTATGTACGCTGGGGAGCTTATTATTTAGCACTTTTGGTTATAGTCATGTTTGGTGCTTTTGAAGAGCGTCAGTTCATCTACTTTCAGTTCTAAGTAAAATGTTGAAAACCTTTGTTTACAAAGCTGCCCTTTTTATTATTTTGCCACTGCCTTTCGCATTTGGGCTACATCATGCAATAACACAGGGACTACTCCTTTCACGCAATAAGTATCTGGGCACATGGAATGATATTCGTTCCTCTAAAATTAAGAGCAAAATATACATATCTGGTTCTTCTCGTGCACGGGTACAGTTTTCGACCAATATTATTGACTCGATGTTGCATACGAATAGCTACAACCTTGGAATGGAAGGTTATCAGTTTTCGATGCAGGATTATCGTTTAAAAATGGCCCTAAAGTATAATCCTAAGCCTAAGTGCATAGTACAAGTGTTAGATTTTTTCTCATTACATGATCGATCAGATTTGTTCGAATATCAACAATTTTTACCATATCTAAGCGATAGTTCTATTATAGGTGCTACACAGCAATATAAGGGCAGGTTCAATTGGTTTCAAATACATGTACCTTTATACCGCTATAATAGTGAAGCCTTTCTAATAAAGGAAGGAATCAACAATTATATTCATCAGCGCCCAACGGTAATAGAAAAGATCAATAAAAATTATGCTCCACAGGACAAAAAATGGGATGGCAAATTCGAAGAGTTTAAAGCGGCGCATCCTCGCGGCGAATTTGCTATCGTTGACTATAAAGCAAAGGCAAAGTTTTTATCGTTTCTCATGATGTGTCAAGCCAAAAATATTAAGCTAATACTTGTTTACCCACCCGAATATTCCGAATTTCAATCAATAATTCGGAATAGAAAGGAAATTATTGACCTATATACACGTTATGCAAATGATTTTAATATACCTTTTCTAGATTATTCTAATCACCCACTTTCACGTTCACGCCGTTATTTTTATAACTCTCAGCACCTGAATAAGGAGGGCGCAGAAATATTTACTCAACAATTTTGTCGTGATCTGACTACTCATCTAGATAGTGCCACACTGCAAAGCCTGATAGTTAGTCCTAACTCTAAGTAGAGCACGCAAAGCAAAAAATAAATTTGAGAGATATAGGAATTCGAGAACAATGTAGCGACTGGTAGGCGGCCTGCGTAAGTGGGAAGTTTCAAACGTTGATTGGCTTTGTGCCAGCGCGTGGCGCTCCGTTAGCTGAGCGGAGCGTTAATGCAGCAGTAGCGGCAGACGGACACTTTGGGGCGCTGCCTAGACGCACGGACACAAGCATGCCAAGCCTAGACGGCAGGATATGAGCAGGGAGCGGTCTGGCGCGTGTTGAAATAATAGAACCTACGGCGCACAAATCTTGTAAACCTCCGAACGTGACACGGAGCGAGTCCGTGAGTGTCACCAGCACGTGGAAGCCGTGCCTGAGCGCGGCCATATGGATCCGTTTTACTTCCTAGCTGTATAGTTCCAGAATGTGATGGTGTACTTTCGGGCTTGGGATTTCGTTAAGCTGACAGATACTCCACGGTATCGCCCGAACAACAGAGGCAGTTGGAGCCGCTATCCAACGTAGTCAGGAAAGCCTACAAACGCTCGCCAAGAGCCATGGCATCGAAGCCGAACGCTTCTTTGGGCGACTCAAAGAAGCCCGCGGTTTTGCCACTCGTTACGACAAGTCGGCTCTTTCTTTTTTAGCTACTGCCCACCTACTCGCTGCCCTCGATTGGATACGCTAACTGTCCACACACTCTAGAACAGAGTAGGTTTTGAAGTATCTGACGCTTCACTCCTTGCTTTGACCATGACGGAACAGACCGTAGCAATGTACTGCTTTATCGATGATTGGCTGACGGCCATCTGCCCGGCCTGGGCACCAGTGCCCAACCCACGCCAGCACCTGTCTGATGCCGAGGTGCTGACCACTGCCTTGGTGGCGGCGCGCTACTTCGGCGGCAACCTGACCGGAGGCTGCCGCTACATGCAGGGCCACTAGGGACAGCGGGCGCTGCACAAAAGTGGCTTTTCGCGGCCAGTTGCACCAGCTCAAAGGCGTGCTCAATGAGCTCTTCACCACGTTTGGCCAGTTGCTCAAAGACCAGCATGCGGCAGCTCGCCTTGTGCTCGGTTCGTCTCCTGTGCCCGTGTGCCACAACACGCGCATCGGCCGCAGTAAACTTCTGATGGGCAAGGTCTATCATGGGCGTTGTGCCATCAAGCGTTACTGGAACTACGGCGTGAAGGTACAGGTGCTGGCTACCGGTGACGGACTGCCTGTGGCCTATTACATTCACCCCGGCAGCGAGGCTGACATGACCGGCCTGCGCCAACTCGACCCCGATCTACCTGAGGGCAGCGTGCTCTACACCGACGCGGACTACACCGTCTATATTCACGAGGATGTGTTCGAAGAAGCTACCAGCTTCCAGCAGCACACGGCCCGGCGCGCCAATAGCAAACGCCCGCACGAACCGGCACGCGCTTTCTTAGAGCGTGTTTGGGAATTTACTTGGTTGTAGCACGTCGTAACGTCATGGTCAGATTGGCAAGCAGTATCCAGGCCGCATGGCTGGCCGGGGTGCGCTCGTAATCCACGACGATGCGCCGAAAGCAGTTGCGCCAGGCGAAGGTGCGCTCCACGACCCAGCGCTTGGCCACGGGCACGAAGCCCCGATCGGCACTGGGCGGGCGGCTGGCCACTTGGTGCTGCCAGCCCAAAGCCCGGACCTGCTGGGCAAAACGACCGTGGTAGGCCCGGTCAGTGAGCACAGTGCGCAGCCGGCTGGCCCAGCCCGGGCGCAGTTGCTCGCGCCGGGGCAAGAGCGGGTGGGCCGCCCGTGTCGCACAGGACCTAGCGCTTGCGGCCGTTCACCCGTTTGTGCGCGTCGAGGCCGCGCTGCTGGTTCAGGCGCGGGGCCAGTTTGACGCTTTGCGCGTCGACCAGGGCCAGCGACGGGATAGGCAGGCGGTTGCGCGCCAGCCGGTCGGCGCGGTTGCCGGCCTCGTTGAGTTGTTGCAGCGTGCCGGTGGCTTGCCAGCGGGCAAAGTAGTAGTACACGGCCGACCAGGCTGGAAAACACGTCGGCAGGCTGCGCCACTGGCAGCCCGTGCGGCACACGTAGCGCAGGGCGTCAACGACTTAGCGCAAATACAAGCGCCGCTTGCGTTGCAGGGGCAGTAGCGGCGCGATAACTTGCCACTGCGAGTCAGTAAGGGGGTGATAGCACTCAACCATAGAGCGAAAAGGAGCCTAGGAACTCCCCACGCAACTTACTGGCTCGTTTCTTTTTGCCCGAACCTAATTCCCAAACACGCTCTGACAGTGCGGCACTTCCGTCAGGGCATCGAAACCTGCTTCAGCGGCCTCACAAATCAATTTGCCAAGAAGTTCCACGCTACTTCTGCCGCCGGCTTTGCCCTCAAATCCGGCCTCTTTGTTCTTTGCACATGCCCCCGACCGATTCGGCCTGTAATCTGCAACTTGGGTTAGTTAACCAGTGCAACTACCACGTATACCGTTAGTTAATCTGCTAAAATAGGAATAATATCCTATACAAATGAGATTAACTGGCACTAGAATTTAATTCGACATTATGCTCTATTAACGTCAGTTTTATGTACTAAGATAGTGTGAGCTTGTAATAAATAGTAGCAAACAATAATACTGGACTCTATCAATCAACTTCTAAACTCGATCCGACTCTCTCTTTTAGTAGAAAGACATCAACCTCCAGTTCTTAACCAAGGGCGCAAGTAGTTTGATCAAGAAGAGTTTTAAATATTATCATCGATTATTTTGTACTTAGAATGTGATTGCCAAGCTCATCACCGTGGCTCAGACGCGGGAAGAGTGCATTGTGAAGATGAAGCGGGCCCTGAGCGAGTTCGTAGTGGAAGGCGTGAAAACGACCATTCCTTTCCACCTTGCCCTGATGGACAACGCCGACTTCCAGGCCGGCAACTTCACTACCAAGTTCCTGGAATCCTCCTTCGACTTCTCGGTGCTGTAGCCCTTCACGGCTATTGCTGCTTTCTTCAATGCCTGGCGTCATCGTCAGGCATTGTTGTTTACAGACATCTTGCCCGCAACACACGTAGGTACCTTGGTCTTCGCAAATGGATTGCCATTTGCCTGGCTTACAACTGACAACAAAGAACTGGCAACCAACTATGTGGTGGACGTACGCCTTGCTTTCGGCCGTTTTTGCGGCGCTTACCGCGGTGCTGGCTAAGGTTGGAGTAAAGGGCGTTGATTCCAACCTGGCTACGGCTATCCGAACGTCGGTTATTCTGGTGCTGGCCTGGGGCATCGTGTACTTTCGGGGTGGTGTGGGCGAGCTTCAGCACCTGTCGCGCACTACGCTAGTGTTTCTGGGTTTATCAGGGCTGGCTACGGGCCTGTCGTGGATTTTCTATTTCAAGGCTTTGCAGTTGGGGCAAGTGTCGCACGTGGCACCTGTGGACAAACTGAGCGTGGCCCTAGCTATTGGTTTGTCGGTGGTGTTCCTAGGCGAAAAGCTTACCTGGCAAACGGGCCTGGGGGCAGGGCTCATCCTTTTAGGCACCTTGGTGCTGGTATGGCGCTGAAGCGTCAACGCCAAGGCATTAGGAACCGCGAGACTGATTGTACTTATTAAGTATAAGCGAATACTTTTCAAAGGCGAAATTTCGCGTTTAGCAAATTTATATCAACCTATAAGTGGCTTATACAAAGCAATTTATGCCGTAATTCATCACTGAAATATTTTACTTAAATGACAAAATTATATCCTTTTAATATGTAGCATAATATCTAGTATTGCTAGCATAACCCCCTACCAAAACCCCACCATTTATGAGAAAGTTTTTAGCGGCGGCCCTACTCGGGCTGTCTGCCACGGGCACACTTGTGTCTTCGTGCACCAAGGATGTGGTAACGCCCATTGCCCCGGCGCCCTTGGCGGCCTCCACCACGCAAAATGCCGTACCTACCAACGGCGTGATGATGCAGGCCTTCTACTGGGATGTACCCGTCAGTACCCCGGCGGGCTCCTGGTGGCAAAACCTGGGCTCGAAAGCGGCGGAGCTGAAGGCGGCGGGCATCACGGCCCTCTGGATTCCGCCGGCTTACAAAGGCGGCAGCGCTACCGACGTAGGCTACGGCGTGTACGACCGCTACGACCTGGGCGAGTTCAACCAGAAAGGCACCGTAGCCACCCGCTACGGCACCATCGGGCAGCTGCAGTCGGCTATTACGAGCCTGCACGGGCAGGGCATTCAGGTATACGAGGACATGGTGATGAACCACCTGACCTGGGCCGACGCACAGGAAACGGTGAATGGCAACACCGTGTATACCAAGTTCAACTTCCCTGGCCGCGGCAACACCTACAGCTCCTATAAGTGGAGCTCCGCCAACTTTACCGGCACCCAGCAGGCGCCCAACAACGGCTGGTACCAGTGGAAAAGCTGGGACTTTCAGCCTTATGCCAACAACGACGCCTACGACAACCTGCTGGGCTCGGAAATCCAGTACAACAACAACGCGGCCAACGCTACCGAAACCATCAACTGGGGCAACTGGATTACGGGCAAGCTGCAGCTCGACGGCTACCGTCTTGACGCCACCAAGCACATCTACACGCCCTACGTGAACCAGTGGCTGGATGCGGTGAAGGGCAGCAGCGGCCGGTTTGCCGTGAGCGAAGCCTGGTTTCGCAACCTGCAGGATCTGAACAACTACGCTACCGCCACGGGTGGGCGTACCAGCCTGTTCGATGTGCCGCTGCACTACACTTTCCAGGACATGAGCAACGGCAATGGCTCCTGGGATATGCGCGGGCTGCAGTTCGCCGGCTTCACGGAGGCCAACGGCCCATTGTCGGTTTCCTTCGTCGATAACCACGATACCGACCACCCCGGGGCCCTGTACTCGCCCGTGACGAACCTGAAGATGCTGGCTTACGCCTATATCCTGACGCGCGAAAAAGGCTACCCCTGTGTGTTCTACCGCGACTTTTACGAGTACGGCCTGGGTGCGCAAATCAAGAACCTGACCGCCATCCGTCAGGCCAACGCCTACGGCTCCGGCTTTGAGTACACCAGCGTAAACGACGCCGACGTGTATGCCTACTCCCGCGCCGGCGACGCCACGCACCCTGGCCTGCTGCTGCTGCTGAACGACGGCTCCTCGGCCCGCTCCAAAACCATTACCACGCCCTTCAAGAGCAAGACCCTGACCGACAAAACCGGCAACAACACCAGCACCATTACCACCGACGCCAACGGCACGGGCGTGTTCCCGGTGAATGCCCGCAGCTACTCGGTATGGGTGCCCACCACCGGCGGCACTACCACGCCCCCGCCCACCACCGGCTCCACGGCCGTGACCTTCAACGTGACCTACAGCAACACCGTGACGGGGCAGGACGTGTACGTGATTGGCAGCACGGCTCAGCTGGGTAGCTGGAACACGGCCAACGCCATCAAGCTCAGTGGCGCGGCCTGGCCTAAGTGGACCGGCACCGTAAACCTGACCAGCGGCACGAGCGTGCAGTACAAGTACATCCGCAAGGATGGGGCCGGCAACGTACTCTGGGAAGGTGGTGCCAACCGCACCTTCACGCCCTCCGGCACCAGCCTCACCCGCACCGACACCTGGCAGTAATCAACTTCAGGTAGGTAACACAACAGGCCGCCCCGTATATGGGCGGCCTGTTGTGTTGTGGAAAAGGCTGGTAGCCAGCTTCGCCAGCCCGCATACCCGGACCTGGCAGGGGTTTGTATTCTAAAGGACGACTTCTATATTCAGGTCTTATTGTATACCCTTTCCATGCCTGCCCTCCCTACCTCTCCTGCGCTGCGTCCGGTGCCTTCCGGCTGGCACCTACTCAATACCGTCGCGGCGGCCGTTGGCCTGGGGGTGGTGCTGGCCCCGTGGCTGTACGAAGCCTTACTGTCTATGGGGCTGCTGCAGCCGCTGGCGGAAGTAAGCTCCAGCTGCGGCGATACGCCGGCCCAGTGGCTTTCCCTTCGCATTGGCCTGGGCTGGGGCGTGTTGATAGGAGTTGGTGCAGCCTTGGTGCAACGGCTGACGCGGCGCCGCTGGGCAGTGGCAGCGGTGATGCTCGACCTTATCGTGCTGTACCTGAGCATGCAGCTGTTTATGTATGGGAGCTCGAAAGTGTTTGCCACTCAGTTCCCGCGCCTGTGGGCTAACCTCGACACGCCGCCGGCCGAGCTGACCCCGATGCGCGTGGCCTGGCAGTTTTTCGGCTACTCGCGGACTTATCAGCAGTTTCTGGGGTGGGGTGAGATACTGCCGGCCGTGCTGCTGCTGTTTCGCCGTACCCGCACTCTGGGGGCCTTCGTGGCCACGGTGGTCATGCTCAACGTGTTCGTCATCAATCTGTTTTTTGACGTGTGCGTAAAGATTGGCTCGGGCACCTACCTAGCCCTGGCTTTGCTGCTCCTGGCTCAGGATGCCGACCGGCTCTGGCAGTTCTTTATTTTGCACCGCCCGGCGGCGCCCCGCACCCTGCCTGCCACAGCGGAACACTTTAGCCGGATAGGGCGCTGGGTGTACCGGGGCTTGGGCATTCTGCTCACGCTGGCTATGCTCTATTTAGTTGGGCAGGATAGCGTCGGGGTAATGGCTTACGCCGACGAGCAGGCCCAGGTGCTACCCGTTACCGGCGTGTGGGAAACCGTGCAAGCCGAGCGGTGGGCGGCCGACCGCTGGCAGCCGGTAGCGGCTACCGACTCGGTGTGGCCGACCCGCGCCTACTTTCAGGCGGCCAACGCCGTGCTGCGCAACTCATTCCGCCGCGACCGGTTCATTACGGAGCCGGATTCGGCGCGGCCCCAGAAGGTTCTGCAGCTCATTGCCCGCAGCGAAAAAAACGAGTACGGCGCCCCCCGTCCCTGGCAGTACGCGCTGGCCGGCCCGGATACGCTCCGACTGCGGGGGCGCTGGCGGCAGGATTCCCTACGCCTCACCCTGAAAGTGCGACGGGATTTGATGAAGTAACGGCTAGGGCATCAGTGGCCGGTACACGCCGAACAGCAGGTTGCTGGGCTCCTGCAGCAACAGCTCGTCTTCCCGCTGGAAAAGCGCCATTAGCAGGGCCTGGGTGGTGGGGTCTTCGGCCAGAAAATGGTGGGCAATATCCTTGAGTACCAGCGTGAGCAGGTTGCCGCCCAGCCCGGCTTCTTCCAAAGGCGTGAAGTGCCGCCGGAGCGCGGGCACAATCCGATCCGACTCCACGGCCTCGGAGGGGTCGGCCAGGTACATGCGCAGGCGGCCGGGGCCGCTTACGTGGCGCTTGATTTGGGACGACAAAAACCGCTGCCGATACCGGGCGGGCAGCACTTCCCCTAGCGCTGCATTGGCGGCGCGCAGCTGGCGGGGCGTCCATTGCAGGCAGGCGGGCCCTACGTAGTCGTTCAGGACAAGCAGGCCGCCGGGCACCAGCGCCTGGCGCACCCGGGCCACAATGCCCTCTACATCCCGGAAATGGTGCAGGGCCGAGTGGAACAGCACCACATCGTAGGAAGCTGGGACCAGGTTCAGGCGGTTTACGTCGGCTACTTCGGTCTGGAAGTTCTGGAGGCCCTCGGCCTGGGCGGTGGCCGCCGCCTGAGCTAGCAGCCGCTCGGCAATATCGAGGCAGTGGACCAGGGCAAAATGCGGCTGCCGGGCAAAGACCAGCTCGTGGGAACAGGCCCCACTACCCAGGGACAGCAGCCGCAGCCCGGTGCGGCCCGCCAGGTAGCGGCTGGCTACGTAAGCTTCGTAAGGCATAGCCGCGTCGCCGCTGATTTTCTCGTTCCAGCGCCGCCGCACGGCTGGCACCTGCCACCAGTTGGCCGCCTGCAGCGCGGGGTCGTCGAAGGCGCTGCGGGTGCGGGCCAGGTTGCTGGGCACCAGTTTGGAGAGCAGAAATGGCAGCCCGCGCTGCCGCAGCTTCGCCAGGGTTTCCAGAAAGTCGTCGGTGGTCAGCCAGGGCATCGGGTCAAACTTACGACGGTTTAGGCAGTTTAAGGCAGCCTGTTGGCCTATTGCATACTAGTTGTATAAGTCCCTAAATTTAGCTTCTTGATTTTCCAAAGATGAAGCCAAAATACCTTTGGCACGCTTACTCAGCTTAGTCTTTCGATAACTAGCTTTTAACCTTTATGTGGCAACAATTCAAACGCTATATCCAACTAGGATTCGGTTTACTCCTAAGTTGTGCTGTTCTACTTGTTAGTTTCAGCGTACTTAGAGAGGCTACATTTGATCTAACCGATGTCAGTAGTTTTTCCGGCATATTGATGGAAAAAGGAAAAACTGGCGCAAAATTCACTTTGCACATTGCCAACTGCCCTTACGTCTTTCAGGTATACAAAATCACCCAGAACTACGATGATATCGACGCCAAACTAACTGTGGGGAATGAAGTTAAAGTATACTTCAACCCTAGTTCTACTGGTACTACAGGTAACTCCGTTCAGATATACCAACTTGTGCAAAACGGACGGGTTATCATAGATAGCTCGTTAATAAAGGGTCAGAATAGAAATGGAGGACTCATTGGCTTAATTGGCGGCCTTGCCCTAGTTATCGGTACAATCCGGGAGTTCAGAAAAAGGCCTTCACTTCCTGCTCTATATGGCTAAATAATACGCTAAAGCGTAATCGTATTACTATGATCTTGAGTAAATACATGCCTTAAAAGTTGCTTATCCAATTTACGGGTTCACCGGCGGGCTGTTCGTCTCGATTTCCGTTACCAGTTCCCCGTACCATGCCTCGCCGTACTTGCGAATCAGGGGTTCCTTCAGGAACTGGTAGATGCGCACGCCCAGGTTGGCGCCGAAAGAGCAGGCCGGCGAGCAGATGTTCCACCGGTCGTAGTTCAGGGCTTCGAAGTCCTCGTACTTGGTGATGCGGATAGGGTACAGGTGGCAGCTGATGGGCTTTTTGAACGAAGTAGCCCCGGCCAGGTACGCTTCTTCGATGCCGCACTTGAGGATGCCCCGCTCGTCGTAGAGGGCGTAGGCGCATTCCCGGTCGCCGATGGTGGTGGTGCTGTAGTCGTCTTCCCAGTCCTTGATGTAGAGGCCCTGCTCCTCGATGGCGGCGCGGCCGGCCTCGGTGAGGAAGGGCTTGATGTTCTCGTACTCCTGCTCCAGAATGGCCAGCTCGGCGGTTTCCAGCGGGGCGCCCAGGTCGCCCTCCACGCAGCAGGCGCCTTTGCAGGCCTCCAGGTTGCAGACGAAGAAGTTGTCCCGAACGTCGTCGGAAATGACGGTATTTTGAATGATAATCATGGTTTTCTCGCAGTGTTTCGCAGAGGCTGACGCAGGGTCCCGCAGTGGACCGGCGGAACGACACGGCGAAACACTGCGCCAGCCTCTGCGAAACACTGCGAGAAATACTAACCGCAAAGATAACCCGGTTTCCATGCCCCGCCCGAAAGCCGTACCTTTGCTAACAAGCCAACAAGCTTAGTTTCCGACTAACTTTCGCATGGGACTGGATTATCTTTCGTTATTGAACCCCTCGCAGGCGGCCGCCGTGATGCAAATCGACGGGCCCTGCATGATTATAGCCGGTGCGGGCTCGGGTAAAACCCGGGTGCTCACCTACCGCATTGCCAACCTGCTGGAGCAGGGCGTGGACCCGTTTCACATCCTGGCCCTCACCTTCACCAACAAGGCGGCCAAGGAAATGCGCGCCCGCATCGAGAAAGTGGTGGGCCCGAATGCTAAGAACTTGTGGATGGGCACCTTCCACAGCATCTTCGCGCGCATTCTGCGCTCCGAGGCCGATAAAATCGGATACCCCCGCTCCTTCACCATCTACGACACCCAGGACTCGAAAACCCTCATCGGTCAGATTCTGAAGGAGCTGGAACTGGACGACAAGATGTACAAGCCCAACATGGTGCTGAGCCGGATTTCCTCGGCCAAGAACAAGCTGATTTCGGTGCAGCAGTACCTGAACGACCCCGTTATCCGGCAGGACGACGAAGCCTCGATGCGGCCCAAGCTCGGCGTGATTTACCAGCAGTACGCCAACCGCTGCTTCAAGGCCGGGGCCATGGACTTCGACGACCTGCTCTACCAGACCAACGTGCTGTTCAAGGACCACCCCGATGTGCTCAACAAGTATCAGCACATTTTCCGGTACGTGATGGTGGACGAGTACCAGGATACCAACTACTCCCAGTACCTGATTGCCCGCAAGCTGGCGGCCAAGGACCGCAACATCTGCGTGGTGGGCGACGACGCGCAGAGCATCTACGCCTTCCGCGGGGCCGATATTCAGAACATTCTCAACTTCGAGAAGGATTACCCCGAGCTGCAGGTGTTCAAGCTGGAGCAAAACTACCGCTCCACCAAAACCATTGTGAAGGCGGCCAATTCCGTCATCAAAAACAACCAGGCCCAGCTGCGCAAAGACGTCTTCTCCGACAACGAGGAAGGCCCACTGATTGAGGTGCTGAAGGCCGCTTCCGACAACGAAGAAGGCAAGCTGGTGGCCAACAGCATCTATGAGGACAAGATGAACCAGCACTTGTCCTACGACGACTTTGCCATCCTGTACCGCACCAACGCCCAGAGCCGGGCCATGGAAGAGGCCCTGCGCAAGCTCAACATCAAGTACAAGATTGTGGGGGGCCTGAGCTTCTACCAGCGCAAGGAAATCAAAGACCTAGTAGCTTACCTGCGCCTCACGGTGAACCCCAACGACGAGCAAGCCCTGCGCCGCGTCATCAACTACCCCAAGCGCGGCATCGGCGACACTACCATTGCCAAGCTTATCAACGCGGCCGAGGAGTCGAACCACACCATCTGGGAGGTCGTCAGCAATGCCGACCAGTTTCTGCCCACGCGCGCGGCCAACCCCATCGTGGACTTCGCCGAGAAAATCAAGGCGTACACGGCCGTGGCGGCCAAGGAAGACGCGTTTGAAGCCGCCAAGTTCATTGCCAAGAACTCGGGCATGATAGAGGAGCTCTACGCCGATAAGAGCATCGAGGGCCTCTCGCGCTACGAAAACATCCAGGAACTGCTGAACGGGGTGAAGGCCTTCGTGGAAGACCCCGAGCGGGAGGAAAAGAGCCTAAGCGCCTTCCTGCAGGACATTGCCCTCGTAACGGACGCCGACACCAAGGACGCCCAGAGCGAAGGCGAGCAGGTGACGCTGATGACGATTCACTCGGCCAAGGGCCTGGAATTTCGCAACGTGTACATCGTGGGCCTGGAGGAAAATCTATTCCCGAGCCAGATGATGATTACCTCCCGGGCCGACCTGGAGGAGGAGCGCCGCCTATTTTACGTGGCTATTACACGGGCCGAGAAAAAGCTCACGCTCAGCTACGCCACCTCCCGCTACCAGTGGGGCAATCTGCGCTCCTGCGAGAAAAGCCGCTTCCTCGACGAAATCGACCCGCAGTATGTGGACTTCAAGTTCTCGGCCGGCCCCGGACCCGACCGCACCGGACCGGGCGAATCACCGTTCGGGCACGTGTTTGAGCGGCGCAGCAACCTCGTGCCCCAGGCCCCACGCAAGCTGGCCGCCACCAAGTACACCCCGCCCGCCGATTTCAAGCCCTCCGACACCAGCAACCTGCAAACCGGCCAGCGCGTAGAGCACCCCAAGTTTGGCTTTGGCACCGTGACTAAGCTCGAAACCGTGCAGGGCTCCACCAAGGCCATCATCGAGTTCGAGGAAGTGGGCGAAAAAACCCTGCTCCTGAGCTTTGCCAAGCTGCGGGTACACTAAGCCCCGCCCGGCCTTACTATAATTCGTCCTATCTTGGATTGCGCGTTCGGCGCGCCTGTCCTTTGCCTGTCAGTATGCCTCCCGCCCGCCCTCGTTCCGAAACTAGGGCCGGGGGGCGGTTTGACGTATATTTGCCGACTTTTTCCTTGCCCATGCCTTTACCTTCCCTGCATAAACACGAGCTGCTCCAGCGCGAGTACGGCCAGAGCACTTACCAGCTCATCCAGCAGCTCCACGATATCGAAGACCGCGACGAGCGGACCAAGCGCGCCCACCAGCTGGTGCAGCTGATTTTCCGTCTGCAGCCCGGCCTGCGCGACCAGCCCGATGCCCAGCAGAAGGTATGGAACCACCTCTACGAAATGGCCGATGAGAATCTGGACATCGACTCGCCGTTTGAGCTTAAAGGCCTGAAAGACCTGAACGAACACCCCAAGCCCCTGCCCTACCCCCAGAAAGCCCTGAAGCTGCGCGCCTACGGCCGGGGCGTGGAGCTGATGGTGGAAAAGGCGCTGACCTTGGAAGATCCGCAGGAGCGCGAGCAGGCCACTATCACCATTGGCCGCACCATGAAGTTCCTTTACCGCTCCCACAACAAGGAAAACGCCAAGGACGTCACCATCCTCAAGCACCTCAAGGACCTTTCCGGTGGCAAGCTAACGCTCGACCCCGCTCAGGTAGAAGCGCAGGGCTTGTTTGAAACCGCCGCTGCTCCCGCCACTGCTGGTGGCCGTCCGGCCCCCTTCATCGTGCCGCAGCCCCGCCAGGAACGCCCCGACCGCGAAGGCCGCCGTAGTGGAGGCGCTGGCAACCGCCGCGACAAGCAGCGCCGGGGCGGCAAGAAAAGCCGCCAGGAGCCCCAGCAACCCCCGCAGTAAGGATTTAGTTGTCAATGGCAAGTTGTCCGTCGTCAGGCTGTACCAGCTTTGGCGACGGACAATTTGCACTTGTCAACAAACCGCCACCATTGGCATCAGGGCACGAAAAACTGACCACGAACAACCAGTAACTACATGGCTTCATTTGAAGTAATCGGCGGACATCCGCTGAAGGGAGAAATCGTACCCCAGGGCGCTAAAAACGAAGCCCTGCAGATTCTGTGCGCCGTCCTGCTCACCCCCGAGCCCGTTACCATCAGCAACATCCCCGACATCCGGGACGTGAACAAGCTCATTGAGTTGCTGCGCGACATGGGCGTGAAAGTAGGCAAACTGGCCTCTGACACGTACCGCTTCCAGGCCGACGCCGTCAACCTCGACTACCTCGACACCCCTGAATTTGTAGCCCAGGCCGGGGCATTGCGCGGCTCCGTTATGATTCTGGGGCCCATGCTGGGACGATTCGGCAAATGTCAGCTCCCCAAGCCCGGAGGCGACAAAATCGGCCGGCGTCCTATGGATACGCACTTCCTCGGCCTGGAAAAGCTGGGCGGCAAGCTCACCATGGAAGGCTCCGACTTCTACCGCATCAAGGCCGAAAACGGGCTAACGGGCACCTACATGATGCTGGACGAAGCCTCCGTGACCGGCACGGCCAATATCGTCATGGCCGCCGTGCTGGCGAAGGGCACCACGACCATCTACAACGCGGCCTGCGAGCCTTACCTGCAGCAGCTCTGCAAGATGCTGGTACGCATGGGGGCCAACATCAACGGCATCGGCTCCAACCTGCTCACCATTGAGGGCGTAGAAAGCCTGGGCGGCACCGACCACCGCATGCTGCCCGACATGATTGAAATCGGCTCCTTCATCGGCCTGGCCGCCATGACGGGCTCGGAAATCACCATCAAGGACTGTCAGATTCCGGAGCTTGGCATCATTCCTGATACCTTCCGTAAGCTGGGTATTCAGCTGGAGTTTCGCGGCGACGACATCCACATTCCGGCGCAGCCCCACTACGAAATTGCCACCTACCTCGACGGCTCCATCCTCACGGTTTCCGACCACACCTGGCCCGGCTTCACGCCCGATCTGCTGAGCATTGTGCTGGTGGTGGCTACGCAGGCCAAGGGCACCGTGCTCATTCACCAGAAGATGTTTGAGTCACGCCTGTTTTTCGTGGATAAGCTCATCGACATGGGCGCTCAGGTAATCCTCTGCGACCCGCACCGCGCCACCGTTATCGGCCTGGACCGCCAGAAGCAGCTGCACGGCATCAACATGACCTCGCCCGACATCCGGGCGGGCGTGGCCCTGCTTATTGCCGCCCTTTCGGCTGAAGGCCGCAGCGTGATTGACAACGTGGAGCAGATTGACCGCGGCTATCAGTACATCGACAAGCGCCTCTCTGCCCTCGGGGCCCAGATCCGCCGCCTGTAGCCGCCCCGTTTGGTGTTTGGATAAATAACTCACATACACACAATTTTTTCCCTGAGCCGCCCGGTTTCTGCTTGCAGAGGCCGGGCGGCTTTGCGTTTGCTGCCAGCAATGGGTTACGTTTCAGGAGTGCCGGTATGAAGAAGCAGAAGCTGCGCGGCTTTTTCATCCATCTCAATTCCCCCTACTTCCGATGAAAAAGTATTTGCGTCTGCTCCCGCTGGCGGGGCTGATGCTGGCTGGGTGCGCCCAGCAGCAAGCCACCGAAACCGTTGAAGAATCCCCGGCGCAGGAAATAGTAGTTCCTGCCGCCACCGAGCTGTCGGGCATACCGCTGGGCCGGCTGTGGCAAACCCGCCGCCCCGTGATTTATGAGGGCGAGATGCGCATGGCCGTACAGGATTTTGCAGCGGCAACCAGCCAGCTGGATACGGTACTCTACCAGCACCACGCCTACCTGGCTGAAGCGCACGAAGCCAGAGAAGACAGCCGCCACACGCAGCGTCTTACCATTCGGGTACCTTCAACTCAGTTTCTGGCGCTTACCGTGGCGCTGGGCCGCCTGGGCTACGTCGAAAGCAAAGACATCCGCTCCCGCGACCTGGCTACGGAGCAGCTGCGCGTGCGCACCATTCCCCGCGCTGCCACGGATACCTCTACCCTAGCGGCCAACGACCAACTGCTGGCGGAGGAAGCCACCCTGGGGACACTTCATTTGCAGTATTACCAGCCCGTACCCACTGAAATGGAACCTCAGGCCCCGCTGTTTCCCCGTTTGGCAGCTGGCCTGCGCTACGGCTGGTACTTGTTGGGCGAATCATTGGTATTCGTCACGTACTTCTGGCCCCTCACGCTGCTGGCTGGGGCCTGGCTGCTTTACCGGCGGCGCCGCGCCTTAGTTTCCCGCTAAGGGCGGCTCACAAACAGCTGACTTCGAAAACGAAACCGCCCGACTACGCAGCGTAGTCGGGCGGTTTCGTTTTCAGCATTGCCGATCAATCGACCACCATATCCACTACGGCCGTCACCAACGACAGCACCACGCTGAACAGCAGGGCCGCCAGGAAACCATCTACCTTGAAGCCAGGCAGAATCCAGTCGGCTAGTAGTACGATAACGGCGTTGATGACCAGCAAAAACAGCCCCAGCGTGAGGATGGTAATAGGAAAGCCCAGGACTTTCAGAATAGGCTTCAGGATGGCGTTGAGCACTGCCAGCACCAGCACCAGTAGAACAGCGTCTTTGAAACCGCCGATGTGCGAGCCGGGCAGGTAGCGGGCCAGCACGTAGGTAAGGATGGCCGTGAGGATGAACTTGAGAATGAAGCCCATAACAGTGGAGAGAGTTGAGGGTGAAGGAAAATCCAAACTGACACTAATTATAGCGCCGGGCTAATGTACTCTTTCCGGCGGGCTTGGGTTATTATGGCAACTCTTTTAGCCAACAAAAAAGGTCTGCTCCCCTTCGGAAACAGACCTTTTTTTCATAATTGACCAATTAACCGGCCATGCCAGTAGCTTTCAGGTGGCCCTGTGAAACGGCCATCCAGTTGCACATCTGATACAGCAGGCGGGCGCCCACGTTGCCGTTCCAGTCGGTTTCGCCGGGAGCTACCTCGTTCAGGTCGCAACCGATGATCTGGCGGCCGGAGCGTACCACGGCCCGAATCAGGTAAAGGGCTTCCTCAAACTCCAGCCCGCCGGGCACGGGCGTGCCGGTGCCGGGGCAAAGCTTGGGGTCGAGGCCGTCGATGTCGAAGCTCAGGTACACCTTTTGAGGCAGCTGAGCAATGATTTTGCCGCACATCTTCTTCCACGACTTCTTCTCGTACATCTGGTCGCGCAGGGAACGGTGGTGGAACATGGCCACCCGGCCCCCGGAGTGCGCAATCAGATCAGCTTCCTGCTGGCACAGGTCGCGGATGCCTACCTGCACCAGCTTTTTTACCTGGGGCAGTTGCAGGGCGTTGTACATAATAGAGGCGTGCGAATACTGGAAGCCTTCGTAGGCCGGCCGCAGGTCGCAGTGGGCATCAATCTGCAGAATCCCGAACTCCTCGTGGCGCTCAGCCAGCGCGTGCATGTAGCCCAGCGGGGTACTATGGTCGCCGCCCAGCACCACCACGCTCTTGCCCGCATCGAGCAGAGTGCCGGTTTTTTGCTGAAGCCACGCCAGCAGCTCCTGGCCTTTGGCAGTAATAGCGGAGGGCACGGCAGCAAACCCGGCGCCGCCTTTTGCGGGTTGCCCGGCTTCCAGCCAGCCAATGTACTCTTCCGACTGCTGCCGTAACGTATGGCTTTGCTGGGCCCAGGTTTCGTCAATTTCCTCCATGGCGATGCCCAGGCGCCAGGCATCCGGCACGTCCGGGTCGTAGAGGTCTACCTGGGCCGAGGCGTCGCGGATGGCGGCGGGTCCGGCAGCCGTACCGGCGCGGTACGACACGGTAACTTCCCAGGGTACGGGCACTACCACTACCTGGGCTTCGGCGGGGGTGAAAGGCAAGCCAAACAACCCGCCGCTGGAATCCCCAACACCGTTGGGGTCAAACTTAGCAAGCTTTTCTTCGAGTGAAGAGGTGGACATGAGCAGGAAAGGAAAACGGCAGAACGCGCTTAAGCGCCCGCCGACTGCGTATCAAGGAAGTTGTAGCCGCGAATGATTTCCAGAATCTTCACAAACGTGTCCCGGTCGAAGAACAGCATCAGCGGCAATTCCACGGAGCTGTTCTGATCGGAGAACTGGGTGATAACCGAGAAAATCAGCGGCTGGAAGCCCGGGTTGTGGCTGATGAGGCTGTGCAGGGAAATAGTTACGTCGCCATTGGAAGCAGCCGGGGGCGCCCCGTATATGTGCGCTTTGAGAATATTGGCCAACTGCGTGACCAGCGCGCCGGTGATAATATTGCTCATCTCCAGCAGCAGGGACTCCTGCATCTCATTTATCTCGATAGATTCCGGCACATCCATGCGCAAACAGACCTTAGAGAGCCGTTGCACGTGCTGGCCGGAAAACAGCATCAGCGTAGTGCCGTTGAAGTCTCCGCGGATATCCGACTGAATGATGCGGTGGCTGTACTCGTACTGCTGCACGGTTTCAATCACGCTGTCCGCCGTGACCAGGTCCAGGTTGGGCACCTCCAGCAATACCTTCTCTTGGGCAATAACGGCAAATGAGTCTGCCGCGCGCGCCAGGCCGATATTGAGAATCTCACGGATGATATCCCGCTCCAGTTCCGTCATGTGCAACTCCATACTCTCAATTCGGTTGGCCAGCTCTTTGTGCGGGTGCACGCCGAGCCGGGGTATGCAATACGTAGATTAAGGTCTTTTGGCCAGAAACACTCGGGTTATGGCCGGCACGTCCAACACTAGGCATACCTGACCACTGCCCAGCAGCGTAACGCCGCCAAACAGATCAATGGTATCCAGGGGTTGAGACATGGGTTTGATGACAATGTTCTGCTGTCGTACAAACCGGTCGACGATGAGGCCCAGCCGCCGGTTGTTGTAGTTGGCAATGATGATATCCTGCCGCCCGTGCAGCTCGCTGCGGTCGGCGGGAGGCAATGGTTCGTCGCCGGAGTGCAGCAGCTGCCGCAAACTCACCACCGGCACGTTTTCGCCCTGTACTTCGGCCAGGAGCATCCCGCCGACCACGTGCAGCTGCTGCGGCCACAATGACACCACCGAGTCGATGTGCATAAGCAGCAGGGCGTAGCTGCGGCCTTCCAGCTCAAAGAGCAAGGCGCCTTTGACGGCAATGGAGGTGGGCAATACCAGCGTGAAGGTAGTGCCCTTGCCCAGCTCTGAATCAACGCGCAACTGCCCGCCGAGGGAGTCGATGGCCAGCTTCACTACATCCAGGCCCACGCCCCGGCCCGAAATATCGGTTACTTCCTTGGCCATGGAAAAGCCGGGCTCAAACAGGAAAGCCCGCACGTCGCTGGGGCTGAGCGAGGCCGCAGCCCCGGCACTTACCAGCCCGCGCTCCACGGCTTTGCGCCGTACGCTTTCCACATCGATGCCCTGGCCATCATCGCGCACCTGAATCAGCACGTCGTCACGCTCCGTGGAAGCCAGGATGGCCAGCTCCCCGACCGGCGGCTTGCCAACCTTTTCGCGTTCGGCAGGCTGTTCGATGCCGTGCCCGATGGCGTTGCGCACCAGGTGCAGCAGCGCATCGGTAATGATCTGGAGGATGTTGCGGTCAATCTGAATATCCTGTCCGCTGATGGTGAGGTTGACTTCCTTTTGCTCGGCCGTCGCCACGTCGCGCACCACCCGCGGAAACTTGTTGAACAGGGACCCAACGTTTACCAGCCGGGCATCCATCACGCTGTACTGCAACTCGTCGGCAATGCGGTACAGGTGCGAGGCCACTGCCTGCAGGGCCGGGTTGCCGATTTCCTGGCCCAGGGTAAACACCCGGTCGCGATCGATAATCAGCTCCCCAACCAAGTTCAGCAGATGGTCTAGCTTCTTGATTTGGATATAGACCAGGTCCGACAGCTCCAGCTTGCGCGAGTCTTCGGCGGCCAGCTCACCGTCCAGAATGGGCTCTTCACCTTTCACCAGTCGGTCGAGGTTGGCCAGCAGCATGCTTGCCTCCGGCAGCGGCGCATCTTCGCCAATGGCCCGGATGATAACGCCAATGGTATCGATGCCGCCAAAGATGACGGGAATAACCGAGCCCGTAAACGCCTTTTCCTTGCTGCGAATCAGGCCGAAGATGGTCTCCATACCGTGGGCAATTTCGCCCAGCTCGTTGAAGCCCATGGCCCGCGCATTCGCCTTCAGGTTATGCATCAGCCGGAACAGCTCATTGAGCGCGGCGTCGGCCTGCGGGTTTTTCTCCAGCTCGCTGATATGGCGGCCCATGGCGTCGTAGTACTCCAACGCTTCCGCCATGAACATTTCGCGGTATTCCTGGTCCCGTGATTTCATCCGAGCGAGAGTTGGGAAACAGAACGGGCCTGCGCATGGACAGGCGACGCCGCGGAACCATACCGGTTGATAAACTCGGCAATACTATGCAAAGGCAACACCTGCGAAGCCAGCCCGGCCTGGATAACCGATTTAGGCATCCCGAATACCGTAGCCGACTGCTCGTTCTGGGCAATGATGGCGCCCCCCTGCGCCCGCACCAGTTGCGCGCCGGCTGTACCGTCACTTCCCAACCCACTCAGGATAACGCCGGTGACTTTACGCCCCATCGTACGGGCCAGGGAAGCCAGCAGCAGATCGATGGAAGGCACATCGAAGCCCGGCATTTCCGTGGAGAATTCGGTTTGCCAGCCCAGCCAGGGTCCGTTGCTGATCGGGCGCACCACCATATTCTGCCCCCCGGGAATGACCATGATCTTGCCGGGCTCCAGCCGCGACTCATGGCTGGCAGCCTGCACCGGCAGCGGGGATATGCGGCGTAAACGTTCCACGAACGAGTCCGTAAAATGAGCCGGCAGATGTACGGCTACCAGCACGGCCTGCTTCAGCGTAGATGACAATTGCTGTACAATTTGCTCCACGGCTTTGGTGCCGCCGGTAGAGCCGCCCAGCACAATAACCCCCTGAGGTGGGGCCAGCAAAGTAGCCGGGCGGGGAGCCGGGGCCGAAACCGAGGGTAATACTGCCCGAATTTTGCGCCAGAAATCAGCGCGCTGCTGGGCGGCGCCAGTATGCTCGCGGGGCAGCAGCGGCAGTATATAGTCGTATACCCCGAAGCGGGCCACCTCACGGAGCATGCCCGGCAGCGGTAGACCATTGGCATACAGCAGCACGGGCACAGGACGCACCTGATTAAGTTGGCTCAGGACGGGTAATGCACTTTCACCGGCAATAACCAGGCTGGGCCGCAGCCGCTGGCATTGCCGCACCAGATCCTCCGCAGTACCGCCTGAGCCTACCACCCGCATATCGGGCGCAACCGCCAGCCACCGGGTCAGCTCCAGGCGCGAAAGCCCTGGTAGCTCACCAAGCAAGACGGTATTAGGTGCTGGAGATAAGCGGATCACGGAAAATGGAAAGCGTGGCGAAAGGGTATAAATCGAGCCCATATGTTGACAACCAAAGCGGCTGCCAACCTAGCCCTTATTGAGCTTCGTCGGTATCGGAAGCTGCGTCGGCGGAGGAGCTGCCCTGCTGCAGGGCGGTGCTCACGATTTCCAGCACTTTCTCTTCCGAGAACGGCTTCACGATATACGCCACGGCGCCGCTTTCCAGTGCTTCGTTTACAATCACTTCCTGTCCAACGGCGCTGCACATTACGATGCGCACCTCCGGCTGCTCCTGCCGAATACCTTTCAGCACATCCAGGCCCGTGTTATCAGGTAGAATTACGTCGAGGGTAATAAGATCGGGCCGGGTGGCGGTGGCCATTTCCAGGGCCTGCTGGCCATTGGCTGCTTCGCCCACCACCTCGTAACCGGCGTCGGTGAGCATATTCTTCAGCATCGTGCGCATGTAGAACGAGTCGTCTACGATGAGAATGCGGTTTTTCATAAGTAAGGGAAACGGAGTGTAACGAGGAAAATGGTTGGGACTACGTACGGGAGCGTGTCCCGGAAGATTCTCCGCGTGTGTTCAGCTGCATGATTTCGGCGGGCGTCAGCAACTTCATCATGTCCAGCACAATGATGATGCGACCTTCCAGCCGGGCAATACCTTCAATGTATTTTTCCTGAATCCCGTTGTCTTGGATGAATTCGGGCGCTTTTTCGATGGCGGACACAGGCAAAGAAAGTGGTTGAGGAACCTCCCGCACCACAATGCCAATGGTGTAGTCCTTGGCTTCGATGGCCAGCGTATAGGACAGCCCGTCTGTAGTGGGCTGATGGCCTCGGCGCAAGCCAAACCGCTCCTCCAGATCAATGATGGCAATAATGTCGCCCCGCAGGTTGGCAATGCCCTTCACGAAAGCGGGCGTTTTGGGCATCTGCGCAATTTCCGGAGTGATGGTCACTTCCTTTACCTGCTCGATGCGCACACCATATTCCTCGCTGCCCAGCTTGAAAATAATCAGCTGAATAACGGCTTCCTGAATGACCTGTTTTTTACTGACGCTGGCTTCTGTTTGCATACTACTGCGCTTGAAACGCTACCGGGTTGGGGCCTGCGGTGAGCACCACCGCGTGGCCCCTAGCCGACGTCCGAAACTATTTGCCTTTGTTTTTGGAAGATTTACGGGGCGTGGCCTCCGGTTTATTATTGGCGGCCGGAGCGTCAGCACCCTTTTTAGGGGCAGAGGCCCGCGCTGGTTTCGCGGCGGCCTTGGCAGCCGGCTTGGCTTGGGCTATTGAGGGTCCCTTAGCCGGTGCGGCCGAACGCGCTGCCGACGTAGCCGGGCGGGCAGCCTGGCGCGTTACCGGCCCCTGCTGCCGCCGCACGGGCTGCTTGACTTCGGGCTTCACCTGCTGAACCATACGCCGCAGACCGCGCCGAACGGGTTCAGGCTCGGGCTCGGGCTCCACGAATTCGATCAGCTGGAAGTTGGACAGGCCCGCCTGCAGGTCATCGGCAATGTCGGCCAGCTTTTGGCTGGAAGCCGTGAGCTCCTGCATGCTCGAAGAAAGCTGCTTGGCCGTGCCGGCTACCTGTTGCGTGCCCGAAGCCGTCTGCTCAGCAATGGCTACCACTTCCTCCACGTACTTTACTACGTCGCCAATCGAGGTTTTCTGCACCTCGGTGGCCGTGAGGATGTCGCGGGAAGTGCGAAGTGTCTCGCCGCTGGAGGTGGCAATGTTCTTAAAGGCACTGGAGGCTTCAAACGTAGCGTTTTTGCCTTTGAGTACCCGGCCTTCCATGGTCGAAATAGCGGTAGCGGCGGAGGTCGTATCTTTCTTTACGTCTTCTACCAGCGTGGCAATTTCGTTGGCCGATTTGCGGGAGCCTTCGGCCAGCTTGCGGATTTCCTCGGCTACTACGGCGAAACCGCGGCCAGCTTCCCCGGCGCGGGCCGCTTCGATGGCGGCGTTCAGGGCCAGCAGGTTGGTTTGCGAGGCAATGTCGGTGATAACGCCCAGCGACTTGCTGATTTCCCCGGAACGGGTGCTCAGCACTTCAATGGTGCGGGCCGTCTGGGCGGCGGCGTTGGAAATTTCTTCCATGTTCTTCACCACCTCAGCTACCGTTTTCAGACCCAACTGCGAGGTTTGCTCACCCAGGATAGCGGCTTTGATACCGACGTCGGCCTTGCCGGCCGTTTCCTTGGTAGCTGTCATGATTTCCTCGATCAGCTTGAAGGCCTGGTCGGTCTTGAGGGCCTGGTTCTGGGCGCCTTCAGCCATCTGCTGCATGGCCAGGGCCACGTCCACCGTGACGCGGCTCATTTCCTGGCCTTTGCCGGCCATTTCCTCCGACGACGAGCCCACAATCAGGGACGAGTCGTTGATTTCGCCGAGCAGCTCGTTCAGGTTTTCCACGGCCAGGTTGAGGGCGTCGGACATGGCCATGATGTCGCCGGCAGTGGGTACTTCCACGCGCTGGGTCAGGTCGCCTTCCGAAATGGCGCGTACGACGCGGGCTACTTCCAGTACCGGCGAGGCAATGGATTCGAGCAGGGCGTTGAGCGTGTCCACGAGTTCTTTCCAGGAGCCCGACACCCCGCCTACCGTGGCGCGCTCGGTCAGCTTGCCTTCTACCCCAGCTACCTTGGCCACGCGGCTTACTTCCACGGCCAGGCGGTTCAGGTCGTCCACCATTCGGTTGATGGTTTCGGCCAGATCGGCTACTTCGCCTTTGGCTTCGAGGGTCAGCTTCTGGGTCAGGTCACCTTTGGATACGGCGGTTACTACCTTCACAATGCCCCGCACCTGCGTAGTAAGGTTGGAGGCCATGGTATTTACCCGGTCGGTCAGCTCTTTCCATACCCCGCTCACGCTGGGCACGTTGGCCTGACCACCGAGGCGGCCTTCGGTACCTACTTCAAGCGCCACGCGGGTTACCTCACCGGCAAAGATGTTGAGCGAGTCCACCATCCGGTTGATGTTGTCCTTCAGGTCGAGCAGCTCGCCTTTTACATCAACGGATACTTTCTGGCTCAGGTCTCCGCGGGCTACGGCAGTGGTTACGTTGGCAATGTCGCGCACCTGGCTGGTGAGCGAAGCGGCCATGAAGTTTACGTTGTCGGTGAGGTCTTTCCAGGTTCCTCGTACGTTGGGTACTACGGCCTGACCACCCAGCTTGCCTTCGGTGCCTACTTCGCGGGCCACGCGGGTTACTTCGTCGCCGAAGGTGTTGAGCGAGTCCACCATCTGGTTGAGGTTTTCCTTCAACTGGAAAAGCTCGCCCTTTACGTTTACCGTAATCTTCTGGCTTAGGTCACCGCGGGCTACGGCGGTAGCTACGTTGGCAATGTCGCGCACCTGAGAAGTCAGGTTGCTGGCCATCGTGTTTACGTTGTCGGTGAGGTCTTTCCAGGTACCCGAAACGTTCGGCACGTTGGCCTGGCCGCCCAGGATACCCTCGGTGCCTACTTCGCGGGCCACCCGGGTTACTTCGCCGGCGAAAATGTTCAGGGAGTCCACCATCTGGTTCAGAATGTTCTTCAGATCCAGCAGTTCCCCTTTCACATCGACCGTAATTTTCTGCGTCAGGTCACCTTTAGCTACGGCCGTGGCCACGTTGGCAATGTCGCGCACCTGAGAAGTCAGGTTGCTGGCCATCGTGTTTACGTTGTCGGTCAGTTCTTTCCAGGTACCGCCTACGCGGGGTACGTTGGCTTGGCCGCCCAGCTTCCCTTCCGTACCTACTTCGCGGGCCACGCGGGTTACTTCCCCGGCAAAGATGTTCAGGGAGTCCACCATCTGGTTCAAGATGTTCTTGAGCTCCAGGATTTCGCCCTTCACGTTCACCGTCATTTTCTGCGACAAGTCGCCGCGGGCTACGGCGGTAGCTACGTTGGCAATGTCCCGTACCTGGCTCGTCAAGTTCGAAGCCATGTAGTTTACATTGTCAGTCAGCTCCTTCCACACGCCGGCCACGTTCGGAACCGAGGCCTGGCCGCCCAACTTGCCTTCCGCGCCTACCTCGAGAGCCACGCGGGTTACTTCGCCAGCGAACAGGTTCAGCGAGTCCACCATCTGGTTCAGGTTCTGCTTCAACTGCAGCAGCTCCCCTTTTACATCAACGGTGATTTTCTGGCTCAAGTCGCCGCGGGCTACGGCCGTGGCTACGTTGGCAATGTCGCGCACCTGAGAAGTCAGGTTGGCGGCCATGGTGTTTACGTTGTCCGTCAGGTCTTTCCAGGTACCGGCTACGTTGGGCACTACGGCCTGACCGCCGAGGCGGCCTTCGGTGCCTACTTCCTGGGCCACGCGCGTTACCTCGCCGGCGAACAGGTTGAGCGAGTCCACCATCTGGTTCAGGTTCTGCTTCAACTGTAGCAGCTCCCCTTTTACGTCTACTGTAATCTTCTGGGTCAGGTCACCCTTGGCTACGGCCGTGGCCACGTTGGCAATGTCGCGCACCTGAGAAGTCAGGTTGCTGGCCATGTTGTTTACGTTGTCGGTAAGGTCTTTCCAAACCCCGCCCACGTTCGGCACCGATGCCTGGCCACCCAGCTTTCCTTCGGTACCTACTTCCTGGGCCACGCGGGTTACTTCGCCTGCGAACAGGTTCAGGGAGTCCACCATCTGGTTCAGGTTCTGCTTCAGCTGCAGCAGCTCCCCTTTTACATCTACCGTAATCTTCTGGGTCAGGTCACCCTTGGCTACGGCGGTAGCTACGTTGGCAATGTCGCGCACCTGAGAAGTCAGGTTGCTGGCCATGTTGTTTACGTTGTCGGTAAGGTCTTTCCAGATGCCGCCCACGTTCGGTACCGAGGCCTGGCCACCCAGCTTTCCTTCGGTACCTACTTCCTGGGCCACGCGGGTTACCTCGCCGGCGAAAACGTTGAGGTTGTCAATCGTTTTGTTGATGGTTTCGGCCATCACCTTGAAGTCGCCGGATACCGGAATCTGGAAGGATTCGTCGAGGTTGCCGCGGCTGATGTTCTTCAGTACTTTGCCTACCTCCAATACCGGCACGGCAATGCTGTCTACCAGGCCGTTGATATTGTTGATCATGTCGCGCCAGAAACCGGCGGCATTTTCAGCCGATGCCCGGGCTTTCAGGTTGCCTTCCACCCCGGCCACCTTCGAAATGCGCGACACTTCACCGCCTACCCCGCCAATCATTTCCACCATGGAATTGTAGGCTTCGGCTATTTCGGCGAAGATGTCGTCGTTCTGCTTGGTGAGGCGCACCGATACGTCGCCTTTCTTAAAGGCATCGAGGGCGTAGAGCACGCGGTTAAGCTGCTCGTTGACGTAGTCCGGGGCCTGGTCGGCTATTTCGGCCCGCACCACTCCCCGCTTGCGCGTGCTGTCACTCGTAACGGCCGTGCCTTTCTTGGAAGGCGCCGCTTCGGACTGCCCGTTGCGCGGAGGCGTTACCGGCGCGTCGGTAGCGGCAGTAACAGAAGAATCGGCGGATTTAGCGGCGCGGGTGGGTTTGCCAGAAGCCATATACTATGGAATTGCGAAGCCGGAAATAAAGGCGGTGCAGATGAAGACAAGCCGGAAATCAGCCCTTTTCGTCAGACCGACAAAGGTAACAAAACTGGTAAACCAGCCTAACTCACCGGCATTTTTCCTGGTTTGCCGCGCTATATAGCTCAATCATCATCTGCTGAACTAGTTACTGGCCTATTGTGTAGTAGACTCCCGGCTTTATTTCAACTTTATCTGGATGAATAAAATACCGGGCCGGAATATTGCAGCATCTTTGCGGCAAAATTCAACTTCCCTGCGCTGCTTCCCGTTCTACTCAAGAAAATAACGGCAGCCCCCGCCCTGCTTCCTCCTATATGGTTAAGAATCTAGTCATTGTCGAGTCCCCAGCCAAGGCCAAAACCATCGAAGGTTACCTGGGCAAGGACTTCATCGTAAAATCCAGCTTTGGCCACGTGCGTGATTTGCCGAAGGATAACAATGCCATTGACATTGCTAATGGCTTCAAGCCTACCTACGTCGTATCGCCCGATAAACGCGAAATCATCAGCCAGCTGAAGAAGCTGGCCAAGGAAGCCGAAACTGTGTGGCTGGCCAGTGACGATGACCGCGAAGGGGAGGCCATTAGCTGGCACCTGGCCGAAACCCTGAACCTGACCGGCGGCGACAAAACGCGCCGTATCGTGTTTCGCGAAATCACCAAGAACGCCATTCTCACGGCCATCGACAACCCCCGGGAAATAGACCTGAACCTGGTAAACGCCCAGCAGGCCCGCCGCGTGCTCGACCGGCTGGTGGGGTTTGAGCTGAGCCCGGTACTCTGGAAAAAAGTAAAAGCCGGCCTCTCAGCAGGGCGTGTGCAGAGTGTGGCCGTACGCTTGGTAGTGGAGCGGGAGCGGGAAATCAGCCAATTCAAAACGTCCTCCGCCTACCGCGTGGTAGCCCGCTTTGATGCCGGCCGCGGGGCCGTGCTGGAAGCCGAGCTGCCAAAGCGCTTTGCCGCCCGCGAAGATGCTGAAGCCTTCCTGACGCGCAGCGTGGGAGCCAGCTACCGCATCGAAAACCTGGAGAAAAAGCCCGGCAAGCGCAGCCCCGCGCCGCCGTTTACTACCTCTACCCTGCAGCAGGAAGCCTCGCGTAAGCTGGGATTCTCGGTGGCCCAGACCATGAGCGTGGCCCAGAAGCTCTACGAAGCCGGCCGCATCAGCTACATGCGCACCGATTCCGTGAACCTCTCGCAGGATGCGCTGGCGGCGGCCAAAGTGGCCATTTCGCAAGCCTACGGCGAAGAATACGCCCACACCCGCCAATTTAAAACCAAGTCGGCCTCGGCTCAGGAAGCCCACGAAGCCATCCGGCCCACGGACTTTGCGCTGGTAAAAGCCGGCGAGGACTCCGCCGAGCAGCGCCTCTACGACCTGATCCGCAAGCGCGCCCTGGGCTCCCAGATGGCCGACGCGGTGATTGAGCGCACAGTGGCTACTATCGGCATCAGCACCCAACCCGGCGTGACGCTTACGGCTACGGGCGAGGTTATTACCTTCGAAGGCTTCCTGAAAGCCTACGCCGAGAGCAAGGACGATGACGAGCAGGATGAAGCTGCGGAATCGTCGTTTTCACGCGGCTTACCGCCCTTGAGTGTGGGCCAGGACCTACCTCTGCAGGTGCTGCGCGCTACCGAGCGGTATGCCTCCCCGGCGGCGCGCTACACGGAGGCTTCCCTGGTGAAAAAGATGGAGGAAATGGGCATCGGCCGGCCTTCCACCTACGCGCCTACCATCAGTACCATTCAGAAGCGCGGCTACGTGGAAAAAGACACTCGTGAAGGCAAGGAGCGTAAGTTTCATGTGCTCACGCTGGATGGCGACACGGTGAAAACCGAGGTAAAGACTGAAAATTACGGAGCCGACAAAGCCAAGCTGTTCCCGACGGACACGGCCATGGTCGTAACGGATTTCCTGGTAGAGCACTTCCCCGTGATTGTGGACTTTCAGTTCACGGCCAAGGTAGAAGACGAGTTTGACCGCATTGCCGATGGCCAGGAGGTATGGACGGATATGCTGGCCGGCTTCTACACCACCTTCCACGAAACGGTAGAGCGTGGGCAGGACATCGAGCGCAGCACGCTGGGCAGCACCCGCGAAATCGGCATCCACCCCGAAACCGGCCAAAAGCTGACGGCTCGCCTAGGGCGTTTTGGGCCGTACGTGCAGATTGAGCCGCTGGAAGGTGCCCCCGAAGGCGAAAAGGCCGTGTATGCCAGCCTGCGCAAGGGGCAGTTCATCGAGAATATCACCCTGGAAGAAGCGCTGGAGCTGTTTAAGCTACCGCGCGTGGTGGGCGAGTTCGAAGACAAGGCCATGACGGCCGCGCTCGGCCGCTTCGGCCCCTACATCCGCCACGACAGCAAGTTTTACTCGCTCACCAAGGAGCAGGACCCGCACACCATCACGGCTCAGGAAGGCATTGATCTGATTGAAGCCAAACGCAAGTCGGACTCGGAGCGCCTGATTAAAACTTTCCCTGGCCGCGAAGACGTGCAGGTACTAAATGGCCGTTTCGGCCCTTACATCGTAGTGGGCAAGAAGAACGTGAAGATTCCGAAAGGCGAAGAACCCATTGAGCTGACCCTGGAACGCTGCCTGGAGCTGGCTGACGCCACGCCGGATAAACCAGCCAAAGGCGGCCGCTTCGGAAAGAAAGCTGCGCCTGCCGCCGAGGAAAAAGCGGATACGCCCGCCAAGAAACCGGCCGCCAAAAAGCCAGCGGCGAAAAAGCCGGCCGCTAAGAAGGCTGCTCCTAAAACAGCCGCTTCCAAAACGGCCAGCAAGGCTAAGTAAAGTTTCTTTCGCGCCATTCCGCGCAGCAAAAAGGCTCCGGCGTTAGCCGGGGCCTTTTTTGTTGTAGGTTGGATGAAATACCAAGCTGATGGAGCCGTTAGGAAGGCTGCATTGAACTTGCCATTTTCTATACTGATGATGCCTATCCTACTGTTGCTGCTCGCCACACTTGGCAACCCTATACCGGCCGAATCTGCTCCGGCCCGGCAAGCCGGGACTGCGCAAACCCTTGTCTCCGGCCGGGCTCAGGACTATGCTTGGCTGGCAGCCGGGCGCTACAACGCCCGCCAGACGCTAGCCTCTCGGTTTACTCCACCCCAAGGCTACCAGCGTGTGGATGTACTACCGGCCTCTTTTGGGGCGTGGCTGCGGTATCTGCCTTTGCTGCCGGGGAAACCGCCGGTGAGGCTGCACAATGGGCAGCTGAAAAACCGCCAGGATGTACACGCAGCCGTGCTGGACCTCGACGTAGGCAATCAGGATCTGCAGCAGTGCGCCGATGCGGTTATCCGCTTGCGGGCCGAGTACCAGTTCAGCCGACAGCCCAACCAGATTCATTTTCACCTCACCAGCGGCCACGATATCCGCTTTCAGGACTGGTACTCAGGTACGGGGTTTCGGGTGACGGGCAACAGCGTGCAGCCTGCCCCACGCCCCGCCGAAGCACCCAGCCACGCCAGCCTCCGCCGCTACCTCGACCGGATATTCACTTACGCCGGTACCCTGTCGCTGAGCAAGGAACTGCGGCCTGTTCCCTTAGCGCAGGTGCGCCCCGGCGACGTACTGATTCACGGTGGCTCGCCGGGCCACGCGGTGCTGGTGCTGGACGTAGCGGTGCAATCCAGCACCGGCCGCCGCGTAGCCCTGCTGGCGCAAAGCTACATGCCTGCCCAACAGATGCACGTCTTGAAGAATCTGGAGGCTCCGGGCCTGGGCGCCTGGTTCTTTCTCGATCCGCAGGCTGACCAGGTACTTACGCCTGAGTGGACGTTCGAGCGCACCGAATTGGGCCGGTTTGAGTAGCGCAGCAGCAGCGGTACTGCTCCGAACCACACGGGCCCAGACAAGGTATATACCTGACGAATCTATTATCCCCGCTACCTATGAAAAAGAAAATCGTGGCCCTCACCGGGGCCGGCATTTCGGCTGAAAGCGGCCTGGCTACTTTCCGGGGCTCCGATGGGCTGTGGGAAGGTCACCGCATCGAGGACGTGGCCACGCCCGAGGGCTGGGCCAAAAACCCCGAACTGGTGCTGGAGTTCTACAACCAGCGCCGGGGCGCTGCCCGTGCCGCGGAGCCCAACGCCGGCCACCTGGCCCTGGCCGCGCTGGAGCAGGACTTTGACGTAGTGATTGTAACCCAGAACGTGGATGACCTGCACGAGCGGGCCGGCTCCTCGCACGTTATTCATCTGCACGGCCAGCTGTTTGAGTCGCGCAGCTCCTACTTCGAGCAACTGGTGTACCCCATGGAATCGGACCGGATAGAGCTGGGCGACCTGTGCGAGAAAGGCCACCAGCTCAGGCCCAACATCGTGTGGTTTGGCGAGGCGGTGCCACTGATGGAGCGCGCCGTAGAGGAAGCCACTACGGCCGATGTGTTTCTGGTGGTGGGCACTTCCCTACAGGTGTACCCGGCGGCCGGGCTCGTCAACTACGTCCGGCCGGGCACGCCCATCTATATCATCGACCCTAGTCGCCCGCCGGTTTCAGCCCGCCCCGATCTGCACTTCATCACCGAGCCCGCCACCACCGGCGTGCCCAAAGTGGCCGCCGAACTGATGCGCGCCGAAAGCTGATTCTGGCTGACCTCAGCAGGCAAAAGCCCCGCCGCATCTTTGCGGCGGGGCTTTTTGCATTAAACCAGATGGGCTTGGCGCGCTACTGAATTACCAGCTTCTGCACCTGGGTCGATTCGCCGCTCGTCACGCGCAGCAGGTAGAGGCCACTCTTGAGCGACTGGCAATCCAGCTGCAGCTCGCCGTTGGCAAAAGTCGTACGCTGGAGCATTTCCTGGCCGCTTACCGTGGTGATGCGCACGCCTACGGGCAATTTGGCATCGTGGCCGCTCAGGCGCAGCTGCAACGTACGGCCGGCGGGCAGCGGGTTCGGGTACACCTCCACGCCGAAGGGGCCGCTGGCCGCTTTGGTCTTGGCATCCGTAGCCGTGGTGAGCGTGGTAGTGCCAGCGGAACCGGTCAGGGCAGTGACTTTGGTGATGCGGATCCAGTTGATATTCCAGCCACTGGTTTGGGCAAACACCCCGAAGTTGTAGGTGCCCGCATTGACGTTCACGTTCTTGGAAACCGTCGTCCAGTTCTGCCAGCCACCAGTAGCCGGAATGGCCACATTGCCCAGCTGCACGGAGCCAGCGTTCAGATCCGACGACAACGTACCACCGCTGGGGCTAGCTACGCGGTACTCCAGCTTATAAGTGCCCGAAGTGGGAAAGTTGACGTTGTTGTAGGCCATCCAGTCGCCGGCATCGATGTAGGCCACGTTCTGGCCACCTTCCGAGCAGTTTTCCAACTGTACGCCGTTCATGGCCGAGTAGCTTTCTGCCTGCAGCGTAACGCTAGAGGTAGTTGGAGTGCTTGTTTTCTGGTATACCCGTACATAGTCAACGTACATGGTAGCGGGCAACTTGCTTTCGTCTACCGTCTGGCCGGGCCAGTTGCCGGCTACCGCCAGGTTCAGGAGCAGGAAAAAGGGCCGCTGAAACTCCTCGGTACCGCCGGTGTTGCCGGTAATGTTGATTTCGTGGTACTTCACTCCATCCACAAACCAGCGGATGTAGGTGGGCTCCCATTCCACCGTGTACACGTGGTAGTTCTGGGGCGTCGTCACGATGTTGCCGCCGTACTCGGCATGGCCGTTGCTGTCCCAGTGCACTGTGCCGTACACCTTGCTTTCGGAGTTGATGTGCTCCATCACGTCGATTTCGCCGCAAGCCGGCCAGCCAACCTGTCCGATGTTGGCGCCCAGCATCCAGAAAGCCGGCCACAGGCCCTGGCCAAGTGGCATCTTGATGCGCGCCTCTATCTTGCCGTAGGTGAATTGCTTGATGCCCTGCGTTTTCATCCGGGCCGAGGTGTAGGGCAACCCGCCTACATTTTCTCTCCGGGCCGTAATCATCAGGTCCGTGCCATTCACGGTGGCGTTGGCGCGCTGGTAGTACTGCTTTTCGTTGTTGCCCCAGCCGCCACCGCCGGTTTCAAACACCCAGCTGGAGCTGATGCTACCATTAAATTCATCGGCCCAGACCTGCTGGTAGGTTTGCGCCTGGGCTACTTGGGTGGCGCCGGCCAATGCCAGAGCGCCACAAAATGTGGTAAAGAGTTTCTTCATGATGGTGGGGTTGTGGAAAAGAGGTAGGTCGGGAAAATCGGGGCCTCCAAGGCTGCCGGATGCAGTCTTGGAAACAGTAGCAATATATCGGGTCGGTCAGTGCAATGTCAACTTTTGAAAACGCCTTATATGGTGCTAAAACCATGTTTTTTTCATCTTTTTATCACTTACGTCACACGCGTTGATGTGCCCGATCAGGCAATAAGCCCGATATAAGCCACCATTAGGTATGGCAGATAAAGCGGTTAGAAAACAAGCAAAAAAGCAGGATTTTGCACAGGAAATTTTTAATATATTGTAATAGCAGGCCAGTTTTGACAAGGCATTTTCAAACTACCGGCTCCAACCGGCCTTATACACTTGGCTGCTTCCGGGTGAACCCCTAATAAAATGTGCTGCTGACAGACAGAAAATTTCATTTATCAGATTAAGAAATGTTAATCCGGCCTTATCTCCGTTCAGCTTTCTGCGTAAGGAAGGCACTTCCCGTTCGGATTTCCCTTCCAGCTACATGCTCAACCCTTACTTCCGGCTGCTGGCTGCTGCGCTGTTGCTTACGGCAACGTGCCCGGCGCTGGCGCAGACTGCCCCGGCCCATACTGTTTTCCTGCTCGGCAACACCGCCACCACCGCGCCTACTCCCGCTCACCTGCAGGCTCTGCGCCGTACCCTAGAGCAGCAAACCGGCCCGTTTACCCTTGTCCACCTTGGCGACATCGTGGGCAATGAAAGTCTGGCCGGCAAGCAGGACAGCAGCGCGGCTGGTCAGAAGGCCCGGGCCGATGTGCTTATTAACCTGCTCACCGGGTTGCCCAATGGTAAGCTTTACTTTGTGCCTGGTGATAAGGACTGGGCCAACTCCGGCCCCGAGGGCTTGAAGCGCGTGCGCCGGCTGGAAGAGTACATCGAGAAGCGCCTGCCCGGCCAGAACGCCTTCGTACCCACGGGTGGCTGCCCCGGCCCTGAAGTGGTGGATATTGCCCCCAACGTGCGTCTGGTAGCCATCAACTCGCCCTGGTGGACGCACCCCTACGACCGGCCCGAAGCGCCCGACACCGACTGCAAGACGATGACCCAGGAGGAATTCCGGGAGCAGCTGCAGGATATTCTGGATGACACCAAGGGCAAAAACGTGCTGCTGGTTGGCCACCAGCCCGTCGTCAGTAATGGCATCTACGGCGGCCACATGCCCGTGCTGCGCCACTTTCTGCCCCCGCTGGTGGGCTCGTTCTACACGGCCTACCGCCAGAACGTAGGCTCCCCGCGCGACATGGCCAACCCGGCCTACCAGAACTTCCGCAAGGAGTTGCTGAATACGCTGCAGGAAAACCCCGGTGTGGTGTACGCCGCCGCCCACGACTATAGCCTGCAGCTCACTCCGTTGGCCGGCAACTACCACCTCGTAGCCGGCTCCTTCACAGAAAAGCAGCACGTGGGCGCCAATGCCAAATCCCTATACAACAAGTCTGAAGAAGGCTTTTCCAAGCTCGAATATTACGAGGACGGTACTGTTAAAACGGCTTTTTACACCTTCCAAGGTACTACCGAAGCGGTAAAGGAATCCTACGCGGGTACGCTGTTCCAGAGTGCCTGCCAGGAGCCACGCCTGCCGGGTATACCCGTCAATGCCTTTATTCCCGAGTGCCCTACGGCCCCACGCGGGGTAGCCAATGCCAAACCCGACGCGCCTTTTGTGGCTACCACTACTGTAACACCCGGCCCGCAGTACAAGGGTGGCCCCGGCAAGCGGTTTTTCCTGGGGCCCCTCTACCGCACGTCCTGGACGCAGCCAGTGCAGGTGCCCACGCTCAACTTGGCTACCGATAAAGGTGGCCTGCGGCCCTTTGGCCGGGGCGGCGGACGGCAGACGACTTCGCTCAAGCTCATTGCCGCCGACTCCTCCGAGTACGTGTTCCGCTCGGTGGACAAAGACGTGACCAAGATCCTGCCTCCGGAGCTGCGCAACTCCATTGCCGCCGACGTGCTGCGCGACATCACGCCCACGGCCCACCCCTACTCCGCCCTGGCCGTGTCGTCCCTGCTTGATCAGACCGATATTCTGCACGCCCGGCCGCGCCTGTTTGTGCTGCCCGACAACCAGCAACTCGGTCCCTACCGCGACCAGTACGCCGGCCTGCTGGGCACTTTGGAAGACCGCCCCGTGGACCCCAAGCCCAACCTACCCGGCTTTGGCGGGGCCGACGATGTGCGCCGCTCGTTCAGCTTTTTCCGCCAACTCTACAAGGACCACGACAACCGCATCGACGCCGTGGCCCTAGGCAAGGCCCGTGCTTTTGATATGCTGGTGGCCGACTTCGGCAAGCACGAGGACAACTGGAAATGGGCCGGCTACAAGCAAGGCAACACGACCATCTACAAGCCCATTCCGCGCGACCGGGACCAGTCGTTTACCCTCTGGAACGGGCTGCTGACCTGGACGGCCAACCGCGAATGGGCTGTGCCCAGCATTGAGGACTTCCAGAGCGAGTTTCACGACATGGAAAGCCTGAACTGGCCGGCCCGCCATTTGGACAGGTTCCTGCTGCAGTCCCTTACGCGGGAGCAGTGGCAGGACGTAGGCAAGTACTTGCAGCAGCAGATTACCCCCGCCGCCATCGACCAGGCTACCGCCCAGTTTCCCCAGGAAATTCAGGCGTTGTCCGGTCAGGAAATCAACCGCAAGCTGAAAGCCCGCATTCAGGAGCTGCCCAAAGCACTGGATGAGTACTACCTGATGCTGGCCAAGCGCGTGGACGTAGTAGGCTCCAACAAGAGCGAAGTGTTCCAGGCCGAACGCCTCCCCGACGGCAACCTGCGCGTGCGTATGTTCGACAAGGCCAAGGGCACCGACCAGCCCGAGGGTGAGCCGCTGTTCGACCGCACCTTCAAGCGCAAGGAAACCGACGAAGTAAGCCTCTACGGCCTCGGCGACGACGATATTTTCACCGTTACGGGCCAGGCCCCGCACAGCGTACTCCTGCGCATCATCGGCGGCGACGGCAAAGACCGAATTACGGATGAATCGGGTGTATCCGGCCTGCGCGCCCTCACGAAAGTGTACGACGTGCCCGACACGGAGCTGAAGCTGAGCAAGGAAAGTGACAACCGCACTTCCACCAAACTCGAAGTAAACCGCTACGACCGGGAGCAGTTCGAGTACGATGGCTACAACCCACGTGCTACGCTCATCTTCAACCAGAGTGATGGATTCGGGGCTGGCGCGGGCTTCGACATTGTGCACCAGGGCTTCCGCAAGCCCGGCTTCAAGAACCTGTACGGCATCGATATTCAGGGCTCCACTAACGGCAACTTCCAGGTTTCATTGAATTCGCGCTACCGCTACGCCATCAGGAAGTGGGATATTGGCCTGCGTACCGAGTACGGCAACTACTTCCAGTATTACAACTTCTTCGGCCTCGGCAACCAGACTACCAAGGACGAAAACCTGTACAACGACAACTTCTACAAGGCACGCTACAAAGGCTACACTGCCAACGCTTTCCTGGAGCGCACCTTCTTGCAGCGTAGCCTCTTCCGCATCGGCCCCAGCTACGAGCATTATAAATCCAACTACACGGCCAACTCCCTGCTGGGCTCCGAAAATCCTAGTCCCATTCCCGACGACCTGCGGCCCAACACCCAGTTTCAGCGGCTGGTGGGACTGAACGCCGTGCTGGACCTTGATTTGCGCGACCGGCAGAGCTTTGCCCGGCGCGGGGTGCGCCTGCGGGCCCAGCACGACTCCTACCGTCAGCTCAACCAGGCCAGAGCAAACTTCGGGCTTACCCAGGCCTTCGGCGAGTTCTACGGCACGGCCCGCCTGCTCGTGCCCGCTACGCTGGTGGTGAAAGTGGGCGGCGCCAAAAACTACGGCGACCGTAACCAGATTCCCTTCTACAAATACACCAATCTGGGCTTACGCGAGGGTTTGCGCGGCTACGTGCGCAACCGCTTCACCGGCGACGCCAGTGCCTACCTCAACACCGAACTGCGCCTGGCTCTGGGCCAAAGTAAAAACTCCATCCTGCCCTTCTACTACGGCGTGTTCGGGTTCTACGACCAGGGCCGCGTGTACTACCGCGGCGCCTCGCCCACCGGCTGGCACGCGGGCTACGGCGGTGGCTTCTACATCGCACCCGTCACCGAGCAGCTGGCTTTGTCCATTTCCTACCAGACCTCCGAGGAAGAAAGCGCCCTGCTTCAGTTCGGCGTTGGGTTTAGGATTGACCAGTAGAACTGAGACAGAAGGGCCCTGCTACGGAACGACAAGTATTCCATTTTTATCTACTTAAGGTCAATGCACCGCAACACAGACGTCAACGTATTTCGAGCTTGTTCCTGAATTCGCTGACTCTGGTAAACGCTTTTTTTAGTTGTTCCAGGTCGGTATATACCACGGTGTCAGTCCGGCTTATAATCCGCATTTTGCGGTAAAGCACTGGTTTGTTTCTATCGCCCCAGCCGCTGATTGAGAAAGTTGATTTAACCGGGATGGAGTACTGCTGTACTAGGTTTATCGTATCGGAAGATACCAGCTTAGTTTCAGGCCCAGGATAAGAATAGCCATAGTTATCCGTCAAAAACAGGCGAAATTGGTGCTTATCCCACTGACTCTTATATGTGGCTGTATCGAAGTATAACTCAAGCGTTGCAGGCTGACCAGAGCAGTTAATCAGCTGGACGGATGGCTGAGGCGGGTCATACACGCAGGCGCACAACCCAAGCGGCATGACGGCAACAAATAGTTTCGTCTTCATACAGGGTATATCATTCCGGAAGAAAAGCTCAGCGTAAGTCCTCTTTTTCAAAGAAAGAAAAAACACTGCTTTCAAAGGTCTATGTTCTTCGACAGTATGTCTTACTTTCTGATCGACCAGTGATATTTGCTGCGCCTGCTACCGAGAAACGCCCTGCTATTTGCGGGGCTTTTTTGCTTTCTGCCCGCTAAATAGTAATTCTACCGGCCTCTAGGGTTAGCACAAACGGCTATATTTGTTTATAAACCGCACTTCCTCCCCTAACCAACTCCTATGGATTATCCCCTGCTGAAACTGGCTGCCATCGATATTGGATCAAATGCGGTGCGCTGCCAGATTTCGGCAGTGCTCCACTATGGCGAGCGGTACCGGCTCAAGCGGGTGGAGTACGTGCGCTACCCCTTGCGCCTAGGCGAGGATGTGTTTGCCACCGGTCGGATTTCGGAGAAAAAACAGGATAAGTTCATCAAGTTCCTGCACGCGCTGAAGCTGCTGATGGAGGTACACGACGTGGCGCCCAATCACTACCTAGTGTGCGCCACCTCCGCCATGCGCACCGCCGAAAACGGCCAGGAAGTGGCCGACCGCATCCAACAGGAGTTGGGCATGAAGGTCCAGGTAATTGACGGTCAGGATGAAGCAGCCTACATCAACCGGGTGATTGAGCACCTGCTCGAAGACAAGAAGCACTATCTCCACATCGACGTGGGTGGGGGCAGCACCGAGTTCAACATCTACCACGACCGTCGCAAAGTGGCTTCACAGTCGTTTGAGGTGGGCTCCATCCGGCGTATGCAGCAGGAAGAAGCCGGCCTCAGCACCGAGGCCATGCGTGAAACCTGGCAGCGCATGGAAGACTGGGTAACCGAAAACGGCCGCCGCTACCACGTCACCCGCGCTATCGGCACCGGCGGCAACATCAACAAGCTCTACAGCCTGGCCCAACCTCAGCTCGACAAGCCCGTGACGCGCGCCCGCATTGCTACCATCCTCGACCACCTCACCAGCCTGAGTATGGATGAGCGCGTGAACGTGGCCATGCTCAACCCCGACCGCGCCGATGTTATCGTGCCCGCCGGCCACATCTACCTCTCGGCCATGCAGTGGGCCAACATCCACTCTATGATTGTACCCGATATCGGCCTGAAAGACGGTATGCTGCAAGCCCTGTTCGAAGACCACTTCGAGGAGTTCCGCCCCAAAGACAACCACAGGCCCGGGAGTCCGCAGCTAAGTGTGCAAAGCCGCCCCACGGACGTAGAGTAAGAGCCTCGCCCCTGGTGCCGCTGGCCTCACCCCCGGCCCCTGTCCCGTGGAGAGGGGAGCCAGTCGCGCTGCCTGGCGCAACTGATGGTAGTGCATCTATGCATTAATACGACAAGACCTCGGCTGGTAAGCCGAGGTCTTGTTTCGTCAGGCTCCCCTCTCCACGGGAGAGGGGCCAGGGGTGAGGCCAGCGGGGCCAAGTGAGATGCCTACTGCCCAGCTGAAACCGGTAGCGAAATCGGCAACTCCGTCTCATCCTCACCAGTATCTACTGGGGTACAGAAGTCGGTAGGCTGTTCCTCGGCGTCTTCCTCAGCAGCCATAATCACGGCTGACACCTCTTCTACCACCGGCTGCGAGGCGGCCAGCGTAGCCAGATACTCCTGGTGCAGCAGGCTCTCGGCCACTACCCCGAAGTTTTTCTGGTAGAATTCCTTGTGCACGTTGAAAGGCACCTCGTCGGGGCCGGGCTGGCGGCGCACGTAGGCCCCGTCTTCGCGCATGATGTAAGTGTTCTGGTTGTCCTTCAGGTTGAAATACAGAATGTTGATGGCCTCGCGCGTGAGTTGCGGGTTCACAATGCGGAACAGGGCCTCAATACGCCGGTCGAAGGAGCGCACCATTACGTCGGCGGAGCCGGCGTACACCTCCGGCTGCCCGGCCTGGTGGAAGTAGAACAGGCGCGCGTGCTCCAGGTACTCGCCCACAATGCTGCGCACCTCGATATTGTCGCTGAGGCCGGGCCGGCCCGGGCGCAGGCAGCAAATGCCGCGCACAATCAGCCGGATGGATACGCCTGCCTTCGAGGCTTTGTAGAACTCGTCGATGACCTCCTTGTCTTCCAGGGAGTTCATCTTCATGATGATGCCGCTGGGCAGACCTTTCTTGGCGTTTTTGGCTTCCTCCCGGATCAGGTGAATCAGCTGCTGACGCATATCCTTGGGCGCCGTAATCAGATACTCGTAGCCGTCGGGCTGGGAGTGGCCGGTAATTACGTTGAAGAATTCCGACACGTCATGGCCGTACACGTCGTTGGTAGTGAGCAGGCTTACGTCGGTGTAGAGGCGGGAAGTCTGCTCGTTGTAGTTGCCCGAGCCGATGTGCACGTAGCGCGTCACCTTCTCCCCTTCCTTGCGGATAATCATCAGCATCTTGGTGTGGGTCTTGTACTTGCCCACCCCGTAGATGACGAAGCAGCCGGCCTTTTCCAGGCGGGAGCCTTCCCGGATGTTACGCTCCTCATCAAAGCGGGCCTTCACCTCAAACAGCACTGATACGTGCTTGCCGTTTTCGGCGGCTTTCAGCAGCGCGGCCGACACCCGCGAGTCGTCGGCCAGGCGGTAGATGGTTTGCTTGATGCCCAGCACGTGGGGGTCTTCGGCGGCCTGCTCCAGCAGCCGCACCACCGGCTCAATGGAGTTGTAGGGATGGTGTAGCAGCACATCGTGGTGCTTGAGGTACTCGAAGAGGTTGTCCTCGGCCCCATCGGGCAGGCTTAGCGGCGTCACGGGCGAAGGCATCCGTGAGCCTTTGCCGCGGAAGTTCGGGTGCTTCAGAATATGCGTGAGCCCGCGCATATCCAACAGCGAGTTGATGACGAACACGTTGCCGTTGTCAATCTTCCAACGGTCCTTCAGCACGTTCATGAGCACCGGCGAGGCATCCTGCTCCACTTCCAGGCGCACCACGCGGCCCTTTTTGCGCGTCTTCAGGCCTACCTGAATTTCCTTGATGAAGTCTACGTCGATGTCTTCCGACTCCTCCAGGGTGAAGTCGCCGTTGCGGGTGATGCGGAAGAGGTTGGCCGAGACGATGTCGATGTTGCGGAACAGCTTGGGCAGGTTGGCCCGCACGATTTCCTCGATGGGCACGAAGATAACTTTGTCCTTGCGCGTGAGCTCGAAAAAGCGCGACAGGTTCTGCGGAATCTGCACGAAGGTGAGGCGCTCCTGCCCTTTCTCGGCCTCTGTATCGGTGCCCGTGCGCGTGACGACCCCAAAGATGAGCATCTGGTTCATCATCAGCGGGAAGCCGTGGTAGGAGTCGTACACCATGGGCGTGAGCAGCGGAAACACGGTATGCTTGAAGTAGCCCTCGGCTTTCTTCAGCTCCAGCTCCGTAAGTTCCTCCATCCGCAGAATATTGAAGCCGTGGCGCTCAAACTGCGGTTTCAGCTCGTAGTGGTATGTGAGCGACTGGTCGTTGATGAAGCGGTGGGCAAAGTCGAGCAGCTTGCGCCGGAAAGGCAGCTCGCGCAGTCCGGAGTAGTCTACCCGCTCCTTGCCGTAATCGATATAGTTGTAGAGCGACCCCACCCGGATCATGAAGAACTCGTCGAGGTTGGAACTGGTGATGCTCAGGAACCGCAGCCGGTCGAACAGGGACTTGCTGGCGTCCTTAGCTTGGTCGAGTACACGGTAGTTGAATCGCAGCCAGCTTAGGTCGCGGCTGATGTATTTGCTTTTCCGGATGAGGTCGGCGGACTTGAAAAGTTTCATAGCGAGAGTAAAGACGGAGTAAGATACGCAGGACAGAGGCTGCGCAGCTAGGCTTGGGCCGGGGAAATAATGGCCGTGGCTTCCATTTCGACCAGCAGCCGGTCGTCGATAAGGGCGCGCACCTCCACCATGGAAGTAACCGGCCGGATTTGCCCGAAAACTTCCCCGTGCGCCCGGCCCACGGCCTCCCACTGCGAAATATCCGTGACGTAGATGCGCGTGCGCACCACATCCGTCATGGCGGCCCCGGCCTGCGCAAGAGCAGCCTCTATTTTTTCGAGAATTCGCACAGTTTGCCGGTAGGCGTCGCCGCCGGCCACGGAGTCACCATCCTGGGCGGTGGTGCCGGCTACTTCTACTACGTTGCCTACGCGCACGGCCCGTGAGTAGCCCACAATGGACTCCCAGGGGGCGCCGGAAGAAATATTCTGTCGCATTATTTTTCTTACTTACAAATGAACGCCGTGCGCCGGCTCCGCTCAATGCCGGGCGGAAGGCTGCATTTTACTCGGCATGCCCAATAAAAAAGCCCGCTGGTGGCGGGCTTTTTTATTGTTGAAAACGCTTACACGTCGACTTTAGCGTACTTGGCATTTTTCTCGATAAAGTCCCGGCGGGGGGCTACTTCGTCGCCCATGAGCATGGAAAAGAGGTGGTCGGCTTCCACGGCCGAGTCTACATCAACACGCTTTAGCGAACGGGTAGCGGGCTGCATGGTGGTTTCCCAGAGCTGCTCGGCGTTCATTTCACCCAGGCCCTTATAGCGTTGTACGCCCACGGTTTCGGGGCGGCCACGGCCGAGTTCTTCCTGGGCTTTCGTGCGGTCATCCTCGGTCCAGCAGTAACGCTCCTCTTTGCCGCGCTTCACCAGATACAGCGGGGGCAGCGCAATGTAGATGTAGCCTTTCTCGATCAGCTCCGGCATGTAGCGGAAGAAGAACGTGAGTATCAGCGTACGGATGTGCGAGCCGTCGATGTCGGCGTCCGTCATGATGACGATTTTGTGGTAGCGCAGCTTGTCCAGGTTCAGGGAGCGGGAGCTACTGCCGTCGTCCTCGTCGGTCTTCTTCTCAAAGCTCACGCCGAGGGCCGTAATCATGTTGCGGATTTCCTCGTTTTCGTAGATGCGGTGCTCCTGGGCTTTCTCCACGTTCAGGATCTTACCCCGCAGCGGCAGAATGGCCTGGAACGCGCGGTTGCGGCCCTGCTTGGCGGTGCCACCGGCCGAGTCACCTTCTACTAGATACAGCTCGCAGATGGCCGGGTCCGATTCCGAGCAGTCGGCCAGCTTGCCGGGCAGGGAGTTGGAGCCCAGCACGGTTTTGCGCTGCACCATCTCGCGGGCTTTCTTGGCGGCTACCCGGGCCTTAGCGGCCAGAATCACCTTTTCCACGATAACGCGGGCTTCCTTGGGGTTTTCCTCCAAGTACTGGTTCAGAATTTCGCCCACCACAGTGTTCACCGCGCCGCTTACTTCGGAGTTGCCCAGCTTGCCTTTGGTCTGGCCTTCGAATTTGGGCTCGGCTACTTTCACCGAAATAACGGCGGTGAGGCCCTCGCGGAAGTCGTCGCCCTGGATTTCGATTTTAGCCTTGGCCACCTCGCCCGACTTCTCGGCGTAGGCTTTCAGCACCCGGGTAATAGCTGAGCGGAAGCCTGCTACGTGGGTGCCGCCCTCGTGGGTGTTGATGTTGTTGACGTAGGAGAAGATATGCTCCTGATACGAGTCGTTGTACTGGAAAGCCACTTCCACCGGAATGCCACGCTCGGTAGCCACGTACACAGGCTTGGTCATGAGCACGGTGCGGCTGCTGTCGAGGTACTGTACGTACTCGGCCACGCCGCCCTGGGAGTAGAACTCGTCGCGCTGCTCCTCGCCCCCATCGGCGGGCGTGCGCAGGTCCTGGAGGACGATGCGGATGCCGCGGTTCAGGTAAGCCAGCTCGCGCAGACGGGTGGCAATCCGCTCGTAGGAATACACGAGCGTCTCGTCGAAGATGGTGGGGTCGGGCTGGAACCACACCAGCGTGCCCCGGTCGGTGGTATCGCCAATCTCGCGCACGTCGTACTGGGGCACGCCGATGGTGTACTCCTGCTCGTAGATGTGGCCGTCGCGCTTTACCGTGACGTGGGTGTGGGTGCTGAGCGCATTCACGCAGCTCACGCCCACGCCGTGCAGGCCGCCGGAGGTTTTGTAGCTGTTCTTATCGAATTTGCCACCGGCGTGGAGCACAGTGAGGGCTATTTCGAGGGCTGATTTGCCAAACTTCTGGTTGATGCCGACGGGGATACCGCGGCCGTTGTCCTGTACCGAAATGGCGTTGCCGGGGTGGATGGTCACCTCAATCCGGTCGCACTGTCCGGCCAGGGCCTCATCAATGGAGTTATCGACTACCTCCCACACCAGATGGTGCAGACCTTTCACGCCGGTGTCGCCGATGTACATGGAAGGGCGCTTGCGCACCGCTTCGAGCCCTTCGAGCACCTGAATACTATCCGCGGAGTAGTCCGAAGTACCGATTATCTCTTGTGTTTCACTCATGTGACGCAGTTAATTCAGCCTAACTTAGGTATCTACAAAGATACCTATTTTATCTGGTTTTTGCCAGCATACGCGCGGTTTTGGCTTCTTTTGGCGGGGTATTTCTTGGCTCACAAACTCCGCCGTACGGCAGCCTGAGCAGGCACTTCCCGACGGTTATAATTCGGGCCGGAAAAACAAATATTCCGGCCTTTTCAGTAGCTTGTCTACCTTGCTGCCCGGCACACGTAGAAACACTGCCGGACAGGCCGCCCGAACCAATTTCGAAAACTGCTGTTTTGTAGTCCTATGCCTGAAGTTGCCAACCTTTCGCTGAGCGAGGCTACGCGCACGGAGCCCGTGCTGCATTATGCCTACTGCATCGACGCCTCCAACCGCCCCGCCAACCACATAGGCGACTGGCCGGAAGAAGGCAAAATTTACCCCGTCCGGCTGGTTCCCAGCAAGGTAGAAGGGCTGGAACTAGTACATGTACTGGGCTTTGAAGGCAATGCCCCGTACTTCAACGCCTTCAGCCCCCACCGCTTTGAAATAGCGGCGGAAGTGTACCTGAATTAATTTTTCCATTTTTCAAAAGCGCCGCGTGGCGGTTTGTAGCTTTCCTGGGCTGCTGACTGTCGCGCGGCCTGTTTTTACAGCCAATGCGCACTTTTCTTCTGCTTACCCTTTGCAGTGCCGCCAGTTTGCTGAACAGCTGCCAGCAACCCGCTGCCGATACCCAGACAATTGCCGCTACGGAGGCTGCTGCTACCTCCGCCCAGACGGAAGCCGAAGCTCGGGCCGCCGTAGCCCAATTTGTGGCCGCCCAACCCAATCCGGCCCTGTATCAGCTCGATTCGGCCAGCGTGGTGGATGTGGATACGCAGTGGCAGGTGCTGGTGCCCCGCACCGACTGGGCCGGCCGGATGCCCAACAAAGCCGCCTTTGAAGTGAGCAAGCAAACCGGCGAGGTACGCAGCCTGATGGTGAAGTAGCCCGTTGGAACGCGGACAGCACGGTATCTTTGTAGCATGAACTATCGTGCGCAGTACCTTGTCGGCGCTCTGCTGGCTTTTTCTTTCCTCTTTTCCGGCTGCATCAAGGAACCATACGACGACCCGGCGCCTACCCCACCGGTTGCTTTATCCGTCGATGACGACAACCTGCTGACGATGGGCAACCCCAGCGGCGCCACGGCCGATGTAAACCAGCCCACCAACTATCTGCTGGTAAAGCCTCAGTATGCGCTGAGCTACCACCGCGACCGGGGCATCCCCAACTGGGTGAGCTGGCGTATTGCCTCTTTCTGGCTGGGCTCGGCCGACCGACAGGATGACTTTCGCGCCGACAACACCCTGCCCGCTGGCTGGTATCAGGTGCAGGCCACCAGCTACTCCGGCTCGGGCTTCGACCGGGGCCACAACTGCCCTTCAGCCGACCGCACCAGCACCGTGCCCGACAACTCGGCCACTTTCCTGATGACCAACATGCTACCGCAGGCCCCCAACAACAACCAGCAAACCTGGGCCGACCTGGAAAGCTACTGCCGAACCCTGGTGCGCGCTGGCAATGAGCTCTACGTCATCATGGGCAGCTACGGCAAGGGCGGCGTGGGCTCGAAAGGGGCAGCCAATACGGTAGACAATGGACGCGTGACCGTGCCTGCACGGGTGTGGAAGGTGATTGTGGTGCTTCCTGTGGGCGACAACGACGCGGCCCGCGTCGGCTCTGCTACCCGCATCATTGCCGTGGATACGCCCAACGACAACAGCCTGAGCCAGGCCTGGGGCCAGTACCGCACCAGCGTCGACGCCATTGAGGCGGCTACCGGGCTCGATCTGCTTTCGACTGTTCCTTCGGCCGTGCAGGCAACGGTAGAGGCCCAGACAGATAAGGGAGCCACGAATTAAGGCACCCTGATAAACAACAGAAACGCAGCTATTTAGCATGGGCAATACCCATACTAAATAGCTGCGTTTCTATTCTAAGTGTTGCCTGCTGGCACTCCGCAAAATACCCAGCAGCAGGTAATAGCAGCGCCGCGAGGCTTATAAACCGGAATTTAGCCCCGCCTACCCTACCACAAACGTGCGCATACTCATGCCGCCGTAGCTTACCTCCTCGTAGGCGTGGCGGATGGCGTCGTCGGGCTCGGCCAGGGCCAAGCTGTAGAGCATCGGGATGTAATGGTCGGGGGTGGGCACGGAAAGCGGGCCGCTGGCGCCGGCCTGCTGGTAGTGGGCTAGGGCCAGAAGGTCGCGCTGGTTTATTTTAGCCTTGGCCCACTCATCGAATTCCTGTGCCCAGGCGTAAGGCGTGGCATCGTCCTGCATGAGCTTGGGCATGCTCTGGCGCAGGTTGTGCACGATGTTGCCGCTGCCCAGAATGAGCACGCCGCGGCGGCGCAGAAACTGCAGCTGCCGGGAAAGCTCGGCGTGGTAGGTTATGGGCTTGTAGTAGTCGATGCTGAGCTGGAATACCGGAATATCGGCCTCGGGAAACAGGTGGTGCAGCACCGTCCAGGAGCCGTGGTCGAGTCCCCACTCATCGGTCGGGTGGGCGTCGGGCAGGGCGGCCAGAACTTCTTTTGCCACGTCGGGCGCACCGGGCGCGGGGTACTGCATGTCGAACAGCTCCTGCGGGAAGCCCCCGAAGTCGTGGATGGTTTCGGGCCGCTCATTCACGGCCACGAAGGTGCCGCGCGTAAGCCAGTGCGCCGATACCACTAGAATGGCCCGCGGGGGCTGTCGGTTACGGATATCCAGGCCCAGCTGGTGCAGGGTTTGGGTGAACGGGTTATCGGCCAGGGCATTCATGGGCGAGCCGTGCCCGACGAAAAGCACGGGCATCTTGGCGGTTTTCTGGAAGCCGCTGGCGGTATTGTGGAGGTCTTGCAGAGAGTTCATGGCGAAAAGCAAAGGGCTGCGGCGCAGGTGGTTGAAGCATGCGGCGGCGCGGCGTATGAGCAGTAAGATAGCAACTACAAAGCTACCCCGGCAGTTGCTGCCCCGCCTTGATATAGGATAAGAAATGCCCCCTGGAGTATCGGGCCCAGGCTCCTACCCGACAGCCAGACCACCCAACCAACTACGTCCAGCGTTAGGGGGCCGTAGAGCTGAATGGTGGATAGCCCCTGGAATGTAAGTGGTACCCCACGACAAGCCTCTATTCCCTACGTCGAAAAGTTTATTTCTCTCCTGAGTTTATCCTTTTTCAATTTTTCTCGTTTACTTTGCAATTCAAAGTTCTTTTATTCACTTACCTCCCACTTCTACGTCATGACTGGTTCATCTGAATTTCCGCAAAGCCTGCATCCTGCTTCCCTGGGCAAACGCATCCTGCAGGGCGCGGGGCTGGCGTTCGGACTGGTAGTTGTTTTTATGACTGTTTTTGCCCGTGGGGCCAACATGCCCTTTGGTTTGTGGACGGTTCTGCCCCTACTCACGGTTCCGGTGGCCGGGGCATTCGGCGGCATCGTCTACCATCTGATGGACTATCTGCGCTACCAGGGCAGCTGGCAGAAGCTGGCAGCCAACGGCATCAGCATTTTGGTCTATTTCGTGGGTTTGTGGGTGAGCCTGGTGGCGGCATTCGCCTTTACGGGCCTCTGGGACTAATCCCCGGCTTGGCATTGTGGGCCATCCGCGGGTGCCGCTGCATGACAATATAGGGCGCACCCATCCCGTCAAGTCTTAGCCAGCCTCCAAGCTTCACTATAGGCTCCAGCGGTGGCGCGGCGCTTCTGCATTCCAGTCATCAATCATCGGCCTGAAAGCTTCGGCTCAGTACTTCTACAATTTATATATGAGTCTGTCATCTGCTCTGGACCGCCTGCATGCGCAGGCAAAGCAAAACCGCTGGCTGCAGTATTTCGCGGTTTTCAACCGGGTGGCCCTGGCGGCCGGGTTTATTCCGTCGGGGTTCGTGAAGATTATGGGTGAGCGGTTTACTGTTTTGTCCGATAACCACCCTATGGGCCATTACCTGGAAGCATTGTCCCACACCGGCTATTACTATCCCTTTATCGGCGTGGTGCAAATGACTGCTGCTATTCTGCTGCTGCTGCCCTGGACGGCCCCTCTCGGAGCGGTCCTTTATTTTCCTATTATCCTGAACATCTGCATCCTGTCGCTGGCCGTGCGGTTTGATGGGTCGCTGCTTACTTCCCCACTGATGGTGCTGGCCAATTTGTATCTGCTGGGCTGGTACTACGATAGGCTGAAGTATATTCTCCCCTTCAATTATCCGCCCGCAGCCCTGACGCCGCAGCCAACCAGCCACAAGTTCCCGGTTGCTTTCTTCACGGGAGTAGCGGCTGCCGTAGCGCTGGTAGTGGTAGGTATAAACTCGTTCGATGTGAAGCCCTACAACATGATGTCAGAGTGCAAGGCGCAGTTTAAAGGCAGCAACCGCACCACCGCCGGCTATGCATTCTGCGCCTGTATTCATAAGCAGGGCCGGCCGCTGGACGAGTCCCTGGCTGAATACGAACAGGCGCCTGATGATGCCGTAAAAGCTCCGTAGAGCCCAGAGCCGTCGGTAAAAGAGGCGCGCAGCAAACAACAAAACGCCCCGAAGTCAGCTGACTCCGGGGCGTTTTCTGTGAAGACAAATTGCAAGGGCTACAGCAGCTTGTCAATCATTATGGGCAGGTCGCGCACGCGCTTGCCGGTGGCGTGGTACACGGCATTGGCAATGGCAGCGGCTACGCCTAGCAGGCCAACCTCGCCAATGCCTTTCACGCCCAGTGGGTTCACAATGTCGTCTTCCTCCTCCACAAACAGCACGTCGAGGTCGTGGATATCGGCGTTGACGGGCACGTGGTACTCGGCGTAGTTGTGGTTCATGTAGCGGCCGAACTTGTGGTCCATCACCGTTTCCTCCATCAGCGCCGCACTGATGCCCCACACCATGGAACCCAGCACCTGTGAGCGGGCAGTTTTGAGGTTGAGAATATGGCCGGCCGCCACGGCGTTGACCACCCGCGTTACGTGCACGGTGCCCAACTCCTCATCCACCTTCACCTCCGCAAACACCACGTTGTGGGAGTGCATGGAGTAGGGCTGCTGCTTGAGCATATCGGGCATGGCCGAGCTATCGGCTTCCACCTTGGTTTCGCCGCTGGCCTGTAGCACGTCGCGCAGCACTACGGCCTGGCTGGCGTCGGTGCGCAGGCGGATCTGGCCGTTCACAAACTCCACGTCTTCCAGCTTAGCACCTTTGAGGGGCGAGCCTTCCATCTTCTGCGCCAGCTTGAGCAGCTTTTCACCCAGGGCCTCGCAGGTGTTCTTCACGGCCGTACCCACCGAGGCCGCCGTCCAGGAACCGCCTTGTACCGGGGCCTCGGGCAGGTCGGTATCGCCGAGCTTGAAGGTGACGGCTTCGATGGGCAGGCCCAGCGTTTCGGCTGCAATCTGCGTCATGATGGTGTAGGTGCCGGTGCCGTTTTCACCGGCCGCACTGGATACCGTCAGGTGCCCGTCGGCGGTGATGCTGGCCTTCGCGGCGGACTTCTGCTGGGTGGCATCCCACACGCCGCCGCCAATTCCCCAGCCTATTAGCTTGCCGGCGTCGTCGCGCATGGAGCGGGGCGCCTGGGTGCGCTTTTCCCAGCCAAACCTGGCCGCGCCCTGGTGGTAGCAGTCGCGCAGCTTCTTGCTGGAGAAAGGCTTTTTCAGGTTCTGGTCCTGCTCGGCGTAGTTGCGCAGGCGGAACTCCAGCGGGTCAAGACCAGCGGCATACGCCATTTCATCCATGGCTATTTCCAGCCCGATGGAGCCGGTAGCGGCCCCGGGGGCGCGCATATCCAGGGGCGTGTACACGTCGAGCTTGGCCAGCTGGTAGCCCAGCTTTACGTTGTCGCACTGGTAGAGCATGCCGCTCCAGTTCACCACGTTTTCGGTGTAGTCCTCAAACTGGGAGGTTTCATGCAGGGCGTGGTGTTGCAGGGCCGCCAGGGTGCCATCGGCGTTGGTGCCCAGCTTGAGGTACTGCAGGGTGTGGGGGCGGTGCCCAAAGGAAAACATCTGCTGGCGGGTGAGCGTGACGCGCACTGAGCGTTTGAGCTCCAGGGCGGCCAGCACGGCCAGAAACACCTGGTACTGGGGCCGCAAACCCGCGCCGAAGCCCCCGCCCATGTACTCATTTACCACCCGGCAGTCGTCCTTCTTCAGCCCAAAGATTTTGGTAAGGTACTGCTGCACGTTATATACGCCCTGGGTTTTGTCGTAGGCCGTGATTTTGCCGTCGGCATGGTACTCGGCCGTGGTGGCAAACAGTTCCATGGGGTTGTGGTGCTGGGCGCCATGCACGTACTCGGCCTCCATGCGGTGCGGGGCTTCTTCCCAGGCTTTGTCGGGGTTGCCGCGGGGCGGCGGCGGGGGCATCCAGCCGGTTTTGCCGCGGCCCGGCTCAAAGCCCTCGTCGCGCTTGGTTTCGAGGTCGGTTTCGTGCTTGTCCTCTTCATACTCCAGGCGTAGCAGGGAAGCCGCGTAGCGGGCCACCTCAAGGCTTTCGGCTACCACCAGAGCCACGGGCTGCTGGCTGAACTTTACCTCGTTATCGTGCAGGGGTCGGAAAGGCGAGCCGCCGGGGGCTACGTCGTCCTTGTAGCTCCGGTCAAACCAGGCCAGGGAAGGCACGTTTTCGTGGGAGAAAACCTGGAGCACGCCGGGCAGCGCCAGCACCTCGTCGGCGTGGACTCTGGTGATTTTGCCCTTGGCAATGGGGCTGCTGACCACCCAGCCGTAGGTCAGGCCGGGCACGTTGTACTCGGCCGAGTACCTGGCCGCGCCGGTTACTTTCGCCGGACCATCAACGCGGCTGGTGGGCTTGCCTATGTGGTTGGTCGTGCTCATGGATTCGAGTTTAGAAAGACGTCGGATGCGGTTTGCGAGCCTTCGGCGGCCTGCCGGAGTGCCCGCACAATGGCACGCCGGGCCAGCTCAATCTTGAAGTTGTTGGAGCCCTGGCCCTGCGCGTTTTCCAGCACTTTGGCGGCCACGCGGGCAAAGGTTTCGGCGGTGGCAGGCTGGCCTTTGAGCATATTTTCGGCCTCCTGGTCGCGCCAGGGCTTGTGGGCCACGCCGCCCAAGGCCAGGCGGGCATCCGTAATGGTATTCCCTTCGAGCTCCAGGGCCGCCGCCACCGATATCAGGGCAAAGGCGTAGCTGCTCCGGTCGCGCAGCTTCAGGTAGCTGAAATTCTTCTCGAAGCTCTTGGCAGGTAAATCGAGGCTGACAATCAGCTCGCCGGGCTCCAGGGTGTTGTCTTTTTCAGGCTGGTCGCCGGGCAGGCGGTGGAATTCCTCGAAGGCAATGCTCCGCTCCCCACCTGGCCCGCTTACGCGCACCGTAGGAGCCAGCGCGGCCAGGGCCACGCACATGTCCGAGGGGTGGGTGGCAATGCACGCCTCGCTGGTGCCCAGAATGGCGTGGATGCGGTTGTAGCCGCCAATGGCCGAGCAGCCCGAGCCGGGCTCCCGCTTATTGCAGGGCGTGGCCAGGTCGTAGAAGTAGTAGCAGCGGGTGCGCTGCAGGAGATTACCGCCGTTGGTGGCCATGTTGCGCAGTTGCGGCGAGGCCCCGGCCAGAATGGCTTGGTTCAGCAGCGGGTAACGGCTTTTCACCTCGTCATTCCAGGCCGTGTCGGCGTTGGTGGCGGTAGCACCCAGGCGCAGGCCGCCGTCGGGCAGATTTTCAATGGCGGCCAGCGGCAGCTTGCCCACGCTCACGAGGTGGGTGGGGCGCTCCACGTTTTCCTTCATCAAATCGATGAGGTTGGTGCCGCCCCCGATGTAGGCAGCGTTGCTGTGCCCGGCCTTATCACGCACGGCATCATCGACGGCCGTGGCGCGGTGGTAGGTGAATGGGTTCATGTGTTAGTATTGAGTAGTGAGTAATTGGTACTGAGCATATAATGGATTAGAGTAGCAGCCAGATGTAAGGTCTTACTACTCAATACCTACTACTCACTACTTTTTTTCCACAACTTCCTTCACGGCATTCAGAATGCCTATGTAAGCCCCACAGCGGCAGAGGTTGCCGCTCATCAGCTCCCGAATTTCATCTTCCGTGCGGGCCTTGCCTTCGTTGATGAGGCCCTGGGCCGAGCAGATCTGGCCGGGCGTGCAGTAGCCGCACTGGAAGGCGTCGTGGTCGATGAAGGCCTGCTGCAGGGGGTGCAGGCTTTCGGTGGTGCCCAGGCCTTCTATGGTCGTAATTTCCTCGCCCTCGTGCATCACCGCCAGCGACAGGCAGCTGTTGATGCGCTTACCATCGATCAGCACCGTGCAGGCCCCGCACTGGCCATGGTCGCAGCCTTTCTTGGTGCCGGTAAGGTTGAGGTATTCGCGCAGGGCGTCGAGCAGGGTGGTCCAGGGAGCAAGCTGGAGGGTATGCTGCTGGCCGTTGATGGTGAGATGAACCGGGCCGGCAGACGGCGGCACGGCCACCCCGCCGGCGCGGGCCGGTGCGTTGGTCGGTTGCTGAGGCATAGAAAGAAAGCTGGTTGTGGATGAAGGGCTGGCGCTGCAACACGGGCAGTTGCTTTGGCTTACGGGGTTCCACCGGCGCACGTTATGCTCCTGGCCCGATTTTTCCCTTCTATAATCCTATATTCAATCTCAACCGGCCGCGAGGGACTACCACTTAGGTTATTTAGCCTTTAACCATATTCTTTCTAAATTTCTCCGGACCGCGCTTCGACACTGCTGGAAGCCCGCTTCCGGCTTACGTTATATTCGCTTAGACACGACTAGCCAGTGCCCGGGCTCATATGTGCAATCAGCCGCCGGCCGGTTGGTACAGCAACAGCCTCGGGATTTAACCGGCCGGCTAGCCTTTGGCCCGCTCAGCCCGGATGCGGCTCAGGGATTCGGGTGTGATGCCTAGGTAGGCCGCAATATGACGCTGGGGCAGCCGCTGGGCCAGCGTAGGATACAGCTGCAGAAACTCCTGATAACGGGTTTCGGCCGGGACGCTGAGCACGCCAATCAGCCGCCGCTGCATAGCTGCCAGGCTGCGTTGCAGCAGTTCGTAGAAAAACGCCTGGAACGCCGGCCCAAAGGCAGAAAGCTGCGCGTAGAACCCGGCGCCAAAGAGCAGTACCTCGGAGTCTTCCAGCGCATCAATGGCAAACAGCGCGGGCTCGTGGCGGCGGATACTGTGCTGATCGGCAATCCACCAGTTTTCGGGAGCGAATTGCAGGATGTGTTCCTTCTGGCGCTCGTCCGTGACGTAGCTGCGCAGGCAGCCGCGCACCACAAAGGCCCCGTAGCGCGCCGTCTCGCCCTGCCGCCCCAGAACCTCGCCTTTCGCCAGCTGGCGCGGGGTAAGCAGCCCCGTCAGTTCGTTGAGTTGAGTTTCGGTGAGCGGGAGTTTGTCACGGAAATAAGCGCGGAGGGCATCGAGCATGGAGCAAAACGGAGTAGGGACGCATAGTAGCGTCTCGTCGTTGAACGGCCGAAACCGCGCCGTGGTAATCAACATCAGCAACGGCAAGCCGCAAGATATAGCGTCTCTATAAACCGTGTGTCAGCTGCAGGTAATACAACCCGCCCACGCTAGGTCCGCCGAGGTAACTCACGTAATAGTGGTTGAGTACGTTGCTGGCGCCCAGCTTGAAGCGCAGGTTAAGTGTGGGCAGACGGTAGCTGAGCTGGGCGTCGAGGGTGCCGTAAACGGGCACGTAGCCGCTCACCAGGAACGTTTGGGAATAGTAGCGCTGCTGCCAGTGGTAGTTGAGGCCAAAGCCAATATGCTTGCCCACATTTTCGTTGCCCAGGCTCAGATTAGCAGCCCAGGGGGGCGTGTTGAAGCCGTCCTCTAGCCCGTCGCCCGACTCAGTGCGGCGCAGACGGGCATAGGTGGCGCTGGCCCCGGCCAGGTAACTGCCGCCTACCTCCATGCGCAACCCCAGTGAGCCGCCGTAGTTGTGCACCCGGCTGCGCGAGTTAGTCCAGAGGCGGTATCGGGCCTGGCCGGCGCGGGCGCTCAAAGCAGTAGCCACGGTGTTTTGGTCGGCCCCGGGGGTCATCGGCTGGCCGGCGGCATTGAGGGGCACGTAGGCTTCTACCTGGGCAATAAAGTCGCGGTAGGTGTTGGCGTAGAAGTCCACGTCGACTAGCAGGCGCCCGCCGGGCAGCAGAGCCGCCTTGTAGCCCGCCTCCCAGGACTTGATGAATTCGGGCTGCAGGTAGGTGTAAGGGTTCTTTTGCAGCGTGCCCTGGTTTTTGCTTATGGCCTGGCCGCGCGACAGGCCCCCGGTGTTCACGTCGCGGGTTACGGCCGCGTTGAAGGCGTCGATGGAGCTGCGCAGGTAGCTGGCCTCAAACACTCCATCCGACATCACCCGTAGCCCCCCGATGCGCTTCACCTGCCCGCTGTTCACGTTGGAAAACCCCTCAAACAAGCTTGGGAACCGGTAGCCGCTCTGATAGCTTAGTCGGAAGTGATGGCGCTGGGTGGGCGAGTACGCCGCCGTCAGGCGCGGGTTGAAAAGGGTGTGAAAGTAATCGTTCTTATCAGCCCGCAGCGTAGCCGTCAGCCGAATCTTCTCCTCCCAGAGTCGGGCTCCGGCTTGGGCAAAGCCCCCTGTTTTGCCGTAGGTAAGCGTACTGTACGGGTCCTCCCCTTGCTCGGGGTTGATGAAGTAGTTGCCGTCGGGCTGAATGAAATACGTGCGGTGGGCAAGGCCCAGCAATACGTCGGCCCAGGCCGGTAGCGCCTTACGCCCCCAGCGGCGCAAGGCGCTACCGAGGTTCATTTGGCCCTCCAGGTGCAATAGATCAGCTTGTACGCGCAGGGCCGCCCCTTGGTCCCAATTATTAATGTCGGTCAGCTCCCGCAGGCGCTGTTTGAACTCCGGCGTGCCGGGCTGCAGGCGGCCCGCATCGGCGGCGGTGCGGGCCGTAGCGTGGGCCTGGGCTACGGTCTGGCCATCTGCCACGGCCTGGTTCCAGGCGGCGGCATAGTCCTGGTTCCACGAGTTATCGGGCTTGAAGCTGCGGTCCAGGTTTTCGGCGGCGGAGCGCAGGTTGTAGCTGCGGCCGGTGTTTTCCCGGGTGAAGTAGGCCCGGGCCTGTACCACGGGCCCCGTGAGTTGGAGAGCGTGCTGCTGCAGGTGGTAGTTTTCGAGCCGAAACCGGTTGCTGCGCTGGTACACATTGTCGAATTGGCTGCCCCGGTAAGTGTAGGCCAGTTCAGCTTTATCCGTCATTTTGTAGTACAGCGCCGCGTCGTAGCGGAGCGTCTGGAGGCGGTAGTCCACCACATCCTGCTCCAGGTAGCCGGTGTGGGCCACCTGGTAGCTTTTGCCACCCAGCGTGAGGGTCGAGCGGTTAGATGACTCATTTCCATAGCTGCTCACCGGGTCGCGGGCCGGGTTGTCGGGGCCCAGCAGACCGGTGGTGGCATTGCCCTTGGGGTTGAGGTCGGTCAGGTCGCGGGCCACCCAGTCGTAGCCGCGCAGGTAGGTGCTATTTACCTTGAGGGCCCACTTCGTACCCAGGACCTTGGCGTAACGCAGGCTGGTTTCGGAGAACAAACGCACGCCAGTTGCCGGGTCACCCACGTGGTTCAGCCCGGATTTTTGCTGCACGCTCAGCCCTTCGCTTAGAAACGGGTTTCTAGTGCTGAAATTAGCCAGTCCGTTGATGGCGTTCAGCCCGTACAGTGCGGCCGCTGTGCCCGGCACTATCTCCACCGCTCCAATGTCCAGGTCACTTGGCCCCAGCACGTTGCCAATGGGCCCGCCAATGTGGGGCGCCTGGTTATCAATACCGTCAACCAGTTGGGCAAAGCGCACGTTGGTGGTATTGCTGAAGCCCCTGGCATTTATTACCTTGAAACCCAGGCTGGGCGTAATCACCTGCACGCCCTTCACATGCTCTAAGGCATCAAAAAAAGAGGGCGCGGGCGTAATCTGCAGCTGTCGGGCACTGAGCTTCTCCACCGTCACCGGCGACTGCAGAATGCTTTCCTCCACTTTCGAAGCCGTAATTACGACTTCCCGCAGCTGGGTGGTATCGGGTACTGCTGACCTTGTTTGGGCCGTAGCGACTTGGGCCGGCAGAACCGCCGCCAGGGCAAGCCAACGGAAAGGCGAAGTAGCGTTGGCCATTAAGCAAATAGGGGCTTCGTCGTATTCTCGCAAACATAACGGGCAACCCGGCCAATGGTTTGCCTGAATGCGTTACCTCTGTTTCCTGATCAGCCTTCCGTCGTCCTATCTACGACAGCAACAGCTCCATCTGGATGTTGCACCGCTCGTAAGGGGAAGGCTGCCCCGCCACGGTTTTCTGGAAGCCCAGCTTGTGGTAGAGCTGAATGGCGGGCTTGAGCTTGGTGTTGCTTTCCAGGTACAGCCGCCGCGCCCCCAGCATCCGGGCTTTGGCAATGGCGGCTTCGCCCAGCCGAAACCCGATACCCAGACCCTGGGCGGTGGGCGCTACGGCCATTTTTGCCAGCTCGTACGTGTCATCTTCCATCCAAAGCAAAGCACAGGCGCCTACTATCCGGTTTTGGTACGCGGCCAGCAGAATGTGCCCGCCCTTCTCCAGAATGTACGTATCGGGATGGTCCAGGGCAAGCAGGTCGGGCTCTTCCACGCGGAAGTACTGCTCAATCCAGGTCAGGTTCAGCTGTTTGAAGTCGGGCTGGTATCGGGGCTCGTAGTCAAGGATGCGCACTTCGCTGCCCAGCCGCTCACTGCGCATGGCTTTCACCCGGCTGGCCAGGCTCTGGCGCGACAGGGCGTACTCCACCTCTTCAATGGCCAGCCACAAATTGTGGCGGGTTTCAGCCAGCAGGGCTTCAGTAGCCTGGCGCACATCGGCGGTTTGCTCCTGCAGGGCCGGCCACAAGCTGGCGCCTTTGTCGGTGAGGGCAATGATGCTGCGGCGTTGGTCGGTTTCGCCGCGCTGCACCTCCACCAAACCATGTTTCATGAGGTCTTTCACTACCTGACTAACGGCGGCGTGGGTTTGGCCGATTTGCTCGGCAATGTCGCTCACGTGGCGAGTGGAATCGGCTGCTACACTCCAGAACACCGGAAACCACCGGGGCTCGAAGGGTACCTGGTAGCTGGCGTACACCTCCGCGGCCTGGGAAGTCATCAGGTCATTCAACCGGCGCAACCGGCTTCCCAGCGCGGCGGGGCCAACTTTGGCGAAGAAATTCATTCGGCAAATGTAAAAACATTTACGTAAGCACTTACAGGTATCCTGACATAGTTAAAACTTGCTTATTTCTTAGCAAAGGCAAAGTGGTTCTGCAGCCCGAAACCCCTGGATCAATTGCTGACCTTCAGACCTGCCGCCACGCTTCTGTCCAGCAAAGGCGGAAGGGAAAGATGAAGTGACACCGTTTTTCGGGCAGTAAATGACGAGGTAGCCTGGAGTTTGAAATTGTAGCGGCTGCGCCCCGGTTTTCTGCTGTTTGGGTTAGGCAACCGTCGCCAATACGCGGCTTTAGCGGGTTTAAGCGGCAAAATGCAGGAAAATCAGAGCGAGTTAGAAACCGGAAAACCACCGCAGTGGCAATGGTTTGGGCAGACGCAACTGCTTAGGTTTCTACTTCGGACCTACTGCCGGGGGTCATTTTTTACCGTTGAACTCTGATGTCTCCCATGGAGCTAGCTGCGCCTCAGGGCCTATACCGGCCCGAATTCGAACACGACGCCTGCGGTACGGGCTTTATAGCTTACGTCGATGGTCGCCGGTCGCACCAGATTGTGACTGATGCGCTGACGATTCTGGAAAATATGGAGCACCGCGGTGCCTGCGGCTGCGATGCTGACTCCGGCGACGGGGCAGGCATTCTGCTGCAACTGCCCCACTGGTTTTTCCTGGAGGAATGTACCACGCTGGGCATCCGCCTGCCCGAGCCGGGCGAGTACGGCGTGGGCATGGCGTTTCTCCCTAAGAGCAGCGGCGCGCGCCAGGCCTGCCGCGAAATCATTGATGCGGCCGCCGCGCAGCTGGGCTTTCCGGTGCTGGGCTACCGGCCGGTGGCAGTGAATCCGGCCGGTATTGGCCACACCGCTTTGTCGGGCGAGCCAGCCATTGAGCAGCTGTTTGTAGGCCGCCCAGCCGGTGTGACTACGCCCGAGGATTTTGAGCGCAAGCTCTACGTACTGCGTCGCCTCATCAGCCGCGAGGTAGCCGCCAGCGTGCCGGAGGAAGAAGTGTACTTCACGTCCCTTTCCTGCCGCGTCATCATCTATAAAGGCCAGCTGACCACCTACCAGGTGCGGGGCTACTTCCCCGAGCTGTCGGACGAGCGGGTAACGTCCGGCATCGGCATGGTGCACTCGCGCTTCTCCACCAATACCTTTCCCTCGTGGCGGCTGGCCCAGCCTTTCCGCCTCATGGCGCATAATGGAGAAATCAACACCCTGCGCGGCAACCTGAACTGGTTTTACGCCGGCCTTCCCTCCTACCTCTCGCCCTATTTCAGCGCGGAGGAAATGGAGATTCTGCTGCCCGTCATCGACGCCAACCAGTCGGACTCGGCCTGCCTCGACAACATTGTGGAGTTGCTGCTGCACTGCGGCCGCCCGCTGCCCCACGTCATGATGATGCTGGTGCCCGAGGCCTGGGACGGCAACGAGCAGATGGACCCGCTCAAAAAGGCGTTTTACGAGTTCCACGCCACCTTTATGGCCCCCTGGGACGGCCCGGCGGCGCTGCTTTTCACCGATGGCCGCATGATTGGGGCCATGCTGGACCGCAATGGCCTACGCCCCCTGCGCTACGCCTTCACCAACGACGGGCGGGTGCTGGTAGCTTCCGAGGCCGGCGTGCTGGGTGTGGGCCTACCCGAAGCCAGCGTGGTGCGCAAAGGCCGCCTGCAGCCGGGCAAAATGCTGCTGATTGACACCGTAGCCGGGCAGATCATCACCGACGAGGAGCTGAAAGCCCAAGCCGCCAGCCGCCAGCCCTACGGCCAGTGGCTGAGCGAGTACCAGATCCGGCTGGAAGAGCTTCCTGAGCCCCGGCTGGTATTCACCGACCTGGCGGCCGAATCGGTATTCAAGTACCACCAGGTGTTTGGCTACACCCGTGAGGATATTGATACGATTCTTACCCCCATGGCCGTGGAGGGCAAGGAGCCTATCGGCTCTATGGGCGTGGACTCGCCGCTGGCCGTGCTTTCCGACCAGCCCCAGCACCTGAGCAGCTACTTCAAGCAGTTCTTTGCTCAGGTCACCAACCCGCCCATCGACCCCATTCGGGAGCGGCTGGTGATGAGCCTGGCCACCTTCATCGGCAACAACGGCAACATCCTGGATGAGGACAAAATGCATTGCCACTGCGTGGCCCTGCGTCAGCCCATCCTTACCAACCACGAGCTGGAAAAGCTGCGCAGCATCGACACGGGCCTGTTCAACGCCAAGACCATCAACACCTACTTCCGGGCCGATGGCAAGCCGGGCGCGCTGCAGGCCGGTCTGGCGCGCCTGTGCCGCTACGCCGAGGACGCAGTAGACGACGGCTTCGAAGTGCTGATTCTCTCCGACCGGGCCCTCGACTCGGAGCACGCGGCCATTCCTTCCCTGCTGGCCGTGTCGGCGGTGCATCACCACCTCATCCGCAAGGGCTACCGGGGCTCGGTAGGCCTGGTAGTGGAAGCCGGCGACGCCTGGGAAGTACACCATTTTGCCTGCCTGCTGGCCTTTGGGGCTACGGCCATCAACCCGTATCTGGCTTTGAGCACTATCCGCACCTTACACTACGAGGGGCGGCTGGGTGCGGGCCTCGCGGTGCCCAAGCTGGAAGCCAACTACCAGAAAGCCGTGTGCGACGGGCTGCTGAAGATATTCTCGAAGATGGGCATCAGCACCCTGCAGAGCTACCACGGCGCGCAGGTGTTTGAAATTCTCGGCATCAACCGCGCCGTAGTAGACCAGTATTTCACCGGCGCCGTGACGCGCATTGGCGGGCTGGGGCTCGATGAAATTGCCCGTGAAACGCTGTTTAAGCACTTTCAGGGCTTCCGGACCAGCACACTGGAAGAGCAGAACCTGCTGCCCGAAGGCGGCGTGTACCAGTGGCGCCGCCGGGGCGAAGCGCACCAGTTCAACCCCGAAACGGTACACCTGCTCCAGCACGCCACCCGCACCGGCTCCTACGAAACCTACCAGCGCTACGCGCGGCTGGTGAATACGCCTGGCAAAAGTGCCTTCACCCTGCGCGGCCTGCTCGACTTTGCCCACCACCGCCCGGCCGTACCGCTGGAAGAAGTAGAGCCGGCCGAAAATATCATGCGGCGTTTTGCCACCGGGGCTATGTCGTTCGGCTCGATTTCGCACGAGGCGCACAGCACCCTGGCCATTGCCATGAACCGCATCGGGGGCAAGAGCAACACGGGCGAGGGCGGCGAAGACCCTATGCGCTACGAGGTGATGGAAAATGGCGACTCCATGCGCTCGGCCATCAAGCAGGTGGCCTCGGCCCGCTTCGGCGTGACGGCCCACTACCTCACCAATGCCGACGAGCTGCAGATCAAGATGGCCCAGGGCGCCAAGCCGGGGGAAGGCGGGCAACTGCCCGGCCACAAGGTGGACGAGTGGATTGCGAAGGTGCGCCACGCCACGCCCGGCGTGGGCCTGATTTCGCCCCCGCCCCACCACGACATCTACTCCATTGAGGATTTGGCCCAGCTGATTTTTGACCTCAAGAACGCCAACCGCTCCGCCCGCATCAACGTGAAGCTGGTAAGCAAGGCCGGTGTGGGTACTATTGCGGCCGGCGTGGCCAAAGCCCATGCCGACGTGATTCTGGTGGCCGGCTACGACGGCGGCACCGGCGCTTCGCCGCTGAGTTCCATCCGCCACGCCGGGCTGCCCTGGGAGCTGGGCCTAGCCGAAGCTCACCAGACGCTGGTGCGCAACCAACTCCGCAGCCGCGTGGTGCTGCAGGCCGACGGGCAACTGAAAACCGGCCGCGACCTGGCCATTGCTACCCTGCTGGGAGCCGAGGAATGGGGCGTGGCCACGGCCGCGCTGGTGGCCGGCGGCTGCGTGATGATGCGCAAATGTCACCTCAATACCTGCCCCGTAGGCGTAGCTACGCAGGATCCGGAGCTGCGCCGTCTGTTTAGTGGGCAGCCCGAGCATATTGTAAACCTGTTCCGGTTTCTGGCCGAGGAGTTGCGCGAAATCATGGCGGAGCTGGGTTTCCGCACCATCAACGAAATGGTGGGCCGGGCGCAGTTTCTCAAGCCCCGTCCCAATATTCAGCACTGGAAAGCCCGCCACCTCGACCTGCGCGACCTGCTCTACCTCACCTCCCCGGAGCCGGGCAGCACCCTGCACCAAAGCGAAGAGCAGGACCACGGCCTCAGCGGCATCCTCGACTGGCAGCTGCTGGAGCACGCCGGCCCGGCCCTGGAGCATCAGCAGCCCGTGCAGGCTGAGTTTGCCGTCCGCAACATCGACCGCACCATCGGCACGCTGCTTTCCAACGAAATCACCAAGCGCTACCACGCCGCCGGCCTGCCCGAAGGCACCATCAGCTACACCTTCCGGGGAGCCGCGGGGCAGAGCTTCGGGGCGTTCAGCGTGCGCGGCCTTTCCTTCCGCCTCGAAGGCGAAGCCAACGACTACGTGGGCAAGGGCCTGAGCGGGGCGCGCCTTATCATTCACCCCGCCCCGGATGCCAGCTTTGTGCCCGAGCAGAACATCATCATCGGCAACGTGGCCCTGTACGGCGCTACTTCTGGTGAGCTGTTCGTGCGCGGACAGGCCGGGGAGCGGTTTGCCGTGCGCAACTCCGGGGCTACGGCTGTGGTGGAAGGCGTGGGTGACCACGGCTGCGAGTACATGACGGGAGGGCGCGCCCTCATTCTGGGGCGCACCGGCCGCAACTTCGCCGCCGGTATGAGCGGGGGTATTGCCTGGGTGTACGATGCTGACGGCTCCTTCCCCCAGAACTGCAACCCCGAAATGGTGGAGCTCGATCCGCTCGACGCCGACGACGAAGCCCACATCCAGACCCTGCTTCGCCAGCATAGCGAGCTAACCGGCAGCCAGCTGGCCGCCTTCCTGCTGGGCAACTGGCCCGAAGAAGCCCGGAAATTTGTGAAGGTATTCCCGAGCGAATACAAGAAGGTGCTGCAAAAGGCGCGGGTAGCCGCGGTTTAGCCTCCATTTCATCCAGAATGTCATGCCAGGCAAAGCCAGGGCATGGCTCCTACCCGACAACAACTCAACGACGCAAAGCCAATCATGGGCAATAGCACCGGTTTCAAGGAATTTCAGCGCGAAACGCCGGCCAAGGCACACCCGCAGGAGCGCGTGGTGCACAACCGCGAGTTTGTCGCCACTTACTCCGATACCCAACTACATCAGCAGTCGGCCCGATGTATGGAGTGCGGTATTCCGTTCTGCCACGCGGGCTGCCCGCTGGGCAACATCATCCCCGAGTTCAACGACGCGGTGTACCGCCAGGATTGGGAGCAGGCCTACCAGATTCTGAGCTCCACCAACAACTTCCCCGAGTTTACGGGCCGCATCTGCCCCGCGCCCTGCGAGTCGGCCTGCGTGCTGGGCATCCATGCGGCGCCGGTGGCCATTGAGGAAATAGAAAAGCACATCATCGAAATTGCCTTCGCCAAGGGCTACGTACAACCCACTGCTCCGGTACTTAAAACGGGTAAAACGGTAGCCGTAGTAGGTTCCGGCCCGGCCGGGCTGGCGGCGGCGGCCCAACTGGTGCGCGCCGGCCACGCCGTCACGGTGTTTGAGCGCGACGACCGACCCGGCGGCCTGCTCCGCTACGGCATTCCTGATTTCAAGCTTGACAAGTGGGTGATTGACCGCCGCATTCGTTTGCTCGAAGAAGACGGGGTGCAGTTCCGGTGCAACACCGAAATCGGCCGCGACATCCACGCCCGGGAGCTGACGGCGCAGTTCGATGCCGTGGTGCTGGCCGGCGGGGCGCTGGTGCCGAAAGAACTGCCCCTGCCCGGCCGCGAGCTGGCGGGTATTCACTTCGCCATGGACTACCTCACCCAGCACAACCGCCGCGTGAGCGGGCTGCCCATCGACGCGCAGGAGCTGCTGGCCTCGGGCAAGGATGTGGTGGTGATTGGCAGCGGCGACACAGGCTCCGACTGCGTGGGCACGGCCAATCGTCAGCAGGCGCGCACCGTCACGCAGTTTGCGCTTATGCACCAGCCCAAGCCCGAGCGCCCCAACTTTGAGCCCTGGCCCCACTACCCCACTGCCATGTTCCGCACCAGCACCTCCCACGAGGAAGGCTGCCAGCGCTACTGGGGTATCAACACCAAAGCTTTTCTGGGCGACGAAAACGGCCACGTGCGGGCCCTGCTGGTGACGGACGTGACCTGGGAAACCGACGTACTGGGCCGCCGCCTGGCGTTCAGCGAAGTAGAAGGCTCGGAGCGCGAAATACCCTGTCAGCTGGCTTTGCTGGCCCTGGGCTTTGCCTCTCCCCGCTACGAAGGCCTGCTGGAACAGCTGGGCGTAGCCCTGGATGAGCGGGGCAACGTGCGCACCGTTTCCGACGACGAATTCCTGACCTCCCAGCCCAACGTATTTGTGGCCGGCGACATGCGCCGGGGTCAGTCGTTGGTGGTGTGGGCCATTTCCGAAGGCCGCGAGGCCGCCCGCCAGGTTGACTTCTTCCTGACTGGCAAAACCGCGCTGGTGAGCAAGGATGCGGTGGGCATGTTCGGGTAAAGCTGTTTGTAACAGAAACGTTGGAACATCATACCGAATAAAATGAAACGCCCGCTACTGGTAGCGGGCGTTTCTCTTTTACCTCCAGCCTAAAACGGCGGCGGACCGTCGTCGAAGTTGCTGCGCGGGAAGGGCTGAGCGGGCGGCGGGCCGTCGTTGTTGAGGCGGGAGCCCAGGCGGATGGTGTTGGGCGTAAAGCCGGTTTGCTCGTCAAAGCTGCTGGGCGGGAAGGCGCCGGGGTTGAAGCCCGCGTCGCCGAAGCCTCCGCCCCCGTCGAGGTCGGCAAACTTGGTGAACTTGCCGATGAACTTGAGCTGCACGGTTTCGAGGGAGCCGTTCCGGTGCTTGGCAATGATAACCTCGCCGGTACCCTGGGTGGGGTTGCCCATTTCGTCCTCCGTAATTTTGTAGTACTCGGGGCGGTACAGAAAGATTACCATGTCGGCATCCTGCTCGATGGAGCCCGATTCCCGCAGGTCACTTAGCTGGGGCTTCTTGTCGCCGCCGCGGGTTTCCACCGAACGGGAAAGCTGCGACAGGGCCAGCACCGGCACGTTCAGCTCCTTGGCAATGCCTTTCAACGCCCGCGAAATCGAGGCAATTTCCTGTTCGCGGTTGCCGGCCCCTTTGCCATCGGTGTTGCCGGTCATCAGCTGCAGATAGTCGATGATAATCATCGAAATATCGTGGTGGGCCTTGAGGCGGCGGCACTTGGTGCGCAGCTCCCGGATGCTCAGGCCGGGTGTATCATCGATGTAGATGGGCGCCGACGAGAGGCCGGAAATCTTGTGGTTGAGCTGGGCCCACTCGTAGTCGGCCAGGTTGCCTTTCTTGATTTTCTCGGAGTCCAGCTCTGCCTCGGCCGAAATCAAACGATTCACGAGCTGGAGCGAGGACATTTCCAGGGAGAAAATGGCCACCGGCTTCTTGAACTCCACCGCCGCGTTGCGCATGGCCGAAACCACGAAAGCGGTTTTACCCATACCCGGACGCGCTGCAATAATCACTAAATCAGATGGTTGCCAGCCGGAGGTTACGCGGTCCAGGGCCGAGAAGCCAGAGGGCACGCCGGTGAGGCCGTCCTTCTGGTCCTTCTTTTCTTCCAGCTCCTTGATGGCCTTGCCCATCAGGCTGCGCATGTCGTCGAAATTTTTGCGGATGTTGGATTCCGACACCTCGAACAACGACTGCTCGGTGGAGTCAAGCAGGTTGAACACGTCGGTTGTATCCTCGAAAGCGTCGCGCTGAATGTCGGAGGCAATGCGGATCAGCTCCCGCTTGATGGCGTTTTCGGTGATGATGCGGGCGTGGTACTCAATGTTGGCCGCCGAGTTCACCTTGAAGGTGAGGCTGGCGACGTAGTGCGCCCCGCCGGCCACTTCCAGCTCACCCATCTCGCGCAACTCGTGCGTAACCGTCAGAATATCAATAGGTTCCGACTTGTCAAACAGGTTCAGGATGGCCTTGAAGATACGCTGGTGGCCATCCTTGTAGAAGCTCTGGGGCTTGAGCAGGTCGATAACCGTGGTGAGGGCATCCTTTTCCAGCATCAGCGCACCCAGTACGGCGGCTTCCAGCTCAAGGGCCTGGGGCGGCAGCTTGCCGGCCGGACCACTGGCCGGAATTACCGGCGGGCGGTTGTTCCAGGCAGCTTTCGCTCGTGAGCCAGCTTGTTTCAGGCGGTCATCCATCCGGTCGTTCATCACTTAAGGTAGCACTACAAGGTAAGCAGGTTGGGCCGATTCAGGCGGGAATTTCTACCAGCCGGCCCGAATTTTACCCAAAGGGATACAAAGCTAACGGCTGGGCTCTACAATCCGGGGCTGGCAGAAAATGTTTCTTTTTTGTATGCTGATAAGGCAACAGGGGCAGGTGAAGAGGTGACACCTGCCCCGTGCTACTTGTCACCTGTTACCTGTCACCGCTTACCTTTGCCGCCCTATTCTTTATTCCGACCGAATGGCCGCTACTCCTTCCTCGCTCCAACGCCTGCACCTGATTGCGACCGGGGGCAGCATCATGCACAACCTGGCCCTGGCCCTGCACCAGCGCGGTGCCCACGTAACGGGCTCCGACGACGAAATTTTTGAACCGGCCAAAAGCCGTCTGGCCAAAGCCGGGCTGCTGCCGGCTGCGGAGGGCTGGTTTCCCGAGAAAATTACGGCCGACCTAGACGCCGTGATTGTGGGCATGCACGCCCGCGCCGACAACCCCGAGCTGCTGCGCGCCCAGGAGCTGGGTCTACGGGTCTACTCCTTTCCCGAGTTTATCTACGAAGCCTCCCGCGACAAGCAGCGCATCGTCATTGGCGGCTCGCACGGCAAAACCAGCATCACCTCCCTCATCCTGCACGTGTTGCGCTACCACGGTCGTAAGTTCGACTATGCCGTGGGCGCCCAGCTGGAAGGCTTCGAGCTGATGGTAAAGCTGACGGAGGACGCGCCCATCATCATCATTGAGGGCGACGAGTACCTGGCCTCGCCCATTGACCGGCGGCCCAAGTTTCACTTGTACCAGCACCACATCGGCGTTATTTCGGGCATCAGCTGGGACCACATCAACGTGTTTCCGACCGAGGAAGTCTACCGGGAGCAGTTCCGCATCTTCGCGGAGATGACGCCCAAGGCCGGCGTGCTCATCTACGACCAGGACGACGAGCAGGTGCAGCTGGTAACAGTGCCCTCCAGCCCCGACGTGAAGTACATCGGCTACGGCCCCCACGAGCACGTGATTCGGGACGGCAAGACTTTCCTGCTCAACAAGAAGGATGAGGAAGTGCCGGTGCAGGTGTTTGGGGAGCACAACCTGCGCAACATCTCGGCGGCCAAGGAAGTATGCAAGCAGCTGGGCATCAAAGGCAAGGAATTCTACGAGGCGCTGGCCTCGTTTAAGGGCGCCGCCCGGCGGCTGGAAAAGGTGAGCGAAGGCGCGGGCTCGGTGGTGTACAAGGACTTTGCCCACGCACCCAGCAAGCTGAAGGCCACAGCGGCGGCCTTTAAAAAGCAGTACCCGCAGCGCAAGCTGGTGGCCTGCTTGGAGCTGCACACCTTTAGCTCGCTCAACCCCGCCTTCCTGCCCCAGTACGCCCACACCTTCGACGCGCCCGACGTGGCGGTGGTGTACTTCAACCCCCACGTGCTGGAGCACAAGCGCCTGCCGGCGTTGCCGCCCGAGGCCGTGCAGCAGGCCTTCCAGCGCCTCGACCTGCAGGTGTTTACCGACAGCCGGGAGCTGGCCGCCTTCCTGCACGCTCAGGACTGGCAGAACGCCAACCTGCTGATGATGTCGTCGGGTACGTTTGACGGGCTCGACCTGAACCAGCTGGCGGCCGAAGTCACAAAATAGCGCAACGATGAAACCTCCTCTGCTCCTGCTGCACGGTGCGCTGGCTTCCGACAAGCAGCTTAAACCCCTGACCCGCCAGCTCGCAACGGCCTTCGATGTGCGCACATTCAGCTTCAGCGGGCACGGCGGCCAGCCCCTGGACGGGCCGGCTTTTTCTATGGCTGGCTTTGCCGGGGAAGTGCTCCGGTTCCTGGATGCGCAGGGTTGGGAAGCGGCCCACGTATTCGGCTACAGCATGGGCGGCTACGCGGCTTTGCTGGCCGCTACCCAGGCTCCAGCCCGGTTTCTCAGTATCACCACGCTGGGTACTACGTTTGGTTGGTCGCCAGCAACAGCTGCGCAGGCTACTGCCTTCCTTGATGCGGACAAGATGCGCGAGAAAGTACCGCAGTTTGCCGCTCACTTAGAAGAGCTGCACGCGCCTACGCCCCTGCCCGCGCTGCTTCAGGCTACTGCCGCCCTCATGCGCAGCCTCGGCGACGCACCCCCGCTCACCCAGGCCAACCTCAGCACGCTGGAAGTACCCGTGCAGGTACTGGTAGGCGAACTGGATACCACGGCCGGCGTGGATACTTCCCAGCAGTTTGCCAACTATCTGCCCCGCGCCGTGTTCGAAATCATCATGAACACCCCGCACCCACTGGATAAAGTCAACCCCGACCTGCTGGCCTCCCGCGTAGCGCAGTTTGCCGGGCAGGCAATGGCCGGTCCGCGCTAAGCCGGAGGAAACCCACAAAAAAAGCCCGCCAGGTACTTGGCGGGCTTTTTTATTTATTGGTAACTGGAGCGGGCTTGGGCCGGCGCCTGTCGGTGGTGACGAGCAGCGCCAGAGCCGTGAGCGAGAGACGCAGAATCCATTTGCGGCTGAGCATGACTTAGCGGAAAAAGGTATTGTTGTCCTTCACCGTCAGGTCGCAGGAAGAGCCACCGGTATTTTCCTCGCAGGTAGTGCCTACTATCTTGTTGCCCTGGAAGTTGAAAAAGCAGAACGTACAGCCTACGCCTTCCAGGATATACCGCTCCGTGTTGGAGCTTAGGTACAGAGAGTTGTCGGAAGATTTGCGCAGCGGAATAGCCATACCCCGAAACATGCCATCCTTGAGGCCAAGCCCCACCAGATAGTACACCGGCGCATCCTTGGGCCGCTCCTGCACTTTCCGGATCATCACTTTATCCACCACCGTACCATCGGCAAATTCGCGGATGAAGTTGTGGGTGAGCTGGTCGCGTGGTATGGAGTACTGGGTTTTGCCCTCGGCAATATCGGCCACCAGCTTGCTTGTGGCTTCCAGCTGCCGCTGCTCGGTTTTGGTGGGGTCATTCACCGGGGAGCTGACTTCGGGAAACGACTGACGGCGGGAAGTTTCGCAGCTGCTGAGCAGCCCGGCCGAAGCGAGTAACAGGCCGGGCAGAATCCTGCGGAGGCGGCGAAAAAGGGGAAGGCACATGCGCGGGAGCGGTAATTAGCGGGCGGTGTAATACTTGCGGGCCTCGGGCAGTTCCTTCTGGATGTCGGCAATGCGGGTGCCGTTGGAAGGGTGCGTAGAGAGAAACTCAGGCGGAGAAGCCGCGTTTTCGCGGGCATCCATGCGCTGCCAGAACTGCACGGCCCCGTCGGGGTTGTAGCCGGCAATGGCCATGAAAATCAGTCCCAGGTGGTCGGCTTCCGACTCCTGGTTGCGGCCGAACTTCAGCAGGCCAACTTGTCCACCAATGCCTACAGCCTGCAGAAACACGTTTTGGGTGGCCGAAGGATTCTGACCCACGGCCGTAGATACAGCCGTACCCAGGCCCTGGGCCGCCATCTGCTGGCTCATCCGCTCGGAGCTGTGGCGGGCCACGGCGTGGGCAATTTCGTGGCCCATAACCACGGCCAGGCCGTTTTCATCCTGGGTGATGGGCAAAATACCGGAGTATACGGCCACTTTACCGCCGGGCATACACCAGGCGTTTTCCTGCTTGTCTTCGATGAGGTTGAACTCCCAGGCGTAGCCTTCCAGCTGCGCCTGCTGGCCCTGCTGCCGGAAGTAGGACTCTACTGCCTGCTGAATGCGCTGGCCTACGCGCTTAACCAGGGCCGCCTGGGCGCCACTGGTCGTAACCCGGCTTGAGGCCAGCACCTTTTGATATTCCTGCGCAGCCATAGTGTTCATTTCTGTTTCAGAAACAAGGCTGAGCTGACGGCGGCCGGTAATGGGAACGGTAGAGCAAGCGGCTGCTATCAACAGGGAGCTGGCTAAAGCAATTTTCTTGAGCATGAGAGAAGGAAGGTACGGAAAGCGTGAAACAGCCCCCTCCGCGCCGACGGCGCGGAGGGACGGGGTGCTATACGTGAGGCAGCGGGCAAAATGTTTAATGGGGACTTGGGGACTTGGGCTCTTAGGGTCTTGGATTTCGTTCTGATACCTTCGCCCGCTATCTTGCCCAGTTGCCAGTTGCCAGTTGCCAGTTGCCAGTTGCCAGTTGCCAGTTGCCAGTTGCCAGTTGCCAAGTCCCCAAGTCCCCAAGTCCCCAAGTCCCCAAGTCCCCAAGTCCCCAAGTCCCCAAGAAATGAAAATCCTTTGCATTGGCCGCAACTACGCGGAGCATATTGCCGAACTACAAAACGAAACGCCCGACGCGCCCGTCATCTTTGCCAAACCCGATACGGCCCTGCTCCAGCGCAACCAGCCGTTTCTTCTGCCCGATTTCTCTCAGGATATCCACCACGAAATTGAGCTGGTGCTGCGCATCTGCAAAAACGGCAAGAACATCGAGGAGAAATTCGCCCCTACTTACTTTGATGCCATCGGCCTGGGAATCGACTTCACGGCCCGCGACCTGCAAAGCAAGCTCAAAAGCAAAGGACTGCCCTGGGAGTTGGCCAAGGGCTTCGATGGCTCGGCGCCCATATCCCAGGAATTCAAGCCCGTGGCCGACTTTCCCGACCTGAAAAACATTGACTTCCGGCTGGAAGTGAACGGCGAGGTGCGCCAACAGGGCAACTCCGGCCTCATGCTCCATGACTTCGCCAAAATCATCAGCTACATCTCCCGCTTTATCACCCTCAAAATGGGCGACCTGATTTTCACCGGCACGCCCAGCGGCGTGGGCCCAGTGCAGATTGGCGACCAGCTCACGGGCTTTATCGGCGAGGAAAAGATGTTCGATCTGGCCGTGAAGTAGCTTTTCGGGCCCGGGCCTAACGCCTGCCCGGGCCCGGCTTTTTGTTTCATTTATGCCCGCGGCGTATCCCATTTCGCCGTTTTTTTCGTTGAAGCCCCGAACTGCCGGTTGCCGGCTTCCGAATTGCTTACCTATTGCTGAATGCCTGATTTCCTGAATCTGCGGCCGCGCCGGCTGCTGGGAGTGGCCCTGCCCTTCCTGCTGCTGATGGGCCTGCGCCCCAGCTCCTGCGGCGGCCAGGAGCCCGACTCCACCGAGAAGCCCCGCCCTGTAGCCCCGGTCACGGCCAAGCCCAACGAAGTAGCCAACGGCTATTTTCTGCTGCCCATCAAGCCCGGTCAGCCTAACTTTCTGGCGGCCAGCATGGGCGAGCTTCGCCCCAACCACTTCCACGGCGGCCTCGACATCAAAACCGACGGGCGGGTGGATTTGCCCGTGTACGCCGCCGCCGACGGCTACATCTCCCGCATGAAGCAAAGCTCCTTCGGCTACGGCAACGTGCTTTATATCACGCATCCCAACGGCCTGACTACGGTATACGGCCACCTCAACCACTTCCGGGGGCCGGTGGCGGAAGAAATGCGCCGCCAGCAGTACCAGAAAAAAACCTACGAGTTGGAGCTGTTTTTTCAGCCCACGCAGTTTCCGGTAAAGCGCGGCGAAGTGGTGGCACTGTCGGGCAACACGGGGGGCTCGGCCGGACCCCACCTGCACTGGGAAGTGCGCGACGCCCAGGACAACCAGCTGAACCCGCTGCAGTGGGGCGGCTTCTCCGAAATTCAGGACCACGTAGCGCCTACCGTGCTGGCCGCCGCTGTGGAGCCGCTCAGTATTGATGGCCGCGTGCAGGGCCGCTTCGAAAAGCGCCTGTTCACGCCCACCGGCGCGGCCGGCACCGGCTACTCCGTGGCCGATACCATTCCCGCCTTCGGGACCGTGGGGCTGTTGCTCCAAGCTTTCGACCGGTTCGACGGGGCCTGGAACAAGAACGGGCTCTACCGGGTGTCGGTGCGCGTGAACGGGCAGCCGTTTTACACGCACACCATCACCGGTATTGGCTTTCCCGGCGAGACGCGCGAAGTAAACCAGCACATCGACTACGAGTACCTGATGACTTCGCGCCGCACCTTCGAGAAGCTGTGGGTGGACGATGGCAACCGCCTGCGCCTCTACCAGACCGGCCCCACCAAAGGCAAGCTGCTGGTAGAGGCCGGCAAAATTTACGACGTGGAAATGCGCCTGGAAGACGCCTACGGCAACGCCACACCCCTGCACCTGGTGCTGCGCGGGCAGGAGCCCGAGTACTGGCAAACCCGCAGCAGCGCCACCCGCAAACCCGCCCTGCGCTACGAAGTGGTGCGCAATATTCTGCGGGTAACGGCAGACGATACGGCCCGCGAGGCACCTAACCTCACCCTCACGCGCGGCAACCGCCAACGGCAGCTGCGCCCCAGCTACACCGACCAGGGCCGCACGGTGTACCTCTACGACCTGCGCGCCGGCCTCCCCGACTCCCTGCGCTTTCCCGGCCTGCGCCGCGCCCAGGCCTTCGACCGGGTAGCCGCTATTCCGGCCGGGCAGGAGCGCCTGTTTGCCACGCCCTTCGTTAGCCTGACTTTTGCGCCCCGCACCACTTACGACACGCTTTACCTGCAAACCACCTACAAGGATGGCCTCTGGAAGGTACAAAGCGCCGTGACGCCCATTCAGGAAGCCCTGCGCGTGACGCTGAAGCCCGAAATGCCGGTGACGGACAAGCAGCGCACAGCTGCCTGCCTGATTCGGGGCAACGCCCGCATCTGGCAAAGCGGCCAGTGGGAAGGCGAACAGTTCAGCTTCAATACCCGCCTGTTCGGGCAGTTCAAGCTGGTGACGGACGTGACGCCGCCCTCGGGCCGCCTTGTGAGCAAAGGCGCCGCCGGCGTGGTGTTCAAAGTAGGCGACGACCTCTCGGGCCTGGCCAGCTACCAGCTGGAAGTGAACGGACAGTTCCGCCTCCTACGCTTCGAGCACAAGAATTCCACCCTCTTCTCCGAGCGCGACGACAAGCTGGGCCCGCCCCTGCGCGGCCCCGCCCGCCTCACTCTCCGGGACATGGCCGGCAATGAAAAGGTAATAAGCGTGACGCTGTAGCGGCTACCTACTTTGGATTCGGGTCACCGACCAATATGCGCCCACTACGGGTCATATAGGCTTCGCGCTTAGGCTCCCAGCCCTCTTGATGTGGCTGGCCCCAGCGCACTTTTAGCAGGCCGTTGTCGAAGGGCACGTGGTTGTAGTTATCTGGGCCGTGATACAGCAAGTCGGGTGCGTAGCCGGGTGGCGGCGGATACCGGTTTCCAGCGGGCGTTATCAGCACGGCTGGGCTGCTGGCGCTATCGTAAGCCACGAACCATCCTCCTGCTAAAGGTTGCCCCTTTGCATAGGTGGCGGTGGTTACCCGGTGACCAGTAGGGCTAACTAACACCACACGGCTGCTATCGGCAGGAACTACCATTCCTCGGGCGGGCTTTACGTACTGCTGCTCAGGCGTCGTTGGCCGGGGCAGCCAGGTACCATTGGCGTACAGAACACCGGGCCGGTTAAGTGTGTCGGGTACAGCGGCGGAGTCGCCGGTAAACTGTTCACCCCAGCCGAAATAACGACCTGGGAAAGCAGGCTTTCCGTCGAGGTCCAGATACTCGTACACCGACCGCTCAGCCGGACGGGGAATACTACGCCGAACGAAGCCCCGGGCATCAGGTCCATCTAGTACCTTCAGTTGCGGAGCTATGATGAACGCACCGACAGTGTCTATAAGCGCGTACAAAGGCTCTTTCCCAATACCCTCCAACGAGACGACAGCCCGCCCGTGCGAGAAGTTAGCCGCCGTTCGGTAAGGGCCTAGTACTTGGTGCCCTCTGCGGTCTAAGAACCCCTCGGTAAAGGGCGTTTTGTATAAGGCATAATGAATTCGGCCGCTGTGGATTCGCCCAAGCCTTTCGTATTGGTAAGGCGTGAGGCGTCGACTTGCACTATCGAATAGGGCCTGTGCTGGCCCTGTCAGCGGCGCCCCACGAACCATAATAGCAGTTGAATGACGATACCGATGGCGACGCCGTCTCTCGCGCCGGAAATATTGCCATTCGCTAGGTCCACGCACCGCATATAGCCCGGCCCCTACGTAGTAAAGCCATCCACGCCGATGATTGCGCCAGTAGCGCCAGGGAGATGGAACTTGCGCTTCCTTGTCTTGTCTGTAGGGCAGTACCTCGTATCGATACAGCGGTTCCGTGAGGCGGTGGCGGTATGGTTTAGCAACCAGGCTGCCATCGGGTTGCCGGTAGGCGGCGTATTCTGAGGGAACGACTAGGTATTGCCCGCGGGCATTCAGCCAGATTTCTGATTTACCCCAGAGTTCCATCCATCTTTCGCTTCGGCGCAGGTAAATATCCTTCACGTTTCTCCACTCTGAAACCCAAAAGGGGCCGGCGGTGGACTTTGGCTCATCCTCGAAAATCGGCCGCACGTACACCCGGCCTAAGGTGTCGGATAAACCCCAGTCGTAGTAGCCCTGATAGGGTACCAGCCCGCCCAGTGGCTGCGCTACCGGCCGCAGCCGCCGCACCCGCTGCAGCTTGTAACCACTAGGCGGGGTAGCTATTTGCGCCCAAAGCCCGAGCGGCATTAGCAGCAGAAAAACCAGACGCAGAAGATAGTTTCTCATTAAGATATATCGAAAAATTTATTCTTAGGCTTTCTAGGGCGTCATGCTGAGCTTGTCGAAGCATCTCTACTGCTTCGGTCGCACGAAACCGTTCGGTAGAGATGCTTCGACAAGCTCAGCATGACGTTCTTTTTGCTTGCTGTCCACACAGCCCAGGGAATACTCCTTCATCTGCAGAGGGAGTATCGACAAGGTAGTGAATAGGCCACCCAGGGCCGCCAGCTTGCGTATAGCCGAGTTCCAACTCACCCTGTGTCTATGCCTCCCATTCCCCAATTTCCCAAACAACGCCAGCCGGTACTCCTGGGTGCAGCTGCAGCCGCTATAGCCACCGGCGTAGCGGTATATGCCTACGCCCGCCGCAAGCTGCACCCACCGCTGCCCACCGTGCCCCACGTAGATCTGCACCGCTACGCCGGCCTGTGGCACGAAGTAGCCCGGCTGCCCACCCGCTTCGAGAAAGGCTGCCAGCACGTGACGGCTGAGTACAAGCTGCGCCCTGATGGCAAAGTAGCCGTGCGCAATACCTGTCACAAGGAAGGCCTGGAAGGCCCTGTGGAAACGGCTACGGCCGTAGCCCGCGCTATCGATGCCACCAATGCCCGGCTGAAAGTGCAGTTCTTCTGGCCTTTCGAAGGCGACTATTGGATTCTGGACCTTGACCTGGCCGACTACCAGTATGCCCTGGTAGGTGAGCCCAGCCGCAAGAACCTGTGGCTGCTAAGCCGCGCCCCGCACCTGGAGCGCAACCGCCGCGACCGGCTGGTGGCCCGCGCCAAGGAGCTGGGCTTCCCCGTCGAGAACCTCATCTACACGCCCCAGCCGGAGAAGTGAGATAGTGAGTTGATGTTCTGCTGTCATTGCGAGCAGCGCGAAGCAATCCGTCCTGAACAATACCAGACCCCTTCTTCTACCAGAAAGCCCCTGACGCCAGCACGGACGTCTGGGGTTTTTCACGTATCAGGGCTTGGTACGTTGCCTAGGACGGATTGCTTCGGACACTGGCTTGATGCGCCACATGCCTCGCAATGACAACTTACCCTTTCCCCATCTCCCCTTACCTTCGCGGCATGGCAATTCCCCACGTCGGCGAGCAGGCTCCGGCCTTCGACGCCCTAGATCAGCACGGCACCCGGCACCGCCTCCAGGACTACGCGGGCCGCAAAGTAGCCCTCTACTTCTACCCCAAAGACGACACCAGCGGCTGCACCGCCCAGGCCTGCAACCTGCGCGACAACTATTCGGCGCTGCTGGCGGCGGGCATTCAGGTGTTGGGGGTGAGCATCGACTCGCCCCAGTCGCATCAGAAGTTTGCCGGCAAGTATGAGCTGCCTTTTCCGCTCCTCGTCGATGAAGACAAGCAGCTGGTGGAAGCCTACGGCGTGTGGCAGGAAAAATCGATGTACGGCCGCAAGTACATGGGCACGATGCGCTACACATTTCTGCTTGACGAGCAGGGCTGTATTGAGAAGGTCATTACCAAAGTTGATACGAAGAACCACGCCGCGCAACTGCTTTGATTTCCTTTGAAGCCTCGTCTTTCCGGCGGGGCTTTTTTCTGTGCGGCCTAGCCGGCCCAAGTTCCTACCTTTGCCTACCCTAACTTCTTCTTTCCGCCAGCCCATGTCGCAGGACACGTCTTTCGCCGCTTCTTCCGCCCCTTCCGCCACCACCTCCGTGGCCGAGCTCAAACAGATTGCCGCGCAGGTGCGGCGCGACATCGTGCGCATGGTGCACGCCGTAAACTCGGGCCACCCCGGCGGCTCTCTGGGCTGCACCGACCTGCTAGTTTCGCTCTTCTTCCGGGTGATGCAGCACACGCCCCAGCCGTTTGATATGGATGGCCGCAACCAGGACTTGTTTTTCCTGTCGAATGGGCACATTTCGCCGGTCTTCTACTCGGTGCTGGCCCGCTCGGGTTACTTTCCGGTAAGTGAGCTGGCTACCTTCCGCAAGCTCAACTCCCGCCTCCAGGGCCACCCCGCCACCCACGAGCATTTGCCCGGCATCCGCATTGCGTCCGGCTCGCTGGGCCAGGGGCTGAGCGTAGCTACCGGCGCTGCCCAGGCCAAAAAGCTCAACCACGACCCGCGCACCGTGTTCGTGCTGATGGGCGACGGGGAGCTGGAAGAAGGACAAGTGTGGGAAGCAGCCATGTACGCGCCCCACCACAAAGTCGACAACCTCATTGCCTTCGTAGACCGCAACGGCCAGCAGATTGACGGCCCCACCGACAAAGTGATGCACCTGGGTGACCTGCGGGCCAAGTTTGAGAGCTTCGGCTGGCGCGTGCTCGAAACCGATGGCAACGACTTCGAGAAGCTGCTTCCCACAATTGAGGAAGCCCAGGGCCTGCTCGGCCAGGGCCAACCTGTGATGGTGCTAATGGACACGCAGATGGGCTTCGGCGTTGACTTTATGATGGGCTCCCACAAGTGGCACGGCGTAGCTCCCAACAACGAGCAGCTGGAAATGGCTCTGCAGCAGCTGGCCGTAGAAAAGGCTTCCGACTACTAAGCACAGCTACTGCTTTTGCCTTGCATAAGAAGCCTGGCCGGTTTCGTTTGGCTTCTTATGCACCCTTTTCTGCCTGCCGCGCCCTGCTGCCCTATGTCCCACCCCGTTCGCGTCCTGTTTCTGCTGCTTTCTGGCTGGCTGTGGCTGGCCGGGCCGCTTCGTGCCCAGCAGGCTCCTCCTTCCGAACAGCCGCGCACTACCCGCATCCTCTTTGTGCTGGATGCTTCGGGCTCGATGCAGGCGCCGTGGGAAGGGCAGCAGCGCTGGGATATAGCCAAGAACCTGCTCTCGAAGATGGTAGACTCGCTCAACGCCTACCCCAACCTGGAGCTGGCGTTGCGCGCCTACGGGCATCAGCACGACAACAAGGAAAACAACTGCGAGGACTCGCGCCTGGAAGTGCCGTTTGCGCGCAAAAACGCGGGGGCCATCAAGCAGCGGCTGCAGCAGCTGAAGCCCCAGGGCAACACGCCTATCACCTACGCCCTGCAGCAGTCGGCCGGCGACTTTCCGGCGGATAAGTCGGCCCGCAACGTGCTCATTCTGATTACCGACGGGCTGGAGTCGTGCAAGGGCGACCCGTGCGCCACGTCCCTGGCCTTGCAGCGCAAGCGCATCTTCCTCAAGCCGTTTGTGATTGGCATTGGAGCGGAGCGGGAGTTTGGTAAGCAGCTGGAGTGTATGGGCACCTACTATAATGCCGCCGACGTGAAGACGTTTCGCACGATTCTCAACGACGTCATTGCCCAGACGCTGGCCCGCACCACCGTAGCCGTGAACCTGACCGACGACCTGGGCCGGGGCGTGGAGTCGAACGTGAATATGACGTTCATCAACAACGTGACGGAGACGCCGGAGTACAACTACATCCACTGGCGCGACGAGAAAGGCCAGCCCGACGTGCTGGACGTGGACCCGCTGCAGAGCTACGACCTGGTGATTAATACGGTGCCGGCCGTGCGCCACCCGAACCTGGCCATCCGGCCGGGCAAGGCCAATGTGCTTAACTTCAAAGTGCCGCAGGGCACGCTGGTGCTGCAGAACCCGTTGTCCACCCTCAATGCCTACGGGCGGGTGCAGGCCGTGGTCCGGCAGGCCGGCAACCCGGTCACGCTCATTTCCCGCTCCTTTGGCACCCGCCAAAAGCTCCTGGCCGGCAACTACGAGGTGGAGCTGCTCACGCTGCCCCGCCAGCTACGCCGCGTCACTATCACGCAGGGCCGCGAAACGGTAGTGACCTACGACGCTCCTGGCACGCTCAACATCATCAGCGACCTGAAAGGCTACGGCAGCATCTACCGCCTGAACCCCGACGATACCCAAACCTGGCTCTACAACCTGCCCGAGGGCGGCAGCAGCAAGATCAACCTGCCCATGCAGCCGGGCACTTACCGCCTGGTGTTTCGCACCAGCACCGCCACCGGCAGCAAGTTCACTGACACGCGCTCCTTCACCATTAGATCCGGCCAGACAACGTCGGTAAGCATTTTCGGAAAATGAGCGGGCAGCTAAAGGAAATAGCGAGCAGTAGCTCAATTGAATTTGAGGCAGCTGAAGTGGCCGCTCAACTTGCTACAACTGGCCATGCTACGTTGCCGAACGTCTTCTCCCCCGAGGAAATAGCTGACCTACTTCATACCATCGAAACAGCCGAAGGCTCCTCGCCCAACTTCCGCCGCAGCCAGGATGTGTTTGCCATCCGCAATCTGCTGGGCGAGCTGCCCCAGCTACAGGAGCTGCTGTTGACGCCCCGGCTACGGTCGTTGCTGGCAGCCTTGTTTCCCGGCCGAACGCCACAACTCGTCAAGGCTATTTATTTTGACAAACCGGCCGGCTCCAACTGGCTGGTGGCCTGGCACCAGGATGTGATGATAGCCGTAGACCAGCGGCTTGACTTACCCGGTTACGGCCCCTGGAGCACAAAAAACGGCGAAACCACCGTGCTGCCCCCGCGCGAAATCCTGGAAAGCATCATCACCCTGCGCCTACACCTCGACGACTGCGACGTCACCAACGGTGCCCTACGCGTGGTACCCGGCTCCCACCGCCACGGTGTCATCCCGAACGACCAGCACCCGGCTTTTACGTCCTGGGCCATACACTGCGATGTACCAGCCGGAGGCGTTATGCTGATGCAACCCCTCACGCTTCACGCGTCCAACCGCAGCACCAGCCCGCGCCCCCGCCGGGTCATCCATCTGGAGTTCAGCGCCGCTGAACTGCCCGCAGGCTTGCAGTGGCGGGAAAAGCTGCCCTTATCCTGAACTCCGCGCAATACGCGTCAACCATAAAAAAATCAATTCCCTAAGGCCCCAAGACCCTACCACATGAAAGACTTTCCCTACACTGAATCGAAAGATACCCGCAGCGGCTTTGGCGCGGGCCTGCACGAGCTGGGCAAAACCAACCCCAATGTGGTAGCCCTGTGCGCCGACCTCATTGGCTCCCTCAAGATGGATGCCTTCGTGAAGGACTTTCCCGAGCGGTTTTTCCAGGTAGGCATTGCCGAGGCCAACATGATGGGCCTGGCGGCCGGCCTCACCATCGGGGGCAAAATTCCCTTCACCGGCACCTTCGCCAACTTCTCGACGGGCCGCGTCTACGACCAGATCCGCCAGAGCATTGCCTACTCGGGCAAGAACGTAAAGATCTGCGCTTCGCACGCCGGCCTCACCCTGGGCGAAGATGGCGCCACCCACCAGATCTTGGAAGACATCGGGCTGATGAAGATGCTGCCCCACATGACCGTCATCAACCCCTGCGACTACAACCAGACCAAGGCCGCCACGCTGGCCATTGCCGAGCACGAAGGCCCCGTGTACCTGCGCTTCGGCCGCCCGGTTGTTCCCAACTTCACCCCCGCCGACCAGACGTTTGAAATCGGCAAGGGCATTGTGCTCAACGAGGGCGCCGACGTGAGCATTTTCGCCACGGGCCACCTGGTGTGGAAGGCCATCCAGGCCGGCAAGCTGCTGGCGGAGAAAGGCATCAACGCCGAAATCATCAACCTGCACACCATCAAGCCGCTGGATGCGCAGCTGGTGCTGGAGTCGGCGCGCAAGACGCGCTGCGTGGTGACGGCGGAGGAACACCAGATGAACGGCGGCCTCGGCGACTCCATTGCCCAACTCTTGGCCCGCGAGGAGCCCTTGCCCCTGGAAATGGTAGCCGTAAACGACTCCTTCGGTGAGTCCGGCACGCCCGACCAGCTGATGGAAAAATACGAGCTCAACGAAGCCGCCATCGTGCGCGCCGTGGAGAAAGTAATGGCGCGGCGGAAGTAGGGTTTAACTACTTCTCATAAACACAACGTCCCGGCTGCAGCAACTGCAGCCGGGACGTTGTGTTTACTCACTGGCCAAACGAATAATTTCTATTCTTCGGAGTAAGATATTTTCGCCGGGCTGACGCTTGCCGACACTTCGAAAACTGACGTTCGGGAATACGATGCTTGTCATCCAATTTTCGCCATCATCAGAGGATTGCTCAAGTTTGGGCGTAGTGTTGTCTTTTTTATCGAAATCAATAGGCCCATAGCTAGCAATTACGTCGGCAAACGTGTGGTGGCCGGGCATAATACCCTGAGATGACTGAACAGTACATCTAGAATTGAAGTCAATTCCTCCTAACCATTCTTGTCTGGAATTACTCCGGATGTAAAATGTAACTCCCTGTTTACGGTAATAGACCTTTTGTCCGATTACTCGCCTGATAGTAACACACCTCCCATCCCGCAGCTTGCCCGTACTTTCCCCTGTTATTTTTTCAGCTTTATAGTCGCTGCCCATTACCCGCTTAATGTCCTCGAATGTTGACTTGCCTACCTGCAAGCCCCGATACAGCGAGTCCCCCTGGAGCACCGTTTGGCCATGAGCCGTTGCTCCGGAAACCCACAGAAGAACGGTAAGTATTATCCACTTCATTGGATTATCGAACAAAGATTCATCGGTAGTTTTGGGGCCTGTTACCGGCTGACAAGATACAGCCTGCGTCGCATAAGCCGCCAACCGGCCCCACTACTACCGCATGTTCGTTTTCTTTCTCCGCAAGCTGCCACTGCTAATCCTGCTTCTGGCCGCCACTCCCGCTCTCGCCCAGCGGCCCGATACCACTATCATCCGCTACAGCGGGCAACTCACGGGGCAGTACACGTCGGGCGGGGTGAACCGGGCCCTGTTTTCCACCGTGCACAACGTGACGCTGCTGCGCGGCATGCACTTTGGCGCGCCCGTGATGGGCAGCTTTGCCTACGGCAAGCAGGACCGGCGGCTGAAGGAGCGGGAATTTCTGCTCAACGCCACGCCTTACTACTGGAAAGGCCACTTCCGCTTCTACGGTATCGGGGGATACGAGCGCAGCAACCTGCGCGGCATCGACAACCGTACGCAGCTGGGCGCCGGGCCAGGTTGGGCGTTTTACCAGGATTCGCTGGGGCGGGAGGTGGCCCTGAGCAACCTCATCATACGGGAAGCCACGTATTTTCAGGATAATTCAAGCCGAAAAGTCACGCGCAGCTCGGCCCGCCTGAAGGTGGTGTACAGCTACCGTGTCTTCAGCCTCACGGCCAACACGTTTTACCTGCCCAACCTCCAGAATTTCGACGACTACCGCTTCAGCCAGCTCACCACGCTGGCCCTGCGCTTCACCTCGCGGCTGGCCATTACGGGCACTTACGCCTACACCTTCGAAAGCCGCGTGCTGGAAGGCAAGCCCAACGACAACACCAACGTAACCGTAGGCGTGGCCTACAGCACGAAGTAGCCGCGCACGGACACTCAAAACGCCTCAATTCATCAGCTGTCATGTCATTGCGAGCGGCGCGAAGCAATCCGTCCTGAGTAACGCCCAACGCCTCAAAATGTAAAAAGCCCTTTCCCGTTGCAACGGGAAAGGGCTTTTTACTTATTCGGGTTCAGTACATTTTATAGGACGGATTTACTTCGCGTCGCTCGCAATGACCTGTTGGTGTGCTACTGCTTTGCCCCGCACTCGGCGCAGAACCGCTGCTCGGCTTTGACGGCAGCCCCACAGTCACCGCAGAACTTGGCTTTGGTAGCGGCCGCCGCGTTGGTGGTGCCGCACTCGGGGCAGAACTTCTGGCCGGGGGCGAGCTTGGCGCTGCACTTGGGGCACTGGGTGAGCGAGGCGCGGCCCAGGAAATCCAGATCCTTGGTATAGTCCTGCTCCCGTGTTTTGGTGTGAATCTGCTCCCGGGCCGCTTGCCGCTGCTGGGCGGTTAGTTCCTCGTGCTCGTCGGGGGCACAATCTTCGCAGAGGCCAGCCGAGTGGTTCCAGCACACATCGGGGCACACCCAGTGGCCGCAGCGGGTGCACTGCTTGAAGTACGTTTTTCCTTCCTGCACGGCGGTGTCCAGGGCGTCGTCGTGCGCCTTGCCACCAATGGCGCGCTGCACGTGGTAGGCCGCGTTGCCGGCATCGGAGAAGTGGCCGCCGAACAGGCTGCCAGCCGCCCGCAGCAACTCCCCGGCTATGCCCACCTTGTTGGGCAGAAACCGCGACATATGGCCATTGCGGCACTTGTCGCAGTAAAATTTAAACTGGAAGCCCTTGTCGGTGCTGAGGTCGTCGTGGTTGGCGACGAACTGAATCATGTTGCTCATAGCAGTGGGTAGAAGTAATCGGCGGGGCGAAAATACGGATTACCTTCGGCCAGTTCTATTCCTGAGCACACTAGTTTACTCTGGCTGAGTTTGCTCCTTTAAACGCTGCAGCGCATCAAATACAGCACCTTCCAGCACTAGCATATATAGCTGGCCTGCCATCTTATACTGAACATTATTACTGTGCCGCAAAAGCTGCTGCCTTCCCACAACGCTATGGAGGATATTACCTTCAGCGTCTAGCAACTCTAGCTGGACACTCGCCATCAGGCTGATGCTCTCCGCTGCCGGAGCGTTAGTCACCATTCTATTTGAGACGGCAAAAAACTGATAGCTCTCACGTATCCGGCAGCGTACTGTAACTGCGGGCACTGAGTCGTTGCCTTGAAAGCCATTGCGCAACAGCGTTTGAATACGCGCCTGTTGCTGTGGTATCAGCGTAGGGCATACTCTATGCCTGTTGGCCGGATACCGATACTAAAGGAAGTTTCAGCGGTTGATCCGATGCTAAAACGCGGGAATCCTCCACTATTATCTCGGTTGCCTGATACCAATGAATTCCCGCTGGCGTTTCTACAACCAGTTCCTGTTCCATCGTGGGTATACTGTTGAGGGAAGCACGTTGGGCCACGACGGGGAAACCTATTAGAACTAGGCAGCAAACACTCAGATAGCGAAAGCAGGGTTTAAGTAAGCTCATCAGGATAACTTCTCAGCGTATTGTTTAGGGATGAATAATATAGGGTGCAAGTTGGCGCATGACTAGTAACATCTGAGCAGCCTTAATAAAAATTAGGGGCTTAGATTAAACCCGCACCCACCCAGCACCTCTAATCCCGCGCACTCCCTCCGCCTCTACCCTACCTTCGCCTGCTTGGAAGACCAGGAAATTCTCAGCAAGTTTCGTGACCCGGCCTCCCGCAACGTGGCCTTCAACCAGCTGGTGCGCAAGTACCAAAGCAAGGTGTACTGGCACGTGCGCAAGATGGTGGTCGACCACGACGATGCCGACGACCTGGTGCAGGATACCTTTGTGAAGGTGTGGAACCACCTGGAAAGCTTCCGCCAGGATGCCTCGCTCTACACCTGGATTTACCGCATTGCCACCAACGAGTGCCTGAGTTTTCTGCAAAGCAAGCGGCGGCGGTTCTTCCTGCCCCTTAACGACGTAGGCGCCGAGCTGGCGCAAAAGCTGGAAGCCGACGAGCAGCTGGCCGGCGACGAAGTAGAGCTGAAGCTGCAGAAAGCCATCCTGCGCCTGCCCGACAAGCAGCGCCTGGTGTTCAACCTGCGCTACTACGACGAAATGCCCTACGAGCAGATGGCCGAAGTCACGGGCACGTCCGTAGGCGCGCTGAAGGCCTCTTACCACCATGCCGTCAAAAAGGTAGAGCAGTACGTTACTGAACATTCCCTTAACAATTAAACCCGACGCCCCCGGCCGCCTCTAACCGCCTATGAATACTCCTTTCCGTCTGGATGAACACCGGCGCCGGCCGCACCCGCCGCTGGCCGCGCCCCCGGACCGCTATTTTGAGCAGCTGCCCGCCCGCGTGATGCAGCGCGTGCAGCCCAGCGCCGCACCGGCCTGGGGCTGGCTCACGGCGTTGTCGGCGCCGCTGCGCACGGCGCTGGCCTCGACGCTAGTATTGGGGGGCTTTGCGGCCTCGTTTTTCCTGAGCCCGACGCCGGATGTGGCGGCAATTTCGCTGGCTCAGGTCCCGCAGGATGAGCTGGTGCAGTACCTGCTGGCGTCCGACCAGCGCGTGACCCTGGCCGACCTGGCGGAGCTGCCCGACGCCGTTGCCCTCGGCAACGACCCGTATCCGCAGCCTACGCCCGATGAGCTGCAACGCGAGTTGGACGCGCTGCCCGCCGACGAAGTGTACTTCTAACCTGCCTTTTGCCTTCCGTTGCCATGAAATCCTTTCCGCACTATCTCACCCTGGCTTTGCTGCTGTTGCTGCTTCCTTTGGCCTCGCAGGCCCAGGGCGGCCGCCGGGGAGAACGGCTCAACCAGCTTGAAAGCGCCAAAATTGCTTTCCTAACTGATAAGCTGGCCCTCACCCCGGAGCAGGCCCAGCGCTTCTGGCCGGTCTACAACGAGTACAGCGACAAGCGCCGCGACCTGAACCGCCGCCTGCGCCAGCTCCGCACCGACAACCCCGAAAGTCTCACCGACCAGCAGCTGCGCGACAACCTGCGCCAGGCCCTGGCCCTACGCCAGCAGGAAGTAGATCTGGAAAAAGACTACTTCGAGCGGTTCCAGAAAGTCATCAGCATCCGTCAGACGGCCAGCCTGTTTGTAGCTGAGCGCCAGTTTACCAAGCAGGTGCTGCAGCGCGTAGCCGACCGGCGCAGCAGCCGCGTGGGCGGCGAATAAGGAAGAATAACCGGGGAAAAGAGCCAAGTGACGTATTATGCGCCGCTTCGCTCATTCTCTGCTGGTGTACCTTTGCGGGCTGACGCTGTTACTAACTTATGCTTACGCCCCGCCAGCTGTTCCTGCGCCACCAGGCCCAAACCTCCGACTTCCCATTGCTGCTTGAAATTGAGCGGGCCGAAGGCGTGTACATGTACGGGCCCGATGGACGCCGCTACCTCGATTTGATTTCGGGTATTGGCGTCAGCAACGTGGGGCACCGGCATCCGCGCGTTATCGAAGCCATTCAGCGGCAGCTCGATAAGTACCTGCACCTGATGGTGTACGGGGAGCTGGTGCAGGCCCCACCGGCCGAACTGGCCCACGCCCTGCACCAAACCCTCCCGCCCCGCCTCGACTCCGTGTACTTCACCAATTCCGGCACCGAGGCCGTGGAAGGTGCCCTCAAGCTGGCCAAGCGCCACACCGGCCGCACCGGGCTGGTGAGCTGCCACCGCGCCTACCACGGGTCCACCCAGGGCGCGCTTTCCGTCACGGGCTCCGAGGATTTCAAGCGCAGCTACCGCCCCCTGCTGCCCGACGTGCAGCACATCGAGTTCAACTACCTAGATGATCTGCGACTGATTACTGAGCACACCGCCGCCGTGATTGTGGAAACGGTGCAGGGCGAAGCGGGCGTGCGGGTACCGGAAACCGGCTACCTAGCGGCGCTACGGCAGCGCTGCACAGAGGTAGGCGCCCTGCTGATTCTGGACGAAATTCAGTGCGGATTCGGGCGCACAGGCACCTTCTGGGCTTTCGAGCAGTTCGGCATCGAGCCCGACATGCTGCTCACGGCCAAAGGCATGGGCGGCGGCATGCCCATCGGGGCGTTTATCGCGCCTCAGGAAATTATGGCAGGCTTTAAGTCGGACCCGATTCTGGGGCACCTGACTACGTTTGGCGGGCACCCGGTATCCTGCGCGGCGGCGCTGGCTACGCTGCGAGTTATTCAGGAAGAAAAGCTGCTGGCAGGCGTAACGGAAAAAGCCGCTCGGTTTCGGCGGCTTTTGCGGCACCCGGCCATTCGGGCGGTGCGCGGGTGCGGGCTGCTGATGGCCGTGGAGTTCGAGTCTTTCGCGGTGCTGAAGCCCATCATCGACCGGGCACTAACCCACGAAGGCATCCTCACCGACTGGTTCCTGTTCTGCGACAATTCCCTGCGCCTTGCCCCGCCCCTCACCATCACCCACGAGGAAATAGACGAGGCCTGCACCGCGCTGCTGCGCGCCGTAGCATTTGTCACGGACCGGGTGTAGCGGGTGGCTTAGTGAGGGCCCAGGCCTTCGTTGTAGTTCAGAAAGCTCTGCGACTCTTCCTTAATTTTTTCGCGGGGCAGGCCATCCTTCACGCCCAGGGAGATTTTGCGCACCAGCACGCCCACAATGGCTTTGCGGAAGCCCAGCTTCTCGGCCATATCAATGCAGAAGTCCATTTCGTTGTCGTCTACCACGCCGTCGGCCAGCATCATGTCCACCAGGTCAAAGATCTGGTCGAACCGCTCGGAGTCGTTATCGGGCACGAGCATTGTGCGGTCGTGGGCGCTGGCTACGAGGGTGCGCACGTCGTCGGCGCGCACACCGTTCTTCTTGCCCACTGCTACAATGAAATTCATTTCGCGCTCGTCGATGTGACCATCGGCTTTAGCCAGCGCGGCCAGGTTAGCCAGGTGGCTTTTGACTTTTTTCGTCTGTTCGCTTTCGAAAAAACCAAACATAGCAGTGGGAGTGCTTAAAACGGTGAAAATGAGAAAGAGAAAATGGCAGCGCGTGCCCTAGGACGGAAGGTGGAATATAGTAGTTCGGCCTTAAGGTAGCAATACGGAATTGCCGAAAAAACAGCCAACTCCACAATTTACAAGTTGATTTTAACGTACTTCGCAACATTTGCGTGGGCTGCCGTGGCCGCCTGCATAGTACTTGGAACCAGACTTACATGAAACGAATAGGAGTTTTTACCAGCGGCGGCGACTCGCCGGGCATGAACGCCTGCATCCGCGCCGTGGTTCGCACGGCCGTGTATCACGGAATTGAAGTGTACGGCATCATGCGCGGCTACAGCGGCATGATCAAGGGCGAGTTTGTGCGCCTCGACTCGGCCTCCGTATCCAACACCATCCAGAAGGGCGGCACCATCCTGAAATCGGCCCGCTCGCAGAAGTTCCAAACCAAGGAAGGCCGCCAGCAGGCGTTCGATCAGCTCGTGAACAACGGTATCGAAGGCCTGGTGGCCATTGGCGGCAACGGTACCTTCACCGGCGCTACCCTGTTTGAGGAAGAGTTCGGCATCCCAACGGTAGGTGCCCCCGGCACCATCGACAACGACCTGTACGGCACCGACTATACCATTGGCTACGATACGGCGGTGAACACGGCCCTGGAGGCCATCGACAAAATCCGCGACACGGCCGACTCGCACGACCGGTGCTTTTTCGTGGAAGTAATGGGCCGCGACTCCGGCTACATTGCCATTCCGTGCGCTATTGGCGGCGGGGCTGAAATCGTGATGGTGCCCGAAACCAAGCTTTCTACGGAGGCCGTCATCGACAGCCTGCGTTCCAGCTGGGACCGGTCCAAAACGTCGTTTATCGTTATCGTGGCCGAGGGCGACGAGGAAGGCAACGCCCACGCTGTGGCCAAGCAGGTAAAGGAGGCTATTCCGCAGCTTGATACCCGCGTTACCATCATCGGGCACATTCAGCGCGGGGGCGCCCCTTCCGCTGCCGACCGGATGCTGGCCTCGCAGATCGGCATTGCGGCCGTGGAAGGCCTCATGAACGGTATGCGCAACGTAATGGCCGGCATCGTAGACCGCAAGCTGGTGTACACGCCCTTCAAAGACACTATCTATAAGAAGAAGCTCATCAACCAGAGCTTTATGCGCATGGTGGACATCCTGAGCGTGTAGCAGTGGTGAGATGATGGAGTGGTGAGTTGATGTTCTGACGGCGCAAGTGCTGCAACTTAGAACATCAACTCACCAGTTCACCTCCGTCGGATGCAGCCATTGATATTGTGGGTCGCGGCGAAGCCAGGTGAGCTGCCGCTTGGCGTAACGACGGGAGTTGCGCTTGAGCAGGCGCACGGCTTCGGCGTAATCATACTGGCCCTCGAAGTAGCCGAACAGCTCCTGGTAGCCCACGGTCTGCAGGGCGTTGTGGTGGCGGTACGGGTACAGAGCGCGGGCCTCGGCTTCCAGGCCTTGGACCAGCATCAGATCCATACGCTGGTCGATGCGTCGGTAGAGCTCCTCCCGCTCCCGGTTGAGGGCAATTTTTACTATCCGAAACGGCCGCGGCTCTGCCGAACTGGTGCCGTGAAACGAGCTGAACGGCTGCCCCGTTCCCCGGCAGATTTCCAAGGCCCGTAGCACGCGCTGGTGGTTTTGCTGGTCGATGCGGGCGTGCGTAACGGGGTCGAGTCGGGCCAGCTCGGCTACCAGCGGGGCAAGGCCTTGGGTGGCTAATTCTTCGTGCAGCTGTGCCCGCACCTCAGACGCCACGGCCGGCAGCACATCAAACCCTTCCGTGACGGCCTGCAGATACAAGCCCGAGCCACCCGTCAGAATCACCACGGGATGGCGCGTGAATAAGTCGGCCAGCAAGGCCAGGGCGTCCTGCTCGAACCGGCCGGCATTGTACTCCTCCGTAATGCTGTGAGAGTTGATGAAGTGATGCGGGATGCCCTGCATTTCCTCGGGCGTAGGCTTAGCCGTGCCGATGGTCAGCTCCCGGAAAAACTGCCGTGAGTCGGCCGACACAATTTCGGTACGCAGCTCCTGCGCCAGACGTACGCACAGGTCGGTTTTGCCCACGGCGGTAGGCCCAGTGATGACCAGCAATGTCGGCTTGGCGGAGGAAATCAGGGAATGCAGCTGCACAGGTTATCGGAAAACGATTCAGGAAATAAAAGCGGCTGCCGACTGCTTCGCAGGCGCGCTCAACGGCACCAATGCGGCGTACAGCTCCAGCAGCCGGGCTTCTTCGTGCTGCCAGCTCAGCTCCCGGCGGGCCTGGCGGCAGTTACGAGCCAGGGTCTGGTAGTGGGCCGCGTCGCCACCGGGCAGCAGGCGGTTGAGGGCCGCCGCCAGCGTGTCCGGCGCCAGGTCAGGTATCAGGTCGGCCACGTCGTACTGCTCGTTGAGGGCGCGGTACTCGGGGAAGTCCACCACCACCTGGGGTACGCCGGCGTGCAGGTAATCGAAGAACTTGTTGGCCAGGGAATAGTAGTAGCTCAGCCCCAGGTTTTCGAGCAGCATCACGCCCACCGTGGCCTGCCGGGTAAGCCTGCGCAGCTCGGCCGGCAGCACGTACCCACGAAACGCCACCTGCCCGCTGGCCAGAAGCCCCAGCCGCTCCGCCCGCGCCCGCAGCTCCTGCGACAGGTCGCCCTCCCCACAGAGCACCAGCCGGCCACGAACCTGCGGCATAGCTTCCAGCAGGGCTTCCAGTCCTCGACCCTCATTTAAGGCTCCCTGGTATAGAATAAACGGGTTTCCATGGGCAGAAACAGGGGCATGCTCAGCCACTTCAACGAGGCGACTGATATTGCGGATGACCTCGAAAGGACGGTTGTAGCGCTGCTCAAACAGCCGGGCCAGCGCGGGCCCCACCGTATACGCCAGCCGCGCCCGGGGCACGATAAATGCCTCTACGCGGCGCCATACCCATTGCACAGCCGGGCGGCGCACCACTTCCGGCAGCTCCGTAAACAGCTCGTGAGCATCGTACACGAACGGCTGCCCGCTTAGCCGCGCCCGCAGCCACACGGGAAGAGCCGTATCCAGGTCGATGGCGCACCAGGCGGCGGCCCGCTGCGTGAGCAGGTAGGCCAGCAGCCGCAGCGTAAACTCCAGGTAAAACAGCTTGCCTTTGTGAAACCAGCAGCGCAGCCGGTACTGGGCGTAGGGCTGCGGCGTGAGGGGCAACGACTGCGGCAGCTTCCGCCCTACCAGCAGCACCTCGTACCCGCGCTGCGCCAAAGAGCCGCAGATGCGCTGCATGCGCTGGTCGTAGTTCAGGTCGGTGGTGACAGTAAAAAGCAGGCGGGGCATGGCAAAGCAAAGCCCGATACCGGATTATTCGGCGGCCGCACACGGCGGATTCGGGATATTTCAGCAAATTTAAGCAGTCAACCTCTCCCGTGCGGGGGCTATTTTCCGCCGGGTGCTTCTTCTGTTCGCTTCTACCCGTATGGCCACCCGTCCTACGTCTCCTGCCCTGGCTGCCTCGCCAACCGCTCAGGAGCCTCTGTATCAGGCTCTTTTCGATGGAGCGTACGACGCCATCCTGCTCTATGATGAGCAGGCCACGCTGGTCGACTGCAACCGCACGGCCCTCACGCTGCTGGGCACCACGCGTCCCGTGCTGCTTTCCTCGGGCCTCACGGGCTTCATGGCGGACCACAACGAGGCGGCAGAAAACGAGTGGGCGTCGCCCGAGCAGTTGCGGCTGGCTATTCTCGCCGCGGCTCAGACCGGCCAGCAGGCTGCCCGAAGCTGGCGCGGCCACCGCGCCGACCACACTTCGCTCACAGCCCGCGCCACCCTGCACCGTATTGAGCTGCCTACCGGCCCGCGGGTTCAGCTCACGCTTCGCCGTGAGGAAGCGGAAGCACTATCGGCCTCACCAACACAGCCCGCCGAGCTCCTGGAGCAGGGCCGCGCCCAGCTTCGCGACCTGCTGAGTCGCTCGGGTCTGAGCTACGTGCTCTTAGACCTGGAGGCCCGCGTGGTGGACGTGAACGAGTACTTTCTGGAGTACACCGAGTACAGGCGGGAAGAAGTGCTGAACTATTGCTACTACGACCTTTTTTCTTTGCCCGGGGAGCGGACATTGCGGCGCGAGTCCTTTGATATCAGCATCCGTACGGGGCGGCTGCAGGACTACTACGAGCGGGCCATTCCCACCAAATCGGGGCAGCAGCGTATGGTGTTCTGGCACGCCGAGTTTGCCCACGATGCCACCGGCCAGGTTACCGGCATCTTTCTGGTAGGCCGCGACATGACCGACCGCCAGGTGACGGCCCGCGCCCTGAGCGACAACCGCAACCGACTCCAGGACTTCCTCGACAATGCCCACGACCTGGTGCAGAACCTGAGCGTGGACAACCGCTTCCTGTTCGTGAACAAGGCCTGGAAGGAAAAGCTGGGCTACGAAGACGAAGACCTGCCCGACCTCACGCTGGCCGACGTGGTGCACCCCTACTACAAGGCCAAGCTGATGTACCAGCTGCGTAACCTGTACAAGGGCGAGAAAGTGAACAAGCTGGAAACCGTGTTTCTCACCAAAACCGGCAAGCCCGTTCACCTCATCGGCTCCATTTCCTGCTCCTGGCAGGGCGACGAGCCGGTGGCTACCCGCGCCATTCTGCACGACATCACGGAGCGCATCAAGGCCGAGCGGCTCCAGAAGGTGTACTACAGCATTGCCAACCTGGCCATCAGCGCCAAGGACCTGAACTCGCTTTACGGAGCCATCCACCGGGAGCTGAGCAAGATCATCGAAACCAACAACTTCTACATATCCCTCTGCGACGACAACCGCACCCAGCTGCAGTTTGCCTACTTCGTGGATCAGTTCACGCAGGGCGAGAAAACGCTGGTGTCGCGGCCGTTTTCCTCGGGCATTTCCGAGTACATCATTCGCACGGGGCGGCCGCAGTATCTGCTGCGCGAAGATCTGCAGAACCTGATCAGCAGCGGCACCATCACGTCCTTTGGCTCCATGCCCGAGGTGATGCTCTGCTCCCCCCTGAGCGTGGGCGACCGGATCATCGGCGTTATTGCCGTGCAGGACTACCAGAAGGCCGACGCCTACGCTTCCTCCGACATTGAGATTCTGCACTTTATTTCCAACCAGGTGGCCCTGGCCATTGAGCGCAAGCGCAATGAGGTGCAGATCAACAAGCAGAACGCCCGCCTGAACGCCATTTTTGAGAGTGGCACCCACCTGATGTGGTCGGTGGATACGCAGGCCCGCCTCACGTCCTTCAACCGCAACTACGCGGCCTACTTCCTGCGGCGCAACGGTGTGTACCCTGCCCTGAACGTGAACCTGATGCAGGCCGACGTGACGATGATGGAGCCCCCGGCCCGCACGGCCTTCATCGAAAACTACCGCAAGGCCTTCCAAGGGCAGCCGCGCCGCTTTGAGGTGCAGCTGCGCGACGCCCGCGGCCAGGAAAGTTGGCGCGAAATCTACCTCAACCCTATTTACCTGGACGACGGCACGTTCGAGGAAATATCGGGCATCGCCCACGACATCACCGACAAGAAAAGCTCCCAGCTGGAGCTGGCTGCCCAGGAGGAGAAGTTCCGCGCCATTTTTGAGTCGTTCCAGGATGTATACTACCGCACCGACGGGCAGGGCATACTCACGCTGCTGAGCCCCTCGGTGTACGATATGCTGGGCTACCGGCCCGAGGAAGTAGTGGGCACGCCCATCATCGACTACTACCAGAACCCCGAGGACCGCGACGCGCTGCTCAGGGCTATTCTGGAGCTGGATGAGGTGCGCAACTACGAAATTGACATGCGCCACAAGGCGGGCCATGCCGTGAGCGTACTCATCAACGCCCGGCGCGTGAAGGATGGCCCGGCCGGCACCGAGGGCATTGCGCGCGACATCACGGAGCTCAAGCAGATGCAGGACGATCTGCGCCGCGCCAAGGACGAGGCCGAAACCTCCCTGCACGCCAAAACGCAGTTCCTGGCCAACATGAGCCATGAGTTGCGCACGCCCATGAACGGCATCATCGGCATGATTGACCTGCTGCACCAAACGGTGTCGTCGCCGGAGCAGGAGGACTACGTGGACACCCTACGCAAGTCCTCCGACGCGCTGCTGGCCATTCTGAACGACATTCTGGACCTCTCGAAGATTCAGGCGGGCAAGCTGGTGCTCAACCCCACCGGCATCGACCTGTACTATACCCTCGACAAGATTCATTCGCTGTTTGCCAACCGCGCCCAGCAGAAGGACCTGCTCTTCACCTACCACGTCAGCCAGGAAACGCCGCGCTTTATTCGCACCGACGAAACGCGCCTGCTCCAGATGTTGAGCAACCTCACCTCCAACGCCATCAAGTTCACGCCCGAGGGCGGCGTGCACATTGCCGTCACCTCGGCCCAACTGGCCGAGGAGGAGTACACCCTGCGCTTCGAGGTGCAGGACTCCGGCATCGGCATCACGGAGGAAAACGCCAAGCTGCTGTTCACCAACTTCACCCAGCTCGACAACGGCGCCACCAAGGCGTTTGGGGGCACGGGGCTGGGGCTGGCCATCAGCAAGCAGTTGGCCGAGATGCTGGGCGGGCAGATTGGGGTGGAGTCGCGCCTGGGCAAGGGCAGCACGTTTTGGTTTGAGATTCGCTGTCAGGTGGCCCACAACGAGGAGGAGATTGTGCAGCAGCGCCTCTCCTCCCGCGACCGGAGCCAGCTGGAGATTGAGCGGTTTGCCACCGTGCCCCAAGTGCTGCTCGTCGATGACAACCCCATCAACCAGAAAGTGGCCGAACGCCTGCTCGAAAAGCTGGGCTGCCGCATCGATGTGGCCGGCGACGGGTTCGAGGCCATCAGCCGGGCAACCAGCGGCACACGCTACGATTTGATTTTCATGGACATCCAGATGCCGGAAATGGACGGCGTGACGGCCATGCGCGAAATCCGGCGCCGCCTAGGCGCGGAGTGCCCGCCGGTGGTAGCCATGACGGCGTACTCCATGAAGGAAGACGCGGAGCGCTTCGTGCAGGAAGGCATGGACGACTACGTGTCGAAGCCGGTGAAGTCGCAGGACTTGTACACGGTACTGGCTCGGTGGCGGCCGGCCAGCGAAACGCCCACCCGTCCGCTGCACGTGGTGCCTGCCGACATGCCGGGTCCCGAGTTGCCCGGGGCCGTAGCCGCCGCCGCCGCCCTGGATGTGGACGTGCTGCACCAGCTGCAGGAGCTCGGCGGGGCCGAATTTGCCGCCCAGCTCTACGCCGACTTCGAGCAGGAAGCCGGGCAACTGCTCGATGAAACCGCCGCCCTGCTGCAGGAAGACCATTTTTCGCAGATTCTGCCCCACGTCCATCAGCTCAAGGGCACTGGCTTCACGCTTGGCCTGAACCAATTAGGCGAAATGGCCAAGAAGATGGAGCACGACGTGCGGCAGGGCCATATGGCCCAGGTAAAATCGGACTTTGCACTACTACAAGAATTTTTCCGCCATTTTGCGGAAACCTACGTTACCCTGACCGGGGTAAACTAACCGGTACGTTTACTTAAGCCATTCTCCCTCTCCACTCCCCATCCCCTTTATTCCTCTCTTTCTCATGGCCGACGCTAAGACGATTCTGATTGCCGAAGACAGCTCCGTGATTCTGAATCTGACCAAGAAAATCCTGGAGCTTCAGAAATATAAAATCGTGTCCGCCAAAAACGGGGGCGAAGTAATGAAGCAGGTGGAAGCCCAGCCCATCGACTGCGTGCTGATGGACATCAACATTCCCGTGAAGGACGGCATGGAGTGCACCCGCGAAATCCGCCGCCACACCGACCCGCGCATTGCCGCCATTCCGGTTATTGCCATTACCGGCAACGCCAACAACTACTCCATGGAGCAGTTCCGCGAGGCCGGCGTAACGGACTACCTGCCCAAGCCCCTCGATTTCGACGCCCTCGTGCGCGTGGTGAAGCAGTACGTAGGATAGGAATTATGAATTATGAATGCTGAATTATGAATTGGCAGTAAACGTCCTACCTGCTCTTTTATCATGATTCATAATTCATAATTCAGCATTCATAATTCAAACGCAGTGCAGATAACTTTCCTTGGAACGGGCACGTCGCAGGGCGTGCCCGTGATTGGGTGCCAGTGCGCCGTGTGCCGCTCCCTCGACTACCGCGACAAGCGGCTGCGGGTATCGGTGCACCTGCAGGTGCAGGGCAAAAACATTATCATCGACTCGGGCCCCGATTTCCGGCAGCAGGCCCTGCGCGCCTACATCCAGCACCTTGACGCGCTGGTGTTCACCCACGAGCACAAAGACCACACCGGCGGCCTCGACGACATCCGGGCCTACAACTTCCGGCAGCAGCGGGACATGCCCGTGTACGCCGAGCCCCGGGTGCTGGAGCAGCTGAAACAAGAGTATGCCTACATCTTTGCCGAGCACCGCTACCCCGGCATCCCGCAGGTGCAGCTGCAACCCATCCTGAGCGACACGGAGACTTTTCTGGTGGAAGGCGTGCCGTTCGAGCCTATTCGGGCCCTGCACTACAAGCTGCCGGTGCTGGGTTTTCGCGTTGGCAATTTCACCTACGTCACGGATGCCAACCACCTTTCTCCGGCGGCCCTGGAGCAGATGCGCGGCTCGGAGGTGATTGTGCTGAACGCCCTGCGCCACGAAAAGCACATTTCGCACTTCACCCTGCAGGAAGCCGTGGACATTCTCACAGACCTGGCTCCCACGCGGGCCTACCTTACCCACATCAGCCACCAGCTGGGCCGCCACCGTGAAGTCGAAGCTACTCTGCCGCCGTTTATCCGGCTGGCGTACGACGGGCTGCGGGTGGAGTTGAAGTAAGCCAGTCTGGTATATTTATTCGCTAAGCGCGCTGGCAAAACCAAGCCGGTTAGCCAAGTCTCCAATAATTTCACCGGCGTTCTGCTTGCTGTGCCCATATCAAAAATCCTGTTGCGTAATGGTACAATTGGCGGTATTCTGCTCATATGTACTCGGCTCTTCGATACAGTACTCTATTATTTGAACGGCTACCTGCTATTGCTTGTGTTAGTTTGTATACTAATACGAACGATAATATCAGTTCGGCAAATCAGGCCGGACCTCAGCTTATACTCGATAATAGGCATCTGCTGGGGTGTATCTTTCATGGCACTTGGCCTTCAGACGGTATTTATAAGCATGACTGGCCAGTATTTCAATCAATCATGGGCTGGCTGGATAATTCTACTGTCAACTGCGCTTGTATTGAGCCTGCTGGTTGCTTTGGGAGTACAAGGCATAAATCTGATCTGCCGGCGGCTTACGCGTTAAGACGATTCTCTCATCTGCTTTACCGTGGCTTTCAATAGCAATACAGTGCTATAGTTCGTCTCAGCCATTGTATTCTCCGTTTGACTGAACTGTAAGCCCCCTCCCCATGCACATCAACTACTACTTCCTGCGACAGCTGGCGCCGACGCTTACCCGGCAGCTGGCAGGCTTCACCGTAGCCACGTGCTTTTCGCAGGACAAGGATGAGCTGGTGATTGGCCTGACCAACGGCACGGCGGAGTACTGGCTGAAGCTGCACCTGGCCGCGGCTGGTGCCTTGCTTGCCCTCCCCGAAACCTTCCACCGCGCCCGCCAGAACTCTGTGGATCTGCTGCCCGGTTTGCTGGGGCGGCGCCTGGACTCTGTGCAGGCCTGGCCCTATGACCGGGTGCTGCAGCTCAACTTCCGGGGTGGGGCCACGCTGCTGCTGAAGCTGTACAGCACCCGTCCCAATGCCGTTTTTCGCCCCGCGCCCGATTCCCCGGCCGAGCTGTTTCACCAGCGCTACGCCGCCGACGCGGAGCTGCTGCCCCACTCGCCGGAAAGAACCCAGCCGGAAGCTTCCGTAAGTGAGGTGCCGCAGGACAGCCCGCCGCAGAATCCGCTCAAAGCCTACCCCAGCCTTGGCGACCTGACGCCCCTGTATCTGCAGGCCCACGGCTACGAGGCTGCCCCGCTCCCCGAAAGGTGGCGGCTGGTGCGCGACGTAGTGCAGCAGCTGGAGCAGCCCGCCGCTTTCTACATCGTGCGGGTTGAGGGCCGTACGCGGCTTAGCCTGCTGCCCGTGGGCGAGGTGGAAGCCACCTTGCCCGCCGAAGACCCCGTGGCCGCCCTGCGCCGCTTTGTGCCCCTGCTGCAGGGCCGCCGCGCCTACGAAGCCGAGCTGCGCCAGGTGCGCCAGCAGCTGGAAAAGCGCGCCGAGGAAGCCAGCACCAGCGCCGGCCACGCCCGGCGCCGCCTGCACGCCCTGGAGCACGAGGCCGGCTACCGCCACACCGCCGACCTGATTATGGCCCACCTGCACCAGATTGCGCCCGGCGCCGCGGAGGTGGAAGTAGAAGATTACCTGACCGGTGAGCAGCGCACCATCAAACTCAAGCCCACCGAAACGCCCCAGCGAACCGCCCAGAACCTCTACCGCAAAGCCAAAAATCAGCAGCTGGAAACCCGCCAGCTTAGGGAGCGGGCCGAGCGCCGCGAAGCCGAAGCCTTTGTGGCCCTGGAGCGCCTGGAGGAGTTGGCGGCCCTCCCGCCCGATGAGCTGCGTACTCTACGAGCCTGGCGCAAGCAGCACGGGCTCGATGCCGCCACGGCCACCAAAGCGGCAGCCCAGGAGTTGCCTTTCAAGGTATTTGAGGACAGCGGCTTCACTATCCTCGTCGGCCGCAATGCCCAGAACAACGACCTGCTTACCCAGCGCTACGCCCACAAGGACGACCTGTGGCTGCACGCCAAGGACGTCACCGGCTCCCACGTCGTGATTCGGCAGCGGCCGGGCCATCCGGTGCCGGAGCCCGTGCAGGAGCGCGCCGCCCAGCTGGCCGCCTGGTACTCCCGTCGTAAAAACGACTCGCTCTGCCCCGTCACCATCACGCCCAAGAAGTTTGTGCGCAAGCCCAAAGGCGCGGTGGCCGGCTCAGTAGCGGTGGAGCGGGAAAAAGTGCTGCTGGTAGTGCCCGCCAACCCCTTCGAGCGGGATTAGCAGCCGAGGCATATCCAACCGGGTCTGACGCCCACTGCGGTGTAGGGGCGGGGCTAGCTCCCGCCCGCCGGCTGCGCCGCTATAACGATGCCGTTCAACGATGGGCGGGGACGAGCCCCGCCCCTACTACGTTTCTTGCCTCTCTTCTGAACGGTACTAAAACAACACGACCCGCTTTGGCCAGGCCAGAGCGGGTCGTGTATGAATTTGCGTGCGCGCGGGGAGATTCGAACTCCCACACCCGAAGGCACCACCCCCTCAAGATGGCGTGTCTACCAGTTTCACCACGTGCGCAAAAGAGAAGGCGAAATCGATAAAGAGCGAAAACCGTTGTTTTCGGCTTCGGTGAGGCGGCGAAGCGAGGGCAAAAGTAGCTACTCAGTTACACCAGTGCAAGCCGGGGCCGTATTTTTTTGCCTTACTGAGGCAGCTGGCGGCGACTTTGCTTCCTCTTGCGGCTCATTCTCAGCCATAAGCCTGTCCGTATTTTTATTTCGTATGAGGCAGATACTCCTTCATTCTGGAGCTAGGTGGCCACGGCTGCTCCCCGACCAAAGATGCTTCACAAACGTTGTTTAACACTTTCCCTCGCGCTGAAACCCATCAACCCCTAAAACCAAAATAGCCCGACCATCCGGCCGGGCTACTTCAGTTATATCGATGCGCGAAACGTGCTTACGACCGGGCCAGCGGGGTATCTACCACGTGCTCCGACACGAACCACACTTGCAGCTCGTTGGTGCGCAGCACGTTGCTTACCACCAGGTCATTGGTGCCGTCGTCGCCGGACTCATCGGCTTTTTCGGCGTATTCGTGGCAGTTCTTGAGGATGATCTGGTGGGCTTCCAGCAGGCGCGACACCTGCACGGGCGCTTCTTCCCGGTCCCTGGGTGGACGCGGGATGCTGGTCAGCTCGGCCACGTCGGCGGCCATGGCCACGGCCACGCCACCCAGGATCTGGATCCGCTCGGCAATCATATCTACCAGGGCGTCCTGCTCCTCGTAGTGCTTGTCGTAGAGCAGGTGCAGCTGGTAGAACGTGGGGCCTACCACCTGCCAGTGGTGCTTTTTGTACATGTCGCGGATGGAGCAGGTATCGGCCAGCAGCTGGTTGAGCATGTTCACGCTTTCCTGGCGGGTGGCGGCGTCGAGGCCGATAGGCAGGCGCTGCGACACGGTTCCGTACTTCTGCAGGGGCGCCGGGGCGTCGAACTGCTGGTTCAGGATGGGTTGCACGCTGGGCGCGGCAGCGCGGCCGTTGGAGGCCGTTGCAGCCGCTTTTTGCTGGGCGGCCGGCTTCTTGGGAGCAGTGGTTTTGGTTGCCATGATAGGATTCGGAGTAAGATGGGCGCCGCCTATTCAACAGGGGCGGCCGGGCTTTTCTTACGCAGCCTTCCTCCTGAGGTTGAGGAAAACCCGTTACTTTCCTTTTTCAAAGATTTCCCTGCCATGCAGCACCAGCATCCGCATCCCGAGGAGCACCTCACCAGCTCGGCCATGCTCCAGGATATTGTCATTGGTCTTTCCGACGGCCTCACGGTACCCTTTGCGCTGGCCGCCGGCCTGAGTGGGGCCGTGGATTCGTCGGCGCTGGTGATTACGGCCGGGCTGGCTGAGATTGTGGCCGGCTCCATTGCTATGGGGCTGGGCGGCTACCTGGCCGGGCGCACGGAGGTGGAGCACTACCAGGCCGAGCTAGCCCGCGAGTACCGCGAAGTAGCCGAAGTACCCCACGTGGAGCGCGCCGAAGTAGACGAGCTGCTGGCCGAAATGGGCCTCTCCCCTGCCACCCGCGCCCAGGCCGTGCAGGAGCTCACCGCCGACCCCCACCAGTGGGTGCGCTTTATGATGAAGTACGAGTTGGGGCTGGAAAAGCCCGACCCTCAACAGGCCCGCAACAGCGCCCTCACCATTGGGCTGGCCTACGCCCTGGGCGGGCTGGTACCCCTCTCGGCTTACTTCTTCACGGCCACGCCCCGGGAGGGCCTGCTGTGGTCGGCCGTCATTACCCTGGTGTGCCTGCTGGTATTTGGCTTTCTCAAAAGCCGCCTCACCGGTCAGCCGCCCGTGCTGGGCGCCCTGCGCATGGCCGGCATCGGGGCCCTGGCCGCCGGCGCCGCCTTCCTCGTCGCCCGCTGGATCGGGGGCTAGGGAATGTGTTTTGAATGTGCTGCGCTTCGCTAATGTGGTAATGTGCTAATGGGTTGGAGGCTAGAAACCTAATTCCTCTCCTTCAAAAAAGAGGGGAACTAACAGCTAGTTATAACCCCTTTCCCACCTCAGCACATTTCCCACATTAGCACATTCAACCCACATTCCCCACATTAATAACATGGCTTTCCCCTTCTTTGGCGACGATAAATCGAAAATAGCCCAGCTGCTGGCTACCCTGCCCCAAACCGGCCGCGTGGAGTGGATAGGCCTGCGCCCGGCCCGACGGGAACCCCTGCTGAGCGTGGCCGAGGCCACCGTGGAAACCGACCGCCACTTGCTGGGCGACCATGCCCGGCCCAAGCCCGGGGGCAAGCGGCAGATTACCCTCATCCAGCACGAGCACCTGGCGGCCGTGGCCGGCTACCTGGGGTTGCCCGAGCCTGTGGAGCCCGGCCGCCTGCGCCGCAACCTGGTGGTGAGCGGGCTCAACCTGCTGGCCCTCAAAAACCGCCGCATCCGGCTGGGCGAGGAAGTGGAACTCGAAATTACGGGCGAGTGCCACCCCTGCTCCCGCATGGAGGAAGAGCTGGGCCCCGGCGGCTACAACGCCATGCGCGGGCACGGAGGCCTCACGGCCCGCATTGTGCAGGGCGGCACCCTGCGCGTGGGGGATGCCGTGCGGGTGGTGGAAGCAGGTGAGTAGCTACCTACGCTACTAATCTGGCAATTTTCCTCAGCTGTGGATTACGAAAACCCTTTTGCGAGAGAAATGCATACTCGCAAAGCCGCCCTCTAGGCCCCGGCTGTTCCGCTGTTCTATCCTTCGCACCTATTGCAGGCCCCTTCCGGTTTCGGAGGGGGCCTTTTTTATGGTTTTACGGGGCGCCTGGTGTCCCAATAAGGTTTTGAGCGGCAGTTGACTAGGATAATTAATTTTTAACTTCCTTTTAATCCAATTATACAATCCGAAAGCTCAACCGGGTGCGTAGGCATATCACGCACCAGCTAGGTTGCGGTTGCCCCGATGAGGCGGGCGGCCCGGCATGTGGAACGTGTATTTCTCACTTTTTTACCTTATCTGAGTATGCCAACACCCCTACTCCCGCCGCGGCTGCGCCTTCCGGGAAACAACCCCTCCCTTCGCCGCTGGACCCTGGGCCTGGGGCTGCTGCTGACTTCGGCCGGCGCGGCTTCCGCCCAAACCATCTACGGCCTCTCGGGCACCAACAACAACAAGCTGGTGAGCTTCGCGGCTGCCTCGCCCGGCACGCTCACGTCCACCAACATTTCGGGCCTGGCCAATGGGCAGATGCTGGTGGGGCTTGATTTCCGGCCCGCTACCGGCGAGCTATATGCCCTGGGCTACAACGCCGCGGCGGCCTCGCCGGCCACCAATGCCCAGCTGTACGTCATCAACCGCAGCACCGGGGCCGCCACGGCCGTGGGCAGCGCCAGCCGCCTGGAGCTGGGCGGCAGCTCGGAGCGCATTGGCTTCGACTTCAACCCCACCGTGGACCGCATCCGGATAGTAAGCTCTAACGACTTCAACTACCGCCTGCACCCCACCACCGGCGCCATTGTGGATGGCAACGCCGTCCTGGACGGGGTGCAGCCCGATGGTACCCTGGCCTACGCCCCCGCCGACGCCAACGCGGGCCAGAACCCCGGCGTGGGCACGGCCGCCTACACCAACTCCTTTATCGGCAGCACCAGCACCACGCTGTATGTGATAGACGAGCTGGCCGGCCGCCTGCTGACCCAGAACCCGCCCAATGCCGGCACCCTCAACACCGCGGGCACCCTGCCCGGCTTCTCGGGCGCTTCCGCCGTCGACGCCGACATCTACTTCGACCCCGCCACGCGCACCAACGACGCCTTTCTGCTGGCCACCGCCGACCCCGGCGCCGGCCCGGAGCGCTCCACCCTGTACCGCCTCAACCTGGACAACGGCACGCTGGGCACGCCGGCTCTTATCGGTGGCCCCAGCGACCAGCTCAGTGACATTGCCGTGCTGATTAACCGTACGGCTCCGGCCCCCAGCGGGCAGCTGCTCTACGCCGTGAGTTCCACCAACAACCTGCTGAGCTTCTACTCGGGCACGCCGGGCTTCATCAACTCGGCCACCCCTATTACGGGCATAGCCGCCGGCCAGACGCTGGCAGGTACCGACTTTCGCCCCAACACCGGGCAGCTGTTCGGGCTGGGCTACAACCCCACCAACGGCGAGTCGCGCCTCTACGTGATTGACCGCAGCACGGCCGTGGCTACGCCCGTGGGCTCCGGCCCCATCACCCTGAATCTGGGCACTACCACCGCAGCCGTCAACGGCATCGGCTTCGACTTCAACCCCACCGTGGACCGCCTCCGGGTGACGAGCCTGAACCAAAGCAACTACCGCCTCAACCCCAATAATGGCGCTATTGTGGATGGCAACGCCGCCGAAGCGGGGGTGCAGCCCGACGGCGACCTGAAGTTTGTGGACGGGACCACGGGCACGCCTACCATTGGGGCGGTGGCTTACACCAACTCCTACGTGGGCGCTACCAGCACCACGCTCTACGACATAGATGGGGTGCGCAACCGGCTCTTCGTGCAAACCAACCCCAACGCCGGGGAGCTGACGGCCGTGAACGGCAATGCCCTGTTTGCGGACGCCGGCAGCTCGAACATCGACCTGGATGTGTACTTCGACCCCTCGGCCCTGGTAAACCGGGCCTTTGCCGTGTCGGACGCGGGCAGCGGCAGCCCGGCAGGCTTCAGCACCCTGTATTCCGTGAACCTGCTGGGTGCCAGCACCAGCAGCCTGGGCGTGATTGGCGGGGGCATTCCGGTACGCGACGTGGCGGCCTTCCTGACCGGAGCCAATGCCTCGGCCCCACTCTCCGGCCGCCTGCTCTACGGCGTGGCCGGCGGCAACCTGGTATCGTTCGGCTCGGGCAACCCCGAAGTGATTCGGACAGCCGTGAACATCACCGGCCTGGGCACCGGGCAAGTGGTAGCCGGGGTTGATTTCCGGCCCGCTACCGGCGCCTTGTATGCCTTAGGCTACGATGCCCCCAACCAGCAGGCTCAGCTCTACACCCTGAACACCACCACCGGGGCCCTCACGGCCGTAGGCGGCGTGAACAATCTGGCCCTGGGCACCAGCGCGGCCGGCATCGGCTTCGACTTCAACCCCGTGCCTGACCGTATCCGGGTTGTAGGGGCCGGCGGCGTCAATTACCGCCTCAACCCAACGGTGGGCACCGATGTGGTCACCACCGATGGCACCACCGGCCGCAGCCTGAGCGCCGCCGCCTACACCAACAACGACAACAACACGGCTACGGGCACGGCCCTCTACGCCTACGAGCAGAGCACCAATCAGGTAATCGTGTTCAGTGACCCCAACGCGGGTACCAACTCGGTGCGGGGCGCTTCGGGCATCACGGTGAACCCCGGCGTGGACTTCGACATCTTCGCCGATGTAGCTGACCCCGCCACGCCCGACAACACGGCCTATCTGGTGGCCACGCCCACCGGCAGCACTTCCGACAACCTGTACACCGTGGCCCTGGGCTCCGGCGCGGCTTCACTCGTGGGCCGCATCGGCTCGGGCTCGAACCTGACCGGTCTGGCCGCCTTCCTGGAGCCGGCTCCCGTGCTGACTGGCGACCTGACCTGGACCGGCGCCGTGGATACCGACTGGGGCACAGCCGGCAACTGGCTGCCCATGCAGGTGCCCACCGCCACCAGCAACGTCATTATCCCGAACGTGGCCAACGACCCAGTGGTGGATGACGCTCAGCAGGCCAACAACCTGACCCTGGGCAGCGGCGCCACCCTCTTCACTGCCAACGGCGGCGTGCTCACGGTGAACGGTGCCTTCACCAACAACGGCGGCCTGACCGATGGCACCGGCACCGGCGAAGTGCGCTTTATGGGTGCCGCTGCGCAGACCATCAGCGGCTCGACGACGATGTTCAACAACCTCACGGTAGGCTCGGCCGGCGTGCTGGCAGGTGGCCCGGTGCAGGTGCAGCGCGTGCTGCTCCTCAACGGCAACCTGACCTCGAACGGCAACCTGACCCTGCTCTCCAATGCCGAGGGCACGGCCCACGTGGTGAACACCAGCGGCGCGGTACTGGGCACGGCCACTGTGCAGCGCTACATCCTGTCCAGCAACAACGGCCTGGGCTACCGCCACTATTCCTCCCCCGTGGTGAGCACCACGGTGGCCGATCTGGCCACGACTGGCTTCACGCCCGTGGTAAACCCGGCTTACAACACTTCGGAGACTCCAGGCAGCGTAAAGGCTTACCCGACCGTGTTCGGCTACGACGAGCAGCGCCTCGACACCAGCCCGGCTACCGCGCTGGCGCCCTTCACCAAGGGCTGGTTTTCCCCGGCCAGCCTGGCTAGCTCCCTGGAGCGCGGCCGCGGCTACACCGTGAACCTGCCCGGCACGGCCCTGGTCGATTTCGAAGGCACGCTCAACAACGGCCCCATTGCCCAAACCGGCCTGACCCGCACCACCACCGACGCGGCCAGCTCCGGCTGGCACCTGCTAGGCAACCCCTACCCCTCGCCCATCGACTGGTCGGCCCTCTACCAGAGCGGAGCGTCGGGCCTGAACGGAGCCGTGTACATCTTCGCCTCCTCGGGCCAGTACAGCGGCAATTACAGCTCCTTCGTAAACGGGGTGCCGTTTAATGGCCAGAACATTGCCGCTGCCCAGGGCTTCTTTGTGCGGGTGACCACGCCCGGCACGACCGGCTCGCTCACCTTCAGCAATGCCGCCCGCCTGACGACCTATGCCAGCCCCGCCTTCCAGCGCGGCACCGGCGAGCAGCGCCCCCTCGTGCAGCTCGACTTGCTGGGCCAGAACCAGGCCGATGCTACCTACGCCTATTGGGAGCAGGGTGCTACCCCCGGCTTCGACGCCAGGTTTGATGCCGTGAAGTTCCCCGTGCGCTCGGGACTGTCCCTGGCTTTGCTGGCCGGCACCGAGGAAATGAGCATCAGCGGCCTGCCCGCCCTGAACGCGGCTACTACCACGGAGCTGCCCCTGACGGTGCGCGTGCCCGCGGCCGGCACCTACACCCTGCACGCGGCCCAGCTGCTGAACCTGCCCGCCGGCATGAAAGCTTATTTGCGCGACGCGCAGACCGGCCAGCTGACGGATCTGAATGCCCAGCCCCGCTACGCGTTTAGCACCACCGCCGACGGCCTGCAGGCTCCGCGCTTTACGCTGGTGCTCAGCGCCAGCAGTGTGCTGGCCGCGGCTCCGGCGGCCCTGCGCGAGCAGGTAGCCCTCTACCCCAACCCCGCCCGCGACGCCGTGCGCGTGCTGCTGCCCGCCAGCCTGAGCAAGCAGCCGGTGGAAGCCGTGCTGGTCAACAGCCTGGGCCAGACAGTCCGGCGGCAGGCCGTAGCCGCAGACCAGCGCAGCCTGAGCCTGCGGGACCTGGCCCCGGGCGTATACACCGTGCAGCTGCGCACGGCCCAGGGCCTGATTGCCAAGCGCCTGGTAGTACAATAAACCCAGCGAGCGGCCGGCGCTCCGGCGGCGGCTGCTCTACCGGGTTGCTTTTTCTTTGACTTAGCCTTAGATTTTTCAGATGAACCGATTTCCCTTCCTTCTGCGCGCCTGCGGCCTCACCGTGGCCCTGTTCTGCTGCACCACGTTGGTCCACGCCCAAAGCGAAGAGCCGCCCGAGGGGGGCCCCAAGCCCGAGGACCCCACCGCTGTTCCCATTGACGGGGGCGCTTCCCTGCTGCTGGCCGCCGGTGTGGGCCTAGGCGTGCGCCATCTGCGGCGCCGGAAAAAAGTCTGAACTGTCAGCTGTACTACACTTCAATAGCAAAGAAGGCCCGGATGCATGCATCCGGGCCTTCTTTGCTATTGAGCTATCAGGCACTAATCTGTCTGCAGTAAAGTACGGTTCTTGCCTGCGTCCGTGGTTACAATGCGGCTATCCACCGGCACGTACGACGGGCAAGGGCAAGCCCCGACCCTACTCGCCCCCGTACTTGCTTTTGCCGGCGCCACCGGCGTCCATGCGCACGATTTTGGGCTGAAACGAGCCGAGGACATCTACCAGGTCTTGCTGATGCGCCATCACTTGGTGAATGTCTTTGTAGGCCATGGGGGCTTCGTCAAGGCCGCCGCCGATGAGCTCCACACCCTGGTCGCGCAGCAGGCGGCGCAGTTCGCCTTCAGTTACCTGCAGCTTGGCCTGCGTACGCGAGAGGCGCCGCCCCGCTCCGTGCGAGGCCGACTGGATGGAGTCCTGCTCCCCGCGGCCGCGCACAATAAAGCCGGGCGCCGTCATGGAGCCGGGAATGACGCCCAGCACGCCCTGGCCGGCCGGCGTGGCGCCCTTGCGGTGGACTATAGCTTCTCGGCCATCGGGCAGCTGCTCTTTCCAGGCGAAGTTGTGGTGATTTTCGACCTTGGCCAAGGCCTCCTGCCCCAGGGCCTTGCTCAGACGGCGGTGAATGTCGCGGTGGCAGGCGGAGGCGTAGTCTCCGGCCAGGTTCATGGCGGCCCAGTACTCCTGCCCTTCCTGGGTGTCGAGGCCCAGCCAAGCCAGGTAGCGAGCCTCGGGCGGCAGCGGGCACTTATTCATGGCCACTTTGGTGTAGTGCTGGGCAATGGCCGCGCCCAGTCCGCGGGAGCCGCTGTGCGAAAGCAGCCCCAGGTACTGGCCCACGGGTAGGTTCAGGTCGTTGTCTTCGGCCGTAATGTCCACCACGCCCCACTCCACGAAGTGGTTGCCGGAGCCCGAGGACCCCAGCTGGTTGATGGCGGCTTCGCGCTTGCCCCGCACCACCCCGATTTCCCGGAACTCGGGCCGCGCCAGCACCGGGTCGTCGGCGGGGTTCTTGAACACTTCCTTGTTGCCGAACCGGGTGTGGTTGTGGAGCAGCTTTTTCAGCTCGTCGCGGCGCTGCTCTAAGTAGCGGGCCGGCACATCAAACACCGACAAGGCCATGCGGCAGCCAATGTCCATGCCTACCCCGTAGGGAATGACGGCGTTATCCACGGCCAGCACGCCCCCAATGGGCAGGCCATAGCCCTGGTGAGCATCGGGCATCAGCGCCCCATCGATGGTGACAGGTAGCTGCATGGCGGTGTCCATCTGCTTGCGGGCCCCGTCCTCAATGAAAGCGTCGCCGTAGCGGCGGTAGTCCTTGATGCTGGGGTTGAGCTGCACGTCGCGGCTGGGCTGGGGCACCAGCTCCTGGGCCAGGGGCCGCCAGGTTTGGTCGCGTACATACTTGAAGGGGTCGGCCTTGATTTCGCGCAGCAAAGCCAGGGCGCTGCCTTTATCGAGCCGGCGCAGCTCGCGCTGGTCGAGGATATCCAGCGCCAGGCTGATCTGTTTATCGTCGGTGAAGCCCAGCTGGCGCAGGTCTTTGCCGTGGAGCTTGTTGGTTGCTTTAGCCATAACGAAGAGCAAAGGGTGGAACTCCTCTAGCGCAAAGCCGCCGCTGCGGGTTGCAGCGGCGGCTTATTACAAGGCTACTTAAAGGCTTACCCGGCCGGTAGACGGTACATTACATCAGTGCGGAGCACGTACTTCACGCCCTGCGTTACGGTATGCCCCAAGTGGTAGAGGCCGTGCTCAAACAGCAGCAGCCGCCCTTGTTTAGGCCAGACGCGCAGGTTGCGAAAAGCCGTGTCGCCCCCCTGGAAGTTGTCGTTCAAATACACCATAAAGGTGAACAGGCTAGCCTCCGTGGGGCTGCGCACGTAGCTCGCGTCGTAGTGGCCCCGGAACTGCTGGCCTTGCTGGTAGCGGTAGAAGCGGAACAGCTCGTTGAGGCCCAGGGCCTGGCTGTTGCCAAACCGGTCAGGAATGAATGACTGGGCTTTTTCCCAGAGTTTCTGGGCCAGTTCCTCGTTGGAATAGAACGCCCGGCTGTTGTTGCGCACACTGGGTACGAGCCGGGCCCCGGAGGTTGTAGTCACCTTAGCCGCCTCGTAGCCCAGCTGCTCGCTTAGCGCCATGTACTCCAGGCACTCCGTCCGGCTCAGGAAGTCATCGACAGTAAAGATGGATTCGGCTAGTTGGGTGCAGGTCATTGTGAGTGAGGATATAAAAACTAAAAAACACTTGCGCCGATTCTAGCGCTTACCATCTGTCATCCTGAGCGGAGTGAAGGCTCTTATCACACCTGAACGACTTGTTCTGACGAGAGAAGGCCCTTTGCTGTGCTCAGGATGACAGTAACCGAACACGCTATCCTGATACCTACGCGGCTCCGTCCATCCGCACGATTTTGGGCGTGAAGGTGCCGAGTACATCTACCAGGTCCTGCTGGCTTTCCATCACGGTGTGGATGTCTTTGTAGGCCTGCGGGGCTTCGTCGAGGCCGCCGCCAATGAGCTCCACGCCGTGCTGCTGCAGGTGGCGGCGCACGTCGGCTTCGCCCAGCTCGGCTTTAGCCCGGGTACGCGACATCAGCCGGCCCGCCCCGTGGGAGGCAGAGCCGAGCGAATCGGCCACGCCCCGCCCGCGCACGATAAAGCCGGGCGCGGTCATGGAGCCAGGGATGATGCCCAGCACGCCTTTGCCAGCCGGGGTAGCGCCCTTGCGGTGCACAATCACCTCCCGGCCATCAGCAAGACGCTCCTTCCAAGCGAAGTTGTGGTGGTTTTCCACTTTCGCCAGGGGCCGCTCGCCCAGGGCCCGGGCCACGCGTTGGTGAATCTGGTGGTGGCAGGCCGAGGCGTAGTCCCCGGCCAGGTTCATGGCCGCCCAGTATTCCTGCCCGGCCTCGGAGTCAAGCGTGAGCCAGGCCAGGTGCTGAGCCTCGGCGGGCAACTTGCAGACGTCCTTGGCCAGGTTGGTGTAGTGCTGAGCCACGGCCGCGCCCAGCCCACGGGAGCCGGAGTGCGAAAGCAGCCCCAGGTACTGACCTACCGGCACGCCCATTTCGTTCGTCGCGTCGGTGACTTCAACGATGCCGAACTCCACGAAGTGGTTGCCGGAGCCGGAGGTGCCAATCTGCGCAATGGCCGACTCGTGCTTGTTGCGCAGGAAGGGAATGGAAGCAAACTCGTCCCGCTCCAGCACCTCGTGGCCCATTTTCTGACCGTGGCGGAACACGTCCCGGTTGCCGAACTTGGTAGTAGTCAGCAGCACGTTACGCAGCTCCTGCACCCGCTGGGAGAGATATTGAGGAGGCAAGGCGAAGACGGACAAGGCCATCCGGCAGCCGATATCTACCCCCACGGCGTAGGGAATCACGGCGTTGTCGGTAGCCAGCACGCCCCCTATAGGCAGGCCATAGCCAAAGTGGGCGTCGGGCATGAGGGCTCCGGCTACCGTCACGGGCAGCTTCATGGCCGTTTCCATCTGGTGGATGGCCCCGGCCTCGATGTGCTCAGCCCCGAACGTGACGTAGGGCTTCCGCTCGGTGAGGGCAATGTGGCGGCTGGGTGCGGGCAGCAGCGCGGCGGCCGTATGGCTCCAGTCGAGGTCGGTGAGGAAGTTGCTGGGGGTTTGCAGGATGAGGTTGAGCAGCGCCAGCTGATCGGTGTGCGAGAGGCGCTTGAGGTGTTTGCGCTGCAGTTGGGCCAGCGCCAGCCCAATGGCCCGGCCTTCGGGAAATCCGAGCTGGCGAAGGTCGTTGCCGCGTAATTGATTGGCCATACTAATCGTGCGAACAACGTCGCGTGAGGTTAAAAGAAGAATGATGAACGAACTCCCCTCCTTTTTGAAAGAGGGGTACCCGAAGGGCGGGGCGGTTAACCGTGACAGCCGAAACCCTCTGAATCAGACAGTTTTCAATAGCACGGCACTCCACCTTAAAAAGGATGATTTTTCCCTGAAAGCCGGAGCAACAGGCCGGCCCGCGTACATTGGGGTATACCGGAGGCATACTACCCGACAAGACAGGTCGAAGTAACGCGGGCCTACGGCATCCGGCCGGGAAGGCAGGTAGGTTCGGGCAAGGGTTACAGGTGAGCAGCTTCAGGTTTCAATTTTCAGTCGAAGGAATGCTGCCCGACGCCACCTCGCCCGCCCCACCCCTGATTGGGCAACAACTCCGCAGCCTGTATGTGCTCTAACCAACTGAGCTACTGCTTCCGAAGAAGCAGGAAGGACTCGAACCTCCGACCCCATCGACCCAATCGAAGTAGGGCTGCACGACGGCACCAATCAGGAAAAAAGCTGCTTACCAGGGCAAAAAGCGGCGGGCGCACATAGGGAATTGCGCTTTCAACCACTCAGCCACATTGCCTTGGGAAAGACAATGACGGGATTCGAACCCGCGAATCTTACGAAACAACTTGCGAAGTAACGCCCGCCTACGGCACCCGGCAAACAGGTAAAAAATCGTTAGGGCAACAGGGCGCCCAGCCACCATATCCTGCTCTACCAGACTGAGCTACCGCCGCCGAAGCGGTGGGCGGGATTCGAACCCGCGACCCGGGCAGTAGAAGTGCGAAGTAAGGCTGAGCTACGGCACCCAACGAGTGTGTAAGAATCATTCTGACAGGGCAACAGGCGGAGCGCCCTTATTTACCGGCGCGTCTACCTTCCGCCACCCGCTACCCAAAGGCAGCGAGGCAGGGTTTGCACCTGCACGCCTTGCGGCACCAGTCCTAAGCGAAGGAATGCGTTCCTACGGCACCTGTTTGAATGATGAAGAAAAATTCGCCGGGGTAAAAAAGGTCCCACTTCTGCTCTACCATTGAGCTACGCGGCCGTTCAGCGAAAAAAGCGGCCACGATAAGAGTCGAACTTATAACACGAAGTACGTGAAGGCCACGACACCCGGCGAAGGTATCGGCGGCAGGCGTAAGCAAGAACCGGGGCAACGGGTTGGAAGGCCTCTTGGGGAGTCGAACCCCGAGCGTGGACGGTTGTCCAGTGCCCTCAACCAGACGAAGAAATGCCCTCCGACGGCACCCGGCCGCCTGCTTGGCCGCGGCGAAAGTGCAGCTGTTTGAGTTGCACAAAGTTGTTTATCAAGGTTTCATGCGCGTAAAGCTTAAAGTTGGATGTTGAGCTTTGTTCTCTGTTGCGTCATGCTTAGCATGACGATCAGCATTTACCTAAGTCGTTTTTGTGGGCGGCGGCCCGGATTGACCGCCGCCCGGCCGCGTAGTGTTAGCAGTTCATAACCATCGGGGCTAACGATAAGCACACAAGCAATTCGGTTGATTAAAGAACTACAGCTCAATTCGCTGGATTTCGGTGAGGGCAGTGCCTCCGTTTTCCAGGGCTTGGAGCACGTCGAACACTTTATCGGACCAGCCAGCAATGAGGGCTACCCCGTCGGCTTCGTGTACCTGCACCGGCGCTGTGCCGTGGCCGGCCAGGTCGAAGAGGTACAGGCGGGCCTGGGGCGCCACCGTGCGGCGGTACTGCCGCCACACCGTAGCCAGGGAGGCATCGTTGCCGGTGCTGTCCCAGAGCTGGCAGTCGGTGAAAATCATCACCTTATCTACCCGCTCATTGTGGCGGATCAGGTCCTGCACCACCAAGTGGCCGTTGGTGCTGTAGCCTACCTCGCCTTCGCGGCGGTAGAGCTCCTGCACGTTGCGCAGCACCTGGCCCTGGGGCAAGGCCACTCGCTTCCAGGTGTTGCCGAACATGCCGGTTACCACGTGGGCGCAGCGGCTTTGCAGCAGCATGCCCAGCACCAGGCCCACATCATAGAGCAGCACCTTGCTGCGCGCCGATACCGGCTGCTGCATGGAGCTCGACACGTCGCAGGCTACTACCACCCGCGTTTCGGGGCCGAAGCCGCGCAGGTTGGCAATGGAGTGGCCGATGGCCGTTTCCAGCGCCGCCAGCAAGGCCCCCACGTGCCCCGACTTCACGGTCAGCAACTCGCGGTAGGCGGCCAGGTAGCGGAACGGCAGCTGCTTGCTGCGCGCCACCGCCATGGCATCGGTGAGGGTAGCCACTACCTGCGCCATAGCCCCGGCCGAAACTTCGGCTTCGAGGATGTTGCGCAGGTTGCGCAGCAAGGCCATGTAGCCCAGCTTGCCGCTGCCAATCAGCTCTTCCCACTTCTGGCGGAAGGCCGCTTGCCGTTCCGCCGCCGTGGCATAGCTCGCCTGCCCCAGGGCCGAAAGCTCGGTTTCCCAGGTGTAGGGCGTGGGCAGCTCGCCGCGCACCAGCTGGTCGAACAGGTGTTGCTGCTCGGGGCTTTTGGCGGCGGGGTGCACCAGAAACAGGGCGTCGCGGAGGCGCACTTGGCCGGCGCGGTCGTACTTGGCCAACTGGTAGCCGTCGAAGCGGTTGAACGCCAGCGCAAGGCCTTTCTGCAGCTGCTTCGACAGGCGGTTGAGCTGCTTGGTGCCCTGGCGCTGGTTGGCCAGGGCGTAGAAAGCCAGCAATTCCGTGATTTCGTCGGCGCGCTGCACTACGCGGGCTACCAGGCGGCTCACCAGGTTGTCGCCGCGGTGGATCTGGGCCAGCTCCACGGCCAGTACCAGGGGCACGGTGCGCAGGTAGAGTTTTTCACGAGCATACACGGCCAGCTGAGCCACAAAGCGCGGGTCGTTGCGGGCTACCAGCTCGCGCAGGCGCTGCAGGCGGGTATCGGCTTTTTCGTAGTACTGGTCGCTGAGGGCAGCCGTGGCAACGGCGGCATACAGCTCCAGGGCTGGCGTGAGCTGGTAAGCCACGGCTCCCTCGTGGTTCACCACGGCGGCCGGCTGAGCTTTGCGGAAGCTAAAGTTGAAACGCATGAGGGAAGTGGGTTTTGGTTGTTCGTTGTTCGATTATGTAAGTATTTGCTGGCGGCTTATGGCAAGACCAGCAGCTGACCTCTAGTACAGGTGCTTTGGAACCAGCAGGCGGTTTTCATTGGCCCAGCGCTGCACCCAGCTCAACTCCTCATCATTCATGCGCCGGTTGAACACGCCCCGGGCTTGCACCATGGTGCGGTTGGCCAGCACCTCGAGGGTAAGGGCCCGCACACCCCCAACGGTGAGCGAGAAGATGCCGCAGCGGCCCCGCACGCAGGCTTGCACGTAGGTGGAAACGCAGTGCCGTTGAGCCCAGCCCTCCCGGAGCAGGTCGCGGTAGGTGCGCAGTTGAGTAATCTGCACTTTGCCCGGCCCGCCTCCGTTGAAATCAGCTACCGCCAGGGGTTCCCAGGTAGTAGCCGCCGTGATGTCGAGGCCCTCTTCGGGTATCGGCGGGAGGCGGGCTACCTGACGGTGCCACTGCTCCGTTTGGTGCAGCACACTCGCCATGGAGCGGCCCTTGAGCGTGAAGCCGGGTTGTGGCGGTTCCAGTGGCAGGCCTATGCTCCGCTTCTGGTGGATCCAGTCGCAGACCGGGCCGAAACGCCACATATCAACTGCGGGAGCAGCCCGGAAAAAGTCGACTACGGTTAGCCAGAAGCTGTCGTCGCGCCCGATTTCCCGGCCCAGCCGCGAGTCCAGCACCGGCCCGAGCCAGCTTAGCGCGTTGCGGTCGGCAAGCTGGGCGTAGCGTAGGGCTTCCAGAAACGTGCAGTTTGCCGGGGCTTGCCGCAGGTGGTGCTCCAGCTTGCGGGTCAGCGTCAGCGGGAGTCCCTGAAACTTGCGCAATGCCAAGCCTTGCCCAAGGTGGAGCGTAAGCCGCGGAATGTCGATACCCTCGTACAGCCGGCCCGCCATCCAGGAGTTCAGCACCCAGGCTGGCACGTCGCCATACTGGTCGAACAGGTGGCGAACCAGGCTTTCCAGCTGCCGGAACGGGTTTCGGCTGCGGGGTTTCCAGTCGGCCAGCTCGCGCCGGCGCTGAGGATAGTGCTTGCCGATGGCAGCCAGCGCCTGACAAAGCTCCGGGCGCCACAGCAGCTCGCTGCGTTGGTTGGCCAGGGCCAGTAGCACTTTTCGCTGCCGCTGGCTTACTTCCTCCGGCTGATTGAGGATGCAGGCTTCGTAGAACGGAAGCAACACGCAGTCGGTGCCGAGTTGGGCCTGTACGGCCGTCAAAGGCCCGCCCTGGTTAAATAAGTATTCTACCTGCTGGCGGAGCGGCCATTTGCGCCAGTAGAGGCGCCGGGCTGCCGCCAGCACAATTACTGCTTGCTCGGCTTGCCAGGCTTCGTGGGATAATGGTTTGTGACGGTTAGCCATCGGTCGGGGTTGCCCTCGCGGGGTCGTTTACCGATTGAAAAATCAGAAGATGTTGGCGCCGGGGGCGCGCTGGGATGAAGCAGAATCCTGAAACCTTCGTACATGACAAATCGAAAAAAGGACGTGAAAAATCAGTCAGCTATTCGCGCACGAATACTGCTATTTTGGAAATTATTTTATTTAAAAATTCGGGCAATATTTTTCCTGATCACCCCGAAAGAGGCAATAAAACAGAAAATAAAATCCGTAATTTAATTCGACTTTAGCTAGCCGATTTCAACCTACTTCTCGTTTCGTCGCCGCGTTTTCGGCGTCGTGCAAGTAGCCGCTTATCCCGAATGCAGCCCACGTGGCACCGGGAACTGAACACTCGTTCGCAAGCGACAAGGGAGCGGAACTGGTTGGGCGTAAGCATGGGGAGGCAGGAGAATAGGTAACAGATAGTTGAAAAACAAAACGCCCGAATCTGGCGGGATTCGGGCGTTTCGCGGGAGGATGCTCTATTGGTAGAACTTCACCTTGCTGCTAGCGCGCCGAACCCCGGCTGGATCTTGCTATCCAGCATTGATGGGGTACCTAAATATTGATTGAAGTGCCGGCGCATGACGAGGGAAGTGGTAGAAGTCGGTGACGTTTGGGTCTTTGAACGGGTCAAAGGTAGAAAGGTTATTTTGCTCTAACCAAATTTTTTATTAAATTTTTTGAATTATTTTTTCAACTCCTCCCGTAAGACTCAAACACTGCTAATAATCATTCTTACCACCTACTTAATTATCCTGGATCAATTGATACGTAAGCCTTTTTCAACCGCAATAAAAATAGTGCATACAGCCTGAACAAACGCGCATTTGCTTCGCATCATTTGCGCCGGGTTTCGTTCGTCGAGAAGACGCAGGTATTCGTCTCTACATTATTTGGGAAACCGTTCCAAGGCTAACCAGCTCTGCTCCGCCCCGTAGAAGCAGCTTCCATGCCCTGCCTTGCATCCTCCGAAAACTACTCTATCACGCTGCCCGACGGCCACCGCTTTCCCATTGCCAAGTACGCCCTGATTTGGGAGCAGCTGCTGTGGCAGGGCGTTGCGCAGCCCGCCGACATTTACGACCCGGGCCTGGCTGCCGAGGAAGACATTCTGCGCGTGCACTCGGCCGAGTACTGGTACAAGGTGAAGGAGCTGCGCCTCTCCCCCGCCGAGGTGCGTCGGCTGGGCCTGCCCCAAAGCCCCGAGTTGGTGCGACGCTCCCTGAGCAGCGTGGCCGGCACGGTAGAGTCGGCTCGACGGGCCCTGCAGGATGGCATAGGCCTAAGTCTGGCGGGTGGCACCCACCACGCATTCCGGGACCGGGGCGAAGGGTTCTGCGTGCTCAACGATATTGCCGTGGCCGCCGCTCACCTGCTCCACCATCAGCTGGCCCGGCAAATACTCGTAGTGGACCTGGACGTGCACCAGGGCGACGGCACGGCCAGTATATTCCAGCAAGAGCCGCGTGTGTTCACCTTTTCCATGCACGCGGGCGCCAACTACCCCCTGCGCAAAGAGCAGTCGGACCTGGACGTGGCCCTGGCGCTGGGCACCGAAGACGCCACCTACCTGCGCATTCTGCAAGCCACACTGCCGCGCCTGCTGGCCGATGTGCAGCCCGATTTCATCTTTTACCAGGCCGGCGTAGATGTGCTGGCAACCGATAAGCTGGGCAAGCTGGCCCTCACCCAGGCCGGCTGTCGCCAGCGCGACGAATACGTGCTGGGGTTATGCCGCCAGCATGAGCTACCCGTGGCCGTAAGCATGGGCGGCGGCTACTCCAAGCTGCTGCGCGACATCGTGGACGCGCACTGCAACACGTTCCGGGTGGCGTATGAGGTGTATGGGTGACAGGTGATAAAGCTCTTCCGCCTCGCCTCAAAAACCGGCAACTGGAGCCTCGTTTTGTATTGCAGATGCTGCGGTTTGTATAGCCTGGCCCGGGGCAGGGTGCGGGACCTTTGTGCAGGACAAAGGCCCGCCGCTTTTGCCTTACACCTCTTACCCAAACCAAGCACTATGAGCACCATCAAACAAGTACCCCTGGGACGCCAGGGCCTCACCGTATCCGTGGAAGGCCTGGGCTGCATGGGCATGACCGGCGGCATCAACGGCATGAGCGTGTACGGCGCCGCTGACGAAGCCGAAAGCCTGGCCACCCTGCACCGCGCCCTGGAACTGGGCGTGACTATGCTTGACACGGCCGACCTCTATGGCCCCATGCTGAACGAGCGGCTTATTGCCAAAGCCCTGGTCGGCCGCCGGCAGCAGTACACTGTAGCTACTAAGTTCGGCTTCGAGGTAGACGACAACGAGAACTGGACCGGGGGCTACAACGGCCGCCCCGAATACGTGCGCAAAAGCATTGAACGCTCCCTGCGCAACCTGGGCACCGACTACGTGGACCTGTACTACCTGCACCGCCTCGACCCCAACACACCCATCGAAGACACGGTGGGCGCCATGGGCCGGCTGGTGGAAGAAGGCAAGGTACGTTACCTCGGCCTCTCGGAAGTGCCCGCCGACATCCTGCGCCGGGCTCACGCGGTGCATCCTATTTCGGCTCTGGAATCGGAGTACTCCCTGTTTGACCGGCGCGTGGAGGATGAAGATATCTTGGATGCAGCCCGCGAAATGGGCATCGGCTTCGTGGCGTACTCGCCGCTGGGGCGGGGCTTTCTGTCCGGCGACATCAAGACGCCCGACGACTTCGAGCCTACCGACTCCCGTCGCTTTTTCCCGCGCTACCAGGGAGAGAACTTCTATAAGAACTTGGAGCTGGTAGAAAAGCTTAAGGCTTTAGCCGCCAACAAGGGCGTGACGCCCGCCCAGCTGGCCTTAGCTTGGGTGCTGGCCCAGGACGTGGTGGTAATTCCCGGCACCAAGCGCCGCAAATACCTGGAGCAAAACGTAGCCGCCGCCAGCATCGTGCTTAGCCCGCAGGAGCTAGCCGACCTCGACGCCATTATGCCAGTTGGTAGCGCCGCTGGCGCCGCGTATCCAGCGGGCTTCTGATTTTGTTGTACCTATAATCGTCCGTCATTCCGAGCGAAGTCGAGGAATCCCGCGTGCTGATGTTGCAATGCTATTCTGACGTCAGCACGCGGGATTCCTCGACTTCGCTCGGAATGACGCTCTAACGAAGCGGTAGAGATACTTCGACTCCGCGGACGCCAGATGAAGCATGCCGGTTACGTTGGCAACATCAGCACGCGAGATGACTCGGCCCCTGGCTTGATGCGCCACCTACTCGGAATGACATTCAACTAATTCTCTTTCTCATGAAACCACCTGCCAAAGACTTCCGCCTGCTGGCTACTGTTTCGGATTTCACCCAGCACTTTGGGTTTCCGGCACCGGCGCACCCGCTGCTTACGGTGGTTGATCTGGAGAAAACGCGCCACCTCACGCCGCCTACTGGTTCGGCGCTACGGCAGCTCTACATCATTGCGCTTAAGAAGAACCTGAAGGGCAACATCCGGTATGGGCACCGCGCCTACGACTTCGATGCGGGTGTGCTGGCGTTTTACGCACCGGGCCAGCTCTGCGAGGGTAATGATGGCCTGGATATTTCGGAGATAAGCGGATGGATGCTGGTGTTTCATCCTGACCTGCTGCACCGCTACCCGCTGGGCAAGAAGATGGCCGGCTACGGGTTTTTCTCCTATCAAGTGCACGAGGCCTTGCACCTCTCCGAGCGCGAGGAGCAGGCGCTGGAAAGCCTCATGGACAACATCCGCCGCGAGTACGAGCAGCCCATTGACGATTTTAGCCAAGACGTGCTGGTCTCGCAGCTGGAGGTGCTGCTGAGCTACGCCAACCGCTTTTATCACCGGCAGTTTCTCACGCGCCGGCCCGCCGAGCACGATTTGCTTTCCCGCTTCGAGGAACTGCTAACCACCTACTTCCGCCAGGACGCCGAGCAGCCCCTGCCCAGCGTGCAATACTTTGCCGATGCCCTGCACGTGTCGCCGGCTTACCTAAGCGACATGCTGCGCACCCTCACGGGCCAGAACACCCAGCAGCACATTCACCAAGCGCTTATTGAGAAAGCCAAAACCCTGCTGCTGGGCACCGCCCTTACCATAAACGAAACCGCCTTCCAGCTGGGCTTCGAGTACCCCCAGTACTTCACCCGCCTGTTCAAAAGCAAAACCGGCCTCACGCCCGCTGCCTTCCGGTTCTCGGCCCAGTAGAGCCCGCGGCGGCCGCTCCTTACCTTTGCGGGCATGAACCTGTACAACCCGCTTACTGACCTGCCCGCCGCCAGCCAGTTGCCCACGCCCGCCCCCGCCGCAGCGCCCGGCACCCCGGCCCAGCGGGCGTTTCGGGAAGCGGTGGCGCAGGTGGAGGGTCTGCGGCAGCGGCTGCGGGAGCTGCAACAGGAGCAGGCCGAGGCGCGCCGCCGCTACTGGCAGCAGGTAGGCCCCGCCGCCCAGGAAGTGGTGCGCGCCCGTCAGGCGCTGTTTGCCCCGCTGGAAGACGCCCTGCTGCTGGGCTACTTCAGCCGCCTGGAGGAACAGCAAATTACGGCCCTGCTGGTGGGCAACGCCCGCGCCCTGCAAAACCGGTTCGGGGAAGATGCCGCTGCCATCCTGCGCAAGTACGCCCCCCGCCGCCGCACCGACGAGGACGAAGCGGCCGACAACGACCCGGCCGACGCAGCCCCCGCCCCGCCCGAGCCCGAACCCGTCGACCCCACCCTGCCCCCGCACGAGCAGGCGGCCGCCCACGCCCGCGCCCGGCGCAAAACCAAGCAGCAGAAAGCCGAGGAAGCCGCCGCTCAGCAAGCCCGCGCCCAGAAGCAGTTGCTCTTGTCGAACACCAAGACCCTCTACCGCCAGCTGGCCCGCACCCACCACCCCGACCTGACCCAGGACGATGCCATTCGGGAGCAGCGCAACCAGCTCATGCAGCGCATCACGGAGGCCTACGAAACCAACGACCTCTACACCCTGCTCCAGCTCCTGTCCGAGTCGGCACCCGCGGCGGTCACCGACGATACCCTGCTGCTACGCTACACCCAGGCCCTGCACCAGCAGCAGCTGGACCTGAAAACCCAGTTGAACGAGCTGAAATTCGGCGACAACGGCTTCAGCGGCACCACCGGCAAAAAGCGCGAGCAGGAAATCCGCCAGCTCAAGCGCCACCTTCGCGCCGAGGCCGAGTACCTCCACCACGTCCACCGCCTGATCCAGGAGCCCACCGGCCTGCGCGAAGTCCTCCGCGAGCTGGCCGCCGTGGGCCACGATACGGTGTAAGGAGAAATGACTGAACAACCCAAAACGTCATGCTGGAGCTTGTCCAAGCATCTCTACCGCTTCATTGAACGGTCATTCCTCGGCTGCGCTCAGAATGACCGTTCTACAGGTTCCTGCCTTCACCCCAAAAACGCCACCACCTCCCCTATCACTCCCTCATCCCGCATGATGCGGTTGTGGCCCAGGCTGGTGGTGGGGCGAAAGGTCAGAGCCGGCCAATTGGCGGCAATTTCCTCGGCCTCGGCGAAGGGAATGCTCTCATCGGCACGGTCGTGGAAATGCAGGGCGCGGCCGGCCGGGAAGCGGCGGCCCACCTGAGTGAGGCTGAAGCTTTCGGCGTCGCGGCCGTGCTGCTCCCGAATGTGGCGGCCCATGCGCGCTACTACGGCTGGGGGCAGCTGCAGCAAAGCGGCAAAGCGCTGGGCCACTGCCGTGGTGCTGCCCGGCGCGGCCAGCAGCACCAGGCGCGGCAGCTGCCCATCGGCGGCCTGATTGAACTGCACCGGCACGCCCACCGAGGCCGCCGCCCCGAAGGAGTGCGCCACCACCGCGTACACCTCGCCTACAGAATCGGCCACGGCCTGCACGGCGCGGGCAAAGGAAGGCAGCGTGGTGCGCCGGCCGCTGGAGGCCCCGTGGGCCGGCCCATCGAGGGCCACTACGCGGTAGCCCGCCGCGACCAGCCCGGCCGCCATAGCACCCCAGAAGCTGGCCCGGTGCTCCCAGCCGTGCACCAGCAGCACCGTGCGCCGGCCGGCGGGGTTCCACTCGTAGGCCGCAATGGTGTAGCCCCCGCTCGGCACCGAGAAGCGCCGCGCCCCGGCCAGGGCCGCCGCTTCCCAGTGCTTCTCGGGCAGCCGCCGCGGCGTGGTAAAGATCCGCCAGGCCGCCCCAAACGCCCATTCCGTGGAGACGGCCGCCTGCAGCCGCAGCTTCAGCCGCAGAAGTTTCAGGGCCGCGGGCTCGGGCGGGGTGGTCGGGGTTGGGTCGTTGGCCATGCCACAAAGCTACGCAGGGAGTAGGCGGAGCAGAGAAAAGCTGTAATGCAGCGGCGTATATTTGGTTTATTTACTAGGCGCTTATACACCAGCTTATGCCTACTAACCACCCATTGATGGCCACTGCGTCCATTGGCATTATCGGGTTTGGATTCAGCTTCTTGCGCGATGAATGGCAACACCGTTATTTACGTCGGCATGGGCTGAACGCCACCGCTACGATCCTTTCCTCCGAAATCATAAACCAAAATTCAAAGGGCGGTCCAACTACCCGTTTACAAGTCCAGTACACCGATGCAGCAGGACTGCAGCAAGAAGCTGTGCTACATAAAAAGAATGTAACCGATCAATATGGCTACGACCCCGGCGACGAACTTCAGCTGCGCTTCAGCCCAGAAGATTCCGCAGTATGTGAGCTGGAAGAGACATTATTTGCCCCCTGGTGGGAGCGGCCTGTTGTAACGGCTATTTCCTTCGTTGCTCTGGGTTGCTACCTTCTCTGGGAGAATTTGCGCACATGGCCCTAGTCCTGGCTTTTACTTGGTTAGACCGTCCGTTTACTCTTCTGGTCTTTTTAACTATGTCCTTATTTCTGCATGATCAACTCGATTATCAAAACTGGTATTTCGCTCGTGCTGCCGCTGGTTCTAAGCGGCGAGGTACTCGCGCAGAAATGTGAAACGTCCGTTCAGGAGTCCTACCGCAAATTACACCTCGATTCGCAAGCCAATAATTATCGGTACGAAAAGGCATTTTTCAGCTGCTTTCCCAATAGTTTCGCCAGCTTCAATAAGCTGTTTGGGTATGATGACAAAACAGGTCCGGCTCCCTTGTATGCAACCAGCATGGAGTACATAGCGCGTTTTTTTGCGCTCCGGCACATTCCCTTACAGCAAAAGATTGCGAAAGTACTTGCTATCAGCCTGCACGGCACCTGGGATTCCGACGGCGTGGGAGAGTTCCAAAGGAGTATGCAGAAGTATTTTCTACAGCATCCTACCCTCTTCCTGCAGGCTCTAAAGCAACATAAAGACACAGATGTAAAATCATTCTGGAACTTCTATTTCGACTATGAAGCCGATGATTATAGAGCAAAAGATTTTCAAGCAGTTAACAAGGTTGTCCCCAAGGAGGAAATAGCTATGCACCGCTTAATCAAAGAAGCATATCTGGAGCGGATAAAAGCATGGCTAATCATTAATAGGTCTGGTTCAGCCGACCCAAAACGCCTACATCGAACGCATCAACGGCTCGTTCCGCCGCGAGCTGCTCGACGCCTACTTGTTTCGCTCGCTGGCCCACGTGCGCCAGTTGGTGGACCAATGGCGGCACGAGTATAACACGCAACGGCCCCACCAGGCCTTGAATTTTATGACCCCACTCGAATTGAAACAAGCCGCTTAACCTCTGCCTAGCACTGGCTTATTAAATGGGGAATGTACAGCGCGAGTTAAGCTCCGCTAAACTTGCCCCCACCCAAAAAAGGCCCCGCCGCAACCGCGCCGGGGCCTTTCGCCTATCAATATCAATTATCAGGCTCCCTGTTCCGGTGAGGAGAGGGGCTGGGGGAAGGCCCCTACGGCAGGCCGCCCCCGCCCATAGCGCCATACACCTGCCCGGTAGCGTAGCTGGCGCCAGGGTCGGCGAGCTGCACGTAAATGGAGGCCAGCTCCGCCGGCTGCCCCGGTCGGCCCAGGGGCTTGTCGCCGCCGAACTTCACCAGGTTTTCCTGCGTGGAGCCTCCGCTTACCTGCAGGGGCGTCCAGATGGGGCCGGGCGCCACCCCGTTCACCCGAATGCCCTTCGGCCCCAGCTGCTTGGCCAGGGAGCGGATGTAGTTGGAGGTAGCCGCCTTGGTCTGGGCGTAGTCGTAGAGGTTGGCCGAGGGGTCCATGGCCTGCTCGGAGGTGGTGCCGATGATGGCCGAGCCCGGCTTGAGGTGGGGCAGCGCGGCCTTGATAATCCAGAAAGGGGCGTAGATGTTGGTTTTCATCGTGGCGTCGAAGTCCTCGGTGCTCAGGTCCAGAATCGACTGACGCTGCTGCTGCCGGGCGGCGTTGTTCACCACAATATCTAGTCCGCCCAGCTGCTTCACGGCCTCTTCCACCAGCCTTTTGCAGAAAGCCTCGTCGCGCAGGTCGCCGGGAATGGCCACAGCCTTCTGCCCGGCCTGCTTGATGAGGGCTATAACCTCTTTGGCGTCGGCTTCCTCGGCCGGCAGGTAGTTGATGGCCACGTCGGCGCCCTCCCGGGCGTAGGCAATGGCGGCCGCGCGGCCCATGCCCGAGTCGCCGCCCGTAATCAGGGCTTTGCGGCCCTTCAGGCGGCCCGAGCCTTTGTAGGTTTTCTCGCCGTGGTCGGGCTGGGGCTCCATCTTGCCCGCCAGCCCCGGCCAGGGCTGCTGTTGGCTTTTAAACGGCGGCTTGGGGTACTTGGTGGTAGGGTCCTGGAGCGGCTCGGCGGCTACGGGGCTGCTGGCGGCTTCGGCATCCAGCACGGGCGCTACGGCGGCCACGGCCAGGCTGGCGCCCAGCCCGCTGATGACCTGGCGCCGGCTCAGCGTGTTTTTCTCTTTCATAAGATTGGGTTGCGGTGCGGTTGGTTGTGCTTTTCCTTACGCATGCCGGCGGCTTTAAGGTGCGAAGCGCCGGCCGCGCCGGGCCTGTTTTCTGCCGGGGTGGCGCCGAAGGTTGCAACCTCCGCCGGCCGCCGCGGCTCCTGCCTTTGCCCGGCCCGTTGAAGCCGGCTGCCTGCTATGCCCACACTTCTCCGCCTTCTTGGATGCCTTCCGCTGCTTGCCGCGGGGCTTGCCTCCTGCCAGAAATCCGACCTTAATGCGGCCGCACCCATGGCCGAGCAGGTAGTGCCCCTGCGCGTGGGCAGCACCTGGGTGTACCGCCGCTACGCCTTCGATGCCAATGGCACCGCCATCGACAGCACTACGTACACCCGCTCCGTGGTGCGCGACACCATTATCGACCGGCACATCTGGTACATCCTCAGCACCAAAGAGCTGGTGCAGAACAACCACAACGGCTACGTGCGCTACAACCCCGCCGACCCCGAGGGCATCATCGTCTACGCCAATGCGGGTTTCGGGGGCTCCATCGGCTACAACTACCAGTACCCCAGCTATTCCCTGTGGGTGCTCACCTGGCGGAGCGCGCAGCCGGCGCCCGTGGCCACCTCCTGGCACCGCTACCAAGCCATTCGCTACGATATTGAGCTGCAGTACCTCTACCCCGGCCAGGCCACGCCCCTCATTCAGAAGCGCGAAGAATACGTGGCCCCCGGCCTGGGCTTGGTACACGCCAACTACTACGCCCGCGAAACCGGCCAGCTGCAGCAGCGCCTGGAGTTGCTCTCCTTCACGCAGTAGCGGGCAGCGTCAGCCTACATCAGGTAATACTCCCCGGCCTGCACCGGGGCGGGCACTTCGGGGTCGGCCACCAGCTGCTTGAGGTTGATTTCGATGGTGCGGGCAATGGCCGTCACGGGCGTGTCGGTGGGCTTATTGGTGAAGGGGTCCTGCAGGTAGCGGGCGGTGCGCTCCAGCAGGAAAAACGTGGACGCCGTAACCAGCAGCACCGGAATTTCCCAGAGCCCCATGGTTTCCACCAGTCCCAGGGAAAGCGTCATCAGAAACAGGTAGATGAAGAAGTGCACCAGCAACCGGTAGCTCACCGGAAACACCGTGCTGTTGATGCGCTCGGCCTTGCCCATGGAGTCGCAGAGGCGCACCAGGGTACTATCCAGCTGCACCTGCTGAAAGTCGTTGAGGGCCTGCTGCCGGTAGAGGCTGCGGATGTGCTCGGTGTGCAAAGCCAGCAAGGCCAGGGGCTTGTTGCGGTGGGGCTGCACGTACTTCTGCTCGGGCCGGGGCAGGTATTTTTCCAGCGTGGCGGTGGTATCCTGCCCACGCAGGGCCTCCCCCAGGCTGTAGCACCAGGCTATCTGCCGGTAGGCAATAGCCTTCAGCGGCGACTCCCCATCCGGCGGATGCAGCACGGCCTCGGCCACGAAGCCCTTGATTTGCAGCACCAGGGAGCGGGAATCATTTACAATGGCGCCCCAGACTTTGCGCGCCTCCCACCACCGGTCGTACGACTGATTGAGCGTGAAGGCCAGCAGTAGAGAAATGCAGCTCCCCAGGATGGTAGGCAGCTGCAGCGGAATGCGCGGCAGGTAATCCACAAAAAACAGCTTCAGCAGCTGAAACACAACTGAAATCAGCAGCACCCGGATAACATCGGGTTTGATACGGGTGAAAATGTAGGAGACGGGCAGCTTGGTGTCGAGTAACATAGGGCAACAGAAGGTAAGCCACGCGGCTAAAGCCAACAGGAAATTAAGGGAAGAACGCAAGGAGGTGCGGCCAGAAACGCCGGCCCTCAACGAGGTAGCCGTTACGGTACACCCAGGGGCCCGTGGCTATCCAGGGGCGGTATGGCCAGCACGGGGCCCGAGCGGGTATCCGTCTGCACCGCATACAGGAACGGCTCCTGCTGCAGCTCGCCGGGCAACGGACGCAGGCCCTCGGGCGTGAGCTGGTAGCGCAGCTGCATCTCGTATTCCGAGAAGTCCCGGCGCAGGTCTACACCCAGGTCGTGTAGCACGCCGCCGGTGCGGTCGTACACCCAGCCGTGCAGCTGGGGCACGTCGCCCCGCCCGGCCCAGGATTGCCGCAGCGCATACAGCTGCCCGATGATGTGCAGGCGTACCAGGCGGGCGTGGCGCTCCTGGTCGGTTTCCGGTTCGCCGGTTACAGTTGGAGCCGGGCTTTCGCGCACGGCTGTCAGCCAGCTGCGCCCCGCGGCTTCCACCGAAGCGGCGGGGGCGGCGGCAGGCTGTCCTTCATAGTGCCCGCACAGCACTATATGCTCTACCTGCAGCTCCTCCACCGCGTACCGGAGCACAGCCGGCAGGCTTAGCTCGGTGCTAACCACCACGTTGGCGGCGGAGCGCGGGCCAAACACCTGCCGGGGCTCCACGCCTGGCCCGGCCACGCCGGCAACCGGTGCCTCAGAAAAGCCTACGAACAGAAACCGGGGCGGCACCGCCGGTACGGCAGGAGGATAATCGGCGAGCTGCTGCAGCTTGTTGGCCACCCAGTTGCGCTGGGCAAAAAGCGGGTAAAAGGCCGTAAATTCCTGTTCCCGAAAACTCAGCCGGGGCTGGTCGGCCAGGTGGCGGGCGTAGTCGGCGGCCCGGCGCAGCAGCAGCAGTCGGATGTTGCGCGGCCGGGCCCGTTCCCGGAACAGCTCAATAACGCTCAGCACATCGGGGTCGATAAAGGCGGACAGGGTGCCGTCTATTTCCACGGTGGTATTGGCGGGCACCTTATTGAGGGTGGTCAGCATGGTGGCTTTGTGCAGAAACGACACGTGCTGGCCCAGGCGAAGCTGTTGCAGGCCCGGCTGCAGTCGGGTAGCCGAAGCCGGGCGGCGGGCAGGCCGCCACTTTTTGCGCAGTTGCCAGCCCAGGCCTGCCAGCACCCCCACCAGGCCCAGGCCCAGCGAAGAAGTCAGCAGCAGGTTGGCCGGCAGAGCAAGCAACAGGAAAGGCAGGAAGATTGTCAGCATAGGTGAGAGGAAAACGGCATGAACGTTTCAGCGCCACTTTATCAGCAGCGAAAAAGCAGTAGACCGGGTGGGAAGGCAGAAGCAGGGCGGGAAGGCGGTGGCCAGAGCAGCCGGACCGGGCGGAATTAGCAGGACCGCACATAGCAGCCAAAAGAAGCTGGCAGGCCGGTGCAGCTACCAATTCGACCGTCACAAAGGTAAAGACCATTGTAACTGCTGGAATTAAAATTGAATTATAAGTGCATTAGAATTTAATTAAAATAAGAATAAAGCGTTTTAATCTGAACAATTGCTGCTTTTGGCGGTAGCCGGCCAAACGCTATAATCAGCCGTAGGAAACGTAGCTATGAGCGCCTTTAGAGCAGCCAGTCCTACCTTCTCCACCGCTCCAGCACCGGCTCACTACATCCTGTCGCGGCCCCCTCTGTCCGGTGCCGCCGCTTTCCGTCGGATGCGTGGAGCTTTCTTTTGCTTTTTCCTCAGCGTTTCACGCCTTCTTATTTCAGCTTCGACTTCCGGGAAAGCCAGGTAGCGAATATGTCGGGTATCGGGGCACTGAACAAGCTGACGGAGCGGCACCAGCGCCTGGGCAAGACCCTGCATCTGCGCCACCTCAGCCCCGACTGCCGCCAGCTGCTGCAGAATGCCGGGGGCCTCATCGAAGTCAACATCCAGGAAGACCAGGAGTACCGCGTAGTCACGGACGCGGGCTGAGCTAGGCTACTCTGCCGAAGCCTCGTGCGCTGGGGCCGGCTCCGGGTTGGGCGCGTACACCAGCACGTAGGCTGGCGGCAGGTTCAGCAGCACATGGTCCTGCTTCAGCGAGCGGAAGAACTTCTCGAACAGCCGGGTATTCTGCAGGGTGTACTGAAACAGAATCAGCTGCCCGTCGGAAGTCAGGAGGTGGCGGGTGTGCTCCAGCACGCGCCATCCCAGTCGGGGCGAGAGAGACGTGAAGGGCAGCCCACACACTACGTAATCGGCCTTTTCGATGCCCAACTGCTGCAGGTGATGGCCGGTTTTATCGGCTGAGTCTTCGATGACGTGGACGTTCGGCTGGCCCGCGTACCGCTCCCGAAGCTGCTCGCAGAAGCGCGGGTTCACCTCCATCAACACCAGCACGGTTTCGGCCCGGCGCCGCTTGATCAGCTCATCGGTGAAAACGCCCGTGCCGGGCCCATACTCCACAATGCAGGCGGCGCGGTCGAAGTCAATGGGCTCGACTACTTTCTCGGTCAGGTCGCGGGAGCTGGGAATCAGGGACCCAACGGTGGATGGGTCGCGCAGGAACTCTTCGACGAAGGGAGGCAGCATAGCAGCAGGGTTGATACGAAGCAGAGCTCCGATGTACGGCTGGCGTTGCTCACGGATACAACGGCTCAGCTTACCTGCCTAGCCATTGAACAGCGGGTGGCGCTGGATTGGCTGGCCCCGCCGCAGCTGGCGGGCGTGGTAGAGCGAAGGCACATCGGCCGCCCACACGCGCAGGATGCCGACAATAGCCAGGATTTCCAGCCGACTCAGCACCCCAAGTACCACGCACGCCGAGAATAGCAGCCCCGTCTGCCCGGTGAGAATCAGCTGCAGCATAGTAGCCATCAGCACCAGAGCCCAGCCTTTGGCGGCCAGGGTGTGCAGGGCAATTTCGCGGCGGAAGCGCAGGTAGCTGACCACGTACGTCAGGGCTTCGAGCCCCAGCACCAGGCAAATCCACAACGCATTATCCGGAAAGAAGCGTGGCCACAGCCGGAGGGTGCCGGCCACAATGCACAGCCAGAACACCGTATCAACGCTGGAATCGAGGCGGCGGAGCCGGTGGGTAGCCACGCCCAGGCGCCGGGCCAGAATGCCGTCGAACACGTCGGTAAGCAGGCCAATGACCACGAGCGTAGCCACCAACGGCCGGGTGAGCGGCTCGGCCGGCAGCAGCAGGCAGCCTAGCAAGATTACCAAGCCAAGTACCAGCCGGGAATACACGAGGGCAAGCGGAAGTTGGCGCAGCATAGGAACGGGCAGCAGGTGAGTAGAGCCGCAAGGAAACAGTCCTACCACGAGGCACCCACCCAGCTTTTCTTCCTACCAGACTCCTGAATCTTCCCGTCAACAACTTTAAGGAGCTGACTTAATGCATCATATCCACGCTCAAATCAGACTTTCCGGACAGCTCTCTGCGAGTTTCAGTCAGAGCTTTTCATTGCTCAGCAGCTCAACAGGAAAAAGCCAGACGCAGAGTTAAAGAGTTTTGCAAAACGTGATACCTCGCCGCATTTACCGGCCCCGGAACCGCGCCAGGTACGGCGCCGTTTTGCTCTCCTTTACCTTTGCTACGGCCTCGGGCGGACCGGCAGCAACAACTTTTCCGCCTTCATCCCCGGCTCCGGGTCCGATGTCCAGCACCCAGTCGGAGCCGGCTACCACGCGCATGTCGTGCTCTACCACGATGACTGTGTTGCCGGCTTCCACCAGGCCGTTGAGCTGGACGAGCAGCTTTTCCACGTCGGAGGGATGCAGGCCGGTGGTGGGCTCGTCGAGCACGTAAAGGGAATTGCCGCGTTGGGCCCGCTGCAGCTCGGTCGCCAGCTTGATGCGCTGGGCCTCGCCCCCGCTCAGTTCGGTAGCCGGCTGCCCAAGCCGCAGGTAGCCCAGGCCCACTTCGCGCAGCACCTTGAGGGCCCGCAGCACGGTGGGCTCCTCGTCGAAGAAGTCGGCAGCGGCATCCACGGTCAGGCCCAGCACCTCAGCAATATTCTTGTCTCGGTAGGTGATTTCGAGTGTTTTGGCGTTGTAGCGGGCCCCGTGGCATACCGGGCAGGGCGCGTACACGCTGGGCAGAAACAGCAGCTCCACCATCACAAACCCTTCGCCCTGGCAGTTCTCGCACCGACCCTTGGCCACGTTGAAGGAGAAGCGCCCGGCGTCGTAGCGGCGCTTCTTGGCGGCCGGGGTGGCGGCAAACAGCTTGCGCACGTGGTCGAACAGGCCGGTATAGGTAGCCATGTTGGAGCGGGGCGTGCGGCCGATGGGCTTCTGATCCACGCGCACCAGCCGCTTGATCTGCTCCATGCCGGCCACAATCCTTCCTTCGGTCGGAGAATTAGTAATTGATAATGAAGAATTAAGAATTGCATCTTCAGCTTCTTCCGCGTCAATTCTTAATTCTTCATTACTAATTCCTAATTCAGCCGCCACCCACTCCACCAGCACCTGGCTCACAAGGCTCGACTTGCCGGAGCCCGACACGCCCGTGACGGTGGTAAACACGCCCAGCGGAAACTCCACGTCGAGGCCCGTGAGGTTGTTGCGCCTCACGCCCTGCAGGCGCAGCCAGCCCTTTGGCTCCCGCGGCTGGCGAGGCGTCAGCTTTCCCTCAGCAGTAAACAGATAGCGCCGAGTCTGGGACGCATCCACTGCAGCCAAGCCCGCCGGCGGGCCGCTGTACAGGACTTCCCCCCCCTGCTCCCCGGCGGCCGGACCCACGTCCACCAGCCAGTCGGCCTGGCGGATTACATCGAGGTTGTGCTCTACTACGAACAGGGAGTTGCCGGCTTTTTTCAGGCTGGCCAGGGCTTTGAGTAAGGCTTCGGTGTCGGATGGGTGCAGGCCGGCGCTGGGTTCGTCAAGCACATACACCACACCAAACAAATTGGAATAAAGCTGGGTGGCCAGCCGCAGGCGCTGCAGCTCTCCCGGCGACAACGTCGGCGTGCTGCGCTCCAGGGCCAGGTAGCCCAGACCTAGATCGAGCAGCACGCCGAGGCGGGCCACCAGGTCTTCGGCAATGCGCTGGGCCACGATGGTTTGCTCGGGGTGGGCGGCGTCCTGCTTTTTACGGCCGGCCGCGGTGCCGTCGGCAAACGGGCGCAGCAGCTCAGCTACCCGCTTGAGCGGCAGACGCGACATATCGGCAATATCGAGGCCGGCGAAGGTGACGGTCAGGGACTCGGGCCGCAGCCGCTTGCCGTGGCAAAGCGGGCACTCGGTACTGAGCATGTACTGCAGCGCCCGCTTTTTCATCAGCGGACTTTGCGTGGTGGCAAAGGTGTGGAGCACGTGGCGCTTCACCCCGGTAAAGGTACCCATGTAGTTGGGCGGCTCCTTGCGCCGGAGGGCCCGCTGGGTCTCCTGGGGCGAGTAGCCCGGGTACACCGGCACCACCGGCTGCTCGTCGGTAAACAGAATCCAGTCCCGGTCCTTTTGCGGCAGATCCTGCCAGGGCGTATCCACGTCGAAGCCCAGGGTCACGAGGATGTCGCGCTGGTTTTGCCCGCCCCAGGCTTGAGGCCAGGCGGCAATGGCCCGCTCCCGGATGGTGAGCGTGGGGTCGGGCACCATGGTTTGCTCCGTCACCTCGTAGGTGCGGCCCAGGCCGTGGCACTGCGGGCAGGCACCCTCAGGTGTGTTGGGCGAAAAGCCTTCGGCGTACACGATACTTTGGCCTGCAGGATAGTCGCCGGCCCGGGAGTAGAGCATCCGCAGCAAGTTGGCGAGCGTAGTAACCGAGCCCACCGACGAGCGGGTAGTGGGCGTGCCGCGCTGCTGCTGCAAGGCCACGGCCGGCGGCAGGCCTTCAATGGAATCCACTTCGGGTACGGCCATCTGGTGAAACAGCCGCCGCGCGTACGGCGATACCGACTCCAGGTAGCGGCGCTGGGCCTCGGCGTAGAGCGTGCCAAATGCCAGGGAAGACTTGCCCGAGCCCGACACGCCCGTAAACACCACCAGGGCATCCCGGGGAATGTCGACGTCGATGTTCTTGAGGTTGTGCTCTCGGGCGCCGCGCACGCGCACAAAGCCGCTGGGGGTAGAAGGCGAAACGGGGGTATGCATGAGGGGCCATACGCAGCGCCGTGCGAAATGGCCGGGAGCCTACCCCCCAAAAAAGACTTCTTCCCCAGCCAGAATGGGCAGGGTGGTGAAGGTCAGGTATTTCTTAAAAAAGAGCTGCCACATCACCTCCGGCCACCGCTCCCGGGTGCTATCTTTGCCTGTTCTTCCTATGGCCACTTGCCTCGTTCGTGGTCACTACCGGTTTATCACGCAATCCGCCCTATCTGTATGACTCTATTGCTCCGCGCTGGTTGGTTTACTGCCTGTTCGTTGCTGCTCGGCCACCTCTCCGCTGCCCAGCCCACTCTTTCCTCAGTATCGCCCGCGCAGCATGCCCCGGCAGCCCCGGTGCGCGGGCCGCTCACTGCTACTTTCAGCCAGGCGCTGCAGGCAGGTAGCGGCCAGGGCCTGGTGCTGTACGGCAGCCAAAGCCCCAGCCACCAGGCCGGAAAAGGCGGCATGGAGCAATTGCAGTCTACCCGCTTGCTGTTCACCCCTGATTCGGCTTGGCACCCCGGCGAAACCGTACGGGGCACCCTTACTACGGGCATTAAGAATACCAGCGGGCAGGCGTTGGCCCGGGGGTACGTGTTCGAGTTTCAAACCGCTACCAAGCCCACCGGCGCAGGCCATTTTCTGCCGCGCAAAGCCATTCCCGAGCCCGTTTCCGCAACCAATCCGCTCACTTCCGCCCTGGGTGACCTAGATGCGGACGGCGACCTGGACCTGGTAGTGGGAGGCACTGGCCAAGCCCAGGCCGACATTCGCCTAAATCAGGACCATCATTCTGGCCGTTTTGCAGCCCCCACCAGCAACGCGGTAGTGAGCTTGAGTGGGGAAGCCCGTCAGCTGGAGCTGGCCGACGTGGATGGCGACGGTGACCTGGATTTATTGGCTCTCACCAATTTCCTATTCACAACCGGGAAAGAAGGGCTCGACGTGCGGCTCAACAACGGCAAAGGGCAGTTTTCAACGCCTACTGCTGGATTTCTGGAGTTTTCCAAAACCCCCATCCAGTTCGCCCTCGGTGATTTGGACGCCGACGGGGACCTGGACGTAGCGAGTATTTCCCGAGAAGGCTTGGTGCAGTTTTACCTCAACCAGGGCGTGCATACTGGGCGGTTTGCTTCCTCGGATGCCTACCCCGAACTAGCCTACTTCGCCACCACCGAAAGCCTGGCACTGGCCGACACGGACAACGACGGGGATTTGGACCTGCTGCTGTTTACTGGCACGAAGACCCTCACGGTGCTTCCCAACGACCCTACCCAAACGCACCCATTTTCTACCGACCGCACTTACGAGCAAGCCGAAAGTGAGCAAAGTGGGCGGATTGCAACGGGCGACGTAGACAACGACGGCGACGTGGATGCCATCATCACCAATGCCAATTCGTCCTTTGTAGCAGTGATGCTTAACCAAGGCAACGGCCGTTTCAGCGCCAGCTCGCAGGTGGTTGCCATGCCGCGAATCTCACATGCAGAGCTAGCCGATGTGGACGGCGACCAGGGCCTGGATCTGGTGGGTATCAGCTACTTTGAACAGTTGCTGGTGGTGCGGTTGAATACCGGCCAGCACAGTGGGGTATTCTCGGGTTACGACGATGCTCGGCACTACGCATTCCCCGGCCCGCCCGTGGAAATGAGCCTGGGCGACCTGGATGGCGATGGGGATGTGGACGCGGTTATCAGCAGCGGGGGGCAGAGCAAAGTTGCCGTGCGCTTCAACGAAGCCGCCTACACGGACCCCGATCCGGCTAGCCTGGCCGGCTTCTCGCCTGGCAAAGGCCCCGTTGGCAGCTTGGTTACGTTGCGCGGCGAATACCTGCAGAAAGTGCAGCAGGTGTTTTTTAATGGCGTAGCCGCCCCCGCGTTTAATTACCTGACCGACTCTACCCTGACTGTATTGGTACCCGCCGGGGCCACTACGGGCCGCATCACGCTGCGTACCACTACCGGCCAAGCGAGCAGCCTTACAACGTTTACGGTGGTACCGGCCACGCAATTGCGGGTGACTACCCTCTCCCCCGCTCGGTTTGCAACCGACGTTCTGGCGAAGCCGACGCTGAAGATTGGTTTCTCCGCGCCCCTGCGGGCCAATTCAGTGAGCGACACGTCGGTTGTGCTCTATAGCCAGGAGCGCGGCTGGCTGGGCAAAGGCCGCACGACCGTAGAGGGCGGCATGCTGCAGCACGTGCCCAGCGCTACGCTGCGGCCCGGCGAGTCGGTATTGGTGGGTATTCGGAAAGGCCTGCGAAGCACAACCGACTCGGTGTTGCGCTGCCCCGTGCACTATCAGCTCACGGCTGCCACGGGTGGTACGGGCCGGAGCTACTTCCAGCCCAAAACGGGGCTGCCCGCGGGCGTGTATGCCCTCGATATGACATCCGGTGACATTGATAAGGATGGCGACCTGGACATGCTGGTAACCAGCCGCGACCAGGAGAAGGTGTTTGTGTACCTCAATAAGAACGGACAGGGTATGTTCGAAGCGGGTATAGCCTTTGAAACAAGCAAGGTTCCTTATCAAATTCAGCTAGTGGACATTGACCGCGACGGCGACTTAGACGCAGTGACTTCCTGCGAAGGCTACGGCGACGAAGTCGTGCAAATACGCCTCAATGGCGGCGACAACTCCGGCTCGGCGACGGGGGTATTTTCCGACGGCTACGATTTCAAGCCCGACCACAGCAAGGGCAAGCTGGTCATCATCGACTTTGCAGAAGATGGTACCCCCAGCATGGCCTACGCCAACGAAAATGGCATTTCCTTGCTTGGGGGCGGAGGCTTCGCCTACAAGCAGTTGTACGTCGGCTCGGGAGTAGCCGACCTCCTATCGGGGGATGTAGACAACGATGGCGACCTGGACCTGATTTATGCCGCCGGCGCCGGTGTGGGGGTGTTGCGCAACGGTGGTGATGCTACGGGGCTGACCCGCGGTTTTACCGTTAGCAACGAACCGGTACTGCAGCTGGACATGAGCGTTGCCACCCTGGCCATGGGCGACGTGGATAACGACGGAGACTTGGACATTGTAGTGGGTGGCAACGGCAACGACAACAAGCAAGTGCAGGTGCTCCTAAACGGCGGTGACGCAACCGGTTCTCACTCAGGATTCTTCAGCGCCGGCACGCCCGTTGAAGCCCCGGGCACCATTGCCAAGCTGCGCCTCAGTGACCTCGACCACGACGGCGACCTAGATCTGGCCATCAGCAACGGCTTTCTCACGAATGCCCTCAGTGTGTACCTCAACGGCGGCGATGCCACCGGTTCCCACTCGGGGGTGTTTACTGCGCGGCGCTTCTACCCAGTTACCTACAGTTTGGGCGCCTTTGAGCTGGGCGATGTGGACAACGACGGCGACGTGGACATGATGGCTCTTGCCAACGGGGCCGATAGTGTATTTGTGCAGGTGAACTCCGACGGCGCGGGCTTGCTACGAGCCGCCCAGGACACCGTGTGCCAAGATAAGCCCCTCACCCTCCGGCTCCGGTATGCCGTGGGCGACGTACTTCAGTACCAAGTGAATACTGGTAGTGGCTACCAGGTGCTGGCTAGTACGGCCACCACCCTCACGTTGCCGCACCCTGAGTCGGGGGCTTACCGGGCCGTGGTGCGCAACCCCAACGGCGAAACGGTGTATTCCTCTCCCTTGCAGATAACGGTGCTGCCGGCGCCTACGGCCCAGCTACGCCTCGTGGGAGATTCTACCACCTGCGCCAATGTGCCGGTACGCCTCGAAGCCAGCAGCAACGGCACCACCGACACCTACCAGTTCCTGCGCAATGGCCAACCCATTGCGGGTGCTACCACTGCCACCTACCAACCCACCCTGAGTGGCCGTTACCAAGTGACAGTGACCAACAAGCTGGGGTGTGACCGTACGTCCGGTTCCATCACCCTTACCATCAACCCCGTACCGGCCCGGCCCGTCATCACCCTGTCCCGCAAGGCTGGTGCTCTGTTGCTGACTAGCAGCGCCGCCGTTGGCAACCAGTGGTACCGCAACGGGGAACCCATTGCCGGGGCCACGGCGGCTGAGTACACCATTGCCGCCGTGACGGAAGCCGCCGATTACACCGTAGTATTGACGGTGGCGGGCTGTGCATCGCCCCTGTCTGCCCCCATTCGCGTGTCGCCGGAAGCCCTGACGCAGTACATTTACCAGCTATACCCAAACCCCTCGAACACCGGCTCGGTGACGCTTGCGCTGGTGGCTTCCGCCGAGCCTGTCACGCTAGAGTTGTTCAACTCCATGGGCGGGCAGGTGAACCGCTGGCGGCTGGCGGCTGGCACCACCACCTACACCCTACCGGTTGCTGGCCTGCGGACCGGGCTTTACGTGCTCCGCGCCACCACGCCCCAGACCTCCGAAAGCCACTCCTTACTCATCCACTAATTCCGGATTTTCCGGCACAAGCATAGCTGCCCATGGCCAAGCCCCCGCGGAGGCGGGAGGTAGCCATGGGCAGTTTTTCATGTAACCAATCAGCCCCGCGCTGGGCCAGTTGCGGCACTAATTACGCTAGGTGTATAGTCCCAGCGTGAGGTGGGTCGGGTTTCGGCTAAAGATAGTCGGGTTCTTTTGCCACTGAGCACAGACGAAT
>NZ_JADWYK010000005.1 GCF_015773195.1 Hymenobacter guriensis
TAGTCCGTAGGGGAATCGAACCCCTGTTGGTAGAATGAAAATCTACTGTCCTAACCCCTAGACGAACGGACCAGATAATGTGGCCATTTCCGTTTTGATGGTGCAAAGATAGGAGGCGAAACATTGAGCGCAATACCCTGTTAAGAGAAAAGTGCTGAAAAGGGCAAAAGCAACTGATTTTCAGCCCTGAATTTTTTCACAGGGTCATCCAAAAGCCGGATTTTTGGCCGATAACAATACTGCCGGCGAAAATTCGCCGCTGCTTAGAAAGATCCGGCGGGAATTGATTTGGCGAAGTTACCCCGGCCCTGTACCTTCGCTCCGCGTTTGCACCAGGCCCCGCGTGGGGGCCGTTAACCCCATTCCTTTTATACCATGGCAAAAATTAAAGTCGCCATCAACGGCTTCGGCCGCATCGGCCGCCTGACGTTCAAGTCGTTGCTGGGCCGCGACAACGTAGAAGTAGTGGCCATCAATGACCTGACCGACAACAAGACGCTGGCGCACCTGCTCAAGTACGACTCCGTGCACGGCCGCTTCGATGGCACCGTAAGCTACGACGAGGAAAGCCTGACCGTAAACGGCCAGCGCATTCACGCCCTGGCGGAACGCGACCCCAAGCTGTTGCCCTGGGGCGACATGGGCATCGACGTGGTGCTGGAATCTACCGGCCGCTTCGTGGATGAAGCTGGCGCAGGTCAGCACATCACCGCTGGTGCCAAGAAAGTGGTGATTTCGGCTCCGGCTACCGGCAACATCCCCACGGTTGTGCTCGGCGTAAACGAAGACATCCTCACCGGTGACGAAACCATCATCAGCAACGCCAGCTGCACCACCAACTGCCTGGCTCCGATGGCGAAGGTGCTCGATGAGGCATTCGGTATTGAGAAGGGCTACATCACCACGGTGCATGCCTACACCTCCGACCAGAACCTGCAGGATGCGCCGCACAAAGATCTGCGCCGTGCCCGCGCTGCTGCCTACAGCATCATCCCTACCAGCACTGGTGCTGCCAAAGCCGTAGGCTTGGTGCTGCCCACGCTGAAAGGCAAGCTCGACGGCCTAGCCATGCGCGTGCCCGTGCCGGATGGCTCGATGACCGACCTGACCGTGATTCTGAAGCAGGAGGTAACGAAAGACCAGATCAACGCTGCGCTGAAAGCGGCCTCCGAAGGCTCGATGAAAGGCATCATTGAATACACCACCGACCCCATCGTAAGCATCGACATCGTTGGCAACAAGCACAGCTGCATCTTCGATTCGGAGCTGACCTCAGCCAGCGGCACGTTGGCGAAGGTGATTGGCTGGTACGACAACGAAACCGGCTACAGCACCCGCACCGCTGATCTGATTCAGCAGCTGGGGGAGAAAATGAACGGCTAATCCAACTGGCATGCCGTATGGAAGGAAAGCCCGGCCGATTTCGGTCGGGCTTTTCTGTGCTCGGCCGCGTACCTTGCGCCGCCATTCCCTGTTGATTCTCTGCCGGAGTATGCCCGCCGACCTGCGTATTTGCTTTTTACTGAACCCTACGTCGGGCACCAACCGACGGCTGGATCTGCCCGCGCTGCTAAGCCAGCATTTGGATGCGAACCTGGTAAGCTATGAAGTGGAGGAAACGCAGTACGCCGGCCACGCCGTGGAACTGGCCCGGGCTGCCGCGGCCCGGGGCTGCCGGGTAGTGGTAGCGGTGGGCGGAGACGGTACCGTAAATGAAGTTGCCCGGGGCCTGCTGGGCACACAGGCCGCGCTGGGCATTTTGCCGCGGGGCTCCGGCAACGGGCTGGCCCGCCACCTTAAAATACCCATGGAAATAGGGGCGGCCATCAAGCACCTGAACCAGCCCACGTTTCAGCGCATCGACGTAGGCACCATCAACGGCCGGGAGTTTTTCTGCACGGCCGGCCTGGGCTTCGATGCGCACGTGAGCAAGTGCTTTGCCGAGGCCGGTACGCGGGGGCTGAGTACCTACGCCCAGGTGGCCCTGCGCGAGTACCGCCGCTTCCGGCCCGTGCCCATCACCGTGGAGCTGGCTGATACCACCCTGGAAACGAACTGCTACGTGCTGGCCTTTGCCAACGCCGCCCAGTACGGCAACAACGCCTACATTGCGCCCCGCGCCAACATTCAGGATGGCCTGCTCGATTTGTGTTTGATTGATTCCATGTCGGTAGTGCGGGCGGTGCGGGTGGCGCTGTCCCTGGCCCTCGGCGACCTGCCCGAGTCCGGGGCGGCGGTGTTTCACACGGCCCGGCAGGTACGGGTGGAAGCTGCCAAGCCGCTGGGTTTCCACGTGGATGGCGACTACGTGGGCACGAGTACGCAGTTCAGCGTAGAATTGCACCCGCTGGCCCTGGAAGTGGCGGTATAAAGGGCTGACTGGTATAGCGAAAATCAGAAACCCATTCTGGGGTTGCCCCAAGCCTTCAGAAGCTATTCAAGCAACCTCTTAGCAAAACCGCCATTTAACCAGAAAACAAGTCAACCATTTACCTGCATGAAATCCGATAAGAACCGCCGCGAAGGCGTGGTGTATTCCACCAATCCTGATTTTGAGTACCAGCACGACGGCGTCGAGGAAACGGCCACAGTGCCGCCGCAACAGCAAAACCTGCGCGTGCAGCTCGATAAGAAGTCCCGGGGCGGTAAGCAGGTCACGCTCGTTACCGGTTTCGTGGGCCAGGATGCCGACCTGCAAACTCTTGGCAAGCTGCTCAAGACCAAGTGCGCCGTGGGCGGCAATGCCAAAGACGGTGAAATCATCATCCAGGGTGACTTCCGCGACAAGGTTATGGCCGTGTTGCTGGCAGCCGGCTACAAAGCCAAGAAAACCGGCGGCTAAGTCAGGCGAAGGCACTAGCCGGGAATTGAGGTAAGTAGCCCAGCTGTCTGGGGTTACGTATGTGAGTAACCTTTGCCCGGCTTTGCCCTTCACCTCTGCGTTTTTACTATGCCCGCCCCCGAACCCACAACCATTCATGCTCTGGCCGAAAACGGCGTACTTGAAGCGGTGCTATGGCTGAAGCTGAGCGTGGAAACCATTGGGGCCGTCATCATCGCGCTGGGGATTTTTGGCGCTGGCTGGCTTTTCCTGAAGGCCCTGCTGCGCCGGCAAACCGCCGATTTTACGGCCATTCGCCTGACCCTGGCCCGCTACCTGGCCCTGGCTTTGGAGTTTCAGCTGGGGGCCGATATTCTTTCCACCGCCATAGCGCCCAGTTGGGAGCAGATTGGCAAGCTCGGGGCCATTGCCGTCATTCGAACGGCACTCAACTTTTTCCTGTCCAGAGAAATGAAGGAAGAAAAGCACGATTCCTCCGAGCAGCACGTGACGGCCAAAGCAGCCGGGGCCAGTTCACTTCCAAGCATAGAGGGCTAAGGCTGCCCTAGCCATGCAGCAGAAAGTTTCGGGCCCTTACCACATCCTCCGGCGTATCGATGCCCAGCGTGGCTTCCGCCGTTTCGGCCGTGCGGATGCGGTAGCCGTGCTCCAGCCAGCGCAGCTGCTCCAGGCTTTCGGCCAGCTCCAGGGCCGAGGGCGGCAGCTGGGTTAGCTCCTGCAGCACGGCGGGGCGGTAGGCGTAGAGGCCAATGTGGCGCAGGTAGCGGTGCTGCTCCAGCCACTCCCAGTTGGGATGCTGGCGCTGGTAGGGCAGGGGGTGACGGCTGAAGTACAGGGCCTCCTGCTTCGTGTTCAGCACCACTTTGGGTAGGTGCGGACTAAACAGCTCATCTTCGCTGATGACGGGCTTCACCAGTGTGGCAATCTGCGTATCGGTATCCGCAAACAAGTCCAGCAGCGCATTGATCTGGGCCGGCTGAATGAACGGCTCGTCGCCCTGTATATTCACCACGCAATCAGCTGAAAGCCCCAACTGCTGGTAGGCCTCCCACACCCGGTCGGTGCCGCTGGGGTGAGTGGACGACGTTAGAACGGCCTCGCCGCCGAAGCTGCGCACGTGGGTTAGAATCCGCTCATCGTCGGTGGCTACTACCACGCGGCCTAGGCGGGCCTGCCGGGCCTGGGCCACCACGCGCTGAATCATGGACTGGCCGCCCAGGTCTACGAGGGGTTTGCCGGGCAGGCGGGTGGAGGCATAGCGGGCCGGAATGATACCGATGGCGGAGAGCATAGCGAAAAGCTGAAAAGGTAGGCTGTAAAGGTAGCGGAACGAGGCCGGCCAGCAGCCGAAAAGAGGGCTTAGTGTCAGGTAGAAAGCTGTTTTCGAGTTGCCATTGTGGTACTTGGGGAGGATAATTTTTTATCTTTCGGCACTAATTATGCAAAGAGGCCGCCCGCGTCGTTTTCGATTAGCTTTTCTGGTCTCTGCTTTCTGTTGCTTCATGATTCGCTTTCGTTTCTCTCTTGTTGCCTTGTTATGCGCCGGTGGGCTGGCGCAGGCCGCCCCGGTCAGCCCCGCCCCACCCGATTCCATTGGAGTCGAATACCGCAACAACACGGCCCTGATCCGGCACCGCGTGGCCCCCGGCGAAACACTGTACGGTCTGGCTCGACGCTATAAGGTGGCCGTCGATGCTATTGTGGAAGCCAACCCGAAAGTGAAAGGCGCCCTGATTTCGGGACAGGTGGTACTGGTGCCCCGCACCCGGGTGCTGCTCACGCCAGCTACCACAGCCAGCCGGGGTACTAGCCCGGCCCGGACAACCGAGCCTGCTGCGGCCTCCAGCTCGGCGGCGCTGGCGCTGCCCCGCGATGCGCAGGGCAACCGGGTGTACGTGGTGAAGCCCGGTCAGACGCTCTATGCTATTGCCCAGCGCTTTGGCATTAACTCTAACGCGCTGCTGCGCCAAAACCGCCTGCCGGCTGGCGGTCGGGTGCTGGTGGGCCAGAAGCTGATTATCGTACCCGCTGGTGGAGCTGCTTCGGCCGGAACCGATACAAAGGCGGCGCCCATGCGCAAGCCTGCCCCGGCTTCGGTGCCGACTCCCGAGCCCGTAGAGGCCGTGGCTGCCGCTCCATCCCGCCCGGTGCCTGCTAAAGAAACGCCGACGCCGCGGGAAGAACCCCGCCCGGCCCCGCCCAAAGAAACGCCCAGAGAAACTGCCAAGGAGGAAGAGGCCGATGAGAAGGCCGACGAAAACCGGGGCCCGGCCCGTGCCAGTGAGGTAGTCAAGCGCGTGACGGAAAGCGGCCTGGCAGCCGTCATTCCCAACAATACCACCGTAAAATACCTGGCCCTGCACAAAACCGCCCCGGTAGGCAGCATCGTGGAAGTGCGCAACATTATGAACAACGTGTCGGTGTTCGTGCGCGTGATTGGCGTGCTGCCTGACACCGGTGAGAACAGCAACATCCTCATTCGCCTCTCGCCCCGTGCCGTGCAGATGCTGGGCACCCCCGACCAGCGCTTCCGCGTGGAAACTTCCTACCTGCCGTAAAGGGTAATAAGGGGTAACAGGTAACACGTAACACGTCCCAATGACACCTATTTACCTGTCACCTGTCCTCATTAGCCCGAATTTATGAATCATGCCCAGGTGCGCGTCCTGCTAGAGGATCAGTACCGGCGCTACGACCAGCCGGTCTTTATTGCGCCCGACCCCATCAGCATTCCGCACCAATTCAGTGCGCGAGCCGATGTTGAAATCAGTGGGCTGTTTGCGGCGCTGCTAGCCTGGGGAAGGCGTCCCACCATCATCAGCAAATGCCGGGAGCTAATGCGCCGTATGGATGATGCGCCCCACCAGTTTGTGCTGGACCATTCCGATGACGACCTCAAAAAGCTGTTGGGCTTCTGCCACCGCACGTTCTGCGACACCGACCTGCTGTATTTTGTGCACTGGCTGCGCTGGTACTACCGGCAACACGCCACGCTGGAGGATGCGTTTCTGCAAGGCAGTACGCAGAAAGAGCGGCTTGAAAACTTTCATGCCCTGTTTTTCTCCTTAGAGGATGCTCCGCAGCGCACCCGCAAGCACGTGGCTACTCCGGCGCGGGGTTCAGCCTGCAAGCGCGTGAACATGTACCTGCGCTGGATGGTGCGGCCCGACGAATACGGCGTGGACTTCGGCCTCTGGACGCGCCTGCCCGCCGCCGACCTGATCTGCCCCATTGATGTGCACGTGGAGCGCGTGGCCCGCAGCCTGGGTTTGCTCCAGCGCCAGCAGGTCGATTGGCTGGCCGCTGAGGAACTGACGGCCAACCTCCGGCAGTTTGACGCGCAGGACCCGGTGAAATACGACTTTGCCTTGTTCGGGCTGGGCGTGGCGGGCGAACGGTAGCAAGCTACTCAACCATATTAGCAAGGAACTTTATAGTGGGTATAAAACCGCAAGGCCGTCTGTTCTTTCTGAACAGACGGCCTTGCAATTCAGAAAGCCCTTGATATTAAGGAGCCAGGCAGCTAGTTTATGAACTTGAGGTGGAGTGCCTCAGTCACTTGCTCGGCAGGGATAGCGAAGCCAATACCTTCAATTCCACGACCTACCAATTTGGCATTAACAATGCCCAGGAGTTGGCCCGTCCGTGCCACGAGTGCACCTCCGCTGTTGCCCCCATTGATGCTCACATCAGTTTGCAGAAAGGAGCGGCCATCTACCTTGCGTCGGCCACTTATAATACCCTTGGTTACCGTCTGACCTAATTCTTTATCAGCAGGCGTGCCGATAGCAAATACGTCTGCACCTATTTCGCTCAGACTGGTGGTTGGCAACTGGAAAGCAGTAAGTCCTTCTGCATCGATCTTGAGCAGAGCCAAATCCATTTCAGGATTGAGGCGAACAACCTTTGCTTTCGAGCTCATACCATCCGCGAGTTGAATTTTTACTTCTTCCTGGTCTTCAACTACATGAGCGTTAGTCACTATATAGCCATCCGGAGAAATAACGCAGCCACTTCCGTGACCGTCTTTGGTTTCTACAATAACCACACATCGTGCAGCGGTGCTTAGCCCCTTATCCGCCGCCATTGGCGTGCCGCGGCGCATGGAAATAGGTGCCTGCACAGCATCGGAGTCACCCTTGCCACCGGCTGGTTTGGTTAGGGCCTCCGTAACTTGCGGATTGGCAAAGAACGTGTAGAAGGAATTCTCAAATGCATCTTCGAAAGCAGCGCTGCCGCCCTGTTCAAATTTAATACTGGAACCAGCTGTCTTTTGCTCTACCACCGTTTGTCGGTTTTGGTTGAGCAGCTTCCAGGTTACTTCAACTGTGCAGCGCGTTTCGAAATGAGCTGATTTGTAGGGGGATGAGGCATGGACGTTGTATTTAACGTCGCGCATTTCGCCCTGCAGCGTGTAGCGAGAGTTGAGGCCAGCCGAGAAAATGCTTTTGGTTTCAGCATCGGGCACGGTGTAGCCGATATCTTTAAGTGACCCATTGACGGAAGATTTCAGGTGCTCAGCATCGGTGTCGAGGGACTTCCCGAAATAGAGGATTTCCTGGGGTTCGCCCTGCACGAAGAGGTTGCCCATCTTGTCGCCGCCTTTGATGCGCACATTCATGAGGGTGCACTGAACAGATTGGCTGCCGGCCACTGCTTTGGGCATCTGGGGCATTGTTGCCTGAAGCTCCTTCTTATCGAGGCGGGAGTTGGCGCCAGTAGCATAGTCCGTAAGCAAGCCAAAGAGTCCTCCCACCATCAGCAGTAAGCCGGTCTGGCCGGTATACTCGGTGTCACCGTTGGAGTTGGTAGAAAAAGAAAGACCCTTAGCCGTACCATAAATAAGGGGCACGTAGTTCAAGTAAGTCAGGCCCGTGGTTTTATCCGGATACAAAACCTGCGAATATTCTTTGTAGCCGTCGTGTTTGACCTTCACTTCGGAGCTCCGCTTACGCGGCACCCGTATGCTTACGGTGTTGGATTGACCGGCTACTGGCTTGGCTTCAACAGGTTTGTCGTTGATATAATACGTACTTCCAGAAGGGGCACCCACCAACCGTACTGATTGCCGGGAGCCGGAAAGCATGGTGGCGCAGCTAGGTAGCAGCAAAGAGCCCAGCAGCAAACTACTGATAACCCGAGTAGAGGTTTTTTTCATAAAATGATGAAAGAGAAATGAGAAGAAAACAGGTACACGTATGCTGCTGGCTTCCGTCACCGGTAGCATAGGAGGCCACGGAATTGCAATGGCCCAAACAAAAGAAAAGAGAAACCGGCTAGTAGCGGCACCCTGGCCACGTTGGTGGTTTAGGCAGTATAATAGGCTGGTAATAAGAAGATTATTGTGGCATTTTTAGTATATCCTTATGAAGTGGTATAGATAAAAATACTAGCAGGAACGTTTGGCCTAATCAACTGCTGGGAGTGGGAGATTGTACATTCGTAGTTTTCAAAAGTAGGTAGCTTTGGGCGTAGAAAAAAGCGTCAGCCTTCCATTAATTCAATTTTAAGTTTGGCTCTTACGTTCCGGCAAACAGAATTTGATGCTATACTAACTCACTTGAATCTTTCCCCCGAGGAATGCTGTTTACTTTCGCATCCTCTTCCGATTCCCGCTTACTTCGTTTCGCCTTTCTGATTTGATTCTTCCCAACAATTTCGAGCAAAAAATTGGCTTCACGCAGCTGCGTGAAATGCTGGACGGCCTCTGCCTGAGCGCCCTGGGCCGCCAGTTTGTGGCCAAAATGAGCTTCCAGACCAACGCCGAGCAGCTCCAGAAGCTGCTGCTGCAGACCGATGAGTTCCGCCAGCTTCTCAATAGCGGCGCCGACTTTCCCAGCCAGCACTACCACGATGTGAACCCGCATCTGGTGCGCGCCTCTTTGCCCGGTGCTTACCTGGACGTGCCCGCCTTCTTCGCCGTCAAAATGTCGTTGCGCACCATTCGCGCGGCGCTGGTTTTCTTTACCCAGGCCGAAGAGGCGCTGTATCCCACGCTGCGCCTGCTGGGCATTGGCGTACAGGTGGACCGCAATCTGCTGGCCGCCCTTGACAAAGTGGTGGACGACGAAGGGCAGGTGCGCGACGACGCCTCCCCGCTGCTGCGCCAAATCCGCCAGGAACTCATCAACCGCCAGGGCCTGCTGCGCAAGCAGATTGCCGGCATTCTGCGCCACGCCCGCCAGGAAGGCTGGGTGCCCGAGGGCTCCGAGCCCACCATCCGCGGTGGGCGCCTGGTGCTGCCTGTCATTGCCGAGCACAAGCGCCGCGTGAAGGGCCTGATCCACGACGAGTCGGCCTCGGGGCAGACGGTGTTTATCGAGCCGGAAGCGGTGTTTGAGCTCAACAACGACATCAAGGACCTCGAAAATGCCTTCCAGCGGGAGCTGGTGCGCATTCTCACGGCCCTCACCGACCAGCTGCGCCCTCACATTCCGGATTTGCGCAAAGCCTATCAGTACCTGGGTTTGCTCGACTTCATCCGGGCCAAGGCGCGGCTGGCGCGTGAGCTAGAGGCCACCCTGCCCACGCTCAGCTCCCGGCCCCTGGCGCACTGGAAGCAGGTGCGGCACCCGCTGCTGTTCCTGACGTTCAAAGAGCAGGCAAAAGAAACGCCCCGCGTGGTGGTGCCCCTCGATATTGAGCTCAACCCCGAGCAGCGTATTCTGCTGATTTCGGGTCCGAATGCCGGGGGTAAGTCGGTGGCTATGAAGACGGTAGGGCTGGTGCAGTACATGCTGCAGTGCGGCCTGCTCATTCCGGCCGGGGAAACCTCCGAAGCGGGTATGTTCGATGATATTTTCCTGGATATCGGCGACGAGCAGAGCCTGGAAAACGACTTGAGCACGTACTCCTCGCATTTGCTCAGCATGAAGCAGTTTGTGACCCTGGCCGGCAAACGCAGCCTGGTACTCATCGACGAGTTCGGGACGGGTACTGAGCCGGCCCTGGGCGGGGCCATTGCCGAAGCCGTGCTGGAGCAACTCAACCGCGCCCGCGCTTTCGGCGTCATCACCACGCACTATACCAACCTGAAAAACTATGCCGAGCGCACGCCCGGCATTGTGAACGGCGGCATGCGCTACGACCCCGAGCAGCTGCAGCCGCTTTACCGCCTCGAAATCGGGAAGCCTGGCTCTTCGTTCGCCATCGAAATTGCCCGCAAAATCGGTTTGCCCAAGCAGCTGGTAGAGCGCGCTTCGCAGTTGGTGGGCAAGGATAAAATCCGCTACGACCGGCTGCTGGAAGGCCTCGAGAAGGAGAAAACCGAGCTGGAGCAGCGCACCGCCGAAGCCGCCAAGGCGGAGCGCCGCCTGAAGAAAGCCGCCCAGGAATACCAGGACCTCAAGCGCTACCTCGACGAAACCACCCTGGAGGTGCTGCGCGAGGCCAAGCAAAAAGCCAAGCTCCTACTGAAGGATACCAACCAGCAAATCGAAAGCACCATTGCCGATATCCGCCGCTCACAAGCCAACAAAGAGGAAACCAAGCAGGCCCGCGAGAAGCTCGACACCTTCGTGCGCGAAAAGCTCCAAATAGAGCCGCCTAAGCCCCGCGCCACCCGCGAGCTGGCCGAAGCCGGCACCCTCAAGCCCGGCGACAAAGTGGCGTTGATCGGGCAGGAAGGCCACGGCGAGCTGATGAGCGTGAAAGGCAAAACCGCCGAGGTTTCCTTCGGCGGCATGAAAACGCTGGTGAAAGTCAACCAGCTCGAAAAGCTCAGCCGCTCCGAAATTCGGGAGCGGGAAAAGGAAGCCAGCCGCAAGGCTCCGGCCCAATACGCCGGCCTGGGCCTCGATATTACGGGGCGCATGTCGGGCTTCAACACCACCCTGGATTTGCGCGGGGAGCGGGCCGAGGATGCCCTTACCAAGGTAATGGCTTACGTAGACGACGCCGTGATGCTGGGCATTTCGGAAATCAAGATTCTGCACGGCCGCGGCAATGGCGTCCTGCGCCAGATCGTGCGCGACTACCTCCGCAGCCAGCGCACCGTAGCCAGCGTAGCCGACGAGCATGCCGACCGTGGTGGCGACGGCGCGACGGTAGCGGTGCTGAAGTAATTTAGTACGCCAAGTAGGTATATAAAAAGAGCGGCTTCCTCATTGGAAGCCGCTCTTTTTGATGGGTATTAGTGCGGAATTACTGCACTACCACGCGGCTTACCTGCGTAGCCTCGGGCGTTACTACCTGCACCAGGTAGAGGCCAGGGCGCAGGCCAGTGGCATCTACACTTAGGTCTTGGCCGGCGGACAACGGCTTGGTCAAGGTCAGGACTTCGCGGCCGGTGGCGTCGCGCAGGGTGATGGTGGCGGTGCGGGCTTTCGACTGCGCCAGCTTCAGGCTGAAGGAGCCGTGGGCGGGATTGGGGTACACCTGCAGGCCCTGCTGGGTAAGCTTCCCGCCCTTGGTGCCCGTCACCACGAACTGGCAAAGCGGCACTTTCACCGTCTGACCAGCCATACGAGCTGCAAACTCCTGGTAGTACTGGTTGGTAATCAGGTTGTCGTGGATAACGAGCGTGTTTTCGTCGTTGCCATTGGCTGCCGAGTTGCTCCAGTTGTGCGAGCCTACCCACGTGGTGGGGTCCGACTCGGGGGCGCCGGCGTCAACCAGCACGTACTTGTGGTGGAAGATGCCCTCCTGCGTGTACACCTGCGCCCGGTCGCCGAGCAGGGCGGTGAGGCTGGCAAACTGGTCGGGGCCGTCGGTCTTGTTGTCTACCAGTACTTCCGTGCACTCCTTGATGCCGTTGGCTTCCACCCGCTCGCGGATGGCATTCACCAGGTCGGAGCGCGTGATGAGCATGGTGCCGGCGTGGAGGTCGTGGTCGGCGGTGCCGATGGTTTCGAGCAGGCGCGTGTTTACGTTGTCGGAAGGGCTGAAGTATTGCTCCACCTGCCGGCCGCCAATCAGGAAGTGGTGGGGGGTATTATCCTGCTTGTCGGGACCAAACTTACCGGCACCGGGCTTATCGGTGCTGGAGCCGAACATTTCCTCAAACTCAATCTGGTAGGTGCGGGCCAGGGTCTGGTCCTGTACAATCACGGCCGAGTTGGGGTCGGTGTTCATCTGGCCGCCGGTCAGGTTCATCGAGCCCGTCCACACAATGGCTTTGTTGGGGTTTTCATCCTCCGCATCAAAGATCAGGAACTTGTTGTGCATGATATTGCGGGCCGTATTGCGGCCCAGCTTACCAATGCCGGCGTTGAGCGCCAGAATGCCTTCGGGAGCCACGCCGCTTTCCGTGTTGTACACCACGCGCACCCGCACCCCCCGGGCAAATGCCGCGTTCAGCGCCTCCGGAATGTTCTTGATGCCGGTCATATTGAAGCTGTAGGCGGCCAGGTCGATGGTTTTGCGGGCCCGCTCAATGTACTTGATAAGTGTGTCGTCGTTGGCAAAGCTCAGCATCTGAGCGGCGTTGCCGGGTAGCGCCTTGGTTACGTCTACCGAGCGGTTGAAGTAGACTTTGATGTCGCCAGTGGAGTTCGAAACCGTAGCCATAGGCACGATGCCGGAGGTAGTAGTGCCTACCGCGTTGGTCGAGGAAACCCGCACGTAGTAGATGCGGCCTGCTTCCAGATTCGTGAGGTCAGTGCTGTGCGTGGTGGTAGCCGTGGTGGTTTCTACCTGCTTGCCCAAGGTCGGGGTCAGGCCGTATTCCACCTTCGTGGTGCCGGGGTTTTCGGTGCTGAATACTACCGTGAAGCCGGTTTTCGTCAGGCTGGTGGCCATCGGCTGGGCCGTGAGGTTGGGCGTGCCGCCCAGCCGGAAGTCGGCGTAGAGGCGGGGCAGCAGCTGGTAGCCCCCCGAGCCCGACGACGTAAACTGGCTCATGATGCCGATAATATCGAACTGGCCAGCCGGGGCGGGCTTGCCCACGATGCCGGTAACGCCGGTAGAGGCGTTGTTGGTGCGGAACGCCAGGCTGGTCTGGCCGTTGAGGCGGTAGTTGGTATTGCCGCCAAAGGTGGCAAAGGCCGCGCCCGTCGACGTCTGTACGCTGCTGTTGCCATCAATGCGCACCAGCCGCGACTCGTAAGCCTCGGCAAAAACTGTGGAAGCCTGGGCGGCCGAAACCGTCACGGGCGTTACGGTTTTGCCCGAAGCCAGCTTTTCTACCGACGTAACGGGGTCCATTTCCAGCAGGCCGTTGTAGTCCTTCAGCGTGCCCGTTATTTCGATACTGTCGCCGGGCACCAAGGTATTGAAACCCGCGGCCGAAGCTGAGTACGCGGCCAGTCCGGCTTCCTTGTCCTGCAGGTAGCGGATAACGCCGAGCTCCGGACCGTTGGTGACGATGCCGCGCACCGTCACGGTTTTGCCGGCGCCGCCCGCGCGGGCTTCAGCAATGGTACTCACGCTTTGGGCCAGCAGGGGCTGCGAAGCCAACCCGCCGCACAAGAGCGCCAGAAGAGTAAATTTTTTCATGAAAGCGGAAAAAGTGTGCAGAAGAATCCGGATTGAAAATCAGGCTTCAAATATCCACACTTTCCGCCAAACTCCCGTCAGGCTGAACGCGTTGTCGGATAAAGAATTTGTTATATTCCTTCGGCGGGCTTCAGCGCCAGGCAAGCAGTTACCGACGAATAGCAGTAATATTCGAGCTCATGAATACAATTGCGCAGGCATATAGCAGTTGCCTGCTGGCCCGCACTGTCTACAGGATATTCACCTCCGGATGAAGCTCCACGCCAAACTTCTCACGCACGGAGGCAATGATTTCGAACGCCAGGTTGCGGATATCCTCGCCCTGCGCTCCGCCGTGGTTGACGAGTACCAGCGCCTGCCGGTCGTGCACGCCGTGGGCCCCCAAGCGGCGCCCCTTCCAGCCGCATTGCTCAATCAGCCAGGCGGCGGGCACCTTCACGCCGCCGGGCACGGGGTAGCCGGGCAGGTCGGCGTAATGCGCTTTCAACTCGCCGTACTTCTGCTGGGAAAGCTCGGGGTTTTTGAAAAACGAGCCGGCGTTGCCAATCTCGGTTGGGTCGGGGAGCTTGCTGCGCCGGATGCTTACTACGGCCTCGCTCACCTGCCGGGGCGTGGGCTCGGGCCCGATGCCCATATCGTCGAGGGTAGTGCGGATGGCCCCGTAGCTGACGTTGGCTTGGTGGCGGCGGCGCAGGCGCAGCACCACGCCCGTCACGATAAACTGGTTTTTCAGCGGCCCTTTAAACACGGATTCGCGGTAGCCAAAGCCGCACTCAGCCTGCGAAAACGTGCGTAACTGCCCGGTCGCAATTTCCAGGGCTTCCAAGTGGTCAAAGGTATCTTTCAACTCGGCCCCGTAGGCTCCTATGTTCTGCAGCGGAGCAGCTCCCACCGTACCCGGAATCAACGACAGGTTTTCGATGCCGCTTAATTCCTGTTCCAGGGTGTACTGCACCAGGCCGTGCCAGCTTTCCCCGGCGCCGGCCCGCACCAGGGCTGTTTCCTCGTCCTGGCTGATGATGTCCAGCCCACTGATTTCATTTTTCAGCACCACACCGTCGAAGTCCCGGGTGAAGAGCAGGTTGGAGCCGCCGCCCAAAATCAGCTTCTGGGCCTGCTGCACCTCGGGCAGGGCCAGCAATGCCCGCAATTCCTCTACCGACCGAAACCGGGCGAGCCACCGGGCCTTTACCTCCAAGCCAAAGGTGTTGTAGGGGCGCAGGGAAACGTTGGGTTCAAGGGTAGGGGCCGGCGTCATAGGGCAGTTCAATAAATAGCTAGGAGGGCAAAGGTAGCCGGTTGGGCGCGAAGGTGCAGCCAAGCAAAAGGCTACCCACACGGGCAGCCTTTTCGGGAATCAATCAGTTGAGAAGGTGTGGACTAACGCACCCGGTAGCCGCGGAGGGCATAATAGAGCAGGTAAGCGTAGCACAAAGCGGGCAGCACGAAAGCCACCCGCAGGCCGCCGCCGTGCGTGGCCACCAGGCCCATAAGGGGCGGAATGATGGCCCCGCCCACAATGGCCATGATGAGGTAGGAGGAACCCTGCTTGGTGAAGCGGCCCAGCCCGGTAATAGCCAGCGGAAACACCACCGGCCAGATAATGGAGTTGCACAAGCCACACAGCACCACAAGCCACAGGGCCGTTTCGCCATGGTTGAGGATGGAGAGCAGCACGAACAACGTGCCCGCCGCACATACGCCCGCCAGCAGCTTGCGGGCGTTGAAGCGGCTCAGCAGCGGAATGCCGATAATACGGCCCACCATCAGACCAAACCAGTAGGAGGCTGTAAGGACAGCACCAACAGCTTTTGTAAAACCAGTCGTTGTATCAATAGGTGCTGGCGACTCTCCAAATAAACGCTGAACAGATTCCCCAATACCATATAAGCCTTGCACCAACCCTTGGGTAAACCCGCTAAGCTGCTGAATATTCTGAGCTTCGCCGTACCGGATGATAAACGAGCCGATGCCTACTTCTACGCCTACGTACGTGAAAATGGCCACTACGCCCAGCAGCAGGTGGCGAAAGTCCAGGGCCGAGCGGCGGCCGGTTTCAGCCGCGGCCTGGGTTGCCTGTGCTTCCTCATCGGCCGGAATGCTTTCAATTTCGGGCAGGCGTACCAGGAAAAACAGCGCGGCCAGCACGGCCAGGAAAAGCGCCAGCCCCAGGTACAGCGGTTTTATAAGCGTGGCTTCCTGGGTAAGGCGCTGCTCCAGCGGCAGCTGTGCCAGCCGGGCTTTCAGCAGGGCCGAGCCCCCAAACAAGATAAGGCCGCCAATGAGGGGCGAGATAGTGCCACCCAGCCCGTTGGCCACGCCCACGATGCTCACCCGGCTGGCGGCGGTGCGGGCCGGACCCAGCACCGAAACGTAGGGGTTGGCCGCTACCTGCAGGAGCGTGACGCCGGCCCCGAGCAGCCCCAGCGCCAGCAGAAACAGCCCGAAGGTGCGGGAGTTAGCGGCCGGCACAAACAGTAGCGCCCCCAGCGCCATCACCAGCAAACCCAGCACAATGCCTCGCTTGAAGCCCAGCTTCTCCAGCACCCGGCCCGCCGGTAACGACATCAGAAAGTAGGCCCCGAAAAAAGCCGACTGCACGGCCGTGGACTGGAAGTCGGTGAGCTGGCACACGTCCTTGAGGTAGGGCATGAGCACATCGTTGAAGTTGGTAACGGCGCCAAACAGGAAGAACAGCGTGGTCATCAGCACCATCGGGCCGACGTAGGACCGGGCCGGCGCGTGGGCAGAGGCGGTAGAAGCAGTAGACGTAACGGGAGCAGGAGCGGCCATGCAGGAGCAGAATTGTAGGTATAAGCCGGCCTGGGAACCAGCTAAGCAATGCTACGGAGTTTTTGGGAGAAGTCGGCCCTAGCTAGCCAGTTTCCAGCCCCGGAGTTGTAAGTACCAGGTGCAGGTCCGGCAGAAGCCTGTTTCCTCATCAATAGGGTTGCCACCTTCGGCATCACGCATAAAGCAGGTGCGTGTGGCGCAATGCGGAAGCCCTTCTGTATGGCCGATTTCGTGGAGAACCACTTTGTAAAATTGCGTGCTCAGGTTGCGCCGCTTCAGTCGGAAGCTGGAAATCACGCAGGCGCGGCCCGGACAGTAACTGAGACCCATAATACCCCAGTCGCGTACGCCATTTTTGGTGGTGCTTATATCCAATTGCGTAAGGCCAACGACAACTGTATCGGACTGATGCTGGCTGACGAGGAAGTGCAGCAATGAATCGGCGCGGTAGCGCTGCCGTGAAGCATAGAAGGCCTGCTTTGGCAATGCAACCGGCTGCCGCTGAAGAACCAGCGGATAGAGTCGCCGAACCTGCTGGGAAACCGAATCCGTGAGACGCGCAGAGAACCCTCGAAAAGGTTGTATAACCAATACTGGTTGAGAATTTGGCAATAGCCCACAGCTACCAAGGACCAGTAAAGAAAGACTCAGCAGTAATATATGGCGCATAACCTTTGGCTGCGCCGATGGCGTCAGTATTGGCAAGGTCAGCAGTATAGAGTCAAGTTACAAAGCTGCTGCACACACAGAGCAAGCAATTCTTACCATCGATATCTACAAACGGCTGCCATTCGGTGCGCTACTTTCCCGACCTTTGCGGCTTCTCCTGCTTTCTTGTGCTTGCTGCTTATGGCCGATAACCGCCGCTCCGCCCCGTTCTTTATGACTGCCACCACCCAGTTTGGGCTGGAAGAAGTACTGGCCCAGGAGCTACGTGACCTGGGCGCGAAGATTGAAAAGGTAGGTACCCGGGCCGTGGAGTTTACCGGCAACAAGCAGTTGCTCTACGAAGCCTGCCTGTGGTGCCGCACCGCCATGCGCATCCTGCGGCCCTTCGCCGACTTTTATGCCCGCGACGAAAAGGCTCTGTACCGCGAAGTGAGCCGCCTTAACTGGCAGGACTACCTCCAGCCCGACCAGACCTTCGCCATCACGGCCGTGGTGAACAAGTCCTCGTTTGAGCACTCCCTGTATGTGGCCCAGCTTACCAAGGATGCCATTGTGGACCAGTTCCGCAACCGCCTCGGGCACCGCCCCAGCGTGGACGTGAAAAACCCCGATATCCGCCTGCACCTGCACATGATTGAAAACGAGGTGGTCCTCAGCCTCGATGCCTCCGGCGAATCCCTGCACAAGCGCGGCTACCGCCAAGGCACCAACGTGGCTCCGCTCAACGAGGCCCTGGCCGCCGGCCTCATTCTGCTCAGCGGCTGGGACGGAAAAAAGCCCTTTATCGACCCCATGTGCGGCTCTGGCACCCTGCTCACCGAGGCCGCCCTCATTGCCCAGCGCATTGCCCCCGGCCTCTACCACCAGGGCAAGTTCGGCTTCGAGAATTGGCCCGACTTCGACGCGGCCCTCTGGGAATCGGTACAGATGGATGCGCGCCAGATGCGCCTGGAAGAGCCCCAGGCCTACCTGGCCGGCTCCGACCTAAGCCGGGAATACATCGAGCTGGCCCGCGAAAACGTGGCCGCCGCCGACCTCGAAGACTTTATCCGGCTGGGCGTGCGCGACGTGAAGGAGGCCAAAGCCCCCGCCAGGGAAGAGGCTGGCATCGTGATGATGAACCCGCCTTACGGGGAAAGAATAGGGGAGGAAGCCGAGATGGAAGCCATCTACAAAACTATTGGCGATACGCTCAAAACCAGCTTCCAGGGCTACGACGCCTACGTGTTTACCGGCAACCTGGAGGCGGCCAAGCGCATCGGCCTGAAAACCTCCCGCCGCATCCCGCTCTACAACGGCCCCATCGACTGCCGCCTGCTCAAGTACGAGCTGTACCAGGGCACGCGGAAGGTGAAATAATGTGCGGAATGTGCTTCTGCACTAAATTGGGGTAGGGGCGGGGCTTGTCCCCGCCCGTCGTTGCCCGAAACCCAACCCGGCTTACCGAACCGGCCGCTGCATCAGCTGCCCCAGCAGCCCATCCAGCAGGGCCGGGCCTTCGGGGGCGTAGAGGAAGCTGTGGCCGCCGGTGGGGCGGGAGAGGAAGTGCCACTGCCGGGCTTGGTCCTTGTGCTGCGCGTAGATGGCCGCCACCCGCGGGTAGGCAAACACCGCATCATCTTCGGCGTTCAGCGAGTACATGGGGGCGCCGCGCCGTAGCTGCTTGAAGTTCAGCGGCCCGAGGGCGCTGACGGGCAGGGCCGCCACCGCAAAGAACCCGGCAAAGCCCCGCGGCGACTGGCACGCAAACCAAAAGGCCCCCGTGCCGCCGTTCGACATCCCGCCCAGGTACACGCGGCGGCTGTCCACGTGGTAACGCTGCTTTACCTGCGCTATCATCGTGTGCACGTTGTCCAGAGCCGCCCGCTGCTCCAGCCACCCGAAGGACTGGCGGCCGAAGGGGTACAGCACCAGGGCATTGCGGGTAGCGGCGGCGGCAAAGATGGGCTCATGCACGACGTCCGGGTCGGCGAGCCGAAACTGGCTGGCGTTGACGATGCCCCCGTGCAGGTACACCAGCAGGTCGGTGGGGCGGGCGGGGTCATAGGTGGCGGGCACGTACACGAGGTAGGGCACCTGCACCGTATCCACGGGGGCGTAGTACAAGGCGAAACCGGGCTGCGCAGGGGCAAATGCGCCTTTCCGTGCGGGTACCGGCAGGGCTTGGGCGCGGATGTTGTCCTGCCACACGGCCGCCGTGCGGCGGGCATTTTCAGCGCGGCGGGCGGCGGCTTGCCGCAGGTTGGCCAGGAAGCGGGGCCACTCGGGCCGGCTGTGTAGGCTGCGCAGGTTGTCTGCCTGGGCCATGTTGTCGATGTCGGGGGCGCTGATGGGCAGGTTGGGCTGGCGGGAAAGCTGCAGCAGCCAACTCACGGCCTGCGCCTGCCGACCGGGACACTGGGCGGCGGCGCCGGCTCCGGCGTAGAGGTCGAATGGGCCGACCTGGGTGCTGTCGGCGAAGGCCAGGGCAAAGGTAGCGGTGGCAGCGCAGTAGTTTTCCTGGCTGAGCTGTTGGGCGGCCGTTTCCAGCCGCTGGGCGTAGGTGGGCGCCTGGGCGCGGGCTTGGGGGGCAGGGAGCAGCAGTGCTAGCAGCAGGGTGGCAACGGACAAAACACGAAGCATAAACAGGTTGTAGTAGGTTGATGGGAGCGTAGATGGGGCCGGGGCGCCCCCGGTTGCCTGGCCTGCCGCCCCACTACCGCCCACCGTCACCGAAACTGCGCTAACCCACTCTGCCAGTTGGCAAAAGGGTTGCGCAAAAAAAAAGTAAAAGCGCCCTGTAAATAGGCTGGAGTATCGTGCGAGCAAGAAAAAGTGCCGTGTCAATACGGAGAAGTACTATGTAAGCAGGCGAAAGTGTCGTGTCAGCAGGAAGAAGTGCTATGCGAGCCGGCCAAAGTGCGCTGCGAGGACCCAAAAGTGACCTGCCCGGCCACGCACGCGCCCTGCGAGCCAGCCACCTCCAGAAGCCCGTAGTGGTTTCCGCGTACGGGCCGGCCTGCCCTGGGCGTCTGCTTTTCCGGCGGGCATCTGTTACCTTACCTTTCCCATTCAACTTCCCCTTACCCGATATGAGCAAAACCCTATTCTTCCGGCTGCTGCTGGCCGTGCTGCTGCTGCCGCTGTGGGCGGCGGCCCAGGCCCCGGCCATTACCCGCGTGAACCCCACCAGCTGGTTTGTGGGCATGAAAAATCCCAACGTGCAGCTCTTGGTGTACGGTCCCAACGCGGGTACGCTCACCTACACCATCACCTACCCCGGCGTGAAGCTGACGAAAGCCAGCACCGTCGAAAACCCCAACTATGCCTTTCTGGACCTCACCATTGCCGCCACGGCCAAGCCGGGTAAGGTGAGCATTGTGGGCAAAAAAGGCACCCAAACCGTGACGCGCACCTGGGAGCTGCTCCCGCGCAACCCGGCCGCCAAGGGCCAAGGCGTCACGCAGGCCGACTTTATCTATCTGGCCATGCCTGACCGGTTTGCCAACGGTGACCCGAGCAACGACAAGGTAGCCACCATGGCTGACCCCAACGCCGACCGGGCCAACCCCTTCTACCGCCACGGCGGCGACCTGCAGGGCGCCGCCCAGCGCATCGGCTACCTCAAAGACCTGGGCGTGACGGCCGTGTGGTTTACGCCGGTGCTAGAAAACGACCAGCCCCTCACCAACGAAGGCGGCAACATGCGCTCGGCTTACCACGGCTACGGCTTCACAGACCACTACCAGGTGGACCGTCGCCTGGGCGGAAACGCGGCCTACAAAGCCTACGTGCAGCAGGCCCACGCCGCCGGTCTGAAGGTCGTGCAGGATGCCGTGTACAACCACGTGGGCATCAACCACTGGTTTATCCGCGACCTGCCCATGAAAAGCTGGCTGCACCAGTGGCCCGCTTACACTAACACCAGCTACCGCCAGCAGCCCATCACCGACCCGCACTCAGCTTATATCGACCGGAAAGTGACCCTGGATGGCTGGTTTGTGCCCTTCCTGCCCGACCTCAACCAGCAGAACCCCTACGTGGCCAATTTCCTGATTCAGCACGCGCTGTGGTCGGTGGAAACCTTTGGGGTAGATGCCTGGCGCATCGATACCTACATGTACAACGACCAGCCTTTCATGAACCGCTGCAATGCGGCCCTGCTGGCCGAGTATCCCAACATCCACATTTTCGGGGAGTCGTCGGTGAACAACGTAGTGGATCAGGCCTACTACGTGCGCAACAAAGTGGCCTTCCCGTTCAAGTCGAACCAGCCCGGCGCACTTGACTTCGTGGTGGAAAACGCCATGCTGGCCGGTCTGCGCGAAGTGGGCGGCAAAGATGCTACCGGCTGGGACAACGGCACCCAGCGCCTTTACCAGGCCCTGGCCCAGGACGGCCTGTATGTGGCCCCCGAAAAGCTGGTGACCTTCCTCGACAATCACGACCACAACCGCTTCCTCTCTGAAGTAGGCGAGGACATCAGCAAGTTCAAGATGGGCCTTACCTGGCTGCTGACCACCCGTGGCATCCCTAGCATGTACTACGGCACGGAGATTCTAATGAAGAACTACAAAGACCCCAGTGATGCCGAGGTGCGCCGCGACTTTCCCGGCGGCTGGCCCGAGGACAAGGAAAACAAGTTCACCGCCGCCGGCCGCACCGCCGCCGAAAACGACGCCTTCAACTTTGTGCGCACCCTGGCTAATTACCGCAAAACGCACCCGGCCCTTAGCTCAGGTAAGCTGATGCAGTACCTGCCCGAAAATGGCTTCTACGCCTATTTCCGCTACGACGCTAACGGCACAGTAATGGTAGCCACCAACAGCACCGACAAACCCGCTACGCTGCCTACGGCCCGTTTCTCGGAGCGCATGAAAGGCTTCACGAAGGCCCGCAACGTGCTGACCGGCGAAACCCTGAGCGACATCAAAACCTTGCAGTTGCCCGCCAAAACCGCCATAGTGCTGGAGCTGCTGAAGTAGAAGCTATCATTGCGAGGACGAAGGACATTCCGCGCATCAAACGGTGTCAATCCGTCCTGGGTAATGTGCCCAGCCCTGAAATGCGAAAAGCCCTTTTCCGTTGCGTACGGAAAAGGGCTTTCTGGTGAAAGCAGACTTGGGTCACTGCCTTCAACGGCTTCTCAAGGAGTACCAAGGGCTGCTTCTCCGTAGGTGGTGAACATCTTGGCCGCAGGGTAAGCCACGTGAATCAGACCATCATTCAGTTTAAAGTGGATTTTGCCAAAGTGGAAAGGCGTGTGGGACTTGCGCGCGAGGGGCTGAAAATAGTACTGATCATAAAGCGAAACTCGACCATATTTCTGCCGAATGAACAGCAGATCAAACGCGTAATACAAATCCCAATCAGTGTGCCGAACGACGTGGTGCTGCGGATTGCGCTGTGGCTGGTGCCGGAACGTAATGGCTTGTTTGTGGTGGCGTAGTGCCAGTTGCATTTCCGGATGACGCAACAAAGGCTTGGCATCGAAATGCAGCGTGTCGCCCTGGCCGCTGCAGTAATAGGCCAAAAACTCACCCGCCCGTGGATAGCGCCACTTACCGCTGATGATCATTACCTGATACAAGGCTTTTAGCACCAGTCTATCAGAAATAGTTGATTGGTTGGCCAGGGCACGGGCTTCTATGCCATTGAGTATATACTGCGCAGCCCCGAAATCACCGGTGACGAAAATGGCCAACAAGCCCACGAAGCCCAGAATGGCTGCACCTATGAGGAGGCCATTGAATCCTTTTCGCAGGCGTGCCATAGTCTTCATAAGGCTAAAATACTACTGGGAAACCGAAGAACCGCTTCAGCGCGCAGTAACGCCATAGGTAAGCATGAAGGCCTATTTGGGCAATCTACCAAACAGGCAGGATTTTCCTGCCTGTTTGCACGAATTCCACGCCGCGCTGGTTTCTATCTGGCTTTCACTCCGCCTCGATTAGCCGTATCTTTACCCCATGTTATTTGCTGCCGAACCCCTCGCCTCTGCCCGCCGCGTCCTCAAGCAGTACTACGGCTACGACACCTTCCGGCCTATGCAGGAGGACATCATTGGGCACATCATGGCGGGGCAGGATACGGTGGTGCTCATGCCTACGGGTGGGGGCAAATCGGTGTGCTTTCAGGTGCCGGCCGTGGTGCAGGAGGGGCTTTGCGTGGTGGTGTCACCGCTCATTGCCCTCATGAAAGACCAGGTGGAGGCACTGAAAGCCAACGGCATTGCGGCGGCTTACATCAACAGCAGCGTGGGCCAGAGCGAGCAGCAGGCCATTACTGGCGAGGCCCTCAATGGCTACCTCAAGCTTTTGTACGTGAGCCCCGAGAAGCTCTTGTCGGAAGGGTTTCTGACGTTTATGAAGCGGCTGCGCATCAGCATGTTCGCCATCGACGAGGCGCACTGTATTTCCAGTTGGGGCCACGATTTCCGGCCTGAGTACACCCAGCTGCGGGTGTTGCGTGAGCAGTTTCCGCGGGTGCCCATCATTGCCCTCACTGCCACCGCCGACCGCCTCACCCAACGCGACATCCAGACGCAGCTGCGCCTGCACGAGCCGCGCGTTTTCCTTTCCTCCTTCGACCGGCCCAACCTCAACCTGATTGTGCGCCCGGGCCAGGACCGCGTAGGCGGCATCCTGGAGTTTCTGGAGCGGCACCCCGGCGAGGCGGGTATCATCTACTGCCTCTCGCGCAAGCAGTGCGAAACCCTGACGCAAAAGATTCAGGCCAAGGGCGTGAAGGCCGGCTACTACCACGCTGGCATGACGCCCAACCAGCGCGGTAGTGTGCAGGAAGCCTTTCTGAAGGATGATTTGCAGGTGATTGTGGCGACCATTGCCTTCGGCATGGGCATCGACAAGAGCAACGTGCGCTGGGTGATTCACTACAACCTGCCCAAGAACATTGAGGGCTACTACCAGGAAATCGGGCGGGCCGGGCGCGACGGTAGCCCCGCCACGGCCGTGCTCTTCTACTCCTTTGCCGATGTGATGAGCTTGCGTGATATGCTGTCGAAGGACGACCCCAAGCTCACCCAGCTCAACCTCACCAAGCTGGAGCGCATGCAGCAGTTTGCCGAGGCCGCCAGCTGCCGCCGCAAAATCCTGCTCAACTACTTCGGCGAAACCCTGCCTCAGGACTGCGGCAACTGCGACATCTGCCGCAACCCACCTACCACCTTCGATGGCACCGAGCTGGCCCAGAAAGCCTTGTCTGCCGTGGTGCGCGGGCGGGAGCGGATGAGCCTGACCCTGCTCATCGATGTGCTGCGCGGCATGCGCAACCAGGCCGTGCTAAGCGGGGGCTACGACCAGATCAAAACTTATGGCGCCGGCCGCGACCTGCCGTACCTGGACTGGTACAGTTACATCCACCAGATGCTCAACGACGGCCTGCTCTACATTGCCTACGAAGAAGGCTATGCGCTGAAAATAACGGACCTGGGCCGGGAAGTGCTGCAGGCCCAACGGCCCGTGCCTATGAAGAAGTTTCAGCCCACCGAGAAAGCCGAGAAGCCCGCCAAAGGCCGCAAGGGTGCCGCTGCTGCGGCCGCCAAAGCCGCGCCGGTTTCGCGCGAGGCCCAGCTGTTCGAGGCCCTGCGCGCCCTACGCAAGCGCATTGCCGACGAGCAGGGCGTGCCGCCCTACGTCATCTTCACCGATTCTACCCTCCAAGAAATGGCCGTGGAGCGCCCCGTCAACCGCACCGCCATGCTGGCCATTTCGGGCGTGGGCATGAAGAAGTTTGAAACCTACGGGGAGGCCTTTATCCGGGAAGTACTCACGCACGGCGGCAACCCCGCCGCCCTGGCCGAGCTGGACGAGGACGCTGAGAAGTTTGAACCGCAGGAAACCAAAGCCCCGCGTAATCGCCGCAAAAAAGAAGCCCCTGAACCGGCAACTCAGGCCTCAGCAGACGCCAATAGCACCATGGAAACCACTTTCCAACTGCACCGCATGGGCCTGAGCGTGGAGGCCATTGCCGAGCGGCGCGGCTTGGCTGTGGGCACCATTCAAACCCACCTATCTACCCTCTACAGCCGGGGGTACGAGCTGCGCATCGAGGACTTCCTGAAGCCGCAGGAGCTAGCCGAAATTCAGACGGCTCAGGCCCAGCTCGGCAATAGCCCCATGCTGCGCGACCTGTTCGACCACCTGCGCGAGAAGTACGACTACTTCCGCCTCCGCCTGGCCCTCATGTATTTCAAGAAGCTGCGCGGTGAATAAGGCGAGACGGGTGAAATAGTGAAATGATGAGTTTCCGTTCAAGTGGGCAGGTATGGCGGTAAGCTCATCCATCGAAGCTGGCGCGTCTACCCGCCGCAGGGTAGATGCCAGTCTCCCAACTGGCAGCAGCACCCGCCGCTGTTCTTCACCCACACCATTACCAAAAAATAATTACTATATCACATCATAAGAATATACCTGCTGCGTTATGTTGCGGAATCCCAGCCTATCCCTCTGAAAGTATGCTGCCGTCGGTTTCCGTAGCGCGAATTATGCAGTTCCTGGCCGGCGCGGGCGTGGCGGCTTTTACGTTACTGATGGCCACCAAAGTGCGGCCGTACTTATCCTTCGAGCCGGGCATTCACTTTCTCACCACCAAGTCGGACGCCACCAATGCCAGCGGCTTATTTCGGGTGGGATTTTACGTGCACATCACCAGCAGCCTGTGGGTGCTGGCGGCGGGGCTGGCGCAGTTTTTCCCACAGTGGTTTCGTGGGCGGGCCGCCTGGCACCGCCGGCTCGGTAAGCTCTACGTGGTGTCTATTCTGGCCCTGGCAGCACCATCGGGGCTGGTACTGGCGTTTTTTGCCAATGGCGGGCTGGTAGCCAAAGCAGGCTTCACGCTGCAGTGCGTGGTGTGGTGGCTGAGTACCTGGCAGGCCTACCGCCTGGCCCGGCAGCGCCGTTGGGACGCCCACACGGAATGGATGATTCGCTCCTTTGCCGTAACGCTGGCCGCCATGAGTCTGCGCCTGGAAAGCTACGGCCTCTTCTACCTGTTCGGCACCAAGCCCATCGAAACCTACCTCACCGTCACCTGGCTTTCGTGGACGGGCAACTTAGTGCTGGCCGAAGTGCTGGTACAGGCTGGCCTGGCGCGCCGTCTGCTCCGGCACGCCCGGTTTGCGGCTCCCGCTGCTCTGCGCACCGAAGCAGTGGCTGCCTAGCCTAAGCTGGGCAACGCAAAAAAGGCAGTATCTACTGGCGGCAACGCCGGTAACGAGCAGTGTATCAGCAAGCATCCACTTCTTTAGGTTTATACAATGAAACTGCTTCTGATGCTGGCGGCCCTGGCTGCTGCCGCGGCTGGCTCGCCGCCTGCGAAATCTTCTAAAGCCATTCCGGCCCGTGCCAGTACGGCCGCCAGTTCCCGCACGTTGTTCCGCCAGTTCAACCTGACGCCTTTGTGGCAGCTGCACGCGAAAAAGGTGGAAGCGCAGGTGATGCTGGGCTGCATGGGCGCGCAGTACCGGCGCCTGGAGCTGGTGTACGAAAAGGTGCGACGCGACGGCAGGAACCCCGCCCTATACTATGTAGAAGGCAAAAGCCGGGAGCGGGAGCGGATTTTGCCCTTCCGCGGCACCATCACCCTTACCGCCATCCGCAAAGTCAACCCGGACGTCAGGGTTCCTGGCTTTAAGGCGCTGGGGCATTACGAAGTTAAGGGGCAGTTTCGGCTCACGGAAAGCCCGGCGGAAGAAGGTGCGGGCGTGTTCACGGGCACCCTGGCTATGACGTTTTCGCACAAGGCCGGGGGCGTGGCCTACATGCCCGCGCAGGAAGAAGAGTTTGGCTTCCGTTCCCGTGGTGAGGGCACTACCTTCACCAGCCAATGGACCAGCGTCGCGCACCCAAAGCCCATCAAAATTGTGTGGGCCAGCAACTTTATGGATATTGCCTACACCGTGATGGACCAGTTCTACATCGGCGACCGGGGCATGCATATCAACCCTAAATACGCCCGTGCCGGCTGGAATCGTTACTGGGAAAACGACGAGTGGTGGGCCGAGGCCGAAGAACCCGTTTTGTAGTTTAGCTTACTTTTTACCGCTTCGTCTTATGCAAAAGCTTATCCTGACCTCGGCCCTGCTAGGCTTGCTGGCCTGCCAGCAGCAATCTGCTACCAAGCCCGCTACTGCCGCCGTGCATTCTCCTATAAGCACGCCTTCCGTAGCTGCGGCTGCACCAACGCCCGTCGATTCTGACGACCCCGCTGAACCCGCCCTGCTGGCCCAGGATGCCCAGCAGTTTCTGGCCCGGTACGATTTGAGCAAGCTTATCCAGATGAATGGCTCGGGCAGCTATGAGGTGATGAACGGGTTTTTTGGTCCCGATAATTACCGCATCCAGTTTGCCATGCTGGAAGTGAAGCCCGACTCGGCCCGGCCCGGCCACTTCTGGGTGAAAGGCAAAAACCGCTTTAAAAAGAGTATCATGCCTTTCGAGGGTGAAATTACTCTCACCGGGCTTCACAATCAGCCATCTTATCAGCCCGCCAACGACGAGAAGCTCAGCGCTGAGATAAAGGCGTCAATTGCGGCCTGGAACAAAAGGGACATGTACTGCGCCACGGGCACTTTTCTCTTGCGCGAAACCTCGCAGGGGCCGGGAACAGGCACTTTCCAGGGAAAATTGCTGATTGATTTTGAAGTAGATGAAGAAGGCGAACTGAACCTGATTTCCCGTAATAAAGACTACGGCGCCCAAAGCGGCGGAATACTTCTGCAGGGCTTCTGGATCAGCCGGGATGGCAGTCGGCGCAAGGCCCTCACGCTGGTGGACGATATTTTTGGATTCAATCAGCACATTCTATCCAATTTCACCATCGGGGAGCGGGACCCGGACTTCAACCCGAAATACGCGAAGCTGGGCTGGAATACGTACTGGCAGAACGACGAATGGTGGGCCGAGCCGGGTACCGGTACCACGCAGCCTGCCGGGAAAGAGCTGTCAGACGCTGAAGTAGCCAGCATCGACAGTTTATAACCTGCCATAAAATTTTTAGCAAAAATTTCAGCTAATTGAATTAGTATTCGCGTAGTGGGGTTCGTATCTTCGTGAGCCGGTACTTGCTTGCTGTTGCGGCGTCTTCCCGGCCCTCCCTGCCCAATGATTAACACGAATCTTAAATTCTGGCGGCGCGAACTGAGCCTGACGCAGGCGCAGATAGCCGAAAAACTTGGCATCAAACGCTCGTTGGTAGGCGCCTACGAAGAAGGCCGCGCCGAGCCCAAGCTCACCACCCTGGTGAACATGGCCCGGTTGTTCGGTATTTCCCTCGACCAACTGGTAACTACCGACTTCAGCAAAAAGAAAAACGCCAAAACGGCCCAGCAGCTGCAGCAGGCCCAGGCTACTACGCTGGCCGAAACGGCTGTCTCCAACCGGCCCGGCGGCAACCTGCGCATCCTGGCCCTCACGGTAGATAAGGAGCAGAACGAGAACATTGAGTTGGTGCCTCAGAAAGCAGCTGCGGGCTACCTCAACGGCTACGCTGACCCCGAGTACCTCGAAGAGCTGCCCAAGTTCCGCCTGCCCATGCTGGGCAACACCGGTACCTACCGCGCTTTTGAAATTGCCGGCGACTCCATGCTGCCCATTGCCAGCGGCACCGTTATCGTGGGCCGCTACGTGGACGACTGGCTGAGTTTGAAGGATGGCACGCCCTGCATCGTGGTGAGCTCCAAGGAAGGCATCGTGTTCAAGCGCGTGTTCAACCGCCTCAAGGATGGCGCCATGCTGTCCTTGCACTCCGATAACCCCCTGTACTCGCCTTACGAAATCGACGTAGAGGATGTGGTGGAAATCTGGGAAGCCAAAGCCTATATCAGCAGCACTTTCCCCATTGCCGACCTTTCGCTGACCCGCCTGGCCAGCATCGTGCTCGACCTGCAGCAGCAGGTAAGCACCATGAAGAAAGCCTAAGGAAACCGGACAAAAAGTTGTCGTTGCGCGGCGCAGCCAATGAGTCCGTCCTGGGCAACGCGAAAAGCCCTGAAATGTGAAAAGCCCTTACCCGCACACAGCGAGTAAGGGCTTTCTGGTTTTATAATATGTCTGGTTTTGCTCGGGACGGACTGCTTCACTACCCTCGCAATGACGGGGCCGGCTGCTACGGCGCTAACCTCCCGCCGCCTGCCCGCGTAAGGCTATGCATCACTCTCAACACCTGACTTCGATGCTTAAGCTTATTCCCGCTACCGACCGCCACCACGCCGCGCCTGTGCACTGGCTCAGCAGCCATTTTCTCTTCAGCTTCGCCGATTACTACGACCCCAAGAACATCCACTTCGGGCCCCTGCGCGTGTTCAACGACGATGTGATTCAGGGTAAATCGGGCTTTCCACAGCACCCGCACTCCGAAATGGAGATTGTGACCCTGGTGCTGGAAGGCGAGCTGTGCCACGCCGACACGATGGGCAACAAGTCCACCATCAAGAAGGGCGAAGTGCAGCGCATGACGGCCGGTACCGGCCTCGCCCACTCCGAGCAGAACGACAAGGAAGACGCGGCCCATATCTACCAGCTGTGGTTTCTGCCCAACCAGAAGGGCCTGGCACCCAGCTACGAGCAGAAAGACATCGACTTTCTGGATTCCAAAAACGAGCTGGTTCCCTTGGTTTCGGGGCAGAAAGTGCTGGAAGACGTGGTGTACATGAACTCCAACTCCACGGTGTACTGGTGTAATCTGGCCGCCGATAAAACCGTCACGTTCAAGACGTTCCCCATTCGCAATACTTTCCTGTACGTGAAGGAAGGCAGCCTTTACATCAATGGGGTAGACGTGGGGCCGAACGACCAAATCCGCTCCACCGACGAAAACGTACTGGAAATACGCGCCTCCAAAGACGCTCAGTTCATCCTGATCGACTTGCCGGCCAGCGAAGCCAACTATTAGGCGTCGCAAGCTCAACCTTTCGGCGGGCTGGCAGTTAGTCTTATAACTGTCAGCCCGCCGTTCTTTTTGCCTTGTATGCTCACTGCCTTTCCAACTCAGCTGGTGCCCGAAGATGAGGCGGCCCGTTTGCGCACGTTGCACCTTTACCAGATTATCAACACCCAGCCGGAGCCGATTTTCGATGCCTACGTCGCCTGGGCGGCCCAGCTGTTCAATACACCTATTTCGCTGATTTCCTTTGTCGATGACGATTACGTGTCGTTTAAGGCCGTAGCCGGGGCCGAGGGCGTGCCCGGCTTGCCCCGGCAGGAGAGCATGTGCTCGGCGGCCATCCTGCCCGACGTGCCCGTTGTTGTGTCCGACTATAAAGCCGAAAGCTGTCAGCTGATCAAGCCCGATGTGGCCCAGGCAATGGGGCTGAGCTTCTATGCCGGCTCGGCCCTGCGGATGCCCAACGGGGCCCGCATTGGCATGATGGCCGTAATTGGCCGCGAGTTCCGTACCGTTTCGGCCGACGAGGAAAGCGTGCTGGTGCGCCTGGCCGACTTAGTTAGCCGCACCGTGGAGCTGCGCTTTCAGTACCTGCAGGCCCAGCTGCCCGCTGAGTGGGAAGATGCTCAGCAGGAACTCACCGAAACCCTTGACGACAACGCTACCCTCACGCGCTACCTCAGTTCCCGCAACCACGGCATCAATCTCGACGACGATGAAGTGCTGGACCTGGTGGTGCGCCGCCTGAACGGCATGGAAAAAGTGCTCAACCGCCGCATGCGTGATGTGCCGCAAGCGGCGTAACTATCATGCTTCGCCAAGCGGACGCCAGATGGCGCATGAAAAAGGTTCAGCAACACAAAAATGCCCCGTTAGTTACTAACGGGGCATTTTTGTGCGTAGCAGAGGGCAAGTTACATCGTGTACTTGCGGCCTTTGTTCTGCTGTTTCAGGTAGGCCATCAGGGGCTGGAAGTATTCGACCATGGCGCGGGCGGAAAGGTCTTCGCCGGTTTTCTCCTTGAGCACGGTGCGCCAGTCCTTGCTGGCGCCGGGGCGCATGATGTCGGCCAGGAACGCGCCTACTTCCTTGCTGCCGTAGTAGTTGGTGGCGTGCGGATCCTGCTTGAGGATGTTCTTGCTGATATGGTCGTGGAGCTGGAACAGGATGACGTAGCTCAGGGCATAGTCGTAGTACTGCGCGGGGTCGTCATTGATGTGGGTTTTGGTGGCGGGGTCGAGGTACTGCTCGCCGCGGCCCGCTGGCGGCACAATGCCCTGGTACTGCCTGGCCAGCTCCCACCAGCGGGCGTTGAGCTTGTCGGCGGGCAGCTTATCGGCATAGAAGGAGTTTTCCCACTCACTCATCACGCCTGAGGCAAACGGGATGAACACGGCGTAGTTGAGGGCTTCCTTCAGCAACGTCTGGGTCTGGTCGGTTTTGGCGTTGGGGTCCACCAAGCCCAGGCCGGCCAGGAAGGGCTTCTGGGTGGCCGCGAGGCCCATCAGGCTGCCCATGGCCTCATGGTAGGCGCGGTTGGCCCCTCCGCGCAGGAGCACGGGCACATCAGGGTTGGTGTAGGTGAGGTAGTAGTAGATGTGGCCCAACTCGTGGTGGGTGGTTTCGTACCACTCGGTGTTGCCTTCCACGCTCATGAGGCTGCGCACGTCGTTTTGCAGGTCCATGTGCCAGGCCGAGGCGTGGTTGTTCTTCTTATAGGCGGCACCCTTGGGCAGCGGATACAGGCTCGACTTCTCGTAGAACACCGGTGGCAGGGCCGGGAAGCCCAGGCTCTGGTAGAACCGCTCGGCCTGCTGCACCTGCCACTCGGCACCCTTCTTCGCCAACACGGGGTCTAGGTTAAGGCCTTTCACATCGACCATGGCACTCCAATCCTGACCCCAGCGGTTGGGCAGCCAGGAGGCAGGCAGGTAATCAGGCACCTGCTTCTGCTTGTATTTCTTGGCTAGCTCGTAACGGGCATAGGTGTGCAGCTCGCGGTAGAGGGGGCGCAGCTCCTCGTTGATGCGGCGCACCAGCGTCATCATTTCCTCCCGGCTCATGCCGTAGTCGGAGGCCTGGTAGCTGAAGTAGTCGGGGTAGCCCAGGGCCTGCACGGTTTGGTTGCGCAGGTCGCGCAGGTTCAGCAGGCCGTCTTTGAGCGTGGGGCCAATGGCTTTGCTGGCTTCCCAGATCTGCTGGCGCTTCAGCGGGTTGTTTTCCTTGCGCAGCAGCTCGTCCAGGTCATTGGTGGTTACGGACTTGCCCTGGTACTTGTAGTCGAAGCCGTAAAGCTTCTCGGTTTGCTGGGTTTCGGCCTTGATGCGGGCCTTTACTACGTCGGCAATGGTCTGGGGCGAGTTGGCGGCGTTGTAGAGGGCCGTTTGCAGCTGTTTTACCTGTAGGTCGCTCAGCTCGGCTTTGTGCTCCAGCAGCTCTCGCAGGCGCTGAATGTTCTGTACCGAGCCCGTGAAGGCAGCCATCCGCTCGTTGGCGCGGGCCGTGGCTCCGGAGTTGGCGGTGTCGCCGGCCACTATGTGCGTGTTGGAGCGCCACTCCGCCTCCGCCGACGCGGTGTAGAGGCGCTGGTACTCGGCCGAGTAGGATTTCAGAAATTCATCCGCCTGCTGGCTCCAGTTGGGCGCGGCCGGGGCGGCTACGGTTTCGGCGGTTGGGGCAGGAGTGGTGGCCACCGGGGCATTAGCCGTGGGGGCGCAGGCTGCGAGCAGTGTAGCCGTGAGGATGGGAAGGAGGTTCTTGTTCATGCAGGCAAGGAAAACGAATCGGAAAGCGGGTGGACCGCTAAGGTACGTATCCGCAAGATTTTGCCTGGTTCGGCGTTCCGTAGCTTCGCTCACCAATGGGTGAGAGCATAGAAGCGGTGTGAAGGCATGTAGAAGTGGTGTGAAGCCTCGTAGAAACGGTGGGAAGATGCATAGAAGCGGTGTGACGACCCATAGAAACGGTGTGAAGGCATGTAGAAACGGTGAGACGCCTTGCAGAAGTGGTATGAACGGGCGTAGAAGCGGTGTGAACGGGCGTAGAAGTGGTGCGCATCGGCATAGAAAAACCCTGGCTCTTCGAAGAGCCAGGGTTTTTCTACAAAAGACGGAGTCTTTTACGCCACTTGCTGCTCCAGCAAGTGGCACTCCTTGTACTTTTTGCCGCTGCCGCAGGGGCAGGGGTCGTTGCGACCGAACTTCTTCCGGGAGCGAAGGCGCTTGAGCCACTCGCGCGGGTCGGTGGCCCACTGCAGGAAACGGCTCCTGGGGTTCTGGCGGAAGGCGAGCAGCAGGAGGCCGTAGAGCTCAGGGTGCTCTTGCTGCAGCTTCTCGGGCTTCTCAAAGAAGTACTCCGTCACCACAGCAAAGAACTCCGCCTCGTTGGTGCCCGCGTAGTCATTGATTTCGGAGTTGCCGACCCGGATGGCGGCTATTTCGCGCGCCATCACGGCTTCCCACTCGGGGCGCAGGGCCGCCGGGAAGGTGAGGGCCGGCACCCCGTCAATCACGCCGTCAGCCTCATCCAGCAGGTGGGCAAACTCGTGGATACCCACGTTCTGGCGGTCCAGCGAATCCTTGAAGCCCTGCTCCAGGGAAGCCTTGGACAGGTGCATGTAGTGGGAAGTCTGGAAGTTGCGCACCGACCCCAGTAGGGTGCCGGCCAGCGGGGCGTGCTCCTTGTTGGGGTCCTGCTTTTCCTGCCAGGCATCGGGCACCACCAGCACCTCGCTCAGGTTGCCGTACTCCCAGTCGGGAAAGCCGAACACTGGGATAATGGCCGAAGCCGCCACCAGCACCCGCGTCACGTCGTCGATGTCGGTCTGGATGCCCGTCACGCGCGTCTGGGCCAGAAACACCTGGATGCGTTTCTCGAATCGGGGCTTGTCGGCTTCGGAAAGAGAAAGGTAGAAGGCCACCCGCTCGGTGAGTACCTGGCGCCAGGCGGCCGGGAACTCCTCGGCCAGAGCGGCCTCTTTGGTGCGGGCTTCCCGCGTGGCGTAGCGGTAAAACAGCAAAACAACCACCGCCACGAAGGCCGCGAAAATCAGGTATTGCATGGCCGCCCTTAACGGAGGGAATGGTTCTATGGTTGGATGGTTTTTTGCTGAACGGCTGTAGCAGTTGTCATCCTGAGCGCAGGGAAGGATCTGGGTACTATTCCTCAGATCCTTCCCTGCGCTCAGGATGACAACTGGTATAGATTCTTTTTTCGTTACCGGCGCCGGCGCAAAGTCAGGTAGTCGAGGTAGTAGAGCACCTTCACCGAAAGGGAGTTGTTGTGGGGGGTGTTGATGGTGTTGTTGAAGTTGTCGAAGTATTGGGGCGTGGCTCGCTCAGCCAGCAACTCGGTATTGCCGGCGTTTTTCCAGACGATGTTCACCTGGGAACCGGGCGCAAACCACCACGAGTACACCGCGTCCACGTTGAAGGCGTTGTAAGTGTTGTCGCGGTTGCGGCGGTAGTCGGCCAGGAATTCCTGACCGTCTTCTTTCAGTACCGTAAAATCCTGGTAGCGCACGTTGCTGGTGTAGTGGCGCAGGCGTAGGGTAAACGACATGCGGTTGGTGAAGGTATAAGCCACCTGGGCCACATTCGTGACGGTAGCCACGTTGCGGCGGCCCAGCAGAATCTGCCCCTGGAAGGGCAAGTCCAGGTATTCGTCGGTGCTTAGTCCCCCGTTCACGTAGCCAATCTGGTTGCGCTGCAGGCTCCAGTCGAGGCTGTAGCGGAAAGTTAGATGGTCGTTGACGCGAAAGCGTGGGTAGAACCCGGCCCGGTAGCGCAGGCGGCGGGGGCGGTTGCGGGCCAGGCGCTCATCCTCGGCGTAGTAGGTAGCCCCGGCATTCACGCCCACCGACAGCCGTTTGCGCGTGTCGGAGTTCAGGAAGCCAATCCAGTCGGTGTTGGCCGGCACCCGCACGTAGTAGTCGCCCAGCGGGAAGGTGCGGGGCTCGAAAAAGTCATGCGACACGGGCGTGTGCATGAAGTCGTAGCCCACCTGCAGGAAGTTCTTGGTAAACGTGGTGTTGAAGCCATTGTAGAAGTACATGTTCTGGAAGAGCGTCGGCCGGTACAGCAGCTGGTGACCCACTTCCGAGTAGAAGTTCATGTTGTTCACCTTCCAGAAGGGCTTGAAGATGCGGTAGTTGGCGTAGGCGCTCTGGGTGATGTTGTTGTTGCCGAACAGAATGCCCAGGTCGTTGGGGTTGTAGTGGTCCGACTCGATGCGGTGGTTGAAGCCCCAGGTGAAGTTGCCGCTGATCTTGCCCACGCCCACCGTATACTTGAAGCCGTTCTGATCGTCAATGGCCTCATCTGAACCAAACTGGTTGCCGCGCCGGCGCGAGTACACGATACTGCCATCTACGGCGTAGGAGTTCTTCTTATTGGCAAACCGGAACAGCCCGCCCGTCACGTTGGCGTCGTAGGTGCTGCCCCAGCGCGTCACGTTGGTATTAATGAGCGACACGTAGGAGTTGTTTTTCAGGCTTTGGTCCAGCACCGCAATGTTGTAGTTTGAGAAGGGTTGCGTCAGTACTTCCCGCTCCTCGCCGGTTTCGGTGTTGCGTACGGTGGCGTACACATCGTTGCTGAGGGCGTTGAACAGCCCGATGCCCAGGCCCTTGCTGGTGCGCCCCGAAATCTTGGTGGCGTTCAGCAGGCGGGTTTCGGCCGGGTTGCGCACTATCTTTTCGTTATCAGCCAGCCCCACGCCGTAGAACCCGATGGGGGTAGCGCCCACGCGGCGGGAGTAGAACAGGTTGCCCTTGTTGAAGAGCTCCGTGCCTTCGGTGAAGAACTGGCGGTTTTCCTGAAACTGCACTTCGAAGGGGGAGAGGTTGAGCACCTGGTTGTCGCTCTGTACCTGCCCAAAGTCCGGCACCAGCGTGGCATCCAGCGTGAAGCTTTCGTTGATGCCCCACTTCACATCCGCGCCCCCGTTAAAGCTCGTGGTGGTGCGGCGCGTGCCTTCGGCGTTCAGGGGGTTGTGGTTCACGTAACCCGAGATATAGGGCGTGAGCGAGAGGCGCAGCGGGGGCTTCAGGCCCTTCAGCCCGGTCAGCTCGCCCCACTGGTTCACGAAACCGTCCACTTCGGGCTTCACCTCACTCCAGAAAAAATCCTGGCGCAGAGCCTGGCGTCGGCGCATAAACTGCAGGCCCCACTGCTGCACCTCGGCCGTGCTGAAGCGGATAGCGGAGTAGGGAATCCGCATTTCGGCCACCCAGTCGGTGCCGCGCTGGGCGGTGCGGGCGTCCCACACGGCGTTCCAGGCAAAGTCCTCGCCGCTGGCCGGGGAGTAGCGCGCATCGGCCTGCACCCCGCCCGCCGTCACGATAAAGCCATAGCCGTTGAGCTTATCGTGGTACGTGTCGAGGAAGATACCGAAGAAATCGGTGTTGGGCAGGTTGTCGCGGGCCGACAGCTCCCGCTTGATGGAGTCGGGCGCCACATCGTGCATAATGGCACCCACATAGATAGCCGCATCATCGTAGAGAATGCGCACCTCGGTGGGGTGCTGCTCGTGGGGGCCGGGCTTGGGCCGGTTCTGGATGAAGTCGGTAGCCACCGGGGCCTGCTGCCACAGGGCTTCATCGAGCACCCCATCCAGCTTGATGGCTTCGCTGATGCGCACGGCCTGCAGCTGGCGCTTGGGGGTGGCCACCGGAGCCGAAGCGGTGGGGCTGGGAGGGGCGGTTTGGGCAATAGCCCGGGGTGCCTCGAGCCCCAGCAGCGCCAGGGCAAGGAGGAGAATAGTACAGGTTTTCATAGCGCAGAAAGGTTGTGGAGGCAGCGGGTATTGACGAAGAAAGAGGGCAGCGGCTGCAGGCCGTAGCCAGCCAGCCAATCAGGGTGTTAAGCTGATCGGGCGTGGAAACTCTCGCTTCGGGAAATGGTTACTTGCGCCGGCGAAAATAAATGTCGCTGCTGATGGATTCGAGCTGAACGAGGGGGCCATTGCTGCCCAAGTTGCCGCGTAACTGATAGCCTGCTATAGGGTTATCCTTGCGGTTGCTGAAGGCCACGTCTTGGTCGGTGTATACTTCGCCGGTAATAGTTTTCAGCGCCAGCTCCGCCGAGGAAGCGGCCCAGGTCACGTCCACGAAGCCGCTGATAGACTTGGCTTCGATAGCGCCGGAGAGGCCCTGGATATCAATATTGCCGCTGATGGTTTTCACGCACAGCGTTACGCCAGCCGGAACGGTAATGTCATATTCCACGTTCAGGCACACCCGGTAGCCGGTGTTTTCGTCGGAGCCATCGGTGCCTTTCTTGCGGCCTACGTAGTTGTCGCCCCATTGCGTGCCGCCATCTGGGCAGTCGCCGGACTGGGCGTTGCGCAGCATAGCCATGTCCAGTTCGGAGTTGAAGCGCACTTCCTCCGCAGATTGGTCCTGGGTGAGTTGCAGGGCGTCGTTCAGCCGGTTCTGGTTGATATCGACGGCGGCTTTCAGGGACATTTTGCCAGCCGCTCCCGCCCGAATACGGATGTTGGTGGCGTGCTTGAGGTTGAGGAACACCCGTTGGCCTGAGTTTAGGGCTACGGATTTCTCAATAATTTTCTGGGCCTGAGCGGGCTGGCAGAAACCGGCCGTCAGGCAAAGCAGGAGCAGAAATAGAAACCGGGACATGATGAGTAGGAGTTGAGGTTGGTGGGTTAGAGGCTGTTTGACGGGTAGCGCCGGGCTTACTTGGCCTTGCGCACATAGATGTCGCCGCTCACTGATTTAAGCGAAACCGGTGTGCCGCCGCCGTTCACGGTGCCGTTCACTACCTGGCCGCCCACGTGGTTCAGGTCGTCGGAAGATTTGGGCAGGGCGATGTCGAAGTCGGTGTAGATTTCACCCGAGATGGAGCGCAGCTGTAGGGTAGCTTTGCTGGCGGGGGGCATGGTCACGTCCACGTCGCCGCTCACGGCCGAAATAGAGCTAGGGCCGGACCGCATCGTGGCGTAGCGCACCGTAATGTCGCCGCTCACGCTGTTGGCCACCACCGGGCCAGCCACGTTCAGCAGCTTTACGTCCCCGGTTTTCATGTTCACTTCTAGGTCTCCGTTCAGGTCCCGGATTTGCAGGTCGCCGCCGTTCCAGTTGGTTTGGTTGTATTGCACGGCTGTAGCGCGCGGCACCCGAATCACGTAGGTAGCTTCCTTGCGGGAAGCTCGGGCAATGCGCACCGTGTTGTCCTGCTCGGTCACCGCAATGCCAAGGTTGGTGTTGTCGACGGCCGTATTGTACACGGCTTTCAGGCCCTCGGCCCGCTTGGGTGCCGGCTCAAAGCCGTTGCCGCGAATCACTAGTTCGTTGCCATCGTAGCCCTCAACGGTCACGTCGGAGCCCTGCATGTCGATGATGACTTTCCGGTCTTTGCTGAGTTTGGTTTTATACTCCTGGGCGTGCAGGGAAATGGTGGCGGCCAGTAGGCCGCAAAAGGTGAGAATCAGGGGCTTTTTCATAAGAGCTTGTTGGAAAATGAGGGCAAGGAGCAGCCCGCCGGACTCGCACGTTCCGATAAACCAGGGGGCTGCCTGAGGATTGAGGAAAGAGGGAAAAGGAAGCAGCAGGGGAGAAGTCAACTAAACCGCCCCGCGTACGTGGTTAAATCAGTTTGCCGAGGCCGGCCTGGGCCTGGTCGCGCACGACAGGCAAGGCATCTTTGCGGCGGGCCAGGCGCTGGAGCGGGGGCACGGCCCGGGGGTCGCGCAGGGCCACCATAAATTCTATGAGCGTAATCTGCACGTTCGGGTCCGTCTGGATAGGCAAGGAGTGCACAAAGGCTTCCGCTACGCGCGGGTCGGCACGCAGGCGGAACAGGGCTTCGCAGGCCGCAATGCGCACGTTGGGGTTGGCGTCAAAGTTGAGGGTGTTGATGAGCACCTGCACGGTGGGGTCGCCGGGCGTTAGCTCCTCACCCGAAGCCGTTACCAACTGAATCCGGTCACTGGCGGAAGCAGGGCGGGGGGCAGTGCCGGCCAGGTTGGCGGCCAGCTGCTGAGCTGGAGCAGGGCTGTCGGGTGCATTGGCGGCTACCTCGGCACTTTGCCCGGAGCGACTGGGTAGGTTGCGGCCCAGTAGCATTCCGCCGGCCACCAGCAGCACGGCGGCCGCTACGCGCAGCCACTGGCTGGCTACTGCCGCAGCCCAAAGCGGTACAACCCGGGCAGGAGTTGGGGCTGCCGCTGCCGCTGGGGTGAGCAACGCCTTTTGTTTTTCCAGCATGGCCAGAAAGTTGGTGCGCATAGCCGTGCGGGGTACTTCGGGCAGAGCCGCACCCAGCTCGTTGCTGAGCGTCCGGAGCTGGCGAAGGTGAAGCTGACAGGTAGGACAAGCGGCAAGGTGGGCCGTTACTTGCTCGGTCTCAGCGGTCGGCAGGCTACCATCGGCGTAGGCCGGCAGCAGGGCTTCGAAGTCGTCGCAGGAAGTGAAGGTATGCATGGGTGGTGGAGAGTTGCTAGTCGGAGAAATACACTTTGCGCAGGGCCTGCAGGGCGCGGTGGGCTTTCACGCGGGCGGCTTCGGCGGTGCAGCCCAGGAGCTGGCCTATTTCGTCGTAGCCAAAGCCCTGGAAACGGTTGAGCAAAAGGATTTCGCGCTGGTTGGTAGGTAGTTGGGCCAGGGCTTCGTGGAGGTCGTCGTGGTGGTGGTTGACGCGCATCTGGGAAAACGCTGCGCCGCGTAGGCCGCCGTGGCGCTCCACTTCTTCCACATCAGCCGTGCGCAGTTTTTCCTGGCGGTGCCAATGGTCGGCGTAGGCGTTGCGGGCCATCTGAAACACCCAAGCTTTGAAAGGCTGGCCGTGCTGGTAGCTGGCACGGTATTTCAGCACCCGCTCAAACACGCTTTGGGCCAGGTCTTCACTGGTTTCCCGGTCGTTGCAGAGGCGGTAGAGGTAGTTGAACAAGAGGCCGTGGTAACGCTCAAACAAGGGCACGAGCTGGTCGAGGTCGTCGGCCTTTACAGCAGCCATCAGGTCTTCGTCGCTCGGGCGGGCGGTAGTCACGGAGAAAGGGTGTAGGAGGGTTGTGCAAGGAGTACCGGCCGTAAGCCCATTCGTTACAGGGGGTGTAAAATATTTTTTTGAAGGGGAGAAAACACGACCTGTCATCCTGAGCGCAGCGAATGATCTTATCAAGCTTGAACGACTTGTTCTGACGTGTTAAGGTCCTTCGCTGCGCTCAGGATGACAGCTCCTGAAAAGCGCCTAAAACGAGAAAAGCCAGCGGCTCTCCCGGGAAGGAAAGCCGCTGGCTTTTCGATTTGGCGGCATCAAGGGCCGTTCTGCTGCGCCCAGCCCGGCCGGCTGGTGGGAGTCACTCACCACAGCTACCCACCGGGGCACCACTGGGCTGAGCGCAGAGAAGGGTTATTTTGCCCGGCGGATGTAGATGTCGCCGTTCAGGGTTTTCATCATGAACTCGGGGCCGCCGCTGTTGATTTTGCCGTAGGTCCAGGTGTCCTGGGCTACGCGGTAGGTGCCGTCTTTGGCCGTGCGCGTCACTTTAGCGGGGTTGCTGTCCACGCTCAGATCAAAGTCGCTGTAGATGTCGCCGTGGTCGGACTTGAGCTTCACCGACACGTTGGCCCGGGCCGGCAGCGTCACGTCTACCTTGCCATTGATGGTGGAAAAGGCCATGGGCGCGCCCGCCGTTATCTGCTTGAAGTCGGCAATGACCTCGCCGTTCACCGTGTTCAGCACCGCCGAGCCAGCCACGTCATTCAGGCGGATGGAGCCGTTTACGTTGGATATTTCCAGCTCGCCTTCCACGTTGTCCACCACAATGTCGCCATTCTGCACGGTAGCCAGCTTCAGGGAAAACTGACGGGGCACTTTGATGACGAAGTCCACCGGGTTTTGCCAGGACTGGGTTTTTACGTACACTTGATTGTCGCGCTCCTGGGCCGTTACGTCAAGGCCTTGGGCCTGCGAAATGCGGCGCATGCCCGAGGAATTTTCGTTGCCGGCCGACTCGCGCCGCCCGCCCCGCGTGGCTACTTCAATAACCACTTCCTTGCCGGCGTAGCCCATTACTTTGATGCCTCCGCCCACCAGCTTGAGGTGGAGGGTACCGGGCTTACCCGGGGAGCTCAAGGCCACCGTCATCTGCTCCTTGCTGGTCTGCTGGGCCTGGGCCGGGCTTAGCCAAAAGAGGGCGGTTAGAGCGAAAAGAATGCGAAATACTAGCTGGTTCATCGAGTTTGCTGTTTGATAGTCACGTCGCCGTTCAGGGTTTCCAGGCGAATGTTGGGTCCGCCTTTGCCCAGCCGCACGGCCGTTTCCTTGCGAAGTTTGTATTTGGTGCCGGCGCCTTCACGCTCGGTGTTCTGGGTGATTTGAGCAGGCAGGTTTTCCGTCTGCGGGAAGTCGGTGTACATTTCCCCGTGCATGCTCTTGAAGTAGAGGTCAGCCGAGGCGGTGGGCGGGTAGCTCACCGTAATATCACCGTTGATGGTCTTGTAGGACGCGGCTGCCGTGGGCGTTGCTGTGAGGCCCACTTCCACCGGACCGTTCACGGTGTGGGCTTTCGATACCTCGCGGGCATTCTTGATGCTGATGCCGCCATTTACATTGCTGGCTTGCAGCAGGCCGTTCACATTTTCCACCCGCACCTCGCCGCCGTTCACCGTCGACACGGTTACTTTCATATCGCGGGGTACCTTCACGGTGAAGTCGAGGCTGAACTGGTAGTGCCGCTCGTCGCTGCTCCAGTGCTGGTTGCGGCGGGGGCGCGAGTCGAAGGGGCCCTGTTGGTACACCACTACGCTGTCGTTGCGCTGCAGAAAGCCTATCTGCACGTCTTTTTTGGCTTCGGCCAGGGCCGTGGCGTCGTCGCCTTTCAGGGTTTTGGTGACTTCCACTACCACCTTGTTGCCGCTGGTGCCTTCCACCCGCACCGAGCCGAAGATGTTGTAGAGGGCTAGGGTGCTGCGGCCGGCGTCACCGGAAAGGGTGAATTCGCGGCTTACTTTTTCCGTGGCTTCACGGTTCTGGGCTTGCAGTGAGCAGCTAGGCAGCCACAGAAGTGTCCAGAGTAGCAGAGTTATAATGTGTGGTTTCATTGGAGTTCGAGGGGGTTGAGGGGGCCGCGGGGGCGCGGTCGTGGGACAAAGACTGAATGCTTTGCTCGATTTTGGTTTTCACTTGCTCGTTGAGGTTGTCTTGTTGGAGCAGCTTGCGCAGGGGGCGCACCGAGCGGCGCTCCTGCAGCTGCACCATCAAATCGGCCAGCGCCGACTGCACCAGGGGGGACTCCTGGTAGGTGAGGGAGCGAACCAGCCCCTGGCGCACGGTAGGGTCATCGGCCATGCTGCCCAGGGCGTCCAGGGTCGCGAGGCGCACGTTCACGTTGGGGTCCTGGTTGAGGGTGCTGAGCAGGGCAGCCAGCACTCGCTCGTTGGTAGGGGCAACTTGCTCGGCCTCACTCACGGCCTGCAGGCGCTGCACGGCCGAGGGGTTGTTGAGGCGCGAAATCAGCCCAACCTGCCGGGCCGTGGAAGCCGGGCTTTCCGTTGAAACCTGAGCAAGGGGCTCTTCAGCTCCAGCACTAGTTTCGTGGCCTCTGAGCCCGTAGCCGATGCCCAGGCCCGCCAGCACCAGTACCAGGCTATAGGCCAGGCGTTGGGCAAAGGCCGGCTGCCACCACTGGCGCAGCCGCTCCAGCAGCCCCGCCATCGACCAGCGCTGCCGTTGTTGCTCCTCGGCCTTGAACTCGGCCAGCATGGCGTAGAAGTTGGGCCGCAGCTCTTCGCTGGGCGCCGGCACGGGCAGGTTGCCCATAGCCGTCCAGAGCTGCTGCACGCCTTCCAGCTCGTGCTGGCAGTCGGGGCACTGGGCCAGGTGAGCGGCCAGGGTTTGCTTGTCTGTTTCGGGCAACTCGCCCGCCAGCCAGCTCATCAGCTCCTGCTGCACTTCTTCACAGTTTCTGAATCTTGCTTCCATTATCCATTTGCAAATAGATGTCCTTCAATTGGCAGAGGGCCCGGTGCGCGCGCACCTTTACGGCCCCCTCCGTGATGTTGAGCAGCTGCGCTATCTGCTCGTATTTCAACTCCTGAAAGCGGCTCAGCACCAGTACCTCGCGCTGGTCGGGGCTGAGGCGGGCCAGCGCGAGGTGGAGCTGCGCTTCTTCCTGGGTGCGCTGCAGGTGGGCGTCGGCCGACGTGCCTCCCGCAATTTTCTCGGCCCAGTCGGCAATGTCCTGGTGGTGGGCCGAGGGCTTATTTTTCTTGGCGGCATCGGCCAGCACGTTGCGCGCTAGGTGGTACATCCAGGTCCGGAACTCGCCCTCGCCGGTGAAGGTATGCCGGTACTTGAGCATGCGGTAAAACACGTTCTGCACCAGGTCTTCACTAGCCGTGGCGTTGCCGTTGGAGTGGTAGAAGAACGCCAGCAACGGCCGGTGGTAGCGTTCAAACAACAGGCCCATCTTCTCCACTTGGCCAGCCTTCACCTGGAGCATGAGCGAGTTGTCGGTAAGCGAGTTCAAGGCGTTGGCTGGTAGGTTGGTGGCGAATTCGGACGTGGAAACTGCGCCTTTTCGGGAAGGTTACCGCCGAATGAGAAAATATTTTTTGGGGAGGGCTGCTGCGGTTGGTAGGTCGGCGCTCGGCTGCGTCGAGTGACTTGTATGCTCATCATGCTCAAACAGCTGTGCTGCGCGCTTTAGCAAGTCGTAGGCAAGGCGCAACTGGCGCGGGCGAATTCGGGGCACAGCTTTACTACACGCGTCTGCCCTGTGTGAGCCATGAGGCGCGAGAGGATTTGCGACAGAGCCCCTCAATGATAGATATCAATCGGCACAGCCTCGCTAATGAACTCTAATCAGTCAACGAAACTCCGACTGGCTGACACCTCTATATTCTTGTTGCACAGAATCCTTTTTGCGGCGTCAGCTCTTGCTGTTTGTTGCGCTTCAGACAGACAGCAGCCAGAGGAAATATCTAAAAAGTTCAGGCTAGGCAGCTTACAAAAAGTTGGATTGATTCCGCCTTCCATCCGATTTTGAATTAAGTTGAACGTAGATAAATGGGGTAGAGAATCGTCAACTATCACTTCCTTGATGCCGTCACGACTGAGTTCTAAAGACTCTATTGATGGTGGGAGGTTTCTTAGGTGGACAGGGCCTTCAAACATGTTATATGCGATAGAGACCTTCTTAAGACTTCTGAAAGATCTTAAGTCAGGAATCTGATCGAAGGAAGTACTTACAAGTGAGAATTCGGTAAGATAATGAAACTGGTAAATCGATTTTGGAAGTTGTTTTAAGCACTTTTGACCTCCACAACGCCCATCAATACTGATAGATGTTACATGTCCTCCTTCAATAGTAATATTCAGCATAGGTGGACGGCTTTCCTTACGATGTTGCCTACTAAGCTGTGCAAGTTCCGATTCGAATGCTTTTAGGTTGGTGAAATCATCAGTGTGTTCCGACTGATTACAGCCTGTTATTGCTATTGTGCTTGTAAATAGACATAAAGCAGTTTTGAATGTGTTTGATTTAGGCATGCTGATTTATATTAATATTTTGGATTCCGTCTAGTTAGAGTCAATATGCATATTTCTTAATTATTAGAAGATGCCTTTCGGTATTACGCATACAGTTGCTCAGTTGCACCGCATAAATACTACGCTTCAAAGGCTGCATTATGCGTTTTCTATGAATGAAACAAGCGGAATCAGGGCCTAGCCCATCAAATGTTTAGATTACTCAGCACGCAAGATGCTTCGGCTCCGCTCAGCATAACAGACGAAAAATAGTCAGAGAATATCCTCGCCCAGATGCTCGCGCAGCCGCTCTCGCAGCAAGTCCTGGAGGATGTGGTCCATGAACTGGAATTTGTCGGGGATGCGGAGGGTGATGATGCGCTTGCCGGTTAGCGCATCGGCAAACTTATGGCGGAGGATATCGGCGTGCTTGCGCTCCATCACCAACACCACGTCGGCCCAGCCCAGGTGGCCGGCCGTCACGCGCACCCGGGCTCCGGGCTCGGTGCCGGCTGAGCGGGCCTCGTAGTGCGGGTGCTGGTCGAAGAGGCGCTCGGCAGTGAGGCTGCGCCAGCGGTTCTGGCTGCAGATGAACAGCAATTTTTGGGGCTGAAAGTCAGCGGAGTTGGCGGCGGCAGGAGAGGAAGTCGGCATAAGTCTCGCAAAGATGCCGTAAGTTCGTGTTGCTCCCCTGCACCATTTCCTACACGCCGTATCATGCGCCGTCCATTTTGCAAAGCCGTGGCCACTGCCACGGTGGGAGCCTGCCTTGTAGTAGGCAGCACCACGCCGCTGCTTGCCCAGCGCAAAACCCTCGAACAAAAGGTTGACTCCGTGCTCCAGCTAATGACGCTGGAGGAAAAAGCCGGCCAGCTCAACCAATATACCGGCGACGCCGTCACGGGCCCCGCCGTAAACGACCCCACCAAGCTGGAGCAGATCCGCACGGGCCGCGTGGGCTCCATGCTCAACATTCGCGGGGCCCAGCGCACCCGCGAGCTGCAGGCCGAAGCCCTTAAGTCGCGCCTGAAAATCCCGCTGCTTTTCGGCCTCGACGTCATCCACGGCTACCAGACCACCTTCCCCATACCCTTGGGTGAGGCCGCCAGCTGGGACATGACGGCCATCCGCCAGTCGGCGCACATTGCGGCCGTGGAGGCTGCCGCTGCCGGCCAGCACTGGACGTTTGCGCCCATGGTGGACATTGCCCGTGACCCGCGCTGGGGCCGCGTGATGGAAGGTGCCGGCGAAGACCCTTACCTTGGCTCCCAGATTGCCCGGGCCCGCGTGCTGGGCTTCCAGGGCGAAAAAATAGGCGCTACAGATGCCGTGCTGGCCTGCGCCAAGCACTTTGCGGGCTACGGCGCCGCCCAGGCCGGCCGCGACTACCACACCGTGGACATGAGCCGCCGCCTGCTCTGGGAAGTGTATCTGCCCCCGTTCAAAGCGGCCCTCGATGCCGGCGCGGCCACGTTCATGAACTCCTTTAATGAGCTGGACGGCATCCCGGCCACCGGCAACCGCTACCTGCAGCGCGACATCCTCAAAGGCCAGTGGAAGTTCCAGGGCTTTGTGGTGAGCGACTGGGGCTCGATAGGGGAGATGGTAAACCACGGCTTCGCCAAAGACAATGCCGACGCCGGCCGCCTCGCCATGCTGGCCGGCTCCGACATGGACATGGAAAGCCGCTCCTACGTGAACAGCCTGCCCGCTCTGGTGAAAAGCGGCCAGGTGCCCGAGGAGCTGGTAAACGATGCCGTGCGCCGCATTCTGCGCAAGAAGTTTGAGCTGGGCCTGTTCCAGAACCCCAACCGCTTCAGCGACGTGGCCCGCGAGAAAAAGCTGGTAGGCGCGCCCGAGCACCGGCAGATAGCCCGCGACGTGGCCCGCAAATCCATTGTGCTGCTTAAAAACGAAGGCAACGTGCTGCCGCTCGATAAGAAAACCAAGCGCATTGCCATCATTGGTCCGCTGGGCACCAGCAAGCTCAACCACGCCGGCTTCTGGGCCGTGAACTACGACTCCACCGGCTACGTGAGCGTGCTGGAAGGGCTGCAAAACAAGTTCGGCAAGCAAGCCAATATTCAGTACGCCCGCGGCTGCGGCATCAAGGGCGAGTCGCAGGCGGGCTTTGCGGAGGCAGTGAAAACCGCACAGCAGTCGGATGTGGTAGTTATGGCCGTGGGCGAAGCCTACGACATGAGCGGCGAGGCTAAGTCCCGTACCGATATCGGTCTGCCCGGCCAGCAGGAAGCTCTTATCAAAGCCGTGGTAGCCACCGGTAAGCCCGTAGTGGTGCTGATGATGGCCGGCCGGCCGCTCACCTTCAACTGGACGGCCGAGCACGCGCCCGCCATCCTCTACACTTGGTGGCTGGGCTCCGAGGCCGGCAACGCCATTGCCGACGTGCTGACCGGTGACTACAACCCCGCCGGCAAGCTGCCCATGACGTTTCCGCGCAGCCTGGGCCAGGTGCCCATCTTCTACGCCGCCAAAAGCACCGGCCGCCCCTCGAGCGGGGACAAGGACGTGCTCTACAAATCAGCATACATCGACCAGACCAACCGGCCCCAGTACGCCTTCGGCCACGGCCTGAGCTACACCAAGTTCACCTACGGCAACCTCAAGCTCAGTTCCACGCAGCTGGGTGCAGGCCAGTCGCTCACGGTTTCCTGCACCCTCACCAACGCAGGCAAAACCGCCGGGGAGGAAGTAGTGCAGCTTTACCTGCGCGATATGGTAGCCAGCGTGACGCGCCCCATCCAGGAGCTCAAGGACTTCCAGAAAGTGCAGCTCAAGCCCGGCGAAACCAAGACCCTCTCCTTCACCATCACTCCCGAGAAACTGTCGTTCTACAACCAGGAGATGCAGTGGACCACCGAGCCTGGCGAGTTCCGCCTCATGCTCGGCAGCGCTTCGGATGATATCCGGCTGGACAGCAAGTTCGAGCTGCTGAAGTAGTTGAGCCCACGGTAGGGGCGGGGGCTTGCTCCACCCGCCGGTCGTGCCATTAGCGCCCGAAACCGCCCGGAGTTGTCCGGTCCGTTTCGGGCGCTTCCGTAAGAAACCGCCTGCCGCCTGGCGCGGGTTTAGCGAACGTAACTTGTGCTCCCCATCGGGCGAGGCTGAGCTTCGCAACAGCACGACTCCATTGCACATGGCCGGTGCAGCGCCGGTTTGCCGCTGGCGCGGCAGTGGAGGCTGCGCCTCCACGTCATAGCTGGGCACGAGTTACGCTCCGCTAAACTCACGCCAGCCCCATATGTCAGCACGTATTGCTTAGGTGTCAATGAGCAGTATTATGTGTCAGGGAGCAGTGCGGGCGGGTATTTCCTTTCGTTCCCAACCGCCGCTGCCCGCCGCCAGTATGTACCATTCTATGCCGATTCGCCCGCTTTTCCTCACCTTGCTGCTCCTGACCGCGCTGAGTGCTTTGGCCCAGCCGTCACCCCGCCAGCTGTTTCCCGCCGTCTTCGAGGCGGTACAGCTCGGCGGCGTGTTTCCCGATAGCAAGACGTTCGTGGATGCCCGCCCCAAAGCGGCGCCGGCCGTAATTGAGGCTGCCTTTCAGCAGCAGAAAAACCAGCCCGGCTTTTCGTTGAAGCAGTTTGTAGCGCAGTTCTTCGAGTTGCCCGCCGCGCCCACGGCCGGCTATCAAAGCCGCGTAACTGCCGGCCTGCGCCACCACCTCGACACCCTCTGGACGGTGCTCCAGCGTCAGCCCCAGGACTCAGTAGGGCGCTACGGCTCCCTGCTGCCGCTGCCCAAACCATACGTAGTGCCGGGCGGGCGTTTCCGGGAAGTGTACTACTGGGACTCGTACTTTACCATGCTAGGTTTGCGCGAAAGTGGCCGTACGGCTTTACTGCGCGGCATGGTCGATAACTTTGCCAGTCTGATAAACCGGCAGGGCTTCATCCCGAACGGCAACCGCACGTACTACCTTACCCGCTCCCAACCGCCGTTTTTTGCCTTGATGGTAGAATTGCTGGCCCAGACCCAGGGCGACACCGTGCGCCCACGCTACCAACCCCAGCTGCTGCGCGAGTACCAATATTGGATGGCCGGCGCCGACTCCCTTCAGCCCGGCACCGCCACCCGCTGCGCCGTGCGCCTGCCCGCGGGCGAAATCCTCAACCGCTACTACGACGCCGGTGATTATGCCCGCGAGGAATCCTACGCCGAGGACGTAGCCACCGCCCGCCAAACCTCCCAGCCCAAGCCCGAATTCTACCGCCACGTGCGCGCCGCCGCGGCTTCAGGCTGGGACTTCAGCACCCGCTGGTTTCGCGACGAGAAGACCCTGGCTTCCATCCGCACCCTGGAGCTTGTGCCCGTAGATTTGAACTGCCTGCTCTACGGGCTGGAGCAAACCCTGGCCCGCGGCTACCGCCAGCAAGGGCAGGCCAACCTAGCCCGCAACTTCGAGCAAAAAGCCCAGGCCCGGCGCAAGGCTATCCGCTGCTACTGCTGGGATAAGTCGGCGGGCTGGTTTGTGGATTATGATTTCGTGGCCCGGCAACCGATGCGCCTGCGTACCCTGGCCGGCGCATTTCCGCTGTTCTTTCAAGTAGCATCGACCAGCGAGGCCCGCCAGGTGGCGGCTGGTTTGCAGCGCGACTTTCTGAAAGACGGCGGCTTAGTAACCACGCTCAACCACAGCGACCAGCAGTGGGACGCGCCCAACGGCTGGGCTCCGTTGCAGTACGTGGCCATCGAAGGCCTGAACCACTACAAGCAGCAGGAACTGGCCCGCACCATTGCTACCCGCTGGGTGGGGCTGAACGTGCGCGTGTTTCAGCAAACCGGGAAGCTGCTGGAGAAATACAACGTTGAAAACACCCAGCTTACGGCCGGGGGCGGAGAGTACCCCACCCAGGACGGCTTCGGCTGGACCAACGGCGTGCTGCTAAAGTTGCTCAACCAGTACCAACTGTGGCCCAAAGATCTTGGTATTGGAAAATAGCGTGGAAGAACTTTCATCCTTCGACTACCATCCTGAGCAGCGCGCAGGACCTACTTCCGTTAGCAAGCATATGCCGACGGTGGGTCCTGCGCGCTGCTCCGGGCGGCAACGTGGCTAAGAGTTAGTCTGACCAGATGATTGAAACAGGGTTTTGCCCCGGAGCAGTACGCGTAGGCCTTTGCGCTTGAGCAGGATATTTGGGGTCGTGTCGCCGTGGTCCTGCAGGCGGGTGTTATAGGCCGCCAAAATGTCGCGGTAGGAAACTACGCCCGTAACCCGGGCATCCTTACCGGGCAGAAGTACGGGTAGCACATCCACGTTTTCGCGGGCCATGCGTTCCACCACGGTGCGCAGAGTATCGGTGGAAAGTACCGTTGCCTTAGTCGATTGGGGCTGCAGCAAGGTGCTGATGGGCACATGCTCGTCGGCTTGCCAGCTGGTGAGGGCCACGGTGCTGAGCAGGCCGGCAAAAGTGCCATCCATATCCACCACAATCAGGTGGGAGCCCACGCGCGCAGGTTCCCGGCCGGTCCAGGCACGCACTTCCCCGATGCTGTTGTTGGTGCTGATGGTGACCAGTTCGTTCTGTAAAATCTGGCTTACCGGCACCTTGTCCAGCAAATCCGGCTCGTAGTCGACCGGAGTTTTGACGCCGCGGCGGGCTATTTTCTCGGTCATGATGGTGTTGCCCATCAGCAGAAATGACACCAGGTAGGCCCCGGTGCAGGCGCCAAGCAGGGGCAGCATGGCCTGCGCCTGCCCGGTAGATTCCACCGCAAACACGATGGACGTGAGCAGTGCCCGCGATGCTCCGGCAAACATAGCCGCCATGCCCACCAGCGCAGCCAGCGGCAAGGCAATGTCCAAAGCTGGTAAGAAATGCTGAATGGCCACCCCAAGCAACGCCCCCATAGCGCCGCCAATAGTAAGCAGCGGGGCCAGCGTGCCGCCCGACGTGCCGCTCCCCAGGGAAATAGCCCAGGAGGCAAACTTAAGAAAGCAAAGCGTCAGCAGCAGCGCCAGCGGAGCGGTGCCCGACAACACCGCCGAAATGTTTTCATAGCCCACGCCCAGGGTGCGCGGGGCGAAATAGCCAATGCCGCCCACGGCCAAGCCGCCCAAGGCCGGCCACCAGGCCCAGTGAATGGGCAGCTTCTCGAAGGCATCCTCAATCCAATACACTAGCTTGGTGATGCCCACCGAAGCCAGGCCCACCACCAAGCCGATAGCGCTGTACGTAGCCAGCGCCACATTGCTCGGAGCCGCCAACTCGGGCATTTCGAACACCGGCCCCTGCTCAAACAGCAAGTGGTGGCCTGCCGCCCCTGTAATGCAGGCCAAGGCTACGGGCAACAAGGAGCGGGGAGAAAACTCAAACAGCAGCAGTTCAATGGCCAAGAACACTGCCGCGATGGGCGTACCAAAAATAGCCGACATGCCGGCCGTAGCCCCGGCCGCCAGCAGCACTTTTCGTTCGTGGTGAGTGATGTGAATAAGCTGGCCCAGCGTAGAGCCCAGGGCCCCGCCGGTGGCAATAATCGGCCCCTCGGCCCCAAACGGCCCGCCCGTGCCAATGGAAATGGCCGCCGACACCGGCTTCAGGTACATGATAGAGGGCTTGATGCGGCTCTGGTTGGTGAGAATCTGCTCCATGGCCTCCGGAATGCCGTGGCCCCGAATGGCTTTAGATCCATAAATAGCCATCAGGCTGACCACCAGCCCACCCAGGGCTGGCATGAGGACTACCCATAAACCCAGGTGGTTTTCGGCGGGAGAGTGGTAGGCGACGGACACGTCGCCGAAGAAAACCAGGTTGGTCACCAGGTTAATCAACGATACCAGCAGGCGGGCTACCCCACTAATGGTCACGGCCACAAGCACGGCCAGCAGCGAAATCCGAATCAGGCGGCGCTTATCCGGCGCCACGCGGGGTGGCGCCCCTTCGTTGGCGAGGGTGGCCTCCAGCGACGGAGAGATAGGAATGCCGGCGTGAACAGGGGACGAATGTTTCATTCAGTGCGAGTGAGATAACCAGGCAGTAAGCTGCTTACTTGGGTAACAAAGAAAAACAGGAGAAGTGAGCAGCAGATGAGCAAAGGCCTTAGTCTGCAACTACCAGAGCCTGGGGAGCTGCCTGCTTGATGCGGCCCAGCAGCCAGTCAGTCTGGCGCTTGGTGCGCGCACTGCAAAACGCACAGGTGGCTTTAAGGTCTTCGTCGCGCAGGGCTAGGGCTGCTTGCTGAATGACAGTCCAGCTAAGTTGCACTTCCTGGGTTAGGAGCCATAAATCGTGCAGGTCGCGGATGAGGCCGAGGCTGCCGCTGCGCGGGGCGCTGAACAGCTCGTGCTTTAGCCGGGCCGGCTCGGTGCTCTGCTGCTCCGCGTAGCGCTGCAGATAAGGCACCAGCTTGCCCTGGTGCTCCCGCGACCAAGCCGACAGCTTCTGGCACATCTGCTCGATGTCGGGCTCGTCTTTATGGTGCCGGCTTACTTGCGCAAAAGCTTTTGTGATTTGCTTTTCGCTGTTGTCGAGTAGGCCAAGGTAGTTGCCGAGGTGCATAGTAGAAGAAGCCGTTAAGTAAGGAAACAGGATGAGCGTGCGGCGGCTAGGCTTTGCGAATGCGCACGGCCGCATACTTGAAGTGCGGCTGCTTGCTGACCGGGTCCCATTCGGTGAGGGTTAATTCGTTGGCGGCGCGCTTGTCGTGTTCGTCGTGGTCCCAGTAGCCGTAGTGGAAGGGCATGAACACCAGCCCCGGCTCAATATCGCCGATGCGGGCCGGCTCGGTTACCTTTCCCCGCCGGGACTCTACCGTCACCAGGTCGCCTGCCGCTATGCCGTGGCGGGCCGCGTCCTCGGCCGAGAGCTGCACAAAGCCTTCCGGCGCCGCTTCCTGCAGGGCGCGGGCCCGGCCGGTTTTGGTGCGGGTGTGAAAGTGGTAAACAATGCGGCCCGTTGTAAACCAGAGCGGATACTCTGCATCAGGTTCTTCGTGGGGCGGCTCGTAATCGGCGGCCAGGATTATGGCATTGCCCTTCGGGTCATTGGCCTTGTATTCTTCGGGCTGCTTTTCGGCGCCCGTTACCAAATCGTAGCCGTAGGTTTCGCAGTAGTCGGCGTGGGTGTTGAACTGATGGTCGGTGTATAGATGCTCGGTCCCATCGGGGTGTTGCTCGTTGCAGGGCCACTGGATGCCGGAGCCACCAGTGAGCTTCTCATAGCTCAAGCCTGAGTAGTCGCAGGGGCGGCCCTTGCTGCAGGCTTTCCAGGCTTCAAAGGCCTCTTCCGGCGTGCTCCACTTGATGAGTGGCTGCCCGTCCTTGTCCCGGAAGTCCATGCGCCGTGCATAATCCAGGAAAATGTCGAAGTCGGCCCGGGCCTCCCCGGGCGGATTGATGGCCTGATAGGAAATATGGACGGTGCGGTCGGTGTTGGTGAAGGTGCCCGTTTTCTCGCCCCAGATAGCGGTAGGCAGCACCACGTCGGCCAGCTTCGCAGTTTCCGTCAGGAAGGCGTCCTGCACGACCACCAGCAGGTCTTTTTGCTGCAGAATGCGCCGGATGCGCGCCAGCTCCGGCATGCTCACGGCCGGGTTGGTAGCCTGAATCCAGAGCAGCTTGATGGAGCCCGTTTCGCAGTAGCGCCAGATTTGCATGGCGTGCGTGGGCGGCGCCCAGTGCGGAATCTTGTCGGGGTGCACGTTCCAGAGCCGGGCCAGCTCCTCAATATGGTCGGGGTTGTCCCAGTTGCGGAAACCCGGTAGGTCGCCGTCAGCTCCGCACTCGCGGGTGTTCTGGGAGGTAGGCTGCCCGTTCATTTGCAGAATGGCGTTGCCGGGCGTGCCAATAAGCCCCCGTATAAGGTGGATGTTGTTGATCTGGACCGCCGCGGCTGTGGCCTGCATCGACTGGTACACGCCCTGCAGGGCCGTAGAAACCAGGGTTTTGCTGGTGCCAAGGATGCGCGCCGCCGCCAGTAGCTTTTCAGCTGGTACGCCCGTGAGGTGCTCCACCCGCTCCGGCGTCCATTTCTCCACCGTCTTACGCAGCTCCGCAAACCCCACCGTGTGCGCCTTAATGAAGGCGTGGTCTATCTGGTCAGCTTCGATGAGCAGGTTGATCAGGCCATTGAGCACGGCCAGGTTGGTGCCTGCGCGTGGGGCTAGGTGCACGGTGGCCTTTTCGGCGGTGTAGGTGCGGCGTGGGTCAATAACGACCAGCTGTGGCGGGTTGGGGCCGGCCAGCCGGTCGAGGATGCGCGTCCAGAGCACCGTTTGTTGGGAAGCCATGTTGTGGCCCACCAGCAGCACGGCCTCGGTGGTGTTGAGGTCGTTGTAAGAACCGGGCTGCCCGTCGGTGCCAAAGGAAATCTTCAGGGCCGCGCCGGCCGTGGCGGTGCACAGGCGGGTGTTGCCGTCCATGTGCGGGGTGCCCAGGCCGGCTTTGCCCAGCACGCCCAGGGTGTAATACTCTTCAATAAACAGCTGCCCGGAGGTGTAGAAGCCAATGGCGCTGGCTGTGTGCTGGCGGATCAGCTCTTGGGAGCGTTCCACAATCAGGCGCATGGCCTCGTCCCAGCTGGCTTCTTCCAGTTGCCCGTTGCGCCGGATCAGGGGTTTGGTGAGGCGGTCGGAACTGTGGTTGGCTTCCCAGCCGTGCAGCCCTTTGGGCCCCAGCCGGCCGTGGTTTACCCGGTCATTGACGCGGCCCCGCACGCCTACTATGCGGCCATCTTTCACGCCAATATCGAGGCCGCAGCCGTTGGAGCACAGCACGCAGGCCGACTGCACCCAGTGGTCGGGCGTTTCGGTTACCCGTTCATCTTCGCGTACGGGCCACGCTCCGTGATACGGCGTGCGCGGCCCCCAAATATCCTGAATAGCGTTACGGGTTTCCGACATAAGCAGTGCAGGTAAGTGAATCGAAAAGGGAGTAGTTCTCCCTCCGATACGAAACCAGACTTGTTAGGATTGCGGAAATCAGCTGAAATTTTAATTTGATTTTAATCTTTTATCAGTGTTTCCAAATTGCACCAGGCACTAGAAGAGTGCAGTTGAGATATACATCGAACAAGCAAACAGCGGTTTACAAAAGATAAAGGACATCAGGTGGAGGGTGCTGAAGAATACAGGCCCTATCAAGAGTTCCTTGGGGATGGACCTTCTTGACAGCCACTGCGTAGAGTAGCACGGTTTATGGTTTTAATCCGTTTTTAATCTAACCCAGAGTTCCTCCTCATGCGTTTTCTTTCCATTCTCCTGCTGCTGTTGTTGCCTTGTGTGGGTGTGCAAGCCCAGGCGCCAGCCGAGGGCTGGAACACCGACTTGGCGCAGGCACTGCAGCAGGCTAAGGCCAGCAATAAGCCCGTCCTGGTTGATTTCTCGGGCTCCGACTGGTGCAAGCCCTGCATCATGCTGAAGCAGGAGGTGTTCGACCAACCCGAGTTTCAGCAGTTTGCCAAAGACAACTTGGTGTTGGCCCGCTTCGACTTCCCGCGCAGCAAGAAAAACAAGCTGCCGGCCGCCCAAACCAAGTTAAACGAGCAAGCCGCTGCCCAACTCAACAAAGAAGGCTCTTTCCCGCTGGTGGTGCTTCTTTCGCCCGAGGGCAAGGTGCTGGCCAAAACGGGCTACCGGCCTGGCGGCCCCGCTGCCTACGATGCCTACCTGAACCAGCTGCTGGCCAAGCGCTGAGGATTATGCGCTGCACCATTCGTCAACCGCTGGTCTTGCTGCTGGGTCTGCTCCTGATCATAGGCAACGCGTGGGCCCAAACTCCAGCGGCCAAGCCCCGGAACTTCACCCGCTCGGCCTACTTGATGGGCTCCCATTTCACGTTCACGGCCGTTTCAGCTGATGATACACTGGCGTGGCGCGCCATTCGGGCTGGCATACGCGAAGCCCAGCGCATCGACCGGCTATTCTCCTATTGGGACTCAACCTCCCAGATAACACAGATAAACCGCCATGCCGGCATCCGGCCAGTGAAAGTCAACCGGGAAGTGTATGACCTGATTCAGCGGACGCTCAAGCTGTCGGAACTGAGCGGCGGGGCCTTCGACATCACCTTCGCCGGGGGTGAGAAAATATACAAGTTCGATCGGCAGGCACATGCCGCTTTGCCCGCCCCCGAAGTGGTGAAGGCCTCCGTAGCCCGCATCGACTACCACAAAGTCCTGCTGGACCCGGTGGCGCACTCCGTGATGCTGCAAGACAAAGGTATGCGCATGAATCTGGCAGGTATTCTGCAAGGCTACGGGGTGCGGCGCGCCCAGGCGCTGATGAAGCAAATGGGCGTGCAGGGTGGCTTAATCAACGGCTCGGGCGACGTTTCGTGCTGGGGCCGGCAGGCCGATGGCTCCCTCTGGCGCATTGCCATTGGCGACCCGGCCTACCCGCAGTCGGTGTCGTCGTGGCTAACGGTGACGGACGTGGCCGTGGTGACGGCCGGCAACTACGAGCAGTATTTTACGGTGGGCGGCCAGTATTACGGGCACATCATTAATCCGCACACGGGCTATCCGGCCACGGGGCTTCGCTCCGTCACCATTATCTGCCCCGATGTGGAGCTGGCCGACGGCCTCGACGAAGTGGTGTTCGTGAAAGGCCCGGAAGAAGGGCTGGCGTTCATCAACCAGCTGAAGGGCGTGGACTGCACCCTCATCACCAACGACGGGCGCACCCTGGCCTCCAAAGGCATGCAGGTAAACTACTACCACAGCGCCGTGCCGGCCGCGGCCGCTACAACGACTGCCAATCCATGACCTATTCTATTCGGCTTCGGCTAGTGCTGTGCAGCCTGCTGCTGGCGGGCAGCGGCCTCAGCAGCTGTGTATCGGTAGCGGCTTATCAGAAAATGTACCTCAACGACGAGGACATGAAGCTGGCCAACAAGCGCATCGAAGTATACGAAACCAACTTCGAAAGTTACCGGGAAGGTGCCGGGGGCGCCAACGGCGGTAAGGTAGGTGGGGGCTGCGGCTGCAACTAACCGATGAATAATCCGCGCTTTTCTTCTGCCATGCTCCGCTCTGCACTTACCACTGTTCTTCCAGTCATGACGTTGCTGGCCTTGCCTATGTTGGCCTGGGCCCAGGCCACGCCCACCCCCAATCGGGTAGATGGCTACGGCGCCCCGGCTACCACGGCGCCGAGTCCGCCCAATCCCAGCAACCACGGCGAAACTGAGGTGAATATTCTTTCCAGCTACTACTCCCAGGATGGCAACCACGGAGCCGTAGAGGGTGGCCAGGGCACCCAGCAGCTCACCGATTTCACCCCGACCATTATCCTGAATGTGCCGTTGGATTCCGCCACGCGGATTTCGGCCAACCTGGGTATGGACTACTACGCCTCGGCTTCCACCGACCGGATTGACCAGGTGCTGTCTACGCCTTCGTCGTCGGATACGCGCTACCATCTGGATTTGGGTTACTCGCGGCAGCTGGCAGATAAGCGCACGATTGTGGGCGTGGGAGGGGGATTTTCCAAGGAATACGACTACCTCTCGGGGAATATTACTGCTTCTTGGGCCCATACCTCCGCCGATGGCAACCGGGAGCTGAGCGTGGCTGCCCAAGTGTTTTTTGACCGCGCTACCCTTATCCTACCCGCGGAGCTGCGCCAGGGGCGGGGCGGCGACCATGGCTCCGGCTTCGATACGCGCCAGAGCTACAACCTGAATTTGGTGTACTCGCAGGTGCTTACCCAGCGCCTGCAGGCGGCCGTGAGCACCGAGCTGGTAGCTCAGAACGGGCTGCTGAGCACGCCTTTTCACCGCGTGTATTTCCGGGAAACCGGCGGGGCGCTGGGCACGGCCAAAACCGAGCTGCTGCCCCGGCAACGCCTGAAGTATCCGGTGGGTTTGCGCCTGAACTACTACGCCACCGACCTAGTGCAGCTGCGCGGCTACTACCGGTTCTACAACGACAACTTTGGCATCAGGGCGCACACCCTGGAGCTGGAAACACCGCTAAAAGTGACGCCCTTTTTTGTGCTGTACCCTTTCTACCGCTACCATACCCAGACAGCCGCCGACTATTTCGCGCCCTACCTGGAGCACAGCATCACGGACGAGTACTACACCTCCGACTACGATTTGGCTAACTTCTCCGCCAACAAGATTGGCCTGGGGCTGCGCTATTCCCCGGTGTATGGCATTGGGCGTTTCAAAACGCCCTTTGGGGGCCAGGTGGCGAAGTTTAAAGCCCTGGATTTGCGCTACGCGTATTATCGGCAGAGCACCGGCCTCACGGCCAACCTAATCAGCGCCGACCTTTCATTTACCCTGCCCTAGTCGAGCAGTTGAATAGTCGGTAAGGTCAACAAGGGAGTCCGCTTGGAGTCCGCATCATCATGTGCTGGCTTCGGGTATGCTCAAGCTGGCTTTGGGCTATCAGTTCATGGTATCCAGACCAGCCAGCACCATTGCGCTGCAGGCCCCGAAGCCGATGATGAGCACCAGCAGGGCACTCAGGAAGTAGGGGGCGGCACTGCGGCCCGGCTCGGCCTTCACCAGCCGCACCACCCCCAGCACCACGTTCACCAGCACTTGCACCAGGTAGCCGCCCGCAAACAGAAAAGCGGCGCCCACCGCTACAAACCGCCCGAGCAAGCCCAGGATTACGGCTGCGGCCAACACGAGCAGCAGGTTGTTGCGCAACACATGGTTAGGGCGGGGTGTTGGGGCTGGTTCCATAGCGTAGAAAGTTAGTGCATGTTGCCCGTCCCCAGTTGGACTCGGGGACTTTGGCATGGCGCCTCAGTGCAGGATTTAATGGCCATTGAAATTCAGGTTGGAGAGAATAAGGGCACACGTACCCAGGCCCAGTAACGCCACCACTAGGCCGGAAATCAGCAGCACCTTCCCCAGCTTTTTTTGCGGGCCGAACAACAGGATGATACCAACCAGCACATTGAGCACGGGCAGCGCAAGCATGCCCACTATTCCACCCAGGCTACCCAGTACTAGCAATGCTCCAAAATTTATGGCTACCACAAGGCCCAGCAACTGGCTGGTTGACTTTTCGGGTGGTGTAGGTGGCTCTTGCTGTTCCATGGCAGGTGGCTACAAAACGGAGGCTTCGCGCAGCTCGGACAGGCGGGCCAGCTTTTCCGGGTCGCGGTAGAAGATGTTCATCGTTTCGAAGGGAATGATTTTCAGGTCCTTTGAAACGATGTGGACGCAGGACTTTTTCACGGCCCGCACGTCGAAGTTCCAGGCGTCCATGAACTGCAGGATGATGACGCGGAACAGGTTCTCGTAGCTCAGGTTGGGCGCCGACACCTGGGGTAGGCAGCAGAGCAGCTGGTTCAGCTCGGGCACCACGGTATCTACGGTGTTGGCGGTGCTGAACAGGCGCAGCATGTGCTGGCGGAGGCGCGGGTCCCGCTCGTACACGATGGTGTTGCTGCTGTTGGTGAGCAGCTCGGCCGGGTCGATGTAGCGGGTGAGCGGGTAGACCTCGCCTTCCAGCTTGAGGGCGTAGGCCATGGCCAGCGCGTCGGGGTTGCAGGGCACGGGCAGCAGGTCCTGGGCCGTAAACACGGGGCTTTGGTCGATGATGCCCTGGCGCACTTCCGTCAGGGAAAATGCGTCGGTTTCGGGGTTGAAGTTTTCTAGCCGCCCGGCCGCCTGGGTGGGCTGAAACGTGACCCCGCGCACGCACCGCTGCTTTAGGGCAAAGTCGATGATTTCGCCCATTTCGTCGTCGTTGAGGCCCTTTTGCAGGGTCACGACGAGCGTGGTACTCAGGTTGTACTTGTTCAGGTGCTCCAGGGCTTTCATCCTGACCTCGCGCAGGTCGCGGCCGCGCATGGTGAGCAGCACGTTTTCGCGGAAGGAGTCGAACTGCAGGTATACCTCGAAAGCCCCGGCGTAGGTAGCCAGCCGGGCCACAAACTCCTCATCCTTGGCCAGACGCACGCCGTTGGTGTTCACCATCAGGTGCTTGATGGGCTTGCGCTTGCACATGTCGAGGATTTCCCAGAACTGCGGGTGCAGGGTGGGCTCCCCGCCCGAAATCTGCACTACGTCGGGCTCCCCTTCGTTGAGCACCAGCACGTCAATCATGGCCTCCACTTCCTCCAGGGTGCGGTGCCGACCGTGGTGGGGGCTGCTTTCGGCGTAGCAGGTAGGGCAGGTCAGGTTGCAGCGGTCCGTTATTTCAATGACGGTAAGGCAGCTGTGCTGTTCGTGGTCGGTGCAGAGGCCGCAGTCGTAGGGGCAGCCGTAGTGGGTGGCGGTGTTGAAGCGACGCGGGGTTTCGCTGGGCTTCACGTAGTTGCGGATGCTCTTGTAGTACTCCACATCGGTGGCAATGCGCACCTTCTGTCGGCCGTGGGTGGGGCAGCGCTTGAGCATGAACACCTGCCCGTCCTCAAAGACGATTTTGGCCTCCACACGCCGCAAGCAGTGCGGGCAAAGGCTCAGGGTGAAGTCGTAGTAGGTATAGGGACGTTCGGGCATGAAAGCAGGGGAAAGGAATCAGGCAGTAAGATGCTGGTTTAAAATATCTTTCTCCTGCTCGGTTAGATGGCTTTTTTTGAAATGAATAGTCATTTTTTCAGGCAGCTTCACCGCGTAGTATTTGGATTGTCGCCGGACACTCTTAAATGAGTCAAATCGGACTGTCACCTTAACTCCTGACTCTTGCATTGTCAGGCTTTCCGCATCCATGTGCAGATCAAATTCAGTTGTCTGAAACAGAACTGGCCGCGTGAGGATGATTATTGCTGGCTTCAGAAGATAATAGGTTCCGTAGATCAAGCAAAATCCCCCATAACCCAGCGCAAACCGAGTGGAACCTGAATACAGACGCATTCCACTGCCAATAACTAGTGGCCCTCCAATTATTCGCACTGAGTTAGTCCAAGCAGAGTTGCCGAAGTAATAGTCCCAGAGGAATAGCTTAATTCGCTCAACACGTGTGACGGTATGGTGGGACATGCTTGTTAAGCTATGCTTTTGCTAGTGGAACCTGCTGATTTCAAACGATATGTTCGCCCCCACAGCCACCCATAATACCCCAGCCCCGCCACACAGGCCCACTGAATGGCGGTGAGGCCCCAGCCGCTCGGGGCGGGCGTGGGCTTGAGAAACTCGACCAGCAGGCGGAACAGCAGGTAACCTACCATAAAAAACCGAAACCGCCAGCCCGCAGGCAGTGGCCGGCGGCGCTCCGCCAGCCAGAGGCCCGCGCCCAGCAAGGCCAGCCAGCCGATTTCGTAGAGGTTGGTGGGGTGGCGCGGGATTCCGTCACCGAAGTCGATGCCCCACGGCAGAGTGGTGGCCGTGCCGAAGGTGCCGTCGGTGAGGCCAGCGAAGTGGCAGCCCAGGCGGCCCAGGCACATGCCCAGCAAAATTGGGTACACCATCAGGTCGCCGCTGGAGGCCGTTACGCCGAGGCGCTTCTTGGTCAACTCCACGCCAATAAGGCCGCCGAGCAGGCCGCCCACAATGGTTTTGTTGGTGAAGTAGTACAGCCAGCCCCCGGGCGGGTGAGTTAGCAGCTCCGGGTGCTCCAGCAGCCCCAACGCCCGGGAGCCCAGCAGCGCCCCGGCCGCGCAGCCCACAAAAATCCAGAGACGGTGCTCGTCGGAAATCGGGTCGAGGGTGCGGGCGCGCAGCGTCTGGTAGAACCGGTAGCCCGCGGAGTAAGCCAGCACCTCAAACAAGAGGTGAACGGGAAGCACCAGCGGACCGAGGGTAAGTTGGACGGGATACGTCAAGAACAGAGGCTGAAAAATCGGCGTAAGCACTGCCCCTCAAAACCGGCGGAGGCAGCTTGGGCTCAATTACGGCATTTTCGGTAAGTTGGGCCGCATGGAAAAAGCTGCTCGGGTTCGGCGCCCTTCGTCCGCTGTACTGGCACTGGTGGGGTTATTGGCGCTGTTGCTCTGGGGCCAATGTGCCTCGTTCATGGGGGCGTTGTTCCAAGTGCCCCACTATGCGGCCCGGGTGGTGGCGGCCGACAGCCTGTCGGCCGCCACGCCCACCACACCACCGATGCTGCATCTGGTGGTGGAAATTCACAACGACAATGACCGGGACTTTACGCTGCGCCGGGCGTACGGGAGCATGGACTTCGGGCGCTACACCTGGCCGGAATCAAACCACGACCAAGGAAGGGGGCTGTTGGTACCAGCCGGCAGCGTGCGGACTCTGGCGCTGGCCCTGCCCCTGGCCACAAGGCCACCCCATGCGCCGGTACCGGCTAAGGTTCAAAGCGAACTACTAGAGGTGTTGCGGCGGGGACCGAATGGCTCCGGCAGGCCAATGCTCCGGCTGAAAGTGGAAATCTTGACGGATTCCACCCACATGTATCCACTCGATGAGAAAGGCAAGCGGCTGCAGGTACCGGCCTTACGCACCAACCCCTAAAGGACTAACTGCCGCAAGCTGGCTTTAGCAGCTATTCCAAGCAGCCGGAGCGAATTACTCCACCACCGACACACGCACTTTCTTGCCTTTTACCTTGGCACCCATCAGGCGCTCGGCCACTTCCGGGGCCATCTGGCGGGGCACGGCCACGTAGCTGTAGTAGTCGAACACTTCGATATGGCCTACCTGGTCGCGGCCCACACCGCCCACGTTCACGAAGGCCCCCACCAGGTCGTGGGCGCTTACTTTATCCTTCTTGCCAGCCGAAACGTGCAGGGTTACGTTTTCGGGGCGCGGGGCTTTGGGCGCGGCGGGCAGCAGCTTGGGCGCGTGCATGAGCGTCCACTTGATGCCTTCGGCTATGGGCCACTTCTGCACATGGGCCTGCTCTTTGGGCGTAGCCAGCAGGTGGGCCGTGCCGGCGGCGCCGGCGCGGGCCGTGCGGCCGGCCCGGTGCTGGAACCCATCAGCCTTGTCGGGGGCGTCGTACTGCACCACGGTATCGAGCAGAGTCACGTCGAGGCCGCGGGCGGCTACGTCGGTGGCTACCAGCACTTGAGCCGAGTTGTTGCGCAGCTTCATCAGGGCTTTGTCGCGCTCGGGCTGGGGCATTTTGCCGTGCAGCATTTCGGCCGCTACCCCGCGCCCGTGCAGGAAGCGCGCCAGCTCGGCGCACCGCTCGCGGGTGTTGCAGAAAATGAGGGCGCGGCCGGTTTCGGGCTGGTTGAGCAGGTGAAGCAGGGCGGCGGGCTTTTGCTCCAGCGTGCCCACGTGGCCCAGCAGCGTGAGGTTTTCGGGCAGCTCGTCCGTGTCTTCGCCGGCATTCACCACGCGGGGCCGCGTTAGGTTCTTGCGAATCAGCTCCAGCACTTTGTCCGACATGGTGGCCGAGAACAGCAGGGTCTGGCGGCGGCGCGGCAGGCGCTTGATAATCTCCACCAGCTCTTCCTGGAAGCCCAGCTCCAGCAGCTTGTCGGCCTCGTCCAGCACCAGCACTTTCAACTGGTTGGGAATGATGCTGCGCCGCTCGAAGTGGTCGAGCAGGCGGCCGGGTGTGGCTACCACCACGTGCGGAGCCTGCTTGAGGGAGGCCGTTTCTTCGCGGAACGCGTGGCCCCCGTAGAACGCCGCCACCCGCAGGTTGGGCAGGAATTTGCCGAGCTTCTTGAGAGCGTCGCGCACCTGCAGGGCTAGTTCGCGGGCCGGTACCAGCACAATCACCTGAACGGCATCCACCTGCACATCCAGCTGCTGCAGCACCGAAAGGCCGTAGGCGGCGGTTTTACCGGAGCCCGTAGGTGCCTGCCCTACCACGTCCTGCCCGGCCAGCGCCATCGGAATTACCTGTTCCTGCACGGGCGTGGGGGCAGCAAAAGTCAGCTCTTCGAGAGCCTGGAGCAAGGTCGGGGCAAGGCCGAGGTCGGCGAAGGTAAGGGTACTCATCAGTGCACGGGATTAGCCGGCAAAGGTACGTATTGTTGAATGGCTGGATAGGGTTTTGGAATGGCTGCCTCCGCAGGCAACCCGAAAACAGCCCGGTAACCACAAAATCATTCTGCCATTTACTCCTCCACGTCTACCAGCCGGTAGCGCACCGCGGACTTCTTGGGGCGGATATCGATGCCGATGTAGTGGGCGTAGACTTTGGTGAAGCAGGCGCCAAAGTAGAAAATCATGGCCGAGTAGAACACGAACAGCAGCACCAGCACCAGGCTGGAAGCCGGCCCGTAAATCGGCCCCAGGTTGCGCTGCACCAGCAGATGCCCGAGAATATACTCGCCGATGTCAATGAACACAGCCGTGAGAACCGCCCCGCGCAGCACGGCCCGCCAGGGCACTTTCGCTAGGCTGAGGTTGCGAAACGTGGCCGCAAACCAGGCTGCCAGAATCAGCAGGGAAACCGTCTGATTGAGCACTTGCACCAGAAAGTAGCCAAAGGTGGCGTCGAAGTCCTTGATGTAATCGGCAAAGAGGGCCAGAATGGTATCGGAGGTGAAGGCCAGCACCGTGAGCAGGGCCGTAGCCAGCAGGGCGCCCAGGGACCGAACCCGCTCTTTCAGCACCTTGGAGAGCTGGCGGGTGGTGCGCCGGGGTCGGATATTCCAGAGCTGGTTGAGCGAGTTCTGAATGACCACAAACAGCGTGGTGGCAATAAAAAGCAGAAACCCAAACCCCAGCCACGACACCAGCCGGCTGCGCTCCACGTTGGTTACGTTATCCAGAATCTGCTGCACCAGCTCGGCCGCCGACGCCCCCAGCAGGTTGGCCAGCTTGGTAAGCAGCAGCCCGCGCACGATGGAAGCGGAATACAACGAACCCAGCAGCTGCACCAGGATGATGAGAATGGGCGGCAGGGCAAACGAGGTGAAAAACGCCGTGGCCGCGCCCAGGCGTAGCGGGTCATTGGCACCCAGCTCCTGGGCCGCCTTGCGCAGCAGCAGAAAGAAATCCGTCCACAGTTTGGGCCGGGGCTGGCCGGGCTCTCGTACTTTTGTCATCAGTTGCCTCACCCACCCGGTGAGCGAAGGGCCGCAGGTGCGCCGTGCGAAGATACGCGCCGCCGGAGCACTTTTTCATGTACTTTCAGCTCCTTTCTGTGTCGATACCGCCTGCGCCCGTGCCCGAATCTGCCCCGCCTGGCTGGCTGCGGCGCAAGCTGCTTATGCCGTTGCTGAACATCCTGAAACAGGGTCTCACACCCCGGCAGCTGGCCCTCACGGTGGCGCTGGGCATCAGCTTCGGGCTGGTGCCGCTGCTGGGCGTCACCACGCTCATGGCCACCGCCGTGGGCTTGCGGCTGCGGCTGAACGTGGCCGCTCTGCTGCTGGTAAGCCACCTGATGAGCCCCCTGCAGTTGCTGGCTCTGATTCCGCTGCTGCAGTGGGGTGCCCGGCTGCTGGGCGGAGCCGGCCAGAGCCTGAGCCTGGCCCGGCTACAGTATTACTTCAACCACGACTGGGCCGGGGGGCTGAGCTTGCTGTGGCGGGCCGAGCTGGGCGCACTGCTGCTGTGGGCGGCCGCGTCGGTGCCGGTAGTGGCGGTGCTGTACGTGGCCCTGCAGCCGGTTTTTGCCCGCCTGCTGGCCCGGCAGGCCCAGGCACGCGTGGAGTAGCGCGCCCAGCAAACCAGACCCGCTAAAAACACGCCGGCTTCCGTCAGGAAAGACGGAAGCCGGGGCTAACCAACAATTCAGCGGGAACTACGCCTTCTGATATACCGGCTCGGTCTGGCGGAAGTAGGCGGCCAGCGGATCATCGGCGGCCGTGCTGATAACCATCATATCTACCAGTTCGCCTTCCCGCAGGTGGGGCTGCACAAACGGGCCCATTTCCTGGAGGAAAGCGGGGTCTTCGCCCTCAATATCAAAGCCCAGCAGCAGGCGTGGCGGTTCGGGGCTGCCTTCCACCTGCAGCTGCGCCAGGTACACGGCTTTCACCAAAGGCTGGGCCTGGCTGAACTCGCGCACGGAATCGGCCAGGGCGGTGGGGTAGTCGGCGGGCTGACCGAGCTGCACCCGGGTTTCGGGCGCCGCTTCCTGGGACGTGTCTTCGATCAGGTTGCCCGAGAGCAGCTCTTCCAGCTCCTGGGCCGTGAGTAGCTTGCCTACGGGTGAGAACGGGTTGAGCACGCACTCGGCCCCGCGCACCATGTTGAAGAAGTCGAAGCCGCGCATGCGCAGGTAGGGCATGCCCTCGGGTACGATACCGCCCTCAAACACCCGCTCCACGGAGCTGAAGATGGGTAGCTTGTTGTCGTTGAGCATCTGCAGCTGTATTTCCGAGCCGGGCTCAATGGTGATTTCGCCCGAGTCGCGGCCTTCAGCGGGCAGCGGCAGGATAATCAGCTCGTGGCTCAGCAGCTGCTGGTAAAAGATGGGACGAAATTCCGGCTCGTTGGCGGCGCGCATCAACGCTTCTTCCAGCGCATTGGTGGGCACAAATGCCGGCTGGGGCGGCATCGGGGGAATGGGCGGCACGGGCATCGGCGGCATCACCGGAACCGGCGTGGCCGTGGGCGAAGTGAACTGCTGGCGCGAATAGCGCGGCCCTTTGCGCTCCGTCGTGGGCGCCGGGGCATCGGGCGTAGTCGGTGCTGCGGGTTGGGCGGCCGGCGTGGGGGTAGGCGTACTGTCGTTTTTCTTTTTCAGGAAATCAAATAGTCCCATTGCGGAGTCAGATTCGGGGTGAAGCTGCAAGCTAAGGAGGTTTTGGGGAAGATGCACCCCGCCACCGCCGCTAAAACCACAGGCCTAGTGGGCCGTTTGCTGCCAGCGCCGCAGAAAATCCTGGCGGAAGGCGGCGCCCAGGGGCAGCACCTGCCCGGCCACCGTCAGCTGCTGGCTTTCCAGCCGCTCTACCCGGCGCAGGGGCACCACGTAGGACTTATGCACCCGCACAAACTCCGCTTCCGGCAGCTCCGTGAGCAGGCGGCGCAGTGTATCCGTCACTACTAAGCGGCCGCCCGCCGTGTGCACCTTCACGTAGTTGCCGTAGGCTTCCAGCAGATGAATATCGGCCAGGGGTACCCGGTGGGTGGTAGCCCCATCGCGCAGGAGCAGGGCGGCCGAAGCCTCGGGTGCCGTGGCCGGGCCAGGTGCCGGAGTTGAATTAGCAGCAGCTGCCGGCGTGGTAGGGCGCAGGCGGCCCACGGCTTTCAGAAACCTGGGGAAAGGCACGGGCTTTACCAGATAATCAATCACGCCGTGTTCGTAGCTTTCCAGGGCAAACTCGCTGTGGGCCGTGGTTAGAATAACGGGCGGGCGCTGGGGCAGGGCCTGCAGCAGCTCCAGTCCGCTCATTTCGGGCATCTGAATATCCAGCAGCACGGCATCTACGGGGTGCTGGTGCAGAAACGCCAGGGCCTCGGCGGCGGTGTAGCAGTGGCCGGCCACGGTGAGGTGGGCCACCCGTCCAATGTACGTGCGCAGCACCTCATGCGCCAAGGGCTCATCGTCTACAATCAGCACGCGCAGGGGAGCGGGGTTCATAGGGTCAGGTGCAAGTCGGTGCAGAATTCGGTGGCCGAGGCTTCGGCGCGCAAGGTATGCCGGCCGGGGTATAAAAGGGCCAGGCGCTGGCGGGTGTTGACCAGGCCGGTGCCCGCTCCACCGCCGGTATCGGTGGCCGGGGGCAGGGCGTTGCGCAAGCTCAGGTGCAGCTGTCCGGCTTCCAGCGTCAGCTTTATCGTCACAAAAGAGCCCTGTGCGCGGCGCGTGCCGTAGGTGAAGGCATTTTCGATTAGGGCCAGAAACAGCAGGGGCGGCACCGCGAAGCCCGCGGCCTGCTCGGGTGCGGGTAGCTCTACCACCAGCGGGCAGCGGGCTCCCAGGCGCAGGGCCTGCAGGGCGGTATAGCTGCGCAGGTAGTCCAGCTCTTCCTGCAAGGGTACGCGGGGGCGCTGGGTGCTGTCGAGCTGGTAGCGCATGAGTCCGGAAAGCGCCAGGAGCATGTCGGGCGTCTGGGAGCTTTGGGTGAGGCTGAGGGCGTAGAGGCTGTTGAGGGTATTAAACAGGAAGTGGGGGTTCACCTGGGCTTCGAGCAGGCGCAGCTGCTGGTCGCGCTCCAGCAGCTGGGTGCGCAGGCGGGTGCGGCGCTGGGTGATGGAGCGCCACACCATGAGCACGCCCATGGCCAGCAGCTGCACAAACAGTACGTTGAAGCTGCTGTGTCCCCACGAATCCTGGGCATAGAAGCCGGCAAACACCAGCTTGAGTACCCCGCCCAGCAGCAGCGACCAGGCCAGCAGCGCGGCTAGGTACAAAAAGTACCGGCCCTGGTCGAGCAGGCGCGGCACCAGCACCAGGTGGTTCAGGTACACTGCCCCCACAGTAGGCAGCAGCAGGTACACCAGAAACTCGCGAAAGACGTGCCAGGGAAAGTCCCCGGTCAGGAAGCGGCGGTCGGCCACCACCGACAGGGCAAGCATGGACGACCACACCAGCGCGTCTCGGAGCGTAAGCCGAAGCCAGGCGGGCAGCCCCTTGCGGGAAGCCGGAAGAACAGAAGTAGCCATATAGTAGCCGGCGCCTTACCAACCAGCAAGGCTCAGGACGAAAGTAGAGGATAGGGCGGCGGCCGCCAACCCCGCGTGACCAACGTGGGTTATCCGGGCAGGTAAGGTGTTCATCCTTTTTTCCGGTGGGTTGGTCCGGCCGTTTTTTATTCCTGCCATAGGTCCGGCAGTTTTGGGCATCGAAACGGCGTTGTGCAGCGTGGGTTTTGAGAAAAGCCTTTCCTTTTGTTCGCCAATCTGATCTATGAAAACATCTTCCCTCCTTACTCTTGCCCTCGGCGGTCTGCTAACCACTACGGCTGCTGTTGCTCAAACCGCTAATGGTCCCGCCGGCACCTGGCAGGGGAGCTTGAAGCTACCTTCCGGGGACCTGCAAACGGTGTTCACCCTGGCCGGCACCACGGCCGCGCTCAGCGGAACCTTGTCGGTACCCCAGCAGGGGCTGAAAGACATGCCCCTCACCCGGGCTGTGCTGCGCGCCGATAGTTTGTACCTGACGCTCACGCCCCTGGAAGCCCGGTTTATCGGTCGGTTCTCGCCCGATCAGCAGCAGGTTTCAGGCTTGTGGCAGCAGGGCGGCGCCGAAATGCCCCTCACGCTAACGCACGGTGCGGCCCCCGCTAAGGCGGCCCTGCGCCGCCCCCAAACGCCTAAAGGTCCGCTTCCTTACCAAAGCCAGGACGTAAGCTTCTCCAACCCGAAAGCTAAGCTGAGCCTGGCTGGCACGCTCACTCTGCCGAAAGGCAAGGGCCCCTTTCCGGCGGTGGTGCTGGTGAGCGGCTCCGGACCCCAGGACCGCAACGAATCCATTCTCGGCCACCAGCCCTTCCTCGTGCTGGCCGACTACCTCACCCGCCAAGGCTTTGCCGTGCTGCGCTACGACGACCGGGGCACGGCTCAGTCCGGGGGCACGTTTGCCGACGCCACCACCGCCGACTTCACAACCGATGCGCAGGCGGCCTTAGCTTACCTGCGCACCCGCCCCGACATCAGGCCCGCCCAAGTAGCGCTGATCGGCCACAGTGAAGGCGGGCTGATAGCCTGGCAAGCGGCCTCCCAGCCCGGCGGGCCCAACCTGGTGGTGACGCTGGCCGGCCCCGGCCTTGCCGGCGACGCCGTGCTGCTGCGCCAGCAACAAGACATTGGCCGGGCGCAAGGCATGGACACGGCCTCACTGGGTGAGATGCGACGCGTCAACGGGGCGCTGTTCGCCGAGCTGCGCCGCCAGCCGGTCAGCACCAGCACCGAGGCGCTGACCAAGCTGCTGGTTGCTCGCGTGCAACAGCTGCAACCACAGGTAAGCTCAGAGGAAGCCCAGCAGGGAGTAGCCCAACTCACCGGCCCATGGATGCGCTATTTTCTCACAACGGACGTGGCCACTTATCTGCAGAAAGTAAAAGTGCCCGTGCTGGCGCTCAACGGCGCCAAAGATACCCAGGTGGCCGCCGCAGAAAATCTGCAAGCCATTGAGCAGGGCCTGAAATCTGCCGGTAACCGCGACGTCACGGTGCGGTCATTGCCCGGCCTCAACCACCTCTTTCAAACTGCCGACACTGGAGCTCCCCAGGAGTACGTGGGCCTAGAAGAAACCTTCGCCCCGGCGGCTCTGGAGGCTATAGGAACCTGGCTAAAGACGCACACGAGCGGCAAGTAGCTAAGGCAATAAGTGTGTATTAATAGTTGTCCTGCTTAATCTGGCGTCCGCGGAGTCGAAATATCTTTCCTGCTACTCAACGAATCGGTAGAGATGCTTCGACTCCGCGGACGCCAGATTAAGCAGGACAGGAATTCTTGTTTTTCTAAGGCAAAAGCTTATTGCCCGTCGGAGCCGTTGCAGGGTGCCAGCAGCTCCGAAACTTCCCGGATAGTGTAGGGCTCGTTGTGGTTGCCCCAGTTCTGCTGCACAAAGTTCAGCAGGTTCGCAATCTGCGAGTCGGTGAGGTCGGGGTGGCCGGGCATCACCTGGTTGTACTCCACCCCATTGACGACCACCGGTCCGCGCTGGCCCTTGCGCACCAGACAGGGCAGGGTGGCGCGGTGGCGCGTTACATAGTCGGAGGCGGCGACAGGCGGAATCAGGCGGCGCAGGCCTTCACCCTGCTCGCCGTGGCAGCTGGCGCAGTGCGACTGGTAGAGCCTGGCGCCTTCGTTCTGGCGGTTGGAAAAGCAGCCGCCCACGCTCAGAGCCACCGCCAGGACCGCGGCCGCCTGCAGGCTGGTGCGCAGCCAGCGCATCAGTTAGCTGCGGTGGCCGCGGTTTGCTCTTCCTCTTTCAGCAGCACGGGCAGCTCCCGGATGAGACGGTCTACCTCGGCTTTTACCATTCCATCATAGAGGCCGCGCACGTGGCCTTTGCTGTCGACCAACGCAAAGGTGCCATTGTGGGCTACGCCGCCCGGCGCTTCCTTATCAGGCTGCGCTGCCGTGAAGTAGGCGTGAGCCAGCCCAAAAACGGTGTCGCGCGCGGCCGTGGCGAAGTGCCACTGGCTGGCGTCCTTCACGCCCAGCCGCTCGGCGTAGTCGCGCAGAACGAGGATGGAGTCGTGGTCCGGGTCGATGGTGTGGGAGAGGAAGGCCACGCGCGGATTGCCTTTGTAACGCTCGTACACCCGCAGCAGCTCGCTCTGCATTTTGGGGCAGATGCTGGGGCAGGTAGCAAAGAAAAAGTCCGTCACGTACACCTTGCCGGCAAACGTAGCTTTGGTAACAGGCTGACCCTGTTGGTTGGTCAGGCGAAACGTGGGCACCACGGCAAACACCGTATCGGCCGGGCCACCGTCGGCGCGGGGCTTTACTTCCCGCTCTCCGATGTAGGGCAGGGTAGCCGCTTTATCGGTAGCAGAATCAAGCGAGCAGGAAGCCAGCAGCAAGCCGGCCGACCAAGCCAGTGCGCTACTGCGCAAAGCCTGGCGAATGAAAAAGCGTGTCATAGAGAAGAAGGAGAAGCGGCCGCCGGGGCCGCGGGCAATAGGGCCTGCGCGGAGTCGAGGCTGCTGTTCATGAGAAGGCCAACGGAATCGATGCGCTGCTGCTGCCGGGCAAAGTAGACCAGCTGCCGGGCGGGCGCCACGGTATCGGCGGGCTTGCGGTACTGGTGCATCCAGCCCATCATGGCGCTTTCGGCGGCCAGCAGGGCACGCCTACGGGTTGCCACGCCCGCGGAGTCGGCGGCGGGTAGGGCCTGCAGCTGCTGGCGGCGGGAATAGAGCTGGTCCATCCGCGCCATCAGCGAGTCGTGGGACGCCAGCACGCGCTGCTCGGCGGCAGCTACCTGCTCGGCGGGGTTGGGCGAGGAAGTGCAGGCGGGGAGCAGAGCACTTAAGCCAATGAGGAGGGCAACAACAATCGAAAACGTACGCACGCGGCAAAGGTACAGCACGATTGGCAACCATGCTCGTCCATTGGCCGGGTTACCAGTTGGAATGCAGCTCGGCGTAGTGCCAGAGCCACGCAGCCAGCGTCCAGGTGCCCCAGAGCAGCAGCCCAAAGCCCAGCAGCAGCACCAGGACCACTACCACCATCAGGCCTTTGCCGCTGCCCTGGTAGCGGCCTTCCTGGTAGTGGCGGCGCAGGAGCTGCACGTTCCGGTCGTTGGCTTTGTAGGCAAAATCAAAAATATTGCCCAGGATGGGAATGGAGCCAATGAGCGAATCCAGCACCACGTTGATAACCATCCGCATAATCAGGCTGCCGCTGGCTCCGTGGCGGAACATGGTCATGATCAGCACCCCGGAAATGGCCATCGACGGCAGGTTGCCCACTACCGGTATCAGGCCCATAATGGGGTCGAGGCCGAAGCGCCAGGTGGTGCCGGGCACGCGAAACTGGCTGTCCATGAGGCGGGAAATGTGCGAAACCCAGCGCAGGCGCTCATCCTGGTCGAAGGAAGTAGGGGTAGCCGGGGAAACAGGAGAGGAGGCCATAAGGGGAGAGGTTATGGCCTTGTAACGCAACTTCGCGGAAAATGATAAGCCAACCTATTTCGCCGAGCAGCAGTTATACCCCGACGATCTGATCATCAACCATCACACACTTACCAATCACCACTATGGAACAACGCACGCTGGGCCGGCAGGGCCTCACGGTATCGGCCCTGGGCCTGGGCTGCATGGGCATGTCGGACTTCTACGCCGGCCGCGACGACGCCGAAAGCACGCGCACCCTGCACCGCGCCCTGGAGCTGGGCATCACGTTTTTCGACACGGCCGACATGTACGGGCCCTATACCAACGAGGAGTTGGTGGGCCGCGCCCTGCGCGAGCAGCGGCAGCAGGTGGTGCTAGCCACCAAATTTGGCATTCAGCGCGACCCCAACGACCCGACGCGGCGCGGCATCAGCGGGCGGCCGGAATACGTGCGTGAAGCCTGCGAAGGCAGCCTGCGCCGCCTTGGTACCGACTACATCGACCTGTACTATCAGCACCGCGTGGACCCCAATACGCCCATTGAGGAAACTGTGGGGGCTATGGCCGAGCTGGTGCAGGCGGGCAAAGTGCGCTACCTGGGCCTGTCCGAAGCCTCGGCTGACACCATTCGGCGGGCCCACGCCGTGCACCCCATCACGGCCCTGCAAAGCGAGTACTCCCTCTGGAGCCGTGACCCGGAAGATGGTGTGCTGCAGACCTGCCGCGAGCTGGGCATTGGGTTTGTGCCGTACTCGCCCCTGGGCCGGGGCTTCCTCACGGGGCAGATTCAGCGGTTTGAGGATTTGGCCGCCGACGACTACCGCCGCTTCACGCCGCGCTTTCAGGGGGAGAATTTCCAGAAAAACCTGGACCTAGTAGCGCGCATCCGCGAAATGGCCGAGCAGAAAAACTGTACGGCCGGCCAGCTGGCGTTGGCCTGGGTGCTGGCCCAGGGTACCGACGTGGCTCCCATTCCTGGTACGAAGCGTGTGAAGTATCTGGAAGAAAATGTGGGTGCCCTCAACGTGTCACTCACTGCCGAAGAGCTGCAACTACTAGACGAACTCGCGCCTCAGGCCGCCGGCTTACGCTACCCCGCCGAGATGATGAAATCGGTGAACGGGTAGAAACTCATGGTCATACTGAGCTTGTCGAAGCATGACCATTTACCGGAAAGCAGCACCTTATTTCCCCAGCGGCGGAAGCAAATCAATCCAGCCATCTTCGCTTACCACGATGGCCAGGCAGGGGTAGCGGCTGGTTTCCACGTAGCGCACAGCGGAGTTGAAGCGGGACCCGCGCGAGGAGTCGCCTTTGGCCGTGGCCAGCCCATCCAGAATTGCGCCGATGCCGAAGCAGGTGCCCTGGGGGTCGATGAGCACAGCCCCGTCGATGTTGGTGACCAAACGCACCATGGCCGGGGTGATGCGCGTGGGCGTGACGCGGTAGCACTGCGTGGCCAGGCGGCGGGCTTCCTGGGCGGCACCATCCGAAATCAGGAGGATGGTACCCGTAGGCTGGGAGGTGGCACTTAGCGCCAACGACCACAGATACTCCACCCCCGAGGCATCCATGTCGGGCCAGTTGCGGCGGATGGCCCGCTCGAAGTTTCGCTCATCTACCCGGGAGCGGGGCAGGCGCGGCGTGTTCGATACCACGCGCATCATCACCTCCCCGGCGTGGCTGAGGTCCCAGCTGTAGTGCTTGGTGAAGTGCACCATGAACAGGGGCTCATAGTTGGGGTCGTCCAGCTCTACCACCTCGCCCAGGCCAAAGAGGTTAGCTGCGTCGCTCATCAATGCCACGTTTTCCTCGCTCAGCTCCAGGAGCTTGCGCATCGACCGATGGTCGCGCAGGGCAATGGGTGTTTCCAGCAGCAGCACAGGGCGCACCGCCGGGTGGTTGCGGCGTGATAAAGCCATCAGGCCCACGCCTTCGTCGCCCTCGTGGCGCAAGGCAGCAATGCCGTTGCAGGCATCGTAGAGGCCGTGGTTGCCATTGCCGACGGCCAGCATAAAGCGGCGGCCGGCGGCCCGCAGCAGCTCGTTGTAGTCGCGGTCGAGAATGGGACGGTCCTCATCCAGATCCGACTCGCGCAGGGCCCGCAGGCAGTCGTGCAGAAACTCCTGCACCGTGGCCTGCAGCAGGGAGCCGGCGCGGCCGTGCGGTGCCGAGGGCAAAGCGTAGTGGCTATGATAGGCCTCGGCGTTCATCTGCAACACCACCAGAATCTGGTAGTTGTTTACGCTCACCGGCTGGGAGCAGAACGACACCCGGGCCTCGGCCGGAGTAGCGGCTTCTAGGTCGGCAATGGTGGCTTCGGTGGCGCGGCGGAGCAGGTTATACCAGCGCAACTTCTCAAACCGGTCGTGGTCGTTGGGGTGCAGGTGATACACCACCTCGCGGGGGCCTTCGGGCTCCAGCTGCATGGCCCGCGTTTTAACATCCTGAAACTGGGCAGGCCGGTAGCGGTGCGTGGGGGGCTCAATTACCACGGCCGCGGGCTCGTTGGCTTCCTTGGCAGCGGCCAGCCCGAGCAGGAAAACCTCGGGGCGCAGGTTACGGTCAAGTAAATTAAAAATTCCTTCGGCAAACAGCTGGGCGGAAACGCGGAAGAGGCTTTTCTGGGAATCCCACATGGGCAACGATGGGCAGCCGCGCAGCGGCACTAAAGGGGCAGGTAGCCCGTGTACGCAAATTCGGGGGCAAAAGGTGGCTCTGCGCGCTGGTTTTAGGCCAACTATCATTCGGCCCGCAGGTTGTCCCCCGGCAAGGTACTGCGGCTGGCAACTTTCTGAAGCCGCTTTAGTATCTTGGTATTACCGCTTTATCCCACCGCTATGTATGTAGATCTACGATTTTCGATCCTGCTCGCAGTGGTACTGCTGCCCCTGCTGACGGGCTATTGCGCCTACACGCACGGTCGGTCGTTCCGGCTATGGTTTGCGCTGGGGTGCCTGCTGCCTGTAGGTTCTTTTTTCGTGCTCGTGGCCCTGCTTTACCGCCAGCTGGCCGACCCCGGTGAGCAGCTGCTGCTGGAAGCCAAAGCCATTCTGGCCACCGCCGAGGAAGAAGAGTTGATGAAGAAGGAAGAATGAGCTATTGCGAGGCGAGGCCGAAGCAGTGACAAGGCGTCAGGCCTGCTTTAAATACCCCAGCATAGCGCGGGCAACCCAGGCCCCGGTGCTGAAGCAGCCCTGTAGCAGGTAGCCGCCGGTGGGCGCTTCCCAGTCCAGCATTTCGCCGGCCACGAAGGTCCCCGGCCGCCGGCGCAGCATCAGTTCATCGGTGACTTCCGGCCACGCCACGCCCCCGGCCGAGCTGATGGCCTCTTCGAGCGGGCGCAACCCAGCCACGGGAATGGGTAGCTGGGTCAGCAGCCGGGCCAAGTCGTCAGCGTTGGTGGGTAGCTCGGGCACCAGCTCCCGTAGCAGCGTAGGCACTGGTGGCTTAAGGCGCAGCGTCTCGGCAAGGAACTTCGGCCACGATTGGCTTGCTCGTCGCTGCCGCAGCTTTTCCGCCAGTTGGGCCAGGGGCACATCAGGCTTCAGATTAAGGTGCAGATAGGCCGGCTCGCTGCTGGCCAGCGCAGCTCGTAGCTGAGGCGTGAGGGCATATACCGGCGTGCCTTCGAGCCCGTAGTCGGTGAGCATAATTTCGCCGCGCACGGGATGGCCGAGGCAACTCAGGGCCACGTTCTTAAGAGGCGCCCGCCCCACTTTCTCCCGGAAGAAGTCTGACCAGTCTACCTCGACCCCGCAGTTGCTGGCCGCGAAGGGCACGCACCGGATGCCCAGCTCTTCCAGCAGTGGCACCCAGCGGCCATCGGAGCCGGTTTTGGGCCAGCTGGCTCCCCCGAGGGCAAGCAGCGTAGCAGACGGGTGCAGGATGAGTTCGGTACCGGTAGCTTCGTTTAGGAGAGGCAGCCCGGTTGCCCCGGCAAAGCCCAGCCAGCGGTGGCGGGTATGCACCTGCACCCCAAGCTCGTGCAGGCGGCGCAGCCAGGCGCGAAGCAAATCGGCGGGCTTGTGCTCGGGCCGCGGAAATACCCGCCCACTGGTGCCCACAAAGGTGTTGATGCCCAGATCCAGCGCCCAGGCGCGCAGGTCGGTAGGAGAGAAGTGCGCCAGAAACCGCGCAAACTCAGTGGCATGAAGACCGTAGCGGCTGGCAAATACATCCTCCGGCTCGGCGTTGGTGAGGTTGAAGCCGCCGTGCCCGGCCACCAGAAACTTGCGGCCCACGGTGTTCTGCGCCTCAAACACGGCTACTCGACGGCCCGCCTCGGCCAGCCGCTGAGCCGCCAGCAGGGCCGCCGGGCCACCACCAATAATGGCTATTTCGGGAAGGGAAGACGCGGGTTGCACCCGGCAAAAGTACGCAGCCGTTTTCAGGGGTGAAGGAGTGCGTGGGTAAGAAACGAAATGAACCGGCGCGTAAGGGTAGTCCGACCTTAGGCCGCTTTCCTGCGTATCCGAAGCTCATTCCTGCTGACTTGCGTATGGGTCCTTACTCCATTCTGATCGGGCTGAGCCTGGCCATTATTCTCTCGTATCTGTTTGATCTGGCGGCCCGCGCCACCCGCATTCCGTCGGTGCTGATGCTGCTAGCCACCGGCATTGCCCTGCGCCAGACGGCCGATTACTTCGACGTGGCCGTGCGCGTGCCGCAGCTGATGCTGGAGCTGTTCGGCATCATCGGGCTGATTATGATTGTGCTGGAAGGGGCCCTGGACCTGGAGCTGCGCCACGAAAAAGCTCCCCTTATCCGGCGCTCCTTCGTGGCGGCCCTGCTCATTCTGGTGGTGCAGGCGGGGGCCATTGCCTGGCTGCTGCACCTGTACGTGGGCTCCTCGTTTCAGAGCTGCCTGATCAATGCCGTGCCGCTGGCCGTTATCAGCTCGGCCATTGCCATTCCCAGCGTGGCCAACCTGGGCGGCGAAAAACAGGAGTTCATCGTGTACGAAAGCACGTTTTCCGACATCCTGGGCATCATGCTCTTCAACTTCGCGGTGCAGGACAACTTCGCCCAGGGCGTGTCGGTCGTCACGTTTGCCCGCGACGTAGTGGCCGTGCTGGTGGTGGCAGTGCTCAGTACCGCCGCGCTGGCGTTTCTGCTCGACCGGATCCGGCTGCACGTCAAGTTTTTCCTCATTATTGCCTTCCTGGTGCTGGTGTACTCGCTGTCCAAGAAGCTGCACCTGTCCTCGCTGATTGTGGTGCTGGTGTTCGGGCTGGTGGTGAACAATGCCAAGCTGTTTCTGCAGGGCCCGCTGGCGCGCTGGTTTCGGCCCGAGCGTCTGCACGAGGAACTGCACCAGCTCAAGAGTATCACCGCCGAGTCGGCCTTCCTGATTCGCACGTTCTTCTTCCTGCTGTTCGGCTTTTCCATCACCCTCGGCAACGTGCTCAACGGCGGCCTGCTGCTGCAAGGCGTGCTGATTGTGGCGGTGCTCACGCTCATCCGGTTTTTCTACCTGCGCTACGTGGCGCGCACCGACCTTGTGCCTGAGCTGTTTATTGCGCCCAAAGGACTTATCAGTGTGCTGCTCTTCTACAGCATTCCGCAGGAGCACCTCATCGGCGAAATCAGCGAAAACATCCTCTTCGTCGTCATCCTGCTCACCGGCGTCATGATGATGGTCGGCCTGATGCTGGCCCCTAAGGAGCCGCAGCTGGGCGAGTATTAGCGAGTTAGTGACTTAGTGAGTTTTCTGTTCTGTCGTTGCGAGCAGCGCGAAGCAATCCGTCCTGTACAATACCAGACCCGTTCTTTTACCAGAAAGCCCCTGACGCCAGCGAAGACGTCAGGGGCTTTTCACATTTCAGGGCTTAGTGCGTTGCTCAGGGCGGATTGCTTCGGCTCTGCCTCGCAATGACAACTCGCTAATTCCCTCACTATTTCACCATCTCACCGCTAGTCCGACTCTTTGAGGAGCTGGCGGCGGTAGGCGGCCAGAATAGCGGATTTGAGCAGGAACCCGGCGTAGCGGCCTTCCTCTACCACGGGCAGGGCCCAGGCGCCCACCTGCTCCATGCAGCGCAGGGTATCCAGCATTGTGTCGTCGGGGTTCACAATGGCGGGGGGCTGGGTCATCAGGTCGCCCACGAGGGTGGTAGTGTAGTGGTCGTCGTCGAAGAGGGCGTCGCGCACGGTGTCCAGGCTCACGATGCCTAGTAACTCTCCACGTTCGTTTACGACTGGAAACAGGTTGCGCGTGGCGTGGCGGAAGATATCGACCAGCTCGCCCAGCGTATTTTCGGGCCGCACCGTCACAAAGTCGTTCTGGATAAGATGGTGCAGATCCAGCTGGGAAAGCAGGCCCCGGTCGCGGTCCTGGTGCATGTAGATGCCCTGCTTGGCCAGCTTACGGGTGTACACTGAATACGGCTCGAAATACTTGGTAACCAGATAGGAGCAAGATGTAACGGCCATCAAAGGCACGAACAGCGCGTAGCCGCCGGTAATTTCGGCAATGAGGAAGATGGCCGTGAGCGGGGCGTGCACCACGCCGGCCAGCATCCCGGCCATACCCAGCACAATGAAATGCACTTCCGGCACCGGGGTCATGCCACTCAGGTTGATGATGCGGGCGTACACGAAACCGGCCAGCGCCCCCACAAACAAAGAGGACCCAAACATGCCCCCGTTGCCGCCCGAGCCCACCGTGATGGTGGTGGCCACTACTTTCAGCAGCATACTACCAATGGCCACCAGCAGTACCAGCAGCACGCTGTCGTCGCGGTACACGGCAAACAAGGAGCCATCCACCAGCCGCTCCGACTGCCCGCTCAGCAGCAGCTGCACGATGTCGTAGCCCTCGCCGTAGAGCGGCGGGAAGATAAACACCAGCAGCCCCAGCGCTATGCCGCCCGCCACAATCTTATGGAAGGGGTTGGGCCACCGCTCATACAGCCGCTCGGCCAGAAAGTATACCCGAATCATGTAGACCGAGAGCAAGGCCGTGAACATGGCCAGCATAAGGTAAAACGGAATGGCCTCCACGGGCCAGGCAGTGGTAATAAGCACGAACGGCTGCCCGGCGTACAGCAGCTTGGACACCACCGTGGCCGTGGCCGAGGAAATAAGCAGGGGAATAAAGAACGGGGCCGACAGCTCCGAGAGAATGGCCTCCACCGCAAACAGCACCCCCGCAATGGGTGAGTTGAAGATGGCCGCCACGCCCGCCGCCGCCCCACACCCTACCAGCAGGCGCCGCTCGCGCCGGCCCACCCGCAGGATGCGCCCCACATTGGAGCCAATGGCCGAGCCCGTGACGGAAATAGGCGCTTCCAGCCCCGCCGAGCCTCCAAACGTGACCGTCAGAAACGAGGTGACCATCTGGGAATAGAGCTTGCTGCGCGGCACGATGCTGCCCTGGCGGGCAATGTTGTACACGATAGGCCCCACCCCCCGGCTTAACTGCCCGCCCAGGACGTAGCGCGTAAACAGCACCGACAGCGAAATGCCGAGAATGGGGTAGAGCGACAGCGCAAACACCCGGTATTGCTCGGGCACCCAGGCGAAAATGAGCCCCTGGCTGACGTGCACGGAGTTTTTGAGCAGTACCGCTGCCAGGCCCGCCAGCAAGCCCACCACAATGCTGAGCAGAATCAGGTATACCCGGTCGTTGACGTGGCGCAGCCGCCACAGCAACAAAGGGCCCAGCAGCCGGTGGATAACGTTTTTGGGCATAGCAGCGGAAAAAGCCGGCAGTTGGTGGTGGGCTGCGGGGTGGCGTGGGGTGGGAATGGGCACTACGGAGGCGCGCAGCCAGCGGGAGCAGAACGGCAGAAAGTTCGGCCAAGCGCCCGGCCGCGCTGCCACACTAACGGACAAGATGGAAAACTTACGCTGTAATCGGCCGAAAAAAATGGAATTACTGTACCGCCGCCGGGTGCGGATAGCCCTGCTCGGCCAGTAATTCCCTGATTCCCTGCATCAGCTCACTTTTCAGCAACTGGGTGCCGCGCCGGTAATCTTCGGAGAACGTCCAGAAATACACGTGCAGGGTGGCTACGGTACCGTCGGTTTTCTCCACGATAACGTAGGGCGTGTGCGGCTCCTCATTTTCCACATCCTGGTACTGGCGCACGAATTCCAGTACGAGCTCCTGGACCTTGTTGGGGCGCTTGTCCTGCTCAATATCAATAGCTACCAGGAAGTCCTGGCGGATGTGCCCATCGCGGGTGTAGTTGATGAGCGGCTCGCGCAGCACCAGGGCGTTGGGCAGGTAGATGTGCTTGCCGTCGAAAGTTTTGATAAGGGTAGTGCGCAGGTTGAGGGCTTCAACCCGGCCCATTAGCTCCTTGTTGTCGCGGATCTGAATGGTGTCGTGAATGCGGAAAGGACGGTTGAAAGCCAGCACCACACCGGCCAGAAAGTTCTCGGCAATGTCCTTGAGAGCAAAGCCCACTACAAAGGCAGTAAGGCCGGCCGCACCCAGCACGCCCGTCACCACGCCGGCGGCCCCTATCACCTGCATGGCCAGCAGCAGCCCCAGGCCAATGAAGGCCCACTTGCTCAGGCGGGTCAGGAACTCAGCCAGGAGCGGGTCGTGGGAGCGGGCCTGCAGGCGCCCGCCCAGCAGGCGGCTGAGCCGCTGCGCCACAAATACGGCAATAACCAGCAACACCAGGGCTACGGCCAGCTTCGGCAGCAAAAACAGGAAATGCGCCCAGTAAGTAGTGAGCACCTCGTAGAGGTCGTGAAGTAGCATAGCAGACGTACAAAGGGGGTAAAGCTTAACTGCCCCGGCTACCCATGGGCGCCGAGGCAGACGAGCCGTTGTACGGAAGGAGCTTCGTTCAAGATTCAGGGGTGGGCCGGGCTTATTCCAGGGCAGGCTTATTCATCCAGCGCCAGAAAATAAGCCCGCCCAGGGTATACGCCACCACGTCGAGGGGGTCGGCAATAACCCTGGGGTTAAAAAGCGGCAGCAGCAGCTCAAACCAGATGGCAATGACCACCCAGGTGCTGATAATCCAGGATAAGGGTAGCACAAAGCCCGGGCGACGGAAGTAGTAGCGGCGCATTATCCACAGCACCAGCGTAAGCTCTAGTGGCAGCGTCAGCAGGTCACCCAGGTGGGAGTTGATGAAGGCCGGCAGCGGGGGCCAGGGCGCCCAATAGCGGTTGATGCAGGAAAAGAGGTAAAGCACCGCGCCCACCCAAAACAAAGGCTTCCGCAGCTCCTGCGGAAGTCTTAGCCAGCCAATGCCGTTACCACCCATATAATGAAAGCAAGCAGGCCGGCAAACGCCAGTTGGCCGCCCCGGATGATGTATTTGAAAAACCGGACGAAGGAGCTGTCTTCGGGCTTTATCTCGATGAGCATCACCGCGGACATCTTAGCGTTGACCAGCTCTTCCCGCTCCTGCTCGTTGCGCCGCAGCTGCGGGTCCAGCAGTTGCCCGCACCGCTCGCACCGGTCGTCGCTTTGCTGCCGCCAGGCCGACCAGTGGGTGCAGTGCGGGCATTTTTTGGAGGAGGAAAGCAAGGAAGTATCCATGGCCCAAAAGTACGCGGCAATTGCCGGCTGCCCGGGTTAATCGGCCTACATAATGATGTGACTTTTCGCCTGCTTATTCCTCCATGATGTCCTCGTTCCAGAGGGCGGGCTCAGCGGCAATGAATTCCTCCATCATCTGCACACACTCAGGCAGGTCCAGGTCCACTACTTCCACGCCGTGGCTTTCCATGAACTCGCGGGCGCCGTCGAACGTGCGCGACTCGCCCACCACTACTTTCGGAATCTTGAACTGTACGATGGTGCCGGCGCACATAAAGCAGGGCATCAGGGTGCTGTAGATGACGGTGTTGCGGTAGCCCTCGGCCTGGCGGCCGGCGTTGTTGAGGCAGTCCATTTCGCCGTGCAGAATGGGGTTCAGCTCCTGCACGCGCTTGTTGTGGCCCCGGGCCACCAGCTTACCGTCGCGCACCAATACTGAGCCAATCGGAATGCCGCCCTGGGACCGGCCCAGCCGGGCTTCGTCGATGGCAGCTTGCATGAATTCGTCCATGAGAAAAGGGGATGAGAAGGTTAAACAGATGTTCGCCAATGATGACGAATTAAAAGGAGAAGCGGCACAGCAAAGGTGCTGGTGAAGGCAATACGCAATACAAAATTCTCCCAGCTCTTGCCGCGCGGGTTCAGTATAATTTCGAGGGCTAGCAGCAAAAGTAGCAGCCCCATCTGCACCCCAGCAGTTACGAGCAGCTGCTTCTTAAAGCCAAAAGGCTCGGGTCGCTGGGCGGAACGAGTGAGCAGCAGGTAAATACCCTTGAACAACAGCAGAAAAATACTGTCAAAAAACAGTACAGCTAAAGGGATGGTGATTCCGGCAAACATAGCAGCAGGTTATCGGGCGCAAATTCCCTTATAGGGGCACCACTGGCACACGTCCAGGTCGTCGGTCTTGCGGATATGCTCCTTGGGGTCGAGCATGCGGTCTACCAGGCGGCGCATGGCCTCGTTGCTGGACTGTTCGAAGGATAGCTCATCGGTGGTCAGAAAGGATAGGTCGGCTTCGAGCGGGGTGGGGTCGGGGCTGCGCAGGGGCACAATGGCGGCCTGGGCAGCCGGGTAGCCCAGCTGCGCCAGCATAAGGCGGTAAAGCCAGAGCTGCCGCACTTTCTCAGCTCCGCCCCCGGCCTCCGTTACCAGCCGCTCCAGGGCTTCCTGGGGCGTGTACTTTTTGCGGGCACTGCCCAGCAGATTGAGGCCCCCGCCGTGCACGGCCCCGGTTTTGTAGTCGATGATGCGGCGCTGACCGTTGGGCAGTTCGTCTACTCGGTCGGCATAGCCTACTAGGCGCACCGCTACCTGCTCTCCGGCACTGGTTTCGACGAACACCGTTCCGAAAAGCTGCTGCTCCAGGCCCACCACCCGCAGGGGCCCTTCCTCGGCAATCTGCTGGGCCAGGGAGTCGAGGTAGCGGTCTACCAGATGCACGCCCACACCGCGCAGCACGTGGTTGAGGCCTTCGTCGGGCAGCTGCTGGCGCGGGGCTGCGGCTTCCTCGCCATCTTCCAGGGCCAGGCCCCGCTCCAGCAGCTCGGCAACCTGGGGCTTCCAGCTGGCAATGTCTTCCGCCGTTATCGGCTTGCTTTCCGCCACGAACGGGGTCATCAGATGCTCCAGCACGAAGTGCACGGCCGTGCCGAACACGTCGGCGCCCAGGTCCTCGGCTACGCCCTCCTGCTCCTGAAACTTGGCAATGCGCGAGAAGTAAAACCGCAGCGAGCAGGTCAGAAACTCGTTCAGCGCCGAGGCCGACAAGCCCCGCTCCAACAGCCCGCGGATGGCCCCGCGCATCTCGTAGTCCTTTTCCAGCACCAGGTCGCCCTCGTATTTCTGGTTGCCTTCCGAGCCGCGCGCAATTTCGCCTCCCACCTGCTGCCCGCTGGGTAGTACCGTAGCGGTAGCCGTCAGGTCGAGCAGCTCCAGGCCGGGGTTCTGAGCAGCTAAGTCGTGCTGAATCTGCAGGAGAAAACGGCTTCTTTCCCCGGCCTGCACGCCCTCGGCGCCGGGCAGAATGTACACCAGATCTACCCGCCGGGCCCGCTGGAGCAAGCGCCAGAACTGGTGACTGGTAGCTGCCTCGTGCTCGGCGTAGGTGGGCATGCCGTACTTGGTAAGCACATCGTAGGGAAACAGGGAGTTGTTGCGCTTGGGCGCGGGCAGAATCTGCTCGTTGCAGCTCAGGATGATGATGTGGTCGAAGTCGAGGGCGCGGGTTTCCAGCAGGCCCATTACCTGCACCTGCGCAATCGGCTCCCCGGCAAAAGGCAGGCGGGTGCGCGTCATCTGCTCGTAGAGAAACCGCCGGAAAGAGCGCACCGAGGGCCGTTGGGTGCGGCAGTCGAAGGCCGAATCGAGCTGGCGCACCAGGGTGTAGAACAGGTAGAGGTACTCGGCTTCGATGGCCGTGTGCTCCTGCTGGTATACGTCGCGCAGCAGCTCAATCACCTCGTAGCAGGCTTGCACCACGTCGTCGCAGTTGCGCCAGGGACGGAACAGGGCTTCTACCAGCGGGTGGTGGCGGCCCAGCTCGCGCAGCTCGGCTTCGGTGAGCAGCACGGCGTTGCGCTTCACAATCTGCCGGCAGATGTCGTCCAGCACGCCGTGAAACGCAGCTTGCTCGGGCTGGGTGTCGAGCCAGTTTTCGTAGCGGCGCAGGAAGGGGTGGGCCAGCAGCTTCGTGACGGTGAGGTGGTGGTAGCGCCGGATGCCGTAGTCGGAGCTGGTTTCGCCCTCCCGGATGCCGGTCAGGTGCACCTCGAACAGCAAATCAATCAGATTGAATAAGGGCGTGCTGCGGAAGCTCAGGCCCATTGTCACGTTGAACTGGGGCACCTGCTCGGGCGGCAGGCCGTGCAGCACCGGCAAGAGCAAGGTTTCGTCGGGCAGCACCACGGCCACCGAGGCCCGGGGGGCGGTGTGCAGGCCTTCCATCACCAGCTGCCCGGCCACTTTGCCCTGCATGGAGTTGTTGGCCACCCCTATAAACCGGACGCGGCGGGGTAGGGTGCGCAGCAGATCCTCAGCGCCCATTTCCCCAAACCCAAATGCCGTGGGCGGCAAATCCAGCGAGTCTGCCAGCTGGCGGAAAGGCTGCCCGGCGCGGTTGGGCGAGTCGCCGTCGAGGTAGAACCGGTCGGTGTCGAAGCGCACCTCAGCCTTGCGCTCCTTCAGCAGCAGCTTGAGTAGGCGGCGCTCGGCCTTCGACAGCACGCCCAAGCCCAGGAAAACGTGCTGGGGTACTTGCTCGGGGGCGGCCTGCAGGCGCTTCTGCAGGGCATCCACGGCCAGGCGGTAGGCCAGGCCCGGGTAGGCCAGGTGCTGCTCCTTCAGGCGGCGGCGCAGGCGGCGGTATACTTTCTCCAGGTCGTCCCAGAAGCGAAACCAGGCGGCTGTGGCCGAGGCCGGGGCCGGTGAGTCGCTGAGGTCCCAGCGTTCCAGGGCCTTGGCTTCGGACAGGTACTCAAACAGGTTGCTAGCGTCGGCCAGGTTCTGGTCGAGGGCCGAAAAGTCGTCGAGCAGCAGGCGCGACCAGCCGGTGAACAAGTCAAAATCCAGCTTGGGGTCGATTTCCCGCAGGATGTCGAAGAGCAGCAGCTGCAGGGCAATGGGCTCTTCCACCTGCACGCCGGCCAACTCCACCATGTAGTCTTCCATGGCCGCCACGCGCGGGCTCCACAGGGCCTCGCCCTTGGGGGCGGCCAGGGCCAACTCGTTTTTCAGGTAGACCACGGCCCGGCGCGTAGGCACCACCACCACCAGGTCCGACAACTCCGCGCCCGAAAAGCGGCTCAGCAGATCCTGGGCGGCCTGGCGCAGAAAGGGTTGCAGGGCAGCGGTAGGGTCAGCAGGTTCGGCAAGGGGTAGGGCAGCAGGGGCAGGGCGGGGCGTCATACTGAGTAAAGATACGGAGGGTGGATTCAGCCACGACGGATTTTTCTACCTTGACAAGGGAAACGCCATATCAAGATCAAGATGTATATAACTCGTTTTTTTCAATTGCTTTTCGTGGTGGGTATGATGAGTGGTTGCTACTGCCCAGGGGCTAAGGAACAGCAGAAATTAGTGGAACTCACGAATACGGCCCGTTCCTGGCTACCACGATCAGGTGCCCAAACAGCAGTGTTCCAAAATTCCAGCGGCGAACAGCAAACGTTAAGGTTGACAAGCTACACAGACTCAGTAGAAGAGAAGTTTCTGGGTGATGAATGTCCCGAAGGCCGGCAAGAAGTGATTCGAGGGCGCTGGGCTAGTGCCGCATGGCCTGATTCCATTACCATAACTATAATAAACGGGACCTATGTGATATCGGAAAGTGCGTCAGTATTTGTCAACTATCACTCCGATAAGCAGCAAATAGGTACCAATGCAGAATTTTATGAAACGGCCATTTACCCCAGTATTACCCTCAATGGCAGAGTGTTTTCGGACGTGGTGACTTCTAAATGCAGAAGCTGTAAGGATCCAAAAAATCAGTTTACAACGCTGTACGTGGCGAAGGCGCAGGGCCCAGTGGGGCTATATGTAGGCGGTAGCCTCTGGGTGCGGCAGTAACAGAAAAGGAATACAGCCTTAGTCAGAAGCTAGCTATGTCCGTCATTGTCACCATCCAAGAGCAGCCAGCCAAGCCAGAAAACCAGTTCAAGCTAGGGCTGCTGAAAGTGGTAGCGGTAATACTGCTACCCATCTGGCTGCCGTTACTGCCGTTGTTTCTACTGGGCCTTGCGTTGGTATTCGGCTTTCAGCACCTGTGGGATAAGCTGCGCGGCACCGCGCTAACTCCAGAACCGCTGCCACCTAGCGAGCCAGTGGTTGTCTGGCAGAACGGGCAGTTAGCTGTTTTGATGCAGGATACTAACGCAGATGAGACGTTTTACGAATCCTATGCGCCCGTAATGGATGCCTGGGATGCAGAAGTTGCTCACGAATACTGTTTCTACCAGAAACTAACTATCCAACCTGCTTTGATGGGTTTGTACGGGGGTGTATGGACAAAATTCGTGCATTCCTGGGCTGATGGTGTGTTGCTCCAGCTGCTGGAAGCCGCGCCCGGCTCCGAAGCGGGCGTAACGTCCTGGCTGATCTACGTGGATGGTCGCACGCTTTCATGGCGCAAGCTGCGGGAAATCGGCCTGTACACGTTACAAGAAGTCAATCCGCCACTCACGAATCAGGTGCAGGGCTGGCGAATAAACGGTGACACGCTGACAGTACAGCTGCAGGATGAAAATCAAAACAGACCAATCCTGTAACTAGGCAAAAGCACCACCGCGGGGCACACTGGCAACGTGTGGCCCAAGCACCACACGTTGCCGGTGCCGACAGGGGTTTGCGCAGGTTGCTGGCGGCTATTCCTGGTAGGTGCTGAGCCGCTGGCGCAACAGTGGAAAGAGCACCACGCCCAGGAGAAACCCGGTAAGCAAACCGCCTAGGTGGCCAGCATTATCGACGCCCGGCAGAATGAAGCCCAACACCAGGCTGGTAAGCATAAAAAACAGATTAACGACGAGCAGCGTGCGCAATTCTACCGCCACGCTGCGCCGGAGCAGGAGCCACAAGCCAAACCCGTACAGTCCAAAAATAGCTCCCGAAGCCCCTATGCTAATGGTTGCCTCGTGCCACCACACACCGGCCAGGCTAGCGCCCAGCGCACTCAGTAGGTAAAGAACCAGCAGCCAACCCGAGCCAATAGCTTTTTCCAGCACCCAGCCGGCAAAGCCCAGCGCCACCACGTTATTGGCAAGGTGCATCAGGCCACCGTGCAGGAAGGCGCCCGTGAGCAGGCGCCAGCTTTCCCCGGCGCGTATGGCAGGCCCATAGCTGGCACCCCAGGCCAGCAGGTCCGAGCCCTGAAAAGAAACCACGCCCAGCCCGCTCAGCGCCATAATGCTATATAAAAGCAGATTGCTGTCAAGCAGAAGTGGGGTTACCCAAAAACTCTTTCTCGGGAGCAACCCGCCAGCCAATAGTTGCCAGGTTTCGTCGGGAGCCCGCTCGCCCGCCCGGAAACTCAGTATTGCATCAGTATTCAAAGAAGGAAAAAGGAGCAGGAAACCAAACAGGGCCGCCGCTATGCTGGTAGAAATCCAATACCAGCGCAACGAGTCCGCACTGCGGTTTGCAAAAGGCTCGTGTACCGCCAGCAGCACCACCGGCTCCGGTCCACCGCGGCGGCGTGGGTTTTCCGCAATGGCTGCCCGATAGCCGCGGCGGGCCTCATCGTTGTCGGTTTGCTGCAAATAGGTGAAATCATGCAAGTTCCGGCGGTCAAATTCAGCCGTGGTACGCTCAATAAAACGCTGATACTCCCGCTCTTTCTCTTCGGCGCTAAGGCGGTTACTGATTTGTTGGTGAAAGGCGGTGCCTAGCCAGGCCACAGGGCGCGCCTGTGCCGTATCGGCCACCGAGGACAGAATCGGGCAACTCACGTAGAAGGCCAGGTCCAGATGCTCGTTATGCTTGCCCGAAACCGTTATTGAAGGGTGAGCCCAGGCCCCCTGCTTGCTGATGTGGTACCTGGCCAGGGTATAATAGCGGGCCGCCGGCTGCCGGGGAAGCTGCTCAACGGACGACAATGCCTCCAGGCGGCCGGTACTGGCTACCAAATATTCCAGCAGGTTGAGGCAGGGCGCTACCAGGCCGAAGGTGGCAATCATGCCAAACAGCGTGCCCCAACTGTCGTTTTTGTTTGGAATGAGTAGTTTGAAGCGGGGGCGCAGAAAAAAGAAGGTCAGCAGCCCACCCAGGGCCACCGGCGCCCAGATAGTCATAATCTCCTGCGGCGGCTCCAGTAGTTTCAGTTGGTACACTACCCACCAGCTTATGCCACTATATAGTAAAGGGAACCCCAGCAAAAGCCCTAAAAAAGGCAGGAATATCAGGCGTAGTTTTGGCATCAAACTTCCCATGAGGTAATGTCAGGCTAATCGTACAGTAATCAGCACCCAAACTCCACCACTTCCTCCGTCTCGAAGTAGTACAGCAGTCCGCGTACGTCGGTAAAGCCCAGGCGCTTGAACAGCTGCCCGTACTGGCGCACCAGCTGCTGGTGCTGGTCGTCGGGCGGCGGCACCCGGAAGTCGAGGAGCGTGACGCGCCCCCGGCCCTGGCCCAGCCCGGGCTCAAACACCACCCGGTCGGGCTTATAGTCTTCGCGGGGCGCGCCGCCCACCAGAATTTCCCGCTCCGTCTCGGCAATAACCCCGGGCTGGAAATACGGGGCCAGCTGCGGGTGCTGCACCACCTGGCGCAGACGCTGGAGCAACTCGGGCTGCTCGCGGCGGCTTACCAGCCCCTCGGCCGTGAGCTGCCCCGCCACCCGCTCCACATCCGGGGTCATGATGACGCGGCGCAGGGCAAAGTGCAGCTTGCGGCTCCACTCGCGCTGCTGTTGCTGCTCCGAGAAGTCGAACACGGTGCTGGCGTGCCGCCGCAGCCGCAGGCGCTGCTCCCAGTCGGCCGTGCTCAGGTTGGTCAGGGCGAATTGGTTGTTAGTAGTTCGTTGTTCGTTGTTCGTTTGGGCTGGTGCCGGGCTGCCGTGGCTGAGCACGTAGGTAAGCTGTTCCTCGTTCCACTGGCCCAGGTTCTGGAGGTAGCGGAGCAGCAGCTGGGCGATGTTGGTAGCCGGGGCGGTTTCGTCCTTCGCCGATTTACCGGCGTCAGGTCTACGAGTGATGATGTACAAGCGGTGGCGGGGGCGGGTGAAGGCTACGTAGAGCAGGTTCAAAGCCTCCACGAAGGTTTTTTCGCGCTCCTCAGCGTACTGGTCCGCCAGCACGGTCTGGGCCAGCTCCTTACGCTGCTTGACTACGGCCACCGGCGGCATTTCGGCCACGGGCTTGTCCTCGGCTTCCAGCCGGCCCCAGAGGTAGGAGCCCCCGAAAGCCGAGCTGGGCTCCAGGCTCCAATCGGCCCAGGGCACGATGACCACGCCGTAGGCCAGGCCCTTGGCCTTGTGCACCGTGGTGATGGTGACGGCCCCACCGCGCCCGGCCGGGGCGTTGATGCTCAGGTTGCTTTTGCGCTGGTCCCAGTAAGCCAGGAAGTTGCCCAGGTTGTTGCCGAAGCGCAGGGAGTATTCCAGGGTCAGATCCAGAAAGCGGAACAGGTACTCGCTTTCCTCGCGCCGGTGCAGCAGACCAAACAAGCCCATCAGCTTCTCACTCAGCTCGTAGAGGTCCAGGTTGCCGGTTTGCTTTTCCTGCACGTCGTAGCCCAGGCGGCGCAGTTCATCGAAAAATGGCTTGCTGCGCTCCTCCTTGGCAATTTCGCCGATGCGCCGGGCGCGGGTAGGAGTGGGTGGCACACCGCGCACCACTTTGTCGACCAGCAGCAGGGCTTCCACCCGGGCTAGGGAGTTGGCAGGCTGGTGCAACACCCGCAGAATAGCCACCAGCAAATTCACCACCTCGGCAAACTCCAGGGAAAGCGAATCGGCCGAGATGATGTCGTAGCCGCGCTCCTTCAGGAACTTGGCCACCCGCCGGCTTTGGTCGCGGCGGCGGCACAGCACGGCCACGTCTTCCAGCCGAAAGCCGTCGGCCAGGGCCTGCTCTACCAGGGCCAGGGTGAGGTAGAGCGTGCTTTCGTCGTAGTCAAGGGATTCAGCGCCGGTGTGACCGGGCAGCGGCTCGTCGGTGTAGCGGCCTTCGGCAGGGCGGTACAGGCGGGCGGGCGCATCGGGCTGCGTAAGCAGGATTTCGACGTGGGCCGGCGAGGTAGAGCTGGCAGATTCGGGGGCCTGCTGGCCGAAATGCTCGTCGTAGATCTGCTGCACCAGCTCCAGCTGGGGGTGGCTCTGCGAGACGTGGGTGAAAAAGTCGTTGTTGAACTGGATGATCTGCGGGCCCGAGCGGTAGTTGGTTTGCAGAGAGGCTGGTTCCAGCGCACCTTCCAGCCCGAAGTAGCGCGCTTCCAGAATGTCGCGGGTTTCCTCGTCCTGGGCACGGTTGATGAGCGGCAGCGTGTGACCCTGGTAAAGGCGCAGGATCTGCTCCATCTCGCCCCCGCGCCAGCGGTAAATGGCCTGCTTGGCGTCGCCCACGGCCAGACTCAGGTTGCCACCGGCCACGGCGTTTTCCACCAGCGGTAACAGGTTGTTCCACTGCAGCTCCGAGGTGTCCTGAAACTCGTCGATGAGCAGGTGCTGGTATTTCTCGCCCAGCCGCTCGTATAGAAACGGCACTGGCTCGCGCAGCACTATCTGGGCCAGCCGACGGTTGAACTCGCCAATGAGCACCACGTTGCGGTCCTGGCTTACCTGCTGCACGGCCTTGCTCAACTCACTCAGCAGCGAAATATGAAACAGCTGTGGCAGCATGCCCTCAATCAGCAGGTACTGGCTCAGGTACTGGTCGCGGCGCTGCTCCAGCTCCTGAAATACCTCGGTTAGCTCCCCGGCTACGGCTTCCAGCGCGGGTTTCAGGGGCCCTTTCATAGCCTCGGCGCTGCCCCACTTGCCTGTCTCCGCCGCCTTGCGGGCCGTGCTGGTGGGTGTCCCAGCGGGGTCTTCGAGCCAGCGCAGGGGCTTGGTGAAGTGGGAATGGATGCCCCGGCTGCCGCCGGCCAGCTGATCGGGCACCAAGCCGTGCTGGGCCAGGGTGGCCACGGCCCGGTCGCCAAGGGCCTGCATGTCGGCCTGGATTTGCTCCCGGCGCTGCTTGAGCGTTTTGTGCAGGGTGCGGAACTCCTTCAGCTCCATCTGCTGCAGCTGGCCCACGGCCTCGTGCACCGACTCATTCAGCAGAAACTTGCCGAAGCGCATCATCTCGTCGGGCAGCTGGTTCCAGCTGCGGCCTTCCTCGGCCTTGCTCAGGGCATACTCCTGCAGGGTGCGCGTGAGCAGGGCGTGCTCCTCCCCGCGGTTTACCTTATCCAGCAGCAAAGCCACCGCCGCGTGCAGCACCGATTCGTCGTCCAGCTCCACCTCGAAGGCAGCCGGCAAGCCCAGCTCCCGCGTGAAAGCCTGCACCACCCGCTGCACAAACGAGTCAATGGTACTCACGGCGAAGTCGGCGTAGTGGTAGAGCACCAGCTTGAACGTTTGCTGGGCCCGGCGGCGCAGCTGCTGCTGGCGCTGCTCGGGCGTGTCTAGTGTGCGGGGCAGCAGGCCGTCGGCGTACAGTTCCTCGGCCAACTCGGCCAGCAAGGCGTCGGCTTTGGTGTCAACGCCGGGGTTGGAAAACCCGCGCAGGGCCCCAATAATGCGCTCCTTCATTTCGGCCGCGGCGGCGTTGGTGAAGGTAATGGCCAGAATGCTTTTGTAGTAGCCCGCTTCGTTGGCACCCAGGGCCAGCCGCAGGTATTCCTTGGTAAGCTGGTAGGTTTTGCCGGAGCCGGCAGAAGCGGAATAGATGCGGAAGGTAGCGGACATTGGGAATCGGGTGGGCGGCTTGGTAAAGGTCGCAGGATTGCGTTAATTGAAACGATAAAAGCTACTTCCACCTCATGCTACGCTATATTCACACGGCCAAGCCGCATTGGAATTACTTACTGATTCTTCTATTCATGCTTCTGTTAGCCTGCACCCTGGATTCGCAGTTTGAGAAGGGCGGGATGGAAGAGAACAACAAGTACATTTTAGTTACAGGGGTTGTCCTCGCCTGCTATTTGCTGCCGGGTCAGGCTAAGCACATTACGTTGGCTGAGAAGCTTGTTCTACCGATAGTGTTAGCACCCTTTGCCTTTTTTACCGGGATGATATTTGGCGATATACTGCTATATGGACTTAATATATTGACTGGTGATTATACACCTGATGACTTAGAATATGCCTCACGTCAAACTTTGCTGTTAGCTGATTTCCTGTGGTATGCCTGCACAATTCTTGGTTATATGCTACTAACAAAAGCCTTTCGCGCACTTTTCTATCTCAACCTGCGGGACTAACTGATACTAAACCGCTTCCCACACCCGCGCCGCCACCTCCGGCATGATGCGCATGGGCCGCATGGTCTTCGGGTCCAGGAGCACCCACTGGGTTTCGGCCTCGCAGAGCAGCTTGCCATCCGCAGCCCGCTCAATGCGCACGTGCCGTTGCGAGGTCACGCCTTCCATTTTTGAGACCCAGGTGGTGCAGCGCAGCTCGTCGCCGAGCAGGGCGGGGGCGAGGTAGCGGATATGATGTTCACGCACCACCCACACGTAGTTGGGCTGCTCCTCGGCGGGCGTAGCAGTCAGCCAGTGCGCCCCGGCCGTGTCCTGCACCCACTGCACGTAGCGCACGTTGTTGGCGTGGTTCAGCGCGTCGATATCCTCGGGCTGTACCGTGATAAAGTGCGTAAAGCGGAAAGGTTCGGGAGCGGTAGTCATAGGCAGTAGGATGAGCGACCAAAGCTAACAGGTTTCGTTAGGCTCTGTAGCCAATCCTTCAGGTGGTTGGTTGCATCCAGCGGTGCAATATTCAGGGAATCAACAACTAACCAGATTAAATACAGGCTTAGATAGCCATTGCCATAAATAATCCGTACCTTTGCAGCCGCATTTGAGAACGGCCACGTTCCGCGCAGCTTGTGAGCTGCCTCGTAAAAACCTGTTGGGCCGGCTTTGTCTTCCGTCCGTTGCTTCCGTCACTTGTCGTTGTGTAGAGTGGGAGAAGAGCGTCGCTGAATCCGCTGTTTTCAGAGCTATAGTCTCCACTCCATTATCACCGACATGGAACAAGAAAAGGTAAAAATGAAATTCAGCGAGCTGACCCTCTCTGAAGAAATGCAGCGCGCCATTGCTGAAGTTGGGTACGAAGAAGCTTCCCCCATTCAGGAGGCCGCCATTCCCGTGATGCTGCAGGGCCGCGACGTCATCGGGCAGGCCCAGACGGGCACCGGCAAAACCGCCGCTTTCTCCATCCCCGCCATCGAGCTGGTCGACACCGACTCCCGCGAGGTGCAGGCCATTGTGCTCTGCCCCACCCGCGAGCTGGCCGTGCAGGTTTCCGGCGAAATTCAGAAGCTGGGCAAATACAAGCGTGGCCTGGCCGTAGTGCCGATTTACGGCGGTAGCTCCTACGACCGGCAGTTCCGCGCCCTGGAGCGCGGTGTGCAGATCGTGATTGGTACGCCCGGCCGCGTGATGGACCACATCGAGCGGGGTACCCTCAAGCTGGATGCCTGTAAGATGATCATCCTCGACGAAGCCGACGAAATGCTCGACATGGGATTCCGCGACGACATCGAGACGGTGCTCAAGAAAATGCCCGAGCAGCGCCAGACGGTGTTCTTCTCGGCTACCATGAGCAAGCCGATCATGGAGATGACCAAGCGCTACCAGAAGGATCCGCAGATCGTGAAGGTCAACCATCAGGAAATGACGGTGACCAACATCGAGCAGAGCTACTTCGAGGTGCGTGGTCCCCAGAAGAAAGACGTGCTAACGCGCCTCATCGACATGTATAACATCAAGTCGGGCATCGTCTTCGCCAACACCAAGCGCATGGTGGATGAGATTGTGGGCGACCTGCAAGCCAAAGGCTACTTCGCCGAAGGGCTGCACGGCGACATGGGCCAGCAGCAGCGCCAGAACACCCTCGACAAATTCCGCAAAGGCACCCTGGAAATTCTCGTAGCCACCGACGTAGCCGCCCGCGGCATCGACGTGGAGAACGTGGAAGTAGTCGTAAACTACGACCTGCCCGCCGACGAGGAATACTACGTGCACCGCATCGGCCGCACGGGCCGCGCCGGCAAAACCGGCAAGGCCTTCACCTTCGTGAGCGGCCGCGACATCTACAAGTTGCGCGACATCATGCGCTTCACCAAGGCCACCATCAAGCAGGAGCGCGTGCCCAGCTTCGAAGATGTGTCGGAGGTGAAAACCACGCTCATGCTCAACTCCATCAAGGAGGTAATTGAAAAGGGTAACCTGGACAAATACATAGCCCGCGTGCAGCGCCTCATCGATCAGGACCAGGAAGACGGTGTTACGTCCTTGGACGTAGCTGCTGCCCTGCTGAAAATGACGATGAAGGAAGACAAGCGCGCCCAGGAGAGCCTCGACGCCAGCCGCACCCAGGGTGCTGCCCGCCCAGGCTTCACGCGCCTCTTCGTCACGATGGGCAAGAAAGACCGCCTGCATCCCCGCGACATCGTGGACCTGATTGCCGAAAACACCAGCCTCACGGCCGGTAAAGTCGGTGACATTGCCCTCTACGACAAGTTCAGCTTCGTGGAAGTGCCCAATGAATTCGTAGAGGAAATTATCAGCCAGCTGGGCCGTAGCACCATTCAGGGCCGGCCGGTAGCCTTCAACATTGCTACGCCCCGCCAGGAAGGTGATGCGCAGCAGGAAGGTGGCAACCGCGGCGGCTTCGGTGGCGGTGAGCGTCCTCGTCGGGGCCCGGGTGGCTTTGGCGGTGGCGAGCGTCGTGAAGGCGGCTTCGGTGGCAACCGCGGAGGCGGAAGCTACGGCGGCAACCGCGGAGGTGGCTCCTACGGTGAGCGTCGCGAAGGCGGCAGCTCCTTTGGCGGCAACCGTGGAGGTGGCTCTTATAGCGGCAACCGCAGCGGCAGCTCTTACGGCGGTGACCGTCGGGAGGGTGGTAGCTCCTATGGTGGCAACCGCGGAGGCGGCAGCTACAGTGGTGGTTATAAAGGCAAGCGCGAAGACAACAACTTCGACGAGTAGAACGACGGAACCACGGATTCGCCCGGATTTTTCGAATTCCACGAATTTCGTGGACGATTCTTCTAAACAAAAAAGCCTCGCACACTGCGAGGCTTTTTTGTTTTGTTGCACATGTCAACCTGAGCGCCGCGAAGGACCTGATTACGTTACAACAACTTGTTAAGCAGAGAACAGGATACGGTAAGGCTCTACGCCCAGGATGATAGTGAAAGGGCGTAAGCAAGAAACAAAAAGGCCGCGCACTATGCGAGGCCTTTTTGTTTACCGAATGTGTTTTCCACAAAATCCGTGGAATCCGAAAAATCCGGGCGAATCCGTGGTTCTTACTTAGCCGAGTCGCGCAGTGCCTTGATAGTGTCGTGGGCTTCGCGGATACCGCTGGCCTGCTTCTGAATAACCGATTTCAGGTCGGCAGGCAGGTCCTGGGCTTCGGCGGCTTTATTGTAGGCCGCTTTGGCGTAGTCTTCGCCCCGCTCACACTCGTTCAGAATGCTCTTGTTGTCTTTGCTGGTGAGGGCCCCTTTTAGGTTGATCCAGGCGCGGTGTACTGTACCCGTCACCGAAGATTCTTCGTCGGGCTTCAGGTTGAGCTTGAACATCTGGTCTTCCAACTCGGTGATGAATTCGGAGCGTTGCGCGGCGTATTTTTTGAAGGTTTCCTTCAGCTGGGTATCTTCTACGTCGGTCATAGCTTCGGCGTAGCCTTTCTGCCCATCTTTCAGGGTTTCAATCAGTTCGTTTACGAGGGCTTGGGTGACTTTGGCTTCCATGATCTGAGAATAGTTTTGGATGTGGGAAAGAGAAACTATAGCTTCCTTTACTGCCAAAACTTACGCAGGGTTGCGCGAGCGGTGAGCTGGTGAAATAGGGAGATAGTGAGTTACCATTGCGAGCAACGCGAAGCAATCCGGGCTGAGTAACGCAAAAAGCCCTGACATGTGAAACCCCTGATGCTAGTACTGACCTCAGGAACTGTGTGGTAGAAGAACGAGTCTGGTGCTGTACAGGACGGATGGCTTCGCGTTGCTCGCCATGCCAGTGTTTATCCACCTCGTAAACGCACTATCTCCCTATTTCACCCGCTCACCCATAGCCCGGCCAGCCAGGTAGCCGGTCGTCCAGGCGGCCTGGAAGTTGAAGCCCCCGGTGATGCCGTCGATATCCAGCACTTCGCCGGCGAAGTGCAGGCCTGGCACCACGCGGCTTTCCATGGTTTGCATGTTCACCTCGCTAAGGGTGATACCTCCGCAGGTCACAAACTCCTCTTTGTAGGTGGTTTTGCCTTGCATGGGGAGTGAAGTGCGCAACAGGCTTTCGATGAGCCGGTTCTGCAGCTTGGCAGGTAGCTCGTTCCAGCGCGTATCTGCGCCAATGCCGGCCTGCTCCGCCAGGGTACGCCACAGCCGCTGGGGCAGCCCAAAAAGCGGATTGGTCAATACCGTTTTCTTGCCGTGCAGGTTCCGGTAGTCCTGCAGATGCTGGCGTAGAGTTTCTTCCGTAAAATCCGGAATCCAGTTGATGAGGGCCGTGCTTTGGTATTTGAGGTCGTGGAGGCGGCGGGCGCCCCAGGCTGAGAGCTTGAGCACCGCGGGGCCGCTAACGCCCCAGTGCGTGACCAGTACCGGGCCTTCATATTCCAGCTTTTCGCCCGCAATGCGCACCCGGGCGCGAGGCACGCTCACGCCCGGCAGTTCCCGCAGGGGCGAGTCGGGTACGTTGAAGGTGAACAAGCTAGGCACGGGCTCCTGAATGGTGTGCCCCAACTGCCGCAGCCAGTCGTACTGCGCGCTTTTTGGGGCACCGCCGGTGGCTATCAGGAGCCGTGCTACCTGCAGCTCGGGTAACTGCGGGTTGGAAAGCATAAGTTGGAAACCACCTTCGGGCAGCGGCGCAATCTGCTCGGCCGCCGTGTGCGTGAGAACCTGCACGCCGGCTTTGCGGGCGGCCTCCAGCAAACACTGCGCAATAGTTTCCGACGAATCGGTAGTCGGGAACATGCGGCCGTCGGCTTCCGTCTTGAGGCGTACGCCCCGCCGCTCAAACCAGCGCACCGTATCTACGGCCCCGAATTGCTTGAACGGCTCCTTCAGCTGCCGAGCCCCGCGTGGGTAGTGCTGCACGAGCTGGGCGGGCGTGTCGGCGGCGTGCGTCACGTTGCAGCGGCCGCCTCCCGAAATGCGCACTTTGCTCAGCAGCTTGCCCGTTTTTTCGAGCAGGTAAACGGTCAGGCTAGGATTGGCCTCGGCGCAGGCAATAGCCCCGAAAAAGCCCGCCGCGCCCCCACCCAGCACCGCCACCGTCGAAGAAAAATCATTCACGCCGCAAAGATACGCCGCGCGGGTTCAGTTACCTGTTGACAGTTGCCGGGCGAGTTCATCTATCAGCTGGGCAACTGGAAACGGGCAACTGAACGCGGGCAGCTCAGCAAAAGGGTAGAGCCGCCAGCAGGTCGTCGTGCTGAAAGGAGTAGCCCGTGAGCTGCCGCAGTTGAGTGCTGTCGATAGTTTTGCCACCGGCTTCTTCGGGCAGAAACGTAGGTGGCTCCAGACCCAAAGAACGTGCGGCGGCCGGGTAAAACTCGCGCCGCAACGGGTGCTGAGCGGCGCTAGCGTTCAGGGTGTAGTCCCAAAGCTGCTGCTGCAGAATGGACAGCAATGCGCCTACGCAGTCGGTGAGGTGAATGAGGTTGACGGGCGCGCTGCCCTGGGCCACCGCCTGGCGCCCTGCCAAAAAGCGGCCCGGCGCGCGGCCCGGACCAATCAGGCCCGCCATCCGAACTACGGTAGTGCGTATGCCGGGCAGTTGCATAAACAGATATTCTGCCTGAAGCAGGGGAGAAGCCGCATCGGCCGTAGCCAGCGCAGCCGCTTCCGTCTGTGGCTGGTTTATATCAGGATATACACCGGTAGAACTCACGAATAGCACCTGGCGCACTCCATACTGCTGCACGGCCGCAGCTAGGGGCCGCAACAAGTCTAAATAAGGAATGCCAGAACTAGCTCGCGGAGGTACGTTCAGGACCAGCGTTTTGGCACCGCGAAGCAGCGCGGTAAGAGCCGGGTCGTCGGCGGAAAGCTCGGGTGTGAGGCGCAGGAGGGTAGGTTGAATGCCCGCCGCCGCCAGCGTGGATAGCTTGTCGGGTGAGGTAGTGGAGCCACACACTGCGTAGCCGGCGGCCACTAGGGCCCGGGCGAGCGGGAGACCCAGCCAGCCGCAGCCCAGCACGGCAATGGTAGCGGAAGAAACAGAATCGGTCATGAAGGGCAAAGGTGTTCATAAATCTTTCCGGGGCAAGGCAAGCCGCCGAGAATTGGCAAACCATTACCTTGCACCTAACAAGTATGCAAGCATACTACCTATGGCTTCTCCCTACCGCCTTTACCCTGACTTTCCCATCGACTTTGAGGCCCGCGTGCGGGTGCTGCGGCCGGATGAAGGCGGGCGGCAACTGCCACCCTACAATGGTATCCGCTGGGACTTCAGCTACGCTCCGGTTACCTCGGGGGTGCTGCATATGATGCTGTACCCCGACTTCTACGACCCAATTACGGGCGACTCATGGCGGGAAATACCCTTGCCGGTGGATGCGTGGCTGCACGCACGGGTTAGCGTATTCTCCGAGTCTGCGCGGGCCTTTCACCAGTCCAGGATTCGCTCCGGTACCAGCTTTTACTACTGTGAGGGCAGCCGGATTGTAGCCGAAGGCACTGTTACCCGCCTGACGGGTTTGCTTGAGCCCCGGCCAAAGCCTTAATCATCGACATTACATTTCCCACTTCAACCTTCTCACCCTATGTCTGCTACTCAGCCCTACGCCCAGCCCATGCTGCGCGACAACGCCCTGCAGGGTAAAACCATTGTGGTAACCGGCGGCGGCACCGGCCTCGGCCGCGCCATGACCACCTACTTCCTGCAGTTGGGTGCCAATGTCACCATCAGCTCGCGCAAGCTGGATGTGCTGGAAAAAACGGCCGCCGAGCTACGCGAGCAGACCGGCAATGCCAACGTGCTAGCCGTGCAGTGCGACGTGCGCAAGTACGATGAAGTGGAGGCCATGCTCCAGCGTACCATCGACCAGTTCGGGGGCGTGGATGTGCTGCTCAATAATGCCGCCGGCAACTTCATCAGCCCTACCGAGCGCCTCAGCCATAAGGCGTTTGATGTGATTGTGGACATTGTGCTGAAAGGCTCCTACAACTGCACGTTGGCTTTCGGTAAGCGCTGGATTGCGGAGAAAAAGCCCGGCACCATTCTCAACATTGTTACCACCTACGCCTCCGTGGGCTCTGCCTTTGTGGTGCCCTCGGCCGCTGCCAAAGCCGGCGTGCTGGCCATGACGCGGTCCTTGGCCGTGGAGTGGGCCAAGTACGGCATCCGCTCCAATGCTATTGCCCCCGGCCCGTTCCCGACGGAAGGCGCCTGGAGCCGGCTGTTTCCCGAGCCGCTGGCTTCCAAGCTCGACCCTGCTGCCAACGTGCCGCTCAAGCGGGTGGGCAACCACCAGGAGCTGGCCAACCTGGCCGCCTACATGGTCTCGGACTTTGCCGCTTACATGAACGGCGAAGTAGTAACCCTGGACGGGGGCGAGTGGCTGAACGGTGCCGGCGAATTCAATAAGCTCGAGCTTCTCACTTCCGATATGTGGGACCATATCGAAAAAACCATGCGCCGATAACCACGGATTGGCTACGCCGAACTTCGTTTCGCACGGATTCCACGGATTCCACGGATTTTGCAGCTGGCGCAAATCCGCCTGGCTTGAAAAGCAAAAAGGGCTTGCCTTCTGGCAAGCCCTTTTTAATCGACCACAAAATCCGTGGAATCCGTGGAATCCGCGCGAAACGAAGTTCGGCGTAGCCAATCCGTGGTTTAGATCTTATACCCTTTGTAGCCTTTCTGGAACTCGGCGGGGGCAATGGGCTGGTTGGCGACGACGTCCGAAAACTCGAACTTCTCGAACAGGCCTTTGTCGTCGTGGACCTGCACCAAGGTGGGCAGGAACGTGGCTTGGTCCACGCACACAATGGTGCGGCGGCCGTAGGAGTTGGGTACCTGCACGGCCTTGCCAGCTGGTACGGTGGCCCCGTGCGAGAGGCTGTTGCGCTCCAGAATACGGTATTCGCCGCAGCCAAACTTGTCAGCAATCTGGGCTACGGTTTCGGCCTTGGTGGGCTTGTAGGTGACGTAGCGGAACTGCGGAAAATCGGAGCGGAGGATGTAGCCGGGACGGCCGGCCACGGTGGTGTCGCCGGCGTAGCGGAAGCTCCGCTCAAAGCTGTGGTCGGTGCGCTGGGCTGAGCCGTGGAGCAAATCAGCAATGGTGCCAAAGCCGGCTTGGAATACGCTGTGGTGCTGGTTGCGGCGCATCAGCGTGCCGTTGGGGTCGAGGCTGACGGTGACGTAGGGGAAGCTGTTGGGGTACACGTAGGCCTCGTTGTCGTTCTGACCCGCCACGTACAGCACTTCCACGCCTTTTTGGTTGCGCAAATACAGCCGCAACGGGCTGTAGGCTATTTTCATCTGGGTGCGGGCCTGCTGATACGTCCCGTCGATGCGCTCCTGGGCCTTCACCGTGCATCGCAGGGTTTTGAGGTGGTCGATGGAGTAGCTGAGCCGGGAAACCAGCACGGCAGTCGTCATTTTCTCGGCAGGGGCGGCGCCCAGCGCAATACCTAGCAAGGCGAAACCCGCCGTAAATCGAAGCAAAGAAGAACTCATAAAGAAGGTAGGCAACATACGACGGCGCGGGCTTGCATAAATCGGGCCGGACTAAGGTACGTGCGTAGCCGGTTAGTTCAGGCTGATGCGCGGAAAGCGCGAGGCCGTGCTGTCAAATAAAAACAATTCGTCGATTTCCACGCCCCGGAAAAAACGGTACAGTGGCAACTGCTCCACCACCAGCCGCACGGCCTCACTAGAAGCACCATTCATGGTAATCCAGCCGCGGGAGCGGTCGGCGCTGATGGCGTACACTTCCACGGCGCCTTCCTCCATCAGCTGGTTGACAAAGGAACGGTGAGCAGGAATGAGTGCCATAAACGCTTCATCGAAATACTCGGGAAGGCGCACGGTTACGACGAATCTGGCCATAGAAAAGCGGACTGCTATGGCCCGGTAACGCCGGAAAGAAACGGAAGGTTAGGCGCTAGCGGCAGAGGTAGCAACTTTTTTAAGCTTTTTGCGAAAGAGAAGCCATGCATTTTACCGTTATTACTCCTACGCACAACCGCGAGCAGTTCCTGCCAGAAGCCGTTGCCAGCGTGCAGGCCACCGTCACGGCTCCGCTCGACATCACCTTCGACCACCTCATCTGCGAAAATGCCTGCACCGACGGCACCCAGGCCTGGCTGGCGGCTCATCCGCAGGACCGCCTGAATTACCAGAGCAGCGCCACCAAGCTGCTGCCCGGTCCGGCCCGCAACCTGCTGATCCGGGCTACCGCGCCTGAAACCTGGTTGGTGCCCCTCGACGACGACGACCTGCTGCTGCAGCGCGCCATCTACCACTATGCCGCCCAGATTCAGGCCAACCCCGGCCGCCCCTGGCTGGTAGCCGATTTCCTGCGCGTAGATGAGGCGCGGCGCTACCTGCCCTCCGAAGACTACTACGCCTGGCAGTTTGATTCGCCTACCGATATGCTGCGCGCTATTTTCCGGGCCGAGCACTTCATTCAGGGCAACGTGTGCTACTCGCGCCAGCTGTTTGATGAAGTAGGCGGCTACGACGAGGAGCTGCGCATGGCCGAAGACCTGGATCTGTACGTGCGCTTTCTGCTGGCCGGGCACCTACCGGTCATCTGTCCCCACATCAGCCACCTACACCGCTTTCACCGGGCCAACGTGAGCATCGGGGTGGATGCCGCCAAGCACGGCGCCGACTTGCAGATGATTTACGATAAGTACGCCGGGCAGCTGCAGGAGCTGGGCATTGAGCGGCCGTAGAAACCACGGATTCCGGCTGATTTATCGGATTTCGCGGATTTTGTGGACGATTAAAACAAAACAAAAGGCCTCGTGAAAAAGAGGCCTTTTGTTTTGTACGTGGGCCTGGCTGAAGACTGTGCCAACTACAAAATCTGCGAAACCCGATTAATTCGCCGGAATCCGTGGTTCATTCCTTGACTATTTTCCCGCCTTTTACGACCAGCTGTACCCGGCGCAGGGCCGAAACGTCCTGGGTAGGGTCGCCGGTTACGGCCACGAGGTCGGCCAGCAGGCCGGGCTGGATGCGGCCTCGGTCGGGGAGCTGAAAAACCTGGGCGTTCTGGCTGGTGAAGCCCCGCACTACGGCCAGCGGCGTGAGTCCGTATTCCTGCACCAGCAGCTCGGCTTCGCGCACGTTGTCGCCGTGCGCGAATACGCCTACGTCGCCGCCAAAAGCCAGCGTGACGCCGCTTTGAAGCGCCGCTTGCATGCTCAGGCGCTTTAGCCGCAGGCGCTCCGGCTCGGGCTGCTGGCCTTTTTGCCAGCCCCGGTACCGGGAAACGGCATCACCAGCGGCTACGGTAGGGCAAAGCGCCACGCCACGCTGCTTCATCAGCTTGAAGATTTCGAGGGTGCCGCCGTCGCCGTGCTCAATGGTCTGCACCCCGGCCAGGGTAGCGCGGCGCATGCCTTCGGGCGTGCTGGCATGGGCTACCACTGGGCGGCCAGCGGCACGAGCCGTCTGCACAGCCAGGGTAAGCTCCTCCTGCGAGAAGGTGGGTCGGGCGGGTTCATTCTGGCCCCAGCGGTAATCGGCATACACCTTTATAAGGTCGGCTCCCTTACCGATTTGCTCGCGCACGGCCCGCACAAGGCCCTCTGAGCCATCCGCTTCCTGCGCACCCTGGGGCAGATCAAGATCAGGGTTGAGCTTGGGGCCGTAGGAGCCGCTGGCCACCAGCGCCCGGGTAGCAATGAGCAGGCGCGGGCCGGGAATGATGCCCTGGTCGATGGCTTGCCTGAGGCCCACATCGGCGTAGCCGGCGCCCTCTGAGCCCAGGTCCCGTACCGTGGTAAAACCGGCTTCGAGTGTGCGGCGGGCGTGCACCGTGGCACGGGCCACCCGCAGCGCCACCGATTCGGTCAGGACCTGGTCGTTCCAGGAAGTTTCGTTGTAGGAGTGCAGCAGCAGATGGGCGTGGCCTTCGATAAGGCCGGGCAGCAGCGTCATGCCCGGCAGCTCCAGGGTGCGGGCGCCAGCCGGAGCGGTTATCTGGGCAGCCGGGCCTACGGCTTTTATATGTTCGTGCTCAATCAGAACGGCCCAACCCGGGTGCAGGGTTTCACCATCGAAGACGGCTGCTGGGCGAAGCAGCAGGAGGGAAGGCGTAGGGGACTGGGCCAGAATGGGGCTGGTGCCCATCAGCACAGCCAGCACCAACAGCAGGGCGCGCAACCAAGGGCGGCAAGGAAACAGAAGAAGCATATAGCTACGAAGAAAACGAAAAGTGCCGCTTCCAACCTCAGGAAGCGGCACTTTTAACTTGCCGAAAATCTGCCTTAGCGCAGCCAGTTTGTGCGGAAAGATTTGAACCCCGGATTCCGGCTTTACTTCCGCGCAACTCTACAGGTAGTACTGCAGGTTTTCCTTGGTAATAATATCGAGGGGCAGGTACTTCACCGGCTTCACGTCTTTCTTGAAGATGAGCAGATCGGCCAGCGCGTACACGCCCCGGTAGCCCTGTTCCTTGGGGTTCTGGTTGATGAGAAAATCGATGATGCCTTCGTTGAGGAAGTGAATGTTCCTCTCCAGCAGGTCATACCCAATCAGGCGGACGTCTTCGCGTTGGTTGGCCTGCAGATACGGGGCAATTTCAAAGGCCTTGGACGTACTCACGAAAATACCTTTAAGCTGGCTTTGCTCCTCATCCAGCAACCGGTTCAGCTGCCGGGCAAACGAGGGGTCGGCCGGCTGGGGCAAGTCGATGCTGAGAATCTTGTAGGCGTTTTTGGGCCGCTCATGATTCAGGCTGTCCGGCTCCGGGGGCAGCTGCGCGAAGTAGTCCCGGAACCCCCGCTCTTTCTGCGTGATGTGCACGGAGTTGGCAATGTCCTCGGCAATGTGGGCAATAAGAAACGTGCCCGGTTGGGTTTGCCCAAACTGAGCCAGCTTGCCGGCCAGAAATCCGCTCTGGTAAGAATCCTGGCCGATGTAGCTGAGCGACTGCAGCTCGGCAATGTAGGTGTTGAACAGCACGTAGGGAATGCCCTGCTCGTGCCACTGCGTAAAAAACGTCAGCGACTCGCGGTAAAACAGCGGGGCAATGAGGATTCCATCGGGCCGGGCCTCGGTAGCGGCCTCTGCCTGCTCCCGAAAGGAGTCGACCTCAGTGAGGCTATAGGGATACACCGTGATATCCAGCCCGTATTGCTTGAGCTCCTTGCCGGCCTTGCGGATGCCATTCCAGGGCGCGTCCCAGTAAGGATCCAGCGTATGATCGGGCTGCAGCACGGCCAGCTGGTACGTATTGTTGGATCCCAGGGTGCGCGCAATCAGGTTGGGCTCATACTCCAGCTCCTCCATCATCAACAGCACTTTCTGCCGCACTTCCTCCGCTACCCGGCCCCGATTGTGCAGGACCCGGTCTACGGTTCCCACCGAGACATTGGCTCTGGCAGCTATGTCCTTGATGCGCACCACGTTTTTCTTCATAACCCAACTTTACTCGTTCTTAAACTTTTCAAAGATACTAGGTAGGGTGTACCCGTACTGCACCGTTGGCGAAACGGAAGGTTGACGCGCGGGGCAAGCATCCCCGCCAAGACCGGGGAAACGAAAGTGTCTTAGCTACAATACGGCAGAACCGGCCTAGCAATCGGCTGCAGAGCAGTAAATCCGGATCCTCGCCTTCCCCACGGTGCTAGCGAAGGATTTTGTGATGATGATTTCATCATATTGTTCCTTTGTAAAGACAAGTTACGGTATGTTATTGTATTTATAATGCGTGTGCGCAAACACATGATAAATTTAGGTGCGTGTGCGCACACATTTTTTTCTTAAAACGTTTGCATTGATGATTTATCTTGTTTACGTTTGAGACAATCCAACTAATCTTACTGGTTAAAATCATATTAACTCTGTTCTGGCCAATTCGGCTAGTCGTAGCAGGGTGACCGGGAAGAATTATGCCCTCCCGCTTATAGAAAGTACGCCTTTAGCTCAACTGTATATGTGAAATTTCTAGTTTCTGGTTAAGCGTACCTACTTGTTGCGTTCCAAAGGCCCTGTTAACCTTCAACCTCGAAAAGCCAGCTATGGAAGTCCTGGATTACCCCGAAACCGCCTTCGAAAAACTGCCCGTAACCATCTTTGAAGCTGCTGGCGAAGGAGCAGTTCGCGTGGCCCGCGAAATTGCGGAGCTCATTCGCGGCAAGCAGCTGCAGGGCGAGCGGGCCGTGCTTGGACTGGCCACTGGCTCATCGCCCATCGGCGTGTACCAGGAGCTGATTCGCCTGCACCGCGAAGAGGGCCTGAGCTTCCGCAACGTCGTGACGTTCAACCTCGACGAATACTATCCCATGGAGCCCGACGAGCTGCAGAGCTACGTCTACTTCATGCACGAGCAGCTGTTCAATCATATCGACATCCTGCCCGAAAACGTCCATATCCCGGATGGCACGCTGCCTATTGATAAGGTGAAGGAGTACTGCCAGCACTACGAAAAGCAGATTGAGGAGTGCGGCGGGCTGGATATGCAGCTGCTGGGTATCGGTCGCACCGGCCACATCGGCTTCAACGAGCCCGGCTCGTCTATCAACTCTATTACCCGGTTGGTAAAGCTCGACCCGCTGACAATTACAGATGCGGCCAAGGACTTTATCAAAGAAGAATTTGTACCGCTGCGGGCCCTTACCATGGGCGTGGGCACCATTATGAAGGCCCGCAAAATTATTTTGCTGGCCTGGGGTGAGGGCAAGGCCAAAATCCTGAAGGAAATGGTGGAGGGGCGGGTTTCGGACGAGGTGCCGGCCTCCTTTCTGCAGCTGCACCCGCAGGTAGCGGTAGTGGTAGACCAGTGGGCGGCTATGGAGCTGACGCGCGTGAAAACGCCCTGGCTCGTAGGCATGTGCGCCTGGGATGAAAGCCTGATTCGTCGGGCCGTTATCTGGCTGAGCTTGCGTATGCGCAAGCCCATCCTGAAGCTGACCGACGAAGACTACAAAGATGGGAGCCTGAGCGACCTGCTCGTGGAAGCCGGCAGCGCCTATAACCTGAACCTGCGCGTGTTCAACACAATCCAGCGCACTATCACGGGCTGGCCGGGTGGCAAACCCAACTCCAATGACACCCAGCGGCCCGAGCGCGCCCTGCCAGCTATTAAGCGCGCCCTGATTTTCAGCCCGCACCCCGACGATGATGTTATTTCGATGGGCGGCACCCTGCTGCGCCTGGTTGACCAGGGGCACGATGTGCACGTGGCTTACCAGACCTCCGGCAACATTGCCGTGTTCGACGACGACGCCCGCCGCTTTGCCGATTTCGCGCTGGACTTTGCCGAGAAGATGAACGTAGGCGTGGCTGAAACCCGGCGGGAACACGCGGAGGTAGTGGAGTTTCTCCGACACAAAAAGCTGGGCGAAGAAGACAGCCCGCTGGTGCAGGACATCAAGGCGCTGATTCGCAAGGGGGAAGCTGCGGCGGCCTGCCGGTTTTGCGGCGTGAAGGAGCAGAACGTGCACTTCATGAATATGCCCTTCTACGAAACCGGCCAGGTGAAAAAGAAGCCCCTGGGCGAGGCCGATATTCAGGCCGTAGTAGATATTCTGCAGGAAATTCAGCCCCACCAGATTTTCGCGGCCGGCGACCTGCGCGACCCGCACGGCACGCACCGCGTGTGCCTGGATGCCATTTTTGCGGCCCTGGCCCGCCTGAAAGGCCAGGAAGCCTGGGTAGACGACTGCCACCTCTGGCTGTACCGCGGCGCCTGGCAGGAGTGGGACGTGGAGGAAATTGAAATGGCCGTGCCCATCAGCCCGGAGGAGCTGATGCGCAAGCGCAAAGCCATCTTCAAGCACCAGTCGCAGAAAGACAGCGCCGTGTTTCCCGGCAACGACAAGCGTGAGTTCTGGCAGCGCTCCGAGGACCGCAACCACACCACCGCCCAACTCTACGACCAATTGGGCCTGGCCGAGTACGAAGCCATGGAAGCCTTCGTGCGGTACCGGTTTTAACCCTTCCGCGCCTGCTTTTAGGCTTGCCACGCAGCTGGTAACAAGCTGAAAATAAATTCGATAAAAATACTTAGTCGCTGCTCTGGTAGCGGCCGCCGGTTTGTATTGCCCAGCCGCACCCTTCAGTTCCCGATTCTCATGCAACACAATCAACGAAGCGTAGTGCCGCCGCTAGCCATTATAGGGGCGCTGTTCTTTATTTTCGGCTTTATCACCTGGCTCAACGGCACGCTTATTCCGTTTCTGAAGCTGGCTTGTGAGCTGACCTACGCGCAGGCCCTGCTGGTGACCTTTGCCTTTTACATTGCCTACGTCTTTCTGGCCCTTCCCTCGGCGCTGATTCTGCAAAAAACCGGTTTCCGGAACGGTATGGCGCTGGGGCTGGTAGTGATGGCCGCCGGGGCACTGGTATTTGTGCCGGCGGCGCAGGCCCGCTCCTTTAACCTTTTTCTGCTCGGGCTATTCGTGCAGGGCGCTGGTCTGGCGTTGCTGCAAACTGCCTCCAATCCCTACGCCAGCATCCTGGGGCCCCTGGAAAGTGCGGCCCGGCGCATCAGCATCATGGGTATCTGCAGCAAGATTGCCGGCGCTCTGAGCCCGGTGGTGATTGGTGCCGTGGTGCTGAAAGGAGCTACGGCGCTGGAAAACCAGCTGGCTGCTACCACCTCGGCCGCCGCCAAAGAGGTCCTGCTTCAGCAACTGGCTAACCGGGTGATTGTGCCGTACCTGAGCATGGCAGCCGCGTTGGTCGTCCTGGCCGTGCTGATCCGGCTGTCCCGCCTGCCCGAAATCAATTTGCAGCCCGAGGAAACCCCTGTCAGCTCCGAAGAGCCAGGGCAAAGCATCTGGCAATTTCCGCACCTGCTGCTGGGGGTGCTGGCCATCTTCTGCTGCGTGGGGGTGGAAGTTATTGCCGGCGACACCATTACGCAGTATGGCCGCGCCCAGGGCATCAGCCTGGATGTGGCCCGCAACTTTACTTCGCTCACCCTGATAGCCATGCTGGTAGGGTATTTCATTGGCGTAGCGCTTATTCCGCGCTGGCTTAACCAGCAGGCGGCCCTTAGCCTCTGTGCCCTGCTGGGCGTGGCATTCACGCTGGGTGTCGTGTTTACCCACGGCTATACCTCAGTGCTGCTGGTAGCCCTGCTGGGCCTGGCCAACTCGCTTATGTGGCCGGCTATTTTCCCCCTAGGCATCAAAGGGCTGGGGGCGCTGACGGAGCGCGGCTCGGCGCTGCTGATCATGGGCATTGGGGGAGGAGCAGTGCTGCCATACTGCTACGGCAAGCTCAGCGAGGTGCTGGGGCTGCAGCATGCCTACCTCATCCTGATTCCGTGCTACTGCTACATCTTGTTCTTTGGGCTGAAAGGCCACAGCTACCAGCCCAGAAGTTCGAAACGCGTGGCTTACGCGGTAAGCTAGACAGTTGCCTCGGGGAAATGCTAGCGAAGCGCAAGATTCAATCCTGAGAAATTGCTATTCTCCGGAGGATGAGGCTGGAAGAAGTAGAGGAGTTAGCCGAAGAATGTTGGTTTTGGCTCAAGTGGTACTATTTGTGAAATAAATTTTTGCGTGTGCGGGCACGTAGCTTTAAAAAAAATGCGTGTGCGCACACATTTTTTTTCATCATCACTTGCTTTGTGTGATATAGAGCGTTAAGTTTGGATTAATAGAATTATTGTCTGTTTAAAAAGTCTTATTTATTATTTGAGTCAGGTTTTTATTACTGTGCTTATCCTTTGGCATATCCTATAAAAGTACTTGAGCACGAAATGGCCTTCCCAGGCTCTTCGGATAGTAGATCTTCCAGTTGTCGCGCCACCTTTAAGTAGAGTCCTGAACACCTAGGCCCTACTATAAATTTCCCATTTCATACTTCCCTTCCAGGTTGCGGGTGCCATTTTCTGGTGCATCGTTCGTGGTATAATCTAGGCTTTAGTTGGGATATTTCTCGGGTAGAGAAGCCGGTTGCAAAGCTAAAGCAGGCATTGTCCAGATGTGCTGTAAGCGTATGGCAGCGGTTGCCGATGAGTATATCCGGAACCTGGTAGAATGGGCTGGCCAGTAGCTGATGCTGGTTGGGCGTGTGTCTGAAATGCAGAATCATCATTGTTCTCTCACTTTTTCCCTCACCAAACCCCATTGAAGGCTATGCAAAAATTTACTTGGCTTACTTTTTTGCTGCTACTGAGCTTGCATGGCTTGGGATACGCGCAAACCACTTCGGTGACCGGCAAGGTAACCGACGCAAAGGGCAGCGCCCTGCCCGGCGTAACGGTACTAGCCCGTGGTACGGGCCAGGGCACCAGTACTAATGCATCCGGCGGCTATTTCCTGACCGTGCCCGATACCACCTCGCTGGTATTCTCCTCTATTGGCTACGACCCGCAAACCGTTGCGGTACGTGGCCGGACTACCATTGATGTGACCCTGAGCGAAAACGTGCAGGCCCTGGGCGAGGTAGTAGTAACGGCGCTAAACGTGGCCCGGGAACGGAAAACCCTCGGCTACTCCGTCACGGAAATTCAGGGTAACTCGCTGACGCAGGCCCGGGAAACCAACGTAACCAACTCGCTGGTAGGTAAAGTGGCCGGCCTGAACGTCAACTCCACCTCTGGCGGGGCGGGCTCTTCGAGCAACGTCGTCATCCGGGGCGTATCCAGTCTGAGCCAGACCAACCAGCCCCTGTACGTTATCAATGGCATACCCGTGGAAAGCCAGCCCAGCTCGGCCAACACCGGCAGCCGGTGGGACAACTCCCCCGACCTGGGCGACGCCATTTCCAACATCAACCCCGACGATATCGAATCCATTTCGGTATTGAAAGGCGCCGCGGCTTCGGCCCTGTACGGCTACCGCGCCAAAGCCGGGGTTATTCTCATCACCACCAAAAGCGCCAAAGGCAACGATGGGGTGGAGTTCAACAGCAACTTCGTTAGCGAAAGAGTGTACACCCTCACCGACTGGCAGTACGTGTACGGCCAGGGTGCTAACAACCTGAAACCTACGACGGCTACGGGTGCGGCGCAGGTGGGCAACTCCAGCTGGGGCGGAAAGCTCGATGGCTCCAGCGTGGTGCAGTTCGATGGCACCTCGCGGCCCTACGTGGCGCAGAAAGACAACGTGAAGAACTTTTACCGCTCAGGCAGCAGCTGGACCAACACCCTGGCTTTCAACAAAAGCTTTACGGGCGGTTCGGTGCGCCTTTCGGCCAGCAACCTGACCAACAAAGGCGTGGTGCCCAACTCCGGCCTCGACCGGCAGACCTTCAACCTGGTCGGCACATTTGAGCCCTTCAAGCGGCTGACGATTGATGCCCGCGCCAACTACATCCTAGAGCAGGCAAAAAACCGCGCCATCCTGGCCGACGGAGCTGGCAACGCCAACTTCAACGTGCTGTTCCTGCCGACCAGCCTGGACGTACGCTCCCTCTCGGCCGGCACCAACCCCGACGGCTCGGAGCTGATGTACAACACCGGCAATCCTTATAACACGAACCCTTACTTCGCTGCCAATAATTTCGTGAACGATACGGAACGGGACCGTCTGCTCTCATCAGTGAATGCGCGTTACACGTTCGATAACGGCCTATTTCTGCAAGGTCGTGTTGGGCGCGATGGTTATACAAACCGCTTCACTAGTGTAACACCCTCGGGTACGGCTTACCTGCCCAATGGACGGGTCACGGAGGTAACCACGCGGTTCTCAGATTTGAATACCGATGGCTTAGTAGGAAAAAGCTTTGAGTTCGGGTCCGACTTCACGTTTGCTCCCAATCTAGGGGCCAGCTACCGCCGCATTAAAACGGAAGCATTCCAGAATATAGGCAATGACTTGGCTGTATTTGGGCTTAACAACCTCAACAACGCTAAAAACAAGTCCAGCCAGATGTTTCCGACCGATCAGGAAATTCAGTCCGTGTACGGTTCGGCGGACCTTTCTTATAAGGAGTATCTGTTCCTGACCGGTACGTTGCGTCGCGACTGGTTCTCGACGCTAGCTGGCCCCAACTCAACGGCCGACCAGGAATTGGGTATTACCTATCCAGGCGTAAGTGGATCCTTTGTATTCTCGGAGCTGTGGCGCCCTGACTTCTTGACCTTTGGTAAGCTACGGGCGGGCTACTCGCGTGTGGGCCAAGCTACTTTACCTTACCAGACACAATTGAACTACGCGTTTATGCCCGTAGTCCTCAATGGTAATCCGTTGGGTACAATTGAAAACGTCAATATCCCGAACAGCAATTTGAGAGCTTCTAATGCGACAGAATTTGAAATCGGAACCGAACTGGCTGTAGCCCAGAACCGTGTACGGTTAGATCTGACGTTCTACAAGAAGAATTCTGATAAGGAAATTGTGTTTACCCCGGCTTCCATTACCTCGGGTTACCAGGGTGCTGTGCTGAACGCCGGTAAGATGGAAAACAAGGGTGTGGAAATGTTGCTGACAGTGCAGCCGGTGAAAACGGCCGCCTTCTCCTGGACGTCTTCCTTCAACGCGGCCTACAACAAAAACACGGTAATTTCCCTGGCTGCCGGCCAGGAGCAGTCGGTGTATGCCACCTCCCGGGCCGGCGTGGGCTTCCTGGGGCAGATCGTAGACAAGCCCTTCGGGCAGGTAATGGCCTACGACAACAAGTATAAAGCCGACGGTACCATTGAGCTGACGCCCAACGGCGTACCCGCCCGCGGCGACCTGAAAGCCTACGGTACTGCTTTCCATCCCTGGACAGGTGGTTGGAGCAACGACTTCACCTTCGGCGGTTTCAACCTAGGAGTGTTGGTTGACGGCAAGTTCGGCGGCAAAATCTTCTCGGCCACCGACTACTACGGCACCATCTTCGGGCTACGCAAAGAAACCCTGGTAAACCGCGAAGGCACCTTCGGCTCCGACAACATCGACGCGGCTACCTACTACAGCACCCTGGCCGACAACGTGTCCAAGGAGTTTGTGCAGGATGCCAGCTTTATCAAGCTGCGCCAAGTGACGCTAGGGTATTCTTTCCCTACCAAGCTGCTGGGCAGCAAAGTGCAGCGCCTGACGTTGAGCCTGGTGGCCCGCAACCTGGCCATCCTGATGCGCAAAACCGACAACATCGACCCCGAAAGCAGCTACAATGCCTTTACCCAAGGGCTGGAGCTGGGTGGTATTCCGCCGGTCCGGACGTTCGGCCTGAACCTGAACGCCAAATTCTAAGGATTTCCCCCTGGTTTATTTCAACCTGTCCGTCATGAAAAGCACCCTCGCTAAATATTCTGGCTTAAGCTTCCTCGCTCTGCTGCTGGCTACCAGCTGTACCGACGACTTCGCAGACATCAACACCAACCCTTCCACCTACAGCCAGGCCAACTTCAACCCCAACTACCTGCTCACGACCTCGCAGCTGGGCTATACCGGCAGCGCCGACTTTGCCTACGACACCTGGCGGGCCAACCTGATTTACTCCTCTACGCTGGTGCAGGGCCTCTCCACGGTGGTCAGCTACTGGGCCGGCGACAAGTACCTGCTCAATGAGGGCTACACGGCTGCCTATTGGGGCGGCACCACGGTAGGGGCCTACGTAGAGCAGGTGAAGCCCATTACCGACTTGGTAGAGTCGACCCGCGGCAAGGACAAGTACAAGAACCTGCACCAAATAGGCCGCATCATGCGCGCCCTCATTATGGAGCGCATCACTGACCTCTACGGCGACGTGCCCTACACCGAGGCCGGCATGGGCTACTACAAAAACATCATCACGCCCAAATACGACAAGCAGCAGGATATTTATAATGACCTGCTGAAGGAAGTAGAGGAAGCCACCGCTGCCCTGGACCCCGGCGCCGACGTGCCCTCGGGCGACGTGTTCTACAAAGGCAATATTTCGCAGTGGCAGCGCCTGGGCAATACGCTGTTGCTGCGCATAGCCATGCGCCTGACCAAAGTAGACCCAGAGAAAGCCAAAGCCTACGCCACCAAGGTGCAGGGCAAAACCTTCCAGAGCAACGCCGACAATGCCTACGTGGTGCATGATGTGGGTGGTGCCCGCGTAACCCAAAACCGCAACAGCCAAGTGCTGCTCGGCGACGGTGGCCAGGAAAACTACTACGTGAAATGGTCGAAAACCTTTATCGACCAGCTGCAGAGCACCAACGACCCACGCCTATCCAAAATAGCTGTGACGCAGCTCTACCTCACCGACGTAACCAAGGCCCAGAACCCGGATGCCGTTTCTACCGCGTCGGCGCAGAAGGGGATGCCCAACGGCAAGGACCTGAGCGGGCGGGCTGCCTACGACGTATCGGCCGACCCTACCTTCACCAAGTTTACGGACTACTCCTCGCCCAGCCCCGGCATGATCAAGCGCGACGGCCCGACGTTTGTGCTGACCTATGCCGAGTCGGAGTTGCTGTTGGCCGAAGCGGCCCAGCGCTGGGGTCTGGGTAGTGCCGCAGAGCACTACAACGCCGGTGTGACGGCCGCCATTACCTACCTCTCGCAGTACGACGCGTCCCTGACCGTAGCTCCGGCTGATGCTGCCGCCTTCCTCACGGCTCATCCCTACGAGGCCGGCAAAGGGCTCGAAATGATTAACACGCAGTACTGGGTGCACACGAATACCATGCTCGACTTCTACGAGTCGTGGGCCAACTGGCGCCGCAGCGGCTACCCCGAGCTGACGCCGGTGGTGTACCCCAACAACGCTACCAACGGCCAGATTCCGCGCCGCTTCCCGTACCCAACTACTGAAATTTCGAGCAACCCCGATAACTACAAAGCTGCTCATGATGCCGTGACGGGGGGCGACAACCTGATCGGCCGCGTGTGGTGGGATAAGTAACCGTTCTGCTTTCTGAGCTATGCAGGCAAGCAGCGTTCCTGCTGCAACAGGGGCGCTGCTTGGCGCTGCGGCTGAGTGACCGTAGCTTCCTGCGCAGAACAAAGATTTTCATGCTGGGCGCAGTCGGGGTTTCCTGGCTGGCAGTAAGGTAAGGGGTACTCATTCCGCAAAATGGGGATTTTGCGGAGGCTGGCGTAGGAAACGCTACCCGGCTGTGCTCGGCATGATAACTTACCGCACGTACTTTTCTTTACTTGCTTCCTCTTACATCCAACCCACCGTTTATGCGCTTCAACGTTTCCTGTACCAGCTGGCTCGGCGGCATCCTGGCCCTTCAGATCTTCCTGGGTGCCCCGGTTCAGGCTCAGCTGGCGGAAGTTCCGGCCCAAAGCCTGGGGCTGGTGCCTTTGCCCCGCGAGGTGAAAGCCTACGCCGCCACTTACAGCCTGCCCCAGAAAGTAAGCATCTACGCAACGGGCAAGGATGCGCTGAACGTGGCGGGTTTGCTGAAAGATATGCTCACCGCCACGGGCAAAACCGTTACGCTAACCACCACCCGAGCAGGGGCGCACATTGTCCTCACGACGGCTCCCGGACCCGTGCCCGAGGGCTACCAGCTGAATGTAGATAAAACCGGTGTGCGCATTACGGCCGCCGGTGGCCCGGGGCTGTTCTACGGCACCCAGACCTTTCTGCAGCTGCTGCCCGCCCGCCCGGCCGCCACCGCCAGCGTGCCCTACGTGCGCATCAACGATGAGCCCGCCTTCCGCTGGCGCGGGGCCATGCTCGACGTGAGCCGACACTTCTTCCCGGTTGAATTCGTGAAGAAGTACATTGACTTCCTGGCCGCCTACAAGCTCAATACCTTTCACTGGCACCTGACCGATGACCAGGGCTGGCGCATTGAAATCAAGAAATACCCCAAGCTCACCCAGGTAAGCGCCTTCCGCAAGGAAACCATCATCGGCGCCCAGCAGCTGTTCAAAACCCCGGCCGACTTCAAGTACGACGCCACGCCCTACGGCGGCTTCTACACTCAGGACCAGGTTCGGGATGTGGTGGCTTACGCCCAGAAGCGCTACGTCACTATCGTGCCGGAAATTGAGATGCCGGGCCATTCGGTGGCCATCCTGGCAGCATACCCCGAGCTGGCCTGCAAGCCCGGCCCCTACGAAACTTGGACGATGTGGGGCGTGAACGAGGATATCGTGTGCCCCACGGAGCCCACGTTTCGCTTTTTCGAGGACGTGCTGGCGGAAGTAGTGACGCTGTTCCCCGGCCCCTACGTGCACATCGGCGGCGACGAAGCCCCCAAAAACCGCTGGAAAGAAAGCGCCGCCGTGCAGGCAATCATGAAGAAGGAGGGCATTACGGACGTAGAAAAGGTGCAGGGCTGGTTTAACCGCCGCATCGAGAAGTTCCTGGCCAGCAAGGGTAAGAAGCTCATCGGCTGGGACGAAATCCTGGAAGGCGGCATCGCGCCCAGCGCCACCGTCATGAGCTGGCGGGGCGAAAAAGGCGGTATTGAAGCCGCCAAAATGGGCCACGACGTGGTCATGTCGCCCACCACTCATTTATACATCAACTACGGACAGAGCCCGCAGCCCCACAGCCCCTACGAGCCGCTGATGATTGGGGGCTACATCCCGCTCGACGTCATTTACAACTATAACCCGTTGCCTAAGGAACTCACGCCCGATCAGCAGAAGCACGTGCTGGGGCCCCAGGCCAATATGTGGACCGAGTACATTACTACGCCGGCCGCCGCCGAGTACATGCTGTTTCCGCGCCTGCTGGCCGTTTCAGAGGTAGCCTGGCTGCCCGCCGCCCGCAAAAGCTACGCCGACTTCCTGCCCCGCATGGGCCAGCAGTTTGCCCGCCTCGACGCCAAGAAGGTCAACTACCGTGTGCCTGAGCCCCTGGGTCTCGACAGCGCCAGTGTAGTAAAGCAGGGCGACAAAGCCCTGCTCACGCTTCGTACCCTGGTGCCCGGCGCCCAGATCCGCTACACCCTCGACGGCCACCTGCCCGACGAAACCACCAAGCTTTACACCAAACCCGTGGCCGTGCCCCTAAACAAACGCCTGCTGGTGCGGGCCGTCACCATCACCACCAACGGGCGCAAAAGCCCGCCCGCCGAACTGCTGATCAAGTAACTGGTGGCTCGTTAGCTGCCGTATTCTGCCGATTTCTCCGTCCGCCTTTTCCACAACCGCTTCACCCCAGGGCTAACCGTTACCCGCTGTTAGCCAACGGCTCCCAAAGCCGCCCTGCACCCCCTTTGCATCTTTCCCGGTTGCCCTTCCCCGATGCCGCCCGTGCGGTATTCCGGCATTCTGCTGCCCTCCCGCAACCGGGCACTCACGCGTAATTGCTCAGTGTGACAGCAAAGGGGAATTCCCGCCGCCTGCCTTCACTGCTGCTGAACTTTTTGGTTCCACCATTAACCAATTCACAGCTATGAAACACCTTTCCTCGCTTCTGTGCGCAGAAGCCCGGCGCCGCCTTTTAGCTGCCCGCGACAAGAAAAAGCGCCTGCTGGCGCTGCTGGCCCTGGTGCTGGTGCTGCTGCCCGGCCTCAGTCCGGCCCAGGTGAGCCCCCCGGTGCTCAAGAAGCGCACCGACCACAACAAGCAGATAATCGGCTACCTCACGCAGTGGGGGCCCTGGAAGGATTTGCCCGGCCTCGTGCCCAAGGGCAGCCTCAACCAGCTGAACGTGGACTACTCCCAGTACACGATTCTGAATTTCTCCTTTTTCGGGGTGGCCGTGGATGGCTCCATTCATAGCGGCGACTACCGCAACCCCAACATTGCGCAGCCTGGCTCCGTGCAGCAGCCCGCTCCGCTCGTCAACACCGACACCTACAGCAGCTGGGATTTATACCTGCTGCAGGGCGAGCTGGACATCATCCAGTACATTTCTGATGGCAGCTACGCCTATTCCCTGGGCTACCGCAACGCTACCGGGGGCTGGTCGAACGTGAACACCGGCGCTACCGGGGCCTTTCCGCTGGCCATTCACAAGCAGAACGGCAAGCTCGGCCTCATCGACCTGGCCCACCAGCAGGGCGTGAAGGTGATGGCCTCCATCGGGGGCTGGAGCATGGGCAAGCACTTCGGCGAAATGGCCGCCGACCCCACCAAGCGGGCCCGCTTCGTGAGTGACTGCCAGAAGCTGATTGCCCTGGGATTCGACGGCATCGATCTGGACTGGGAATATCCCGGGCAGGCCGGCATGAACTTCACCGGCCAGCCCCAGGACTACCCCAACTTTGCCGTGCTGGTGGAGGATATTCGGGCGGCAATAGGGCCCAATAAGCTCATTACGTCGGCTTTCACGGCCGTGCCATCCAAGTTTGTGCAGTTCGACTGGGCGCGCCTGAGCCGCTCGATGGACTACTTCAACTTCATGACCTATGACTACAACGGCGGCTGGTCGAACAAGGCCGGGCACAACTCGCCGCTGTATGACTACCCCAACGCGGAGTACGCCAGCTTCTCCCTCGACGCCACTACCCAAGGAATCAAAGCGGCCGGTATTCCCCTGAGCAAGGTGAACCTGGGCGTGGCTTTCTACGGCCGCGGCGTGGTAACCAACGGTCCGGCTGCCCTAAATGCGCCCACTGTGAAGCGCGCCGAAACCGTGAGCCCCGATGGCGCGGTCATGACCAGCGCCGATTTCGCCAACTGGCCCAAAGATGTGTGGGACGGCACACCCAACTACCAGGCCATTGTGGCCCAAACCGCCAGCTGGACGGAGTATTGGGACGACAATGCCAAAGTGCCCTACAAAACCAACGGCACGTACTTTCTGAGCTACGACAATGAGCGTTCGGTGGGCCTGAAGGCCCAGTACGTGAAGGACCAGCAGTTGGCTGGCGTCATCGTATGGACGGCCAGCGGCGACTGGCTGGACCTGGCCGTGAATCCGGTTACCTACGGCGGCAAGCTCGTGTACAGCGCCAGCACCAAGGCTCCGCTGGTAAACAAGCTAAACGAGGTATTTGCCACCGGTACCACCACGAACACGCCACCGACGGTTAGCCTGACCTCGCCGGCCAACGGCGCGACCGTCACGGCCCCGGCCAGCATTACCATCAATGCCAATGCCGCCGATGCCAACGGCACGGTAAGCAAGGTTGATTTCTACCAGGGTACCACGCTGCTGGGTACTGATACTTCTTCGCCGTATGCTTTCACCTGGACAGGGGTAGGAGCCGGCACGTATTCGATTACCGCCAAAGCTACCGACAATGCCAACGCCGTGACGACTTCCGCCGCCGTGAGCGTGACGGTGACTGCCGCGCCTACCGCGCAGGCTATTCCGGGCACCATTCAGGCCGAGAGCTTCACAGCTCAGCAAGGCACCGACAAAGAAACCACGACCGACACGGGTGGCGGTCAGAACGTGGACTGGTTTGAAACCAATGACTGGCTTGACTATTCGGTCAACGTGGCTTCGGCCGGGCAGTACACTGTGGGCTTCCGCGTGGCCTCAGCCAACGGCGGGGCCACCTTGCAGCTGCGCAACAGCGCGGGCACGGTGCTGGGCTCGGTGAACGTAGGCAACACCGGCGGCTGGCAGAGCTGGCAAACTATTAATGCCACGGTGACCTTACCGGCCGGGGTGCAGACCCTGCGCCTGTTTGCCTCCGCCTCCACGGGCACGAACGTGAACTGGCTGTCGTTTACCGCCGTAACGACCAACACCCCGCCGACCGTGAGCCTGACTTCCCCGGCTAACGGGGCTAGCTTCACGGCTCCGGCTTCCATCACGATTAGCGCCAATGCCGCCGATGCCAATGGTACCGTGAGCTCGGTAGCCTTCTACAACGGCGCTACCTTGCTGGGCACGGACAACTCTTCGCCATATTCGTACGCCTGGACCGGCGTAGCCGCGGGCACCTACTCCATCACGGCCCGCGCCACCGATAACGCCGGGGCGGTAACCACGTCTTCGGCCGTTAGTGTGACGGTAACGGCCGCTCCCGTTGGCCAGACCATTCCCGGTACCATTCAGGCGGAAAGCTACTCGGCTATGCTGGGCATCCAGACCGAAACCACCACCGACACGGGGGGAGGCATCAACGTAGCCTGGTACGAGACGGGCGACTGGCTCGATTACGCGGTGAACGTGGCTTCGGCCGGGCAATACACTGTGGGCTTCCGTGTAGCCTCGGCCAACGGCGGGGCTACCTTGCAGCTGCGCAACAGCGCCGGCACGGTGCTCGGAAGCGTGAACGTGGGCAACACGGGCGGCTGGCAGAGCTGGCAGACGCTGAGCACGAACGTAACCCTGCCGGCCGGCGCCCAAACGTTGCGTTTGTACGCCTCCGCTTCCACGGGCACGAACGTGAACTGGCTGAGCTTCACGGCCGTGACGACCACCAACACGCCGCCCACGGTTAGCCTGACCTCGCCCAGCAATGGCGCCAGCTTCACGGCCCCAGCCAGCATCACCATTACCGCCAACGCAGCCGATGCCAATGGTACGGTGAGCAAAGTGGAGTTCTACCGGGGCACGACCTTGCTGGGCACGGACACGAGTGCCCCCTACAGCTACAGCTGGACGGGCGTAGCGGCCGGCAGCTACTCTATCACGGCCAAGGCTACGGACAACGCGGGAGCCGTGACGACGTCTGCGGCCGTGAGCGTGACGGTAACGGGCAGCACGGGCACTTGCAGCGTGGCAGCGTGGACGGCCACGGGCGTGTACACGGTGGGCATGCAGGCCAGCCGCTCGGGCAACGTCTACCAGGCCAAGTGGTGGACGCAAGGGGAGGACCCGCTGACGGCTAGCTGCACGGACTGCGCGTGGAAGCTGATAGGTCCCTGCACCAGCGCCCGCACTATCACCGCCACGGCAACTGCCAAGTCGGACGAGGCAGTGAAAGTGTATCCAAACCCGGTGGTGAGCGGGGAGCTATTGACGGTAGAGCTGGGCGCCACCTATGAGCACGTGGAGCTGGTGCTGCTGGACCTGACGGGTCGCCGCAGCCACCGCACTACTTTCGAGCACGCCCGCACCATTACGCTCCGCCTGCCCAGCCTGCCCAATGGGGTATTCCTGCTGCAGGTGCAGGCCGATGGCCGGACGTTCACCAAGCGGCTCAGCAAGCAGTAGTCACGCGTGGGGGAGTTCCGTCGGAACTCCCCCATTTTTTCTTCCACCACTTTCCACAACCGTTATGAACACAACCAAACTCCCTCCGTCCCGGCGGCTCATGACCCGGCGCGCCCGTGCCTGGGGCTTTTTCCTGGCTTCCCTGTGCGGCCTGATGTGCCTTAGCTTCGTGTCCCTGGCCCAGAGCCGGGTAATCGTGGGCTATTTCCACAACTGGAACAACGCCACGGCCCCCTACATCCGCCTGCGCGACGTGGATTCGCGCTACAACGTCATCAACATCTCCTTTGCCGTGCCCGTGGCCTACGGCGACATGACCATGACCTTCGCCCCGGTCATGCAAACCAAAGCGGAGTTCATTGCCGACATGCGCACCCTGCAGAGCCAGGGCCGTCGCGTGCAGATTTCCATTGGTGGGGCCGATGCCCCCGTTGAGCTGAACACCACCGCCGACAAGGACAAGTTCGTAACGTCGATGAAAGCCATCATCACGGAGTATGGCTTCGATGGGTTTGACATTGACCTGGAAGGCACCTCGGTGATTCTCAACTCCGGCGACACCAACTTCAAAAGCTCCACCACGCCCAAAATCAATAACCTGGTGGTAGCGGCCCGGGAGCTGACCACGTTTTATCGCGGGCAGGGCAAGGACTTCTGGCTGACCTCGGCTCCGGAAGTGCAGTACGTGCAGGGCGGCTACGGCAACTACGGCACGGCGTTCGGGGGCTACCTGCCCATTCTGTACGGGCTGCGTGACCTCCTCACGTTCGTGCACGTGCAGTATTACAACACCGGCTCCCAGAACGCGCTGGACGACAAAATCTATGGGCAGGGCACGGCCGACTTCATCGTGTCCATGACGGATATGCTGCTCAAGGGCTTCCCGGTGGCCCGCAACTCGGCCAACTTTTTCCCCGCCCTGCGGCAGGATCAGGTGGCCTTTGGCCTGCCGGCTACCGGCAACGGGGCCGCCCCCGCCGGTGGGTACGTAACGCCGGCCGACGTCACCAAAGCGCTGAACTACCTGGTGAAAGGCATCAGCTACGGCGGCCAGTACGTGCTCAATACCACGTATCCCAACCTGCGGGGCATCATGACGTGGTCCGTGAACTGGGACAAAACCCAGAACTACCCGTTCGCCACCAACGCCTACAACTTCTTCAGCACCCTGGGTAATACCACGAACACGCCGCCCACGGTTAGCCTGACCTCGCCCAGCAATGGCGCGACGTTCACGGCCCCAGCCAGCATCACCATTAACGCCAACGCGGCCGATGCCAACGGCACGGTCAGCTCCGTGGCTTTCTACAACGGCACCACGCTGCTGGGTACGGATACGAGTGCACCGTATTCCTACGCCTGGACGGGGGTAGCTGCCGGCACCTACAGCCTTACGGCGAAGGCCACGGACAACCAGGGGGCCGTGACGACCTCCGGGGCCGTGGGCGTGACGGTGACGGGCAGCACGCCGGTGGCCAAAGCCATTCCGGGTAAGATCGAAGCCGAAGCCTACACGGCCCAGCAGGGCACCGACAAGGAAACGACCACCGACACGGGTGGGGGCCAGAACGTGGACTGGTACGAAACCGGCGACTGGCTCGACTACTATGTGAATGTGGCCACGGCCGGCACCTACAAGCTGGACCTTCGCGTAGCCTCGGCCAACGGCGGGGCTACCTTGCAGCTGCGCAACAGCGCCGGCACGGTGCTCGGAAGCGTGAACGTGGGCAACACGGGCGGCTGGCAGAACTGGCAGACCCTGAGCACGAACGTAACCCTGCCGGCCGGCGCCCAAACGTTGCGTTTGTACGCCTCCGCTTCCACGGGCACGAACGTGAACTGGCTCTCCTTCACGGCCGTGACAACCACCAACACGCCGCCCACGGTTAGCCTGACCTCGCCCAGCAATGGCGCCAGCTTCACGGCCCCAGCCAGCATCACCATTACCGCCAACGCGGCCGATGCCAATGGCACGGTCAGCAAAGTGGAGTTCTACAACGGCACCACGCTGCTGGGCACGGACACGAGTGCCCCCTACAGCTACAGCTGGACGGGCGTAGCAGCGGGCAGCTACTCTATCACGGCCAAGGCTACGGACAACGCGGGAGCCGTGACGACGTCTGCGGCCGTGAGCGTGACGGTAACGGGCAGCACGGGCACTTGCAGCGTGGCAGCGTGGACGGCCACGGGCGTGTACACGGTGGGCATGCAGGCCAGCCGCTCGGGCAACGTCTACCAGGCTAAGTGGTGGACCCAGAACGAGGACCCGCTCACGCAGAGCTGCCAGTACTGTGCCTGGCAGCTTGTCGGCCCCTGCGCCGGCGCCCGCACCATCACCGCTGCCACCAAACCTGCGTTGGGCGTGTCCATTTACCCCAATCCTACCCAGGGCGGCCGGCTGACGCTGGAGCTGGATGCCTATTACCCCGAGGTGACGGTAGAAGTAGTAAGCACCAGCGGACAGACGACTTCTTACTCCTATCGGGGAGATAAGCGCCTGCAGTTGGTACTGCCCAATCTGCCGAAAGGGCTGCTGTTGCTGAAAGTAAAGGCCGGCGGCAACAGCTTCACCCAGAAAATCGTGAACAACTAACCGGCCGCATATGGCAAGAAAGGGGAACTCCGCTAGGGGTTCCCCTTTTTAGTTGAATCCTGGCAGGTGCCGGCAGCCGGGGCGGGTGCCCAGCCATCTGGTTACGAAGGCGCGGTGGTTAGCAGCTTTTCTATTTCGGCAGCTTCAAACTCCAGGGTGGCTTGCCGCACCCTCAGCAGTGCCTGCGCCGGGCTGCCGCTGCGCAGTAGCTCGGCGCGGGCATCGGCTTCGAAAAGGCTCAGCCAGGGCGCCGGCCCCACGGCCGCCGTGAGAATGGGCAGGGCGGCCAGCCTGCGCCGGGCCCAGGCCACGCGCTCCGTGAGCTGCAACTGCTCGTAGGCCAACTGCCCGGCCCGGTGCCGGCACAGGCGCTGGCGGCGCAGCAGCAGCTTGGGGTCCAGGGCTTCCGGCGCTGGTTCCGCCGGGGTGTTGTGGAGGGCCGAGGTAAGGGCCGCCTGCGGCAGGGCTGCGCTCAGGGGCAGGCGGCGCATACCCCGCTCCACCTGCGACACCATCTCCCGGCTAAGCCCCAGGCAATACCCCAGCGCCGCCTGACTCAGGCCAAACCACACCCGCAGGCGCGGCACCAGACTGGTGCGTCTTGCCAAAGCACTAGCGTTTCTCATAGGGCTGAAATTGCTTTCGTTTCTGGAGAAACGAAAATAAACGGAAGCAAATGTGCCGTAAGCTTTGCTTCCGTTTTTTGAAAAACTCCAGAGAATGGAAGCAAACCGACAGTCAAACAGCGGTAGGGCCCGGACCAGCAGTGCGAACTACAAAGTTCGCGCTGCTGGTCCGGGCCCTACCGCCATAGGCAGGCTTACAGCGTTGCGCCGGCTTTCTTCTGCTTTATTTTCACCTTCTTCACTCTGCCTTCAGAGGCGGAGCGAGAGGGTTCGGCGGAGCTGCCAACCAGCATCATTTCCTTGACCAAGTGGCTGGCGCCGGCAAATTTATCCACCACGAACAGCATGTAGCGCACGTCGAGGGTGATGTTGCGCACCCGGTCGGGGTCGTACATGATGTCGGACATGGTGCCCTCCCAGTTGCGGTCGAAGTTGGTGCCAATCAGCTCCCCTCGGCCATTGATGACGGGTGAGCCGCTGTTGCCGCCGGTGGTGTGGTTGGTGGCAATGAAGGCTACGGGCACGGTGCCCTTGTAGGCGTAGGGGCCGAAATCCTTAGTGCGGTAGAGCTCCGCCAGGCGGGCCGGTACCTCAAACTCGGGGTTGGTGGGGTCGGCTTTTTCCATGATGCCGTCGAGGGTGGTGTAGAACTCGTAGCGGGTGCCGTCGGCGGGCTGGTAGCCGGCTACTTGCCCGTAGGCCACGCGCAGGGTGGAGTTGGCATCGGGGTAGAACTTGCGCTGGGGCTGCTGCAGGCGCAGGCCCGCCACGTAGGTGCGCTGAAGCAGGGCAATGCTTTCCGTGGCCTTAGTATAGGTGGGCAGCACCTGCTGGCGGTAAGTGGTGATGATAGCCGCGGCCAGCTGCACGGCCGGATCCTGGCGCAGGGCGTCGGCTTTGCCCTGGGCTACTTCGGCCAGCACGGCCTGGGCCCCGGCCTCCGAAGTCAGGCGCGACTTCCCGTAGAGCTGGGCAACATACCCGGCCCAACTAGCGGAGGTGGTGTGCTGCTGGCGCAGGGTTTGCACGGCGGGCGGCAGTAGGTTTTGGGGAGTGCCCTCGGCATAAAGCGGGAGCAGGGCGGCGGCTACTTTCTGGTCGGTGGGGGCGCTGTAGTTGCGGAAAAAGCCGGTGGTGCCTTTCCGGGCCTTGTCCACGGCGGCTGTCACCTCGGCCGCGGGGGCCTTCTTGTCGATGAGGTCCAGCAGCGGCAGCAGGGAGTTGGCATAGCTGAGCAGCTCCACGCCCAGGGCGGCTTCCGTCACGTAGTCGCGGGCCAGGGTATAGTCGCGGCCGGTAGCGTAGTTTTTTTGCAGCTCAGGCAGCAGGCCCGCAAAGGCCGCCTTACGGGCCGCGTCGCCCCCTTCGGCCCACTGCTGAAACTGCTGCTCCTGCTGCTGCTTTACGCGCACGGCATCGAGCTTGCGCAGGCCCCGGTTTTCACCTATCCACTTTTTCCAGTAGTTGGCCAGGCTGGCGTATTTGGCCGCGTACTGGATGCGCACTTTATCGGACGACTGCATATCGGCGGCCAGCACCTTCAGCTTGGCGTCGCGCACCTTTATTTTGGCCGGGTTCGACACGGAGTAGGTTTCATCCACGCCCCAGCTGGTGAGGTACTCATTGGTGCGGCCCGGAAAGCCGAATAATAGCGTAAAGTCGCCGGGCTGCACGCCCGCCAGGGAAATGGGCAGGTGGTGGCGGGGCTTGAAGGGTTTGTTCTGCGGCGAGTACGGCGCGGGCTTGTTGTCGGGGCCGGCGTAGATGCGGAAGAGGCTGAAGTCGCCGGTGTGGCGGGGCCAGGCCCAGTTGTCGGTGTCGCCGCCAAACTTGCCGATGCTGCTCGGCGGAGCACCCACCAGCCGCACGTCCTGGAATACTTCCGTGATGAACAGGTAGTACTCGTTGCCGTTGAACATAGGCCGCACAAAGCTTTGGTAGTGCGTGCCCTGCACGGCGGCCTGGCTTACGCGCTGCATGTTCTGCTGCACCAGCAGCTCACGCTGGGCTTCCAGAATGCCGGTGCTGGGCACGCCCGTGAGCACCTGCGCCGTCACGTCTTCCATGCGCACAATAAAGGTGGCCGTGAGGCCGGGGTTGGGCAGCTCCTGCTCCCGCGTCATGGCCCAGTAGCCGTTGGTGAGGTAGTCTTTCTCCACCGACGAATGGCTCTGAATCTGACCGTAGCCGCAGTGGTGGTTGGTGAGCAGCAGGCCCTCGGCGCTGATGATTTCGCCGGTACAGCCCCCGCCAAACTGCACCACGGCATCTTTCAAACTGCCCTGGTTGACGGAATAAATCTGCTCGGCCGTGAGCTTGAGGCCTTTTTTCTGCATGTCAGCCTCGTTGAGCTGCTTGAGCAGCAGCGGCAGCCACATGCCCTCGTCGGCGCGGGCACCGGAAAAGGACGTTAGAAGGGTGAGGGCCAGCAAAGCCAGCCGGTTACGAAGAAGCATTGGGACGTGAAAAGGGGAGTGGGTGGAAAACAGGATGCAAAAATACGCAGATGGCTGCTGGCAAATGGCGTTTCTCGCAGGGTTTCGCCGAGGAAGGCGCCGTGTCTCGCAGGTCATTCAACGCAAAACGCCCGACCATTATCGGCCGGGCGTTTTTGGTTTTTGGTTGTTCGTTTTTAGATGTTCGTTTTAAGTGGCATCTATCCCGATATCAAAAACGAACAACCAAAAACCAGCTTACGAATGCCCCAGCTCGGCCACGGCGGGGCCGTTCTGATCGTTGGTGTTGGAGGCTTTGGGGGTGCGGGAAGCGGCCGGGATATCGTCGGTTTCCTCGGCCGCGTGGGTTTTCTCCCACTCCCGGAAGCGGGTGATTTCGCCCTGAAACTTCTCCACGAACCAGCTCAGCAAGGCCAGATCATCCAGAAAGCCTACCACCGGAATAAAGTCCGGCACCAGATCTACGGGAGAAAGGGTATACAGCAGCACGCCCAGCGCCGACACGATGGTGCCGGTGTCAATTTGCCGGTAGTCGCCGCTCACGTAGTTGCGCACGAGGCGCACCACGGTGCGGGCCACGTCGAAAAGCTGGCGGAACTTGTTGTTGCCGCTGTCTTTGCTGGCCAGCTTGTTGGCTACTTCGTTCAGCACCAGCACCACCTTGAAGGGGCGGCCCAGCAGCTTGCCGGCACGGTTGAGGAATACGCTGAACAGCGCGTTTTTGGAAATGGAAAAGCCTTTGTCGAGCATGGAAGCCATATGCGCCGGGAGTTAGGGATGAGCCCGGTGTACGCTCCCCGCTCGGCTCGTGTTGTCGGTAAAAAGGCGCTTAGCCCAGCAGGTAGGCGTAATAGGCCAGAAATTCCCGTAGCAGAGCATATCCGTCGCGCCACTCGTAGTAGTCGGCGTGGGCCGCGTATACGACGGGTATACCTTGTCGCCGCAGCATGAGCTTGGTGCGGGAAAGGTGGAAAAACTGCGACACCACCAGCGCCGACCGAAACCGGCGCTGCCGGGCCAGCTGAGCAAAGTTGCGGGCCGTAGCCAGCGTGTTGTTGCCCTGGTTGTCGACTATAATGGCGGCCGCCGGCACCCCCTGGCGCACGAGGTATTGCTGCATGACGGTGCCTTCCCAATGCCCTTATTTGCCCAGGCCGCCGCTCACGAAAATAGTGGCGCTACTTCCTGCTCTATATAATGCCAGGGCTTTATCAAGGCGGGCTTTCAGGCGGGATGATAAGGAGCCGTCGGTGTTGACGGTGTTACCCAGCACCACTATACAGTCGGCCGGCCGGCTGGTGTCAAACAGACCATCAGCCGTGATAATGGTGGTATGGAGCAGAAACCAACCCGCCAGCAACCCAAAGCCAAGGCTGAGCCAGCGTTTCGTTGTGCGTAGGGCCAAAGCGAAGCGGGAAATTTAGAGGCGAGGAAGACACCCGAAAATTACGGCTTTCCTGTACTTTCGCTCCATGAGCACACCACTTGCCCGCCCCGGCGCCGACGAATACGCGCCGTACTACCATACCTACGTGCGCCTGGTAGAGGACCCCTTCCGCCAGCTGCGCGAGCAGCCCATCCACCTGCGCCAGCTGCTGGCCTCGCTCACCGACGAGCAGGGCCTCCTGCGCTACGCGCCCGGCAAGTGGAGCATCAAGGAAAGCCTCGTCCACATGATCGATACGGAGCGCATCTTCGCCTACCGCGCCCTGCGCATTGCCCGCGGCGACACTACGGCCCTGCCCGGCTTCGAGCAGAACGACTACGTGCCCGCCTCCGGCGCCGACGACCGGCCGCTAACCGGCATCCTGGCTGAATACGACGCGGTGCGCGCTGCCACGCTGAGCTTGCTGGACTCGTTGCGGCCCCAGGACTTCGAGCGGCGCGGCACGGCCAGCAACAACCCGGTAACTGTGCGGGCAATGGCGTATATTTTGGCCGGCCACGAAGCCCACCACCTGGGCGTTCTGCAGGAGCGGTACCTGCCGCTGCTGGCTTAGCAAAACCGCCTCCAACACAACACCGGCACCGAAAGGCGCGTTAACTCCGACGTACACCTTCCTTTTACTTCCTACTACTATGGCCAAAGCCCAAGACGCCCGCAAAGAGAAAAAGAAAGAGTCGACCAAGACGGAAAAAGAGAAAAAAGCCGCCAAGGACGAGAAAAAAGCCGCCCGCGCCCGCAAGCAGGAGTAGCACCACAGCCGCCCGAGTATCGAAAGGTATTCGGGCGGCTTTTTTTATGCGAGTTCTAATGAAAATACCAGCTACACCAAAAGAGTTAAAGGACGAAATAAGTATTTCTGCAACGCTCTACTCGACTTCAGGTAATCTACGGGAAAGACAATTGCTTTTCGTTTTACAACCAGTCCCAAATGAAATAGTAGTTGAAGGTGTTATTCAGGTTTTCGAATTAAGCAGTAATACAGAATTGTCCTTTATCCAACAGGAAATAGCTGGCAATATACTTTCGGCACGCAACCCGGCCACAATCCAATCGGCTTATTCCATTGTCAAAAGGTGCCTAAATAACTGGAATAAGAGTATCGAGCAATTGCCTTTTTGGCTTATTTCCGCTTTCGATAGTTCTGAACTTAACGCTGCGTTCCAAGCGCTTGAGGAAAGTGCCTTAAACCAGGTAGAAAGAGAAAAACTGTCTACGATGAAATGGTGGTTGGCTGCTAAAATATAACCGTTCCCTCACAGCGTATAGTACACCTCTTTTTCCTTGTCGTGGTGCTTGATGTAGCCGTGCAGCGTGAGCTTAATGAGGGTGCGGAAGGCGCGGCGCTTGCCCAGATTCAGCAGCTTCATGTACTGGGGCAGCGTGATGCGCGGGTGCTGGCGCAGGTAGTCCAGCACGGCCAGCTCTTCCCGGTTGAGTGGTAGCCGTTCCAGCCGGGGCGCGGCGGGCTCCTGGCGTTCCAGGGCTTTTTCGGTGAGCTGGCTGGTTTGCACGCTCTCGTCGCGCACGCGCACGTAGGCCCGCCAGTCGCCCTCGGCCACCTGGGCCCGGTGCGGCTTGTCCGGGCTTTCGGGCACCGTCACCAACACTACTACGCGTCCGTCTTCCTCCACCTCCCGGAAGCGCAGTTCCAGCGGTGGGTCGATGTAGTGCTCGGCTGCTTCGCGCAGCTGATACATTTCCTCTTCCGCGTCGCGCACGCCCACGATGCGGCCGTCATCATCCACGCCTACCAGCACCCGGCCGCCGTGCGTGTTGGCCAGCGAGGCCAGCGTGCGGGCAATGCGGGTGGGGTGGGTGGTGCGCTTCTTGAATTCCAGCCGCTCGCCCTCGCCCTGCCGGATCAGTTCCTGCAACTCTGTCATTGGGATAAATGGCTGGGTGGTTGTCTTGTTGAATGGCTAAAGAGTTTCAGGCTGAGTAACTGACGAGCCGGCGGGTAACTATAGTTCATCCTCACCCATAACCAAGGCCCCTCACGGCAGCCCTACGCTTCTTCGCCCTATCCAGAATGATGATTACGCTAGATAGTCATTCAGCCCGCTACCCCGGTTTCCTCCGCCGAAATGCGCCAGAGGCGGAAGGCTTCGGCGCGGTTGCCGGCGCGCTCGGCAAAGCGGCCGGGGCGGCTGTTTTTAAAGTACTGCCCACTTACGCGAGCTACTTCCGGAGACGTGGCTAGGTATACCGTGGTGCGGGCCCCGTGCTCCGGCGACACCAGCAAAGGCTTAGCCATCCACCACAATGTGCGCATCAGCCGGGGCGCGCCCGGATGCATTAGGCCCGTATCTACCAGGCCCGGGTGCAGGCAGTTGGCCGTAATGTTGGTCAGGTCGAGGCGATGCGCCAGCTCGTTGGTGAACAGAATGTTGGCCAGCTTGGAGTCGCAGTAAGCCGTGATGCCGCTGTAGCGGCTGCGGGCGTTGCGCACTTCCTGCGAGGCTTCGATCTGCCCCAGCCAGTGCGCCTCCGAAGCCACGTTGATGATACGCCCCTGGGGCGCGGCCAGCAGGAGCGGCAGCAAGTGGTTGGTAAGCACGAAAGGCGCTAGGTGGTTGGTTGCCCAGCTCAGCTCGTGCCCTTCCGCCGTGATGGTGTGCTTCCCGCCCATGATGCCGGCATTGTTGATGAGCACATCCAGGTGCGCGTGGTGGCGCGTCACTTCCTCGGCCAGCTGCCGCACGTCACTCAGCAACGACAAGTCGGCTACTAATACCTCGGCACTGGCGCCCGCGGCAGCTCCGGCCTGCTGCACTTCGGCCAGGGTGGTGGCCAGCTTCTGCGGGTTGCGACCCACAAGCAGCAGGTGGGCGCCCCGGCGGGCCAGCTCCCGGGCCGTGGCCGAACCCAGTCCGCCGGTGGCGCCGGTAAGCAGCACGGTTTTACCGCGCATGGAAAAATCGGGGGCAGGGGCCGCCATCAGAACAAAAAACTAAAAGGGGAGAGGCAGCCGCACTGGGCCGCTACGGACTTAAACGGGTAAACTGCTGCCGGGTGTTGTGGTTTGGCGGAGCCGTAAACAAAAATGCCGCCCCAGGCAGGGCGGCATTTTTTCTTGGGTTGATTCCGAAGCTGTTGCTTAGAAAGGCAGGTCGTTGTCGTCGTCCGAAGCAATGGGCGCCGAGGGCTGGGCCCGCAGGCTGGGGTTCTGATTGGCAGCAGCCGGACGAGGGGCGGCTTGCTGGTAGCTGCCACCACCCTGGGGGGCTGCGGCGCCGCCAGCGGCTGCGTCAATTTTCCAGGCTTCCAGGTTGGTGAAGTACAGCATCTGGCCGTTCTTATTGAAGCCGCGGCCGCGCAGGTTGAAGGTTACCTTCACCTCGTCGCCGACGCGGTATTGGTCGATGAGGGCAGTTTTATCCTGTACCAGTTGGAACTTGATATGCTCAGGGTACTGGCCATCTACAACTTCCAGCACGAACTCGCGCTTGCGGAATTTCTCGCTCACCTGCTGTTCGTCGAAGATTTCGTGCAGGCGGCCGGTAGCATCGTAAGCCATAGGAGAGAATAGTTTGGGGCGTGAAACAGTAGGTCAAACCTACGAAAAAAAACGCGGTTAGGCTAGCGCCGACTGCCTTTCGGCCGGCAGTCGGCTGCCTTTCTTAGCTTTGTGTTTTCTCTTATCTCCGAAGACTTTCCCTGCCGATGACTTCACCTATTGCCCTGGCCCTGCATGGCGGCGCCGGCACCATCTCGCCCGCCCTCATGACGCCGGAAAAAGAGCAGGCCTACCAGCAGGCCCTGCGCGAGGCCACGGAAATCGGCTACGCCGTGCTGGCGCGGGGTGGCTCTGCCCTCGATGCCGTAGAGTTGGCTGTACGCAGCCTCGAAGACTGCCCCTTGTTTAATGCGGGGCGGGGTGCCGTCTTCACTCATGAAGGCCACCACGAAATGGATGCCGCCCTCATGGATGGCCGCAACCGGGCTGCCGGGGCCGTGGCCGGCGTGCGCACCGTCCAGAACCCCATCCGGGCCGCTCGCTTGGTGATGGAGAAAACCGACCACGTGCTGCTGGCTTACCCCGGCGCCGACGAACTGGCCCGGGAGCATGGATTGGCTACCCAGCCCGAAGAATACTTTTTCACTCAGCACCGCTACGACCAGCTGCAGGAGGCGCTGCGCGAAGGTCGCATGCGCCTCGACCACAGCCAGGCCCTGCCCAACGCCACCGTTCCCGGCGAAACGCCCGCGGCTCCGGCCCCGCTGGCCGAGCCGGCAGCTTTCGTGAGCGAAGACCCCAAAAAGAAAATGGGCACCGTGGGCGCGGTAGCACGCGACGCGCAGGGCCATCTGGCCGCCGCTACCAGCACTGGCGGCATGACCAACAAGCGCTACTCCCGCATCGGCGACTCACCCATCATCGGCGCGGGCACCTTCGCCGACGACCGTACCTGCGCCATCAGCTGCACTGGCCACGGGGAGTTTTTTCTGCGCGCCATGGTGGCCCACGACATCAGCTGCCTGATGGAGTACCGGGGCCTGAGTCTGGCCGAAGCCTGCCGCGTGGTCGTGCACGACAAGCTGGCGCCCATCGGTGGGGAAGGCGGCCTGGTGGCCGTAGATGCGGCCGGCAACGTGGCGCTGCCCTTTAACTCGGAGGGCATGTACCGCGCCAGCCGCACCGCCGCCGCGCCCCTGTATGTGGGCATTTACCGCGACTAGCTACTCCTTATATATAGGTGTGCAAAACGACGCGTACAAAAAATGCGGGCTTCCGACCGGAAAGCCCGCATTTTTTGTGGAGCCACAAGCTGACTAAGATAGCGCCGGGGGCGGGGTAGCCGCCGGGGAAGCACTGATTTCCGTGGCGGCGGTTACGGCCGCGTCGTGGGTGGCGCGGTCTACGTAGAACTGGCGCTGCTGCATATTATACACGTTGCCTTTGGCCAGCACGTGCATTGTCATATTCTCTACCGAAAGGGTAGTGCCTTTTTTGGCGGCCGGCGCGTTGTTGTGCTGAATGCTGTGGCCATCCATGATAATCACCAGATTCGAGCCGATGGTTTCGATGACGTTGCCGTCGGTGATGAGAATGCCGGTGTCCTCGCCCAAGCCAATGCCAATAAGCTTGGGGTGCAGACTCACGGCCTCAATCAGGCGCCCAAACCGGCCGCGCTTCACAAAGTGCGTATCAATCACCACGTTGCTGAGCAAGCTCAGGCCGTGTCCCATCTTCACGGCTCCCTTCAGCAGGGCGTCGGGCACGCTGCCACCCCGGATCATGTTGTGCGACATGGCCATGGCGCCGGCGCTGGTGCCGGCCATTACGAAGTTGGGCTCGGACTGGTAGCGGGTGGTGAGGCGGTCGAGAAACTCGCTTTCCCCGAACATTTCCTTGAGCCGCGACTGGTTGCCGCCGCTGAACATAATCAGGTCGCAGGCCTGCAGGCGCTCCAGGTACTCGGGCTGCCGGGCGTCTTCGGGCGTGCGAATGTCCATCACGCCCACGTTGCGGCAGTTGAGCATAGCAAAGGACGAACGGTAGATTTCGCCCACTTCCTCCGGAATCATAGATGCCGTGGTCACCACTTCAATGCGCGGGTCCGTTTTGCCGGATTCCGTCACGACGCGCTTGAGGATGCCCAGCTCGAAAAAGTTGAGGTAATATTTTTTGCGCACGCGGGCGCTGGAGTAGGTGCCTTTGTCTTCGTTGCCACCGATGGCAATCAGCTTGCCGAGAGGTTTAAGTGTTTTCAACTGCGGTACTATCAAATGTCAGAATCGATGGAAAGAAACCAGCGGCGTGCTAGCAAGGTTCGCGCCACCTCGGGGCGGGCTACGCCGGCAGCCCTACCAGGGCATCGAGGGTGCCGGTAGCTACGGAGTGGTAGTTGGGCCGGGCCTGTGCATATACGGTCTGGGCCCGGTGGCGGCCATCGGGCGTGGCCAGCAGCGCCTTGTAGAGCGGCACCAGAAACTTGCGCCGTCCTACCCGGAGAAGAAATTTTTCGAGGGCAGCGTTGGCGGGGGCATAGCCGGCAGCCAGCGCGTGCGGAAACCACGCCGCCAGGATTTCGGAATTGCCGGATGCCGTAAACCCAAACGCCGCGTCCAGGTCGGCCACTTGCGCAGGCGTCATTTTCGGGGGAAGGCCCTGCAGGAAATGTACCCACTCGTGGCTGCTCCAGTCCGCAGTGACCAGGCTGGCCGCCGGGGCGCCCTGCTGCCAGGCCCGCCGCGCCGCTTCCACCGCCGCAAACCGCTCAGACTCCACCGGCGTTGCCACGGCCGGGATGCCGGGCTGATCTATCCAGGCCATGAGCTGCAACTGGCCTTCGAGGCCGGGCTCCAAGTCGAGCAGCTCCCGGCGCAGGTAAGTCAGGAAGGAGCTGGTGTCCATCGACTGGAAGCTGTGGCGGGTGAAGTACTCCTTAATAAAGACATCGAGGCGGGGGCGGCCCACCAAGTGTTCGAGGGTGAGCAGAAGGTAGTCGCCTTTTTCGTAGGCAATTTCATTGAGGCCCTCATCCGGGTCGCGGCCGGCCAAGTGCAGGCGCAGGTGCGTATCGGGAGAGGTTTCGCCCAACTCGGCCAGGGTATGGTGCAGGGCCGTGTTGCCCAGTACCTGCAGCATGTCGGCGTAGGGGCGGCCATAGAGCTTTTCCATAATGCGCCGCTCGAAGTACACCGTGAAGCCCTCGTTCAGCCAGAAGTCGTTCCAGGTGGCGTTGGTCACGAGGTTGCCGCTCCAGGAATGAGCCAGCTCGTGAGCTACCAGGCTGGTCAGGCTTCGGTCACCGGCCAGGATGGTAGGCGTTACAAATGTTAAACGCGGATTTTCCATGCCCCCAAACGGAAAGGAGGGCGGCAGCACCAGCAAGTCGTACCGCTCCCAGCGGTAGGGCCCATACAGTTCCTCGGCGGTGGCTACCATTGGCTCCAGATCCTGGAACTCGCCGGCGGCGGAGGGCAGCGTTGCCGGCTCGGCGTACACGCCGGTGCGGCCACTGAGCGGAGCAAAAGCCAGGTCGCCCACGGCCAGCGCCATCAGGTAAGCCGGAATGGGCTGCGTCATTTGAAAATGATATTCGCCCAGGGCGTTGCGCGTATGCGGATTCTCGGCACTCATCAAGGCCAGCAGGCTGGGGGGTACGCGCACGGTGGCCTCGTAGGTGAAGCGCACCCCCGGCGAGTCCTGGCAGGGCAGCCAGGTGCGGGCCAGGATAGCCTGCGACTGGGTGAAGAGAAACGGCTGCGTGCCGGCCGTCTGCTCCGGCGTCAGCCACTGCAGGGCCGCCGCGCCGGGTGAAGTGCGGTACCGCACGCTGATGCTTTGGGTGCCGGGTGCCAGCTGCACGCGCAGGGCCTGGCCCAGGATGGCATCGGCGGGGGCTAGCTCCCAGGTAGTAGCGGGGCCGTCGGGGGTATCCAGGGTCACGGCATCAATGTGCAGGTCGCGGGAATCAAGCCAGAGCTCGGCAACTGCCTCGCTACTCCGCTCCAGCTCCCAGGTAGCCTGACCGGCCAGCGTGCGGCTGGCAAAGTCCACGGTCAGGTCGAGGGTAAGGTGCCGGACGCGCACCCCGGCGGGCCGGGCATAGCTGTGCGGGTCAGAAACGAGCGGAGTAGCAGCGGTAGGACCAGTCATAGGGAAGGTGAAGGAAAGCAGCGGGAGCGGGGCAAAAGCAACGCGGGCAAATATAGCAAAACAGCCTTCCAGCCCGCCGCCATTTTGCTAATGGCCAAAACAGCTAAAACGTGTACCTTGCGCATCGGTGTCGGGGCCTGCGATAAGCGGGCCGGTAACCCTCGGATGGCGTTTAGAGTAGAACGCGCAGCCGGCTCAACAGTTCAGGGCTGACAAACTGAACCAGTGCCGGGTGTTTTCCAGTTACCAGCCTGACGGCTCTTCACCGCCCTTCTTCATGAAACCACCGATTGCTTCTATATTTTTTTCCACCCTGCTCAGCTGGCTTCTTTGCCTGACGCTGCTGGCCTCGGCTGCCTCCTGCAGCCAGGATCAGCAGAATAAGGTGAAGGCAGCCCTGCCCGGCGCCCTCGGCAAGCCCGGCGGCCCCCAGCCCAAGCTCGATAGTGTGTATGTAGTGCGCCAGATGCTGGCCGAACCCGCGTTCAAGGACCAGCTGGAATGGGGCAAGAAATTCTACCGGGAGCGGGACTTCCGCCTGGGCTGGTTCCGGGGCCACGAGCTGGTGCCCCAGGCCAAAACCATGCTCAACGTCATCAACAAGGCCGGCGACGAGGGGCTCAATCCGAAAGACTACAAAATCAAGGACTTCGATAAGCTGTTTGCCGAGTTGGAAGCAGCCCAGATGGACACAACCAAGCGCAACGCGCTGGAAAAGCAGATTGACGTCGCGCTGTCGGGCACGTATTTCAACTGGGCTTCGGACTTTTACCGCGGCACCGTGAACCCGCGCGAGGTAAAAAGTATCGACTGGAACGTTAAGCGCAACAAAATCAAGTTGCACAAGGCGCTCATGACCATCCTCAAGGAGCGTGAAAGTACGTATCCATACTATGAGTTTGAGCCCCTGCACCCCGAGTACGACCGACTGAAAAAAGCCCTGGCCGACTACCGCGAGCTGCAGCGCAACGGCGGCTGGCCCCAGCTGCCCGCTACCACCAAGCTCAAGCCCGGTGACGCCTCGCCCACGGTAGCGCTGCTCCGGCAGCGCCTGCTCAACGAGCCCGCGGCGGCTCCTAAGGCAGTAGCCGTGAACAACACCAGTGGCAACGGCACGGCTCCCGGCGCAGCTCCTGCTCCAAAGTATGATGATGAGCTGGTAGGGGCCGTAAAGGAATTTCAGGAGCTGAATGGCCTGAAGGCTGACGGGGTAGTGGGGGGCGAAACCTTGCGTCAGCTGAACGTGCCGCTGCAAAGTCGCATCGAGCAAATCACCGTGAATATGGAACGGTGGCGCTGGATACCGAAGCGCTTTGAGCCGAGCTACCTTATGGTGAATATCCCCGATTACAAGCTGCACGTCATCGAAGACAACAAGGAGGTTTTCGACATGCGTGTTATTGTGGGAAAGGCCCTAAACGCTACCCCGGTGTTCAGCGACAAGGTGGAGTTTGTGGTGCTGGCGCCTTACTGGAATGTGCCCTACAGCATCATTGATAAGGAGATGCGCCGTGGGCTGAGCAACGACCCGGTGGGCACGCTGAACCGCCTGGATATGGAGGTAGTGAAAGGCTCCGGCGCCAAAGCCACCCCCGTAGATCCTACATCCATCGACTGGGCAAACCTCACGGAGAAGACATGGAAGTATACCCTGCGCCGCCGCCCGGGCCCTAAAAATGACCTCGGCGACGTGAAGTTTATCTTCCCCAACTCCAACGACGTGTACCTGCACGACACCCCCCACGACGAGTTATTCAACCAAACCAAGCGCGGCTTTTCGCACGGCTGCGTACGGGTAGAGGAGCCCATCAAGCTGGCCGAATATCTACTGCGCAACAAGAGCGGCTACGATGAAGCCAAGATTCTGGACGTAATATCCCAGCGCAAGGAACAGTACGTTGCCCTGCCCGAGAAGCTACCCGTATACCTCGTGTACTTTACCAGCTGGGTGGATGACGCCGGCAAAGTCCACTTCCGCGACGACATCTACGGCCACGACAAAGCCTTAGCACGCGAGTATTTCGATTAGCCTTCCAAGTTTCGGCGCACCCTCTTCCGGCGTCCGAACTTCACTAGAACATGCCAGGCCGACCTCATTTACTGAGGTCGGCCTTTTGCATGATAAGAGAGTATAGTCAGCACCAGTTGATATAACGGCTACCCTTATCATAAGTGGGCAGAAAGAATAGGAGGGAAGTGTTGTTTACATATGTATTACAATTGTAATCAGAGTTTTCATTTGTAATACATATGTAAACAAGAGTTGCCTGAGTCACTTCAGCCTTGGAAGGAGTGTAGATGCTTGGGTAATGGTCGTACATTTGTAATCATTACTTTCAGTTGATATATGGTAGAGCGTATTCGGACCTTACTGGCCGCCCGGCAGCTTACGCCCACGCAGTTTGCCGACCTGATTGGGGTAGGCCGCCCGATTGTCAGTCATATTCTTAGTGGCCGTAACAAGCCGAGCCTGGAAGTCATCCAGAAGGTCATAGCGGCTTTCCCCGATTTAGCCATGCCCTGGCTGCTGTCTGGTATCGGGCCAATGTGGACCGGCGAAGAAGCCGAAAGGCCTACAGTCGCCGAAAAACTGGTCAAAAAACCAGTGTCTCGCCCACGCCTCGCGGAGTTGCCTGCTCCTGAGGTGGTAGCTGCCCCTGTTACCCCGGCTCCTTCGTCGGAGCCAACTTCTCTCCCGCCAGCCCCCACGCCGGCCCTCGAACCAGCTGCCGCGCCATCCGTCGCAACTCTCGCTGGAGCTGTGCCAAGCCTGATAGCGCCCACCGCACCCGTCGCAGAAGTCAGCGAAACGGCTGGCACCAACGCGCAGTTAGCCAATATGCCCTTAGCTGCTCTGGCTGAACCGGATAAGGCCATCAGACGTATAGTTATCTTCTACCAGGACGGCACCTTCTCGGCCTACCAGCCAGAGTAGCAGGCATGAAGCTTTCGGATGAATAGCTGGTTTGGTTTTTACAGGATATACTCAGCCAGTGCAATTTGTCAGTAGCAGTTACATGCCTTCCAGAAGAGGGACTATCTGAAGTTAACTGTTCCAATTTTCCTGCAGGTTTTAGGGTGTGCAACACGGGGATAGTACCACTTGGTATTAATGTTACTGCAGTTAGCTAAGAGAGCTTAAAATGAAAATTATATTACTGTTGATCAGGTAATTATGTATATGTTAATAACGTGATGGTTGATATTTTTTGCTTTAGAATAGCAATTCAGAAGAGTAATATAGATACAATCTGGCTGCGAATGATTTATGACACGGGTTACGTGTGAGGCCTGCTAAGCTTTTTGACAGTGAGCTTGATCAGGAAAACTGCAAATGCAGAAAGCTAATTAGATTGGCCTCCCGCTGGCGGTTAGGCAGTCGGCTAGTAAAACATAATTCCTTGATTTCAAAAGTAAATAATCACGGTGCTGACGCGGCAGGTGCGGCTGATTATCGTTGGGTCTGAGTCGGCGTTTACAAATGTTGAATTGCAAACTGTCTCTCATACCTTATGGAAGGCAGCGGAACCAGAACAACTTCCCAACTGAGGCTATTGGGAAAGGCTTGGCGAAAAGCCGGGCGGTGCTTACCTTTGGCGCATGAAAAATTTCCGTCTGCTCCTCTTGTCCGCCGTCGGCGCTTCCTTGTTTCTGTCGTCCTGTGAACAGGCTCCCGATGCGGAGAAGGACCCCAATGCGGATGCCGCCTATAAGCGCAAGCACCGCACCGAAATGTACCGCGAAGCTCAGCGCAGCAACGTCAACTACTAAATAGCCCCTGGCTGGGTGAGCCCCAGCTGCCTGCTACATACAGCCGAAAGCCCCGCCGGATTAGTTCCGACGGGGCTTTCGCATGAGGCTGCAGAGAGTAGATACGCAGCCTGCTTTCTGCTTTAGTGCATTGCAATAGCTACCGGCAGGGGTTCGGTCAGCAGAGCGGGCAGGGACTGCGCGGCTGCCCACTCAGTTTCCAGCAGTGCCGCCCAGGTACGCAGGTACAGCACCACATCGTCGCGCTGGTTGTGGCGCAGGGCATTGCGGCGCTCGAAAGGAATTGCAGCCCGGATGACGGGGTCGGACAGGCGCTCCAGGTGAGTGAGGTCGGCGCGGGTGAAGCCCAGGGCCAGCATTTCGTCGATAGTTTCATCGAAGGGCCGGCCGCTGGTAGGGCAGTAGTCGATGAGTTGCTGCTCCCAATCGCCATAGCGCTGCAGGGCACGGGCGTGGATTTCCGCCTTGGTCAGGTGCGTAATCGTCTGGGCGAGGTGCCCGCAGTTGCAACTGCCCATGTGGCCCCACTGGTAAGGCGCTTCGGTCTGTAAACGATGCGCAGTAGTGCGCAGGGCCTCCAGTACGGCCAATGTGCTCTTTGCCATAGCTCAAGTAAATGAGTTGAATGTTGTCCGGTGCTGGTTGTCAGGGGCTATCAGCAACGGACAACTGCTTCTATTAAAGGCGTAACCGGCCGTTTTTGTTTCTGCCACAAGGCAAAAGCCTCCCACCAGTTATACCAGCGGGAAGCTTTTGCGTGTCAGGATAGCCGTAATGGCCCCGGATTAGCGGCTGGAGGAGCCGCCGCGGCTGTTGCCGCCCCGGAAGCGCCGCCGGGCACCTTCGTTGCTGCCGGAGCCACCCGCGGCGGCGGGGCTGCTACCAGCGGCCGGCCGCCGCGGGCCCGAGTTTTCCCGGGGGGCGCGGCTGTTGTCGCGGGGCGGGCGGGCAGAAGTACCTTCCGGCCGGCCCCGGTCGGGGCGTGGGGCGCGGCCGGCGGGACCTTTGGGGCGCTTGATAGGCGCGCCGCCATGCAGCAGCACAGGGGCCACGTCCTTGGTTTGGTAGGGGTGGTCGTCTATCACGTCCAGCTGGCGCCGGATCAGCTTCTGAATGTCCTGCAGGTACGCACGCTCCTCATCTTCCACGAAGGTGAGGGCCGTGCCCAGGGCTCCGGCCCGGCCCGTGCGCCCAATGCGGTGCACGTAGGTTTCGGGCTCGTTGGGTACTTCGTAGTTGATAACGTGGGTCAGCTCATCCACATCGATGCCGCGGGCGGCAATATCCGTAGCTACCAGCACGCGGGTAGTGCCGGCTTTGAAGTTGCTGAGGGCCCGCTGCCGGTGGTTCTGCGACTTGTTGCCGTGGATGGCTTCGGCCGGGATATTGGCCTTAGCCAGGGTTTTCACCACCCGGTCGGCGCCGTGCTTGGTGCGCGTAAACACCAGCACCCGCCGGATCTGCTTGTCGCCGAGTACGTGCTCCAGCAACGCCGGCTTGTCCTCTTTATCTACCAGATACACGGCCTGCGTCACGGTATCTGCGGTGCTCGATACGGGCGTAACGGCCACCTTCACTGGGTTAGGGCGCAGGATGGTGTTAGCCAGCTCCTGAATCTGGGGCGGCATGGTAGCCGAGAAAAACAAAGTCTGGCGGCGGGCCGGCAGCTTGGGCAGAATACGGCGGATATCATGGATAAAGCCCATGTCCAGCATGCGGTCGGCCTCATCCAGCACAAACACTTCAATGTGGCGTAAATCCACGAAGCCCTGGTTCATGAGGTCGAGCAGGCGGCCGGGGGTAGCAATAACCACTTCCACGCCGCGCTTTAGGGCCGAAGTCTGGGGCGTCTGGCCCACGCCCCCGAAGATAACGGTGTGGCGCAGCTTGAGGTGGCGGCCATAAGCCGCGAAGCTTTCCCCGATCTGAATAGCCAGCTCGCGGGTAGGGGTGAGCACCAGGCAGCGGATGCGCGACTGGGAGTGGCGCTCCACGAGGGCCGTTTGGTGCAGCACCTGCAGAATGGGTACCGTGAAGGCGGCCGTTTTGCCGGTGCCGGTCTGGGCCACGCCCAGCAGATCTTTCCCGTCGAGGACGTGCGGAATGGCTTGCTGCTGGATGGGCGTGGGGGTAGTGTAGCCTTCTTCCTGCAAGGCCTGCAGGATAGGATCAATTAAATTAAGTTCGTCGAAAGACATCAAACAGAAAAAAATGGCCTGGTCGCAATATGTAAGGGCCGGCCGCAATGAATTAGCAAAGGTCGCATATTTGCGGCAAACAGGTCGGCCGGGCAAACACCGGGCCGCGTACCCAAGTATACCGAACGTCACCTGAGCCTCGTCAGCGGCTCTTAACCTTCCTTCCAGCTATGCAGATAACCGACCAGAAACTCGTGTACGACGGCCATTTCAAGCTTCGCCTGCTTTCCCTGCAGGACGGCGACGACCAGCTCAAGCGGGAGCGGTTCGAGCCGGGCCGGTCGGTGGCGGCCCTGGTGCTGGACACCGCGCAGCAGCGCTACCTGTTCGTGCGCCAGTACCGCATCGGACCCGAGCAGGAGATACTGGAAATTCCGGCCGGCATGCTCGACCCCGGCGAAAGCGCCGAGACGGCCATCCGGCGGGAGCTGCAGGAAGAGCTGGGCTACGACGTGGACCGCCTGGAGCCCCTGGCCGAATTCTACGCCTCGCCCGGCACCAGCGCCGAGCTGATGAGCGTATTCTACGCCGAAGTCAGCCACCAGTCGGGCGCCGGTGGGGGGCTGGCGAGTGAGGGCGAAAAGCTGGACGTAGTGCCGCTGACCTGGGAGGAAATGCTGGCCCAGCGCTTTCTGGATGCCAAGACGTTTGCCGCCGTGCAGTGGGCTCAGCTGCGCCGGAAATAACCGATATTATTCATTTGTATATAAATGAAAAGGCCTGTTTTCGCGCGAAAACAGGCCTTTTCATTTGGGTAATATATGAGGACTACTGCGTATTGACGATATACTCGAAGTCTTCTTTCAGCTTAGCATCGTTGATAACCACGCGCAAAGCCTGGGGTTCGGGTGTTTTAACAAATGGAATAGTGCGCTGGCTTTTGTACAGGTCGCGGTTCCAGAAGCGGCCGTCGCCGTTGGGTAGAGACGGAATGTTGAGCAGCTCCTTTTCGTCCTTATCCTTCACTACCAGACTGAGGTAAGAAGGGTTGGCATTGGTGGAGCCGCGGCGCAGCATCGTTACGACCAGCACCCCGCCGGCGGGCAGGTTATTGAAGCGGCGCTGGTAGGCCGAGTCGGCCCAGGTGGTGTACTTGCGCTGCTCGTTCAATTCCAGCAGTAGCTCGGCGTAGGGGCGGTACGCCAGGCGCGTCACGCTGGCCGATACTTCGGCGTCTTCGTCGGTGTTCTTGGTTACGTTCTGCACGTACTGGCACTCCTCGTCTTTTTTCGGACGGAGGTACTTTTTACGCTCCGTTTTCACCTGGGCCGAGGCAGCCAGGGTAGAGAACAGAGCCAGCAGAAGGAAAAACTGTTTCATGCAAGAAATAATTAGACAAAACGTAGTTGGAAAGTCTTATTTACTGGACAAAGGTAAGAAAGCTCCTGCACACCCGCACTATGGCCGCGCCGGTTCACGCAAGCATAAAGCAGAGATAATGGCTGCGTAACTTCTTCTGAATGTGCGTGGTGTTGCTTTGCACATAGCTTGTGTGTCACAGCGAAAGTCTGCCTATGAAAACGAAGGTGCGTCGTCGGCGCGTGGAGGTAGTCGTTATTTCGGACGTGCATCTGGGCACCTATGGCTGCCACGCCACGGAGCTGCTGCGGTACCTGAAAAGCATCCGGCCCAAAACCCTGGTGCTCAACGGCGACATCGTGGACATATGGCAGTTCAGCAAAAGCTACTGGCCGGCCGCCCACATGCGGGTGGTGCGTCACCTGGCCGGGATGGCCGCCAAGGGTACCCGTATCTACTACCTCACCGGCAACCACGACGAACTACTGCGCAAATTTGCCGGTACCCGCCTTGGGGCACTTACCATTGACAACAAGCTGGTGCTGGAGCTGCCCCACGGCCGGGCCTGGTTTTTCCACGGCGACGTATTCGACGTGACCATGCGCCACGCCCGCTGGCTGGCCCGCCTGGGCGGCCACGGCTACGACTTGCTGATTCTGCTCAACCGCCTCGTCAACTTTGGGCTGCAGAAGCTGGGCCGGCCCCGCGTGGCCTTGTCGAAGGCGGTGAAAGACCGGGTAAAAAGCGCGGTGCGCCTGGTAGGAGACTTCGAGCAGACTGCCGCCGACATTGCCGGGGAGCGGGGCTACCAGTTCGTGGCCTGCGGCCACATTCACTGCCCCGACATCAAAACGCTGACTACGGCCCATGGCCCGGTCCAGTACCTGAACTCCGGCGACTGGGTAGAAAACCTCACCGCTCTGGAGTACACCGCGGCCGAAGGCTGGCACCTGTACCGCTACGCCGACGACCCGCGCATGCAGCTGCCGGCCCCCGACCCCAATGCAGACGAGGCGGACGATACCGACCGGGCCGCCGATGCCGCCCCGGCCGCTCTGCTGCAGGGCTTGCTGGCCGAGCTAAGCCTACGCCCGGCGCCTGCGCAGGAATAGAAAATTTGCCGCATCTTGCCGGTCGGGCTTGCTACCGCCGAAAAGCCCGGGGCTGCGTATCGGCCTGCTTTCGGCCCACCGTTTCGTTTTCTGATGCCACGTATTCTGTATGCTATCCAGGGCACCGGCAACGGCCACCTGGCTCGTTCCCTCGATATTGTGCCCCTGCTGCAGGAGCGCGCCTCCCACCTCGACGTGCTCATCAGCGGCCCGCCCTCCGATATTCAGCTGCCCTATCCGGTGCGCTACCGCTGCCACGGCATGGGCTTTATCTTCGGCAAAAGCGGGGGCATCAGCTTCAGCAAAACCTTTGCCCAGCTGAACGCCCCGGCTTTGCTGCGCGAAACCCGGGAGCTGCCGGTGAAGGACTACGATCTGGTGATAAACGACTTCGAGCCGGTTTCGGCGTGGGCCTGCCGGCTGCGGCAGGTGCCCTGCGTGGCCCTCAGCCACCAGAGCGCCGTGCTGGGCCCGCAGGCGCCCCGCCCGCGCCGCCCCGACCCGGTGGGCCACGCCGTGCTGCGCCACTACGCGCCCTCCACGGCCCATTACGGCTTCCACTTTGAGCGCTACGACGAGCACACCTTTACGCCCGTTATCCGCCGGCAGGTGCGCGAGCTGAAGCCCCAGAACGACGGCCACTATACCGTATACCTGCCCGCTTACGACGAAGCAACCCTGGTGAGCCGCCTGCGCTACATCAGCCGCGATACGCCGTGGGAAGTGTTCAGCAAGCACAGCCAGCAGGAGTCCCGGCACGGCAACGTGCGGGTACGGCCGGTAAGCGGGGCCGCCTTCACCGACAGCCTGGCCCGCAGCGCCGGGGTGTTCTGCGGGGCCGGGTTTGAGACGCCCGCCGAGGCCCTGTACCTGGGCAAGAAGCTGCTGGTGGTGCCCATGAAAAACCAATACGAGCAAGCCTGCAACGCCGCCTCCCTGGCTCATTTGGGCGTGCCCGTGGTGAAAAGCCTCAAGGACAAGCACCTGACCGGGGTAGAGGAGTGGCTCCGCTTTGGCCGGCCCATCCCGGTCGACTACCCCGACGAAACCGGCCGCATCATCGACCGCCTATTGATGGAGCAGCTGGGCCGTAAGCGTCATTAATAGCAGATGACTATGCATTGGTAACTGCCGTATGAGCGAAGCTGGCAAGTATCTGCCATCAGCCAACCGCGTCCTTTTTATGTCCGATCTGCCCGCGGCGTTTTTCCCGCCGACCTCGCCCGCTGCCTTTTCCCGCGCCGACTTTGGAGCCGACTTTCACTGGGGCACTTCAGCGGCGGCTTACCAGACGGAGGGTGCCTGGCAGGCGGAGGGCAAAGGACCCAGCATCTGGGACGAGTTTGTACGCCGCCGCGGGCGCATCAAGGGCGGGGCTACCGCCGACGTAGCCACCGACTTCTACCACCGCTGGCCCGAGGACCTGGACTTGATGCGTGGGTTGCACATTCCCAACTTCCGGTTTTCGGTGGCCTGGTCGCGGGTGCTGCCGCAGGGGCGAGGGGCCGCTAACCCCGCGGGCCTCGATTTCTACGACCGGCTGGTGGATGGCTGCCTGGAAAGGGGCATCGAGCCGTGGGTGACGCTCTACCATTGGGATTTGCCGGCCGCTCTGCAGCGCCAGGGCGGCTGGGCACACCGCGACGTGGTCGGCTGGTTTACTGATTACGCCCAACTGATGGCCCGCCGCCTCGGCGACCGGGTGCGGCACTGGATAGTGCTGAACGAGCCGCTGGCCTTTGTGGGGGTAGGGCATCTGCTGGGCATTCACGCTCCCGGGCGTCGCAGCTTGGCCGCATTCTTGGCTGCCACCCACCACGCGGCCCTAGCCCAGGCCGAGGGTGGCCGGGCTTTGCGGGCCATGCTGCCCGCAGAGGCAAAAATTGGGACCAGCTTCTCGGGCTCCCACGTGCAGCCCTGGCGCCCCGGCCTGCCCCGCGACGAAGCCGCTGCCCGCCGCGCCGATGCGGCCTTCAACCGGATGTTCATCGAGCCGGCCCTGGGCCTGGGCTACCCCGTGGCCGATTTGCCTGTGCTGCGCCGCCTGGAGCGCTACCACCGCCCCGGCGACGACAAGCTGCTGCCCTTCAACTTCGACTTCCTGGGCGTGCAGAACTACACCCGTGAGGTGATAGGGTTTGCGCCCTACATGCCGCTGGTATGGGCCCGACTGGTAAGTGCCCGCCGCCGGGGAGTGCCCATCACCAGCATGGGCTGGGAGGTCTACCCCGAAAGCATCTACCACCTGCTCAAGAAAGTGGCCGCTTACCCCAATGCTCCGCGCCTGGTCGTCACCGAAAACGGCGCTGCTTTCCCCGACACGCTCACCCCGGATGGCCGCGTGCCCGACCCCGCCCGGCAGGCGTTTCTGCGCGCCTGCATCGGGCAGGTGCTGCGCGCCAGGCAGGAAGGTGTGCCGGTGGATGGCTACTTCGTGTGGTCGTTTACCGACAACTTTGAGTGGGCCGAGGGCTACAATCCGCGCTTTGGGCTGGTTTACGTCGATTACGAAACCCAGCAGCGCACCATCAAGGATTCCGGACACTGGTACGGACGGCTGCTGGCGGGGGAGGGAGTGTAGGAATCCCAAAGGACTTTTCACCCCTTCGTAAACGGCGGAAATAGGTAACTTGCCCCGGCCTGCCCGGGTAGGGCGGGGCCGTGTTCTATTCGCTGGCTTATCCCTTATGCTGCTTACCATTACCACCACGCATCAGCCCGCTACCGACCTGGGCTACCTCCTGCATAAGAATCCGGCGCGCCTCCAGAGCCTGGAAATTACCGGCGGGCAGGCGCACATCTTTTACCCCGAAGCCACCCCGGAGCGCTGCACCGCCGCCCTGCTGCTCGACATCGACCCCGTGGCGCTGGTGCGCAGCCACCGGGGACCGGCCGGCGAAGGTTTTGCCCTGGAGCAGTACGTGAACGACCGGCCCTACGTGGCTTCCTCGTTTCTGAGCGCGGCCCTGGTGAAGGCCTTCAACACGGCTATGAACGGTACCTGCAAGGACCGCCCTGAGCTGCCCGAGGTGCTGCTGCCCCTCGAAGCCACCGTGGCCGTGATGCCCGCTGCCAGTGCCGAGCAGCTGCGTCGCCTGTTTGTTCCGCTGGGCTACGAAGTGGAAACCGAGGCGCACCTGCTCGACCCCACCCAGCCGGCCTGGGGCAACAGCCGCTACTTCACGCTGCGTCTGCGTCACCCGGCCCTGCGCGTGCGCGACCTGCTGAGCCACCTCTACGTACTCATTCCGGTGCTCGACCGGGGCGACAAGCACTACTGGATCAGCCGGGAAGAAGCCGATAAGCTGTTGCGGCGCGGGGGCGAGTGGCTGCCGCGACACCCCGAGCGGGAGTTTATCACGCGCCGCTACCTGCGTTTCGCCGAGTTCGTGAACCCCACGCTGGAACGCCTGCTGGCCGATGATTCACTCGATGAGGAAACTCCGGAAACTACCCTTGCCGACTTCCCGGCGGATGCCGTGGGAACTCTGGCCGGAGCTTCTGAGTCCCCCGAAGTAGTAGCCGAGGCCAGCGCGCCGGCAAACGGGGAAGTACCAGTCAAGCAAAACCTTCACGACCTGCGCCTGGACCGCGTGGCCGAGGAAATCCGGCGACTGGGGGCCAAGCGGGTGCTGGATCTGGGGTGCGGGGAAGGCAAGCTGGTGCGCCGCCTGCTGAAAAACGGCACTATCGAGCACATCCTGGCCCTGGATGTATCGTGGCGGGAGCTGGAGCGGGCGCAGCAGCGGCTGCACGTGGCCGAAATGCCCCCACGCCAGCGCGAGCGGCTCACCCTCACCCAGGGCTCCTTGCTCTACCACGATGCCCGCCTGGCCGGCTACGATGCGGCGGCCGTGGTAGAAGTTATCGAGCACCTGGATGAAAGCCGGCTGGCGGCCTTCGAGCAGGTGGTATTTGCCCGCGCCCGTCCGGGTGCCGTGCTTGTCACCACCCCCAACGCCGACTACAACCAGCGCTACGAAGCCCTGGCCGCCGGGGAGTTTCGCCACCACGACCACCGCTTTGAATGGACCAGGGCGCAGTTTGCTGCCTGGGCCGCAGGCGTGGCCGCGCGCCACGGCTACCGGGTGCGCATCGAGTCCCTGGGCCCCGAAGCCCCCGAAGTAGGCGCCCCCTCGCAGCTGGCCGTGTTCGAGCAGTAAGGAGAGGACAGAGAAACAATCAGGAACGACATATTTCGTGGAGCTCGGTAGTATGTCCTGCTGAGCAGGATGTGCTGAAAGATTTTTCAACAACGCTAATTGACTATAGCGGACTGGGTAGGTTATGCGGGATTATGCCGCAACCTTCGCTAATTTTGAAGGATAACTCATTCCCGCCCCGTAGTGTATTTAAAGGTTTTACTGACGTTGGTGCTGGCACTTGGTTGGCTGCCGCTTTCCGCTCAGGTAGGGGGGCAGCAGTTCTCCGATGCCCGTGCCGGCTACCAACTCCTGTACCCGCCGGGCTGGTGGGTGCAGGAGGAAGCCGCCTGGGGCCATATCACCTTTTATACTGGCGAAACCCGGCGCCACGCTCCGGCCTGGGTGCAGCTGGCCATCAGCGCGGTGCCCGCCAGCCGTAAGGACCTCGATTTGCTGAAAACCGGGGAGCCGGACTCGCTGTGGGCAACGCTGCGCCGCTTGCCGCAGGTGCGCATCCTCAGCCTCGACCAGGCCGATGCCGGCTTCTACCAGGAAGTGCGTTACGAGTACACCTATAAAGCCGCTGCGGCCGGGCGAACCCACGTGCTGGGGCGGCGCCTCTGGCGCAACGGCTACGAATACCGGTTGGAGTGTCAGGTGGCCAGCGCCGCCGATGCCCGCCGCCTGGCCGAAGGCCGGCAGCTGGTGAATTCGTTTGCCCTCACCGGCAAGGGGCTGCCCAGCCGCCGCTACACCGACCAGGGCTGCGACGACAAAATGTACGGTATTGCGGCCCTGCGCGTGCAGGACGACCTCTGGGAAGACGACTGCCGCACGATTCACGAATTTTCGGTGGAAGACCCTACCCAGCCGCCCGTGGTGCACAGCCGGGTGCTGCCGTTTCAGTCGTATGCCCTGGCCAAAGGGTTCGACAATTGCCTGTACTCCGTGACCAAGGCGCCCACCGACGCCCCCGAGTACGTGTACCGCTACGACCCCGCCACCCGCCAGGGCCGCTACACTCCCTGGCGGCTGCCGGCCCAGGGCGGCGACAACGTGTGGATTTCGGCCGCCACCGACGCGCGCGGCGACCTGTACTTCATTACTTCTGATGCCGGCAAGCTGGTGAAAGTCAGCCCTACTGCAAACACCGTGACGACGGTGTGGAATGCCGACCCCGTGCGTCAGGCCCGGTACTACCCGACCATTGGCTTTGCCGGAGCCGGCACGCACGCCAACTTCTGCCTCGACGAAAACAATACGCTCTACCAGGTGTACAGCACCAACGGCACCCTGCTGGCCGTGGACCTGCCCACCAGCCGGCCCTGGGCCGACCTGCTGCCGGTAGACGGCCTGCCTAACAAAGGCGGCTACAGCGACGTGGTGCTGCAGCTCGATGCCGAGGGCAACCGCGTGTTCTACCTGGCCGGACCCAAAGCCCTGTACCTGGTAGACTTCGAAAAACGCAAGGCCACCAAGGTAAGGCGGGGCGTGTACACCGACCTGGCCGGCTGCAACGTGCTGCGGGAAGCGGGCCGCATCCGGGCGGCGCCGGCCCCACCGGCCACGGCCGGCTGGCGCGGGCGGGTGCTCGATGCCACTACCTTCCGGCCCTTGCCCCAGGCCCGCCTGCACCTCACCGGCCCGGCCACCGACACCACCCTCACTGCCTCAATGCAAGGCTTTTTTGCCGGCGTGGGTAGGCCCGGCCAGCGCTACCGGGCGCGGGTGCAGCTGCCCGGCTACCTGGCCTTGGATACCACCTACACCCTGGCGCCGGGGCCGCACGTGCGCGACGTGCTGCTGCAGCCGCTGGCCCTGGGCTCCGTGCTGCGCCTGGATAAGGTGCAGTTTGAGCAGGGGAAGGCCGTGCTGCTGCCCTCGTCCGGCCCCGATCTTGACCGGCTGCTGGCCTTGCTGACGGCTACGCCCACGCTCACCATCGAACTGCGCGGGCACACCGACAACGTGGGCGACCCGCAGAAAAATGTGCTCCTGAGCGAGCAGCGGGTAGAGGTGGTGAAGGCCTACCTGGTAAGCCACGGCGTGGCGGCGGCGCGTATCACCGGCATAGGACTGGGCGGTGCCGAGCCCCGCGCCGCCAACGACCAGGAAACCACCCGCCGCCTCAACCGCCGGGTGGAGTTCCGCGTGACGGGCGGCAAGTAGGGGACGGCTAATAAAGCTACGCCAGCGGCCGGGTGGGTGGCAGAAACGCCGACCGGTCGCGGACGAAGGCGGCAATCCAGACCAGGGCCAGGATAACGGCGGGAGTAACCACACTGCGGCCGTGAGAGAGGTCGGTGGCTATGGCGCCGGCAAAGTAGCTGGTGAGCAGCAGCAACCCCAGCTTCATGGTGCGGGGGTAGAGGAACAGGGCCGTAAACACCAGCTCCATCAGCCCCAGCATCTTGACGTACTCGGCCACGCCGGTTTCGGCCATGGCTTTCTGGATTTCCGGCCCACCGATAAGTTTCATGATGCCGCTGGCCGTAATCAGCAGGGCGGGAACGGCCGTGAGCAGGCCGGGCAGGAGGTATTTCTTGTTGAATGCCATGTGAGTATACCTTGAAATGAGTGACGAGCAAGCGGCCGTCGGTGGCGGCCTGCCAGGGCAAAGGTGCTGGCTTGGTGGTATGTTCCGGATAGCGGTTTCCCAAAGGATACCGGTATGCTTCGGGGTACTCACCTGATTTCTAACGACCTTTGCTCCATGTCATTTCCTGCCTCCGCGCCCTCCCACACCACATGCACCGGCGCCATGCGCTCCGTGCGCGACTCCCTCGATCTGCTTGGTGGCAAGTGGAAGCTCCCCATCATCGTGGGGTTAAGCGGCGGCCCGCAACGCTTCAAGCAGCTCCAGCGCGAGGTGGCGGGCATCACGGCCAAAATGCTCAGCAAGGAGCTCAAGGACCTGGAAATAAACGGCCTGATTTCTCGCCACGTGCAGGCCGACGCGGCGCCCGTGGCCGTGACGTACACCCTGGCGGCCTACGGCCGCACGCTGTTCCCCGTCATCGAAGCTCTGCACGCCTGGGGCCAGCAGCACCGCGCCCACATTATGCACGCAGGCGAAGCAGTGGCGGCGTAAGGGGCTTTGCTGGGGTAGAAAATGATGAAGCTGGCATAAACTCTCACTCTAGGATAAGGGGAGCCAGGGCAGTGCAGTGAGTGCGCTAGAAAAACTGGTAGGCTATTTCTTTAAAACTAAAGCAACTTAGTTTGGAGTAGCTGCTGCAGGGTAGTTTGAAGTGCGCTTAGTTCATTGGAGTGGTTCAGATTCACAATAATCAGCCGGTTAGCGACGCCTCTAGCTTGCAGGCAGGCTATTTCCGCCTGAAAAGGTTGATCATCGAGCCAGTAAAAATCGGAAGTCATATCAATAGCCTCTGTTTTCAACGTATCCCAGTTTGTTGGCTGAACGGCATTCCTGAGTTTCGCTACCGTTGCCGATTGTAGAAAGCCTGAGAGGTATCGAAGTGCCGGTGCACTGTTGCCTTTGCAATGAGTTGTAAGCCAATAACACTCAAAGTGCGAGGTTACGAAATCAACGAAGGCATCAACTTCAGGCGTAGCCTGCGTATGTTTCGTCGTTAATAAAACACCGTCGATATCCAGGTAAAGCTTTATCATTCGGCGAAATTACTCGTTGTTATAATGCCCCAAGATACGCTCAAGCTCCCCGAACTTTCCCTCGTCCTGCTCATCGGTACTTCCGGGGCGGGCAAATCCACCTTTGCGCGTCGGCTGTTCAAAGCCACCGAAATTGTATCGTCGGACCAGTGCCGGGCGCTGGTGGCCGATGATGAAAACGACCAGTCGGCCACGCCCGAGGCCTTTGCCTTGCTCCACTACCTGGTGGGGTTGCGCCTCAAGCGCGGCCTGCTCACGGTAATAGACGCCACCAACGTGCAGCCCGAGGCCCGCAAAACCCTCGTGCAGCTGGCCCGCGACTACCACGTGCTGCCCACGGCCATCATCCTCGACGTACCCGACCGCCTGGCTGAGGACCGGAACCGCCAGCGCACCGAGCGCCAGCACCTGGGCCGCCACGTGATACCCCAGCAGCGCCAGCAGCTGCGCCGAAGCCTCAAAACGCTCAAGCAGGAAGGCTTCCGCCACATCTTCCACTTGCGCGGGGCCGAGGAAATCGACGCGGTGCAGACCATTGTACGCGACCCGCTCTACAGCAACCGCAAGCAGGACGCCGGCCCCTTCGACATCATCGGCGACGTGCACGGCTGCTACCAGGAATTGGTGCAGCTGCTTACGGAGATGGGCTATACGGTGGAGGAAGAGACAACGCAGGATGCGCGGGATTTAGGCGTGCGCGTGACGTCTCCAACCGGCCGCCGCGCGCTGTTTTTGGGTGATTTGGTGGACCGGGGCCCGGCTTCCCCGCAAGTGTTGCGTCTGGTAATGAGCATGGTGCAGGGCGGTCAGGCGCTGTGCGTGCCCGGCAACCACGACATCAAGCTCCTGCGCTACCTCAACGGCAAGCAGGTCAACGAAAAGCACGGCTTTGCCGAAACGGTAGCCCAGCTGGCCCTGGAATCTGACACGTTTAAGTCGCAGGTGCGGCAGTTTCTGGACGGGCTGGTGAGCCACTACGTGCTCGATGGGGGCAAGCTGGTGGTGGCCCACGCGGGCATGCGGGAGGAAATGCAGGGCCGCGGCTCGGGGGCCGTGCGGGCGTTTGCGCTGTTCGGCGAAACCACCGGCGAAATCGACGAGTTTGGGCTGCCGGTGCGCTACAACTGGGCCTCAGAGTACCGCGGCCGGGCCATGGTGGTGTACGGCCACACGCCCGTGCCCGACGCCGAATGGCTCAACAACACCATCGACATTGACACTGGCTGCGTGTTCGGCGGCCGCCTCACTGCCCTGCGCTACCCTGAGCGGGAGCTGGTTTCGGTGCCCGCCCGGCAGGTGTACTGTGAGCCGGTGCGCCCGCTCGCCTACCTGCGCCGCCTGGCCGAAGCCAGCAACGAAAAAACAGAACCCAACAACCAGCTCTCCGCCCAGCAAGCCCACGACGACCTACTCGACATCCAGGACGTGACCGGCAAGCAGATCATCAAAACGCGGCTGCTGCCGTCCGTGACCATTCGGGAGGAAAACGCGGTGGCGGCGCTGGAGGTGATGAGCCGGTTTGCCCTCAACCCGAAGTGGCTGCTGTATCTGCCGCCCACCATGAGCCCGTCGGAAACCTCGGCGCTGCCCAACATGCTGGAGCACCCCGCCGAAGCCTTCGACTACTTCCGCCGCCAGGGTCTGGAGCGGGTGGTATGCGAAGAAAAGCACATGGGCAGCCGCGTAGTGGTGGTTTTGGCCCGGGAAGAGGACGCCGCGCGCCGCCGCTTCGGAGTGGTAGGCGAGGGGCCGGGCAAGGTGTACACCCGCACCGGCCGCAACTTCTTCAACGACCCCGCGCTGGAAGCCGCCTTCCTTGCCCGTCTGCAGGATGCCCTCACGGCCAGCAGCTTCTGGGAGCGGTTCAGCACCGACTGGCTCTGCCTCGATGCCGAGCTGCTGCCGTGGTCGGCCAAGGCCCAGGAGCTGATCAAGAACCAGTACGCCGCCGTAGCCGCGGCTGCCAATGCCGCGCTGCCCGAAGCGGCGGCCGTGCTAACCCAGGCCACTGCCCGCGGCCTCGATGGGGTGGAGGCCCTGCTGGCCCGCACCACCGCCCGCCAAAGCGCCGCCCAGCACTACGCCGAAGCCTACCGCCGCTACTGCTGGCCCGTGGACAGCCTCGCTGATCTGCGCCTGGCTCCGTTCCACCTGCTCGCCACCGAGGGCCGCACCTACTTCGACAAGGACCACGCCTGGCACATGGAAACCCTGCGCGCCCTCTGCCTCCAGGACGAAGGCCTGCTCCGTGCCACGCCCTACCGCGTGGTGCACCTCCAGGACATTACCGACGTGGAAGCCGCTACCCAGTGGTGGCTGGACCTCACCGCAGCCGGGGGCGAAGGCATGGTAGTAAAGCCCTACGACTTCATCCCCAGCGGACAGAAAACCCTGGTGCAGCCCGCCCTCAAGTGCCGGGGGCGGGAGTACCTGCGCATCATCTACGGCCCCGACTACCTGCTGCCTGGCAACCTGGAGCGCCTGCGCGAGCGGAACGTGAAAGCCAAGCGCAACCTCGCCCTGCGCGAGTTCACCCTCGGGGTGGAAGGCCTGGAACGGTTCGTGGCCGGCGCCCCGCTACGAGAGGTTCACCAGTGCGTGTTCGGCGTGCTGGCTCTGGAAAGCGAAGCTGTGGACCCGCGGTTGTAGTTTCTTGTAGAAAGGAGTTATGTTTTTAGGCTTTTGTCATGCTGAGCTTGTCGAAGCATCTCTACCGCTTCGTTGGATGATGCGGACGAAGCGGTAGAGATGCTTCGACAAGCTCAGCATGACACTCTCTACTTCCCGCCCATGCTCTTCTCCCGCGCTTCTTTAAACTCCGAGCCGGCGCGCCACTTTGGAAACGTGGTTTCGGCGGCCAGGCGCTGGCCTACGCGGAAGTAGAGCTGGGCGTCCTGGGCAATGCCGGTCAGGTCCCAGCTAGGGTCGAACTGGTCGGCGGGCTTGTGGTACATGTTGGTGGTGTAGTTCTGGCGCTGCTGGGCAATGGCCGGCTTGCCGCCGGTGCGGCTCTCGAAACCGCCGCTGGCGTAGAGCGAGGGCACGCCCACGTGGGCGAAGCTGAAGTGGTCCGAGCGGTAGAACATGCCGGTTTCAGGCGTCTGGTCGGGCAGCAGGTAGCGGTCCTGCTCCTTAGCCGCCGCCCGCGCGTAGTCCTCCAGCTCCGACTGCCCGTAGCCGATGACGGTGAGGTCCTTCATCGGGCCGTAAGGCCAGAGCATGTCCATGTTCAGGTCGGCCACGGTTTTGTGGAGCGGGAAGGCCGGGTGCTGAGCGTAGTACGCCGAGCCTAGCAAACCCTGCTCCTCGGACGTCACGGCCAGAAACACGATGCTGCGCTCGGGCTTCTCCTTGGCTTGCTGGAAGGCCTCGGCAATGCTGAGCAGGGAAGCCAAACCGGTACCATCGTCCACGGCCCCGTTGTAGATGGAGTCGCCGGCAATGGCTTTGCCCACGCCAAAATGGTCCCAGTGGGCCGAGTAGATGATGTATTCGTTGGGGCGGGTAGTGCCGGGCAGCACGGCCAGTACATTGCGCGAAGTCTTACGGAGCAGCTTGTTCTGGATGCTGCCCGTGATGGTAAGGCCGCCCAGGAGGCGGGGCCGGAAGCCGCGGGTGTTAGCGGCGGCGTAGAGCTGCTCATAGTTCTGGCCGGCAGCTTGGAACAGCTTTTTGGCCGCCTCCAAGGTCAGCCAGCCTTCTAGGACGCACTTATCGGCGCCTTTGTTCTCGGTTTGGGCGCGCAGCTTAGGGCTGATGGCCCCGCTCAACACCACGCTCCAGGGGTAAGCGGCCGGCTTGGTGTCGTGCACAATGAGCACGCCGGCGGCCCTGTGGCGGGCGGCTTCCTCGTATTTGTAGGTCCAGCGCCCGTAGTACGTCATGGCCCGGCCTTTGAACAGGGTGGAGTCCTGGCTGGCGTTGCCGGGGTCATTCACCAGCACCACCACGGTTTTGCCTTTCACATCGAGGCCAGCGTAGTCGTTCCAGCCGTACTCGGGGGCCACCACGCCGTAGCCGGCAAACACCAGCGGAGAGTTGGTGACCTTCACTTCTGGTTGTTCGCGCTGAGTGAAGGCCACAAAATCGGTCTTGTACTCGAAACGCAGCGGCTGGCCTTTGCCTTTGATTTGTAGAGTAGCGGAGGGCGTGCCTGTAATTTCCACCAGCGGCACCGGCTGGAAGTAGGAGGTAGTCACGCCTCTGTAGTCCAAGTGTACTGTGCGTATGCCGGGCTGCAGGCCGAGGCGCTTGAACTCGTCGGCCAGGTACTGGGTGCTGCGCGTCTCGCCCTCCGTAAAGGGCTTACGCCCCAGCATTTCATCCGAGGAAACCGCCTGCAGATACTTGCTGATGCTGGCCGCGCTGATGGCTTCGGCGGGGGCTGCTGCCACGGGCGCGGCGGTAGTTTCGGCCGTCGCGGCAGGAGCGGAGGCCGCCGTGGTGGCAGGCCGGGTCTGGCAGTTGGTCAAAACCATGCCGAGCAGAAGGCTGGCAGGCAGCAGGCGAGAAAGCACCATAAAAGCAGAGCATTAGTTCAGGCAAGCAAGGTAACAGAAGTCGGAAGGGAAGGTACTGCCTTATGTCGCCAAGCCGAAGCGGCTTTTTAGTTATTGGTTGTTCGTTGTCAGATAGAACTTCCTGCTGAGCGCAGTCGAAGCATCTTTACCGCTTCGCCAGTGTTTACCACACTACCAAGATGCTTCGACTGCGGCTGCGCACACGGGCTTTATTCGCCACATGCTCAGCATGACGTTCAGTAGGAAAAAGCCGGGTTAATCAACGTCCTCACACTCCGATTGCACGTTGGTGAACAGCTTTTCGTACTGCTGCTGCCATTTCTCGGTTGGCTCCAGTCGTCGGATGGTTTCATTCACGCAGTTCCACCAGCCGAAGTTAATCAGCTCAACTTGGGCGTATTCGTGCCAGTTGGGCGCGGCGGATTCCTGTTCAAACCGCGCCTGCAAACTTTCCGGCACGCTGTTATTCTTTTGCTGCTCCCGCACCAGCTGCTGCCAGCTGGCCATGATGCTACTATCGTTACCCGCGGCCAGGCCCCTGATGTAGGTTTTGCACGCGGCCGGGTACGTGGAGTTTGCCAGCAGGCTGGGGTTGCTATACCCTAGGATGGTGAGTTTGATGGCGCGGTATTCGTCGTTGAGCTCCTGGAGCTTGAGGCGCTTCAGCTCCCGCCACGTAGCGCCCGGCACGGGCTGCAACTTCCTGATATGCGCCAGCACGTTGGCGTACTCCGCTTCCAGGGTATCCACGCTTAGCTTCGCAATATCGGCGGGCTTGAAGACCGACGCCGAGGTGGTGAGCTGCCCGCCCCGGAGCAGGTCGTAGGTATCGGTGAGCTGCTGTGCGGTGTACTGGCGGATATCGTAGCGCCCAGTGAAGGTGCACATTTCCGTGTCCCAGTGAAAAGTAGCCAGCGAATCAGCCGCTGCCTGGGCCGGCGCCGCCGCTGCGCCAACGGGCCTGGAAGGCTGGGTGGGCTGCTGGGTAGAAGGGGTATCGGGGGTGCAGGCACCGAGCAGGGCAGGCAGCAGCCAGAAAAGGAAGCGGTAGTTCACAGCATAAGGAGTTACTGCCGGCATAGTGGGCGGCGGCCAAATATACAGGGCAGAATGAGGGAGCAACACGCACCGGAACAGGGGGCTGGCCCTTTACCTTGCACGTGTAAAGCCCTATTACGCCTTTCACCACCCATTCTGCCCGTGTACGCCCGCATCCAAACCGCCCTCACCCAGCTCGAAGCCCGGCACAACATCCGCATCCTCTACGCCTGCGAGTCGGGCAGCCGGGCCTGGGGCTTTCCCTCGCCCGATTCCGACTACGACGTACGCTTTATTTACGCCCACCCGGCCGACTGGTACCTGACCCTCGACGACGGCCCCGACACGCTCAACTTTCCCGTGGATGAGGAGCTGGACCTGGCCGGCTGGGAACTGCGCAAAACGCTGAAACTGCTGCGCGGGGCCAACGCGGCCCTTTTCGAGTGGCTCCAGTCGCCGGTGGTGTACCAGGAAGCTCCCGGGTTTCGGGCGGCGCTGCAGCCGCTGCTGCCTGCCTGCTGGAACCCGCGCGCCGGCCTCCATCATTACCTGGGCCTGATGCGGCGCGGTGTAACAGACGACCTAACCGGGGAGGAAGTGCGCCTGAAACGACTGTTCTACGCCCTGCGCTCCACGTTGGCGGCACGCTGGATTCAGCAGCGCCCCGCCGAGATGCCGCCGATGGAGTTTAGTACGTTGCGCAGCCTGCTGCCACCGGAACTGAATGGGAGCGTAGATGAGCTGCTCGCCCGCAAAGCCACCGCCGACGAGAAAACCACCGTGCCGCGCCCGGCCGCGCTGGTAGAGTTCCTGCAAGCCGAATACGTAGCCGCCGTAGCTGCCCGCGAAACGCTGCCCGTAGCGCGACACGCCGACCCCACGCCGGAGTTGACTGCGCTGTTCCGGGAGTGGTTGCCTGACATTGTCAGGTAAGCAGATGCTCAAATAAGACCGTCATGCTGAGCGAAGTCGAAGCATCTCTACCGCTTCGTTGCACTGGTATTCAGACGAAGCAGTAGAGATGCTTCGACTTCGCTCAGCATGACGGTTAATAGCAAAATGACTCAAGTCGATTCATTATGACCATTTACGACCTGCGCCGGCGCGGCCTGATTCTCTTCGAGGCTATCAGCGGCAGCCGCGCCTACGGCACCGATTTGCCCACCTCCGATACCGACCTGAAAGGCGTGTTTATCCTGCCTGAAACCGAGTTTTACGGCCTCGACTACGTGCCGCAGGTAGCCAACGACACCAACGACGAGGTGTTTTATGAGCTGCGCCGCTTCGTAGAGCTGCTGCTCAAAAGCAACCCCACGGTGCTGGAACTGCTGGGCACGCCCGAAGATTGCGTAGTGTACCGGCATCCGCTATTTGCCGCGTTTCGGGCCGAGGATTTCCTTTCGAAGCTGTGCCGGCAGAGCTTCGCCGAGTACGCCGTGGCCCAGATCCGGAAGGCTCGGGGCCTGAACAAGAAAATCAACCACCCCGAGCCGCCCCAGCGCAAGTCGGTGCTGGATTTCTGCTACGTGACGGTGGGCGCGGGAGCCCAGCCGGTAGCTACCTGGCTGGCTCGCAGGGGGTACGAGGCCGCGCAATGCGGGCTGGCCAACGTAAATCACCTCAACGATTTATACGCGGTATTTGTGGATGATACGCCGGACCACCGCCATGGCTACCGGGGGCTGGTGCGCGACCCGGAAACCTCCCAGGACGTACTGCTCTCGGCCGTGCCAAAAGGGGAGGAGCCGGTGGCGTACCTGAGCTTTAACCGCAACGGCTACAGCACCTACTGCCGGGTGTACCGCGAGTACCAGGAGTGGGAGCAGAAGCGCAACCCCGAGCGGTTCCAGAACACCGTGCAGCACGGCAAAAACTACGACGCCAAGAACATGCTGCACGTGTTCCGGCTCCTGCGCATGGCCGAGGAAATTGCCAGAGAAGGCCAACTCCACGTCCGCCGCCCCGACCGGGCGTTTCTGCTGCAGATCCGCCGGGGCGAGTTCAGCTACGAAGAGCTGGTAACGGAAGCCGAAGCGCTGGTAGCGCGGGTAGAAGAAGCTTTTACGGCCTCCGCCCTGCCCGAAGCGCCCGACAAGGCCGCCGCCGAGCAGCTGCTGGTGCGCACGCGCCGAGCCTGGTACGCGCGGCCATAGTTCCCGGAAAGCAGGACCGGCCGCCCCACCCGAAGGCAGAGCGGCCGGAACCGGAAAATGCAACGGGCGCAGGCGGCCGATTAGTGCGTGGTGTAGCGGGTAGAGCGGCGCGTGGTGTGCGCGGGGGCTTTGGCCTTGCGGCGCAGCTGGAAGAAGCCGGGCTTCTTGGCTTTCTTGCGGCCTTTGTAGGTCTTGTACACGGGCCGGTGGGTGAAGATGCGGCCTTTCATCTTGGCCTTGGCATAAGCGCTGGGGCGGGCCGCCTCAACCGACTGGGAAGCACCACTCACGAACAGCAGCGCGCAAACTAACAGCAGGATCCGGAACATGGGAGAGAAGTGAAAGAGTGAAACATGCTTGCCTCCCATAACCCAAGGACCAGGCCAGAAATTGTGCTTACCCTGGTGGAATGGTATTCAAGAAAGGAGTTTTGTATTCTTTTCCAGGTGGGCAAGCAACTGAAAATCTGTCTTTTTAGACGAAAAAAAGGCCTTTGTGGCAGGTACGAAAAAAAGTGCGCGTGTGGAATGTACCGGCTGATGGCATCAGCTATTCGTACTTCTATCCCACCGTTATGCTTTCATCGTTACGCCGGTTTATCCTGGGGCTGGTCCTGCTATTGCCCATTGGCAGCGTTGCCCAGCAGCGGCTGGCCACGGCCCGCCAGCAGAGCTACCTGACCAAGGTTTTCCGCCTGACCGACGCCCAGACGCGCCACCTCTACGAGCACGGCCTGACCGCCGTGCAGGACGCCTACTTCGCTCAGCCCGTCGACTCCTTTCCCACTAGCCAGCCCGACAGCTTGAGCCGGGCCCGGGTGGCGGCCCTGCCGGCCGGCTATTACCTGGTAGCGCATACCGAAGGCCCCGAGCTGGTGTACTGGCTGCACGCCCGCACCGGCCGCCAGCTCACCGTCATCACCAACCAGCAGGATTTGAGTGTAGTGGTGCAGGACAGCCTGGGTCAGCTGCTGCCCGATGCCCGCCTGACCTTGCCCCGGGGCCGGCTCGTGCCCTTCGACGCGTCCACCCAAACCTACCGCCTGGCTGGCCGCACCAGCCGTTCGGGGCTGCTGGCCGTGACGCAGGGCGGGCGCACCACCTTTCACGTGCTGGAACAGCAGCTGCCGTACCGGCCCGCCGGGCGCGGCCGCCTGAGCTGGCGCGGGGCTTACCAGCGGGTGGTGTTCGGGGTTCCGCTGGGGCTGCTGACGCGGCCCGCGCAAAAGCTGTTTCGGGAGCTGCACTACGCGTCTGAGGTGAGCACTGGGCCCATTGGGCTGCTGCGCTCCATCTTCAACTCCGAGGTGCGCGAGGAGCGCCAGGACCGGCGCACGGAGCGGCGGGGCGAAAAGTGGCGGGCCTACCTGGTGCTGAGCAAACCCCGCTACCGCCCCACGGCCGACACCCTGCGCCTGAAGGCCCGCATCCTGCACCGCGCGGGTCGGCCTTATCGTCGCCCCCTGGAGCTGTATCTGCAGGCCGACCAGGACCGCACCCCGCGCCGTTTGGCTTTGCTCCAGCCCGTGCGCCCCGGCACCTACGAGTTTGAGCTGGCGCGGCTCGATACCCTGCAGCTGCGCGCCGACCAGTACGTGCGCCTGCGGCTGCAGCAGCCGGGGGAAAACGGCGAGACCCTGGCGGAAACCTCGTTTCGGCTGGAAGACTACGAGCTCAAAAACACCCGCTACACCCTGCGCCCGGCCGAAGCGACCCACCGGGCCGGCTCCCCGCAGGCCCTGTACCTGCGCGGGCAGGATGCCAACGAGCTGAACCTGCTCGACGCCCGCGTGCGCCTGAGCGTGACGCCCCTGTCTGTGGGCCGCTTCCCCGGCCGGCGGGTGTTTGTACCCGATACGCTCTGGACTCGCGCCCAGCCCCTGGATGCCGCCGGCGAAACCCGCCTCAACCTGCCGCCGACTGCCCTGCCCGCCGCCAACCTCCGCTACCAGGTGCACGCCGAGTTCCGAAATGCCGACCAGGAGCGCCGCACCCAAACCACTCAGGTGGAGTATGCCCTGGAGCGGGGGGAGCTGCAACTACTGCTGCGCCAGGATTCGGTAATTGCCCGCTTTCCCGGCGGTGCCCCCGGCCCGGCCCGCCTCGAAACCACCCGTCGCGACCCGGAAAAGGGCCTGGTTTCCACGACCGAAACGGTGCAGCTGCCCCTAGCCTGGCCCGTAGATGCCCGCGCTACAGGCTACCAACTGACGACGGCGGATGGCCGCAAGACCCAGCTGAACCTGGACGAAGACAACGCCGACCTGGTGCTGCGCTCCGACCGCACTGCCGACTCCCTGCACCTGACCGTGGACAACCCGCGCCGCCTGCTGTTCTGGTACTACCTCTACCGCGCCAACGACCTCGTGCGGCGGGAGTACACTTCCACACTGAATCTGCACCTGGCTGCGCCCACACCGCAGGTCTGGTACGTGTCGCTGCATTACTTCTGGGGTGGGGAGCTGCGCACGGCCGAGTATAACGTGGCTTTGCCCCAGCATCAGCTCTCCATCGAAGCCGACCAGCCCGAAGTGGTATATCCCGGGCAGAAAGTGAGCTTGCGCTACACCGTGCGCGACGGCGCCGGCCGCCCCGTACCCGGCGCCGACCTCACGGCCTACGCCTACACCAGCAAGTTTGAGGCAGCCTCGGCCCCCAGACTGCCCGATTTCGAGCCGACGGTGGTAGGTCGGGTGGCCCGCCGGCGGTTTGCCCTGGGTGCCCGGTTCGAAAACCAGGCCGATGAGCCTACCCGCCGGCCCTTGCCCTGGGGGGCCTGGCGCCAGCGCCTCGGCCTCGATTCCCTGCGCTTCTACCAGTTTCTGTACCCCGCGTACGGCACGTTCCATGAGTACCAGCCGGCCCCGGGCGGCATCACCCAGGTGGCGCCGTTCGTGGTGGACTCGGGACGGGTGCAGCCCACCGTGGCCGTGTACGTGGACGGGCACCCGGTGTACGTGGCGGCCGTGAACGGCGACGAGCCGTTTGCCCTGGTGGCCGACAGCGGCTACCATATCATCACCGTGCGCACGCCCACCCAGCGCATCAGCCTGCGGGAAGTGTACCTGCGTCCCCTGCACAAACTCATTCTCAGCCTCGACCCCAACCACCCCTGCCGGGAGCTGACGGTAGAAACCCCTGGCCCCTTGTCGGAAGCGGAGCGGGAGGAGCTGGCGCGCTTTCTGGTGCTCATCGACCGCACCAGCTACCAAGAGCAGGTGCTGCTGCGCCAGGGCCGCCGCCTGCAGGTATTGGGCGCCGGCCGGCCCTATCAGCCCAACCGGCCCTATCACTACCAGTATAACCAGAGCGAGCTGCTGCACGTGGGCGGCCCCTTCCGGCCTGACTCGGTGCTGCTGCGCCGCTCCGATGGCCTGTGGCGCAAGTTCCTGCATGAGCCGGGCTACCGCTACACCTTCACCCGGGATTTGCTGAAGATGCGCACCGTCTCGGAGGACCGGCTGCCGGACTTGCGTGAGGCCATCCGGTTTCCGCGGCTGCCCTTCGCCGACTTTGCGTACACCGAAGCCGACCTGCGGCCCCGGCCCGCAACGTCTTTCTACCAGGGCCCGCAGCCCGAGCCGCTACTGCCCGTGCCCACCAGCACCCCCGCTGGCCAGGGCCGCCTGGAAGTGCGCCTGCCAGCCAGTGCAACGCGCCAATACTACTCCCCGCGGGTGCTCTATACCTTGCTTACCCAGCCCGCCAAGCCTCAATTCCGACGCCTGCACCGGCAGCTGCCTACCCCGCTCCACGCCCTGGCTCCCGGCCGCTACCGCCTGGCCTTACTGCTGGCGGATAGTACGGTGCTGGCGCCCAACGCCGAGGTGCTGGTACAAGCCAACGGCACCACTTACGTGCAGCTCGATTCCCTGGATAAGCTAACTGCCGGCCCGGCCCGCCAGCGTTTGTTGCGCATGCTGGGAGAGGAAATCCGGCGCAATCTGCCCGCCCCGGCGAAACCCGGTGTGCTCGATTCGGCGAGTGCGCGGCGGCAAGTGGTGACTACCATCCCAGTGAAGCCTCAGCCCGACTGGCAGATCGTGCGCGGGCAGGTAACCGACCGCCGGACGGGGGAGGGCCTACCCGGCGTCACGGTGCTGCTCAAAGGAACCACCCACGGCGCAAACACGAATGCGGACGGTAGCTTTGCCCTGGCCGTACCGCCAAACGGGGGCATCCTGAGTTTTTCCAGCATTGGGTATGTGTCGGTTGAGCGCCGGGTGGATAGTCAGGATATGCAGGTACCTCTGAACGTGGACACCAAACTGCTCAGCGAAGCTGTAGTAGTAGCCTATGGAGTAGAAAATAGACAGACGTTGACGGGTGCGGTAGCTAGTGTACAGATGCAGTCTGTTGTATCGGGTAAAGCCTCGGGCCTGACCGTTGAGAGTGTGCCTGGTGGTGGCACCCGAATTACGCTACGTGGTACCCGTAGCGTAGCGGGAGAAAATCAAGCCCTGATCATTGTGGATGGGCTGCCCTACACTGGAAAGCTGGATGATCTGGAGCCGGAGGATATTGCCAAGATGAGTGTCCTAAAGGGGGAGTCGGCGGTGGCCATGTATGGCTCCCGGGCCGCCAACGGCGTGCTTATCATCACCACCAAAAATGGCCTGAACGGCCGGCCGGCGGCGGGTATGAAGGACGGCCCCGCGCTGGGCCCCGACGGTCTGCCCGTGTCCGGCACGCGCGACCCGCGCCTGGCTTTGCGCCGCCGCTTTTCCGACGTGGGCTGGTGGCGCCCCACTCTCGTCACCGACGCCCGCGGGGAAGCCCGCACCCAGGTCATCATCCCCGACGACATCACCGGCTGGGACACCTTCGTGCTGGCTTCCGATGACCACGCCCGCACCGGTACGTTCACCCAGCGCCTGCGCTCCTTCAAGGCCCTGATGGGCGAGCTGGCGGCCCCGCGCTTCCTGCTCCAGGGCGACCGGCCCCAGGTTATCGGTAAAACCCTCAACTACCTGCCCGATACCGCCCAGGTGACCACCAGCTTCCAGGTGGGGGCGGGGCCGGTGCGCACCCAGCAGCACCGCGTGACCACGGCCGTGCTCGACACGCTCACCTTCACGGCGCCCCTCGATGCCGATTCCGTGGCCGTGCGCTTCAGTCTGGCCCAGCCCAACGGCTACCAGGACGGGGAGCTGCGCCAGCTGCCGGTGCTGCCCGTGGGCACCCGCGAGCGGGTGGGCTCTTTTGCCGTGCTCACCGCCGCCGATACCACGCTCACCTTCCCCGCGCGCCCCGAGCTGGGACCCGTGACGGTGCGCCTGGAAAGCAGCCCGCTGCCGGTGGTGTTCGAGGAAATCCGCCACGTGCTAGGCTACGGCTACCTCTGCAACGAGCAGGCGGCCTCCAAGCTGCAGGCGTTGCTGCTGGAGCAGCGCCTACGCGAAGGGCTGGAGCAATCCTTCCGGGGTGGGCGCGACGTGCAGCAGCTGATCCGGCACCTGCTGCGGGGGCGCCACCAGCCCGAGGGGTTATGGGGTACCTGGCCGACTTCTCCCGTCAGCCCCTGGGCTACCCTGCACGTGATGGAAGCGTTGCAGCAGGCCGAAAAGCAGGGCTACAAAGTTGCCCTCGACAAAGACCCGCTCCGCCGCTACCTGCTCACCCAGCTCGACGAGGCCTTCGCCGATGCCGCCGTCCGCCAAAACCTGCGCGAATCGGCCCCCGGTGCCTTTTTTCGCTCCTCCGACGACCGGATCCGGCTGCTCCAGCTGCTGCACAGCCTCGGCGCCCAGCCCGATTTTCCGGCCCTGGTGCAGCGCCTGGAGCGGGAGCAGCACGGCCGCCAGCCCCTCGACCGATACCTGGCTCTCAACAACCTGCGGCAGCAGCTGGGCATGCCCTTCCAGCTCGATACCCTGCGCCGGTACCGCCTCCGCTCCGAGCTGGGCGGGGTGTTTTTTGCCGATACTCTGCGCCCAGGCACCTTCTACCGCCACCTGCTGCCCGACCGCCTGGGCAATACGCTGCTGGCTTACCGCTTGCTGCGGGCCCGGGGCGGGCAGGAGCAGGAGCTGCTGCGCATCCGCACCTATCTGCTGCAGCAGCGCAGCTTTGGGGGCCACTGGGCCAGCACCTACGAGGCCGCCCATATTCTAGCTACCATCGGCCCCGAGCTGGTGGTGCCGGCCAGCGGCGGTTTGCTGGCCCGGGCTCAGCTCAGCGGCAGCCTCACGCAGGAAGTCGGGCAGTTTCCGTTTGAAACCACGGTGCCCGCCACCGGCCCGCTCACGCTCCGCAAGCAGGGCGGGCTGCCGGTGTATGCCACGGCTTACCAGACGTTTTGGAACCCGGTTCCGGCGACAGTGGCTACGCCCTTCACGGTGCGCACGCGCCTGGCCGGGCAGGAGGGAAGCCGCATCCGGTTGAAAGCCGGTCAGCCCACCGAGCTGGAAGTGACGGTAGACGTGCCGGCCGAGGCCCGCTACGTGCTGCTGGAAGTGCCCATTCCGGCGGGTTGCTCCTACGGGGAGAAAACTACTGGCAACTCCTTCGAAGTCCACCGGGAGTACCTGCGCAACCAGGTGGGCATCTTCATCGACGTGCTGCCGGTGGGCCGCCACACCTTCCGCATTGCCCTGCAGCCGCGCTACCGGGGCCGCTACACCCTCAACCCAGCCAAAGCTGAGCTGATGTATTTCCCCACCCGCTTCGGCCGCTCCGCCAGTAAGCAGACGCAGATTGATTAAGATAAGACTTCCACTACTAAATAATACATGGAACGTCATTCCGAGCGCAGCCGAGGAGTCTTGCGTGCTGATGTATGCTTGGCATTCCAACGTCAGCACGCAAGATTCCTCGGCTGCGCTCGGAATGACGTTCTATTAGCCTAGAATAGAAACGCCCATCTTTACAAGCTGCTTTATCTTTCCTGAAAATGGCTGATCTTCCAACCCTCGAAAACCAAATCCGCGCGGCGCTGCTGGGCCTGGCCGTGGGCGACGCCCTGGGCGTGCCCGTGGAATTCCAGAGCCGGGCCGCCCGCCGCCAGGACCCCGTGGTAGTCATGCGCGCCTACGGCACGCACAACCAGCCCGCGGGCACCTGGTCTGACGATGCCTCGCTCACGTTTTGTCTGGCGGAAGCCATTGCCGATGGCTACACCGTGGGCAAGCTGGCGGAAAACTGCTGCCGCTGGTACTACAAAAACCTGTGGACGCCGCACGGCTCCGTATTCGATATCGGCATTACCACCCGGGAGGCTATCCAGCGCCTGAAAGCTGATAATAATCTGATTCTGGCGGGGCCTACCGACGAATGGAGCAATGGCAACGGCGCGTTGATGCGCATTCTGCCCCTGGCGTTTTACCAGCCGGCGGCTTCGCTTACTGATAGGTTCCAGCTGATTTCGGAAGCCTCCGCCGTGACGCACGGTCATGTCCGCTCCTTCGTGGCCTGCTGGCTGTACCTGGAAATGGCACGGCATCTGCTGGCTGGTCTGGCCCCGGCCGCCGCGTACAAATTGTTGTGCCAGGAGGCCCCGGCTCAACTGCTGGCGCTGAACATTCCGGCCAAAGAGGCCGACCAGTTTGAGCGCATCCTCAGCGGCCGCTTACCGGATATAAACGTGCTGGCAATCAACAGCTCCGGCTATGTGCTGCACACCCTGGAAGCCGCACTTTGGTGCCTGCTTCGCTACGATACGTACGCCGAAACCGTGCTGGCTGCCGTCAACCTCGGCGACGATACCGACACGACCGGCGCCGTGACGGGCGGCCTGGCCGGGCTGTACTACGGCGAAGCGGCTATTCCGCCGGAGTGGCTCCAGGTGCTGGTCCGCCGCGCCGATATCGAAGACTTGGCCCGTCGTATGGCCCAGGCTAGTAGCGCGCAGTAGCTACTATTTCAGCTCCTGCACCCAGATGTTACGGAAGGAGATGGGCGCGCTCGGGTCGCCGTGGGATTGGAGCTTGATGGGTGCAGCGCCGTGGGCCTCGTACTGGGGCGGACCGATGTAGCGCGTAGGGCCAGCCAGAGCCACATTTTTCTGTACTGCTACGCCGTTGAACTTTACCGTCACGCGGGCCGGCGTGAGTACGGTGCCATCGGGCTTAAAGGTGGGGGCCAACCAGAGTACGTCGTACGACTGCCACTCGCCGGGCTTGCGGCCGGGGTTGGCCAGCGGAGTGCGCTGCTTGTAGATGCTGCCGGCCATGCCATTCACGTACGTCGGGTTCTGGTAGGGGTCGAGAATCTGCAGCTCGTAGCCTAGGTCGCCTTTGCCCAGGGAAGCCAGAAACACGCCGCTGTTGCCGCGCACTTGTCCTTCGCCGGTAATGCCGGCCGGCACGCGCCACTCCAGGTGCAGGCGGTAGCTGCCGAAGGTGCGCTGGGTTTCGATGTTGCCTTTCGACTTGTCCACGGTCAGCACCCCATCAGCTACAGTCCACTGCGCGGGCTGGGTGCGGTCATCCGCCGACACCCACTCACTCAGGCTTTTGCCATCGAACAGCACAATGGCACCGGCTGGGGGTGGGGTGGTTTTCAGCTTGCCGCGTACGGTTTTCGGGACGGGCTTCCACACTTCGGTGTCTTCCGGCTTGCCGGCTTGCTGGGCGTGGACCGTCATGGATAAGCCAAGGAGAGCAGCAGTCAGGAAAGGAAACTTCATTGGAGTTGGCAGTATATTCAACGGCTAAGATGGGCACGAAATGTCGTTTTTGCTGTCATTCCGAACGAAGAGAGGAATCTGGATTGGTCTTCAGCAAACAACCCAGATTCCTCTCTTCGTTCGGAATGACAAAAGTCCTTTTGGCACCTTGCAGTCGTTAGGACAATTTTAAACGTCGCAGAGCTGGATGGCCTGGCGCAGGGAGGCCAGCTTGTCGGGCTGCTGGGGAATGAACTCCTGGGCCACGTAGCCTTTGAAACCGGTGGCGCGGATGGCGCGCATGATGGCGGGGTAGTTCAGCTCCTGGGCATCGTTGAGCTCGTGGCGGCCGGGCACGCCGGCGGTGTGGTAGTGGGCAATGTAGGGGTGATACTGCGTGAGGGTGCGGATAACGTCGCCTTCATCAATCTGCATGTGGTAGATGTCGTAGAGCAGCTTGAAGTGCTCGGAGCCCAGCCGCTTGGCCAGCTCCACGCCCCAGGCGGTTCGGTCGCACTGATAGTCCGGGTGGTCGATTTTGCTGTTGAGCAGCTCCATCACCAGCACCACGTTGTGCTGCTCGGCCAATTTCAGCAGCGGCTTCAGGCCGGTCACGCAGTTTGCCCAGCCCTGCTCATCGGTCTTGCCCCGGCGGCTGCCGCTAAAGCAGATCAGGTTGCGGTAGCCGGCTTTGGCTACCTGCGGAATCATGTCGGCGTACTGCTTTTGCAGGCGGGCGTGAAACTGCGAGTCGTTGAAGCCGTCGGTGAGGTTGATTTCTGCCCCGTTGCACATGGACGAGTCCAGCCCATATTTTTTCAGCGTGGGCCAGTCCTGAGGCCCAACCAGATCAATAGCCCGGATTCCCATTTCCTTGGCGGCGGCGCAGAGCTGCTCCAGAGGCAAATCGGCGAAGCACCAGCGGCACACCGCATGGCGGATGTTTCCTTTCAGAGCGGCGGGCATGGTGGTTAGTTTCTCAGCCGGCGCGGCAGCCCCGGCCAAGCCGAGGGTGCCTACGGCGGCAGTGCTAGTGAGCAGACCTTTGAGGGCCGCGCGACGGTTCCAGGTGGCAGCCATACCTAGCTGGCGTTGGCCAAGCGGGCAGTGGCATTAACGCCGGCTGCTTCCGTAGAAGCGGGAGCGGCGTTGCGCTCCTTGAACAGGAGCAGGAACAGCACCAGCACGGCCCCAGCAATACCGGCCGGAATCAGCCAGATCATGCGCCAGTCGTGCGTGCCGGCCGAGAGCTGGTAGCTGTCGAAGATGCGGCCCGAGAGCAGCGTGCCGATCAGCATGCCTACGCCGTAGGTAGCCAGCGTAATGAAGCCCTGAGCCGAGCTTTTAAACTGCTCACCGGCCAGGTTGTCGGTGTAAATCTGACCCGTCACGAAGAAGAAATCGTAGCAGATGCCGTGCAGCACGATGCCCGCAATCAGCAGCCAGTAGCCGCTTTCCCCGTTGCCGTAGGCGAAGCACACGTAGCGCAGCACCCAGGCCGCCATGCCAATAGCCAACATCTTCTTTACGCCCAGCTTGCTGAAGAACAGCGGGATAGCCAGCATAAACAGCAGCTCCGACACCTGCCCCAGGCTTTGCACCCCGGCGGCGGCTTTCATGCCCACCTCGTTCAGGAAGGGGTTGGTGAAGCCGTAGTAGAAGGCCAGCGGAATGCAGATGGCAATGGAGGCTAGGAAAAATGTGAGGTAGGAGCGGTTTTTCAGCATGCCAATGGCGTCGAGCCCCAGCAAGCTGCCCACGGAACTGGACTGGCCTTTCTTCACCGGCGGGGTAGCCGGCAGCGTAAAGCTGAACACGCCCAGCAGGGCTGAGGCCCCGGCGGCCATCAGGAAGGTAGACTGAAGGCTGTTGCTCTGCTCCCAGTTCAGCCAGCCGATGGTGAGGCCGGCCACAATCCAGCCCAGCGTGCCCAGCACCCGGATAGGGGCAAACTCCTTCTGCGGGTTCTGCATCTGCCGGAAAGCAATGGAGTTCACCAGGGCCAGTGTGGGCATATACAAGATCATGTAGGTAAGGATATTGGGGTAGAAGCTGCTGAAATCTGGGGCCTGGGAGGCGCGCCACAGCAGCACTGCTCCAGCCAGGTGCAGCACACCCAGAATCTTTTGAGCCGAGAAAAACCGGTCGGCAATGAGCCCCACGATGAACGGCGCCACAATAGCCCCGATGGACTGCGTCAAAAAGGCCACGCCCACCTGCGTGCCCGAGGCCCCCAGGTTGCGCAGCAAATACGTGCCCAGCGTGACAAACCACGCGCCCCAGATGAAGAACTCCAGGAACATCATGAGGGACAGTTTTACCCGGATTGTAGAAGTCATGAGCAAGTGGGAATTGGAGGTTGGGAGTGGGGTAGTGTTTGTCATTCCGAGCAAAGCGAGGAATCTGGAGTAATCCGTATCAACGGCTTCAACCAGATTCCTCGCTCTGCTCGGAATGACACATTTTTTTACTTCAGGCTGAGGATGTAGCGGGTCATTTCCTCGGCGTCTTTCTGGGAAAGGCCGGAGTGGGGCGTCATGGCAACATCACCCCAGTTGCCGCTGCCGCCGGTTATGATTTTCTTGGCCAGCATGCTCACGTTGGCCTCCGTAGCGGGGTATTTCGCGGCCACATCTTTGTAGGCCGGACCCAGCAGCTTCTCGGCTTCGCGGTGGCAGCTGGCGCAGTCGGCCGACTGGATGAGCTTGGCCCCGCCGGCCACGGCACCACCCGTAGGCGCCGTCCCAATTTTGGTGGCGTTGGTGTCTACCTGGGGTTGGCGGGCCACGGCGCTGATGTTGGCGCCGGTGGTGCTGTCCTGGGCCGGCACGGTTTCATCGGCCAATGTGTAGGATTCCTTGGCGGCGGGTTTATCGGATTCGGAGCTGCAGGAGGCCAGGGCGGCGCAGAGCGTTAAGAGCAGGAACGCGTTTTTCATGGATAGTTCGGTGAGGTTAGAGGCCGAGCAGGCTGCTGTTGCGGGCTGCGTCGATGCCGGAGGCGGCAAAGTCGTCGAATACCTTGTCGGTGACGCGGATGATGTGGTTTTGGATGAAGGGGGCGCCTTCGCGGGCTCCGTCTTCGGGGTGCTTGAGGGCGCATTCCCACTCCAGCACGGCCCAGCCGGGATAGTCGTACTGAGTGAGCTTGCTGAAAATGGCGTTGAAATCCACCTGCCCGTCGCCGAGGGAGCGGAAGCGGCCAGCGCGGTCGGCCCAGCCCTGGTAGCCTCCGTACACGCCCTGGCGGCCGGTGGGGTTGAACTCCGCATCCTTCACGTGGAAGGCCCGGATTCGCTCGTGGTAGATGTCGATGTACTCCAGGTAATCCAGGCACTGCAGCACGAAGTGGGAGGGGTCGTAGAGCAGGCAGGCGCGCGGGTGGTGGTCTACTTTCGCCAGAAACTGTTCGTAGCTCACGCCGTCGTGCAGGTCCTCGCCAGCATGAATTTCGTAGCACACATCCACGCCGCACTCGTCAAACACGTCCAGAATAGGCCGCCAGCGGCGGGCCAGCTCCGTAAAGCCCGTTTCCACGAGGCCGGCCGGGCGCTGGGGCCAGGGGTACATGTAAGGCCAGAGCAGCGCCCCGCTGAAGGTGGCGTGGGCCGTAAGCCCCAGCCGCTGCGAAGCCTGCGCGGCGTACTTGAGCTGCTGCACGGCCCACTGCTGCCGGGCGGCGGGGTTGCCGCGCACCGTCTCGGGCGCGAAACCGTCGAACAGCTGGTCGTACACAGGATTTACCGCCACCAGCTGGCCCTGCAGGTGAGTGGATAGCTCGGTGATTTCCAGGCCGGCCGCCTGCACCGTGCCGCGCAACTCGTCGGCGTAGGTCTGGCTTTCGGCCGCCAGCTTCAGGTCGATAAAGCGGCTGTCCAGCGTGGGCAGCTGCAGGCCTTTGTAGCCCAGACCGGCGGCCCACTCACAAATATTAGCGAGGCTGTTAAACGGGGCCTGGTCGCCGATGAACTGGGCCAGAAAAATGCCGGGTCCTTTGATGGTTTTCATTTTGAGAGCTTAGAGCAGAGAACTTAGAGCGTAGGTTTTTTCGATAGAACTGAGTCTGAACTCTAAGGTCTTTGCTCTAAGCTCTCAATAGCCGGGAAATCCGTCCACTTCTGCGCGGAGCGGCCCGAGGCAATGACGTTTTCAATGAAGGCCATGCCCCGCACCCCATCCTCAATACCCGGATAATCCTGGGCTTCGGGTGGGGCGGGCTGGCCGGTTTGTTCGGCCAGTAGGGTCAGGGCGAAGTTGCGGTAGAGGTTGGCAAAGGCTTCGAGGTAGCCCTCAGGGTGGCCGGCCGGAATGCGGCTGTTGTGGCGGGCGGCGGCACTAAGGTAGCCCGCGCCCGTGCGCCGGATTTCGGTGGGCCGGCCCAGCCACTTCACCAGCAGCGTGTTGGCGTCGGCCTGCTGCCAGTCGAGGCCGCCTTTTTCCCCGTAGATGCGCAGGCGCACGTTGTTTTCCTCACCCGCCGCCACTTGGGTAGCTACCAATACGCCGCTGGCCCCACCGGTCAAGCGGAGGAGCACGGCGCCGTCATCATCCAGCTGGCGACCAGGCACTACGGTATTGATGTCGGCGCAGAGCTGAGTCGTCTGCAGGCCGCTTACGTATTCTAGCAGGTTAAAGGCGTGCGTGCCGATGTCGCCCATGGAGCCGGCTACGCCGCTGCGGGCGGGGTCGGTGCGCCAGGCAGCCTGCTTGTTGCTGCCGCCCTCCTCGAAGTTGCTTAGCCAGCCCTGGGGGTACTCCACGTACACTTTGCGGATGGTGCCCAACTCCCCGGAAGCCACCAGCTGGCGGGCCTCCTTGAGCATGGGGTAGCCCGTGTAGGTGTGCGTGAGGCAGAGCCGGCGGCCGGTGGCTGCAACCACCGACCGTAACTCCTTAGCCTCCGCCAGAGAAAACGTCATCGGCTTGTCCAGCACCACGTCGAACCCGCTTTCCAAGGCCAGCTTGGCCGGCGCAAAGTGCAGGTGATTCGGCGTGACGATGCTGATGACCTGCACCCGCTCATTGGCTGGCCGCTGGGCTTCCTGAGCAATCAGCTCCTGGTAGGAGCCGTACACACGGTCCGGAGCCAGCCCCAGCTCCTGCCCGGTAGCCCGGGAAGTGTCGGGGTTGCTGCTGAAGGCACCGGCGGTGAGCTCATACAGGCCATCCATCGCTGCGGCCATGCGGTGCACCGCCCCGATGAACGCGCCCTGCCCCCCGCCAATCATGCCCAGTCGTAGTTTCATTCGGTTATTGGTTGATTTGGAAGAACGTCATGCTGCGCTTGTAAAAGCATCTGGTATGCTGACGTTGTGAAAGTAGCTGTCATGCTGAGCGGAGCCGAAGCATCTCTACTGCTTTGTTATGGCGGTGGGTATTACTACACTACCAAGATGCTTCGGCTGCGCTCAGCATGACGTTCTGATTCCTGGAAAATCAGGTCGTAGCCCAGGCTTTGTCGCCCTTTTTGTAGGGCACGCAGCCATCGTACTTGCCGGGGACGGGCAGGTAGCGGAGGGCTTTGGTGGCGCCTACTTCGGAGGTGAAGTAACCGAGCAGCGTCAGCTCCTTGATCATGCGGAAGTAGTGGTTGGGCGCTTCCGGCTTTTTGGTTTTGATGTAGTTTTTCTGCTCGGCATCCAGGGCCGTGAGCAGGGCCGTGCGCTGGGCCGCATTCAAAGCCAGGAAGCCCTTGCTGTACTTCTGCTTGGCAGCGTCTTCGAGCTTGGTCAGGCCTTGCTTGAACACCTGCTGGTCGTCGGGGCGGTAACAGTCGCGCACCATTACGGCCATAAAGCTGCCTACATCGGCGGCCTTAGCTCCGGGTGATTTAGTGGGAGGCAGAATGGTGTCACCCACTTCGTTCAGGTAAGCCACCTGCTCGGCGTTGAGCACAGCCGGTAGCTCTTTGGGCGCGGCCGTTGGGGGTGTTTTTGCCGTGGTTTTTTCCTCGCTGGGGGAGGAGCAGCTGCTCAGGAAATAGTCGCCCCCGATAACGGCTCCGCCCATCAGCAGTGCTACGCGGGCCAGGGCATCACGTCGGTTCATCATCGTTAGTAGGGGTTAGAGGTTTTGTTTTTTGAGCTCACCCACGGCGTGGTCTACCGCGCGGGCCGTGAGGGCCAGGTAGGTGAGAGAAGGGTTCTGACAAGCCGAGGACGTCATGCAGGCACCGTCGGTGACGTACACGTTGGGGGCGTCCCACACTTGGTTGTGGGCATTCAGGACCGAGGTTTTCGGGTCGCGGCCCATGCGGGCAGTGCCCATTTCGTGGATGCCGCCGCCCATGTTGTAGCCGTTGTTGTAAGTGCGCACGTTTTTCAGGCCCGCCTTCTCCAGCATTTCCTGCCCGTCCTGCATCATGTCGATGCGCATTTTCTGCTCGTTTTCCCGGATGGTCGCGTCGATGGCCAGCACAGGCAGGCCCCACTTGTCTTTCTTGGTTTTGTCGAGGAAGGCGCGGTTGTCGTGGTAGGGCAGGGTTTCGCCGAACGCGCCCAGGCCCATCGTCCACTGCCCGGGCTCCGACAGCGCATCCTTGAAGTCGCCGCCGATGCTCATTTCGGCAATGTCGCGGCTCCAGCCTTCCCGGCCGGCACCGCCCTGGTAGCCGAAGCCCCGGATATAGTCGCGCTTGTCCCCGAACAGATTGCGGAAGCGCGGCACGTAAATGCCGTTGGCGCGGCGGCCGTACACGTATTTATCCTCGTAGCCGGGCATCTCCCCGTAGGCACCGGTCCGGAAGTGGTGGTCCATCAGGTTGTGGCCCAACTCCCCGCTGCTGCTTCCCAGGCCCTCGGGCCACACGTCGGTGGCCGAGTTCATCAGCACCCAGGCCGAATTCAGCGTGGAAGCATTGAGGAACACGATTTTGGCGTAGTACTCGTAGGTCTGGTTGGTTTCCGCGTCCAGTACTTCTACGCCCTTAGCCCGCTTGGTGTCCTTGTCGTAGAGGATTTTAGTGACGATGGAAAACGGCCGCAGCGTGAGGTTGCCCGTGGCCATAGCCGCCGGCAACGTGGCCGACTGCGTGCTGAAGTAAGCCCCGAACGGGCAGCCCAGCCAGCACTTGTTGCGGTACTGGCAGTTCACGCGGTTGTGGTGGGGCTTGGTGATGTTGGCCGTGCGCCCAATCACCATGTGGCGGTCTTTGTAATGCTTGCGGATGCGGGCGGCCACGTCCTTTTCCACGCAGTTCATCTCCATGGGCGGCATAAACTCGCCGTCGGGGAGTTGGGGGAGGCCGTCGCGGTTGCCGCTGATGCCCGCAAACTTCTCGGCGTGGCTATACCAGGGCGCTATGTCCTTGTAGCGAATGGGCCAGTCCACGGCAATGCCGTCCTTGGCGTTGGCCTCAAAATCGTACTCACTCCAGCGGTAGCTTTGCCGGCCCCACATCAGGGAGCGGCCACCCACCTGGTAGCCCCGGAACCAGTCGAAGGGCTTCACCTCCACGTAGGGACTTTCCTTTTCCTTTACCCAGAAATCCAGGTTGCTTTCGTTGAGGGTATAGTCCCGGCTCAGCACCGGGTAGTCCTTCACCATCTGCTCGGTTTTGCCGCCGCGGTGGGCAAACTCCCAGGGGTTCTTGTTGGCATTCACGTAGTCCTTGATGTGCTCTACGTTGCGGCCCCGCTCCAGCATAATGGTTTTCAGGCCTTTCTCGGTCAGCTCCTTGGCAGCCATGCCGCCCGAAATGCCGGATCCGATGACGATGGCGTCATAGGTATTCTTTTCCATAAGAAATGGGTGGGAAGAGTGTCAGTTGTGGGGTTGTCTGTGACCAGTCATCAGCCCTGGCAAGGACTGACCACCAGCTTCACAGCCAGCTAGATGAGGTTGCGCTTGATGTGCGTGATGCTCTGCTGAATGCTGTCGAAGGGCGAGCCGGGCGTTTGGTCCTGCTCCACGAAGAAGTGCTTGAGACCCGCCAGCTTGGCCTGGGCGAAGATGCGTTTGAAGTCGATGCTGCCGTTGCCTACTTCGGTGAAGTTCTGCTGGGGCGTCTTGTCCATGTCCTTCACGTGCCAGAGCGGGAAGCGGCCGGGATTCTGCTTGAACAGCTCCACCGGGTCGTGGCCGGCCTTGGTGGCCCAGTAGAGGTCGAGCTCCATCTGCACCAGGTTCTTGTCGGTTTCCTTGAGCAGCACGTCGTAGGGAAGCTGGCCGTTCTGGGCCGCAAACTCGAAGTCGTGGTTGTGGTAAGCCATCTGGATGCCGGCCTTTTTGCACCGTTCCCCGGCTTTGTTCAGGCGCTCGGCCAGCAGCTTGTAATGGTCGAGGCTACCGCGCTCCGACTCGGTTAGCCAGGCACATACCATGTACTTGATGCCCACCTGGGCGGCATCGTCCACGGCCTTGTCCCAGCCGTGCAGGATGGTGCCTTGCGTGGGCTGGCCGTTATTTTCCTGCTCCCCCAGCAGGTAGTGGCTGCTGGGCATCTTCAGGCCGTTCTGCTTGAGCACCTTGGCAAAAGCAGCCGGCTCCATGCCATAGAATTTCTGGTTGCCGGTGTAGGTGGCGCCTTCCATACAGGTGTAGCCCAGTTTAGCTACCCGGGCCAGCGTACCGGCCGGGTCCTGCTGCATGGCGTCGCGCACCGTGTACAGCTGCAGGCCGATACCTTTTTTGGAAGAAGCCAGCAACTCCGGGCTGAGCAAAACGCCCGCAGAGAACAGCGCGGCGGACTTAACGAATGTGCGGCGGGAATGCATGCGGCAGATTTAGGAAAGAGTGGAAGCCAAAGCTCCATTTCTCCGGATATGCGCTTATGCAGTAATTACACCGCCTGTGTGTATGCTCAACAATAAGGTTAAAATGCCTGTCAGTCAGTAAATTAAATTTATAATGTTGCTCGAAAACAGGCATAGCCTATCAGTTTTTGAACGCTTCACACACAATTTTTCAAGCAGAATCGGCCAGGTGGCGGGCCCGAAACTCGGAAGGCGACACCTGGTAGCGGGCCTTGAAGCTGTTGGAGAAATAGGAGTGCGAGGTATAGCCCACCTCATAGGCCACGGCCGTAATTGTGAGCTTGTCGTTGAGCAGCAGCTCGCGGGCTTTGCGCAGGCGCACCAGCTGGATGTAGTCGGTTACGCTGGTGCCGAGCACGGCCTTCACCTTGCGGTAGAGCTGGGTGCGCGAGAAGCCCAGGGCCTGGGCCAGCTCTTCCACCGTGAGGTCGGTGCGCGTCAGGTCCGACTCTATCTGAGCCGTTAGAGCCTGCAGAAAAGCCTGGTCGGGGTTGGGGTCGGGGGCGGCGGCATCGGGTGTGGCTTGGGCGGCGGCCCCCAGCTGCCGACGCGTGTGTTCGTGCTGGCGGGCGCGGTTAGCCAGCAGGGTATGAATGCTTTCGAGCAGAAACGTGGGGTTGAAGGGCTTAGTCAGGTATACATCCGCCCCGGCCTGCACGCCCTCCACCTGCTGCTCGGGCGCGGTACGAGCGGTGAGCAGAATAACGGGCACGTGCGAGGTGCGCCAGTCGGCCCGCAGCTGGGCCACTACCTCCAGCCCGCTCAGGCCGGGCATCATCACGTCGCACACAATCAGGTCGGGAATGAGGTCCTTGGCCAGCTGCAGGCCGGTACTACCATCGGCGGCCGTCTGCACCCGGAAGTGGGGCTGCAGCTTGCGCGCTACAAACTCGTTCACGTCGGCATTGTCCTCAATCACCAGTACCAGCGGCTCCTGCCCGGCGGCAGTTTCGGCAGTCAGGTCTTCGATGGGCAAAGCCCGCGGCTCGTCCAGGGCCAGCGCCTCGGGCAGGGCGGCTGTGGTGCGCAACTCCGCCGGCAGCTCGCACGGGAGCGTGACGATGAACGTGCTGCCCTGGCCCAGCTGGCTGCTGAACGTGAGGTTGCCCTGGTGCAGGCGCACCAGCCCCTGCGCCAGGGCCAACCCCATCCCCGAGCCTTTGGCCGTGGCCGGCTGCTCGCCCTGGTAAAACCACTCGAAAATGTGCGGGCTGTCCTGGGGGCGGATGCCGCGGCCGGTGTCGGCCACCTCTACCTGCAGGGCTTGGCCATCATCAGCGGGCCACACGCGCACCGTAATCTGCCCACCGGCAGGCGTATATTTCAGGGCGTTGGACAGCAGGTTGAAAAAGACTTTGTCCAGCACGTTGCGGTCAAGCCAGCCCGGCAGCTGCGGCACAGCGGGTTGAAACAGCAGCGCTACCTGCTGCACCCGGGCTGCCGGCTCAAAGGTTTCCACCAGCTCCCGCACGAAGGCTACTAAGTCGTCTTCCCGCGCCTGCACGGCCATCTTACCCACTTCAATCTTGCGGAAGTCCAGCAGCTGGTTGACCAGCTGAAGCAGGCGCTGGGTGTTGCGGCGCACCAGGCCCAGGTCGTGGCGGTGGGAGGGCAGGAGCGCGGCGCCGTGGGGGCCGGTCAGCATTTCCTCTACCGGACCCATAATGAGGGTGAGCGGGGTACGCAGCTCGTGGGAGAAGTTGGTGAAAAAGCGCAGCTTGGCCTCGGTTTCTACCCGCGCCTGCTCGGCCAGCTCCGCAATCTGGTTGCGCTGAGCCCTGATTTCCTCGTTCTGGGTGCTGAGCTGGCGGTTGATGACGTCGTTGGCCTCATTCTGCCGCACCAGCTCCCGGTTGATGACGTCGTTGGCCTCGTTCTGCCGGGCCAGCTCCCGGTTGATGCGCCGGTTGCTGCGGGCGGCCCGCCAGGCACTGGCCCCCAGTACCACGGCTGCCAGCAGCGTGGCCAGCAGCCCGTACAGTGCCGTGCGCTGATTGGTGTAGGTGGCCTGTAAGGTGCGCAGCAGCTGCTGTTGCTGCTCAATGCCGGCTTGCTGACTGGCCACTTTGGTGGCCTGCTGCTGCAAAGTCAGCACGTTCACTGAGTCGATAACGATGGTGCCCAGGATGTTTTCCCGCTCGTAGGCCTGGTGGTGCAGAATCTTCAGGGCCACGCGAATAGCTTCCTCCCCGCCGGGCGAATAAAACAGCGAAGCCGTAGCGCGGCCCTGCTGCACCATTTCCATGCCGTTGCCCGGCCCCGGCAGCCCATCCACCCCAATGATGCGAATATCTTTCCGGCCCAGCCGCCGGCACACCTCGTAGGCGCCCTGAGCCATCAGGTCGCTGTGTGCGAAAATCAGGTCGGTTTCGGGGTATGTCTGCAACAGTCTGGAGAGGGCCGGCTGCAGGGAAGTTGCCCCCCAGTCGCCTACCACTTCGCCCACTACGCGGATTTCCGGGTACGCCCGCAGGGCCTGCGCAAAGCCTCGGTGGCGCTCCGCCGAGACGGAAGAAGGGGAGCCCAAAATTTCCACTATGCGGCCGCGCTGCTGCAACCGCAGCGCCGCGTAGCGGGCGGCGGCGGCGCCCACGCCGGCATTGTCGCCGCCCACGTAGGCCGCGTAGTGCGGGGAGGTGGTGTGGCGGTCCAGCAGAATCACGGGCACCCCGCGCCGGTAAGCTTCCTCAATGGCCGACGACAGGGCGTGTTCCTCATTAGGCGCGACTACGAGCACATCGGCCCCGGCATCGAGCAAGTCATGTACCTGCTGCTGCTGCTGCCGGCTGTTGCCCTGGGCATCGCGTGTCAGAAACTGAATTTCGGGATGAAAGGAAACTTCCCGCTTCATGCCGGCCAGCATGGCCTCGCGCCAGTCGCCGGCACTCACGCTCTGCGAAAACCCGATGCGGTACGTTGGCGGCGGAGTGGGGGCACAGGCGGCCAATGAGCCCAGCAGGCTCACCAGCACCAGGAGTCGACGTAAGCAGCTAGGGTAAAGCAAGCGGAGAGTAGTTGATACCAATAGCCGCGCGCTGATGGTGGGCTACCTCATCACCAAAGATAGGAAAAAGCCGAGGGGCTAGGTGAGAATGGCCTTGCCGCCGTGGATATGCGAAACACTCCGCTTGCGCTGCATTTCTAGCTATATAATGGATCGAAAGTTTGATTTCAATAAACTCGTTCAGTTAGCTAACTGGCTTGTAGGTGAATTTTGTAAACTCCAGTAAAAGGAGTCTTTGCGGTTATTTAGCATGCTACACGAAGGTTGCAAGGCCAGCGCGCGTAGCGTAGCAAAAAGAGCGTTAGTTAATCAGCTTGTTTTATTGGCTACTCGTTACGAGCCTCCTCGTACCATTCTCCATTAACGAAGTAATATGTGCTGTTGTGCAGGGCAATGACTGGCACTGGTTCCGTCGCCTTTAGCGGGATGACCCATCCTGTTTGTGGGTCGTAGGCGGAAAAAAGGGGCGGAAGCTTTTTCGTTGTACTGCAAAAGACGCCGTGGTTGCGGTCAAAACTTAGCCACACGTGCTTCGTGTCATTATGATTCATGCTTGGGCTCCGGGCGGACCGGGCTTCGTCGTGGACGGTGAGGTGAAGTTGGTACGTTTTGGCTGTGGTACCTACCAGTTGGGTACGTGCTCGAAACAATTCGTATTCGTAGGGACTGCCAAGGATATAGAAAGCATTCCGCAGGTCGTATTCAAAGAAGGTGCGCGCCTTCATAGCTTGGCGGAGGTGGCCTTTGTCTATGCAGAGTAAGAGCGTATTCCTAATTCCCAGATTTGACCCACCCCGAACGGCGTAGGTGACTTGTAAAAATTCCTTGTTTATCACCTTCACTCGCCCCGGAGCCCAGTAATCGTAGGCAAACACCGTGTCCTGTCCACAAACTATGGCTAAAGATCGGGGGGAAGAATCACTCAATTCTCGTATCTGCACCTGCAGAGGCGTACCATCCAAGGACTGTAACCTATAGGTTTGAGCGGTGGCGCCGGTGCAAAAGGCGCAGGCCGGGAGGAAGAGCAAAAGAGTGCGAAGTCGCATGAAGTGTCATTTCCCGAAAGCTACATGCCCGCCAGCCTAACACAATGCGCTCAAGAAGATGATTGAAGTTTCATCAGACTTTATTGCCACCTGAAAATGAAAAAACCCCTGCATCAATGGATGCAGGGGCCTTTTGCGGTCCGGACGGGACTCGAACCCGCGACCTCCGCCGTGACAGGGCGGCATTCTAACCGACTGAACTACCGAACCAAGGTAGACCGCACTGTGAAAAGCCAGCTGCTTTCCGGTGAAGTGGTACAAAGGTAAAGGTAGTTTTCGATTTCCAAACATGGAAAACCGTCCTGGCTACGTAAAAAGCCCGATTTTTGGGCTAGCCTCTTGGATGTAAAGGAAATAGCCGCGCAATTATTTTTGTGGTACGGCACGCAGCGACGATCGGGCGAATGCTGCGGTGGGGCAGGAGCCAGTTGGTAGACCGGAAAAGCAAAATGCCCTCCAGCTTGCGCTGAAGGGCATTTGCGGTCCGGACGGAACCTGAACTTCTCCCCATAAAGCGAACAATATGCCTTGTAAATCAGATGTTTATCCTTTGGTTGCTTGCAGTAGCCGAATTATTGGGGGCGTCATTGGGGGAGGTTTCCATCAGATATCTTCTAACCTCACCCCGGTCGTGCCCCAACAGCTCAATCACCTCCCACAACCGCTCGGAGGTAATGTCGGGTGTGGTAGGTATGTAGGTAGAAATATAGCCCAGCACCACCCACAGTTGCACAATGTCAGCGGCGGGCAGGTCGTACGGCTTTACCATTGGGTTATCTGACAGCAAGTCCACCATACCGTTTCGGTTGGTGATGCGGCGCGGAATGCGCTTGAGCAGGATGTTTTCGTGCGTGACGACCACATAGATTTCGCCTGGCTGCAGCAGGTCCCAGCGGTCCACGTACTGGCTCACCACAATGTCACGGTGGTTGATAGTCGGTTCCATACTGTCCCCCGACACCTCAAAAGCACGGTAGGTGCCGTGCTCGAAACCGGGAATATGGTAAGGCCGCATCTGCTGCAGATATACTGCCTCATTGAAGGAGCGAGCATAGCCAGCCTGGGCACGAGCCGGTATCATCAGGGTGTTTTCTTCCCCTTGGCGGTCTACCGTTACCGTCAGCACCTGACGGTCAGTTACCGCCCGGCTCAGGGTGTTCTTTTTCTCTGCTTTTTTTTCAGTGGACTCCCCGGTGTCAGTCACCCCACCCCGAAACATGGAGCCATTACCCAACAGCAACCAGTCTGGCGACACTTCCGGCCAGAGGCTTAAAAAATCTACTATGGTAGGATAGCTAGGTTCGGCCCCTTGTAAGATTTTATACATCTTACTGGTAGTCCCATAGCCTAGCTTTTTTGTGGCGCTACTGGCATTTAAGCCATAATGGCTCAACAAATCCTGAATTCTATCTGCTATGCTGGCAGATGTGGAATGGCTTGCAGGTGTTTTGTCCATGATTTTTTAGCACCTGAGTGTAATATTTACACTCAAAGAAGTGTATGTTTGTGTGACAAGGTAGTCAAAAATTCTTACTTATACACTACAACACACAAAAACATGGAACAAAATACCAATTCGCCTACCGAGTTCCAGCAAATCCTGCAGCGACTCGGCACTGGCAACACCGTTGTACGCGACACTATCCAGCTGCTAGCGCAGCGCGGTGTCAAGGTTAGCCGCTCCGCTATGTACCAGGCCCTAGACGGCCGTAGCAACCGCAAAGAGCTGATTGAGGCCTTTTTAGAAACTGCTGAGGCCGAATTAGAACGCCGCCGGCAAGTTCGGGAACGAGCTGCCCGCCTAATCAATGAAGCCTGATGCAAACCGTCGTCCTCATCCCCGAGCCCGAGTGGCGCCAGATTCTCGGCCGACTGGAAAAGCTGGAAAGCGCCGAGCAGACACGTATCAGAGTAGAAGCCGCCGAAGCCGATGAGGTGCTGGCCGTGCGCCAGGCTGCCGCTTTCCTGGGTATGAAGCCCGAAGGCATCCGCAAAGCCCGCCGTGCCGGCCGCCTCAAAGGCGTCCGCATCAACGAGAAGGAGTGGGGCTTCTACCGCTCTGAGCTGAAGCGCTACCAGTACCGCTACACTCGTCGCCTGCCCACCAACGAACGGCAAGCAGCCTGACGCTGAGCACTTCCGGCCCCCGCATCGGTTTTCTGGACATGGTTCAACCCTTAATGTCCAACACCATGCAGCTAGTTGTGCTTGTTTCCGAAACCGAGTGGCGCACGCTCCAAACCGAAGTAACCCGGTTAGGCGAAGCCCTGGCAGAACTCCTTTCGCCCCCGGCACCACCCGACGATGTGCTGACCACGTCCCAGGCCGCCGCCTACATCGGGTTGTCTGCCGAGGCCCTGCGGCGGGCCCGGCGCTTAGGCCGCATCCAGGGAGTGCGCCTCAACGAGAAGGATTGGGGTTTCCGCCGCTCCGCCCTCGATGCCTACCCGCGCCGCTACTCCCGCCCCTCATCTGCTTCATCCCCAACCTCTACTCCATGACAACCCAGCTCCACGCCATCGTCGGCCCCGATGCTCCGGCCGCCCGCTCCATCATTCGCATCCAGAAAGCCCGCGTCAAAAATCAGCACCTCACCTGCGAATTCACCGAGCAGCGCGCCGACGACGCCCCGCCCCGTGCGTTCTGCCTCACGGCCCAGGAGCAGGTGCACCCCGACCTGCTGCACTGGCTGGCCCAGCTCGTCCCGCACCTCTGCCTGCTCTGCGAACAGCTGACCGAAACGCCCCACTATTGGCCCGACGACGAAACCGGCACCCTGCCGCCCCACTTCGAGGCCTTCACCCTTACCGGCTTCAGCATCGGCAACGGCGGCCGGGGCGTCACGCTCATCGGTCAACGCCAGCTTGCCGGCGGCAAGGTGCTCAACCTCACCAGCCCCTACGTTTCCTTCGACGACGAGCTGCCCACCTACGCCTACGCCGGTCTGCTGGAAACCGCCCTCGACGCGGCCACTACCGAAGTGGAAGCTGCCCTGCGCGGCAAATGCACCGACTACCGCCAGCTCGACCTGTTCGAACCCACGGCTGACGAGCCCGGTACCGCGCTGATTCCCCTGATTCCCGTGGTAGCCCATGCATGAACTACATCCAGCACACCCGCGCTGCCCACCAGCAGCTGGCCAGTCAGCCCGCGGCCACCCCGCACCACGTCAGCCTGTATTGGGCGCTGTTTTACCAGTGGAACGCTGCCCGCTTCCCGGCCATCCTGCCCCTGCATCACGCCGACCTGATGCGCGTCGCCCACATCGGCAACGAGAAGACCTACCGCTCCGCCCTGCGCGACCTGCACGCTTGGCAGCTGCTGGCTTACCAGCCCAGCCACACCCGCTACCAGCCCAGTACCTGCTGCTTGGCTGACCTCTCCGACGCCCCCGGCATCGGGGGCGAAACCGCCCCTCAGGCCCCGCCCGCATCGGGGCCACAACTGCCCGCGCAGCCCGGCATCGGGGCCAGAAGTGCCCCTCATGCCACTGCTTCATCGGAGGCAGAACTGCCTGAACTACTTAGGGCAGAACTGCCCCTCATGCCGCCCGCATTGGGGGCAGAAGTGCCCCAACACTCCTTATATGATAAAACAGGTAGTAGTAAAACCTCTACCCATAAACCTACTCCCTTCGGTCGTAGTGGGGCGCCGCACCCCGAAAAAAAAATAGGGGAGAAGCCGGCCACCAACGACAGGCTTTCAGGGGCGGAGGTGGTCGGCGACGAACCGACGCCCCCAATTACGCCCCCAAAAAATCCGGCCGCCGGCTCCCGGGCGTCCACCGTCCGCCAGGCCGCCACCAGCACCCGCCCCGGCCGACCGCCGCGCCCGGAAATAACCTTCGCCGAGTCCGAGTACGCCGACGTGGAAAAGTTCATCCAGGCCTTCCAGGGCACCGATTACGCCTTGGCCGACCTGCGCCTCTACCACGAGAAAGTGCGCCTCTGGCGCGACCGGAAAACCGGGGAGCCGCCCCGCCGCCGCGACTGGCTGGCCACCGCCCAACGCTTCATGCTCAACGACGCCCATGACAACCGCCTCAAACTCGCTCCAACCTCACCGCCAGGGGCATCTGCCGGCCCCGGCGGGCAGCAGCCCGGCAGCACAATTGATGCGCTTTACGAGCAGTTCTACCCTCGGCGCCCTGGTTAGCCAACCCACCACCGAAGCCACGGCCATCCTGGTGGCCCAGCTTAGCGTCGGCCTCACCATCGAGCAGGCCGCCGCCGCGCCCAAGCTGTTCCAGCTCAGCCGCCAGTACGGCGAGGATGAAATCCGCAAGCTTCTGGCCGTCATCCTGCGCGCTTTCGTGGATTCCGTGCGCGTACCCGACAAGCCCACCGCCGCCGATATCCTCGACCTGGCCGATACGCTGCTGCTTACCTACTCCCACGATTCCCTGCGCGACATCGTGCTGGCCCTCAAACAGGCCCGCACCACCGGCACCATCTTCTACCAAGCCCTTGACCCCGCCACTATCTACGGCTTGCTCAAAACCTACTTCGAGAAGAAGGCTCAGCACCTCGAACAGCAGCACCTCGACCAGAAAGCCCGCAGCACCGCCGCCGAAAACAGCGCCTTGGCTCAGCTGCAGCAAGCTGCCCCGCAAGTCGCCGCCGGCATCGGCCGCCAGCTCCCGCCCGACCACCCCAACCTCGACCACCTGCGCCAGCGCCTCACTGTCATCAAGCACAAGCTCCGCCGCGGCCTGCTCACCGACAACCAGGCCCAGCAGTTGCGCGCCGAAACCCACGCCGCCGCCCAGCGCGACCCGCGCCCCGACTGGCAGCCCAGTACCGAAGCTCAAAAGTTCATCAACGCCCGCCACCGTGCCGAAGACCGCCGCCTGGCTGAAAAGTACCGCCCCAACTCCGCCGCCTGAACATGCACTCCTACACCACTACCCCCGCCCAGCGCTTGGCCGAGTTGCGCCGCGACCTGGCCACCAAAATCCGGCAACACCCTGCTTGGGTGCGTGAAAAGCGCCTCACCCAAGCCGCCGCCGACCAACGCCTAGCCGCCACCCGTGACGCCCTGGCCGACCTCGAACAGCTGCACGCGCCAACCCCAACTCCGGTGCTGTCAGCCACGCCGGCCACCAGCCTTATCAAATCCAAGTCCAGCAGCCAATAGGAGTGAAGCTACTAACCCATGCCTCGCTCTTCACTGGCCTCGGTGCCTTCGACCTCGCCGCCGAGTGGCTCGGCTGGCCCACCATCTTTCAGGTCGAGCAAAACCCTTTCTGCCTCAGCGTCCTCGCCCGTCACTTCCCCTATGCCCACCGCCACCCCGACATCCGCACCTTCGACGCCACGCCCTACGCCGGCACAGTTGACGTGCTTACCGGCGGCTTCCCCTGCCAATCCTTCTCCCTTGCTGGAAAAGGCGCAATGGACCTCACGCTCTGGCGCCAGATGCTTCGCTGCGTGGTCGAGTGCCGCCCCGCGTGGGTCGTGGCAGAAAACGTTCGGGGCCTGCTTGCTCGTAGCCACGGGCTGGTACTCGAAGAAATCTGCGCTGACCTGGAAGCTGCGGGCTATTCCGTCTTCCCGCCGCTGCTACTTCCAGCTGCTGCCGCAGACGCCGACCACCGCCGCGAACGGCTTTGGCTGGTTGCCCACGCCCGTGGCCAACGACAGCCGCAACAGCACGCTACCCCCGTCCCAGAAGAACCGGACCCGGGGTCAGTTCTGCTCCATTCCCTCGTTCCTGCTCAACCACAACTGCGCCCCCGGTACGCCTCTCTCCGTGAGGTTCTACGAGAGGCTGATGGGCTTCCCGAAGGACTGGACCCTACCACCCGCAACGCCGCCCTCCACGCCCTAGGCAATAGTATACACCCGATTGTAGCGTTCAACTTACTGCGTTGCATTGCCTATGTGTAGTAATAATAATGCTTCCTCACCACTATAGTGAGGTGTTTTGTCTCTAAGCAGCGAATCAAACGACAAGTCAAATACCGCCTGCCTAGCAATTACTGTCCTACTTGAATTTAATAAATAGTGTTTATCTGTTCTGTAAAACACTCCTGTAACGTGTAAATCTGACCTATATTTAGCGTCTCAATTTCTTTAGCGTCTCAGTTTATAAATTTTTACATCCATTATGCCTCAGCTTCAGGCAGGTTATGCCATTGAGGAGGTTATCCGATTTCTATCCGATACCCAGCTTCACAATCCGATTCCGGCATCTCAGGTCCGTGCGATGCTTCATCATCTATCGTGGTTCGAGGTCGAATCCTCTATCCGGTTTGATGGTCCTGGCATTGAGCATGATGACGAGGCACTATGGACGGTAGCCGCCAATCTAGTTAGCCGGGGCCTGCCTACCAGGGCGCCGGTTTCTATTGCCAAAGCTATTTTGTCGGCTTATTGGCCAGGTGGCGCTCATTTCTGCAAAGAGCAAATGAGCAAGGGCGTACTGGCCTTCGCATTAGTTCCTCCCGCTAAACCCGATCTATGGGCTCAGTGGCTCTGGCGAGCTTTGCATCCTATCGATCCGCGTCTAGGAGCCGATGCACATTTCCTCAATCAACTTCAAAGTTGGGAGTCACACGGTAGCGACTATGAGCGCCGCTTTCTGACCAAGATTTTGCCCGCTGTTGATGGATCTTACCTCATGCAGATAGTACAGGCTCAAACAAGTTTGCGCAATCTACTTGAGTGGGCTCCCGATGACGCCGAGCAGTTGCATAAGCTCCTGCAAAATAATCCTGAAGACTTTACCGACCAGTCAGTCGATTTCACCCTCCCGCTGCCATATCCTTGGCAGCGGAATAACATAGCTACTAGCCCTCTCACCCGCGGGTTCGTGCTTGAGGTCGATGGCAGTCAACACTGGGAAGATGATACCCAGCGGCGCAAAGACTCAGCCCGCGACAAAGCCACCCGCGACGCTGGTTGGCAACCAGTTCGTCTGCGCACTACTGAATTTTCGCAACCCGAGAAACCATTGGCTTCTCTGCAGGAGGCTATTCAACAACACGAATATTTTCAGCAGCTAAGAACCAACTTTGAACGCTCGTTACTTGCTACATCCGCTGGGCAATCAGCGTTGGGGCTCACATTAGGCCCACTTGGTGTAGCACGCATCCACCGTACTTTACTTGAGTGTATGCTCAACGGAATCCTGTCAGCACACAAGCCGACTTGGAGAATTGTCGTAATAGAACGCGACTTGCCGTGTGCAGTCTTGGGTGTTGCCTCCCTTGTAGAGCAAATGACTCAACTCTATACCCTTCAGGGACTGCAACGGCAATTACCTAAAATCGAGCTACACGTACAGTCTGCTGCTGAGTTCCCCCCCCTGATTATACCTGGTCAATTGGGTTTCACGGTTCAAGAAATTGCTTTTGGAGCTACAATCAGAGACGAGTATGATCTATTGCTGGATGTGTCTATTCTTCAACGGCTCGGCTTCACCCAAGCACCTGTTCTAGACCGCACACCCTGCTTGACAATTCGCACTGCTCATGCTCCTCAGCAGGCTCGTCGATTCCGCACCGCGCCCCTTATCAAGTACTCTCCCATAGTCGAGCGAGATGGAAACAGTGAGTCATCCTATATTCTTCCAATTGAGGAAAGACCACGGGCGGCGGCTCTCAAATACTTTGTGCGCAACATATTTCGCAAAATGGGCCTGCGTAAAGGGCAGTTACCCATCATCAGCCGAGGCCTGCAGGCTAAGAGCGTTCTTGGTCTCTTACCTACCGGTGGCGGCAAGTCACTCACTTACCAGATAGCAGCTTTGCTGCAACCAGGAGTGGCCTTGGTTGTCGACCCGATTAAGTCACTCATGCTTGATCAATTCGACGGCCTACACGACAACTGGATTGATGCCGCATCGTTCGTCAATGGTTCAGTTCGCTCCCGCGTTCAGCGGGAATTACGTCTGGCCCGTCTGGGCCGTGGCGAGCTGCTGTTCTTTTTCATTTCCCCGGAGCGCATGGTTATTCCGGAGTTTCGTCAGAAGCTCCATAATATGCACCGCGCCGAACCCAGGGTTGGCTTTAGCTACTGCGTCATCGACGAAGCTCATTGCGTATCAGAGTGGGGGCATGATTTCCGCACACCTTACCTGCGTTTGGGTGCCAACGCCCGTCTCCACTGCCTTACCTATGAAGGTGAGTCCACTCCAATTCCTTTATACGGACTCACTGCTACTGCTTCATTTGATGTCTTGGCCGACGTGCAGCGAGAGCTTGGACTAGAACATGAGGACGAGGCTATAGTTCGAACGGAAGTTTCAGCTCGCCAAGAGCTTCATGTGCGCATCCTGCCTATTACTGTAGACGACCCCTTAGCTTTTGATGCTGCTGGGCCCGCAAAGCATCAGACAATCCTTGAATTACTTCCGAGAATCCCACAGGATTTGATCGAACTAAACGGTTTGCCTGCTATCAGGCCGGAAGACGGAGAAGCGTTGACCGTCCGCAAGGTGCCTGATTTGGATACGGAGACATTTTATCTACCCGATCTGGACCGTTACGAGCATGCTGGTTTGATTTTCTGCCCCCACAAAAGCCCCAAAATTTCCTCAGGCGTGCGCAATGTGGTGTATTCACTCAATGAGCCGGGACAGAAATTGCCTCACCTGAAAACGGGCTACTTCATGGGCGGTACCACCGACGACGGCGACGCCTCCGAGCAGACCCAGCAGCGGGAGGTTGCTGCCATGGATAGAATGCAAACGGAGTTTAAAGCTAACAAGCTGAACCTGTTGGTGGCCACTAAGGCCTTTGGAATGGGCATCGATAAGCCCAACGTTCGCTACACCATCCATATGTGCTACCCGGGCTCCATTGAGAGCTTTGTACAAGAGGCTGGCCGCGCTGGCCGCGACCGGGCCACGGCCGTTAACTATGTCCTCTATTATAAAGAAGACTTCGAAATCCAGCAGAATTTCCTGGCCAATGCCTTTAAGGGCAAACACAAAGAAGAGTGCATTATGCGCGAACTGCTTACGCGCATCACCTTCCCTACCGCAGAGCAGTGTGAAGCTCTCAATGACGAGCTGGAGGCAGCCTTTCCTGACCTCACGGTCACGGCTAACCTGTATGCTCCTCCCAAGCAAAGCATTCCGAGCTATCTTTATCTAAACCAAGAGCACGGAATAGGGTACGGGCGTATCCATTTTGCAAACACTCAGGACCTTAGAGGGGATTTTAAAAACAAACACGAATCCATTCCCTCTCTGCAAGCGCAGGCAGTTGTTAACTGGACGATCAATTACTTGCTCACAGAATTACCTGATGATTCTCGTACCTCGCAGGCAGCTCTGGTTCGAGCGCTTAGTGGCCGTAGCGCTAGCGCCAGCACCCCAGGCATTCTGCCCCGCTTAGAAGAAGTAAAGTACGGTAGGGCCCCTGAGCCTCTGACGTTGGGTTTTGCCAACGGTACACTCCGTGAAATGAGCGAGGCAGCTAATACGTTTAACATTGAATTGCCCGTAACTCTGCTTCGTAAAGCTGCCGCTTTCGCCAACACCTCTGGAAAATTTCTAGCCAATCTGCAGAAAGAATACAGCAAATCGTATGGTATCACACTACGGATTCCTCCTGATTTGCGCGAGCTGATCAAAGAGCTTCTACCGCAAATCCGGCAGGAGGAAGATACATTCAAAGCAGTGCACCGCCTATGCCTGCTTGGTGTACTACGCGACTACACCATCGATTATGGTTCTCGCGCCACGACTCTCTACTTTGCTCCGCGCCAAAAAACGGATCAACTGCTTGAGACTTACGGTAAGTATCTATTACGGTACACTACCCAGCCCAGCGTTGATGCTCGGCTTGAATCAGTCAGACAGGCCGCTACCTCTGTTCCCATATTGGAGGCCTGCTTAACGGACTTGCTTGAATTTACATACACCGAAACGGCGGCCAAAAGGCAAGAGTCCATTAGCGCTATGGCTAATGCCTGCGAGATGGGTCTCAATGGGGAGAACTTGAGTGAATATTTTGACCTCTATTTCAACTCCAAATACGCCCGCAACGAGCATTTGCCTAAAGACACAGATAAGGGTAAAATCTTCAACCAGATGCTTCTTTGGCGGTATATAGACTACCTTCGAAATCCTCCAGACAACTTGGGAAAGGAGAAGGACAACGCCAAGCATCTGCGCGGCGCCTGCCGGCGCCTTCTCGACGACCGTACTTACAGTGCCAACGGCCTAGTGCTGTTGCTTAGTGGGTTTACCACGCTCTTTCTGGAATTAACAAAACCTGACGACCGTCAGTCCGACCGCGTTTTAGAAGAAGCCCGTGGCCACCTGCTAGCTGGTTTCCGTGCCTTCCAGCAACAGGATAATCTAAACACTACGACCTTGCTGGAATTTGCCCGCGAATTCGCAGTCGAGTCAGGCCGCTACGACCTTCGAGCCGCCGCCTACATCAACACGCACATCACCGCTCAATTAGAGTTGGAATTACTCACTCGTTGGCTTCAGGAGTTCAACCACCGTTTTGACAACCGTCCCACGTCGGTAGTTCTAGCCTAAGCCTTTCCCTTATCTGCTATGCAGCCTTCATTCGAAATCATCAAGCAGGAGCTTGCGCGCTTGCATTCATTCACCACCGAAATCGGCAAGGCGCAGGAAGTGACTGACCAAGTCCAAGCTGCTGCCGTCGCTGTTATAGAAGCTGCTGAGGCTATTGATCAGCGACAACGAGAGCTACTCGAACAACTCAAGGCTGAACACTCGAGTAACATACAGGCCCAATCTGCCACTTTACGAACCGCTGCTCAGCAGCAGGCTACGAAGGCAGAAGAGTTACTTCATAAGGAACTTGCCAGCCTGCGAGATGGTGCTGAATCCACTGTTAAGGCCTTGCAATCGGTAGTAGAAGAACAGCCCCGCATTCTCTCCACTATTCGTGCGCAGCACGAACAAGGTGTAGGTGCTCAGACCGATTTGCTCCGCAAGACAATCAGTGAGTCTGCCAGTAAGCTGAACGACCAATTTGGCTCTCAAATGGACCAGCTACAAAAGGTCAAGCAAGACTTCACTTCCTCTGTAGGCAAGCAGCTCGATGGGTTAACTGCTATTACTGACCGACTTCAGGTTATCTCTGCCAGCCTCACGGCCTTTCGTGACTCCATGAACGCCGCTAAATTTTCTGATCGACTGGAATCTATTGAAAGTCAACAGATCAATATTTTGAAAAGCATAAGTGAAGGTCAAAGCCACATGCTGAATAGAATACAGTCACTTGCTGATATGTTCGAACAGCGCACTGGAAATTTGACTGGTGAAATTCGATCATCAAGCAAAACGACTTTATTCATCCAAATTGCAACCATTGCCGGTGTTGCAATTGCAATTGCAATAATGCTTTTTAAATAAAATTCAAACAGGCATACAAAACGCGGAAGCCGAAAAGCGAACAAGAGTAGGCATCGTATTAAATACTTATTTGAATGGGAATTTTTGACATTTTTTCTTCCGCTTCCCAAAAGGAAACGCCATTAAACTTTGTATTCAAATCGTCAGATCATCTCCGCTACGAAGGCGGGCGACATGTATCAGGCCCTCATGGTGGGGCGGGGCGAGTGATTAAGGTGGAGCCTAACGTAAATGGTGGTGCAGGTTATACAGTAACTGCCTTCAGCTCGGATGGCAACCATCCGTTATGGCAAAATAATATTATGATGGCTCCCAAGCAGATGAAAGCCGTTCAGCAGGAAAACAATAAAGTGATTCTTAGAGGCTATGGGTCAGACGCTACTGGCGTACCTTTTGCCAGCTATGGCCTGACGATTCACCTAACGGATGGGGTAGTCGACAAGTGTATCCTACATATGCACGATCGGGGAGTTGATATTGAGTACCTTAAATAATACGGCAGCATGACTGAGAACTGGGATAATTTTCCGACTAATATCGACGAGTCACTTGGCTCAATAGCAAGAAGACCGTTCACCTTTCCTTACACCAGGTTTGAGGTGTGGCATGAAGGTGCATGTGTAATGAGTGGCCCATCAACTAATACGATTCATGCAAAGGTTATTGACAATCAATTGCACGTGAGCATCCATGACAGAAACGTGAATGAAGTTATTAAAAAAGATTTTTCTTTTGGTGAAATTTCAACAATTAACAACCGAATTCTCTGGAGTAAGGATATCATGAATGTTTCTGGTAGAATCGAGAAATTCAACCCAGATCTTTCCTCGCTATTTTATCAGAATGGACGTCTAGCAAAAGTCACTTTTACTATTCACGATCCTAATTTGCTGGTTGAATTCTACCAGTAGATTTAAACTTTCAATTGGCCGCATAGATAAGAAAGCCCAACTACACGTAGTTGGGCTTTCTTATCTATGCGGCCAATTGAAAGTTTAAAGCCTAATCAAGCAGTTGGCAAGGCTTACTATACCTGATTTCTATGACTCTATTACATCGGTGATTTCCTCACTACTTATTGCTAATACCACAGGTCGCGGCCATATGTCTGTGGCAATTTCAAATAGTCTCTCACCTCGTACCGTAATAGCCTCCGTGTTCCATTCTTTGATATTATATAGCTTGAAATAGCGGTTGAGCATTAGCGTGCTCTGACTCGATAGTTCCTGCTCCTTTATGCTAAAGGCACTATTGCTCAGTGAAGAGTTAAGTGGCGACGTGACAAGCGTAAGGTTGCCGAATGTATGAGTTAGATCATACCGTAGTTGCTGTGCCAATTCCCGACTCTCATCATCTGCGTCTTGCGCTACATCTAACGGCCACTCATTATCTGTGGGACTCTGAGGCAGTATATGTTCAATAGTCGCACTATCTAAAGTAGGTCGGGCGCTTTCCTGAAACTTGGTATACTGCTGCCACTCTACTGCTTCCAAGACCATACGAATACGCGGCTTACTCAGTGAGTTATATGCTGCGGTAGTAAGCCACCGGTGGCGAAATAGTGAATCAGTAGGCCATTCTGCTGTCGGCCCACTTAGACTCAATAAATAATTTCTGACTTCATCACGTCCGACTATTGTCAGTTGGCGCAATTCGGTTGCCATCTTCAAGAATACACGGTTAAGAGCCTGAGCAGGCAACCCACACACTACCCGGCGCACCAAATACGACTCTAGGTCACTTACAATGCCGTCAGCCTCTGCTTTAGTTTGCTCTTCTCGTTCCACAAACAAAAAGAGTAGTAGGGGATATATCGTGCTAAGGTCCATCGTACGCAACCGCCGACCAAATAAGGCCACTCGATCTGTTTTGGTGGTGGGCTCAACCAAACGACGATAGAAGACGCTGTATTTGAGCAATGTCTGCAACACCTGCTCCACATTGCCGGTAGTTTCCCGTTTCCACCAGTCGCCAAAAGCCTGATACAGATAGCCCAGTTGAATGTCCTCGTCCGGCCGCCGCAGCTGGCTTGTTAGAAAATGGAATAGGAACAACTCAAAGCGCTGCGTACTGAAGCGGCCCTGCCGAACCTCCGCTTTCCAGAAGCCCGCCGACTCCGTATCATCATACTGCAGCCAGTAGGTTTTGTAAAGCTTCTCTACTTCGGCCTGCGTTTGGAACTGACGCGTTGCTTCCAGGAACAGAAAATTCCGCACTAAGTCACCCGGTAATAGTCGAGCCCCTCGGGCATTCAGTGTTTCAAAAATGACCTGCGGATCATCATCCTGGTCCAGATCAATACGCACCAGTTCCAATTGCATGGTGATGGCCCGCACCAGCAGCTCTACCCGCCGGGTAATCTCCATTAAGTCAGGTGTTGGCGATGTATCATCCTCCAACTGCTCATTGGTTTCGGCAAAGCCTTTGATGGCCCGTGAGAAATATTCATAGGCTCCAATGAGGTGTGGTCGCGGCGCAGCCCGCTTACTCTTGACAAGCATAACTCTGGGCCGCACCTCCAGCAATTTGGCCGGCGACTTCGATTCCCATACCGCGTCGTAGTCCGCCCTGTCACGTGTGGTGGGCACCACTTTCCACCGCTCGTACTCCCGGCCACCAAGAGGTGGGTTTTCCGTCATACCATTCAGTATAGTAGTCACAGTCTGCAACGACTTACTGGTAGCATAGTCTCGTAATGCCAGAAGCAGCAGTTGCAAGGTCGTTAGCCGCTGTTGACCATCAATTACCTCGTACGTCTGATATTCTAATCCACTCGCAACTAGGCCCCGGAGCACCACCGCCCCCATGAAGTGCTTGCGGGGCTGCCGGCCAATATTCGGCCGCATTAACTCCAGTGTTTTTGACAAAACATCCTCCCACAAGGGCTTCAGCTGGTCATTTTCGTTCCAGACGTACTGACGTTGATATAACGGCACCAGATAGCGGCACTGCATGGTGAATAGCTGTTGAGCGGTAACCTTTTGCGGATTCATAAACTGAACTTTGATTGTAAAAAGCGAATGAAAAAAGGCGGTTAGCCAGCCTGTGACTGTATTCCTGGCTTCCTGATTTTGTAAATAGATTCGTATGGCGTGGAGCTGACCTCCAAAAAGCCCGCCTTCTGGGCCACACGCTTGGAATCTTCAAAAAAGTCTCCAGCTACACCTCTGCTGACAGTTACTTGCTGCCAATCACGGTTCAAGAAAAGATGAGGCAGCACGGCCTTTTGCAGAGCAGCCGCTAGTATTCCCTTTCCTCGAAAGTCGGGTGCTACTACCCAGTGTAGATCACCAGCTCCGGCATCCTGAATCGCTGCCACATATTTACCGGCATAGCGAATTAGATAAAAATCGTCCGAAGACGTATATTCTGCCGTGCCAGAATAAGAGGTGAGTAACTGCCTAACTTCTACCTCTGCAAATACTACATCAGGAGCAATAGCTTCCTGAGAGCGAAGTACTATAGCACTGTTGGCCGTTCCATTTGACCGGTCGATGATGGACAGAATTAATTCATCACTCATGTACTATATCTGATAAGCAGTTATGGAGTTAGTTTAACATGATCAGCAGCTACAGTTATCGGCGCGTAGCCTCCATAATGCGGCGCAAGTCAGCTTCATGTTGTTGCATAAAAGCTACTGTTTCAGCAACCAGTTGCTCCCAGTCGTAGTCATTCGACTGCTCCGGCCCGATACGCCACCAGCGCGCTGCCAGGGGCAGTGTTTGGCGCACAGCTTCACCCTCTGCATACTGCGCATTTGTGAGGGTGCCGTCGCTGGCAAAATGACCATCCAGCTTCACGATCAGCGCCGGTCCGGCCGGTGCTAACCCTTCTGCAGCCAGGCGCCGCGCATCGTCGGTTTCGCCTGAGTCAACGCCGAGCGTGAAGTAAAAGGCTTTATCTGGCGTCCCCAACAGGAAAAAACGTGCCCACGAGTACTTCCGAAAATGCGTGCCTTGCGTCCAGGTCCGGCGCATCACGTATTCATAGCGCCCTCGTGACAGCCGGCGCTCTACCTGCTGTCCCCAATATGCCGTCTTCTCAAAGATTCCTGCCTTGAGTTGCTCAGCATACTGCTTGTCAGCAGGGTTGGTGGCATCATAGTGCGGATTGGTTTGCAGGCGGCGCTGAAAGGCCAGCAAATCAGCTGCCTGAAAGAAAAGAGGTGCGGGCATCAGATTGTTGGTTTGCTTGCTAACGCTGTGATAATACCCGCTTGCGCAGCTGTTTTAGTGTTTCCGTAGTATTGCCTACCAGCATGACCTCAAAAGCACTCCGCCCCGGTGCCCCCGCATTCTGGAAGTAGTGCACGTAGGTGTTTTTGATGAGGCTGTTGAGCGAATGGGCAAATACTGGTTCAAAGTAGCGCAGACGGTCAGGCGCACTGTCAAAGAATTGATTGGTGCGTTCTGCGCGTATCACCCGGCAGGCGCTATCTACGAGCTTAGCCGTGTCAGCTTCTTTACCTGCGTTGGCGCTTATGTACACGAACAGAGGCTCATCCAGCCGCACCCGAAACGTGTATTCAGCTACTTTGGCCCCCGGTACCGGTGGCTTGGGCGGATGCAGGGCAAAGCGCAACTCGCTACCGGCTTCCAGTAACCTATAGAACTTATCGACTTTGGGGTCATTAGTGAGCAGCTTGCGCATGTCCTCCTCGGTACGCACCCGCTGCGGGTTGTAAGCATCGCCTGCAGGCTCAAAGGGCAGGAAATCAGCGGGGTGGGCAGTTAGCTCAATTGCGGCCCCGTCGCTTAACACCAAACGCTCTTTGGTTTCAGGATTGTAGAAGTGGCCGTTGTGGTACTGGAGGGAGTGGGTATGTTTAGGAGGCATTAACTGTGTTTTAAAATATTATTGCTTTTGGAAGGCTGCTAACCGTTCACTACGGTCAACTAGCAGCTTCTGTAAAGCACTGTGTTCACCATGATAGGCTGTGCTCCACTGCAAATCTGATGGGTCAGGCTGGTCACGCAACCACAACTTAAACGCATTAGCTATTGGCTGCGGCAATAGGCTACTACTGCCGTACAAGCGTAACGCCTGTTTCCAAAGCACTTGCCGTAACATGCTTTGCCCGTCAGTGGGGCGCACTAGCGCACTAGGCAGAAAACAAGTATTAGCAGGATTACTGAATAACCCTGGCAATCCATGCGCCTTCAATCTACGCTGCCATGCTAGTGGAATAGAGTTTCGTACTTCATCTGGCAATTGTGGCAACAGCTTTTTCCATTCGGCAGATTTGTGCGGAAACAAATGCACCAATTCGTACTGCTTGCGCAGTTTTTTAAAGTCACTGGCCGTTGTGGCAAGCAATTCCCAGGGCTTATGGCCCATTTGATTACCGCTCTTATCCAGTAATAAACTGTGGGCACCGGCCGTGCCGGCTTTTTCATGCTTGCCTACTTTCCGACGGAAGCCCGGATAAGCGCAGGCGGAATTCGGCCAAAGGTACAAATGGGAATAGATGGCCTTTCGGCGCAGCAATTGCCTCCAGGCACTGTAGTGCAGACGATTGTCGTGCACTAGCTGACGCACCAATTGTGGGCTGAGCCAACGCACGTAAGGCGCAACTATGCAAGCTAACGATACCTCGTCTGCAGGCGAAACCCGAGGCCAAGGCTCAATTATCAACTTTACCTTCTTCGCACGTTGCTTACTCATGCTTCGGCCCCTTGCACCAGTACCTTTTCCTCTTCCGTCAGCCCATACAAATCGAATACAATCTCATCGATCTGCTGCTCCATCTGCAAAGTGTCAGCCTCAGAATTAGCCGCTTTGGCCGCGAGTATTTTGGCAACCAGCCGCTCAATTTCCTGCTCCTCCTTCTGAGGCGCCTTCACAATTGGCAGTTGCGTTACATACATGGGTTTGAACTCCAGAAAACCACCTTGTTTAGTGGCAGCCGTCTGTTCAATCTGCCATTCCAATAAGCGGGAATTTAGCAGGCCCAGCAAGTACATGGGCTTGTCGGCTACGCAAATACTGGTTTTATCATTTGTGTAAAATCCAGTCGTGTCAAGAGCATAGGAAGCTCCTTTCGTAATAGCAGGAATAATGATTTTAGGTTGCTCAAATTCCTGCCAATAGGCCACATTATCTTGAATGTCAAACCACTTATAGCTTCCTGGTTTACGCCCCCCCGATATACCCGGCGTAAGCTGATGCTGGTATTGAGCCAGATGCTGCTTGATGGCCGGGTATTTATCAATATCGGTTCCTCGGCGAGTAAAAATTAACCACAAGCCTGTGTCATTCACCCGCCAACGCTTCACATCACGCCCTCGCAAATAGGGCTTCAATAGCTCAGCAGAGCGTTTATCTGCTTTAATTAGCTCCCGACGCGTGGCCGCATCCACAACAAATGCGTCATTTAGACCTGTTAGAATACCACGGTAAAACCGGCCTTTAACATAATCAGTTAATGGCTTACCCGCATTCCGCATCTTCGTTAGCAGATTGCGGGTCGTAGCTTCTTCAAATTGCCAGCCGTCAGCTGTCAGTGTCTGCTGGGGCAGGGGAAATGACTTTTCAGCAAATAGGGTCGGGAATTGCTCAATAGAAGGCCCTGGTTCCCACACCAATGTCCTGGCAGTATGGTTGGCCGTGGGTTTTGCTTTTTGCGTGAGCAAAATGGTGGGGTAGGCAATGGCGTCAAACACCGGCGCGTCGCCAAAATCAATCAGGCTTAGCAACGTGGTGGAATTAGTCAGCATCGCCCGCAGTTTGTTGCCGTATCCCGCCCGGTAAAACTTATTGGAAGTAATAAAGCACAGAATGCCCCCTGGCCGCAGGGCCTGCAAGGAGCGGTCGTAGAAGTATACATACAGGTCGGCCGTGCCGGTGTAGGTACCGGGGTAGTGCTTTTGCAGGGCCGGTTTCATCCCCGTAAACTTCTCCTGCCGCACGTAGGGCGGGTTGCCAATCACCACATCGAAGCCCGTATCCACGCCCAGCATCCAGGCCGGGCTAAAGAAGGCCGCGCTTTCGCGCAGGTCGTAGGGGTTCCAGGTGGCTAGGCGTTGCGCATCGGGGCCGTTCAGACTAAACTGCAGCTCCCGGCGCAGGCTTTCCCGAATGGTTTCGTCCTGAGCTTTGAGTTCCAGCTTTTTCTTGCGGCTCCGCACGGTAAAGTAGTCGTGGCGTACTCGGCGCAGCTCCGCCTGCAGTTCTTGGGCCCGTTCCGTCACCGCCGACTGCTGCCCGCCTGCCGCTTCCAGTTGCAGCAGCGTATTGGCAGCCACGAATTTGGTTTCCAGATTTGGTAGCGGCAAAATCCCAAGGTTGTTTTTGGCCTGTCGGGCATGGTTGCCGGTCCCTTTCTGTTCTACCAGCAAAGCAATAAAGCAGCGCAGCTTGGTGATTTGCACAGCTATAGGTTGCAAATCAACCCCGTAAAGACAATTTTCAATGAAGTAGAGCTTGCGCGCGTAGTCCAGTTGGTAGGCATCGCTGAAGGTCTCCTCAATCTCCTTAATGCGCTGCTTAGCCATCTCTTCCGCCTTCGTGCGGATTTGAGCATCGCTTAGCGTACCCAGCTTGCGTAGGTCGTCCCGGATGGGTGCCAAGGCGCGTTCAATCTGCTGTTGCTTCCACCGGTCGTTGCTCGGGTCGAGGCGGGCCAGCAGGTACGAGAGCCGTTGCAAGGCACCCATCGGAAAGGCCCCCGAGCCGCAGGCCGGGTCGAGGAGCTTGAGCTGGTCGAGCGCCTGAATCAGGACCCCGGTAGTGGCATCGTCGAAGGGGTTGAGCAGGTCGGGGTTAGCCAATAAGCTGCGCAAGGCCGCTTCGGCATCGGGGGCTACGGGTGCCGGCCCGGCCGGCGGTGTCAGGTTTAGTGTGGCCTGCTGCGGAATGGTTTGGCCAAACAGGTTCTGGTTGGGCTGGTCTACGGTTTGAACCAGCGTGGGCGCTGGCAACGTCCCGGTAGGCAGATAGGGGCGCAGGTAAGCCAGCAGACTTTCGTCCACCATGTACTCCACCACTTCGCGGGGCGTATAAAACGAGCCCGTCTGCTTGCGAGCTGTGGTCTGGGTTTCCGGGTTATAAGCCGCCAGCAGGTTCTCAAACACTTTGCCCAACAGCTCCGGGTCCAGCGCCACTTCTTCTTCCAGTGGTGTATTTTCCGTAATGGTGAAGGTGTAGCCTTTTAGAATGCGCAGCAGGCCGCGCACCTTCTCTCGCTTACGTGCCATATCACCATACTCCCCTGCAAGGTTCATCACACGCTCCGAGCCAAAAAACAGCTCGTCCGGAACGCTCATCTTGTCTTGATTGGCATCTGAAAAGCAGTCAATTAGCTGCCGTGTTTCTTTTGCTTTCGGCGTCGGGTCAAGACATTCAAACAGCCCCCCGTTTAAAAACGGAATATGGTTAAATAACTCCAAGGCCAACGCCTTGCCACTGGTTGTAAACAATGCCTCGTAGCGTAGGAAGCCAGCCTCGCCATAGGCCGCATTTTGGTTGCGCTCATTGCGCTTGCTAGGCCGAAACACTCGGTTTGGCTGCCCATCCTGGTCGCGCATCTCGGTGTTGAGCGTCGCAAAAAACAGGTTTTGTAAAACCGCCTTGTAGTAGGTGCTGCCGTGTGGGTCTTCTGTTGCCGGCTTCAGCAACTTGCCATACACATAGTCCTGCTCAAATAAGCCATCGGGCACCAGATGCTTTTCCTTCAAAAACCAGGTAAAGATAAGCCGGGTAATAAGGCGTATCATGGCCGTTGCATTACGCACATCATCGCCCTGGTCGCCGTCGTAGGCCGGGGTTTTCACCTGGCGTATAGCCCAGAAATACCAGTTGCTAAGCTCACGGTAAAAGTCTTTGTTCAGCAGCTGCACATTGAGCACTGCATTCCAATAGTTACTCAGTGCTTCGAGTGTCTGAATGTCGCCGGGCACCTTCAGTCTTTCCAGCAGCCGTTCATGGCCTGCGTGCAACTGTTCTGGGGCGGGGTTAATATCATACAGAATAGATATTTTACCCACTTTTTCGCCCGCCCGCCACGTCTGCATGTACGGTCCGCGCTCTGAGGCTGCCAGGGCCAGCCGGGTGGTATGCGGCGCCAGCAATGCCGGGTAGCGCAGCAGCAATAGCACTGGCAGATGATAGCTCGCCCGGTTAAAAGCCCGAGTCAGTTCTGCCACTTCCGTTCGGGTAGGGGTGGCCGTCAGCTCTAGCGCAAATACCAGTAGACCTGCGTATTTCTGAGTGTCGGTGGGGTTCCGAAGGTCCTCGTAGCGTACCCGTTGGCTCAGGTCAGCTTCGCCACGGCGGCGGGCTACGTTCTCCCGCAACACCTGGTCCGTCAGATTACCTAGAAAGTATGCTTCACGCACTTTGCTTAGTGCCGGAGTACTGTCTGTATAACCCTTCAGAAATGTGCGTGGCGGTACTGGCTGCGCTGTTAGGGCATTAAGCCCTAAGTCCAGTTCATTTTCGAAAAACTGCTTCCCGGCCTCAAAAAGAGAAAGGGTAGTATCAAGAAAGTAAGAAAGCTTCATAGAAAATGTAATTAGGCAATAAGAGAGCGAATCCCTTCAACAAGTGCACGAAAACTAGGCGATTCGTTGCGGTCTGGGTGCAGATGCTCACCAATAGCTTTAGCGGCATCAGCCTTCCAGCGGTTTCCTAATTTGTGTTTAGGATTTGCATACTCTTTAAAGTAGCCGGCTTTATTGAAGGTGCGGAGTAGGGCCTGCGCTGTACCACCAACTATAGCATCGGGTGCGCGAAGATCCGTTTTACGAAAATGACTGTCGCCGACTCTTTCAAAAGCTTTTGTTACAGCCTCTGGGTCACCAAAAAACCAAGACTCCAGCTCCTCACAAACCACTCGATTTAATACTTGAAAGGGCGCTGGTGCTCCCGCTAACCGCTCAGCTTCGGTTTTAGTAACCAGATTGTTTCCCGCTGCTATGGCATCAAGCTGTTGCTTCAAGTCCCGACAATCATCATCATCTCGGTCTACCAGTACAACTACACGTAGGTCGTTGTACCCGCCTGTATTTATCATGGTAGCATAGCCTTGCAACCGCTGTGGAAGCTTGATGAATAACTGCTCCTTGGAGTTCATATTGAAAACCTCGAAACTATGCGGCGGTGGAAGTAAATGGTGCAAAAAGGCATCGAGTGCCAGCTTTGCGGAAAATTCCTCTACAAAAAATTCGACATGCATAAACTACCGCGTCTTGCGAGTGGATTCGTGACCTATATCAGACTCAAGCTCCGGCCGTAGACGGGGCGTTTTATTGGGTTGGCGCGGGTCACCAATACCAAATCGTCCTTCCATCCACAGGTCACCCAATAATGCATGTGACTGCACAAATTCATTGACGCCGGCCAGCTTATCAGCCCTAATAGCTTGGCTGTAACCCTGCACATCACGGTAAAATATCCACACTTGCTCTGGCGCCATTGCATTAAGTAAGAAGGGCGAATGTGTGGAAATAAGTATCTGTGATTTAGTGCTTGCTAGCAAGCACTCCTCCGCAAATTCCTGAATCAGCATTGGATGAAGCTGATTCTCTGGTTCCTCAATGGCAATGAGTTGCGGTGGCTGCGGGTCATAAAGCAACGTGAGGTAAGCCAACATCTTCAACGTGCCGTCTGATGCAAATTTGGCAAGTATAGGTTCCTCAAATGGAGCATCACGGATGGTAAGCAGCAAACGGCCATCGTCCATCGGCTTTGCCTGCACTGATTCGAGTCTGGGTACCCGTTTAGCAAGTGCCCGAACTATTTCTTCTAACCGTTCAGGATATAGCTCTTTTAGGTGTTGAATAACATTAGGCAGATTGTCCCCTGTACTGGACAGCCGTTCCTGAGGTCCGGATTCCGTCGTGCGTTGAGCATTAGACACCGATAAATACGACAGGTACCATCCTGTAATAAACTTGCGTAGAGCAACTACCCTTGGATGTTTGTTAAGTTGTCCTAGAGCATTTACAGCCAGTATATCAGGGCCAGCTAAGCTTTCATCTATTCTGACAGCTTCGATGTCAGGGGAGTCACCGCTAATAACCTGACCGGTACCTTTCTTAAAGTCAAGAAATTTGAATGGTTTTCCCCCGCTACCACGTCTCCACTTCAACCATTCTTCGGCAACGATTGGCCCACGCTCCGTCTCATCAATCGAGAGGTGGTAGGTAATGACCGGCGAGTTAGCAGCTCCCTCATGGTACTTGATTTCAATCTCTATCGGTCCAGTACCCCCACGAGTCCGCAACTCCTTCATGCGGTTGCGTTTGTCCCAAGCTTTACGCAGGCCACTATCAAAGCATTCCGATAAAAAGGCAAACACGTCAAATACGGTAGATTTACCGCTGCCATTTGGGCCTAGAAAGACAGTCAATGGTGTGATGTCTTTTAATTCTAGATCACGAAGAGCCCGGTAGTTCTTCACTCTCAGATGAGTGATATGAGGTATAGCTACTCTGTTTTTTGCAGGCATAGTCGTGACGTATTAGCTGATAGCAAACCAGCAGATAAGGTCGAATTGGTCTTTTTGAAACTTATCTTCCAGCATTTTCTGCTCAGCCGTTGGGGCCAGACTAGCACTGGAACCTTGTCCAGTTGTACCGAAAGTGAACAAGCTATCCAGTGCCGACAACACCTGTCGCCCCCCGCGTTGTGCAAGCCAGTCGTCCAGCAGGTTGGCCAGGCGTTGCAGTTCGGCTTCCTGGCCTTGCTCAATGGCCGCCGGTACCATCCGCGGCTCCTTCTGGTGCAGGCTCAGCAGCGACAGGATATCCTTATGATTTACAAAGCGAGTAGCTGCCCCCGGCGCGGCGTAGGCCAGATGCCTTTCTTCATATCGGAACTCGGGCCCCGCGCCGGAAGGCCGTCGCGGGTAGCCTAGCAGCGCAATTACTCCAGCTGGTAGCTTGCCCGCATCGGGCAGCAACTCGGGCCGTGCCTTGAAGCCGGTATAGATTCCGTTGGGCATCCGGCGGTACTTATCTTCCGAGCGGCGCAGCAAGTCAAACAACTCCTGCCGGAAGGGCTCCAGCGAGAAGTCGTCCAAACCTAGCGTTTGCCCGTTTTCCTCAATATCGTCCCAAGTGGTTTGCATTTGGCGCATCATACGATCGGCTTGCTGGCTTGCCAGCGGCGTCTTGTCCATGCCCGTCATCTTGGCCTCAAATTCAGGATTCAAAGCGTCCTCATACTCAGCTCCCACTAGCGACAGTAATGCCATTCGATTCTCCACCCTATCCTTCAGATTAAGGTATTCGTCGTAGCTCGCGGCCGGCCAGAAATTATAGCCTATCACCGAGGCATTGGGCGAGCCCAGGCGGTCTACCCGACCAAACCGCTGAATCAGGCGCACCGGGTTCCAGTGGATGTCGTAGTTCATCACGCAGTCCCCGTCCTGCAGGTTCTGGCCTTCACTAAGGCAGTCCGTCGTGATAAGCAAGTCAATCGGCTGGTCCAATTGCTTGGTCACCTTCGCATCGTGGGCCCGCATGAGCAGTTGCCATTCCTGGTATGTGGGCTTGTGGGTTACTGGTAGCCCGTTTTTTACGTAAAACGCCTGCCAGTCCCGCTCGTTATAGAGCTTGGTAAAAGGTGCAAACCGCTCCAGAATCGGCTCAAAGTCTTTGCCCAGGTAGCCATCATCGGTCTTGCTTTCCTGCCCGCTCACCATGGCCATTCGCAAAAAGCCCCGCTTGCCCAGCTCGTCAAATAGATATTGCGCCGTGTCGCGAAAGGCCGTGAAAATGATGATTTTCTGATTCGGGCGTTTTGCCCGCTTGGCCTTTATTTCCTTCATCAGCCGCTGTAGCTTGGTATCGACGCTGGTCGGGCCGTCCTCCGCTGCTACGGTATCCGTCATCTGCTGCACGTGGCCAGCCAGTGCCCGTAGCTTAGTCACGTCCATGCGCAGATGCTTCACAAAAGCCGGCAGGTTGGTAAGCGTGTTCAATGCCACCGGGCGTTTCTTGCCCAAAGCAAAATCAGCCCCGGCATAGTCGTCCGCGTCCAGCTCATCTAGAGCCTCGGCCAGCACCTGTTCTTCCTCGTCGCTCAGGTTTAGGCGGCCCTCACTACGTTCCTGCTTCTCAAAAGCCACTATTTTGGCTAGTGCACCCTCGTGGTGCGTCAGAATTCGGTTAACCGTCAAGCCAAACGAGTACCAGCACGACTCCAGGCGTTTCACCAGCAAAATCGCCATCATGCGCACCAAAAACTTGTCGCGCTGCCGCTCATCTTCCAGAATGCTGCCTGCAGTCTTCTGCTCCGTGTATTCCGACGGCCGGTAAGCTGTCATGTTCACCCGGAAGGCCCGGAAGATGGTATCGAAACCCTCCAGCCCACCAATTCGGTCCAATCCCACATACAGGTTTACCGGCTTTTCCTTCGTCGGGAAGTGCAGGCCGTTATCCCGCCCCTTAATCTGCTTACGCGTCCGGGCCACAATCAGGGCATCGGTCAGTTCGAAGAAGTGCTCAGGAAGTTCCTTCACAAACTCGCTCACGCGCTTACCAGGGTCGGGCCGTTCCTGCCACAACTTAAACTGCTCCTGCGCCTTGGCAAACACATACTGCAGATTAGGCACGCGCAACGATTCAGCGAAGCCGTCATTACGCCCCCCTGCCAGTAGCTTAAACTGGTTACGTACGTCCGTCAGCGCCGTATTAATCGGAGTAGCCGACAATAGCAAAACCTTGATGTTACGGTTTGCCTCTAGCAACTGCTTCACCAGAAACTTGTAGCGGCTGCTTTTGTCGTTGCGCAGATTGTGGCTTTCATCAATTACCAGCAGCTTAGGCCGGTCACTCTGGAAGTAGTCCAACTTGATTTTGTCGGCCTTCTTCTCCAGCAGGTCACCTTGTAAGTCAGTGTGGAACCGTACTACATAATCCAGTCGGTCACTTTCAAACCGGGAGTTGCGCCGATATAGGTACCGCTGCCAGTTGTTCTCCAGTTTCTTGGGGCATAGCACAATCACTTCGGCCCCCTGCATCTCAAAAAACTTAATCACCGCCAGCGCCTGCCAGGTCTTACCCAAACCCACTGCATCCGCCAGAATGGCACCATTATATTGCTGCAGCATTCGAATCAGGCTCAGCACACCCGCCTTCTGAAAGGGGAGGAGAATCTTAAAAACCTCTGATTCGCGTAGGTGACTGATGTCGCGGCTCAGCTCCGGGCTTTCTGTGAAAGCCTCCAGTTCTCCTCTAAACAACTCGTACAGCACTTTCTCATACACTTCCTGAGGAGTGTACTTGCGGCTCAAGTCCTGCATCAGGTCGATGAGATGCTGCTTGAAATCTTTAGTGGTTCCGTCTTCTAGCTTAATAGCCGAGCGGGCTTCCGGCTTTTTCCAAAGCTCCCCAAACCAGTTTTTCAGCTCTTTGTAGTCAGATTGTCCCCCAAAGCTGGCTGTGTTCAGCTCAATGTTACTCGTGGCCTTAATGCCCAGACCAGCTTCCGTCAGGTTGGAAGAGCCCATGACGTAGAAATGGTGCTGCGCGTCGTTGGTATGACAATCGTACAGATAGGATTTAGCATGGCAGAAGTTGGGCCGTAAGGTCTTGACGGCTACCTTTTCCTGTTCAAGCAAAGCTACTGCCTTGGGCACTAGCTTATTCAACCGCAGTGCTTGCTCGATACCAAGGTTGTCTGTGAGTAAGTCAATTATCTTATCCGACTCCCGCTCTATTTGAGCCGTGTCGCCAATGATAAGCCGGCAAGCTGAAATGTGAGTATTCAGATCATCATACACGCGAGCCAAGGCTGCTACTGAGAAGTAGCCTGTTACCACATCCAGGGTACCAGCCCGACAGAGGTAACGCGTAATGAATTCGTATACAGTAACTGGGTTAGAGTCTACTTTGGTTTTGTTGTCTAAGAGCATTGAGACAAGCAGCTGATGCAGAAGTAACCGTGTCGCCGTGTCGACTGGACAGGTTACTGAAATCTAGTAAAGGCAAAAGATCTGTGCGTGCTGCTTCAATCTTGGAGCAGTAGCAGCAGAATGTAGAAAGGCAATCAAGGTAGAGAATAAATCACGGCCTTACCAATGTAAAAGTGTCTTAGCGCCATTCTTTCAACATAGCAAGCAGCGCTGTAGAGCCGTGGTCAACGCACTGCATAGGGGCATCCAGTATCTAATAATTTGACAGCATGTACTATCCGAACGAATGACTATCACCTACTATAAGCGGGTGTTGGTATAGCTTGTTTATAAACTGAACTGCAGTTTCAACACGGTCAGATCCTGCACAATCTGGCAACCAGTACTGTTGCAGGTCTTCGATTTTGGTCAATGCAAATTCATCCATTAACGCTGGAGCCAGCCGTAGTTGAACTTTAGTGTCAAGATCCAGTCGCCAGCCCGGCTGTTCACAGTAAAGAGAGAGGTCTACTGTTCCGCCGTTGCTTGTAGGTACCTTATACAACCACAGGGGGCTCCACTCCCGATCATGGGCACGTGAGTCTTCATTAGTACAACGAGCTGAATTATTGAGCAGACTGATAACCGTACGCACATACGGATTGATGTGAAAGCCTTTTAAAGAAGACCTCGACAAGTGTCGTATCTCGTAAGCTCGGTCCTCCGCCCAATGGTACAATACTAAGTTATGACCGCTCGTCATTGTCGGGTAGCGCACGAAGTAATACCGCCAGCTTTCAGTTTGTGGCGTAGCCGATTCCAGCCACCGATCAATCATCAGTTGCAGCCTATCGGACGCGTCAGCGCCTGGTGTGTCCGCAAATCGCTGCAAGAAATGGAGTAGAAGCCCTTTTCTCTGGCTGTCATCGGTTAGCATAGGGTATAGGTCAGACGCCAAACCAAAAAACCACCTACCACTCCCAATATCGAATGAATAGTCGTCTTCAGTCAGTAGTGCCCTGATTGTCAAATGACTGTTACTCGCATCCCCCCATATGGCTACTGCTGACCTGGCCAACTCTGGTAGCTTATCAGCCAATGCAGCTAATCCCTGTGTATCCGTAGGTGGGATGGCTGGCTGAAAGCCTAATAGCTGCCCCCGGAATACAGCTAGATCTTCCAGTTGATGTACCCACTCTTTAAGCTCGGGCCTACTTGCGAACAACCGCGCTTTCTCTTGCTCCAAACGATACCACGCACCATCTATTTGTGGCTGCAAATCCGTAGCTAAATGCTCGTAAATATTCCCGGTTGCCACCGGCATCAAAGCATCCAGGTCGGCCAGAGTAGCTGATAAGTTATCCGCATCTAAAACAGAGACAAAACCAGTTTCCCACCACTGGCGCCGACGGCGTCCTTCCAAATAATTGCGCACTACTCGTACATAGTCCAGCAGGGCATAATCTATAACAGTAATCGGGCGTACCCGCTTACCATACTGCAGTAGCGCGTACAGCAGTAATTTCATTTTGTACCCCGGCTCCCCCAGCCCCGCCAACAGATTTACCTTACCGTTGCCGAACAACTGCACCTTACCCGGCTCCTGTTGCGTGGTAAAGAGCTCACCAAAATAGTCTGCGGCCTTGTGCCCGGGTAGGCTACTTAGCTGGTCCAGCATCTGTTCTAGCTCCCGCACGTTTGCCTCGTCTGCATATACCTCACGGTACCAGTCAAAAGAATCCACTGAGGCCTCCTTGCTCTTTTGCTTTCCCACCTGTTGCCGGGCGCCCAGCATCCGGGTACAGAAATCAATAAACTCCTCAATTGCCTGGTCCAGCTTGTCGGGCTCCTCATCGTATTGCTGCCAAAAGAAATCCAGCCATTTATTGTCCATTTTTTGCGAGAATTCTCCGTGCACTTTATGGTGCTGGATCAACAGTTGGTCAAATGCAGCCTTCCACTTCTCAAATGGCGTAAGGGGTTTACCCCGGGAGTTCATCTTCAGGTACAGGTCATCAGTAAGCCCCACGTCCGTTAGGTTTAGGAAATGGAAGCCGACCGGCACCGCATCGCTTGTCAGGCGCGTAAATAGGTCAGGAATATCCTGGAATTTGTCATGAATAGCGGCTAGCATCACCAGCATGGCCTCCACGGTCGGGTCCCGCTTCCAGATCGGCTGAAACCAAGCAGCATCCTGTAGATGTGCTCGGAATACCCTCCCATTGGTGATATCCTTAAAATTCGGTTGATACCCAACCAGACCCAGACAAAAATCCCGGGAGCTGCGGCGGGTCTGGTAGCTGAACTTACGCAGCCGTTCACTGGCCCCTTGTAATGCCCCGGCTTTGGCCGCCGCATACCAGTGCAGTAGAAACAAGGTCGTCAGGCGCTGCTGCCCATCCAGGGGGAGAAGCGTGATGCTCTCCACCTGTCCGTACACGAAATCAAGCCGTAGCGGGGCCTTATTCGCTCCCGTCAGGGCCTCATATAGAGCATTCAAAAATAGCTTTCGCACCAAGCTTGCTTGGCTATCTGCTCTCCCTTGAGCATAGTCACGCTGTAGCAGCGGTATCCGAATTCGCCTGTCTTTTATCAGTTGCCAGAAGCTAATTGGCACGTTATCGATATTAGAAATTGTCATTATCAGCGACAAAAAAGTTGCGTAGTTTATCCTGTATAGCCTCAACGTAATCGCTCCGGTCTGCCTTGGTCCACGAACTCAGATGGCGCGGAGGAAAGGAATAATACTTTAGAAATACGTTGCGGGTCGCCAGTGGGACAAAAGAGCCTTGCTGCTCCCGCTTTAAAATCATCTCCCTTTTCGCCTCAAACAATCCATTGTTAAGTGAGGCGTTGTCCCGCATAGAAAGCAGAGCCAGATTGGCGATACTATGCGAATCGGACGGACCAAACAAGTCAAACACCTCCTCCTGTAGAGCGAGAAACTGTTCTTGCGTCAACTCTTCCTGCTGTCCGGCCACGTCCAACGCGTCGAGTAATTGGCTGGTGGTTTCAGTCATTGTGCCGCCCGCTGGTATGCTTTCCGGCACGTCTGTCATATCTGCTTCGGCGACGCGTTTATGTAGTTCCTTTAGCCATTTCTTCAGCTCTGTACTACTATGGGGCAACTTCGAATTCTGAGCATGGATATGCTCCAGACTCCAAGTGGTTCTCTGCTTGAAGCGGTGGAAAGGAAAGCGCTGACTGCTGTGCTTGCCATAATGCAGCACGTTAAATAATAAAAGCACTCGGTAGATTCTTTCTTTATCTGGGGGTGAGTCGAAGCTCAGCGCCGGAATAGCTTCTATTGCCGGCAGCTCCTTTTGAATCCGTTTTCTCAACTGGCTGCGAAACGTCGACTGAGTGCAATTGTGAGCCAGCTGTAGTACTTCACCTAAGGATACCCCGATAGCTAACAGATACCCTACCAGATGGTAAAGCTGCCGGTCGTCAAACCAATGCGCAAACACCTCAAACCGGCGCCGAATCTGCTGCCATTGACTCAGTACGCCCTCCACGGTAGTCATCTCCGGCAGCTTGCTGAAGTAATGGAAGGTAGCAAAGGGATCTTGACTGTCTGCTTCTTTTTCGGTCAGATTCCGCAGGATAAACTCTATCCGCGTCGCCTGGTCCGGGGCAGTCCGGTTTAGGAAATACCAAAATTCCTCCTGCTGCAGCGCCGACTCCATCTGGTCCCATTCGCTGGCAATTTCCAGCTGCCGCAAGGTAAAATCCTGCCTCTGCTCGGTATCCTCGTCGGCACGGCTTTTCAGGAATAGTGCCTTCACAAGTTCCGCATTGGTCAGCGGAATCTTGCCGGAGTTGATACGCATGAATACATCATGTGCGGCCTGACTTTCGTCAAGTTGATACCAAATGACGAAGCAGCGAGTGAGTAGTAGACTTTTTAACTCGTCTTCCTCAATACACCTCACTGGTGCCTCATGCACAAACCAGTCCTGAATTGCCTCGTAGGCTGAGTACATGAAATGAAAGTCAATGTTCTTCCGGCTGCTTTGCTTTGTTTGCTCGGCCAGCGTGGCCAGAAATTCCACGCTTTGGGGTCTGGTTTCGTAGCGTAGAGAAAACAACTCAGGCTCAGGCATGCCACGCTGTAGATAGCTCAACAGAATATGAATAGTCGTTAGTCGTTGCTGACCGTCAATAACCTCACGGTATCCCTGGGCCCCACGCACGATAATCGGCTGCAGACAGTAGCGGAGGTCCGAAGCTGCCCGCTCCTTAAAATCGGCCAGATCATTCAGCAGCTCTTTCACTTGCTGCTGAGTCCACCGGTAACCCCGTTGATAAGCCGGAATCATAAAATGTTCACCCCCCAACGCCGCAATAGAGGGGGCGGCAATAGAATTGTTTGGATTGATCAAGGACTGCTGAGAATAGTAGAGTGATATACCAGAGCACAATAATGGCTGAATAGCTGGTAATTCCACTAAAATACTTTTAGAGGAGATAGTGGTGGCTTATCAAACGGGGAAGCGTACAATATCACTGCTGATGAGGTGCAGGCAGTACAGCAGCAGCGTTGGCAGGAGCGAGGTGGTTTCACCAAGCAAATCAGGCTACTTGAAGTTCTACCATAACCCCGCCCGCTGATGAATCCGACACAGCTGCAGTTTATCTTTCATCCCATCCCCGACCAGTGGGGCCTACGGGGCGACCCTGCTCTTTGGCAGGAGCTAGAGCATGTCTGCGCCACACTCCAACTACCGACTTCTCCCGCTACCATCGACCAATTGCTTGCTTTCCTGTACCACAATCTGGTAGGAGAGGAGCCAGTCGCCGGCCACCGGTCCTACGTGCCCCGCTACCAGGGTGGGGGGATGAGTGGTGGCCACGTTTCAGCTGACTTCTGGCTCACTCAGGGGCTTCCTACTCTGAAAAGCCGCATGCTTCAACTGTTAGTTGAAGACGGTAAGCAGGGAACACGCCGCTAGCAAGCCCTGCATAGGAATAGCCCACAAGCTCACACCTGCTGAAACCTATTTGATGGGCATTTGACGGGCATTTGACAAACAACCCTTATACTGGCTATAAATAGCTATTCAGCGAAGCTGTAGCCTGTTTTTGAAACCATACTCTCTCTTGACAGGCATTTGATTGGGCAGCGTATCATCTGGCCAACTGCCATTGTGCTCATCCTAGCCACCGTAGATATATTGGCTCACAATGAGTATTCCGCTGCTGACTTGATTCTGACCGAAAGGCTTTCGTAGCCCAAGCAATGAGCCGCAAAAAGAAAGCCCGGCCGCAAAGCCAGGCTTCCAGTGCAATAGATGTGAGGTTAGCCAGTAACCGAGTTACCTGCCCTTGCAGCCCGCACACACTATCCGGGACCGCAGCCTCAATATAAGAACGGCCACCAAACAGGTGGCCGTTCTTATTACCAGCATTTGCTACGAAGGTCGCGGCTTCCGTTCCTTCCGCACCCCCTTGAACGGCTTACCGTCTTCCTTCACATCCAGAAAACGCCCCGTTTCCGCGTCGCGCTTCACAAACTGCTTGGTCACAGGGTTAAAAGTCTGAGACCGTCTACGCACGGCCCCTTTGCGGGCATTGTCGCCGGTAGGAGGGTTGGTTGCCATAAAGTCGAAGTAAGAGAGTAGGAGAGAAGCCTAGAGCGAAGCCGCGTCCCCGCGCTCCACAATGTCGCGCACTTCAGCCGCCGTGCGCCCATCGGCCCGCACCGGCACCGTGTCCGGGTCCACCGCCACCGACGACACCGCCGCGGCCACCGAGCCGGCCAGCACCAGGTAGCCGCCCAGCGCCACCACGGCCGCCGGCAACGCCACCGGGGCTGTAGCCAATACCCCACCTACCGCCGCCAACGCCGCCCCAATCGTGCGCACCTTCCGAAAAAACCGGGGCGTGGGCAGCGTTACCCGGTCAAGAACTGTCAGTTTCTGGTCCATAGATTCATGTGTTTAAAAGGTGAAAATCATTGCTCCCTCTGCCAATTGTGCAGCAGCCTGTTGCACAAATACCCAGTGCGGAATGCCCTTGGAATCTTGCAACAGCCTGTTGCAAAATTGACCAGCACCCCAGCCAGTTGATGTTGCAGCAGATTGCTGCAATATTGACCGGCACTGCCTCTCGCCAATCGTGCAGCAACCTGCTGCACAACTTGCCCCCGTTATTCATCCGGCCCGTCCCGGCCCCGGGCCCAGAGCACCCGGTCTATCCGCTCATTGCGCGACTCCTGCCGCCGCGAGGCGTCCAGCAGCTGGTTCTGCCGCTCCACCATCACCGTCAGCAGCTTATCCAGGGCGTCCACCTTCTCGTTGAGGCGCAGCACCGCATCAGCGCCTTCCTTGCGCACTAGGCCCAGCTCCCGCAGCACCTCCGAGCGGTGCTCCTGCAACTTCAGCTCGTAAGCCTGCTGGTGCTTGGCCTCCCGTGCTACGGCCGCCGTGTGGTAGCTATCCACCTTCTCCGCCAGCACCGACGTCTGCGTTTCCTGCTTGCGACGGTGCTCCTTCAGCTCCTCCACATCCCGCCAGCTCTTCACGAAGTACAGCAACACTGCCACCCCGCCGCCCACCACCGACGTCACCACGCCCCAGTTGTCCAGAATCGGACTAGCCACGTCCATCACCTCCTTTCTGCTGCCCGGTTAGCACTTCGAAGTGCGGCCGGTCCTTGAATGTCACCCAGTCGCCACCCCACACCACCCGCGCATCGGCCGCCTTCATCAGCCGCGCAAACTTGCTCAGCAACAGCCCCGACCACGACACCGACCCATCGGCCAGCAGAAAGGCCACGTCCAGCGCCGGAGTAGGCGAGAGGTTGTGGTTCGACTGCCCCCCGCGCTTGTAGGTCACAATCGGCCCTGGCTTCGTACGGCCCTGCGCATACAGCTCTTCTTGCCGCTCCGGACTCCGGTAGCACTCCGTCACAAACGGTAACCCCACCAGCCGCAACACCGGGTCCCCAACCCAGCGCCCGAGCGCCTGCCGGTAAGCCGCCGCCAGATACGGCACTGCCTGCCCCAACCGCGTCACCTGCCGCTGCTCCTGCACTGCGTTTAAACGCGGTACTTGCCGCTCTTTCACCAGTGTGCTCGATTGTGTCATAAAGTAGAAGGTGAAATGTTTGATATTGTGTATCAAAATAGGTAAATAATTCCATCAATTCCCAATTCTTACAACTGTCGGATGAGTGCCTCGAATGGTACTATTTTGGGCGCACCCCTTCGGGTCGGGCTATCCAGGGCTCCGCTACGCTCCGGTGCTGACGCACGGGCTCCTGCGTCGCCCCCCTTCCTATCCCTTGCGCATCCTCCGGATACTCTGAAGCTGCTCCTGCTACGAGCCGCCCCACGCCGCCCGCCCAGGCCCTGAAAACGGGCCCCGGCAGTCGGCTGCCGTTCCCCCGCCGGCCGTCAGGCCGCACCCCAAAAGGCGCCGCTTGCCAGCCTGCTCACCGCTCGTTCCACGCTCCGGCCCACCGCCGACCTGCCTCACAAACCCACCGCCCGGCGGCCAGCCTCCGCTACCGAAGCCCCTGCCCGCGCCAGCCGGGCCTTCATTCCCTCTACTCGTTCTGCTACGCGGCGCTTCGTTCCCTCGTCGCTCCGTACCTGCGCTTCTCCCTCACTATGCTTGCTGCGCGCCACTCGCGCCAGTCATTGCGCCCCGCCCCGCGCTCCACCTCCCGCACTCACTCAGGTTGCTGCCGTGCCTGCCGACCGTCCCACGCTCCGGCCCGCCCCCGCTGCCACCCACCAGCCCCCGCACCGGTGCCCGGCCTCCGCTACCAATATCCACCGCCCCGGCCGGCCTCCCGCGCTCCTGCGTCGCTTGGTCGCCCCGCCTCTGCCAACGCACAATTCGGTGCCTTCGGCGAGTGTCTATTGGGGAGGCCCCCAAGCCCCCGCATCATGCTCCGCTCCGCTCTGCATTGCCTCGGCTACCGCAGCCCTCAACAGGCTGCTACCACCTCATAAGGTGCCCTTCGGGCCGGTCTATTGGGGGTGCTCAGGCCGCCCCCCCAAACCCCCAGGCCGAGGCATTCAGGTTTGTTGGCCCGCCACCTGCCCATCACCCGGCGCGGCCTGGCTCAGGCGCGTGGGGGTGGGGCCACCAGCCACTCGCAGCGGCGGCCCAGGTGGGCGGCAGCGCGGGCGGCGCTCAGCGTGCCCCGGCTGGCCCCGTCCCAGCACACCAGCACCAGCCCGACCCGGTGCACTATGGCCGCGTTGCGCACATGGGGTGCGGCAGGGCCGTGGGTGCGGTAGTCGGGGCGTAGCTCCACCACGGGCACCCCGTGGGCGCGGCACCAGGCGGCGGCCAGGGCATCCACGCCGGCCGCGCCACCACTTACTACCAGGCCCAGCTGTTGCCCGGCCCGCAGGGCTTCTAGGCGCGTCAGTAGGGCCGGGCAGTCCGTCATACCCCGGCTGCCTACCACTGCCACCGTCCACACAGTATGCCCCAGCAGGTCGGGGCTGCTTTCTGTATTATTCATATCCTAAGTTACAAAATAAAATGTATTGTAGTGCTAAAAATTTGTTCTACTTTGGTATAATGTTCTAGGAAGTTTTGCGTATATTTAAATAGAAGTTCGGGAGAGGCCCGGACGCTACGCGCCCGCCAAAGGCCACGGCAGCGCACCATACGGCTAACATCTACAGCCCATGTTCACCGCTTTGCAGTTTTCGCAGCTTCTGGCTGCTGCCTGGTCCGGCCCCGCCGCTTGCCACTTCGCCACCATCAGCCACTACGTAGCCCCGGAGGGCTACACCAAAACCCAGTACACCGCTTCCTTTCACATCGGCCAGGCCTGCCACATGGGGCAGTCGGAGTGCCCCTTCGCGGCGGTTACTGCTGCCGTTCAGGCCTTTGCCGCTGCCCAGCCTGCGCCCAGCCTGCTGGCGGCCATAGTTGTGGCCCATGCCGCGCAGGTGATGGCCGCTGCTGCCGGTACCCTGGCCGGGGTACCCGTGCGCCGCCCCGGCTTTTCCTACCGCTGCCAGCGCCACCGCTGCGCCCGTTTCCGCCGCCGCTTTTTTCCGGCCCGCTATGTATAGCGCCGCCGCCGTAGCGCCCGCCCCGGTAGGGGCGGGCAGCTACTCCCGCCGCCGCTGTTTCCATGAGCGGGAGCTACCCGTGTCGCTGTTCGGCGGGCTGCGTGAGATAGTAGCTGCCGTGGCCTATTACGTGCAGTGGGTATCCGCTGATGAATTCAGCTGGTCACGACAGAAGCAGCCCCATGTGCGCTTGCGCGGCGTGTACTGCCGGCGCACCGGCCGCCCGCTGTACGTTGGCCGCGCCCAGGAGCAGGCCCTGGCTGAGCAGCTGGAGGAAATCCTTTTCCGCGAAGGCACTCAAGCATGACGCCCGGCATCACTTCACAGGCGGGCCGCTGGTATGCGGCCTGCCTCTATGCCAGCGGCCCCGGTTGGGCCGTGGTGCGCGACGTGGCCCAGCCCGGTACCGTGCCCGGCGGCCCCGGTCACTACCAGCAGGAGCCCGCCCCCGGCCGCTACACCACCCAGGAGGCAGCCACCGCTGCTGCTGCCCGCTTCAACGCCCCGCGCCTGAGCCCGGCCGACTGCTACGGCCTGCTGCCTACGCCGGCCGACGACTACCACCCCCACCCGTGGGACCTGAAATAATCCAGCCACCGGCCCGCGCCACCCCGGCGAGGGCCTAACTACCCCGCACAATGCCTGCTACCGCTACTACCTACCAGCCCCAACTGCTCGACCCGCACAGTGCCAACCCACAGCCGGTCAGCCCCCGCAACGGCCGCAGCTTCAAGCTGGCCGAACTCTACGAACTACTCGATTGCCAGTTAGTGGACGTGGTGCGCCTCACCGATGAGCTGATTCTCATCATCGACGACGAAGGCAAATTCCGCACCCCCTGCTACCTGAACCTGCTGGCTACCTACCTCTGGTACCAGCACCAGCCCGAAGCCCGCGGCCAGGATAGTATCGTGGGCCGCGCCATCCTCTGCCACGACAAGCAGTTCCGCTAGCCCCCGCCCGCATTTGTGCAAGCGGCGCTTGCACGATTTCCAACCTCAATACGGCGAAGGGGCCGGCCGCCGACTGGCCCCACTCTTTACTCCCTCTTTATTATGGCAACCGCCACCAAAGCCCCCAAGATTCCGGCCGTTCAACTCCTGGCCACCAACACCCCCACCGCCGAAGCCGCGCCGGCTTACCTCATCGACAAAGTAGACGAGGCCACCGGCGAAGTGCAGCAGGTGCCGCGCTTCCGCTACCTGCCCGGCCACCCGCGCCAAATCCGCTTTGATGCCAAGGCCGGCCAGTTCAACATCAACGGCACCACGCCGCTAGGCCCCGCCCTCAGCTTCATTCCGCTGGCCTGGCGCGTATTCCAGGACGACATTCTGAACATGGGCCGCAAGCTTTGGGCCGAGTTGTTCTACGCCGACGACAAAGGCGCCATCTGCGCCGTGCTCTTCCACGGCTACAGCGTCGAAAACCTGTATCGGCTCATCGAGCCGCTGTTCTACGACGACCTTACCCTGGCCGACGTGGTAGTGAAAGTGCAGGCCAGCAAGAAGGAAACCACCAAGGACGGCAAGAAGGCCACCTACTACATCGCCGAGTTCAGCTACGAACCCGCCGACCCGCAGGAGGTGCAGGCCCGCCGCGAGTTTGCCCGCGACTTTCCCATCTGGCGCGAGGAAACCACCACCGGCACCGCCGACGTGCGCACCAGCCACGGCTACACCAACCCGAAGTCGGAACCCGCCCAGCTCGAAGCGGCCCTCACTGCCGCGCTGGCCCAGTAGTGCCCCGGCCCCCAACCCAATAGGGAAGGGGGCCACTTGGCCATTTCATTCCACTGCCCATGCAAACCTCTCTCGAAGTTCCGCAACTGGTCGTGCACCAGCCCGCCCGCGACGAAGTCGAAGCTGCCCAACTCGCCGCGTTGGCCCAGCTCATCGAAGCTGCCGAACCCTTACCCGACTTGCGCGACCTGGCCCCGGCCGTGCGCGAGCTGTTCCCGCTCCCGGCCTACGAAGTTGGTTGCGGCGGGGCCCACATCTGGCTCCACCGCGCCGGCGAAGAGCAGCGCCTCGCCCTCGTCTGGTAAGCACCCAGGCCATTCTAACTCCTAATTTCTAGCTACTTACTCCCCATGTTCCAAAACGTCCAAACCTTCCCCCAGCTGACCCAGGCCCAGCACCGTGCCTTGCTGCACGTCAGCAACACCGACCTCTCCAACCTCAAAGCTCAGGTGCTCGGCCAGCTGCGCAACCCCAGTCCCGCCGCCTTGGCCTACGGCACCGCCTTCCACGCGGCCACCCTGGAGCCCGCCACCTACGCCCGCACCGACGACAAATGCCCGTGGGAGCAGTTGGAGCAATTGGCCCGCCTCGTGCGCCGCAACCGCTACTGCCGCGACCTACTGTACCGGGGCCAGCCCGAGCTAACCCATACCGCCGTGCATACCGCCACCGGCGTCGAAGTAAAGGTGCGCCCCGACCTGCTGGTGCGCAGCCCCGCCGGCCGCCGCCTCACCCTCATCGACTTCAAAACCACCAGCTGCCGCGACCTGGCTCACTTCCTAACCACCATCGAGCAGTACGACTACGACCGCCAGGCCGCTTTCTACCTCGACGCCCTGCAGGCCGACCGCTTCCTCATCATCGGCGTGCAAAAGAAAGCACCTCATGCCCTCTGGACGGTGGAGGTAAGTGCCAACCTGGTTTTAATGCACCAAGGCCGTAAAAAGTATCAGGCTCTACTCCGCGAATATAGCCGCCGACAGTACAGCCACCAGGTTGCATAAAATCATATTTTCTGGTTTAGGAATCGAAGTCCTTGCAGTAATATTGTCGATATGAAAAATACCTCTACTTCACCGGATAAAGGTCGTGCTTTCGGTATCGTGTTATTGTGTCTGATAGCATGTGGGCTTGGTTTTCTATTCCTTATTAGCAATTCAAATGCAGGTGGTTCCCGCTACGATGATCCTATCTATGAGAAATTTAGTGCCCCCAAGACCGCAGCCGAACTACGCGCCGAGTTGTTGGAAAAGGAACAAACGAACCCCGCCGAATTCCTTGATGCTTCTGGCAAGCATTGGCGCAACCTGATTGATCAATTAGTCATCGAAGGTAACGTCGAAAGCAGTGCCACTTTGGCCTCATTCAAAGACCCGGTAGTTACTATTCAGTGGTTCTCCAAAACCGGCACGGTGATAGGGGAGGAGAGCTACCTGGTCTACGAGTTCGTGAAGCCCGGTGGCTCGGCTCACTTCAAGTTCAAGACCAGCGCCCCCAAGAGCGTAGCAGATATAGCCATCGACGTAACTGACGCTACTGCACTGCAATAAAGTAAATACCCCATTCTCAACAACGACGGCCCCGCCTGAAAAGGCGGGGCCGTTTACTTTATAGAGTAGCAGCTAAGCTAGACGGCCCATTTTGCCCGGTGCCAATCCAGAAACGCCGGGTCCGGAAGAAACCGCCGCCGCGCCGGCAGCCGCAGCGGCTGCCCATGGTACTGTCCCAGCATAACGCCCGCCGCCTGCGCGTCCGGCCGGTTACCCGCCCGCACCGTCGGTGCTACTTCAATCACATAGTCCTCGGGCCGAATCGTGAATAGCCCCAGCTCAAACGCCCGGTCGTGCAGGGGATTCAACGCCAGTCCGTTCCGCGGATTCAGCCGGTTGTCCACGTCCACCGCCCAGGGCCGGATGTGGCCTGCCACCAGCAGCGCCGGCTGCCGCAGCCCCGTTACGCAGCACGTATTGTCGTAGGCTGCCAGCACCGTGCGCCGGAAAAACTGCTGATTCACCCGCACCTGCACCAACTGTTCCCGGACTCGGCCTACCGGGACCGGCGGCAGCGGCTCATACTCCGCCGCCACTTCTTCCAGCGTCAGGTGCTGCACTTCGGCCAGCCGCTGCTCGCTTTCCAACGCCCGCCCCGCCCAGTCGGCATAGAACTCCGCCCACACCTGCCGGTCCAGGTGGCTGGCGTTGCTCATGCCCGCCCGGTCCAGGCTCGGGTCCAGACTGGCGAAGTTCACCAGCTTCAGCGCCACCGAGCTAGGCGTGCGCCCCAGCAGCCCCGCCAGCTGCATGATGGCCGGATTGCCCTTATGCAGCTGCCCGAACGGCAGCTTGCAGTACAGGTTGATGGCCAGCAGCAATTCATCCCGCGTCCAGAGGCGTTGCCCTTGTTTCATAGCAGCAGTGGATTCGCAATGAACTCGCAGTGATTAACAAGGCCAATAGCCTACTGAAACAACATCTTGCTTCTGGAAAGCCCCAACAGTTCAAACACGTTGGTCCAGTACTGGGTCATGGCGTTGTTTTGGGAGTTCTGCACGCCACTGGCCGGAAACAGCACCGTGAACTGGTCTACTTTGCTCAACGGGGAGGCACTGCCCAGCCCGTAGATACTCCGGATCTTGGGCACGTCGGCTCGCGCCATCTGCCGGAGTTGCGCGGCGTCGTTGGCCGGGTGCTGCTTATGGAAGTCACGCCGCCCCGCGCCGGGCATTGATTCCACCAGGTCACTAACGATGAATACTTGGCAGTTGTCACTGAGGCCAGCACTGCGGAAGAAGGTATCCATGGTTGCCAAGCTTCCCCACACATCCGACCACTGTACAATTTTGTCGCTAGCAGCCACGGTCAAGCTTTTGCGTAGAGCATCCTTCATCCTCCGTCTTTGCTGGCGTACTTGATTCTCAAAATCCGTATCTGCTTCGTCCTGGTCTAGTCCACCCATATCGGCATAATCTGCAGGGCGGCGGGCTTCGATTCTGAAAATCTGTGCGTTGGCTGTGGTTTTGCCGTGAATGAAGCCTATTCCTAGCTCATCCCCGTATCCTCCCATCTTGTTGATTTGCTCTACAATGCGCTCAAAAGCTTGATTTGCGTCGGATTGTATGCTGGCGGAACGGTCAATCAAAACCAATACCCGTTTCCTACCTGTTGTAACTTTTTGCTCAGCAGCGACAGTGGCAACGGGTGCCGCCAGACAAACTGATGCCAACAATAGCGCACCACAGCATAGGACCCAAAACGAGGACACAAATAGCTTATTCAATTTCGATGGTTTCTGCCTGTTCATTCTGGCGGTGGCGGGTGTAGTGTTTGGAAATCAGGCGGCGCAGTACCACGTACGGGCGCTTGCCGGTGCGCCGGGCATCCTCTTCCGGCGAGGCAGATACAGTGGCAGCGCTGCCTTCCAGCGAATGGGATTCGGCCACACGCCGGTCGGCATCGGTCACGGAGTAGCTCAACGTGCCTTGCAGCTCGTAAATCTCCCCGCGGGCCTTACCATCCCGGTATAGACTACGGTGGCGGGCCGCCTGGCAAAGTACCAGTTCCTGCCGGAGCACCAAATCCCGGGCCTGCAGCGCACCCAGACGCGTAGTCAGGGTCGGCAAGTCCGCCAACTCCTGGAAGGTGAACAGCAGCAGCAGCTGTTTCTGCTGCTCCTGAGCCAGCTGCGTTTCCAGCGCTGTCACCGCTTCCTCCAACGGCAAGCCGCTGCGAACTAGCTTCCGTAGTCGGTTCCGCAGCACAAACTGGCTGCGGTGCAGCTTGTTGATGGCCGGAAACGCAATGCCCAGGCACACGGCCCCGGCAATGGCAAACAGCATAGCCGCTAATATCAGGCTGATTTTCATTGGTAGACTTTCAGAAAGCAGGGCATTTAATTCCTGCTTTCTTACTTCAAGTCCAGTGATTTCTTTCTGCAAAGTCGAGGAGTCTTGCTGCCTATCATCCGCCAAATCCTTTTCCTGCTGTTTGCCGTTGATTTCCTTTGAAATAGAATTAGTCTGAGCCTTAATCGATGTGGCTTGGCTTCGGAAATAACCCATGACACCGAGCATGATAAGCGCCGCCACGGCGAAACCTACTAGCACCCGATGATTGAGTTTAACATCTTCCGCTTTCTCGTAAGGTTTCTCCAGAATTCGATCAATAGCCGGCTTGATGAGAAAGGCCACAAAGGCCAAACCCACCGAAAATAGCCACGGCTCCACCGTACCTCGCATGTTCAGACTGCTATGCGTGATGTCGTGCATCACGGCAATATCGGCCATGATGAACACGAAGCCCGCCAGCAGATACAGGATGGCCGGGGGCCAGGCATAGGGTGGCTTTAAGCCTTGCTTGGTTTCGTCGATAGCCGTCTGACTGGCCCGGTTTTCCTGCCATTTGTCCTCGGCCCGGCGCAATTGCAGCTGCAGGTTTTGCTGGCGTGCTTCCGCCTCCAGCCGGGCCTGCGTCAGCCGCAGCCGCTCGCTGGTTACGGTAACTTTCGTCTCGCGCAGCTCCTGGATTTCGGTTTCCACCAGATACAGCTGGTGACGGATGAAGCGCAGCTTCTCCGATTCCTCCGCAAACGTCTCGAAGTCTTGTGCCTCAATGCGTAGCAGCCCATTGGTGAAGCCATGGTCGTAGGCCCGAAAGGAATACGACTGGTTGTCACTAGGTGCCGAATTAGGAGCCGGCGTATGGGCTGGTAAAACGGTTACCGCCGTTGTCTCACTTGCCGGGGTAGGGGTTTGCTCGCTGCCAGTGGTAGCGGTAGTTTCTTGCTCTGCCATCTAAATCGTAAATCAGGGATACGGGCGCTGTGCCGGCCCGGGATACTTAATTGGCCTGCTCAGGGCGTACGCTCAGAACTTCCTCCAGCGTCAGCACGCCCCGGGCTTCATTGGCCAGAACGTACTCACTGCGGAACAGCTCCTGCTTGGTCAGACACTGCAGGCGCAGCTGCTCGGCGTCGGGCAATAGGTCCCGCTTCTCCTCTAATAAACGCGCTACATCGGTGCGCTCTTTCAGTACCCGCTCATCTTCCACCTGCAGCTTGGTAAGCTCCGCCAGCCGGCGCTTGCGCCATTTACGCTGCCGGAAGTTGTTGCCCACCGCCCGCAGGCTGGTCGTGACCCGCACGATGTTGTTGAGGAATCCTTTGCCCGTGAACAGAAAAGCGAAAAACAGGAACAGGTACATGGCCACGCCTTGGGCCGGCGTGTGGTCGGGCCAGCCCCAGACCACGGCCAGCAGGGCCGTCACGGCCGGCACGCCCACTTCCTCTAGCATCACCTTCCACTTCTCCGGTGGCCGTGCCGCTTCAGTTCCGGTTGTGGCCTCACTGGGTTCAGTACCCGCTACGGGGCGGTTACCAGCGTACAGGAAAGAGCCGCGCTGGAATAAACTCAGCATTCCAAATCCATACACCCCGGCTACAATCAGCCCAGTATGCCGGGGCCAATAAGGTTTCAACCAGTCGTATAGTAGAAAATACACGAGCGTGATTACGCCCCCGTACAGCACCATTCCTACGGTAGCTCGCAGAAAGTCATGTGCCGCCAGCGTCAGGCGCGTGTGCAGTTCTTGCCACTCCTGCCGCCGCTCCTTCATGAGGTTTTGCTGCTGACTCAGTACCTGCTGCGCCGTTTCCAGCCGCTCACCGGCCAGCCGGCACTCCTGTTCGGCTTCCCGGATTTGCCGGGCGTAATAGTGCTCGATAACGGCAAGCTTAGCGGCCATATCGCCACCACTCATGCCAAAGAGTACACCTTCATCCCGCAGCAGTCCATCGTTTTCAATCCAGCGCTGCTCATCAGGGCCGTTGAGGACTTTGTCGCCTTTGATCGATTCTGAAATTGGAGCGGCCACCGCTGGCAGCGCGGCCACAAGTTCAGCTGGAGCAGCCGCTACGCCGGTGTTTTCAGTCAGCGCTTCACCAGTGTCATGCTGACGACGACCCCAGAAGGGTAGTTTTATTCTCATATAGCAAAAAATATATTTTTAGAGCTGACTGATCAGTCGAAAACAATAGTCGCTGCTTGTCCATGCCAATGCCCCGCAAGATAATAAGCTGTTGCATTTTCAGAATATAAAACTTGTAGATATCGTCCGCAAATCGTCCAGTTACTCCTTGGCCCTGTTCACTCTACCCGTTCTGCCATGATACCCGAAATCACCCTCACCTTCACCGACGACCAAAAAGCCCAGCTCGAGCAGACCATTCAGCAGGAAATAGCGCACCAGGTGGCCACCATCCTTTCCCGCCTGCCCCTGCCCGAGGTGATGTTCTCCTTCCCGCAGGCCGCCAAGCTGCTGCAGCTACACGCCGGAACCGTGCGCGCCTACACCCAGCTTCCTGCCAGTCATCCCCGCCGCCTGCGCTATATCGATTGCACCGGCAGCTCCCGCGGCCAGCGCATTACGGCGGCCGAACTGCTGGACTGGCAGCGGCGCAACCACGCCGATACCCTGCAGGAGTCCTTTTTTATGAAAGTAGCCGAGCGCCGCGCCCGAGCGGCTAGTCGCAAGCAGCGAGGCAGTGTTTTGTAATTCCGGCCTTCACGCGGCAGTCCAACTGATACAGTGCAAAGCTCCGCCTTGCCGGGCCACGTCTTCAACTCTGACCCCAACTATACGGCGCGCAGCAAACGCGGCCTCATACGTGCGCATGGCGGCCTCGTCTTCGCGCTGGCCAAACAACGGGACCAGAACCAGGTCCGGCAGCTGCAGCGCATTTACATACTCCCCCGACGCATCAGTATAAGTCCGGTTACCATAGGGGTTGTAGGGAAGGGCAATACTGCTCAGACCGGCCTGCGCTAAAGTTCTTCGAAACAGGTCCGTAAACGCCGGCTTCTCATTACGATAAGCGCTAACCAGTACCGTCTGGTCATCCACAGGCTGCAGCATGCCATCGGCGTGCCCCGTGAAATCGTCCGGATGTGCCGGAATAATTACCAGCCTTTCTGCTTGTAATTCCTCTTGCAAACGCTTCCGTATTTCCCCGGCCGCTACCCCCGGATTCTCGCTGTATACCCGGTCCGTCAGTACAGCGGTGCTACCCACAAACACCACGTTTCCGCCATCCACTACCAAGTGAGACTGACGCGCTCTGATCCCCAGAGTGCTGCATAACGGTCTAGCAGCGGTAATGGTAAGCCGCTCCCGTTGAGTGCGCAGGTACGATGGAGCATAGCGAAACTGCACCCAACCACCGCCCGGTACTGGAACCGGCATAAAATCACGAACCCAGACGTCACGCGTGCCTGCTAAGTAGTTAACTTGGTAATCGGCCGCTTGTAAAGCTGCTGCCAGCTCGGAGTGTGCTTGGGGAAAAGCCCCTGGCAGTGTATCGGCCACGAATACCGTTCTCATGCCAGCCACGCGGGCTTATAGCCTAACAGGTGGGCAACTTCATTGCCACCTACTTGGCCGGTTTCCAGCAGCTCTACAACCAGAGCCTCTTTGCCTCGTAGTGTACGCACGTAGCCAGCATCAGCTAGAAAGCGGTAAGGGCGTTGGCGGAAGTCCGTAGCCAGCGGGTCCTCTTTCTCTACCAGCCCCTGCCGAGTTGTGCGCCAAACGGGCATGTCAACTCGAGAGTCAGCCATACCCAACCACCAGCCGGAGCCGCTGCTTAGGGCTCCGCCCAAGGCAGTTACTAATTCGCGCAACACCAGCTGAATACCTGATATGCAGCCTTCTCCATCCAGCTGCCGTAGGCCGCGCAGCAGTATTCCCCCTTCGGCCCCGCTTGCCCGGTCCCCACACGTTAGGTCGAGTCCACCGGCCAGGTTATAGAACCAAGTGCCCGTGTGCTCCTGTTCCGGACCACCGTGCACATACGGGTCATTGTGATGCGGCGCGCGACGGTAGTAGAACTCAATATCGGTCAGCTGATACTGCTGCCTTCCAGCATGCAGTACAAACCGATTAAGCAGCAGATAAGCCAGTGCGTCAATAATCTTTGGGATGTAGCGTCCTTCAGCTACGTGTAGCTGCAAAAACAGCTGAAGTAGCAGTGCATTGGCATTCTCTTCCCGCAACGTTTTAGCTACCAGCCATTCCGCGTACAGCTGTATATAGGGCACTCCTTCTGCGGCTAAGCGGTCAGCATTCTGCCACAGCTCCAGCAAGGAACACTTGTGCAGATCCTGCAACGGCCATCCCCACCGGGTGGCGGCCATCCAGACAAACGTGAAATCGTCCCAAGTCTGCGCGCTGCCCAGCCAGTGTTCGTCCCAGTAGTAATACAAGTAGCGGGGCATAGGGGGGAGTTGCGACAATGTGTCTTTGGCTGAGGCACCGACTACCCGGCTATCCTCTAGAAAATGGCGGTATTGTTCAGGGGTATCCATGCTTAAATTCAATTTTTACGAAGGCAAGAACTGCAATGAATCAGGTATTCGCAATGCTTTTGCATTCTTTTTAATACAATATAGGTCTTGTTGATTATAAAATAAATACAATAATTATAATTGCTATAATAGCAACTGCAGAAACCAAAAAAGGCCAGCCTCATCAGGAGACTGGCCTTTTTTATTCCGGTAGGCAGGTTAAATGTCCACTTGTTGTTCCCGCTCGATAATCTGCGGTGGAGAAGCCTCTGCGCTCTGCGCCATATCGGGCTGCTGCACAATCGGCGGTGTGGCCATCGCTTCGCCAAACAGCGGGTTACCCGGCAGCGGCAGCCCGCCATTGCCATTCGGAATCTGGTTGAAAATCACCAACTCTTCGCCCGGTGTGCTTTGGGCCAGATGGTCGAGCAGCACTTCCTGCCCGCTGTTGGCGTGCAACGCCTGCGTGAGCAGCGTGTAAGTACTCACGTCCACGTTGTAGAGCTGATTCAGCTCGTTCATCTGCGTAGCCGCGTCTTCGGCGGCTCCGATAGCATCTGCCAGCTTCTGCGTATAGCGCCGGGCCTTGGCATCGGCGGAGGCCCGCAACCGGATTGCCCGCTTCATCCGGGTGCGAAATTGTCGTTGGTAGGGGGTGAGAGTTGCCATATACTGGAAGTGAGAATATGAGAGATGAGAAGGGAGACAAAAACGGTGAGTTGTAAGAGGAAGAATTCTGTCCACAGCTTACACCGGAACGAAAGTCTTACCTCTCACTTCCCACCGTCTCAGGTCTACAATTAACCGATAGCCACCACGCTCAGCGCGTTGTAGGCGTTGGAGTTTAGCGGATAGAACTTGCCGTTCAGCTGCTGGAAAAAGTCCACGCCCACGGCCACAATCAACGACTCATCAGCCGCGGCAGCGCGCACCAGCTGCAGCGCCTCGGCCGGACGTACCGCGTTGCTCAGCGGCAGTTCCACCGTGCTGGCTTCGGCGCTGGCCACCGCACCCGTCTCGAAATTGATGCTGCCCACGGCCGCCGTAATGCGGTAGTGGGTAGCACCCTGCGGAGCGGCCACGTCGCGCGACGGGTTCAACTCGCCCAGATTCACCGTGTGCGTACCCGTAGCCCGGTCCAGCGTGGCCTCTACGCCGCCGTAGTACGTGCCCGAGAAGGACGAGCCCGCGTTGAAGTCGAAGCCCAGCAGCGCCGGCAGATTCTCCGGCAGAATCTGGCGCCCGCCACGGTCAGAATCCTCGTCCAGGTTGAGGATTTCCTTCATTTTCTGGGCCAGGCGCGACACCATCAGACGGTCAGAAGCCAGCACCACCACGCGACGCAAAGCATCGCGCACCAGCTTACCGGCCTTGGCTGCCGTGCCGAACTCGCTGGCATTCTCCCGCACGCGCTGCATGGAGGCAGAGGAGTTGAATTGGCTCTTGTTCGAGCCCTGTTTTTGGCGCACCGTGCCGTCCTTCGCAAAAACGACGCCGCCTACGGTGCCACTGATTTGGATTACGCCGCTCTGACGTGCCATAGTGGTAGGGGTAAAAGGTGAAAAAAATATATGGCTGCTTTCATTACCGACTCCTACCAGGTGCAGCCCCCCCAGTAACGCCGCGTGATTTGTTTTTGAAGCCTTACCCCAGTGAGTTTGTTGTCTCTGCAGTGGAAAGCAGTAGAATTATCAGCTATAACTTTCTCAAATATCACTCAAATATTTATCAAAATGCAATAATTAACTTACTAAAGTAGAATAAAGACGATAAAATACTTGCATTAACCTCAGGCCATCTGCCTACTACCAAGCATCAGTATAGCTCTGGCATAGCTAGAGTATGGCTTAGGTATGGCTTCAGTATGCTGCAGGTATGAAGTCGGGCTTACGCCCCCAATTACGCCCCCAGAATTTGCGGTGGTTTCGCCCGCTGTTTCAGGAGCGCCCCGCTGATACTCCCAAAAAGAGAAGTCACCTCGCCCCTAAAAACAGAACCGGCCCGCTTGGCGGGCCGGTTATTCATCGTAGAATGGTGGATTCAAGCCGCCGGCTCCACCACGCAAACTGTGCTGGATACCTCTACCTCGCTGCTCTTTCCTTCCCACACGCGCCGCATTACTTGGTGTTGGAAATCCTCTACAATCTTGGCATAGACCATCGTTGTTTGAATCTTGGCGTGGCCTAGTATTTTCTGCAGCACTTCCACTGGCATGCCGCGCATTAGGCTTTGAGTGGCAAACGTGTGACGGGCCGTGTGCATAGTCACCAACTTCCATTTAGCCACTGAGGACTTCACCAGCTCACTCTGTCGTAATTCTACCGTTTCTACCTGCTCCACCAAACCAGCCAGCTGCGCAATGCGCTTCAGGTTCCGATTCATTACCTGGTTCGTCATCCCTGGTAGCAGCCTAACCCGAGTGCCAGCGTATTTATCCAATAATTCCGCTGCCGGCGCGGTCAGGTAGATACTGACTCCAGTGCGGGTCTTTGTTTGAGTAAGCCGTAGAATTCGGCTGCCCTGCCATTCGTGCACATTGGCTCCGGTCAAACTACGCATATCTGAGTACCGCAGTCCAGTATAGCAGCAGAATAAAAAGGCATCTCGAGTGGGTACTAGCCCCGATGGCAGCATCGCACGCTCCAATTTAATGAGGTCAGAGGAGGCCAAGCATAGCTTGTCTACGTCAACCCAATCCGCCTTGATGGCAGTTAACTCAATACCCAATATGAACCCGCGCTCATCACGGGCGTAGCGCAGAAATGCTTTAAGCCGTCGTACAATCTTGGCTACAGTATTAGGCGCCATTTTCAATCGTACCCGCAGGTAAGAGAGAAATAGATCATGTATGGCCACATCGTACTGACCAAGCGTAAGGGGTTTACGGCGGCTAGCTTCAAAGTTCTGCAGATGCTTCGATACCGAGCGCACCACCAGTAGTGTGGGGCCCCGGTAGCCTCGCGCTTCCAGCGCGTCAGTATACTCCGTGTAAATTGGCAGCATCGTTACCGGCTCTGGGGCCGGCTCAGCCGGCAGGAGCGAGGCCTTCAACAGCTCTGGAGTCACACTTTTACCCTCCGTCAGTAGCTTCCGGTAAGTTGACTGCAACCGCTCCGTAATGGAGTCCAGATAATCGTTAGCATCCTGGTACCCGCCAAGCGAACGGCGGAACCGCTCTTTTTCCGGATTCCATTCGGATGGTAGGCATTTCTCCCGCGTGGCGAAGCGGGGCCGTTGCCCCTCGTAGTAAGCGCGCAGGTAAACAGTGCAGCGGCCCGCAGCGTCGGGCCGGTCAGTACGAAGTTCAAACCGAAACGTCATGGGAGATGGGGGTGTATGTGGGGGTGCGTTTGGGGGCGCATTTCCGCATATACAGGGTCCAAATCCTGATCCATCCCAAAGCAAAAATCCCCTAAAACCGCTTCTGTTACCAGATTTGCGACTCTAGGGGATTCTTTGCAACAAATAGTTGCGGTCCGGACGGGACTCGAACCCGCGACCTCCGCCGTGACAGGGCGGCATTCTAACCGACTGAACTACCGAACCAAGGTAGACCGCACTGTGAAAAGCCAGCTGCTTTCCGGTGAAGTGGTGCAAAAGTAGAAGACGGAAGCGCACGACGCAACTGTTGGGCCGTAAAAACGGCAAAATACTTTCCGGCGGCGGCGGTAGCGGCTGTTTATCAGGGAGAAAATTTTCTCTGAAAAACGATAGGGCCGGGCCGTGCGCCGTAAGCACGGCTTCACTTACCTTTGCTTTCTTCTCTCACCCCGCAACTTCTCTCGCATCCTGCCGTGGCAATGCTCCTCGATTTTGAACAACCAATTGCCGCTCTCGAAGGCAAGCTCCGTGAAATGCAACAGCTGGCCCTCGACAGCCAGGTGGACGTCTCAGAAGCCGTAGCGGCCCTCGAAGCCAAGATCAAAGCCCTCAAAAAGGAAACCTACCAGAACCTCACCCGCTGGCAGCGCGTGCAGCTCTCGCGCCATCCCGAGCGGCCCTACACCCTCGACTACATTGAGGGCATGACCGACAAATTCATTGAGCTGCACGGCGACCGAACCGTGGCCGATGACCAGGCCATGGTAGGTGGCTTTGCTGAGATGGGAGGGCGCTCCGTCATGATTGTCGGGCAGCAGAAGGGTCGTAATACCAAGCAGCGCCAGCTTCGCCGCTTTGGTATGCCCAACCCCGAGGGCTACCGCAAAGCCCTGCGCCTGATGAAGCTGGCTGAGAAGTTTGGCAAACCCATCATCACGCTCATTGATACGCCCGGTGCCTTTCCGGGCCTGGAGGCCGAGGAGCGGGGGCAGGGCGAGGCCATTGCCCGCAACCTCAAGGAAATGTTCCTGCTCAAGGTGCCGGTTATCTGCATCATCATCGGCGAAGGCGCTTCAGGCGGAGCCCTGGGCATTGCTATCGGCGACCGGGTGTTGATGCTGGAAAATACCTGGTACTCGGTGATTTCGCCGGAGTCGTGCAGCAGCATCCTGTGGCGCAGTTGGGACTACAAAGAGCAGGCGGCCGAAGCCCTCAAGCTCACGGCCAACGACATGCTCAAGGCCGGCCTGGTGGATGGCATCGTGAAGGAGCCCCTTGGCGGCGCCCACACCGACACCGCCACCATGATCAAAACCCTGAAGAAAACTATCCTTAAAACGCTCGACGAACTGGAAGCCGTGCCCGCCGAAGAGCGCATCAGTCAGCGCATCGACAAGTTCTCGGCCATGGGCGTGGTGGTAGGATAAGGTTGAGTTTGAATAAAGAATTGAAAAGGGGGAAGGAAGAAACAGGCCAACGTCAATTCTTCATTCCCTCTTTTTCATTACCAATGACTTATGCACGTTCATACCCTCGATACCGGGCTGTTTAAGCTGGATGGCGGCGCCATGTTTGGCGTGGTGCCCAAAAGCATGTGGCAGAAGCTCAACCCTGCCGACCAGAACAATATGTGTACCTGGGCCATGCGCTGTCTGCTGATTGAGGACGCTGGCCGGCTGGTGCTGGTCGATAATGGCATCGGCGACAAGCAGGACGAGAAGTTCCGCAGCCATTTTTACTTACATGGCGACGACACGTTGGAAAAGTCTCTGCGCAAGCTCGGCTTCACGTCCTCCGATATCACCGACGTATTTCTGACCCATTTGCACTTCGACCACTGCGGGGGCTCAGTAGTACGCCAGGCCGACGGCAAGCTGGACCTGGCTTTCCCCAATGCCACGTACTGGAACAACCAGGCCCACTGGGACTGGGCCGTGACGCCTAACCCGCGCGAGAAAGCCAGCTTTCTGCGCGAAAACATCTTCCCCATTCAGGAAAGCGGCCACCTGCGCTTTGTCGATGCTGCCGCTGGGGTACCGGCCGAGCTGCCCATGTTCCGGGAAATCATTTTCGCCGATGGGCATACCGAGAAGATGATGGTGCCGGTGCTGGAGTACAAAGGCCGCACGCTGGCGTTCATGGCTGATCTGCTGCCCAGCACAGGGCACATTCCGCTGCCCTACGTGATGAGCTACGACATGCGCCCTCTGCAAACCCTGGCCGAAAAGGAGCAGGTGCTGCGCCGCGCCGCCGACGAAAACTGGGTGCTGCTGCTGGAACACGACCCCGCCGCCGCCTGCTGCACCGTGCAGCACACGGAAAAAGGCGTACGCTTGGCCGAAACGTTTGCTCTGACGGAGCTGTAGAATATGCAGGTGATTTAGCTGTCATTGCGAGGCGAAGCCGAAGCAATCCGTCCTGGACAACACGAGACACATTCTTCTCCCACAACGCCCTTGACGTTTGCGCAGGCGTCAGGGGTGTTGTCACACCTTGGGGCTTGTTGCATTGCTCAGGACGTGTCATTGCGAGGCGAAGCCGAAGCAATGACACGTCGTAATTAGCACTTCAGCACATTTTCCACGCTAGCGAATCGCAGCACATTAACCACCTCACCACATGCTAGGACTGGCACTTTCCGGGGGTGGGGCGCGGGGAATTGCGCACCTGGGCGTGCTGGCCGCGCTGGATGAGCTGCAAGTGCCCATTGGGGCGCTGGCGGGGGTGTCGTCGGGGGGCATTGCGGCGGTGTTTTACGCGGCAGGCTTTCCACCCCGGGACATTCTGCGGCTGCTGCAGGACGTCAACCTCACCCGCCTCACGCGCATTGCCCTGAGCCGCTACGGACTGCTGCACATGGCGGCCATAGGTACGCTGTTTGAGCAGCATCTGGGCGCCAATGCCACGTTCGAGCAGCTGCGCCTGCCCGTCACGCTACTGGCTACCGACCTGGTGGAAGGTACGTCGGTGTGGTTTAGCAGCGGGCCGCTGGTGCCGCCACTCATGGCCACCTCGGCGGTGCCCATTCTGTACCGGCCGGTGGAGTACCAGGGCCGCCAGCTGGTGGATGGGGGGCTGCTCAATAACCTGCCCGTAGAGCCGTTGCTGGCCCGGCCCGAGCTGCGCTTGGTAGGCGTACACTGCAATCCGCCCAACCGCGCGGCCCAGGTTACGTCCCTGCCCAGCCTGATTGAGCGCACCCTGAACCTGGCCATCGGCGGCAACACCGTGCTTAGCAAGCAGCAGTGCCGGCTGCTCCTGGAGCCCCCGGAGCTGGCGCAGTTTCGGGCCCTGAGCTACCGCCGCGCCTCCGAGCTGTTCGACATTGGCTACCGCTACACGCTCAGCCGGGCCCGCGACCTGGACCAGCTGCTAAGCTGAGGGCCGTCGGTTGGGCGCTTCCGGTACATTTCTCTAGCTTTGATTCGCCGTAGCATTTTCACCCCGCTACCGGCTCATTTCCCGCATGGCGCGCAAGACTTCTACTTTCTGGTATCTGTTTTCGAAGTTCTGGTTCTGGATAACCGGCTGGCACCTGGGGCCGCAGGTTCCGCCCGACATCAAGAAAAGCATGATGATTGCCGCTCCGCACACCAGCAACTGGGACTTTATGTTTTCCCGCGCCGCTTTCTTCCTGATGGACGTGGACGTGAAGCTCACCATCAAGAAGGAGTGGACCACTATTCCGGTGCTGGGCGCACTGGTGCGCAGCCTGGGCGGATTGGCGGTGGACCGTAGCCGCAACAACAGTCTCGTAGACGGAATGATTCAGCTGTTCCAGGAGCGCGACGAGTTGGTGATTCTCATCACGCCCGAAGGCACCCGCAAGTACCAGCCTAAGTGGCGCAAGGGCTTTTACCACGCGGCCATGGGAGCCGGGGTGCCCATCCTGCTCGGCTACCTTGACTACAGCAAGAAGGAAGCTGGCGTAGGCCCCGCGTTCTGGCCCACCGGCGACTACGAAAAGGACCTGGAGGAAATCAAAGCCTTCTACCGCACCAAGCAGGGACGCTTTCCGGAGCAGGGCGTGCGGTAAGGACGTTTGACTGGCTTTCTGATTGATGCGGATCAATTGTAGAGACGCATATTTGCGTCTCCTCGTTGAACATATAGCATAATCGGGGAGACGCAAGTATGCGTCTCTACACCGACCAAAACTTTACTTAGCACTTCAAATTCTTTGTGGCATAAAGTAGGAAGCAGCGCGCAACTCCGCAAGAATCGGGTTGAGGGCGCGGGAGTAGGGCAGTAGCTTTATTTTTCCTTAAGCCCCTACACTATGTCTGCTTCTGCTTCCATCTCCGATTATCAGCGCATTACCCGGGCCATTCAATTCCTGGAAGAAAACTTTCGGCGCCAGCCCAGCCTCGACGAAGTAGCCGAGGCCGTGCACCTGAGTCCGTTTCACTTTCAGCGGCTATTCAGCGAGTGGGCCGGCATCAGCCCCAAACGCTTCGTGCAGTACCTCACCGCCGATTTTCTGAAAACCCGCCTGGCTCAGGCCACCTCGTTGTCTGAAGCCACCGAGGAAGCCGGCCTGTCGGCCTCCTCGCGCCTGCACGACCTGTTCGTGACCCTGGAGGCCGTTACTCCGCACGAGTTTCGCACGGGCGGCGCGGGCGTGCGCATCGGCTACGGGGTGCACGCTACCCCTTTCGGGCCGGCCTTGCTGGCGGCTACGGGCCGGGGCGTGTGTGGCCTGCACCTGCTGGGCGCTGAAGCAACTGATGCCGAAAACGCCTTGCAGGAATTGCGGAAAAACTGGCCCCAGGCCCGCTTCGAGCCCGATGAGGAGATGACGGCCCCACTGGTGGAGCGGGCGTTTGCGCCCGTGGCCGGTCAGCCGCTGCACCTGCTCGTGCGCGGCACCAATTTCCAGGTGAAGGTGTGGGAGGCACTATTGCGGGTGCCCGGCGGGCAGGTCGTCAGCTACCAGCACGTGGCCCAAGCCGTTGGCCAGCCTAAAGCATTGCAGGCCGTGGGCTCGGCCGTAGGTGCCAACCCCGTGGCCGTACTTATTCCCTGCCACCGCGTTATTCGGAAAGAGGGCGCGCTGGGCCAGTACCGCTGGGGCAGCGTCACGAAAAAAGCCCTGATTGGCTGGGAAATGGCGCAGGCTGAAAAACAAACGGCCCAAGTTGCGTAGCTTACCCGTCGTTCTACCCGCTACCGCGCCGCTCCATGCCCGAAAAACTGCAAACCGTACTCTGGATTCTGGTCGCGCTGGTCGTGTTTGTATGGCGCATGATTCAGAAAGCCCGCGCCACCACGGCCCGGGAGCAGCAGGAGCGGCGCTACTCCCGGCCCGATAGCACAGGCAAGCCCCGCCCCGTGACGTCCAGCCCCTCGGCGAAGTCCTTTGAAGACCTGTTGCAGCAGATGATGGCCGAAAATACCGGCCAAGCAAAAGGCCCGGTTACTACGCCGGCTGGTCGGGCCCTGCCCCAGGAAGCTGCCCGCCCCACCCGGTCCCTGGAAGCGGCTACTGAGCCGGCACGCAGCCAGGAAAAGCCCGCGAAGATGCGGGAACCGCGCAGCTTGGAAGCGCCGGCCACGGTTGCCCGCCGGGCCTCTGCCCAGCCCCGCGCCGCCGTGCAGCACGGTCAGGAAGACTACTGGAGCCGTCAGCAAGCCCAGCAAGCGCCCCCAGCGTCCTTTGCCGAGCAGCTTCGCAACCCCACCGATGTACGCCGCGCCTTCATCCTGGGCGAGATTCTGCAGCGCCGGTTCTGAGGGGTGAGTACCGTGTTGTTGCGAGTACGAACGACGAAGCAATCGGTCCTGGGCAACGTAGATGAGCCCTACTATGTGAAAAGCCCCTGACGTGTGCACACGCTAGGGGCTTTTTGTTTGAAGAATATGTTGGCAATGTCTAAGGCTGTCGTTCCTTCTTCCTGGCCAACTTCGCTCACTCCTGCGTCAGGGCGTAGGTGACGAGGTTGGCGCCCATTTTCAGCGCGGCTTCGTGCGTGGCGGGCGTGTCTTCGGGGTAGGTGCCCAAGTCTTCCCAGCCGTTGCCCAGGTCGCACTCATAGGAGTAGAAGCACACCAGCCGGCCTTTGTAGAGCAGGCCGAAACCCTGGGGCCGCTTGCCGTCGTGCTCGTGCACTTTGGGCAGGCCGCGCGGAAACGGGTATTTCTGGTGGTAGATGGGGTGGGAGAAGGGCAACTCCACGAATTCCAGCTCAGGAAACACCTTTTTCATTTCGGGCCGGATAAACTTGTCGAGCCCGTAGTTGTCGTCGATGTGCAGGAAGCCGCCGCCAATGAGGTAGCGGCGCAGGTTGCGGGCTTCCACGTCGGTGAAGGCCACGTTGCCGTGCCCGGTCATGTGCACAAAAGGGTAGGTAAGCAGCTCCGGCGAGTCGAGCTCCACGGTGGCCTCATCGGGGGCTATGTTGGTTTTCAGCGTCTGGTTGCAGAATCGGATGAGGTTGGGCAGGCTGGTTTTGTTGGCGTACCAGTCGCCCCCGCCGCCGTAGTGCAGCTTGGCAATGCGGAAGCTGGGCGCTACAGGCGCGGCCGCCGTGAGCGACAACAGCAGCGGAAATAGCAAAAAAAGCAGATTCTTGAGCATAGGGGCGTTTAATTCAATCAGTAACAGACTCCCGCAAACTACAAAGTTCACGCTATACTAATTCCCGCGCTACGTGCACGGTGTGCACGGCGGCCAGCGCGGCGGTTTCGGTGCGCAGGCGCGAGTTGCCCAAGGTTACAGGCCGGATGCCCCGGGCAAAAGCCGCATCAATTTCCTGGGGGGTAAAGTCGCCTTCCGGGCCAATGAGGATGCGGCAGCCGGAGCCGGCTGCCGCCACGCGGGCTAGGGGAGTCCGTTCCCCTTCGTCGAGGTGGGCAATGAAGGTGGTGGCGGGTTCCACAGTAGGCAGAAAGCGGCCGAAATCCGTTAACTCGGAAAGCTGCGGCAGCCAGGCCTGCCCGCTCTGCTTAAGGGCGCTGATGGCAATTTTCTCCAGGCGCTCCAGCTTCAGCTCCCGCCGCTCGGAACGGGCGCAGCGCAGAAATGTGAGGGTATCCACGCCGATTTCCGTGGCTTTTTCCACCAGCCACTCCATCCGGTCGAGGTTTTTGGTGGGTGCCACGGCTACGTGCACCTGGTAGGGGCGGCGCGGCACCTGCTCTTCCCGGGTGATGCGCAGGCGGCAGCGCTTGGCATCGGCCATGTCTACTTCGGCCTGAAACACGCCCCCGCGCCCGTTTACCAGCACTACCGCATCGCCGGGCGCCAAGCGCAGCACCCGGACGGCGTGCTTGCTTTCATCCTCGGGTAGGGTATAGGTGGGCAGGGCGAGGTCGGGGGCGAAAAAAGTGTGTGGCATACGGCAAAGCTACGGCGAATTGATGGGCCTGAATTGCGCCCGCGGGTGCATATTGCCACTATAACCTGCTCATACCAACCCGGGCGCTCATGAACCTGAATCAGCTGACCGTTCCTTCCCGCAATCTGCCCGTTGCCGTGGCGTTTTATCAGCGCCTAGGCTTGCACCTGATTGTGGATGCTCAGCCGCGCTACGCCCGCTTTGAATGCCCCGAGGGTGATGCTACGTTTTCCCTGCACCACGCAGAAGAATTGCCCGTCGGTAGCGGCATCTGGATATATTTTGAATGTGCCGATCTGGATGAGCGGGTGTGCCAGCTGCAGGCTGCCGGCTTAATGTTCGATGAGTTGCCCACCGACCAGCCGTGGCTGTGGCGCGAGGCCCGTTTGACAGACCCAGATGGCCACCAGCTGATTTTGTATCACGCCGGCAAGAACCGCAAAAATCCGCCCTGGCGGGTAACGGGCGCCGGTAATTAAAATACAAAGCCTCCTGGCACAGCTTGTGCCAGGAGGCTTTTCACAGCAAGGCTTACATCCACAGCTTAGCCCAGCGTGTCGTTCAGCAGTCGTGCCAGCCGGATACCGGCCTGCTGGATGCGTACCTTCATCAGCTCGGAGTGGGCCGGAAAGTATTTGTAGTCGATGTCGGTGCCGGTGGGGGCTTCCTTGTAAATCTGCTCACTGGCCTGGTACGACTCCCAGAACCACTGCTCCACCGTGGCCTTTTCCCATACCTGGGTGAGGGCACGAGGCAGCTTGCAGTCATAGGCCTGACCCATTTCAGTGTAAGTCAGGCCTTGGTAGTCAATCAGGCCGCTGTCCCAGAGGCTGTGCAGGTTGGTGTCCTTGCCCCGGAATTTCAGCTTGATGTCGTTGCCGCCTTTGTCCTCAGCGTGGCCCGCGTGCAGGGGCTGGTGGGCGTCGCCTACGAGGTGCACAATGAACTTGAGCGCCACAGCTTGCTCGGCCGGCGTTTTGGCCGGGTCTTTCACTTCCTTGAGCTTGGCCAGCAGCACATTGTAAGCGTTGGCCTGCTGTTGTCCGCGCAGCTCCGTCAGGTACTGCTCCTGGTTGAGGCCCGAAGCCGTGTTGACGTAGTGCCAGGGCCCGGTTTCCTTGAAATCGGGATAGTAGCGGATTTCGTCGGGGTAGGTGCTCACCAACGTCAGGGTTTCCGTGCCCAGCAGGCGCTGCACGGCCTGGCGGGTTTTAGAGGTGAGGTGGCGCTCGGCAATGCGGCCTACGGCGCGGTGCCCATCCACGCCCCAGGCGTGGGAGGCGACAGGAGCCAGCAGCGCGAAGGCCAGTGGTAGAAAACGGTTCAACATGAAAAAAGACCAAAAAGAACGTGTCCGCAAAATACCCGTTTTTCGGCGGATAGCTGCATTCAATGTATGGTAAGCTCCGTTGCCGGTCCGCAGCGCCATATTTTACACTGCCGGAACGTGGTGCCTGTCGTATAGAAAAAAGCACTATTCCCATTCAAGGATAAAAAGCATTTTTCCCATGGCACCCAAACTCAAAAAACTACGCGACCAGGTTATCGTCATTACCGGCGCCTCCTCGGGCATCGGTCTTGTTACGGCCCGTATGGCGGCCCAGCAGGGCGCCCGGCTGGTGCTGGCGGCCCGCAGCGAAAAAGCCCTGCGTGAGCTGGTAGAAGAAATTGAAGACCACGGCGGCGAGGCTGCTTACGTGGTAGCCGATGTAAGCCGGCGCGAAGACATTCAAAACATCGTGCGCGAAGCCGAGCAGCGCTTTGGCGGCTTCGATACGTGGGTAAACAACGCCGGCGTAAGTATCTACGGCCGCCTCGACCAGATTCCGGAGGAAGATATGCGCCAGCTTTTCGACGTGAATTTCTGGGGCCTGGTGAACGGCTCGATGGAAGCTGCCCACCACCTCAAGCACAAGGGCGGGGCCATTATCAACGTGGGCAGTATCCTGAGCGATATTACTGCCATCCTGCAGACCATCTACTCGGCCAGCAAGCACGCCGTGAAAGGCTTCACCGACGGCCTGCGCATGGAGCTGGAAATGGAGGGCGCCCCGGTTTCGGTGACGCTTATTCAGCCCGCCGCCATTGACACGCCGTACCCCATTCACGCCAAAAACTTTATGGAGCGCGAAGCCAAGCACGCCCCACCTGCCTACGCGCCCGAAACCGTAGCCCGCGCCATCCTGCACAGTGCTACCACCTTCGAGCGTTCGGTAGTAGTGGGCGGAGGCGGCAAAGCCTTTATCGAAATGGAGCAATGGACGCCGCGCCTGCTCGATAAGTTTATGGAAAACGCGTTTGTCAAGCAGGAAAAGGCCGATTACCCGCCTCGCCCGCTCAGCCAGAACGCCCTCGACCACCCCATGGGCGCACTGGAGGAACGCGGCAACTACCCCGGCCACACCCGCGAAAACAGCTACTATACCCAAGCCGTGACCAGCAAAGTGCCCGTACTCAAGATGGCCCTGGCCGCGGGTGCCGGCTTAGCCCTGGTATCGGTGCTGGGACGGGGCAAGAAAACCAATGGTACCAGCACTGCCACTGCCCCGGCAAAGCTACAACCACAACCACAACCACAACCACAACCACAGCCTCAGGCCGCGCCCGTGGCACCGGCACCGGTTATCGAAACCCAGTTCACTTACCCGGTAAACGACAGCACGCCCAGCGTACACTAGCCTAAAGGCCAGTATACAAAGCAAAAAGGCCCGCAGCTTTAAAGCTGCGGGCCTTTTTGCTTTCATCGTCACCTACGCGTTACACGGCTACGGCTACTCTGGGTGCCCCGGCCATGATTTCCTCGTTGGCGAAGTCGGCGAACTTCTGAAAGTTGGCTACGAACTTGTCGGCCAGATCAGCGGCCGTCTTGTCGTACGCCTCCTTGTCGTGCCAGGTATTGCGCGGATCCAGGATGTTGGCTGGCACGCCGGATACCGCCGTGGGCATTTCCACCCCGAAGATCGGGTGCTTTACAAACTCTACGTCTTCCAGCTCGCCGTTCAGGGCTGCCGTAATCATGGCCCGGGTGTAAGGCAGCTTCATACGGGCGCCGGTTCCGTAGGCGCCGCCCGTCCAGCCCGTGTTAATGAGCCACACGTTCACGTCGTGCTCGTCCATCTTCTGGCCCAGCATCTCAGCGTAGGTGGTGGGGTGCAGGGGCAGAAAAACCTGGCCGAAACAGGCCGAGAAAGTCGTCTGAGGCTCCGTGATGCCCACTTCCGTACCGGCTACCTTGGCGGTATAGCCGCTCATGAAGTGGTACATAGCGTGGCTTTTATCGAGCTTGCTGATGGGAGGCAGCACCCCAAAGGCATCGGCCGTTAGAAAGAAGATATTCTTCGGCACGCCGCCCACGGACGGCTCCACCGCGTTGTCGATAAAGGAAATGGGGTAGGCGGTACGGGTGTTTTCCGTCACGCTCTTGTTGGCGTAGTCCACCGTGCGCGTGCCGGGCACGAAGCGCGTGTTTTCCACGATGGAGCCAAAGCGGATGGCGTCCCAGATCTGGGGCTCTTTCTCCTGGCTCAGGTCGATAACCTTGGCGTAGCAGCCGCCTTCAAAGTTGAAGATGCCCGCGTTGCCGGGCATCCAGCCGTGTTCGTCGTCGCCGATGAGGCCGCGGTTGGGGTCGGCGGAAAGGGTGGTTTTGCCGGTGCCCGAGAGGCCGAAGAAAATGGCCGTATCACCCCGCTCCCCAATGTTGGCCGAGCAGTGCATGCTCAGGGTGTTTTTCTCGTGAGGCAGCAGGTAGTTGAGCACCCCGAAGATGCCCTTCTTCATTTCGCCCGCGTAGCCGGTGCCGCCAATCAGAATCATCTTCTTTGCAAAGTTGATGATGGCGAAGTTCGGCTGGCGGGTGCCATCTACGGCTGGGTCGGCCTCGAAGCCCGGGGCGCAAATAATGCTGAAGTCGGGCGTCCAGCTGGTGTCGGCGCCTTCGGCGGGGCGCAGGAACATGTTGTAGCAAAACAGGTTGTGCCAGGCCAGCTCGTTTACTACGCGCAACTTCAGCTGGTACTCCGGGTGGGCACCCGCGTAGGCGTCGCGCACGAACAGCTCCTTGTCAGCCAGGTACTCCACCATTTTAACGTGTAGCTGGTCGAACTTATCGGCAGCGAATGGGATGTTGATATCCCCCCACCACACGCTTTCTGCAGTACTTTCGTCGCGTACTACAAACCGGTCTTTGGGGGAACGACCGGTGAATTTACCGGTGTCAGCCATGAGCGCACCGGTGTCGGTGAGGGTGCCTTCGCTACGACGAAGGGCATGCTCTACCAAGTCGGCGGGCGGAAGGTTTAGGTAGACCGGACCGGTAGTCCGGGTGAATCCAAGTGCCTGAAGGCGAGCGGATACATTGGCGCCAGTTGGGTGCATAGAGCCGAAAATGAAGTAAGGGTGGGTGGGAAAAAACGGGGTATTTAAAGGACAAAAATAGACAAAAACGCGGACTGCTTATGATATGTTTTAGAAAAGCGAATTTTCGCTTCTATGTTTACTAGTGAAAATTCGCTTTTTAGCGAATAGGCTGACAGATCAAGTCAGTTGGGAAAGTTTTGTAGATTTACCAACCCCATCTGCCTTTGGGCGGAAAACTGTTCTCCTTCCACATCTTATTTACTTTTCATGCAATCAACCTCCGTTGTTCAGGAGCAACCCAACACGCAACAAGGTCATCCGCCCGGGCTTTATCTGCTGTTTCTCACCGAAATGTGGGAGCGGTTCAGCTACTACGGTATGCGGGGCCTGCTCATGCTTTACCTGTCGAAGACGGCCCTGGAGGGTGGCCTGGGCATTCCGGCGGCCAGTGCTTCGCTGATATATGGCTACTTCACCGGCTTTGTGTACCTGACGCCTATTCTGGGGGGCTGGCTGGCCGACAAATACATTGGTCAGCGCCGTGCCATCCTGATCGGGGGCCTTACTATGGCTCTGGGGCAGTTTTTCCTGTTTATGCAGCCCGATCTTTCCCGGGAAGCGGCCTTTTTCGGGCTTCCCTGGCCCACAGCCCTCGGGTTGCTGCTGCTGTGCGTAGGCAACGGTTTCTTCAAGCCGAATATTTCCACCATTGTAGGTAAGCTGTACCAACAGGGCGACTCCCGGCGCGACGCCGCCTTCACCATCTTCTACATGGGCATCAACACGGGCGCCTTCCTGGCCCCGCTGGTGTGCGGTTACCTGGCGGAGGATTTGTTCGCCACCAAAACCGTGGTGGATGGCGTGGAGCAGGTAGCCAACTATGGCTTCCGCTACGGCTTCCTGGCGGCGGGCATTGGTATGCTGCTCGGGCAGCTGCTTTTCAACCTGCTGGGCAAGCGCTACCTCGGCGACGTGGGCATGTACCCCGAAGGCCAGAATGAGGACAAGACTATTGCCAAGGCGCCGCTCACCAAGGAAGAAACCGACCGCATGGCCGTTATCTTCATTATTACGCTGTTCGTGGTGTTTTTCTGGGCCGGGTTCGAGCAGGCCGGCTCATCCCTCACGCTCTATACCGATAAGTACATCAACCGTGAGGTGCTGGGCTTCCTGATTCCCACGTCCTGGTTCCAGTCGGTGAATGCAGGCTTTATTGTGCTGCTGGGCGCGCCGGTAGCAGCCCTGTGGATCAACCTGAGCCGCAAGGGGAAGGACTTGAGCATTCCCGTGAAAATGGGCCTGGGCATGATTCTGCTGGGCGTAGGCTTCCTGTTTATGGTAGGCGCCGTGATGGAGCGCGGCGGCGACGTAGCCGACCAGACAATCAAAGCCAGCATCTGGTGGCTTATTGCCACGTATTTCTTCCACACCGTTGGGGAGCTGTGCTTGTCGCCGGTTGGCCTGTCGATGGTGTCACGCCTTTCGCCGCCCACGCTCACGTCCATGCTGATGGGGGTATGGTTCCTGGCGCCCTTCGTGGCCCAGATTGCCGGTGGCTACATTGCCAAGTACGTAGAGGAACTGGGCGCGCTCAAAGTCTTCGGGCTGATTGCTGGCTTCGTTATTCTGGCCGGCTTGATTCTGGTTGCCATTGCCAAGAGGCTTTTCTACATGATGCACGGCCGCGGCTAAACCATCAGGCAATAGCCTCAAAAAAGCCCCGCTGGATTCGTCCGGCGGGGCTTTTTTGAGGCTATAGGTTAATTTAATGCCGAGGCGTTATCGGTTACTTTCGGTATATAAGCCGTTTATATATGTCAGACCGCCTGCACACAGTACTCATTATCCTCTTCAGCTTTGCCTCGCTATGGGCCGCCATAAGCCTGATTAGCGTGCAGGTGAGCCTGAAATACGAAACCGGGGTAGATGGCTGCCTTTCCGCCGTATCCGGCCACGACCTGTGCGCCAGCTACAGCCTCATGAAATGGGTAACCTGCGTGCTGGTGGTGACAGTAGTGCTGCTGATCGGGTTCAGCCACCATTTGATCAGGAAGAACTGAAGGCCGCCAATACGCAAGAAAAAAGCCCCGCCGGACGAATCCAGCGGGGCTTTTTCAATAGCTAAAAGTCAGTAGCTAACGGCTTTCGACTTACATCATGCCGCCCATGCCACCCATGCCGCCCATACCGGCAGCACCGGCACCAGCGCCACCTTTATCATCCTCGGGCTCGTCCGAAATCACGCACTCGGTGGTCAGGAGCAGGCCGGCAATAGAGGCGGCATTTTCCAGCGCCAGGCGCGTTACCTTGGTCGGGTCGATGATACCAGCGGCCATCAGGTTTTCGTAACGGTCCTCGCGGGCGTTGTAGCCGTAGTCGCCTTGGCCTTCACGTACCTTCTGCACTACTACCGAGCCTTCGCCACCAGCGTTCTGGACGATGGTGCGCAGAGGAGCTTCGAGCGCCGTGCGGATGATGTTTACGCCGGTGCGCTCGTCGCCGTTCAGCGTATCCACGCCGGCTAAGGCGTCGAGGGCACGCACCAGGGCTACACCACCGCCGGGCACCACGCCTTCCTCAACAGCGGCGCGGGTAGCGTGCAGGGCATCGTCTACGCGGTCCTTCTTCTCCTTCATCTCTACTTCCGTAGAAGCACCGATGTAGAGGATGGCAACGCCGCCCGACAGCTTGGCCAGCCGCTCCTGCAGCTTCTCTTTGTCGTAGTCCGAGGTGGTTTTCTCGATCTGAGCCTTGATTTCGTTGATGCGGGACGTAATACCATCTTTCTGGCCTTTGCCGTTCACGATGGTCGTGTTGTCCTTGTCAATGATGATTTTCTCGGCCTGACCCAGGTACTCCAGGGTAGCGTTTTCGAGCTTGTAGCCGCGCTCTTCGCTGATAACAGTACCGCCCGTAAGCACGGCAATGTCTTCCAGCATAGCTTTGCGACGGTCGCCGAAGCCAGGGGCTTTCACCGCCGCAATTTTCAGCGAGCCGCGCAGCTTGTTTACGACCAGCGTAGCCAGGGCCTCACCATCCACGTCTTCGGAGATGATAACCAGGGGCTTACCGGTTTGCACCACTTGCTCCAGCACGGGCAGGAGCTCTTTCATGGTGCTTACTTTCTTGTCATACACGAGGATGAAGGGATTTTCGAGCTCCACTTCCATCTTCTCGGCATTGGTGACGAAGTAGGGGGAGAGGTAGCCACGGTCGAACTGCATGCCTTCCACCGTTTTTACTTCGGTTTCGGTGCCGCGGGCTTCTTCCACCGTAATCACGCCTTCCTTGCCTACTTTGTCCATGGCATCGGCAATCATCTGGCCGATTTCCGCATCGTTGTTGGCCGAAATAGTGCCTACCTGGGCAATTTCTGAAGAGTTTTCAATCTTCTTCGACTGCGCTTTCAGGTTCTCCACTACCGCTTTCACGGCTTTGTCGATGCCACGCTTGAGGTCCATGGGGTTGGCACCAGCGGCTACGTTTTTGGAGCCGGCCGTGTAGATGGCCTGGGCCAGCACGGTAGCGGTGGTCGTGCCATCACCGGCCTGGTCGGCGGTTTTGCTGGCTACTTCCTTCACCAGCTGAGCGCCCATGTTTTCGATGGGGTCTTTCAGCTCAATTTCTTTGGCTACCGTCACCCCGTCCTTGGTGATGGAGGGGGCACCGAATTTCTTGTCGATAACCACGTTGCGACCTTTGGGCCCCAGGGTTACTTTCACGGCATTCGCCAGCTTATCTACGCCGCGCTTCAGTTTGTCGCGGCCGTCGGTATCAAATAGGATGTTCTTCGCCATCGTTGTGTGGGGAGAATTTGTAGATCAGAGAGAAGAAAAGAAGCTTAGAGCACGGCCAGAATGTCCGACTCCCGCATGATGAGGTAGTCGGTGCCTTCTACGGTGATTTCGGTGCCGGCATACTTGCCGTAGAGCACCTGGTCGCCAACGCTTACCTGAGGCTTGATGGTGGTGCCGTTGTCGGCCACTTTGCCTTCGCCTACAGCTACAACTTCGCCGCGCTGGGGCTTTTCTTTGGCCGTGTCGGGGATGATGATGCCCGATTTGGTTTTCTCCTCGGCAGCGGCCGGCGCGATGATGACGCGGTCAGCCAGCGGTTTCATGCTAAGCGACATATGGTACGTTTTGGTTGAAAAGGTTACTTGAAACAAGGTGGTGCCCGCTGCCCAACACTTCCTGTGCCAGCCCGCCCGAACCTGACAGAATGAACACGAAAACCGCATTCTTGGCGGAATCTTGCACCAAATCCTGACACACAGCTGACAGAGCCTGCCACTGCAGCGGGCCAAAAACAAACATCCGGTGGCTCCGCAAGCGGAACCACCGGATGGTAGGGAGAAAGCCGAAAACGGCTGACGGCAGACTTACTGAGCGGGCTGGGCCGCCGGAGCGGGAGCCGGCGTGGTGGCCGGAGCAGTAGCAGGGGCCTGAGCCGGAGCGGCTGAAGGAGCCGGTGCGGCAGGTACGCGGGTTTCGAGGGCGCGCTGCTGGTTTACGCTACGCACGGGCCCCGCATCCGACTGCCCGTTGATCATGTGCGTACCCAAGGCCAGCACAATCAGGCCAATGGCGAAGCCCCAGGTGAGGCGCTCCAGCAGGTCGCCGGTGCGCTTTACGCCCATGAGTTGGGCCGTGCCGCCCGCGCCAAACTGGCTGGAGAGGCCACCGCCTTTGGGGTTCTGAGCCAGCACCACCAGGGCCAGCAGCAAGCATACAAGAATGATCAGGCTAATCAGGGCAATGTACATCTACTCCGTAAGTTTCAGGTGTTGAATTTGGTCGGCAAAGTACGCCTTTTTTTCCGGCTGGCGCACCATCAGCCGTTCATATATTTCAATGGCTTTGGCCACTTTTCCCTGCCGAACCATGATTTTAGCTAGGCTTTCGGAGGCCAGCTCCGGCACGCTGCGGGTGCTGCGCACCGATAAATCGGCCTGCTCGTCGGTGGGAGGCGGCAGGGTAGCCGGGCTTTTCAGGCGGGGCTTATTCTTAAGGAAACGGTTGATCAGGTCGATGGACGTAGGCAGCGGAGCCGGCCGATGGGTTTCCGCGTAGGCCAGCAGCAAAGCGTCGGGCTCGAAGAAGGTATCAAGCGGCAGCGGCCGGGCCAGGGCTTCGCTCGGCTCCAGGGCGTAGCCCAGCCGGCTGCCCCCTGCCAGTCCGTAGCCAACGGCCGCATCGGCGTAGAACGCGGGCATGGTGCGGGCCGTGTTTTCATCCTCGGCCTCAGGCAGCTCATACACGATGGGGGGAGCCGCGGGCTCCGGCTCCTCAAAGCCGTACTCGAAGCGGGAAGAGCCTGCATCGGCCGGGGGACGGATGGGAGGCGGCAGGGCCGGCAGGTCGTCGGGGATGAGGAGCGCGGGAACAGGTATTATTTCGGCGCTTTCTGCGACTGGCAGGGAAGCAATTGCCTCTTCCTGGTTGGTAGTCTCTACCGCGTCCTCAGGTATTTCCGGGGCGGCAGCGTCCGGCCCGATTAGGCTGGCAGCAGGAGCTTCCTCGGTCGCAGGCTCTTCAGCAGCCAACAACGGTGCCTCATCGGCTGCTTCGGCTTCCGGCTGCAAGTCGGGCTGCTCTGTCAGGGCTTCGACCGAAAGCGGTGCAAGGGCTTCTTCTGCGGGCAGCGACGTTCCCTCCGTTGATGAAGACACTGCCGGGTAGCTTTCAGCAGTAACTTCCCCAGCGGCAGGCTCCGGCAGCGGGTGCGTTTCCGTTACATCAACCAGTTCTACCTCCGGCGCAGTCGTGGGCGCAACGGATTCCGTGCGCGCCTCAGCAGGCTCCACTTCGGGCAAGACAGTGGGCTCCGCCACACCAGCGGATACCTCAACCGTTGTCAGTTCCGCCACGGCTGCCTCCTCATGAAGCGTGCTGATGGGCTCCGACTGGCTTTCTGCGGGCACCGCGGCAACCAGGGCCGCGGCCGGCGCATCTACCAAAGCCGGCTCAGCCGTGGTTTCAATCAGGCGGCGCAGCAACTCCCGGTCGGCGGCGTAGGTGGCCGCGTGGCGCAGGCGCTGGCTGGCCAGCATACTGCCCTGGTCGTGGGCGGCCTTGGCCAGCAGCAGGTGGGCCGTCTGGCAGTAGGGGAAAGCGGCCGCCAGCTGCTCCAGCTCACGCACTTCGCCCGGCGAAATACGCGTGACGTGGTCAAGAATCTGCAGCAGCGACGCGCGGGTCATACAGGTAAATTATTGTGAGGCAGATGGTTGGTTATTGGGCCAGGAAGATGAGCAGTCAGGTCGCCCAAGCTGACGGGGCGCAACAATACGGGAATTTCAGCCAGCAAACCAGTTGCGCCAGCTACTTACCAGTTGGCCACCGACTTATTAAAGACATTACTAATAATAGTTCGGGTGATTCCACGGACTTTCGTTTGGTCAGCATTGATCTGGGCTGCATCCTGCGAGCCAGGAAAATCATCCTGGCTCTGGAAGGTCTGCTCAAAGTCCTGACTGGGGTCAGTGGTATTCGTATACTTCACCCGCACCTGAATGGTGAGGCGGTTACTGCCAGCCTGGTCGCGGCCATCCTGCTTTTCGATAGCGGCCGGAGCAATGTCGTAGGAAATAATGGCCCCTTCAAACTGCAAATCCCCGTCGCGAGGCACGAGCTTCAGCGTGGTGTTGCGCTGAAAGAAGTCCTTGAAATCCTCGGTGAACTGCTGGGAAATAGAGGAAGGTCCATTAGCCGCATTGTTCGAAAATGTCTGGATGGATATGGTTTTGGCTGTGCCCGTATTCGTACCGGTAAATGAGTAAACCGAGCAGCCCGCTACCGAAAACAGGAAACTAACGGCCAGCAGCCCGTAGCTGATAGCCGACTTACACTTGTTCCAGATCATACTGCTTGAGCTTGCGGTAGAGGGTGCGTTCCGAAATGCCCAGGTCGTGGGCGGCGTACTTGCGCTTGTTGTTGTGTTTCTTCAACGCTTTGATAATCATTTCCTTTTCCTTGGCTTCCAGGCTTAGGGTTTCCTCCTCGGTTTCGTGCGGAATGTCTTCCACCCGCTGACTATCGTCCTCGTAGTCCGTGGTTTCCTCGATGGAAGGCGTGAGAATGTACTCCGAGGCGGCCCCATCGGCGGCTGGGCGCAGGGGGCGGCCATTTTCGTATGGTACGGGGCTGAGGTTGGTGAACAGGTGGCTGTTCTGGCGCAGCAGCTCCTGGGTTTCCTGGGGGCGCTGCCCACCGGCCAAATCCAGCACCAGCCGCTTGAGGTCGGTCATGTCGCGGCGCATGTCGAACAGCACCTTGTAGAGCAGGTCGCGCTCCGAGTAGGCGTTGCCGGCGCCGTCGGTGGCCTGGCCGGCGGCGTGGGCCAGCATGGGCAGGCGGCTGCTTTGGTCGGCGGGCAGGTAGCCGCGCAGGCGGCGGGCATCCACCTCGCGGTCCGTTTCCAGCACCGACATCTGCTCGGCCACGTTCTTGAGCTGGCGGATGTTGCCGGGGAAGCGGAAGCGCTGCAGCTCCTGCACTGCCTCGGGGTTGAGGCTGATGGGCTTCACGCGGTATCGGTCGGCAAAATCCGTGGCGAACTTTCTGAATAGTAGATAGATATCATCTCCTCGCTCACGCAATGGTGGAACGGTGATGGGCACGGTGTTGAGGCGGTAGTACAGGTCCTCACGGAAGCGGCCTTCACGCACGGCATCCAGTAGATTCACGTTGGTAGCGGCCACCACGCGCACGTCGGTCTTCTGTACTTTGCTGGAGCCAACCCGGATAAACTCGCCATTTTCCAGCACGCGCAACAGGCGGGCCTGGGTACCCAGGGGCATTTCCCCGATTTCATCGAGAAAGATGGTGCCGCCGTTGGTCACCTCGAAGTAGCCTTTGCGAGCTTCCTGTGCGCCGGTGAAGGAGCCTTTTTCGTGCCCGAACAGCTCTGAGTCGATGGTGCCCTCAGGGATGGCGCCGCAGTTGATGGCAATGAACTGCCCGTGCTTGCGCGGCGACAGGGCGTGAATGATTTTGGAAAACGACTCCTTGCCGGAGCCGCTTTCGCCCGTAATCAGCACCGTCATATCGGTCGGGGCCACCTGCGCCGCCACCTGAATGGCGTAGTTCAGCGTAGGCGCGTTGCCGATGATGCCGAAGCGCTGTTTGATACTCTGTATTTCGGAAGGTGTCAAGTCGGGGTGGGTTTTCGTGGGGAAGACGAAAAACGGAGCGTTTTATTTGAAGCAGCCACGAAGAACACCATGAGCTTAAGGACAGCAAATCGGCTCTGAGTGCTAGATGTGGTTTGTTCTAAGCAGGCTAACAGTGTCTTAGATAATTTCCCCGAGCAGCGCGGCGCCGGTGGTAGTAGTTACCAGCACGTTCACGTAGTCGCCTTTTTGGGCGGTGCCTTTGGGGAAGATGACCACCTGGTTCTGGCTGTTGCGGCCGCTCAACTGCTCCTCCGAGCGTTTCGAACGACCTTCCACCAGCACCTGATGCACGCGGCCCACCATGCGGGCGTAGCGGGCCCGGGCGTGCAACTGCTGTCGGTCAATGACTTCCTGCAGGCGACGCTTCTTCACGTCCAGGGGAATGTCGTCTTCCAGCTTGCGGGCAGCCAGGGTGCCGGGGCGCTCGGAGTAGAAGAAGTTGTAGCCCATGTCGTACTGCACGAAATCAATCAAGCTCAGCGTGTCCTGGTGCTCTTCCTCGGTTTCGGAGCAGAAACCCGAAATCATGTCGGTGCTGATGGCGCAGTCTTCGCCCAGAATGCGGCGGATGGCCAGCACCCGTTCCTCGTACCACGGCCGGTCGTAGGTGCGGTTCATCAGCTTGAGCACGCGCGAGTTGCCGCTCTGAGCCGGCAGGTGAATGTACTTGCAGATGTTGTCGTAGCGCGCCATGGTGTGCAGCACCTCGTCGGTAATGTCCTTCGGATGGGAGGTGGAGAAGCGCACCCGCAACAGGGGGCTGATGAGGGCCACGCGCTCCAGCAGCTGGGCGAAGTTCACGAACTCCAGCCCATCCTCCGAGGCCCATTTGTAAGAGTCCACGTTCTGGCCCAGCAAGGTTACTTCCTTGTAGCCCTGAGCCACCAGGTCGCGGGCTTCCTGCACAATGCTGTGCGCGTCGCGGCTCCGCTCGCGGCCCCGGGTGAAGGGGACCACGCAGAAGGAGCACATGTTGTCGCAGCCGCGCATGATGCTGATGAAGGCCGTGATGCCGTTGGAGTTCAGGCGCACCGGGGTGATGTCGGCGTAGGTTTCTTCGCGGCTCAACAGCACGTTTACGGCCTTCTGGCCGCCATCTACCTGCTGAATGAGCTGGGGCAGGTCGCGGTAAGCGTCGGGGCCCACCACCAAATCCACCAGCTTTTCTTCTTCCAGAAACTTGCTTTTCAGACGCTCGGCCATGCAGCCCAGCACCCCCACCAGCAGGCCGGGGTTGCGCTTTTTGTGGCTGTTGATCTGGGAAAGGCGCATGCGCACGGTCTGCTCGGCCTTCTCCCGGATGGAGCAGGTATTCAGCAGCACCAGGTCGGCTCCCTCAAGCTGGTCAGTGGTATCGAAGCCTTCGTTGAAGAGGATGCTCGACACGATTTCCGAGTCGGAAAAGTTCATCTGGCAGCCGTAGCTCTCAATGTAGAGCTTGCGGGTGCGGCCGGTGCGGGTAGCGGCCTGCACGCGCACAGCGCCCGAGGGCTCATGCGCGTGCGTGGTGGCGTCCACGGCGGGCGTGGGCAAGGTGGGCGTATCGAGAAAATCGAGCGTAATCAGCGGTTGGGACATGGAAAAAGCCTTTTGCAGGCGGCAGCTTCACAGTTCAGAGAACGGCAAAGATAACCTTTCGGGACGAAAATGACAGAATGGCAGGGGCGGTGAGTTAGTGAATTAGTGAATTAGTGAGTTTGACGTTCTGGCGGCGCCACTTGCGCAAGCCGAGCAGTTGGAACGTCAAACTCACTAATTCACCATTTCACCTTCAGTACCTCTAGCAGGGCGCGGGCTTTGAGCAGGCACTCTTCGTATTCGCGCTCCGGCACCGAGTCATAAGTAATAGCCGAGCCGACCTGGAAGGAAAGGTAGCCGGTGTCCGAGCGGTACTGCAGGCTGCGAATAACCACGTTGAACTCAAATTCCCCATCGGGCCAGACGTAGCCGATACTGCCGCTGTAGAGGCCGCGTCGGGTGCGCTCATACTGCTCAATCAGCTGCATGGCCCGGATTTTCGGGGCACCGGTCATGGAGCCCATCGGGAAGGTCGCGCGCAGCACATCCACCATATCCACGTCGGGCCGCAGCTCGGCCTGCACGGTCGATATCATCTGCCAGACGTGGCGGAAAGGGTAGAGGCCAAACAACTCGGGTACCTGCACGGTGCCGGTGCGGGCTACGCGGGCCAGGTCGTTGCGCACCAGGTCCACAATCATCAGGTTTTCGGCTTGCTCTTTCTCGTCAGCTCGCAGCGTCTGGCGCAGCTGTTCGTCTTCCGCGGGCGTAGTGCCGCGTCGGATGGTGCCTTTGATGGGCTGGGTGAGAATAGTAGTCCCACGTCGAGCCAGAAACCGCTCGGGTGAGGCGCACAGCAGGTAGTGGTCGTGGTGGCGGAAGAAGCCGGCAAACGGGGCGGGGGAGGCCGCGTTCAGCTGCAGAAATACATCCACCGGGTCCAGACTGACGTTTTCGGCGTAGAACTCCTGGCACAGATTCAGCTCGTACACCTCGCCATTAAGAATGTCCTCCCGAATAGCTTCCACGGCCGCCAGGTAATCGGCCTTGGGCATCCGAGGCGTCAGAGCAGGCACGGCCGGGGGCATTGGCGGCGGCACAGCCGTGGCCAGGATAGCGTCGAGCACGCCAGTTATCTGACCATAGATTTCCAGCACATCACGCCGCCAATACAGCCAGGTTTGCGGGTAGAAAAAATGCAGTGCCGGCCAATCCAGCCCCGAGACGTTGGCACTGTGCAGCTGCTCTATCTCATTTTTTAGCTCATACGTGAGGAAGCCCATGCGCGGGGTGGCATCCACGGGGCGCGGCCGCCTCTGGCGCAGCTCGGCCAGGGTGCGGGGGGCGTTGGGCGCGTTGTCGGCTACACCCAGCAGCTGGTCGAAAGGCCCGTTGGGGTACTCCAGCCCGTTCGGCTCGAAGTAGGCGCAGTGCGCGAAGCCGGCGGCCCAGCGCAGGGCACGGGCCAGGAAGTCGGGCGGAAGGGAAGCAAGCGGAACGGTAAGCACGGCGCAAAAGTACGAGGCGGCAGGGGACGGGTGGGGCGGCGCGGGCGGTGGATGGCTACTGGCGCGGCCGCCAGTCGGGAGACGGGCTCCTATCCGTCGGTGGGCAGACGCGCCCGCACAGTGGGCCAAGGCTGCCGCCAGGGCATTAGCGCCTCAGCATATTCTCCACATGAGCACATTCATCAATCCAGCTCCTGCAGGGCAACTTTGGCTTTGGTGTCGGTGCTGTTCTTATACTCGTGCTTGGGGTAGGCCAGCACTTTCCGAAAGTAGGCGCGAGCCGTGCTTTTCTGCCCCTCGGCCTGGTACAGGTAACCCAACTGCAGGGCCGACTGGGGCGCAAAGTAGTACGGCGCGTCGCCAGCCACGGCAATAGTGCGGCGATAAAGCAGCCGGGCCGAGTCGGTGCGGCCGAGGCCCTGCCAGGCGCGGGCCCGGCGGTAGGGTGCCTCTATCTGGTCGCGTAGGGGCGTCTGGCGGGTGGGGCGGAAGGTGTCCAGCGTGGCCAGGGCCTCGCGGTAGTAGCCACCATCAATCTGCAGGCGGGCGCGGGTAAGGGTGGCGTTCAGGGGCACGCGGCCATCGTAGAAGCGCTGGGCGTAGGTATCTTCCTCCACCACTGTACGCCCCCCAGCCCCGATCTGACGCCGGTAGCGTTCCGCTGCGGCCTTATCACCGCGCAGCCAGGCCGTCAGGTACAGCTTGAAGGCGGCATCCTTACGGTAGTGCTGGCCCTGAAACTCGCGCAGGAACTGCAGGTTTTCGCGCTCTGAAGCCGCATACTGGCCCTGGTAGAGCAGCAGGTCGGCGGCCATGTGGTGCAGGTAGGCTACGGGCAGGTAGCCCGCGCCGGTGGGCCGGGCGCGGTAGGCTGCCAGCGCTGCCTCGGTGTGGTGCTGGCGCTTGTTGAGGCTGATAGCCAGGTAGCTGAACAGCAGGTTGTCGGGCTGCTGGATGGTCCAGGAGCTGGCCAGCTGCACGGCCTGCTCGGTTTTCTTGTAGTAGGTTTCCTCCACCAGGGCCAGCATAATGCGGGCTTCGGGCTGGAAGTCGTTGGGCTGACCGGCGGCGGCGCGCAGGTTAAGCAGGCCGGCCTCCACGGAGCCCGGCAGCCCCAGCAGCTTCAGAAACCAGCGGTAGCCCTCGGGCAGGGAGCCAATGAAAAACTGCATCATGCCCAGCGTTTTGCGGGCCGGCAGGTAGCTGGGGTAGCGGCGCACCACCTGCTGCATGCCCGCGTAGGCCTGCCGCATGCTCCACGCCCCCTGGATTTCGTGCTGAAATGCAACCTGCGCGGCGGCCTGATGCAGGCGAATTTCGGCGGCGACGTAGGCGCGCAGCGCCGTTTGCTCGGGCGACTTTTCCAGCCGGGCCAGCCGCTCGTCCTGGGCGTCGATGAGCGGCTCGTAGCGGCGGGCATCCTGGGTAATCATCAGCTCCGTGAACTCGATGCAGTCGGCTACAAGCAGGGTGCCGGCGCTGCCGGCGGCGCGCTGCTCCTCGGGCCGCAGCAGGGCGCGGGCCGGCGCGGGGCGCAGCTTCAGCAGCTCGGCGTAGGCACGGCGGGCAGCAGGCGTCAGCTGAAAGTTGAAATCAGTTAACGGATCAAGGGCTTCAGTGGCTGGAGCCTGGCGTTCGACAACTGCCTGGCCCGCCCCGGCGGCTGGCCCGGGCAGCCACAGCACCGCCAGCAGCCCCAGGAGCAGGGGCCACCGCCGTCGGTGGAGCGTACGCAGGAGCCAGACCAAGCCAGTCATACAAGAAAAAAGGAACGGCACGGGGCCGTTCCTTTTAAGAGTTTGATAAGGTGACAGGTAACACGTCCGATAGAATACGTTGCGTGTTACCTGTCACTTAGTGCTTTTTACCAAGCTATGCAATACGGGCTTCCACATCAGCCAGCACGCGGCCGCAGTGCTCACACACAATGATTTTCTTGTGGGCGATGATGTCGGCCTGGCGCTGGGGGGGCACCGTGTTGAAGCAGCCACCGCAGGCATCACGCTTCACCGTCACCACGGCCAGGCCGTTGCGCACGTTGCCACGGATACGGGTGTAGGCTGTCAGCAGGCGCTCTTCTACGGGCTTGGCAGCGCCTTCGCGCTCATCCATGAGCTTTTTCTCGTCGGCTTCGCTTTCGCCCACGATGGTGTCCAGCTCTACTTTCTTGTTGTCGAGGTCTTTCTTACGCTCTTCCAGGCGCTGCTTGGTGCCGGCAATGTCCTGGATTTTCTGCTCGATGTGGTACTGGGCTTCCTTGATTTTCTTGTCGGAAATCTGGATTTCCAGGCGCTGCAGCTCGATTTCCTTGGCAATGGCCTCGTACTCACGGTTGTTGCGCACGTTCTGCTGCTGGTCCTCATACTTCTTGATGAGGCCTTCGGCGTCCTTGGCGTTCTGCTTGCGCTGCTTGATCTGCTCGTTGAGGCCAGCAATTTCCTCATCAAACTTGCTCACGCGCACCTCGTAGCCCGCAATTTCGTCCTCTAGGTCACGCACCTCTTCGGGTAGGTCACCCCGCACGCGCCGGATTTCATCAAGCTGCGAATCGATGCGCTGCAGGTTCAGGAGGGCTTCCAGCTTACTGGCAACCGGGGTTTCCGCGGAGGGGTTAGCAATCATAACGGACAGGGTTGGTGAGGGTCTCAGCAATTAAGACCGCAAAAGTACTCCCAAAGTTGCCCATAAGCAAATCCCGGAAGATTTCCCCGGTAAACTGCTCGCTCTCGAAATGACCCACGTCGCAGAGCATCAGCCGGCCTTCGGCCCCAAAGTATTCGTGGTATTTCAGGTCGCCCGTCACGTAGGCATCGGCTCCGGCAGCGCGGGCTTTGCCAATAAGGAAAGCACCCGCGCCGCCGCACAGCGCCACTTTTTGAATGGGCTGATCGAAATCGGTGTGCTTAACCACGGGCACGCCCAGGGCTGCTTTCAGGCGCTGCCGGAACTCAGCCGGGCCCAGCGGCTCCGGCAACTCGCCCACCATGCCCGCGCCCACGTCCTGATGCACGTTTTCGAGCTTCACGATTTCGTAGGCCACTTCCTCGTAGGGGTGGGCGAGGCACAAGGCCTTCAGCACCGCGCCTTGCAAATGCAGTGGCAGCAGCACCTGCACCTGCTCCTCGGCTACGGCTTCCGGCTTCGTGGGCTGCCCGATAAACGGATTGGTGTCGGCGCCGGGCGTGAAGGTGCCGGTGCCGGAAGTGCGGAAGCTGCACGCCGAGTATTGGCCAATCTGCCCGGCGCCGGCTTGGTACAGAGCCTGCAGTACGGCTTCGGTGTGGGTGGGCGGCACGTAGGTGATGAGCTTGGCGAGCAAACCGGGTTTGGGGTCGAGGATACGCAGATTTTGCAGGCCCAGCTTGTCGGCCAGCTTGCGGTTCACGCCGTGTAGCACATTGTCGAGGTTGGTGTGGGCGGCGTACAGGGCAATATCGTGGCGGATGGCCAGCAGCAGCGTCTGTTCAACTTCGGTAGCCCCGGTGAGGCGCTTGAGCGGCTTGAAGATGAGCGGGTGGTGGGCTACTACCACGTTGCAGCCCCGGCGGCGGGCTTCCTCTACCACGGCCGGCGTGCAGTCCAGGGCAATGAGCACACCCCGGACCTCCATAGCCGGGTCGCCGCACTGCAGCCCGGCGTTGTCGTAGCTTTCCTGGTAGGCCAGCGGCGCCGCTTGCTCCAGCACGCGCATGAGGGCTTGAACGGTGGGCATTGTTTTTTAATGTGGGTAATGTGAGGAATGTGGCAAATGTGGGAAATAATTGTGGGGAAAGTAGGGCCCTTTACAAGGCTGCGCACCAGGGGAGGCATTACCCACACTGCGCCCGCAGTCCGTTCATCAGCTCACCCGTACCTTACTTAGCACTTCCATGTAGCGGGCCACGTTTTCGGTGAGCTGGCGGCGCTTGTACTGCATGAGGTAGCGCGGGTGGTCCAGCACCTCGATGCGCCTGAATAGCTGCAGCTCCTCGTTGAGGCGGTGCAGGAGCAGGGCGTTGCGGCGACCCAGGCACACGGCAGCGTGGCGGGCCAGCCCTACCTCGTGCACCTGCCGCTGCAGCGCGTCGCGGATGGCGGGCAGCAGGGCGGTTTGCAGGGCGGGTGAGTCGTAGTAATTGTAGTTGAGGCCGTTTTTCAACAGCACCAGCGGGTAGAGAGAGCCCAGAAAGAAGTCCTGGAAAAACGCCGCCGGGCCGCCCAGCGCCGCCACCACTTCATACACAAACTGGCTGGATGGCTCCCGCTGCCGGGGCAACGCGTTGGCAATGCCGCACGCATCCTGGAGCGCTACCGGGTCGGTGAAGGCAATGCCGGTGCGGCCGTTACCCAGGCGGCCGGGGTTGATGCCCAGCAGTGCCACCCGGGGCTGGTCGCCGGAGTAATACTGCCGCGCAAACTGCGTAAGCAGCTCGCGCGGGGTGTTTTCCTGGTAGGGGCTAATGGCCTGCACTCCGTCGGGCAGGGGCGGGGGCAGCGGAAATTCAGTCAGAAAGGGCAGGAGCCGGTCGGCAAATGACATAGCGGGAAGGCCGGAAGCATCAGTTTTCTCTGCGCTTACGTTAGTCGGCTGCCGGGTTGGCAGCGTTTAACCCGCTAATTTTGCAAGCGCCATTCTGCCCGTCTTTGCATGAACTCCTTCGTAACGCTCCTGCTGCTGCCTTTGAGCTGGCTCTACGCCGGCGTTATGGCGATGCGCAACTGGCTGTACGATACGGGGCTGAAAGCCAGCAGCAGCTTTCAGGCGCCCCTTATTGTCGTGGGCAACCTGCGGGTGGGCGGCACCGGCAAAACCCCGCACGTGGCCTGGGTGGTGCGCGAGCTGCAGCAGCTGGGCGAGCAGCCCGTCATTCTGAGTCGGGGCTACGGCCGCCAAACCCAGGGCTACCGCCGCGTAACTGAAAAGGAAACCGCTGCTACCGTGGGCGACGAGCCCCTGCAGCACTGGCAGGATTTTGCGGGCGCCGTGCCTGTGGCCGTGGCCGAAGACCGCCGCCTGGGCATCCGGCACCTGCTGGCCGAAACCACCGCCACGTCCGTGGTGCTTGATGATGCCTACCAGCACCGCCGCGTGCGGCCTACGCTGGGTATTCTGCTCACGGAGCACAAGCGGCCTTTCTACGAGGATTGGGTGCTGCCCGCCGGGCGCCTGCGCGAGAGCCGGGGTGGGGCCCGCCGCGCCGATGTCATCATCGTCACGAAGTGCCCCGCCGAATTGCCCGCCGCCGAGCAGGCGGAAATCCGGCAACGCATCGGGTGCTACAGCCGGCCGGGCGCGCCGGTGCTGTTCTCCAGCTATACCTACGGGGCACCCGTGGCGGTAGGCGCGGCGGCCGCGCCGGCCAGCCTGGCTGGCGTGCTGCTGACGGGCATTGCCCAACCCGGGCCACTGCGCGAGTACCTGACGCAGGCCGGCTACGCGCTGGCGCACCACGCCGCCTTTGCCGACCACCACGCTTTCACCGAGGCCGAAATTCGGGCGGTAGTGGCCCAACTCCCGCCCGGAGGCAGCATCTTTACCACGCAAAAGGACGCCATGCGCCTGCGCGAGCCGGCCCTGCAAGCCGCGCTGGCGGGCGTACCGGTGTTTTTTATTCCCATTGAAGTCCGGCTGCTGGGGGATGGTGCCCACCAGCTTCGGCAGTTTCTGATGTCTTCCTTTCAGCCCCACGCTGTTGTCTGATTTATTTGCTTTGTGTTTGCGGTGGCGAAAAAGTGGCCTCGCCGCCGGGTTTCGCGCCGCGCTGCTGGCGGGTTTGCTGGCTTTGCTGCTGGCGGCCCCGGCCCGCGCCCAGATTATCGACGACTCAACCAAGGTGCTCTACGGGCCGCTGACTACGCGCATCGTGCGGGAGCGGGACGTGCTACGCGACCAAACCGAGGGCACCACGCTCGATACCACCCTCAACACCTTCCACAACCAGCGCTACTGGCTGCCCGATTCGTCGTTTTACCAGGATCTGGGCAATCTGGGTACGGCCTCGCGCCGCCTGCTCTGGCAGATGCCCACCCAGCTGGGCGCCCGCCTGGGCCGCAACGCCTTCGACCGGTACGCGCCCAACCCAGCCACCATCCCGTACTACGACACCCGCTCGCCGTTCACCTACTTCCGCTACCAGCAGAGCTCCGTGGGCGAGCAGATTTTTGAGCTTACCCACAGCCGCAGCTTCAAGAAGCTGGCCAACGTGGGTATCACCTATAACCGCGTGGCCAGCAACAAAGTCCTGGCCTCTATTCCCCGGAACCAGATGGTGCGCCACTCCACCATTACGCTGTTTGGCCGCTACCAGACCGAGGATGAGCGGTATCATTTGCTGGCTAACTACCTTATCACCCGGCACGAGGCGGTGGAGCAGGGCGGCATCCGGCCTCAGGTGGGAGACACTGCCCTGCGCCAGCTGTTCGACTACCGCCTGGAGGAAGTGTGGCTTTCCCAGGCCGTGAACCGCGACAACCGCGACGACGCCCACCTCACCCAAACCTACCGCCTGCTGAGCAAGGGCCTCACCGCCTACCACACCCTGGACTTCAACCGCCAGCAGAACCGCTACAACGACGACGCCATTCCCTACGATGCGGAGGGGCGCATCCGGTATTATTCGCCCGCTACGGCCCGGCGCCAGACCCGCTACGACTCGCTCAAGACCGAAGACCGCGCCAACTACCGGCAGCTCGATAACACCGTGGGCGTGCTTGGCCACACCAATGCCGTGGACTACCGCCTCTACGGCCGCTACCGCAACGCCCGCCTCGAAACCCGCTCTCTGCTGGCCGACGGAACTACGCCTACAACCTCAGAGCGTACCTTCAACCAGGTGTTTCTGGGCGGCACGGCCGCGTTCCGCTACCAGCAGTTTGCCATTGAAACCGCCGGCGAGTACAAGCTGGCGGATGAATACTGGCTGCGGGCCTCTGCCCGGCTGGGGCCGCTGACGGCCGAAATAGCCAGCACCTCGTACTCGCCCACGCTCACCCAGCAGCAGTTCGATGGCAACCACTTCCAGTGGAATCATATAGGCCAAGACCAGAAGCCCTTTAACAATACCAAAGTAAACCAGCTGCTGGTGCGGGCCGAGCGCACGTTTGGGCCGCAGCGCATCCTGGCCGAAGGCGCCGTGGTGAATATTACCAGCTTGGTGTACTACAACGAGCAGGCTGTACCAGCGCAGCTGGATACTGAGCGGCAGCTGTTCATTGGCCGCCTGCGCCACCGGCTGGTGCTGGGCAAGCTCCGCGCCGACCACGACCTGACCCTGACCGGGGGAGGCAACGGGGACGGCCTGCGGATTCCGGCCATTGTGCTCAACAGCCGCGTGGCCTACCAGGGCTACCTGTTCAAGAAGGCGCTGTTCGGGCAGATCGGGCTGGAAACCTACTTTCAGTCGCGCTGGCGGCCCTACGACTACAGCCCCAGCACCCAGCAGTTTTTCGTGCAGAACAGCTTCACGGCCCGCAGCTACCCGGTGATGGACGTGTTCGTGAGCGGTGACATCAAGGCCGTCACGTTCTTCCTGAAGCTGGCTTACCTCAACCAGGGCCTGTACCGCAACGGCTATTTCACCACGCCCTACTACACCGGCAACCCGCGCAGCTTTCAGTTTGGTCTGCGCTGGAATTTCTTTGATTAACTAATTAGCTGATACGCTCTTTAGCAAAGCGTATGGAAAGCTGCTCTTGAACTACTATGACGGATTATTCGGCGCCCCAGCCTTCAGAGGAAGAAGCTCAAAAACGCGAGAAAACCATCCTTAAGCTTAAGCTGAACACCGACCCGCGCTGGGTGGATATAGCCAGCAAAAACATTGAGGATATCCTCGTCGACCATGCCTACTGTGAGCAGAAGGCGGCCAGTACCGGTATCAGCTTGATTGTAAAATATCCGGAGAAAACGCGCCTGGTAGACGAGCTGACGGAACTGGTAGCCGAGGAGTGGGCTCACTTCGAGCGGGTGCTGCAGGAGCTGCGCAAGCGCGGCCACCAGCTGGGCCGCCCCCGCCGCGACGAATACGTGGTGCAGCTGATGGCCCACGTGCGCAAAGGCGGCCAGCGCGAGCGGCAGCTCATGGACCAGCTGCTGGTGTCGGCGCTGATTGAGGCCCGCAGCTGTGAGCGGTTCAAGCTGCTCTGGAAACACATTCCCGACCCCGACCTCAGCAAGTTCTACTACGAGCTGATGGTGTCGGAAGCCGGGCATTTCGTAGCGTACGTGGATTTGGCCAAGGAATACTGCGACGCCCGCGAAGTGGATGCCCGCCTCCAGGAGCTGCTTGAAATTGAGGGCAACATCGTGACTAATCTGCCCGTGCGCGACGACCGGATGCACTAGCGGTGAAGTGAGTGACGCGTCGGTGCGAGGCGGCGCCGCAGCAATCCATCCTGTATTGCACCAGACCAGTTATAAAACCAGAAAAGCCACTGCCGTTTGTACTGACGACAGAGGCTTTTCACCATTTCAGAACTTTACACGTTGCTCAGGACGGATTGTTTCGACTCCACCTCGCACCGACGCGTTCAAACCTGTTACCTGTTACCTGTTACCTGTTACCTGTTACCTGTTCACCATCCCCCTTTGAAGAAAGCAGGCCCGCCGGCACCGACAGCGCGCCCGTGTGCGGGTCGATAACGCCGTTACGTTCGTCCTCAATGTTGGTGGCCTGGGTGTAAACGTCGCCGGCAATATCGCGCCGGCGCAGTTCCTGCTTGAACTGACGGATGCGCTCCGTGCGCTCTTCTCCGGCCTGGGGGCCGCCGTAGTCGGCAAAGCCGAAGCCGCCCCACTCACTCACGATCAGGGGCTTCTGACGACGGTAAAAGAACGGGTCGCCCACCACCAGTGGGAAAGCGGCCGTACCAATCATTTCGCCCTCCACCAGCCGGTCGAGCAACTCCTGCCAGCGCGGCAGGTCGGGGGTGTAGAGGTGGGCCGTGAGTAAATCGGACTTCAGGCGGCCCTCCTGCGAAATGTGCTGCCAGCCGTCGTTGTCCACCACCAGAAACTGCGGATGCTCGATCTGCATGTAGTGGTACATGTCGATGATGTAGCGCCGGGTTTCGGGGTTGGTGGCAATGTCCTGGCAGCCCCAGTCCTCGTTGTAGAGGCTCCAGATAACCACCGAGGGGTGCGACTGAATAAGGGCCAGCATGCGCAGCAGCTCGGCGCGGTGATTTTCGCGGCTGCGCGGGGTGGAGGAGTGGGGGCTCGGCACTTCTACCCACAAGAGCAGACCCAGCTCGTCGGCCAGGTTGTAGATACGCGGGTCGACGCCCGCAATGTGCACCCGCACGAGGTTGCAGCCCAGCTCGAGCATGGCGTGCATGTGCAGGCGCATTTCCTCGTAGGTGGCCGTGCCGGGCTGGTAGAGGATGCCGTCGAGGTAGGTAGGTTCGTTGTTGAGGTACACGTGCCGCCCTCTGGATTCCACTTTGCGCAGCCCGAAATGCGTTTCAATCTGAGCGGTATATCCTTCGGAGTCGATGAGCTGAGCCACCAGCCGGTAAAGGTTGGGCATGCCCGGCCCCCAGAGTTTTGCCCCGGGCAGCTCCATCACCATGCGTTGCTGGCGCTGGCCCGCCTCCAGGCGCAGCTCAAACTCCGACACGGCCAGGGGCTGCGGGGCCGGCTCGTTGGTGGAGAAGACCTGCAGGCGTACAGTATACACGCCGGGGTCGTGAATTCGGGTGGTCATATTGAAGCGTACCAGCCGGTCTTCAATCACGCTTTCCACGCCCACGCGGGTGCGAAGACGGTTGCGCTCCACCATTTCCAGCCACACCGAGCGCACGGCCCCGGTGTGCGTCTGGTACCAGATGCCGCCGCGCTTGTACACGTGCGACTCCTGCTTGCCGCGGGGCGTTTCGGCGTCCATGGTATCGGCAATGCGCACGGTGATGCGGTTGATAGGGCGCAGGTACTCGTTGCGCAACTCAAAGGAAAACGACGTGTACTCACCGTAGTGAATGTCCTCACCCTCAATTGTGCGCAGCAGATGCCCGTTGAGCCATACCTGGGTTTCATAGCCGCAGGCCCCAAACGTGAGCTGGAACAGGCTGTGGTCGTCGCCCCGCTCGGGTAAAGGAAATTCCCGCTCATACCAGGCCACTACCTTGTCCTGCCACCGGGAAGTTGGCTGGCCGGGCTCCCGGGTTTGGTCCATGTGCTCCTCCACCGAGCCGGGCCAGTTGGCTACGTGCTCGTACTGGTGGCTGACGTACCAGGCATCGCGCAGGCCCACATCATCAGGGTCCAGGGCAAAGCGCCATTCCCCGTCGAGCAGCAGGTAGTTGTTGGAGCGCAACACGGCCCGCGGGAGCGGGTTCGTCGTGCGCAGGTCGCCATTGGTAGCCGAAAAACCGTAGTTAGGTTGCGTGGAATTCATGAAAGCGCCGGTAGGTTAGGGCTTACAAACGGGAATTTGGGCGTTACGGATGCCATCTGTTTCAATTCTGCATAGCCCACCTGAATAGCCCGTGCCATCAACAAATTAATACGCGTTGCGCTCCAGCCTAATAGTATCAGTAAATATGGTGTTGACTCTCCGATAGCCACCCTCAATATACTCTTTGCGGGAAGCTACTGTAGAACCGCTTTCGAATTTGGCAATGACAGAATAAGCGTTTTCACCGGGGCTTTTAAAAATGACGTTTGTTTGCTCTCCCTGCTGAAGCCCCTTCACCTCTATACTGCCTCGTTCATGCTTTAATGTAAGGAGCTTTATAGGTCTCTTTGATTGATTCTTTACTATTACACAGACGTAGCCTTCAGGAATAGGCTTACTGCCGAGCCTTTTTGAGAGAAAAGTGCTGGCTAACACGCCGAAAATGATGCCGGCCAATACACTGAGAATAACTTTTCTCATAAGGATACCTAGCCCACGAGGATTCGAGAACTTACATGCGTCGGATGCTAAATGATTTCCGAAATATGTCCGGCTTAGGTCTTCTGCTTTTTCTTTTTAGCGGCCGGGAAGAGCACGTTATTTAGAATGAGGCGGTAGCCGGGGGAGTTGGGGTGCAGGGCCAGGTCGGTGGGCTCTTCTTCTACTAAGTGTTGGTAGTCTTCGGGGTCGTGGCCGCCGTAGAACGTCCAGGTGCCTTTGCCCAGCGTGCCGTGCATGTAGCGCACCTCGCCCGAGGCCTTGTTGTCGCCCATTATTACCACGTCGGACTTGATGAGCTGCTTGCGGAAGGCCGTGGTCTGACCCATAAAGCCCTTGATGGTTTTCTCGTGGTCCTGGGTGAGCATGGTAGGCACCGGGTCGTACTTGGCCGAGAACGTGAACAGCTGGAAATAGTCGTTGTCTTCGTACACCCCGCGCTCCTGGGGCTGCATGTCAATGTTGGAGTACTCGTACTGGTATGGGTCGCGCACGAGTTGAAAGTCCTTGAAAGCCAGGGTGCGGTTGAAGTTGAGCTTGCTCTGGGCCTGGGGGTCGGACGGGTCACCGTCGTACATGCTTTCCACCATGTCAATGCCCAGGCCGGCCAGGGCAATGTCGTAGGTGTCGGTGGCCCCGCACATGGCAAACATGAAGCCGCCGCCGGCCACGAACTCCTGCATGCGCGTGACCACGGCGCCCTTCATCTGGCTTACTTTGGCAAAGCCATTGCGCTTGGCTGCCGCCTCCGAGTCGCGCTGCTGCTGCTGGTACCAGGGGCGGTTGCGGTAGGAGGCGAAGAACTTGCCGTACTCGCCCGTAAAGTCCTCGTGGTGAATGTGCAGCCAGTCGTACTTGGGCAGGTCGCCGTGCAGCACTTCGTCGTCGTAGATCTGGGTGTAGGGAATTTCGGCGTAGGTAAGCACCATCGTCACGGCATCGTCCCAGGGCTGCTTGCCCTTGGGCGTGTACACCGCAATCTTGGGCACTTTCTCCAGCTTCATGATGTCCATGTTGGCGTTGGGGTCGGCTATTTCCTGCAGCACGCTGCTGTACTGGGCTTCCGAAATCACCTGGTAGCTCACGCCCCGCACGGCCAGCTCATTTTCCAGGCCCTCCACGCCGTTGCAGGCAAAGGCCCCGCCGCGGTAATTCAGCAGCCAGTCTACCTCTACTTGCCGGGTGAGCAGCCAGAAGGCAATGCCATAGGCCTTGAGGTGCTCCTTCTGGGTCTGATCCATGGGAATGAGCACGCGGTTGGCCCGCGCCGCCAGCGGCAACAGGGTCAGCAGCAAGCCCACAAACAGAAAAAACGACTTCCGCATCATGTACGATATCCGTAAAAAACCAACGTAAGCAAATGTACCAAAACCAGCGGGAGTCCGCCCGAAAGCGGTTACCTTGCGGCGCCCGCCCCACGTGGGGCAGGCACCAATTTCAGGGTCTGAGGTATGCACTTGCTAGAAAACATTCGGGAAGCGTTCCGTTCCATTCACAGTAATCTGCTGCGCACGGTGCTCACGGGCCTGATTGTGAGCATTGGCATTATGGCGCTGGTAGGTATTCTCACGGCTATTGATGCCATGAAGAACTCCCTGAACCAGACCTTCGCCAGCCTGGGCGCCAACTCCTTTGAAATGACGGCCAAGGGCTACAGCAACCGCTTCCGGCAGGGCGGCCGCCGGGAGCGCACCTACCCACCCATCAGCTACCTGCAGGCCCAGCAGTACAAGGAGCAGCTCGGCGACGATGCCAAGGTGGGCCTCTCCGCCTTTATTGCGGGCGCTACGGAGGTGAAAGCCAACGGGGAGAAAACCAACCCGAACATGAACGTGGTGGCCGGCGACGAAAACTACCTGCTGATTCAGAACTACGAGCTGGGCAGCGGCCGGAGCTTTTCGCAGACGGAGCTGGATAATGGCGCCAACGTAGCCATTGTGGGCAGTGAAATCAAGGACAAGCTGTTTCCCAGCCAGAATCCCGTCGACCAGTACGTGTATTTCCTGGGGCGCCGGTTTCAGGTGGTGGGCGTTTTTGAGAAAAGCGGCCCCACCATGGGCGGGGGCGGCGCCGACCGCACCATCCTGATTCCGCTGGAAACCGGCAACCAGATGCCCCGCCAGCAAGCTCTCACCTACGACGTGAAAACGGCCGTGGAAAAGCCCGAAAACCTGACCTACGTAACAGGGCAGGCCACCGGCATCATGCGCGCCGTGCGCCACGACGAGCTGGGCCAGGAAGACTCCTTTGACCTGGAGCGCTCCGACTCCCTGGCCGCCAAGCTGGACAGCCTCTCTGGGGGGATGAAAGTGGGCGGTTTCCTGGTAGGCTTTATCACCCTGCTCGGCGCCAGCATTGCCCTCATGAACATTATGATGGTATCCGTCACGGAGCGCACCCGGGAAATTGGGGTGCGCAAGGCCCTGGGCGCTACGGCCCTGCAAATCCGTCAGCAGTTCCTGATCGAGGCCATTGTGATTTGCATCATGGGTGGGCTGTTCGGTATCCTGCTGGGCGTGGCTATGGGCAACGGCGTGTCGTTGTTTGTGGGCAGCGGCGGCTTCGTGGTGCCCTGGCTCTGGATGACGATGGGCCTGATTATCTGCGTAACGGTGGGCCTGGCCTCGGGCTACTACCCCGCCAGCAAAGCCGCCGCCCTCGACCCCATCGAAAGCCTGCGCTACGAGTAGGAGAGAAGCGGCGCCTAGGAAACCGAACCGTGCAGAATGGAAATAGCGCGTCCCTGGCCTTATCGATGACGGGTTGGGAACAGCTGGCTTATGCGTTTTCGGGCAGCAGCTAAGTGGCAAGGCAGAGCACCATCAGCGCAAACTGCAAGCGCCGTGCTGCTTTTCTCAGACTGCCGACAACTGCAGGTTGGCACGTAGGTATGAGCCGGAGAGCGGCTGCCCCGGCGCCGTTAGCTGGCCGGTGGCTGCAGGAAGTCCAGGACGGCTGCCAGCACCTGCGCCGGCTGCTCCTCGAACATATAGTGCCCGCTGTCTAAGATCCCGACGACCCGGACGTCTTCGGCCATATAAGGCAAACTCATTTGCAGGTAGCTGTACGACACGTGGCTGCCGATACCCAGCACCGGCATGGTAAGGCGCGCGTAGGTGCCAGCATCGGCTATATCCTGGGCCAGTGCCTGATACCAGGCGTTTGAGGCGCGGATGTTCTCGGGCTGGTTGTAGACGGCCGCGTACACTGCCCGGTCGAAGGCCGACATGCGGCTCTCGTCCAGCATCACGTAGCGAAAGAGGTGCTCCAGCAGATACTCAAACCGCCCGGCCAGCAGCTGCTCGGGCAAATCCTTCACCTGATTGAAGGCCATCTACCAGAGGTAGGGCTGCTGTCCGTTCATCTTATCGGTAAAGGAGCCGGGGGCTGGTAGCAGCGGCATCTGCCGCAGACCTTCACTGGGGTGCGCCCCATCGGCCAGTATAAGCTTATGGGTGGCCTGCGGATAATTAAACCCGAAGCTGCTGGCCACCATACCGCCGATGTCGTGCCCCAGGATCGAGGCTTTCGTCACGCCCAGGTGGCGCAGCAGTTCGTAGATGTCCTGGGCCATGGTCTTCTTGTCGTAGCCCGCGGCGGGCTTCTCAGAACTGCCCATGCCGCGAATATCAACGATGATAACCCGGTAATGCCGGGCCAGCCCGGCGGCAATGGGGTGGTAGGAGTACCAGGTTTGCGGCCAGCCCGGCAGGCACACCAGCACCGGGCCACTCCCGTCCTCTACGTAGTGGAGCCGCACACCGTTAACGGTGGCGTAGTGGTCAGTGAAGCCGGGCAGGCGTCGGAGCAGCGCCTCGTCGGAGTAGGAGGCCGGAAACAGGGAAGAAACGGGTTGCACAGGCTTAAGCGGTTAAAAAGGTGATGGGGTTGGTCCAGGTCAGCTCCGGGTAGCGGGCATTGTCGAGCGCCGGGTTCTGCACACTGAACATGCTCAGCAGGTATTGCATCTGCAGCCAGTCGGCGTAGAGTTGCTGCTCACCGGCCGGGTTGGCCGCCCGGGCGCGCCGGATAGCCGCGGCCAGGTCGGCGCGGGAGCCCAGCCGCACCAGCGTGAAGCGGCCTTTGCCGGCGGCCTCGGCCAGGGCAACCAGCTCGCGCGGGCTGGGCTGAAAGCTGGCGATGCGCAGGAAGCGGGGTGTGGCCGGGTCCAGGGCAGCAGCGGCCGTAAAGGAAGCCGTGTCGTCCTTCGTGGTGAAGTCGATGCGCCAGTCGGCGTCTACCTGCTGCTGCCGGAAGTCCAGCAGCGGAATATTGTAGCTCAGCACTTCGGCGAAAGCGCCGTTGAGAATGGACGTTGCGGAGATGGGAGCCTGGTCGAGGCGGGCCCGGAACGTGCGCCGCAGGTCGAAGTTGCGGTTGGCGCCGGGCGCCTGAAGGGTGTAGTCGCTGGCAAAGTCGGAGGGAATAAAGCGCGGCACGCCCGCTGCCACGGCCGCGCTGAGCAGCCGCGACTGAGCCTGCACGATAACCTCCTCCAGGCCCGCCAGGGCCGACACCACGCAACTCGCGCCCTGGCACGCCTGGGCGAGGGCCGCATGGTCTGTGAATTCGACGCGCCATACGTCCGCGCCTTGCCGGCTGAGGCGGTCTGTCTTCGCCGGGTCGGTTTCGGGGCGTACCAGCGCCCGCACGGTTGCGCCGCGCCGGTGCAGGGCACTGATGATGCGGCCGCCCAGGTCGCCGGTGGCGCCGGCCACTACAATAAGAGCATTCATGCAAGCAGGGGTTGAGGGTGAAAGCACCGCAGTTCGGCGGCCGCTTTAATTACCTCAAAGGTCCCCCAATGCTTCCCAGGCCAGTGCCTGATTCCTGCCTTCTACTTACATATTCCTGCGCTATTGGTGCGCGGCCTGGCCTTGTTGAAACGCCCGGGGGCTCTGGCCCACGGCCCGCTTGAAGGCGGCAGCAAAATGGGCCGGCGAGGCAAAGCCCAGCGCATCGCCGATGGCGGCCACCTGCAGCTCGCCGGCTCGCAGCAAAGCACGGGCGCGCCGGATTTTCCAGTCCAGCACATACTGGTAGGGGGCGCGGCCGGTGGTGTGTCTGAAACGGCGGGCGAAGTGAAACACACTCAGATTGGCCAGTCCGGCCAATATCTCCAGGGTAACGGGCGCTTCCGCGTGGGCCTCCAGGTAAGCATCGATGCGGGCCAGCACCGCGGCCGGCAGCCGGCCCCCGGTCCCGCTCGTTGGGCGGTGCTCGAACGTGGCGTGGTGCTCAATGAGATGGTAGCAGAGCGTCGTCACCAGCGACTCGGCATAGAGCTACCCGAGGCCATTTGCCCGGCCCGTGGCCGCCAGCAGCTGCTGAGCGAGCTGGGCGAGCAGTCCATCCTCGCAGCGAAACCGCTCCCGCAGGACGAAGGCGCGCACGTCCAGGTCGCGGCGGGCCCGGTTTTCCAGGGCCTGGGCATCCAGATGCACCTGAATGATGTCTACCGGGCTGTCCCAGTTAAACGGGCCGTACTCCCCACCCGGGTACAGGCCTACGTCGCCGTGCCGGAACTGGTCTGCTTCCACGCGGCTTCCGGTGCGGCGACTGGCGACTACCGGCTGCGGCCCCTGATGCACCAGGAGCAGGTGGTGCTCGTGGCAGTGAGCCGGCAGAGCCGCTGGGGCCAACTGGTAGCGCTCAATCCGTACCCCGGGCCAATCCAGCGCGGCACTGCTCGTCAGGGCCGGGCCCTCGTAGAGCTCGGAGGTGTAGGTATAGGTGGCAGGTACAGGCATAAGTGGCAAGTAACAGCTTCCGACCTGGAATAGTTGGCCGCAGCACCCCGGCATCCTTTGAGCCGAGTTGATACCTAACCCAGGCAGAATGGGTAAAACCCGTCCGGATGCCCGCTGGTTGAGCGTAGGCTTTGTGCGGGAAGGGAGCATGAAGGAAACGCTAGTACAGATTCAAACCTCTCCGCGTCTTGTAAAATACTTCAGCGTAGGTGCTACTAATAGGGATAAGCTGGTTGCCAAGCTGAAGCCGATTTTTCCGATGTGTTCGATTTTGTTTAGGACTACCAGAGAGGACCAAGGCAATTCGACGAGATGCAAATTGCGTCTCGCCCAATTGCCCGAAGCACCAGAAAGCGCCTGCGCTTTCTGAGCAGAAACTCCAAACCCTACAACCGAGGAACAACTTAGCCAGCAACTCACCCACTACTAAGCTTGTTTATTTTATTATACATTTGCAGAATAATATAAGCTAAAGCATTTGAATAATATGGCCGAAAGTGTTGCCGAACGTTTTGCGCTCCTTGTTAAGGATTTGGGTATATCAAAAAATGCCTTTGCAAAGTCTCTGGGTCGAACAGCCACGGTTATTCAGCACCTGATAGAAGGGCGGAATAAGCCGGGTTTCGATCTGCTTGAGACATTATTCACTGTTTATCCAAATGTATCAAAAGACTGGATGCTGTTGGGTAAAGGCCCCAGGTACGTAGCCGTAGCGGGCCAGCTTTTTCCGCCGGTCAATGCCCCCATCGTTAATGAGGAAGCAGAAGACGAAGAGGCACCAGCACTCGAGGAGGAAGAAACCGCCCTGCCCTTGCCTCCTATAGAAGCCCCATTGGCGGCAGATTCCGCGCCACCAGCGGCAGCTGTTGGTCCTACTCCTGAGCCATTGCCGCCTGTAGCCGCCACAGTGCCAGAGCCGGCCCCGGCCGCTGCACCACCGGCGGCAGCGGCTGCTCCGGTTGCTGCGCTCAACCCCGCCCCCCCGGCAGCGCAGGCTCCTACCGAAGGCTGGCAGGCCGCTTTATACACGCAGCAGATGGCCCACCAACTGGCCCTGGCTGAGCTGCGCAACCAGCACCTGCAGGAGCAGCAGCGCCTGATGCAGCAAATGATGGACCTGATGCAGCGGCAGCTGAGCCGATAGAACCGTTGCCTGTCGTTGCAGGGAGGAACGACATTCCGCGCAGCAAGCGGCGTCAATCCGGCCTCTGAATAAAACGAGTAAGCCCCTGACGCCAGCACGAGCATCAGGGGCTTTTCACGTTTTATAGTGTTGAGTGTTGTCCAGGACGGATTGCTTCGGACACACTGGCCTGATGCGCCACCGGCCTCGCCATGACAGCCTTAGTGCTGAAAAACTTCGATGCCCAGCTCTTCGGCTTCCATCAGGTTCTGTGGGTTCACGGCGGTCAGGCGCAGGTGCTTCAGCTCGCCTACCAGCAGGGGGTCGTACCGGGCCGTAACGCGGATGTAGTTGGGCGTGAAGCCTTCCATCTGACCGTTGGTTACGTCATCTTCGAAGAGCACCTGCGCCTGCTGACCCGCGTGCTGCTCGTAGAAAAAGCGCTTTTTCTTTTCCGAAAGCCCGCGCAACTGGGTGGTGCGCTCGTGGCGGAGGCGGTCCTGCACGCGGCCGGGCAGGGTAGGCGCCAGCGTTTTCTCCCGCTCCGAGTACGGAAACACGTGCAGGTAGCTCACGTCCAGCTCGTTGAGAAACTGATAGGTTTCCCGGAAATCCGCCTCGGTTTCGCCGGGAAACCCCACAATTACGTCGACGCCGATGCAGGCGTGCGGCATCACCTCCTTGATCAGGGCAACCCGTTCCTGGTACAGCTCGCGGCGGTAGCGCCGACGCATAAGGCCCAGAATCTTGTTGGAGCCTGACTGCAGCGGAATGTGGAAATGGGGCATAAACCGCTTCGAGCGGGCCACAAACCGGATAATCTCATCGGACAGCAGGTTGGGCTCGCAGGAGCTGATGCGGAACCGCTCAATGCCTTCCACCTCGTCCAGGGCCTGCACCAGGTCGTAGAAGTTTTCCCGCCGTTCCCGCTCGGGGCCCTGCAGACCGAAGTCGCCCAGATTTACACCCGTCAGCACAATTTCCTTCACGCCGGTAGCAGCCAGCGCCTGCACACGCTCCACCACGCTCTGCACCGAGCCGGAGCGGCTTTTTCCCCGGGCCAGCGGAATGGTGCAGAACGAGCACGAATAGTCGCAGCCGTCCTGCACCTTCAGGAAGGTGCGCGTACGGTCGCCGTAGGAGTGGGCCGCGTGAAACTCGGTGGCTGCAGCAATGGGCGAGGCGAAAACCTGACCCGGCTGCCCGGCCGCCGGCTTCTGAAAGCCCGCCAGCGTTTCCACCAGTTGAAACTTTTCGGCCGCGCCCAGCACGGCGTGCACACCCGGAATTTCGGCAATTTCCTGGGGCTTGAGCTGAGCGTAGCAGCCCACAATAGCCACAAACGCTTCGGGATTATGCTTCAGCGCTTCCTTCACCACCTTGCGACACTTGCGGTCGGCGTGGTCGGTGACGGAGCAGGTGTTGATGACGTAGATATCGGCTGCGTCCTCGAAGCTGGTTTTCACAAAGCCGTGCTCCTCAAACTGCCGCCCAATGGCCGACGTTTCGGAGAAGTTGAGCTTGCAGCCCAGCGTATAAAAGGCAACTTTTCTGGTTTCCATAAGCAAGGCCGCAAAGATACGGCTACTTGCCGGTTGTTGCAGATACCTTGCTTAGGGAAGTTGGCGCCGCTCGGGCAGGGCTGCTGCTTAGCCCGCGTTCCGGCGGGCCGCCAGCCGGCTCCGCACCAGGTCTATTAGCTCGGCCAGATCCGGCTGCCGGAGTTCCTGAGGCGTCAGAAATACCTGCCACGGGCCCGGGGCGTGGCGCCGGAACACGGCCGGAAGCGGGTGCGCGGCCAGCTCGGGGTAGTGCTGAGGTAGCTCGTCGCGGTGCAGGAAGGTGGCTGTGACGGGCAACTCCCGCAGAAACTGCCGCCACTCCGGCTTCATGCTCGTAGCGCCGTAGGTGAGGGCGCACAGGGAGCAGGCGTAGGTAGCCGGCGACAGGGTTTTGTGCAGGGTGTCGAGCAGGCCATTTAGTGGGCCGGCCTTGGCATTGTACACAAACAGGAGTTCCGGCTGGTCCATTGGGGGCTGGTTGAAACGGCGACCTTACTTACGCAGAAAGTCCTCGAAGGAAACCTGCTGGTAGGCCTGGCCCTGCTGCACCTGCCGAGCCGGCACCCGTGGCCCGCGGGTAATCGGTTGCCGGGCGGCATTGTCGAAGGTAACCGGCCCACGCGGCGTTATCAGCCCAAACCCATCCGTGAAGCAGTAGAAGGCAAAGGCCGAAGCTGAATCGGCGGCCAGCACGTTGCGGCTGAACGGATACGCCGTGGCGGGCAGCTGCAGCTGCGCCAGCAGCGTGGCCGCCACGTCCGTCTGGGAGCCAATGGTACGGACGACGCGGCCTCGGGCTTCGGGCCGGAGCGCGCCGCCGGTGAGCAGCAGCGGAATCCGAAATTTGGCCGGAGCATAGTTGGGCGTGCTGCCCGGCTGCGGGTGGCCGTGGTCGGCTACCAGCACGACCAGCGTATTGCTCCACCACGGCTGCTGGCGGGCCGCGCGCAAGAACTGACCCAGGGCATGGTCGGTGTAATACACGGAGTTGCGGAAGAGCGTCGCCTCATCGGTGCCCGGGAAGCGCGTGCGCATGGGCACATCAAACGGCTCGTGGCTGCTGAGCGTGAAGGCCGTGACGAAAAACGGCTGCCGCTGCCGGCCCAGGTCATCCAGCACCCGCCGGAACAGCACGTGGTCGTGGGCGCCCCACTTGGAGTTCTGCTCCCTGGCCCGGAAGTCACTGCGCTCGGTAATCTGGTCGTAGCCGGCCGCTACGAGGTAACTTTTCATGTTGGCGAAGGCCAGCTCGCCCCCATAATAATAACGGGAGCTGTAGCCTGCCGGCGCCAGGGAGCGGGCCAGGTGAGGCAGCCGCTCGGTTTTGCGCGGGTACTTGATAATGCTGGTGGTGGGCTGATTGGGGTAGCCGCTCAGCAGGGCCACCAGCCCTTTCTGGCTCCGGTCGCCGGCCGCGTAAATGTTGGAGAACAGCACGCCCGTGCGCGCCAGGCTGTCGAGCGTGGGCGTGGTGCCGCGCTGCCCGCCCAGGCTGCCTACCCATTTGCTGGTGAAGCTTTCCAGAATAATGAAGAGCACGTTGGGCCGCGCCGTACGCAGCAGCGAGGCCGGCGCCGGGCGAACCGGAGCGGCGTAGAGCTCCTGTACGAGCCGGCGGGCAGTGCTGTCGGGCATGTACTGGTACTGATTCACGGTGCTGCTCTGCTGCAGCAGGGAATTTACCACGTTCCAAGCCGTATTCACGGCGGCATGGTTGGCAAACGGCACCGTGGAGAAATATACGTCGCTCTGGTTGACGGGAATCTGCTGCACCCCACCCCGCAACGGCACCACTACCAAGGCTATATATAGGAGGCTTACCAAAGCGGCCCTTCCGCGCCCGAAGCCGTACGGAGCCGCCGGCAGCCGGCCTATCAGCCTGGTATACAGGCCCCAGCTGCCGGCCAGCAGCAACCCCCAAAGTGCCAGCAGCATCAGCCAAGGGGCCGAGCCGGCCGAGGCGGCCATTTCCGTGGGCGTGTTCAGGTATTGCAGCGGGGTGGCATCCAGGCGGAAGCCCCAGGCATGGTACAGCTCCAGGTCAGCCACGGTAAGTACTGATACGACCAGCACCGCAACCGCCGTAACAAAGCGCAGCAGCCGCTCCAGCGGGAAGCGTGGCCCGGCCAGGCAGTCGGCCAGGAACAGCAGAAAAGGCGGCAAACTCAGGTAGGCCGCCGCCGATGCATCCAGCCGCAGCCCGAAAATAACAATCTGCGCCATCTCGGCCAGAGGGAGAGGGGCAGCCAGCTGGTGGTAGTAACTCAGAAACAGCAGCTTGGCTACCAGAAAGAAGAGCAGCCAGAACAAAAAGTAGCGCGGCTGAAACGCAAAGCGGTTATTCACGCCCAAAAGTAACACCGACAGCCGTGCGGTTGCGCGGGAGAAGATAATTGGTGCTCTGTTCGCCAAACCTTGTGCTGTATTAGTCAACGGAGGACAGTACCTTGTGTTTTTCAGCGCAAAAGTTGAAGTTGGTATAAGTTTTTGAGGGGGTAAGTGAAAAAAAACAACGTTTTTCAAGAAAATGGCCTCAAAAACTGGAGGGAGCATTTGGAAACATGGATGCCGTTCTTCTACATTTGCCTCTGTCGTTTCATAGTCTCCACATAAATCCTGTATGGCCATTCTCCGATTTAAAGCTCTTGAGCTAGTCGACCAGCGCAAAACGGTCGAGGTGATTTCTTCCGGTGAGCGTCGCTCAGACTCGTTCGGCAAGAACGTGTTTAACCTCGATGCCATGCGGGCTACCATGCCCGGGGAATATTTCAAGAAGCTGCAATCGGCTATTAAGCAGGGCGCGCCGGTGGAGCGTTCCGTAGCCGACGCCGTGGCCTCGGCCATGAAAACCTGGGCTATGGCCAAAGGAGCTACGCACTACACCCACTGGTTTCAGCCTCTGACCGGCGCCACCGCCGAAAAGCACGACTCGTTTTTTGATCTGAACTCGGATGGCCGTCCGGTAGAAAACTTTAAAGGCTCGGCGCTGGTGCAGCAGGAGCCGGATGCTTCGTCGTTCCCGAACGGCGGTATCCGAAACACCTTCGAGGCGCGTGGCTACACCGCCTGGGATCCTACCTCACCCGCTTTCATTCTGGAAACGGCCGGCGCCAAAACGCTGTGCATCCCAACCATCTTCGTAGCCTACACCGGCGAAGCACTGGACTATAAAGCCCCGCTGCTGAAGTCCCTGGCTGCCCTGGAAAAGGCCGCCGTAGACGTTTGTCAGTACTTCGACAAAGACGTACAGCGCGTAAACACCACGCTGGGCATCGAGCAGGAGTACTTCCTGGTAGATAAAGCCCTGCACACGGCCCGCCCTGACCTAGTGATGACCGGCCGCACCGTGTTTGGTCACTCGCCGGCCAAGGGCCAGCAGCTCGAAGACCACTACTTCGGCTCGATTCCGCCCCGGGTACATGCCTTCATGCTGGACTACGAAGAGGAGGCAAACAAACTGGGTATTCCGCTGCGTACCCGTCACAACGAAGTGGCCCCGCACCAGTTTGAGTGCGCGCCTACCTTCGAGGACGCCAACCTCGCCATCGACCACAACCAGCTCCTGATGGACCTGATGGACAAGGTAGCCGACAAGCACAACTTCAAGGTACTGCTGCACGAGAAGCCTTTTGCAGGCGTCAACGGCTCGGGTAAGCACAACAACTGGGCAATGAGCACCGATACGGGCATCAACCTGCTCGCTCCCGGCCGCAAACCCAAGGAAAACCTGCAGTTCCTGGCGTTCTTTATCACCACCATCAAGGCGGTGCACACCTACGGCGACCTGCTGCGCGCCTCCATTGCCTCGGCTTCCAACGACCACCGCCTGGGGGCCAACGAAGCGCCGCCGGCCATCATGTCGGTGTTCGTGGGCTCGATGCTGGACTCGGTGCTGGATGAGCTGGAGCGCACGGCCAAAGTGCCCCTGGACAAAGGCGACAACATCTACCTCAAGCTGGGCATCGACAAGATTCCGGCTATTCTGCTCGACAACACGGACCGCAACCGCACCTCGCCATTTGCCTTCACCGGCAACAAGTTTGAGCTGCGCGCCGTGGGCTCCTCGGCCAACTGCTCCTCGGCCATGACGGTGCTCAACGCCATTGTAGCCGAGCAGCTCATCGACTTCAAAACGAAAGTGGATGCGCTGATCGAGCAGGGCAAGAAAAAAGAAGTGGCCATTGTGGACGTGCTGCGCGAGTACGTTATCAGCTCCAAGGACATCCGCTTCGAGGGCAACGGCTACTCCGATGAGTGGAAAGAAGAAGCTGCCCGCCGCGGTCTGGCCAACATCCCGACTACGCCCCACGCCCTGGATGCGCTGGTAACTCAGGAAGCTTCGGAGCTGTTCGAGCGCCACGGCATCTTCTCGCACGTGGAACTCCACGCCCGCCACGAGATTCTGCTGGAGGACTACATGAAGAAAATCCAGATCGAAAGTCGGGTAATGGGCGACCTAGCCGTGAACCATATCATCCCCACGGCGGTTGCATACCAGACCAAGCTGGTGAACAACGTACGCGGCCTGCGCGAGCTGGGCCTCGACGATGACAGCTCACAAGTAACCGTAGACACCATTAAAGCCATTTCGCGGCACATCAACACCATCAAGACTCAGGTGGAGCAGATGGTTGATGCCCGCAAAGTGGCCAACAAAATAGACGACACGCGCGAGCGGGCCATTGCCTACTGCGACACCGTCAAATCACATTTCGACACCATTCGCCGCTCCGTAGATAAACTGGAGCTGATGGTGGCCGATGAGGACTGGCCCCTGGTAAAGTACCGCGAACTTTTGTTCCGGCACTAGAGTCCAGCGCCAGAATCGAACCGAAGTTGGGTGGGAATTTTCTTCGGTTTCGATTTCGAAAAAGCCGTTCCGGGTGGGGCGGCTTTTTTTGTGCCCATACCTCACGCCGCGTATACTGGCCACCATGATCAGCTCAGCATGAAGCCTCCTGGCATGCAGAAGGCAGCAACCAACCACAGACTCAGTACCAGCATCAGCAGGAAGGTAAGGTAGCGGGCTAGCGCGTATTGCCATTCATGGTCTGCGGTATTTTGCGGTAAGCATATACAGCTGTTAGTAGCAGGCTCAGCGCCAGGAGCCAGGCACCGCGTTGCCACCCCAATTGCCACTGCTGGTACCTCATCCATGCATCATAGCTTTCCAGTTGCCCGTGAGGTATGAACCATTTAAAGAGTAGGCCCTGCCCAAGCAAGAGAAGGAAGAGCATCCAGAGTATGCCAAGTAGCCAGATCAATTTCTGGCGTCGAGCAGGAGAAAGATTCATAATCAGGAGGTTACTGTCCACGCTGCTTGAGTAAGTAGCGGTAGACATATGGCGTGGACATCATGCCGCCATTGGGTGTTACCTCCCATCCTAGGTCGTAGAGAAAATTCAGGGCGGCCGCTTCATGGGTAAATTCCCGGTCCCGGCCGTTCTCTTGGTAGTGCTTAGCCTTCGGATTCGGGGTTACGCCATCGAAGAGAATCACATAGCAGCTGCCGCCTAAATTGCGGTTGAGCTCGATCAAGGCTACCCCATACATCGGCTGCGGGTTGGCTGTGGTAGGCCTGGTCGTTGTGGTCGTAGCGGGCATTGCCTGTTAGGCCAGCGCGGCCGGAAGGGAAGCGAGGCCACTGAGCAGTAGCAGAAACAGGAAACGGCGCATAGGAAATGGGACTTTGGTCAGGATTGCCCTACGGCAGGCGCAGCAGCAGCACCTGGGCGTCGGGGTTCTCTTTGGTGGCGGCGCTGAAGCTGAGCACCACGTGCTGGCCTCGCCACTCGTAGCTGTTCACGTAGCTGGTTCCTGGCTGGCCGGGGCCGTAGCGGGCAATGAGCTGCTGCCTGAGCTGGTCGCTGTGGCGCTGGCCCCGGGTAGTAAAGCTGATCCGGTCCAGGCCATCCGGGGTGAAGGTGTAGAGGACTTCGGTGAGCGGCACGCCGGCGTAGTGCAAATCTTCCTGGGGGTCGATGTAGGTAGTAGTGGGGCCATCGTCGAAGAACACGCGCAACTTCGGGTACCGGGCGTACGGCTCGCCGAAGTGGTAGGCGCGAAAGCCATTCTCCTGGTCCAGCAGCGGGACGGCTGCCGGCTTGGACAGGGTAGATTGGGCAACTGCCGGGCTGGCCAGGAGCAGTAGGGAGAAAAGCAGGTAGACTATCCGATTAGGCATGGCTTGGGAAGTTCTATAGCGGCGGGGTACGCAAAGATACCCCGTAGGCGCGCCAGCTACACCCGTGGCGGCTGCGACTTCTGAGAGGGGACAAGTCTAAAGGATGACGAATGTCTTAGCGCCGCGCAGGCTAGATTTTCGCAGGAAGTAGGGCACAAGCTCAGGGTTGTAACGGGTGGCGTCCCGGCCGGCCCGCACCAGTTTGAGCCACTGGCCAACCTCCTCGCTGATAAACACCAGGTCGCCGGGCTGCAGGTGCGGCATAGGACGGTTAGAAAGCGTATCCCGCAACGCCGGATACAGGATGGCATGGAGGGCGAGTTCTGTGAGGCGAGGATTGGCACTGGCTCGTAAGACTGACTCAACACTCGGAGGCTGCGGTAGCTGCGCGGCTTTGGGCGTGATGCGACCCTGTGCCCAAGCTGGGGCAGCGCAGAGGCAAGCGGCAAGTACAAGCAGCTGTTTCATAAGTTCAATCAATTACCTCCGCCGCAACTCCAGCCTCTTTGGCCACGGGCCGGCGCAGCAGGTCGCGAATGATGATGAACAATGCTGCCAGCCGGGCCATGAGTGCCAGCGCCAGCAACGCAAGGCGAGGGGTGAATTCTGGGAGGTGTAAGAGCGGCAGATAGAACAGTGGTCTGAGCAGACCATAGAGCGTGGCCGCCACAATGAGCAGTTTTGCCCAGTAGTGGCCTCGCCACACGGCCCAGCACACCAGGCCGACCGGAACCACCATGATGGCTACGCCAAGGAAGTAGGCAGGAGATAAGCGTACAAAATGAGGCTCAGTCCGATACGCTGCTTCCGTCGATACAGCAATGAAAAGGCCAGTCAAAAACCACCAAACAGCGCGGTGGTCGTTATTAGAAATAGTTACTGCCATAGCAGTTCAGTCGGTTATAGTCATTATAGTCACACTCAGTTACTTCTTCACCGGCAGCTGCAGCAACTGTGCCGGAGGCTTAGGTAGTGGTTGTGAAAACGGTGTCGACGTGTTCTGGATTAGAAGCCCGGTCGGAAATGCCAAACCCGCGGAAGATGGCGACAATGAATCCAATAGTGAGCAGAAGTTCTAGACTTAGCAAGATGGCCTCCAGCGGCGTATCGTAATTCCGCTTTAACATTTCCGTGCCCACGGCGCCAGGTAGCAGCGACACGCCGTAAACGAGAAGTGCGATGATGTTTATCGTTAGCACCAGAACTTTCACCCACATATAGCCTTTACGCAGGCCCAGGCCTACCAGGAAACTGACGCCACCCATTAAGGCCAGAGCTATAGCTGCACCAACAATTTTGGCAACAATACCATACCCTTCCTGCTCCATTTTGACTGCCATAGTAATCCCAACCCGTAGCAGCGAAATAAGGCAGCTTACCCAAAAGATGGTAGATGCCTGAACATTGTTCTGGTGAACGGCAGGATGCATAGGGGATAAAATTATTTGACTACTAATGGGCTATGAAGGCAAATTGAGGTGGCGCCCCAGCAACTGAATGATGCGCTTCTTACCGTTGGCTGACTGCGCATCAGCTGTAAGCTGTCATGAAACAGTGACCTGTTTTTATCGATGGGTTCAAACGAAATTTGTTGGGCTACAGCCCCTGCACCGCCTGAATAAGCGCGTTTTCCAGCTTCTGACGCCGGGCTGTGGCCGTCCAGAAGGGAGAATCAGCCCGGCCCAGCTCGGCCAGCTGCTTGAGGCTGTCGGCAATGCGAGCGGCCAGGGCCGGCTCCAATGGGCGCTGCTGCAGCTGCTGCAGGATGCGCTGCCACTCCAGGCGGCATTGCTCCAGAGTCATCAGGTCGGTCCGGGCTAAAAACAGCTGCCGCATTTGCCGGCGGATTTCAGCGAGTTCCCTATGTACCTCCATACGCATACAGGCATAACATACACTCCAAACATACGCTTTTCGCCAGGACAAACAAGCAACGGTAGTACCGCCGTGGAGGGCGTGTGAGGGAGTAGACGCAGGGCCTGCAAGTGCAGCCAGCTTTGTCGATCCGAGGAATCGGGCTTTTTGGAGTAAGGTACTCCGGCGTTTACCCAGGCGTAGGGTAAGGCGCCGACTGGTTGGGGTGCTTTAGTTTAACCCAGACGTAGTCGTCCTGTATCTGCCCGTGCTTGACCACGGCCTGCCGACGGATGCTCTCCAGGTAGAAACCGTTTTTCTCCAAAGCCCGCATCGACGGCTGGTTGAAGGCAAATACGCCGGCCTCTAGGCGCACTATATCAAAGGTTGCAAATGCGTACGTGGTGAATAAGCCAATAGCTTCGGTGGCTACGCCCTTGCCCCAATACGGGGCGCCTACCCAGTACCCCAGCCCGGCGCTTAGTCGAAATACATCCTCTTTTCGCCACAGGCCAATGCTGCCTACCAGTTCCCCAGCCAGCCAGATGGCCAGGTTTTCGGCCGGCTGCTTGAGCGCCTGGGCTGCAATAAATGCCTCGGCGGCGGCTACGGTGTACGGGTTGGGGGTGCCGTTAAAGCCGTTGGCCAGGATAACGGGGTGGTTTCGCAGCAGGGCTACCCGCGAAGCGTCTGATGCGCTAAAAGGTTTTAATTCCAGCATCAACAAAAATAAAACAAAGAAGTACGCCTGGAGTAACCCTAAAATCAGTAAAACCCTGCTTGGCTAAGTTCTAGCTACAAACTCATCTAAAAACAAAAGTGCCCGCTCCGGCAACTACCGGAACGGGCACTTTTAACGGCATACAAGGCAGAAACTAGTTCTGCGGCGTCGCGGGAACTTCCTCCACGAGCTTATCAGCCTCTTTGTTCTGCACTACGGCCGTGTCGCCGGGTTCCCGGGCCATATCTTCCTGAACGTCGTTGGCGGCTTGCTCGGTGGCGGCACCGGCTTCGTTGGCAGCGTTTTCGGTGGTGACTTCCGCATTTTCCTGCTGGCGCTCCGAGCACGAAGTAGTGGCGAAGGCAGCAAACGCGGCGAAAAGAAGCAGGGATTTGAAGGACAGTTTCATAAGAAGTACGTGGTGTGATGGTCAGCCCGTCTGTACGGCAACTGCTGCAATCAGGTCGAATAAGTTTTCGGCATGAAGAAAAAAAACAATTGACTATATTTACTTTGATACTTTAGAGTGTGTGATATATGTAGCTATTAATGAGAAGGATACTATTGAAATAAAATTAATCGCATATCCAGCGGCGGGCTTCTTCAATCTCATCAAAGCGACGCAGCTCGAAGGCAATATCCGTCTCGGCCTGCTCGTACATCCGGTCGATGGTCAGCCGGTTGAGCGGGTCGTCGGAGGCCAGCAAAGCAAACCGCCGGAGGCCCATCCGGCTGAGCGGCAGCAGCACCGTGCGGTGTACCCAATCCAGATCCTTAGGCCGTACGGGGCCCAGCAGCCGGTCGTCGGCAATCCAGCCCTGCACGCGGTGCTCCAGGGCTAGCTGAAGGCCCTGTGAAACGCTTTGCCGGAAACTGGTGCTGTTGGCGAAGCTGAGCCATTGAAGCTCAATAGCCGGGCAGGCCGCCGTGTGCAGGTAGATGTTCAGGTAAGGAAACGACAGCGCGGGTTGCATACGGTAGGGACGCCGGGGCTGGTGAAACCAGACGTGTAGGGCCCGCATACGGGAATCAGCGGGCTATGGTCGAGTTTAAGTAAGCGTTATGGCTTCGCAGTCAGCTGCCGGGGCAGTTCGGCATCGTCGGGCAGCAGCTCGGCGCCGCTGCCGGCATCGGGCACCAGCGTTTTCCAGGCCGCTTTCTTCAGCTCGTCCAGGCGGGTGAGCGAGTCGGCTACGGTGGGGTGGGCTTTTAGCTTATCGAGCACGCCGGAGCGGTGCGCCACCTTGATCAGCTGCTCCACCACAAATGGCAGGATCCAGCCGACTACGTTGGAAGCCAGCACCCCGCGCAGCCCGATGCGCACCAGCAAGCGGGCAGCCATCCGTTCGAGCAGCAGGGCCCGGGCGGCGGGCAGGGCCTTATCGGTCAGGAAATCCTGTACCAGCCGGATGTTGCCTTTTTTTACTTCGGCCCGCAGCACCTCCTGTACCGAGTCGAGGGCAGCGGCGGCGGCTTTGCGAAACAGGCGGCCGGTTTGCCAGGCGGCCAGTCCGGTCGCCTTGGTCATGTTGCCAAGCAGGGTAATCCAGATGGGGCGGTTTTTCATAAGTCGGGTGGCGCAGTAGCGCCCTGCAAGTACGCAGCCGGCCGCCGGGCGGACAAGCATTCCATACAGAAACCGACGAAACTGCCGCTGCCCGCTGGCGTAGGCACCGTATGCTGTCAACCGACAACGCAACTTTACAGCCCTGGCTTCTCCGTTCGTTATGCACCAAATCATCATTTCCCAGCCCGGCGGTCCCGAAGTATTACAGCTCACTTCCGCCAGTGTACCCCAGCCAGGCCCGCACCAGGTGCTGGTGCGCGTGCAGGCCGCCGGCATCAACCGCCCCGACGTGCTTTTGCGTCAGGGCAAGTACGCCGGCAGCGGGGATGTGGCCGGTACCGTGCCGGGGCTGGAAATTGCGGGCACCGTGGAAGCCGTAGGCGCCGCTGCCGGGCGCTGGCACCCCGGCGACGCAGTGTGCGCGCTGCTGGCTGAAGGGGGCTACGCCGAGTACGCCGTGGTGGATGCCCGCCACTGCCTGCCCGTGCCCCCCGGCTGGACGATGGCCGAAGCCGCCACGCTGCCCGAAACCGTGTTTACCGTGTGGCACAACGTGTTTCAGCGCGGGCAGCTGCATTCCGGCGAAACCCTGCTGGTACACGGCGGCAGCAGCGGCATCGGCGTCACGGCCATTCAGCTGGCGGCAGCGCTGGGCGCTCCGGTGTTTGCCACGGCCGGCTCCGACGAGAAATGCCGCGCCTGCGAAAAGCTGGGGGCTACGCGCTGCTTCAACTATAAGATGGAAGATTTTGAAGCCGAGCTGAAAAGCCAGGGCGTAGACGTGGTGCTGGATATGGTAGGCGGTGACTACACGCCCCGGAACCTGCGCCTGCTCAGGGACGATGGCCGCCTGGTGTTCATCAACGCCATGCAGGGCCCCAAGGCCGAGTTCAACGCCCTGGACGTGATGCGCCGCCGCCTCACCATTACGGGCAGCACCCTGCGCCCCCGTTCCGCCGACTTTAAAGCCGCGCTGGCCGCCGCCGTGGAGCAACACGTGTGGCCGCTGCTGGCCGCCGGCCGGTTTCGCCCCGTCATCTACCGCCGCTTCCCGCTGGCTGAGGCCGCAGCGGCGCATCAATTGATGGAAAGCAGTGAGCACATCGGCAAAATCGTGCTGGAAGTTGGTGGGTAACGTGCTGAGACCTCAGTACATTACCCAGCCGCGCTACGCCAGAAAGTCGGGCACCACCTGCAGGCAAACCGGCGCGGACACCTCTACCGATACCCCGGTGGGGGTGAGCTGCCCGGTCTGAGCGTCGATGCGGTAGGTGACGATGTTGTTGGTCTGCTGATTGGCTACCAGCGCCACGCGGCCGCTGGGGTCGAGGGCAAAGTTGCGCGGAATCTTGCCCTGGGTATCGGCGTGCTGCACCCAGGTGAGCTTTCCGCTGCCGGGGTCAATGGCATAAACCACGATGCTGTTGTGGCCCCGGTTGGAGGCGTAGAGAAACCGGCCGTTGGGCGACACGTGAATATCGGCGCAGGCATTCCACGCGGTAAAGTCGGCCGGGAGCGTGGGAAGCGTGTGCAGTTCGCTGAATTTCCCCTGGCTGGCATCGTAGCTCAGGGCCGTGACGGTGGAGTTCAGCTCGTTAATGAGGTAGGCCCAGCGCTTATTGGGATGAAAGATGAGGTGGCGCGGACCGGCGCCCGGCGCGGTGGTAAAGGCCGTGGTGGGGGTGTTAAGAAACTTGCCCGTGCCCGGCTCCAGCGGGTAGGCCACCACCTGGTCGATGCCCAGGTCCACGGCCAGGGCAAAGCGGTTGGCAGGGTCGGGCAGGAAGCAGTGGGCGTGGGGCACGTTCTGGTTTTTGTGCGGGCCCGAGCCGGTGTGCTGCTGGGTAGCCGAGGGCGCGCCCAACTGGCCGTTGGCCTGCACGGGCAGGGCGCACACGCTGCCCCCGCCGTAGTTGGCCACCAGCGCCACGCGACGGGTATGGTCGAGGCTGACGTAGCACGGCCCCGGTCCAAACGACGACTGCTCATTCAGCAGGGTGAGGCCGCCGGTTTTGCGGTCGACGGCAAAGGCCCGTACCGAGCCGCTTTTCATGCCGTTGTATTCCTCGGTCTCGTTGGCCGTGTACAGCAGGCGCTGCTGCGGGTCGAGCGTCAGGTAGGTGGGGTTGGGGCCGGCTTTCGAGGCGCCCACCCGGGTGAGGGCACCAGTTTCCGGGTTCAGGCGGTACAGGAACAGGCTGTCGGCATCGGCGGCGGCGTAGGTGCCCACGTACACCAGGTACGAAGGCTCTTTGCGGCTGCCGGTGAGGGCGGAGGCGCACCCGGAAACGGCTAGCGGCAGGCCGGCCAGCGTCAAACCGGTAAGCTTCAGAAAATGACGGCGCGAAGAGTTTGGAAGGGTCATGCGGGCAGCGCGGGAAAAGGATGAAACGTCAGGGAGGCAAGGTAGCTACTGCGCCGGAGTTGTGACGGCGAAATATCGGCGGGGCTGGAGCGTCTACCAAGCGAGGCTGGCAGGGCGCCGGCGCCATCGACCGTAGCTATTAGCTCGTACCTTTGCCGCGGGTACCACCTTCCTGCCGCAACTTTCGCCTTCCGCCGCTGGTTTTCCTTTCTATGAACAAGACGTATTGCCCCAGCCTCACCGAGTATAAGCGCCGCCTTTCGCGGGAAGTGAAAATCGGCGACCTGCCCATGGGGGGCCTCAACCCGATTCGGGTGCAGAGCATGACCACCGTGGACACCATGGATACGCTGGGCTCGGTGGAGCAGACCCTGCGCATGGTGGAGGCCGGCTGCGAGTACGTGCGCATCACGGCCCCCAGCGTGAAGGAAGCCCAGAACCTGTTGGAAATCAAGAAGGAGCTGCGCAAGCGGGGCTGCAACGTGCCGCTTATTGCCGACATTCACTTCACGCCCAACGCCGCCGAGCTGGCCGCCCGCATTGTGGAGAAAGTGCGCGTGAACCCCGGCAACTACGCCGATAAAAAGAAGTTCGACGTCATCGACTACACCGATGCCTCCTACGCCGCCGAGGTGGAGCGCATCCGGGAGCGGTTCCGCCCACTGGTGCAGATCTGCAAGCAGTACGGCACGGCCATGCGCATCGGCACCAACCACGGCTCGTTGTCGGACCGGATTCTGAGCCGCTACGGCGACACGCCCCTGGGCATGGTAGAGTCGGCGCTGGAGTTTCTGCGGCTCTGTGAGGAGGAAAACTACTACGACGTGGTGCTGAGCATGAAGGCCTCCAACACCCAGGTAATGGTGCAGGCCTACCGCTTGCTGGTGCAGAAGCTCGACGAAGAAGGCCTGCAACCCTACCCGCTGCACCTGGGCGTGACGGAAGCCGGCGAAGCCGAAGACGGCCGCATCAAGTCGGCCGTGGGCATCGGCACCCTGCTGGAAGATGGCCTCGGCGACACCGTGCGCGTGAGCCTCACGGAAGCTCCCGAAGCCGAAGCCCCCGTAGCCCGCGCCCTGATTGACCGGTATACGAACCGCGCCGCCGAGGCCAAGCCTATTCGCCCGTTGGGCGAAGAATTAGTAATTAGTAATGAAGAATTAATAATGAGCAATGACGCGTCGCCTGACCGTAATTCTTCATCACTAATTACTAATTACTCATTACCGATAGACCCCTTCCAGTACCACCGCCGCCCTACCCGCGAGGTGCTGAACCTGGGCGGGCAGAATGTGCCCCGGGTGATGGTAGACCTCTCGGCCCTGGATGCGGTGGAGTATGCCGATCTGCGCGCCGTGGGCCATCTGTACTCCGCGTTTCTGGACAAGTTTCAGATGAATGACCTCGGCGCCGACTACGTGTACTCGGGCCAGCGCCCGGTGCCGTTTATGCTGCCCAACGGCCTCAAGGAAGTGGTGGACTACAGCGCCTGGCTTGATGCCGGCCAGCGCCCCGACCATTACCCGGTACTGACCCATACGGAATACGCTGCCCCTGGCGCCCGCCACCCCGAGCTGAACTTTGTGTTCCAGCACCTCGACTCGCTCACGCCTACCTCCCTGACGCAGCTGCGCGACGACGCCACGGCGGTAATTATTCTCTACACCGACAATGCCCACGCCATGCCCGAAATCCGCCGGGCGTTTTTCGAGCTGATGAACCATGGGGTGACCAACCCGGTCATCATCAACCGTCAGTATCCCGAGCTGACGCCCGAGCAAACCCAGCTCTACGCCGCCACCGACGTGGGTGGCCTGCTGCTCGACGGCCTTGGCGACGGGGTGGTGCTAAGCACGGAACTGCTGCCCGCCCGCCCGAAACAGGAGTGGCTCCAAACGCTGGATCAGCTCAACCAGCTTTCCTTCGGGATTCTGCAGGCGGCGCGCACGCGCATGAGCAAGACGGAGTACATCAGCTGCCCGAGCTGCGGCCGCACCCTGTTCGATCTGCAGGAAACCACCGCCATGATCCGTAAGCGCACCGACCACCTGAAGGGCGTCAAAATCGGCATCATGGGCTGCATCGTGAACGGTCCCGGCGAAATGGCCGACGCCGACTACGGCTACGTGGGCGTCGGCAAAGGCAAAATTGCCCTCTACCGCGGCCAGGAAGTCATCAAGAAAGCCGTACCTGAGGAGCGCGCAGTAGATGAGTTGATTGAGCTTATGCGCGAAGACGGCCGCTGGATTGAGCCAGTACTGCTGGAGGAGCCGGTGGCGGGGTAGTGCAAGCCACAGTAGCCTAAACGCTAGGAGTATACGTCTGCTGGTAAGGCATTCAGTAGCAGAAGCAGCCCTGTTTAAGCTTTTATAATGTCTAACGCTTCTCGGTTTTCCTTGCCGGCGGTGCCATCCGTGCTGTTTGCCATTATCAGTGTGCAGGCCGGGGCTGCCTTGGCGAAGGGCTTGTTTCCGCTGCTGGGGGCGGCCGGTACCACGAGCCTCCGCATCGGTTTATCAGCCTTGGTGTTGCTGGCAGTGGTACGGCCGCGGCTGGGGCAGCTACGGGCTGCGCAATGGCGGGCCGTGGTGCCCTACGGCCTGGCTTTGGGGCTCATGAATTGTCTCTTCTACTGCTCACTGGCGCGCATACCGCTCGGCTTGGCCGTAACGTTGGAGTTTATTGGCCCGCTGGCTCTAGCCTTAAGCGGCTCCCGGCGCTGGCTGGATGCCGTTTGGGTGGCCTTGGCGGGCCTGGGCATTGCCCTTATCACGCCGTGGAGTGGCCAGGGTATCAACCTCACAGGCATGGCCTACGCCCTGGCGGCGGGCGCGTGCTGGGCCATCTACATCGTACTGGGGCAGCGCACCGCCGCCGTGCTACCCGGTTCAGTGGCTGTTGCCGTGGGTATGCTCTTCGCCGTGGTGCCAGTGCTGCCATTTGCGGTGGCTGGCGGGAGCTTACTGCACCTGACGCCGCGACTCTTGCTACAGGGCGCTGGGTTGGCGCTATTTTCCAGTATCCTGCCGTTCACCCTGGAAATGCAGGCGCTTAAGTCTCTGCCGACGCGCACATTCAGTATTCTGATGAGCCTGGAGCCGGTAGCGGCTGCCGTTTCGGGGTGGCTGCTGCTGGGCGAGCAGCTGTCGGGGTGGCAGTGGCTGGCGGTGGGCTTCATCGTGCTGGCCAGCGTTGGGGCTACCCTTACTAGTCAGCGCCCCGTGCCGGCGCTGCATGGTGAGTAGGGCCCGGTACTTTACTGGTCGGCGCTACTTGTTAAATTGTTGAAAAATATCTGCGCCCCTCGTCCGTCTGCCCACCCATGAAACTACATGTAATCTTGACCGGGGCCACCGGCATGGTGGGAGAGGGTGTGCTGCTGGAATGCCTGAACAGCCCCGAAGTAGAGCAGGTGCTCAGCATCAGCCGGCGGCCGAGCGGCCGAACCCACCCCAAGCTACGTGAAATCATCCACGCGGATTTCCATAATCTGACACCCATCCAGGACCAGCTCGCGGGCTACAACGCCTGTTTTTTCTGTCTGGGCGTGTCGTCGGTGGGCATGCAGGAACCCGAATACCGCCGCCTCACCCAGGATCTTACCCTGCACGTTGCCCAAACGCTGCTGCCCCGCAACCCCGACCTCACGTTCTGCTACGTATCGGGCGCGGGTACCGACGATACGCTGCGCAGCCGCCAGATGTGGGCCCGCGTGAAGGGCGAAACCGAAAACGCGCTGCTAGGGCTGGGTTTCCGGCAGGCCTACATGTTCCGCCCCGGCTTTCTGAAAGCCACGCCGGGCCAGCAGCACGTGCTGTCGTATTACAAGTATTTCAGCTGGCTGTATCCGGCGCTGCGGCGATTTATGCCGAAGTATGTATCCACGTTGGCGGAGTTGGGGCAAGCTATGCTACACGTGGCGCAGCGTGGCTACGCAAAGCCAGTGTTGGAAGTGCCGGATATCGTGACGGCGGCCACAAGGTATGGCAATCCTATTATCCTTCTCACGGCTGAATAACCTCCGCGCCTTCTGCGGAAACTTCTGCGTCTTCTGCGGGCTAATAAGTTTGTTTTACCGTGAGAAGGTCCTTCGCAGAGCGCAGGATGACAAGGAAATACTACTTGCACCCATCCTTGCGGCGCGTGTCGATGATGTAGGCAATGCGCCAGCCTTCGGCCAGCTTCACCAGCTGAAAGGAGTTGTAGCCGCAGTGGCTGAACTTGTCGCTCACGTAGAACTGATAGGGCGTCCAGACGCTGGCCAGCTGCGCGTCAATAAGCACCCGCTCGAAGCTGATACGCTCATCATACACGCCCTGGTGCGGCGTACCCACGGCCTTCAGGAAAGCCGCCACGTTTTCCGTCTGCACCTGCGTTTTGCCGCCGCGGTTGCTGATGGTTTGCAGAATAACCGTGGGCGCCAGCGTGCTGCGAATGAGCGTGCTGTCGGTTTTGCGCATGCCCTCAAAAAAGCGGTTAATGGTTTGCTTAACCGCTTCCGTATCCGAAGCCGGGCTTTGACCATGAGCGGCAGCAGCGGTAAGCAGCAGGCCCGCGAGAAGAGCGTAGAAAGGGCGCATACAGAGAGGTGGTTAGCGTTGGGCCGTAACGACGCCGCTGCGGAACGGCAGTTGCAGCGGCCCCCGCAATTTACGAGCGGGGTAAATCTTTATGCGGCGGGAGGTGTTATCTTAGTAGTCCTAAAACCTCTGTGTCATGCGTAAAGACTTGTTTAATCTGGGTCCCGTTTTTGGGTATTTTTTCCGCAAGAACGACCCCACGCGCCATACCAACTTCAACCTGCGCACCATGCACTTCATCAATAAGCTGAGCATGGCCATGTTTCTGGTCGGCTTTCTGGTGCTGCTGTATCGGTGGTTTCTCCGCTAATCAGTTGTTAGTTGCCGGTTGTCAGGCGTATTCTGATGGCCGGCATTCAATTAACAAGCAGTACTGGCAACAGCATGAACATCGAAGACTTCCGCGACTATTGCCTGCTGAAAGCGGGGGTGAGCGAAGAAACTCCGTTCGGTCCCTCAACCCTGGTGTTTAAAGTGGGCGGTAAAGTGTTTGCCCTCACCGATATCGACACCTTTGGCAGCATCAACCTGAAGTGCGACCCGGAGCGCGCCGTAGAATTGCGCGAGCAACACGACTACGTGCTGCCGGGCTACCACATGAACAAAAAGCACTGGAACACGGTGCTGGTCGGTACCGGCATCCCCGGCCGCCAGCTGCGCGAGCTTATCGACCATTCTTATGACTTGGTGCGTGCTTCGCTGCCGAAAAAGCTGCGTGAAGAGCTAACCGAGGCCGAGCAAACGGAAGGTTAGCAGCTTGAATCGAGTTTGTTTAAATGTAGGGCGGGGCAGTAGCTTCGCCACTTTTTTGTGCTTTATTGTAACTGATGTTGTTACAATGCGTATCTTTGTTCTGCCACCGCCTGGAGCTGGCTTTTTACCTCCACCGGTTGCCCCACTATGCAAATCAGTAGTCGTTTTTCCGTGGCCGTGCATGTGCTTTCCCTGCTGGCTTTGCAGCAGCCTGGCGACGCGCTGCTGACCTCGGAGCGCATGGCCGGAAGCGTCAATACCAACCCCGTCGTGATTAGGCGGATTCTGGGGCAGCTGAAAAAGGCCGGCCTGGTAGAGGTGCGGCCGGCTTCGGGCGGCACGTTTCTAACCCGTTCTCCCCGGGCTATTTCCCTGCTGGAAGTGTACCGGGCGGTAGAGGTGGTAGCCGAAGGGCAGCTGTTCAGCGTCCACGACCAGCCAAACCCGGCCTGTCCCGTGGGGCGTCATATTCAGGCAGCCCTAAATGCTACCCTGCAGCGCGCCCAGGCGGCCCTGGAGCAGCAGCTGGCTGGCGTGCTGCTGGCCCAGGTCACCACGGATATTCAAGCCAAAGCGGCGGCAAGCAGCTAATTTTTTTGCTTTCAATTGTAACTGCAATGGTTGCAATACAGTCTTCTTTTTCTTTTCACCATACCCTTTTCACCTATGAAAATTGCCCTCATCGGAGCCACCGGGTTCGTCGGCTCGAAGCTCCTGACCGAAGCCCTCAACCGCGGCCACCAGGTAACGGCCCTGGTGCGTGACCCCGCCAAGCTCACCACCCAGCACGCTAACCTGACCATCGTAACTGGCAACGTAAACCAGGTGGAGGAAACCGCCCGGCAACTGGCCGGCCACGATGTTGTCATCAACTCCTTCAATGCCGGCTGGGCCAACCCCAACCTCTACCACGACTTCCTGCAGGGTGCCCGCGACATTGAAGCCGCTACCGAGAAGGCTGGAGTGCCGCGCCTGATTGCCATTGGCGGGGCGGGCAGCCTCTACATTGACGGGCAGCAGCTGGTAGACGGGCCGCAGTTCCCCGCAGAGTACAAGGCCGGTGCCACCGCCGCCCGCGACTACCTGAATGAGCTGAAAAAGAACGATACCCTCGACTGGACCTTCGTCAGCCCCGCCATTGAAATGCACCCGGGCATCAGCACCGGCCGCACGGGCCACTACCGCCTCGGCCTCGAAAGCCCGGTGTTCAACGAGGAAGGCCGCAGCATCCTGTCGGGCGAAGACCTGGCCGTGGCCATTCTGGACGAAGTAGAGCAGCCCAAGCACAGCCGCCAGCGCTTCACCGCTGCGTATTAGGGAGGGCACAAGTCTGTCAAGAACGTCATGCTGAGCGGAGCCGAAGCATCTCTACCGCTTCGTTGGATTACTACTGCAACGAAGCGGTAGAGATGCTTCGGCTCCGCTCAGCATGACGTTCTTATGTAGCCGAACAAAAAAGGCCCACCGGAGAAATCCGGCGGGCCTTTTTACTAAAACCTAGACGCAATTACACCACCACGTTCACCATGCGGCCGGGCACCACAATCACCTTTTTGGCTTCTTTGCCCTCGGCGAAGCGGGCCAGGAAGTCGGAGGCGCGCACGGCGGCTTCGATGTCGGCTGGGGTGGCGGTGGCTGGGAACTGCAGCTGCTCGCGCACCTTGCCGTTAATGGCCACCGGGTAGTTCACCACGTCTTCCACCAGGTATTCTTCCTTGAACTCGGGATAAGTGGCCGAGCTGATGGAACCGGGTGCATGGCCCAGCTTCTGCCACAGCTCCTCGGCCAGGTGCGGAGCGTAGGGCGACACCAGTACCACCAGCGGCTCCAGCACGGCGCGCTTGTGCGTGTCGAGGGCCGTCAGCTCGTTCACCGTAATCATCAGGGCGCTGACGGTGGTGTTGAACGAGAACTTCTCGATGTCTTCCTCCACCTTGCGGATAGCCTTGTGTAGGGCCTTCAGCTCGGCGGGTTTCGGGGCCTCGTCGGTCACGGCAAAGTCGCCATCCTGGGGGTGGTAGAGGCGCCAGAGCTTCTTGAGGAAGCCTGCTACGCCGCTCATGCCGTTGGTGTTCCAGGGCTTGAACTGCTCCAGCGGCCCCAGGAACATTTCGTACAAACGCAGCGCATCTGCCCCGTACTGGCCTACCAATACATCTGGGTTCACCACGTTGAACTTCGCCTTCGACATCTTCTCGACTTCCCAGCCACTCACGTAGCGCCCGTCATCTTCTAGAATGAATTCGGCATCAGCGTAATCCGGCCGCCACTTTTTGAAAGCTTCGGTATCCAGCACATCATTTGTCAGAATGTTGACATCAACGTGCAGTGCAGTGGTCTGATATTGGTCCTTTTTACCAAGCGTCACAAACGTATTAGTGCCGTTGATGCGATATACGAAGTTCGAGCGGCCCAGAATCATGCCCTGGTTGATGAGCTTCTGGAAGGGCTCCGGAGCAGACACCAAGCCCAGGTCTTTCAGGAAAAGGTGCCAGAAGCGGGAGTAGAGTAGGTGGCCCGTAGCATGCTCTGCACCACCCATGTATAAATCCACCTGCTGCCAGTATTGCTCGGCTTCCTCGCCCACGAAACGGTCGGCGTTCTGCGGGTCCATGTAGCGCAGGTAGTACCAGCTGGAACCGGCCCAGCCAGGCATGGTGCTCAGCTCGTACTCGTACTGGCCTTTGTACTTCCAGTCCTTGGCGCGGCCCAGGGGCGGCTCGCCGGTTTCGGTGGGCTTGTACTCGTCGATTTCCGGGAGCACCAGGGGCAGGTCGGCTTCGGCCACGCCGTAGGCCACGCCCTCCTTGTAGTAAATCGGGATAGGCTCGCCCCAGTAGCGCTGGCGGCCAAAGATGGCGTCGCGGATGCGGAAGTTGGTTTTGCCCTTACCGATGCCGCGTGCTTCAAGTTCCTGAATCAGGGTTTGGGTGGCTTGCTTGTAGCTTTGGCCCTGGATGAGGCCGTGCAGGTACTTGCCTTCCTTGGTCGGGTCGGCCTGCTCGTCAATCTGCTGGGCATCTACCACCTGCACAATGGGCAGCTGGAAGTGCTTGGCAAACACGTAGTCGCGCTGGTCCCCGCTGGGCACAGCCATGACGGCGCCAGTGCCGTAGCCGGCCAGCACGTAATCAGCAATCCAGATCTGGATGGGCTCGTTCGTAAACGGGTTGAGGGCGTAGGCGCCGGTGAAAGCACCCGAAACCGTCTTGGTATCGGCCATCCGGTCACGCTCCGAGCGGCGCTTGGTGGCGTCGATGTAGCCCTGAATGGCCTGCTGCTGTTCCGGTGTGGTCAGCTCTTTCACCAACTCGTGCTCGGGCGCCAGCACCAGGAAGGTGGCTCCGTAAATGGTGTCTACGCGCGTCGTGTACACCTTGATCTGGGCCTGCTCGTGGCCCTGCACGGCAAACGTTACCTCAGCCCCGATGCTTTTACCAATCCAGTTGCGCTGCATTTCCTTTACCGCGTCGGGCCAGTCGAGGGTGTCGAGGCCCTGGAGGAGGCGGTCGGCGTAGGCCGTGATGCGCAGGTTCCACTGGGGCATGAGGCGGCGTTCCACGGGGAAGCCGCCCCGCTCCGAGAGGCCATCCTTCACCTCGTCGTTGCTGAGTACCGTACCCAGGCCGGGGCACCAGTTCACGTAGGTATCCTGCTGGTAGGCCAGGCGGTAGGGGTGCACAGCCTGCAGCTTCTGCTTTTCCGTGAACGACTGCCACTGACCGGCCGTAAAGGAGTGGCGCTCCTCCTCATCACCGGCGGCGCGGATGCCCTCACTACCGTTTTGCTGGAACTTGTCGAGCAAGGTTTTGAGCGGCTCGGCCCGGTTGGTGTCGAGGTTGTACCAGGAGTTGAACAGCTTGAGGAAAATCCACTGCGTCCACTTGTAGTACTGCGGGTCGGAGGTGCGCACCTCCCGGCTCCAGTCGTAGCTGAAGCCCAGGGAGTTGAGCTGCCGGATATACGTGTCGATGTTCTGCTCCGTGGTCAGGGCCGGGTGCTGGCCGGTCTGGATGGCGTACTGCTCGGCGGGCAGGCCAAACGAGTCGAAGCCCATGGGGTGGAGCACGTTGTAGCCCTGCAGGCGCTTGTAGCGGGCCACAATGTCGGAGGCAATGTAGCCCAGCGGGTGGCCCACGTGCAGGCCCGCGCCGCTGGGGTACGGGAACATGTCCAGCACATAGTACTTGGGCTTGTCCGACTGATTCTCAGTCTTAAACGTGTGATGCTCTTTCCAGTGGGCTTGCCACTTCTTCTCAATATCCTGGGGATAATAGCCGGGCATGGGATTCTGCTGCGTGTGAAAGGGCGAAATTACGCGGAAATGCCGGGAAAGCGCCGACTCACCAACTCCCTCCCCGAAAAAGGAGGGGGCGAGCCTAACGACGCTGGGTTACGCTGCGGACGCAAGGTGTTTCGGGTTGGTCGTGGGGTGTTTTCGACTGGTCGGAAGGTGTTTCTGAATAGTCGGGAGGTGTTTTTGATTGGTCTTGGGGTGTTTCGTCTTGGTCAGGAAGGGTTTATGACTGGTCGGGAGGTGTTTCGTCTTGGTCGGGAAGGGTTGCAACTCAACGTTGATTGAACCAGGTTTTGGCCATCAGCCCGATGTAGAGACGCATACTTGCGTCCCGTCATTGAACAACAATCGTTGGTACGGCTTCTTTTGAACGACAATCGTTGGTACGGCGCGGCCGATGAGACGCAAGTATGCGTCTCTACATCGTTCAAATACCCTTTTGTTGCTTATCCCACGTCTACCAGCGGCAGAGTAAAGCGGAAGCTGCTGCCGCAGTCCAACTCACTTTCCACCCAGAGGCGCCCGCCCTGGGCTTCGATGAACTCCCGGGAGATGCTCAGCCCCAGCCCCGAGCCGCCCTTGTGCCCCGTAGCATTAGGTACGTGGGTGAAGCGCTGGAAAATCCGCTCGTGGAACTCGGCCGCAATGCCGGGGCCGCAGTCCTGCACGTTGATTTCCACCGCCTCGGCGCGCTGGTTGGCTTGCACCAGCAGGCGGGCACCCCGGGGCGAGTAGCGGATGGCGTTGCTGAGCAGGTTGATGAGCACCCAGGTGGTCTTTTCCAGGTCGGCGCGGGCCGGCAGGAGGGTGGAAGGCAATTCCACGCACAGCTGGAGCTGCTTGTCCTCGATTTGGGGGCGCACCGTATCAATAGCGTAGTTCACTACTTCGGCCAGGGCTACGGGCTGCACGTCGAACTGGATGTCGGCGCCGGCATCGAGGCGCGATACGGCCAGCAGCTGGCCCACCATACCCAGCAGGCGCTGGGTTTCGTCGCGGATGCCGTCAGCCAGGCGCTGACGTTCCTCGGCCTCCGTCCGCTCGTCCTGGAGCAGCATGAGGCTGAGCTTGATGCTGGCCAGTGGGGTTTTCAGCTCGTGTGAAATGGTGGCCAGGTAGTTCGACTTCACCTCGTCCAGCTTCTTGAAGTCCGACACGTTGCGCAGCGCCAGAATGTGGCCCACAAATTCCGTGCGGCCGGTTTCGCGGTTGCGCGTTACGATGTGGTTGAGCGTGAGCCGGTAGTACGCCGTTTCCCCGTTGGCGTGGGCAATAGTGAGCAGAACCGGCGCGGGCGCCTCCCCGGTTCGCCCCGACTCTGGCTCCAGCAGCGGCTGGAAAACGTCGTGGAGCAGCGCCGACTCGCGGCGCAAGTCCTCGGCTCGCTGGCCTACCAGCTCGGCGGCCGAGCGGTCCAACAGTTCGCGCGCCACGGGGTTAGCCAGCAGCACGCAGCCCGCGGGGTCGAGCAGCAGCAAGCCTTCGTCGAGGTGGTCAATGAGGCTTTCCAGGCGGCTGCGCTCAGTAGCCAGGGCCGCCCGCGTCACGGCACGCTGGTCCTGCAGGTACCCAAAGGCGCGGTTGAGGGCCAGAGCTACGGCGCCTACTTCATCGTTTTTGGCAATGGATACCTGAGTGGCGGGGCCGGCGTTGGCCACGTCTTCCACGTCGGCGCGGAGGCGGCGCAGGGGGCGCAGCACGGACCGGGGTAGGCGCACCACCAAACTCAAGGCCACCAGGCTGCTAAGGACCATGATGAGCAGCACTACGCGCCGGGCTCCGGCCGCTGCCGCCGCAGTTTGCTGGGTCTGACGGTGAAAAGAGGCCGCGTTCAGGGCCATCATGCGGTGCGTTTCGGCCCGCAGCTGGCGTAGCCGGGCCTGTTGCCGGTCGGTGGGCGACTTGTCATCCACGAGGCGCTGGTAGTCGGCCACATGCTGAGTGAGCGTGTCCACCAGCTCCAGCTCCCCGGCCTCCGTGATGTTGGCGGCTTCGCGGGTAAGGGCCCGGCGCAGGGCGGTGAGTGGGGCCGGCTGGGTGGGGGCATCTTCCAGCTGCTCCAGGGCCCGCAGCATCTGCTGACCGTACTCCACGGAGCGGAAATTGGCCTGCTGTACGCCCCGCGTTCCGCCTTCCAGTTGTCGAATGGTGGAAAACGTGTACCCGCCCAGCCCCAGCAGCAAAATCAGCATCGTGAGGATGCTCAGGCGGATTTTGAGTTTCAGGGACATGGATATTAGGGCCTTGGGGACTTAGGGTCTTGGATTTTTTGTTCTGCTTCGTCTGTCATCCTGAGCAGCGCGAAGGACCTTATGACGATTTAACGATGTCGTTCGGGTGTTTATAGCCCGCAGAAGACGCGGAGGTTTTCGCGGAGGGCGCAGAGGAAGTGCCGGGGCTCGAGGAGTGGCTGAACGTCAACCAAGATTTTAAGACTCTAAATCCCCAATCACAACTCGTACTCCTGCACCTTGCGGTAGAGTGTGGTGAGGCCGATGGCGAGGCGGCGGGCCGCTTCGGTTTTGTTGCCCTGCACTTGATGGAGTATCTGGCGAATGTGCCGGGCTTCCACCGCGCGCAAACTCTGATCAGTAGGGTCGGCATCGGGGCTGCCGGAGGCGGGCAGGGTGTGGAACTCGTCGGGGAGGTAGCCGGCGGACAGGGGCTGGTCGGCGGGGGCGAGGATGGCGGCGCGCTCCAGCACGTTTTTCAGCTCCCGCACGTTGCCGGGCCACTCGTAGCGCTGCAGCAGCTCCACGCACTCGGGCTCCAGGCCGGGCAGGCGCTTGCGCAGCTGGGCCGCGAAATGCTGGAGGAAATGCTGTGCCAGCGTGGGCACATCGGCGGCGCGCTCCTGCAGGCTGGGCACTAGGATGGTGAAGACGGAGAGGCGGTAGTAGAGGTCGGGGCGGAAGTGGCCGGCGGCGGCTTCCTGCCGGAGGTTGCGGTTGGTGGCGGCCACAATGCGCACGTTCACGCTGGTGGGCTTGGTGTCGCCGAGCTTGGTGAACTGCCGCGTTTCCAGCACCCGCAGGAACTTGGCCTGCACGTTCAGCTCCAGCTCCCCGATTTCGTCCAGAAACAAGGTGCCGCCGTTGGCTTCTTCCAGCAAGCCCTTCTTGTCGGCCAGTGCGCCCGTAAACGCGCCCTTCTTGTAGCCAAACAGCTCCGATTCCAGCAAGTCCTTGGGGAAAGCCGAGCAGTTCACGGCCACAAAGGATTTGACTTTCCGCTCACTGGCTTCGTGAATGGCCTGGGCAAACAGCTCCTTGCCCGCGCCGGTGGGGCCTTCCAGCAGCACGGTGCTATCGGTGGGCGCTACCTGACGGGCCAGATCCTGGGCGCGGCGTAAGGCGGGGGCCGCGCCAATCATGCTCGCGAAGCTGAAGCGCTGCCCCATGCGCCGCTCCAGCTCGGCCACGCGGCGGCGCAGGCGGGATTTTTCGGCGGCCCGCTCCACTACTACCACCAGCTGCTGCTCGAAGTCGCCCTTGGTGAGGTAGTCGAAGGCGCCCTGCTTCATGGCCCGCACCCCGTCGGGGATGGTGCCAAAGGCGGTGAGCAGCACGATTTCGATATCGGGGGCCTTGGCTTTGAGGCGCGGAATTAAGTCCACGCCGTGGGCGTCGGGCAGGCGCACGTCCGACACCACCACCAGCACCTCGTCGGCGTGCTGCTGAAGGAGCTCCAGTCCGCGGTTGGCGTCGGGGGCTTGCAGCACGGTGTAGCCTTCTAGCTCCATTACCCGGGCCAGCAGCTGGCGCAAGCGCGGTTCGTCGTCAATCAGGAGCAGGGTACCGGTGGGCATTTTTAAGATAAATTGAGAATTAGTAATGATGAATTGGAGTAGGAGACACTTTGACTTTCTGATTCCTAACCCGGAAACTCAGTACAGCTTGGGTGTTTTTTTCAGTGTAAGGCCAGGGCGATACAGCGTTAGAATGCGCACTTAGGGAGTGGCAAACTGCCGGGGAATAGGATTCGACGGAAGTTAGATAAGTAAAAGTATGGGGTTGGAGGCTTGGTAGTAATATGGAGGCAATGGTAGCTATCAGAATCAGAAAGGATGTTGACCGTATTTTTGAAAAATATCTGCTAATCCAGTCGCATGACGAAAAGAAAATTCCGAATCAGCTTTGGAAATGCGCAAGACCATTCGGTGGATTACCTCATCGGTATTCTGGAGGATGCGCGTATCACTACCATTCAGTCCATCAACAACTTGTCTGTTGAGGAATTAGACTGGCAGTACAAAGCAGGATGGAACACTATAGGCGCTTTGTTGGCACATATCATAGCCGTCGAACACTATTTTCGCATCGAATTCATCGGTGGAAGAAAATTAACAGAAGAAGAAAACGCGAAATGGCTGCCAGCTCTAGACTTAGGGCCTTATGTACCACAATTAATCACCGGCGAATTAATCGACAGCTACATCGACCGATTAACCGAATCCAGACGGCAACTAGTGGAGGTCTTGAAAACGGTTTCGTTTGAGGAGTTTACCAAACGAATAGAAGACTACGATCCGGAAACGGGATGTGATTTAGCGTGGGCCTTGTATCACATGGTGGAAGATGAAATCTACCACCGTGGCCAAATTAGCATCATCCGTAAGCTCTACAAAGAGCAGCTTGCTATTAACAACTATAGCCAAGCCTAACTCAGCCGGATCTCATCCTTCAGATTCCCCATGACGCGGTTGAATTCCGGTTCTACTTACTCGTTTTCGTGCCAGGCCAGTCCCATTCCGGCGAGGTTGTACAGGAGAGCAATACCTCAAAAACTCACTGCTACCGACGACGTCACGTTGCCATAAGTGCGGGCCAGGCCATTATCCTTCGTGTTAAACAGCGGGTCTTTTCCGTGCAGCACGCGGCCTTCCAGGCGGGCCGTAACGTGGGCAGTGGGCGCATAATCCAGGTTGAGGGAAGCACCGGCCACGCGAAACTGGTTTTCCAGGCCGAGCGGACGGGTATTTTGGATAAGGACGCCGTGAGCGGCCTGATAATACTCCGCGCGGGCGGTGGCCGCAAGCTGCTTGGTGAATTGGTAGCGGGCCAGGGCGTAGCCGGTGTGCCACATTTCGGCGCGGCGGCCGGGGGCCTGCTGAGCGCCGAGGTCGAACAAGGCGGCCAGGCTTAGCCGGGGAGAGGCCGCGTACGTGAGGTAGAAATCGTGGAAATAGCGGCGGCGACGGGCCGAGTCCTGGGGCTGCTCGTTGCCGAAGAAGGTGCTGCTGTTGAGGAGCAGCTTCTCGGTGGGCTTCCACTGCAGCTGGGTGCCCACGGCTTTACCCCGATTGTTGTCGCGCAGATTTTGCCAGCCGTTCAGCACCAGCGCCGTAGCCGTAAGCCGGGGCGAAACCTCGTAGGTGAGACGGGCGCCGGCCTCATAGTAGGGCGAGTTTTCGGCGGCCAGGGAGCGGGTCAGCGTCCAGTTGTCCTTGCTCAGCGCCGATTCCAGGCCGATGTGCGAAGCAAAAATGCCCAGGTCGAGCCAGGCGCGGCGGGTGGGCCGGAAGCCGGCGTAGGCTTCGTAGAGGTGGCGCAGCACCGGCGGCTCGGCGGCGTAGTTAGCCTCCACGTAGGTGCCGGCGTGCAGGCCCAGCGCGCCGCGGGCGTGCTCGTCCTGGTAGCGCACGCCCAGCACGGCGTTGTTGAGGGCAAACTCATTGGCGCGGTTATGCGAATACAGAAACGCCGGCCGCTGCGGGCTCCGCCCCGGAAAATCGTAGCCGTAGTAAGCATCCGCGAAGCCGTACCAAGTGATGGGCGGGATGGGAGAGGCCGTATCGGGGGCGGCCGGAGCAACCTGGGCCACGGCAGAGGCGGCGAGCAAATAGGTCAGACAGCACAGTAGCTGGAGTTTCATGGTCGAGAAAGAGTGCGTCGGGCAGAACGCAAGGAAAGCAAGCTAGAATATTGGTAATGGAAGTGGCCGGGCTGGAAGGCGGACTCCGGGCCCTTACGCGCTTTGGCGAATCTCATCCTTCAGGAGCTCCACGAAGCGGTTGAATTCGGGCTCGGCTTCCACATTTTCGTGCCAGGCCAGTCCCATTTCGGCCAGGTTGTACTGGTGTTGGGCGCTGATGGTGGCGCCGGGTAGCAGCCGGCCGCTGGCGTCCCGCTCGTAGCCCAGGAGCCAGAGCCGGTCGGCCAGGGCGGTGGTGGTCTGGATGTCGTGGGAGACGATGACGACGGTGTTCAGCTCGTCCATGGTCGTTACTTCGAGGATGATTTTCTTGACCTCGTCAATCATGGCAATGTCGAGGCCGGAGAACGGCTCGTCGAGCAGGATGAGGTGGTCGGAGCAAAGGAGCTGCTGGGCAATAGCGGCGCGCTGGCGCTGCCCGCCGGAAAGATGGGCCGGGTATTTTTTGCGGTGCTGGCTTAGCTGGAACCGCTCCAAGTAGGCATCGGTCTGGCGCTTGGCTTCCTCGGGCTCGTACTTCCGGGCAGCGGCCACCAGCAGGTTGTCTTGCAAGGTGCGATGGTTGAACAGCGGATACTGCTGCTGCACAAAGCCCACGGCGCCGGGCGTCACTTCTTCCTGCTCAATGCCCACCTTCACCGTGCCGCTGGTGGGCGTAATCAGCCCGGCCATGATGCGGCACAACACCGATTTGCCCAAACCTGAACGGCCATAGAAGCCCACTACCTGCCCTTGGTTCATGTTGGGCCGGCACACGTCGAGCACCTGCGCCGAGATGTCGCGCAGCACGGTTTCGCCCCCATATTCCATCGACACGTTGTCGAGGGTGAGGACCGGGGCTTTGTAGAAATAGGGCGTCATCGTTGAGTTAGTGAAATGGTGAGTTTGGCGTTTGAATCTTTCTCGAACGTCATGCTGAGCTCGTCGAAGCATCTCTACCGCTTCGTTGCAGTAGTAATTCAACGAAGCGGTAGAGATGCTTCGACGAGCTCAGCATGACGCACTGCAGAGGCTTTAAACCGATTACCGGGCGGTGGTGAGCGAGGAGTAGGGGAAGAACACGCGGCGCAGGAGGCCGAAAACGTAGTCCTGGGCGGCACCGGCGGCGAGGATGACCAGCTGGATGGCCACTACGCCGTCGAGGTGGAGGTAGCGGTTTTGCTTGTAGAGCAGCAGCCCAATGCCGCCTTCCGACTGGTAGAGTGTTTCCACCAGCGTAATCATCGTCCAGATGATGGCGAAGTTCTGGCGTACCACTTCCAGCATATCATCCAGCTTGCCCAGCACCACCACTTCCCAGAAGCTGCGCCACTCGCCCAAACCCAGGGTGCGGGCGTGGTCCATCTCCTGCTGGGTGGTAGTCAGAATCACCGAGGTCATGCCCGTGACGAGGTACACCGTAGTGGCAAAAATCAGCACCGAAAGCTTGACCTCGTGGCCCGAGCTAACCATCAGGGCCATGAAGAACGTGAGGCCGGTGAGGGTAAGGTAGCGCATCTTGGAGGCCGCATACGCCAACGGGCGGAAGAAGGGCAGGGCCGTGAGGTAGGAAATCAGCAACGCCAATACAGTGGCCACGGCCAGGGCTTGCAGCGCCGTAGTCATGCTGGCCCACAGCTCCTGGATGAGGCCCTGCGTGGTGACCATGTCCACGAATGCGCGGAGAACTTCACTGAGAGAGGGGAACATGCGCAGCGGCATCCACAGCCACAGCCCCAGCAGCAGGGCCGCCTGGCCCGCCGCCATCAAGGCAAAAGTGCGGCGGCGGGGCTGGGCATTAGGAGAGAATAACTCTTTCATGGGAAATCAATGGTCAGAAATGGAACGTCATGCTGAGCGGAGTCGAAGCATCTCTACCTCTGGCTAATTATTGCCATTGCAACGAAGCGGTAGAGATGCTTCGACTTCGCTCAGCATGACTGTTCATAGTTGAAGAGAATGAAATGGCAACTCACAAGTTCACCAGCTCACTATTTCACCGTTAGTTGCCCAGCACGATTTCTACGCGGCGGTTTTTGGCTTTGCCTTCGGGCGTGGCGTTGCTGGCCACGGGCTCCTGGGCTCCGTGGGCGTACACCTGCACGCGGCCGGCGGGGAAGGCGCTGGCGCTTTTAGCTTCTAGCCAATGCTGCACGGCCAGGGCGCGGTCTTCGGAGAGCTGCTGGTTGCGCTGCGGGTCGCCGGCATTGTCGGTGTGGCCGTGCACGGCTACTTTCAGACGGCCGGCCACTACCAGGTCATCGAAAAGCTTGGCCAGCTGCTGCTCGGCGGCGGGGGTAAAGGAGCTCTGGCCCGTGTTGAACTCGATGTTCCAGGCCCGCTTGCTCACGCTCTGGCGGATTTCATCATCAGCGGCAAACTGCTGCTGCTCGGCCGGGGCCAGGGTTTTGCCGCGGTATTTGTCCTGCAGCTTGCGCAGTGGGGCAAGGTCGAGCATCTGGTCCAGGGGCACGTAGCTGGGCAGCTCCTTGGGGTAGAGGCGGTGCTGCACGTCGCCGAAGGTTTTGTACACGGCCGCGTAGATATTGGTGCCGCCTTCGTTGAGGCCGAACAAGGCCAGGTTATCCGAGAAGTTGAAGGCCTTAGAGCCACCTAGCTCCACCACCTCGCCGTTGCGGTCGGCCTCGCTTACGCCCTTGTAGTAGCGCAGCCAGTAAGCACCGGGCTTGTCCTTGTCGCCGTACACCACGCTGGAAATATCGGCGGCGCGGCTCAGGGCCTCAGGGTGACTTTTTACCTGGTCGCCGGCTACGGCCAGGGCCGTTATCAGGCCTTCTACTTCTTTCTGGTGGGTTTCATACCAGAGCTTGGTTGTCACCATGATGTTGGGCATCTGGTTGGAGTAGTCCTTGGTGCTAACAATGTTGACCAAGCCACCCTTCTGGCGGGCAATGTTCACGTCGCCGGGCGTCCAGGTGGCTACGGCATCGGCTACCACGTCCACTTTCACGCCGGTGTTCTTGCCGTTTACCACTTTGGTGCGCTGCTCGGGCTTGCCCAGGATGTACTTCTCGGCGGCCACCAGGAAGTCGGAAGCGGCCATGAAGTTCACGGCCTCGGGGTCGTAGGTGGTTTCGTCGGGGTTGACTTTCAGGCCGTTGTCGGCGCACCACTTCAGGGCAATGTTCTGGTCGCCGTCGCGCAGGTAGCAGGCCACGGTTTTGCCCAGAGCGGCCTTGGGGTTGTCGAGCCACTCTTTCGGACCCATCAGCTTGTCCTCGCCGAAGCTTTTACCCACCGAGTATGGAATAATCTGCAGGCTGGTGCCGGCCTTTTCCAGCTGGGGCTGCACTGCCGAGAAGGCCGGCAGTCCGTCGCCCATGATGCTCACCAGCAGGCCCGGCGTTTCGGGGTTGCTTTGCAGGTCGAGGGCGTTTTTCACCAGGTCGGCCTGCATTTTGGCTACGTCGTCCTGGCGCACAATCTGCATATCCAGGCCGTTGGCGGCCATGCTGGAGCCCTGGGTGGTGCGCGGGCCGCCGTTGGCCAGCATCCCCGCCATCTGCGAGTTCCAGGCCATTACCTCCCACACCACGGGCGTGCCTTTCTCGGCCGGGGTTTCGGAAGGCAAAGGAGCCAGCGGCACCGCCATGTTGGTGCGGGCGCCGCCGCTCTGGGTGGGCAGCTCAATGGAGTTCAGCAGCACCGATTCGGTGGCCGCTTTCTTGAAGACCATGCCGCTCGACACCAGCTTGTTGATGCCGAAGTACAGCAGCGCCACGAGCAGGGCGCCAATTACAATTTTACCGCGAGTAGTCATTTTATTGATGGTTGGTTTTTAGTGGTTGGTTGAGGATTCCCCTTCTGCATGCAGGAGGGGAACTAGCGCAGCTTCTAGCCTTAGTCCAGCAGGCTGGTATAGGCGTCGTTGGTGGCGGTGCGGGTCTGGGCGGTGGTGCGGGGCGCGGGCTGCTCGTCGAGCAGGGCGTTGAACTCGCCTTTCTGGTATTTCTCCAGCAGGCGCTGGCCTTTCTCGCTCATCACCCCGTTCTGGATGTCCATTTCCTTCACGAACTCCTGGGAGTAGCGCATGGCTTGCTTGATCTGGCCGAGCTGCTGGGCCATGTCCTGGGCCACGCGGTCGGTAGCCAGGTCGAAGAAGTACTTCTTGTCTGGGTCGCCACGCAGGATGTTCATAGCGGCGCGCATGCCGCTGCTGGTGCGCTTCACCAGCTCGTATTCGTCTTTCAGCAGATTCACCTTGAACTTGCTGTTGTCGATCTGGCGCAGGGCCGCTTTCAGGATCTGGCGCATCACCAAGCTCACGTTTTGGGTGGTGGTAAGCATGGGCTGCAGGCGCTGGTTGTATTCCTGGAGCTGAGCGGCGCGGGAAGCGTAGGAGGCGGCCGCGTCGCCTTCCTGCTGGCGGGTGGCCGAGTCGGCTAGCTGCAGGTACTCGCGCATCTGCTGGTTGTTGGCTTCCAGCTTGCGCTTCACCAGCTCGTGGGCGCCTTCGATGTGGCCTACTTCTTCCTCCATCTTGCGGGCTTCCTGGCCGGTGCTACGGATGTAGTCCTCCATGATGCCGATGGGGTCGGTGTTGACGAAGATGCCAGCGGCGGTGCGGAAAATGCGCTGCCCGGCATACCACAGCCCCGCCTTGATGCGTGGGCTGGTCACGAGCAGAAACAGCAGAAACAGCGCACCCAGCCCAATGCCCAGCTTCACGGTGTCGAACACCATGTCTACCAGGAATGGCACGATGATGCCCCAGCCGTAGACGCCGGCGGCTACCAGCCCACCGAGGAAAACCCAGCCGGCTACTTTTTCCGGCTGCTGCCACTTAGGCAAGTCGCCGGAGAGGCTGGAAGAAGAGTTGGAAAGGAGAGGAGTGTTCATGGTTGTAGGAGTTGGTTGTGGAGGATGGACCCGCGGGCTACTTCAGCAGGAAGGACTGGGTGGCCTGGCGGTGGGCCTGCAGCTCGGCCGCGGCGGCGGAGTTTGCTAGTTCGTAGGAGGCCATGGCGGCCGTGGCTTTCTGGCTTTCCTGCTGGCGCTGCTGCTGCACCTGCAACAGCTCCTGCTGCTTGGCTTCCAGCTGGCGCTGCAGGTCCGTAAGGGCAGCTTGCAGCTGGGTTTCCTGCTGTTGCAGCTGCACCAGGGCGCTGGCGGGCTGGTTCGGAATCTTGATTTCGCCCAGCTTTTCGCGGTGCCGCTCCAGAATGTGGTTGCGGTCGGCGGTGAGCTTGCGCTCAAACTCCTCAGCCGAAGCCAGCAGACCGGGCAAGTCCATGCCCGTCACGGCCGAAAAGGCATTGAAGGCCGTTTGGTAGAGGATGGGCCCGCTCAGCCCACTGGCCCCCAGGCTCTTTACCATTTTGGTGTAAGCCACGAAGTCCTTGCCGTTGCCCGTGAGCAGGCTCTGGATGTGGTCGAGGTGGCGCTGCTCGGGCTGGGTAACCAGGGGAGGGGCTGCTGGGTAGGGCATGCCCGCCGGGGTTAAGGCCGGGGGAGCGGCATTCGGCAGCGGCCGGGCCGAAGCAGGCGCGGGGGAAGTGGATTCCTCGCCTTCCTCAATGAAGAAGTCTTTGGCCGCTTTGGCGAGGTTGTCGAAGATGGGCATTGGTCAGGCGGTGTTTGGTTGATGGTAGCCTATTGCCAAACCCGGTGCCGCCCGTAACTACATTGGTTGAGATATGAGTTATATAACTGATAATGAGAAAGTAAAAATAAAACATGGGAAGGCTGAGAATTCCGCAAAAAGAAAAACCCTTCCATTTTGGAAGGGTCGGTTTTCAGAATGAAGCTGTCTGGGCCGTCATGCTGAGCTTGCCGAAGCATCTCTACCACTTCGCTGAATGATGCAGGCGAAGCGGTAGAGATGCTTCGGCTCCGCTCAGCATGACGTTCGGTTTACACAGCCGTAACCTACTGCCGCAGAACGATCCGCTGGCGGGCAGATGCAAACGTATTGCGTTTCTACCTCTCATTGACTACGCCTGCGTCGGGTTGCGCCCGTCGAGGGTGCCGCGGCTGCTGAGTACCCGGAAGCGCGCAAACAACTCTTCCCCATACCATTTTTCCTGGCGGGTGAGCTTGATAACTTCCTTGTGTTTTTCGCTGCGGTAGGCGTAGTCCTGCATAGCCTGGGCCGAGGTCCACAAACTAAAGGTGGCCTGGCGCACGACGGGCAGCTCGCCCAGGCCAATAGCGGCCAGTACGCCGGGGGCCTGGGCAATGGTAGCGCTGGTAGGCGCCACGTAGCGCCAGAAGCGCGGCGTTTTGTGCCAGCGGATAGAGGCGCGGGTAAGCACCGCTACCGGCCCATCGGCAGCCTGACTGGTATCGGGGTAGTCAAATGGGTTTTGCTTGTCCCAGAGTCCGTGCGACTTGATTGGGGCCAGATGGGCCGTCCAGATTTCCTGGCACCGGTGCTTGTACTCCCGCCACAGCGGGTGGCTATTAAAAAAATCTTCCGCCGCCGCTTCCGATTCCCACACGGCCATAAAGCCGTAGCGCAGCAGGTTGGGCAGTGCGCCGAAGCCCCCGGCCCCGCTGCCCAGCAGCTTCTGAAACTGCAGCCCAGGTACGCGCTGCAGGGGGCGCTGGGCCGTGCCCATTTGCGCAAATCCCCAGCGCTTCTGATTGGGGTGCAGCGTAAGCAAGGAAATAGTAGTGAGGGGCAAGAGAAAGCGGGAAAAAAAATCAAAAAACAAGCCAGCTGGGCATTGAAGCAGCTGCGCAAAGCCAAGCGCCACATGGCCCGCGGGCACGTGGCAAGCTACAAACAGCGCGTAAAAAAAGGACCGGGGCAGCCCGGTCCTTTTATAACAATTGGCTTCTCAAATGTTACTGCACGTTCACCTTGGCGTGCTCGTTCACGTCGTCGGCTTTGCTTCGCTCGCCGGTGGCTAGGGCACGCACGTAGGCATAGGCCCGCGTGAGAACCGAGCTGGGGGTATCCCAGTACTCGCCTTTGTCGATTTCCACTTTCAGAATGTAGATGCTAGGGTCGTCTTTGCCGCCGGGAAACCACGCACGCATTGACTCATTCCACAGCTCGTTAATCTTGGCTTGGTCGCGGTAGGCATTGGCGCGGCCCGAAACCGAGACGTACACGTTGCTTTCGGGGTTGGCGAAGCTCAGGTTTACCTGGCTGTCCTTTTTCACTTCGTATACTTTCGCCGATTCCTTGTCGGTCAGGAACAGCAGCGCGCCCGAGCCGTCGGGCTTTTGGGTGAACATAGGGCGGCTGCGCAGGGAGTGGTCCTCGTCGGTGGTGGTGAGCATGGCAATGCGCACATCCTTGATTTTTTCCAGGAGGGTAGTGAGGTCGTTGGTAACGGGTGTTTGGTCGGCCATGGGGCAGGAGGTTGAAGAATAGTACATCAGGAAAACGACCCGCACCGGCGGGCCGGGCCACCGGGGTGAGCCTGCCAGAAGTACGGCCCACGCTACGGTCGGGTTCGGGTGCAGCCCAGGTTGCCCGGATTTTCCCGACCTTCCGCCCCCAATGAACTTCCTGGCTCACCTGTTGCTTTCCGGCCCGCCCACCACGCCCGACTACGCCGACATCGTCGTGGGCAACTTCGCGGCCGAAGCCGTGCGAGGCCGTGCCGCCGTGCTGGCCTACCCCGAAGCCGTGCAGCGCGGCATCCGCCTCCACCGCTTTATCGACTCCTTTACCGACGCCCACCCCGTGGTGCGCCGCACCACCGCCCGCCTGCGCACGGCCGGCCTAGGGAAGTGGGCCGGGGTCGTGTCCGACGTGGGCTTCGACCACCTGCTGGCCCGCGACTTTGCTGAGTTTCACTACGATGCCGCCGAGCCCCTGCCCGCGTTTGCCCAGCGCATGTACGCCTTGCTGCACGCCCGCCGCGCGGAGCTACCGCCGCGCCTGCAGCATATGCTCCAGTACATGCGCAAGGGCGACTGGCTTACCGGCTACGCCCACCCCGAGGGCCTGCGCAATGCCTTGCTGGGCCTGAGCCGCCGCGTCCCCCAGGCCGAACTACTGGCTACCGGCGCGGCCGCGTTTCTGGCGGAGCTACCCGCCTATGAGGCAGATTTTCGGGAGTTCTGGCCGGAGCTGCGGGCGGGGGTGATGAAATTTGAAGCCTCTGCAGCAATGTTTTAGCAGAAGTTTTTTACTTTTCACTGGTTCACCTAACGGGGAAGCACACAACCTGTAAGCTTCCCCGTTAGGTAAGTCAACTAAAAGTAGAAGTCAAACTGCCAACAAAAAACGGGGCTGCTAAGCCCTGTTTTTTGTTTCTTGTAGTTAGCCGAATATCCCTAATGCTGGCGCCCGCCTTCGCCGTGGCCGTGGCCGTGGTCGAGTTCCTCGCGGGGGCGTCGCGCACGGCGGCTACCTTGCCGTCGAAGTGCATGACCATGCCGGTCAAGGGGGTAAAGTCCATTGTCACTATCTCGTCATTCCACGCGGGCGGGAGTGATGGAAAGCAATATGGCGAGTGAATGATAGAGTTGATGTGGTGGTATTAAGGCAAGGTCACTGGGCGGTTATGCTCTGCCTTCCAATCAGTCAACAACTGACGTGGATCAACACTGACTTCAGCCGGCCGGTCAGCTACCGTCAGCACAATTGTCTGCCGGCCGGATTTCAGCAGGTGCTTTTGCCGGTAGAGCAGCTTGCCTTTCTCTTTGCCCACGGCGGCGGGCGCGAATACGCCCATTTCCACCCAATCCTTCATTGGCAGTTTGGTCTCGGTGCCAGCACTATCGACTACCAGCTTGCTGGCCTGCAGGCTGAGCGTCACCTGCCATTTGCCTCCTTTGAGTTGTTTGGCGGTAGCGGTTTCCGTTTTCACCTCCCAAAAGGTGTTGGCTTGAAATAGGTCGTGCAGCAGCGGTTGAAGGGAATCGGGCGTGGCCGTTTGCAGCTCCCGGAAGAGGTCCAGCGAAGTGGCGAAGGGAACAGTGCCGGGGCGGTGCTTCGCCAGCAGTTGCCGGAGCGCCGCGTTTACCTTTTCCCGGCCGATGTACTGGCTCAGCGTGTACAGCGCAAAGGGCCCTTTGCGGTAGTTCTGGTAAAAGTCGTCGGCCTGCAGCAGCGGCTTGGCGGCGCGGGTGCGTGGGGTTTCGTTTTCTTCCCGCAGGAAGCTCAGCAGCGCCTGCAGGCGCTCCGGACCGTACTGGTCCTCCAGCACTCCCATAGCCGAGTACCACGCTAGGCTCTCAGTAATCAGGCCGGCGCCCTCCACGTAGGCTTGCTTGAGCTGATTGCCCCACCACTGGTGCGCCACTTCGTGCGCCACCACGGCCGTCACCAAATCAAAGCCCCGCTCGTCAGCCTTGGGATTCAACAGGAAAAAGCCCTCCTCCGCCGTAATGTTGCTGGGCGCGGCGTGGTGGCCGAAGGCGTAGCTGGCATGAGCCACAAAGCGCAGCTGCCGATGCGGGTAGGGCCCAAACTGCCGGGTGTAATAATCCAGCGACGCCTTGGCACTGCGCATCATGCGCGCTGGGTTTTCCGTCTGCCCCGGCGGGTAGTAAATCAGGATGACAACCTCCTGCCCCGGACCAGCCAATGAGTTGCGCCATTTGCCTTCCTGCACCGCGTAGTTGGCCGAAAAAAAGGCGTACTCGTTGCGAATAGGTGCCTCGGTAGCGTAGTGGAAGTAGCGGCGGCCGGCTTTAGTCCAGGTGCGGCGCAGGGTGCCCGGCGCCACCGCTGTCTGGCCCGCATCCGTGCCCACTACGGCCTCCAAGCGGATTTGCTCGGGAAACGGGGCGTACCGGCGCGCCGCCACGTCGTAGAGCGAGTAGGTAGCGGGCCGGGCAGGCAGGCCATAGGCTTTGCGGGCGCCGGCCTCGTCCAGCTCCCGGTAGGGCTGGTAGCCGATGACGGGCAGCCACTCCAGATTCCGGAAGCTGGTGCCGTTGGCCAGCACCTGCGCGTCGGCGCCGTTGTTGGAAAATCCCTGTGCGTGGTGTTTCACCTGGAAGCTCAGGCGCAGCGAGTCGCCGGGGTGCAGGGGCTGGGCCAGGGCGAACAGGCGGTAGCCATGCTCCTCATCCACGAGTACCTGCTTAGCTGGATGATTGAAGTTTACTGCAGTGGTTTCCACGCCCGCGCCCGTGGCCAGATGGACCGAGTCAATGGCTACCGGGCTGTTGTTCACCAGCAGGTACGTGCCCTGTATGGCCACCGTCCGTTGCTTAGGATAGATTTCCACCCGCAGGTTTACCCCAGTCAGCAAGGGCTGGGGTGCGTTCAGGTACCGACGGTAGCGCTTTTCGTAGGCGGCACGCTGGGCCGTAGTCTCGGAGACGCTGGCGTACTCGTGCAACACGTTGGTATGGTAGAAAATGAACCCACCCAAGGTAAAAATGCCCCCCACGGCTACCCCCGAAACCAAGGCGGTGGCCCGCGTGAAGCGGCTTCGCGCCAGCTGTAGCCGCGAAGTAAAACTGCCCTCCCGGTCCCGCACCCAAAACAGCCGTGCCACCACCGCCAGCAACAGGGCCCAGGCCACCCAATACCCTTTAAACCACAGCCAGGGCGCCAGTGTGGGGCCGAAGCCAGCCATATCGGTATAAGTCCACGGCGGGCTGGCGCCAAAAATGAGAAGCTTGTGCTTGATGCCCAGCGTGGGAGCGAAGGCGACAAAGCCATAAGCCAGAAGGGCCACCAGATGCCCCACGAATTTCTGATTGACCAGCACGTGCACCAGAAGCGCGAGCAGGGCGAAAAGCAGGCAATCCACCAGCTGCAGCCCGAACACGGTTTGCAGGTATAGCCCGATTTCCGGAGTAGCACCGCCGATGGCCACCTGCGCCGCTATTCCGGCCGTCATCAGCATGGCCAGCCACAGCACCAGCACCAGGCTTAGGGCCAGGAAGCGGCTAAGCAGCAGCACCCACTCCGGCACCGGTGCCGCTCCCCCAATATCGCCCAAACCCGCTTCCCGTTCCCGCCAGACCAGTTCACCGGCGTAGAAAATGGTAAGCAGCGCAATAATGGGCCAGAAACGCTCCGGCTGCGCCAGGGGCCCAGTCAGATAATCCAGGACAAAGTCGGTGCGGGGCAGCAAAGGCACGCCCCGGCCCTTCAGGTTTCCGGGCACGGTGGCCCCCACCAGCAGGGCCAGAACGGCCAACAGGGGCAGCCCGGCCTTGCTTTTGGCCAGCTGCAGAAAGGCGTTCCAGGTGATGAGGCGCAGCTGACGTAGCTGGGTGGCCACTCCATACGTTCCCCTGCCCTGCGGAAGCGCCAGCCTGCTTCCCCAGGGCAGCTTCTTCCAGGCCGACACCGCTGCGGGGAGCGGTTTGCCTGACGGCTGTTTTTGTCCGGTTTCGGGCAACACGAGCTGAAACCGGAAGTAGGTAAACGCCAGCAGGCCCAGCGAAATGCCCAGCCACAGGAGGCGGTTGGCCAGGAAGGAGCCTTCCAGCAGCAGAAAACGCGTACTTTTTTCCAGCGGGCTCCAGTCACTGGACAGATGACTCAGCACCGGGCCAAAGCTCATCGGGTCGGCCAGATTACCCCATTCCCCGCCCTGCTCCAGGAGCGGCCATATCGTGTAGGCCGCCGCAAAAAGGGCCGCTCCGACCAGGTAACTGGCCAGGGCCCGGCGGCTGAGCGCCGCCGCCGAAAATTGCATGGCCGTGGCGAAAAAGGCGTTGGGCAGCGCAATAAAGAAGAAGGTAGTCAGGTAGGGCATCACCCGGAACGGCCCCAGAATCTCGGCTTCTACCCCGGCAAAATGCATGGCCAGCAGCATACCCGCCGGAATGGCGAGCAGAATGAGCACACTAAGGACAAAAGTGGCCAGAAACCGCCCGCCCAGGTAGGCGGCTTTGCTGGCAGGAGCCGTGTAGGTGAGCAAATGCATGCGCGTCTGCACGTCGCGGGCCGCCGCCTCGCCGGCCACGGAGGCACCTATCACCAGCCAAAATACGCAGCAGATAACCGTGACGGACGCCATGACGATGGGCGCATTAAGTAAAAAATACCCGTCCCGCGCATCGGAGGCATAGTTGGCAATGACCACCAGAAAAGTAATGAGCAACAAGACCCCGAAATAGAGCCAGGTAGCGGCCCGGCGCAGCTGGTAGCGGAACTCCAGCGCAAAAATCCGTTGGAACTTCATCGTGCTATGCTTTCTGCTTGTGGTTGCTGACTAAATGCGTCGAAGCAGCCCGTCATGGCACCGAAATAGACATCTTCCAGGTCCGGCTCTACCGGCTCAAACCCGCTTCCGGGCCTATCGGGGCTGTACACATGCACCAGGGTGCGGCCACTGAGCAGTTTGGCCGAAATGATCTGGTGCTCCTGCTCCAGCGCCGGCAGGGTATGCTTGTCGGTCAGCTTGCGCCAGATGCGGCCTTTCAGCGCAGCCACGGCCTCCAGCGGCTCGGCTTCCAGCAGGATTTGGCCCTGGTTGATGATGGCCATGTTGGTGCACAATTCCGCCACATCGGCCACAATGTGGGTGGAGAGGATGACCACGCTGTTTTCGCCTAATTCACTCAGCAGGTTAAGGAAACGGACCCGCTCGGCCGGGTCCAGGCCCGCGGTGGGCTCGTCTACAATCAGCAGCCGCGGGTTGCCCAGCAAAGCCACTGCTACTCCGAAGCGCTGCTTCATGCCGCCCGAAAAGCCGCCCAGCTTCTGCTTGCGCTTGTCCCAGAGGTTGGTTTGTTTGAGCAGGGCCTCGGTAGTCTCTTTGCGCAGCGCCCGGTTGGTTAGGCCTTTGAGCACCGCGAAGTAGTCGAGCAACTCCTCGGCGCTAGCCTTGGGGTACACCCCAAATTCCTGGGGCAGGTAGCCCAGCGTCTGGCGCACGGCTTCCTTCTGGTTCACTACATCGATGTCGCCTAGAAACAGCTGGCCCTCGTCGGGCTCCTGCAGCGTGGCGAGCGTGCGCATCAGCGTTGATTTGCCGGCGCCATTTGGGCCCAGCAGTCCGTACATGCCCGGCGGAATGCTCAGCGTCACGTTCTGCAAGGCCTGCACGCCATTCGCATAGCGTTTGGATACGTTGCGGATGCTCAGGCCCAAGGGAGGATTTGCCATTGTATCGGAGTGGCTTCGGTTGATTGGTTGACATCAAGGGAGCCAGGCACCTGTACCGATGCCTGCTTTCGCTATCTCAGGACGAAGCAATTATTACCGCCTTGAAAAGCGAAACCCGATATGCTGATGCGGGAAAGCACTCGACCAAATGGGGCTTTGCTTCCGCCAACGCACTGGTAGTCCTCATTTGCCCTCCCGTAGATTAGCCTTCGCAGCTGGTCGAAACAGAGGCCCGCGCAACCACAGGAAAACTCACCTTTGTAGGATGGAGCGCGTCAAAAGAATCTTCCGCCTAACTCACCTGGTCGTCTGGCTTTTATTTACCTGGTTGGTAAGCCTGCAACTGGATAATGACAAGGATGTCTACTGGCGCAGCACCACTGCCGCGTTTATAGCGACCTGCCTGTATGTTTTTTACCTTCATTTCTACCTGCTAACCCAATACACGGGCAGGCAAAACAGAAGAGACTATTGGCTCCGAGTAGCAGGGATTATGCTGACGGGTCCTATGCCATTTCTGCTTTTCCACCAGAAGCGGTTCGATGCCGGGTACTATTTTATGCACCTGATTGCTACGGTACCTCTCTTTCTCTTCCTGAGCTGGCTGGCCCGCGTGACCGAGAACCTGGTACTGAATACCATCCGGAAAGAGCAGCTGGAAAAGCAGGCGGTGGAAGCCGAATTAGTTAATCTGAAGTCGCAGATCAACCCGCACTTCCTGTTCAATACTCTCAACAACATCCACACGCTGGTGTACAAGCAGGCCCCGGCCGCCCCGGAGGCCGTCATGCACCTGGCTTCGCTGATGCGCTACATGATTTATGAGTCCAACGCGGCCACGGTACCGCTGGCCCGGGAACTGGACTATCTGCAGGATTACGTGAGCCTGCAGCAGCTGCGCTACAAGAACAGTCCGGTGGTGGACCTGCACATAGCCGGAGAAACGGCCGCCTGCTCCATTGCCCCCTTGCTGTTCATCCACCTGCTGGAAAACGCCTACAAGCACAGCCCCGCCCGCCTGGAGCCCGGCGACCTACGAGTTTGGGTGGAAATAAAGGAAGATTGTCTAACCTTCCGTGTGCAGAACCCAATAGCCAAAAAGCCGGCTCGTGCGCTGGAAGAGCCCGGCGGTATCGGGCTGCCCAACGTCCGGAAAAGGCTGGCGTTATTGTACCCGGGCCAGCATACGCTGGACGTTCACAGCACCGGCAACACTTTTACGGTCACCCTTGCTATCCACGGCCTTCACACCCCAGCGCATGAAAGATAAGCTCACCTGCTACATCATTGAGGACGAGCATCTGGCCCAGGAAATACTGGAAGAATACATCCGGAAAGTGCCATTTCTGGAGCTGAAAGGCACCTTCATGAGCCCCCTGGAAGCGGCCGCTCAACTAGCGGCTGACCAACCCGACCTGCTGTTTCTGGACATCAACATGCCGGACCTGGACGGGCTCAGCTATATCCCGATGCTTAGCCCCAAACCCATGATCATCCTCACCACCGCCTACGACCAGTACGCACTGAAGGCCTACGACCTGGAGGTGAAGGATTACCTGCTGAAGCCCTTCACGTTCGAGCGGTTTTACCGAGCCGTGTTACGGCTGTATCAGGAACAAAACCCCCGCCCGGTCCCGGCAAAGCAGGAGGAAAAAGCCGAAGCGAAGTTAGAGCAGGAGCATATTTTCCTGAAGGTGGGCCACCGCATCCAGAAAGTTGCCACCCGTGATATTCTCTTCGTGGAAGGCATGAAGGACTACCTGCGCATACACACCCGGGACGAGAAGATCATGACCCTGCTCAGCTTTGCCCGGCTGGAAGAGCTGCTGCCCGCCCAGGAGTTTGCCCGCGTGCACCGGTCCTTTCTGGTGGCGCTAAACAAAATCGACCACATCGAGAAAAACCGGATTCAGATTGCCGACCAGCTCATTCCCATCAGCGAAACGTACGCCGAAGCGTTTTATAGAATGCTCAGGGGGCTGCAGTAGAAGGTGCTGGTGGTAGAGTTTCTCGCTCCTCGCCTCAGAAGTCCCCGCTGGAATCAGCAAGCCCATGCTGGTCTTAGATGGTAACTAGAGCATTCAGTGGGGCGCCATTCCTGCCCCAAAGCTGAAATACTCCTGGGCTGGCGCCGACCCCGTCACCACGGGCACGTCGCCGGGGCCGGAAAGTATTCTTCACTTAAGTACTGGCCGGTAGGGCCGTCCGGGCCAAGCAGGGCGTACTTCACGATGCGCTGCCCGGCCTGCTCCACGGTGCTGGTGCCCTGGTGACCTGTGAAGTCGGTTTGGGTGTAGCCCGGGCATACCGCGTTTACTTTAAAAGGGGTGCCGCGCAGCTCATAGGCCAAATTGAGGGTGTACATGTTCAGGGCCGCTTTCGAGGCCTGGTACACCGGCAGCCGGTAGGCTAACTGCTCGTTTGCAAAGTCGGCGTACAGCGTCAGCGAGGCCATGGCCGTACTCACGTTCACGATGCGCGGCTGAAAGGATTTTTCCAGCAGGTCGAGAAACGCCTGCGTGACGCTGGCCACCCCGAACACGTTGGTTTCAAACACGGACCGAAATTGCTCCAGCGTGGCGTGCCGGGCCGACTGCGACCCTCCGCCGGAAATGCCGGCGTTGTTGACCAGCACATCCAGCGCCGATGTTTTGGCGCCAATGGTTGCCCGGGCCGCCCGGATGGAGTCGGGACGGGTGACGTCCAGTTGGATGGCTTCCAGGTTTGTGAGGCCCGCGGCCCTGAGCTGTTGAACGGCGGCCTGGCCGCTTTCCAGGTTGCGGCTGCCGAGGTACACGAAAAATCCGTGCCGGGCGAGCTGTTGGGCCACTTCCAGGCCAATACCCTTGTTGGCGCCGGTCACGAGTGCTGACTTCATGGGTTGAGGTGGGTGAATGTAATAGAGGAAACGAACCGGCGGAACCCTTCCGGCCGGGCAATCGGGCCAGGGATGCAGCCCTGTCGATGAGGTGTTGGCCAGGGCTTTATAAGGCGCTTGCGAAGCGCACGACAAGCCCTGCCCGCGCCAGCTGGTAGTAGCTGCAACCGGGCATCAGGATGCCTTTTTCTGGGGTAGCCTAGCGCAGTCGGTTGCCGGTGCCTGGGCTAGCCAGGGTGCTCGGGGAGTAGCCAAACTGCTTTTTGAACGCATAGGAGAAGTGCGCCAGGTTCTCAAAGCCCACTTCCAGGTAAAGCTCCACCGGCTTTCTGCCCTTTTCCGCCAGCTGGTAGTGGGCTAGCGCCAGCCGTTTCTGCGTGAGCCAACGTTGGGGGCTTAGCTGAAAGGCTTTTTTAAAGTCCCGCTTGAAGGTGGTCAGGCTGCGGCCGGTCAGGTAGCTAAACCGGGTCAGGGGCATGTTGAACATGTAGTTTGCCTCCATAAAAGCCACCAGGTTCAGCTTGCCCGGCTCGGAGAAGTCGGCCAGTACCCCGTCCGCGTGCTCGTCGAGGCTGCGCAGTATCTCTATTGCCTCCGCTACCTTAACGGCCCGGAGCTTTTCCGGCAAGGGATGCTGCAGCTCCAGGTAAGGCAACAGGGAAGCAAAGAGGCTCTGCAGCAGCGGATTTTTCGAGAAAACCAGCAAAGCGGGGGATGCTGGTCCAGCGGGTGCCAGGGCCTTTTCGGTGTAATAGGCCCGCACCAGGGTCGTGGGCAGCTTCAGCACCAAGGCCTGGTATGGGGTGCCATCTTTGGGGTATTTCAGCAGGGTTGCCGGCTGCTTGCGGGGCAGCAGCAAGGTGTCGCCGGGGCCGCAGCAGTACGTATGGTTGGCCTGCACCACTTTCAGCTCGCCCGCCAGCACACCCACCAGCATAGCATCTTCGGCGGCTATTTCGCCTCCGTAGCGCTGGTCGCCGTGGCAGGCGACGACCATTTCCGCGTAGCGGTTCAACTGCTTGAGGGCCATAAGGCAGTAGGGTTCGGGGTTTGTCAGGCAGCTTACTTCGGCATGAAGCGCTGCCTGACCATACAAAAGTAGGTGGCCCGGGGCCGGAGTGCTTTGTTTAAAAGGCCGAATTTGCTTTGCTCAGCGGGCCGTTCGGCAGGGAACGAGCCGGGCAGGCAGAGCAGTGGGTTGCAACACCGTTTGCCCTTCTCTCTGTACGTGCGCTGCCGGGTACAACAAAGTCAAAAACAGACACCCTCCGATAGGCTGGCAGCTGGCCGGTTTGCCCCCTTTTCTAAGTTAATTGGCCCCGGCAAGCCAACTTTACCTGCATTCTATTCCTTTTTGCTTGTCTGCTTGCCATAAATTCTTTCTGCAATGACCCGTATACTAATTCTTGCCACCCTGCTTGGCGCTACGCTGAGCGCGAGCCACACTGCCGCCGCGCAGGATGCTGCTCCCTGGAAAGTTTACCTGGAAGGAGGCGGTAAAGTCAGTGCCTTTCGCACAACCTCCTACGGCGGAAGCTACCAGCCGCAAGGAACGTACCCCTCGCCCGAGGAAGACCGAAAGATTACGGTGCGCAATACCTTTTCGGGGTTTCTGCAAGTGAAAGGCTTCAAAGAAGTGGCCAAGCGTTTGACCTTATCCGGTACGGTGGGTCTGGACATGCAGCATCTGAATTACCGCACGGGCTACACCGAAACGTTCAGCAACGGCACTATTACGGCCTACGGGCGCGACCACATCAGCCGGCTGCTGAGCCGGGCCCGGGTAGACATTGGCTTCTATTACCCGGTGCGGATCGGCGAGTCGGGGCGGTTGCTGCCGGGCATTGCCTTGGGGCAGATGGTCAACCTGAGTGAGCAGGGGTATAGCTACACCTTCCTCCAACCGGGAATTTACTTTACCAATGACCGGTTGCTGCTCTCGGCCACGGTATCGGAAACACCCTACAACGTGCTCATTCCGGGAGCCTCCCATATGGAAGGACAGCTGCGGGGCACTTACACGTACGACGCCGAGTACCGGATACGCGAGTTTCAGCTCGGTTTCGGCGCCAAGTTTTAGTTCCAGTCTGCCCTGGCCGATAACTGAAAAAGCCCCACTGCTCGGTGGGGCTTTTTTTATGAACACGGGACCCGCACCGGGGCATAAGCTACTGAGGATGCCGGCGCGTGAGGTAGCTCGTCAGGCGCTAGGCTCCGAGCCCAGGCGCGAAGTCTGGCGTCGGAATCCGTCGGTGCCGCTGGACTCTAAAGGGCTGAGTGAGAACCGCTCATCCCCGTATAAGCCCTTTCTCGTGTCGGGAAAAAAGCTGAGGTAAAGTCAGCTGGCAGAAAGCTCCTTAGGGCTTGTAAGCCACCCATCCCCGAAACGTGAAGCCAGCGTAGAAGAGGCTGACATTGGCAAAGCCGGCTTCCCGTAGCAGCGCTTCGTCTTGCTGGGGAGAAAGGACCGATAGGCGGGCGGCCATGATGGCGGTTCCGGCCTCCGCCTGGGCTTGATCGGCCCCACCAGCGGCAACGCTAAAGGCCGCATAGCGAGCTAGCCACACTGCCTGTTCATCTGGGTGCTGGGGGAAGCTGTGGTGCGCCACAACGAAGGGGGCGCCCGGTTGTAGCCGCCGCAGAACCTGCTGCAGCAGGTGGCGCCGCTCTTCCAGCGGCAGGAAGTGGCAGGTAAGCAGGCAGGTTGCGGCGTCAAAAGGCCCAGCCGGCGCCGCATCAATATACCCTTCGTGGAACTGCACCCGGGTTGCCAGCGGGCCGAGCGTGGCCAAGGCCAGCCGTAGCATTTCCGCAGAGGGATCAACGCCATCGAATTGCCAGCCGGGATGAAACTCGGCAAACGTTTTTAATTCGAGCCCTCCGCCCGCACCAATCACCAGTATCCGCCCGGCAGCAGGCATGCGCTCAGCCAGCAGCAGCGCGCTCATGCGGTGCAGATCCGCAAAGCCGGGTACGATGCGGGGCGGACGCTCTGCGTAGCGCGCAACGGCCTGGGGGTCAGAAAAGGGAAGCATCGGCCAGAAAATAAGAAAGTGGAATAAAGAGAAGAAGAGTCGATGCGACGGGGACAAAGTCCGCCGGTATCCAAAAGCTACGGGCCGGATCAGCCGGGTGAGTTGACACAAGCAGGCAGCTGGTAGGCGTCAATGGCCAGAATCTCCAGGCCCAGCCGATACGGCCAGGGCCCGTGCTCCTCCACCAGCTCGGCCCAAATCACGGTTAGCTCATCGGTGTCGAACAGCCGGACGCACGGCACCACGGAGCAGGCAACCACCCGGCCTTCGCGCAACTCTGCCTCGGTAAGCTGATAGCTCACCACGTAACGTTGTGGCCCCGCGGCGGCCGGCGCGGGGCCCAAACTACGGGCTGCGTCTTCAGTAGCAAGCCGCTGCGCAACAACACGGGGCGCGTCAAGGCGAACTAGTTGCCGAAAAAGGCAGCTAAGACCGTCTTCCATCCGGGTTAGCAAGCACGCGAGAGTAGTTAATAAGAACATACCCGCTTACCAGGAAAGCAGGAGCTCGGAGTTGAGGGCGGCCCCGGCCATGGTGCCGCCGGCCACGGCCATACTAAGCGCCCGCATGGGCATGGTTGCATCGCCCGCCGCGTAGATGCCCGGCACACTGGTTTTCTGCATGCCGTCTACCTGCAGATAGCCCGCCTCGGTGTAGGCGCAGCCCAGGTCCCGCGGCAACAGACAGTGCTGCTCCATGCCCGGCCGCAGGTAGAGGGCTGCCAGGGGAACCTGTCGACCGTCCAGCAAACCGATGTGCGTGAGTTGGCCAGCCTGGTGGCGCAGTTCCCGTACGGGCGTTTCTTCAACTTCTATGCCCGCGTCGGCCAGCTGGGCCCACTGCCCGGGCGAGAACGTGGCCGGGCCATCGGTGAAGATGGTCAACTGGTCGGTCCACTGACGCAGCAGGCGGGCGTGTTCCAGGGCGGCCTCACCGTTGAGCAGCGTGCCAGTGGGCTGATGGTGGTACTCGTAGCCGTGGCAGTAAGGGCAGTGAATAACGGAGATGCCCCAGCACTCGGCAAACCCGGGCCGGGCAGGCAGCTGGTCGCGCACCCCGGTGGCGAAAAGCAGCTTGCCGGCGCGCACTACCCGGCCAGTGTCCGTTGTCAGGGTGAAGTCGCCATCGGAGCCGCGGGCCGCTACGGCAGTTTCCGGCAGCAGCTGCACGGTAGGGTAGGCCAGCGCCTGGGCCCGGGCCTGGGCGGCTAGCTCGGCGGGTGCCGTTCCGTCCCGGGTCAGAAAGTTGTGCGCGTGCGGGGTTGGGCGGTTGCACGGCTGGCCGCTATCCAGTACCAGTACCCGTCGCAACGCCCGCCCTAGGGCAAGGGCAGCCGACAACCCAGCGTAGCTGCCGCCGATAATGATTACTTCCACAGTGAGCTGCTGTTCCATCTGGTAAGGAAAAAAGTTGATGTCTCATTTATGAGACACGAGAAAGCAAAAAAACTTACAGCCCGATGCCTTTGCTGAAAGAGAACCAGGCAAACTGCTGCAGGTGCGGTCCCGCGGCGCCCGCAGCCCGGGCCTCTATCGTGGTTTTGACTACCCCGCTGAGCAGCAGCAGCACCCAATCGGCCGAGAGGTGGGCACTGATTTTCCCTTCCTGCTGCAGGCGGGTGACAACGGCTCGGCACCGGGCCTGCAAGGCGTCGTACTCGGCACAGTCGGCCACCTGGCCGGGGGCGTGCTGGTGTTCGGGCCGGGTGTGCAGCTTGGTGAAGAAAGCGTACTTGGCCCCGCAGTCGATGCCCGCATAGAGTATATGTTCGAGCTGAACCATAGGGTCGGAGGAGCTGGCCAGCGCCTGGGTTAGAGCAAGGCGGCAGCTGCGCTGCATGTCGCGGGCACAACAGGCCAGCAATTCCTCCCGGCCGGCAAAGTAGCGGTGCAGCGTCCGGCGGGTAACGCCCGCCCGCTCGGCCACCTTTTCCAGGGGGGCTGAGTAATCCTCGTTAAAAACGAGAATAGCCGCTTCCACAATAGTTTGCTCCGTGCCGGATGTCATCGGGAGCAAATGTAAGGATCATGTCTCATATGTGAGACATGATCCGGAAATTAATACTGTATAAAGCTTGGCCTATGTTGCTGCTAAGTGCCCGGAACAGGTATTGGAAGAGGATTCTCCGTAACTGCAGCACTCCGTAACTGCAGCAATGATTAAGCTGACTTTACAAGGCCTCCCTGCGCTGACAGCGGCCGGGCGTCGCTAAGCGGGAAGTTCCGGCCAGGCAAGCATTCGGAGCACTGAATTGGAAAACAGCGTATATCCCGTAGTCTTTGCCGGATACGCCCTCCTGAGCTCCTCAATGCTGCTTGCGGATGCGGCTGAGGGTTTCGCGTGAGACTCCCAGGTAAGAAGCAATCATGTGCAGGGGGATGCGCTGGTAAAAATCGGGAAAGGCCTGCACGGACTCTTGGTACCGCTCTTCGGCCGTGTGGCTGATGGCTGTATAAAGCCGGTTGCCCTGGGCCTCGAGGTGGCGGCCCGCCGACTGCTCCTTTGGCCGGCAGCCCGGTGTGGAAGCTTTCGGCGTCGGTAACCCACCAGTTCTCCAGGGCAAAGCGCAGGATGTGCTCCTGCGCCGCCTCGTCGGTGCGGTAGAGGCGCAAAGCGCCGCTGACGGCGAAGGTCATTCGCTGCTCCGGCCGGAACAGGGGCCAGCTCCTGGTACTGCTGCCCATAGCTACAGCGAGTCCGGCACTGCTCTTGGCATCTGCCGCCTGATGCCCTGCGTGCCAATTGCTTGCCCACGTTTAAGCTAAGTGTATAGCCCGTACTCAAGGGAGAAGGCTGGCTACTGGTAATATAAATATTCTCAAATAAGAAAAGGCTACCTTACGTGATAATCAGGCCTGTATAAGCCACGTGCTTGCGTTGTTTTTTGTACTAAGCTTTTACTTATCAGCATTGTCAGGCAGGGGCTTACGTCCTACCAACAAGCCGGCTCACACCCCAATCAATAAACATCCTGCCAACATTTGCTCTTAGGCTTGGTGAATTTACCCGATGAAAGAAAGCGAAAAAAAGTACCGGCAGCTGATTGAGGCCAGCCAGGATTTATTGGTTACCGTGAATCAGAAGGGCATCATCCTCGATATCAACGAGGCCGCCGTAACCCTGACGGGCGTAGACCGGGACGCGTTGATGGGGAGTGACTTTTTCAACCTATTTACCGAACCAGAACAGGTGCGGGCAGCCTACCGGCAGGTAATGGCGGATGGAACGATTAGCAACGTGCCGTTTATGCTCCGCCACTCCAACGGCAACCTGACGGAGGTGCTGGTTGACGGCTCCGTAAACAGGGACGAACAGGGAAAGGCGCTAGGAGCGGTGTTGGTAGCCCGGGAAGTAGCCGAGAAAAACTGGGCTACGGAGCTGGGCATCGCCAACAAAGAACTGGCCTTTCAGCACAACGAAAAGGAAAAGCGGGCCGATGAGCTGAGCATCGCCAACGAAGAGCTGGCTTTCCAGAACGACGAGAAAGAAAAAAGGGCGCAGGAGTTGAGCGTCGCCAATGAGGAATTAGCCTTTCAGAACGACGAAAAGGAAAAGCGCGCGGCCGAGCTCGGCATTGCCAATAAAGAGCTGGCTTTTCAGAACAACGAAAAAGAGAAGCGGGCCCAGGAACTCATAATTGCCAACACGGAGCTGGCGTTTCAGAATGATGAGAAAGAGAAGCGCGCCCAGGAATTAGGCGTTGCTAACACCGAGCTGGCCTTTCAGAATGACGAAAAGGAAAAGCGAGCGGCCGAGCTGAGTATTGCTAATACTGAACTTGCTTTCCAAAACGACGAAAAGGAAAAGCGCGCAGCCGAGTTGGGTATTGCCAACAAAGAGCTGGCGTTTCAGAACGACGAAAAAGAAAAGCGGGCCCAGGAGTTAATCATTGCCAATAAAGAGCTGGCCTTTCAGAACGACGAAAAGGAAAAGCGCGCCCAGGAGCTGAGTATTGCCAACATTGAGCTGGCTTTTCAGAACGACGAGAAGGAAAAGCGCGCGGCGGAGTTGGTCATTGCCAATAAAGAGCTGGCCTTTCAGAACGACGAGAAAGTGAAGCGGGCGGCCGAGCTGCGCGTGGCTAACTACGCCCGGGGCCTGATTGAGGCCAGCCGCGACCCGCTGGTTACCATCAGCCCGGAAGGCAAAATCACGGACATGAATAGGGCCACGGTGTACATCACCGGCATGGAGCGCGAGCAGCTCATCGGCTCCGACTTCTTCGTATACTTCACCGACCCGCAGATGGCGCGTGAGGTGTACCAGGAAGTGTTTGCCAAGGGTACGGTGGCTGACTCACCCCTTACCCTGCGCCACAAAAACGGCAAGCTGACCGATGTGCTCTTCAACGGGTCGGTGTACAAAAACGACGAGGGCAAGGTGCTGGGCGTGGTGATTGTCGCCCGCGACGTAACCGACCAGAAGCGCATTGCCACGGAGCTCATTGAAGCCAAGTTCGCGGCCGAGCGTGCCACCGTGCTGGCCGAGGAAGCCCAGGCCAAAGCCGAAAGCGCGGTGAAAGCCAAGCAGCAGTTTCTCAGTAACATGAGCCACGAGATTCGGACGCCCATGAACGCCATCATCGGCTTTACGAAGGTGGTGCTGAAAACGGAGCTGACCGATAAGCAGCGGGAATACCTGACGGCCATCAAACTCAGCGGCGACACGCTGATTGTGCTCATCAACGACATTCTGGACCTGGCCAAAGTGGATGCGGGCAGGATGACCTTTGAGAAAATCCCGTTCAAGCTCGCGTCGTCGGTAACGGCGATGGTGCACCTGTTCGAAACCAAGATTCAGGAGAAAAACCTGGAGCTGGTGATGGACTACGATGCCAAAATCCCGGACGTGCTGGTGGGTGACCCCGTGCGCCTGCATCAGGTCATCCTGAATCTGGTAAGCAACGCCGTCAAGTTTACGAGCGAAGGCACCATCACCGTGGGCGTGCGCATGCTGGTGCAGGACAAGGAAAAAGTCATCCTTGAGTTTGCGGTTACCGATACCGGTATTGGCATCGAGGAAACCAAGCTGGATACCGTGTTCGACGATTTTCAGCAGGCGACCAGCGGCACCAGCCGCTTATACGGCGGGACGGGGCTGGGCCTGGCCATTGTGAAAAATCTGGTGGAGCCCCAGGGAGGCACCATTAATGTGAAAAGCAAGGTGGGGGTAGGCTCCACGTTCAGCTTCATCCTGAGCTTTGCCAAAACGCTGGAAAAAGCCAGCGCGGATATCAACCTGAATATTGAACGGGAGGAGGGTTTCAAAAACGTCAAAATCCTGGTGGTGGAAGATATTGCCTTGAACCAGCTGCTGATGAAAACGCTGCTGGAGGACTTCGGCTTTGAGATGGAAGTGGCCGGCAACGGCAAAATCGCCCTGGAGAAGCTACGCACGACCCGCTACGACATCGTGCTCATGGACTTGCAGATGCCCGTAATGAACGGGTTTGAAGCCACCGAATACATTCGCAACGAGCTGCGCCTGAACGTGCCCATCATTGCCCTCACGGCCGATGTGACCACGGTAGACGTGGAGAAGTGCAAGGCCGTGGGCATGAATGACTATATCTCCAAACCAATTGACGACAAGCTGCTCTACAGCAAAATCATCAAGTACCTGAAGCAGTCCGACGCCGACCAAACGGCTGCGCTACCTGTAGGTGACGTGCCAAAGCAGGCCCAGACCTGCGTCAACTTCGACTACCTGAAACGCATCACCAAGAGCGACGCCCGCATGGCTGAAATGATTGGCCTGTACCTGCAGGAGATTCCGCAGCTGGTGCAAACCATGAAACAGGCTATTGCCGAAAAAGACTGGATGGCCCTGAAACGAGCTACGCATTCCATGATTCCGACCTTTGCTACTATGGGGATGGACCCGGAGTTTGAGAATATCACGAAGTCCATTCAGGCCATGGCCGTGAACCTGATTTCCGTTGGTGATGGGGCCAGCCAGGAAGTCATGACCGGGCTGCTGTCCCTGTTCTCGAAGATAGAAACTGCCTGTGCTCAAGCCGCAAAAGAGTTGGAAGGGAAACTGCTATTGCTTGCGCAGGCCCTTGCGCCGGCGCAAGCGAATAAGCCTGTAGCTGGCTAAGCGGGCCGCACGTCTTCCACAGGTATTCGAAAAAGATGTGCAGGGCTTGTGAAATGCAGTCAGCAGAACGAAACACCGCGCTGAACTGAACCTGGTTAGCTGGGCGCGGCGCCTACCAGCGGGCACTGCGCAACTGGTCGGGCTGCAGCACCCGAATGCTTTTGGGCGTGAGCTCCACCAGGCCGTCGGCTCGGAACTCACTGAGCGTACGAATCAGGGACTCCGTCGCGGTGCCGACCATAGCAGCCAGATCCTCGCGTGTGAAGTGAATGTGCGCGTCCGGCCCGGCCTGCGCATGCAGCTTCAGCAAGGTGTCGGCCACGCGCCGGCGGATGGAGCTGTAGGCCATGGTCAGCAGCTGGGTTTCCCGCTCACTCACCCGGCCCGCCAGCAGGCGGATGAACTGCTGGCCCACGGCGGGGTTGTGCTGCAGCAGCAGGGAGAAGTCGTCGCGCGGAATGTAGACCAGCTCCGACTCATCGGTAGCCACGGCCGAGTCGCTGTGCTCGGTATGCTCCAGCAAGGGCAGGTACCCGAAAAACTCCCCCGGGCCATAAGAGCCCGTAATCAGCTCTTTGCCGCTACCGGTAGATTTTAGCGTTTTCACCCGCCCGCTTTTCACGAAGTATACGCGTATCGGCTCGTCGCCTTCGAGGTAGATGTTCTGCTTTTTCCGCACCACGTGCACTTTGCGGTCGGCCGAGAGGCTGTCGAGGTTACCCATGGCGCGGGCATCGTCCAGAAAGTCGTTTAAACCGTCCTGTTGCAGGTCGTAGTCGGGCCTGAGGTGCTGAAACCGGTTGA
>NZ_JADWYK010000006.1 GCF_015773195.1 Hymenobacter guriensis
GCGATGCGCGCCCATTGCGCGTCCGTCAGCATAAAGTCCATCCTCCAAAATAATACCTACTGTTAACACTTCCTAGCAACTACATATCCTTCGGCTAAGCCAAAGATACAATCTGTTTGTGAATGACCTCAGAGCGCTCCTTTTGCGGGTGTGTACCCCCACGTGTACCCCGAAGAAATGAAAACGGCCTATACGAAGCGTACAGGCCGTTTAGGGTGGAGCTGCAGGGATTCGAACCCTGGTCCAGACAAGGAAGGCATCGAGCTTTCTACGTGTGTAGCTATGCTTGATTTGTTCGAAGCAGCCGAGGCGCACATCAGGCCTATAGGCTACCCTTATCTGCTTGAGTTTCGCCTGGGCGTCGCAGCGCCGCCCAGACTATCCTTATGCTTTCGACACCCCGAACTCGTCCGTGAAAAGGAAGACGGACGCGGGATGATGGCTAGTGCTTAGTACCTAGACTAGGCAGCCATGGCGTACGAATAGTCGCCATTTATTGGTTGGAGGATTTTTTGGCGGGAGATTCATCCAACTCCCGACACGCTTACTCGCGACTTGCACGAGCTGTCAATTCCAGTCAGCCCCAGATTAGAAAGAACGAAACCACCCGAAAGGCGGGGTGCGAAGGTACGCACATCGGGGAATAAACGTTGCTGGCGGGCAAAATTGTTCCGGCGCAGCGTCTCTACCCGAGCGTTGCCCAGCCGTTTTTTATCCGACCAAGTATTGATCTAAGCTATCCAGAACGTCATGCTGAGCGGAGTCGAAGCATCTCTACCGCTTCGTCTGAATCGTTACAGGCGACGCAGTAGAGATGCTTCGACTCCGCTCAGCATGACGGCCTAATATAGTCAGATGACGTTTTATTCGTTATTATCCACTGGGTTTAGCAGGCATCGCCTTTTACTTCACAGCCGTAGCCGTAGGCTGGAAGCCGGGCGCGCCGGTTTGCCACAGGCCGAAGCTCATCAGGTCGGCAATGCTTTCAAACTGCTTGAGGCGGGAGTCGCCCATGCCGTGGCCAGCTTCGTAGTCGGTGAAGAACAGCACGGGCTTGCCGCCGGCCTGGCTGGCCTGAAGGCGGGCCGCAAACTTGGCCGGCTGCCAGGCAATAACGCGCGGGTCGTTGAAGCCGGCCGTGACGAGCGTGGCCGGGTACTGGGTGCCGGGCTTGAGGTGGTGGTAAGCGTCCATTTCCAGCAGGGCCTTGGCTTCGTCTTCCTTGGTCATCGTCCCAAACTCAGGCACGTTCACGGGGCCGTTTGGGGAGTTTTCCATGCGCACGGCGTTCAGGCAGCCCACCTCCGGAATGGCGGCGGCAAACAAGTCGGGGCGCTCCGTCATGGCCCGGCCAATGAGGATGCCGCCGGCGCTGCCCCCGTTGATGGCTATTTTGCCGGGCGCGGTGTAGTTGTTTTTGGTGAGGTACTCGGCGCTGGCAATCAGATCTTTCCAGGTGTTGGGCTTAGTGGTTTTCTGGCCGTCCTTGTGCCAGGCTTCGCCCAGCTCCCCACCACCGCGCACGTGTGGGCAAGCCAAGATGCCACCTTGCTGCGCCCACAGCAGGAATGGGGGCATAAACGTGGGCTCCATCGAAATAGAATAGGCACCGTAGCCCACCATAAGCGTAGGCGCCGAACCGTCGCGCTTCAGGCCTTTCTTGTAGATGATGGACAGCGGCACCAGCACGCCGTCGTGGGAGGGCACCATGATTTCCTCCACCACCAGGTCGTTAAATTCAGGGTACTGCGCCTCCGACGACAGAGCTTCCGGCACGAAGCGGCGGCCAGCCACATCGTAGCGGTAGCGCTTACGGTCGGCTGTCCAGCCGCCCATGGTCACCCACAGCTCCGAGGACTGTAGGTTTTTGCCGGCCAGCTCCAGTCGACCCGCCGACTGCGGCAACTTCAGCTCCTGCACGGTTTTGCTGCCCTTGGGCACGAAGTAGAGCTTAGCCTCCACCCCATTGCGGCTGCGCACGAAGTACAAGCCGTCTTTGGTGGTTTTCAGCTGCTCGTCCAGGATGGCTTCGTCGGCGGCTTCGGGCACCAGCACCTCGGCCGCAGCCACGCTGGGCTTGCTGGCCGGCATGCGCATAATCTTCTGGCGGGGCGTGTTCTTAGACGTCACGAAGTAGATGTACTGCTCATCCGACACGAAGTTGGTGGCTTCGTCGGCGGGCTTGAACAGGGGCTGCCAGGGCACATTGGGCTTAGCGAGGGCCGCGGCCGGCGCGTAGTACGCCTTGAGGTAGCGGTCCACGGAATACAGGAAGCCATACGCCAGCTTCGCGTCCCGGTCGATGCCGGCGTACGGATAGTCGCTGGGCTTGATGTCGAGCTTGGGATAGAGCTGGGTGGAGAAGATGGGTTTGTCCTGGCTTTGGGGGGTGCCCACGCGGTGCAGCACGCACTGGGTTTTCTGGCGGGCGGCCATGTCCTTCAGGTCGCCGTTGTTGTAGGGCGTGTACGTCAGGCTTTGGTTGTCGGGCAGCCACTGGCCACTACCCCGGTTGAGCTGGAGCTGCTCGGGGTAGAGTTTCTTGGTTTTCACGTCCATAATGAGTGTGCGACCCAGCTCGGCGCCTTTCTCGCTGAGGCCAAACGACACCTTGGAGCCGTCGTCACTAGGCGAAAAGCCATTGATGTTGAACACCTCGCCTTTCTCGTAGTTCTCTGGATCGAAGAGCAACACCTCTTGCCCCTGATACCCGTCGCGGCAGTAGAGCTTGGGCTGCTGGTCTTGGGGGCGCGACTTAAAGTAGAAGTAGCGGCCGTTGTCGGTAACGCGGATGTCCGTCACGCGGGCGGCCTTGCGCTGGTCCATGGCCACCATCTGGTCGAGCAACTGCTGACGGCCCGGAATGGCGTTGAGGGTGCGGCGGGCGTACTCGCTCTGGGCTTTCATCCAAGAAGCTACGTCCGGGTCCTGCAGGTTTTCGAGGTTGCGGTAGGGGTCTTCTACTTTCACTCCGAAGTAGGTATCGGAAGCGGGCTTGGCCGGAGCCGCCGGCAGCGCCGACTGGGCCAGGGCCGCCGGGGCTGCCAGCAGAAGAGCGAGAAAAGGGAACGTTGTTTTCATGCGCAGAAAGGAAAGAAAGTGAAACGCTGCTACCACTTGGCCGGCGCATTGGCTACTATGCCTACCCCCGCCGTCGAATAGGTTAATTTACTATTTATCAACCACCTAAAGAAACGCTATTCCTTTATCCCTCGCTTTCACGCAGGTCGCAAACTGTTGCGCTCAGGTCTTATTCCACGCTGTTTTGCCAGGGGCTAGCGCTTCACCAGCTCCACGCGGCGGTTTTTGGCTTTGCCCTCCTCGGTGCTGTTGTCGGCCAAGGGCTTGGTTTGCCCCAGGCCCTTGGGCTGCAGCCGCTCGGCCGCGATTCCCTGGGCGGTGAGGGCCGCTACCACCGTGCCGGCCCGCTGCTCCGAGAGCTGCTGGTTGCGGGTAAAAGCACCGGTGTTGTCGGTGTGGCCTTCCACGGTGAGGCGCAGGGCGGTGTCCTGCTGGAGCAGCTTCACAATTTCCCCGATGCCCTGGGCCGCGTCGGGGCGCAGGGTGGACTGGTCGGTGTCGAAGTTGAGGTACACGGCCACGTGGCCGTTGGCGTCCAAAGCTTTCTTCATTTCCTCGGCGGGCATCAGCTTGGCCGTCATCGGCAGGGCCTTACGCTCTACCACGGTCAGCCAGTAGCCATTTTTGTTTTCGTAGGGCTCATACACTTCCACCCAGATTTCGCGGTCGGGGGTGCGCACCACATACACGCCGGCTTTTTCGGCGCTCCAGATGCTGTAGTTGCCCCGGTGGCGCTTTTCCTGCATCTGCAGCTTGCGGTTTTGGAACTCCTCCATGTTGCCCTCCCACACGGTTACGCCGCCCAGGTCGTGCACCAGCTTCTCGTAGGTTTTCTGCACCTGATAAAACGAGGCACCGTCCCCAAAGGCTTTGGTAGTCATGAGGCGGCCGTCCACCGGAATCAGCTTGGTGCCATCGAAGAATTCGTAGCGGTCAAAGGCCACGTCCTTGAGGTAGTCCTTGGCCGACGTAGACATCATGTTGCCTTTCGGGTCACCCTTCTGGTAGCCATCGAGCAGGCTGAAGTAGGGAAAACCACCGAGCTTGGGGTTCGCCACCGGCACCTGGCTGATGTCGAAGCCGGCAGCCGCCGTATCGGCCGGGGCGGGCGGCGGGGCCGGTGCAGCCTCGGGCTTGGCCTGGGTAGTAGTGACGATGGCGGCGGGCTTAGTGGTGGGTTGGTCGGCGGGCTTGTCGGGGCCGGAGCAGGCCCCCAGCGCGCCCGCTGCCAGCACGCCCATTCGAATGAGGAGAGAATACTTCATGGTACTACGTAGGATAACTGGCCGGTGAATCTGCGCTACTTCGCCTGGTAGTTGAGCTGCAGCTGTAGATCCGTCAGCGTGTTGATATCATTGAGCTTGGGGGCATTGGGCGGGAAGGTGAAGGCCTGGTAGAGGAGCGCGAAATAGAGCAAAGTCCCCCCGCCCGCACTTGCATCATCCTTAATCTGCTGCTGGTTGAGCTGGAAGCCCACCGACAGGCTGGACTTGGAGAGCGTGAACACCTGGAAATCGTAGGTGTCGCCGCTGCTGGTCACGCGCAACACTTCCTCGTTGTTCTGCCACGACCACGTCAGGTTTTCTTTGGTACCGTCGGCTTCCTCCATAGTGCCCTTGCCGTCCGACGTGAAGCGGTAGGTGTACTGTTCATCGGCCGGCACTGTGTAGGTGCCCGTCACGCCGTTGACGCGCATGTTCATGTCATTCAGTTGCCAGTCTTTGCTGGTCAGCATGTCCGTGCGGGAAGGCTCGTTGTCTTTGTCCTTTTTGCAGGCAGCCACCGTCAGTAGCAGGCCTATCAGCACGAGGTAATGGCGGAAGGTTTTCATAAGAGAGGAGAAAATATGTGAGCGAAAAGTTGAGGTGAAAGGCTTAGCGCCGTGCGCTGATTTCGGGCGTCCGGGCCGACTCGGCCGTGGGCGTGAGGGCGCTGAGGGAGTAGATGTAGAGCGTGCCGGGCTTGGCAGTCTGGTCGAGGTAGCGGGTTTGAGCGGCCGTGAGCGTGGCCACGCGCTGGGCCGTGGGCTGGTCGCGCTGACGGCGGTATAGGGCGTAGCCCTTGGCCGGGGCCACCGCCGGCCGGCTCCAGCTTACCTCAAGACCTGTAGCCACCGGGCGAGCCACCAGCTGACCGGGCGGCACCAGCGGAGCGCCCGTCACACGGACCACCATCACCGGCGACAAGGGGCTTTCATTGCCCTGGGCATCCACGGCGGCCACGGCGTATTGATAGGTTTGGCCGGCTTTGGCGGCCGCATCAGTGTAAGCCGGGGCAACCAAGTCAGCGGCCAGCCGGGTGAAATCTGAGGCCCGCGCCGGGCTGGCGGCCGCCGTAGCCGAAGCCGCGCGGCGGTACAGGCGGTACGCTACCACGGCGGGGTCGCGGCGGGCATCGTCCCAGGTGAGCTGCACGGCCGAGCCCGCGGCATAGGCACTCACCCCCAGCGGGGCCGTCACTGGCATGGCGCGGTTGGGCCGGGCGGCCGCCAAAGCCGAGAAAGGACTCAGCTGCATGTTCTGGTTGGCATCGCGCACGGCGTACACGTACTCGCGGCGGCCGTTGCGGGCAGTGGTATCCAGAAACGTCAGCACATTGCCCCGCAGCGGCGGCGACACCACCACCAGGGAATCCTGGGCCGAGGTGCCACGGTACACATAGTAGGCATCGTGGGTGAGGTCGGGGGCGGCGGGCTGCCAGCGCAGGCGCACCCCCTTCCCTTCCGGCTCGGCCGTGAGGGCCACGGGAGCCAATAGCGCGGCCATGGTTCCGGGTTGGTGGCTGGCAAAGGCCGTGGCCGAGGCTGTGCCGGGTGTGGGAATACCTTTCGGCAGCAAAGCCCGCAGGCGGTAGTGGTAGCCGATGTTGGGCAGTAGGCGCGTGTCGAGGTAGCTAGTGGCCGTGGCCGGAATGGTGTCGAGGCGCACGTAGTTGCCGCGGGCGTCGCGGGAGCGCTGAATTTCGATGCCCGCCAGGTAAGCCTTGCGCGGTAGGGCGGGCCACCGCAGGATGATGCCCGTCGTTGTATCGTGGGCGGTAGCACGCTGCACCAGCGGCATACGTCCAGGCGTCACCGACAGCACGTAGGCCGTATCGGAGGCCGGGCCGGGGTTCCCCACAAAGTCCAGGGGCTCGAGGTAGTAGCGGTACATGGCCTCGGGCTCTACCCGCTGATCCAGCACGAAGAAGGCCGAGTCGCGTACCTGACGCACCAGCAGGCGGCCAGGCAGCAGCGCGAAGCTTTTTTCGCCCGGCCCTTGCCGGTACACGCGCCCAAATACGGTGCTGGTCCCAGGCTGCACGCGGGCAGCCCAGCGGACCACCACCGAGGAGTCGCGGCCGAGGCTGCGGCGGGTGCGGGGGCGCGGCAGGTTGCTGCGGCGGCCTATTTCCACGGTTTTCTCCAGATGCTTGATGGCAGTTGCGGCGGCCTTTTCTGGCTTAAAGCCCGCAGCCGGAGCCAGGCGGTATATATAGCGCGTGCCAGGCGCAGCCTGGGTCGCCGAGGCATCCAGCATCACCGTGCCCAGGGCCCGGCGCAGGTTCATACTCAGGCCATGCACACCGTAGCTGTCGAGGTTAGGATGACTTTCCACGAAGGTCCACACCGCCTCGTCGGAGGGCAGGCGCAGGCCGGCGCGCAGCGCGTCAATGGTAGCCTGCCCGGCCAGCTCCCGCAGTTCGGTCAGGGATGTGGCCGCCCGCAGCACGGCTACTTCCCGAAAGTCGTTGGAGCCAGCCGCGGCGCGCAGCAGGCGGGCGCCCAGCAGGGTACCCGGCCCTGGCTCGGGGCGGTTTTTGGCCAGCACCACCCACACGCCCTCCGGCGAGGGGTATGCGGGCAGTTCGGCCCCGGCCTTCGGCATCGGCGCCTGGGCGCGGGCCGCCACGGTCAGCAGCGCCAGCAAAAAGAGTATAGTCAGGCGTTTCATAGCTGTTTCAGTTGTTTGTTGTCAGTTGTCGGTTTTTGGTATTCGTCATGCTGAGCGACATCGAAGCATCTCTGCCGCTTCGTTACAGTAGTCTTCAGCCAAAGCGGTAGAGATGCTTCGACGTCACTCAGCATGACACAGGCCGTAGCAACTCAGAATTCAAGGTTGGCATCTACCCCGTCGTTGGAGGTGTAGGTGACGTGTATGTTGGGATGCACGCATACTTTGGCCCCGGTGGGGATGGTGCATACTTCACAGGACTTCCAGCCTAGGGTGGCGTAGTAGCAGGGGTCGACGCAGCCGGCTTCCCAGCAGATTTTGGTGGCGCAGTCATTGGTACAATCCCCGAAGGAGGCAATGAGGTGAGCCTCGGCTCTGCCGTCGAAGTTCCAGCCCTGGGTTTTGTTGTAGCCCCCCACCGCGGCGTATTTGGCCCCAATATCCACGCTGCCCAGGGCAATGTCGGACACGCTCAGCTCGGCGCCGCCGCCCCAGGCCGCCGCAATGCCCAAGCTATAGGCATTGTCCTTGAAGTTGGCGTTGAGGGCCATTTCTCCATCATTGTAGAGCCAGGCCTTGCCCGTTACTTCCAGGAAAGAAACCGACCAGGGGTTCTCCTTGCTGCGCCCGAAGTGCGAAGTCCCAAGTAGGTGGGCGCCGTTCACCGTAGTGCCACCCGAGAGGTAGTTTTTGTCGATGAAGTAGGCGTACTCGTTCATCTCGGGGTGAGCCGCCAGGTTCATATTCTGGGCCGCCAGAATGTTGGTATTGGCATCCAGCAGCCCCAGCAGGCTGGAGTGGGCATACATGCCCAGGGCCCAGTAGGTGTCGTTGGATTTGCCGCTGACCACGATTTTGCCGCCGGCCGTGGCCGAGCTGACCACGGGTATGGGGTCGTAGTTGATGAGAATCTCTACTGAGGCTAAGGAGTTGGGAAAATCGAGCACCAGCTTAGCATCGGATATAGCCTTGTCGAGCACCGTCAGACTGGCCGTGCCGGTTACCACCGGGCCGGGCTCTACCGTTACCTCAATTGGCTTCAAAGCCAGGCCAGCCTCTACCCCCACGAAGCTCACCGCCCCTCCTACCGACACCTTTTTCAGTTCCCCGCCGCTGAAGCCAATGCCGCCTGAAATACCCGTTAGAGCCAGGCCCGGGCCCACGGGAATAGGCGGCGTGCTGGTCTTGATTTTGGCGTCAAACTCCACGAGCCCGTTTACTTTGCTGTAGGCGAAGTCCGTCTGCACGTCCAGCACGCTGATAACCTTCAGGCCCAGGTCGCCCTTAAAACCATTGTCCTTGAAGCTGATGCCGCCGCCCAGCGTGCCTACCCCAATGGGAACGTGCAGGCTCGCATCGAACTTGGGCGCTTCCCCCTGGCGGTACTTTATGTTGCTTACCTCGGCCTGCACTACTGGGAGCTGCAGGCGCAGGTCGCCCAGCACATCAATGCCCAAGGTGCCGATGGAGTTGAACTTGACGCCAGTAATGTTGAGTTCGGCCATGTCCAGGAAGGTCAACTTGTAGTCGGCGGGTACCTGGGCCGAGAACTTGCCATCAGAGCGCACCGTGAACGACTCGATAGTAACCGTCTTATTAATCAGCCCTAGGGTAGTTTTGGCGCCTCCGCTGAAGAAGGAAGGCCCCTCAGCCAGCTTGCCAAATGCCAGCGGGCTGCCCTTCACGGGCTTGAACCGGGCCAGCCCGAACACATCCAGTCCCGCTTCGGGCAGGGCAAACTTGCCCCCGTAGAACTGCTTGGGTCCGATGGCCAGATCGGCGAAGCTGATGTTGGTAGCTTCCGAGCCGGGCACCGTCACTTTCACGTTGCCATTCAGGCTGAAGCCCTGCTCGGTGAGGCCACCGCCCGTGAGCGTGAAGCCAAACCCACCAATGGACACGGCTACCGGCGGCGAGAAACCCAGCTTGGCCGTTTTGATGCTGCCATCGGTACCTATCCACAGCTGCGACACCTGAATGGCGGCTGAGCCCAGGCCTGGCACGCTTTTCAAATCTACGCTGCCCGTCAGGTGCAGGCCGTCGGTGGCTACGCTGCTTTTTGTCAGGTCTACGGCAGCCCCAAAGCCGTATAAGTCCAGCCCCACCGACTTCACGGTACTGCGAATTTTGAGGCCGTTGGTGTAGGGCACGGTGCCGTCCGAAGTCAAGACCATCAGCGGCGGCACCTGCCCGGTCCCGTTGGCCTCACTCAGAAACAGCTTCACGCCGTCCTGCCAGGTCCAGCCCAGGGCCGAGCCCAGGGAGCCGAAGTTGGGTACTACCATGCCCGCCAGCTGCCCCTTGGCGGGGTTGCCGGCTTGCATCTGCACCTTCAGGCCAGTGGGCTCGACCACCAGCACGGGCAGGTATTTGAAGGCTTTGAGTGCCAGCTCGGTGGCATCCGTCAGCACAAAGTCCTTGCCTTTGGGGCGCGGTAAGCCGGTTTTTCCTACGTGGATGGGTATGTTGGCAAACTCCAGGCGCGTACCAGCGGCCACCCCAAATGCGGCGTTGCCGGGCAAATTCACGAAGGCCCCAGTCAGCAGCGTATCAGCACCCAGCGTGAGGGTTTTCACTTCAATCGGGAAGCCCAGCAGCTTGTCGATGGCGAAGCCCGCGCTGGTGAGCGTGAAGTCAACCGTGCTAGTAGCGCCGGGCGCAAACTTTTTGGTCTGGCTCTGGCCCACCAGCCCCGACTTGGTAGCGTCGAGCGTCCAGCTGCCTTTGGGCACGCCCACCAGCTCGTACTGGCCGGTGGCCGAAGTCTGCACCGTCAGCTCGGGGCGGCCCTGTACCCGCACGGTGGCCCCAGCCACGGCCAGGGTGCCGGCGCGCACGGTTCCCTGCACGCGGGTGCCGTGCGCTAGTTTCACGGTAAGCAACGTGGTAGTGCCATCCACGGCCACCGTCAGGTCCTGCAGGGCAGGCACGTAAGCCACCGGACCTTTGGCCGGGCCGCTCACGCGCAAGCTCACCGGCCCGCCGGGGGCTTTGGCGAAATACGTCTGCCCATCCGAGCCCGTGGTTTGCTCCAGGGCAGGCTCTGCGCCCGCAAAGGCAATCAGCGCCCCCGGCAAAGACTGACCGCTGGCCGAGTCGAGCACCGTTACGCGCAGGCGGCCCACCAGCTTGGTTAGCGTGAACTGGCCCAGGTCCTGGCCGGCCCCCAGAGGGGTGCTGGCACTCACCCCGAGCCCGCTCAGGTAGCCCGTCAGCGCGTCTTTGTCGGAAAACAGGCCCCCGGCATATGTATTGGCACTGCCTAAGCTCACCTGGTAACCCGTCTTGCTGCCGCTTCCAGAGTTGTTGCCTGCGGAAGGGGGGTTGCCAGCTCCCGGCAATTGAAACGGTGGGGCACCGGCTACCTGCAGGCTGGAAGCGCCGTCCAGGGCGTTGCTTAGCTGCTTGGCCGCACCCTGCATTTCCTTGGGCGTTTCGATGTTGAAAAAGGAGCTGGAGCTGTTTACCATCACCAGCTTGCGCAATTCCTGGAAGCCCAGGCGACTGATGATGAGCGTGTCGGAGCCGGCTTGGTGGGTCGTCAGGAAGCGGCCGTATTCGTCGGTTTGCCAGGGCTGGCCACCCGTGCTCCAGCGCATACTGGCCTGAGCCACGGGGCCGCCTTCACTGCTGTTTACCGCGCCCATCACCGGGTGCAGGGTCACATCCACGGGGATAGGGTCGCGGGTGATGATGCCGGCCGGACCGGTTTTGCTGAGCTTGAGGTTTTCTTCCTTCCAGCCTTTCCCCACTTCCGCGCCGGGAAGCACTTCCAGCGTCATGGGTATATAGCTTATGCCAACAGTTGTGATGGAGAAACGGCCCTGCGCATCGGTTTGGGTGGTGTAGACTTTGCCGCTGCCGGGCGTGGAACGGGCCAAGCGGATGTTGACTCCGGCAATGGGCGAGCTGTCGTGCTGGCGCACCACGCGGCCGCGCACCTGGGGCGGGTTGCTGTTGAGCGTGTAGGTTTTGGTGACGGTGACGACGCCTTCCTCGTAGTCCTGGGTGCCCGGCTGCACGGCTATCGAGGTGGTGAAGTCACTGTAGCCGTCGGCTTTCAGGGTGATGAGGTATTTGTCGGCCGCGCCTTCCAGGTTCGGAAACAGGCGGGTAAGGTCTTTATCAGCCGTAGCCATTTGCGTCACCACGGTGCACTGCCCCTGGGTGGCGCTGTTGGGGTTGTCGAACACCACGGTGGGCCGGTTGTCGGCGGGCAGCTGGCCTTCCTGGCGGGCATAGGCGCGGGCTTTGGGGTCGTACCAGTTGCTCAGGCGCAGCACCTGCACCTGCACGGGCCCGGTAGCTTCCTTGGTGGCCGTTTCCATCACTTTTATTTTGAGCCGATAGGTGTTGGCCATACACACGCCTTCGCCCAAGTCGTAGCCACCATCGGCGGCTGTTTTGAGCGAGTAAGCGGCCGGCTCGGAGAAAAAGCGAGGGTTAATTACCTCTACGTGCAGGTAGCCAATTTCCTCGGGCTTGCCATCAACCAGCCATTTGATATAGGCTTTGGTGCCGACAGGCTGGGCTGCCGGGTCGTCGAAAGGAGTTGGCGACACCACCCCGATGCTGAAGTTGCCTTGGTCGTCGGTGGTACCGTGGCCCAGTACTTCCTCCCGCTCGGGGTTCAGCATGGGGTCGTTCCAGCCTACCTGGCCCTTGCTGATGCGGTGGTAGCGGTACACGAGCCGCACTTTGGTAAAGCTCAGCGGAAACCGGCCGGAGCCCAGCAACGGCGTGAGCTTAAACTCCGGGGCGGCGCCGTACTCCTGAATAGGGCCAATGTCGCCGGGCTTGCTGGATTTGCCCGCGCCGCTGTTGTAGGTGCCATTGCCCACCAGCACGCCGTTGAATACGCCGCCACCATTTACTACGGTGGTGCTGCCAAGGTCGGCGCCCGCCTTGCCGCTGGTACTGCCTTGCATCACGCTCACCAGTGGTCCTGTGGTGGTCGTGTTGGTGTTATAGGTGCCGGTGGGGTTCTGGCTGGCCGAAGGCGCGGCGGCGCTGCCCTGGCTGCTGCCTCCGGTTTTACTGGCCTGCATTGCCCCGAGAATAGCCGCACTGCCGCTGCCGCCGGTGGTGGGGTCGAGCATGGCCGCGTAGGCCGCGCCCTGCACTTCTACGCCCGGCGCGGGCACCGAGGCAAACGACACGCCGCCTTCCTCGCTTTTGCGAAAGGCCCACAGCACCCGTCCCCGAATCTGCACCGCGGGCATTTTTATGTCGGCTTTGACCTCCGAAATGGGCTTACTGGTGTTCTTAGGCGGCTTTACGGTGACTACGGGGTTGCTTTTCGCGGGGGTAGTGGTTTCGCCGTACACGAAGGTACCTACCTCGGAGCGGCCGTTGTTGCGGAAGGCTGCGCGGCCCTGCGGGTCGCGGGCCGTAACGGCATAGGCGTAGCGGCGGCCCGGAATCAGGGCCGGCTCGCCGGGGCCGTAGAGCAGCGTGGTTACGCCCAGCACAGTGCGCTCAAACAGCGGGGGCGTGGTGCCAGCCAGGAAGGCATCGTTGGGGTTGCGTCGGTTGTCCGACAGCTCCACAATGCGCACCTCATACTCAGTGGTAGCCGCCGCGCCGGCCGGGCGCGTCCAGGTGAAGAGGATGTTCTGGGGGCTGCGGGTTTTTACTACCTCGTCGGGGGTGGGCCGCACGAGTTGGGGCGGCTCCAGGCTGCGCAGCAGAAATGACTTGCTGCAGCCCAGCGGGTTTTCGGCCGACAAGGGGCGCAGGGTGCTGTAGTCGAGGGCGCGCACGCAGATGGTGTAGGTGCCTTCGGGCAGGCCGTTGCCGCGCACCATCTGCTGCAGGGTGATGCCCGAGTACGTCAACTGGTTTTCGTCGAAGAGGCGACCCAGCTCGTCCTGGTCGAGGCGGCGGGTTTGCAGGGCAGCCAGTTCCAGGGGCCGGGCCGAGCGCACCTGGTCGCGGGTGCGGGCCTGCACGCCATTGTCGCCGGTGAGCGTGCCCGCCAGCTGCAGCTGCAGGGGCTGGCGCGTGGTGTTCGTGAGCGTGACGACGAGGCGGTTGGGCTGGTCCACGTAGTCCGACAAATGCGTGGAGTAGGGTGGCAGGGCCAGCACCGTCACGCGCACCTCCGTGCCCGACTGGGCCCAGGCCCGCGGGGCGCTCAGCAGCGTCAGCAAGGGCAGCAGCCACCACCAGACGCCAGTAGTACGAGTTGTTTTCATAGCCAAATGAGAGAAAGTAAGAGAGGGGTCAAAGCGTGAATGCATAGCCAATTTCTCCGCTGGTTTCGCTGTAGCGGCGGTTTTGGGTGGTTTCGTCGCCGGTGGGATAATGACCCGTGAAGACTACATCGGTGCGGAAGGTGTGGTGGCGGCTCACGCGCCAGGCCGCCCGCAGGCCCCCGCCCACCAGGCGGCTGGGCTGGTCGGCGCGGAGGCTGCGCAGCAGGGAGCCGCGTACGCCCAGGCGCACCTGCCCGTCTTGCCCGAAAGCCTGGTCGGCGTTGAGCTGGAGGCCATGGTTGCCATCGTCGCCGGTGGCTAGCTTGAGTTGGGTGTAGTTGTAAGTGGCGCCCACCGAAAAGCGCCGCGGCACCCACGTGAGCTGGTAGCTGAGAAAGGCATTGTAGGACGTAAACTCGCCCAGCTTGCCCAACTCATCGGGGCTCTGGTCACGCAGAATGGCGCGGTCGGCGCTCAGCAGCACGGTATGGCCCCAGGTTTCGCCGGCGTAGGTGTAGCGCGGGGCTACGCTCAGGCTTTGCTGGGTTTGGGTTAGCCGAAACGTGTCGGCCACCTGCACGGCCCCGGGCTGCTGATCGGTAGTGTAGTTGGTATAGCTCACATCCAGGCCCAGCCGCTCGGTAAACTCGGCGGAGGCATTCAGGGAGCCAATGAGGCGGCGGCTGGTGAGCTGCTTTTGCTCACGCAGGTTGTCCTGCTGAATGCCCACGCTGCCCGTGAGGCGCAGCTTCTGCTGCCAGAGCGTGAGCGTGGGCACCAGCGTGAGGTTCTGCACGTCGTCCTGGAAATAGTAGGCGCCCATACTCTGGAACCCCGGCGACACCCGGCGGTAGCGCACTTTCAGGCCGTTGCCATTGTGCTGGTAGCCGGCCGCCGCCTGCCAGGCGGTGTAGGCTTCGGTAGAGCCATTCACGGCAATGAGCTTGCTGAGCGGCTGGCGCAAGGCTTTCGGCAGGGCCTCTTCCACGGCCAGGGAGCTGCCCACGTCTCGGGTGAAAAAGCTCAGGCCGCCGTCGGCTTCCAGCAGCCAGTCTTTTTTGATGGTGAGGCGGCCGCTCAGGCCCAGCACCAGATTGGCGGCGGGCAGCACCCGGTTGTTGGCAGCCCCGGTGGTTTCGGCCAGCTGCCGGGTTTCGCGGCTCACGCTGCTGCTGTCGTCGCGGGCCCGTACCAAGCTCAGGTCGATGAAGGACTTCTCGGTGCCGAAGCCCAGCTTGCCGGCGTAGCCCTTGCGCGAAAACGAAAACGGCATCAGTGAGCCACTCACGGGGTCGACGCTGGTGGCCCGGCTGAAGCGGCCCACCATGCTGGCAAAACGCAGCTTGCCGGGGTTCAGCTCCACGCCCCCACCCAGCACGGTGTGCCCGGCCAGAGTAAAGGGCGAAAACGTGAGGTTGCGGTACCCAGCGTGTACTGTCACCCACTTGTAGGTGGGGCTTAGGCCAAACTGGTTGAAGGGCTGGCGAAACCGGCGGTCCTGTTCGCTCAGCACAAAGCTCACGGGCACGGCAATGCCATAGATGCTCAGCGTGGGCGACCCGGCCAGCACGTAGGAAAATGGCTTGCGCCGGGCTTCAATGCCCTGGGCCTGGTAGAAAATGCCGCGCACATCCAGCGTGCCCGAGAGCGTAACGGGCTTCTGCTGATCGAGCGTGGCTATATCCTGCGCGGCGGCCGGTGCGGCCAGCAGCGCGCTCAGGCCGAGTAAAGCTCCCCCTACCCCGCACCAACCGGCGGGCTTCCAAGTTTTCATAGCAGTAGTGGAATGGCGGGTGAAAAGCGGCGCGGCCTACCGGAAGCGGTGGAAGCTGAAGGTGCCGTTGGTAATGGTTTGGGTACCGGTGCCGTTACCGAAGGGCACAGCCCCGGCCGTGAAGCTGAACGTACCTTCCAGCTTCTGCGTGGCCTTATCGTAGGCCGTCACTTTGATGGTACCATTCACGCTGCCGCTGGCACTAAGCGTGTTGTATAGAGCGCCAGTCTGGCCGTTGCCTACCACAATGGCCCCTACCGAACCATCATCCTGCGCGGAGCTTTTCTTCAGCTCGTAGGTACCCACACCTTTGGCATCCAGCCCATCAATTGCCAAGCTCAGGGTTTCTTCGTTGATATTCTGGGAGGCCGAAATTTTCATCACATCCTTCACGTACATATTGTCGTCGTAGAAGGCCCCGGAATAGATGGTGCTGGTAATGGTTTTGCCGTTGCGCGTCCAGGTTACCGTGCCGTCGGAGTCGGGTGCGGCATCTTCCTCATCATCTTTGCCGCAGCCGGAAAGTAACAAGAAGGAACAAGCCAGCAGCAGCGGCCGGAACAGAAAGGAAGTCGTTTTCATAGCTGTGGGGTGGTAGAGTGAAAACTGGTTAGTATTTGTAGACTGACTTGAAGTTGAAGGAGCCGCTGGTAACCTCTACCGAAGGCCCAAACGTGCCGCCCGTGTTGCGCACGCGGGCTTTAAAAGAGAAAGTGCCTTTCACGTGGGTCGTATTGGGGTCCCACTCCGTTATTTCTACCGTACCTGCCGGGCTGCTGGCGGCCCATATGCTGATGTAGGTGCTCTTCGAGCCGGTCATTTCGGTGAGGCCACCGCGGGAGTTGCCATTAGGCACCAAGGTGTAGGTGCCCTTGCCGGTGAAGTTGTCGATGAGCACGCTCACTTGGTAGGTCTTGGAGTCGTCGGCCAGAATGAGCAGCTCCTTGTTCTTGTCGTCGGCACTGCTGGGGCGGTAGTGGCCCTGGGTCTGCACGTTGCTACCGAAGCCGGCATACTCGGTTCCGCTCACCTTCCAGCGCACTTCATCGCCGCCGCTCTGGGTGGTGGGGTCAGGGTCGTCTTCCTTGTCGCCGGAAGAGCAGGCCGTGAGTAAAGGCAGACACACGAGCAACGAGAGCAGGCGGAAAGCCAAGGGGTGGTTCGTTTTCATGAGCTTGATAAGAGAAGAGGTTTAGCAGAAAGATTCTCAGATGAAATGCGCGTTTTCCAGGAGGTGGTAGCAATGGCCCAAAAGTGCGGCCCCAGGCTCCGAAAGGCATTCATCCTCGTCGCAAAGGCATGCGCACAAGTCGCACGCAAGCAAATGCGACGTGCGCTATACCGGCGCGGCCGGGCGCACCATTCCCCAGCAGGGCACCGGCAGCCCCGGCCCGGGCAGTTCGCCGTAGCTGGCTACTTCAAACCCTAGCCGCTGCCCAAAATGAACCGCCGCCAGCGTGTGTACATTGGCGTAGCAAGGTGCGTAGCGGGCCCCCAGCGCCGCCAGTGAGGCGCGCAGCAGCGCCCGGCCCTCACCCCGCCGCTGCACGCCCGGGCGCACGCCCAGTGCCAGCAGGTAATGGTGCGGCAGCGGCAGCACCTGCTGGCGTATTTCATCCTGCTGATGCTGCCAGCCCACCAAGCGCCAGAACCGCGACCAGCCCACGCCCAACGGCCAGGCCAGCTGCCCGGCTTTCAACACCTGCTGCCAGGAAAAATCGGCCGCTTCGGCCGGTAGCCACACGGCCACGGCCTGTCCACTAGGGCTGGCATACACGCAGCCCGTGCGCAGGGCGTAGCGCACCACTAGGCGGAGGTAGTAGTTGGGCTGGGCTGGGCAGTTTGGTTCCGGCCCAAACAGCGGGTCGGCCGCGTAGGCTTCGGCTAGCAGCCCGGCCGCCCAGCGTTCATCGGAAGTAGTAAGGCGACGGGCCGGAAGAACCAGGGTGTGCATAGCGCCAGCGGGTTAGAGCAAGTGCCAGCAAAGGACGCCGGGAGGCGTGGCCACGGCATTCACGCAGGTCGCAAAGGCTTGCGCACACGTCGCGAAGGGAAGTTTCTAGTAGGTAATTTCTCGTTGTTGGCCAGCCCATCAATGCTGAGCTTGCCGAAGCATCTCCACCGCTTCGTCTCCACAATTGAGTCAGCCAGCGGTAGAGATGCTTCGACTCCGCTCAGCATGACGGGCTATTGACTGAAACCAATCGTTAGCGGCATCAACTAGCAACTATCAACTCGAAACTAGGCTGGGCACCTCGCTGGGGGCGTAGCCGAAATGGCGGGAGAAACTGGTGCTGAAGTGGGCCGGGGAGTTGAAGCCGACCTGATAGGCAACTTCCGACACCGTGCCGGAGCGGGCGGCCAGCAGCACGTGGGCCCGCCGCAGCCGCAGCCCCCGGATAAAGTCGCTGGGGGCTTGGCCGGTGAGGGCCTTGAGCTTGCGGTGGAGCTGCGCCCGGCTCAGGGCCACCTCGTCGCCGAGCATTTCCACGCTGAACTCCCCGTTGTCGAGGTGGCGCTCAATGGCTTGCTCTACCCGTTTCAGGAAACACTGGTCGAGAGAAGGCAGGGCCGCCACGGCAGCCGCGTAAGCCGCATAGGAATCGGGCAGCGCGGCGGCGGCCGGGTTTTCCGGTGTAGCCTCGGGCACAGCCGCCAGCAGCCCTAGTTGCGTTTGGGTGCCCCTGCGTAGCGCCAGCAGGTTGCGCACCTGGGCACGCAACTCCCGCGGGTCGAAGGGTTTGGGCAGGTAGGCATCGGCCCCGGTTTCGAGGCCGGCGAGGCGGTCGGCGGCTTCGGCGCGGGCCGTGAGCAGCACAATGGGCACGTGGCTGGTGGCTAGGTCAGCTTTCAGCTGGCGGCATAGCTCCATGCCATCAAAGCCCGGCATCATCACGTCCGACACAATCAGACTGGGGACCATTTCGCGTGCCATCCGCACTCCTTCTGGTCCATCGGCGGCCTCCAGCAGGCGGTAGCCCGCGCTGGCCAGGGTTTCCTGCACGAAAGCGCGCACCTCGGCGCTGTCGTCTACTACCAGCACCACTTCGGCATCCTCGGCGGGCTCGGGCAGGGTGGTTTCCATTGGTAGAGGCGGCGCAGTACTCGTAGGGTTCGTGACTGGCTGCGCGGGCACGGCTGAGAGCAGGCCCCGCGGTAGCCTCACTACGAAGGTGGTGCCAGCGCCCGGGGTGCTCATCACTTGCACCGTGCCCCCATGTCGCTCGGTCAGTTCCTTCACCAACGCCAGCCCTACCCCACTACCACCCGAATCGGCACCGCTGCTCAGTACCTGATAAAACCGGTCGAACAGGTGCGGGAGGTGACTTGGCGCAATGCCTACACCGGTATCCTGCACGCTCAGTACCACGGTGCCCTGGGGTGCCAGCGGCGTGGGCGCTTCGTCGTGCACGGCCAGCGTGACGTGTCCACCTGCGGGCGTGAAGCGCAGAGCATTGGCCAGCAGATTGCAGACTACTTCTTCCAGCCGGGTAGCATCAAAAACCAACGAGACCGGCTGAGCAGGCGCGGCGAGGTGCAAGCCAATCTGCCGGGCCGCCGCCAAGTGCTGAAAACCAGCCAGCCAGGCACGGGCCGAGGCCGCTACGTCGCCGGCCTGAGGATGCAGAATAAGGCCCCCGGCTTCCAGCTTGCTCAAGTCCAGCAGCTGGTTGATGAGGCGCAGCAGCTTGCGGGCATTGTCGCCGATGCGCAGGCCGTGGCGGCGGGCCGTGGCGGGCATGGCTTCGTCGTAGGCTAGCTCCTCGGCCGGGCCCAGAATCAGCGTGAGCGGGGTGCGCAGCTCGTGGCTGATGTGCGTGAAGAAGTCGGTTTTCACCCGGTCCATTTCCTGCAGATGCACCAGCGCCTGGTACTCCAACTGCTGCTGGGCCCGCTCCCGTTCCCGGCGCTGGGTGTTGCGGCGTACCATGTAGAAGGCCCCGGCCACGCCCACGGCGTATAGCGCATAGGCCCACCAGGTGCGCCACCAGGGCGGACTGATGGTGAAGGACAGACGGGTAGGCTGCGAATTCCAGCGGCCCACGTTGTTGGCGGCCTTCACCTCGAAGGTGTAGCTGCCCGGCGGCAAGTTGGTGTAAGTAGCGGAAGTAGCCTCGGCGGGTTTGCTCCACCGCTCGTCGAAACCCGCGAGGCGGTACTGATAGCGGACTTTGGTAGGACTGGTAAGGCTGACGCCCACAAACTCAAAGGCCAACTGGTTGAGATGGTGGGGCAAGGTGAACCCCGAAGCCAGCAATGTGTCGCGGCCGAACACGCGCAGGTGGGTGACGTGCGTGCTGGGCGGCACGGGGTTGGGGCGGGCCTGGCGCGGGTCGTAGCGCATGAGGCCATTCACGGTGCCGGCCCACAGCAGGCCGTTAGGCTCCAGCAGCACGGCGTTCTGGTTGGTTTCCTGACCCAGAAAGCCCTCGGCAGTGCCGTAGCTCACGGTGCGGCGCGTGGCTGGGTCAAATAAATCCAGGCCCAGGTTGGTGCCCACCCACACCCGGCCCCGGGCATCGCAGCGCACGAAGTACGGGTTGTTGGATTTCAGCCCGGCTTCCGGCCCGTAGGCTTTCAGGCGGCGTCCATCAAATTCAAGCAGCCCTTCATTAATGGAGCCCAGCCAGAGGTGGCCGCGCAGGTCTTCGGTGATGGAGCCGATGCTCAGGTGGTCGGTGCGGCCGTCGGCGCGGCCCAGCTGGTCGGGGCCGTCGGCCTGTACATCTACGCGCACCAGGCCCCGATCGTCGGTGCCCAGCCAGAGCGTGCCCTCCCGGTCCTGGAAAGCGGCCCATAGGGCGTTGGTACCCAGGCCGGAGCTGGCGCCGTAGGTGCGGCTGGCGCCGGTGGCGGGGTTCAGCACCACGGTAGCCCCGGCGGCGGCCGTAACCGCCCACACCCGACCTAGCTTGTCCTGGGCAAACTGACGCACGTTCTGGCCTACCAGGCCCGGAACGTTACTCAACTCCTGCCAGTGCCTTGTAGCCGGCGTGTAGACGGCCACACCGCTGCCCCGGCTGCCCAGCCAGATACGGCCCTGCGCGTCCTTGAACAGGGCCCGCACAAAGTTGGCCGCGTCGCCGCCCGGCCGCCGATACGCCAGCCGGAACTGCCGGCCAGCGGGGTTGTTGGGTCGAAATTCCCACAGGCCCAGCCGGGTGCCTACCCAGTACACGCCCGGCGCTACGTTCACAATGTTCTGCACGTCGGCCTCGCCGGGTTCGTTGCGGCCCCCCATCCCTTCGGCCGACCCAAACAAGGCAAACTGCTCGTCGGGAATGTGCTGGAGGATGCCGTCGTCGAGCACCACCCACATGCTGCCTTCGCGGTCTTCGAGCAAGCCACAGGCGGTTTGGTCGCTGAGTAGGCTGTGCTGGGGAAAGCAGGTGACGCGGCCCGTGGCTGGCTGGTAGCAGCTCACGCCCGCCGCCGACACGGCCCACACCCGCCCAAGGCGGTCGGGCAGCACCCGCTGGGGCGCGGAAGCGCACAGGCCTTGCTCCTGCCCTATCAGCCGCAGCTGCCAGGGCTGCGAAGGCGAGGAACGCGTGAGCTGACCTAAGCCATTTTTCAACCCCAGCCAGTACGCATTATCGGAGGCTCGGTGCACCGAGTACACGCGTTCTTGGCGGATGGCGGCGGGCAGGGCCGCTGTGGCTTCCTGCTGCGGCTGCCCGGTGCTGGCGTGTACAATGACTACGCCTCGGGCAGTAGCTACCCACAGCTCTTGGGCAGCGCCGGTGGCTATTTGAAAGATGGTATCGGAAGGCAGGCCTTGCGGGGCTGCTAAGTGCCTAACCGGGCCGGAGCCGGCTTGCGGCAGGTGATATAAGCCGTTGCCGAGGGTAGCTACCCACAGCTGCTGGTTTGGGGCTGGCAAAAGCTGGCGGATGCTGGCATTAGCGCGCCAGTGGGCCGGGCCCAGCTTGCTCACTCGCCCACTTGGGCTGATGGCCGTGATGATGCCGGCCGCGTGGCCCAGCCACATGCCGCCGCCCGGAGCTGGGAGCAAGCTGCTTACGTGGTTATCGGGGAGGCCCTGGCGGGCATCGAGAGTTTGAAAGCTGCGACCATCAAACCAGCAAACCCCGCCCTGGGTCCCGGCCCACAACTGCCCGCGCTCATCCTGGGCCAGGCAGTACACGGTGCTTTGCGGCAGCCCGTCGGCTAGGCCATACACGCGGGTAGCCAGGGTTTGGGCGCGGCTGGTACCCGTACCAACTAGCAGCGCAACGGCTAGTAGCCAGCAAAAAGAAAGTAAGCCGAAACGGGCGGAGCAATGCAGCATCGGCAACGGTGGAGGTAGGTTTGCTACCGAATTACCCTATGGGCCTATCTTGGTAGAAAACTTAGATAAAATGGTACTGTCGAAACTGTTTGCAAGGTGGCACATCCGCTTATCGTTCTCAATCACATGATGATGTGAAACCCTAAGCTAAACGGTACACCGATGCACGGCGGGCCAAAGCTACCGGCTATAGTCCTACTTAAAATGAGTAAGATTACCTACTCGCGTAACTAGGCTATTCCGGCGTTGTCGTTATCTTCCCGAATGATTCGTCTGCGCCACGCCGATTTTCTGCGCCTCAACCAAGCTATTGAGCTAGTCCATGCCGAGGATGGTCCGTTGGGTTTGTTTGGGCAACTGTCGAGGGCGGTGATGTTGGCTATTTCAGCAGAAACGGTGTGCTTCGACGGCTATGACCTGCACGGGCGCATTGGTCACCTAGGTGCTTACCCCGAAGGCTTGTTCATGGCCGACGATTTTCCTTTGCTTGGCAACCACATTGCCGAGCACCCGCTGTTTCCGGCCATTATGGAGCAGCGCCGCTCCGAGCCCCTGCGCACCAGTGACTTCTGCCGCATGCCGCAGTACTTCCGGACTACCCTGTTCAACTCCTTCTACCGGCCCCTGGCCCTCACCCACCACATGATTCTCGGCCTGGAGCTGACGGATTATGGCTGGGTAACCTGCGCGCTGGCCCGGCGCCGGCGCAACTTCACCGAGGCCGACCGCCAGGTGCTGCACCTGCTCAAGCCCCACATGCAGGTGGCCGTGCGCCACGCCCGCACCGTAGCCCGCCTCCAGAGCCAGCCGGCTGCTGCCCCGGAAATGGCCCTGCTCACGGAGCTTACGGCCCGCGAAACCCACGTGCTAACCCTGCTCAGCCGAGGCCTGACCGACAAGGAAATAGGCCAGCAGTGCAGCATCAGTACGCGCACGGTGCAGAACCATTTGCAGAACATCTACAGCAAGCTGGGCGTGACCAACCGCACGGCGGCCCTGGGCCAACTCCTGGGGCGCGGGGCATACTAGCGGCCCGACCGGAGCGGAATCGGGCGGGCGGTTGCTTATCTTTGTGACTAGCTCGTATGGAAAATTTCGTTGTTTCGGCCCGTAAGTACCGCCCAGCCACGTTTCGCAGCGTGGTGGGGCAGCAGCACGTTACTACCACCCTGCAGAACGCCATTGCCTCCCAGCACCTAGCCCAGGCGTTTCTGTTCTGCGGCCCCCGCGGCGTGGGCAAAACCACCTGCGCCCGCATCCTGGCCAAAACCATCAACTGCGAGTTTGTGGAGCAGCACGTGCGCCAGGGCCGGCCGGTGTCGGAATTAATCCAGACCCAGCCCGACATTGTACCCACGGCCCTGCAACAGGCTGCCGACCCCGACAACACACCCTTCGAACTGGAAGCGTGTGGCAAGTGCGCCTCGTGCCGGGCTTTCCAGGAAAGTGCCTCCTTCAACGTGCACGAGCTGGATGCGGCTTCCAACAACTCGGTAGAAGACATCCGCAGTCTGGTAGAGCAAGTGCGCTACGCCCCGCAGCAGGGCCGCTTCAAAGTGTACATCATCGACGAGGTGCACATGCTCTCGAATGCGGCCTTCAATGCCTTTCTGAAGACGCTGGAGGAGCCACCGAGCTATGCCATCTTCATCCTGGCTACCACGGAGCGGCACAAGATCATCCCCACCATTTTGTCGCGGTGCCAGATCTTCGATTTCAACCGCATCAAGGTGGACGACATGCGCAAGCACTTGCGCTACGTGGCCACCCAGGAGCATATTCAGGCCGAAGACGACGCCCTGCACCTGCTGGCCCAGAAAGCCGACGGCGGCCTGCGCGACGCCCTGAGCATGTTCGACCAGATGGTGACGTTCTCGGGCCAGAACCTGCGCTACCAGGATGTGGTGCAGAACCTGCACATCCTGGACTACGAGTACTACTTCCGGCTGGTAGACGCGCTGCTGACCGAAAACCTGAGTACTACGCTGCTCTTGCTGGATGAGGTGATGCAGCAGGGCTTCGACCTGCACAACTTTGTGGTGGGCGCCGCCGAGCACCTGCGTGGGCTGCTGGTGTGCAAAGACCCCGTGACGGTGCAGCTGCTGGAAGTTTCGGACAACATCCGGGCGCGCTACGTGCAGCAGGCTCAGGCCGCCCCGCTGGCCTTCCTGCTCTCGGCCCTGAATTTGGTGAGCCTCTGCGACCGGGAGTTCAAGCAAGCCAAAAACCAGCGCCTGCACGTGGAGCTTACGCTCATGAAGCTGGCCTACCTGAACGGGGCGGTGCAGTTTGCCCGCGACCTGCAGGTCGCTCCGGCCCTGGCCAGTGCAGCCTCGTCGGACAACGGCGAGGCGAAAAAAAAAAGTAGCGTAACGCCGGTTGCCCTAGTTGCCGCCTCACCAGCAGTTCCGGCCGCGGCGCCCGTACCAACGGCGCCCGCCGGCCGCCTCGTGGCCGACGGTACCGCCGAAGCTCCGGCCGCTTACGGTACTGCATTAAGCACTAAGCACCAGGCACCAGGCACTAACACCCTGGCCCACGCTCCCGCCGATCCGGAGCCCATTGTGCCGGTGGACAGCGGCGTGGAAGAGCTGCACGATACGCCCAGCATCGAAAACCCGCCGGCCGCCGTGCCGGTCCGGCACCAGCTGCACGATACGGCCCCGCACGTAGACACCGGCCGCCCCAGCGTAGCCGGCCACGAGCCCCAGGACGCGCCCATCGTAGCGGCACCTATCCGGCCCATTCCGTCCCTGACGCGCAGCGCCGGCGTAGCCTCCAAGCTGCCCAGCCTTACCGCCATGAAGGAGCAGGCGGCCCGCCAGAGCGCGGCGCCCAAAGCCGCGGCTACCGAGGAGGATGCCCCGGCCGTTGCGTCCGGCACCCTCCCCGCCATCGACGATGCCCGCCTGCAGCAGGTTTGGAATGAGCTCAAGGAAATGCGCAAGGCCGGCAGCATGAGCGAGTACACCGTGCTGAACCGCCCGGTGCAGGCCGACGAGCGGCACATGATTGTGCTGCGCGTGGACAACCCGGTGCAGGAAGACGTATTCAACGACTTCCGGGCCGATTTCTTGGGGGAGCTGCGCCGCCGCACGGGCTACCCGCGCCTCACGGTGCAGGTGGAAGTGGTGGAGCAGCAAAGCACCGGCCGCAAGCTCTACACCTCCGCCGACAAGTTTGAGTACCTGGCCGAGAAGTTTCCCGCCTTGGTCACCATGAAGCAGCGCCTGGGTTTGGATACCGACTTTTAGGGCGTGTTTGGGATTTCGCTTTAAGGTCATGCTGAGCGCAGCCGAAGCATCTCTACCGCTTCGTCTGAATAGCATTACAACGAAGCGGTAGAGATGCTTCGGCTTCGCTCAGCATGACGTTCTAAAGAAGGTTTTACGAATCTCAAGCTCGTTCTTCGACCAATATGCTGATGCGGTGACTGCGCCTCAACCTGCCCTTGGCAAGTAGTGTGAAGCAACTTGCCCAGAGTACCCTGTTCTGGTTTTCGTTCTATTTCGGCGGTGGGTATTGAGGGCAGGTTACAGTGCCGCGGAGGTCGATATGAATATACTCACTATGAAGGCACTCTTAACTCACCCTTTAGGAACGCTCTGCGGGCTACTACGGAGAAATACTATTTCGCGCCGTCAGGCGGCACACCGAGCTAGGGAAGAAGATATCCGGCTTGAGCAAGGCCCCAAACCTGAGTTATACCAGGGCTCCGATGAATGGGGAGTAGCGCGAGCTATTCAACTCGCGCTACGACGCAGCTATCCACTAGCACATCAGCACATTTTCCACATTAGCGAAGCACATTAACCCCACATTAACACAGCGCCTTTATCTTTGACTTTCATTCTTCTGCCCTACTTCATCTGTTTTCCGTGAAAAAAACCTTGATGCTCGTGCTGCCGGCTATGGCGGCGCTGAGTCTAACCCAGTGCCAGTCGAGCAAGCCGGCCGCTACGGCCGCCGCAACGGCTCCGGCCCCTGCTGCTGCGCCAGCTCAAAAGGAATATAAGTACCAGACCGTGGAGGGCGACCCGCTGAAGGCCCGCATCTACACCCTCGACAACGGCCTGACGGTGTACCTCTCCGACTACAAGGACGCCCCGCGCATTCAGACCTACGTAGCGGTGCGCGCCGGCTCCAAAAACGACCCGCACACGGCCACTGGCCTGGCCCACTACCTGGAGCACATGGTGTTCAAGGGTACTTCCAAGCTCGGCACCCAGAACTGGGCCGCCGAGCAGGCGGAGCTGGCCAAGATTGAGGCCCTCTACGAGCAGTACCGCAGCAAAACCGACGTGGCGGAGCGCAAGCGCCTCTACCACCAGATTGACTCGGTGTCGAGCGTGGCGGCCAAATACGCCGTGGCCAATGAGTACGACAAGGTGATGGGTGCCATCGGGGCCAAGGGCTCCAACGCCTACACCTCGGTGGAGCAGACGGTGTACCAGGAAGACATTCCGAGCAACCAGGTGGAGAAGTGGGCTGCCATCCAGGCCGAGCGGTTTGGGGAAATGGTGCCCCGCCTGTTTCACACCGAGCTGGAAGCCGTGTACGAGGAGAAAAACCGCACCCTCGACAGTGACTTCAGCAAGGAATACCAGGCCCTGAACGCCGCCCTCTACCAGAAGCACGAGTACGGCACCCAGACCACCATCGGCACCATTGAGCACCTGCAGAACCCGTCCATCACGGAAATCAAGAAGTACTTTACCCAGTACTACGTGCCCAACAACGTGGCCCTGACGCTAAGCGGCGACCTGGACTACGACCAGACCATCCGCATCATCGACAAGTACTTTGGCGGGCTGCAAAGCAAGCCCGTACCGGCGTTTACGCCCGCGCAGGAAGTGCCCATTGCGGCGCCCATTGTAAAGGAAATCAAAGGCCCCGACGCGGAAAACGTGATGCTGGGCTTCCGCTTCCCTGGCACCACTACCCCCGACGCGGTGGTGCTGCGCATGATTGATAAGATCCTGACCAACGGCCAGGCCGGGCTGGTGGACCTCGACCTCAACCAGCAGCAGAAAGTGCTGCAGGCGGCCACCTTCACCGACCTCAACAACGACTACTCCACCCACGTGCTCTACGCCACCCCGCGCCAGGGCCAAAAGCTGGAGCAGGTGCGTGACCTGCTGTTGGCGGAGCTGACTAAGGTGAAGAAAGGTGACTTCCCCGACTGGCTGATTCCGGCCATCATCAACAGCGAAAAGCTGCAGCGCACCAAGAGCTACGAAAGCAACGAGGCCCGCGCCGGCGCCTTCGTTTCGGCCTTTATTGCCCGCCAGGACTGGAAGGACTACGTAAAGCAAATCGACGACTTCGCTAAGATTACCAAGGCCGATGTGATGCGCGTGGCCAACCAGTACTACGGTCAGAACTACGTGGCCGTGTACAAGCGCACCGGCCAGGACCCCAACAAGGTGAAAGTGGTGAAGCCCACCATCACGCCCGTGCCCGTGAACCGCGACGCCGCTTCCGGCTTCTACAAGCAGGTAACCAGCCTCCCAGCCCCGGCCCTCCAGCCCGTGTTCGTGGACTATAAGAAGGACATTCAGGAAACCAAGCTGGCCTCGGGCGTGCCGGTGTTCTACACCCGCAACACCGAAAACAACCTCTTCGACCTGTACTACGTGCTCGACATGGGCACCAACAACGACCCGCGCCTGGGCCTCGCCGCCGATTACCTCCAGTACCTCGGCACCGACAAGTACACCGCCGCCCAGCTCCAGCAGGAGTTCTACAAGCTGGGCTGCTCCTTCGGGGTGCAGAGCGGGGCCGACCGCATCTACGTGAGTCTCTCCGGCCTCGACAGCAACTTCGAGCCGGCCGTGCAGCTGTTTGAAAGCCTGCTGGCCAAGCCCAAGCCCGACGCCGAAGCCCTGCAGAACATGGTGGCTGGTGTGCTGAAAGCCCGCCAGGACGCCAAGCTCAACAAAGGCGTGATTCTGAACCAGGCCCTGGTGAACTACGCCAAGTACGGCCCCAAAAACCCCTTCACCACCCAGCTCAGCGAGAAGCAGCTTAAAGCCCTGAAGCCTCAGGAGCTGACGGCCCTCATTCAGAAGATTCCAACCTACGAGCACCGCGTGCTGTACTATGGGCCGAAGGCCTCGGATGGCCTCACCGCAGTGCTCAACGCCGACCATAAAACGCCCGCCAAGCTCACACCGGTGCCGGCGGCCAAGGACTTTGCCGAGCTGCCCATGAACAGCCGCAAAGTGTATTGGGTGGATTATAACATGGTGCAGGCCGAAATCGTGTTCCTGACCAAGGGAGACGTGTACGACAAAACCCTGGTGCCCACCGTGAGCCTCTACAACGAGTACTTCGGGGGTAGCATGGGCAGCATCGTGTTTCAGGAGCTGCGCGAAAGCAAGGCCCTGGCGTACTCGGCTTACTCGGGCTACTCCAACGCCGGCAAAGTGGGCCGCTCCAACTACATCAGCTCCTACATCGGCACCCAGAGCGACAAGCTGCCCGAGGCCATGGCCGGCATGCAGGCCCTGCTCAACGATATGCCCGTGGCCGAAGCCAACCTGCAGATTGCCAAGGACGCTATCCGCAACAGCATTGCCACGGAGCGGATTACCAAGAGCGACATCCTCTTCAGCTACGAGCGGGCCAAGCGCCTCGGCCTCGACTATGACCTGCGCCGCGACGTATACGAGCAAACTCAGAATATGAGCTTCGACGACCTGCGTAAGTTTCAGCAAGCCAAGGTGAAAGGCCAGAACCAGACTATTCTGGTAATTGGCTCCAAGGACCGCCTCAACTTCAAGGAGCTGGCCAAGTACGGCCAGGTGCAGCAGCTGACGTTGAAGGAAATCTTCGGGTACTAAGGGCTCCGGGACCTCACCCCCGGCCCCTCTCCCGCGGAGAGGTGAGCCAGCCATCAGCAACGACTGCGGGAGCAATGAGCTAAGGCTCATTGCTCCCGCTTTTTTACGCCCCAACCACACGCCGGAGCCAGAGGAACTCCCACGGCGGTGCTGCGCAACGCGAGCGAAGCAGCACCGCCCCGTCAGAACGAAATCGTCTGGCTCCCCTCTCTATGGGAGAGGGGCCGGGGGTGAGGCCACCGGTGTGAGGCCTACGCGGCCGGCATATACGACATTTTTTTGAAACGCTTGTTTCCCCCCGATTTTAGTCGGTGCTTTGCATCCTGTTACGGCAGCGGCCCGTCCTTTTTGCCTGTTTCGGCCGCCAGCGCCCGTTCGCTCCTCCTACAACCCTCTAACCCCCGCGTCAACTTCCTGACAACGTAGTATATGGCAGACCATAAAATCACCATCAAAAACGGCAAGCTTAACGTTCCGGATCAACCCACGATTCCCTTTATCGAGGGCGACGGTACCGGGCCCGATATCTGGGCGGCTTCCGTGAAAGTGTTTGACGCAGCGGTGGCAAAAGCCTACGGCGGCAAGCGCAAGCTGGTGTGGAAAGAGGTGCTGGCCGGTGAAAAAGCCTTCAAGCAGCTCAACAACTGGCTGCCCAACGATACCCTCGATGCCTTCCGCGAGTACCTCGTGGGCATCAAAGGCCCCCTCACTACCCCCGTGGGTGGTGGCATCCGCTCCCTGAATGTAGCCCTGCGCCAGGAGCTCGACCTGTACGCCTGCGTGCGCCCGGTGCGCTGGTTTGAGGGTGTGCCCTCGCCCGTGAAGCACCCTGAGCTGACGGACATGGTTATCTTCCGCGAAAACACGGAAGACATCTACGCCGGCATCGAGTACATGAACGGCACCCCGCAGGCCCAGAAAATGCTGGAATTCCTGCAGGACGAAATGGGCGTGAAGAAAATCCGCTTCCCCGAAACGTCTTCGTTTGGCATCAAGCCCGTGAGCAAGGAAGGCACGGAGCGCCTGGTGCGCGCCGCCATCCAGTACGCCATCGAAAACAAGAAGCCCTCGGTGACCATCGTGCACAAGGGCAACATCATGAAGTTCACCGAGGGCGCCTTCAAAACCTGGGGCTACGAGCTGGCCGAGCGGGAGTTTGGCGACAAGGTGTACACCTGGAACCAGTACGATAAGGTGGCCGCCAAGCAAGGCCAGGATGTGGCCGACGCCCAGCAGAAGCTGGCCCTCGACAGCGGTAAAATCCTCATCAAGGACAGCATTGCCGATGCCTTCCTGCAGCAGATCCTGCTCCGCCCCGCCGACTACTCCGTGGTAGCCACCCTGAACCTGAACGGCGACTATATCTCCGACGCCCTGGCCGCCATCGTGGGTGGTATCGGCATTGCCCCGGGTGCCAACATCAACTACCTCACCGGCCACGCCATCTTCGAGGCTACCCACGGTACGGCGCCCAAGTACGCCAACCAGGACAAGGTAAACCCCGGCTCCGTGATTCTGAGCGGGGCCCTGATGTTGGAGCACCTGGGCTGGCAGGAAGCCGCCGACCTGATCTACAAAGGCATCGAAGCCACCATTGCTTCCAAGCGCGTCACCTACGACTTCGAACGCCTGATGGAGGGCGCTACCCTGCTCAAATGCAGCGAGTTCGGCGAGGAGATTGTAAAGAATATGTAGTAGCTTGGCTTAGGCTAATCAACCACAAGAAACCCCGCGTTGGCTGCAAGGCCGGCGCGGGGTTTTTAGTTGAAACGTGTTATAATCAAGTTCAAACACGGAGCCTATCTAACCAGCAACGCTGACACGGCTGCCAGTGCCTCGCGGGATGTTTCAATACCGTGGCCTGTGTTTGGAAAGGTCTGTACACCCCGCAACCGGGGCAGGTGTTGGCGGGCCACTGCCACGGATTTGCGATAGGGAAACAACAGATCCTGCTCTCCTACCAAGAGGTAAACGGCTGATGAAACCTTAGCCAGCTCGGTGGCGGGCATAGCGTAGGGCTTCTGCGTGTGGTCCTGGTACTGCGTAATGGCAAACAGCTCGTAGTCGGCCAGTAATTGCCGGGCGGAGGCCGACAGCTGGTGATGCGGCGGGCAAAACACGGCCCGGTCGAGAAAGGTCAGCACGTTGGGCATAGTTGGGCGCACCAGCGGCAGCAGGTTGTAGTACAGGTTGCGTACCCCCAGCGAAAAAGGCTGCAAGCATCCGGGGTTGAGCAGCACGATCTTATCGACCAGCTCCGGGGCTTCCTGGCTGAGCTTGAGGGCCAGCAGCCCACCAAATGAGGCCCCCAGGATATGCGCTTTGGACAGGCCCAGCTGACGTAGCAGGTCGGCGGCCCACTGCCCGTATCCGTCGCCTTTCACGTCGGGGGTAGCGCCGTCGCTCAGGCAGGGCTGCCCATTCACGTCTACCAGGAAGATGCGGAACTTCTCTTTTAGCGGAGCAAGGTTACCATCCAGGTCCCAGAACAAACCCACGGTACGAAACCCGGGAAACACCACCACCGCCGGCCAGTCTGTTTGGTCGGCGTTGATCGTCCATACCACTGTAGTACCCAGAAGCGAAGAAACTTCCAGCCGCTGGTAACGGCAGTTGTTCAAGGTTTCCACTTGGTCCACCCAATGCGTCAGAAAGGCTTCGGCAAGGGGTTGGTCTTTGAAGGAGGAACGATGTGGAGCGGCAATGGACACAGCAGTTTTCATGCAGCAAAGGACACGCCCGCGCGCCCGGCAAAACTTGGTGTACACCAAGTTTTCAAAAGCGGATGGAGTTATACAGCTTGCTGAAGTTGGTGGGGTCGATGTGCAGGTAGGAGGCAATGTACTTGTGCGGTACCAGTTGAAACAGGGGCGCGCTGCGTTGCGTGAACCGGATAAAGCGTTCCTCAATGCTACAGGCGTGGAACTCCCGGTGCCGGGCGGCCAGCCCCACAAACTTGGCCTCCACCATCTTCCGAAACAGCCGCTCCAGTTGCTGCGACTGGTCAAACAGCTCATTCAGCCGCTGAAACGACACCCGCCCCAACCGGCTTGCCGTCAGGGCCCGGATGGCGTATTCAGAGGGGTTCTGGTTTAGAAACGAATCGGGGATGCCTGCCAACGACGGCGGATACGAAAACGACACCACGTGCTCCTTGCCATCGTTGTTGAAATAGGCAATTTGCACCCCTTCGTACACGAAATACAAGTCGCGCTCCACGCTGCCTTCCTGCACCAGAAACTCCCCTTTCTGGTAGCTAACGGGTTGCAGCTCCGCAAAGAGCAGGTCGTACACGCTGTCGTCCGTAGCGTGAAACTTGCGCAGGAAAGGCTTGTAGTCGGCGTGGGTAACGGCCGCTACGGTACAGGAACCAGCCATATAGGGAGTCAGTAGCGTGTCCTTGAAAGCTAACGAAAAGAACGCCGAAACACTATTGGCTCAGTTCCCCGCCCCCTTTGTATTCCTCGGCGCCGAAGCCTTTGTTAGTTGTCAGACCCACCAGCAATAGCCGCCAGCCCCGCCAATGTGCTGGCGACAAACCGCCGGGTACTATCCGTAACCGGGGAAAGACGGGTAAGGAGCTTTTGCCAGCTTTCCAGCTGTTCCTCGGGCGTGAGAGCGTAGCGCCAGCGGGGCTGCCCGTCTACCCACTCTAGGTCCATCCGCACTCCATCCCGGGCCCAGACGTAGTTGAGCAAGATTTCGTCGGCAGGCAGGTGTAGCACGCTGGTGCCATCGTCGCCCACAGCTACAAACAGAAAGGCGCCGTGGTAGTAGCACAACACGCGGTAGCCCTCCTTATCGGAAGACGACAGGCAGGACTCGCCGGATTTAAGGCGCGCCAGGAACAGCGCCTTGCGTTCAGCAACGGTAGTGGGGGCAGGAATGGACATCAGCAGATAGATATTGCGGTATCAACTTACTACTTATTTATCCATCGGCTTTCAGCCACACGAAGGCAATAAGGGGCCCAGACTGTCTCCAGAGCGGTATATAATTTACAGTAGCTGGATGTGGCAGTAGAGAAAGTAAAGTCATAATAATTCTGTAGTCACTATTCCCCGATTTTTTGCTGGGAGTATCCAGCATTTCCCGGCAACAGCACTTATATAAACAGAAAGCCAGCATCTAACCCAGCGTCAATACGGTGTCACAAATCATGCTGGTTCTGCCTTTCATCTGCTGGGGTTTCGCCGTAGAATTGCTCCTGTCGTTGCCGCCGGGCCCCGGCTCCTCCCCTTACTTCCTGGTTCTTATGCGCACCTTCTCCATCACCCCTGCCGCTCCCCGCTCTCCACAGCCCGCCGCCCTTTCGTTGGTGCTCAAAGACAGCTACCTCAAGGCGCTGGGCTTCGTGCCCCTACGTACCGACCAGCCCGTGCATCAGCTGGCCGCCGCGCAGCCCCTCAGCTACGTGGCTACCACCGATGTGCGCTACCGCCACCCCCGCCCCGCCGCCGACGGCACCGTGCTGTACGTGTACGCCTGGCTCCACGAATCGGGCTACCTCCTGGCCACCAGCGCCCACCTCAACCGCGAAGACCAGATCCTGGCCGAGCTAACCTCCAACGACTTCCGGCAGCTGCAGCGCCACACCCTGGAGTTTTTTGCCCGGCACGGCGGCGTAGCGGCTCTGGAGCCGGCGCAGGCGGCTTAAACTAAACGTGCGCATAAACGGGCTGCCCCGGCCCCGAAACCTTCCTCAACGGTTTCGGGGCCGGGGCAGCGCTGCGTCAGGCCTGCACCACCCGCGCCGTGACGAGCAACTGGCCCAGGTGGCGCGTGGTGTGCTCGGCGGCGTGCGTGAGCAGCCCCACCACGGTGCTGGGCAGCCCGGCCCGCCCCACCAGCCGGAACTCCGGGAGGCTGCTTTCGGGCGTAGCGCGCAGCTGGACGAGGAATTGTTCGGTTTGCTCATGAAAGTGCCGCAGCAGCGCGGCCGTGCTGCCGGGTGCAGTGGGCACATCGTTTTCGGCGGCCAGGTAAGCCAGTTGCGCCGCAGTCAGCGGCTCCTGACGGGCGTAGGTAGCCAGCCGGTCGAGCACACCGGCCAGGTGCCGCAGGTGAAAGCCCACCGAGGCCACGCCGGCCGGCCGGGCCGCCAGCAAGTGGTCGGGGAAGTCGTGCAGGGCGGCATCCAGCTCTTCCTGGGCTTGTAACAGGGCGTGAGCAATGGGCTGGAGCAGCGGCGGTACCTCGGGCAGCGGCCCGCGCAGCCATACTTCGGGCAGGGAAGACATGGGGAGATGACAGGTAACAGGTGACACATAACAGGTGATTAGCAGCGTGGGGCCGCATGGCCGCTGGGGCAGCCGCCAGTCGGGAGACTGGCTTCTATTCTTCGGCGGACAGACGCGCCCGCTGCGCGGGTTAAGTCTGCCGCTAGGCGTACATACCTGTTACGTGTCACCTGTTACTTCTTCTCCTTCCTCACTTCTTATTGCCTTTCAGATACGCTTGGGCTTCGCGGTAGAGGTCGGAGCGGTGCTCGGCATTTTCGCGCAGCACCAGGTAATAGTTGCGGGCGGCTTTCTTATCCCCGTCCTTGGCCGCCATGCGGGCAAGATAAGCGTTGGCCAGCAGGTAGAAGCCGCTTTCGGTTTCGCCGGTGGTTTCGGCAAACACCACGCTGCGCTGATAGTAGTTCTGGGCAGCCGGTAGGTCGCGCTCCATGAACTGCGCGATGTAGCCCAGGAAAAACGAGGCGTAGCGCCCACTGATGGCTTCGTAGCCCGGCAGGCCCCGGTTCAGCTTGTCCAGAATCTGCTTGCTCACGCGCTGGCACTCCACAAACTCGCCCTGGTTGTAGCACACCAGCGCGTAATAGCGCTGGAAGTAAGCATTATCGGGGTAGTTGGTGGCTAGCTCGCGGGCCACCTGCAGGCTGGCTTTGGGATTTTTCTCCTCCGTGTACAGCAGCCGCATCAGGAAAAATTTGGCTTCGGTGCTGGTATAGAACCCGTTGCGGGCCACCGTACGCAGCTGCTGCATTCCCAGCTGGCGGTTGCCCTTGGGGAAGAAAAGCAGCACAGGGCGCAGAAGCGGGTAGTTTTCCGAAATCCAGACGGCGTAGTAGTTGATCAGGCCCTGCCCGAACAGGAAGTCGGCGCTGAGGCCGTTGGCTTCCTTGCTTTTATCGAGGTAGTCGAGGGCCTCCTTGCTGTTGAGGGTAGCTTTGCGCCAGTTTTTGCGCTCGGCGTGCAGGCGGGCCGCAAAGCCATAGGAGGCGGCCAGGAAAAAGCTGGCTTCGTAGTTTTTGCTGTCGTCTTCGTAGAGCCGCTCCCCGTGCACTATGGCCGTATCCAGGTAAGCCAGCATCAGCTTGTCGTACTGCTTGTCCTGAAAGTTGCTGGGCATCATCTTCCAGCAGGTGCTCAGGCCCAGCAGGAAGTAGGGCATGGGGTGGTTGGGGTAGCGCCGCCGCAAAGAGCGAAACTGACGCTCAGCCTTATCGAATTTGAAGTTGTAGAGATTTTCCACGGCCCCTCCCAACTCCACCTGAATGTCCTTGTCGAGCAGCAGCCAGCCTTTGGTGTCCACGGCACTGGGGGCCACTTCCACGCCGCCCAGCTCGATATTGCGGATGGGCTGCTGACGCTGGGTAGTATCGGGCTGCTGGGCCCACGCGGCCAGCGGGCAGCCCAGACCCAACAACAGAAGCACGAGGAAATAACGGTGCATAGAGAAGCAAAGGAAGCCGCGCAAGGTACCGCGAAAAAAGTGGTTTCCGAAGGCTGCCGACATAACCGCCCCGGCCCTCCAACGGTTAGACGTTGTAGGCGGTTCGGAAATAGTACGCGGTTTCCCGGCGCAAAGTCCTACTTTGACCCCATCACGTCTGCCTTCTCTTCTTCCTAAAACCCCGAAAACGCATGCCCAAAATCATTTCCCCGCAGGTCGAATTCAGTTTTTTGCTGCAGCAGATGAAAGCAGCCACACCTGAGGTTTTTTCTGCCGACGGCAAATTCCTGAACCTGCTGGAAGGCCGCTGGCAGGAACCCGGCACCCCGCGCGAGTTCTCCTCTCCCATTGATGGCTCGCCGCTGGGGCCGTTGCCCATGCTCAACCGCGACACGGTCCTGCGTGGCGTGTACGCGGCTAAAAAGGAAGCCGCCGACTGGGCCAACGTGGACCTTGACGAGCGCAAGCGTCGCGTGCAGGACTGCCTCGACCAGCTGCGCCCCCAGGTTGACCTCATCGGCAAGCTGCTGATGTGGGAAATCGGCAAAACCTACAAGCTGGGCTTCACTGATATCGACCGCGCCATTGAGGGCGTGCAGTGGTACGTGGACAACATTGAAAGCATGCTGGGCTCCCGCAAGCCGCTGGGCCTGGTCAGCAACATTGCCTCCTGGAACTACCCCATGTCGGTGCTGCTGCACGCGGTGCTGGTGCAGGCCCTGTGCGGCAACGCCGTTATTGCCAAAACGCCCACCGACGGCGGCTTTATCTCCCTGAGTCTGGCCTTTGCCATTGCCCGCCGTTGCGGCCTGCCCGTGACGCTGGTGAGCGGCCCCGGCGGGGAGCTGAGCGACGCGCTGGTGAAAAATGACGCTATTGACTGCCTAAGCTTTGTGGGCGGGCGCTACAATGGGCGCAATATTGCCGACGCCCTGGCCCAGCACCAGAAGCGCTACATGCTGGAAATGGAAGGCGTGAACACCTACGGTATCTGGGACTACTCCGACTGGAATGCGCTGGGCGACCAGCTCAAGAAAGGCTACGACTACGGCAAGCAGCGCTGCACAGCCTACGTGCGCTTCGTGGTGCAGCGCAGCCTGTTTCCGCGCTTTCTCGAAACCTACTGGGAAGCCATTCGCAGCCTGAAAGTGGGCAACCCCACGCTGGTAGACGGCCCCGACGACAAGCTGCCCGACCTGGCCTTCGGTCCCGTTATCAACCACCACCAGGCCGAGGATCTGGACCGCCTCTACGCCGACGCGCTGAAAACCGGGGCGACGCCCATTTTCGAGGGCCAGCTGGATGATTCGCTGTTCTTGCCCGGCCAGGACCGCTCGGCTTATCGTGCCCCGCGGGCCCTGGTAAACCTGCCGCGTCAGAGCGAGCTGTACTTCAAGGAGCCTTTCGGCCCTATCGACTCCATTGTGCTGGTAGACCGCGTGGAGGAACTGGTGGGCGAAATGAACATCAGCAACGGTGCCTTGGTAGCCGCCGTAGCCTCCGACGACCAGAAGTGGGCTGAGCGCACGGCCCGCGAGGTGCGCGCCTTTAAAGTGGGCATCAACAAGCTCCGCTCCCGCGGCGACCGGGAAGAGGTGTTCGGTGGGCTGGGTGAGTCGTGGAAAGGTGCCTTCGTGGGCGGCAAGCTGCTGGTGGAAGCCGTTACGGAAGGAACCGCCCCCGTGCTCGGCAACTACGAAGAAGCTACTCTGCTGCCTGAGAAGCCGTAAGCCCGCGGTGCATACGCCAACTCTTTTCAATCCCTCGGTGTGGTTGCTTTCCTGACAGGGAATCGGCTGCGCCGGGGGATTTTGCGTGGGCCCGGCGGCTAAGGCCGCAACTCATATAGTGTTTTATATCAACCCACTGGCCTCACCCACTGGTTTTGTTAGTGAGACTCTTGGCCTTAGGGTAATGATGGCAGGCTTGCAACTTTTGCGCGTCGATGTGGCTCTACGGAACAAGTACGGGCCGGGAGGCCCGGCTTGCTTTCCGCCCTTTTTCCGCTTGCTATCTGCAATGTATTATCCTTCACTGGCCATAGGAACGGTGTTGCTGGCCGGCGTGCTGTCGGGCTGCTGCGGCACGTGTATCGGCAACGACGGCAACGAATACCTGTCGCTGGCTTTTTCGACTGACTCGCTGGGTGGCCGGGGTTTCCGGCGGGCCGAGCTGCGCTCGGCCTACGTGGTGCGCTACCAGGACGATGCCCTGACCCAGCCCCTGGATACGCTGCGGCAGCCCACCAGCCTGCGCGTATACTGGCCTCAGGCGATGCTTTCGCTGCTGCCCGTAGCCTCGGCTACGTCCTCAGCCAACTCTTACTGGGCGCTGCCGCAAAGCTACCGGCTGGTGGTGCCCGCCGCCGCGCGCACCTATGATATCAATGCCCTGGAAGTGAAAACGTCAGAAAGCAGCTGCGGCTGCACGGAAACTACGCTCACCCGTTTCGAACTGAACGGAAAGCCCACCGAGCCGGGGCTGGGCAAGGTGGTAGTGCTACAGAAATAGTAGAAGCGCCCCCTTTGGTATAGGCGCGCAAGCAAACGGGGCGTACATTTAGCCCATGCTGCAAGTTTCTCAGCGCGGCCGGGCCATGCCCCTCTCACCCTACCGCCGCCTTACGCCCTATGCCGAAGCCGCCAAAGCCCGCGGCCTGCACGTGTACCATCTGAACATCGGCCAGCCCGATATCGAAACGCCCCCAGCCATGCTGGCGGCCGTACAGCAGGCCGATATCCGGGTGCTGGAATACAGCCACGGCGCCGGTAACCCCAGCTACCGCCGCAAGCTGGCGGCCTACTACCAGCGCGCCGACATCGACGTGACGCCCGAGGAAATCATTGTGACGACGGGCGGCTCGGAGGCTATTCTGTTTGCCATGCTCAGCTGCCTGAACCCCGGCGACGAGGTGCTGGTACCAGAGCCTTACTACGGGGCCTACACGGCGTTTTCCATTGCGGCCGGCGTCACGCTGGTGCCGGTTCTCTCGCACATCGAAACGGGCTTTGCGCTACCCCCGCTGGCCGAGCTGGAGGCTCACGTCACGGACCGCACCCGCGCCGTGCTCATCTGCAACCCCAACAACCCCACCGGCTACGTGTACAGCCACGCGGAGCTGGAGCAGCTGCTGGACTTGTGCCTGCGCCATGACCTGTACCTGCTGTCGGATGAGGCGTACCGGGAATTCTGCTACGACGCCCCCTACGTGAGTGCCCTGCACCTGGGCACGGCCACCCACGAGCACGTGATTTTGCTTGATACTATTTCCAAGCGCTACAGTGCCTGCGGGGCGCGGCTGGGGGCCTTGGTCACGAAAAACCAGGCCGTGCGCGACGCCGCGTTTCGTTTTGCGCAGATGCGTATTTCTCCGCCCGGCTTGGCCCAGCTGCTGGGTGAAGCCGCCGCCGACCTGCCCGAAACCTATTTCGACCATACCAAAGCCGAGTACCAGGCGCGGCGCGACCAGCTGGTGGCACGCCTTCAGGCCATGCCCGGCGTGGTGTGCCCCCGCCCCGGCGGCGCGTTCTATGTGCTTTGCCGCTTGCCCGTAGACGATGCTGCCCGCTTTTCGCAGTGGCTGCTGGAGGACTTTGACTACCAGGGCCAGACGCTGATTATGTCGCCGGCCGTGGGCTTCTACGCTACGCCCGGCGCGGGCCTCGATGAAGTACGCCTGGCCTACGTGCTGAATATTCCGGCCCTGAATGCCGCTATGGATTGTCTGGAACATGCTCTCCAGGTGTACCCTGGTCGACGGAATCAGGAGGATAAGCGGTTATTTGCCGGTTCCTGAAGGATAAGCCGTAGCTTTTGCCAACGGTTTCTTTCCGGCTTATTTCCTGCCTCACAACGCTACGCCCAACCTGCTTTCCCTATGTCCCCGATGACCGAAACCCCATCCGTAAAGAAGTACTCCGCCGGTCTGCGCATCTGGCACTGGTCCAACTACCTCGTGATTTCGGGGCTGCTGAGCACCATTCTGTTTCTGCGGGTCATCATCAATATGCGTGGGCTGTTTCCGAAGATGCAGCAGGTGCTGCAGGAGCAGGGCATTACGGCTACTGAGCAGCAGCTGCGCGGCGTGGGGCGGCTGGTCAGCCACCGCATCTGGGACTGGCACATCTACCTGGGCGTAGCTCTATCGATTTTGCTGGGCTGGCGTATGGTTACGGAATTGGTGCAGCCCGCTGTGCAAAGCTTCCGGGCGCGGCTGCGGCAGGCCAATCAGGCGCCCGCAGAGGGCGCCGGCTTTCGTTTGCGTAAGTCGGCGGCAGTGAAGTACAGCTACCTCCTGTTCTACCTGCTGCTGACGGTAATGGTGGTGACGGGCCTGCTGCTGGTGTACGCCGACGACGTGGAGGCCCTGCACAAGCTGGAACACACCATCAAGGAAATCCACAACGTGAATATGTACCTGATTCTGGCCTTTATCGTGGTACACATCGTGGGCGTGGTATGGGCCGAGCTGCACAAGGACCGGGGCATCACCTCCGACATGCTACATGGAGGCCAGGCCGCCAGCCAGGAGTAGAAACTGCCGATTCCTGCGTATCTTAAAACCGTCGAAACTGGCTGATGAGCGAGCTTCGACGGTTTTTTCGTGCTTAGATAAATTACTGCTGATGCGAGTTTCCGTGTTGTTGGTCGGGGTTGTAGGCGCAGGCTTGTTGCTGAGCAGCGCGCCGCCCGTTCGCCAGGCCCAGTACCTTACGCTGCGGCGCAACGGCGCGGCCCTGTCCACCGATTCGCTTAGCTCCCGCTTTGAGGTGTCGCCGGGCGCGGGCCACGTACTCACGCTCACCATCGTACCGGCCGACGCACCCGACGACCCCGGCCTGACTATTATGGTGGATGAGTTCAAGCCAGTGCCGCAAGTATACCGCTTCAAGGAAATTCTGAGCGGCCACATCCGGGAGGCTTCCTACCGCGTGGGCAGTGTATCGGCTGAGTCGAAAGCCTGCGCCCTGAACGACGGGGAAGTGCGCGTCACGGCCGTGGACGCGGAGCATCACCTCCTCACGGGCACCTACCGGGCCGTGCTGTGCCAGACCAACGTGGCCCGCAGCGCCGCCCGCCGCCTGGTGCTGGAAGGCTCGTTTTCCTTTCCCTACGAGGATCGGTAGCTCCGTTAAAAACAATTCGGGCCACTCTTGAGGAGCAGCCCGAATTATTGCTTGTCGGCCTTTTCGCTTACAGCGTTGCCAGGTCAATAACGAAACGGTACTTCACGTCACTCTTCAGCATCCGCTCGTAGGCCTCGTTGATGTAGCTCATGGGAATGACCTCGACGTCGGACACGATATTGTGCTGAGCGCAGAAGTCGAGCATTTCCTGGGTTTCCTGGATGCCGCCGATAAGCGAGCCGGCAATGCGGCGGCGCTTGCCAATGAGCTGGAAAGCGGGCAGCTGCGGTGCCTCCGGGGGCACGCCCAGCAGAATCATGGTGCCGTCGCGGCGTAGCAGGCTCACGTACTGGCTCAGGTCCAGCGGGGCCGAAACGGTGTTGATGATGAAGTCGAAGTAGTTGCTCACGCTCTTGAGGGCAGCTTTGTCTTTCGTTACCACAAACTTGTGGGCCCCCAGGGCCTGGGCATCGGCTTCCTTATCGGGGGAAGTGCTGAGCACGGTTACCTCAGCGCCCATGGCGGCGGCCAGCTTCACGGCCATGTGGCCCAGGCCGCCCAGGCCCATCACGCCCACGCGGTGGCCGGGGCTTACGTTCCACTGGCGCAGGGGCGAGTACGTGGTAATGCCGGCGCACAAGAGCGGGGCCACGCCGGCCAGGGGCAGGGAGTCGGGCACCCGCAGCGTGTATTTTTCATCCACCACAATCAGGTTGGAATAGCCGCCGTAGGTGGGCGCGCCGGTTTCCTTTTCGCGGCCGTTGTAGGTGCCTACCATGCCTACTTCGCAGTACTGCTCCAGGCCTTCCTGGCAGCTGGGGCATGTACGGCAGGAGTCCACCATGCAGCCCACGCCGGCCAAGTCGCCGGCTTTAAAGTTTTTCACGTGGGCGCCCACCTGCGTCACGCGACCTACGATTTCGTGGCCGGGCACCAGGGGGAAGATGGAGCCGCCCCACTCGTCGCGCACCTGGTGCAGGTCGGAGTGGCACACGCCGCAGAACAGAATTTCAATTTGTACATCGTGGGCGCCTACTTCGCGGCGCTCAAACTGGAAAGGCTCAAGAGGAATATTGGCCGCGGGGGCGGCGTAGGCTTTGGCTGGGGTCATGGGTAAGAAAGCTTGAAAAGAAGTCTGTTTAACTCGGCCGCCGCCCGAAGGTTGTGCACCGCCGCGCAGTATCTTGCCCCGCCGATATTCCCCTTGCATCTCTTTTTTCTGCTTATGATGCCCTTTCCCGCGCCCACGCGCCGTTTTTACGGTGGCTGGCTTCTGCTGCTTTCGGTACTGCGAATGGCGGCGCAGTACCGGCTCACGCACCCCAGCTACCAGCTGCACCGCGACGAGTACCTGCACCTCGACCAGGCCAACCACCTGGCCTGGGGCTATATTTCGCTGCCCCCACTTACCTCGTGGGTGGCGTGGCTGGTGCAGGCCCTGGGCAACGGCGAGTTCTGGGTGCATTTTTTCCCGGCCCTGTTTGGGGTTCTCACGCTGGCGCTGGTGTGGGCGCTGGCGCACGAGTTGGGCGGTGGCCTCTACGCCAAGCTGCTGGCCGCCGGGGCCGTGCTGTTTTCGGCCCTGCTGCGCATCAACCTCCTGTTTCAGCCCAATTCCTTTGATGTGCTGGCCTGGGCCGCGGCCACGTATTGCCTGGTGCGCTACCTGCGTACTGAGCGCCTGGGCTGGATGCTGGGCGTGGGCGCGGCCCTGGGCTTCGGGCTGCTGAATAAGTACAATGTGGTGTTCTGGGCGGCCGGCATGGCCCCGGCTTTGCTGTTCTCGCCGCACCGCGCGCGGGTATTCGGGCGGCAGGCTACGTACCTGGCAGCGGGCCTGGCTTTATTGATTTTCCTACCAAACCTTTTTTGGCAGGTGAAGCACAACTTTCCGGTAGTGTGGCACATGCAGGAGCTCAAGCGCACCCAGCTGGTGAACGTGCAACCCTCAGACTTTCTAAAAAGCCAACTGCTGTATTTCCTGAATAGCCTGTGGCTGCTGATAGCCGCCGGGGTGGGGCTGGTGCGCTGGCCCGCGCTGCGGCCCTACCGGTTTCTGGGCTGGAGCGTGCTGCTGACGCTAGCCATTTTCCTGGCGCTGCGGGCCAAAGACTACTACGCCATTGGGCTGTACCCACCGCTGCTGGCCGTGGGCGCGGTGTACATGGAGCATCTGCTGCAAGCCGGGCGCTGGCGCTACCTGCGGCCGGTGCTGCCGCTGGTGCAGGCCCTGCTGTTTATTCCTATGCTGCGGGTAGCCTTTCCGCTGCAGCCGCCGGCCGCCCTGCAGCGCCGCGCCGCCGATTTTGAGGCGCTGGGCTTGCTGCGCTGGGAAGATGGCCGCAACCACCCCCTGCCCCAGGACTTTGCCGATATGCTGGGGTGGCGCGAAATGGCTGACCAGGCTACCCGGGCCTACCAGCTCCTCCCCGACTCCCTTCGCGCCCACACCCTGGTGCTCTGCGACAACTACGGCCAGACCGGTGCCATCAACTACTACGCTGCCGGCAGTCTGCCGCCCGCCGTGTCCTTCAATGCCGATTACGTGTACTGGTTTCCGGATCTGCGCTCCATCCGGGCCATCGTGCTGGTGAGCGAAGACGGGCCCGATGCGGAGGATGCCGCGCATTTTCGGCAGGTCCGCCTTATTGGCCGCGTAACGGAGCCGCTGGCGCGTGAACACGCCACGCGGGTTCTGCTCCTTATAGGTCCCGACAAGGCTATACTCACGGAGCTGCAGCAACGACTGAAAGAACGCCAGCAACTGCGGTAACCGCTTTCAGCAGCCAATTAATACAATCACAATCTCAGGATGAAAAGGCCAACATTCCGAGCGAAGCCGAAGAATCTTGCGTGCTGACGTTGTGGTAGTAGATAATTTTACCACACTAGCGAGATTCCTCGGCTGCACTCGGAATGACGGCCTAGCAGCACTTGGCTGCACCTTTCATCAGCTTGCCTTATCCAGCTGGGCCTGCGCGGATTTGCTTTCGGAGGCCGCCTGCACAGGCGTGGCTTCGGGAGCGGGAGCAGCCTGGCCGGTGCGCATGATTTCGGCTACCTGCTCCTGCACGCGGCGCATCGATTCGCGGGCAAAGCGCTTCTGGAGCATCCGGCCGAAGAGCTTGAAACCAATCCAGTAAAAAGGATTGCGAATATGGCCATGCTGGGAAAAGGCGTGAATGCGGAAAACCACACGCCCGGTAGCCAGGAATTTATGGATGGTGAAGTCAATCTGCCCGCGCTCGAAGTGGCCTTCCAGCGTGCGGTAGTTGTAGCCCCACACCTGCTCCTCGCCCTCGGGGGTGGGGCGCCGCTCGTCCGTGACGCCGCCGATGCGCACGCCAAACCAAAACGAGAAACCCAGAAACTGTGCCCGCAGCACCATCAGCCGTTTTTCCAGGGGCTGATCGGGCACGAAGATGCCGGTAATGAGGCTGGGCGGCGGAAAGGAATAGCGCCGCAGCACTTCCTGGGCCGCAACCCAGCTGCCGTGCGCCGCCGGTGGCCCGGGCGCTTCCTGGGGTAACTCCAGCTCGTAGTCGTCGATGCGCCAGCCGTTTTCAGCGGTGTACTCGCTCACGCGGGTGAGGTCGAAGTTCACCTGAGCCTTTTCGTAAGAAGCCAGGCGGGCTTGCTGCTGCTCCCAGAGCGCGGGAGCCTTAGATGGGGCGTTCATGACGTTCTTTGTGTTGGCCGTTCTCGTCGCTTTCTACGGTTTCTACCTGCACCGGCCCCAGGGGGCGGCCACCGCTGGCCTCGGCGGCGCGCTGGCAAAACGTCACCCAGGTTTGCTCCTGCACCTGCTTGCCCACGCCAATGGTGTTGTAGGCAAAGGCCACCAGCCCGTCGCGGGAGCGGGCCCGGGAGTGAATTTCAAACCGCAGCGCATCGGCATTGCCGGGCAGCTGACGGGCCGAAAAGCGGATGCGGCCAGCTTCTGGATGGCCCTCCAGCGTCACCAGCTCAAAATGCTGGTCGGCTACTTCCGTTACGCGCACTTCCCCATTCCACGGGCCCAGAATTTTGATATGAAACTCGTCGCCGACGGCCAGGGTGTGGGCCTCGCCTTTTTCCTTGTGAAAATCGGCCAGCAGGTCGGGAGAAAACTTCTCCAGGTCGCACTTGATGTCGTTGAACAGCTCCCTGGCCGATTTTTGGGGGTGCTCCACGTCGATGTAGTACCGCCGCTCGATGTGCGGGCCGGCACCAGTTTGGGCGGGTTGTTCGGGTTTGTTCATAGCAGCGGGCCGGCGCCGGGGTGTGGCCGCCAGGCCGGATTTTCCTAACGCAGCGCAGCCCGGCCGGGTTAGGCTGGCGGTGAATAAGTGAATGAGCGAGTAAGTGAATAAATAGATCTGAGCCGCCGTATAAGGTCAACTTTCTTTGCCCGTAGCAGTGGCTACCGCAGAGAACCAACGCCCCACAACGTCAAACTCACTCACTCACTCACTCACTCACTCACTGATGGCCTACTACCGCCCCTACCACCCACCCGCCGACCCGCTCATCGTGCGGGACCTGACGCGCCAGCAGGACGAGCTGCGCGCCCACCTGCGCCTGGAGCCGCTGATGGCCGAACCCACGCTCATTGCAGGCTGCGACTCCTCGTTCCCGACGCCGGAAACGGTGTTATCGGTATTTGTGGTGCTGCGTTTTCCGTCCTTGGAGCTGGTGGAGAAGGTGTACCATACTGGCCCCGTCACGCTGCCGTACATTCCGGGGCTGCTGGCTTTCCGGGAAGCGCCCAACCTGCTGCTGGCCTACGATAAGCTCCAGCACCAGCCCGATGTAATTATGGTGGATGGGCACGGCATTGCGCACCCGCGCCGCATGGGCATTGCCGCGCACCTGGGCGTACTGCTCGACCGGCCCACCTTCGGCGTCGCCAAAAACAAGCTGACGGGCACTTTCCAGGAGCCCGCGCCGGAAAAGGGCAGCATCAGCCCGCTCACCGACAAAAGCGGGGAGCTGCTGGGCCAGGTTATCCGCAGCAAGGACAAAGTGCTGCCGCTGTTCGTGAGTCCCGGCCACCGCTGCGACCAGGCCACGGCTACCCGCCTCACGCTGGCCTGCCTGCGCGGCTACAAGCTGCCCGAGCCTACCCGCCTGGCCGACCACTGGGCCGAAGAATTCAAAAAAGAGCTGCGCTGATGTTCCGAAAAAAAATTTTATGCCTGCTTAGCACAGTAGTGTCCGGGTTGCTGAGCTGCCAGTCCGATACGCCCCGGCAGCCCGCTTCTGCCCCAACGGCTCCGTCCGCCGCTCCGGCTTCATCTGCCCCGGCTGCCAGTCCCGCCCCGCTCCACGTCGGCACCAGCTCCGGCTGCCGCTGACACCTCCTTCCTAGCCACCTGGCAGCAGCTCGACCGTGCGCTACGGCAGTCGGATTCCGTAGCCCTGCAGGCGCTGGTTGAACCCGCTGCCGGTCTGTGGATACTGGAGCAGCCGGGCGCCATGCCGCTGCTGACGCACGTTACGCGCGCTTCGACCTTTCGCCGCGAGTACCAGCAACAGCCCTTGTTTTCGTTGGCGGCCCAGTTGATGCCGTGTGCTACCCCCACCGCCGTAGAGCTGTTTCCGCCTTTCGACTGCGGGGCGCAGGACAAGGGCCGCTCGGGCTTTGCGCGGGAAGGATGCTTTGCGGGGCCGGGCACGGAGTTTCGGGCGCTGCAGGTATGGCCCTACGCTACCGTTCGGGGCGGTACGCAGGCCCAGGAGCAGGCAGCCCAGCAGCGCGTGAGGCGCACGGTACTCCAGACGACTACCAGCTTCCGGTTTCATTTTGGGCGCTCAGCTGATGGGCGCTGGCGGCTGCTGTTTCTGGACTTACGCGTGCCCTGCAGCGCCTAAAGCAGCCTGCAGATGCGCCAACGAAGCTGCCGCCGTTGCCGGCAAGCCCAGCAGTTGCGTCACTACTTCATATACCACCCGTGGGCTATTTGCCTCGGCCACGATACCACGTTGGGTGGAAGCCTGGGTTGATTTGGAGAGCTTCAGGCCATCGGGTCCCGGCAGCAAGGCGTGGTGGCCAAATTGGATGCGCTGAAAGGCACCCATGCCGGGCAGCCTGCAAGCCAGCCAAAGCTGAGCGGCCGTGCTAGGCAGCAGGTCCAGCCCCCGAACGATAAGCGTCACGCCCAGGCGCACATCATCCACCACCGAAGCCAGTTGGTAGGCCGGCCACCCGTCTTTCCGACGCACCACAAAATCGCTCAGCACGGCATCCAGCGGCACTACCGCTGGTCCCTGCCACAGGTCCCGAAAATCAACCAGTGTACCGGCCGGCACCCACGCCCGCCAGGCTGTTTCCGCCGCATCTAGGGGCACTGCCAACGCCTGACAGGTACCAGGATAGAGCCCATTGGCGGTGGTGCGGGCCAGCTCGGTGCGGGAGCAGCGGCAGCCGTAAAACAGCCCCGGCTGCGTTGCGCGGGCGGCCTGCAGCACGGCTTCGTACTGGGGCAGAAAATGGCGCTGGGAATAGTGCTGCTCGAAGTCGGTGGGGCCGCCGGGACCTTGGTCGTAGTCGAGGCCCAGCCACTGCAGCGTCTGGAAGATATTCTCTAGGTAGACGGGTCGAAAACGGGCCCGGTCCAGGTCGTCGATACGCAGGTGCAAAGTGCCGCCGGCCTGGCGCACCAGCAGCCAAGTGAGCGTGAAGTTTACGGCGTTGCCCAAGTGTAGAAACCCGCTGGGCGTGGGCGCCAGACGCGAAACAATGGGCGAAACGAGTGGCAAGGGCAGCAGCATAGCAACGGGTAAAGATACCAACAGCCGCCGCGTCGACGGCCCTTTGGTATATTCATCCTAAACTATTCACTTGCGCGGCCGTCCAAGCGCTACAACCTGTTTTTAAGCGCTGCCCATGAAACACCCGTTACTCCTGCTGTCCCTATTGCTGCCTTTCACCACCGCGCAGGCCCAACGCAGCCTCTACTTCCCACCGGTTTCCGGCACTGCTACCTGGGCCACAGCTTCGCCCCAAAGCCTGGGCTGGTGCCAGCCGCAGCTCGACTCGTTACTGAATTTTCTGGAGCGCAAAAACACCAAGTCATTCCTTATCCTGAAAGACGGACGGCTGGTGGTGGAGAAATACTACGGCAGCTACACTCAGGATTCCATTTGGTATTGGGCCTCGGCCGGCAAGGCGCTTACCGCTACGCTGGTGGGCCTTGCGCAGCAGGAAAAGCAGCTCATGCTGACCGACAGCGTGTCGAAACACCTGGGCCGGGGCTGGACCTCGGCTACCTCAGCGCAGGAGCGGCAGATAACCGTGCGCCACCTGCTGGCCATGACTTCCGGCCTCGACGATACCCCGCCCCTGCCCTGCGACAATGAAAGCACGGACAAAGCCTGCCTGCTCTATCATGCTCCGGCCGGCTCGCGCTGGAGCTACCACACCGGGGCCTACCGCCGCCTGCTCGATGTGCTGGCGAAATCCAGCGGCCTCCCCATCAATCAGTACACCAACCAAAAGCTGGCCGAGAGGATTGGAATGCGTGGGGCCTGGGTGCAGGGCGTGTACTACAGCCGGGCCCGCGACATGGCCCGCTTCGGCTTGCTGGCTTTGGCCAAAGGGCAATGGAACGGCTCCGCCCTGCTCACGGATGCCGACTATTTCCGGCAGATGACTACGCCTTCTCAGGCCTATAATCAAGCCTACGGGTACCTGTGGTGGCTGAACGGACAGTCCTCTTACATGCTGCCAGGCCCGCAGCAAACCGTACTACCCGGCCCGCTCATACCCTCCGCCCCCGACGACTTATTCGCGGCCCTGGGCAAAAACGACCAGAAGATTTACGTGGTACCCAGCCAGGGCCTGGTAGTGTTGCGCCAGGGCAAGTCAGCCGGCGGTCCGCGTCTGGCAGTTTCGTCGTTCGATACGGAGCTTTGGAGCTATATCTCGGCCCTGAGCTGCGCCGTGACGGCCACGACCAATAAATCTGGCGCGCGACGCTTCTGGTACCTTTCACCCAACCCCGCTACCGGCGCGGCGCGCATTTCCTGGACCGGGTCGCCTCCGCCTGGCAGTGAGCTGCGGCTGCTGGATAACCTCAGTCGGGAACGAGGGCGCGTGGCGGGGTCGGCTCCAGTGCTGCCCCTGTCCGGGCTGGCACCGGGGCTGTACCTGGTGCAGGGCTTTGCCGCCGATGGCCGCAGTCTTGGCGTTCAGCGCTTGGTGGTGCAGTAAGAGAAACGGGAGCATACCAAAATGTTGTTTTCCGTCATGCTGAGCTTGTCGAAGCATCTCTACCTCTGACTAATCAATAGCAGTACAATGAATCGGTAGAGATGCTTCGACAAGCTCAGCATGACAATTCCCAGACCCACACTTATAGGCTATTGAGCCTTAAAACAAGCTGATCTGCTGGTATAGCCACTACTGTGTAGGCAAGGACCGCCGCTTCCTGCTGAAAAAATACAAAGCGCTAAGGAAACATTTTGCCGCAACCTATGTATGTACATATATTCGCAGCCGCTTCACTCCGAACGGCTTTCGATTACGCTCTACTTTTATGAAAACGGTTCTGCACGCGGCTGACAGCCGCGGCCACGCCAGCCATGGCTGGCTCAACTCTTACCATACCTTCAGCTTCGCGGGCTACAACAACCCGGCGCGGGTGCACTTCGGAGCCCTGCGTGTGCTCAACGACGACACCGTGGCGGCGGGCATGGGCTTCGGCACGCACCCGCACGACAACATGGAAATCATCAGCATTCCGCTGGAAGGCACCCTGGAGCACAAGGATAGCGCCGGCAACCACGGCATCATTCGGCAGGGCGACGTGCAGGTGATGAGCGCCGGCACCGGCATTGCCCACAGCGAGAAAAACCACAGCCACGCCGAGCAGGTGAAGTTTCTACAGATCTGGGTGTTTCCGAACCAGCGCAACGTAACGCCCCGCTACGACCAGCAGACCTTCCGGGCCGAAGACCGCCAAAACCAGTTTCAGCAGATTCTGTCGCCCTCACCCAACGATGCCGGCGTGTGGATTCAGCAGGATGCCTGGTTTCACCTGGCCGATTTCTCCGCCGGCCACGCCGCCGACTATTCGCTGAAAAAGCCTGGCAACGGCGTATATGTGTTTGTGCTGGAAGGCGACGTGACCGTGAGCGGCCAGCCCCTGCACCGCCGCGACGGACTGGGCGTTTGGGAAACCGATGCGCTGCAATTCAGCGCCGATACGAATGCCCGGGTGCTGCTGATGGAAGTACCCATGAGCTTCTAGCAACCTACCCGGCGGCCGAAACTGCGTATGCACTGGCGGCCGACTTCGCCTTGATCGGCTTTCCTTTTTTCAACTTTCCTTCAGCGGCTGCCCGTACTGCTGCTTCCCTGATATGAAACACGCCCCCACCACCTACCCGGTGCACGACCTTATTCGCAAACGCTGGAGTCCGCGCGCATTTGCCAGCTACCCCGTAGCTCCCGAAACCTTGAATCAGGTGTTTGAGGCCGCGTCCTGGGCCGCCAGCGCCATGAATGAGCAGCCCTGGCGCTACGTCTACGCCCATCATGCCGATACCGAGGCTTTCCAAAAAATGGTAGACTGCCTGCTGCCCGGCAACCAGCCCTGGGCCCGGCACGCTCCCGTTCTCGTTCTGGCCCTGGCCAAAACCGACCTGGGCAACGGCACGCCCAACGGCGCCGCCCTGCACGACCTGGGCATGGCCAATGCCAACCTGATGCTGGAAGCCACGGCCCTGGGCTTGCACGGCCACTTTATGGGTGGCTTCGACCGTGACAAGGCCCGGCAAGCCTTTCAGCTGCCGGAAAACCTGCAGCCCGTGGTGATGCTGGCGCTGGGCTACCTGGGCGAGGCGGAGCAGCTGGAGGAGCCGTTCCTGAGCCGCGAAAAAGCCCCCCGCCAGCGCAACCCACTGGCTGATTTCACCTTCCACACCCAGCTTCCGAGCTAACCTTCATCATTATGAACCACCGCATCATCCGGGCTGCCGAGCGGGGCCTCAAAGATATTGGCTGGCTGCAAAGCAACTTCACGTTTTCCTTCAGCAGCTACGCCAACCCCGAGCGAAGCGGCTTCGGGCTTTTGCGTGTGTTCAACGACGACTTCGTGCAGAAAGGCGGCGGCTTCGGGCTGCACGCGCACCAGAACATGGAAATCATTTCGGTGCTGCTGGCCGGCCGCATGAACCACAAAGACTCCTTGGGCTACTCCGAAATAATTGAGCCCGGGGGCGTGCAGATTATGAGTGCTGGCACTGGTCTGCGCCACGAAGAATATAATGTAGGTGACGACGAGGTCAACTTCCTGCAGATCTGGATTGAGCCCAAGCTGGGCAACATTGCCCCGCGCTACCAGCGCCGGCAGTTTCCGGAGGAAAAGCGCCGCAACCAGCTCGTAACTATTGTCAGCAACGACGAAGGCACGACCCACTGCTGGATCAACCAGAACGCCCGCCTTTCGCTGGGCTATTTCGAGGCCGGTCAGCAGCTCAGCTACCCACTCAAGCCACTCAATAAAGCCATTTTCGTATTCGTGATAGACGGCAGCCTGACGGTGAACGGTCAGGCAGTAGTCAAGCGTGACAGTATCGGGCTTTGGGACACAGACTTGATTTCAATTGAGTGCCCTGAGGAAAGCCGCTTTATCATCATCGAAGCGCCTATCAACTCCTGACAGTCTGCTACTTCAGGACTTACTGTAACGCCCCGGCCTTTGGCCGGGGCGTTACATTTTGCCGGGGTTTTGCACAACCAGTATTGCTGGCTTTGCGTTTTCAGGAGCATGTTTCTCACTGGCTCTGCCCGGCGGGGCCCTTGCTTCTCTTTCCTATGAAAACCCTGAAAATAGTCTTCGCCTTTCTGCTGGCCTTCCTGCTGGTCAGCGCCGATTTTCTACCTGCGCAGGCCCAAACGAAACCCCGCAAATCCTGGAGTAAAAAAGCTAAAGGCGCCGCTATTGGTGGCGGCGCGGGGGCGGCTACCGGGGCCGTGGTGGGCGGCGGTAAAGGCGCCATTGTGGGCGGCGTAGTGGGCGCCGCGGCCGGGGGCGTTATCGGCCGCAAAAAAGACAAAAAGAAAGACCAGCAACGCTACGAGCAGTACTCCCGCAAAGACTAACCTGCTTTCCGCATCATTTGCCCGCAACCCCGGCCTAATCGGTCGGGGTTTTACTTGCCAACCATCTAGCTATTAGACTTCTCTCTTCTCTTGTTTCGTACTCCGATGAATACTACGCCCCACATTCTCAGCGCCGACTCAGAAGATGCCCTGTGGCAACAGGTAACGGCCGATATGGCTCGACTGGAAAGCCCACTGGACTACCAGGTCCTACTCCGACAGAGCAATTATGAAATACTACTTGAAATTGATGTTGACTTAGGAGGCGGCTTCGAGGGAGGTTACGAATTTACCACACTGTCGGCGGCGATACCAGCTGACGTACCCTTACGCTTCTCTTTACACAAGCAGGACTGGGTAAATGAGATGGGTAAGCTGCTGGGTATGGAGGATATAGAGCTGGGCTATCCGGCCCTTGACGCAGCCTTCATCATTCAGACCAATCAACCCGAAACGCTGCGCGCACTGCTGGCCGACGCGGAGGTGCAGGGCCTGCTGCTAGAGTACCCCGACCTGCGATTGAGCCTGGCGCCGTCAGCCGCAGAATCACCGGCGTTGCTGCTAACGGCTACTCATGAGGAAGGCGTATTGGAGCCGGTGCAGTTGCGCCAGGTATACCACCTTTTGATGCTATTACTACAGCAACTGCGGTCAGCATAGTTGGGCGCTTAGGTAGTTGGTTACTGGCAGTTGATGGGGTGGGCCGTTATGCCGGCTACCAGCGCGCCACTTTGCCGAATGCTTGCTAATTTGAGCGCCCAGACAGCTTTTTTACGCTGGCGCACTTTTATGAAACATATTGTTCCGGCGCTGGTGGCGCTGCTGGCAGGCTCTTCGGCCCTGGCCCAAACCTCTCCCAAGACCTTGCCCTACCCCCAAACCCGTAAGGTGGATACAGTCACCACGTACTTTGGTACCAAGGTGGCCGACCCGTACCGCTGGCTGGAAGACGACCAGTCGGCCGACACCAAAGGCTGGGTGCAGGAACAAAACAAAGTAACTCAGCAGTACCTCAGCCAGATTCCCTACCGCGACGCTATTCGTAAGCGCCTCGAAACGCTTTGGAACTACGAGAAATACAGCGCGCCTTTCAAGGAAGGCAAGTACACCTACTTCTACAAAAACACGGGGCTGCAGAGCCAGTCGGTACTTTACCGGCAAGTAGGTACCGGCGCGCCGGAAGTGTTTCTCGACCCCAACCAGTTTGCCAAGGACGGCACTACCTCGCTGGCCGGCATCAACTTCACCAAGGACGGCTCCCTGGCCGCCTACCAGATATCGGAGGGCGGCTCCGACTGGCGCAAGGTGATTGTGCTGCAAACCGCCGACAAAAAGCAGGTAGGCGACACCTTGCGCGACGTGAAGTTCTCGGGCCTGGCCTGGCAGGGCAACGACGGGTTCTACTACAGCTCCTACGACAAGCCCCAGGCCGGCAGCCAGCTAGCCGGCAAAACGCAGTACCACAAGCTCTACTACCACAAGCTCGGCACGCCCCAGAGCACCGACCAACTCATTTTCGGGGGCGAGAAAACACCACGTCGCTACGTAGGCGCCTCGCTCACGGAGGACGAGCGTTTTCTCATCATCAGCGGAGCCAATACCACCACCGGCAACGAGCTGTATCTCCAGGATCTGAGCAAGCCCGGCAGTGCCATTGTGCAGGTCGTGGACAACGAGAAAAGCAGCGTGGACGTGGTGGACAACGTGGGCAGCAAGCTCTATATCGTCACCAACCTGAACGCACCCAACAACCGCTTGGTAATAGTAGACGCGGCCAAGCCCCAGCCCGCGAACTGGAAAGACCTGATTCCGGAAACCAAGAACGTGCTGACGGTAAGCACCGGCGGCGGCAAGATCTTCGCCAACTACCTCAAGGATGCCACCACGCTAATTGAGCAATATGATATGAACGGCAAGAAGGAGCGCGCAATTCAGCTGCCCTCAGTGGGCACGGCCTGGGGCTTTGGCACTAAGAAAGAAGAAAAGGAGACGTACTACACCTTCACTTCCTACATCTTCCCGCCCACCATCTTCCGGTACGACATTGCCACCGGCAAATCGGAGGTGTACAAGAAAACCAACGTGCAGTTCGACCCCAGCCAGTACGAGTCGAAGCAGGTATTCTACACGTCTAAGGACGGCACCAAGGTGCCCATGATTATCACTCACAAGAAAGGGCTGGCGCTGAATGGCAATAACCCCACGCTGCTCTACGCCTATGGCGGCTTCAACGCCAGCCTAACGCCCAGCTTCGGCACTTCCACCATTGTACTGCTCGAAAACGGCGGCGTATACGCCGTGGCCAACCTGCGTGGGGGCGGCGAGTACGGCGAGAAGTGGCACCTGGCCGGCACCAAGCTGCAAAAGCAGAACGTATTCGACGACTTTATTGCCGCCAGCGAATACCTGATAAAAAGCAAGTACACCTCCAAGGACTACCTGGCTATTTCGGGCGGCTCCAATGGTGGCCTGCTGGTGGGCGCCGTGATGGCGCAGCGCCCCGAGCTGTTCAAGGTGGCTTTCCCGGCCGTGGGCGTGATGGACATGCTCCGCTACAACCAGTTTACGGCCGGCGCCGGCTGGGCCTACGACTACGGCACCGCCCAGGATTCCAAGCCGATGTTTGAGTACCTCTACAAATACTCACCCTACCACGCCCTCAAGCCCGCCAGCTACCCCGCCACCCTCGTCACCACCGCCGACCACGACGACCGGGTAGTGCCCGCGCACTCGTTTAAGTTTGCCTCGCGCCTGCAGGAAATGCAGAAAGGCCCGTCCCCGGCCCTTATCCGCATCGAAACCAAAGCCGGCCACGGCGCGGGCCGCTCCACCGCCCAGGTTATCAGCGAGCAGACCGACAAGTGGGCCTTCCTGTTCCAGAACATGGGCCTGACGCCTTACAAGACTCCGGTCAACTAAACCGGGCTATTGGTTTTCAGCAAACGAGCCGGCTTCTGTGGAGGCCGGCTCGTTTTGTTTACTGGTCACAGGAAAAGACCATACTGCTTACAGCAACTTCAGTAAATCGGCTGGTTGACTGATGCGCTGGGGAGCCTCCTCGGCCGGCACTTGGCCGAAGCCGTATTCGGCAAAAATGAACGATACTCCGGCCAACTGGCTAGCCTCAAAGTCGCTACGCGTATCGCCCACGTACACGGGCGCCTGCAGGTGGAAGGCCGCTACTACCTCTTTGATGTTCTCAGCTTTCGGCAGACCTTTGGTACCAAAGCACAGGTGTCCCTCGAAATACGGCTCCAGCTGGATGTGCTGAAAAAAGGCTTCGATGTAGCCCGTCTGACAGTTACTCACAATAAACAGGCGGTAGCGCCCCGCCAAGTTGCGCACCGTATCGGCCAGACCGGGATACGGGGTGCCTCCGTACTGCCGGGCGTGACGCAACTCCTCTTCCGCGCAAATGGCCTTGAACTCGTCGCGCTTATCGGGTGGCAAAGAGGGAAACAGCTTGTCGTACACGGCGCTGAACGGCTGCCCAGTTACAGCTTCCACATCGGCCACGGTCACGGAATCGGAAATGTAGTCGACGCTGCGGCTGGCTTGCTGAAAGGCTTGCGTAACGGCTTCGGTGGCATTCCACAGGGTGCCATCAAGGTCGAAAATGATGCTGTCTACGGGCTGATGCATAGGTTGGAAAACAAAGGAAATATCCGCCTTGGCAAAGGCCGACAGGTCGAACGATAGAGACGCAACACGTTGCGTCTCATCGGCTACGCTTGCGCTTCTCAGCAGCCACAGGAAGCTGCAGCTTCGTCAGAGGCCGCGGTAGCTGGAGCCGGGCCGCAGGGAAACAGGCCAAAATGCTGCTCCTTGCTGCCGAGCACCCGGAAGTGGGCGCCGTAGCGGGTCTGAGAAAGCATGTCGGCGGTGTTACCGCACACCAGCACTGGCCGCCCGGTTTCAAAGGTATGGTGGTCGTCGAGCACGAAGCGGTGCGGCTCCCCGGGTACGGTGCCAAGGTAGGTGGCCACCTGTCCGAAGTCTTCGCACTGGTCTTCGAGGTCGAGCTTGAAGGCACGTACGGTAAGCGAGTAGAACTTGATGTTGCCCACTTTCTGCTCAATTTCCTCGTTGTCGATAGACAGCTGGCGCTTGGCCGTGAGGCGGTAGTCGTGCACGCCCAGCTGGTGAAGTAGGCGGCGGAAGTCCTCGATGTACAGGGCCCCGCTCAGGCACTCTCCGTACAGCACCGGATCCTGGCGCAGGCTTTCGGGCACGCGGCGGTCGGCAAAGACGTCGGCAATGTACAGCTCGCCGCCGGGCTTCAGCACCCGGAATATCTCGCGGTAGGTGGCTGTTTTGTCGGTGCTCAGGTTCAGCACGCAGTTGCTTACTACCAAGTCTATGCTGTTGTCTTCGAGGCCGGCGGTGCGCAGGTCTTCGATGTAGCCTTTGCGGAACTCCACGTTTGGCTGCTCGTAACCGAACTGCGCGGTGTGGGCGGCTACGTGGCGGCGGGCCACGGCCAGCTGCTCGTCGGTCATATCTACCCCAATCACGTGGCCCTGCTCCCCTACCAGCTTCGAGAGCAGGAAGGCGTCGCGGCCCGAGCCGGAGCCCAGGTCGAGCACGGTGGAGCCCTCAATGGCGGCCGGAATGCACACCCCGCAGCCGTAGTATTTCTCCAGCACCTCGCTTTCCAGGGTAGCCAGAATCTTCTTGTGCGCGGCCGGGATGTCGTCGGTGCAGCAGGCGTTGGTTTTTAGGTCATGGCTGGTGCGCAGCTCGGTGCCGTAGTATTCCTGCACCTGCTGCTGAATGTCGTTTTCCATGATGAATGGCGAATAAGCGAGAGAAGGGTGGCCGGCTTACTCCACTAGTTGGGCGTAGAGTCGGGCCAGGGTGGCAGCGGGGTATTCACACAAACCAGGGTGCACGGGCGAAGTTTGCACCAGAGTGCTGCGCGTGGCCGTGAGCCACCGAAACCGCGAGGCCACCGGCAGTTGCCCGATGGGCCCGCCATGCCGCCGGCCCTGACAAATCCGCTCGAAAGAGCGCAGCCGCTCCGTCAAGTCATCCACGTCCAGCTCGCAATGGGTAAAGGCGCGCAGCCGAGCCTCGGGCACGCAGTAGCGGCACTCCAGAAAGCCCTGGGAAGCGCAGTACACGATGACGCCCACGTTGAGAAATTCTTCGCGCTCTACCCGCGGCACAATGCGCAGTACGGCGTACTCAAACAAGTGCATGGCGGGCGGTTGTAGCTTCCTGAACAAAGATTTCAGACGCAGCCAAGCGGTTTTCCAGGAACTGCACGTAGTTGGCGCGCTGCTGCTCGGGCGTGAGGTCGGGCTCCTGCAGCCACTCGTCGGGCACCAGGGCCACGATGGCGCGCAGGCGCTCCGAAGTGAGGCGGGCGTGGCCTTCGGCATCGGCCCAGGCTAGCTCGGCAGCCTGGGGCAACAGCACGTGGTCTTTCACCTGGGCAAACGGCCGGTTTTTGACCTCGGCCCAGCTCGGCCCAATGTGGTGCACGTACAGGGCCGCACCGTGGTCGATGAGCCACAGTTCCCGGTGCCACATCAGCAGGTTGGTGTTGCGGGCGGTGCGGTCCACGTTCAGGGTCAGGCAGTCGAGCCACACAATGAGCGAAGCCAGCCGGGGCTCGATGGTTGTCACGAGTGGGTCGAAGGTGATGGCGCCGCTGAGGTAGTGCAGGGCTAGGTTTCGGCCGGTGCTGGCACGCAGCAGGTCCTGAATTTCCTCGTCGGGCTCGGTGCGGCCAAAGGCTTCGTTAAGCTCGATGAACACCAACTCAGGCACACGCAGGCCCAAAGCTCGAGCCAGCTCACCTACAATCAGCTCGGCTACCAGCGCCTTCAGGCCCTGGCCAGCGCCCCGGAACTTCACCACGTACAGAAAATTGTCGTCGGCCTCCACCAAGGCGGGCAACGAGCCGCCTTCGCGCAGGGGCGTCACGTAGCGCGTCACGTTTACGGTGCGCAGCTCAGGAATATCAACCGGCATAAAGCGGAGAACAAGTGTAGCCGCAAAAAACGCACAATTCTGCCAGTTGTTCGGAAGCCGCCCCGCAACCCCACCGCCAAACCGCAGTACATTCACCGAAACAACCCTGATTTCCTTGCGCGCATGGCTTCCATCGTAACGCTCACGCTGAACCCCACTGTGGACAAAAGCACCACGGCCGACCAGATCATTCCCGACCAGAAGCTGCGGTGCGCGGCGCCCAAGTTCGAGCCCGGCGGGGGTGGCATCAACGTGTCGCGGGCCCTCCGGCGCCTCGGGGCCGACTCGGTGGCGGTGTTTCCGGTGGGCGGCCCCAGCGGCCAGCTGCTGCGGGAGCTCCTCACCCAGGAGCAGATTCAGCAGCAGCCGGTGGAAACGGTCGGCCGCACCCGCGAAAACTTCATCGTGGTAGATGCCCGCACCGGCCAGCAATACCGCTTCGGGATGCCGGGAACCGAGCTTTCGGAGCAAGAGCAGCAACAGGTGCTGACGACGCTGCGCAACCTGCCCACCGTGCCCGATTTCCTGGTTATCAGCGGAAGCCTCCCGCCCGGCGTGGAGCCCGAGTTCCTCGTGCGCATTGTGCGGGCGGCCAAGCAAATGGGCATCAAGGTGGTGGCCGACACCTCGGGCCCGGCCCTGCACCGTGTGTTGGAGGAAGGCGTGTATCTGGCCAAGCCCAACGTGGGCGAGCTAAGCAAAATGGCCGGCGTGGAAGAGCTGGATAACGAAGCGGTAGCTGGAACCGCCCAGCGCCTGGTGCGCGAGGGCAAGGCCGAAATCCTCGTGGTGTCGCTCGGGCCCCAGGGTGCCTGCGTCGTCACCCGGGACTCCACCGACCACGTGCCTGCCCCCGCCGTGAAAAAGCGCAGCACCGTGGGTGCCGGCGACTCGATGGTGGCCGGCCTGGTTTACGGCTTGTCTACGGGCTTATCGGTGCGCGAAACGGCCCGCCTGGGCGTGGCCTGCGGCACGGCCGCTACTATGAACCCCGGCACCGAGCTGTTCCGCAAAGCTGACGTGGACAAGCTCTACCAATGGCTCCTGCAGCAGGCCCAGCCCGGCGTAGCGGCGTAGGTCTAAACCAGATTGCTTGGTGAATCGGTAGTCCTTTTATAGCTTACCTCCTCGCTCAAAGTCTGCTCATTGAGCGACCCGGCTCCTGGTATCTATACTGCCCTCTCCAGTATGTCTTTCTATCGATTTGCGCTACTGCTCCTGTTGGTAGTAGCGCTGCCCGTTCACGGTCGGGCGCAATGGGCCGTAACAAACTGGATAGAAACCCGGCTTGATGAACACATGCTCGTTGAGCTACCCTACGTCACTTCAGCTGAGCGTGACAGCAAGACACCAGGTACACAGGTTTTTACCACCGAAACCGAAAACATTATTTTGATGGCAGGCAGTGTGGATTTACGCTATAATCCCAACTACAATCCTAATGGCTTCGTTACAGTTGAGTCTCTCAACAAATACTTTAACCGTCTGATTCGGCGTCAGTGCAAAGCGTTACGTCGGGAAGAAATCACCTTACTTACGCAGGGCAATCTTGTATTTGCTGACTCACCTGCCCGCGCTGCCCGTTTTATTGGTCGTGATGAGGAGCGCAATAAGCCCGTCTATCTTGATTTGATCTACCTCTGGCGAGGCGAAGTCATTTACTTCTTCGCCTGCGCCTACCGCCTGCCCGAAACTGCCGATACGATCAAAGACCGTCAGCGTTTTCTACACTCCGTTGTCTTTGATGGTTCAATACCTCCTCGGGAGTTCTAGCCAAGCGCTGTAGCTACTTGCTACTCCCCTACCAGCGCCTGCAGCTGCCGGGCATTCACTACGCCTGCCCCGCCGATGCCGTTGTTGAAATACACGTAGGCTTCCCGCACGGTGGGCTCGGCCTGAATCTGCCGGGCTACGCCGGCTAGAAACTCCTCCGAGTACGCCGACGTGTAGAGCTCTGGCACCCCGTGCAGGCGGTAGTACACCTGGGGCGTATTCACAATCACCTCATCTGGTAGGGTGGCGGGGTAGCTCTGGCCCACGAAGCTGATGCCGTGCCGGGCCAGGGTGCGGAAGATTTCTCCCGTCCACCAGCTTGGGTGGCGGAACTCCAGCACGTTGTGGAAATCGGGGTCGAGGTGCTCCAGGATGCGGCCCAGCAGCTCTTCCGTGTAGACGGCTTTGGGCGGGAGCTGAAACAGCACCGGCCCCAGCTTTTCGCGCAGTCCCTCGCGCACTGTGCCGTAGAAATCAGCCAGAATGGGGCCGCACTCGGCGTTGAACTTCTTATAGTGCGTCACCGGGCGTGGGGCCTTCACGGCAAACCGGAAGTCGGCGGGGCTTTGCTCGTACCAGCTTTCAAACACCTTCAGCTCCGGCATCCGGTAGAAGGTCACGTTTACTTCCAGGGTGTTGAACTGGGTGCAGTAGTAAGCAAACCATTTGCGCGGCGGCAGCCCCTGGGGGTAAAGCACGCCCTTCCAGTCGCGGTAGGAAAAGCCGGAACAGCCGATGTAGTAGGTGGGCATAGCAGATAGTGGAGGTGTCGGGCTTCTACGCAGCCGGCGCCCGGGAGTCGCTGAGGGCAATTCTAATGGCTGCCTACAGGGCTGAAAGTCCAGCCAGACAGGCCTCTGTTACTGTTGAGCCGCCAAATTCTGCACGCGACCAAGGCTACTTCTGTGCGTATGTTGCTGCTTACCACGCTTGAATAGTGCAGTTGGCGTCCCGATGTGGCGTATGCGGGCTTTGCCCTTCCTCCGACCTTCCTTCACCTTCTTACTTTCTTTCCTATGATTCTTCGTCTCGATGAGTTGGCGCTTGATTTGCCAAAACCCAAAAATCCTTCGGCCAACGACGCCGCGGCCATCCAGGAGCTGCTGGGCGGTAAATTCGGCGAGATGAGCACGCTGATGAACTACACGTTCCAGTCGTTCAACTTCCGGGGGCGGGACCGGCTCCGGCCCTTCTACGCCCTCACGTCGGCCATTGCGGCCGAGGAGTATTCCCACATCGAGGCGGTCAGCTACGCCATCAACCTGCTGCTCACCGGCGTGACGGAACGCGGCAAAGACCCCAAGCCGGGCCCCCTTTCCGATGCGGTGGATGCCCGCAACACCTACCACTTTCTGGCCAGCGGGCAGGCGGCCCTGCCCTTCGACTCCATGGGCAACCCCTGGACCGGCCAGTACGTGAACAGCTCCGGCAACCTGCGCCTCGACCTGCTGCATAACTTCTTCCTGGAGTGCGGAGCCCGGGCCAACAAAATCAAAGCGTACGAGATGGTAACCGACCCCTGCGCCCGCACCATGGTGGGCTACCTGCTGGTGCGCGGCGGCCTGCACGTGTATGCCTACGCCAAGGCCCTGGAAGTTATTACCGGGGTCGATGTAAAGAAAATCATGCCCGTGCCGCCCCTGTCCAACGCCAAGTTCCCCGAGGCGCGCAAGTTCATGGAGCACGGCTTGCACCGTCAACTCTACACCTTCTCGCCCAATGCCTACGCCGAGGCGGGCCTGATCTGGAACGGCCAACACCCCGAAGACGGCTCTCCGCTGGAAGTGGTGCAGGGCGCTATTCAGGGGGTGCCCTACCCCGTGCTGGAAGAAGAGCCCCAGCTTTCCTCGCCTGGCGAAGATGACTTTGACCCCGAAATGTTCAAGGACATTGCCAAGAAGCTCGGCCTGGCTGACGATTGGAAAAAACGCCACGGCTAAGCCGTCGGGTATATCCAGCTATTCCCAAACCGGGCCTGCTCCAACGAGCAGGCCCGGTTTTTTGTAGGGGCGGGGCTTGTCCCCGCCCACTACCAGCGCCGTCGGGTCTAACGACATGGGCACGCGGCGAACAACGGACGGGGGCAGGCCCGCTCCTACGGCCCCACCAGCGCCCGGAGCTGCCGGGCGTTGCCAATGGCCGAAGCATCTATGTCGTTGTTGAAGTAGCAGTACATTTCCCGGAGCGGCACCCCGGGCTCCTGCACCTCCTGCACCAGCCGGCGCAGAAACTCCTCGGGGTAGGGCGAGCGGTACAGGTCGGGTACCCCGTGCAGGCGGTAGTAGCCCACCGGCGTGGTGCACACCAGCTCATCGGGCAGCAAGGGGTGGCTTTGCCCGCAGAAGCTCACGCCCCGGGCCGCCAGCGCCCGGTACACTTCGCCCGTCCACCAGCTTGGGTGCCGAAACTCCAGCACGTTGCGAAAGGCCGGGTCCAGGCTGTCGAGAATGCGGCCCAGCCGCTCCTCGGTGTAGGCCGCCTTGGGCGGGAGCTGAAACAGCACCGGCCCCAGTTTCTCCCGCAGCCCTTCCTGCAGCGTGCCGTAGAAATCGGCCAGCAGCCCGGCCGTGTCCTTGAACTGCTTGTAGTGCGTAATCAGCCGCGGGGCCTTCACCGCAAACCGGAACTCCGGCGGACTGGCCGCGTACCAGCCTTCCGCAAACGAGAGCTGCGGAAACCGGTAAAACGTCACGTTCAGCTCCAGGGTGTTGAAGTGCTGGCTGTAGAACTCAAACCACCGGCGCTGGGGCAGCCTGTCGGGGTAGAACGCGCCTTTCCAGTGGCGGTAGTGGTAGCCGGAGCAGCCGATAAACCAGGCAGGCAGCATAGCAGAACCAGTAAGGGGTTAAGGCTTGCGGGTGCCGCGCACCGCCGTGTCGTGGCGGCCGGCCTGAACTAACAAGCAGCCAGCCAGCAGCAGCAGCGCCCCAAACCCCAGGAAAGCCATATCCCAGGGCAGCTTATCAGCGGTGTACTCGTTCACGTGGTGCAAGCCCAGCAGGGTATGGTTGATAATGCCTTCGACTACGTTGAAAAGGCCCCAGCCCAGCAGCAGCCCGCCCACCAGCGTGCGGCCCGACCACGGCACATCGGCCCGGCATCCGGCTGCCCACAGCAGGCGCAGTCCCACGGCCGTCATTACCCACACGGCCGCATGAAATACTCCGTCCCAATACATATTCACCTTGGCATTAATTAGGTTGTCGGGCGGGAGCTGGTTGGAAAGCATGTTGTGCCACTGCAAAATCTGATGCAGCACAATGCCATCCACGAAGCCGCCCAGGCCCGCGCCGAGCAGGATACCAGCCGCCAGCAGTGGCCCCCGGTGCACTAATTCTGAGGCTGTGTTAGTCATGCGTAGCGCGTAAACGGTGAAAATAGGCGCGGATATCGGCCGCAAAAAACACCCCCAGCCCTACCAGCACCAGCACCGCCACCGGCAACAGCAGTACCGCCAGATGCTGGGTGTAGTCGGGGCCGTGGATGGTGGCCTGCACGCGCGGCCGGCACACCCGGCATGCCTGGGCCACCGGGGGCAGCAGGAGCAGTAGGCCGCCGGTTAGCAGCAGAAGCTTCATAGCAGATGATGCACGTTTCAGCAAAGCGCCGCTCCCACACGGGGTTGGCGCTGGTAGAACGCAGCCCTTACCTGCCAGGTTAAGGTCGAGCCTGCTGGGCACTCCCCAGAGCTCAGGGCAAGAAACTCAGCCAGCTTAACCCGACAATCAGCCAGTATATTGGCCCCAGCTTGGCCTTTCGCTTATCACCGCCCATGAAATTCCTGCTTGCCTTTTCCCTGCTAGCGGCCGTTGCCCCGAACAGCAGTTCGCCCGGCCCCGACAAAGTCGTGTACCAGTCGGCCGATTTAACCATCACCCAGGTGGCCCCGAACAGCTATGTGCACACCTCGTTTCTGCAGACCGAAACCTTCGGCAAGGTACCCTGCAACGGCCTGGTGGTGAGAAGCGGCGCGGAAACCGTGGTGTTCGACACGCCCACTGGGGACAAAGAATCCGGGGAGCTGATTGCCTGGATAACTGGGGAGCTGCACTGCCGGGTGAAGGCGGTAGTGCCTACCCACTTCCACGAAGACTGCGTGGGCGGGCTGCCGGAATTCCAACGTCATAACATCCCCTCCTACGCCCACAAAAAGACCATTGCCTACGCCCGGCAACATAAGTTCAACGTGCCCCAGCATGCGTTTACCCGCCGCCTTGCCCTGCGCGTGGGCACCGCCAAAGTGTACACCACATTTTTCGGCGAAGGCCACACCCGCGACAACGTGGTGGGCTATTTTCCCACCGACGAAGTGCTGTTCGGAGGTTGCCTCATCAAGGAGCTGCAGGCCGGTAAAGGCAACCTGGCCGATGCCAACGTGTCCGCCTGGCCCGCCACCGTAGCCCGGGTAAAGCAGGCCTACCCCAGGCTGCAGGTGGTGGTGCCCGGCCACGGCGCTGTGGGCGGCCCCAGCCTGCTCGACTACACCATCCAGCTGTTTCAGCAGCCCTGATTTCGCGGGTTCTGGCCGCTACCGCGGCGTCATCCTCGGGGCTGCGCTAGTGAAATTTTCCCGCCTAAAAGGCCCCCGGCTCGTACGCACAGCCCGCCCTGCACCTGCCCGCCCAAACCACGCCGTACCACTCCCGGCGGCAGGATTGCCGGAATCGGGCCTACCTTGCGGCCGGATTGCCCGGAGCAAAAACACCTGGCCGGTTGAAAATCCCATTCAAGTACCCAACACAGAGAATATGGCTTCAGGGTTTTTCGCGCTGTTAGATGACATTTCCGCCCTGGTAAAAGCCAGTGCCGCCAGCTTAGACGACGTGCCCGCCCAGATTGCCAAAACCACCGGCAAAGTTTCCGGCATCGTCATCGACGATACCGCCGTTACGCCCAAGTACGTGGTAGGCCTCGACCCCTCCCGGGAGCTGTCCATAATTTACCGGATTGCCAAAAAGTCCCTGATCAATAAGCTGTTCATCCTGAGCCCCGCCGCCCTGGTGCTTGGGTATTTTGCACCCTGGGCCATTACGCCCATCCTCATGCTGGGCGGCGCCTACCTGTGCTTTGAAGGGTATGAGAAGGTGCATGGCATGTTCAGCCAGCACCCCGAGGTGCCGGCCGAAATGGAGCAGCTCCAAACCATTACTCCCGAGGAGCTGGAGCAGGAACGGGTGGCCGGGGCCGTGCGCACCGATATCATCCTCTCGGCCGAAATCATGGCCATAGCCTACAGCCAGGTCACGGGCCAGCCCCTGGTCAACCAGATTGCCGTGATGCTGGCCGTGGCCGTGTTCATTACCGTGGCCGTCTACGGCTTTGTGGGCCTCATTGTAAAGGCCGACGACATCGGCGTCCACCTGGCCCAGGACAAATTCCACCCTGGCACCCAGAAATTCGGGCACGGCCTCGTCCAGTTCATGCCCCACTTCCTGAACCTCCTCAGCTACGTGGGCACCGCCGCCATGCTGTGGGTAGGCGCCGAAATCATTGCCCACGGTATTCCATTCACCGCTCATCTGCTGCACGATCTGGAAGTTTCCTTAGCCCATTTGCCCATTGTGGCCTGGCTGGCCAAAGCCCTGTCCTGCGCCCTGGGCGGCTTGCTGATTGGGTACGTGGTAGAAAAGCTGGTGCTGCTAGCCAAGAAGCTGTTCGGCAAAGGCAACAAGGAGCAAGCGGCCTAAGCAGATTCTTGCAGCTTTTATGCTTTGTTGCTCCTATCCCCTAGATTTATTTATCCGGTTACAATAAAAACCCTGAGCACAGCTTTGTATAGCTGAAAGGCTATGCTACTCCGCATCTTTACCACCGGCTGGCCGCTGGGCTCAATGTCATGTAGCGCGGTGTGCCAAACCGGCAACTGTGCCCCTACCGGTTCGGCCTACACTGCCGGCTCGCACTTATTCGGTTACGCCTTTTACACAATCGGAAAAGCCTCAAAATCTTACGACTTCTAAGTATTCTCATTCAATTTTTCATCTATATCCTTCCTGCTCGTATGCGCTTCCGCCTCCTATTGCTCGTTTTTGCCGCTTTGTTCTGCGTCCGTATGGCACAAGCTACCACCTGGGACGAACCCTGGCAGGATCAGGTGGTCAAGGGTGCTGACCATTTTGTGCTGGCAAAAGTCACGGAGCATGATGAAAAGAAAGGGCTTACCGTTACGATACTCCGCTCCCTGGACGGCAGCAACCTGGCGGGCTCTATAGCCATTACCGACTTCTACCTGCTGGATATCTGTAGCACCTCCGGCGGGCATGGTCCCGAGTTTCATGTCGAGAAAGCCGACACCTGCTACTTCTTCCTGAAGAAGAACCCGCAAGGCACCTATAGCCTTGCCACGCCCACCACGGGCTTTGCGACGGTGCGCCAGAACAAGGTGGCCGCTACTTACCGCCACAGCTACCACCAGGCCCTAGTGCCCCAAGCCGTGTACGAACCCACCATGACGGCCATTTTCAACCACTACCACGGCAAAAGCTACGATGCAACCTTTATCAAAAGCTTCCTAAACCAAACCCTGGCGCTGCCGCCCGCTACCATCAACGAGGAAAGTATGGCCACCTTCTTCTTGCAGCACGCGGCCCTGGAAACCATTTACCACCTAGGCCTGACGGACTTTTATGCCCTGGTGCAGCCTTTCCTGCGCGACAGCCAAAACTTCCACGCCCAGATAAGCGCCGCCCGCGCCCTCACCCCTACCAACACGCCCGAGGCCAAGCAGCAGCTCCTGGCCTTGCTCAAGGACAAAACCACCACGGATTTCACCAAAACCGTAGCCGTCTGGACGCTGGCTGCTTACAAACCAATCGAGCTAAAGCCTGAGCTACAGAAATTAGCGAAACACGCCTCAACCGAAGAAAACGGCTTTGGAGGCAACATCATGGACCCCAGGGTATGTACGCATATGCCCTCCGTGAAAGACGCCTTGGCTAAGTTAACAGAACAGCTTTAGCCCTTACGGTTAGGGTGCCTAGCCGTTAACCCCATCGCTACACCTCCCCCTTTCGCGCAAAAAGTCCGCCGACCGAACACCAAAAGTCCGACCTGCGGATTCCAAAAGTCCGATGTGTGGGCGCAGTCGTCGCGGGTCTGGTCCCGATTGTCGCGGGTTAAGATTCAATCGATGCGGGTCTGTATTCACTCGTCGCGGGTCACGCCGCAGTCGTTGCGGGCCAAGATTCACTCGATGCGGCCTTAGATTCAGTCGTTGCGGGTCCGGATTCAGTCGTCGCGGGTGTCGCCCCGGTCGTCGCGGGTCCAGATTCAATTGTTGCGGGTGCCGCCACAACTTTTCCGCCGCCCGCACCTGGAAATATCGCGGGAATCCGGTATTCTTATACGAAAGCTGTTCAGAAAGCCTGCTTTTCCGCTTGGTTTGTCATCCTGAGCGCAGCGAAGGACCTTGTCACGCTTGAACGATTTGTTCTAACGGGATAAGGTCCTTCGCTGCGCTCAGGATGACAACCACTTTTGACTTCTAAACAGCTTCACCATTACCCCGCCGCTAGCGAACTACCCCTATTGCTTCAGTGCCAGCCGCATCCCTCATTTCCCTACTTATACCCTCGTTATGCTTACCGCCAAACAAGACAACCGCCTCACGGCCGCCGAAAACGTATCCGCCGCCCTGGCCGAGGCTGCCCCCACCTACACCGCCGACAAGGCCCTGCAGAAAGTCCGCACCGACCTCGACGCCCTGCTCGCCGCCCTCAAGCCCCTGCGCCAGCAAGGCCTGCGCACCGCCAGCCAAGGCGCCTCCAAAACCAAAAGCCAGCGCCGCCACCTGCTAGCCACCGCCGCGGCCGAAGTAGCCGGCGACGTGTACAGCTACGCCACCGACCAGCAGAACCGCACCCTGCAAACCAGCGCCGACTACAACTACTCCACCCTCTTTAAGCTGCGCCCCACCGCCCTCGCCGATCTGGCCCAGCACATCTACGACGAGGCCACCACCCACAAAACCGCCCTCGCCGACTACGGCCTCACCCCCGCCCGCCTCACCGAGCTGCAAACTGCCCTCACCAGCTTCAACGGCGGCAAAAACGACCCGCGCCAGCAAATCAGCGAGGGCAAAGCCGCCCGCCTCGCCATCAAAGCCCAGTTCGCCCAGCTCGCCACCCTACTCGAAGACCGCCTCGAACGCAGCCTGCGCAAGTATGCCCGCTCCGCCCCCGCCTTCTACCAGCGCATCCAGGCCGCCCGCATCGTAGTAGACCGCCCCGGCAGCCACAAAAGCAGCGAAGAGACGCCGGAGCAGCCAGGGTAATGGGCAGTAGCATCCGCCGCCTCAGCCACCTGCCATCCTGAACGCAGCGAAGCGGAGTGAAGGAACTCACCCGCTTCGCTGCGTTCAAATTTTAGGAGTCATACCCCTTTGGAAAGAACTGAGAACATGTTTTGTATATATCCATCGTCGATAGCCGATTTATTGAGCGCATAGAAATTTACCATAAACCTTAAATAGCTTTCATGTTTACAGCAAACAAACCTTTTAGCTAAATGCATTTGCATTAAATCTTTATCAATAGAAAACGAGTCCGGCAGCTGTTTTACACGAGGCACCTGTGAATACACTATTGTCCTTTGTGCAGAAAGAGGTAAAATAAAGTCACCCTCAAATATTTTATTAATGCTATTTGGGTTAAAGATAATTGGGAAATCTCCTAGTATTGGAAAACCACCGTCTTGATATAAGATATTCCATTTTGATGTATCGTAATCGACGTTGGTAAGTTCCCCCATACCCATTGCGGCCATAAGTGGCCTAACTGTTTTTTGCACAAATGGATGATCCATCATCATAGCTTCGATTTCGGCACGTCTTTCTTCTGAACCACCTCTAACAGAAAAACCAAAGTCCTTAATAGACATTCTACCTATAATCTTATTATACACGTCGTCTAGAGCTGGATTGCGCCATCTCATTATTTCAACAAAGAACTTTAGCCTTATAATTACATCAGCATTAAGTACATGGTCCGTTGGCCCAGATTTTTCTATTGTTGATATAACAGGCGCCAAAGTTGACTCTATATGCGAATACATATGCTCCAACAACAAAACCCGCTCACCATTTATATCAATAGCATTTTTATTCTTTTCATAAAATTCATGCTCAGGTCTACTCCGTCTAAATATTTTTAATTCTTTATCATATATAAAGAAAAAACCTTTTTTATCCACAAAACCACGCAGATAAAACTGAGGAAGATAATGATGTTTCTTTGAGTTATTTGACATGACAAGCTATTTTTTTACAAACAAAGCAACAATAGCAATTTAAACTTTTTATATTTTCTTTACTTACTTGAGTTAATCATTAATTATGGGAGCTTTTGTTTTGTAGTATTGTATCTCTTCTCATGTTAAACCACCCCGCTTGCGTAGCTTGCCCCTACCTCATGCGCCAGATCTGACTACGTGTTATAAGCGGCGACAACTGGTAATAAAGTCTTCCACGAACATGAAAAAAGCCGCCCTAAGCTGAGCGGCTTTTTGCTTGAGTAGAGGTCAAGATTACCACTCCCGCTCTCTCAGCGCCTCTTCAATATCAATGTCAATGTTGAAATGAGCGAGGACCCGCTCCACAGTTTCCGCTATCGATTCACGGGCACCCGTTTCAATCTCGCTATCATGCTCCTCAAAATCCTCTTGTAGCTCGTTGATCTTAGAAGTCATCTGATCAAGCTTATCCTGCACCTTATCAGGGTCAGTGCTATCCTTTTCCAGGTAGACTACTACCTTCTGAATAGCTGCTTTTACCTTATCCACCTGCTTGGCAGGGAAATAATCATCCTCATACATCTCAGGAAGAAACTGGAAGTCGGCAGGGAGCTTAGTAGCATTCATCAGTAAAGCAAAGTTTGAGTTGGGGTCAGATTTTGAAGCGTCAAGGTAACAGATAGTCACTCGTGTTTCGCCCTGCAAGCAGAGCAAAAGCCGGCGCCGCTTCTATCACTGCCTCTGTTATATTTCTGCCAAAAACGCATAAGCAGCATCATTAAAATCCCCAAAACCAGCCAAAAAGTCCGAGTATCTCGTTTAGCCCATCCTTTGCTAGGTCCGTATCAGCTTAACCAAGCAACTGAAACAGACTTAGAGCTATGAACTTCAATAACTTCACCATCAAGGCCCAGGAGGCCGTGCAGAAGGCCACCGAAATTGCCGGCGGCCATCAGCAGCAGGCCATCGAAACGGGCCACCTCCTGAAAGCCCTCTTTCAGGTGGATGAAAACGTGACCGGCTTCCTCGCCAAGAAGCTCGGCGCCAACCTCAATATCCTCACTCCCCGCCTCGATGCCCTGGTAGAAGCCTACCCCAAGGTAAGCGGCGGCTCCCCCTACCTCGCCAACGAGGCCGCCAACGCCGTGCAACGCGCCAACAACTTCCTCAAGGAGTTCGGCGACGAGTACGTAGCCGTGGAGCACCTGCTGCTGGCCCTCGTCGATGGCCGCGACGCCACGGCTACCCTGCTCAAGGACACGGGCTTTAACCTCAAAGACCTCAAAGCCGCCATCAAAGAGCTGCGGGGCGGCCGCAAAGTCACCTCGCAGTCGGCCGAGGACCAGTACCAGAGCCTGAACCGCTACGCCCGCAACCTCAACGAGCAGGTGCGCACCGGCAAGATGGACCCCGTTATCGGCCGCGACGAGGAAATCCGCCGGGTACTGCAGATTCTCTCCCGCCGCACCAAAAACAACCCCGTCCTGCTCGGGGAGCCCGGCGTCGGCAAAACCGCCATTGTGGAGGGCCTGGCCCAGCGCATCGTGGCCGGCGACGTGCCCGAGAACCTCCGCGAGAAAGTCATCATGTCGCTCGACATGGGTTTGCTCATCGCCGGGGCCAAGTACAAGGGCGAGTTCGAGGAGCGCCTCAAGTCCGTCATCAAGGAAGTCACCGACTCCGAAGGCCAGATCATTCTGTTTATCGACGAGATGCACACCCTGATCGGGGCCGGCGCGGGCGGCGACGGCGCCATGGACGCGGCCAACCTGCTCAAGCCCGCTCTGGCCCGCGGCGAGCTGCACGCCATCGGCGCCACCACCCTCAAGGAGTACCAGAAGTACATCGAGAAGGACAAGGCCCTGGAGCGCCGTTTCCAGGCCGTGATGGTAGACGAGCCCAGCACCGAGGACGCCATCAGCATCATGCGCGGCATCAAGGAGAAGTACGAGCTGCACCACGGCGTGCGCATCACCGACGACGCCGTCATTGCCGCCGTGGAGCTGTCCAGCCGCTACATCACCGACCGTTTCCTGCCCGACAAGGCCATCGACCTGATGGACGAGGCAGCCGCCAAGCTGCGCATCGAGCTGAACTCCATGCCCGTGGAGCTCGACGAGGTGCAGCGCCGCATCATGCAGCTGGAAATTGAGCGCGAAGCCATCCGCCGCGAAGACAACAAGGACCGCGAGGCCGTGCTCAACCGCGAGCTAGCCGAACTGGGCGAAAAGCGCGACTCGCTCAAAGCCCGCTGGGAATCAGAGAAAAACGTGCTCAACGACATCCAGGAGCAAAAGGAATCCATTGAACGCTTCAAAGTAGAAGCCGAGCAGGCCGAGCGCCAGGGCGACTACGGCCGCGTAGCCGAGCTGCGCTACGGCAAAATTCAGGAAGCCGAAGCCAAGCTCAAAACCCTGCAGGAGCAAGCCAACGCCAACAAGGACGGCGGCTCCATGCTCCAGGAAGTGGTAACCCATGAAGACATTGCCGAGGTAGTAGCCAAGTGGACGGGCATTCCGGTGAGCAAGATGCTGCAGTCGGACCGCGAGAAATTACTCAACCTTGAAGCCGAGCTAGGCAAGCGCGTAGCCGGGCAGTCGGAGGCCATTGCGGCCATCAGCGACGCCGTGCGCCGCTCCCGCGCCGGCTTGCAGGACCCCAAGCGGCCCATCGGCTCGTTTATCTTCCTCGGCACCACCGGGGTGGGTAAAACCGAGCTGGCCAAGGCCCTGGCCGAGTACCTGTTCAACGACGAGAACAGCATGGTCCGCATCGACATGAGCGAGTACCAGGAGCGCCACGCCACCTCGCGCCTAATCGGGGCGCCTCCCGGCTACGTGGGCTACGACGAAGGCGGGCAGCTCACCGAGGCCGTGCGCCGCAAGCCCTACTCGGTGATTCTGCTCGACGAAATCGAAAAGGCCCACCCCGACGTGTTCAACATCCTGCTGCAGGTGCTCGACGACGGCCGCCTCACCGACAACAAGGGTCGGGTAGCCAACTTCAAGAACACCATCATCATCATGACCTCGAACACCGGCGCCGACATCATTCAGCGCAATTTCAAGGAGCTGAACGAGTACAACCACGAGGAAGTGGTGGACCGCACCCGCGAGGAAGTGGTAGAGCGCCTCAAGCAGCACATGCGCCCCGAGTTCCTGAACCGCATCGACGAAATCGTGATGTTCCAGCCGCTCAAGCGCAAGGAGATTCGCAAGATTGTCGACATCCAGTTCAAGCAGATTCAGCAGCGCCTGGAAGAAGCCGGCATCCGCCTGGAAGCCACCGACGAGGTGCTGGACTTCCTCGGCGAGGCCGGGTTCGACCCGCAGTTCGGCGCCCGCCCCCTCAAGCGCGTGCTGCAGCGGGTAATCCTGAACGAGCTGTCAAAGGAAATCCTGAGCGGCAAAGTCTCGAAGGACGCCGTGGTGGAAGCCGTGCTCGAAGATGGGCAAGTGCATTTCAACAACGTGGACGTGGAAATCCCCGGCGTGTAATCTCATGCTGAACAGCTGATAAAAAGCCCTGCCAGTACCCGTACTGGCAGGGCTTTTTTCTTACTCACTAAGCTTTGTCGCCACTAACCCAAAACGGTTGTCATGCTGAGCTTGTCGAAGCATCTCTACCGCTTCGTTGAATCGGTGCAGGCGAAGCGGTAGAGATGCTTCGGCTGCGCTAAGCAGGACGCTCTAAAGGTGCAAAAGGCCGTTTTGTACTTACGCTACGCTTACCCTACCACGCTATGGAAACCCTCAAACGCTACCTCCGCCTCCTTGGCCTGATTGCCATGCTCCTATTGGCTGCCGCGGGCGTAGGCCTTACGGGGGCCGCGCCCATTCACCAGAAGCGGGAACGGTTTATCGACACCGCCTCCCAGACAGAGCAGGTAGACAAAAAGGAAAGCCAGGAGGAAAATAAGCTGGGCCAGGAGTAGGCAGGTGTATTCCCTGGCTTCCAGGGCAAGAACCGCCTTGGGTTTGGGTAGTTAAAACAACCGCTTGGCTACTTCCTTTTCAGAAAGAAGCGTGGTTTCAGGCGGCGGCGCAAATCATCCGGCAGGCGCTTGCCTTGGCGTACCAGCTCTATCATGGCCGCTTCGCGCTGGGAGCTGAAGCGTACCAGCTTGCTTACCCCGTACGCCTCCACTACTCCAATGATGGCAACGCCCGTGAGAATCCCGCCGGCATCGGCTTTATCCCGGGTTACCACAGTTCCGTAACTCGTGGTTATCGTTTCTTCCTGGCTGGCCGCCAGCAGGCTGCGAAGCCCTCCTACTCCCCCGCTTATCATCCAGCCAAATCCGCCCGTGCGGCGCCGGCCATAAAGACGCTGGATTGCTTGTACTGTATCGTTGACGGCCCGTGAGTACTGCGTGGGCCAATCATCGGCGGACCCGGTCGTAGCAGCGGGCGTACGGGTCGAGTCGGGAGTGGCCACCGTCTGGGCATGGGTGGCGGATAGCGTACCGACGCAAAAAAGCAGACACAATAAAGTTGGACGCATAAATGGCAATTGGGATACGAAGTAATTGGCTGTGCAAGGTAGCCGGTGCGGCTTGGCAAACCCGCCGTGACGGACCTTATTTTTTGTAGGCAGCCCCGGTTGGAACTGCAGGGTCAAACGCTACGCAAGCCGTAGCTTTGTCTTATGGCCTCCACGTTCCAGACCTACCTCCAACTCGGTTTCTTCCACATCTTCAACCTGCAGGCCTACGACCACCTGGTGTTTCTGCTGGCCTTGTGTGCGCCCTACGTGCTGCAGGAGTGGCGCCGCGTGGTGGCGCTGGTCACCAGCTTCACCCTAGGCCACTCGCTCACCCTGGCCCTGGCCACCCTGAACGTGGTGCAGTACTCGCCCCAGGCTATTGAGGTGCTGATTCCGGTAACGATAGTGCTGACGTGCCTGCTCAACCTAGCTCGTGCCGGCCGCCCTACAACCCGGCCGGTGTTGCGCCCGGCGCCGGAGCCGGTGGTGCTGGCCTGGCCCAATCTGCTGGCCGCCGTGTTCGGGCTGATTCATGGCCTCGGGTTTTCCAGCTACCTGCGCGAGCTGCTGGGCCACCAGAGCCGCCCGGTGCTGGAGCTGCTGGCGTTCAATGTGGGTGTGGAGCTGGGTCAGCTGCTGATTGTGGGGCTGATTCTGCTGCTCGGGGCCCTGCTGCTGCGCGGCCTCAGTGTAGCGCGCCGCGACTGGCTGCTGGTTGTCAGCGGTGCTGCTCTCGGCATTGCACTGGTGCTGTTAGTGAAATAGTGAGCTGGTGAGTTGACGTTTTGTTGGCGCAGCTCCTATATAGAGTGGCTTGAACGTCAAAATTACCAGTTCACCATCTCTCCACCCGTGCAACTTCTGGCACTTTGCCGGTGACTTTACCTGTTATCTGCCGGTTTTCCTGTACTTTTTCGCCCCGCAACCCGCATTTTCTCTTTTCAATGCTAAAACATTTGTTACGCTCGGCCGCCGTGGCCGCGCTGGCTGCCGGCCCCTTGGCGGCCCAAACCACCAACTCCGGCACCGATAAGTTTGCCCAGTTGGGCACTGAGCTGCCCACGCCCAACACCTACCGCACGGCCTCCGGGGCGCCCGGCAGCCAGTATTGGCAGCAACGCGCCGACTACAACATCCAGGTGAAGCTGGATGACGAGAAACAGGCCATTACCGGCTCGGAGGACATTACCTACACCAATCTCTCGCCCGATGTACTCACTTACTTGTGGGTGCAGCTCGACCAGAACATCATGGACAAAACGTCCATCACCCAGGCCACGGAGGTGGGTGAGCTGTCGGATAAGATGTCGTTCCGGGGGCTGGAGTACCTGATGAACTCGGACTTTGACGGGGGCTTCAAGATTTCGGAGGTGAAGCTAAAGGGCGGCAAGGCCCTGCCGCACACCATCAACCACACCATGATGCGCATTGACCTGCCCACGCCCCTGCGGCCCAAGCAAGCCGTGACGTTCAGCATCAAGTGGAGCTACAACATCAACGACCAGCTGAAAATCAACCAGCGTAGCGGCTACGAGTATTTCCCCGAAGACAAGAACTACCTCTACGAAATTGCCCAGTTCTACCCGCGCATGGCCGTATACTCCGACTTCCAGGGCTGGCAGCACAAGCAGTTTCTGGGCAGCGGGGAGTTTGCCCTGCCTTTCGGCGACTACCGCGTGAGCATCACCGCTCCCGCCGACCACGTGGTGGGGGCTACCGGCGTACTGCAGAACCCGGGCGACGTGCTGAGCGCCGCCCAGCGCCAGCGCCTCGAAAAAGCCAAGAACACCAAAACGCCAGTGCTCATCGTGAGCCAGCAGGAGGCTGAAGCCGCCGAGCAGAAGCGCGCCAAAGGCACCAAAACCTGGACCTACGCCGCCAAGAACGTGCGCGACTTTGCCTGGGCCTCTTCGCGCAAGTTCATTTGGGATGCCATGCAGATCAAGCAGGCTGGCAAGCCCGTCATGTGCATGAGCTACTACCCCAAGGAAGGCAACCCGCTCTGGGGCCAGTACTCCACCGAAGTGGTGGCGCACACCATCAAGACCTACTCCCGGTACACCATCGACTATGAGTACCCGGTGGCTATTTCGGTACACGGCCCGGTGGGCGGCATGGAGTACCCCATGATCTGTTTTAACGGCGGCCGCCCCGAGAAGGATGGCACCTACTCGGCGGAGCGGAAGTACGGCATGATTTCGGTGATTATTCACGAGGTGGGCCACAACTTCTTCCCCATGATCATCAACTCCGACGAGCGGCAGTGGACGTGGATGGATGAGGGTCTGAATACCTTCGTACAGTACCTCACCGAGCAAGAGTGGGAGCGAAACTACCCCTCCCGGCGCGGCGAGCCGAAGCTGATTGTGGACTATATGCGCACCGGCAAAAACGTGCAGACCCCCATCATGACCAACTCGGAATCGGTGCTGCAGTTTGGGCCTAATGCCTACGCCAAGCCCGCTACCGGCCTCAACATCCTGCGCGAAACCATCTTGGGCCGTCAGCTTTTCGACTACGCTTTCAAGGAGTACGCACGCCGCTGGGCCTACAAGCACCCTGAGCCCGCCGACTTCTTCCGCACCATGGAAGACGCCTCCGGCACCGACCTCGACTGGTTCTGGCGCGGCTGGTTCTACACCACCGACCACACCGACCTGGCCATTGAGAACGTAAAGTGGTATACGGTTGACTCGAAAAACCCCGAAATCGAAAACGCCCGCAAGCGGGAGCTGCTGAATGCCGCGCCCAAAACCCTGTCGGAGCAGCGCAACCTGCAGGACATCAAGCGCACCCTGGTGGACGACAAGCCCCAACTCAAGGACTTCTACAACTCCTACGACCCACTGGCCGCCACCGAGGCCGACAAGAAGCGCTACCAGGATTATGTGGCCAAGCTCACGCCTGCGCAGCAGCAGCGCCTCAACAGCGGTCTGCATTTCTACGAGGTGAGCTTGAAAAACCTGGGCGGCCTCACCATGCCCGTGGTGGTGCAGATGACCTACGAGGATGGCAAGCAGGAAGTAGTGAACATTCCGGCCGAAATCTGGCGCATCAACAACGCGCAGGTAACCAAGGTCTTCATCACCGAAAAGCCGGTGGTGAGCTTCGTGCTGGACCCCTTCCTAGAAACTGCCGACACGGACCTGAGCAACAACGCCTTCCCACACCGGGCCGCGCCCTCGCGCTTCGAGCTGTTTGAGCAGCAGCAGCGCGCTCAGCCCAACCCCATGCAGCAAACCTCCCTGCAGAAGCTGGAGCAGAAGCCTGCTGGCACTACCGGCACGGGCGGCAATTAATTGCGCATTTTCCGCTAGCTTTCAACAGCCGGGCCCACTGGGTTCGGCTGTTTTTGTTAGCTCGCCCATACTCATTCTATGCAGGCTACGCGCACGGCAACCCTTCAGGCACTCGTTCTTGGTGATGATGACGAAACGGCGGATGACGCTTTCGAGGAGCTGACCGAGTTGGGCGGAGAAGAAGTGTTCCAATTCTTGCTGCAGCTTCTGGAAACAGATAAGCCTCTGCTACGCAACCGTGCGGCTGGTAGCTTGCGGGACTTGGCCGACCAGCGGGCTATTCAACCGTTGCTGGCAGCCATTCAGAAACCCGCCAACCACGGCCGCAATGGTACGCTGGTGTACGCGCTGGCTACCCATGACTGCTGCTATCTGCTGAAAGACTTATGCCTAATTGTCTTCTATCAGGGCTACGAAGCTAAGCACATGGCCCTCGATATTCTGGAGGAGCAGGAATTTGTGTACTCCGAAGAAGACGTACAGGAAATCCGGCGACTCTGGGAGCAGGTTCGCCAAAAGCCCGACCGCGCCCTACAGGAAATTGGCCTCAACTGGATAGAGAAAATAATAGAAGAACTGTAACAACACACCTATACAGCTTTCTGTATGACTCTCCATTGGTGGAGGCTTCCAAACCTCCTGATGTTCGCGGTTCTGCTCCTCAGCAGTTGCCAAAGCAATACTCCGCCGGACACCTCGGCTACCGCAGATACTGCAGTTCTCCCGTCGACGCCCTCACCTCCCGACTCCACCACCCTGCAACTGCAGGAGCTGCTGACTTTATATCCGCTGCTGAAGCTGCCCATCAAGGTTTCCTCCCAGAAGCTAGATGATGACCCATCAGCGGCTAGCTCCCAGCCCATGCACGGCCAGCTGATTCCGCCCCGCTTGCTGCCGCTATTTGGCGAGTATATAGAGGCCAACGGCGAGGAAGTATTTGCGGTGGGGAAAATCCCGCTTCCCGATCATCGTTTGGCCTTGCTTACCCGCGTACCGGGCGAGTATTTTTCTTCCCGTATCCGGCTGTTTGTCCTGGCTGAATCAACCGGACGTATCAGTGCCGATCTGGAGCTTGCGGAAACGTTCGGAGACGCCGGTGACGCTTACATACGCACCAGCCTGGTAGAATCAGCCCCCGGCGGCCTATCCGTTACAATTCAGCAGCAAACCTGTCACCCCTTGGATGAGGAACTGACCGATATTGCCTGCACGGATTCGGTGCTGGCTTACCAGCTACACAACCAGCTTATTCGCGTATACCGCAAAAAAGCACCTTCTTCCTAACCTCTCACCCCGAAAACAAACTACTCCATGGGACTTCTCGACGGCCTCCTCGGCAACGCTTCGGAAAACGACGCGCAAGAGATTCAGCAGGAACTGAACCGCATTCTGGCCGCCGGCGAGCGGGTGGAAAAAGCCTACGCCATCCTGCGCGACCAGATCATCTTCACCAACCAGCGCCTGCTCCTGGTTGATAAGCAGGGTGTGACGGGCAAGAAGCGCGAAATCATGAGCATTCCCTACCGCAGCATCGAGCGGTTTTCGATGGAAACCACCGGCCACTTCGACCTGGAATCGGAGCTCTATATCTGGGTACGCGGCATGGAAGCTCCCATCGGCCGCACCTTCCGCAACGACCAGAATATCTACGACGTGTACCGCGCCCTGGGCGAGTATGCCCTATAGCAATGAGGTAGTGAAATAGTGCGTTTGACGTTCTATCCGCGCAACCTGCGCAGACGGAGCCAGTAGAACGTCAAACTTACTATTTCACTACCTCACCATTTCACCACTGATGCCCCGCTTTTCTTCTGCCCACACCCTGGCCTTGGCCCGCTTGCATCCGCTCATTCCGGTTTTCTACCACGCACAGGAAGACTACGCCCGACGGGTGCTGGCTGCCAGCTACGCGGCCGGCGTGCGCCTGTTTGAGTTTACCAACCGCGGCAACGACGCCCATGCCATCTTCACCCGTCTGCAGCGCTTCGTGGAAGCCGATTACCCCGACCTGCTCCTGGGTGCGGGCACTATCTTCACCCCGGAAGAAGCCGGCCGCTTCATCGAATCCGGGGCCGATTTCATTATCCAGCCTGTGTGCAGCCCCGATGTGGCCGCTGTGTGCCGCAGCTACGACCTGGCCTGGCTGCCCGGGGCCCAGACGCTGAACGAGGTGTATGAAGCCCACCGCCTGGGGGCTACCATCGTTAAGCTGTTTCCATCGGCCTACCTCACGCCGGCTTACCTGCAGATTCTGCGCGGCCCGCTGCCTCACCTTCCCCTCATGGCCACCGGTGGGATTCAGCCTACGGTAGAGAGTCTACGCGAGTGGAAGCAGGCTGGAGCTACCTGCGTAGGCATCGATGCCCGCCTGCTCGACACCACCGAGCCCACACGCCTCACAACTCAGCTCACGGAGCTGCTGGCCGTATTGCAGCCGGATTAAGTAATACAGTAAGAGGCTCATCCTTCGACTGCGCGGACGTCAGAAGTCGCATACAGTCTCGTGACTTATGTTTTCACGCTTGATGACTGCACTTTGAGGAGCATAGTAATTGTTAGTCGCTGCTTGCAACTTTTGCCTGACACCCCGGCTCTCTTTAGTACACTTCTAACCCACTATGCTCCATGCCTAAACTCCTTACCCTGCTAACTCTGGGCCTGCTGTCGTTCGGGGTGCTGAGCGGCTGCGAAGAAGACGAGGAAACCGCCACTGTCCAAGCCTCCTGCACCACCGTGAAAGTGCTTGGCCGCAGCTGCGACGGTACCATGCTTCAGCTTCCGACGGACATTAATCTTGGCAAAACAATCACCATTGAAGGCGTGAGCTACGCCAACGTGGTAGCTACCTACTCGCAGGTGCCGGCCGAGCTGCCCGAGTCGCAAAGCTTCCTGACGGGCCTGCGCCTGGCCACCGATGCGGAAGCCCCCGACCAGGCCTGCATAGCTATTTATACCTCGTACGATCTGGACCGGGTGATTCTGACGGCCCCCAAATGCAAGAGCGAAGGGTGGTGCGGCACGCCGAACCAGTAAGCCCTCTAAGGACCTTTCCGCCGCCACTAATCCGGCCATTTTCCCCTTTTTTTCGGGTGAAGGTGGCCGGTTGCCGTGCAGGGCGCTGCATCTTTGCCGTTCAGCCCCTAGCTATGTCCGATTCGTCGTTGTGGAGTGAAGTCGAAGTTGCGGCCGTGCGCGGCCAGTCGGTGCTGACGGTGAGCCGCAACGTGCAACCCCTGAAACTCCTGAGCCCGCGCACCGCTACCAGCAGTTGCCACGTGGTGCTCAGCAGCTATGGGGGCGGGCTGCTGGCCGGCGACGTTATCCGGCTGCGCGTGGCGGTGCAGCCCGAGGCACGCCTGCTGCTGAGTACTCAGGCCAACACCCGCGTGTACCGCTCCGATGATGGTGCCGTGGCCGAGCAGCTCACGGAAGCGCACGTAGCGGCTGGTGCCCTGGCGGTGGTCCTCCCCGACCCTATCGTGCTCCAGGCCCAGAGCCGCTACCGCCAACACCAGCACTGGCATCTTGCCGAAGGCGCCTTGCTGTTGCTGGCCGACTGGTTTCACTCCGGCCGCATCGACAGCGGGGAGCAGTTCGCCTTTACCGAGTACCAATCGGAGCTGCGGATAAGCCAGGAAGAACGCCTCATGGTACTTGACCGGTTTGCGTTCCGTCCCGCAGAGCACATTGCCACCTCACCCGCGCACTTCCGGCAGCACCAAACGTCCCTGGCCGTCTACCTCGCTGGCTCCCCCAACGACGCCCGGTTTCAGCAGCTGGCCGCCGTGCTCCAGGCCCAGCAAACCCAAACCCGCGCCGGCCTGCCCGTTGATGTCTCAGCCCACGACTGCGTAGTGGCCGTAACGCAGGCCCGCCCCGGCGTGCTCCTGCTACGGGCCCTGGGCACCAGCCGCGCCGCCCTGCAGCCCATCTACGACCAGTTGCACCACGCGCTGGCCGCACCAGAGCTGCTGGGCTTCGATGCCGGATTGCGAAAGTATTAAGGAAGACAGCACGTCATGCCTCGGCTGCGCTCGGCATGAGGTCCAGAAGACGTACGTCTTTTTACCTTCTGTCCTCCCGCACGGCTTCCAGTGCCTGAGCTTTGGCAGCGTGGATGTGCTGAATAATCTCATCGAGGCCGACGCCGTGCAGGGCGCGGGCGAAAAGGAATGGGCCTTCGCCGCGCATGCGACGGGCGTCGCGGTCCATCACGCCGAGGTCGGCGCGCACCAGCTCGGCCAGGTCGGTTTTGTTGATGACCAGCAGATCAGACTGGGTGATACCGGGTCCACCTTTGCGCGGCACCTTGTCGCCGCCCGACACATCGATGACGTAGATAGAATAGTCGACCAGCTCGCGGCTGAAGTGCGCGGCCAAGTTGTCGCCCCCGCTTTCCACAAACAGGTAATCGAGTTTGTAGTCGAAGCGCTGCATGAGGCCTTCCAAAGCATCCATGTTCAGGGATATATCTTCCCGAATGGCCGCGTGCGGGCAGCCGCCGGTTTCCACACCCACAATCCGATCTTCGCTCAAGGCACTGTGGCGGATCAGAAACTCGGCGTCTTCGCTGGTGAAGATGTCGTTGGTGACCACGCCCAGCTCAAACCCGTGGCGCAGCCGCTCGCACAAAGCTTTCAGCAGGGCCGTTTTGCCGGTGCCCACGGGCCCGCCTATGCCCACCGTAAAGGCCCGCTTGCGGAAGTTGCGGTGCGGGGGCAGGCGCCGGGTTTCGCGCTGGGTGTAGTCGCCGGGCGAGTCGTATTGCTCGTGGGCATGGCCGTGGAGGAGCAGGGCAAGCTTATCGATGAAAGGCATCTTCTTGCTGTTTTGCAGTGTCAGTTGTTAATCAGCACGTCATGCTGAGCGGAGCCGAAGCATCTCTACCGCTTCGTTGCGGTCGTAATCCAACGAAGCAGTAGAGATGCTTCGGCTCCGCTCAGCATGACTGTTTAATGTTGTATTAATTCTGAAACAGGCGGGAGTAGACGTGTTCGTGCAGCATCTGAGCCGTATCGAGCAAGCTGGCGGAGCGGCTGGCCGTGCGGTGGTCGAGGTGGGCAACGTCGGCCAGCAAGTCGTCGAAAATGGTGTAGAACTCATGCTGAAGCCGGTGCCCTTCCATGGGACCCAGGCAACCCAGCCGGATGGCCGCACTGACTTGGTCACGCAAAGCCAGATGCAGGTAGAAGGTGTGGGCTTCGACCAGCTTGTAGTCCAAGCGCCGCAGACTCAGGGCCAGGACCGGCACGAAATGCCCCGGCAACTCCTGAGCCACCAGCAACTCCCCCAACTCCCGCAACCCAGCCGCTGGGTAAAACGACTGGAGCAGTTGCAGCCAGGTTTTGCCCTGGGTGAGACTGGCTTTGTGCATGGCGGGTACCAGCAGCTGGGCATCGTATTCGAGCAGGATATCAGCCAGCGCCTTGGTTTCCAGCGGCCAGGCCAGAGCGTAGCAGGAGTTCAGGAACGGAATTTCCAGCCCCACAGCCTGCTGCAGATACGAGTACAGGTAGTGCCGCAGCCCTGCTGAGTCGCGCACCAGCCCAAACGTGCGGCTGCTTTCTAGCCCGTAGGAATACGCGAAGCCCCCCGTCGGCAGGGCCGAGTCGGCGAGGTGGAGCAGGCGGGCTATATGCATGGAAAGCCGAAAAGGCAGAACCGATGGAGCAAAATCAAGGGCGCACGTTGGCGAATGTACCCGCAGTCAGCACGTAATCCTTCTGGTATATGGTACCAGCCAACTCAGTGCGCCGCCCCGAGAAGCTGCCTGAGAAACTGCCGTCACTGTTCGGCTCTAGGGTCGCCATGTCGTTATCGAAGGGCGCGTCCTGTGGGTGGTCACTGTTCTTGAAGAAGATGTCAGCCACTTCATAAGCCGTGTTGGGGCTGCTGCTCGCCTTGTAAAAAAGCACGTGCAGGGTTTCGGCGCCGCTAGTGGGTTGCGGCGTGGTTGTGCATATCATTTCCAGATAGTCGTAGCCTGCATCTGTGCTGGCGGCAGCGCGCACCTGGCAGGTCACCTGCTGGCCATTGAGCTGGTAGCTGGCTGTTGGCGCAGGGGTTGGCTCATCATTTTTCTTGCTTGAGCAAGCTGCCGCGTTCCATAGCAGCAGCCCCATCAAGAGGGTTAAAGCAAACGAGCGTAAATACATAAGTAAAAGGTGCTGTGTGTAAGCCAAAGTTTGGATAAAGATGGCACGAATATGAAAGCTTAAAACAGATTGTAAAGCTGCGCCAGGGGCAATTTTTCTGCAGGCTCACAGGTCAGGTGCACGCCGTCCACGGTCACGCGGTAGGTTTCGGGGTCTACTTCGATGTTGGGTAGGTAGTCGTTCAGGGCCATGTCTTTTTTCGTCACGCTGCGGCAGCCCTGCACAGCTACGACTTGCTTGCGCAGGCCGTAGGAGCCGCGTACATGCTCCACCGAGGCCCCCGACACGAAGGCCAGGGACGTGCCGCCCACCGCCGCGCCAAATGCCCCGAACATAGGCCGCGAAAACGAAGGCTGGGGCGTGGGAATGGAGGCGTTGGCGTCGCCCATCTGGCTGCGCACAATCACGCCGCCCTTCACCACCATTTCGGGGCGGGAGCCAAAGAAAGCAGGTTTCCAGAGCACCAGATCGGCCAGCTTGCCCAGCTCCACGGAGCCTATTTCCTGGGCAAAGCCGTGGGCGCGGGCGGGGTTGATGGTGTACTTGGCAATGTAGCGCCGGGCGCGGAAGTTGTCGGCGGTGCCGGCGGCGTCTTCGGGCAGGGCGCCGCGCTGCTGCTTCATCTTATGAGCCGTCTGCCAAGTGCGCGTCACCACCTCGCCCACGCGGCCCATGGCCTGGGAGTCGGAAGAAATGATGCTGAGCGCGCCCATATCGTGCAGGATGTCCTCGGCGGCAATGGTTTCGCCCCGGATGCGGCTTTCGGCAAAGGCCACGTCCTCGGGAATGTTGTGGTCGAGGTGGTGGCACACCATGAGCATGTCCAGGTGCTCGTCAATAGTATTCTTGGTGAAGGGCCGCGTGGGGTTCGTGGAGGACGGAATGACGTTGGGCTCCCCGCAGATTTTGATGATGTCGGGGGCGTGGCCACCGCCCGCGCCCTCGGTGTGGTAGGCGTGGATGGTGCGCCCCTTGAACGCGCCAACCGAGTTTTCCACGAAGCCGCTTTCGTTGAGCGTATCGGTATGGATGCACACCTGCACGTCGTACTGCTCGGCCACCTGCAGGCACTGGTCGATGGCCGCGGGTGTGGTGCCCCAGTCCTCGTGCAGCTTGAAGCCCAGCGCCCCGGCCGCAATCTGCTCGTGCAGGCCCTCGGGGCGCGAGGAGTTGCCCTTGCCCAGAAACCCGAAGTTGAGCGGAAACGCGTCGGTAGCTTTCAGCATCATTTCGATGTAGAACGCGCCCGGTGTGCAGGTGGTAGCGGTAGTACCTGCGGCCGGCCCGGTGCCGCCGCCCAGCATGGTGGTCAGGCCCGAGGCTAGGGCCTCTTCAATCTGCTGGGGACATATAAAGTGGATGTGACAGTCGATGCCCCCGGCCGTCAGAATCAGGCCTTCTCCGGCAATTACTTCGGTGGTAACGCCCACCACCATCCCGGGCGTGACGCCGGGCATGATGTGCGGATTGCCGGCCTTGCCAATGCCGCGGATGCGCCCGTGCTTCACCCCGATATCGGCCTTGTAGATGCCGGTGTAGTCGAGCACCAGAGCGTTGGTGATGAGCAAATCCAGGGCTTCGGCCTGCGGAATGCCGACAGCTTGGCCCATCCCGTCGCGGAGGGTTTTGCCGCCCCCGAACTTGCACTCCTCGCCGTAGACGCAGTAGTCCTGCTCAACTTCGATGAGGAGGTCGGTGTCGCCCAGGCGCACTTGGTCGCCGGTAGTTGGGCCGTACATATCGGCGAACGCGCGCCGGTCGAGGGAGAAGGACATAAGATTCAGATCTTAAGCGCGGGTTTAGGAATTCTACTCAATTATATGAGAGCAAATGATTCTCGAATGTCATGCTGAGCTTGTCGAAGCATCTCTACTGCTCGTCTATCACCAAGTCCATTCCCTCATATGAATTGAATAAATGGTAGCCACAATGCTCTGTGAAAACAGCTATTTCTTTAAACTCGGGAGCTTCAATAACGAAGGCATACCTGAACTCAACTTTAGAATCATCTTCGAATGTAATGCGCACCACATTACCGTTTGGGAAGTCTGAGGCACCCAATGACCTATGGTCACTTCCTTTCGCAAGCAAGTAATCTTGCAACCTTATTTTCCAACGTTCTGGCAAATCAGCTTGGCGCATCGGCTCTTTTTAGGCATATAATATTGAATGTTACTGGTAGCGACGAAGCGGTAGAGATGCTTCGACTCCGCTCAGCATGACATTTACAGGCACTCTATTCTCAATCCACCTTCCCATTAATCAACCCATTCCCGCCGTACACAATCCGCTGCCCGGCCAGGGCTACGAGCGTCACGCGCTTCCGCTCGCCGGGCTCGAAGCGCACGGCGGTGCCGGCGGGAATGTTGAGGCGGAAACCCCGGGCGGCGGCGCGGTCGAAGTCGAGGGCGGCGTTGGTTTCGAAGAATGGGTAGTGGGAGCCAACCTGGATGGGCCGGTCGCCGCGGTTGAGCACGTCCAGCGTGAGGGTTTCACGGTCTTCGTTCAGGATTAGGGGTGCCTGCTGCAAGTGGTATTCGCCGGGTTCCGGGGCGGCTTCGGCGGCAGCGGGCGGCGCAGTGCGGGTGAGGCCGGATCCGTACAGGGCCAGCTCGGGCGAACCGGCTTCGCGGCAGATGGGCTGGTGTACCGTTACGAGCTTGGTGCCGTCAGGGAAGGTGCCTTCCACCTGCACCTCGGCCACTAGGCCGGCCACGCCGGGCAGCACGTCGCGTAAGCCCAAGATCTGCTTGCCCTTGTTCATCAGGTCGGCCACCGATTCGCCGTCGCGGATAAACTCCAGCAGCTGGGTAGCCAGTAGGGCCACTGCCTCGGGGTAATTGAGGGCCAGGCCGCGGGCGTAGCGCTTCTGGGCCACCACGCCGGCCTGGTGCAGCACCAGCTTATCAAGGTCTTTGGGGGAAAGGTGCATGGGGTTTAAAACTTAGATAGTAGCGCTTAGAGGTTAGAAGCGGATGGGGAAACACGGGAGCTAATAGGAGCAGGCGTGGAACGAGTCTGGGCTTTAAGCTCCCGATTCTCCGCTCTAAACAGATTCCCGTAAATCATCCAGCTGCCGTAGCCGATGCTGAGCAAGGCTGACACCACGACCATGCCCGTGCGCAGGCCGTAGCTGAGCCGCATGCGCTGGGTGAAGGGGATGCTTACCAGCGCGGCCGCGCCTAGCATGCCCGCCACGGAGCCCAGGCCAAACAGCAGCAGATAGGCTACGCCCAGCCAGGTGGTGCGCATGCTGCCCATGAGCAATACTACCAGCGCCCCGCTGCCCGCCAGCCCGTGCACCAGTCCTACCGCATAGGCCGCGCCCCGCTGATAGCGCGGCGGCTTGGTTTGGTATTGGTTTTTGTCGGTGAGGCGGCTGAGGCCCATGAGCAGCAGCATGGCCCCTACCCCGGCCTCAAAGTAATTGGCGTGTTCTACTGCCGATTTGCTGGCAAGTAGCGCCCCGCCAAACAAAACGAGCGTGGTGGTGTGGCCCAGCCCCCAGAAAAGCCCCTCGCGCACGGCCAACAGGCGGCTGTCGTGGCGGGCCACCAGGTTGGTAACGGCAATCAGATGGTCTGCCTCAAACGCGTGCCCCATTCCAACCAGGAAGGCAAACAGCAAAGGCAGCGCGTCGTGCATGACAAAACAGTCTTGATAGGAAATACGGGTCTTAAACTAAGGGTATTTATTAAGACAGTGAGCATAATTCAGCAAACAGGCCATAAAAAAAATACCCCTGCCGCACTGACAGAGGTATTTAATTTTGAAATCATCTTATAAGCCGCACCTACTAAGCCTGGGGCGTCTGGATGGCGGGCGGCGGGGCGTTGTACTGGGGCGTGGCGTTCTGCTGCTCGGCGGGGCGCTTGCCTTTGTCGTCCTTCATATCGCGGCGGTTGAAGGGCCGGATGATAAGACGCAGGGCTTTATCGGCGGTGAGGTAGCTGAAGGCCCAGTCGATGAAGGCTACTACTTTGTTGCGGAAGCCTACCAGCGTCATCAAGTGCACAAACAGCCACGTGAGCCAGCCCAGGAAACCGCTGAAGTGGCCTTTGGGCAAATCGACCACGGCTTTGTTACGGGCCACAATGGCCATTACGCCCTTGTTATTGTATTTGAAATCGACGGGCGTCTGGCCTTTGGCGAGGCGGCGGAAGTTGTCGGCCAGGTGGTCGGCCTGCTGCATGGCCACGGGCGCCAGCATGGGCAGGCCTTTGGGCATGTCTTCCGTCACCATGTTGGCCACATCGCCGATGGCAAACACGTTGGTGAAGCCTTCCACCTGGTTCCAGCGGTTCACGTTGATGCGCTTGTTACGGGCCACGACGTTCTCCGGAATGCCCGGCACGGCAGCGCCATTCACCCCAGCCGCCCAGATCAGGTTTTCCGTCGGGATGAATTCAGTATCGGAATAGTAGGCCTTGCAGTCTTCAAACCGCTTGATGCTAGTGTTGAGCAGAATGTGCACGCCCAGCTCCTTGAGGTACTCATAGGCCTCCCGCTGAGACTGCGGCGACATGGGCCCCAGCAGCTCCGCGCCAGCTTCCACAATGGTAATCTGCATGTGCTGGAAGTCCAGCTCGGGGTAATCCTTGGGCAACACGCTCCGGCGCATTTCGGCCAGGGAGCCGCTGATTTCCACGCCGGTGGGGCCACCACCTACTACCACAATGTTAAGCAAGGCCTGGCGGGCGGCGGGGTCTTCGGTGAGCAGGGCTTTTTCCAGGTTCTGGAAGATAAAGCTGCGTAGGTTCAGCGCGTTCGGGATGCTCTTGATCTGCATGCCGTTGCGCTCTATGCTCTCAATCCCGAAGAAGTTGGTGAGGGAGCCAGTGGCCAGCACCAGGTAGTCGTAGTGAATGTCGCCGATGTTGGTGTGGACGGTGTTGTTGGCCGTATCCACGCGCGACACATCGGCCATGCGGAAGAAGAAGTTCTTCTGCCCAGCAAAAATCTTGCGGATGGGATAGGCGATGCTGTCGGCCTCCAGGGCGCCAGTGGCTACCTGGTAAAGTAAGGGCTGAAAGTTGTGGTAGTTGTTGCGGTCGATAACCACCACCTGCACCGGGTCGTGGCGCAGTTCCTGCGCGAGGCGCAAACCGCCAAAGCCACACCCGACGATGACGACGCGGGGCTGGGAGGTAACCGGAAGATTAGTATCCATAGGGAGAGAAGCTTGCTGCAAGGTCAAACAGTAGCTGTACCGTGAAACCGGAGTTCTGGTTACCGTGCAGCTTGCCTTAGCGGCAAAATATAGGGGCCGAACAATACAAAAGGCCAGCGCGGTTCTATCCGCGCTGGCCTTCTGCTGATAGGAATCTGACGATGCGTTAGTAGTCCACTCCTTCTTTTTTCTTGAACTCGCCTTTCTTCACTTGCTGAATGAGCTGCAACCAGCTGAAGGGGTTCAACAGGGGGTTGTTGGCCTGCACCGAGGGGCCAAGGCCCATGCGGCGCTGCTGCTCTTGCTGCTGCTGCTGCATAGTTTGGCGGTAGTTGCCCACACTGGTCACGGGTGCGTTGTTAAAAATGCGCCGCATGATGTCCTCGTTCAGGTTTTCGGCCGTGGCCGAGCCTCTTTCCTTGGGCAGCTTGAGGGCCAGGAAGGCCCGTTTGAATTCCCGCTCGGTGGCGTAGGGGAAGATGCGGATTTCGGGAAGTACGGTGGCGTCTTCCTTGAGCGACACAATTACGGAGTAGCTCTGGCGCTGGTAATCGGCCGGAATAACTACGTACTGGTTGCGGTAGCCCAAAGAGCGAATTACGATACTATCCCCGGCCAGCACGGGCAGGGAAAAGTAGCCGTAGGCGTTGGTGGCGGTGCCGCGCCCGGCCTGGGGCACCAGCACGGAAGCACCGGGCACGCCCAGCAGCGAGTCGCCGGTGGCTACGATGCCGGTGAACTGCACCACCTGGCGCTGGCCCTGGGCTTGCGCCTCAATGGGGCGGCCCAGCCAGGCAGCCAGGAGCAGCAACCCAGCTAAAACAAAACGAAATCGAACCACTTCAGACATACAAAACGAACCTGACTACAAGTATACGGCGCTTTCGGGGCACTCCCCGCTTTGGCGTAAATTTGCGCCGGCCCCGTGCCGACCCTCCTCTCCCCGTTGCTACACAAGATGCGCCTGAAACATTTCTCCGTTGCATTTGGCCTGCCAATTTTTAAGGCCCTCGGCGACGAAAGCCGGGTGCGCATCCTGCATTTGCTCTGGCGCAACCAGGAAATGTGCATTTCCGACTTGGAACAGGTGCTCGACTTCACTCAAACCAAAACTTCCCGCCAGCTGGCCACCTTGAAAAGTGCCGGCCTCGTGAGCTTCCGGCGCCTCGACAACTGGGTATTCTACTTCATCAAGGACGAAGCCCTGGATTTCGTTCAGCAACTGCTCAGCTACATGGAGCGCGACACGCAGCTGGCCAAAGACCAGAAGATTTACCAGACGCTCTGGTCGAACCGAGAGCTGGCCGCGTATAAGCTGCAAAACCGCCGCTGGACGGGCACCGCCGAGTCCGACGAACGTGGCTAACTGCTGCCCTGGCGCCCTTGCTTTTTCTATGAAGTCTGTTGTCCGATTGTTTGTTTGCACTGCCCAGAAAGATGAAATCGGCAAAGACGTAGCGCGGGCGCTGAAAATTGAAGTCAAGAAACAGGGCCTGAAAAGCCTCTTCAGCGGGGGCGAAAAGCACAAAATACGCGTGCAGACCTGCAACTGCCTCGACCTGTGCAAGCACTGCAAGAAAGGCCCCGGCGCTGCCCTAGTTGTATACCCGGAAGGCCCCGTGTACGGGGACGTCAAGCCCCGCGACGCGGCCGACATTGTCCAGCACCTAAGCGAAGGAAAGCCGGTGAAGCGCCTGCTGCTGGATTGATTGTCAGTGAGGTCAAGCCGAATAAGGCCGGACTAATTCGCCTGTTAGCTGTTCTAGTACCCGTCAACTCATTACGCCTTCGTGAAATACCATCACCTCTTCTTTGATCTGGACCACACCCTGTGGGACTTTGAAACCAACGCCGACGAAACCCTGCGTCACCTGTTTGAGCTGCACAACCTGCAGCGCCACGGCATTGCGGTGGAGAAGTTTATCCAGGTGTACTCCGATATCAACCACGGCCTGTGGCGGATGTACCAGAACAACAAAATCACCCAGCAGCAGCTGCGCGTCACCCGCTTTCCGCGCACCTTCGTGCAACTGGGTTTGCGCGAGGAGGATACGCCAACGGGCATCTCCGAGCAGTTCACGGATATTCTACCCCTGAAGTCGGCCGTGTTTCCCTACACCTACGAGGTGCTCGACTATCTGCAGGCGAAGGGCTACCACCTGCACCTGATTACCAACGGGTTCAGGGACATCCAGTATGTCAAGCTCAACTCTTCCCGCCTCACCGACTACTTCCAGGAAATAGTAACGTCGGAATGCTGCGGGCACCTCAAGCCTGATGCGCGCATCTTTGCCCACGCCCTGGAGCGCACCGGCGCTACTGCCCCGGAAAGCCTCATGATTGGCGACAACCTGGAGTGCGACGTGCTGGGTGCCCACAATGCCGGCCTCGACCAGGTGTACTTCAACCCCGAAAAACGCCGCCACTTCAACCAGATTACCTACGAAATCAGCTGCCTGAGCGAGCTGAAGGAGATTTTGTAGGTTATACCTGCTCTCCTGAGCCCCACCGCTGGCATAAACAGTTTATTCGAGCGGCAGTACTTCATCAGACTCAATTTAATTTATAAAACGTTATACTTATACGATTATTAGTTGGACTTATTGGCAATGCCTAATTTTAGGCGAATCATTTCCTTCGGGCACTGCGCTCGTGCTGAAGCCGCTATGCCCCGCCTTTTTGAATTGCACCAATGGCTTACCCCCGGCAAAACCTGGGGAAGGCGGCTGCTCCTTCTGCTCTTGTGGCTGGGGCTGTTCTCTGCGTCCTCGGCCCGGCCCAGCCCGGCGGCCATCGCTGACTACCAGCGCCGGCTTCGGGGCCAGCGTTTCGACCACCGCTACTGGGATGCCCCCCACGACTCACTGCGGAGGGTACTGGCCAGCCAGCGCGCCGACACCCTCCGCTTCCAAACCCTCAACCAGCTCTTCAACCTGACCGATCTGTCGCAGGAGGCGCTGCCCGATCTGCTGGGCGAGCACCGCGAAGCCCAGCGGCTGGCCAACCGGCTGCACTACCCCGAGCGGGTGCCCCTGCGGCTGGTGGTGGCCTTCGACGAGCTGGCGCTCCGGCCGGCCCCGAACCTGTCGGCTATGCGCGATACCCTGCTCGCTGCTTTGCGGGCCTACGATGCCCTGGGCAGCGGGCCGCAGCCCTATCTTCTGGAATGGATTAAACAAGTCATGACCGAGCTAAAGCAGCCGGAAGCCAACCGCACGTTCTTCACGCACCGGCTGGCCCACGAGCAGCAGCGGGGCAACGTGATGAACAGCGCCATTTGCTACCGTATGCTGGGCAACTACTACGGGGCACTGGGCGACTACAACCAGGCTATCAGCCAGCGGATGCGGGCCGCCGAGCTTTTTCGCACATGCTCGGCCTTTCGGTACTACAACGAGCTGGGAGCTATCGGCATCACGTATACCGAATGGGGCAACCACGCCCGGGCCCTTCCTTTCCTCCAGAAAGCGTTGACTATGCCCGGCTTCGCGCCGGAAACCTATTACGCGGCCATAAACCACGCCCTGGCCCGCGCCTACTTCAAGCTGGGGCGCTACAAAGCAGCCCGGCGCTGCAATGCCCGCATCCTGCGCCCCCACCGCCCCGCGGCTACCGTTGCACCCTACGACCGCGCGTTGGGCCTGGTGCAGGAAAGCGCCATCCTGCTGGCGCTGGGCCGCCCGGCGGCTGCCCATCCCCTACTCGTAGCCGGCCAGCACTTGGTCGACTCCCTGCAGTTGCCGCTTCGGTCTTACGCCGGCTATTGCGAGTTGCAGGCCAGCTGGGCCCGCTACTACACAGCCACCGCCCAGGAGGCGCGGGCCCTGCACGCTTGGGAGACGGCCCTGCACCAGGCCCGGCAGGAACGCCAGGCAGCTCTAACCCTGGACTACCTGCGCGGGCTGGCCACCAGCTGTCAGCGGCAGGGCCAAGCCGCGCGCGCAGCCACCTACGGCCTGGCCGCGCTGGCCCTGGCCGATACGCTGGAGGCAGCGGAGGTTGCCACGCGCGTGGCCCGCTACGAGTTCGAGCAGGACGACCGCGCCCAGCAGCAACGCCTGGAGCATCTGCGCCGCGCCCAGCAGCGCAGCACGGCCCAGGTACAGCAGCAGCGGGTGCAGTTGGGCGGGCTGCTGGCGGGCCTGGCCGTGCTGAGCGGCCTGGCCGGGCTGCTGTGGCGCAATGCGCGCCAAAAGAGCCGCGACAATGCCCTGCTGGCGGCCCAGCAGCAGCAGCTGGAAGACCAGGCCCGACGCCTGGGCGAGCTGGACGCGGCCAAAAACCAGTTCTTCGCCAACGCCAGCCACGAGCTGCGCACCCCGCTCACGCTGGTGCTGGCCCCGCTCGAAACGCTACTCACCGACCCCAACCGGCCGCTGCCGGCCGCCGTGCGCGGCCCTGTGGCCCTGGCCCACCGGCAGGCCGGCCGCCTCAACGAGTTAGTGAACCGCATTCTGGACCTGACTCGCCTGCAGGCTGGCCGGCTGCCGGTCCAGCCCGTGCTCACGGCCCTGGGCACATTCCTGCACCGGGTGGTAACGCAGTTTGCCCCGCTGGCCGCCGCGCGTGGCCTGACGCTGCGTGGCCCCGACACGGTGCCCGAGGTGCTGCACTTGCTTGTAGATGCCGACAAGGTGGAGCAAATTCTAACCAACCTGCTCATCAATGCCCTGAACCACACGCCCGCCGGCGGCACGCTGGTCCTCACGGCCGACCTCCCCGGACCTGACGGCTACTATGCCATAACCGTGCGCGACACCGGCCCCGGCATCGCGCCGGCCGAGCAGGAGCGAGTATTTGAGCGGTTTTATCAAAGCCCCCAGAACCAGGCGCAAGGCGGCACCGGCCTGGGTTTGGCCCTGAGCCGGGAGCTGGCTGAGCTGCTGGGCGGCACCCTCACGCTGGTGAGTGAGCCGGGGCAGGGCGCCGCTTTTACCCTGCGCTTCCCGGCCGAGGAAGTGAAAATAAATGAATTAAAAGAGGAACCGGAAGGGCTGAAAGCTGGTGAGACGCAAACGACAACCAGTACTGGGCCAGCAGCGGACGCGGCTTCCGTATCCTTGACTCCTGCATCTGAAGGGCCGTCTTTTTCCCCTCAGCTTTTACCTGCTAACTCTAGCCCCCGGGTGCTGGTGGTGGAGGATGAGTCCGACCTGCGCGAATACCTGCGCGAGCTGCTGGCACCCACCTGCCAGGTGCTGACCGCTGCTGACGGCCAGGCCGCGCTGGAGCTACTGGCCCGTGAAGCTCCCATCGACCTTATTACCACCGACGCCATGATGCCGCGCCTGAGCGGCATTGACCTGATTGCCACCCTCAAAGCTGACCCGACTTGGTCCCGCGTACCGGTGCTCATGCTCACCGCCCGGGCCGATGAGGACCACCGCCGAACTGCCCTCACGGTGGGCGTGGACGACTACCTGACCAAGCCATTCGCCCCGGCCGAGCTGCTGGCTCGCGTGCAGCTGCTATTGACTCGCTACAACGTGCGCCGCCACTTCGCTGCCCTGCCCGCCGAAGCGCCGGATGAGCCGGTCAGTCAGCCGGAGCCCACGGTAGTACTAGCCCCGACAGACCGGGCCGTCGCCGCAACCTTGCAGGCTCCACCGCCCGCCGTAGGCGAGCAGTTGGCGCAGTGGCAAACGCAGGTGGCTGCGCACCTGGCCGACGAGCAGTTTGGCACGACCGAACTGGCCCGCCTGCTGGGCCTAAGTGAGCGGACGCTGTACCGCCGCCTGGGCGAGCTGGCTGGCCTCACGCCGGCAGCCTGGCTGCGCGAGCTGCGCCTGCACCAGGCCCGGCAGCTGCTCGAGGCCGGAGGCTTCGGCTCGGTGGCCGCAGTAGCCGATGCGGTGGGCTTTGCCTCGGCCAAGCACTTCAGCAATGTGTACGCCGAACGGTTTGGCCGCCGCCCCAGCGAGTACCAGGCGGCCCAGCAGTAGTGCGCCGCCGCCCATAGGGCAGTGCTGACGGACGGCCAGGTGCTGACGTGCGCCGGAAAATCGGGTAGCGGGCCCATCAGCCAGGGAGAAGTTCCTGCCAAAAGCCGGTCAAATTCCTGCCAATGAAAAAATGGCAGGAATTTGACCGGCTTTTGCGCTCGAAGCGGGGAGCTTTGTAAGCTGATACCAGCCCGCCGGAGATGAACACTTGTGCGGGACTGGTTTCCCCTTTGAGTTGGCTTGCTGCTCCGCGCGCGTCCCCGCGCTAGCCAGCCCCATTCTTCCAGCTCCAATCCGTGGTTCTATGACAAACTTCTCCTCGCTGCTTCGCCTGATAACCAGCCGCCGGCCTGCGCTGACCGTCCAGGTCTACCGGGCCGTGCTGCTGCTATTGCTACTGGTGGTGCCGCTGCTAGGCCGAGCTCAGGGCATCAGCTTCTCGCCAACTAGCGGGAGTACTGGTACCAGTGTAGTTATCACGGGTTCCAACTTCAATAACACCGGCATCGTGTCTTTCCCCGGTGCGCTTGGCACCCCCATTGGCGTGAACAAGCGAGACTTTGTGGTCCACACTACCACCCAAATCACTTTACGCGTGCCGGCCGGGGCCCTCTCCGGACCCATCATAATCACCGACATCAATCCCGTCAACGGCGTCTCGACAAGCTACAGCACCGCCACCGAATTTATAACCGATAACCACCTCATTGGTTCGGGGGGGATTACCGTCTGCTCGGGCAACCTCTACGACGACGGCGGGCCGACCTATGGCTACAACTACAACCATGACTATTCGACTACCATCAGCCCCGCCACGGCTGGGAGCAAGGTAAAACTCTATTTCACGCAATTTGATATAGACCCCTATGATGCCGTCTTGTACATCTACGACGGGCCGGATTTCAATGCCCCGCTGATTGGTCAGTATGCCGGCACCAACAGTCCCGGTGCTGTGGCGGCTACCACCCCCAGCGGCGAGCTTACGATACGCTTAGCAAGTGCCGCTACCGGATATTCCACCCTCCGACCCGGCTTTGTCGCCACTATTTCTTGCGCGGCCGGAGTGCCCACCATCAGCAGCTTCACGCCCACCAACGGGGCGGCGGGCACCAGCGTGGTGATTACAGGCACCGACTTTACGGGTACCACGGCCGTGCGCTTCAACGGCACGGCGGCGGCGGGATTTGTGGTCAATTCCAGCACCCAGATTACGGTGCCGGTGCCAGCCGGGGCCACCAGCGGCCCCATCACCGTCACCAACGGCAATGGCACGGGTAGCAGCAGCGTCTTCACCACCGACAAAACCCTGGTCGGCGTGTCGCCCATCACCACCTGCTCGGGCAGCATCTACGACGCGGCGGAGAATTATACCTACTACGGCACGGTATTAATGCCCCCGCGCAACTTTCGAACCACCACTATCAGCCCCGCCACGGTGGGCGGGAAAGTGCGGCTCACGTTCACGCAGTTCGACGCGAGCCAGGGCAACGGCAGCATCACCGGCCCCGGCTACGTCGCCGTGTACGACGGGCCGGACACCAATTCCCCACTCATTGGCCAGTACACCGGCACTACCAATCCCGGTACCGTGACGGCCACCAACCCCACCGGCCAGCTCACGATAAGGCTTTTCCGGTACCTGCCGACTTCGCCGGGTCCCCCTATTCTGCCCATGTTTTCGGCCTCGATTACCTGCTTTCTGGGGGTGCCCTACATCAGCAGCTTCACGCCGGCCAGTGGGGAAGCGGGCGACAACGTAGTGCTCACCGGCCTGAACTTCACCGGCACCACGGCCGTGCGCTTCAACGGCGTGCTGGCCACGAACGTCACGGTCAACTCCGCTACGCAAATCACGGTGCGCGTACCAGTCGGGACCACCAACGGGCGCATCACGGTCACCAACGGCATCGGCACGGGCTCCAGTCCCACCAACTTCACGCTGGCCCCGCCCCTCATCAGCAGCTTCACGCCCACCAGTGGGACGGCGGGCACCGAAGTGTCTTTCACGGGCCGCTTCTTCACCAATATCACGGGCGTGACCTTCAACGGCGTGGCGGCCGCCAGCTTCGCGGTCAACTCCAGCACCCTCATGAAGGCGACGGTGCCGGTTGGGGCCACTACTGGCCCGATTAGCGTGACCAATGCCAATGGCACGGGCACCAGCACTACCAACTTCACCCTGCCGGCCCCCACCATCAGCAGCTTCACGCCTACTAGTGGGGTGGTGGGCGACAATGTGGTTATCACGGGCACCAGCTTCTTTCAGGTTTCGGCCGTGCGCTTTAATGGCCTGGCGGCCCCGGGCTTCGTGGTCAACTCAGGCACGCAAATTACGGTGCCCGTGCCGGCCGGAGCCACCAGCGGAGTTATTACGGTAACTACGCCCAGCGGCACGGGCACCAGCGCCGATAATTTCAGCATCCTGTCCCCGCTCATCAGCTCCTTCACGCCCAGCAGTGGGGCCTCGGGCACAGGCGTGGTTATCACGGGCTCGAACTTCACTGGCACCACGGCCGTGCGCTTTAATGGGTTGACGGCATCGAGCTTTGTGGTTAACTCCAGCACCCAAATCACGGTGCCCGTGCCGACCGGCGCCATCAGCGGCGCCATTGCGGTGACGACGCCCAGCGGCACGGGCACCAGTGCTGACAGCTTTACCACCAATAACTACTGGATGGCCCCGGCGGCCATTACTACTTGTTCGGGTACGCTCTACGACAATGGCGGACCCGGCAACATGGTGTCCAGCCCGGGCCAAACCATTACCCTTAGCCCTGCCACGGCCGGGGCCAAAGTGCGTCTCCGCTTCACGCAGTTTGCCCTGGGACCTGCCAGCAACAGCCTCGACATCTTTGATGGGCCGGATGCCAACGCCCCGCTGATCGGGCACTACTCCCAGGCCAGCCCCGGCACCGTGACGGCAGCCAACGCCACCGGCCAGCTTACGGTGCGCTCCAGCGACAACTCTGCTACGGGCTATGCCGGCTTTGCCGCCACCATCACCTGCGTGACGCCCACCCTCAGCTCCTTTACGCCCACCAGTGGGGCGGCGGGCACGAGCGTAGTCATTACAGGCACCGAGTTTACCAATGCCACGGCCGTACGCTTCAACGGTGTGCTGGCCCCGGGCTTCGTAGTCAATTCCGATACCCAAATCACCGTGCCCGTACCAGCTGGCAACGCCAACGGCCTCATTAGCGTGACAGCCCCCTTCGGCACCGCCACTAGCACAGCGAGCTTCAACGTGTTGCTGCCTACCCTCACGGCCGTGAGTCCTTTCATCGGCGTGCCGGGCTCGATTGTGACGCTGACGGGCACCAACCTGACGGGCACGAGCAGCATTACCTTCTTCGGCAGCGCGGGCCAGCGTACGGTCAGCACGGGATTCAGCGTGAATGCGGCCGGTACCCAGATAACCGGAGTATTGGTGCCGGCTGGCGCCCAAACCGGACCCATCACAGCCACCACGGGCGGGGGGATTACCCCGGCGGGAGCGGCGCTGTTTTCGCGGGCCAGCATCGTGGCCGCGGGTGGTAGCCACACGGTTGCCGTGCGGCCCGATGGTTCGCTCTGGGCATGGGGTGACAACGCCAGCGGCCAGCTTGGCCTGAGCGCCACCGGTGGGCAGCAGCCCAACCCCGTGCGCGTGGGCACCGCTACCAATTGGGTGAGTGCCGCCGCTGGCAGTGGCCACACGGTAGCGGTGCGGGCCGATGGCTCGCTCTGGGCCTGGGGTAGCAACGGCAGCGGGCAGCTCGGCTTAGGCAGTAGCACTAGCCAGGATACCCCGCAGCAGGTGGGCACCGGCACCAGCTGGGCCAGCGTCAGCGCGGGCGGCGGCCACACGATAGCCGTACGGGCCGATGGCTCGCTCTGGGCCTGGGGCGACAACGGCAACGGCCAGCTCGGCCTGGGCAACACGAACAGTGGCTACACCAGCCCGACGCAGATTGGCACCGCTACCAATTGGGTGAGTGCGGCCGCGGGTGGAAGCCACACGGCAGCCGTGCAAGTTGATGGCTCGCTCTGGGCTTGGGGAAATAACGACCAAGGCCAACTTGGCCTGAACAATATCTCCAGTCAAACCTCCCCGCAGCAAGTAGGCACGGTGACCAACTGGGCCAGCGTGGCCGCGGGCGACAGCCACACAGTAGCGGTGCGGGCCGATGGCTCGCTCTGGGCCTGGGGTAGCAACGGAAGCGGGCAGCTCGGCCTGGGCAATAGTACTAGCCAAAATACCCCGCAGCAGATGGGCACCGGCACCAGTTGGATGAGTGCTGCCACTGGCGACGCGCACACGCTGGCCGTGCAGACCGACGGCTCGCTCTGGGCCTGGGGTAGCAACGTCAATGGCCAACTCGGCCTGGGCAATACTACGAATCGAACCACTCCGCACTACCTGGGAGGCCTCACCAGCTGGCTGAGCGCCGCGGCGGGAGGCAACCACTCGGCGGGCGAGCAAAGCTGCGGCGCCGTCTGGGCCTGGGGCCTGAACGGCAGCGGTCAGGTGGGCGACGGCAGCATCACCCAGCGTACCAGCCCCGTCCTGATCATCAATCCTATCAGCCTGCTGAGCTTTACGCCCACCGCCGCTGGGGCCGGCAGCCCGGTAACGGTAACGGGTACCAACCTGGCAGGCCTGACGGTCCTGACGGTGAACGGGGCCGACGCCCTGGCCAGCGTGACCAACAGCACTTCCACGGGCTTCACCTTCGTGGTGCCGGCCGGGGCTCTCCTCGGCGCGGGCACAGTGAGCGTGGCCGCCGGCTGCGGCGCAGGCAGCAGCACGGCCTTCACCGTAGGCCCTCCGACGCCCATTCTCAACGCCCTGAGCCGCGACGCCGAGCTGCCAGGCCAGGCCGTGGTACTCACTGGCCTCAACTTTACCGGTACCAGCACCGTCAGCTTCGGCGGGGTGCCTGCGGCCAGCGTTACGTATACTTCACCTACTTCCCTCACGGCTGTGGTGCCGGTAGCGGCTACACCCGGCAGCAGCGCCGTGGTAGTGACCACCGCTACCGGCAGCAGCCCCAATAGCCCGGCTTTCGAGGTATTGCAGGTATACCGGGGCACCGCCGCCAGCGGTTGCCTGAGCACCACCAGCCTCACGGTGACGGGCAGCGGGGGCGCGGGCACCTGGCGCTACCTGCGCCTGGCCGGAGCCGGCGGGGCAGTAGTGGCCGCCTTGGAAGACACGCGCAACCTGGGCACAGTCACGGCCGGCTTCACCGCCCTGGGCACGGCCACCGGCACGCCGGTGCGCACCGATGGCAGCAGTGCCTACCTCGACCGCAACTTCTACCTGACGGCCACCAACAAAACCTTTCCTGGCCAGGCCGTGCGGGTGCGCTTCTTCGGGCTGAGCAGCGAGCTGGCCCGGCTGACGGCCGTGGATGCCAACGCCACGCTGGCCGGCCTGAAGGCCTCGCAGTACAGCGGCTACAACGAGAACTGCACTCTGTTCGACAATGACTCCAACGGCGAGAGCCGCCTGCTGGCCGTGTCCGCCACAGAGCTGAGCGGGGCCGACTGGTTCACGGCCGAAGTAAGCGTACCCGACCATTTGTCCGAGTTTTACCTCACCGGGGCCACGACTCCCCTATTGGGCATCAGCCCGGCACCCGTGCTCGTGAACGTGTCGCCGGCGCGCAACCTGCCCACGGCGCAGCTGGGGGCCAATGTTGACCTCTCCTTCTCGCTACCGATTTTGGCGACCACAGCGGGCAATGTACGCGTGTTCGGCAGCCAGCGGGGCGGGCAGCTGGTGCACGGCGGCAATGCCTCGGCCAGCGGCAGCACCATCACGGTGAACCCGGCCCGCAGCTTTGCTCCCGGCGAGCGGGTGATGGTGACGGTGCCCACCACGGTGCAGGGCACCAGCGGCCTCGGCACGGCGGCCAAGGTGTTTGAGTTTACGGCGGAGACGGGCCAGGCTCCCGCCACGTTCCTGGACCCCGCCACGTCCTATGCCATGCAGGCGCAGTCGCAGAGCGTGGCGGTGGGCGACCTGAACGGCGACGGCGTACTGGACGTAGTGACGACCGATTTTTACGGAGGCACCAATGCAAGTGGCTCGGCGGTAGTACGGTTCGGCTTGGGCAACGGCCTGCTGGGGGACCCCATCGAAATTAATGGCACCTTCCCCACGGCCATTACCCTGGGCGACGTGGACGGCGACGGCGACCTGGACCTAGTGACGAGCGGGGCAACTAACTCCAACGGTAGCGTCCAGAATCAGGTATACAGGCGGCTGAACAACGGCAGCGGCAGCTTTGGGAATTCCCAGGCTACCCAAGTCAGCACCCGCCCTACCCATACGGTGCTGGGCGACCTGGACGGCGACGGCGACCTGGATATGCTCACGGCTGCCACCCAGGCATCGTTGAGCTTCTATACGAATGGCACCTTCACCCAAACTGCCAATTACTTCAGCATGGGCACGTTTCAAGCTCCGATTGTTGCGGTGGATGTGGCGCTGGGTGACGTGGACGGCGACGGCGACCTGGATGCGCTGATAGCCAATGGCAGTCAGGTGAGCGTGCGGCTCAACAGCGGCAGCGGCGTGTTCAGCGGCACGTACGACGTGCCGATGGGCCGGGCCATGACCAAGCTGGTGGTGGGCGACGTGGACGGCGACGGCGACCTGGACCTGGCCACGAGCAGCTCCGCTACCAGCACGGTGAGCGTGCGGCTCAACAACGGCAACGGCACTTTCGGCGGCGGTGCCGACCACCTCTTGGATTTTGCTCCGAACACCCTGACGCTGGGCGACGTGGATGGCGACGGCGACCTGGACCTAGTGACGGCCGGCGACAACTCAAACCTGAGTGGTGCCGCCGTAGGGCAGGCGGTGGTGCGGCTCAATAACGGCAGCGGCGCGTTCAACAGCAGCTCCACCGTAGGCACCGGGGGAAGTAAGCCGTTCGTGGCGCTGGGCGATATGGACGGCGACGGCACGCTGGACCTGCTCACCTCTCACGCCGGTAACTCCAGAGGCAACGTTACGGGCAACATTGGCGACATGGCTTATGACTATGCCCAGCTGTTTATCCGCTTCAATACGGCCCTTCCATCCACCATCGCCGGCTTTTCGCCCTTAAGCGGGCCGGCGGGCACGCTCGTCACCATCACGGGCACTAACCTGAATACGGTGCGCGGCGTGCGCTTCGGTGGCAGCAGCGAGCTGGCCCCCATCACGGCGCAGTCGGCCACCAGCCTGACAGTGCAGGTGCCGGTGGGCGCGGCTTCCGGGGTCCTCACCCTCACCACGTCGAATGGCGTCGTCCTGACCACGGCCACGGCCTTCACCTACACGCCCCGTCCGGCGGGGCTGCTGGCCACGCTCAGCCCGGCGGGTCCGCTGGAGGTGTGCGCCCCGCTCACCCTCACGGGTACGGCCACGAGCCCGGCCTTCACGGTCGGCACGGGCCTGAATAGCAACGTGAACGGCATCGTAGTGCGCCCCTACGGCAAGTTGCTGCTGGTCGGACCTTTCACCACCTACGATGGAGTCGCGGTCAACGGCATCCTGCAGCTTAACCCGGACGGTTCGCGCGATGCCGCTTTCGACACCGGCACGGGCACCACCGGCGGCTTCACGGGAACCGTAAACGCCGTGGCGCTGCAGGCCGATGGCAAAGTGCTGGTGGGCGGCGACTTCACGATGTACAACGGCACGGCGGCCACCCGGATTATTCGTCTCAATGCCAACGGTACCCGCGACGAGACCTTTGTCACCGGCACCGGCTTCAGCGCCGCTGTGCAGAGCATCGTAGTGCAGCCCGATGGCCAGATACTGGTGGGCGGTTCGTTCACCGCCTACAACAGCACTACGACGATAGATAACAGGATTATTCGCCTCAACCCCAACGGCAGCCGCGACGTCAGCTTCGATACGGGTGGCGACGACTACTATTACAACAACAACAACACCGGCGGCTTCAATAGTACCGTGCAGAGCATTGTGGTGCAGGCTGATGGTAAAGTGCTGGTGGGCGGGTCGTTCAGTAGCTACAACAGTGCCACGGGCCTGGGCGGGATTGTCCGGCTCACCGCCAACGGCATCCGCGACACCGACTTCGCGACCGGCACGGGCTTTAATAACACGGTGAATAGCCTGGCTTTGCAGGCCAATGGCAAGGTACTGGTGGGCGGCACGTTCAGCAGCTACAACGGCACCGCAAACCCGAACCTCGGTGGGATTATTCGCCTAACTGACAACGGTACCCGCGACCCCGACTTTGTAACCGGCACCGGCTTCACGACTAGCACTAACACCACCGCGACGGTAAACGTGGTAGCTCTGCAAGCCGATGGTAAAGTGCTGGTGGGTGGGCAATTCGTCAATTACAAAGGCCTGCCTCAAAACCGCATAGCCCGGCTCGAAACCGGCGGCACCCTCGACGCCACGTTCAATATCGGCACGGGCTTCGATGTGGGCGTGCGCCGCCTGGCTGTCCAGCCCGACGGCAGCGTAGTGGCCGGCGGCAACTTCACCCGTTACCAGGATTCCCCGGCAGGCCACCTCATCCGCCTCCTGCCCGACGGCACCCCGAACACCACGCCCACGCCCGTGGGCGGAGCCAGCTTCACCTTTTTGCCGGGCAACACCACAGCTAACCCGCTCGTGACCAGCACGCCCGGCGACTATGCGGCCGTGGCCAGCCTCAATGGCGAAACCTCGGCCCCATCAAATACCGTGACCATCGTGCCCTGCACCTCGCCGCCCGCGCTGGTCACGCTCAGTACTGCGGCCGAGCTGCCGGGCCTGCCCATCACTATTACCGGCACGGGCTTTACGCCGGGTACCACGGTTACATTTGGTGGGGTTGCGGCCAGCAGTGTCATCGTGAACTCGCTCACGTCCCTCACGGCCGTGGTGCCGGCTGGTGCTACGGCCGGTACCAGCCCCATCGTGGCTACCTCCCTTGTGGGGGGAAATAGCCTGACGGCCCCCGCCTTCCAGGTGCTGGGCGTGTACGAGGGTGGCGCTCTTGATGCCTGCACTGCCGCTGTGCCCCCTACGCCGAGCATCAACGACGATGCCTGGCACTACCTGCTGGCGGGCAATGGCCAGGTAGTGGCGGCGTACCGCTACACCGGCGCTCCACTGGGCAACCTGTCCATTGACGTGGGGCGCGCTACCCCGGCCTCGGTTGTGCGCCAAGATGCCAGTATGGGGAGCTACCTCGACCGCAACTTCCACCTGACGGCCAGCAGCGGACGCTTCGACGGCCGTACCATAGCTTTGCGTTTTTACGGTCTGAATGCAGAGTTTACCCGCCTGCAGGCGGCGGAGCCGGCCCTGACCATGGCTACCCTCCAGGCCATGCAGTACAGCGGGGCCAATGAGAACTGCCTGCTAAGCGACAACGACCCGGGCGGCGAGCAACGCACGCTGGCTGCTCCGGCCACCTCGCCGACCGGCACGTCCTGGTTTGCCGCTGAATTACAGGTGACCGACCACTTTTCCGAGTTCTACCTTACCGGACCCAGTGCGCCCCTACCGGTGCAGCTCACGCAGTTCATGGCGCAGGCCACCGGGCCGCAGGTCGTACGCCTGAGCTGGGCCACGGCCCAGGAAACAAACAGCGCCACCTTCGAGGTGGAGCGCAGTTCAGACGGGCAGCAGTTTGCCGCCATTGGTAAGGTAGCGGCCGCCGGTACCAGTACTATGCCCCGCTCGTACCAGCTGCTTGATGAACGGCTACCGGCCGGCGCCGCAGTACTTTACTACCGCCTGCGGCAGGTGGACCAGAACGGAACCGCTGCCTACTCCCTCGTGCAGGCTGTACCCTTGGCTGGCACCGGCGCGACCAGACTGATGGTGTACCCCAATCCGGCCCGCGACGGTGCGGCCACACTCATCGGCGCGGCTCCCGGCACCGCCGTACAGTTGCTGGATGCACTGGGCCGTCCAGTGCTGTCGGCCACAGCCGACGCGGCAGGCAACGTGGTACTAAGCTTGCCAACTGGGCTGCCGGCGGGCATGTATGTCGTGCGGAGCGGAGCTGAGACGCTACGCCTGGTAGTGGAGTAATTATAGTTGCAATCTGAGCAGCCGCAAAAGCACCGACAACGTTTCTTTAAGAATGCGTTTCGGTGCTTTTACGGCTGTACTGGTACCAGCGCAGTGCTGACCAGGTCAGCCAGATGATGATGAACCCCGCGTCCGATACCCGGAGTCCTTGCGCCGCGCCGCCATTTCCCGCTGTGTCACCCCCGCGGCCCGCAGCAGTACCGCAGGCGGATAACCCATGCGTCAATTTACGCCTTACCGTTAGCACTTCCTGGAACAACACTCGGCACAACGAATTGCCCTGACCTGCTAAGATCCTTTGGGCTGCTCGGGAGGACAACCGTACGGTCTGCTACCTTTGCCCTCCATGACACAGTTGATTGGTTTTTCGGGCAAGCGCGGCAGCGGCAAGGATACGCTGGCCCGCCTGCTCCAGCGGCTGCAGCCCGAGCGCAAGTGGCACATCCGCTCCGTGGGCGAACCGATAAAGGCCGTGTGTGCGGCCCTGGCCGGGGAAGGCACGGCTCCGTACTTTTCGCAGAAGGGCAAGGCTGAAAAGCTGCCGGCCTTTGGGCGCACCCGGGGCGAGATGCTCCAGCAGGTAGGCCTGGCGCTGCGCCAGTGGGAGCCCGACATCTGGGTGCAGGCCTTCTTCTCCCAGCTGCCCGCCGACCAGTGCACGCTCATTCCGGACGTGCGCTTTCCCAACGAGGCCGATCTGATCCGACGCCAGGGCGGGCTGATGCTGCGCGTAGAAGGCGACCCGCTCTGCCAGCGCGGCGACGGTACCCGCGACGACGAGCACCCCAGCGAAACCGCCCTCGACACCTATCCACACTTCGATTTCACCATCCACAACACCGGCTCCATGACGGACCTGGAGCAACAAATCCGCGAGCTGCTGGCGCGGCAGTAGAGCTTGGGAAAGCTCAGAATAACATCGTTAGGATAGGCAACATGAAAAGAAGATGGTGGCTTTTACTTATTGGTTTTGGGCTCCTGACTTATCTACTTTGGCCAGAACCTGTACGACCCACAATTCTCACTGCGTACACTGACAGCTTTGTCGGTAACTGGGCACTGACCTTGTACAAGGATGGTGAATTCAGTCTTTCCTTACCGGGGTCTGAGACAAGTGGCCATTTTCGATTGATGGGTGATACAGTGGAGCTACAGTATGATGCGGCCACCGGGCAATTGCCAGCCGCTTATCTGATCAACCGGCCTAAACAGAAAATAGACGAACTACAGCGGGTAAAAGGCAAATGGATAGCCGCTGCTTATAACAATTGGGCGATGCTGCAGCTGGATTCAACGCGGTATTACGGCCGCTAGTAGGTTCCACTCTTTCCTCTCTACCTTTGTTTTCCACCCAGTCATCAATTCCCAACAACGAAAAACACAGACATGGCTAACGGCTTTTTCAACGTCCCCACCCCGATAAACGAGCCGGTGAAGGGCTACGCGCCCAACTCTCCCGAGCGCACCGAGCTGCTCAAGACACTCAAGGAGCTCAAGCAGCAGCAGCGCGACATTCCCATGCACATCGGCGGCCAGCAAGTGCGCACCGGCAACACCCAGCGCATCAGCCCGCCCCACGACCACCAACATACCCTCGGCCACTTCCACGAAGGCGACGCTTCGCACGTGCAGCAGGCCATTGATGCCGCCCTGGCCGCCCGCCCGCAGTGGGCCGAGCTGCCCTGGGAGCAGCGCGCCGCCATCTTCCTGAAAGCTGCCGAATTGCTGGCGGGTCCCTACCGCGCGCGCCTCAACGCGGCCACCATGCTAGGCCAGAGCAAAAACTGCTTCCAGGCCGAAATTGACGCCGCCTGCGAGCTGATTGACTTTTTCCGTTTCAACGTGCACTTCATGCAGGAGCTGTACCGGCAGCAGCCCCAGAGCCAGCCCGGCATGTGGAACCGCCTGGAGCACCGCCCGCTCGAAGGCTTCGTGTTTGCCCTCACGCCCTTCAACTTCACGTCCATTGCCGCCAACCTGCCCGCCTCGGCGGCCATGATGGGCAACGTGGTGGTGTGGAAGCCCGCCAACACCCAGATTTACTCGGCCCAGGTGCTGATGGAGCTGTTTGAGGAGGCTGGCGTACCGGCTGGCGTTATCAACCTGGTGTATGTAGACGGGCCCACCGCCGGCGACGTTATTTTCTCCCACCCCGATTTTGCCGGCATCCACTTCACCGGCTCTACCGGCGTGTTTCAGCACATCTGGCAGACAATTGGCCAGAACATCAAGCGCTACAAGAGCTACCCGCGCATCGTGGGCGAAACCGGCGGCAAGGACTTCATTGTGGCACACCCCTCGGCTCACGCCAAGTCGGTGGCCGTGGGCATCAGCCGGGGCGCGTTTGAGTACCAGGGCCAGAAGTGCTCGGCGGCTTCGCGGGTGTACCTGCCCAGCAACCTGGCCGACGAAATTCTGGGCTACGTGAAGGAAGACCTGGCCTCGTTCAAGATGGGCGACGTGGAGGACTTCTCGAACTTCATCAACGCCGTTATCAGCGAAACGTCCTTCGATAAGCTGGCCAAGTACATCGACGGGGCCAAGGCCGACCCAAACGCGGAAATCGTGGCCGGCGGCAACTACGATAAGTCGAAAGGCTATTTCATTGAGCCTACGGTTATCGTGACCAAAGACCCCAAGTACGTGACCATGTGCGAGGAGCTGTTCGGCCCCGTGGTGACGGTACACGTGTACGAGGCCGACCAGTTTGAGCAGACGCTGGAGCTGGTGGATAGCACCTCACCCTATGCCCTCACCGGTGCCATTTTCGCTCAGGACCGCTACGCCATCGACCTGGCCTCGAAGAAGCTGGTACAGGCCGCCGGCAACTTCTACATCAACGACAAGCCCACCGGCGCGGTGGTTGGCCAGCAGCCTTTCGGGGGCGCCCGGGCTTCCGGAACCAACGACAAGGCCGGCTCTATCCTGAACCTGCTGCGCTGGGTGTCGCCGCGCGCCATCAAGGAAACCTTCGTGCCCGTGACGGACTACCGCTACCCCTTCCTTGGCGTGGAAACCGGCGAAAACCTGAACGTTACCGGGCAGGGCGGATTTTAATGTTGTTTCGCTAAGCTAAAAAAGCCGCTCCGGAGTCCCGGAGCGGCTTTTTTATGCTTGAAGCTGATTTCCAGCCCTTATTCGGCCAGGATGCGCTGAACGGTAGTTTTGCCGTCGGCCACCACCTGAACCAGCAAGATGCCGCGGGCGTGCTTAGGCAGAGTAAAGTCGGCCTGGCTTACGCTGCGGAAGGAATACGCACCCACTCTGCGCCCGGTCAGGTCGGTGAGGAGTACGTCTACCGACTGATACTTGGCGCCCAGCTTAAGGCTGAGGCGGTTGCCGGCCACCGCCGGGTTGGGGAACACGCCCAGGCCCGTTTGCCGGCTAACTGCTGGCTGGTCGCTCAAAGCGGTGCGGGCTGCGGGCAGGGCTTTGAGGAAGTTGCTGTTGCTGATGACAAAGGAGTTGCTGTTCTGGAAAGTGTCCCAGTTGATGGACCATGCCATAATGCCACGCAGCCCCGGGTGCTTGCTATTCACTTGGTTGAACGCCTGCTGGAGGCCGGCGTTGGAAATCTGCCCGCTGCCCGCAGCCCCCTGCGACGAAGGCACGGCAATGACAATCTGGTCGGGACGCAGGCCGGTGAAGAAGGGGCCGGTGTCGCTGCCTACGGTAAAGCCCTCGATAACCATGTTGGTCATGGCTACGATGCCTTCCACGGTTCCCATCGAGTACATCACCCCGTCGTTGCCCTTCATCTGGGCGGAGTTGTAGAGCTGGGTTTGCACATAGGTAGTCCGGTCGCGCAGGGCCTGAATCATGGGCAGGTACACGCCGCTGCGGGTATCCACAAAGCTGTTGGTGCCGCCGTACCACTGGTGCGCCATCGGGAAGTAGAAGGTTTCGGGCGCCCACGACAAGATAAACGTCGAGGGATAGGCATTAACAATCTGTCGGATAGCCGAAATCATGTTGACGACTTTAGGCGAAGTCGGGTTCTTGAAATCCGGGTCGGCGCCGCCGTTGAACTGCACCGAGGACTGCTCCAGGTCGATGTCGATACCATCGAAACCATACTCGTTCACGAAGCTCTTGATATCGGTGACAAACTGGTTGACGGCGGTAGTAGAGCCAAGGGAGAAGTAGCCTTCGTAGCCCCCGATGGACAGCACCACTTTCTTGCCCTGGCTTTGCAGCAACTTCACATCGGCCTTGAAAGCGGCTGGTGTATAGTCGGCCGGGCCGCCCAGCACAAACTTCATGCGGCCATCGGTGCTGCCGGCGGCAATGGGCTCAGCAAAGGAGATATTGATAACATCCCAGCCCGGATGCACGTCGCGCAGCTTGATGAAGGGCACCCCGCCGGCGAAGTTGTGCCAGTAGCCCGACATGATGCGCTTAGGCAAGTTTGTAGTAGGCGTAGTAGTGCCGTTGACGGTGATGCTGACAGCGGCAGAAGTAGCCGTAAGGCCGGCGTTGTCAGTGGCTTTGGCCGTGAGCGTGTACGTGCCCGCGGCCACACTGCCCCAGGTGTAGCTGTAGGGGGCCGTCAGGTCCTCGCCCAGCTTGGTGCTGCCGTTGAAGAACTCCACCTTGGCTACTGATACATTGTCGGTAGCAGTGGCCGTGATAGTCACGCTGGCCGGCGCCGTGAACGTGGCCCCGTTGGCCGGTGCCGTGAGTCCGACTGTGGGCGGCGTATTCGTGGTGCTGCCGGCAGCGGCAAACCGGATCCAGTTAAGGTTGAAGCCCGGCGCTACCGCGTACACGCGCAGGGTCTGGGCACCGGCTGCCAGCGTCACCCGGGTTGCGGCCGTGGTAGTCCAGGTTTGCCAGCTGCCCGTAACGGGCACCGACGTGGTACCCAGCACCGTAGCGCCCGAGCGAAGCTGGACGCTGCTGGCCGTGTTGAGGCTGGCCACCCGGTAGGTGACATCATACTGCCCGGCGGTAGTCACGTTTACCGCGTAATCCATCCAGGAGCCGGCGGCAATGTAGCCCACATTTTGGCCCCCGTTGGTGTCGGTAGTAGTTTCCAGCTGGACGTTGTTGAACGCCGAGTACGCCTCGGCTTCAACCTGACCCGGAATAGCAATGCCCACGGGCGGGGCAGCAGTTACAGTAACCGTGGCGGCGGCCGAAGTAGCCGTAAGGCCGGCGTTGTCAGTAGCTTTGGCTGTGAGCGTGTACGTGCCCGCAGCCACACTACCCCAGGTGTAGCTGTAGGGGGCCGTCAGGTCCTCGCCCAGCTTGGTGCTGCCGTTGAAGAACTCCACCTTGGCTACTGATACATTGTCGGTAGCAGTAGCGCCAAGTGTGATAGTAGCTGGCGCCGTGTAGGAGGCTCCATTAGCTGGCGCTGTGAGGCCTACCGTAGGCGGCGTATTGGTGGTGGTGCCGCCGCAGGGGCCTACCAGCTTCCATACGCAGTCCGTACAGCTGGCCGTGGTGGGGTCTTCGCCCTGGGTCCACCACTTGGCGGTGTAGTTGTTGCCGTTGCGGGACACGGGGTTACCCACGGTGTACACCGTGGAGGAGCTCCAGGCGGGGCTGCACGCGGTTTGCGCGGAGGCATTACCGCACATGAAAGCGAATATAAAAAGCAGGAAAGCAACTAGCCGGTGGTTGCGCAGCCGCTGTAGTCGGCTGTCCGTCGCCCCGGCGGTTTGGGGGCGTTTGGTTTGGTAAGCTGTTCTCATGGTGGTTGTGGAAAAGGATGAAAGGAAGAGTAGTGGGAGTTGGGCCACCTGCCTCGGCCAGTAGAGAAGCTGAGATGCGTGTGCGCCCACACCCAGACGTAAGCTACTATTACTCAGCCTAAAAACAACTACAAAAAAAATCAGCTAATTACAATTTCTACCTGTCTCACCAGGGTCTGCGGATGCACTCGCGTAATGACTATTTCATCGTAAATACCCTCTAGCCATAGCGTGCTGGCCGGTTTCGGCATTTCCAGCATAGCTATAGGCTCCCCCAGCGGCGTGAATGGCTACACGACGCATAGGCACCAATTTGCGCAATTCAGGTTGTGCCGGGAGGTATTCCCCGACGTAGTATATACCTTCTCGTGTAAAGTGTTCGACCACTATTGTGCGGCCTCTTGCAAGACGAAATATACTTCTACTCTGTGGATGTGAGGCAGCGTGAATACCGGTGCCATGGCTGAGAGGCTGAGTTTCTCACCAAATACACGCCTTTGCCCTCCCCTCCTATTTCACCTTTGTTCCCAACCGGCTAGGCCCTACCTTTGCCTCCCATGCCGTGTTTAAACGGCGTTTATTTGTCGCAGCCTATGTTTCTTGCCGTTTCGACCAACTATCAGCCCCAGGACTTTCTGCCTATCATCGTGCAGTTTGTGCTGGCCATTGCCTTCGTAGCGTTTGCCATGGTGGTTTCGCACCTCGTGGGGCCGCGTCGCAAGAGCGTGGTCAAAGATGAAGCCTTTGAGTGCGGCATCGAGTCGGTGGGCAACGCCCGTACCCCGATTTCGGTGAAGTACTTTCTGACGGCCATCCTGTTCGTGCTGTTTGATGTGGAGGTTATCTTCATGTATCCCTGGGCCGTGAACTTCCGCGCCCTCGGCACCGAAGGCTTCATTCAGATGATAGTGTTCCTGGCGCTGCTGATGGCCGGCTTCGCCTACGTTATCAAAAAGGGCGTTCTGCGCTGGAACGAAGCCCGTTAAGCCAAACTTTTGCTTGCTAGCTGGTGTTGGCTGAAGTGGAGTAATTCCGCTTTCTAATCTGACCTTCTCTCATGGATACTAGAGTTCCTGAAATCAAAATGGTGGAGGCCCCCGAGGGCCTGGAAGGAGCTGGCTTCTTCGCTACCTCGCTGGAGAAAGTGGTGGGCATGGCCCGCGCCAACTCGCTCTGGCCTTTGCCTTTCGCCACTTCCTGCTGCGGCATCGAGTTTATGGCTACCATGGGCTCCCGTTACGATATTTCCCGCTTCGGCTCGGAGCGCCCTTCCTTCTCGCCCCGGCAGGCCGATTTGCTGATGGTAATGGGTACCATCGCCAAGAAGATGGCCCCCATTGTAAAGCAGGTATATGAGCAGATGGCTGAGCCCCGCTGGGTGCTGGCTATGGGTGCCTGCGCCTGCTCGGGCGGCATTTTCGATACCTACTCCGTGCTCCAGGGCATCGACCGGATTATCCCGGTAGACGTGTACGTACCCGGCTGCCCGCCCCGCCCCGAGCAAGTGCTCGACGGCCTGATGCGGGTGCAGGATCTGGCCCGAAATGAGTCCATCCGCCGCCGCAACTCGCCCGAGTACCAGGCCCTGCTGGCGTCTTACAACATTAAATAGGTAGTGAGTATTGGGTATTGAGTAGTTGGACCGCTGCTGTCTGCCTCTCAATACTCAATACCAAATACTCAATACTCAGAAATGGCTGAACAGAACGAATCCATCCCGGCTCAGGAACAAGCTGCCGCCCAGGACCCGGCCGCGCAGAAAAACGCGCAGCTGCTGGCCCTGCTGCACCGCCTGTTCGGCGCAGATGCCTTCACCGATGTGGAGGAACCCTACGGTCTGTTGACCGCCACCACCACCCGGGAGCGGATTCACGACATCATTGCTGGTTTGCAGCAGGACCAGGAGCTGCAGCTCAACTTCCTGACTACCATGTGCGGCATGCACTGGCCCGAGAAGGAAGGTCAGGAGCTAGGCATGGTGTATCACCTGCACAGCCTGACGCAGAATATCCGGCTGCGGCTGAAGATCTTCTTCCCCATTACCGACCCGGTAGTGCCCACCCTGACTGACCTCTACTCCACCGCCAACTGGATGGAGCGTGAGGCTTTTGATTTCTTCGGCATCATCTTCCCTGGTCACCCCAACCTCATCCGCATCCTGAATGTGGAGGACATGGACTACCACCCCATGCGCCGGGAGTACGCCCTGGAAGATGGCACCCGCGAAGACAAAACCGACCTGTTCTTCGGACGATAGAGTTTAGTAGTGAGTAGCTGGTATTGAGTAGTGAGACTAACGGTCTGATTTCACTCGATAATAGTTTCTCAATACTCACTACCCACTACTCAATACTACCCAACATGGCAGTAAACGACACGCTGGAAGGCACCCATAAAATCATTGAAGAAGCCCGCGAGCAGCAGCCCCGGATCAATCCGCTGGCGCCTACGGTAAACGACTTCAACCAGGAGCTGACTACGCTCAACCTGGGCCCCACGCACCCCGCCACCCACGGCATCTTCCAGAACATTCTGCAGATGGACGGGGAGCGGATTATTTCCGGGGTACCTACTATCGGCTACATCCACCGCGCCTTCGAGAAGATTGCCGAACGCCGGCCCTTCTACCAGATTACGCCCCTGACGGACCGCATGAACTACTGTTCGTCGCCCATCAACAACATGGGCTGGCACATGACGGTGGAGAAGCTGCTTGGCGTGGAAGTGCCCAAGCGCGCCCAGTACATGCGCGTGATTCTGATGGAGCTGGCCCGCATTACGGACCACCTGATCTGCAACGGCATTCTGGGCGTGGATACCGGCGCTTTCACCGGCTTCCTCTACTTGATGGATGAGCGGGAGAAGGTGTACGAAATCTACGAGGAGGTAAGCGGCGCCCGCCTCACCACCAACATGGGCCGCGTAGGCGGTATGGAGCGCGACTTCACGCCGGTGGCCCTGCAAAAGCTGCGGGCCTGGCTGAAAAGCTTTCCGGCCGTGATGCAGGAGTTCGAGAAGATGTTCAACCGCAACCGCATCTTCATGGACCGCGTGGTGGACGTAGGCGGCATTTCGGCCGAGCGCGCTCTGAACTACGGCTTCACGGGCCCCAACCTGCGCGCCGCCGGCGTCGACTACGACGTGCGGGTGATGAACCCTTACTCCAGCTACCAGGATTTCGACTTTGAAATTCCGGTGGGCACCAAGGGCGACACCTACGACCGGTTCATGGTGCGCAACGAGGAAATCTGGCAAAGCCTGCGCATCATTAATCAGGCCCTCGAAAACCTGCCAGAGGGCCCCTACCACGCCGACGCCCCGCACTACTACCTGCCGCCCAAGCAGGCCGTGTACAAGAACATGGAAGCCCTCATCTACCACTTCAAGATTGTGATGGGTGAGATTGAGGCCCCGGTTGGCGAAGTCTACCACTCTGTGGAAGGCGGCAACGGGGAGTTGGGCTTCTACCTGGTTTCGGATGGGGGCCGTACACCCTACCGCCTGCACTTCCGCCGCCCCTGCTTCATCTACTACCAAGCCTACACCGAAATGGTGGTGGGCCAGACCCTCTCCGACGCCATCGTGACCTTGTCGTCGATGAACGTTATTGCCGGGGAGCTGGACGCGTAGTTTTTTGCTGAATTTGACTTCTATGGAGACGACTACCGTCAAGCCGCAATTTTCTGAAGCCGCGCAGGCTGAAATCAAGCGTCTGCTCACCCATTACCCCGACGACCGGCGCAAGTCGGCCCTGCTTCCGATCCTGCACATTGCCCAGGCCGAATTCGGCGGTTGGGTAAGCCCCGAAGTGCAGGACATGGTAGCCGAGGTCATTGGTATCAAGCCGATTGAGGTGTACGAGGTTTCCTCCTTCTACACCATGTTCAACCTGAAGCCGGTAGGCAAGCACGTGCTGGAAATCTGCCGCACTGGCCCCTGCATGCTACGCGGCTCCGACGAGCTGACGGCCCATCTGGAGCGGATTACCGGCGCCAAAGTAGGCGGCCCGGCTTCGGCCGATGGCTTGTTTACCTTGAAGGAAGTTGAGTGCCTGGCGGCCTGCGGCTTTGCGCCCATCGTGCAGGTGCGCGAGAAGTACTACGAGCAGCTCGATACGCCGGAAGCCGTGGATGCCATGCTCACGGAGCTGCGCAACCAGGTGCACCGCCCCGCCCTGCCCTGGGAAGAAACCGGCCTCCCGAACGCAGTGGCCAACAACTAACGTCTTTCAGCTCTGAACCTATGGGACGCAAACTGCTGACCGAACATATTAACGTTGAAGGCATCGATACCTTTGAGGTATACCGCAAGCACGGCGGCTACCGCTCGGTGGAAAAGGCCATCAAAACGATGACGCCCGACGAGGTGGTGGAAGAAGTGAAGAAGTCGGGCCTGCGCGGCCGCGGCGGCGCTGGCTTCCCCACGGGCATGAAGTGGAGCTTTCTGGCCAAGCCGGAAGGTGTGCCACGCTACTTGGTGTGCAACGCCGACGAATCGGAGCCGGGCACCTTCAAGGACCGTCAGCTGATGTCAAAGCTACCCCACCTGCTCATTGAGGGTATGATTACGAGCTCGTACGCGCTGGGCGCCAACACCTCGTACATCTATATCCGCGGTGAGTTGTTGTACGTGCTGCGCATCCTGGAAAAAGCTATTGCCGAAGCGTACGCCAACGGATTCCTGGGCAAGAACATTCTCGGCTCGGGCTACGACCTGGACCTGCACGTGCATCCGGGCGGTGGCGCTTACATCTGCGGGGAGGAAACAGCCTTGCTGGAATCCTTGGAAGGCAAGCGGGGCAACCCGCGCAACAAGCCTCCATTTCCGGCCGTGCAGGGCCTGTATGCCCGTCCTACGGTAGTAAACAACGTGGAGTCCATTGCGGCCGTGGTGCCCATCATCAACGAAGGTGGCGACGAATATGCCAAGATTGGCGTGGGCCGGAGCACGGGCACCAAGCTGATTTCCGCTTGCGGCCACCTCAACAAGCCGGGTATCTACGAAATCGAGCTGGGCGTACCCGTGGAGGAGTTTATTTACTCCGACGAGTACTGCGGCGGCATCTGGAAAGGCCGGCAGTTGAAAGCCGTAGTGGCGGGCGGCTCCTCCGTACCCATTCTGCCCACCGAGCTGATTCTGAAAACGGCCGCCGGCGAAAACCGCCTGATGACCTATGAGTCATTGTCGGATGGTGGGTTTGTAACGGGCACCATGCTGGGCTCGGGTGGCTTCATTGCCATGGATGAGACAACCTGCATCGTGCGCAACACCTGGAACTTCTCCCGCTTCTACCACCACGAGTCGTGCGGGCAATGCTCGCCCTGCCGCGAGGGTACGGGCTGGCTGGAGAAAGTGCTGCACCGCCTCGAGCACGGCCACGGCCACATGGAAGACATCGACCTGCTGGTAAGCGTAGCCAAGCAAATCGAAGGCAATACCATTTGCCCGTTGGGCGAGGCAGCTGCTTGGCCGGTGGCTGCCGCCGTGCGCCACTTCCGCCATGAGTTTGAGTGGCACGTGACCCACGCCAAGGAAGCTGCCCAACCCGGTGCAGTGTATCGGCCCAGCGCGGTACTGGCTTAATTTCTTAACGACTTCACTTCCCCCTTTCGGAAGCTCTGAATAATGGCTAAAATAACCTTTGATGGCGTTGAGGTAGAAGTTCCGGACGGAACCACTATCCTGAATGCAGCCCGCCAGATTGGGGGCAGCATCGTTCCTCCGGCCATGTGCTACTACACCCCGCTGAAAGGCTCGGGTGGTAAGTGCCGCGCCTGCCTCGTGCGCGTAGCGGCTGGCTCGGCCAAAGACCCGCGCCCTATGCCCAAGCTGGTGGCCTCGTGCGTAACGCCAGTGCAGGACGGCATGGTGGTCGAAAACACGACTTCCGAGCAGGTGCTGAACGTGCGTAAGGGCATCGTGGAAATGCTGCTTATCAACCACCCGCTGGACTGCCCCGTGTGTGACCAGGCCGGCGAGTGTGACCTGCAGAACTTTGCCTTCGAGCACGGTGTGAGCACTACCCGCTACCAGGAAGAGCGCCGCACCTTCGAGAAAATCGACATCGGGCCGCTGATTCAGCTACACATGACGCGCTGTATTCTGTGTTACCGCTGTGTGTACACCGCCGACCAGATTGCCAAGGGCGACCGGGTGCACGGCGTGCTGGGCCGAGGCGACGCGGCTGAAATCGGCACCTACATCGAGAATATCATCGACAACGACTTCTCCGGCAACGTGATTGACGTGTGCCCGGTAGGTGCTCTGACGGACAAGACCTTCCGCTTTAAGCAGCGCGTGTGGTTCACCAAACCCATGAATGCCCACCGTGACTGCCCCAAGTGCGCCGGCAACGTGGTACTGTGGTACAAAGGCAAAGATGTGCTGCGTACCACGGCCCGCAAAGACCAGTACGGCGAGGTGAAAGAGTGGATCTGCAACGAGTGCCGCTTCGAGAAAAAGGAAACCTCGGATTGGGTTATCGAAGGCCCGGCCCATATCGACCGTTCTTCGGTAATTTCGGCCAACCACTACGAGCTACCCGTGCTCAACCAGTCGGTGGTAGCCGACCTGCCCGAAAGCACCGTGCGCGACCTGCAGCAAAACCCGCCACTGAAACTCGGTAGCTAAACCAAAGAACGTCATGCTGAGCTTGCCGAAGCATGACAGACGTCCTCAAGGCTAACAGCTTAAAAGAATGCTAGAACTACCCGCCCTCGGCTGGCAATCCATTGTCATCTTCGTTGTATTTGCGCTTTCACTGCTGATTGCCACCTACTGCACCTACGCGGAGCGCGTAATTGCGGCCTTCCTGCAGGACCGCGTGGGCCCCGACCGCGCCGGCCCCTACGGCCTGCTGCAGCCCCTGGCCGATGCCGTGAAGATGTTCACGAAAGAAGAGTTCTTCCCCGGCGGGGCCAACAAGGCGCTGTTCGTGTTTGGTCCCTGCCTGGCCATGATTACGGCTCTTATGTCGTCGGCGGTAATTCCGTTCGGCAACAACATGAGCTTCGGCAACAACGCCTTCTTCCTGCAGGGCATTGAAGTAAACATCGGCATGCTCTGGATTTTCGGCGTGGTGTCGCTGGGTGTGTATGGCGTTATGATTGGCGGGTGGGCTTCCAACAACAAGTTCTCGCTGCTAGGTGCCGTGCGCGCGGCTTCCCAGAACATCAGCTACGAGCTGGCTATGGGCATGGCGCTGATTGCCGTGCTCATGATGTCGGGCACGCTTAGCCTGCGCGAAATCACGCTGCAGCAGTCGGTAGCCGGCGAGTGGCAGTTCTGGAACATCGTCAAGCAGCCGCTGGGCTTCATCATCTTCCTGGTGTGCGCCTTCGCCGAAACCAACCGCACCCCTTTCGACCTGCCCGAGTGCGAAACCGAGCTGGTGGGGGGCTACCACACCGAGTATTCATCGATGAAGCTGGGCCTGTACCTGTTTTCGGAATACGTGAACATCTTCGTGGTGTCGGCCGTGATGAGCGTGCTGTACTTCGGTGGCTTCAACTTCCCCTACCAGTACGAGCTGCGCGACTGGCTCGTGAGCAACCACGACTGGACGCTGGCCTCGGCCCAGAACCTGATTACCATCCTGGGCACCGTGGGCCTGTTCGCCAAGATTTTTGCTTTCATCTTCTTTTTCATGTGGGTGCGCTGGACGCTGCCGCGCTTCCGCTACGACCAGTTGATGCGCCTGGGCTGGACCATTCTCATCCCGCTGGCCGTGTTCAACATCCTGCTCACCGGCGGCCTCATCCTGTTTGGGGTGATTCAATAAAGCTTCAAGCGCGAGCTTTTTAGCCCGCGCTTCCAACGATAATCGTCACATCGGCTGGCTATAGGGCAAAACACCAAGTTTGCGCTACAGCTAGCCGAATCCGACTACTCTTATGCAACTCACCAACCGAGCCAAGAAACTAGAGAAGAAGCCGATGACGCTGGCCGAGCGGGCTTACCTGCCGGCCATCTTCCAGGGCCTCAGCATCACGATGCGCCACTTCTTCATGAAGAAGGCCACCGTGCGCTACCCCGAGGAAGTGCGCCCCTTCTCCCCCATCTTCCGCGGCCTGCACGTGCTTAAGCGCGACGAGCAGGGCCGGGAGCGGTGCACCGCTTGCGGCCTCTGCGCCGTGGCCTGCCCCGCCGAAGCTATTACGATGGTAGCCGGTGAGCGGAAAAAGGGCGAAGAAGGCCTCTACCGCGAGGAGAAGTACGCCGTCAGCTACGAAATCAACATGCTGCGCTGCATCTTCTGCGGCCTCTGCGAAGAAGCCTGCCCGAAAGCCGCCGTTTACCTCCAGGCCGACAAGATGGCCCCGCCGCGCTTCGAGCGGGACGAGTTCATCTACGGCAAGGACCGGCTGGTAGAGCCCGTGTCGCCGGACGAGCGTTCCGTCCGCGGCATTCAGCTCACGCCCGAGCAGGCCGATACGTTGCGCGGCAAGCTGCAGCAGGCATAATGATACTTGTGTTGCTCTGCATAGCGCAACAAAATTAACTTCTCCCCATGTCTCCTCTTTTCCTGTTTCTGTCGTTTGTGGCGCTGCTGAGCGCGCTGGGCGTGGTGTTTGCCAAAAACCCGGTTCACAGCGTGCTGTTCCTGATCCTGACGTTCTTTTCCCTCTCCGGGCATTACCTGCTGCTGAACGCGCAGTTTCTGGCGGCCGTGAACATCATCGTGTATGCGGGGGCCATCATGGTTCTCTTCTTGTTCGTGATTATGTTCCTGAACCTGAACGTGGACACGGAACCGCACAAGCCGGCCCTGGCCAAAATTGCCGCAGCGGTAGCCGGTGGCTCCCTGCTGCTCATCCTGGTAGCGGCCCTGAAAGACGTGCGGCCCACCGGAGTACCGGCCGGCACGGCGTTCAACTCCCAGATCGGGATGGTAGACCAGCTGGGCATGAGGCTGTACACCGACTTCCTGCTGCCCTTCGAGCTGGCCTCCGTGCTGTTTCTGGTGGCTATGGTCGGCGCCGTGATGCTGGGCAAGCGCGAAACCGGCGAACGGAATTTCTAGCTTCCACTGCTGCTATCAGCAGAAATGAAACGCGGCGGCTGAAGCATCAGTCGCCGCGTTTTTTTATGTACTTGCAACCAACATCCTGTAAATTCTTATGCATTCGCCTTCATTGTAGCAGTAACAACTATGAAGCTTCCGGCTAGAAGACCGTTCTTCTATACTCTGTTCATTGCCACAGCCACTATTCTAGTCGTATGGTTTTTGGGTTTGCGGCAAGAGTGGAGCCTGTTCAAAGAATCACTCATTACGCTTACCATCCTGTCGGTAGCATTTGGGTCATTCCTGACGGTAAGCCTGTTTCAGGGAGTCTGGGTTCACGACGATTTTGGCAATCTGCAGGAACACATCCGGCGCATGCCTTTCCCCGACCAGATAACCGAATTAGATACAGGGAGTTTAGATCTGGATTTTGATGCGGGTGAAGGATGCGGCGCTATCATCCTCGGCATTTTGGCGTGGCTGCTGGTAGCAGCTATTGCCGTGGTGTTGCTCTGGGTTTTTGCGGCCGTAGCCTGGGTTGTTTTTATGGTACTGTCCGCTATGCTTTACTGGATTTTCTTCCGGGCACTTCGGTTTGCGCTGCGTCATGGGCGCGAATGCCGGGGAAGGCTTGCCCCAAGCCTGCGCTATGCATTTACCTACACGATAGTATATACCTCCTGGCTTTACGCCATTATATTGACCACACACTACTTGCTGTAGAAAGCAGTTACTGCCTCGGTTTCACCGCCGTTTTTTATGTTTGGGCATGGAAATCAAGCTGTATAAATCTCCTTGGCGGGCCGTGAAGCTGCTGCTGGGCAGCGGGGCCTTTGTGGCGGCGGGCGTGTGGCTGTTGCAGCAGCCGGATACGTCGCGCCTGATGGCGTGGGCCTGCGTGGGGTTCTTTGGGCTGGGCATTCCCGTGGGCATTTTTCAGCTACTCGACCGGCGCCCGCAGATCATCATCAACGAAGTAGGCATTTTCGACCGCACCACTTACAAGGGCTTTATCAACTGGGATATAATTCAGGATGCTTACCTGATGGAAGTGCATGGGCAGAAAATTCTGTGCCTGGTGGTGCCGCAGGAGTTTGAGCCCTCCCGCACCCAGGGCGCCGTGGCCCAGTCCATGGCCCAGTTGGCAAAGTCCCTCGGGTTTCAGGAGCTGAATATCCCGCTGGGCATGATTCAGATCAACGAAGTACGCTTCACCCAGTTCCTGCTTGCCATGACCCAGGTAGAGCGCCCCGACCGCGCAAACCTGCTGGCGCAGTATAACGCTTAATACCACCGCGGCCCCCGATTTCTCAGAGGCCGCAGTAGTATCAAGCGTTATAAGGAAGCCGACTGACTAGGGTCTGCCGCCCGGCGGCGCATCCAGGCCGGTCCGCAGGCACCCGCCATTTTCTGGCGGAATTTCTCCTGCTCTTCGGGCGTGAGGCCGGCCATGCGGGCCTCCACTTTCTGCTTCCACTCCCGGCGGTGCCGTGCCCAGCCCCCGCGGCCCTTGCGCCCGCCCCAGCCCCCGAACAGGATGCGGGAAAGCACGAGCAGGCCCAGCGCCTGCCAGATGCTGATAAGCGGCAGATTGAACAAGTCGGGCAGCAGCCAGTTCCACAGGCGCATGGTGACGTAGCCCGCCACGGCCACAAACAAAACGGCAAAAAGTACGAATTTGAGGCCGCGCAGCAGCCAGAAGGAGCGGTTCATTTTTGTTGTTGGTTATCAGTTGATAGTTGTCAGGTAGTAAGAGCCGGCAGCTTGGCTGTATCAATGATACTGGCAACTGACAACTCTCGCTTGGCAACTCAATCCGTAAATAGCTCGGTGTAGAGCGTCTGGAGGCGTTTGCGCAGGTGCTGCACGGCGTAGTGCTTACGCGAAATGAGGGTTTTGAGCGGGACGCCGGTTTCCTCTTCCATTTCGCGGAAGGTCTTATCCTCCAATTCATGCCAGATGAACACTTGCCGCTGAGCGGCCGGCAGTTCAGCCAGGGCGTCGCTGAGGGTTTCCATCAGCGTTTCGCGCAGCAGGCGGTTTTCCGGCGCATCGTCGGTGGCGGGCAGCAGGTCAGCCAGCAGCAGGGAATTTTCTTCGTCGTCGGAGTATGCGGCTATTTCCGCTTCCAGCGAGGTGGTGCGCTTGCGCCGGTACAGGTCCGTGATTTTGTTGCGGGCTACCCGAAAAAGCCAGGCAGCGGCCTGCTCTACGGGCTTCAGCATCCGGTAGCTTTCTACCAGTTCGGCAAACACGTCCTGCAGCACGTCTTCGGCCTCCGCTTCATCGGGAATGCGGCGACGAATAAACGCCAGCAAGCGCTTACGCTGGGTGCGCACGGCTTCCTGTATCTGCAGGTCCTGGTGGCCGGCCGTCATCAGCGAAGCATCGAGGGGTAAAGCAATGGTTTCCATTCTACTGACGCAGACGCGCCAGCCGGCAATATATTTTAGCGGCGCCGAAAATATTCCAGCCGCCCTGCGCCCCTCCGCTTACGGCAGCGTAAAGACTCATAGAAACGGCGCAAAAGCGCTTATAAGAGGCGTAAATGCCCGTAGAAACGGCGTGAAGGCTCTTCGAGGTGGCGTAAAGGCCCTTAGAAGCGGCTTAGATGCGCTTAGAAGGGGCGTAAGTCCCTTTCGAAACGGCGCGCTGCCTTACTGAAAATGATATAGAAAGGTGATGATGCCAGTGTAGGCCGGCTTGCGGCTGCCGTTGATTTCCAGGGTTACCTCAATGCGGGCTTTGGCAATGCCGCGCAGGTCTTTCACCGATAGTAGCCTGGCTTTCAGCCGCACTTCGCTGTTTACCAGCACGGCCTTGTTGAAGCGCAGGGCTTCAATTTCGTAGTTCACCTGCATTTTCAGGTTCTCAATCGTCACAATCTGGTTCCAGAGGTAAGGCAGCAGCGCCACGGTGAGGTAGCCGTGTGCAATGGTGCCCCCAAACGGTGACTCAGCCGCGGCACGGTCCGCGTCCAGGTGAATCCACTGAAAATCGAGCGTGGCGGCCGCAAAATGGTTGATCTGCTCCTGGGTGATGGTGTGCCAGGCGGAGGTGCCCAGTTCCTGGGTTTCGTACTGTTGCAGTTCCGGGAGGCTGCCGATGGTAAGGCTCATACGGGAGGGAATTGGCGAACAAAGGTGCGAGCGGCGAAGGTACGCGTTAGCCGCCGATAGGAATGTGTACGAACACACCTTCCAATAGCGGCCGTGCGTAATAAGAATAATCGAAGTGGCTAAAGGCCCTGAAAAGCAAAAAGCGGCTCCCCAAATTGGGGAGCCGCTTTTTAGGAAGTGGGTAGCCTCAGAGCTACTTCACCACCAGCTTCTGCGAATACAGTCCGTCAGGCGTCTGCACGGTGATGATGTACATACCGGCAGCCAGACGAGCGGCGGGCGTTACCGTCAGTTCCTGCCGGGCCTGCGTGAGGCTTATGGCCTGCTGCTGCACCGTGCGGCCGAAGCCGTCGAGGATGCGCAGCGTGCCCTGGCCGCGCAGGCCTACCGTCAGCACGCGCAGCTGGCTGCCATCCGAGGGGTTCGGATACGCCTGCATCGAGGCTTTGGCCGTCGTCGTGACTGTAACGGTTACTGCTGAGCTCAGAGCAGTACGTCCATCCAAGTCTACCTGGCGCAACCGGTAGTACGACAGGCCCTGGAAAGGCTTGGCATCGGTGGCGGCGTAGGTGTGGTAGTTGGTGGTAGTGCCATTGCCCGCTACCTGCGTCAGAGCCACAAAGTCGCGGCCGTTGAGGGAGCGTTCCACTACGAAATGGGAGCTGTTTTTCTCTGAAGCCGTAGCCCAAGCCAGCTGCACCGTAGCACCCGCGGCCTTAGCCGAGAAAGCTACCAGCTGTACCGGCAGTGGAGTCAGGTCGTTGTTGAGCGGGTTATCTACCAGGTTGGTCGAAGCCAGCGCAAACAGCGAACTGCCGTCGATGGTGGTGGCACCGGACGTTACGTAGCCAGCCGGCGCGGCGGGCGAGAATACCCCGGCGCCGCCCTCGTTCGTCCAGGTGCCACCCGATTCGGCGGGCGTACTCACGCTGGACCGGGCAATGCGTAGGTTGCTGGGCACGTTGATTTCCTCATCTTCCCGGTTGGTATTGAAACTCAGGCGCACCGTGGGCTGATTGATAGTCCCGGCAAGGGTGAAGATGCGGTAGTAGCGTACCCGCGAAAGGTTGGAAATGCGCGGGTCGGTGGTAGCTACCGGGCCCGTGGCCGACTCCTGAACCATTTCTACCAAGACTTCTGTCCCTAAGCTGCTGCCGCCCTGAGCCGTGATGATTACCGGGCGGTAGAAGTCTTCGTTGCGAATATTGTAGTTGCCCACCGGGAACGAGCGGGTGGCGTAGGCCGTGGTGGGGAATACTATAGCCAGCTTGCCCAGGATGTAGGCCCCCAGGCTCTCCCCGATTACCGGCTGCGCGCCCGTGTTGGTAAGGCGCAGGGTATTCGTGCCGGTGATAATGTTGCCGCTGTTGAGGCTGAGCAGGTTGCTTACCGTCACGTTCTGCTGCATGGTAAGGGAGCCGCTGCCTACTTTGTTCAGGTTATAGAACGTCGTAGGCTGAGTGCCGCTCAGAGTGCGAGCCAGGCTGCTCAGGAAACGAACCGTGCTGTTAGCCGGCGTGAAGGTTGCCGAGTTGGTCCAGTTGCCCTGCAGGCTGATGGTGCCGGTACCCGCGTTGAAGGTGCCCTGGTTTAGAAAGTCGCCAGTAAGCGTCAGAAGGTTGGCGTTGGCGGTATAGGTGCCCGCGTTGGTAAGGTTACCATTTACGGCTATAGGCCCGTTGCCGGCTTGCAGGGTGCCCACGTTCTTGTTGGTCAGGTTGCCGCTCACGGTCACTGCGCCATCCTGGTTGAGGGCATTGAATGCGCCCGAGTTTTCCAGATCCGTCGAAACCGTCAGTGCTCCGTCGCCATGGTTGTAGGTTCCCGAGTTGATGAGGGTAGTACCTACGGCTACGCTGCCGTTACCGGCGGTGAGGGTACCGGCGTTGGTAAGCGTGGTGCCGATGGCAGCATTGCCCCCAGCCAGCGTCAGACTGGCACCTGTGTTGTTCACCAATGCTCCAGCCAGCGTCAGGTTACCCGAGCCCAGGTTTACGTTACCGTAGTTGGTAAACGGCTGCGCCGGGTTCAGCAGGGTTACGTTAATATTGTCGTTGTTGTTGACGGTGTTACCCACTTCAATCTGCATGTAGCCGTTCACTTGGAGCGCCACGTTGCCGAGCGACTTGGTAGCCGCCGTACCCGAGCCCGAGAAGACCAGGTTGTTGTAGATGGAGCGGGGCGGCAGCGTTACAATCAGACCGGTATATTCTACCGTACCACCCGCGCTGCTGGTGAAGTCATCGTAGTTGCCGGCCGGGAACGTTGAGGAGTTGATTTTCAACCGTCCGGTACCCGTTACCACCCCAAAGTTGTTGGAGGTGTAGCTGCTGATGTCGAGCGTACCGTTCAGCGTGAGCGAGGAAGCGCTCTGACCAGCCGCAGTCGTATTGACCACATGGTTTGGCAGAATAACTACCGGCGTACCGGTTGTAGGGACAGTTGCTACTGCAGCGCCCGAGCCATCAGCAGTCAGCGTCCAGGTGTTTACATTCGACCAGGTAGCGCCGGTGGTGGTGATGTTAGCAGCAGCATTGCGGCTGTAATACACCGCTACAGTGCCAAATTCGCTGGTTGCGCCGGCGGTATAGTCGCCGTTAATGTAGTTGACCGTAGTACCAGCCGTGGTGTTAGCCAGCGCAATCTGATTTGATCCGGCAAGCACTGTACTGCTGATGCCACCTGTTGGCTCCCACTTGTTGATGAGGAAGCGGCCTGCCACGTAAGCATTGGCGGAACTGGCATCGGCCGCAGCGTACTCGTACACATGGCGGATAGCTAAACCGGCACTCGGGCTGAAGCCTGTGCTGCTTACTCGCCAGTAGTACTTCAGCTCTGTTGTGTTAGTCGCATTGGTAGTAGATGGGTGCGCCGTGTTCACGGGAGCCACCGTAATAGTGCCCGCAACGGAGTTCGTATTCAGAACATAAGAGGCCGGGGTGTACTTACCAGCTACCCCTACCGGGAATGTGAAGCTTGGCAGCGAAGAAGCCGGGAAGTATTTCTGCACGCCTCCATCGGCCACCGAGCCGTTGGTGATGATCATCTTCGAGGTAGAGAACGTACCTCCGGCAATAGCTCCTGCTGCGGTGTTGGTCAGCTTCAACAAGTTGGAGCCAATAGTCAGGTTGCCGCTCGTGAGCGTGAGTACGCCATCTATCTGCTGGGCAGCCAGGGTGGTTGCGCCGGCGCTGTTGGTCAGCTGCAGGTTACCAAAAATACCCGTGCCGTCACCGCCAATGGTTTGAGTTGTGGTAGGGTTCATGAGCGCTACTTTCCCAGCCCCGCTGTGCTTGGCGGAGTTTACCACGTTACCGACAACGGAAATGGTATTTCCTCCATCGGCCAGTTCGCCTTTAGTCAGTGTCAGCTGGCCATTTACACGCAGCGCGGAATTGGCAGCCAACGTCACCTTTCCACCCGACAGGGTATTGTTCACCACCAGATTAGCGAAATTGGTAACGTTAGTTCCAACACCTGCTACTATTTGGTTAGCGCCTGAGCCGTTCAGTGTGGTCGTTTGCGAGGCACTTTGCGCCCGGTAGCCTCCAGTCGTCAGATCTGTGGTGGTAGCCGTGTTGTTGTTCGTGAAGTTGCCGGCAACGGATACATCCAGGCTGTTGGCATCGAACACGGAGGTAGCGTTACCAATCGTGAGGTTGCCTTTCAGCGTGAGCGGATTCTGCAGGAGCTGAGCGGTATTGGTGCCGTTTTCAACCTTCAGACTGTACAGCGGCACAGTAGTATCCAGCTTAATGAGTGTTGATGTACTGGTGCCATTCGTACCCAAAATCACTTCGCCCCCGGTTACGGTGCTGGTAGCCGGATGCAGGTACACTTCCGCCGTGGCACTGGTAGTACCCAGGTTTTTCTGAACGTTAAGCGTGCCGCCCGTCATAGTGAAACTACCCGAGTTGAGCACCTCAAACATAGAGCGAGTGGTATTGAAGGTGGTTCCTCTCACAACTACTTCGCCCCCACTTTGTGAGTATATCAGGGAGCCTTGGGTTGTCGTCGTTGGGCGGCGAATCTGACCGGCTACATTTAGAGTACCATCCTGCACAACAATTTCCGGCTGGGTAGCGCCTGAGTATTCTATGCTCTGGCCTACATTGATGGTACCTTGCAGCGCACTCAGGCGGCCATCCAGTTGGGTGGTAGCCCCCGTGGCCAAGTTGATAATCGCACCAGCGCCGTTGACAGCCAGACCAGCCGTGCTGCCAATCGTGTATGCGTTGGTATTTACTTTAATTGTGGCGTCTGGTTTGGCGAAGCTGAAGGTACCATTGGTGAGTACCAGCCAGTTGTCAGAACCATCCGGTACCGTCAGGGTACCGGCTACGTCCAGGGTGAGCGTAGGTGTGCGGGAAGTGCCTTTATCTACTGTTACTGCGTTCAGCGTGGTGGCAGCCCCAGCGTTGGTACCTGTTACTTTCTGGTTGGTAGCGCCGGTAAAGGTTACATTCACTTTGCCGGTTACGCCGGCAGGAGCCAGCGCAAACGTACCGTTATTGATAACGCTGCCCCCAATTTTCAGGCTGTGCATTACCGTACCGGCCGAAAAGCCGAATGTAGCAGCAGTGCTTACTTTCACGCTGTCGTCAACTGTTACGTTCCGCACCACCGCTGTGGTGTTGTAGAGTAGGCTACCGAGCTTTACATCAATATTCCCGTCTATCACCAGGTCCCCGGCGGCAGCCCCGCTCATGCGTGCTGTTCCGGTGAAGCCAGCTCGGGTGCCCGCCGACAAGTGGTTGTAAATCCGCAGGCTCTGCCCGGGCAACGTGATAAGGCGCCCAGAGCCTGGATTCAGTACCAAGTTATAATAGGAAGTAACCGAATTCATAGGTAGGGTGAAATCTGTACCAGTTGAGTAATACTCAACCGTACCACCCTGAGCACCTAGGAAATTGGCAAAGTCGCCGCCGGGGAAAGGTGCTGTAGCGGCAGTAGTGGAAATCCGCAAGGTGCCGGAGCCCTGTACTACTTCCTCAGGCAAGGAACCGAAGTTGTGCCCGGTAGTAGTCCCCAGATCCAGTACGGCGCCCTTGTCAATCTGCAGGCTACCCGAGGTAGCACCATTAGCCGTAACCGTTACCACATGGTTGTTGCCAATGAAGACAGGGTTGCCGGAGCCGGGAATTTCAGTAGCTGCGGTACCGGTGTGGCTCTCGCGCGACCAGGTGCCGGGCGTGTGCCAGTTGCCAGTAGTGAGGCTATAGAACTTTTTGATTTCGCCGAAAGCCGCCGGGTAGCCCGCTGTATACTCGCCGTTGATATTAACGGCGTTAAACTTAATATCAATGGTTGTGGCGTTTTCCACCACATCATCCTTGGAAACCGCCGGTGCAGTTGCAGGGGGAGTATTCCAGGTTACCGTTGCAGGGTTATAATACGAGGGCACATAGTCGGTTACAATATTCCCGGGGTAGATCAGCGCATTCGGAGCCGAATACGTATGCATTACCTTGTTCAGAACCAGCCCGGAAAAATCGTGCTCCGTTACCTTCCAGTAGTATTGCAACGCTGCATTTTTGTTTGTGGCAAATGGGTTGACGGCATTTACCGGCGCTACGTTAATCTTACCATACTTGGTAGGAGCTACTGTGAGAGCAATCTTGGCGGGCGTGTAGTAGTACGTTGTCCCAACTTTGGTACCTACCGGGAACACGAAAGCCGTTAGCAAGCCATAGGTTTTGCGGATACCCCCATCAGACTGGTTGCCCGCAGTCAGAATCATGCGAGTGTTGGAGAAAGCGCCGGGGCCGCTCGAAATGGCATCCTGGCTTACCGAGGTGATGTACAGGCGGTGTGTATTAATGTCGAAGAGCTTTGCCCGAAACAGGGTCAGCTTACCGCTGATGGTCTGGTCAGCGGCCGTCTGCACCGATATGGCACCGGCAGAACCCCAAGAGTTGTCGATAATCAGGTTGCCAAAAATACCTGTACCGTCGCCCGACAGGGTCTGCAGCGTGCTGCCGCCTAGTGTGATGCTACCGGTAGTGGTACCGCTGCTGGTATGCGTAGCCGAGTTTACCACATTGCCCAACACCGTCAGCACTTTGCCGGCATCGTTGAACACCCCGTTCTCCAGCGTGAGCGTATTGCGCACCCGCATAGAAGCGGTAGCGGAACCAGCCAACGAAAGCGTGCCGTTGGTTTTATCCATCAGCATCTGGTACAGCCCCCGGTTATCGGGGGTGCCATTGACACCAATAGTTCCATCAATCTGCAGCGTCTGGTCTTTGCTGCCAGTGAAGCTGGTGAGGTTGGTTCCGGGCAAATAGATAGCCCCCGTATTGATGGTGAAGGTGCCTTGTACGGTTACATTTTGTGGCTGCGAACCCGCATCAGCCTTCAACGTGGCATCATTACTTCCTATCAGGGTCAGGTTATTGAGCACAACCAGTGGCTGCGTTGTTAACGCAGCCACTGTAGTCGTAGCGGCTGCCACTGGCTCGGAGATATTTAAATCCCAGAATGGCGCGGTAGATATAATATTGATTGAACCAGGGAAAGCATCGGCGGCCGGCGGCAGAACAACGTTGAACGTCCCCCCCGTCACAGAGTAATTACCTGCTGCGGTTGCAATATCTATCCCACCGTTATCTTCTGTATTAAGAACATTGATGATACCACCACTCATTTGAAACGTTTGGGTGGAGAAGGGAATAGAAAAACGCGCATAAGCCTTTTGCTTGTCTAACTGCACGCCACTGCCCTTTACACTAAAGGTACCACCCGACATTAAAAAGCTACCAACCGGAGTACCTTCTTTGCGGGGACTGAATTTCTCCGCCTTTACTTCGCCACCTTCAATAATATAGCTGCCAACATCCCCGATTACGGCGCCATCGTTCCTTTCACTGGTAAACTTACCAGAAGAAATACGGAACAGGCCCCGGCAGATCATACCACCGGAAATACCCTTATTTCCTCCTCCTGCAGCGCCTGGCAGCGTAACATCTGCCCCATTGATCCAGAGACCGGCAGTAGCAGGTATTTCATACCCTGCCTGGCCATTGGTATTATCCCGCAACCGCGGCAACGTAATATTGCTACCGAGTTTCAGAGTGCCGTTAAGCAAATTTACGATGTACCCATTATAGTCGTAGTCGAGAACGAAGTTGCCGGGCGAGCTGGCCGTTACCGATAGAATATATTGCTGATTCGTGCCTTTATTCAGGGTAAGGTTCCGGAATGTAGTAGCACCATTAGCCGCCAGTGTAGCGTTGCTTGCACCCGTAAACTCAATAGCATTCGTGCTGGTAATGGTGCCGTTGTTGGTAATGCTGGCACTGCTGGTAATAGCGGCACTTGAGGTTAGCGTAGTACCTGCTCCCAAGGTGGTATTGCCCTGCAGCGTCAGCTCGTTGCTACGGGCGGCAAATGTTAGGGTAGCTGAGTTGGTGCGGCTGGTCGTGAGCGTACCCGTAATCGTGAGCGGGGTATTGTTCGGCAAAGACACCTCCGAAGTGCCGGAGCTGTTCGTCAGCAACAGGTTTTTGTAGCTGCCAATGGCTGGCAGCGTAGCATTTGCGCCAAGGTCGTAGTATTCTACCGTGAGCGAACCGGCGCTGGCGAAAGTGTTAGCCGCACTTTTGGGAAAGTTTACACTTTTCAGTCGTAGCAGACCGGTTCCGCTCAGTGTAAGCGCCGGGTTACTGGCAGAAAAACTAAACGTAGCCTGATCTAGCACGCCCCCACTCTGGATGGTTATGCTATGCCCTGTAGTCCCGACGCTGGCCGTTAGATTGACGGTGTAGCCATTCAGAATAACCAGTACGTCACTGGAAAGCGGTGCCGCGGCTGGCGAACCAACAATGGTCTGCCCGGTGGGGTCAGTGGTCCACGTCTTAGTGGTGCCGGAGTTATTCCATGGTCCACTGGTGCCACCCCCAACAAAGGTGTAGTAGGTAGTAGCTGCCCAGGATGCCGTACTGCTCAGGAGCAGCAGGAGTAGTAGAGTAAGCAGTTTTTTCATAGGGTGGTTATGAAAGTGCAAAATGAAAAAGTACAACTACGTCTGATTTACAACACGTTGGCGCACAATTGTCAATGTAAAAGTGCAGGTTTTAGCCAGGAGAATAAGCAAGCGCTCTGAAGTTCTTCAAATCACTATACCTCATCTTGGAAAATTCAATAAACCTTCATTTACTACCCAACGTAGCGTGCACCAATTGGGCTTCGCTAACTACCAGGTTGATGACATAGTTCATATTGCCTTCACTAAATATATACCTACTGGCTTTTACTCTACCCAGGGAAATGAGTATCGGCCTTGCGGCCCATCAGCTATTGCCATCTTGCCAGCTGCGCTAGGCTGGTCTGTTATTTTAAGGGTAGTGTTTTCCGATTTTCGGGCTACTTTTGCCAGCTAATTGCCCTGTCGTATTTGCTCTGACAGGGCATTACTTCGCCGTCAGCCCTACCGCATGGACCAGAACATACCGCAGGTTATCCAAACGGTTCCTCTTCAGTACTACGTTTTCTTCGCCGCTGCCCTGTTTTCCATCGGGGTGCTGGGCGTACTCACGCGGCGCAACGCCATCATCATCTTTATGTGCGTGGAGCTGATGCTCAACGCCGTGAACGTGCTGCTGACGGCCTTTTCGGCCTACCGCGCCGACCCCAACGGGCAGGTCTTCGTGTTCTTCATCATGGCCGTGGCCGCCGCCGAAGTAGCCGTGGGCCTAGCCATCATCGTGATGATCTACCGCAACGTTCAGCACACCGCCGTAAATCTGTTGAATCGACTCAAATTCTAGGCGAGGGACTTAGGGACCTGGGGGCTTGGGGACTTGGCATTGACCAGTCCAAGTCCCCAAGCCCCTAAGCCCCCAAGTCCCTGACTTATGCAAGAAACTGTACTACCTGCTGCCGGCGCACCGTACCCCACGATACTGTACGTGCTTATTCCGCTGCTGCCGTTCCTGGGCTTTCTCATCAACGGGCTGCTCAACCGCCGGCTCTCGGGCACGATGGCCGGGGCCATCAGCAGTTTGGCCGTGCTGGGCTCGTTCGCCATTTCGGTGTTTCTGTTCCTGAACTTCCAGTACCAGTACACCGTCACGCTGTTCGACTGGATTTCGGTTGGCTCCCTGCAGATTCCCTTCTCCTACCAGATCGACCAGCTCAGTTTGATTATGCTGCTGCTCGTGACGGGCGTGGGCTTCCTGATTCACGTCTACAGCATCGGCTACATGCACCACGACGAGAACGTAGGCAAGTTCTTCAGCTTCCTGAATTTGTTCGTGTTCAGCATGCTGGTGCTGGTGCTGGGCGCCAACTTCGTGATTCTGTTCATCGGCTGGGAAGGCGTGGGGCTGTGCTCCTACCTGCTCATCGGCTTCTGGAACAAGAACACCAGCTACAACAACGCCGCCAAGAAAGCCTTCATCATCAACCGCGTCGGCGACCTGGGCTTCCTGCTCGGCATCTTCCTGATTTACCTCACCTTCGGCTCGGTGCAGTTTGGGGAGGTTTTCCAGAAAGCGGCCCTGAATCAGTTCGGGCCTTATACCGTGAGCATCGTCACGGTTATTACGCTGCTACTGTTTGTGGGCGCTACCGGTAAATCGGCGCAGCTGCCGCTCTACACCTGGCTGCCCGACGCTATGGCCGGCCCCACCCCGGTTTCGGCCCTGATTCACGCCGCCACCATGGTAACGGCCGGTATCTACATGATTCTGCGCGCCAACGTGCTCTTCACGCTGGCTCCCGATACGCTTGAAGTTATTGCCATCATCGGCGCGGCTACAGCGCTGTTTGCGGCCACCATCGGCCTGGCTCAGAACGACATCAAGAAGGTGCTGGCCTACTCCACCGTTTCGCAGCTGGGCTACATGTTTCTAGCTTTGGGCGTGATGGGGTACAGCACCTCCCTGTTCCACGTCCTTACGCACGCCTTCTTCAAGGCGCTGATGTTTTTGGGCGCGGGCTCCGTGATTCACGCCATGAGCAACGAGCAGGACATGCGCCGCATGGGCGGCCTGCGCAAAGCCCTGCCCATTACGTTCATCACCTTCTTCATAGGCTGCCTGGCCATTGCCGGTATCCCGCCCTTCTCGGGCTTCTTCTCCAAAGACGAAATCCTGCTGCACGCCTTCGAGCACAGCAAGGTGCTGTACGCGGTAGGCTTGTTCACCGCCTTCCTGACGGCCTTCTACATGTTCCGCCTGCTGTTCCTCACCTTCTTCGGCGAGTTCCGGGGCACCGAGGAGCAGAAGCACCACCTGCACGAGTCGCCGGCCTCCATGACGCTGCCGCTCATCGTGCTGGCCGTTCTGGCGGCCGTGGGCGGCTTTATGAACGCGCCCTTCTTCCTGGGCGAAGACAAGGCCTATCTCGCCAACTTCCTCGCGCCGCTGTTCACCTACTCGCAGAAGATCAACCCGGCTGCTTTCGCAGTACACGCCGACCACGCTACGGAGCTCATGCTCATCGGCCTCTCAGTGGGTGCGGGCGTGCTGGGCATTATCCTGGCCTACGTGCAGTACGTGAGCCGTGGGGTGCGCCCGGTGGAGGACGGCCAGCAGCGCGGCTTCCTCGAAAACCTGATCTACCACAAGTACTACATCGACGAGCTGTACAACGCCCTGATCGTGCGCCCCATCATGTGGCTTTCGCGCGGCCTGTTCCGCTACGTGGAAAACGGTATCATCGACCCCATCGTGAACGGCTTCGGCCGCCTGACCATGGGCGGGGGCCAGCTCCTGCGCTACGTGCAAACCGGCTCCGTGGAAACCTACCTCATCCTGATGGTGGTGGGCATCGTGCTGGTGCTGGCATTGAACTTCGGGAAGTTTTAACCTATCGAGTTTTCCGTGAAGCAGATTTTAGGTGAAATAATAGCATACCCAGTGAAATACCTCCATAACCTTGGAGTGACCGGTATTCCCTTATTCATCTTAGCAGTACTAATAGTTATTGCGGAAATCTATTGCTACATCACGCCTTACATCATAGCATCTAAGTGCTCTAGCCGTTTTTTACCACATGTATTTATTATCAATGTCTTTTTTGGCTGGACTCTAATAGGATGGATTTTAGCTCTGTATTTAGCTTTAAAAAGATATCAAGCCCCAAACGTCAGCTAGATTTTCCCTTTGCAAGTTTCCTTTGGAAAATTTGAGCGCAACTTGAACAACCTGATTAGCTAATGCTCACCGTCCTTCTTCTACTCTGGCCCGTGGCGGCCGCCCTGCTGCTGCACTTCTTCAAAGGCCGTGCGGCCCGGGTTCCGGCGCTGGGCGCAGCCCTGGTTGAACTTGCGCTGGCCGCTTATGCTGCCTTCACCTTCAACACCAACAACGCTGGTCAGTTCGCCTACGACCTGAACTGGATTCCCTCGGCCGGCATCCGCTTCGCGGTGGGCATGGACGGGCTGAGCTTGTTGCTGGTACTCTTGACGGCCGTGCTGGTACCCATCATTCTGCTGAGCGCCTTCCGCCGCAACTTCGAAAATGAGTCGGTGTTCTACGCGCTGGTGCTGTTCATGCAAACCGGCCTGATTGGCGTATTTACCGCTCAGGATGCTTTCCTGTTTTACTTCATGTGGGAAGTGGCCCTGATTCCGATTTACTTCCTGGCCGGCGTGTGGGGCGGCGTAACCCGGGCCCGCGTCACGTTCAAGTTCTTTTTGTACACCATCATCGGCTCGCTGTTCATGCTGGCCGGTTTCGTGTACCTCTACTTCCAGACTGGTCCCTCAGCCGATGGTCTCTCGGCGCACAACTCAGCCCTGACCTCGTTCTACAACCTGAACCTGCCGGTTGACACCCAGTTGTGGGTGTTCTGGCTGATTTTCGCGGCCTTTGCCGTGAAGATGCCCATCTTCCCCTTCCACACCTGGCAGCCCGATACCTACACCGAAGCCCCCGCTCCGGCCACCATGTTGCTCTCGGGCATCATGCTGAAAATGGGCATCTACGGCTGTATGCGCTGGCTGATTCCGGTAGTACCGCTGGGGACCGACTACTGGCAAAACCTAGTGTTGATCCTGGCTATTATCGGCATCATCTACGGGGCCATCATTGCCATCCGGCAGCAGGATGTGAAGCGGCTCATTGCTTACTCTTCCCTTTCCCACGTGGGGCTGATGATTGCCGGCGTGTTTTCCCTTACCCAGATGGGGATGCAGGGCGCCGCCATTCAGATGCTGGCCCACGGCGTGAACGTGGTGGGCATGTTCTTCATTGCCGACGCCATTGAGCGCCGCACTGGCACCCGCAACATCGCCGACCTGGGCGGCCTCACCCGCAAAGCGCCCGTGCTCACGGTGTGCTTTCTGGTGCTGCTGCTGGGCACGGTGGCCCTACCGCTCACCAACGGCTTCGTGGGTGAGTTCCTGCTGCTGGCCGGCGTATACCAGTTCAACGCCTGGATGGGCGCTGTTGCCGGCGTCACCATTATTCTGGGTGCGGTATACTTGCTGCGCATGTTCCAGCGCGTGATGCTCGGCCCCGATTCCTCGTTCACCGAAAGCTTCACCGACCTCACCGGCGCCGAGCTGGCTTTGCTGGTACCGCTCATCGTGCTGGTGTTCTGGATTGGCTTGTTCCCGAACACGTTCCTGCACCTGTCGGAAGGCAGCGTGCTCGGCATCCTGAACGAAGTAGTAAACCGCTAAGCGTAGCGCCTTGCTGCTTCGCTCTACATCGAGACGAATATGAATTCCATCATTGTACTTTCCGTTCTGGGCCTGGCCAACCTGTTTTTGGGCTTTCTGCGCTCCAACCGGTTGCTGCTGCCCGTGGCCATGCTCATTCTGCTGGTGGCCCTCGGGGTAAACTACCTCGACTGGAACACCGGCCCGCTGTCGTTCTTCAGCGGGATGCTGGTGGTCGACAACTTCTCGGTGGCCTTCACGGGTATTGTGGTCGTTACGGCGCTGCTCCTATTGCCTTTCTCGCAGAAGTACGTGCGCGACGGCGAGCCGAACCTGGCCGAGTACTACTCCCTGCTGCTGTTTTCGCTCGTGGGCGCCATCATGCTGGTGAGCTACAACCACCTGCTCATGCTGTTTCTGGGCATTGAAATCCTGAGCGTGGCCATGTACGTGCTGGCCGGCTCCGACAAGCGCAACCTGCGCTCCAACGAGGCCGCCCTGAAGTACTTTCTGATGGGCTCCTTCTTCACCGGGGTGCTGCTTTTTGGCGTGGCGCTGATCTACGGGGCTACGGGCACGTTCGAGCTGAGCCAGATCAGCGCGGCGGTGCAGAACCCGGCCCCCGGCTTCGAGTCGCTAACGCCCATGCTCTACATCGGTATGCTGATTATGCTGGTGGGTATTGGCTTTAAAGTATCGGCGGCGCCCTTCCACTTCTGGACGCCCGACGTGTACGAGGGCACGCCCACGTTCTTCGCGGCCTTCATGAGTACGGTGGTGAAAACCGCCGGCTTCGCGGCCTTCCTGAAACTGCTGGTGCAGGCTTTCCCGGCCGCCAATGCCCAGGGCGTCTGGCTGCCCACGCTCACGGCCATGTGCGTACTCACCCTGCTCATCGGCAACGTGGGCGCCGTGACCCAAACCAGTGTCAAGCGCATGCTGGCTTACTCCAGCATTTCGCACGCCGGCTACCTGCTCATTGCGCTGGTAGCTTTCAACGGGCAGCTGTACGGAGCCTCGGCCAACGGCATCATGTTCTATTCTCTGGCTTATTCGGTGGCCACAGTATCGGCCTTCGGGGTACTCAAGCTGGTGGCCGATGCCCGCATGCGCGAGGACTACGACGGGCTGAACGGCCTGGCCAAAACCAACCCGCTGCTGGCCTTCGCCCTCACGGTTTCCATGCTGAGTCTGGCTGGCATTCCGCTCACGGGCGGCTTCTTCGGCAAGTTCTTCATCTTCTCGGCAGCCGTGGAGAATGGCTACATCGGACTGGTTGTCTTCGCGGTGGTGATGTCGATGGTGAGCATCTACTATTACCTGCGCCCCATCATTGCCATGTACATGCGCCCGGCCGAAGACGAAACCACGGCCACTCCGGTACCGGTAGGCCCGTTTCAGTCGGCCACGCTACTGCTGCTGGCGTTGCTCACGGTGGTGCTGGGCGTGCTGCCCGGCCTGGTAGCCGGTATGCTCTAGGCCCGCGCCGGACTCCCGAATTTCTTTTCCTGGAAAAGGCCTCTTTCATTCGGAAGGGGCCTTTTTCGTTACTCATCCCAGGCCCACCGCAGGGCCAATAATAACTCGCGCTGACGTTTCATACGCATCTGGCGGGGCTTCATACGCTGCCGGAACCCCTTTAAATGCTCGCGCTGACGTGTAGGACACTCAGGCTGACGTCTCGGACGCTCGCGCTCAGGTGTAAGACGCTCGCGGCCAAGTGCCGGAGGGGGATGGACACATCTAGAAGGCCCGCGCCGAGGTACAGAAGGGGCTGGGGCGCGGCTTTCGGGGGAATCGGCCTATACTTGCGGCTGATTTTGCGCTTCTCTTGTCTCCGGCTATGAAATGCTTTCCTGCCTTGGTCCTGCTGCTGGGGGTCCCATTGCTAGGTACTGCTCAGGCGCCCAGCCCCGACTCGCTCACCACCCAGCTAAGTCGTCTGGCTTCGGCCTCCGGGCTGCCGGGGTTTGGGGTAGCGGTAGTGAATAGCACCGGCATTTTGTATGAGCACAGCTTCGGGTACGCCAACCGGCAAACCCGCCAGCCTTACTCAGCCGGCACTATTCAGAACGTGGGCTCGGTCAGCAAAACCTTTATTGGGGTGGCGTTGCTGAAAGCCGTGGAGCAGGGGCTGTTTACGCTCGATACGCCCATTAACGAGGTGCTGCCTTTTGCCGTGCACCACCCCCGGGCGCCCGCCCAGCCCATTACCATCCGGCAGCTGGCCACGCACACCTCGGGCATTATCGACCGCGAAGCGGCCTACCGGAAAGCCTACGTGCCGCGGACGGCGGCCACGGCGGCCCTCGACTCGGCGGAGCGGCACGCCCTGGCCCAATGGCAGCTGGCCGCCTTTCTGCGCGACTACCTGAGCCCGAAGGGCCGCACGTTTCGCCCCGCCAACTTCAGCCCCGATGCGCCGGGCACCGCGTATCACTACAGCAACATCGGCGCCGCGCTGGCGGCTTACCTGATTGAGCTGAAGTCGGGCCTGAGCTTTGCCGAGTATACGCGGCGCTACATTTTCGAGCCGCTGAAAATGCACGACTCCGGCTGGCTGTACGAGCCGCGCCGCGCCAACCGGTACGCCCTCAACTACAAGCCCGGCGGCCAACCCCTCTGCCCCTACTCCCTGCTCACCTACCCCGACGGCGGCCTGCTCACGACGCCCCACGACTTGGGCCTCTACCTCGCCGAAATATTACGGGGCGCGGCCGGTCAGCCTTCACTACTGCTAACCCACGCCTCGTTTCAGACGATGCTGGGGCCGCAGTTTGCGGCTGCCGCTCCCCCACGCAACCTCCACCCGAAAGAGCCCAATTCCGGCATTTTCTGGGCTATCCGCCGCAACGGCCAAATCGGGCACACCGGCAGCGACCCGGGTGCTTCGTCGTTTATGTTCTACAACCCGCAAACCGGCATCGGCAAAGTATTCATCACCAATGTGGCGCTGGACGAAAACGAAGCCCTGACGAAGCAGTTCGGCGCCATCTGGCAGCTGCTGGATACCCTGCCCGCTGCCAAGTAACCCGGTGCCTCAGGCCCGGCGCATCACGGCGCTCAGCTCATCGGCGTACATCACGGCTTCATCGGAGAAAGGCTCTTCGCCCCGGAACTTCTGGAGCAGGCGGGCCGTGGTGATGATGTCCTTCTGGCAGTAATGGACGATGCGCGGCAGGTCGTTGTCAGTGTAGTACACGCGGGCCACGTCGGCACCCGTAATGTCGTCCTTGGGCGTGGGAATGCCGAACATGGCGGCGAGCAACGCCAGGGACGTGTAGGATTTCCGGTCGCCGAACTTCCAGAGCTCCATGGTATCGAGGTGGTTGATTTCCCAGGGCTTCTTGCCGGCTACATCGAGCTGAGGCGGCAGCTGCAGCCCGTTGATGAGTAGGCGGCGGCCCAGGTAAGGGAAGTCGAACTCCTTGCCGTTGTGGGCGCAGAGCAGGTAGCTAGGCTTTCGGGCCAGCAGGGCGGCAAACTCGCGCAACATAGCTTTTTCGTCGTGGTCGGCAAAGCTTTTCACCCGGAAGCGCCACCGCTCCTCCTGCTTGTCGAAGAAAAAGCAGCCGACGGAAATGCACACCACTTTGCCAAACTCGGCGTAGATGCCGGCCTGCTCAAATAGGCTGGTAGCGTGCAGGTGGTCGGGCAGGGGCTCCACGTCGGCAGCGCTGGACTGCCAGCCTTTCTCGCGGCGCAGGGCATGGCACTTATGCTCCCAGAGCAGGCGCAGCATGTCATTCAGCTCGTCGTGGCAGCCCACGCAGGGCACAGTTTCGATGTCGAGGACGAACAGCTGATCAAGGGAAACTTTGTGCAAAATCTGCATAGCCGGGCGCCACTAACTGAATTCGGATACCGAATATAGGCTTTCCCAGGGCACGGCCCCAAATAAAACCGCCGACCAACCACGAGGGCCGGCCGGCGGGCGTTTGTTTTCACAGGGTTAGTGTTTTCAGATCAGTAAACTCAAAACCAGCTCCTAAAATTCCGGCTGGTATTGGTGGTACTTAACTTTTCCGGCATTACATCAGCGGCCCCGGACTTTCTCCGCTACGACCCGGATCTGCCGGGGCCACTGACTGTACAAAGGTGCAGGAACCCGCGGGCGTGCACAATCACATATAGATGTGAAATTTAGGTAAGGCCCTGGCGCAGGGCTTTGCTCACGGCCTCCGTCATGGAGCGCACGTGCAGCTTTTCGTAGATTTTCTTGATGTGGGAGCGGACGGTATCGAGGGAAATACCCCGGTCGGCAGCAATCATCTTGTAGCTATAGCCTTCTACCAGCAGGTTGAGTACCTCCTGCTCGCGGGCGCTCAGGTTGGCCGGCGAGTCTTCGGGCGGAGCCGCGGCTTTGGGCGGGGTGCGCGGAAACAGCTTGAGCACCTGGCGGGCAATGGCGGGCGTCATAGGGGCGCCGCCGGCCCGCACCTCGCTGATGGCATCGAGCAGCTTTACGGGCGGCGTTTTCTTGAGCAGGTAGCCGTCGGCCCCGGCACAGATGGCATCGAACACCCGGTCGTTGTCTTCAAACACGGTCAGCATCACCACGCTCACGCCCGGCGACACACTTTTGATGCGGCGCAGGCCCTCGATACCCGTCATGCCGGGCATATCGATGTCCATCAGCACCACGTCGGGGCGCAGGCGGCTGATGTCGGTTTCGGTTTGGGTGCAGTTGCCAAGGGCGCCGGCCAGCTCCAGGCCGGGTGTGCCGGCTAGCAGCTGACTGAGGCTGGCGCGTAAATCGGTGTTGTCTTCGTAGATGAGGACGCGGGTGTTTTTTTCCATAACGGTGGCACAGAGCAAGGCTAGACGGTCAGTAAAGATACCAGGTAGCTGGCCTGCCCACACTCACACAATGATGTGACTTACAAGGAAAACTACGCCGCTTTCAGCGGCACGCTCAGCTCCAGCTTGGTACCCTTGCCTGGGGCCGTAATGATGTCGAGCTGGCCGCGGAGGGCGGCGGCGCGGGTGCGCATGTTGGTGAGGCCGTTGCCGCCGCCCTTGGCCGGGTCCTTGGGGTCGAAGCCTACACCGTTGTCTTCCACCGTGAGGGTAAGGCGGTTGTACTGGTAGTCGAGGTGAATGCGGGCCTCCTCGCACTGGGCGTACTTGGCCAGATTGTTTACGGCCTCTTTATAGAGCAGGAAAAACTCCCGGCGGGCACGCATTTCCAGCCGCAGGCCCTGCACCTCAGGTGCAACCGTGAAGGCAAAATCGATACCCCGGGCCTCCAGCACATCCGAAGCGAAAATGCGCATCCGCGACAGGACAGCTTCCATCGAGTCGTGCGCGGGGTTGATGGCCCACACGATGTCGTCCATGGAGTCAAGCATGCGGCGCGAGCTTTCACTTATCTGGTCGAGCAATTGGGTAGCCTGCTCGGGGCGGTTCTGGTGCTGGTGGTTGCGGGCCAGGGTGCTCAGAATACCGATGCTGCTGAGCGTGGAGCCCATGTCGTCGTGCAGGTCGCGGGCAATGTTGTGGCGCACCCGTTCCAGGGCCAAGAGCTGACGCACCCGCACCCGGTAGGCCAGAAACAGCAGCCCCACCAGCAGCCAGGCGGCCAGCACCCGAAACCACCACGTCTGGTACCACGGCGGCGTTACTACAATGCGGAGTGAGGCGCCCTGCTGGTTCCAGACGCCGTCGTTGTTGGCGGCGCGCACCTGGAACAGGTAGGTGCCGGGGTCGAGATTGGTATAGGTGGCTTCGTGGCGGGCCCCGGCTTCAATCCAGTCGTCGTCGAACCCCCGCAACCGGTACATAAAGCTGTTTTTGGAAGGCAGCTGAAAGTTCAGGGCGGCAAATTCGATGGAAAAGAAGTTTTCTCGCGGGCCCAGCCGCAGAGTGCGCCGCTCGGTGATGGAGGTATCGAGGCGCACGGGCTGGTTGAACTTGCGGAAGCCAGTAAGCACCACGGGCGGCGCCGTCTGGTTTACGGGAACCGCGCCCGGCCGAAACGAAATCAGCCCGCTGATGCCCCCGAAGTACAGTCGTCCATCGGAGCCGGCCCACTGCGAGCCGGCATTGAACTCGTCTTGGGCCAGCCCGTCGCGCATGTCGTAGGTGCGCACCTGCAGCGTAGTGGGCGAAAAGTGGGCAATACCCTTGTTGGTGGAAAGCCACAGATTGCCTTCACGGTCGGGCAATAGAGCGTACACCACGTCGTTGGGCAGGCCCTGGGGCTCCCGGAACGTGGTGAACAAACCTTTCTCGGCGTCGTCGAGGCGGCTCAGGCCCCCACCTTCGGTGCCAATCCAGAGCGTGCCGGCCCGGTCCTGCACGATGCCGCGCACAAAGTTGCTGCTGAGGGTGCGAGGCTGGCCGGGCACGTTGCGGTAGGGTCGGCACAGGCCGGTGCGTGGGTCCAGTAAACATAGGCCGCCCCCACCCGTGCCCACCCACAGGCGACCCTGTCGGTCACGGTAGCTCATGCGGATGTAGTTGGTGCCAAAGCTGGCTTTGGGCGTCAGGGGCTTGTCGCGGTAGATGGTGCTGCGGCCGGTGGCGGGGTCGAAGAGGTTTAGGCCGTTTTCGGTGCTCACCCAAAGCTGGCCGGAGGGGTCGAGCAGAATAGCACGCACAGCATTATCACTCAGGCTGCCGGGCTGGGCCGGGTCGTGGCGAAAGTGACGTACCTGGCCGGTAGCGGGGTCGAGGCAGTCGAGGCCGCTGCGCTGCGTGCCTACCCAAAGCCGGCCTTCCTTATCAAAGCACAGGGCCCGGATGAAGTTTTCGCTGAGGCTGGCGGGCCGGGCCGGGTCGTAGCGGTAGCTGTGGCGCTGGCCGGCAGCAGCATCGTAGCACACCACGCCGTTTTCCTGGGTTCCGGCCCACAAACGGCCTTGCTTGTCTTCGCAAACGGCCCATACGGGGTCAGGCTGGGCGGTAACGGGGACGGTCGTGAAGGTGGCCGGGCGCGGCATAAACGAGGCTACCCCGCCCTCGGTACCCACCCAGATAAGGCCGCTACGGTCCTGAAACAAGGCCTGCACCGTGTTTTCGGGCAGCAGGTGCGGGCGGCCCAACTGAGCCTGGTAGGGCGCAAACGTATTCGTCACGCGGTCCAGCTGGTGCAGACCCTCATCGGTACCAACCCAGAGGCGGCCCTGGGCATCTTCCAGAATGCTGCGCACAGCGTCGCTACGCAGGCTGCCGGTCCGGCCCGGCTCGTGGCGGAAGACCAGCTCCTCCCGGGCTCCGGTCAATGATACGAAGCGTAGCCCATGTACTTCCGTGCCCACCCACACGCCGCCCGTCTGGCTGATGCACAAGGCAGTAATGGCGGAAGGCGTTTGCCAGTTCGGGCGGGCAGCCAGCCGTTCGCTGGCCGTATCGAGGTAGCTGAGCTGGCCGGCCCCGGTGCCCACCCAGATACGCCCCTGGGCATCCTGGGCAATGGCACGCACGGAGTTCTGCCGCACGTTAGGAGAGGTTTCCGGGGGGTGCTGATAAAGTCGGAACTGCCCGGTTTGCGGGTTGAAGCGGTGCAGCCCGCCCTCCGTGCCTACCCATAGTGTCCCGCTTCGGTCGCAGAAAACGGACCGCACAAAGTTGTCGGCGAGGGAGCCGGCCTGTCCGTCTTCGTGCTTGAACACCTGAAAACGGCCGGTGACGGGGTCGTAGCGGTTGAGGCCGCCGCCGCCGGTACCTACCCACAGCTGGCCGCGCTTGTCCACAGCCATCGAAAGAATAAAGTTGCTGCTCAGGCTGCCTTCCAACTGGGGGTCGTTGCGCAGAACCCGGAAGCCGGCCCCATCGTAGCGGTTGAGGCCGTCCTGGGTGCCCAGCCACAGAAAGCCGCGCGGGTCCTGGGCCATGCAGTACACGCTGTTTTCCGATAAGCCCTGCTCGGTGGTGAGCGTGCGGAACGTGAGCGGCAGGGCCGGCTGGGCCGCGGCTAGGCGCCCCAGAAACAGCAGCAGTAAGAAGAACAGGGTACAAGGCTTCATGCAGGCACGGGCGCCCAGCCACCAGTGCCGGTGCAGCCCCGCCAAAGCTAGCAAAATCGGCGGGGGCTGCCATAGCCCGCTTAAGCAGCGTTCAGCATCTGCCGGTACAGGTAGTATGAGTAGACATAGGTGGCTACCACCGTCCCCAGCACGCCCGCCACCAGCACCGTAGTAGCCACCGGCGCCGACCAGAAAGCCAGCCCCGCACTCAGTAGCCCTACCCCGAAGAACAGGTAGCCGCCCAGCCGGTGCGTCCGGGCCCAGATAATGGTCGACTCCAACGCCCACGGCGTGCGGATGCCCACAAAGTAATTTTGCGGCACGGTGGTCAGGTAATTGCCCAGCAGGGCGAAAAATAAGCCGAGTATTACGGCCAAGCCGCTGCCGGGCGGCGTGCCAGCGTGCTGCGCCACGTACAGGCTGTACAGGCTCACCCCGCTTAGCATAGCCACCAGCAGAAACTGTAGCTTCTGGTAGTTTACGCTGGTGCCGCTCAACTGCTTTTTTGGGTCGAAGCGGGGCAGAAAATGCAGCAGTGCGTACATGCCCAACGGCAGAGCCAGGCAGAGCCACCACATGCTTTCTTTAGCCGTGAAGCCGTTGGCCTGCCCATTAGCATCGAAGTGGGTGGGAATCTGGGCCGGCAACGCATCCCAGCAATACACCAAGTAGGCAGTGGGCAGTACCAAGGCAATAAGGGAAAGCAGGGACCAGAGCGAGAAAGGCGTTTTCATAAGATTGGAGCTAGCGAAAGGTTAGGATTTGAATTGCAGCAGCCAGCCCAGCAGCTCGTCCATCACCGTCATGTTGAGGGTATAAAGCACAAACTGGCCCTGCTTTTCGCTGGCGACCAGGTCGGCCTGGCGCAGCAAATCGAGGTGGTGGCTGATGGTGGGCTTGGAGAACTGGAAGGCATCGGCAATTTCCCCGGCCGTGCAGGGCCGCTCGCGCAGCATCTCCAGGATGGCGCGGCGGGTAGGGTCGTTGAGGGCTTTGAAGAGGGCGTTCAAGAGCGGTTAGTTATTTAGGCAAATGTCTAAATACATTTCACATGAGCAAGAGAGTTGACTAAAAAATTATTCCTTAGGCAGTGCGTGAGACCGAGCCGAAAAGGAAGTGCGGTCCAGTTGGGGTGGGTTGTTCAGATTATAACCAAAGGCTACGCTATCCAGATAAGCTGCGACGCCTAAACGTTACCCCATTGTTGCGGGCTGCTGCCGGGCATTATACTGTACATCCTACTCATGGGAGCCGACTTTGAAGACAGAAAGGTCGAGGCGTAAAGGCATAGCAACATTGTATCAGAAGCAATGGTATTAGCTTTTCAAATGCTCAACCACTCATTGTGTGGCGGCTCACCTTGATAATAAACTACCTCACAGTTACCGAATATCAGCACAATGCCTTCAGTATATGGTTCCAATTTCTTCAATGCCTCGGATGTCGACATTTCTTGCCCATCCAGCTTCTTATTAACTGATATGATGTAGCAATTAGAGATTTCTGGCAGCTTTGCTACCTGTTGTAGAATAGTTCGCTCATAAAATGCATCTAATCTCCTGTATTTACTCTTATCAATATCTTGACAGTGGTACAGCATCTCCAGAAAATCACGCCGACGCGTCGGCTTCTCAATAAAGCCTATATAGCGTTGGCGTTTTTCTTTCACAACGCACTTGTTGATAAAGGCAACTTCTAATTCCTTATTCATAAAAGAGAAGATAATAGAAACACGAAACGGCACCACCAAGGATGCCGTTTCGTGCTGCAATAAATCTTTGATTGTCTACTTCCCAACCACTGCCGTGGCAATGCTCAGCTCCTTGAGTTGAGCCTCGGAAATGGGCGAGGGCGAGTCAATCATGACGTCGCGGCCGGAGTTGTTTTTGGGGAAGGCAATGAAGTCGCGGATAGAATCGGCACCGCCGAAGAGCGAGCAGAGCCGGTCGAAGCCGAAGGCAATGCCGCCGTGGGGCGGGGCACCGTATTCGAAGGCGTCGAGCAGGAAGCCAAACTGGGCCTGCGCTTCCTCGGCCGAGAAGCCGAGCAGCTCGAACATGCGGGCCTGCACCGCGCGGTCGTGAATGCGGATGGAGCCGCCGCCCACTTCCACGCCGTTAATTACCATGTCATAAGCATTGGCGCGCACCTCCCCTATCGTGTCGGGCGAGTCAAGCAGGGCAATGTCCTCGGGCTTGGGCGAAGTGAAGGGGTGGTGCATGGCGAAGTAGCGGCCTTCCTCCTCAATGAACTCTAGTAGGGGGAAGTCAACCACCCACAGCGCCGAGAAGGTGTTTTTGTCGCGCAGTCCCATGCGCTGGCCCATTTCCAGTCGCAGCTCGCTCAGGGCCTTGCGGGTTTTAGTAGGCTCCCCGGCCAAGATCAGCAGCAGGTCGCCGGGTTGGGCATTGAAGGCGGCTTTCCACTGCTGCAGCGCCTCCTGGGAGTAGAACTTGTCTACCGACGACTTCACCGAGCCATCCTGCTCCACGCGGGCGTACACCAAGCCGGTGGCGCCAATCTGGGGGCGCTTCACAAACTCCGTCAACTCGTCGAGCTGCTTGCGGGTGTACATGGCCGAGTTGTGCGCGTTGATGCCTACCACCAGGCCGGCGTTGTCGAACACCGGGAAGCCCTGGCCTTTCACCACGTCATTCAGCTCCACAAACTTCATTTCGAAGCGCGTGTCAGGCTTGTCGTTGCCGTAGTAGCGCATGGCATCGGCGTAGGTCATGCGGGGCAGCTGGCCGATTTCCAGGCCTTTCACCTCCTTGAACAGGTACTGCACCAGCGCCTCGAAGGTGTTCAGGATGTCTTCCTGCTCCACGAAGGCCATTTCGCAGTCAATCTGCGTGAACTCGGGCTGGCGGTCGGCGCGCAGGTCTTCGTCGCGGAAGCACTTCACAATCTGGAAATACCGGTCGAAGCCCGATACCATCAGCAACTGCTTGAATGTCTGGGGGCTCTGGGGCAGGGCGTAGAACTCGCCGGGGTTCATGCGGGAGGGCACCACAAAGTCGCGGGCTCCTTCGGGCGTGCTTTTGATGAGCACAGGCGTTTCTACCTCAATAAACTGCTGACCGTCGAGGAAGCGGCGAGTGGCCTGGGCCACGCGGTGGCGCAGCATCAGGTTCTGGCGCACGGGCGAGCGGCGCAGGTCGAGGTAGCGGTACTTCATCCGCAGGTCGTCGCCACCGTCGGTTTCGTCTTCAATGAGGAAGGGTGGCAGCTTGGCGGGGTTGAGCACCTCCAGCTTTTCTACCCGGATTTCGATGCCGCCAGTGGGCATCTTGTCGTTTTTGGAGTAGCGCTCGGCTACTTTGCCGGTTACCTGCACCACAAACTCGCGGCCCAGCTCGCGGGCGGCGGCGCGCATCTCCTCAGCTTCTACACCTTCTTCCAGGGTGAGCTGGGTGAGGCCGTACCGGTCGCGCAAGTCCACCCAGCTGATGCCGCCCTTGTCGCGGGTGCGCTGCACCCAGCCGCAAAGCGTGACGGTTAAACCAACATGTTCGGGGCGAAGTTCGCCGCAGGTGTGCGTACGGAGCATAAACGAAAGGAATTCAATGAAAGGAAGCCGGCGGGCCGGGCGCAAAGATAGAAGACCGGGCCGGGCCCGCCACACGCCCTAGCCGCTCCAAGTTGAATTTACAGCTGGCCCGCGTGCCGTTGGGCGGGCTGGCGGCGGCGTTGGTTGAAAACCAGGGACATTTCATAGGTCTTTGGCTATGTTTGCTTGGGAGCCTGCCGCGGGTGTTTTCTGGCCCGGGCAGCAGCTCTTCTGCTCGCATTCACGCTCTCTTACCAAAACACTTTTCAGCTATGGAACTGGTTATCGACCACCTGTCCAAGACCTACCCCAACGGCACCAAGGCCCTCAACGACGTGAGCCTGCGCATTGCGCCCGGCATGTTTGGCCTGCTGGGGCCCAACGGCGCCGGCAAGTCCAGCCTGATGCGCACCATCTCCACCCTGCAGCAGGCCGATGCCGGCACCATTCAGCTGGGCGACATCGACGTGCTGCGGGAGCCGGAGCGCGTGCGCCAGGTGCTGGGCTACCTGCCCCAGGAGTTTGGCGTGTATCCCAAAATCACGGCAGCGGAGCTGCTGGAGCACTTTGCCGTGCTCAAGGGTCTCAGCAATAAAAGTGAGCGGCGCCAGGTGGTAGATGCCCTGTTGCAGCAAACCAACCTCTACCAGGTGCGCAACAAAAACCTGGGCGGCTACTCCGGGGGCATGAAACAGCGCTTCGGTATTGCGCAGGCCTTGCTGGGCAACCCCAAGCTCATCATCGTGGATGAGCCTACTGCCGGCCTCGACCCCACCGAGCGGAACCGCTTTCATAACCTGCTGGCTGAAATTGGGGAAGACCGCATCGTGATTCTGAGCACCCACATCGTGTCGGACGTCTCGGACCTGTGCCGGCAGTTTGCCATCATCAACAAAGGGCAGGTGCTGTATACCGGCGACCCGCTGCGGGCCATTGAGGAAGTGCGCGGGCAGATCTGGCGGCGCAGCATCCGCAAGGAGGAGCTGGCGACGTACCAGCAGCAGTTTGCGGTGATTTCCTCGCGCCTGTTTGCGGGCCAGACCATTATTCACGTGCACAGCCTGAGCCAGCCCGGCAACGGGTTCGAAGGCGTGGAGCCGACTCTGGAAGACGTGTACTTCGCCCGCATCAACGCCGCCGAGCAGGCAGTCAGTGAAACCGCACCAGTAGCTAAGTAACTCAAACATGTCTGTCATGCTGAGCGAAGTCGAAGCATCTCTACTGCTTCGTCTGAATAGTCTTGCAGCGAAGCGGTAGAGATGCTTCGACTTCGCTCAGCATGACCTTCCTGATATTCTGACCATGTTCCTGGAAATATTCCTTTTTGAGCTGCGCTACCGCTTTAAGCGGCCGGCTACTTACATCTACTTTGTGCTGCTGGCCCTCATGGCCGGGCTGTTTATGCTGGCCGTGGCCGGCGTGTTTGGCGTGAACGTGACCATCGGAGGCGGCAGCGGCAAGATGCTGGCAAATTCGGCTTACCAAATCAACACCATCCTCACGGTGGTGAGCCTGTTTGGGGTCTTCATCACCTCCGCCATGATGGGCACCCCGGTGTTCCGCGACTTCGACCACCGCACCCACTCGCTCTACTACACGGCTCCCATCAGCAAGGCTGGTTACCTGGGCGGCCGCTTCCTGGGCTCGTTTGTAGTCACAGTGCTGGTATTCCTCGGCGCGGCTCTGGGAGCTTGGCTGGCTACGTACTGGCCTACCATTGCGCCGGAACGGCTGGGCCCCAATGTGGTCGCCGCCTACCTGCTGCCCTACCTGCAGCTGGTAATACCCAACTTGCTGTTGTCGGGGGCCATCTTCTTCACGGCGGCCACGCTCACCCGTTCGGCCCTAGCCATTTACCTGGGCGGGGTGCTGTTTCTGGTGCTCTACACCATCAGCGGCACCCTGCAGCAGGACCTCGACAACGATACGCTCAGCACCCTGCTTGACCCACTGGGTGGCAGCGCCATCGACCTGACCCAACGCTACTGGACGGTGGCCGAGAAGAACACCCGCCTGCTTCCCTGGAGCACCTGGCTGGTGCAAAACCGTCTGCTATGGCTGAGCGTGGCCTTCACTACGCTGGCGGCCTGTTTTGCTTTCTTTCGGTTTTCCTTCGCCAATAAAGCTGACTCGGGGCCGCGGCCTAAGGCTGGAGCACTGGGCGTGGCCGAGGCCGCCCCAAATCTGACGCTGCCACGGGCTACGCCGCACTTCACGGCGGGCCTGGCCTGGGCCCAGTTGAGCCGACTGCTCCGGTTGGAGTTTTTCGGCACGGTGCGCAGCGTGTACTTCATCGGTATTGCCGGAGCGGGCTTGCTTTTTCTGCTGGTTACGGGCATGCAGGTAGGCAAAATGTACGGCACCAACACGTTCCCCACCACGCCGGTGGTAGTGCAGCTGCTGGCCAGTACATTTGCCTTGTTCCAGCTCATCATCATCACCTTCTACGCCGGGGAGCTGGTGTGGCGGGAGCGGGATGCCAAGATCAACCAGATCTACGATGCTATGCCCATGCCGGCGTGGGTGCCATTTCTGGCCAAGCTGGGCGCGCTGATGCTGATTCAGGTGGTGCTGCTGGCCGTGGTAATGCTGTGCGGGCTGCTGCTGCAGACCTTCAAGGGCTACTTCAACTACGAGCTGGGGCTGTATGTGCAAGAGCTGTTTGGCTTCCGCCTAATAGGCATGCTGCTGTTGTGCGTACTGGCTATGCTGGTGCAGGTGCTGGTCAACAACAAGTACCTGGGGCACTTCATCATGATCCTGTACTACGCCTTCAACCTGTTTCAGGGCACGTTAGGGCTGGAGCACAACTTGTATTCCTTTAACGGAGCCCCCGAAACGCCTTACTCGGCCATGAACGGCTACGGGCATTTTGTGGGTCCGTTCCTGGCCTTCAAGCTCTACTGGGCGGCATTTGCCGTGCTGCTGGCCTTGGGCAGCGCCTTGCTCTGGCCCCGGGGCACCGAGACGCGTTTTTCCTGGCGCTGGCAGCAGGCCCGCTTTAGTTTGTCGCCGGCCTTGGGTGTGGTGGCGGGCGTGGCTCTGCTAGCATTTGCGGGGCTGGGTGCTTATATTTTCTACAACACCAACATCTTAAACGAGTACCGCACCTCCGACGAAAACGATGCCCTGGGCGCGGCGTTTGAGCGCAAGTACAAGCGCTTCGAAAAAGCCCCCCAGCCCCGCATCACGGCCGTGCAGGTGAACGTGGACATCTTCCCCCAGGAGCGCGACGTGCGCTTCCGGGGCTCCTACTGGCTGCTGAACCGCACCCGGCAGCCCATCGACTCGGTGCACCTGGTGGGCGCGGTTGAGGCTGAGGTAAAGCAGATGGCTTTGAGCCGCCCCGCCAAAGAGGTGCTGCACGACCAGGTGGGCGACGTTGATTACCGCATCCTGCGCCTGGCTCAGCCCCTGCAACCCGGCGACTCCCTGCAGCTGAACTTCGATCTGGCCTACACTAATCCAGGCTTCAAGAACAGCGGCTCCAACACGAGCATCGTGGAAAATGGCACGTTCGTCAACTCCCAACTGCTGCCCCACATCGGCTACCAGCCCGAGGCCGAGCTGTCCGGCGACGACACCCGCAAAGAGCAGGGCCTGGCGCCCCGGCCCCGCATGGCCCCGGTGGGTGACTCGGCGGCCCGCATGAATACTTACATCACCAACGATGCCGACTGGATTCGGTTTGAGGCGACGGTGAGCACCTCTCCCGACCAGGTGGCTATTGCGCCCGGCTATTTGCAGCGCGAGTGGACGGAGAAGGGCCGGCGCTATTTCCACTACAAGATGGACGCGCCCATCCTCAACTTCTACTCCTTCCAATCGGCCCGCTACCAGGTGTATAAAGACAAGTGGAACTCGGTGCCTATCGAAATCTACTACCATCCCGGCCACGAGTACAACCTCCGGCGCATGGCCCAGGGCGTGAAAAAGGGCCTGGAGTACTACACCGCGCACTTTGGCCCCTACCAGCACCGGCAGGTACGCATCATCGAGTTTCCCGGCTACTCCGGCTTTGCCCAGAGCTTCCCCAACACCATTCCTTTTTCCGAAAGTATCGGCTTTGTGGCGGAGGTGGACTCCACCGACCCCAAAGACATCGACTACCCGCTCTACGTGACGGCCCACGAGGTGGCGCACCAGTGGTTTGCTCACCAGATCATCGGGGGCAACGTGCAGGGCGGCACGCTGATGTCGGAGACGCTAAGCCAGTACGGCGCCCTGATGGTGATGAAGCACCTCTACGGCCCCGACAAGATGAAGAAGTTTCTGCGCTTTGAGCTGAACTCCTATCTGACGGGCCGGGGCTTCGAGCGGAAAAAGGAAGTACCCTTGTACCTGGTTGAGAATCAGCCCTACATCCACTACCGCAAGGGTTCTTTGGTGATGTATGCCCTGCAGGATTACCTGGGTGAGGCAGCGGTGAACAGCGCCATTAAGGAGTACCGCGACAAAGTAGCCTACCAGCGGGCCCCGTACACCAACTCGGTGGAGTTTATCGGCTACCTGCGGAAGCACACCCCCGATTCACTGCAGTACCTGATTACGGACTTGTTTGAGCGGATTACCCTCTACGAGAACAAGGTGGACTCGGCTTCCTACCGCAAGCTGCCCAACGGCCAGTACCGCGTCCAGTTCACGGTGGATACCAAGAAGATTTACGCCGACTCCCTCGGCAACGAAACCGACGTGACCAACGCCCGCGACTTGGTGGAAGTAGGCGTGCTGGCCCGCAAGAAGGTGAACGGCCAGTGGCAGGATGTGCCCGTGCTGGTGCAAAAGCAGCACCTGCGCCCCGGCCGCAACCGCCTGGAGTTTACCGTACCTGAGAAGCCGGAGCGCGTGGGCATCGACCCCTTTAACAAGCTGGTGGACCGCAACCCCGACGACAACGTGAAAGCCCCCGAAGAAAAGAAAGCGTAATGCCTGATCTGAACCTCTCTCCAAGCCCGGTCGTTCTGCGACCGGGCTTCTTGTTGGTGCTAGCGCCCAACTGCCGGCCGCCCAAATCCGTAGCCCTCCCCAAAGCTGGGCTGTGCGCGAGTTTGGCCCGACTTCTGCAAAGCGACTTTACACGGGCAGTTGCCCGCTTCCTCAGCCTTCCTTCTTCCGATATGAAACGTTTCGTCCTTCTCGCCCTCGCCTCTGCCCTCAGCTTTTCCGCTGCCCAAGCCCAAACCAAAATCAAGACCAAAGCCAAGGACGAAGACTCCTCGGTGAAGTCGAAAAGCACGGCCGAGCCGGTGGTGCTGGACGGGCCCATTAAGCGCGTGGAAACCCTTTCCGGCATTGATGTTTATCCCAACAGCAGCACCAACACTATCCTGCTGAGCTTTACCCAGCAGTTCACGGTACCCGGTACGCTGGTGATGACCAACTACAAGAACGAGCCGATTTACACCACCGCCCTCGACCCGCAGACCAACACCGGCCAGCCCGTGGACCTGGGCCGCATTCCGGCCGGCACCTACCTGGTAGAAGCCAAAACCGGTAACTATGTGTACTGGAAGAAGGTGCGCATCAAGTACCCCGCCGTATCGAGCAGCAGCACCAAAAACAAGCGCAGCCGCCGCTAGGGTGTTTCAGTAGCGTCCTGATTTTGCCTCCGCTGCCGCCCGGTAGCGGGGGCATTTTTTTACTGACTACTTCTGCCCGGCCGGCTTTTCCCGTTTTTCCCGCAGATTGCGGCCCCAAGTGCCGCCCTTTCTCTCTTGTTTTTCTCTTTCTATGAAAACGCATTTCAGTCGTTTCCTTTTCCTGCTGGTGCTGCTCACGGCCTTCTCGGCCCTGGCTGCGCTCAAGCCCAAGCTCAAAAAAACCGCCCTGGCCGGTGGCATCTCCCTGGGCGTACCCGAGGGCTTCACCCCCTTGCCCGACGAAGGCATTGCCGCCAAGTTTCCGGCCCCGCGCAAGCCCCTGGCCGTTTTCACCGACCGGGCCGGCCGCGTGGATCTGAGCGTGGCCCAGAAGGAAACGCCCTTCGGCAGCGGCGACTATGCCCTGTTGCTGAAAATCTACAAGGCCAGCATTCAGAACATGTACACCAAGGTCACGTTTCTCACGGAGGACATCCGCACCATCAACAAGCGGGACTTCATCGTGCTGGAATTCACCTCCGAATTGGCTGATACCCGCCGCAACAGCAACCTGGCGCCCATCCGCAAGTATCAGTTGGTGCAGTACGCCATTGAGGGCAAAACCCTCACCGTCTTCACCTTCAATGCCCCAACCGAGGAACAGGCCCGCTGGCAGCCCGTGGCCCAGGCCGTGATGCAGAGCATTTCGATGAAGTAGAGTGCTTGGCTTGGGGATGTGGACTGGCGCGGCTGATTGCGCGGCATCCAACGAGTGGGGGGACCATCTTTCGTGGGAAAACCTCTTCCCAACCAGTTGTGGGTCTGGTTTTCCGACGAAAGGTGCCGATCCAAATGGTTGGATGACGGATTTCACGCGCCAGATGGCTTCACAAATGGTTGGGAGGCCACCTGTCGTGCGTAGGATGGCTTCCCAATTGTTTGGATGGCCACCTTTCGCGGGAAATCGTCCAACCAAACGGTTGGGAGACGGGTTTTCCGTTGCCAGAGGCCCATTGAACCGCTGGACTGATCCAGTGGCGGGGCCGACCGGGCGCCGGCACCACCAGCGCCGCCAACCAAGTCCCTAAGTCCCCAAGACCCCAAGTCCCGATCTATATGACTCTTTCCCTGTATTCCGACGAGCACTACATGCGGGAGGCACTCAAGCAGGCCCGCTATGCGCTGGAAGAGGAGGAAATTCCGATTGGGGCGGTAGTGGTGATGGACCGCCAGATTATTGCCCGCGCCTACAACCAGACCGAAAAGCTGCGCGACGTGACGGCCCACGCTGAAATGCTGGCCTTAACGGCCGCCGCCAACCACCTCGGCAACAAGTATCTGCAGGACTGCACCCTTTATGTAACAGTAGAGCCCTGCGTGATGTGCGCCGGCGCCAGTTTCTGGGCGCAGCTGAAGCGCGTGGTGTACGGGGCTCCCGAAGACAAGCGCGGCTACCGGCGCTACGGCAACCTGCTGCACCCGCGCACCGAGCTGGCTACCGGCATTATGGCCCTGGAGTGTGCGGCGCTTATGCAGGAGTTTTTCGCCCGCAAGCGCAAATAGGCTACTTTTGGCCGTGCCGCCCGACCGAAGCCGTAACCCCGGCCGCCCTTCGGTGGTTATACTCTGAACTCGTTTCTTCTTTCACCCAAACCCTACTCTGCTATGGCTTTCGAACTGCCCCAGCTTCCCTACGCTTACGATGCCCTGGAACCGCACATTGATGCTAAGACCATGGAAATCCACCATACGAAGCACCACCAGGCCTACGTAACTAACCTCAACAACGCCATTGCCGGCACCGAGCTGGAAGGCAAGAGCCTGGAAGAGTTGATGCACAACATTGCGGCGGCCCCCGCGGCGGTGCGCAACAACGGTGGCGGCCACTGGAATCACTCCCTGTTCTGGACGGTGCTGGGCCCCAACGGCGGCGGTGAGCCTACCGGCGCCGTGGCTGAGGCCATCAACAGCGCCTTTGGCTCCTACGAGAAGTTCAAGGAGGAATTCACCAAAGCCGCCACCACGCGCTTCGGCTCGGGCTGGGCTTGGCTGTGCAAGCAGCCCGACGGCTCCCTGCAGATCTGCTCCACGCCCAACCAGGACAACCCGCTGATGCCCGACACCGGCTGCAAAGGCACCCCTATCCTGGGCCTCGACGTGTGGGAGCACGCCTACTACCTCAACTACCAGAACCGCCGCCCCGACTACATTGCGGCCTTCTACAACCTCATCAACTGGGACGAAGTAAACCGCCGCTTCTCAGCTGCCAGCTAACCAGCCCGGTTCCCGGTTCATTTCACAAAAGCCTTTCTGCAGCCCGCGGAAAGGCTTTTGCGCGTTTATAGCTTCCTGTGAATGCCAGCGTGGGCAGCATTGATGAGCTGCCTATCCGGTTAGATTTCTTGTATATTTAGCAGTCAATTTCCTTAAATTCCCTCCAACCGCGTTCTGCATGAGTGTCAAGTTGCGGCTCATTCTTCTGAGCTTTTTACAGTTTTTTATCTGGGGCTCGTGGCTGATAACCATTGGCGCGTACTGGTTCCAGACCAAACAGTGGTCGGGGGCTGAGTTTGGCGCCATTTTCTCGACGATGGGCATTGCCTCCATCTTCATGCCCTCGCTCATGGGCATCGTGGCCGATAAATACGTGAATGCGGAGAAGCTCTACGGCATTCTGCACATCCTGGGCGGTATTGTGCTCTTTACGGTGCCCATGGTTAGCTCGCCCGGCACCATGTTCTGGGTGATGCTGCTGAACATGATTTTCTATATGCCCACGCTGGCCTTGTCCATTGCCGTGTCGTACTCGGTACTGAAAAGTCGGGGTGGCGACGTGGTGAAGGACTACCCGCCCATTCGGGTATGGGGCACCGTGGGCTTCATCGTGGCCATGTGGACGGTGAGCTTGCTGGGCTTCGAGAAGTCGGCCAACCAATTCTACGTAGCGGCTGGGGCCGCCATCCTGCTGGGTTTCTACTCATTTACCTTGCCGGCCTGCCCGCCGCCTTCCAAAGACACGCCCAGCCGCTCACTCATCGATGTACTTGGCCTGAAGTCGTTTGCCCTGCTGCGCGACACGAAGATGCTCACCTTCTTTTTGTTCGCACTGCTACTAGGTGCCGCTCTGCAGTTAACCAATGCCTACGGCGACACATTTCTACATGATGTCAGTAAAACTGTAACTCCTTTTAATGTTGAATCTTGGTCTCAACTTCTATCCCAGCTAGCAACCAATCCTTCTGCTACTCTCAGCGGCCTTGCGGCGAAATATCCGGCCATCATTATGTCCATTTCGCAGATCTCAGAAACCCTTTTCATTCTGGCTATTCCCTTCTTCTTGCGTCGATTTGGTATCAAGCAGGTAATGTTTTTCAGCATGATTGCCTGGGTGTTGCGCTTCGGCCTGTTTGCCTTTGGTGATCTGGAATCAGGGCTTTGGATGGTTATTCTTTCCTGCATCGTGTACGGTATGGCCTTCGACTTCTTCAACATCTCCGGCTCCCTGTTTGTGGAAACGCAGACGGCCTCCAGCATTCGGGCCAGCGCCCAGGGGCTGTTTATGATGATGACCAACGGCTTCGGGGCCGTGCTGGGCAGCTCTGTCAGCGGCATCGTTATCCAGCAGTATTTCACGGCTGCCGACGGCACCAAGGACTGGCACGGCATCTGGCTGACGTTTGCCCTCTACGCCCTGGTTATTGCCGTACTGTTTGTCGTTCTCTTCAAGCACAAGCACACCACCCAAACCACTGAGCACGAACTCCCCGCCGAGCCCCTGCTGACGGTGGAACAGGTATAGGAACCACGGATTCGCGCGGATTTTTCGGATTTCACGGATTTCGTAGTTGGCGCAATCAGCGGTTGTTAAGCTAGAACCTCCAACAAAAAAGCCTCGCACAATGCGAGGCTTTTTTGTTGGAGAAGAATCGTCCACAAAATCCGTGTAATCCGAAAAATCCGTGCGAATCCGTGGTTCTGGCGTCTTGGTCTAGAACTGTTCGTCAGCCGAAAAGAAGAAGTCCCCTTCGATCTGAGCGTTTTCGTCGGAGTCGGAGCCGTGTACGGCGTTGGCTTCGATGCTCTTGGCATATTTCTTCCGAATGGTGCCTTCGGCCGCCTGGGCGGGGTTGGTAGCACCAATCAGGGTGCGGAAGTCAGCTACGGCGTTGTCTTTCTCCAAAATAGCCGCTACGATGGGGCCCGAGGACATGTACTTCACCAGGTCGCCGTAGAAAGGACGCTCCTTGTGAACGGCGTAGAATTCGCCGGCGCGCTCGGGCGTCAGCAGTACTTTTTTCAGGCTAACGATGCGGAAGCCGCCTTCCTCAATCATGCTCAGGATGCCACCAATGTGGTTTTCCTGGGTGGCGTCGGGCTTAATCATCGTGAACGTGCGGTTCGTGGCCATACTGTTGGGTGTGGGGGGTTATCGTGAAGTGTGAAAAGGCATACGGGAATTGCGGCTGCAAAAGTAGGGAATCCCCTTTGTTAATGTGCTAAGGTGAAGGAATGTGCTGCGCTGCGCTAATGTGGAGAATGTGGGTAATGTGCTAATGATGTGCTGCTGATGCGTGTCATGGCGAGCGAAGCGCGGCCATCCGTCCTATACAACACCAGATACGTGCTTCTACCAGAAAGCTCCTGACGCTTGCCCGCATCGGGGGCTTGGCACTTCCTGGGGCTTGGCACGTTGCTCAGGACGGATGTCCTCCTTGTGCCTCCTCACCATGACAGCCATGTAACCATGTAGCTATTCAACCACATTAAGCCCACATTAGCACATTCTCCACATTAACAAAGCGCACCATTCCTAAGCGCGGTTTGTTGAAACCCGGAATATTTCCGATTTTTGCGCCCTTGTATCCGGCTTAAACCACCGGATTTCAGCCACCTATCAGCAGGCAATGCACGATACTAGCGCCCTGCGGGAGTTGCTCGCCCAACCCCGGCAGATTTTCATCACCACGCACCACAAGCCCGATGCCGACGCGCTGGGCTCGTCGCTGGGCCTGGCAGGCTACCTACGCAAGAAAGGCCACCACGTCACGGTGGTCACCCCGTCCGATTACCCCGATTTTCTGGCCTGGATGCCCGGCAACGACGAGGTAATCGTGTACGAGCCCACGCAAAACGACGCCCAGGTGCGGGACCTGCTCAGCCATTCGGAGGTTATTTTCTGCCTTGATTTCAGCGCCCTCAGTCGCATCAATGAGTTGGGCGAGTACATCCGGGCGGCCTCGGGTACGAAGGTGCTTATCGACCATCACCAGGAGCCGGAGCAGTTTGCCAGCCTCGATTTCTCCAACGCCAAAGCCGCCGCTACGGCCGAGCTGGTGTTTGAAGTTATCCGGGACATGGGCGACCAGGAGCTGATCGACAAAGGCATCGGGGAATGTCTGTACGCCGGCATTATGACGGACACGGGCTCTTTCCGCCACCCAAGCACCTCCCGCAACGTGCACCTGATCATTGCCGAGCTGCTGAATGCGGGCATCGACCTCTCGGCCGTGCACCGCCGCATCTACGACTCGCACTCCGAAATGCGCCTGCGCTTCCTGGGCTTCGTACTCAAGGACAAGCTCACGGTGCTGCGCGAGTTCAACACGGCCTACATTGCCATTACCCAGGATGAGCTGCGCCAGTATCAGTCGAAAACCGGCGACACCGAAGGCCTCGTGAACTTTGCGCTCAGCATTGAGGGTGTGGTGTTTGCCGCCATTCTCATCGACCGGGGCAACGCCGTGAAGATTTCCTTTCGCTCAGTAGGCGACTTCTCGGTCAGTGACTTTTCCCGGCGCCATTTCCAGGGCGGCGGGCACCACAATGCCGCCGGCGGCATCAGCTACGACCCGCTCCCGGCCACCGTGGAGCGCTTCCTGAGTTTGCTGCCCGACTATCAGACTCAACTCGTGACCAGCCCCTTGGCAGTTGCGCCGCCTGCGGCGTAACTTGCCCAAAATTTACGTTTACACCCTCTTCCTTTTTACATGCGTTTCAACAGCACTTTTCTGTACCTGGCTCTGGCTTCCGGTACCCTCAGCCTGGCTTCCTGTGAGAAGGGCAACAAGGGATTCGACAAAACCAAATCGGGTATTGAATACCAGCTTTTCGCCAATGAAGGCGGCAAGTATTCACGCAAAGAAATAGCCGCTACCGATACGGCCTACAAGAGCCGTATTGGCAAAGTCCTGGCCCTGAACGTGGAATACCGCACGGCCAAAGATTCCGTACTGTTCAGCTCGCGCAAGCAGCAAGGCACGCCCGTGATGGTACCCCTGCAGGAGCTGACCACCAAAGGCGGCCTGGAAGATGCTATTTCCCTGATGCAGCCCGGCGACAGCGGCGTGTTCCGCTTCAACCTCGACACGATCTTCGCCAAGTCGTTCCGCGTGCCGGTGCCGCCATTCATGAAGAAGGCCGGCAATGTGATGACGGTATATGCTAAAGCCACCAAGCTGATGACCCGCGACGAGGCCATGGTGGAGCAGCAGAAGATGATGGCCGTGCAGCAGCAGAAAATGATGGCCTACGCCGAGCAGCAAATGAAAAAAGACGATGTGGTGCTGCAGGACTACATCAAAAAAAACAACCTGAAGGCCGAAAAAGATGCCTCGGGCATTTACTACGTGATAGCGCAGCAGGGCACGGGCGCCAAGCCTAAGTCCGGCCAGACGGTTTTGGTACAGTACAAAGGAACCCTGCTAGACGGGAAAGAGTTTGACTCTTCGGCGAAGAGCAATGGTGGCAAGCCTATTGAGTTCCCCTTGGGCGTAGGTCAGGTGATTCCGGGTTGGGACAAGGGTATTGCCCTGCTCAACAAAGGCACCAAAGCCACGCTGCTCATCCCCTCTTCGCTGGCATACGGCCAGCGCGGTGCCGGCGCCGATATCCCCGCCGATGCCGTGCTCCGCTTCGATGTGGAGCTGGTTGACGTGAAATAACGCAACCTTTTCCGGTTGTGGCATACTCTTCCTCGCGCCGCCCCTGTGGCGGCGCGAACTTTTTACTTCCTTTTTCTATGACTCGCATTTCTTCCTTCCGTCGCCGCCTGCTCCTGCCTGCGCTCCTTTTGATGCTCGGAGCTGCCCCGGCCGTGCTTTTGCCCGGCTGCAAATCTGACTACGCCAAGGAAACTGAAAAACACACGGCCGAGCAGAAAATAAAAGATGATGAGGCTATTCGGGCATATCTGACGACGAATAACATCACCAACTTCACCAAAACTGAATCGGGCCTGTACTTGGTGCCTATCACTGAGGGAACCGGCGCGCAGGTGGTGAAAGGCACCTCGTACCAAGTCAAATACATTGGGCAATTGCTTAACGGCACCAAGTTTGATTCATCCATCGACAACGGCAGCCCCTGTGGCTGTTTTAACGTGCTGGTCGGTGCCAATAGTGTAATTGCTGGCTGGGAAGAAGCTTTGTTGCTGATGAAAGTAGGTGACCGGAAAACGCTGCTGATTCCTTCCTATATGGCCTATGGTGCCAGCGCCAGTGGCGTTATTCCCGCCGATTCCCCCCTGATGTTTGATATTGAGGTCGTAAGACAACGCTAGCCATGAAGCATCGGTCTATCCTGTGGAGTTTATTGCTGGGGGTGCTGCCGGTGGCCGCCTATGGCCAGACTGCGCCGGATACGCTGAGCTTGCCCACGGGCATCCGCTACGTGGTACACACCCTGGGAACCGGTGCGGCAGGCCGTAACGGCAATACTGTGCTGGTGCACTATACCGGCTTTCTACCCGATGGCAAAATGTTTGAGTCGTCGGCCATAGAAGGACGTCCGGTGAAGGCTCATTTAGGCGAGCATGACGTCATTCCCGGTTGGGAACAGGTGCTGCCGCTCCTGCCCGCCGGTACTCGCGCCTGGGTGCATATTCCGGCCGCCTTGGCCTATGGGGCCAAAGGCGTGCGCGACCCCGACGACAACAAGCGCTTCACCATTCCGCCCAATACCGATCTGCGCTTCGAGCTGAACATAGTGCGGGTAAAGTAGAGCTTAGAGTGTATGAAAAAGAAAGGCCCCGCAACAACCGTTGCGGGGCCTTTCTTTTTCATCTTTTTTCTTTTCCCTAACTACCTCTTGGCCTAAGCACGAGGCACGAAGCACCAAGCACTACCTAAAAAGCCAGCACTTCCGACAGTACGGCCAACGAGCGGATTTCGCCTAGCTTTTCGACGTGGAGCTGGTAGTAGCGGATAAGCACCTGCAGCAGTTCACGGCGGACGCGGCCGTTAGGAATAGCGGCCTGCGCCGGAGTGCGTAGCAGTTCATCAAAATACTGGTCGAACTCCTGAAAGCGCAATGCTACTGGGCCGGTATCGGCGGCCGTGTTGGGCGCAGCGCCGGCAAAAGCTACCTGGGACGTAATTTCCTGGCCCGATTCGGCGCCGAAACCTAAGTAATTGGCTAGCTGCAGCAGAAACTCCAGCGCAAAGTTCTCAAATCCTTCCGCCTGTCGGTCGAAGCGCAGAATGGAGTCGTGCAGAAAGCGGAAAAGCGGCTCGTTCTGCTCCTCCTCCTGCACCGTGCGGCCCACTACTTCTGAGAGAAACAGCACCACGCTGCTCTTGCGCACATCGTAGGGAATGGCCGCGAACGGCTCGGCACACCGAAACTCCGACAGCCGCGTAATGCCCCCCTGCCGCGACGTATAGGCTACGAGCTCCAGCAGCGTGAACGGCTGAAACAGGGCAATGCGGCCAGGGGGTTTGGCCTTGCGTACCCCGTTCACCACGTACGACTGCAGCCCCAGCTGCTCCGTGTACACGCGGGCAATAATGGACGTTTCGCGGTAGCGGATGTAGTTGAGGACGATACCGCGGGTTTTGATGAGCATAAGACAGGGAGTGAATGAGTAAATGAGCGAGTGAGGTGAACTGAGGGCTGCTGCTCACTCATTCACCGCCTCGCACATTCACTTATCGTTCAACTACGGCAATTTTGCTGATACAGCCGTTTTTGCCATCAGCATCGGAGCTGAGTACCAGATACACGCCCGACTGCACACGGCGGCCGTTATAATCCAGCAGGTTCCAGGTGAGGGTGCCGCCGCTGGCGCGCGTCTGGTACACCAGCAGGCCACTCACGTCCGTAATCTTGACGATGGCATTATTAGCCAGGCCCGAAATACCCACCTGCCCCGTAAAGCTGCGGCGCACAGGATTCGGAAATACTTTGGCGCAGGCCGGCGCGCCTTCCGTGATGGTGGCCGAGCCCCGGTACGCCACCAGCCCGGCCTCCGTAGCCACGAATACCTCGCCGGTTTTGTCGTTCACGGCCACATCCACGATTTTATTGGAGGGCAGCGGGCTGTTTTCGGTGGTGAAGTGCAGCAGGGCTTCGTCGGCATCTTCGTTGAACAGCCAGAGGCCGGCATCGGTGCCAAACCACTTGCGGTTGCCTCCATCTACAGCCAGGGTACGCACAGTTTCGGTAAACAAAGCGGGATAGTTGCTGCCCGCGCCGCGCCGCACGATGGGCAGCCGGAAGCCGGGGTCGTCGGCCGTGAACACCAGGCTGGGGTCGTCGTACACGGCCACACCTTTGGCCGTGGCTATCCAGATGGCGCCGCGCCGGTCTTTCACAATGTCGTAAGTGTCACTGCCTTTCTCGGGCAGCCCGCCGGAGCTTTCCGTGAACGCACGGTAGTTGCCGGTAGCGGGGTCTACGGCTACCAGGCCGGTGCCATCCTTGCGCGAGCGGGTAAGCCAGCCATTGCCGTACTCATCCAGCGCAATGCGGTCCAGGGCTTCGGCCCCGGGGAAATACGGCACCGTGCGCCACTGCCCGGAGGCCGGCTTGAAAATGTGCACACCCGATCTGTTCGGAAACTCCGGGTGCCGGTTAAGCACCCATACTTCGCCGTTGGCATTGACGGCCACATCCGTGATACGGGCATACCCGGGATTATCCTTCAGGGCACTGATAATAGGGTTGGGCTGGTTTTCGGTGGGGTTGAACAACCGAAACTTGCCCGGGCCTTTCCACTCCAGCAGGCCGTTGGCATAGCTGCCCGCATACAAGGTGCCATCGGCCGCGCGGGCACCCCGGGCCAGATCCTGCGGGTCAGGGTACTGCGTCAGATCAGGAATAGTCTGAGGCGTGATGTTTGTCCATTTCCCGTCCTTGAACTCAAAGAAGCCTTCGTGCTTGCCCGTTTGCAGGTAACGGTCGGAAAATCCCCCCGTGAAAACCGTCGTCCGGCCGCTGGCATCGGGTAGGATGTTGAAGGCGCTGGCCGTGGCGGGTGCGTTGGTCGCAAAGTTTTCGAACTGCTGCTTATCCGGCGAAGATACCACCAGGCCGTTGCGGTTATCGGCTACGTACAGGTGCCCGTCGCGCCCACGCAGGACAGCCCGCGGGTCGGCTACCAGCTCCGATGTGTAACTGATGCTGGAGCCATCGGCTCTCAGCACCGATACTTTTTCCTGGTCCGCTACAAGCAGACCCAGACGCGAAGGCGTCAGCTGCCGGTAGGCCTTGCCCGACAGCGCCCCGAGGGCTACCCACTCGCGGCCAGTAAAGCGCAGCAGATTGGTGTAGTCGAGGCCGGCGTATACGTGGCCATTCTGGGTGGCTATGGCGCGGTACGGGTCGCCGTCGCGCTGCACGCCGCCGGGGTCGGTATTCCAGTTGCGGTAGTCGAGCAGGTTATCGGTGAGGCGGCCCCGCAACACGCCGGCCGAAGAAGCCACGTACAGCGAGTCGCCAAGAATGGTGGAGGCGTACGTGCGCACAGCCGCGCCGCCCGGCCCGATGTTGGAATACGTTTCGCGCACTTCCAAGCGGTCCATATCCAGTACGACCAAGCCAAAGCTGCCCGCCAGGTAGCCGCGCCTGGCGTGAAAAGACACCTGATTGATGCTACTATTACCTGCCAGCTGCTTACGCAGAATATCGTTGAGGTTGCGGATGGAGCCGTCGGGCCGCAGTACGTCGAGGTTGGCATTGCGGTAGGCCACCAGCACCTGCTGGGTCAGCGAATCGTAGGCCACGGTGCGCACGCCCACGTCGTGCAGGCCGTCGCGGCGGGACAGCAGGCGGGTGGTGTGCAGCTCCTTCTCGAACACGAAGAAAGCGTCCTCAGCCGCTACGTATACCAGCGGGCCGGTATCGGCCAGGGCCAGGGCGCGGTTGGTGGGCAGGTGCAGCTGCCAGTCGCCGTAGCCTACGCTGCCCTGCGCCTTGCTGCTAGTGGCGTTCCAGGCGCATAGCCCGCTTATCAGAAATCCAACTGCTAACGCACGAGTAAAAAGCCGCATCGAAGAAAGCTAAAAGCAAGAAGTAGTGTCGCCTAACGCTGCGGCGGTCGGTTTAGTGCTGCGCCAGCACCGTAGTTGCGGCGGTTTCCCCATCAGTGTGCTTGCCTTGCTGGCCTTCCAGGAAGCACACCCGGCAGCGGGCCTCGTAGGAGTCGGTTTCGCCCAGCAGAATCTTGCTTTCGGAAGCGGCAATGCGGAAAGAATAGGAGGCAATTTCGCCGCAGCACACGCACACGGCGTGCACTTTCGTCACGTACTCGGCCACGGCCATCAGAGCCGGCATGGGCCCGAATGGCTGGCCCAGGTAGTCCATATCCAGCCCCGCCACGATGACGCGCTTGCCGTGGTTGGCCAGCTGGATGCAGACTTCCACCAGCGAAGAGTCGAAGAACTGGGCTTCGTCTACCCCCACCACGTCGCAGCTACTGGCCAGCAGTAGCATTTCCTCGGGCAGCTGTATGGGCGTGGAGCGGATGCTGTTGGCGTTGTGCGACACCACATTCTGGGCGTGGTAGCGCGTATCGAGGCCGGGCTTGAATATTTCGACGTGCTGCCGGGCAATTTTGGCGCGGTTCAGGCGGCGGATCAGCTCCTCGGTCTTCCCCGAAAACATGGAGCCGCACACCACTTCAATCCAGCCCCGGCGGGGCATGTCGCGGGCATTGCCCACACGGGGTTCTATAAACACAGCGTTGGTTGTTGAGCGTTGCCGGAGGCCGGTTTCCCGGCACTCCTCGGAACATCTAAGGTACGACTTCCGGCGGGTAGGCTCAAAGCTTCCGCCGGGCAGCAGTGGCTACCACTCAATAAATCAAGCAGTATGATTCTCTGAACGGCCTTGGCTACTCCAGGTACTGCTGGTGAGGCAGCATAGTGGCGCGGGGCACCCGGCCGCTGACGCTCCCGGTTTCCAGGCGAGTCTGGCACATGAGGCGCTCCTGGAGCAGCAGGCGGCCGGCAGCCTGGTAGCGCAACTCCGGCGCGGTGGGTGGCGTTAGGAACTCCGCCCCCGCCGTCAGGGCTATGCGGCAGGTGGTGCAGCGGCCCTTGGCGCCGCAGGCGTGCATCCAGTCGTAGCCGGCGGCCTGCACGGCGGCCAGCAGCGTAGCCCCTGCGGGCACTTCCAGCGTAGCGCCGGGCAGGTTCTGCACCGTCAGTGTGGGCATCTTTCTCTAACTTTCCCGCCGTGAACCCGGCTTGCCATGAAGGACAAATATAGTCAACCCAAACTCGAAGCGTACGGCCAGAAGCTGGCTGCCCACCTCTGCCAGCGGCACTTTGGCCCCCAACCCGACGCCACGCTGGATGGGCCGGCCGTGCTGCGCTTTACCCCGGTGCGGCAGGTGAACCTGTTTGTGGTGCAGCAGCTGCTAGCCAAGTGGACAGCCGAAATGGCCCAGCTCCGCAGCCCTTACTTCGACTTCGAGGACGCGGAAGTGCGCCAGGCGCTTACGCAACTGATGAACCTGCTTTCCCGCCGAATCCGGCTGACCCGGGAAGCATTTGAGCCCCTACTGGCTCGGGCCGTAACAGACACCCTGCGGGTAGCCGCCGAGCCGGCCGTGGGCTTTGATGAAAAGCTGCTGCCCGCGCAGCCGACCGTGTCCCGGGAGCAGCTGCAGGAAGGCCTGCGCTACTTCGACGTAGAGAAACCGCTGTTTCAGGGCTTCGTGGAGTCGTTGCCGGCAGGCACGACCCTGGACCGAGAGTTGCTCAGCAGCCGCTTCCGGCTGTATCAGCAAACCAATTACCAGACGCTACACCCCATGGAAACGGTGGTGAACGAGTTGAGCGCCCTGCTGCCTTTGTCGGAAATTGATTTGCGTGAGGATGAAGCTGCGGCTTCCGCTTCGGCTCCTGTTGCTGCTCCGGCACCCCTGCCAGTGCCCAGCCCTGCCCCGACGCCAACTCCCATGTCGGAACCAGTTGTTGCTAAGCCTGCTCCCACTCCGGCTCCTTCGGTGGTAGTGCCACCAGCCCCCATTCCCGCTCCGGTACCTGCCCCAGCACCCGCGGTTCCTCCGGCGGTGCCTTCTGCTACGGAAGTGCCGCTCTACGAAAAGCTGAAGGCCGAAAAAGCGGAGCGCGCCACTCCCGGCCTGGCAGAAACGCTGCGGGCGGAGCGCCCGACCACGGCCACTCTGGCCGACAAAGCGCCCAAGGTAGAATCCCTGCGCGAGGCTATTTCCATCAACCAGCGGTTCAGCTTTATCAATGAGCTGTTCAACGGCGAAAACATGGAATACCACGCCGCTATCCAGAAGCTTGATGCTCTGCCCGATGCCGCTTCGGCCCGGCGCTACGTGCAGGAAGATCTGGCCAAGCAATACAGCTGGGTGCGCAAGGATGAGCATATCAACAAGCTGCTGCGGCTGATTGACCGCAAGTTTGAGTAAGCCCACCAGTGCCATGGATATGTTGGCTGTAGGCTGGCCCCGCCTGCTGCGCCGGCACTGGCAGCGGCTGCTGTTGGTGTACGGGCTGGCCGTGGGCGTGCTGGCCGGCCCGGCCTACACCATGTACGTGCACTATGATTTCTCCCACTCCCTCGATACGCGCAGCTACCTGAGCGTGGCCCGGGGCGAGTTTCGGGATATCAGCATTACGCGCCGCTACCGGGTGTTGGTACCTGCCGTAGCGGCCGCTGTGGCCTGGCCTTTGGAGACAGTATACGCCCGGGTATGGCCGCAGCGTGCTGCTACGGAGTGGCCGTTGCGGCTGGCTTTCTACGTGGTGAATACCCTTGTACTGGCCGCCGCAGGGCTTTTGTGGTACCAGGGCAGCCGCTGCTACGGTGCTACCCGCGAAGCAGCCGCGCTGGCCATGCTGCTGGTGCTAAGCAGCCGCTGGGCCGTGTACATTGCCGGCCTGCCTATAGTCGACAGCCTATACATGCTGGTGTTTGCGCTGGGGTTCTACGCAACGGCCAGTCACTCGCGGGCAGCGCTGGTGGCGTGCATTCTGCTGGGGCCCCTGGCCAAGGAGTCGTTTGTGTTTCTGGTACCGTGGCTGCTGGTATTTGGGCAGCGCGCGGGGCGGTGGCCGGTGCAGCTGGCCTGGCTGGCGTTATCCGGGGCACTTACCCTGGCTTTGCGCTACTGGATTGACGCGCAGGCCGCTACTCCCACCAGTGCCAGCGTCCATAATGCCCTCAACCATTTCGAAAACGTGACCTATTCGCTGAGCCGGCTGTTATCGGTGAAAGGGGCGGGAGAAATGTTCAGTGCGTTTGGGTTTGCCACGCTGGCCCTGCTGCTGGTGCCTGCCCGCGTATGGGCGCGGCCGCTAGGCTGGGGCGGGGCAGCATTAGGGGCTGTAGTAGGCGTACACATGCTGCTTTCCAGCGAGCTGGCCCGCATGGCTTACTTGTTTGCCCCGGCATTTACGGTGGCCCTGGCTTTGGTCATCACGCAGCTGCAACGCACCGTTCAAAGCCGGCTGCTGCCATAAGCACAGCTGTCGGTATGTCTGGGGCTGAGGCTTCGAAGCGAAGGTCCGGCCCGCAAATAAAGCCCTACTAATCAACTGACTTAACCTCATTTATCCGGTTGTTGAAAGCCCGGCCGTGCTTTCGGAAAAGATATTTCATTCAATCGGCATTCAAGCTGAATATAATTCGGGCTAACGGATACTTTTTTCATTGTTTCTTACCTGTGCTACGCAACCAGTGATGGTAGCAGCTGAAAGGCTGTTGCCGGAATGAAGGTGCTTTCCGCTTGCGCGGTAAGCGTATAACGTACGTGTGGCATAACGGAAAAACGTGCTTTTTCGGTATTAAAGCCCGTTTTACTAGTTGCTTTCCAAGATACAATGCCGGTATATTTGGTACCCCTCCAAGTACCGGGCAGCCAGTTTTAGCTGGTTCTGCCAACTAACTCAGCTCCCAGCCGCTTTATTTAGGGTTGGTGGATTGTTGGTTTAGGTTCCTGGTGGTTCCGCGCTGCCCCTCTACCTTAATCCCACCATAATGAACACAACCTCTACCCCCTCGGGCCGCTGGCTCGGGCGCTGGGCCCGGCTGGCCCTGGCCGCTGGTGCCAGCTGGCTGCTTCAGCCCACCGCCGCGCAGGCCCAATGCAACCAGATTGTCTGGCAGGACGAATTCGACACCCCCGGCAACTTCGATAAGTGGCAGGTATACAACGGCGACGGCTGCAACGTAGGCAACTGTAACTTTGGCAACGCCGAGCTGCAAGTGTACCGCCCCGCCAATGCTACCGTTTCGGGTGGCATTCTGAACATTGCCACGCGCTACGAAAACTCCGTGGAAGGCGGGCGCACCTACAACTACACCTCCGCCAAGCTACAGTCGAAAGTGCCGGCTACGGGCGGGCTGCAAACGTTTAAGTACGGGCGCATTGAAGCCCGCATGAAGCTGCCTTCGGCCCAGGGCGCTTGGCCCGCGTTCTGGATGCTGGCCGACCCCGGCAACTGGCCTTACACGGGTGAAATCGACATCATGGAGGCCAAGCACAAGAACCCTAAGTCGGTAGGTGGCACCATTCACTACGACGCGGGCGGCTGGCACTTCACCGGGCGCGACTACCTTTCCACGGTGGATTTGTCGCTGGACTTCCACGTGTACGCCGTAGAATGGGGCCCCGATCAGATCAAGTGGTTTGTGGATGGCAACCTGTTTCACACGGCTACACCCAAAACCACAACCGGTAACTCCTGGCCCTTCAATGATGGCAACTTCTACATCATCCTGAATACGGCCGTGGGCGGCCCCGGCACGCCGTACACCGGCAACCAGGAGCCCACCCCCTCCGATTTCCCCGTGAACACGCAGGTCGACTACGTGCGGGTGTACAAAGGAACCTACAACTACGCCGTGTTCGGGGCCGACCAGGTACACCAGGGCGACCAGAACAAAACCTACCGCATGGACGCCATTACCGGCGGCACTTACACGTGGTCGGTGCCCAGCGGCGCCACCATCACCAGTGGGCAGGGTACCAACGCCATTCAGGTGAACTTCGCCAGCGGGGCCGTGAGCGGCAACGTGACGGCCTCCGTAGCCGTGAGTGGCTGCGCGGCGGCTACCTACACCAAGGCCATTACCGTGACGCCGGCCCTGCAACTGGACCGCGTGTACGAGGATTACGAAGCCAACCGCGTCATCACCTACGGCACCACCACCGGCACGCTCACGCAGGCCGTAACCAACCCTTCCACCGTCATCAACACTTCGGCGAAAGTGGGCAAGTACGTGCGCAACTCCAGCGAGCAGTACGATGTGATGTACGTACGCAACCTGGGCATCAGCAACGCCAACGACTTTATTGCCGGGCGCCGCAAGGTGTTCATTGATGTATACTCCACGGCCCCCGCAGGCAGCAAGGTGACTATGCAGTTTGAGAACAGCCAGGTAACCACGGCCATCAACTTCCCGCTGGGCCGGCACAGCGCCTACAAAGCCTTTACCACCCGTCAGAACGCCTGGGAAACGCTGGAGTTTGAGTTTGAAAAGTCGTTGGACGCGGGCACCAGCATCTATTCCATCGACAACGTAGCCTTCCTGTTCCAGCCGGCTACCAACTCCGGCGCGACCTACTACATCGATAACTTGCTGATTAAAAAGCAGCCCGAAGCGGCCGTGGTTTCGACGGAAGTGCTCCTCAACTACGACGGTACCAGCAAGCTGACCTTCAACGCGGCCGGCACCAACGGCGTGTACACGGCCCCCACGGCCAACCCCGGCGCGGCCGGTGTGAATACCTCCGCCAACGTGGCCAAATACGTGCGCAACTCCACCCAGCAGTACGACGTGCTGTTCTTGGATGCCGGTTCCCCCGGCTCCGTAATCCAGGATGCCGGTTTGTTTAAAAATCAAACCTACCAGCTGCAGGTAGACGTGTACACCTCGGCGCCCGTGGGTACACCCATCAACATTACCCTGCAAAACAAGACGGCTGCGGCCCCACTGAACTCGTTCCCGGCCGGCCGCAACAGTACCTACCTGGCCAATACCACCAAGCAAAACCAGTGGGAAACGCTGACCTTCGCCTTCAACACCGCGCCTGATGCGGGCACGGCCAACGTGGCTATCGACCAGCTGGCGGTGCTGTTCAACAGTGGCTTGTACACCGGTGAGACGTACTACATCGACAACATCCGTATTGCCAAGAAGGCCACGCCAACCTACTCGGCGGCTACTACCTTCGAGAACTATGACGCCATCCGGAACCTGGCCTTCCGCAACGCCAACGGCACGTATGTAGCCGCTGCCAACAACCCTTCAGCCACGGGCATCAATACCTCAGCGAAAGTGGGCCAGTACACCCGCAACACGGCCTCGCAGTACGACGCCCTCACCCTGATCAGCTCGCAGATCAAGGACGGCAGCGCTTATGTTTCGGGCCAGAAAGTGTTTGCCATGGACGTGTATACCTCAGCGCCGGTAGGCACGGTGGTGTCGTGGCAGCTGGAAAGCAGCACGGCCTCCACGCCCGGCAACTACCCCTCGGGCCGGCACAGCATCTACCAGGCCGTCGTCAAGCAAACCAACGCTTGGCACACGCTCACCTTCTCCTACGCCAACTCGCCCGACGCCGGCACTGCTGACGCGGATATCGACAACGTGGTGATTCTGTTCTCCCCGAATTCCACCAACGGCTCGGTGTTCTACATCGATAATCTGCGCAGCCTTTCGGCCGGCACTACGCCCACCAACGTTGCGCCCACGGTAAGTTTGACTTCGCCCGCTAACGGGGCCAGCTTCACGGCTCCGGCCTCCATCACCATCAGCGCCAATGCCGCCGACTCAGATGGGACCATCAGCAAAGTGGAGTTCTATAACGGCACCACGCTACTGAACACGGATACGGCTAGCCCTTACTCCTATACCTGGACCGGGGTAGGTGCAGGTACGTACTCTCTCACAGCTAAAGCCACGGATAACGCGGGGGCGGTAACAACTTCCTCGGCCGTCAGCGTGACAGTGCCAGCAGCGCCCACGGCGCAGCCCATTCCCGGTACGATTGAAGCCGAGAGCTACACAGCCCAGCAGGGCACGGACAAAGAAGCCACCACCGACACGGGCGGCGGGCAGAACGTAGACTGGTACGAAACCGGCGACTGGCTCGACTACTCCGTGAACGTGGCCGCGGCCGGCCAGTACACGGTCGGTTTCCGCGTGGCCTCGGCCAACGGCGGAGCCACCCTGCAGCTGCGCAACAGCGGTGGTACGGTGCTGGGCTCCATCAACGTGGGCAACACGGGCGGCTGGCAGAGCTGGCAGACGCAGACCACGACGGTCACGCTGCCAGCGGGGGTGCAAACCCTGCGCCTCTACGCCTCAGCCTCCACGGGCACAAACGTAAACTGGCTGAGCTTCGCGGCCGTGACCACCAACACCCCGCCGACCGTAAGCCTAACTTCGCCCAGCAATGGCGCGACCTTCACGGCCCCGGCTTCCATTACCATCAATGCCAATGCGGCCGATGCTAACGGTACGGTCAGCTCCGTAGCCTTCTACAACGGCACCACCCTGCTGGGCACCGACACCTCGGCTCCCTACTCCTACACCTGGACGGGCGTAGCCGCGGGCTCTTACTCCCTGACGGCCCGTGCCACCGACAATGCCGGGGCCGTGACGACTTCCTCGGCCGTGAGCGTGACAGTAGGCAATGCCCCAAGCGGGCAGACCATTCCCGGCACCATTGAGGCGGAAAGCTACTCGGCTATGCTCGGCATCCAGACCGAGACGACTACCGACACAAACGGGGGCCTGAACGTGGGTTACATCGAAACCGGGGACTGGATGGACTACGCCGTGAACGTGGCCTCGGCCGGTTCCTACACCGTGGGCTTCCGCGTGGCTAGCCAGCCGGGCGGGGCCACGCTGCAGCTGCGCAACAGCGCCGGTACCGTGCTAGGCTCGGTGAACGTAGGCGCTACCGGCGGCTGGCAGAGCTGGCAGACGCTCAATGCTACCGTGAGCCTGCCGGCCGGCGCGCAGACCCTGCGCGTCTACGCGGCAGCCGGAGGCGTGAACGTAAACTGGCTGAGCTTCGCGGCCGTGACCACCAACACCCCGCCGACCGTAAGCCTAACTTCGCCCAGCAATGGCGCGACCTTCACGGCCCCGGCTTCCATTACCATCAATGCCAATGCGGCCGATGCTAACGGTACGGTCAGCTCCGTAGCCTTCTACAACGGCACCACCCTGCTGGGCACCGACACCTCGGCTCCCTACTCCTACACCTGGACGGGCGTAGCCGCGGGCTCTTACTCCCTGACGGCCCGTGCCACCGACAATGCCGGGGCGGTAACGACTTCTTCGGCCGTGAGCGTGAGCGTGAGCAATGCATCCACGGGCGGCTACTGCGCCGTGACCTCAGACTTCAGCTACGGGGCCGTGAGCAGCGGGGGCAACCTGACCATCACCTTCCACCCGCTGGGGGCCACGGCCGGCGGCAACCTGGCCTTGCTCTACCTGCGCCAGGGCACGAGCGGGGCCTACCCAGGTTACACGATGACCAAGAACGCGGCCGGGGACTTCACCTACACGCTGCCTATGGCCACGGGCACGGTGGTTAACCTCTACTTCACTTACCAGGTGGGCGCCGGCGGCCCCGAGCGCAACAACTCGGCCACGCCTTTCTCCTACACCGTGGGCACTAGCTGCAACCTGCAGGCCCGTACCGGCACGGCCCTGGCCAGCCAGAACGCCAGCAGCGCCATAGCGGCTAAGCTCTACCCCAACCCGGCTACCAGCCGCCTGCGGGTAGAAACCCTGGTGGCCGCCGAAACGCTGACCGTGACCGATGGCCTGGGCCGGGTGGTGCTGCAGCAGAAGGTAGCCGCGCGCCAGCTGGTTTCTGAGCTGAACGTCAATGGTCTCCGCCAGGGCGTGTACTTCCTCTCCATCCGGGGGAGCCAGGGCACCGAGGTCCAGAAGTTCGTCAAGGAATAGCCAGGACGAGCAATCCTAAACAAAAAGGGCCGCAGACAATGTCTGCGGCCCTTTTTGTATGTTCTCCCGAAAATGCAGTGGCCCCAACGGGTGCTGTTTTTCAGAAAAAGTCCGGCTGGCTGATTCTAAAGTCCCGCTCCCGGATTCCAAAAGTCCAGTCTATGGTTTCAAGCGTTCCGGTTGATGTTCGAAGCGTTCCGGGTCATGTTCGAAGCGTTCCGGCTACAGCATCGATTGTTCCGGGCCATGTTCCAGGCGTTCCGGCCTATGTTTCAATCGTTCCGGGTCATGTTTCAAGCGTTCCGGGTCATGCTCCAGGCATTTCAGGTCATGTTTCAACGGTTCCGGGTCATGTTTCAACGATTCCGGGTACGGACGCGGGTTTTCCCTGGCTGCTTGATTACCTCTTGGGCTGGCAGGACTTGGTAGCAACTTGCCTGACGCTACTGCTAGTACCGCTCCAGGTCCTGCTTGCGGTAAGCGTCAATGGCCAGCAGAATGAACAACAGCGTGGTAAACGACCAGAGCGAGGAGCCCCCGTAGCTGAAGAACGGCAGCGGGATGCCCACCACCGGGGCCAGCCCTATCGTCATGCCGATGTTGATGCTGAAGTGAAAGAAGATGATGCTGGCTACACAGTAGCCGTAGGTGCGCCCAAACACGGATTTCTGCCGCTCGGCCACGTACACAATGCGCCCCAGCAGCGCCACAAACAGCACAATCACCGTCATCGTGCCCAGCCAGCCCCACTCCTCCCCCACGGTGCAGAAAATGAAGTCGGTGCTTTGCTCGGGCACGAAGTCGAACTTGGTTTGGGTGCCCTGCAGGAAGCCCTTGCCCGCGAAACCGCCCGAGCCGATGGCAATTTTGGACTGCGTCACGTTCCAGCCCACCCCCAGCGGGTCGGCCGAGGGGTTGATGAGCACCTCGATGCGCTTGCGCTGGTAGTCGTGCAGTACGCTGTTAAAGAAGTAATCCACCCCGAACACCATCCCGATAACCACGGCCCACACGCTAAGCGCCACCGGCAGATGGTGGCGCAGCACCCGGGTATTGAAGGCGAAAACCAGCAGCAGAATGAGGGTAAAAACCGCTACCAGCCACAGCTTGGGCACCAGCAGCGCCAGAATAAGAATAATGGCCGCAGCAGCCAGCACCAGCAGAATCAGGGGCGACATGCCCTCCCGGAAGTAAGCCAGCAGAAATGCCCCGAACACCAGCGCCTGCCCAGTTTCATTGGCCCACACAATCAGCAGAGGCGGCAGCAGCGTGAGGCCGGCCAGCACCAGCTGGTCGCGCCAGTTCTGGTTGCGCAGGTTGATGCCCGCCATATAGCGCGACACGGCCAGGGCCGTGATAAACTTGGCAAACTCGGCCGGCTGCAGGCGTACCGGCCCCAACTCCAGCCAAGAAAGGGACCCCGCAATAGGGCGGGCAATGAACCTCGTCAAAATCAGCAGCACAATCATCACCCCGTAGAGCACAAAGGCAAATGTGTCGTAGGCCTTATAGTCAATCACCAGCAGCACTACGATGAGCACCACCGTAGTCCCAATCCACACCAACTGCTTGCCGTAGTTGAACTCGAAGTTGAGCAACGACGTCGCGGGGGCCTCGGGCGAGTAGCTGGCCGCGTACACGTTCAGCCAGCCCAGCAGCACCATCAGCGCATACAGCCCCACCGTTACCCAATCGATACTGCGGCTATAACGGGCGGGAGAAGACATGTTTAAGAAAGTTTCTGGTTGCTGGTTTTTAGTTGCTGGTTGCCTGGTTGATAACTAGAAACTAGCAACCAGAAACCAGCACCTCTTTTTAGTGTCGGCGGGACAGGAAACGGTCGGCGGGGCCGGGCAGCCAGGACTCCCAGCGCTTCCGCCAGGGGGCCACGTTGCCTCGCAGGTATTTTTCCATGAGCAGAGAGGCCAGCGGCGCAGCGGAAAGCCCCCCGAAACCGGCGTTTTCAATGAACACAGCTACCACAATTTTAGGATCCTGAGCCGGCGCAAAGCCTGCGAAGGTGGCGTGGTCCTCGCCGTGGTAGTTCTGCACGGTCCCGGTTTTGCCGGCTACGGAAATGCCCACGTCGGCCAGCGAAGCCAGGTTGGCCGTGCCCCCGCGCCCGTCTATCACTTCCTGCATGCCCGGCACCAGGGCCTCAAAGTGGCGCGGCTCGATGGGCAGGCGGTGCTGCACCCGGAACTGGGGCAAGGGCCCCTGCTTGCCCACACTGCGCACGAAATGCGGGGTGTAGTACCAGCCCCGGTTGGCAATAATGGCCAGGATATTGGCCATTTGCAGGCCCGTAATACCGATTTCGCCCTGCCCGATGCTGAGTGAATATACCGTGCGGAAGTTCCAGTGGTTTTTGCCGTACTGCTTGTTGTAGAAGTTAGGCGAAGGAATCAGCCCCATCCGCTCCCCCGGCAAATCCACGCCCAGATGCTGGGCCAGCCCGAAGTTGACTACCTGCTGGCGCCAGTCGGCTAGGCCCAAGGCCGCGTCCTCGGTTTTGCGGGTAGATCGGCCACGCATTACCATGGCGCGCATCACCTGGTAGAAATAGGGGTTGCAGCTTTGCTTGATGGCAATATTGACGTTGTTGGGCGGCTCGTGGCGGTGGGTGCAGCGCACCAGCTTCCAGTTGCACTGGAAGCCCGTGGTAGGCGTCACTACCCCGGCCTGCAGGGCAATGGCCTCGTTCACCAGCTTAAACACCGAGCCGGGCGGGTACGTGGCCATCAGGGGCCGGTCGAACAAAGGCCGCTCGGGGTTGCGCAGCAGCTCCATGTAGCGGTTGCCCAGTCCTTTGCCGGTAAGCTTGTTGGGATTGTAAGTGGGCGCCGATACAAACGCCAGGATTTCGCCGGTTTTGGGGTCGAGGGCTACCACGGAGCCGCGCTTACCGGCCATCAGCTTCTCCGCCAGGCGCTGCAGCTCCCGGTCGATGCTCAAGTGCAGATCCTGCCCGGCCCTCGACAGCGTGTCGAACTCCCCGCCCCGGAAGGCGCCCTTCTCAATGCCGCGCACGTTTACCATGCGGTACTGCACCCCGCGCTGGCCCATCAGCTGCTGCTCATAGAACGACTCCAGCCCTGAAATCCCAAGGTTGTCGCCCGCCAGATACTTGGCGTACTTGGGCTTTTCGAGGTGAGCCGGCGTTACGGGCCCCACGTAGCCCAGCGCGTGGGCCATCACCGTATCCTGGTACGAGCGGGCCATGCGCGCCTTGATGCTGAAGCCGGGAAAGTCCATCAGGTTGTCCTGAATGGCCGCCAGCTCGGGCGTGCTCAGGTTGGGCACCAGCGGCGAGGCCTTCACCCTGGAATACGTTTTGGCGGCCAGCAGCCCGGCGCGCAAGTCCTCCACCGGCAGCTGGAGCAGCTGGCAGAACCGAGCCGTATCGAGGGTTTTCACCTCGCGCGGCACCACCATCAGGTCGTACACGGGCGTGTTCTGCACCAGCAGCTTGCCGGCGCGGTCGTAGATGAGGCCCCGGTAAGGCGTCTGCACAATGCGCTGGAGCGTGTTGCGGTCGGCGGCCAGCTTGTAGCTGCCGTCGAGCACCTGGATATAGAACAACCGCGTCGCAAACACTACTGCCACGGCCAGAAAAATGGCCATCACCACAAACTTGCGGCCTTCTAAGTATTGCAAAGCAGAAAAACCTGAGAAATACGATGTTCCGATACAGTTATCGGAAGTGCAAAGATAACCGGTTAGCCGTTGGGGAAGTTGCAAAAAACCGGGAAGGTGGCCGCGCGCTACCGGCTGCGGCGGCCGGCCGGGAAAAACACCAGCTGCACAATCAGCAGCACCAGGCCCGTAAACAGCACGCTCACGAAAATCTTACCCAGCGTGAGACCAACCGCCCGAAACCCGCCCAGCTCCACGAAGAAAAATGCCGCGTGGTGAATGGCCAACAAGAGCACTACGTACACCCCAAACCACTGCCAGCCCATGCGGTGAATGTTCACGGAGTCGGAGGCGTCGTATCCGTCGCGGGGCGTGAGCAGGCGCAGCACCCAGGGCCGTAGGTAGGCCACCAGCACCGTAGCCACCGCGTGCACCCCACCCGAGTCGAAGAACACGTCCATGCTGATGCCCATGGCAAAGCCCAGCAGCAGCTGCACCACAATAGGCGTGGCAATAGGCAGAAACAGCAGAAAGCCCAGGTACAGAAAGCACCAGCCCAGCCCGAACAGGCCGGTAGGCGTCACGTGGCTTACCACGAACACCTGCAGAAAGGCGTAGAGCGCAAACCGCAGAATCTGAATGAGCAGGGTACCAGCCAGACCACGCATCAGGGTTGCCCTCCTTCCGGTTTGATGCCCGCCCGCACGTTCAATGTGTCGCGCTGGGCCTGGGCCCGGTTGGCTACCACGTACACGTAGGTAAGATTGGAAAAATCGGGCGCCAGGCGCACCTGCACCGTCCAGAAGTTCTTATCGGGCTCCTTCACGAAGCTCTCCACCCGCCCGATGAGCACCCCCTCCGGAAACACCGCGTTGTAGCCCGACGTCACCACCGTGTCGCCGCGCACGAGGCGGTTCTGACGCGGAATGTAGTCGAGCAGTACGCGGGTGGGGTCGTCGCCGAGCCACTTGATGCTGCCGAACGTGCCGTCGCGCAGGATCTTGGCCGAAATAGCCGTTTTGGAGTGCAGCACCGACGATACCGTGGCGTAGTTCTCGCTCACCACCTTCACCCGGCCCACTACGCCCGCCGCCGCCACCACGCCCATGCCCGGCTTTACGCCCTGGCGGCTGCCCACGTTCAGGGTCAGGTAGTTATCTACCCGCCGCAGTGTATTGCTGATGACGCGGGCCGGCACCAGTGGGTAAGCGGGGTCCTGAGCCGGCAGGCTGCGCAAACCCAACAAAAGCGAATCGGGGCGGCCCAAGCGCTGGATGCGGGCCTGCGTGAGGCTATCCTGCCGCACAGGCAGCACAGCCGCCACGCGCCGGGACGTATCCGGCGGGTACAGCTGCTGGCGCAAGGTGGCGTTTTCCTGCATCAGCGCCTTATTTACTTCCACCAGCCGAAAGTAGTCGTACACGCGGGTGCGCAGCGCCAGAAACTGCCCGGTGTAGGCATTGGCCGAGTTGAAGAAAGCCGCCCGCTGATAGTCGCTGTTGCGCAGCAGCAAAAACACGCTCAACACCTCCAGCAGGCCAAATGCCAGCATACCCCGGTACCGGAACAGGAAGGCGAAGAGGTTATTCATGGAAGAGAGATATGAGAACGTGAGAAGTGAGAAGTGAGACTTCGTTCAAACAACCGGAATGGGGTGCCAGAACAACAGTCTCACTTCTCACTTCTGCTCATCTCAATTCTAGGTCAGCAGCACGCTGCGGAAGGCCTGGATGTTTTTGATGGCGGCACCGGTGCCGCGCACCACGGCGCGAAGCGGGTCTTCGGCAATGTGGATGGGCAGCTTAGTTTTGGCGGCCAGGCGCTTGTCGAGGCCGCGCAGCAGGGCCCCACCGCCGGTCAGGTGAATGCCGTTTTCGTAGATGTCGGCCGACAGCTCGGGCGGGCTGATTTCCAGCGCCTTGAGCACGGCTTCCTCAATCTTGGCCACCGACTTATCGAGGGCAATGGCAATTTCCGATGAGGTAACCTTGATAACCTTCGGAATGCCGGTCATCAGGTCGCGGCCGCGCACCTCAAAGTCGGGGGGCGTCTGGTCCAGCTCGGTGAGGGCCGCGCCTACTTCAATCTTGATGCGCTCGGCGCTTCGCTCCCCAATCAGCAGGTTGTGCTGGCGGCGCATATAGTCCAGAATGTCCTGGTTGAAGACGTCCCCGGCGGTTTTGATGCTCTGGTCGCACACGATACCCGACAGGGCTATAACCGCAATTTCGGTGGTGCCTCCTCCGATGTCGATGATCATCGAACCCACAGGCTGCTCCACGTCGATGCCGATGCCGATGGCGGCGGCCATGGGCTCCTGAATCATCCACACTTCCTTGGCGCCGGCGTGCTCGGCGGAGTCCCGCACGGCGCGTTTCTCTACTTCCGTGATGCCCGAGGGAATGCAGATAACCATCCGGTGGGAGGGCTGAAACAGCCGCGTCCGGGTGTCAATCATCTTGATCATCCCCTTAATCATTTCCTCGGCGGCGTGGAAATCGGCAATTACACCGTCTTTGAGGGGGCGTATGGTTTTGATGTTGTCGTGGGTCTTTTCGTGCATCTGTTGCGCTTGCCGGCCCACGGCAATTACTTTATTGGTCGTGCGGTCTTTTGCGATGATGCTCGGCTCATCCACCACTATTTTGTCGTTGTGAATGATGAGCGTGTTGGCCGTGCCCAGGTCAATGGCAATGTCACTGGTCAGAAAATTGAAGAAACCCATTGAGTAGCGGCAAATAAATGAGAACGGGCGGGTTGCGCCCGTCAAAAGTGGGGCAAAGGTAAGCAGGAATTGAGTGACAAGTGATACGCGGCAGGTAACAGGGCGCACATAGAAATGAGTACGTCTAACATGCTTCCAGGCCGGTCCATAATGCCACAAGCCCGGCCGTATACCTACGGCCGGGCTTGTACCCAAACGGTAACAACTCGCTCGAACCGGTCACATGTTACGTGTCACCTCCTCACTCACCTTAGTGCTTGAAGTGCCGCACGCCCGTGAGTACCATCGCCATGCCCAGCTGGTTGGCGGCCGCAATGCTGTCCTGGTCTTTGATGGAGCCGCCGGGCTGCACCACGGCCCGGATGCCGGCTTCGCCCGCAATTTCCACGCAGTCGGGAAAGGGGAAGAAGGCATCAGAAGCCATGACGGCGCCCTGCAGGTCGAAGCCGAAGGCCCGGGCCTTCTCAATGGCCTGGCGCAGGGCGTCTACGCGGGACGTCTGGCCCACGCCGGAAGCCAGCAGCTGCCCGGCTCGCGCCAGCACAATGGTATTGCTCTTGGTGTGCTTGCAGATTTTAAGGGCAAACGCCAGCGCCTCCGTCTCCTCGGCCGTGGGCACCGATTCCGTGACGGTGCGGAACTCCCGGGGACCTTCTACCACGCGGTCGAAGTCCTGCTCGATGACGCCGTTGAGCAGGGTTTTGATTTGCTTTTGCGGGAATTCCACCGGCTTCTGGCGCAGCAGAATGCGGTTTTTCTTGCCTTGTAGCACCGCCAAAGCGTCGGGCGCGAAGTCGGGCGCAATCAGCACTTCGAAAAACAGCTTGTGCAGTTCCTCAGCCGTAGCCACATCCACCGGCCGGTTCACGATGATGACGCCCCCAAACGCCGACACCGGGTCGCAGGCCAAGGCGTTCAGATAGGCTTCGGTGAGGGTATCGGCCTGGGCCACGCCGCAGGCGTTGGTGTGCTTGAGAATGGCGCAGGCGGCCGGTCCATCGGCTTGGAACTCCTGCATCAGCAGTACGGCCGCGTCAACATCCACGAGGTTGTTGTAGCTGAGCTGTTTGCCGTGCAGCTGGTCGAACAGCGCCGCCAGGTCGCCGTGGAATGCGCCCTGCTGATGCGGGTTTTCACCGTAGCGCAGCGGGGTAATTAAGGAGGATTTTGCGTCCGTTGACTCCTTATTCCCCAGGAAATAGGCGTGAATCTGCGTGTCGTAGTGCGAGGTAGCCCCGAAGGCAGCGGCGGCATACTGGCGGCGGTTTTCCAGGGAAGTAGCGCCGTTCTGTTCGGTTAGCAGCGTGGTTACGGCCTCGTACTGGTCGCGGCTGCTGACCACCAGCACGTCGCGGTAGTTTTTGGCAGCGGCGCGGAGTAGGGAAATGCCGCCGATGTCGATTTTCTCAATCACATCAGCTTCCGCCGCCCCCGAGGCTACAGTTTCCTCGAAGGGGTACAGATCTACAATCACCAAATCAATGGGCGGAATCTGGTGCTGAGCGGCCTGCGCTACGTCGGCGGCCTCGTGGCGGCGGTGCAGAATACCCCCGAATACGGTGGGGTGCAGGGTTTTCACGCGGCCCCCGAACACCTCCGGGAAGCCCGTCAGGCTTTCCACGGCCGTAACGGGTACGTCCAGCTCCTCGATGAACTTCTGGGTGCCGCCCGTAGAATACAGCTGCACGCTGTGCCGGGCCAGCACCCGGATTAGCGGCTCCAGCCGGTCTTTGTAATACACGGAAACTAAAGCGGAGCGAATGGACTGCATCATAACAAGAAAAGGTTGAACTGGACGACGCCGCGAAGGTAGGCAGCGTCCGGTTAGCTACCCAAGCCCCGCACCAATTTGCTGACAGGCCCGCTGCCCGGCAGCACTCCTTCTCTGACGGCGGGGTGACAAGAAAGGTCCACAAGATTCACTTGACATAGGGGCGAACATAACCCTTAAGCTCAACTGACGGTATCAGAGTTACTGTTGTGCTTGCCTGCTTCGTTTTCCATGTCCGTTCCTCCTACTCCCACCGCCGAGCTGCCGCTGGCACCTGTGGTGCTGCCCGCCCCCGAAACCGCCGCCGCGCAGCTGGTTCCCCGCCTGTTTGCTCATGCGCCCTTTTCTGATTTCGACGGCGGCTTCCCTGTGGAGGAGTTTACCTGGCTGCGTGACGCGGGCTTGCTCACCGCTGTGCTGCCGCCTGCGCTGGGCGGGGTGGGCCTGGCCGATGAGGCACTGCTACGGGTGCTCTGTCACATCGGGCGCGGCAACCTGGCCGTGGGCCGCGTATTTGAAGGCCACGTGAATGCCCTCCAACTCATGCTGCGCTTCGGCAAGCCCGAGCAGCAGGCGCACTGGGCGGCGGAGGCGCGTGAGGGGCACTTGTTTGGCGTCTGGAACACCGAGGCCGCCGACGGCGTGCAGCTCCTGCCCCAACCCGATGACCAGCTGGCCTTGCACGGGGCCAAAACGTTTGCCTCAGGGGCGGGCCACGTCACGCGGCCCCTGCTTACGGGGCGCCTGCCCGATGGGGGCTGGCAAATGCTTATCCTGGAGGCGGACGTCCAGCCGCCTGCCCTCGACTCCTCGTTTTGGCAGCCACTGGGTATGCGCGCCTCGGCCAGCTTCCGGGCCGACTTTACAGGGCTGACAGTAACGCCGGCGCAGCTGCTGGGCCCACCCAACGACTATTACCGGCACCCCTGGTTTAGTGGTGGGGCTATCCGGTTTGCGGCGGTGCAGCTGGGCGGGGCCGAGAGCGTGCTGGATGAAACCCGCCGCTTCCTGCGCCAGCTGGGCCGCACCGATGACCCTTACCAACGCCAGCGCCTCGGCGAAATGGCTACGCTGGTGGAAAGTGGCCGCCAGTGGCTGCGCGCCGCCGCCGAACACGCTGCCCGCCCCGAGGCCACGGAGCAGGCTGAAGCCACCGTGGCCTACGCCAACATGGTGCGCACCGCTATTGAGGAAATCTGCCTGCGGGTGCTGCCCCTGGCCGAACGCTGCGTGGGGGCTCGCGGCCTGTTGCGCCCTGAGCCCCTGGAGCGCCTCCACCGCGACCTGACCCATTACCTGCGCCAACCCGCCCCTGATGCCGCCCTGGCCGATGTGGGCCGCTTCGCCCTGAGCTCCGACACGCCCACTTATCAGCTTTGGAAATGAGTAGTGCGGTTAATTTTTTTTCTACGCTGCCGTTGCGGCCCGCTACGGTAGCTTTATCCTGTGGCCCTACGCTGGTCGTAGCCCCGCACCCCGATGATGAAACGCTGGGCTGTGGCGGGCTGATAGCGCTATTGCGGCAAGCGCAGGTGCCCGTATGGGTGGTGCTGGTAAGCGACGGTACGATGTCGCACCCGGGCTCCCGGCGCTACCCACCTGCCGCCCGGCAGGCCCTCCGGGAAGCAGAGCTCCGCGAAGCCCTGGCACGGCTGGGTGTGGCTGATGCGGCCCTCACCTGCCTGGCGCGGCCCGATGGTCGGGTAGCTGCCGATGATGCCCAGGCACTGGAGCAGTTAGCCCAACTGCTGCTGACTACTCGCCCGGCTACCGTACTAACACCCTGGCGCCGCGACCCGCACCCCGACCACCGCGCCACTACCGAGTTGGTACAGCAGGCCCTGGCCCAGCTACCTACTGCGCCCCGCGTGTTGGAGTATGTGGTATGGGCTTGGGAGCGGGCCGCCCCCGCCGACGTACCTCTGCCGCAGGAAGTGCAGGGCTGGCGCCTGGACATCCGTTCTGCTCTCGACCAGAAGCAGCACGCCCTGGCCGCCCACACTTCTCAGCTGCCCAACGGTCCTATAGATGATGACCCCACCGGCTTTTACTTGGCGCCGTCAATGCTGGCTCATTTCGCCCAGCCCTTTGAAACCTACCTGGAACCCTTGTTCCCGGCCGAAGCTTAGCATTGCTTGCCCATGAACCCCAACCAGCCGCATAACCTGCCTCCCTCTTATTTCGACGACGTATACCGCGCCAACTCCGACCCCTGGAGCTTCGAAACCAGCCCTTACGAGCACAGCAAGTACCAAGCTACCCTCGCGGCGCTGCCCCGGCCCTGCTACCAGCGCGCGTTCGAAATTGGCTGTTCGCTGGGAGTGCTTACGGCCCAGCTGGCGCCCCGGTGCCAGAAGTTGCTGGCCGTAGATGTGGCTGAAGCCGCGCTAGCCAGGGCCCGGCAACGGTGCACGGCCTTCCCTCACGTGCAGTTCAGGCGGATGCAGGTGCCGGATGAATTTCCAGCGGGACAGTTTGAGTTGATCTTGGTGTCGGAGGTGGGCTACTACTGGGATGAGCCAACTCTGCGCCGGGCCGCCGAAACCATATTTGACGCCTTGCTACCGGGTGGGCAGCTGCTGCTGGTGCACTGGACACCGCCCGTCCACGACTACCCCCTCACCGGCGACGAAGTGCACGCGCTGTTTCTGGAATACGCCCGGCCCGGGGGAATAGCGCAGCATCTGCTGCACCAGCGGCAGCCCACGTACCGGCTCGATCTGCTGGAAAAGAAGCCGGCTTAGCTTGCCGGAGCTGCTGCCTGACTTCGGCTAAAGCCTGCTTCATCGGCACTGGCTCCATTGGCTGTACCTGCCGGAAGCGGGCCAGCGCCCACTCCCACACCAAGCCAAAACAAGGTGCCTGCGTCAAGCGGGATGCCAGTTCGTCGGCCCGCACGTGCAGTTGGGCCGCCAGCAGCAGCATGTCGGACAGGGAAGCTTGGGCCTGCCTCCAGAGCAGGCGCAGGCGGCGGCACATGGTGGCTTCGGCAGCAATCTGATGGCCACCTTCCACCAATGGTTCCTGGCCCGCTGCTGTCTGCCGGGCCCACTCGCTCAGCTGCCACGACAAACCTACGGCCACGCGGCCCACACGGCGGTCGGAGGTAACAACGCGCACGGCCGGGCAGTGGCGCACCCGCAAATCGTGGCGCAGCAGAGCTCGATACAAGGCTTCATCCTCCAGATAAGGCACTACGGGCAGCCCCCCCACGGCGCGGTAGGCCGCTGCGGTCAGCGCCAGACTGGCTCCAAAATGCTGGTGGTGGCGCGGCCAGGCGTCGTGGGCGCTTGGGTTGAGGCGGGCTTCCAGTTGGGTGCGGGCCAGGTGATAGGCAGCGTCGTGCAGGTGCTGGCGACGCACAGCACACTGCGCAGGGCCGCTGTGCCGGGGCAGGATGCGTCCACCCACGGCGTCGGCCCCCGCGCTGATGGCCTGCTGGGTAGCAGCCAGCCAGGTGGGCGCTACCTGCGTGTCGGCATCAGTAGAGAGAATCAGTCCCTGGGGGCGTCCTACAGCTTCGAGGCGACGGCAGGCTTCGTCCATTAGCAAGCGGCGGGCTCGGCCTACGTGCGCCTCTGTGGGCGGCAGCCACAGTTCGGCCACCTGAATCTGCCAGGCAGGATGAGCGGCAGCAAAACGGCGGACTACCTGGGCAGTGGCATCGGTGCAGTTGTTGGCTAGTACCAGAATTTCAAACGTAGCAGGATCAAGCAGCTGTCCGTTCAGCGTGGTCTGGGCTATAAGGGCAGCTAGAGTAGCCGGCAGGTCGGCCGCTTCGTTTTTGGCGGGAATAATAACAGAGGCCTGCAGCGCCGGGTGGGGTGCCACCGCCATCCGCAGCGGCGCTATCAGCAACTCAACGGGCCCCGCAGAGAAGTGAAATAGTTGGGGGGAAACCAAATCCATAGGTCACACTCCTACGGAATTGTCGAGTTTTAGATGAAGCTCGACAAAAGAAATGCCGAGGGAGGGGCCGCTGTCTGTAATTCTGGCGCCGGAGCGAAGAACGAATTAAAAGGCTTCGTTGAAGGCAAAATACAGGCCGCTGGACTGCCCCGAGCCTACCCCATAATCGATGCGGATGCTCAGCCGGTCCTGCCGGTTGACGTCGATGCGCAGACCCGCGCCGCCGGCCAGGTTGAACTGGCCGGGCCGGAAGTCGGTGACCTGGGGCTGCACCTGGCCGGCACTGCCAAACACTACCCCCCGCAGCCGCCAGAACAGCTGCTGGCGCAACTCTACCTGGGCGGCCAGCAGCTGCCGGTCCCGGAAGCGCCCTTCGTAGATACCGCGCATCATCCGCTCCCCGCCCAACTGCGCCAACTCCCGAAATGGTACAGTGCCGCCATGAAACGTGCCCAGCACCTGCCCGGCCAGGACCGTTCGCTCGGTTTCCTTCGAGCCCAGCACCTGGTAGCGGCGGGCATCCACCTGCAGACGCGAAAAGGTGAAGTCACTGCCCAGCGCCTTACCCACCAGCAGGGCACTGGCATCCAGAAAGTTGCCGTGGTGGGCGCTTAGAATATTGTCGCGGGTATCGTAAATCAGAGCCGGCCCCAGGCCGGATGTCAGCGTGTTTTGCCGCTCCCGCTCACTTCGTTCCAGCAGCCAGTTGGGGCGGGTGCCATCGTCCGTTAGGGGGTCGTCGATTTGGAGGCGGTGGAGGTTAGTAAGGCGGTAGAGCCCGCCCACAAATAACCCCGGCCGCAGCCGCTTGAGCACGCGCTGGTTGAGAATGAACAGGCGGTACGAAATGTCGCTTTTCTCGCTTTTGCGAGTGTCGTTGCCTACGCCGTAGTAATAAATCGGCAGGTTGAAGTACTGGGCTTCCCCGCTGATGAAGTACCGCTCGCCGGGCGTGAAGATGGCGTGGGTAAAGCTGGCGCTGGACTGCTTGCGCTGGGTGCGGTAAGCCAGCAGGCGGGCATTAGAGCTGCGCGTGGTAGTGTCTGACCCGAAGCGCCACACCGGCAGCACGGCGGCTCCATAAGCCACACCGGTTTCGGGCTGCGAAAACACAATGGGCAATGCGGCCACTTTCACGCGCCGCGTTTTTTTACTGGGCTTGCGGGTAGCTACCGAGTCGGTAGAGGATTGCGCATGAGTGGCCAGGGCCAGCAACGTCAGCAACAAAGTGGCTCCGGCACGAAGTACGAGCATAAACTGGCGGGAAGAGTAGCGCCTAAATGTACAGAATTAGGCACTACTCTCCCTGCTATAACTTATGTGTTGCGACTGGACCTAAAATGCCTCGTTTACCCCAAAATACAGGCCGCTATTGCCGCCCGAACCTACGCCATAGTCGAAGCGGATGTTGAGCCGGTCGCGGCGGTTGAACTGAAAGCGCACCCCCGCACCACCGGCCAGCTTGATGCCGCTGAAGGACATATCCTGCAGGTGCGGCGCCACCTGGCCCACCCCCGCAAACACGGCTCCGTTGAGGCGCCAGAACAGGTGATGCCGGATTTCAGTTTGGGCGGCCAGCAGCTGCCGGTCGCGGAAACGGCCCTCGTAGATACCCCGCAGCAAACTCACCCCACCCAGGTTGCCCAGCTCCCGAAACGGCACTGTGCCATTATGGAAGGTGCCGATAACCTGACTGGCCCAGATAGTGCGGTTGGAGCCCAGGGGCTGAAAATAGCGCCCGTCCACCACGTAGCGCGTGAAGGTGTAGTCACTGCCCAAGCCTTTGAGGTTGAAAAGCGCCTGCAAGTCCAGGTAAGCGCCTTTGAACGTGCTCAGAATCACGTCCCGGCTGTCATAGATAAACGTAGGGCCGGCACCGGATATGCGGAAGGGCTCCTTTTCGCGGGGCGTCAGCTCGGAGTAGTAAAGGTTGGGGCCTGTTTCCTCGTTGTTTAGCTCCAGCTTGGGTCGCAGGCTGCGCAGGTCGGCAAAGCGGTATTGCAAGCCCAGAAAGGTGTAGCGGTGGATGCTTTTGAGGGCGCGCTGGTTTATGGTGAGCAGCTTGTAGGCAATTTCGCTTTCGTCTTCCTTCTTAGTGTCGTTGCCGACGCCGTAGAAGAAGATGGGATAGTCGAAATACTGAATATCCCCGATGAGCAGGTAGCGCTCCTGCCGGGTGAAGATGGTGTGCGAAAGTTGCAGGTTCAGCTGCTTTTTCTGAGAAAACCAGCCGCCCAGCCGCCCGTTGGACTTGCGCACCGTGGTGTCGCGACCGTGCCGCCAGGTGGGCAAAAACGTAGCGCCGGCCGCAAACCCGGTTTCAGGCTCATAGAACAGCACGGGCGCAGGAATAAAGCTGGGCTTGTCGGCAGGGTTTTTAGGAGGCTTTACGGCGGTTGCCGATGCGGTGGCAGCTGGAGCGGGCTCAACAGCCGTAACAGCCGGCACTGGCGCAACGGTGGCAGAATCGGCGGCAATGGGAGTGGTTTGGGCAAGGGCGGCCGGCGCCAGCCACAACGCGGCCAGCAGCAGGGTAAGAATACGCATGAGGAGTCGGGGAAGGTGAAGTAAGCAGCCAGCTCAACAGGCCGGCTTCCTTTCCTAACGTACCGGCCCCGGCACGGGTTATCCGCCTAGCTCTACAACCAGCATTGACAGCACCCCGGCCAGCATAATGAGCTTGCACCACAAGCTTAGCTGCGCGAAGTGGGCTTTGCGGTCGGCCCGGGCGAGCAGCCGGGCCAGGGCCGCTAGCGGCCCCAGCACCAGCACCAGCAGCCAGCCGGCCAGCCACCACCAGCCCAGCTGCGCCGACTGCCACACGGCCCCGCTCACCAGCAGCGCCAGCAGCAGCAGGAAGAAACCAGCCACCCATTTGGTACGGGCCACGCCGGCCACAATGGGCAGCGTGCGGCAGTCGTGCTCGGCGTCGCCGCGCATATCCTCCACGTCCTTGATGATTTCGCGCACAACCGAGAGCAGAAACGCCGCCAGGGCGTACACCCACACGGTGTTTACGCCCGTGCGCAGCTGCAGTTCCGGCGTGAGCACCGAAGCCGCCGTAAGGGCCGCAATGCTCAGGTTACCGACCAACGCTATGCGCTTGAGGCGCACCGAGTAGCCCCAGAGCAGCAGCCCCGAGGCCGCATGCACCAGCCCCAACAGCGGCGACAGCGCCCCACTCACCAGCATCCCAATGCCCGTAAGCAGTAAATGGGCCAGCATGGCATGACGGCGGTTTACGGCCCGGCCCACCACCAGCCGGTCGGGCCGGTTGATGGCGTCAATCTTGACGTCGTAGTAGTCATTGATGATGTAGCCAGCGGCCGCTACGCACAGCGTGGCCAGCAGCAGCAGGGCAAAGCGCGCATCGACCAGGCCAGCGGTGGGTGCATGACGGTGCAGCAACCCCACGCGCACCAGCACCATGCACAAAGCCAGTAGCAGCAGGTTAGGCAGGCGCACCAGCTGCACCAGCTCGCGCAGGCCCTGCCAGGGGTTTCGTGTATCAGCGGCGGAAGAAGGCTGCACCATTAGTTGCTCGTTCACCTGTACGGCGTAAAGATGCCACCCTGGCACCGAAACCGGGCGTAACACTATAAAAAAGAAAGCCCCTCCGGCTGGAGAGGCTTTCCGCATGCAAAAAACCTGAGTAGACGGGTTCTCTATACTTTCTTCACGTTCACCGCATTCACGCCTTTGCGGCCTTCCTGGGTATCAAACTCCACGCGGTCATTCTGCTGAATCTGGCCCCCGTTCAGGCCGGTAACATGAACGAAGAAGTCTTCCTTCGTGCCGTCTTCCGTAATGAAGCCGTAGCCCTTCGCCTCATTATAGAATTTTACGGTTCCTGTTTTCATGAAAAGTATGCAAAAAAGTGAATGGATGATGTTGTAAAGATATAGGCATTTGCCAAAATCACAACTCCACTTTCACGCGGTTCTACAAGCCAAAAACAGCGTAGGCAGCCCGGGCTTTACCAGGTACCCTGCTGTTTCATAGCGGCCTCAATCAGCTCGCGTACGGCCCCTTTGCCGCCCGGCAGCGCCGCCACAAATGCGCTGATGGCGCGCACATCTGCGGCGGCATCAGCGGGGCAGGCAGCCAGGCCGCAGCGGCGCATCACCTCCACGTCGGGCATGTCGTCGCCCATATAGGCAATGGTGGCGGGGTCGAGGCGGTGCAGGTTGATGTACTTATTGAAAACGACCATTTTGTCATCCACGCCCAGGTAGATATCCTGCACGTCCAAGGACTCCAAGCGGCGGCGCACGCCCTCCTCCTCGCGGCCCGAGATGATGATGATGCGGTAGCCCTTGCGCAGCGCGTGCCGGATGGCATACCCGTCGCGGATGTGGAAGGTGCGGGCCTGCTCGCCCGAGTTCAGGGCCAGCAGCGTGCCATCCGTCAGCACGCCGTCCACATCAAAGATAAACGCCTTGATAGCCGATAAATCAATCATACTTCCGGGTAATGAAATGACAGGTAATACGTGACGGGCAACAAGATGGCAGCTTTTATACAGGCGGGTTTAGCACCTGTCACCTGTTACCTGCCGCTCACCATTTATTGATTGTCGCGCCACTCGTACACCCACTTGGCCTGGATCTGCTCCAGGTGGCCTTCGGTGGCCTGTTCGCGGGTGCCTTCGAAGTTGGGCAGCGTGAGTATCCAGTCCAGCAGGTCGGTGAAGCGGATGCGGTAGATTTTGGCCTCCGTGAAGTCGTCGCCGAATTTCTCGTACAGGGCCATGGCAATATCCTCGTGATCCTGCCAGTGGATCGGGGGCTCGAAGTAAGTCATCTGTGTAATGTGCTGATGTGAGGAGTATGCTGAGGGGCTGCTACTGTGGCTGGCTGTGGTAATAGTCGTTCTTCATTAACACAGTCAGCCACAATAGCGGCGCATCAGCACATCAAAAATTAGTGCCCCAGGAAGTGTTGGGGCGGAATACGGATGACGAGGTCGTTGGTAGAAGCCTGCACCACGCACTGGCAGCCCAGGCGCGAGTTGATGCGCGGGTTCACGGCGCGGTCGATGAAGTCCTCTTCCTTGTCGCTGATTTCGGGCAGGTCGTCTTCGCCCTGCACCACATACACGTGGCAGGTGCTGCAGCCGCACACCCCGCCGCAGTTGTGCTGCAGCTGAATGTCGTTGTTGAGGGCCACGTCCAGTACAGATTCGCCCTCGGCGGCCACGTGCGTCTGTGCGGGCTGCCCGTCTTCAAATTGAAAGGTGATATTGACGGTTTTCACGGCGTGAAGGTGTATGGGCAAATTGAGGGCGCAAAGGTACGCAGGCCGGCTCCCCCATCAAAGCTGCGTTGTGTGCGCCTCGTGTTGGCGCCGGATGCTGGCGGAAAGCTGCTCGTACAAAGCCTGCCAGGCGGGGTGGTCGGCCAATAACCGCTGATGCGCCTGCATTGTTGGCACATCGGCGCGCACGGCCGGGCCGGTCTGGCCCTGAAACGGCGGATTGTTCAGGGCTTTTTCCACTGTTTCGCGGATGAGCGGCTCCAGCATCGGCCACGGTAGCCCCGCCGCCCCCAGCAGCTCCTGGCTGATGCCCAGCAGGTGATACGGAAAGTTGCAGGCAAACACCGCCGCCACGTGCAAAGCCTGGCGCTGTGGCGTGGCTACCAGCTGTGCTTTTTCCGGGCTCAGGCTGCGAGCCAGCGCCATCAAGTCTGCTTCAGCGGCAGAATCAGCGGCCTCTACGCAGATGGGCACCTGCGCCCAATCCACAGCCCGGCCGGCACTGAAGGTCTGGAGTGGATACCACACACCTCCACGCACCTCCGGTCCAGCAGACACCGCGGCCAGCGGCACCGAGCCGGAGGTATGGGCCACTATGCTGCCGGGGGGGAAATGCACTGCACTGACAACTTCGGCCACGGCCGCGTCGGATACGGCTACCAGATAGATATCGGCGGCGGGCAGTGGCCCGGGGCCAGCTACAGGCAGCGCCCCGGGCGCCAGCGCAGCTAGCTCCGTAGCAGCGGCCAACGAGCGGCCCCACACGGCGGTTACCTGGTGCCCGGCCCGTGCCAGTGCCGGCACCAGGTGGCTGGCTACACGGCCCGTACCCAGCACCGCTACCCGAAACGGGCTGCCCGCCGGAAAATGAAGCTTCATAAACTCAAAGGTGAAAGGAATAAATCGACTTTGCCTGAGCAACGCTTGGACTGACGCAACAGACCAGCTGGTTAGCCACGGTAAATACCGCCGCAACGCGCCTTCTGCTGCCCACAAAAAAGTCCGGCTCCTGAAGCAGAAACCGGACTTTTTTGTGGGCAACAGAGCCTTTAGGCTACCTGCACCGGGCGCTTACGAGCGGCGGCCACGGGCTTAGCGCTGGGTTTGCGGTTCTCGCGGCTGCGCTGCACCAAGGCTATACCAAAGCCCAGGGCCATGAGCAGCGTACCACTCCAGAGCAGGTTGATGAACGGCTTTTCTACAGCTTTCAGGATGATGTAGTCCTTCTGGGTGGTACTTACGCCGAACGTGAATTTCTTGGTATTGGGGTCCACGTTGTTGAACGACACGCGCAAACCCAGGTCTTCCACCTCATCGGGCACGCGGCCGATCAGGTTGTTGCGCACCACAAAAACGGGGTGCACATGGTATTGCTTTTTCTCGCCGTGCACGATAATGTCGCCCTGAATAGCCACATCCTTGGGTCCCAGCCCCAGCCCGGCTGTAGCCGATTTCTGGGCGGGCTCAATGGCGCGCAGCACCGCAAAGTAGTCGTTGAGGTAGATGGTGTCGCCCACGCTCAGCTGGTGCTCCTTCACCTCGCTCCATTCCTTTTCCTTGGAAGGGTCGGGCACGGTGCTGATGTGGGAGTAGATGTCGTGGCTGAGGAACTGTTTGATATCGGGCGAAGCCAGCAGACCGCCCATTTCCTCGTTTACCTGCGCCCGCGGGTACAGCGTGAATGCCTCGCCGGACTTGCGGTTCTTGTACTCCACGCGGTAGTACGTATCCTCGGGACGGATTTCGAGCGTGTCGCCGGCTTTGTAGTACACCCGGTCGCCGCGCTTCACGTCGCCGCGGGCCAGGGCCTTGTACTCGTCATCGGTGCGGAAGAGCAGGTCCTTATTCACGTAGCCGGGCACGCCGGGCACATCTAGGTACTGGCCGGTGTACGTCACGTCGTAATCCTTCATCGGCGCCGCTTCGTTGCGCCACAGCAGCACGTTGTCGCGGTTGATATCCTCCGGGAAGTCCTTGGAGTATACCAGGCCGGAGCTGTTCTGGGAAATAATGTTGGAGTAGCCCGCCGAAGCCAGCACGCCCAGCAGCATCAGGGCTATACCGATGTGCGCCACGGCTCCGCCCGAGAGGCTCACCCGGCGCTTGAGCAGCACCAGAATCATGCTCAGGTTGGCCAGCACCCCAAACATGCCCGTCGTCAGCAGCACGATGTAAGTCGGCGACATTTTCAGGCCGAAGAAGCGCACCAGCAGAATAACTAGGGCCGCGCCCAGCAGCGTGAGAATGCCCGGTACCGTGAAGGCGTTGGAAACGGTTTCCTTGTCGTTGCGCTGCCACCACATCAGCTGCGCAATGCCCGACACCAGCGCCACGGCCACGCCCATCCACAGCTGGAACTTGGTATAGTGCGCAATCTGGTCGGCGGGCAGCGCCAGATTGGATTTGATGCCGATAAAGCCCAGGAAAGCGTTATAAACCGGAATGCTCGTGGTGACCAGTACCTGGAAAGCACCCAGGCACAGCACCGTAGCGCCCACAAACACCCATAGCTCGGGGTTGTAAGTCGTCAACTCTTTTTCGGAAACCGGAATGGTTTTCCATTTCACTACCAGCAGCGCAATAGCCAGCACCACGAAGGCGCCCAGGTAGATCAGCAGCTGCCCGGAAAGGCCCAGATCGGTGAAGGAGTGAACGGAAGCATTGCCCAGCACACCCGAGCGGGTGAGGAACGTCGCGTAGAGAATCAGCAGGAAGGTAGTGATGACCAGCACAAAGGCTGTGCGCAGGCCCGTGCGGCGGCGCTGCCAGAGCACCAGCGCGTGCAGGCCTGCCACCAACACCAGCCACGGAATGTACACGGCGTTTTCCACCGGGTCCCAGTTCCAGTAGCCGCCGAAGTTCAGCGTCTCGTAGGCCCAGTAAGCACCCATCATGATTCCCACGCCCAGCACGGCACCGCCCACCAGGCTCCAGGTAATGGCGGGCTTCACCCACTTGGTCAGTTCATTTTTCCAGAGGCCGGCAATGGCGAAGGCAAACGGCACCAGTGTGAGGGCAAAGCCCAGGAACAGCGTGGGCGGGTGAATTACCATCCAGTAGTTCTGCAGCAGCGGATTCAGGCCAGTACCGTCCTTCGGGATGAAGTTGGGGTTGAGGCGAAACACCGGCGCGTCGGTCAGGAAGTCGCGCAGCAGGATAAAAGGCGAGGAACCGATTTTCACGTTCAGCACTACCACACCCAGAATCATGGAGGTGAGAAACAGCTGCACGCCCGCAAAAACGGCCATTACGGGAGCTTCCCACTGCCGGTTGAAGCGGATGATGATGCCGCCCAGCAGCACATGCCAGAAAATCCAGAGCAGAAAGGAGCCCTCCTGCCCTTCCCAGAAGCAGGAAATCATGTAGTACACCGGCAGGTGGTTGCTGGAGTGGCTCCAGGCGTAGTAGTACTCGTAGCGGTGCCCGTAGATGATGCCGAACAAGCTCACGATAACCGCAACGACGGCCGCACCGTGCACGAAAAACGCGCCCCGCGCCAGCCGCAGCCACGCTGGCTCGGCGTCGCCGAGGGCGCGGCCGCGGGCCGCCTGGTAGTAGGCATAGGTAGCCACAATGGCCGCTACAAACGCCACAATGACACTCAGGTGCCCAACGTCGCCAATGAATGTATTCATGGAAATTCTGAATTATGAATTCAGAATTATGAATTGGAACACTGAGTGAATGGCAGACTGCTTGCGGCGGGCTGCAATCAATTCAGAATCCTGAATTCATAATTCATACTTACCGCATAGCGGTAGCGCCTTTGATGTCTTTCTCCACGTACTTGGAGGGGCATTTCAGCAGGATTTTATCGGCCACGAACACGTCGTTGCGCATGGAGCCCGTAATAACTACCTGCTCCGACTTGTCGAAATCCTGGGGCTTGGGGTTGAAGTATACCACGCGCTGAGCCAGGCGGTTGGTATCCACCAGCGTGAAGGCGAAGTAATTGGGGTCGAGCGTAGGATTGTACTCCAGGCCCATGATGTTCTTCTGCGGGTCGCGGGGCAGGCGGCCTACCACGTGTACTTTAGCAGCATTGCCCTCGGCGGCCAGCTCACGGGCTTCCTTAAACGACACATACTGGCTTACATCACCAGCCGTGGTAACCAGAATGCTGATAGCCACGGCAATAACGGCCAGAATGAGTAAATGTGATTTTTTCATGGCGCTACGAAGCGAAAAGAACTAGACGCCAGCCCCCCGGCCAGCGCTTCAGAACAACCAAACGGGCCCGAAAAATCCCCCGGGTCCAAGAAGGGAGAAAGTTTAGCGGTTGTGCACCTCTTTTTCGAGGCGGGTGAGCTTGCGGTCCAGAGAAATCAGGTACACCAGCAGCCCCGCCAGCACCACGGCAATGACGGCCACCACCACGTAGATTTTTCCATCCTGCCGCAGGGTATCGGCCATTTCGGGCGCGTTGGCAGCCGACTGAGCTACTGCGTGCCACACCGGCAGCAGCAACCCCAGCACCAGCAGTATGAAGCTACGCAAGCTGTTTTTCATGAATATATTGTTTTAAAAGGGTCAGCCGCACACTCAGTTGCGTAATCCAGACGCCCAGCAACGTCCAGCCAAGCACGGCCGGGTAGAACACCAGCCGCATATTGCTGTCAAGGTCGTACTTGGCAAAGGCAGGGTTGCCGCCCGCGCCGGGGTGCAGCGAGTCCGTGAGGCGGGGCAGGATAAAGAACAGCGGCATGGCCGCGGCAAAGGCGAAAATGTTGTAGATGGCCGACACCCGGGCCCGCTGCTGCTCGTCGGCAAAGGAAGAGCGCAGCACCAGGTAGGCCCCGTAAATGAGCATGGCAATGGCGGCCCCGTTGAGCTTGGGGTCGTTGGTCCACCAGGTTCCCCAGGTGTAGCGTGCCCACAGACTGCCCGTCGCCAGCCCCACGATGCCCATCAGAATACCCGTTTGGGCAAAGCCGTGGGAAAGGGTATCCAGCCGTTCCGAGGGGTTGCGCAGGTACCGAATCGAGTATACCACCGATGCCGTCAGGATGATGGTCATCCCGAACCACATGGGCACGTGGAAGTACAGGTTGCGGATGGTTTCGTTGAGGATGGCCAGCCGCGGCACCGGCAGCAGCAGGCCTGCCACTGCTGTGTAAAGCAGCAAAACCACCGTCAGCACTTTCCACCAGTTGTTTTTCATAAGCACTTTGCTAGGAGCGGTTGGCTGGTAGCTTTTATATGAATGTAAGGAAGGCTTGAGTGTCAAAAGAGAGGTTGGAATCAGAAAAACTGTCAGCTACTGGTTGGCAGCCAACGGCCTTTAGCTTCGCCACAAAAATGGAAACAGCACGTACGACACCGCCCCTACAATCAGGTTCAGGGCCAACAGCGTGAGCACCGAGCTGCGGCTGGCCGACCACTCCAGCCCATCCAGAGCGTTTTTGGATATTTTGATGAGCATGAGCAGCATCGGAATCATAATTGGAAAGCCCAGCACGGCCATAAGCGTATGGCTGTTGGTGGCCTTGGCCGCAATGCCCGATACCAGCGTGAGCGTGGAGGCAAACCCCACCGCGCCCAGCAGCACCGTACCCACAAACAGGGGCACATCCTGCACCGGGTTGCCGAGCACCAGCGCATAGGCCCCGAAGGCTACCGTGGCCAGCACCAGCAGCAGCAACGCGTTGTACCCGATTTTGGCCAGAATCACGGCCTGGGGCTGTACCAACGCGTAGTAATACAGCTGCCGACCCCGGCTTTCCTGCAGAAACCCTTTGGCTACGGCATTCACGGCCGTGAACAGCAGAATAATCCAGAACAGCGCATTCCAGGCGGGCACGGGCAGCTGGCCGCCGCGCAGGGCAAAGCTCAGGTAGCACACAAACACCGTGCTGCCCACGTAGAGCAGCATTCCGCTCAGGGCCGCGCGCTGCCGCCATTCCAAACGGAAGTCCTTCTGCATCAAATACCAAATCTGGCTCAGGAGCGGCACGGCAACAGGGGTGGTGAACAGGACCGCAAAGATACTACACGATTGGTTAGGGGTAATCAGCTGGGCTCAAGATGTTCTTGCAAGGCAGGTAAGCACCAGTTAAAAAGCCCCGCCAGCAACTGCTGACGGGGCTTTCTGGGGTAACAGCACGCAGGCCGGAGTTGCCTGGCCTAAAAGTCGTAGCCGAGCGTGAAGTAGAACTTTGGGCCGGTTTGTTCCTCGTCTTCCTGGCCCCAGGCTACGTCGAGTTTGCCATAGAAGCCCAGCAGGGTGGTCCGGGCACCCAGGCCGTAGCCCAACAGCAGCGGATTGCGGAAGTCGATAACGGTGGCGGAAAAGGCATTCCCGTTGCCCAGCACCTCGCGCGTGTTGTAGGAGTTGTTTTCGTTGAAGGGGCTGGAACCGGCATAGGCCGAGCCGGCATCGGCAAAGGCCGTGAGCTGCAGATTACGGAAGAAACCCGACTCGATAGGCTTGCGGGAGAAATACTGGATGATAGGCACCCGCAGTTCGGAGTTGAAGAGCACGTACTTGGGCCCCGTGCGGGCATTGTAGTTGAAGCCGCGCAGGTTGGTCACAAACTCCTGGTAGAACACATTGGCCGGATGTCCCTGAAACAGGGCATCCTCGTCGCCATCATAGCTTTTATTGAGCCAGTTGTCCATGCCGCCCAGGCGAAAGGTCTTGGTGGCATTGCCAAAGAAGTGGCCGTAGCTGGCACGGTTGGCCCAAATGATCTGCCGATGGATTTTTTGGTAGTGCCGCAGATCCACGAAGAACTTGCCAAAGCTCTGCTGCTCGTCGCGCATAGCGTGTAGCATCTGGGCTCCGGCCTTCATGCGGGTGCCTTCCAGCATATTCACGCCGGTGGCAATAGCGTTGTCGAACACCAGCTCGGCACTCCCGCCCACAAAGTTTTCCACCAGGTCCTTTTCGCTGAAATCGGCCAAGCGGGAGCGGCGCACGTTCACATAACGGCCTGCCATACGCACGTTCAGGTTATGCGTGAGCGGATACGCAATGCGGGGAGCTACTTCGTGGCGCGTCAGCCGGTCGGTGTTAAAGTCGAAGTCCAGACTATAGGACTGCTTCTGGTAGCTGATGCCCCAGTCGTAGCGGTGGCGCAGGTTACTGTACTCGGCGAAAATGTTGCTGGTGCGGAAGTCCGTAAGCGCGAAAATACCGGCCCGGAAGCGGTGGTCTTCCATCAGATCCGACAGATTGGCCTGCCCAATGATGCCAAAGCCCAGCAGCGGATCCACGTACAGCGACGATACTACGTTGTCGATGCTGAACTGCTTGCCGTAACGGAAGGGGCCAGCCAGCGCAATACCGTCAGCGGCCGAAGCGGTAGCAGTGGTGCGGGCTGCTGTCCGGCGTTGCGTGCGGGCGGGCGGCGTATCTTCCTCATACTGATAATCACCAACCTTTTTCTGGCCGCCGGTGGTAGCCGTCTGGCCGGCGCGGGTTGTATCGGGCGCTACGGGGGCGGGGCGCTTGGGCGCCGGAGCCGGCTTCGAGCGTTCTTCCAGCGTTTCCTGACGGGCCGTTTTGGCTAGCCGCAAGCCTTCGGGCAGTGGGTATGAGGCGTAACCATACACGTAGTCGCGAGCTTCGTCGGCGGCTATAAAGTCCAGAGCGCCGGTGGCGGCGCTGTAGTCGTAGCTGCGGATGTTGGGCAGAAAGCTGCTGACGGGCGCGTACTGGCGCGTCGACAGATTGTAGCGGTACAGGCTGCGCACCCCGCTTTCCTCGCTCAAGAAAACCAGCTCTGTGTCGGATATGGGCCGGGGTGCCGACTCGTTGGAAATTGTGCTGACCAGCTGCTCCACCGGCTGGACGCGGCCATCAAGGTGATACAGGAACAGGTCGTAGTTGTTGACGACGTTGGCAAAGTTGTTTTTCACGGTGCCGGTGGTATCGAGCCAGCGGTTGGAGCTGAACACGATGCCCTGGCCGCCCGGCAGAAAGGCTGGCTGCACGTCGTCAAACAAATCATTGGTGAGACGCTCGGGCGTGCGGCTGCCGCTGCGTAGCAGATACAAATCGTTCTGCCCGTTGGCGGCCCCACTGAACACCAACGACTTGCCATCGGGGGAATAATGAAGGCCCATTACCTGCGTGAAGCCGCTGAACAGAGCCGTGTTGCCCTGGCGCCCGAATGGCAGCGCTTCTACCAGGCGGGAAAAGATGCCGCCCGCCCCGCGGTTGGTGGGCCGCAGCCGCAGATTGAGCTTGCCTTTGTTGGTTTCTACCACGGCCAGCTGCTCGTTGCTGCGCCAGGTGAGCACCGGCAGCCGAAAATCCACCTGCTGGTCGGGGGTTTTGTAGCCGCCCCGGTAGATGGTGTGCCGCCCGCTGCCATCGGTGTTGCCCACTACCACGCGGTAGCGTCCCCGGTCGTTGGTGACGTAGGCCATTTCCTTGCCGCTGGGGCTCAGAGCCATCTGCGAGTACTTGGCCCCGCGCCGGTTGCGCTTCACCAGCTGGTTTTTGTCGTCGATGACGGCGAAGGGCGTTTCGGGCTGGGCGTTGAGTTGGCGGTAGTACGTCAGCCAGTCTTTGAGGAAGGTTTTATAGGGCACGTTCAGCGAGGAGCTGATGCCGGTTTCCACGTCGCGGGTGATGCGCGTCAGGTTCAGGATGTTCTGGATGCTGGTGTAGCCGTAGCGCTCCGCTATGTAGTTCCACACGCTCTGGCCGGCCAGCTCCTGGTTGCGGGCGAAAAACGCGGGGGCGCGGTTGCCTTCAATCTCCTGGGTGAGGTTGCGCATGTACTCGTCCATCTCCACGCTCCAGCCCTCGGCCGTATAGGCCGCCGCTCCGCTCACAAACCAGTCGGGCAGCTGCAGCAGGTAGTTGCTCTGGATAACTTCCTTCAGGGAGCCGCCATACATCATATCGTGCAGCAGCACGCGCGTAACCTGGTAGCTCACATCGCGCTTGAGCACGGTTTGCTGTCCCTGGAAGGCAATCTGCACCTTATCCATGCGCAGCAAATCGGTTTCGCCGCCCATCTGGTACTTGTCGGAGTTCAGCCCAACGTTGCTCTGGCGCAGGTCCGACACCGAGTTGTAGAGCATGATGGTGGTCTTGGAATACGGATAGTACCCCAGCAGCGCCGTAATGCGCTGCAGCTCTTTCTCGGCGTACTCGGCCGTGCGGCGGGCCGTAGCTTCCCCGCCCGGGTAGAAGTAAATCGTGAAGTTGGACGTGCTGTAGTAGCTCCAGTCGAACTGCTTGTACTGGATGCGTACCCGGCCAAACGGTTCCTGGGACGTTTGGGACCGGCCCGCATACGGTAAGGCCACCAAAAGCAACAGCACCGCCAGCCACCAGCCGCTTGCGCGTCGTTCGCAGGTTCCCGGCAGAGAAGTAAATACGTGCATCATTAAGCCAGAAGGAAAAATAAATCAGGAAGAAACCGCTGTGGCCGGAGCTACTGCTGGATACAACGAAAAATAGCGCCGGATATTGACTTCAGCCCACAACTCTGCCGTGCCTTCCAGCACATCAGCGAAGTGACCGGCCAGCCGGGGCGCCATCAGCACACCCTTCGAGCCAAAGCCGTTGCATATACTCAAGGAAGGCAACGCCGGATGCGTGCCCAGTAAAGGTTTCCGGTCGCGCGTGGCGGGGCGCACTGCGGCCCACTGCTGCACTACCGTAAAAGGCAAATCGGTGATATCCGCCAGGCGCTGGCTGAGCTCAGCTAATGCCTCGGCGGTGGTGCCCGTCGCAAAGGGCGGCCAGCGGTAGGTGGCACCCACGCGGAAGCGCCCGTTGCCGAGCGGCACTACGTACGCGCCTTTGTTAAGCACTTCGGTTTCGGCCAGGCCGGGACATTCTACGTCCAGCACCTCGCCCTGGTTGGGCGTGAGCGGCAGCCAGTTAAACCACGGATTATGCCGGGCTGCCGCGCCCTCACAGAACACCACGTGGGCGGCGAGTACGGAGTCGCCATAGGTTACACCGGCTGGGCCGATAACAAGCAGCCCGGGGTCAAAAGTTTCTTGTCGCAGCCATCCTTCGCGCAGGCCGGCAGCCGTCTGGGCCGCCAGCAGCTCGCGCACCCGCAGGTAGCCGCCCGCAATCAGCATACCGCCAAACGTCTGCCGCACCCCGGCCAGCGGTGGCAGCTCCGGGCTGATTTCGGCTACAAAGTCCTGCCAGGGTCGGTCGGCGCTCCGGGCCATGGCATCGTTCTGGTCTGCTACCGACGAAAACAGCTTGCGGATAGGTAGCAGGCGCAGGAATTCCTGCCCCAGATCCTGCTCCTGCTGCCGGTAGTACGCCACGGCGGCGGGCAGAAGTTCGGCCATGCGCCAGCCCAGCGCCAGCCGCTTGCCGGCCACCGGGTTCAGCAGGCCGGCCGCCACCGAGGAGGCTGTATCCGGCAGGCCAGGGTCGAGGACGAGCACGCGCCGGCCGCGCTGGCGCAGCACGGCAGCCAGCGTGGCCCCGGCCAGGCCGTGGCCCACGAGCAGATAATCGACGGACTGTGTCATGGCGGCCAAGGTACACAAGTACAACTCGAATGCGTACCTTTCCTCGCCTTTCGGCCCCGGTTGCGGGCCGTTTTTATTTCTGTTTATGCTTGTTTCCGGCTTTACTTTCAACGCCTTTTCCGAAAACACTTACCTGCTACACGATGCCACCAAGGAATGCGTGGTGGTAGACCCCGGCTGCTATTCCCGCGCCGAGCAGCAGGCCCTGCAGGAGTTTATTGCAGCCGAGCAGCTGCGGGTAGTGTTGCTGGTGAACACCCACGCCCACATCGACCACGTGCTGGGCAACCAATTCATTCTGGAGACTTACAAGGTGCCGTTTCTGCTGCACGAAGCCGACGTAGCCACGCTGCGGGCCGTGCAGACCTACGCGCCCTCCTACGGCTTTGCGCAGTACCAGCCTGCCGAGCCCACAGGCACCCTGGCCGCCGGCGAGCCGGTGCGCTTCGGCAACACAGAGCTGGAAGTGCGCTTTGCGCCGGGTCACGCCCCGGGCCACGTGGTGTTTTACCACGCGCCTTCCCAGGTGGTTATCGGGGGCGACGTGCTGTTCCGGGGCAGCATCGGCCGCACCGATCTGCCCGGCGGCGACTACGCCACGCTCATCCAGAGCATCAAAACCGAGCTACTTTCCCTGCCCGACGAGGTAACCGTGTATCCCGGCCACGGCCCGGCCACCACCATCGGCGCCGAGCGTGCTTCCAATCCGTTTCTGCAATAATATATGGCTATCCGAAAGCATCTGCCCAACGCCCTGACCTGCCTGAACCTGCTGTGCGGCTGTGTGGCCCTGACCCTGATTCTGGCCTACGACGCCCGGCCAGAGTACGTTTCCTCTTCTGAGCAGCAATGGCAACCGCTGGTGCAGGCAGCATATTTCATTGGGCTGGCAGCAGTGGCCGACTTCTTCGATGGGTTTGTGGCCCGGGCCCTGCACGTTTCGTCGCCTATCGGCAAAGACCTTGACTCGCTGGCGGATATGGTCTCGTTTGGAGTGGTGCCCGGCGCGGTGCTGTTCAAGCTGCTGCAGTACGCGCTACCCGCTAGCCTGCCGGCGTGGCTGGCGTATCTGGCATTCATTGTCAGCATCTTCTCGGCCCTGCGCCTGGCCAAGTTCAACAACGACACCCGCCAGACTAACTCCTTCATTGGGCTGCCCACGCCGGCCAATACGCTGCTGGTGGTTTCGCTGCCGCTGATTCTGCTGAACGACCGGTTTGGCCTGCAGACCTACCTGCTCAGCCCCTGGGTGCTGCTGGGCCTCACGGTGCTGCTGTCTTACCTGCTGGTGGCCGAAATTCCGCTGTTTGCGCTCAAGTTCAAGAACTTCGGCTGGCAGGACAATTCCCTGCGGTTTATTTTCGTGCTGCTGTCAGTAGGGCTGCTGCTGGTGCTGGGTGCTACGGCCGTGCCGCTTATCGTGCTGCTGTACGTGCTGCTGTCGGTGCTGAAACCTAAGTACGTGTAGCGGCACAATAGTTTGGCAACTGATTCGTTGACACTTCCGGCCGGTGGTGAACCTCGCACCCGCCCGGCTTGTTGCAAGCCTATTGTCAATCCAGCAGCTGATTTATTGAGAAACGATTTATGCGCTTTCGGTTTTTAGGATTGCTGCTGAGCTTTTTGTGCGCCAGCCTGCATGTGCGGGCGCAACAGGCTGGCGCTATGGTCAGCCAGCACACGCTGCACTGGAAAGGCTACCAAACCATAGAGCTGCCCAACGGCCGCAAGCAGCTGGTACCGGCTTTGCTGGAAGGAGGCTTTTTGCCCGGTCAGCTCGTGCCTTTCTACCAGTTCTCGGTGAAGGGCGCCGTGGCGCAAGGCGAGTTGCTGAACGCCGTGTACGAGCCCTTATCGGCAGCCGATGCGCGCCTGCTGACCAAGGCTACCGTGGTGGCCACGCCGGAAATCCGGCAGGTGACGGGCACAGCCAGCCGCCAGCAGCTCACCACCGTTACACTTACACCGCTGCGGCGTTCCGGCAGCGGCCAGCTCGAAAAGCTCGTTTCCTTCACGTATTCCTATACGCTGGGCCGCAGCCTGCAGACCCGCGCAGCCCGCACGGCCCACGTCTACGCAGCCAACTCCGTGCTCAACCAGGGCCAGTGGTTCAAGATTGGCGTACCGGAAAGCGGCATGTACAAGCTCGATAAAGCCACATTAAGCAAGCTGGGCCTGGATGTGCAGAGCCTGGACCCGCGCCGCCTTCAGCTCTACGGCAACGCCACCGGCCAGTTGCCCCAACTCAACAGCGCGCCCCGCCCCGACGACCTCGTGGAAAACGCCATCTACGTGTCGGGCAACGGTGATGGGAGTCTGAGTGATGATGAGTACGTGCTATTTTACGCCCGGGGCCCGCACACCTGGGAAGCTGGCACGGCTACGCGGCCTTTCCGCCACCTCTACCACAGCTACACCGATACCGCCTACTACTTTCTGACGGTGGGCACCACCGCCGGCCGCCGCGTGGCCCCGGCCGCCGCGCCCACCGCCGCGCCCACGGCCACCATCACGTCCTATCTCGACCGGCAGTTCCACGAAATCGACCTGTACAACCTGCTCAAATCGGGGCGGCAGTGGCTGGGCGAGGCATTTTCGGGCGGCGACCAGCAGGAATTCACCTTTTCCGGGCCCGACGTAGTAGCCGGCTCCACGGTGCGCGTTACCAGCCTCACGGCGGCCGCCTCCTCTACTTATACTTCTTTCGGACTGGCGCTTAATGGGCAGTCTGTTGGCACGCAGTCTATCAGCCCACGGAGCGGGGGAGACTTCCCCGAAGTTGCCAATCAGACTCTGTCGACTTTCGCGACAACGGCCAGCGGGGCCGAGTTGAAGGTGCGGCTGGCTTACAACTCCAGCGGCGACATCACGGCCAAGGGCTACCTCGACTACCTGGAAGTGGTGGCCGAACGTCAGCTCCGGCTGGATGGGGCCGTGCGCGAGTTCCGCTCCCGCACCAACGTAGCCCCAGGTGCCGTCAGTGAGTTTGTGCTGGAAAACGCCGCCGATGCTACCGTGTGGGACGTAACCAACCCGCGCCGGCCCGCCCAGCGCCAGCTCACGAATGGCCGCTTCCCGGCGCCTACTGACTCGGTGCGCGAGTACGTGGCTTTCCGGGGCAGCTCGTTTCCCGCGCCGCGCCTGTTTGGGAAAGTCGCCAACCAGAACCTGCACGCCCTGAGCCAGGGAAATCAGCTGGATCTGGTTATCGTGACGCACCCGCTGTTTCTGGCCGAAGCCGAGCGCCTGGCCCAGCACCGCCGCACCCACGACAAGCTCCAGGCCCAGGTAGTGACGACCACGCAGGTCTACAACGAGTTCAGCTCCGGAGGGCAGGATATTTCGGCTATCCGCGACTTCATGAAGATGGTGTACGAAGCCGACCAGCGCACCAGCAGCACGTCCAAAATCATGCTCCTGCTGTTCGGCGACGCCTCGTACGACTACAAAGCCGACCCAACCAACGACGTCGATTTTGAGCCCGGCTACTGGAAAAGCCGGCAGGTGAAGGACGCGGCCAATCAGAATTACGTGCCGGTGTATGAGTCGTACGAATCGTTTAACCCTATCAACAGCTCAACGCTGGTTTCCTTTTCCTCCGACGACTATTTTGGCTTACTGGACGATAACGAAGGCGAATGGGCGGAAGGCTCCGGGGGCAATTTTGAGCTGATGGACATTGGTGTGGGCCGCTTGCCAGTGCGGGCCCCCCAGGACCAGCCCCGCTCCACAGCCCAGGCCCGCTTGGTGGTGGATAAGCTTATTGCTTACGACCAGACTTCCGCGTACGGCAAATGGCGCAACCGGCTCACCTTCGTCAGCGACGACGGGGATAACAACCTGCATACGCTCTATTCCGCCGAGCCGCTGGCTGATATGATCCAAAGCACTGAGCCGGCCTACAATATCCATAAGGTATACCTGGATATGTACCCGCAGCAGGCTGTAGCAGGTGGCCAACGCTCCCCTGCGGCCGAAACGGCCATCGACCAGAGCATCGAGCAAGGCTCCCTTATTGTGAATTACTCGGGGCACGGCGGGCCGCTAGCCTGGGCCGACGAGCAGATCTTCACGAAAAGCTCCATCGAAAAGCTCCAGAACACCAACCGGCTCACGTTTCTGCTCACCGCTACCTGCGACTTCAGCATCTACGACGACCCCAGCATCGTCTCGGCCGGCGAGGTGGCGCTGACGGACATTGCAAGCGGGGCTATTGCCTTGCTGACGACCACCCGCGTGGTGTACCAGCACAACAACCAGTTTCTGAGCAGCAGCTTCTATAAAGCTGCCTTCCCGCAGGCAGGCCAGCCATTGCCCCGCCTGGGCGATGTAGTTTCCCAAACGAAAAACACCAGCGTCAGCGGTTCCTACAACCGCAATTTCGCTTTGCTCGGAGACCCTTCCATGCGGCTGGCTTACCCGGAATACGAAACCACGATCCGGCAAATCAACCAGAAAGCCGTTTCCCAGGGAACCACTCCGGCTGATACGCTGAAAGCCATGGCTACCGTGGAACTGGCCGGTGACGTGTCGGACCGCAGCAGCCAGCTGGCCTCCGACTTCAACGGTACAGTGCAGATAACGGTGTTTGACAAGCCCACGCCCTTCACCATGCTCGGCAACGACGGCAGCGACGGGCAGCAAACCGTGCAGGTACAGGAAAGCGTGCTGTACGATGGACAGGCTACGGTGCGCAACGGCAAGTTCAACACCTCCTTCGTGATTCCGCGCGACATCAACTACAAGGTGGATGCCGGCAAAATCAGCCTTTATGCCTCATCGGCCAGCCTAGGGCGGGATGCGCACGGAGCCAACCGGGAAATCCTGATCGGGGGCGTCAATGGTGAAGCCCAGCGCGACACGATTCCGCCCACCATCCAGCTGTTTATGGATAATGAGTCGTTCGTGTTTGGCGGCCTCACCAGCCCTACCACTACGCTGCTGGCCGTGCTGCGCGACAGCAGCGGTATCAATACGGCCGGCTCGGGCATCGGCCACGAAATCACGGCCATTGTGGACAATGCTCCTACGCAGGTGCTCGTGCTGAATGAGTACTACACGGCCGACGTGGATAACTTTCGGAGCGGGCGGGTGCGGTACCTATTTAAGAACCTCGCGCCCGGCCCGCACGTACTGCGCCTCAAAGCCTGGGACACGTTCAACAACTCGTCGGAGCAGGAGCTGGAGTTTGTGGTGGTGCGCAACGAGAAGCTGGCGCTGGACCATTTGCTGAACTACCCCAATCCGTTTGCCGCCTCCACTACGTTTCACTTCGACCACAACCGCACGGGCGAAGAGCTGGACGTACAGGTGCAGATTTTCACCGTCACCGGCAAGCTTATCCGCACCCTGTCCGAAAACCTGGTCAGCAGCAAGTCGCACGTAGGCTCGCTAAGCTGGGACGGGCGCGACGAATTTAATGACCAGGTAGCCCGCGGCGTGTATCTGTATCGGGTGCACGTTCGTTCTCCGCGCGACGGCTCGCAGGTCAGCAAGTTCGAGAAGCTTGTACTGCTGCGCTAACCCCTTTCTTTGCACTTCCTCCCCTATCACCACCATTTCACCCCTCAGTATGTTATCGAAGTTGACTGTACGGCTAAGCGTTGCGGCCGGGCTTTTCACTCTCTCTACGGGCGCTCTGGCCCAGCAGCGGGATGACCACGCTATTACGACGGCCGTGCCGGTGCTCACCCTCAGCCCCGACTCCCGCTCCGCCGCGCTCGGCGAGGCCGGCGTAGCTATTTCGCCCGATGCCAACTCGATGTACTACAACGCCGGCAAGCTGGGTTTTATGCCTAATGCCACGGGCGCCTCGCTTTCGTACGCGCCCTGGCTGCGCCAGGTGACGGACGATATGGGCCTGGGCTACCTCTCGGGCTACCACAAGGTGGGCCAGCGCTCCGCCTTTGGAGTGTCGCTCATGTATTTTGATCTGGGCGAAATCAACTTCCGCGACATCAATAACGCCGACAACGGCACGTACAACCCCAAGGAATACTCGCTGAGCGTATCATATGGGCAGCGGCTGAGCGAAAACCTGGGTGTGGGCGTAGCCGCCCGCTACATTCGCTCCAACCTCACCGGCGGCCAGGGTGACACCCGCCCCGGCAACGCCGCCGCCGTTGATCTGGGTTTGTACTACACCAAGGATCTGACCATCGGAGCCCAGGACTACAACCTGGCGCTGGGCGCGGCTATTTCCAACATCGGCAACAAAATCACCTACACCAACCCCGAGCAGGGCAACTTCCTGCCCGCCAACCTGAAGCTGGGGACGGCCATTACGAAAGAGCTGGACGCCTACAACAAGCTCACGCTCACGGTGGATGCCAACAAGCTGCTGGTGCCCAGCCCCTACTATGTAACGGGCGACACCACCGGCCGGGGCCGCCAGGTGCTGGAAGAAATTGATGCTGAAAACCGCGCCCGCGCCGGCAAAGGGCTGGTCAGCTCTATTTTCAGCTCGTTTGGTGATGCTCCCGGCGGGTTCAAGGAAGAGCTGCAGGAAATCAACATTTCTGCTGGCCTGGAATATTGGTACAATGATCTGCTGGCGGCCCGCGTAGGCTATTTCTACGAGCACCCACAGAAAGGCGCGCGCCAGTATCTGAGCTTCGGGGCCGGCCTGCGCTACCAGGTTTTTGGAGTAGACGCCGCTTATCTGGTTCCCAACAACAAAAACAACCCGCTTTCCCAAACCTTGCGGGTATCGTTGCACTTTAACTTTGCCGGGGCCGCCGATGCAGCCTCACCAGCCGGCGACCCGGCTCCCACGAACTAACCTACATGCTCAACCGTCTTGTTGCTCCTCCCGTTCAGCCGCTGGCCAGCATCACGCTGCCCGCGGCTGACGTGCTTTCGCTGCCTAACGGCAGCCGCCTGCATATCCTGCGCAACGCGGCCCAGCCCGTAATCCGTCTGCAGGTGGTGTTCCGGGCTGGCAAGTGGTACGATACTACGCCGGGTGCCTCGGTGCTCACGGCCCGCATGTTGCTGGAAGGAACCCGCACCCGCACCGCCCGCCAGATAGCCGACGAGGTTGCCTTTTTCGGGGCTTCCCTGGAATGTGAGCAGGGCTTTGACCGCGCTACGCTCACGCTCTACTGCCTGGCGCGCCACCTCGACCAACTGTTGCCGGTTGTGGCCGATGTGCTCACGGAACCCACTTTCCCCGAAACCGAGTTGGCGCAGCTTAAGGCCCGCACCATCCAGAACGTGCGCATCGAGCGGCAGAAAACCAGCTACCTGGCGGCCGAGCGGTTTTCGCGCAACCTGTTCGGGGCCGATAACCCTTATGGGGTGGTGTTTCAGGAAGAAACGTTTCAGGCTATTCCCCGGGAGACGCTCCAGGCTTTCTTTCAGCAAGGATATTCATTTGCTGATGCTGAAATCTTTCTTTGCGGCGACGTTGGCCCGACGCAGCAGCAAGCCGTTCAGGCTGCTTTGGGTAGCATTGGCAGCGCTAGTGACTTACGTAACGAGGCCCACACGCAGACCAGCACTTCGAGCGTGCCTCTCGCAGTCGACTACGTCACGGTGCCGGAGAGCATCCAGTCTTCCATCCGCATCGGCCGGCTGTGGCCCTCCCCTGCTCACCCCGACACGCATTGGCTGCAGGTGCTGGTAAAGGTATTGGGTGGCTATTTCGGCTCCCGGCTGATGAAGAACATCCGCGAAGACAAGGGCTTCACCTACGGCATCTACGCCAGCGTTACGCCCCGGGAGCACGCCACAAGCTTCGTCATTGGTACCGACGTCAACGCCGCCAGTACCGCGGCCGCCATCCAGGAAATTCGGCATGAGCTGCAGCTGCTGCAGGACGAGGCTATTCCCGCTGAAGAGCTGCAAACCGTCAAAAACTACATGGCTGGCAAGTTTGCCAATGAGCTGAGCACCGTGTTTGAGCAGTGCGACAAATACAAGAGCACCGTTTTCCTGGGCCTGCCCGCCAGCTACTACACCGACTTCGTGCAACAAATTCAGCGCGTAACGGCCTCCGAGCTGCAGCAGCTGGCTCAGCAGTATCTCCAGGCCGATACGATGCTGGAAGTCGTGGCCGGCCCCAGGAAGTAGCTCAAGGCGGCAAGAAAGCAGTTTGGGCGGTGAAGGAGCCACCAGCACGCAGCTCCTAAGCCTTGCAGCGCATTAGCTGGAAGCTGATTAGCGTGCCACCAGCTCTACCCGCCGGTTGCGGGGGCGCTGGCGTGGGTCGCCGTTGTCGGCTACGGGCCGGGTGCCGCCGTAGCCAACGGCTGTGAGGCGCAGCGAGTCTACGCCGTGCTGAACGAGGTATCGGCGCACAATCTGGGCCCGCTGCTCGGAAAGCTGCTGATTGAGTTTGGCGTCGCCCACGTTATCGGTATGGCCGGCTATTTCGAAGCGGGCCGCTGCTTCCGTCCGCAGCATCAGCACCAGCCGGTTCAGCTCGGGCTGTGAGGTGGGCAGCAGCCGGGCGCGGCCCTGTTCGAAATACAGATTTTTCAGCTCCACCACGGCGCCCTTCGCCAGATTGGCCAGGCTGGGCAGCGAGTCGGGCGTTGCGGCCGGAGCCACTATTGGTGCCGAAACAACCGCCTGAGCTGGCCGGGCGGCAGGCACGGCAGCTACGGCAGGGCGGGTGGCCGGCCGGGCAGCGGGCGTGGGCCGGCGTCGGGGTGTCGTTGGGGCCGCCACGGGTGCGGGCGTTGGCTTAGGAGTGGCAGCTACCACCGGCACCGGCCGGGGCGGCACTACTGGAATAGGGCGGGCGGAGCCAGGCAGCGCCGTAAACAGCACCTTACTGCTCACTGTTTCGAAGCCGCCCAGTTCCTCCGTACGCCGCCATTGCAACAGGGCCCGGCTCTCTATTCCGTTCTGGAAATACTCGATGCGCACCGGATAGTACCGGCCGGCCTGAAGCCGAATGCGCACAGTGGCATTGAGGTGGTCCTGGTCGCGCCAGGCATCAATTAGCCGCTTGCCGCCCAGCCAGAACCGGAAACCGTCGTCCATCACTGTCGAAAACTCATACTCCCCCGTGACCGGTGCCAACAGCCAGCCCTGCCACCGTACCGAAAACCTCTCGGTAGGCATATCCGGCCTGGGTGGAGTGTACTGCCAGTCGAAATCAATCTGGCCGTCGGTGCGGGTGAAGACTTTTTCCTCGAAGTTCATCCCCCGGTAATACGTGCCTTTCAGCCCCGTGCCCACGGGCAGCGCGGATGTTTGCGCCAGTAGCGGCGCGGCGCTCAACAACAATATCAGCCAGGTGAATAAGTGCTTCATCGGAAGAAAGAATAAGATAGTGACGTTTGGCAGCCCCGGGCAAAGAAACGCTCCTACGGCTGTAGTTCGTATAGACCGCCCGACAAACCAGTACCGTTGCCCGGTCGTAAAGTAAAGTGTGCGCCTGATTTTAATTTAGCCCCGCGCACTGCAGCCATGGCGACCAGGAAAACTCCTTCTACTTCAGCTAAAAAAACGGATCCGTGCTGGAAAGGCTACGAGCAGGCTGGAACCAAGCAGAAAGACGGCAAAACTGTCCCAAACTGCATCAAAAAAGACTAGCGCATGTCAGACGCAGCTTCTCTGCTTTAAACGCCCCCGGTCTTCTCAATGGCCGGGGTTGTTGTTTTTAGTTCGTTCCGCCGTATCTTCGCCTCTGTTACTTATCCAGAAAGACCGAGGGATTGGGCCCGACGACGTCTTAGCAACCTGACTTGACACAAGGTGCTAACTCCCGTTTCAGGCCGCACCGCGGGCTGGAAGAAGATAAGTACAGGACTCGCGCCCCCACGCGGCTCTTTCTGGATAGGCACTTTTTGCTGCCGATTTTCTGAGAAGAGCCGATATGCCGACCGTCACTGACTCCCCGCTCCACGATATTCTTGCCAAGCGCGTCCTGATTCTGGACGGCGCCATGGGCACCATGATTCAGCGCCATACGCTTTCGGAGGAAGACTTCCGCGGCACCCGCTTTGCCGACCACCCGAAGCCCTTGCGCGGCAACAACGACCTGCTCAGCCTCACCCGCCCCGACATTATTCGCGGCATTCACGACGAGTACTTCGCCGCCGGGGCCGACATGGTGGAAACCAACACGTTTTCCGGCACCACCATTGCCCAGGCCGACTATGGCTTAGAGCATATTGTATATGAGCTGAACTACGAATCGGCGCGGCTGGCGCGGGAATCGGCCGACGCATTTACGGCCCAAAACCCCGACAAGCCCCGCTTCGTGGCCGGCGCTATTGGACCCACCAACCGTACCGCCAGCCTTTCCCCCGACGTGAACCGACCCGGCTTCCGGGCCGTGACCTTCGATGAGCTGGCCACTGCCTACCTGGAGCAGGTGCGCGGCCTCGTAGACGGCGGCTCCGATGCCTTACTCATCGAAACCATCTTCGACACGCTGAACGCCAAAGCTGCCCTGTACGCGGTGCAGAAGTTTTTCGACGAAGGCGGCAAAGTGGTGCCCGTCATGATTTCGGGTACCATTACCGACGCCTCGGGCCGCACCCTGAGCGGACAGACCGTAGAAGCCTTCTGGAACTCCATCCGCCACCTGCCGCTCCTAAGCGTGGGGTTGAACTGTGCCCTCGGTGCCGACCAGCTCAAGGTGTATATCAAAGAACTAAGCCGCATTGCCGATGTGCACATTTCGGCCTACCCCAACGCTGGTCTGCCCAACGCGTTTGGTGGCTATGATGAGTCGGCCCAGGAATTTGCGTGCGTAGTGGAAGGCTACCTCTCCGACGGGCTGGTGACGGTGGTTGGGGGCTGTTGCGGTACTACGCCCCAGCACATTGCCGAGCTGGTCCGGCTGGCCGAAAAATACGCGCCGCGCCAGCTGCCCGAGCTACCTAAGGCCACCCGCTTGAGCGGCCTGGAGCCATTTGGCGTGTACCCCGACAGTTTGTTTGTGAACGTGGGCGAGCGGTGCAACGTAACCGGCTCCCGCGCCTTCGCCCGCCTTATCCGCACCGGCAACTACGAGGCAGCCCTGCAAGTAGCCCGCGACCAAGTAGAAGGTGGAGCCCAGGTTATCGACGTGAACATGGACGAAGGTATGCTCGACTCGGAGCAGGCCATGACCACGTTCCTGAACCTGATTGCCTCGGAGCCCGATATTTCGCGGGTGCCCGTGATGATTGACTCCTCGAAGTGGAGCGTGCTGGAAGCCGGCCTCAAGTGCGTGCAGGGCAAGAGCATCGTCAACTCAATTTCCCTCAAAGAAGGCGAAGAAGTCTTTAAGCAGCGGGCCCGCACCGTGCGCCAGTACGGCGGCGCCGTGGTGGTCATGGCTTTCGACGAAAACGGCCAGGCCGACACGCTGGAGAAGCGCATCGAAATCTGTCAGCGCAGCTACGACATCCTGGTGAACGAAGTGGGTTTCCCGGCCGAGGACATCATCTTCGACCCCAACATCCTGACGGTAGGCACCGGCATGGAAGAGCACCGCAACTACGCGCTGGACTTCATCGAGGCCGTCCGCTGGATCAAACAAAACCTACCCGGGGCCCTCACCAGCGGGGGCGTGAGCAACATCAGCTTCTCCTTCCGCGGCAACGACGTGGTGCGCGAAGCTATGCACTCGGCCTTCCTCTACCACGCCATCCGGGCCGGCCTCGACATGGGTATTGTAAACCCCAGCCAGCTGGCCGTGTACGACGAGGTGCCCAAGGACTTGCTGGAACTGGTGGAAGACGTGCTGCTCAACCGCCGCGCCGATGCCACGGAGCGCCTCGTGGACTTCGCCGACACCGTGAAGCAGAAAGACAAGGTGGAAGTAGTAGCCGACGCCTGGCGCAGCCTGCCAGTGAAGGAGCGCCTGCAGCACGCACTGGTGAAAGGCATTACCGAGTTCATCGACCAGGACACCGAAGAAGTGCGCCAGCAGGTAGGCCGCCCGCTGGAAGTAATTGAAGGCCCGCTGATGGCCGGCATGAACGTGGTGGGTGACCTGTTCGGGGCCGGCAAGATGTTCCTGCCCCAGGTGGTGAAGTCGGCGCGGGTGATGAAGAAAGCCGTGGCTTATCTGGAGCCCTACCTGCTGGCCGACAAGCAAAGCGGGGACCGGCAAACGGCTGGCAAAATCCTGCTGGCCACGGTGAAAGGTGACGTGCACGACATCGGCAAGAACATCGTGGGCGTGGTGCTGGCCTGCAACAACTTCGACATCGTGGACCTGGGCGTGATGGTGCCGCTGGAGCGCATTCTCGACGAAGCCCAGAAACAGCAGGTGGATGTTATCGGCCTGAGCGGCTTGATTACGCCGAGCCTAGACGAGATGGTGTACGTGGCCCAGGAAATGGAAAAGCGCGGCCTCAAAACCCCGCTGCTCATTGGGGGCGCTACTACCTCCCGCCTGCACGCCGCCGTCAAGATTGCGCCCAACTACAGCGGCCCCATCGTGCACGTCAACGATGCTTCCCGCTCCGTGGGTGTGGCGGCAGCCCTGCTAGGCTCGGCCGATGCCGAGTATGCCCGCACCGTGCGCGAGGAATACCGTCAGCTCCGCGAGGACTACGCCGGCCGCCAGCGCGAGAAAAACTACCTGACCATCGAAGCCGCCCGCGAAAACGGCTTCAAGGCCGACTGGGAAACCACACCCATTGTGAAGCCGACTTTCCTGGGCACCAAGGCGCTTGAAGACTACGATTTGGCCGAGCTGGCCGAGTACATCGACTGGACGCCGTTCTTCCAGACCTGGGAACTGAAGGGCCGCTATCCGCGCATTCTGGAAGACCCGAACGTGGGCGAAGCCGCTACTCAGCTCTTAAACGACGCCCAGAAAATGCTGCGCCAGATCATCGACGAGAAGCTGCTCACCGCCCGCGCCGTCATCGGCTTCTGGCCCGCCAACACTGTAGGGCACGACACGATTCAGATTTTCCAGAATGACCGCCGCGAGGAAGTGCAGGCGGAGTTTTTCACCCTGCGCCAGCAGAGCGAGAAAGCCTCAGGTGTGCCCAACCTGGCCTTCTCCGACTTTGTGGCCCCGCTAGAAACCGGCCGCCAGGACTACATCGGCGGGTTTGCCGTGACGGCGGGTATTGGCATCGAAAAGCTGCTGGATAAGTACGAAAAGGAGCACGACGACTACTCCAGCATCATGGTGAAAGCCCTGGCCGACCGCCTTGCCGAGGCCTTTGCCGAGCGCCTGCACCAGCGGGTGAGGGAGGAGTTCTGGGGCTACGACCCGGCCGAAAATCTCTCGAACGAGGACCTTATTCAGGAGAAATACAAAGGCGTGCGCCCGGCGCCCGGCTACCCCGGCTGCCCCGACCACACCGAGAAGATTACGCTGTTTGAGTTGCTCGACGCGGAAAACAAAACCGGCATCCGCCTCACCGAAAACCTGGCCATGTACCCCGCCTCCTCGGTTAGCGGCCTTTACTACGCCCACCCGGAGTCCCGCTACTTTGGCCTTGGCCGCATCGGCAAGGATCAGGTAGCGGACATTGCCGAGCGTAAGCATATGCCGCTGGCAGAGCTGGAACGCTGGCTGGCCCCCAACCTGAACTACGACCCTGTTAGTGTGTCGATACCAGCGCTGTAATGCGCCTGATTTCCTCGGGATAAAGTCCCGGACACCAACTACCATGCTGTTTTATTAAGCTTCCTCCGCCCGCTACCTAGCCCAGGCTTCCGCATTGGGCACCCGGGCCGCCACTATATGAAAGTAACCGAACACCTGAGCCGCGCCAACGGTAAAACGTTGTTTTCCTTCGAGGTGCTGCCTCCAAAAAAAGGCGAGAACATCCAGAACCTGTTCTCCAACATTGAACCCCTGATGGAGTTCAGACCGCCGTTTATCGATGTGACCTACCACCGCGAGGAGTACGTGTACCGCCAGCACCCCAACGGCCTGCTGGAAAAGAAAACGGTGCGCAAGCGGCCCGGCACGGTTGGCATCTGCGCGGCCATCAAAAACCGCTTCGATGTGGATACCGTGCCTCACCTGATCTGCGGGGGCTTTTCGAAGGAAGAAACGGAAAACGCGCTTATCGACCTGCATTTTCTGGGCATCGACAACGTGCTGGCTTTGCGCGGGGACCCGATTAAGTCGGAAGGCAGCTTTATTCCCAACCCCGACGGCCACGCCTATGCCTGTGACCTGATCGGGCAGGTTTCGGATCTGAATAAAGGAGCATACCTGGATGAAAAACAGGATGATGTATGGGCCACTGACTTCTGCATCGGCACGGCCGGCTACCCGGAGAAGCACTTTGAGTCGCCGAACTACGGGGCCGATCTGCGCTACCTCAAGCACAAAGTAGACCGCGGGGCCGACTACATCGTGACCCAGATGTTCTTCGACAACGAGCAGTTTTTCAACTTCGAAAAGCGCTGTCGCGAGGCGGGCATCACCGTTCCCATCATTCCCGGCCTCAAGCCGCTCACCACTAAAAGCCAGCTCACAATGCTGCCCCGGGCTTTCTACCTGAACATTCCGGAGCCGCTGGCCGATGCCGTGCACCTAGCCCCCGACAACGCAGCCGCCCGCGAAATCGGCATTGAGTGGTGCATCAACCAAAGCCGGGAGCTAATGGCCCACGGCGTGCCGGTGCTGCACTACTACAGCATGGGCAAATCGGAAAGTACCCGGCGGGTAGCGGCCGCTCTGTTTTAATCAGTGAGATGGTGAAACAGGGAGTTTTGCGTTCTTACTGCGCCATTTGTGCTGGCAGAACGTAAAACTCCCTGTTTCACCATCTCATCATTTCACGCCTTGGACGCCCTCGACGAGTTGTTTGTTCGCCTGCGCCGGGCTGCCACACCTCCGGAAATAGAGGCCCTGCAGGAAGGCATCTGGCTGCTATGGCTGCGTACTGGTAACCTCCTGCAGGACAAGCAGCTGGAAGCCGGTATGCGCGCCCTGGCTGCCGATGACTATACGCAGGCCATTCAGGATTTTTCTGCGCTTATTGAGGCGGCTCCCCAATACGCGGAAGGCTGGAACAAACGCGCTACCGCGTACTACATGCGGGGCGAGTACCGGGCAGCGTTGCAGGATATTGCCCGCACGCTTCGCCTGGAGCCCCGTCACTTTGGGGCACTACTGGGCAAGGCCCAGATACTACTTATGCTGGAACACTGGTCGGGGGCCCTGGCCGCTCTCGAGAGCGTGGCCCGCCTCTGCCCCAACTGGCCGGGCCTGCAGGGCCAGATATATGATCTGAGGGATAAAACAGATGAGCTTGAAAATTAGCTGCGTAAGATTATTCCTAGTCAGGCGGAAGTTTTGTAAATTTCCCGGACGGTAGGTGCCCCACCCCTTGCCGCATGGTGTTCCAATAGTCTGGCTCAGACGGTTGGAACAATACTTGCTACCTGGTAAGGGAAGGGGAAGCTGCCGTTTACAAATTGCACTGATCCTACAAAAAATTTCCCACCTCGCAGGCATAATTCCCATGAAGCAAGCTCTACTTTTTACTTTACTACTACTACTATGTGTTTCCGGGGCCTGGGCCCAGCGCACGCGCAAAACCGAGTACGAAAGCGGTACTCTGGAAAAAGGCAATAAAGTAGGTGTGTGGGAGTACTACGCCTACACCCGCGACGGGACGCAGGTAATAGCCCAGAAGTACGACCACTCGAAAAACCAGCTGATCTACTTCCGGCCCATCGAAGACCGCGTCTACCGCATCAAGGAAGGTGATAACTGGACCAGTGGCCGCGTCGATCAGCCCCCGCTTTTTCTGGGGGGCGACGCCCTGCTGGGCACCTTTATGAGTCGCCTGAACTACCCCGGGGAAGCCCAGGCCAAGAAAATTCAGGGAAAAGTTATCATTACCTTTTTGGTAGATACGCTAGGCCGCGCTACCGACCACCAGGTGCTGCTGGGCATTGGGGGCGGCTGCAACGAAGAGGCGCTACGGGTAGCCAAATCCATTCCGCAGCAATGGATACCAGCCCGCCGGGGTTCCCGCGCCGTGCCCGTGGTATACGAAATGCCCTTTACCTTCCGCATGCAGACGCAGTAGCGGCCTGCACCCATCAAATAGCGAGGGGCTGCGTATGTTAGGGGCATGAAAACGTTCCTACCCTACGCAGCCCCTCTTCTGTGCGCCGCCTTGCTCACGGCCTGCGACTCTACTCCGCGTGAGCGGCAGGAAGCCGTGCGCAATGAAGTGCATGAGCTCGACACGCTGGCCAGCACCGCCGCCAGCAAGATGCGCGTGGCCGCCCGCCGTGCCGCCCGCTTCGATTCGGCCTCCCGGGCCCGCAGCCGCCAGCCGCTGGATAACGCGGCCACCAAGGCTTTCACGCAACAGCTGCTGGGCACCTACGCTGCTATCGACCAGCTGACCGTCACGACCATTGAGCCGGCCTACACCCAGCTGCTGCGCCAGACCCGCACCCTGCGCCGCCAGTGGACGCAACGCGACTGGGACTATGCCAGCGCCATCTACAAACAGCTGAATGAGCGGCTGAAAGCTATCCGCCTGGATTTGCCGGCCCGGAGCGAGCTGCGCATTCGGGCGCTGCAGGCTGAGTTTGTAACCATGGAAACCAGCCGCGACGTGAAAGACCTCGGCGGCGCCGTGAAGCAGCCCTAATCCGGCGGCGTTGATTTCTACTCCCAAAAGCACCCAGCCGGGTGCTTTTGTTGTTTATTGTACTGCCTGCTACGCTGCTTCCTGCCTTATGCCTTCCGAGCCTCCATCGTCCTCGCCCATCGTGCTCGTCGCCACTTTTGCGGATGGCATTGCGGCCCATCTGGCTAAAAATCAGCTGGAAGCAGCCGGAATTCCCTGTTTTCTCAGCAACGAGCACCGGCCCTACAGCTCGGCTCTCGACCCGGTGCGCCTGCACGTGCGCCAACCCGATCTGGCTGCCGCTCAAGTGGTGTTGCAGCCAGCTCAGGCCCTCATGCACGCACTGCCACCCGAGGACGAAACAGCAACCGAAACCGTGCGCTGCACGCGCTGCCAGCACTCCGACGTGGTGTGCCGCCAGCACCCACAGCCTACTGACACTTTACTTACCCGCCTGCGCCTGTGGTTTCTGGCGCCTGAGCGGCCTCTGTGCCACTGCTTTCACTGCGGCCACGATTTTGAGGGCTGACGCTTTACTGATTTTACCTAAATACTCATTCCCGAAACCGCCACGCCGGCAGCACCGTGCCGGCCGGAAAGTGCTCCATCTCCGGCGGCAGCTCCAGAAAACCGCTGGAAGTAAGCAGGCTGGCCATGTCGCCGGAGCCCCCGGCCCGCTCCGGGGTAGCCAGTAGGCGGCCATTGGAATCAGCCACCAGTCGCACGAGCAGAAAGTGGGTGACGGGTGGCTTGAAATCGACGGGCTGCGTGAGTACAGCAGTAGTGGGGGTGGCACCAGCCGGCGCGGGGCCGGTGGGTTGCTGCACGGCCAGCAGCCAGGGCCGGGCATAGCGGTAGAAGTTCACGAACGACGACACCGGGTTGCCGGGCAGGGCAAACACCACCGCTCCGCCCGGGCGCTGCCCAAACCAGAAAGGCTTGCCGGGCCGCTGCCGCACTTCATGAAATAGCTGCTCAACGCCCAGCTCGCGCAGCACCTGGGGCAGAAAATCGGCCTTGCCCATAGATACTCCTCCGCTCAGCACCACTGCATCGAACCCGGTGAGCAGCGCCGGCAGCCCCTGGCGCAGGGCGGCGGGGTCGTCATCGAAGTGAAACGTTTCGGTGATGGCGCCGGCAGTTTCGGCCGCCGCCTGCAGCATAATGGCGTTGGAGCGCCGGATCTGATGGGCGGCGGGCACCTGCGTAATCGGCACCAGCTCATCCCCCGTGCTCACTACTGCCACCCGCGGCTGACGCGTGACGGCCACCGTAACCGCTCCAATGGTAGCCGCCACGGCTAGCTCCGCCGGGCCGAGGCAGGTACCAGCCGGCACGAGCAGGTCGCCCTGCCGACGGTCGGCGGCCTGGGGGTGAATATTGTGGCCGGCCTTGGGCGACGCTGCTTCCACCCGGGCCCAGCGCTGGCCGGCGGCATCGGTGCGGAAAGTAAGGTCTTCGTAGCGGACCACGGTATCCAGCTCCGCCGGCAGCATGGCCCCGGTCATGATTTCGACGGCCGCTGTGACGTCCGGAACGCGCACGGGAGGCTGGCCGGCAAACTGGGTGTTGTCGATGCGAAACTCCGTTTGACCGGCCGCCAGAGCCGCGTAGCACAGGGCAATGCCGTCCATAGCCACGCGGTTGAAGGGCGGAAAGTCACGGTCGGCGCGCAGGTCTTCGCGCAGCACCCGCCCGGCGGCTAAACGCAGGGACAGATACTCAGGCGGCAGCGGGCGGATGGTGGCGGCCACGAGGCGGGCGGCTTCGGCAACGGAAATCATACCCGCGAAGGTAGCGGAAGCGCCGGAGCGGGCGCAGCCTTTCTCATCCGCATACCTGCTGCACCCTCAGCTGCCGCAGCCGCTATACACCATGCAGGGCAGTGACATCCGCAATGTTTAGTAACGACATTCACAATGTTCAGCAACGACATTCACAATGTTCAGCAACGACATTCTAAATGTTCAGTAACGACATTTCAAATGTTTAGCAACGACATTCCAAATGTTCAGCAACGACATTTGCAATGTTCAGTAAGGACATAGCTTCAGCTTTGGATTAGCACGCTTCAGGCGAGGGGTGCGCTAGTGCCCGAAGCGTACACGCCCCGCATCCATTCCCTGATCCGTTAGCTTGCACGGCGCTTTTCGTTGGCGCGCCCTCAACTTACTCCGTTGGCAACGGTTAGCCTTTTCACGTAGTACTCCTGCGCGGCCAGAAGTTCGGCCGCTGTTTTTCTTTGCCTTTTCGTTTTATGTCTGACTCTGCCAAACTCACCCACCTCAACGCCGCCGGGCAGCCGGCTATGGTGGATGTGGGCGCCAAACAACCCACCCGCCGCGTAGCCCGGGCCCGCAGCCGCGTGGTGCTGGGCCCCGAAATAATGGCCCTGGTGCAGCAGGGCGACCTGCCCACGCGCAAAGGCCCCGTATTTCAGACGGCTATTCTAGCTGGCATCATGGGTGCCAAGCGCACCTCCGAGCTGATTCCGCTGTGCCACCCGCTGGGCCTCGACAACTGCCAGGTAACCATTGAAGTGGACGGCCCCGACGCCGTGCTTATCGAGTGCACTGCCACCGTGACGGGCAAAACCGGCGTGGAAATGGAGGCCCTGACTGGTGCTTCCGTGGCTGCTCTCACTATCTACGACATGTGCAAAGCCCTGTCGCACGACATTGTGATTCAGGAAACGCGCCTGTTGGCGAAAACCGGCGGCAAACAGGACTTCCACCATGCCGAATAATCCCGCCGACAACCCGCGCAGCAAGCACGCCCAGCTGGCCCGCCCGCACCTGGGTGAGTTTGGCCGCCACGAACTAGCCATTCTAGGCGCGCCCTGCGGCCGCATTAAGGAGCTGGTGGCCCGGCTGCTACCCATCCTGGCCCCGCAGCTGCGCGTAGCCTACGTGGATGCCGACCACGCCGCCGGCGACGACGCGGCCCAGGGCGGCAGCGGCGGCCAGGATGCCATTCTGCAAGCCGGCGCCGCGGCCGAGCTGACCGACAAAATCACCTTCACCCGCCTTGATGTAAAGCGGAGCCTGGATAAATTCAGTCAGTCGGAGTTGCTCCAGCACGAGAGCCTGGTGCTGGTGAACGGCAACCACTTCCGCGCCCGACAGCAACTCGTGATACTGGACCCGGCCAAGCCGATGGAGAAAAAGCTGGACCGCCTCACTGACGTGCGCGCCCTGCTTTTGCCCGCGGGCGTGATGGAAGTACCGGCTTACCTGCGGGCTCACCTGGGCGAAGCGCAGGTTCCCGTACTGCCCCTGCACGATACGGCGGCTATTGCCGCGCTGATTTTGCAGGAGTGGCAGCAGGCCGCGCCGCCGCTGCGCGGGTTGGTACTAGCCGGCGGGCGCAGCCAGCGCATGGGCCAGGACAAAGGCAAACTTACCTACCACGGCCAGGAGCAGCGCGCCTACGCGGCCGAGCTGTTGGCACCTTTTTGCCAGGATGTGCACGTTTCCTGCCGGCCCGACCAGGTGGTGGAGCTGGAATACGCCGGGCTGCGCCCTCTGCCCGACACCTTTTCGGACCTGGGCCCGCTGAGTGGCCTGCTCTCGGCTTTCCGCCAGGACCCCAATGCTGCCTGGCTGATAGTTGCCTGCGACCTGCCCCTACTGTCGGCGGCTACGCTGGAGCATCTGGTGCGGCACCGCCAAGCCGGGCGGCTGGCCACGGCGTTTCGGAGCCCTGAGAACGAGTGGCCCGAGCCGCTTATCACCATCTGGGAACCGCGCAGCTATGCCACGCTGCTGCGGTTCCTGAGTTTGGGCTACAGCTGCCCGCGCAAAACGCTCATCAACTCCGATATTGAGCTGCTGCCCGCCCCCGCGCCCCAGGAGCTGCGCAACGTGAACACGCCGGAGGAAGCCGCGCAGGTGGTGGAAGCCATGAGGAAGGTGTAATCAGGCTGGAGGAGCCGCTTCATTACCTGTGTAAGGGCTTTGTTCCCGTCCGCGCCGCTCGACGGTTATCGGGCAACGACCGGGCGGGGACAAACCCCGCCCCTACATTCCCTTACGGGTGTGCGGCCACCCATACGTCGCCATCCTCATAGAACTCCTTTTTCCAGATAGTTACTACCTGTTTCAGGGTGTCGATGATGAACTGGCAGGCGGCGAAGCTCTCGGCCCGGTGCGGCGTTGATACGGCCACCACCACGGCCACGTCGCCGATGTAGAGGGTGCCTTTGCGGTGGATGATGGCCACCTGCTGGAGCATGGGCCACTGCTCCAGGGCCTGCTCGGCCACTTTGCGCAGCTGGTGCAAAGCCATGCTGTCGTAGGCCTCGTACTCCAGGCGCACCACAGAGCGGCCGGTGCTTTGGTTGCGCACCGTCCCGATGAAGGTGTTGATGGCGCCCGCCCCCTCGGCCTCCACGAGTTGCAGGGCAGCGGCTACGTCAATGGGCTGGTCGGTCAGGTCGATATGAATCAAGTGGCAGTAGGTGATAATGGCAAGGAGAAAAACAGAACGTCATTCCGAGTCTGCGAAGAATCTTGTACGCTGACTTCTGGACCAATCTGGACGAGGTAGTGGCGCGTATTTACGCTTCATCGTTGAACGACCAGTTGTGCGCCAGACGGCACCAAGCTAAACAACATCAGCGCCGACGAGACGCGAATACGCGTCTCTACCTCCTTCTATCCGCCGGAAACGGGCGGGATGAGGGCAATTTCGTCGTGTTCCCGCAGGGGTGCGTCTTCGGCGGCGTATTCGTTGTTGACGGCCACGGCCAGGCTGGAAAGGCGGGCCAGCTCGGGGTAGCGGGCGTGCAGATCCTGCAGCAGCCCCCGAGCCGACTGGCCTTCGGGGGCGGAAACTTCCAGAGCAGACTGCCCCACGATTTCGCGGGCAATGCCGAACAAGGCAATTTTCAGATTCATAACAAGTCAGTAAGAGCAGATTCCGGCGCAGATTACCCGTTTTCCGGCGAAACCGCTACTTTGGAACAAGTAATTGCCGTGCCTGCTGTCAGGGCTTGAACTACGGAGCCGGCCAATTGTTGTTCGTATAGCCGGCTTCTGACCGCCTGCGTATAGGAGCTTCGCCGCGTCTGGCTTCTTTATTTTTTCTCAGCCCAATCTGCAATGTCTGTTCCGTCGGTGCTTTTTGATAACCACGGCCGCCCGCTGGAGTACCTGCGGCTGGCCGTCACGGACCGGTGCAACCTGCGCTGCTTTTACTGCATGCCCGAGGAAGGCATTCAGTATCTGCCCAAACGGGAGCTGCTGAGCTACGAGGAGATGGAGCGGCTGGTGGCCATCCTGGCGGGCCTGGGCGTGCGCAAAGTGCGCCTCACCGGTGGGGAGCCGTTCGTGCGCCGCGACCTGGTGCCCTTCATGCACCGGCTCAGCCAAGTGCCCGGCATTGAGGAGCTGACGCTGACGACCAATGGCGTGCTCACGGCACCCCACGTGCCGGAGCTGGCCCGCATGGGCGTACGCGCCGTCAACCTCAGCCTCGATACCCTGGACCGCGCCCGGTTTGCCAGCATCACCCGCCGCGACGAGCTACCCCGGGTGCTCGACACCTTTTACGCCCTGCTAGCGGCTGGCATCCGCGTCAAAATCAACGCCGTGGTGATGGACGGGCAGAACACCCAGGATTTGCTGCCCCTGGCTGAGCTGACGCGCGAGCTGCCCGTGGATGTGCGCTTCATCGAGGAAATGCCTTTCAACGGCCACAGCCACGCCGCTACCCTGCCCTGGAACCACCACCGCATCCGGGAGCACCTCGAAGCGCACCTGGGCCAGCTCACGCCCGTGGCTACGCGCCCCGGCGACACCGCCGCGCACTACACCGTGGCCGGACACCAGGGCCGCCTGGGCATTATTGCAGCGTACTCGCGCACGTTCTGCGGCACCTGCAACCGCATCCGCCTCACGGCCGAGGGCGGCCTCAAAACCTGCCTCTACGACCAAGGCGTACTCGATATCCGGGCTTTGCTGCGCGGCGGCGCTTCCGATGAACAGATTGCCGAGGCCCTGAAGTCAGCTTTCCGCCACCGTGCCGCCAACGGCTTCGAGGCCGAGCAGCAGCGCCCCGTGCATCAGCTCAGCTTCGAGTCGATGAGCACGATTGGGGGGTAACGGGTTAACCTTCCTTTTCTGATGAAAGCTTTGCTGTGGATTCTGGGTCTTGGAGCCGCGCTGTATGTAGCCGTGTGCCTATTGCTGTACTTCCAGCAGGAGCGGCTGCTGTTCTTTCCTACCAAGCTCCCGCCCAGTTATCGTTTTCGGTTTCCTAAGCCCTTTGAGGAGCGGTGGATTACGGCCGCCGACGGCACCCGCCTGCACGGACTATTATTCCCCGCCGATTCGTCGAGGGGGCTCATCTTTTACCTGCACGGCAACGGCGGCGCCCTCGACACCTGGGGCGAAGTAGCCCCTACCTACACCCGCCTGGGCTACGACGTATTTCTGCTCGATTACCGGGGCTACGGCAAAAGCGAAGGCCACATCAGCAGCCAACAGCAATTTCTAGCTGATGCGGATACGGCCTATCAGCAGCTACTGCTAGAGTATCCGGAAAACCGGACGGTGCTGCTGGGCTACTCGCTTGGCACGGGAGCGGCGGCTTGGCTGGCGGCCCGGCATCATCCTAAGCTGTTGATTCTGCAGGCGCCCTATACCAGTATGCGGGCAATGGCCCGGCAGCAATACCCCTGGGTGCCGGGTCTGGTGGTGCGCTACCCACTGGCTACCGACGAAGTGCTACCCCGTGTTTCAGCCCCCATCGTCATCTTTCACGGCGAACAGGACGAGGTTATCAGCCACCAGGCTTCGCTGGCATTAAAGAGTGTCCTCAAGTCCCAGGACCACTTTATCACGCTGCCCGGTGTGGGCCACAATGGCATGACGGACGACCCGTTTTATCAACAGCTTATCCGGCAAGTCCTGGCCAAGCAGTAGGTTGGGTTTCATAGTTTTCAACTACCTGTTGGTTATCCTGCATAGGCAACTCGTTTTTACTTCCCCAAACCAACCCAGCCCTGACGCATGGCGTAGTACAGCGCCGTGCCGGCCACCAGGCCCACGAGGTAGCCGTAGGGCAGGCCGCTGCACAGCAACCCAACCAGAAGCGCCAAAAGCAGGTCGGCGCGGTGGGTGCTGATGTCGCGGAGCAGGGAAGCCAGCGTGAGGGCCTCGAAGAGCAGTAACACGCCCAGAATGGGCAGCGGGAAAATGTGCACAATCTGCTGGAAGCCCTGGCTGAAGAACAGGCCAAGCGTGAGAAAAAGCAGCCCGTACAGTACCACCGAGCCGCCGGTGCGCCCGCCAAACGTGTAGTGCCCCACCATGCCACCTGAGCCGTGGCACACCGGGAAGCCGCCCAAAAACGGATTCACCAGGTTCATGAGGGCGTAGGTGAAGCTGATTTGCCGCACCGTCAGCGGCCGCTCCGGGAAGTAGTCCTGCACCACTTGCCGGGTAGCCAGCACCGAGTTGCCCAGCGACAACGGAATCTGGGGCAAAGCCAGCAGCACGGCGCCCGCCAGGATATCGGGCCACTGCGGCACGTGCCAGGTGGGCAGGCGCAGCCCAATAGCCCGTTGTGCAGTAGCCAAGTCGAGCTTGAACAGCAGCCCGTATGCTACGCCCAGGGCCAGTACCACCAGCGCAGCCGGCCAGCGCCGGTTGCCCAGCAGCACCACCGTGACCAGAAAGCCTGCTGCTGCCAAGGCGTAGCCTCCAAGGCCGTCGGCAGGCACGTATTCCTTGAGGGCCAGCGTGGCCAGCTGCAGGGCCAGCCCAAACTGAATACCCCGGACAACGGGCTTGGGCACCAGCCGCGCCAGCCCGTCAATGAGCCCTGAAACCGACAGCAGCAGCATCCCGACACCAATGGCCAGCCCCCCGCCGAAGATGACGCGGCCCGGAATTTTCTGAGCAATGACTAGGGCGGCAAAGGCCTTAAGCGGCTGCACCGGCATGGGCATGCCATACCACCACCCCGAAAACACCTGCATCAGCCCGAACAGGATAAGCACCCCCGCACTGTCCATGCCCGAGGCCGCAATAACCCCGATCAGCAGCGGCAGGTCCGTCCCCAAATCCCCGAACGCCCCGGCCAGCTCGTTGCGGTCGAAGCGGAGACGGGGACGTTGGGGCGGGGTAGTGGTCAGGGGCATGTGCGTTAATGTGGTTGAATGTGCTAATGTGGGGAATGTGCTGAGGTGCTAATGCTTTAGCTGTCATGGCGAGCTAAGGCATCCGCTGGGGAACGTGCCTAGGTTCTGATAGGTGAAAAGCCTGTCAATGCTGCAACAATAAGCTTTCCGGGGTAAGTATGAGCAGGGTGTTGGTCAGGATGGCTTCTGCTGCTTACCACGACATGTACCAGCATCTGAGCGCATTTCGAGTATTAGCACCTCAGCACATTCACCCACATTAGCACATTAAACAGCTTCCGTCCAGGCCAGGAAGCCCCCTTCCAGGTTCAGCAGGTTGGCAAAGCCGAACTCCGTCTGGAGCTGCTCAACGGCGCGGCGGCTGCGGGCCCCGGAGCGGCAGTAGACCACTACCGGATGGTGGCGCGGCACAGCGCCCACGCCCTGGCCGATGCTGCCGAGCGGCAGCAGCGTGGCCCCGGGCAGGTGGCCGGCGGCGTACTCCTCGGGCTCACGTACATCCAGCAGAAACGGCGGGTGCGACGATTCCAGCTGCTGGCGAAGCTCGGCGGGCGAAATCTGGTTGACGCCGGCGCCGCACAGGTCAGCGTAGTCGGCGGGATTGGCAGTTTCGAGGTTGATGGCGGCCTGCCCGGGGCGGCGGGCAAAGCGGAGGGTGCGCGTCTGAAAAGTAAGGGCATCGAAAAGCCACAGGCGGCCCGACAGCACCTCCCCCATGCCCAGCAGCACCTTGAGCGTTTCGGTGGCCTGGGCCGTGCCGACCAGGCCGGGCAGTACGCCCAGCACGCCGGTGGCCGCGCAATTAGGCGCCTCGTCGGCCGAGGGCGCCTGCGGAAACAGGCAGCGGTACGTAGGCCCGCCCTGGTAGTTGAACACCGAAACCTGCCCTTCAAACTTGTAGATGGCTGCGGAAATCAGCGGCTTACCTAAGCTCACGCAGGCGTCGTTGAGCAGGTAGCGCGTGGGGAAGTTGTCGGAGCCATCCACCACCACGTCGTACTTGCGCACCAGCTCGCGCACGTTGCCGAGGGTGGCGCGGCAGCCATACACGTCGGTCTGCACCAAAGGATTGAGGCGATGCACGGCGCGGGCGGCGGTTTCGGCTTTGGGCTGGCCCAGGTCGGCGGGACCGTAGAGAATCTGGCGCTGCAGGTTGCTGGCGTCCACCACATCGGCATCCACAATGCCCAGCGTGCCCACGCCGGCGGCGGCCAGGTATTGCAGCACCGGGCAGCCCAGGCCGCCGGCCCCCACCACCAGCACGCGGGCAGCTTTCAGCTTTTCCTGCCCGGCCTCGCCTATCTCGGGCAGTTGCAGATGGCGGCGGTAGCGTTGGCGTTCTTCGGAAGTGAGCATGGCAGAAAGCAGGAAAAAACGGGCAACGGAAGCCGGCTGAGTTAACCGGTTCGGCTGGCAGAAAGTTGGGGCGCCTGGGCGCCGTTTGGCTAGTTTTCTGGAAAAGATGAGGCACAAGCCGGTCGGCGTCCGGCTAGCTGCTCCAGGAATACGGGCTTCTGGAGCCCGGCTATACATAATTAGCAAAATACTTTTATCCTTTTGAGGGTGAAGCAGGTTAAACCCTGTACCGTTTCCTGAAGGCACCAGTCGAGGGCTCGGTATCCGCGCCTCATTCCCAAACCCCACCATTGTTCTTTTTTCTTCGTGTATGGCAGCAACTTCTCTGCTGGACCGCAGCCGCACCGTGGCTGGCCCCGGCTTCAACCGCTGGCTTATTCCACCCGCCGCCCTGGCTATTCACCTAGCTATTGGGCAGGCCTATGCTTTCAGCGTGTTCAACAAGCCACTGGGCGCGCTCATCAGCGGTGACGTGGCCAAGCCGGCACCCGACGACTGGACGCCAGGCCAGATTGGCTGGACGTTTTCCATTGCCATTGTGCTGCTGGGCTTGTCGGCGGCCATTTTTGGCAAGTGGCTGGAGCGGGTGGGGCCCCGCAAGGCTATGCTGGCCTCGGCCCTGTGCTTTGGCGGGGGCTTCCTGATTGGGTCCCTCGGTGTGCACCTGCACAACATCTGGCTGCTGTATTTCGGCTACGGCGTGGTGGGTGGCATCGGGCTGGGCATCGGCTACATTTCGCCCGTGAGTACGCTCATCAAATGGTTTCCGGACCGCAAGGGCGTGGCTACCGGCATGGCCATTATGGGTTTCGGCGGCGGCGCCATGATTGGCTCCCCACTGGCCAACAACCTGATGAACCACTTCAAAGACTCGGCCCCGATGGGCGTGGCGCCCACGTTTATCGTGATGGGCATTCTGTACCTGATCTTTATGCAGTTCGGCGTCTGGAGCATTCGGGTGCCGGCCGATGACTGGAAGCCCGCGGGCTACGTGCCCAGCACCGAGCACAATGACCTTATCACCACCCAAAACGTATCGGCCGACAACGCTATCAAAACGCCGCAGTTCTGGCTGTTGTGGGTGGTACTGCTCACCAACGTAACGGCCGGCATCGGGGTGCTCGAAACGGCTTCGCCCCTTATTCAGGAAACGTTTTCCGACGGCGCCCTGGGCGCGGGCAAGGGCGTAACGGCGGCCGCGGCGGCCGGCTTTGTGGGGCTGTTGAGCTTGTTTAACCTGCTGGGGCGGTTTTTCTGGTCGTCGGCTTCGGATAAGATGGGCCGCAAAACCACGTACGCCATCTACTTCGGGCTGGGGATTCTGCTCTATGCCCTCATTCCCAAACTGGGCCACAACGCACAGCTGATCTTGTTTGTGGTGGTAGCCTGCGTGATTATCAGCATGTACGGTGGGGGGTTTGCCACCATTCCGGCCTACCTGTCCGATTTGTTTGGCAAGTATCAGGTGGGTGCCATCCACGGCCGCCTGCTCACGGCCTGGAGCACGGCCGGCGTGCTGGGCCCGCTCATTGTGCACAGCCTTCACGAAAGCGCCCAGGCGAAAGGCCTCAGCGGCGCGGCGGCTTACCAGAATGTATTCTACACCATGGCGGGCCTGCTGGTACTAGGGCTGCTGGCCAACTTTGCCGTGACGGCCGTGAAAGATCAGTACTTCGAAAAAGGCCCCGTTACGCCCGAAGCCGGCGGCCACTAGCCCGTTTCTCCCACCATCAACCTTACTGCCGTATGGAGCCTGCCACCACACCCAACACCCCTGAATCTTCCACTTCCGGTCTGCGGCTGGCCATTGCCTGGCTGGTTGTGGGCGCGCCGCTGCTCTGGGGCGTGTCGCAAACATTCATTAAGGCGCTGGCTTTGTTTCAGTAAGAAAATCTGAAGAGGACAGACTATGCCGTTCACCGGTCATAGTCTGCCCGTCTCATTCTCCATCGATATCCATGCCCGCGCCCGTTCTACTGCCGCCCACCAGCTACGATTATGTAACCGTGCACAAGGTGCAGGGCACTACCATCACGGCGGCGTCCGACATTCTGGCCGCTGAAGAGCCGCTGGAAATCCGCCTGGGGTTTGGGCCCACGGGCCAGCGGGAGCACCGCACGCTGGCCATTACCATGCGCACCCCCGGCCACGACTTTGAGCTGGCAGCCGGGTTTCTGCTTACCGAAGGCATCATCAGCCGGCGCCAGGAACTGCACGGCATTCTGTACTGCCCCGATGTGGAAAAGGTAGAAGAGCGCGAAAATGTGGTACGGGCTGAGCTGGCATCCACCGTGCCCGTAGCACTGCCGCGCCTGGAACGCCACTTCTACACCAGCAGCAGCTGCGGGGTGTGCGGCAAAACCAGCATCGAAGCCGTGCAGGCGGCTGCCTGCCCCGTGCTGCCCACCGACGGCCCCTACGTGGCTGCCGAGCTGCTGCACCAGCTGCCGGAGCGGCTGCGGGCGCAGCAGGAGCTGTTCGAGCAAACCGGCGGGCTGCATGCGGCGGCATTGTTTTCGCCGGAGGGGGAGCTGCTGCTGCTGCGCGAGGATGTGGGCCGCCACAATGCCCTCGATAAGGTAATCGGGGCGGCGCTGCTGCAGGAGTGGCTGCCCCTGCACCAGCACGTGCTGCTGGTGAGCGGGCGCGTGAGCTTCGAGCTGGTGCAGAAAGCGGCCGTGGCGGGTATTGCGGTGCTGGCCGCCGTGGGCGCCCCCAGCTCCCTGGCCGTGCAGGCCGCCCACAACTTTGGCCTGACGGTGTGCGGCTTCCTGCGCCAGGGCCGCTACAACGTGTACTCCCACCCCTGGCGGATTGTGGGCGCAGCTACCGCCGGGCTATAAAGGAGCCTTCACGTCAAAGGTGAAGGAAGCGCTGCCGGCCTGCCCGGTTCCGGCCAAGCCTTGTACTACCACGCGGTACGTGCCCACCTGGTCGGAGGTATAGAAGGTCAGCGGAGCCCCGGCCGGCGCGTTGGGGTTCCAGTACAGCAGGTTGCGGAAATCGGGCAGGTGGCTTTGCTGCTGCCGGGGCGCGTCGTAGCGGGGGGCGTAAAACTCGCGCTGGCCCTGCAGGCCTTCGTATTCCTGGAGCAGCGCGTGCGCATCAAGGGGAAAACCGGCCAGGTCGCCCTTATAGGTGGTGTAGCTCACGATGCCATCCGAAATCAGTGGCCCCAGCAGGTAGCGCGACTTCACCACGTCCAGCTTCTGTACCTTCAGCGGGTCGAAAGCCATGATGCGGTTGACGTCGAAGACGGGCATGCCATCCAGCAGCACCAAGGGGTTTTCGGAGACGGTGTTGGAGTTGTTGTCGGGCACCAGGAAGTGGAAGCCGTCTTTGCGGATGCGCACCAGCACGCCGGGCACGTACTCACGCATTACTTCCTCCATCACCTTAAAGCGGGTGTAGTCGTCGAGGCGGTATTTTTCGCTGGGCTGTCCGTAGAAGGCAATGCTGTCGGTGGCCGGGGCCGTGTACATCACGGGGCGGCTGCCATAGTAGCGCTGCTGCACCTCGGCCTGCACGGCGCGGCGGCGGAGCCCCACGGCCCAGCTTTCCGGTACAGCCAGTGAAAGCGCCGACGAGCCGGCGGGCCGGGGCGCGAAGGCGTCGAACAGCTCTATCCGGTACATACTGTCGCGCCGGGTGTTGGTCTGGGCTATCAGCTGGCGCCGGCCGTAGAGGTCGGGCACTTCAAATTGCAGGGAGCCATCGGGCTTGCTGACGGCGGTATACAGCTGAATGTGGCGGCTGGGCGACGACAAGTAGGCCGGAATATTGGAGGCCGTTGCGCCCGTGAAGCGGTGCACCACCCGGCCCCGCACCAGCGGGCCGTTCAGCTCGGGCAGGTAAGGCAGCTGGCCGGAGTTGTTGCTGAGCACGTCCTTCCATTGGAACCGGCTCCAGCCCTGGGTGAGCATCAGGTTGTCGACGGCCTCGGCGGCTTCGGGGCTGGCGTTGAGGTAGTACCCGGGGTTTTCCACGGCACCTTTCAGATCCGACGTTAGCCACAGGTAGCCGGCCATATCCGGTCCGCCCGCCGCCGACAACGAATCGACCTGGTACACGGCTACCGATAAGCGGGCGGTGGTCTGGTCGGAGGCCAGCTGCAGGGTCACTTTCTCGCGGGCCGAGTACTGCTGCTTATCGGCCCGGGCCGTGAGCTGGAGGCCGGCAGCGGGCGGGCGGAAGTAGAGCCGCTCGCACACCGGCTGCCGGCGGCTGTTGAAGAGGGTGAAGTGCGAAATACCGGCCGCCAGCTGCTGCTTGTCCACGGTAAATACCGTTCGGCCCTCAAATAGCTCCCCGGCAGTGGCCAAAGCTACTTTTTGCCCGGCGTGGCCCAGCAGAAACACCCGCTCGTTTTCCAGGGCCGCGCCCCGCGTCTGCACCACCAGGCGCAGTTGGCTGACGCCCGCACCGCCGTCTACCAGCCGCATCACGTAGCCTTCTTCCCGGGCCGGCGGCAGGCTGGCCGTTACGGTCTGCTGGTTGGCCAACTCCGCCACTACCCGGTAGGCCTGCCCCGCCTGGGCGGGCGTGAAGCTGAAAGACCCCAGGCCAAAGCGCAGGGTGCGGAAAGAAGCTACGGTGTTGCCGCTCTGGTCCAGCACCGTGCCCTCGGCCGCTACGCCCTGGCCGGCGCCGTTGGTTAGCTTGAAGCCCACTTTGCTCGGTACGCCCTGCACAAGGTAGCCGCCTTCGGGAAACAGCTGCAGGTCGTAGGCGGCCGCGGCTGGCCTGGCCGCCACCCCCAGCGGCGCGCGGGTGTTCACGATGGCGACGCTGGTATGGAAGTACAGCTCCGGGCTGAAGTTGCGCATCCAGCTGGTGTAGGCCCGCACCGTGTAGCGCCCAGAAGCCAGCGTGGTGGGCAACACAAAGGAGCCGGAACCGGAGGCCTGCTTCAGGGCAACTTTGGCTTGCAATACGGGCTTCTGCGCCGGGTCCAGCACTTCCACGTACGCCACCGAGCTGACGGGCAGCGGCCGGTGCGAGCTGCCTTCCACGGCGTATACCTTGAACCACATGTTTTCCCCGGCCACGTAGCTGGGCCGGTCCAGGTGCAGAAACAGCTTTTCGGCGGGGGTTTGCTGGCTGTAGCGGGCGAAGCGGCGGGCAATGCTTTGCAGCGAGTCGGCCTGCGCCAGCGCCGGGCTTGGGTTGCCCAGCCCGGCCAGGCAGCCACCCAGCAGGGCCACACAGCGCGTCAAACAAACCAGGGAAAGGCGGCGAAACAGCATCAGGCAAAGGGTTCGGAGAAGACAGGGTATCAACACAACGCAACGGCTTGCCCGGCTCTAGGGCCAGAAATCGGGCTTAACCGTGGTACCGCGCAGGCGGCAGTCCACGCACACGGCCGGGTTGCCGGTATAGCCTATCAGCGTACGGGCCACATACACGCCTTCGATGGGCAGCAGATTGGGTCTGCTGAAGTACGCGGGCACATCGGCCAGGAGCACCGTGTCGGGGTTGCCGCAGTCTTCGTAGCCGGTCTTAAAGCGCAGAATGGACCCCAGCTCGGTACGGTCGATAAACAGGCGCTTTTCCGTGACCGTGGCCGCGCCCACATACCCAATTACCGGCTCGGCCGTGTCGGCCAGGTTATGCACATTGCCCGTTAGCTGGGTAGGCTGCGGGTCGAACAGGCCGCCGAGGCTTTCGGTGTTCTTTTTCAGCTTTTCCCAGTAAGCAAATTCCTCGGCCGTGAGGGCGTACTGCTTTACCAGAATGCTGTACTTGATGCCCAGCTTCAGGGAGTTGGACTCCAGCAGCCGCAGGGGCGCATCCGTCAATACGTCCTGGCTGAGCCGGCTGGTGCTGCCCAGTTGAATGGCGGTGGAGTTTTCGCTGCCCCAGCAGTAGTAGATGCCTTCCTGGCGCTGCTGCATGGTGCCGTCCACGTACTCTACGCCCGACTGGTAAGCCGAGTGAAACAGCCAAGTTTCCTCGTAGCGCCAGCGGTAGTAGCGCGTGGCGTTGGCCTCGTCGTGAGTGCTCACGTAGATCTGCACGCCCCGGTTGTTCAGCTCCCAGCTCACTTTGTCGATGGGCGGGGTTTGGCGGGCCGCTACCAAGTCCGACTCATACTCTTTGCCGGAAGCGGTGCGGATGCGCAGGCGGTAGCGGTGGTCAGAACTCAGATTAAGGGGCGCCGACTGATACGTGCCGGGTTGCTGCTCGGGGAGCGGGTAGGCTGCGCCGGCATCATCCAGAACCGTGACGGTAGCGGCGGCTTCTACGGGTACGGGCGCGTCGGCCTCGTTCTTGGTGCGCGACAGGCGAATAGTGGTGGGGCCGCTCAGGTTGATAAAGCCATCTACCACCAGGTAGTTCTGGGGCGTATCCAGCACTTCCGGCTCAAACTTATCGACGCAGCTGCCCAGCAGCAGCACGAGGGCACCGGCCAGGTAGTTCCGCAGGCGGGAATTGAAGCGTATCATTAGAACTTGAAATTGTACGTGACGCTCGGAATCGGCTGCCCGAAAATGGAAAGCTGGTAGCCGTTGATTTTACCGTTCTGCGCCTTGAAATACACGGAATAGGGGTTGCGCCGCCCCGTGAGGTTGTACACCGACAGCGTCCAGGAGCTGTGGGCCAGCTTTTTGGCTTTGTGCCCGCCTTCGATGTTCATGGCAAAGTCCACGCGGTAGTAGTCGGGCACGCGGTAGGCGTTGCGGTCAGAGTAGAACACGCGGGTGGCGCCCTCCAGGTAGTAAGTGGTGAGCGGCAGGGTGATGGGGCGGCCGGTGCTGTAGTTGAAGTTCAAGGACGTGCTGAAGCGGCGGCTAAAGCGGTAGTTGCCGGCCAGGGTCACGTCGTGGGGCTTGTCGAAGTTGCTGGGGTAGTACTTGCCTCCGTTGATTTGCTCGGCGGGCGTGCCGGCATTGGCCCGCACCAGGGAGCGGGAGTAAGTGTAGCTCAGCCAGCCGTTGATTTTGCCCGTCGATTTCTTCACCGAAAACTCTACGCCGTACGCCTTGCCCTCGGCGTTGATGATGTCGGTTTCCAGGTGGTGGTTCAGCAGCAGGGAGGCCCCGCTGATGTAGTCCACGAAGTCGTGCATGAACTTGTAGTAGGTTTCCACCGAGGTTTCGATGGTATTGTTGCGGAAGTTGCGGTAGTAGCCCACCGAGAACTGGTCGCCCACCTGGGGCCGCACGTAGGCGTCGCTCAGCTTCCACGTGTCCGTCGGCGACAGGGAGGCCGTGTTGGAGAGTTGGTGAATGTACTGGCGGGTGCGGTTGTAGCTGGCTTTCAGCGAGGAGCGGTCCGACAGCGCGTATTTCAGCCCGAGGCGGTACTCGGGGCCGTGGTAGGTAGCAATGGTTTTGCCCGCACCGTAGTGTACCGTGTCGGTGATAGTGTACACCGAGCGGGCCACGCCGGGCGCGTACTCGTACACGTCGCGCGCGCCCAAGGACTGGTACAGGGAGTAGCGCAGCCCTACCGACACCGCCAGCCGGGGCGTCACGTCCCAGCGGTCCGACACGTACAGGGCGCTTTCCTGGCCCTGCTCCCGGCCTAGGTCGTCGGGCTCTACCAACGACTCCGGGCCCTGAGGCGTGAGGCGGCCCGGCCGGAGGCGGTAGCGCAGCGTGCTGGCCCCGAAGTCTACGGTGTGCTGGGCGTTGCGGAAGTAGCTGAAATCGGCCTGCAAACCCACCTGCGCCAGGTTGAAAGCCAGCGCCGAGGCACTCACCGGGTTTTTCTCGCTCGTCACCTCGTACCCGTACTGGCTGCCGGTGGCGGTGAGCACACCATAGAGCGTGTTGTTAAAGGTATGGCGCCACTTCAGGCTGGCGTTGCGGTTCTGGTAGGCGTAGGCCGTATCCGAAGCCAGCTTAAACCGGTCCCGACTAAGGTAGCCGGTGGCGTAGAGCGTGTTTTTCTCGTCCAGCTCGTGGCTGATATGGGCACTCACGTCATAAAAGGAGGCGGCGCTTTCCTTGAGGCTGCGGTCGGGCAGGCGGCGCAATATCCAGTCGGAGTACGAGGAGCGGCCCCCGATAATGAACGAGCTTTTGTCCTTGACAATCGGGCCTTCCAGCGTGAGGCGGCTGGTGAGCAGCCCGATGCCGCCCGAGCCGGCCAGCTTCTTCTTGTTGCCGTCGCGGGTGGCAATATCCAGAACCGACGACAGCCGGCCGCCGTAGCGGGCCGGAATGGCGCTTTTGTAGAGCTCCACCGTCTTCAGAATGTCGGGATTGAAGGCCGAAAAGAAGCCGAACAGGTGCGAAGGGCTGTACACCGTGGCGTCGTTGAAGAGAATCAGGTTTTGGTCGGTAGCGCCCCCACGCACGCTGATGCCGGTGCTGCCCTCGCCAATAGACTTTACCCCGGGCAGCGTAAGCACCACCCGCAGAATGTCGGTTTCGCCGAAGGCCGTGGGCACCTGCCGGATGGTTTTGATGTCTAGCTTTTCGACGCCCATCTGCAGGCCGGCCACGTTTTTATCTTTCTCGGCTTCCACCCGCACTTCCTTCAGGGCGGTAATATCCTCTTCCACCTCCACTTCCAGTTTGCCATCGGCGTGCAGCTGGATGCGGCGCTGGGTGTTTTTGATGCCGATGCCCCGGATGTTGAGGATGTGCGCACCCACCGGCAGTGTAAGGGCATAGTAGCCAAACTGGTCGGTGGAGGCGCCGATGGATGGGGAGGTAATATACACCGAAGCGCCTAGCACTGGTTCCCCGGATTTGGCTTCGCGGATGTGGCCCGCCACCGTGGCCGTGGCCCCCTTGGCCGCGCCTGGTCGTCCGATTTCATACAGCTTGGCCGGGCTGGTAGCGCGCCCGCCGCGGATGGTAGTCAGCGTATCGGCGGTAGCGGCTACATCGGCCACCGCGCCGGGCTGGAAGAAGTTTCCTGGCAGCGTGGTCGTCAGGGCCGTGCCGCTGGTGAGGAATACGTTGTGGTCCTCGTCCACGGCATACCGCACGGTGGTGGGCGCCAGGGCCTGCTGCAGCACGCGGCTCAGGGGCTGCGCCTGCACCTGCAGGTTCACCTTCACGCCCTGAACCGCCGTTGAGTCAAAGAAAAAGCGGTAGCGGGTCTGGGCCTGCAGCTGCCGCGCAAACTCTTCCACGCTCAGGTTCTGGAAGCTGCCGCTCACCAGCGGCTCGGTGTGCTGCCCGTAGCTGCGCAGGCTACCGAGGGCACAAAGCAGCAGCAGAATAATTCGGTAAACGAGTTTCATAGCAAGGTCAATGGCCCCGCGGGTGGGGGCCGTACAGAAAGCGGCTTACTGGCCGGGAGCGGGCGGCAACGTGGCCTGGTACCGGGCCAGCTCCACCAGGGAAGCTTCGCGGCTGGTTTTGCCGAATTTCAGTTTCTCGGTTCGGATGTATTTGCGCAGGGCAGCCTTATTCTGCGGGAACAATACCAGCACCGTCTTGGCATTGTCCACGCCGTAGTAGCGGGTGCCTTTGCCGATGAAGTAGCTGTCCTTCTGGGTGATTTCGCCCTCCATGCCGGTAGCGGTGGAGCGTTGCTGCATGTTTTTGCGGCGGGCCGCCAGCACCTGCACCGGCCCATCCAGCAGCACTTCGTAGAAGCCCGTGCGCACCGGCGAAGCGCTGGCCGAGTCCACCACGAGGCGCACAAACTGGCGGTCATCTAGCGTGAAGCGTGTTACCCGCTCACTTACCAGCTGCATGTCTAGGGCGCCCAGCGGAGCCTTCACCACCAACAGGTCGCGCAGCAGATCGTAGCGCAGAGCTATGCCGGTGTACATAGCTCCGCCGTACTCCACAGTAGCGGGCTGCGGGTCGGCCGAGGCCAGAAACGCGTGGCCCTTGATGTAGGAGCGCACGGTACTCACGTACTCGGGCCCGTTGTAAAGACGCGACTCGTAGCGCAGCCCGTCGGAATACCGCTGGCTGAGGCTGCTGATGGCCGCCGTTACGGCGCTGGAATCGGCTTTGATGCTCTGCGCGCAGGCTCCGGACCCGGTCAGCCCTAGCCCCACGCTCAGGCAGCAGTAAAACACTTTTTTCATTTGATCTGACCCGTGCGCACGCCGCCCCATTATACAGTCGCCAATAAGCCCTCCAAAGTATAGAAACTTCCTGAGCGGGCATGCACCCACCTGCACAATTCCGAGAGAATTGTACAAAAAACCGGGTAACCCAACCAGCCTGCTCCCTCAGCACCCCGCTTTCGGTTGAAACCTTTTCCCGCCAGATGTATTGTTCAAAAGGAAATGAAGCTCCGCCTCGAAGACAATACCCTCCGCCTGCGCCTCGACCCACCCGAAGTGGCCGAGTTCCGCCAGCACGGCCTCCTGGAAACCGTAGTGCCGCTAGGCTTGCAGGCCACGGACCAGCTGACCTACACCCTGGAGCGCACCGCCGACGTGTCCGCCCTCACGGTGCAGACCGAAGTTGGCTGCATCCGGGTGCTGCTGCCGGCCGCCGTGGCCGACATCTGGACTTCGACGGCGGAAGTGAGCCTGCGCGGCACCGTAGCCGTACAGCACAACCAAGTGCTGCATATTCTGGTAGAAAAAGATCTGGGCTGCAAGCACTAACCCGGCCGTTCCCTCCCACCCCTGTTCTGTTTTGCGTCTTTATGGAAGATTCTCCCAAAGCTGACCCCGGCAAAGCCGGCAATGCCCCCCAGCAGCAAGCCGCCAACAAACCACAGAGCGGGGAGCGGCCCGACCAGGGCGAGGCCCCGGCCCCCGACCACTACCGCCCCGACCCGCAAGCCATGCGCGACCAAAGCACCATTCCCGCCCCCGACGTGGCCAACGCCAAGTACCACCATCCTATCCTGGCCCAGCCACCCGAAGCGCCCACCGGCCTGCACCTCACGGAGCCCGCTAAGGTGGCCGCCGGCGTCACGGCCGTTATCAAGTCCATGGCATTTGGGTGGAGTGAGGGGGGGCTGAACCGGGGCACGCGGGGGCTGCTGAACATGAACCAGAAGGATGGCTTCGACTGCTCCAGCTGCGCCTGGCCCGACCCCGACGACCACCGCTCCGTGGCCGAGTTCTGCGAAAACGGGGCCAAGGCCACGGCCTCCGACGCCGACGAACGAGCGGCCGGCCCCGAGTTTTTTGCCCGCCACAGCCTGGCCGAGCTGTCGAAGATGACCGACCGGGACCAGAACAACGCCGGCCGCCTCACCCACCCGCTGGTGAAGCGCCCCGGCGACAACCACTACTCCCCCATCGAGTGGCCGGCGGCATTCCAGCTGATTGCCGATAACCTGAACGCCCTGGCCTCGCCCGACGAAGCCGTGTTCTATACCTCGGGCAAGGTGCCCAACGAGCCGGCCTTCCTGTTCCAGCTGTTTGTGCGGCAGTTTGGCACCAACAACCTGCCCGACTGCTCCAACATGTGCCACGAAAGCAGCGGCGCGGCCCTCAGCCCCACGCTGGGCTTGGGCAAGGGCTCCGTCACGCTCAACGATATTCACGAGGCAGAAGTCATCATTATCATTGGGCAGAACCCGGGCACCAACCACCCTCGCATGCTCACGGCCCTGCAGAAAGCCAAGCGCAACGGTGCCAAAGTTATAGCCGTGAACCCCCTGCCCGAGGCCGGCCTGCTGGCCTTCAAAAACCCCCAGGACTTTATGAACCCGTTGCGGGCCCTGGGCACTTTGCTCGGCGACGGTACCCAGATAACTGACCTGTTTCTGCAGGTGCGCGTGGATGGGGACATGGCCTTGCTGCGTGGCATTATGAAGCACCTCTTCGAGGCCGAAGACCTAAACCCCGGCCAGGTGGTGGACCGCGCCTTCATTGACGAGTACACCACCGGCTTCGAGAGCTTCGAGCAGAATATCCGCAGCACTAGCTGGGAAGATATTGAGGAGCTGAGCGGCATTTCGCGGGCTCAGCTGCTGGAGGCGGCCAACCTGCTGGCCCGCAAGCAGAAGATTGTAACCTGCTGGGCCATGGGCGTCACGCAGCAGCGCCAGGGCGTGCAAACCATTCAGGAAATCGTGAACCTGCACCTAATGAAGGGCGCTATTGGCAAGCCCGGGGCAGGAACCTGCCCGGTGCGCGGCCACTCCAACGTGCAGGGCGACCGGACGATGGGTATCTGGGAGCAGCCAACCAAGGAGTTTCTGGATGCGCTGAGCAAGGAATTCGATTTCACGCCGCCCTACGCGCACGGCCTCGATACGGTGGAAAGCATCAAAGCCATGTACAAAGGCAAGACCAAGGTGTTTTTCAGCCTGGGCGGCAACCTGCTAGGCGCCGGGCCCGATACCGAAGTCATTGCCGAAGGTATGCGCAAGCAGAAGCTCACAGTGTTTGTGGGCACCAAGCTCAACCGCGGCCACCTTACCACCGGCGAAACCAGCCTGCTCCTGCCCTGCTTTACCCACGCCGATGTGGATATGCAGAAAGCCGGGCATCAGATGACGAGCTGCGAAAACTCCATGGGCGTGGTAAGCCAGAACAAGGGCATACTCACGCCCCTACCGGGCCAGATGATGAGCGAAGTAGCCATCCTAGCGGGCGTGTCCATTGCTACCCTGGGCAACCGCACCAACATAGCCGACTGGGTGGCCATGACGGAAAACTACGACGTCATCCGCGACCATATTGCGCGCGTTATTCCGGGCTTCGAGGACTTCAACCAGAAGCTGCGGCGGCCCGGCGGGTTCTACCTGCCCAACGGCCCGCGCGAACGAAAATTCACCACCAAAAACGGCAAAGCCAACTTTACGGCTACCGCGCTGGAAAAGTATACCGTAGAGCCCGACCAGTTGATTTTGATGACCGTGCGCAGTCACGACCAGTTCAACACCACTATCTACGACTACAACGACCGGTATCGGGGGGTGCACGGAGAGCGGCGCGTCCTGTTCATGAACCGCCAGGATATGGCCGACCGCGGCCTGCAGGCCCAGGCGCTCATCGACATTACCAGCCACTTCGAGGGCACGCACCGCACGGTGGAAAAGTTTATTGCCGTGCCCTACGACATTCCGCGGGGCAACGTGGCCGCCTACTTCCCCGAGGCAAACCCGCTGGTACCGGTGGGCAGCGTGGCCAAAGTCAGCAACACGCCTACTTCCAAGTACGTGGTAGTGACAGTGGTGCCCACCCGCAAAACCTTAGGTGCCCCGCTAGAAGTCCGGTTGGCGGCTGAGGCCTAAGAAAACCGGAGCCCGTAAGCACGCAGCGCGCAGCCTCAATGGGGCTGCGCGCTTTTTTTGTGGGGTGCGTTGCCTGCGGGCAACGCTAGAAGGACTATTGCCGGTCAGTGAAGCAACCTTCCAAATCAGCCGGAGTCTAGTGACCGAAATAAGTACGAATTAATTCGTATGAAGTACTCGCTCTTTCTCCAACCTCCTTTTTACAGCTATGAAAACAGCTTCTTTGCTCCGTCTCCTCGGTAGCACCCTTCTCCTCATCGGCAGCTTAAGCGCCCTTGCCAAGCCGCGTCCTGATTCGGTGGATGTATTTATGCAGCGGGTTATGCAGCGCCACCACATTCCCGGCGCGGCAGTGGCAGTTGTGCGGGGCGGCAAGGTCATCAAACAGCAAACCTACGGGCTGGCCCACCTGGGTTGGCAGGCTCCCGTGACGCCCCAAACGGCTTTCCAGATTGCCTCCGTGGCCAAGCCCCTTACTAGTACGCTCCTAGGCGTGCTGGTACAGGAAGGCAAACTTAAGCTGGAAGCCCCCATTGGCACCTACCTCGACTCCATTCCCGCGGCCTGGCAAAGCCTGACGGTGCGCGAGCTGGCCGCGCATCAGTCGGGCATTAAGCTGGTGCCGCTGGAAACTACCCGTGACTTCCGCCATGCCCGCCAGCAGGCCGCGTTGCTGCCGCTGGATTTCGAACCGGGCAGCAAGGAGTTCTACGTCAGCTCCGACTACGGCTTGCTGCAGGCCATTATTGAACGGGTAACGGGCCTGAGCTACGAGCAGGCGCTGCGCCAGAAAGTGCTGCAGCCGCTGGGGATGAAAAATGCCCAGTTCAGCTATACCACCGACGAGGGGCTGTTTCGCAAAAACGACATCGTCGCGCAGGCCTCGCAGGTATACTCCTGGGACAAAACCACGCAGCAGTACCGCAGCCACGAAATGCGCTACCCGGCGTGGTACTACGCAGCCGGGGGCGTGTTTGCCTCCATTCAGGATATGACTAATTGGGCCCTGGGACTCGACAAAGCCACCGTGCTACAACCCGCCACTATGGCTACATTGTGGGCACCCGCCGAGCTGCGCAACCATACCAAAGGAGAGTTTGGCTTGGGCTGGACCACAGAAACCTACCACGGCCACCCGATTGTAGGTCATAGCGGCGGCCCTACCCTAGCCGACGTTATCCGCTTCCTGGATGGACCCGAGCCGCTCACCATCATCGTGCTGACCAATGCCCGCACCGGCTTCCCGCCTTACTTGGCCAAAGCTGTAGCGCACTACTTCGTGCCCAAGCTGCTACAAGACCGCCCGGAGAATTATCAATAAGCCATAAATGAGCGAGGGAGAGCATGAGCGAAGTATCCATTAGGACGCTTCGCTCATGCTCTCCCTCGCTCATTTATGGCTAGAACGGGTAGCCGATGGCCAGGTTGGGCACAAACGACTTGCTGCCACCCGAACCGTAGGGAGCCCGCAGCGGGTAGGCCACGTCCAGCCGCACCACAATGAATTCAATATCGACGCGCAGGCCCACACCGGCGCCCACGGCCAGCTCCTTGAAAAAGGAGTTGAACTGAAACTGCCCGTTGCGCCCGTCGGGCGTAGAGCGGGTCGGGTCGGGGTTGACGAGCCACACGTTGCCGGCATCCACAAACACGGCGCCCTTCACGTAGGGAAACAAGTCCTGGCGGTACTCGGCGTTGGCCTCCACGCGCACGTCGCCCACCTGGTCGTAGAAGCGGGTAACTTTTTCCGCCGAGTTGGTGGGCCGGTAGGTGCCGGGGCCCAGCTCCCGGGGCAGGAAGGCTCGCACACTGTTGGGGCCGCCCGCGCCGTACTGCTTGAGGTAGGGCAGCACGCGGGAGTTGCCGTAGGGCAGGCCCAAGCCCACCAGCAGTCGGGTGGCTATTTTGTTGCCGCTTTTGGGGTCAGAGGTGATGCGGTAGTAGTTGCGCACTTCCACGTCGAACTTGCCGTACTGCGAAAACTCCTGCCCGAATACCTCCTTATTGCCGGCGGCGTTGCGCTGGCTTAGCAGGCTGGCCACAAACCCGGAGGTTTCTACGCCCCCGTTGAAGTAGAACTGGTTGCGGCGCTGCTCATACACCTGCGTGTTGTAGGTGTACATGTAAGAGCTGGCCGGAATGAACTGCTGCCGGAACGAAGCCGCCAGAAACGGCCGATCCTGCAGCAGCTGCCCAAAGGTGGCCGTGGTATCGGCCAGCCGGATGTACTGCAGGTCAATAGGCTTGAAGTCGTGCTGGTTGGTGATTTTGGTTTTCCAGCTGTAGCCGTAGTTCAGGTTGAAGAAGTCTTCCCGGAAGAAATCCTGGCGCGTCACGTATTTGTAGCCGGCCCCAAACACGGTGCGCGGCTGAAAGTCAGATTCCCGGAGCTTGATATCGAAGGGCGCGATAAAGCGTGGCACCAGCAACTGAGCGTTTACGCCCAGCTCGTAGGACGTCAGCCCGAAAACCGGCAGCTTTTCCCCGGTTTCAGGGTCGGTACCAGTATCCCCGGTGCGGGTTTCGAAGGCACCGACCAGGTTCACCAGCAGCTGCTCGGCCCCGCGCAGCGCCGAGCGGTTGCGGTACTGCACCGTGAAGCCCGGCCCGGTGAAGCCGCTGGTTTTCTTTACCAGCTGCACCTCGGCCCGCAACGACTTCTTTTTGAGCTGGGTCATGCGCACGTAGGCGTTCAGGAAGCCATAGCCCAGCGAATCAGGCTTCTGGCGAGTGGGTCGGAACTGAATATCTACGAACTTGAAGGTGCCCAGACTCATCAGGCGGCTCAGCGTCTGGTCGTGGCGGCGGCGGCGGTACAGGGAGTCGGGGTACAGGAACGTGGCGCCCGTGATGGCGCGGGCCTTGAAGACCTTTTCATCAGGCACGTACCGGTACTTCTGGTAGATGATGGCCTGAGCCCGCGTGGTGGTGTCCGTCAGGTCGTAGCGGGTGTTCAGCGTCACGCGGTTGAGCACGTAGGGCTGCACCGCGTTTTCGGGCACCGAGCCTTTCACCTTGATGAATACATTCACCTGGTTGTGCTGGGTGCTGTCGACCTCGTAGAGCAGGTAATCGGGCGAGAAGTAGTAGTACCCGTTCTGCTTCATCTGGTCGTCGATGCGCGTACGCTCGGTTATCAGCGTATTCAGGTTGTACGGGTCGCCCACTTTCAGCAGACTGGCAGCCTGGGTTTTGCGAATGTCGCGGTCTACCAGCGTATCCCGCTCCGGGAAGTGGATTTCCTTGATGGTATAGGGCCGCTGAATGTTGGCCGTGTAGTCGATGGTGGCCGTAGCGCCCTTGGCTTTCACGGGGCTGGAAACCTGGGGCGCGGCAAAGTAGCCGTTGTTGTAGAGGCGGTTGATCATCAGCCCCTTCACCTTGGTGGTATCTACCTGGCTGAGCAGCACGGGCGCCTCCCCGTAGCGGTCGGCCAGAAACTTGCCCAGGCCCTTCTTCTTGCCCTGGCCCATGTGCCAGAAGTAGAGCTTGGGCCGCAGCCCCAGAATGGAGGCGTTGGGCTTGGGCCGGATAACCGATTCCAGCTCGGTAGTAATTTCGGCCTCGCGCGGAATGCTGTAGGGCGACTTCAGCTTTACGGTGCTGCCCGTGTAGAGCTTGTCGCCCTCGGGCACGAAGCGCGTGCCGCTGCACCCGGCCAGCCATAGTCCGGCCAGCAGCAAGCCCAGCCGCAGCCCGGTTCGCCCGGTTTGGGTTGAAGTAATAAGTGCACCCCTCGACTGCATCTGCGTCATCCGTTCAAAAATCCGTGTCAATCTGTGGTCTTAGTTCAGGGCGTTGTTCTTGAGCGTGTCAGCCTCGGCCTTCCGCTCGTCGCGGCGGGCCCGGCGGTCGGTGCGCACGGCCTCTTTCACTTCCGCTGGCGGTTTCGAGAACAGGTCCTGCAGGCTGTTGTAGTCACGCTGGAAGATGAGGGCCGCCCCGGTGCGGGCAAACGGCCCATCAATGTCCTGGTAGGCGTTGTCGCGGAAGGCCCGCAGGCGTAGGCGTCCATCGGCCAGGATGTTGTACTCCACGCTCACGTTGCCGGCAAACTGGCTGGTGGAGGCACTGCCCTGGGAAAGCTGGTTGCCGGAGCTGCCCCCCAGCGGTACATCAGTACCCAGGCGCACCGTCACCCGCTCGTTGAACAGCTGGCGGCGTACCGCCACGTTCAGGTCGGTGCGGTTGGTTTGTTCCCCGCTGCCTTCTACGGCCGTGTAGGAATTCACACCCAGCTCCAGCCCTACGCCCGCCAGGTATTGCCCGGTGAGGTTGTTGAGCTGATCGGTGAGCACCTGACTGGCCGAGCCGCGCAGCTGGTTGCCCACGAAGGTGCCGGGGCCGGCAGTGCTTTGCAACGGGTTATCGGCCAGGAAACGGCCCAGCACCATCAAGGCAAACACCTGCTTGTTCAGTTCGTTGGTCTGGCTGGGCTGGCGCAGCTGCTCCAACTTGGCCCGCACCGGCTCGGCCACCGGCCCGGTAGCCGTTTCGGGCAGCCGGATATCAAAGCCAATGGTGGGTTTGAGTAGCTGGTCAGTCACGTTCAGGTACACCTCGAAGGGCAGGCGGTTGCGGGACAGGTTGCTCAGGGTAGCGTCGCCATCCAGCTGGTTGGCAATGAGGTCGGCGGCCACGGCCTGCACTTTGTAAATGGCCGATACGTTCACCTGCGCGTTGTACGGGTCGCCGGTCCATACGAGGTAGCTGCCCTGGCCAATGACGAATTTGCGCTCGGCCAAGTCGTAGAGCGACATTTTGTACTGGCCCTCCGTCACGTTCAGGCGGCCTACCAATGTCTGCGCGCCGCGCTCATCGAGCTTAGCATCCAGCTGGCCCTCGGCCCGCACCCGCAAGTTGTCGCCCGAGGCTTCATCAATCACCACGGTGAATGGTGTGCGGTCCGTCACGGTGATATTAGCCTGCACGTCGTAGCCTGTTGCCACCAGAGAGGAGTCGATGTCAGCTACTTCGCGCACCAGAGCCGAGTCGACCTTGGGCGCGTCCTTGTCCACGAAGATGACGATGCCTTCACGCTCCACTACTACGGGGTCGTCGGAGGGCACTACCACGGTCAGGTCGGAGCCATCGGCCACGGTGGCGCGGGTGCGCACTTGGGGGCGGTACAGGAAGCCAGTCACCCGCGTATCAGAGTCCACAAACAGCTTGCCGTAGTAGAGCGGGTTGTCGCGGCGGGTGCTTTGCACGGCCAGGAAGTTATTGGTCGTGGCCCGCAGGTCGAGGCGGTACTGCCCCACCGCGGCCAGGCTACGGGCCGGTACGATGTAGCCGTCCACAATAGCTTGTTTGCCCAGGGAGTCGATAATGGCGAAGTTGTCGAAGTGTAGGCCCCGCTCATCCAGCACCAACTCATCTTCCGAGAGCCGGAAAGGTGCCCCCAGCTGGGACAGCGTGAAGCCCGCGTCGCGGAAGTGCACGTTGCCGCGCAGCTGCGGGTTGGTAGTAGTCCCCCGGATGGTAAGCGGCCCGCTGAGGGCGCCCGTCATTTCGCGCAGCTGCCCGGCCGAGAACGGCTCAATGGTTTTCAGCTGCAGCTGGTTGAGGTCCACGTCCAGGGATATTTCGCCCGAGCCCAGGTAGTAGCCGGTGGCCAGGATGTCGTTCTGGTCGGGGCCGCCCGTGAGCGAGGCCACGATGTCGTAGCGGTTGGCGGTCTGGTTCACGGCCTGCAGCGCCACGTTGCCCAGGATGTACTTGTTGTAGGCGAAGTCCGTCAGGCCCATATCAGCCGTGAAGGTCTGGCCTGCGCGGCCCAAGTTGTACACTACCGCTTCCCCGTTCAGCGTACCACCCACCAGGGAGTCCTGCAGGCCAGCCGCCCGACCCAGGGCGTAGAGGTCGAAGTTGCCGATCTGCACCTGCAGCGGGTTGCGCGGGCCGGCCAGGGTTTGCAGAGCCAGAAACCGCTCGGTCTGCCCGTTGCGGGAGAGACGCACGTTCTGGGCTTCGATGTTACCCGTGGCAGTGGTATAGCGCACGAAGTTGTTGGGCAGAGCCGACCACTCCTTGCTATCCACCATAATCTGCTGCCCGAAGCTGAACTGATAAGCGCTGCCGCCATTGAGCACCTGCAATACGCCTGGCAAATTCAGCCGCTCCACCGAGTCCGACTCAGCAATGCGCACCCGCGTGCCGATCTGGTTGTTGGCAATGCTGCCCACTATCGAAGGGTTCGGAATGCGCAGTGTGGTGTCCTGCCGCACTTGGTCGAGTACCACGGAGTAATCTAGCTTCTGCGAGTCGGAGCCCACGCGCAGCTTCAGGGAGTCGAAGGTGATGCCCTGGTAACGCATGCGGGCCACGTCAGAGCGCACCGTGAGCGAGGCCGCGCGGCTGTCGTAGGCGCCGGTGGCCTGGAAGGGCGTGATGCGCGTGAGGCCGGGCAGCAGCTTGGGCAGCAGCTTCGTGCCCGACTGCGGCACCGTCACGTCGAAGGTAAACTGCCGCGCCACCGTGCTGGGGCGGTATTGGATGCCGGGCAGATCGAAGTACCGGTCGATGTGGCCCTGCAGCTCGGTTATCATGTCGCCCAGGCGGGTGTTGCCCCGGATAGTGGCTTGCAGGATGCTTGACGCGAAATCTACTTCGGTGCGGCCGGTTTGCTGCAGGAAGCGGGCGTTGAGCGTGTCCAGCGGAATCAGCTGGTTGTTGAGGTTGATGGCCACGCCGGTGCCTTTTACGGTGCCGTTCAGCGTGTTCAGGTCGGAGCCGCGCAGGTTGGCGTCGAGGTTACCCTGCACCCGCAGGGAGCCGCCCGAGTAAAAGCCCAGGGCCGTGAGGTTCAGGCTCTGCACGTTGCCGCTGAAAGCATATTGCGGGGCGTTGGGGTTGCGCAAATCCACGGTTCCCTTGATGGCAAAGGCCGCGTTGGCGTCGCCAGAGCTGCGGGCATCAATGTCGTATACCTGCCCCCGGATGCCCACTTTCGCGTCGATATTACTATAGGTGTAGTTGCCGTAGCGGGCCTTGGTGAGCTTGGCCGTGAGCTGACCCTGCATAGTGTTAGGGTCGAAGCCTTTGCCGGCATATGTGCCGCTGCCGGTAATCGGGCCGATATCGGGCTGGCGCAGCAGCTTGCCCAACTGGAAGTTCTGCAGGTTGAACTTGGCGTTGAATGGCTCCCGGCCCACCGGTCCCGGCTTCATGGTGGCGGCTATGGTAGCCCCGCCGTAGGACGTATTAGCCTTCAGGTTCAGGGCGAGGTCGTTAGCAGTGGGCCGCCCGCGCACGGTTCCGCTCAGCGTAGCGCGGTCAGGCAGGTTGATAACATCTTCCGGGATGAGGCCCGCAGGCAGAATATCATTCAGGTCACGCTTGGAGGTAGTCAGCTGCCGGATATTCAGGTCGGTGTACAGGCGACCGTCGGTGTTCGGTAAGCCCTGAATGCGGCCCGACCCGCGCACAATGGTGTTGCGCAGGCCCACTATTTCCAGGTCATTAAGCGTAAAGTTGTTCAGACGCCCATTCACCCGCCCGCTCAGCAGCACCGATTGGTTGGCGCCGCTGGTAAAAGGCTTTTCGGTGATGAGGTCGGGGGCTAGGTACAGGATGTCGCGGAAGCCCAGGCGCGTATTGCGCAGGTCGGCTTCCATCCGCATCTTGCCCAGCTGCTTCATATCTGATAGCATGCCCAGCGAGTCGAACCCGATGGCCAGGGTACGCCGGATGCGGGTGTGCGGGGTAATCAGGTCAAGGTCGTCGAGGCGGATCTGCACCGAGTCGTACACCACGTCGGCCTGGGCCTTGTCCACCCGAAAGCCGCTCTGCTCCCGCCCGCGCAGCAGGTCGATGCGGCCGGTGGTGCGGTTTTCGGTGTACACCAGGTTGCGGGTGCGCAAAGCCAGGGAGTCAAACAGCAGGTGGTTATAGTCCATGGCCGCCAGCCGGGTGCGCTGCCGCTTTTCGTCCACGTTGTCGAAGGCAAACCGCAGCCCACTGATGTCGGACTCTTTCAAGCTCACCCGCCAAGAAGTGGGCGCCCCGGTGGTCTGCGTCACGGCCGAGTCCAGCTTCTGCACCGTTTCGGCGGGGTTGATGACGCGCTGCGCCACCGGCACGTTCTCGTTCTGGGCGTAGCTGACCTCGGAGTTGCGCAGCGTGAGCGAGTTGAGGTCGATGCGCTGGCGGATCAGGTCGATGTTATCGGCCGTGACTTCGCCCTGCCCGATGCGCGTTTTGATATACTGGCGCGAGGGGTCGTTCCGGTAATTCAGGGCCACGTTGTCGAGGGTAGCCTTGCCCAGCCCGAAGGTGAGCGTGAGCGGCTCGGCGGGCGTGTCCGGCGGCACTTTGGTTTGGCTGATGTCGAGGCTGGTGTTCTTCAACGCCGCCGACTCCACCTGGTAGATACTACGGTCTACGTCCACCTCCTCCATAGCCACGGCCAGATCGCCTACGCGGGTGCGCACGTTCATGCCGTCTACCTGGTCGTTGTAGGTCAGGTAAATATTCTGCAGATGAGCGTCGCCGATGTCGTACTTAAAGCCGCCCGTGGAGTCAGCGGCCGTGGTCGTGGTGGTGTCGCCGGTGGCAAAGGCGGCCAGAATGTAGTCGAAGTTATACACCGAGTCGGGCTCGGTGCGGCTGATGTGCACGGTGCCATCCACCAGCTCCACGTTGCTCACGTTGATCTGCGACTTGGTCAGTGCCCACAGGTCGATGCCCACGGCCAGTTTGCCTACTGAAAGCAGCGTATCACCTTTCTGGTCTTCGAGGTACACGCCGTCCAGGGCCAGACCGTGGCGCCAATCGGTGCGAAACTTGGCAATGCGCACCTCCGTGCCGATTTTATCCTGGAGGTAGCCAGCAGCTTTGCGGGCGGCGAAGTCCTGGACTGATGGGAACTGTAGGGCCACAATAACCCCAACAACGAGCAGCAGCACAAAGGCCAGTAGCCCGAGCACAACGTACAGCGCGCGACGAACGGGAGTAGACAAAGAGTTGATAACGCGGAAAGTTGGAAGGGTTTCGGCCTTCCCAACGGAATTTTGGCCTTCGGGGTTAGGGTTGGGCTTAAACTACTCGGCCGAAGGTCCTTTTCCGTTCCCGCCCATTTTTTCAGATAAGGCTGCTTATATCCAGCCGTACCTTATCCATTGCTATACCTGTTAAAGCCCATCCGCCCCTTACCTTAGTAAAGAACGAATGGGCTTTATCGGGCAGACAGGCGTCAGGAGGCCTATTAGCCCTGCCCCTATTTCACCACAGTGGCTTCTAGCTCCACAGTTAAGGAGGCATACAGGCCTTTCACCTCCAGCAGCGTGGTGGCTTGCCGGATGCCGTGCTTGGTTAGCCAGGCCTGGTAGATGTCGGTGCACGTGGCAAAGAACTCGGCCACGGAGGTGGTGTACACATTCAAGCGCACGATGCCCGCGCACTCGTACCCGGCTTCCCCGATGAGCTGCTCCAGGTTCTGGAAGGTTTGCTGCAGCTGGCTACGCATGTCGGCGGTGCTGGGCTGGCCCTCAGCATCCAGGGCTACCTGCCCGGAGCAGTAGAGGGTACCAGCCGGCTCTTTGATTTCAACGGCTTGGACGGAGTTGGTGTACTGTCCCCATTTCCAGGGGTCTACGGTGTGCTTTTCCATTGTTTGGGCTTTGTGGCATCAAGTGTCCCTCACTCGACAATACAAAGGTTCAGCCCCCCACTGACAGCCCTATGTCAGCATGTTTTGGCCCGCGAAAAATTATTTGGGGCGGCAAAAGAAGTCGTGGGCCTGCTGGGCCAGCGCGCGTAATGGAGCCGCCAAGGCCGCGGGCTCCACAATGGTCAGGCCCCCGGCGTAGGGCAGCAGCCAGGCAGCCAGGTACGGCAGCTCCCCAATAAATAAGGTCATTTCCAGTTGGCCATCGGGCAGGCGCTGCTCGTGGGCCCAGCCGTACTGGTGCTTGGTGTCGTGCAGGTGCTGTACCAGGGCCGGCAACAGAGCCGCTGGCTGGAACCGCAGCACCACCCGTTCGCGCGGCCGTCGGCTGGCTTCGGCGGCCCAGTGCTGCTGCAAAAGGTCGGGGCGCGCTGCAAACACCTCCGTCTTCACCTCCAGGCCCAGGATGCGGTCCAGGCGAAAGTTGCGGATGGTCTGGCGCAACCGGCAATACGCCACCACGTGCCACTGCCGGCTTAGCCACAGGCTGATGGGCTCGATGTCGCGGGTGGTTGGGGCCTGGTTTTCGGCCGCCTGGTAGCGTAGGTGTACCACGCGGCGCATGGCAATAGCTGCCACCAGCTGCTGGTAAGCCGGCGGGTGGCCGGCCGGGTGGCGGGGGCCGAGTACCTGAATGTGCGGAGTGAGCTGGTCGAGGTGGTCACGGTCGGGGCGGCGCAGCACGGCGCGCACCTTGTCCATGGCCGCCGAGCTTAGCTGGGCCGTGGGCGCATCGGTAAGGTGGGCGGCCAGCTTCTCGGCCGTGAGCAGAGCGGTAGCTTCTTCGCGGGTAAACATGACGGGCGGCAGGCGGTAGCCCTCGGCCAGGGAGTAGCCAATGCCGGGCTCCCCAAGCAGCGGTACGCCCGCTTCTTCCAGGGTGCGCAGGTCGCGGTAGATGGTGCGCAAGCTCACCCCAAACTGCTCAGCCAACGCGCCCCCGCTTACTTTGCGCCGGGCCTGCAGCTGGATGAGGATAGCCGTAACGCGGTCAAATCGATTCATCAGCTAAAGGTAGCAAGGGCCAGGGCAAGCCGGCCAAGCAGGGCTCCACCTCAATCGGGCAGCCACCTGCTACCCCCCTTTCCTACCCGTTTGCACTATAGCCAGATCCTGCTTCCTGACTGCTTCTCGACTTCCTCTTGACTGCTTCCTGACTGCTTCTGGGCTTTGTGGCAGGTAGGTACTTCCCGGACTCCGGGATGAATAGGACAGAAATAAGCCCGGCACTTTACTTCCTGTAACCACAGCAGCCTGCCGGAACCTTCATGCCAAGGTTCCGGCAGGCTGCTGACTACCTATTTCCGCCTACGTCTTCGGGCTTCCGCAGAGTGCCCTGATGGGCGTAAAACAGGCGCTTAGTTCCGGCTCAGCACTTTCTGGGCGTAGCCGCTCCGGGCCAGGAAGGCGGTGGCGTCTTTCAGGTTGAGCATGTCGGCTACGGCTTGCTTCTTGTCGGCGGCCTGCTGGTAGTAGGCCTCGCAGATTTTGTAGCCGATGTAGTAGCCCAGGTCGCAGGGCCGCTCGGCGGTTTCCTCGTGGGAGTTGGCAATCCAATGGTCCCATTTCTTGCCGTTCATTTCCTTTTCAAACTCCTGCCAGAGCTGCTTTTCGTGGGCGTCGCCGTACACGAACAGGCGGCGGTTGGCGCCTTTCGTGTCACTCACCAGCCCGGCCAGGAAATCGGCCATGCCTTCGTTGATGGCCCCGTGCAGCAGCGTCCCGTCGGAGTTCAGCTGGATGTTATGAATCATTTCGTGTACCACCACAATGGGCAGCTCTTCCACCGAATCAAGGCGGTTGCGCTGCACCATTGTCAGCTCGGCCGTTTTCACTCCCGGCCCGCCGGCCGACTGGTCGGTGCCCAGCAGCAGGCCCGAGGGGCTAACCGTGCCGCCCGAGTTGTAGCCCCCGATCAGGAAGTACACGTCGGAAAACGTGGCGGCCGGGTACAGCTCCTTCAGGCGCTGGAAATACGTCAGCACCCGGGGCTTCAGGCCCTCCAGGGCCAGGGTGGTGGGCCGGATGGAGGCGTAGAACTGCGGCTTGCGCCGGATGCTCCGCACAAAGCGCGGCACGTTGTAGATGCGGGAGCTGTAGTAGTCCTGCAGCCCCACCGAGGCCTTGTCGAAGTAGTATTTCTGGTAAATCTGAGCGGCGTGGGCGGTGTCGCGCTGGGCGCGGTCGTAGGCCTGCCAGAAGTGGCTGATGTCGGTAGTAACCAGCTTTACGTCCTCGGGCCGGCTGATGATGCGGCGGTTGGCGGCGGTACGGCGGATGAGCTTTTCCCAGTCGGGCCGGGTGCGCAGCAAGGCCAGGTCGGTGTCGTTGCGCAGGTTGTTGGCGTCGTCGAAGCCGGCTTTGATGGACTGGTTCAGGTACTGGTAGGCCCTGGCGGCGTCGCCCTGCAGGCCGTAGCAGCAGGCTTCGTTGTAGAGGGCCGAGGCCCGCTGGCGGCGCGTGGCGGCTTTTTGGCGGGTGGCCAGGTCGTAGGTGGCGGCGCTGGCCGGGTACTGCTTTTCCTGGTACTGCTTCTGGGCAGCATTCATCAGCGAATCGACGGACAAAGGGCGCTGGGCCAGGGCGCGGGAAGAGGACAGGCAGGCAGCGGCCGCCAGGGCCAGGACAACGGATTTCATAGCGGAGCGAAACGGTGAAAGCGGGAACAATGCCCTAAAGTACCGGCGCCGTTTAAGGCATTGCAATAGGAGTCACCCGTTTATGTGAGGTCTGCGAAAAGTCGTCGGGCTACGGCCGGCATTTTTCCCGTATGATGTGGGGTTTTCTCCGGCCGGGGTTGCCATCGGCCTTTCTTCGCCTGTTATCTTTCGGCCTCTTTTCCGGTTTCAGCCGCTTCCCCTTATGCAGCTTCAGTTTACCTTACCTTTTCGCACCGACTGGGGCCAGCGCTTCGTGGTGTGCGGCAACCTGCCCGAGCTGGGCAACTGGCAGGCCGACCACGCCCTGCCCCTGCTCTACCAGCCCGACACCGGCCTCTGGACCCGCGAACTAACCGTGCCCGACGGCGAGCTGACCGTGGAATACAAGTATCTGCTGCTGGATGAGCGCGACGGCGGCACGCACTGGGAATGGGGCCCCAACCGCCGGGAGCACGTAGCCGAAAGCCAGTTTGCCCGTGTGGTGCTGGAAGACTACTGGCGCGCTCCCGCCCAGCCCGAAAATGAGCTGTTCACGGCCGCCTTCACCCGCGCCCTCATGCGCCGCCCTGGTACGGGCACCGCCCCGCGCCCCACCGCCCGCCTGGCCGACTCCGTGGTGCGCTTTCAGCTGCCGGCGCCCCGCGTGGATACCAACCACCAGCTCTGCATCCTGGGCTCCGATGGGGTGCTGGGCAACTGGGAAGCCCACAAAGCCGTGCTGCTCTCGGACCAGGCTTACCCCACCTGGAGTGCCGACGTGGCCCTGGAGGATGCCGGCCGGCCCGTCTACTATAAGTATGGCATCTGGGACCCGGCCGAGAAGAAAGTGGTGCAGCTGGAAAGCGGGGAAAACCGCGTGCTGAGCCCGGCTACCGAGAAGCACACGCTGCGCGTGCGCCACGACGAACAGTTCCGCTACCCCACCGGGCCCTGGCGCGGGGCGGGCGTGGCCTTGCCGGTGTTTGCCCTGCGCACCCGCGCTGGCCTGGGCGTAGGCGAGTTCACCGATATTCAGCTGCTGGTGGACTGGGCCAAACAGACCGGGCTGAAGATGGTGCAGATCCTGCCCATCAACGACACCACCGCCACGCACACCTGGGTCGACAGCTACCCCTATGCGGCTATTTCGGTGTTTGCCCTGCACCCCATGTACTTGTCGCTTGAGGCCATTGCCCCGCTGGCGCATGCCGAGCAGCAGCAGGAGTTGCACCGCCTCCGCGACGAGCTAAACCAGCGCGACTTTGTGGACTACGAGGCCGTGATGAACGCCAAGTGGCACTACGCCCGCCTGCTCTATCAGCAGGAAAAAGCCGCTTTCCTGGCCGATGCGGAGTTCCGGGAGTTTCTGGCTGAGCAGCAAAGCTGGCTGGTACCCTACGCCGCCTTCTCGGCTTGGCGGGACCGGTTCGGCACGGCCGACTTCGAGCAGTGGCCCGAGGAGTTCCGCACGCCGCCCGGCTACGAGCAGATCATCAACTTCGACGCCCCGGAGTTCGACGAGTACGGCCTGCACCTGTTCACGCAGTTTCACCTCGACAAGCAGCTGCGCACGGCCGTGGAGTATGCCCGCTACCACGGCGTGGTGCTCAAGGGCGACCTGCCCATTGGCATCTACCGCCATTCTGTGGATGCCTGGACCCAGCCTGAGCTTTACCACATGGACCGCCAAGCCGGCGCCCCACCCGACGACTTCTCGGTGACGGGCCAGAACTGGCGCTTCCCGACCTACAACTGGCAGCGTATGGCCGAGGATGGCTACGCCTGGTGGCGCCAGCGCCTCACCCACCTTTCCCGCTACTTCGACGCCCTGCGCATCGACCACATTCTGGGCTTTTTCCGCATTTGGGAAATCCAGGGCGACTCGGTGGAAGGCTTGCTCGGCCGCTTTGCCCCGGCCCTGCCCCTGCACCGCGACGAGGTAGCTACCCGTCTGGGCTGGTTTGACTACCCGCGCCTGTGTGAGCCGTATATCCGCTGGCACATGCTGCGCGACATCTTCGGCGATGAGGCCGACGCCGTGCGCCAGGAGTTTCTGGAGGAGTCGGGCTACGAGTCATTCCGCTTCCAGGACCACGTGCGCACCCAGCGCCAGATCGAGGCCGTGTTCGAGCAGAAGCTCCAGGCTCAGCCGGACCAGGCCGACCATCTGCGCCATCTGCGCGACGGGCTTTACCGCCTCGTAAATGAAGTGCTGTTCCTGGAAGAGCACGGCACCTACGGTCAGTACCTGCACCCGCGCATCACGCTGCAGCACACCTACTCCTTCCGGGAGCTCGACGACGAAACCCGCGCGCGCCTCTGGGACCTGTACCTTGATTTCTTCTACCGCCGCCACGAGGAGTTCTGGCGCCGCCAGGGCCTGGTGAAACTGCCGGCCGTACGCTACGCCACCGATATGCTGATCTGCGGCGAAGACCTGGGTATGGTACCGGAGTCGGTGCCGGGGGTGATGAAGGCGCTGGGCATCCTGGGCCTAAACATCCAGCGCATGCCCGCTGACCCCAAAACCGAGTTCGGCCACCCCGGTGCGGCCCCGTACCTGTCGGTGGTGAGCCCCGGCTCCCACGACATGAGCACGGTGCGCGGCTGGTGGGAGGAAGACCGGACCAAAACCCAGCGCTTCTTCGAGCAGACGCTGGGCCACTGGGGTGAGCAGGCGCCGCTGTTCTGTGAGCCGTGGGTAGCCCGCGAAATCCTGGTACAGCACCTCTACTCCCCGGCTATGTGGGCCATCTTCCCCATTCAGGACCTCCTGGCCATTGACGGGCAGCTGCGCCGCCAGAACCCACAGGAAGAGCAGATTAACGTGCCGGCCAACCCCCAGCACTTCTGGAAATACCGCCTGCACCTGCCCCTGGAGGAACTGGTAGCCGCCGCTGGCTTCAACGCGCAGCTGGAGCAGCTGGTGAGCCAGAGCGGCCGGACGCAGGGCTAAGGGCGCAGGAAGCGTAGTCAGCGGAGGAAGTGTGAGCCACCCTTTGCGGCCCGCGCTTGAGTTGGAATAAAGCCCTGTGCCCAGCGGCTCCAGAACTAGCATCGTACAACTTAAGCCACTAAGGTTCTAGTGTTGTGCGGTGCTAGCTTCTTTTACCTGCCTTTGGACTTTTTAGTCGGTGGAAGTTCTACGTGGAACCAACTGTAGCTCTTATTTTCATTCCGGAAGGCAGTGCTCCGTATGGCCTTATTTTCAATGAAAATCTTGGTGAAATAGCTCTTATAATACCAAACGAAGAAAATACTACCCCAAGTAGGTTGCTCGACATCCTCATAGCCTAAGCTTATATCACGAGGTGTATCGGTCTTAAATCCCCGAAACTGCCCTTGATAGTATTCCTGCTTGGTCAAGATCCGGGTTCCTTCCGGAGAAATTTGATAATAAAATTCCCCGCCGTAAACAGCCACTCCATTTGTCTGAAAAGCCGGTAGCATCCAGACTGACAGAGTGTTATCTGGATTTCGCTTTATAAACTGATTGAATCGGATGCTGGTGTTGGCCTTAATTGGCTGTAATGCCTGATTAGCTACAATAAGGCCCCGCGAGTGAGTGTTTACCAATGCCGTATCCACTTGGCTTTTCACGCGCTTTACCAATCCATCATGCCCTACTATGTAATGAAACACTTGGTCAAATCGACCTGCTGCATATTTACCATATACAGCATGCCATAAGCTGTCTTGTGCCTGAAAACAGAACCACTCGCTTCCTAACCGCGCCATTTCCGTTTTGTCTTCCTTCATTACACTATCGGAAGTGACCCATGCTACCCGGTCATACTCGCAAAGCCAGCGTACCTGTTCAAATTTTTCGTTGAAGGCTTTAATGTCGAGAGTTGGGGATTTTTGTTTTTGTCCTTGAACAGACAGTATAGTTATTGATAAGATGGCAAAAAGAAGAATCTGTTTCATTCGCGGGTTCGAGTGCCTAGTCAGGACTAAAGGTTACATATTATCGGCGTAAATCTATACCTGCTTCTTAGTCCCTCGCCGTTATTTTCGTATCCCTGCTTTGGCCTCCAGTTACCTTGGAGCGCCAGAAAACTTCATTTGATACCTTTCACGTTTTCAGCTCTATCAGCCATGCCTACTCTTCAGTTTAAAACCAGCATCAACTGCGCCAACTGCCTGCGGGCCGTTACTCCCTTTCTCGACGCCGAGCCCACGGTGAAGAAATGGAGCGTGGACACCAGCAACCCCGCCAAGGTCCTGACGGTGGAAGGTGAGAATGTTATTCCCGAGCAGGTAATGAAAGCCGTAGCCCAGGCCGGGTTCGACATCGAGCCATTGGCCGCCTAGAGGCACCAAAATGCCCCGGCATCAACGCAACAAGCCCCGACCTTTGCAGGCCGGGGCTTGTTGTAAGCAGGAAATAAAGGTGAGTGAGTGGTGTCCGTCTGGCTCGCAGGGGCTGAGGTGGGGCCATGCACAGATAGGTGCTTGCTTATCTGTAGGGTAGCTGGCAACAATTGCTGCACGAAAACGGGTGCAGGCATTACCTAACGGATGTTTGGTGCGTATACCCTTTCTTTGGTTTTCGTCCCGCCCATCTGCTTACTACCCACCCATGAAATACCTTGTTCTGGTGCTTGGCCTGCTGGCCAGCAGCTGGGCAGTGGCCCAGGAAGCACCCTTCCAGTTTTCGCCGCTCCCGCTGGATGCGCGCACCCACCAGGTATTGTACACAGGCACCGTACCGAATGCGGCTACGGCTGCTCAGCTGCTGGCGCGGGCCCAGAGCTGGCCCGGCTCCGCACCGTATCAGGCCACGCTTCGGCGCTGCAACCCCGAAGCCGGAACCATGAAAATGCGCGTAGACAGTCGCCACGGCCTGGAAAACTACACCGGGCAGCTGACGATACGCGTCGAAGATGGGGCCTACACGTATCACCTCACGGACCTCACGTACACTCAGCCCGGTTTCGCCCGGGCCGGCAAGCATAGTCCTGGCACCGTTACCCAGCGCCTGGAAAGCCTAGTGTACACGCGGCCCAGCAAGTACCGAACCCGTAAGCTAACCGAAATCCACGCCCGCCTCCAGCAGCTGCTCGAAAGCCTGCACCAGACCATGCACACTGAAGGTCCGGACCTGGTAACCCGCTAGCGGCGCGGCCAACAACCAGCCGACCACGCCGCCGCAAGTCTACGATACCAATTCCTTGCGGTAGGTTTTCTCGAACTCCTCGTCAACGTGGTAGATGGACTCCTCGTGCTGGCTCAGGTCGAGGCCCAGCTCTTCGTCGCCCACTTTCACGCGTAGGCCAAACAGCTTATCCGTAAGCTTCAGCAATGCCCACGATACGGCGAAGGTGTAAACAATAACGATGGTCAGTCCCAGTAGGTGATAGCCGAATACGGTAGCCGTGCCATTCACCAAACCTACTTTAGCGGCAAAAACGCCCGTCAGCAGCATGCCTACAATACCCCCCAGCCCGTGGCAGGGAAACACGTCGAGCGTGTCGTCGAGGGTGGTGCGGTTTTTCCAGTTCACACCCATAAAGCTCACGGCCGAGCCCACCACACCAATCAGAATGCTTTGCCCGTAGTCGACGTAGCCGGCGGCCGGCGTAATGGCTACCAGCCCAACTACCGCTCCAATGCAGGCGCCCATAGCCGTGGGCTTGCCACCCCGGGCTACTTCCAGTAGCATCCAGACCACCAGCGCAGCGGCCGAGGCCAGGTTGGTATTTACGAACGACAGCGCCGCCATTTCATTGGCCCCCAGGGCCGAGCCGGCATTGAAGCCAAACCAGCCAAACCACAGCAGGCCCGTGCCCAGGAGCACGAAGGGCACATTGGGAGTAGAAAAAGCCGTTTCGCGGTGCGCCCGGCGCGGGCCCAGCACCATAGCGCCGGCCAACGCGGCAATACCGGCCGAAATGTGCACTACGGTGCCGCCGGCAAAGTCGAGCACGCCCCACTTGCGCAGGAAGCCCTCAGGGTGCCAGGTCCAGTGGGCCAGCGGGCAGTAGATGAACAGGCAGAAAAGGATGATGAACGCCAGGTAGCCCTTGAACCGCACCCGCTCAGCGAACGAGCCGGTAATGAGGGCCGGGGTGATGATGGCGAACTTCAGCTGAAACGCAAAGAACAGCACAAACGGAATAGCCGGCGACAAAGTAGGGTGTGGGGCCGTGCCCACGTTGCGCAACATGGCAAACGTGAGCGGGTTACCGATCAGCCCATTCCAGGAGTCACCGTAGGCCAGCGAGAAGCCCACGAAGTACCACACCAGCGAAATCACGCCCAGGGCTACAAAGCTCTGCAGCATGGTGGAAATCAGGTTTTTGGGCCGCACCATCCCGCCGTAGAAAAACGACAGGCCCGGCGTCATGAGCAGCACGAAGGCCGAGGCGGTGAGCATCCAGGCTATGTCGGCGGTGTTCAGCACATCGGTCGACGTAGCAGATGGGTGCGGCATGGGCACGAAGGCAGCCACCGCACTTAGCACGAACAGCACTATCAGCAGCAGCGTGCCGTAGTTTAACCTGGGCTTGGTAGAGAGGGTAGTTTCCATAAAGAGAAAGTTGATTGGGTTTGGAACGATGGAAAAAGCGCGACGAAGACCGGAGCTGCCGGGGCAGCCGGCCACCTAAAACTTATACACAGCCGCCAGCAGCCCGCTTACCGTGGAGCGGTGCAGGGTACCGGCCTTGTTCACGAACAGGCCTTCTCCCTGCTGGCTGCTGTCGATGCGCAGCTCCGGGATGATGGTGAGGTTGTCTTTGCGCAGGTTGGCCGAGAGGGTTCCTTCGAAGATGTTGCTGTCGAAGCCCAGCACGTTCTTACGGTCGGAGAAATACTCGCCCCGCAGCGTGAGCCCCAGCCAAGTGGCCGGATCGAAGTTGACGTAGCCGGCCGAGCCCCACCACGTGGTGCCTTTCTGCCAGCCGGTTTCCGTCCGCTCACTCCGGTACTGCACCGTGCCATTGTAGGAGAAGCTGAACTGGGGCGAAAACGCGTAGGTCAGCACTAGGTCGCCCTGCTGCAGGCGTAGCGAATCAAGCTGGCGGCCGCCCTGGTAGTTAAAATAGGCTTTGATCTTGTCATCGGCCGAACTGGTACCTACCTGCGCAATCAGCACCTTAGGCATGGCGCTGGCGCTCTTCAGGTCGGTAGGGTTGGCTACCCCGGCCATCAGCGTGGTTTTGGGCGTCAGCTGGTAGTCAGCCTTCAGGCCCGTATGGAAAAACGGACCATAGGAGAACATGTAGCTCATGCTGTAATTCCGGTTCAGGTACGGATCTACCGACTCGTACCCGACGTGCGTAGCCCAGCTACCGGCCGTGAGCTTGAGCTTGGCGGTGGGCGCGTACGTGACGTACAGCTGCTTGATGATAAAGCGCGTGTTGTCGTCGGCGTAGGAAAACTCCTCGGCGCGGCGCCCGAAGCCCAGATCAGCCACCAACCCCACTTTGCCAATGGTATGCTCGCCTTTCAGCGAAATCATGCCCAGCTCAAAGGAGTTGTGGCTGTTAGTGAAGCTGGTGAGGTTGTTATACGGGGCCTCCCGGGGGTTCTGGAAGTTATACCGGTAGTACACATCGGCATAGCCCGAAAGCTTGTAAGGGGACGCAGCCGGCGCAGTAGAATCGGCCGGAGTGCCGCCCAAGGGGGCACACATAGCCAATGCAGCAGTAAAAAGCAACATACTTTCGGAGATTAAGAGTGGGACACACGGCAGTGCAGCGCAAGCCCCAAGCAGTGCCTGGAGCGGCTGAATCATTGACTCTCACCTTCCGTGGCGGCAGACGAACGAGTGCCGGCGCATCCCGGGCCCGTCCTTACCAACGGCAAGCGTACGCTGTTCAAAAAAATGCTGACTGGTCCTGCAGTACCAGTATGGGCCAAAACAATGGGTGGCCTCTCTCCGCAAACCAAGGTGGGTGTAGCCTGGGGGAGGTATTCAGAGCGAATAGTTTCGAGAGTAGAGGAGTTATTCGGCCGACGCCTGAGCACCCTACCTCTCATATTATAGGCACAATATAGATAAACACCATATTAAAAAGCAAACACCCATTTAAATTTTATATCAATTCTATCAAATAAACATCATATACCAGAATAGCCCCTTTAAAATCAACCCCTTTTCCGTCAAACTATTGTTTTTGCATTCAACACCGGAATCTGCTAGGTATGGACGTGAAAAAGCCCGCCCATTCTCTGCTCAGCAGAAAATTGAGGCGGGCTCAGGTTGTTCGGTTGGTATTAGCTGATACCGCGCTGTTTAGGGTAGCATTTTCGCAGTTGTTGCTTTCTTTAGGCCTCGTAGCGCAACTCGCCGGCGCCTACCTGTAGTACCACATCCGTTTCCTGGGTGATGCGGCCAGCTACTTGCGCCTGGTACCCGTGGCTGCGCAGAGTTCCAACCACGGCCTCGGCCTGGTCTTCGTCGGTAACGAGGAGCATCCCATTGCCCATGTTCCAATATAGGTAGGCTTCGGTGGGCGTGATGCCGGCCAGCTCAGCCAGCTGCTGCATGGCGGACAATGGCTCGAAGAGGTTGGTCAGCTCAGCTCCTACTCCGTTTTTGAGGACGCGCTTGAAATTATCGGCAATGCCCCCACCGGTAATGTGCGCAGCTGCGTGCAGAGGCAGGCCGGCATCCAGCACTGCCGCCACACCGGGCGAAAAAATGAGCGAAGGCGCCAGCATCACTTCGCCCCAGGTTTTCGCGCTGTCGGTTGTCAGTTGCTGGTTGTCGGCTTCGGCCCGGTCAATTTTTAATTCTTCATTCTTCATTCCGCTGTAAGGTGCCGTGTGCCACTTCTCACCAAAGGCTTTGGTGAGGGCGCGGCGGGCCAGCGAATAGCCATTGGAGCGGAATGAGGGCGAGCGAAGGGCTACCACGGCCTGCCCGGCGCGCACGTTGGCTCCACTCAAAGGGCGCTCCAGGCTGGGGTGTAGCACGCCCACGGCCGTGGAACACCAGTTAAAGTTCATACGGGCACCGGGGTAGCCGCCGATACGGTTACCCAGCTCGGCAATTTCGCCGCCCGTTACGGCTATCTGGCTGAATTGGGCCGCATCGTGTAGGCCGCGCATGAGCTCATCCACCACCTCGTAGTTGAGCGTGTTCACGTCGATGATGTTCGATAGGTTGGTGGGGATGAAGCCGGCTACCACCAAGTCGTCGGCCACCATGGCAATCAGGTCGTAGCCCAGGGTATCGTAGCGGTCCAGGCGCTCAGCCACCTCAATCTTGGTCCCGATACCATCGGAGCCGATGCCCAGCCGCTCCGCCCCAAACCGTATTTCGTTGGAGAAGCCGCCAGCTAAGTCCTGAGCCGGCTCCCCGGGCTTGCCCGCGCGGGTCGAGAAGGTTTTCTGGGCCCAGTGGTAGGCGTTTTTGGAGGCTGCGTTGCCTTCTTCGATGGAGTAGCCGGCGGTGGCTTTGAGGTTGCTCATGTAGAGAACTTAGAGGTTAGAGGTTAGAAGTTAGAATGGCTGAAAGTCAGATACTGTTGGCTTAAGTACGACGGCCTGCAACGTGGCCCAAACGACTCTTGCTTCTATGCGCTGACTTCTAACTTCTCCCTTAATGCTCGGTGGGTGCGGGGGCTTTGGCGCTGACGGAGGTGGGTACAACCTCCTCCTTTTTGTCTTTGTCGGGGCGGTGGCTTTGGCGCTCCTCTTGGATGTGGCGCAGGTACTTGGTTACGTCGCCGGTGGGGTAGTTTCCGGTGAAGCACGCGAAACAGCTGCCGCCGTGGCCCTTGTCTTCCGAGAACAGCTCCTGCAAATCCTCAATCGACTGGTAGATAACCTTATCGGCCTCGATGTAGCGGCAGATTTCCTCCTCGGTGTAGTTGGCCGCAATCAGCTCGGTGCTCATGGCCATATCGATGCCATAGATGCAGGGCGCAATGATGGGCGGTGCGCTGGAAATAAAGTACACCTCCTCAGCTCCCGCTTCGCGCAGAATCCGCACAATGCGCCGCGAGGTAGTGCCGCGCACGATGCTGTCGTCGACTACGGCAATCTTCTTGCCCTCCACAAACTCCCGGATAGGGTTCAGCTTTTTCTTCACAATATCTTCCCGCCCGGCCTGACTGCTCACGATAAAGGAGCGGCCCATGTGGTTGTTCTTCACCATGGCCCGGCGGTAGGGCACCCCAATGGCTTCGGCCAGACCCGACGCCGAAAAGTACCCCGATGACGGCACGTCAATCACCATATCCGGCTGAATGCCCGACTCAATGACCTTGCGGGCCAGCATCTTGCCCAGCCGCACCCGCTCCCGGGCCACCAGGCGGCCGTGGATGGTGGAGTCTTCGCGGGCGAAGTAGATGTGCTCGAACACGCAGAAGTTCTTTGGCAGGCTGTACGGGTTCTTGTAGTGTACCTGGAAGTCCTTGTCGATAAACACCGCCTGACCGGGCCCTACGTTCTTGATAAACTCGAAGCCCAGGTAATCAAAGCAGGTGCTTTCCGAAGCAAAAGCGTAGACGGGACCGGCTTCCGTGTCACGGCGGCCGAGCACTAGCGGACGGATGCCCAGCGGGTCGTTGAAGGCCAGCAAGCCGTGCCCGGCAATGACGGTAATGGTGGCGTAAGCGCCTTTTACCAGCTCCTGCGTCGTCTCTACCGCGTCGAAAATATCGACAACGGAAAGGTTATCGAGGTTTTTCAGGCGCAGCTCCGAGGCGAAGGTGTACATGATGAGCTCCAGGTCGTTGCTGGTCTTGGGCAGCACGTGGTACTTCTCGTGCAGGCGCTTGGCGGCTTGGCGGAAGTTGATGACGTTGCCGTTGTGCACCATAGACAGCCCAAAGGGGTAGCTGGTGGTAAACGGCTGCGCCAGCTCGGCATCGTTGGAGCCCTGGGTCGTATAGCGGGCGTGGCCGATGCCGATGTTGCCCTTCAGCTTCCGGAGCTGCTTGGGTTTAAACACATCCGAAATCAGCCCATTGCCTTTGCAGAGGTGAAAGTTGTCGTCGAAGGTGGCAATGCCAGCCGCGTCCTGACCGCGGTGCTGAAGCGCCGTCAAGCCAAATACGATGTCGTGGGCGACGTCATCGGGGCCGTAAAAACCTACTATTCCGCACATGACTTTTCAATTAGGAATTAGGAATTAGGAATTAAGAATTGAGGGAAGCCGTCAGAATCAGCAGAGCCGATTCTTAATTCTTCATTACTAATTCTTAATTGCCCGCGCAGCAAGCCAGCCAGCGTATCGGCGTACAGGGTATGCTCCACGGCCAGGCCGCGTCGTTCTACCTCCGCCAGGGTATCGACCCCGCGCAGGTCCACCGGATGCTGGGCCAGAATGGGGCCGGTATCTAGGCCCTCATCAACCAGATGCACCGTGATTTTGGTTTCCGGCAGCTGATTTTCGAAAGCCCACTCGTAGGCATGCAGGCCCTGGTGCTGGTGCGTATCGGCAGGATGAATGTTGAGAATACGGCCCGCAAACGCCCGAATGAACGTGGGCGAAAGGATGCGCATGTAGCCAGCCAGCACCACGTAGTCGGGCTGGTACTGGCGCAGCACATCTACCACTTCGGCATCAAACTCCGCCCGCTTGCGGTCCTGGCTGCCGAGGCTGGCCGTGGGGCAGCCCAGGGCGGCGGCCGTTTTCAAACCGGGGGCCTCAGGCTTGTTGCTAAACACCACCGCTACTTCGGCCAGATTCTGCAGCACGCCGTGTTGCACGGCCTGTACCAGGGCCACCATGTTGGAGCCCCGTCCCGACAGCAGAATGGCCAGGCGCGCCTTTCGGATGCTATGATTACCAGTTGCCGGCAAGGATGGGTTCCGGCCGCTGGCCGATATCGGTACGGATGTAGGCATCCTTAAATTTAACTCTTTCTGCTTCCCGATACACGTGAGCTACAGCCTCTTCCAGCTCTTCCCCGTGTCCAACCAGTACCATCACCCGGCCGCCACTGGTCACCAGCTCGCCCTCGGCGTTATGCCGGGTAGCTCCGTGGAAGGCCAGAATGCTGGGGTGCAGCTCATCGAGGCCGGTGATGGGAAAGCCCGTGGGAAAGTCGGCCGCCGGGTAGCCGCCCGAGGCCAGCACCACGCCCACGTAGCAGCCGCGGCGCTGGCGGACCGTAGTCTGCTGCAGCTTGCCATCCAGGGTAGCTTCAATGAGTCCGAGCAGACTGCTTTCCATAGCCGGCAGCAGCACTTCGGCTTCCGGGTCGCCGAGGCGCACGTTGTATTCCAGCAGTTTGGGGCCCTGCTCGGTGAGCATGATGCCGAAGTACAGGAAGCCTTTGAAGTTGAACTGCTCGTTTTGCAGGCCGCGCAACGTGGGGTCCACGATGCTGGTGCGGATGGCGGCCAGCACGTTGTCGTCGCAGAAGGGCACGGGGCAGTAGGCGCCCATGCCGCCGGTGTTGGGGCCCTGGTCGCCGGCCAGCAGCTGCTTGTGGTCTTGCGACGGGGCCAGCAGCCGCACCTGGTTGCCATCCGTCACGCCGATGATGCTGATTTCCGGGCCGGTCAGTTTTTCTTCCAACAGAAATGAGAACCAGCCGGTGTGCTGCTGCTGCAAGTCGTCCAGCGCAGCCTGCGCTTCTTCCACAGAAGAGCACACGTACACGCCTTTGCCAGCCGCCAGCCCGTCGTACTTCACTACTACCTGCCCATCCAACTCGGTAGCTTTGGCGCGGGCTTCGGCCAGTTTATCACTGCGGTATTGCCATGACATTGCCGTAGCCACCCCGTGCCGCCGCATGAAGTCCTTGCTCCATACCTTGGAGCTTTCCAGCACTGCCCCGGCCCGCGAGGGACCAAACACGCGGATGTCGGAGCCGGTAAAATAATCGACCACGCCCGCCGCCAGGGGCGCTTCAGGCCCTACTGCAATCAGCTTCACGCCCTTGGCTTCGCAGAACTGCTGAATGGCGGGAAAGTCGGTGGCACTGATTTCGGGGTAACTATTTGGAATGCCAGCGTTACCGGGCAGTACGTGCACAGTTGCGCCGTCGCGGGTCAGCTTCCAGGCCATGGCGTGCTCACGCGCCCCGCCGCCCAGGAGTACAATGGGTTTATTTGAAGGACTAGTCATAAGTAGGTAGTTCGGCTGCGTCAGAAGAAGGCAGAAGCTTGCCGAAACAAGCAGAATTTTTGCGGCCAAGATACTGGCCGTAATTAGGGCGGCGCTGGTATCCGTTCTTGAGGTAAAAGCGGCAGGCCTCGGTATTAGCTACCCGGGTTTCCAGCCACAACTCGGTGTAGCCGGCGCGGCGGGCCTCGGTTTCGAGCCGGTGCAGCACCGCTTCGCCAATGCCCTGACGGGCATACCTGGCGAACATGCGCTTTACCTCGCCAATACCCTCGGCTAGGGGCCGCACGGCTCCGCACCCTACGGCTTCTCCTTCCTGCCGGGCCAGCAGAAAGATGTAGCGTGGGTCACCGCTTTGCCACTCCGTAAACGAAGCCCGACCGTCGCTGCCGAAGCGCGCCCCCAGCTGCTCCGACAAGGCGTCGAGCAAGGGCTGCGCTTCCGCCGCCTGGGGCAAGGAGACTTCGATCTGTAGGGTAGCGGCAGTGGCGGGCATACGTCGGGTGTGGCTTAGCTGATGTCGTCAATGGAAGCTATCAGCCCGTTAGAGAACTGAAAAACGGACCTACCCTGCAGCTGCAGCGTGTCGCCCGGTTTGAGGCCGTTGGGAAATGCAATGGCCGCCACGGCGGTGTAGTCAATTACCACTTCCACGCGGTTGTCGGCTAGTTGCCAATCCGTGATGCGCTGCTCCCGCTGGGAGAAATACTGCCGGGCCTGCTCGGCCTGCTGGCGGAAGCTTTCCTTGTCGTGAGTTGTCAGGTTGACTTCGCCGCCGGAAATATTGCGGAACACCACGTCCTCGTGCAGATGGCGCACCATCCCGTTTACATCGAAACGGTTGTACGCATCGATGTAGTCTTGCACTAGTTGTTTGTGTTTCGCACTCTCCATTCGATTCGTCTTATCAGGCACCTTTCATGATACCGGCGCGCACTAGGTTGCCGATGAGGCGGGCCTGCACGTCGTTGCCAGCAGTTTCGTCGCCGGTAGGTAGCGGGGCACCCGTGATACGCTCGTAAATATCGAGGTAGCGGCGGGTGGCTTCGGCGGATACTTCGGGGGTGAGGGCGCGGGGGTACTGGCCGTCCTGCTTATTGGCAATCAGCCACTGGCGCACGTACTCCTTATCCATTTGCTCGGCCGTCTCGGGGTTTCTGGCGTAGTCCTCGGCGCTCCAGAACCGCGATGAGTCGGGCGTGTGAATTTCGTCAATCAGAATCAACTCTCCATCCAGCAAGCCAAACTCGTACTTGGTATCCACCAGGATGATGCCGCGCTCGGCCATCCACTTAGAAGCGAAGTTGAACAGCTCCAAGGACTTCACCCGCATCCTCTCGTACAGCTCCGCCGACACCCAGCCTTCCGCTACCAAGTTCTCCGGCGTTATTTCACGGTCCGACTCCTCCTTGGTGGTAGGCGTCACGATGGGCTCGGGGAACTGCTGGTGTTTGGTTAGGCCGTCCGGTACCGTCACGCCTGAGAAGGTGCGTTGGCCCTGCTGGTAGCCGCGTAGCATCGAGCCCGTGAGGTAGTTGCGCACCACCATCTCCACCCGAATTGGCTCGGCCTCCTTGGCTAGCGTCACGTTCGGGTCGAGCAGCGAAATCACGTGGTTCGGAATGATGTGCTGGGTTTTGTCGAACCAGAAAGCGGCCAGCCCGTTCAGCACCGCGCCTTTGTGGGCCACGGGCGTTTCCAGCACCGAATCGAAAGCCGAGAGGCGGTCGGTTACCACGATAAGCCGCTCCCCGGAAGGGGCGCGGTACGAGTCGCGAACTTTGCCGCGGTGCAGGAGTTCGAGCTGGGGGGTATCGAAGTGGTTGAGGGTGTTCATACAACGAGTTAGCAGCCGGCGCTAGGCCAGTAGCTTGCGGAGGTGTCTAGGATGAAAACTGGCGGGCTTCCTGAGGTGTAGCGGCGGTTTGGCGCTGGCTCTGCACGTGCTCCACAATGTTGCGGAACAAGCGCAGGCCGTCCCCTTCCTCGCTCAGGCCGGGGTTCTGACGCTTGCGCCGGGCCCAGTCGGGGTGGTTATAGAGGGACAGGAAGGCCTCGGGGTGCGGCATCAGCCCGAATACCTGGCCGGTGATATCGGTCAGGCCGGCGCAGTTCAGGTCGGCACCGTTAGGATTGTGCGGGTACACGTCCGTCGGTGAGCCATCGAAATCAGTGTAGGCCAGGCAGTTCAGCGCACGTGCTTCGATTTGAGCCAAAGTCTCTTCGCCTTTAATAATCAGGCGTCCTTCGCCGTGGCGCACGGGCACTTCCATTGAGTCGATGCCTTTCAGGAAAGGGGAATTCGACTTCGGGTTGACTTTCAGGCGCACCCACCGGTCTTCGTAACGGCCTGAGGCGTTGTGCGTCAGGGTTACTTCGGGCGTTACGTTGCCACTCAGGTTGGGGAGCAAACCTAGCTTCACCAGCACTTGAAAGCCGTTGCAGATGCCCATCACGAACTTGCCGTTGGCGATGAACTCCTTGATGTCGTCGAGCAGAGTACGGCCCTCGGCGTTTTTGCGGTAGCGCAGCTTATTGGCCAGCACCACGCCCGAGCCCAGGTCGTCGCCGAAGCTGAAGCCGCCGGGGAAGTTCAGGATGTCGTAGTCGTGGATGCTGATGTGGCCGTGCAGCACCTGGTTCAGGTGCACGATGGTTGGCTCGGCGCCGGCTAGCTTGTAGGCGGCAGCAAACTCCTCTTCGCAGTTGATGCCGAAGCCAGTCAGGATGAGGGCGCGCACTGGCTGCTCGGCAGCAGTTTCTGCCGACACGTGTCCTAGAGGCTCGGTGCTTTCGTGGCCGCCGTCAATGCTCTTGTAGCCGAGCACCGTCACGGTACCGTCGGCGTTGGTTTGCGCTGGTCCCGTCTCGTCGCGCTGCGGCATGGGCGGCGAATTCAGATCCGGAAATAATGGTTTCTCGTTCATGATACCTGAGCCGCTTCGTGCTGGCCGAAGCCGATAATTCTGTTTACTGGGCCATTCGTCCACTCGTGGCGCAGGGCCGCCGCGCTGGCCGAAATAACGGTTTGCCCGTTGTGGCGCACCGTGAGCTGGCTGTCCTGCGTTACCACACCGAGGCGGGTAGCGCGGGCGCCGAAGTGCTGCTCGAAAGCCACCACATCTTCCGGCGCCACCGTGGCCACAAAGCGGGAGTGCGACTCCGAGAACAGCTGCGCCGCTAGGCCTAGGCCAGTAGCAGGCAGCTCCACATCGGCGCCAAACCCATGCCCAAACGTGGCTTCCGCCAAGGCAACCGCTAGGCCACCATCCGATAAGTCGTGGCAAGACTGAATGAGGCCGTTGTCGTTGGCCTGGCCCATCAGCGTGTAGAGGGCTTTGGCTTCTTCGAACCGAACCTTGGGCACGTTGGCGCCTAGCTCACCGAAAAGCTGATAGAACTCTGAGCCGCCCAGCTCGTCGTAGGTTTCGCCCAGCAGGTACACCACGTCATCGGCTTGCTTAAAGTCGGAGGTGATGGTGCGGCGCACGTCCTCGATTTTGGCGGTCATGGAATACAGGACCGTGGGCGGAACGGAAATCTTCACGCCATCGGCCTTGAAGTCGTTCTTCATCGAGTCCTTGCCCGAGGTGAGCGGGATGCAGTAGGCCGCCGTGGCATCGCGCAGGGCCTGGCACATGCGCACCAGCTTGGCCAGCTTGTGCTTGCCGTCGGGGTTGGTAGTGGGGTCGTACACCGAGTCGGGTACGCAGAAGTTGTCGTTCACCGACCAGAAGTTGCCGTCGCCGTAGCTTAGGTTGGGCAGCTTCCCTCCTACCGCCACAATCTGGCGCACAGCCTCGTCAAACGCGCCGGCCGACATATCATAGGCGTCTATATCGCCAAAGCGAGGCAGGATACCGTTGCTCACCGCTACCCCTTCCCAGCTCTCGAAGTTGAAGCGCACCACGGCGGCATCCTGCGGAGCCTGACCGGTAGCACCCATGAGCGGCTTGATAATCGTGCGGCCTTTCACCTCGTGGTCGTACTGCCGAATTACCGATTCGCGGGAGCAGATGTTGAGCGAGCCCAGCAGGCGGCTCAGCACGTCGGTATAGTCGAGGTCAGTAGGTAGCGCGGGCTCCTGGGCGGTAGGCTTGGTCCACTCGGCTTCCAGCACTTTGCGGGGCACGCCGTTGTGCAGGAACTCCATGTCAATACGGGCCACCGATTCCCCGTCGAAGCGTACGTCGAGGCTGCCATCGGAGGTAAAGTAGCCGATATCGGTCAGCTCCACTTCCATTTCCTGGCCTAGGGCCATCAATTCAGCCATCTTGCTCGGCTCCACAGCCAGCGAGAAACGCTCCTGCGACTCCGACACGAAGATTTCCCACGGACGTAGACCAGGGTATTTCAGGGGCACTTTCTCCAGCTCCACCACGGCGCCGCCGCTGATGGTAGCCAGCTCGCCAATGGAGGAAGACAAGCCGCCCGCACCGTTGTCGGTGCTGCACTTGATAAGGCCGCGGCGGGCAGCTAGGATCAGGAAGTCCATGGCCAGCTTCTGGGTAATGGGCGAGCCAATTTGCACAGCCGTGGCGGGCGAGGTTTCGTCTAGCTCAATGCTGGAGAAGGTAGCGCCGTGGATGCCGTCTTTGCCCACCCGACCACCGGCCATGATGATGCGGTCCTGAGCATCAATCTTCTTTTCCCAAGAATCGAGACCAGCCAGCTGCATGGGCATTACGGCGCCGGTGCCGCAGTACACCAGCGGCTTACCCGCGTACCGATCATCGAACACAATGGCACCGTTCACCGTCGGTACGCCCGACTTATTGCCGCCATCTTCAATGCCCTTGCGGACGCCTTCGAAAATGCGGCGCGGGTGCAGCTGGTTGCTCAGCAGGGTGCCCGAAAACTCAGGGTTGCCAAAGCACAGTACGTTGGTATTGAACAGCAGCCGCGCCCCCCCAATGCCCGTAGCCAGTGGGTCACGATTGTTGCCCAGGATGCCGGTAATAGCCCCGCCGTAAGGGTCGATAGCCGAGGGTGAGTTGTGCGTCTCGACCTTCCACACGAACAACGACTCCGGGTTGATACGCACGGCGCCGGCGTTGTCGCTGAACACCTTAATCAGCCAGTCGTTGCCGTTGGCGCGGAGCTGGCGGTCAACCTCAGAGGTAGCGTTTTTGATGTAGGTTTTGAACAGAGAGTCCACCTCAAACTCCTCGCCCGTGTCCGCATCCCGGTATTTAATAACAGCGCTGAACTCCTTATGCTTGCAATGCTCCGACCACGTCTGGGCAATGATTTCCAGCTCGCAGTCTGTAGGGTCCTGGGGCAGGCCGGCGGCTTGGCGCCTAGCGGCAATGCTGGTGTAATGGTCGCGCACGACGCGCATTTCCTCCAGGTTCAGGGCGTAGAGGTTGTCTTTCGACAGCTTAACCAGCTCCTCATCCGAGAGGCCTACCAGCGGCACCGTGTCCGTAATAGATTCGGCCCCACCGCCCGGCCGCGGCGTATAGTCGCGAATCTGGGCTATGGGGCCGACCTCGAAGCGGTTGATCATTTTGTTGCCGAGCAGGTCTTCGGCCAGGCGGCGCAGGCTACTCTCCGGCAGCTCGTGCTCCAGGAAGTAGAGCCGTTTGCTGAAGATGTGCTGGGTATGGGTGTCCAGCGGCTGGTTCAGGAAGTCGCCGAGGGCGTTCTGGGCCGATATGCCTTCGTCGTCGGTTACGCCGGGCAGCTTGGCCACTAGGATGTAGCTTTTGTATTCGGAGCCGTGGCGGAACTCGTCGAGGGCTACGTCGTGCAGCACGGGGTCCTGGAGGCAGTGGGTGGCGAAGTCGCGCAGTTGCTCATCGCTCACGGGGTAGCGCACCGTGTAGAGGGCGGTGCTTTGCACCCGGCCAGTAGAGAGGCCTAGGTGGCGTTGGGCAGCTTCGGCTACGCGTTGGCCCTCGCCATCGTGTTGGCCGGGCTTGAGCAGAAGCTGTATGGTTCTTTGGGTAGAGTCCAAAAGAGGGAGGTTTGTCTATTTTTCGGGTTTCCCACGCTGAGGCGACTGTGCCACCGTGAGGAAGCATACCCACGCAGGGTACGCCGAAAATGCCTTGCCGTAGCGCCGGTTGCGCCGCAGTAGGTTCAAGAAAACGCTTTATCGGGCCGACTGCCCGGTTTCACCACCGGAATACCTGCCCGGCACAGCGGGCAATCATCGGGTGCGTAGGTAGCCGCCGTAACTGGCAGCAGGGCAAAGTTCGGGAAATTCAGCGCAGCATTCCCACCCGTGCGGTCAATTAAACTGGCCACGGCCAAAACTTTTGCGCCTAAGCCCTCTAGTACCCGCGCTACTTCATTGGTGCTCTTGCCCGTAGTAACTACGTCTTCGGCAATAATAACCTTCTGACCTAGCTCGATGGTAAAGCCCCGTCGCAGGGTCATCTGCCCCGAATCATCCCGCTCCGTGAAGATGCCCGGTACGCCCAGCTGCCGGGCTAGCTCGTAGCCAATGACCACGCCGCCCATAGCAGGGCCCACCACCACATCGGGCTGCAAACCGGCCTGTTGAATTTGGCGGGCCAGTTCCGCAGCGGCCGGCGCGGCCAGGTCGGGGCGGCGCAGGAACCGGGCACACTGCACGTAGGTATCAGAATGCAAACCGGAGGAAAGGCGGAAGTGGCCGCGCAACAGCGCATCTTCCTGCAGGAGTTGCTCTTCTAGTTCTTCAGAAGTGAAGGTGGGTTGGGCAGAAGTCAAGGGTAAAACTCGATTGTATAAGGTTTGGAAAGGCTTCATTGATGAAGCAGGACGGGTGGGATTACGCCGTTACGGGGCGGAACCGATTGATCTGCTCTACCAGCTCCCGCGCCGTTGCGCCGGCATCGGCTGCTTGCCATAACACGCGTGACGTATTAATGAGGAGGCCGGAGCCGTCGGGGCGAAGGCCCGCTTTCAACGTGGCTTGCAGGTCGCCGCCCTGGGCGCCCACGCCGGGCACCAGGAACCAGAGCCCTGGGCAGAGGGTACGCAGGCGGCCTACGGCCTCGGCATTGGTAGCGCCAACAACTAGCCCGATGCCTCCAATTTCGGAATCCAGGCGACTGGCTACTTTAGCTACCCCATCGGCCAGGGAGCCGCCGCGGGTGAGGGCCATGTCCTGCATGGAGTACTGCGACTTATTCGAGGTTTTGGCCAGCACAAACACCAGCTTGTTTTCTCGCACAAACGGCCGCACCGCGTCGTCGCCCATATAGGGGTTTACCGTGACGCCATCAGCCCCTACCACGTCGTAGGCGAAGCGGGCATAGTGGTCGGCGGTGTTGGCTATGTCGCCGAACTTGCCATCCAGAATCACCGGAATATCCTTTGGAATGCGCTGCACCGTTTCTTTCAGAAGCTGCACCCCGTTTTCCCGGCTCAGAAAGAAGGCCAGGTTGGGCTTGAAGGCGGCGGCATAGGCGTGCGTCTGGTCGATAACTTCGGCCAGGCGTCGGGCTACCTGGGCATCGTCGCCCACGGGGTCTAGGCCGACGCAGAGCAGGGAGTTAGCGGTTTCGGTGCGTTGAATAAGCTTTTGCATGGGTGGGTTGATAAGTGTAAAAGCGGGTATTTTCTGGAAGAGGCAGTACTACTTTGGGCAGCCCATCACGAATTGATAGGCACCAGATGCCCGCACTCGGCAGCTAGGCGCGCCGAAAGGCCGGGCTCCAGCCACTCGCCGCTGGCTACCTGCACGGCCACGGCGCCGCAACGCATATAGTCGGTAACGTGACCTGCTGTGAATACCCCGCCGGTGCCCACGACGGGCAGGGTAATGCGGGCATCGTGCGCCAGCTCCCACACGCAGCGTAGGGCTACGGGGCGCAGGGCTTCGCCGGAGAGGCCGCCCGCTACCGGCGCATCGGCAGCATTGTCGGATAGGTGCAGGGCTTTGAGCAGGTTGGTGGCAGCCAGGGCAGTGGCGCCCCCTTCCTGAGCACCCAGCGCCAGGCCTCGGATGTGCTCGGGCCAGGGTGGTAGCTTCACGAGGATGATGGCATCGGGGCCTAGCTCATTGCGTACCGCCTGGGTGGCTTCGCGCACAAACTTGGCGTTCAGCTCCGCGCCCTTTTCAGTATCGGGTTGGGTGATGTAGACTTCTACCCCAGCTATCTGGGCGCCTACCTCTCGGGCCAGAAAGCGCGCAATCTTGCGAAACCCCGGCACGCCGGGCGCCGTGATGCTCACCAGCACTGGTACGCCGTAGCTGAGTAGGTGGGGTAAATGCTCCTGCACCAGAATTTCGGCGCTTTCCGTGTGCATGTTGGTGGCGTTGAGCAGGGTTTGCTCATTCACCTGCCAAATGCCTTCTTCGTAGAGCCCGGGCTTGGGCTCCATGGTTACGGTACGGGTAAATATGGCGCCCAGACGGTCGTAAGCCGGTCCGGCCGGCAGTTGCCACGGAGCCGCTGCCAAGCATACGGGATTTTGTAAAGTAAGCGGGCCGAGTTGCATAGGATACTTGCTACGAAAGTGCGTTGAGAGTTCTGATCGGGCCGGAAGTGGGTGGCTCACTGGCCTGGATCTTCACCAATTTTCCCCTGATTTAGAGTCCCTAACTGTGAACCACCCGGTCCTGCCCCCGGGCAGGATTTCCATCACTGACGTTTGGGCCGGTGTAAAAAACAAAGCACCCGGTAAGCTACCGGGTGCTAGGCAAAGCGAGAATTAGATTACATCGTCGCGGTTGATTTGAAAAGGCAGGTATTCCTGGCTGTCTTTCCGGCCGAAAATGAGTTGCGCGGCTACGTCCACAATGTGCGACATGTTATGGCTGCTGACGAAGCCTTGGGCTTCCAGGCAACCATTGGCGTTGAGCACGTTGCGCGCAGCAACAGGAGCGGCTGCTACCATCTGTTGAGAGAGAATGGCGGTATCGTTCATGGGCCTTACCATTGTAGGAAATGTACGCTGGAAAATGGTCGTACTCAGACCGCCCAAGGTGCCAACCAAACTGGTTGGGCACAAAAAAACCGCTTCAAAAACCGAAGCGGCAGTACGGAAGAATCCAGGAAAAATAGAAGAGTCGATGTGCAGAAAGACCTTCCGGTCTTTTCGCAGGACAGCGTTATGACTAGTCCCGCGCTTCATCAGTTTTGCTGGATAAGGTGAAGCATGCGACAAAGCTAAGCATAGTTTTTTACGCCGCAATACTGCCGTAACATTAAGTTTTGTTTGCCGAACTATTGCGCTTAGTCTTTCTGCTGCTTGCCTATTGTGCGGCACCCTTGCAAACCACATGCCTGCGTATATAGCTGACCTGCAACAATCTACTTAAGCATCGTATTTTCATAATACCATACCCTCATGACGATTCCACTATTCAATTGAACTGGGAAAAATAGTGTGTTTTGACGAGCTTCCTCAATAGCAGCCACTCCTTCCGCCCTTTGCAGCAGTACTGGTAAACGGGTAAAATCAGAGTAATACCCAGGTTTTGTCTTTTATGTCGACTTATATATTTAGTCTTTAGAACAGACCGAAACGAAACCCATATAACGATAAAACACAATTTCTTTTCAACTTAACAAACCAATAACGTGCTTTGGAATGTTCAACAATCCTAAAGGCTGTAATTTCGCACCGAGTTCTACGCATCCCGCCCTGTCCTATTTCGGTTTCCTTGTCTGTAGCCATGAAAAAAACGTTCCTTACCCTGGTTGCCGCAGCTTTGCTGACGGCATCCGCCGGTCGAGTACTGGCCCAAAACCACGAGCCCCTGCAGTACGCTGAAACTGTAGCCGCGCCCGAGCCGGGCAAAGCCGCCCTGTTTGGGCGGGCCGCCGAGTGGGTAGACAAGCGCTTTGCTTTTGGCCCTACTTCCGATGTGGTTAACAACGCGGCCACGGGCACCCTGCGCATCACCGGCACCGCCAAAGTGCAGCCGGTTTCCTTGTCCGGCAAAAACGAAGAGCGAGCCGTCCGGTTCGACTTCACCTTCCACTGCACCGATCAGGGCTACGACTACCGGGTTGATAACTTCCGCTATATCTCCGACCCGGCCAACCCCACGGAGCTGGTGCTGCTGGAAGAGTACGTAACCCAGCTCAGCCTGCAAAAAGCTACGGAAAAGACCCACAACGACCGGCGTCTGCGGGCTCAGGCCATGTCGCTGGCCAGTGAGGTTGCTATGACTTTCCGCTCTTATATGAACAGCCTCCCCACTACCGACGACAGCACCGTGGGGCTGCCGGCCCAGGACCACGACTAGCAAAGAGGCTGCTGCTTCCACGGCTATTTAGGCAGCTAATGGAAGCCCGGAGAATTTTCTGCGGTACTGAGGCCGATGCAACCCCTGCAGGCAAGCATGTTCTGCGCGTATGTGGTTATTACTAAACCATCATCACCATTATCATTTTTCCGTAAGCCCGACAGTGTAGCTGGTGCTATCCTTGAAATGCAGAAAGCCGCGTTGCAGCGCGGCTTTCTGTCTTGCCTGAATAGGCTCTCACATCACTCACTCACTGAATTTTACGAGACACCCAAGATATAGGTTAAGAATATACCACGCAACCTATTTCTCGCTTATTTCACTCTGGCTTTTTCAGTGCCCCGTAACCTAACGTCTGTTAGGTTGGTTTTAGCATATTTCCGCGACAACCAAGGAATTTTAAGACGCCATATAACAGGCTCTAGCCAAAATGCCCCGATAGATGCTACGCAGCATCTATCGGGGCATTTTTCCTTGGAATACTCGGGCAACAGCTACGGCGTAACTACTATTTTCTGGATTGCCAGCCGCTGGCCGCTGCCGCCCTGCAGCAGCACGTGATACATACCGGCGGGCAGTTGCTGCACCAGTAGCTGCTGCCCCAGCTGCAACACCGGATACTCGCGCACCAGTCGTCCCTGATTGTCCAAGATACGCACCGAATGGCCCAGCTGGGGCAGGCCCGTGAGGGCAACCTGCACAATACCAGCTGCGGTAGCCGGATTGGGATACACCTGCAGCGCGTAGCTGGCTGCGCCCAGCTCGGCCACCACCACTTCCGATACCTTCTGATGCCCATCCAGGTCTACCTGCCGCAGGCGGTAGTAAAGCTTGGCGGCACCCAGCTTACCGGCCTGCGCGTCGCGCAGGGTGTAGGTACGGGCCTGCGAGCTGCTGCCGGCGGCCTGCACTTGGCCTACTGCCACAAAGGTTTCAGCGCCGGCCTGGGTGGCCCGCTCCACTACAAAGTGGCTGCTTTGCTGCTCCGAGGCCGTACGCCACTGCAGCAGTACGCTGCTACCCTGCACCTGGGCCTGCCAGGCGGTAAGCTCCACGGGCAGCACCACGGGCGTTACGATGTTATTGGGAAAGCCGTACGGACGGTCATCGGCCAAGCCGTAATACATGCGCACGTCACCGAGGGCACCGATACCGTTATTTACTTCCAGCTCCACCCACGTGAAATCCTGTGTGGTCCGGAGCGTCAGCTCACTCTTGTTGCCGCCCAGCACCGCCAGCTGCAGAGCCGAGGCTCCGCTGGCGCTTTCGAGCAGGGTGTTGCCATCGGGTCCGCCGTAGGTGTTGATGCGGAAGTTATTAAGCAGGCTGGCGTCGAGCAGTCCCTCCCCCAGCTGCAGCACCACGCCGGCGGTATTACCTGCCTGGCCGGTGCCATTCAGCTTCACTTTAAGGCGCTGCGTACCCAACACGTTTACCAGGCTGGTAATCTTGGCATAGTCCGTTGTGGAGGCATTGGCAGCATTCTGGGGATTCACAATACCATTTACCGTTCCATTGATATTCACCGATAGTACACTGTTGGACCGAGCCTGGAAGTCCTGGTTTGGCGTGGCGGTGGTATTGTCGGAAAGCGTAATGGTTTCGGCCTCGAAAGCCCGCGGCTCAATTCCGAAACCGTAGTACAGGCGCACATTATTCAGAGCGCTCAATAGCTCTGTCCGGCTGATAGAAACCCGGTCGAAGGCTTCGCTGGTGGCAAAGCTCACGTAGTAGCGGTTGCTGCCGTCGGGCAAGAGATTAAGGCGCAGCAGGGAGGCTCCGCTAAATGTTTCCTGCTCCTCATCACCGAGGTAGGTGCGCACCTGCAGGCCGGCCAGCACGCTGGCGTCGAGCAGGCCGCCATTGCCAATCACAAATCCCGCGTGGTAGCCGGCCGGCGCAATACCTTCCAAACCAACGTTCAGCGTGGCCGGGCAGCTTACATCAACGGCGCTGCTGAAGGAAGCATAGTTGCTGGTCAGGTCCGTGTCGGTGGCGCGCTCGGGGTGCGCTACGGCCGTATTCAGACACAAGCCCAGCGCACCCGGCGATACGGCCGTGCTGGCACTGTTGGTACGCGACAGGTAGCCCTGCACCTCATTCTGGTTGCTGTTGCTGATGCCATAGGCGTAGTACACCCGCAGGTCGTGCTGGTTGAAGATGTCGATGCTGGCGGTCTGGTAATACTCCAGCTTTATCTCATCGAAAGCCTGTGGGGCCTCAAACTCCAGGCGCGTAGGCCGGCTGGAGCCAATAGCGGGCTTGAGCAGGTTCATATCCACCACCAGCTTGTCTTTCTCCACGCCCTTGGCATACGTGGTAATACGCGCCCCACCCAGCAGATTGAGGCTGAGCACCGTAGCCGTGCCGCTCACCACCACCCCGGCCCGACTGTACGCCGGAACCGTACCGTTGAGCTTCATAGAGATGGAAGCCGAGCCCGCAATGATGCCCAGATCCAGCGTGGCAAAGTTGTCGAGGGCCGCATCGGTTGCGTGTTCTTTGTTGTTTACTTTGGTACAAACCACCGTAATACAACTGGTGGTAACCACGGGCGGTGCCCCGGTTATGGAATAGTATGTCACGGGGTCGGCGGCGGTGGCCTGCAGCCAGGAAATCAGGGCTAGGAAAGACAGAATACCGCGGCGAAGGGCGGCGGCATAAACAGGAAGAAGGCTCATAGCAAACTGCGTTAAAGTGTATACACTGGGCAGTCTGACTTACAACCTGTTTGCCATCCTCAATAAATCATATCCAGACCCTGCTAATCGTCTAATAGTGCAGTCAGCCATATCCTCTGTTTCCCATTTTGGGAAACAGAGGCAAATATTAGGGAATATATATTATACAAAACGCGGCTTGTTCTTTCAGCAACAAGATTTTGTAAATCAGATATTTAGCAAAGCTCTAAGCTAAACGCTCCAAATTGGCTAAACAGACCACATCTGGGGCCCGATAGATTACCGTAGGTTATAGTTAAGCTTCCCACCTTACCGCTGCTATTTCTATGCCCATTGTTACGCCGGCCTTCCGCATATTCATTGTTGAAGATAATGAGTGGTACGGCCAGCTGCTGGCTTACCGCCTCAACCAGAACCCCGACTACACGGTTACCCGGTTTGCCTCGGCCCAGGAGTGCCTGAGCCAGCTCGCGCAGAAACCTGACCTGATCAGCCTGGACTATGGCCTGCCCGACATGGCTGGGGATGAGGTTTTTCGCCGCATTAAGGTGCAGCTGCCTGACGTGGCGGTAGTCGTTATATCGGCCCAGGAAGACGTGCGCACGGCCATTTCCCTGTTGCGCCAGGGAGCCTACGATTATTTGGTGAAGGACGAAGACACCCCGGACCGCCTCTGGCATGTGGCGGGCAACGTACAGCGGCAGGTGACGCTGCGCCGCGAAAACGAGCAGCTACGCCAGCAGCTGGGCCAGGCCACCGACCCGCGCCGGACGCTCCTGGGCTGTAGCCCGCAGATGCAGCAGCTGCAGGGACTGATTGAAAAAGCAGCTCGCACCAACATCAGCGTGTCTTTGACGGGCGAAACCGGCACCGGCAAAGAACTGGTAGCCAAAGCCATTCACGCCCTTTCGGAGCAGCGCACCGGTGCCTTTGTGGCCGTGAACGTGGCCGCCATCCCGCGAGAGCTGCTGGAAAGTGAGCTGTTCGGGCACGAGAAAGGTGCCTTTACGGGGGCCGTGAGTCGCCGGGTGGGCCGGTTTGAGGAAGCCCACCAGGGCACGCTGTTTCTGGACGAAATTGCCGACCTCGACTTCAGCCTGCAGTCGAAGCTGCTGCGGGCCCTGCAGGAGCGCGAAGTTTACCGGGTAGGGGGCAACTCCGCCATTCGCTTTGATGCCCGCCTGATTGTGGCCACGCACCACGACCTGGCCGAGCGGGTGCGGCAGGGCGCCTTCCGGGAGGATTTGTTTTACCGTCTGCTGGGCCTGCCTATTGCGCTGCCGCCCCTGCGCGAGCGGGGCGACGACGTGCTGCTGCTGGCCAAGGCCTTTCTGCGCGACTTTGCGACCCGCAACAACCTGGCCGTGCATTCTTTTTCGCCCGCTGCCTGCCTCAAGCTTCAGCAGTATGCTTTTCCCGGCAACGTGCGCGAGCTGAAAGCCGTGGTGGAGCTGGGCGCCGTGCTGGCCGAGGGCGATACCGTTGAGCCGGTGGACCTGCAGCTGCGGCCCACCTCGCCGGCTGCCAGCCCGGAAACCGCTGCGCCGCTGCGTGCTCAGGTAGCTAGCATTGTACAGCGCTGCCTTGATGCAAACCAAGGCAACATCCTACAGGCAGCGGCTCAGCTTTGCATCGGCAAGTCCACGCTGTACCGCATGCTCCAGAACAAGGAAGTGTATATCAAGTAAGTATGTGTATCTGACTTTATGGCCAACCGCTCCGCTGCCGCTTCCCGCCACCTGCATCATAAGCTAGCCCAGGCCCGGCGCCTGCTGGGCGAGAGCCGCACCCAGCTGCACCAGGCCCGCCTGCACACCACCCGGCTGCAGCAGGCCGCCGCCACCCAGGCGGCCGCCCTGCTGCACACCCTCGACAACGCTATTATCGTAGCCGGCTCCGACCTGCGCGTTTCCCTGGTCAGCCCGGCTTACTGCCACCTGTTTGGGCTGCCCCAGCCGTATGTTCACTACCTGGGTGCGCCAGTGGGCGAAGTGCTTGAGCAGTTCACCATTGGGTTTCAGCACCCCGACGAAGCGGTGAAGCTGCACCGCCACGCCCTGGAGCAGCAGGTACCCCTGCAGGACGCGCTGCTGTCCCTGGCCAATGGGCGCATTTTGAAGCTCAACTACCTGCCCGTGGCCGAGCAAGGCGTGGTGGCCTTGCACCTGTGGAGCTACCAGGACGTGACGCAGCAGCAGCACCTGCAGGCGCATATCAGTCAGCTTTCCCGCCTGGCCGAGTTCAGCCCCCACCCTATTATCTGCTACACGCCGGCTGGCCATCCGCAGTATTTCAACCCCGCTGCCGGGCCCGTGCTGGAGGAGCTGACCGCGCAGGCCTCCCAGGAAGGCAACCAGTTCCTGCGCCATGAGCTGGCGGCTGCCCTGGCGGCGGGCCAGACGCGCTTCCGGCAGTTTGCCCTGAACGACCACGTGTACTACTGGACGGTAGTGCCGCTGCTTACGGAAGATTGCGTGAACGTGTACCTCACCGATTTCACGGATCAGCAGCGCCTTTCCACCGAGCTGGCCAGCAGCCAGCGCCTGCTGGAGCGCGTGCTGGAAACGGCGCCGAACGTTATCTACACCTTTGACCTGCTGGAAGAACGCGTAACGTACTGCAACCGGCACATGTACGACCTGCTGGGCTATACCGAGCAGGAGCTCATGGCCATGGGCGTGGAGGAGTGGCAGCAGCTGCTCGCAGCCGAGGACCGTACGCCCATGCGCGACTACTGGCACGCCATGCGGGCCGCCGCCGATGGCGAAATCCGAACGATAGAGTACCACGTTTACCATCGCAACGGCACTCGGCTATGCCTGCGCACCAGCACTACCCCGCTGGAGCGCGACGCCTCGGGCCAGGCCCGGCTGGCGGCCGGTGCCCTGGAAGACATTACCAAATGGAAGCAGGCCGAAGCCCAGCGCCGGGCTATCAACCGGGGATTGGCGGAGAAAAACCGGCTGTTTCAGCAGATTATCGACACCTCGCCCCAGCTTATCTTTATTCGGGATGCACAGGGACATTTTCAACTGGCCAATCAGGCGGCGGCCGATTTCTATGGGGTATCGAAAAAGCAGCTGTTACGCGGCAACTATGCCGATGTGATGCCCGACGAAGACGTGCGCACGCGGCTGCTGGAGCAGGATCAGCAGGTTATCCGGGCACGGATAGAGCTTTTCACCGAAGAGCATTTTGAGTGGCACGACGGGCGTGAGCGGTGGTTTCAGTGCCTGAAGCAGCCGTTTGTGCTGGCCGATGGCACGGTGCAGGTGCTGGCGGTAGCCAGCGAAATAACGGCGCAGAAACAGGTCAATGCTGAGCTGCGGCAGGCCAAGGAAACCGCCGAGCAGACGGCCCGCGTCAAGCAGGAATTTCTGGCCAATATCAGCCACGAGATTCGCACGCCCATGCACGGCATTCTGGGCATGGCCAGCCTGCTGGGCCGCACTCCGCTCACCGATGAGCAGCGTGAATTTGTGCAGCACATTCAGGAATCGGCCGAAAACCTGTTGGTGGTGATAAACGACGTGCTGGATGTGTCGCAGCTGCTGACGGGCAAAATCAAGCTGGAGGAGCGGGTGTTCGACGTGCGCGACGTGCTGCGCCGCAGCGTGGAGGCGGTGCGCTTTCGGGTTGAGGAAAAAGGCATCAGCCTGCATTTGGAGCTGCCCGCGCCCGACGTGCCCACCCAAGTGCTCGGCGACCCGTACCGCCTCACCCAGATCCTGCTGAACCTGCTCAGCAACGCCGTTAAATTCACAAACCAAGGCCACGTGACCCTGCGCTGCGAGCCGCTGCCCCATCAGGCCAAGATGTGCTGCTTTGCCTTTGTAGTGGAAGATACCGGTATTGGCATTGCGGCCTCGCAGCTCGAGGAAATGTTTGAGCCCTTCACCCAGGCCTCAGCCAGCACGGCCCGGCGCTACGGTGGCACTGGCCTGGGGCTGAGCATCAGCAAAGGGCTGGTGGAGCGGCTGGGCGGCACCATCACGGCCCACAGCCAGGTACAGCAGGGCAGCACGTTCCGGGTAGAGCTGCCGCTGCGTCCGGTTATCGGCCCGGCTACGGCCACACCTACGGCCGTGGAGCAGCCGCCGCTCGGGCCCCACCGCCTTCTGCTGGTGGAAGACAACGCGGTGAGCTTGTTTCTGACGAAAAAGCTGCTGGCCAACTGGGGGCTGGTGGTAGATGCGGCGCCCAGCGGAGCCGAGGCCCTGGAGCTTTTCCGGGCGCATTCGTACGCGCTGGTGCTGATGGACATCCAGATGCCCGAAATGGACGGCATCACCACCACTCACCACCTGCGCCAGCACCCCGATGCGCAGCGAGCGGCCACGCCGGTAGTGGCCCTCACGGCCAACGCACTGCCCGACCAGACGCAGCTTTACCGGGCCGCAGGCTTCCAGGCTTTCCTGTCCAAGCCCTTCTCCGACCAGCAGCTCTATGTGCTGCTGCAGCACCACTTGCCCGCTAAGGCACATATTACGGAGCAGCTGTTCGACTTAAAGAACATTCAGCTGGTAGCCCAGGGCGACGAGGCCTTTATCCGGCACATGATGCAGCTCTTCATCGACACGGCCCCGCCGGCCCTGGCTAAGCTGGAAGGCTTCTACGCGCAGCAGCAGTGGCAGCGCGTGGCCGAAATGGCCCACCACCTCAAAAGCAGCTTTTACTCGCTCAACGTGCGCAGCCTGCTGGAGCCCATCCGGGAGCTGGAAGCCGCCGCCAGCCAGCCGCACGTAGACGCCGGGCACGTAGCCACCCTCATCCGCTACATCCGGCAGGTGGCGGAAACCGTGATAGAACAGCTCCGTCCGCAGATTGGCGCCTGAGGGATGGCAACTCAGCAACCGCCACCGAAACTACCCAGGAGCTTTTGTAGTTTACTCTGTAGCTTCTACCTCTGCCAACAGGGCAAGCGTAGTTGTTTCTTGTACTTTTAACACCCCAGCTTTATGATTCTGCTTGTTTCCGTGGGTATTACCCTGGTTGCCGTGCTGGCCGCCCAGGCCGTTCGGGTTACTCGCCAGCCCGAGCTACAGCCGGTTCGGGTGCGCAGCCGCCGCTAGCGCGCTTTTCTCTTGCCAATTGATGAGCCTTTCCTTACCGGGAAAGGCTTTTTTTTGAACAACATTCGGGCCTTCCCTACTGCTGCCTGAATCACATAAAAAAACCGTGCGGCCACCCCAAGTAGGAGCAGCCGCACGGCTTATAAATAAATTCTCGCCGGGGCTAGCGAATCACGAGCTTGCGCATGGTGCTAGTATTGTCGGAGTCGAGTTTGACGTAGTAGAGGCCGCTGGCGAACTTGCTCAGGTCGAGCGTGCGGGTAAACCGGTCGTTGAGCTCCGTCACGGTTTCGCGGTATACCACGGTGCCGATGATGTTTAGCACCCGCAGCTCCAGCTTACGGCCTTTGAAACCCAGTACAGATACCTGCACGATACCCGTGCTGGGATTGGGATACACCAGCAGGTTTTTTTCCTCTAGCTGAGGTTTATTGCCTGCCTTCTCCGTGGGCTGAGCGGCCGCCTGCGACAGCAAGGCCGAGCCGGGCAGCAGGCCAAACAGCAGGAGAAAGGAAACGAAGCGTAGGAGTTTTATCATAAGGAAGGGCGCAACAAGGCGTTCAGCAATCCAGCAGGAATACTTAACGTGAAGTGTTTAATTAGGTTTGCAAAGGTAACATCCTATGGGAGAATCTGGTTAGCTATATATCCATTCTTTGAGAAAAAACCTATATAGCTGGCCTCTTTTGTATGACTTTTCTGATAATTTTTTCGTGAGCATTCTCATAATCGGTGGCGGGCTGGCCGGGCTGGCTGCGGCCCTTGACTTGGCCGGGCGCGGGCTGGCCGTTACGCTGGTGGAGCGCAAGCAGTACCCTTTCCATCGGGTGTGCGGCGAATACATTTCCAACGAGGTGCTGCCCTACCTGCGCCGCCTCGGCGCCGACCCCGCCGTGCTTGGCCCGGCCAGCATCGAGCAGCTGCTGGTTAGCTCACCGGCCGGCCGCGTGGTGCGCGCCCCGCTGGATTTGGGCGGCTTTGGAATAAGCCGCTACCAGCTCGACTTTTTCCTGTACCAGCTGGCCCTGGAGCGCGGCATGCAAGTGGAAACCGCTACAGTAACTGACGTGGTTTTTGATGCTGCCACGGACACGCACCGCGCTACGCTGGCCGATGGCCGCACGCTGACGGCGCAGGTGGTGCTGGGCGCCTACGGCAAGCGGGCCAACCTCGACCGGCAGCTTAACCGCCCCTTTTTCCGGCAACGCTCCCCCTACCTTGCCGTGAAGTATCACCTGCGCTACGACTTGCCGCGCCATCTCATTGCCCTGCACAACTTCGCCGACGGCTACGCGGGCCTGTCTGCCATCGAAGACGACAAGTACTGCTTCTGCTACCTCACCACCCGCCAAAACCTTAAGCAGCACGGCACCATTCCAGCTCTCGAAACTGCCGTGCTGGCCCGCAACCCCTTTCTGGCCCGGGTATTTGAGCAAGCCGAATTTCTATATCCGCAGCCCGAGGTTATCAACGAAATATCCTTCGCCCCGAAAGCGCCGGTGGAAGACCACGTGCTGATGTGCGGCGACGCGGCCGGGCTGATTACCCCACTGTGCGGCAACGGCATGGCCATGGCCCTGCACGGCGCGGCCCTGGCCGCCGAGCACATTCACGCCTTCGTGCGGGGCGACGTCGGGCGACCAGAGTTGGAAAGCGGCTACCGGCAGGCCTGGCAACGGCAGTTCGGCAGCCGCCTGCGCGTAGGCCGCGCCGTGCAGCGGCTATTTGGCCGGCCGGTGATGAGCGAAGTGGTTATTGGCGGGCTGCGCTACTGGCCCGCCGCCGTGCGTGCGCTTATCGGCGGCACCCACGGCCAACCGTTTTAATCCTGTTCCAGGGTACGCGGGCCTAACTCAATTAGGGCCGGCGGCGTACTTTGCGTAAACTGCACCGAATGTCCAGCTACCTGTGTGCCATTGGCACTGCTACCCCACCGCACCGCCTTGCCCAGCCCCAGATAGCCGACTTTATGGCCCAGGCGCTTCAGCTGGATGCGCCCGAAACCCGCAAGCTCCGCGCCCTCTACCGGGTGTCGGGCATTGAGCACCGCTACTCCGTGCTGCCCGATTATGGCCAGCAGAACGGCCAGTACACGTTTTTTCCGAACACCCCGGGCCTGGAGCCCTTCCCAACGGTTGGGCAGCGGCTGGCTTCGTACCGGGCGCACGCGCTGCCCCTGTCGGTGGAGGCAGCCCGCGCCTGCCTGGCTCAGCTGCCGGAGCTGGCGGCCCCGGATATTACGCACCTTATCACGGTAAGCTGCACGGGCATGTACGCGCCGGGTCTGGATATTGAGCTGGTACACGCGCTGGGCCTTTCGCCGCACGTGCAGCGCACCTGCGTGAATTTTATGGGCTGCTACGCGGCCTTCAACGCCCTGAAAGTGGCCGACGCCTTCTGCCGGGCCGATGCGCAGGCGCGGGTCCTGATTGTGTGCACGGAGCTGTGCACCCTGCACTTCCAGAAAAGCCGCGAAGAAGACCACCTGATTTCCAATGCGCTGTTCGGCGACGGCTCGGCGGCGGCAATGGTGCAGGCCCGCCCCGCCGCGCAAGGTGCCAGCCTGGCCCTACAGGCCTTCCACTGCGACCTGGAGCCTGAGGGCCACGCCGACATGGCCTGGCACATCAACGACTTCGGGTTTGAAATGACTTTGTCGTCGTACGTGCCGCGCATGATTCAGAAGGGCATCCGCCAGCTCACGGAACAGCTGCTTCGGCGGCTGCCGGTTAAGCTGGCCGATATCCAGGCGTTTGCCATCCATCCGGGCGGCCGCAAGATTCTAGAAACCATCGAACAGGAACTGGGCCTGTCGCGCCACGACAACCGCTTTGCCTATCAGGTGCTGCGCGACTACGGCAACATGTCTTCGGCTACGGTGCTGTTTGTGCTGCGCGAGCTGCTGGCATCCTTCACCGCTGCCGATGCCGGGGCGCCTGTGCTCAGCTTTGCGTTTGGGCCGGGTCTTACCCTGGAATCCATGCTGTTGCAGGTCGCCTATGCCTGATTTCTCCCGCCGCGCCACCGGGCCGGAGCTGATGGATGACCTGACGCTGGCCTCCGATGCCCTTCGCCAGAACCTGGATGAGCTGGCCCTCATCAACGCCCGCCTGGGTGGCTACAACGTGGTAACGCAGGCTCTGGAACAACTGGCTTTACCCGTGGGCGGCCCACTGCACCTCGCCGACCTGGGCAGCGGCGGCGGCGACACGCTGCGCTACGTGGCCCACTGGGCCCGTCGCCGCGCCGTGCCGGTGCAGCTGGAGGGCATCGATGCCAACGCCTTTATGCTTAGCTACGCCCGCCAGCACAGCGCCGGCTACCCCGAAATCAGCTTCGCCCAGCACGACATTTTTTCTCCTGAGTTTCGGCAGCGGCGCTTCGATGTACTGACGTGCAGCCTGTTCTGCCACCATTTCTCGGACGACGACCTGGTGCATTTCCTGCAAACCTGGCAGCAGCAGGCCCGCGTGGCCGTCATCATCAACGACCTGCACCGTCACCCGCTGGCATACTACAGCATCAAGTGGCTCACGCGCCTGCTCGGCGGCTCCTACCTTGTGCAGCACGACGCTCCCCTGTCCGTAGCCCGGGCATTCCGGCGCACCGACTGGGAGCAGTTGCTGGCGCGGGCGGGCATCACGCGCTACACCCTGCGCTGGTGCTGGGCGTTCCGGTGGCAGCTGGTAGTGCCGGCAATAGGCGCCTGACGCCGGATTTCGCGGGAAGCTTCTATCTTTTCCGGCGAATTAATTCGTCACTCGTTCCTGTATGATGCGCAGCGGGCACCGGCGCTGGTATATCTATACACTCGTTCTGCTGCTCTGTGGGCTGGGACAACTGAGTTGGGCAGCCTCGCCCGCCGACATGCGCTACTTTGGCCTGACCGAAGGGCTGCCGCACCGGCGCGTGAACTGCGTCCTGCCCAGCGCGAGCGGCTACCTGTGGGTAGGCACCGACAATGGCCTGAGCCGCTTCGACGGCACCGCGTTTCATCGGCCCGGCCGGGCCGATGGCAACATCAACCGGGGAGTTATTCTGGCCCTGCTGGAAACCAGCCCCAACCAACTCTGGGTAGGCACTTCTCAGGGTCTGAGTTTGCTGAACACCCAAACTGGCGTCGAAAAGCTAATCCGCGCCGACCCCCAAGGCACCACGCTGGCTCACCAGCAGGTGCGGGCCCTGGCCGTGGCTACCGACGGCACGCTCTACCTGGGCACCAAAGCCGGCTGGCTGCTACGGCGGCGGCCGGGCTGGGCCTCGGAACGCGTGTTACGCCTCACCAGCGCTGCTGCTACAGCCACCTGGATTGCCGGCATTGTGCCCGATGGCCGGGGCAACCTGTGGCTGGCTACGCAGCACAACGGGGCGGTATACTGCTACTCCCCCGCCCGGCGGCACCTGCAACGGCATGAAATCGGCAAAGCGGGGCCGGATGAGCTGGCGAGTTTTGAGCCGACGGCCGTGGCACGAACCGCCAGCGGCCAGATGCTGGCAAGCTGGGCCCGCCACGGTCTGTACCAATTGGATACAGTTACAAACCGCTTCCGGAAGGTGCAGGCGGCGGGGGCCCAGGACCGGGAAGCCCTGCTGGCCGTGGATGCGCAGCAGCGGGTGTGGAGCGCCGCTGCCCGCGGTACCCTTCTCCGGTACGATTCGCTCCTGCGCCAGCCGTATGCTCTCACGCCGAGCCTGCTGCCGCTGGGAGCCGTGGTGCGCTGCCTCGCTCCGGCCCGTAGCGGAGGTATGTGGGCTGGCACCAGCAATGGCTTGCTGCTGTTTCAGGAGCCCGCGGCGGCTTTTACAACGCTGCTGCACCAGGCGGCGCCTTTGCCGAATCAGCCATACTCGCTGCGTGGGCTGCTGGAAGCGGCACCCGGCCGACTGCTGGCTGGCACGTACCGCGGACTGCTGGACGTGCAGGTTTCAACCGGCCATAGTCAGCCTGTCTGGCGAAACCTGCCCAATGGCCAGCACCAGCCCATTGTAGCGTATGCGCTGCTGCCGGACTCGGCGGGCCGCGGGGCGTGGCTGGGCACTGAGGGCGACGGGTTGGCGTGGCTGGATTTTCGCACCCGGCAGCTTCGGTATTTCACTTCGGCGCGGGACGAGCAGCAACGACCCGTCACGCGCTTTATCCGGGCCCTGGCTCACGATGCCCACGGCAACCTCTGGCTGGGCACGTACGAAGGCGCGTACTGCTTCTCCCCGGCCACCGGGCGCTTCGTGCGGCTGGCGGCCAGGCAATACCCGGAGCTGCGCGACGCCAACTGCTTTAGCCTAATGGGCCGGAAAAAGGAAATCTGGCTGGGCACGCAGCAGGGCCTCTACCGCGTGACGGATACGGCTACCGTATACCGCTACGAGGCCCTGCGCGGTACGGCAGTGCGGGCTATCTGGGCCGATACCGTCCGACAGGAAACGTGGCTGGGCACCAACCGGGGTCTGGGCCGGCTGCGGAGCCAGCGGCTTACCTGGTTAAGCCAAAAACAAGGACTACCGAATGACATGGTAAACGCGCTGCTGCCCGGCGCTGGCCGGCAGCTTTGGATAAGCACCGACAATGGGCTGTGCGTGATTGACAGGGCCTCGCTGAGTGTGCGCACGTTTCAAGGTCGGGAGGGGCTGCCGGTCACCGAGTTCAACCACGGCTCGGCCCTACGCACCCGTCAGGGCGCGCTGTGGTTTGGCTCGGTGAATGGGTTGGTGCAGGTACGGCCCCAGCGCGAGCAGCCCATTGCCGCCGCGCCTCTGCTGCTCACCCAGCTCACCTACGACGACAGCCGCGCCAACCGCCTGCGCACCCGCTACCCTAGCCCGGCAGCTCCGCCCCGCCTCACGATGCAGCCCGATGACCGATTCTTCAGCGTGAGCTTTGTACTGGCTGATTTTGATGACCCGCAGCGGCACCGATACGCCTACCGGCTGGCGGGCCTGGACCGGCAATGGACCGACCTTGGACCGGCTACCAGCGTGCGGTTCAACCGGCTGCCGGCCGGCCACTACACACTGTGGCTGCGGGCCGCTGGCCGAAGTGGCCGCTGGACACCAGCGCAGCAACTTTTGCTTGTAACGGTAACGCCGCCTTTCTACGCCCGGGCCTGGTTTTGGGCACTGAGCAGCCTTGTGGCCGGGGCCTTCCTGTGGGCCGTTCACCGGTACCGGCAGCGCCGCCGCCGCCAGCTGGCCGAGCTGCGCACCCGCATTGCGGCCGACCTGCACGACGATGTGGGCAGCCTGCTGACGCAAATCAGCCTGGAAAGCAGCCTGCTGCGGGAACTGGTGCCCCTGCCCGAGCACCAGGAGCGGCTGGAGCGCGTAGCCGATGCCAGCCGCACGGCCGCCCGCCAGATGAGTGACGTGGTCTGGAGCCTGGATAGCCGCAACGACTCGGTAGCCAGCCTGCTGGAGCGGATGCGCGACCACGCCTACGAAGTGCTGCCTCCGGCCGGCATTGAGTCCGACTTCAACCTGATGGCCGAACAGCTCCCGCCGACGCTGCCGCTGCTTGTTCGGCAGCAGGTGTACCTGATCTACAAAGAGGCCCTGCACAATGTGGTGAAGCACGCCCAGGCCAGCCTGGTAACGGTACAGCTGTACCGCAACGGCAGCCAGCTGGTCCTGGAAGTCAAAGATGATGGGCGAGGCTATACCGGCACGGGCCGACCGGCGGGGCACGGCCTCCGCAACATGCGGGAGCGGGCCAGCCAATTACGTGGCACGGTGCTTTTTGGCGCCGGCGAAGAACACAAGGGCTTTCGGGTGCGGGTTCAGCTGCCCCTGCCTTAACCTGATTTTCGACCGGCATCTTTATGCTATGGCGCGGTACGCCGTTAGGCTGCACCTTTGCCGTATGCTGCGCCTTGCCCTCATCGAAGATACGCCCGCCATCCGCCAGGCCTTTACCGAATACCTGAGTGCGCAGCCGGAGTTTGAGTTCGTGGCCGAAGCAGGGTCGGTGGAGGAATTCCTGGCCATGCTGCCGCATCTGCCCGCTGCGCCCCAGCTTATTTTGTCCGACATCGAACTGCCCGGCAAGTCGGGCATCGAAGGTATTGGCCTTATCCGCCCCAAGCTGCCCAAAGCCGAGGTGGTGATGATCAGCGTGTACAGCGACGCCGAGCGAGTGTTTCAGGCCTTATGCGCCGGGGCCGTGGGCTACCTGATTAAGAACACGCCCCTGCCTACCCTCAAGGAAAGCCTGCTGCAGGTGGCGGCGGGTGGCTCCCCCATGTCGCCCAGTGTGGCGCGCCACGTCATCCGCTACTTCCAGCCCCGCCCGCAGGCCGAGGAAAAGCTTACTCCCCGGGAGCAGCAGATTGTGCAGGGAATCGAGGACGGACTAAGCTACAAGCTGATTGCGGCCCGCCTGCACATTTCCATCGACACGGTGCGTAACCACATCCGGCAGGTGTACCAGAAGCTGCAGGTCAACTCCAAGGCCGAAATTATGGCCCGCGCCCGACGCCGCTGGCCTTTGTAAGCCGGCTAGCGCTGGGCCGCGCCAGCCTTATCCCCACAGGTTCTGTGCAGCCCGAAAGGTGTTGGCGTGGGCTTCGATGATGTCGGTCAGCCGCTCGGAATAGCCGCCGCCCATGCACACCACCACTGGAATAGCATGCCGGTGGCAAAGGCCCAGCACGTACTCATCGCGGCGGCGGCAGCCTTCCCGGGTGAGGCTCAGATGGCCCAGCTTGTCGGTGGCCAGCACATCTACCCCGCTCAGGTACAACACGAAATCCGGCCGCACTTCATCCAGCAGGCGGGGCATCGTCTCGGCCAGCAGCTGCAGGTAAGTAGCATCGTCGGTGCTATCGGCTAGGGCCAGGTCCAGATCCGACTGCTCCTTGCGGTGCGGGTAGTTGCGCGCCCCGTGCATGGAGAACGTAAACACGCGGGGCTCCTCCCGGAAAATACTGGCCGTGCCGTTGCCCTGGTGCACATCTAGGTCCACAATCAGCACCTGGCGGACGCCCAGCTCCGGCCGGGCCAGCAGCCAGGCAGCGGCCGCCGCTTGGTCGTTGAGCAGGCAAAATCCTTCGCCCCGGTCCCGGAAAGCGTGGTGGGTGCCGCCGGCCACGTTCAGGGCCGCACCGTGCTGCAGGGCGTGGCGGGCGCAGGCCAGGGTCCCGCCCAGAATGGTCGTTTCCCGCGCTATCAACTCCGGGCTCCACGGAAAGCCGGTAGCCCGCTCTTCCTGGCGCGTGAGCTGCCCGTGCAGCAGGCGCTGGTAGTAGCCGGCATCGTGCACAGGCAGAATATCGGCGTCTGCGGCGGCAACGGGCTGAAAGAGGTTAACCTCGCTGATAGTACCCTCCCGCAGAAGCTGCTCGGGCAGCAGCTCGTATTTAAGCATCGGAAAGCGGTGGCCCGCGGGCAGCGGATGAGCGTAGAGGGGCGCCCAGGCAATAGCGACCATAGAAGAGCAGCCGGCATGGCAACGGCCGGAGACAAAAATAACCGCTCTCTCAGGCGGTTATTTCCGGATTCGGGAAAGTGAAGCGGGCGGCGGCTCTGGCAAAAGCTGCCGCCCACGAAGGGGGAAGACGTGAGGTATACTGGGTTCGAACCAGTGACCTCTACCCTGTCAAGGTAGCGCTCTAAACCAGCTGAGCTAATACCCCGCAAGCCCCCGACTGGTGGCGGCCGTAAAAAGCCAAATATACGAGCCCGTTTTATTTTCGCAATAAAAATCCAGGGTCTTTTTTCACAGCTGGTTTCGGATGCCGCAACATTCTTTTCGGATGTAAGTATAGTCGCATACAAAATAGCCCGGCTATCCGCCTTTCCGGCGGCTTTTTTCCACCCGAAATTCTCTTCTTATGAAAAAGCTTCTGCTCCTACTCACCTGCGCCATGGCATCGGTTACAATGGCCGCCGCCCAGGATGGGCCCATCGGCGTCCGCAAATCCACTGACTACGCTTCCGGCAGCTCCAGCGACTCCCGCAACGGGGGCTTCGGCATTAAAGGCGGCGTGAACTTCGCCGACATCCGCGGCGACGGCAAAAAAAGCTACGGCGACGCGAAGAACTACAACAGCTTCCACGCGGGCTTCTATTCCCAGTTCAGCTTCTCCGATAAGTTCTCCCTGCAGCCCGAAATTCTCTACAGCCGCCAGGGCTTCAAAGGAACTATACCTAACACTACCGGCACGTCCACTACCCGCCTCGACTACATTCAGGTGCCGGTGCTGCTGGTGTTCAACTTCCTCGACAACGTGAGCCTGCACGTGGGCCCGCAGGTATCCTTGCTCACGAAGGTGAAGGAAGGCGACCTGGACCGCAAAATCGCCAACGAGCAGGATCCTAATGGCACGTACATCTACAGCTACAGCTACAACAGCCTCGACTACGGCCTCTCCGCCGGGCTGGAGGCGCGCGTGGGCCCAGCCCGGGTAGGCGGCCGCTACACGGCAGGCTTCAACGAAATCATCAAAGATCCTAAGAATGGTGTTTCGACGGCTGCTACCGACATCAAGAACGGTGCTTTTCAGGTGTACGTAGGTATCGGTATCACCAACTAGGTTTCCCGATTTTTCCTAAAAAATCCCCGCCGTACAGTACGGCGGGGATTTTTTGTGCCTTACCCAAAGGCGTTTACTTGCCTACCAGAGCTTCTTTGATCTTCTCGTTGAAGTTGGGAATATCCTGGGGGTTGCGACTGGTGATGAGGTTGCCATCGACCACCACGGTTTCGTCAACCCAGCGGCCACCGGCGTTTTTCACGTCGGTTTGCAGGCTGGGCCAGCTGGTGATTTGCTTGCCCTGCACCACATCGGCTTCTACCAGCACCCAGGGACCGTGGCAGATAGCGGCTACCGGCTTGCCCGAGCGCACGAACTCCTTCACGAAGCTTACTACCTCGGGCTTGGTACGCAGCACGTCGGGGTTCATCTGACCGCCAGGCAGCACCAGCGCGTCGTAGTCGGCCACTTGCACCTCGCCGATTACTTTGTCCACGTCCACTTTGTCGCCCCAGTCTTTCTGGTCCCAGCCTTTGATGGAGCCGCTTTTCAGGGAGATGACGTGGGTTTTAGCGCCTTCATCTTCGAGGTACTTCTTGGGCTTTTCGAGCTCCGACTGCTCAAATCCGTCGGTGGCAATGATGGCTATGGTTTTGCCCTTCAGGGCGTCGCTTCCGAAAATACTCATGGAATTGCAGTGTTACGGTTAAAAAGGAAAAGCCGGAGCAACCCTGGCGGGCAACTCCGGCTTTTCTTTAACGCAACTGGCGCCGTGGGGTTAGTCTTCCTCGCCGGCGCGCTGGCGCTTAAGCTCTTTGCGTAGCGCCTTCACCCGCTCGTCGAAGCCGTCGGCATCGTAGTTCACGTCGTCTACGTCCAGGCTTTCCAGCATGTCCATCATTTCATCGGAATGGTCGGTGCGGGTGCCGGTGCTCACCTGCACGTAGGCCATTTCCGACCATAGCACCGCTTTCAGGCGCAATCCGTCCTGGCTCAGCATCTGCATTTCCACTACCAGATTGGAGTTATCAAAGTGGATGAGCTGGGTGCGGATGCGCACAGTTTCGCCCTGGCGGGCGGGGCGCAGGTAGCTGATGTGGTGCTTGGTAATAACCCAGCCGGCGTTCTGCTCGCGGGCCAACTGCCCCATGTTCAGGGCGTAGTGCTGGGCTACTTGGTCTTCGCGGGCATTGAGGAAATAGTCGAGGTAGCGGGCGTTGTTGAGGTGGCCCAGCATGTCGCAATCCTGGAAATAGATGCGGTGGGTGGTTTCGGGCGTGCGCACCAGCGGAGCAGTTGCCATAAGGGGAAGGTTAAGCGGAAAAAAATGCGCGGCGAAGGTAACGTAAAGCTGCTACCGGGGCAGGCGGTAGGCATCGGCCTGTACCTGGTGTGGCTGGGGCTTACGCTTATCGGTAGGGCTGTCGAATACCAGCAGAATGTGCGTCTCATCGAGCAGAGCCATGCCCTCGGCGCGGTCCTGGCCAGCGGTGGGGCCAGCGCCGTGGGGCACGTCGAACAGGCGGTGCAGCTGCTTTTCGTCGATAAGGCTGTCCTGGGGCAGGCGCAGGGCGTCGGGCCAGCGGTACACGGCAATGGTACCGTCGAGGTCCATGGTGGGCCCAGCCAGCAGCAGGATGTCGGGCCCCAGCTGGCGCAGCTCGCGCAGGCCCATGCCGCCCAGCTGCAGGAAGTGCTTTTTGTAGTACGGCTGGGTGCTGCCGGGCACTTTGCCCAGGCGCAAACGGCCGTGCTTGTCCTCGCGGGGTAACAGCTCCAGCACTACGGCCCAGCCCCGCAGTACCGGTCCGCGCAGGCCCACAAACAGGCGCCCATCCTCCGCTACGGCCAGGCCTTCGATATCAAAGCCATTGTCTTTGCCGGGGATTTTCAGGAAGGGCTTGAGGTGAGGGTCGTTGGCCAGCACGTCCAGCAGCTCGTTGCTGCTGGTGCTGCCGTGCAGCTGGGCAGCGCGCAGGGTTTGGGTAGGGTCGGTGGGGTGCGGGGCTTGCTTGTGCAGCTCGTAGTTGCCGGTTTCCGGGTTCAACAGCAGCGGAATGCGGGCCAGCAGGTAGCGGTTTGGGTCGGCTTTCACCTTGGCCAGCTTTTCAATCTGTTTTTCCACATCTTCGTCCCCGGGGTCGGGCTGCTTGCGCTTGAGGCTATGCGAGCCGATAATCCAGAGGTAATGGCCCGCCTCGCCTATTCCTTCAATGTCGATTTCCAGGGCCTCATCAGCGGGTAGATCGAGCAGCTCATCCAGCTGATACGAGCAATGCTCCCCGAATTCGCGCGGCCCCATCAGGCGCAGTCGCTCAATGGTGGTACGCTCGTCGCAGCTTAGCCAGAGGTTGTCGCCGGTGCGCAGCACCGTGGAAAGGCCGTCGCGCACGTGCTTACCAGCCGCATTCAAACTCAGCTTGGGGTTGAAGTGCAGCGTGTAGGATTGAGGGCGCATTTTCGGGGACAGAAACAAGGGGATTCAAGCCGGGATGCACCAGCTTATTTGCTTCCGCCGGCGCGGATGGCCTGCATCTTGGCCTGCATACTGCGCTTTTTCAGCTGGTACTGCTTGTACTGCTCGGCCGAAAATACCTGCTGCAGCTGCTTTTCCGATTCAGCATTGATACGCAGCAATTCCTTGTTCAGGGCAGGCTTGTCGGCGGCGTACTGGCTGCGGGCGTCGTTCACCTGCTGCACCGTGGAGCGCAGCAAAGCCCGCACTCTGGTTTGCTGATCATCGGACAGCTGCAGCTCCTCGGCCATCACGCCGGCCAGGTCGCGGGCAGCAGCGCGGGCAATAGGCGCAGGTGCGGGAGCGGCTTTTACGGGCTCAGCGGTGGTGGCGGCCGGAATATCCTTTTTGCGCCGAGCGCAGCTGCTGCCGCTCAGCAGAGCCACACAGAGCGCAAACGCTAATACAACGCGAGGAGAAGAAGTGGGCATAGCCGGGAAGTTGGTGCGCCCTCTACTACGCGAAAATCCAACATCCGTTCACGGCCGGCACCGAGGCGGCTATAAGCCTGCTTTCAGGTGCTGGGCCGTAAAGTGCGCTAGCGCCATAATGGTGAGCATAGGGTTTACGCCGCTGCACGTCGGAAACGCCGACGCATCGGCCACGAACAGGTTGCGCACCTCGTAGGTTTCGCCGGTGGGTGCTACCGGGTGCGTGGCTTTTTGCCCGCCCATGCGGCAAGAACTCATTTGATGGGCGCTATAGAGCCCGAAGCGGTTGGGCTGCCACTTAAGTTTGGCAAGGCCGTCGAGAACCGCCGGGTTCTGCACCGCCCCGTCCTGCACGCGCAGGGTGGGCAGGGTGCCGTGGGGCAGATACACGGTGTGGGCCCCGGCAGCGGCGTGAATTTCGGCGGCTGCCCGTACGCCCCGCAGCATGTGGCCCCGGTCGTAGGAGCTCAGGGTATAGTCGATGCGCGGCTGGCCCTGCTGGTCGGTGCGCACCCGGCCCCCATCCCGGTCGCGCGTGAGCACAATAAAGTTGCCCAGGTGCGCGGCCTGCAGCATCAGCTGCTTATGCTGGGCGCCGGAGTGCCAGGGTAGCACCATGGCCATAAGGCCGGGGTGCGCAGGCGGAGTTTCCAGCTTGGCGCCGTAGTTGCTGCCGTCCAGCATCGTATAGGTGTCATTCACCACCGACATCATTGGCCCAAACCACGGGTCCATGCGCTGCGCGTACGCTCCCGACACCACCACCGTGGGGTGCAGATGCAGGTGCCGACCTAAATGCGGGTGCCGCAGTCCGCTCCGCAGCAGCAGCGCCGGCGACTGAATAGCCCCGCCAGCTACCACTACCCGCCGCGCCCGCACCGTCACGCGTATGGCCTGGCCCGACGAGGTGGTATGCACGGCCTCGGCGCCGGTGGCCTGCCCTTGGGCGGTGGTTACGCGCGTTACGTAAGTATCGGGCAGGATGCAGGCACCGTGGTCGAAGGCCTGCTGCAGATACGTGTTTAGGGTACCCTGCTTGATGCCGTGCCGGTCGCCGAGGGGGCTGAACCCGAGGCTGCGGAAGTGTTCTTCCGAGGAAGTCAGGTGCTTTTCGTTGCGCGGAATGCGTTTCACTTCCTGCCCCAGCTGCCTCGACCCATCCCACAAGGCCTGGTTTTGACCGTTGTGCCGCTCGTAGCTGGTGTTCACGCTCACTGCCTGGCTTACCGCATCGAGGCTGCGGCCAAATTCCGGCAAGGCAAAATGCGGGACGTGGTGCTCACGGGCCCACTCCTGCAGAATGTAGTCGGGAGTGCGGAAAGCCCCGGCCCAGTTGACGGTGGTGCCGCCGCCCAGGCAGCTGCCCGCCAGCAGGGCGATGCTGCCATCCTGGGTGGTAAGGGCCGCCTGACCGTCGTACAGCTTGCTGAGCATATCCACCTCGCGCTGGGTGAAGTCGCAGCCGTGGCAATAAGGACCTTTTTCCAGTACCAGCACGGCATGGCCGGCGGCGGCCAGTTCCCCGGCCACCACGCCGCCCCCGGCTCCGCTGCCAATCACCAGCACGTCGCAGTCGTACTGCACATCGGCCGTGGGCTGGAGTGGGCGGATGGGCTTATCGGTATCCACTGGTTGGTCGTCGGGCTGGGGCCCGGGGTAGCCGAGAGCGGCCCACACGGGGTTGTCGGGCACGACTACCGAGCCGCCGTAGTACAGCATCATGGTGAGCTTGCGCAGGGAGTGAAACGCCTTGCGCAGCTGCGGCACTGGGCTGCCGGCCCAGCGCTGCAGCAATTGTTCACGCTGGGGCGGGGTGAGTTCCGCAAACGGCCGCAGCTGCCCCAGCCAGGTAAGTCCCAGCGCGGGCGAGGCCAGCAGCCCCAGCAGCTGCCGGAACTCCTGCTGCACGCCCGTCGGCTGCCCAGCCAGCATACCAGCCAGTTGGTCGAGGTTGAGGCCCTCGGAGCCCTGGCCAAGCCAGTAAGCGGCATTCTGCTCCTGCTCGTGACCCGGCACAGCCGGAATAAAGGTATCGGCCACTGCCCGAAGAATGGCGGCCTGGGTGGGAGTAAACGACATGAGAACGAAGCGCGGAAAGGGCCGACCGGCAAAGGAATGCTGCCATCAGCTGCCGGAAAATATCGGCAAAAGAATTCGGCTTGCCTACTTTATTTTCAAAAACGAATTTCCACCTTACGTCGCCTTCGTCACCGCCTATTCTCCAGCTTGCCTTCCTCACCAATGTGCACAGGCTAGGCACTACGGCCGGCTACAGATACCGCAGCAGCAGATCCAGCATTCTGCGCACCTTGGGGGTGTAGGGCGGATAGAGCAGCTTGATGCTGGTGCGGCCGATGCGCTGCCGGAGCACGGCTTTTTCGTTGGAAAACGCCAGAAACCCATAATGCCCGTGCGCCTTGCCTACCCCGCTGTTGCCCACGCCCCCGAAAGGCAGCTCCGAGTGGCCCAGGTGCACAATGGTTTCGTTGACGGCCGCGCCACCCGCCGAAACATTATCCAGCAGGTACCGCTGGTTTTCGGCGTTGCGCGTGAATACGTACTGCGCCAAGGGCTTAGGCCGCGCGTTGATGAAGTCGGCTGCTTCGGAGAGCGTGCCAAAGGGCACCAGCGGTAGCAGCGGCCCGAATATTTCCTCCTGCATTATGCGGCTGTCGGGGGCCACCTGGGTGAGGACAGTGGGCGCTATAAAGCATTGCCGGCCATCCACCTCGCCGCCCACGGCCACCGTAGCACCGGTGGCCTGGGCATCTTCCAGCAAGCCCGCCAGCCGATTGAAATGCTGCTGGTTGACGATACGGGCAAACGACTCAGAGTTTTCCACCCCGGCTCCGGCGGGGTTGTAGTTGCGGCGGATGACGGCTTCCATTTCGCGCACCAGTTCGGCCTGCACGGGTTCTTGCACCAGCACGTAATCGGGGGCCACACAGGTCTGGCCGGCATTCAGAAACTTGCCCCACACCAGCTTCTCGGCCGCGTCGCGCAGGTTGGCGGTGGCATCCACCACGGCCGGCGACTTACCGCCCAACTCCAGGGTCACGCCGCTCAGGTGCTCGGCGGCCGCGCGCATTACTATTTTACCTACCTCGGGGCTGCCCGTGAAAAAGATGTGGTCGAAGGGCAGGCGCAGCAGCTCGGTGGCCATGTCCTTGCCGCCTTCCAATACGACCACTTCGGCGGGGTCGAAAACTTCTTCGGCCAGGCGGCGCAGCAGCGTGGCTACGTGCGGCGTCAGCTCCGAGGGCTTGAGTACGCAGCAGTTGCCAGCGGCCAGCGCCGACACCAGCGGCCCCACCGCCAGGTAAAACGGGTAATTCCACGGCGCCATCACCAGGCACACTCCCTTGGGCTCGTACTGCACCCAGGAGGTAGTGCCCAGCAACGACAGTGGCGTACCCACGCGCCGAGGCTTCATCCACTGCCGCAGGTGAGCCAGCGTATGCTTGATTTCGGCCTGTGTCGACCAGATTTCGGTGAGGTCGGTTTCGGCGGCGGGCTTGCGGAAGTCGGCGTACAGGGCGGTCTGAATGGCAACGCGGTTGCCGGTAATCCAGGCAGCCAGGCGGCGCAGGCGCGTGGCGCGGGCAGTGGCATCTTCGCGGCGTAGCACGGGCGTGTGGGCGCGCAGCCGCTCAAACGCAGCGCACAGTTCTGAGCTGATAACGGGGGAAGTCTCGGGAGCAGAAAGAGTAGCGGCAGCCATACGGCACAAAGTAACGACGCGGGGAATCCTTCTAAGATAGCAGGATTTGCTTGTAGTGTACTACGGGTACACCAGGCCGAGCAGCGCCGGAAATAACTACCTTTACGGCCGAGGTCGAGTCCACTGCCTGGCGAGTGGCTGGTTTTGAGGCGTTTTTATTTGTTACGCAGGCGTGTTTCCCAACCCTACTTCTTTCCCGGCTACGACCCAGGAAGCCATCAGGCGGCTTCGGGAAATGGTGAACCTGCTGAACGCTCATTTTCTGGACTTTTCCCCGGCGGAACTGACATCAGCCCTGGGCCCGGGCAAATGGTCGCGCAAGCAGGTGCTGGGCCATTTGCTGGATTCGGCAGTCAACAACCACCGCCGATTTGTGCTGTGCCAGACAGAACCAGAACCCCACCGCATGGTTGCCTATCAGCAGGACGAATGGGTACGGCTGGGCGTGTACCAGCAGGCTCCGGCGGCCGAGCTGCTCAGCTTCTGGACCCTGTATAATGAGCAGCTGATGCGCATGATTGCCCAAATACCGGCCGACGCGCTACAAAACCAGGTGTTGTTCGAGAACGGCTATACCGTGACGCTGGGCTGGCTGATAGACGACTATGCCATGCACCTGGAGCACCACGTACGCCAGATTCTGCAGCAGGAGCCCGCCTGAGAATAATCATTTTTTGCGGCCCGCCAACAAACCGCTTAGCTTGCCGATTATTAGGCAACACCCTCCCCGATTTCGCCGGCCGGAAATTGGATTAACCAGTTTTTTATGCTCAACTTGTTCGACCGCCGCGAAAAACCTTATTACCAGAATACGGCGGGGCAGGTCGCCTATTCTCCGGCGGGCTACGTGCAGCTGAACTGGAGTTCGGAGCGCATCAGCCTGACCGATATGCAGCAGCTGTATGAGCAGGCCCTGCAGCTGCTGCGCAGTACCCGGGTTGGCAAAGTGGTGTCGGAACACGGCCAGCGCCAGCCTTTGTCGGCCGAGGCTCAGACGTGGATAACGCAGAACTGGATTCCGCGGGCTATGCAGGAAAGCAACACGCACTACTGCGCCATTGTGGAAGGCCACAACCCACTCCACCGCTTGGCTACCCAGACTATCGTCAGCAATGCTCCGGCGGGGTTTCACTTCCAGCGCTTTGGCACGCTGCGCGAAGCTGCGGCCTGGCTGCAAAGCCTGGGGTAAACGCGCCGTCTAGCGCGCCGTAGCAGGCTGCTGCTCCCCAAGCCAGCGGAAGGTACTGTACTGGCCGGGCGTCAGAATCCGCAGCATGGCCAAATCGTACTGGTCCTGCACCTGGGCAGCGGCGCGCTGCGTGGGCGCGGGGCTGGCATACCCAGCGCCAGCCGCGTAAGCTACCGACACCTGCCGCAAGGAGTCGAGCTGCATCAGGTGCTGGTAGGTGGAGCGCTGCACGGCCCGCCGCTGCGCCTTTGTCAGATGCAGCGCGTAGCGGTAGTAGCCAGTTACGCTGCTAGCGCGTTCCCGAATATTATCCTTATCGGAAGGAGCAGCGGGGACCTCGGGCGCGGCTACAGCCAGCGAAGAAACCAGCAGCCAGGAAGCCATAAAACCCAGGCTGGCGGAACGAGAAGACAAGGAAGTCATTGGCACATAAAAAGGTAAGCACTAATCTCAGCTCTGTAAACGGCCACTGCAACCGCGTGGTTCACCACTTATAATGCTATGTTGACTTATCGTGTATATTTGAAAGTAGCCCGGTGGCAGCCAGGCATAGATTATCGATTATGCAGCTCCAGTACGAGTCCATTCACCCCACTACCGATAGTTCTTTCACGCTGCTTCACTACACGGAGGTACAGAACGGCGGTTTGCTCTGGCACTACCATCCTGAGTATGAGCTGGTATACGTCCCGCGCGGAACCGGCCGACGCCACATCGGGCAGCACATTTCCCGATTCGAGCAGGGCGAGCTGGCCCTCATCGGGCCTAACCTGCCGCACCTGAGCTTCAGCTACGGGCAGCAGGGCGCCTTCGAGGAAATTGTGGTGCAGCTACGGGCCGATTTTATGGGCGAAGCCTTCTGGCAGCGGCCTGAGCTAACGGCCATTCAGCAGCTGCTTTCCCGCTCCCACCAGGGCCTGTGCTTTGGGCCCGCCACCCGTGCCGCCCTGGACCCGCTGTTGCGCCAGCTGCTCACGGAGCCGCCGCTGGCCCGCCTGCTCACTTTGCTGCGCGTGCTTCAGCTCCTGGCCGAAGCCACCGAGGTAGAGCCTCTGCACGCTGGCAGCGGCGGACTGGGTTTGCACGGCCGCGAGCAGCAGCGCCTGAGCAAAGTGTACCAGTATCTGGAGAAAAACTACCGTCGCCCCATCGGGGTAGATGAGGTAGCCGACGTGGCCAATCTCTCGGTGCCAGCGTTCTGTCGCTACTTCAAGAAGATGACGCGCCACACGCTCACCGATTTTCTGCAGGAATACCGCGTGAGCCAGGCCTGCCGCCTGCTGGTGAATGAGGACCTGACTATCACGCAGATTTGCTACGGCAGCGGGTTCAACAACGTGTCGCACTTCAACAAAACCTTCCGGCGCCACACCGGCCAGAGCCCCAGCGAGTACCGCCGCCAGCGCCTGGGGTAGCGGCGCGGAACCCGCGGCAGGGCGCAAGTGTCTGTTCTGCAGATACCCCGGCTATGTTGTTTCTTCTTTCTCTGTGGCAGCTTTTCAGCGGACTGCTCCCTGCCCCGGTGCCCTCTCCCCCACTGGTTTTGCAGCCGGCCCGGCTGCCCTTTGTCCCCCGCGAATATTACGTGGCGGCCGTGGCCGATGCCCGCATCAGGCCGGAACCCGTAGCTCAGCTGCTGGCCTCGGCCCAGGCTACGGCAACCGAAGCGGTTGACCTGCGGGGCGGTACACTGCCGGCCCTGCGCGAGTTTGTGAGCCGGACGGTGCCCCGCAACCCTGCGCTGCGGCCCGCCACCGTGCGGGTGCAGGAGCTGCGCGTACGCGAAACGGCCGGCCCCGGCGGCACCATCGATGGGCAAATTACCGTGGCTTTTTCCTTTGACTGGCAGCGCGAGGGCGAAACCGTGCCGCTAACGCAGTACCGCGGCGGGGCCCGCTACCGGCGCCTGCCCAGCCAGCGGGCCGCCGTGGAGCCGGCTCTGCGGCAGGCGCTGGTGGGTGCCCTCACCTACTTCGATACCTGGATGACGCAGCAGGCCCCGCGCAACGTGGCCCTGGCCCGGCGCATTCAGGTGCGCTTTCTGGATGATGCGCGGGCCGCGGAGGGCGACACACTGTTTTACCAGCCCCAACGGCCGCTGGTGTGGGCCGATTTCTCGGGGCCGCGCCGCACGGCCGGCAATTTTGCGGCGGCCGTGTTTCCCAGCTTTGCTTACACGGGCCGGCCACGCGTGGCAAACGGCACCCTGCACCTCGACCTTACCCTGCAGGTGTTTGTAGTACGCAGCTCGTCCTGGACGGCTACCCAAACCGACTATAGTCTCAACCACGAGCAGCGCCATTTCGACCTGGTGAAGCTGGTGGGTGAGCGGTTCAAGCGCAAAGTCCAGCCCGACTCCCTCACCGTGGCCGATTACAACAGCATCATTCAACTCCAGTACCTGCGCTCCTACTGGGAGATGAACCGCCTGCAGGAGCAGTACGAAGCCGAAACCCAACACGGTACAAACGAGGCCGCCCAGCAGCACTGGAACCAGCGCATCGACGCAGAGCTGCGGGCATTTGGGGTAAGAAGCTAAGTGCATGTAAGCGCGAACATAGCCAGGACGGCATCTGTCCCAACAAGCTATGCAACGTTTTTGAACGTCATGCTGAGCCTGTTGCTCCAATAAAAAAGCCTGCTCCGTTACCGAGGCAGGCTTTTTTATTGGATTCAAAAACGTGGCTAGTCTTTCACTTTACGCTGGCCGTCGTCGGCGTCGCGCTTTACTTTGGTGCCGTTAGGGTATTCCACTTTCCGGTCGCCGTCTTTGTCGATTTTGACGGTGGTACCGTTGGCGTACTTGATTTTGGTTTCGCCGTTCTTTTTCTGCTCGTACTTTTCAATGGCCGGGCCACGGCGGCGAGCTGAGCCGCTGGCAGAGGCCTCCTGCGTTTCGCGGTAGGTGTAGGGCGTGCCGGCGTAATAGGCGTTGCGGTTGCTTTCGTAGGTGCGGTACTGATCGGAGTTGGTGATGATGGTGCGCACTTCGCGGTCGGTGTCATCGTTTACCTGGCGCAGGGCAGCGTAGCGGCCGGTGGTATCGGTGGCATACTGCGTGTTTACCTCGTTCAGGCGGCGGCCCCGGGTATAGTAGGTTTTCTCGATGCGCGTTACCACTACCGTATCGGTCAGGCGCAGGTCCTGGGCAATGCGGTCGGAGAGGCGGCTGGCATCGGCACCATAGGCGGCAGTATCGTTAGCCATTTGGTTGTTTTCTACTACAACGGCCGTATCGGCAGATGGCGTGGTAGCGGCATCTACGGCGGCGGGTTTGTCCTGGGAGCAGGACGCTACAGCAATAGCAGCCGCGGCCGACAGGAAAAGCAAGGACTTGTTCATGAAAGGTCGTATCAAAGGAAAAAACATATAGCCCATTGGCTATGCTGGGGCTGATACGGCGGCCTTCCGGTGGAGGTTGCGCCTCCAGACGTCGGCCCTTGCTGCCGGATAGGGCGCTACCGTCCCAGCTGGTAGCTCAGGTTTAGGCTGAGGGAGCGGTTGCGCAGGCGGCCGGGCGGGGTGCCATCTGCCGATACAGGCTGGTACACCGGCGTGAGGCCGTGCGCGTACCGGAGCCCTACGCCAAGTTTGTCGGTTAGCTGATAGCCCGCGCCCACCACGGCACTGAAATCCCAGCGGTGGAATTTTTCGGTGTTGTCGGTGTAGATGTTGGGGCTGCCCAGCAAGCCGCCGGGGCCGTCGAGCCAGCGGTGGCCGAGCAGGTAGCTCACCTGCGGCCCCGCCTCCAGCCACAGCCTGGACAGGCGCAGTTGCATCAGTACCGGCAGCTGCAGGTAGTGCAGCCGCTCCCGAAACGCTACGTAGTTCCCACTGGCCGCTTTTAGGTGAAAGCCCAGCCCGGCGTAGGCTAGCTCGGTTTGCAGGGCTAGCCGGCCGCTGGCCGTGAGCGGCAGCCGCGCCGTGAGGCCGACGCGGGCACCCAGGCGGCCGTCGGGCTCGGGCGTATTGGCATTGCGGGGGCCACCTACGGTAGCAGCTGTCATGCCGGCCGTAAGGCCCAGGCGCACGCCCTGAGCCTGTACCGAAGCCAGGCTGGCCACACCAAAGAACAAGGGTAAAAAGAGCTTTTTCATAGCGCAGAAAGGCGAATAGTGTTACCCAGAAGAGCAGCTGCGGCAGCCTTTGGTGACGGGCCACCGCCGGTTTTTTGGCAGCTTTCTGATTTTCAGCTGCTTGTTTTCACCGCCCGCCCCCGGTACGAGGTCGGGGGCGGGCGCCGGTTGGCGCATTGAACTTGCTTACAGGGGCGTGGCGGCCGTGGTCTGGCGCACAAACAGCAGAGCATCGTAGGCTTCCGAAAGCTTGAAGGGGAAGTAGCTGTCCTTGCCACTCTCGGGGCCGTAGCCCACCAGGCGGTGCGGGCGCCGCACATCTGCAGCCTGCAGCTGATTGGTGTTCAGGTAAAACACGGCGGGCGTGAGGCCCTGCAGGCTGGCTTCCCAGGAGCCGGCTACCGGCGCCTCCAGGGGGTAAGAAGCCATGGGGCTGAGCGGGGAAATGAAGCGGTGCGTGGTGGCGGCTACCGTGCCCGTGGCCGTGGTGCTGCCCAGCACGAAGTACTGTCCGGGGAACATGCGCTCCAGGAATTTGCCGGTGCCGCCGCCGTTGTTGTCGCCAGGCACGGCCAGGCGCCGCGACACGTGCGCATCGTGCGCCCACACGATGACTTTGCTGCCCTTGTCACGCACCAGGAACCGGGTCATTTCGGCCATCAGGCTGTCGCGCGACGACTCCTGCTTGTTTACTTTGGGCTGGTAGAATGTATCGAAGTAGTGGTGCAGGTTTTTGAGGGCGCCGGCCACGACCGGGGCCTGCCGGCGGGTGAGCTTTATGCCGGTCAACGCTTTTTCCAGCTTCTCGGTAGCTTCGTAGCCGGCCCAGCCGTTGGCCAGCATCTCGGGGCGCTTGAAGGGGATGCTACGGTCGTTCAGGTTCGTCCATACCTTATCGTGGTACTGGGTGTGCTGCACGAGCTGCTCAGTCAGGGCTGTTATTTCGGGTGTGGTGCGGGCCAGCTGCTCCTGCAACACCTCGGCGGCCGTGGTGCCAAACATGCCGTCGATGCCCCGCAGCTCTACTTTGCGCAGGTGGCTGGTGTTGTAGGTGTGCATCCAGTTCAGCATTTCCTCGGTTTCGCGGTTTTGCCAGATGCTGAGCAGGTGCTTTTTCATCAGCGGCTTCAGGTCGCCGACCGTGCGGGAGTGCAGGGCCTCGTTCAGGCGGTAGCAGTCGGCATAGGTGTTTTCGAGGGCTACCTGCGTGAAGCCTTCATCCTCCATCAGAATGCGCGTGAGCCAGAAGCGCAGCTTGTAGAACTCGGCCGAGCCGTGGGTACCTTCGCCCAGGGCTACCACTTTTTTGTCGCGCATCTGCTTGATGAGCGGCTGCACGGCCTGGCGAAACAGGTAGAAGCTCTGGGTATTCACCGCGTTTACCACGGAGGCGTCGAGGGTGAGGCGGGCTGTGTCGGCGGCGGCCGGAGCAGCAGGGGCCGATTGAGCGAAAGAAGCTACGGAAGTGCCGGTGAGCAGAGCGGCGGCGAGCAGGGAGCGGAAGATGGTTTTCATGGGTTCAGTCAGGTTACAGGATGTCGGGGAGAGAAAGGCCGGCCGTTTCAGCGACTGGCAACGACACAAAGGAACCGGACCCCGGAGGCGAAATGAAGCCTTATTAGACCAAGCCCGGCCCCGCGGCGACGAAGGCAACCGCCCGCTTTTTTGGTCGAAAAAACCACCCCATTAGTCGAAACCTGAGGCGAGGCAGCACTCATATCCTGGGGCCTTAGCGCGGACTTGGTAGTTCGCGCCTTCGCACTGACTCAATGACCGGAACGCTGTCTGCGCTGATTTCTCAGGCCATTAACCGGTGTAGAAAGGCTCACTTGCGTCTCCTCGTTGAACGATAATCGTTGTTATGGCGCAGCCGACGAGACGCAAGTATGCGTCTCTACATCGCGCTGACGGCCACCCAATCAGCTCCGGGAATACTGGTGTGAAGCGGCTTTACCCCGGCGCCTCTCCTTCGGGGAAGAGAAGCACCGGGGCAAGCAGCACTCTGTGGGAAGACGAACCCTAGTTCTCCATGCGCGACTTTTCGGCCTCAATGCCCGTGTTGCGGCGCTGGCTGCCTTTCACACGCTGGTTGCCGAACTTGTAGCTGAAGTTGAGCTTCACGAAGCGGCTTTCGGCTTTGTCGCGGTTTACGGAGTTGATGCCGTTGGCCAGCACGTCGTAGCGGTTCTGCTGGGTGTTCAGCACGTCGGTGACGTTGAGCGTGAGCATGGCGGCATCCTTGAAAAAAGACCGGGAAACGCCCAGGCTGCTGCTGAAGCGGGCTTTGAAGGCCAGTCCCCCAAACGTCATCGGCGACATGTACATGGCCGAAGCTTCGGCCTTGAAGCCGTAGGGCAGCGTGAGGGTGTGGTTGCTGGATACATAAGTGGCAGGGCGAGCGGCACCCAGGCCGGTGGTCAGGCTGTTTACGCGGGCATATTCCAAACCCAGCGTCGTCACGGTCATCCACTTGCCGTTGAGCAGGGGCTTCATGAGCGTGGTGCTAGCCGAAATGGACTCGGCGCTGCCGTAGTTGCGGAAGGAGTTGACCACCACCGGCGTGCCCTCCACCTGGTGGTAGCTATCCACCAGCACCTGGGTATGATGGCCATAGCTGATGGACGTGCTGAGCAGGTTGTTGTAGGAGTGCGTAAGCTCGAAGTTGTGTGAGAAGGACGGGCGGATATCGGGGTTGCCCTGGGCGTAGCGGTACTGGCTGATGTAGGTGACGAAGGGGTTCACGATGCCGAAGGCAAACCGGTCAATCTTGCGGCTGTAAGCCAGACCCAGCTGCACCTTTTCCGACTTGTTGTACTGGGCCGACACGCTCGGAAACAGATTCAGGTAGTGCCGGTTGGTGGTTTGACCGGTGGTGAGGGAAGTGCCCGTAGTGTTGGTTTGCTCGGCGCGCAGGCCCAGCTGCATGTCCACTTTACGCACCGTGCGGTTCACAGTAGCGTAGGCGGCATTCACGTTTTCGCGGTAGATGAAGTGGTTGGTTTTGCCCAGATCCACCGCCCAGGGCTGGCCGGCCGGGGCCTGCTCCCAGCGGATGTCGTTGTCGGTGGTGGTGAAGGTGGTTTTCAGGCCGGCTTCCAGGGTGCCTTTGCCCAGGGGCTGGGTGTAGTCGGCCGAGGCCGAGCGCACGGAATTGCGGGCCGGTGAGTTGTCGCGCAGCAGGCTGGCGGGGCCAGTTTCCGTCATGCGGCCATCGAAGGCCCGGGTGGTGTAGTCGTTGTGCCAGTCTTTGCGGTAGCCGAAGTAGTCGGCGTTCAAACTTAGGGTGCGGCCGGTGGTATCGAGCCTGGTTTTGTAGTACACATTCACGGAGGGGCTCAGAAACTGCGCGCTGCCCGCCGTATGCACCTGCGCGGCCGACTGCAGCACATCGGTGGTAAGCCAGGCCAGGTTCTGGCCGTTCCGCTCCCGGGTGTTGCGCATGCCTTTCAGCAGCACCCCAGCCGAGGCATTTTTGCTCAGCTCATAGTCGAAGCCCAGCTTGGCGGAATTGTTCTGGTTGTGGCGCTCCTCTTGGCCTCCTTCGCGGATTTCTAGTCCCTCACCCAGGCGGCGAAAAGAGTTGGTGGTACTGTATACCTGGTTTTCCTGGCGGTCGAGGCTGCCATACACGTTCAGGCGGGCGGTGCGGTGGTTTAGGCCAAGGCCAGCGTTGTAGCGGCCGTACCGGCCCACTCCCACACCCGCCGTTGCTGTGCCATTGGTACCCAGCTTGCGGCCCTTGGCGGTGATGATGTTGATGATGGCCGCCCCGTTGGCATCGTAGCGGGCCGATGGATTGGCAATGACTTCCACCTGGTCGAGTGTGTTGGCCGGCATGGCTTCCAGCATCATTTTCAGCTCCGCGCCGCTCATGTTGGTGGGCTTGCCATCGAGCAGCACCGATACCATTTTGCCGCGCAGCTGAAAGCCGCCGCCTTGCTCCAGCACGCCGGGGGCGCGGCCCAGCACGTCGTAGGCATTGCCGCCGGCGGCAATGGGGCTGGCCGCCACGTTCAGTACCAGCTTGCCGGCCCGCTGCTCAATAAAGGGCTTGGTCGCCGTAACGGTGACGCCCTGCAGCTTGCCGGCCGCTGGGGCTAGCACCACCGCCCCCAGCACCACCGGCTGTCCCGACGTGAGCGTAACGGCCCGCGGGGCGCTAGGCCGGTAGCCCAGGTAGCGCACCTGCAGCTGATAGGACCCGGCCGGCACCTGCTCGAAGCGGAAGGCTCCGTGCTCGTTGCCCACCGTGCTGAGAGCGGCCCCGCTGGCGGGCTGTAGCACCACCGTGGCAAAGGGGAGCGGGCGGCGGCTGAGGCTATCGGTGGCGGCACCTACCAGGGCGGGCAGGGTGGGCTGCTGCGCGGCGGTGGAAGTAGTTTGGGCAGTGGCAGTGGCGGGCACGGCGGCCAAGGAAGCCAGGAGAAACAGGGAGGCGGAAGCGTTTTTCATGGGGCTGGAAGAAAGCAGGGAGGTAGCGGGAGGCCCAACCGCCAATCGGCTGGGAATAGGACAAAGCAACTACCTCCCAGCGCGTTTGCAGCCCGTTTTTCGACCAGCCACGGCTTTGGTAAGACGAAGCCGACAACTCCTTTTTTTAGTCGAAAAAATGCCCGCATTGGTCGAAATGCCCGCCAGTTGATGCCGCAATCGGTCAGAAAATCCCCCAACTTGGCTTCATGCAAACCACCGCCGCCGACCGCCCCAGCCGCTTTCCACTCATTTTCGAGGGCCTGATCTGGGGCCTGTATGTATGCCTCTACAAGTACAACGACTTCATGACGGAGGCCGCGCGGCTGCACCGGCCCGTCGGGCGCTCCAACTTTCCCTACCCGCAGATCATCCTGTTTGCGTTGCTGGCCACGCTCTACATTGTGCCCTACTACCGCTGGCTGGTGCCGGTGCTGTTGCGCCGCCGCCGCTATGCGCTGCTGGGTGTGGCATCTATCCTGTATCTGTGGTGGGGCATTAAACTGAACACGGCGCTGGCCCACGGCCTGTTTCAGTACGTAGCCAGCCCCCCGTTGCTGGCCGAGTTTTACCACCACGGTCTGCAGGAAGCCAGCTACGCTGCCCTGCGGCTGCGGCAGCCGTATCTGAGCTTACTGTTCACGGACCTGCTGGCCTTCAGCTGCGTGGCATTTGTGCGGGTGGCTTTCGAGCAGGAGTACCGCCGCCGCCACCTCGAAAAAGACCATATGGCTTTGCAGATGGAGCAGTTGAAAGCCCAGCTGCAACCGCACTTTCTGTTCAATACCCTCAACAGCATTTACGGATTGAGTTTGGCCGGCTCGCCCGAAACCCCGCGCTTTATCTTGCTGCTCTCGGAGCTGATGCGCTACGTGCTCTACGACAGCGGCAAGCAGCAGATTGCCCTGGCCGAGGAAGTATCGTTTCTGGAAAACTACTTCGAGCTGGAACAACGCAAGTACGCCGGGGCGCGGGTACAGCTCCAGACCGTAGGCGACCCGACCGGTGTGCAGGTACCGCCGCTGCTGCTGCTGCCGCTGGTGGAAAACAGCTTCAAGCACGGCCGCCACCACTTCTCCGACAATGCCTCCGTGGAGGCCACGCTCACCACCACACCTGGCTGCCTGCACTTCCTCATCGAAAACGACATGCTGCCCGAAGCCCCAGTAGCCTCGCCCAAGCGCAGCGGTGGTATCGGCCTGCAGAACATCCGCCAGCGCCTGGAGCTTTACTACCCCGGGGCCCACGAGTTGCGCCTTACCGAGCACGACGGCCGCTACCGCGCCGAGCTGACGCTGCGGCTCTGAGAAGCTGTGCAAAGGTTTTTGGTGTTCTTGGAATACAGACACACTCCTCTACTGCTGCCCTTCAGCAAAAGCTCCGCCTACCCGAAGTGGCAGGGCTTTTCTGTGTTTTCTACAACTGGCTCATAGCGGGATGCTCGCACCTTACTGATGCATAACGCGAATAACCTGCTGGTAAGAGCCCTGGCGGACGGTAAGCAGGTATACGCCGGCTGGCCAGGCAGAGGCTTCGGGAACAGAAAGGAAACCGCCACGTGCCTCCTTACTTAGGCTGCGCTGCCAGCAGCGGCGGCCCAGCGCATCGTAGGCCGCCAGCGTTATCGCTCCGGCCGGTAGTTGCACCTGTAACTCACGCCCGAATGGGTTGGGAAAAGCCTGTACCTGCCCCGGCCTAGCGGCCACCTGATTAGCCGTCACGATATCCAGGTCACCTAACCGGGCGACAAAGCCCGTGAAGAACGTGCGGCCCCCCGCGAGTTCGTGCGTACCAAACGTGGCGCGGGGGCTGGACTGTTCGCCGGCAATGTAGAGGTGGCCGTCGGGCGAAAAGGCCAGCGCATTGCTTGCGTCCAACCAAGAGCCGCCGCCAGCTACGGCCCACTGCCACTGGCCAGTGGCATCCAACTGAGCCACAAATACCGAAGCGGACTCAGCAGTAATGGTCTGGGCACCGAACGTAGTCTTCGTCCCCGCAAAGCGGCCTGTGACGTACACGTTGCCAGCAGCATCCAGGGCCAGGGCCCGCCCTGTTTCATTGCCCTGGCCGTTGTTGGTAGCCTGGACGGCCCACGCCCACTGGCCATTCGGGGTTAGTTTGGCTACGTACAAGTCGCCCAGGCCCGAGCTTTGAAGGGTAGTTTCGCCCAGCATCATGGTGCCCTTGAAAGAGCCGGTGACGTATACATTCCCGGAAGCGTCGAGGCTCAGGCCGTAGCCAATGTTCTGGCCCTCGACGCCGGTTTCAGTGGCCCACACCCATTGGCCGCTGGCGGCGAGCTTAGCTACAAATGCACTAGGATTAAGGCCTCCCTTCAGCGTAAGATTGCCAAAGCTGCTGCTCAACCCAGCCACGCCGGTGATATACGTATTGCCGGCGGCATCTACGGCAATAGCGTTGCCGGCGTCGGGGCTGTAGGAACCGCCCGCACTAGCCCACAGCCAGTTGCCGCTGGCATCCAGCTTGGCTACCAGTACGTTGTCGCCGTTGAGCGTTGTTGTGAGGTTGAGGCTGCCCCAGATAGCCGGACTCTGAAAGTAGCCCGTGAGGTAGATATTGCCGGCCGCGTCGGTGGTGAGGGCATTGCCCCGGTCGCGGCCGCTGCCCCCACCGCTGGTAACCCAGCGCCAGGCACCGGTAGCCGCGCTCAGCTTCGCCACAAAAAGATCATCCTGCACCTCGGTACCGTGGGCCAGGGGCAGGGTACCGAAAGTGGCGGCGGCGGCCACGGAGCCGGTTACCACTAAGTCGCCGGCCGCGTCGAGGGCCAGGCCGCTGATGATATCGTAGCCGGCGCTACCGGCCTGCACGGCCCACAGGCACTGGCCGCTGGCCGTGAGCTTGGCTACAAAAGCCTGGTTGCCTTGCAGCTCGCTCCGCAAAACGGTAGTACCGAAGCGGGCTACGCCGGCAAACGTACCAGCCACGTACACGTGGCCACTGGCGTCCGTTACCATGCTGGTTATCAGCTTCTCGCCCCCAGCGTCGCTCTGCACGGCCCACTCAAATGTGCTTGCGTTGTTTAGTTTAGCCAAATACGCCGTTTGCACCAAGCCCGGACCGGGGCCGGCCAGGTGGGCGGTTCCAAAGACCGCGTCGGTACTGCGCAGCCAGCCTCCCAGGTAAAGGTTGCCCGTAGCGTCGAGGCCGAGGCTGGTACTTTCTGCCTCGTCATGACCGGTAGCCTGGGTGGCCCATTGCCACTGGCCGTTGGCGGCGCTAAGCCGGGCAACAAACAGCTCCCCCTGGTTGTCTGGCGCCGCAGAAAGCTGGGTAGCACCGAAGGAAACCGCACCACTGAACTCGCCTGCCACAAACAGGTGTCCCTGGGCATCGGCCACTATATCGGTGCCGGTATCGGAGCCGGTACCAGCCGTGCGGGTAGCCCACTGCCATTTTCCCCCAGCATTCAGCTTGGCCACATAGAAGTTGACGCCCCCCGGACTGCTGGCCGCCAGCGTAGCTGTGGTCCCGAACTTGATGTTGCCGCTAAACCAGCCCGTGGTATATACGTTGCCGGCAGGGTCGAGCGTAATGCCGTTGGCGTAATCGTTGTTGGTTCCCCCAGCCTGGGTGGCCCACTGCCACTGGCCTTCGCTATTGATTTTGGCCACGTACACGTCGCGCCCACCGCTGACAGACAATGCAGTGCCGAACGCCATTTTGCCGAGAAACTGGCCCGTGAGGTAGGCGTTGCCGGCAGCATCCACGGTCATGGCATCGGCATAGTCGTTGGAGGGCCCGCCGGCCCGGGTGGCCCACTGCCACTGGCCAGCCGGGTCGAGCCTGGCTACAAACACATCTACCGCATCGTAGGGCTCCAGGGTGAAGCTTCCAAACGTTATGGGGGTTGAGCTGTACTCGCCGGCGAGGTAAATATTGCCGGCGGCATCTACGCCGAGGGCGGTACCGGCTTCCGCGCCCATTCCACCGCTGGTCGTCAGCCACAGCCACTGGCCATCCGAACCCAGCTTGGCCACGAAGGCGTCGGACCCCAGGCTGGTGCTGGTAGCCGTGAGTTTTCCAAACGTAGCCGTAGCCCGCAGAGAGCCGGTGATGTAAGCATTGCCGGCCGCATCCAGGGCTATGCCGTTGCCGGCGTCGTTGCTGGCACCGCCCCCCGTCACGGCCCAGAGCCAGTGCCCATCGGGCGAAGCTTTAGCCACAAAAACATCCGGATTATCGGGACTCGCGGAGGTGATGGTGTGGGTGCCAAAGGATACTGTGCCCTGAAAATCCCCTACCACGTAGGTATTGCCCTGGGCGTCCGTCGCAGTTTTTTCTGTTCGGGCATTGCCATTGTTCGGGTCGGCCCCCACGGAGAAAGCAAGGTCCCAGGTTTGGGCTTCCGCCGTTATGAAATTCGTCAGCAAAAGGCAGGCGGCAAGGGCCCAGCCAGTCAGTAAAGGCACACGTATAGGTAGTAGCATCTTATCAGGAATAAAGTCCGAAACAGAAGCTGCCAGCGCTGGGAAAGTGCCGGCCAGTCTTCAAAGATATGACTGGCTGTTGCTGGCAAACAAATAGTATGCGCCCTATAAAGTGGCATAACCAGCTCTAAAACACCAGTTCTATATCCCGGCGTATTCGTGTCTTCTCGGCACCGATTTCCTTCGGCCGAACCCCTACCTTGCGCTATGCTCTTTTATACCGTGATGAAGCCCCTGGTGCAGGTGGCGCTTCGTGTCTTTTTCCGCCAGCTGGAAGTCCGCAACCCCAAGCGGCTGCAGGTGCCGGGGCCGCTGCTGATTGTGGGCAACCACCCCAACACACTCATGGACCCGCTAGTGGTGGCCGTGAACCGGCGCGACCCTATTGCTTTTCTGGCCAAGAGCACGTTTTTCCAGAACCCCATCCTGAAGGCCATTATGGAGTCGGGCAACTCCATCCCGATTTACCGGCGGCAGGACGTGGAAACCGGGGCCGAAAAGCTTACGCCCGAGCAGCTAGCCGCCCAGAACGAGGCCATCTTCGGGCGCTGCTACGACTACTTCGACCGGCGCGGCACCATCATGATTTTCCCCGAGGGTACCAGCGTGCAGGAGCGGCGCCTGCGCCCCCTCAAAACCGGAGCGGCCCGCATTGCCCTGGGCGCCGAGGCCCGCCGCAACTTTCAGCTGGGTTTGCAGATTCTACCGCTGGGCATCAACTACTTCGACCCGCAGCGCTTTCGCTCCGACGCCTTCCTGAACCCCGGCCCCACCATTCGGGTGGCCGACTACGCCGACCTGTACCGCCAGGACCCGGAAGCTGCCGCCGATGCCTTGACGGAGGAAATCCGCCAGCGGCTGGAGGTGCGCCTCGTCATCACCCGCGACGCGGCCGAGGACGAGCTCAGCCAGCAAGTGGAGCGCACCTTCGGCTCCCACCTCAACCCCGACGACGACCCCACCACGCTCTACGACAACTTCCAGCTTAGCCGCACCGTGCAGCAGGGCATCCTGTACTTCGAGCAGCACGACCCCGCCCGGCTGGCGGAAGTGCGCGGGCAGCTCTCGGCCTACCTCTACGAGCTGCGCCAGCTGGGTTTGACGGACGAGGCCCTGGAGTCGGGGCGGCAGCGGCCGGGCAACCGACTGTCGCGGGCAGCCAAGGCCACGCTACGGCTGGTGCTGGGCTTTCCGGTGTATCTGTACGGGGCTATCAACAACTACCTGCCGTACAAGCTGCCGTCGATGGTGGCCCGGCGCGCCACCAAGGACGCGGAGTTCGTGGCGCCCATTATGCTGGTGACGGGCATGCTGACCTTCAGCCTGGCTTACGTGCTGCAGACCCTGCTGGTGCATCACTTCACCCAGGACTGGCGCTGGACCACGCTGTACGCCCTGAGCCTGGCGCCTACTGGCTTCTATGCCCTGAGCTACTGGAACAACCTGGAAACCCGGGTGCGCCGCCTGCGGGCCCTGCGCCTGTTTCGGCGGGAGCCAGCGCGCACGGCCGGGTTGCTCCGGCAGCGGGGCCGCATCCTGCAGCTGCTGGGCGAGGCCCGCGCCGCCTATCTGGCTGCCCGGGCCGCCCAGCGCGCTTAGCGGCCGAGGTTTCCTAGAAATCCAGCTTCAGACCCAAACTCAGCACCAGAATATCGGCCGGCGACAACCCCTTGCGGTTCTGAGCATAGCTGATGAGGTACAGGTCGTTGGAACCCAGCTCATAGTAAGCCGAGAGGTAGCGCGAGCGGCCGGTAGTGGTAGTGGGCAAGGCGTACCCCACGCGGCTGCCCAGCAGCGGCCCCACCCGCGTGTCGGTTGAAAACCAGTAGTAGTCCTTGGTGTACTGGCCGCGCTCCTCGTCGTTGATGGTGCCGTGGGTATAGCTGAAGTAAGCGCCTGCCATAAGCGGGCGCAGCTGCCACTTCTCCCCTACCGACAGCACCCAGGGCGAGTACAGAAACTTGGCCGAAGCCAGGGAAAGCGTAGAGCCCGCGTACTTTTTGGGCACGTAGCCCACCAGAATATCCAGGTCGGCGTGGTCTCGCCAGAACGAGTAGCCCGCGCCGGCCGCTACCATGCCCAGGCCGCCGCCGGTTTGCAGCACCAGGTGGCGGGGCCGGTACCAGGATAATCGAGTGGAGGTTTGGGCCGGGGCATGCGCCGTGGTATCAGGCCCGAGCGGAGCAGCAGCGGAAGCCAGCGGCAACGCCAGCAAAGCCGAAAGAAGAAGGTGCGCTGCCATTAGAACTGCACGTGTTTAAGCCGAAATTCCTTGTCGCCCCACACGGTTACTACCACGTACTGGTTTTTCTCGAATCCGTCGGAGTTGATGTAAGTGATGCCGTCGTTGAAGGGCTGCCCGATGCTGAACGAGTGCCGGTGCCCATTCAGCTCGAAGGCCAGACGCGGGGCCTCACGCAGCAGCCGCACGTATCCGTCGCGCACGGCCGGGTCGAAGTCCTCGTCCTGCGGGGGCACGTGCGACACGATAATCTGGCGGCGTGCGGCGTTGTCGCTCAGCTGCTGCTGTACCCAGGGCAGGTCGGGCACGTGGCCGTTGAAGTTGTACTCGCGGCCGTTGGTGTCGGTCATGATAAACTGCGTATCCCCGTAGGTAAACGAGTAGTTCAGTGGTCCGAAGATGTGCTGATAAGCCTCGCGGCCGTTGCCCACCTGGTCGTGGTTGCCGATGACGGTGAGGTAGGGCACGCTCAGCTTGCGCAGCTGGTCGTCTACCCAGCGCATTTCGCGTCCCATTCCGAAGTTGGAAATGTCGCCGGCTACGAGCACAAACTGGATACCCGCCTGCTGGTTGACGCTTTTCACCAGCGCTTCGGCCTCATCATAAAAGCGCTGGGAGTCTCCCGTAAACACAAAGCGCAGGGTGTCGCCGGGCGGCAGCGGGGCAGCCTGCAGACGGGCCAGGTTCTTGACCGTGAGGTCCTGCTGGTCGCCGGGCGAGCGGTAGTCGTTCGGACTGAATTCAAGCAAATCGGCGCAGCCGCTGAGCAGCAGAGCCGTTGCGGCCGGTAGCAGCGGCCGCAGAAAAGACGAAGAAGTAAAAAGGGGCATGACTACAGCACAGAAACCACGAAACCGCCCCTCTCAGCGAGACAGCGGACACGGTTAATACCGAATCAGAGGCATAATTGTTAGCCCGACTGCAGCACCCAGGCAGGCGCGTAATGGCCGCGTTTCCTCAAAACGGCGGCTGATAAAGATGTTGGCGCTAAAACTGGCTAAAAAAGAAAAATAGCGTTTCCGCCCCGCGAGGTAACAATTTAGGAAAGCCGGCAGTCGAGTAGAGCCTGTAAAGTATGCTGATCTAAGCCATCGGCCTGCTACTCGTCCAGGTACTGATGCACGAACTTGATGGCCATACTGCCTTCGCCCACGGCCGAGGCCACGCGGGCCATGGCCCCGGCCCGGCTGTCGCCGGCAGCAAAGATGCCGGGCACGCAGGTTTCCAGGGCAAACGGCTCACGCTGGCGCTTCCAGCTGGCGGCGTAGCGCGGGTCCTGCACCAGGTCGCGGCCCGTAAGCACGAAGCCCTTGGCGTCGCAGATGACCTGCTCGCACACCCACTCGGTACTGGGCCGCGCTCCGATGAACACAAATAAGGCCCGCGCCGGCCGCACCTCTTCCTGGCCCCGGCTACTGATGACCACGCTTTCGAGGTGGTCCTGCCCGCGCACGGCGGCCACCTGGGTGTGGGGCAGAATTTCGATGTTGGGGGTGCGGCCGATCTGCTCAATCAGGTAAGCCGACATGCTGGCGGCCAGCGACTCGCCGCGAATAAGGATGTACACCCGTCGGGCATAGGTGGCCAAGTACATAGCGGCCTGCCCGGCCGAGTTGCCCCCACCCACGATGTACACATCCTGCTCCTGGCAGGAGCGCGCCTCGGTACGGGCCGCACCGTAGTACACGCCCGCGCCCGTCAGCGCATCAATGCCGGGCACGTCGAGGGTGCGGTAGCTCACGCCGGTGGTGAGCACCACGGCGCGCGTGCGTACTTCGCTGCCGTTGCTGAGCGTGAGCACCTTGTAGCCATCCTGCACGCAGAGGGCTGTTACTTCCTGCGGAGCCAGAAACTCGGCCCCAAGTCGAACAGCCTGACTCCATGCCCGGTGGGCCAGCTCGGTGCCGCTCAGGCCGGTGGGGAAGCCCAGGTAGTTCTCGATGCGCGAGGAGGTGCCCGCCTGTCCGCCCGGCGACTCCCGCTCGATAATCAGCGTCTTCAGCCCCTCCGAAGCCCCATACACGGCCGCCGCCAGCCCCGAGGGGCCGGCCCCAATCACCACCACATCGTAGAGCTCCTGCGAGGCCTGCACCACCAGGCCCAGCTTGGCGGCCACGGCGGCGCGCTCTGGCTGGGCCAGCGCAGTGCCATCTTCGAATACGACGGCCGGCAGATCGGCGGGGCCGTACCCCACGCGGGCCAGCAGGGCAGCGGCTTCGGGCTGGGCCTCGAAGTCAAGCCACTGAAACGCCACCATGTAGCCAGCCAGAAAGTCTTTGAGGGCGTGGGAAAGCGGTGACCATTGAAACCCGATGAGCCGGACTCCCTGGAAGCGGGGCTGGTGCGTAGCCTGCCAGGAGCTTAGCAGGTCGTGAAGCGTGGGGTAGAGCAGCTGCTGGGGCGGGTCCCAGGGCTTCATCAGGTAGTAGTCGAGGCGGGCGTGGTTGATGGCCCGGATGGCAGCCTCGGTATCGGCGTAGGCCGTGAGCAGCACGCGGCGGGCGTCCGGGAACAGGGTGCGGGCCTGCTCCAGCAGCTCCACTCCTTCCATCTCGGGCATGCGCTGGTCGGCCAGCAGTAAGGCCAGGGACTCGTTGCGCACTTGCAATTCCCGCAGCGTAGCCAGGGCCTCGGCCCCCGAGCTGGCGCGCAGCACCCGGTAGTCGCGCCGGAACTCCTGGCGCAGGTCCCGGTCGATGGCGGCCAGCACCTGTGGGTCATCATCAACGGCCAGAATAACGGGTTTCTTTTCCATGAGTCGGGGGATAGGCAATATAGAGTGACAAGCAATGAAGCTGCGTACATCAATGCTTAGGAGGTGCGCATCAAGTCAGGGAACGGCATCCCGCATACAATAGTAATTCGGATTACGCTGGTAACCTTGACACGCGGAAGGTTCTGCTCTGCCTCGCCATGACGGTCTGGCAACGTGAATGGCTTGGTTTTGTGCAGAAGGGAAGGCCTAAGTATTAGCCCCATAAACATCTGTTTGGATATAGGCACTATTTACCCACTCCTTAGGCACTCTTTAGCAGCTGCCTGAGAAAATTGCAATCTGATGCAACACCTCAGTTAAGTACCGGCAACCAAGCGCAGAACTCGGTGCGGCCTGGCGCAGAGCGCACTTCCAGGCGGCCGCCGTGGTTGCGCAGGATCCGCTGGGCAATATCCAGCCCCAGGCCGGTGCCCTCACCGGCCTGCTTGGTGGTGAAGAACGGCTCAAAGATATGCGGCAGCACCTCCGCCGGAATACCGGGCCCATTGTCCACGATGAGCACCTGCACAAACTCGCCCTGGCGCTGGGTGCGCACTTCGAGCTGCCCGCCTACGGGCAGCACATCCAGGGCGTTATCGAGCAGGTTGGTCCACACCTGGTTGAGGGAGCTGACCTGCCCGCGCACCGGCGGCAGCCCCGGCGCAAAGTCGCGCACCAGCCGGATCTGCCGCTCTCGCAGGCGGTAGCCCAGCATGTTGAGGGTGCTTTCGAGACCGGCCTGCACATCCAGCGGGGCGTAGTTGGCGCCGCGGTCCATGTGCGAGTAGGTCTTCACGTTGGAAACCAAGGTGCTGATGCGGGTGGAGGCTTCCTGTACGTCGTGCAGCAGGCAGCGGGCCGTCAGCTGGCTTTCCAGCCAGGCCAGGGCAATGGGGCGGGCCTCGGCGGCCAGGACCGCTGCCAGGGGCTCCAGCTCGGCGCGGGTGCGGCCGGCCTGCAGCAACGGGGCGGCCAGCCGGTAGCCATCGGGCACGCCCTGGGTTTCGAGCCAGTCGGCCAGCAGGTCTTCCTCATCGGCGCACTCCAGGGCCGTGAAACCGCCCCGGTTTTCGGGCGCAGCCGGCTCGGCCAGCGCCACGAGCAAAGCCAGGGCCTCGGGCGTGGGGCAGTGCTGCACCAGCGCCTGCAGAAACGCGGGCTGCTGGCTTACCTGGCTGGCCAGGGCCTGGGCGGCACGGGCAATGGCGGCGGCGGGGTTGTTAAGCTCGTGGGCCAGCCCGGCCGAGAGCTTGCCCAGGGCCCGCAGCTTCTCGTCGCGCTCCTGGGCGCGGGTTTCGTCGCGGGCCCGGTCGCTCATGGCACTCACCAGGCGCTGCACCAGTTCGGGGCTCACCTGCTCCAGCTCCGGAAACAGGCTGCGGTGCAGCACAAGCAGCACTGTGGGCCCGGTGGTGACTGCGAAACCGCTGCTGGTGCGCAGGCGCGAGTACGGCAGCACCCCGCTGATCTGACCAGCCTCTATCCGAAAGCCTGGCTCCCGCTGCCCGTTCACCACCCGAAAGAATTGCAGGCCACCCTGCAGAATCACCATCATGTAGTCGGCCGGCTCGCCGGGACGCATAATATCCTGCTGGGCGGCATACTCGCGCCGCTCCCCGTGGGTCAGCAGCCAGTCGTACACGGCAGGTGGCAGGTCGGTCAGCAGGGGCACGGCCGCCAGGTCGGCGGAAGTAAGCGCGGGTTCGGACATGGCAGGGGCGGTCAGGCTGAAAGTATCCGGGGCCCAAGCTAGCTAATTAACGCTGGCCTTGCCCTCAGGTCGAGCCACAAATTCCCCCGGCAGAGGCAGGCTCTCCCCGGCCCGGCCGCAACGGCGCAGCTATTCCCGGTAGATGAGCAGGATGCGAATGGGCTTACCCAGCACATCGGTGGAGGCGCTGCCGCTGGCCGTTTGCACCACTACCTGCCGGCTGTAGATGTACACCCCGTACAACACCCCGGAGTTCAGGCTGAAGTTAGGCGGAACCTGGTTGTTGTCCTGAGGCACCATGGCCGTCACGCTCAGAATCTTGCTGTCGTCGCTGAGGCCGTGCTCCACAAAGGTTTGGGCCGCCGTGGTGGAAATAGTGGCTGTCAGCACTTTGGTTTTGATGGCTGGGGCATCGGCGCCCAGCTTGGTAAAGCCATTGACATCGAGCGTGGCTGCCGGAGCCGCAGTACCGATGCCGACCTTCACGGCGTTGGCGCCGGTGCCCCCCAGGGCCAGGGAGTTGCTCTGGCTGACCTGGGCCTGGTAGCCGATGGCCCCGGCGTTGGTGAGGTTGCCCGTCGTCGGGCCGGCTTCAAAGCCGAAAGCCCAGTTGTTGCTGCCGGTGGTGTTGTTGTAGCCGCTGCTCGCACCGGCGAACTGGTTGTTGGCGCCGGTGGTGTTGCTGTAGCCGCTCAGGTAGCCGCTGAAATAATTGTAGCTGCCGGTGGTATTACCGTGGCCGGTCAGAAAACCCGAAAAGTGGTTGTAGCTGCCGGTGGTATTGGCCAAGGCGCTCTGATAGCCAATGAACTGGTTTTGGGTGCCCGTAGTGGCGTTCTTCCCGCTCTGGTAGCCGATAAACAGGTTGTTGTCGCCCGTAGTGTTGCGGTACCCGCTCTGGTAGCCGATAAACTGGTTGACGTTACCGCCGTTGTTGCTGTAGCCGCTCTGGTAGCCGATAAACTGGTTGTGAAAGCTCGTGAGGTTGCTGTAGCCGCTCTGGTAGCCGATAAACTGGTTGTAATACCCGGTGGTATTTGCATACCCGCTCTGGTACCCGCTGAACTGGTTATGGTCGCCATTGGTGTTGCCCAGGCCGCTCTGGAAGCCATCAAACTGGTTCATGTCGCCATTGCTGTTGCTGCGGCCGCTCTGGTAGCCCACAAAGTGGTTGGAGCTGCCCACCATGTTTGTGTAGCCACTTTCGTAGCCGATGTACAGTCCGTTGGAGCCGTAGGTGTTGGAGTAGCCGCTTTTAAGGCCCACATACAGGTTGTTGCTGCCCGTGGTGGTGCGGTACCCGCTCTGGTAGCCGCTGAACTGGTTGCCCTGACCGGTAGTAGCGGCCGCCCCGCTCTGGTAGCCCACAAACTGGTTGGTTTTGCCCGTTGTGAGGGCCAGGCCGCTGTCGGTTCCCAGCAGCACGTTGCTGGTGCCGCTGCTGCCGATGCGCACCGCGTACGGGCCCACTTCCACATCCTGGCTGGCCTGGTGGTTGCCCAGGTTGTCGCCCTGGCTCAGCAGCGGCAGCCACTGGGTGCCCGTGTAGTAGTAATAGCCGGCCGGCGCGGCCGGCACCGAGCTGGCATCGGTCTGGTACACCAGCAGCCCGGCGGCCGCGTTGCTGATGCCTGTTCGTTGCTGGTAGGTGAGGCGCGGGGGCAGGAAGCCCTGGCTGCTGCTTTTCACCTCCAGAGCCGCCGAGCCATCCGGGGCCGTGGTGCCTATGCCAACCGACTGGGCCCCGGCTTTTTGGACGAGAAGCAACAGCGCAAAGCCAGCCAGCAGAGGCCGTAGTTCGGGAGAGAAGGCAGCCATTGGACGAGGAAGCAGAAGTTGTTTACCCACGGGCAAAACTACCCCTTCCACTCACGCCCCGGTATAGCATAAAGATGCCATGCCGGCTTGTCCTTCTCTGTAAGCCGTGCCAGTGCCCGCCCACCAGCTGCCCTGGATAGGGCTACGGCCCTATCCAGGGCAGCTGGTGGCTTTAAGAGAAGACTCTGCTGAGGCACTGGCAGCGGCAGTTGGAGCGCGCAACCGCTCCGGCCGAAGGCTATAGCATAGTCGCCGCTGGCGCGTACGTTGTAGCCCATAACCAAGGAATACAGACCAACGATGGCACCGTCCCACTACGTGCCGTTGATGTAGCCCGCCCGAAAGGCGGCTTTGGGCAGATACTACAGCAGGCGGGTGCCGGAGCCTTCCTGCGGCGGATTAGCAGCTGCATCTCCTAAAAAATTGCCTGTAGCCAATTTCCCCTTATCGTTGTTTACTTCTAGTCTAGCCCAGCGTAGGAATTATTGTTGTAGTTCCCGTCCAGGGTATGTACTGTACCTATACTAACTTGTCCCTCCGAGTACACCCGCTGGCCGGTGCTGCTTACAGCATCGGTGGCCGTGTTCTGGCCCACCAGAAGCTTATCGGCCAGGTTCAGGTTCTGGGTGGCAGTGTGGGTGCCCAGGTTGGCGCCGCTGCGGGTTTTGTCGGGCATCAGGGGTAAAAAGGTGATTAAGCGTAGCCACAAAACTCGCTATGATCTGCCGGTGGGTCTAGGAAGTGTTAACAGTAGGTATTATTTTGGAGGATGGACTTTATGCTGACGGACGCGCAATGGGCGCGCATCGCG
>NZ_JADWYK010000007.1 GCF_015773195.1 Hymenobacter guriensis
ATTCGTCTGTGCTCAGTGGCAAAAGAACCCGACTATCTTTAGCCGAAACCCGACCCACCTCACGCTGGGACTATACAGCTAGACCACCTCAGTGGTTCAATCACTGAAGCTACCACGTACACCGTCCTTGAAAGCGCTATATACCCTGAGCACGCTGTTTTCGACCACCCAAGGCACCACGCTGGAGCGCCACCTCATCAGCCGCCACGTCGCGCTAACCCAGCAGCAGCTGACCACCACCGAGGACGCTTTGGCCGCTATTGCCGACCGGCTCAGCTACAGTAGCAGCCACCACCTCTCCAACCAGTTCAAGCGGGAAACGGGCCTGACTCCCGATGGCCCGAGCGCAGTCCTTCCCGGCCGCCAGGAGCGGAACGACTTCTTAATCCTGCAATTCTTTCCCGCTATTATGTACAGCCCCCGAGGGGGGATGCCGCGACCTTTGTGAAAGAAAATCGCGGCGTGCTCCGCTTACTACCATGGCAACAAACACCCTTTCCCCGAGCCGCCGTGCCCCCTCCAAGGCCCCGGCCGGTTCACTTACCCAGCTCACCGTTCCCATTACCGGCCTGAGCTGCGCCGCGTGCGCGGGTAGCGCCGAATCCATGCTCAAGGCCCAGCCCGGCGTGGCTGCGGCCGGGGTCAACTTTGCGACTCAGACGGTGGCCCTGGCCTTCGACACCAGCCAGGTGCAGCTGCCCCAACTGCAGCAGGCATTGCAGTCGGTGGGCTACGACCTGATTGTAGACGAAGACAATGCCACCGACAAACAAGCGGAGTTGCAGCAGCGGCACTACCAGGATCTGCGGCGCAAGACCATCTGGTCCGCCATGCTGGCCGCACCCGTTGTGGTGCTGGGCATGTTCTGGATGGAGGCGCCCTACGCCAACCAGATGATGCTGGTCTTGTCGCTGCCGGTGCTTTGGCTGGGGCGCAACTTCTACGTGGGGGCCTGGCGGCAGGCCCGGCACGGCCGCGCCAACATGGACACGCTGGTGGCCCTGAGCACGGGCATTGCCTTCCTGTTCAGCGCCTTTAATACCCTTTACCCGGATTTCTGGCACCGCCGTGGTGTGCACCCGCACGTGTATTTCGAGGCTGCTACGGTCATCATCGTCTTCATCCTGCTGGGCAAGCTGCTCGAAGAGCGGGCCAAGTCCAATACCTCGTCGGCCATCAAGAAGCTGATGGGCCTGCAGCCCAAAACCGTGCGCGTTATGGAGAACGACCAGGAGCAGGAAATCCCGGCCGTGCAGGTGCGCATCGGCCATGAAGTGGTGGTGCGCCCCGGCGAGAAAGTGCCGGTGGACGGCGTAGTAACCAGCGGCAGCTCGTTCGTGGACGAGAGCATGATCAGCGGGGAGCCCGTGCCGAAGGAAAAAACCGCTGGGGCGTCCGTGTTTGCCGGCACGGTCAACCAGAAAGGCGCCTTCCGTTTCCGGGCCGAGAAAGTTAGCGGGGCCACGGTGCTGGCCCAGATTATCCAGATGGTGCAGCAGGCCCAGGGCAGCAAGGCCCCGGTGCAGCAGCTCGTGGACAAAATTGCCGGCGTGTTCGTGCCCGTGGTCCTAGGCATTGCCCTGCTCAGCTTCACGGCCTGGCTGCTGCTAGGCGGCGAGAACGGGCTTACCCAGGGCCTGCTGGCGCTGGTGACGGTGCTCGTCATTGCCTGCCCCTGCGCGCTGGGGCTGGCCACGCCCACGGCCATCATGGTGGGGGTCGGCAAGGGAGCCGAGCACAACATCCTGATCAAGGACGCGGAAAGCCTGGAGCTGGGCTATAAAGTCAACGCCGTGGTACTCGATAAAACCGGCACCATCACCGAGGGCAAGCCCGAAGTCACCGACCTGCACTGGCTCGTGGCCGACGCCGAGCAGCCGGGCTACCGGGCCGTGTTGCTGGCCATCGAAGCGCAGTCGGAGCACCCCCTGGCCGAGGCCGTGGTGCGTTACCTGCCAGGCACGCCGCCCGCTTCGCTGACCATGTTCAACAGCCTGACCGGCCGGGGCGTCGAAGCCCGCAGCGCGGGTGAGCTTTACCTGGTCGGCAACCGCCGCCTGCTGCAGGAGCACGAGCTCCTGCTGACGCCGGACGTGGAGCAGCTCGCCAGTCAATTGCAGCAGCAAGCCAAGACGGTGGTGTTCTTCGCCGATAACCGGCGCGTGCTGGCCGTGGTCGCCATTGCCGACCGGGTGAAGGAAACCTCCCGCCAGGCCGTGGCGCGTCTGCAGCAGCAAGGCATCGCCGTGTACATGCTCACTGGCGACAACGCGCAAATGGCCCAGGCCGTGGCCGCGCAGGTAGGAGTTGAGCATTTCCGGGCCGAGGTGTTGCCCGCCGACAAAGCCGCCTTCGTGCAGCAGCTGCAGGCCGAGGGCAAGGTCGTGGCCATGGTCGGCGACGGCATCAACGACTCGCAGGCCCTGGCCCAGGCCGACGTGAGCATTGCCATGGGCCACGGCTCCGATATTGCCATGGACGTGGCTAAGATGACGCTCATCACCTCCGACCTGAACCTGGTGCCGAAGGCGCTGCTGCTGTCCCGCAAAACCGTGCAGACTATCCGCCAGAACCTGTTCTGGGCCTTCATCTACAACCTTATCGGCATTCCCATCGCTGCCGGCCTACTCTACCCCTTCAACGGCTTCCTGCTGAACCCCATGATTGCCGGCGCTGCTATGGCCCTGAGCTCCGTCTCGGTGGTCAGCAACAGCCTGCGGCTGCGCGCCGCGCGCCTGTAAGCGGGCACGCGACCGACCGGCCCCGCAGCCTGCTCCCTTTCCTCTCTACATTTTCGCATTTCACCATAAAAAGCGGCTGCCAGCTCGACGGTCCCCCGCCCCTCGTCCACGTGGGGCCGCCTCGTGTCCTTCGGGTTGTATGCCTTAGTCGCTCTTGCCCTGGCCTTTGTCGCCGGGCAGGAGATAAACGGCTAAACCGCCCATCCCTTACTTCTTATTCGCAAATCCGCATGAAACGCTTTCTGCTGCCGGCCGCCCTGCTCGCCACGCTTTCCTGGACCGTCGCGTGCTCGTCCAACGATGCTTCCTCTTCTTCCACCAATACCCCCACCGTCATGAACCCCTCTTCAGCTGACGCCCATACCGGGCACCAGCACGGTGCCGGTAAGGATCACCACGTGCCCGCCGCTGGCGCCGACCAGAGCGGCGGGCACGTCTATACCTGCCCCATGCACCCGGAGGTAACCAGCGACCAACCCGGCACCTGCCCCAAGTGCGGCATGACGCTAAAGCACACCACGGGGGCTGGCAACGCCTACCTAATGGATTTCTCTATGACGCCCGCCCAGCCCGCGGCCGGGCGGCCGGTGACCCTCTCGTTTCAGCCGCAGGCAACGGGCACCAACCACGCGGCCGTGCCCCTGGCGACGGTACACGAGCAGAAGGTGCACCTGATGATTCTCTCGCATGACCTTTCAGAGTACTACCACCTCCACCCCGAGTTAAAACCTTCAGGTCGCTACGAGCTGCCGTTCACGTTTAAAACCGGGGGCACGTACCTGCTCTATCAGGACTACCAGCCCGAAGGCGGCGGGCACCAGCTGGGCCGGCAAACCCTGCAGGTGAGCGGCCCGACCCGGCCGGCGGTAAAGTACATGAAGGACCAGCTGCGCTGGGAAGCCAACAGCTACGCGGCTGACCTGGCATTTGATAAGACCGTCCGCGCCGGGCAGCCGCTGACGGTAAGTGTGACTGTAAGCCGCAATGGCCGGCCCATCACCGACCTCGACCAGTACCTGGGCGCCTTGGGGCACATGGTGATTCTGAGCGAAGACGGCGCGGACTACCTACACGTGCACCCCGAGGACCAGGCCGACAAGGGCCCACGCATCGGGTTCAACACTACCTTCGACAAGCCGGGGCGTTACCGCATCTTCCTGCAGTTTCAGCACGCCGGCGTAGTGCAGACCTCGGATTTTACGGTGAACGTGACGCCAGCGGCGGCCTAAGGCGCCCATACGCCGGGCACGGGAGGCCGCTACGCTCGCGACGACTGGCACCCGTTCGTCGAGCGTAGCGGCCAGCAACGGACAGCGTACGCCCCTTGGCGACCTCCCGTACTGTCCCGTCCGACCATGTCACGTCCTCAGGAATTTGATACCCAGGAAGCCCTGCACCAAGCGATGCGGGTGTTCTGGCGCAAGGGCTACGAGGCCACTTCCTTGACCGATTTGCCGGCCGCGACGGGCCTGAGCAAAAGCAGCCTGTACGCCACCTTGGGGGAAAGCGGGAACTGTTCCTGGCCGGCTTCGACTCCTATCGGCAGGCTCGCGCGGAAGACGCGCAGCAGGTCCTGCAGCAGCCCGCCCGCCGCGCCATTGGATCCTTTTTCCACGCCCTTTTTGCCGACATCAATTCAACCGAGCCCCTGCTGGGCTGCATGAGCCTCAACCAGGCAGTGGAATTGGCCCCGCACGCCCCCATAGTGCGCGAGCGGGTGGTAGCGGACTTGCAGCAGATGGAAGAGGTGTTGACCCAGGCCCTCGAACGCGGCCAGCAGGATGGGTCGGTCAAGAGTCCGCGCCCGGCCCGGGAGCTGGCCCGGCTCCTGGTGCTGGCCTTTCCGGGGCGCAGGTCATGGCCCGGGCGGGCTATACATAGCCGCCGGCCTCCCCGAAGTCGTCGCCAACTTCTTCGCCCAGTGGGGTGCCGCCGCCCAGCATGGCATGCTGGCGGGCACCCACGATACTGTGGAGCGGATGCTGGGCTGTAAGCGCACTTCGCTGAACAAGTATCTGAAAACAAAGCATTTACCTGACACCTGACCACTCATAGCGGCGGCCGATACCCCATGCAGCAAACCAACCAGACCCGTTACGCAATTTTCCAGAGGAACTCCCTTGCCTGATTTCAGTCGTGGGAAACCGGTAACCCAACGCGACTCATATAACAGTTGTACCAAAACTTTAACCAAGGCCATTAGTAGTCACACGTTAGCCGCGAGCCAGCGACTCGCGCACGCCCTTGCTAAGCTGCCGGAGCAGGAAGCCCGGCGCCAGCCGGCTGAGCAGGCGCATCATGGCCGCCATGCCGGGATACACCTCCCACTGGTTGGCCTGCATGGCCTTGATTGTCTGGGCAATGAGCGGACGTGGGGCCATCAGGTCTTTCTCCGAAACGTCGCCGGCAAACGTGTCGCTGAGGGGCGTTTTTGCGGCGGGCGCCACGAGCTCGAACACCTGCACCTTCGTTTCGTGCAGCTGCACGCGCAGGGTCTTGGTGTAGGCACGCAGCCCGGCCTTGCTGGCGCTGTACACCGGGGCCAGCGGATAGGGCGTGAGGGCCAGCCCGGAGGTAACGTTGAGAATGGCGGCGGCCGGCTGGCGCAGCAGGTGGGGCAGAAACTGCTGCACCATGTGCATGGGCCCGGCCAGGTTCACGTCCAGCTCCAGCGTGAGGTCGGGTAGCAGCTGCACATCGGCCTGCAGGTCGAGCTTGCGCATCTGCCCCGCGTTGTTAATCAACACGCTGAGCTTCGGGAATTGGGCCGTTACCTGCTCGTAGAGCCGGGCAATGGCGGCCAGGTCGCTCACGTCGCTCTGGAAGGTGTGCACGCCGGGCAGCTGCTGCTGCACCTGGGCCAGCCTGCCCGGGTCGCGGCCGGTAAGCAGCACGGTATTACCCAGGGCCAGCAGCTGGACGGCGAATTCGTAGCCGAGGCCACTGGTGCCGCCGGTAATGAGGATGGTTTGATGACGCAGGTTCATGGGAAGCGGAGGAATAAAGTACTCCGCAAAGGTCCGGCCCGCCCCTAAGCGGGTGGTTGCGCCTCCCAATCCGCTTGTTGCGAAATTCAATCAACTGCGTTAGCCCCGAAACGCGGCGGGCGAACTGGCAGTCTGGCGCTTGAAGAAATTGGAGAAGTGGGCCACCTCGGCAAAGCCCAGGCTGTCGGCAATTTCCGACACGCTCCACTGCGTCTGTTGCAGCAGCAGCTTGGCCTCCTGCGCCACGCGCGCCCCAATCAGGTCCGAGGTGGTGCGGCCCGTCGTTTCCTTGAGTATCTTGTTGAGATGATTGACGTGCACGGCCAGCCGGTCGGCGTAGTCGGCGGCCGAGCGCAGGCGTAGCCGCTGCTGGGGCGTCTCAATGGGAAACTGCCGCTCCAGCAGCTCGATAAACAGGGAGGTGACCCGCGCCGAAGCCGTGTGAGCCGGGTAGAGGGCTGTAGCGGGCTGCAGCTTCTGGCCCAGGTGCACCAGCTCCAGCACGTAGGTGCGCAGCAGGTCGTACTTGTACGCGTAGGCCGAGGTAATCTCGCGGGCCATCTTCTTGAAAATGGCCAGCACCTCGGCGTATTCCTCATCGGCAAGCGTGAACACGGGGTAGCCGCCGGCCCGGAAAATGGGCAGCTCATCCAGCTTCACCCCGCTCTTGGCCGGCAGCAGAAACTCGCTGGTAAACACGCAGAAGTAGCCATCCTGCTCCTGGTCTTCGGGCAGCCAGTGGTAGGGCACTTTGGGGGTAGCGAAGAGCAGGGCGTTGCGCTCTATGCCAATAACCTTATCGGCGTACTCGGCCCGGCTGCGGCCCCGGATAAGGCTGATTTTGTAGTAGGCCCGCCGGTCGTAGGGCATGGGCGGCCGCTCGCGGTGCTCCCGAAACAGATCGGCCACGTTGAAGACGTTGAAATGCCCGATTTCCTGCTGGATATCGGCCGGCAGCAGCGTGTGCAGCTCGGTGCCGACGGCCGTGGCCAGCTGCTGATAAAATTCGTCCAGGGAGGTAACGGGCATAAGGCAGAGGGCTTGCGAAATTCAAAGCTAGGGCTTTCGTAGTGCAAGTTAGTGCCGCGCTGATGCCGGGTCGGGCCTGGTCGCCATTGGCAATTAGGCCCGACCTGTCCGCTTGCTCAGGCCGCCGGCATTTCCTGCAACGTCAGCCAATACCCGTCCAGGTCGGCAATCACGGCGGTGTTGCCAAATGGGGAAAGCTGCAGGCCGCGCACGACCTGGACTTGTTCGGAAATTCCCTGCAAAAAGGCCGTCAGGTTCGGGACGGCAAACCACAGACTGATGCCCCAGCCCAGCCGGGTCGACTCCTGCAGGTCGACCAGCGGTTTGCGAATGGCGAAGGCCGCCCCGCTCTGGGTGACGAACACGCAGGCATCGGGCGGGGACTGCACGGCGGGCGCGAAGCCCAGCACCTCGGTGTAGAAGCGACGGGAAGCGGACAGGTCGCTCACCTGGAAGGACACAAAGCCGAGGTTAGTGGGGGTGCTCATAAAGAAGGATGGCGAAGTGGAACGAGTGCTTAAGAAACGAATCCAGCAGGCTTACAGGCCGAACTTGCGCCGGGCCTCGGGCGTGACGGGGGTAAAGAAGTTGACCAGGTTGCCGTCGGGGTCGCGGAAAAGCAACGACCGATTGCCCCAGGGCATGGTGGTGGGCGGCTGCACCACGGCGGCGCTCAATACCTCAGCCAGGCGGTGGTAGTCGGCATCCACCTCGCTGACGCGAAATTCGAGGATGGCGGAGCGGTTCTGGCCCGGTAGTACCACCGGCTCTTCGCCCAACTGGGGAAACGCCCGCGTGCTTTGCAGCGCCAGCGTGGCCGCCGGGGTTAGCAGCTCGGCAAAGTCCGGCGTGTAGTGCGTGGCCCGTAAGCCCGTGACCTGTTCGTAGAAAGAAACGAGGCGGGGCAGGTCGGCGGTGATGAGCCGCACGGAGATAAACTGCATAAAGGGGAGTGGTAAAGGGTGAAAAATGGAGCCGCCGCCGGCACCCGGCGGCTGCTTGGTGCCCCAAAGAGAAGTCCCTCCACTGACAACCCTATGGCAGTCCCTTTTACCAATTCCAAAAAATTATACCTTGAAGGGCAGTCGCAGCTGGGCAATGTACTCGGCGTGCGTCAGGTGCGGCGTGCGCTGGAAAGGGCGCGTGGTGGCCGTCAACTCCTGAATGCGGCTGACCCGGAAATCCCGGTACTCGCCCCGCAGGTGGCACCAGCCAATCAGGTGCCAGGCGAAATTGTAGAAAGCCAGCCCGATGGGCTCGACGTGCCGCTGGCTCGGCTGGCTGCCTTTGTTGACGTACGCCAGCTCCACCTGGTACTGGTCGGCAATGGCGGCCTGCAGCGTGGCCAGGTAGCTGCCGGCACGCTGGTACTCCGGCAGGTGCATCTTGAAGGTGTCGGTGAGGTGCTCCAGCTGCTTTTTGCCCGGCTCGCGCAACACGGCCTGCACCTTAAGCAAGGCCGTGGCACAGGCTTTCTCAATCGAGTCATCCGCGAGGGAGGCCGCCAGGGCTTGCAGCAGCAGCAGGGCCTGGGCCTCGGGCGGGGTAAACGAAACCGGCGGCAACAGGTAGCCCGGCACCAGGCAGTAGCCCCGCTGCGGCTCGAAGCTAACGGGGATGCCCTGCTCGTCGAGCGCCCGGATGTCGCGGTACACCGTGCGCACGCTGATGCCGAATTGCGCGGCGAGCTGCTCGGCCGTGGCGTGCCGCCTGGCTTGCAGCAGCGTTACGATTCCAAAGAGACGGTCAATACGGTTCATTCGGAGTGGATTCCTGAAGTGGTTTAGGCAGGCCGGACACGTTTCGAATCCTACTGGGTGGTGTCTGAAGCGGCGGTGCGTCAGCCAGCCAGGGCGAGGGATTTTGGCGCCCGGCGTTGCAGCTGGCAAGGTAGTGAGCCTGCTCCAGGCGGGCCAGTTCCAAGGCGCGGTAGCCACCACCCTCGGGCTGCTCCGCCTTGGGCAAGTTCCAGCAGAATTGCGTTCGGACGTTGTCGCAGTAACTTCTCGCCGATGCTCCGTTGGCTTCCTGCTGCCGGAATTGAGCGGCTCCGGGGTTTCGTCGCAACGGTGGAGAAAAAGCGCCTTTTAATTGGCGCATCCCTACGTATTTCCTGACCGCAGGACCACGCCGAGCGGGCCTTGATGGCCAGCTAGCGGCAAGAAGCGGCTGGCGTTTCTTCCGCGCCTTCCCATGGCGCTGGCGCAACCGGGTTAACGTCTGGCGTAATCGGATAGCAGAATGGCGCAAACCGCTACAAAGAGGGCCTGCACGCCGCCGGAACTTTGTGGTGTCACAAACCAACCAACACCCCATGAACCGCACCGTTCTTATTACCGGCACCTCTAGCGGCCTCGGCCGCGCCACCGCCCTACTCTTCCAGGCCCAGGGCTGGAACGTCATTGCCACCATGCGCACGCCGCAGCACGAAACCGAGCTGACGCAGTTAGAGCGCACCCTCGTCACGCGCCTCGACGTGCAGGACCCCGCCTCCATCCAAGCGGCTGTCGAAGCCGGCCTGGCCCGGTTCGGGCGCATCGACGCGCTCATCAACAACGCCGGCTACGGCGCCTACGGCCCGCTGGAAGTCACGTCTTTCGAGAAAATCCGGCGGCAGTTCGACGTGAACGTGCTGGGGCTGCTGGCCACCACGCAGGCCCTGCTGCCCCACTTCCGGGCACAGAGCAGCGGCACCATCGTCAACATTTCGTCGGTGGGCGGCCGCATGACCTTCCCGCTCGGCACGCTCTACCACGGCACCAAGTTCGCCGTGGAAGGCTTGTCCGAGTCGCTGCACTACGAGCTGGCGCCGCTGGGCATTCGCGTCAAGGTCATTGAGCCGGGCGGCATCAACACCGACTTCGGCGGCCGTTCGCTCGACTTCAGCAACGACCCGGCCCTGCCCGAGTACCAGCCGCTGGTGCAGGCCGTGCTCAGCGCCCTCGGACCGATGATGGCCAACGGCTCGTCGGCCGCGCACATTGCCGAGGTCGTGTACGCCGCAGCAACCGACGGCACCGCCCAGCTTCGCTACGAGGCGGGGGCCGATGCCCGGCAGCTGCTGGCGGCCCGCCGCACGGCCGACGATGCCACCTTCTTTGCCGGCCTTAAGGCGCAGCTCGGCCTGGGTGCTTAACGCTTCAAACAAACGCTTTACTCATCAGCTCTCTATTCTCCAGAACCATGAAGACCATTAAAAAAACAGGCTCGGCCGTCGCCCTTGTGTTGTTGCTACTTAGCGCTTCGGCCGCCCCCTCAGCGGCGCAGGCCCCCCGGAGTGCTGGCCTCCCGGCGGCCTCCGCCACCGCCCAGCAAAACCGGCAGGTAGTAAACCGTTTCTACGAGGCGGTGGAATCCCAGCAGTTTGCGGTTATCAAGGACGTGTTCCTCCCCAATGCCCGGCAGCTGATTCCGTATGCACCCCCTGGCTTTCCAAAGCGCCTAGAAGGTTCGGAAGCCATCTACCAGCAGTTTAGCGGGCTCACGGCCTATTTTGGGCGCATGAGGTTTCCCCGCCAAATCTTTGTTACCGAAGACCCTGATTTCCTCTTTGTCAAATTCAACGGCGACATGGAAGTGAAGAGCGGAGGCAAATACGAGAACGAATACGTGGGCACGTTCCGGCTGAAGGACGGAAAAATAGTGGAGTACGTGGAGTACTTTAACCCCCTGGTCATGGCCCGGGCCTTTAATATCAAGCTGTAGGGACTACTCATTGGCAGGTGCCATTCAAACCAGGGTAACCCTGCTGAACGGCATTCTTTTGGCCCGCCGGGCGTGGGCCACCCACTTACTTTTACCGCTGTATATGGCACCTCCCAGCTACGCCCTTGACACCACCTGGCGCACCCTGCTCAAGGACCTGGGCGTGGTGCCCGCCAACGTGCTGCGGCGCGCCGGCCTCGCCGACGACTTGCTGCAGCAGCCGTCCGTACGGCTTGCCTCGGCCGACTATTACCGCCTCTGGGATGGCATTGAGGCAGAAACCGGCCCGCTGCTGCCCCTGCACCTGGTGGAGGCGGTGCGCAGCGAGTCGTTTTCGCCGCCGCTGTTCGCGGCCCTTTGCAGCCCTAACCTGCTGGTGGCGGCCCAGCGCATTGCACGCTACAAAACGCTCATCGGCCCGCTCCGCCTCGACGTGGTGAAAGCCCGCGACGTGGTGAGCGTGGAGCTGACGTGGCTCGACGCCCCGCTCGCCCCGCCGGTGTCGCTGGTGGTGATGGAGCTGCTGTTTTGCGTGGCGCTGGCCCGCCTGGGTACCCGCGAGCGGGAGTGCCCTATTGAAGTCACGACCACCGTGCTGCCCGCGCCGCTGGCGCCGTACGAGGCCTACCTGGGAGCACGCCTGCGGCGGGGCGACAAGCACCGGCTCACCTTCACGCTGGCCGATGCCACGCGCCCGTTCCTGACTTCCAACGAGCCATTGTGGGCGGCTTTCGAGCCCGGGCTGCGGCAGCGCCTGACCGACCTCGACGCCGCGGCCACGACGGCCCAGCGCGTGCACGCGGCCCTGCTCGAAGGGCTGCCGAGCGGCCTGGTCACGATGGAAGCCATTGCCCGCAAGCTGGCCCTGAGCACGCGCACGCTCCAGCGCCGCGTCGAGGCCGAGGGCACGAGCTACCAGCAGATTCTGCAGGACACGCGCGCGGCCCTGGCCCGGCATTATCTGGAGAAAACCGGGCTGCCCGCCACCGAAATATCCTTCCTGCTCGGCTTCGAGGAGCCCAACTCGTTCTACCGCGCCTTCCGCACCTGGACCGGCACGACGCCGGAGAGCGTGCGGCAGGCTCACCAAACGTGCCGTTAAAGCCCGATTCCTACTCCTGACGCCCCTAGGTTTACGCTAGCTGTGCCTGCACTCACCGCCTGTTTGCTTATTTGCTTCGTACCATTGCCCGGATGAAACTGAACTCGCTACCGGCCTTTTACGCGGCATGCGCGGAGGCAAAAGCCCTGCTGCGCCAAGCGGACTGGACACTGTGGGAAATTGCTGACAGCCTGGGCTTCCTCGACGTGGCGCACTTCTCGCACTTCTTCCGCCACTACGCCGCCGTGAGCCCCGGCGCCTTTCGGACGCTGGCAGCTGTACCGGTTTGATCTATACAAACAGATGATTGGCGGATACAACGCCGCCGGGAGCTAGGCAGGGGACCTTTGTAGTGTTCAATCAACGCAACAAACCCCGTCTTATAAGTACTTCCAAAATCGCCTAACCGGAGGCAGCCGGGGCCTGGGCAAAGACATTGACCTGAAACTGGCCCGGCAGGACATCGACGTCATCCTGACTTACCGCAGCAAGCAGGCCGAAGCCGCCGCTATGGTGGCCGAAATCGAGGCCCTAGGCCAGCGCGCTGTGGCCCTGCCGCTGCATGCCGCCGATAGCAGCACCTTCGCGGCATTCTTCGCGCAGGTCACCACGGTATTGGCCGATGCTTTCGGTACCGACCGGTTGGACTTTCTCATCAACAACACCGACATCAGCCTGAGCGCGCCCTTTGCCGAGATAACCGAGGGGTAGTTTGATGAGATGTTGAATATTCACTTTAAAGGCGTGTACTTCCTCACTCAGAAGGCCTTGCCTTTGCTGCACGACGGGGGCCGCATCATCAACATTTCCTTGGCCACTACGCGCAGCTCCTTTGCTGGCGCCTCGGCCTATGCCAGCATGAAAGGGACCGTGAAGATATTCACCCGCTACCTGGCCCTGGAGCTGGGTTCCCGCGGCATTGCGGCCCATGTGGTGGCGCCGGGCGCCGTGTTTGGTGGCAGCGCCATGAGCGACACGCCTGAAATCCGCGCCTGGGTGGGCCAGATGACGGCCCTGGGCCGTGTGCAGCCGACGGCCGTCTTACCAACCGGCAGCTGTTTGTGGCCCAGGGCTCCGATGGCATGACCATCGACCACGAGGGCAACGTGTACCTCACCGGCCAGGGCGTGACGGTGTACAGCCCCGCCGGCCAGCGGCTGCAACACATCGACGTGCCCGCCGCCTGGACGGCCAACCTGTGCTTTGGCGGCCGGAACCGCAAAACCCTGTTCATCACGGCCTCGGAGGCGGTATACGTGCTGCCCATGCGCGTGCACGGGGTGTGGTAAGGCTACTTCCACAGGGCGTTTCCCTACGCTTTCCGACCGAGCCTGATACGCGTATACTTATTTTTTACAATATACCCGCATTAAGGTATTGCCAGGGCGGTGCTAAAGCTTTACATTGGACTACCGCGCTCAGGGGCTGACTGTTGTGGCCGGCCCTCTCCTACTACACCATCTATTGCCAGCAGAATCCGGTTGCCTTCCGGCGGCCGTTGTCCTACGTGTGCTTATCTCACCTGGTCTGCATGGAACTATCCGTTATGGGGGCCGCTACCGTGCTGGTAGCCGCCCCGCCCTCCCTGCATCGGCAGGGCCTGTTGGCTACCCTCCACACTCACTGGCCTGCCCTGGCCTGCACTGTCACGCCCGATGCCGGGCAGCTGCTGCCTTTGCTGCGGCAGCAGGCCTACGGGCTGGTGGTGCTCGATAGCACCCTGAGCGGCCCGGGCCTGCCCCAGCTGCTCCGGCAGCTGCGCACCATCCGCGGCAGCCAGCAGCTGCTGGTACTCACGGGCCGGCGCCTGGCTCCCCTCCTGCGCCGACAGCTGCTGCAGGCCGGGGCCCACGCGCTGCTGCGCCAGAGCGCGCCCCCCGCGGCGGCCGTGGCCACCATTGCGGTCCTGCTGAGCGGGGCGGGCGGGGGCACGGTGCCTGGTGCGGCTACCGCCCTTGCTGCCCTGCCGCCCACGCCCTTCAGCCCCCGCGAGGTGGAAGTGCTGCGGCTGGTGGTGGCCGACTTCAGCAACCAGGAAATAGCCGAGCAGCTAAGCTTGAGCGTGCGCACCGTGGAAAGCCACCGCCGGGCCCTGCTGCAGAAAGCCGGGGCCCGCACCCTGGTAGGGCTGGCCGTGCAGGCCGTGCGCCAGGGTTGGGTAACGCCCTGAGCGGTGCATCTCTTGGTGGCGAAAATGCGGTAGGGTGCGGGGCTTGTCCCCGCCCGCCGTTGAACAACAGTAGTCATCGTTTAACGACGGACGGTGGCAAGCCCCGCACCCTACGCCAGGCGGCGTACCCCGGTGCTTCCCGGAAGTCCCTGCTTCTCATGCGCTAATGCGCTTAAATTCAGTGCTGGCACTGATGTGCGGCGGCCTGCGAATCGGCAGCTTTGCCTGCATCATCAACCGCCTGATTTTACCTATATGCCCATCCGCTATTCCCTAATTGAAAACAAGCTGACCGCCGCCCCCGACGACTACCGAGGGCAGGTGCAGCACAATGGCTCTGTGACCATTGAAGACATTTTGCAGAAGATTGCCCGACCTGGCTCTACTGTGACAACGGCCGAAGGGCTAGCCTTCTGGGAGGAGCTAAGTCAAGCCGTAGCAGCCGAAATCCAGGCCGGCAACCGGGTAGTATCAGACCTGTTTGTGGTGAGCTTGGGCCTCACGGGCACTTTCGACTCAGCTCAGGACCAATTTGATGCCGCCCGCCACCAGCTGCGGGTACGTGTGTCGCCGGGCATCCGGCTGCGCCGGGCCGAGCAGGGCCTGACGGTGGAACAGGTACGCGCCGACGCGGTGCAGCCCGTGCTCGACCAGGCCGAGGACTTCACTTCCAACACCACCAACGACAAGCTCAGCAAAGGCGGCACCGTCCGCCTTACCGGCAGCCGCCTCAAGTTCGACGCGGCCGATACCAAGCAGGGCATTTTCCTGGTGGCAGCCAATGGCACCGAAACCCGCATGACCCGTGTGCTCACTAATAAGCCCTCGGAACTATTATTTCTGGTGCCGACTGCTCAAGTCGCCGGGCAGTACCGAGTGGTAGTACGGGCGAAGGTCGACGGAGGACAAGTGACAAAATCTGGGGAGCTCGATACCGTACTCGCAGTCAGCTAAACCATGGCATTGGGTTCCTCACCTTCTGGAAAGCAGTTCCTCGGGACGAGGAACCCAATACCTGTTTAAAAGCCACTTCAAGAATAGCGACTAGAGCCGACAACCAAAAGCAGAGGCCTTTAATCTTCACTTACCAGCACTTGAGATGAGCTCATTATTGAAAAGAATTCACTGTGCTGCCTTACTTCTGATGGCAGTCTTTGCCCCCAAACAAAGTTTCGGGCAAAATGCTGTTGCCATTGCTGTTGGCAATACCTATGCTTTCACAGTTCCAACTGTAGTGGCAAGACACAACCTGACAACACATACTACCGATACTACACAACGCCAGATTGCTTTAGAGAATTACCGGTTTACAATCGTGGAAGAACGCGGCTCTAGCTACATCATCAGGTTCCCCCAATGGCAGGGAGGCGATACAGCCAGCGTAAGCTTAAATAAGCGGTTTGTCCGACAAACTTCGCCTGGGGCAGCTATAGGTGGAGGAGGCAGTGCATCAAGCTTATTGTTTTTTAGCGTTTTAAAGCAAGATTTAGAGAAGAAGGTTTACCGAATCTTTCCTCGTTTTGGAAGGCCTGAGGTAGCCAGCGGAACTGTCATAATTCCAGTAAAAATGAGGTTCAGCGAATTTGATTTCAGCCGCGACTTTGCGTTAGGATTCACTGTAGGCCCGCGCTGGCGTATCAGTGAGCGACGCGAACATTACTTCCACCTTCTTGGTGCATTTAATGTTAATATAGTGAGTGTAGACAGCGCATCAACGGAGGGTAGAGTTAAAACCCCAACCGATAAAGGGGCCCTCGGTCTTGCAGTAGGTGGAGTATTTGATTTTAATGGGCCGCAGGTAGGCTTATTTATTGGCAAAGACTGGTTAGGTCGCCGGGACAAATCCAATTGGGTTTACCAAGGAGAAACTTGGGTATCACTTGGAATGGGCTTCACTATCTTTTCACGTGCAAACAATAGTGCAACAAGCCAAGATGTTGAAAACAAATCCAAGCCTAAGTAATATTATAGGATAATAGGCGCTACCCCCAAGGGCAAATTCTAACATTTAACCGCTATTCTTACCAATGTCAGACGCATAAAAAAAGCCCCCGTAGCAAAGATATTATGGGAGCTTTTTTTATGCGTTGTTTCCTACCCCAAGCTCCGGTACCGCACGCGCTTGGGCTCTACGTCGCCGAGGCGCTTCTTCTTGGCTTCCTCGTAGTCCGAGAAGTTGCCCTCGAACCACACCACCTGCGAGTCGCCCTCGAAGGCTAGGATGTGGGTGGCCAGACGGTCGAGGAACCACCGGTCGTGGCTGATGATAACGGCGCAGCCGGCGAAGTTTTCCAGCGCGTCTTCCAGGGCCCGGATGGCATTCACGTCCAGGTCGTTGGTGGGTTCGTCGAGCAGCAGCAGGTTGGCGCCCTGCTTGAGGGTAGTAGCCAGGTGTACCCGGTTCCGTTCCCCGCCCGAGAGCGAGCCAACTTTCTTTTCCTGGTCGCCGCCGCGGAAGTTGAAGTTGCTCACGAAGGCGCGGGAGTTTACCTGGCGGCCAGCCAGGAGCATGGTTTCGGTTCCGCCCGAAATGGTTTCGAACACCGACTTGTTGGGCTCCAGCGTGTCGTGCTGCTGGTCTACGTAGGCCGTCTGCACCGTGGGTCCCACCACGAAGGTGCCCGCGTCGGGCTCCAGTTGGCCGGTAATCAGGCGGAACAAGGTGGTTTTGCCGGCGCCGTTCGGCCCGATGATGCCCACGATACCACCCTGGGGCAGCGCGAACGACAGATTCTCGAACAGCAGCCGGTTGCCAAACGACTTGGTCAACCCTTCCGCTTCAATCACCTGGGCCCCCAGGCGCGGACCATCGGGGATGAACAGCTCCAGCTTTTGTTCCTTTTCCTTGGCGTCGGCCGTCACCATCTTGTCGTAGCCGGCGAGGCGGGCCTTGCTCTTGGCCTGGCGCGCCTTGGGAGCCATGCGCACCCATTCCAGCTCGCGCTGCAGGGTTTTCTGGCGCTTGCTCTCGGTTTTCTCTTCCTGGGCCAGACGGTTGGACTTCTGCTCCAGCCAGGAGGAGTAGTTGCCCTTCCACGGAATACCCTCGCCCCGGTCCAGCTCCAGAATCCAGCCGGCCACATTGTCGAGGAAGTACCGGTCGTGGGTTACGGCAATGACGGTGCCTTTGTACTGCTTGAGGTGCTGCTCCAGCCAGAGCACGCTCTCCGCATCGAGGTGGTTGGTGGGTTCGTCGAGCAGCAGCACGTCGGGCTCCTGCAGCAACAGGCGGCAGAGGGCGACGCGGCGCTTCTCCCCGCCCGAGAGGTTGCCGATGATGGCGTCGGGCGCGGGGGTGCGCAGGGCATCCATGGCGCGCTCCAGCTTGGAGTCCAGGTTCCAGGCGTCGAGCTGGTCGAGGCGCTCCTGCACGGTGCCCTGGCGCTCCAGCAGCTTGTCGAAGTCGGGGTCTTCGCCCCCGAAGGCTTCATTGATTTCCTCGAACTCCTTGAGCAAAGCCACGGTTTCGGCGGTGCCTTCCTGCACTACTTCCAGCACCGTTTTGGTAGCATCGAGCTGGGGCTCCTGCTCCAGGTAGCCCACCGAGTAGCCCGGCGACCACACCACATCGCCCTGGATCTGCTTGTCCTGGCCGGCAATAATCTTCAGCAAAGACGACTTACCCGAGCCGTTGAGGCCGAGCACGCCAATCTTGGCCCCGTAGAAAAAGGAGAGGTAGATGTTTTTGAGAACCTGTTTCTGGGGCGGGTACACCTTGGTGACCCCGGCCATGGAGAAAATAATGGTGGGCTGGTCGGACATAGAAGAAAGAAAGCGAAAAGCGCAGGCCGTGCAGCCGGCCGTTGCAACGATGGTAAGCAAAAAACTCTCCCTGGCAGTAGCCGGTTTCGCCGACAACTCTGGCCAGCTGGTATAACCGCCAGCCAGTTGGGCCCGTAGCTAATTCCGGTACTACGCGGGTAGGGCACCCGCACCGCGGCTGGTTGCGGCCCGCCGGGAAACTCAAAGGTAGGCAGCGACTGGCGGCTTTCCCAGGGTGCTATCTGGCTTTGCTCTCTACCGGATATGCGCAGCATCCCGTAAACTTGTAGTACATTTTGCCCTGAACACTTAAACACCCACCTATTCGCTCGCGCGCTATTTCATTTCCCTTTATGGAATCACAAGAGTACCTGCTGGCCGAAGCGCGTCGCTACGGTTACGTTGAAGGCGAGGAAGTGTGGCTGCGTGCCTTCATGCAGCTGCCCGCTCGCCGCGTAGGCCAGGTAAAGGAGTCGGCCGACGCTTCGCTGGTCTACTTTGCCCAACGCTTTGAACTGTTTCGCGGCAAGGTGGAAGACCTGCTGCGCAAGATTGAGGAAGCCGAAAACAAAGGCTCTTTCCTGATGAAGGCCCAGCATCTGAAAGATCAGGTAGCCAGCTACGATGCCCTGGGCGACTTCGAAGCCCTGTACCGTCGCCTCACCGAAGCCGAAGAAGCGGTGAAGGTGACCGTGAACCGCAACCGGGAGAAAAACCTGGCCACCAAGATCAACCTGATTCAGGAAGCCGGCGAACTGAAAAACACCGTGGACTGGGCCGGAGCCAGCGAGAAAGTAAAGGAGCTGCGCCAGGTCTGGATCAAGACCGGACCGGTGGAAAAGCAGCTGACCGAGGAGCTGGAAACCCGCTTTCAGGCCGCCGTCGACTCCTTCTTTGCGGCCCGCAAGCAGTTCCAGGCCGAGAAGAAGGCCATGGTGAACCGCGTGTACGATAAGTACAAGGAGCTGATTCATAAATCGGAAGCCCTGCAGAACTCCAACGAGTTCGAGGAAACCACCCGCAAGCTCAAGCAGCTGCAGCAGGAGTGGAAAGACGTAGACGGCTCCCTGCCCCGCAAGCAGGCCAACGACCTGTGGACGCGCTTCCGGGCCGCCCACAACCACTTCTTTGAGCGTCTGAAGGTGCACATCAACACCCGCCGCCCCGAAACGGTGAGCGGGGGTGGCGTGAGCGGCTCGGCCGAGGACAACTTGGCCCGCAAGCGCGCCCTGGTAGCCGAGGCCACCGCTTTGCTCGACCAGCCCATGGGCCAGGCCGTAACGCGGGCCAAGGAGCTGCAGGCCGCCTGGAAACAGGTGGGCCCGGTGCGCGGCGAGGAGTCGGACCGGGTGTGGGAGCAGTTCCTGGCGGCCTGCGACAAGGTGTTTGAGCTGAGCGCCCTGGAGCACTTTGTGCGCAAGCGCCAGGCCAGCGGCCTCGATGTGAGCACGCCCGAGGAACAGTACAACGTGCGGGCGCAGGCCCTGCGCGACTTTATTAAGTCGGACAAGCAGGAGCAGGAAGTGCTGGAGCAAAACCTGGACAAGCTCAGCAACGCCCCCGGCAACGATGCCTTCCGCACGATGCTGCAGGGGAAGATCCGCACGTTTCAGCGGAAAATCCGCACCAAGACCGAGTTAATTGAGCTGTTGCGCCAACGCCTGGTTGCATAGTCCAACTTTGCACGTTATTTTACGTTGTCGTCGTTAAGCTAACGCACCCCTAGCTTCCGTTAGGTATTTGCTTGCGAACTTCTACTTTTGCCAACCCTTTTTTTGTAGCACACACGACTATGTACTGGACGCTGGAACTGGCTTCATACCTGGAAGATGCACCCTGGCCCGCCACCAAGGACGAATTGATTGACTACTCTATCCGCTCGGGAGCCCCGATGGAGGTAGTAGAGAACCTGCAGGCGCTGGAAGACGACGGCCAACCCTACGAGAACATCGAAGAAGTGTGGCCCGATTATCCGACCAAGGAGGACTTCATGTTCAACGAAGACGAATACTAGAAATAAGAGCTTAGAACTCAGAGTTTAGAACTTAGACCGCTTGATCTGGTCGACAGTGCTTTTATCCACTTCTCGGTTCTGATGTCTACGCTTTCAGTTCTAAAGATTGAAAATCTGGTTGCGGGGTATGAACAGCGTGTTCTGCTCCGCAACCTTTTTTTGTGCGTACCGGAACCAGCCTTCGTGGCTATTATCGGGCACAACGGCTGCGGCAAAACCACCCTGTTCCGCGCCCTCACCGGCCAGATACCTTATCAGGGCCGCGTAGACATAGCGGGCCGCGGCCTGCGCACCATCCGTCGCCCGGCCGCGGCAGGGCTGCTGGCGCACTTGCCCCAGCGTAGCGTGGTGAGCTTTCCGATAGAGGTGAGGGAGTTGGTAGTCATGGGCCGCTACCGCCACCACCGTTTCCTGGGCAGCTACACCGCACAGGATTACACCTTGGCCGAAGCTGCCCTGGCCCGGGTAGGCGCCGTCCACCTGCTTCGCCGCGACTTCACTCAGCTTTCCGGCGGCGAGCAGCAGCTGGTGTGGCTGGCCCAGCTGAGCTTGCAGGACGCGGCGCTGTACCTGCTCGACGAGCCCACCCAACAGCTGGACGTGTACTACCGTCGCCGCGTATTCGATCTGCTCCGGGGCTGGGTCGCGGACCAGCAGAAAACTATCCTCTGCATCACCCACGACCTCGACAACCTTGCCACCCAGCCCGGCTACCTGCTGAATCTGTCGCGCCCACAGCCGCAGCTGCGGTCCCTGTCCACCTCGGCCGTACAGACCGAGCGTGCCTTCCTGGAAAGCGAAGAAAGCCTTGCGGCGCACGGTGAGATAGTGGGATAGTGAAATGGCGAGTTTGACGTTCTAATTGTGCCGTCTGCGCAGACTGCGTGGTCAGAACATCCAACTCACTATTTCACCATCCCACTATCTCACCGCTTTCCCGGCCGGCGGCGCAGCACGTGCCAGATGGAGCGCAGAAAGGGCCAGGGCGTCACGGAGTTCATGATCTGGAAATTCTCCCAGGGCGTCGTGCGCTCGTCGAGGAAGCGGAAGATTCGCTCCACTGGATTGTGCTGGAATAGCTCGGTGAAGATGGCGCGGGTAGTTTCGCCTTGGCGCTGCATGATGTCAAGCAGCAGGGTGTCGAACAGTTGGAACTGCCACTGGTCGCCAGTGGAATTCTGGGGTGGTTGGCTGGTAGAAGCCAAGGCGGCTACCAGCCGCGCTGAGTGCGCCTGAATGCGCTGAAAGGCGTAACCGGTGCTGGGTTTGGCCCGACCCGCCCGCGTACCCAGGTTGATGATGTGCTTCCCTTCCCGCGTGGGCAGCGGGTGGTCCGTCATCGGGATGGCGCCTGTTTCCTCGGCTTCGATGCGAAAATCCGTAACGCCCAGCGTATCGTGCAGGTAGCGCCGAATGGCTTCTTCGTATTCTTCCTTAGCCAGTGGGGTGGGTGAAAACAGCGTGTACTCCACCAGTGCCCGGCGCGGACTGAAAGGCAGCACGTACATAAAGCGCGCTTCCTGGTGCTGCTCACCCCGGAAATCCATAAACTCCACCGTAGTCGGGTCAAAGACGTCGTGCGCGGTTTCCACCTCCCATCCCACGAAGTGCTGCAGCAGGTAGCGGTACCGCTGGGGCTGCTTGAGCTTCACCAGATTGGGGGGGCGGCTGTCGAAGGCGTACTGGGCCGTAAAATCACCTAGCCGCGTAGATACCCGCACACCTTCAGCCGTATTTTCCAAGTGGTCTACCGCTGTCCGGGTGAGCGTAAACTGCGGGTTGTCGGTCAGCGCGGCCCGCACGAATCGGTAGAAATCCAGCCCCCAGATCATCTTGTAGCGGTACGCCAACAGCGGGAACACCTGCTCGAAATCCGGGCTGCGAAAGGCCAGCTGCTGCCATTCGTGGGCTACAATTTCGTCGAAGGGCGTAGCGGCATCCGTCCAGAACGACCATGTACGGTCGTTTTGGTCTTTGGCCTCGGGCTCCAGCAGCAGCACCCGCTTGCCCGCCAGCCGCGGCTCCCGGCTGATATGGTACGCCAGACTCAGGCCCGCCGCCCCGCCGCCCACAATGAGGTAGTCATATTCACGGACGACGGAACCACGGATTCGCTCGGATGTATCGGATTGCACAGATTTTGGGGACGGTTCGTGGGGCGAAGCTACGTGAGAACAGGCGCAGTAACCTATGGGCAGGCAATTCTACAACTGGACTGTAAGCCACAATAAACGAAAAAGCCGCTCCCGAAGAAGCGGCTTCTCTGCCAGTAATTAGCAATTAGCCTTACGGCTCAGAACACGCCCACGAAATCTGAATAATCCGCTAGAATCCGTGTTTTGTTGCCCACGAAATCCGTGCAATCCGATAAATCCGTGGTTCCGTCGTCTTAGAAGTTCGGCGAGAGCAGGTAGCGGCTGTAGAATTCGTCGATGATTTTTACGGCTGCCTCGGCGTCGTCCACGATCTGCACCAGTTCCATGTCCTCGGCCGAGATGTTGTGCTCCTCGTGCAGCATCACTTCCTCAATCCATTTGAACAGGCCGTTCCAGTACGCCGAGCCCACCAGCACGATGGGGAAGCGCCCGATTTTCTTGGTCTGGATAAGCGTAATGGCTTCAAACAGCTCGTCCAACGTGCCGAAGCCGCCGGGCATACCCACAAACCCCTGCGCGTACTTGATGAACATCACCTTGCGCACGAAGAAGTAGTCGAAGTTGATGATTTTGTCGGGGTCGATGTAGATGTTGTTGAATTGCTCGAACGGCAGTTCAATGTTGAGCCCCACCGACTTGCCGCCCTCCGAGTGGGCGCCTTTGTTGCCGGCCTCCATAATACCGGGGCCGCCGCCCGTAATCACACCGTAGCCGTGGCGCACTAGCTTGGCCGCAATTTCCTCGGCCATCTGATAGTATGGGTTTTCGGGCTTGGTGCGGGCCGAGCCGAAGATGCTCACGCAAGGGCCAATCTTGGTCAGCTTCTCGAAGCCTTCCACGAACTCGGCCATTACCTTGAAGATCTGCCAGGAGTCGGCAATCTTGATTTCGTTCCAGTCCTTATCTACGAAAGCCTTACGAATGCGCTGCTCGTCGTCGACCTGAACGGTGCGCTTGCCGTGGGTTTGCTCCCGGATATCACTGATGGTCTTGACTTTGTTGTCGTTGACGTTGGGCTGAACAATCGTCTGGCCGCTGCCGGCGTTCATCACCTGGTCGGCGACTTTGGTTCTACTGGTTTTTTTGAGCTTCGCCATAGGAGCTACAACGGGAAAATAGGGCAACGGCAGCCGCCGGCCAGGGGCACGGATCGGCAGTGGGGAATGGCCGTTGCCAGGTAAACAAAGAAGGAAAAAAGGCAAAAAAAAGCCGCCCACGGAAGGAAGGCGACTCAAAGTAGCGACCCGCAAGATAGATAAAATAGTGAAGTTGTGAAATGGTAGAGTTTGATGTTCTTACTGCGCCGCTTGCGCAAACTGCGCGGTCAGAACGCCAACCTTACCATTCCACAACTTCGCGTTTCACTACTTGCTGCGGATGGCAATAACCGGGTCGAGGTTGGCAGCCATTACGGCCGGGATGATGCCGGCCAGCACCCCAATGACAACCGACACGGTGAGGCCCAGCGCTATGTTGCCAGCCGACAGAAAAATGGGCATGGCGTCCTGCGGAATGAGCGTAATGAGGTACACCAAGAAGATACCGGCGCCCCCGCCCAGCAAACACAGAAAGACGGCTTCGAACAGAAACTGGAACAGAATGAAGTAGTTCTTGGCGCCCAGGGACTTTTGAATCCCGATGATGTTGGTGCGCTCCTTTACCGACACGAACATGATGTTGGCAATGCCGAAACCGCCCACTAGGATGGCAAACGAGCCGATAACCGCCCCGGCAATGCCAATGATGGAAAACAGCTGCGAAATGGCATTGGCCAGCATTTCGGGCCGGTTCAGGGCAAAGCTGTCTTCCTCCCGGGGCTTCAGGCCGCGGATGGTGCGCATGGCCCCCTGCACTTCCGACTCCAGGTTGAGCATACCAGGGTCACTATCTACCCCTTTTATCCCTATGGTGGCTTGGGCGCCGCCCCCGCTGCCGGTGCTCAGGGCAAACATCTTGGTGAAAGCCGACAGCGGAACCAGGCAGTTGGTGTCGTTGCTGGGCGTATCGAGCAGCTTCTTGCCTTCCTTCTGCATCACGCCAATGATGTTGAACTTCTGGCCGTGGGTGCGGAACTCCTGGCCCAGGGCCGAGCCGTTGGGGTACAGATTATGCGCTATTTCGTAGCCCACAATAGCTACGTTGCGGGCCGCGTCCATTTCCTGGGCCGTGAAGTAGCGTCCTTCCTGCACCGGCACGTCCGAAATCAGGCGGTAGTCGATGGTGACGCCCTGCACAGCAATGCTTTCCACGCTGTTGTTGCCGGCTTTGAGGGTATTGCCGCCCCGGGCCGCAAAAACGGCCACGCCCCGGTTGTTTTCCGGGGAAAGCATGCGCTGCAGCTCCCGGAACTCCTGAATGGACGGATTGGGGCGGTTGAAATATTTCCACCACGGATAGTCGCCGCCAAAGGCCCAGGGCCATTTCTGCACGTAAATCACCTTGTCGCCCACAAAGCTCATGCTCTGGCGCACGTTGGCTTCCAGGGAGTCAACCACCGCAAACACGGCAATGATAGCAAAAATGCCCACCGTGACGCCCAGCAGGGACAGGACGGTGCGCAGCAGATTGGCGCGCAGGGCCTGCCAGGCAAACCGGAAACTTTCGAACGTGAGGCGCAGGGTTTTCATAGCGGAAGTAGCAGTGCGGGCGTGATGAAACGGGTAAACAACCACGGAGCCGCTCGAAAAGTATAATTCTTCCGGGGCGAATCCTGGCCAGTGGCGCCGTATTCGGGCGGAAAGTAACGATTAATCCAGCCAATTTGTGTACTTTCGCACCCTCAAATTTTCGTTAGGTTCCCCTCCTATTGCCCTTTTGGCCCATGAAACTGTCCGAGTTCAAGTTTGACCTGCCTGAAGCCCTCGTGGCTCAGCATCCTACCAAAAACCGCGACGAATCGCGCCTCATGGTGCTGCACCGCAGCACGGGCAAAATCGAGCATCGGGTCTTCAAAGACATCATCGAGTATTTCGAGGATGGCGACGTGATGGTAGTGAATGACACAAAGGTGTTTCCGGCCCGCCTCTACGGCAACAAAGAGAAAACCGGCGCCCAGATCGAAGTGTTCCTGCTGCGCGAGCTGAACAAGGAAATTCACCTGTGGGACGTGCTAGTAGACCCAGCCCGCAAAATCCGGGTAGGCAATAAGCTGTACTTCGGTGAGTCGGACATGGTAGCGGAGGTGATTGACAACACCACTTCACGCGGCCGCACCATCAAGTTCCTGTTTGATGGCTCCGACGAGGAGTTCTACAAGGCACTGCATGACCTGGGCGAAACGCCCATTCCGAAGGAGTTCATTTCCCGCGAAACGGAAGCTGCCGACAAAGAGCGTTACCAGACCATCTACGCCAAGAACACCGGTGCCGTAGCCGCACCGTCGGCAGGTTTGCACTTCACCCGCGAGGTGATGAAACGCCTGGAAATCAAAGGGGTGGACATGACGCCCGTGACGCTGCACGTGGGCCTGGGTACTTTCCGCCCGGTGGACGTGGAAGACCTCACCAAGCACAAGATGGACTCGGAGAACTTTGTGGTACCCGCCGCCACGGCCACGATTGTGAACCGGGCGCTGGACAACAAAAAGCGCGTGTGCGCCATCGGTACCACGTCCATGCGCGCCATGGAGTCGTCGGTATCGGCCAACTCCCGCCTGAAAGCTACCGAGGGCTGGACCGACCGGTTTATCTTCCCTCCGTACGAGTTCAAGATTGCCAACTGCCTGCTCACCAACTTCCACACTCCGGAAAGCACACTCATGATGATGTCGGCCGCCTTTGCGGGCTACGACCTGCTGAGCGAAGCCTACAAGCTGGCCATCAAGGAGAAATACCGCTTCTTCAGCTACGGCGACGCTATGCTGATTCTGTAGGGGCAGTATCGTTCTGCCTCCCTGAATAGATTTACGCCGGATGCCACTTTCGTAGTAGCATCCGGCGTTTTTTGTGTGCGTCTATTTTGTGTGCGTCTGTATTACTTGCGTGTTACTTGCGCGACTTCCCGGCTAGCATGAACGACTCCAAGTCCCTAAGACCCCAAGACCCCAAGACCCTACGATTCGCCATCATCGTAGCGGGCGGCAGCGGCACACGCATGGGCGCCGACCGGCCCAAGCAGTTTCTGGAACTGCTGGGCGAACCGGTGCTCCTGCACACCCTGCGGCGCTTTGCCGAGCCTACGCTGGGCGTGCAGGAGTTGGTGCTGGTGCTCCCGCCCGACCAGTTTTCTACTTGGGAACAGCTTTGCCGGCAGCATCAGGTACAGATTCCGCACGCGGTGGTGGCAGGTGGAGCTACGCGCTGGGCTTCCGTGCGCAACGGGCTGGCGCACCTGCCCGCGCCCGAAGGCGTGGTAGCCGTGCACGACGGGGTTCGGCCGCTCACACCGACCCGCGTGATTGAGGCCACGTTTGAAGCTGCCTACAACCACGGGGCGGCCGTGGCGGCCGTAGTGCCCAAAGACTCGGTGCGAGGTCTTAATCAGCAGGGCTCCTACGCGCTGAACCGCGCCCGGCTGCGGCTGGTGCAAACGCCGCAGTGCTTCAGCCTGGATCTGTTGCGGCGCGCCTACCAGCTGCCCGAGCTAACTACCTTCACCGACGATGCCAGCGTGGTGGAAGACCTGCACCCAATTCATCTGGTGGAAGGCGACTACCGTAACCTCAAAATCACGACGCCGGAAGATATGCTGGTAGCCGAGGCTATTCTGCGGGCCCAGCAGCTGACGCCGTAGCTGTCTGTTTAGGCTATTCAGCGTATTTTGCCGGGCATAACCACCCTCCTCCTCATGGCTGAAACCCTGCCCACCTACACCTGCCTGCTCTACGACGTGCGCCCCGACGGTGTGGCCACTATCACCCTCAACCGCCCGGAAGTTTTCAACGCCTTCAACGACCCCCAGAGCTACGAGCTGCAGGATGCCCTCAGGCAGGTAGCCCGCGATGCACAGGTGCGGGCCGTGGTACTCACGGGCGCCGGCCGGGCCTTTTGCTCGGGCCAGGATTTGAAAGGCGCCAGCGCCGGCGAAAAACGCTCGTTCTACGACTCCCTGCACAAGCGCTACAACCCCATCATCCGGGCTATGCGCGCCCTGCCTAAGCCCATTATCTGCCGCCTCAACGGCGTAGCGGCCGGCGCGGGCTGCTCCCTGGCCCTGGCCTGCGACGCCATTGTGGCCTCGGCCGAAGCTTCACTGATTGAGGTATTCATCAACATCGGGCTGGTGCCGGATTCAGGCTCATCCTACTTTCTGCCGCGCATGGTGGGCTCGTTGAAGGCTTTTGAGCTGTGCGCGCTGGGCTCCAAAGTACCCGCCGACGAAGCGCTGCGCCTGGGCCTCGTGAACCAGGTAGTACCCGCCGAGCAGCTCGACGAAGCCGCTTATGGTCTGGCCTCCCGCTACGCTGCGGCCCCCACCAGGTCCATTGGCCTCATCAAACAGATGCTCAACAAAGCCGGCACCTCCACCCTGGACGAGATGCTCGACTACGAAGCCCTCTGCCAGCAGATTGCCGGCGAATCGGAAGACTACCAGGAAGGCGTGAAGGCATTTGCCGAAAAGCGCAAGCCTAGCTTCACTGGCCGATAAGCTGCTTTTTGAGTTAAACGCAAAGAAGGCTCCTGATTACAGGAACCTTCTTTTGCGATATAATACCTGCTGCGTAAATCAATTGTGGCAACGACTAGTGTAACGTGATGGTGCGGGTGCGGCCATTGATGGTTACGGTAGCAATATTGTCGCAGGCCTGGGTGCCGGTGGGGTCGTAGTTCAGCAGCAGACTTTTCTCCTTGCTGTTGGTGATGCTGACGGTACCGGAGATGAAGTGGCGGGCGCAGCCTTCGGCGAACGATTTGATGAGGGGCTGCTCGATAGTGGCAGTGTAGCTGACGCCTTTGCGGTTAGTACCCGTAGCCGAGCCCGCTACGCTGTACGTGTCGTCGCGCAGGGTGCGGGTGCCGAAGCCAGCGGTGCGGGTATAGGTGCGCTGGGAAGCCCAGCCGTGGGTACCTTCTGGGGTGATGATGCTGGCATCCTTCACCTCCACGGAGTAGGAACCCTGACCTAAGTTGGTGTAGAGCCGGGTGCCGGTGTGCTGCCGGTCGTTCACGTAATAATCAAGCAGGGAAACCGTGATAGTGCTGCCCACCTGCCGTAGCTGCTGGCTGAATACGGCTACAATTTTACCCCGGCGCAAACGGCCGTTGGGCCCGGCGCAGTTGGTGGGGCCGAAGTCCAGCGTGAGGGTGCGGGTAGCGGGGTCGTAGGTTCGGGTAAAGCAGTTCCCGGCCACGCGAAGCAGGTCGCCGGCCTCGGCTTCGGTGCCGCTGGCGGTGGCCACATCGTTGGGCGCACTGGCATTCAGCAGGTCCAGCAGATCGGCGCCGCCCTCCTCAGCCGCTCCCTGATCCTCCGCCGACGTAATGCTTTCGGGGGTGGCTTGGTCGCTTTCTTTGGCGCAGCCGACAGTCAGCAAAGCCCCCACAACGAGGGCAGAAAAATACCATGGACAAAGCGTAGGCAGTTTCATAAGGCAAATGAGTTGAGGGTTGAACAGCTGTTTTCGCTTGTTGGAGGCGGAGCGTTTAAGTTAGTTTAATTCAAGCCGCCGAATATTTCTGCGCGGCTGAGCTTACCCCAACAATAACAAGACCTTCCCCGGCGCGTATAGACAGGATATGCGTTTTTCTTCTCCCAAGATATTCAGCTGTTTGCCCTTCTGGTTTTCAGCAATTACCCTGTCCACTACCCTGGCAGCCTGCTCGTCCAACAGTGAGCAGCAGGACCCGGTAGCGGCAGCCCGCTTCGAGAATGAGCGCCGCATTGGGGAAGCCGACGTAACCAGCAAGCAGGAGCGCGACGCCGAGTTTCTGGTGAATGCGGCGGCCAGCGGGCAGCTGCTGACAGAAGCCAGCCGCCTGGCCCTGCAAAAAGCCACCCTGCCTGCCGTGCGCAACTTCGCCGCCAGGCTGCTGAAAGAGCACGCGGCCATTGGCCAGGGGTTGCAGGTGGTAGCGCAGCAGAAAAGCATTACGGTGCCTTCGGGCCTGGGCCACGAGCAGCAGGATCAATACCAGAAGCTCACCGCGGCCGGTGGCAGCGCCTTCGACAAGCAGTACGTGGAGTTGCTCTTGGACTTGCACAACAAGCAGGAAGATGCCTTTGATGACATGCGCGAAGAGGCCTACGATGGCGACATCCGGGGTTTTGCAGCTAAGTACTATCCCGTGCTTTCTGATCACCTGAGCCAGCTCAAACAGCTTGAAGATCAAACTGAGAACCTTCCTTAATTTCTTTCTTCTCCTTTTCTAATCTCTCCAACCCAACCACAAACACTCATGAAAAAGAACCTGTTTGCCATTCTGCCCCTGGCCGCGCTGCTGGCCCTGAATACGAGCTGCGGCGACGCAAACAAGCGTACCGATGGCACCGCCGGTGAAGCAGTTAGCGACATGGACAAGGCCGCGGATGAAGGCGGCGTTCAGGCCGATGCTACTGTGATTGACAACAATGCCGGTCCTACCGTAACTGCTGATGCCGATTCGGCCGCGCCAGCTGCTGCTGCTGGTCCCACCGCCCCCCACGCCACCGACCCCGAGTTCATGAAGTCGGCCGCCCATAGCGACCAGAACGAAATTCAGCTCAGCAAGCTGGCCCTGGAAAAAGGCGTGACGGGCATGGTGAAAGACCACGCCAACAAGATGATTCAGGACCACACCAAATCGACCAACGACCTGAAGCCCATTGCCCAGAAGAAGAACGTAGTGCTGCCCACCGACATGGACGCGGAGCACAAAGCCATTGCGGCCGATATGCGTAAGCTTTCGGGTAAAGACTTCGAGAAGAAGTTCATGGACCAGATGGTAGCCGACCACCAGAAGACGCTGAACACGCTGCAGGCTCACCTCGGCATGACGCAGGACGCTGACCTAAAGGGCTTCATTCAGAAAGTGACGCCCGTAGTGCAGAGCCACCTGGATATGTCAAAACAGCACGCTATGTAAGCTGCCGGTTGACATAAACCGCATAAAAAAGCCGCCGGAAGTAGATTTCCGGCGGCTTTTTTATGCGGTTTCGGGAAAGCTATGCTTCAGCGTACTTGCTTCCCTTCAGCTCTTCGGCCAGGAAACGGCTGGTGTGGCCTTTACCCGATTTGGCTACCTGCTCCGGCGTGCCCTGAGCCACAATGGTGCCCCCACCCGCCCCGCCTTCCGGCCCGATGTCAATCAGGTGGTCGGCTACTTTGATGAGGTCTAGGTTGTGCTCGATGATGAGGACGGTGTTGCCTTTGTCGGCGAGCTTGTGCAGCACCACGGCCAGATGGTTGATGTCTTCGAAGTGCAGGCCAGTGGTGGGCTCATCGAGGATGTAGAAGGTCTTGCCAGTGTCCTTCTTGCTGAGCTCCGTCGCCAGCTTCACGCGCTGTGCTTCGCCACCCGACAGCGTAGTAGCCTGCTGACCCAGCGTGAGGTAGCCCAGACCTACTTCGTTCAGGGTCTGAATCTTGCGAAGGATGCGGGGTTGAAACTCGAAGAACTCTACGGCCTTTTCCACCGTCATGTCCAGCACATCGGTAATGCTTTTGCCCTTGAAGCGAACCTCCAGCGTTTCGCGGTTGTAGCGGCGGCCTTTGCAGGTTTCACAGGGCACGTGCACGTCGGGCAGGAAGTTCATTTCGATGGTGCGCATGCCGGCCCCCTCGCAGGTTTCGCAACGGCCACCCTTCACGTTAAAGGAAAAGCGGCCCGGTCCGTACCCGCGGATTTTGGCCTCGGGCAGCGAAGAAAACAGCTGGCGTATTTCGGTGAACACGCCGGTATACGTAGCCGGGTTAGAGCGTGGGGTGCGTCCAATTGGTGACTGATCTACCTCAATTACCTTGTCGATAAAGTCCAAGCCTTCAATCTTATCGTACTGCAGCGGCTCGCGCTTAGCGTTGAAGAAGTGCTGGTTAAGGATGGGGTACAGCGTATCGTGAATCAGGCTCGACTTGCCGGAGCCCGACACGCCTGTGACGGCTATGAGCTTGCCCAGCGGAAATTTGGCGGTTACATTCTTGAGGTTGTGGCCTTTGGCCCCGCGCAGCACCAGCTCGTTGCCTTCGCCCGTGCGCTTTTTCTTGCGCAGCTCAATGTGCTTTTGCCCGCTGAGGTATTGGGAGGTGAGCGAGCCGCTGCTGAAGATTTCCGTGGGCGTACCAGCCGCCACAATCTGCCCGCCGTGGATGCCCGCGCCGGGGCCAATGTCCAGCACATGGTCGGCGTGCATAATCATGTCCTTGTCGTGCTCCACCACAATCACCGAGTTGCCCAGGTCACGCAGGTGCTGCAGAGCCTTGATCAGCCGCTCGTTGTCGCGCTGGTGCAGGCCAATACTGGGCTCATCCATGATGTAGAGCACGCCCACGAGCTGGGTGCCAATCTGCGTAGCCAAGCGGATGCGCTGGCTTTCGCCGCCCGAGAGGGTGCGCACCGAGCGGTGCAGGTTTAGGTAATCGAGGCCCACTTCCAGTAGGAAGCCGATGCGCTTGCGGATTTCCTTCAGCAGCTCACGAGCAATCAGGTTCTGGCGCTCCGAGAGGCGGGTTTCTAGGCCTTCAAACCAAGCTGCCAGCTCGCTGAGGTCCATCACCGACAGCTCGCCGATGTGGTGATTGGCAATCTTGAAGTGCAGGCTTTCCTTTTTGAGGCGGTAGCCGTGGCACTCGGGGCACTCCTGGGCCTGGGTGTACTGCTGAATCCACTCCCGGATGTTCTCCGAGTCGGACTCCATTTGGCGGCGCAGGAACGGAATGATGCCCTCAAACGGCTCCACGTAGTTGGCCTTTTTGGGGTCGGCATCCTCGTCCTCGGGTACGCCGTGCAGCAGGCGCTCCACCAGCTCGGCCGGCAGCTTTTCGATGGGGGTGCTCAGGCTGGCTTTGTGCTTTTTGACGATGAGGCCGAGCTGCTGGAAAATCCAGATGTCGCGGTACTCGCCCAGGGGAGCAATACCGCCCCGGCTGATGCTCAGCTTTTTGTCGGGCATCACCGAGTCCTCGGTGATTTCCTGCACTTCGCCCAGCCCGTTGCAGGTGGGGCAGGCGCCGTACGGCGAGTTGAAGCTGAACGTATTGGGCGCCGGGTCGTCGTAGGCAATACCTGTGGCCGGGTCCATCAGGAAGCGGGAAAAGAACTGGGTGTTGTCCTTCTTCTTGTCGGCATCGAGCACCAGCATGGTGCCTTTGCCTTGGGTGAGGGCATTCTGCACCGAGCCGGAAAGGCGGAAACGGTCTTCCTCCTTCACCACCAGCCGATCGATGACGATTTCGATGTCGTGGATTTTGTAGCGGTCCACCTGCATCTTGGGCGTGATGTCGAGCAGCTCGCCATCCACGCGCACTTTGGTGAAGCCCAGCTTGGCTACCTGCTGAAACAACTCCCGGTAGTGACCCTTGCGGCCTTTCACCACCGGCGCCAGCACCACCAGCTTGCGACCGTCGTACTCTTTCAGGATGTAGTTGATGATCTGGTCGTCGCTCTGCCGGATCATCTTCTGGCCCGTGGCGTAGCTGAAGGCCTCGGCGGTGCGGGCGTAGAGCAGGCGCAGAAAGTCGTAAATCTCGGTGATGGTGCCCACCGTGGAGCGGGGGTTGCGCGAGGTCGTCTTCTGCTCGATGCTGATAACCGGCGACAGGCCCTCAATCTTATCCACGTCGGGCCGCTCCAGCCCACCCATAAAGGAGCGGGCGTAGGCCGAAAACGTTTCCATGTAGCGGCGCTGACCCTCAGCATAAATCGTATCGAACGCCAACGACGACTTGCCCGAGCCCGAAATGCCGGTAAATACCACCAGCCGCCCGCGCGGAATCCGCACGGAAATGTTCTTCAAGTTATGCTCTCGCGCCCCGTACACTTCAATATAGGGCGCTTCCAGATCGGCGGGGCCCAGCAGCTGCCCACGGGTAACCACGTGGCTTTCCATTACCGTTTCGTTTACCTGCTCAGCTAGGGGCACTGCCTGCACGGCGGCCGTGGTATGCTCCGTGGCGTTGTCGGCTACGGCGGCAGCCGTAGGGCGCGGCGCCTTCCTGGCTTTCGCAGCCGGGGCAGCATCGTCAGCAACGGAAGTTTTGCCGGGCTTGGTTGCTTTGGGTGCGCGGGGAGCTTTGGAAGCTACCGGCTTGCCGGCAGCAGAGGAAGAAGCGGGAGTAGCAGTTGATTTTTTAGCCATGCGGCAGCGAAGCGGATAAGTCTGCAAAGGTACGCAAATCAGGCCCCGGCGGCTAGCCCGAATAGCTTATTTGCCAAGCGTATTGGCGAACAATTCCCCGGCCAGCCCCAAAAACTCAACGGGGCACAGAGGGGCTATAACACGGGCTCCTGGGGAAATGTCCCGCCCCACCCAAAGTTCTGTTAAACCTTGAGCGGCCTGTGCGTCTAACGCGTGAATTATGGTGCGGCTTTTGCCTTAAGGCATGGCGTCTTTCTTTTGACTTCTCTTCTATGAAAACTCTGCTGAAATCGGGTCTGGCCCTGGTGCTTGGGATGCTGCTGTACAGCGGCTCCGCACAGGCGCAGGTGCAGATCAACGTGAACACTCCGTACTGGGGACCGAGCGTAGGCCCGGACGTGCAGTATTACTACATTCCGGAAATCGACGGCTACTACGACCTGTACTCCGGGCAGTATCTGTTCTTCGACCCGGTGTATGGGGCCTGGGTTAGCTCGCCCTATCTGCCTCGCGCCTACGCCGCCTACGACCCGCGCTTTTTCCACCCCGTGGTGGTGCAGTACGTGGGCCGCCAACCCTGGGGCTACCTGCGCGACCACCGCGCCTACTGCGACCGGTGGGGCGTGCAGCCGGGCCGCTACTACGGTTCCCGCTGGCCCGGCCGGGGCTACGCAGCCTATCCGCACGGCTATAACCCGGGCTACTATGCTAACCGCCCCGGCAACCAGGCCGGCTACGCCCGCGACAACAACCGGGACCAATACAACAGCCGCAACGATAACCGCGACAACCGCGGAACCTACGGCAGCCGCAGCGACAACCGCAGTTCCCAGGGAGGCTACGATAACCGGGGTGACAATAACCGCCCCAACGGCCGCAACGACAACCGGGGCAGCTACGAGCGGCCCGACCGCAGCAATCAGAACGGCAACGGCCGCAGCGGGTCCGCAATGCCTAATGGGCAAAGCAATTCTGGCCGGGGCAACTACTCGGCGCCGGGCGGAAGGGGAAGCCAGCCGCAGCAGGCTCCCGGCAACACGCAGAGCGGACGGGGAAGAAGCAGAGGGCAATAGGCCATGCGCTGGGCACATACCAAAAAGAGCCTCCGGTAGATACGGAGGCTCTTTTTGGTATGTGCCCAGCGCCTTTATTCATCAAGACCGTTGCCACGCGTCTTCGAGCATGATATCAATTCTGATTTTGCTGATGACGGACAAAGTCAGGATTATCTTCACTCTGTCAATTTCTTTCCATTACATCCCTTTTCTTGAATTATCCCTTCCTGGTAAAACTTGATAAAACGGCATTTTCGCCTGGCTTTTTCCTGTGTATGGCTCCTACGCCAATGTTCAGGCGCAGAGGAACCTCAATAGCCGCTTTACTTCCTGAAGCCCGGCAGCGCAGGCTGGCCAGCAGGCACTACCATTGCCTGACCCCGGGAGCTGAACAAGCAAATCTGTAGTTTTGGGCGTTTCTGTGATTCGCTATTTCATCGTGCATGGTATTCAGCAGCACTCTGTTTTTATTCTATTTTCTGCCCGGCTTTCTGCTGCTGTATTACGCAGTACCGCACAAGTTCAGGAACCTTGTGGCACTGCTGGCCAGCTTGGGCTTTTACGCCTGGGGCGGTCTTAGCTTCCTGGCGTTGTTCCTGATTTCGGTGGTCGTCAACTTCGTATTAATCTACCTCATGGACCGCGCCGCAGGCTGGCGCAAGCGCATTTATCTGATTATAAGCATTGTCATCAACGTGGCCATGCTCTTCTACTTCAAGTATGCCAACTTCTTCCTTGAAAACGTCAGCACGGTGCGCGAGGCCACTGGCGGCACTTCGCTACAATGGGAAGAAGTAGTTCTACCTATCGGCATTTCCTTTTTCACCTTCGAGAAGCTCACCTATACCATTGACGTATACCGTGGAGTAAACCGGCCGCTCAAGTCATTCTGGGACTTCCTGCTCTACATCATGCTTTTTCCCAAGATGATAGCCGGCCCCATTGTGCGCTTCCACGAAATTGCCGGCCAGCTCACCGACCGGTCGGCGTTTGAAACGGTGGACCACAGGCTGTCCGGCTTCTTCCGCTTTGCCCTGGGCCTGGCCAAGAAAGTACTCCTGGCTAACGTGCTGGGCCAGGAGGCCGACCGTCTTTTTGATCTGCCCCCAGCGGAGTTGTCGGCTCCGCTGGCCTGGCTGGGAGCCATTGCCTACACCTTCCAGATCTACTTTGACTTCTCCGGCTACTCCGATATGGCCATCGGCTTAGGCCGCATGATTGGCTTCCAGTTTCCCGAAAACTTCAACAACCCGTATATTTCGCGTAGCATTACCGAGTTCTGGCAGCGCTGGCATATCACCCTTGGCCGCTGGATGCGCGACTACCTCTACATCCCATTAGGTGGCAACCGCGTCGGGCCCGGGCGCCTCTACGCGAATCTTTGGGTGGTATTTATCCTCTCGGGCTTCTGGCACGGGGCCGCCTGGAACTTCATTGCCTGGGGTGCTTTCCACGGCTTGTTTCTCATCCTAGACCGCCTGTTTTGGCTGCGTATCTCGCGGCGGCTGGGCGTGCTGAGCATCCTGCCTACTTTTGTTGTGGCGGTGGTTGGCTGGGTGCTGTTCCGTGCTGAGAGCCTGAGTAGCGCCCTGGCCTACGTTGAGCGCATGTTTGGCGGGGAATGGCAGGAGTTGCCACGCTTCAGCACCGAGTTCTGGTACACACTGCTGCTTGCCGCTGGCTTCTCCTTTATGGCTGCTCTACCCCGCGTCGAACGATGGGAAGTGAACGTGCTTTTGGGGGAGCATTTGCAGCCCACTCGTGCCGTGACCATTAGCGTTGCCGCTGCGCTACTGCTAATTCTCAGCGCCAGTGCCATAGTAGGCAGCAGTTTTAATCCTTTTATTTACTTCCGCTTCTAAGCGCTGCCAATGCACTTGAAACGCACGCTGTTTGCCCTGCTGCTGGCTGCCCTGTGCTTGCCGGCACTGCAGGCAAAATTCGGACTGCTGCCCATACGCCCCCTGGAGGGCTGGTTTGTGGTGTCGCCGCACCCGGAGTTGTCGTACGAGGCACTGCGCAACAACGAGTACCAGCCCAAGCTGGAAGCCTACCTACAGGACCGCCTGGGCTTTAGGTCTGCCCTGGTGCGCCTGAATTACCAAGTGGCATACTCTGTATTCGACGTCATTCGGGCCAAGGCGCTAATCCGCGGCTACAACGACGTCCTGTTTCAGGACTGGCCCATCGACTCCTACTACGGCCGCGACTACGTGGGCGACACTATGATCCGTCAGTGGGTACGCAAGATGAAGGTAGTGCAGGATTCACTTACGCAGCGTGGGGTTCTGTTCGTATTTGCTATTGCCCCCAATAAGGCAGCTTACTATCCCGAATACATTCCCGAAGCATGGCGCGGGCCACGAAAAACCAGCAATTACTGGAGTACAGTCAGGGAAATGCAGCGGCAAGGCATCCACCTACTCGATTTCTCGGCTTTGTTCCGGCAAAAGAAGGATACCGTCTCCTATCCGTTATTTCCGCGGGGCGGCACGCATTGGAGCGGCTACGGCACTACCCTGGCTGCCGATACGCTGCTGCACTACCTGGAGCAGCGCGGCCACTTCGATATACCCGACTATCGCGTAAACGGGCGCGACATCGTTGATACCACCCGCGGCTACGACGCCGACATTGCCACCGCCCTGAACCTGATGGTGAAGCCGCAGCCTTTTCGGATGGCTTACCCACGCCTTGAGTACCTCGACCCCAAACCCGGCCAGAAAAAGCCGAACGTGCTCATCATTGGCGACAGTTTTGTGTGGAGCTTTATAGACTTTTATGACTTTTTTCCGCGGCTTTTTGACCCCAAATCGACCTTCTGGTACTACCACCGCCGCGTGGGCTGGCCGGGGCAGGCCCCACTGTTACAAAACGTGGGAACCGGCGCCGACGTATCGCGCCTAGACCGTAAAGCGGAACTAGAGCACCGCGACGTGGTGCTGGTGCTCTATGCCGAGTACAACCTCAACCAACTCGACCACGGTTTCACCCACCACACATACCCGTTCTACGAACGGCTGTCCTCTACTGATTCGGCACGTGTTGGCGTCATTACGCAGGAAATTCGAGCCGACTGGGGCCTAATGTCCCGCCTACACCAGGAAGCTATTGCCAGTGGAGAGAATTTTGACACCTACATCCGAGAAAAGGCCCTGAACCGCTTCGAGGCCGAACAGTAGCCAATGATTGGCCCCTTTCTTGCGGTTGCCGTATGCGTCTTACCTCACTAACGCCTCCGCTTTATGAACATTTGCACCAAAATATTCTGCGCAGCCCTGCTTCTTTTGAGCTCCACCGGTGCCTTCACCAGTGCTCAGGCGCAGATCAACATCAATATCAATTCCCCCTCCTGGGGCCCGGCAGCACCCGCCGGCACGCAGTATTACTACATTCCCGACATCGGCGGGTATTATGACCTGCGCGGGCAGCGCTACATCGTGTACCGCAACAACGCTTGGACGCGGGTAACGTCGCTCAACGGCTATAATCCGGCTAATTTCCATCCGGTTATCATCGACTACCGCGGCTCCCAGCCCTGGGTACTAATCCGGGACCACCGGGCGAAGTACCCGAAAGCTATGCCTCCCGGGCAGGCTAAAAAGTACTATGGGGTTCATCCTGGCAAAGGCAATGGCCACGGGAATGGCAAAAGCCACGGCAAAGGCAAGCACTAGCCGTAGAGAATTCAGAAATTTGCTAAGCCAGCGGGCCGCTTCTTGCAGCCGGCTGGCTTTTGCTTTTTACAGGGTATGGCCGAGCAGCTGCTAATGCCAGCCAGAGGATGTCCATAACGCCTTCTGTATCCGGCAATACTATCTAAATCAACGAACTAGAATAGGATGTATTTCGTATCTGCACCGGATGGCCGCCAGTTACGAAGGCCCGTTACTCATTTGATATGCCTGAAACTTACGCTCCTGCGCTTCGGCCCTTGGCGCCTTCCTTACCGCCTCAGCTAAGTGTAGGCTGCGGCTACCAACTGGTGTACCGGGTGCCGGGTACGTCGGCCGAGTTCAGCTTTTACGGCATAGTAGCCGGGCTGCTTCAGCGTGAAGCCAGAGAGTATTTGTCGCTCGAAGCCGGCCAGGAACTCCCGCTGGCCTGGCTGGTAGCCGTGAACGGCCAGCGCCTGGCGGCCTAGCTGCAACCCCGCCACGCTTATCCTCCCGCTCTTTATTTCGTTTACTATGCCTGCCCCTGCCTATACGCCCATCAGCTACTCGTTCTATGATGAGCTGGAAGCCCGCGCCACCAGCCAGCCAGCCCTGCACCCTCACCTACCGCACCGAGCCCGACACTCCGCCCAGCACCTACCAGGGTATTATCCAGGACCTGTTCATTCAGGATAAAGTTGAATACCTGCGCCTGCAGGACGGCTTCGAGCTGCGACTTGATGCACTGGTAGCCGTGGATGACAAAGAGCTGCGGAACTACTGCTGAATAGTTGAATGACTTGTTAACACTTTGCCTTGACAGAAAATCCTGATAAATCCGCGGTTTAAATTTCCGCGCTTTGGGGGAAGCGAGAGCGGAGAATAAGGTTGCGGCCTTATAGTATTAACTTTAAGATAGCCTGCCGAAACTGTCAAACTTTGAAAACACTAAAATCATCACCTGCTCCAGTCATGCGCAAGGGCCCGTAGCGACACCTAACCCAGCAATGGTTGCTGCATTTGCGCATATTGAGCGACTTAAGCAGGGACATTGGGGTACAGATAGTCGCACTTCGGGCATATATGAATGGTCTGAAACATCGAACAAAACAATATCGACACATTATTTTACCAATCTTCGTCGCTTTTTTCTTAATTTAAAAAACTTTATTACTCTTGGATTTGACATGACCTTATTTACAATTAAATCTGCCCCATATTTAGTAACATGATTTGTATCCCACATATATGGAATATAGTTATCTGATAAAACAGGAAAATTTTTCACATTAATTACTTTTATATAAGATTCGCCTAACTTATTTTGCAAATAATTATCCATTTTCACAGCGTATTGATCCAGAAAACGCACATTCATTTGGCTATTGTTTTCATAATTCCATGCAGCAATATTAGCATAGGGTATAGTATACCTTTCGGTTTGGCCAATAATAATAGAGCTTATACCATAGCTTTTAAGATATTTTATAGTTTCTCGTAAATTATAATACACACTATCTTTAGGTATATTTGTATATCCCGACCAACTTGCACTCAAAATAACACCATCTATTTTATTTGCGTTTTTAGGAATGAAATTATAGAACGTATTATTCATCAATTCTTTTACCATCGGCTCATTATGGCGGAATTTTTTGATTAATGGAGGTGTTGACCCAGCAGTTGCTTGCAATATATTAATATTATATTCAGAAACTCGCTCTTGCAATGACTGAGACAGTTGAGCCATATGACTATCGCCAATTATCAAAATGTTTTTTTTGTTTTTATCAAACTGCAGACATGATGTTTCATTAAAATCCTCAATATTGTTAACCATGCAAATATCTTTATTGAAATGATTATAAAGTTCTTTTTTGTGAATTTTTTTGTAATTAGCAATCATTAATGTTTTTGAATCAAACAAAAGTGTATTCAGAGGAATATAACTCAGCATAACCGTTAAAAAAAGTATCACAGCCATTGACATAACGACTGACTTATTGTTAAATGAAAATGATTCAATATATCGAAATGATAGAAATGCCAATACAAATGACAAAGCAATTAACAAAGCAACTATCTGCCAGGACTCTTGAATTCCATAATAGGCAGCAATAACATATATAGGCCAATGCCATAAATAAAGCGAATAAGATATCTTTCCCACAAATTGGACAAAGCAATTTTTAACGATTGCAAATTTGTTATAGTTAGCACTTATAATAAAAAAGGTAGCTATAACAGGAATTAAAGTATAATATCCCGGCCAAAGGATCGTTGTTTTTAAAAATACAAAGCATGTAAATATTAAAACATAACCAAATACAGCAAAATATTTTCTGAATTTCTCTGACATTTCAACATTTACATCTTCCTCTAAAAGAAAAGCAAATCCACCAAAAAGCATTTCCCATGATCTTGTTGGCAACAAATAGAAAGATGCTGTTGGGTCAATTTCACTGATTAATATAGAAGAAATGTATGAAATTAAAACAATAAAAAGGAAGGAATACAGATATTTTCCTTTTGATCTAACATTATTTTTGATAAAAATTAATAAAAATGGATAAATTAAATAGAATTGCCATTCTATTGACAAAGACCATGTATGTAAAAACACGTTGCTTTCCGACGATGGAGCGAAATAGTTTAAATTTTTCCAAAAGAATATATTAGATAAAAACACAACAGAAGAAGAAGCATTTTTCTCATTAGCAATAAAATCTTCTGGAAAATATAAAAAAAACAGGAAAAAGTAATGCAAAATATCAAAAATATAAGAGCTGGTACAATTCGCCTTAATCGTTTATAAAAATAATCTTTATATGAAAAAACATTATTATCAATTGACATAATCAGAATCCTACTCATCAAGTATCCTGAAATAACAAAAAATATATCAACTCCAGAAAATCCTCCAGAAAATAAATCTACTTTATAATGATAAAGAATAACCCCAAGAACAGCAATTGCCCTTAGAGCATTAATATCGTATCTGAAACTTGCTGGCATTTTTTCGAAATTAGTCATGATCATAAAGGCGATGTGGCCTTCACTATTATGGAGGTAACCAGACTTAGCTTAGCAGATGTTTGATGTTCAAATAAATGATCCTTCTCGTGCCGTGGGAAGGTAATGATGGCCCAAATGGGCTTCCCAGCGCTCTGTATCTACAAATTGTCTCTCAAAACTCCGCGCTTTTCGGGAAGCGGGGGAAGGGAATTACGTCGCGGATGTTGGCCATGCCGGTGATAAACAGGATGAGCCGCTCGAAGCCCAGGCCGAAGCCGGCGTGCGGGGCCGAGCCGAAGCGGCGCGTATCGAGGTACCACCAGAGGTCCTCCTCAGGCACATGCATTTCCTGCATGCGCTGCTGCAGCTTCTGCAGGTCGTCCTCGCGCTGGGAGCCGCCGATGATTTCGCCGATGCCAGGAAACAGCACGTCCATGGCGCGCACCGTGCGGCCATCCTCGTCCAGCTTCATGTAGAACGCCTTGATATCCTTGGGGTAGTTGGTGAGGATAACCGGCTTCTTGAAGTGCTTCTCTACCAGGTACCGCTCGTGCTCCGACTGCAGGTCGGTGCCCCAGTCCACCGGGAATTCAAACTTTTGCTTCGCGCTTTTTAGGATTTCTACGGCTTCGGTGTAGGTGAGGCGCTGGAAGTCGTTGTCTACCACAAACTTCAGGCGGCTGAGCAGTTCCTTGTCGTACTGGTCGTTGAGGAACTGCAGGTCGTCGGGGCAGTGCTCCAGGGCATAGCGCACCAGGCTCTTGAGAAAGTCCTCGGCCAGGTCCATGTTATCCTGCAGATCAAAGAAAGCCACTTCGGGCTCAATCATCCAGAACTCGGCCAGGTGACGGGCCGTGTTGGAGTTTTCGGCCCGGAACGTGGGCCCGAAGGTGTACACCTTGCCCAGGGCCATAGCCGCCACCTCGCCTTCGAGCTGGCCCGACACGGTGAGGTTGGTGGCCTTGCCGAAAAAATCCTGGCTATAATCCACCGCGCCCGCCTCGTTCAGGGGCGGCTTGGTGTCGGAAAGCGTGGTCACGCGGAACATCTGGCCGGCCCCCTCGGCATCGGAGCCGGTGATGATGGGCGTGTGGATGTAGAAGTAGCCGTGGCTGTTGAAGTACTGGTGCACCGCAAACGACATGGCGTGCCGGATGCGCAGCACCGCCCCAAACGTGTTAGTGCGGGGGCGCAAGTGAGCAATTTTGCGCAGTTCTTCTAAAGAAATGCCTTTTTGGTCTTTGGGACGCTTCTGCAGCGGATAAGATTCTTGGTCGGCGGTGCCATACACCGTAATTTCCTCAGCTTGGATTTCCACCGACTGGCCCTTGCCCTGGCTGGCCACCAGTTTGCCGCGCACGGCCACGGCCGCCCCGTTGTCTACGCCATCGGCTTTGAGCTTTTCCTCCGGGAACAACTCGGCGTTGGCTACCACCTGAATGGAGTTAAAGCCGGAGCCGTCGTTCACGGAGATAAACTGCACGTATTTGTTGCCGCGGCGGGTGCGTACCCAGCCTTTCACCAGCACTTCGCGGTCCAGCTCGGTGCTGCGGAGCAGGTCCTGCACGCTGGTTCTTCGGAGGTCGGACATTGGGATAGTATGTTCTGCGAAAGAAAGAATTGACTGCAAAGGTAGAAGTTTTGCAAGGCGTACGGCCCTTTCTCATGCTGCCAAGCCACACGTGCGACCCTTCCCGGTCTAAAAGCGTCTTTTTCGCAGCCGGGGCTTAACCGGGCGCGGGCTTTCCGTTTCGCTCAGGATGGCAGGTACTCTTGCCCGGACACCCCAACATTTTCCCTTCAACTCAAGTACAGAAAGGGCTACATTTGGCTTAATTCCCTCGTTTATTTCCAGCGAGGCGCACGCGTTTTCTGAGTATGCAACGACTCGACATGAAGCAGCTTCTCCAGCAGAAGCTCTCCCCCCAACAGATTCAATTCATTAAGCTGCTGCAGATTCCGACGGCGGAGCTGGAGGCGCGCATCAAGGAAGAGCTGGAAGTGAACCCTGCTCTGGAGGAAGGCGACGACCAGGACGAGGAGTTTGATGACCAGGAGCGCGACGACGACTCGGACGACGAGGACTTCGACAACGACCCCGATGCCGAGTTCGACAGCGACAACAGCACGCTGGATGAGGATTTCAACGAGCCCGCCGACGAGCAGCCCGAGGTAGAACTCCCCATACCGGAAGCCTCCGAACCCGAGGAGCGCCAGAGCGACAACGACGACCTGGATTTGAGCGACTACCTCAACGACGACGAAATAGCCGGCTATAAAATGCAGGGCGACGGCCCCGGCGAGGACGAAGACGACCGGGAAATGCCCCTGGCCGATACCAGCGGCTCCCTTATCGACTCTCTGCTCGACCAGCTGGGCTTTGCCAGTCTCGATGAAAAACAGGAAGCCATTGGCCGCCAGCTGATCGGCTCCATTGATGGCGACGGGTACATTCGCCGCGACCTGTCGGCCATTGCCAACGACCTGGCTTTCTCGCAGAACCTGGAAGCCTCGGTGCCCGAGATTGAAGCCGTGCTGCGCGTGATTCAGCGCTTCGACCCGGCCGGCATCGGGGCGCGCGACCTGCAGGAATGCCTGTTGCTGCAGCTGGAGCGCCGCCACCAGGACGACCCCGATGTGGAGCACGCTGAGCGCATCATCACCGACACGTTTGAGGAGTTCACCAAAAAGCACTACTCCCGCATTCAGCAGAAGCTGGATCTGGAAGACGACGAGCTGAAGGATGCCATAGCACTGATTCTGAAGCTCAACCCCAAGCCCGGCGGTACCGGCCCGGTGGGCCTGGGCAAAGTGCAGTACATCATTCCCGACTTCATTCTGACCAACGACAACGGCCAGTTGAACCTGACCCTGAACGCCCGCAACGCGCCCGAGCTGCGCGTATCGCCGGCGTACACGGAAATGTTTCAGGCCTACGACAAGGCCTCGAAAAAGGACGCCAAGATGAAGGAAGCCGTGACTTTTGTGAAGCAGAAGCTGGACTCGGCCAAGTGGTTTATCGACGCCATCCGGCAGCGCCAGAACACCCTCCTGCGCACCATGGACTCAATAGTGCGCTACCAGCACGACTTCTTCGTGGAAGGCGACGAAAGCAAGCTGCGCCCCATGATCCTGAAGGATATTGCCCAGGAAATCGGGATGGATATTTCGACGGTCAGCCGGGTGGCCAACTCCAAAGCCGTGCAGACCGAGTTCGGCATTTACCCGCTCAAGTACTTCTTCTCCGAAGGTATTGCCACCGACTCAGGCGAGGACGCGTCGAGCCGGGAAGTCAAGCATATTCTAAAGGAAATTATTGAGGGCGAAAGCAAGTCCCGCCCCCTGTCCGACGACAAGCTGGAAAAGATGCTGAACGCCCGCGGCTACAACATTGCCCGCCGCACCGTAGCCAAGTATCGGGAGCAGCTCAACATTCCGGTAGCGCGCCTGCGGAAGGAGCTGTAAGGCTATGAAGGATGAGGAACCGCCTGTAGGCGAAGCGCAGGCTGACGACCGCCAAACGGTAGCGCCGGCCAAGTCTGCCAGTTTGTATTCCCTCTCCTTTATCGCGCACTTTTTATCCGTCGCCTTTCACCCGCTGCTGGTTCCAACCTACCTGGTGCTGTGGCTGGTGCATAGAATGCCCGCCGAGCAGCTGCCCCGGCCGTGGTTTACCGTGGCCCTGACGGCCGGTCTTACCTTTGGAGTGCCGGCGCTGGGCACTGCGCTGCTATATGCCTTTGGCCGCGTTAGTTCTTTGCAGTTGGGGGAGCGGCGGCAGCGCTACAGCCCCCTGCTGCTGGCGGCTCTAAGCTTCGGCGCCGCGGCGTATCTGGTGCCGCAGCTGACGGGTACGCCCCCACAGCTGGCGCTGCTGCTTGCGGGTATGGCTCTGGCCGTGACGCTCACGTTCCTCATTACCTTCTGGTGGAAAATCAGTGCGCACGGCGTAGGTATGGGCGGTGCCCTGGCCATGCTGCTGGTGCTTTGGGGGCAGCATCCTGCTCTCCCGGCTACCTGCCTGAGCTTGTCCGCCGGCCTGGTGCTGGCTGCGGCCGTGGCCTGGGCGCGGTTAATTTTGCGGGCTCATACCAAAGCGCAGGTTGCGGCGGGCCTGCTGTTGGGGCTCGCCGCTGGCCTGGGGCTGATACTGCTGGGCGGGTAGCTTTCGTTGCCGATATAACCGGTCAACGGGCCGGCTCCCAGCTTTATGCTCTGATCCACAGGGAATAGGATAAGAGCAGAAGCTGATAGCAGCTACAAAAGCATATCTTTGTAGACTACGGTTATTTCCTTGTACGTTTCCGCGTCTTTGATATGTCTACGCTCCGCTCCCTTCGCTTTTCGGGTCTGCTGATGGGCAGCTTATTGCTTGTGGGCAGCGCCCAGGCCGCAGTACCAAGTGTAGTTACCGGCCAGGTAGGCCCGGGGGCGCAGGAAATGCCCCGTCAACGCGCCCGGCAGCTCACCGACTACCTGACCGATGCGTTGGATCTGAGCGCCGAGCAGAGCCGGCAGCTGGAACGATGCACCTACGCCCATCTGCGCCGCAAACAACAGGCGTCTCACCGCCTGCCCGGCGCCGCCCGCCGGGCCGAGCGCCGCTATCTGGCTTCCCTGGGCCGAGTGCTACGCCCCAGCCAGCTGGCTACCTATTTCTGGCTCGATGATCAGCAGCCCATGGCCGTAGTGCGGCTGAGCGCCCCGCGCTTCTGATTCTCTTTCTGCTTTCGAGCATGGGCCCGGTCTGCTGCGCGCAGGGTGGGCCGCCGTTTTTGCGGGCTACAGCGCCGCCATTTCCCTAGCTACCAGCGCCTGCACCTCGGGCTGGTCGTAGTCGGCTTCGGAGTGGATGTGGGGCATCAGGCGCGCCATGATCTGGTCCTGGCGCTGCCCGTCGGCCCAGGCCTCGGCGTAGGGCGTGTGCGAGAACGTGACCTGCGGGTAGAGGGGCACCCACTGATCTGGATACTGAGCGGAGATTTTGCTTTCGATTTTCTTCTGAAGCAGAAAACGCGGATCCGCCACCCGGTCGCGCATTTCCTCGAAGTTGTACACCGCCATTTCGGCCATGGCGTCGGTGTTGGGCTTGCGCTGGCGCTCAAACGTGTCGAATACGGCCTGCCAGTCGTGGTCCTGCTCGCCCAGCAACTGGTGCAGAATGGTGCAGTCCTCGAAGCCGGCGTTCATGCCCTGCCCGTAGAAAGGCACGATGGCGTGGGCCGCGTCGCCGAGCAGCAAGACCGAATCCTGGTACGACCACGGAAAGCACCGCACCGTGACGAGGGAGCCGGTGGGGTTCTGGAAAAAGTCCTCGGTAAGCTCCGGCATCAGCGGGGCCGCATCGGGGAAAACTTCCTGAAAAAAGAACTCTACCTGCGCGGGCGTTTGCAGGGCGGCAAAGGAATGCGGGCCTTCGTAGGGAAAAAACAGCGTGCAGGTGAACGTGCCGTCGAGGTTGGGCAGCGCAATCATCATGTACTGGCCGCGCGGCCAGATGTGCAGCGCGTGCTTTTCCAGCTGCCAGCTGCCAGCCGGCCCGGCCGCAATGTTCAGCTCCTTGTATCCATACTCCAGATAGCTCTGCGAGTAGTCGAACCGGTCGGTTTTCTGCAGGGCCCCGCGCACCGCCGAGTAGGCGCCATCGGCCCCGAACAGGCGGCTGTACTGCTGCTCATATACGGTATCGGTGGGCACGTCGCGCAGCTCCAGCCGGCGGTTGCGCACGTCCACATTCAGGCACTGCTGCTCGAAGCGTACCGCCACGCCGGGCTGCTGCTCTACCAGATCCAGCAGGGTGCGGTTGAGGCCGGCCCGCGACACGGAATAGATTGCCTGGTCTTTGGCTCCGTAGGGCTGCGAGGTAAGCCGCCCCTGCTGGTCGTGCATCACGCGGCCGTACATGGGGATGCCCACCTGCCGGATTTCTTCGGCAATACCTACCCCTTCCAGGGCCCGCCATCCTCTGTCCGACAGCGCCAGGTTGATGGACCGGCCTTCGATGGGGCCCGCCAGGCGCGGGTCGGGGCGGCGCTCCAGCACCTGCACGGGAAAGCCGCGCCGGGCCATGTACAGGGCCAGCAGCGAGCCAACGAGGCCCCCGCCTAAAATGGTGAGCGAAGTTTCGGCAGTGGCAACGGTAGATGAGGCAGGCATAGAACGGGGTGGAAATCAGGCGTGCAATCTAAGACGAATGAGAGCAAGTTCCGTTGCCGCTAACCTGGTTCGAAACCAAAGAACCCGCCCCATCCAGGAGCACGAGCCGCGTTCAGCCGATAGCACTATTTCCATTCTACTTTTAAAGTACTATCACCCGCCTCACGGCCCGATATTAGCTGGCTAACCTTTTTACTACCTACATAGCCTGCGGTGTTCCAATAGCAAAGTCTACACGACCGAAGTCACTACAACCGGCAGAGAATACCGTTCATCGAGCGACAAGTGAAATATAACAAAAACCACAAGCGCGGCTTAGCCGACCTGCGGCCGTTAGGGTATATTCCCGTATCTTTGGGGCCCAATTCTGCACACACACCCTTTCAACATATCTGTATGAGGAAAATTTATTCATTCTGGCTGCTGCTACTCTTTTGCAGTGTGGCGCAGTCGGCCCTGGCCCAGCAGGAAGCGGCTATTAGCGGTTTAGTACAAACCGAAGTGGGCGACCCACTCCCCGGGGCCACGGTTTTCCTAAAAGGGACCTTTGTAGGCACCAGCACCGACCGGGACGGCAAGTTTGAGCTGCGCGCCGATTTTGGCGACGGACCAGTGGTGCTGTCAGTGTCGTTTATCGGCTACGAAACCCAGGAAGTGTCCCTGACCAGCCCCGATGCCAGCCTGAAGGTGGCGCTGAAGCCCACCGTGGCCTTCACCAACGAAGTGGTAGTGGCGGCCTCCCGCGTGGAGGAAGGCATTCTGCAGGCGCCGGTAACCATTGAGAAGCTCAACCGCCAGCAGATTGAGCGAATCCCGACGGCTGACCTGCAGGCGGGCCTCAATCAGTACAAAGGCATTGATGTGAACAGCAGCAGCCTGCTGATGAACAGCATCAGCACGCGGGGCTTCAACTCGGCCAAGTCGGAGCGCCTGATTCAGCTCACCGACTACTTCGATACGCAAAGCCCCAGCTTGAACGTAAACTCGGGCAACCTGCTTGGGGTACCCGAGCTGGATCTGGAGAGTATTGAAATTATCCACGGACCGGCTTCCGCTTTGTATGGCGCCAACGCCTTTAACGGCGTGCTGCTGATGAACTCGAAAGACCCCTTTTCGACGGAAGGCCTGAGCGTGCGCCTGCGCGGCGGCCAGCGCAGCTACCTCGACGGACAACTGCGCTACGCCAAAAAGCTGGGCGAGAAATTCGCCTTCAAAGTGGTGGGCTCCTACCTGACGGCCGACGACTGGCTGGCCAGCAACTATGCTCCTACCAGCGCTACCCTGGTACCCACCAATGCTGGGCGCGATGCGTCTTCCCCCTTAGGCTACGATGCCGTGAACCGGTACGGAGACGTGGGCAATACCTTCACCGCCACGCAGCCATTTCCAACGGGTGTTTCCTCAGAACTGGTAGGCAAAACTGTGTTCATGCCCGGTTTCGATGAAAAGACCTTGGTCGGCAGTGACGACAAGGCCAAATCGTTGAAAGTGCAGCCCACTATTTCGTATCTGCTCACGAACAACATCAAAATGACGGTGGGGGCCAGCGTGGCCCGCGGCAATGCCAGCTACCAGAGCAGCAGCCGCTACCGCCTGAAGAACTTTGGCACCAATCAGTACCATGGTGAAATCAGAGGCACGAACTGGTTTCTGCGCGGGCAGTCGGTGCAGGACTATGGCGCCGATACCTACGACCTGAACTTCCTGGGCTCCTTTATTCAGACGGCTCCGGCAGCAGACGGTGCCGCCGCGCGCAACGTAGACGTGTATTTCGGCACTTATAATGTCGCCTACAAGCAGGCTCGGGCAGGCGGTGCCAGCCCGGAGCAGGCTCAGGCTATAGCCAAGGCCCAGGCTGATGCCAAGCAGCTTGACCCCAATAGCCCCCGCTTTCAGGAGCTACGCGACCAGATCAGCAAGGACGCGACGCCCGGCAAAGGTGCCCGCCTCAACCCCAGCTCCCTGCTGAACGAAGGCAACGCCCAGTACAACTTCAAGTTCGGTGATATGACCGACCTGATCGTGGGTGGCGCTTACCGGAAATTCCGCCTGGGTTCCAATGGAAACCTGTTCTCGGACGACACGGAGCGGATTCAGAACCACGAACTGGGCGGCTACACGCAGCTCACGCACAAGCTGCTGGAAGAGCGCCTGAAGCTGGCCGTAGCCGTGCGCGTGGACGCCTTCAAAAACTTCGACCCGGCTGTGTCGCCGCGGGCCTCGGTGGTGTACTCGGCCGGCGAGAGCAAGCAGCACAACTTCCGCGCTTCCTACGGCCGCGCCTTCCGCTCACCCACCCAGCTCGACCAGTATATCCGCCTTGATGTGGGGCCGGTACTGATTCTGGGCAACGTGGATAACGGCTTCCAGGGCTACAGCACCACCGACTTGTCGGCCGTGAACATTGATCCGCTGAAGCTGGAGCGCCTGAACTCGATAGAAGTCGGCTACAAAGGCATTCTGGTTGAAAAGCTTTACCTCGACGTAAACTACTACCGCAACCAGTACAACGACTTCATCGGGGCCCGCCGCTTTATCAGCAACCGCGATGGTAGCCTGCCTACCCCGCAGCAGCTACAGGCTGGTGCTCCCAGCCAGTACCAGGGCGCCACAGCCAATACCCGCGTAATTCAGGCCTGGACCAACGCCAGCCAGGAAGTAAACACCCAGGGCGCCGCGCTGGGCCTCACGTACTACTTCGCCAAGGCCTTCAACCTGACCGGCAACTACTCGCTCAACCTGCTGGACGATGAGGAGCTGCCCGCGGACTTCCAGACGTTCTTCAACACGCCCAAGCACAAGTTCAACATCGGCGTAAACGGCGTGGCGGTAAACAACTTCAACTATTCCGTGAACTACCGCTGGGCTCAGGGCCACCTGTACGAAATGCCCTTTGCCGTAGGTCAGCTCGACGACTACAGCAGCCTCGACGCCTACGTGGGCTACAACCTGCCGAAAATCAACACCACGCTGCAAGTGGGCGGCTCGAACCTGCTGGACCAGAACAACACGCAAGTGTATGGCGGCCCCAACATTGGCCGGCTCGCGTACGTGGGTCTGCTCTTCAACCTGAAGTAGATTTCAGTTAAAGAAAGTACCTATAAAAAGGCCTTCCCTGTTTGGGGAAGGCCTTTTTGCTTTTCTACCCGCCATATAGCTCTGCCTACTCAGCCAGCCATAATGTGGCGAAACGTGAGGTTGAGCCGTGGGCCGACGGGCAGAGCCGTTTTGGGGACGGCGTGCAGCCAGTGCTGCTGCATAAGGCCGCGCATGACCAGCAAACTGCCCGAGGCAATATCCAGTGAAACTGGTTCCGCTTCAATGCCCGCACGGGGCTTGGGCTTGAGGCGAAACCGACGGGTGGCTCCCAGGCTTAGAGAAGCTATAACCGGCTGGGGCCCCAGCTCCGGCTCGTCGTCGGCGTGCCAGCCCATACTGTCCTGGCCGGAGCGGTAGAGGTTCAGCAGGACGCTGTTGAACGAGGTGCTGCAGGCGCCTTCTATCTGCCGGCGCAGCTGCTGGAGCGTAGGCGTCCAGGGCAGGGGCACCAGCGTGAGGCCGGAGTAGCGGTAGTGCGCGGTGGCGTCGCCGTACCAGGCGGCGAGGCGGGGCTGCAGCCGGGGCTTCCCGAAAAGCGTAATAGATTCCTGGCGCCACGGCACGGCGTTCTGCAGCTCCTCGAATAGCCGGGCAGCCGTAGCAGCCGGCAGAAAATTCTCGTCCAGCCATACTTCGGCCTGCGGCCGGGAAAGCAGCGTCAGGGGCACTTTTATTTAGCTATGCCCGCCATATACACTTTAAACAGAGCATATAGCAGTACAAGACAAACTATCAGGGCTGGCAGCCAACGCCGACTGACGTAAGGCTGGGCACCCACGTAGCGCGGCCAGAAATACAGCAAGTATATGAGAACCGCAACGAAGTTCACCACCACGCTGACTATCTGAACCTGAGCCACCTGAATCTGCGGTCCATATTCCGCATTGAGCCACAGCAGCCCGTAGTACTGGGCAGCCAGAAAAGCTGCCATAAATACTACCACGCGAATAGCCTTACCGGGCTCTTTGAGGCGGAACATATTCATGACCAGCAGGATACCACCAGCCAGAAAGGAGAACAGCATCGAAAAGAGCACAATCGTCCCCGGGGTATACAGCGCGGGGCCGGTATCCTCAGTGGGCACATAAGCAGTGGCAGCCGTAGGTTCCACGTCGCGGACGGCCAGCTGCTTTTTCTCTTCCTGCTGCTGCTCTACAATGGGCAGCAGCTCGGCGCGGATGGCTTCGGCTTCGGCCGGTTGTTCCCCGCGCCGGGCCAGCTCGTCGAGGGCGGCCAGCACGGCATCTTCGCGGTACTCCCCGCGCTTGTGCACGTACAGGTACAGCTCAGGCAGGGATTTGCGGCTCATCTTCTCCGCATACTCTTCATACATGGCACTTTAGCTCAAATGGAGGAAGCCCTCCGGCGGTCAGGATATACCAACGTAAAACCACGGGCAGTCGGCGAAAGTTGCCCGGAATCTTATACTTCGGCCCAGGCTGCCAGCACGGCGCCGGCCCGCTGCACATCCCGAAAAGAATTGTAGAGCGGCACCGGCGCCAGCCGAATCACGTTGGGCTCGCGCCAGTCGGCAATGACGCCGGCCGCCGCCAGGTGCTCAAAAAGCGCCCGGCCGCCCTCGTGCACCAGCAGGGAAAGCTGGCAACCCCGTTGGGCGGGGTCGGTGGGGGTAATGATTTCGAGGCGGGAAGCCGGCAGGTTCAGGCGGCGCAGCAAAAACTCCAGGTAGCCGGTAAGCAACTCACTTTTGCGGCGCAGCGCGGGCATCCCACCCGCTTCGGCCACAATGGCCAGAGCCGCCCGATGAATGGCCAAAGGAAAAATCTGGGCGTTGGACAGCTGCCAGCCAGCCGCACCAGGCATGGGCCGGAAGCCCTTTTTCATCTGAAACCGCTCGGCCGGATCGTGGCCCCACCAGCCGGCCAGGCGCGGCAGCTCAGGGCTGTGGGCAAACCGCTCGTGCACAAATACCCCGCTGGTGCCGCCGGGGCCGGAGTTCAGGTATTTGTAAGAGCACCAGCAGGCAAAATCCACATCCCAGTCGTGCAGATGCAGCTCGATGTTGCCGGCCGCGTGGGCCAGATCGAAGCCTACGGTGGCGCCCACGGCGTGGCCGGCCCGGGTAATGGCGGCCATATCAAACACCTGCCCGGTGTAGTAGTTCACCCCACCCAGGATAATGGTGGCCAGCGAGTCACCTAATTCCCGAATAGTGGCTTCGATGTCCTCGGTGCGCAAGGTATGCTCGCCGGGGCGCGGGACTAGCTCCACAATAGCATCATCGGGTCGGAAGCCGTGCAGCTTCACCTGGCTTTCCAGCGCGTACTGGTCGGAGGGAAAAGCGCCGCCTTCCATCAGCACCTTGTAGCGCGTGGGCGTAGGCCGGTAGAAGCTCAGCAGCAGCAGGTGCAGGTTTACGGTGAGATTGTTCATCACCACTACTTCCAGCGGCCGGGCACCCACCAGCTGGGCCGTCACGTCGGTAAGGGTTTGGTGGTAGTGCATCCAGGGGTCGTCGCCCAGAAAGTGACCTTCTACGGCCCGCTCTTCCCAGGAAGCAAACTGCTGCTCCACGGCGGCGCGGGCTGCCCGCGGCTGCAGGCCCAGGGAGTTGCCGCAGAAGTACACGGCTTCCTGCCCATCGGGCGCAAGCGGAATATGAAACTGGGACCGGAAAAAGCGCAGCGGATCCTGCTCGTCGAGGCGGGCCGCAAACTCAGGGGTGGGTTCGAAGGGAAACGTCATGGGTGGGTAAAGATAGGCGGTGCTGGCTAGTGGTGGCAGGCACCAGCGGCAGCAAACCGCGCGGCCGGCAAGCCCAGCCAGTCCAGGGCGTTCTGGCCCAGCATCCGGGCTTTGATATCGTCGGCGAAAGGCATGGACCGGATCAGCTGCCCGGGCTCCAGCTCACCCAGCGGAAACGGGTAGTCGGTGCCCAGCGTGATTTTGTCGGCGCCCAGCGTCTTCACCAGGTAGTCCAGCATCAGCGGGTCGTGCACCAGCGAGTCAACCCAGAACCGGCCCAGGTACTCGCGTGGGTTCACCGGGTTATCAACAGCGCAGAGGTCGGGGCGCACCTGCCAGCCGTGCTCGATGCGGCCGATGGTACTGGCAAAGGTGCCGCCGCCGTGGGCCACGGCCACGCGCAGCTTTGGCAGCCGCTCCAGCACCCCGCCAAATATCAATGAACAGAGCGCCAGGGTGCTTTCGGCGGGCATGCCCACCAGCCAGGGCAGCCAGTACTTGGGCATTTTCTGCTGGCCCATCATGTCCCAGGGATGCACAAACACGCAGGCGCCCAGCTCCTCGGCCGCCGCAAACACCTCGAACAGCTGGGGGGCATCGAGGTTCCAGTCGTTGATGTGGGAGCCGATCTGTACGCCAGCCAAACCCAGCTCCTTCACGCACCGCTCCAGTTCCCGCACGGCCAGATCGGGCGCCTGCATGGGCAACGTGCCCAGGCCCACAAAGCGCGTGGGGTAGCGGCGCACTACGTCGGCAATATGGTCGTTGAGCAAGCGGCTCAGGTCCAGCGTATCCAGCGGCTTGGCCCAGTAGCTGAACATGACGGGCACCGTGCTGAGCACCTGCACCTGCACGCCAAACTGGTCGTACTCGCGCATCCGCACCTGCGGGTCCCAGCAGTTGTCCTGAATTTCGCGGAAGAACTTGTCGTCCTGCATCATGCGGGCGCAGCACGGCTTGTGGTGCTCCAGCCGCACAAAGCCGCCGTAGCCGTACCGCTCGCGCAGGTCGGGCCACCGCTCGGGCAGGATGTGGGTGTGAATGTCTACCGCTAGTGAGGTATGAGGAGTAAGAAAGGAGGAGTCAGCGGATGCACTCATGGAAGAGCCGTTCTTCATTCCTTACTCCTCAGTCTTTGCTGGTGCGGGCGGTGCCATCACGGTGCCACACACCTGGCAGGTGCGCTTGTGCTCATCCTGCCAGAAGCGGTTCATGATGGGCGGCAGCTGAGCCACGATGTCGGTGATTTCGGCAAACTCCTCGTAGAGCTTGTGGCCGCAGTTTTCGCAGTACCACTGAAAGCCGTCCAGCTCGCCGGGGGTGCGGTAGCGCTCCAGCACCAGGCCCACCGTGCCGGCCGGCCGGCGGGGCGAGTGGGGCACTCCGGCCGGCAGCAGAAACATGCTTCCGGCCTTGATTTCGATATCGACGGGCTTGCCATCTTCGATAATCTTGACCACGATGTCGCCCTCAATTTGCAGGAACAGCTCCTCACCTTCGTCTACGTGGTAGTCTTTGCGGGCATTGGGGCCGCCCACCACCATCACAATAAAATCCTTGTTGTCTTTGAACACCTGCTGGTTGCCTACCGGGGGCTTCAGCAAATGGCGGTGTTCATCTATCCACTGCTGGAAGTTAAAGGGGCGGGCAACGGGCATAGCAGGCGGGAATTGGGCGAGAACAAACGGCAGCCGAACACCTGTCGGCCGGCCTAAGGTCGGAATTACGGGGCCAATTTTCGGCCTACGGTCGTAAGTTTCTACCTTTCGCCTTGCTTAACCCCTGTTTCCGTGAATCTTTCCCTTTCTTCCCAAGTCGCGCTGGTAGGCGGCAGCACCCAGGGCATTGGTCAGGCCGTGGCCGAAGAGCTGGCCCGCCTCGGCGCTACCGTGGTGCTGCTGGCCCGCAACGAAGACCGCCTGCGCGAAGTAGCCGCCAGCCTGCCCACTCCGGCCGGCCAGGCCCACTCCTACCTCGTGGCCGACTACGCCCAGCCTGTGCAGGTGCAGCAGCGCGTGGCCGCCTACCTGGCTGCTCACCCGGCCGGCTTCGATATTCTGGTAAACAATACGGGTGGTCCGGCCGGCGGCCCTTTACTGGAGGCTTCCGTAGAGGCGCTGCGGGCCGCGTTTGAGCAGCACGTGGTTTGCAACCAGCTGCTGGCCCAGGCCGTGGTTCCGGCCATGCAGGAGCGCAGGCGCGGGCGCATCATCAACATCATCAGCACTTCCGTAAAGCAGCCGCTCCCGGGCCTGGGCGTGAGCAACACCATCCGCGGAGCCGTAGGCAACTGGGCCAAAACTCTGGCCAACGAGCTGGGCCCGCACGGCATCACGGTAAACAATGTGCTGCCCGGGGCCACGCTTACGCAGCGGCATACATCCCTCATCGAAAAGAAAACCGCCCAAACCGGCCAGACCACCGAGCAGGTAGAAGCCGGTATGCTGCGCCTGATTCCGGCCGGCCGCTTTGGCCTGGCCGACGAAGTAGCCGCTGCTGTGGCCTTCCTGGCGTCCCCCGCCGCCGCGTACATCAACGGCATCAACGTACCCGTAGATGGCGGCCGCACCAGTAGTTTGTAGGTTTGAATAGGTGAGGAACTAACCTCTGTGGTTTATCCGCCTTTAACTTATCTAACCATTCCACCCATTCAGCTATTCAACCTTTGGTTAAGTTCGACACCCTTTCTATTGTAGTGCCGGTGTACAACGAGGCGCGCACGGTGCATCAGATTCTGGATCGATTGCGGGTGCTGGAGCTGGTGAACGGCATCCGGAAGGAAATTATTCTGGTGAATGACTGCTCCACCGATGCCTCGGCCGCGGTGCTGGCCGCCTACGCCGCGCAGTACCCCGAGCTGAACCTGCGCCTGCTGCATCACGCCGTGAACCAGGGCAAAGGCGCAGCCCTGCACACCGGCATCCGCGAAGCCACCGGCGACTACGTTATCATTCAGGACGCCGACCTGGAATACGACCCCGAGGAATATAATATCATGTTCAAGCCTATACTTAAAGGCTTTGCCGATGTGGTATTTGGGTCGCGTTTTATGGGCGGCAACCCGCACCGCATCCTGTTTTTCTGGCACAGCATCGGCAACAAGGTCCTCACCTTCCTCTCCAACATGTTCACGGACCTGAACCTGACGGATATGGAAACCTGCTACAAGCTGTTCCGCCGCGACATTATCCAGGGCTTGCAGCTGGAGGAAAAGCGCTTTGGCTTCGAGCCGGAAGTGACGGCCAAAGTCGCCCGTATTCCCGGCGTGCGCATCTACGAAGTGGGCATCAGCTACTACGGCCGCACCTACGCCGAGGGCAAGAAAATTGGCTGGCGCGACGGATTTCGGGCCATCTACTGCATTCTGCGCTACGGGCTGCTGAGCCTGTAATTTCCCCGTTTAGCTAATAGCGGCCCGTAATCGTCAGATCGTCCAGGTAAACCGGGGCTGAAGCAGCTGAGCGCCACAAGAAGGTAGTAAGGCGGTGCTGGTATTGCACGGTGGGCGGGAAGGTAATATCCTCCTGGACCCGATACCATTGTCCCGGCTTAGGCAGTTGCGCCTCCAGGTCCACGCCGGCGTCGACCACGTTGGTATTGGTAGTAGGGTCGGACACGATAATGCCCAGCCGAGCCCCGCCGGCCTCGCCAGTACGATAAGCCCAGGCCTCGACGTGCACGCCCAACAGGCGGCGCGAACTGGCTTCGCCCAGCATGCGGTTGCAGGTGAGACCAAACTCATGCCCCTCATCGACGCGCACGGCATAGCTACCGGAATGGGCCTGTTCGGTGCGCAGGGTGGCGGCATCGGGCACCCAGCCTACCAGCGAATCGAAATCGGTATGCACCAAGGGCTCCTCGGCGGCTGGAGCGGCCGGGCGGCAGGCTGCTAAAGCTGCAACCAAGGCGGGAAAAAGCAAACGGGAAGCTTTCATAAGGGGTTTAAAAAGGCAATTGAGCCGGCAACTTACACCATGGGGGGGCTCGGCTCGTCGGCTACCAAGCGGAAACGAGGACGCAGCCGGTGCCACCATAGCAGTCCGTGCTGTACCAGCAGCGTACAAGCCACAAATGGCAACAGCCACACTACCCGTGCCTGCAGGCGGTCTAGCACGTTGGCCAGGTTGGCCGTAACGGCAGCATTGAGCACCAGAGCTACCACCACCAGCAGAACCCAGGCCCGGGCGTCGGGCCTTAGTTGGCCGGAGGCCCACACGAGCAAAAGCCCTATCCCGCTTAGCACCAGCAGTAGAGTATACCGCTCGTTTAGGTCATCGAAGTGCAGTTGGTTATGATTTTGCAGTGAGTTGGTATACTCCTTGAGCTCGTAGCCAAAGCTTTCCTGGATTTTCCAGAAGGCGTTGCTGTTTTCGACTTGGCGGGTAAGGCCGTCGCCTACCTTATTATGCACCAGCTGGCGGCCGGTGGCCTGTAAGGCTTCTTCCAGCAACACCGGGTAGTAGCGGGGTGTGCGGGCTACCACGCCTAAAATTTCGGTGTATTCGGCCCGGCTACCTTCCCATCCTCCCGTGCGGTTGAGGACACTTTCGGTGGGCCAGATAAAGTCCACGGCATTGTCGGGAAGCTCGGCCCGGTGCTGGCACAACTGCCAATTGTGGTTCTGGCACTGATCGTGAAGTACCCGGTCCAGCATACCGGTTTCCGCTAGTCGGCCCATAAGAAACACATGGCTCCCGCGTGAGGCCGCAAAACCGCCTCCAAAAGCAGCATGCAGGGCTGGCAACAAAACCCACCCGGCCAGTACCACTGCTGTAGTGAGCCAGTAGCGCTGCACCACCGGGGACGACTGATGGCTCCAATAGCGGTAGCCCCCCACCAACCCAACCAGCACCGAGTAGCAAACAAGATTGGAAGCATGCACAGTAGCGGCCAAGGCTACCAGCCCTAACAGTAACAGCGTTTCTACTGCTGCCAGCCGCGGACGCAGCCACAGCAGCCCGAGTGCCAATACGCCGATAGCTGTGAAAATATCAGGCATCAGTTGGCCCACAAACCAGGGCAGCCCACTGCCCCAGCTCACCGCTGCCACTACCAGCCAGCGCCCCAGCCCCGGCTGCAGCCGTGGAGCCCAGGTAGCGAGGCTGCGTAGCAACAAATAGGTTATTACCACGCTTTGCGCCAGCACCGGTCCCCACAGCGTATGCCGCAGGCTGGTAAGCCGCAGCCACAAGCCGTAAGTAAGCGGGCGGTCTAAAGGAACCTGCAGGTGCAAGCCGCTGAAGATGTACGTACCCGTGTCGGAAGTGACCAGCGGGAAGCCGTTGTACAGCGCTGCCGTAAGAAGGGTAAGGATGCTCAGAGCACCCCAGAATACGCCTGCCCTCTGCTGCAAATAAGAGAATTGCCTGTTCATCAGAAACGGGACAGAAATTAGGGCCAGTGAGGAACGGCGGGTTGACGAGCCAGCACTACAAAGGCCGGCTGGCGTACTATAGGCCGAAAAGACGCTTGGGCTGCCGGTGTGCTGGCCCACCATTGCTCGAAAGCCGCGCGGGGCAGAACCAGATGGCTAAGGCCGAAATCGGCCATCTGCTTTTCTACATCGGGTAGCGTCGTTCCGAGAGGGTTACGCTTCCAGACAAGCCCACGCCGGTCGAAATAAACCAAGGCAGTATTGGGAGCCTGCATATCACTCATTACCAGCAACGTGGCCTGATCTGGCACGCCGGCCTGACGCAGGGCCTCAGCCCCACCCATAAGCCATTGGTGGTCGTAGAACCCGCTGAATGGCAAATAGACCGGTTGCTGCCGCTGCCAGAAACGCCAGCCGCCCCACCCGACCAGTGCCAGCAGCAGCATACCTGCCAGTGTAGGCGCCCATCGAGGCCAAGAGCTGTGCGCCAGCTGTAGAGCGGCCAAGGCTACCAGCAAAACCAGCACCGGCCCAAATGGGGCAATGACGTAGTAATCGTGGTCGAAATACTGCTGCCCCATTAGGCCGAAAAAACACAGTGCCCCTATCAAGCCCAGTCCCACCTGCGCGTACCAGGCTCCATAGGTGCGGTAGCTGCCACGGCGCACAGCTAATACCACCAGAGTACCTACCAGCACCGCATAGTGCAGAGGGGTAAGGTATTCGCGGGCCCATAAGTCGCGGATGCGGATCCAGACGGCGTCGAGTTGGTGCCAGGACTCGAGCGGGCGCGGAGCGGCAATAAACAGATCAGACTGATAAAGCGCATTAAGTTGCTGGTTATAAATCGTGTAGCCCACTATCAGGCCTAGGCTGGTCAGTAGAAGCCCCAGCAGCCACAAACGGCCGTATAGCCCCAAGTAGACCGGTTGCAGGTAGGCCCACAAGACCGTACTACCCAGCACGGCTATCAGGTACACGCCTGCGGATGTTTTAAGCAGGGTACCCACCAACAGCGCCAAGGCCGCCCAGCGTAGGTCGCCAAGGCGCCGATAATCGACGAAACGCAGATAGTAGTAAAAACCCACCAGACAAAGGGCCGCGGCCGGGGAATCGGGCAGAAAGTTATTGGCATAGAAGGCTACCACTGGTGAGGTCAACCAAAAAACCGCTGGCACCAAAGCCAGCAGTACCCGCCCACTGCGCTCATACACCATCCGAAACGCGTACCATCCACCTAGTACCGTTGTCAATAAAGTAAGCAACCGTAGCAGGGGCACCACGGCCTCCCGGCCCAGCATCTTGCCTCCTAGGGCTGCCAGGTAGGCCAGTAACGGAAACTCTACGCCCACTACCCCATCTACTGACTGCAAACTGAAAGTTTGCGGGCGAAACAGGTGCATGCCGTGGTCATAGTAGCTCAAGGCCAGGGCCAGGCGGTCGGCCTGTGCCCAGGAGTGAATGCCTTCGGGCAGGTGACTCAGGTAGCGGCCATGCAGCAGAAGAGCCCAGACCAGCAGACCAGCCGCCACCAGCCAGGAGGTTCGGCGGGAAAAGGCAGGCAGCGGATTCAGAGCGGCGGACGCGGGCATGCGTCAAAAGTAATACGACGCTGCCAACTGTAACCTACTACCAACTACACACGAAGCCGAATTCTCTACTTTTGATGGTTCCTGACTTCAAGGCCCGCTTTCTATGCGTTTAATTCGTTTTCCGGTGCTACGGCGGGTAGCAGCTTGGCATGTGCTGCTGCTGCTGCTAGCCATCTGGCTGGCGTGGGAGTACAGCCCTGTGCTATTAGCTCCCGACAAGTACATGAGTGGTTCGGAGGGGGACTCCGTGAAAAACTATTATACGGTCATATACCATGCGCTCTATGGCAAGGGGCTACACTTTCAGGGTATGCTGCATCCCTTCGGCGAGCATGTGGTATACGCCGATGGACAGCCGCTGCTGAGCATCCCACTGGCTACGCTGCGCCAGCTAGGCATTAACTACACGGCAGGGCAGCTACTAGGGCTGCAAAATCTGCTGCTACTGGGCTGTGTGCCTGCTACTGCGCTGGTGCTGTACGCAGTGCTGCGGCGGTGCTGGCTGCCGCCGTGGTGGGCGGCGGCTGGAGCCTTACTACTCACTCTAATGGCTCCCCAGTTTGAGCGTGCCTTAGCTCACTACGCCTTAGCCTATGCCTTCATTATTCCCCTGCTCTGGTATTTGCTGCTGCGGGCCACCGAAACCAGGCTCCGGTGGGGCTGGCTGTTGGCCTACGTGGCGGCGGCTACCCTGGCTGGGTTGCTACACCCCTATTACGTACCTACCGCCGCCTTACTCAGCGGGGCCCATGCCCTGCTAGCACTCATACAGTGGCGCCGCAGGGGGCGCTACGCGCTGTCCATAGTTGGCTGGCTTCTGCTGGCCACCGTAGTACCGGTAATATTGTTTCAGGGCTGGATGGCCCTCACTGATGCCGTTACCGACCGTCCTGCCACCCCTTTTGGCTTTCTGGTGTACCGGGCGACGTTCAGCAGCGTATGGTTTCCTATATACGAGCCCCTTGCTACGGGCTGGCGTAGTGCGTTTCATAACGAAGAGCCCCTGTGGGAAGGCTGGTCATACGTGGGCCTGGTGCCGGGGCTGGTATTGGTCCTGAGTGGTTGGCGGGTGCTGCGCTATCTAGTACGTGGCCACTGGAGGCTGATACTGCGGCCGGCCTTGCCTCCTGCCCTACAGCGGGGCATATGGGCTGGGGTGCTGGTCCTTTTATTTGCTAGTGGTATGCCCTTCGTATTTGGCTTAGAGCATTGGCTGAATTACCTGCCGCCCCTGCGACAGTTCCGCTCCATCGGCCGATTCGCCTGGGTGTTCTACTATATCTGGGGGGCCTACGCGGTATTCTATCTGTACCAGCTCACGCGTTACTTGCGCCAGCATCGGGTTGGTGCCTTGGCTGTGGCCCCTCTAGTGCTCCTGGGTGGCGGTTGGCTGCTGGAAGGCTATACCTTTTCCCATCTGCGAGCCAATCGAATAGTACTTAGCCCCATCGGCGAATCGTTTACGTCGCCGCGCGGCAACTACCCGGACTTGCTGTCGTGGGCGCATCGGCGGCCCGAGCAGTTTCAGGCTATTCTGCCATTGCCACTCTATCTGGTGGGGGGCGAGGGCATAGGGCTGGAAGGCACCCGCGTTTCGGAGTGGGAGTCAATGCGGGCTTCCCTGGCAACAGGGCTACCGCTGCACGCCGCTATGCTGTCTCGCACTTCCCGGCATCAGATGTTGAGTGAAATGCAACTGCTAGGGGCGCCCTGGCTGCCGCGGGAGCTGATTTCGGCGCTGCCTTCGGCCAAGCCCCTGCTAGTGCTGGTAACGGGTGCGCCCGAGCATTTACGCCCCGCCGAACAACAGTTGCTGGCTCGCGCACGGCACCTGCTGACGGTCCAAGGCGTGCAGCTGTACGAGCTACCAGTGGCGGCTATGGCGGCCGAGCCGGCACGCCAGGCCGTGCTAACCCGGCCCCGGCCGGCCGGCCCCCATCTGCGGCCTCGCTGGCCAGGCCGCCGCAGCCCTCTCGGCGACGGTGTAATAACCGGGACTGGCCTGACAGTGCTATACCGTGGCCCCTTCCCTCCCCCCGACTCGGCCGGGCTGGAGGTTTCGGCGTGGCTGCGCTTAACTGATGCTTTACCCGTGCTGCAAGTACGGGAACTGAATGCCGCAGGGCAACCCGGCCCCACACACGACGCTTTTCTTAACCAGCTGATGGATTTATATCAGGGCTGGGGCCGCGCGGCTGTCCGCTTCCGGCTTGCCCCCGATACCCGCCAGGTGGAAATAGTGGCAACTCAGGACAGCCTGGCAGCTACCAGCCTGCTCTTAAGGCCAGCCAGTACCCCTGTCGTCGATACCCTTGGTCGCCAGGTATTATACAACAATTACCCTCTGCACGAGTAGTACCCCACTTTTCAGTATTTCCCTGTCTTTCTGCTCACCGCTAAATGCGCCTTGTCGTGTCAAAAACAGGCTGATCTTTTCTCCAGCGTTACTTTGGCTGTGCATTTCTGCCACGAGCTATCTGCATACTGATCATCGGGTATCATTTATCATTATCTGCTTTATGTTTTACGTCTAGCTATACCCCTATAACCTCTGCTGCCTTACCCTGTGAATTCTTATCTGCTCTCTTCCCAAAAAATCCGTGCGTAGCCTGCTACCTGAATGCTTACTTCCGTCGATTTAATTCTGCCCTGCTACAACCCGCCCGCCAACTGGGTATCCAACCTGGCGGCTAGTGTAGAGCGACTGGCCCGGCTCCTGCCCCACATTGACCTGCACGTACTGGTGGTGAATGATGGCTCTACTCACGGCGTGGGGCCTGCCGAGGTAGCCCACTTGCGGGAGTTGTTGCCTACAGCTCGCTACCTGGCTTACAGTGCCAACCAAGGCAAGGGCTACGCCCTGCGCTATGGCGTACAGCACGCGCAGCATGCGCTGTGCCTTTTTACTGATATCGACTTTCCTTACGAAGAGGTTAGCGTGCAACAGGTACTGGCCGCCTTGCAGGCCGGAGCCGATATTGCTGTGGGCAGCCGTAGTCCGCAGTATTATGCCCAGGTCCCGCGTGCGCGCATTGTCATTTCCAAGTTGCTGCGGCGCAGCACGCACTACCTGTTGGGTTTACAGGTATCTGATACCCAATGTGGCCTTAAGGGTTTCAATGCCCGCGGGCGGGCCGTTTTTCTGGCTACTACCATTAACCGCTACCTCTTCGACCTGGAGTTTATTTACCTGGCTTCGCGGCCGGAAGCGGGGCTGCGGGTAATGCCGGTACCGGTGCAGTTGCGCCCTAGCGTAGTCTTCTCACGCATGAACCTGGGCGTATTGCTGACAGAAGGAAGTAGCTTCCTGAAACTGCTGGTACAACGGGTGCGCTAGCGCTAGACTCGGTTTACCACCCAGCCCAATCGTGTATCTTTAGGCCGCTTATGGATATTACCTACGAAGCCCGGTATCATCAGCTGGAAGAGCAGCACTGGTGGTTTGCAGGCCGCCGCGACATTGTATTTGAGCAGATTCAGCAGCTCCGGTTGCCGCGCACAGCCGATATTCTGGAAATCGGCTGCTCGGGCGGGCCGCTGCTGCTGGCCTTGCGGGCGGCCGGCTACCAGCACCTCACCGGTATTGATGTGAGCGACAATGCCATTGCCATGGCCCAGGCCCGGGGCTTCGAGCAGGTGATGGTGATGGACGGTGCCCGCCTTGATTTCGCCGATAACTCCTTTGATGTAGTGGTAGCCTCCGACGTGCTGGAGCATATTGAAGACGAAGCCGAGGCCCTGCGCGAGTGGCAACGGGTGCTGCGGCCCGGCGGCCACCTCATCGTGTTTGTGCCCGCCTACCAGTTTCTGTGGAGCCGCCACGACGAAGTAAACCACCATTTTCGGCGCTATACGCTTTCCTATCTGCGCCAGGTGCTGGGCATTGCGGGTTTCCGGGTAGAGCGGGCTTCGTACTGGAATTTCCTGCTGTTCTTCCCAACGGCCTTGGTGCGCCGCCTGCAGCGCTTGGCGCAGGCCACCGGTCTGGCCACCACTGGGGCCGGCGACCTGAAGCAGCTGGCCGGTCCCGCCAACAGCGCCCTTTTTGGCCTGCTGAAGGCGGAAAACCGCTGGCTGCGCCGCCTGAACTTCCCCTTGGGCGTGAGCACCTTTGCCGTGGCCCGAAAACCTGCCTGATGTTTCCTGACTTACTCTTTCGCGCCGTGGATCTGTCCGTTATTATTCCCATCTACAACGAGGAAGCCAATATCCCAACCCTGTACGCGCGGCTGCGCTCGGTGCTGGACCCCACGCAGCTGCGCTGCGAGTACATCTTTATCAACGACGGCTCCCGCGACCGGTCCCTGGAGCTGATTCAGGATCTGGCGGCCCGGGAGTCCGACGTGCGCTACATCGACTTCAGCCGCAACTTCGGCCACCAGATTGCCGTGACGGCCGGGCTGGACTTGTCGCTGGGCGAGGCCGTAGCCATCATCGATGCCGACTTGCAGGACCCGCCCGAGCTGATTCCGCAGCTTTACCAGAAGCTGCAGCAGGGCTTTGAGGTGGTGTACGCCAAGCGCCGTTCCCGCCAGGGCGAAAGTGCCGCCAAGAAGTTCACGGCCAAGCTGTTTTACCGCCTGCTGGCCAGCATCACCAACATCTCCATCCCCGTAGATACCGGCGACTTCCGCATTGTGTCGCGCAAGGTGGTGGAGGCGCTCAAGCAGATGCCCGAGCAAAACAAGTTTATCCGGGGGCAGATTTCCTGGATTGGCTACCGGCAAACCTACATCGAGTACGACCGCGCCGAGCGGGCCGGGGGCGAAACCGGCTACACCTACCGCAAGATGATCCGGCTGGCCCTGGACGGCATCACGGGCTTTTCGGACGTGCCCCTGAAAGTGGCCACCGTGAGCGGCTTCGTGGTATCGGGCCTGGCCTTTTTGGTGATGCTCTACACGCTCTACGCCCGCTTTGTAACGGGCGACTACCAGCCAGGCTGGGCTTCGCTGATGGTGAGCATCCTGTTTCTGGGCGGGGTGCAGCTCATTGCCATTGGCCTGATTGGCGAGTACCTGGCCCGCCTGAGCGCCAACGTGCGCCGCCGACCCCTATACATCATCTCCGACACCAATATCCCTATTAATGAATCAGTTACCCACTAACCAATGCCAGTTGCCAGAAATAAACGCTGGCTACTGACAACGGGTAACGGGCAACTGGCAACGGATTACGGGGCAGCCAGCAGCACGTAGCCATCTATCAGCTGCTCGCGGTAGCCGTAGGGCAACAGCAGCTGGCGCAGGAATGTGTGTACCGGCTGGTTTCGGTACGCAGGCCCTACCACAAAGGCTGCCGGGTCGTAGGTTTTCAGAAACGCCTGCACCTGTGGGACGGTGGGCGGCGCGGGCTGCACCGTGTCGGGCTTGGTCTGCTGATATAGGATGGCGCGCAGCACGGGCTCCTGCCTCATCGAGGCAAACAGCTCGGGCCGCACCCGCGAGAGGTAACCAATGGGCAGCTTTTTGCGGTGCAGCGTTTGGTAAAACATCTGCTCCGCCTCCAGGTAGCCCACCTGGTGGTAGCCATCGAGGACACCCAGTGGAATGGGAATAAGGGAAGTGCCCGGCAGCCTGGCCACCTGCCGGTATACCGCCGGAATGCTGGCCTGTGAAGCCCGCTGGTAGGGCTTGGGCCAGAACTCGATGCCTACAACGACCAGCAGCAACAAGCTGAGTGCGGTTTGCACCAGGGGGCGCAGCCGCAGGTGCCAGGCCGCTTCCAGGGCACTGAACGATACAATCGGCAGTAATAAGCCTATCATCATGCTCCAGCGGGTGGGGCAGCGGATGTTGTTGAAAAACGGAATAAAGTGCAGAAAAGCGGTAGGCAGGTTCAGCCGCTCGTGCCCGTAAATGCGCAGGGCCGGCACCGTAAACAAGAGGAAAACAATCAGCACCCAGGCCAGCGGCCGGCCGCCAACATCCTGAAACCGCCGCGAGGCCGGCCGCTGCCCTGCCAGCCGCATAGCCCACAGCCCGAGAGCCAGCAGCGGCAGCGCGTAGCCGATGAACACGGTATTTTCGAGGGAGCCGGGCATGTTGAACACCTTGGCATTAGTATACAGACGGGCGGCCCAGTCCCAGTACACGAAGCGGCTGGTAGGCGGCGGCATCAGGTAGGACACCACGTCGCCGCCCCACCAGATGCCGCCGTTTTCGTTTGCACCGGCCAGGCGCAGCAGCCGGATGGCAATGTGACTTACGACCAGAATGCCCGCCAGCCAGGCCCACGGCCGCCACGTGCGCCACCGGATGCGCCCGATACGCAGCCAGAACCACGCCGCATAGAGCAGGGAGAAGTAAAGCAGGCCAAACAGCACGTAGTAGTCGCTCAGCAAGGTGAGCACGCCCAGCCCAAAGCAGCCTGCCACCGCCGCCCAGCTGCGCACCAGCGGCAGAAACCGGCCTTCCCGAAACTCGAAAGCCCGCAGAAACAGCAGGATATAGAAGGGCACCGTGGCCGTGAGTACCAGGTTGTAGTGCTCGGGCAGGCGCTGGAGCTTGTAGGGCGAATACGCGAAGATGAACCCCGCCAGCAGGCACAGCAGCGGGCTGCGCACCCAGCGCCGCGCCAGCAGGTACGCCCCCGTGCCCGAAAAGGCGTAGCTCAGCAGCAGCCCCATATTCACGGCCAGCATATCGTTGCCCAGCACCACGCTCAACGCACCCAGGACAGGTGTGTAAGCATGCATCACCAAGCCGGAGCCTTGCGGATACAGGATCCAGTCGGTGAAAAACGGATTTTTACCACTCTGCACGGCCTCGCGAAAATGCCAGGCATTCCAGAAAAACTGGTAGGAGTCGCGCCCGGGCACGGCCAGAAAGGAGGAAGTGAAATGCTGGGCTAGTGGCCACGTAAACACCACGAACAACAGGCCATAGGCGGCCAGCAGGAGCGCCACGCGCAACCAGTTTTTCATTATAAAGTCGATAAAGCACGAAGAGCAGCCAGCCTGCGGCTGCGCCCGGCAAAAGTAGCTATTCCCGTTAGCTGCCGTTACCTTGCCGTTGCTTTCTTTCCCGCTATGGTGCAGCTTCAGAATTACATTAATGGCTTGCTGGTACCCGCCGCCAACGGCCAGTACCTGCCTAATATCGAGCCCGCCACCGGCCAGGTATTCAGCCAGATTCCGGCTTCCGATGCCCAAGACGTAACCCAGGCCGTGCGGGCTGCCGAAGCGGCTCTGCCCGCCTGGCGGCGCCTGCCGGCCGAGGAGCGTGGCCGTTTGCTGGTGCGCATTGCCGAGCTTATTGAGCGCGACCTGGAACCGCTGGCCCAGGCTGAAAGCCAGGACAACGGCAAGCCCGTGAGTCTGGCCCGCACGGTGGATATTCCGCGGGCAGCCAGCAACTTCGCGTTTTTCGGCACGGCGGCCCAGCATTTTGCCTCCGAAACCCACTTTCAGGAAGGCGTGGCCCTCAACTACACGGTGCGCCACCCGCTGGGGGTAGTGGCCTGCATTTCGCCCTGGAACCTGCCGCTTTACCTGTTCACCTGGAAGATTGCGCCGGCCCTGGCCGCCGGGTGCTGCGTGGTGGCCAAGCCGTCGGAAGTTACGCCCTACACCGCTTTCCTGCTGAGTGAGCTGTGCCTGGAAGCCGGCTTACCGGCCGGGGTGCTCAACATTGTGCACGGCACCGGGCCAGTGGTAGGCCAGGCTCTGGTGGAGCATCCGAGCGTGAAAGCCATCAGCTTCACGGGGGGCACCAAAACCGGGGAGCATATTGCCCGTACCGCCGCCCCCATGTTCAAGAAACTTTCCCTGGAGCTGGGCGGCAAAAACCCCAACCTCATTTTCGCCGACTGCGACCTGGCCGAGGCCGTGCGCACCAGTTTGCGCAGCTCCTTCGCCAATCAGGGCCAGATCTGCCTGTGCGGCTCGCGCATTTTCATTGAGCGCAGCATCTATGAGCCATTTAAAGAGCAGTTTCTGGCTGGCGTGGCCGGGCTAACGGTGGGCGACCCGCAGGCCGCCGATACCAGCCAGGGCGCCTTGGTGAGCGAGGCGCATCTAGAGAAAGTATTGAGCTACATCGAGCTGGCGCACCAGGAAGGCGGCACGCTGCTGGCCGGCGGGCAGCGCGTGCAGGTGGCCGGCCGTTGCGCCGGGGGTTATTTCCTGCAGCCTACGGTGTTTGAAGGGCTGGCACCCGACTGCCGCGTGAACCGGGAGGAAATCTTCGGCCCCGTAGTCACGCTCACGCCTTTCGATACGGAAGAGCAGGTGTTGGCCTGGGCCAATGGCACCGAGTACGGCTTGGCTGCCACCATCTGGACGCGCGACTTGAACCGGGCCCACCGCGTGGCGCACGCCCTACACAGTGGCATCGTGTGGATAAACACCTGGCTGCACCGCGACCTGCGTACGCCCTTCGGCGGCATGAAGAACTCCGGCGTGGGCCGCGAAGGCGGCCTGGAAGCCCTGCGCTTTTTCACCGAGCCGCAAAGCATTACGGTTAAGCTGTAGGTAGAAGCCTGCTTACGGCACTGGCCGCAGTTCCACCACCCGGAACTCGCCGGCCCGCCGGATTTCCCGGCCCATGTATGGGCGGGCGGGGGGGCTGTTGAAGATGGTAGAGTCGCTGGTGTAGAGGTAGCGGGCCCCCTGTCGGATGCAGTCGGCCAGGTAGGTGCTGCCGGGCGCTGTCAGCTCGGCCGTTTCGCTGAAGCCGAAGCCTTTCTTGTGCAGGAAGTAGAAGTATTTGCAGCCCGATACATCGGGGCCAACCACGCACAGCGCGGAATTGGGCACGGCGGAGGACAAGGCGGCCCGGCTAGCGGGGTCAAAAAGCTCGGCGGGCACTTCGCGGGCTCCCTTCAGCCAGCGGGCCGGAATGATGCGGAAGGCAGCAATAACCGGCTGAGCCACCAGCAACACCGCCAGCAGCACTACGGCCCGGCGGCCGCGTTGGCTTAGCCAAGCAGCACCCAGCGCAACTGCCAGGGCCAGCAGCGGCAGGTAGGGCAGCATATAGTACTGGTGCACATCCATTTGGCGCAGCTCAATGAGGTGATAAGCCAGCAGCACAGCGGCCCAGGCCAGTAGCGGCCCAAACCACCAGCGCCGGGCGTAGCGCCCCCGCACCAGCGCTACCAGTCCCAGCGCCAGCAGCACGGCGCCACTATAGCCCACCAGCAGCTCCGGCAGGTCTGAAATCAGGTTGTCGCGCAGGGTTTTGAGGCCGGCCACCAGGCTTTCAGCCGGGCGCAGCTCCAGCCCAAAGTCAGCCAGGCCCGACTCCTGAATCAGGCGCAGGGCGTAGGCGTACCACAGCAACGGCACGCCCACCGCCAGGCCCGCAAACAGCGCCAGCCACGCGCCGCGGCTTACTGTGAGGCGCCACTGCCACAGGTCGCGCAGCACCAGCACCGCAATGGGCGCGCCGATGGCCAGGTACTGCAGCTTGGTGAGGCCCGCCAATATCGTCAGCAGCAAGGCCGCGCTGTAGGCTTTTGCGCTGCCACTGCCCCGGTACCAGCGCAGAAAGAAATACAGCCCGCCCAGGGAGGCCGACAGCGCCAGCACATCGGGCAGGGCATTGATGGAATGGTAAAACAGCTCCGGGCTCCAGGCCAGCGCCCACGCGGCCACGGCTGCCAGCCCCACCGAACCGCTCAACTCCCGCACCAACCCGAAGCAGGCCACCACCCCCGCCGCAAAAATCAGCCAGTTGATGAGCCGGGGCAGGCTTTCGTGGAAGCCCAGGGTTTGGTAGGCGGCCGCCACCGTCCACTCGTAGGCCGGGAACTGCATGCCCGTCACGCCATCGGTGGTACCGCGCCGGTCTACGCGGGGCCGCAGGATGTTCATGCTTTCCTCGGCGAAGTTGCGGGCCACAGCCATAGTGTTGCATTGCCGCCAGCTGTGGTTGGCATTGGGCGGCAGCGCGAAAAACGGCAGGTGCAGCAGAAAATTCAGCCCCAGCAGCAGGGGCCAGAACCAGCGCGGCACGGGGCGGGCAGCCAGAAAGGATAACGACATAAAAGACAAGCCCCACGCAAAAACGCCCGGCGGCAGCCAAAGGTAGCTACCGCCGGGCGTTATCAAACCCGACCGAATGAGTTGCGGCCTACAGGTTCTGCAGCACGAAGTTGGTCATCTGCCGGTAGAGGTGCAGGCGCGTGTTGCCGCCCGAAATGCCGTGGCTGCGGTTGGGGTAATAGAGCGTCTGGAAGTCCTTGTTGGCTTTCACCAGCGCATCCACGAAGGCCGTGGAGTTCTGGAAGTGCACGTTGTCGTCGCCGGTGCCGTGCACCAGCAGCAGCTTGCCGCGCAGCTTGTCGGCGTGCTGCACGGGGGAGTTGTCGTCGTAGCCCTGGGGGTTGTCCTGCGGAGTTTTCAGGAACCGCTCGGTGTACACCGTGTCGTAGTAGCGCCAGTTGGTTACGGGCGCCACCGAAATACCCATCTTGAAGATGTCGGCGTTTTTGGTCAGGGCCAGGGCCGTCATGTACCCGCCGAAGCTCCAGCCCCAGATGCCGATGCGGCTTTTATCCACGAAGGGCATCTGGCCCAGGTAGCGGGCGGCGGCAGCCTGGTCGTCGGTTTCGAGCTTGCCCAGGTTGGCGTAGGTGCTTTTCTTGAAAGCCGCGCCCCGGGCCCCGGTGCCACGGTTATCTACCGACACGATGATGTAGCCCTGCTGGGCCAGCAGCTGGTGCCAGAGGTAGTTGGTGAAGGCTATGCCTCCGCCCGCGTCGTCCTTCACCGTCTGGGAGCCGGGGCCGCCGTACACGTACATCAGCACGGGGTACTTTTTGCTGGGGTCGAAGTTGGCGGGCTTGAGAATGGAGGCCACCAAGGTCTGCTTGCTACCGTCTTCGTTGTTCAAGTCCAGGGGCATGAATTCCAGCTTGTTGAGGGTGTACTCGCTGAGCTTTTGGCGCAGCCTGGCATTGTCTTCCAGCACTTTCACCAGCTTGCCATCCTGGCCGTTGCGCAAACTCACCACCTGCGGGTCGCCGGCCTCGGAGTGGTAGTTTAGGTAGTAGCGGCAGTCGGGGCTCATGTTTACCACGTCGGTGCCCCGCGGGGCGTCACTCAGCCGCACTTTGTCCTTGCCTTTCAGGCTGATGCGGTACAGATGGCGCTCCAGCGGCCGGTTCTGCATCAGCCCGATATTGGCCGTCGAGTAGGTGCCGTGCGTCAGCAGGCTGTTTTCGGTGCTGGTGTAGTATACGAAGCCCTTTTTCTCGTCAAACCCATCGATGCTGGTAATTTCCCAGTTGCCCTTGGTGAGTTGGCGCACCAGCTTGCCGTTCATGTCGTAGAGGTACAAATGGCGGTAGCCGTCCTTCTCGCTCGTAAACAGAAACTGCTTGCCGCCGGCCAGGTAGCGTAAATCGTCGGTCAGCTCCACGTAGGCCTTGTCAGTATCGGTGAGCACCACGCGGGTTTTACCGGTAGCGGCGTCGGCGTGCAGTATTTCCAGCTTGTTCTGCAGGCGGTTGAGGCGCCGGATGCTGAGCAGGTTGGGCGTCGCCGTCCAGCTTACCCGCGGAATGTACTGGTCGGTTTCGGTGCCCACGTCCAGCTTCGTGGTGCGGGCGGCGGCCACATCGTACACGGCGGCCGTCACCACCGAGTTTTTCTCGCCGGCCTTGGGGTATTTAAAGCGGTAGTCTTTCGGGTACAGCGGCCCCCACACCTGCATGTTGTACTCCGGCACCGGGCTTTCGTCGAAGCGCAGATAGGCCAGCTGCCGCGAGTCGGGCGACCAGCTAAAGGCCTGCGACATGTCGAATTCTTCCTCATACACCCAGTCGGCCCCGCCATTGATAATGCGGTTTTCGGCCCCGTCCGTCGTCACGGCCGTTTCCTGCATAGTCGCCAGATCGGTTACGTAGAGGTTGTTGGCGCGCACAAAGGCCACGCGCCGCCCGTCCGGCGAAAACGTGGCGTACAGCTGCTTGCCCGGCGCCTGGCTCAGGGGCGTGAGCTTTTTGGTGGCGCGGTCGTACACGAAAAAATATGACTTGCTGCTGCGCCGGTAAATCGGCTCGGTATCGGTACTGAACAAAATTTTCTGCTCATCGGCGTTGAAGCTGTAGCCATCCACCGGCAGTGGCTGGCTTTGACCGGGCAGCTTCAGGTCTTGTCCGGCCACCAGCGTCTGCACGGGCTGGCCGGTGGTCACATCGTTCTGCACCAGGTTGCCCTGGCTAAGCGAGGAGTAGTAGCGGCCATCCTTCATCCAGTTGAAGCCCGGCACCGATTTGGCCGCGAAGGTGCCTTTCTGCCAGATGTCTTCGAGGGTAATGGCTTGTTTTTGCTGGGCTACGGCCGCAGGTATAAACCCGGGCAGCAGGGCCGGGCTAGCCGCGGAAAGCAGCAGGGCTAGGCCGAGAAAGCGAAAATTCATGCGGGGAGGTAAAATGTCGGAGGGATTTAGCCGTTAAAGGTAGCGGGGCGCGGCGCAAAGTCCCGGGTTTTGGCGGCAGCGTTGCGCGGCCACCGCAACTTTCCCGCTGTGTTTGCCATCTTCCTGCCACCTTTGCAGCTATATGCCACGTCGTTTGAGTTTGTATGGAGTGCTGCTGAGCGCCGCCCTGGGTGCCTGCTCAGATTCGGATTCGGGCCCTCGCCTCGACTTCATCGGAGCCACCGGCCTCACGTCCAACGACCGGGTGCTCACCACGCCCGGCGACTCCCTGGTAACGCGCGTTTTCGCCGATAACCGCGACGGCAAGGGCCCTGAACTGCGTCGCTTTACCATCAAGGTAGATTATACCCCGCTGACCAATGATACCGCTGCCGCCAACACGCCGGAGCTGGTGTATCTGGATCAGGCCGTTACCGGCTCCACTTTCTACTACCTGCAACGGTTCAGTGCCCGCACGCAGTCGGGCCGGGAGCGGTGGACGTTTGAGGTGGAAGATGTCGAGGGCAACAAAGACAGCCGCCGTTACCTGCTCACGGTCAATAACTCCGACTCGGCCCGCACCTTCCACTCTTACCAGGTGCCGCTGTACGCAGCCCGCAGTGCCACCAGCCGCAGTTCCCTGGCTGCCCGCGAGGGACTCGTGTTCCCGGCGTATCCGTTGCTTACGAACTCTACCCTGCAAGCCTCCATCGACCTAGTACTGATTCCGGCGGCGAATGGTACGGTAGCCCTGGCCGCGCCCAACGATGAGAGTGTAGCCGCCATGGCCGAAGCTGTGGGGGCCAACGCCTGGACAACGCGCAATGGTACCAGCCTGAAGGTTACCGCTCTCACGCCAGTTCAGTTTGATGCCCTGAATACCAGCGCCCTCATCACTTCTTCCTTTGATGCATCGCCGGCTGCCGTTGTACCCAATACCGGGGTGCTGGCCAAAGACCGGGTTATAGCTTTCCGTACGGCTACAGGCCGCACCGGGGCGCTGCACGTGAAAGAGCTGTTTGGCACTACTGCCGCTCCGGCCGCCATTGTCCGCGTCAAAGTGAACCGATAGTTGTTTCCAAGTCCATATCCATATACCAAAACAGGCCCGCCGGAAATCCGGCGGGCCTGTTTAGTAAGATAAAAAACGGTTTGCGCTAGAACAGGAACCCAGCCGTAATCGAGGTAGTAAACCGGCTGCTTTCTATATTCACAATAGGCGTACGGTCGGAATCCACGGCTCCGTTGGCTTTGTAGAAGGTGTACGGGCTGTAGTACTGACGAGCCGTAGCGTATACGCCGGCTGCATCCAGAAAAAAGTTTTTCTGCCGTAGCCCTACCCCACCGGTAATGTAATTCTGGCTACGGTCCCCGTTTTCCAGTTTGTATGGGTCACCGTAGCGGGCAAAGCCGGCGCGCAGCCGGAAAATATCCAGCCGGGCTTCGCCGCCGACGCGCAGGTTTATTGCCTGCTTATAGCCCGCCCGTACGGCGTCGTTTTGGGAGCTGAAGTCGGTGGCATTGTTGGTGCCTTCATTGTCGCTGGTATTGCTGAGCCGGCCCTGCCCGTAGTTGACGTACTCTACGTCACCGCTCAGGAAGCCGAACTTGCCAATAACCACCGTAGCTCCGCCCGAAGCCCGAAACGGTGAAACCAGCGCGTAATCGTATTCACCCTCCGAGCCGGCGTTGGCTTCATTATAGTCCTGCCCGTCTACCGTCACAGTCCGGTCAAACTTCACATCCATCGTCGAGGTGAAATTTTCCGACAGCTGCATGTACGTGGGCGTTTGCACGGAAGCACCGATGCGCACGGCATCAACCGGCTGGTAGATGGCCCCGAAACGAGCATTAATGCCCGTACCTCGGACTTTCAGCGTCTCGCGGAAATCAACTGTGCTGAAAGCCGTGCCCGGCTCATTCGGGGTGGCAGGTGATGGGTCCGTGGCGTTAAATGTTTTCGTTGAGTTGAAGCGCGTGCTGAGGATACCGATGGCACCGCCCAGGTACAGCTTGTCACGGTAGCTGGCCCCATATCCAAAATCGAACTGAGTTTGGGAGCCCGTGTTGAGCACAGTTTCCGTCTGGGTTAGCGGGCCGGCATTTTCAAAGTCCTGCGGCACAAACAAGCCCTGGGCATCCTCCTCCGTTAGAAACGTCTGATAAGCCAGATCATCCAGCCCGGTTTCCTGCTGCGTGGTTGGGTTCCGGTTCAGGTACGAAAGTAAATCCTGATTAAGCGCTGGCTTATGCTGGTAGCGGAAGGCGGCGTTAAAATCATTTACCCGCGTGAGGCCAAATGCCAGGGTGCCGCCCCGCCACGGGTTATCCTCCGAATCAGGGCGCCGGTTGGCAAATACCATTCCCAGGCTGGCTACATGCAGGCTGTTGCGGTTGTCGGAGGAAGTAACGCCATCTATCCGGCTATCCGTGTTGCCCACGCCCAAGCCGGGAGTAAATGTGAATTCGGAACCCCGGTACAGGCCCAATCCGGCGGGGTTCGTGGAAAGGCTGCCTAAATCGGCGCCCAACGATACAGTGGCACCTCCAATGCCCAAGCTACGGGCGGTGCCGGCGGGCTGCGTCTGCGAATAGCGCAGCACATCGGTTTCATTTTGGGCAAAGCTGTAGCTGGCAAGGCCCATCAGGGCCATGCTCAACCAATATTTTCGTTGTTTCATAGGAAGAGAGAAGGGAGAGTACGGGGTATGGGCCTGCTGAGCAATAAAGTACGGCTAGTTACGTCCCCGTCCGCGGCCACCACCGCCACTGTTGCTGGGAGCCGGTGAAGATGAGCGGGAAGGTGCGCTACTGGGCTCATAAGACCGCGTAGGCCGCTCGTACGAGCGGGAAGGCTGCTCAGAACGGGTGGGCTGCGCGGCCGGCGTTACGTCACGCTCCCGCTGGCGCCGGGGCTGGCTTTCCCCGGTTGCGTCACTCACATCCAGTACCCGGCGCCGCGGACGCACATCCGGCTGCTGGGCAGGGGTTTGCTCCGTACGAACCACGGGCTCCGTAGCTGTTGAAGCTGGTACTGCCTCCGTTGCCCGCCCGCTGCTACGCGTGTCGATGGGCGTTTCGGTCACATTGCCCCGGGTTGAGGTCGTCATACGGCCGCGGGGGTCAGCAGTGCCTTCGGTGGCGCGTCCCCGACCCGATGCTGGTTGGGTAGTGTTGTCACCGGCAACTATGCCGCCCGTAGCCGGAGGTGTAGTGGGCTGGTTGGCGCGTCCCCCCCCGGGGGTAGAGGTACGGCCGCCGTTGAACCGCTCCCGGTTAATGCCCGTGCCAGCCGTTACACCGGAGCTCCGGTCCCGGCGCGGACCGTAGTTCACATTGCGGCGCGGGCCCCCGCCCCAGTTGCCACCGCCGTAATAGGGGCTGTCGTAGTACCCGTTATAGTAGCCATTGTAATAGCCCGTACGGTAGCCCCAGCCGTAGCCGCCCCAGCCCCCATAGGAGCGGTATGGCCAGCCGATGTTGATGCTAACGTAAGGGCTATAGCCATAGTAGCCGTACGAAGGGCCCCAGGGCGAGTAAGCGTAGGGATTATAGCCCCACGGGTCCCAGGAGTTGGTGTAAGCGTAGGAATAGTAGCTGGGCGCGAAGCTCCAGTAGCTGGGCTGATGAAAACGGCGAATGCGCGCGGCATAGTCGTAATCGTAGTCATCATAATAAGCATCGTCGGTATAGACGGTAGTGCTACCGGAAGAATAGCCGCCGTCCTGGCTGTACTGCGCATCAGAGGAAGCAGTAGGCGCGGTGGTAGATGACTGTTGGTCCGTTACCTCCGGCTGGCGGTTCTGCATCACGGCTGCATAAGCCGGGTTTTCCGTGGTGCGGTCCTTGGAAGAATAATATACACCGTCGGTTTCCGTGGAAGTGACGGCGGGGATGCTGGCGCAGCCACCCAGCGCGAGCAAGGCCACGGCCGACAAGCAGGAAGTTAAGTACGTTTTCATAGTCTGCCTACGCGAAAAGTGAGTGGGTCAAGGAGAAGATGCCAGCCGAAAAGTAACCGTTGCATGGGCAGACTGGCCAACCGCACATTGCTCCGGTATAATAACGTAATTTCGCCCCGAAACGGTGCCCTTTTCTCTACTCAAATCTTGTACCAGATTGGGGAACTTTTTCACTATACTCAAAGATACGCCCAACATGAGCAAAAGCCTGCCGAAGCGGAGCGAAGATTACTCGCTATGGTACAATGAATTGGTGAAGCGCGCCGGGCTGGCCGAAAACTCGGCCGTGCGCGGCTGTATGGTGATTAAGCCCTACGGCTACGCCATCTGGGAGAAAATGCAGCGTACGCTCGACGATATGTTCAAGCGCACCGGCCACCAGAATGCCTACTTCCCGCTGTTCGTGCCCAAAAGCCTGTTTGAGGCCGAGGAAAAAAATGCCGAAGGCTTTGCCAAGGAATGCGCTGTAGTAACGCACTACCGCCTGCAGACCGACCCCGACCGGCCCGGCAAGTTGCGCGTGGACCCCAACGCCAAGCTGGAAGAAGAGCTGGTGGTGCGCCCCACTTCCGAGGCCATTATCTGGAGCACCTACAAAGGCTGGATTCAAAGCTACCGCGACCTGCCCCTGCTCATCAACCAGTGGGCCAACGTGGTGCGCTGGGAAATGCGCACCCGCCTGTTTCTGCGCACCGCCGAGTTTCTGTGGCAGGAAGGCCATACGGCCCACGCTACCGCCGAAGAAGCCCTGGCCGAAACCCGCCAGATGCTGGACGTGTACGCTGAGTTTGCCGAAGAGCACCTGGCCCTGCCCGTGGTGAAAGGCGTGAAAACCGAGAACGAGCGGTTTGCGGGCGCCGTGGAAACCTATTGCATTGAGGGGATGATGCAGGATGGCAAGGCACTGCAGGCGGGCACCAGCCACTTTCTGGGGCAGAACTTTGCCAAGGCGTTTGACGTGCAGTTTCAAACCAAGGAAGGCAGCCTGGAGCATGTGTGGGGTACCAGCTGGGGCGTGAGTACCCGCCTGATGGGTGCCCTCGTCATGGCGCACTCCGACGACGAAGGCCTGGTGCTGCCACCCAAGCTGGCGCCTATTCAGGTCGTCATCGTGCCCATTTACAAAACCGGCCAGCTCGACGAGCTGCTAGAGCGCATCCGTCCCATTCAGATGGGTTTGATTGCCCGCGGTATTTCGGTGAAGATTGATGACCGTGACACGGAGCGCCCCGGCTATAAGTTTGCCGAGTGGGAGTTGAAAGGCGTGCCCGTGCGCTTGGCTGTGGGTATGCGCGACCTGGACGCCGGTACCGTGGAAGTGGCCCGCCGCGACACCAAGGAGAAAATGAACCTGCCACTCACGGATATCGTGGCCAGCATCGACCAACTGCTGCAGGACATTCAGGCTAACATCTACCGCCGGGCCCTGGAGTTCCGCAACACACACACCACCCGCGTGGAAAGCTACGAGGAGTTCAAGCAGGTGCTCGATGGCAAAGGCGGCTTTGTGGTAGCGCACTACGACGGGACTTCCGAAACCGAGGAGCGCATCAAGGAAGAAACCAAGGCCACCATCCGCTGCCTAGCCCTGAACGAACCCGACGAAGACGGCATTTGCATTCTGACGGGCAAGCCCAGCGTGCGGCGCGCCTATTTCGCCCGGGCGTATTAACCACGGATTCCGGCGGATTTCGCGAATCTTGTAGACGGCCTCAAGCACCAAACGGCGCTGCTTTCCCGGGAAAGAAGCGCCGTTTAGCATTATGAAAAAGAAAGCGGAACTCTCAAACAACCAAGCGCGGAGCCGTTTCCTGTTGCGCGGTGTATTGCTGTAGCACACGTTGGGCCTGTTGCATGTGGCGCTGCTGGTGGGCCACCACAAACAGCAACGCCTCACCGATGCGCAACTTCAGCACCCGAAAAAACTCCACCGGCACGGCCTTGCGGTTCAGGTCGGTCGTTTCGGCTTGGCGTAGGAGTTCCAGCAGGGTTTCCTGATGCTGCCGAAACTCCACCAATACGTCCCAGCTCAGGGCGCTTTGGCTGGGGTTCATGTGCTTGAGGGTTTTCTGCAGCTTGCGGTTCTCAGGCCGTACTGTTTCGTACGACTTGCGGCCGAGCCAGCTGAAGCCTACTTCCGCATCAGTGCCTGCTTTGCGCCCGGCTGCCAGGGCTTTGCGCAGCGCCGGGTTGTAGAAGCGGCTGTAGCGGTTAAGATGCTCTAGGCATTCCAGCACGCTCCAGCTGGTAGCGCTGGGCTTAAACTGTAGCGCCTGACCGTTGCGGGGCTCCAGTTCGGTGCTGAGGACGGCAAGCAGCTCGTGCACCTGGTTGTGGAGCTGCTGCAGGAAGGGTTGGGTTTTCATAGCCAGAAATGGACGTGAGCTGAAGAAGTTGAACCCGTCAAAAGTCCGGCTTGCCCGGCTGCAAAATCTTGATTTCGCGCAAGATTTTAGCGCAGGCGGCTCAGGGTTTCGGGCGTCATGCGCAGGTAGGAGGCAATGTACTTGCGCGGCACCAGTTGAAACAGGTGCGGGCTGCGGGCCCGCAGCCGGTCGAGGCGGCGCTGGGGCTCAGGCAGCAGCAAGTCTATTTCCCGCTCGATGCGCCCTACCACGGCCCGCTCCATCTCAGCCCGCCAGAACCGCCCGATATTGGGCCGGCTTTCCACCAACTCCAGCAAATCAGCACGGGTTATAGCCAGCAGGCGGCTGGCTTTCAGGGTTTGAATACTATAAGAAGACGGACGCCCTTCCACAAACGACGGAAACGAGCAGATAAGCGTGCTGGCGTAGCCGAAGCCCACGCAGATTTCCTCGTGCTGGGTGGGCAGAAAAATACGCAGCACGCCTTCGTCTATAAAGTACAAATAGTGGTCGGTCTGGCCGGGCTGGATGAGGAAGTCGCCGCGGCGCAGCTGCACCGGGCGCTGCCAACGGCTCACCAGTGCATCAATGTCGGCGGCCGTAAGCCCCGGCACATGGTGCAGCAGTTGGCGCAGGCGCTGCGGGCCCAGTGCTTCAGTGGAACGGGAAGCTGGTTCAGCCATCAGGCAAATACATTGGTCAGCCACTTTGGCGGCTCACCGGCAAATTACGGTGCCGGCCTCATTTTGCGCAGCTATTCTGCGTATCTTCCCCTGCTTCTAGCACTCAACTTTCCCGTTGCTTATGGACTGGCTTACTATTGCGTTGCTTTTGCTGTTCGGCTTGCTGTTTGTGGCTGCCGAAGTCATTTTCATTCCCGGCACTACCATCGTCGGACTGGTGGGGCTGGGGCTGCTGATTGCGGGCATCTGGCTAAGCTACCGCGACCTGGGCACTCCGCTGGGCCACTACATGCTGCTGGGCTCGGCCTTGGTAGTGGGCCTGCTGGTGTACGTGGGGCTGCGACCGCGCAACCTCAATAAGATGGCCCTCACCAGCGTCAACAATACCAGCGTGCACGATATCCGCCGCCCCGACGTACCAGCCGGCACAGTGGGCCGCACGCTGTCGGCGCTGCGGCCGGCCGGCACTGCGTTGTTTGCCGAAGCCCGACGCGAGGTGGTAACGCGCGGGGAGTTTCTGGCGGCTGGCACGCCTATTCGGGTGCTGGGCATCGAGCAGAACCGCATTGTAGTAGAGCAGGCCTGAGCAGCGCAGCAGGACTTGTCAGTATTTAGTTGTTAGTTGCCGCCTGCAGCCTTCCGGTACCTGAAAATCACCACCTTATTTCCTTTTTTCATGGAGTTTCCCTTTTTCCCGCTGGCGGTGGGAGCCGTGGCCCTGCTGGTGCTGCTGTATTTCTTCCCCATCAGCCTCTGGATTACGGCGCTGTTTTCGGGCGTGCGCGTGAGCTTGTTCCAACTGGCCTTTATGCGGGTGCGAAAGGTGCCGCCATCTTTGATTGTCAACTCCATGATTACCAGCACAAAAGCTGGACTGGAGCTTACGGCCAACGATTTGGAAACACACTACCTGGCCGGGGGAAATATTCCCAGCGTCATTAAGGCGCTGATTTCGGCCGACAAAGCCAACATCCCGCTCACTTTCAAGCAAGCCACCGCCATCGACTTGGCCGGCCGTGACGTATTCGAGGCCGTTACGACGTCCGTTAACCCCAAGGTCATCAACACGCCCAACGTGGCGGCCGTGGCGCAGGATGGCATTCAGCTGATTGCCAAGGCCCGCATTACGGTGCGCGCCAATATCACGCAACTGGTAGGCGGCGCCGGCGAAGAAACGATTCTGGCCCGCGTGGGCGAGGGTATCGTGACGAGTATCGGCTCGTCGAAGTCGCATAAAGAGGTGCTCGAAAACCCCGACAAGATTTCCAAGCTGGTGCTCAGCAAAGGCCTTGATGCCGGTACGGCCTTCGAAATTCTGTCCATCGACATTGCCGACATTGACATAGGAGAAAACATCGGGGCCAAGCTGCAGATCGACCAGGCTACCGCCGACCTGAAAGTGGCCGAAGCCAAGGCCGAGGAGCGCCGCGCTATGGCCGTGGCCGTGGAGCAGGAAAACCGCGCTAAAACCCAGGAAGCCAAAGCCCTGGTAGTGCAAGCCGAAGCCGAGATTCCGCGGGCTATTGCCGAAGCCTTCCGCAGCGGCAACCTGGGTGTAATGGACTACTACAAAATGCGCAACGTGCAAGCCGACACCGACATGCGCGACTCCATTGCCAACCCCGGCGGTCAGAGCGGCAGCACCAAGCCCGGCCGCGACGAGCAGCGGCTAAGCTAAGGGCGAGGTGGTGAAATAGTTAAATGGTGAGTCTATAAACGTGTCATGGCGAGCATAGCGAAGCCATCCGTCCTCTGAAATATAATTCTCGTTCTTCAACCAGAAAGCCCCTACCTGGCATGTACAAGTAGGGGCTTTTTGCATTTTATGGCTTAGAGCATTGTTCAAGCCAGATTGCTTCGCGCTGACAGCTAATCCATTAGCACATTAGCGGAGCGCATCACATTTCCCACATTAGCATATTAGAAACCCTACTTCTTCGTCACCGTGAATTCCACGCGGCGGTTAAGCTTGCGGGTTTCCTCCTGCTCGTTGCTGGCAATGGGCTGCGTATCACCGTAGCCCTGTGCCGTGATACGGGAGCCGTTGATACCTTTGGATATCAGATATTTCCGCACTTCGTTTACGCGGTCCAGGCTGAGTTTTAGGTTCAAAGCCGGGTCGCCCTGGTTGTCGGTGTGGCCTTCCAGCTTGATTTCTACCGTTGGGTACGCCTTCAGAATCTTGATCAGGCGCTGTAGCTCCGGGTAGGAATTTTCGCGCAGGTAGTACTTGCTTTGCGCAAAGAAGATGTTGTTCAGCTTGATTTTCTGACCAACGGCGAAGGGGACCAGAAACAGATCCTGTGTGACTTCGGAGTACTTCTCGCGGTCCGTCACGTCCAGGTTGGCGCTTTCGGAGAGGTAGTCGCGGGCCTCGGCGCGGTAGCCATATTGCACGCCCGAGGGCAGCACAATGGTGTAGGAGCCGTCTACGGGGTTGGTTTCTGTTACGCCCAGTTCTTCGCCCGTCAGCAGGTTTTCGTAGTGAATGACGGAGGAAATCGGCTTCTGAGTGGCGGCATCCAGCACCTTGCCGCGCACCAGCGTCACGGCTTCGGGCTTGAACTGCGGGGTGAGGCCAATGCTGAAAATGTCGCGCGACCCGTCAATACCGTTGCGCGACGACACCAGAAAGGCCTCGTCGCCGGCCGCCGACAGCGTGAAGTAGCCGTCGAAGTCCGAGGAGTTGATGCTGGGGCCCATATTGCGCGGGGTGCTCCAGTTGGTCCAGGAGTTGTCGAGGCGCTTGCTGTAGAAAATGTCGCTCTTGCCGTAGCCGCCCCGGCCTTCGGAGGCGAAATACAATGTTTTGCCGTCGGCCGCCAGGAAGGGTGCAAACTCAGCTTTCTTGGTATTGATAGTGGGGCCTACGTTCAGGGGGCGGGTCCAGGACTTGCCATCGGCTTTCAGAAAGCTCACGTAGATATCCTGCTCACCCTGGCCGTCTTTGCGGTCCACGGCCATCAGCAGCACCTTGCCTGATGTACCCAGGTAATAGTCTACGTGCTCGTTGTCATCGTTGTAGAAATCCTCAATGTCGATTTTCTCGGGCTTGGTCCAGCCGGTTTTCGTGCGCTTCGTGATGCTGGCACCTTTAGGGTTCAGCGTGCCGTCGGGGTTGTACACGTTGATGAGCAGGGCCACGTTACCGTCCGACGATACCGAGGCCAGTCCGTTTGGCCCGGTGGTATTAATGGGGCTGCTGATGTTCTTGGCTTCGCTCCAGATTTTCTTATCCCCGATGGTTTTGGTGAGCGTGCTGTACCACACGTCCTGGGCATCGTTGTTGCCGCCGGTGTTCTGGGGGTGGTCCTGGCGGGCAAAGAACAGCGTGCGGCCGTCGGGCGAAATTACCGGGTGCGTGTCTACGTACTTGGAGTTCACCTTGGGCCCCAGGCTTACCATGCTGGAGTCGATACCCACGGCCTTGGGGTCCTGCTTGAACTCCTGCTTCACCATCAGCTCCGCCACGTCGGCAATACCGATGGCGTCGATCTGGTTTACCCCATTCACAGCCTTGGTGTTCATCGTCACGCCTACCCCAATGGTGCGGTAGTTGCTAGGAGCAAACGTAACGGTGAGCGTACGAAAGGCTTCCGGGATAGGGCCGGGGTTGCGGTTTTCGTACACCTGGTGCTTGCCGCCGCGGGTATCAATCAGCTCAATCTTTATAACCGAGCCAGGATTGAAGTTTTCAATCACCGTCACCTGCCTGGCTATCAGGGAGCGGCCGAACTTCACTTCAATGTACTCCGCCGAGCCCTCTTTCTTTGGAATCCAGGCTTCGTTGCTGATCTGACCCAAAGGCAGGGCATCTGGCTCACCCAGTACCTTTTCCGGCGAAAACGCTTCTTTGCCCTCGGCTTTCTGCGAAGACACGTCCACAATTTTGTTGGCCCACACCGCGTGTTGAGCCTGCACCGAAGCCGTGCTCACAGCCCACGCCGCCAGAAAAGCCAAAGAGTATTTCAGATGCCGCATACACGGAACAGAAAAAAGTAAGGCCAAAGTCGAAATGTTTCGCTTGGCAAGATAAAGCAGCCGCCGGAGTAGTATGTTGCAAGACGTAGAGCCTTGGCCAGATGTTGCGCGGAGCGGAATTTCTCCCCTGCCAACCCGACCGGCCTCTTCCTACGCTATTTACATATCCGAATTATTCTATTCAGTACCCGGCGCTACCCAAAGGTAAGCTAGTTATAGAAAAAAAAGTGCCAGAACCAACTTCCGGGTCGAAGCTGGCTCTGGCATCATTTTCAGCCAACAAACTGGCTTAGGGCTGCAGCGTGAACGTGCGCGTAACGGAGTTAAATGGGCCGGGAATCAGGGTACCGCTGGCATCTACCAGTTCCAGTTTAATAGTATTCTGGCCCATGGGCAGTCCTTCCATCATGTAAGGCGTCCACTGCTCCAGCATGAACTCGGTGCCATTAATAGTAGCCCGCACGTGGTTGCCTTCCGGCGACAACGTCGTATTTACCAGGTAGAAGTCCAGCATCACCTTCTGCGCGTCGTTGCCCGAGTACGTGTCCTTGGGGCGGCTGTAGAACAGGTGCGGCGCTTTCAGGTCTACCTGCAGGGGCTGGGCTACTTTGCCTACGCTTACCACCCGCAGATCAAAGGCACCGCGGTGCTTGAGGCTCTCATGATAGGAGCGCGACAGAAACGACAGCACCACGTGCTGGCCGTCGGCTATGGGCTTGGTGAACTCCGTGGTGTAGTGGGCTGTGTAAGGCTCATTGTCCACAATATTGTGGATGTGCTGACCTTTCTCCGAGTTGGCCATTTCGTGGGCGTGCATGCCACCGGTCATCTTGGTAAGCTGAAAGTTGCTCAGGTCGTAATCGAAGGCTACGGCGCCGGTAGGAACCGTAGAGCCTGCCAGCGGCGACTTAAGCTGCAGCTGCGCCTCGGGGTACTTCGGCGAGTCGGTGAAAGGCGTCAGGCGGATGCCGTTCTTTTCCATGTTTTCCGCAACAGGCGTATTCACCTGTTCGGCCGTGGCTGCGCTGTTGTCGCTCTGGCGGCGCGCCGAATCGCAGGCGCCCAGGCCCAGTAGCAGCGTGCCGGCAAGTAGTAAAGCAGGTCCTTTCATAAGGAGAAGTCGAGAGGTATGAAGCAAAAAGGGAGTTGAGAACGATGGGACTTTACCGGTAAACGGCCGGCAAGGATGCGCTTTTTTTTAAGTACCTTGCGCAATACGTAAGGTTTGCCCCAAAAGTATATTGATTTTTCACTATGGAGGAAAAATTGCTGGAAGAAATTCCATCCCTCGACCTCGCCGACTTTCGTTCCGGCGACCCTGAGCGCAAAGCCCGCTTTGTACAGCAGCTGGGCGAAGCCTATCAGAACATTGGCTTCGTGGCGCTCAAAAACCATGGCCTCTCCGACGAGCAGACCACCAAACTCTACGCCGATGTGAAGGCCTTCTTTAGCCTGCCCGACGACGTGAAGCAGCAGTACGAAAAGCCGGAGCTGGCTGGTCAGCGCGGCTACGTGAGCAAAGGCAAGGAGCACGCCAAGGGCCGCAACACCGGCGACCTGAAGGAGTTCTACCACGTAGGTCAGGAAGTTGACGACCAGAACGACCCCATCAAGGCCGAATACCCTGACAATATCTGGCCTCAGGAAGTAAGCAGCTTCCAGGATACCTCACTGGTGACCTACAAAACCCTGGAAGCGGCCGGCAAGGACGTGCTGCGCGCCATTGCCCTGTACCTGCACCTGCCCGAGAACTACTTCGACGACAAGGTGCGCAACGGCAACAGCATCCTGCGCCCCATTCACTACTACCCCATCGAAAACCCGGACTCCGTACCGGCCGATGCCGTACGGGCCGCCGAGCACGGCGACATCAACCTGATTACGCTGCTGATGGGCGCCTCCGCCGACGGCCTGCAGGTGAAGCGCCGCGACGGCAAGTGGATTCCTATCACGGCCCTGCCCGACCAGATTGTGGTAAACGTGGGTGACATGCTGCAGCGCCTTACCAACGGCGTACTCAAGAGCACCATTCACCGGGTGGTAAACCCCGCCCGGGAAAAGATGAACACCTCCCGCTACAGCATTCCGTTCTTTATGCACCCGCGCTCCGAAATGAGTCTGGCGGCGCTGGAAAGCTGCGTATCGGCCGAAAACCCCAAAAAGGAAGCTGATATTACCGCTGGCGAGTTCCTGAATGAGCGGCTGATTGAGCTGGGCCTGAAGAAAAAGTAAGCGGCAGCTTGTCCTCCGTTTATGTGCCGGTTGAGGATGGTTTTCTGTTTGCTACAAAACGGAAAACCATCCTCAACCGGTTTTATTTTGCTAGGTTGCCCTTCCCTGCTTATGCATTCCTGACAGCCCCGCCCTATTCGTGGAAACGAAAGAACGCATCCTTACGCCTCCAGCTCGTGGCAAACGGACCCGCCGGGTGCGCGGCATCATCTTTCTGCGGGATGTAGCACAGCTGGGCTTCACGGCTTTCGGCGGCCCCCAGGCGCACACGGCCATGATGCTGCGCCTGCTGGTAGATAAGCGCCGCTACCTCACCTCGGCCGAGCTGCTGGAGCTAATGGCCTTGTGCCAGGTGTTGCCGGGCCCTACCTCCACCCAGACCATTACGGCCATTGGCTTCCGGCTGGGCGGACCCAACCTGGCCTACCTCACGCTCTTGATCTGGATGCTGCCGGCCGTGTGCCTGATGACGGTGGCGGGCCTTTCTATGAGCTACCTCGATAAAGATGTAGTAGCGCGCCTAGTGCGGTTTGTGCAGCCCGTGGCCGTGGGCTTTGTGGCGTATTCTGCCTACAAGATTGCCGAGAAGGTGGTGCACACCAAAACGTCGGTGGCCTTGCTCGTGACGTCGGCGCTGGTGGCGTACTTTTTCCAGCTGCCGTGGGTACTGCCGCTGCTGCTGTTGGGCGGCGGGCTGGTTACCACCTTCCGCTACCGCAAGATGCCCCGCATCGAGCACAAAGAGCCTCTGCACATCGAGTGGTCCAACTTTGTGCTGTGGCTGGGCGTATTTCTGAGTGCGGCCGTGCTGGGCCACTACACGCGCCTGCTGCCGGTGCGCCTGTTTGAAAATTTCTACCGCAACGGCTCCCTGGTGTTTGGAGGCGGGCAGGTGCTGGCCCCGCTGCTCTACGCCGAGTTTGTGGAGTTCAAAGAGTACTTGTCGGGGCCGGAGTTCCTGTCGGGCTACGGGCTGACGCAGGCGCTACCGGGCCCCAACTTCGCGTTTGCCTCCTACATTGGGGCGCTGGCTATGCGTGAGTATGGCGTGGGCGGGCAGGTACTGGGGGCACTGGTTGGGGCCGTCGGCATCTTCATGCCCGGCACATTGCTCATCTTCTTTCTGATTCGATTCTGGGACCAGCTCAAGCAGTACCGCGTGGTAAAGGCCTCACTGGAAGGCATCAACGCGGTGTCGGCCGGGCTGGTGGTGGCGGCCTCGTTTCTGCTCTACCACCCGCTGCCCGACACGCCCATCAACCTGGCGCTGGTAGCCGCTACCTTTCTGCTGTTGCTGTGGGAAAAGATACCGTCTTACCTCATGGTATTAGCGGCCCTGCTTGCCGGCGCGATTTTGTAGCCAGCCGTACCCGAAAACGCCACGCCGGCTGCCTCTTCAGGTAAAAAAGACATCCGGTGCGGCGTTTAAAACTGCCAGAAGATTAGCTTTTGCGCAGCTGGTGGTCTGGCAGGTGGAGCAGGTAGTCGCCGTAGCCGCTTTTGCGCAGGGGCTCGGCAATGCGGCGCAGCTGGTCGGCATCAATAAAGCCCTGGCGGTAAGCTACTTCTTCAATGGAGCCTACCTTCAGCCCCTGGCGCTGCTCCAGCACCCGCACAAACTCGCCGGCCTGCATCAGGCTCTCGAAGGTGCCGGTGTCCAGCCAGGCGGTGCCACGGCCCAGGATGCCTACCTTCAGCTTGCCCCGGCGCAGATATTCCTGGTTTACGTCGGTAATTTCGTACTCCCCGCGCGGGCTGGGCTTCAGGTCGCGGGCAATCTGCACTACCTCGTTATCGTAGAAGTACAGCCCGGGCACGGCATAGTTGCTCTTGGGTTGGGCGGGCTTTTCCTCAATGCTGAGGGCCTTATTGTTTTCGTCGAACTCCACCACGCCGTAGCGCTCCGGGTCGTGCACGTGGTAGGCGTATACCACGCCGCCGTCGGGGTCGTTGTTTGACTTAAGCAGTTCTTCCATGCCTTCGCCGTGGAAGATGTTGTCGCCCAGCACCAGGGCCACTTTGTCGTCGCCAATGAAATCGGCCCCCAGCACGAAGGCCTGCGCCAGACCGTTAGGCACTTCCTGCACCACGTACTCGAAGTGGCAGCCCAAGCTGGCCCCATCACCCAGCAGCTTCTGGAACTGAGCCTGGTCGTGGGGTGTGGTGATGATGAGGATTTCGCGGATGCCCGCCATCATCAGAATGGACAGCGGATAATAAATCATCGGCTTGTCGTACACGGGCATGAGCTGCTTGCTGACGGCCAGCGTGAGCGGGTGCAGGCGCGTGCCGGAGCCGCCGGCGAGGATAATGCCTTTCATTGGAGAGGATGGTTAGCTTGTTAAATAGGTAAATGGCTGGTCGCTCAAGTGTGTTTGAACAGCCAGCCATTTACTCATTCAGCCGTTTGACAATTAATTCCTTTCGGCAATAAACTCCTGGTGGGTTTTAAACCACTCCAGGGTTTTCTGCAGACCTTCCCGGATGCGCACCTGCGGGTCGTAACCGAGCAGGCTGTTGGCTTTGCTGATGTCGGCCAGGGAGTCGCGGATGTCGCCGGCACGGTCGGGGCCGTACTCAGGCGTGATGTCGGAGCCGGCTTCTTCCTTCAGGATGTTGAACAGGTCGTTGAGGGAAGTGCGGTCGGCCACGGCCACGTTGTAGACCTGGTTTACGGCCTCGGGGTTGGTTGTCAGCGCCGCTTTGATGTTGGCCTGCACGCAGTTTTCCACGAAGGTGAAGTCGCGCGTCTGGCCTCCGTCGCCGTTCATGCGCGGGCGCTTGCCTTCCAGCACGGCATCAATAAAGAGCGGAATCACGGCGGCGTAGGCGCCGTTGGGGTCCTGGCGCGGGCCGAAGATGTTGAAGTAGCGCAGCCCGATGATTTCCATGCCGTAGGTTTTGCCAAACACGTCGGCGTACAGCTCGTTGGCATACTTCGTCACGGCGTAGGGTGACAGGGGCTTGCCGATGCGGTCCTCTACTTTTGGCAGGGCTTTATGGTCGCCGTAGGTGGAGGAAGAAGCGGCGTACACGAAGCGCTTCACCCCGGCTTCCTTGGCACCTACCAGCATGTTCACAAAGCCACCCACGTTCACGTCGTTGCTCGTAATCGGGTCGTTGATGGAACGCGGCACAGAGCCCAGCGCGGCCTGGTGCAGCACCACGTCGATGCCCTGGCAGGCGTCGATGCAGGTTTGCCGGTCGCGGATGTCGCCTTCAATCACGCGTAGGGCCGGGTTGTCTTCAAACAGCCGCACGTTCTTGCGGAAGCCGTTGGAGTAGTTATCCAGCACGCGCACTTCCTTGGCCCCGTACTTCAGCAGGTATTCCACCAGGTTGGAGCCAATGAAACCAGCGCCGCCGGTTACCAAGAAAGCCAGATTATCGAGTGGCTGGTCGTGAAAGGGAGTTTCGTACACGATGGTAATGTGTTGAAATGTGTAGAATGTGTTAAAATGTGAAAAACGAGGCGGTATGCGGGCAATAGTGAGTCCCACATTAGGCACATTTCCACACTTTTCACATTAACGTGCAGCGTACTGCTTCTGGTAGTAGTCCTGGTAGGCGCCGCTGGTCACGTGGTCGAGCCACTCCTGGTTTTCCAGGTACCAGTCTACGGTTTGTGCCAGGCCTTGTTCAAACGTCACGGACGGCTTCCAGCCAAGCTCCCGCATGATTTTGGAGGAGTCGATAGCGTAGCGCAGGTCGTGGCCGGCGCGGTCCGTCACAAACTTGATGAGCTGGCGGGAGGTTCCCTGGGGCTTGCCGGTTTTCTCATCCAGCGTGTCGCAGAGCAGATGAATCAGCTCGATGTTGGCCCATTCATTTACCCCGCCAATGTTGTAGGTGTCGCCCACTTTGCCTTTGTGAAACACCGCGTCGATGGCCGTGGCGTGGTCTTTTACAAACAGCCAGTCGCGCACGTTTTCGCCTTTGCCGTACACCGGAATGGGCTGCCCGTGCTGAATGCGGTGAATGGCCAGCGGAATCAGCTTCTCGGGGAAGTGGTTGGGGCCGTAGTTGTTGGAGCAGTTGCTGAGCTTAACGGGCAGGCCGTAGGTGTGGTGCCAAGCCCGCACGAAGTGGTCCGACGACGCCTTACTGGCCGAGTAAGGCGAGCGGGGGTCATAGGCGGTTTGCTCCGTGAACATCTCGGGGCCGAAATCCAGGGAGCCGTACACCTCGTCGGTGCTCACGTGGTAGAAGGTTTTGCCCTCGTAGCCGAGCGGCTTCCACAGGTTTTTAGCCGCGTTCAGCAGATGAACCGTACCCAGCACGTTGGTTTTCACGAAGGCCAGCGGATCCGTGATGCTGCGGTCTACGTGGCTTTCGGCAGCCAGGTGAATCACAGCATCGGGCTCTTCGCGGGCAAAGAGCTCATCCACGAAAGCCTGATCGGTAATGTCGCCTTTCACTAGCCGGTAGTTGGGCGTGTGCTCAATATCCCGCAGATTTTCGAGGTTGCCGGCGTACGTAAGGGCGTCCAGGTTCAGAATCTGGTACTCCGGATACTTCGTCACGAACAGGCGCACCACGTGCGACCCGATAAAACCGGCCCCGCCGGTGATGATGATTTTCATGAGGGAAATGTGCTGATGTGGGGAATGTGAAAAGTGTGCTGAATGATCCGTCAATTGATTTTCACATTCCCCACATTCTCTGATTTTTCACATTACAAAGTTTGCTGCCATTTCCAGGCGCTGGCCAGGGAGTCTTCGAGCGAGGTGGTGGTCTGAAAGCCCAGTTCCTGCACCGATTTGGTTACGTCGGCGTAGATGGCCGGCACGTCGCCGGCGCGGGGCTCCCCGATAACATAGTTGAGCTTCACACCGGTAGCCCGCTCAAATGCCTGCACCACCTCCAGCACGGAGTTGCCGCGGCCGGTGCCCACGTTGAAGGTTTCCACGGCCTCGCCGGCGCCATCGAGCAGGCGCTGCACGGCCGTCACGTGTGCTTTGGCCAGGTCCACCACATGCACGTAGTCGCGGATGTTGGTGCCGTCGGGCGTGTCGTAGGTGTTGCCGTAGATGGTGAGCTTTTCGCGGATACCGGCCGCCGTCTGCGTTACGAAGGGCACCAGATTCTGCGGTACGCCCAGCGGCAGCTCCCCGATCTTGGCCGAAGCATGGGCCCCGATAGGGTTGAAGTAGCGCAGCAAAATAGCCCGCACCGTGCTGGCCGGCGCGTGCACCACGTCCGTGATAATGTCTTCGCAGATCTTCTTGGTGTTGCCGTAGGGCGAGTTGGCCGGCTTGCGGGGCGTCAGCTCCGTTACGGGTAGCACGTCGGGCACGCCATACACAGTGCACGACGACGAAAACACCAGATGCGGCACCCCAAACTCCTGCATCACCGTGAGCAGCGTCAGCAGGGAGCCTACATTGTTCTGGTAGTAGGCCAGCGGCTTCTGCACCGATTCGCCCACGGCCTTGAAGGCGGCAAAGTGAATAACCCCGCGCAGGCTGCCTTCCTCCGCAAAAATGGCCCGCAGCGCCTCGGCGTCGCCGCAGTCGATGTGGTGGCAGGCAACGCGCACGCCCAGGATATCCTCAATGCCTCGCACCGACGACTCCTGCGAGTTGCTGAAGTCGTCGACAATGACCGGCTGAAAACCAGCCTCGTAGAGCTCTACCACGGCATGGGAGCCAATGTAGCCTGCGCCGCCCGTAACCAGAATTTTCGTCCGCTCCATCTTGAATGTGATTTAGTGCTTTAGTGGCTTAGTGATTTAACGAGTTCCTGTCCTACCTAGGCAGATAGCACATCAAACTCACTAAATCACTAAGCCACTAAAGCACCTTAGAGGCTCCAGTAAGCCAGGTCCTGAATCTTGTTGCGGAACAGGCCTTTGATGTCTACTACCACGGCCGGCTGGTTGGTGATGGACTTGAAATAGGCCTCGTCCAGCTCCGTGTAGCGCTGGTGGCTTACGGCCACCACAATACCATCGTAGTCGTTGCGGATTTCGCTTTCCGGCGTCAGGCGGAAGCCGTACTCGTGGTGCAGTTCGTCGCTATCGGCGTGAGGGTCGATGATGTCCACGTTCACCGAGAAGTTTTTCAGCTCCTGAATGACGTCGGCCACCTTGGAGTTACGGATATCTTCCACATTCTCCTTGAAGGTGGCGCCCATCACCAGCACACGGCTCTTGGCTACATCTTTGCCCTGCTTGATCATCGTCTGCACGGTTTTGCGCGCGATGTAAGCCCCCATGTTGTCGTTGGTAGTACGGCCGCTCAGAATCACCTTGGCATCGTAGCCCAGCTCCTTGGCTTTGTAGGTGAGGTAGTACGGGTCCACGCCGATGCAGTGGCCACCTACCAGACCGGGCGAGAACTTCAGGAAGTTCCACTTGGTGCCGGCCGCTTCCAGTACTTCGTAGGTGTTGATGTTCATGCGGTCGAAAATCATCGACAGCTCGTTCATCAGGGCGATGTTCACGTCGCGCTGCGTGTTTTCGATGATCTTGGCGGCTTCGGCTACTTTGATGGACGAGGCGCGGTGCACGCCGGCTTTCACCACCAGCTCGTAGACCTTGGCAATTTCCTCCAGCGACTCAGCGTCGCAGCCCGACACCACCTTCACGATGCTGCTGAGCGTGTGCTCCTTGTCGCCGGGGTTGATGCGCTCGGGCGAGTAGCCCACCTTGAAGTCTTCAGGAAACTTCAGGCCCGAAAGCTCCTCCATCACCGGAATGCAGTCTTCCTCGGTACAGCCCGGGTACACGGTGCTTTCAAACACCACGTAGTCGCCTTTTTTCAGCACTTTGCCCACGGAGCCCGAAGCACCCAGCAGCGGCTTCAGATCGGGCTGGGCATGCTCATCAATAGGCGTAGGCACGGCTACGATGAAGAACTGCGCTTCGCGAAGCACGTCCAGGGAGTCCGTAAACTCAATTGAGCATCCCTCAAAATCCTTGGCTTCCAGCTCGCCGCTTGGGTCGATGTTGTTACGCATCATTTCCACGCGCTTGGCATTTATATCAAAGCCAATCACGTTTAGTTTGCGGGCGAATTCGAGGGCAATGGGCAGGCCCACGTAGCCAAGGCCGATAACGGCTATTTTGGCCTGTTTCTGAAGAAGTTGCTCGTACACGGGTAACTGGTTAAAAGCTGGAGTTTATTGAATTTCAGGAAGCAAAGCCCCTACGGTCAGGGGCTGATACGGCAAACCCGGCCGTCGGTTAACTGGTACTGCTCGTGCGTTTCGGGGCAGGCGGCGCGGCCCGCTTTGTCGAAAGTTAGCCGGTGGCCTTGGGTGCTGAGCCAGCCACGCGGACGAGCGGGGTTGCCATAGACCAGCGCATAAGGGGCCACATCCTTCGTGACTACCGAGCCGGCCCCTACAAAGGCATATTCCCCGAGGCTTACCCCGCACACAATGGTGCTGTTGGCCCCAATGCTGACGCCCTGTGCCAGACGGGTAGGCAGGTAGTGGTCGGCACCCCGGCGGGGCACGGCGGCCCGGGGGTTCAGTACGTTGGTAAACACCACCGAGGGGCCCAGGAACACGTCGTCCTGGCACTCCACGCCGGTGTACAAACTCACGTTGTTCTGTACCTTCACGTTGCGGCCCAGCTTCACGCCTTCGGCCACAAACACGTTCTGGCCCAGGCTGCAGCCTTCCCCTAGCTCGGCCCCGGTGCTTACGTGCGTGAAATGCCAGATGTGGCACCCAGCCCCAACCCGGCAGCCCTCGTCGAGGACGGCGGTGGGGTGCGCGTAATAACCGGAAGCGTCAGCCATACAAAGTAAAGCCCGTGAGCAGGAATTGAGCCGGCAAAGGTAGGAGTTTTACCGCTTTAAGCAGCTCGTCAGGTGGGCGTTTCCGCATTACCGGTTACTAACGCCCCGCGCGGACCATTTACAGCCGGCAAAACCGCCCGTAACTAAGGTTGCCGGCCCGGCCACGCAGCCCGCACCATTCGGGCTTTGCCGAAGATATCCAGCTGAGCGGCGGCCCCGGTGTAGCCCAGCTGGTGCAGCAGCTCCAGCGTTTCGCGGGCAAACTGCTCGTTGATTTCAAAATACAGATTCCCACCGGCCGCCAGAAGCGTTTGACCAAGCCGGGCAATGCGGCGGTAGAACAGCAGCGGGTCGTGGTCGGGCACAAACAGCGCGGTGCCGGGCTCGTAGCCCAGCACGTTGGGACGCATCAGCGGCCGCTCGTTTTCCAGCACGTACGGCGGGTTGCTGACGAGCACATCCAGCGGCCCGCTTAGCGCCGGAGCCTCCTGCAGAATATCGACCAACTGAAAATCGACGGCTACCGAGTACTTGTGGGCATTGCGGCGGGCTACGGCCAGGGCTTCAGCTGAAACATCCACGGCCGTAAGCTGGCTGCCGGGCAGAGCCAGCGCCAGCGCCAGCGGAATGCAGCCGGAGCCGGTGCCCACATCCAGCATACGCAGGCCGGCGCGGCCCCGCTGCTCCTGTACAATCAGGGCTACCAACTCCTCGGTTTCAGGGCGCGGAATGAGGGTGGCGGGCGTGACTTCCAGCTCCAGGCCGGCAAAGTGCGCTACGCCCAGCACGTACTGCAGAGGCTCATGGCGCAGCAGCCGGGCCCGCACATTAGGCAAATCAGCCAGGTCGGCCTCGGCTACTTCTTCCCGGGCCCGCATGCTGCGCTGCAGGGGTGTGAGGTGCAGCAGATGCTCCAGCACCTGCCCGGCTATGGCAGCGGCTTCCTCGGGCGGGTACACGTCCTGTAGCGCGGTGGTAAGGTCGAGGGTGAGCTGGCGGAGCGTGGGCATGGGGCAAAGGTAGCGCCCGAAACCCCGGGGCCGCGTATCTTCACCGACCCATCTGCCTCCGCTCCGCCTATGCCTTTCTCCGATTTTGACCAGCTGATGATGCGCCGGGCCCTTGACCTGGCCCGCCTGGGTGCCGGCTACACGCGCCCCAATCCGATGGTCGGCTGTGTTATCACTCATCAAGGCCGCGTGATTGGGGAAGGCTGGCACCGGCGGTACGGCGGCCCCCACGCCGAGGTGAATGCCGTGGCCTCTGTGATGGAGCCGCACCTGCTGCCCGAAGCCCGCGTGTACGTGACCCTGGAGCCCTGCTCGCACTTCGGCAAAACTCCGCCTTGTGCCGACCTGCTGATCGAAAAGCGCGTGGCAGAAGTAATGGTGTGTAACCTCGACCCCAACCCGCTGGTAGCCGGCCGGGGCCTGCAAAAGCTGCGCGACGCGGGTATATCCGTAGAAACAGGGCTGCTGGAGGCGGAAGGCCGCTGGCTGAACCGGCGCTTCTTTACTTATCAGGAGCAGCAGCGGCCTTACGTGGTGCTGAAGTGGGCCGAAACCGCCGACGGCTACCTGGCAGGGCCGTATTTTCAGCCAGTGCCCATCAGCGGGGAGCTGGCGCGGGTGGCCGTGCACCAGTGGCGCAGCGAGGAGCACGCCATATTGGTGGGCACACGCACGGCCCTGCACGACAACCCCCGCCTGAACGTGCGTGAGTGGCCCGGCCAGGACCCCATTCGCCTCGTCATCGACAAAAACCTGAGCCTCCCGCCCACGCACAACCTCCTCGACGGCAGCCAGCCTACGGTAGTCTATACCTACCGCCACCGCGCTACCACCAACAACGTGGGCTACGTTACGCTGTCGGAGGCGGAAGACTTGTTTCCGCAGATTCTGGCCAACCTGCACCAGCGGCAGGTGCAGTCGGTGCTGGTGGAGGGTGGGCCTACGGTGCTCAACTCTCTGCTGAAAGACGGGCTATGGGACGAAATCCGCGTCATTCGCAGCCCGAAGCTGCTGGGCGGCGGCGTAGCAGCCCCGCACCTGGGCCTCACCGGCCTGCGGGAGCAGTTCACGTTAGGCGAGGACCAGGTGTTCGTGTATCGGAAAGGGTAATTCGGGTGATTGGGTGATACGTAACAGGTGACACAGGGAATGCCTGACCAACTGGAGCCAATTCGCTGCCTTGCTACCCACTCTACCGATTTTTACCTCGCAAGTCTTGACCTTTGTTCCGTAACAGCCCCGTGTTACTCTTGCCTGTTACCTGTAACCTCATCACCCAAAACACAATGGCTGAAGAACTGCACCTCGATACCACGCTCACCAAAGCCGAGCAATACCGGCAACTGCTGCCCCAGATTGAAGCCCTGACCACCGGCGAGCCTGACCTGGTAGCCAACCTGGCCAATACCGCGGCGGCGCTGCGGCAGGCTTTCGGGTTTTTCTGGGTGGGCTTTTATGTAGTGAAGGGCAACGAGCTGGTGCTGGGCCCGTTCCAGGGGCCGATTGCCTGCACCCGCATCCGGCACGGCAAGGGCGTGTGCGGCAGCAGCTGGGCACAAGCCGCCACTCTGCTGGTGCCCGACGTGGAGCAGTTTCCCGGCCACATTGCCTGCAGTTCCGAGTCGAAGTCCGAAATTGTGGTGCCCGTGCTGAAAGATGGGCAGGTAGTAGCCGTGCTGGACGTAGACAGCGACCAGCTGAACGACTTCAACCAGGACGACCAGCAGGCCCTGGAACAGCTTATGCAGATGGCCGCCCGCTGGTTTTAGTTTGGTGCCAATCGTGGGTTGCCTGTTGCTCGTCATGCTGAGCGCAGTCTGACAACTCACAACGGGCAACCAATAACTGACAGCTCTCAACCGAATTCCCGATGAAAAAGCCGTTTTACTCTCTTGGTGACTGGCGCCGCAACGTGGTGCTGATGGCCGCTGCCGCCAGTCTGGGCCTGGGTGCGCTGCCTGCCTGTTCTTCTGATAACCGCACCGATACGGAAACCGCCACCGGCGACTGGAGCGGCGAAACCTACAGCCAGGGCGTTATCACGGAAATGACCGAGGTGCAGCCGGGCAACTGGAAAATCACGGCCGAAAAGCCGGCCGGCAAGGAAGAGGTAGCCGCCATACTGCACCATTTCGATGGCAAGGTGGATACCCTGCAAGGCGCGGCCCTGCAAAAGCAGATGCAGGACTACAGCCGTCAGAATCCCGAAAACCGGGTGGCGGGCACGGGCATGATGGATGTGCTGATGTGGAGCGGCATCGGGTACATGGCCGGGCGCTTTCTCACCCCTAACCCCGGCTACTATGCCAACCCAGGCCTTATGCAGCGCAACATGGGCTGGCGCCAGGGCATTACCCGGGAGCGGGAAAACGAGGGCCGGGGCTTTTTTGGCCGGGGCTTCACGGGCGCCCGCAACTCGCGCTCGGCCGGGGTGCAGGAAAGCCCCTCGTTCCGGCGCTCGGCTTACCGCACCGGCACCTTCCGCAGCTCGGCTCCGCGCATGAGCCGTAGCAGCGGCTTCGGCAGCCGCAGTAGTGGTGGGTTTGGCGGGTAGCTTTTTAATGTGCTAATGTGGTTGAATGTGGACAAGGTGCTGATGCATGAGATGTCATAGTGCGCATCAAGCCAGTATTGACGCCACGCTAGCACCTTGTTCCCACATTAGCACATTGTCCACATTCAACCACATTAGCACATTAGAAACATGGTTTCCCTTCTTCCTCTTACCGGTGACGTGACGCCGGCCGTGCGGGCGCTGGGCTGGGACTGGGCCGTGGAAGATGCTTGTGCCGGCTATGTGGCCCGCGAAGCCGTGCAGGTGCCCGAGGCCGAGGCGGAGGCCCTGCTTGAGGCCGCCGACACGCTCTACGAAATGCTGGTGCAAGCCATTCCCGACCCTATCCCCGACGACCTGCTCCAACTGCTGGCTATTCCGGCCAACCTGTGGGCTGCCGTGCGTCACTCCTGGAACGACGAGCGGCACTGGCACCTCTACGGCCGCTTCGATCTGGCTCAGACGCCCGACGGCATCAAGCTCCTGGAGTTCAACGCCGATACCGCCACCAGCCTACCCGAAACCGCCGTGGTGCAGTGGGCCAGCCTGGTAGCTGCCGGTCAGGCCGACGAAGAGCGACAGGCAAACGGCTTGTTTGAGGGCCTGCAAAGTCAGCTGGAAGAATGGCGTCAGCTCAACCCCGACCTCGACCCCAGCCTGCTGCTGGTGCACCTGCCCGGCAGCGCCGAGGACGAAACCAACTGCGCCATCCTAGCTGAGGCGGCGCGGGCAGCCGGTTTTGCTACCGCGCACGTATGCTCCGTGGATGCTATGCAGGTGTCGGTGGCGGGCGAAGACCGGGGTGTTTGGGCGCAGGTAGGGCCGGAGCAGTGGCAGCGGTTCGGCTTCTTGTTCAAGCTGGTACCCTGGGAAATTCTGGCTGAGGAAGAGCCTGACCTCACCGCCGACCTTACGCACTTGCTCCTTTCCCGCGACGTCATCATTGCCAACCCGGCGTACGCGCTGCTATTCCAAAGCAAGGGTATGCTGGCCTGGCTCTGGAAAGTATTTCCGCATCACCCGCTGCTGTTGGAAGCCTCTCTGCAGCCGCTGGCGGGTCACGCCGTCAGCAAACCACTCTTTGGCCGCGAAGGCCAGAATGTGACAGAAGTTCAACCCAACGGGCAACTCGGTACCACCATCGAGGGCGAATTCGGTGAGCAGCCCCAGGTGCACCAGCGGTGGGCTGAGCTGCCAACCGACGCGCAACAGCGCCGCTACCAGGCCGGCGTGTTCTGGGCCGGCGAGGCCTGCGCCCTAGGTTTCCGCCGCGACGCGGGCTTTATCACCAACCTGTCCGAGTTCGTGCCCCACCTGCTGGTATAGCCGGCCCGGGCAGCAATGGAAGAAGCACTCGGGCAAAAAGTATTGCTTTGCACGGCGCATGTCATTGCTTTACATGCGCCGTGCAAAGCAATGACATGGTGCATGTCCTTGCTTTCTTTATTTCAAGCAAAGCAGAATTTCAAGCAAAGCAGAAAGCCAACTCAGCAGCCCAAAAGCAACGGCCGCTCCTGTGCAGGAGCGGCCGTTGTCGTAAAGAGAAAAGCAGGCTTTAGAAAATGCTGGGAGTGTCGGTTTTGAGCTGGGCGATGATGCTCTGACCACCTTTCACCTTTTCGCCGATCTGCACTTTCACCTCGGTGTCTACGGGCACGAAGATGTCGACGCGGGAGCCGAACTTGATAAAGCCGAACTCCTCGCCCTGGCTTACTTCATCGCCCTCGTTCACGTACCACACAATGCGGCGGGCCATAGCCCCGGCAATCTGCCGGAAAAGCACAAACGGCCCGGCTTCCGATTCTACCACCACCGTGGTCCGCTCGTTTTTGGTGCTGCTCTTGGGGTGCCAGGCCACCAGGTAGTTGCCGGGATGGTACTTGAAGTAGCGCACAATGCCCGACACCGGGTTGCGGGTAATGTGCACGTTGATGGGCGACATGAAGATGCTGATCTGCTTGCGCACGTCGTCGAAGTACTCCGGCTCGTGCACGTCCTCAATCACCACCACCTTGCCATCTACCGGCGAAATAATGTGGTCTTCGTGGGTGAGCAGGCGCCGGGCCGGGCTGCGGAAAAACTGCAGCAGCGTCAGAAATACGATGACGGATATAACCGCAAATACCTTGTTGAAGCCGTCGTTCTGCGCATTGTAGCGGTACAGCAGCAGGTTCACGGCCAGCAAGGCCAGCAGCGTAAAGAACAGAATACGTCGTCCTTCTTTGTGGATCTTCATAGAGCGTTGAGTTGCGCTGAAGACGCTTGGGGGCGCGGCCTCAGTCGTCAAGGCAGGGGTCGGGGTAAGGGCCGGTACAGCGGGCGTCCGTAGTGCATACGGGAATTCAGCCTTCAGCGGCGTACAAATATAGCCCGAGCCATGCGGCCCGGGCTATACGGAGAGAAATTTCTCGGTGTTCCTAGCCGGCTTAGAAGCCGCCGCGGTACTTATAGGTCTGGGCTACTTTGTCGATGGCCACCACGTAGGCCGCAATGCGCATCGGGATTTTATACTTCTGGCTCGTGGCGTACACTTTCTCGAAAGCGTCGGACATGATGCGGTCGGCGCGCTCGGTTACCATTTCCTCGGTCCACTTGAAGCCCTGGCGGTTCTGCACCCACTCGAAGTAAGATACCGTTACGCCGCCGGAGTTGGCCAGGATGTCGGGCACCACCATGATGCCCTTCTCGTTGATGATGGGGTCGGCCGAGGCCGAGGTGGGGCCGTTGGCACCTTCCACAATCAGGCGGGCCTTGATGTCGTGGGCGTTGTGTTCTGTGATGACGTCCTCCACGGCGGCGGGCACCAGCACGTCTACGTCAGCCAGCAGCAGGTCGTCGGCATTTTCCATCAGCACGGCACCGGTGTAGCCATCCAGACGGCCTTTGTGGGCGTTCTTGTAGGCAATGGCCTCGTCGATGTTGATACCGTTGTCGTTCCAGTAGGCCCCGCTTACGTCGGACACGGCCTTGATTTTCACGCCCTGCTCGCAGAGCAGCTTGGCGGCCCAGGAGCCCACGTTGCCGAAGCCTTGCACAGCGGCCGAAGCCTTATTGGGGTCCATGCCCAGCTTCTTCATGGCGGCCAGTGCCGATACCATCACGCCGCGGCCGGTAGCCTCGGTGCGGCCTAGGGAGCCGCCCATTACCAGGGGCTTGCCCGTAACTACGGCCGGGGAGGTAGCCCCTACGGTTTTGGAGAATTCGTCCATCAGCCAGGCCATTTCGCGGGGGCCGGTGCCCATGTCAGGGGCCGGAATGTCTTTGTCCGGGCCGAACACGTCCTTCAGCGCCAGCGTGTAACCACGCGTGAGTCGCTCGATTTCGCCGGGACTCATGGTGGTCGGGTCGCAGATGATACCACCCTTGGCACCGCCGTAGGGAATATCTACCACGGCGCACTTCCAGGTCATCCAGGCAGCCAAGGCCTTCACCTCGTCCAGGTGCACGTTCTTGTCGTAGCGGATGCCGCCTTTTGAAGGCCCCAGAATGGTATTGTGAATCACCCGGTAGCCCTCAAACACGCGCACCTTGCCGTTGTCCATCGTCACGGGGATGTGCACGATAACCTGCTTGTCGGGCGCTTTAAGAACATTGTAGGTTTCATCGTCGAGTCCCAGGATTTCCGTGGCCACGTTGAAGCGCGACATCATGGATTCCAGCGGGTTTTCGGCATCGACGCGGGGGGCGGGTTCTTTGTACACCGTGGTGGTAGCCATACGGGTGAAGAAAAAAGGGTGGAGGTGGGTGAAAACGGCGGGCGTACGGCAAGGGTGGAAATTTGCCTGGCACACCGCGAATTTTTAAGACGCCAAAGGTAGCAGTTTATGCCATACGCGTCCGCCTGCGCCCAGGATGTGGCGTAGGCTGGATTTGTGGGTGGCGCGGGCTTTCCGGGCTGTTACAGCTACGGTGGGCTTACCTTATAAGGCTGGATTCTTTCCGCGCCTCTAGCCCAGCAGCAACTGCAGCAAAGCCAGCACCGGCAGGATAAACAGGAAGGCGTCGAACCGGTCGAGCAGGCCGCCGTGGCCGGGCAGGATGCGGCCGGAGTCCTTCACCCCCACGCTGCGCTTGAGCATGGACTCGGCCAGGTCGCCGAGCGGGCCGAAGACGGCAACCACCCCGGCCACTACTAGGCGGTAAGCCAGTGGCAGCTCGGGCAGCAGGTAGCCCAGGGCCCAGCCTGTACCCAGCGTGAGCAGGAAGCCCCCGATGGCGCCTTCCCAGGTTTTGCCGGGCGAAATCTTGGGCGCCAGCTTGTGCTTGCCGAAGTTTTTGCCCGCCGCGTACGCCCCGATATCCGACGACCACACCAGCAGCAGCAGCGCGAAGATGCGGCGGTAGTCGTAGCCGTGCGCATCGAAGGCCAGCACGCTCAGCAGGCTCATGGGCAGGCTCACGTACAGCAAGCCCAGCAAGGCCACGCCCACGTTGGCAAACGGCGAAAATGGCTGGTTTTTGCGCGGCCAGGCATACATTTCCCGCAGGATGAGGATAGTGGGCAGGAGCAGCAACGGCAGGCTCAGAAGAGCACCTATGAAATTAGCAGGAAGGATGATTGTGTGCCAACCGGAAGCTACTGCATAATCATAGTTAACAGAGCCAATGGCACCCGCTTTGACAAGGAAAATGGAGGCGAATATTACAATACTCAACCCGCCGCCCAGCATAGCCGCCGGCTTGTAGCCGGCTTCCCGCATCATGCGGTAGAACTCCCAGAGCATCCGCATCTGCACCAGGGCAAAGAACAGCGCGAACGTCCAGGCGCTGTACCAGATGCAGAACAGCAGCACGATGGCGCCCAGCACGCCGTAGAGCAGGCGCTGCGCCAGGTTCGACATGGGCTTTTTCTCGGAAGCAGAGGAAGGGGCGGGAGCGGGAGAGTCGGGCAAGCAGCAGCAGCGTGAGAAGTCAGGAAAGAGAAAAAGTGGCGAAACCCGTCTACGTGGTCGGGCTGCCAGGGGCCGGCTCTACGCCGTGGCCGGTGAGGGTGTGCCCGACAGGCGGCGCCTGGCCCTCAACGACGAGGCCCGCGCCCGTGAGCGTATGGCTGACTACCGGTACCACCGGCACCCGAAACTGCTGGTAAGCCAGCCGCAACAGTCCCAGCGTGAGTACGGCCGAGAGCAGCATCCAGGGCCAGGGCAATGCCTCTGTAGAATCGGGGTCGTAGGAGGCGCCCAGGGCGCCGCGCTGCTGGGCGTAGAGCAGCAGAATCTGCACGGCGTTCTGAGCAAAGTGCGCGGCCATGGGCACCAGAATGTTGCCGCTCCAGGCGAAGAGGTAGCCCAAGACAGCCCCCAGCACCAGGCGCGGCACAAACCCAAAAAACTGCGTGTGAATGGCACTGAACAGAATAGCTGACAGCCACACGCCCGCGTGGTAGGAGCCAAACCAGCGCGTAAGCTGCTTCTGTACCACGCCCCGGAACACCAGTTCCTCGCTGATGGCCGGTACCACGGCAACAACTAGCAGCGCCACCAGAAGGCGGCCCGTGGACGTGAATTGAGTGAGGTACCGGGTGAGGTCCTGAGCCTGGGTTTCCTTTTCGCGGGCCCAAACCTCAAACTTGTGCATAAAGGTTGGAAACTGCGCGTCAGCGTTCCACGCAATCAGCCCCGACATAGCGGGCAGGCTGACCACAATGACTAAAGCCGCCAGCACCAGCCACCACCCCGATACAGGGCGGCGCGGGGCGAAGTACTCGGACCACGGCACACCCTGCGCTGAAGCCAGCGCCAGGGCCGCGCCCCCAAACCCGATCAGCAGCAGTAAGCCCTGCATCAACATAAGCGCGCTCCAGCCGTGGGCACTCAGCTGTGGGTTCCGGAGCAAGGCTTCAAACTCCTGCGTACTCCGAACGCCAAAGAACGCAATGCAAGCCAGCGCAACAAGAAAATACGCCAGGCAGGCTGCCCCTATGATCAGCGCAAGCAGCAGCAGCAGAGCGAGCAAGGGGTGTAGCCGGCTGGATACGAAACCTTTCATATGTGTTCGGGGTCTTGGGGCTTAAGATTCTGGGGGCTTGGGGGCCGGGCAACGTCTTTACGCAAGAACGTCAATCAAGACGCTAAGCCTCCAAGGCCTTAAGACCCTGATATAGTCGTAAATTTGCGCAAAATACTAGAATAGCCTGCCGTGGTACACATCCGCAACATTGCCCTGCCCGATTTCCCTCTTTTGCTCGCCCCCATGGAGGATGTGTCGGACCCACCATTCCGGGCCGTGTGCAAGCAGGGCGGCGCCGATTTGATGTACACCGAATTCATTTCCTCGGAAGGCTTGATTCGGGCTGCGGCCAAAAGCCGCCAGAAGCTCGACGTGTTCGACTATGAGCGGCCCATCGGCATACAGCTGTTCGGCTCCGATGTAGATACCATGGGCGAGTGCGCCCGCATCAGCACCGAGGCCGGCCCCGACCTCATTGACATTAATTACGGCTGCCCGGTGAAGCAGGTGGCCTGCCGCGGCGCCGGCGCGGCCCTGCTGCGCGACATCCCGAAGATGGTGCAGATGACGGAGGCCGTGGTGAAAGCCACCCACCTGCCCGTGACGGTAAAAACCCGATTGGGCTGGGACGACACCACCAAGAACGTGGAGGAAGTGGCCGAGCGCCTGCAGGATATCGGCATTGAAGCCCTTACCGTGCACGGCCGCACCCGCGTGCAGATGTACAAGGGCGAGGCCGACTGGCGGCTGATTGCGGCCATCAAGAACAACCCGCGCATCCGGATTCCCATCTTCGGCAACGGCGACATCGACTCGCCCCAGAAAGCCGTGGAGTACAAAAACCGCTACGGCGTAGATGGCGTCATGATTGGGCGTGCCGCCATTGGCTACCCCTGGATTTTTCGGGAGGTGAAACACTACGTGGCCACCGGTGAGCTGCTGGCCCCGCCCACCGTGGAAGAGCGGGTACAGGCCTGCCGCTTTCACTTCGACAAGAGCCTGGAATGGAAGGGCCCGCGGGCCGGGGTGTTTGAGATGCGCCGCCACTACGCCCAGTACTTCCGCGGCCTGGAAGGCGCCCGCCAGTGGCGCACCCGCTTGGTGGAAAGCAACGACCCCACGGAAATCCACGCCATCATGGACGAAATCATTGCCGCCGAACCGGTGCTGGTGGGGTAAGGTAGCCGTTTTGACAGCTGACCGTCATGCTGAGCGCAGCCGAAGCATCTCTACCGCTTTGTTCTCACGCCAGAAATTAGCCAGAGGTAAAGATGCTTCGGCAAGCTCAGCATGACGGTCTTATTTGTTGCTCTATTCCATCGTTTCCGTAGTATCTGCTACCGCTATGCCTATTGATACCCCCGCGCCAGCTGTTTCCATTGCGCCCGAGAATCCGCCCGTAGCCTCGCCCCCGCCCCACCGCGTACCGGCTTCGGCCTGGGGGCTGCTAATTTTGCTGGCGGGCATCTGGAGCACTTCTTTTATCCTGATGAAGAAGGGACTGGTAGTGTTTTCGGCCCTGGAACTGGGCGCTACCCGCGTCACGGTGGCGGCCCTCATTCTGCTGCCGTTTGCGTTGCGCCACGTGCGCCAGGTGGAGCGCAGCCGCTTTAAATGGCTGCTACTGAGCGGGGTGATTGGCACCCTCCTGCCCGCTTTCCTGTTTGCCTACGCCGAAACCAAAATAGCCTCGGGCCTGGCCGGCGTACTCAACGCCCTCACCGTGGCTTTCACTTTGCTAATGGGCGCCCTGTTTTTCGGGCAGCGAATTACAGGACTGCGGCTGGCCGGTATTGGCGTGGGCTTGCTGGGTACTATTGTGCTCATTGCCCTGGGCGGGAGCGGCGGCACGGCCACGCCCACTGGCGAGGGCAACGCCTGGTACGGTCTTTACATCGTGCTGGCCACGGTGGGCTACGGGGTGAGCATCAACATGATCAAGCACCACTTTCACGGCATTCCGGCGGTGGCTGTCACGGCGCTACTGCTCATGCTCATTGGCGGACCGGCGGTGCTGTACCTGCTACTTGGCACTCAGTTTCTGTACAAGCTCCAGCACGTGCCCGGCGCCTGGACGGCCTTCGGCTACATTGCCCTGCTGGCCACCATGAGCACCGCCGTGGCTATGATTCTGTTCAACAAGCTCATTCAGCAGTCTACGCCCCTGTTTGCTTCTTCCAATACTTACCTCGTGCCCGTAATGGCGCTGGCCTGGGGCGTGCTCGATGGCGAAACCATCAACAGCTGGCACTTGCTGGGCATGGCCATTATCCTGCTCAGCGTATTTATCATCAACCGGGCGAAGTAAGGCAGAACCGACGTTCGTTGCTTTGACTACGCCTCACCATGACAGCACTTCCTCTTAAAACCCCACCAACAAGCTGAACTGCGTCCATTTATGGGAGCGGGCTCCTTCGAATTCCGGAGAAATCCAGCTGGCGGAGGTTTCCAGCCTCACGCCGGCGTAGCCCAGGCCGAGCGTGCCGGTGCCCAGGGCCACTGTGCGGCTGATAGCTTGAGCAGGCAACGCGTAGGGGTTGTCGCGGCGGAGCAAGCCGCCCTGCAGGGTAGCGTCGTAGCCCACGGCGCGGCCTTCCAAGCGCATTTCTGTGTAGAGTTGCACGCGGCGCTGGCCGGATCGACTGGCGCGGCTGGTCACACCCAGATTCGCGAAATAAGGATCAAGCAACCCCACGCGCAGGCGAGCATCGGCGGAGGCGTAGGTGCGCAGGGAGCTGAGGCTAGCCGTGGCCCCGCCAATCAGCTCCACGGCCCGGCCCACACGGGCAAGTTGTCCTTCGAGTCGTCCCGAGTAGCCTAGTATCAGGTCATTCTGAATCTGGTAGTCCCAGCCCCGGGGAGTGGGGGCACCCAGCCATTCGTGCAGCTTGGTTTGAAACCCTTTGGCTCCAGCAGCTGGCCCAATGACGCCGAGCTGCAGCCCCATAGTCAGGCGCAGGCGCTGGGTTGGCTGGTTGAGGATGCGAAAGAAATCGGCGTAGAGGTAGGCAGCATAGGGCCGGTCACCTACCCGAATGAAGGCATCCTGAATGCGCAGCGGCGTGAATCCATCATAGTGCACCCGCACACCAAAATACTCAGTGCCCTTGGCCGGCCCCAGGCGCAGCAGGTGGTGGGTGGGCAGCCAGGCCAGGGCGGGGTGCACCACCGTGCCCGTCATGCCCTGGGTGAAGTAGTAGTCGGTGCGGAAGTAGGCGTCGTTGGCAAAGGTGTAGCCAATGAGACGTTCGGGACTGAGGAAGGCGGAGCCGGGAGAGGCGGTGGCCACCTGGGCAGCCGCGCCCACTGGCAGCAGGCCCAGTAGCCCGCTTATTACGGCCCAGCGAAGTCGGTAATGTAGCATCAGGAACTACATACGCAGGGTTGCGGCCGGCCGGGTTTGGCACTTTGGCTAGGCAGAATGCCCGCTGGCCTAAATAGCTACGCATTAGGCGCTTCCGAAACCCGGACAGACTTTAAAGCGGCGCATCGTGCAGGTACGGCCATTCATGGAAGCGGGGTGGCAGGGCCAGGCGCCTGGGGTGAGCCAGCAGGTACTGCCGGACGCGACTGAGCTCGGCCGCATCGAGTACCGGCAGGTGGTGAAAACCCGTCTGCCAGAAGTCGGCTTCGGATGGGAGCTGGCCGCGCAGCAGGCGGCGGGCCTGGGTGGCGGTGCGCTGGTGCAGCAGCTCCACGGCTTTGTAGAGGGAAAGGCCCGCGCTGGCCGGCAGATGCAGCACTGCGTGCAGGTGGTTGGGCAGCAGTACGAAGCACGGCACCCGCAGCCCCTGCTCCTCCAGCATCAGCAGCTCCCCGGCTACCATTTCGGCCAGCTTTTCCTTTTCCAGGTACGCCCCGCCCACCGTGGCCGCGTCGAGCAGGGCATCGAAGTCGGCGAAGAAACGCTTGTCGGCGCGGCGGTGCAGGGCCTGGGCTTCTTCGGGCGAGGAAGCTTGCCGGGCCGCTTCCTGAGCCGACACGCGACGGGCGTGCAGTTCCCGGCCAGCCCGCCCGGGAACCGAGCCCGCCAGGCGGAGAGTAAGCAGCAGGGTTTCGCCGGGAGGTAGCATAGGTTTCAGACCGCAGAGGACGCGGAGGTTAGCGCGGAGGGCGCGGAGCTGTTCTATCAGTCGGCTGGCTTCAGTATCCCGTTGACTTCCACCAGCTCGCCCCGCGCCAGTAGGTCCGCTACTATGGGTTCCAGCTGCTGGCGCATGTCGTCGCTGAGGCGGGCAAAGCCCAGCAGGCGCACGGCCGGCAGAAACACCGCCTCGCGGGGCAGGGCAAAGCTTTGCGCTACCACGGTGCGCAGGGCCAGGGCCAGCTCCTCCGGCGCCACGAAGGCGAGCTTGCGGGAAATGGCCGGCAGCTGGCTTCGGTCGCGCAGGGGCGGCGTCTGCATGGCAGGGGTCCACAGAAAGTCACCTTCCTGGCGTAGGTGGCGCAGGTTTTTCGCCAGTAAAGCGGCTTCGCGGCCCGCTTTGCGGATGCGGGCGCCCACCTGGCTGGCGCCGCTGGCATTGGCCAGGCGCCGGGTGGCTTCTTCGATATGCACCGGGCTTTCTATCTGCACCACCTGGCTGAGCCAGCCCGCCAACTGCCCCAGGCTATACTGATGCAGCTCCTGCCGCCGGATGGCATCGGGCAACAACGCTACCTGGTAAAGCACTACGGGCGGATTGACATTGGCTTCTGCGGGCTCTTCGCGCTCCAGCGCGGCGGGTTCGGGCAACGGCTCATCATTCGGCCCGTCGGGCTCATCCAGGGCGGCCAGGCGGCGGGCTTCCTCAATGGCCTGCACGGCCCGCTCGGTTTCCCGAGCCGGGTTGCGGAACCAGTCGGTGCTCCAGATGCGGTGGAGGCGCCAGCCCACGGCCTCCAGTACCTGCTGGCGCAGCCGGTCCCGGTCGCGGGCCGAGCGGGCGGAGTGGTACATGGCCCCGTCGCACTCGATGCCCAGCACGTAACGCCCCGGCTGCTCGGGGTCCACCACGGCCAGATCGATGAAGAAGCCCTGGGAGCCGATCTGCGGGCGCAGCTGGTAGCCCCGGGCCGTGAGGGCGCGGTGCACCGCTTCTTCGAAGGGCGACTCCATTTCGCGGCCGGTTTCCTCGTTCTGGTTCAGGCGGCCGTGCTGGGCGAAGTTCAGGAAGGTTTTGAGCGCGGCCACGCCCCGGGCGCGGGTCCGGCTCAGGTCCAGATCATCGGCGGTGAGGTTGGTGAAGACTTCGCAGCGCTGCCGGGCCCGGGTGATGAGCACGTTGAGGCGCCGCTCCCCGCCTTCCCCGTTCAGCGGCCCAAAGCTCATCGAGAGGTAGCCCTCCCTGGTGCGCCCGTAGCCGATGCTGATCAGAATCACGTCCCGCTCGTCGCCCTGCACGTTTTCCAGGTTCTTAATGAAGAAGGGCTCGTGGCGGTGCGCGGCGAAGAAAGCCTCGGTTTCGGGGTGCTGGCGGCGCAGCACTTCCAGCGCGTCCTGAATGGCCTGGCGCTGCACGGTGCTGAAGGCCACCACGCCCAGCGTGAGCCGGGGCGTGGTGCGGGCGTGGTGCAGCACGGCTGCGGCCACCGCCTGCGCCTCCCGCGGGTTGGTGCGCGTGGTACCCCGCTCGTAGTAGGTTTCGGGCAGGTGATGGTAGACCAAGCCCAGCTGGCCCTGCCCGCCAGGGCTAGGGAAAATCACCAGCTTGTCTTCGTAAAACAGGTGGTTGGAAGCCGCAATCAGGGACTGGTGCAGGGAGCGGTAGTGCCAGCGCAGCATCCGCTCGGGCATCTGACGGGCCTTGCACAGCTCCAGGATGCTCTGTATGTCGGCCGTTACGTTTTCCTCGTCGGCGGCCTCGCCGGTACCGGTCAAAGAGTCGAAGAAGGATGTGGGCGGCAGCTGCTTGGAGTCGCCCACCACCACCAGCTTTTTGCCCCGGGCAATGGCCCCCAGCGCATCCACCGGTTTCACCTGCGAGGCTTCATCGAACACCACCAGGTCGAACTCCACCGCGCCGGGCGGCAGGAAGCTGGCCACCGACAGCGGCGACATCATAAACACCGGCTTGATGGCCTGCACCGCCCGGCCGGCCTTCTGCATGAGCTGGCGAATGGGCAGGTGGCGGGTTTTCTTGGCGAATTCGTTTTTGAGGATGGCCATCTGCCCGCCGGCCGTGGGCAGCTGCGGGTTGGGCAGGCTCTCGTGGTGCCGCGTCATGGCGCGGGCGCGGTTGTGCAGCAGGCTGGCGCGGTCGGCGGCGCGGAAGCGGGCGGCGGTTTCCTCGTGGCTGGCGCGCTCAAACTGCCGTAGCGCTGGGTGCTGCTCGTAGGCCTGTTTCTGCAAAAACTCCAGCCAGGTCTGGCGCACGGCGGCCCGCAGGTGCTGCCCCGCATCGGGCCAGGCTTCGGCCAGCACTAGCAGTTCGGGCCGGTGCTCGGCCTGGGCCGCGGCGGCTACGTTGTTCCATTCCGTGGCCAGGTGCAGCTCGGGCAGGTGAGCCTGCCAGGCGGCCAGCACGGCGCTCTGCTCTTTGAACGGCTGAAACTGCAGCCGGCCTTCCGGACCGAAACGCCGGACCTCGTTCAGGCGCAGCGCCTCCACCACCGCCTGCACGGCCGTGCGGTGCTCGGACAGCGCCGCTTCCAGGCCAGCCAGCAGCTTGCTCAGTTCGTCGGGCATTGTGGCGAAGCCGGGCTGCTCGGCTGTAGCGCCGTTATGGCCTTGGGTGCCGCTCCGGCTTGCCAGGTAGCTGAGCAGAGCGGCAGGCAGCTCGCCCCGCTGAATGCGCTGGTGGGTGAGGGTAAGGTAGTCGGTGGTGCGGCGCAGGACTGGCCAGTCGGAGCGCAGCTCCTGCCAGCCGGAGCCGAATAGCCGTTGGCCGAGGCTGCGGGCGTCGGCCACAGCCTGGGCGTGGCGGCCGGCGTCGTGCACCGCGTCGATGGCGGCGACCAGGGTGGCGGGCTCGGCGGGCAGTACCGTGCGCCACAGGCTTTGCAGGCGTTTGCGGGCCCGGCGGAAGTCGCCGCTCAGCAATTTCCACCATTTGTCGCCGTACGCCAGCACCGCCGCACGCTCAGTCAGCAGCTGCTGTTGCCAGGCTTCGGGCAGCAGCAGGGCGTCGTATTGCTGATGCAGGGCATTGTGCTCGGCCCCGGCCTGCAGAATTTCGTGCAGCTGACTGGCTTGCTGCGCCCAGGCTGCATCGGCCATGGCCACGCCGGCCAGGGCCGGGGCCAGCTGCGCGTGACGGGCGGCGGGCAGCAGGGCCTCGGCGGCAGCGCGGGCAGCCGGCACCGGGAGCTGCAGGTGCAGGGCCAGGGCTTCGGCCTGCTGCTGCAGCGCGGCTACGGCTGCGGCGGCCCGCTGCAGGTGCCGGGTTAGCTGGTCCTGGTCGGCGGGCAGCAGCACGGTCAGCTCGCTGCCCCAGAAGCGCAGCTGCTTGGGGGCGCCGGTTTTGAGCAACGTGGCCTGCAGGCGGGCCGCCAGGTCTTCGGCGTGGGCAGCATCGGCATCGGTCCACTCCGGCAGCCCGCTGAACGGAACGCGCGCCAGCTCTGCCCCGCCCTGCTCGGTGCGCAGGCGCAGCAGCTCGCCGGTCACCTGCTGGGCGGTGCGGCGGCTGCGACCAATGGGCGCATTCACGGCCAGGGCGTAGTCGTTGAGGGCGAGGCGGTAGCGCGGCAGCTGATCGGTCTGGTCCTGCACGGCCGCAACGGCAGCGGGCCGACCGAGGGCCAGCGTGGCCCTCAGCTCGTCGTGCAGGCTTTTCTTGTTGGCTTTGTGGCTGTGCAGCTCCAGGCAGGCCACGCCCAGCCCCAGCGCATCGAGGCGGCGCTTGACTACTTCTAGGGCGGCCATTTTCTCGGCCACGAACAGCACTTTCTTGCCCGCCCCGATAGCCTCGGCCAGCAGGTTGGCAATGGTCTGCGACTTACCGGTGCCGGGCGGGCCCTGGATGACGAGGTTGCGCCCCTCCTGCACGGCCAGCAAAGCCAGCAGCTGTGAGGAGTCGGCATCGAGCACCTGGTGCAGCTCGTGAGCCGGGCTTTCGGTGTCCAGAAACGCCTGCTCGCCCACGCTCGGCGCGGTATCGTCGAAGCCGGTTTCGTGGTCGAGCAAAGCCCGAATGGCCGGGTGCTCCAGCAGCATGGACGTACCCTCAGCCGTGGCAGGCCAGGTGGCCGGGTCCAGGTCACGGTAGAGCAGCAGCTTGCTGAAAGAGAAGAAACCCAGCGCAATGGCATCGGCCTCCACGCTCCAGCGGCTGCGGCCACCCAGGGCCGCCTGCACGGCCGCAAAGTAGTCGGGTAGCGGCTGGATGTCAAAGTCGGGCAAAGGCAGCAGGATGCCGAAGTCGGCTTTCAGGCGGGCCTGCAGGCTAAGGTTGCCTTCCACCTCGGCCCCGGAGTAGGTAAGCTTAAACCGCTCGGCTACCGCGCCGCGCTCCAGCACCACGGGCACCAGCACCAGCGGGGCCTGACGGGGCTCTGGGCTGCTTTCCGCATCGTACCAGTTGAGCTGCCCCAGCGCCAGGTAGAGGACGTTGACGCCGGTTTCTTCCAGGCTGGTGCGGGCTGTGTAGTAGGTGTTGAGCAGCCGGCTTTCCAGCTTGTCCACCGGCTCATCGGTTTGCAGCTTGTTGTCGGTGAGGGCCTCACCCCCCCGGCCCCCCTCTCCCGTGGAGAGGGGGGAGCCTGACATCAGCAACGGGGTGGGGCTGCTTCGCTCGCGCTGCGCGGCCCCACCGGCGGTTACTGGTTCTGTGACTTCGGGCGGAGCGGTTTTGGCGCTGGTAGGTGGGGCGGCGACTGGTAACTTAGGCTTCTCCGGCGCAGAGGCGGCGAAGTACATGGTTTTTCCTTGTCGCACCAGCAGATCGAATACCGGCGCCGACTGCTCCCGCACCACCTTTACACCCCGCGCCGGGGAGGGCCGAAAGTTGAGCAGGGGGTTGCGCAGGCCTAGATCGAGCAGTTCCTGGCGCGAGGCTTCGAGGCGGGCGGCTAGCGTAGCATCACCGGGCATAGTACATCAGGATAAATACTAAGTGAAGTAGGTGCCAAACGCAGCAAACCCGCCACCTGCAACAGCTGACGGGTTTGGGAAAGTTAACCAGAGCGGTCGGGCTTAGCCAGCCGCCGGGCGGTTTTTCAGCCCCAGCTTCGAATGCTTGAACCCGTAGTTGAAGTACAAAGCCAGCCCGATAATCAGCCAGCCGAAGAAGAGCAGCCAGTTGTTGATACCCAGCTGCGTCATCAGGTAGAGGTTGGTGAGCAAGCCCAAGGTGGGCAGCAAGCTCAGCTTCTTGCGGAACGACAGCCAGGCCAGCCCGAGGCAGAACAGGATGAAGACCAGCATGGGAATGTAGTGGCGGAACTCCTCGTAGCCCCCGTCGCCGCGCACGGCGCTGCCGAACGCGCGCAGGCCGTCCTGGTTGTAGGCAAACAGCAGCCCCAACCCGATGAGCATGATGAGCGGCACCAAGAACTGCCCGTTGATGTAGGGTACCTTGAAGCGGGCATCGGAGCGGCCGTAGGGGTCGATAATGAGGATGCCGCCGCACACCAGCGCAAAGGCAAACAGGGTACCGATGCTGGTCAGGTCAATCACCAGATCCATGTTCAGCAACATAGCCGGCACGCCCACGAAAAAGCCCGTAACGATGGTGCTGAACGAGGGCGTCTGGAAGCGCGGGTGCACCCTGGCAAACACCGGGGGCAGCAGTCCGTCCCGGCTCATGGTCATCCAGATGCGGGGCTGCCCGATCTGGAACACCAGCAGCACCGAGGCCATGGCGAAGATGGCACTAACCGCTACCACGCCGGCCAGCCAGTTGAGACCCACTTTCTGAAACACAAACGCCAGCGGGTCGCCCACGCCCAGCTCCGTGTAGCTCACCATACCTGTGAGTACCAGCGTGATGATAACGTAAAGGACAGTGCAGATAATGAGGGCGTAAATCATGGCCCGGGGCAGGTCGCGCTGCGGGTTCTTGCACTCCTCAGCCGTAGTGCTGATGGCGTCGAAGCCGATGTAGGCAAAGAACACCGCCGATACGCCCTTGAGCACTCCCCCCACGCCGTTGGGCGCAAATGGGCTCCAGTTGGCCGGATTCACGTAGAACACGCCTACCCCGATGACGGTAGCCACCACAATGAGCTTGAGCAGCACCAGCAGGTTGGAAGCGTTTTTGGATTCCTTGATGCCGATGTACACCACGGCCGTAATCAGCAGAGTGATAAGGCCGGCGGGCAGGTCGATAACCAAACGTAGGCCGCCGGGCAGCTCGGGGGCCGTGCTCCAGGCGCGGTAGCCCACCATCTGCGCCGACTCGGCGGCGGGCAGCGCCTTGCCGGCTTGCATCAACGCCAGCACCTCGTTGTAGTATTTGTGGGCACTCTGCATGCCCATCGTGAGCCAGACGGGCACCTGTACGCCTATTCCCGAGAGCAGCCCGGTAAAATAGTCGCTCCAGGATATGGCCACCACGATGTTGCCGACGGCATATTCCATGATCAAGGCCCAGCCGATAATCCAGGCGGCCAGCTCCCCGAAGGAGGCGTAGGCGTAGGTATACGCCGAGCCTGAAACGGGAATAGTGGCCGCAAACTGCGCGTAGCACAAAGCCGAAAACGCGCAGGCAATAGCGGTGAACACAAACAGCAAAGACACGGCCGGGCCGCCGTCGTGGGAGGCGTTGCCGATGGTGCTGAAGATGCCCGCGCCAATAACGGCGGCAATGCCGAGGGAGGTCAGGTCGCGCACGGTGAGGTGGCGGGCCAGGCTATGCTGGCCGGGGTGAGTGCCGTGCAGGTCCGTATCGGCCGGCGGGCTAACGAGCAGATCCGTCAGGGATTTGCGGCGGAACAGGCCGCTGATACGCGAGGGAGGAAGCGGAGTAGACAATGTGGGTGCAGGGGCTGGGAGAGAGGGTACGGGAATTTCAGGCCCAAAAGATAGAGAATAATGCGGCGGGGCACGGTATTCAGCCCCTGCCGGCGAGCAGGCAGCCGCTTTTTCCAAGGGAATAATAGGGTGCTCGTGTGGAATCCGGCCCGCGGGCGCATCAACAAAGAAACCTAGTCTCACCACCAATGCCGGCCCGCCCTACCCTCACCGTACCTCAGCCCTGCCACGAAAGCTGGTTGGCCATGACGCCCGCTACCCAGGGCCGCTACTGCGGCGCCTGCAGCAAAGTCGTGGTCGACTTCACCCGCATGAGCGACGCGGAGCTACTGGGTTTTCTACACCGGCAGCCCGCTACCAGCTGCGGCCGGTTCACTTCGCAGCAGCTCAACCGCCCGTTGGTAGTGCCAGCAGCGCACAAGCCGTGGCGCCGCTGGCTGACGGCAGTAGCGTTGGCGCTAGGGCTGAGTGAGGTGGTAGCAAGTACCGCACGGGCACAGGCGCCAGTTTCACAGCTGGGGCAGCAGCCCGAGCCGGAGGGTGCTCATGGGAAGTCTCGTCCCTCGGATTCTAGTGATAAAGCTTTTAAAAAAGTAAAGTCTACGCTGTATGGCCGTGTTGTTGATCAGGAAACGGGCCAGGGTATCAGCGGTGTAATTGTGATGCTTGATGACAATACCGCGGGAGCCCAAACGGCCGCTGATGGCTCATTTACAATTAGCGTGGAAGCTTTAGGAACGCAGAAGGGCAAGACCACGCTTCGATTTTCTTCGGCCGATTACGAAAGCGCAGAACGGCCCGTTCGATTGGTACCGGGGAAGACGCATGTGTCAGTTATAAAGCTAAAGTCTCGCTATACAGGGATGATACTTGGAGGTATTGGGCTACTTCAACCGGTTAGCCGGCCAACTGCCTATCAGCTATTTCGCATCAAACTGGAAGTTCTGCGGCAGACGTTCCTTACTTAAATAAGATATGCCTACCATCAACGTTCCAAAACCCTGCGGAGAGTCTTGGTCGGGAATGACGCCCGCCACCCAAGGCCGCCACTGCGCCGCCTGCAATAAAGTTGTGGTCGACTTCACCCGTATGACCGACGCGGAGCTGCTGGCTTTTCTACACCGGCAGCCCGGCACCAGTTGCGGGCGGTTTACATCAGAGCAGCTCAACCGCCCCTTGGTAGTGCCGGCGGCAGCTTCACCGTGGCGACGGTGGCTGGCAGCGGCCGCGCTGGCACTGGGGTTGGGTGAGGTGGTAGCCAGCAGTGCACGGGCCCAGGTGCCAGTTTCGCAGCTGGGGCAGCAGCCGATATGGAATACCCCTGTGCAATCAGCTGATATTTCTACGGAATCAACTATTGCAATTAGAGGGAGGGTGATTGACGCCAGCACTGGTCAAGGTTTACCTAACGTTACTGTTTTCATACGAGAAACCATGAATGGAGCTTCCACTAACCAAGGCGGAACCTTTAGCTTACAGATACCAATGCCCATAGTACCGGGGCAGAAGCTAGAATTTTCATCCATTGGATTTCTGCGAGAGGAAAGAATCATCTCAGATATACAGCAAGGATTTATTGCCGTATCGCTCAAGCTTGACAAACGTCCAATAACTGGCGCTATCATTATTGAGCGCAAGCCTTGGCCCTGGCACCCGCGCACTTTGTGGAACCGCATCCGGAGCTCTTTCCGTCATTAACAGTCTTCTACTTCTGTCACATTATTTTCCCTTATGCCTACCATCACTATACCGAAACCTTGTGCCCAGCCCTGGGCTGCCATGACACCTACGGCCGCTGGCCAGTTTTGCGGAAGCTGCCAACACGAAGTGGTTGACTTCTCGCGCATGACAGAGGCGGAGGTAGTAGCGTGGCTTGCTCAGAGTAGGACTGCTTCTGTTTGTGGCTCCTTCCGGGCCCATCAGTTCAAAACGATGCCCGCCGCGGCACCGCGCTGGCGCCGCTGGTTGGTGGCGGCAGTAGCCCTGCTGGGCTTCAAGCCTTTGCTCACCGGCTGCCAAACGGTTGCTCCCCACGCCCAAACCGAGCTTGGCACTGAGCAGATTGACGCTTCTGCCCAGGTGCCCGACAACCAGATTATCATCCGGGGCCGCGTGGTGGAAGACTCAACGAATCAGGGTGTGGCCGGGGCTCGGGTGCTTATTGGCGACACAGAGTACGGAGCTATGACCGATGAGCAGGGCAATTTCAGTTTCATTATGCTTCGGGAATGGGCACCTGTGCAGGATGGACGCGTGTCGTTGCGGGTACGAGGTTATGAGTTCACTTATCTACCACAAAACCCTATTGTAAATATTCAGGGCACCGTTACCCCATTTACCGTACGGTTGGGCCGCATTCCAGAAGGAGACAGAATCAAAGGGAAGCTTGTTCGAAGCGAACTACCACGGAAGCCACCGCTGCATTAGAAACTAACATTCACCAAACCTTTCCCGCCCCAAAACCCTTATTCCGGCAGTATGAAACACCTGCTGCTGGCTACCCTGCTATTCTTAGGCACCTTCTCGGGCTGCGTCCTCAAGCCCACCAACAAGTACGACGTGTTCACGGAGCGGGCCCAGCTGCCTCAGGAAGAGGCCGTACACGCCCGCAATTCCCTGGAATGGTGGTATTTCACCGGCCACCTGCGCGACAAAGCCACCGGCGAAACGTTCGGGGTGGAGTACGTTTTCTTTCACTTCAACCTCACCGGCAAGCAGGACTGGCAGATGGTGAACTTTGCCCTCACCGACCCCAAAACCCAGCAGTTCCGCTACGACTATAAAGTAGAAAAGCTCCCCGACCTGCTGGCCCCCACCCTGCCCCTGGCGTTGCATATGACCAAGCAAGACCAGCAATGGACGCTTTCCGGGCAGGAAGGCCGCTACCAGCTGCAGGCCCGCATGGTCCAGCACCCCGGCCAGGCCATCAACCTCAGCACCGTGCCCAGCAAGCCCATTCTGCTACACGGCGGCACCGGCTACGAAAACTACGGCAACGTGGCCCGGGCCGGCTACTATAGCTACCCCCGCCTCCAGGCCACCGGCACGATTGAGGTAGATGGCAAAGTCCACGAGGTGGAAGGCGAGCTGTGGTACGACCGGCAGTGGAACTGCAACTCCGTTACCAACAAGGGCATTGGCTGGGACTGGTTCAGCATTCAGCTCGACGAGCCCCGCGAGGAGCTGATGGCCTACCACCTGTTCGACAAGAAAACCGGCAAGGCCGTGAACGGCGGCTCCCACTTCGGGCCCGAAGGCCAGAACACTCACTTGGCCGCCGCCGACTTCCAGCTTGAAACCCTGGAGTACTGGACCAGCCCCACCACCAAGCGCCGCTACCCCAGCAAGTGGCGCCTGCGCGTGCCCAGCCAGGGCTACGACCTCACTATCACCCCCGTCATGGCCGATCAGGAGCTGACGCTCCGGCTGTTTGCGGGCATCGGCATGAGCTACTGGGAAGGCATGTGCCGCGTCACAGGCACCCACCACGGCCGCCCCGTCACCGGCAACAGCTACGTCGAAATCACCAACCGGGGAAAGGAAAGTGCTGAGGTGGTGAAATAGTGAAATGGTGAGTTTGACGTTTTAGCTGCGCCACTTGCGCAAAATTGCGCCGACAAAACATAAAACTCACTAAGCCACTCACTCGCTAAGTCACCGCTACTCATTAAGTACCAGTCGGAACGTGGTGCCGCGGCCTACTTCGCTCCACTTCACGAAGAGCTTGCCTTCGTGATAGTTCTCGATGATGCGCTTGGCCAACGCCAGCCCCAGGCCCCAGCCGCGCTTTTTGGTGGTGTAACCCGGCAGAAACACCCGATCCAGCTTGCTTTTGGGAATGCCTTTGCCGGTATCAGTAATGTCGATGGCAATCTGGTGCTTGCTGCGCACGGGGCGGCGCAGGTGCAGCGTGATGCTGCCGCGGCCCGTCATGGCATCCACGGCATTCTTGCAGATGTTCTCAATCACCCAGTCGAACAGCGGCACGTTGATCTGGGCCGTGGTGCCGGGCGGCAGATCGTCCTGAATGGTGAATATCACCTTGCGTGACAGGCGGCTCTGCAGGTACTCAATGGCGTTGCGGGTGGTCACGGCAATGTCTTCCGGCTTTAGAATAGGCACCGAGCCGATGTTGCTGAACCGCTCCGTAATGATCTGCAGCCGCCGGATGTCCTTGCTCAGTTCCTCCACAATGGGCTCGTCCCGGAACCGCTCACTCTCGGCCAGGTAGCTCTGCCAGGCCATCAGGGACGACAGCGGGGTGCCCAGCTGGTGGGCTGTTTCCTTGGCCAGGCCTACCCACACGCGGTTTTGCTCGGCCCGCCGCGAGTAGCTGAACGCGAAGTAGGCAATAACGCCCAAGCAGGTAATGACGGCCAGCTGCACCAGTGGGTAGGTGCGCAGCTGCCCCAGCAGCACCGAGTCGCGGTAGTAGATGTAGTTGCGCAGGCCGGCGCCCAGCTCCACCACAATGGGCGGGTGCAGCTGCTTCATTTCCGCCACTTCGGCCCGCAGAAACGCCGTCCGCTTTTCCTCCGACAGCCCGGCCGGCACGGTGAGGTTGCGGGCGTCCAGCGGGTTGCCGTCCCCATCGGTGAGGATAACGGGAATGGTTTTGTTGGCGTCGATGATTTCGTTGGAAACGAAGTTGGTGTTAGCGTCGTCCACTTCCGAGCTGATCATAAAGCGCAGGGTGCGGGCGTACAGGTCAATCTGCTGCTGCTCCCGCTCCGAGAGGCGCTGCACCAGCAGGTTGGTGTATATCACCGTAATGGCCCCGATAAACAGGGCCACGCCCACAATGACGAGCTTGATGCGGGACTTTTGGTCGTAGATAGGCAGAGAAGGCACGGAGCGGCAGAGGAAAGGTGGGCCGGTCGGAAGCCGGGCGCTTGGGGTACGGGTACGAAAGTACGGGCTTCGCGGGCGGGTTTTTGACTTTTTTGCTAACGCCCAGGCATCCCATGATGATGGGATACCGAGTGGATAAACAGATGATTTTTATCATCCTTTCCCGCCTGCAAGGGCTTTTTGAGCCTTTCAGGCCTATCTGCCTACCCTGCCGAACCCCGGAGTATAAATGGCTGTTAGCATCCTACTGAATTGTACCGTAATTTTGCCGCCTACCATACGCACTAGTCCGCGCTATGCTCCACCCGTTCAAGGCCGTTAGTCTTTCCTTTAAAAAAACGCCGCTCGCCATTCGCGAGCTTATTGCGTTGGACGAGACGGCCTGCCGCCGCTTTCTGCACATCCTGCACCACGACCTGGGCCTTTCCGACCTGCTCGTGCTGAGCACCTGCAACCGCACGGAGGTGTACTACGCCGCCGACCGCGACTATAGCCTCGCCATCATTGAGGCCCTGGCCCAGCTCAAGGGCATCACCGATACCGACATCACGGAGTACTACCCGTACTTCGACCTGCTGAATACCTACGAAGAAGCCGTACAGCACCTGTTTGAGGTAGCTATGGGCCTTGATGCCCAAGTGGTGGGCGACCTGCAGATCAGCAACCAAGTGAAAATGGCTTACCAGTGGTCGGCTGATGCCGATGCCGCCGGGCCATTCCTGCACCGTCTGTTGCACACGGTGTTCTTCACCAACAAGCGCGTGCAGCAGGAAACATCTTTCCGCGACGGGGCTGCTTCTACGGCTTACGCCGCCCTGGAGCTGGTAGAAGAGCTGACCGCTGACGTGGCCAACCCGCGCGTACTGGTGGTAGGCCTGGGCGAAATCGGGGCGGATGTGTGCCGCCACCTCGGCGACAGCAAGGTGTTCCAGAACGTGACCATCTGCAACCGCACGCGCTCCAAAGCCGATGCCCTGGCTCAGGAATGTGGGCTGCAGGTGCTGGACTTCGAGCGACTGGTAGAGGGCATGAAGGAGGCCGACGTAGTCATCAGCAGCATTGCCCGCGACGAGCCGTTCTTCACCCACGGCATGGTGGAACGGCTGGAAGTGCTCAGCTACAAGTTCTTCATTGACCTTTCCGTGCCGCGCAGCATTGCCTCCGACGTGGAGCAGGTGCCCGGTGTGCTGGTGTATAATATCGACGCCATCCAGAGCAAGGCTTCGGCTGCCCTGGAGCAGCGCCTGGCCGCCGTGCCGCACGTGCGCGCCATCATTGCCGAAAGCATTGCCGGCCTCGCCGACTGGGCCAAGGACATGCTGGTTTCGCCACTCATTCAGCGGATGAAGGCCGGGCTGGAGCAGCTGCGCCAGGAAGAGCTGGACCGCCACCAGAAGAAACTCTCGCCCGAGGAAGTCAAGCGCCTCGACGACATCACCCGCAACCTGATGCAGAAAGTGCTCAAGCAGCGCGTTCTGCAGCTCAAAGCCGTCTGCCGCCGCGACGACGCCGAGCAACTCATCGACGTCCTATCAGAGCTTTTCGACCTGGAAAAGCAGCCTGCGTCGGCTTAAGCATCACCTTACTATCAACAGCCCGTGCCCCGCTACTATACCCTAGCGGGGCACGGGCGTTTTAAGGAATATACGGGCACAAAAAAGCCGCTCGAAAGCGGCGATTCTGCAGTATGGTAGGCTGGTGACCACCTTAGATTGTATCGCAACACTCTTCGAGCGAATCGATAACGTCCAGCAGTTTGGGGATAGAAAGCGAGTAGTAGATCTTGGTGCCGACCTTGAACGAAGACAGGATGCCCCGGTCTTTGAGCGTGATGAGGTGCTGAGAAGCAATAGCTTGTGGCAAATCCAGGTTGCGGTAGATTTCCGTGACCGTCAGTTTGTCTTCTTTACCCAGCAGATCAACGATGGCGAGACGCTTGGGGTGCGCCAGCACCTTCAGCATCGCGGCAGCCTTATCTACTTTCTTCGATTCGACGCGAGAAAGCAATGGTTTCATACAAAAATGAGTGTAAAACGGCGGGGGGAGTTGAGTATGGCTAATACGCTATACAGTACCTCCAAAGTTCCACCCAAACGTAGCTGCGCCCGAAAAAGATTTGGGCCTACCGCTGAAACCAAGCCGACGGGCAGGGCTAATTAGACCCCCACAGCGCTAAAATGTCCAAATCCGCCGGCCTTTGCGGGCCGTGCGTACCTTTGCAACCAACCCATTTTTCACCCACCCTACCCCTTGCTGCCCATGCGCGACCTGCTAGCCAAATTCGAAAACAAACGCCCGGAAATCGTTTTTGAATGGAAAGATGCCGAAACCGAAGCCGAAGGCTGGGTTGTCATCAACTCCCTGCGGGGTGGAGCAGCCGGGGGCGGCACCCGCATGCGCAAGGGCCTGGATAAGCGCGAGGTAGAAAGCCTGGCCAAAACCATGGAGGTGAAGTTTACCGTGTCGGGGCCGGCCATTGGCGGGGCCAAGTCGGGCATCAACTTCGACCCGCAGGACCCGCGCAAGCGCGGCGTGCTGGAGCGCTGGTACCGCGCCGTGATTCCGCTGCTGAAAAGCTACTACGGCACCGGCGGCGACCTGAACGTGGACGAAATCCACGACGTGATACCGATTACCGAAGACTACGGCCTGTGGCACCCGCAGGAAGGCGTGGTAAACGGCCACTACCGCGCTACCGAACCCCAGAAAATCCAGAAAGTGGGCCAGCTGCGCCAGGGCGTCATCAAGGTGGTGGAGAATGAGGAGTTTACCCCTGACCGCCGCCGCCGCTATACCGTGGCCGACCTGATTACGGGCTACGGCGTAGCCGAGGCCGTGCGCCATTACTACAAGCTGTGGGGCGGAGAGCTAACCGGCAAGCGCGCCATTATCCAGGGCTGGGGCAACGTGGGCGCCGCCGCCGCTTACTACCTGGCCCAACAGGGCGTGCGCATCACCGGCATCATCGACCGGGCCGGCGGGCTGCTCAAACCGGAGGGTTTCTCCTTCAAGGAAATCCGGGAGCTGTTTCTGCGCCGCGAAGGCAACGCCCTCACCGCCGACAACCTGCTCTCCTTCGAGGAAATCAACCGGCAGATCTGGAGCAGCGGAGCCGAAATCTTTATCCCGGCAGCTTCCTCGCGCCTTGTGGCGCAGAGCCAGGTAGAACAGCTGATTGCGGCCGGGCTGGAGGTTATCAGCTGCGGGGCCAACGTGCCGTTTCAGGACCCGGAAATCTTCTTCGGCCCCACCGGCGAGTATGCCGACCAGCACGTGTCGGTCATTCCCGATTTCGTGGCCAACTGCGGCATGGCCCGGGTGTTTGCCTACCTCATGGAAACCAACGCCGAAATCACCGACGAGGCCATTTTCAGCGACACCTCCCGCATCATCCGCTCGGCCCTGGCCCGCACCCGCCAGCAGGGCGAGCAGCGCACCGGCCTGGCCATGACCTCCTTCGAGCTGGCCTTGCGGCAATTAGTATAAAAGGGACTTAGGGTCTTAGGGACTTAGGGACTTGGTTGATGTTCAACGAATCGTTGTTTACAGGAACATCAACCAAGTCCCCAAGACCCCAAGTCCCTAAGTCCCCAAAACCCCAATCATGACTTTCCAGGAAATTCTGCGGATTCAGTTTCTCGGCAATGATATAGCGGCCTACCTATGGTGCGCGGGCATTCTGCTGTTCGGCTACCTCTTCAAAACCCTGCTTTCCCGTCTGCTTTCCAAGCTGGTATTCCGGGCCATTCGCAAGCGCACCGAAGGCGTGTCGGAGCAGCAGTTTCAGGCCTTACTCATCCAGCCCCTGTCCATCGTCATCTTTCTGATTACCGCCTACTTCGCGTTTCAGGTGCTCGACTATCCGGTGCGCAGTTCCGAGTTGACCCGCAACGAGCCTTGGCCGCAGGTAGCGCTGTTTCGGCTGTTTCAGCTGGCCGTGTTCATGGGCATAGGCTGGATTGGGCTGCGGCTGATTGACTTCTTGGTGCTGGTATTTCAGCGCCGGGCGGAGGCCACGCCTTCGCGGCTCAACAACCAGCTGATTCCCTTCGCCAAAGACCTGCTGAAGGTGCTGGTGCTCACGCTCACCTTCCTGATCATGCTGAGCCGGGTGTTTGGCGTCAACGTCACGGCCCTTATCGGGGGGTTGGGCATTGGTGGGCTGGCGGTGGCGTTTGCTGCCAAGGAAAGCCTCGAAAACCTCATTGCCTCCTTTACCATCTTCCTCGACCGTCCCTTCGCTGTGGGCGACCTGGTGATGGTGGGCGGCATTACGGGCACGGTGGAGAAAGTCGGCTTCCGGAGCACGCGCCTGCGCACGGCCGAGAAAAGCTACGTGACGGTGCCTAACAAAAGCATGATTGACAAGCCCCTGGATAACCTCTCCCTGCGCACCGCCCGCCGCGTGGGCTTTACCCTGTCGCTTAGCCAGCATACCACCAGTGAGCAGCTACGCGCCATCGTGGAAGACGCCCGCGCCGTTATCAAAGCGCACCCGCTGGTTACCGATGAGCCCGAAGTAAAGTTTGCGGCCCTCACGCCCACGGCCAAGGAAGTAACCGTGCAGTACTTCGTGAATACCACCAGCTACGATGAGTACCTGAACGCCAAGGAAGCTCTCAACTACGAGCTGATTCACGCAGTGGAGCAGCACGGCGGCTCGTTTGCCAACGCTGGCACTACCGTGGTGCAGCTGGCCGGCCCGCTCGGCGGACTGGGCGGCAACCCCAGCCCGGCTGGAGAATAGCCAACGTACGTTCCTGTTCAATAAAAACGCCTGCCCGTATCTACGGGCAGGCGTTTTTGACGCAATGATTATCAGGCTTAGCGGCCCCCAAACAAGCCGCCCAACAGGCCGCCCATTCCACTACCGCCTAGCAGGCCACCCAGGCCACCGCCGCCAGCGCTACGCGGCGCGGAGTTTGGCTGACCGCCCAGACCGCCCAGAATTGACACCAGGGAACCCAGGCCACCGCTACCTACGTGCGTGCCCTGTTGCGGGTAGTTGCCGTAGCTGCCGGTATTGGCCGAGCCACCGCCACCAAGCACACCGCTTAGCAAGCCACCACCGAGCAGGCCGCCGAGCAAACCGCCCATCGAGCTGCCGCCCATAGCGCCGCCGAGCAGGCCTCCCATGCTACCACCAAGCGGGCCACCGCCCATGCCGCCAATGCCGCCCATCTGGCTGCCACGGCCACCCATCACTTTGGAAATAACCATGGGGGCCACCACGCCGAGCAGGCCGGCCATCAGCGCCCCTTTTGGAATGCCCACGCTATCCAGCTTGTCGCCGATACCGCCGAGGAAGCTTTGCTTGGCTGGGTCGCTGGCCGAATGTGGCACCTGCGCGGCCTGGTCCACTACCTGCTCCAGCGCCTGTGTCTGCTGGGGCGTGATGCCCAGGTAAGTTGAAATTTTATTGACCATTTCTTCCTCCGTGTTGGAGTAAGCGCCATCGGCGCGGGCAAAGCTGATGAGGTCAGTCACCAGCGAAAAGCGCAGGTCGCTCTGCCGCAGAGCATCCAGGTTGCTCTTTACGCTTTCATTGGTAGAATCCTGGGCAGCGGCAATGATTTGCTGGGTAGCACCGCTGCTCAACCCAGCCGATTGAGCCAGCTGCTGCAGAAACTCTACTTCAGCCGCCGAGGCTTCGCGGTCGGCGGAGGCCAGGCTGGCAATAACGCTTAGATAAGCTGTTTTTTCGGGCTCGGAATACTGCTGGAGCAGTTGGGTCTCATTCATGATGCGGGAGTTTTGGGAGAAAACGAAAACAGTTTCGAGGTTCTTAACGGCCCGCTCTCAGGAATGTTGACTTTCGATCCGGTCATATTCCTATCTGGCGTACTATCCTCCCGTTGGTTCATCGGAAGTTTTACTGTTGCCGGTGCTTCTGCTCGCGACGCCACAGCTTTTTGGAGCCGGTAATAGCCTACCCGCGAATATCAGCTCCTATTTATTCCAGCCAGCGCGAATTTTCCTGAAAAAATTTACAGGCTCCACATTTCTGATTTTGAATAATTTATGCCTTTCTCAGCCCTTCAAAGACCTTTTGAGAAGAAAAAATATAGCCTAAATTCCGCTGGATGTTTGGTGTAATCAAAAACGCCCCCCATATTTGCAATCCCAAACGGCACGTAGCCACGAAGGAAACGGGAGATTAGCTCAGCTGGTTCAGAGCATCTGCCTTACAAGCAGAGGGTCACTGGTTCGAACCCAGTATCTCCCACCACATCGAAAAGCCCCTCAGATTCCTATCTGAGGGGCTTTTGTTTTTCTCACAGCCCCTGCCGCCTCATAGCCTGCGCCTCAAGTCGGTCATGGCGCTTGCTTCCCGCTGACTGCCCATCGGCAAGTCGGAAGTACGCACCCGCGCCGTAACTTGCCCCTTCCGTACACTTGCGTGCCGTTTCCGATGCCGTTAATTGAAGTTGTTTCCGCCGAGCAAAAGCGCCTTTTCCGGGACTTTCCCGAGCAGATCTACCGCGACCATCCGGCCTGGATCCGGCCCATGGACGACGACCTGGAAGCCACTTTCGACCCGGCCCGCAACCCCAACCTGGCCCAGGGCGAAGCTATTCGGTGGGTGCTCACCAACGCGGCTGGGCAGCCCATTGGGCGGGTAGCTGCCTTCATCAACCCTGCCACCGCCCACACCGACGCCACGCTGCCCACGGGCGGCATGGGCTTCTTCGAGTGCGTGCAGGACCAGGCGGCGGCCAACGAGCTGTTTGAGGCCGCACAAAGCTGGCTGGCTGCCCGCGGGATGCAGGCCATGGACGGGCCTATCAACTTTGGCGAGCGGGACCGGTTCTGGGGCTTGCTGGTGGCGGGCTTTACCGAGCCCAACTACGGCATGTTCTACCACCCGCCCTACTATCAACAGCTGTTCGAGAGCTACGGGTTTCAGGTGTATTTCAAGCAGTACACCTGTTACCGCCCGGTTGCGGAGCCGCTGCACGCCAGCTTCCATAAGGCGGCGGAGCGCTACGCTCAGGAAAAGCCGGAGTTCCGCTTTGCCCACGCCAACCTGCGCGACCTGGAGAAGATGAGCCGCGACTTTCACCACGTGTACAACCTGGCCTGGGCCAATCATTCCGGCGTGGTAGCTATGTCACTGGAAAAAGCCCGCGCCCTCGTTCGGCAGATGAAGCCCGTAGTGGATGAGCGCATCGTGTGGTTTGCCTACCACCAGGATGAGCCCGTGGCCTTTTTCGTGAGCTTGCCCGAGCTGAATCAGATTTTCAAGCACGTGGGCCCGCGCCTTGATGTATGGGGCAAGCTGAAGTTTGTGTGGGAGCGGTGGCGCTACCAGCGTCGTCAGCCCAAAAAGATGTTCGGCGTAATCTTCGGGGTGGTGCCGGCCTGGCAGGGACAGGGCGTGGAATCGGCTATGCTAGTACATGCCCAGCAGGCGTTTATCGACGCGGGCTACACCGATATCGAAATGAACTGGATTGGAGACTTCAATCCGCGCATGCTGGCCGTGACGCGCTCCATCGGCGCGCGCATCTACAAAACCCACGTCACCTACCGCAAGCTCTTCGACGAAACCCGCCCCTTCGAGCGGTGTCCCATCATCCGGTAATTCTGAATGCTGAATTATGAATTGGCGGCAACGACATACTTACCGAAACCACGGTTGCCGCAGAGCTACTCTCTTAATTCAGAATGATCTGATGTAACTTCAGTACCTGCGGGAGCACCAGATGCTGGTCGTCGTTGTGGATGATGAAATCGGCGCGCTGCAGCTTTTCCTCCTCGCTGAGCTGCTTGCCCATGATGCTCACAATGTCGTCGGCCGTACGGTGCGGGTCGCGTAGCAGCACGCGGGCATGGCGCACCGTCTCGGGAGCAAATACCGTGATGATCCGGTCGAGCTGCTTGTACGCTCCTGATTCGTAGAGCAAAGCGGCTTCTTTCAGAATGTAGGGCTTGCCCAGCTGCGCCTGTCCCTCAGACCACTCGGCAAAGTCGCGGCCCACGTGCGGATGTACTAGGCCGTTGAGCTTGGCCAGCTGAGCGGGGTCGTTGAAGGCCAGGCGCGCCAGATAAGGCCGGTCCAGCTGACCGTCTGCCCCAAATACAGCTGTCCCAAAGGCGGCTACCAGCTCCTGGCGCAGGGCCGTATCGTGGGCCATTACCCACTTGGCGCGGGCATCCGAGTCGTAGACTGGCACTCCCAGCACCTGAAATACTCGGCACACCACGCTTTTGCCCGAGCCAATACCGCCCGTGATTCCGATACGCAGCATACGAGGCAGGTTAGTGGCGGGGAGAATAGCGGGACAACGAAACACGCACCAGCGGCGTGAGCAGCCGCGCCCCGCGCACGGGTGGCTGCGTAGGCATCAGCAGCGGCTGCAAAGTAGAGTCAGCCACGTGGAGCTGGCCGAAGTCGAGCAGGGCGCGCACCTGCTTGAGGTCGAGGTGGGCCGTGTCTTCGGCAAAGCTCTGCACTTCCACCCGCAGCATCACGGGCCGGATGGTGTAGGGCTGGCCCACCGGGAAGTTGTGCAACGCCGGCATCACCGAAATAACCTGACTCACCAGCGGCCGAGGCTGCAAGCGCACTTTCACGTTTTGCACGTCAGTATTCACCAGGTTAGGCCCGCCGATGGGCACCCGGATACTGCCGCTGCTGCTACCCGCCGGCGCCTGCGGCAAATGCACTAGGTACGGGCTGGCCAGGCGGGCAATTACCTGCGAAGGCCCCCGGAACGTGATGCTGTCGGGCTCGAAGCGGGCGACGAAGGGCAGGGCCGCCCCATCGGCCGAAGGACTGAGCATAAGCGGCAGACGGCGCGTCACCAGTCGATCGAACTCTACAAAGATGGTGTCCGTCAGCACATAATTCAGCTGCAGGCCTTCCATAGCGGCCAGCAGCGCCGGGCGCATCTGCAGGCCGGCCACGTAGCGCGTGCCAGGCAGCCGCTCCAGCTGAATCTCGGCGGGGCGCACGTCCAGCATCAGGGAGCGGCGCAGTAGCTTCCAGCCGCGGCCAGTTACGTTCACGGCTACTTCGCGGGGCAGGGGTTGCACGGGCACGTAGCGCCGGGCGTCGTAGCGCCACTCCAGCGGGTAGGTGATGCGCGTGGTGTAGACTTTATTGAGGGCGTTGAGCAGCCAGAACGTGGATGCCGCCAGAAAACACGCCGTTATGGCCCGCCAATAGCTGCGCTCCTGCCCGGAAAACGGGCTGATAAACCAGCGGGCGATATTTCGGGCGTTCATCAGCGACACATCCGGCGGAGCTTGGCGAGGTTAGGCAGCAGGCTCCGTGGTGGCAGCAGCGGCCGGCGCAGCGGGTGTACCAGCCTGCCGGGCCACGGCCGAGCGGTCGAAGCGCAGGCGGATGCCCCGCTCCACTTCCAGCACCACAGTTTCGGGCGTCACGTCTATCACTTTGCCGTGCAGGCCGCCAATGGTTACCACATTGGTGCCTTTGGCAATGCTTTCCCGGAATTTCTTGGCTTCGCTGGCCCGGCGCTGCTGCGGCCGGATCATGAAGAAGTACACAATCAGACCGATAACGACCGGAAACAGCAGGGAGGTGTAGTTTTCACCGGCCGGGGCGGCCTGCAACAGAAGCGTCAGGAACATGGAAAAGGGAATGTGATAAATGTGCAGAAATGTGAGAAATGTGGTGGGAATGTGAAAATGAAGTGGAACTGTGGTTGGTGCGGTCAAAACAACTCCAACCTAGTTACCCACATTCATTCACATTCCCACCACATTTCTCACATTATCAGGAACCGCTACTGCCGTACCGGGCCAGCCGTGCCGTCGGGCAGGATGTTGGTTTTGATGGCAATTTTGTTGACGCTGGGCTGGGTGTTGGCCTGGATGGAAATTTCCTTGTGCTGCACGCCCGATTTGCCCTGGCTGTTGAATTGCACCTCGATGGTGCCTTTTCCGCCGGGCTGAATGGGGTCCTTGGTCCAGTTGGGCGTGGTGCAGCCACAGCTGGCCACCGCGTTGCTGATCAGCAGCGGCGACTTGCCGGTGTTGGTAAACGAGAACGTGTGGTTTACTACCGCGCCGGGCTTGATGTCGCCAAAGTCGAACTCCGTTTCGGTGAAGGTCATCACCGGGGCATTAGGGTTCGGCGTCTCCGATTCCTCCGTGGCGTTGGGGTTGTCCACGGTGGGGTTAGCCACGTCGGCGGCAGCAGTTGCGGCGGCATTCATGCCTTCCGTGCCTTCGGCAGAAGCTTTGTCGCGGTTGCAGGCGCCCACAAACAGGCCAGCCGACAGCAACAGCGCAGAAAACAGCGTACGTTTCATAAAACAAGCAAAGTGAAAGCGGGCCAGCTGTGCGCGGCCCGACAGGTTTGAAATCAAATGTACGGCTTGCCGGCCGAAAACAAGTTGCCCGTTTTCAGTTGCCGGTTGTTCTTAATCAGTTATCAGACCAAACACCCAAAAACGAGTTGTCAGTTGCTCCTTGCCGGTTGCCAGGCTGCCCAACAGGCACGCCGACTACCGACAACAAGCAACTGACAACAGCAAATTACTATGCTACCGCTTACTTACCGAGGTTGTCGATAATGGCCTGGGCAAACTCGCTGGTGGAGGCTTTACCACCCAGGTCTCCGGTGCATTTCTCTTTGTCTTTCAGGGTGAGCTCCAGGGCTTTTTCCAGCTTGTCGGCGTGCTCATGCTCGCCAATGTGGTGCAGCATCATCAACGCCGAGCGCAGCAGGGCCGTAGGGTTGGCTTTGCCCTGGCCGGCAATGTCGGGGGCCGAACCGTGGACGGCTTCAAAAATGGCCATGTCGTCGCCGATGTTGGCGCCGGCTACTACGCCCAGACCGCCTACCAGGCCGGCGCACAGGTCGGAGAGGATGTCGCCAAATAGGTTGGTCGTCACCACCACGTCAAACTGCTCGGGCTTGTTTACCAGCTGCATGCACATGTTGTCGATGATCTTGTCCTCGAAGATGATGTGCGGAAACTCGTTGGCGGCTTCTTTGCCGGCGTTGAGCATCAGCGTGCCGGCCATTTTCAGGATGTTGGCTTTGTGGGCCAACGTCACCTTCTTGCGGCCGTGCTTGGCGGCGTAGGCAAAGGCGGCGCGGCAGATTTTGCGGGAGCCTTCCTTGGTGATGCGGTTAAACGAGTCGGCAATGCCCAGCCGCTCGTCGTACACTTCCAGGCCGGAATATAGGCCCTCGGTGTTTTCGCGGAACAGCACCAGATCGATGCCTTCGTAGCGCGTTTTGATGCCATCCGTGGTTTTGGAGGGGCGCACGTTTTGGTACAGGTCGTACTTCTGGCGCAGCGTCACGTTAATGCTGCGGAAACCCTTACCCACCGGCGTGGTGATGGGGCCTTTCAGAGCCACCCGGTTTTTCTCCAGCGAAGTCAGCAAGGCCTGCGGAATCAATTCGCCCGACTGGTCGAAGGTCGTCTGACCGGCGTTCTGCTCTTCCCACTGTACGGGCACCTGGGCCGCCGCAAAAATGTCCGTTACCGCTTTGGTGATTTCCGGCCCAATGCCGTCGCCGGGAATAAGGGTGATGATATGCATCTTGGTATGAATGAGTGAAAAATGTGCGGAATGTGAAAAATGTGCGGAATGTGCTGCCAGAAGGATAATTCACCTTCTAGCTCATTCCAGCACATTTTTCACATTCCAAACATTTCCAGGTTACAGCGTGGAGCGCCGGGAGTTGATTTGGTTGATGAGCTGATCAACGTCGCCGAGCAGCTGCTCGGCCTTGTCCTTGGCATCCCGAATCACGCGCTGGCCTTCCGACTTGGCCGAGGACGGCGCTACATCGGTGCGGCTGGTCACGAGGCTTTCGGTGAGGTCGGCCAGGGTTTCGCGGTATTTTTCCAGCTGATAGCTCAGCCAGCTGCGCGTTTCGCGGCCTTTTTCGGGGGCGTACAAGATGCCTAGCACGGCCCCAGTGAGGGCGCCGCCAGCAAAGCAGAGAAGACCGGTAGTGGTTTTGCTACCCATAGTTGCGGAAGATGAGTACAGAGGTGGGAAAGAGAACAGGTGGTACTACGCAAAACTCGGCGTTTGGGTACCTGCCGGATGAAGTATTGGGGGTGAATATAGACAACAAGCCATACTCTCCCCTATTCCGCTACTGATTATCCAGCAGCCCGCGGCCCGACTTGCGGATGGCGCCGCTGGCCGTCAGATCCTGGGCCAGCTTGTCCAGAATACCGTTCACGAACTGCTTGCTCTTGGGCGTGCTGTAGAGCTTGCTGATTTCGATGTACTCGTTGATGGTCACCTTCACCGGAATAGCCCGGAACAGGTGCATTTCACACAGGGCCATCTTCAGGATAATCTTGTCGATGAGGGCCACGCGCTCCACGTCCCAGTTCTGCACCGATTCGGCAATGAGCTTTTCGTATTTGGCGTCGTCGTCCAGCGTCTGCTTGTAGAGGCTTTCGGCAAATTCCTTGTCGTCCTGCCAGTTAGCGGAAAGCGACATGAGCTCCAGCTCGTCGGTGGCGGCTTCGTCCAGCATCTTCACCGTTTTCAGCACCAGGCTTTTCACGATGGGCCGGTTTTCCTCCCAGTTCAGGTCGTCTTCCTCCAGGAAGGTGGGCAGGGCAGTGCCTTTAAACACGTATTCCTTGAAGAGGTACTTCAGGATTTCCTGGTCGGCGGCGTAGTCACCGGCCGGGGAAGCCAGGTAGCTGTGCACCTCGGCATCGGCCCGGATTTCGTTGCGCCAGGCTTCGCGCAGGGCTTCCATTTCCTCCTGCCCGCTCCAGTCCATGCGCCGGCGGATGGTCAGGTCCTGCAGTTGCTTGTTGTCGGCCAGTTTCTGGAACACCGGGTTTTCCTCCAGGCGGGTCGTATCGAGGCGGGCTTCCTTGGGGGCAGTGTAGCGCCGCGACTCCCGGCTTTTCTCTTCCTCAAACACCTGCAGCAGCGCCGAGGGCACGTTCAGCAGGTGAATGTACTGGTCGTGGATGCTCTCAGCCGCGTGCACCAGCTGGCCGCCGTAGAAGGTGGCGTCCTTGGCTTTGCTTTTCTGGTAAAACTTGATGGCCTCGCTCACCGCGTCGTTCACGTCCTTGTCGTCGGTGGCTTCGGGCTCCTCGCCGGTCTTATACCACTCCCGGAACTGCACCTCCGCCAGCTTGCGCTGGCCCTGCAGCACGCGGCGGTCCTGGGGCTCGGGCGATGTCAGATCGGGCGCGAAGTCATCCGCAAAGCGGTCAATTGCCAAAAGCATATCCGAGCCCTCGGCCTGATGGTAGGCGTACAGGGCCTGCATGACCTTGATGCGGAGCGTGCGACGGTTGAGCATGGGTTATTGGGGTCTTAGGGTCTTGGGGGATTGGGGGCTTGGTTATCGTTCGGCTTCATTCAAACTTCTGAACAAAACCCAAGTCCCAAATCCCCAAAACCCTAAGTTCCTCTTTTAATAAGTTGATTTGACTTTGCCGAGGGCCGCAATGCGTTCCTCAGCCTGCCGGATGGCAGCGTGTTGGGGGTGACTCTGCTCCTGTTCGGCGCGCTGGAACACCTGCAGGGTAAAGTCATAGATTTTTTCGGTTTGGGTAAGGGCCGACTGGCGGCTGCCGCCTACCACCTCGGAATACACGTTGATCAGGCCACCAGCATTAATCAGGAAGTCCGGGGCGTACAGGATGCCGCGCTCTACCAGGCCGGGGCCGTGTACTTCCTCGTCCTTCAGCTGGTTGTTGGCGCAGCCGGCCACGATGCGGCACTTCAGCCGGTCAATCGTGTCGTCGTTGATGGTAGCACCCAGGGCGCAGGGCGAGTAGATGTCTACCTCCTGATCGTAGATTTCGTCGAGGCTCACGGCTTTAGCGCCAAAGCGGGCAGCGGCTTCCAGGGCGCGGTCTTCGTAGTAGTCCGTCAGCACCAGCTTGGCGCCTTCTTTCTGCAGGTATTCGAGCAAATAGGTGCCTACGTGGCCCACACCCTGCACGGCAATGCGCTTGCCAGCCAGGGAGTCAGAGCCGTACATTTTCTTGGCAGCAGCCTTCATACCCATGTAGGTACCGTAGGCCGTTACCGGCGACGGGTCGCCGCTACCGCCCATGCTCTCGGGCAGGCCGGCTACGTGCTTGGTTTCCATCCGGATGTACTCCATGTCCTTGGTGGTCATGTTCACATCTTCGGCGGTGATATACTTGCCGTTCAGGTTTTTAACGAAGCGGCCGAACTTGCGCAGCAGGGCCTCCGTCTTCATGGTTTTGGCGTCGCCGATGATGACGGCCTTGCCACCGCCCAGGTTCAGGCCCGAAATGGCGGCTTTGTAGGTCATACCGCGCGAGAGGCGTAGCACGTCGTTCAGAGCTTCGGCGTCGGAGGCGTAGTGCCACATGCGCGTGCCGCCCAGGGCCGGGCCCAGCACGGTGTTATGAATGCCAATGATGGCGCGCAGGCCCGTTTCCTGATCGTGGCAGAAAACAACTTGCTCATGCTGATGCTCGGCAATCTGGCCGAAGACCGACGTATCGGTCAGGGTTTGTACTTCTACCATGGGGTGGGAAGAAATAAAAGGGTGGGTGGGAAATGTGGGTGGTGGGAGGCGGTGGGTACTATCTTTGGGGCCCGCCTGCGGTAGCAGTCGGATGGCGGGCCGAAACGTTGCACCAACCAGAGGAGTACTACGGAAAACGGAGGGCTGACGAACGTCTTTCTCCGGCCCGGATGCCCTCTTGCGGCGCTGGTTCTAGCCCTGCCCCAATTCGGGTGCAAAAGTAATCCATTTTCCGGTCCCGGTCATTGTCGGGCCCCGGCAAACCGTTTGGCTCCGGCTCGGTTTCTCGTCTTTATTTCTCCTGCCGTGCGTGCTTTAGCTTCTACCAACAAATACCTGTTTCGCTACAAGTGGCATTTCCTGGGTGGGGTGCTGTTTGTGGCGCTGAGTACGCTGCTGGCCATCTTCCCGGCTCAGATTGTGCGCTACGCCTTCGACCTTGTGGGCGAAGGCATCGACTTGTACCACTTGTACGCCGGCACCCAGGCCCAGAGCTTCGTGTATGAGCTGTTTGGGCGCAACGTGCTGCTTTATGGACTGCTGATTGTGCTCATGGCGCTGCTGCGCGGCATCTTCCTGTTTTTCATGCGCCAGACACTTATCGTGATGAGCCGGCTCATTGAAAACGACCAGAAAAACGAAATCTACCAGCACTACCAAAGCCTGCCGCTGGCTTTCTACCGCCGCCACAGCACCGGGGATTTGATGTCGCGCATTTCCGAGGACGTGGGCCGGGTGCGCATGTACATTGGGCCGGCCATCATGTACTTTCTGCAGCTGGTGGTGCTGTTCGTACTCATCGTCCCGCTCATGCTGATGGTGAATGTGAAGCTCACCCTCTACACGCTGCTGCCGCTGCCGGTTTTGAGCGTAAGCATTTTCTACGTCAACAACCTGATTGAGAAGAAGTCAGACGAAATTCAACGCTCCCTGGCTGGCATGACCACCTTCGTGCAGGAGGCCTTTTCGGGTATTCGGGTGCTGAAGTCATTTGTGCGGGAGGAGGACTCGCACCGGCAGTTTGCGGTGGCGTCGGAGGATTACAAGCAGAAGTCCTTGAGTTTGAACTTCGTGAACTCCCTGTTTTTTCCGCTGATTCTGTTTCTGGTGGGCCTCAGCACCATCATCACCGTGTGGGTGGGCGGCCAGGAGGTTATCCGGGGCACCATCACTACGGGCAGCATTGCCGAGTTCCTAATTTACGTGAACCTGCTTACCTGGCCCGTCACGGCCCTGGGCTGGACCTCGTCGTTGGTGCAGCGGGCGGAGGCTTCCCAGGCCCGCATCAACGAGTTCCTGCACCAGCAAACGGACATCGTCTCGCGCCAGAACCTGGCCCGGGAAATCCAGGGCGACATCGTGTTCGACCACGTTTCCTTCACCTACCCCGACACCGGCATTCAGGCCCTGAAAGACGTGTCGTTCCGCATCCGGCCGGGCCAGACGCTGGCCGTTATCGGCAACACCGGCTCGGGCAAGAGCACCATTGCCGTACTGCTGTGTCGCCTATTCGACGTAACGGAGGGCAGCATTCAGATTGACGGGGCCGATGTGCGCGACTTTGCCCTGACTTCCCTGCGGGAGCAAATCGGCTACGTGCCCCAGGATGTGTTCCTGTTTTCTGATTCCATCCGCAACAACATCAACTTCGGCCTCGACCAGCCCGACGAAGCCAGAATGCTGCAGGCCGCCAAGGACGCCAACGTGCACGAAAACATCCTGCGCTTCCCTGAAGGCTACGACACGAAGGTAGGCGAGCGGGGCATCACGCTGTCCGGGGGCCAGAAGCAGCGCGTAAGCATAGCCCGCGCCCTGGTGAAGGAACCCAAAATCCTGATTCTGGACGATTCGCTGTCGGCGGTGGATACCAACACCGAAAACGCCATTCTGGCCAGCTTGCAGCGCATCATGCACAACCGCACCAGCCTCATCATCTCCCACCGGGTAAGCTCCGTGAAGCTGGCCGACGAAATCCTAGTGCTCGACGATGGCCAGATTGTGCAGCACGGCACCCACGAGGTGCTCATGCAGGATGAGCAAGGCCTCTACCGCGCCCTCTACGAGCGGCAGCTGCAAAGCGAAGGAACTCCTCTGTAATGTCCTAATGTGGTTGAATGTGGGGAATGTGCTAATGAGGCGTATCATCAGCACATTCCCCACATTCAACCACATTCGCACATTAGCAACCGCACATCAGCAAAGCGGCGCGGTGGCCGCTGCCAGCTCCCATGGCCACGCCCATTCCGTTACAGCGCGCGGCTACGAAAACGCGGGGCTCGACTTCCTTGATAATCGGGGCCAGCTCCTCACCAAAGGCCATGATGCCGCTCCAACGATAGTCGATGCGCGGGCGCTGGCCGGGCAGGATAACGCGGTGCAGCAAATGCTCCAGCCGCTCCTGCACCAGGGACGTCAGGCCGGGCGCGGTGGTGGCTTCGGCGGCGAAATCGAGGTTGCGGCCACCACCCAGCAGTACGCGGTTGCCAACTGTCCGGAAATAGTAGTAGCCTTCGTCGTAGTGAAAGGTGCCACGCAGGCGTAAGTTTTTGATGGGCTCAGTGACGAGCACCTGCCCGCGGCCGGGCATTACATCCAGATTCGGTAAGAACTGCCGGGTGAAGGCATTGGTAGCCAGCAGCACCTGCCCGGCGCGAATGGGTGCGGCGTTGGTCTGCACCCGTACTTCCATTGCCTCGCTATCCACGGCTTCAACCGCGCAGCCGTGCAACACCGTCACGCCTGCCTGCCAGGCCCGGCGCAGCAAAGCTTCCATCATCCGGCCGGTATCCAGACTGCCTTCGGCGATGTTTTCCAGCATAGTTTCTACGCCCGCCAGGCCCATAGCACCCACAATACTAGTGGCATTCCGAAAAATCTGCCTGGTACCGATAATGGGCGCCAGCAGCTGGTTGTAGTAGGCTATATGGCTGAGGCTGCGTTCGGCCAGCTCTTCGTCCTCGGGCCGAAACAGCTCAAAACCACCTACGCCCTCGTACCCGACAACCTCGTCGCCGAGCAGGCTGCGCAGCCGCGCCAGGCCTTCCCAGCGGGCCTGCACTACCTGCAGCAGCGCGGCTGTGCCATTTTTCTGCTCCTGGGCCAGCAGTTCCGAGATGCTGCCGAAGCAGGCAAAGCCGGCGTTTTTGGTACTGGCGCCGTTGGGCAGCAGGTCGCGCTCCAGCACGCACACCCGAGCCGTGGGCCGCAACTGCCGGGCGTAGATGGCCGCCGACAAACCCACAATGCCGCCGCCTACAATCACCACGTCGTAGCGCCCCAGAAACGTCTGCCGCTCCCAGAAGGAAAAGTTTTGGCCTGCCATCATAGGCCCGAAGATAGAAGCATAAAAAAGCCCGCGAACCGGAATTCGCGGGCTTTAACGTTTTCGCGAGCGTGCCGTTGGCTATTTGCCCAGCATCACGCGCTTCATTCCGGTCCGCTCCCCGGAGGTGCATTTGATGATGTAGTAGCCCGCAGGCAGGTTGCTTACATCAATGGTGGCTACGTCGTCGCCCGATACCAGGTCGCTCGTTACTACAGGGCGGCCGGCCTCATCATTCACTTCCACGCGGGTGGGGCCAGTAGCGTTGGTTCGCACCTGCATCCGCTTGGTAATAGGGTTATTTTCAAGGCGTACCTTCAGCGTGGTGCTATTGGGCGCGGCCGGTGCCAGCTTATCACTGATCAGCGCGGGCGGCTCGGGGGCGGCTTCGGCCGGCGCAGCTTTGGCTCCGGCTGCTAAGGGCTTGGCGGCAACGGCCGGTTTCGGGGCCGCGGGCTTTACGGCAGGCTTGGCGCCGGCTACCGCCGGTTTGGCGGCAACTTTAGCAGCAGGGGCCTTGGCGGCGGGTTTCGCGGCGGGCTTGGTTTGAGCCGTAGCCAACTGGGCACTCGCAGAAACCAGCAGTACGGCCAACAGAGAGGAGAAAAGCTTCATAAGGAACCAGAGAAAAGCAAAGGGACAAGCCAACGGTAAAAATACGATTTTCTCTTTCCGCACTGCATAAACCACGCCAGGAAAGCTGTTTTTTTCACCAGGCCATCCGTCTGATTCTCAGACCGGAATGCGTATAGCCGGTAGCTTCGGCGAATTTTCTGCCGCTAAACGTTGCGATTCTACCGGAAAGGCGCTTACATTTGCAACTCAATTCCTCGGGGTGTAGCGTAGCCTGGTATCGCGCCAGCATGGGGTGCTGGAGGTCGTAGGTTCGAATCCTGCCACTCCGACCGAAGAATTACTGTTCGAAAAGCCTCTGGGAACCCCACCCGGAGGCTTTTTTCGGCAGAAGAAGAGAGTAACTGCCCGCTTTTCCCTAGCGGGGTGTAGCGCAGCCCGGTAGCGCGCGTCGTTCGGGACGACGAGGCCGTAGGTTCGAATCCTGCCACCCCGACATTGCTGCTCTCTTGCACAAACGCCCGCTGAATTAGGTTCAGCGGGCGTTTTTCTTTCCGTATGGTCTTAATTAGAACTAGAGCAACGGTTTTCTTACCGCCCCAGGAGCCCATGCGGTATATTTTATGGAGTAGATTTACCTGTTCATTTTTTACTCTATTCTTCCCTAAGATGCGAAGATCTTTCCTTTTCCTGCTGCTGTTGAGCTCAGGCGGGGCCGTACAGGCTCAGATAAGTGCAGGAACCACCTTATTGTCGGGAGCAATTAATTATTCCAGCCGCAAGCAGGAGGCAACAACAGGGGCATTTGGCACCCCACCCCCACCAACTAAAGAGTCACAGTTTTCTTTTTCTCCTACAGCGGGCTACTTCGTAGCGGATAACCTGGCGCTGGGCCTGATGCTGACCGTATCGAGCGGACAAGTAAATCGGGTTGATTATGACTCTTACACCGGCCGCTACCGGGAGCAGGAAATAAACTTCCACGGGCTGGCCGTAGGCCCTATGGTGCGGTATTACAAGTTTCTGGGCGACAACTTTGCCTTTTACGGGCAGGTTGGAGCTGGTTACAGCAGTTCGGGGTCAGAAATGGAAGGTTCTCCCATAGAAACATCCAATAAGGGAGTATATGCGGCCCTAACACCTGGGCTGGTATATTTCCCGGTGCCCAAAGTAGGCCTCGAAGTTACGCTCAATGGTATCCGCTACGCCAGTTTAAAGGAGAAAACCGACTACGGAAACAACAATACTCAGGAAATCACCAACACTGGCTTCGATTTCGGCTTAGGGGTTGAAGATGTGAACCTGGGCATTTCCTTCTACCTGGGCCGTTAAGCCAATTTATCAAGAGAAGGCCCGCTGGAAAGTATTGCAGTGGGCCTTCGCGTTTTGGTATCTGACTTACTTCACCAAGGCCAGCACTTCTACTGGCCCCTGCGCCGGGAAACGCTCTACGTATACCTTACCCAGCTTAATCTTCTGGGCTTCCGCAAAGTGCTTGATGCCGGAATAAAGCCGGTCGGGGGCTACCATATAGCTGGCTTGTACCCGAGCCCGCACCACGCGCTGGCCGCTAGTGAAGGTGCTGAAGCGGTAGCCGCTGGGCAGGGCTTGGGTAGTGGTGTCGGACACAATCAGGCCGACGAAGGCTTTTACCGTGTCGCCGGCGGCTTCGGGGTCGTTGTAGTACACATTGCCCAGGTCGCCGCGCAACTGGCCGCTTTCCTGCAGCTGCTGCGCCTGCCGGAACAACGGCCCAAACTCCTTGCTATCGGCGCGGCCCTGGAAGTAGCGGCCGGCCAGATATATGGGTTGCGAAGTAGTTATCAGCGTTACCTCAGGCGCACGGAAGCCGCCCAGGTACGCGTAGATACCAGCCGCCACGGCTGCTACGCCGATGAAAAGCAGAAAAAGCCAACGAGTCATCGGGCAAAGTTAGGGGTGATTAGGCCAACGCATCTTTGTACTGCATCTGGTAGAGCTGGGTGTAGTAGCCACCCAGGCGGAGCAGCTCCTCGTGGGTGCCACTTTCCTTGATTTCGCCCCGGTCGAGCACGATGATGCGGTCGGCTTTCTGAATGGTGCTCAGGCGGTGGGCAATGACGAGGGAAGTACGGCCCTGCATCAGCTTTTCAATGGCTTGCTGAATGAGCTCCTCCGTCTCGGAGTCCACCGAGGAGGTGGCCTCGTCCAGAATAATGATGCGGGGCTGGTAGACCATGGCCCGCACAAAGGAAATAAGCTGGCGCTGGCCTACCGACAGCGTAGCGCCCCGCTCCATCACCTGGTAGCTTAGGTCGCCGGGGAGCCGCTCAATAAAGCGCCGGGCGCCTACCAGGTCGGCGGCCTGCCAGATCTGCTCGTCGGTGATATCGGCGTTGCCCAGGGTGATGTTGTCCCGAATGGTGCCCGCAAACAGGAACACATCCTGGAGCACCACCCCGATGTGACGGCGCAGGTGCTTGAGGTCGTACTCGCGCAGGTCGTGCCCGTCGATGCGGATGGTACCCTGGTTGATTTCGTAGAAGCGGCTGAGCAGGTTGATGATGCTGGTTTTGCCCGCGCCCGTAGCGCCCACGAAGGCCACCGTCTGGCCGGCCTGGGCCTGGAAATCGATGTCGCGCAGCACCCATTCTTCCTCGTTGTAGGCAAACCATACGTGGTCGAACTCCACGTCGCCGCGCAGAGTGGCGGGCGTGTAGGTGCCGTTGTCGGCAATCAGCTCCTTGCTGTCGAGCAGCTTGAGCAGGCGCTCCGTACTTACCAGACCCAGCTGCAGGGTGTTGAACCGGTCGGCAATCTGGCGGATAGGGCGGAAGAACAGGGCATTGTACATAATGAAGGCAATGAGCGCACCCTTGGAGATGGTGCCTTCAATCTGCCCCTGGGCCGCGTACCACACCAAGAGTCCCACCCCTACCGCCGCCAGCACTTCGGCCACCGGGAAGTAGATGCTGTAGTAGAGCACCGAGCGGATGTTGGCCCGGGTATGCTCCCGGTTGATCTTCTCAAACTTGCGAAACTCCCGCTGCTCGTTGTTGAAGATCTGCACCACGTTCATGCCCGTCAGGTGCTCCTGCACAAAGGAGTTGAGGCTGGCCACGGCCGTGCGCACTTCCTGGAACGACTTCTTAACCTTCTCCTTGAACACGTACGTGCTGAACAGCAGCGGCGGAATAACGGACAGGCTCACCAGCGTCAGGCGCCAGTCGATGTAGAACATGAAAGCCATGATGAACACCAGCTGCAGGATGTCGCCAATCATAGCTGCTAGCCCTTCGCTGAACACGTCGGACAGGGTTTCCACGTCGGAGATGTTGCGCGTCACGAGCTGACCGATGGGTGTGCGGTCGAAGAACTTCAGGCGCAGGTCCAGAATGTGGCGGTAGAGGTCCACCCGAATGTCCCGCACGATGTACTGGCCCAGCCAGCCGCCGAAGTACGTTTGCAGGTAGCTGACCAGGGTGTGGGCCACCAGCAGCACAATCAGCAGCCCGAACATCTTGTTCACACTCACTATGTCGCCCTGCTCAATGCTCACGTCCACCATTCGCTGAATGAGGAAGGGGCGCAGCGTACCCAAGGCAGCGGTGGCAATGGTCAGGAAAATCAGGAAGTAGAAGATGCGCTGGTAGGGCCGCACGTACGTCATCAGCCGGCGCAGCACCTGCCAGTCGAAGATATTACCGGTTTTGGTGGCCGTAGTGGCGTGCTCCATGTAGTAGGGTAACAGGTGATGGGGTAGGTAACAAGTAACAGGTGAAACGCTGTCATTGCGAGCGAAGGGAAGCAATCCGTCCTGGGCAACGCACAAAGCACAAAAATGTGACAAGCTCTTACCTATTGTGGTCAAAAGCTTTCTGGGTTAAAGATGTTCAGCACGTTGTCCAGGACGGATTGCTTCAGCTACGCCTCGCAATGACAACCTGTTACGTGTTACCTGTCACCCCATCACCTGTCACCCTGCCGCAAAGTACGGCAAACCTACGGGCAGGGTCACGTCGGCTACCAGCTCGGTAGGGTATTCTACCCGGCACAGGAACAGGCCCTGGGCCGCTGCTGCGCCGCTGGCGTGCACGCGCTGCAGGCTGTGCAGTATTTCGCTGTATTGCACCGGGGTGAGCTTGCCCCGGCCTACATCCAGCAGCGTGCCCACTACCAACCGCACCATGCCCCGCACAAAGCGGTTTGCCCGGATCTGGAAGATTAGTCCGCCCGGCACGCGGTGCCAGCCCGCTTCGTAGCAATGGCAGCGGTAGTGCTTTTCGCTGCCTTTTACCTTCGAGAAGCTGGTAAAGTCATGGTCGCCTACCAGATAAGCGGCGGCTTCGTTCATAGCTTCCACATCGGGGGCACGGTCCAGGTACAGTGTGTGCGCGGGGCTGAACGGGTCGGGCACGAGGCGCACGTGGTACTGGTAGGTACGGGCCGTAGCATCGAAGCGGGCGTGGGCCGCGGCGGGCACCGGGTGAATAGCCAACGCCCGGATGTCGTGCGGCAGCGCCCGGTTGAGGCGGTAGAGCAGCGTGGGCAGGTCGAGGCTTTCGGGCACTTCGGCATCGAAGTGCGCCACCTGGTGGCTGGCGTGCACGCCCGAGTCGGTACGGCCGCTGCCCAGGCAGTATACTGGCTGGCGCAGCACCTGCGAAAGGCGCCGGTCCAGTTCCTGCTGCACCGTTACCATATTGGGCTGAATCTGCCAGCCGTGGTACTGGGTACCATCGTAGGCCAGATGAAGAAAGTAGCGCACAGGTAAATGGTTGAGAGTTGAAGGCTATCTGGCTGATAACAGACAGAAAGAGGGTAGCCGGGCCGGGTGGCCCCACTACCCTCCTGTTGGCTGCCGGACGGCCGCAAGTCGCCTTATACCTTCTCGTAAATCACGGCGGCGCCCTGGCCTACGCCTACGCACATGGCAGCCAGTCCGTAGCGCACACCCTCACGGCGCTGCATCTCGTGCACCAACGTGGCCGTGATGCGCGCCCCGGAGCAGCCCAGCGGGTGCCCGATGGCAATGGAGCCGCCGTTCACGTTCACCTTAGTCATATCCAGGCCCAGGTCGCGGATGCAGGCAATGCTTTGCACGGCAAAGGCCTCGTTCAACTCAATCAGGTCGATGTCGTCCAGGGTGAGACCGGCACGCTGCAGCACTTTCTGAATAGCCGGTACGGGCCCGATGCCCATATAAGCAGGGTCTACCCCCGCAATAGCCGAGGCTACCACGCGGGCCATCGGCTTCAGCTTGAAGCGCTCCAGGGCATCTTCGTTCACCAGCATAACGGCGGCGGCACCATCGTTGATGCCGGCCGAGTTACCGGCCGTTACGGTACCATCTACGGGCTGGAAGGCAGGCTTGATGGTGGCTAGCTTCTCCAGCGACGACAGGCGCGGGGGCTCGTCGGTGTCGAACAAGGCGGCGTCACCTTTGGGCTGGTGAATGAACACGGGCACGATTTCGCGGCGGAACCGGCCTTTCTCGTTGGCGCGCTGGTACTTCAGTTGGGAGTCGAAGGCAAACTGGTCCTGCTCCTGGCGGGTGATGCCGTAGCGCTTGGCCACGTTCTCGGCCGTTTCGCCCATGGCAAAGGGGTGGTGCAGCTTCGAGAGCTTGGGGTTCACGAAGCGCCAGCCCAAGGTGGTGTCGTGGGCGGTGAAGTCGCGGGCAAAGGCCGTGGACGACTTGGCTACCACGAAGGGGGCGCGCGTCATGCTCTCGGCGCCGCCGGCCAGGTACACGTCGCCCTCCCCAGCCTTGATGGCCCGGGCGGCGTCGATGATGCTTTGCAGGCCCGAGGCACACAGGCGGTTCACGGTGTTGCCGCCTACCGACAGGGGCAGACCGGCCAGCAGCGCAGCCATGCGGGCCACATTGCGGTTGTCTTCGCCGGCCTGGTTGGCGGCGCCCATAATTACGTCTTCAATGGCGGCTTTATCTACGGAGGGGTTGCGGCGCAGCAGCTCGCGCAGCACGTGCGCGGCCATGTCGTCGGGGCGGACGCTGCTCAGGGCGCCGCCGAATTTGCCAATCGGCGTGCGGACGGCGTCCACAATATAGGCTTGGGGCATGGAAGGTAAATGCGGTTTTTCCGGTGGTTGTTGGCTACTTTTGCCGGCCCCGGCGCGGCCGGGACCCTGTCGATTCAATCAACCCACAAAGATGATACAAAGAATTCAAAGCGTATTCCTTCTGTTGCTGGCGCTGGCCATGCTGAGCGTCGTTTTTCTGCCCATCTGGTCGAAGACCGACCCACTCACCGGCAACGAAGTGGTGCTGACGGCCACCCAATTAGCCTTCACCAAGGGGCAGGGGCCCACTACCAGCACCTGGCCTATTGCGGCGCTGGCCGTGGCGGCCGCGGCCCTGGCCGTGTTTGAAATATTTCAGTTCCGCAACCGCCTCCGCCAGCAGCAGATTGGCACCTTCAACCTGCTGCTCATCATGAGCACCATCGGCGCGGGTTTCTACTACTCCGGCATTGGGGAGCGGCTGCTCAACATCAAAGTGCCCGGCACCTTCGAGGCGGGCTTTTACCTGCCTACGCTGGCGCTGCTGCTCAACGTGCTGGCCAACCGCTTTATCCGCCGCGACGAGAAGCTGGTGCGCAGCATGGACCGCCTGCGGTAACGAGGCCAACGGCGGGGGTAAGTCCCGCCTCCAATACCGCAAACACAAAACAGGGCCTTCCAGTTGCCGGAAGGCCCTGTTTTGTGTTTGCGGTAGTAGCCGCACCGGTGCAGGATACTTTAACAGGAGTATTTAGGCTGTCTTCACCGGTGCGGGATGCTTCCGCAGGGGTCCGAAGCCACCCTTCATCGGTGAAGGGCTCTTCGGCACCCCTGCGAAAGCATCCCGCACCGGTGAAGATGCTGTTCAACCCCCGGTAGCTACCGCTGCTGACGTACGAAGTCCTGCAGCGCGTCCACGTTGGAGCGGAAGGAAAACAGCTCGTACACCTGGTAGAAGTTCTGGGAGTCGGTGAGGCGGGGGTAGGCGTACTTGGCCAGTTCCACGCGCTGATCCTCAAAGCTGAACACACGCAGCAGGCGCTTGAGGTCCTCGGTGCGCAGGGCAGTGCGAGCCAGCCCATCCTGCATGATGCTCAGCTTGTCTTTATCGAAGGCCTGCCGCTCGGCCGCCCGGGCCAGGGCATCTACCTCGGCCACCGTCATGGTGGAGCGGTAGTTGCCGCGGTAGTCGTCGGTGGGGCGGCTCTGGGCGCTATACTGCTGCAGCTCCTTCACGTTGGAGTCGAAGTTGAACAGCTCATACACCTGGTAGAAGTTCTGGGGGTCGGCCACGTGGTCGTAGGCGTACTTGGCCATTTCCAGGCGCTGGCTCTCGAAATCGAAGCCGCGTAGCAGGCGCTTCAGTTCCTCTGTGCGGATGGCCGATTGGGCCAGGGCTTCCTGGGCAATGGGCAGCTTGTCTTTGTCGAAGGCCTTGGTTTTCAGCACGCGGAGCAGCGCATCCACGTCGGCGGCATTCATGAGAGTGCGGTAGCGGCCGGAGTATTCGGGGCGCCGGTCGTCACGCCGATCATCATCTCGCTGGTCATCCCGGTCGTCGTAGCGTCCGTCGCGGTCCTGGTCGCGGTTGTCGTAGCTGCCGTCACGGTCGTCGTTGCGGCTGTCGTAGCCCGCGTCGGAGTTGCCGTAGGGGCCGGGGTAGTCGTTGTAGTGCGGGTTACGGCGCCAGGGGCCCCGCATGGGCACCGCCGAGGCTTTGCGCAGCACGGGTGGGTAGCCCTGGCGCGTCACCAGCACGTAGCTCGATTCGTAGCCGGCTTCCAGAAACACGCGGGTGCGGTACTTCACGTAGCCGCGGCCAGCTGGCAACCGGAACTCGGCCCAGTGGGAGCCGGGCTGCACCCGGTCCAGGTACACTTCCCGCGCTACCCGGCGGGTGAGCAGGTTGCCATCGAAGATGAGCTTGAAGGGCACCCCGCGCTCCGAAATAAAGTTGACGTTGGCCGGGGCGGCGAGAAGTTGCGCAGCCCATAGCAGGAAGCTGCAGCAGAGAAGTAGGGCCTTTTTCATGGCAGAGCGGATAAGCCGGGCCGTGTAGCTGGCCCTTGCCGGAGCTTTTTCCAAGGATTATGCCAACCCGGAACTTTCCCGTCCGCCCGGCTGTTGGCGCGCGCCTGCGCCGACTGATTTCGCCCGGCATCTTCACAAAAAACGCCCGATACAGAGCGTATCGGGCGTTTTCAGCTCAAGAAAAAATCCTGCACGTTACTGCGAAATACGCGTCACCTTAAACTCGGTGCGGCGGTTACGCTGGTGCTCATCCTCGGTGCGGGCATTTTTCAGCACGGGCCGGGTTTCGCCGTAGCCTTTGGCCGTAATGCGGCTCTTGGCAATGCCCTTGGAGATAATGTAGTTCACCGCCGACTGGGCCCGCTTCTGCGAAAGGCTCAGGTTGTAGGCGTCCTTGCCACGGGAGTCAGTGTGGGAGCTGAGCTCGATGGTGATTTTGGGGTTGTCCACCAGCGTCTGCACCAGCTTATCCAGCTCCAGAGCGGCATCGGGCCGGATGTTCCACTTATCGTAGTCGTAGAAGATATTTTCGACCACAATGGCCTTGTTCACCACAATCTTATCCAGGGTGAGCGTCACGGGCAACTTGATGTCGTTCTGCGGGGCGGGCAGCTCATCCTGCGTGGGCACCTTGCCCACCGTGGTCAGGCTCTGGCGGGCCGTGAAGTAGCCCGGGCGGTCGGCCACCAGCGCGTAGGTGCTGGCTGTATCCAGCTTGAAGCTGAACTTGCCATCGGGACCCGACTGCGTGGTTTGCAGGCGCTGGCCGTTGCGGCCCAGCAGGGCCACCTCCTCGCCCGCCAAGGGCTTGGTTTCGCCGGTTTTGGCGTCTTTTTCCAGCAGCGTGCCGTCGGCGAAGAGCGTGACCAGCTTCAGGGGCTTGCGGCGGAACAGGTACAGGTCATCGGAGCCTTTGCCGCCGCTGCGGTTGGACGAAAACACGCCCGCATCTTTGGCCGTGAAGAAGGGCGCAAAGTCATCGGCGGTGCTGTTGATAGGGGCGCCCACGTTTTTCACCGCGCCCTTCTCTACCCGGAAGATGTCGAGCCGGCCCAGGCCGGGGTGCCCGTCGGAGGAGAAGTACAGCGTGCCATCGGGTGCCACTGCGGGGAAGTTCTCGTTGCCGGGCGTGTTGATTTTGTCGCCCAGGTTTTCGGGAGTCGAAAAGCGGTTGCCCTCTTCCAGCGTAGTCTTATAAAGGTCATTGCCCCCGCTGCCGCCGGTGCGGCTGGAAGAAAAGTACAGCGTGCGGCCGTCGGGCGAGAAGGCGGGCGAGAAGTCGTCGGCGGTTTTGCTGTTGAGGCCCCGCGCCAGCACCGGCTCCGTCCACTCATTTCCCCGGAAGTACGACACAAACAGGTCCACGCTCTGGTAGCCTTCCTTGGCCTGCTTCTTGGTGCCGTTGTTGGAGCGGGCAAACACCATCGTCTTGCCATCGGGCGAGTAGGTGGCGCTGGCCTCGTGCTTATCGGCGGTGTTGAACACGGGCTCCAGGCGACGAATGGTGTGGCCACCCGTTAGCTGCGGCTCGGCCGCCAGCGTTACGGCGTACAGGTCGTTGAAGCCTTCCCCGTTGCCCAGATATTTCTTCCCGTCGCGGCCCGAGGCAAACACCAGCTCCTTGGTAGTGGGCAGTATGGTCGCGCCAAAGTCCGAAGAAGGCGAGTTCACCGAGTCCAAGTCCTGCACTTCGTTGTTGGTGCGCTGGGCCAGCAGTTCGGGTACCAGCTTGGTGTTTTTGGCTTCCAGCTCGGCGCGGGGTACCAGCTTGGCGTTGGCTCCGTTCTGGGCGTAGGCTTCAAACTGCGTGGTAGCCTCCTCGTATTTGCCGTTGGCTTTCAGGGCTTCGGCGTAGTAGAACTTGGCGTCGTTGGATTTCACCCCGCCGCCAATGGCCGAGTTGTAATAGTCCTCAGCCTGCTCGATGCGGTTGGACAGGCGGTAGGATTCCGCAATGCGGAAGTTGGAAAACGCGGTGCGCTTGCCCTTTTTCACATCGGCCTTATAGAGGGGAATAGCCTCCTCGTACTCCCCCCGCACAAAACGCCGGTCGGCCTTGGTGAGCTGGTCCGAGGCGCTGCAGCCGCTCAGCCACCCCGTGGTGCCGGCCGCCGCGCATAGGATTAGAAATTTCCGCATAGGAATAGAAGAAAAAAGGTCGGGCTGAAGCTTGCACTCAGGCAGGTAACGCTGGCCGCCGCCGGGCAAGTATAAGCAGTTTGGACAGGATTGTACCGCGCTCAGGCTGGCGGGGTTGCCGCCGCCGCGAAATACCGGGCCAGCCAGGTAGCGCGGGCTGGCGCGGGCCACTGCTGCTGCAAGTCAGCGTACGTGGCCACGGTGTTATTGAAGTAGGGAGTATCGGGTTGAAGGCGGCCCTCCGCTACGGCGGCGCGCAGAGCCAGCCGGTCCAGCAGTTGCACTTGCCCATCAAGCAGAAACGCCAGCCGGGCCTTATCTAGCAGCTGAATATCCAGCCCTTCTTCCAGCCCGCGCACGAAGCGCACGGAGGCATCAATAGAGCAGCCACTGGCATCGGCTACGGCCTCATCCAGCCCAATCACCAGAAACTGCCCGTGCAGGACTTCGGCGGAGGCGGCCAGGGTGCGGCCGTGGCTGGTCCACTCCTTGGCGAACTGCCGCAAGGCCGGCTGCACGGCGGCTATTTCTGCCTCGGTGAAAGGCCGGTTGGCCTGATAAATCCACACGCGCGCCGAGGCGGGCAATTGGTCGAAGGGAACGTACACGGACCTCAGATTTTACGGATGAAAAACGGATGTGACGGATAGGCGGCCGGAAAGCAGCCTGTTGAATCACCCATCTTACTACAAAGAAACAGCCCCGGCCGGAAGTTCCGGCGCGGGGCTGTTATTAGTGCTTAGTTGTTAGTGCGTAGTGCTTAGGTTGCTCTGCTTTCAGATGATATAACAGCCTAAGCACTATTACGCGTTCAGGCCTTCGGCGGAGGCAATCAGCTCGGCCAGGTCAAACACCTGCACGTCCGATTCCCGCTCTTTGTTTTTCACGCCGTCGGCCATCATAGTCATGCAGAACGGGCAGGCTACGGCAATAACGCTGCCGCCGCGGTTGGAGCCGGCGGGCAGCACCGGGGCGGTGCTTTCCACACCCTGCAGGTTCAGCAGCACGTCGGCGTCACCGTCCAGGGTGGCCAGGGCCTCCTCGGCGCGCTCCACGTTGATGTCTTTTTTGCCGGGCTCGGGCTCTTTCCACATCTGGGCGCCGCCGGCACCGCAGCAGAGGCCGTTGGTTTTGCAGCGCTTCATTTCCAGCAGGTCGGCGTCCAGCACTTCCAGCACGGCGCGGGGCGCCTCGTAGATGTTGTTGGCGCGGCCCAGGTAGCAGGAGTCGTGGAAGGTAATGCGGCGGCCCTTGAATGACTCCCCGCCCTCGGCCTTCACCTTGCCTTCGTTGATGAGCTGCTGCAGGAAGGTGCTGTGGTGAATCACCTCGTACTCACCGCCCAGCGCCGGGTACTCGTTCTTGATGGTGTTGAAGCAGTGCGGGCAGGCCGTTACCACCTTCTTGATGCCGTAGCCATTGAGGGTGGTAATGTTCTGCATGGCCTGCATCTGAAACAGGAATTCGTTGCCAGCCCGCTTGGCCGGGTCGCCGGTGCAGCTTTCTTCCATGCCCAGCACCGCGTAGTTTACGCCCACGTGCTCCAGAATGCGCACGAAAGCCCGCGTCACGCGCTTGTACCGGTCGTCGAAGGCGCCGGCGCAGCCTACCCAGAACAGAATTTCCGGCGTTTCGCCCCGCGCGGCCAGATCAGCCATCATCGGAACACTTACTTGGCGCTTGGCAGTTAACTCAGCCATTATCGTAGTGAGTATTGAGTATTGAGACAAGGGAAAGAGGAGCAGCAATGGTTTGAGTGAAGCACAGACACCAAAATATGAGTGTCTCAGTACTCATTACCCAATACTTACTACTTTTCCGCTACAAACAGGTCGTCGGCCCAGTTGAAGCGGTCGGAGGGCGAGAAGGCCCAGGGCGCGCCGTTGTTCTCGATGTTGGAGAACATGACGTTGAGCGAGTTGGGCGCGGCCGACTCTTCCAGCACCAGGAAGCGGCGCATTTCCACAATGCTTTCCAGGGGATTAATGTTTACCGGGCAGGCTTCCACGCAGGCGTTGCAGGTGGTGCAGGCCCAGAGCTCCTCGGGCGTCACGTAGCCACGCAGCAGCGTGTGGTTTTCGCGGTCCAGCTGCTCCTGCGGGTCGTGCTTGGCTTCCTTGCCGTAGAGGTTGGGGTTGAAGATCAGCGGGGCGTTGTACTTCTCCTCCACCCGGTCGCGCGTGTCCATGATGATTTTGCGCGGGGAAAGCAGCTTGCCGGTGATATTGGCCGGGCACACCGAGGTACAGCGGCCGCATTCGGTGCAGGAGTAAGCATTCAGCAGGTTGGTCCAGGCCAGGTCATTCACGTCCTTGGCCCCGAAAGGCGTGGGCGCGGCGGCTGAGCCATCGGGCTCCGTGGCGGGGGCGGGCACCTGGTAAGAAGGGTCCATCATGGCCTTCACCTCGTGAGTGATGCTGTCCACGTTCGAGAACTGCCCCTGCGGCACCAGCCGGGAGAAGTACACGTTCGGGAAAGCCATAATGATGTGAAAGTGCTTGGACGAAGGCAGGTAGTTCAGAAACAGCAGAATGCCTACAATGTGCGCCCACCAGCCCACGCGCTCCAGCACATGCAGAGCCGTTGGGCTATCCGGCAGCAGGCCTGTCAGGAACTGGCTGACGGGAAAAGCGCCGGGCAGGCTGGCGCCGTGCAGCTTCAGGTCGGCGGCGTTCATGGTGAACAGGGCCATCATCAGTACCACCTCGATGTAGAGAATGACGTTGGCATCGAGCCGGGGCCAGGCGCGCATTTCCGGGCCGGTAAAGCGCCGCACGCCTTTTACATTGCGCCGCCACCACAAAGCCGCCACGGCCAGCACCACCAGCGCCCCCAGCACTTCGTTGGTGCCCGTGAGCAGCGAGTACAGCGGGCCCAGGAAGCTCAGCACCCGGTGCGTGCCGAAAATACCGTCAATCAATATCTCAATAACCTCGATGTTGATGACGATAAAGCCGATGTACACGATGAGGTGCAGAATGGCCGGCGTGAGGCGCTTGAACATTTTCTGCTGCCCGAAGGCTACCAGCAGGGTTTTCCACAGCCGCTCATTCACGTGGCCACTCATGTCCCGGTCGCGCCCGACGAGGATATTGGCCCGAATCTTCCGCACTTGCCAGGCAAATAGGCCGAAGCCTGCCACCGCCACCAGCAGGAAGAGGATGTTTTGAATAGAAAAGTGCACGGAGAAATGGGTAGGTTTGGGGTTTAGGCCGAAATATACTCGGTATGCATAACAAATCCCGTCTTTTTCCGGCCGGAAAGATTTTTTTACCCTACGGCTTGCAGGTTGAAATTGGTTTACTACTTTTGTGCTCCCCAACGGCCATACGGGCCTTTTGCGGGAAGATGGTAATGTAGCTCAGTTGGTAGAGCACAGCACTGAAAATGCTGGTGTCGTTGGTTCGATTCCAACCATTACCACGGAAAGCCCTCTTTGCAGCCTGCAAAGAGGGCTTTTTTATTTCTTCCGGATAAACCCGGCTATTCTGACTCTGCGGCTTTTTTCGTAGATCTGCCCGCCCAAAACAGGTGAGCCTGCCGGATACCAACGCAAATTCTTTTTCCGGCCGGGTACTATTCCTGTCGGGTTTCGGTTGAAGAGTTATATGTTGCCGCTTGGCAACGACATCTTCGCAATTTTGTGGATGAGTGGCCTGCGCTGCTGTACTGCACCTTACTCTCCACATGGCTCAGCAAGTTCGATTCACCAACACCACCCAATCTGCTTTTTTCGCCACGGTACGCCAGCGGGTAGAAGCCCATTTTCAGGCCAATGGCCTTTCCAAGCACGCCAACGGCGCTATGTGGGCCAAAACGGCGTTCTACCTGACCAGCTTCGTGGTTTTTTATGCGCTGCTGATTTCCGGGCAATTCGGGCTGGGCGGCATGGCGCTGCTGGCGGGGCTGCTGGGCGCGTTCAGCGCCTTTATCGGCTTCAATGTGTGCCACGACGCCATTCACGGCTCCTTCTCGGCCGACAAGCGGGTAAATAAAGTTTTCAGCCTGCTGTTCAACCTCATCGGGGCCAATCCTTACATGTGGAGCATCACGCACAATGTGGTGCACCACACCTACACTAACATTCCGGGCCACGACGAGGACATTGAAGTAGCACCGGGTTTGGTGCGGCTGTCGGAGGACGAGCCGGTGAACCGGGTGCAGCGCTACCAGCACCTCTACGCGTTTTTCCTGTACGGGCTGGCCTCGCTGTCGTGGGTTTTGCGCAAGGATTATCTGAAATTCTTCAAGGACAAGATCGGCCAGCACGACAACCGAAAGCATCCGCGCCAGGAGTATTTCAACCTGTTTTTCTACAAAGCCCTCTACTACGTGCTGTTTATTGTGCTGCCGCTGGTGGTGCTCGATATTACGTGGTGGCAGTTTGTGCTGGGCTTTCTGCTGATGCACTTCGTGGAAGGCCTGGTGCTGGGCCTGGTATTTCAGCTGGCGCACGTGGTAGAAGGCACTGAGTTTCCGGTGCCCGACGAAACCGGCGATATGCGCGAAGCCTGGGCCGCTCACCAGATGCGCACCACAGCCAACTTCTCCACAACCAGTCCGCTGGCGCATTTTCTCTGCGGTGGCCTCAACCAGCAGATCGAGCACCATCTGTTCCCGAAAATCTGCCATATCCACTACCCGGCCATTTCGGGCATCGTGAAGCAGACGGCCCACGAGTTTGGCTTGCCTTACCTGGAAAACCGGACCTTTTTCATGGCACTTCGCTCCCACTACCGCGTGCTGCGCAAGCTGGGCAAGGAAGCCTATGCGCTGGAAAAAGTGCGGGCCTACGCCTAAGCTGACTTCAGAAATCGGTATCTGGTTCTGATATCATATATCATAAGGCAGAAGTAAGCTCGACGTTAACTATGCCTCCCGGCGGGCGTAAGCACAGGAAACCTATTCCTGTCTGCTATGGCTGCTCGCCTCACTCCTGCCCGCTCGTCCGGCACCACGCAATCCGTCTGGTTCCCGACTGCCGACCCGCTGCCAACCTTTAAGCCGCTTCGCCAGAGTACCACGGCCGATGTAGTGGTAGTGGGAGCAGGCATAGCAGGCCTGACTACTGCCTACCTGCTGGGCAAGGCCGGCAAAAAGGTGGTGGTGCTGGAAGACGGGGAAATAGCCAGCGGCGAATCCGGTCGTACCACGGCCCACCTTTCCAATGCCCTCGATGACCGATACTCCACGCTGGAGCAGCTGTTTGGGGAGGAAGGCGCCCGGCTGGCAGCCGAAAGCCATACGGCGGCCATTGCCGAAATCGAGAAAATCGTCCTGACCGAGAAAATAGCCTGTGGCTTCACCCGCCTCAATGGCTACCTGTTTTTGCCGGCCGATGGTACAGAGCAGGAACTGGACGAAGAGCTGGAAGCCGCGCATCGGGCCGGCCTGAAATCGGTGAAAAAGCTGCGCGACTCGGGCACTCCCGGCTTCCATACCGGCCCCTGCCTACGCTTTCCCGAGCAAGGCCAGTTCCATATTCTGCAATACCTCCACGGTCTCGTAGCTGCCATTACGGCCCAGGGCGGGCAGATTTTCACCCACACGCACGTGGAAGCGGTGGAAGGCGGCAGCACTGCCCGCGTGACGACAACAGCCGGCCAAGAAGTAACTGCCGGGGCTATTGTCGTTGCCACCAATACGCCCTTCAACGACCGGGTGGTGATGCACACCAAGCAGGCTCCCTACCGCACATATGCCTTGGCGGCTCGCGTACCCAAAGGCTCTGTTACACAGGCTTTGTACTGGGATACGGCCGACCCCTACCATTATATCCGCCTGCAGGAAGACCCCAACCAGGGAGACGACCTGCTAATTGTGGGCGGTGAGGACCACAAAACCGGCCAGGAAGCCAACCCCGCCGAGCGGTTGCAATGCCTAGAAGACTGGACGCGGGAGCATTTTCCGCAAATCACGAGCATCGATTTTCGCTGGTCGGGGCAGGTGATGGAACCCACGGATGGCCTAGCCTACGCCGGCCGTAATCCGTTGGATAAAGACAATGTGTACATCATCACCGGCGACTCGGGTCATGGCATGACACACGCCACCCTGGGCGCTATGCTCATTCGGGACCTGATTCTAGACCAGCCTAACCCCTGGGAAAAGCTCTATGACCCAGGCCGCATCACGTTGAAGCCCGAGTCTATCAAGGAATTTGTGCGGGAGAACGTGAACGTGGCGGCGGAATACACGGAACTACTCACCGGTGGTGACGTGGCAAATGACGAGGAAATTGCGGCAGGCTCGGGTGCCGTACTCCGGCGCGGCCTTACCAAAGTGGCCGTGTACAAAGACAAGGCCGGCCAGACCCACGAATGCTCGGCAATTTGTCCGCATTTGGGGTGCGTGGTTCATTGGAACGGGCTGGAAAGCAGTTGGGACTGCCCCTGCCACGGCTCCCGCTTCGACGCCTACGGCAAGCTCCTGATGGGCCCCGCCAATTCAGATTTGGGTGCTATAGAGAAGTAATGCCCTGGCTACAGGCAAGGCGTTTTCAGCCGGGCCTCTTCTGCATACAGGTAACCCAGGCGGGCGGCGCGCCCGAAGAACTCGCAGGCGGCGGCGCGGTTCTGCTGAGCCTCCGCCAACCGGCCCAACAGAAAGTAAATCTGTCCGTTCCGCGGCTGGTTTAGCAGCACCTGCTGGTAGTCGGCGCGAGCAGCCTGAAACTCACCCAACTTAAACCAAGCCAGCCCGCGGTACGTGAGGAAGCGGCCCGACGGGCTTTTGCCTTGAGCTGCACGCTGGCGCAGGCCGGTAGTTAGATCCAGGATGGCCGGCTGAAACTGCCGCTGCTCAAACAAGCGCAACTCGCCCCGGTCAAGCCAGGCTCCGGTTTGCGTGGAGTCGGCGGCCAGCGCCTGGTTGAAGCTCCGTAGCGCCTTGCCGGATTGCCCAACGGCCGCGTAGCATTGGCCCATGCGCCACCACAGCCGGGCGCGGCGCGGCGTGGCCATTTCCTCCTGCTGTATCGCCACCGTGTAGTCTTCCAGCGCGGCCTGGTAGTCGTGGTAAGCCAGCTGCTCGATTTCGCCCCGGCGGTGATGGGCTTCGGGATAGTTGGGCTTGAAGTGAATAGCAGCTGACAGGTAGCTGTGTGCCGTGCTCCATTGCTGCTCCGTGTAGGCTTTCAGGCCGTCTTCGTAGTTGCTACGGGCGGTTACGTGGTCCATCGTCAGCTTCACGGAAAGCATGAAAGCTATCAGCAGCGCTACAAAGAGGAAGGTAAGCAGGTAGTCGCGGCGGGTGAAACGCGTTTTCTGGCGCGGAATGGGCCGGTAGTGTCGTTCTGCCGAAGAAGCCGGCCGGCGGGTGCGCACGGGGCCGGCGGCCGGCGGCGGTGCCCCGTAGATGTGCTGATGCTGGTGCCGGAACTGCTGCTGACGGCGGGCTTGCTCGATCTGCTGAGCTTCGCGCCACAGCTGCTGGTCGTAGGCCGCGCGGCGGGCGGGGTCGGCCAGAATTCCGTGGGCAATGCTGATTTGCTTGAACAACTCCTCGTAGCGGGTATCTCCCTGGTGCCGGTCGGGATGGTAGCGCAAAGCCAGCTGCTTATACGCTTGCTTGATTTCCAGCCGGGTGGCTGTGGGCGACACGCCAAGTACGTGGTAATGATTCTGGCTCAAGGGGCAGGACTCGGGGCAACAAGTACGCCATTTTTCCGGGCGAACCTAGACGTTGAACAGGGTTTTCCGTATGAAGTTCCATTCCAGTTCGACCGTCTTGTTTATGGTTGAGCTGGTTTTCTGTCATCTGATGTTCTACTAATTCCTCGCTGCCGCATGGCTTACGACGACGACGCATCCAAAACGCCCCGCAACGACAGCCTGATGGGAAACCTGATGGGCTACCTCGACACCCGCATCGACCTGGTACGGCTCGAGGTTCAGGAAAAAGTAAAAGTAGCCTTCGTAGGCACAGCCCACGGCCTCACCATGGCCATTATCGGGCTCATGTTTCTCGTGTTTCTAAGTGTTTTCGCCGGCCTGGCGCTCAATGAAGCTCTCGACAGCTCGTACTGGGGTTTTGGTATTGTAGCGGGCTTTTACCTGCTGCTGCTCATTATCTTCATCGTAGGAGTGGATAAGAAGCTGTTTCAGAGCCTAGCCGATAAAACCCTCAGCAATACCATCTACAAATCCGACAAACGTCAAGCGTAAGCTGCTGCTATGGCTGATCTGCACAATCCCCTGTTCGAGGACGAAAAAGAGTTTCTGGAGCGCCAGAAGCTGGAATACGAGCGTGCCCTGCTGGGCGACGTGGAAAATATCAAGGAGCAAAGCCAGCGCGTGGGCAAGTTTGCTCTTATTGGTGCAGGCCTGGCCGGCAGCATCTGGCTGATTGCCAAGGCACTGCGCTCCAAGCCCAAATACTCGCCCGATGAGGACGAGGAAGAAGACGAATACGCCCGGCACCTGCACCGCGCCAGCCACTCTTCCCGCCCCGCCCCGGCCCGCCGTTCGGCTGTTGATGAAGCGGTGGCCGATGACCTGGGCTTTGGGGTAGGCCATCATCAAAACGACCGGGGCGCGCAGGCCGGCTACCACGCTGCCACCCATGACCGCGCCCACCTGGCTCCCGACGTGTACCACACCGATGCCGACCCGTTTCAGCCGGTAAACTTTGCCTCGTCTAGCACGCCGGCCACGCGGCGGCCCCCCGTAGCCGCGCCGGGCTCGGATGCCGCTTCTTCTATTGTGGCCGAGGCCTTCCACTCGTTTCTGCAGTCGGATACGGGTAAGATGCTGATTGCACAGATTTCGGCCGTGCTGATGGCTTACGTGGCGAAAAAAATCGGGGAATATCTACCATCGGACAAAAATCCCGACCTTGCAACGTCGCCCGCCAATGAGGCCACGACGCAGGATATCGACTTTACGTATCACCACGACGACGCGAATGCGCCACAACAGCCTGTATGAGACGCTTAGCACCCGCCGCGCGCAAGGCCGCAAGTCGCTGGCTGTCCTGCTCGATCCGGACAACCTGGACGAAGCCGGCTGCCAACACCTGCTGGAGCTGACCGCGCAGCATTCCGTTGAGTACTTTTTTGTAGGGGGTAGCCTGGTGATGAATTCTCATCAGGCTACCCTCATTCAGTTGATAAAGTCCCGCTCTACGGTGCCGGTACTGCTGTTCCCGAGCCACAGCCTGCACCTGGAAGGCCCCGCCGACGGTATTCTGCTCCTTTCCCTGATTTCGGGCCGAAACCCGGAGTTTCTGATCGGCCAGCACGTTATTGCCGCGCCGCTATTGCGGGCCAGCAACCTGCAGATCCTACCTACCGGCTACATGCTAGTAGATACCGGCCGCCAGACCACGGCCAGCTATATCAGCGGCACCACGCCCCTGCCCTACGACAAGCCGGCCATTGCGGCCTGTACTGCTATGGCCGGCGAACAGCTAGGCCTGCGCCTGATGTACCTCGATGGTGGCAGCGGGGCCATGTACCCCGTTTCTCCGGCCATGATTCAGGCGGTGCGCCAAGCTGTGGAAGTGCCTATTATCGTAGGGGGTGGCATCAACACGCCCGAAAAAGCCCAGGCTGCTTTGGCTGCCGGCGCTGATGTCATTGTGGTCGGCAACCAGATTGAAAAAGACCCCGGATTCCTGGCAGAGGTTTCGCGGGTAGTGCACTCCTACAATCAAGTGACCGTCTGAACCACGGATTCGCGCGGATTTTTCGGATTCCACGGATTTTGTAGACGATAAAAAAGGGCTTGCCGGAAGGCAAGCCCTTTTGTTTTCTGCTCCAATTGGAACCGCGCCGACTACAAAATCCGTGGAATCCGTGGTTCCGTCGTTAGATGTTCATGGCCGACTCGCGGCGGCGCATCTTGCCGGCCGGAATGCCGAACATCATCTTGAAGCGGCGGCAGAAGTACGCCGTGTCCTTATAGCCCACTTCCTTGCCGATATCACGGATGCTCTTTTTGGTGGTGCGTAGCAGGAATACAGCACGCTCCATGCGCTGATACTCGATGTAGTCCTGCGGGTTGATGCCGGTGAGCATCTTGAAGTACTGCCCTACATAATCTTCCGACACGTTGGCCACCCCTGATAGCACCTTGTTTGACAGGTCGCCGCCCAGGTTCTCCTTGATGTAGTTGAACAGGTCGATGAGGCGCGGGTCCTTGAAGTACGTGCTGTTGGTAGCCAGCTGCTCCACGAACATCTTGTTTTTCAGGATGTAGCGCACGATTTCCACCACAATATTCTCAGTGTATATCGTGATGAGCCGCTCCCGACCGGGCAGTTCCTGCAGGCTTTCTTCTACGACCTTGATGACCAGATTAGCCAGCTTGGAGTTGCCGGTAATCAGAAAGGCCGGCACGTCGAGCGAGGCGAAAAAATTCACCGAGTCGAATACCTTGGCCTCAAAGCTTACAAACGAGTGGCTTTCTTCGGCATCACCGATGAGGTCCAGATCAGAGTTGGAATGGAAGAACTTATCCTTGTTGCTGATCAGGTCGTCGTTGGTGATGACCTTGCCAGCGGCGTCGCCATACGTTACTTTGGTGGCGCGGCCCCCGGGAATAAAGAGCATTTCGCCTTCTTCCACGTTCTGCTGCTCGTCGTCGCCGAAACTCAGGCGGCCTTTATGCAGCAGAATGAGGTTGTTGCCAACGTCGTATGAATTGCGCACAGTGAAAGGCTGCTGCAGTACCAGGTTCTTCGCTTTGATGTAGCGAACCCCGAGCGACTCAATCACTTTATTGTAATCTTCCATAAACCTCTACTTGTTGGGTTGCTTGCAGGGAAACGGGCAGTTGCAGCCCGGATGTATACAATACAAAACAAGATATAAAAATTCACAAAAACTAAACCCAGCCAAAAAAATAGCTGGGTTTAGTGCAATGAATCTGACTTTTAGGCAATTCGACGCTTATTTCAGGATTTCCCGCGAGATTACAATTTTCTGAATCTCGGAAGTACCCTCATAAATCTGGGTGATTTTGGCGTCACGCATCATGCGCTCCACGTGATACTCCTTCACAAAACCATATCCCCCGTGGATCTGCACCGCCTCTACGGCGGTGTCCATAGCTGTTTTGGAAGCAAACAGCTTAGCCATAGCCCCCGATTTGGCATAGTCGAGGTGTGCATCCTTATCGTGGGCGGCCTGCAGACAGAGCAGACGGGCAGCATCAATGTTGGTTGCCATATCGGCTAGCTTGAACTGGATGGCCTGGTGCTGGGAAATAGGCACGCCAAACGCCTTCCGCTCCTTGGCATACTTCACCGACAGTTCGTAGGCACCCGAGGCAATACCTAGGGCCTGCGCCGCTATGCCGATACGGCCGCCAGCCAGCGCCTGCATGGCGAACTTGAAGCCGAAGCCATCTTCGCCGATGCGGTTTTCCTTGGGCACCTTCACGTCGTTGAACATGAGGGAACAGGTATCAGAGCCGCGGATGCCCAGCTTGTTTTCCTTGGGACCGGTCTGGAAGCCTTCCATGCCCTTCTCCACGATAAGCACGTTGATGCCGCGGTGCTTAAGCTCGGGGTTGGTTTGAGCCATCACCAAGTATACCGAGGCGGTGGTGCCGTTGGTAATCCAGTTTTTGGTACCGTTCAGCAGGTAGTAGTCGCCTTTGTCCTCAGCGGTGGTACGCTGGCTGGTGGCGTCAGAGCCGGCTTCGGGCTCCGACAGGGCGAAGGCGCCAATCATTTCGCCAGTGGCCAGCTTGGTCAGGTATTTCTGCTTTTGCTCCTCAGTACCGTACTTTTCCAGGCCCCAGCATACCAGGGTATTATTTACCGACATGATAACGGAGCAGGAAGCATCAACCTTGGAAATTTCTTCCATAGCCAGCACATAGCTGACCGTATCCATACCGCCGCCGCCGTATTTGGGGCTTACAATCATTCCCATGAATCCCAGCTCGCCCATTTTCTTGACTTGCTCGGTGGGAAATTTCTGCTGGTCGTCGCGCTCAATCACGCCGGCCCATAGTTCGTTCTGAGCAAAGTCGCGGGCTGCGGCCTGCACGGCCAATTGTTCTTCAGTGAGCTGAAAATTCATGTAAAAGGTACGTGGGTGGGAATTGGGAAAAGAGCAGGCCGGTAGCCACAACTGAGTGGTGGCGGAGCTACCGGCTGTCAAAATTACTTCTTAGAAATCGTAGATTACGCAGCATGCCGAATATTTCGGCCACCCACGCTTGCTACCCGACTTGTATGGGAAGTCAGGCGCTCCATAGCGGCAACAAACCAACTGCGTTAAAGATTAGCGCCGGTCGCGGCTGCCGAAGATGCTTACGTAATAAAGCAGCGTGGCCAGGGAGCTGAGCGCTGCTACCACGTACGTCATAGCGGCCCACCAAAGCGCGTCTTTGGCCATACTATGCTCCTGCGGGGTTACAATACCGCGCTTGTCAATCCAGGCCAGGGCGCGCTTGGAAGCGTCGAACTCCACCGGCAGCGTAACAAAGGAGAAAAGCGTGGTAAGCGAAAACAGCACGATGCCTACGCCTAGCGGAATTGGCGTGGTGCGCAGCAGTATCACCCCGGCCAGCAGCACCAGCGGCATAAACCGGGACACCGCGCTGAGGGCCGGCACCATAGCCGAGCGGAACTGCAGCGCCGCATAAGCCGTGGCGTGCTGCACAGCGTGCCCGCACTCGTGGGCAGCCACTGCCGCGGCCGAGGCACTGCGGGCGGCGTACACCTCCTCGCTCAGGTTTACCGTTTTATCGGCGGGGTTGTAGTGGTCAGTAAGGCGTCCTTCGGTGCTGATAACGCGCACATCGGTAATGCCGTGATCGGCCAGCATCAGCTCGGCAATCTGCTTGCCCGAGAGACCCGACTGCAGGCCAATCTGTGAGTACTGGGTGAATTTGCTGCGCAGGCGCCACTGGATGATCATGCCAGCCACCGTGGCCAGGATCAGTATCAGGTAGAGGGGACCGGTAGAGTACATGGTTCAGGAAAGAAAAAGCGTGAACGGGAACTATGCTACCGGCAGCCACTTGCTCCCGGCTAGTCGCCCAGCTGGCGGATTCGCTCGACGATGCGCGTGGTGCTGTAGCCCGCTACCAGCGGCACCGTAAGCACCTGCCCGCCATGCTGCAACACCACTTCGTGACCCACAATTCCACTGATGGCGTAGTCGTCGCCCTTCACCAGGATATCGGGCAGCACGGTTTCGATCAGCTGCAGCGGGGTCTGCTCGTCGAACAGCACCACGGCGTCCACAAACAAAAGCGACGCCAGGATGCGCGCCCGTGACATTTCGTCCTGCAAAGGGCGGCCGGGCTTGAGGCAGCTTACGGAGGCATCGGTATTGAGGCCGACGACCAGCCGGTCGCCGAGGTGGCGGGCCTTTTCCAGGTAGTCGACGTGGCCCAGGTGCAATAGGTCGAAGCAGCCGTTGGTGAACACCACGCGTTGCCCTTCCGCTTTCCATTGGGCTACCACGGCCGGCAGCGCGGCGCGGCTCACAATCTTGTCTTTGCTCCACATAAGCCCGTAGCTGATGCCGCCAGCTGCCTGACGGAATGTCGTTGAGTGTGTTGTACGTGGGAGGCTAACCAGGCTGGTTACCCGCCGCCAGCGGCTGCGCCGTCCGCCCCGATTTGACCATGCTGGCCACAAAGCTGATACCACCCATGAGCACCACCAGCAGGGTTTGGGAGCCGTGCACCACCAGGGCGTATGCAATGCCCGCCTCCTTGCTGATGCCGTACACCAGCAGCGTGCTTTGCACCATCAGATGAAACGCGCCGATACCGCCCTGCACCGGCGTGGCCATGCCAATAGCGCCGAAGGTAAGCACCCCCAGCCCTGCAGCCATGCTTAGCTGCGCCGTTTCGGGGAAGGCAAAGAAGGCCAGGTAATCCATGAGGTAGTAGACCAGCCAGGTAAACAGCGTGTGCAGCAGAAACAGCCCTGGGTGCGCAAGCTTGCGGATGCTGAAAACACCATCGAGCAAGCCGCGCACGAACCGCTCCAGCTTGTTGAACAACGCCAACTGCCGCAGCCGCTCCAGGTTGCGGTAGAGCACGTACAGTGTAATCAGCCCGATAAGCAGCAGCAGGCCACCGGCCACCAGGAGCGTCTGCTGGCTGCGGGCCAGGGAGTCGTACTTATCTGAAAACAAGCTCAACACAAATGCCCGGAAGCGGTTAAAATCGACCAGCACGGTGGCCCCGATCAAACACAGCAGCACCAGCACATCGATAACGCGCTCCGTGATGACCGAGCCCAGCGCCACCTGCACGGGTACGCCGCTGGTACGCCGCAACACCGAGCACCGGATAACTTCGCCCATCCGCGGCAGCACCATGTTGGCTAGGTAGCCCACCATCATGGCATGGTACACGTCCCAGTAAGTGGCGGTTTGCTTGGCGTTGGTAGCATCCAGCTGCATTTTCCAGCGGTAGGCCCGGCTGAAGTAGCCCAGTGCCGACAGCACCATGGTAAAGCCCAGCCAGAAGTAATTGGCCTCACGCATGTAGCGGCCTACCAGGCTCAGATCCTGCCCCCGCACGGCGTAGCGCATCAGCACCGCCGAGAAGGCGAGCAACAGCACGTACTTAAGAATATTGAGAAGCTTCTTCACGAACAGGGGAATGTATAGCTGAATGGCTATAGGGTTAAATTGTCAAACGACTGCGTACGGCAGTCTACTCCAACACCCATTCAGCCATACAGCCATGAGCCATGCAACCAGCCACTCCGGCCTTATCCCAGGCGGTTGTGCTGGTCGGGGAAGATGATGGTAGGCTGGTGCTGGCGGGCTTCGGCAAAATCAACCAGGCCGTAGGAAATGATGATGATGATGTCGCCGACGGCCACGCGGCGGGCGGCGGGCCCGTTCAGGCAAATCATGCCGGAGCCCCGCTCTCCTTTGATGATATAGGTTTCGAACCGCTCCCCGTTGTTCACGTTCACGATGGTCACTTTCTCGTTTTCCACCATGTTGGCGGCGTCGAGCAGGTCTTCATCAATGGTGATGCTGCCCACGTAGTGCAGCTCGGCCTGGGTTACTTTAACGCGGTGAATCTTCGACTTGAGAACTTCGATATGCATGGAAGCCGGGTGGAATGAGAAAACGGCCGCAAAGATACGATTGGGGAATGAGCAAGTGAGTGAAGTAGACATGCAGGAGGTATGCCTACTTCACTCATTCACCACTTCACCGTTCTACCACCACGTTATCAATCAGCCGCACGCCGCCCAGCCAGGCCGCCAGACAGAGCGCCACCGGGCCGCTGGCCGGCCGCTCGGAGGCCAGCGGCTGCAGCGTGCGGGCGTCGCTGATATCGAAGTACTCCAGCTCAATGGCCGGCTGCTGCTGCAGAAACTCGGTGGTTTGCCGCTGTACTTCAGCTACCGTCTGCTCCTGCTCGATGAGGGTGCGGGCCAGCGTGAGAGCCTGGTACAGGTGCGGGGCCACGGCCCGCGCTTCCAGCGAGAGGCGCCGGTTGCGCGAGGACATGGCCAGCCCGTCTTTTTCGCGCACCGTCGGGAAGACCACCAGCTCCAAGTTGAAGCTCAGGTCCTGCACCAACTGGCGGACCACGGCAACCTGCTGCAAATCCTTCTGCCCGAAATAGGCCCGGTGCGGGCGACTCAGGTGAAACAGCTTGCTTACGACCGTAGCTACGCCGTTGAAGTGCCCGGGCCGGTGCGCGCCTTCCATCACGCGCTCTAGGGTTCCGAAATCAAAGCGCAGCAGCGTGGGCTGCGGGTACATTTCCTCCACCGAGGGGGCAAACAGCGCCGTGCAGCCCGTGCCGGCCAACAGCTTGGCATCGGCCTCGGGCAGGCGCGGGTACAGCCGGAAGTCCTCGGGGTTGTTGAATTGGGTGGGGTTCACGAACAGGCTGACCACCACCACATCGTTTTGCTGAGCAGCAGCGCGCACCAATTGCAGGTGCCCCTGGTGCAGGGCACCCATGGTAGGCACCAGCCCAATACGCAAGCCGGCCCGCCGCCACAATTCGGTGCGGTCTTGCAACCCGGCTGCGGTTTGCAGAATCTCCATAGACAAACAAGGCCGCTTCATCATTGCAATGGCAACGCTCGGGCGGGTTACATTGAATTTTCGCCTAAAATTGTTTAATTTTGTGCATCCAAAAGTGTGTCCTCCCATTAAAAACCCCAGGAAGCTGTATGTCTAAGCTGAGAATACTCTATGCTGCCACGGAAATCAATCCGTTTTTGCAGACGACCAAGGTAGCGGAGTTTCTGCGGATGCTGCCCCAGGGAATGCAGGAAATGGGCATGGAAATTCGGATTTTCGTCCCACGCTTTGGCATTATCAACGAACGCAAGAACCGCCTGCACGAAGTAGTGCGCCTCTCGGGTATCAACATTGCCGTGGGCGAGGAAGAAAAGCCGCTGATTATCAAGGTGGCATCTATTCCGAACGCGAAGCTGCAGGTATACTTCATCGACAACGAGGATTACTTCCACCGCAAGTCGGTGCTGGTTGATAAAAACAACCAGTTCCACGCCGACAACGACGAGCGGGCTATCTTCTTCTGCAAGGGCGTGCTCGAAACGGTGAAGAAGCTGGGCTGGGCCCCCGACATCGTTCACTGCAATGACTGGATGACGGGCCTGATTCCGATGTACCTGAAAACGACCTACAAAAAGGACCCGATTTTCAAGGATGCCAAGTCGATTTTCACGATTTACAACAACGAGTTTGCCCACAAATTCGAAGGCGACATCATCGAGAAGGCCAAAATGCTGGACATCGATGATGAAATGCTGGAGCAGCTGAAATCGGCTGACTTTGGTGGGTTCATCAAAATTGGGATGCAGTACGCCGACTCCGTGGTGAAATCGGACGAGGATTTCAGCGACAACCTGAACGCGCTGTTCAACGAGTACTCCCAGAAACGGTGCATCAGCCAGGTAGCGGCCGATGATACCCTGCTTACCTCTTACTACGCGCTGTATAATGAATTGGCCAACTAGGTCCTTCCAGCGGGCGGCAGCCATTTTCTTTTCCGCTTCTCTGCTGCTCACCGCCTGTGAAGACCCGAATACAGTAGGACTGGAGCTTCCGGGCTCCACCCCACTGACCACTGAGTTCAAAGACCTGGCCGTCACGGCCTCCACTATTCAGCAGGATTCGCTGCCTACTACTGGTCGCAATCATTACCTTGTGGGGCGCCTTCAGGACGCCACGCTCGGTACTATCACTGCCCGCACGTTTTTTGAGGCACAGGTAAGCAACGATTCCATTCCGGCCCTGTTTACGGGGGCGCAGCTCGACTCCGTGGTTCTGTACTTTGGGTTCGACCAGATCTATGGCCCAACCACCGTGGCTCCCCGCTTCGATGTGTATAAGCTGGCCGCGCCCCTGGACAGCCGCACAACCTATAACTCTTCCAGCTCTTTGCCAACTGACGTAGCGCTGGCCACGAATGTAGCGGTCAAAACCAACCGCAGACAGATGGCCCGGCAGCGTGTAAACCCGTCTTCTACTACGGACACGACGACTAAAATTGTAGATGCGGGCCCTTTGAACGTCATTCGGCTCCCATTGGTAAAGAGTGGACAGAGCACCGCTTTTACGACGGCTCTGTTTACGGCGCTCAATACCCCTGGCTTCAATCAGGCCGCACTTAATAATTTGCTGCCAGGCTTTTCCTTGCAGCCTAATGCAAGCTACGCGAGCAGCATTCTGCGTTTTGGCCGCACCACTGCCACCCGGGCCATTGTTTATTACCGGGCCGGTAAAACCAAGCAGCCAGATGTGCCCATAAAACGCACGTATATCATCCGGTACGCCAATGCTTCCAGCAGCAGCGCTACCGGGCAGCCGGATCCAAACGCGCCCCGCTATTTCACGCAGCTTACCACGCAGCTTAATGGTGCACTGGCTACGCTAGTATCTGACAAGGATTCTGTACCGTCGGCCAATACCAATGGCCTGACGTATCTACAGGAAGGCACAGGCATAGCTACCAAGCTCTACGTGAGTGGTCTGGCGGAATTGGCCCAGCAGAAGAACATTGTGGTTAACCGAGCCGAGCTCATCATTCCGGCCAGGCCTTACGCCAATGCCCGGTTTGCGTATCCATTGCAGGCTTTCTTGTACGAAGTCAACAAAAACAACCAAATTTTAACGCGCGTTATCGACAACCAGGAGATAGACCGGGTAGTGCAGGCAAGCGGCTTCTCCCCCACCTCTTCCGGCAACGCTGCCCCCGTGGACTTTTATGACTCCGGCTCCGCCACTAAAGGCTACAGCGTACTGTTAACCAGCTATATCCAGGCGTACCTGAATAATACGCTGGGCGAAAAACCCGCAGGCTTTGTCTTAACGGCTTCGCCGCGTCTGCTCTCCAATTTAGTGACGCCCCGTACCAACGGAGATGCCTCTTCTACAACCTTAGCTATAGCCAACAACCTAACGCTCAACCGGGCTGTATTGGACGCTAACAACATTAAGCTTCGCGTCTACTACTCGCGGCTCTAATCAAACTTTTTTTGTTGCATTTTTGTCGGCTGGTTGGCTGGTAAGGTTTTTGCCTGGCCGGCCCCAGTCGTTTTTTTCTGTTGTCAATTTTCATTTCAAACTGCCATGTGCGGAATTGTAGCATACATCGGGCATCGTGAAGCCTGCCCTATCATTATTAAAGGCTTGCGCCGCCTTGAGTACCGCGGCTACGACTCAGCCGGTGTAGCGCTGCTCAACGGCCAGTTGAGCGTTTACAAGAAGAAAGGGAAAGTAGCGGATCTGGAAGCGTTTATCGCCGAAAAGGACACCCACGCCAACATTGGTATGGGCCACACCCGCTGGGCTACCCACGGCGAGCCGAACGATGTAAATGCTCACCCGCACTACTCCACTTCGGAGCGCATTGCCATCATTCACAATGGCATCATCGAAAACTACGCGGCGCTGAAGCAGCACCTGCAGCAGCAGGGCCACGTGTTCCACTCAGACACTGACACCGAAGTTTTCGTCAACCTGATCGAGGAAATCCAGAAGCAGAACGGCTGCTCCCTGGAGGAAGCCGTTCGCCTGGCCCTGCACGAAGTTGTCGGCGCTTATGCTATTGTCGTGCTCAGCAAAGACAACCCCAACCAGCTGATTGCGGCCCGTAAAGGCTCGCCCCTGGTGATTGGCGTGGGCAAGGACGAATTCTTCCTGGCTTCGGATGCTACGCCCATCATTGAGTACACCAACGAGGTAATCTATGTAAATGATTACGAGCTGGCGGTTATCAAGAACGGTGAGCTGGAAATTCGCTCGCGGGAAGACGTTAAGCAGACGCCGTACATCCAGACGCTGGAACTGGAGCTGGACCGCATTGAGAAAGGCGGCTACGAACACTTCATGCTGAAGGAAATCTTCGAGCAGCCCCGCTCTATCCTCGACTCGATGCGGGGCCGCCTGGAGCTGGAAGCCGGCCACCTGAACATGGGTGGTGTGCGGGCCTACGAGCGTAAGTTCGTAAATGCTGACCGTATCATCATCGTGGCCTGCGGCACCTCCTGGCACGCTGGCTTGGTAGCCGAATACCTGCTGGAAGACCTGGCCCGGATTCCGGTGGAGGTGGAATACGCCTCGGAATTCCGCTACCGTAACCCCATTATCACGGAGCGCGACATCGTTATTGCTATTTCGCAGTCCGGTGAAACGGCTGATACTTTGGCCGCTATTGAGCTGGCCAAGAGCCGGGGCGCTACCATCTTCGGGATCTGCAACGTGGTGGGCAGCAGTATTGCTCGCGCCACCGACGCCGGAGCGTACACCCACGCCGGCCCGGAAATTGGGGTAGCCTCCACGAAAGCCTTTACCGCACAGGTAACGGTGCTTACCCTGCTGGCCATGATTGTGGGCCATAAGCGCGGCACCCTCACCGACTCGAAGCTGCGTGAGCTGATGGTAGAGCTGAGCAGCATCCCCGCGAAAGTGGAAAAGGCGCTCCTGCTGAACGACCAGATTGAGCGCATTTCGGAGACGTTCAAGGACGTGCCGAACTTCCTGTACCTGGGCCGCGGCTACAACTTCCCCGTAGCCCTGGAAGGCGCCCTCAAACTAAAGGAAATCAGCTACATCCACGCCGAGGGTTACCCGGCCGCGGAGATGAAGCATGGCCCTATCGCCCTGATTGACGAGAACATGCCCGTGGTGGTTATTGCTACCAAGGACAGCTCCTACGAAAAGGTAGTAAGCAACATCCAGGAAGTGAAAGCCCGCAAAGGCCGCATCATTGCCGTGGTAACGGAAGGCGACACCACTATCCCAAGCATGGCTGAATTCACTATTGAAGTGCCGGCTACAAGCGAAGTGCTGATGCCGCTGGTATCGGTGGTGCCGCTGCAGCTGCTCTCCTACCACATTGCCGTAATGCGCGGCTGCAACGTAGACCAGCCCCGCAACCTGGCCAAGTCCGTAACGGTAGAGTAACCCGTAACAGATACATGAAAAAGCCGCCCTGTGAGCACGGGGCGGCTTTTTACGTTTGTTGCCTTACGGATCAGCCCAACTCGAAAGACTCATTGCGCAGGTACATGGTTTTGAGCAGCGGGCAGACTTTATACCGCTCGTCGTGGGTGTCGAGGTACAGATTTTCCAAGGTTTCGTACACCCGGCTTACGCCGATGGCGTTGGCCCACGCAAACGGGCCGTGCGGATAGTTGGTACCCAGCTTCATGCCCAAATCAATGTCTTTGACGGAAGCAGTGCCTTCCTGCAGGGTGTAGCACGCTTCGTTGATAATCATACAGATGACCCGCGGTGTGACCATCCCCACGCGGTCCTGCACTACCCGGAAATCAGAGCCCAGGGCGGTGCATACCTCTGCTAGCTTAATGGAATCATCAGGCCGGAACAAGCTTACCTCCAGCAGCTTCCGGTCGATGAGCGTGGGCAGACCACAGAAGCCGAAGACCGGCCCGAATGGCGGCTCTTCGTTGTGGAACAGTTGCGCCAAGCTGCGAGCCGTGGTATTGTAGAACAGCGCCTGCCGAGGCTTTTCGTAGTGCAGCTCGGGCCAGTCGCGCAGATCAAAGGCCACATCGGCGGCACCGAGGCGCGGGAGCAGGTCGGCGGCCGCGGCGGGGCAGAAGTCGTAGGTATGGGTTTCGCCAAACTTGCGGCGCAGCTCGTCGGCCACGTGCAGGCCCTCCACAATGAACAGGTGCATGAATTTTTCAGCTTACTTTAGCTCAAAGATAGGCTTTCCCCTTCCACGAAAACTTCCCGCTCTATGTCGCACACCATCGTCTTCTCCTCCGACGCTCCTGCTCCTATCGGCCCCTACAGCCAGGCCATTCAAGCGGGCAATACCGTGTACGTTTCGGGCCAGATTGCGCTGGACGCCACCACCGGCCAACTCGTAGGCAACGGCGACGTAGCCCAAGAAACGCACCAGGTAATGCGCAACCTGCAAGCCGTGCTGCACGCAGCCGGCCTCACGCTCCGCCACGTGGTGAAGTGCAGCATCTTCGTGAAGGACCTGGGCAACTTCGGCCTCATCAATGAAATCTACGGCAGCTACTTTGAGGCCGACTACGCCCCCGCCCGCGAAACCGTGGAGGTAAGCCGCCTGCCCAAAGACGTGCAGGTGGAAATTTCCTGCGTGGCCGTGGGGGAATGAAAAGGTTACGGGTAATACGTGAGAGGGTAAAAAAGTCAGCCGTCATGCGGTTGCTGGCACCATACTAAAGATGAATTGATGACCGTTTACTCATCAATTCATTTCCTCATCACGTTTCACCTTATCCTCTGAAAACCATGAAAGAACTGGGACTCGGTTTATTTATTATCGGACTGGTATCGTTGATTTTGCCGTTTCTAGGCCTGAAATTCATGTTCCTGACCTGGATTGAACAATGGGGGCCGAGCACGGCCTGGGCCATTCGCGGCGGCGCCACGCTGCTGGGCCTGGTGCTGTGGCTCAGCTTCAAAAACCGCGACTGATGCGCCGACCCGCTGCCCGCAAGCCAGCCAAGCCCCTGCGCAAGCCCGAATATTTTCCACCCGAAAACGTGCTAACGCGCGTGCTGCCGCCCGAGTTAGTAGGTCAGCGGGAGTTTGAGCAGTACCATTTCATCGGCTTCGATTTAAGCCAGGCCGATCTGTCGGGGCGGCGGTTCAGCGAGTGTCTGTTTGAGAACTGCAACCTGGCGGGCACTACGCTGGCCAATACGGCCCTGCAGAACGTGGCCTTTGCGGGCTGCAAGCTTCTGGGGCTGCAGTTTACCGCGTGCCGGGACCTGCTCTTCGACGTGCACTTCGACCAGTGCCAGCTCGATTACGCCTCGTTCTGGGGCAAGGTGATGCCCAATACGCGCTTTGTGGGCTGCTCCCTCCAGGAAGCCGACTTCACCCGCTGCGACTTGGCGGGCGCCGTTTTTCAGGACAGTCAGCTCCATCGGGCTGTATTCAGCCAGACCAGCTTGCCAGGCGCCGACTTCACCACCGCCCAGGGCGTATCGCTCGACCCGGCCATCAACAACGTCAAACAGGCCCGGTTTGCGCTCAGCAGCCTGCCCGGTCTGCTCGAGCAGTATGAACTGGTGATTGAGGGTTAAGTCGTAGCAAAAACTCACTCATTCACTCAGTCACCGATTCACTCACTGGATATCGTACCTTTGCGGCGCGTTTCGGCACGTGTACCGGGCGCGAATCAGCTGTATTGTATGGAAAGAGAAGTACGGGTGCGGTTCGCGCCCAGTCCCACCGGGCCGCTGCACATCGGCGGCGTGCGCACTGCGCTCTATAATTACCTGTTAGCCCGCAAGCTGGGTGGCAAAATGCTGCTCCGCATCGAGGATACCGACCAGAACCGCTTTGTGCCCGGCGCCGAGGACTACATCCGCCAGAGCCTGGAGTGGTGCGGCATCCAGCTCGACGAAAGCCCCTGGGCCGAAACGCCGGGCCCGCACGCGCCCTACCGCCAGAGCGAGCGGAAGCCCATGTACCGCCAGTACGCCCAGCAGCTGATCGACAACGGCTACGCGTACTACGCTTTCGATACGCCCGAGGAGCTGGATGCCATGCGCGCCCGCCTCACGGCGGCCAAAGTGCCCAACCCGCAGTACAACAGCATCACGCGCACCCAGATGCGCAACTCCCTTACGCTGCCCGCCGAAGAGGTAGCGCAGCTGCTGGAAGCCGGCGAGCCGTACGTTATCCGCCTGAAGGTGCCGCGCAAGGAAGAAGTACGCTTCAACGACCTGATTCGCGGGTGGGTGGTGGTGCATTCGTCCAGCATCGATGATAAGGTGCTGATGAAGTCGGATGGAATGCCCACCTACCACTTGGCCAACATCGTGGACGACCACCTGATGGAAATTACCCACGTGATTCGGGGCGAAGAGTGGCTGCCCTCGGCCCCGCTGCACGTGCTGCTGTACCGCTACCTGGGCTGGGAAAGCACCATGCCGCAGTTTGCCCACCTGCCCCTGCTGCTCAAGCCCGACGGCACCGGTAAGCTCAGCAAGCGCGACGGCGACAAGCTGGGTTTCCCGGTATTCCCGCTGGAATGGCACGGCAAAGACGCCGAAACCGGCGAGCCAACGGTGAGCCGCGGCTACCGCGAAGACGGCTACCTGCCCGAGGCCTTCATCAACTTCCTGGCTTTCCTGGGCTGGAACCCCGGCTCTACCCAGGAGCTGTTCACGATGGACGAGCTGGTGGAAGCCTTCTCCATTGAGCGCGTGAGCAAGTCGCCAGCCCGCTTCGATCAAAACAAGGTGCGTTGGTACAACGAGCAGTACCTGCGTGCCAAACCCGATGCCGAACTCGCGCAGTACCTAGTAGAAGCCCTCCGCACCCAAGGTCAGGAGCTGGACGCCGCCAAGGCCGAGCAGATTGCGGCCCTGGTAAAAGAGCGCGCCACCTTCCCCGATGATCTGGCCCGCGAGGCGCAACTGTTTTTCCAGCGCCCCACCAGCTACGACGAACAGGTAATCAACAAAAAGTGGAATGCCCAGGTGGCCGGCGCCCTCGCTGAGTTTGCCCGGGAGCTGCCCGCCACTGCCGACGCCACGCCTGACGGCATCAAGGCCTTGCTTACGCAGGTGCTGGAACGCCAGGGCATCAAAATCGGGCAGGTGCTGCAGGCTTTGCGCGTGGCCGTAACGGGTGCCGCCGCCGGGCCCGACCTGATGCACATCATGAGCATTCTGGGTCCGCAGGAAACCGCTGAGCGGATTCAGCAAGCTCTCAGCCAGCTGCCTGCGTAAGCTATAGCGCTGACTTAGGTCGTGAAAAAAGCCCCGTCGATAGTTCGACGGGGCTTTTTTATGAAGTGGTAGCAGAACCCGCTTCAACCGCTCCGCCACTGGTTTCGTACTAGAGTCTGCTACGCTGGCCGCTGATAGGCCGCGCGTCTTACCTGCTCAGCCTTTAGCCGCTTGCACCATGGCCAAGAAACCCGTTAGCCCGAAAAAGAAGAAAGTCGACCCCGAGAAAAAAGCCCGGGTACATAAGGAGCTGGAAGGCTTCGAAATCAAGGTAAACCCCTTGGGCGAAATCACCTCCAACTACTCCATTGAGGACATCAACCACTTTCTGAACCGCCATGTGCGCGACAAAAAACTGGTGAACCGCGACGGGCAGTTTGGCGAGAAAGAAGAAGAAAACGATTTTCCGATTGAGGATGGCACCCGGGAGCCCGAGGAATCGGATGAGGACTTCATGCGCCGCACCAGCAAGGAAGCCCGCAAAAAAGGCGCTGCCCCCGAAGAAGATGTGCCTGGGGTTACCCCCCTGGAAGAAACCGAGTAAGCCAGCCGTATTAACCTGCTGGAAGCGTCCGGCTGAGCAAATCCTGTTGCTCGGCCGGACGCCTGTGTTTTAACCCCGGCAGGCAGTATACTACAAGCACATTTGCTATACTTGAGCCACCAAACTGCTTCGGCACCTACCTTTCTTTCGCTATGATGAACTCTCACGACGTCGACTACAAAATCCTCGGCCACGACATCCAGGTCCTCGAAGTCGAGCTGGACCCCAACGAAACCGTTATTGCCGAGGCCGGCGCCATGGTGTACATGAGCGAAGCCATTGCCTTTGAAACGAAGATGGGCGACGGCTCAGAGCCCGCGCAGGGCTTTATGAGCAAGCTGTTTTCGGCCGGCACGCGCCTGATTACCGGCGAGTCTTTGTTCATGACGCACTTCACGCACCGGGGCGGCTACGGCAAGGCCCATGTGGCGTTTTCGGCCCCCTACCCTGGCACGATTATTCCGCTGGACCTGCGCACACTGCCGCAGGGCCTAATTGTGCAAAAGGACGGCTTTCTGGCGGCGGCCCGGGGTACCAAAATCAGTTTGCACTTCAACCAGAAATTCGGGGCCGGCTTTTTCGGGGGCGAAGGATTTATCCTGCAAAAGCTCACCGGCGACGGCCGCGCCTTTATTCATGCCGGCGGCACCATCATCGAGAAGCGCCTGAACAATGAGCTGCTGCGCGTAGATACGGGCTGCGTGGTAGCCTTCGAGCCGGGCATCGACTTCAGTGTAGCTCGGGCCGGCGGCCTTAAATCCATGATTTTCGGGGGTGAGGGGCTGCTGCTGGCTACCCTGCGTGGTACCGGCCGCGTCTGGATTCAATCCATGCCCGTGAAAAAGCTGATTCAGGCGCTGGCACCCAATGGCGGCAATGCCCAGAAGGAAAGCGGCAGCGTACTGGGCAAGCTCGTCGGCGGTATCATGGACGAATAGGTTCCTGCCGAGGCCTAAAGCAAGCGGCTCGCTTAACCCCGGGGATTGAGCGAGCCGCTTGCTTTAGGCATTATGTGAGCAAAGAATAACTCTATTTCTTTGCGGCCAGCTCATCCAGCGGCTCGTTGGGTGCCGTCATGGCCACAAAAACAAGGCTGCCTACCATCACCAGAACCAGCAGGCCCAGGAATCCTAGCAGGGTTTTTTTCACCCAGGCAGGGGTTTTCTTTTTTCGTTTTTTGATGTAGCGCCGTCGTTTCCGGGGTGCTGGTTCCGAATTAGAAGCAATAGAGGACACGGGTGGGAAGGTTAGATCAGAAGCATAGCTCTAATATATAATGTTTTATAAAATAAAAGCCCTTGCCACTGCTATTCCTGCTGCCCTGGTGCAGCTGGCTGGCTGGCTTTGGGAGCTGTCGGGAGCTTTTCCCGACGCCGCAGCTGACCCATTTCGTACCAGGCTCGCGAAACAGCCTCGCCGCTGGGAGCATATTCCAGCCAGGGCCCAAACCAGTAAAAGTGCACGATGTCGGCTTCCCGGACGATGCGCGCCCGACCCTGCTTAGCCAGCTTTCCGTTGGCGTGATATTCCTGGATGAAGAGTAGTCCCGGTCGCCACCAATAGTGCTGTTCCTCCCGCTCCAGGCCGTTTTGTGGCCCGTAGTAGCGCCAACGACCCACCAGCTTACCATGGCGGTAGCGGCCGGCCGTAGCCAGCTGCGTGCTGCCCTCATCGTAGTAAGTGCGCCATTGGCCCTGCCGCTCATTTTGGGAATCGAAGCGGTTGAGCTTCGCCGTTGGAACATTGGCCGGTACTGTTTGGGCAGTGCGGCAGCCGCCAGTCATTGCAGCCAGCAAGCTTATGAGGCAGGCAACTGCCGCACTGCCGGTAGCAGAATTTTTTTGATGCAGGGCAATCATCCCAGAATAGAAAAGTAATGCCCTAAGCTATAACTAATTATTTAGTTGTTCAAGTATTTCGTCGATGACGTCACGGGAATTGCTCAGGCGCGGTACTTTGTGCTGGCCGCCCAGCTTGCCCTTGCGAGCCAGCCAACGCTCAAACGTGCCAGCCGGTACGGCCTGGACTACGGGTGCTACCAGGGCAATGTCGCGGTAGCGCTTGGCATCATAATCAGAGTTGAGCTGGCGCAGGGTCTCATCGAGCACCTGGGCGAACTGCGGCGCATCGGCGGGAGCCTGCATAAACTCCACCAGCCACTGGTGGCCGCCGCGCGAAGCCCCGTCGGTGGAGCTGAAATAGACTGGTGCCGCCGTGAAGTCGCGCACCAGAGCACCGGTAGCTGCACAGGCTGCAGCCAGAGCGGCATCCGCGTTTTCAATGACGACTTCCTCCCCAAAGGCATTCAGGAAGTGCTTGGTGCGGCCAGAAATGCGGATGCGGTACGGGGCCAGGCAGGTAAAGCGCACCGTGTCGCCGATTTTGTAGCGCCACAGGCCAGCGTTGGTGCTGATGACCAGCGCGTAGTTGCGTCCCAGCTCCACGTCTTCCAGTAGCACCGTGCGCGGGTGCTCCGCCCCAAACTCCTCCGCCGGGATAAACTCGTAGTACACGCCGTGGTCGAGTAGCAGCAGCATGTCTTCGGAATCGGGCTGGTCCTGGAAGGCAAAGTAGCCTTCGGAGGCGTTGTAGATTTCGAGGTAGCGCATCTGCCCGCCCGGAATCAGCTGCCGGAACAGCTCCCGATACGGCCCGAAGGCCACGGCTCCGTGCAGGAACAGCCGCAGATTGGGCCACACTTCGGTGATGTTGGCAGCGCCGGCCAGCTCCACCACGCGGCGGAGCAGCACAATCATCCAGGTAGGTACGCCCGCCAGGGTGGTGACGTCGATGTGCTGCACGTGCCGGGCAATGCGCTCAATCTTTTCCTCCCACTCATCCAGCAGGGCCAGCTCCAGGGGCGGCGTGCGCAGAAACTCAGCCCAGGCGGGGAGGTTCTGCATAATCACGGCCGAGACGTCGCCCACCCGCGAATCAGTGTGGGGGCGGAAAGGGTTGGCCGTGTGCGTACCGCCCAACGACAGCGTTTTGCCAGCCATTACATCGGCCTCGGGGTACAGGCTGGTAGCCATAGCCACCATGTCGCGGCCGGCGCGGTAGTGGCAGTCGTGCAGGCTCTGGCGCGACACCGGAATGTACTTGCTGCGGGCGTTGGTGGTGCCACTGCTCTTGGCAAACCACGTGGTGGCGCCGGGCCAGAGCACATCAGCTTCGCCGTGGAGCATGCGTTCCAGGTGCGGATACAGCTGCTCGTAGCTGCTCACGGGCACGCGGCGGGCAAACTCCTGCCGGCTCGGGGCCTCGGCGTAGCCGTACTGGCGCCCCCACTGCGTGTCTCGGGCCGTGTGCAGCAAGCCCTCAAACACCTGCTGCTGCGCAGCCAGCGGGTGCTGCCGGAAATGGTCGATGCTGGCCAGGCGCCGCTGTACGGCCCACGTCAGAATGTTGCTGATCATCTACGCCCGCAAATCAGGTGAATAAGGTGCCCGAGGCCATACGCAGACTTGGCGGGGTGGTTGGGGTGGCAGGCTGCCGAGGCGCTAGGTAGCAAGGCTAACCACAGCGGCCTCAGCAACCTAAATATTGCGCTTTAGCTCGAAATTCTTGCCCAGGTACACGCGACGCACCGTTTCGTCGGCGGCTAGTTCCTCGGCGGTGCCGGCTTTCAGCAGCTTGCCTTCGAAGAGCAGGTAGGCCCGGTCTACGATGCTGAGCGTGGAGTTCACGTCGTGGTCGGTAATGAGGATGCCGATGTTCTTGTGCTTGAGCTTGGCCACGATGCCCTGGATTTCCTCGGTGGCAATGGGGTCGACGCCGGCAAAGGGCTCATCCAGCAGCACGAACTTGGGGTTTACGGCCAGGGCGCGGGCAATTTCGGTACGGCGCCGCTCACCGCCGCTGAGTACACGGCCCAGGTTTTTGCGCACGTGGGTAAGGCTGAACTCGTGGAGCAGCTCCTCCACTTTATCGAGCTGGGCCTGGCGCGGCAAATCCGTCATTTCCAGCACCGACAGGATATTTTCCTCCACGCTCAAATCCCGGAAAACGGAAGCTTCCTGCGCCAGATACCCCACCCCGCGCCGGGCCCGCTGAAACATGGGCATGGTGGTAATATCCTCCTCATCGAGGAAGATGTGGCCTGAGTTGGGCTTTACCATACCCACAATCATATAGAAGCAGGTGGTTTTGCCCGCCCCATTTGGCCCTAACAACCCCACGATTTCACCTTGCCCCACCGTCACGCTCATGTCGTTGACCACGGTGCGGGCTTTGTACTTCTTGATCAGATGTTCCGCTTTCAGAATCATAGGCCGCAAAGGTAGTTGCTTGTTTCTGGTTGCTGGTTTGGAGTTCTGCCTCGCCGACTCGCGGCAGAACTCCAAACCAGCAACCAGAAATCAGAAACCTTACGCCCGGGGGCGCAGAAGCTGGTCGTGGAGGGCGCGCTGGGCTTCCGTGAGCGTGGGCAGGGGCTCCAGCAGGTGCTTTACTTCGGCTTCCATGTCGCGGGGGGAGGCCTCAACCTGCTGCTGCGTGCTGCCGCGCCGGTACACGATGCGCACGGGCGTATCGGTAGCCGGCTCGATAAGAGGGCGCAGCAGCTGCTCGGCATTTTCCATCGTCACGGGCGTGCTGTTCACTTGCAGAATCACGTCGTCGTTCTGCAGGCCAAACACGTTGTTCTCGGCGCGGGTCTGGGCCAGAATGAAGCTTTGCTTGTCCTGGTCGTAGCGGAAGCCCAGCTCGCCGAAGGCCTTTACCACCACGTTGGCCTTGGGGGCATAGCGCCAGCCTACCTTGGCCAAGTACTCGCTAAGCGGCAGCGGCTGGCTGCCCTGCACATATTCGGTGAAAAACTGCTGGAGTTGCGGGTGCGTGAGCTGCACGATTTCCGGAATCAGCTGCTCGTCCTCGAAGGGCCGCTCGGGACCGTACTTCTGGCCCAGCTGCAGGAGCACGTCGCGCAAGCTCAGGCGGCCCTGTGTAAGCTCCTGAATGCGGATATCGAGCAGAAAACCAATGAGGGCGCCTTTCTTGTACACGTTTTCATACATGTCCTTGTAGGGGTCCACCAGGATGTTGCGGCTCATATCGGTGAAGGACACGGTCCGGTACTTCTGCATGTCCTCAATCTTGTGCTTGATTTCCTTGCGGAACTCGTCTTCCTGGGTGAGGCCGCCCTGCAGCTGCACCAGCTGGGCGAAATACTCCGTAACGCCCTCGTACAGCCACAAGTGCTGCGACATCTTGGGCGTGCGGAAGTCGAACTCCCCGATTTCGCGGCTGTGGATATTGAGCGGGGTGAGGATGTGCAGAAACTCGTGCGAGGCCACCTCCCGCACCAGGGACCGGATGCGCACGGCGTCCGCAATTTCGGGCAGGAAGTACACCGACGAATACGAGTGTTCCATGGCCCCGAACCCGCCCGCCGGGTTCACCACGGGCGAGCTGAAGGCCGGGAAGTACATGATGAAGTGGTAGCGCGGCACCGGCATCCGCCCGAAGAACCGGGCCAGCGCCTCCGCCATCGGCCGCATAGCCTCGCTCACCTGCGCCGACTTCACCACCCCGTTTTCCGAAAACACCGACACGCTGATGCGCGCTCCGCCGGTAGTGAAGCTGGTGGTATCGGGGCGGCTGTACATCACCGGGGCGTCGGCCAGCTGCACGTAGCTGCCAGCCCGAAACACGTCCTGGGTAGCCGTAGGGCTTTGCTTGCCCAGAGACGTAGCCCCGTACAAATCGGCGGGCTTGTTGATGGTCACCTCGTAAGGCTGCATCTTGTAGCCCTCCAGGTAGCCGTAGAGGCCGTAGTGGTTGAGCACGAAGTTGCGGCCGGCATCAATGTTGGTGCCCCCAGGCTGGAACACGAAGTTCTTGTCCTTGGAATCCCAGGTGTCGTCCACGAGGTACTCCAGTCGGTCGAGTTGGCGGGCTTTATCGATAAGGAACAGGTTGTCGCCCTGGCGGGTGGTTTTCAGCTTTTTGCCCTGGCTGTCGAAGGCCTGAAAATCGGTAATGAAACGGCCGTAGTCCTTCTTGGAGTAGGAGCCAGGCACCACGCTGGGCAGCACGTACGTAGCCTGGTTTTCGCGCACGACGGGCGGGCGCACCACCACCCGCACCCGGTCGTTCTGTACCTGCTGCAGGTCCACAGCGACGCGGTACGTTGCGGGAGAATTCTGGGCGAGCGTGGCGGTAGCGCAGGGCAGCAAGCCCAACAGCAGGTAAGCTGGTTTCATAAGGCAAGAAAACGGGCCACTCCGAAACGCAGCCAACCAACAAGATACAAGTATCTGCTTATACCTCCTACCCTATTGGCGGGCTCCGCCGAAGCTTTTGCTTTTCTCCCGGCCGGCTTTGTCAGTCCACAAAGCAGTTTTGAGAAATTCGAGGATCTATTCGGGCTCAGTGCCCGGCTAGTCCCAGCGAATGTCCTTCAGGCGCAGCTGCAGGGTTTTCACGCCCCGGTACTCGTTCAGCTCCACGGTGTAGCACACGCTGAAGGGCCGGCCCAGCAGAATTTCGGGTAGGTACTCCCCCAGCCCAAACCCGATGGCATCCACGGTGTGGTGACCATCCTGGGTGAGGGTGATTTTGAGGTGGGAGTTGCCCACAATGCGGGCCGAATCGGGCAGGGCATACACTCCGCGCGACTCGAATACCGGGTTGGAATTACCAGGGCCGAAGGGCTCCATCTGGCTCAGCAGCTTGTAGAAGCTCGGCGTAATGTCCGTCAGCTCCAGCTGCCCGTCGATTTCCACTGGCGGAATCATCTGCTCATCGGTGATGCGCGAAGACACCACTTCCTCGAACCGGCGCTGAAACGCCGGCACATTCTCCACGGGCAGCGTGAGGCCGGCCGCGTACATGTGGCCGCCAAACTGCTCCAGCAAATCCGAGCACTCCAGAATGGCCTGGTGCACGTCGAAGCCGATGACAGAGCGGGCCGAGCCGGTGGCTTTGCCATTGCTTTGGGTGAGGATGATGGTAGGCCGGTAGTACTTATCGAGGCAGCGTGAGGCCACAATGCCAATGACGCCCTTGTGCCAGGTTTCGTTGTAGAGCACCGTGGACCGGGCGTTGCGCAGGCCGGCATCGGCCTCAATCATTTCCAGGGCCTCCTTGGTGATGCGCGTATCGAAGCCGCGGCGCTCTTGGTTGGTTTTGTCTACCACGCCAGCCTTTTCAATGGCTTCTTCCTTGGAGCCGGCCAGCAGCATGGCCACGGCCCGCTTGGCATCGCCCATACGGCCGGCCGCATTAATGCGCGGTGAAAACCCGAATACCAGAGAGCTGATGTTGAGCTGGGCGCCGGTCAGGCCCGCCAGCTCACGCAGGGCGTCGAGACCGGGACGCTGGGGGTGGTTGGCGTCGTTGAGCAAGCGCAGGCCGTGGTAGGCCAGAATGCGGTTTTCACCACCAATAGGTACGATGTCAGCGGCAATGCTGACGGCCAGCAGATCCAGCAGCTCATAAAGCGGCGCTTCGTCCTGACCCAGGTGCTGGCACAGGGCCTGCATCAGCTTGAAACCCACCCCGCAGCCCGACAGCTCCTTGAACGGGTACGGGCAGTCGGCGCGCTTGGGGTCGAGCACGGCCACAGCGGCCGGTAGCTCGTCGCCGGGCAAGTGATGGTCGCAGATGATGAAGTCGACGCCGCGCTGGGTGGCGTAGGTTACCATCTCCACCGATTTCACCCCGCAGTCGAGGGCAATGATGAGGGCGAAGCCGTGGTCGGCGGCATACTCAATACCGGTTTCCGAGATGCCGTAGCCTTCCTTGTACCGGTCCGGTATGTAGTACTCTACCCGCTCCAGGCCGAAAAACTGGCAGAGGTAGGAATAAACCACTGCCACGGAAGTGGTGCCGTCCACGTCATAGTCGCCGAATACCAGCACCTTTTCGCCGGTGTGCAGGGCCTGCAGCAGGCGCTCCACGGCCCGGTCCATGTCGCGCATTAACAGCGGGTCGGGCAGAGAGTCCAGTGAAGGGCGGAAATAAGCGCGGGCTTCCTCGAAGGAGCACACCTGCCGCTGGCACAGCAAAGCAATAATGGCCTCGTTGACGCGCAGCGCGTCGGCCAGGTGCCGGACCTTTTCGGGGTCGGGCGCGGGCTTCCGAATCCATCGTTTCTGCATAGGGGCGGGCGGCGCGCCAGAAGGCGGCGCTATCTTCAAAAGTAAGAAGAAAAGCCCAGCCTTGCACGGCCCCGGCCGTATTCATCCGGACTGGCCGCGTAAGTCCGTATTGGCAGTCAGCGGCTTGCAGGCAGGCAGAATATTCACGCCTTTTACCTGAGAGGAGAGCTGTCATTCCGAGCGGAGCGAGGAACCTGAGGAATACTACTGCAGGAAGGCGCGGCTAAGAACCCAGATTCCTCGCTCCGCTCGGAATGACAGGAATTAATTTACCGCGTCGCCGCGGAGCTTACGGAACCGCTTGCGGGCTTCGGCCACGTAGATGCTGCCGGGGTATTTGGTGATGACGCGCTGGTAGAGCTCCTGGGCTTTTTCGCGGTCCTGCAGGTTTTCCTCCTGAATGCTGGCTGCCAGAAACAGGGCGTCGTCGCTGAGCACGTCGTACTTGGGGTTTTCGGTGATGCGGGCCAGGGTTTGCACGGCCCCGGCGTAGTCGCTGGTGCGGCGCTGGAGCTGGGCTTTCAAATACCAGGCTTCATCCTGGAGGGCATGGCCGGGGTATTTCTGCACCAGGGCATCGAGGCCGCGCATGGCTTCCGGCAGCTTGTTCTGGAATACCAGCAACTCGGTGGCGGCGTAGTCGCGCAGGGCTACGCCGGCGGTGTCCATAGCGGTATTGTCGGTGATGAGCAGGCTGAGCTGCATGGCATCGTTGGCAATTTCGCGGCTCGTGGCTTCCTTCAGAATGTCGAGGTGGCCCTGGGCCAGCTTGAAGTCGCCGGCAAAGTAGCTAAGGCGGGCGTTGCGCAGCTTGGCATCGTAGCCCAGCGGGGAATCCTTGTGCGACTTTTCCACCTGTGAGTACAGCAGCGTGGCTTCCCATGGCTCGGCACGCAGCAGGTATAGGTCGGCCAGGGTCAGCTTGGCGCGGTCTACGGTTTCGGGGTTGGCGCGGGGCTGGCTGATGGCTTCCTGCAGCAGCGTCATGGCTTTATCTTTCTCGCCCAGCTGAAACGCGTGCAGCTCGGCCATATTGCGCAGGATATCAGCCCGGTACGGCGAGGTAGCTCCGAACTCGGTCAGCAGCTGCTGGTACTCGCTCAGCAGCGTGCGAATTTTAGCTACGTCCACCGGGAAGGTGTTGCGCACCTGCTCCTCACGGGCCTGGAGCAGCAGCTGGCGGGCCATGCCGTAGAACTGCCCGCCCCGGTACTCGCGCACCACGTACTCGTAGCCCGCAATGGCGCTTTCGTAGTCGTGGTTGCGCAGAGCAATGGCGGCCAGGTCCAGCACGCGGCTGCCTTCGCTGCGGGTGCGCCGGTCGAGGGCGCGGGCCTGCACCAGCGCACCCGTGAAGTCCTTGCGCTGCACGTACAGCCATAGCAGCAGCTCACTGTAGCTCCCTTGCTCGGGGTGCTGCTGTACGTTGTTCAGCAGGAGCTTTTCCAGGGCATCGAAGTCTTTTTCCTCGCGCAGGCTGTTCTGGAGCATGTTGCGCACGAAGGGCAGCTGCCGCTCGTCCTGCTGTAGCAGGCGCAGGGTTTCGGCCAGCAGCCGCTCGGTGCCGGGCTGGCGGGTATAGAGCTGAATAAGCTGCGGGGCATACTCGATGTCGTTGTGGGCCAGGGCGCGGCCGCGCAGGTACACTTTCTCGGCCCAGTCGAGCTGCTGGTGTTCCTGGAAGTCAGCGGCTACGGCCAGCACCTGGTCGGACTTCAGACCCGAAACCACCCGCTCGTACTGCTTGGCGGCGCCGGCTTTGTCACCGCTGCTGTCCAGTACCCGGCCCAGCAGGATGCCCACGATGGGGTCTTCGGGGCGGCGGCGCTGGGCTTTGCGGGCCAGCTTTTCGGCTTCCTTGAAATGGCGCATTTCCTGCATAGTGCGCAGGTACTCGGGCAGCACGGTGCCATTGAACTGCAGCTCGTCGGGCAGCTGGCTGAATAGCAGCTCGGCCTTGGCAAACTCGCCTTTGCGGGCGTACTCGCGGGCCAGGGCCAGGTCCTCGGCATCGGCCCCCGACTGCGCCAGGGCCGGGCCCACGCCCAGCAACGCAACTACCGCCATGCTGCCTACTACCCGGCCAAGCCGGCTCCAAACGTTCATACCCATATCTATCAGACGAAAAGCCGCCACCGAAGGCTGCCGCAGGTTACAACTTACGACTCGGTTAATTCATTTCATACCGGCCAAAAAACCAGAAACAGCCAACCGGAAGGCCACAAAAAAGGGCCGCACCCCAAGGTACGGCCCTTTCAGCTTGCGCTGGTAACCGGCGGCTTAGAAGAAGCGTGGGCGGTTGTCTTCCACGCTGGCGTCTTTCTTCACGGCTTCGTAGATGGCGCCGTCGAGGCGGGAGGAGCGCTGCTGCACCAGCTGGCGCTTAATGGCCTGCACATCCACGGCAGCCTGCTCCTTGTTGATGTTTTCGAGCTGTACCACCAGTACGCCTTGCTCACCCTGAATGGGGGCCGACTTCTGGCCGGGCTTCAGGCCGAAAATTTTGCCCACGGCCACTGGCTCATTGCCGATGCCCGGAATCATGCCGGCACCCATGGCAATGTTCTGGGCCTGGTTTACCTGGGCACCATTGCCGTAAGCGGCAGCCAACTGCTCCAGCGTGCCGGTTTTGCCCTGGAGCTTGGCCATGATCTGCTTGGCTTTCTCTTCGTTGCGCACCAGCGCGGTCAACTCGGGCTTGATGCTGGCCACATCGGCAACGCCTTTCTCGCGGGAACCGGTAACTACTGCCAGCACGTACTGGTCACCGATTTCAAACACGTCCGAAACGTCGCCCACTTCGGTTTTCTTGCCGTTGTTGTAGTAAGACCAGCGCACCAGCTCGCGGGCACCCTGCAGGGTATTCACGGTTTGGGCACCTTTGTCGAGGCCCTTGGCTTCCTGCTTCTGCAGGGTCTTGTCGGCGGCTACAGCAGCGCGGAACGACTCCAGGTCGGTGGCTTTGCCTTTCAGCTCCTGCGCCTTGGCGTAAGCCATTTCGCGGGTGCTTTCGGAAGGGGCAATGCTTTTCTGCACGGCGGCCACCTGGTAGGTTTGGGTGGTTTTGGGGGCCGTCACCTTCAGGATGTGGTAGCCGAAGGAGGTTTCAACCAGGTTGGGCAGCAGGCCGGCCGAGGTAGCGCCAAACACGGCCTTTTCGAACTCGGGCACCATACGACCCTGCGTAAACCAGCCCAGGTCGCCGCCGGTAGCGGTGGTGCCATCCGAGCCGAACTGACGAGCCATAGCGGCGAAGTCAGCTCCCCCTTTGATTTTGTTGAGCAGGTCCTGCGCTTTGACTTTAGCCGCAGCTTTGGCTTCCGGCGTTTCGGCCGTGGGCTTGATGAGGATGTGGCTGGCGCGGGCAGCGGGCTGCGTGCCAGCTTTCTGGCCGGTTACCTTAAACAGGCTGTAGGTGCCGTTTTCGGCGTAGGGGCCGTACACTTTGCCCACTGTGAGGGGGAAGTTCTGGCGCAGCTTCTCGGGCAGGTCAGCCGGCGAGAGGAAGCGGCCGTTGTAGGGGAACTCGGGGTCGGAATTCAGCTTTACGAACAGGGAGTCGTTCGGGGCCGAGGCGAACTGCTGGGCCAGCTGGTTGATGGTGGTTTTCACCGCCGTGCTGTCTTCCACCGAGGCCGTTACCGGAATAGTCACGTACTCAATATTGCGGCCTTCCTCTACTTTATACTGGTCTTTGTGCGCGTCGAGGTAGGCTTGCAGCTGGGCGTCGCTCACCTTCACGGCCGAGTCCGAAATGGAGAAGTACGGCACCAGCAGGTAGCGGATGTTGGCGCGGGTGTTGATGTCCTCGGCGTAGCGCTTGGCCTCCGCCGTCGTCACGTAGGTCGAGAGCTTGATGAGGTTGTTGTACTTGTTGCCGAGGCGGTCGGGGCCCAGGTTGGCTTCGAAGGAATACCACGCATCCTGCGCCTGGGGCGGCAGCTTGTCGAGGTTCTTCAGGTACTCAATCACGCGGGTGCGGTCGAACTGCCCGGTCTTGGGGTCGGTGAAAGCTTGGCGGATGCTAGGGTGAATGTTCTTGCCCTGCACCATGTCGGTCAGCTCGTCGTCCGAAACCTTCAGGCCGAGCTTATCAAACTCCTTCTGGAAGGCAATGCGGTAGAGAATCTTGTTCCAGGCCTGCTCACGCAGGTAGCCCATCGTGTTTTCGTCGGGCTGGCGCTGGTTCTGGGAAATGAAGGCCTGTTTGGTTTCCTCCAGTACGCGCTGGTACTCGTCGTACTCCACTTTTTCGCCGGCCACTTCGCCTACTACCGTATCGTTGCTGTTGAAAAGGCGGTTTTTACCCCCGATAAGGTCGCCACCAACGATAAAGAGCAGCATCCCGATGGCAACCGTGCCGACTGCCCAGCCCGATTTTTCCCGGATTGTGTTAATTAATGCCATTTATTTGAAAAAAAGCGCGGTATGAAAAGTGGAAAGAGGCGCAAAATAACCAGAATCCCCCGGACATTCAAAGGACTGGCCCCCGCGCCGGCAAGGTACGGGGGCCAGATCGGGTAAAAGCGTCAGCAGAACCTACTTGCGTTTGGCTTGCTTGGGGTTGGTATTACCCCGTCCTGGCTTGCGGGCAGCTACGGGTTTGGCGGGCTCCACCGGCGCCTGGCTGCGGCCCAGGTAGCGGTACAGCATCAGCAGGCTGAACGAGGTCATAAACAGCCAGTAATTGTCCCGCAAGGCATTTTTATCGTTCTGCAGCAGCGTCTGGTACGTGCCGATAACGAACGCACACACGGCTAGCGAGAACAGCACGGTGCGGGCCAACGAACGGTCGAAGCGGATAGGCATATGAAGAGTGACTTACAGTAATTTGGCTGAAAAACCAGTTGTTATTTCTCATTACTTACCCTGCTGCACAGTGAAAACACCTGTGGGATTGAGGATTCTGTACCAAGAAAATTCCTGGTTGGCTTTCAGCCCGAAACCGGTCAGCACTTCGGTATCGGTTTCTACCCGCACGGCGGTTTCTTTGGCGGTATAGATGGTGCCTTTTTGCTGGTTGAAAAACAGCTCCTCGGTATCGAGCTCCTGGTGCTTTTCCTCGTTGCGCACCTTCACATTGCCCCGTATGATGTACAGGTTCTGGGCCTTGTCGTACTTGCCGTAGTTGCCCTCCAGCGTGTTGATGACGCGCGTGCCATTATCGCCGTAGAAAACAACCTTCATGCTTTTCGGAAACACCATGTCGCTGTTTTCAAACTGCTGCTGCAACGGAGCAGTAAGCTTGATCTGCAGCTTGGCCGAGTCGCTGTACAGGATAAGCACGTTGGTACTTTCCGACAGGGGCCCTTTGTAGGTAACCGTTTTCTGCGTTTGGTCGGCCGGCTTGGTTTCGCACGCGGCTACCAACCCCATAAGGGTTAGGCTCAGGCCTACGTGGCGCCAGGTGGTGCGGCTGCTCATAGCGCGTTACTACTCCAGACGACGCTTGATAAACCAGCGGTTGTTGAGTGAGAAGCCCAACTGCGCCCGCATGTATTTTTCCTGGATGTTGCCGTTGGGCAGCTCACTGCTGGCGTCGGTGTTGCCGCGCATGCCCACGGCAAACGACAGGTTCACGCCCGCCGATTCCAGCGGCGAGGCCGTGGGTACGGGCAGCGTGAAGCCCCAGCTCAGCGCCCGGTCGTAGAGCACCTGGCCGGCGGGGCGGTAGGGCATCTGCTCCACGCTCACGCCCAAGCGGTAAGTTATGCGCTTGAAGTAGCTGTCCACCGAGGCCGGATCAGGCGTCAGCTCGCCGCCGGCCGCCACCCGAAAGGTATTGTCGAGCTTGGTGGCGTTGAAGGTGTTGAAGTTGGTAAAATCACCCCACTTTGTTTGCGCGGCATCCACCGAAACCGACCAGCTGCGGTTGTTGTCGAGCGAAAGGCCAAACTGCGCGGAGGCCGGCAGTTTGGCGTAGCCTTCCCGACCCGTCAGTACCACATTGGTTTCAATGATGCGGCCTTCGATGTCCTGCCGTTCTAGCGCCTGATCATGGGTGCCGTCGAGCTTGGAGGAGAAGCCGTAGGTGCCGCCCGCGTTTAGGTTCAGCTTGTCGTTCAGCGGCACGCGGTAGTGGCCGCCCACCCGAAAGGTGAAATCGGAGTAGTACAGATGGTCCCGCACTACGGTGGTGGTGGCATTTTCAACCCCGGTTGCTTCGGAGTACAAGGTCGACTTCGCGTCGTGGTCGATACTGCCAAACGTGTAGCCAGCCGTGAGGCCCAGCGACAAACCCTTGGCTACGCGTATGCCTGTGGCGGCGTACACCTGGGTCAGGCCACCCTGGCCTTCATACTCTTTGATGGAGCGCAGGCTTTCGTCGCCCACTACGGGTTCCGTCAGCTGGTTGGCATAATCAACGGACGAATAGGGCCGCAGGCCGATGGACACGGCCATGCGCTTGGAAATAGGCAAGGCCAGCGCCAGGTACGAGAGGTTGGCGCTGCCGTCTTTCTGCGAGGCCTGCTGGTTGCTGATTTCCTTGTACTGCCCCGTCACCCCGATTTCGAAGGTAGTGCGCGAGGTGTAGTACAGCAGCGCCGGGTTCAGGTCATTGATGTGCTGCCCATCGGGCGCCGACAGGCCAGCGCCTCCCATACCCTGCTGCCGGATGCCGCCCGCCGTAGCCGACGCGTCACCCAGGCCCAGGCGCGAATAAGGAGAGTTGCCGAGGCCCTGACCGTAGGTGCGGGAGGAAACGAAACCGCCCAATAGCGCCAGACCCAATAAGCCGGCGAATGATTTAGTTGACATTATGCACCTGAATTCGGTGAAGCCCGAGCAGAATCAGCTCAGGTACTACAAAGATGCGGCCTTTCAGCCGCGGTTCAAAGAAAGGCGCGTCGCCCCCGGTCAGCACCACGGCCAGCTCCGGGTACAGCTCCCGGTACTCGGCTATGAGGCCGTTCACCTCGGCTGCCGCTCCGTTGAGCACCCCGCTTGCTATGGCACTGTGCGTATCGTTGCCCGTGAGCGACACGGGCGCTTGCACATCGGCCGGTACAGCCAGCAACGGTAAGCGTCCGGTAAAGGTATGCAAGGCCTGGAAACGCAGCCGTAGGCCCGGTGCAATGCTGCCGCCCCGGAATGTAGGCCCCGCCTCCACCAAGTCGCACTTGATGGCCGTGCCGGCATCCACGATCAGCACGTTCTGGCCTGGAAAGCGGGCGGCCGCACCCACGGCGGCGGCCAGCCGGTCGGCGCCCAAAGTGTGCGGGGTAGCGTAGCCGTTGTGCAACGGCACGGGCGTGGCAGCCGGGTCGAGCCCTACTACCACGCCCTGCGTGAATGGTTGCAACCTGGCTACCCAGTCCTGCACCGGCTGAGCCGCTACCGTGGCCACAATGGTGTGGCGCGGTTGCAGCCGAGCGGCGGCGGCCAATACCTGTTCTACCGTAAGCCCCGCCGCCTGCTCTACCAGCTCTCCATCAACAAAGCACCCCAGCTTGCTGGAGGTATTGCCGATGTCGAGGGTGAGGTAGCACATGCGCCGCTTGCTTTTTTACAGGAGCCGGCCCGGGCAGGCCGCGTTGCCTGCTACATGAAATATTTCAGGCGAATAACTTCCTTCTCGTTCAGGAAGCGCCATTTGCCCCGGGGCAGGTCCTTCTTGGTGAGGCCCGCATACTGCACGCGGTCCAGCGTTACTACATCGTAGCCCAGGTGCTCGAAGATGCGGCGCACGATGCGGTTGCGGCCGATGTGCAACTCTACCCCCACGAAATGCGCATTGCCGGCCACTACGGCCACGTCGTCAACTTCGGCTTTCCCGTCTTCCAGCTGCAGGCCTTCCGTAATCTGGCGCAGGTGCTCCTCCGTCAGCGGCTTGTCCAGCTCAACCTGATAGATTTTCTTGTTTTTGTGCGAGGGGTGCGAAAGTTTCTGCGCCACTTCCCCATCGTTGGTGAACAGCAACAGACCCGTGGTGTTGCGGTCGAGGCGGCCTACCGGGAAGATGCGCTCCTTCGAGGCATTAGCTACCAGCTCCATCACGGTACGGCGGCCTTCGGGGTCTTCGGTGGTGGTGATGAAGTCCTTGGGCTTGTTCAGCAGCACGTACACCAGCTTTTCGCGGTTGAGGTTGGTTTTACCGTACTGCACCGTATCGGAAGGCTGAACTTTGTAGCCCATTTCCGTCACTACCTCGCCATTCACCCGGATTTCACCGGCCGCAATCAGCGAATCGGCCTCCCGGCGGGAGCAGATGCCCGCATTGGCAATGTAGCGGTTCAAACGGGTCAGTTCCTCGGCGGGCTCTTCGTCGCGGCGGCGCTTGTTGCCCCGGCTTTTGTCTTCCTCGTAGTACTTCAGGTTTTTGTAGTCGGGAGCTTCGCCGGCTACTTCCCCATACTTGCGCTTGCCTGCCTGATTGGAATCCGCGTCGCGGCCAGTGCGCTTGTTGATGGTACGCTCCGGCCGGTCGCCGTACGGGCGGGCCTCCCGCTTGTCGGCTCCAAAAGAGCCGGGGCGGCTGGTGCGCTTCTCGCCGAAGCTGCCACCACCGAAGCTGGTTTCGCGGCGGGCACTAAACCCGCCAGGCTTCCGGTCCCGGTCGTTGCCAGCCTCGCGCTGTCCGTAGCCGCCGGGGCGCCGGTCACCATCTTCGCGGGGCGCCGACTCAGAGCGGCGTTCCGGGCGGTCAGTATCCAGATTCTCGGGGCGGCCCCGGTAGTCGAACTGCCGGGCAGGCCGCACTTCCCGCTCCCCGCTGATCTGGCGGGGCTCACGCTCGGGTGCCGGCGGCGTGGGCCGGAAGTCGGTTGATTCTTTCGGACCACGCGGATCCTGCTTTATAAACTTGCGGTTCCGCTCGCCGGGCAGACCACGCGGTACGGCTGCCTGGCCTTCCTGCCGATAAGGCTGACCGCCCCAGGTTTCTTTGGGCTCGAAGGGCCGCACCGGGCGCTCCTCGCGGGGCCGCTCCTCCCGGCGGTCATCCCGCCGCTGATCGGGCCGGAAACCGCGCCGGTCGTCGCCGCCAAAGCGGGGCTGACCATAGCCACCGGGCCGGCTGCTACCGCCCCGGGGCGAAAAGCCCCCACCCGACTGCCCAAACTTTTTGGGGCCACCAAAACCGCCGCTCCCCGATTTGCGCGGGCCATCAAAGCTGCCGCCGCTGGGGCGCCCAAAAGATGGACGGTCGGCGTTGAAGCCACGGCGGTTTTCTTCGCTGCCGCCACCAAAGCGGGGAGCACCGGAGCCGGCGCGGTCGGCGCGGCTGTGGCCGAGGCCGGAAAACTTGCGCGGGCCTTCAGAACGGCCACCATCAGCAGGGCGGCCCTGGGGGCCGCGGCCGCGGCGGCCTGGGGTATCGTCGGAGAAATGTTTCTTGCCCATACAGGTAGGCTTGGGTGCCGTATCGCTACGGTACGTGGGGAAAAGATGAAAATACGAAATCGGTGCGCGGAAAACGACGCCCGGTAGAAAACAGTGCCCGGACCAGCAAACAGCCCCTGCGGGAGCCGGCTGCTGGTCCGGGCGTTACTGGCGAGCCAGCGCGGCGCTTAGTCGCGGCGGGCCATCTTGGCTTCGATGGAGTGCTGGGTGTGGGGCACGGCGCGCAGGCGCTCCTTCGGGATAAGCTTACCGGTGCCGATGCACACGCCGTACGTACCGTTCTTGATGCGTACTAGGGCGTTTTCGAGCTGCTGGATAAACTTCATCTGGCGCGAAGCCAACTGGTTGAGGCTTTCCTTTTCGGCCGTATCGGCACCATCTTCCAGCACCTTCGAAGAAGACGCCGTGTTGTCGGTACCCGAATCGTTTTTGCGGCTCAGGGTTTCTTTGATGAACGCTACTTCCTTGCGGGCAGCCGTAAGCTTATCCTGGATGATTTCCGCAAACTCGGCCAGATCTTCCCTGGAATAGCGTAGGTTTTCTTCACTCATGGGAACAGGGAATTGAATATGGAGTATTTAGCTGAGCACCACGTACCGGGGATGCTGGGGGCGAAACAGCAGGCTCACAAAATTAGTTTGCCGCCCGTATTTCATCTGCAACCCTGCTACGGTAAGTAGCACACGTCGTTTCCGGCCGCAAAGCTACGGCTTTGTCCTGATTTGCGCTACAGGCATTTTACTACGTGAGCGGCTAAGACTCAGAAACCTAGCATGTGGATGGCTGTCACGGCGGCTTCCACACCCTTATTGCCGTGCTTGCCGCCAGCGCGGTCCCAGGCCTGTTCCTCAGTATTGGTGGTCACTAGCCCAAAGATGACGGGCTTGTTGAACTTAAGACCCACTGTGGTAAGGCCTTGCGCTACGGCGTGGCAGATATAGTCGTCGTGCTTGGTTTCGCCTTTGATCACCACACCCAGACAGATAACAGCGTCTATTTCTTCGTGCTGGGCCAGCAGCTGCGCGCCCAGCGTCAGCTCGAAGCTGCCGGGTACGGTATTGCGGAACACGTTTTCTGCCTTGGCGCCGTGCTTGAGCAGCGTCTCATAGGCACCCTGAGCCAGCGTATCTGTAATGGCGCGGTTCCACTCGGCTACCACCAAGCCAAATTTCTTTTCGCTGATATCAACAAACTGGTCGGAAGTATAGTCGCTAAGGTTTTTGAGGGCAGTTGCCATAGTCGGGTTGAGGTTGAAGAACGTACAGTGCTGTCGGCCGCAAAGGTACGCGCCCACGCTTTCTGTTCTCCCGGGATATAAGACAAAACAAAAAGGTGACCGTAGGGCCACCTTTTTGTTTCTCGGGTATAGTATGGGCTACTTGCCGGCCAGTCCTTCGGCGCGACCTTTCAACTGCTTGGCTTCGGTAGCTTCGGCGGCAGTGGGGTAATCGGTCAGAATCCGGTCGTAGGCTTTCAGCGCGCCTTCGTAGTCTTTGGCCAGCTCGCGGGCCGTGGCTTCCTTCAGCAGGTAACCGGGCGTGAAGTACTCATTGCTCTTGTAGTCGGCGGCCTTGGCGTACAGGTCGGCGGCTTCCTTGGTTTTGTTGAGTTCCAGGTTGGCATCACCCAGCAGGGCATAGGCGCGGGCCTGCAGCAGCAGGTCGTCGGAGCTGAAGTCTTCCAGGTAGTTGATGGCCTCCTGGTACTTGCCGGCTTTCAGCGAAGCCGCACCGGCGTAGAAGTTGGCCAGGTTACCCGCCTTGGTGCCGCTGTAGTCGTTGGCTACTGCTTCGAGGCCGCGGTACTGACCGTCACCCTTCAGCGCCTTGTTCAGCGAGTCAGCTTCCCAGTAGTTCACGGCCTGGAACAGCTCGGCTTGCGCTTTCTCATCCTGCTTGCCCTTCCAGATGTACCAGCCAAAGCCACCTACCACGGCCAGCACTACCACTGTCAGCAGACCGAGTAGCAGGTTTTTGTTGCGTCGCACGAAATCCTCCGAATTAGCAAGGCGAGCGGCCAGTGCATCCGGGTCTTCCAGCAAAGGGTGCTCGGGCACGAACGTTTCCGGACCGGGCTGATTGGGGTCAGCGGGCACCTGGGTTTGCTGCGGGCGATTCAGCGGGCTGTTTCGCGTGTAAGGAATCTTCGACATCAGGGTGAAATTCAGAAAAAGAAGGCCGGGCGGCGTTGCAGCTGCCTTGGCGGGTTAGTCGTGGATATAGGGGTAATCCTGCTGCACGTATACATCCTTGTACAGCTCGTCGGCCGTGGGGAAGGGCGAGTTTTCGGCAAACTCCACCGACTCCAGCACCTGCGCCTTGATCTTCTCGTCGATGGCCGCCAGATCTTCCTCGGTAGCCATGTTGTTGGTCAGGATGGTATGGCGCACAGATTCGATGGCGTCGCGCGAGCGGTAGTCTTCCAGCTCTTCCTTGGTGCGGTACTTGGCGGGGTCACTCATGGAGTGGCCTTTGTAGCGGTAGGTTTTGAACTCCAGGAACGTGGGGCCCTCACCGGCGCGGGCGCGCTCAGCAGCGCGGGCCACGGCATGGTGTACGTCTTCCACGTTCATGGCATTCACCGGCTCCGAGGGCATGTCGTAGCTTTCACCCAGGGTGTAGAGCTCCGTCACGTTGGAGGTACGCTGCACCGAGGTACCCATAGCGTAGCCGTTGTTCTCTACCACGAAGATGACGGGCAGCTTCCACAGCATGGCCATGTTGAAGGCCTCGTGCAGGGCACCCTGGCGCACAGCCCCGTCGCCCATGTAGCAGATGCACAGGTTGCCGGTCTTGTTGAACTTCTCCGCGAAGGCAATGCCGGCCCCCATCGGTACCTGCGCCCCTACGATGCCGTGGCCACCAATGAAGTTAACGTCCTTGTCAAAGATGTGCATGGAGCCGCCTTTGCCCTTGGAGCAGCCCGTCGCCTTGGCATAGAGCTCGGCCATAATAGCATTGGGTGAGGTACCTAGTGCCAAGGGGTGCGCGTGGTCGCGGTAGGCAGTAATCCACTTGTCGTCCTTGGTGAGGGCCGACACGGCGCCGGCTACGCAGGCTTCCTGGCCAATATAGAGGTGACAGAAGCCTTTGATTTTTTGCTGACCGTAGAGCTGGCCGGCCTTTTCCTCAAACTTGCGCATGAGCTGCATTTGCTCGTACCAGCGCAGGTAGGTTTCCTTCGGGAATTCCGGGTTGGTCGTAGGCGTTGCTTTAGGCGCGTCGGTAGCGGCCTGGGCCTCGCCGTTGGCGGGCGGCAATACCGGATCAGGCTGCTGCACGGTTTCGGGTGCAGCCTTGCCTGTAGAGGAGGCCTTGGGAGTCGACGATTTTTTCGTCGAATTGGAAGCCTTCGGGGTAGCCTTTACTTTCGTCTCCGCCATCTTGCTTTCGATTGTTCGCGTTTGGGATGCGAAAGTACGTAAAAGGATTGCAATTCCGAACCCAAACATGACTCTTGATAGCCTCCACTTACTCTTCTTCAAAAACTACGAAGAAGCCAATCTGAGCTTCTCCCCGCACATCAACTGCTTTGTGGGCGACAATGGGAGCGGTAAGACCAACCTGCTGGATGCTATCCATTACCTCTCGCTCACCAAGAGTGCCTTCACGGTTGCCGACGCGCAGAGCATCAAGCAGGGTGAAGAGCTGTTCGTGGTGAAGGGCCGTTTCCAGGCCTCAGCCGAGGCCAAGCCCGAAACCATTCAGTGCAGTTTGCGCCTGGGTCAGAAGAAGGCCGTCACCCACGACAAGCAGGCCTACGAGCGGGTATCCGACCACATTGGGCGCTACCCGGTCGTGCTCATCTCCCCCTATGATACCGACCTTATCCGGCAGGGCAGCGAGGAGCGCCGCAAGTATTTCGACAGCCTTATCTCCCAGCTCGACCACGAATACCTCGAAGCGCTTATCCGCTATACTCACGCCCTCAAGCAGCGCAACTCTTTGCTCAAGCTCGCCGCCGACCGTCAGGCCGGCTACGACCGGGACTACCTGCTGGTGCTGGATGAGCAGCTGGCTCCGCTGGGCGAGCAGCTGGTACGACGGCGGCAGGAGTTTCTCACTGAGTTCGAGCCCGTGTTCCAGCGCCATTACGAGCAGCTGGCCGACTCGCGTGAGCAGGTGACGCTTACGTATAAGAGTGAGCTGCCTGGCGCCGACTTTCTGAAGCTGCTGCGTCTACAAGAGCGCCGGGACCTCACCTTGCAGCGCACCACCCTGGGTCCGCATAAGGATGATTTCACCTTTCTGATGGATGAGCTGCCGGTAAAAAGCTACGGGTCGCAGGGCCAGCAGAAGTCGTTTGCCATTGCGCTCAAGCTGGCCCAGTTCGAAGTCCTTGCGCTACACAAGCAGCATAAACCGTTGCTTTTGCTGGATGACATCTTCGACCGGCTCGACGAGAAGCGCATTACCCGGCTGATGCAGTTGGTGGCCAACCACACCTTCGGCCAGATTTTTCTTACCGATACGCACCTGGAACGCACCGACCGGGTACTGGCTTCCCTCTCTGATGATATCCGCCGGTTTCGGGTTGAATCGGGCCGGGTGCAGCCGCTTTAGTGGCCCTCTGCCGTACCTTTGTGGGGCCGCTACCTGCCGTTTAGGTTCGCGCGTTACATACAAAATGGCGTTCAAAAAACCTTATTCCTCCGAAAATTCCCGTCAATCGGACATTGTGCCGTTGAAGGATGGAATTACCGCTTTGCTGCGGGCTTACCGTCTCCAGGGCAAGTTGGACGAGGTAACGGTGGTGGCCAGTTGGGAGCGGGTGATGGGCAAAGCTGTAGCCATGAAAACCCAGCAGGTATACGTAAGCAACAGCAAGCTGTTTGTGCGCCTGTCTTCGGCTCCGCTTAAGCACGAGCTCTTCATGGCCAAAACCCAGGTGCTGGCCAACCTGAATGCCGAAGTAGGCTCGGAGGTTATCAAAGAGGTTGTCTTTCTCTAGCTTCTTTTTGTTTGGCCTGTTTCAACTAGCCTGTCCTACCGGGGCAGGCTTTTTTGTGGCTTATTCGTGTCTCACGACTTTCTCCAGGCCAGCCTGTCTGACTCCTGACTGGACCAAGGCAACGCTAGCTGGCCATTTGAGCTTAAAAGAGAAAGTCCATAGGCTGTCCCGCTTACGTCAGAAGAAGTCGACAACCTTTCCAACTCCTCCCCTACTCACCTGGCATGGGCTCATAGCCCAACCGGCACCGCTCGTTATCCAGCAGGTGCAGGTGCTGCTCAGCATCCAGCCGGGTGCGGGCATTATCAAACTCCTCCCGGAATTGCTCCTTCACCTCACGCCGCTTGATGGCCTCCATAAAACGGCGGGTATCCTCGGGGCTTTCCAGCAGTAGCCCCGGCACGGGAGTAGGCCGGCCCAGGTCGTCCTTGGCTACCATGGTGAAGTAGCTGGTGTTGGTATGCTTCACCGACCCTTTTCGCACGTCTTCGGCAATGACCTTGATGCCCACCAGCAGAGAGGTGCGGCCAACGTAGTTGACGGAAGCCAGCAACGAAACCAACTCCCCAACTTCCACCGGCTGGAGGAAATTTACTCCATCCACGCTCACCGTCACGCAGTATGCACCGGCATGTTTGGAGGCCGCGGCGTAGGCTACTTTGTCCATCAGGGAAAGCAAAATACCACCGTGGATTTTCCCGCCGAAGTTCGCGTAAGCCGGTATCATCAGCTCCGTCAATGTTACGCGGGAGTAGGATACGGGCCGGTAGTCTAGAGGTGGCATAAGGCGTGTTGCGTCTATGAAAACAAGTGTACTATGTAAACCTTAGGCGGCCGCCTGGTTTGGCTATCGACCAGCTTGTGGCCTTCTGTGTAACTTTTATGGCTTGGTTTGCAACCCGGTTTTCGCTACTGGCTTCGGACAAAAATGTTTCACGTGGAACACTTTTGTTCACTTGGGGCCATACACTTTCAAAAGAAGCTCATTGTAAGCCTCAAGCAGGGCAATGTACTTCTGCTGCAGAGCCATTAGCTGCTTGGTTGCATCCATATCGGCCGGAAGTGATACAGCATTACGCGGCAACGTTACACGTTCGGATGTAACACCTAATGGTGTAACAGGCGTTGCACCTGTAAAGGGCAAGACAGTCTGTTGCAGACTTGTAAAATCTTGTGAAAAGTCGTGAGATATTATTTCGCCGATGCGTTTAACAAAGTTGTAATCAAGTGTCTCTTCTTTGAATTTACGATATATCGTTGGACGTGTAATACCCAGTTCGTCCACGATGCGCGTAATCGAAATTCCGCTGTTTTTAATGGCTTCCTGCAGTATTTCGCCCTGATGCGGCATGGTTAGCGGTGTAAGATTAATGTAGAGTGTAAATATGAGCAAAGTGTTTTACGTAAACAAAAAACAGATACAATTACCTGAAATGATACACGCTATAATGATACACACGAATGTAATTAATACACTTTACAAAGAAGTGTTACAATGATACATTTATACAATTTTTGTAACACAACATGAATTACGTTACAATAACAGTGTTAATGTAACAACTGAAGCCAGGCTGCTTAACTCACCATAACGGTGTAGCGGATCAGAATGCACTACTGCGCCATCAATCCTCTAACAGGAAAAGCGGGTGTGTAACTATCAACGAACTGGCAGAGTAAGTTGCCCCCGGCGCCTAGCGGGCTGGCAGAAACCGATTGGGATAATCAGTAGTAATACCAGCGGGGCGAAGGGCCAGAAGACGCATGAAATCGGTGGGGTCATTTACCGTCCACGGTACCAGCTGCACCGCCAGGCTAGCCAGCTCGGCAGCCAGCTCAGGCGTGACCAGATGATACTGCGGACCATACACGGCGGGTGTAAATCCCAGCTGCTCCAGGTGCTGGCTGAACGGCTGCACATCTTCTACCAACAGGCAGAGCGGCAGCGTAGGCAGTTGCCGGTGCGCGAGCTGTAGGATGCGCTTGTCGAAGCAAAGCAGCGTAGTGCGGGGCAGGACCTGAGTCGCCCGTAACTCCTGCAGTACCAGCTCCAGGAAAGGGCCCGGCAATGGCTGAAAAAGACCATCGGCGGCTGGGTCGCTCTTGAGTTCGATACTGTAGCGTACCGGAGCGCGGCCCAGCTCGCAGGCCAGGTTATCGAGGTTGCGCACGACTTCGCTAAGCAAGGGCTTATAGGCGGGTTCGGGCTGCTGTTCCGGAAAGGCCGCATGCCGGGTAAGCCCGCAGTCGTACCGGACGATTTCGGCGTAGGGCAGCGTGTACAGGTTGTGGGCGTACTGCTCGGAGGCGCTGATGGGCAAGCCAGCTGGCGTGCGGCAAATAGTGGCCGACATCCAGGGCTCATGCGATACCACTACGCGGTTATCGGCCGACACCACCACGTCCAGCTCTATTACCTCAACCCCCAGCTGTACGGCATGGCGGAAAGCCGGTAGCGTGTTTTCGGGCCGCAGGCCGCGGCAGCCGCGGTGGCCATGAATAACGGGATAGTAAGCGGAATCAGACATGGAAAACAGGAACCTTAGTGCGATGACCAGCCGGCCAGGAGCGCAGTTTGTAGAGTATACGGATGCCGTCTGTTCTGCTCCCCTTTGTACCTTGGGCGCATGAAAAAGATTATTCTAGCCGTTGTGGTGCTGGCCCTGCTTCTGGGCGGCTACCTCTATTATCGTCATATGTCGGGCACTCCCGAGTACTCGCTGATGCAGGCGGCTAAAGCCGCGCACGACCACGATGCCGCCGCCTTTGGGCGATACGTGGACGTAGAAAGCGTGACGGGGAATCTGGTGGACCAAGTAGCAACTCAGGGCGCGGCGCTGGGCGTGCTCAACCCGGGCGGGCTGGCGGTGAAAGGAGCTTTACGCCTTCTGAAGCCCCAGCTAACGAAAGCTGCCCGGCGCGAGGTGGAGCGATACATCGAAACCGGCTCCCTGGAAGCCGCCGCTGCCGCGGCTCCCAAGCGGGCAGTGAACGTATCCATCCTGGGGCTGGCCGGCAAAGTGGTGAGCCCCGACAGCCAGTTTAAAGGCATCAAGTACAGCCGCGAAGAAGGCGAGCAGGCGCTGGTAGGCTTGGAGTTTACGCAGCCCCGCTACGACACCACGGTAGTAGTAGAGGTGAAAATGCGCAACCAGGGCGACTACTGGCAGGCCACGGAAATCACCAACACCGGGGAAATACTGAAGCACGTAGCCCGGCTGGAGAAAAACCAGTTGCTGAGGAAGTAGGCAGAAGTAGGCAAGCCCAGTAGTTCATTAACAAGAAGGCCCCGTACCAACTGCTGGTACGGGGCCTTCTTGTTGGCAGGGAGCAAGCTTACACGATGCCCGTGTTGGACTTGCCACGGCCGGCAAACAGCCAGTAGATGATCAGGCCAGCCAGGGGGAAGAAGAAGATAATGGCGGCCCACAGAATCTTTTTGCCAATCGTCCAGGGCTGACGGAACACGTCGAGCAAAGCCAGAACATCCAGGATAAGGAGAACCCAGCCCCAGGTGGCTAGGCCGCCGTTGGCATTAAAACGGGCACAAGATGAAACGAGGAGCATCAGCGCGAAAAGCGGCGCAGCGGCAGCCAAACGGCTGGTAGAAGCAATGATTTTGTTCATGGGAGTAGAGAGAAAAGGTGATGAATGCCCTTCTGTACGCCTCACTGCCCGGAATGGATATAGAGTATGCAATATTTTTTATACAAATTACTGATTTACAGTAAATTACTTAAATAAGTCTGCACTTTATTCCAGAATTCGGCTGCCGAGGCAGGCGCCAGCACCAGCGAAAGTACAGCTCCATAGAGCGCACCGTAGAAGTGAGCGTCGTGGTTGATATTGTCCCCCTGCCGGCGCGCCATGTAGTAGGAATACGCCAGATACAGGATGCCAAACACGAAGGGCTGGATGGGCACCGGCAGCGGAAAAATGTAGATGCCTCCCCCGCCAAGCGCCACGGGATAAAACAACACGCTGGCAAACACCACCGCCGATACGCCGCCCGAAGCCCCCAGACTGGTATAAGCAGGGTCATGGCGGTGGCGCAGAAAGGTGGGAATATCCGACACGATGATGGCACCCAGGTACAGCAGCAGAAAGCACACTGTGCCGCCCATCAGGCCGTAGCGCGCCGCATATTCCTGCTGCACCACCGGGCTGAAGGAGTAGAACGCCCACAGGTTGAAAAACAAGTGCACGAAGTCGGCGTGCAGGAAACCTGAGGTCAGGAAGCGGTACCACTGCTGTCGGCGCTCTACCAGATAGGGGCTGAACACCCAGCTCTCGAGCAAATTCCGGTTCGACCAGGCATACATGGAAATACCAGCGGTCAGCGCAATCAGAATAAGCGCGGGATTGAGGAAGGGCATAAGAGAGGGAAAAGGGGAAATGCTTAAAGCAGGTAGCTAGGTTAGCTTTCCCGCTCCAGTAGTTGTAGGGCCAGTTGGTGCAGTGGTTTTTTACGCATTTCGGGGGCCGCCACGCGCTCCAGATGCTGCAAGGCATCCAGGAAGTAATCGTTGATCAGTTCTTCCGTCTGCGGGCGTATATCGAGCTCATCGTACACGGCGCGCACGGCCTGTACTTTGGCATCGGCATCCGGCACGGGCTGACCGATGTGGCGGGCCAGTACGGCGCGCTGGGTGGGGTTGGCCTGGGCCTGGGCCGTGAGCAGCAGGTAGGTCTTCTTATCACTTACAATGTCGCCGCCCACGCGCTTGCCGAAGGTGGCCGCGTCGCCGTACACATCGAGCAGGTCGTCGCGCAGCTGGAAGGCCAGGCCGATGCCCACGCCGAACTGGCGCAGATGGTCGGCATCCTCGCGGGAAGAGCCACCCAGCAGAGCGCCCAACTCCAGGGCAAAGCCCAGCAGCACGGCCGTCTTCAGCCGAATCATGTCGAGGTACTGCGCAATGCTGACTTCCGTTTCCGTTTCGAAATTCATGTCCCACTGCTGGCCTTCGCACACCTCGGCGGCGGTTTGCGAGAAGCGGCGCAGCACGTGGGCCAGCAGCTCGGGTTGGATGTCGAACAGCAGTTCGTAAGCCCGCACCAGCATCACGTCGCCGCTCAGAATGGCCACGTTGGGGTTCCACTTCTCGTGCACGGTGGCCTGACCCCGGCGCAGGGGAGCTTGGTCCATCAGGTCGTCGTGGAGCAAGGTGAAGTTGTGGAAGACCTCCGTAGCCAGCGCGGGCTTCACTATAGGGCCCAGATCATCAGTGAAGAGGTGGGCGCCAAGTAGCGTGAGTAAGGGTCGGATGCGCTTGCCACCCAGGCCCATGATGTAGCGGATGGGCTCGTAGAGGCTGGTGGGCTGGTCGCCGTAGCGCAGGTCGGCGAGGCCGGCGGAAAATTTATCGGTGAAATAAGACAGGTCCACGGAAAAAGGTCGAGGTTCGGAGGAGCAAGGTACGGCGGCGCAAGCGAAGCAAGTGTGCCAGCAATGCGCCCGCTAAAAACAACGCCCCGACAGCTTAAGCCATCGGGGCGTTTGTTGTTAAGGATATTAAGCAAGCTTACCGTCGGCGGTTGTTGCCACCGCCGGACTTACCACCGCCGGGCCGGCCACCTTTGCTGCTGCGCTCGGGGCGGTAGCCGCGGCGGCTCTGGCGCTCCTCCTGCTCACGGCGCTTTACTGAGTCAGGGCGGTTGTCCACCAACTCGAAGTCAATGGTGCGGTCAAGCAGGTTGGCGGCTTTCACCACCACCTGCAACTCGTCGCCGAACTGGATGATGCGCTTGGTATGCTGGCCCACGAGACGGTAGTTGTCCTTATCCAACTCGTAGAAGTCGCCGGGGATGTCGGCAATGCGCACCATGCCTTCGCACTTGTTTTCCTCGATTTCCACGTACAGCCCCCAGTCGGTGAGGCCCGATACCACGCCGGTGAACTGCTCGCCCACGCGGTCCTGCAGGAATTCCACCTGCTTGTACTTGATGCTGGCGCGCTCGGCATTGGCGGCCAGCTTCTCGCGCTCCGAGGAGTGCTTGCATTCTTCCTCAATGGGCTCGACCTCCACGTTTTTGCCGCCTTCCAGGTAGTGCTCCAGCAGGCGGTGCGCCATCATATCGGGGTAGCGGCGGATGGGCGAGGTAAAGTGCGAGTAGTGCTCAAAGGCCAGGCCGAAATGCCCGCGCGGGTCGGTGGTGTACGTGGCCTTGGCCATGGTCCGGATGGCCAGCGTCTGGATGACGTTCTGCTCGGGCCGCCCTACCACTTCGCTGCTCAAATCGTTGAGCTCGGCGCTCAGCTTTTTGGGGTTGGATAGGTCGAGCTGGTGGCCAAACTTCTGTGCGAAGAGGGCAAAGTTCTGCAGACGCTCCTCGTCGGGGGCGTCGTGCACGCGGTACACCATGGTGTAGCGCGGCTTGCGGTTCTTGAGCTTGAACACGAACTCAGCCACCTTGCGGTTGGCCAGCAGCATGAACTCCTCAATCATCTTGTGCGCGTCCTTGCGCTCCTTCACGTACACGCCCAGCGGCTTGCCGTTTTCGTCGAGCTTGAACTTCACTTCCTGGGTTTCGAAGCTGATGGCGCCCTGCTTGAAGCGCTGGGCGCAGAGCTTCTTGGCAATGCTGTTCATCAGCTGGATTTCGGCCGTGTAGTCGGCTTCCAGGCCTTCGATGCGCTCCTGGGCATCTTCGTAGGCGAAGCGGCGGTCGGAGTGAATGATGGTCTTGCCAAACCAGGAGTTGTAGAGCTTGCCGTTCTCGTCCAGCTCAAACACAGCCGAGAAGGTAAGCTTGTCCTCGTTCGGGCGCAGGGAGCAGAGGCCGTTGGAAAGCCGCTCCGGCAGCATCGGAATCACGCGGTCTACCAGGTACACGGAGGTAGCGCGGTAGCGGGCTTCTTTTTCCAGGGCCATGCCGGGGCGCACATAATGCGTCACATCGGCAATGTGCACCCCGATTTCCCAGTGGCCGTTTTCGAGCTTCTGAATCGACAGCGCATCGTCGAAGTCCTTGGCATCGACGGGGTCGATGGTGAAGGTGGTGATATGGCGGAAGTCGCGGCGGCGCTTAAGCTCCCCGGCCGGTATTTCCAGCGGAATGCTTTCCGACTCCGCCTCTACCTCAGCCGGAAACTCAAACGGCAGCCCAAATTCCGCCATGATGGCGTTGATTTCGGCTTCGTTCTCGCCGGCCTGCCCAAAGCTGCGCGCCACCTCGCCCACGGGCTGGCGGCCGGCATCGTGCTCCGGAAACTCGGTGATGCGCACCAGCACTTTCTCGCCGTGGTTGGCGCCGTGCAGGCTCTCGAAGGGCACGAACACGTCGAAGTAGAGCTTGCGGTTGTCGGGCTTCACGAAGCCGATACCGCCTTTCAGGTAGAGCCGCCCGACAATCTCAGGGCGCACCCGGTTGAGGACTTCTACCACGTCGCCCACGGGGCGGCCGTCGCGGGAGCCGCGCAGGCGCAGGCGCACCGTGTCGCCGTGCATGGCAAACTTCAGCCGGTCGGTAAATACGCGCACATCCTGCTCGCTTTCCTCGGAGATGATGAAAGCGTACTTGTCGGTAGCCAGGGCCACGGTGCCGGTGATGGTGTCGCCCCCTTCGGAGCGGCCAGCGCGGCGCGGGGTGGTAGGCGCATCAGCATCCGGGAAGTCGAAGCCGGCTTCGCGGCGGCGGTGTACTACCGGGTCCTGCCCTACCAACTCGGCGGGCCGGCCACCCCGGTTGACGGCGGCAAATGGCTCCCGGTCGTTTTTGCGGGTTTTGCGGCCGCTGGCGGGCTCCGTAGCCGCATGCGCAACACTGGCATCAGTCAGGCGGTAGTCGTCGTTCTGGAGCAGCGTGAGCAGGCCTGCTTTCTTTAGGCTTTTCAGGTGCTCAAACACGTCTTCGCGCTGCTCCTTGGTGGTAACCCCCAGGCGGCGGGAAAGCTGACGGTAGGATAAAACTTTGCCCGGGTTGTCGCGGAACACGCGAAACACGAGGTCTTTGGAAATGGGAGTGGCTTGGTCGCCACGGGCTGCCTTCGCGCGGGAGGCGCGGGGGGCGGCGGATTCGTCTTTTTCTTTCATGTAGAAAACGGGCCGCCAGTGGGTGTCTTTTTCGTAGGCGGCGGGGTTAAGTAAAATAGAAAGCGGCCGGATTGGGTGCTTTCCGGGGTGAAGGGTATAAGCCGTTTTTACGGGCTTTGAAGGGATACTACGGAATATAGCGGGCAATAACTATTGCAAGGCAAAAAATAGCCGGTTACCGTTGCGTTACGGCGGCCGAAGCGCGGTAGATGGGCATCCGTTTATTTGAGGTGTCAACGCACTTACCGGCATAAAAGTGCCGGGTGTTTTTGTGCGAAGAAATTAATAAGCTGTCATGCTGAGCTTGTCGAAGCATCTCTACCGCTTCGTTTGATAACCTAACGGATTGGTAGAGATGCTTCGACTTCGCTCAGCATGACGTTCGATTATTGGCATTGGCCTACCTAACCCCTATGCCCGGCTGGCCACGGCGGCTTGGATATCGGCGGGAGTGTCTTTGGGAATGGCGGCCAGCAACTGACGGGTGTACTCGTGCTGGGGGTTAGCATAGACCTCGGCGGCGGGCCCGCTTTCCACAATCTGCCCCTGGCGCATCACCAGCAGCCGGTCGCTCATAAAGCGGGCCACCGACAGGTCGTGGGTGATAAACAGGTAGGTGATGCCGAACTCGCGCTTGAGGTCGTTGAGCAGGTTGAGCACCTGCGCCTGCACCGACACATCGAGGGCCGACACGGATTCGTCGCAGATGATGTACTTGGGCTGCAAAGCCAGGGCCCGGGCAATGCAGATGCGCTGGCGCTGACCCCCGCTGAACTCGTGGGGGTAGCGCAGGTAGTGCTCCTCCTTCAAACCAACCGTACGCAGCAGCTCCAGCACCCGGGCTTTCTGCTGCTGTTTGTTGCCGCCCACGCCGTGCACGCGCATAGGCTCCAGAATGGCCTCGCCCACAGTCATCATTGGGTTGAGGGCGGCGTACGGATCCTGGAACACCATCTGAAACTCCCGGCGGCGGCGGCGCAGATGCTCGGCCGGCAGCTTAGCCAGGTCTACTCCTTCGAACAGGATGCTACCGGAAGTGGGCTCCACCAGTCGCAGAATGGCCCGCCCCAGCGTAGTCTTGCCGCAGCCCGACTCCCCTACCAGCCCCACTGTCTCGCCGGGGTAGATAGCAAAGCTCACCCCATCCACGGCCCGCACAAACTCAGGCTTGCGGTTGAAGAAGCCTTTGTGAATGGGGAAATGAACGTTGAGGTTTTGGATGCTTAAAAGGGGGACTTGGGGACTTGAGGACTTGGGGGCTTGGTTATCCGCTGCCTGGCTGGAAGTAAAGCCGGCAGCACTAGCTGGCACCGGAGTTTCTGGCCGGGCAACAGGCCCGGCCTCTAGCGGCAACAGCTGGCCCGACTCTAGTGTGGGTGCCGTTTCCAGACCAAAACCCGGGAGTTCAGGGCGTGAAACAGAATGTTCCACGGGGAACTTTTTGGTGGTATCAGGTCCGTTTTGAGGGGCTGCCATAGCTTCATCAGCCGGGTAGCCCTCAGCTACTTGCGCCACGGTGGTTTTCGTGCTGATGAAGCTGCCATCAGCCGCTTCCTGCATGAAATCGGCCACTACCGGAAGTTTTTTGCGGCCCACGGAAAGTTTTGGGCGGCAAGCCAGCAGACCTTTAGTGTACGGGTGCTGCGGGTTGGTGAAGATGTCGAGCACGGGGCCCTGCTCCACCACCCGGCCCCGGTACATGACAAGGATACGGTCGGCTATTTCGGCCACTACACCCAGGTCGTGAGTGATGAAGATGACGGCCGTGTGGTGCTGGCGGCGCAGGTCGTCGATAAGGCGCAGCATGCGGGCCTGCACCGTCACGTCGAGGGCGGTGGTGGGCTCGTCGGCAATGAGGATGGCGGGGTTGCAGGCCATAGCCATGGCTATCATCACGCGCTGCTTCTGGCCCCCGCTGATTTCGTGGGGGTAGCTGGTAAATATTTTCTCGGGGCGGGGCAGCTGGGCCATCGTAAACAGCTCCACGGTGCGGGCTTCGGCTTCTTTTGAACTCAGCGTAGTATGCAGGCGCAGGGCTTCCACCACCTGGTGCCCGCAGGTGTACACCGGGTTCAGGGAGGTCATCGGCTCCTGAAAGATCATGCCGATGTCGTTGCCGCGCACCTTCCGGAGCTGCTCCTCGGGTAGTTTCAGCAGGTCTACCTCTCCTAGCGCCTCACTCTGAAACAAGGCTTCCCCGCTCACAATCTGGCCGGGCGGCAGCGGAATCAGCCCCATCAGCGCCAGGGACGTCACGGACTTTCCAGAGCCCGATTCTCCTACAATGGCCAGCGTTTCGCCCCGGTTCAGATCAAAGGAAATGTCCGCCACGGCCCGCGTATTGCCGCGGTGGCTCTGAAAGTCGATGGTGAGGTTGCGGACAGAAAGCAGGGGCTTAGACATAGCGCGGAAACGGGCAGATGGGTAAAGATACGGAGCGCTTCCTGGGATGATGATGGGAAGTTTAGCCCGCAGAGGGCGCAGAGGCAGTACCGATTGCCAGCCGTAGAAATACAAAAAGGCCCGCCGGATAACTCCGACGGGCCTTTTGATGAATCTCGAAACGAATCTACGCTACTTCCGAGGCTTCGGCGTCGTGGCGGGCCTGGGCGGCGGCTACGTCGTCGGCAGCCAGGGGATGAACGTTGTCGGGGTGGCCGAAGAAGCGGCTCTGAAACAGCAGAATCAGCGCCACGCCCACAAAAATGGCCGAATCGGCAATGTTGAAGATCGGCCAAAGCGACACGTGGGAACCGCCCACCAACGGCCAGGAGGTGGGCAGGAAGCCTTCGTAGATATCCACGTACAGCATGTCAATCACCTGCCCGTGAAACCAGGGCGTGGGCGCATTGAACGGCGCATTGTTGTAGAGGATGCCGTAGAAGATAGAATCGATAACGTTGCCCAGGGCGCCGCCCAGAATCATGGCTACGCACACCAGCAGCCCCTGCGGAGCCCGCTGCTTCCAGAGGCGGTAGATATAGTAGGCAATGCCCGTCACGGCCACCAGGCGGAAGCTGGTGAGCAGGATTTTGCCGTAGGGCGGCGGCAATTCTACCCCGAAGGCCATGCCCGGATTCAGCGTGTAGTGCAGCTTAAACCAGTCTCCTAGCATAGGAATTTCTCCCGCTACGCCTAGGGGCATGTAGCGGTGCACGGCCCACTTCGACAGCTGATCAATGACGATGACCAGCAGCGCCACGAGGTAATATTTCCAGTATTTCATTTCTGAGAAGTGAGCGGTTAGCCGTGAGAAGTGAGACGCTGCCCTGACACGCTGTCAGCACGGGTCCCTCTCCCCTCTCGCAGCACAAAGTGACGAAGATTTTTGGACTTCGCCGCCCGGGTGCACCGCCCGGCTAGCGCACCGTTGGTATATGGTTGGAAGGGTGTTTTGTGCCGTTTTAAGCCGATTCAATGGCGACCCAAAACGCTTTGTGCGCCGGTGTGCCAACCGCCATTTCAGAAGCGGCAGTTGGCACCTTAGCATCAGGCAGTTGCCACGTTCAGCTGCACGGGCACCGAATACTCGTCAAATTCGAGCACCGAACCGCCGCTGATTTCGGGCGCGAAGTCCAGGGCTAGGGCCTGAATTTCTTCCCGGATGTAGCTGCCGAACGACTGCACAGCGGCTTCCAGCTCGGGCTGCTGCTGCAGCGTGACGCGGATTTTGTCCTGCACTTCCAGGCCGCTGTCCTTGCGCAGATTCTGCAGACGGTTTACCAGCTCGCGGGCTACACCTTCCTGGCGCAATTCGTCGGTCAGGGTCACGTCCAGAGCTACCGTCAGTGGGCCGTCGGTGGCCACGAGCCAGCCGGGCAAGTCGTCGGTGCGGATTTCCACGTCGTCGGGGGCCAGGGTGTAGGTTTCCCCCTCGATTTCCACGGCCAGCTGTCCGGTTTTTTCCAGGGTGCTGATTTCCTCGGCCGTCATCTGCTGAATGCGGGCGCCTACCACCTTCAGCTTCGGGCCGTATTGCTGCCCCAACCGCTTGAAATTGGGCTTCACCGACTTCACCAGCACCCCACTGGTATCGTCGAGGAACTCCACGTGCTTCACGTTCACCTCGGCGCAGATCAAATCCTCGACCTTGCCTACCTGCTCCCGCGTGGTGTCGTTTAAAACGGGCACCAGGATGCGCTGCAGGGGCTGGCGCACTTTCAGCACCGACTTCTTGCGCAGGGAGTGCGTGAGCGAAGAAATGCGCTGAGCCAGCTCCATCCGTTCCTCCAGGGCCTTGTCGATACGGGCTTCGTCGGCCTGCACGAGCAGCGTCAGGTGCACCGACTCGGCAGCCCACTGCTGAGTTTCGCCGTTCTGGCGCAGGCCGTCGGTCATGTTCTTGTAGAGCCATTCGGCGAAGAAGGGCGCAATGGGAGCCATGAGCTGGGCCACGGTCACGAGGCATTCCTGCAGGGTTTCGTAGGCGGCGCGCTTGTCCTGGGTCAGCTCGCCCTTCCAGAAGCGGCGGCGCGAGAGGCGCACGTGCCAGTTGGAAAGCTGATCGGTAACGAAATCCTGGATGGCGCGGGCGGCCTTGGTCGGGTCGTAGCCGTCGTAGTAGCCCCGCACTTCGAGGATGAGGGACTGAAGCTTGCTCAGAATCCAGCGGTCCAGCTCGCTTAGCTCGGCGTGAGGCACGCGGCCGGTTTCGGTGGCCTGGAAGCCGTCGAGGTTGGCGTAGAGCGAGTAAAACGAGTAGGTGTTGAACAGCGTGCCGAAGAAGCGGCGCTGCACTTCGGTGATGCCGGCCAGATCGAACTTGAGGTTATCCCAGGGCTGGGCGTTGGCAATCATGTACCAGCGGGTGGCGTCGGGCCCGTACTGGCTGATGGTGGCAAACGGGTCCACGGCGTTACCGAGGCGCTTGCTCATCTTGTTGCCGTTTTTGTCGAGTACCAGGCCATTGGCCATGACGTTTTTGAAGGCTACGGAATCCTCCAGCATCACGCCCAAAGCGTGCAAAGTGAAGAACCAGCCGCGGGTTTGGTCCACGCCTTCGGCAATGAAGTCGGCGGGGAAATTGCGCTCAAACACCTCCTTGTTTTCCAGCGGGTAGTGCCACTGGGCGTAGGGCATGGCGCCGCTGTCGAACCACACGTCGATGAGGTCGGTTTCGCGGTACATGGGCTGGCCCGAGGGGCTCACCAGAAAAATATCGTCCACGTAGGGGCGGTGCAGGTCGATTTTCTTGGTCGATTCTTCGGCGCTGCCATCGGCCATTACCCAGTTGCCGTCCACCTTTTGGTAGGGGTTGTGGGTCATGATTTCGGCGGCTACGGCTTTGTCGATTTCGGCGCTGAGCTGCTCGATGGAGCCGATGCAGATTTCCTCCGAGCCGTCCTGACTGCGCCAGATGGGCAGGGGCGTACCCCAGTAGCGGGAGCGGCTCAGGTTCCAGTCGACCAGGTTTTCCAGCCAGTTGCCGAAGCGGCCGGTGCCGGTGCTTTCAGGCTTCCAGTTGATGGTTTTGTTGAGCTCGATGAGCCGGTCTTTCACCGCCGTGGTTTTGATAAACCAGGAGTCGAGCGGGTAGTAGAGCACGGGCTTATCGGTGCGCCAGCAGTGAGGATAGGTGTGCTCGTACTTCTCCACTTTGAAGGCCGTGCCGTCGCCTTTCATGCGGATGGCAATGCTTTCGTCGAGGGTTTTGTAGTCGGCGCCGCTCTGGTCGTGCCCGTCGTAGTTTTTCACCCAACGCCCGCCGAATTCACCCATCTGAGCCACGTAGCGGCCGGTGCGGTCCACTACGGGGCCGATTTTGCCTTGGTCGTCGGTTACCAGCAACGCGGGAATGTCATTTTGCTGGGCCACGCGAAAGTCATCGGCACCGAAGGTGGGCGAAATGTGCACGATGCCGGTACCATCTTCGGTGGTGACGAAGTCGCCGCTGATAACACGGAAGGCGCGCTCCTCCCCTTCGAAGGCCGGGAAGCCCTTGTCTTGGCCGAACAGCCGCTCGTAGTTGACGCCGACAAGGTCGGCGCCGGTGAATTCAGCTTCGATTTCCCACGGAATCTGCCTTTCTAAGCTTCCCCAATCTGAGTACGTTGGCAGAATAGGCTTGCCATTTTCAGTGAATTCAGAGAAGTAGCTCTTCAGCCTCGCTTTCGCTAAAACGACCCGGATGTATTGCTTGGTGTAAGGGTTGATAGTGCGAACGAGCACATATGGAATATTCTTACCTACCGCCAAGCCAGTGTTAGCTGGTAGTGTCCAAGGCGTCGTAGTCCAAGCTAGGATGAAAATATCGGTATTCTCAACCTCCCAAGCTGGGCCGGCAAACAGCTTCTCTGACTTCTCGTCCCGCTTTACCTTGAACTGAGCCACGATGGTCGTGTCCTTTACGTCGCGGTAGGTGCCGGGCTGGTTCAGCTCGTGGGAGCTGAGGCCGGTGCCGGCCGCCGGCGAGTAAGGCTGGATGGTGTAGCCTTTGTAGAGGTAGCCTTTGTCGTAGAGCTTTTTGAGCAGGGCCCAGCAGCTTTCGATGTACTCGGGCTCGAAGGTGATGTAGGGGTCGTCGAGGTCCACCCAGTAGCCCATTTTCTCGGTGAGGTCGTCCCACTGGGCCTTGAAGCGCATGACGGTTTCGCGGCAGCGCTGGTTGTATTCCTCGATGCTGATTTTCTTACCGATATCCTCTTTCGTGATGCCCAGCTCCTTCTCCACCTGCAGCTCGATGGGCAGGCCGTGGGTGTCCCAGCCACCCTTCCGGCTCACCTGCTTGCCCAGCAGGGTCTGGTAGCGGCAGAAGATGTCCTTCACAGTGCGGGCCATGACGTGGTGAATGCCGGGCGCGCCGTTGGCCGAAGGCGGACCTTCATAAAACACGAAGGTGGGCTGCCCTTCCCGGGAGCTCACGCTTTTCTCAAAGATGCCGTTCTGCTTCCACCACGCCAGGATATCGGTGCCAACCTGGCCGTAGTTGAGCGGCTGCTTGTATTCGGGGTAGTTCATTTTTTGGGTCTTGGGGTCTTGGGGACTTGGTTTTTGAAGCAAAGAGTAGCAGGCTTGGCGACTCAGAAATTAGGCGCTCTTCTGCAACACTTGCGTGCTTGCAGAATAACTCCAAGTCCCTAAGTCCCCAAGTCCCTGAGTCCCTACCCTACTCCTTTCTGCATCCGACCCAGGTTCAGCTCCAGGTCGTCGTCTTCCTCGTGGTAGTTGTCGTCGTAGTGGCGGATATTCGACTGGTCGATGGTTTCCTCATCGGCGCCGTGCTCGAAGGTAACGAGCAGGCAGGGCAGCAGAATCAGGTTGGAAAAGTTGGTAATCAGCAAGCTGGCCGACATGAGCAAGCCCAGGGCTTTAGTGCCGCCAAACTCGGAGAAGGCAAACACCGAAAAGCCCAGAAACAGCACGATGCTGGTGTAAATCATGCTGGTGCCCGCCTCCGAAAGCGTGGTGGTAATGGCGGCTTTCACGCGGCGGCCGTTTATAGCCATTTCCTGCCGGAACTTGGCCAGCAGGTGAATGGAATTGTCGCCATCGATACCCAGGGCAATGCTGAAAATAAGGGCCGTGCTGGGCTTGAGCGGAATGCCGAAGTAGCCCATTAGGCCGCCCGTGAGCAGCAAAGTGAAGAAGTTGGGCAGCAGCGTGAAGAACACCGCCCGCACGCTGCGGAACAAAATCAGCACCACGGCGCCCACCAGCAGAAACGCGTGCAGCAAACTCGATTTCAGCGTGCCAATCAGGTATTCGTTGCCCTTGGTAAACAGAATGGTGGTGCCCGTCAGCTTCACGTCCATGCCCGTACCCTTAAAGATCTTATCGATTTCGGGGCGGATGCGGTTGTTGACTAGCGTATCGAGGTTGTTTGAACCGATATCGGCAATCTTCAGGGAGATGCGCGCCTTCTGCATGGTGCTGTCGGTGAAGGAGCGCAGCAGCTTGCTGGTCAACTGTCCTTCGCTGCCTTTGGTGGACTGCGAGCGGGCCAGGTAGCTGAACACGTAGTTTTTCTCGTCGTTGTCGGGCAGGCGGTAGTACTGCGGGTCGCCGTTGTAAAACGCCTGGGTGGATGCCTTCAGAAACGTCACCACGCTCACCGGTGAGGTAAGCACCGGCTGGGTGCGCAGGTAGTTTTCCAAACGGTCGATGCGTTCCAGGTTCTTGAGCTTGAGTAGGCCTTTGGGTTTGCCCGTATCCACCACCAGCTCTAGGGGCATCACGCCGTTGAAGTGCTGCTCAAAGAACTTCAAATCGGAGTTCACCGACGAATCCTTGGGCAGATCATCTACCATGTACGAAACCGATTTCACCTTGGTAACGCCCACGGCGGCCAGCGCCGCGAAAACCAGGGCGGCTATATACACCGTTCGGCGGCGCTCCAGCACCAGATAATCGAAGAACTCCAGCAGCTTCATCAGCGGCTTGGCTTCCAGGTGCTCCAGCTGCTTGGGTGTGGGCGGAGGCAGGATGGTAAACACAATCGGCATCAGAATAAACGACACCGCAAAGGCCACGAAGATGTTGAGGGTAGCCACCGCGCCAAACTGAAACAGAATGGCAATGTTGGTAAAGCAGAACACCACGAAGCCGATGGCCGTGGTTGTGTTGTTCATGAGCGTGACCAGCCCGATTTTGCGCACCACCCGCGTCATAGCCAGCACCTGATTGCCGGATTTGCGGTAGTCGTAGTGGTAGCGGGAGAGCAGGTAGGTGCAGTTGGGAATGCCGATAACGATGATAATGCTCGGTATCAGGCCCGTGAGCAGGTTGATTTTGTAGCCCATCAGCACCATCGAGCCAATGCACCACGTCACCACAATCAGCACAATGAGCAGCGGAAACACCACCGCCGACCACGTGCGGAAGAACATGAGCAGGGTGAGGGCCATCATCACGATGGTGAGGCCCACGAACAGCTTCATTTCCGAGGCCACCTTGGTGGTCATGGTGGCCCGCACGTAGGGCAGGCCCGCGTAGTGCATCTTGATGCCCGTTTTCTTCTGAAACCGCTCGGCATGGGCCAGAATCTTCTGCATCACGGCTTCGCGGCGCGAGGAGTTCAGGTACTTGGGGTCCATGGTGAGGGCCAGGAGCGTGGCCCCGGTGGCGGGCGAAATCAGCTGGCCTTTGTAGAACTCCTGAGCGTTTACCACCTGCATCAGGGAGTCCAACTCAGCTTGCGTCTGGGGAAAGCGCCGGAAGATGGGCACGGCCCGGAACGTCTGGGTGGCGGTATCCTTTTCCAGACGAGGCAGGCGCGTCACGCCCAGCACCCCATTCACGCCCTGCACCTTGCTGAGCGTATCCGTGAGCAGGCGCAGCTCGTTGAAGTTGCCGAGCTGGTACACCGAGCTGTCCTGCATGCCCAGCACCAGCACGTTGCCATCCTCGCCAAACTGCCGCTTGAACTTCTGGAAGTACACCATGTCCGGGTCGTCGGGCGACACCACCTGGGCAAAATCGTAAGTCATTTCGATTTTGCGGGCTTGCCAGGCCATAAATACCGTGATAACGGCCAGCAGCCCTACCAGCAGGCGGCGGTTCTTGATGACGAACAGGGCAAGGTTTCTCCACATAGACTACGCAAATGCAGCAAAGGTACGCAATGCCGGGAAGCCTGCCGGTGCAACCTTTGCCGCCGTTTTCAGATCAGGCACCCGAGGATATAAATTAGTTGTATTTCTACGAGGTATTATTCCCGAAAAATAGGCAACTTTGTAGGCGTCTCTTTTCGTAAAAGGCCAATCGTCAGAATATTGACTGTGCTATTTGTTGCACTATTTTTATTTCTGACTGCTCTTCTCTGCTCCATGACTCTGTACCAAACGCCGGATGCGTCCCTCACCTACCATCCAGCCACCGAAACCCTGCACCTCAGCTATAATGCAACCCGACTTTCTACCTCATTTGCCTTAGCCTACCAGCGGGCCCTGCAGGAAATGCGGCGCCAGAACGTGGGCAAGCTGCTACTAGACCTTAAGCGCAACGCCCCACCCACCGACGAGGAGGAGCACATCCTGGCTCCGCTTATCAACGACATCCCGGCCGGGCTGACGCGCCCCATCTTCATTGCCGCCGTGCTGTCGGAAGGCCAGTACCAGCACCAGATCGGCAACTACTCGGCGGGCCTGCTGATGCCACCGGAGCATGTGGAGTTCAACTACTTCACGTCCCGCCACGAGGCCACCGCCTGGCTGAGCGACAATTAGATTTGAATGGTTTTCTTGTTGACTGGCTGAATGGCTGTGCCGAAAATACAGAATGCCATATTATTACGAAAAAGCCCCGAAGAACTTCGGGGCTTTTTTCATGCTAAGGAAACTCAGCTGGTTTCGATGTGCGTGGCAAACACTCGGGTAAGGCGTACACCGGGCCGCTGGCTGGCCTCCTGCACTGCCGGCCATACCCGTTCCAGAAACAGCCACAGGTCGCGGCGGCGCAGGTTGCCAACGCAGAGCCTGATAACGTGCGGGGGAGCCTGGGCCTGTACCAGCACTTCGTAATCTACATCTTTGGTAATGATGGTGAGTTGGTGTTCGGCGGCGTAGGCCCACACCTTATCATCTGGCCAGGCTGCATCCGGCACGGGCAGATAATCCGGCGTGTTCCAGAACAGAAACCGATGCGGCAGGTTGGCATTAATCAGGTACTTTGGCATACGGCAGCGCAGGCAGTATCACACCCGAATCAAGCCGCAAACGACGTGAAATGCTGCCGCGCCAGGTTCTCGGAAGCGAAACGCAGGCACGCCTGAATGTCGGCCATTTCCAGAAACGGGTAGCTTTCCAGCACGTCTTCGGCTGTGTCGCCGGCGGCCAGAAACTCCAGAACCGTCTGCACCGTCAGGCGCAGTCCCCGGATGGTGGGCTTGCCCCCGCACAAATTGGGGTCAAGCGTGATACGGTCGTGAATGTATTGCATAAGTAAGTAGGGAGCAGATCCTCAGGCAAGATACAAAAACGCCCCGCGCCGCAGAAACTACGGCACGGGGCGCGGTGGCTGTTGAGATTGGCAGAAGAACTTACAGTTGCTCGAAGATGCGCGAGAAGCTCACGGCATGGCCGATGTAGCCATGCAGCTCGCTGATAGGCATGCGGGTTTGCTCGCGGGAGTCGCGGTGGCGCACCGTTACGGTGTTGTCTTCCAGCGTCTGGTGGTCAACGGCAATGCAGAAGGGCGTACCGATGAGGTCCTGGCGGGTGTAGCGCTTGCCGATGGCGTCTTTTTCCTCCACAATAACGCGGAAGTCGTGGCGCAGGGCCTGGTAGATTTCGTTTGCTTTCTCGGGCAGGCCGTCTTTCTTCACCAGCGGGAAGATGGCGGCTTTCACCGGGGCTACGGCCGGGTGCAGGCGCAGCAGCTTGCGGGTTTTGGTTTTTTGCTCCTCCCCTTCGCCTTCCGTAATGGTTTCTTCCTGGAACGCCTGGCAGAGCGTAGCCAGGAACAGGCGGTCGGCGCCCACCGAGGTTTCTACCACGAAGGGCACGTAGTTGCCGTAGGGCTTGCCGGTTTCGGGGTTGATGTCGTTGTCGAAGTAGTTCTGCTTTTTGCGGCTCAGGGCTTGGTGTTGGGTTAGGTCGAAGTCGGAGCGGGAGTGGATGCCCTCAATTTCCTTGAAGCCGAAGGGGAATTCGTACTCGATATCGACGGCAGCCTTGGCGTAGTGCGCCAGCTTGTCGTGGTCGTGAAAGCGAAGCTTGGCGGCGGGCAGGCCCAGGGCCTCGTGCCAGCGGCGGCGCGTTTCCTTCCAGTGCTGGTACCACTCGCCCTCGGTGCCAGGGCGCACAAAGAACTGCATTTCCATCTGCTCGAACTCCCGCATGCGGAAGATGAACTGACGGGCTACAATTTCGTTGCGGAAGGCCTTGCCGATCTGGGCAATGCCAAACGGCACCTGCTGCCGCGCCGACTTCTGCACGTTCAGGAAGTTCACGAAAATGCCCTGGGCCGTTTCGGGCCGCAGGTAGATCTGGCTAGAGCCCTCGGCCACGGCCCCCACCTGCGTGGAGAACATCAGGTTGAACTGGCGCACATCGGTCCAGTTGCCGGTTTTGCTGATGGGGCATAGGATTTTCTCGTCAATGATGAGCTGCTTCACGCCGGCCAGATCCTCGATGGTGAGCAGGCGGCCCATTTCGGCCAGCAGGGTTTCGGCCCGGGCTATTTCGCCATTCTTCTCGTACTCAGCAGCTTTTTCTTCGAGCAGCACGTCGGCGCGGTAGCGCTTCTTGCTGTCGAGGTTGTCAATCATGGGGTCCGAAAAGCCGTCGACGTGGCCGGAGGCTTTCCAGGTGAGCGGGTGCATGAAGATGGCCGCGTCGATACCCACCACATTCTGGTTGAGCTGGGTCATGGCCTTCCACCAGAGCTGCTTGAGGTTGTTTTTCAGCTCCACGCCGTTGGGGCCGTAGTCGTACACGGCGGCCAGGCCGTCGTAGATTTCCGAGGAAGGGAATACGAAGCCGTATTCCTTGGCGTGCGACACGATTTCGGCAAGCGTGCCTTCGGTGGTAGTTTGCGCGGGGTTGCTCATGGTTGTAGTTGATAGTGCGTAGTGCCCAGTGCTCAGGAGCTGACGCGGGGCCGGCGCGGTATTGCCCTCTACGGCAAACTGCCTCCTACGCACTACGCTCCAGGCCCCAGGCACTGTATGAAAGGCAAAAGTAGTGCTTCCGGGGCTTGCGCCTTCAGGAAACTCAACTTGTTGAATATTCCTGCGTTTAGCGCCTCAGCTTGCTGCGCCAGCCAAGTGCGTAACAATTTCATAATCTTGCGCCCTTTCCTGCCCAACCTACCTTTGATTGTTGAAAACTGATTACCCACCAACTCCCTTTTTATGTTTGGCTTAGAGCCTCATGTGCTGGTGCTGCTGCTGCTTTGTCTGGTAGCGGCCTGCGCGTTTGAATTCGTAAATGGCTTCCACGACACGGCCAACGCCGTGGCTACGGTCATTTACACCAATACCCTGCGCCCCTGGGTGGCTGTTATCTGGTCGGCTTTCTGGAACTTCATCGGGGTACTCACCGGCGGTATCGGCGTGGCCATGGGCATCGTGTACCTGCTGCCCGTGGAAAGCCTCGTCGACCAGAACATCTACCACGGCATAGCCATGGTGGGCGCCCTCATTCTGGCGGCTATTATCTGGAACGTGGGCACCTGGTACTATGGCATTCCGGCCTCGTCCTCGCACGCGCTTATCGGCTCTATCCTGGGCGTAGGAATTGCTTTCTCGCTGCTGCCCGACTCGGGTGGGGCGGCCGTGAACTGGAGCAAGGCTTCCGAGACGGGCGTTGCCCTGCTGGTAGGCCCGCTGTTTGGCTTCACGCTCACCATCCTGCTGATGTTCGTGCTTAAGCGCTTCGTGCGCAACAAGGCCATTTTCAAGGAGCCGCACAAGCGCAAGCCCCCACCCCTCTGGATCCGGCTGATTCTGGTAGCTACGTGTACACTGGTAAGCTACTTCCACGGCTCCAACGACGGCCAAAAAGGCGTAGGGCTGGTCATGCTGATTCTGATTGGCATTGTGCCTACCTTTTTCGCCCTCGACAATGCCAAGAACCCGCTGGACATGCGGGTCTCGCTGGCTCAGGTAGAAATGGTGGTGAATAAGATTAACCCCGAGGAGCTTTCGGCCAAGGATAAGGCCGATCTGGTGCTGGTGAAGCAGCAGACCGCTGCGCTGGACCAAATTTTTGCCGGCCGCACCGACGTCAACAAGCTGCCGCAGTCCGAGCGTTTTCAGATCCGCAAGGCCATCCTGCTCACCTACAGCCGCGCCAAGAACATCATGGCCAGCGAAAAAGTAAGCCTGAGCACGGCCGACCGCAAAACCTACGACGACGCCATTACCAACATGCGCTCCTTCACCGACTATGCTCCCTGGTGGGTGCTGTTGATGGTGTCGTTGTCGCTGGGCGTGGGCACGATGGTAGGCTGGCAGCGCATCGTGAAAACCATCGGCGAGCGTATCGGCAAAGAGCACCTGACGTACGCGCAGGGTGCTTCCTCAGAGCTCGTAGCTGCCATCATGATTGGGGCTTCCACCTGGGCGCATTTGCCGGCTTCTACCACGCACGTACTGTCGTCGGCCATTGCGGGCTCCATGGTAGCCAACCGTGGCATCAAGAACCTAAACCCCCAGATGGTGCGCAATATTGCTATGGCGTGGGTGCTCACGCTGCCCGTTACCATGTTCCTGTCGGGAGGGTTATTCCTGCTGTTCCGGGCCCTGATCTAAGCGGCTTGCTTTTCAGCTAATCTTGGTTATACACAAAAAAGCCACCCGATTGGGTGGCTTTTTTTATGGATGAGCTTTGAAGTGGATAACTTTTGGATTATGTGAGGCATTGCTCCATGCTTAGCGCAAAGTCTCCATAAAACCGGGCGAAACCAACGGGTTATGAATTACTTATCCACTTATCAACAGCAAAAACCGGCTATTTTGTGGATAACTCAGTTTAGGCTGGCCACTGCACTTCTAGGTCTTCGTTGATAAACACCCCGAAGTTGATGAATTGCAGCTCGCCTTCATCAAAGTAAAGGTCAATCATTTCCTTTTCGTAGGACAGGCGAACTTCACCGGTTTCCATGGTTTCCTTCTCGCTGGCCGTGTGGCCGTGCTGGCTCATCAGGTCTTCAATCTGCTCCACGCTGCGACCATGAATGGACTCGCCGTAGAGGCGCATACCGGGGTGGTCGGTTTCGATACAGCTCAGGCGGTAGTCGTCTTCGCGGTCGAAGTACAGAGAGTAGCCTTCGTCGAGGTAGTTCCAGGCCTGGTGCTCAAACTCATCCTCATCGTCCGACTCTTCGATTTCCTCGGGCTCCCCCATCAGGGTGCGCACCTGGTCCTGGCTGGCGCCGAACTTGAGCGGGCCCATGCCTTGGCCCAGGACGATTTCGTTTTCTTCGATGCTATTCGGAGTGCTCATTGGCGAAGTGGAATTAGGGTTGGTGCCCGCAAAGGTAGGCTGATTGTTGAACGGCTGGATGAGAGGAGGGTTATAGGGTGTTGCAGTAGCAAGCACTTCATTTCGCTGCTTACCATGCTCCACCTATGCCAGCTCACTTCCCATAGCGGGCTTCGAATGCGGCCTTCTGACGCACGTACTCGGGGTGCTGCCGGGCCTCGTCCCACTTTTGCTTGAAGATGCGCGCAGCGGCCGCCTTTTCGGGGTCCTCGGGCGCACGGGGCAGCTCAGCCCGCCCGTGGGCGCCGCTCTGGCCTTTCTTATCGTCCGGCACAGGGCCGTCGTATTTCTTGCCGCCGCGGTGGTTGGCGTAGCGCCGGGCCCGGGTGTACCCCATCTGCAGAAACTTGCGAGCCATATCGGCTCCTACGAAATCGTCCTGACGCAGATACGCCTCAAACAGCGCGTATATCTGCTCCGACGACTCCAGCGCTACCTCCGGGGTGCGAAAGCGCCAGTGCGGCAGAATCTCGCTTTTGTAGGGCTCTACCAGCAGCACGCCCTGCTCACCCTTGCCTACCCGGTACAGCTCGGGCTGCTCCCGCAGGTTGAGGTGCTTGAAATCCTGATCGTAGTTGAACGGCATACCCGGCTATACTTCAGTTGCCAGTCGGGTGTTGCCCGTTTCCAATTGCCGGTTTTCAGGTAGCTCTTACTTGAACATGGGCAGCTGGCAGCTGACAACCAAAAAATTGAAAACGAACTTGAGTTATCCACTCAGTTAATAACTTTTTAAAAGTCTTTTTTAAATCTCTTTTTTAATCCCCCATCGTTAGGGGTGTGTATAAGTGGATAAGAACCAGATGTTGTCCACACGCGGAAAACTTGTGGACAAGGCTGGGGTTATACACCCCTAATCCACATCAATTGTGGATTATAAAATGCTGATAGAAAAACAACTACCGAAGAAATCAACAATCCACAGGCTTATCCACGAATCCACAATTCACATAAATTCTCGATGTGGACAGCGTCGGAAAGCGGGGGAAGTTGTCCACCCTTATCCACCAAGTGGTGGACGCGAAAACCAGCTGCCAGCGGCGGCACATCCGCAAAAAAACTTTTCCTCAACTTCTCCACGCATTATCCCCAGGTTACGCCGGTATTATCCACAGGTAAAGCCGCTCCCTCAACCACTGGTGGATAACCCTGTGGAATACCATTTGACTTGCTGGTAGAAACCGCTTCAGAAAGCCCGAAATGCGGTTTTGGCTGTGGATAAGTAACCTATAAACAGCCGTCTATATAGGCTGCGGGCCTTGAACCACCCAGCAATAAAAAGCCCTCGACCGGAAAGGCCGAGGGCAAAGGCTACGCTGGCAAAATGTCCAGCTAGAAGGCCACCTGAATGTCTTCCTCTTCCCAGTTGGCGCGCACCTGAAACTCGCGCTGGAGGTTGAAAACCGGCTCCGGCAGCCGGCGCAGGTTTGGATCGGGCCCTTGCCAGCGGCCGTCGGCATTGGTATCGATGAAGACACGGATGTGGTAGGTGCCGGGCGCCAGATTGTCGAAACGGAAGGTACGGGGCGAGTCGAGGGTGCGCACCAGCTGGTGCTTGTCGTCGAGCAGCTGCAGCTCGAAGCGCTTGGCCGTGGTTTGCACGCGCCCGGCCAGCGTACCCGAGGGCGACTGATCGGTGGGCGTGAAGCGCAGCGGCTTCAGTCCCAGGCTGCGCCCGGATATGGCCGTCACTACTGTGCTGTCGAGTTGCAGGCTGATGGATTTGTTGGCTTTGCTGTTCAGCTTTACCGTGAGCAGGGTGCGGTCGGGGCTGAGGGTAGCGTCGGCGGGCAGGCGTAGGGGGCGGCGCCTGGTGGAGTCTTCCACCAATACACCAATGGGCTGATCAGGCACCAGACGCAGGGGCTCGGTGAACTGAACAGCTACCAGGCCCTGGCGGTATACTTCCTTACTGCTGCCCACCAGCTGCCAAGCGGGGGGCCGGCGGGTGGGCGTGGTACCCGTAAACTTCACGTTCAGGGTGTCGCGGCCGGAATTGCCGGCGCTGTCGGTGGAGGCCAGCAGGTAGCGGCCTTCCGGGAGCTGGGTTGATTTGTACAACGCCACCGAGCGGCCTCGGTCGATAAGCTGCAGAGCTTCGTTGGGCGAGGTAGTGGCGGCACCGAGGGGGCTAATGACCGCGCTATGCAGACCTTCGTTGTAGCCCACCACAAAGCGCAGCGGGTCCGATTTCTGGGACGTTACCAGGGCCCGACGGGCATCGGGGCGCGTGAGCTGGAGCTGCACGGAGTCGGTGCCCGGCTTGATCGTAATGGGTTCGGGCAGGTAGCCGATTTTCTCACCTTCCTCGTAGCGGCTGCTTTGGTTTTTATCGGCCAGGGCAAACAGGCGGTAACGTCCTTCGCGCAGGTTGCGCAGCTGGTAGCGGCCACCCTTATCGGTGCGGGCAAGGTAGTAGGGCCGGCCGCGGCGCACGTTGGCCGTATCGGTTTCGGGGTACAGCACCACCGAAACGTCGGCCGAGGGCTGGGAGGAAAGCAGATCCACCACGCGGCCCTGCACCGCCCCCGAATCGAGGACCGCGCCGGTGCTGAAGCTCACGGACACGTCGCGGGCGGGGGTGTTTTCCGTAATGTCGGTAATGGCGTCGCGGAAGTTGAAGGAGTAGGTCGTGTTCGGCTCGAAGGGCTTATCGAAATCCAGCGTCACGGTGTTCTTGCCTTCCCGCACAGTGTACTTGTTGTCGTCGGCGAGCAGGGGCGCCACCAGCAGGTTTTTGCTGAGGTCCTTCACCTGCACGGGCTCCGAAAACTCCAGCACCACGGAGCGGTTGCGCACGTTTACGGCGCGGTCGGCCGGTATGCTGCTTACAAGCTTGGGCGCTACGGTGTCGCGGGCCCCGCCTTCGGGCGTAGCAATGGTAGCACAGCCACCCCCGGCAGCACCCACAAGAACAAGCAACGGCAACGCAAAACGAGCAGACATCAGCAGCACTACAAACGTGAAAAGCGGAAAACGGCCACCGCCGCCCAAAAGTACGCAGGGCCAGCTTCTGCCAGCCCCACGGTAAATTCTGCTGCCGAAGCCGAACAGCCTCCCTCCTCCCCTAGCGGCTGGCCGGGGCGGCTTCGCGCCGGGTGGCCACGTAAATCAGGCTGCTGTACTGCTGCTGGTGCCGGGCGGCGTACTGGTTGGAGTGGTAGCCATTGCGCAGCACGGCCAGCATGCCGGCGCCCCGCTCGGCCCGGTTTTTCTCGCTCAGCATGCTCACGTAGTACGCGTCCAGCGGCATAGGCAGGGTGTCGCGGAGCTGCAGCTTGTGCTTTTTGAGCAGCTGCGTCATGGTTTTAGGGCTGAAGTGGTAGAGGTGGCGCGGCACGTCCAGCGCGGCCCAGTCCTGCTGGTAGTGCTGGGCATCGAAGCTCTCAATGTTGGGCACCGCAATCAGCAGCACACCGTCGGTTTTGAGTAGGCGAATAAGTTGGGCCAGCGTCTCGTTGAGGTCGTGCACGTGTTCGAGCACGTGCCAGAGGGTAATGGCATCAAACGAGCCGGCCTGAAACTGCACCAGGCTCTCGGTGCCAATGGGCTGCCCCACGCGACGGGTAGCTTCTTCGCGGGCCCGGGCGTTGGGCTCCCAGCCGGCCACCTGCCAGCCGTTGCCCTTAGCGGCAGCCAGAAAGTGTCCGGTGCCGCAGCCGTAGTCCAGGAGCTTGCCCTTGCGCGGTGCCCGCTGATTCAGCAATGCTACCTTGCGACGCATCGTAAAGAAGCGCGCAACTTTGTAAGCCTGATTGATAAGCCCACCCGCCCCGCTGTTGTGCGACACGTACTCCTCCGACTCGTAGTAGCGACCAATGTGCGCGGCGTCGGGCCGGGGGTTGGTAAACTGAAACGAGCACGCCAGGCACTGCTGAATGGCAAAGCTTTCCTTGCTGACCGATTTGTCCTCGACGACCAGCTTGTTGCGAAACTCCGTTTTCCCGCACACCGGGCACTTCTCCAAACGCTCGTAAACCACTGATTCTAGCTGATTATGTTGATTTCGCTGCTGGCGACGACCGGCTTGCGCAGAGAAACCAGCCGCAGGGCGAAGGTACGAAACCAAAGCGGCCGCAGAATCCGGAAGAAACTGCAGCCGTGGTCTTTGTTACGCTAGGAGGTCAGTCTATAATTTCCCCTAATCTTTTGGTCGGAAATTAGGCTGACTATAGAGTGAGTCTGCGCGGTCAGCCTCAATCCGCCCCGGGCTGCCCGGTGGCGGCTCGCCTACTGAACTGCCGGCTCCGAAAAGCGCCATCACTGGAAGCATGGTAGCAGCGCAAAGCCCCAAACCCAAACTAGCCCATAGTAGCTAAGCCAGAGCCGGCCCCCAACGCCGATGCAGGAATCTAAGAACCATGACCACAATGGCAAGTAATCCTTGAATTGCCAGCAAAACCCAGCAGACCAACGCCAGCCAGTATAACCAGAAGTGAGTTTTCGCAAACTGGTAATTAAAGAACAGCCCGATTATAAGTCCGCACAAAACAAACCCATTCAGCAGACCCGTCCAAAACAGGAGCCGGGACCAATGACTGGCTGCTGTTCCGGTTTTCATCGACCCAGATACACCATCAGCACCGAAACGTCGGCTGGGCTGACGCCACTGATGCGGCTGGCCTGGCCCAGGGTTTCGGGTTGAATCTTGAGCAGCTTTTCGCGGGCTTCGTGCGAGAGGGCGGGCATGGCATGGTAGTCGAGGCGGCCGCGGATGGTGAAGTTTTCCAGCTCCTGCACGCGGGCCGCCTGTTGGTGCTCTTTCTCCAGGTAAGCCTCGTACTTCACCAGAATTTCGGCTTGCTCCAAGGCATCGGGGCGGTACGGGGCTAGGGCCAGCGTGAGGCCGGGCAGCACCCGCGCCAGGGCGGGCAGGTCCACGCCGGGGCGGCGCAGCAGGTTTACTACGCGCGTTTTCTCGTGAATGGTGGCCGAACCGATTTCCGTCAGCCAGCCGTTGATTTCCGCCGGCTCTATGGCGTGCGTTTTCAGCAGCTTGGCCACGGCGGCCGTTTGCTCCTCCTTCTCGCGCACCAGCGCCATCCGCTCTTCCGAGGCCAAACCCAGGGCGTGGCCCAGCGGCGTGAGGCGCAGGTCGGCGTTGTCCTGGCGCAGCAGCAGGCGGTGTTCGGCGCGGCTCGTGAACATGCGGTAGGGCTCGTCGGTGCCTTTATTCACAAGGTCATCAATGAGCACGCCGATGTAGGCTTCGCTGCGCTTGAGCACGAAGGGCTCCTTGCCGTGCACTTTGTTGTGGGCGTTGATGCCGGCCATCAACCCCTGGCAGGCGGCCTCCTCGTAGCCCGTGGTGCCGTTGATCTGGCCCGCGAAGTAGAGGTTCTGCACCAGCTTGGTTTCCAGCGTTAGGTTGAGCTGTGTGGGCGGGAAGAAGTCGTACTCGATGGCGTAGCCGGGCCGGAACATCTTCGCGTTTTCGAAGCCGGCAATTTTGCGCAGGGCGCGGTACTGCACGTCTTCGGGCAACGATGAGCTGAAACCATTGACATAAACCTCCACCGTAGACCAACCTTCGGGCTCCACGAAAATCTGATGGCGGTCCTTGTCGGCGAAGCGGTTGATTTTGTCTTCCACGCTCGGGCAGTAGCGCGGCCCCAGGCCCTTGATGCGGCCCTGGAACATCGGCGACTTCTCGAAGCCCTCTTTTAGGATTTCGTGGACCTCGGCGTTGGTGTAGGTGATGTAGCACGGGCGCTGGTTCGTTAGCGCAGGCGTGTCGAGGTAGGAGAATTTGCTGGGCGTTTCGTCGCCGGCCTGCTCCTCCATTTTGCTGTAGTCGAGGGAGCGGCCGTCCACGCGGGGCGGAGTACCGGTTTTCATGCGGCCGGCCTCAAAGCCCAGCTCCTTCAGCTGCTCCGTGATGCCGGTGCTGCCTTTCTCGGCGGCGCGGCCACCCCCAAACTGCTTTTCGCCGATGTGGATAAGGCCGTTGAGGAAAGTGCCGTTGGTCAGTACCACCGACTTGCCCCGGAACTCGATGCCGAGCTGGGTTTTCACGCCCACGGCCGTGCCTTTTTCCACTACGATGCCGGTTACAGCTTCCTGCCAGAAGTCCACGTTCAGGGTTTGTTCCAGCGTCAGGCGCCACTCTTCGGCAAAGCGCATCCGGTCACTCTGTGCCCGCGGGCTCCACATGGCGGGGCCTTTCGAGCGGTTCAGCATCCGAAACTGAATCATGGTTTTGTCGGTGATGATGCCCGACTGCCCGCCCAGGGCGTCCACCTCGCGCACAATCTGCCCTTTGGCCACCCCGCCCATAGCCGGGTTGCACGACATCTGCGCGATGGTGTTCATGTTCATCGTCACGAGTAGCACCTTGGAGCCCATGTTAGCGGCGGCCGCGGCGGCCTCGCACCCGGCGTGGCCGGCACCTACTACAATAACGTCGTACTCTTCTTGCTGAAACATGATCAAAAGTTGTTCGAAAGAGAGCAACAGGCAAGCGGCGGAAATTGTGCCCGGCGGGCATTATTCCAACACTTGCGCCGTCGCCCCAATGATCTGCTGGTGGAGTAATTCCTGCCGGGAAGCAAAGTGAGCGGAAGTAATCAAGCCAGTTTTATGAATTCGATTCTTATTGCTGACATTGACAGGGCACATTTGGCTTATAGGAAGTAACACTCCAGTAGCAAAACGTAACTGCCTGACCACACCAAATTCCCCCTGGATTTCGCCTATAAGTACCCAACCACGGTTGGTGATGTAGAACGCATCTTCTACTGTAAACGTGCCGGCTGCATGCATGTGGGCAAAGCGGAAAATCCTCCACACCTGAAGGACACCAACTTCATCTTTTACGAAAAAGCCAAGCTAAACCCCTCAAAACGTGCACAAAGATACGCAGTCAGCGGCTTTTCCGCGCCACGCGCTGCTTATTCCAATTCGTACTCATCCACGGCGTCTTCCGGCAAATCAGCCAGGATAGCCGCTGATTGCGCCGCCACCGTAGCCCAGGAAAATGGCAGCCAGCGGCCAATCAGGCTGTCGTAGACTTCGGTGGCGGCTTCGCAGGCAAACAGCTTGTAGTCGAACTTGGGGTAGTTGTGCACCACGTAGCCGGGGTAGTAGTAGGCCTTTTGCTGGCGCAGGGCGTGGTTTATTTTCTGCAGCATAAGGTACTTACCCAGGCTGTATTTGCGGTAGGCGGGGTCGTAGAAGTTCATGATGCCCGCGATGCTGCGCGCCCCACTGTCGAAAATACCGGCCGCAATCAGCTGCTGACCGTCCCGGATTTCTACCACACCCGTGCTGAAGGCATTGTTGGCGGCGCCCGCCTGCAGAAAAGCCTCAATGGTTTCGGGCGCGTCGAAGGTGATGGAAGCACGGTAGCGGGCGTACAACTCTTCCAGCTCATCGGTAAGGCGAAAAGGCCGGAGCACCACGGCAAACCGCTCGTTGAGGCGTAGCAACCGGCGCTGGGCGGGCCCGTAGCTCACCTGGCTCAGTACCAGCCGCAGCCAATGCACCGAGTACAGCTGGTCGTCGATGGGCAGAAACCGGCAGGTAAACAGGTTCTGCTGCATCCGGTAGTAGCCCTGACTCAGGTAATAATCTAGTGCTTCACCCGGAATAGTAAGAATTGACTGAGGCGTGGTGGACATAGTAGAGAGAAATTTGATAAACCGTCATGCTGAGCGGAGTCGAAGCATCTCTACCTGTGGCTAACTCAATACTTACAGCCAAAGCGGGAGAGATGCTTCGACTCCGCTCAGCATGACGTTCTAATACTTGCAAACCAACGAAAACGCCCACCGATGGGCGGGCGTTTCAACGGGCTGGCGTAAGCCTTGCGCTTAAAAGGTGCGCAGCGAAAGGCAGTCGTCTTCTTTCTTGCGCATGGCTGTCTGGCTGAGCAAATCCTTGTCGGCGTAGCCGAGCAGGTGCAGCACGCCGTGAATCATCACGCGGTGCAGCTCGTCGCGGAACGTAACGCCGTGCAGTTGGGCGTTTTCGCGGATTCGCTCCACCGAAATGAAAATGTCTCCCTCGATGATGTCGGCATCGTCGGCGTTGTCGAAGGTGATGACGTCGGTGTACGTGTCGTGGTCGAGGTACTCCATGTTCACCTTGTGCAGGTACTCATCGGAGCAGAAAATGTAGGTAAGGTGCACGATTTCGTGCTCGTGGACTTTGGCAATGCGCTCCACCCAGGACGTCAGCTCCTCGGCGTCGGCCAGCTCAAAATCTACGTCTTCCACCACAAATTCGATACCGAGCCGTTCGTGCTCAAAGTACCCGTCAATGGGCTCATCGTGCTCGGTAGGGGGCAGGGTGCTCATGCCGCGTTGTGGTCAGAAGCTTCGGAAGCAGTGGCCGAATCGGCGCCTTCGGGCGTGAGGAAAAACGTGAGCTGCACGTTGCGGCCATCCTTGGAAAACTCTACCTCGTCGGCGAGGTGGCGGATGAGGAAGATACCGCGGCCCCCGGGATTTTCGAGGTTCTCGGGCGCGGTTGGGTCAATCAGGTTGGTATAGTCGAAGCCAGGACCCTGGTCTTCCACTTCAAACTTCACCCGGTTGGCATCTACCTGCAGCGAGAGGTGCACGTTTTTGTCACGGTCGAACTTGTTGCCGTGCCGGATGGCATTGTTCACCGCCTCCGTGACGGCCACCATAATGTTGCCGTAGATGTCGTCTTCAATGTGAAACGTATCCTTCGAGTTGTCGATGAAGCTTTCTACCACACGAATGTTCTCAACGAGCGAAGGAATCTGAATCTTGACCTGTTTCATAAAAGAGGGAAAGGCGGCAAAGGCGGTAAAAATAGCAGAACGCTATTTCATTTTCTGAAAATATTCGCTGACCTCGCGCTGGTAGTACGGCGTGAAGGACGGCGGCACCGACCGGAGGGCTTCCGTCGACTGGTTTTTCTGCTGACGATACCGGTTGAAAGCCGGCGGAAAAACTGGCGGACGGTTTTCGGCGGCCTTTGCCTCGCGCTGCGTATCCTGGTCCCGCTCCCGGGCCGATTTCTCGGCTTCCAGCAGGCGGGTCAGAATCTGCTGCTGACGCATAACCGTTTGCTCCGTTAGCCGCTTGTTTACGAGCTCCGTCTCGGTTTGTTCCATCATTTTTTTAACGTCGCCGAGGCCACCACCGCCCTGCTCGCCTTTGCCCTGTTTGCCGCCCTGCTGCATCTTTTCCAGCTCTTTGAGGGCTTCGCGCATCATCTGCTGCTGGGCGGCGAGCTTGGCAAGCTCCTCCGATAAAGCCCGGCCGCTCTTACCGCTTTGCTGGAGCTGCTGAATCTGCTGGTTGAGCTGCTGCTGCATCTTGCCCAGCTGGCCTTCACCGGCCTGACTACCCTTCTTCTTCTTTTTGCGGCCGGGCTTGCCCCCACCCTGCTGCTGGCTTTGGCTTTCGCGCTGCTGCTCCTGCATCTGCTGCAAAGCCGAGTTAAGCATGAGGGCCAGGTTGTTCATGCTCGTCATGGCCTGCTGCTGGCTGGCGGTGGCGCGGCCCACGTTGCGCTGCTGCAGCTGCGTAAGCGACTCATCCATGCGGCCGTTCATCTCGCTTACTTCACGCGTGACGAAGCTCTGAAGCTGAAACACGCGCTTGGCCAGGGCGTAGAGCGAATCCTGCACCACGCGGGCATCGTCCTTGAGCTTGCGCTGCTGCTGGCCCAGCTGCACAAAGCGCGGGTCCTGCTGGTCTACCTGCCGGAAGTCCTTCATCAGCCCTTCTTGGTCGAAGGAGAGCTTGAGCAGGTTTTCGAGGATGTCGCGCAGGTCGTCAATGTTTTCCTGCTGCTCATTCTGTTCTTCCTCGCTCATCTGCTGCTGCATCTTCTGAGCCATCTGCTGCATCTTCTGCGCGGCCTGCTTCTGATTCTGGCTGGCTTTCTGGTTTTGGTTTTTGCTTAGCTGCTCCTGGCTTTGCTGCATCTGCTCGTCCACCTCCTGCTGCTGGTCCTTCATTTCGTCAGCCCCATTCTGGTTGTCGAGCTGCTCGTCCATTTTCTGCAGGTCCTTTAGGTTCTGCTGAATCTGGTCGAACTGCTGCTGCTTTTCCTGCTGCTCCTGCTTGAACTGCTCGTTTTTGGCCTTCTGCTCCTGGTTGCTGGCTTTGTTATCGGGGTTCTGCTTGTCGTTCTGCTCGGTTTTCTCGGCCAGTTGCTGTTCTTCCTTGGCTAGCTGCTCCAGCTGTTTCAGGGTGGCTTCCTGCTTTTGCTCAAACTGCAGCTGCTTGAACATTTCAAGGGCGCGCTCCAGCTCTTTCTGCAGGGTGTTTTCCTTGTTTTCGAGCTTTTGCATGAGCTGCTGCATTTCCAACTGGTTCTGGTCCTGCTTCTGTTCCAGCAGCTTCTGCAGCTGGTCGTAGAGCTTCTTGGTTTCGGGGTCGAGCAGGGAGTCCATCAGCTTCTGCAGCTCCTGGGCTTTTTCCTTGAGCTCCTGGCTTTTGGGGTCGAGCTGGTCCTGCTGCTGAGTGAACTGCTCAAACATGCGGCGCACGTCCTGCATCTGCTCGTCGAACTGCTGCTTTTGCTCCAGCATGTCCTGCAGCTGCTTGCGGTCCTGGAAGTTCAGGTCGCGCTTGGTTTTGAGCTTGTCTTCGGCCTTGGCCAACTCCCGCTCCAGCTTCTTGCTTTGCTCCTGCGACTTGCTCAGCTGGCTTTGCACCGACGACGCCTGCGCGTTCAGCTGGGCCTGCTGCTCCCGCTTGGAAGGTAGGCGAAATTCCACGGCGCGGGTGCGGGCACTTTTCGGGCCGTGCACACCGTCGTTGTCCCACACCTGTAGGAAGTATTCCAGCCGGTCGCCGGGCTGCAGGCGCAGGCTGCGCAAATCCCACTGGTAGGCGTACACCTGGGCGGCGCCATGCTGCAGCCCAATAGCGCGGGTCTGGTAAGCAGCGTTGGGCCGGGCTTTGGCGCCGAGTACGCGGTAGTGCAGCTGCAGGCGCGAAAGGCCATAGTCGTCGCGCACGGTGCCGCCCAGGGCCAGGTACTGCCGCGAAACCGTATCGGAAAAAGCTTCAAGCGTGATGTCCGGCACCTGGTCGGGAATGGCCGTAAGCTGGTACTCGATGGGGTCACGGTTGAGGGAGGCGGCGTTGCGCAGGCGCACGGCGTAGGCCTGGGTGCGCAGAATGCGGCGCGTGGCCTGAAATTGGCTGCCGCTGGCCTGGGCCGCTACGGTTTCGTCGGGGGCACGGAACTGTAGCTCCAGCGCATCGGTAGCGTCGGTACTGAACTCCCAGCGCAGCGTGCTGCCCTCGGGCACGGTAGCGTTGCCGGTGTTGCGGATGGTTTCGGCGGCTTTGCCAGTGTACGCCGGGTAGGTGATGTGCAGGGCGAAGTCACGCAGGTCGGGCCGCTCGCGCACCGTCAGGGCGTAGCTATCCGAGGAGAAGCCGGCGGCGGCGAGCTGGAAGTCTACGTCGCGGCGTAGCTGCCGAAATTCGAAGGAGTACTTGTTGCCGGCTTCCTTGGTCAAGTGCCGCTCGTGGCCGTCGTATTGAATGGTGATGTCGTTGGGCAGGGCCTCTCCCTCCACAGCCACCTGCAAGCGGAAGTCTTCTCCCTTAAATGCCCGCAACGACTTATTCTCTACCACGAACCGAAACGGCGCCGGCGGCGCATATTTCTGCCGGTAGTTGAGAATACGGCCCGTGCCCTGCATAAACAGGCTGGGATAAATCAGCAATACGGCCACGGCCACGGCGGCGGGCACGGCTACGTACTTCCACAGGGGCCGCGTTTGGGCCGGAATATTAATGCCTTGGGCAAATTCGAGGCCCGTGAACTGGGCAGCGCGCTGCTCCAGGCTGGCCGCAATCAGGGCGTTTTCGCGGGCTTGGCCCTGGAGCTGAAGGGCGTTCAGGAGCTTGTCTTGTACCTGCGGAAACAGCTCGCCCACGCGCTGGGCAGCCTGTTCGTCGGAGAGCAGGCGGCGGAGGTTGGTAAGGGCGGCCAGCGGCTGCCAGATCCAGCGCACAAACGCGTACACGCCCAGCCCCAGAAACCCAAACAGCAGCCCACCCCGCACCCAAGTAGGCAGGTACAGAAAGTACTCCAGCAGGTTGAGGACAACGAACAGCGTGAGCAACAGGCCACCAGCCACGAGGCCGCCGCGCACGAGCAAACTCAGGTAAAACTTGCGCTTAAAGGCTTCCAGCTGCGTGAGCACCTGTGCCAGCGCCGAGGAGCGGGCAGCGGGTGCCGTCGTCAGCCGGGGAGTGTCTTCCACCAGCATAAAAGAGGGCAATAAAAGGAAAAGCAGTGCAGAGGGGTCGGGCAGCAAGCTGCCGAACGGCACCGCCCCGTTAAATTTACGTCAGAACCCGCAGATGCGCTGCAAAGATTCCCCAACAACTCTGGGGCAAAGCTTAACTGGCGGCGGATAGCTGCACGTAGGCCGGGCAATGGTCTGAATGCACCACATCGGCCAAAAGACCCGCCCCCGCCACGCGTGGTTGCAACGTATTGTCTACCAGCAGGTGATCGAGGCGCCAGCCCACGTTGCGGGCCCGGGCGCCGGCCCGGTACGTCCACCAGGAGTAGTGCCCGGGGGCGTCGCCGTGGATGTGGCGGAAGGAGTCGGTGAAGCCATCGGCCAGGAAATCCTTAAACCACTGCCGTTCCTCGGGCGTGAAGCCGGGGGAGTTTTGGTTGGCTTTGGGATTGTGCAGGTCCAGCTCCCGCTGGCAGCAGTTGAAGTCACCGGCTATAACTAGGGGTGGAGTGCCCGCCGCTTGCAGCTCCCGCACGTAGCGCCGGAAAAAGTGCAGCCACTCCACTTTGAAAGCCTGCCGCTCGGGGCTGCTGGTGCCGGAGGGCATGTACACGTTCAGCACCGAAAAGTCGTCGAAATCCAGGCGCAGCACGCGGCCTTCCAGGTCATAGCAGTCGGTGCCGCAGCCTACCTCCACGTGGCGCGGAAGCTGGCGCGTGAGGGTGGCAACACCGCTGTAGCCGGGTTTCTGAGCCGGGTGCTGGTACACGTGGTAGCCCAGCGCCTCCAGCCCGCTCACATCCAGTGGCTCGCGCCCGGCCTTTATCTCCTGCAGGCACAGCACGTCGGGCACCTCCGCCTGCAGCCAGTCCAGCAGGCCTTTGCTCAGCGCCGACCGCAGCCCGTTGACGTTATAGCTGATGATTTTCAACTGGTTGGGTTATTAAATGGTTGTCTTGTTGAGTGGCTGGCTGGTCAATTGATGAATAAATGAGCCATTCAACAAGACAACCAGCCAGCCCTTTACCCATTCAGCCGGTCCATTTCCTGGAAATACTCCAGCATGTGCCATTTGAGCATGCGCTCCTGCTCCTTGAGGGTGGAGAAGGGCACGGGCTTGAGCAGACGGAAGTGGGGCCAGCCGTCTTCGTCCACGCTTTCCAGCTCGTAGTAGCCGGAGAGGCTGAACAGGCGGCAGGTGGCAATGTGCATCAGATCCTGCTTCTGCTCCTTGGTGAAGGGGCCGCCGCCCTGGCCCAGCTCCTGCACGCCAATAAGCAGCAGCAGCGCGTTCAGGTCGGGCTTTTTGCCGAACCGCTCGCGCAGGTCGTTCATCAACTCCCACCAGCGCTGCTCAAACTGAGCTTCGGTTTCCTCGGGGTTCAGCATGGCTTATGCGGTGTGCTCGGCGTGGGGCGGTGCCGGCGCGGCCGATTCCTCCTTGAGGGCTTCCCAATACTCCACAGCCCGGCGGAAGTGCGGAATCACGATGCTGCCGCCGATGAGGTTGGCAATGGCAAATACCTCGTAAATCTCCGTGTCGTTAATGCCTTCCTCGTGGCACTTGCCGAGGTGGTACTTGATGCAGTCGTCGCAGCGCAGCACCATGGAGCAGGCCAGGCCCAGCATTTCCTTGGTGCGCACGTCGAGGGCGCCTTCCTGGTAGGTGTTGGTGTCGAGGTTGAAGAAACGCTTGATGACCTTGTTATCCGCCGCCATGATTTTTTCATTCATGCGCTGGCGGTAGTCGTTGAACTCAGAAACGAGGGACATATAGGGAAAGGAAAAACGAAAGGAAAACAGGCCCGGTGGCCCGCGAGAGTAGAAACCTAAAATTAGGCAGAAGTTTTGGCCAACAGGTGGTTTTGGGCGGGGCTGGGGTAGCGGGAGTTTCTTTTCGGCGGCTTATTGTCTATCTTCCAGCTACTACCCTATCCACTACCCGCTATGCCGCTGCCCGCCCTGCTCACCGATTTTGTGTCGTTGCTGTTTCCGCAACTGTGCCTGGGCTGCTCCGATCTGCTGGCCCGGGGCGAAGACCATATCTGCACCAGCTGCCGGGCCCAGCTACCCTTCACCGATTACCACTTGTTGCCCGAGACGGAAAACCCACTGGCCCGGCGCTTCTGGGGCAAGGTACCGGTGCAGCATGCCTTGAGCTACCTACGCTTTCTGCGCCGGGGCCGCGTGCAGCACCTGCTGCACCAGCTCAAATACCGCAACCAACCCGAAATAGGCCGGGTGCTGGGTTGCTGGTACGGTGCCGAGCTGGCTCGGAATGGTCTGCTCGCCCACGATGTGGACCTGATTGCGCCGGTGCCGCTACATCCGCGCAAGCTGGCCAAACGAGGCTACAACCAGACCGATTCCTTTGCCCAGGGCCTGGCCGACAGCCTGCAGGTGCCGTGGCAGGCGGAGGCCTTGCGGCGCCTAGAGCACACGGTTTCTCAAACCCGCAAAAACCGCGTGCAGCGCTGGGAAAACGTAGCCGAGGTATTCGCGGTAGCTAAACCGGCAGAGGTGGCTGGCAAGCATGTGCTGGTAGTAGACGATGTGCTGACCACCGGAGCTACCCTCGAAGCCTGTACGCTAGTGCTGTTGGCTGCCGGAGCCCGCGCCGTCAGTATAGCTACCATTGCCTGCGCCGACCGGTAAACCACGGATTCTCACGAATTTATCGGATTCCACGGATTTTGTAGCTGGCGCAGTCCTCAACCAAAACCACATATAAAAACAAGAAGGCCTCGTGAAAACGAGGCCTTCTTGTTTAGCTTTAATCGTCCACAAAATCCGCGAAATCCGCGCGAATCCGTGGTTTATTTGTTCGAGCCGGCGTTGATCATGGCACAGCGGAAGCCGATGGCAGCCGTAGCTGAGTCTTCAGCCATGAAGCGGCGCGTACCGGGCGACAACCAGTAAGCTACATCTTTCCAGGAACCGCCTTTGAACACGCGTACGTGGTCATCGATAAGCGACTGGTACCCCTTCTTGTCGTAACCTTCAGCTTTGTCGAGGAAGCCGTTACGACGGAAGGGGTTCAGGTCTTCCTCGTCCTGGAACGACAGCGGGCGGTAGATGTCCTGCACCCACTCGTTCACGTTGCCCGACATATTGTACAGGCCGTAGTCGTTTGGTGGGTAGGCGTACACGTACTCGGTAATCATGGCGCCGTCGTTCAGGCTGCCGGCAATACCGGCGTAGTCACCGCGGCCACGCTTGAAGTTAGCCAGGAACTGGCCCATCTTCTTGCCGTAGGGGTTACGCACCTGGCGACCATCCCATGGATAGATGCGCTTGTTTTCCTGGTTTTCGTTGCCGGTTTCCTGCGTGCCGATAAGGGCCTGAGCAGCGTACTCCCACTCTGCCTCGGTGGGCAGACGGTAGTTAGGCAGCGTGTTGCCGTTTTCGATGGCAATTTTTGACTTGCCGGTACCTTCAGCACCACCTGCTGCGGCATCAGCGGTAGCGTCGGCGCTTTTCTTCTTGCCGAAGAGGCCGCCGCCTTTCTTTTTGCCGCCATCTTCAATATCACCTTCGCCAGCCAGCTTCTCATTCACCTTGGCAGTACGCCAGGTGCAATAGTCGTTGGCCTGCAGCCAGCTCACACCCACCACGGGGAAGTAGCGGAAACCGGGGTAGCGCAGGTAGTAGTCCACATACGGGTCGTTGAACGACAGCTCACGCGCCCACACCGTGGTATCTGGCAAGGCCGACTGATAGAACTCTTCGGCGGAGTCTTTGCGGACAAAATGCAAATACTCCAGCCAGTGGATGTTGGCCACCTCAGCTTCGTCCATATAGAACGAAGCAATGGTAACCGTGCGCTCCACGTTGTCGCGCGTCATGGCTACATCTTCCTCAGCCGAGCCCAGCACTGTGCGGCCGCCTTCGATGAAAACGAGACCGGGGCCTTCGGGAATGCCTTGATAATCAGCAACCTTCATGCCCTGCTCAGTGTTGTATTCCAGCCCCGTAGTGGAGCTGTACTTGCCGGGCTTGGTGCTGGTAGGAGGACCTTTTTTGCAGGCTCCCAGCGCCAGGGACCCCAAGGCAGCGTAGCAGAGGTATTTAGCGAGGTTCATACGTTAGACGAAATTACCTGAGAAGAAAAGAGTTAGTGAAGGCAATTTGAGTGCAATAATACAAAAACTCAAAAGTACGGGCAAGGAACTGACCGGTAATTTTTCCGGCTAATTCGGCGGCGGGCCGCAGCCAGCACATCCACCTGTTCCAGAGTCAGTACAATTTCGTGGGCGCCGCCCGCGCCCAGGTTACGGTGCCCGAGCTCCGCGTCGTAGCTGTAGCCCACGCGAAAACCGGGCATCTGTATCCCCACGATAGTCGTGAGCACCGAAGCAGGTTGCGGTGCGCCGGGCAGCGGAATGCCCCGGTACAGCAACCCCACGGTAAGCGGGGTGAAGGTGCCGTAAAGCCCGGCTTCGGCCCGCTGGCTGCCGCCCTGGCGGGTGTAGGCAAGCGTAGGCGAGAGGCTGGCTTCGCGGTAGTGCTGTTTAACGGTTGTTTCTGAAAAAAAGTGCTTTACCCCGGCGGTAAATGTAAAGCGCGTGGGCAACGGCCCCGCAGCCTGCACCCCCAGGTCGGGGCGGTTAAGGTGGTAGGTACTAAGCCCCAGCCAGGCTTGCCGGGTGTACAGCAGCCCGCCGAGGCCGATGCTCAGGTAATGCACCGGGTCGAAGGGAATGGCCTCGGCGGTGGGGCTGGTGTTCAGGCCTTCGTCGGAAAGCTGGTCGCCAAACACGAGGTTGCCATAGCTGATGCGCTGGTTGCCATACGTCACCTGGGCTCCGCCACTTAGGTACACATCGGCGGTAAGGCGGGCGTGGTAGGCGTAGAGGGCGGCCGCTTCCAGCCGGGTGTAGCCGATGGCGCCCAGCTGGTCGAGGTTGAGGACTCCCCCAACGGCGCTGCGCTGCTCATTGAAGCGGTAGTCGGCGCCGAGGTGGGAGCTTTGGAATGAGCCGGCCAGGGAAGGGAACTGGTCGCGGTAAGCCAGCGTAATGCCGTAGTCGTGCTGCAGGCCCGTAAAAGCCGGGTTCAGGTGCAGGCGGGTGGCGTAGGGCTGCGAAAAATACAGGTCCTGCGCCCCAGCCGATGCAACGCCTCCTACCCACAAGCTCATCGTACCCAGAAACAGGCGCAGGCGGGCGGTGGTTGGCATCGGCATCATGGGCCCCTCTAACGGCATTACGGGCGGGTTTGGTGTGTGGGCCGGCGGCCGAAGGTTCGAAAATGGGGAAAATCCCGGCATCTTTACCGAAGTCAGCCGCCCCGCTTACGTACCACGGCGGGCGTCTGGTTCGTTTCGGTTTTCTTTTACTTCTCTACGGTTATGCGGAAGTTTCTTCTGGGAGTTCTGATTTTTCTGGTCGTGCTAGTGGCCGCGGTGGCCCTGGCCCCGGTTCTGTTCAAAGACAAAATAAAGCAAGCCCTCGACAAGCAGCTGGCCCAGCGCGTGGCCGCGAAGGTGGAGTATAATCCCGACAACGTGAGCTTGAGCCTGTTGCGCTCCTTCCCTGACCTGTCGTTGGGTATCGACGGGTTGCGCATTATCGGGCAGGATTCGTTTTCGCGCGATACGCTGGCCTTTCTGCCCTCCTTACGGGTGGGGCTGGACTTGATGAGCGTGGTGCGCGGCGACGAAATCAAGATCAAAACCATCCAGCTCAACCAGCCCGACCTGAGCTTGCGGGTGCTAAAAAGCGGCCGCGCCAACTGGGATATTTTTCTATCCGACTCGGCCGCGGCCGCCAAGGGTCAGGATACCAGTCAGGTGCGGGTGGCTATTAAGGGCTGGGAAATCAATGGGGGCAAGCTGCGCTACGAGGACCTGACCATCCCGTTCGCCATGCAGCTGCGCGGCATCGACCACACGGGCTCCGGCGACTTCGAGCAGAACGTGTTCGACATGGTGAGCCAGACCACGGCCCAGAGCTTCTCGATGCAGTACGATGGCACCGAGTACGTGACCGACAAGAAGCTGGCCGGCGACGTGACCCTGGCCATGGACCTGGGCAAGATGCTGTTCACCTTCAAAGACAACAAGGTGCAGTTGAACGACTTTCCCGCGACCTTCCAGGGCGCCATCGGCCTGCCCAACGCCACCGACATTACCTACGACCTCACCTTCAAAGCCCTCGAAACCGACTTCAAGAACATCCTGAGCTTGGTGCCGGGCGCCTACAACGAGCAGTTCAAGGACCTGAATGCCACTGGAAAAGTGGCGTTTGATGGCTACTTCAAGGGCGTGCAGAATGAGGTGAAGATGCCCGGCTACGGCGTGAACCTGCAGGTGAAGAATGGCACGTTCAAATACCCGCAGTTGCCCCAGGAAGCCCGCAACATCAACGTGGACATGCAGGTAGATAACCCTTCGGGCTTCACCAACAACGTGAAGGTGAACGTGAAGCAGTTTCACCTGGATCTAGGCAAAAACCCCATCGACGGCAACGTGCTGATTGACGGGCTGGAGCCCATGAAAGTAGATGGGCGCGTGAAAGCCAACGTGGACCTGGCCGAGATGATGAAGGTGTACCCCGTGCAGGACTTACTGTTGCGCGGGTTGCTGGCCGTAGATGCCACCGCCAAGGGCACCTACTCCAAAACCCAGATGCCCGTGACCCAGGCTGCCCTGCGCCTCACCAACGGCTACGTGAAAAGCAAGCAGTTCCCGGCCCCCATCGAGAACCTGACCATGAACGGCACCGTGACCAATACCACCGGCCAGGTAAACGACACGCGCATCAACATTCCGCAGTTCCGGATGCTGCTGGACGGGGAGCCGCTGGAAGGCCGCGTAGCCGCTCAGAACCTCGACAAGCCGGTGTTTGATGCCGACGTGAAAGGCATCATCGATCTGACCAAAATCACCAAGATCTTCCCGCTGGAAGGCATGACGGTGACGGGCCGCCTGAACGGCAATGTGGCCGCCAAGGGCAACATGGCCGACGTGGAAGCCGGCCGCTACCAGAACATTGTGGCCTCGGGCACGGTGAATGCCAAGAACGTAACCTACAAGAGCACCGACCTGCCCCAGGGCGTGAAAGTCACGCAGGCTACGGCTACATTCAACAACGCCAACATCGTACTCAAGGACATGCAGGGCTTCGTGGGTTCATCGGATATTGCGGCCTCGGGCACCATCAACAACTATATGGGCTACCTGTTCACGCCCGGCCAGCCCCTGCGCGGCAACCTCACGGTAAATTCCAAGCGCTTTAACGTGAACGAGTGGATGGTTGACGAGGTGACGGCCAAGCCCACCGCCACGGCCAAAACCGCCGCGCCCGCCAAAGCCCAGGGCGTACTCCAGATTCCCAAGTTCTTCGACCTGACGTTGAACTCCAACGTGGGCGAAGTACAATACGACAACCTCAAGCTCCAGGACGTGAAAGGCACCGTGGTAGTGCGCGACGAGGCCGCCCGCATGGATGGCCTGACCTTCAACACCCTGGGCGGGGCTTTTGCTACCAACGGCTCTTACAGCAGCAAGGACTTGCAACACCCCAAGTTCAACTTTGGGCTCAATATCAAGAACCTGAACTTCCAGAATGCTTTCCGGGCGTTTGAGTCGGTGAAGAAGTTTGTGCCGCTGGCCTCGCAGGTAGAGGGCATCTTCTCCACCAACTTCAACGTGAGCGGAGAAATGGGCCAGGACATGCTGCCCGTGTACAGCTCCCTCACCGGCAAAGGCGTGTTTGAGGTGGTGCGGGCCGCCGTGGGCAACTCCGGTGTGCTCAACAAAGTTGGCAACCTCACCCAGCTGAATGAGCTGAAAAAGTTCGTGGTGGAAAACAAAGACGTGGCGGCCGAGATGCTGAATGGCAACTTCATCGTGAAGCCCTTCGATTTCACCGTGGGTCAGATTAAAACCACCGTGGGCGGCTCCAGCAACGTGAACGGCGGACTGGAATATGTAATGGCGCTGGACGTGCCTACCGGTAAAGTCGGCAATGCCCTCAACGCCAAGCTTACCCAGCTCACCGGCGTGCAGGACATCAAAGGCACGGAGCGCGTGACCATGGGCCTGAAAATCGGCGGCAGCCTCTCGAACCCCGATGTGAAGCTGACCACTGCCGGCGCCAAAACCCAGGCCAAGGACCTAGCGAAAAGCCTGGTGACGAGCGTGGTGCAAAGCAAGGTAGACGATGCCAAGCTCAAGCTGGCTTCCAAGGCTAAAGTAGCCCAGGACAGCCTGCAGAAAGAAGCCCTGCGCAAGCAGCAGGAACTGACTGATAAGGCTCGCTTGGAGCTGGAAAAGAAGCGTCAGGAAACCCAGACCAAAATCCAGGACAAGGCCAAGGACAAGCTTAACGGCATCCTGTTCGGCAAAAAGCCCAAGCCGACTGAGCCCGCCCCCGCCGATACCACTAAGAAGTAGGACAGAATCCTGCACACCAGGAATCATCCGGGCTGCGTTGTTGTCTGCCCGGTACGGAAGTTGCTACCCGGCTTCTTCCCCTTTCTTCAATTAATTCCCTTTCCCCTTTTACCATGAAATTTCTTCGCTTTTTGCCCTTAGCCCTAGCAAGCTTGGCCTTTGCAGGCTGTAATGATGACAATGAAACCGACAATGACTCGGCAGCTATTCAAGTGCTCCTCATTGACGCCCCCGGCGACTACAAAGCTGTAAACATCGATTTGCAGAAAGTACAGGTAAACGCTACCAACGCTGCTGGTGAGGAAGGCTGGCAGGATCTGGACTCCGAGGCTGGCAAATACAACCTGCTATCGTTGGTAAATGGCAGCTACGCCTTCATTGCCGGACAGAATTTTCCGGCTGGTCATATCGAGCAGATTAGGTTGGTACTGGGCCCGAACAATACGCTGACGCTGAAAGATGGAACCACGGTTGACCTCAAAGTGCCCAGCGGCCAGACTTCCGGCCTGAAAATCAACGTGAACGAGGATTTGAAAGCTGGGGTGACCTACTCGTTTGTGCTGGACTTTGACGTAGCCAAATCGGTGGTAGCCCGCGGCAACGGTGAGTACAACCTCAAGCCCGTCATCCGGGCCGTACCGTTTGCCTTAGCTGGTTCCATCAAAGGCACGGTAACGCCGCTGGCGGCCAAGCCCCAGGTAATGGCTATCCGTACCGACGTAGCCAACGGAGACACCATCAACACGTACACTGATGCCAATGGCGGTTTCCAGGTTTTTGGTGCTAAAGCTGGCACATACCGCTTAGAGTTTAAAGCCGCGGCTCCGTACAAGGACACGCAAAAAGAGAATGTTTCGGTAGTAGCCGATAACGTTACCAGTGTAGGTGTTATCACTCTTACACAGTAATCATAAGCCTTTGTCCTTGCCTACAAAAAAGGCCTTCCGCTGACAGCGGAAGGCCTTTTTTGTTTTTCAAGAAAGTAAGCTTAACCCAGCTTTTGCACCAGCGCCAGCAGTTCTGCCTGGGTGGTGCGGGTTTTGTCTTTGGCATACCAGGCGTGTACCTGCTCGGCGTAGGCTTCGTGCGAGAGTCCCTGGGCTTTCAGGTCCAGAAACAATGCCTGCGCGGGAGCTGGCCGGGGCCCCCACTGGGTTACTTCCTCCAGGGTAACAGCATCGAGCATGATGAGCTTGGGAATGGCTCGGCCCCCATTTGTAAGGTAACGGTCCATCAAGTCCAGGTTTTCGTCGCGCAGCAGGTAGCGAGTGGCTAGCTGGCCCTGGCTGGCCTGGGCCACGGCTTCCAGCGTCGGGACAATCTGCGCTGCATCGCCGCACCAGCCTTCGGTGAGTACCAGCCACACGTAGGGGCGCGGCAACTCCTGCACGGCTACCAGTAGCTGGGGCAGCACCTGCACGGTCTTATCTATCCGCTCCATGCGCTGCACGTTCAGTCGGGCGTAGTGCGTGAGGGCCTCCGACTGCTGCGGGCCGGTAGTAAGGCCTTGCGTGAGCAGCTCATCGATAAGCTGGCGGTAGGCCGCGTAGGAGTAGGCAGTGTGCAGACGCTCGGCCGAAAGAACGGGAAGTGCCATAGGGCAGCAGAGAAGAAATAAGACAGAAAGGATAAGGGACTGAGCATGAAAAACCCTTCCCGGCGGCAGATGTTTGCGCCGGGAAGGGCTTCACGGTGCCAGCGCCTACAGGCTGGGCACGTCGGCCGCCGCCGCTTTGGCCGACAGCTCCCGGCAGTACGTAATAAAATCGGTATTGATGGGCTCCAGGCCGTGCAGGCGCAGGTCGCGGGCTACCTGGGCCCGGTGGTAGTTGGCGTGTACGGGCACGTGGGTGAAAATATCCGCTACCTGGCTGGTGTATCCCTCCCCGGCCGAGTTGGTGTACGTAATCAGGCGGCTCAGCTCGGCCTCATCGGCGGCCGCCACGTAGTCGCGGAAGCGGGCCGAGGTTTGCTCGTGCCAGTGGTGCAGGCCTGCCAGGTCGTGCTCCTGCCACACTTTTACGGGACTGGGCGTAGCGGTGAGGCGGCCCAGCCAGATGGCCTGGGCGTTGAGCACGTGGCTGAACAGGCGCAGGCTGCTGGCCGGAAGGGTAGCGCCGGCAGCTACCAGGCTATCAAGGTGGCGGAGCAGGGTTTCGTTGGCCCACACGTTGTAGGCCCCCAGCTTTTCGTTGGTGTTACTCATGGGTAAAAACTAAACAGGGCAAGACAAGTAAACGACGGCGCGAAGGTGCTACAGCGGCTTAACCGGCCCAGCCACCAAATAGCTTTATCTACATTTTCAAACGCTACCGGGGGTCTTCCCACACGAGGCGCTCCTCGGTACGCTTTTTCTCAAAATCGGGGCACTTGCCGTCGCCCCGGCCCGTGAAGCCGCCATCCGGGCGGCAAAGCACCGTTCCTTTGGCGCTGTAGAGCGTGGAGTACTGGTCGCAGCAGGGCGCGTTGAAGTAGTACACCAACTGCCCATCAAGGCGGTAGCTCAGGATGCGCGCCTTGGGGTTCTGGGGCTTTTCGGTGGCGCCCAGCTCGGCAATGCGCTTCTGCAGCCAGGCAGGCCGGGCAGTGGTATCAAACATGGCAACGGTGGAAGAAGCCGGCCGGCTGGTGGTAGGATTTACCGTGGAAGGCGACGAGGTAGCCTCCGACTGCACTTCCCGGGGGTTGTCGTTGGCGGGCGTACTCACTTCGGGCCGACGGGCACAGGCGCCAGCCAGGAGCAGGGCGGCTAGCGGGGCAAGGGAAAAAATCAGGCGCATAAGGCAGAAAGCAAAGCGGGGCCGCGAAAGTAATGAAGAGCTGGTAACTCTCCGGCTTACGCCAAACCGGAAGCGGGGTTGGCCGGGTTACCGGCCAAGCAGGGCCCACACCCGCGGCGCGAATACCAGCAGGCCCACCGTTAGCGCGGCCAGCGCCATTACCAGCACCGCCCCGGCGGCTACGTCCTTGGCCCGGCCGGCCAGCGGGTGGTACTCGGGCGAAACCAGGTTTACCACCGCTTCAATAGCCGTATTCATCAGCTCAGCACACCACACGGCGCCCACGCTCAGGGCCACGGCGGCCCATTCCCCGGGCGTGATTTTGAAATACCAGCCCAGCCCCAATACCACCAGCGTAGCCGCCGCATGCAGCCGCAGGTGCACCTCGGTGCGCAAAGCCGCTGCCACGCCCCGAAAGGCATAGCCAAAGCTGGCGGCCCGCTGCCGCAGTATGGCCGGAAAGCGGCGGGGTTGGGAATCAGCCACGAGCGGTATCGAAAGCGCCGAAGACGGTTTGCCGCAGCGCCGCCCACTCCGGCCGGATGATGCTGAAGATAATAGTGTCGCGTCGGATGCCGCCCTGCGTGGGGCGGTGGCTGCGCAAGGTGCCCTCCTCGGTGGCGCCCATCTGCCGCATGGCGTTCTGCGACTTATAGTTGCGCGCATCCGTTTCCAGCTCCACCCGCTTGCAGCCCAGCTCATCGAAAGCATAGCGCAATAGCAGGTGCTTGGCGGCCCGGTTGAGGCCCGTGCGTTGGAAATCAGTGCCAATCCAGGTGTAGCCTATGCTCAGGCGCTGCTCCTCAGGCACCACGTTGTAGTAGCTGGTGCTGCCTGCGGCCCGACCCGTTTGCTTGTCGATGATGATAAACGGGTAGCGCCGTGCCTGTGCCCGGCCCTGCAGCGCGGCGGCCACGTAGGCTTCCAGCTCCGAGCGGCTGTCGGCGCGGGTGAGCGTGTAGAGCCACAGTTCCGGGTCGGCGGCTGGTTCCTGCAGCAGGTCAACGTCAGTGCCCACCAATGGACGTAGCAAAGCCCGGTCGTTTTCCAGAATGATGTCAGCGGAGAAATCCATGCGGATAAGGCAGATGAAGTACGCAGCGTAAAGATGCCCGAAAAACCGAAACGCCGCTGCCCCAGAGTGGAGCAGCGGCGTTTCGGCTTCAGCGGAAAGCAGGCGCTATTTCTTGATTTCGCCTACCATGTCTTCGGGCTTCAGCCACTCGTTGAACTGCTCCTCGGTGAGGTAGCCAAGCTGCAGGGCGGTTTCCTTCAGCGTAGAGCCGTTTTTGTGGGCCGTCTGAGCAATTTCGGCGGCTTTGTAGTAGCCAATGTGGGGGTTGAGGGCCGTCACCAGCATCAGCGACGAATCCACGTGCTTTTTGATGTTGGCTTCCAGCGGCTCGATGCCTACGGCGCACTTGTCGTTGAAGCTCACGCACACGTCGCCAATGAGGCGGGCTGAGTGTAGGAAGTTGTAGATCATGACGGGCTTGAACACGTTCAGCTCGAAGTGGCCGTTCATGCCGCCGATGTTGATGGCTACGTCGTTGCCCATCACCTGCGCCGCTACCATCGTCATGGCCTCGCACTGAGTGGGGTTCACCTTGCCGGGCATGATGCTGGAGCCCGGCTCGTTATCGGGAATGTGCAGCTCCCCGATGCCGGCGCGCGGACCCGAAGCCAGCAGGCGGATGTCGTTGCCTATTTTCATCAGCGAAGCGGCCACGGTTTTCAGAGCGCCATGGGCTTCCACAATGGCGTCGTGGGCGGCCAGGGCCTCAAACTTGTTCTCGGCCGTAATGAAGGGCAGACCCGTCAGCTCGGCAATGTGCTTGGCTACGTTTTCGGAGTAGCCGGGAGGGGTATTGATGCCCGTACCTACGGCAGTACCACCTAAAGCCAGCTCGCTCAGGTGAGCCAGCGTATTCTTGATGGCACGCAGGCCGTGGTCGAGCTGCGACACGTAGCCCGAAAACTCCTGTCCTACCGTTAGCGGGGTGGCATCCATCAAGTGGGTGCGGCCGATTTTAACGATGTGCATGAACTGCTCCGACTTGCTTTTGAGCGTGTCGCGCAGCTTCTCGATGCCAGGAATGGTGGTTTCCACCAGAATCTTGTAGGCCGCAATGTGCATGGCCGTCGGGAACGTGTCGTTGGAGCTCTGGCTCTTGTTCACGTCGTCGTTGGGGGCCAGCACTTTTTTCTCGTCGGAGAGGAGGCCGCCCTGCAGCACGTGGCCGCGGTAGGCTACCACCTCGTTCACGTTCATGTTGCTTTGCGTGCCCGAGCCGGTCTGCCACACCACCAGCGGAAACTCCTTATCGAGTTTGCCCTCCAGGATTTCGTCGCACACGCGGCCAATCAGCTCGGCCTTGTCGGCGGGCAGCACGCCGGCGTCGCGGTTGGTAAGGGCAGCAGCTTTCTTGAGGTAGGCGAAGGCGCGGATGATTTCCTTGGGCATCCGGTTGATGTCCTGGGCAATCTGGAAGTTGTCGATGCTGCGCTGGGTCTGGGCGCCGTAGTAGGCGTCGGCCGGCACCTGCACGGTGCCCATGGTGTCTTTCTCGGTGCGGAACTGCGTCATGCTTCTGAACGTGGGATGAGAAGAGGAAGGAACGGCTAAACGTGCCCCAGCTGGGGCGGCGAGGCAAAAGTACGCAACCCTGCCCCGCCCGCTACCGAAATCCCCAAATTCTGCGGGTGTCGCCCGTGGCTGCGGCCGGCGGGGCTGCGTATAGCCCAACTAAACGTTGAATTTCTCACCTGCACCTTCTGCCCATATCATGAAAAAGACCTTCGAAGACGAGTCCGACGCCTTATCTACCTCTTCGGCTACTCCCACCACGGACCAGAGCGCCGGCGCTACTGCACCTTCCTCCGAAAACACAGCCCCCGTGCCCACCGCTGGCAACGGCGCCCCCGACTATAGCCAGGTAAAGCTGAAAACCGACTCGGAGCTGCCTGCTCCCGACGGACCCGGCGGAAGCGCCACTGCCCCCGAAAGCGGCGGCGGCTACAGCGGCTAGCAATACCAACCACTCATGCAAAAGGGCCACCGCAATTACCCAGGTAATTGCGGTGGCCCTTTTGCATGAGTGGTTACATCAAGAAGTTACTCCAGTGGGTTGAAGGTAACGGAAACCCGCATAACCGTTGGTACGCGCTTCCCACGTACAATGGCTGGGTACCATGCTGGGCCCTCTTTAAGCAGGCGGATAGCTTCTGCGTCGCACTCTTCCGACACGGGGCTCACCACTTTAATATCCTGCAGCGAGCCGTCGGCGGCTACCACGAAGCGCAGCTTCACCACGCCTTCCACACCTTTAGCTCGGTCGGCCTCGGGAAATTTCAGCTCCTTTTTAAGGTAGCGCCGGAATGCCGCGTGGCCACCCAACGGCACTGAGGCCAAATCTGGAGAAGGCGGCATCTGCATGGCAGTACGGCCCCCGGCTACCGGTGCTGCCGCAGCTGGAACCGATGGAAGCTTGCCGGCTTTATTAGTAGCGGTAGCAGCCGTAGCCACTTCTGTGGGTTTGGCAGTGCTGCCAGCCATAGCCACAGCGGGTAGCTTAACTCCTTCTACTCGCGGGGCTGATAGTGCTATTGCCCGCAAGGCACTACTGGGGCGGGGCTCCATAGCCGCTACCACCACGGAATAGGCTTCAGCAGCCGGGGAAGCAGCATCGGAGGTAAGGGTACTGGTTGATGTAGTGGTAGTAGCAGAGGCAAGTTGGTTGGTGAATACTGCGTTGGCAGAAATTACTTTTGCTGGTTGCCTGGTGGTAGCTGAACCTGCCAGCGCTGAGCCGACGTGCCTCACGCGGGGCGGTACTATACGGCTCTGGTAAGCCACCTGCGGCTGTGGAGATACTGCTGTCAGGCCAGCTTCTGGAGTTGCATTTGCTCTCGGAGCCGCTGCCACTAATGGCGCAACCGGGGCTGCAGGGTTAGCGAAAGGAGCCAGCTGCTCTGCTGCCGGGGTACCCACTTGCGGAGCCAGTATGGGTACTTCGGCCGCGGTGTTGGCTACCGGAGTACGGCGAGCCATAAAAGGCCGGGAGTTCAGCCAGAAGACACTGGCGGCCACTACCAGCAGCAGCAGCGTAGCTGCTACCCCGGTCCAGGCCGCGTAGCGGTGCGAGTGCCGGGCGGCATCTACTGCCAGGCGCGTGTGTAAGCGGCTGCGCACGGAGGCCAGACCCCGCTCCGTGGTGGCGTAATCGGTGACGGACAAACCTTCCAGCACTTCGGCGCAGCGGGCACAGTCGCTGGTGTGGGCCTCCACATGATACTGCTGGGCAGGCACCAGCGTACCGGCCGCGTACTGGCGCAACAGCTCCGCCGACACGTGCTGGTCGGGGGCGGGCGGGGGCACAAGCGTGAGGTTACGAGGCGGCATCGGTAGGATAAGATTCAAGCATGCGTTTAAGGTTGCGTTTGCCGTTTTGCAGGTAGCTTTTCACCAGACTAAGATCATAACCGGTGGCGTCGGCAATGTCGCGGTAGCACTTCTGTTGTAAATAAAACAGCTCCAGGCACTGGCGCTGCCCGTCCGGCAGCTCGGTAAGGGCGTGCTCCAGGTAGCGGAGGCGGGCTTCGGTTGAGGCAGCTTCTTCGGGGTCATCAGCAGGTAGATGCCGGCCGGCTGCCGATTCCATATCCGTAGCATCAGGAAAATGCAAGATAAGCGGGCCTCCACCCTCGGGGCTGGTGCGCTGCCGGGCCCGCAGCACCATCAGGCAGTAGTTGCGGGCGGTGGTGTGCAGCCAGGCCGTGAAGTTGTCTACCTCGTGGCGGCGAAGCTTTTCTACCAGTTGCTCGAAGAGCTGCATCACGGCGTCCTGAGCGTCTTCGTCGGGGCGCAGGTAGCGGCGGCAGATGGCAAATACGGCCGTTAGGTGCCGGTCGTAGAGCATGCCCACGTCCTGCACGTCGCCGTGCTGGCGGTAGCGCAGCAGCAGTTCCTCATCGGAAAGCTCAGTGGGCGACTTAGAACGGCGGCGAAAAAACATAGACACGAGGGCCAGGCAGAATCTTTCCGAAGCTACGGTTTTTACGGGAGCAAAAAAGAGCATTTACTTAAAAATCAGCAGGCCGCCTCTGGCGTAGGGCTTTTCACAGCCGGGAAATTTTGCGCCATCCGTGTGCAATTCGACTAAGTACTGCATCAAAAGCATATCCATTCACTTTAACTCGTGTTTGTATGAAATGCCGTTATGTGTTACTAATTGCCAGCCTATTGGCTACCGTGCCCACGCTGGCCCAGTCGGTAGAGCCGCTGGTGCGCTCCAAGTCTTCAGCGCAGGCCACCTATTCGCTACAAGGGCGCGTCACGGATGCCACAGGGAAAAAGGCCGTCGGCCTGCCAGGGGTTACCGTATTGGTGAAGGGCACCTCCATTGGAACCAGCACTGGCTCGGATGGGCGCTACACGTTGCAGGTTCCGGCAGGAAGTAAAGCGCTGACGTTCAGTTTTGTTGGCTACGTCACGAAAGAAGTAAAACTCACGGGGAAAGTCGTTGTCGATGTTGCCCTTTCGCCGGACACCAAACAACTCAACGAAGTAGTTGTGACCGGCATCCAAGGCAGAGCAGCCGGGGTACAAATAAGAGGAGCCGCCACGGTGCAGGAGAGTCATAAAGACCGAAAAGCAAGAGCTTATAGCAACAGTGTTGCCGGCTACTTGGCCCCTGCGCCGGAGCCTGGAGCGGGCGAATCGTACGCTACTATTGCTGAGAACGGCTTCCGGGCCGTGGGCAAAGAGCCCCTGAGCACCTTCAGCATTGATGTGGACGCGGCCAGCTACAGCAACGTGCGGCGCTTTCTGCAGCAAGGCCAGTACCCGCCCCGTGACGCCGTGCGGGTCGAAGAAATGCTCAACTACTTTCAGTACGACTACCCGCAGCCGGCTTCTGGCGCCTCGGCCCCCTTTCACCTCATCACCGAGCAGGCTCAGTGTCCCTGGAACAACGAGCACCAGCTGGTGCAGGTAGCGCTGCAGGCGCGCAAAGTTGCCACCGAAAAGCTGCCGCCGGCCAACCTGGTATTTCTGGTCGATGTATCGGGCTCCATGCAGGGCGAAGACCGGCTCGGCCTGGTAAAGCAGGCGCTGCGGCTGCTCACCAAGGAGCTGCGCCCTCAGGATAAAGTTGCCCTCGTCGTCTATGCCGGCGCGGCTGGTACGGTGTTGCCGCCTACGGCCGGCAGCAAGCGGGCCGATATTCTGGCCGCCATTGAACAACTGGAAGCCGGAGGCTCTACGGCCGGCGGTGCGGGCCTGCGCCTGGCCTACCGCGTAGCCCGGGAAAACTTCAACCGCGAAGGCAACAACCGGGTAATTCTGTGCACTGACGGGGACTTCAACGTAGGCGAGCAGAGCGACGATGCTATGGAACGGCTCATCACCGAAGAGCGCGAAACCGGCGTGTTCCTGACGGTGCTGGGCGTGGGCCAGGGGAACTATCAGGACAAAAAGATGGAGCTGCTGGCCGATAAGGGCAACGGCAACTACGCCTACCTCGACAACCTGGATGAGGCTCGCCGGGTACTGGTACAGCAGTTTGGCGGCACGCTTTTCACGCTGGCCAAAGACGTGAAGCTGCAGGTGGAGTTCAACCCGGCCCGGGTGCGCGAGTACCGCCTCGTAGGCTACGAAAACCGCCTATTGGCCGCCGAGGACTTTAACAACGACCGCAAAGACGCCGGGGAGCTGGGCTCCGGGCATACCGTAACGGCCCTCTACGAAATCGTGCCCGTTGGCGCCCCTGCCACCGTTGACCCGCTGAAATATCAGCCCGCCCCGCCAGTTTCCCCCGCCGCAAAAAGTGCTGAGCTGCTCACCGTGAAGCTGCGCTACAAAGAGCCCCAGGGCCTTACCAGCAAGTTGCTGGCTCACCCTCTGACCGGCGAGGCTCGTCCAATTCAGAAAGCAAGTGAAAATCTGCGGTTCGCGGCCGCAGTGGCGCAGTTTGGTATGCTCTTGCGGCAGAGCGACTACCGGGGCACCGCTACCTGGGAAGCTACTGCGCAACTGGCCGGGCAAGCCAAATCGTTTGACCCCGATGGCTACCGCGCCGAAATGGTGCGCCTCATCAAGCTGGCAGAAGGAATCCGGCCTACGCCCAACGACTATGGAAGCCGATAGGCCTACCGGAAAAAAAAATTTAAAAAAAATGCTCGGGGCCGTGTGGAATAGTTCGGGCAGTGGCATCTATCTGAATACCTTCCTCACCTCACAGACTTTTGCATGCAGGTTTCTGCCATGCTAAACCAACACTTTGGACGCTGAGCCAGAGGTATCAGCCAGTAAAATTCTTTACGTCGACATGTGGTGACTGGCAGCGCTTGACGCTGCTGGCACCAGGGCAGACCGGGCTACCAACTCACTCACCGGCATAGCCACCGTTTCAACGCATCTGATTGCAGCCAGATGCCCCCTTACTTGAAACGGTGGTTCCGGTCTGCCCTATGTTATAACCCGTTGTGTTCTATTGCTCTCGTTTTATTGTTAGCTCAGCTATTCAGTTTATCCCGCAGCCGGCCCGTGCAGGAGAGGCAGAAGCCGGCCTTCGGAACCGCACGTAAAAAGCCCCGCTACGTTTGTAGCGGGGCTTTTTGCTGAACTGGCGGGAAAGAGGCTGGAAGTTAAAAAGAGAAATTCAGGGCGGCCTTAATCACGCGGTTCTGCGCATCGAAGCGGTTGTTTTTGTCCAGGGACGACAGGCCGTAGTCGTAGCCGGCGCTCAGGCCAAAGCCGCTATCGAACTGGTAGCCCAGGCCGCCGGTTACGGCAAAGTCCACGGGGCGGAACTGGCTTTTGATGTCGAAATCTTGCTGGTAAGCATCGAAACCCAGAACACCGGCTTCTATGCGGGCCTTGTTGCTGAGCAGGATGGACGCCTGCGGGCCGGCGTAGAGGTAGAGGCCGGGCGTGAGGTGGGCTTTGGCAATCAACGGAATATCAAGGTAAGCCATGCGGGCCGTGGCCGTTACTTTGGCATTCAGGAAGTCAAACTGCTCAAAGGGCAGGGTGCCGGTTAGGCGCATGCCTTTCTCGGAGTACTGCACGCCTGGCTCAATGGAGAACTTGTCGCCCAAAGGCAGCGTGGCATACACCCCGGCGTGGAAGCCAAGCTTCGTTTCGCGGGTCACGCTACCCTGGCTCAGGTCGGCCAGGTTTTGCAGGCTTTCCACCGCATCTCCCGACCAGTCGGCCACGTTCAAGCCGGCTTTGATGCCGAATTTCACGCCGGAGCTGGAACTGGCGGGTGAGTAAGAAGAGCGGGCCGGGGCCGGATAGCCCACGCGGTGCGTTTGCACGGTACGGGTTTGGGCCTCGGCGGCGGTGAAGGAAGCAGAAACAAAAAGGCAAGCAGCGGCCAGGCGGCCAAAAAGACGCGTGTTCATGGCAGTAAGATCTAGGAGTTCCGGTATGTGGAAAAGCGCCGGGGCTGCGTGTGCACGAGCAGCCGGCCGGCTTCGGACAGGTACTAATGGAAAACCGTGCCAAAAATGAAAAACGATCTGTACGCGCTGGCGCTACAGGGTTACTGCTCTTTCCCGAAAGCTTTTGGAAGAAAACCTGTAGCTGGCGGCGGCGCCGGGTCAGATACCGGCTCAACTGGTTGTGGCGGCGGAACCGGTAGCTGCTGCGGCCAGCGGGCTGGCGTTTGCGTGGTGTCGACCAATGCTGGCAGCCGCGGCTCCAGTGCCTCTACCGAATCGGGCTGGAAGCGCAGCTCAGGCACTACCAGGTGTACGGGGCCTGACTTCAGCGAAGTAACGGCCTGCACTGCCGAGTCAGGGGCTACGCTGAGGGAAGCGGCCGGGAGGGCTACCACGGCGGCTGGGGTAGCGAGGCGGTGCTCCAGCTCGGCCAGCAGAAACTCGGCATCGGCGCGCAGCTGGGGCTGCTTGAACAGCGCCACGGCCAGCCGGGCCTGGTCCCGGGCGTCGGGTAGGCGCTTGAGCTCTAAGTAGTCGTAGGCCAGCTGGAAGTGTGCCAGGGCGTAGTCCTTGCGCAGGGCAATGGACCGCTCGTAGGCCGCGGCGCTGGCCGGAAAGTCGCCGAGGCGCATAAAGGCATAGCCGAGGGCGTAGTAAGAGAGGTAGTCGCCGTAGCCGTGGCCGTGCGCAACGCGGTAGTGGCTCACCATGCGCTGAAACAGCTCATCCTCCGAAAACTCCTCCTCCGAGCAGGCGCACTGCTGCAGCTCGAAGTAATAGTCGGCCAAGGCTTTTTCCACTTTATAGTTCTGCGGAAAGCGTCGGTGCAGGGAGTCGAGCACCTGGCCTATCGGAAACTGGTAGCTTACCGAGTCGGACGCGTGGCGGCGCAGCGAGTCGAGCGACTCTGTAAGTGTCAGGTCCTTGAAGTCGAAGGCCCGGAAATTCTGCTGCTGGGTGTGGTAGTGAAGGGCAATGTCGGCGGCTCTGAGGGCTACGGCCGGCTGGCGGTGCCAGGGGTCGAACACCTGCAGCAGCTGAAAGGCGGCTTGGTACTTGCGCCAGGCCAGCAAGGCATCAGCCTGCTTGAGCACAGTGGCTTCGGTGGGCGAAGTTTGCGCCCACACCCCGGCCGAAGCGGCGCACCAAACCAGAAAGCACACAAAACCGGAGCGCATCAGAAACCGACAAATAAGCTGCCGAAGATACGCCGCGCCCGTCGGAAACTGGTGCTGCCGCCAGCGCCTGGCACTACGGGTGGGTTTCTTTCAACCCCTTTTCGATCAGCTCAAATAGAGGATTATCGGGTTTGGAGATTTTGCGCAGCTGCGTTTGGGCGGCCAGAAAGTGGGGCCGGGCCTCCCTGGGGCGCTGCAGCTGCATGTTCAGAATAGCCAGGTAGAAATGCAGCAGGCCCTGAGCCGCCGGGGCTTTGGGGGCCGTAGGCAGCTGGCTCCGGAAAACGGCTTCGGCTTCGGCCCACTGGTTGGCAGCCTGGTAGATGTCCATAATATCGATGAACATCTGTTCGTCGGCCGGGTCGAGCAGGTAGAGGCGGGCGGCCAGCTCTGGGGCCGTGGAGGCGCGCTCGGTCACGGCCAGCTCCAGCAGCTGCCGCAGCGAAGCGTAGTTGCGGGGCTGCAGGTCGAGGCTCTGCTGCAAAGCGGTTTTGGCTTCGGTTGGCTGTTTCTGCTGCAAGTACAGGTGGCCGAGCATGCGGGCGGCATCGGCTTTCAGCTCCGGGTCGGAGTAGAGGCGGTAGGCAGCCTGGGCGTGCGGCGTAGCGTCGCCCCAGCGTCCCAGCTGCAGCTGGGCGAAAGCCAGGTTGTAGTGCGAAGTCGGGTAGTCCGCGTTCAGGGCAATGGACTTCTCAAACGGGGCCAGACTAAGCTCGGGCTTTTTCTGCACCAGCAGGGCGTAGCCCACGGCGTAGTACGACATAAAGTCGCCGGCTCCGTGGGCGTGGGCCTGGCCGTAGTAGCGCAATACCAGGGCCCGCAGTTGGTCGTCGGTCTTGTCCCGCTCGCCGCAGTGGCACTGCTGCACCTGGTAGTAATAGTCGCCCAGTCCCTTGCTGAGGGCGAAGTTCTGCGGGTATTTCTGCTGCAGGCGCTTCAGCTCCTTCGGGATGTCGAGCAGGTGCATACTATAGTTGCCTTCCTGGCCGCGCAGCTGCGCCACGGTTTCGCCCGGCTCCAGATTTTTCAGCCCGAAGCCCTGATAGTTGAGGCTGACGAGGTAGTAGTTGAGCAGGAGCTTTTCCTTGGCCAGCACCACGTCCGGCTGCTGGTTTTGGGGGTCGGCCTTGTCCAGCAGCGCGTACGCCGCCTCATACTGCTGGGCGGTAGTTAGCTTATCGGCCTGCGTGAGGACGGCGGCCGTGGGCGCAGTTTGGGCCCGGGCCGCAGCGGAGAGCAGCAGTGCGGCCCCTAGAAAGTAACGATACATCAACGGTGAAATCAGTAGCAAAGAACAACGGAATGCACCGCTAAAATGCTGATTCTCCACGTAACCCGGGTTCGGAGAAATGAAAGATTTCCTGCTTCCTCATTTGGAATTGTCGGAATCAGCGCCCACCTTGCTCCTGCAAAGCACCTGATCCTCATGCCTCAGCCGACGAGCCGCTTCTTTTTTAGCTTTTATTTCTACTACGCCCACGCGTAGTCGAGCGGCCCCTCTGTAGCTTTTCCTCCCCGAAACTTCAGCGCCTCTCGACCCCATCGAGAGGCGCTTTCTTTTTGACTTTGACTGATGCCCGCTTCTTCCACCAGCTTCTGTTTCTACGGCTATTACTGCTTCTTTTTTAAGAAGCAGCCGGCCCGCTGTTGCTGATGACTTGCCAAGCGCATCAACTCTCAACAACCAGGGCCCCGCACCACGGAGGCCCTTTTTTCTTGCCCACTATGTCGTCCACCCCGCTTTCTGCCATTGCCATCCAGGGCTACGCCGGTTCCTTCCACGAGCAAGCTGCCCGCCTGCACTTTGGGGCCGCGCCCGCGCTGCAGCCCTGCGCAACCTTTCAGGAAGTGGTGCAGCGCGTAGCTGATGGCCGCGCGTCGGCTGGGCTGATGGCCATTGAAAACACGCTGGCCGGCAGCATTTTGCCCAACTACCTGCTGCTGCAACAGGGCACCGTGCGCGTGACGGGGGAAATCTACCTGCCCATCCGCCAGCACCTGCTGGCGCTGCCGGGCCAGACCCTGGCCGACATCAAGGAAGTACACTCCCACCCCATGGCCCTGCGCCAGTGCGGGCCCTTCCTCGACCAGCACAGCTGGCGCCTGGTAGAAACCGACGACACCGGCCGGAGCGCCCAGCGCGTGCGCGAGGAGCTGCAGTGGGGCGTAGCCGCCGTAGCCGGAGAGCAGGCCGCCCACCTGTTCGGGCTGGAGTTGCTGGCCCCCGACATCCACGCCGACCCCGGCAACTACACCCGCTTCCTGGCCCTGGCCCCGGCCACCGCCGAAGCGCCCACCCTGCCCCAGGCCGATAAAGCTTCGCTCTACTTCCACACGGCCCACGCCCCGGGCACGCTGGCGCGGGTGCTCACCCGCATTGCCGGCCACGGCCTCAACCTTACTAAGCTGCAGTCGAGCCCCCGGCCGGGGCAGCCCTGGCACTACTCCTTCCATATCGATGTGGAGTTCGACAACGTGTATCATCTGCACGAGCTGCTGGCCGAGCTGCCCGAGCTCACCGAGGACCTGCAGGTGCTGGGCATCTACCACCGCGGCGAAATGAACGAGTTGCTGCCCACGCCCGCCGAGCCCACGGCCGCCTGTTACTAATGCCTGCCCGAATTGGTTATCTACCCATGAACGTGACTCCCGCTTCCCGCCTCCGCCACACCGGCGAATACTACTTCTCGCAGAAGCTGCGCGAGCTGGCGGCCATGCAGCAGGCCGGTGCCAGCATCATCAACCTCGGTATTGGCTCCCCCGACCTACCCCCGCACCCCAGCGTGACGGCGGCCCTCACCAGCACGGCGGCCCTGCCTACGGCCCACGGCTACCAGGGCTACCAGGGCACGCCCGCTCTGCGCGGGGCCATAGCCGAGTGGTACGGGGCCAGCTACGGCGTGCTGCTCAACCCGGCCACCGAAGTATTGCCGCTGCTGGGCTCGAAGGAAGGCATTATGCACGTGGGCATGACGTTTCTGGAAGCCGGCGACACGGTGCTGATTCCGAACCCCGGCTACCCTACCTACCGGGCCGTGGCTCAGCTTTGCGGGGCTACCGTGCGCGAATACGACCTTACCGCCGAAGCGGGCTGGCTGCCCGACCTGGAGGCCCTGGCCCAGTCGGACCTGACGGGCGTGAAGATGATGCTGGTGAACTACCCCCACATGCCTACTGGCACCCGCGCCGATTTAGCTTTCCTCTCGCGGCTGGTGGAGTTTGCCCGGGAGCACCAGATCATGCTGGTCCACGATAATCCGTATAGCTTCATCCTCAACGATGAGCCCACCAGCCTGCTGGCCGTGCCCGGGGCCCGCGAGGTAGCCTTGGAATTAAACTCCCTGAGCAAGAGCCACAACATGGCCGGCTGGCGCGTGGGTATGCTGGTCGGCCGCGCCGACTGGCTGCAGGAAGTGCTCCGCTTCAAGAGCAACATGGACTCGGGCATGTTTCTGCCGGTGCAACAAGCCGCGGTAGCCGCCCTCCGCCTCGACCATGAGTGGTACGCCGAGCTGAACGCCGTGTACCGCCGCCGCCGTGCCCTGGTGCTGGAGCTGCTCAGCGCCTTGGGCTGCCAACCCGACCCTGAGCAAACCGGTCTGTTCGTGTGGGCTGCCGTGCCGGCTTCGGTAGCCGATGGCTACGCCCTGAGCGACGAGGTGCTGCGCGAAACCTACGTATTCATCACCCCGGGCGGCATCTTCGGCTCGAATGGCAACGGCTACGTGCGCGTGAGCTTGTGCCAGTCGGAGGAAGTGCTGAGCCAGGCGCTGGGGCGTATTGCGCAATGGCAGCAGCGGCAGCCCGTAACGTCCGTTAGCCGATGAAAACCGTCACAATAATCGGGCTGGGACTGATTGGCGGCTCCCTGGGGCTTAGCCTGCGCCAATTGGATTTGGCGGAGCACATCATTGGGGTCGATCAGGACGCCGCCAACGCCCGCCGCGCCCAGGAGCTGGGCTTAGTAGATGAAACCACCGCCGACCTGGCCGCCGCCGTGCGCCGCGCTGACCTGGTGGTAGTAGCCGTGCCCATGGATGCTATGCTGACGGTGGTGCCGCAGGTGTTGGACGAAGTGGCGCAGCAGGTCGTTATCGACGTGGGCTCGACCAAGGCCACGCTGCTGGCTCATTTGCAAGAACACCCGCGCCGGAGCCGCTTCGTGGCGGTGCACCCCATGGCCGGCACCGAGTATTCGGGCCCCGAGGCAGCGGTGCCGGATTTGTTCACCGACAAAACCCTGGTGGTCTGCGACGCCCAGCACAGCGACCCGGATGCCGTGCAGCTCGTGGAGCGGGTGTTTCGGGACCTGGGGATGCACCTGCTGTTCTTGGATGCCGCTGCCCACGACCTGCACGCGGCCTACGTCTCGCACATTTCGCACATCACCTCCTTTGCCCTTGCCCTCACGGTGCTGGAAAAGGAAAAAGAGGAGCAGCGCATTTTTGATCTGGCCAGCGGCGGCTTTGCCTCCACGGTGCGCCTAGCCAAAAGCTCCCCGGATATGTGGGTGCCCATCTTCCGCCAGAACCGCCTCAATGTTCTCGATGTACTAGACGAACACCTCCACCAACTCCAGAACCTGCGCAACCTCATTGCGCGTGAAGATTTTGACGGCCTTCACCACGCCATCGAGCAAGCTAACCACATTCGTAAGATTCTGCCCTGATGCTCAGTAGAAAAATATCCGTCCTGCTGAGCGAAGCCGAAGCATCTCGCGTGCGGATGTTGTGGTAGTAGTCAGTTTACCACACTAGTGAGATTCCTCGGCTGCACTCGGAATGACGTTCTAAACGACTAAAGATCAAACAATCAACCCTTTCAGACATTCAACCCTTCATCATATGAACTCCCCAGCAGCAACTCCGCAAACGCCCGAACCTATGCAGTCGGCACTCTTCAACCGCCAGCCCAACGACAAGCCCTACCTGATTTCGGGGCCGTGCTCGGCCGAAACCGAGGAGCAGGTACTCGAAACCTGCCAGCGTCTGGCTGCCACCGGCAAGGTGCAGGCTCTGCGCGCCGGTATCTGGAAGCCCCGCACCAAGCCCGGCGGCTTCGAGGGCGTGGGCACCAAGGGGCTGCCCTGGCTAAAGAAAGCCAGTGAGCTAACGGGCCTGCCAGTGGCGGTGGAAGTAGCCACGGCCAAGCACGTAGAAGACTGCCTCGCCTTCGGAGTGGATATCATGTGGGTGGGTGCCCGCACCACCGGCAACCCCTTCTCGGTGCAGGAAATTGCCAACGTGCTGCGCGGGGTGCAGGTGCCGGTGCTGGTGAAAAACCCTATTCACCCCGAGCTGGAGCTATGGGTGGGCGCCGTGGAGCGCCTGCAGAAAGCCGGCCTGGAGCAGGTGGGCCTCATTCACCGGGGCTTCTCTAGCTACGGCAACACCGACTTCCGCAACGCGCCGATGTGGCACCTGCCCATTGAGATGAAGCGCCGTTTCCCCGATATGCCCCTCCTCTGCGACCCCAGCCACATCTGCGGCCGCCGCGATACACTGTTCGGCGTAGCGCAGCAGGCCCTCAACCTGGGCTTCGACGGCAACATGATTGAAAGCCACATCGACCCCGACAACGCCTGGAGCGACGCCAAGCAGCAGATTACGCCCGAGGTGCTGGGCCAACTGATTGAGGATCTGGTGTGGCGCCACGAAACCACCGACCAGCACGAGTTCCTGACGGCGCTGTCGGGTTTCCGCGAGCAAATCAACCAGCTCGATGCCGAAATTATTCAGCTGCTGGGCCGCCGCATGGGCATTGCCGAGAAAATCGGCCAGTATAAAAAGGAAAACGACATCACCATTCTGCAAACCAGCCGCTGGAACGAGGTGCTGGAGCGCAGTCTGCGCCAGGGTGCCTCGGTGGGTCTCACACCGGAGTTTGTGGAGCAGTATTTGGCGGCCGTACACCTGGAGTCTATTACCCACCAGAACAAGGTGATGGAATAGAGAACATGCTTCAGAACAGGTTGTAAGAAGCCGTACGGAAAAGCCCCGAAATGCCATGCAAAGCGTGGTGTTCCGGGGCTTTTTGCGTCTTCTATACACTTGCCTGGATACTTGATGGAGCTGCTCCTGACAGGGCAGACAACGGAAAAGCAGTTGTGCCGGCAGCTGGCAGCCCAAGCAGGATGAATACTTTTTTCATTATTCGGCCGCTGGCTGCCGACCTTGCAACCATTTACCCGGCCGCCTACTCTGCCTTTCAACCATGACCACCACGCCCGCACCCATCCGTTGCCTGATTGTGGACGATGAGCCCCTGGCCCACCAGGTACTCAGCCAGTTTATCGGGCAGACGCCCGGCCTCACGCTCTCGGGCAAGTGCCGCAACGCCATGGAAGCCTACGAGCACCTGGCCCAGCAGCCCGTAGACTTGATGTTTCTGGACATTGAAATGCCGCTGGTGACGGGGCTCCACTTTCTTAAAAGCCTGCAGCAGCCGCCCAAAACCATTTTCACCACCGCCTACCGCGAGTACGCCTACGAGGGCTTCGAGCTGGATGTGGTCGACTATCTGCTTAAGCCCTTCAGCTACGAGCGGTTTATGAAAGCCATTTCGCGCCTGCCGCCCACCCAGCCCGTGCCGCTGACTGATGCCGAAACCGGGAAATACCTGCTGGTGAAGGAGCGCCAGGGTTTGCTGAAGGTGCCGCACGGCGACGTGGTGTACGTGGAGGGCTGTAAGGACTACGTGAAAATCACGACGGCCACTAAAACCTACCTGCTGCACCAAACCATGAAGGAAATGGCGGAGGTGCTGGGAGGGGCCTTTCTGCGGGTGCACCGCTCCTTTATTGTGGCGGCGGCCCACATCAAAATGCTGCAGCCCGACAACGTGCTGCTCCAGGACAATACGCTTATTCCCATCGGCAACTCCTACCGGGCCGAGCTGCTGGCTTACTTCCGAAAATAGCTTTTCACTTTATACTCTTCTCTCCTTCACCGTTCTATGTTCCGCAAAACACTTTCTCTGCTGTTGCTGCCGCTGCTATGGGCCGGCACCACCCTGGCCCAAACGCTCAACCAACCCAAGCTCGACAGCCTGCTCACGTCTCTGGAGACCAACCACAAGGCCATGGGCAGCCTTACGTTGGTGCAAAACGGTCAGGTAATCTACAGCCGCACCACCGGGCTGGCGCAAACTAAGCCCACGGCTACACCAGCCACGGCGGCCACGCGCTACCGGGTGGGCTCGGTAAGCAAGCTGATAACGGCCACGATGGTGATGCAGCTGGTAGAAGAAGGCAAGCTGAAGCTGGACGCGCCCATTACCGCCTGGTTTCCGCAGCTGCCCAACGCCGCCAGAGTCACGGTGCAGCAGCTGCTTATGCACCGCAGCGGCCTGCATAGCTTCACGGCCGATGAAGCCTACCTGCAGTACATGACCCAGCCCAAAACCCAGGCCGAGCTGCTGACGATTATGGCCGCTGCCCCGCCCGATTTTGAGCCGGGTGCCAAGTACGAGTACAGCAACACCAACTACGTGCTGCTGGGCTATATCGTCGAGAAAGTTACCAAACAGTCTTATGCCCAGGCCCTGCAGAAGCGCATTGTCGATAAGCTTAAGCTGAAAGACACCTACTACGGCAGCCGCATCGACGCCAAGAAGCACGAGGCGGCGTCCTTCAAGTGGAACGGCACCAGCTGGGACGCGCAGCCCGAAACCGACATGAGCATTCCGGGCGGCGCCGGGGCCGTGGTGTCCAACTCCCAGGATCTGGCGCGCATTATGGAAGGCCTGTTCTCGGGCAAGCTTGTGAAGCCCGCCACCCTGCAGCAAATGCAGGCTGTGCAGGACGGCTACGGCCTGGGCATGATGATGATGCCCTTCAACGGCCACAAAAGCTACGGCCACTTCGGCATCATCGATGGGTTCCGCGCCGGGCTGACGCACTTCCCCGCCGAGAAGCTGACGGTGGCGTACACCGGCAACACACCTTACTCCACCAACGACGTGCTGCTGGGCGTGCTTTCCATCTACTTCAGCCTGCCCTACCGCCTGCCCGATTTCAGCGCTCCTGCCCTCTCAGCGGCCGACCTGAACCCGTTTGTGGGTAATTACGCCAGCACCCAGATGCCCCTGAAAATCAACGTGACGGTGGAAGGCAACACCCTCATGGGGCAGGCTACCGGCCAGGGCGCCTTCCCGCTAACCCCCAAGTCCAAAACGCAGTTTGTGTTTCCCGAAGCCGGTCTGCAGATGGATTTCGACGCCGCCCAGCACACGTTTACGCTGCGCCAGGCCGGTAATACGTACCTGTTTAAGCGGGAGTAACAACGTAGATTTCTCCCACACAAAAGCGGCTGAAGCTACCCGAGCTTCAGCCGCTTTGCTTTTGGAATTAGGTGCGTTACTTACTTTCCTGCAGCACGATGTCGCCGCTGTCGAGGGCGCCTTGGGCTACGCCGCGGCTTTGGCTGCCGCGTACCAACCGGAACTTGCGGAAGTAGGCTGGCAGTCCTTCCACGTTCAGGTCAGGGCCGGTGCGCAGCTCATAGTGCAGGTGCGGGAAGTACGAGCTGCCCGAGGAGCCCACGTGGGCCAGCACCTGGCCGGCGCGCACCTGGTCGCCTACCTTCACCTGCACGCTGCCCTGCCGGAGGTGGCCCAGCAAGCTGAACTCGCCCTGCCCGTGGTCAACCACCACGTAGTTGCCATAGAGCAGCAGCGGGTCTTTGCCCACCATATCACGCGGGTTGAAGTAGTCCTGGCCGTTGTCGTTGTCGGGCTGCTGGGCGTAGGCAGCTACCACGCGCCCGGCCGCTGGCGCGTGCACGGGCTGGTTGAAGCCGAAGTAGTCGGTGTTCTTTTTACCCTCGCCGGTGTGCTTGTCGCCGGCCTCGTTCACCACCACAAAATCGTGAGCATAGCGCATGAAGTTGCTGCGAATTCCTACCTGCTTGGCTACGGGGTGCTGGAAGTCGAGGCGGCGGTGGTGGGCGTGCTCATCGTGCCCGTCCCAGATCAGCAGGCGCCCTTTGAGAGGAATGGTTAGCGCCGCTTTAGGCTGGTAGCGCTCCGGCCGCACCTCTAGGGTTTGCGTCACCTCGGCCTGTTTGCTGGTCTGAAACTCGAAGGTGTAGCGCAGCCGGGTTACGTCCACATCCGCCGGAAACGAGTGGAATGGGTTGAAGACCAATGCCGGCTGCCCCGGCGCAAAAACCCGGTGCGAGAGGCTGGTCACGCTGGGGCTGAACCCGTTGTTATCGACAAACTTGCGCACTACCAGCGCCCCGGCCTTATCATACACGGATACTTCCACTTTCTGCAGCCAGAGTGAGTCAGCGCCGGCCTGTACCTGAAAGTCGAAGTTGAGGCGGGAGCCGGCCCGTTCTTCCAGCAGCACGCGGGTGGGCGCCACGGTTACGGACACGGGTTGGGGTTGGTCGGCGGGGGCCGTCATAGCAGCGGCCAGGGCCAAAAGGTAGGGAAACAGCATGGGGCGGAATTTGAGAAGATGTTTCCGGCAGATGCTGCCCCAGGGCCTGGGGTTGCCTGCAGGTAATGAACCGGCTTGGGCAGGCCACAAAAAAGCGCCCTGCAGAAACCTGCATGCCGCTTTGCTTTATATCCTTCTGGAAATCAATCAGGCATTGACCACCTTGCCGCCGTTGGAGTGCAGCGTCTGTCCGGTGAGATAGGAGCCGTCTTCCGAGGCCAGGAACACGTAGGCCGGGGCTACCTCCGAAGGCTGCCCGGCGCTACGGATTTTACGCGGATGCCCTTGGCAGCCAGCTGCACGGCCACGGCCCGGCCGATGCCAGAGTCGCCGCCCGTAATGAGGATAAATTTGTCTTGGAGCTTGTTGGCGCCCTGGTAGCCGGGGCGGATAAACTCCGGCTGCGAGGTCATGCTCGATTCCAAGCCTGGCTGTTCGTCCTGGTGCTGGGGCGAAAAAATGGTTGGTTTATCAGCTATAGCAAACCAATAGAGCCATGTATTGATGATCTTTATCTAAGTCTCTGCCCGGCGTGGGGTTACGGTCGAGGTGGCGCCAGGCCGGGCCGGTGTACCTTGCGCTTTCATTTGCGCGGCCGACATTCACCTGGTCGGGTCGCTTACTGTTGCTTATGCTTGATCCTGCCACCGGGCCGCCCGCTCACCGCCACTTTCTGCTGCACAAGCCTTACGGCTACCTCAGCCAGTTCCGCAGCGAGGCCCCCCGTGAGGTTCGGAAAAAGCACTTTCTGGGCGAGCTGTACGACTTTCCGGAGGGCACCATGGCCATCGGCCGCCTGGATGAAGCCAGCGAAGGACTGCTCCTGCTCACTACCGACGGCAAGCTGAGCGAGCTGGTGCGCAGCCGCCACGTAGAAAAGGAATACTACGCTCAGGTAGATGGCCTGATAACCGACGGGGCCGTGGCCCAACTCCGGGAAGGCGTGGAAATTGGGCTGCACGGCGACAAGTACTGCACCCTGCCCTGCCTGGTTCATCGCCTGCCCTCCGCGCCTGACCTGCCGGCCCGGGCCCGCCGCATCCGCGACGAGCGGCACGGCCCCACCAGCTGGGTAAGCATTACCGTGACGGAAGGCAAATACCGCCAGGTGCGCAAGATGACGGCGGCCGTGGGCTTTCCCACCCTACGGCTGGTGCGCGTGCGCATTGGTGAGGTCACGCTGGCCGGGCTGGCGGGCGGCGCAGTGCGGGAGGTATCTGATTTCGGCCCTCTGAGCTGAGGTAAAGCACTTCCCAAGCCTACCGGGGAAGTTTGCCGATATTCGCGCCGCGCCGACAAAACCTGTTCCCGGCGCCCCATCTTATGGACGTAAAAGACAGCAACGGCGCCCTGCTGCAGGACGGCGACTCGGTACACATCATCAAAGACCTGAAAGTGAAAGGCTCTTCCACCGTGCTCAAGCGCGGTACGTTGGTCAAGAACATTCGCCTCACCAACAGCCCTGAGGAAGTGGAAGGCCGGGCCGGAGGCTCGATGATGGTGCTCAAAACTGCTTTCGTGAAGAAGGCCTAAACTCGCAGCTGACCATCCGGCTACGGCGGCTCCGGCCAGCGGCAGGGCGTACTTGCCGGAATAAGCATTAGCTTTGCACTACCGTAGCTCAGCACCCGGGCACTTAGCCGAGGGTTTGAGCAACCGAGGGCGGCCGCGGACCGAGGTTCCGCGCCGACTCCGCGCCGGCTTTATCTTCTATCCAATATATTGGCAGCCCGGAGTGAACCTTCGGGGGATTAAGCGTGTATATTTTCATTATCTAGTGCCCCTTTCTCCCGGCTTTGCTCGTCTAAGCGGATATCATCACGACTACACCACCACATGGCCAGATCACAAGCCACCTTCGGCAAGAAGGAAAATGAAAAAAAGCGCCTGAAAAAGCGCAACGATAAGGCTGACAAGAAAGAAGAGCGCCAGGCCAACGCCAAAAAAGGGCAGAACCTGGAAGACATGCTGGCCTATGTAGATGAGGATGGCAACATCACCGCTACGCCTCCGGACCCTACCAAGAAGAAAAAGGAAATCAAGGTAGAGGACATCCGCATCAACGTGATGAAGCAGGAAGACATGGCCCCGGAAGACCCTATCCGCAAGGGTGTGGTGTCGTTCTTCAACGACTCCAAGGGCTACGGCTTCATCAAAGACCAGCAGACGCAGGAAAGCATTTTCGTGCACGCCAACAACCTCATCAACCAGATCAAGGAAAGTGATAAGGTTTCGTTTGAGGTGGAAATGGGCCCGAAAGGTCCCGCTGCCGTGCGCGTGAAGCTGGAAAGCTAAGCCCTCTTGTTATCCGCTATAAGGACGCCTGCCGTACCGTGCTCTGCGCGGCCCGACAGGCGTTTTGGCATTTTTGTCGGGGTAGCTTGCTCGGTTCCGACGCTGCCCCCATACAACTCTCATTAGCTTTGCTGGCGGCCCGGCCCATTGGCGGGAAGCCGCTTTCCCTTTCTGCCTGCCCCATGAGCCAATTGCCCCACGACCCCGCCCCCGAGAAAGAAGGCCTGCACCCCCGTAACCGCCACCGGGGCCAGTACGATTTTGCCCGGCTCAGTCAGGTGATGCCGGAGCTGGCGCCCTTCGTGGCCGTAAACCAGTACCAGACCACTACCATCGACTTTGCCAATCCCGCGGCGGTGAAGGCCCTGAACAAGGCTCTGCTCAAGCAGTTTTACAACGTGCCGAACTGGGATATTCCGGCCGGCTACCTCACGCCGCCCATTCCGGGTCGCGCCGACTACGTGCACTACGCTGCCGACCTGCTGGCCAGCGTAAACGAAGGCGTGGTGCCCACCGGCCGCATGGTACGGGTGCTGGACGTGGGCGTGGGGGCTAACTGCATCTACCCCATCATCGGGCACCGGGAGTACGGCTGGAAGTTCGTGGGCTCCGATGTGGACCCGGCGGCCGTGCGCATGGCCCGGCAGATTGCGGCCAGCAACCCTTCCCTGGCGGGAGCCGTGGAAGTACGCCTCCAGCCCAAGTCCACGGATATCTTCAGCGGTATGGTGAAGCCCAACGAGTTTTTCGACCTGACATTGTGCAATCCGCCCTTCCACGGCTCCCCGGCCGAAGCCGAGGCGGCCGGCCAGCGCAAGGAGCGCAACCTGGGCACGGCCAGAACCGCTCCGTCCACTCCCAACTTCGGGGGGCAGTCGTCGGAGCTGTGGTACCCCGGCGGCGAGGCCACGTTTCTGTGGCGCATGGCCGAGGAAAGCGCCCTCAACCGCCACAACTTCTTCTGGTTTACCACGCTGGTATCGAAAAAGGAAACCCTGCCCGGCCTGTACAAGTCGCTGAAGAAGCTGCAGGCCACCGACGTGCGCACCATTCCCATGACGCAGGGCCACAAAATCAGCCGCCTCGTGGCCTGGACGTTCCTTGATGCAGAGCAGCAGCAAGCCTGGCGCACCAAGCGCTGGGGTGCCCAGCCGCCCTCGCAGGTATAAAGGCGTGCACTGAGCAGTACGGCAGAACGAGGTGCTATGAACTGCGTGGCGGCTTATCTTCATCTTGTAACTCACATCATCAGGGGATTGACGGACAGGTGGCGCGTGGCGTACCTTTCGCTCTGCCGGGCGCCACCGCTACCAAGCGCCGGCAGCCTGCTATGCTTCTTGCCGCTCCTGCCTCCCGCTTCGAAACCCTGCGCCGGTGTGCTTCTGACCCCAATGCCTACGCCGCGCTGCAACCGAACCTGCGGTACTTCGACCACCCAGCCGGTTTCTTGGCTTATCGCCGCACGCTGGCCGGCAACGTGGTGTTGGGCGACCCTATTGCCGGGCCCGCCGAGCGGACTGCTCTGTTGCAGGCCTTTCTGAAGCAGCATCCCAGAAGCATATTCGGGTATTTAAGTGAGGATGCCGCTGCAAACCTGGCGCAGGCTAGTGCGCGCCCCATGCGGTTTGTACGCATTGGCACGGAGCGCTGCCTGGATCTGACGTGCCCCCTAGCATTTTCGGCCTCTACACGGGGAGCCTTGAAAAAGGCCGGTAAAGCGCAGCTTAGTCTGGCGGAACGCAACCTGGCCGAGCTGAGTGCCGCCGAACGGGAGCAGCTGCAAGCCATTAACCAGGAGTTTATTCGGCTGTCACCAGCCCAGAAAGAAATTGGCTTTATTTCTCGCCTGCTTCAGTTCACGCACGAGCCCGACGTACGTTTTTTCGTCATTCAGGCGGGGCCCGAGCGCACGCCGCTGGGATTTTGCGTGCTCGACCCCTGGTACCAGGATGGAGGGCTGAAGGGCTACCAGCTGCACCAGTTCCGGCTGCTGCCCACCAAAATCTGGGGCGTGTTTCTATCAGTAGTAGCCATGCTGGCTGGGCAGCTCCAGGCGGAAGGCTACCAGTGCCTGTCGCTGGGCGGGTGCATCGGGCCTGCCAGCGGCAGTCAGCTGCTGCCTGCCTCATCGGTCTACGACTACTGCCGGGACGTAACGTTCCGCCTGATTGACCGCTACCACCCACTCACCAACCTCTCGAAAAGCAAGCACGAGTTTGCGGGCTTCGACATGCCCCGTTACCTGGCAGCGCCGCACCGCTTGCCGTTGCTGCCCCTGGCCCGGCTGGCGCGCGCCAACCATATTCTGTAGCATCATAGGCAGCTGTTTACAGGCAGGGCCCGATGGCCGAAGCCATACATGCTTCGGCCATCGGGCCCTGATTTTGTTACGCCTTTGCCTTAAATGCTGGCGCCCTCGGTGGAGCTCAACGTCTCGCCGGTGTTGGCGTCTATGTCGGGAGCTGTAGTGAAGCTGCCGCGCCGGGCTGCGAGGTAGCCCAGACCCAGCGCGACCAGGGCAGAGCCGCCCACCACTTTCTGGGTGGTGCTGAGCTTCTTAATTGACTTCACGGCCCCGGTAAACAGTGTTTTTTTCTTTTTGCCGGCTTTGGCTTTTTTCTTCTTGGTCATGGCTATTGCAGGTAAATGAACGAGACGGATGCAGTACAAAAAAGCAGGATACTGGTATCCGCAATTCGCCGGCTCAAGGTTGCCGCAAACGCAATTCTTAACATTGCCTTTGGCGAAGGCGAGTAAACCCGGCCGCTATAGGTCGTCGGGACTAGCGGCGGGTTTCTTGCCGAATTCGCCAGAAGCCTTGCTTGTTTTGGCGGATTTACGGCTTTTCCGGGGCGCTTCGGCCGGCACGGAAGCTGTTGCCGGCGTGGGCTTGGCGGCTGGCAGCGGGGGCGTTGCTTTAGCAGCAGGTTTCGGCTGCCACGGCAGGTTCAGGCCCGCCAGCAGGGAGTTGACACCGTCATCCTGCTTGGTCTTATCTAGGTAGAAATAGCCGGCGGCCAGCAATACCAGGCCGCCTACCAGCTTCTGGCCGGTGCTGAGCTTGGCAATTTCGTTCGTTACCTTCCGGTAGTTGCGGATGGAAAGAGCCGCCGCGTCAAACAGGTCCTCCGATACGGTGTCTTTCTTCGAGTGCTTCTTTTTGTGCTTGCCCATAGCGTGCCTAGTATAGCGAAACGACGGCGCCGCCGGCATCAACCGGCAGCATAACGTATTCGGCACCCAGGCTCGGAAGGTTTCCCCTTTTGCCAGCACCGAAATCAGCTGCTGCCCGGCATTGAAGCCCGAACGGACATTCCCGCTGCGTTTCGGCAACAGGCCTCTGCCGGCTGCTATAGGCGTGCTTCCGGGCAAAACCGTATTTTGGCTCCTGTTGTAGTGTTTATCCGGCGTTATGCTTGCTGTATTCCTTCGTGCCCTGCTGGGTAGCCTGTTTTTCGTGTTCCTATCCGGCCCTATCCAGGCGCAAACCCCACTTTCCGAGGCGGACCTAAGCGCCTTTTACGACCAGCTCAACGCCTACCGCACGGAGCGCTACCAGCCCTTGCCTGACCTGGAGGCCATCCGGCTGCCTTCCACCTTTTCCGGGGCCGATTTGCAGGCCCTGCACCTGCGGGAGCGGCATATTGTGCGCGTCGATCTGGTGTATACAGCCTTCCGCCTGAACCCAACCTTCGACCAGCGCCAGCTCAACCTGAGCCGCATCCGCAACCTAGCGGCTGGGTTGCCGGGACTGCTCCAGGATGAGTCCATCACCTGGACGCTGGTAGAGCAAACCGGCTGCAACAGCCCCGCGGAGTGCCAGCCTTTCTTTCACGGTTTTGTGGTGTACGTGGCCCGACACGCCACTGCCGCCACCAGCCGCGCCGACCTCGACAGCCTCACGCGCAAGCTGCGCCTGCTGGATAAAAAGCTGGCGAAGAAAAAGGCTGCCCGCAAAAAGCAAGGCAAAAAGGTGGCCTGTAATCTGCCCTTTACCCAGGCCTCTACCCGCCAGATGGCCCGCCACCTGCGCCGGGCGTATCGGTGCCCCCAGCGCATCGGGCAGATCATCCGATTTGAAATGTCGGTGGACGAGCACGGCAAGACCAGGCAGGTGCGGGTGCAGCCTAACAGCAAGCTCACGTGCCCCGCGGAGCTGGAAGAAGCCATCCGCCAAAGCGTGTTATTTGCCTCGGGGTTCTACATTCACCGGCGCCAGTTTCCGTTTGAGGTGAAGGGTGCCGTGCGGCTGCCACTGGGGCCGTTTCAGCTGCTGGGCCGCCCCGATCTGGCCATTACCGACTTCTCCCTGTCCGACTCCGTGGCCCGCCTCTACCGCGTGTTTCTGAAAAAGAAAGGCAAGCGCGACTACTGTGAGGCCCGCATTACCCCGGCCGGAGAGCTGCTGGCCGACACCACGTCCCCTGAGCTGGTGCTGCCGCCCGATGCCAACGTGGTAGCCCGCGTGATGCAGCGCCACCCCGAGTGGAGCAAGGAAGTGGTGGTGACGGACGTGACCGGCAGCATGTTCCCTTACACCTACGACCTGCTGGCCTGGCTGCAGCTCAGCGCCCTCGAAGACAAGAAAACCTTCGTGTTCTTCAACGACGGCGACGACCAGCCCGACAAAACCAAGCACATCGGTAAAACCGGGGGCTTTTACTCCGTGAAAACCGACAGCTACGAGGCCATCAAGAACAAGCTGGTGGAAGCCATGAAGGCCGGCGGGGGTGGCGACGCGCCCGAAAACGACGCCGAAGCCCTGCTCCATGCCCAGCAGCTTACCTCCGACTCCACCGACCTCATCCTCATTGCCGACAACCACACCTTCCCTCGCGACACCCGACTGCTCAAAAACACCACCGCCCACGTGCGCATCATCCTGTGCGGCGTCCACGACTACATCAACCCCCGCTACCTGGCCCTGGCCCGCAAGCACGGCTTCAGCCTGCACACTATCGAATCCGACCTGCTTGACCTGAGCAAGCTGCTGGAAGGCGAAACCATTACCATCCAGGGCCAGCTGTACCAGATAACCCGCGACGGATTCAAGCTGGTGCGCAAGACGTAGCGGGTTTCAACCCAACGACAGCTCCGATCCTAGCTGAAGCGTGACAGCACGTTCCGCTGCCCGGAGAAACAAAAGAGCCACGGAGCGGCGGCATCGGAACCGGAACAACACCGAACCAAATGCCACCGCGCCGCGGCTGACTCTCTAACGGAAGCTTTCTAGCTGATGACGCGAAACAGCCGGTCCCAGCGGATTTTGTGGAGCAAGTCGGCGTAGGGGTCGATGGACAGCCAGACGAAGACCGCCTTGCCCACGATATGATCTTCGGGGACGAAACCCCAGAAGCGCGAGTCCTCGGAGTTGTGGCGGTTGTCGCCCATCATGAAGTAGTAGTTCTGCTTGATGGTATAGCTGGTCAGCGGCCGGCCGTGCTGGTAGATCATGCCATTCTGCCAGCTGATGCCCTCATTGTGCTCGTACTGGGCCACAATGATGTAATACATGCCTGCATTGGCCGGTGTGAGGGCAACCGTCTGACCTTTGCGGGGCACCACCAGCGGGCCGTAGTCGTCCAGCTGCCAGGTGGGCGGCTGATTGGTGGGAGCAGCGGTGGGATTGTGAAAGTCGGCCACGCCGGGAAATAGGCTAACGGCGTACGTAGGGATGGTGAGGCCCTGAGCGTAGGGCTGATGCCGGAAGTATTCGGCTACCTCGGCCGTACAGCTGATCAGGAAGCCGGATTTGCCCGTTTCCGGGTCGATAACGGCGCGGGGCACTCCATCCGGCTCGTTGTAATCCACCACGCCGTGTTCGTGCAGAGCCTGGCGGATGGCATCGTCGGGCGCGGCTACCTGCAGGAAATACGTATTCTGCATACGACCGGCGGGGTGGCTGGGCTGCCCGTTCAGCATCACCTGGCCCCGGCGGATTTCCAGCGTATCGCCCGCAATGGCCACGCAGCGCTTGATGAGGTGAGTGCGCATATCGGCGGGCCGGTCCTGCTCGTGGGGCACATGAAACACCACCACGTCGTTGCGCTGCACCGAGCTAAACCCTGGCAGGCGAAAGGCCGGCAGCTGAATGGCCTCGGAGTAGCTTTTCAGCTCCGTTCCCCAGATGGTTTGATGCGTGAGCGGTACCTGCAGCGGCGTTTGGGGCGTGATGGGACCGTAGTGCAGCCGGCTCACAAACAGGTAGTCGCCCACCATCAGGGAGCTTTCCATGCTGGGCGTGGGAATGTGGTAAGCCTCCACTGCCGACCATCGGATGAGCGTGGCTGCTACCACGGCAAACACCACGGCATCGCGCCATTCGCGGGCGGGGCTTTTGGGTAGGGGAGGCGTAGCGGAAGTGCCGCGGCGGCGGGAGTTAAAAAGGCTCATAGAAGTTGGTGTGAAGGTGAGGACGTGTCTTGTAGTGTGGAGTAGATGCGTCCGACAATACCAGCACAATGCCAATGCCCGGACGCAGCCGGTTCCCAACGCTGGCAGCCAGGCATATAGTATCTTGACAATAAACTAAAAGCGGCTGAAGCCACCGGGGCTTCAGCCGCTTGGAGGCTTCTCTTTCTGCTATTTCACTCAAGCCTACTCCCGGTCGAAGTTGGCGCGCTTGTTCAAGGCGGCCAGCCGCACGGTTTCGGCTATGCGCCGGGCGCGGGTAGCTGGCTGCTTGGCGCCCAGTACCCACATCAACAGCATTTTGCGGGCCGTGGGCGAAAAGGCCGCAAAGTGGCGAGCCGCATCGGCGTTGGCAGCCAGGGCCGCGGCCAGGTCGTCGGGCACGGTACCGGCTTCGGCGGCGTCAAGGCTTTCCCAGGCGCCGTTTTGCCTGGCGCGGGCAATGGCAGCCAGGCCGGCGGGCATCAGTTGCCCGGCTTCTTCCAGCCGCACCAGCCGCTCTTTATTTACTTTGCTCCAGCCGCTTTTGGGCTTGCGGGGCGTGAACAGCAGCTGCGACCGGTCGGCGTCGAGCTTGCGCGGGTGCGAGTCGATCCAGCCAAAGCACAGGGCCTCCTCCACTGCTTCCGGGTAGGTTACGCTGGGCTGGCCGGTGTGCTTTTTGAAATACACGAGCCACACGCCGGGGCTGCTGGCGTGGTGGTCGGCCAGCCACTGCCGCCACTCGGCGCGGCTGGCGGGCTGGGCCTGGGCGTAGGTATCGGTGCGGGGCATAGAAGCGGGGAGGAAAGAGTAACTCTTGGTATTCGCGATGAGAATGGCCCGGACACCTACTCTGTCTTCCAGAACGGTATGACAGAGTGCCGGCTACTGTCTCCTTTGCTGTGGAGCAGCAGGCGGTGAGGGCCGACCTTCAGCTTTTGCACTGAAACCATAGCCGTAATGCCCATTTGGTCGTTGGCTTGGTTGTAAGTAGGATACCAGGCTACATCCTGGCGCAACGTATCGTCGATGCTGATTAGCACCAAATCAGACAGGTATTTCGCGGAGTCCGACTTAAGCATATCGGCGTCGTATTGCTTGCGGTATACCAGAAATACCTCCAGAAAGGGCTTATCAACAAACTTGGACGGAATGGATGGTCCCCGCTGAAGTTGCCCGTTCATTTCGTCCCGATAATTGCCGTATTGCAGGGCCGGCCCCGGTGCCAGCGCATTGCGATAGTCGCGCCGGTCCAGCACGTTGCGCAGATGCAAATCCTGGTAGATTACGGCGTAGCTGTAAATGAGCGCCACCGCCATAAAGACCGTCAGCCACCCTGCCATGCGCCAGCGCGACACGCGCGAGACAAACAGCCACAGCGTCGGCTGTAGCAGCACGCGCAGACTCACGCGGTCAAATAGCCAGAACACCGGAAACAAAAGCCACGCTATCCCCCAGGTTCGCCGCAACGCGCCAAACAGGAGCAGGTCCAGGATGTACACCATCAGCAGGATGAGGAATCCTTCGCCGTACCAATCATACCAGCCGTCAGGCCCTGATGAGGCAAACAGGGAAGGCAACGTTCCCAGCACAACTACGGTCAGCATCAGCCCCCCGAGCAGCAGGGTACTGATAATGGCCAAGAACATAACCGTGGCGCATAGCCTGTTGAGCTTTAGCAGCAGCTCATAAAAATACGAGCCACTGGGAGCTACCGCCCGAAAAGGCCGCCGCCACCGCACCCGCGCCAGCGCTGCGCCCTGAGGGAAAAGGTAAGTGACGCATACCAGCGCAACCCAGAATGACCGCAACAACAGGTGCAGACCGAAGCTCAACGTCAGCACTTGTATGGCCAACACCCCAAACAGCAGGAAAAAATCAGTACCCGGTAACCAGGCCGTGGTCTTCAGCGACTGTACCTGAGTTACGAAAAAGCCGGCTCCCTGAATCAGAGTAAAAATAGCGCCACCCGAAATCAGGAACTCCAACTCCCAGGACCTTTCCTGCAAGTCCTGAATCCATTGGGGGGCAGTAGTTGGGGTGTCTTCCATTAGAGTTCGAAGATATCAACCCAGCGTAAAATACCGTGCAAACAGGTAGTAGATACTCATCTATTTCATCCTGCACTATATAACCAGACTGAGCAGTTCTCCCTAACTTTAGCAACGAGGCAGCTGCTGTGGCCGCCCTCTTCCACCTCATTCAATTTGCTGCCGATGATGCGCCTGCGTATGTGGATAGGGCTGGGCCTGACGCTGGCCGGCTGCGCGCCCCAGGTAGCCGTGCAGCGCCCCGAGCTGCAGCCGCCTGTCTATCCGCCTCCCACCCAAACGGTGCTGGTGCTGGCTGCCTCCGAGCCAGTGGAAGCCTCCGCCCGGGAGCTGGCCTGCATTCAGGTGCGCCCGTCTCTGCTCACGTTCGGCTCCGACTCGACGGCCCTGCTTCGGCTGGCTACCGACCAGGCCCGCCAGCTAGGCGCCAACCTGCTGCGCCTCGAAAAGCCCACAACTCCGGCCACAACCGGCTTGCAGGCCCGCGCCTTCCGCACGGCCAGCCTGCAGCCCTACGAGCAGGAAATCCTCTGGCATCCGGCCCGTCGTCTCATGCCCGCCGATTTCAAGGGGCCCAGCCGGGGTGGGCGCTGTGAGGCCGCCACCAACAGCGGCATCCGCTACCGCTGCAGCAGCCAGCCCTGGCAGCGCACCACGCGCCTCACCATCGAAACCTACTTCGACTGCCAGCACTCTTCGTTTCACCCCTCGCGCACGCCCGGCCAGACCCTGGCCCACGAGCAGCTCCACTTCGACCTGACCGAGCTCTACGCCCGCCACCTCGCCCGGCGCCTGCAGGCCCAGGCCACTACCACCCCCGACCTCACCCGCCGGCACCGCGCCATCTTCCGCCAGCTCATGGCCGAGGCCAACACCCGCCAGGACCAGTTCGACCGGGAAGTGTACGCCAACCGCCCCCGCCTGCTGACCTGGCAGCGCCAGGTAGCCCAGGAGCTGCGCGCCCTCCAGCCCTACGCCGGCAAGCAGCTGGTGCTGCAGGTGCGCGACCTGGACGAGCAGCTCAGCGCCTACGTGCGCGGCAGCCGGCAGTAAAGCAAGTTGTGTGTAGAGACGCGACACTTCGCGTCTCGTCGTTGCTGATGTTGTTTAAGCTACGCAGTGCTGGTCGTTCAACGAGGAGACGCGAAGTGTCGCGTCTCTACATCGTACTGCCTTAACCGCTTTGTCATAACCGGGAGTTGCCTTTCTTTAGCCGACAAACCCGTTTTCCGGCCTATGGCACCTGCTCTACTGTTGCGAAGTTTCCTGTTGAAGGCACTGGTGGTGCTGGCCTTGGGCTCATCGATAAGCCACCAAGCCACCGCGCAGGCCGACTACCTCACTACCATTCCCGACCCCAAAACGCTGGAGGAAAGCTACGTGAGTGACCCCGACCACCTGCTGCAGCCCGCCACGGTGCGGGACCTGAACGCCATACTGCGTCCCCTAGACCAAAGCGGCCGGGCCCATATCGACGTGGTACTGACCCGCAGCATTGGGGAGGAAGTGCCCAAAACCGCCGCCACTGCCCTGTTCAACCGCTGGAAAATCGGGGACAAAACCAAAAACAACGGCCTGCTGATGCTGGTGGTGGAAGACCAGCGGCGGGTGGAGTTTGAAACCGGCTACGGGCTGGAAGCCGACCTGCCCGACGTTATCTGCTTCCGCATTCAGCAGCGCTACATGCTGCCTCACCTGCGCACCCACAACTACGATGCGGCCGTGCGCGCCGGTGTGGCGGCCCTACTGCGCCAGCTGGCTACCGGCCGCTTGGAGCCCGCCGATTCGGCCGCCGTGCTGGCCGGGGAGCCCGTCCAGGCTTTCACGGATGACGCTACCCACCTGATTGAAGAGTACCAGCCCGACCCCAATGCGTGGAGCGAGCTGGAAGGCGTGGGCATGGTGGCGGCGCTGGTGTTTATGGTGGTGTGCGTGCTGGTACTGGGCTTCCGCATCAAAAAGCCGGCGGCCAACTACTGGGTGCTGTTTCTAGGTGTGCTGCTGATTGCGGGGCTGGTGCTGGCAACCGTGGTGCTGGACTGGGCCGTGCCGCCCCTACTGCTCATCGGGTTGTGCTATGCCTGGCCGGGGCTATATCTGCACGGCTACCTGCGAAAAGTAAACCAGCTGCTGGCCAGCAGCTACGCCGATAAAAGCCGCCACGCCCGCTACCAGTTTCTGAGCGAAACCCACTACGGCCTGGGCTGGCTGCGGTTCCTGTTTCCGCTGGGCATGGCGTTCTACTGGCCCCGGCACCGGCAGCGCCTGGCGGCCCTGCGCGACGAAGCCTACGCCTGCCCGGTCTGCGCCACGCCCATGCACCGCCTCTCCGAAACCCAGGACGATGCCGCCCTGCAGCCGGGCCAGGCCGCCGAGGAGCGCATTCAGTCCATCGACTACGACGTGTGGCAGTGCCCGGCCTGCCGGCACCAGCTCACCCTCGACTACGCCAACCTCGGCTCCGACGCCGAAGCCTGCCCTAAGTGCCACCACCGCACCCTGGAGCCCCAACCCGATGAGGAAGTGCAGGCCGCCACTACCTCCCACGGGGGCTGGGGCTGGCACGTACACACCTGTGCCTTCTGCCAGCACGTCAAAAAGGAGAAGTACACCACCTCCCAGCTGTCCTCTTCCAGCGGCTCCTCGTCGGGGTCATCGTTTTCCGGTGGGTCTTCGTCGTCTTCCAGCAGCAGCGGGGGCAGCTCCGGGGGCGGAGGCGCTGGCAGCAGCTGGTAGCAACTCCCGCCTGAGGTAGTTCCCGGGCAGCCCCAGGCCGGCCGGAGCCGTATACCCGCTTGCACCATTCAACCAACGGTATGGCTTCCACTCAGCTGCTTAACCGCCATGCGTACTTCATTCGGGAGCATGTCGGCTTTCTGAAGCTTAAGGATTCTTTTGACATTCTCGACGCCGAAAGTCAGGAACACCTTGGCTATGCAACCGAAGAAAATCCAGCCTGGATTAACTGGACGCGCCTACTGCTGCAAAAACACCGGATGCCCACCACTGTGGTAGTGCGCCGCCTCTCCGACAATGCCGTCGTGCTGAGGCTGAAGCGCGGCTGGCGCTTTCTCCGCTCCCGCATCGACGTGTTAGGTAGCGAGAACGAGCTGCTCGGGTACTTCGAAAGCAAGATCCTGACGCTGGGCGGCGGCTTCCACGTCTACAATGCCCACGACGTACGGGTGGCTGATATCAAAGGCAACTGGATTGGCTGGGACTTCCGCTTTCTGGATGCGGCCGGGCAGGAGCTGGGCTTGGTAACCAAGAAATGGGCCGGCGTAGGTCGGGAGCTGTTCACCACCGCCGACAACTACCTTATTTCCCTTTCCACCCGGGGCACCGCCCAGCCCGCCACGGCTGCCCTGCTGCTCGCCGCCGGCCTGGCCATTGACACGCTGTATAAGGAAACCCGCAGCCAGGCCACAGGCACTATCAACCAGGATTTTACCTATACTCCGGCCTAGCTTAACCAATAAGCCGCAACGCACCAGCCGTCGGCGCCTCAGTTGCTTAACGAACGCAAAAGCGGCTGCAGCTCCCCGAAATATCCAGTCGCTTTCGCGTTTATATGTTTATAGTTATGTAGTTCTTGTTTACCACAGCAACGCTGCTGTCCAGTAAGGTTACCACTAAATAGCGCCTTGACTACATCATTATGTGACTTGCTGGAAATCAAGCATCTGCCAAAGGGGCTCTACCTTGCAGCCATTTCCAAGACAAGCGCATGAAAACACTGCTGATTCTGCTCTGTGGCCTCCTACTAGGCCTAGGAGCTACTGCCCAAACTAAGCCCGCCGAGCTGCTGCTGCTGGGCACCTTCCACTTCCACAACCCCGGCGCTGATATCGTCAAGACGAAATCATTTGATGTGCTGGCGCCCAAGGCCCAGGCCGAGCTGGAAACGATGACCAACCGCCTCAGCCAGTGGCACCCCGATAAGGTCTTTGTGGAGTGGGACTGGAACAACCAGGCCGAGCTCGACGCGCTTTACAAACTTTACTTAGGCGGGCAGTACGAGCAGGCCATCCAGGCCAAATACCCCAAGCCCGGTCAGCGCGACTTTTTCCTGAAAAATGAGATTATCCAGCTGGCCTTCCGCACCGCTAAAAAGGCGGGTCTGCAGCGCGTGTACGCCTTCGATTACCTCAAAACCACGTTCCCCTTCGACAGTGTGCAAAAGGCTATGCAGCACGCCCAGCAGGCGGCCCTGATGCAGCGCATTGGCGAAACCTTCAAACGAGTGGAAGCCGACCAGAATCAGAAGCTCAGCACCTTCACCCTCACGCAGCTTCTGCTCGATTTCAATACGCCCCGCAGCATAAATGAGAATAAGGGCGCTTACCTCGACCTGCTCAACAAGGCCGGCAGCATCGAAAGCTTTGCCGGGCCCTGGCTGGTATCGGAATGGTACCGGCGCAACCTCTACATGTACTCGGTGGTGCAGAAAACCGTGGAGCCCGCCGATCAACGCGTGCTGGTACTGGCAGGCGCGGCCCACACGGCCATGATGCGCGAGTTTGCCCAGTACGATTCGCGGTTTCGGCTGAAGGAACTGAAGGATGTGCTAAAGTAAAGGCTCCGGCAGTATGCGTTAGCGTTTATACCAAAGCTCAAATCCTTTGAGGTAATTGGGGTTCCAGTCTTTTTGAGCCACAAGCCAAGGCAGACCTGCCCATACAGGTAGTTGATCTTCAGATTTTCCACCAAGTTTTAGCAGCACAAATAATAGTGTCCTATGCAAATAAGGATTCCATTTATTGAAAGGGTCCGACGCAATAAGATACGTGTACTTATAGGGAATGACTTCCACATAAGGCATTAAGTCAATTGCCATAGCTGCTTTCTGGTTACTTATTCGCCATAGCACGTCATCAACCCCTGCTGACTGACAGTCAATCATCATCCCAGTGGTTAGGGTTAACTCCCGAACTACTATATCAATCAAAGGCAAACACTCCTCAAAAATCACCTCGCTCGTAAATGGAGCCGCCATGATATTTTAGTTTTCACGTATGATATAACGAATAAACACAAAAGCGGCTGAAGCTCCCAGGAGTTTCAGCCGCTTTTGCGTGCTACCTCTCGGCTCAGAATTACATATGAATCGCCCGGTTCTCCGTGGCAGCCAGGCAGGCTTCCTTCATAGCTTCGGCGTAGGTGGGGTGGGCGTGGCTCATGCGGGCTACGTCCTCGGCGGAGGCGCGGAACTCCATGGCCGTTACGGCTTCGGCAATGAGGTCGGCGATGCGGGGGCCGATCATGTGCACACCCAGGATTTCGTCGGTTTCCTTGTCAGCCAGCACTTTCACGAAGCCGTCTAGGTCCATGGAGGCGCGGGCGCGGCCCGAGGCGCGGAACGGGAAAGAGCCGGTTTTGTAGGCCTTGCCCTGCTCCTTGAGCTGCTCTTCGGTGTAGCCCACGCCGGCCACCTCGGGCCAGGTGTAGACCACGCCGGGGATGAGCAGGTAATTGATGTGGGGCTTCTGGCCCACAATAGTTTCGGCCACGAACACGCCTTCTTCCTCGGCCTTGTGGGCCAGCATAGCGCCGCGAATCACGTCGCCGATGGCGTAGATGCCGGGCACGTTGGTTTGCAGGTGCTCATCAACCTTAATGCGGCCACGCTCTTCCATGGCCACGCCGGCGGCTTCCAGGTTCAGGCCCGCGGTGTAGGGCACGCGGCCTACGGCTACCAGGCAGTAGTCGCCCTCAAACTTCACTTCCTCGCCTTTGGGGTTGGTCGCGGTTACCGTCACGGTGTCGCCCTCGCGGGTGGCGCCGGTTACTTTGTGGCTCAGGAAGAACTCGATGCCGATTTTGCCCAGGATGCGCTTGAGCTCCTTGCCCAGGCCACGGTCCATGGTTGGAATGAGGGAATCCATAAACTCCACCACCGATACTTTCGCGCCGAGGCGGGCATACACGGAGGCCATTTCCAGCCCGATGACGCCGCCGCCAATCACAATCATGTGCTTGGGCACTTCGCGGATATTCAGGGCCTCGGTGCTGGTGATGATGCGCTGCTTGTCCTGCTGAATGAACGGCAGTACCGTGGGCTTGGAGCCGGTAGCAATGATGACGTTTTTCGTCTCAATCTGCTGGGCCTCGCCGCCGGCTGTGGGCGCAATGCTGATGTGGTTTTTATCGACAAACGAGCCGACGCCGTGCAGGACGTCAATCTTGTTTTTCTTCATCAGGAACTGAATCCCGTCGGTATTGGCCTTCACCACCCCGTTTTTGCGGTCGATGAGCTGATTCATGTTGATCTGCAGGTCACTCAGCTCAATGCCGTGCTCCTTGAAGGTGTGCGCGGCGTTGTGGTAGTGCTCCGTCGAGTCGAGCAGGGCCTTGCTGGGAATGCAGCCTACGTTGAGGCAGGTGCCGCCCAGGGTATCGTACTTCTCGATGAGGGCGGTTTTGAGGCCCAGCTGGGCGCAGCGGATAGCCGCCACATAGCCGCCGGGCCCGGAGCCGATGACGGTAACGTCGTATTGGTTCATACTAAGGATGAATTCGTGAGCATCAACGGGGGCGAAGGTACGGAAGGTGATTTAGTGAAATGGTGAAATAGTGAGTTTTGTTCTGGGGCAAGCTCACCTCCTTTTTTAAGGAGGGGTGGTAGGAGGCCGGCATGGTAATGCCCTTGAACGACACGGTCTTTTCCCTCAGCCCTTATCCTGTTATGGCGAGGCGCAGCCGAAACAATCCGTCTGCTGCTGATAACAAACTCCATTTAACCAAAAAGCCCTAACGCCAGAGCAGACGTTAGGGCTTCAAATTAGAAGGCTCAGCCCATGTCAGCGGATTGATTGGTTCGCCTGTGCCTCGCCATGACACGTTTTCCTTAGCCGCCGAGGGCCTGCAGGCGCTGGCGGGCGTTGAGGTTGGCGGGGTTCAGCTCCAGGGAGCGGCGGTAGTGGGTAATGGCTGACTTGGGGTCCTTGCTGTTCTCGTCGGCTTCCCCCAGGGAGTCGAAGAGGTTGGCGTCGTTGGGGTACAGCTCCGTGCCCAGGGCGAAGATGGCCCTGGCGGCAGGCAGGTCGCGGGCCTCGCGCATAAGCTGGTAGCCCCAGGTATTCAGCGCACCTTCCGACAACGCAAATGTGGGCTCCTGCTGCTGCAGGCGGCGGTAGATTTCCAAAGCTTTATCGAAGCCTTCCCGGGCCAGGGCAGCCGCGAAGCCGGCCTGCGTAGGCACGGGGCCGGACCGGGCGGGCAGGTGGTAGAGGCGAGCCATATGGGCTGGCACACCGTTCTGCGTGGGCGTGCGGTCCAGAAACTGGCGGCCGGTGGCATCGCCTTTCAAGTTGGCATTGAGGAATTCGAGGGTGTAGCGGCAGGCCCAGTGGTAGGCTGCTTCTACCTCAGCGCGGGAATACTCCGTGAAGTGCTCCGCTCCGGCAAAGCGCAGGCCGATGGTCGAAAAGTCGCTGTGCTCCATCGGGTTCATCACCACGTGGTAGAGGTCTGCGTACTTGGCTTCATTCAGCAGGATGCCCGTCGTTTGCATCCCTTTGGCGCTAAGCTCGCGCACCGATTCGGAGCGGCGCTGCACGTACAGCCACGGTACGGTCAGGCGCACGCGGGACACGGGTTTGGTATCCTCCCAGGCTTTGGTACCATCAAAGCTCACGATGGCGCTTATGCGCGCGTCTTGGGTGGCCGCCAGCGCATTAGCCAAGCCACCCCAGCTCCAGCCGGCGGCCGCCACGTGTGCCATGTCGGCCTGGGGTAATGTGTGGGCGTAGGAAAGCAGGAACTGAATATCCCGCGCCTGGGTATCCAGCCCTTCGGCGTCGAAGTTCATGTCCTTCGTGCGCGTGCCCAGGCTGCGGCTGGCCAGCACCACGTAGCCCTGGCTGGCGAGGTATTCGCAAAAGTCGGCGACTTCGTGGGCAGTGCCGCCGCCACCGGCCGCATAAATCACCACCGGAAACTTACCAGCCGCCGCCGGGGCATTGCGCACGGCCCACATGCGCTGATCAAGGAGCTGTTGCGCCTGCTTCTGGCCGACCTGCGCGGCAGCCCACTGCAGCTTGTCAGCCAGGAAGGCGGCGGTTTCCGCATCGGTCCGGGTAAAGTTCTCGTCGGTGGCCTCCGTGCGCAGGTAATCGGCGTAGCGGATGGCAGTGCCGCCTTTCTGGGCCGGGTACCACACCAGGGTTTGCACGGGCCGGGCCAGTTCGCCGGTGGTTGTTTTCCCGGTTACGGCATCGGTACGGCCTTTATAGGCCCGGGCGTAATCGTACTGCTGCACCACACGGAAGCCAACGGTGTGCGGGCCGGGCTTAAGGTCGGCAAAGCCGGAAGCCGCCTGGGCCACGGAAGTGCAAAAGCACAGAACGAGCAGTAACGCAGTTTTTATCATGGGGAATTTGAATGAAGCGGCAATAATACAACCTCATCGGCCCTGCTGCCGCCTCATACGCTACTCTACCAGCACCCCGATGTAGTAGTTAAACGTGTCCACCTCGATGTTTTCTTTGGTGGCGCCGGCTATGGCGAATTTCTCCCACTTGGTTTTGGGGAAAATGCGCTGGTAGGTACCGCCCTTGGTGCGCACCTGAATAGGCATGTCGAATTCGGGCACATCGGCAAGCCAGCGTGCCAGCATCTGGCCTTCGTCAAATCTGATTTCCAGCGTTGGTATGGTCTTGTGGCGCAGATACTGGTCGAATACGGGCTTCAGGTAGCGGCCGGTGCCCCGGAAGTAGTCGACCACTTGTTCCGTGGTGACGGTTTGATGGTAGAACTGCTGGTTGAGGCCACGCAGCAGCTCGCGCCATTTGTCGTCATTGTCCAGCCCCACGCGTAGCATGTTTAGCAGGCTGGCGCCCTTGTCGTACATGTCGCCGGAGCCTTCCTTATTCACGCCGTAGGGGCCAATGATGGAGCCGTCGTTCTGGATGTTGCGGCGCTGGCCGTGGAGGTATTCCTGGCCTGCTTGTTTGCCGAACATGCTTTCCACAAACAACGACTCCGAGTAAGTGGTGAAGCTTTCGTGCACCCACATGTCGGCAATGTCCTTGCTCGTGATGTTGTTGCCGAACCACTCATGCCCGCTTTCGTGGATGACGATGAAGTCCCATTTCAGGCCCCAGCCGGTGTTGCTGCGGTCTTTGCCGAGGTAGCCGTTGAGGTATTTGTTGCCGTAGGCCACGGCGCTCTGGTGCTCCATACCGAGGTGGGGCGCATCTACCAGCTTGTAGCCATCTTCATAAAATGGATACGGTCCAAACCAGTACTCAAACGCCTTGAGCATGGCCGGCACGTTGGCGGCGAAGTGCTTTTTGGCTTTGGTCAGGTTTTCGGGCAGCACCCAATAGTCGAGCGTGAGCGGGCCTTTCTCCCCGGCGTAGGTACCCCCGTTGAAGTGCCGGTAGTCGCCCACGTTCAGGGCCACATCGTAGTTGTTAATGGGGTTGTTCACGAACCAGTCGTAGCGTGTGTAGCCGCCCTTCAGCTTCGTGACTTTGCGCAGGCGGCCATTCGACACGTCTTTGAGGCCCTTGGGCACCGAGATGCTGATGAGCATGGAGTCAACCTCGTCGGATTGGTGGTCTTTGGTGGGCCACCAGATGCTGGCGCCTACGCCCTGGCAGGCGGTGGCTACCCAGGGCTTACCGGCGGCATCCTGCGTGAACACGAAGCCCCCATCCCAAGGTGCTTTCTTGGCCACAACGGGCTGGCCGGAGTAAAACACCGTGAACTGGTCGCGGGTGCCCTGGCGGATGGGCTGCGGGAACGTCACGAACACCGCATTGGCCTCCCGCGTGAACGGCACCGATTTGCCCTGGTACTCCACCTTGTCTACCGAGAGGTTGGCAAACAAATCAAACTGCAGCCGCGTGAAGTCCTGGGTAGCCGTGAAGCGGAACAGGTTGGATCCGCTCAGGAAGCGCTTATCCACATCCAGCTTCACATCAAGGTGATAATAGTTGAGGTCATAGCAGGTGCGCAGGGGCGTAAGCTGCCCGCGCAGGGAATCGGCGCGGGTGAAGCCGGCTTTGGGCTGCAGCAGCTGGGCCGTAGCGGCCTGGGTTAAACTCAACAGCGCGGCGAACAGCAGTATACGTCGGAGCATAGAACAAGCGGAGAGAAGGAAGAGCAGCCAAGATACTGCGCCCGGAACAGACGCCTGCTTCGGGGCCTCGTTGCGCGGCTGGCTGAGCGGCATTTCGGGCTATTTCTGCTTACTATTGGCTGTGCAAACGTTTGTTCACGTCTGAAAGCCCGGTTCTCGATGCTTCGTTTCCCGCTATTGTTGCTTGGTTTTGGTGTCGTAAGCTCTGCCGCGCAGGCTGCCGTGCGGCTGCCCCGGCTGGTGGGCTCCCACATGGTACTGCAGCGCGACACCCGGCTGCCGCTCTGGGGCTGGGCCGCGCCGGGCGAGAAAGTCAGCCTCACGTTCCAGGGCAAAACCTACGCTGCCCAGCCCGATGCCACTGGCAAATGGACGCTCACGCTGCCCGCCATGCCCGCCGGTGGCCCCTATACCATGTCCATCAAAGGCAGCAACACCCTGGAGCTGATCGATATCCTGGTGGGCGACGTGTGGCTGGCCTCGGGGCAGTCGAACATGGAGTGGCCCCTGCGCGACGCCGACAACGGCCCCCGGGAAATTGCCGCCGCTGCCTTCCCGCAGATTCGGCTGATTGACGTGCCCAACGTAATGGCCTCGCGCCCCCAAGCCGAGTTTGGCGGGGCCGGCTGGCAGGTGTGCAGCCCGGCTACGGCCGGCAGCTTCTCGGCCGTAGCCTACTTTTTTGCCCGCGACCTGCAGCAGCGCTACCACGTGCCCATCGGCCTGATTACGGCCGAGTGGGGCGGTACCCCAGCCGAGTCGTGGACCAGTGCAGAGGCCCTAAAGGCCTTGCCCGAGTTTACGCCAGTTGTGGAGGAGCTACGCAGCAACCCGCGCGACATCAGCCATCAGGTAGCCGACTTTGAAGCGCAGATGGCTGCCTGGCGCCGCAGCCCGGCTGGTCAGGACCAGGGCCACCGCCCCGGCGCCCAAGCTTGGTTTGAAGTTAACTACGCGGCGGCCAATTGGCCAACCATGCCGCTGCCCGGCGTTTGGGAAGCTACCCCGGGCCTGCAAAATTTTGATGGAGTGATATGGTTTCGCAAGGAAGTAACCCTCACCGCCGAGGAAGCCAACCAGCCCGCCCAGCTTAGCCTGGCCCAGATAGACGACAACGACTCCACCTGGTTCAACGGGACCTTCATCGGACGCACCAACGGCTACAACGAGCCCCGCCGCTACACCGTGCCGGCGGCGTTGGTAAAGCCCGGTCGCAACGTAGTGACGGTGCGCGTGGTAGACAACGGTGGGGGTGGAGGCATCTGGGGCGAGGCCCGGGATATGACTCTGACCACCGGCCCCCGCGCGGTACCGCTGGCTGGCAATTGGGCGTACCAGATAGCGTATGACCGGCAAACCACCCCGCGCAACCCGTTTCCGGCCGGGGCCCAGAACAGCCCCACGGTGCTCTATAATGCCATGATTGCGCCGTTGCTACCCTATGCCATCAAAGGCGCCATCTGGTACCAGGGCGAAAGCAACGCCGGCCGGGCCGAGCAGTACCGTTCTTTGTTTCCAACCCTGATCCGGGACTGGCGGCAGCGCTGGGGCCAGGGCGACTTTCCGTTCCTGTTCGTGCAGCTGGCCAACTTCATGGCCGATGAGCCCCAGCCCGCCGACTACGAGTGGGCCGAGCTACGCGAGGCCCAGGCCCGCACCCTCAGCTTGCCCCGCACCGGCATGGCCACCGCCATCGACATTGGCAACCCGGCCGATATCCACCCCCGCAACAAGCAGGAAGTGGGCCGCCGCCTGGCGCTGGCTGCCCGGCAGGTAGCCTACGGGGACAAGCAGGTAGTAGCCTCCGGCCCAACGTTTGAGAAAATGCAGGTGCAGGGCCAGGAAGTGCGTATCACCTTCAAAAATACCGGCAGCGGGCTCGAGCTGAAAGACGCTGGCGGCACCACGCTCAAAAGCTTCGCCATTGCTGGAGCCGACCGCAAATTCGTGTGGGCCCAGGGCCGGCTGGAAGGCAATACTCTGGTGCTTTCGAGCCCGCAGGTGCCCGCGCCGGTGGCTGTGCGCTACGCCTGGAGCAACAATCCGTTCCCTAATCTGTACAACAAGGAAGGCCTGCCCGCTCCGCCCTTCCGCACCGACGACTGGCCCGGCCTTACCACTGGCTGGAAATAAGCTGCCGGGCGCAGCTTCGCAGGATTCCGGCGCAACCCGCCCGGGTTTTCCGGTGTAGGTTTGCCCTGTACTTTGCTTTTCCCGTATGCCTCGCCCTTCCCGCGCTTCGCTGCTGCTGGCTTTTGCCGCTCTGTATATCATCTGGGGCTCCACCTACCTGGGCATCCGCTTTGCCATCGACTCCATTCCGCCTCTGCTAATGGCTGGTACGCGCTACGCGCTGGCCGGGGCGCTGCTCTATGGATTTATGCGCTGGCGCGGGGAGCCAGCCCCCACGCTGCGGGGCTGGGGTACGGCGCTTCTTATTGGCATCTGCCTGCTGGCGTTCGGCAACGGGGGCGTGACGGTGGGTGAGCAGTACATTCCCTCGGGGCTGGCGGCGCTGCTGGTAGCCACGGTCCCCATGTTTCTGGCGCTGCTGGGCTGGCTGAGCGGCGTCTCGGCGCGGCCTACGCTGTGGGTATCAATAGGGCTGGCAATTGGCATGGTGGGCGTATATCTGCTGGCACGCACCCCGGGCGCGGCCCACGTAGCTATTCCGGGCCACGAAATCATTGGTATCGTGTGCGTGCTCACGGCGGCCCTGGTGTGGGCTATTGGCTCACTCTACTCCAAGAAAAAGCAGCCGGCTTCGTCCCCATTCGTATCGGGTGGGATGCAGATGCTGTGCGGCGGGCTGGTGATGATAGTAGTGGGCTTACTGCGCGGCGAGGCAGCCGGCTTCAGCATAGCTGCCGTTACTACCAAATCGTGGCTGGCGTATGCTTACCTGGTTACGTTTGGGAGCATCGTGGCTTTTACCGCCTACATCTGGCTGCTGCGGCACGTGGAGCCAGCTCTGGCGGGCACGTATGCTTTCGTGAACCCGGTAGTAGCGGTGCTGCTGGGGTGGGCCTTTGCCGGCGAAACGCTCAATGCCCAGATGCTCGGTGGGGCTGCTCTCATTGTAGTGGCCGTGGTACTGGTAGTGCTGGGCGGCCGCCGGGCGCCGGAAGCACCAACTTCAGAATCTTCGTCGGAAACGGTTGCTTCTAAAGCCTAGCTTCGTGTAGGGCGCTACCCTGAGGATCGGCTGTCTGCGTTGCCGCTAGCTACTGCTGATAGGCCTTTCTTTAAACCAGCCAAAGGTTGACGGGAGCCAATGTTAGCGCGCTGCATCATCCCAATCAGCCGCAATAGAAAGAGGGGGTGATGGAGGCAATGTATTTATATAACCTATAGCCCAAGTGTACCGTAAGCGGCTCTACTTTTCAGGAAGCAAGCAAGTAAGCCTGCTGAGAAGCAAATAGATACTAGGGCCGTCAAGAGCGATGCTTGTGTAGCAGCCCGCAAACTTATGCGAAGCCTCTGCATTGCGCATAGTAAAAACTTGTCGTAAAAAAATACCAGCTTCAATAGCGAATAAATTGAAACTTGCGTAAATTCGCTACGTATTCTGGCATCCACCCGTTCTTCGCTGTGCTTATGCAAACGTCTACTACCCTCCCCGACATCCAGACTGAAGGCGACATCAAAAAACTGGTAGACACGCTTTGCCATAAAACCAACAACGATACGCTGTTGGGCCCCAGCTTTGGGGCTGCGTCCCGCATTCACTGGCCGTATTTTCTCACCTCGCAGTACCGCTACTGGAGTACCACGTTGCTGGGCCGCAAGGAAGTAGAAGGTGCGCCGTTGCCCGAGCAGGTAGTGCTTCCGCAGGGCGGCCACCACGTCAATCATTGGCTGAAGCTGTTTTCCTCTACCGTGGAAGAGTATTTCTCCGGTTCCAAAGCCGAAGAAGCTAAGCTGTTGGCCCGTCAACTAGCCACTCGGCTTAGTGCCTCCCGTCTGCGCGAGCTGCCGGTTGATTAACCGTTTTACCCACCCAGGTACATTTCCGCTCCCACCCAACTCCACCACCCCGAAAAGAAAACGCCCCGTCATGCGGGGCGTTTTTTTGTTTCTGCCGGTTGATGAGTGACTGACTTAGCATCATGAAAAAGCCCCTTGCCGGACGCTCTTTCCGGCAAGGGGCTTTTGCTTTTGTGCTTTAGGCTACACGCCCAGCAACAGGCGAGTTGGGTCTTCGAGCAGTTCCTTCACGCGCACCAGGAACGATACCGACTCGCGGCCGTCGATGATGCGGTGGTCGTAGCTCAGCGCCAAGTACATCATCGGGCGAATCACCACCTGGCCGTTTTCGGCAATGGGCCGCTGCACAATGTTGTGCATGCCCAGGATGGCTGACTGCGGCGCATTGATGATCGGAGTGCTCATCATGGAGCCGAACACGCCGCCATTGGTGATGGTGAACGTGCCGCCGGTCATCTGCTCAATGGTGAGCTTATTGTCGCGGGCCAGGCCGGCGAGGCGCTGAATTTCCTTTTCAATGCCATCAAACGACAGCTCCTCGGCATTGCGGATAACCGGCACCACCAAGCCTTTCGGGGCCGATACGGCAATGCTAATGTCGCAGAAGTCGTTGTAAATGATGTCGGTGCCATCAATCTGGGCATTCACGGCAGGCCACTCCTTCAGGGCCACGCACACAGCTTTGGTGAAGAACGACATGAAGCCGAGACCCACGCTGTGCTTCTCCTTGAACTTGTCCTTGAACTTGTTACGCAGGTCCATGATGGGCTGCATGTTCACCTCATTGAAGGTGGTGAGCATGGCCGTCTCATTTTTTACGGCTACCAAGCGGCGCGAAACAGTTTTGCGCAGGTTGCTCATCCGCTCCCGGCGTTGTACTCTGTTGCCAGTTGCTGGTTGTGGGCTGGCAGCGGCCGGAGCGGCAGACGGAGCAGCGGGGGCTGCCGCCTGCGGAGCTGGAGCGGCCGGTTTGGCCTGGGCGTTCTGGGCGTCCTCCTTGGTAATACGCCCGTCCCGGCCCGAGCCCTGCACATCGGCCGGGCTGATGCCTTTTTCCCCGAGAATCTTGCCGGCCGCCGGTGAAGGTGTACCCGTAGCGTAAGAGCTAACAGCGGCGGGCTGCGGGCTGTTTGCCACTGCGGGAGCAGCTGCAGATGCCGCCGGGGCAGCCGGTGCTGAAGCTGCGGCCGGAGTTCCGCTACCGCCTTCAATGCGGGCAATAACGGCGCCGATACCAATCGTTTCGCCTTCCTTGGCAGCGTGGCGCAGGGTGCCGGTGCCTTCGGCCGGCAACTCAAACGTGGCCTTATCCGATTCGAGTTCGGCAATGATTTCGTCGCGCTGTACCTGGGCGCCGTCTTCCTTCAGCCACTTGGCCACCGTCACCTCCGTAATGGACTCGCCCACCGCCGGAATCTTCATTTCCACGGCTGCGTTTTCGGTGCCAACTGGCGCCGCAGGTGCCGCGGCCGTGGGTGTGTTGGCCGAGCCAGCCTGAGAGCCGCCGTAGCCGCTTTGGTTGCTGGCCTGGGGATTCTGTTCGCCCTGCGTTACGGGGTCAGCGGCGCCGCTTTCTTTCTGGCCGGGTGCCGTTGCACTGTTCTGTGGCGTAGTTAGGGTGGCACTGGCGGCCGGAGCTACGGGCGCAGCAGAAGCACTGTCGCCGTTGATATCCGCAATAACGGTTCCGATACCAATGGTTTCGCCCTCGGCTACGCGGATTTTCAATACGCCATCGGCTTCAGCGGGCAGTTCAAACGTGGCTTTGTCGGATTCCAGCTCAGCAATTACTTCGTCGCGCTTTACCGTGGCGCCGTCCTGCTTAAGCCACTTGGCAATGGTAACCTCGGTGATGGACTCACCAACAGCGGGGATTTTAATTTCCAGACCCATAAGGCGGGAGAGTTGAGAGGGTTTCGGTGGGATATTATTGCTAACAGCTACAGGCAGGCTAGTCGGTTTTCTTGGCCATTTCAGCCGTGGCTTTGATGTTCTCGGCATCTACCTCGGCGGTAGTAATTCCGAAAGCGCGCCCTATCAGGTCTTTCTGCTCTTTCACGTGCACTTTGTTGTAGCCGGTAGCGGGCGAGGCCGAGGCTTTGCGGGCCACTACGTCTTCCAGCTCGCGGCGCATAAAGCGTAGCAGGTAGTTCCAGTAGCCCATATTCTCGGGCTCTTCCTGAACCCAGTACACCTTGGCTTTCGGGTACTTGGCAAGCTCAGCATCCAGCTGCTTCTTGGGGAAGGGGTGCAGCTGCTCCAGGCGCACAATAGCCACATCGGTACGGGCCGACTTCTGCTGCTCTTCCAGCAAATCAAAGTACACTTTGCCCGAACACAGCAGTACGCGCTTCACTTTCTTATCCTCGGCGTACACGTCGCCCAGTACTTCCCGGAACGAGCCGGAGGTGAATTCCTCTACCGGCGACACGCACAGCGGGTGGCGCAGCATGGATTTGGGCGACATTACTACCAGCGGCTTGCGGAACTCCCAGGTCAGCTGCCGGCGCAGAGCGTGGAAGAAGTTGGCCGGCGTGGTCATGTTAGCCACGATGATGTTGTTCTCGGCTGCCAGCTGCAGGAACCGTTCAGGGCGGGCATTGGAGTGCTCCGGGCCCTGGCCTTCGTAGCCGTGAGGCAGCAGCATCACAAGGCCGTTCATCCGCTGCCACTTGCTTTCCGACGACACGATGAACTGGTCAATCATGGTCTGGGCGCCGTTGGCAAAGTCGCCGAACTGCGCTTCCCAGATTACCAGGGCCGTGGGGTTGGCCATGGCATAGCCGAATTCAAAGCCCAGCACCGCGTACTCGCTCAGCAGCGAGTTGTAGATGTTCAGCTTTTCCTGGCCTTCCTCGATGTAGTTGAGCGAGTTGTAGGGCGCCGACGTTTCGGCGTCGTGTAGCACGGCATGCCGGTGCGAGAACGTGCCGCGCTGCACATCCTGCCCGCTCAGGCGCACAATGTGCTTTTCGGCCAGCAACGAGCCATAAGCCAGCAGTTCGCCGGCGGCCCAGTTCAGCACGCGCGTTTCGAAGAACATCTTCTTGCGCTCCTCCATCAGCTTTTCGATCTGCTTGAGGGGGCGGAAGCCTTCGGGCAGCGTGGTCAGGGCCTTGCCTACTTTGGCTACCACTTCCTCACTGATGCCGGTTTGCGGCGACTGGTCAAAGTCCACGGGCTTGCTGCGACGCAGGCTGCGCCACTCGTTTTCCAGGGCCTGGTAGTTATAGGGCAGGGGCTTCTGCTTCACCATGTCCAGGCGGGCCTGCAGCGTGTCGCGGAACTCCTTGTCCATCTGCGCCGCCAGTTGGGCATCCACGTCGCCGCGGGCTACCAGGGCCGCGTTGTACACCTCGCGCGGGTTCTGGTGCTTGCTGATGAGGTTGTAGAGCGTGGGCTGGGTGAACTTGGGCTCGTCGGACTCGTTGTGGCCGTGGCGGCGGTAGCACACCATATCAATAAAGATATCGGCGTTGAACTGCTGCCGGTACTCGGTAGCCAGCTGCACGGCAAACACCACCGCTTCGGGGTCGTCGCCGTTCACGTGCAGCACCGGTGCGTCGATAATCTTGGCCAGGTCGGTGCTGTAAATGGAGGAGCGGGCGTCTTCAAAATCAGTAGTAAAGCCTACCTGGTTGTTGATAACGAAGTGCACGGTTCCGCCGGTTTTGTAGCCTTCCAACTGCGACATCTGCGTTACCTCGTACCCAATGCCTTGCCCAGCCACCGCCGCGTCGCCATGAATCAGGATGGGCAGCACCTTATTGTAGTCGTTGCCGTAGCCGTGGTCGAGCTTGGCACGCACGAAGCCTTCCACCACCGGGTTGACTGCCTCCAAGTGCGAGGGGTTGGGCGCCAGCTTCAGGTTCACGGTGCGGCCCCCGGCATCCACCTGGCTGCTGTAGCCCATGTGGTATTTCACGTCGCCGTCGCCCATAGTCAAATCCGGTACGGCTGTTCCCTCGAATTCCGAGAAGATCTGCTCGTAGGTTTTGCCCATAATATTGGCCAGCACGTTCAGGCGGCCACGGTGGGCCATGCCAATCATCACTTCCTCCACGCCCAGCTCAGCGCCTTTGCGGATGATGGCATCGAGGGCGGGAATAGTGGTTTCGCCGCCTTCCAGCGAGAAGCGCTTCTGCCCGAGAAACTTGGTGTGCAGGAAGTTTTCGAACACCACTGCCTCATTCAACTTGCTCAGAATACGCTTTTTATATTCTACGCCGGGGTTGAAGCTGAGGGAGTCCTTTTCCACTTTCTCCCGGAACCAGTCGAGCACCCGCGGGTCGCGGATATACATGTACTCGAAGCCGATAGTGCGGGTGTAAATCTTATCCAGCGCCGCCACAATGTCGCGCAGCTTGGCACTGGTACCGAGCCCCAGCACTTCTCCATTCCGGAAAGTCGTATCCAAGTCAGCATCGCTCAGGCCGAAGTCGGTGATGCTCAGGCGGGCTTTACGGTCTTTGCGCGGGCGCACCGGGTTGGTGCAGGCTACCAGGTGGCCACGGCTGCGGTAAGCATGAATCAAGTTGCGCACCTGCGTTTCCTTGTCGGCCGAAACGGTATCAACGGCTCGAATGGTGCCTGCCTGGTTGGTGCTGGCATTTGTAGACAGCACGCCTTCCCCATCAGCCTGAGGCAAACCACCCTCTGGGTACTGCTGGGCAAAGTCGAAGCCTTCGAAGAATTTCTGCCAGCTTACATCCACCGATTGCGGATCGGCTTTGTAGGCCTGATAAAGCTGGTCAAGGTATTCGCCATGAGCATTGGCGATATAAGAGTATGCGTCCATGCGGTGGGAACTGGTGGTGTCAGCGTAAAGGTAAACAGCTTGTCAATAAAGCCGAAACTTATATGCGCATACGCAAATAAGCCTTGTAATCAACGCAATGTTTTGTGCAGATGGCGGAGTTCAGGTAAGAACGACCAATCTATCAAATAAACCGAAAAGCAACCCCTTTAAGTAGGAACGGCTTTTGGCTGGTAGAAGGTTATGCTATTTCCGTAAACTCATCTTAAAAATGTGATAAGGCTGGTCTTGTTTGCCGATGCCTTTGTTCCAGGTAGGCGTTTTGTGGATAGCGGAATTAGTCACGTACAATGTGCCGCCATCAGCAGAAAAAGCAAACGTATCCGGCCACTCCAGGCGAGGATCCTGCACTACCAACTCAATTTTGCCAGTTGGCGTGCGTCGCTTAATAGAGTGGTCTTCGAAGGTTGTCATGTACAGATTATTCTGCGCGTCAATCTCCATTCCATCGCAGGCGGGCACCTTGCCTAAGTCTTCTATCTGCTGAGTCAGCTGGGCGTCCGACAGAGCCGGGTCGCGGAGGGCCGCCGTCTTGATGCGAAACAGCGTGTAGCTCGTGAGTGGCTTCCAGTAGAGGTACTGCATATCTTGGCTCAGAGCAATACCATCGGCATTGAAGCGGGCCCGCTTGCCGGTAGCATCAATCAGTTCCTGCCCGTCGGCTTTGATGTTGAGCGTGGTGTCGCCCTGAGTAGAGGGGTGCAGAGCCAGCAACCGCCGCGCTTTGCCCGATTTCAGGTCGACGACCACTAGGCTGCCGATACCCGACTCAGTAATGTAGGCGTAGCTGTTCTGGGTGTCGATGCGCACGTCATTCAGGTAAGATTTACGCGGAGCCACGCTCTCAGGAAAGCTGATATTCTGCACAACCTTATTGGTTGCGGGGTCAATCTTAACCAGCTTGGGGCCGCCGGGCACGGTACCCTTCAGGCCGGGTGAGGCCGGGTCGAGCACCCAGAGCATTCCGGTTTTATCGGCGTACACGCTCTGCGGGCAAATCCAGTGCTTCTGAGGCTCGTTGCGGGTAGTCTCATTCCAGGTACACCAGTTAGCATCGGGGTAGCCTTGTACGGAGCCATCGGGCTTAATTTCGGCTACCGGGTTTACGGGGTTATTATCCCAGCGCGGAAAGTCTCCGAACACGCGCCCATCAGGCAGCACGGCTACGCCCACGATCTGCGGCTCCCGGAACCTGGCCACAATCTGTAGCGGCGAGTCAGCGGGAGCAGCCACCGACGTTTCAGTTGAAGCGGCCGGGGTGGTAGTCTTGTCGTTCTCAGGAGAAGAAGTGGAAGGAGATGAGCAAGCGGCCAGCATCAGAAACAAGCCAGCAGGACCCAGTGACCGGGAAAGCGAGTTGGTGAAAGTCATAAATGAATGGCTAAGAGAACAGGAAAAGCTTTGGGTAGAAGAAACCAGTTACTTTCCTACGCACTACCTGTTCCCGTGTTCTGCTTAGGTTGTTTGCTAGTGCCCTCTGCAGCTAATAAAGGTGTAAAATAATGATTGTTGAATATCTATTAAATTGTACTTTTTTATTCTTAATCAGCCTGACAACAAAGCGAGCTACAATTATTAGAACTCCTCTGGCTCTCTATAACGGTGATTATTAATAGAAAATTGGCTAATTTTAGAATTTATCCTTTTGTCTATATGACTTCATTTGGATGAAGTAACCTCTTTGTAACCTTTTGTCTTCATACGCTGTAGGGTGTTTCTCAAATGCCGCGTCCGGCCAAATTGGACGAAGCTTATACTCCCGGGCTTTAATCGGGAGTCCACCAGCTTAACCGTCATGTCTATAGCCCTATTTCTGCTGAACCTCCTTTTCTCTCCCCAAACGCCCCCGATTCCCCCTGTACCGGCCCATCCGGTTGTGTTCACCGTGGTTGCTCCCCCCGAACTGGAGCCTCGTCCCATCACGGTTCCATCCACTTCCCTAGCTAGTTTGCCCCAGCGCCTGCCGCACTATACCGTCACAGCTACGGTGTACACCCCGGAGGTAGAGCAAACTGATGACGAGCCGTTCGTAACGGCCGACAACTCCCGTATTCCGCAAAACCATTCCAGCAAAACCCGTTGGATAGCCTTGTCGCGCGACTTGCTACAGCGCTGGGGCGGCCCCCTAGACTATGGCGACGCGGTCCGCATTAGCGGTATTTCCCCTCAGCTCGATGGTGTCTATACGGTGCACGATACCATGAACCGCCGCCACCGCCATTGCATCGACCTGCTTATGAACGAGCAAGAAATCCGCGGCCGTATGGATGACCTGGATTTTGGCCGCTGGGAAAAAGTGCGCATCACCAAAGTAGCCGCCCCAGTCCCCGAATGGAGCGAAGGCTAAAGCCAGTTGCATATTAGGTTGGCTCTGGGTACGAGACTATCGTGCGTGGCATTCCTTCCTCATCATATAGAAAGCTAAGGGGTTGCGCCGGATTACGCATGATTTCCGGCAGTTCCAGACGCCAGCGCTTCCACATTTCCTGCAAGGATTGGGCATAGCCCGAGTTTTCCCAAGGGTTGAATATTTCCCGGGTTACGTCATCAATCAGGGTATCATACACCAACTGCTGGTCACCGGGCTTCACCGGCCGCACGTAGTAGTCAGGTACCACATTAAACAGATAGGCCGCATAGTACACGCGGGCCTTAAACTCGGCTACCTGCACCGGATGCAGCGCCTTGCCCTGCACATCTTCATACACGCGCCGCATGGCCTGCCGGATGATGCCATTGTCAAGCAGGCAGGCTACCAGCACCACATTATCAAGCTTGATGCTGAACATCATCGTGCTCAGGTCATCGTCGTACTCAAAAGGGATGGTGTCTTCAGCTGGGTCAACTTCCAAGATGAAAACGGATGCCGGGGTGAAATCCTCGAACACAATAGGCACCCGCAATGCCTGGAACACTTGGTAAAAGGACTGCAGCTTCCCCAGCATCTGCCCGTTTTCCGACAGCGGGTACTGTGGCTTTATAAGTGGGTCAAGCTCCGTGAGCAGCTCCGTGAGCAGAATACCATAGAACATCTTGCCAAGCCATAGGAATAGCTGCTGTTCATTCATCTGCTGCCACGCAGTCAGGCCACCGTTGGCTACCTCGGCCATATGAGCCTCTAACGGCTCCACCGCCTGGAGGCGACATTGCGGGCAGCATGGGATTCGTAATTCTTCGTACGCTACCACGCTTTGGTCAAGCAGGCGCATCTGCCGTTTGCTTAGCTGATATCGGTCAAGCAGCCAGGGAGCCAGCACTGGCACTGTATCCTGCGGCGCCTGGGCTGGCGCTCCGCACAAAAAGCACGAGTTCGTGCTGAAGCGCATCCCATCAAATGGGTCGTATAAAGCAAGGTCAGAAGGAGGCATGAATGCAGTAATAAGCGGAACTACAAAGATACTGTCTGCTGTTTCATCCAGCTGTCTAACTCAGGGCTCAGAAAATTCTGAAGTTTTTTTGTGTCAGGCTTGCAAAAGGGGAGAAGGTGTTGTTACCTTTGCAGCCCGCTTCAACCGGAAGGGGGAGTTGCT
>NZ_JADWYK010000008.1 GCF_015773195.1 Hymenobacter guriensis
TTGGATGCGCATTTTCTGGCCTTCGTTCATATTGCCGCAACTATACTCTGGTTGCGCGACTGTTAACACTTCCTAGTGAGCATATTACAGACAATGTCAGCCGTGCGGCGAGTTCTGTCAGTTGCGCAATGGGCATTGTCAGACCCGCAGAAGACATTGTCAATGGCGCGGAAGCCTTTGTCACTCGCGCGGAAGGCATTGACCAGCGCGCAATAACCAATGTCAGTCGCGCATTAGACGTTGTTAGGGGCGCGGAAGGCTTTGTCAGACCCGCAACAGCCAATGGCAGAGGTGCGGGAGGACTTTGTCAGCGGCGCAGAAGGCAATGTTAGGCATGCAGGCCGTGACTCAACGGCGGAACGAGGAAGCCTAGGCTGCGGGAGTGTCACGAACTGCTACTGAGGCAGCAAGGGTGTTAACTCAAGGAAGTAGATACTCAGTCTGGGGCATTAGGCATTCAACTCTGCGGATTCCCTTTTTCTGCCTACTTCCTGGCGGGGAAGCACACTTGAAACGTATTGCCGCCGGCAAATAGCCAGGCCTTTTCCGGGCCGGTAAAGGCAGCAGGGGAGACTTTAGAGGCTATGGGTAGTTCTTCTTCCTGCCAACTGCGTCCGGTATCCGTGCTGTGGTAGGCATGGTAGGTATTCAGGGCTACCGTGGTATCGGAGTAGGAAGCCAGCAAGGTGATGCTGCAACCGGAAACGTGGAGGGCTTCTGCTAACAACGGCTGGCCCTGGGAGAGGCCGAAGCTATGGATGCGGCTATAGCGTCCGGTGTGCTGGTCGCGGCGCAGGAGCTGAATGGTTCCGGCAGGGTCGTCGCTGGCCAGCCAGAGGTTGCCGGCCGAGTCGGAAGCCACCGCTTTGTCGACGCGCCCTTGCGGAATAACTTCTACCGTGGCGGCGGATGTTGCCCAATTGATTTTGGCTAGATGCGTGCTGTAGTAGGGCGAGCCAGGGGAAGTGAGCAGCAGCCAAGAAGTGCCATCCGGCGTGTGTAGGCCCCAGGAAGCTCTGTCCGACAAGGGTAGTGCTGCCCGCTGCCATTGCCGCCCGCCGTCCGTCGTATGGTATATGAGTCGAAGGCCGTGCTCATAATGATTGGTAAGGGCAAAGCCCTGGGTTGAGTCGGCGAAGGAAAGGCTGGTAATCTGGTGAGGGAGTACGCCTATCGGTTGCCAGCTCCGGCCCTGGTCCACAGAGCGCAGGAGCCGGGAAGAATCCCGCTGAGCGTCGGACTCCTGGAGCTGAACCGCGAATACTACGGGCCCGGCCTTGGTAGTCAGCACAAACCGGCTCCCGGAGTCGCCGGTGGTTTTCTGCCAGTTGCGCCCTCCGTTAGTGGTCCGAAACAAGGTGGCAACCTGACCAGCACGGAAATCTGAACCCAAGCCACCCGCATCAGGAAGGATACTGCCCAGTACCAAGCCAGTGGAGTCGTTTATGAACAGCGTGGCCTCTGCATGAAAGCCAGTAAGTGGCAGGCCTTCTCCAGTTACCAGCTGCCAGGAAGAAGAATTGGAGGAGCAAGCCGCCGCGCCAACAAACGTCAGGCAATATAACAGGAGGCGGTAACAAGGATGGTTGCGGTTCATGAGCAGCAAGGTAACAACGCCTGCTTATCATTCGGGTACCGCTACTTCTCCTCCGTCAGCACGGTGAAGTAGAAGCTGGGGAGCAGGTTATGGACAGTCCAGACGGCTTGGCCGTTTTCGCGCTCTACCATGCCGGGCTGCTTCTGGCGCACCACGGGAATGGAAAAATACTTGTTTTCGGGGGCTTGCTTTTCGCTTTGCAGCCACTGCAGGGTGGCGGCCACGGGCTGACCGTTGAGCACGAGGTGGTAAGGCCGCAAATCCAACTTCAGCCAGCCGGTGCGGGAAGGTGGGCAGAGGAGCTGCACATCCTGGGTGCTGATCAGCTGGTCGGGGTGGTTGCCGCGCACCGTGTACAGGTTGAGACGAAAACGCAACCGCTCGTACTTGTTGTCGGTGAAATAGACGTAGAGCTCTTCGAGGTAGGAGCGCCGCCCAGGAGTAAGCAACGTTCCCAGCTCCCAGCCCCATTCATCATCGACGGTGGTTTTGCCCGAGCTGCCGGCCATCCAGCGTACATCAGCCTTTTCGGCGGTGCGGCCCAGCTTAGCCGGCTGCACCTTGCGGCTTTGAATGGTAACGCCTTCGAGCACTTGGTGCAGGGGCTGGAGCTGAAACACCCGCTGCCCGGCCTGCCATTGAGTTGGCGCCACCACATAGGGCATAAAGCCCACGCAGGAAACGAGCAGGGTGTCGTGTACATCGGGTGGGAGGCGCAATACGTAACGGCCCTGCTCATCGGCAGCGGTACCAATAGCTTTGCCCGGCACGCCCAGAATGGCAAACGGCACCGGCTCCTTGGTTTGGGCATTGAGCACCTGGCCAGTGGCTGTTACCATTTGGGCCTGGCTGGTAAAACTAGCCAAGCTCACCAGCAGGAACAGGCAAAGCTTATCAACCATAACAAAGCGAATACGGAAAGTTAATAGCTGGTTACAGACAATGTAAAGAAAGAAACAAAGTAAAGGGGCATTTCCGAAGGAGGGAGGCAGTCGGTAAGCCACCAAAAAACGCCAGCCTGCCCGTAGGCCCGCTGGCGTTTTTATAACCCCGGCAATGGTTGGTTTATGAGTGAGCGGCCTTCTTTTCCAGGGCCTGCAACAGCTCATCGGCCGCCTTTTCAATGTCTTGGTAGCCTTGCTGAGCCGCCCGCTCCTTGGCCGCAATCAGCCCGTCGCGGTGCACAGTTTTGAAGTCGCCGTAGGGGAAGTGGTAGCGGCCCTTGGTGTCTTCGCCCTTGGTTTCGTCGAGGCCCAGGTGCCACTGGCCGTATTCGGCTATTTCGTGCTTTTCCAGAAACTTGTTTTCCTGGGTCGTGTCGGGGTTGTGCTGGCCCCAGTGGCCTTGGTCGTTTTTGAGTTTGCCGTCCGCAATTAGCTGTTTGGCAAACTTCACGGCGGCAGTATTCAGGTGCAGGCTCATAGGAAGGGAGGTTGAGTTAGAGAACGGCCAGTCACCGGTGGTTGGCCTTGCCAGCGTGTACGCAGGAGTTGGCAGGCCGTTGGTGCCCGGCAGGCTCCTGGCAACTGACAACGGAGCCATAGATTAAAGCCAATTGATGCCGGTACTGAGTGCCAGCCGCCAGAGCAGAGCCAGCAGCAGCGTAAGCAACACGAAGCCCGAGGCAACAACTGTCTTCTGCGGGTACGGCACGGTTTCCTCAAAAAGCTCGTTGCGGCTGGCTACGCTGAGCGGCAACACGAGCAGACCCATCGTGAGAAACAATAGGCCCTCGTGACGCGTCAGGTCGGGTAACTTCAGCAAAGCCAGAAAGGCGCTGCCCCCCAGCCAGGGCACCAGCAGCCCGCTGAAAATCAGCTGCCCCCGGTTCTTGTAAAGCATCATCGTGCGCGAGTCGTGACTCTGCAGAAAGGCCACCGCCGACAGGTAGCCGACCGCCACCGCTACCAGGCCACCTACTACTGCCAGCACGATGGGCAGCGTCTGGCCCCCCGAAATAAACAGCCAGCGCGGCACGTACCAGAAGCCTTTGTGGGTAAAGCAGCCGGCAATGAGCCCGCCTACCACCAGGTTGAAGAAGTGCAGGGCCAGCCAGAAGTAGAGCAGCTTGAGCCGGCCCTTGCGGCCCCGGCCGCGAAACCAGAACAGTGCCCCAAACGTCAGGGCCAGCAGTAGGCACAGCAGTGGCCCCGCCCCGTACACTGCAACGACGGCAATGCGCCACCACTGCTGGTTGGAAATCAGAAACTGAATGTGGCTCACGTGCACCGTGAGCGGTATGCCCAGCCGGTGAGCCATGGCCGCCGTAGCCAGCTGGTGTACCCCGTAGGCCAGCAGGTAGGCCAGCACGTAGAGAGCGGTGGAGTTGAGGGCCGTAATAGTGGCTTTGCTGGACTCCAGGCGGGAAACAGGACGGGTAAGCTCGACATTCATAGCAGGAAAAAAGCAGTTCGCAGCCCAAGATACTGAATGCCCCGCAGGCGGCCATATGCACCGGCCAACTCGGGTAAACTAGCTTTTCCGGGCCGTTTTGCCTACCTTCGCAGCTAGAAAAAACTGTCTCTAGTGAAGAACATCCGCAATTTCTGCATCATCGCCCACATCGACCACGGCAAAAGTACGCTGGCCGACCGCCTGCTGGAATTTACCAGCACCGTGGCCAAGCGCGATATGCAAGCCCAGCTGCTCGACAACATGGACTTGGAGCGGGAGCGGGGCATCACCATCAAGAGCCACGCCATCCAGATGCAGTATCAGTACAAGGGCGAGCAGTACACGCTCAACCTGATTGATACGCCCGGCCACGTCGATTTCAGCTACGAAGTTTCCCGCTCCATTGCCGCATGCGAAGGCGCTCTGCTGATTGTGGATTCCTCGCAGGGGATTGAGGCCCAGACGATTTCCAACCTGTACTTGGCTATTGGTTCCGACCTGACCATCATCCCGGTGCTCAACAAAATCGACCTGCCCCACTCCATGCCGGAGGAGGTATCAGATGAAATTGTGGACCTGATCGGCTGCGACCGGGACGAAATCATCCATGCCTCGGGCAAGGCCGGTATTGGTATCGAAAATATCCTTAACGCCATCTGTGAGCGGATTCCCGCGCCCCAGGGCGACCCGGAGGCCCCGCTACAGGCCCTCATCTTCGACTCGGTTTTCAACTCTTACCGGGGTATCGAAGTCCTGTTTCGTATCAAGAACGGCACCATGCGCAAGGGCGACAAGCTCCGCTTCATGGCTACCGGCAAGGAATACGGCGCCGACGAAATCGGCATTCTGGGCCTCAACCAGGAGCCACGCCAGGAAGTGGCGGCCGGCAACGTAGGCTACCTCATTTCCGGCATCAAGGAAGCGCGCGAAGTAAAAGTAGGCGACACCATCACCCACGTAGCGCGCCCCACGGCCGAGGCTATTCAGGGCTTTGAGGACGTGAAACCCATGGTATTCGCCGGCATTTACCCTGTGGATACCACCGAGTACGAAGAACTCCGCTCCTGCATGGAAAAGCTGCAGCTCAACGACGCCTCCCTCGTGTGGGAGCCTGAAACCTCGGTGGCCCTGGGCTTCGGCTTCCGCTGCGGCTTCCTGGGCATGCTCCACATGGAGATTGTGCAGGAGCGTCTGGAGCGCGAGTTCAACATGACGGTGATTACCACCGTGCCCTCGGTGCAGTTTCACGCCACCGGCACCAAAGACCAGCGGCTGACCATCAATGCCCCGAGCGAAATGCCCGAGCCGAACATGATCAAGCTGATTGAGGAGCCCTACATCAAGGCCCAGATTATTACGGCGGCCGATTACGTGGGTTCCATCATCACGCTGTGCATGGAGAAGCGCGGCATCATCAAGGGCCAGAGCTACCTGACGAGTGAGCGGGTGGAAATGACGTTTGAGCTGCCCCTGTCGGAAATCGTGTTCGACTTCTTCGACAAGCTCAAAACCATTTCGCGCGGCTACGCTTCCCTCGACTACGAGCTGATCGGCTTCCGCGAGTCGGATATGGTAAAGCTGGACGTGATGCTGAACGGGGAGAAGGTGGATGCCTTGTCGGCCATTGTGCACCGCAGCAAGAGCTACGACTGGGGCCGCCGCCTCTGCGAAAAGCTGCGCGAGCTGCTGCCCCGCCAGCAGTTCGAAATTGCCATTCAGGCCAGCATCGGCCAGAAAATTATTGCCCGCGAAACCGTAAAGGCCCTGCGCAAAAACGTAATTGCCAAATGCTACGGCGGCGACATCAGCCGCAAGCGCAAGCTGCTCGAAAAGCAGAAGGAAGGCAAGAAGCGGATGCGCCAGGTAGGGTCCGTTGAGATTCCGCAGGAGGCCTTCCTGGCCGTATTGAAAATTGACTAATGCTGAAACGCGGCTCCGAAAGGGCCGCGTTTCTTTTATGTTGCGAAAGGTAAAGATGGGACGCAGAATTCTACTGATGCTAGCGTTTGGAATTGCCTTCGGGCTCGGCTACCTGCTTCGGGGACTCCAGCCACCTGCAATTGACAAAGCATATGAAGTAGTTATGCAATCCGGGCATTATATACAGGGTCGAAACGCTCTGCTGCCTCCTTACCCTAGTGAATTGAACAACGCCATAATATTCCAACGGGCTGCCCAAAAAGCCAACTGGCAGTTACCGGGCCTCACTTATTCAAGTGGAGTAAACAATGATGCCATGCGAAACTGTATCCGCGTTGTCAGGCAGGACGGTAAGCGGTTTGAAGCGCTATCAGTACCTAAGGAAATATTGGGCGGTACGTATTACCTGATAAGCAATGATTTACTTTATGAGCTGTTGCCGATACCCATAAAAATTACGCACGAGAAATAGGATATACCCTCACCAGCCAAATTTCAAGACAACTCTTTCTTTCACCTCATACACTTCCCCTGACACGGCGAGGTATGATTACCACCTCACCCCATGTCGAATACCCTTCTCAAGAACTGCACGAGCCCGGAACAGCTAGAAAAAATCATCAAAGGCCAGGAGCGTAAGTTCCGCTGGCGCGACGACTGGCCCGCTATGGAAGCCGCTTTGCAGGCTGCCGGCGCCGCCGCCATTGCCGCCCACGCCAGCAAGCCCAAGCCCGAACAACCACAGGACATAGCCTAACTCTCGCATCATGACCACAGCCCCCGACGCCCCCACCTACCGCCTTATCGACGGCAAGCAGACCGCCGAGGCCATTAAAGAAGAAATTGCCGCCGAAGTAGCCCAGCGCCGCGCCGCCGGTCAGAAAGTGCCCCACCTGGCCGCCGTGCTGGTAGGCCACGATGGCGGCTCCGAAACCTACGTGCGCAACAAAGTGCTGGCCTGCGAGCGGGTAGGATTCGAAAGCACCCTGCTCCGCTACGAAGACACCATGACGGAAGCCGAGCTGCTGGCCAAAGTAGCGGAGCTGAACGAAGACGACAACATTGACGGCTTCATCGTGCAGCTGCCCTTGCCGCGTCACATTTCCTCCGAAAAGGTGATTGAGGCCATCCGCCCCGAAAAGGACGTGGACGGTTTCCACCCCATGAACATCGGCCGGATGGTGGCCGGGCTGCCCGCCCTGTTGCCCGCTACGCCCTCGGGCATTGTGGAACTGCTGCGCCGCTATAAGCTGCCTACCGATGGCAAGCACTGCGTGGTTATCGGCCGAAGCAACATCGTGGGCACGCCGGTTAGCATCCTGCTGGCGAAGAACTTGGAGCCTGGCAACTGCACGGTTACTTTATGCCACTCGCGTACTCAGAACCTGGCCGAAATTACTCGCACCGCCGATATCCTGGTGGCTGCCCTGGGTCGCCCGGAGTTCGTGACGGCCGATATGGTGAAGCCTGGTGCTGTGGTTATCGACGTAGGCACTACCCGGGTGGAAGATGCTAGCCGGAAAGCCGGCTGGGCGCTGAAGGGCGACGTGAAGTTCGATGAAGTAGCTCCGTTCACTTCCTACATCACGCCCGTGCCCGGTGGCGTAGGGCCCATGACCATTGCCATGCTACTGCTTAATACCCTGCGGGCAGCGAAAGGCGAGGTGTACGCCCGGTAGAATCCTATTTTTCCGGTATCTTTGGCTTTCATTTGCCGCCGGATTCTGTTACTTTTCAGGTCGGACGTCTGGGGCGGAACTATGCTGCGAGGTAGCTGGTTCCGCCCCGGAAACCGGCCTTTTTGATTTTGCTTGCGCTTTGACTGACTTACTTACTTCTCTGCCCGTCCTTTCCTCCCTCATACCGGATACTACGGCGGCTCTGCCGCTGATGGAACAGTTTTATACTATTCAGGGTGAGGGGTATAACGCCGGGCGCGCGGCCTACTTCCTGCGCCTGGGCGGCTGCGACGTAGGCTGCGTGTGGTGCGACGTGAAGGAATCCTGGGATGCCGGGCAGCACCCGCGCGTGGCTCTGGCCGATATGGTGCAGGCCGCCACCGCACACCCCGGCCGCAACGTGGTCATCACCGGGGGCGAGCCGCTGATGTACAATCTTACGGACCTCACCAAGGCTCTGAAAGAAGCCGGTTGCCAGACCTGGCTGGAAACCTCGGGCGCGTATCCACTTACCGGCACCTGGGACTGGGTGTGCGTGTCGCCCAAGAAGTTCAAGGCGCCGCGGCCCGACGTGGTGGCACAGGCGCACGAACTCAAGGTAGTGGTGTTCAACAAGAGCGACTTTGCCTGGGCCGAGCAGCATGCCGCCCTGGCCGGACCCCACACGCGCCTTTACCTGCAGCCGGAGTGGAGCAAAGCCGCCGCCATTACGCCCCTGCTCATCGACTACGTGAAGGAGCACCCGCAGTGGCAGGTGTCCCTGCAAACGCATAAGTACCTCGATATTCCCTAAGCTCCCACCACCGTGTATGCGTCGTTTCTTCGTTGTTGCCTTGTTCGCGCTGGCCTTGCTGGCCGGGCCGCCGCTATACGCACAGCAAAAGCTGTCGACTACCAATACCAAAGCACGCAACCTGTTTGAGAAGGCCCAAAGCCAGGCCAAAAACCGGGAGTTCGACAAGGCCATTGAAACGCTGCAGGTGCTGAACGCGAAGTTTCCTTCGCTGGGCGAGCCATATCTGGTGAAAGGCTCCTTGCTGAAAGCCACCGGCAACACCCGCGCGGCTTACGAGGCCTATGAGCAGGGACTGAAGCTGCTGCCTTTCGACCCGGCCCGGTTTCTGGATTATTTTACGCTGGGCGAACTGGCCATGAGCTTCGGGGAGTACCCAGTGGCGGGGGAAAGCTACAGCCGCTTCCTGAAATCGGCTCCGAAAGGCCACCGTAGCATTCCCAAGGCGCATCAGCAATTACTAAACTGTGAGTTTGCGGTGAAAGCCGTAGCCGCGCCTACCGGCCCGGCACCCCAGCGCGTGGCCGAGCCGCTCAATACGTTCCGCTACCAGTACTTTCCTTCCATCACCGCCGATAACCGCTTTCTGCTGTATACGGCCCGGCCTACGGCCCAGAGCGACGAAGACCTGTACCTAAGTCGTCAAAACAAGGATGGCACTCTGGGCACGCCGCAACCCATTTCGGCCGCTATTAACACGCAGTTGAATGAAGGCGCCGGCTCGATTTCCGGCGACGGCAAGACCCTGGTGTTTGCCTCCTGCGACCGGCCCGGCTCGGTGGGCAACTGCGACCTGTACATTTCGCGGCGCACCGGCAACAACTGGAGCAAGCCCCGCAACCTGGGCAAGCTGGTCAACTCCGTGGCCTGGGACTCCCAGCCTTCGTTGTCGGCCGATGGACGTACGCTGTACTTCACCTCCGACCGGCGCGGCGGGCAGGGCCTGGAAGATATCTACGTGACGACGCTGCAGGAAGACGGAACCTGGAGCCCTGCTCGCAACCTGGGCACGCCCGTCAATACCGCGGGCAAGGATATGGCGCCCTTCATCCATGCCAGCGGCACCACGCTGTACTACGTCACGGATGGGCTGGTAGGTATGGGCGGGCTCGACGTGTATAAGTGTAATCTGACCGGAACTGCCTGGTCGCAGCCTGAAAACCTAGGCTACCCGCTCAACACCCACGAAAACGAAGCTTCGCTCTTTATTGCCTCCGATAACAGCCGGGGGTACTGCTCACGTACCCGCCCCAACGAACCCGGCGTTATGGAACGGGACCGGCCGGTGGAGCTGTTTTCGTTCGACGTTCCCAAAGCTGTTCGTTCGCGCGAAACCAGTACCTACACCCAGGGCCGCGTGTTCGACGCCACTACCAAGAAGCCCCTCAAAGCCGATGTGCAGCTCTACGATCTGCAAACCAACGAACTGGTCCAGTACGTGACGTCAGACCCCTTGGATGGCGACTATACCGTGGTGCTGAACGAAGGGCGGCAGTATGCTATGTATGCCTCGGCCGATGGCTATCTGCTCAAAAGCATGAGCTTCGACTACACCGACAAACACGCCTTCGACCCGCTCACGCTGGACTTGTACCTGGACCCGTTGCGCGCCGGCCGCACGATGGTGCTCAACAACCTGTTTTTCGAAACCAACGAGTTCAAGCTCAAGCCTACCTCCCGCACGGAGCTTAACCGGCTGATTGCTTTTATGCGCCAGTACAAGGACGTGCAGGTGGAAATAGCCGGCCATACCGATGATATCGGGGCTGATAATGACAACGAAAAACTTTCCCTGAACCGGGCCCGCTCCGTCTATGATTATCTGGCGGGGAACGGCATTTCTGCCAACCGGCTGCGATTCAGAGGCTACGGCGAAACCAAGCCGCTGGTACCAAATGATTCGGACAGCAACCGGCAGCAAAACCGTCGGATTGAGTTTCGGATTCTGTAGGCTACTTGCACTTTGAAAGGCTTGGCAGCCCTGTTCTTCACTGAACAGGGCTTTTTTTATGCTCGGATGGCGCTGAGTTTACTTATAGTTGGAGTTTTTCTTAAGCCAATTAATGGCCTGGTAATCTATATTATAGGTATTTGGCCTAAAAGCTTTAAATTAGAATAGTAATAATTTTTCTTTTTTAAATCAAAACTTCCTGTATCTTTGCTAGCAAGGGGCCAGGTTCTATTTTCCCTAGAAGCCAGGCGCCGTGTTTTCGCTTTTCCTTCTTCTTTTTCTCACTCTCTTACCTCACTTTCTTTTACGTATGAAAAAGCTCTGCTTACTCATTGGAATGCTACTGGCACTGGGCACGGCCAGCCAGGCGGGTTCCGGCGTCACCACCATCACTACCGACCACGGCGCGGCCATTGCGGCCCGTGCAACCAAACTTTCGCGCTCTATGGCCAGCGCCATGCAGTTGGACGAAGGGCAGTATCTCAAAATCAAAAAGCTCAACACCCGGATGCTCATTGCCGTGGATGATCTGAAGTCGCGCTACGCTGCCGACCCTGAGATACTCGACCAGCAGCTGGCGGATGCCCAACAGCAGTACGAGCAGGCCCTGGCCGATTTGCTGCGCCCCCGTCAGCTAGCCATGTACCACGAAGCCCAAACGAACATGACGGCCCTGAGCATCATGGCAAATTAGAATGAGCCAATCGGCCATCCTCCAAAAGCACCTGCGCAAGTAGGTGCTTTTGCATTTTTATAACATTTGCAAAATAAAGTTTAACTATTCGCTGTTAGAAAGGCTGGTTATTATTATCTTTGGTCAAGATAAAGTAGGGGAATTTGAATAGTGCGGTTTACCCTCTTTTTCCGGGTTCAGTTTACCTGACTACACCTATAGCTCTTGCTGCCCATGCGTACTTCTACTCCTGCCATTTGTGCCGTGCTGCTTTTTTGCAGCGGCAGCCTCCTGTCTGGCTGTATGAATACGGCCGGCGACACGCCCATCAGCCGGCAGGCTACTTCTATCAGCCGCTCTTTCGCGGATGAAGGCCAGCTAAATGAGGGGCAGTACAAGCGCGTACGTAGCCTGAGCATTCGGATGATGCGGGAAGTAGCGCGGGTACAGATGCATGCCAACTCACCGCAGGAAAATGAAACTCAACTCGCCCGGATTCAGGCCGGCTACGAAGCGCAGCTGGCATCCATCCTGATGCCCGACCAAATGGCCCGCGTACAGCCGTTGATGCCTCAGCTGGCGGTACTACACAGCCAGACCGTAGCCGCCCGCTAGCGCCCATCCATACGTTTTAAGCCAAAAAAGGCCGCCCGGTACCGGGCGGCCTTTTTTGGCTGGCAGCAACGCTTAGCGCTGCTCAATGGGCGTATAGTCGCGGTCCAGCTCGCCGGTGTATACCTGGCGCGGGCGACCAATAGGCTCCTTGTTTTCGCGCATTTCCTTCCACTGGGCAATCCAGCCGGGCAGGCGGCCCAGGGCAAACATTACCGTAAACATTTCGGTGGGAATGCCGATGGCTTTGTAGATGATGCCGGAGTAGAAGTCAACGTTCGGATACAGCTTACGCTCAACGAAGTAAGGGTCGGTGAGGGCTGCCTGCTCCAGCTCCTGCGCAATCTTCAGCAGCGGGTCGCTGATGCCCAAGGCAGTCAGAACTTCGTCGGCAGCCTTCTTGATGATTTTGGCGCGCGGGTCGAAGTTTTTGTAGACGCGGTGCCCGAAGCCCATCAAACGGAACGGGTCGTTCTTGTCTTTGGCTTTTGCAATGAACTTGCTCGTGTCGCCACCGTCGCGCTGGATAGCTTCCAGCATTTCCACCACTTCCTGGTTGGCACCGCCGTGCAGCGGGCCCCACAGGGCGTTGATGCCGGCCGAAACCGAGCCGTAGAGCGAGGCGTTGGCCGAGCCCACCAGGCGCACCGTGGAGGTGGAGCAGTTTTGCTCGTGGTCGGCGTGCAGGATCAGCAGCTTGTTGATGGCGCGCACCACTACCGGATTGATTTCATACTTCTCCGTGGGGAAGCTGAACATCATATACAGGAAGTTGGCAGCATAGTCGAGGTCGTTCCGCGGGTAGTTCAGCGGGTGCCCCATGTTGTTTTTGTAGGTCCAGGCGGCAATAGTAGGCAGCTTGGCCATCAGACGAATCACGTTCAGGTCGATGTTCTCCTTGCTCAGATCCGGCGATACGCTCTCAGGGTAGAATGCGGTAAGCGCGCAGATCAGGCTGCTCAGGATAGCCATGGGGTGGGCCGCCGAGGGAAAACCGTCGAAAATCTTGCGCACGTCTTCGTGCACCAGCGTGTGCTTGGTTATCTGGTTGCTGAACTCGTCGAGCTCCGCCTGCGTAGGCAGCGTGCCGTAGATCAGCAGATAGGCCACTTCCAGAAAGCTGGACTGCTCAGCCAGCTGCTCAATAGGGTAGCCCCGGTAGCGCAGAATGCCCTCTTCACCGTCGAGGAAGGTGATGGCGCTTTTGGTGGCGCCGGTGTTTTTGTAGCCCGAGTCGATGGTTATATAACCAGTCTGGTCGCGCAGCTTGGCAATATCAATTGCCTTTTCGTGCTCGGTGCCTTCGATGACGGGGAAGGAGTACGATTTCCCATCAAGGATAATCTCAGCAGACTCTGCCATAAGCGTGTATTAGGGTGGATGCGGGGCGAAAGTAAAGAATTACCAGCAGGCCGGAAAGCCCGGCCCGAAAGCCGGACATTATACTACCGCCAACCGGGGGTAGAAGTTCGGCTTGAAGCGCAAAATTATTCGCTATGCCGACAATTAAGCGAAACCCCCGAAAGTTGTTGCTAAAAACCTATAGCTCACGCTGGCGGACCCGGCTATTTCCCGATACAGAACTGGGTGAAAATGCTGGTCAGCAGGTCGTCGGTGGATATTTCGCCGGTGATTTCACCCAGGGAGGCCAGGGCCCGGCGCAGGTCGGCGGCCAGCAGTTCCGTGCCGTGGTGGACGCTCAGGCCCAGCAGTACGGCATCCAGGGCTTCGAGGGCAGCTTCCAGACTGCGGGCGTGGCGCACATTCGTTACGATGGTGGCCGAGCCGGTGCGGTCGAGTCCTGAGCCGCGTACCTGTTGCAGGAGCGCCTGCTGCAGCTCGGGCAGCCCCTGGCCGGTGGCAGCCGAAATCAGCAGGGTGTCGGGTTGGGCAAAAGCGGCTGCTTCCGCCGTATCTATCTGGTCGAGCTTGTTGCCTACGGCCAGCGTGGGAATGCGGCCCTCGGGGTTCAGCTCGGCCAGCTCGGTGGCTACTTCGGCGGGCGTGGTGGCCGTCAGGTCGAACAGATACAGGAGCAGCGCCGCCTGCCGCACCCGCTGCCGGGTACGCTCTACGCCAATAGACTCTACCACGTCGGTGGTTTCGCGCAGGCCGGCCGTGTCCACAAACCGGAACCGGATGCCTTCGATGCTTACTTCATCCTCGATAAAGTCGCGGGTGGTGCCGGGCACCGCCGATACGATGGCGCGTTCCTCGTTCAGCAAAGCATTCAGCAGGGTTGATTTGCCCGCATTGGGCTTGCCGGCAATGACGGTTGTTACGCCGTTTTTGATGACGTTGCCCAGCTCAAAGGAGCGCAGCAGCTGCCGGATAACGGTTTGCAGCTCCTGCAGCAGACTGGTGAGGCCGGTGCGGTCAGCAAACTCTACATCTTCTTCCCCAAAATCCAACTCAAGCTCCAGCAACGACGCAAACTGCACCAGCCGGGCGCGCAGGTCCTTCAGTTCCCGGGAAAAGCCGCCGCGCATCTGCTGCATGGCCACCTGGTGCGAGAGGGCCGAATCGGCGGCAATGAGGTCGGCCACGGCTTCGGCCTGGGCAAGGTCGAAGGCCCCGTGCAGGAAGGCTCGCTTGGTGAATTCGCCGGCCTCGGCCAGGCGGGCTCCGCGGCGCACCAGCGCGGCCAGCACTTGCTGCACAATGTAGTCGGAGCCGTGGCAGCTGATTTCCACCACATCCTCCCGAGTATAGGAGTGCGGCCCCCGAAACAGGGAAACCACCACCTCATCCAGAATGCGGCCCTCGTCGCGCAGGGTGCCATAGTGCAGCGTGTGACCCGGCTGCTCGTGCAGGCGCTTGCCTGCAAATAGCTCATCCGTGAGCTGAATGGCCTGCGGACCCGAGAGGCGCAGCACCGCAATAGCGCCCGCGCCGGGCGGCGTGGACAAAGCCACGATGGTGTCGGAAAGAGCGGGAGGCAGCAACGGGGAAGTGGTGAAGTGGTGAGCTGGTGAAATGGTGGGTTTGATGTTCTTCCTGCGCCGCTTGCCCTAATTGCGCTAGTAGAACGTCAAACGCACTATTCCACCTGCTCAATGTTTAAAGCGAGACGAAAAGGTTACGGGAAACTTCGGCAGAAATATGCTGGCGACGAGAGTGGTCGATTTTGACTTCCAGTGAATTATCGAACTCCGTCTTATTCAGCACTTCAAGCCGGGAGCCCAGTCGTAAGCCTACCTTGTCGAGGTACTGCAGGAAGGGCACAGCCGTGTTGCGCACAGCCACCACGGTGCCGGCTTCGCCCAGGGCCAGGTCGGCCACGAGGCGGTGGCGGGTGCGGTGTACGGAACCATCGGCGGCGGGGATAGGGTCACCGTGGGGGTCGGTCTGCGGAAACCCCAGAAACTCGTCGAGGCGCTGCACCAGAAGCGGCGACTGAATGTGCTCCAGCTCCTCGGCTACCTCATGCACCTCGTCCCAGGTGAAGCCCAGCTGCTGCACCAGAAACACTTCCCACAGCCTATGCTTGCGGATAGTGAGCAGGGCCACCCGCCGGCCTTCCGGCGTGAGCGACACGCCTCGGTAGCGCTGGTAGTTAAGCAAGCCTTTTTCGCTTAGCCGACGCAGCATATCCGTTACCGAGGCGGGCCGCGTCTTCAGAACCTCCGAGATGCTGTTGGTCGTCACGTCGGCGCCCGGCGTGGCTTCCGCCAGCTTATAAATGGCTTTCAGGTAGTTTTCCTCGGTGTAGCTGGGCATGTATGGGAATTAATAATTAAGAATTAGTAAGTAAGAATTGCAGGTGACGGTGTGCTTCTACCTGCAAAATGAGCCTCGAAGGCACATTCTTACTTACTAATTCTTAATTCTTAATTAAAAATCTACCACTTCACCAGCGCCGAGGCCCAGGTGAAGCCCGAGCCGAAGGCAGCCAGGCACACCAGGTCGCCGCGCTTGATGCGGCCTTCCTGCACGGCTTCGCTCAAGGCAATGGGTACGGAGGCGGCCGTGGTGTTGCCGTAGCGCTGGATGTTGCTGAACACCTTGTCTTCGCTCAAGCCCAGCTTCTGACCTACATACTGGGTGATGCGTAGGTTGGCCTGATGCGGAATCAGCATGTCGATGTCCTGGGCCTGGTAGCCGTTCTGGTCGAGGGCTTCCTTGATAACCTCAGGAAAGCGCGTAACGGCGTGCTTGAACACCTGCTGGCCGTTCATATACGGGTACATGTCCTCGGGCTTGTCGAGCACCACCTGCACGCGGTTGTCGCGGTTGGAGCCCGGCTCCCGGGTAATCAGCTCCTCGGCAAACTCGCCCTGGGAGTGCAGGTGCGTGCTCAGGATACCGCGGTTTTCGTCGGTGCTGCGGCGCAGGAGCACGGCCCCGGCGCCATCCCCGAAAATCACCGATACGGCCCGGCCACGGGTGCTTTTATCGAGGCCCGATGAGTGGATTTCGGAGCCTACCACCAACGCCGTTTCGTACATGCCGGTTTTAATGAACTGGTCGGCCATGCTCAGCGCATAGATAAAGCCCGAACACTGGTTGCGCACGTCGAATGCCGGAATAGGGGCCTTTATGCCCAGCTCGCGCTGCAGCAGAACCCCGGAGCCAGGGAACAGGTAATCGGGCGAGAGCGTGGCGAAAACAATAAGCTGCACGTCATCAGGCTGCAGGCCGGCCATTTCCAGGGCCTTGCGGGCCGCATTGGCGCCCATGTTGGCGGTGGTGTCCTTGCCTTCTTCAAACCAGCGCCGCTCCCGGATGCCGGTGCGTTCCTGAATCCACGCGTCGGTGGTTTCCATGAGCTGTTCGAGGTCGGCGTTGGGCACCACGCGGTCGGGCACATAATGGCCGACGCCGGCAATTTCGGTGCGGTGAAGAGTAGACATAAAAGGAGAGGGGGGATTTAGCGGGAAAAAGAGCGCGAAAGGGCGGAAGTTAGAAAACTTTCCGCCTTGGCGCATAAACGGGCCACGAAGGTCGGCAGTTACCGAATAAAATCCAGTAGGGCCAAAAGCTTTTGCTCCTCGCTGTGCCAAAAAACTTCCGCCGGAACACCCTGGAGGTAGAAACCGTGCCGCACCAAGTCGCGTTTCATCTGCGCAACAGCAGCCGATGAAGTGTCAGCGAAATCTACCGCCAGCCCGGCCTGATGCGGGGCAATAAACTGCTGCCAAAGTGGGTTCCGCGGAACGAGCACTGGCAGGGCGTGGGCCATGTATTCAAAGAGCTTAGTGGGTACACAGCGCCAGAAACTAGGATGCTCCTGGTAGGGCAGCAGCCCCAGGTGGCTGCGCCGAATGGCTTCAATAATGCGCATATGCGGCACCGGCTCGGCCCCGCCTACCAGTTCCACCGCCCCGCCCGATTCGGCGGCTAGCACCTGAAGCCGGGGCAGCAAGGCCGGGTGCTGGCAAAACCCGATGATGGTGAGCCGGCTGCCCGGCCAAACCTGGCGCAGGGCCCGGGCAAACTCCACGGCCGCCAGCACCCCGTTCAGCTCCGAAATGGTGCCAGAGTACAGCAGCTCCAGCGGCTGGTTCGGCGACAGGTGTACGGGCGTAGGGCGCGGCAACTCGGGGCCGGGCGGCTGGTACTTGTTTTCCAGCACAAGGGTGCGGGCCGGGGTGGCGAAAGGCAGCTCGTCGGCATAGCTTTTCTCCGCCAGAATCACCTTCTCGGCGGCAGCGGCGGCCAGGGTTTCCAGCCCACGCACGGCGGCGGCCAGCAGCCCGCGCACCACGGCCGGGTACACGTGCTGGGTGCGGATGTTGAGGGCAAAATTCTCCTGCACATCATACACGAAGCGCCGCCCCCGGCCCAGCCAGTGCCACAGCAGCGTGAGCGGCAGCAGCTCAGGGGCATGCACCACTACCAGCTCTGGCCGCAGGCGCCGCAGCAGGTGCCAGTAGCGGGCCTGGGCCCGCAGCCGCGCCCAGCTCAGGCGGGTGCCGGCCAGCAGGTTGTGCGTATGCAGATTGGCCGGCCCCATCGGGGGCGGTGCCTGCCGCCCGGCCGCGTGCACCTGCACCTGGGGAAGCCGGGCCAGGGTGCGGCCAAACTTCTCGTACATGCGCGTGTCGTCCAGCGGCTTGAGCACGGAGGCCAGCAAAATCGTGCGGGGTGGCTGCATAGTGGCCGCGAAGATGGTAAGTTTGGGGCGAAATGGCTGTTGTCATGGCGAGCAAAGCCATCCGTCCTGAACAGCGCCACACGCCCGGAGAAATAACAAGCCCTTGTATGAGCCAGTCATCGGGGACTTGCTGGGTAAAGTTTATGTCTGGTTTTGCTCAGGACGGATGGCTTTGCTTTGCTCGCCATGACAGTCACTTAACCAGTCAGCCATCCAGCCATATAAACCATTCAAACCAACCATGACCGACCTGCAAGCTACCATAGAAGCTGCCTGGAACGACCGAAGCCAGCTCCAGCAACCTGCTACCGTTGAGGCTATCAACACCATCATTGAGGAGCTGGACAAGGGCCGCCTGCGCGTGGCCGAGCCCCGCGGCGACGACTGGCAGGTGAACGACTGGGTGAAGAAAGCCGTCATCCTTTACTTCCCTATCCGCCAGATGGAAACCCTTGAAGTAGGCCCCTTTGAGTTTCGCGACAAAATGCTGCTCAAAACTGACTACGCCGGCCAAGGGGTGCGCGTGGTGCCGCCCGCCGTGGCCCGCTACGGCGCCTATCTAGCTTCCGGCGTTATCCTGATGCCCAGCTACGTGAACATTGGCGCCTGGGTGGGCGAGGGTACGATGGTAGATACCTGGGCCACCGTGGGCTCCTGCGCCCAGATTGGAGCCGGCGTACACCTGAGCGGGGGCGTGGGCATCGGGGGCGTGCTGGAGCCGGTGCAGGCCGCCCCGGTTATCATCGAGGATGGGGCCTTCATCGGTTCCCGCAGCATTCTGGTAGAGGGCTGCCGCGTGGGCCGTGAGGCCGTTATCGGGGCGGGCGTCACCATCACGGGCAGCACCAAGATTATCGACGTGACGGGTGCCGAGCCCAAGGAGTACAAAGGCTACGTGCCGGCCCGCTCGGTGGTCATTCCGGGTTCCTATGCCAAGCAGTTTGCCGCCGGCGAGTACCACGTGCCCTGCGCCCTCATCATCGGCCAGCGCAAGCCCAGTACCGATCTGAAAACCAGCCTGAATGACGCACTGCGGGACTTCGGCGTGTCGGTATAAGCTGGTCCGCGATGAGCAATTGCTATTTCGATGACTCTGAGGAAGGGTTGGCGCGGGAAACCAGCCACCCGTTCTTTGTGGAGCATGCGTCAGCCGATTTCTACTACGACTGCACGGACGACTTTTCGCCATTTGGCAATGACTCTGGGGCCGATACGCTACTTAATCTGGAAGACTGGTACCGGGAGCGTGGCGCCGGCGAAAAAGTTGCCCGCTTTCTTCGGCGTCAAATCGAGGAATGGGACTTCAATGCGGAGTATCTAAAACTGGTCGATCTGACTCAGCTGGATACAATTGATCGGGAGGAGCAGAGTTTGAATAATGAGCTTGACCGAGCGGTTATTGCTACAGTATTCGGACAATACAAGATTGCGGGCAAGGCCGATAAAACAATGTTAGCTATGGCCGAACTTGCTTTTCGACGCCAGCGGTACGTAGCTGAAAAGGCTTTAATCAGGGTTGGGGACCCTTGGGAGTACGCCACTGAGTACCTGAACCGCCTTACCATCATGGAAGCCGACTTGGCCGCTATGAGCACAAAAAAAGCCCGCTGATTAAGCGGGCTTTTTTGTTGTCAAAAGGAGAGTTGGCTTATACCGCCTCCCGCAGCTTCTCCCCGAACACGGCCTTCACCTTGTCTACCTTGCTTTTCACCACAAACTGGCAGTAGGGCTGGGAGCCGTTCAGGTTGTAGTAGTTCTGGTGGTAGTTCTCGGCGGGGTAGAACGCCTTCAGGGGCAGGATTTCGGTGGTAATAGGGCCATTGAAAGCGTTGGCGGCCGTGAGCTTCTGCTTGTAGGCTTCGGCCAGGTGCTGCTGCTCCTCATTGTGGGTGTAGATGCCCGAGCGGTACTGGGTACCTACGTCGTTGCCCTGCTGGTTGAGGGTGGTAGGGTCGTGAGTTTTCCAGAAGATTTCCAGCAGCTCCTCGTAGCTGATAACGGCCGGGTCGAAGGTGATTTGAATAACCTCGTTGTGGCCCGTGAGACCGCTGCACACTTCCTTATAGGTAGGGTTGGCAATGCGCCCGCCGGTGTAGCCCGATACAACTTTCTGCACGCCCTTAAGATTCTGAAATACGGCTTCGGTGCACCAAAAGCAGCCGCCGCCAAACGTGGCTTGTTCCATGTAGTTAGGAAAGAGAATTACACTGAAAAAGGATACTCTATAAGCGTATTCAACCTCCGAAGGTTTCACCGGAAAGCTACGCACCGGCTAGCTGCCTGCGCTTACATACCGGCGGCAGACCGTATCGGCTAGTCGGCCAGTAGCTTCCAGGAACGCGAAAGTGCCTGCCGACTACTCGGCAGGCACTTCATGATTTGCTACAAGTCCCGCCTAATAGCCGTGAGGGCCAGTGGGTGGATAGCTGCTTACCGGCGAAACCGTTCGGCCACTACCAGGTCCTTGGAACCGGGCGTCCAGGTGTAGAAGCCTTCACCTGATTTCACGCCCAGGCGGCCGGCCATTACCATGTTCACTAGCAGCGGGCAAGGGGCGTACTTGGGGTTGCCGAGGCCCTCGTGCAGCACCCGCAGAATAGCTAGGCACACGTCCAGCCCAATGAAATCGGCCAGCTGCAGGGGGCCCATGGGGTGGGCCATGCCCAGCTTCATGACCGTATCGATTTCCTCTACGCCGGCCACACCCTCAAACAGGGTAATGATAGCCTCGTTGATCATGGGCATCAGAATGCGGTTGGCCACGAAGCCGGGGTAGTCGTTTACCTCCGTGGGCGTTTTGCCCAGCTGCCGCGAGAGGTCCATTACCTGCGCCGTTACCTCGTCGGACGTAGCGTAGCCCCGAATGACCTCCACCAGCTTCATCACCGGTACGGGGTTCATAAAGTGCATGCCAATCACCTGGGTGGGCCGCTTGGTGACGGCCGCAATTTTGGTGATGGAAATAGACGACGTGTTGGAGGCCAGAATGGCGCCGGCCGGGGCGTGCTGGTCCAACTCCCGGAAGATGTTGAGCTTCAGCTCCACGTTTTCGGTGGCAGCTTCTACCACCACATCGGCCTGGGCTACGCCCTCGGCCAGGTTGGTATAGGCCGTGATGCGGCCCAGCGTAGCACTCTTGTCGGCCTCTGAAAGAGTGCCTTTGGCTACCTGCCGGTCCAGGTTTTTGCCGATGGTAGTGAGGGCCCGGTCCAGGGCCGATTGGTTGATGTCGATAAGCGCCACGGGAAATCCGTGTTGGGCAAAAACGTGGGCAATGCCATTGCCCATGGTGCCCGAGCCAATAACGGCTACGTGTTGCATACTAAAAACAGGTTGGGTGGGAAGCGCGGGCCACTCACGGCCCGCGCCCGCAAAGCTAGCCGGAAATCCGGCGGGGCCAACAGCCATCCTGCGCCCGGGTCACGCCTGGAGGGCAAGCCAGGGGAAAGAAAAAACCGTCGTCAGCACTGGCAAAGCCAACCAGCTTCTGGCGTGCGCCGGCCGGCCAACTAAGAATTTTCCTATCGATTTATATCCTTTTCTAAATACCCGCGTACAAAACCGCAAATCACCTTACCAGCGTTTTTGTTTAAACAAAATCAGGCAGTAGGGTGGTGGTTTCTCTCCTCTCCAATTTCCAACCACATTTCACCTTCACCACCATGGGTAATCTGCTGTATATCATTGCCGTCATCCTGATCATCATCTGGGCCCTCGGCTTCTTCGGCATTCTGGGCACGGGCATTCAGGGCAACAACCTGATTCACATTCTGCTGGTTATTGCCATCATCGCCGTAGTGCTGCGCCTGATTCGCGGCGGGCGGGTGTAGGTATTCCTGCTGCCAATAAAGACAAAAAGGGCTGCTCCATTCCGGAGCAGCCCTTTTTATTGTTTCTAAGGAGCTTTATTTCAGGTCGAACAGAAAGCAGAAACGAATGACAGGCTGGCCGTAAACTTTGTATAGCCCATCGTTGAAGTTATAGAGCAGCAGAATGTCGCCGGCGGCCCTATCACCAAACTGCTGGCGGTAGCCAGCGCCCAGCAACGGGGTGGAAACCGTGTGTTTCTCTGTGTAGGGACCACCCAGATAGATAGTCTCAGGAGTAGTTTCGGCAAATGTAACCTCATACTCGCCGTGCGCAAAAAACTGGTCAATGACCCGATATTGCGCGAAGACTTTCACGCCGTAGCTATTGGTACTGATGTTTTTCGGGAAGCCTTGCTGTACATAGCCACGCTCCAAGCCGTAGTTATTGTAAGCATAGCTAACCCCAGGGCCAATGGCAAACCTATCGGAAACCCGGTAGCCAATGGCCGGCGACAGGCTGAAGTTAAACTGGCTGCCGAAGCCGCCAGAGTTACTATAGCCTAGCCCGAAGTTGGAGTACAGGAAAAACTTACGGGCTACCTGCGGAGCCTGTGCCTCGGGCCGTGTGCCGGGCTGTGGAGCCGGTATGTCCTCGGCCGAACGCGGCGTGGGCTCGGCAGGCGTATACACCGGCGCAGGAGTAGCCGGCTGCCGAGCCGGGGCGGGTGGGGCCGTGTTCAGCTCGGGCTTGGCCGTTTGGGTGCTGTCGGTGGTTTGGGCGCGCACGGCCGGGGCCAGCCACAGGCTGGCCCCTCCGAGGGAAAGCAAAAGCAGGAGTTGTTTCATAGCGGGGCTACAACGCGCCTACGATACCAGTTGGTACATGCGCTGGCGCTGGGTTTTGATGTTCTCGTCGGCCAGATACTCCTCGTAGTGCATGCGCCGGTCAATGATGCCGGTGGGCGTAAGCTCGATGATGCGGTTGGCCACGGTTTCCACCACCTGTAAGTCGTGGGAGGCAAAAATGAGCGTGCCGTTGAACTCCTGCAGGGAGTTGTTGAGGGCCGTAATGCTTTCCAGGTCGAGGTGGTTCGTGGGGTCGTCGAGCACCAGCACGTTGCCGCTTTCCATCATCATCTTGGAAAGCATGCAGCGCACTTTTTCGCCCCCGCTCAGCACGTTGCTTTTCTTCTGCGACTCCTCGCCCGAGAACAGCATGCGGCCCAGGAAGCCCCGGATAAACGACTCATCCTTCTCGGTGCTGTACTGGCGCAGCCAGTCCACCAGGTTCAGATCAGTATCGAAGAACACCTCATTTTCCTTGGGGAAGTAGCTGGGCGTGATGGTGGTGCCCCACTTGAACGAGCCCGACTCGGGCTTGGCCTGCTCAAACAGGATGTCGAACAGCAGGGAAGCAGCCCGGTCGTCGCGGCTGATGATGGCCACCTTGTCCTTCTTATCGAGGGCAAACGACACGTTCTTGAAAATCACCTGCCCATCTACCGAGGCGCTCAGGTTGTCTACCGCCAGCAGCTGGTTGCCGGCTTCGCGCTCGGGCTTGAAGGCAATGTAGGGGTACTTGCGCGAGCTGGGCTTGATTTCCTCCAGCGTGAGCTTCTGGAGCAGCTTCTGGCGCGAGGTAGCCTGCTTGGATTTGGAGGCGTTGGCCGAGAAACGGCGCACAAATTCTTCCAGCTCCTTGCGCTTGTCTTCGGTTTTCTTGTTCACTTCCTGCCGCTGGCGCAAAGCGAGTTGGCTGCTCTCGTACCAGAACGAGTAGTTGCCGGGGTACATCGTGATTTTGGAGAAGTCCAGGTCGGCCATGTAGTTACACACCGCGTCCAGAAAGTGCCGGTCGTGGCTGACCACAATCACCGTGTTCTGGAACGAGTCGAGGAAGTTCTCCAGCCACAGCACAGTTTCGGCGTCGAGGCCGTTGGTGGGTTCGTCCAGCAGCAGCACGTCGGGGTTGCCAAACAGGGCCTGGGCCAGCAGCACCCGCACTTTGTCGGAGGTGCCCAGGTCGCTCATCAGGGTGTGGTGCTTGTCTTCGCCAATGCCCAGGCCGGACAGCAGCTCGGCGGCTTCATACTCAGCATTCCAGCCTTCAAGGTCGGCAAACTCGCCTTCCAGCTCGGCGGCCCGCTCCCCGTCGGCATCGGTGAAATCGGCCTTGGCGTAGATGGCGTCTTTTTCCTCCATCACCTTCCACAGGCGTGTGTGGCCCATAATTACGGTCTGGAGCACGGGGTAGGCGTCGTAGGCAAACTGGTTCTGCTTGAGCACCGAGAGGCGGGCACCCTTGGGCATGTCCACCGCACCGGTGTTGGGCTCAATCTCGCCCGAGAGAATCTTCAGGAACGTGGACTTCCCGGCGCCATTGGCCCCGATAAGGCCGTACACGTTGCCGGGCATAAACTTAATGGTGACGTCTTCGAACAGGATGCGCTTGCCGTAGCGCAAGCTAACGTTGGTGGTGCTGATCATAAAAAGGCAAGAAGGTCGAATGCGCAGGAAAGCCTAACGGCCTAGCGGCGCGCAAAAGTAAGGAAAAATGCCTGGGCCTCCGTGCTCTAAGGGCCATTTAGCCGGCCGGGCAGCGCCCTGGCTGGGCTGCCTGCAGAAAACTGCCGGCCGGCACAACAACCCAGGTAGCGGGCTGCGTATAGCCTTGGAGCAGACTGGCAACCCGCTGGTACTGAACAAGACAGTGGCCGCTGGGAGTTCCGGCAGACCTATTTTCACTTTTTCCTTCGCTGTGTTATGACTGATTCCCACATTACCCCCGAAAACAACGGCGTCCGCTATGGCTTGCTGACGGCCGCTGGCATGGTTCTCTATTTTCTGGTGGCTGGCCTGTTAGGCCTAACAGGCCGCGTGGAACTGAGCTACCTCAACGTCGTAATTCTGGCCGTGGGCATCTGCCTGGCCATTGCCCGCTACCGGCGCTACCGCCACGACCGGATGCCCTACCTGCATGGCTTCGGCACGGGCATCATCACGGCCATTGTGGCTTCGGTGGCATTTGGCTTCTTTTTCCTGGTCTACGCTGTTCTCAACCCCGGCTTGGTAGAGCAGTTGCGCGCCACGGACCTGTTTGGGGCCGATCTGTCGATAACTATCTGCTTTCTGGCCATTCTGCTGCAGGGCGCCATGGCGGGCGTTATCATCTCCCTGGTAGCTATGCAGTACTTCAAAAGCCCCGACCACATGCCCATGCAGGGAGTGGAGTAGTCAGGCGAAGAAGATAAATAGGCAAGCCCGTTCCAAAAGCCAGTGGCGTATGGAGCGGGCTTTTGTACGACCACCGTTTTATAGAATTAGGCACGAGCGGACGTAACAGCTATATATTTTAATAGTATTTTATCTTCTATTTATTGAAAATAAGTTATAACTTGAAGGAACGAAACCCGAGTAACGGCCGGTTTCTATAGTATTCATAAACCAGTCTGCGCATCCTGCAGCTTCTTTGTATACACTACCCGGCTATGACACGCACTTTACTAACGCTTCTGTTGAGCTTTGTTTCACTGGCTCCCGTAGCGGCCCAGGCCGGCGACCAAGTGGTGGAACTACCTTGCCCGCTGGCTTCCGTGCGCACGGCCGTACGCAGCCGCGTCATCACCCGCGACCTAAGCCAGAGCCTCCATCTCACGCAAGCCCAGCAGGTGCGCATGCGTGTGCTTTACCTCACCATGGTAGCCCGCCAGGATGAGCTGCAATGGCACTACGGGGGCGACCCGGAGCAACTGCGCCTCCAGAGCCAGGCCCTGGACACATATTATGAGCAGGAATGCCGCAAGATTCTGCGGCCCGCCCAGGTAGAGCAGCTGCTGCAGGCAAGTTATCCGGCTTCCGGAGAGCCCGCCACCATCAGCGAGGATAGCCGGGGCTAGCCTCCGCGGACTTTACTGATGTCCTACCGGCAGCAGCACTTCTGAAACCAACCCCAGCGGGTCGAAGCGCAAGCTCAGTTTGGACGCCTGCGACCGGGGGTGCCCGGCCTCACACTGCGCGCCCGGCCGCAGATAATAGATATATACCTTCTCCGTCTGGGCCGAAAGCTCTACCTCATCGGGCCGACCCAGGAGCTTGTCGATAGCATCGGTGTGGACGCCGTACAGCGCTTCGCGGTTTTTCTGGAGCACTGGCAGCTGGCTGGCCCGCGTGTCGTTGCAGGCATAGGGGTCTGAGCGCCAGGTGGCGGCCTCGAAGCCCGGCAGGGAGGCCGCCTGGTGGCTGCAGCCAGCTAACAGCAAAGCCGAAGCAAAAAAAACGGCGCGACAAACTTGCATAGGGAACCAGGATAAAGGGCAGGGCGTTGGGAGCACGCCGTAAAACTACTAAATTGGCGGTAGTGCCGGTCTTGTAGGGCCGGTGGCAGTAGCTGAGTAACAACCAGAATGAAGCATATGAAAGGATTGTTGCGCAGGGTTAGTGGGTTGATGCTGGGAGTGATAAGTGTGCTGGGAGCAGATGCCGCCGTGGCTGCTTCACCCCGGCCGGCGGGCAATCCGCGCACCGTGCAGCTCAGCGAAGTGCAACGAGCGTTCTACCAGACGGCGTTTGAGCAGGAAGTATTGCGCACCTACACGGCCGCCCGCCTGTCCCTTACCGGCCTGCGGCCCGATGTATACCGCCAGGCGCTACTGGGCTACTACAACCTGCAGCAGCACGGCTCCGCTGCTGCCGGCGCGCCCCTCACCATTATCGATTTCAACCTGCCCAGCCGCCAGAAGCGCTTGTGGGTGATAGACGTACGCCAGAACCGGCTGCTGCACCATACGCTGGTAGCGCACGGCAAAAACACCGGTGAAGATCTGGCCCGCACGTTCTCCAACCGAAATGGCTCCGAAATGAGCAGCCTGGGCTTTTATGTAACGGGCCAGCCGTACACCGGCAAGCACGGCCTCTCGCTGAAGCTGCATGGCATGGACGACGACTACAACTCTCACGCCGCTGACCGGGCCGTGGTAGTCCACGGTGCCGACTATGTGAGTGAAGCCTTTGTACGCCAGCATGGTCGGCTGGGGCGCAGCCAAGGCTGCCCGGCTCTGCCCGTCACCGAGGCCCCGCGGATTATTCGTGCCATTCAGGCGGGCTCGGTGGTGTTTGCGCATGCCCCGCAAAACGTTTCTTATGCTTCGGCCTGGCTGACGCTGGACTCGGCACTATACGGCTTCGCGCGGGCAAAAGGCCTGCAGGGAGTAGGCTGATTCCGGCACTAAAACCAACCGTATTAACACAAAAAGGCCCTTCGGATATTGAATCCGAAGGGCCTTTTTGCTATGGTAAATGTAATGCGGACGATAGGCTAACAGGCTTGAGCCGGCTACTTCATCAGGACCTGTCCCCGGTAGCTTTTACCAGGTTGATGCCGGCAAAGAAGAAAATCAGCCCGACTACGAAGGGTACGATGGAGTTCATCTTGCCCAGTACTACCCCGGCAACCTGCATGAAGCCCAGCGCCCCGTAAATGATGCCCACAATGCCAAGAATAGTGAGAATGGCGCCAAAAGTGCGTTTCTGATTCATATGTTCGGAAGAAGAAAGGGAAGAGAAGGAGAGGAGTACAACGTGGTTTGCCCCCAGGGGCGTCCCGCGCCCTCTACGCAAAACGCGGCCGTAAGGTGACAAGCGGCCGGCCCACAGCCACTGCAACCCTGCTTACGCCTTCGCGTTACACTGCAAACCCTGGCCTGCGGGCCAGCGGCGCTTCTCTCTCCCACGCCTTTTTCTCCCTCCATAATGCGCGGCAACCTACGCTACCTCATCGCCCTGATTGTCGGGGGCTTTTCGCTGATTACCTACTACTGCAACCGCCAGACCAACCCCGTCACCGGCGAAACGCAGCACGTGAACATGACCACCGACCAGGAAATTGCCCTGGGTTTGCAGGCGGCTCCCGAAATGGCCCAGCAGTACGGCGGTTTATATCCCGACCAGGAAGCCCAGAACACTATCGACCGGATTGGCAATGCCATTATCCAGGGTTCCCCGGCCGTTCGTTCCCCCTACAAGTTCGACTTTCATCTATTGGCTGACGACCAGACCATCAATGCCTTTGCGCTGCCCGGCGGGCAGGTGTTCGTGACGGCGGGGCTGGTAAAACAGCTTAAGTCCGAAGGCCAGGTGGCCGGTGTACTGGCCCACGAAATCGGCCACGTTATCCAACGGCACTCGGCCGAGCAGCTAGCCAAGTCGCAGCTCACGCAGGGGCTGGCCGGTGCTGCAGGTATTGCCGCTTACGACCCCGACCGACCCGGCGGCTCCATTGCCAATGCCGCTATTGCTGCCGCCGTAGCCAAAGTAGTGTCGTTGCGCTTCAGCCGCGAAGATGAGCTGGAAGCCGACCGGGTGGGCGTCGACTATGTATCCGATGCCGGCTACGACCCCCGCGCCCTGCTGCAGGTGATGCAGGTGCTGGAGCAAAGCGGCGGTGGCGGCGGTGGCCCCGAGTTTCTGCAGACGCACCCGAACCCCGGCAACCGTACCCAGGAAATTCAGCAGGAAATTCAGACCCGCTTTCCCAATGGTGTACCGGCCGGCCTGAAGCCCTAACGATTCGCCCAAGCGCTGGTATTACTGCTGGCTGGCACACTGCCGGCCAGCAGTTTTTGTATCCTCAACTTTCGTTACTTCAATCTCCCGCATGGCTTTTCCCAAGTCGCTTTTGCTGCGTAATCTGCTCTTCGTGCTCAACCCCATTTCGGGCGACATCGACAAGGAAGGGCTGGAAGAACGTATCCAGGAATACTGCCGGGAGCATGGCCGCACCGCCACGTTTTTCCATACTACCGGCAAGGATGACCTGACCCGGTTGCGTCAGCACCTGCATCAAGAGCCCGCCGAGGCCGTATTTGCGGCGGGCGGCGACGGCACCGTGAACCTTGTAGGGGAAGCATTGACAGGCACCGAAACGCCGCTGGGCATTCTGCCGCTGGGCTCGGGCAATGGCTTGTCGAAAGATCTGGGCATCGGGCAGAGCCTGGAGGAGGCGCTGCCGCTTATCTGGCGGCACACGGTACGCAGCATCGACACGCTGCGGGTAGGCGGGCACTTTTCGGCCCACCTGGCCGATCTGGGCTTCAACGCATTGATTGTGGAGAGATTTGCCGCAGGGGACACAAGAGGGCCGGGGGCCTACGTGCGCATCGCCATGCAGGAATACCTGGACTACGAGTCCGCCGTGTACCACATCGAAACCGACCGGGAAACCTTCGAAGGGACGGCCTTTATGCTCACCGTGGCCAACGCCAACACCTTTGGCAGCAATGTGGTCATCAACCCCGCCGGCCAGCTGGACGACGGCGAGTTTGAGCTGTGTCTGATTGAGCCATTTCCGGGCACGGCCGCGCCGGGCATTCTGTATCGGCTCTACACCGAAGGGTTCGACGAGTCTCTTTACACCCGCCGCCTGTGCTGCCGGCACGCCCGCATTCATATTCAGGGGCAGGAGCAAGCGTTGGTACAGGTGGACGGGGAGCCGCTGAAGCTGCCTATGCCCCTCGAAATTCAGATGCTGCCTGCGAGCCTGCGGGTGCTGGTGCCGCTGCCCGTCCCGGCCGAATAAGTTGCCAACGGAATACGTCGGTGCCGGGCGGGGTGCCGGGCTCCAGCACCCGCAGCCATACCTCGGCGTTCTGGTAGAATTCCAGCACGAAAAAGCCCTTGTGCTCGTGCACGAAAGCAGCCCGCCCGCCGTGTTGCACAAAGGCTGTTTTGCTGCCCGCCCCGCTAACCAGGTAATGGCTGCCCTGGCGCTGGAAATACTGCAGGTTGTGGTCGTGGCCGGCGGCGTAGATAAGGTTGGGGAACTGGTGCAGTACGCGCAGCAGGCGGCGCCGCAGGTGACGGTAGCGGGGGTGAGCCATGTCCTCGGCTGCTCCCACCAGCTTGCGATACACGGGCAGCAGGGAGCCTATAAGGGGCAGCGGCAAATACGCTTTTTTATGCACCGTGGTAAGCGGAAACATGTGTTGCCGGGCTGTGAACTTGCCGCCGTGGATGGCATTGGAATACAGGGGATGATGCCCGGCCACAATGATCTGCTGGTGCTGGTTGGCCCGCAAAATCTGCAGCAAGTCCTGAAAAGGCCTGCCACCGGCCGTAGCCGAAGGGCGCTGTCCCTGCTGCACCCACCACTGGGTGTTCAGGACCACCAGCAGAATGCCGGGGGCCAGCTGCAGCGTCACGGGGCCAGGAAGGCCGTTGGCGGGCAGGAAGTGGGCGGCGGGCAGATGCTCGTGTACCAGCTGCTGCTGACGCAGCACGTACTCCAGCCCATTGGGGCGCCCCTTGTTCCAGTCGTGGTTGCCGCTGAGGAAGATGACCTGGCCGGCATAGCTCTCAAAAGACTGCAGCTGCGTGAGCAGGCGCCGCTCGGCATCTGGCCGGCCGGGTGCACTCTGCGGTGGAATACCGGTCGGATATACATTATCCCCGAGCAAGACGGTAGCACTGGCTTCTCCGGCAGCCTGCTGCCACTCCTGCAGCAGCCTCAGCACCGAGTCGGGGCCGGTGGTAGCCACGGCACCAGTGTCGCCGATGAGGGCCAGCTGGTAGCGACGCGCAGCGGCTGGCGGGGGCGTCGCCTCGGGCCAGTGGCCGTAGGCGGGAGCCACCCATACGCGCCGCCGCCAGCGGCGCTCCTGCGTGTGCCGCACCAGGAGCCACACGCTCAGCAGCGCTACCACGGCAGCGGCCACGTACCCGATAAGTAAGAGCCCCGAAGTCACGCGCAAAACCAGCTAAGCATACCGGTGCGTATACGGGCTTCTGAGGCTGATAGCTGGGAACCAAGCACGCTTAGCCGATGAAGTTGTATATGGATCTTAGCGATATTATAGCAGATTCGAGAACAGTGTAGCTGCTAATGGGCGGCATCCGTAGACAGGTGTATGCAAGCGTATTCCTTGGATTTGCGCTAGCGCGTGGCGTAGGCGCTGGCCGAGCCGGGTGCCTGGCAGGCGCAGGTGGCGGCCCGTTTCTGCGTGAGCGTGGCCTTCGTGGGCAAGCTCGTGCGCCGGCAGCGGCAAACGGGTTCGCTGGCGGCGCTGCCCGGGCGGGGCGGGCCGCCGCGGTGCCTGGACGCGGCGGCGCAGGCGTGGCTGGTGGCCCAGGTCGGGCGGCAGCCGGACGCGACACTGGCCGAGTTGCGCGAGGCGCTGCAGGCCCACACCGGGCAGCGCGTGAGCGTGGGCTCGGTCTGGCGCGTGCTCGACGAGCACGGGCTGCGCCGCAAAAAAAAGCCTGTACGCCACCGAGCGTGACACCGAACGCGTGCACGAATTGCGCTGCCAACATGTCGAAGCCGTGGCCGGCCTTTTACTTCCTCGACGAGACCGCACTGCGGCTGGATTACACGCGCCGCTACGGGCGGGCTGTGGGCGGCAGGCGTGTAGGCGGGGCCGTGCCGTGCCGCTGAAGCGTGGCAAGAGCCTGCCGTTGCTTGGTGCGCTGGGCGTGCGCGGGCTGAAAGCTGTGCAGGTGCTCGATAACCTGCCGGTGCACAAGCTCGGCGGGCTGCAGCAAAGACTAGCTCGATGCGGCGTCGAGGTCCTGTTTCTGCCGCCGTACTCGCCCGACTTCCCCCGGTCGAGCAGGGCTGGAGCAAGCTCAAAGCGAAACTGCGCCAAGCGCAAGCCCGCACCCGCGAGGCGCTGCTGACCGCCACCCAAGACGCACTGCAGTGGGTTACCAGCCAGGACGCCAAAGCCCGGTTCAATTACGGCGGCTACCACGTACACCGTTCATGAACCTGCTATAGGAAGGCGTTTGATTAATCCCATACACTCACAGAATCGATTCTGCTGATGACGCTTCTTTATTCCTAAGAGCGTGTTTGGGGATTCAAGCGCGATTGAGGGCCATGGTGATGTTGGCCAGCAAGAGCCAGGCGGCATGGCTAGCGGGGGTGAATTCATAATCAACGACGACCCAGCGCCGGGCCAGCCAGGCGAAGGTGCACTCGACGACCCAGCGCCGGGCCAGCGGTACGAAACCGCGCTGCGTGGGTGGCCGGCTGCTGATCTGCTGAGCCACACCCAAGCTCAGCAGATGGCGGGTGAAGCGCCCGCGGTAGGCGGCATCGGTGAGCACCCGCTGCAGGCGCCGCGCCCACCAGGGGCGCTGCGGCAGCAAAGCCAGCGCGCCGGTGCTGTCATGGCGGTGGGCCGCGTGCACATGGGCCGCCCAGATGCGCCCGCCCGAATCAACCAGCAGCTGGCGTTTGCGGCCGTTGACGAGTTTATGCGCGTCCAGGACGCGGTGTTCGTAAATGCGCGGGGCCAGCTTCACGCTTTGGCTGTCCACACACGCCAACGCTGGGGTAGGTTCGCGGCCGTGTGCCACCCGATCCAGGGCGTTGACCAGCGTGTTGAGCTGCTGCCACAGGCCCAGACGCTGCCAGCGGTAGAAATAGTAGTACACCGCCGTCCAGGGCGGAAACTGCGGGGGCAGCGCCCGCCATTGGCAGCCCGTGCGACACACGTCGAGCAACGCATCGAAGACGTGACGCAAACACAAGCGGCGGCGCCGTTGCACAGGCAACAGCAACTCGATAACTTGCCATTGCGAGTCAGTAAGGGGTTGATAGCACTCAACCATAAGCCAGAAGGAACCTAGGAACTCCCCCGGCAACTTGCTGACTCGCTTTTATTTGCCCCCTGCCCAATTCCCAAACACGCTCTAAGTACAATTGTCACCGTCAATTCTTTAATGTATACCTGTTGCGCTGCTGTTAATAATCATATACTTAGTTTTTATTTTCAAGAAAGGTCTTTCAAAATATCTATAAGACAAATGAGCTACTAATGTCGTAATAATCATAACGCTAATATATGCTAAGGCAAAGCGCATTATATAATTCATGTCAAATGCATGAATTATTCGAGATAATATAATAATTAAAATTGGATGAATAACGTATATTCCATACGATATTTTCCCAAAAAAATTAAATAAGGGTTTATTTAAATTTACTATGCGATTTCTGGGATCTACTTGTCCTAATATGAGGGCAATTGATAAAATCCCGACAATTTCGTTGTCTATGAAAGAGGCAATGTGAAACTTATTAAATAGCATAAATATAATGCTTGTGAAAACAATAATTTGAGTGACTATATGTTGGCAAATTGCCAAAAACCACTTGATATTTTTATAGTACATAATGCTTGCAGCAGCACCCATTGCCATACAGTGAAATCTGGTGATATGTAAAGATATGTAGAATATATTTTCATCAAAATTTTTGATAGTTAATCTTAATGCTAATTTAGCCATTAATGCAATGACGATTATAACTATCGAAGCAATGAATAATTGATTGATTTTAAGCTTCCCTAGCCAAGGCCAAAAAAGATAAAATTGCTCTTCAACACCTAATGACCAATAATGGGCAAATAACAAAATGGCATGTCCTGTAATAACTGGTATATTGGCACTTAAAAATATATAAAAGGGTAATTGATTAGCATTGTCAATAAAACCGTTAGTGATATACATGTATAAACTACCGAGTAAAAGAAATGAATAATATAATGGCCAAATGCGGAGTGCGCGGCGAATATAAAATTGCTTAATTTCTATTGTGCCAGTTGTGCTTTTTTCGTGTAATAGCAAAAAAGTTATTAAAAAACCACTTAAACAAAAAAACATTGTCACACCATAGCCGGCAAGAGTTATGCCAGAAGTTAGAAAACCTAAGTTTGTAGTATTTATCCCAAAATCTCCCAAAGCATGGGAAGTATGTGATAAAACAACAGCAATACAAGCTATGGCTCTAATGCCATTCAAACCAGGAAGGTGTATAGTTGACTTCATGTTTACTTTTTTGGTTACAAAGCTACTATATTAAAGTGTCTTTTGGAATGATATAGAGAACATAAGAGTGTGTTTGGGAAATGGGTATAAGCTAAACAAAAACGAATCAGTAAGTTGCGGACGGAGTTTCTCGACTCTGGCTCGCGTTCTGATTGACGTCTATCAAATCTTTACTGACTTACATTGGTAAGGTTACTCGGCTACAGCTGCCTGTGCAAAAGCAATGGTACTTGTGTTTAACTCCTTACTATATGCCTGCCACACTGTCAAACTTTGGTGCGCCTTCCGCCGAGATTTCGGATTGTACCTTAGTGTATTATGACTTCTACTACTGGCAGAAAAGGCCTTTGTGTACACGTGAATAGATCCTTCTTCAGGGAATACCAATTAAGCGAAGGGCTCGAGGTGTTGTGCTCCCTAACCTGTGTCGACAACCAAAGCATTAAGTTAGGTCTTTGTTTATGCGAACATGGGGTTGGACGGCGGCAAATGCGTCTATGGCCGCAAACGATATACCCTCACCGATTCAAGTGGCGCAACTAGGCCCCCAGATGACGTCGCTAACGAGTACGTCAGCGGCGTCATCCTGGGGGAACTGCCCCACCTTCCCTAGAGGCTATTATGGACTGGTGAACTAAATTGGGGTAGGGCACGTCCATTTGGTTACCCGAGTGATGTAACGGATGCGGAATAGGCCTTTGTGGCACCCTATCTGACCTTGGTGCGAGAAGATGCGTCGCAACGTCAGCACGCGTTGCGGGGCTTGTTCAACGCCGTATGTTACCTGGCCAAGGCATGCGGCTGGCGCTACCGGCCGCATGCCTTGGCCAGCCGTGTAGCAGCAGTGGCCCGCTGGCGCGACAACCGCTGTTTTGAGCACCTGCTGGCTGATTTGCGCGAACTGGGCCGCCTGCTGGCCGGCCGCCAGGCTGAGCCCAGGGCCGTGATTCTGGATTCGCGCACGCTGCAAAGCATGCCCGAAAGTGGGGCCCGCGCGGGCTACGACGGTACCAAACGGCGCAAAAGCAGCCAGGTGCACGTGGCTGTGGATAGGTTAGGCCATCTGCTGGCTGCGGTGGTCACGCCGGTCAACGAGCCGGACCGCGGGCCCGTGGCTGCCTTGTGTGAGCAGGTGCAGCAGGTCACGGGCCAGCAAGTCGAAGTGGCGTATGTCGACTAGGGTTACATGGGGGAAGAAGTGCAATACGCCGCAGCGGTTCACGCCATTGACCTAAAAGCCATTGCCAGGCCCGCGGGCCAGACCGGATTCGTGGTGCTGCCGCGCCGCTGGGTCGTGGAACGCAGCTTTGGTTGGGCCGCCCGCTTGCGTCGCCTGGCCCGCGACCACGAACGCCTGGCCTTGACCATGCAGCAATTCAATTTCCTCGTCTTCGTCGGCCTATTGCTAGCCAAAGGCATTTTTCAGCCTATTAGTCCATAACAGGTTCTAGCCTAGTGGGCGAGGCGCAAGCAACTCGTGCTAAAGGATGAGGCCTATAGGGGGACGCGTCGAGTAGCACTGGCTTCTCCAGCAGCCTGCTGCCACTCCTGCAGCAGCCTCAGCACCGAGTCGGGGCCGGTGGTAGCCACGGCACCAGTGTCGCCGATGAGGGCCAGCTGGTAGCGACGCGCAGCGGCTGGCGGGGGCGTCGCCTCGGGCCAGTGGCCGTAGGCGGGAGCCACCCATACGCGCCGCCGCCAGCGGCGCTCCTGCGTGTGCCGCACCAGGAGCCACACGCTCAGCAGCGCTACCACGGCAGCGGCCACGTACCCGATAAGTAAGAGCCCCGAAGTCACGCGCAAAACCAGCTAAGCATACCGGTGCGTATACGGGCTTCTGAGGCTGATAGCTGGGAACCAGGCGCGCTTAGCCGATGCGTTTGGTTGGATCCAGCCGAATTCGGGCTGTTATTGTCAGCTGGGTTCCCACAGCTCCAGCTTGTTGCCTTCGGGGTCCAGGATATGGACGAATTTTCCATAGTCGAAACTCGCAATGTCGTCGAGGATGGTTACGCCGTTTTCTTTAAGCTTATCGACCAGTCCTTCGATATTCTGAACCCGGTAGTTAATCATAAACTCCTTTGTTGAAGGAGAGAAATAGTCACTTCCCATCTTGAAAGGACTCCATTGCAGAGAAGTTACCTCCTCTGGACGGTCAGCATTCCGGGATTCGAAGCTGGCACCCCAGTCATTGACCTCAAATCCAAGGTTATTGGCGTACCACTCCCTTATTGCCTGCGGATTGTCTGACAAAAAGAAAATGCCTCCCACGCCCGTCACTTTTGGCGTTACGCCGACGGGTAATGGGGCGTTTGTTGATTCGTCGTTTTGCTCTTCCATCTTTCAGCGGTTTTGGTTGGGCATTGTAGCATACAGAGAATCTGCCCTCAAAAATTCGGGGGTGTGAGGTTCTTGAAGTGGCCGTTGAGGCGGGAGCGGTCCTTGAGCCGCTCGGTTTCCAGCAGCACGGGCAGCACCTGTTCCAGGTGTTCGGCAATGAGCTCCTGGCGCTCTAGCTCACTGGTGGCGCTCAGCAACTGGTATTCCTGCTCGGTGCTCAGGCCCAGGTGGTGGCCCAGGTCGTAGGTGCGGTAGTCGGCGGGGAGCTTTTGCAGCAGCTGGCGCAAACCCAGCACGTCGTAGAGCTGCCGGAGGTAGCCCTGGATGCGGCGGTGCAGGTCGGCATCGGGGGCGGGGTCGTCGATGATGGGTTCGATGGTGCCGGCGGCGTAGAGCTTGCCCGGGGCCTGCCGGAAAAACTCCCGAATGCGGAATACACCCAGCGCCTCGGTGCGGATGTCCATTTCGCCGGTGGGGTAGGTTTTCTCGATGCTCAGCAGGCGCATTTCCGTGCCCAGTTCCCGCACTTGGTCGGTATACAGCGGAATACCGAAAGTCAGGCTTTCTCCCAGGCAGTCTTGCACCAGCTGGCGGTAGCGGGGCTCGAAGATGTGCAGGTTGAGCTTTTCGCCCGGAAATACGACCAGATTAAGCGGAAACAGCGGCAGCAGGCGGGGCATAGGGCAACGGGAGAAGGCGCAGACGGCGGAAAAGTAAGCAAATCCCCGGCGCAGGCCCACAAAACCCGTAATTTCGCCCGCTTGCCGATATTCTATGTAGCAGAACGTCATGCAGAGCAGAGCGAAGCATCTCGCTAGGGTAGTAACCTGATTACTACCCCAACATCAGCACGCGAGATTCCTCGACTTCGCTCGGAATGACGTTCTTTTAAACTTCACTCAATCACTCATTCACTTTCCCGTGGCTGATTTTAAACTGTACTGGCGGCGCGGCTGGCAGCTGCTGCTGCAGGTAGGCGCTTCCCTGCTGCTCACCACCATGGTGTGGGTGCTGCTGTACCGCTGGGTGTCGCCGCCGGCTACCTGGCTGATGCTGGAGCGCCGCTCGCACCGACCCGCTGGCTACGAGCACCTGGAAAACGAGCGGCAGATTCACTACAGCTTCGTAGGGCTGGAGGAGGTGTCGGCGCAGCTGCCGCTGGCGCTGGTAGCGGCCGAGGATCAGCGCTTTCTCATGCATCACGGCTTCGATGTGGAGGCCCTCAAGAAAGCGGCCCAGCGCAACCGCGACGCCAAGAGCAAGCAGCTGGTTGGTGGCAGCACCATCAGCCAGCAGGTAGCTAAAAACGTGTTTCTCTGGAATGGGCGCAGCTACCTGCGCAAGGCCGCCGAAGCGTACTTTACGGTGCTCATTGAGCTGCTCTGGGACAAGCAGCGCATCCTGGAAATGTACCTGAACGTGGCCGAAATGGGCGACTGTACTTTCGGGGCGGAGGCCGCTGCCCAGCGCTACTTCCACAAGCCCGCCGCCAGGCTCACCGCCTCCGACGCAGCTCTGCTGGCGGCCATTCTGCCCAACCCGCTCAAGTTCCGGGCGGCCAGCCCCGGCCCGCAAACCCGCGCCAAGCAGCGACGGGTACTGCGCAACATGCGCCGCCTGGGCGGCACCCGCTTCGTGCAGCAGGTACTGACGGCGGAGTAGCCAGCGGGCAGCCTCCCGCGAATATGGGAGAGCCGTGCGACAGAAAACGAGCCCTCCCGCATTCGCGGGAGGGCTCTGAGGAAGAAAACGAGGCTTCACGCGAATGCGGGAAGGTAGTGTGGCAGAAAATCTGCTTTCCCGCATTCGCGGGAGGGCTCTGAGGAAGGAAACGGGCCTTCCCGCGAATGCGGGAAGGTTGTTAGGAAATCAACGGGCGGCAGTACGGGCGGGGCGGTTATCTTGCGGGGCTTTCCTTTGGTTTACTCCTATGCGTATTTTCTGCTGGGCGCTGGTGCCCCTGCTGCTACTCACCTCAGCCTGCGCCACTACGCGCCCCACGCCGGCCCGACAGGATATTCTGCAGGTGCTTACCTCTCAAACCGCTGCCTGGAACCGGGGTGATGTAGCCGGGTTTATGCAGGGCTACTGGGCTTCCGACTCGCTGGTGTTCATCGGCCAGAAAGGCCTTACCTACGGCTGGCAGCCTACCCTCGACAACTACCGCCGCAGCTACCCCAATGCCGAGGCCATGGGCCAGCTCACGTTTTCCAACCTGCGGGTGGAGCCACTCAGTGCCACGGCCGCGCACGTAGTAGGGCGCTGGCACCTGGCCCGCCCCGCCGTGGGCGACGTAGGCGGACATTTCCTATTGGTGTTTCGCAAGGTTAACGGCCGCTGGGTGATTGTGGCGGACCACTCGAGCTAGCTGTTGGCGGCAGCGCGTGGGTACCGCCCTGGTCGCGGGCGGTGGTGGGGTCATCGGACGTAGCCTGGTCTTTGGCTTTTTCCTGCTCTACGGCTGGCACGGCTGCCGTGAACACAAGGCCCCGCTCGGCGGCGTGCTTGGCGGCCTGCACGGTGTCCTTCACCAGCAGCATTTCCACCTTGTCCCCGCGCAGTTCTTCGGAAACTTTTTCCACCATAGCTGAGCGGGCGGGCAGGTTCACGTCGCGGATGTAAATGGCCAGGATTCGGCCGGGGTGGCGGCGTACCACCTCGCGGTAGATGTTGGCGTCTTCCTGCCCGCTGTCCCCGATGAGCACGAACGGCAGCGTGGGGTAGGTGAGCAGCACGTTGTCGATTTCCTTGAGCTTGTGGCCGTGGTGGGCCGAGGCCTCGCCCGAGGATTTGCTTTTGAGGGCCATGTCGCGCAGCAGAATGGGGCCGGCCGGTATGTCGTTCAGGTGCAGGAAGTCCTCCAGCAAGTCAAACAGATTCCAGGGCGAGCTGCTCACGTAGAAGAAGGGGTTGTTGCGCTTGCCGTTGCGGCCCAGCTGCAGCTGCCGGTAGAACTCGGCTACCCCCTCGAAGGGCAGGCGGGAGCGGGCATTGCGCAGCAGCACAATGCGCGCCATGCGCAAGATGTCCGTAGCCGAGGTCTGAATAACGGTATCGTCCAGGTCGCTGATGATGCCGTATTCCGCATCAGCAGGCGGGATGAGCACGCGGGCCGTAGCCAGGAGCGGGGCCGGCGGAGCGGGCACGCGCTGGGGCGGGGCTACCAGGCGCACATCCACCGGGTACCACATAAAGTCTTCGGGTGTCTGCAGCTTCTGCGGGGCCAGGTTCAGAGTGAAGTAGCCTTCCTCGTCGGTGGTGATAGGGTGCTGGCTACCGTCGCCGGGCTCGATGCTAAGCCGGGCACCCGGAATTTCGGTGCTTTCGAAGCGACGATACATGTTCAGCATGTTGCGCAGTACTGAGTCCTCGTCGGCTGGCTCGCCAATGCCCCGGTCGGTGAGCAGGCGGCCCTTCACGTAAAGCCGCTCAGGCGTGCCGTAGCTGCGGTAGGGCACCAGCTGCAGCGGGTGCAGCAGCCCCAGGCGCAGGCGGGCGCGCAAAGCCAGATCATCCAGGTTTTCGCCCCAGTCGCTGAGTCGTTGTGAGAAAGAAGCCATAAGCGGAAATGCGGAGAAAGGAATGGTAGGAGTACGGGCTACTGCGGCTCCAATGTTACGACCGGCCCCGAAAACACAGCGGCCCGGACGGCAAGGGAATTGCCAACCGGGCCGCAACTAGCAGGATAGAGCCTGCTTATAAAATGCGCTTCAGTTCCTCGAAGCTGGTGTTGCTGACGGTGCGACCCGCGCATTTCAGCTCCGCCGCTTTGGCCTCAATAGCCTCAACGCGGCTGCCGGGGTCGGGGTGGGTACTCAGGAACTCGGGGTCGGTTCCGCCCTCGGCCTGCGCCTGGGCTTTGATGAAGAAGCCAGCGGCGCCGTCGCAGGAATACTGCGTGGGGTTGAGGTACACCACCGAAAAATCGTCGGCCTCTTTCTCGTAGTCGCGGCTGAACTTGAGCTGGCCCAGGTTGGCGGCCACCACGGCCAGCTGGTTGGGGTTTTCGCCCAGCACCAAACTCAGCAGCACCGAAATGCCATACTGCTGCTGTAGGGCTTTGGAGGTGTGGCGGCGGTCGGCGTGGGCAATTTCGTGGCCCAGCACGCCGGCCAGCTGGCTTTCATCGTCGAGGAACTTGATGAGGCCGGTAAACACATAGATGTGGCCGCCCGGCGTGGCAAACGCGTTCTGGATCTGGTCGTCCTTGATGATTTTGACGTCCCAGGGAAACTCGTTGCGGTAGGTGAGCTGGCCCGAGTTTAGGACTTTGTTTACTACCCCGTCGAGCAGCTGATAGGCGCGGGTGTTTTTGCTGTCGGTGCGCTCCAGCAGCTGGCCTTTTTGGCGGTAGAGGGAGTCGGTTTCGTGGGCTACTTTCTCACCCAGGGCTTTGTCATCGTCCACGGAAAACAGCAGCCGGTCGCCGTTTTCGTCTTTGGCGCAGGAAGAGGCTCCGAGCGTAACGACCAGGGCCAGCAGGAGGGAGGGTTTGAACAACAGGCGGAGCATGGGCAGAAGCGGATAAGTGAACAACGGAGCCGGCAAGAGAAAAAGTGTGCCAGAAAGCTCCGCAGGCCGATACGACTGCTATGCGGCCGGTGTTGCCCGCTCCCGCGGATTTGTGATAGAGGGCAGGAAATCAACGGCAAAAAAATCATTCGACACCAGCCCGGCGAAGGGTGGGCGCCCGGCGGGAAGCCGAAAGGCCTCGAGCTGCTACTTTCCGCTGGTTTCTGCGTACAGCAGGGCCGTGCTTTCACTGCCGAAGGCCGCGTACTGTTCCTCCCGCTTATGGCTACTGCTGCCCCGGCCACCCCCCGGCCCAAAGTCAAGAAAAAACACCTGGTGCCCCAGGAAGAAGCCCACGAGCTGTATAAGGACCCCGCCCGCCAGGCCGAGCTGGCCGGCCTGCGCTACTACTCCGATACCCGCCCCGGCCTCACGCGCCAGCCCGGCCCCGACGGCACCTTCCACTACCTCGATGCCAAAGGTCAGCCCGTGACGGACGAAAAGACCCTGGCCCGCATCAGCTCCTTCGTGATTCCGCCAGCCTGGACGGATGTGTGGATTGCGCCCACCGCCACCGCCCACCTGCAGGTAACGGGCCGCGACGCCAAGGGCCGCAAGCAGTACCTCTACCACGCGGCCTGGGGCGAGGTGCGCAGCCTCACCAAGTTCAGCCGGCTGCGGGCCTTCGGCGAAAAGCTAGCCGATCTGCGCCAGCAGCTGCAGCAGGATCTGAAGCGCCCCCAGCTGGACAAGCAGAAGGTAGTAGCCCTGGTGCTCACGCTCATGGACCAGTCCTTTATCCGCGTCGGCAACAAAGAGTACGCTAAGAAGAACAAGAGCTACGGCCTCACCACCCTGCGCGACAAGCACGTGCAGGTAGCCGGGGCCGATGTGCGCCTGAGCTTTGTGGGCAAGAAAGGGGTGGCCCACGACGTGACCCTGCACGACCGGAAGCTGGCCCGCCTGGTGCAGAAGTGCAAGGAAATTCCCGGCCAGCACCTGTTTCAGTACTACGACGCCGAAGGCCACCGGCAGGAGCTCGAATCGGGCGACGTGAACGACTACCTGCACCGCGTGACAGGCATTAGCCTTTCGGCCAAGGACTTTCGCACCTGGGGTGGCACCGTGAAAATGGTGGAGTGCCTGGAAAGCATTCTGAATGACAACCCGGAGCTGCCCAAGGAAAAAGTGCTGAAGCTGGCCGTGAAGGACGTAGCCAAAGGCCTGGGCAACACGCCTACGGTATGCAGCAAATACTACATCCACCCGCAGGTAGCCCAGCTCTTCGAGTCCGATAAACTCATCGACTACCTGCGTCGCCACGACGCCGACCCCGCCGAAAACGACCAGCTCACCCCCACCGAACACATGGTACTGGATATGCTGGCGGAGGTAAAATAGTGGAATTGCGATTTAGTGAGATGGTGATTTAGCGAATTGTCATTGCGAGCGTAGCGAAGCAATCCGCCCTGTACAACGCCAGACCCGTTCTTCCACCAGAAAGCCCTTTCCCGCACACGGCCGGAAAGGGCTTTTCAGTTATTCAAGCTTATCATGCTGCCTAGCACAGATGGCTTCGCTACGCTCGCAATAACACGTCTGCCAACTCACTGAATCACTAACTCACCATCTCACCGTTACCGCCCCGAGCCGTCCCGGTCGAAGGCATGGGTGGCCACGCCTTTGCTCGTGCGGTTCTTGGTTTCGCCGGTGCTGGTGAGGGTGTTGTTGCGGCGCGTGTCGAAAAAACGGGTTTTGCGACGCAGGCCGGCCACCCGGGAGCTATCCTGCACGGTATCCTCGCCGGGGCCGCCATAGATGTCCACGAAAGGCGAGGAGCGCACGTGGCCACTTACTTCGAACCGGTCTTTGCCTTCCAGGCCGTGCAGCACGATGGTGTGGGTTTCGCGCGGGTGAAACGTGCGCTGGTAGAGGGGCTGGGCTGTTTTCTTGCCGCCCAACGGGTACACCGATACCACCGTGGTGCTGTCGGTGCGGCGCTCCACCACAAACCGCTCGTCCTCGTCGGTGCCGGCTACCACCACGCGGTGAGCCTTGAGGCGGTAAAACTCGGCAGCGGCCTGGGGCAGGGCGGCCCGGCGGGCGCGCAGTCCGGCCGCCAGGCGGGCACCTTCGAGCCGGTAGATGGCGGGCGGCAGGCGGCGCACGGCTGAGTCGATAACGGCATCGGTGAGGCGGCGCTGCAACTCGGCGGCCGTGGCTAGGTAGCGCCGGCGCGGCTGCTCGCTCAGGGCGCGCTCATCGATGTAGTGGGCGTTGCGGGTGTAGCCCTCTACACTTTCGAATTTCGGCCCGAACGTGCGGAACTTGGCTACGGCTTTGCTCACCAGCCAGGACATCAGGCCGTCATCAAACCGGAAAAACACCTGGTCGCGGTCCTGGGGCACGGGCCGCCAGAGGGTACGGCCATCCGGCTGCTTGAAGGCAGCCCAGCTCCACTGCCCTTCGTGCCGGTCCCAGTCGCCCAGCCACAGATCCAGCAGGCGGGCGCGCAGAAATGCCGCTTCATCCAAGGCAACTTTCGGCGAGGCGTAGCGCTCCGCCAGCACGTCGTCGGACTCTTCCAGGTCGAGGGCGCCGGCCAGGGGGCCGTAGATGTTTTCCTTGCCTTCCCACTTTTCTTCCAGCATCACCACTTTGCCGCGCAGCCGCTCCGAGGTCGGGCCCAGTCCGTTTTCGGTGGCCGACACGTAATACAGGCGCGGATTGGTGTGGTACACGCCGGCAGCCTGGGCCAGTGGGGGCACTACCAAGGAGCCGTACGGCATGCCGGCCGAGGTAGCGTCGCGCACAATGCTGAGAATGACCGTGGGGCGCAGAAATTTGGGCAACGCTTTGGTAGGGTCTTTATCCACGCTGCGCAGGGCGTAGGCGCGGCCGTCGGCCCCAAGCACTGTCATACTAGTCGTTTGAAAGCCGCCGCCTACTTTGCCGGGCTTCAGGCCGCCGGGTACGGCCGTAGCCAGGTTTAGCACGGGTAGCGTGACGGGCTCGACCCAGGCGTGGCGGTAGTGCTGGCCCAGCAGAAACCGCCCGATGGGCCCACGCTGGTAGTGCCGTCCGGCCGTTACCACGGCGCTGTCGGGCGCCGCAGTGCGGCCGCTGATCTGGGCATCGGGCTGAAAAAAATGAGAGCTGGCACAGCCGGTGGCCGTCAGCAAAAGTGGAAAAAAACAGGGGAGAGGTAGACGCATGCACAAAGCCAGCGTTTCGGCCGGTGCGTCCTTCAACGCAGTCGAGCTCAAAAAGTAAACGCCCGCCGCAACAACCGGTACCGCCCGGATTGCGCTATAAGGGGCCACAGCTATTGTGCAGCTTCTTTCGCGGGCCCGCTTTTCGTTTTCTCCCTGTGCATTTTTCTTTCCTTTTGCGGCTTCGGCCTTCCGTAATGCTGCTAATAGGCGCTCTGTCGTGTTCCTGCACCGAGCCGACAACGGCCTACCCACCCCGCCCGGTTATTCCGCCCGACTCGGTGGTAACGATAGCCGCCGGCCCGCAGTACATGCGCGGGGCCATGCATCGGTTTTTCTGGGGCAAGCACTACCGCACCGTCTGGCACCAGCCCGTGCGTGTGCCGGTGGTGAGCCTGCGTAAGCTCGTGCCCGGTGGCCTGAGGCCTACCGAGGCCGGCGGCAGCTTCCAAACCAAAAACCTGCGGCTAGTTGATACAAACGGCCGGGAGTTTGTGCTGCGAAGCGTAGATAAGGACCCTACTAAAGCCTTGCCTGAAAACCTCCGGGAAGGCTTCGTAGGCCGTCTGATGCAGGACCAGACCAGCGTCATTCAGCCCTACGGTGCCTACATTGTGCCCCCGCTGGCCCAGGCGGCCGGCGTGTATCATACCAATCCGCGCCTGGTGTATATCGGCGACGACCCGGCCCTGGGCAAGTTTCAAAAAGACTACGCCAACGCCCTGTACCTGCTGGAAGAGCGGCCCGAGGGCGACCAAAGCACGGTAGCGAGCTTCGGCCGCTCGGCCAAAGTAGAAAGCTCCCGCAAGGTCTTTACCAACCTGGTGCTCAAGGCTGATTTCCGGGTAAATGCTCCGCAGTACCTGCGGGCACGGCTGTTTGATATGTTTCTGGGCGACTGGAGCCGGCGCGAAGACCAGTGGCGCTGGGCTTCCTTTGTTACACCCGCCGGTGGGGTGCGCTACGAGGCTATTCCGCGCGACCGGGACCACGCCTTTTTCAAGTTCGACGACGGGCTGCTTACCCACATCATTGGCTGGGTGAAAAGCAACTACCAGAGTTTCCACGAGGAAATCCGGCTGGCCGACGTGGAAGGCCTCAACCGTGCCGCCCGCCCCATGGACAAGTCGTTGCTGGTCTACCTTTCCCGGGCTCAGGTACAGCAGGTAGCCGATTCGCTGAAAAAACGCTTATCGGATCAGGTGATTGACGAAGCCCTGGCCGCCTGGCCCCCCGAAATCCGGGAGCTGTCGGAGGCGGAGTTCCGGCGCAAGCTGCGCAGCCGCCGCAACCAGCTACCCGCCGTGGCCGACAAGTTCTACGAGCTGCTGGCCCGCGACGTGGAGGTGCCCGGCACCGACCAGGCCGAGCGGTTTGTGCTGGAAAGTGCCGGCCCCGCGCAGGTGCGCCTGAGCGTGTACCGGCGCGGCACCGTCTTGGCCGACAGCCTCATCGGGCAGCGCACGTTTCTCACGACCGAAACCAGGACTCTCAAGCTCTTCGGCCTGGGCGGCAACGACCAGTTCGACCTGCTCGACCTACCCGAAACCAACCTCACTATCAGCATCTACGATGGCGCCGGGCAGGATGGTGTACGGGTAGTAGGTAAGCTGCCCGCCCGGCCCGGTGTCACGGTCTACAACAGCGGCGACGGCAACGTTATCAACCTGCCCAAAAGTATCAAAGTGGAAGCCTACCAGCCTAAAGCCGAAGAGTTTGATGCCGCCGGCTGGCTCCTGCGCCACCGGTTGTATTGAAATGGTGAGGCGTGAAGAGGTAACACGTGACAGGTAACAAGTAACATGCTGTCATTGCGAGTGTAGCGAAGCAATCCGTCCTTTTCAAAATCAGACACATTTTTTTACCAGAAAGCCTTGACGTATGCTTACGCCAGGGGCTTTTTACATTTCAAGGGTTGGTGCGTTGCTCAGGACGGATTGCTTCGCTACACTCGCAATGACAGCATGTTACTTGTTACCTGTCACGTGTTACCTGTCACCTTCACTTAAAAATCTTCACTTTGTCTTTGTGCTTGGTGCGCAGGTACTGGCGGATGATCTGCTGCACGTCCTTGTTGTCGTTGTAGCGCTTGATGGCGTCCTTGAAATCGACGAAGCGACGGGCGGAAAATGACTCATCCACGTAGCCGAAACCCAGGTAGCGGCCGTTTTCTACCACCACCAGCGTCTTCTCATCTTCGCGCCGGCCCTGCCCCAGTACCACAAACGAGCCGTGCTCGTAGGTGAAGCTCTCCACGGCTTCCTCCACGCGCTTGTTGTACTCCTCGGCGGGTTCCAGGCCCAGGCAAGCGCCTTTACAACGGTGCACCTGGTAGTCGAAGCAGGAGCCCGGGGTTTTGTACAGGTCGCAGAGCTTCTGGCAAAGGTTGAACTTCGAGACTTTGTGGAACAGGAAGGCCTTGGCTTTGTACTGGTTGGCCAGCGCAATCAGCGGGTGCGACTGGGCATGGTCGTCGGCCTTGCCGTAGTAAAGGTGCTTGTAGCCCTGGTCATCGGTGCGCAGGAAAATACCCGCCGGAAACACCGAGCGGCGCTGGGCGCGATTGTAGAGCGGTTTCAGCCGCTTGATTTCGTGCGACTCATAGAGCAGCGCCACCAGCTCCGAGCCCGTCAGTTCCCAGGTAATGTCGGAAATCGAGTTCTTGAACTCAATGCTCTTGCGCGACTTGTAATCGACGGCGAAATGCTGCTGAATGCGCTTGTAGATGTTGATGCTCTTGCCCACGTAGATAACCTCGCCGGCCTCGTTGTGGAAGTAGTATACACCCGCTTCCTGGGGCAGGCTGGCTACTTTCTCGGGCGTGATGTTGGGCGGCAGCAGCGCCGTGCGGATGGCCTCACGCACGGCCTCTACTTTGCGGGCGGAAGGCTGCTTGGATGGTTTCTTCCCGCCCGGCGCCAGTGCATCCACGGCCGCCAGGGTATCGGCTGGGCTTACGGTGGGGTTGCGCAGGGCCTCATCCTGCTGGCTGATTTTCAGGAGCCGGTCGAACAGAATGGCGGTGGCGCCCGCGTCGCCGGCAGCGCGGTGGCGGCCGTTCAGCGGAATCCCAATGTTCTGGCAGAGCTTGCCCAAGCTGTAGCTGGGCTGCCCCGGCATCAGGGAGCGGCTCAGGCGCACGGTACATAGGGTTTTGCGCGAGTAGTTGTAGCCCAGGTCGGCAAATTCCTTTTTCAGGAAAGAATAGTCGAAGCGCACGTTGTGGGCCACAAACACGCAGCCTTCCGTCATTTCCACCACTTTGCGCGCTACCTCGTGAAACTTGGGTGCGTCGCGCACCATATCGTCGGTGATGCCCGTGAGCTGGGTGATGAAGAAGGGAATGGGCCGGCCGGGGTTCAGCAGGGTGTCGTACTGGTCCACCACCTTTTCGCCATCGTGAATGAAGATGGCAATTTCGGTGATGCGGTCCTGGGCAGGCTGCCCCCCAGTGGTTTCAAGGTCGATAATGGCGTACAAATGCGGCGGATTCTGAAGCGGAAACTTGCTAACGTGCTTGGTAACAAAGATAGCCACTGAGAAGGTTGCAAACGCCCCGCCAGCTCGCTTCAGGCCCCAAATAAAAAGCGCCCACCAGCAGGAGCTGGCAGGCGCTTTTTCTAAAGCAGGCGAAGCAGTTAGCTTACGCGGCCTTTCTGCTGGGTAACCCAGTTCTTGGCCGACAGAATGTCGCCGTGCTGCTGCTGAATCACGTTACGCGTTTCTACGGGCAGCTCGCTGGAGCGCAAAGCAGTTTCATACGCCTGCAGCGCCACGGCGTCGCCGGTTTCGCACTCGCCCAGGATGGCCGAGTCGTCCTGGCCCGTAATGGCCGATTTGATGTTGATCCAGCCGCGGTGCAGGGCCGCAGCAGCGTCGGTGAGGGCGCCTTCAACGGTGCTTTCCTGGCTGGGAGACTCCACGCCAATGCGGCGGGCGGCCTGCTCCAGATCGGCGGCAAACTGGGCACGCTGCTGGCTGAACTTGCTTAGCTCGGCGCGCAGATCAGGGCTGGTTACGCCTTCAGCGGCCTGCTGGTAGCCTTTGGTGGCGGTTCTATTGATTTCGACGAGGTCGTTGAAGGCGCGGGCGGTATTATCGGTGATGGCAGCCATCGGAAGAGTATGTTAAGGTGGTTGAAAAGGATTTCAGGCGAATCAAAGCCAAGATGTATAGCCGATTCTGTCCGTGTATACTATGCATGTATGGTCGGGGTTACGAGCCCTGGCCCGTGATGCGCCCCCAGAGCCGCTTGAAAAAGCCTGGCTCCCCGCCCGCCACACTTTGTATATTGTCTTCGCCCTCGGCCGTGTCGCCCAGCAGAAAGCCCCAGGGCTCGGTGGCTTTGCTGGCGTCCAGTACCACCTTAATCACCGCAATCAGCGGGATGCTCAGAATCATGCCCGGAGTGCCCCACAGCTCGGCGCCCAGCACCAGCGCCACAATGGCCGCCATGGGGTTGATGCTCACCTGCGAGCCGGTAATCATGGGCGTAATGAAGTTGCCTTCCAGAAACTGCACGAAGGCAAACACCCCGATAACGCCCGCCGCGTGCAGGGGGGAGCCGGTTTCCACCAGGGTAATAATGGCCGGAATGCTGGCTCCCAGCATAATGCCGATGTAGGGAATGACGGCCAGCACCGAGGCAAAAATGGCAAAGAAGATGGCAAACTTCACGTGCAGGGCCAGCAGCCCGATGGCGTTGAGCACGGCCACAATCACAATGACCTTGAACAAACCCGAAATGTAAGCCTGCACCACCGTCTGGATGTTGTCGAGCGTGTTGAGGGCGGCCGTGCGCTTGTCGGGGCTCACGAAGCGGAACAGGAACTGGCGCAGATGGTCGCGGTAGTACAGAAAGCAGAAGATGTAGATAGGCACCTGCAGCAGGTTGCCCACTACGGCCGAGGTCATATTCAGCGTGGTGTTGAGGTAGTTGCCGCTTTCCTTCTTGAGGGATTTTATGGTGGACGCCTTTAGCTCCTCCTCCGAAATAGGGTCGATGCCGAAGCGGTTGGCCGCCCAGGCCTGAATGTCGTGGAAGAAACCCAGCAGCTTGTCCTGCAGCTTCGGCAGCTCATTCTTGAACTGACCCAGCTGGGAGCCAAACCCGAAAATAATTCCCGCAAACACCACCACTATCACCAGCAGGCACAGAATAATGGCCAGCACCCGGGGCACGCCTCTCAGCTCCAGCCAGCGGCTGAGCGGCAGCAGCAGCAAGGCAAAAAGCGCCGAGAACAGCAGCGGCAGCAGCACGTCGTCGAGAACTTTGAGCGAGTACACCAGCAGTACGCCCGACAGCAGCAGGAACGCAAACTGGATGACGGGCGTCTGGCGCACCTCCGCGTTGGGCTTGTGGCCCGAGGGGGGCAAATGATGTTGGGTAGAGGGAGGAAACATTTGGCTAATACAATTAGGAAACAGGGGAGAGAGAAAGAGCTGTTGGTGAAGCGGCAAGAGAAAAATGTGAAACTATTTTTCGCGTTTTGCCGGTTAGGAGAGGAGTTTTTGCTAATTTTACTAGCGCAAGCCCGACGCGGAAAAGGCCAATTTTCTGCGTTATTTTACCTCGCATACGTTTACCGGATTCCTCATGGCTGAACCTCAAGTACAACCCGCCCAACACGCCTACACCGAAGACAGCATCCGCTCCCTCGACTGGCGCGAGCATATCCGGCTGCGCCCCGGCATGTACATCGGCAAGCTCGGCGACGGCTCCAGCTACGACGACGGCATCTACGTGCTGGTAAAGGAGGTTATCGACAACTCCATTGATGAGCACGTGATGGGCCACGGCCGCACCATCGACATCAAAATCTCCGACCAGCGCGTGCAGGTGCGCGACTACGGCCGCGGTATTCCGCTGGGCAAGGTGGTGGAGGTCGTCAGCAAAATCAATACGGGCGGCAAGTACGACAGCAAGGTCTTTCAGAAATCTGTGGGTTTGAACGGCGTGGGCACCAAGGCGGTTAATGCCCTCAGCAATTATTTTCTGGTGCAGAGCGTGCGCGACGGGCAAATGAAGGCCGCCGAGTTTGAGCAGGGCGTGCTCAAAACCGACGCCAAGCCCCAGCCGACTTCCCAGCGCAACGGTACGCTGATGGTATTTCAGCCCGACGACACCATCTTCAAAAACTACCGCTTCATTCCGGAGTACCTCGAAAATCAGGTCTGGAACTACGTGTACCTGAACGCGGGCCTCACCATCAACTTCAACGGGCAGAAGTACTTTTCTGAGAACGGCCTAAAGGATCTGCTGGCCCGCAAAGCCGACCCCGAGAGCCTGCGCTACGACATCATCCACCTCAAGGCCCCGGATATTGAGCTGGCCCTCACCCACGGCAATGAGTACGGCGAGGAGTACTACTCCTTCGTGAACGGGCAGTATACCACCCAGGGCGGTACCCACCTGGCTGCCTTCCGCGAGGCTGTGGTGAAAACCGTGCGCGAGTTCTACAAAAAAGAGTACGATGCGGCCGACATCCGCGGCTCTATCATTGCCGCCATTTCGGTGCGGGTGCAGGAGCCGGTGTTTGAGTCGCAAACCAAAACCAAGCTCGGCTCCATCAACATGGGGGAGGATGGCCCCACCGTGCGCGGCTTCATTCTGGATTTCCTTAAGGAGCACCTCGATAACTATCTGCACAAGAACCCCGCCGTAGCCGAGGCCCTCAAAAAGCGCATCGAGCAGAGCGAGCGGGAGCGGAAGGACATGGCCGGGGTGAAAAAGCTGGCCAACCAGCGCGCCAAGAAAGCCAACCTGCACAACCGCAAGCTCCGGGATTGTCGCTTCCACCTGGGCGAAACCAAAGAGCCCGAAAAGGCCCTGCTCACCACCCTGTTCATCACCGAGGGCGACTCAGCCTCCGGCTCCATCACCAAGAGCCGCAATGTGGAGACGGAAGCCGTATTCAGTTTGCGCGGCAAGCCGCTCAACTGCTTTGGGCTCAAGAAGAAGATTGTGTACGAAAACGAGGAGCTGAACCTGCTGCAGCACGCCCTCAACATCGAGGAAGGCATTGAGCACCTGCGCTACAACCGCGTGGTTATTGCCACCGATGCTGACGTTGACGGCATGCACATTCGCCTGCTGCTGCTCACTTTCTTCCTGCAGTTCTTCCCCGATTTGGTGCGCAACGGCCACGTGTTCATCCTGGAAACCCCGCTGTTCCGCGTCCGCAACAAGAAAACCACCATCTACTGCTACAACGAGCAGGAAAAGCAGAATGCCATGCGCCAGTTGGGCCGCAACCCCGAGGTTACCCGCTTCAAGGGCCTGGGCGAAATCAGCCCCGACGAGTTCGGCAAGTTCATCGGCGACAACATCAAGCTGGAGCCCGTGATTCTGCAGTCAGACCGCTCCATTCAGCAGGTGCTCACGTACTACATGGGCAAGAACACGCCGGCCCGCCAGGAATTCATCATCGACAACCTGCGCCAGGAAAAAGACCTCATCACCTCCGACGTGCTGCCCGTAAGCGAAGTTGCCGAAGAAGATATGGCCTTTGCGTAACCATACTACCGAGCCTGTTTAATCAAAATGCCCCACTTGGCTCCGGCCCGGTGGGGCATTTTGATTAAACAGGCAACAGGCGCCTAAACACCCGGAAAGCCCGGAACGGGAGGCGCCGCCGCCGGGCGCACTTAGCAAATGCGTTGTATTTTCGCAGGATGAAGCATATAGTGTATCTAAGTCGGGCTGTACATGCGTTGACCGACCACGACCTGCAGCACCTGCTCGACCAGAGCCGCCACGATAATGAGCAGCAGGGTATTACCGGGGTGTTATTTTATAGTCACGGCAACATTGCCCAGTTGTTTGAGGGAGAAGATGAAATTGCCGATGCCTTGTTTGCGCGCATTGCCCAGGACGGCCGGCACTCCCACGTGCGCAAGCTCGTAGACAAACCCATTGCGGCGCGCAGCTTTTCCAACTGGTCCATGGCCTTCCATCCGCTGGTGACGGAGGGCTTCGAGGCCTTGCAGGGGTTTCTGCTTCCGCATCATATGCCGCCCGCCCCGGACTCACTGCCCATTGCCGATGCCCTGGTAGTTGAGCTGGTACGGCTGGCCGTCTTTGGTCCCGACCCCTCGCAGCCTTACCACCACGCGCTGCCCCTGGCTCCCTGACAGGCGGCAGCCGTTTTAACGGCCTTTGCCGGATCCGCCCCGCTTTATTTCTTATGAGTCTGCACCAGCCCGGGCGCCGTCGCGGGCATTTACGACCCGTCCGTGAAACCTTCTTCTCCTTTTGAGCAGATGCTGCGCCAGCTGCCGGCCGGCGTGGCCACCCTGGAGGGCCCCGACCTGCGCTATGGCTTCATCAACGACCGGATGCGCGAGTTGGTGGGCGAAGGGCAGCCCGGCCAGCGGGTAACTGATTTTCCGGGAAACCTACCCTCGGTTTTCCTGGAGATGCTGCCGCGCATCTACACCGACGGCAGTGAGCATACGGCCAAGGCCTGTGCCTGCGGCCCCCACCACTGCTACGACCTCTCCGTGCAGCCTTACCACGACGAGCAAGGGCAAATAGCTGGCTTGCTTTTGCTGGCGGTAGATGTGAGCGAGCAGGAAGCAGCCCGGCAGCGGGCCCACGAGCTGGCCCTCACCACGCGCCACCTCGATGCCCGCCTGCGGGTGCTCACCGAAACCGCCCCGCTCATGACCTACACCGTGGACGCGGCCGGCGCCGTTACCTACGTGAGTCCGCAGTGGTACCGCTTTACCGGCCAGCCGCCCACGGCCGACCTGACCGCCATCTGGCCTCTGCTGGTGCACCCCGACGACCGGCTGCGGGTGCTCTACGAATCCGCCGCGGGGCGGCGCACGGGCACGGGCTGGAACTTCGAGTATCGTTTGCGCCGCTACGATGGCGTGTACCGCTGGATGCTGAGCCGTGCCCTGCCCGAGGTGCATCCGCCCGAAGCGCCTTTTTTCTGGCACGGGGCGCTAACGGAGGTACACCTGGAGCGGGAGCTGAGCGAGGCCCGCCGCCGGGGAGAAGCCGAGCTGCGGTTCCTGGCCGACAGCATTCCCGAGCTGGTGTGGACCGCCTCCGCCGAAGGCTTGGTGGACTACTACAACCAGTTCACCATGGAGTATACCGGCCTGACCAAGGAAGAACTGGGGCCCACGGGCTGGGTGGGCCTGCTGTACCTGCAGGAGCAGGCGGCTGCCGCCCGCCGCTGGGTGCAGAGCGTAGCCAGTGGGGAGCCGTTTGAGGGCGAGTACCGGCTGCGGCGCCACGATGGGGTGTACCGCTGGCACACCATCCGGGCCCGGCAGCTAAGCGACGAAAGCGGCCCACGCTGGTTTGGCACCTGCTCCGATGTGGAGGAGCAGTACCGGCTGCGGCAGGTGCTGCAAACGCAGTACGATGAGCTTTCCCGGGCTCACCACAACCTGGATACGTTCGTGTACGCGGCCTCACACGACCTGCGGCAGCCCACCAACAACCTGCGCGGCCTGTTCGAGGAGCTGCGCCGCTCCGCTTCCTTTGCCGACCCCGAGCAGGCCGTGATGCTGGGCATGGTGGATACCGCCCTGGCGGAGCTGGATAGCACCCTCATCGACCTGGCTACCACCGTGCGCACGCAGCGGCAGCAGCAGGAGCCCGTAGAGGTGCTGGATATGAGCCTGGTGCTGGAAGAAATCCTGCTGGGCTTGCGCCCCGAGATTATGCAGCGCGGGGCGCGCATCGACGTGCAGGTAGGCGAGGCCCCGGGCCTGCGCTACAGCCGGGCCAACCTGCGCTCCGTGGTGCACAACCTGGTGAGCAATGCCCTGAAATTCAGCCACCCCAACCGCCCCCCGCTCATCGTCCTGCGCAGCTACCTCACCCCGGACGGGCAGCCCGTGCTGGAAGTGCGCGACAACGGCCTGGGCATGCACATCGACGATCCGGCCCACCCGATATTCCAGCTCTTTGCCCGCCAGCACACCCACGTAGATGGCACGGGCGTGGGCTTGTACCTGGTGCAGCGCATCGTGAGCAGCCAGGGCGGGCACCTGGCAGTCACCAGCGTTATCGGGGAGGGAACCACCTTCACCATCCACTGGCACACCCCCAGCAGTAGCAGCTAACGTCCCGCGGAGCCTCACGTGGCCCAACGCCCCACCTGGCCGGAGCCGGGTGGGGCGTTGGGTTGGTTAGCGCACCGGGACAGGAGCATCAGGCCGAAGCTGCGGGCGTGGTGGGCGCGGGCACCGGCGCGTCGTAAATCACGTAGTCTTCGTGCTTGCTCACATCGGTCTGCACGAAGGCGGCTTTGCCGGCCTCACACAGCTCTACCAGCTCCTCATAGAGGGCATTACCGGCCGTGAGGCGCTGCTGGGTGGCCGCTGCCGCCCCCGATTCCGCGTCGTGCTGCTCGCCTATGGCGGCCAGCAGGGCCGCATTCTGGGTTTCGAGCAGGGTGAGGTCGGCGGCTTTCAGACCTTTGGACGCGTAGGCCGCCAGGTTGGCGCGGCCCACGCGCACGGCGCGTACCAGCCCCAGGTACAGGTCGCCTTCGGAAGCCGAGTTCAGGCCGCTGGTGCCAAAGGCCTTGTACTGCGGGGTGCGGTTGTCGTGCACCAGGCCCACCATACCCATCACGCGCTGCATAGTGCCCAGGGCGGTGGTGCGAGCGGCTTCTTTGGCCTGGGTGGCAGTAGCGGCGGCCTGCACGCCCTCGCCCTCGGTGGGCAGGGCCACGAAGGCGGTGAGCAGGGCTTGTAGCTCGGTGATGCGGGCCGACGTGACGCCGTACCCGGCCAGGGCCGCCTGGTCGCGGCGCAGGTAGCCAAGCTTCTCGGTGGTGGTAGTCACCAGAGCGGCCTGGGACATGCTGTACTGGGGGAGTTCGGGTTTCTTTTTCATAGATAGAGGAAGGAAGTATTGGAATAGCTGCCAGCCCGGTGCGCTCCGCCAGCGGCTCGATAAGCTGCACAATTTCAATGGCTTTTGCAAGCCTGCTACCTCTGCGGCCGGTGGCCGGTCAGGAACTTCTGCGCGGGCCTCCTAGGGGTGTGGCCGCTCACCCAGGAAGTGGGCGCGCGCCTCCCGGGACTTGCCGCACTTGTCCTGAGCTACCGCCGCTGCTTTCGATACGCCGACGCGGGCGTCCTACACCTCAGCGCGAGCGTCCTAGACGTCAGCGCGAGCAATGGCGGGTGCCCAAAAGGCCGTTTGGAAGGCGTAGAAGGAGATTAGGCGAAAACAGGAGGGAAGCCCGCCCGCTTTCCGGGCACTTGCGCTGAACCCCTATCTTTGAGCACACGCCTCCGCCATGCAAAACGATATCAAGACCCTGCGCATCCAGAATTTCAAGTCCATCAAGGACGTGACGATGACACCCCGCCGCGTCAACCTCATCATCGGCCCGCCCAACGTAGGCAAGTCGAATATTCTGGAGGCTATGAGTTTGTTGGGGGCAGGGCTTTATGATGATAGAAAAACATTCATGGGTGAAGTTTTAAGATATGAATGCTTTTCAAACTTGTTTTATGACAATGATAATAGTATCCCTGTTGTAGTTGAGTCATCTAAATATATAACTGTAATTTCTTCATATGGAATTAGCAGAGAAAATTACAAAGTTACAGGAGTGGATAAAAACTTATTTAATGAATATAAAAATATCGTTCAAAAAGATATGCTTGATTATAGGGTAGATTATAATGTGGAAAAAGAAGATGTTTCAAAGCTAGTTACAGAAATGGATTCAGAAAGAGCTAATGGGCAGGATGCTATAAGTAACGTTAAAAGAGAAGGATATATTTATGATTTTCATGCTTTTTCAGTTCAGGAAAGTGGTTCTTTCAATAGATTGAATGGTAGCTACTACATTGGTAGCCCCCTGCTATCTAGGTATTATGTGTTTAAGCATAAGCAGCCTTACGAACAAAGAAGTGAATATAAATTTCTTTCTCCTCCATACGGTGCTAATCTACTGGAAATTGTTAAACGTAATAAAGTATTGAGAAAAGATATAGTTACCTTGTTTAAGCCATATGGACTAAATCTAGTGCTGCGTGTTAATGATAGAAAGTTTGAAATTCAAAAGAACATAGATGATTTTGTTTATAATTACCCTTATTCCAGCATTGCCGATACGCTCCAACGCATCATCTTCTACCTCGCTGCTATCGAAAGCAATGACGACGCAGTGATACTGTTTGAAGAACCGGAGGCACATTCGTACCCGCAATACGTGTCAATGCTGGGTAAACGCATTGCCCAGAGCCGTAACAATCAGTTTTTCGTGGCTACGCACAGCCCGTATCTGCTGACGGAAATTCTGGAACAGATGCTGCCCGATGAGGAGCAGGCCCGGGAGCTGGCTATTTTCGTGACGTACTACGAGGACTACCAAACCAAGGTAAAGCAGCTCAGCGACGAGGAAGTGCGCGCCATCCGCGGCGACTCGGTGGATGTGTTCTATAATATGAACCGCTACATCCCGCGCCCCGCCAATGGCTGAGTACGCGCTGTTCGTGCCCGAGTGCAACGTAGATACCTCCCTCACCTTGTCGTTGGTGGCCTATCGTTACCCGTTTGTCAGCCACCGGCAGGGCATTGGGCAGGTGGCCCGCGTGCTGGTGCAGCAGCAGGCTGCCTGCCGGGCCGGGCGCGTGGTGGTGGGCATGGTAGACCGCGACAAGAAATTTACCGAGGCCCCCGAGCTGGCGAAGTTCCGGCCCCTGGCCCGGCCCCGGCGCGGGCAGGAGCAGTTTCATGAAATCCTGAAGCACCCCGAGGTGCCCAACCAGTACCTTATCGTGCTGAACCCGGCCTGTGACTCCTGGCTGTACCGGGCCGCCGAGGCAGCCAGCATCAGCTTGCCCGCGCTGGGTTTGCCCACCGCGCTGCCGGCTTTCATTGACTTCTGTAAGCAGGAAAACGTGGAGGAAAACCCGCAGATGCAGCGGCTGCTACGCGACATTCAGCGTGCCCAGCCCATTGCCTACCGCGACTTGGCCGACTTTGTAGCCGAGGTGATGCACCTGCCCGGGGCGCACCCGTAACCGGGGGCGGCTCAGAAGTCCAGGTTCTCGGGCTCGCCTAGCTGGCGGCGGCCTTTGAGGATGCGCTTTTTCTGCTCGTTGAAGAACTCATCGGGGTGGGGGCTGTGGGGCGCGTCATCGTCGGGGGTAGGGTGGGCAATGCCCAGGGTTTCGCGCTGCCTATAGGCCTCGTACACCTGGGGCAGCGCGGCGCGCAGCTGGTCGAGGTAGTGGCGGTTAGCGGCCTGAATAATAGCCTGGCGCCAGTCGGCGTGGGCCTGAATGGGCACCAGACCGGGGCCGGCATTCTGGAGGCGCTCTAGGGCCAGGGGCAGTGTAAGGCTATCCTCAGCGGCGTCGTAAGCTGTCAGCTGCTGGCGGGCTTCAAACTGCCGTAGCAGGCGGGCGGGCTCGTAGCGGCGCAGCAGCTCGCGCACCAGTTGGTTGTACTCGGGGCCATAGGTGGGCACCTGGGGGCGCGGGTCGGGCGGAGCAGGGGCGGGGGTAGCCTTGGCGGGCTTGCGACTGGCCTTTTCGTAGTGGAACTCCAGGTCGCCGCGCACATCGGGCAAGGAGCGCAGGTAGCCGGTGCCGCGGTGCAGGTCCCAGAACTGGGTCCACTCGGTCAGGTCATCCGCCTCGTCGGGGTCTTGGGCCCGCGTCCGCAGGCTGCGGTAGCGCCGGTGAAGCCAAAAGTCGCTGGAGAGGTGGCTGTCGCTGAGCTCATCCGGGTCGGTGAGCTGGGCCAGAAAGGCATCGAACAAAGCCAGCTCTTCGGGGCTGATGGGCGTAAGCACGGGGCAGGCCCTGATGTGGTCGTGCCAGTCTTCGAAGTTGGACGTAAGCTGAGCGCCGGGCACAGTTACCAGTCCGGCCCGCCATTGGCACTCCAGGTCGAACAGCTTCTGATGCTGGATAAGCCATAGGTGCTCGGCCGCCGGCTCCTCGTGCTGGTGAAGGAGGTATTCCAGGTCTTTTTCGTACTGCTTCCCATGCGTGTGCAGCTGCTGGAGCAGGGTGGCATAGTTTCGCAGAAACAGCTCGTGAAACAGGGGCTGGTAGCTGGCCAGCCACTCGCGCAGGCGTGGGTCAGCCAGAATATCGGCTTCGGAGCGGGGGCCGGGTGGCTCTTGGGACAGGTCGGGGGAATCAGTCATCAGGAAAAGAGAAAAAAGCCACGGGAAATAAGCCAAAAAGTACGGGTTTCGGCTACGTCAGGCAAGTTCGCGGCGCGTCGGAGCGCCACGCCCCCGGCCGCATGCGGCTGCCCGTCGTATATTTCCGAACCCAACCGTGCCCGTATGCCCGCCTTCCCGGCCTCCCTGCCTCCGCTCGACGACCTGACCCTGACGCTGCTCAACGTGTCGTTGACGGGCGTAATCCTGTTTCGCCCGGTGATGGCAGGGGCTGGCTCCCACGACATCGTGGACTTGGCCTACGAGTTTCTCAACCCCGCGGCCCGGCGGATGCTGCAGCTGCCCCAGCAGCCCGCCGAAACGTTTCTCACGCTCTATCCCAACGCCATTGGGGCCGGCATCTTCGATTTCTACCGCAATACTTACAACTCGGGAGAGCCGGGCCGCTACGACGTAAACTACCAGCACGACGGCCTGGACAACTTTTTTCACCTCTCGGCCCAGCGCAGCGGGGAGCTACTGGTCGTAAGCTTTACCGATACGGCCGATCAGAACCGCACGGCCGCTGAGCAGTCCCTGCGCGAAAGCCAGGCCCGGGAACAGGCCGCCCGCGCCACCGCCGAGCGGGAACGGAACCTGCTGAACGCCCTGCTCACGCAGGCGCCCGTGGCCATGGGCGTGTTGCAGGGCGATGAGCATGTGGTGGTGGCCGTAAATGAGCAGATGAGCGCCATCTGGGGCTATAGCGCCAGTGAGCTGCTGGGCCAGCCGCTGCTGGAAGCCGTGCCCGAGCTGCAGGGGCAGGGCTTCACGGAGCTGATGGCGGAGGTAGCCCGCACGGGTGTGCCCTTCGTGGGCACTGAGGTGGCGGCCCAGCTGCGGCAAAACGGCCGCCTTGATACCCACTACTTCAACTTTGTCTACCAGCCCCTGTATGATGCGGACGGCGCCCTGCTGGGCGTACTCGATCTGGCCGTGGACGTGACGGCGCAGGTGCTCAGCCGCCACGAAGCGCAGAACCTGAATGAGGAGTTGGCCGCCACCAACGAAGAGCTGCACGCCGCCAACGAGGAGTTTCTGCAAAACAATGCTGAGCTGTTTCTGGCCCAGCAGGAGCTGCGCCTGCTGAATGAGGAGCTGGAAGCCCGCGTTCAGGACCGCACTACCGATGCCCGGCGGGCTTACGCCACGGCTGAAAGGCACCGCGCCCGCCTGGAGCGCCTGTTTATGCAGGCCCCGGCCGCCATCTGTATTCTTAATGGCCCGGACTTGGTGTATGAGCTGGTGAACCCCGGCTATCAGCAGCTGTTTCCGGGCCGGCAGCTGCAGGGCAAACCCATCCTGGAAGCCCTGCCCGAAATAGCCGGTCATGAGGTGCACCGTACGTTTCGGCAGGTCTACGAAACCGGCTATACCCATACGGAGCAGGGGCTGCTGATACCTATTGCCCGGCCCGAAGACGGACAGCTGGAGGACCGGTATTTCAACTACATTCAGCAGCCTCGCTTCAACGAGCAGGGCCACATTGATGGTGTACTGGTGTTTGCCTTTGAAGTAACTCAGCAGGTAGAGGCCAGCCAAGCCCGCGAAGCCAGCGCCCAGCAATTGCGACTGATTACTGATGCGCTGCCAGTACTCATTAGTTACCTCGATGCTGATGAAGTATACCGATTCACCAATAAGGCCTACGAGGCTTGGTTCGAAATTCCTGCCGAGTCGTTGCTAGGGCGACCTGTGCGTGAGGTGTTAGGCGAAGCCGCCTACCAAGCCGTGAAAGGGTACATCGACCGGGCACTAGCTGGCGAGCGGCTGGATTTTGAGGCACGTATGCCGTACCGTGAGGGCTTCATTAGATATATCCACACCAGCTACATTCCCGATCTGCGCGGGGGCAAGGTGCAGGGCTTCTACGCCCTTGTTACGGATGTGACCGAGCAGGTGGAGGCACGCCAGCAGGTAGACGCCGTCAACGAGCAGCTCCGGAGCCGCAACACCGACCTGGCTGCCCTCAACCAGCAGCTTACCCGCACCAACATCGACTTGGACAACTTTATCTATACCGCCTCTCACGACCTCAAAGCCCCCATCACCAACATCGAGGGCCTGCTGCACGTGCTGCAGAGTATGCTCACAACCTCCACCGCGGCCCCGGAAGTAGGGCCGGTGCTGGGCATGATGTACGAGTCGGTGGCCCGCTTCAAGCGCACTATTCACCACCTGGCCGACGTGACCAAGCTCCAGAAGGAGCACACCCAGCCCACCACCGAAGTAGCCCTGGCACCCGTGCTGCGCGACGTGCAGCTGGACCTGGCCCCGCTGCTCTCCGAAACCGGCGCCCGGCTTACCATTGATGTGGAAGCCTGCCCCAGCGTGCGGTTTTCGGTGAAAAACCTGCGCTCCGTGCTCTTCAACCTGCTTAGCAACGCCCTCAAATACCGCCGCCCCGACCGCCTGCCCGAAATCCGCGTGGCCTGCCATCCCGATGGCGACTACACGGTACTCACGGTGCAGGACAACGGCCTGGGCCTGGCCCCCGAGCAGCTGCCCGAGCTGTTTACTATGTTCCGGCGCCTGCATAGCCACGTGGAGGGCACGGGGCTGGGCTTGTACATGGTGAAGCGCAGCGTGGAAAACGCCGGGGGCCGCGTGTCCGTAACCAGCGAGCCGGGCGTAGGCTCCGTTTTCTCGGTGTATTTCCGTCGTTCCTAGCTGTCTTCTTACCGTTCCGATACCTCCCCAGCCGTCCTGGCTGGCCGATGCCGCTCTATTCATGACTCCGCTGCCGTCTGTTTTGCTGATCGATGATGACCCGATCAATAATTTCCTCAATAAAAGCCTGCTCACCCGTCTGGGCATAGCCCAGCACCTTACCGTGGTTGAAAGCGGCCACGCGGCCCTGGATTTCCTGCGCCAGCACTGCCAGCAGCCCACGCCGGTCTGCCCGGTACTTATTCTGCTTGATATCAACATGCCCGGCATGAACGGCCTCCAGTTTCTGGAAGCTTACCAGCAGTTGCTGCCCGAGCAGCGCCAAGGCGTGGTCATCGTTATTCTCACCACCTCCCTGCATCCGCGCGACGTGCGCCAGGTGGAGCAGCTAGGCATCATTGATGAGTTTCTGAGCAAGCCGTTGACTGCCGATAAAGTCAGTGCCCTACTGCATAAGTATTTTCCCTAGGCAAGGGCGCAGGGCTGATCTTGCCGCAGGCCTGAATGCTTAGCCCCGGTTTACCTGGCGGGGTGCCTGTTCCCGCAACGTTTCCTGACGCGGATGGGCGAATCATAAAATAGTGCGACCTTCGTTTTCCGGCACAGGCAAACGCCTGCGCAGGTCCGTGGCCACGATTTATGCTTGCCGAACGCAGGGTGGCGGCCGCTATCCGCCGGATTATTGCTGTTTCCTGCCGTGTTTCTATGACTGCTGCTTCTCCTGTGCTGCCCCAATTGCCCAAGGCCCCCACGGGCATTGAGGGCCTCGACGACGTAACCGACGGCGGCCTGCCCCGCGGGCGCCCCACGCTTATCTGCGGCTCGGCTGGCTGCGGCAAAACCCTGCTGAGCGTGGAGTTTCTGGTGCGCGGCATTCAGGAGTTTGACGAGCCCGGGGTGCTGATGGCCTTCGAGGAAACCGCCGACGAGCTGGCTGCCAACGTCACGTCCCTGGGCTTCGACCTCAAGCAGCTGCAAGCTGACAAGAAGCTGCGCGTAGACCACATCCACGTAGACCGCTCCGAGATTGAGGAAACCGGCGAGTACGACCTCGAAGGGCTGTTCATTCGCCTGGGCTACGCCATCGACAGCATCGGGGCCAAGCGCGTGGTGCTCGATACCATCGAGAGCCTGTTCTCGGGTTTCAGCAACCAAGCCATCCTGCGCTCGGAAATCCGCCGGCTGTTTCGCTGGCTCAAGGACAAGGGCGTTACCACCATCATCACCGCGGAGCGGGGCGAGGGAAACCTCACGCGCCAGGGCCTGGAAGAGTACGTGTCGGACTGCGTGATTCTGCTCGACAACCGCGTCATCAACCAGATTACCACCCGCCGCCTGCGCATTGTAAAGTACCGCGGCAGCACCCACGGCACCAACGAATACCCGTACCTGATAACGGAACAGGGCATTTCGGTACTGCCCGTTACCTCGCTCAAGCTGGCTCACGCCGTGTCCGACGAAATCGTGTCGACGGGCGTTTCGGGGCTGGACGAGATGTTCAAGCGGCGGGGCCTGTACCGGGGCAGCAGCACGCTTATCACAGGCACGGCCGGCACGGCCAAAACCACCCTGGGCGCGGCTTTTGCGCTGGAAGCCTGCCGCCGGGGCGAGCAGTGCCTGTACTTCGCCTTCGAGGAGTCGCCGCAGCAGCTGATCCGTAACATGCGCTCCGTGGGAATGGATCTGCAACCTTATGTAGAACAAGGGTTGCTGAGGATTGAAGCCTCACGGCCCACGCTCAACGGTCTGGAGCAGCACCTGGTCACCATTCACAAGCTCATTGGCGAGTTTAAGCCGGCGTGCGTGGTCATCGACCCCATCAGCAACCTGGTTTCAGTAGGCAGCATCACGGAAGTGCGCGGCATGCTCACCCGCCTTATCGACTACCTGAAGGTGCAGGGCATCACGGCCTTGTTCACGGCCCTGATGAGCGGCAGCAAGGCCAACCAGGAAATGACCGAGGAAGGCATATCGTCGTTGGTGGATACCTGGCTGCACGTGCGCGACCTAGAAGGTATTGGCGAGCGGAACCGGGGTATCAGCATTCTCAAAGCCCGGGGCATGGCTCACTCCAATCAGGTGCGGGAGTTTCTGGTAACCGACGAGGGCATCCGCCTGCTGGACGTAGTTATCGGGCCGGCGGGCATTGTGACGGGGGCCGGGCGCCACACCCAGTTTCTGCAGGAGCAGGCCCTGGCCCTGGCTGCCCAGCAGGAGGTGGAGCGCCGCGAGCGGGAAGTGGAGCGCAAGCGCCGCGTGCTGGAAGCCACCATTGCCAACCTGCGCACCGAGTTCGAGTCGGTGGAGGAGGAGCTGCGCCACGTGGGCCAGGAGGAGCAGCAGCGCCAGCAGGACCAGCGCCAGGCCCGCCAGCAGGTGGCCCAAGGCCTGGCGCCCCGCCCGGGCGGCACTTCAGCCGCCGAGCCTACTAATTCGTAATACCCCGGCATGGAAACGTCGTTAGCTTCGGCACCCTTACTTATGGACGAGGAAATTTGGGAACTGCGCCTGTACGTAGCCGGGCACACCGTCAAGTCCGTCACAGCCCTGGCCAACCTGAAAAAATACTGCGAGGAGCACCTAGCTGGCCGCTACCGCCTGGAAGTTATCGACCTACTGCAGAACCCGCAGCTGGCCGAGGGCGACCAGATTCTGGCTATTCCCACGCTGGTGCGCAAAGTGCCCTCGCCCATCCGCAAAATCATTGGTGACCTCTCCAACCAGGAGCGGGTGCTGGTGGGGCTGGATATCCGGCCCCTCGACCCTAAGTAGCCCTGCGGTATGGAATCAGAGGAGGGCCAGGCGGTGGCCGGAGCCGAGTACGTATTGCACCTGTACATCACCGGCGCCACGCCCAACTCGGCGCGGGCCGTGCAGAACATCAAGGAAATCTGTGAGCGGTACCTGGCTGGCCGCTACGAGCTGCAGATCGTGGACATCTATCAGCAGCCGGAGCTGGCCCGGGAAGCCCGCATCATTGCGGCACCTACGCTGGTGAAGCGCAGCCCCGGCCTTATCCGCTGGCTGGTAGGCGACCTGTCGGAGCGGCGCCGGGTGCTTACCCTGCTTGGCATTGAGCCCGACCCCAACGACCCATACCTGCATGGCTGAGCGCGCACTTTCCCCGACTGAGGCCCTGGCGTTGGAAAATGAGCTGCTGCGCCAGCAACTGCAGGAGGCCGAAGACCTGCTCACGGCCATCCGGACCGGCACCATCGACGCACTGGCCGTGCAGGCCCCCGACGGCCCCCGCATCTTCACCCTCGCCGGCGCCGACCAGAGCTACCGCACCCTCATTGAGCAGATGAACGAAGGGGCCCTGCTGCTGAGCGAAACCGGCACAGTGCTGTACTGCAACGCCTGCCTGGCAGGCTGGCTGCGGCTGCCGCTGACAGAAGTTATGGGCAGCACCTTCGCCGATTTTGTGCCGCTGGGCTTCTGGCAGGCGTGGGAGACGCTGCTGGCCCAGGGCTGGCAGGGCAAAGCTAAGGGCGAAATCCCGCTGGAAGCCACCGACGGTCTGCTATTGCCGTTTGCCTTGTCGATGAACGTGCTGCAGTTCGGCGAAACACCGGTGCTGGCCGTTATCGTGACTGACCTGGCCGCCGAGCGCGAAATAAGTGGCATCCGGGCCCGGGTAACGGAGCAGAACGCCTTGCTTAGCCGCCAGCACGAGGAACTCAAAAGCCAGGAAACGGCGCGCCAGGCCGTGGAGAAGGCCGCTGCTGAAGCCCACCGCATGCTGGAAGGAATTCCGCAGATTGCCTGGACGGCTGATGTGCGGGGCGAAAACACTTTTCTGAATCAGCGCTGGTTTGATTACGCGGGCCCGCAGGCCGGCCAGCCGCTGGCCGAGTGGCTGACGGATAGCCTGCACCCCGAGGACATCCGGGCCGCTGAAACCAAGTGGGAGCAGAGCCTGCGGACCGAGCAGCCGCTGGAAGTGGAGTGCCGCATCCGCAACGCCGCCGGCGAGTACCGCTGGATGCTGGGCCGGGCGCTGCCTTCCCGCAACGAGCAGGGCGAGATTATTCAGTGGATTGGTACCTATACCGATATTCACGAGCACAAGCTGGCTCAGCAGCGAATTGCCCAGGCCCAGCAGCAGCTGCACCGCAACAATGAGGAGCTGGTGCGCGCCAACGTGGACCTGGACAACTTCATCTACACCGCCTCCCACGACCTCAAGCAGCCCATCAACAACATTGAAGGCCTGCTGCAGGCCCTGCTGACGGAGCTGCCCGCCGGGGTAGGGAGCAGCCCGGAGGTGGAGCCGCTGCTGAGCATGATGCAAACCTCCGTGGACCGCTTTAAGCGCACTATTGAATACCTGACGGAAGTTACCAAGCTGCAGAAGGAGCATGAGCCCCAGCCGGCTTTTGTGCAGCTGGCGCCGGTGGTGGAAGAAGTGCTGCTGGACCTGGGGCCGCTGCTGCAGGCTGCCGATGCCAGGCTGGATGTAGAGGTAGCCAACTGTCCCAGCATCCCATTCTCCGAAAAAAACCTGCGGAGCGTGGTGTATAACCTGCTTAGCAACGCGGTGAAATACCGGTCCCCGGAGCGGCCCCTGCTCATTCGGGTGCAGTACCGGGCCGAGGGTGGCTACCTGGTGCTCACGGTGCAGGACAATGGCCTGGGCTTTCCGATGGCCAGTTCCCATAAGCTCTTCGGTATGTTTCAGCGCTTTCACGGCCACGTCGATGGTTCGGGTATCGGCCTCTACATGGTCAAGCGCATTCTGGACAATGCCGGCGGGCGCATTGAAGTAAACAGCACAGTAGGCGAGGGGTCCACGTTTTCGGTCTGGTTCCCCTACTAGCCAGCCTACCCAACGTTGCCGCAAAGGCTGTTCCTGGCGGGGTTCCGAAATAGGACCGCGTCCGTTTCACCCTGCCAAAATGCCGGCTCATCAGGTTAGCTGAAAACACTGGAATTGGCTATTGAAATTAGTTTGATTTTTTCGGGTAAAATGCCGTAATTTGGTCTTAATGTCATTTTGTAACTGAAATGACGAATGCTTCATGGTAGGGTATTAGCTAAATATTTTGGGAACTTTGCCGGCCGCCTTTGCCTTGAAGCGTATTGCGTTCTGCGCAGCTAACGGTACTTTTGATGACAACCCGCATTCCCTTTGCCGACCAACCCCCTGTTTCGATGGTCAACCCCGACTCTCCGATGGATGATGCTGCGCAGCCCCTGCTTTTCGGGGCCGGTGACACGATGAGCTTTGAACCCACGGCTGCCGCGCCCGCCGCGGCCGAAATGGCCCTCGACGGAGAGCAGCCCGAAACACCCGCCGAAACCGAACAGCTGCTGCAGGAAATGGCTGCCGCCGAAGACGAGGCCTCGGTGGAAGAAGCCCCGGAGCCTGTGACGGAGGAAGAGCCCAAGTTTGCCCCCGGCGAAACCATTCACGACGTAGCCACCGTGAACGGCATGTACCAGAACTGGTTTCTGGACTATGCTTCCTACGTGATTCTGGAGCGTGCCGTGCCCGCCATCGAAGACGGCCTCAAGCCCGTGCAGCGCCGCATTCTGCACGCAATGAAGGAAATGGACGACGGCCGCTTCAACAAAGTAGCCAACGTCATCGGGCAAACCATGCAGTACCATCCCCACGGCGACGCCAGCATCGGCGACGCTATGGTGAACCTGGGCCAGAAGGATTTGCTCATCGAAACCCAGGGCAACTGGGGTGACATTCGCACCGGCGACGGCGCCGCGGCCCCGCGCTACATTGAGGCCCGCCTGAGCAAGTTTGCCCTGGATGTGGTGTTCAACCCCGACATCACGGAGTGGCAGATGAGCTACGACGGCCGCAAGCGCGAGCCGACCACGCTGCCCGTGAAGTTCCCTTTGCTGCTGGCCCAGGGCGTGGAAGGCATTGCCGTGGGCCTGAGCACCAAGATCATGCCCCACAACTTCCGCGAGCTGTGCAAGGCCAGCATCGACGTGCTGCGGGGCCGGGAAATCCAGCTGTTTCCAGACTTCCCAACCGGCGGACTCTGCGACGTGACCAACTACAATGGGGGCCTGCGCGGGGCCAAAATCCGCCTGCGCGCCACCATCGAGAAGGCCGACAAGACCCTGCTTGTTATTCGCGACATTCCGTACGGCACCACCACCACGGCGCTCATGGAAAGCATCGTGAAGGCCTCGGAAGCCAACAAAATCAAGATCAAGAAAGTCGTGGACAACACGGCCGCTGAAGTCGAAATTCAGGTGCACCTGCCGACGGGTATTTCCCCTGACCTGACGATGGACGCGCTGTATGCCTTCACCGACTGCGAAATCAGCATCTCGCCCAACACCTGCGTCATCATCGAAGACAAGCCGCGCTTCGTGGGCGTGGAGGACATGCTGCGGCTGAGCACCCAGAAAACGGTGCGGCTGCTGGAGCGGGAGCTGGAAATCCGCCAGGATGAGCTCAACGAGAAGTGGCATTCGGCCTCGCTGGAAAAGATCTTCATCGAAAACCGCATCTACCGCAAAATTGAGGAGTGCGAAACCTGGCAGGACATTCTCGACACGATTGAGAAAGGCCTGAGCAAGTTTGTGCGCGTGCAGGGCTCCAAAGCCAAGGCCGACGACCAGCGTATTGTGCTGCGCCGTGCCATCACGGAGGACGACCTTACGCGCCTGACCGAAATCCGCATCAAGCGCATCAGCAAGTTCGACGGCTTCAAGGCCGATGAGTACATCCAGAAGCTGGAAACCGAGCTGGCCGAAGTAGCCGACCACCTGGCCAACCTCACGCGCTACGCCATTCACTACTTCGAGGGGCTGCTGAAAAAGTACGGCGCCGGCCGGGAGCGGAAAACCCAGCTGCGCACCTTTGACGTGGTAACGGCCCAGAAAGTGGCCGTGGCCAACCAGAAGCTCTACGTGAACCGCAAAGACGGTTTTGTGGGCTACGGCCTGAAAAAGGACGAAAGCGTGGATTACCTCTGCGACTGCTCGGACCTGGACGACATCATTGCCATCAAGCGTGACGGCACGTTTGTGGTGACCCGGATTGCCGAAAAAACCTTCGTGGGCAAGGATATTCTGCACGCCGGCGTGTACAACAAGAACGACGACCGGCTGGTGTACAATATGGTGTACCAGGATGGCGCCTCGGGCATCGCCTTTGCCAAGCGCTTCCTCGTTTCGGGCATCACCCGCGACAAAGCCTACGACCTCACAAAGGGTACCAAGGGCACCAAAACGCTTTATCTCACGGCAAACCCCAACTCCGAGTCGGAAGTGGTGAGCGTGCAGCTTTCCGACAAAGCCCCGGCCCGCGTCAAGCAGTTTGACTTCGATTTTGCCGAGCTGGCCATCAAAGGCAAAGGCTCGATGGGCAACATCGTGACCAAGCAGCCGATCAAGAAAATCACCCAGAAAAGCCTTGGCGACTCCACCCTGGGTGGGCGCGAAATGTTCTTCGACAGCGTGGTGGGCCGCCTCAACACCGCCGGCCACGGCCGCTACCTGGGCACCTTCGACACCGACAATACTATTCTGGTGGTGTACAAGGATGGCTCCTACGAGCTGAAGTCACCCAACCCAACCTACCACTTCGATGTACCCAACATCGTGCTGCTGCGCAAGCTGGAGCCCGATACGGTCATTAGTGCTGTGTACCTGGATGCGGAGACGAAAACGCACTACGTTAAGCGCTTTAAGATTGAAACCAGCACGCTCGAAAAGCGGTTTGTCTTCATTTCCGAAGCGCCAGGCTCGAAGCTGCTGTGCGCTACCTGCTTTGCCGAGCCGCAGGTGGAAGTGAAGCTGCAGCGCGACAAGAAGGCCGACAAGGAAACCGAGAAAATCCAGCTCCACGAGTTCATCGACGTGAAAGGCTGGAAGGCGCTGGGCAACAAGCTCAACTACTTCAAGGTCCACGCTGTGACGTTGCTGACGGACGAAGGCCCCGAGCCGGAGCGCCGGGCGGCCAAAAAGAAAGCTGCGCCGTCGCCCCAGGCCCAGCCCAACGACGCACCGGCGCCGGCCGAGACGCACGGTCACGTGGATATATCGGCCGCCGAAGTAGCCCAGGCCCAGGCCGTGCTCAAAACGCCCAAGTCGCAGCTCAAGCTATTTTAGCCGCCACATTCGTATAACTCTCCCGAAAGCCTCGCCTACCAGCGGGGCTTTTTTCTGCCCAATAAGTAGAGGTAGAGCGGCTGAATAACTGCTTTGCGAACGGCCAAAGACCGGTAGCCACCTGCAAGGTAAATCGGTTTCGACTATTCGGTTAAGTGTAAAAAAACGCCAGCTACTTTCCGTTAACCCCGATAAAAACCGCAGCTTTGCGGGAAACGCAGTTCAGTGGCAGGCAACGCGCAATGGCATTTTCGATGGGTAAGCTTAGTGCTGCTGGCATTGCTCAGTGCAGGCCCGGGGCCCGCCGTTGCCCAGGAAAAAGCACCTGCTAACGCCGTCGTTCCCAAACCTCCCGTGCGCAAGCTGCTGGCCGAGGCCCGGGCCCTCCAGCGCCAGTACCGCGACTCCGAAGCTCTGGATAAGTATGAGCAGGTGCTGCGTCAGGACGATAAAAATTACGAGGCCTTGTGGCAGGCTGCCTTGCTCAACCTTAGCATCGGCCGGCGCTACACCGATGAAACCCGCAAAAGTGCCTACTACACTATGGCCCGCGGCTACGCCGAACGGAGCTGGGCACTCAAGCAGGAGGGACCCGAATCGAACTACGCTGTGGCCCTCACGCTCTACAACCAGGCTACGCTGCTGCGCGCCAAAGACCGCCTGCGCGCCTACCGCGACATGAAGGCCTATGTGTTTATGGCCGTAGCCCGCCGCCCCGATTGGTCGGAAGCCTGGCAGCTGCTGGGCCGCTGGCACTACCGCGTCGACCACTACAACCTGCTGGAGCGGGCCTTCAGCGGCTTGTTTCTGGGTGGCCGGCCGGGCGGCGCCAGCTCCCGCAAAGCCATTGACGCCCTGCAGCGGGCACAGGAGCTGAATCCCCAGCGCATCGAAGTGTATTATGATCTGGCCCGGGTGTTCGAAAACCAGGACCGCCGCGCCCAGGCCCTTGACATTCTGCGCCGGGCTGCCACGCTCACGCCTTTCACCACGGAGGAGTTGGAAATCAGCCGCCGCTGCCGCAATCTGCGCGAAAAGCTGGAGCGCAAAGTCGGCCGCCAGACCTCGGGCAAACAACCCTAGAGTCCTAATTAGCCCGGCCGGAGTTCCTATCTTTGCGGGATGAAACCACGGCGCCGGACGACGTTTTTGCGGGTAACGAGCAGTGTTGGGGTCTGGCTGCTTGCCCTGCTGCTGGCGGGCTGTAGCTCCGGGGCCAGTGAGGTGCCCGAGCTGATGGTGCCGCTCAGTACGGTGCAGAGCGGGCCCGCCATCCAGGCCGAAGAACTGAATGGCGCCATTGCCCGCCAGCCCCGCAATGCCAGCCTGTACGCGCACCGGGCCGAGTTCCGGCTGGCGGCCGGGCAGGTAGAGGCCGCCCTGCGCGACCTGAACCAAGCGCTGGAGCTGGATGATGCCCCCGGCGAGTTCTACTACCTGAAGGCCCGTGCCCTGCGCGCCCAGGGCCAGCTGGCGGGCACGCTGGCAGCAGCGGCCGAGGCTTCCCGGCACGGCTACGCTTCGCCGGCTCTCAGTCTGCTGGTAGGAGAGGCCCACCTAGCCGCCCGCCACTACTCCGACGCCCTCGACCACCTCGACCGCGCCCTGCGTCAGGAGCCCGCCAACGCCGGTGCCCTGTTCTACAAGGGCCTGGCCTACTCGGGCCTGCGCGACACTGCCCAGGCACTCGCCATGCTGCAAGCCAGCGTGCGGCTGGATCCGCGCCAGCCGGAAAGCCTGCATCAGCTGGCCTTTCTGGCCAACGCCAACCATCAGCCCTTGCTGGCCGCGCCCTACGCCGCCCGGGGCCTGCGCCTGGCGCCAACCTACGGCCCGCTGCACTACGATTATGGCCGGCAGTTCGACCTGCTGGGCCTGCCCGACAGCGCCCAGCGTCACTTCCAACGCGCCCTGCGCTACGATACCACCCTCTACCGCGCCGATTACCGCGTAGCCCTGGCCTTGTTTCGGCAGCGGCAGTACCAGGCGGCTATTCCCCACCTGCGGCGGGCGCTGCGCCGCTCCGTGCTGCTGCCCAACGCCCGCCAGATGCTGGCCGAAAGCTACGAGGCTCAGGGTCAGCACGACCTGGCGCTGGTAGAGTACCAGCGGCTGGTACAGGAAAACCCCGGCAACCGGCACTGGACCTACAAAGTGTGGAAGGGCCGGGCCAGGGCCCAGGGCCAGCCCACGGAAACGCCGCGCCGCGCGGCCGTAGAGCCGGTGGCCCCGCTCAACATTTCGCGTCCGTCTTCGGGGCTCTAAAATGGGGAGGTGGTGAAATAGTGAGTTTGATGTTCTAACCGCACATTCTGTGCGGCGCCAATAGAACGTCAACTCACCGTTTCACCACTTCACAATTTCACCACTTGTGTAACTTGCGGGCTCACGGCTGTTTGTATAGCCATTAGCAACCCTCATTTTCATGCTCAACATCACCCTCCCCGACGGCTCGGTGCGCCAGTTTGTAGATGGCGCCACGGGCTACGATGTAGCCGCCAGCATCAGCGAAGGCCTGGCCCGCAATGCTTTGGGCGTGCGCGTCGACGGCGAAGTGCGCGACCTGCACCGCCCCATCACCCAGGATGCCGACGTGGCCATCCTCACCTGGAACGACCCGGAAGGCAAGTCGACCTTCTGGCATTCCTCGGCTCACCTGATGGCCGAAGCCCTCGAAGCGCTGTATCCCGGCGTAAAGCTTGGCATCGGCCCCAGCATCGAGAACGGGTTCTACTACGACATCGACCTGGGCGAAGGCCGCACGATTTCAACCGACGATTTGCCGGAGGTTGAAAAGAAGATGCTGGAATTGGCCAAAAAGAAAAGCCAGTTTGAGCGCCGTGAGATAAGCAAAGCCGACGCCATTGCCTTTTTCACCGAAAAGCAGGACCCCTACAAGCTGGACTTGCTGGAGCGCCTCGAAGATGGCACCATCACGTTCTACCAGCAGGGCGACTTCACCGACCTTTGCCGCGGACCGCACATCCCCGATACTTCGCCCATCAAGGCTGTGAAGCTGCTCAACGTGGCCGGGGCCTACTGGCGCGGCGACGAAAAGAACAAGCAGCTCACGCGCATCTACGGCATCACCTTCCCCAAAGCCAAGGAGCTGACGGAGTACCTGGAGCGGCTGGAAGAAGCCAAGCGCCGCGACCACCGCAAGCTGGGCAAGGAACTGGAGCTGTTTACGTTCTCGGAGAAAGTAGGTGCCGGGCTGCCGCTGTGGCTGCCCAAAGGCACGGCCCTGCGCGAGCGGCTGGAGCAGTTTCTGCGCAAAGCCCAACTGAAAGCCGGCTACTCGCCCGTGGTAACGCCCCACATCGGGTCGAAAGAGCTGTACGTGACCAGCGGCCACTACGAAAAGTACGGGGCCGACTCGTTTCAGCCTATCAAGACGCCAAACCCGGGCGAGGAGTTTTTCCTCAAGCCCATGAACTGCCCCCACCACTGCGAAATCTATAAGAGCAAGCCTCGCTCGTACCGCGACCTGCCGGTGCGCTTGGCCGAGTTCGGCACGGTGTACCGCTACGAGCAGAGCGGGGAGCTGCACGGCCTCACGCGGGTGCGTGGCTTCACCCAGGACGACGCGCACATCTTCTGCCGCCCCGACCAGGTGAAGGAGGAGTTCCTCAAGGTTATTGACATCGTGCTTTACGTGCTACGGGCGCTGGATTTTCCGGAGTTTACGGCCCAGATCAGCCTGCGCGACCCTGAAAATAAAACCAAGTACATCGGCTCTGACGAGAACTGGGAAAAGGCGGAGCGGGCCATCATTGAAGCGGCTGCCGAGAAAGGCCTGAGCACGGTGACGGAGCTGGGCGAGGCGGCTTTCTACGGCCCCAAGCTCGACTTTATGGTGCGCGACGCACTAGGCCGCAAGTGGCAGCTGGGCACTATTCAGGTCGACTACAACCTGCCCGAGCGGTTTGAGCTGGAATACGTGGCCTCCGACAACTCCCGCCAGCGGCCGGTCATGATTCACCGCGCCCCGTTTGGCTCCCTGGAACGCTTCGTGGCCGTGCTGATTGAGCATTGCGGCGGCAACTTTCCGCTGTGGCTTTCGCCCGAGCAGTTTGCCATTCTGCCTATTTCGGAGAAATACCAGGACTACGCCCAGCAGGTGTACGACCGCCTCACGCAGGCAGACCTACGCGGGACGATTGATGCGCGCGACGAGAAAATAGGCCGTAAAATCCGGGATGCCGAAATTTCCAAAGTGCCCTACATGCTCATTGTGGGGGAGAAGGAGCAGGAAAACGGCATCGTGTCGGTCCGCCGCCACGGCGAGGGCGACCTGGGCTCCATGCCCATCGAGGCATTCGTGCGCAACTTCGAAGAGCAGGTGGCCGAGTTGATGCGCGGGGCCTGACCTAGCGGTATTCTTCGGCGTATTTGCGGCCGCAGGTTGTTGCAATTGAAAAAAAAGCGGATATTTGCCCACTGATACGCCCGCCCGGCTTGCCGTGACGGGCGTATCAGTGCCAGATAGCCATATCTCTCACCTTTCAGTAGGAGGACTTTCCCATAGCTACCCCGAATCGTCGTTACGTACCCCGCCAGCAGGTGGAGGAGCCGTTCAAAATCAACCAGAAAATTACCGCCCGCGAAATTCGCCTTGTCGGCGAAAACGTGCAGGTGGGTATTTACCCCGTTGAGCAGGCCCGCCGCATGGCCCAGGAGCAAAACCTGGACCTGGTGGAAATTTCGCCCACGGCGGTTCCGCCCGTGTGCCGCATCATCGACTACTCGAAATTCAAGTACGAGCAGAAGAAGCGTACCCGCGAGCTGAAAGCCAAGGCCACGAAGGTGGTAGTAAAGGAAATCCGTTTCGGCCCCAACACCGACGACCACGATTTCGCCTTTAAGCTCAAGCACGCCCAGGAATTCCTGAAGGAAGGTGCCAAGATCAAGGCGTACGTGCACTTTGTGGGCCGTAGCATCGTCTTCAAGGAGCGGGGCGAAATCCTGCTGCTCAAGTTTGCCCAGGCGCTGGAAGAGCTGGCCAAAGTGGAGCAGTTGCCCAAGCTCGAAGGCAAGCGCATGTTCCTGTACCTGGCGCCCAAAGTGGTAGTGAAGCCCAAGCCCGCTGCCCCGGCTCCCGCCACCAAGCCCGCCGGCGGCAAAGAAGGAGCCCCGGCTCCTAAAGCTGCCCCCGCCGAGACGGAGGAATAGGCCGGCGCCTTACACCCGTTTTTTCCAGGCGAACCGGCCCTAGGCAGCCGGCCGCCGCAGTTGTTTTACCCACTTACTTTCCTCACAATGCCGAAAATGAAAACCAAGTCCGGCGCCAAGAAGCGTTTCACGCTCACCGGCACCGGCAAGATCAAGCGCAAGCACGCCTTTAAGTCGCACATCCTGACCAAGAAATCCATCAAGCAGAAGCGTAACCTGACGCACGCTACGCTGGTGAGCTCGGCCGATATGAACCGCGTTAAAGACATGCTGAATCTGTAATTAGGAATGCTGGATTAAGAATGCTGACTTAGCCTGTGCTGAAGTAGCCAATTCTTAATTATCAATTCTTAATTCTTAATTTTTTCACCAGGCGCCCGGCTTAAACACAAGACGCCCCATTGCGCCGCCGGCCGCCAAAAACAAGTAGGTTATGCCAAGAAGTGTCAACCACGTGGCCTCGCGCCACCGTCGGAAAAAAGTAATGCGGCTTGCGAAAGGCTATTATGGCCGTCGCAAGAATGTATGGACCGTAGCGAAGAACGCCGTAGAGAAAGGCTTGCTCTACGCTTTCCGCGACCGTCGGGTAAAGAAGCGCGACTTCCGCGCCCTCTGGATTCAGCGTATCAACGCCGGTGCCCGTCAGCACGGTTTGTCGTACTCGCAGTTCATGGGCGGCCTGAAAAAGGCTGGCATTGAGCTCAACCGCAAGGTTCTGGCCGACCTGGCCCTGAATCATCCCGAAGCCTTCAAAGGCATCATCGAGAAGATCAAGTAAGCCAGTCAGCCGCTTGCCTGAAAAAAGGCCCAGTCTCTTCCCGAGGCTGGGCCTTTTTTCAGGCTATTCTAACGGCTCTACCTACTGCGTACGAAGATACTAAACTACTTGTACCTGAGCGAGCTGCAGCCAGTTCTGAGCAGCTTCGATGTCCTGGAACAGGCGCATTTCAAAGCGGTTGCCTACGCGCTGGTGCATGGCTTCGGCCGAGGCCTGCCCAAAGATGCCCGGGGCTACTACGTGCGCAAACCGGGTGAGGCCGGCTGCCAGGGCCTGGGGCATCCACTGCTGCTCAATCCAGTCGTTGGCCTGGTTCCAGGAGCCGATTACGGCCCGGTTGTCGTTGAGCATATAGGGGCACTTGGTGGCATGCAGCACCTGCAGCACCCCCTGGCAGCCCTGAATGACGGCATCTGTAGAAAGCAGCCCCTGCCAGTTGTTGTAGATCCACTGGTTGGCGGCATCGTGCTGCACGGTCAGGTACACGTTGCCAAAGGAGTTGGTATACTGCGTCATAGGGGAGAGGCCAGGGCTGGGAAGGTAGGGGAAATGCCCGGAAATAAAAAACCGCATAGAACGGTGGTTCTATGCGGTTTTCAGTAGTAGCGGGGACGAGAGTTGAACTCGTGACCTCAGGGTTATGAATCCTGTGCTCTAACCAACTGAGCTACCCCGCCGGGTTTTTGGTGGCGCAAAGGTAGCTACAAGATTTGTAGCGGCGCAAGCGTAGACGCAAAAAAAAACCCATTAACTTGCCGCAAACCAACAGTACCACCTGGTGCTGACTGCGCTCCGCTTTGTTTTCCTCTTGCCTATGCCGCTCTCCGCTACACGTTCCAAACACCGGTTTACGGTGGAGTACCCTATCAATGCGTCCCCTAAAATTCTGTATCCGTATCTGGCAACTGCCTCGGGCCTGAGCCACTGGTTTTGCCAGCAAGTACGTACCGATCCGCAGCACCATTTTATCTTTACCTGGGATGGGCAGGACCATCATGCCGAGCTGACGTCGCAGCGTACCAACCGCTCGGCCCGGTTTGTGTTTCTCGATAAAAACCACCGCCACGCGCCCGATGCCAACTACCTGGACTTTACCATTGAGTCGTCGGAGCTCACCCAGGAAGTATTTCTGCGCGTGATTGACTACTCCGAGGAGACGGACGATATTGAGCTGCAGGAAATGTGGGATAATCTGGTACAGAATCTGCGGGAGCAGGTGGGCGGCTAGTAGCCGCCGCCGTGTTCCGGTGCCGAGCGTAAGTTAAACGAGCCGTACTTTCGTTTTGCTTACGCTTTGTTGTTGATGCCCGGGACGCATTTTATTCCCCGGCCGTACCCATGAAAAAACTCGATAAACTTATTCTGAAGGCCTTTGCCGGCCCGTTCGTGCTCACGTTTGCGGTGGTGCAGTTCATTCTGCTCACCCAGTACATGCTCAAGTACATGGACGACATCATCGGCAAGGACCTGGGCGCGGGCGTGCTGGTGCAGCTGCTGGGCTTTTTCAGCGTGCTCATCGTGCCCGTGTCGCTGCCGCTGGCCGTGCTGCTGTCTTCCCTGATGACTTACGGCACGCTGGGCGAGCACCAGGAGCTGACGGCCATCAAAACCTCTGGCATTTCGCTGCCGCGCATTCTGCGGCCAGTGCTGCTGGTAAGCACCGTGCTGGCGGTGGGCGCCTTCTGGTTCAACAACACCATCGTGCCCAAAGCCAACCTGAAAGCCTACAGCCTGCTCTGGGACGTGCGCCAGCAAAAGCTGGCTCTCGATATCCGGGAAGGCATTTTCTACAATGGCATCCCGGGCTACACCATCAAAGTGGAGAAAAAGCTGGGCGAAAACGGCGACCGGCTGCACGGCGTGATGATCTACGACCACTCACGCAGCACCGGCAACTCCGCCGTGATTCTGGCCGACTCGGGCCGCATGTTCACGCGCTTAGGCGGGCAGTACCTGAGCCTGGAACTGTTCAACGGCACCAGCTACGTGGAGCAGCCCGAAGGAAACAACCGCACCGAAACCGGCTTCTGGCGCCAGAACTTCAAGCGCAACCTCATCACCTTCTCCCTGGCTTCCTTCAGCCTCGACCGCACCAAGGAGGAGTTGTTTTCGCAAAATAAGATGATGCAGAATCTAAGCCAACTGCAGCACTACACTGATTCGCTAACCCAACAGGTAAGCAAAGAACGGCGACGCACCAGCCTCGAGCTGAATTCCTACTACACGCATATGCGCGTGGATACCCTGGGGCAAGCCCAGCGCCGCCGCCTCGCGCACTGGCAGCGCATTCCGCTGAGCCGCCTTGCCCCGCTCTCCGAAAGCTTGGTGCAGAACGCCACCGACCGCGCCCGCAACGTGCGCGCCTCCATTACCAGCGCCCAGGTACGCCTGACCGAACTGTCCCGCGACACGAACAACTACCGCATCGAAATCTTCCGCAAGTACACGCAGTCGGCGGCCATTCTCATCATGTTTTTCATCGGGGCTCCACTGGGCGCTATCATCAAGAAGGGAGGTCTGGGCGTGCCGGTGCTGATTTCAATTCTGTTCTTTATCGTATTTTACGTGCTCAGCATCATCGGCGAGAAGTATGGGCGCGAAGGGGTGATGCCCGTGGGCCTGGGTATGTGGATGGCCAACCTGATTCTGCTGCCCATCGGCCTGTTCTTTCTCAACCAGGCCCGCCGCGACTCCGGCCTGCTCGACTGGGACCTGAGCCGGTTGTTTCCCACTGGCCTGCGCTGGCCCTTCCGGGGCTATAAAGTTTAATGGTTGGAATGTGCTGATGTGCGGAAATGGCCATGAACTATCTATTCCCCTCATTAGCACATCAGCACATTCCTCACATTAGCACTTCTCACATTAAGTAGCTACCTTTGCGGCCACCCCGAAATGCGGGGTGGCTCTTTTTTTCATTTTTAATCCAGGACGGGGAAACCTATCTGCCGATGAAACTCACTACCGAAGCAAAACAGGCTATTTTCGAGAAAAGCAGCCTGCAGAAGTCCACCACCGATACCGGTTCGGCCGAATCGCAAATTGCGCTGTTCACGCACCGCATCAACCACCTGACGGAGCACCTGAAGGTAAACAAGAAGGACTTCTCAACCCGCCTGGGTCTGCTGAAGCTCGTAGGTAAGCGTCGTCGTCTGCTGGATTACCTGCAGCACCGCGAAATCAACCGCTACCGCGCTATTATCAAAGAGCTGGGTATCCGCAAGTAACCCGCCTCGCCGGAGCAGGGAGCCTTTTCACGAAGGTTCCCTGCTCTTTTTTTGTGCTAAGCCGGCACGCCTTTCTGGCACCGGCGCCTGCCTATTCCCAGAACAAATTTCCTCAGAGCAAAACGTGGCTTTTCCCGGCGCGTTTTTTCGGCTGCTCGCCCGCTGCACGCTTTCCCAAGCAACCCTCTCAGATGCCCAACTACAACGCGGTTACCAAACACATTACGCTGCCCGACGGGCGGCAGATTTCCATTGAAACCGGCAAGCTGGCCAAATTTGCCGACGGCGCCGTAGTGGTACGCCTCGGCGACGCCATGCTGCTGGCCACCGTCGTTTCGCAGCCCAGCTCGCGCGGCGATGTGGATTTCCTGCCTTTGTCGGTTGATTACCAGGAGAAATTCGGTGGTGCCGGCAACATTCCCGGCTCGTTCCAGCGCCGCGAAGGCCGCCTCTCGGATTACGAAATCCTGGTTTGCCGTATCGTAGACCGTATCCTGCGCCCGATGTTCCCCAAGGACTATCACTACGAGGTGCAGGTGATGATTACCCTGATTTCGGCCGATAAAACCGTGCAGCCCGACGCCCTGGCTGCCCTGGCCGCCTCGGCTGCCCTCTCGATTTCGGATATCCCCTTCGCCGGCCCCATCTCGGAGGTTCGCGTAGCCCGCATCGACGGCAAGCTGCAGATCAACCCCCTCACCGCCGACATTGCCCGCGCCGACATCGACCTGATTGTAGGAGCCACGGCTGACTCGGTAGCCATGGTAGAAGGCGAAATGAACGAAGTAAGCGAAGAGGAAATGGTGGAAGCCATTGCCTTCGCACACGAAGCCATCAAGGAGCAGGTGCGCGTGCAGCTGGAGCTGGCGGCCGAAGTGGAGAAGTCCCACGTGAAGCGCGAGTATCCCAAGTACGAGGAAAACGACGACTTGAAAAAACGCATTCAGGAAGGCGTGTACGAGCAGGCCTACCAGATTGCCAAATCGGGCAACCCCAGCAAAGCCGGCCGCAAGGAAGGTTTTGGGGCCATCAAAAAGTCGCTGACGGAGAAACTACTGGAAGAGCAGCCCGAGCTGGACATGAAGATGTTCGGCCGCTACTACTCGTCGGCCGAGAAAAAGGCTATTCGCGACATGATGATCAAGGAGCGCACCCGCCTCGATGGTCGTCAGCTCACGGAAATCCGCCCCATCTGGAGCGAGGTGAACTACCTGCCTGGTGCCCACGGCTCGGCTTTGTTCACCCGCGGCGAAACCCAGTCCCTGACCACGGTAGCCCTCGGCACCAAGCTCGATGAGCAGATCATCGACACGGCCATGACCTCTGGTTACAGCAAGTTCATGCTGCACTACAACTTCCCGGCCTTCTCGACCGGCGAGGTGAAGCCCAACCGCGGCCCCGGCCGCCGCGAAATCGGCCACGGCAACTTGGCCCAACGTTCTCTGAAGAAGGTAATGCCATCCGACGACGAGAACCCCTACACCGTGCGCATCGTGTCGGACATCCTGGAGTCGAATGGCTCCAGCTCGATGGCCACGGTTTGCGCCGGCTCAATGGCGTTGATGGACGCTGGTATTCCGGTGCGCGCTGCCGTTTCGGGTATTGCCATGGGCCTCGTGCAGGACAAGGAAACCGGCGAATATGCCGTGTTGTCCGACATTCTGGGCGATGAGGACCACCTCGGCGACATGGACTTCAAAGTTACCGGCACCGAGAAAGGTATCGTGGCTTGCCAGATGGATATCAAAATCCAGGGCTTGAGCGCCGAAATCATGACGGCTGCCCTGCACCAGGCCCGCGAAGGTCGCCTGCACATCCTGCGTGAAATGGCCAAGACCATTGCTGCGCCGGCTGCCGAGTTGAAGCCTCATACGCCCCGCTCGCACAAAATGCTGATCGACAAAGAGTTTATTGGTGCCATCATCGGGCCCGGCGGTAAAGTCATTCAGCAAATCCAGAAAGACACCAACGCCACGGTTATCATCGAGGAGAAGGACGAGAAAGGCCACGTAAGCATCTACGCTTCCAACCAGGAAGACATGCAGGCCGCCATCGACCGGATCCGCGCCATTGCAGCCGTACCCGAGATTGGCGAAACCTACAAAGGTAAAGTACGCAGCATCCAGCCCTACGGCGCCTTCGTGGAAATCATGCCGGGCAAAGATGGCTTGTTGCACATTTCCGAGGTGGCCCACGAGCGGCTGGCCTCGCTGGAAGGCGTGCTGGAAGTAGGACAGGAGATTGACGTGAAACTGCTGGACATCGACAAGAAAACGGGCAAGTACCGTCTCTCGCGCAAAGTGCTGCTTGCCAAACCCGAGCGCACAGCTGACTCCAACGGCGCCGCTTAACTGCCGCCGGCCGAACTTTCGCGGGTACCGGGGTGTTGCACACAGTCAAGCCCGGTACCCGCGTTTGGGTACTTTCCGTATACCGGATCAACACGACGTCATCCGCATCAATAACTCAACTCTCTCGCGCCCGCAATGAGACAGCTAAAAATCAGCAAGCAGATCACCAACCGCGAAAGCCAGTCGCTGGATAAATACCTCCAGGAGATTGGCAAGGTGGATCTGCTAACCCCCGACGAGGAGGTAACGCTGGCGCAACGCATCAAAGAAGGTGACCAGCAAGCGCTGGAAAAACTCACCAAGGCCAACCTGCGCTTCGTGGTGTCGGTAGCCAAGCAGTACCAGAACCAGGGCCTGAGCCTGGGCGACCTGATCAACGAGGGCAACCTCGGTCTGATTAAAGCCGCCAAGCGCTTCGACGAAACCCGGGGCTTTAAATTCATTTCCTACGCCGTTTGGTGGATTCGCCAGTCGATTCTGCAGGCTCTGGCCGAGCAGTCGCGCATCGTGCGTCTGCCCCTGAACCGGGTTGGCTCGCTGAACAAAATCAGCAAGTCTTTCTCGGAACTGGAGCAGAAGTTTGAGCGCGAGCCTTCGCCCGAAGAAATTGCTGAAGTACTGGAGCTGACGACCTCAGAAGTGGTCGACACGCTCAAGATTTCGGGTCGCCACGTATCGGTGGATGCTCCGTTTGTGCAGGGCGAGGAAAACCGTCTGCTCGACGTGCTCGAAAACGAGGACGAGGAAAGCCCCGACATGGGTCTGATGAACGACTCGCTCCGCAAGGAAGTGCAGCGCGCCCTGAGCACGCTCACCAAGCGCGAAGCCGACGTTATTACCCTCTACTTCGGCCTGAATGGGGAACACTCGCTCACGCTGGAGGAAATCGGGGAGAAGTTCAACCTTACCCGCGAGCGGGTGCGCCAGATCAAAGAAAAAGCTATTCGCCGCCTGCGTCATACTTCGCGCAGCAAGGCCCTGAAGCCTTACCTCGGGTAATAAGTTTTACCCTCTAACAAAAAACCCCGGCCTGATAGTTGGGGTTTTTTGTTGTAGCCATGGGCCTCCCGTCACTGTGGAGGTAAGCCCGCCGGTCCTGTTACCTTTGTACTTCTCACCTTCACGCTACATACCGCTCGGGTCAGTCCTGGAGCTTTTTTCTCATGGAGAATACCACCCCAGAACACGTAAAGTGTCTGATTATCGGTTCGGGCCCAGCAGGCTATACCGCAGCTATTTATGCGGCCCGAGCCAACATGCAACCTGTGATGTACCAGGGCCTGCAGCCCGGCGGTCAGCTCACCATCACCAACGACGTAGAGAACTTCCCCGGCTACCCCGATGGCATCATGGGACCGGAAATGATGGAGGACCTGAAAAAGCAGGCCGCCCGTTTTGGTACCGATATCCGCTACGGGCTGGCTACCAGCGTCGACTTCTCGGGCCAGCCGCACCGCGTCACGATTGATGAGAAGATTGAGCTGACGGCCGATGCCGTGATTCTGGCTACCGGAGCTTCGGCCAAGTGGCTTGGCATTCCGTCGGAGCAGCGACTCAATGGCTCGGGCGTATCGGCCTGCGCCGTGTGCGACGGGTTCTTCTACCGGGGCAAGGACGTGGCCATTGTGGGCGCCGGCGACACGGCCGCCGAAGAAGCTACCTACCTGGCCAACCTCTGCAACAAGGTGTACATGCTGGTGCGGAAAGGGGAGATGCGCGCTTCGCGCATCATGCAGAAGCGCGTGGAGGACAACCCCAAGATTGAAATCCTCTGGAATACCGTGACGGATGAAATCCTGGGTGAGCACGCTGTGGAGGGGGTACGGGTGAAAAACGTACTGACCCACGAAACCCGCGAAATTGCCATTCATGGGTTCTTCGTGGCCATCGGGCACGAGCCGAACTCCAAGATTTTCCAGCCCTACCTGCACCACGACGAGCAGGGCTACCTGAAGACTATTCCCGGCACCAGCAAAACCAACGTGGACGGCGTATTTGCCTGCGGCGACGTGCAGGACTACACCTACCGTCAGGCCGTGACGGCGGCCGGCACCGGCTGCATGGCTGCCCTGGACGCGGAGCGCTACCTGGCTGCCAAAGACCTACACTAAGCGTAGCTTCTGGCCGTTAGCGGTTGGCTGTTAGCTTTGCCTGATAAAAATGGCTAAGCGCAAACAGTTAGGAGCTGTTAGCACATGTTTTGCCCGGAGAAAGGCTGGCCCGTTGCTATCAGTTCGTAGCTCAATCTTTTAAATCCTGTTGCATTTGCCGACTAAAGTAATTTCCTGGCTTGGGCTGCTCGTGTGCCTGCTGCTGCTCCTGGCCCGCCCCGATGAGGCGCAGGCTCAGCGCCGCCGCACCACGCAGCCCCGTGCCAAGAGCGGATCCTCCGGGAAGCGCAAGGACTTCTTCAAGTTCAAGTCGCCCACCATCCGCTACGTGCGCCCCGACACCACCGTGCTCATCAAGACGGAAGATCTGCCCGATGATGATTCGGAGGCTTCGAAGTCCATCTACTTCAACCCGGCCAAGCAGCTGTCCATCGTGAGCGAGGATACGACCACGCTGGACGAGGGCGAGCAGCAGATTGTGGAGGTATCGGATGAGGTGCTGATTGACTCTTCCTGGATCAAGGTGGCCGGCTACTATGCCATCTGGGATACGCGCAACATCAACCCCTACCGGGTAGACGGGCGCCGCATCAAGGACACGCTGAACCTGCGCTTGGTGGAGCCCGAAAAGCAGCGCTTCAGCAAAATGCCCCTGACGGAAACCCCGCTGACTTCCGACTTCGGCTTCCGGGGCTACCGCTGGCACTACGGCGTGGATCTGGACCTGGAGACCGGCGACTCGGTGAAGGCCGTGTTTGACGGGGTGGTGCGCATCGTGAAGTGGGACGGCTCGGGCTACGGCAACTACATTCTGGTGCGCCACTACAACGGCGTGGAAACGCTCTACGGCCATTTGCAGAAGTCTCTGGTGACGCCGGGTACCTTTGTAAAGGCCGGGCAGCTGATCGGGCGGGGGGGCAGCACGGGCCGCAGCACCGGCTCCCACCTGCACTTTGAGGTGCGCTACGAGGGTAACCCCATCGACCCGGAGCAGATGTACAACTTCCCCGACTACAAGCTGCGCGGCGACAATTTCCAGATTACCTCGGCCCTGTTCAATTACTACAACAAGGCTCTGCGTGCCCGCGCCGCGGCCAAGCGGCACGCACCCACGGCCGCCCGCCGCACCGTCACGCACCGCATCCGCTCCGGCGACACGGTGTCGGGCATAGCCCAAAAGTACGGGGTGTCGCAGGCCCAGATCCGCCGCCTCAACAGTGGCCTGAGTACCCTGCGAATCGGCCGCACCATTCGAATAAAATAGGGTCTTGGGGACTTAGGAGCTTAGGCACTTGGTTTCCGTTCAACGACGTCTCAGTAGGGGCTTGGGGACTTGGTTTCCGTGCAATGAAGCGTTGCTTTCAGGAACATAAACTAAGCCCCCAAGCCCCCAAGTCCCCAAGTCCCCAAAATATGAAACTCGATATACTGGTATTGGCCTCACACCCCGACGACGCCGAGCTGTGCTGCGGCGGTACCATTGCGGCCGCTATTGCCCAAGGTAAAAAAGTAGGTATTGTAGACCTCACGCGCGGGGAGCTGGGCACCCGCGGCACGGCCGCCACCCGCGCCCAGGAAGCTGCCGACGCGGCCCTGATACTCGGCATACAGGCCCGCGAGAACCTGGGCCTGCCCGACGGTTTTTTTCGCAACGACCGGGAACACCAGCTGCCTATCGTGGCTGCCGTGCGTCGCTACCAGCCCGATATCGTGCTCTGCAACGCCGTACACGACCGACACCCCGACCATGGCCGGGGCGCCCAGCTGGCCTCCGACGCCTGCTTTCTGTCCGGCCTGAAGATGATTGAAACCCTCGGCGACGACGGCCAGCCTCAGGAAGCCTGGCGCCCGAAGCAGGTGTACCACTTCATCCAGGACCGCTACATCAAGCCCGATTTCGTGGTGGATATTTCCGCGCACTGGCAAACGAAGCGCGATTCCGTGGCCGCCTATGCCTCCCAGTTCAATGTAGCCGCCGACGGGCAGCCGCACACCCATATTTCTTCCCCCGAGTTCTGGCACTTCATGGAAGGCCGGGCCCGCGAGTTCGGCCACGCCGTGGGCGTGGAGTTTGGTGAAGGCTTCACCGTGGAGCGGCCCATCGGCGTGCGCGACGTAGCAACGCTGTTTTAGTAGGGTGCGGGGCTTGTCCCCGCCCGGCGTTGCATGAAACCTGGTGCGGCTAAGGCTCCAGTAACCCCCCCAGGGCTGCGGCCTCTGCTTCGAGGGCCGTGATACGGGCCTGCAGCAAGTGCCAGCGCGTAACATCCGCGGCTGGCAGGGTGCGGGCCTTCCGCTGCAGCCAGTCCCGCAGCCACGTCCGCCGCTCCGCTGTCTCAGCATCGGCGTCGGCAGGGGGGGGCAGGGTAGGTGGCCAGGAGGGTGGGCAGGGCCTGCGCCCACCGTGCGGCGGCCCGGGCTTGCCGGGTTAGCTTATCGGCCTCCTGGCGCAGGCCTGCGGCTTGCTGCAGGCAGGTGCGCCGCCGAAAATCAAGCTCCACCGCCTCGGGGCCCGGCAGGCCGGCCGGTAGGGCCAGAACGGGCGTGGTGACTTCGGCGGTGGAGCTATAGTCGGCCGGCAGAAGCTGTAGCAGCGGTAGGAGCGCCTGCGTTACCCCACTGGTGAGCCGGCGCCGACCGCTTTCTATGCCCTGCACCAGGGACGGACTCACGCCCAGATACACGGCCAGCTGATCCTGACGCAGGCCAAACCACGCCCGCACCCGGGCTAGCGGATTCATAGAAACACGCGAACGACGGGGCATAGGCAAAAAGTTGTCATCTATTTCTGATAAGATAAAAATAGATGACAACTCTTTCGTTGAATGTGTAATCTATTTTTGTAAAACTAAAAATAGATTACACATTCTGACCGCATACCTGATGCTACTTGCCTTTCCCTTAGCCGCAAACAGGTTGGTTGAGCACCCGGTCAGCGGAAGGGAAATCTGCTGGGAGTGTACCTGCCAAGGCTGGTTTTGTGTAGCTAAGAGCCTCTGACGGCTGGTTTACCAACGTGTAGCGTCTGACCCATGACTTCATCTGACTCCCTTACTACCGCGCCAGAGCCGGCCCCTGCTGCGCCTCATTTCTCCTTGAAGCCCGCCAAACGCCTCCGCCTTAAAGCGGCTGCAGCCACCACGGCCACCCAACTGCTGCCCCTGCTCAAACTCCTCGACACCATCCAGCCCCAGGTGGCCAGCGACTCTGTGTTTCACCTCCGGCGCCTGAAAATTCAGGCCCACTTTGCGGAGGTGCGCCAGGAAATCCGGGCCGAGCGGCCCCGGCGGCAGAAGCTGCAGTTTGCCTTTCAGGCCCTCTCGGAGCTGGTGCGCGAAGAAGCCCGCGACATCAGCCGCGACGAGCTGCAGCAAGCCGCCAAGGAAGTAGTGCTAGCTACACTCAAGAACGCCCCGGCCCTGATTAATGCAGCGCATCAGGCCAGGCTGCTGGCGTAACGGAAGGAGTAGATGGCTACGGACAAGCAAATCCTCCTCGCTTTTTTCCTAGCCTACCAGATTTATAGCTGTTAGATGCCCTAGAGCCATTTTTGCTTCACGCCTAGATGATGTATAAATATTTTTTCTATACCCATACCGTCTTCTAAATAATATTAGGTTTGTACACTTATTGTTGAACCAGTAAGTGCTGTTAGTAGCATGCTGTCCCCTCGTTTTCATGCTCTACTAGCTCAGGATGCGAAGAGACCATCCTAGAGTAATGGCCCCACTTACTATCGATAAGCATTCCGTAAACGATGGCATCGTCTAGCTTTAGGCTGCCAATTTTTCATCCTATACTTTTTTCTCGTATGAAACGATTCTTATCCATCACCCTAATGAGTCTGCTTGTTTTGGTCATGGCTTGCTCAAAGAAGCAAGAAGCGGAACCAGCCCCTGTCTTTGAGGGGACCTGGAAGCAAACGCACCAACGGACACTCATTCAAGATGATAAAGGGCTGGTACTCTCTGATAAAGACGATACCCCCGCCACCCGCCAGGTCTATACCTTTTCAGGGGATACCTGTACGCTAACCCTTGACCCTGCTCCGACTTATGAATTCCGGTATCCGTTTACCTACACCTACTCAGGCGATGTGCTTAAGCTGGTGCCAGCCTTTCCGGGTGGTACGGGATATGACAAGTATCAGGTCCTGGAATTCACAAAGACTGCACTGACCCTGAAAACCAATACAATGATTTTGCAGAACGTAGGGACCGTTACGTACACCTTTTATTTCGCCCGACAATAACCCACTCGGGCTGTGGTTTGCCTTCCAGATGCAACTTCTTTCAGAGCTAGAAATGGCTTTCGCGGTGCTGAAGTAACTTATATGTTATTTTGAAAGCAAAAACGCCCGGCTATTTAGCCGGGCGTTTTGTGTTTCTTAAAAGAACTTTTACCGCACGCCCAGTCGGTTCCGCTTCCAGGCTGAGGCGGTAGCAACCGGAGCTTCCGTAGCGGCAGGAGTAGCGCCGGGTTTCTTTTCTGCGAGCAGCATGGCCGTGAGCACGGCGGCGAGCTTGGCGGTGGTTTCGTCGGGGGCGGCAGGCTTCAGGCTCTCGGGGGTGAAGTGGTCCTTGATGAAGTTGGTGTCGAAGTTGCCGCTCACGAAGGCCGGGTGCCGGAGCACGTAGCGCCCAAAGTCCAGCGTGGTTTGGATGCCCGTAATCTGGTACTCGTCAATGGCGCGTAGCATCCGGGCAATGGCCTCCTCGCGCGTAGCCCCGAAGGTGACGAGCTTGGCAATCATGGGGTCGTAGTGAATCGGAATTTCCATGCCCTGCTCGAAGCCGTCGTCCACGCGTACGCCGGGGCCCTGGGGGCGCACGTAGGTAGTGAGTGTGCCGATGTCGGGCAGGAAGTTGTTCTGCGGGTCTTCGGCGTACACGCGCAGCTCCAGGGCGTGCCCGTTGATGTGCAGGTCCTCCTGGCGGAAGGCGAGGGGCAAACCCTGGGCTACCTTGATCTGCTCCTTCACCAGGTCGAGGCCGGTAATCTGCTCCGTGACGGGGTGCTCCACCTGCAGGCGGGTGTTCATCTCCAGGAAGTAGAAGTTGCGCTGGTCGTCGAGCAGGAACTCTACCGTGCCGGCCCCGGTGTAGTCGCAGGCGCGGGCCACGTCCACGGCGCAGCGGCCCATTTCGGCGCGCAGCTCGGGCGTGAGTACCGCCGACGGAGCTTCCTCAATCACCTTCTGGTGGCGGCGCTGAATGCTGCACTCGCGCTCAAACAAGTGCACAATGTTGCCGTGCTCGTCGCCCAACACCTGGATTTCGATGTGGCGTGGGCCGGTTACAAACTTCTCAATAAACACCGAGCCGTCGCCGAAGGCCGAGGTCGCCTCATTGATGGCCAACTGCATCTGCTCCTCAAACTCACTTTCGGCGTTGACGATGCGCATGCCCTTGCCGCCGCCCCCGGCCGAGGCCTTGATCAGGATGGGAAAACCCACCGTTGCGGCAATCCGCTTGGCTTCCTCCACGTCCGAAATGGCTTCGTCGGTGCCCGGCACCAGCGGAATGTTGTAGGCCTTCACGGCCTGCTTGGCCGAGAGCTTATCGCCCATCACGTTCATGGCCTCCGGCGAAGGACCCACGAAGATGATACCGGCCTCCTTCACCATGCGGGCAAACTCGGCGTTTTCGCTCAGGAAGCCGTAGCCCGGGTGAATGGCGTCGACGCCCAGCTGGCGGCAGACTTCCAGAATCTTGTCGCCGCGCAGGTAGCTGTCTTTGCTGGCGGGCGGGCCCACGCACACGGCCTCATCGGCGTAGCGCACGTGCAGGGCGTTGCGGTCGGCCTCGGAGTAGATGGCCACGGTCTGCAGGCCCATTTCTTTGGCCGAGCGCAGCACGCGCAGCGCAATTTCGCCGCGGTTGGCCACGAGCAGCTTGGTAATTTTCTTCATGGAGAGAGAGTAAGGGGCGGGTGGGAGAGAGGTCGGTAGAAAGAGAAAACGAACGTCATTCCGAGCATGTGGCGCATCAAGCCAGGGACAGAGGAATCTTGCTAGTGTGGTAAAATCAGTTACCACCGCCACTATCAGCACGCGAGATTCCTCGGCTGGGCTCGGAATGACGTTCTATATTAAAAGCAACTAAGTCATTTAGCACCCAAAGAAACACCATTCCATCGGCACCTTCAACCCCGGCAGGCAAAATCCCGGAAGGTTGGAAGCCTGCCGGGCAACGGTTACCTTTGCGGATTGCCATAACTTTGCACATTCCCCGGCGGTTGGGGTTTCGGTCGTAGCCGCTCGTTTTCGTTTCACATTCAACCCGTTCCTTCGTGGATCTATTTGAGAAGATTGCCGCCAACCGCGGCCCGCTGGGCAGCCACTCGCACTATGCGCACGGCTATTTTACCTTCCCCAAGCTGGAAGGCGAGATTAAGCCCCGCATGATTTTCCGCGGCAAAGAGGTGCTCACCTGGAGCCTGAACAACTACCTGGGCCTAGCCAACCACCCCGAGGTGCGCAAAGCCGACGCCGACGCGGCTGCTGAGTACGGCATGGCCCTGCCCATGGGCGCCCGCATGATGAGCGGCAACTCCAACCTGCACGAGCAGCTGGAAAGCGAGCTGGCTGAGTTTGTGATGAAGCCCGACTGCATGCTCCTCAACTTCGGCTACCAGGGCGTGGTGAGCATCATCGATGCTATGGTGAACCGCCACGACGTGATTGTGTACGACGCCGAGTCGCACGCCTGCATCATCGATGGGGTGCGCCTGCACGCGGGCAAACGCTTCGTGTACGTGCATAACGACATGCAGAGCCTGGAAAAGCAGCTGGAGCGCGCCCAGCGCATCATCGATGAAACCGGCGGCGGCATTCTGGTGATTACCGAAGGCGTATTTGGCATGTCGGGCAACCAGGGCAACCTGCGCGGCGTGGTGGCGCTGAAGGAGAAATATCAGTTCCGCCTGTTCGTGGATGATGCCCACGGCTTCGGTACACAGGGCGCAACGGGGGCCGGCACGGGCGAAGAACAGGGCGTACAGGACGGTATAGACCTTTATTTTTCGACGTTTGCCAAGTCCATGGCCAGTATTGGCGCCTTTGTAGCGGGCCCCGAGAACGTAATTGAATATTTGCGCTACAACATGCGCAGCCAGATTTTCGCCAAAAGCCTGCCCATGCCGCTCGTAGTGGGGGCTTTGAAGCGCCTGGAGCTGCTGCGCACCCGCCCCGAGCTCAAGGAAAACCTCTGGACCATCGTGCGGGCCCTGCAAAGCGGCCTGCGCGAAAAAGGCTTCAACATCGGCACTACCACCTCCTGCGTGACGCCGGTGCTGCTGAGCGCGCAAATTTCCGACGCGGCCCAGATTACCTTCGATCTGCGTGAGAATCACGGTATTTTCTGCTCAATCGTGGTGTATCCGGTGGTTCCTAAGGGCGTAATCATGCTGCGCCTCATCCCCACGGCCTCGCATAGCTTAGATGACGTAGCCGTGACCATTAAGGTCTTTGAAGCGGTGCAGGAAAAGCTTTCCAAAGGGCTGTACTCGAAAGCCGAAATTCCGGCGGGTTTGCAGGACTAATCTGACTGCCCGCACTTACAAAGCCGGCCGCTACCCAGCGGCCGGCTTTCTTGTTTTGTATTATTCGGTTATTATTGGCCAGCATAGCGCAGGCTGCGTACAGCAATTGCAGCATAAAAAAGGCCCTGTACGGCTCCTAATGGGGTTTAATAAAAAAAGTTGACAACTTGCTTGTATTTGAAATCCCTGTATATTAGAGCCGATTAACCACTTTCTCCACACCCACTAACCCCCTCTCCAATGAGCAATTTTGGCCAATTGAAAGACCTCGTGATGTCCCTGGAAGGCGACTTCGAGAAGTTCTACGACAAGGGCAACTCGGCCGCTGGTACCCGCGTGCGCAAAGGCATGCAGGAACTGAAGAACATGGCGCAGACCATCCGCACCGAGGTACAGAACGCTAAGAACACCGCCGCTGCTCCCGCTGCTGGTGCTGCCAAAGCGGCTCCTGCTGCTAAAAAGGCCGCTCCTGCCGCCAAGAAAGCTGCTCCTGCCAAGAAGAAGTAGTCTGAACCACGGATTCGCGCGGATTTATCGGATTTCGCGGATTTTGTGGACGATTAAAAAGGGCTTGCCTTCTGGCAAGCCCTTTTGTTTTCTGCTTCAGGCGGATTCAGGTGGAACGGTGCCGGCTACAAAATCCGTGCAAACCGATAAATCCGCGCGAAACGAAGTGCGGCGTAGCCAATCCGTGGTTCTGCCAGTTGAGCTCAGACGAGCTTGATGAGGAAGTAGTTCTTTTTGCCTTTCTGAGCGACAAAGTACTTATCCAGCAGTAGCGGTATATCCAGGGCTACTTGCTCGGGCTGCACTTTCACGCGGTTCAGGCTCACGCCGCCGCTTTGCATCATTTTGCGGGCCTCACCCCGGGAAGAAAAGATGGCGCCGTTGGTGGCGTCGCTCAGCAGGTTCACCACGTTTAGCTCTGCGAGCAGCGCGTGCGAAACCTCCAGGCGGGGCACGCCGGCAAACACGTCCAGCAGCGTGGCTTCATCAAGGCTGCTTAGCTCACCGCCACCGAACAGCACTTCGGAAGCCGACAGGGCCGCCTCAAACGCGGCCTCGCCGTGCACGCGGATGGTTACGTCTTTGGCCAGGGCCTTCTGCAGCACCCGCAGGTGCGGTGCCTGGGCGTGCTCGGCCTCCAGCGCCTCAATCTCCTCCTGGCTCAGCAGCGTGAACACCCGGATTAGGCGAGGCACATCGGCGTCGGCGGCATTGAGGAAAAACTGGTAGAACTGGTAGGGCGAGGTCATGGAGGCATCAAGCCACACGGTGCCGGTTTCACTCTTGCCGTACTTGGTGCCGTCGGCCTTGGTGATAAGCTGGCCGGTGAGGGCGTAGGCTTTGCCCTCGCCGCCCGACATGCGCCGGATCAGCTCCGTGCCGGTGGTGATGTTGCCCCACTGGTCGCTGGCGCCCATCTGCAGGGTGGTGCCAAGTTCCTTATAGAGGTGAAAGAAGTCGTAGCCCTGCAGGAGCTGGTAGCTGAACTCCGTGTAGCTGATGCCCTCGGCGCCCGAGTCCTCGTTGCCGCCGATGCGGCGCTTTACCGAGTCCTTGGCCATCATGTAGTTCACGGTGAGGTGCTTGCCTACTTCGCGCAGGAACTGCAGAAACCCGAACTCCTTGAACCAGTCGTAGTTGTTGACCACGCGGGCCCCGGTGGGCGAGTCGTCGAACACCAGAAACTTCTCCAGCTGCGCCCGGATGCCGGCCTGGTTGCGGCGCAGGGCCTCCTCATCCAGCAGGTTCCGCTCGGCCGACTTGCCCGACGGGTCGCCAATCATGCCGGTAGCGCCGCCTACCAGCGCCAGGGGGCGGTGGCCGGCGCGCTGCAGGTGCACCAGCAGCATAATGGTGGCCAGGTTGCCGATGTGCAGGGAAGGCGCCGTGGGGTCGAAGCCGATGTAGCCGGTGATGGGCGCGTTCTGCCGCAGGTGCTCCTCAGTGCCGGGCATCATGTCGTGAAACATGCCCCGCCAGCGCAGTTCATCTATTAGGTTCAAAGTGGAATTAGTAATTAAGAATTAGTAATTAAGAATCAGGCCGGCGGAGTAAACAAGTAGTCTGGTGCGTACCCTGAAGAAGCGATGCAGCCGGCTAATTCTCACAAAGCAGTCCGCAAAGGTAAGAGGCAGGCCGTACCTTTGGGTAGGAAGAGTTGCGAAGGTTCCAGTTGGTTAGCCAAGGTCAATTCTTAATTACTAATTCTTAATTACTAATTCAAACTTGACGCTCACGCCCGACGAAATCCTGAAGCAGCTCCAGCAGCGGCAGTTTGCGCCCGTGTACTTTCTGCAGGGCGAGGAGCCGTACTATATTGATCTGGTGGCCGATTTGCTGGAGAAGCACGTGCTGCCTGAGCACGAGAAAGGCTTCAATCAGGTAGTCATCTACGGCAAGGATACCGATGTGACGGGCATTCTGGGCCAGGCCAAGCGCTTCCCCATGATGGCCGAGCGTTCCGTCGTGCTTGTGAAGGAAGCCCAGGCCGTGGCCGATCTGGAAGCCGAAAAATCGTGGCCATTTCTGGAGGCGTATCTGAAGAACCCGCTGCAAAGCACCGTGCTGGTGTTCTGCTACAAGCACAAAACCCTGGATGCACGCCGCAAGCTGGGCAAGCTGCTTTCTGGCGATAAAAAGGAGCCTGCGCCGGCCGGCACGGTGCTCATGACCAGCAAGAAGCTCTACGACAACCAGGTGGCGCCCTGGCTAAGCCAGTATGTACGCTCCAAAAACCAGCAGATTACGCCCCAGGCCACCATTATGCTCTCCGAGTACATCGGAGCCGAGCTGGGCCGCCTCACGAATGAGGTCGACAAGATGCTGCTCAACCTGCTGCCCGGCCAGGCCATCGACGAGGACCTGGTGCAGCGGATGGTGGGCATCAGCAAGGAGTACAACATCTTCGAGCTGCAGAGCGCCCTGGTGCGCCGCGACGTGCTCAAGGCCAACCGCATCCTGCTGTACTTCGAGGCCAACCCCAAAAACAATCCGCTGATTCCTAACCTCACGCTGCTGTTCAACTTCTTCGCCCGCCTGCTGGCGCTGCACCAGAGCCCCAACCCCTCGGAGGCCGACTGGCTGAAGATGGGCTTGCGTTTTCCCATTCAGCGCAAGGACTACCAGACCGGCCTGAAGGTGTTCGACTTCCACCGCACCCGCGACATCGTGCACCTGATCCGCCGCGCCGACGCCCAAAGCAAAGGCATCGACTCGGGCTCCATGACCGACGGGGAAATCCTGCGCGAGCTGATCTGGCTGATCCTGCACCCGGTGCCGCTGCACGCGGTGCTGGGAGAGTAGACCACTAATTTTCCCGGAGCTTTCTTTCTATGAGTTCTTTTCCCGCTTTGCAGCCCCGCCTGCTGGAAGCCCCCGCCCGTCAGCTGCTAGGCTGCAGTCTGGCTATGTCGCGGGCCGAAGACCAAACAGCCCTGCTCTGGCGCACCTTTATGCCGCGCCGGCGGGAAATTGCCTCGCCCGCCAGTCCCGACCTGTTCTCGGTGACCCAGTACCCGCCCGGCTATTTCGCAGGGTATGATGTCCACGCCAGGTTCTGCAAATGGGCTGCGGTGGCCGTGGATGGCGACGCGCCCGTGCCGTTGGGCATGGAGACCTTAACGGTGCCGGCCGGCCAGTATGCGGTATTCGACTACCGCGGGTCGAGCCTGGATACGCGGGTGTTTCAGTATATCCTGCTGGAGTGGCTGCCGGCCTCCGGGTTTGTCGTCGATGACCGGCCGCACCTGGAAGTGCTGGGCCCCGGCTACCGCAACGCCGACCCTGCGTCCGAGGAAGAAATCTGGCTACCCGTGCGGCCCCGCCCGGCTACGGGCAACTGACTGTTTACCGGGGGCTGACGTGCTAAACCACAAGTAGCAGCGGGCCAGAGGCGCCCGCCGGAAAAGAGAATTTTCAGGCAAAGGAAGGGGCATGGTTTTCCCGGTTGGGAAGTACCCCCGCTGGAAAGCGGGGCGTAGGAGCGGGCTTCATCCCGGGAGCGGGGGATGACAGCCACCGCTTGTGGGTGGCTTACTGCTCGGGGCCGCCAGCGGCCCAGCGGAGGCTAGCCTGGGTTTGGGCGTACTTGGCCTGGAGCTCCGCCAGCTTCAGGCGGGCATTCACCAGGCTGGCTTCACGGGCGTTGAGCAGGAACACCGAGCTTTCCCCGTTTTCAAAGCGAGTTTGCTCGCCCCGGCGCAGCTGCTCGCCGTTTTGCACCACCTGGGCCTGCAGAGTTAGCTGCGCCCGCAGGGCTTCCCAGTCGTTGGCCACCGTGCGCAGCCCGGCCTGAATTTCGCGGGTGCTTTGCTGCAGGTCCAGTTCGGTTTCACGCAGCTTCAGGCGGTTGAGTTGGAGCTTGGCGCGCTCCTGGCGCAGCAGCACGGGGTAGGCAAAGCGCACTCCCAGCTTGTAGTTGTTTTGCAGGTAGCTGCCGCTGAGTTGGGCTCCGGTTTCGGGGCTGAAGGGGGCGCCCGCCTGCAGCAGGTTGTAATCGACGTTGAGCTTGGGCAGCAGCTTATTGGCCAGTAGACGGCGCTCCACGCCCAATTGGAGGAGCTTGGCCCGGCTTTTCTGCAGCTCGGGGTGCACCTGCTGGGCTTGCTCCGCGAGCAGGGTTAGCGAGTCGGTGGGGAGGGGGCGCCAGCCGGCGGGGTCTACCAGGGGCTGGGGCCGTACGTCGGCGGGCAGGTCCCTGGGCTGCTGCTGCTCGTCCCAGAGGTAGGTGCTCAGCTGCAGGGTGGCGTTCTGCCACTGCACCTGGGCCTGCACCAGGGCCGCCTGCCGGTTTTGCAGCTCGGTCAGGGCCTCCACCGAGTCGATGGCGGCTAGGTCGCCGAGGCGCACCCGCTCCCGAATGGCCCGGAGACGTACATCGGCCAGCTCCGTATTCTGGCGCAGCAATTCCCGGCGCTGGTAGCTCAGCGTCCAGTCCCAGTAGTCCTTGGCGGCTTGCAGCAGTAGCTTGTTGAGGGCTCCGCGGCGCTGGGCTTCGGCCAAGCCCTGCAGGGCCTGGGCCTGGCGTACGGCGGCCCGGCGTTCATCCACCAGCAGTCCCTGGGCCAGCGCCACCGAAATGCCCAGGTAGCTTAGGCCGGCCGGAGCCGTGTAGTTTTCGGGGTTGATGTAGGTGCCGGTGCCGCGCTCAAAGCCAGCTTTCACGTCGGCGCCAAACCAGAGCGGCACCCGCAACTGGGAGTCCCAGTCGTGGAAGTATTCCTTGCCGCCCAGAGTTTTGCCGTAGTATTTGCTGGTCGCAGCCGGGTCGAACTGCCCGCGGGCAAAGCGTACCTCCTGTAGGGCCCGCTCGGGCAGCAGCCCCGCCTGCCGGGCCACGGGGTGGCGCAACGTGACGTAGGCGAGCAGGTCGCTGAGGCCAAACACGCGGCTGGAGTCGGGCAGGTCCACGGGCCGGCCCACCGGGTCGGGGGTGGCCATAACCCGTCCTGCAGGGCGGGCGGTTTGGGCCTCCGCGCTTCCCAGGCCAGCTTCCAGTAGCAGGCCCGTCGCCAGGGCAAAAGTGCGCAGCTGCTTCATTTGCTTTCTTCTTCGGTTGAGTAACCGGCCTTCTTCTCGCTCTTAACAGCTTTGCCTTCTTTCCCGTCCTTGCCGGCAGGGGCGCCCACAAAGTCGGGCGGGAAGCCGTTCACCTGCCGCCACAGCTCGTACCAGATGGTCACGTCGTCGAGCAGGGCCCAGCCGTACACCCCGCTGCCTACGCGCAAAGGCTTGGGCCAAGGTTCTTGGTCGGGGTCCGGGGTGACCAGTACCCGGTACTGGCCCTGGGAGTCGATGTTGTCGATGACGGCCACCACGCCGCCGAATGTGCCGAAGCTGGTGCCGGGCCAGCCACTGAATACCAGGGCCGGCCAGCCGTCGAACTGCAGCCGTACCTTGCGGCCCACGCTCAGCAGGGGAATGTCCATGGGCTGCACGTACAGCTCGGCGGCCAGGGCCGGAGCATCGGGCATTACCGTAACGATAGGCTCACCTTCCTTCACGATTTCACCCAGACCCTCTTTCAGGGCCCGGACTACGTAGCCATCCTGGGGGGCCGTAATCTGGTAGTAGCCCGAGCGGATGTTAAGGTTGGCCAGCTCGTTACGCATTTTGGCAATCTGGCCTTCGGTGTCGAATTGGTAGGCCGTCACGGAGCGCCGGTCCGACTCCGACTTGGCCAACTTGTCCTGGTACTCGGCCGAAAGGGAGGAAAGCTCCAGTTGGGCGTTGCGCAGGGCCTGGCGGCTGGCGGCCAGCTTGTTTTCGGCGGACTGTAGCTTGGCTGTAGTTTCCTGAAACTTCAGGCGGCGTTGCTCCAGCTCGGTCAAAGACTTCAGCCCCTGCTTGTAGAGCTCTTCCTGCCGTTCCTGCTGGCGTTGGGCAATAGTGTAGTCGTTGCGCACGGCCACGAGGTCGGCCTCGTCAGAGTTTACTTTAAGGCGGCTTTGCTCCACGTAGTTGCGGGCCTTACTGAGGCTCACCTGCAAGCCCGTACGCAAAGCCACTTGCTGGTCGCTGAGGGCCGCGTTCTTGGCTTTGTTTTCACTGAGGGCGGCAATTTTGGCTTCTAGCTGCTCCCGGGTGCGCTGCACCAGTTGAGGGTCAAAGTACTTTTCCTTGACTTCCACTAGCTCCACCAGCGTGTCGCCCCGGCGCACGTGCTGACCCTCGCGCACCCGCCAGCGCGCAATGCGGCCGGCAATGGTGCTGGGTACCGTTTGGGGGCGGTCCTGGGGGCGTAGGGTGGTGAGGGTGCCAGTGGAGCGTATGTTCTGCGTCCAGGGCAGGAAGCCCGCCGCTAGGGCCAGCAGCCCCAGCGCAGCCGCCCACCGGGCCAGGGTACGGCCCGTGGTTGGCGTCTGCACCCGTGCAAACGAGCGGAAGCGCCCAGTCAGGGGGTTGGATTCGGCCAATGGATGTTCAGCAAACGGCATTAGGGCAAAAAGTAAGGAAGTAGAGAGAAACGCGGCAGGGCTTCGTGAGTACTAGGCTAGCAGATCGTGCATCCCAGGCTGCTGGGATACTTCGGCAAAAGAGCCATCAACCACCAGCCTACCGGCCCGGAGCACGGCCAGGCGCGGGCACAAGGCCAGCACCCGCCGGTCGTTGGAGGCTACGACTACCGTCCAGCCCTGCTCAGGAGCCAGCACCCGTCGCAGAATGCGTAGCCGCTCGGCGGGCTCTACGCCAGGCAGGAAGGTATCGAGCAGAAGCAGGCGGGGGCGGCGCACCAGAGCGCGGGCTAACAGCAGCTTCTGGCGGGTGCTTTCCGCCAGGGGTGTGCCAATGCCGAGGGGAGTGTTCAGCCCTAGCGGGCGGGCATATAGTTCGTCGCGCAGGCCTACCAGCTCCAGGGCCCAGGCCACGTCTTCGGCCCCGATGCTCGCCTGCCCCAGGGTCAGGTTGTCGAGCACGGTGCCATCGAAAAGATGCTGGTGGGCAATGTTGTCGCCTACATGCTCGCCCAGGGAGGTGGGCTCCACATCCTGCAGGGCAATGCCGTCGTAGGCCACCACGCCCGTATAGCCCGTCAGCAAGCCCGCCAGAATGCGCAGCAGGGTGGTTTTGCCCGAGCCGTCGTAACCCGCCAGCCCCAGGTGCTCCCCGGCCCCGATGCTGAGCGTGAGCTGGTCGAGGGGGGCGCGGGTTCCACCGGGGTAGGTGTAGCTAAGCTGGCGCAGCTCGGCCCGCAGCCCGCTTCGGCCGGCCGGCAGTGGCAGGGTGGTAGTGCCCCCGCCCGGCACCAGGGGCAGGTCCAGCACATGGCCGATTTTATCAAGGGAGGTCAGCGCATCATACACCACATCGAGCTTGAGCAGCACTTTTTCTACCGCCGAAATGGTGAGAATGATGATGATTTCGGCCGCCACAAACTGGCCAATGTTCAGTTGGCGGTTGATCAGCAGCCAGCAGCCGATGATGAGCAGTGCCGCCGTAATCAGCGTTTTAAACGTCACGAACCCCCAGTACTGCACCAGCAGAATCCGGAAATGGCTTTGACGGGCACTCAGGTAGCCTTCCACCAGCGCATCGGTGCGCTCCAGGGGCAGCTCTTGCCGCGGCGGGTGGCGGAACGTCTGTACCGTGCGGGCTACATCTTCCAGCCAAGCCACCACGCGGTACTTGTACTTGGATTCGAGCAGGCTGGTGCGCAGGCCCTGGGGGCCGGTTACGCGAATCATCAGCGCCAGCAGGGCCACCAGTAGCACCCCGAAGGCAATAAAAATGGGGTGGTAGAAGGAGAGCAGCAGCAGGCCGAAGAGAATTTGCAGGGCGGCGGCCGAAAACTCCACTAGAATAGTGGCCATGCCCTTTTGCAGGGTGGGCACGTCGAGCAGGCGGTTCATCAGCTCGGGCAGGTATTGCCCGTTGAGAGCTTCGCTGCGCACGCGCGGCAGGCGCAGGGCAAAGTCCAGGCTTAGGCGGGCAAACAGGCGCTGCTGAATAAACTCCACCAAGTATACCTGCATCACCTGCAGACCGCCTACTAGCAGGGTACCCAGCACGATAAAGGCAATGAGCACGATCAGCGAAGTACTCACGGCCCCGCTGCTTACAAAGCCAATAACCGACTGCACGCCCAGGGGCAGCGACAGGCTGATAAGCCCCGTCAGGGCCGCGTACACGTAGAGGTAGGCAATGTCGCGCCGCTCCGAGGTGAGCAGACGCCACAAGCGCTGGCCGGGGGTGAGCGAGGAGGCGTGCGAGTCCGCCATAGCATGCAAGAGGTTGGAGTGGGTAATGTGGGGCCGGAGCCTTTTCGAGCTGGGCTATTTTTCTCAGTTCGTTTAGCCGCGGCCCCTAGCCCAGGGCCGCAAAGGCCAGGCGGGTAAGAAAGTCGTAGATGGATTTGTTTTCCGCTGTCGGGGCGCCCGCATCGGTGAGCGAGGGCAGGTGCTGGGCAAAGAAATACTGCTTGCGGGCCGATTCGAGCAGGGTGCTTACTAAGGCATGGGGGTAGAGGTAGGCCGGGTTGATTTCGCGGACCACCTCGGTAATGCCCGCCGCCAGCTGCTTGTACTCCCGAAAGAGCCCGGCTTTGTTGTCCTCGTCCACTTCCTTGGTGAGGTAGGCCTTGGACGCTTCACTCACCACAATGCGGTAGAGCGCGGCCTCATCAAGCTGCGTGGTGGCCGGGTCGTCCTGGTGGGCCTGGGTGAGAATGCCCAGAATCAGGCGCAGGCGCTGGCGGGCGTCGGGCACGTTGTGGGTATGAAACCGGATCTGGTAGCGCAGCCAGGCCCAATGCCAGCTCACCAGGTACACCAGCAGCTTGTGCTTGTTTTCGAAGTAGCGGTACAAAGAGGCCTCCGTGGACTCGATGCGCTGGGCCAGCTTCTTGAAGGTGAACTGCTCGAAGCCGATTTCGTCAATCAGGCGGATGCTTTCGGCCACCAGGCGGCGGCCCAGGTCGGTGTCCTGGGGGTCGCGCAGGTAAAGATTTGCGTTGAGGTCGATGCGAAGCATAGCGTACGCAATAAGTCCGGCGGGCGTAGGTGGAAAGAAAACTTATTGTTAGGCACTGTTATTCCAGCATTCCAGCGTAGGCCGCGGGGAACTGGCACGTTCAGCGTGGCCACTAGCAGCACCCACGCTGATGGGTACTCTAGGCGGCAGACCTAAAAGGAAGTCAAGGTTCTGTTTAACGCTGCAAACTTATCAATTCTTACGATGATAATAGCTTTACTATTATAAAAGATAGCATTAATTCATTTTAATGCGGTAAAGTTATTTTTTTAATTAAGCGGCAATCCATCTGCGTCGGCAGGGGCGGCTAATCCGTTGCGTCACCAAAAAGCAAGCAACATCAACCTTTGGAAAAATTTCCTCGTTAACAGGAAAAATTTCTTTAGATTCGACCTGTCAAATCGCACCCCGCTTATGACTGCTATTCCACACCAACCCAAGCTCGCGGCCACCATGCCGGCCGCTTTGCGCAAGAAATGGGCGGCCTGGGGCCGGGCCGGGCAGGATTCCTTTGCTCTGGTGATGGAGGCCCGCAAGGGCGTGCCCGCCGCCACGGCCTTCGAGGTGGGCGAGGCCTTTCAGCTGCAGGCCAATGAGCTCGAGGCCATCTACGAGCTTTCGACCAAGACGCTGCGTACCTACTCCCAGGAGAAAAAGCCCCTGAGCCCCGCCAGCAGCGAGAAAACCCTCAAGATCATCAGCCTCTACAACCTGGGCGTGGAAGTATTTGGCGAGGCGGCCGCGTTTCTGCGCTGGCTCGACAAGCCCGCCCACGGCCTCGACAGCGAGGTGCCCCTGAAGCTGCTGGAAACCAGCGGCGGCATCGACCTGGTGAGCGAGGAGCTGGCCCGCATAGCCTACGGCGACCTGTCGTAGCCCATGCTGGTTTACCGCATCTGCCTGGCCAAGTACGCCGACGACCTGTTTGCCTCGGGCTACCGGGCGCGCTGGAATTTCAAGGATCAGTTCGTTATCTACACCGCTGCCAGCCGCGCCCTGGCCTGCCTCGAAAACGTGGTGCACCGCAGCGGCGAGGGCCTCAACGACCAGTTCCGTGTGCTCGTCATCGACGTGCCGGATGAGTTGCTGGTCGAAGAAATACCGCTGGTCGAGCTGCCGCCGGAGTGGGAGCGGGCCAGCCGCTACGCCCTGTGCCAGCCCCTCGGCGACGCCTGGTACCGTCGCCGCTCCTCGGCCGTGCTGCGCGTGCCCTCGTCCATCGTGCCCCAGGAGTTCAACTATGTGCTGCACAGCCGCCACCCCGACTTTAAGCGCATCCAGATTGTGGCCCGGGAAGAGTTCCGGTTCGATTCGCGGATCAAGGCCGGGGAGGTGTAAGGTATGGTAGATGCCGCTTTACAGTTAATTAACTTCAGCTTCTGGAAATCCTTTGGAACGAACAGTGAACAGCCGTCTAGCCTAGACTCGGCCACCAAGCTTACCGTTCTTTATATGTATGTGTTCTTGTTACACTGCTTCGTGCAGGTAGGCAGTTGGTTGTTCGTAAATGTATTTTATGCCCCAGTGTTTTTTGCGTTTAGTATAGGGGTTGGTTTGGCACTAGCCTATTATATAGACAAGCTGCAGCGCCATCATTTTCGGAAATACAACCAGTACAGCTTTGCAGTAAAGCTGACTTTAGTATTGGGAGTGTGGTTAAGTTTAGGTGGAATGCTGATTTCGTTCTTTTCTACTGATAGAGGTTTTGTTCTTAAATAATATAAATGCGCGTCCTCGACATCATTCAGATCAGCCCCCAGGAAGTATTCATTGTGGGGTACCCGGAAGGGCCGGTAGTGCCGGGCCCTTGGACGCTGCAGTTGAATGGCGAAACCATAGTCGTGCTGGAAGCTACCGGCGAGGCCCAACTGGAAGCCCAGGCCAAAGGCAAGCTGGCGCTGCCCCGGGCCGTGGTGTGCCGTGGGCAGGTGGAGCGCAAGCGCTTCGATTTCACCCGGGACGAGGTGACGCTGGAACGGGTCAACTAACCTTATTTGGCTTCAGGGCTTCCGCAGAAACGTTAGTAGGGCTTCATTAAACTGCTCTGGCACCTCCTGGGGGGCGTAGTGAGTCGCACCCGGGAAAATGCGCAGCTGGCCCTGGTGCAGGCTGCGGGCCAGGGCGCGGGTGTGCTTTTCCAGCACTACGTCTTTCTCTCCGGCCATGACGAGTACTGGCACTTTGATGGCAGCCATAGCCTGAAAGGCAAGCTGTGGCTCCTGCAGCAGCAACCGAATAAGCCGTGCCCGGTGCGGCTGACTGGCTTCGGGGTGCTGCTCGGCTTCGCGCAGCTGGCGGCGGAGCAAGGCCAGGAAATCGGGGGCGATGGCCTCGGCCGTGGGAAATAGGTTGGCGCCCATGATGGCCAGGCGCCGGACGCGGCTGGGGTGTGCCAAAGCCAGCTTCAGGGCCGTGTTGCCCCCGTCGCTCCAGCCTAGCACATCCACCCGTGGCAGGTGCAGAGAGTCGAGCAGCAGGCGCACGTCTTCGGCAAACAAGTCGTAGGTGAGGGGCGCGGTGGTGTAGTCCGGACTGTGGCCGTGGGCGCGGGTGTCCACGGCAATAACCTCGAAGTGCCGGGCCAGCTCACCAATCTGTTTTTGGAACGCCGCTATGGACTGGCCGTTGCCGTGCAGCAGCAAAAGCGGGTTGCCACGGCCGTACCGCTCGTAGTAAAGCTGCCCGCCCGGCACTGCTATTGTATTGCCAATGGCAGTGTTGCTGCCGTAATGTTCGGGGTTATCCAGCTCTGCCAGCGCCGGGCCCTGAAGCTGCTGCAGGTAGCGCAGGGAATCGGGCAGCACGTAGTCGGCCGGGGCAGGCTGGTCGGGTTTGGCGGGGCGGTACACGTCGGCGGTGAGGTAGAGGCTGAGGTAGCCGGGCTTGGTTTCCTGCCACTGGGCCTGGCTTTTGTCGCGGGTAAGGATGCTGTGGCTGGGCTGAGGCACGGCGGCAATACCAAAGGCTTTGGCCTGGCCTTCGGCCGCTTCGCTGTGCAGCCACTGCACCGTTACGGCCACTTCGCGGTGGCCCCGCAGGTAAAGCTGATAGGGTTCCAGGTCCACCTTTACCCAGCCACGGGGCTGCTCCACGGTAAAGCGCACGTCCTGGGTGAGCAGGGGTTGGTCGGGCAGGTTGTTTTTTACCGAGTACAGATTCAGTCGAAACGTGACGCTTTTAAACCGGTTGAAGGCCACCAGCATATGAAAGTCGCGCAGGTGGCAGTCGGGGGCCAGGGGCACAAGGGTACCCTGTTCTTTGGCCAGCTCGTCGCTCACGAGGCCGGGCTCGGTGTAGAGGCGGGACGTCATGAACGTGGAGCCGGCCGTGCGCCCGAACGTTTGCACGCGCTGCTTGCCGGCCCGCACCGTCACGGAAGCCAGTTGCCGGACCAGGGGCGCCAGCCGCACCACCGGCGCGGCCGCCTGCAAGGCGCTCAGCGGTAGGTCCGCCGTTTGATACCCCACGCACGACACTAAGACCCGCGGCATCCGGGCCGCCACGGAGTCGGGCACGCGAAACTGGAAGCGCCCTTCGGCATCGGCCACGGTGCCCAGCGCCTGCCGCGGCACGCCCACGGACGCAAACGGTACCGGGGCATTGCTTTGCCCATCGAGCACGGCGCCGCGCAGCAGGGTGGTTTGGGCACTTGTGTGCAAAGCCAGCAGCAGTCCGGCCAGCATCAGCGGTAAGCGAAGAAACATGCAGAAGATAGGGGAGAGAACAGCCCAAGGAGGCAAGGCGGATGGCAAAGGTTGCCAGCGCCAGGGCTTTTCGCTCTCCAGCTTCGATTATCCCCAGTATTCCAATCTGAAAGAGTATAAGCGTGTAGAGACGCGTATTCGCGTCTCGCCATTGAACGAAGGTCCCACACGGCGCGGCCGGCAAGACGCGAATACGCGACTCTACGAACCCTCCCTAATACCGCTCCTCTTTCCGCACCGAGCTTAACTCAATCAGATATTCGCAGGCTTTACGGAAGCCATCCGTCTCATCGGGGCTGTGGCGGAATACCATGTGGTAGCCGTCGGCTTGGTGAGCTTCCAGAATCCAGTAGGCTCCGTCAAGTACCTCATTGATTTCACAAGAAGATAAAGTTTGAAAGTGACACTGAGTTAATAGTTGCTGAAAGTGCTGCCATTGTTCACTGGATAATACCAGGCTGGTTTCTGCTTGTTTGACCTGCATCGGGGGCTTTTTGCTTTCGGCCAGGTATTCCTGATACTCAACGTCAGCCAACAGTTGCGCCTGTCTCTTGCGCCACCATTCTTTGCTCTTAGGCGAGGTATACAGTGGCGCGGGGGGCGGTGGAGGATTAGTGAAAGGGTGCTTGGTCAGCAATTGCGTACGCAAAATACCCGTGCCCTGCCGAAGCGTCAGCGTGAGCAGCACCGGCCGATGAAAAGAACGTAGCCATGTAAAACGGTAGATAGGGGTACCCAAATAATAGTTAGAAAGTATGGGGGCCTGAAAGAGAGTTAAAGTGCGTGAGGTAAAGTGCAATTCACCAGCGCAACTTTCCAACGGTTCACCGAAGGACTGTGCCTCAACGGAGTCCTTTGCTGTTCTGAGGGTAGTCACCGAATCAACCGCCGGGAAGTAGAATGTGGTGGAATCCCGCGGGTGCCCCTGCGCATCCGAAATAGCCGGATTTTGCGGATAAGGGCCAGTTGAAGCAGAAGGGGTAGAGCAGCCGGAAGCCAGCACTGCTAAGAAGCTCAGATAGAGAAAGCGCGGGTATAGCATAGGAGTTGCGGAAATAGAAAAAAGATAAACTCCAACGCGCCAACGCCGGCAAGCTATACACCAAGTACCCATAATTCACGTTACAACCACCCAAAAGTCTAATTCTGCCGCAACCCAACGGCATTTTTAACTACTTTTGGCCGTATCCGCCCTCTCGTGGGGCTGTTTCCCGTAACGCCGAGCAATGAAGTTATTTCCCCGGATTGCCCTGGCTGCGGCCCTGGGCACCACGGCTCCCCTCGCCGCCCAGGCCCAGCAGACGCAGGTGTTTGCCAACGATGAACGGTTTTTTCAGGAAGGACTGGAGCTCTTCGACCGCGCCAAGTACGGGGCGGCCCAGCAGGCGTTTCAGCAGTACCTGGAGCTAACCCAGCGCCGCACCGGCGACCTGCAGGACCGCACTACCGACGCCGAGTACTACTACGCCGTTTCGGGCCTGTACCTGCAGCACCCCGACGCCGAAGGGCGCATCCTGGCCTTCGCGGCCCACAACCCGGCCCACCCCAAGGCGGCCGTGGCGTTTTTTGAACTAGGCAAGTTTTACTTCGACAAGAAAAGCTACCCCAAGGCCATTGAGTACCTGCAGCGTGTGGCCCCCGACAACCTCTCGGCCGAGCAGCGTGCCGAGTCGGAGTTCAAGCTTGGCTACAGCTACTTTGCCCAGAAGGATTTCGACAAGGCCCGCCTGCAGTTCGACCGCAACAAGCAGGGCCAGCACCAGTACCGCTACGCCAGCTCCTACTACGCCGGCTACCTGGCGTACCTGAGCGGCGACTTTGCCGGGGCCCGCAAGGACCTGGCCGTGGCCGAGCAGAACGACGCCTACCGCCCCGTGGTGCCGGCCGTGATGACGCAGATATACTACAAGGAAGGCGACCTGGACGGCCTCATCAGCTACGGCACCAAGGCCCTGGCCCAGACCCCGCCCCCGCAGTCGGCCGACGAGATACAGTTGCTGGTGGGCGACGCCTTCTATCAGAAGCAGGATTACAAGCAGGCCACCGAGTACTTCGATAAGTACGCCAATGGCCGCAAGAAAATCGACCCCTCGGTGCAGTACAAGGTGGGCTACGCCAACTACAAGATGGGCGACTACAAGGGCGCCATCGGCAGCCTGAAAGGTGTGGCAGCCCGCCGCGACTCCCTGGGTCAGAACGCAGCTTACCACCTGGGCCTGAGCTACCTGCAGACCCAGCAGAAGCAGCTGGCTTTGAACTCTTTCGACGCGGCCCGCAAGCTTACCTTCGATAAGAATATCACCGAAAACGCCACTGTTAAGTACGCGCAGATCAACTATGAACAGGGCAATACCCAGGAGGTTATTGCCGCCCTGCGTGACTTCGACCGCAAGTACCCGCGCTCCAAGAACGCGGCCGTGGTGGACGACATTCTGAGCGAGAGTTTCCTGAACTCAGCCGACTACGCCCAGGCCCTGAACTACCTCGAAGGCCTCGACAACCGCAGCGCCAAGCTCAACGCCACTTACCAGCGCGTGGCTTACTACCAGGCCGCCACGCTCTACAACGCCAGCCGCTTCCAGGAAGCCCTGCCGGTGGTGGAGAAGTCGTTGAAATACCCGCAGGACGACGCCCTGCAGGCTGCCGCCGAAGTGCTGCGCGGGGACCTGTACAGCCAGGGCCAGCAGTACCAGCCGGCTATTACGAGCTACACGGCTGCCCTGCGCACCGCCGCCAGCGGCCCCGCTGCCCAAACCAACTACGACCAGCAGGCCCGCTACGGCCTGGGCTACGCCTACTACAACACCCAGCAGTATGAGAAGGCCCGGCCCCAGTTTCAGGCTTACCTGAAAGACGCCCAGGCTGCCAAAGACCCCAACTATTACGACGTAACCCTGCGCCTGGCCGACATTAACTACGTGGCCAAAAGCTACCAGACCGCGCTGGAAGGCTACAACCGCGTGATTGAGGCCAACGCCGCCGACAAGGACTACGCCTACTACCAGAAAAGCGTGGTGCTGGGTTTGCTGGGCCGCCGCGACGAAGCCGCCAGCACCCTGGCCACTCTGCTCAAGACTGCGCCCAGTTCACGCTACGCCGATGATGCCGTGTATCAGCAGGCCCAGCTGGAGTTTGAGGGCGGCAACTACGAGGCGGCCGTAGCCGGCTTCACGCGCCTGCTCGACAACCGGCCCAACTCCCCGCTGGTGCCCACCACGCTGCAAAAGCGCGGGGTGGCCTACGCCAACCTGGGCCAGCACGACAAAGCCGCCGCCGACTTCAAGCGTGTGCTCGACCAATACCCGCGCAGCAAGGCCGCCAGCTCTTCTATCTACTCCCTGCAGCAGTCGCTCACGGCCCTGGGGCAGACGGACGAGTTTGATGCCTACCTGGCCCGCTTCAAGCAGCAGAACCCCAACGACGCGGCCGTGGAAAGCGTGGAGTTTGAGGCGGCCAAGTCCCTGTACTCGGCGGAGAAGTACGAGCAGGCCATTCCGCGCCTCGAAGCCTACCTCAAGCAGTACCCCAACAACGCCCTGGCCATTGACGGCCGCTACTTCTTGGCCGATGCGTACTTGAAAACCGGTAAGAAAGCCGAGGCCCTGACGCGCATGAAGGCCGTGGTGGCCGAAGGCAAGTCGGAGTTTGTGAACCGGGCGGTGGGCCGGGTGGCTGACCTGGAGTTCGAGAACAAGAACTACGCTGAGGCCATCAAATACTATGGCCGCCTGCAAAGCACCTCCCAGAACCGCCGCGAAATTGCCACGGCGGGCGTGGGGCTGATGAAAAGCTACTACGAAAGTGGCGACTACCCCGCTACCCGCCGGGTGGCCGAGGAAGTGAAAGGGCTGGGCAGTACTTCGCTTAGCGCTGCCAACCAGGCCTTGCTCTATCTGGGCAAAGCCAGCTACCGCGCCGGCTCTCTCGACCAGGCCGTACCGGAGCTAACAGCGGCTGCGGCGGCCGCCACCGACGAATCGGGGGCGGAGGCACAGTACCTGCTGGCAGAAGTGCTCTTCAAGCAGCAGAAGTACGAAGCGGCGCTGGATGCGGCCTACAAGAGCAACTCCAGCTTCAGCAGCTACGAGTTGTGGCTGGGCCGAGCGTTCTTGCTCATTGCCGACATCTACACGGCCCAGGGCGAAACCTTCCAGGCCAAGGCCACGCTGAACTCCATCATCGATAACAAATTCCCGGTGGCGGAAGTGGTGGAAGGTGCCAAGCAGCGCCTGGCCAACCTCGACAGCGGCACGCCCGCTCCGGCCAAGCCCACGCCCACCAAAACTGGCACCACTACGAAGCCAGCTACCGGCAAAGCACCCGCCAAGCCCGCGCCCAAAGGCCGCACAGCGCCGCGCACTTCTTTACAAGCGGCGCCCACCGACAGCACCGCCACGCCGGCTGAAACTCCGGCAGAAGCACCTGTTGAGGGCAAGCAATAAGAGCAAGCTGTAAAAATTGATAGAAAAATAACCTTCTGATTAACAGGCTAGAAATTCAGTTTGTGTAAAGCATTAACTGAATAAAGCCCTTTCCTGCTAGTATGACGCTTCGTTCCTCCCATACCGCCGCGGCCCTGGTGCTACTGGCGGCCAGCGCCGCTCCGCAGCTGGCCCAGGCCCAGCGTACCCGCGGCAAGATTGAAGACGCCGAAATTGAGATTGTGAAGGAGCGCGTGAACCAGCTGCCCGAGGCCACGCGCAACTACGAGAAGGTTCAGATTGCGCCCCCCACCAAAACGGCCAAGCCGTTGCAGTACTCCTTCCCCGACTTCCGCCTGCCCTCCGATAACCTGAACCCCTCGGTGCGGGTGCTCACCATCAAGCAGGAAGAGCTGGCCCCACTGCTGGGTAACTACGTGAAGGCCGGCTTGGGCAACTACGGTACTATCTACGGCAAGGCATACCTGCACAACACCCGTGATAACGCGGCTTCCTACGGCGTCAACCTCAGCCACATTTCCTCGGCCAAAGGTCCCGTGGACGGTAAAAATTCCGGCGTGGCCCAAAGTAGTCTGGGTTTGCACGGCGAAACGTTCAGTGGCCCGCTCACCCTGGGCGCCCGCCTCGACCTGGGTCGGGAGCGGTACAACTTTTACGGCTATACCCCGCAGGAGCCGCGCCCCGACGCCGACACGCTCAAGCAGGTATTCAACCGCGCCGCCGCCAAAGTATACCTGCGCAACCGCGCCGCCGACGCCCAGTTTCAGTACGACCTGAGCGCGGGCTTCCGCTATTGGAAAGACAACTTCGAGGCCCGGGAAAGTGACTTCCAGCTGGGCTTGCAGTCGAAATACTACCTCACGGAGAAAACCCGCGTGGCCATCAACGGCGAGGGTTCCTTTATCTCGCACAAAGACTCAGTGAGCGTGAGCCGGCCGTTTGTGCAGGTGACGCCCGCCCTGGAAGTAGATTTTGACCGCCTCGATGTGTCCATCGGGGCCACGTTTGGCTACACCGGCGACACCATTGGCACGGCCAAGCAATTCAACGTGTACCCGGCCGTGCGCCTGGGCTATACTGTGGCCGAAGACCGGTTTGTAGTGTACGGCGGCCTGGGCGGCAGCCTGCAGCGCGTGACGATGTACGACCTAACAACCGAAAACCCCTGGCTCGGGCCGCAGCAGCGCGTGGCTGATACTCACCGCGGGCCCACGGTGTTCTTTGGCTTCTCGGCCACCCCAGCGCGGGCCCTGGAGTTGAACGCCAAAGTGACGCTGGCCAACGACCAGAACCTGTACTTCTACAACAACAGCCGGCGCGACTCTACCCGTTTCGATTTGGTGTATGACCGCAAGACTACGCAGTTCATGAACGTGCATGGCGAGGCGCTCTACAACGCCGCCGAGCGGTTCCGCCTGGGCTTCAAGGCCGACTACAACGCCTACAAAACCAAAACCCTGGCCGAGGCTTTCCACCGGCCTACTTTCCAGGGCACGTTCTTCGGCTCCTACAACTTCATGGACAAACTGCTGGTAGGCGCCGAGCTGTACACGTTGTCATCGAGCTATGGGGCCGTAACCCGCTTTGTGCCCGACAATAGCGTGCCCCCAACCACCTCCGGCACCTACGTGCAAACGGTGCGCCCTACCGACAGCGTGGTGGACCTGAACCTGCGGGCTGATTATCGTTTCTCGGATAATCTATCCATCTTTGCTATGGGTAACAACCTGCTAGGCCGCAAATACGAGCGTTTTCTTCTCTATCCAGTGAAGGGCGTGAATGTGCTGGCAGGGGTTACCTATCAGTTCTAGCTCCGCGTAAACAACCGAAAAACCCGGCCCGACCTTGCAGCTATCCGACCATATCAGCGCCCTGTTGCGCGACCATGACTGTGTTATCATCCCCGAGTTTGGGGGGCTGATTGCCGACTATTCGCCGGCGCATATTCACCCGGTACGCCACACGCTGGCTCCACCGGCCAAGCGCGTCGCCTTCAATCAGGCCCTGACGCGCAATGACGGCCTGCTGGTAGACGCCCTGAGCCGGACGCTCAATATCCCGGCCGCCCAGGCCCGGCAACTGGTGCGCGACGCGGTAGTGCGGATGCAAAGTGAGCTAACAACGGCCCAGCGCACAGAACTTCCCGGTATTGGCATCTTCCGGCATGCCGCGGGCCGCGGCCTCGACTTTGAATACACCGGCACGCACAACCTGCTCACGGCTTCCTTTGGTTTGCCCGAGCTGCTTTCACGCCCCGTGCGGGCCACCGACGCCATGCAGGCCCGGGAGCGGGGTACTGAGTTGCCGGAACCGGTTTTGCGCGCCTCACGCAGCCGCCTGGGCCGCCGCGTACTCACGGGCGTGGCCAGCGTCTTGATTGGTGGCCTGGTGCTGTCGGCCAACTACTTGTTCGCGCTACGTATGGGCTATCTGCCCGAAAACCTGCGTAGCGCCACCGAATGGGTAGCTAGTTCAACAGAGGTTCCTGCAGCTCCCGTTATTGAGCGGCAGCAGGCTGCTTTGGCCCAACCAGGCTGGAATGAGCCGGAAGCCGCGAAGCCAGCGCCGGTAGCTGCTGTTGCTGCGCCTGCTCCACCACCTGCAGTTGCCCCCGAAAAGAAAGCGGCTGCAACGCTAGCGCCTAAAGCGGTGTCAGTAGCCAAGAAAGTAGCGGAACCTGTAACAACAGGGGCTACAATTTCCGGCATTACCAATCGTTGGTACGTGGCGGTAGTTGCTGTCAACAATGAGGCTTCGGCTCGTAAGCTGCAGAAAGCCTACGCCAGCAAAGGCAAAGCTACCCAGTTACTGCTGCCGCGCCGGGGCAACCGCTTCATCAAGGGTACCCGATTCTACCGTCTTTCCGCCGCCGATTTCGCTGACCAGGCCTCGGCTAAGCGCCACGAGGCTGCTGTAAGAAAGCAGTTTGGCGTGCAAACCGAAGTCATTAACTATTAGCATGACGCCATTTCTGCTGCAGGTTACTGCCGCCGCCCCCGACACTACGGCTGCTGCCGCTACCACCGTTCCTACCGCCGACGCTGCTGCCGGTACCGGCCTTTCGCTGATTGACCTGATTCTGGCCGGTGGCTGGATTATGGTGCCGCTGTTTCTGTTGCTGTTCGTTTCGATTTACATCATTTTCGAGCGGTACCTCACCATCCGCAAGGCCGGCGCCGTGCCCGACTCGTTTATGCCCGGCATCCGCAACCTGATGGTGAAGGGCGACCTGCAGGGCGCCAAAATGCTCTGCGCGCAGAACGCCTCCCCGCTGGCCCGCATGATTGACAAGGGTATCCGCCGCATTGGGCAGCCGCTCAAGGACATCGAAACCAGCGTGGAAAACGTGGGCAAGATTGAAATTGCCCGCCTCGAAAAGAATATCAACGTGCTGGGCATCGTGGCCGGCATTGCGCCCATGCTGGGCTTCGTGGGCACCATCGTGGGGGTTATCAAAATCTTCTACGCCATCAGTTCCACCGGCGACTTCGGCATTGCTCAGATTTCGGGTGGTCTGTACACCAAGATGGTGACCTCGGCCGCCGGCCTCATCGTCGGTATCGTGGCCCACATTGGTTACCACTGGCTTAGCATCATGGTTGAGCGGATGGTGTTCCGCATGGAGAACTCGGCCCTCGAGTTCATGGACATTCTGCAGGACAATTAGCGAATGTGGTGGAAGGTAAAAATGAGGTAGATGTGCCCAGCCATTCTCGGCGGTACTTCATTTCTCACATTTTTACCTTCAACCACATTACTCATATTTCATAAGTAATGGATTTAAGCCGGCGCCGTAAAGTTTCTTCCCACGTCGAGACCAGCTCGATGAACGACATCATGTTCTTCCTGATGCTGTTCTTCCTGATTGTATCGACGATGGTGAACCCGAACGTTATCAAGCTGATGCTGCCTAATGCCCGCTCGGGCAAGCAGGCCGTAAAGCAGCCCATTACGATTTCGGTGGATGGGCAGGGCCAGTACTTCCTGGACCGTACACCCGTGACGGCTGCTACCCTGGAAACCTCCCTGGCTCAGCGTGTGGCCGGTCTGGAGCAGCCCACCGCCGTGCTGCGCGTAGATGCTTCGCTGAACGTACAGAAGCTGGTGGATATTCTCGAAATCGGGAACCGGCTGAAGATAAAAATGGTCATGGCCACCCAGGCCCAGCAAAAGTAGCTGATCGGGTAGTGGCATGATTTTGTTAGCGCGGCACGCGGAACTTGCTGAAGCCTGACCGCTTACAAAATCCAACAACCCACAACAAGCAACGTAATACCAACTCATGGAATACCGCGAGGAACATAGGCGCGAGGCGCTGATTGGCACGGTGGTGTTTCACGTGCTGCTGGGGCTGCTGTTCTGGTTCACCGTCTTCAAAGGCCCCGATCCGCCGCTCCTGGAACTGGGCGGTGGCGGCGTAGAGCTCAACTACGGCATCGATGAGGCTGGCTCCGGCGATGTGCAGAGCACGGCTCCAGCCAACGAGTCGCCCAACCGCGAGGACTCGCGCCCGCCGGCTTCCCAGCCCAACCCCGATCCGCAACCTGCCCGGGAACAGTCGCAGCCCGACCCGCAGCCGGCTGAGGAAGCCAAAGTGGTAACTAGCGAAGCCGAGGAAAGCCCCGTAACGGTGCCACCCACGGAAAAGCCGGCTCCGCCCCGCGAAGAGCCCGTGCGCGAAGCTCCTAAGCTCAAAGTCGACCAGCGGGCAGTATTCACGCCCCGCGGCAGCCAGAACGGCGGGGGCAACGGTGAAAACGGCACCAGTAACCGGCCCACCGGCAACAACAACGGTGACCGGCCCGGCGCAGTAGGCGACCAGGGTGACCCCAACGGTTCCCTCGACGCCAAGGCCCTGTACGGCACGCCCGGCAGTGGCGGTGGCAGCGGAGGCGGCAATGGCCTGGAAATGGCTGGTTGGGCTTTCGAAGACCGACCAACTGCCCCAGCCATCGACAATAACTCGGGCTACGTGCGCTTTAAAATCAAAATCAACGCCGACGGTGAAGTAGAGGCCGTAACGAAAGTATCCGGCAACGTGTCGCCGGCTCAGGAAAAGGTCTGCAGCGACGCCTTGTACAAATCGGCCTTCCGTCGCACGACGGCGGTGGCCGGTGGAGCCACGGGGTTCTACACCTTCCGCATCACGGTTCGATAACAGCGGTAGTTGATATTTACAGAGCCGTCGGCGGGAAATTCCGGCCGGCGGCTTTTTCTTTGCGCATGAATTACGAAGAAACCCTGGCTTACCTCTACACCCAGCTGCCCATGTTTCAGCGGGTAGGGGCGGCGGCCCACACCAAGAGCCTGGCCAACATCGAGGCACTGATGCAGGCCATGGGCAACCCCGAACGGCAGTTTCGGAGCGTGCACGTGGCGGGCACCAACGGCAAAGGCAGCTCCTCGCACTGGCTGGCAGCGGTACTGCAGGCGGCTGGCTACCGGGTAGGATTGTACACCTCACCCCACCTACGCGAGTTTACGGAGCGCGTGAAGCTCAACGGCCAGGAACTGCCGGCCGACTACCTGGTGGAGTGGGTAGCCCGCTGGCGGCCGCTGTTTGAAGAGCTGCAGCCTTCATTCTTTGAAATGACGGTTGCCCTGGCGTTCCAGTATTTCGACGAGCAGCAGGTAGATATAGCCATCATCGAAGTAGGCCTGGGCGGGCGGCTGGATTCCACCAATATCATCCGGCCACTGGTGTCGCTCATCACCAACATCAGCTTCGACCACATGGCGCTGCTGGGTAACACGCTGCCCGAAATTGCTGCCGAAAAAGCCGGTATCATTAAGCCCGGCGTACCCGTCGTTATCAGCCAGTACCAGCCCGAGGTGGCTGACGTATTCCGCCGCAAAGCCTCCGAAGTAGGCGCGCCCATCGTCTTTGCCGCCGATGACTACGCGGTAGAACTGGTGCGCGAGCCAGCCTTTGATGAGGAAGAGCAGCAGGTACGCATAGTGCGCGGCGCCGATGGGAGCAGCGTCGGGTACACGCTGGGTTTGGTGGGCGACTACCAGCGCCTGAACCTGCCCGGCGTGCTGGCGACGGTGGAGAAGCTGCGCCGCCAGGGCCTTGCCATTTCCGACGAGGCGCTGCAAACCGGCCTGCGCAATGTGCGGGAGCTAACCGGCCTGCGCGGGCGCTGGACTATTCTGGGCCGCCGCCCACTCATCATCTGCGACACGGGCCACAACGAGGCCGGCCTGAGTTTGGTCATGGCCCAGCTGGCCCGCGTACCGCGCCGCCGGCTGCATCTGGTGCTGGGTACCGTCAACGACAAGGACGTGCCCCACATGCTGGCCCAGCTACCCACCGAGGCAACCTACTACTTCTGCCAGGCGAGTATTCCGCGCGCTTTGCCGGCCCCGGAGCTGGCAAAGCAAGCTATGGACGCTGGGCTGCGCGGTGGCACCTACTTTACGGTAGCCGAAGCCGTGCAGGCTGCCCGCGCCGCCGCGCAGACTGATGACGTCATCTTCATTGGCGGCAGTACCTTCGTCGTAGCTGAAATTCCCGAGCTATAGATGGAGTTGCTGGTTTCTAGTTTCTGGTTGTTCTTGAATGAAAATCAACACATTATCATATCAGTACATTTTTCACATTAGCGCAGCGGAGCACATTTTCATCACATTAACACATTCCCTTCGTGAGTCGAATTAAACTTGTTCGTTTTGCCGAAAACGCGGCCCGCCCCGAGATTGTAGAGCCGGGCAAGGACACGTATCAGCAGCTGGCCGGGCGTTGGAACGAAGCCTTCTTTCCGGCAGCGCAGCCGATTACCCTGGAAATGGGCTGCGGCAAGGGCGAATACACCGTGGGGCTGGCCGCGCGCTACCCCGAGCGGAATTTCCTGGGGCTCGACATCAAGGGTGAAAGAATCTGGCGGGGCAGCACCCGCGCCCGGGAGCAGGAGCTTACCAACGTAGGTTTCCTGCGCACCCAGGCCCTCACGCTGCTGGCGCATTTCGCGCCCGGCGAGCTAAGCGAAATCTGGATTACGTTTCCCGACCCACGCCCGCGCCTCGGCGACGCCAAGCGCCGCCTTACGGCTCCGCGCTTTCTGGATCTGTACCAGCAGGTGCTGCGCCCCGGCGGCCTCGTCCACCTCAAAACCGACAGCGAAGCCCTGTTCGATTATTCCCTGGAAACCGTGCGGGCACGGCCCGGGGCCACCGTGCTGGCTCACACCAAGGATTTGTACGCCACGCCCGAGCTGCTGCCCCACGCTGAAGATATCCAGACGCACTACGAGCGGCGCTACCGCAGCGAGGGTATCCCGATTAAGTATCTGCAGTTTCAGCTAAGCTAACCCTTGCCGTTCATCATGGAGCCTATTCAGACCGTGCACCTGTTTCCGGTGCTGGACGAGCACCTGCTGGCGCTGCTGCGCGGCCTGCGCCCCGAGCAGTGGGAGTTGCCCACAGTAGCGCCCAGGTGGCGGGTGCGCGACGTGGCGCTGCACCTACTCGACGGCAATCTGCGCGCCCTCTCCATGCTGCGCGACGGGTACTTTGGGCAGGCCCCGGCCGTTACGGATTATGCGGGCATTGTGCAATTTCTGGATGGGCTGAACAGCTCCTGGGTGCAGGCCGGTCAGCGCCTCAGCCCGGCGGTAATTACGTGGCTGCTGGAGCTGTCGGGGCCGGAGTACAACCAGTTGCTGGCCTCGCTCGACCCGCAGGCGCCGGCCGCGTTTTCGGTGGCCTGGGCCGGTGAGCTGGAGTCCCGAAACTGGTTTCACGTGGCCCGCGACTACACCGAAAAATGGCACCACCAGCAGCAGATCCGGCAGGCAGTAGGCGAGGAGCAAGCCCTACTGAAGGCAGAGCTCTACCACCCGTTTCTGCAAACCTGTCTGCGCGCCTGGCCCTGGCACTACCGCCACGTAGCAGCCCCCGAGGGCACGCAGCTAGGATTGTGTATTACTGGTGAAGGCGGCGGCGACTGGCATTTGCGACGCCAGGAAAACGCTTGGCAACTGGAAGAATATGAGGCTACCGAGCCATCAGCTCGCATCACCCTGGATGGCTCGGTGGCCTGGCGGCTATTCACCAAAAGTCTGCCCCGGGCTGCTGCCGAGCAGTACGTGCACCTGGAAGGCGACCCGGCGTTGACCGAGCCATTCTTCAGCCTGCTCACGATTATGGGCTAAATGGTTGAAGAAGGTATCCTTACAGTATCCAGCCAAGCTATTTAATCCTCCAGCGCCTCGAATACCTTTTCCATTTCATCGAAATCCCGCAGACCAGGCTTGATTTCGTGGCCGCCTTCCAGCACGATGCCGGCTACTTGCACCTGCTGAAGCAGCTGGCGCAGCGTGATGCCCTCGGCAAAGCCCGCGGCCAGCCAGACCGGGTAGGAGCGGGCCTGCTCGCTAAGGTGGGCCAGCTGCACGCCCGTGAGCGGGGCGGGGGGCACGTCGGGCAGCACAATACCTTCTGTATTTGCAACCAACTGCCGGAACCGCAGATCTACGTCTTCGGGCAGCATGTCAGGAATCCAGTGCGCAAGCTGCAAGGCCGGGCAGGCAAGGCGGGCCAGCTCGTGGGCGGGCCGGGCGCGGTGGAGCAGCACGTAATGCAGCCCGCACTGCGCTACCAGGGCGTTGATATCGTCGATGGGTAGGGAATGAAATTCGCCTACCAGCTGCACACCGGCTACCCAGCCGCTGAGCTCCTGCACCACGGCAGGCTCCAGAAAGCCGGGCAGGGCGGGGTCGAGACGGAAAGTGAGGTAGTCGGCGCCCATGCCGGCGCAGTAGCGGGCATCCGACAGGTTATTGATACCGCGCACCAGCACGGAAGTAATCAGAGACATACGAAACGGTGAGGAAAGGCGAGCAGAGCGGGGAGGCAGGCAGTTAAAGCCGCAATATCCGAAACCCAGTCTAATTATTCAGTTCTAAATGCAATGCGCTTGCTTTCATACTTTCCATGCCACTACGCAGCCGGCCGCTCAGAAAGCCGTTCAACCAGCCGGCCATTCCACAGGCAAACCAGCCAACCTGCGTACCTTTGCACCTTCGGCCGGAACCTTTCACGCTTCGGGCGCAATTCACATCACGTATGAATACTTCGAAAGGACGGGTGCTGGTAGCCATGAGCGGCGGCATCGACAGTAGCGTAGCGGCCGTGCTCCTGCACGAGCAAGGCTACGAGGTGGTCGGGATGACCATGAAAACCTGGGACTACGCCTCGGCGGGCGGCTCCAAAAAGGAAACCGGCTGCTGCTCGCTCGACAGCATCAACGATGCCCGCCAGATTGCCGTGGAGCTGGGCTTCCCGCACTACATCATCGACATACGCGACGAGTTCGGCGACTTTGTCATCTCAAACTTCACCGAGGAATACCTGGCCGGGCGCACACCAAACCCCTGCGTACTCTGCAATACCCACATCAAATGGGATGCCTTGCTGCGCCGTGCCGATCAGCTCGGCTGCCAGTTTATTGCCACCGGCCACTACGCCCAGGTGCGCGAGGAAAACGGCCGCTACGTCGTCAGCAAGGGCCTCGACGACAATAAGGACCAAAGCTACGCGCTCTGGGGCGTGAGCCAGGAAAGCCTGAGCCGCACGCTGTTTCCGCTGGGCAAGATGCGCAAAACCGAAATCTACGACGAGGCCCGGCGCCGCGGCTTCACGGAGCTGGTAAACAAGCCCGAGAGCTACGAAATCTGCTTTATTCCCGACAACGACTACCGCGGCTTCCTGCGGCGTCGCGTGGCCGGGCTGGAGGAGCGCGTGGCCGGCGGCCAGTTTGTGCTGCGCGACGGCACCGTCATTGGCACCCACGAGGGCTACCCGTTCTACACCATCGGGCAGCGCAAGGGTCTGGGCGTGGCCCTGGGCTTCCCTGTGTACGTGACGGAAATCCGCCCCGAAACCAACCAGGTAGTGCTCGGTAACTACGAGGAGCTGGCCAGCACCCGCACCGTGGTGGGCAAGCTGAACATGGGTAAGTACGCCTCCCTGGTCGGCCGCGGGCTAGTGCCTAGTACCACCAAAGTACGCTACAACCACGGCGGCTCCCCGGCCTTTCTGGAGCAGATTGACGATAAAATCTACGTATATTTCGAGGAACCCGTGCATGCCATTACGCCCGGCCAGGCCGCTGTTTTCTACGAAGGCACCGACGTGCTGGGCGGGGGCTGGATTGAGCGTCACATTATTGAGGAAACCCCCGTATCAGCCAGTCAAACCGTAACAACTCTATGATGCACGTAGCTGGATGGCTGCGCCGCGCCCTCGCGGTGGTAGCCGTGGCCGGGGTGGCCTACGCCTGTGATTCTGAAACCGAGGAAGCCACGCCCCGGGGCACCGACTACTATCCCGTAGCCACCGGCACTTACCGCATCTTCGATGTGGAAGACGTGGAGTGGAAAGACAACCAGCCGACCAGCACGCATTCCCAGTTTCGGGAACGGATTACGGACACCTTCACGGATGCAGCCGGCTTGCTGAGCTACCGCGTTATCCGCTCCCGGCGCGTCCTGGCTTCCGACGCCTGGCGCGACGACAGCGTGTATGTGCTGACGCCCACCAGCCAGACGCTGCAGCTCTCCGGCCAGAACATGCGTACCGTGGAGCTGGTGTTTCCGGTGCGCGAAGGCCGCCGCTGGAACCCCTATGCCTTTTCCGATACCGACACGCTTGGTCGTCGCTACATCAACGTAAACAAGCCCTTCACGGCCGGGGCCAAAACCTACGACGAAACCATTACCACCACCGACGACGGGGACGACGACGCCTACTACTTTTCCAGCCGCCAGCAGGTGTTTGCCAAAGGCGTAGGGCCGGTGTTCCGGGAACGGAAGCGGTATTTCTATTGTCAGAACCCGAACCCCGACCAGGGCGGCTGCCCCGTGGCCGCCGGGTACATCCAGACCGGCCGGGAGCGGCGGGAAGTACTGCTGGAAACCGGCCAGCTGTAAGCCACTCCTTTCGTTCTACGTCCAGTATTCGGGCCGGCGTTGGTCGGCCCGTTTCTTTTTTTCTTCTTCTATGAAACAACTTGTTACGAGTGTACTGGTCGGGGTTTCCCTTTTGGCCGGGGCCATGCCCGCTACAGCCCAGACTACGGCGCGCAAGCGGCTGGTTTATTTCAAAGATAAGACCGAGTCGCCCTTCCGCCTCGATCAGCCAGGTGCCTTTCTTTCCCAGCGGGCCCAGGAGCGGCGCCAGCGTCAGAACATTCCTCTTACCGTGCAGGATCTGCCCGTAAACCCCGCCTACGTATCCCAGGTGAAGGCCGTGGCGGGCGTGAGCTACTGGTATCCTTCGCGCTGGTTTAATGCCGTCATGATCAGCTGCGACGATGCTACACTGGCCAAGGTGCAGGCGCTGCCCTTTGTGCGCCAGGCCAGCACCCTCAACCGCCCGGCCGCTACCACGCCCCAGCCCACCACCTACGCGCCGCCAGTGGCCAACATTGCCGTCGCTCCGGCCGGGCAACGCTCCACCTACGGTAAGGCCTACGCCCAGGCCGTGCAGATCGGGGCCGTGGCCATGCACGACGCCGGCTTCCGGGGTGAGGGAATGCAAATTGCCGTGTTCGACGCGGGATTCCCGAGCGTAGACAAGCTGGCTCCTCTGCAGCCCCTGTTCACCGAAAACCGCCTGGCCAGCACTTTCAACTTCGTGGATAAAAGCAAGAGCGTGTTCCTGCGCGACTCCCACGGCACCAGCGTGCTGTCTACCATGGCGGCGGATCAGCCGGGCTTTTTCACCGGCACGGCGCCCAAGGCTACGTATCATCTCTGCATCACCGAGGACATAAATTCCGAAACCCCGGTGGAGGAAATGAACTGGCTGGTGGCCGCCGAGTACGCCGATTCCGTGGGTGTGGACATCATCACCTCGTCCCTGGGCTATACTACTTTCGATTCGCAGGTGCCCAGCCACACCTACGCCGACCTGGACGGCAACACGGCCATTGGCTCCCGCGCCGCCGACCTGGCCGCCCGCGTGGGTATTCTGGTGCTGAACAGTGCTGGCAACGAGGGCAACAAAGAATGGAAATACGTGGGCGTGCCCGCCGATGCCGACTCCATCATTGCCGTAGGCGCCGTCGATTCCCTGGGGGTGCGTAGCGCTTTCAGCTCCGTGGGGCCCACCGCCGACGGCCGCATCAAGCCCGACCTGGCCGCCCGCGGCGGACTGGCCGCCGTGCTTCGCCCCTCGGGCTCGGTGCAGCTGGGCAACGGCACATCCTACGCCTGCCCCATTCTGGCGGGCATGACGGCCGGCTTCTGGCAGGCCAACCGCACCCGCACGGCCCAGGAAATCATTACGCTGCTCAAGCAGTCCGGCACTCAGGCCGCCGCCCCCGATAATCTGCTCGGCTACGGCATCCCCGATTTCGTGCGGGCCTACAACCTGGCCAACCCCGGCACGCCCCTGAGCAACCGTGCGGCCCGCACCGTGGGCAGCGTGCGCGTGTTCCCCAACCCGACGGAGGCCGACTTTGTGCTGCTGGCCCTGCCTGCCGAGCTCCAGCGCCAGACCCTGCAGGTGCGGGTGTACGACGGACGCGGCACCCTCATAAGCCTGCAAACTCTTACGGGCCAGACCGCGCCGGTTAGCCTGCGCACCGGCCGCTTGGCCGCCGGTGCCTATACCTGCCTTATCAACGCCGGCACCGCGCAGTATTCCACCCGCTTCGTGCGCCAATAGCTGAGCTACCGTAGGGGCAGGGCTTGTCCCCGCCCGGGCGTTGAACAATAGATGCGGATGAGTGCTGAACTCGTCCAACGACGGGTGGGGACAAGCCCCGCGCCCTCCTATATTCGCTTTACACTCCACCCTCTATTCCTTTGCTTTCATGCTACAGATGATGATTTCCAAGCGCATTGGGCGCCGCCAGTTCCACTTCACCGTGCAGGGCGTCAACTTCCACGAGGTGGTGGCCGAGTACGACCGGCTTAGCTTCCCCGATGTGCTCAACTGCGGTATCTGTGGGTCCGACAACCTCGATTTATCGTCCCGTGTGGCCCAGGACAAGTTCAAGTACACCTCTGTGAAGTGCGTGGACTGCCGCGCCGACCTGACCTTCGGCAAAATGCAGCGCGACGACCAGACCGTGTTCCTGCGCCGCCGCGAAAACGGCGACCTGGACTGGCAACCCTGGCGCCGCCGCGACGAGGCGTAGCCGGCCGAATGCTGGCGGGCCCGGCGTACAACGTCTGACTGGTTGAAGGTAGAACCACTGCCCAACCGGCCGACTTTGTACGCTGGGCCCGCTTTTTTACGTTCTGTGCTGCCGCCGGTATCCAACCCAACGCCTACCTTCGTGTTCATGACCGCACCTCGCCGCCCCCTACCGCTGCTGGCTCCTTCCTTGCTGGCCTCCGACTTTGCCAACCTGCAGGCTGAAACTGAAATGCTGGCCCGTAGCGCCGCCGACTGGCTGCACTGCGACGTGATGGACGGCCGCTTCGTGCCCAATATCTCCTTCGGCCTGCCCGTGCTTCAGGCTATCCACCGCCATGCCCGTCAGCCCCTGGATGTACACCTCATGATAGAGGAGCCCCAGCACTACCTGGCCGCTTTCCGCGACGCGGGCGCCGCCAACCTCACGGTGCACTACGAGGCCTGCCCGCACCTGCACCGCGTGGTGCAGCAGATCAAGCAGCTGGGCTGCCGCGCCGGCGTAGCCCTCAACCCGCACACCCCCGTGTGGGTGCTCGAAGACATTGCCGCCGACCTCGACCTGGTGTGCATCATGTCCGTCAACCCCGGCTTCGGTGGCCAGAGCTTTATCCCGAACACCCTGCGCAAAGTAGCGGCGCTTAAGGAGCTATTGGTGGATTGCGGCTCGCCCGCGCTGATTGAAATTGATGGGGGCGTGAGCAGCGACAACGCCGCCGCCCTCGTGCAGGCCGGCGCCGACGTGCTGGTAGCAGGCTCCTTCGTGTTCAACTCCGCCGACCCCGTGCGGACGCTGGCCGAGCTGCGCGAGCTGGTAAGCGCCACCGTAGCTACTGAGGAAGCCGAATGAAGAACGCGGGATGGGGTAGGGAGCCGGCCGGTCTGTGGCTGCTGCTGCTGATGCTAGGGCTGGGGCTGCCGGCTGCCGTGGCCCAGACGGCCGCGCGCGTGCTGGTGGAAGGCGTGGTGCTGGACGAGGCCGGGCAGCCGGTGGAGCTGGCGGGCGTAGGCGTAGAAGGCCAGCCTGGTGGCACTAACACCGATGCCGCCGGCCGGTTTTCTTTTTCCGTGACGCCGCCCACCGGGGCGCGCCCGCTTATGCTGGTGGTGCGCCGCATTGGCTTCCAGCCCCTGCGCCAGCCCCTGGATCTTGCCAACTCCCGGGAACTGACCCTCAGACTGCAAACCGACACCCGCGCCCTGCGCAATGTGACTATTCGTGCCCGCCCCGGCACCACCGACGTGCGCGAGCAAGTCAGCATCACGCCCCTCGACCCGCGCGCGGCCAAGGAGCTACCTTCCGCTTTCGGCGACTTCAATAAGATCCTGACCACGCTGCCCGGGGTGGTGGCCAACAACGAGCTGACGAGCACCTACGCCGTGCGTGGGGGCAACTACGAGGAAAACCTGGTGTACGTGAACGGCTTTGAGGTGTACCGGCCGTTCCTGGTTACCTCCGTCCAGCAGGAAGGTTTGAGCTTTGTGAACCCCGACCTGGTCGACAACGTGGAGTTTTCGACAGGCGGCTGGCAGCCCCGCTACGGCGACAAGCTGGCCTCGGTGCTGAGCGTGAACTACAAGCGTCCCGAGCGGTTTGCCGCTTCGGCCACGGCCAGTCTCACCGGCGGCACGGCCCACGTAGAGGCTACTTCGCCCAATCGCCGGCTTACCTACCTGGTAGGGGTGCGCTACAAGAACCCCACCTACGTCTTCAACACGCTCAAAACAGCTCAGGGCCAGTACAACCCCACGTTCTACGATGCGCAGGTGTACCTCACGGCCGCCCTGGGTCGCGACACCACCGACCCCGGCCGCACCACGCTCAGCCTGCTCACGGCCGTGGTCCACAACGATTTCCTGTTCACCCCTATATCGGGCAAGGCCACTTTCAGCACCGGTACGGCCCAGTTTCAGCGCCTGACCATCCTCTACGACGGGCACGAGCGGATGCAGTACGATACCTACCAGACGGGCCTGAGCTTGCGCCGCCGCTTTTCGCGCACCTTCACCGGGGAGCTGCAGGCAGGCTTGCTGCTATCCAGGGAGCTGGAGTACCGCGACGTGGAGGCGGGCTACTTTTTCGCCGATATCAACCGCGACCCTAACTCGCCTGACTTCAACCAGGAAGTGCGCCAGCGCGACGTAGGCTCCCGCTTCAACAACTCCCGAAACACCCTGCGGGCCCGCGTTGGTACCCTGGAAGCCCGCACCGAGTGGACGCCCGGCAACCGCCACAGCGTATTGGCCGGCGCCAAGGGCGGGCAGGAGCAGATCGAGGACGTGCTGAATGAGTACAGCTACGTCGATTCGGCCGACTTCGTGCCCGACTTCCGCCGCACCCGCCTGCGTTCCGACCTGAACCTGGACAGCTACCGCTACCAGGGCTACGTGCAGGACCGCGTGGCCCTGGACTCCCTGCGCACGCTCACCTACGGCCTGCGCGCCCACTACTGGACGGTGAACGGGCAGTTGGTGGTGAGTCCCCGGGCGCAGTACTCCTTTATCACGCGTCGCAACCCGCGCCTCTCGTTCAAGTTCGGGACGGGCCTTTACTACCAGCCGCCGTTCTACCGCGAGTTGCGCCGCCAGCAGGCCGAGCGGGCCACGCCCCAGGCCCCGCTGGTGTACGCGGCCTCCCTGAACCCGGAGCTGCGCGCCCAACGCTCTTTGCACGTCATTGCTGGCTCTGATCTGCAGTTTGAGCAGTGGGGACGTCCTTTCCGCCTCACGGGCGAGGTGTACTACAAGTACATGACGGACGTGGTGCCCTACGATATAGACAACGTGCGCCTGCGCTACTACGCCCGCAACAACGCCACGGCCTATGCCGCCGGCTTCGATGCCCGCGTGAGCGGGGAGTTTGTGAAGGGCGACGAGTCCTGGATCAGCCTGGGCGTGCTCACCACCCGCGAAAACCTTTCCGACGATTCGCTGACCGTGTTCAATGCCGATGGGCAGGCCGTGGGCAAGCAGCCCAAGGGCTACATCCGCCGCCCCAGCGACCAGCGCTTAAACCTGGGCATCTTCTTCCAAGACCATTTGCCCAACATCCCGTCAGTGAAAGGCTACGTGAATCTGGTGTTTGGCTCGGGGCTGCCGTTCAGCCCGCCCGAGGCGCCGGAGCTGCGCGGCACCACCAAGCTTACCCGCTCTTATAAGCGCGTGGATATTGGCTTTTCCAAAGTGCTGAGCTTGAATAGCAACGCGGCCACCCGCCGGGCCGGGCAGCTGGAAAGCCTCTGGCTGGGACTGGAGGTGCTCAACATTATTGCGGCCAACAACGTGGGCGGCTACAACTACGTGCAGGACCTGAACGGCCTCACGTACGCCGTGCCCAACTACCTCTCGCCCCGCGTGGTGAACGTGCGCGTAATTGCACGGTTCTAGACAAGGTGCCAGCAAGGCAAACCCTTTATGCGCTTACTCCCAGCCAGCCGAACAGCGTAAGGTGAACACCTAGGATGAGAGGAAAGACCAGATAAGCGGCCCATTGCTGGCGCCCCGTACCAGACGATGACATACTCGCTTGGTTTAGCAGCAGCAAGTAAGCCGGCAGCAGGCCGAAAAAGAGGAAGGCGTGAATGAAACCCTGACCTTCATGGTCGTGGGTGCCGCCGCCGTAGAGCTTAATACCAGCATCGTGCGCGCAGATTAGCAGAGCCGCCAGTGCGGAGCGCAAAGCCAGAGGGCCAGGCGCCCGGAGCAGCAACAGCGTGAGGCCCAATACCACCAGGGGCGTGAGCAGGATTTCCAGGGGAGCAGCATAGTAGCCGAGTAGGACGTTGGTACCGACCAGCATCAGGCTGGCTAGCAGGGCGAGGAACAGTTTCATAACGAGGCCCGGGTTACTGGTGTACGTCCTTAAACCGAAGCATAGCGCCTAACTGCTCTTCCTTTTCTGCATCGAAGCCGCAGGTGGCCGTGAAGCGGGCGGGGTTCCGGTAGGTGCCAAATAACCAGTCCCACACCACCAGGTCGCCGTAGTTGTGGCTGTGCTGCTGGTACTGATGATGGACGCGGTGCATTTCGGGCCGCTGAAAAATGTAGCCCACCCAGCGCGGCGTGCGCACGTTGGTGTGGTAGAAAAACTCACCCAGGGCCGTGCAGAGCGTGTAGATGGCGCCGGCCGCCGGGCTGAGCCCCAGCACCGTGTACACCAGCAAGCCGCCAATGAGCGAGTTGACCGTCATTTCCAGCGGGTGCTTGTAGAAGGAAGTAATAACCTCAATGCGTTGGGGGCTGTGGTGAATCTGGTGAAAGTGCAGCCACAGAAAATCCTGGGTGTGGCGCCAGCGGTGCCACCAGTAAAAAATGAACGTGGCCACCACGTAAGCCAGCACGCCACTGGCTACCGGCCCCAGGTGCTGGGAAACGTGCAGCAATGAGTAGGCCGAAAACCATTTCTCCCATGAGAAGCCCGCCACTACCACCACCAGCAGTTGGGCCAGGTTGACGGTCAGTACCCGCCGCGGCCAGCTGGGTACCCAGGGCAGCTGCCAGCCCGGAACTACACGCTCCAGCACAAAGCAGAAAACAAACGCCAGAAAGATGAACACCAGCAGGGGCGGAGCCGACAGGTGGTAGCCGCCCACAAGCAGCGCAGCAAACAACGAAAACATAACCAAAGGAGCTAAGTGAAAAGGATGCTCCAAAAGTCAGTCTTCGGAAAGCCGGAACGCTTGATATTTATCAAGAACTGCGGCGGGCGCGCAGGCGGCTCAGGGTTTCGGGGGTGAGGCCCAGGTGGGAGGCCAGCAGTTTGAGCGGCACCCGCTGGAAGATGGCGGGGAAGTCACGCAGCAGCTGCTCGTACCGCTCGGTGGCCGAGTACATGCGCAGGTGCAGGGCTCGTTGCTCGCTCAGCACGTAGTACCGCTCCGTGAGGGTGCGCCCAATGAAGTTGAACTCGGGAAACTCCCGGTACAGCTGCTGCAGCTGCTCGTAGCTGAGCGACCAGAGCCGGCAATCTTCCAGGGTCTGCAGGTACTCGTGGGAAGGCTGCCGGGCAAAAAAGGAATGAATTGAAATCACGAAATGTCCCTCCGGCATAAACCAGGACGTGACTTCCTTGCCTTCCTTGAGGTAAAACCCGCGCACCAGCCCCTGCTCCAGAAAATACAGCCGGCTGGCCGTTTGTCCGGGCTGGAGCAGATAGACCCGGTCGGCCACCGCTTCCGGGCGCGCCAGCTGCCGCAGCGCCGCTACCAGCCCTTCCGACATCGGGTGAATCGACTCGCACACGGAAAGAAACGCTTCCATGCTTGCCAAGGTAATGCCTCCGCGGCCGATAAGAAAACAGGCGCCGTTTCGGGGCGCCTGCTAGAGTTGAGAGCAAGTAATCGAAGATGTTTAGTACGCTTTGGCCTGCCACTCGGTGAGGGCAATGCGCATGGTAGGCTGCTGGGCCTTGAAGGTAGCGTCGTCTTTGTCGCCGAGCTTGAGAGCCTTGCGGGCATACACGACAGCGGTGCCATAATCCTGCTTGGAAGCCATAAGCCGGGCCTTGATCCAGGTGTTGGTGTAGGACTCGTTTAAGCGAATCGACTCGTTGATGTAGTGCAGGGCCTGCTCGGCCTGCAGGTTGTTCTGCACCAGGTACTCGGCGGCCTGGGCCAGCAGCTGCCAGTTGTTGGGGCGGGCGGCCAGGGTTTGCTCGATGCCGGCCAGCACCTGCGCATGCACATCGGTTTCGATGAGGAGGGAGCCGGTAAGCTTTTCCCAGCTCAGGTTGAGGTGGGCGGCCGTGGGGCGCACGTCCGAAAACCAGTAGCACAGGGTTTCGCGGAAGGCGGAAGCTTCCGGCACAATGGGCACACGCACCACGTCCTGGGCCGCATCGTAGCCCTCCGAGCCCCAGTGGGTCGTTACCTTATTCAGTACAAACTGCCAGTCCTGGTCCGACACGGGCAGCACAAAGAGCGAGTATTTGCCTGCCAGCACCAGCTTGCCGTTCACGTGCACGTTGCTGGAAAAGCTGATGACGGTATTCTCGTTGGCCCCGGCCCGCCAGATCTGGTTGTAGGGCACTAGTTGCCCCCACACGCCCCGGCCTTTCACGCTGGGCGAATGATATTCCACGGTTATGTCGGTAAGCCCCACGGTTTGCTGCAAAAGGGCGCGGGGGCTGGCCTGGGGGAGTGGTAGCTGTACCTGGGTGGTATCGGGGGCACCTGATTGCGCGGCGGCGGTAGGACAGAACCCGGCCGCCAGCAGCAAAAGTCCGGCAGAGAAGAGAAAGCGCGTAAAAGCCATAAGCAAAACCAGCAACAGGAGAGGCACCATGTTCGAAACAATAGTGCCAAAAAGTGGGAGCAGGGCGAAAAGAACGAAGATACAGGTTGTGAATTTGATTTTTTCCGGCGAAAAGTTTTCAACTCTGGCCGGCGCGCTTACCTTTGCCCCGCTACTGCAAGCCCCGTATGCCTTTCTCCGCGCTTTTCCTGAGTCCCTCAAGCCACCTGGCTGCCCCCGTTGCGGGCCGCCTGGCCGGGGCCGGCGCGTCTGAGACCCAGCATCACCATCACCACGGGCATCATTCCTCTTTCTAGAGGAATATACGCATCATATTGACCCCGTTGGGCGAACCGCACCCTTGGTTCCCCGGCCCCCGAAAATCAGGTGGCCCGGCCGAATACTGGCCATTTTCCAACGTTTGGGTCCGTTGCCCTGTTTCCCACCAAAGTCCCCAGTCTGAATTACGATTGAGTGTTGGCCATTCCTGGCAATTGCTCATTACTAATTCGTAATTATTAATTGAAAGAAATATGCTCCGTCTGGCCATCCAGAAATCGGGCCGCTTAAGCGAAGACTCCCTGAATTTGATTCGGGAATGCGGCATCAGCTTCCTCTCGGCTTCCTACAAGCTCAAAACCGAAGCCACCAACTTTCCCCTCGAAATCCTCTACCTGCGCGATGACGACATTCCCGGCTACGTACAGGACGGCGTGGCCGACCTGGGCATCGTGGGCCAGAATGTGCTGGTGGAATCTGGTTTCCCCGCCTTGGAAGTGGAAGGGCTTGGTTTCAGCAAGTGCCGCCTAAGCTTGGCCGTGCCCCGGGCCGCTGCCTACGACTCCGTGCAGGACCTGCAGGGCGTGAACATTGCTACCTCGTACCCCCGCATCCTGGGTGATTACCTGGCGGAGCGCGGCGTAAAAGCCAACCTGCACACCATCAGCGGCTCGGTGGAAATAGCCCCGAGCATCGGGCTGGCCGAGGCCATCTGTGATATTGTTAGTAGCGGCTCCACGCTGCTGGGCAATGGTCTGCGCGAGGTGGAAACCGTGTTCCGCTCCGAAGCCGTGCTCATTGCCAACCAGAACCTGAGCGCTGAGAAAAAGGAACTACTCGAGCAGCTACAGTTCCGGATGCAGGCCGTGCGCCGCGCCCGCCGCAATAAATACATTGTGCTCAATGCCCCCGTGGCCGCCCTCGACGCGGTGAAGGCCCTGCTGCCTGGCATCAAGTCCCCAACGGTAACCAAGCTGGCCGAAGATGGCTGGGTGTCGGTGCAGTCGGTGGTGAACGAGGACGACTTCTGGCACATCACCAGCCAGCTTAAAGCCGTCGGCGCCGAAGGCATCCTGGTACTGCCGATTGAGAAAATGATTAGCTAAAGCTGAATGTGACAAATGAGCGTGAATGTGGGAAATGTGAAAAATGACTAGTTGAAGCAGTTGATGATTCACATTTCCACACATTTTTCACATTCCCCACATTAATTAAGATGAACATCTTTCAATATCCCGTACAGGCTGAATGGCCGGCGCTGCAGCAGCGGGCCGCCCAGCAGCAGGCCCAGGACGTGGAGCAGCGCGTGCAGCAGATTTTTGAGGATGTGCGCCAGCGTGGCGATGCAGCCCTGCTCTACTACGCCCGCCAGTTCGATGGGGCTGACCTCACTAGCGGCCTACGTGTTGGAGCCGAGGAGTTGGCGGCTGCTGTTACCCAGGTGCCCGCGGAGCTGCAAACGGCTATCCGGCAGGCGCACGCCAATATCTTGCGGTTCCACCAAGCGCAAATTCCGCAGGAGGAGCGCGTGGAAACCATGCCGGGCGTGACGTGCTGGCGGCGGGCCTTGCCCGTGCAGCGCGTGGGCCTCTATATTCCGGGCGGCACCGCGCCACTGTTCAGCACCTTGTTGATGTTGGGCGTGCCAGCAAGGCTGGCTGGCTGCCCCGAAATCGTGCTGTGTACGCCGCCTCAGAAAGATGGCCAGGTAAACCCCATCATCCTGTTCACGGCCCAGCTGCTGGGTATCAGCACCATTGTGAAAGCGGGCGGGGCTCAGGCCGTGGCTGCGTTAAGTGGAGGCACGGAATCGGTGCCGGCGGTGGACAAGATTTTCGGCCCTGGCAACCGCTACGTAACGGCCGCCAAGCAGCTGGCCACCCGCTACGGCGTAGCTATTGACATGCCAGCTGGCCCCTCGGAGGTACTCGTCATAGCTGACGAATCGGCTAACCCGGCCTTCGTGGCCGCCGACCTACTCAGCCAGGCCGAGCACGGCCCCGACTCGCAGGTGATGTTGCTGTCCGACTCCATATATATACTGGAGCAGACCAAAGCCGAGGTGGAGCGCCAGCTGCGGGAGTTGCCCCGGGCCGAGGTGGCCGCCCAGGCCCTGCAGGAAAGCCGCGCCATTCTGCTGCGCACGCCGGAGGAAATGCTGTACTTCTCGAATCAGTACGCGCCCGAGCACCTGATTCTGGCCGTGAAAAATCCGGAACAGCTGGCCGAAGGCGTCACTAACGCCGGCTCCGTGTTTCTGGGCCATCTCACCCCGGAAGCCGTGGGCGACTACGCCTCGGGTACCAACCACACGCTGCCCACCAATGGCTACGCCCGCAACTATAGCGGCGTGTCTTTGGACTCGTTTCTGAAGAAAATTACCTTCCAGCGCCTCACCTCCGAAGGACTCCTGAACGTGGGCCCCGTGGTGGAAACTATGGCCGAAGCCGAAGGCCTCCGCGCCCACGCCCGCGCCGTCACGCTCCGCCTGGAGGCCCTGGCCGGCGGGGAGGAATAGAAATTCATATATACGCTGTCATCCTGAGCGAAGCGAAGATGGCACATAAGAAATCAACCGATGTTCAACCTTACTAGCCTCGTGCGCCCCAATATCCGGGGAATGAAGCCCTACTCGTCGGCCCGCGACGAATTTCAGGGCGAGGCCCAGGTCATGCTCGACGCCAACGAGAACAGCCTCGGCAGCGCTGGCCCCGACCAGTTCAACCGTTACCCCGACCCTCAGCAGCGCGCCGTGAAATCAGAGCTGGCTCAGCTGAAAGGTGTGCGGCCGGAGCAGATTTTCCTTGGCAATGGTTCTGATGAAGCCATCGACCTGCTGGTGCGCCTCACTTGCGTGCCCGGCCAGGACAGCCTGCTCATCCTGCCGCCTACCTACGGCATGTACGAGGTAGCGGCCAACCTGAACGATGTGCGTGTGGAGCGTATCCAACTGACGCCCGACTTCCAGCTTTCCCCTGAAATTGTGGCCGGGGTAGTAGCCTCGGAAGCAAAATTGGTATGGCTCTGCTCGCCCAACAACCCCACCGGCAACCTGCTGCACGCCCAGTACATGGAAGAAATTCTACGCGGTTTCCGCGGACTCGTGGTGGTGGATGAGGCCTACGCCGACTTCGCCCCAACTGCCAGCTGGACAACCCGCCTGGACGAATTTCCCAACCTAGTGGTGCTGCAAACTTTTTCCAAAGCCTGGGGCTTGGCGGGCCTGCGCCTGGGTATGGCCTTCGCCTCTTCGGAAGTCATTGGCTACCTCAATAATATCAAGCCGCCCTATAACGTGTCGGAAGCTACCCAGCGCCACGCCCTGGCCGCTTTGCACGACGCTGCTCGCTTTGAGGCGCTACGCCTGCAGTTGCTCCAGGGCCGCGAATGGTTGCAGGAGCGCCTGCCCGCGCTGCCCATCGTGGCTGAGGTATTCCCCTCGGATGCCAACTTCCTGCTAGTGCGCTTCCACCCCGACGCCACGGCCCTGTATGATTTCCTGGTCGCCCGGGGCATCATCGTGCGCAACCGCACCACCCAGCCCGGCTGCGCGGGCACGCTCCGCCTCACCGTGGGCACCCCCGCCGAGAACGAGCAGCTACTCCAGGCGCTGCGGGAGTTTGCGGAGTAGTATATACTAAGGAGTAAGCGTTCTGCTGGGCTTTTCGAAGCATCTCTACCGCTTCATTTCAACAACTAGTATGGCCAAAACACTGAGTCAACTCAAATCTGCCGTTGCTAAAGCGAAAGCACTCAATAACGTAGAGCTACACGCTGAACTGAATCAGATTTTGGCTACTATGAAGCAGCCTTGGCCCAAAGCTTTTCGCCTGCTTTCAAAACTGTTGCAATGCGCCTCCAGTCAAATATCCAAACATTATATAGCTGATCTGTTTGGAGAAGCTACAGACCCGCAGGTCTTAAAGCCATTAATGAGAGCTGCAAAAGCAAGTGAGAATAGAGAGTACAGTTCCAACTTCATCTTTCCCTGTGCACAATATGACTGCACCGATTATGTGAATTTTTTTGTGCAGTTCCTCCTGACATGTAAAGATCCAGGAGAAGCAATGGCTGGGTGTGTGCATGTAATTGAAGAGATGCAAGGCCCTTTCGATTCAGACAGTATTAGGATAAATGTTGCCAAGCTTCTTGGGCGAGACAGAAGCATGATACCTACCGATCTACAAACGCAAGATGAAGTTCTGACCCTGCAAGCTGCCTATGCGTTGTTGGATAAGTACTTCTCACAAGTTGACCGGCAATGGAACCTTGAACTGCGAGTTAGTAGCTAACCCTTGCCTTTACAGAGTCTTGGTCAGCCACGACAACGAACATCATTTAATTTCATGAAAAAAGTACTCTTCATTGACCGCGACGGCACCATCCTTATTGAGCCGCCGACGGATTTCCAGGTGGACGCGCTGACGCGGGAGAAATTTCAGTTTGTGCCCGGCGCTATTACCGGACTCGCGCGTATTGCCCGGGAACTGGACTACGAGCTGGTGCTGGTGAGCAACCAGGATGGTCTCGGCACCGGGAGCTTTCCGGAGGATACCTTCTGGCCAGCCCACACCATGATGCTTGATGTGCTGCGCTCGGAAGGAGTGGAGTTCGTGCGGGAGCACATCGACCGGAGCTTTCCCCACGAGAACCTGCCCACCCGCAAGCCCGGCACCGGTATGCTCACCCAGTACCTGGGCGAGACCAGCGGCTACGACCTGAAGAATTCGTTTGTCATCGGCGACCGAGTGACCGACGTGGAGCTGGCTCAGAACTTGGGCTGCCAGTCTATTCTGCTGAAGCCGGAAGGGGAGGGCGACGAGCGCGCCGCGCTGACGACAATGAGCTGGGAAAAAATATACCAGTTTCTCCGGCTACCCGCCCGCACCGCCGTGGTACAACGCGACACGAACGAAACTAAAATCAGCATTGAGCTGAACCTCGACGGCAACGGCCGCCCCGAGATGCACACCGGGCTGGGCTTCTTCGACCATATGCTCGACCAGCTGAGCAAGCACTCGGGCGTGGATATGAAAATCACGGTGCAGGGCGACCTGCACATCGACGAACATCACACCATCGAGGATACGGCCATTGCCCTGGGCGAAGCCTTCACCCTTGCCCTCGGTGACAAGCGCGGCCTTGCCCGTTACGGCTTCCTGCTGCCCATGGACGACGTGCTGGCCCAGGCCGCCATTGACTTTTCGGGCCGCCCCTGGATTGTGTGGGATGCTGAGTTCAAGCGCGAAAAAGTAGGGGATATGCCCTGCGAAATGTTTTACCATTTCTTCAAAAGCTTTTCCGACGCTGCTCGGTGCAACCTCAACATCAAAGCCGAGGGCCAGAACGAGCACCACAAGATCGAAGCTATCTTCAAGGCCGTAGCTAAGTCGATTAAGATGGCCTTAGTGCGCGACGCCGGCCGTATGGAGATACCCAGCACCAAAGGTATTTTGTAGCTTACCCATTTGTTTTAACAAATGGGTAAGCTACTGTCTGGGTGAGTATTGGGTGCGTAACTATTGCTCTGAGTGGGGCGAAGGAACGTATTACAATGAACCGACTGGTGTTGTAGTAATAATGCCTTTTGCTTTGAGCAACACTAATTAACCAGCTCAAAACCTATTTACACATTTGTTTAAACACAGTAGCAAACCTTTGCTAACAACCGATATATTCAAATGGGAATAGCCATCATTGATTACAAAGGCGGTAACGTACAGTCGGTGCTTTTTGCGCTGGAACGGCTTGGCGTGCAGGCTACGCTCACAGCCGACCATGACGTAATTCGCCGCGCCGATAAGGTGCTGTTCCCAGGTGAAGGCGAGGCTGCTTCGGCCATGCGGGAGCTGAGGACCCAGGGCCTGCACGAACTGCTGCCCACACTTACGCAACCCTTCCTGGGTATCTGCCTGGGGATGCAGCTGCTGGGCCGCCACACCGAGGAAGGCGGAGGCACCGACCTGCTGGGTATTCTGCCTTTCGACGTGGTGCGCTTCCCGGCCGCGCCGGAGTATAAGGTTCCTCACATGGGCTGGAATAACCTGCAGACGTTACGCAGCCCGCTGTTTGAGGGCCTCAGCGGCGAGGACTACGTGTACTTTGTTCACAGCTACTATGCCCCGGTGGGCGGATATACCATTGCGGAGGCCGCCTACCCGGAGCCGTTCAGCGCGGCTGTGCAGCACGAGAACTTCTACGCCGTGCAGTTCCACACCGAAAAGAGCGGCCCCGTCGGCACCCGCATCCTGGAAAACTTTCTCAAGCTGTAGTCCTAATCACACCATGGAAATCATTCCCGCCATCGACCTGATCAATGGACAGTGCGTGCGCCTGACGGAGGGAGACTTCGCCCAGCAGACCACCTATGATGCCGACCCCTTGGCCGTGGCTCAACGCTTCGAGGCCGCCGGCGTGAAGCGCCTGCACCTGGTAGACCTTGATGGCGCCCGCGCCAAGCGCCCCGTAAACCTGCCCGTGTTGGAGCGAATTGCCCGCCACACCCGCCTTCACATCGACTTCGGAGGCGGGCTGCAGAGCGGGGAGACCGTCCGCCAGGCCTTTGACGCCGGAGCCCGGCAGATTACCGCCGGCAGCATTGCCGTGCGCGAGCCGGAAACGGTGAACGGCTGGCTCCAGACGTTTGGGGCGGAGCGTATCATCATTGGGGCTGACTACCGCGATAACCATATTTCCATCAACGCCTGGGCCGAGCAGAGTGAGCGGACGCTGCGGGAGTTTGTGGAGGGCTACCTGACCAGCGGAGCCACTACGTTCATCTGCACCGACGTAAGCAAAGACGGTAAGCTCCAGGGGCCTTCTCTGGCCACCTACACCGCCCTGCGCGAGCAAGTGCCTGCTGCCCGTCTCATTGCCAGCGGCGGCGTCACTACCATTGCCGACGTGGAGGCGCTGGCCGCCGTGGGTATGCACGGGGCCATAATCGGCAAAGCCATCTACGAAGGCACTATTACCCTGGAACAGCTGCGGCCCTGGCTATAGGTTCGTTTTGCGTGGTTGGCTTTTTATTGTTCGCCTGTGCTTGATAACTAAGGCAGCAACACGCCATTCAGACGAAAAACGAAAATCCAATAACGAAAAACGAACAAGATGTTAACCAAACGAATCATTCCCTGCCTCGACGTGAAGGACGGGCGCACCGTGAAAGGGGTGCGTTTTGAGGGCCTGCGCGACGCCGGCGACCCGGTGGCTCTGGCTTCCCGCTATGCCCGTGAGGGGGCCGACGAGCTGGTGTTCCTGGATATTACCGCTACAAACCAGAAGCGCGCCACGCTGGTGGCTCTGGTGCGCGACGTAGCCCGCGAGCTGGACATTCCGTTCACCGTGGGTGGCGGCATCGGCACCATATCCGACGTGGAAGCCCTGTTGATGAACGGAGCCGACAAAGTAAGCATCAACTCAGCCGCTCTAGCGCGCCCGGAGCTGATTGATGAGCTAGCCGCCCGCTTCGGCTCCCAGTGCATTGTGGTGGCCGCCGATGCCCGTTACCATGAGCCTGGTGGCTGGCAGATCTATACCCGGGCTGGCACCCACAACACCGGCTTGGATGCCCTGCAGTGGTGCCAGGAGGTTGCTGACCGCGGCGCCGGCGAAATTCTGCTCACCTCCATGAGCAACGACGGCACCAAGGACGGCTTCGCGCTGGACATTACCGGGGCCGTCAGCCGGGCTGTTTCGGTGCCGGTGGTAGCCTCGGGTGGGGCCGGCTCCAAGCAGGACTTTACCAACGTGTTTCAGCTTGCCCATGCCGATGCTGGTTTGGCCGCCAGCATTTTTCACTTCGGTGAAATCGGCATTAGGGAGCTGAAAGAGCACCTGCGCCAGGACGGCATTGCCGTGCGGCTGTAAAGTAGTAGTGAGTAGGTAGTATTGAGTAGTGAGTACAGTTTTACAGCTCATGTCATTGATACCAGCCAACTCGACTACTCATTACTTATTACCAACTACTTACTCAATACTAAAGAATGGATTTTGCCAAAATGCCCGATGGGCTCATTCCCGTGATTGTGCAGGATGTCCACACGGGACAGGTGCTCATGCTGGGCTACCAGAACGAGGAAGCGCAGCGGGTAACCCGGGAAACGGGCCGCGTCACGTTCTTTTCCCGCTCCAAGCAGTGCCTCTGGACCAAGGGCGAAACGTCAGGTAACTACCTCACCGTGGTAAGTGAGCACGAGGATTGCGACCAGGATGCCCTGCTTATCCTGGCCCGCCCCGACGGCCCCACCTGTCACCGGGGCACTACCAGCTGCTTCGAGCAAGCCGATCAGACGCGCTATCCGGCCCCAGCTGTGAGCTTCGTGGCGGAGCTGGAGCGCCTGGTGCAGCGCCGCCACCAGCACCCCGACGAAGAGCCCAATTCCTACACGGCGTCCCTGTTTCGCAAGGGGATGCCCAAAATAGCCCAGAAAGTGGGAGAGGAGGCCGTCGAAACTGTTATTGATGCGGTAGCTGGCAACACCGAGGGCCTCAAAGGCGAAGCCGCTGACCTGCTTTACCATTTGCTGGTGCTGCTCACGGCCTCAGGCTTATCCATGGAAGATGTGGTAACTGTGCTCCGGCAGCGCCACAGTACCATCTCCGGCGGTGTGCGCCGGGAGTAACATCGAACAGCTGACCCCTTGTGAAAAGCTGTCTGTGGGCTTATAGACGCGGGCACCGTTCACTCACTTATCCTTTCTGTAGTTTATGACTTCTTATGCTATCCAATTGTTACCCCTACATGCCGAACAAGCTGCTATTTTTCATCGGTGGATTCAGGACCCGGAAGTTATTGCATACTCGCTGTCGGTGTTTCAACAGTTGAATACACTGGCTGAAGTTACACAATGGCTGACGGCTACGCTGGCGGATATCAGAAGCCTGACACTGGGCGTGTATCTGGCCGAAACGCGGGAGTTGATTGGCTACGCGGGCATTACCAGCATTTCAACGGTCAATCAATCCGGCGAATATTTCATCTTGGTGGGCGAAAAACGGTACTGGGGCAAAGGCATTGCCACGGAGGTCACCCGGCAAGTGGTGGCGCGGGGCTTTTCTGACTTGCGTCTGAACCGAATTATGCTGACAGTTTCGGAGCCCAATCAAGGCGGCGTGAAGGCCTACTTACGGGCCGGGTTCCAGCTGGAAGGCCGCCTGCGGCAGGCGTGCTTTCGGCATGGGGCCTTTCATGATAAGCTGGTGATGTCGGTGTTGCGGCAGGCGTGGAGTGCGCTGCTTCCGTAAGGCTACAACCCCGTAAAAGTCTCCAAACCTATCCGTTTGGGCCCTGTTGCGTATGGGCAGCTACGCTTCCTGAAAACCTTCCGTACTTTGCGCCCCGTTTTACCCGTTGTTTCTATGTCTGCTCCCGACCGCGCTGCTTACCTTGCCTCCCAAAGTCTTACGGTGCTGGTGCCCGTGTACAACGAAGAAGAAAGCCTGGGGCAGTTTGTAGTGGAGATGGACAAGTTTCTGGCCGAAACCCCGGTGGCTACTACGGTACTGTTCGTAAACGACGGCTCCACCGACAACTCCCTGGCTCTTCTGCGCGACGTATGCCACCAGAAGCCGGCCTACGAGTTTATCAGCCTCAGCCAGAACCGGGGCCTGAGTACGGCCGTGAAAGCCGGCATCGACCACGCCCGCACTACGCTCATCGGCTATATCGACTCCGACATTCAGACCACGCCGCTGGATTTTCTCACGTTCTTTGAGTTTCTGCCCGAGTTTGATATGGTCAACGGCATCCGGGCCAAGCGTCAGGATACCTTCGTGAAGAAGCTGTCGTCGGTCATTGCCAATACCGTTCGCCGCACCCTCATCAACGACGGGATTCAGGACACGGGCTGCCCCTTGAAGATCATCAAAACCGACTATGCCCGCCGCATTCCCCTGTTCCATGGCATGCACCGCTTCCTGGGGGCGCTGGTGCAGCTGCAGGGCGGTAAGGTGAAGCAGCTGCCGGTGCGCCATTTCCCGCGCTTTGCCGGCACAGCCAAGTACAACCTCTGGAACCGGGCCTGGAAGCCGCTGATCGATACGTTTGGTTTCCGCTGGATCCGCAGCCGCTGGAAAAACTACGAAATTGGGGAGCATCACCGGGCCGAAACCGCGGTAACCGAGTCAGCGGGCAACTAAGGCAGGCGCTATGACTTCGCAAACCGTTGCCCTGGGTATTGGGCTGGTCTCACAGCTGCTGTTTTCGAGCCGGATTGTGCTGCAATGGGTGCAGAGTGAGCGGGCCAAGCGGGTGCTGGTGCCCACGCTGTTCTGGCAGATCAGTCTGGTATCCTCGTTTCTGATGATTGTCTACGGCATTCTGCGCCACGACCCGGTCATCCTGCTGGCCCAGCTCATCAGCTACGCCATTTATATCCGCAACCTGCAGCTGCTGGGCGAATGGCGCAAGCTCAACGGCTGGTTCCGGGCCGCGGCCTACGTGTTTCCGGTGGTCATGCTGGGGTGGTTTATCCTGGGCACCCAGCACTTCAGTTTGCGGGCTATGCTGGGCAGCCGCATTCCGGCCGGGCTGCTGGCGCTGGGCGCCATCGGGCAAACCATCTTTCTGCTGCGCTTTGTCTACCAGTGGATCTACTCGGAGCGCAAGGGCGAGTCGTCCCTGCCGCTGAGCTTCTGGGTTATCAGCTTCGTCGGTTCGGTGCTGATATTGGTGTACGCCGCATTGCGCCAGGATGCCGTGCTGCTTATTGGGAATGTGTTTGGCACGGTGGTGTACGCCCGCAACATTGTGCTGCTGCGGCGGGAGCAGGCCCGGCAGCAGGCATCCCTCAGCTAAACTCAGCTAAACTACAGCCAAAGCCCGCTAAGTAGAGCTTCTTTCTTACTACTGTTTACTGGCCTTCCTGCTGACCCATCCACTGCACGAAAGCCTGCAGGCCCTCGGCCAGGGGAGTGCGGGGGGCGTACCCCAGGAGCTGGTGGGCCTTGGTGATGTCGGCGTAGGTGACGTCCACGTCGCCGGGCTGCATGGGCTGAAAGCGCAGCTCCGGCTCCACGCCCACGGCCTGTCCCACAGCTTTAATGAGCTCCAGCAGCGTCACCGGGCGGTTGTTGCCCAGGTTCAGGGTTTCGTACACGCCCGTGTGTGTGAGCAGATGCTCCACGCCCGCCGCAATGCCTGCCACCGTATCCAGCACGAAGGTATAGTCGCGGGCCGTGCTGCCGTCGCCAAACACGGGAATAGGCTGCCCGGCCTGCAGCAGGCGCACAAATTTATGAATGGCCAGGTCGGGACGCTGGCGGGGCCCATACACGGTAAAAAACCGGGCGTTGAGCACGTCCAGCCCGTAGAGGTGGTGGTAGGTGTAGGTGAGTTGCTCGCCGGTGAGCTTGGAGGCCGCGTAGGGCGAGATGCACGCGGCCTGCAGGTTGGCATCTTCCCGGAACGGCCGCGCCGGCGTATTACCGTACACGGAGGACGACGAGGCAAAAAACAGCTTTCGGATTTCCCGCTGCCGCATCCATTCCAGCAGGTGGGTGGTACCCAGCACGTTGTTGTCGAGATAGTCGATGGGAGCCTGCACGGAGGGCCCCACGCCGGCTTTGGCGGCCAGGTGGACCACTACTTCAATCGGTTCGGCGGGCAGGGCGTCTACCAGCGCATCCTGGCCGTGGCGTAAGTCTACCTCGTGAAAGGTGAAGCGGGGATGCTGCCGGAATCCGGCCATATTCTGTTCTTTGCGGTGGCGGCCGTAAAACGGGTCAAAGTTATCCAGGCCCGTCACGCGGTGCCCGCGCTGCAGCAGTAGCTCCACGAGGTGTGACCCGATAAATCCAGCGCAACCAGAGACCAGCACAGACGCCATTGGCAGAAAGAAAATAGGAGGGATGCTTCCCGAAAAAGACCAGGGAAGACGGCAAAGGTAGCCGATTTTGCCACCCCGCCGCCGCCGTATACGTAGGCACTCACCTCTATGAAACAACCTGTACGCGGCCGGAAGGCCATTTTACTCTCTTGGCTGTTTCTGGGCAGCCTCCAGCTAGCGTGGGGTCAGAATGCCATGCCGTTGTCCGTCAGTCAGGTACAGGTGATAGGGCATGCCGGATCGGGGTTTTTCACGCCTATCAATCCGTTCAATTCTTCCCCGCCCAGCTCCTGGCGCGGTATCGTGCGGGCGCTGCAGCGTGGGGCCGATGGGGTAGAAATAGACGTGCAGCTCAGCCAGGACAGCATTCCGCTGCTCTACCACAACCCCAATCTGTCTTCCATGACGTCTGCTGCCACGGGCTGCATCAGCACCACGCCGGCTGCCGCCGTGCTGGCGTTGCGATACCGCGGGGGCTGGCCCTACGACTGGCTGCAGCGGGAGCGGCCCCAGCGCCTCGATACTGTGCTGGCCCGCCTGGCCCGGCGCCCTGTGTTCCCCATTCTGCACCTGGACCTGCACGAATCCGACGACTGTACCCCCTACGGAGACGGTACCCGCTCCCGCACCCTGGCCCGGGCGTTGCGGGCGCTGCTGAGTCACTATGCCATTCCCCCGCAGCGCCTCCTGATTCTAACCAACCAGCCGGCCACACTGCGCTATCTGCGTCAACTGCTGCCTGGGGTGCCCCTGGGCCTGGAGGTAACGGAGAACGTTGACGCGGGGCTGGAGCAGGCACAGGAGCTGGGCGTCGAGGCTGTGGTGCTGGCCAAGCGGGTGGTAACCCCTGATCGAAGCGCGGCCGTACATCGGGCGGGCCGGCTGCTTGTCATCTTCGGAGGCCGTTCCCCGCAGGCCATCCGCCGGCTGCTGGGCTGCCTGCCCGACGCCCTTGAGGTCGACAATGTGCGGCAACTGCTACGCCTTCGTCGGCAGGCTCTCCGGCAGCTGGAAAGGTAAGCAGTACCTGTTTTCACGGCATTTTTCACTTAAAACCGAACAAGATAAGTTGACAGCATTTTCCCGGTTTCTGCAAACCCGCGTCGGGCGGGTGGGTTCGGTTTTACTTATCTGTGCCTGTACTTTTTTCGTGCACCTGGGTGCCCCGGAGGTAGGGCTGATGGAGGCGCGCAACTTCGTGGCGGCCCGCGAAATGGTGGCCGGTGGCTCCTGGCTTATTCCGACCATGAATGGGGCCCTGCGCCTGGCCAAGCCTCCGCTGCCTACCTGGGCCGTAGCCGCACTGCAAACCCTTACCGGACCTACTGACAACGTAGGGATATTGCGCCTGCCTGCCGCTAGCATGGCCACGCTGCTGGTCTTCTTTTTCTGGGGGCTGGCCCGGGAGCTAACCCGCTGGCTGCCGGGGGAAGAAGAAGAACCGGGGCGCACGGCCTGGCTGGCGGCCGTGGTGCTGGCCAGCAGCCTGCTGCTCGTCACCGTGGGCCGCGACGGGCAGTGGGACATCTTTTCCAACGCCTGGATGGTGGGCTGCCTGTGGCTGCTGGTGCATGGCCTCCGCACGGGGGCATTGGGGGCGTATGCCGGGGCCGGGGTGCTGCTGGGCTTCACCATCCTAAGCAAAGGCCCGGTAGCCCTGTATGCGCTTTTGCTGCCTTTCCTGGTGGTCTATAGCACGCGCGTAAGCCCCCGGCCCGTCGCAATGTCAAGGCTGGGAGTGGGCACTCTGCTGTTTATGGTGATAGGAGGGATGGTGGGTGGTTTCTGGCCCTGGTATGTCTGGAGTCACGTGCAGCCGGAAGTATTGGCCGTGGCTCGGGTAGAAGTGGCTTCCTGGGGCGAGCGGCACGTGCAGGCGCTCTGGTACTACCTCAATTTTCCGGTGTTCACCGGGGTGTGGGCTCTGATAGCCTTGGTGTCCCTGGTGGTGCCGTACGCGCGCCGGCGGGCCGCCGGGTACGTGCCCTATATGTTTTGCCTCGGCTGGCTTCTGCTCACGCTGGTTCTGCTGAGTGTCGTGCCCGAAAAGAAAGAGCGGTATATGCTGCCCCTGATGCTGCCTCAGGTACTGTTGCTTACCGGGCTGCTGCGGAGCTGGGAAACCACGTTCCGCTCATCGGCTGCCAGTCGTTCCGACAGGGTGTTGGTGCGCCTCTGGGGCGGTTTGCTGCTGATTGTTTGCGTCGCCTTACCTGTCCTTATGCTGGTAGTGGCGCTGCCGGGCTTTACGCGGGCCGAAATGCCTTTCTGGCTGGTGTCGTGCGTTGCCGGGATATTGGGCATGCTAACCTGGTGGTTCGGATTCCGTACAATAAAACCCGCTGGGCTGATGTTGGTTTCGGTCATTCTGATGGGGAGTGTTATGGCTTTGCTGATGCCCGCCTATCCGCAGTGGGAAAACCGGAAGGCCGAGGCAGGCATTGAGCGGATGCAGGACGTACGGGGAAAGCTGGATGATAAACCTTATAGGTGGTATAGTCTTACTACTTTGCACATCAAGCAAGTGTGGGCTGCCGGGCGTACCGTGCCACGCTGGCAGCCGGATACCACCCGGCTGCTGGCTACTCCAATTGTCATTATAAATTCTCAGCCCACAGTCTCAGCAGCTGCCCTTGGTAAGCAGCTGCCCCCAATTACGATAAGCAAAGTGGATAGCTTCTACGTGGGCCGGGACCAGAAATCTGAACAACTGTTTGTGTTCCTGGTGCGCCCATTATTGTAGCTCTCTAATCCTGTCTTCCACTTAAGCCTAAGTCCCCTGGCACGCCGCCCAGGGGACCTTTTTTGGATAGACGAATTATTCTGTTCCTATTCGCGGGAAACCTGCCGCCGTATTTTCTCCAGCAGGCTCTGCACAATTACCAGGTCGGTAGCATCCTGAATTGTTAAATCGGTATGCAGGCCCGGGCCACTAAGCTGGATCCGGAATACGGGAGTGGCAGTGTTCTGTAGAGGTGGCTCTGTCGGGGCCGGCTGGCTCGTTGTTGGATTTGGGTAAACCGGTGCCTGCTGGGGGGGCATAGGCGGGACTGTTGGCTGACTGATGGAGGTAGTCGGGAGTTTTGGCTGAAAAGAAGAACTCTTCTCCGAACCGGCTGCAAGTGTATTTGTCTCCGGATTGCGGGAAGGCAGGTTGAATAGCGCCGAGACAGGATCATCCACAGTAGATTCAATAGGCGGTATAAGTGAGGGGGGGGCGGGTATACTATTTATAGGCTCAGGGAGTGTAGGAGCCGCAGGCGCATCAGATGTTGTTGTCTTACTGGTACCGGAGCTGGCTGGCTCTGCGGTGCGAGTACCCCGAAACATATTCAGGGGCATATCACCAGCGGCAAGCTCACGGCGTGGCCCCTGCTGAGCCGCAAGCTGGTCGATATCCACAATCGTGTTTTGCTCGTCGAGGATATCGACCATGCGGGCCCCGTCAATAAAAGCCTTGGCTACATTCTGGGCATTGATTTCCTCTACCCCGAACTCCCGGATAAGCATCACGTCCAGCATATGAACGGGAAGCTCTCTGTTGCGGAACTTTCGGCATATCTGGGTGAATAGAGGGGGATGAAGAAAAGCTTCCCGGTGGTAGATCTTTTCTTCCTGTTTGTCATAGGCGTGCTTGATCCGTCGAAATAGGTTGGTTGTGGTTAGAAACTCCCGTTTACTGGTAAGTAAACCGAACTTGACCGCAGAACCTACAATAGCCTTGAAGGATCCGCTTACTTTCCGGTCAAGCTTTCGGGCAGTGGTTTCAAGTGCACACTTGCCACCGGTGTCGTCTACTACTTCAGCTACTTCCCAGGCACTAGTATAAGAGGTACGTGGGTAGTCAATGGTTTTAGGCATAAACAGAAAGGAAGGGTGTAAAAGCAATAAAGATAAGGGACAGTAGCATAAAGTCAATAAAAGTACAAAAAAGCTTATAAATTACATGCTTTTTTGTACTTTTTATTACTAAGGAAGTCTAACCTTCATTAAAAGCACTCTTATTTATATAACAGAATAATATATACTAAACTACCGTAAGGGCGGACCCGAAAGGAGCGGGGGCATCTTACATCGAGTAAAATTGCTGTGAAACGAGGCGTGGTACCGTAGAAGGAAACAAGTTGACCAAAACATTATCTACATCTACATACGCCTCAGACTTATTATATAAAGCAAAACCAGGTGGGCTACTCAAAGGCGCCCGCGAATAAACCTGGCAGGCAGCCACCGCCCGTGCTCAAATATTAAGGAGACGGTGGTAAGAAGAGTGGTGATGCACTCAAATTGTCTGAATGCAAAAACGGTTTCTTAATTGTCTTGAAGAAGTTTCCGACACTGCTTAACCGGCTGGCCCAAACAGATCAGATGGCTAGAATACTAGAGGAGTAACTACGCTACAGCTCTATGATAAACGCCGGCAAAGTAGCTTGTGAGCAACAAGTCCCATGCTACAGCTGCAGCAAAACATTACAGCATCTGTAAGTAGCCATGACTGAAACCAAATAACATTGACCAATCTAACCCGCCTTAACGCTGAGAACTAATTACCTGGTCTCTACTAAGTACAGAACAATCAGAAGTCAGAATCAACTAACGGACTCTGATCTATCAACTTATTATTTGTCCTATAATTTATATTATGTTAAGTACCAGTTTACAAAACAGGCCGAATTATGTATTCGGCCTGTTTTGCTTCAGAAAATACCTCTCCTACTTCATGCTATCAAGCATTTTGTTCATACGCTCAGCATCAGCGTTACGCTTGAGCGTGGTATATACCCGGCTCAGTGATTTGATGGTTGCCTGATCTTTGGGCTGGAGTTCCAGTGCCTTCTCGAAGTATGGCAGCGCCTGATCAAAATACTTCTTTCCATCGGCTTCCATCTTTTTACCCGACTTCATATAAGCAGCCTGATCCATGCGGCTCACCTTCGTGTACAGGTCGGCACCTTTGTTGAAGTTGTACACGCCCAGGTTGAATTGCGCATCAAAGTTATTCGGGTCAATTTCTACCGCCTTCTTGTAGGCGGCAAATGCCTGCTCCGTCTGCTTGTTCTGGTCCAGAATTGAGCCCTTTACCGCGTACAGGTTGGCATTCGTGGGGTCGGCCGCAATGGCGCGGTCAATTTTGTCGAGGGCCTGCTTGCCCCGGCCGGCACTCAGCTCCATGTTCAGATCTTCGAGCATGAAGCCTTTGTTGTTGGGATACGCGGCCAAGGCATCCTGCACCACTTTGCGGGCAGCGGCTTCATCCTTTTCCTGACGGGCAATCTGCAGCAAGCGGCCGTACATCTGCGGCGACTTGTAGTTGATGCCCATCAGCTTGTTGTAGTTTTCCTTGGCGCCAGCAAAGTCCTGCTTGGCTTCCGAGGCATAAGCAGCGTACAGATAGGCCGTAGTATCCTGCGGGCGAATCTGCTGGGCCATTTTGTACGAGTTGATGGCATCGTCGTACTTCTGGCCGTTGTAATTCTCTACCCCGGCGTTGAGGGCCACGGCATAGAGGTTATCCAGCTTACCCACGGCCAGCTTACCATACTCGCTGTCTTTTCCTTCCAGCTCAATGGCTTTCTGATACGATTCAAAAGCCAGCTTTGCACCCTCGCCGGGCTGCAGGGTTTTGCTGTAGATGGGGCTGCCCAGCATGCCTTCATACACCTCGCCCCGGGTATACCAGGTTTTGGCTTTGCCCTTGGTTTTCTCGTTCAGAACGGCTTTGTCGATTTCTGTACGGGCTTTATCCAGAGTGCCCTGCCGCTGGTACAGGACGGCATTGGTTACGGCTGAGTTTTGGGCCAGGGCGGCTTGCATAGCACAGGCGGCCGCAATAGTCAGGAGAAACTTCTTCATTGGATTTCTTTTGAAGAAAAATGAGGATTAGGGTGAGTGCCAAAGCAAACGGCAGAACCCGCTTCCGAGTTCTGCCGCCGCAAGTTAATTAGCGCTGAGCGAATCAGGATCAGTCAGGGCATCCAGCTCCGGGGAGCCCCCAGCCGGGCCGGCTTCCACCCCGCCGCCCTCCAGCGCGTCAGTGAGCAGGGAGTCAGCTTCTTCCACCTTGTCATCGGCCTGCACTTTGGCTACCGAAGAAATTGCGTCGCCGTCGCTGATACGCAGCAGGCGGACGCCCTGGGTGGCGCGGCCAATAGTACGCAAGTCGGCCATACGAAGGCGGATGGTGATGCCCGAACGGTTGATAATCATCAGATCATCCGTATCCGTAACCGTTTTAATGGCTACCAGTGCACCGGTTTTATCGGTGATTTTCATGGCGCGTACACCTTTGCCGCCCCGGTTGGTGATACGGTACTCATCGAGTGAGCTGCGCTTGCCGTAGCCATTTTCGGAAACAACGAGCAACTCCTGCCCTTCGTCCGATACGCATACCATGCCTACCACGCGGTCCTGGCCATCTTCGGCCAACGTGATACCGCGCACGCCGGCTGCGTTGCGGCCCATGGAACGCACTTTGCCTTCGGGAAAGCGCACTGCCCGCCCCGACCGCAAGGCCACTATAATTTCGCTGTTGCCGGTGGTCAGCTGCACGTCCAGCAGTCGGTCGCCCTCGTTGATGGTAATGGCGTTGATGCCGGCTGTGCGGGGCCGCGAGTAAGCTTCCAGCGGAGTCTTCTTTACCGTGCCCTGCTCCGTGCAGAACATCAGGAAAGTATTTTCCAGGTAGTCCGGGTCGCGCAGGCCGCGCACGTTGAGCACAGAGCGGACGCTGTCTTCACGCGGAATCTCAATCAGGTTCTGAATGGGCCGGCCTTTGGTGGCCTTCCCTCCTTCCGGCACTTCGTACACTTTCAGCCAGAACACGCGGCCCAGCTCGGTAAAGAACAGCAGGTACTCGTGGGTGGTGGCTACGAACAGATGCTCGGTGAAGTCGTCGGTTTTGGAGGTGGCACCGCGGGCACCAACCCCGCCCCGAGCCTGGGCCCGGTACTCATCCAGCGCGGTCCGCTTGATATAGCCTTCACGGGAGATGGTAATGACCATGCTCTCGTCGGCAATCATGTCTTCCATGGAGAAGTCGCCGCCGGCGTACTCGATGGCCGTACGGCGCTTGTCGCCGTACCGCTCCCGAATATCGAACAGCTCGTCCTTGATGATCTGGCGCTGCAGCACGTCCGAAGCCAGCACCGATTTCAGGTGGTCGATCAGCTTCATCAGCTCATCGTACTCGGCCACAATCTTGTCGCGCTCCAGGCCGGTCAGGCGCTGCAGGCGCATATCCAGGATAGCACGGGCCTGTACTTCACTCAGCGAAAACCGCTCGATAAGCTGGGTGCGCGCCACTTCCGGGTCGCGGGAGCTGCGAATCAGGGCAATAACCTCGTCGAGGTGGTCGAGAGCAATGAGCAGGCCTTCCAGGATGTGGGCGCGCTTCTGGGCCTCGGCCAATTCAAAGCGGGCCCGGCGCACGATAACCTCGGCGCGGTGCTCCACGAAATGATGAATCAGCTCCTTCAGGTTCAGTGTCATAGGGCGGCCTTTCACCAGGGCCACATTGTTGACACCGAAGGATGACTGCAACTGCGTGTAGCGGAACAGGTTGTTGAGCACCACGTTGGGTATGGCGTCCCGCTTCAGATCGTACACGATGCGCATCCCGTCGCGGTCCGACTCGTCGCGCAGATCGGCAATGCCTTCAATCTTCTTCTCGTTGATGAGGGCCGCCGTTTTCTCAATCATGGAGGCCTTATTCACCATATAGGGAATTTCGGTCACCACAATCTGCTCCTTGCCCGAAGCGGTGGTTTCAAATGTGGCCTTGGCCCGCATCACCACCCGGCCGCGGCCGGTTTCAAAGGCCTGCTTTACGCCCTCGTAACCATAAATCACGCCCCCCGTGGGAAAATCCGGCGCGGTTACGTGCTCCATCAGCTCGGCAATGGTGATGTCCGGATTGTCCAGGTACGCCACAATGCCATTCACCACTTCTGTGAGGTTGTGCGGGGCCATGTTGGTGGCCATACCCACGGCAATACCCGACGTGCCGTTGATGAGCAGGTTCGGAAATTTGGCGGGCATCACGCTGGGTTCTTCGAGGGAGTCGTCGAAGTTGGGCTGAAAGTCCACCGTGTCCTTGTCCAGGTCGCCGAGCATTTCGTCGGCCAGGCGCTTGAGGCGGGCTTCAGTGTAGCGCATAGCGGCCGGCGAGTCGCCGTCGATGGAGCCGAAGTTGCCCTGCCCATCTACCAGCGGGTAGCGCAGGCTCCAGTCCTGAGCCATGCGCACCATGGTGTCGTACACGCTGGTATCGCCGTGTGGGTGGTACTTACCCAGCACTTCGCCCACGATACGGGCACTTTTCTTATAGGATTTGTTGTAGGAAACGCCCAGCTCGCTCATGCCGTAGAGCACGCGCCGGTGCACGGGCTTCAGGCCGTCGCGCACGTCGGGCAGGGCCCGGGAAATGATAACCGACATCGAGTAGTCGATGTAGGCGCCGCGCATCTCATCTTCAATGTTAATCGGGATGATTCTCTCGCCTTCTGCTTCTGCCATAAGAGGTCGGGAAGGCCGGCTGAAGCTCCACCTTGGAGCCGGCCGGCGGTTACAGGATTAAGCCTGCAAGGTACAAAAAAATGCCCGTTTTGCCTAGCTGCGCTAGGTTTTCGGCTTGCTTTTATCGGATTTGTGCCGGCCGTCTTTCTGGTCGTGCACTTTGATTTTTTCGCCGATGGCCGGGCTCTGCTTTTTCCAGAGTGGCTGGCCCCGGTAGCGCGCCCCGTTGTGGGTATGGGCCTTGCGGGTGTGGCAGGATTCAATGGGGCAGTTTCGGCAGGATGCGGCCAGCAATACCAGGGCCAGGGCCGGGACGAAACGGGTGAATACTCGACTTGTCATGAGATAAAAGTACGATTCGTGGCGGGGTTATACAGCTGGCGGCAGGTCACTTCCCTCCCACTCGCGCAGAAACTGCGCCAGAAAGCTTTCCATAAAGGCCTGACGCTGCCCGGCCACGCGGCGGGCCGCCGGCGTGTGCAGCCGCTCCCGCAGATACAGCAGCTTTTCGTAGAAGTGGTTGATGATAGGGCCAGCGTTGGTTTTATAGCTCTCGAACGAGCTGTGCGCCACGGGCGGAACGGATGGGTCATGCAGGGGCCGACCCTTGTGGCCCCCGTAGGCAAAAGCCCGCGCAACCCCAATGGCGCCAATGGCGTCGAGCCGGTCGGCATCCTGCACTAACTCGCCCTCGGGCGTGCTCATGGGCGTAGGCACTCCGAGGCCCTTGAAGCTGATTTCCCGGATGATGGTTTCGATGTGGCCGATAACCGGCTCGGCCACGTCCAGGCTTAGCAGCCAGGCCCGCGCGGCCTGGGGGCCAGCTTCTTCGTCGCCACCGTGAAATTTCCAGTCGGCTACATCGTGCAGCAGGGCTGCCAGCTCCGTCACCAACGGTTCGGCACCAGGCGTTTCGGCGGCCAGGGCGCGGGCCGTCTGCCAAACCCGGCGGATATGCTCCCAGTCGTGGCCGGAACCTTCGTGCAGGAATTTTTCGCGCACGAAGTCAGCCGTGCGGGTTATCAGGTCAGCGGAGGAAAGCGGCATGGCTCGTGGGGATAAGTGAGCCACAAAAGAACGGCAGCGCGCGGATACTATTGCAGCCACCGCACGCCACCAGGCCTAACCACGTGAGCGGCTATTGAATAAAGTCGGGCCGGATCATGTTCTCAAACGTGAAAATCTCGTCCCACTTGGCCTGCGTAAGCAGCTGGCGCTCCGTCACGGCAATGGCATACACCGACTTGCCGGTGCGCAGAGCTTCCTTCGCAATTTCGGCCGACGTTTCGTAGCCCAGCACGGGGTTGAGCTGCGTGACGATACCAATGCTGTTGCGCACCAGTTCCTCGGCCCGCTCCTTGTTGGCGGTGATGCCCACCACGCACTTTTCGCGCAGGGTGTGGCAGGCATTTGTGAGGTAAGAAATGGATGTGAACAGGGCAAAGGAAATAACCGGCTCCATCACGTTCAGCTGCAACTGACCCGCCTCTGCGGCCATGGTTACCGTCAGGTCGGCTCCGATGACGTAGAATGCGGTTTGGTTGACAACTTCCGGCACCACTGGGTTTACCTTGCCCGGCATAATGCTGGAACCCGGCTGTAACGGGGGCAGGTTGATTTCAAAAAAGCCGGTGCGCGGCCCCGAGGACAGCAGGCGCAAATCGTTGCAGATCTTGGACAGCTTCACGGCCGTGCGCTTGAGTACCCCCGACAGCTGCACGTAGGCCCCGGTATCGTAGGTGGCCTCAATCAGGTCGCCGGCCAGCTTCAGGTCGAGCCCGGTGATGGTGCGCAGGTGCCGGGTAACCAGCTCCGCGTAGCCGGCCGGAGCGTTGATGCCCGTACCGATGGCCGTGGCCCCCATGTTGATTTCGCTGATGAGCTGGCGGCTGTCCTCGATGCGCAGCAGCTCCTCGCGCAGGTTGGTGGCAAAGGCCTTGAACTCGTCGCCCATGCTCATGGGTACGGCATCCTGGAGCTGCGTCCGGCCCATTTTGAGTACGTTCCGAAACTCCTCGCCTTTCTGGGCAAAGGCCTCGGCCAGCTGCTCCAGGGCCTGCCGGTAGCTCACCAGCTTGTTGCTGAGGGCAATGCGGAAAGCCGTCGGGTAGGCGTCGTTGGTGGACTGGGAGCAGTTGACGTGGTTGTTGGGGTGGCAGAACTGGTACTCGCCTTTCTGGTGCCCGAGCAGCTCCAGCGCCACGTTGGCAATAACCTCGTTGGCGTTCATGTTCACGGAGGTTCCGGCCCCGCCCTGAATCATATCGGTCAGGAACTGGTCGTCGAACTCCCCGCTGATAACCCGGTCACATGCCCGGGCTATACCGCCGGCAATGGTAGCATCGAGTACGCTGAGTTCCTGGTTGGCCAGCGCGGCGGCTTTTTTCACGTAGGCCAGCGCCTGCACAAACAACGGCTCGGCTTTCAGCGGAATGCCCGTAATCCGAAAGTTTTCGATGGCTCGCAGCGTCTGGATGCCATAGTACGCGTCTTGCGGGATGGGTCGTTCGCCCAGAAAATCGTGTTCGAGCCGGGAAGTTGGCATAAAGCAGCAAGGTAAGTGAGGAGCTTCCTACGGCTGCAGCGGGGCCGACGTTGGCTTCAAGCACCCGTATTCCGGGCTACAGTCCGGACCTATGCCCCAGCAGGCGGGTCGGAATCCGGAGCCGGCTGCTCGTCCAGGGCTTCAAGCTGCTCAAGCTCTTCCACTATATGCTCGGGGTTGAAGTTCGCCGTAAGAGCGGACAAATCCGCTAACAGTTCATTATCTGCTGATTTTTCTGGGTCGGCGGCGGGCAGGTTAACTGGTTCCATGGGCAAGGATGTTAGACCGTCAATAATACAACCTAAAAGCCCGTACTGATGCCTGGGGCGCAGAAAAGCCTGGGTACGGCCTACCCGGTAGGCCTGTGCACACAAGACCGAAAGTCCGCGCCGAGTGCCAACTAATTTTTGTTGGCCGGGGCATCGCAGCAACCGAGGGCCGCACCCGGGGTATATAGCAAAAGGAAATGCTTTACCTTTCGTCCGAACCCTTTTAGCCTGCTGCCGGTTGCTTTCTTATGACAACACCAACAAGTAAACGCCCTCGTCCTCGCAAAGCCCCTGAAACGGCCGCTCCTACCCTGTCCCACGCCGAGCAGCTACAGGCGCTGCACACCCGGGAAGAAGGAAAAACCGTGATGTACAAGCAGGACGCCTGGGGCCATATCGAAACCCGCTTTGTTCGCTCCCAGAACGTAAAAGCCTGGGAAGAAAAAGGCTTTTTCGTCCGCTAACCCAGCTTTTACGCATAGCTCAACCAGCCCCGGCCAATCAGGCCGGGGCTTTGCTGTTTACGGACGAAAGGGCAGACCAGCTTCTCAGCTATTACGGCTGCTTCAGATACGCTGCCGCCGTCCGGTTGTTGGGGTTCAGCGCCAGGGCACGGGCATAGTGCTGCGTAGCCAGCTTCTTATTACCCAGGGCGGCGTAGGTTTCGGCCAGGCTGTCGTAGGTGTTGGCGCTGGTGGGGTACAGGCGCACATTAAGCTGAAACACGGCCAAAGCATCAGTGAGCTTATCCTGCTCCACCAGAGAGTAGCCCCAGGCGTTTACGGCATCTTCCGGCAAGGCGTAGGTGGCATCCTTGCGGCGGGCTTTCTTCACTTCTTCTTCGAGGTGGGCAAAGCCGCGCTGGCGCAGGGTGCGGTGCAGGGCGCGCAGGGTTGGCGGCAGGCCGAACCCGTCGGCCACACGCATATCGGGCAGGTAGCAGGATGCCAGCGCATCAATGAACCGCTCCGGGCTGGCACCCTGCAGATTAGTCAGCACCACAATGGCCAACTCATCCTTTGGGTAAAGAAATACAGCGGAGCGGCCGCCGCCCACGGGCGCCACAGCCGGATGCTCGGGCCGTGTAACGGTAGGCCAGCCCAGGGCATAGCCGGTGAGCTTGCCACCGAAGCCGCGCTCCGAGCCGTCGTTGAGGCGGCCCGCAGTCCAGAGCGTGGTCAGGCTGGCGGGCTGCAGCAGCTTGCCCTGTTGCAGGGCCACCAGCCAGCGGGCCATTTCCTCAGCTGTGGAGCTCATACCAGCCGCCGCGCGCAGGGAGGGCGGAAACACCTCGAACAGGTTGCGCAGCTCCTTGCCGCGGCGGGGCTGCCCATCACTATACCGGGTAAAAGTATAGCCCCGGGCGCCGTGGGTTAGCACGTCGTGGGCGTCGCCGGAGGTAGTGCGGGGCATGCCCACCACCTGGAGCTGCCGCTGGCGGATAAACTCGGCGAAGGGCTGGCCGCTGAGCTTATCGATGAGGCGGCCCAGCAGCAAGTAGTTGGTTTGGTTGTAGGCGAACTGTTGGCCAGGCGCAAAGTCCAGCGGCTGGGTTTGCACCTGGGCCCAGGCAGCTTTTTCGTTGTTTTCGGTTACCAGCGCATCCTCGGGCATGATATCGGGCAGACCGGAGGTGTGCGTGAGCAGTTGCCGCACGGTGACCGGGTGCCAGGTGGCGGGCAGTTCGGGCAGGTAGCGCCCCACCGGCGCGCCTACGTCGAGCTTGCCGGCTTCCACCAGCTGCATCACGGCCACACCCACGAAGGCCTTGGTGATGGAGTTCAGGAAAAAGCGCGTCTGCGTGGTGACCGGCACTGAATCCTGCACGTTCGCCACGCCGTAATTGCCCAGCTTCACAATCTGGCCGTGGCGCACCACCGCCAGTTGCAGGCCCGGGATGCGTAACTGCTGCATGGCGCTTCGCACGAGCTGGTCAACGCTGTCGGGAGCAGATTGGGCCTGGCTGGCTCCTAGGCTGCCAAGCAGCAAAAGCAACGCAACGATAATGGGGCGGAAGCAGAAAGAATACCGGTAAGATTTCATGGCTTGGTGAATGGCTGGGAATGCGGCGGTGAGTGAGTGCCCCAGGCTGCTCCGAACCGTAGCGGCAGTCCAGCAGAGCAAATAATCAGGTGACTGAAACCTCCGACCCAGGCAGCCCGCGACAAACATACAAATAGAACCTTGTTATACATAGTAGTATACAGAAATAAAAACCTGAACTTGTCTTGTTAACGGTCTTTGAATCTAATCTATGCGCTGGATACGCCGTTTCGCCTCGTTTCTACCTACCGGACTAATGGGTGCTTTCTGACTAGGTCCACTCGCTTGCTGGCTACCTTGCCCTGATGCGCGACCAGAGAGATGGTGCGGTGGCCACCAGGGTGCTAACTGGTATGGAAGGCCGCAGAGAATCAGCCTGAGCCAAGAACACTAACTTACTCCGGCAATAATGTTCCGTAGTTAAGCGCTGACGGCGTCTTGCTAACTAACTGCTCTGCCAGATCAGCAACAGGCTGCGCATAGCTACCCGACTGCGGTTTTTGACGGTACCCACTGGCATATCCAGAAACTCGGCAATTTCCTCCAAAGTCATCTGCTGCTGCAAGCGGTACTGCAGCACTTCCTGGTAGATGGGCTTCAGGCGCGCCAGGCAGGTAGCCAGATCAGCGCTGAGCATGCTGGCGGCGGGCGTCACCAGTTGCCGGGCGGGTGCGCACTCGGTGATATCCGTGCTTTTCGCCCATTGACGGTTGGCCCTGAGCCGAAGCGTGTCGATGGCCTGGTGCTGGCAGATGGTCAGCGCCCAAGTGAAGAGCCGGCTTCGGGTGGCATCGTAGTAAGCGAAGCTCTGCCAGAACTTAAGCATGCTTTCCTGCAGTACATCCTCCGCCAGTTCCGGGCTTTTGACGATACGCAGAATGACCCGGTGCAGGGCCACGCGGTAATTTGTATAGAAAAAGGTCATAGCGGCCTCGTCGCGGGCATAGAGCCGCTCCACAAGCTGAGCTTCGACTGCAGAGGGGTTGGATAGAATAGAAGGCACGAGCAGATGGAAATGGTCCTCCTACTACGGCTGGGTTTTAGGCCCGTGCTGTGCTATTGTACAGTTTCCGTTGAATCAACTAACCTGGTCGTTCAAACCGCCTTCTCTATCGGTGAATATTGTTTTCCCTCTTCTCTGACGATGATTTGGTTCAGACAGTCCCCATAGCTCTACCAAGCAGCACCAAGCTGCTTCCCAATAAGCGCCTGCGGCATGAAGCCGGCAACGCCGCGTAATGAATGGAAGAAAAGAGGCGCTTATTAGCCGCAGCCTTGCTGCCTGAATTTCGTGCAGTTCATATTCTTGGGCAAAGCAATCTTGCAGATATAAGCCTTCCATTCCTTTTCCACCCGGGTCACGGGGAAGCCCTAGATAACAGGGAATTTGTCGAAGCCTTCCAGCCAGAGCCGTATCATTTTCTCGACGCCGTACTGCTCGTAGAGGTAATTATTTAGGTTTGCTGGCTGACCGTCTTCATCCTTAACTTCACCGCTATGAAACAGACTACTTATTATCGATTTACGTGGTTGAGTGTATTACTAGTAGGGCTGCTGGTTTTATCTGCCTGCAAAAAAGAGGAAGCTACGGGTTGCTCTCCCTATGTTCCCCCTACCCCGGCTGACACGTATGTGTTTCCCGTACAGCCGGGTACCCCCGCCTGGGCAAGTTTGACGTCTGGTGACGAGATGGTGGAGGTGTGCCAGGTGCCCGCTGCGCGGCTGCAGACAATCAGCACGCCCGGCCTGATCACGACCTGCCTGAACTACCCGCTGCTGGGCGACATGATCTTCTTCGACAACCTGCAATTTGGTTTGCGCACGCAGCTAAGCAATTTCAATGGCTTTGGCGAACTGCAGCAGCGTCCCGAAGCAGCGGCCCTACTGCTGGCCCGCTACCAATCGATGCGGCCAGCGTGTATCCCCTCAACGGAACCCGTGGAAATCGGGGACTATGCCTTTGATTTCAGTGATATAGAAATGATCCTGGCGCAGGACGAGTACCTACAGCAGCTCTCGCCCGCCCAGCGCCGGATGTTGGTGCAGGTAGCGTTGGAAAAATACGCGGCGAAACAGGTGCTGGTAGAGGACGTCTATGGGCTGTTTGGCTTAAAGACCGCTGCCTTCGTCATGGCCCGCACCATGCAAGCCGAGAACTACGCCCCATTCATGACCGCCCTTGCCGCCGACACCAAGCTCAAAATGTTCGTCGAGCAGGTGGACCTGTCATCTGATCCAACGGTTTTGGACACCGTGGTGGACCACGCCAAGCAGTTCAACTAAGTAAAACCCTCCTAAAAGAGACGCTGGCGCAAACAGCTCACAGGCACGGAAAGCCTGTCCGCTAGCGGGGGTTGGCTCGCTTCTAAAGTTTACTTGTGCCAAGTCAGTAAACTAAAAAGATAAGTAACAGTTCTGGGCTTTACCAAGCACTTCTACAGCCGGTAGATTACCCGCAACTGCAAATACGCCTCACGTATCACCCCTGCCGGCCCTTCCCGGAGCCAGGCACACCAAGAAAAAACCCCTTGCAAATCATTGATTTACAAGGGGTTTTATTACCTATGAGCCCCCAGCCGGGATCGAACCAGCGACCTACTGATTACAAGTCAGTTGCTCTACCAGCTGAGCTATGGAGGCGTTTTGGTGGCACAAACCTACGGCATTGATGGAAAACAGCCAAACATACGCCCAACAAATTCGTCGGCAGGTCTGGAAAACAAACGGTAAGTAAATTACTGTCAGCGGCTTTTTATTTATCCCCTGGTATTTAAAACCGCCATACAAAGCCGTGCCCGCTGCAGATTGAACTACAGCGGGCACGGAATGGCACGGCTATTTTGGGCCCGCTAGCTGCGGATAACCTTCAGCTGGCGCTTCAGGCCTTCGATGCGCTGCTGGGCTTCGTCGATGCGGCCCTGATATTCTTCGCGCAGCTGGCCGGCGTTTTTCGAGCGAGCGAAGAACTCCAGATTGGTTTTCAGGGTCGAAATATCATTCTCCAGCTCGTTGATTTCGCGGCGCAGGGCCTGCTCCTTCTTGTAGAGCTGTTGGGTATCGGAGGACGCTTTGAGGCGGTCCACCTGCAGCTGGAACAGCAGGTCGTTGCGCTCGGCGTATGAAATACCGGGCACGGCGTCCAGGTATTTGCCCATCAGAGCCTGGAAACGACCTTCGGCCCGTTCCGCATCGGCGCGCGGGCCGCTGCCGGCGCCAGTCTGCCACTCCGCTACCAGCTCGCGGAATCCTTCGAGGGTGCCGGGGGCGTCGGGGGTCAGGGCATCCACCGTCTGGGCTACCTGCTCCAGGCGGCTGGCCTGCTCCTGCGACACCTGCTGAGCCTGCTGCTCACGCTGGCGCGACTCTTCGTGTTTGCGCTCGAAGAAAGCGTCGCAGGCCGTGCGGAACCGGTTCCAGATTTTGTCGGACTGTTTTTCGGGCACACGCCCAATCGTTTTCCAGTCCTTCTGCAGGCGAATCACGATTTCGCGGCCTTCCTCCCAGTTGGGGTTCTGCAAAGCAGCTTCAGCTTGGTCGATCAGCTCCTGCTTGCGCTTGAGGTTGGCGTTCTTCTCCTCATCAAGCGCCTTGAAGAACTGGTTTTTGCGCTGGAAGAACCCTTTGTATGCACCCCAGAACTGCTTGTTGAGCTGGTCGGCCTTGTCGCGGGGCACCAGGCCGGCGGCATCCCAATCTTCCTTGAGCTTCTGCAGGGCATCCGTCTGGCTGCGCCACTCGTTCACACGTTCGGTGTGGTACTCAGCGTAGGGCTTGATTTGCTCCAGCAGAGCGGTTTTGCGCGTCAGGTTCGCGTTTTCCTGGGCCGAGCGGGCATTCAGGAACTCCTTTTTACGGTCGTGTACCTTTTCCGAAGCCGCCAGGAAGCGGTTCCATACGGCATCGCGCTGCTCCTGCGGTACGGGGCCCACGTGCTTCCACTCCTCGTGCAGCTGGCGCAGCTCCTGCAGGGCTTTGTTGATGCTGGACTGCTGGCTTAATGCTTCGGCCCGGGCAACCAGCGCTTCTTTGGCTTCGAGGTTGCGGCGGCGGTCCAGCTCCTTCATTTCGAAGAACAGGCCGCGGTTGTTGTAGAAGATGTCCAGCAGGCCGTGGTAGCTGTTCCACAGTTCCTGGGCCTCTTTCTGCGGCACGGGACCCGTGGCCTTCCAGTCGTTCTGCAGGGCCTTGATGCGGGCCGAGCTATCCTTGGTTTCGGCCGATTCTACCAGGCTGCGCAACTGCGACAACAGGTACTGCTTGTGCGTAAGGTTCTTGATCCGCTGTTCTTCCTCGGCCTTCGCGTCGCGGGTGCGGCTTTCGCGGAACTCCTGCAGGGCCTTCGTCAGCTCGGCGTGGCCTTCCGGGCCGGTATAGGCAAAATCATCTGCCTCGCCCCCACCCGCCGTGAAGCGCTGGCGGGCCGCGGTGCGGTCGGCCGCCAGGGCCGTTTCGTATTGGCGGTTGAGGTCGAAAATCTGCTTGCGATTCTGGCGGGCATCGGGCCGGCGCAGCAGCGAGAGCAGGAAGGCGCCCTGGGCAGACAGATCGAGCGTAGCGAAATCCGGAGCCGCTGTTTCGGGCACGTAGTCCTCTTCGTCCTCACTGGTAGCTTCGGGCACGCTAACCGACGCTTCTGCGAGGGTGGGCGCTGGCTCCGGCGTATCGTTGACTACCGTTTCCGCGGCTGCCGGAACTGCTACAGACTCGGCGGCTGGTGGAGCCGGGCTCACGGCATCGGGCGTTTCGGGCGCAACACTGGCAACGGCGGGCTCCGGGGGTGAAGCTGGCTGCTCTTCTTCCGTGGGCTGGGCTACCGGGGCTGCCGGGGCTTCGGCGGGCTTTTCCGTAGTCAGGGCATGGTCGTTCTGCTGGCCGGGGTGCTCCAGGGCGCGGCGCTGCGGATCCGACATGGGCTCCTCGGAAGCAGGTGTTTCCGGGGCGCTGGCTTCAGGCAGCGTCTGCTCCGTAGCAGCAGCTGAAGGTTCCGCCGTGCCGGCACCGGGCGCCTCGGTCTCGGGCAGCGGCGGCGTGCCCTGGGCTGGCTGCTCGGTAATCTGACTGGTAGCGGGGGAGGTTGGCTCGGCGGATGCCGGGGCCGACTGCTTGTTGCTGATTTCGGCCAGACGGCGCTCCAGGATGCTCATCGGCGACTCCGCGGCGGGCTGATCGGCGGAGTGGTTGGGGACGGGTTGTTCGTTTTCGGGTACCATAAGTTCAGGGGACAAGGCCCGCGTGGGGCAGGCAGTAGGGACAGGCGGCGGGCGAGTGGGTTAGTTTAGCCGTGGGTCCAAGGGGTAGTTCGACAGCATACGGTAGCGGCCGCCTTTCTCGCGCAAAATAGCTTGCCAGAAAGCATCAGTAGTCAAAGTAAATACTTTCCCGGCAGCATTAGGATGCACTATCCAAACATTTTCGCGCACCTCCCCTGCCAACTGATCTGCCGTCCAGCCGGAATAGCCCACGTACAGGCGGATTTCATCGGGGGAAAGCTCCCCACTGAGCAACAGCCCGAGCAGTACCCCGAAGTCGCCGCCCCAGTATACACCCTGACCCAGCGGGGCCGCATCGGGGACGTCAGCGCGCTGGTGCAGAAAGTGCAACGTGTCGGGCTGCACGGGGCCGCCCATACCCAGCGGTATCTGCGCCAGGGGACTCGAATCCGCCTCGGGTAGTTCCAGCACGTCGCCCAGCACCAGGGCTGATGGCCGGTTGAGCACGAGCCCGAACGTGCCTTCCGCGTCGGAGTGCTGACACAGCAGCACCACCGTACGCTCGAAGTTGGGGTCGCCCAGGAAGGGCTGGGAAATCAGCAGGCTACCAGCAGTGAGGGTGAACATAAGCAGAGCGGTTACTGGGAAAAGCGGCGGCAGGGCAGATAAAAGCATCGGTAGCCCTTATCTGCACCTACGTTGAGCATGGGCTGCCGGGTTATCCATGGGCCGAGGACGCTGCCCACTGTCAACTTCACTTTTTCTTCTGCAGAGCCTATAGGTGCCATCCAAACGGTTTTGCCGAATATTGCGGTGCTACTTTCTGCTTTTGTTAATGGTATCTGCTCCTCCAACTCAATCAGCTTTTTTTCCTCGTTTTTCCCGGCTGGTTGGCCCTGCCAGCGTAGCTACCCAGCTGCTGCTGGTGCTCTATACGTTCCGGCAGGTGATTTTCAAGCCCGGCCAGAACCTGCTGGCCGACCACTACGATGGTATCAAGAGCTACTTCTCCATTGAGTCGTTTCTGCACCAGCCATTCTCCGACGGCATGCTGGTGCAAGGCCACAACTACCCGTTTGGGGAGTACACACCCTAAACCAGCACCTACAACAGCGCCAACAACGGCTACCGCGACGTGACCCTGACATGCTGGAGGCCTCTGAGCCAAGCAACGACTTTGTGCAGGAGTAAAACCTGCAGCTGTTTCGCCGCGAGGGTGCCTGGTTGGTGTACGCGTGGTACCCGCGGCGACCTGCCACCGCGCCGCAGCCGTAGCGCCGGGCTGCCGCTTACCTTTGTGTCTCCTTTTTTTACAACAGCCTGTTTATGCTTGACTCCCACCTAGCCGATCTGCGCCAGACGTACGCGCAACGCAGCCTCTCGGAAGCCGATGTGCTGCCCGACGCCGTGATTCAGTTCCGTGCCTGGCTGGATGAGGCTCTGGCTGCCCAGGTCGAGGAGCCCACCGCCATGGTGCTGGCTACCGCCGACGCGCAGGGCCAGCCCTCCGCCCGCGTGGTGCTGCTGAAAGGGCTGCCCAACGACGCGGGGTTCCTGTTCTTTACCAACTATGATTCCCGCAAGGGCCAGGAGCTGGCCACGCAGCCGCGGGCCGCTCTCACGTTTTTCTGGCCGGCCCTGGAGCGCCAGGTACGGGTAGAAGGTACCATCGAAAAAGCCCCGGAAGAAGTTTCCACGCAGTATTTCCAGAGCCGCCCCCGGAGCAGCCAAGTGGGTGCCTGGGCCTCGCCTCAGAGCCAGCTGGTAACCAGCCGGGCGGAGCTGGAACAGCGCGAACAGGATGTCGCTGCGCAGTTCGAAGGCCAGGATCCGCTGCCCCGGCCCGCTCATTGGGGCGGCTACGTACTGCGCCCGCACCGGGTGGAGTTCTGGCAGGGCCGCCCGTCCCGCCTGCACGACCGGATTGTATATGACCGCACCGCCGACGGCTGGAAACGCAGCCGGCTGGCACCTTAAGGGTGATGAGGTAACAGGTGACAGGTAGTAGTTTCAACCCGATCTTATCTTTCCCTGTCACGTGTTACCTCATCACTTTTCACCTCATCCCCTCATCATCTGAGAATTGGCTGAAATTCAACCCGTGCGCGGCTGGCGCTACAACGACGAGCTGGGCCAGCACATTGATGACTACGTTTCGCCCCTGTTCGACGTGGTATCCGCCAAGCAGCGGGAGGCGCTGTACCGCAATCCGCTGAATAGCATCCACCTTTCCGTGCCGCGGGGTGAGGATGCGGCCGGCGCGGCCCTGGCCCGACTCACGGAGTGGCAGCAGCGGGGTGTCCTCTGCCAGGATGTCTTACCGGGCATCTACGTGTACTACCAATATTTTCGGTTGCCGGGCAACCCGCAGCGGGAGTACTGCCGCAAGGGCTTTATGTGCCACATTCGGGCCTACGACTGGGCTGAGAACGTGGTCCTGCGCCACGAAAACACGCTGCCGGCCAGCGTAAACGACCGGGCCGAGCTGCTGGCCCGCACCCAGTTTCAGACCAGCGCCACCCACGGCCTGTACCGCGACGACGACTTCGAGCTGGAACGCTACCTCGATGAGGCCATTCTCGACCCGCTCTACCAGACCGAGGAAGACTACCAGGGTGCCCGCGACGTGCTGGCCGTGATTCAGGATGCCCGCGTGATTCATCGGTTTCAGCATGTACTGGCTGAGCGGCAGGTGATTCTGGCCGACGGACACCACCGCTACGAAGGCTCCCTGGCGTATCGTCAGGCCCGGGAGCTGGCCGCCGGGGGGCAGGCCACAGGCCGCGAAGCCTGGAACTTTCACCTGATGTACCTCACCAACGCCGCCGCCGACGACCTGCGCATCCTGCCCACGCACCGCCTGCTGCTGGAGCTGCCCGGTGGCCTTACCGACGCGGATTTTCTGGCCCGCCTAGAGCTCTACTTCACCGTGGTGCCCAAGGACGACGCCTACGATTTGCCGGAGCTGATTGCCGGCAAACCCTGGGCCTTTGGACTTTACCTCGATGGGCAGGCCTACAAGCTGCGCCTTCGGCCTGAGGTACACGAGCAGTTGAGCTGGCCCCTAACACCCGAAGTGAAGGCCCTCGATCTGACGGTGCTACACTTCTTCGTGCTCGAAAAGGTCCTGGGCATTGCGGGCATCGACGCGCAGCGGCAGTGGCCGGACGTGGCCTACGTGCGCAACTTCCCCGAGTGCCTCACCCGCGTGGACCGGGGTGAGGCCCGCGCCGCTTTCATCACCAATGAGGTGACCATGGACGAGGTGGAGCGTGTGTGCCACAGCGGGGCCGTGATGCCACCCAAATCCACGTTCTTTTACCCTAAAACCATCGGAGGCTTCCTGTTTACCTCCATCCGCGACGATGAACACACCCACGCGTTTACTGCTGGCTTCTAATTCCCCGCGCCGCCGTCAGCTGCTCACCGACCTGGGCCTGACCTACGAAGTGCGCCTCAAGGAAGTCGATGAATCCTTCCCGGCCCACCTGCGCCGGGCTGAAATAGCCGAGTTTCTGGCCGCCCACAAAGCCAGCGCCTACCGCACCGAGCTAGCCCCCGACGAAGTGCTGCTGACGGCCGACACCATCGTGTGCCTCGACGAGCAGGTGCTCAATAAGCCCCAGTACGAAGAAGACGCCGTACGCATGCTCACCCTGCTGCAGGGCCGCGCCCACGACGTGTACACCGGCGTGTGCCTGCTCACCGGCGCGGGCCGCCAGGTTGTGTTTTCCGATCAGACACAGGTGCATTTCCGGGCCCTCAGCGAAGCCGAAATCCGCTTCTACGTGCAGCGCTACCAGCCGCTCGATAAAGCCGGAGCCTATGGCGCGCAGGATTGGATTGGGCTGGCCGCGGTAACCCGCCTGGAGGGCTCCTACTTCAACGTGATGGGGCTACCGGTACACCGCGTATGGGAAGAGCTGGCGAAGCTGGCCCCCGGCCTTCTGCCCTGTTAGCGTTCCACTTAAACACAAAAAGGCCGCTGAGAATACCTCAGCGGCCTTTTTTGTTGTGGCATTGTGCCGTAAACTAGCTTAGTAGGGCTTGGCTTCGTGGCCTACTTCCTCCGCCTGTTGTGAAGCTTCGCGCTGCTGGCCTTCGTTGTACTGGTTGCCACCGTCGCTCTGCTGACCGCCGCGAGCAGCCGCCAGACCGTCGGCGAGGCGCTTGCCCCAGTCCGGGTCGCAGTTCGTGCACAGCTCCACCATCTTGTCGCTCACCTTGCGGTCGGCATCGGCCAGGGCACCCACCATGTTACTGATCAGGTCGTCCCGCTCCCAGTCTTCGTGCAGGCGGTACCGCTCCCCAGCCTGCTTGAAGTTGTTCTGCCGGTCGAGGGTCTGGCGCACCACGCGGCCGCTATACTCAGGCATGTGGTCGGGGGCGGTGCGCGGCGCTTCCTTCAGGCCATTGAGCGAGCTAGGCTCGTAGTTGATGTGGTTGTTCTGGCCGGGCGCCGAATCCACGTGGTAAGCCATCTGGCCGTCGCGCTGATTGGTGGCCACGTGCTTTTTGGGCGCATTGATGGGCAGCTGCAGGTAGTTGGTGCCCACGCGGTAACGCTGGGTATCCGAGTACGAGAAGGTGCGGCCCTGCAGCATCTTGTCGTCGGAGAAGTCTAGTCCATCCACCAGCACACCAGTGCCGAAAGCCGACTGCTCCACCTCGGCAAAGTAGTTTTCGGGGTTGCGGTTGAGCGTCATCTTGCCCACGGGCAGGTGCGGAAACTGGTCTTCGGGCCAGATCTTGGTGTCGTCGAGCGGGTCGAAGTCCAGCTCGGGGTGTTCATCGTCGCTCATGATCTGCACGCGCAGCTCCCACTCGGGGAAGTTGCCGGCCTTGATATTGTCGAATAGGTCCTGGGTGGCGTGGTTGAAGTTCTTGGCCTGGATGGCTTCGGCTTCCTGGGCCGTGAGGTTCTTAATTCCTTGCAGCGGCTCCCAGTGGTACTTCACCAGCACGGCCTCGCCCTGGGCATTTACCCACTTGTAGGTATTCACGCCTGAGCCCTGCATCTGGCGGTAGTTGGCCGGAATGCCCCAGGGCGAAAACAGGAAGCTCACCATGTGCATGGCCTCCGGGGTGTTGCAGATAAAGTCGAAAATCCGTTCCCCGCTCTGGCGGTTGGTTACCGGGTCGGGCTTCTGCGAGTGAATCAAATCTGGGAACTTCATGGCGTCGCGGATAAAGAACACCTTGAGGTTGTTGCCTACCAAATCCCAGTTGCCATCCTCGGTGTAGAACTTCACCGCGAAGCCGCGCGGGTCGCGCAGGGTTTCGGGCGAGTGGCCACCGTGGCCGACGGTGCTGAAGCGCACGAATACGGGCGTCTGTTTGCCGGGGGTGTTGAAGAGCTTGGCGCGGGTGTACTTCTCAATGGGCTCATTTCCTACTTTGCCGTAGGCTTCGAACACGCCGTGGGCGCCGGCACCGCGGGCATGCACCACGCGCTCGGGTACCCGCTCCCGGTCGAAGTGGCTGATTTTTTCCAGGAAGGCGTACTGCTCCAGCAGGGCCGGGCCGCGGTTGCCAAGGGTGCGTAGGTTCTGATTGTTGGTGAGCGGGTGACCCTGGCGGGTGGTCAGCGTCTGGGCATTTTCACCCTCAGCCGTGCGCTGGTCCTGGGAAGAGCCCGTGCCCGTTACCGCAGTGCCGGTGCCATCGGCAGGAGTGTGCTGGCCGTTGCCGGCGGAACCGCTGGGGCCGTTTTGGGGAGGATTTTCGTGGGAAGTACTCATGTGCGGGCTGGTTGGTTAGTGGTTGCAAGTATACCAACGAGTAGCCCAGGTTGTTTATCCTAGTGGAGAATAATTCTTATCTAGCCCATAATACTATACCTTCTCTCTGGTTGTTCGGTAGTCGTTTTTGGTTGTTGAGTTTTAGCTGTTCCTACCGAAACACGAATTCCGATCTACGAATAACAAACAACCCATTAGTGCCCGCGTGCCAGCAGGGCAATGCCGCCTACAATCAGCAGCAGGCCCAGCACCTGCGGCAGCGTCAGTACTTCGCGGGCCACCACCACGCCCAGCACGGCCGTGAGCAGCACCGAGCCGCCCACAATCACGGGCGTACCCACCGAGGAAGACACACCCCGGCTGAAGACCACGAAGGTGAGGATTTCGGCCAGGCCCACGCCCAGCCCGGCCGCGGCCGCCAGCCACATACCTTTGCTGGAGAGCAGCAGTGGTTGGCCCTGCAGCTTAAGCCGCAGCAGCCACAAGCCGCCCAGCGCGGCGGCTACCAGCTGTAGCACCACCGCGCCCACGGCGGCCGGCACGTGCTCGGAGGCCAGCTTGATAAAGAAATTATAAAACGCCAGGCTGAGGGCCGTCAGCAGGGCTAGGACAAGCCAGGGCATAACTTACTCCTGCTCCTCTAAGCGGTCCAGCAGCCCCTGCTGCTCCTGCTGCCAGGCATTGGCATGGGAGCCTTCCCCCCACAGCTCCTGCAACTCCGACTGTTTCCGCACTGCTTCCACTGCGTCCTGAGCCAGCTCGCGCAGGTCTTCACTTTCACCGGCATCGAGCTTCACAATCACCGGAATCAAGTCGGTGGGAAAGTCCTGGGAAGGCTTGCCCAGGATAGCTGCCACGATTTCGGCGGCGGCCAGGGCTTCGCTGGCATCGTCGGCATCGAGGTAATCTTCCTCCTCAGCCGCCGTGGCCAGCGCCGCCAGCAGCAGCGCCTCGCTGGGCTGGTCGCGGAAGTCGGCGGCAAAGTCAGCGGCCGTGTCGTTGTCGAAGTTGCGGTATCCCCAGGTGCCCATAGTGCGGTTCAATTTTGTTGGTATGAGAAATGGCTCAACATGTTCGAAAAGCTCTTACGTTAGTGCTTCCATGGAAAACTACTGCCTGGCATACGGTCAAATTATTACTCCCGCTAGTTTGAGGACGCTAGCCAAGCTGCACTGGAGTAAGCTGAAAGTACAGATACGGGAGTCCAGCCAATACACCAACGGAGAGTATTTGTCACTGAAAACGCCAGATGGCGGGCGCATTTCGTTTGAAAAAATTGCGGTTGACGAAATCCTCGTTAGTGGAGAAGCTGAAACGGCGGATCAACTAACCGCTATCTGCCAGATTACCTCTGATTGCTTAACGAATAGCAGGCTGAAGCATCGATTAGAGTTACATAATGCTGTTGATCAGCAGTACAACTACCTGCATTATGGCTGGCCACTATCCTCTTGATTTACTTTCAATTTAGCACTCTTACTTAAACTTTTCCTTCAGCAGCTCGATCTCCACGGCCGGCGAAATCTTTTCGTAGAGAATGTGGTAGGCGGCGGAGGTGATGGGCATAGGCACCTGCAGCTTCTTATTCAGCTCATGGATGCTTTTCACGGCGTAGTAGCCCTCGGCCACCATGTTCATCTCCATCTGTGCCGACTTCACGGAGTACCCGCGCCCGATCATGTTGCCGAAGGTGCGGTTGCGCGAAAACTGCGAGTAAGCCGTTACGAGCAGGTCGCCGAGGTAGGCGGAGGCCGACAGGTCGCGGGGCTGAGGGTTGAGGGCGTGCACGAAGCGGCGCATTTCCTGCACGGCGTTGCTCACCAGCACCGCCTGAAAGTTGTCGCCGTAGCCCAGGCCGTGGGCAATACCGCTGGTGAGGGCAATGATGTTCTTCATCACGGCGCAGTACTCAATGCCGTCGAGGTCATCCATCGGGTGGGCCTTCACGTAGCGGTTGCGCAGCAGGCGGCAGAAGTCCTCGGCCAGCGTGTGGTCGGGCGAGCCGATGGTGAGGTAGCTTTGCTTTTCCAGGGCCACCTCCTCGGCGTGGCAGGGACCGGCCACCACGCCCAGCTGGGTGTGCGGCAGCCGGAACCGCTCGGCCACGTAGTCCGTCACCAGAATATTCTTGCCCGGAATCATGCCCTTGATGGCCGTGATGATGCGTTTGTGGCGTAGCGCGTCGCGGTCCAGCTTATCCAGCACGTCCTTCACGAAAGCCGCAGGCACGGCCAGCACCAGCCAGTCGGCCTCCTTTACCACCGCCTCCAGGTCGCTGGACGGAGACACGCGCGTCAGATCGAAGGCCACGGAAGACAGGTAGCGCGGGTTGTGGCGGGTGCGCTGCAGGTGGTGCACATCGTCCTTGCTGCGCATCCACCAGCCCACGCGGGCTCCGTTTTCTGATAGTATTTTGGCTAATGCGGTGGCCCAGGAGCCGCCGCCAATCATGGCAATCTTTTCCAAGCTGGGTGGGGCAGAATCAACGAATACGAAAGAGCAGACAGCCTTTTGGGGCGCCCGACGGCCGAGTTTAGGCAAAAAAAACGGAAGGGCAGCTTCGTCTCCGAAGCCGCCCTTCCGCTGCGGGCCCGCGCTGGCAGCCCCTCAGGCAGTTAGCCTGGTTAGTCTTCCTTGGGCTCTTCGGCCTTCATAGCGGCTTTGTTGATGCTCTTGGCATCCTTCACCGTAATCAGTTCGCCGTCCTTGAGCGTTTTGGATACGGCCCGGAACGGCCCGCTCACTACTTCGCTGCCGGCGGAGATGCCGCTCAGGATTTCGATGTTCTGGAAGTCGCTGATGCCGGTTTTCACGGGCGTAAGTACGGCCTTGCCGTCTTTCACCAGGAACACTACCTCCTGCACGTCGGCTTTGGGCGCTTTCTCCGCGTCAGCCTCACCTCCACGGCCCCGGCCTACCTTGATGCCCCCTTTGTCGCTGTCGGCCCCGCCCTTGGCGAAGGCGCTGTCGGAGCGGGTGGTCACGGCGGCCAGCGGCACCGTCAGAACGTTGCTTTTACGCTCGGTGATAATGTCGACGGAGGCCGTCATGCCGGGGCGGAAGGGCACTTGCACGCGGCCATTGACCGTGCGCAGCAGGTGGCGGTACGAGTCGGGCAGCAGGCGGATACGCACCTCAAATTCGGTTACGGCTTCGGCCGTAAGGGCATCCTTGGCCGTGTTGGCGATGCTGGTGACCAAGCCCCGGAATTTCTCGTCCTTGCTGGCGTAGGCATCCACTTCCACTTCCACCGAGTCGCCGAGGCTCACGTTGGTTACGTCGTTTTCGTTTACGTTCACGCGCACCTCCATGGAGTTCAGGTTGGCAATGCGCATGATTTCGGTGCCGGCCATCTGCGAGGTACCTACTACCCGCTCGCCACGCTCGACGTTCAGCTTGCTGATGGTGCCGCTCACGGGAGCGTAGATAGTGGTTTTGTCGAGGTTGCGGCGGGCTTCATCCAGGCCGGCCTGGGCGCTGCGCACCTGGCTCTGGGCCGCCCGAATGCTCTGGCGGGCCGAGTTGATTTCTTCCTGCGAGGCCTCGTAGGCAGCTTTGCTGGCTTCAAAATCGGCCTGCGAAATCACCTTCTGCTTGTAGAGGGAGGCGTTGCGGCGGTACGTTAGCTCGGTTTGCTTGGCGTTGGCAATCAGCTGCTGCATGCGGGCCTGACTCTGGCCCACGTTGGCGCGCTGGGTGCCTACCACGGCATTTTGCTGGTTTACCATGGCCTGGTAGTTGTCGGGGCGGATGCGCAGCAGCAGCTGGCCCTTCTTCACGGAGTCGCCTTCCTGCACGTAGAGCTCGGTTATTTCGCCGGACACGTCGGGCGAAATCTTCACCTCGGTTTCGGGCTGCACCTTGCCCGAGGCGCTGACCTTTTCCACGATGGTAGCCGCCTTGGCCTTGGCCGAAATAACTTCGGTGCCCGTGGGGGCGCCAATCCAGCCCTGTTTTTTAGCCAGGACAAACCCACCCACCAGCAGCACTAATACTGCTATCAGGATGTACAGCGTACGGTTGTTTTTCATAGTTGGGGTATTAGGAACTTAGGGTCTTGGGAAGCTTCGTTGGTGTTTTGAAAAACAGCCAAGCGTAGGTTTACTGAAAGGGCCGCTACGTATACTATCGACTTCACTTAGTCGCTCAGTCACTTATTTACAGACTGATGGGGCCACCCTGGTAAAAGTCCAGGACCTTGCGGCGGAAGATGAACTCGTACTTGGCCTGAATCATGCTCGACTCGGCGGCCGTGAGGTTGTTCTTCGAGATGTTGAACTCGGTGCCGTTGAGCAGGCCGTTGTTGAAGCGGATTTCGGCGTTGCGGTAAGCCGTCGTCAGGGCCTCTACCTGGCGCTTGGCGGCCACGTAGCGGCGCTGGGCTGCGCGGGCATCGGCATAGGCCTGTTGGATGTTCTGGCGCAGGGTAAGGCGCGTCTGGTCGGCCCGGAGCTGGGCCTGCTGCACCGAAACCTGCGCCCGCTGCATGTTGATGCGGGCCTGAAAGCCGTTCAGAATCGGCACGTTCAGGTTGAACTGCAGCTGCTTGCCCAGGTTGTCCTTGATCTGATTGGAAAAAGCGGTGGGCTTCACGTCGAAGCGTGGCTGGGCCACCCCCGTCACAAACTGCGTAGGCACCGGCACGGAGCCGGGCACAGTGGGGTCGTAGATGAATACTGGCGCGTAGTTGTAATCCACCTCCCCCGTTGGGATAAACGAGGAACGGGCCGAGGAATACCCCGTGAAGATGCCGGCAGAGAATGTGAGGCGCGGGTAGTAGGCACCGCGGGCTACATCTACGCCCAGGTTGCTGGCCCGCACGCGCTGGTCGGCGGCCTTCACTTCGGGCAGGGTGCTTTCGGCCGTGCGGTACGTTTCGTCCAGGTTCAGCGTAAGCTCGGCTTCGTCGTCGGGGTCGGGCAGCTGGGGCACGTCAATCTGGAAGTTCTCCGCCTCCGCCCCACTCAGGTTCATCAGCTGGATCAGCTGCAGGCGGGCAATGTCGCGCTGGTTTTCGGCCGTGATGACGTTTGTCTGGTCCGATGCCTGCTGGGCCTGGGCATCGAGCAGGTTGCTTTCGGCCACGGCACCGGCGCGCAGCAGCTTGCGGGTACGCTCAATCTGCTGCTCGGCACTGTTCACCCGCACCTGGTTGGCGCGCACCAGCTCCTCGGCCAGCACCAGCTGCAGGTACTGCGAGGCCACGTTCAAGGCCAGGTCGTTGCGGGCCTTGTCCACGTCCTGGCGGCCGGCTTCCAGCGTCAGGGCGTTCTGCTTGATGGTGTTGCGCAGCTGAAAGCCCGAAAACAACGTCACCTGCGAAGACAGGGAAAAGTTGTTCGAGCGAATCGTCTGGGTAATGAACTCGTTGGTGAGCGGGTCGAGGCTGGTGCCGAAGTTCCAGGACTGGGAGGCATTGGCCCCGGCGGTGGGCAGCAGGGCGGCCCGGCTCTGGCGCAGCGTGGCCTCGTTCAGGTCAGCCGACAGCTGCGTCTGGCGCACGTTGAGGTTGTTTTGCAGGGCATAGTCCACGGCGCGCTGCAGCGTCCAGGCTCCGGCGGGCGCGGCCGGCACAGAGCCAGCGGGAGGCTGGGCGGGCGAGGTAGTTTGAGCCATTGCCGGCGTGGCCAGCAGACCAGCACTCAGCAACCAATACAGATGTTTCATAGCAGAGTAAAAGAAAGAGCGGCGAAACAGAAGCCTGAGCAGAAACCCGGTGGCCGCCGGCCACGCAAGGTAGCAGCGCAGAACCGGGTGGCGGCGGCAGAATCTACCAACGCCGCCGCGCCAGCCCCCAACGGGCCCGCGCGGCGGGTTAGTCGAGGCTGGGAATGTAGGTAACGTGCTGCACCCAGCTTAGCTGGCGCAGGTACTCGAGGGTAATATCTTTCAGGCCGGAGTCGGTTTCGATGAACTGCCGGGCCAGCTCGTGCTTGCCTTTGCGACTTACAAACATGGTGGCAATGTTGCAGTCGTCGTGGGCAATGACGGAGGCAATGAAGGCAATGGAGCCCGGTACATCGGCCGCATCAATGATGAGCGTGTGCAGGGAAGCGGAGAAATCGGACGGAAACCCATCTACCTCCACAATGCGAATAACGCCCCCGCCCCGGCTCTGGCCCACCACTTCCACCGCGTGCCCGGTACGCTCGTCGCGCAGCTGCAGCTTAATGGTGTTGGGGTGCATGGTGGAGGCATTGCCCACGCTCTGAAACGTGTAGTGCAGGCCGGCCTCGCGGGCGTGGTCGAAGGCCTCGCGGATGCGCACGTCGTCGGTGGCGTAGCCCAGCAGCCCGGCCACGATGGCGCGGTCGGAGCCGTGGCCCTCGTAGGTGCGGGCAAAGGAGTTGTAGAAGGTGATAGTGGCGTGCGTGGGCAAAGACCCCAGAATGCGGATGGCGGCGCTGGCAATACGCACCACGCCGGCCGTATGCGAGGAGCTGGGCCCGATCATCACCGGCCCGATCATATCAAAAATGCTGCTTTTCTCTGCCATGTAGCGCCGTCTCAAGGCCGGTTGCAGGCCAAAAGTAGAAGTTTCGGCCGGGAATGCAACTTCCCTGCTGGCCAACCTTTCCCGGCCGGTAAACTATTCGCGGGCCGGGCACGGCCGGGGCGCGAAGCTTTCGGGGCGTTTTTCGTTCTTTGCGCCTGCTTACCCGCCCGCTTTCTGCTTATGCCCTCTCCCACTTCCGTTTCGCCCGAAGAGTTTTCGCCCGCCGTGCTGGAGCAGCTGCGCCGCCTGCAGCAGAAATACGCTGCCGATGGCCAGGACCTGGCCGGCTACCTCGAAGGCCTCTACTACGCTGATTACGTCAACTACTGGGACTACATCGAGCTGGACACGCTGCTGAGTTTGCAGCGCCCCCTCACCCAGATTCCCGACGAGCGGATTTTCATCATCTACCATCAGATTACGGAGCTGTACTTCAAGCTCTGCCTCTGCGAGTACGAGCAGCTCGGCGACCTGCAGCAGCCCACGCTGCAGGAAGTGGTGTTGCGCCTGGGCCGCATAAACCGCTACTTCGAGAATTTGATTGATTCGTTTGACGTGATGGTGGACGGCATGGACAAGCAGCAGTTCCTGCAGTTCCGCATGAGCCTGATGCCGGCTTCGGGTTTCCAGAGCGTGCAGTATCGCATGATTGAGCTGGCTTCTACCTCGCTCTTCAACCTGGCCGACCGCGAAAAGCGCCGCCTGCTGGGCGAAGCTGCCGCCCACGACGAGCTACTGGGCTGCATTTACTGGAAAGCCGGCGCCACCATCGAGGAAAGCGGAGCCAAGGCGCTTACCCTGATTCAGTTCGAAGAGAAATACACCGATACCCTGCACGAGCACGCCCGCCGCTTCACGGAGCGCAACGTGTGGAGCATGGTGCAGCGCCTGCCGGCCGACGATCAGCAACACCCCCGCTTGCTGCGCGCCCTGCGCCAACTCGACGTGAGCGTAAACGTGAACTGGCCGCTGATGCACTACAAGTCGGCGGTGCGCTACCTGGAGCGCGACCCGACCGCCATTGCGGCCACCGGCGGCACCAACTGGAAAAAGTACCTGCCTCCCAAGTTCCAGAAGCGCATCTTCTACCCCGCCATCTGGAGCGAGCAGGAGCTCGAAGACTGGGGCAAGGGCTGGGTGGAAAGCGTGCTGGGCGAGCAGGGGTAAATTGTTAGGCTTATGCCTTCATTAGTTATAGCGCTTGTACAGCCCTCCCATGAAGATTTTGCTCCTGCTTTGCCTGCTGCTACCCGGCATAATCTGGGGCCAGGGACGGCGCCAACCCACGCCGGAGCAATTGTCCCGGCCGGCGGGCACCATCAACGAGCAGCCGCGTTTCGGTGGGCAGCTCAAAAATGCGGAACAGCTGGCAGCCGATGCGGAGTTTATTCAGGATGCATTGCGCCGCAGTAATGGCAACGCCCGGGAAGCGGCACGCATATGCGTTGATTTGGGCTGGAGCTATCTGCGTGCCAACATCCCTGTTACAGCCATCAAGCGCTTCAACCACGCCTGGCTGCTGGACTCCACGCTGGCCGATGTGTACTACGGGTTCAGCGCGTTTCTGCAGCAGCAAAAGCGGGTTGCCGAAGCCGAGCAGTACTTGAGTATGGGCCAGCGGCACGATGCAGGCAACCAAGGCCTCATCCGTTATTACAGCAATTTAGCCTACGCGCATACTCAGCGCCGAGAGTTCCAAGAGGCCATTGCCATCAATGAGAAAATTCTCGGGCTGGATGCCGACAACGGCTTTGCCTATGCCACCTCGGGCCGCTGGTATATGCAGCAGGACACGGCCAAAGCCCGCGCCTATCTCACCCGCGCCGTGCAGCTTAATCCGCAGGACTCAACTTCCTTTCTGAACCGGGGCTGGCTTTCCTACGGTCAGAAGCACTACCCCGCCGCCATAGCCGACTACTCGGAGGCTATCCGACTGAACCCGCGCTATGTCAGCGCCTACGCCAACCGGGCCCTGGCCTACACCGAGCAGCAGAACTATGCCGCCGCTATTGCCGACTGGCAATCCTGCCTGAAGCTGGTACCGCCCCGCGAAAAAGCTCCGCTGTTTGGCACTATCGGTGAGCTTAAGCTGAAAATGAATGATAAGCCCGGCGGGTGCGAAAGTCTGCGCATGGCGCTGCAGTGGGGCCTGGACCCAGCGCCGGAAAAGCAGGTTCGCAAGCTGATCAAGGAGAACTGCCGCTGAGCTTCATCAGCAATAAAATGCCGGCCCGGGGCAGCTTCAAGGATGAAGATGCCCCGGGCCGGCATTTTAGGTTTGTTCCTGCAGCCTACTTGGCCGCCGTCACTGCAAAATCTACCTGGGCCTTGTCCCATAGTAGCGTCACCTTACCGGACTTAGTTACCTGGAACGTGAGCTGTTCGGTAGGCGTAGCGGCGGTTTTGGCGGGTACCTGCACACGTAGAGCGTCCTGGTCCTGCTTGTATTCGTAGGCGCCCCACTGGTCGGGCACTTTGTTGAAGATGATGGTCCACTCCTGATCCCCGGGAATGGAAAACAGCGCATACTTGCCGGCGGGCAGCGCCTGGCCCTGCACCAGCACGTTTTTATCGACCGAGAAAGTGGTGGCCTCGTTGGCCCCGGTGCGCCACACCTGGCCCAGCGGCACCAGCCCGCCAAACACCTTGCGGCCCTTCACCGATGGGCGGCTGTAGTCGATGGTGATGGTGCCGGCCGGAGTTTTGGCCGTGGCCGCTGCGGGCGGGCTCGGGCGCTTGGACTTGTCTTCGGGCTTTTTGGCTTGCGCCAGGCTGTCAAACGACAGCAGCAGGCAGGCCAGCCAAAGCGCGGACAGCAGCCCGAAGCGAAGGAAATTTTTCATGGCAAAACGGGTTAGTAAGAAGTAGTGGCGAAAAGATACGGGATGCGGCGGTGGGTTGCACCAGCGGAAGCCAAACCCACTCCTCACGCATCGGCGGCCATGCGCGAGGTGGCCTGGGTGTCGGGCATGCGCCAGTAGACGATCAGGGAAATAGCCGCGCAGGCCGTCACGTACCAGTAGTACAACGATTCTACGCCCTGCTGCTTGGCCAGCAGCGCCACGTACTCGGCCGTGCCGCCGAACACCGCCACCGTAAGCGCATACGGCAGCCCCACGCCCAGGGCCCGGATTTCCGTTGGGAACAGCTCGGCCTTCACCACTGCGTTAATGGACGTGTAGCCGCTCACGATGGTGAGGGCCAGCACCAGCAGCCCGAAGGCCGCGCCTACGCTGCCGGCATTTCCCAGGGCCGTGAGCAGCGGCACCGTGCCCAGCGTGGCGCCTACCCCAAAAAACAGCAGCACCGGCCGCCGCCCTATCTTGTCCGACACGGCCCCCATCAGCGGCTGCAGCACCAGGGCCACGGCCAGCGCCCCGAAGGATACCAGCGTGGCCTGGGCCTTGCTGAAGCCCGCTGTATTCACCAGAAACTTCTGAGCATAAGTGGTGAAGGTGTAGAACGCCAGCGTGCCCCCCAGCGTAAGGCCCACCACCGTCAGGATTTCGCGGGGGTGGCGCAGTAGCAGTGCCATCTTGCTGAGTTCAGCAGCTGCCGTAGGCGAGGTGGTATCCTGCTGCACAAACTCGGTGGTTTCGGCCATGTTACGGCGCAGGTACAGCGCCGACACCGCCGCGGCCGCCCCCAGCACGAACGGCACACGCCAGCCCCAGCTGGCCAGCTCGGCGGGCGTGAGCGTGGCCTGCAGCCCCAGCTGCACCAGCAAGGCCAACAGTTGCCCGGCCAGCAGCGTCACGTACTGAAACGAGGAGAAAAAGCCCCGGTGCCGGGCCCCGGCCATTTCGCTCAGATAGGTAGCCGAGGTGCCGTACTCCCCGCCCACGCTCAGGCCCTGCAGCAGCCGGGCCATCACCAGCAGCACCGGTGCGGCCACCCCAATCTGCCCGTAGCCGGGCGTGAGGGCAATGAGCAGGGAGCCGCCGCACATAAGCAGCACCGAGAGCAGCAGGGCGGCTTTGCGGCCGTGGCGGTCGGCGTACACACCCAGCAGCCAGCCCCCCAGCGGGCGCATCAGAAAGCCCACGGCGAAAATGGCGGCCGTGTTCAGCAGCTGGGCTGTTTGGTTGCCCTCCGGAAAAAACGCCGGCGCGAAGTACAGGGCAAAGGCCGAATACACGTACCAGTCGTACCACTCCACCAGGTTGCCGATGGAGCCACTCAGGATAGAGCGCAGGCGAGACGAGAGCAAGGGGGCTGCAGGCATAGGCAGAAAAGCATAAGACCGGATTTCCCGGTCTGCAAGGTAGTCAGCCAGCTACACTGCTACCGGGCAGACGTAGATAAAGGCAAAACGCGGGCACGAATTACACCTAGTAACTTCCTCATCATCAACACTAAAGCAAGCCCACATCGGCAATATATCTATACTACATTGAACCATTACCGTCACCTTACCCGTTTTAGGGCCTGAATATTCCCTTCTCCCGATCTTTCACTGTATGGAACAGCCGCATGACCAACGGCTCAACGCTCGTTTGGAACAATCCTTTAAAGATGCGGACAAGGCCCGCGAAGAACTTACTGACTCGCTGGCCAACTCCATGGCTACCAACTGCGACCTGCTGCACCACGGCCTGGTAAGCGCCCGGGGACTGGAGGTCACCACCGAAATGTACCGCTACATGCTAGCCCAGCTGCTGCGCCACCCTTCGGGCGAAGTACGAGCCCAGGTGCTCAATGCTTTCAACAGCTCCATGGAGAAGTTCTGGCCCCGCAAGCAGAACATCCACCACGAAGTGAAGCCCGCAGAGTAAGCCGCGTACCTGAAAAAACAGCAAAGCCGACGGATATGCATATCCGTCGGCTTTGCTGTTTTTTTCAGGTACCAGTGGCGGAAGTGTAAGCTACTGGCAACTGAACATGGACAACTCACTTACCAGCTTCTACCAAGCTGATGGCGTAGCCGCCGCCGGGGGCACAGAGCTGAGTGAGCTTGGTTTTGCGGGTCACCGTTTGCTTGCGGATCTGGTAGGCCTGCGGGTTTTTCTCGTAGTGCGCGTCCTTGGCATCGGCGTAGATGGTGGCCGTGTACTTCTTGCCGGGCTCCAGGAAGCTCAGGTCAATCTTGGAGGTGCGGCCGTTTTCGTCGCAGGTGCTGCCTACAAACCAGCTGCTCTTGCCCTTGGCCTTGCGGGCGTAGGTGATGTAGTCGCCGGGCTCGGCTTCCAGAACTTTGGTATCGTCCCAGTCGACGGCCACGTCCTTGATAAACTGGAAAGCGTCGAGGTGCTTGTTGTAGGTTTCGGGCAAATCGGCGGCCATCTGCAGGGGCGAGTACATGGTCACGTACAAGGCCAGCTGCCGGGCCAGCGTACTATGCACAAAGGAGTTGTTCTGCGGATTGTACGCACTCACCTTTGTCTGGAAGATGCCGGGCGTGTAGTCCATGGGGCCGCCAATGAGGCGGGTGAAGGGCAGAATGGTGGTGTGGTCGGCGTTGTTGCCGCCAAACGACTCATACTCCGTGCCCCGGGCCGCTTCGTTGCCGATGAGGTTGGGGAAAGTGCGCGAGAGGCCAGTGGGGCGCACCGCCTCGTGGCCGTTCACCATGATCTTGTGCTCGGCGGCCTTTTCCAGCACGTAGTTATAGTGGTCTATCATCCACTGATCATAGTGGTGGTGGCCCAGGGGCACGATGTCGCCCACGTAGCCGGTCTTCACGGCGTTGTAGCCGTTATCGTTCATGAACTGGAACGCCTTTTCCAGGTGCCGCTCGTAGTTGCGCACCGAGCCAGAAGTCTCGTGGTGCATGATAATTTTCACGCCCTTGCTGACCGCGTAGCGGTTCAGCTCCTGCACGTCGAAGTCGGGGTAGGGCGTCACGAAGTCAAACACGTAGTCCTTGTGCTTGCCAAACCAGTCTTCCCAGCCTGTGTTCCAGCCTTCTACCAGCACGGCGTCAAACCCGTGCAGCGCGGCAAAGTCAATGTACTCCTTCACGTGGGCGTTATTAGCGCCGTGGGTGCCGTTGAGCTTCACCGTCTTGTAGTCCACGGAATCCAGCTTGATATTGTCCATGTTGGTGTACGACCACGAGCTTTTGCCCGTAATCATCTCCCACCACACGCCCACGTACTTCACCGGCTTGATCCACGACACGTCCTTGAACTTAGTCGGCTCGTTCAGGTTCAGCACCAGCTTGGACAGTAGAATGTCGCCGGCTTTGTCGCTCACAATCACCGTGCGCCAGGGCGAGTTGGCTGGGGTCTGAATCAGGCCCTTGTCGCCCACCGCGTCGGGCGTCAGGTGGCTTTCCAGCGTCATCGTCTTATCGTCCAGCTCCAGGTGCATGCAGGAGTAGTCGATCAGGGCCGCCTCGTGGATGTTGATGTAGAGCCCGTCCTGGCTTTTGAGCATCAGAGGGGTTTGCAGGCCGGTGGGCGAAAACGTGGTCTGGGAGGCGTTGCCAGTCACGGCGGCCTTCATCTTGCCGCGCACTTCCGACAGCTTGGAGGTGACGGTGCTGTACTCCTGGGTGTCGTAGTCGCCGGGCAGCCAGAAGGCCTTATGGTCGCCGGCCAGGGCAAACTGGGTGCGCTCCTCCTTGATGGTGAAGTAGTCGAGCTTGGGCTGGCGCGGAAACTCGTAGCGAAAGCCCAGCCCGTCGTCGAACACCCGGAACCGCACGCGAATCGTGCGCTGGGTTTCGGCCTGCGTCAAGGTCACGGCCAGCTCGTTGTAGTGGTTGCGGATGGTTTTAGCCTCGCCCCACACCGGCGTCCAGGTTTCGTCGAAGGAGCGGGTTTGCTTGTCGGTTTGGGCAAAGCCTGTTTGCAGGCTGGTGGTGCCCTTCAGCTCCAGGCCAAGCTTGCTGGGTTTGATAACCTCGCGGCCCTTGTAGCTGAAACGGTACGTGGGCACGCCGCCCTGCACCTCGAAATTGAGCGTGAGCTGCCCGTTGGGCGACTTGATTTCCTCGGCCGTAGCCGCGTACCCAAGCAAGCTCAGACAGACAAGCAGCAGCGGCGCGAACGGCCGGGAGATGGAGCGGGCCCCGAAAATGGAAAAGCGTTGCATCATGCAGTAAGGGGAAAGAAAAATGTAAGGGGAAATGCCGAGGGAGTTCCGGTAAAAGCACCGATGAAGCCGGGCTCTGGGCCAAAGGTAACAGCAAACCGCAGCTCCTGCCGGACAGATTTCCGGGAGAATACGACGCCAAACGGCCCTGTCGCGCACTAATGGGCTGCGAATCCGGGCCGCGGTTTTCGTACTTTTGTAGTTCGTTTATTTCCTGGTTTAAAGGATAAATGCCTTTCACCCCTCCGCTATGCCCGCTTTCCGCGAGATTGAAGTGCTGCTGCCCGCCGAGGTAGCCTACGACGAATACGCCCGCTACCGCGCCCTGCTGCAGGCGGCCGGCCTCCAGCCCGGCGACGCCGACTTTGTGCACCTGCGCAAACGCTCCATCGACGCGCGCGGCCGCCAGCCCCTGGTGCGCCTGCGCGCTGACATCTACCCCACCGCCCCGCCCGCCGATTTGTTTGGCCCCTGGTTCACTTATCCCAACGTAAGCCGGGCGCACCGTTCGGTTATCATCGTAGGGGCCGGGCCGGCCGGGCTGTTCGCGGCGTTGCGCTGTATCGAGCTGGGCCTGAAGCCCGTGGTGCTGGAGCGCGGCAAGGACGTGCGCACCCGCCGCCGCGACCTGGCCGCCCTCAATAAAGACCACGTCGTGAACCCCGATTCCAACTACTGCTTCGGCGAGGGTGGCGCGGGTACCTACTCCGACGGCAAGCTCTACACCCGCTCCACCAAGCGCGGCGACGTGCAGCGCATCCTGCGCCTGCTGGTGCAGCATGGGGCCACGTCCGACATCCTGGTGGATGCGCACCCTCACATCGGCACCAACAAGCTGCCCGCCGTGGTGGCCGCCCTGCGCGACTCGGTGCGGGAAGCTGGCGGCGAGGTGCGCTTCGATACGCGGGTGGATGACTTGGTGCTGACCGATAACCACCTGCACGGGGTCGTTACCCAAACCGGCGAGGAGCTGACGGCCGATGCCGTGATTCTGGCTACCGGCCACTCGGCCCGCGACATCTACGAGCTGCTGCACCGGCGCGGCGTGCTCATTGAGGCCAAGCCCTTTGCCCTGGGCGTACGCGTAGAGCACCCCCAGCAGCTCATCGACCAGGCCCAGTACCGCTTGAAGGAGCGCGGGCCGCTTCCGGCTGCCTCCTACGCCCTGGTCCACCAGACGCACTGGCAAAACCGGCAGCGGGGCGTGTTTTCATTCTGTATGTGCCCCGGCGGCTTTATCGTGCCGGCGGCCACCGCGCCGGGCGAGGTGGTGGTGAACGGCATGAGCCCCAGCCGGCGCGACTCCCGCTTTGCCAACTCGGGCATCGTCACGGCCATTGAGCTGGAGGATATGGACCTGAAGCAGCATGGGGCCCTAGCCGGCCTGCGCCTGCAGCAGCAGATTGAGCAGCAGGCCTGCCAGCTGGCCGGCAACACCCAGCTGGCGCCCGCCCAGCTGCTGGGCGACTTCCTCAGAAAGAAACCATCCGCCAGCTTGCTTGAAACCTCCTACCAGCCCGGCCTGGTCTCGGTGCCGATGGATGAGGTGCTGGGCGCTGGCCTGGCGGAGCGGCTGCGGCAGGGTTTTCAGAATTTTGGCCAGAAGATTCCCGGCTACGCCACCAACGCCGCTCAGATTGTGGGCGTGGAAAGCCGCACTTCCTCCCCCGTCCGCATCCCGCGCGACCGGGACACGCTCCAGCACCCCGAGGTGCGCGGTCTGTTCCCGTGCGGGGAGGGCGCGGGCTACGCGGGCGGCATCGTGTCGGCCGCCATGGATGGGGAGCGGTGCGCCGAAGCGGCTTTTGCCCTGGTGCGCAGTGCCTAGGGCTTGGGGAATCGTTGTTTTTCTGTTTAGCAGATACAGCCTGCTTTATGGGCTTCTGGCTTTTTGCAGCAGAAGCCCGTATATACGTCCTGTAAACCGCTTTTCCTGGCTAGCCTATGCACCAGGCACCAAGCACTAAGCACCATTCTACCATGAAAAAGACCCTTGTTCTCGGGGCGAGTGATAACCCGGCCCGCTACTCCCACCAGGCCGTACACCGCCTGCAGCGCCACGGCCACGAAGTAGTGCCCGTGGGCATCCGCAAAGGCCAAGTGGGTGGCCTGTCCATCGAAACCGACCGTCCCGCCGCCCCCGACGTGGACACTGTAACGCTGTACGTGGGCCCGCAAAACCAGCCCGCCTGGTACGACTACATCCTGGACCTCAAGCCCAAGCGCATTATCTTCAACCCCGGCACCGAAAACCCGGAGCTGGAGCGTTTGGCCCGTCAGCGCGGCATCGAAACCGAAGAAGCCTGCACCCTGGTGATGCTCAGCGCAGGCCAGTACTAAAATGTGTACAATGTGCGAATGTGGAAAATGTGCTGCGCTTCGCTAATGCGCAGAATGCGTTGAGGATGTTTCGGGGCGGGTGACTTCATTCGTACAGTTCAACTCCAGGCACTACTTTTTTCAGAACGCCCTTTCCTGTTGCATACGGGAAAGGGCTTTTCGTTTTATTTCGACTGAAAAAACGTGGCTTCACTTAATGAAAAAGGAATTCGACCTTCTGTCACAATACACCTGTGAATCTGGATGTAAAGCCCCCTTACTTACACAGGGGTAAAATATAGTTCCCCATCAGCACATTAGCGAAGCGCAGCACATTTTCCACATCCCGCACATTCGCACATTAATTTTTCCTAGTCAGGCAACGGTCCACTCCGGCTCCGCATCTACCCTGCCAAACGCCCGCTATTTGCTCCGAAACGCTACTACGCTGTGACCGAGGTTGAACTCATAACCGCCTGCCGCCAGGGCAGCAGCCGCGCCCAGAAACTGCTCTACGAGCGGTTTGCGGGGTTGATGCTGGGGGTGTGCCTGCGGTACCTGCGCCAGCGCGACGACGCCGAGGAGGTGATGCTGATGGGCTTCGTAAAAGTTTTTCGGGCCCTGGAGCAGTACCGCCACGAAGGCTCGTTCGAAGGCTGGATTCGCCGCATTATGGTGAATGAGGCCCTGGGCCAGTTGCGTCGCAAGGAGCCCCTGCACCTGGCCATCGACGACCTGACCTACGACGTGCCGACCACGGCCGCCGAAGCCGAAAGCCAGCTCAACGCCGACGATATGCTGGCTTTGCTGGCCGACCTGCCCGCTGGCTACCGCACGGTGTTCAACCTCTACGCGCTGGAAGGCTACACACACCCCGAAATCGGCGAGCTGCTGGGCATTTCGGAGGGTACCAGCAAGTCGCAGCTAAGTAAGGCGCGCGCCATGCTGCAGCGCCGGATTGCCGCCGCCAACACAGTGGCCGTTTCCTCCACCCAACCGAAAGAACTGTATGCAACCGGAAGATATTGATAAGCTGTTTCGGCAGCGCCTGCAGGGCCACGCGCCCACGCCGCCCGCCGACCTCTGGAGCCGCCTGGAGGCGGAGCTGCAGCCCGAAAAGAAAAAGCGCCCGATGATGTGGGTGTACTCCATGGCCGCCGCTATTGCCCTGCTGCTGATGGTGGGCGCCGGCTGGTTGCTGCGCGGCCCGCAAAGCCCCACCACGGGCTCCGAAACCCCGCTGGCCGCCACCGAAACGCCCGCCAGCGCCCCGGCTTCGGTTATGGAGACGCCGGCCCCGGAAGCTTCCAAAGAAAAAATGATTGCCCAGGCAACGCCCTCCCCGGCCCCCGCATCTACCACCCCAGAAGCCCGGCCCGCCGCTGCAACCCGGCCCCAGGCCTCGGCCCCGGCGCTGGTAGCCGCGGCCTCCCGCCCGGCCCGCCCCCGCTCTGCGGAGGCTTCTGCCAACCCCACCACCAAGAGCTCTTTCACGGATGTAGCCGTGGTTCGGCCGCCCGATGCGCAACCGGAGCGTACTCAGGCCGCGCCTGCCCCAACTACTCCCGCCCAAACACTGGTGGCTTCGGCTACGCCCGCTGCTTCCTCGGCCGCTCCGGTCGGCCCGATTGAAGTGGAAGTGCGTCGCCAGGCCGAAACGCCCGCTGCCCTCGCGGCAGCTGCTCCCGACCGTCGGCCGCGGCTGGGAGGTATTCTCCGGCAAGTGCGCAACGCCGTGCGTGGCGACCAGGTGAACCTGGCCGACGCCGGATTGCCGGAAACCCTGACGGTGCAGGCCCGCGTGGCTGGGCGCACCCTCACCAAAACCATTCAACTCTAACAGTTTCTTCTCTTTTCAGCTATGAAACGCTTTTCTGCTCTGCTGGCTTTCCTGCTGCTGGCGGTGCTGGCTCCCGGCCGCTCCCTGGCCGCCTCTTCGGCCCCCACCAACGACGACACGATTATGGTGAAACTGCCGAACCAGGCCACCATGACCCTCTATGTAAAAAACAAAGAGCAGCTGCGCCAGATGCGCACCTACAAGCTCGACTCCCTCATGCTCCTGCTCGATGCCTATATCACCCAGGCCGAGGCTGCGGGCAAAAACTCGAAGACCGACCAGGTGACGCTGGAATTCTACCCCGCCAAGGAGCGCCCCGGCACCAACGCCCCCGAGCAGATTCGGGTAACGGTGCGCAGCCAGGACGGCAAAGGCCCCGCCAAGACTGACCGCGTGGACGTGATGCTGGGCAAGATGGGCGTGACGGTGAAAGACTCCGACAACGAAGACGGCGTGTCGGTACACATCGGCCGCTCGCCTTCGGAAGACTCCATCCGCAACGTGGAGCGCCAGGCCCGCCAGGAAGAAAAGCGCAACCGCCGCGTGCACCAAGACTTCACCCTCGACCTGGGCCTGAACACGCTTGTACACCGCCCGCCGCTGCTCGGCGGGGAAGACTTCGAGCTGCGCCCGGTGGGGTCCCGCTACGTGAGTTTGAACTGGCACTACGATGTGCGGGTAGGCGACAAAAACTCGCCCCTGCACCTGATTACCGGCCCGGAGCTGGCCTTCAACAACTACATGCTGGATAAAAACTTCCGCTTCCGGGATGTGGACGGCGTGACGATGGCAACCAAGGAGCCCACGTTGAGCCTGGAGAAAAGCAAGCTGGCCGTGACGACCCTGAACCTGCCCCTGATGGCCGTGCTGGACTTCGACGACAGCAAGGGCCGGAACGTCTTCCGCATCGGGGCGGGCGGTTTTGTGGGCTACCGCCTGGGCGCCCACACCAAGCTGAAGTACGAAAGCGAAGGCAGCACCCGCAAAGACAAGGACCGCGGCAACTACAACCTCGAAGAGTTCCAGTACGGCGTGCAGGGCACCGTTGGTATCCGCAACATCGACTTGTTCGTGAAATACAACCTGAACGACACGTTCAAGGCCAGCCGCGGCCCCGGAGGCCAGACGCTGAGCTTCGGCCTCTCCCTCTGCAATTAACGCCAGCCGCTACGCAAGTCGTAGCCGCCCACGAAAGAAAAAGACCGTCCTGGTGCGCTTGACAAAGCAGGACGGTCTTTTGTGTTTTCATCCCTCACGCCCAACCGTTATGTCCATCCCTACAATTGAAACTTCGCCCCAGCCGTATGCCCGCCTGGGCGGCGCGCTCTACCTGGCTATTATCCTGTTCGGGGCGTTTGCGGAAGGGTTTGTCACCAGCAAGCTGATCGTGGGCGGTGATGCCGTGGCCACGGCCCGCAACATCCTGGCGGAGCCGGGGCTCTGGCGCCTCGGTGTGGCCGTCAACGTGCTGGTGGTGCTCTGCGCCGTGCCGCTACTATGGATTGAGTTTATGCTGCTGCGGCCCGTGAGCAAAAGCCTGGTACTGCTGGCGCTGCTGCTGAATGTGGTTTCCCTGGCCGTGGAGGCCGTCAGCAAGGTGTTTCTGCTTTTGGTACTGCCCACGCTGGAGAATACCGGCCACCTCAGCGGCCTTGGCTCCGGGCAGCTGCCCCTACTGGCCGGCCTGGCCCTTCGGTCGCATGATATTTCCTTCAACATTGCGCTTATCTTTTTCGGGGGCACCTGCCTGCTCAATGGCTACCTGATTCGGAAGTCGGGCTATTTCCCACCCGTGCTGGGCGTACTGCTGCAGGTGGCGGGTGCGGGCTACCTGGTAGCCTGCTGTGCCGCGCTGTTTGCCCCGGCTCTGGCCGATATGCTCCTGCCCGGTATCCTGCTGCTGCCGCTGGTGGGCGAATCAGCCTTTTGCCTGTGGCTGCTGATTAAGGGCGTCAACCAGCAGAAGTGGCATGAGCGGGTACACGGGCCAGGCACCCGCGCCTTGGCAGTTGGCTAACACCCGCAACCGCCTACAGCTGCCGGAAGAAATTATCCAGCAGAATGCCGGCCGAAATAGCCACGTTCAGGCTTTCGGCCTGGCCCCGCCCGGGAATGTGCAGGCGGCGCGTGAGGCACTGGTGTACCTCGGGGCGGAGGCCGTGGCTTTCACTGCCCATCACCAGCACACCCCGGGGCGCCAGCGTGAGGTGATGCACGTTGTCGCCGGCCAGGTCGGCGCCGTAGATGGGCGCAGTGGCGGGCAGCGAAGCCAGCCAGGCTGGCAGCTCGCGCTGCCACACCGGCACGCGGGTGAAGGAGCCCATGGTGGCCGCCACGGTTTTGGGGTTCCAGGCATCGGTGCAGGTTTCGGAGCACACCACGCCCGCCAGCCCGTACCAGTCGGCCAGGCGGATGAGGGTGCCCAAGTTGCCCGGGTCGCGCACTTCATCCAGGGCCAGCAGCAGATTATCGGTGGCGGCGGGCAGCGGTTTTTCGGTCGGAATGCGGGCTACGGCCAGGGCCGTGTTGTTGGTAGCCAGGGTACCCAGCTGGGTTAGCTCGGCTTCCGAAACCACCTCCACCGGTACGCCCGCAGGCACTTCCTCCCCGATTTTTGCGGCAAATTCGGCGGTCAGGAACACGCGTTCCGTTAGAAGTCCTGAACTTAGCAACTCCCGCACGCTCTTGCCGCCTTCTACCAGGAAGGCGCCGTGCCGCAGCCGGTACTTTTTCTGCTGCAGGGAGTGTACGTACTTGACAACTGCTTTTGACACCATATTCTTCTGTTGTGCTGTCTGCGCCCCGGCGAGTTATTTCCTGGCTGATTCTTGGATTGAGCCTGGCCGCGCTGCCGGGCTGCTCGCCCACCCGGCTGCTGGCCCCCGGGCAAACCCTGCTGTACCGCGCCCGGCTGCAGGGCGCCAGGGAAGTGAATGCCGACCGGCTGGAAGCCTTGTACCAGCAAAAGCCCAATACCCGGTTTCCGCTGCCAAAGCTAGCAATCTATCAGCTGGGGCAATACTTCTACAACCCCGAGCGCCTGCAGCGGCAGCTGGAGGAAGAGCGCACCAGGTACGACTCGCTGATCCGGCTGGCCGGCCGCGACTCCGTGACGGTGGGCAACCTGCTGCTCAAGCGCGAAAAGCACACCCAGCGCCACCAGCTGGTGCTGAGCAAGGGCAACGCCCTCATGCGCATTGGCGAGGCCCCGGTGGTGTACGATTCGGCACTGACGGCCCGCACGGTAGAGCAGCTGGGCATTTTCCTTCGTTCCCAGGGTTATTTCCGCAGCCAGGCGCGGGCCGAGCAAACTGTGCGCGACCGGCGCGTGTCGGTGACCTACCACGTGGTGGAAAATGCCCCGTTCCGCTATGCCCAGCTCGACTACCACATTGGCGACACGCTGGTGGCGGGCGTGGTGCTAGCCGGCAACAAAAACTCCCTGCTGCATCTGGGCGACCGGTACAACGAGGAAATTATTGGTCTGGAGCGCGCCCGGCTGGAAACCCTGCTCAAGAATGCCGGCTACTACGACTTCCGCCAGCAGTACGTGAGCCTGGAGGCCGACACCAGCTTTGCCCCCGGCACCGTGCGCCTGCGCACCATTGTGGCTAACCCCGGCCCCGGTGAGCGGCACCGCGTGTACACCATCCGCCGCGTGAACGTGTTTACCGATGCCGGCACCACCCGCTTCGGGGTGAAGCGCGACACCGTGCGCCGCGACTCCATCAGCTTTCTGGCTTACCGGCACCGCTACAGCTCCAAGGTGCTCAACCAGCGCGTAGAAGTGCGTCCCGGCGCCCGCTACAGCCTTTCCAACACCCAGACCACCCAGCGCCAGCTCGCCGATCTGGATATGTTCCGCTTTAACAACGTGGTGTACCAGAAGGTGGCTGGCGACAGTGCCAGCGGTCTGGCCCGCCTCGATGCCAACATCTACGCCTCGCCCCTGAAGAAATTTCAGGAAACCACCGAGTTGGGCGCTACCTACTCGGCCGAGCAGCTTGGGCCCTTTGCCAACGTGCGGGTGAAAACGCGCAACCTGTTTGGTGGAGCCGAAATACTTGAAGTGAGCGTGCGGGCGGGCCTGGAAGGTCAGTACCGGCAAACCGTAGCCCCTGGGCAGGATAATACCTTTCTCACCACCCAGCTGGGCGGCAACGTGAGTCTGATTCTGCCGCAGTTTCTGGTACCCTGGCGCACCAACCGCTTCCTGACGCGCTACAACCCCAAAACCCGGATTTCCACTTCCTACACCTACGTAAAGCGCCCCGACTACACCCGCACCAATCTGGAGGGCAGCTACGACTATATCTGGCAGCGCAATGCGTACCAGCAGTACGTGGTAACGCCACTGAACGTGAGTTTGATTAATACCAGTAAGCTCGACTCAGCCTTTCGGGAATACCTAAAAACACTGGCCAACAACGGAGCCTTGCTGCGCAGCTTCAGTCGGCAGCTGGTGCCCAGCGCCAGCGCCACTTCGCTCTACAACAGCAACGACTTCAACCAGACCCGCAACGCCAGGTACTTCCGCGTAACTGCTGAAATAGGAGGCTTAGGACGGAGCCTCTACACCCGCCCTGACCCCAGCACGGGCGAACTGGAACTGGCCGGCATTTCCGTGCTCGACTACGCCCGCTTCAACGCCGACTACCGCCGCTACTACCGCCTCACCCCCGCTACCTACTTGGCCTGGCGCCTGAACGGGGGCGTGGCGCACGCTCTTACCCGCACGAACTTTATTACGGATGGTAGAGCCAGCGCCTCGTATGCTATTCCCTACGACAAAAACTTCTTTGCCGGCGGGGGCTCCAGCCTGCGGGCCTGGCGTCCCCGGCGCCTCGGGCCGGGCTCCTACTTTGCGCCTCAGACCGATAAAAGCGGGAACCCGCTCTACGACAGTCGAGGCAAGCTTATCCAGGACGAGAATGTAGAGCAACCTGGCGAGCTGCTGCTGGAAGGCAGTGTGGAGTACCGGTTTCCCATCTACGACTACATTCACGGAGCCTTCTTTACTGATTTCGGCAACGTGTGGTCGTTGCGCACGGACGACCCGCGCGAGGGCGCCAATTTTGCCGTGAATCGCTTTTACCGGGAAATTGCCGTGGGCAGCGGTCTGGGCCTGCGCTTCGACTTCACTTTCCTGATTATCCGGCTGGACGTGGCGGCCAAGGTGTACGACCCCACCGCGCTGCCCGGCGACCGGTGGGCGCTGGGCCGCTTTGCGCTCTGGCGCAACGATGCCAAGCCCTGGCTGAACACGCCCACCGTCAACGTAGGCATCGGCTACCCGTTCTAAGCTGCGTCGAGCCTGCTGGCTAATGGCTTAGGTGTTGACACAGAGCATCCTGCTTAATGCGCAGGATGCTCTACTTTTTTAGCAGCAGCTTGGCTTTCCACATGTCCTCAATACGCCAGCAGCTCACGCAGGGCGGCGGCTACTTTGTCGGGGTTGGGCAGCATTTGCTTTTCCAACTCCACGTTGAGGGCAATGGCGGGCAGGTTGGCGGCACCCAGCGTAAACACCGGCGCATCGAGCTGGCGGAAGCAGTGGCGCTGAATGCGGCCGGCCAGGCTTTCGGCGAAGGAGTTCAGCAAAGGCTCCTCCGTGAGTACCAGGGCTTTGCCGTGGCGCTGCACCGCCGCCTGCACAGCTTCCCAGTCCAGCGGATTGAGGGTGCGCAAGTCCAGGATTTCCACCTGACCGGGAAACTGGCGGCTGGCCGTTTTGGCCCAGTGCACACCCATGCCGTAGGTAATGACCACGCAGGTTTCGCCACCGGCTAGCTTGTCGGGGGCGGCTTCCTGGGCTACGGCGGCCTGGCCCAGCGGAATCACATAGCCGGCGGCGGGCTCCACGGTTTTGGCATCTTCGGTGCCGGGCACCTTGCTCCAGTACAGGCCTTTGTGCTCCAGCATCACCACCGGGTTGGGGTCGAGGAAGGCGGAGCGCATCAGGCCTTTCATGTCAGCGGCATTGCTGGGGTACACCACCTTGATGCCGCGGATGGTGAGCAGCGTGCTTTCAATGGAGCCCGAATGATAGGGCCCGCCCCCGCCGTAGGCCCCGATGGGCACCCGAATCAGGCTTTGCACCGGAAACTGACCGTTGGAGAGGTAGCACGACTTGCTCAGCTCTTCCACCAGCTGGTTGAGAGCCGGCCAGATGTAGTCGGCAAACTGGATTTCGACTATGGCCTTGGCGCCCACGGCACTCATGCCGGCCGTGCTGCCCACTATGTAGGCTTCCTGAATGGGCGTGTTGAACACGCGGGCGTCGCCGTACTTCTTGGCCAGCAGCGCCGCCTCCCGGAACACTCCCCCCAGCTCCCCGCCCACGTCCTGACCGTAGAACAAGGCCTCGGGAAACTCCCGCAGAATATCATCCACCGCGTGCAGGGCGGCATCCACCATCAGGGCCTTGTCGGCGCCGGCGGGGCTCCGCTCCCCGGTTTCCTGGGTCACGGCCGACGGGGCAAACTCGTGGTCGGCAAAGGTAGCCGGGTCGGGGTTGGGTGCCGCCAGGGCGCGCTGGTAGTCGGCCAGCACGGTGGCGCGGGCTTCTTCCCCCAGCTCCCGCAGCTCCTGCTCGGTAAAGTCGAGGGCCAGCAGCTGCTGGTGGAAGCGGGGCAAAGGGTCCTGGGTGGTGTGGTGGGCGAGGTTGTCGCCGCGGTACCACTCGCGCCGCACGCCGCTGGTGTGGTGGCCCAGCAGCGGGCACCGGGCGTGCACCAGCACCGGCCCCCGCCGCTGGCGCACGTAGTCGGCGGCCTCGCGCATCCCGGCATAGCTGGCCAGGAAATCGGCTCCGTCGAACTGCAGGCGGTGCAGGCCCTTGAAGCCAGCCGCAAACTCGTAGGCATCCATGGAACGCATTTCGCGGCCCGTGGCCGAAATACCCCACTCGTTGTCCTGCACCAGATAGATGATAGGCAGCTGATGCAGGGCGGCCATCTGCAGGGCTTCGCTTACTTCGCCTTCGGTCATGGCGCCGTCGCCTATGGAGCAGAGCACCAGCGGCTTCGCCGTTGAATTAGTAATTAGTAAGGAAGAATGAGGAATTGTGTTTCCTTCAGTAGAAGTCCGCGTTTCTTTATCAGTCTTAATTACTGATTTCTCATTGCTAATTACCTCCTGTCCTTCCAGGTACTTGATGCCGTGAGCCATGCCGGTAGCCGGTATGGCCTGCATGCCCGTGGCCGAGCTTTGGTGCGGAATGGTGGGCAGGCCCGCCCGCCGCAGAGAAGGGTGGCTATAGTACGTGCGGCCGCCGGAAAACGGGTCGTCGCGCTTGGCCATCAGCTGCAGCATCAGCTCGTAGGGCGCGAGGCCCATGCCCAGCAGCATAGCATCGTCGCGGTAGTAAGGCGCGGCGTAGTCCTGGGGGCCGAGAATACTGGCCGCGGCCAGCTGAATGGCTTCGTGGCCGCGGGCCGTGGCGTGCACGTATTTAGCCGTTACGGCCTTGTTTTCCTCGTAGAGGCGGGCCATTTCATCGGCCGTGCGCATGAGCAGGTAGGCCCGGCGCAGCGTTTCCTGGTTGGGTAGGGCGGTGGTAAAATCGGTTTCCAGCTTGGGGGTGGCTTGGGGGAGCATAAGGGGTGGGTGGGGTAATGCTAGGGCGAAGGTACGAACCGGGCCTTTGCCACAGAAGACGGCCCACCGCAGGCTGTATCTTTGGCCCCATGACTGCCGAACTACGCATTACGCCCGCCACGGCCGCTGACATTCTGGCCCTCGTGGAACTCGTGAACCGGGCCTACCGCGGCGACGCCTCCCGCCAAGGCTGGACCACCGAGGCCCACCTGCTGGATGGGCAGCGCACCGACGCCGAAGACCTCCAAGACCTGAGTGCGGCCCCCGGCGCCACCTTCCTGCTGGCCCGCACCAGCGCCGGGCAGCTCATGGGCAGTGTCTACCTCAAGCCCCAGCTCCCCGACCTCTACCTGGGTATGCTGTCGGTGGAGCCTGGTCAGCAAGGCCTGGGCATCGGCAAGCTGCTGCTGGACGCGGCCGATATCCAGGCCCGGGCCCATTATTGCACCGGCATTCTGATTTCCGTCATTACGGTGCGCGCCGAGCTGATTGCCTGGTACGAGCGGCACGGCTTCCAACGCACCGGCGAAACCCTGGCTTTTCCCACCGACACCCGCTTTGGCATTCCGCGCCAGCCGCTGGAGCTACTGCTGATGCGTAAGCAGTTGGTATAGCGCCATCCGACCTAAAGGGCTACGGCACCCAGTATGCTTGCTAATTGTTCAGCCACCATACTTCCTGCTGCACCGGCTCGCCAAGGGTGTAGGGCTGCCCGATGCGAGGCACCGTTACGGGAAGCTGAGCTTTATCGGCGGCGGGCAAAAGCCGCTGTACAGGCTCATTCCAGGGGTGGTAAGCCAGCATGAACTTAGCCCAGTGCACCGGCAGCAGCATTTTGGCACCCAGGTCCAGGGCCGCCTGGGCGGTTTCCTCGGGCAGCATATGGATGGGGTGCCAGCTGAGGTTGTACTGGCCGTTTTCGAGCAAGGCCAGGTCGAAGGGGCCGTACTGCCGGCCGATGGCCCGGAAGTGCGGACCGTAGCCACTATCCCCGCCCAGAAACAGGCGTGCACCATCCAACTGCAGCACGTAGGAGGCCCACAGGGTTTGCCGGGGCTTCAGGCTGCGGCCCGAGAAATGCTGGGCCGGGGTGGCCGTGAGCTGCACGCCCGGCACCGGCGTCGCGGTTTCGTGCCAGTTGAGTTCGGTAATCTGCCCGGGCGCGTAGCCCCAAGCCTGCAGGTGGCTGCCCACGCCCAGGGGCGTAACAACGTGGCGCACTTTCGCGCGCAGGGCTACTACGGTGGCGTAGTCGAGGTGGTCGTAGTGGTCGTGGGTGAGCACCAGCACGTCGATGGCGGGCATATCGGCGGCGGTGTAGGCATCGGCCCCGGCGAAGGCGCGCACGGCAAACGAGAAGGGCGAGGCAGCGCCACTGAACACGGGGTCCACCAGAATATTCAGCCCGTGGGCCTGAATCAGGTAGGACGAGTGCCCAAACCAGATGACGGTGGGCTGGCCCGTAGTGGGCAGGTGCAGGTTGGTGCGTACCGTGGGCAGCGGGCCGGTTGGCGCTACGGTGCGGGGCTTGCGCAGAAAGTCCACCAGCATCTTGCCCATGGGGGCTTCGCCGGGGCTGAAACGTACGCCTTCCAGGTTTTCAAACTGGCCGTTCTGGTAGTTCGACAGGCCGGTAAACCGGTCTTTCACTTGGCGGGAGGGGTTCTTCCCCAATACTTGCATCATAACGCAGGAGCCCTAAAAGCGGCTTTCAACGGTATAGACGCCGAACAGCTGGTTTTACTTTACCGGCCCCTACATTGCTGCACCCGGCTTAGCTACCGTAGCGGCACCTTTGTACTTGGCCGGAGTGGCAGCGGCGGAAATTTCTACCTTTGCCGTTCGTTTCTGACTTCGCCGCTATGGATTTCACTTCCTCCACCTCCTTTCCCGAACCCACCGCTCAGCCCCGCTTCCGTGACACCGTGGAGCAGTGGATGCGCCAGTTTCAGGACTGGCTCTGCCGGCAGCTGGAAGCGGCCGACGGCACCGGCATGTTTCGGGAAGATGCCTGGGTGCACCACAGCGGTGGCGGGGGCCGAAGCCGGGTACTTACGGGCGGGCGGATCATTGAAAAAGGTGGGGTAAACTTCTCGGCCGTGGAAGGGCAGATGAGCGAGGCGGCAGCCCGCGCCCTGCTTATGCCCGACCCCAACTACTTTGCCACGGGTGTGTCGGTGGTGCAGCACCCGGGCAGCCCACTGGTGCCGATTTCCCACATGAACGTGCGCTACTTCGAGGCCGGCAACGGGGAAGCCTGGTTTGGCGGCGGGCTGGATCTGACGCCTATCTACGTGGATGAAGCCCAGGCCCGCTGGTTTCACCGGCAGATTAAGGAAATGTGTGACCAGCACACCCCTGCCTATTATCCCCGCTTCAAGCAGTGGGCCGATGAGTACTTCTTTCTGCCCCACCGCCAGGAAACCCGCGGCATCGGCGGCATCTTCTTCGACCGGCTGACTGTGGGCAAGGAAGCCGACGCCGACAGCCTGTTTGCCTTTGTGCGCAGCGTGGGCGAGGTGTACGGCCGCACCTACTGCGAGCTACTGCGCCAGAACGCCGGCCAACCCCACACCGAGCGGCAGAAGCAGTGGCAGCTGGTGCGCCGGGGCCGTTACGCCGAGTTCAACCTAGCCATTGACCGGGGCACCAAGTTCGGGCTGGAAACCGGGGGCCGCACCGAGAGCATCCTGATGAGTCTGCCACCCCAGGCCGAGTGGCACTACAACTTCCCCATCGAGCCCGACTCCCCGGAGGAAGCTACCCAGCAGTGGCTGCGCAAGGGTGTTGATTGGCTAACTAATTCCCCCGCCACCGTTTGATAGAGCAGCTCCAACACCTAGACCGTTGGCTGCTGGTAGCGGCCAACTCCCGCCACACCGCCCGCCTGGACGCGTGGATGGTGTTTTTCTCCGACCGCCTGGTGTGGTTCCCGGCTTACTTCGTGCTGGTGGTGGTACTGTGCTACCTCTACGGGCGGCGCGCCACGCTGCTGCTGCCCCTGCTGGGTCTGAGTGTGCTGCTGGCCGACGTCGTTTCCAGCCGCCTGTTCAAGCCCTACTTCGCCCGCCTTCGCCCCTGCCACGACGCCGACCTATCGGCCACGCTAAACCTGGTAAACGGCTGCGGCGGGCAATTCGGGTTTCTGTCGTCGCACGCGGCTAATGCTTTTGCGCTGGCGGTGTTTGTAGAGATTCTGCTCCCCCGGCACTACCGTGTGGCCAAGGTGCTGCTCTTTATCTGGGCCACACTGGTGAGCTACAGCCGCATCTACCTGGGCGCCCACTACCCTTCCGACGTGCTGGCCGGCATCCTGCTGGGCTCCCTCATGGCCTGGCTTTGCGCCCTGGCATTCCGCCATCTGGCCCGGCGCTGGTGGCCGCTATTGGGGTCCGAGGCATAAACTAGTGACCTCAAACATCAAAAAGGCTCCGCACTACCGTGCGGAGCCTTTTTCATTGGTCGTGGATCATAAGTTACTTGGCGGGCTTGCGGTTGCCGGTGTGGCCGTCGCCTTTGTCGCCCTGCCCGGGTTTGCTGGTCACTTTGGAGTTGGTGCGGTCGTCACCGGACAGGGAGCGGTTTAAATCGGCGGAGCTGGTGAACTTGCCTTCCTTATCGCGGCGCACGTAGCGCTTGTCGCCTTCCGTGGGTTCAATCAATTCGCGTTTTGTAGACATGCCGGTAGGAGTTGATTCTCTTTCCGATACGCAGTTTCAGCCCGTCGGTTTCTTACCGTCCCAGCAGTTTCGCCACGTACTTGCCCACGATGTCGAACTCCAGGTTGACGCGGTGACCGGGGCGCAGGTCCTGGAAGGTGGTGTGCTCGTAGGTGTAGGGAATGATGGCCACGGAAAAGCCGTCGTCGGTGCTGTTGAAGCAGGTGAGGCTGGTGCCATTCACGCAGATGGAGCCTTTTTCCACCGTTACGCGGCCGGGGCCCGGCTCGTGGCGAAAGCGGAATACCCAGGAGCCGTGCTGGTCTTCTACCGACTCGCACTCGGCCGTGAGGTCCACGTGGCCCTGCACAATGTGCCCATCAAAGCGACCATTGGCGGCCAGGCAGCGCTCCAGATTCACGCGGCGGCCGGGCTGCCACTGGCTCAGGTTGGTTTTCTGCAGCGTCTCGTCGATGGCTGTGACGACGTGCGTGCCGGCCATGCCGTCCACGGCTACCACCGTGAGGCATACGCCGTCGTGGGCCACGCTCTGGTCGATTTTCAGCTCCTGAGCGAAGCCGGATGCTACGGTGAAATGAATATTGGTTTCCTCCCGGCGCACGGCCGTGATGGTACCCAGGGTTTCGATGATGCCGGTAAACACGATGTGAAGGTGCTAATGTGTTTTAAATGTGCTGATGTGCTAATCAATTGGATGTTGAAATGTTCCGCGGCGCAATTTGCCTTTACAGGGCGTCAGCACATAAGTACATTCAAAATCCATTAGCACATTACTTCCCGCGGCCTTCCACAATGATTTTGAGGGTGTAGAGCATGACGCGGAAGTCCATAGCTAGGCTCATGTTTTCAATGTAGAGGATGTCGTACTTGAGGCGCTCCACCATCTGCTCCACGGTTTCGGCATAGCCGTATTTCACCTGGCCCAGGCTGGTGATGCCGGGGCGCACGCGGTGCAGGTGGCGGTAGTGCGGGGCCACGGCCACAATCTGGTCGATGTAGAACTGCCGCTCGGGACGCGGGCCCACCAGGCTCATGTCGCCCTTCAGCGCGTTCCAGAACTGGGGCAGCTCGTCCAGCCGCACCTTGCGCATAAAGCGGCCCCAGGGCGTAATGCGCGGGTCGTGCTGCGAGGAAAGCGACGGGCCCTGCCGCTCAGCATCCACGTACATCGAGCGGAACTTGTAGATGCGAAACGGCTGCCCGCCCTTGCCGATGCGGTCCTGGGAGTAGAAAATCGGCCCCGGCGAGGACAGGCGCACCATCACGGCCGTGAAGGCGTACACGGGCGAGGCCAGCACCAGAAACAGCGCCGAGCCCACGATATCGAGGCCGCGCTTGGTGACTTCCTGCCACAGGGGCAGCAGATCCTGCTTGATTTCGATAAGGGGCGTCCCAAACAGGTGGTTTACCTTCACCGAACCCAGCAGCATCTGGTAGAGATCGGGCAGGATGCTGATGCGCACCGGCTCGCCCTCCAGCAAGGTCAGGATTTCCTGGATGAGACGGTGCTCACTGGGCTCGGTGGCAATGATAATCTGCTCCACGTGCAGCTCCGCAATCAGCCGGGAAAGCTCCCGGTAGCTGCCTTTGTGGGGCAGGGCCGCGGCCAGCGCGGCATCCACCGTCTCCCCCACCGACACAAACCCGATAATGCGCAAACCCAGGTAGCGGGTGGCGTGCACCAGCTCCTGGCGCACGTCGCGGGCCAGGGCATTGGCCCCTACAATGAGCGTGTTGAAGGTGATAACACCGCTGCGCACGAGCCGCTGCACGCTGCTCACAGCCCAGGTACGCAGAATGGCCGACACGGTGAAATGCAGCAGAAAATACGCCGAAATGGTGCGGTAGTAGAGCCGGTAGTTGCTCACGCCCTCATCATCAAGCAGCAGCGCGAAGAAGATAACCAGCGCCCCCAGAATGGACACCTGGGCCAGCCGGATGATTTCGCCCAGGCGCGACTTGCGAAAAATGTCGCGGTACTCGCCAATGAGCGTGTAGAGCACCAGCCAGAAGCCGGCAATGAGCAGGGCCGAGCCTACCAGCGTGAACACCTCTTCGTTGGGCGTGAAACTCTCGTTGAGCAGGTACTTGCGCAGGAGGTAAAACCCCATCCAGGCCAGCAGCGCCGCCCCGAAGTCGGCGGCCATGAGTTTGAGCTTCTGCAGGGTACGAATCAAGCGGCGGAAATCGAAAGCAAAGAAAGAGCCCCGACGAGGCCGGACACACACGGTTTATGGCCTGAAAACGGTAGTTTCGCGCTCCTCTCTCCGGGGCCGCGCCCGCTGGGCCCCGCAAAGGTAAGCGCATTCTCCGTGTCCCCGCAATCTGCTCTTCCAGCTTCCGATAGTTACCGGCACCGCGGCCAGCGCCGCGCCCTGGTGGCCGAGCTGCGCCGCAAAGGCATCCACGACGAGCGGGTGTTGCAGGCCCTGGAGCAGGTGCCGCGCCACGTATTTTTCGAGCCGGCCTTCCGGGAGCACGCCTACCAGGACAAGGCCTTTCCCATAGGCGAGGGGCAGACGATTTCGCAGCCTTACACCGTGGCCTTTCAGACGCAGCTACTGCAGGTGCAGCCCCAGGAACGGGTGCTGGAAATCGGGACGGGCTCAGGCTACCAGTGCTGCGTGCTGCTGGAGCTTACGCCCCACGTCTGGAGCATCGAGTACAACGCGGTGCTCTTTGCCCGCACCCGGCGCCTGCTCGCGCAGCTGCACCACCCGGCCCACCTGTTCTGCGGCGACGGCAGCCTCGGCCTGCCCGACCAGGCCCCGTTCGATAAGATTATCGTCACGGCTGGCTCGCCTACCCTGCCCCGGCCCCTGTTGCGCCAGCTGCGCGTAGGCGGCTCCCTCGTTATTCCGGTGGGCACGGAGCACAGCCAGCGTATGGTGCGCGTGGTGCGCGAGTCGGAAGAAAGCTTCGTGCGCGAGGACTTCGAAGAATTCCGCTTTGTGCCGCTCCTGGGCCAGGCCGGCTGGGGAGCATGAATGTGCTGATGTGGAGAATGTGCTAATGTGAGAATGTGGGAATTGTGAGGAATGTGCTGATGAGAGTAGAACGTGTCGGTGAACTTGGAGTCCATTCGCTCAGCACAGCAGCACATTTTCCACATTAGCGCAGCGCAGCACATTCAACCCACATTAGTCACATTCTCCACATCAGCACATTCCCTACCCTATCTTTGCCGGAACTTACTGCTGACCCCTCCCCTTACATGATGCGCAAACAAAAGCCCGTAAAAGACTCCTTCGTTCGGATGACCGAGCTGGTGCTGCCCAACGACACGAACACGCTCAACAACCTGATGGGCGGCCGCATGATGCACCTGATGGACGTAGCCGCGGCCATTTCGGCCCAGCGCCACTCCAACCGTATCGTCGTCACGGCTTCCGTCGATAACGTTTCGTTCCGGGAAGGCATCAAGCTGGGAAACGTCGTGACCCTGGAAGCGCAGGTCACGCGCTCCTTCAGCTCCAGCATGGAAGTACACATTGATGTGTGGGCCGAGGACATTCCCAACGGGACCCGGTTTAAGTCCAACGAAGCCTTCTTCACCTTCGTGGCCGTAGACCAGTCAGGCCGCCCGATTGATGTGCCCGAGGCCGTAGCCGAAACCGAGGAGGAAATTCGCCTGTACGACGGGGCCCTGCGCCGCCGCCAGCTGCGCCTGGTGCTGGGCGGCCGCATGAAGCCCCAGGATGCCGTCGAGTTGAAGTCCCTGTTTGATATGCAGTAATGCCTTCCAGGGTGCGGCCGGCTGCTTTGTCTTCCAGAAAGGTCCTGTCTCACTTCTCCTAAGCGTTGCGTAAGCACAGCAATTATCAGAAAGGTGTAGAGACGCATTGTAGCGTCGCGTCGTTGAAGGACGTTCGCCCTGACGACGCGGCCAGAGAGACGCAACTATGCGTCTCTACACCCAGCGGGCGGCCGCAGAATTAATTCAAACAGCTTCCTGGCAGCCTGCCCACCAGCACCCATAGTCCAGCAAGCTTCCTATTTGCTATCTTCCGGTCAGCCTTTGTACTGCATATGGATACCGCCGCTACGCTTTCGTTTTTCCAGAGCTTCTACGCCAACACCCCGCTGTACGTAGTGGCCGAACCCAGTACGCCCGCGCCAGCTGCGGCTGAAGCGTCCGCAGTGCCGTCTGCTACTCCCATTGTTGAGGCGCCAGCAGCCGCGCCAGTTGTTTCCGCGGCTCCTCGGGCAGCCGAAGCAACATCGGTGATTTTACCGACTGCCGCGCCGGCCCTGGCACCGCCGCAGGCAGCGGCATCCAAACTCCCTTCGCTGGGCAGCCTCAAAGCAGCCAGCCCGACAGTTGGGCCAACGCTGCCGCCGGTTTCTGCGCCAACGCCCCCACAGCCTGCCACTCCGCCGCCTGCCGCGCCGGCTCCTGTAGAGGCAGCGGCTTATCAACCTACCAACCTTACGCTGGCCGAGCTGCCCGCGGCTGCACCTGCCCCGGCAGCCCAGGCCGGGCGCATTCAGCCCACGCCTACTCAGTCGCCGGTGGCGCACGTGCCGTTTGCCACGCTGGGCAGCAATGCCCGGGGCCTGGTCATACTGGTGCGCATGTCGCCCGACCAGTTCCGCAAGCTGCCTCGCAACGTGTTTCTCAACAACCTGCTCAAGGCCATCCGCCTGGTGATGGAGGACGTGGTGCTGGTGAACGTGGAGCACGAGAAGTTTCCGGTGGCGCTGTGCAGCCTGCGTCAGCACCTGCACGCGCGGCAGTTCCTGGCCTTCGGCAAAAACCTGCTCGACGTGGCCGTGTACACCACCCAGCCCTACGAACCGGTGCTGCTCTACGGCGACACAGCCTTCCTCGGCGCCGGCGAAATCGACATGCTCGAATACGACGTTGGCCGCAAAAAGCAGCTCTGGCAGGCTATCCAGCGGATGTTTCTGGGGTAGAACAACATGGCTTCGCAGCCCTTGCTCCAATAAAAAAAGCCAGCTGCTCGCGCAACTGGCCTTTTTTATTACTTGTTTTCTTACTTCAGCACCGAGGCCAGCGTGTTTTCCAACTGGGCGCCACGCAGGTTCTTGGCAATGATTTTTCCCTGTGGGTCAATCAGGATGGAAAGCGGAATGGACTTCACGCCGTAGGTCTGGCCGGCAGCCGACTCCCAGCCTTTCAGGTCCGAAACGTGGGTCCAGGTCAGCTGGTCGTCCTTGATGGCCTTCAGCCACTTGTCGCGGCTCTGGTCGAAGCTCACGCTGTAGATTTCGAAGCCCTGGCCCTTGCTCTTGAACTTCTGGTAGGCGCGCACTACGTTGGGATTTTCCTTGCGGCAGGGGCCGCACCAGGAGGCCCAGAAATCGATGAGCACGTACTTGCCGCGCAGGCTGCTCAGGGCTACTTCCTTGCCGTCGGGGGCCAGAAGCTTGATTTCGGGGGCCGTCTGACCTTTGGCGGTAGAGCGCAGCGGGTCGAGGCGGGCCACCAAGGCCTTCGTGTAGCGCGAGTCGGGCAGGGAAGCCTTGAACTGGTTGGCCATGGAGTCGGCAAACACGAACTCCTCGTCGGGGTTCAGCAGGTTGCTCACCACAAAAGCCGAGGCCACCGATTTGGGGTTGCGGCGCACCAGCGCCTTAATGGCCGCGTTGCTGCGCGCCTGGGCCGCCATGTACTGGGCCTCCACGGCCTGCATAGAATCGGCGCGGCCGGTTTGGGCGGCCTGGTTGTAGCGCTGCTCCAGGGCCTGGGCCTGCACGCGGCTGCGGCCCATCACCGTGCCCAGCTGCTGTAGCATCTCCGAGTCGGGGGAGCCTTTCACGGTGTAGCCTTCCGAGAGGCGGGCAGCGTCGCCGCTTAGGGTGAGCTTGGTGTTGTTGTCGAGGGCCAAGAGCACCTGGTTCTGGTCGTTCACCTTCACCTGGTAGAGGCCGGCCTCGGGCACGGTGCCTTTAAAGGAGAATTCGCCCTTGTCGTTGACGGTAGCCGTGTCGCGCGACACAAACTGGGTTTCACCCAGCTCGGCCAAAAACACCTGGCTGCCGGCCGCGGCGTTGGTCAGCTGGCCGTTGATCTGAAAGCCGGTGGCTGCGGCCCCGCCGTCGGTGGTGGGCACGCTAGATTTGTTGCAGGCATTGGCCATGCCCAGCACGGCGCCCAGGTAAAGCAGACTCTTCATTTTACGCATCATTCAAAAAGCAAACCGGCCAAATAAGGCGCCGGGGAAGTAGCAGACGAGGAAACCGGGCGCAAGTTGCCTATTCCTGGGGAATAGCGGAGCCAGTACCGGCCGTAATTGCTTAGCATAACCCGCAAATCCGGTGCAGAGTTGCAGCTGGCAAAGCGCCGCAGACGTAGAAGAAGGCAAAACAGGTCGGGCAATTTACCGCCCTCAGTCCAGCGGAATGTATTCCGAAATCTTCTGACCCAGGGCGCGGCCGTGCAGGTCGGTGGCCAGAATCCGGCCTTCGGGGTCCAGCAGCAGGTTGAAGGGCAGGGCCGTGACGCCGTAGGCACGGGCCCCGCTGCTCTCCCACCCTTTCAGGTCCGACACCTGGGGCCAGCTAAGCTGGTCGGCGGCCACGGCCCGCAGCCACTTGTCGCGGTTCACATCCAATGACACGCTGTAGATTTCCAGCCCCCGCGAGTGAAACTGCCCGTAGATTTTGCGCAGGTTGGGGCTTTCGGCCCGGCAGGGCCCGCACCAGCTGGCCCAGAAATCAACCAGTACGTACTTGCCACGCAGGCTACTGAGCTTCAGCGGCTGACCTTCAGGCGTAGGCAGCTGCAAATCGGTGGGCGCTACCGCGCTGTCCATCGTTTCGTGGTTGGCGGGGGCCGTGGCCCGCTGGCAGCCACCAGTAGTCAGCAACAGACTGCAGAAGAGAAGAACTGGTGCGCGAAATGGCATGCTCAATATTCGGAAGCTCCACGGTAAATTGCAAACGCCCACCCACTGCAGAGCAGTAGGTGGGCGTAGCAGATGAACTAATCAACGAGAAGACGCCAGGCAGATAGCCTCTCTCTTGATTAGGCGTCGAGCTTCTGGCGCAGGAGCTGGTTGGCGAGCTTGGGGTCGGCTTTGCCGCCGGTGAGCTTCATCAATTCGCCCATGAACATGCCGGTGAGGCTCTTTTTGCCGGCCCGGTACTCGGCCACCTTAGCCGGGTTGGCGTCCAGCACCTGCTGAATCATGGCTTCCAGGGCCCCGGCATCCGACTGCTGCAACAGGCCCTGGGCCTCGGCGGCGGCGGCGGCGGTGTGCGTGGGGTTGTCGAGCAGGAACGGAAACAGCTGCTTGCTGGCTACTGAGTGGCCCACCTTGTTGTCGTCGATCAGCCCGATGATGTCGGCCAGGTGCTGGGGGCGCAGCGGAAACTGCTCCAAGGTAAGGGCGCGCTCGTTCAGGTAGGCTTTCACGGGGCCCGTTACCCAGTTGGCGGCGGCTTTGGCGTTGGAAGTCAGGCGCGTCAACTCGTCGAAGTACAGGGCTATGTCCTTATCGGCCGTCAGCACGGTGGCGTCGTAGTCGGACAGGCCCAGCTCGCCGGTGAAGCGGGCGTAGAGCTGCTGGGGCAGGGCGGGCAGCTCGCTCTGGATGCGGTGCAGCCAGGCATCGTCGATGATGACCGGGGGAAGGTCGGGCTCCGGGAAGTACCGGTAGTCGTTCATGGTTTCCTTGCTACGCTGGCCGCTGGTAGTGCCGGTTTGCGCGTCAAAGCCGCGGGTTTCGCTGATGATTTCCTCGCCGGCTTCGAGCAAGGCAATCTGCCGCTCAATTTCGTACTCGATGGCGCGCTGCACGTTGCGGAAGGAGTTCATATTCTTCACCTCCACCTTGGTGCCATACTGCGCGGCGCCTTTCAGCATCACCGACACGTTGGCGTCGCAGCGCAGGGAGCCTTCCTCCATGTTGCCGTCGCAGATTTCGAGGTACTCCACCAGCTTCTTGATTTCGGCCAGGTAGGCGTAGGCTTCCTCGGAGGTGCGAATGTCCGGCTCACTCACGATTTCGATGAGCGGCACGCCGGCCCGGTTCAGATCTACCAGGGTTTCTACCTCGCCGGCCAGGTGCATGGATTTGCCCGCGTCTTCCTCCATGTGAATGCGCGTGACGCCAATGCGGCGCTCTGAGCCGTCGGCGAGGCGAATATCCACGTGGCCCTCGTAGCAGATGGGCGTCTTGTCCTGGGTTATCTGGTAGCCCTTCGGCAGGTCGGGATAGAAGTAGTTTTTGCGCGCAAACAGGTTGTCGCGGCGGATGTGGCAGTTGGTGGCCAGGCCCATTTTCATGGCGTACTCCACGGCCGTATAGTTCACGCGGGGCAGCGTGCCGGGGTGGCCCAGCGTAATCACGCTCAGGTTGTTGTTGGGCAGGGCGCCGTACTCGTTTTCATCCGAAGAGTACATTTTGCTGCGCGTGAGCAGCTGGGCGTGTACTTCCAGGCCGATGACGGGCTGGTATTTGGCTTTAATAGCTTCGTCCATGTAGCACAGGTTGGCTTGCGCCGAACTTTGATTTCCGCAGCAGCTGCGGCGGGGGCTGATTATGGGTGCAAGTTAAGGACTCGGCCGCTAGGAGCACGAAAGCGGGCAGCAGGAAAGTTTTCCCGCCGCCCGCTTTCTTTTCAGGCTTTCCTATGCGTTACCTCAGTCGTTGAACACCGGCACATTAGAATCCAGGAAGGCGGTGCTGGCTTTGTTGTAGGCCTCGTTGAACTTCTGCCCCTGGACGTTCAGGGTTTTGATGTAGCGGTTGTAGTCCTCCACGTCGGCGCGGGTAAGCTGGTCTTTGCGCACCAGCAGCTCCTGCAGCTTGCGAAAGTCGTTGCCGCACTCCACTACGTAAAAGTTTGCCAGGTTCTTGGCTGCGTCGCGGTACTGGTTCTGCTTGCCCCGGAACGCGGGCAGGGCGGCCAACTCGGCGGCCGAGGTTTCGGCGGCGGCTTCCAGTTGGGTGCGCGCCGTTTCGAAGGCTACAGCATCCTGCTTGTTGAGGGCGGCGGAGAAAGCCGCATTCACCTTTTCCAGGCGGAACGTGGTCAGGTACACTTTGTGGTGGTAGGCGCTGACCTCGGAAATCTGCCGCATCGTCTCCCCCATCTTCCGGCTGGCGGGCGTTTCCTGCATGGTCAGGCCGAACTGCTTGGCAAAGCGTTGCTGGGCCGCCTCCACACTGTCGCCGGCGGCTTCGAGCTTGGCCTCGGCCTGCTCCATGGTATCGAAGTACTGCTGCATGGCCTCCAGGCTCTGGGTGCGGCCGGCGGCCAGGGCATTCACCTTTTTGTAGTCGAGCGAGTACACGCTCAGCATCTGCTGAAACGAGGCCTTGGCTTTGTCGCGGAAGTCGGTGTTGCCTTTAAAGGCCGGCAGGTGCGAAATCTTGGCCAGGGAAAGTTTATTCTGGGTAATGACGTCCTGCAGGCGGGCCGCAATCTTCTTCTCGTTTTCGCTGTGCGCCGATTTGCTGATGTAGCGCAGGCACTTCTGCATCATCACCTGCTGCTCGGCCACAATGAAGTTGTTGTACTCCACGGGCTCCGTGAACTTTGTTTGGGCCGTGGCCGTGGTGCCAGCCAGCAAAAGGAAGGCGGCAGTAAAAAGGGTAGAAAGGCGCATAGAATGCTATAAAATGTGAAAGTTTATTGAATTTGAAAGGTCACCGGCACTGTAAAATCCGCGCTAGCCGGTTTTCCATCCAGCTTGCCAGGGGCCCAACCATGTAGCATTTTTACCACCCGTAAAGCTTCTGCATCCAAGGTCGGACTCACACTTTTCACAACGCGCGCATTGACTACCTGTCCACGGGAGCTAATTGTGAAACTGACCATTGATTTGCCTTGCTCTCCGTCACGGAGCGAGTTAGCAGGATACACTGTAGCTGAACGAATAGCTTCCAGCAACGCATTTATTCCGCCCGGGTACTCTGGCAATTGCATGAAAGGAATCCAAGATGTGGACTTGCCAGCCGCATCAAAACACTGGGAAACCATGCGCTTCCCCAATTTAAATTCTTCCTGACGGCGCAAAACCCCATTGGCAGAATACACTAAGACCTTTCCCTGGCGTTTTCCTGCCACGAATCCTTCCTCGGTGTATATCTGTCCCGATTCGAACCAGCGGCGGTAGGTACCATGTAACATACCTTTCCGCAGGTTGCTATAGGGAATTTCTTCCTGCTTTTTCCCCGAAGCATAGTAGCGGGTAATTACAGCTGCCCCCTTTGCTAGTCGTGTCGTATCAGTACGAGCAGCTTGCCAAGGGTGAAAACCTACGCTATTATTCTCACCTAATTCAGTTTTGAAGAATCCATTAATAGATTGCCCAGCCGCAGAATAAGTACCTAGCAAAGAAAAAGCTATACTAACTATCCAAGCACAATGCTTAACAACACCAGAGAAGGACATTATCCAATCGTAATAATGGACATGAAAATGGGCGCTGCAAGACACACCGCCTTACAACGCCCATAAATGGTTAGTAGCCGAATAGTCAAAGCTATTAAACTAGCTTTTGATTAGCAACTACCCCAGCAGCCCGGTTACCAGCGCCTCAGCCTTGCTGATGGCTGCGCCTAGGCCGGCCACGTTCTTGCCGCCGGCCGTGGCGAAAAACGGCTGTCCGCCGCCCCCGCCCTGGATTTCCTTGGCCAACTCGCGCACCAGCGTCGAGGCGTTGAGCTTACCGCCTTTGGCCAGCTCGTCGTCCAGCATCACGGCCAGTTGGGGCTTGCCGTCGATTTCGGCGCCGAGCACGGCTACCAGGTTCGGCACGGCCTGGCGCAGGTTGAAGGCCAGGGTTTTGAGCGAATCGGCGGAGGACGCCTGCACCTGAGCGGCCAGGAAGCTCACGCCGTTCAGCGCCTTCACCTGGCCGGCTAGCTGGTCTTTCTGCTGGTTGATGCTCTGCTGAGCAAACTGGTCGATCTGCTTGCGCAGGCCGGCAATTTCCTCGGTTTGTTTCTCGATGCTGGAAATAAGGTGCTGGGGATAACCCAGGGCCTCGCGCACCTGGGCCAGCAAGTCCAGCTGCTGGTTTACAAATGCTTCGGCGGCCTCGGCCGTTACGGCCTCAATACGGCGTACGCCCGCGCCCACGGCGCTTTCCGAGGTGATTTTGAAGAAGCCAATGTCGCCGGTGGTGCGCACGTGGGTACCACCGCAGAGCTCCACCGAGAAGCTGCGGTCGAAGGTGATGACGCGCACGAACTCCCCGTACTTCTCCCCGAATAGGGCCGTAGCGCCCAGGCTCTTGGCTTCGTCGATGGGTACGTTGCGGCGCTCATCCAGCGGAATCTGCTGGCGGATGCGCTGGTTGACAATGGTTTCCACCTGCCGCAGCTGGTCGTCGGTGACTTTGGTGAAGTGAGAGAAGTCGAAGCGCAGCAGCTTCTCGTTCACCAACGAGCCTTTCTGCGCTACGTGCGTGCCTACCACCTCGCGCAGGGCCGCTTGCAGCAAGTGTGTGGCGGTGTGGTTGCGGCGGATCTGGTCGCGACGGGCGGCATCAAAGCGGGCCGTGAACTCGCCTTCCAGGTCCTGGGGCAGCTCCAGCACGGTGTGCACGATGAGGTCGTTTTCCTTCCTGGTGTCCAGCACGCGCACCTTGCTCAGCGCCGACTCCAAGTAGCCCGTGTCGCCAATCTGCCCGCCCGACTCGGCGTAGAACGGGGTTTGGTCGAGCACCACCTGGTACTCCGTTTTGCCTTTGCGGTCGGTGCGGCGGTAGCGCAGAATGCGGGCGGGGGCCTGCTCCTGGTCGTAGCCCACGAAAGCCGGCTGCTCCTCCGAGTCGTGCACGATTACCCAGTCGCTCTGCTCGGCTTCCTGGGCGTTGCGGGAACGGTTTTTCTGCTGCTCCAGCTCTTTCTTGAAGCCTTCCTCGTCCACCGTCAGGCCCTTTTCGCGGGCAATGAGGGCGGTGAGGTCCAGGGGGAAGCCGAAGGTATCCGACAACTCGAAGGCCGTTTTGCCGTCGATGCGGTTGCCGTTAGCTTTGGCGGCGTCCTCCAAGGCATCGAGGCGGCGCAGGCCATTTTCTAGGGTTTTGAGGAAGGCAATTTCTTCTTCCTCTATCACGCGCTGTACAAACTGCTGCTGGGCCTTCAGCTCGGGGAAGATATTGCGCATCTGCTCGGCCAGCACCGGCACGATTTTGTACAAGAACGGCTGCTTCTGGCCCAGGCTCGAAAACGCGTAGCGCACGGCCCGGCGCAAAATGCGCCGAATCACGTAGCCCGCCTTCACGTTGCTGGGCAACTGGCCGTCGGCAATGGTGAAGGAGATGGTGCGGATGTGGTCGGCAATGACGCGGATGGCAATGTCGGTCTTCTCGTTTTCGGTGGCTGGCTGGTCGTTCACGGTGGCCGGGGCCGTGCCGTGGTACTGGATACCGGCCTCGGTGGCAATGAACTGAATCAGCGGCTGGAATACGTCGGTGTCGTAGTTGGACTTCACGCCCGACACAGCCATCATCAAACGCTCGAAGCCCATGCCCGTATCTACGTTCTGCTGAGGAAGTTTTAGCAAGGACTTATCGGCACGACGCTCAAACTCCATGAACACGTTGTTCCAGATTTCTACTACCTGCGGGTGGTCGGCATTCACCAGCTCGGCCCCACCTTTCTGGGCAATTTCCGCCTCGTCGCGCAGGTCAATGTGGATTTCGGTGCAGGGGCCGCACGGGCCGGTGTCACCCATTTCCCAGAAGTTATCCTTCTTGTTGCCGGGCAAAATCCGGTCGTCGGTGGTGTACTGGCGCCACAACTCCTGGGTCTCGGTGTCGGGGCCGAGACCGTCGCCCTGGTCACCCTCGAAGTAGGTGACGTACAGCCGCTCCTTGGGCAGCTTGTACACTTCGGTGAGCAATTCCCAGGCCCAAGCAATGGCGTCTTTCTTGAAATAATCCCCAAACGACCAGTTGCCGAGCATCTCGAACATGGTGTGGTGGTAGGTGTCGTAGCCTACCTCTTCCAGGTCGTTGTGCTTGCCCGACACGCGCAGGCATTTCTGGGTGTCGGCAATGCGCTTGAAGGGTGCGGGCTTGTTGCCCAGGAAGTAATCCTTGAACGGGGCCATGCCCGAGTTGATGAACAGCAGCGTGGGGTCGTCCTTGACCACGATGGGCGCCGAGGGCACGATGTGGTGACCTTTGGAAGCAAAGAAATCCAGGAATTGCTGGCGGACGTGGCTGGCGGTGGGCAGTGACATGGCAGAAACGCGAAGCGGCGCTTGGCGGGTTGGGAGGTTCGATGGAATTGGCTGCAGCCGGTATTTTGGCTACTTTTCGCCTTTCCGGCGGAAAGGCGCTTCCGGCAAAGGTAGCCGACTAACCCGGAAAGCGAAACCACAGCTGCCCATTGCCTTTTTGCCGGTCATGCTGAGCGTAGCCGAAGCATCTCTACTGCATCGTTCCCTCATTGAAAATTAGTCAGAGATAGAGATGCTTCGACTACGCTCAGCATGACAACGAATTTTACTTCTCCTGCTCCTTCCATGCCCTACAAAGACCGCGAAATCGAAAAGCAGTACTTCACCATCGGCGAGGTGGCCGCGCAGTTCAACGTGGCGCCTTCGCTGATTCGCTTCTGGGAAACGGAGTTTGAGGAGCTGCGCCCGCGCAAAAGCAAGAAAGGCAACCGCCTCTACACGCCCCAGGATATCGATACGTTTCGCACCATTTACCACCTGGTGAAGGAGCGCGGCTACACCATTCCCGGCGCCCGCGACATGCTTAAGCAGAAAGGCCCGCAGCTCAAGGAGAAAATCGACGTGATTCAGAGCCTGGAGCGGGTGCGCAAGTTCATGGTAACGATGAAAAAGGAACTGGACGCCATTGGCAAAGCGCAGGGCTGATGCAAGCAGTGATATTGTACGCTAGCCGCGGTGACTTATCTATGGTGATAAGCAACAAGAGTTAGAAGATGAGGAGATGATACTAATCAACCAGTATTTCTCTGCACCGCCTCATGTATATAGTCTAGCCTATAGAGGCATAGAGTTCATTAAGCGGGTTCTGCTTTTTATTGCTTATTCGCCAGATTACATAGTCAACAATGATTGTGGCACTCAGTTGCCTGGTCACGAATTTGTGCTGAAAATCCAGCAGAACCCAGGATGGTATTGGTATAATGACTGATATACCTTAGTGACTAGGAAGTGTTAACAGTCGCGCAACCAGAGTATAGTTGCGGCAATATGAACGAAGGCCAGAAAATGCGCATCCAA
>NZ_JADWYK010000009.1 GCF_015773195.1 Hymenobacter guriensis
TGGATGCGCATTTTCTGGCCTTCGTTCATATTGCCGCAACTATACTCTGGTTGCGCGACTGTTAACACTTCCTAGTCTGTGGCCTGTGCCTCGTCCATTTCCGGCCCGGCCAGGGGTTGCTCCTCCCCTTTGTCGGCCGCACCTATCTTTTTGTAGAGCCGGGTTTTGGCCCGCCGCACACTGGCCGGGTCGATGTTGAGCAGCACCGCAATTTCCTTGGTGGAAAGGTTGATGTGGAAGTAGCAATACAGCCGCTGCTCGTGCTTGGTGAGGGCCGGGTACTTGCTTTGCAGTTCCTCGAAAAAGCGCGGGTGCACCTGCTCGAAATGGAGCTTGAACCGCTGCCAGTCCTCGTCCAGGTACAGGCTGGTTTGCAGGATGGACTTGATACCCGACAGCTCTTTCTGGTTGCCATGCGGGCTTTGGGCACCCAGTTCTCCTATCTGCTGCTTGAGTTCGGCCAGCAGGGCATTTTTCTGCTGCACATAGAGAGATGTAGAGGCCAGCTCGCGCTGGTTGGCTTCCAGCTGCTGTTGTAAATCCTGGTTGGTGGATTGCTGCTGGCGCCGGTCCTCGCTCAGCTGCTGGGAGGCCTGCTCCCGGTCCTGCTGATGCTGCCGCTCCATCCGCTGGAAAGCCGCCTGGATCTGGGTGTTCTGCAGGGCTATTTCCCGGCTGCGCAGCTCCTGCTGCCGGATGTCCAGGGCCAGGTTACTGGCTTCGCGCTCCTTGGCCAGCAGGCTGCGCTGCAGGTTCTGGAGGCGGATGCTGATAGCGGCCGAAAAGCACAGCGCGTGCGACACCACGGCCAGGTCGGGCAGCAGCAGCTTGCCTTCATTGTCGAAGCCCAGTATCACATGGTACACGGCCACGGCCATGATGCACAGCAGGGGCAGCACATTGGCCAGCAGGTAGGTGCGGGCCAGGGGCAGCCGCTGCCGGTAAGCCACAAAGGTGATGTACAGCAGCAGCGTTATCACCCCCAGCACCAGCAGGTTGTCGAGCAGCAGCGAGTAGTAGTTCAGATAAAATCCGCTCAGGTTCACCATCCCTACCACCACGGTGAAGCCTATGTAGCCCCGCAGGGCGTAGCGCAGCACCTTGTCGAGCCGGGGGAGGTGGGTGGGCGTTTCCAGGTATGAGCGGGTCATCTGCCCAAACCCGATGAGCAGCAGCACCACGCTCAGGTGCATAAGTATATTGTTGATGGAGTAGCCGTAGCTGATGCCGCTGGGCAGCACCATCAAACTGAAAACCGGCGCCGGAAACCAGACTCTGAAAAAATTCCGGAACGCCGTAATGTACAGGGCCGCCCCTACCTGCGTGCAGATATAATACAGGGTAGTGCGGTCCGGAAAGCGGGCGTAGCCATGCAGGTTGGTGAGCAGCAGCAGCAGCAGCACCGCTATGGACACGGCCCAGGCCACGCCGAAGAACAACTCGGTATGCCGGGCCGTTGCTTCTTGCTCTATGCTTACTCCCAGGTGTATGGATGGCGGCAGCGTGGCGTGCTGGCTCAGGTGCACGTGCACGTACACGGTAGTGGTGGTGCGCCCTTGCAGTAGCAGGGGCATTTGCCCTTTCAGACGGGCACTATCCGTGGCTATGGCCAGACCAGCCCGGTGGGTACGCCACGTCTGGGCATCCGCATCGAAATAAAACAGGGTATTGTCGAGGGCAGGCAGCACCCGCAGTCGGCCAGCCTGGTCGTAGCGGCTGCGGTTGGTAACCGTGGATTTAAGCCAGAACTGGCGGGCCTGCGTGGGCCGCAGTGAGTCGGCCGGAACAAAGACCAGCGTGGAATCTGTACGAATTCTTTCCCAGCTATAGCTCTTATCGGGCAGCATGCCTTCCAGCCGTACGGTAAGGTCAGCAGCCTTACCCTTACCGGCCGCCGGCTGCGCTCCTGCGTGCAGTCCACCTGCCAGGCACAAACACAGCAGCAGTAGGTGCCGCCTTTTTAGCACAAACAGACCAAGAGGTAACGGAAGCACAATAACGGTGTGGTAGCGGGCAGAAACAGACCGGAAAGCAGCAGAACATGAGCACGCGCTACTGCCAGGTAACAGACAATAGTGCCTACACTGAAAACACGACAGCACAGTTTAGGTACACAAGCCGCTGGAAAGCGCGGCCGTCCCCGTAAAGATAACTGACCGCACGCCCCGTTGTATACGGATAACAGAATAGTACCATATGGCGGTTTGCTCACCCGTTTGCTATCCTCGTCAGCTCTACAAAGGCCCCGCGCCAAAATATGTGAGGTTGCCTTTGCCGGTAGTGTTTTGGCAGGTATATTACCCCCTGCTCCTCTCAACTGGCGCTGCTATGCAACCGGCCATCCATGACTAGCATTGAACTGCGACAGGCCGATTTTTGGCCTCGGCTCGGAGCAAACCGCTCTTAGCTTACCAAAATTGAAACCGCTCATGGCCCCTTGCCCGGCTCCCCCTCCCTGGCTACCCCAGGCTCCTGCTGGCTTACGCGGCACCCTACCGTTGCAGTAGGCACGGTCTATCAATTATGCATCTGTGACAATACCCTACCGTACCTACAGCAAAAGCCAGACCCCGCGTAGAGTCTGGCTTTCTGCTGTAGGCACGGTAGCGCGCAGGGGTGCTTTACCGGGCTGGAGCCGGTTCTTGGCGGGCCTGGGCGTCGGCGCCCAACAGGCGGGCCACCTGGGCTTGCAGCGTGAGCAGGCTGGCATGGTCGGCATCGGCCTGTGCCGCGCGGGCCTGAAGGGCAGCCTGCTGGCGGCGCAGCTCGGCCACCTCGGCGGCCGGCGTGAGTGAAGCACCGGCCGCCGGGCCGGCCGCCGCTTGCAGCTGCAGCAGCAGCAGCTGCTGCTGGGCGTTTTCGGCTTCGAGCAGCAGCACGCGGCGGTACAGGGCCTGAATGGCAATCAGGTTTACCCCGTCGAAGTCGGCCTGGTTGATGCTGATCTTGTTGCCGCTACGCCCGACACCGTCGTGGCCGAAGGCGGCGAAAAAGTCCTGGGCCATCGGGCCGTAGTGGCGCATAGTATCTGCGCTCTGGCCTATGTAGTTCCAGGAGCCCAAGCGCATGCGGTTGATGCGGGCCAGGAACAGGTTGCCATCGGCCAGTACGCGGCGCTCCTTCTTGGTCGAGTCGGACATAAACGTCCAGGAGTTGCTGCCAGGCGTCAGCTCTGCCCCGATGGGCGTACCCAGCGCCGACAAACCACTGGGGTCGGTGCGGGTGGCTACGGTGGTGAAGAAGCGGTAGCCCCCGGCAAAGCGCATGGTCATCTGGTTGGTTCTGGTGCTGTACACTGAGTCCTGCATGCGGTCGATGGGGGAGCCGTCGTTGATCGGCGACATGTCGGCGAAAACGAAGCTGCCGTAGAAGCCGCCGGTACGGGCGTAGTAGCCCATCGTGTAGGTGTTGCCCCGGCTGGAGCGGGAGTAGCAGCCCTGGCCAAAGGAAAAGGACGGGGGCCAGTCCGGGACGAAGCCACCAACGGTGGGGGAATAATTGGCGAGCGTTGACCCCCGTATCTTGTTCTGGTAGCCGCCGACGAAGTTGTACCAACCTTTGGGGGAGTTGCGCCCCCCCATGACCATCCCGTAAAAGGACTGCACGATGTTGTTGTTGTTGCCCATAACCATCGTACCCTCACTGTTGCGCAGCAGGTTGTTCCAGCCGAAGGCCGAAGAGTAGAGGCTGCTGGCTTGGTTGTCGAGGCCAAAGGCGGCTGAGTACTGACCAATGGCCGAGACGCTGTTGGCTGTCTGGTTCCACCGGTCATCCGTGACGCCGCCGGCCCGGAAGGCGCTGTAGTACGAGAGCCACATCAGCCGGTCGCCAGCCCCGGTGACGGCGGGTGTCGTGTTGCCCTTGCCCTGGTCGGAGGTGATGACCACGTCCTGGTCCATGTTGAGCAGGCGTACGCCGTAGCGGGTAGTCGAGTCGGTATGAACACGGGCAGCGCCGACCGTGAGTAGACCGTTGCCATTGAGCGCTAAGCCGCCACGGATGGCGCGGTCGGTGGTGCCGCCCACGAGCTTGTTGCCGTTCAGGTTGATGTTCTGGGTGGCCACATGGTCGCCCAGGTTGTCGCCTTCCGTGCCGGTGGTGGCCGTGGCCGTCAGGTTACCGTCAGGGTCGGCAGCCAGCAGGCGGGTGCCGGTGCCGGCCAGCCCGTTCACGTTTACCGTGCCGTCGGCGCCCACCGAGAAGGCCGGCGTGAAGGTGCCGGTGGGGAGGCCACCCTCGCTGCTCGTGCTGGGCATGCGGCCTACCACGAACTTGTCGCTCGGGTCGCCCACGTCGCCCACCACCACGCGCAGCTCGCTCTGGTCCACGGCCGGGTTGTGGCGATAGATGCCCACCGGGTCGGAGCTTACGCCCGGCCCTACCCACTCAATGGCCTGGCCCGTGCCGGCCGCCTGGCCGCCGTTGTCGCCCAGGCGCACGTTGCCACGTACGTCCAGCCGTTGCGTGGCGGGCTGGGCCGTGGTGGTACCCAGCCCCACGTTGCCGTTGGCGGCAATGGTGAGGCCGTCCGTACCGCCGTTGCCCACCAGGGTCTTATCGGCCAGGTCCAGGTTCTGCGTAGCCATGTGGTTACCCAGGTTGTCACCGCCCAGGCGCACCCAGGCGGTGCCATCGTAAGCGTAGAGGCCGGGGGTGTTGTCGGACTGATAAATCACCAGACCGGCTACGGGCGGCGCCGTGGTGCTGGCCGTGAGGGCGTCGCGCTGGGCCAGGGTGAGGCGGGGCAGCAGCAGGCCCTGCGAGGTGCTCCTGATTTCGAGGGCCGCCGAGGCATTGGGCGCGGTGGTGCCGATACCAACTGAGCCAGACTGAGCCTGGGCAGCAAGGGGAGCCGCAGCCAGCAGAAGGGCCGTCAACGGCGCGAGCAGGCCACGATAGCGCAAAGCAGGAAAATAGTAGCAGTAAGGCATAGGTAAAGCTAAAAGGAAGAGAAAGAGCAACCGCACCTTGGTGAAGGCACCACCCCCGTCGGCCATGTTTTAGATGGGGAGGTGCTGCCGAGTGCATACAGGCGCTCAGCCAGCGGAAGGCAGCGAAGCCGAACCGCTCTAAGTTCCACAATAGTCCAACCAGATAGACTCACATTCCTAAAAAGGCGCGTAGACAAAGTGTAGACAGTCTACGCAACTATCTAACAGTCAAAAGACTATTTTACACGCGCAACTCACGAAGGATACTGTATTGCCCCTTGGGCGGTGGGTGCGCGGCACAGCCCCGCTGCATAGGTTGTACGGCTTACAGCAGCGTCTTAAACGTCTGGGCAGGGGGCAAACAGGACCTATGCGCCATCAGGAACTTCTGGTAGTGCTAGGTTTTAGCCCGCCCCCGTCCAGGTGCACCTACGCCTCCCGGGGCGCCCGCACAATGTCCTGGTAGGAAGCGTGCCGGCTGATGCCGTTCATAACGGCGGAAATTTCGGCGGGCGGCACCGCCAGCTTGCGGGCGCGCAGGTCCAGCCAGGCACCTTCCACCGTCACGGTGGCGGCCAGGCGGCCATCTTCCTTATAGATGCCGTGCACAATGTTCCAGCGGGAGCCGTCCTCATTCAGCCCCGACAGCTCGGCCGTCACGCGAATGGTTTCGCCGAGTCCCACTTCTTTCAGAAAGCGGGTGTCTTCGCGAAACAGGATGGGGCCGATGCCCAGCTGGGCAAAGCGCGCCATGGTAAAACCCTGCTCGGCCAGAAACTGTACCCGGGTATGAGCCGCGTAGTCGGTGTAGGCCGAGTGGCGCATGTGGATGTTGGGGTCGAGGTCGGCCCAGCGGACGGTATAGGTTTTGGCGTATTCCATAAGAAGAGAAATCAGGCAGAGGCAGCCAGAAGCCGGTGTTGCAGGCTAAGATGAATATTCTAGCTTCTCAGCGTGAGGCGTACCAGATATTGCTGCTGCTCGTCTTCGGCCAGAAACTCGACTTCGTAGCCGGCGGCTTCGGCGTAATCCTGCAAAATGCTGGCATCGGCGAACAACCAGGAAAAGGCCGCGCCGGTTTCGGATTGGTAGCTCATGGTGTACTCCACTTCCCCGTAGTAGGGGCCATTCAGGTCGAAAACCAGGGCACCTTCCTCGTCTTCATACAGGTAAGAAATGTCCGAGGAGGTAGCCAGGATCTGGCCCCCGGGGGCCAGCAGCGTACGGGCGAAAACCAGAAAACGCTCCAACCCCTCCAGGGTGCCTACCAGCCCGAGGCCGTTCATGAGCATCAGCAGCGTGTCGTAGCCTCCCGCCTCAGCTGGCACGGCAAACAGCTCGTGGCAGGCCACTTCCCGCACCCCGCGCGCCTGCATGGTTTGCACTGCCCCCACCGATACATCCACGGCTTTCACCAGGAAGCCCCGGCTTTGCAGTTCCAGGGCGTGGCAGCCGGCCCCGGCCCCCAGGTCGAGCACGCGGCCCTGGCACTCATCCAGGGCCAGGCGCTCCAGCTCGGGCATTTCCCAGAGCGAGCGGAAGAAGTAGCTGGCCGGCAGTGCCTCGTCCTCGGCTACGTTGGAGTGCACGGTGAGCGTGGCGGCGGGGTCGAGGCCACGGTGGTAGGCCAGCAGCGCGTGGCCCAGGGCATCGGGCGAAGGTACAGAGTGAGGCATGGCCGCAAAGATACGGCCACGAGCCCGGAAACGCGGGCGGCGGGCATGGCACGTATCTTTTCGGGCGGGGCTGCGTTGAGAAAAGCTCGTTCAACCTCACGCCCCATGTCCAGCAACCTCGACTACCTGAACCCCGATCTGCTCCCGCTCGAAGATAAAGTGCAAGCTTACCTAAAAGCGGAAAAGGAGCTGCAGCAGGCCCGCATAACCCGCACCATGCACGAGCATCCCACCCCAACTCCAGAGTTCGACCAGCGCCCCGCTACCGGCAGCTACGACCAGCAAACCGACGAAGAGCAGCAGCGCATCAGTGCCGTGGAAGACGACCTGGCCACGCTGCGCCGCGAAATTCTGACCATGCTGCCCGTACGCGACGAATGGGTGAAAGTGAATCTGGGCTACGGTCCCAGCCGCGTGGGCGCGTTCCGCAACGAAAATTTCGGCACTACGCCCGAGGAGGAAGAATATCTGCTCCGCGTGGTGCAGTAAACAGAATAGCCGGCGGAAAAGAGCATAAAAAAAGGGCGACCAGTAGCCGCCCCCTTTTCCACAACCAAAACACCTAAAAACTATTCTTTCGGGACTATGTAAATCAATCATCATGCCATAGCCGGCAAAACCTATTTCATTATTCGCATAACTTTCTTGCTTTAGGAAATAAGTTTTGTCAGTGCTGCGCCATTGCAGCGGGGCGCGTAACTTGCGCGCCCTTTTTACTTGATGTGTATGCAGGCCCCCAACCCCGAGTTTATGCGGGAAGCCATCCGGCTTTCCATTGAAAAGATGCAGGCCGGCCACGGTGGGCCCTTCGGAGCAGTAATCGTAAAAGACGGGCAAATTATTGCGCGCGGCTTCAACCAGGTTACGAGCACCAACGACCCCACCTGCCACGCCGAGGTAGATGCCATCCGCAAAGCCTGCGCCGTACTGGGCACCTTTCAACTCGACGGCTGCGACCTATATACCAGCTGTGAGCCGTGCCCCATGTGCCTGGGCGCTATCTACTGGGCCCGCCCGCGCCGCGTGTTCTATGGCAACACCAAAGCCGATGCCGCCGCCATCGGCTTCGACGACCAGTTCATCTACGAAGAGCTGGACAAGCCCCTCGACCAGCGCCGCTTGCCCCTGCAGCAGCTTCTGCGGGACGAAGCTCAGGCGGGTTTCCAGGCTTGGGAGCAAAAGGAAGGACGCACAGATTATTAATTTAATGATTCATAACGCCCCTATTCTTCTGGAGCAAGTTGGCGCCACCTTGCTTGATGGTCGTGTGGATAGAATAATGGAGGAAGGAGAATCAGGTCCTCTCATCACTTATTTGCAATTTCACCATGCCAACGGCAACCAGTGGCTAGCCATCATCTCAACCGATGAGCAGACAATGACGCATCTGGCCGAAGAAGCTGAAGTTGTCATCGGAGCTATAGACAAAGGAGGACTGGTATCTCAGATTAGCTCTATTTCCGATGTGTTTCCTGCTTTTGAGCCTTTCATTGGACGTAGATTATTAGCCGTAACGGAGCTTATCGACCATAAATGGGCTGCTTTCAGCTTTGGCGTAAAGCTCTACTTTGAGGGAGGCCTCACCTTCGCCGTTTGGAATCAGGACTATCCCATTGACCAGAACTGCTATATTTTCAATGGTCCGCTGCCTGATGTAGTTGTTGAAACACCTGTTCAGTGACTTTGACTTACATGCAAACAAAAAGCCCCGCCTGCAAAGGCGGGGCTTTTTGTTTAAGCAGGCTGGTCTACCGCAGCGGGCCTTTCATGCCCATCATGCGGGCCATTTGCTGCATACCGCCTTTGGTGGTGCTCATCTTGTTCATGGTGCGCATCACCTTGCGCATGTCCTCGAACTGCTTCATCAGGTTGTTTACCTGCTGAATATCAGTACCGGAGCCTTTAGCCAGGCGGCGGCGACGGGAGCTGTTCAGCAGCTCGGGCTGGGCGCGCTCCTGCTTGGTCATGCTCTTGATGATGGCCTCAATGGGCTTGAAGGCGTCGTCGTCGATGTCCACGTCCTTGATGGCTTTGCTCATGCCAGGAATCATGCCCACCAGGTCCTTCAGGTTGCCCATCTTCTTGATCTGCTCCAGCTGGGAGAGAAAGTCGTCGAAGTTGAACTGGTTTTTGCGGATCTTCTGGTTGATGCGCTTGGCCTCTTCCTCGTCGAACTGCTGCTGGGCCCGCTCTACCAGCGAAATCACGTCGCCCATGCCCAGGATGCGCTGGGCCATGCGGTCGGGGTAGAACATGTCCAGGGCCTCCATCTTCTCGCCGGTGGAGATGAACTTGATGGGTTTCTCCACCACGGCCCGGATGCTGAGGGCCGCCCCGCCGCGCGAGTCGCCGTCGAGCTTGGTGAGTACCACGCCGTCGAAGTTCAGCCGGTCGTTGAAGGTCTTGGCGGTGTTCACGGCGTCCTGGCCGGTCATGGAGTCCACCACAAACAGGGTTTCGCTCGGGTTGATGGCCTTTTTAACGGCCTCAATCTCGCGCATCATCTGCTCGTCCACGGCCAGGCGGCCGGCGGTGTCGATGATGACTACCTTCTTGTTGTTTTTGCGGGCATACTCAATGGCATGCTGCGAAATTTCCACCGGATTTTTGTTTTCCGGCTCCGAGAAAACTTCCACCCCAATCTGTTCGCCCAGCACTTTCAGCTGGTCGATAGCGGCCGGGCGGTACACGTCGCAGGCCACGAGCAGCACCGTGCGGTTCTGCTTTTTGATAAAGGACGCCAGTTTGCCCGCAAACGTGGTTTTGCCCGAGCCCTGCAAACCCGAGAGCAGCACCACGGCCGGCTCGCCCTTGATGACGATGTCCTGCTTTTCGCCACCCATGAGCTGAGTGAGCTCGTCGTAGACGATTTTGGTGAGCAGCTGGCCCGGCGACACGCTGATGAGCACGTCGCGGCCCATGGCCTCTTCCTTGATTTTGTCGGTGACTTCCTTGGCCACCTTGTAGTTCACGTCGGCATCTACCAGCGCGCGGCGAATTTCTTTTACCGTGGTGGCTACGTTGATTTCGGTGATGCTGCCCTGGCCTTTGAGGGTTTTAAAGGCTTTGTCGAGCTTGGTACTGAGATTATCAAACATCGGCTGATGTGCTACTTATTGATTAGTTCTATGCTACTCGCTTCCGCTACGATGCCTTGCGCAGCACAATGCTTTCCAGCACTTCCAGGCGGTGAAGCATATCGGCCTGCGCCGCCTGATTTTGCTCCACGCGGGCCAGGCGCTGGTCGATGCGCTGTACGTCGGTGCGCAACTCGCCCACCTCCTGCTTGACGGCATCAATCTTTTTTTCCACCCGGATAAAGCCATCCGCCACGGCCGTGGCGAAACGGTCGAAGATGGCTTCGAAGCGGGCATTAGTCTCGGCCGCGGTTTGCCGCATTTCGGTGCGCAGCTCGTCGATTTTACGCGAGTTTTCCTCAGTTTGCCGGTCAGTGGCCCGCAGCAGGTCAGCCAGCAAAGCCAGAATTTCGGAGTTATCGGGAGCCATAGAATAAAGCAGTTTACGAAACCTAAGCGCGGATCGGCCTTCAAAAGTAACCAGAAAACCCCGAAAGGCCGCTGGTGCGTACCTTCACGGCTTCACCCTTGCCGCTGTTTTGTGCCCGTGTCCGTTGCCCGTCCGCTTCGCCTGCTTGTTATTACCTACTACTGGCCCCCTTCCGGCGGGGCCGGCGTGCAGCGCAGCCTCAAGTTTGTGAAGCATCTGCCCCAGTTTGGCGTAGAGCCCACCGTCATTACCGTAGACCCTGACCAGGCCGCGTATCCCGTCTTGGATGATTCGCTGGCGGCCGACATTCCCGCCGCGGTACGCGTCATCCGGACCAGTACGTTTGAGCCTTTCGACAGCTACAAGAAACTGACAGGGCGCAAGCAGGTGCCTTACGGCGGCTTCGTGGGCGAAAGCAAAACGAGCTTCACCCAGCGCCTGTTCAAGTTCGTGCGCGGTAACGTGTTTATTCCCGATGCCCGTCGGGGCTGGAACCGCTACGTGTTGCAAGCCGTGGCCGAGCTGCTGGCCGCCGGGGAGCAGTTTGATGCCGTGCTCACGTCCTCGCCCCCCCACTCCACCCAGCTGATCGGGCTGGAGCTGAAGCGCCGCTACGGCCTGCGCTGGCTGGCCGACATGCGGGACCCGTGGACCGACATCTATTACTATAAGGAGCTCAACCACCTGTCCCCGGCCCGCTGGCTGGATGCCCGCTACGAGCGGCAGGTGCTGGAGCAGGCTGACGCGGTGCTCGTAACCAGCCTCAGCACCAAGCGCCTTTATCTGAGCAAGTCGGCGGCGCTGCGGCCAGAGAAGTTTCACGTGCTGCCCAACGGCTATGATGAAGACGACTTCCGGCATCCCAGTGCGCCGCCCCAAGATGCGCTGCTGATTACGCATACGGGTACCATCTCCGAAACCTACCACATCGGGCAGCTGCTGGCGGCCTGCGCGGCGTGCAGCCAAAAGTACCCACAGGTGCCGCTGCGGCTGCGCTTCGTGGGAAAAGTGTCACCGGGACTGCAGCAGCAAGTAGCCGAAGCAGGTTTACAGGCGCAGACCGAGTTTGTGCCCTTCGTGCCGCACGACGAGTCAGTTGGCTACCTGTTGCGCAGCACGGTGCTGCTGATGGCCATTCCGGATGTGACCAACAACCTGGCAATTCTGCCGGGAAAAGTGTTTGAGTACCTAGCAGCAAAAAAGCCCATCCTGTGCGTAGGGCCGCTGGGCTCCGATGCGGATACGCTGCTGACGGAATGTGGAGCCGGCCGAGCCCTGCCCTACGATGATTATGCGGGCATGCTCGCCCGGCTAGAACGGCTGGCCACCCAGTGGCTGCAGCATCCCAACCTCGACCTACCCACCCAGCAGCACGCCAACTACTCGCGCCGCGCCCTCACCGCGCAGCTGGCTGGCCTGCTCACGGCCTAGCCCTTATGTAGTTTTTGCCAAACGCCCCGCAGCTTAGCTGGCACCAGGCTACCCGCCCGCGCCTTCAAATCCGTCCAGGAAGAATGCGCCAGCTGCTGACCTTGCCACTGACCAATAGCAGCAGCCAGATGCTGGGCCAGAGTGCGGTACTGCTGGCGCTGATAATGCCGCAGGTTGTTGGTTACGTGGTCGGAGCTATGCACAAACTCCCGCACGTCGATGATAAAGCAGTTCGGTGCAGAAGCCACAAACGCAGCTAGTGCCTGGTTCATCACGGCATGACGCTGGGCGGCCCCGGCCTCTTCTGAGCCCGGCATTTCTACCTCGGCCCCATTCAGAAAGAAAATAGGGATTTGCCCAGGGACCTGGCTGCGCAGCCAGCGGAGGTTTTCGGCGAACTGCTCCGGGGAAATCTGGCCCTCAAAGGCATATTCCTGCTGGAACCGCTTCAGAAACGCTTCATCCATCCCCTGAAACCGGCGCTGCGCATATCGGGTAGCCTGGGCGGCGGGGTCCACCGTCAGCAGGTTCTGGTAGCCTCCGAAGGGTATTTGCCGGCCGGTGGCTTTTTCGCGGTAAAGCTCCTGGGTGTAGTCCATCAACGGGCTATACACCAGCACGTCGTAGTTGGCAGTCCAGAGCTGGGTGCTGAACGCCTCCTGGCCCAGGAAGGGCAGCGCTGCGGCCAGACGCTGCTGCTCCGTGGCGGGCAATTCCTGCCCCGCCCGCAGCAATGTGGTGTGCTCCAGGTGCACCGGTATCTGATGCTCGTTGTTGTAGTTGAATTCCTCCACTACCTCCAGCTCAAAGGCCTGCAGGAAGGGCGTGAGCTGGCCCAGGTCGCAGCCGCCTTTGAGCAGCACGCGCAGACGGCCACCCGCCCCGGGAGCTTCTGCGCGGGCTGAATCGTTGCCTTGCTCCAGCGTAATCCAGTCGGGTTTTTCCTGCCGATTCAGCTCCGTAGCTACTTCACCCTGGACTTCCAGCGCCGGAAAGCCCAGGTGGGCATAGGTGAACTGCTCGACGCCCAGGTGCAAAATGCGGCAGGAAAACACGAGCTGCTCCACCCGGTTTTCCTCTAGGTTCAGGCAGTACACGCCCACCAGGCCATAGTCGCCAAAGCGGTCCTGCACGCGCACGGTGCCCCAGCGCCGGGCCGGGTCCCGCAGGCTGGCTTCCAGTTCGGCGAGCGTGACACGACGCTTGGTGAAGTTGAGCTGGTTGGAACGGTTGATGAGTTCCTCGATGCGGCCCAAATCGGATAGAATGGGCGCGCCTTCCGAGAACCGGATCCGCACCTGAGCATCGCGCAGAAAGGCCAAGTTGTCGTTGTACTGGGTGCGGGCCTGCTGCTGGCGCTCCAGCAGCTTGTATTGCTCCAGGCGGGAAAGCGCGGGGTCGGGCTTGCCGCTGGCCCGCAGCAAAGGAGCCAGGGCGGGCAGGTCAGCCGGGTCGGCTACCTGCAGGCCGGGGTTGTAGTACTGCGCTTCCGCCCGGTTGATGGGGTTATCATCCAGAAACAGCGCATTGGGCGCCCGCAACTGCATTTGCTCCAGCAGCTGCCGGATAATGGGGCCTTTGGGCTGCCAGCTGATCTGCGGAAACACGAACAGGTCGCGGATGCCCAGCTCCACCAGCTTGGCCTCGGCCGGGGCAAAGTCATTCTTGGAAACGATGGTATGCACGATGCCCCGGGCTGCCGTGTCCCGGACGAGCCGCAGGTTTTCGTCCAGCGCCTCCACGGCCCCCTCCGAGAGCGTGCCGCGCCAGAACGTATCATCCAAATCCCAGATGATGACTTTGACGGGGGCTTCAGTTGCCAGTTGTTGGTTGCCAGTTGCCAGTGCCATGCGGGTTGGAGCCGAGGAGCGGGCACTACTGCCTGCCCTAGCGGCCTATTCAGCTAAAATTGATTCTTCAAAGGTACAATGAACCGGCAAGCTGCTGTCGGTTCCTGATTTCCGTGCCCGCAACTGACGCCGGAATGCCTACTTTTGTTTTCCTTACCCCGGCCGGCCTGGTGGCTGGCCCTGTTTTCTTCTTATGGCCCTCGACCTTAATCATAAATCTATTCTGGTAACCGGCGGCACCGGTTCGTTCGGCAAGCAGTTCGTGCAGGCTGTGTTTGAAAAGTACCCGCAGGTGAAGCGCCTGGTGGTGTACTCGCGCGATGAGCTGAAGCAGTACGAAATGTCGCAGGCGTTTCCCAGCAGCAAGTACCCGGCCATCCGCTATTTCATTGGCGACGTGCGCGACGCGGAGCGCATGAAGCGGGCCTGCGAGGGTATCGACATCATCGTGCACGCCGCTGCCCTCAAGCAGGTGCCCGCCGCCGAGTACAACCCGATGGAGTGCATCAAAACCAACATCTTCGGGGCCGAAAACGTGATAAATGCCGCCCTCGACTGCGGGGTGCAGGAAGTAGTGGCGCTAAGCACCGACAAAGCCGCCGCGCCCATCAACCTTTACGGGGCTACCAAGCTGTGCTCCGACAAGCTGTTTGTGGCCGCCAACAACATGAAAGGCTCCCGCAACCTGCGCTTTTCGGTGGTGCGCTACGGCAACGTAATTGGTTCCCGGGGCTCAGTGGTGCCGTTTTTCCTGCAGGAGCGGCACAAAGGGGTGCTGCCCATCACCCACCCTGATATGACGCGCTTCAACATTTCCCTGGAGGAAGGCGTGGACCTGGTGCTGTATGCCCTGGAGCACAGTTGGGGCGGGGAAATCTTCGTGCCCAAGATTCCGAGTTACAAAATCACGGAAGTAGCCAAGGCTATTGCCCCCAGCTGCCGCCAGGAAATCGTGGGCATCCGGCCCGGCGAGAAGCTGCACGAGGAAATGATAACCGAAACCGACGCGCTGAGCACGGTGGAGCTGGATAAATACTACGTAATCCTGCCCTTCACCCCGCGCTGGGATGTGGAAGAGTTTATCCGGCACTTCAACGGCCGCCGCGTGGAGGCCGGTTTCCACTACGATTCTTCGAACAATGCCGATTGGCTGTCGGTGGAGCAGATTCGGGAGGAAATCCGCCTGCACGTAGACGCCGAGTTCACCCACGACTGCTAACTTTTTTCTTGCTCCACGGCTGGCAGCTGCTCCTTGGGGCAGCTGTTGGTTTTTCCGCCCGGGATGCCCGCCGTACTGTACATTTGAAGCCGTATGCCTGACCTCGCTTTTCAGCCCACCCGCCCCATTGCCTACGGCCGCCAGCACATCACCCCCGACGACGTGCAGGCCGTGACGGAAACCCTGTACTCGGACTACCTCACGCAGGGGCCCAAGGTAGCCGAGTTTGAAGAAAAGTTTGCCGCCTACATTGGTGCCAAGTATGCGGTGGCCGTAGCCAACGGCACAGCGGCCCTGCACCTGTGCGCGCTGGCGCTGAGTGTTGGTCCCGGACAGCGCGTCATCACCACGCCCATCACCTTTTCGGCCTCGGCCAACTGCGTGCGCTACTGCGGAGGCGAAGTGCATTTTGCTGATATCGACCCCGAAACCGCGCTGCTGGACCTGGGCGCCGTGCGTCGCCTGCTGGAAAGCCACCCCAAAGGCTACTTCCACGGGCTGATTCCGGTGGATTTTGCCGGCCTGCCCGTGAACCTGGAAGCGGCGCGGCAGCTCTGCGACGAATTCGGGCTCTGGCTGATTGAGGATGCCTGCCACGCGCCGGGCGGCTTTTTTACCGACCCGCAGGGCCGGGAGCAGCGGTGCGGCAACGGGCAGTTTGCCGAGCTGGCCATTTTCAGCTTCCACCCGGTGAAGCACATTGCCACCGGCGAGGGTGGCATGATTACCACCAACCGCCGCGACCTGTACGAGCACCTGCTGCGCCTGCGCACTCACGGCATCACCAAAGACCCCGCCCAGCTCACGCGCAACGACGGCGGCTGGTACATGGAAATGCAGGAGCTCGGCTACAACTACCGCATGCCCGACATGCTCTGTGCCCTAGGCATCAGTCAGCTCCGGCGCGCCGACGAAGGGCTGGCCCGGCGCCGCCAGCTGGCTGCCCGCTACGACGCCGCCTTTGCCACCCTGCCTCAGGTGCGGCCCCTGGCCGGGGCGCCCGGCCACGCCTACCACCTCTACGTGATTCAGGTGCCCGACCGCAAGGGGCTCTACGACGCGCTGCGGGAACAGCAGATCTTCGCCCAGGTGCACTACATTCCGGTGCATACCATGCCCTACTACCAGGGCCTGGGCTGGCTCCCCGGCGACTTTCCGCTGGCCGAAAACTACTACGCCCACTGCCTGAGCATCCCGCTGTTCCCTACCCTCACCGACGAGGAGCAGCAGTACGTGATTGACTGCATTCGGGCGTTTGTGGAGCGGTGATGCAGGACTTCGCGCAACGACTGGCGCTGGGAACAGCCCAGCTGGGGCTGGCTTACGGCATCAACAACACCACGGGCCAGCCCAGTCTGGCTCAGGCTGCGGCCTTGCTGAAGGCAGCTCAGGAAATCGGTATTACATTGCTGGATACGGCCGCAGCCTACGGCGACAGTGAAACCCGGCTGGGCCAGCTGCTGCCGGCCCTGGCGAAGCCTTGGTTCCGGCTGGTAACCAAAGTAGCCGCCGGCTCCCGCTCAGAAGTCACCAGCCAGTTGCGCGCTTCCCTGCAGCGGCTGGGGCAGCAGCGCGTATACGGGGTGTTGTTTCATGATTTTGCGGGGCAGCAGCAATGGCCTGAGGCTTGGGGGGCGTTGCAGGCTGCGCAACAGGCGGGCCAGACGGAGCGCATCGGCGTTTCGCTCTACCACCCCTGGCAGGCCGAGTGGCTGCTGGAAAAACGGCTACCGGTGAGCCTGGTTCAACTGCCCTTAAATGTCCTGGATCAGCGCTTCGTGCCGCTGCTGCCAGTGCTGGAGGCCGCTGGCATCGAAGTGCATGTGCGGTCGGCTTTTCTGCAGGGGCTGCTATTGCGTAACCCAGAGCAGCTGTCGGCTTTCTTCGCGCCGTTGCGCGGCAAGCTGCAGCGGCTGCATCAATTGGCCGCTGACTATCAGTTGCCATTGGAAGCCTTGTTGCTGCTTTTTGCCGCGTCTTTTCCACAGATAAGCCGCTTGGTTGTTGGGGTGGATTCGGTGGAAAATCTGCGCGAAAACGTGCAAGCAGGGCAATATCTAACGCAGTTCAACCAGGTTCGGACGGCGCTGGCTACTTTCGCGGAACACGACGACACGTTCATTCTTCCCTACGCATGGCCCCGCTAGATCCGGCTTCTCTTTTTTCGTTGCGGCACCAGGTGGTGCTTATAACCGGGGGGTACGGTCACCTTGGCAAAGCGGTGGTGCTGGGGCTGCTGGCGCACGAAGCCACGGTGGTGGTGCTGGGCCGCCAGGAAGAGTTGTTTGAGGCTGCTTTTCAGGGAGAAGACCCCGATAAGCTGCATTTTCAGGCGTGCGACGTAGCCGATTCGGTTTCCGTGCGGGCGGCATTTGTGGCCTGCCACGCGCAGTTCGGGGCCATTGACGTGCTCATCAACAACGCCTTTTACACCCGCGGCAGCCAGCCCGACCAACTCACCGATGAGGAGTTTGCCTTCGGACTGGATGGTTCTGTGGGCTCGGCCTACCGCTGCCTGCGCGAAGTGCTGCCGCACCTGCGGGCCCAGGGCCGCGGTAAAATCATCAACGTGGCGTCCATGTATGGGGTGGTAGCGCCGGATTTTGCGGCTTATCACGCTACGCCGCAGTTCACCAATCCCCCACACTACGGCGCGGCTAAAGCGGGCGTCATTCAGCTCACCAAGTATTTTGCGTCTTATCTGGGGCCCGAAAACATTCAGGTGAATTGCGTGACGCCCGGTGCCTTCCCGGGCAGCGCGGCCCAGGCCCACCCCGGGTTCATCCGGGAGCTGGAGCAGCGCATTCCCTTGGGGCGCATCGGCCAGCCTGAAGATCTGGCCGGCGCGTTCGTGTTTCTGAGTTCCCGGGCCGCCGATTTCGTGACGGGTCATAACCTGGTAGTAGACGGCGGATGGACCATTCGATAGACTCTTCAGCTACACCGCGCGTCGGCGCCATCATTCAGGCCCGGATGGGCTCCTCCCGGCTACCCGGCAAAGCTCTGCTGACCCTGCCGTTGGGCGGAACGCTGACTATTCTCGACCACGTGATACGCCGCGCCCGGCGCAGTGGAGTAGCCGTGATAGTGGTAGCTACGTCCACGCTGCCCGCCAATGACGCCGTAGCCGCTGCCGTCCGCCGGGCGGGCGCGCAGGTGTACCGGGGCAGCGAAACCGACGTGCTGGCCCGATTTCAGGAAGCCGCCGCCGCCCATCAGCTCGATACTATTGTGCGGCTAACCGCCGACAACCCCGCCATCGACCCGCACTACGTGCGGCAAGCCCTACAGCAGCATCACCTCAACCGGGCCGACTACACCCACACCACCGGCCTGCCACTGGGCACCAACCTCGAAATCATCAGCGGGCGGGCGCTGGCCCTGGCCCACGCTCAGGCGCAACTGCCCGACGAGCGGGAACACGTGACGCCCTACCTGCGGCGCCACCCGGCACAGTTTCAGCTGCAGGAACTGAACTTGGCCACGCAGCATCCCGGTTGGGCCGGCTTCCGCCTCACCGTCGACTACCCGAGCGACTACGCCTTGCTGCACACGCTCTACACGACGCTGCCTACGGACTTTGGACTGGCCGAAGTAGCCGTGCTGCACGAGCAGTACCCGTGGTTGCCGCTTATCAATGCCGACAACCAACAGGTACGCGTAGCATGACCTCTGCCAAAACCGGTTCTCCCCGCCTCGTATTCCGGGCCGATGGCAACTCCCGCATCGGGCTGGGCCACGTAATGCGGCTGCTGGCCCTGGCCGAGATACTGCAGCCGGATTTCCCGGAGCAGCTTTTCCTGATTCGGGAGCCAGACGCGGCGCTAAAGCAGCAGCTTTGGGAGGCTGGCCTGGTGGTGCATAACCTGCCTCATCAGCCCCTGACCGAAGAAGCAGCCTACCTCGTGCGCCACGTATTGCACCCCACGGATGTGCTGGTGCTCGACGGCTACGACTTCCGCTATGAATACCAGAACACCGTGCGCGGGGCCGTGGCCCGGCTGGTGTACCTGGACGACCTGCACGCCTTTCCGCTGGCCGCCGACCTGGTGCTGAACCCCGCCGGGGGCCTTACTGTCAGCCAGTACCAGCTGCGCCAGCCCGGAGCCAGCCTGCTGAGCGGGCCGGCCTACGCGCCCCTGCGCGCCGCTTTCCGCACCCCGCCCGCTGTGCCGGTTCCTCCTGATCCGGCAACCGTGCTGGTATGCCTGGGTGGGGCCGACCCTACCTACCAAACCCAGCGCGTGGCCGCCGAGCTGCTGGCATTGCCGGCCGTGCAGCGCGTACACGTGGTGGTGGGCAGCGCTTACCTGGGCTGGGAAAGCCTGCAGGCCTGGGCGCCGGAACACCCGCGCCTGACGCTGCACCGCAACCTGCCGGCGCCGGAGCTGGCCGAGGTTATGCGCCAGTGCGGCGCGGCGGTTTGTTCAGCCAGCACCGTCAGCTACGAGTACTGCGCGGCGGCGGGCGGCTTGCTTTTTCTGCTTCCCACCGCCGACAATCAGTACGACATCGATCAGTACCTGCGCGGGGCGGGGCTGGCTCGGCCGTTTACCTCGGCGGCCAATATCCTTACTTCGCCCGAGGCCGCACGCCTGGCCGCCACCATGCAGGCGGCCCAGCGGCGAGTGTTCGACGGGCAGGCCCCCCGGCGGCTGCGGCAGGAGGTGCGGGCCCTGCTGCTTCCGCCACCCCCGTTTCACCTGCGGCCCGTCGCGCCCACCGACTCCGACCAGCTTCTGACCTGGACGAACGAGCCTTCGGTACGGCAGTTTTCTTTTAACCCCACTCCCGTTTCCCGCCCCGACCATGAGCAGTGGCTGGCCGCCCGTCTGCACGACCCAAATTCCCTGCTGCTGCTGGCTCAGGATGCGGCCAGTGGCCTTCCTGCCGGCCTTATCCGGTTTGCAGTTGATGGCGAAGAGGCGACCTTAAGCTACCTGCTGGACGCCGACTTCCGGGGCCGCGGGCTGGCACCGCTGCTGCTGCTGGCCGGAGTGCGCCGCCTGACGGAGCACTTCCCGGCCGTGCAGCGGGTGCTGGGCCACGTGCAGCCCGCCAATGTTGCTTCCGTCAAAGCCTTTGAGCGGGTGGGTTTTTCGCTGCTGAACGCGCCGCCCGATAATGTTACTGGGCCGGTTACTTTTATATGGATAACCGCTGCCGGTTAAGTATCTTGCCAGCAGTCTTATTTCTTTGAATAGCTTACACAGTATTGTTATGCTTCGGGCTAATGAACAACGGGGCCGGCTGGCCTACCTGGTCTTTGTGATTCTGACCATATTCTCCCTGGCTTTTGCCGTATTCAACGTCAGCTTCGCATACTTTCTGGACAACCTGGAAGCCGATACCATCACGTCGGGCACTTTTCAGTTTTTTGACTTAGGCAATCCGCTGGGCGCAATAGCCCATTTAGCCTTGATTCTGGCCAGCATTATCACCTTTATCCGGTGGTACCGGCGGGCCTATTACAACCTCGCTGCTTCCGGGGTTGAAACCAACTTCACCGATGGTCAGACGGTAGCTGCGTGGTTTATTCCGTTCATCAGCCTCACCCGACCTTATTACGTTGTTCGGGAAATCTGGCAGAGCACCCAGCAGCTGGGCACCGGCGTGGTTACCCCGCATACGCTGCTGAGAGTGTGGTGGGTGCTGTTTCTGCTACGGGGCTTCATCGGTGTTGTGGCTAATGCCGTTTCCGGCAGCAACAATCTGCAAGCTGTGCAAATTACGCTGCAGGTAACGGCGGCCACATTGGTGTTCGATGCCATAGCGGCGGGCATAACGGCCTTGGTAATCCAGCGCATTATGGGGTTTGAACAGCAGCTGCAGTTGCAGGCGCAGGTGGCTACCCTGGGCGGCCCCGCCCCGGAACCCGACGATTTACTGCTGGGCGAACAGGAAAGCTACGCGTAGCCCCGCCCGGCTTCGTATTTTTGCGGCATGACGATTTCCTTTGGCTCCCGCCTCGTAGGCCCCGATCAGCCGCCCTTTATCATTGCCGAGCTTAGCGGCAACCACAACCAGGATTTACAGCGCGGCCTGGCCATTGTGGATGCCGTGGCCGCTGCCGGGGCCCACGCCATCAAGCTCCAGACCTACACCGCCGATACCATGACGCTGCCCGGCGCCTACCGCATCGACGACCCTGCTTCCCTCTGGTATGGCCGGGAGTTGCACGAGCTCTACCAGGAGGCGCAAACGCCCTGGGAGTGGCACAAGCCTTTGTTCGACCGCGCCAAAGCGCACGGTATGGTAGCCTTCAGCTCGCCATTCGATGAAACTGCCGTCGACTTCCTGGAAAGCCTGGAGGTGCCGGCCTACAAAATTGCCTCCTTCGAAAATACCGACTGGCCCCTGCTGCGCCGCGTAGCTGCTACTGGCAAGCCCGTGATTATGAGCACCGGCGCCAGCCAGCTGGCCGAAGTGGCCGAGGCTGTGCAGGTGCTGCGCGAAGCCGGCTGCCGCGAGCTGGTGCTGCTGAAATGTACCAGCACCTACCCGGCCACGCCCCAAAACACCAACCTGCGCACCCTGCCCCACTTTCAGCAGCTGTTTCCCGATACGCTGGTAGGCCTCTCCGACCATACGATGGGCGTGGGCGCGGCTGTGGCCGCTGTGGCCCTGGGCGCCTGCGTGATAGAAAAGCACGTGACCCTGCGCCGCGCCGACGGCGGGGTAGATTCGGCCTTCTCCCTGGAACCCGAGGAAGTAGCGCAGCTGGTGACGGAAACAGAGCGGGCTTGGCAGGCCCTGGGGCAGGTGCAGTACGGGGTGCAGCGGGCCGAGGAAAAAAGCCGCCTGTACAAGCGCAGCCTTTACGTGGCCCAGGAAGTGAAAGCCGGCGAAGTATTCACCAAAGAAAACCTGCGGGTAGTGCGCCCCGGCGACGGACTGGCCCCGCGCTACCTCGACCAGCTGCTGGGCAAGCCTGCCCGCCAGAACCTGCGCGCCGGCACGCCGCTTACCTGGGAGGCCCTGTAAATGGCTGCCGTATTGGCCGCTCCTACGGCCCGCCTGCGCGACATTCTGCAGCTCCGATTTACAGACTTGTTTGCGGCCCTGCCGGCGCGCACGCTCAACGGCATTTCGCCCGCCAACCCACTGCGCCGGCTGGCCCGCATGGCCGGCTACGCGGCGCTGCGGCTGGTGGGCAACGTGTTTCGGCCCATCCGTAACCCGGAGCAGCTGCGCGGGGCGGTATGGCTCTACGTGGTCAGTCAGAACAACTACGATTCCCTGCGCTTTATCCGGGATGCCCGCCCTGATAGTGTGCTGGTAGCCGGACAGAGCAAGCAGATCGGGCGCTACAACCAGCAGGTGAACCGTCTTTCCCTGCGTCGAAAGGGTTTGTACTACTGGCAATTTCCCTTCGTACTGGCCGGGCTGCTGCGGCTGGAAGGCCAGCGGGCCTGGCGGTTTTGCGACTTGATTTTCAACGCCATTGGCTACTACGAGGTGTACCGGCGGGCCCTGCGGCACTACCGGCCCCGTGCCGTGGTATTTGCCAACGACCACAACGACGATGCCCGCGCCCTGCTGCTGGCCTGCCGGGCCGAGGGGGTGCCCACTGCTTATGTGCAGCACGCCAGCGTAAGCACCAACTTCCCGCCCCTGGGCTTTGACCTGAATCTGCTGGAAGGCCAGGATGCCCTAGACAAGTACCGGCAGTGTGGCCTTATCCGGGGCCGTGTGGAACTGGTAGGCATGCCCAAAGCCGATGCGTTTCTGGCCCGCCGTAACACGGCACCCGGCATCCGGCGCGTGGGCTTTGCGGCCAACCTGCTCGATGACACCCGGCAGGTAGCTGATGCCGTGGCGCACGTGCTGCGGGAACTGCCCGGCCTCACGCTCACCTTCCGCCCCCACCCCGGCGACGCCCGCGACTTCAGCTTTCTGCGGCAGCAGCACCCTGAATTGCAGTTTTCGGATGCGCGGCAGCAGTCGGTATTTGAGTTTCTGGCCGGGCAGGATGCCCTAATTGCCGCCGACACCAGCACCCACCTCGAGGCCACCCTACTCAACCTCGCCAGCATCTACTACCGCCTGGGCAGCCCCGCCTCCTTCGACGATTACTACGGCTACGTGGCCCACAACCTGGTAGACCGCGCCGATAGCCCCGCCGCTCTGGTCGAAATACTACGCCGCTATCAGCAGCACAAGCCGCTGGATTTGTACCGGAGGGCGGCTTATTACAATGCTACCCTGGGCACTCCCGACGAAGGCCGCAGCCAGCAGCGGGCGTTGCGGATTTTGAGGGAGTGGCTGGAGTCGAGCAGATAGTACTGTTCAGGAATTTTTAGCCCGCAGAGGACGGGAGGTTGGCGCGGAGGGCGCAGAGTTGTTCTGATAGTACCTTGCGGCATGTTACCGCCACTGCCGTCCGTGCCCGCTACTACTGCCGAAATCCGTCTGCACTACGTGCTGCTGCACTTCTGGCAGGCCTATGATGCGGCCCCAACTGTCAGCGTTGGCTATGCGGATGCGGATGTGCAGCCGCAGGTGGAGGTAGCGGCCGAAAACCACGTGTTTTTTCAGGCCGCTGCTCCATACCCTCCCGAGCCGGTTTGGCGCGAATGGCAGGGCCGAAAGCTGCCTTTTTTCTTTGACAACCAGCCCGCCAGGCCGCTGCTGGACCTGCTGCCGGAGGGCCGCGCACGTATTACCGCTGATATCATTTCGGCAGCGTTTTACCTGCTGAGTGGGTGGCAGGAGTTTTACGCTGACGAGCGGGACCAGCACGGGCGCTTTCCCTACTCCGCCAGCGTGCAGCGGCGCCACGACTTTGTGGCGGTGCCCGTGGTCAATTACTACTTCGACATTCTGAAAACGGCCGTGGAGCACGTAACAGGCCAGCCGCTACGCCCGCGCCGCTGGGCAAACGGCGCGAGTTGGGCCGCCTTCATCACCCACGACATCGACAACCTGTACAGCGCCTGGAAAGCTCCGGCCAACGCCGCCCTGCGCCAGGGCAAGCTGCTGAGCTTCGGATGGCAACTCTGGCAGCACTTTACACAGAAAGATGCCTGGGACAACCTGGCGGAGGTACAGCAAACTGTGGCCGAGTACGGCGCCAAAAGCACATTCTTCTTCCTGCCTGAGCACCGCAAAGCGGCTAATGGCACGCCCAATGCAGATTATGACATTCGGAAAGAATGGGCAAGAATGGCAACCGCCATTGGCAATTCGGAAGTTGGCCTTCACCCCAGCTTGGGCACCGCCACGCACGGCGGCCAGTTGAAACAGGAAGAGCACCGGCTACAACGCTTGCGCAACGGCGTTAAGGCAGACGGTATTCGATTTCATTACTTGCAGTGGGAGCCGCGTATCACTCCCGTCCTTCTAACTCCCCTGCTTTACCACTACGACTCCACGTTAGGCTTTGCTGAGCATTTCGGCTTCCGAAACTCTTACTGCCTGCCTTTTTACCCATTCAACTTTCAAACCGGCGAAGCCCATAACTTCCTCGAAATTCCGCTGAACGTGATGGATGCCACGCTGCATCACCCGCGCTACCTGCAGCTGGAACCGGCGGAAATCCTGCCGGCCCTCATGCCCATGTTCCAGGAAATCGAGCGGTTTGGGGGTGTATGTACGGTGCTCTGGCACAACGAGAACTTCGACCCGGCCAACACCCGCAACGGCCCCCGCGAGTTCCGCGCCATCATGGAGTACCTTCGCAGCCGGTCTGTGGCATTCGTGAATGGCCAGGATATTTGTGAGTGGATGTGGTAGCGCCTCATTGCCTGCTTCCTCACTCACTACCTCACTACCTCACTACCTCACCTTTTGGGCATCGTTCAGCGGCAGGGTCTGCGCAACACTGTTATTTCCTACCTGGGGCTGGCGCTGGGGTTTCTCAACACGGCCTTTATCGTGCCGCGCTTTCTGGCCGCCGACCAGTTGGGCCTGACCAGCACGCTGCTCTCCATTGCTACCATTTACGCGCAGCTTTCCGCCCTGGGATTTGCCAGCGTGGGCATCCGGTTTTTCCCGTATTTCCGCAACCGGGAAGCCGGGCACCAGGGGTTTCTGCCGCTGCTGCTGGGCGTGCCGCTGCTGGGCTTTGCCCTGACCACGGTGCTGTACCTGAGCGGTAAGCCGCTGGTACTGAGCTTCTACGAGCATGCACCGGACCGCGCCCTTATTGGCTCCTACTATGGCTGGGCCGCGGGGCTGGCGCTATTCATCATGCTGTACTCCCTGCAGGATGCTTACCTGAAAGGGCTGTACCACACGGCGTTTTCGTCGTTTGTGCAGGAGATTCTGCTACGGGTGCTGCAGGCCGGGGCGGCGGTGCTCTACGGGGTGGGCTACCTGTCGTTTCACGGCTACGTGCTGGCGTACATTGGCTGCATGAGCGGCATTGCGCTGCTGCTCACGGGCTACCTGGCCTACATTGACGAGCTGCACGTGCGGCCCCAGGCGGCGGCGCTGCGGGTGCAGCCGCTACGCGGTATCCTGAGCTTCGGGGCGTTTGCGTTGCTGGCCAATATCTCGGGCACCATCATCATGAACATTGACACGCTGATGGTGAGCTCCCAACTCAACCTGGCGGCGGCGGGCGTGTACAGCATTGCGTTTTTCATCAGCACGGCCCTCACCCTGACGGCCCGCTCGCTCAACAAGATTGCCTTCCCACTGCTGGCCGACTACTGGAAGGACAACGCCCTGTCGCGCATGGCCACTTTCTACCGCGACACCACTCGCCTGAACGCCGTGCTGGGCTGCTACCTGGCCCTGGGCATTGGCTTGAATCTGGATTTCATCTATGGCCTGATGCACAACCCGGCCCTGCAGGCGGGCACCACGGCCGTGCTGGTGCTGCTGGCCGCGCGCCTGTTCGATGGCATCACCGGACTGAATGGGCTCATCGTCGTCACTTCCCCACGCTACCGCTACGACCTGCTGTTCAACGTGTCCTTGGCGCTGATTACCGTTGGCCTGAATGCGCTGCTGATTCCGCGCCTGGGTCTCACGGGCGCCGCAGTAGCGTTTCTGCTGGCCATTGTGAGCATCAACCTGGCCCGCACCTGGTTTGTGTGGCACAGCTACCGGATGCAGCCCTTCACCGGCCGTATCCCCCTTATTCTGCTCAGTGCGGCCGTGGCAGGGACGGCCGCCTGGCTGGTTCCTCCGTTCACCTCGGCGCTGTTAGCCATGCTCGTACGCTCGGCGGTACTGACGGTAGTGTATGCCACGCTGATTCTGCTCACCAAATCGGCCCCGGAAGCCACGGCTTTGCTGCAAAAATTTCGGAGCCGGAATCCGCTGACCTGATTGTACTCTCACTGGTTGGCGTAAGGTCGAAGTAAGCGTCCGATACGCCGGGCACAGGGTAGCCAAGCCGAGTTGATAACGCCCATTGGAAATCATTGGGGCAGAACTTCAAAACGGGCAAAGAAAGGTTTTTTAGGCTGGTAGCGGGGCTCTGCGGGGCGGCTGTACCAGTCAAATCGACAGTCATAGAAATTGTATTCTCACTGCATTGCCCGGCTGTCAACCAGTAGCTAGATCCGGTATTCTACCAGTAGCCATACAGCAACCACCCGAGTTAGATATTTCCACTAAATCAGCGGCTGTTCCCATTAGCTGGCCGTTACCCACGAGGAAAGAAAATTTGGAACTATAAAATTTCGGCTCGTACATTTGTCCTACCAATTCTTTACCCCCCAAAGGATTGTTTTTATACAGAGGCGTGGAGAGACAGGCTCTACGAAGCGCCGGCAACCAGCGGACCATCCGAAACGGTGCCAAGTCCTGAACATATAAAAACAACAAGCCGTGAACCACTTGTCCAACTTCGCCACTGCCTCCGCCACTTCCATTGCTGTACAGCATGGGTGTTGTGCTATGATGGGCATGGCGTGTTGTTGCTAGTTCACACCCCTCCTTTTTCTGGTTTGTGCGCTGATTTCAGCCCCCGTCAGCCCCGCTATGCTTAGCGGCCGACCGGCTTAGCACAGGCCGTTTTCGGTTCTGCCGTAGCGCCCCGGCCTGCTCACGCCCGGCTGGCTTTTGCGCAGAACGATTCTCCGCCGAACTGCTGCCTTCCGCTGGCCGGTTCTCCCTCAACTTCCCGTTTGTATGCCCGCAGCCCTGGCCGCGCCGGCCGTCCCGCAGCTGGACGACCTGCGCATTCAGCTTACGCCAGCCACCGCCCTGGAGCGGTTGCGCCTCGTGGCTTCTCTGTACCCCAACTCAGCGGTTTTCTCGACCTCCTTTGGCCTGGAAGACCAGATTATCAGCCACTTGATTTTCGAGTTCGACTTGCCAATTAAGGTGTTCACGCTCGATACCGGCCGCAACTTCCAGGAAACCTACGCCACCTGGAACAAGACCCTGCTGCGGTACCAAAAGCCCATTGAGGTGTATGCGCCCCGGCAGGAAAGCCTGCAGTCCTTGCTCCTCGAAAAAGGCCCCAATTCCTTCTACGAGAGTGTGGACAACCGCAAGGAGTGCTGCCACATCCGCAAAGTAGAGCCCCTGAATCGGGCATTGGCCGGGCAGCAGGCCTGGGTGACGGGCATCCGGGCCGAACAGTCGCAGAACCGCCAAACGATGGAGCCGGTGGAGTGGGACGCGCCGCACAACCTCATTAAAGTTCACCCGCTGTTCGACTGGACCTGGGAAGAGGCCGTGGCCTTCACCCAGGAGCACGGCATCCCGGTAAACACGCTGCATAAGCAAGGCTTCGTGAGCATCGGGTGCGCGCCCTGCACCCGCGCCATCAAGCCGGGCGAAGACTTCCGGGCCGGCCGCTGGTGGTGGGAAGATCTTTCGGCCAAGGAATGCGGCCTACACGCCACTGCTCACCACAACGGCCCCGATCCGGTGGTGGAGCCGGTGCCCGCCAACTAAGTATCAAGCAAGACCAGTTCCTCATGAGTACCCCTTCCTTCGATTACCTCGACCGGCTGGAAGCCGAAGCCATTCACATCCTGCGGGAAGTAGCCGGCCAGTTTGAGCGCCCCGCGCTGCTGTTTTCGGGTGGCAAAGACTCCATTGTGCTCACGCGCCTGGCCGAAAAGGCCTTCCGCCCCGGCCGCTTCCCGTTTCCGCTGGTGCACGTGGATACCGGCCACAACTTCCCCGAGGTGCTGGCTTACCGCGACGCGCTGGCCGAGCAACTGGGCGAAAAGCTGATTGTACGTAGTGTGGAGGACACCATCCGGCGCCAGCGCCTGCGTGAGCCGATGGGTAAGTACCCCAGCCGCAACCCGCTGCAGACGTACACGCTGCTGGAAACCATCGAGGAGTTTGAGTTTGATGCCTGCATCGGCGGAGCCCGGCGCGACGAGGAAAAGGCCCGCGCCAAGGAGCGCATCTTCTCGGTGCGCGACGAGTTTGGCCAGTGGGACCCCAAGCGCCAGCGTCCCGAGCTGTGGAACATCTACAACGGCCGCATTCAGAAGGGGGAAAACGTGCGCGTGTTCCCTATTTCCAACTGGACGGAGCTGGACGTGTGGCGCTACATCCAGCGCGAGAACATTGCCTTGCCCGACATCTATTTCGGCCATGAGCGTACCTGCGTGGTGCTGCCCTCGGGCCAGTTGCTGGGCCTTACCGAGCACATCCGCCTCGACAAGGACGACGAAATCGTAACCCGGCAGGTGCGCTTCCGAACCGTGGGCGACTCCACCTGCACCGCTGCCGTGGAAAGTGACGCGGCCACGGTGGAAGACATCATCCAGGATCTGCTGCTGGCCAAAGTAAGCGAGCGGGGCGCCACCCGCCTCGACGACAACATCTCCGAAGCCGGCATGGAAGACCGCAAGCGCAACGGGTATTTCTAAGCTAATGTGCGAAATGTGGCGAATGCGGGAATGTGATAAATGAGCCCCAAAGGCCACTCTGCCACACCCTCCACTTCGCCCCAAATCATTTTCCACATTTCTCACATTTCTCACATTAACCACCTTCTCCAAGTGGACCTTCTTCGATTTATCACTTGCGGCAGCGTAGACGACGGCAAAAGCACCCTTATCGGGCGGCTGCTGTACGATTCCGAATCCGTGTCGCTGGATGTGCTGGCGGCGCTGGAAAAGCGGCAGGCCTCTGGCGGCGTGGTAGACCTCGCCCTCCTGACCGACGGCCTGCGCGCCGAGCGGGAACAGGGTATCACCATCGACGTAGCGTATAAATACTTTACTACGCCCCGCCGCAAGTTCATCATTACCGATGCGCCGGGCCACGTGCAGTACACCCGCAACATGGTGACTGGCGCCTCCAACGCCGACCTGGCTATTGTGCTGGTAGATGCGCGCCAGGGCGTGATTGAGCAAACGCGTCGCCACACCCTTATTGCCGCGTTGCTGGGCATCCGTCATTTTGTGCTGGCCGTGAACAAGATGGACCTGGTAGACTACGACCAGGCCGTGTTCGACCAAATTGCCATCGACTACGCCGCCCTCACCAACCACTTCCACCTGCCGGCCGCCACGGCCATTCCGCTCAGCGCCCTCAACGGCGACAACGTGGTGACGCGCTCCAAACACCTGCCCTGGTACACTGGTCCCAGCCTGCTCGAACACCTGGAAAGCGTGCCCAGCGCCGTGGAAACTACTGCTGCCCCGCGCTTTCAGGTGCAGTACGTCATTCGGCCCCAGACGCCTGAGTTGCCCGACTACCGCGGCTACGCCGGCCAGATTCTGAGTGGGCAGTACCGCCGCGGCGAGCGGGTGCGGGTGCTGCCCTCCGGTCTGGAATCTGAAATCGAAGCCATTGAAGTAAATCAGGAGGAAGTGGAATCGGCCGCCGCGCCCCAAGCCGTAGTTATCCGCCTGCGCGACGACCTAGACGTAAGTCGCGGTGACGCCCTGGTTCCCGTCGCGGCCGAAGCTACAGTGACGCGGGAGTTGGAAGCTACACTTTGCTGGATGAGCGAGCAGCCGTTGTGGCCCGGCCGCAAGCTGCTCGTGCAGCACCACACCACCCTCACGAAAGCTTCCGTGTCGGCTATTCTCTACAAGGTGAACGTGCACACGTTTGCCCGGGTATCGGCCGAGCAGGCCCAGCTCAACGACATCGTGCGGGTGCGGCTGAAAACCGCCCAGCCCCTGGCCGTGGACCTCTACCAGGAAAACCGCGCCACCGGCTCTTTCATTCTGGTGGATGAAGTGAGTGGCGACACCCTGGCTGCTGGCCTGGTAGAAGCGTCCAACTCCGAGTACTTCACCGCCCCGGTTCAGCCCCCGGTTGCCTTTTCGATTTAAGCAGCAAGGCGATAGGCTGTCACTGACTTACTCTCCACTTCATTAGTTCACCCCATGAAAACGCCCCGTCTGACCGTCCTTGGTGCCGGCCCCGGCGACCCGGAGCTGCTCACGCTCAAAGGGGCGCGGGTGCTGGGTGAAGCCGACGTAATTCTTTACGATGCCCTGGCCAACCGGGAGCTGCTGCAACATGCCCGGCCCGAAGCTGTGCTGGTATCGGTGGGCAAGCGGCGCGGCATGCGCAGTCACTCGCAGGACGAAATCAACGCCCTGATTGTAGAGTATGCACTCAGCTATGGCCACGTGGTTCGGCTAAAGGGCGGCGACCCATTCGTATTCGGGCGGGGGCGAGAGGAAATGCTTTACGCCGAAGCCCACGGCCTGCGCACTGACTACGTGCCCGGCATCAGCAGTGCGGTGGCGGCGGCGGGCAGCGTGGGCATTCCCGTCACGCACCGGGGCGCCAGTGAAGGATTCCGGGTGATTACGGCCACCACGGCCACCGGCGAGCTGGCTGCCAGCGTGGCCGAAGCCGCCCGCTCCCGCGCTACCACCGTGATACTGATGGGTCTGGGTGAGCTGCCGAGCATTGTGCGACTATTCTGCGCGCAGGGCCAAGCCGAGACGCCAGCGGCCATCATTCAGAATGGCACCCTGCCCACCGCCCGGCTGGTAACAGGCACCGTGGCCGAGCTGCCGGCCCGGGCGCTGGAAGCCGGCATCGGGGCCCCGGCCATTATCATCATCGGAGAGGTGACGCGGCTGGCTACGCCCGCAGTGCTGACGCAGGCTTTACCGACCGTTTTTGCCGACGCCTCTTACGCCGAGGTGGCCTGATTTGCTTTTTCGGGCGGATTTCCGGCCGGTTTTCTTCTGACTTACCTCTACGCCGTCATCCTGTTTTGCCATGTCCATCACCTCAACTTTCACGCTGCCCCTGGGTCTGGATGACGCCAGCCTGCAGCAGTTCACGGGCGGCCTCACCGAACAGCAGCTGCTGTGGCTGAGCGGGTATTTCTACGGTCGGTCGGCAGGCGCAGCAGTGGCCCCGGCCGCTCAGTCTGCTACCTCGGTGGCCGCAGCGCCAGCCGCGGGTTCACCCCACTTGACCATTCTCTTCGGTTCCCAGACCGGCAACAGCAAGAAGGCTGCGGGCCTGGTGGCCGAAGCGGCCCGGCAGCGCGGCCTGGCCGTGGCTGTGCGCGACATGAACGACTACCCAACCAAAGAGCTAAAAAATGAGCAGCAGCTGTTGGTGGTAGTGAGCACTCAGGGTGAGGGCGACCCGCCCATTGCTGCCGAGGAGCTGCACCAGTTCCTGCTCAGCAACCGCGCGCCCAAGCTGCCCAACCTGCGCTACGCCGTGCTGGCCCTCGGCGACAAAAGCTACCTGCAGTTCTGCCAGACGGGCTTCGAGTTCGACCAGCGCCTAGCCGAGCTGGGTGGCAAGCGCCTGCTGGAGCGCGTGGACTGCGACGTGGAGTTTGAGGCCGAAGCCCGCCGCTGGGCCGAGCAGGTGCTGGCACTGGTCGCTCAGCCGGCTCCGGCTGCCACCCCAGTTGCCACTGCGCAACCTTTCGTGCAGGTAAACCAGCTGGTGGCGGCGGGTGAGGCCGAGGTGGAAGAAAAGGTGGAATACACAAGCCACAACCCTTTCGCCGCGGAGCTGCTGGAGAAGATTCAGCTGAACGGCCGCGGCTCTACCAAGGAAACTTACCACCTGGAATTCTCCCTAGCGGGCTCCGGCATTTCCTACGAAGCCGGCGACGCGCTGATGGTGCAGCCCGTGAACCAGGAGGCCTTGGTGCAAGAGGTAATTCAGGCAGCGCGCCTGAATGCCACGGCCCCGGTAAAGCTCAACGACACGGAATTTGACTTGCACACGGCCCTGGCCGAGAAGCTGGAGCTGTCGGTGCTTACGCGCGACGTGCTGGAGCGCTACGCCGCCGTGGCCCCGCAGCACCCCAAGCTGCGCGACATCATCACCAATAAAGCCCAGCTGCCCGACTACCTCTACGGCCGCGACGTAGCCGACCTGCTCACGGAGTTTCCGGTAGAACTATCGGGCCAGCAACTGGCGGCAGTGCTGCGGCCTTTGCCCGCCCGGGCCTATTCCATTGCCAGCTCCCTGCTGGCTCACCCTGAGGAAGTGCACCTCACGGTGGGCGCTGTGCGCTACGAAACCAACGGCCGCCGCAAGCACGGCGCCTGCTCAGCCTACCAGGCCGATGGGCTGACTGTGGGCGACACGGCCCGGGTGTGGATTGACCGCAACGAGTACTTCAAGCTGCCCCAGGATGCGGCTACTGATATCATCATGGTAGGGGCGGGTACGGGTGTAGCCCCGTTCCGGGCCTTTGTAGAAGAGCGGGCCGAAACCGGCGCGGCCGGCCGCAACTGGCTGGTGTTCGGCAACCCCCACTTCACCACCGATTTCCTGTACCAGACCGAGTGGCAGCAGCACTTGAAAAAAGGCACGCTGGACCGTCTCGACGTGGCCTTCTCCCGCGACCAGCAGCAGAAAGTGTATATCCAGCACCGCCTGCTTGAGCAAAGTGCCCGCCTCTACGACCAGCTCGAAAACGGAGCCTACTTCTACGTGTGCGGCGACAAAAACCGCATGGCTGCCGACGTGCGCCAGGCTTTGCTTGCCGTCATTCAGCAGCAAAGCGGGAAAGATGCTGACTACGCTGCCGACTACATCAAGCAGCTGCGCAAGCAACGCCGCTACCTGGAAGACGTGTACTAGTCAGCACATAAACCAATTGATAACCAACACTATTTAATCCTTTAAACAGATGCGCGTTTCGCAAAGACGATGTTGTAGTAGCCGGTAAAAGCCGCCGTGTGCCTGACCCGAGCCGCTTGCCGCTACGCCCCCAAGGCACCCTGGAAGCCCCGGCTTCCCTCCTTTCCTGCTGGCTCCCACCAGCCCAGCCTACTCCCTTCTCTTTCTCCTCCAAACGCCTTTTCTGTGATGAAGAAGTACTACGCTTCTTTCTGGATTCTCCTGATCTTATTATTCGCCAGTCTGATGGCCGCTCAGGCCCAGGACCAATTAATTTCCATCAGCGGTACCGTCCGCGAAAAAGACACGCAACAGCCCCTGCCCGGCGTGAGCGTGAACGTGAAAGGTGGCTTGATGAGCGCCCAGAGCGACGCCAGCGGCAAGTTTGTGCTCCAGGCCCGCCTGAGATTTCCGTTTACCATCGTCTTCAACATCATTGGCTACGAGCCCCGAGAGCTGGAAATTGCCAGCGGCAGCCAGCCCATTGCCGTGCAGCTGGAATCGAAGCCGGTGCTGGTGAACGAGGTGGTCGTGTCGGCCTCCCGGGTAGAGGAAAGCCGCCTGAAGTCGCCAGTAGCCATTGAAAAGCTCGACATCCGCGCCATCAAGGAAACGCCCGCACCCAGCTTCTACGATGCCCTGGAAAACGTGAAGGGCGTGCAGATGACCACCAGCTCGCTCACCTTCAAAGTGCCTAATACCCGCGGCTTCAACATCCCCAACAACTTCCGCTTTATGCAGCTGGTGGATGGGGTAGACATGCAGGCGGCTACGCTGGGCGTGCCCTTGGGCAACGCCATCGGGCCCACGGAGCTGGACATTGCCTCCGTCGAAATCACGCCCGGTGCCGCCTCGGCCCTCTACGGCATGAACGCCATCAACGGCATGGCCAACCTCACCACCAAAAGCCCTTTCACCTACCAGGGCCTGAGCGTGTACCAGAAAGTGGGCGTCAACCACGTAGATGGCAAGGACCGGGACCCCAGCGCCCTCACCGAAACGGCCGTGCGCTACGCCCAGGCCATTGGCAGCCGCTTTGCCTTCAAGCTCAACGGCTCCTACTTGCGCGGCACCGACTGGCTGGCCGACACCCAGATTGACCAGAACCCGCAAAGCCTGAACTCGGCCAACCCCCGCTTCCCGGAGTTGAGCGGGGCTAACAACCCCGCCGCCGACCTCTGGAACCGCTACGGCGACGACCGCAGCGGCAATGTGGCCATTCCCATCACCTACCAGGGCAAGACGGAAACCTTCAACGTGCGTCGCACGGGCTACTACGAGAAGGATCTGATTTCGCCCACCGTGCGCAACCTCAAGTTCGACGGCGGCCTGTTCTACAAATTCACCGAGAAGCTGGAGCTGAGCTACGGCTACCGCTACGGGCTGATGGACGGCATTTTCCAGCGCGGCAACAAGATTCAGCTCAAGGACGTGACCGTGCAGAACCACAAGCTGGAGCTGCGCGGCGCCGACTACTACGTGCGCAGCTACGTGCTGGTGGAAAACACCGGCAACTCCTACAACCTGAACCCGCTGGCCCTGAACCTGGATTTGCAGAACGGCGCCACGGCCCTCACCACCGGCTCCGGCCCCAAAACCAGCTGGGCCGATAAATTCCAGGCCGAGCTGCAAAGCCAGGTGAATGCCGGCATTGACCTCGCCACCGCCATGCAGGCAGCCCGCGCCGCAGCCGATGCCGGGCGGGCCCAGCCCGGCACCGCCGCCTTCGAGCAGCTGAAAAACACCATCACGGGCATCAACAACTGGGACAGCGGGGTGAACGTGCCCGGCGCCCCTGCCACCGGCGGGGCCGCCCTCTGGCAGCGCAGCCGCACCTACCACAACGAGGCGCAGTGGAACCTGGGCCAGCGCATCAAGTTTGCCGATGTGGTAATGGGCGCCGACGCCCGCATCTACGAGGTGATTCCCGACGGCAACAACTTTGTGGACTTCTCCAAGTCCCTGGCCGACCGCAACACCCCCGGCGGCCAGAACCTGTACTACAAAAAGTACGGCGCCTTTGCTCAGGCCACCAAGCTGCTGTTCCAGGACCGCCTCAAGCTGAACGCCTCCCTGCGCGTGGACTACAACCCCGAGTTCAATCCCAAGCTGAACCCGCGGGTGGCCGCCGTGTACACCATTGCCCAGCGCCATAACCTGCGCGCCTCCTTCCAGAACGGCTGGCGCTTCCCGGCGTTGTTTGAAGCCCTGTCTTTTGTGAATAATGGCAACGTGCGCCGCGTAGGCGGTCTGGCCCGCGTGAACGAAGGCCTCGGCTTCCTCGAAAACTCCTACACGCTGACTTCGCTCGACAACTTCACGGCCGCCGTGAACAAGGATGTGGCCGCCGGCCTGGCCCGCAACGACGCCGCCCTCAAAAACCGGGACGTGCTGCAGGTAGCCAACCTGCCCACCGAGGAGCCCGAGCACATCAATGCCTTCGAGGTAGGCTACAAGAGCGTGCTGCTCGACAACAGCTTGGCCCTGGACATAGACGCCTACTACAACGAGTACTCCGGCTTCCTGGGGCAGGTGGAAGTGGCCGTGCCGAAAACCGGGCCGGTGCTGACGGACGCATCCGTACTGGACATGCTTTCCCGCTCTAAGCAGGACCGCTACCGCGTGTACACCAACGCCCGCAACACTTACCGCAGCTATGGCTCGGCCCTGGGCATCACCTATAACTTCTACCAGAAGTACACGGTGGCCGGCAACGTGAACTACAACAACATTGCCGCCAACGAAGAGAAGGATGTGTTCATCACCGGCTTCAACACGCCCAAGTGGACCACGAACCTAAGCTTCGGTAACCGCGAAGTTGTGCGCAACGTGGGCTTCAATGTGGTGTGGCGGCGCCAGGATGCTTTCTACTGGGAAAGCCAGCTGGCCAACGGCCAGATTCCGGCCTACTCCACCGTGGATGCCCAGGTGAACGTACGCATTCCGGCTCTGAAATCGACCATCAAGCTAGGTGGCACCAACCTGCTCAACAACCGCTACATCCAGTACGCGGCCGGCCCGACCATCGGCGGCCTGTACTACGTGGCCCTCACCTTCGATAACAACATCATCCGCTAACGCTTCGCTCGATGCCACGCGCCTTTTTTGTTCTACTAATTCTATTGCTCGCGGCCGCGCCGCTGCGGGCACAGAAGCAGTATGTGCGGGAGCAGCAGACCTGGCTGGGAGTGTTCAACCAAACGCGGTTTTCGCAGCGCTGGGGCTCCTGGACCGACCTGCACCTGCGCCTACACGACCACTTCGTGCGGGAGAAATTTCAGGCCCTGGCCCGCGTCGGCCTCACCTATTACCTCACGGATGACGTGCGCCTGACCGGCGGCTACGCCTACGTGTACCATTACCCCGATGGGGCCCGCACCGTGGGCCAGCCCGAGCACCGACCCTGGCAGCAGGTGCAGTGGTTTACCAAGTTTCCCAAAGCCCGCTTGATGCAGTGGGTGCGGCTGGAAGAGCGGTTTCGGCGCACTATTCAAAACAATGAGCGCACCGACGACTTCGATTTCAACTACCGCACCCGCTACAACGTGGCCTTGTTCCTGCCGCTCACCAAACGCGGCTTCGAGCCGGGCGGGGTACAGTTCCTGCTTAACAACGAGGTGATGATGAACTTCGGCAAGGAAATCCGCTACAACTACTTCGACCAGAACCGCTTCTTCGCTGGGCTGGCCTACCAGGTAAGCAAGCACGGGCAGCTGCAGGGCGGCTACATGCACCTGTTTCAGCAGCTGCCGGCGGGCAGCACCTACCGCAATCAACACACCATCCGGCTGTTCTACTTCCACAATTTCGACTTGCGGCCTACGCCCCCGCCCGTCCCCACTCCTAGTCCCTCACAACCGTAATGGCTGATACCCTCAAGCTCTCCGAAGTTGAACACGTGAAGGATGCCAGCAACTTTTTGCGTGGCACCCTGGTCGGGAGCGTGCAGAACCCAATTACCGGCGCCCTGTATCCCGACGATACCCACCTTATCAAGTTCCACGGCTCCTACCAGCAAACGGACCGCGACCTGGACTCGGAGCGGAAACGCCAGAAGCTGGAGCCGCTCTACTCCTTCATGATTCGAGTGCGGGTGCCGGGCGGGGTGGCTACGGCCGACCAGTGGCTGCGCATGGACGAGCTGGCCGACGCCTACGGCAACCACACGCTCAAGCTCACCACGCGGCAGGCTTTCCAGCTGCACGGGGTCCTCAAGCGCGACCTGAAGTCGACCATTCAGGGCTTCAACGACGTGCTACTGGACAGCATTGCCGGCTGCGGCGACGTAAACCGCAACGTGATGTTCAACCCCAATCCGCACCTCTCGCGGGTGCACGAGCAGGTGTACGAAGTCACGAAAGCTATTAGTACCCACCTCACGCCGCGCACCTCGGCTTACTGGGAGCTGTGGCTCGATGGAGAATCGAAGTACAGCAGTGTATTAAATGATGGCGAGGGTGACTTTGAGCCGATTTACGGCAAAACCTACCTGCCCCGCAAGTTCAAGATTGCGCTGGCCGTGCCGCCTTACAACGACACCGACATCTTCGCCAACGACCTGGGGCTGATTGCCATTGAGAAAAATGGCAAGCTGCTCGGCTTCAACGTAGCGGTAGGTGGCGGCATGGGCATGACGTTTGGCATGCCCGACACCTACCCGCGCCTGGCCGATATCATCGGCTTTGTGCCCGCCAACAAAGTGGTGGAGGTCTGCGAGCAGGTGGTAACCATTCAGCGTGACTGGGGCAACCGCGAAAACCGCAAGTTCTCCCGCCTAAAGTATACCCTGGACCGCGTGGGCCTCGACGTGTTCCGGGACGAGCTGAACCGCCGCCTGGGCTTCGACCTGGAACCCGCGCGCCCCTACACCTTCCGCTCCTCCGGCGACGCCTTTGGGTGGAGTACCGGCCCCAATGGCGCCCGCCACCTCACGCTGTTTGTAGAAGGCGGCCGCGTGCAGGACACCGAAGTCAGCCGCCTGAAAACGGCCCTGCGCGAAATTGCCCGCTTCCATACCGGCGACTTCCGCCTCACCGGCAACCAAAACCTGATGCTGGCCAACGTGGCACCCCAGCACGAGTTAGTGGTGCAGGCCATTCTGGCCGAGCACGGCGTGCTGGCGGAAGCCAACGACGTGCACACGGGCCTGCGCCGCGGGGCTTTAGCTTGCGTAGCCTTGAACACCTGCTCGTTGGCTTTTGCCGAGGCCGAGCGTTATCTTCCCCAGCTTTTAGCTAGATTAGAGGAAGTAATTCGCGCGCAGGGTCTGGCCCAGGATGATATTCTGCTGCGGATGACGGGCTGTCCCAATGGCTGCGCCCGCCCCTACCTGGGCGAAATCGGGTTGGTGGGCCGCGCCGTGGGGCGCTACAATCTGTACCTCGGCGCCGCTTTCAACGGGGAGCGGATGAACAAGCTGTACCGGGAAATGGTGGACGAAGACGGCATTGTGCGGGAGCTCACGCCCCTGCTCGCCGACTACGCCCAGAACCGCCAGCCCCAGGAGCGGTTCGGGGATTTTGTAGTCCGCCAGGGCTATGTAAAGCCTACCCTCAGCGGCCTCACCTTTCACGAGTAACCGACAGTGTGCTTTGTCATGCTTCATCTGGCGTCCGCGGAGTCGAAGCATGACGCTTACAACCTCGCTTAGGGTTGTCCTCTTTTCTCTCCTCCGACCACAACCAAATGCCTCTAACTTCCAACAACGTTCTACCTCAATCGGAGCCGCCGCCCCAGCCGGATGTCAACCGGTTGTTTCCGGTGTTTCTGAAGCTGGAGCAGCTGCACGTACTGCTGGTGGGCGGTGGGGCCGTGGGCTTCGAGAAGCTGTCGGCTATGCTGGCCAACAGCCCCGGCGCGGCCATAACGGTGGTGGCTACCTGGTTTTCGCCGGAGCTGCGGCTGCTGGCCGAGCGGCACCCCGCCGTGCAACTGCGCGAGCAGCCCTACCACCCCACCGACCTTGTGGGCCACGACCTGGTGATTGTGGCTACCAACGACAAGAAACTGAACCTGAGCATCAAGGCCGACGCCACGCGCCAGCGCCTGCTCTGCAACGTAGCCGACACGCCCGCGGCCTGTGACTTTTACCTGGGCTCCATCGTGCAGAAAGGTGACCTGAAAATTGCCATCAGCACCAACGGCAAGTCGCCCACCATTGCCAAGCGCCTGCGCGAAATGCTCACCCATGCCCTCCCCGACGAGCTGCACGACGTGCTCCAGCGCATGGCCGTGATTCGGGAGAAAGTGGGCGGCGACTTTGCCCACAAGGTAAAATCCCTGAACGCCGTGACGGCCGAGCTGACGGGCGGGCCGGCGTATGAGTCGCCGGCTGCTACCCGCTGGCGCAAGATTGCCACGGCCTCGCTGCTGGCGTTTGCGTCCATGCTGGTGTTCAACATTCTCTCTTACTACTTCACCTGGCAGCAGGTGTGGGACGTGGCCAGCTCTTCCCAGACGTTCTACATCTTCGTGGCCATCGGCTTCGGGGCCCAGCTGATTGACGGGCTGCTGGGCATGGGCTATGGGGTGGTTACGGCCATCAGCCTGATGACACTGAACATTTCGCCGGCGGCCGTCAGCTCCAGCATTCACACCGCCGAAATGTTTGCCAGCGGGGCCTCGGGCTACCACCACTACCGCTTCGGCAACGTGAACAAGAAGCTATTCAAAGTGCTACTGATTCCGGGGGTGCTGGGCGCTATTCTGGGGGCATTTCTGCTATCGAAGTTTGGCGAGCAGTATGGGGGCTACGTGCGGCCCTTTCTTTCAGTTTACCTGCTGCTGCTGGGTATCCGCATTATTTCGAAGGCCTTTGCCAAGCCCGGGCCGCGCAAAAAGCACAAGAAGCTGGGCTTCCTGGCGGCGGCTGGCGGCTTTCTGGATTCGTTTGGCGGGGGCGGCTGGGGGCCATTGGTTACCAGCACACTCATTGCCGGGGGCCGCACGCCGCAGTATGTTATCGGCTCGGTAAGCGTCACGGAGTTCTTCGTCACGTTTGCCAGCGCCCTCACATTTTTCGCCACCATCGGCATTTCACACTGGCAGATTATTCTGGGGCTGATTGTGGGCGGTATTGCCGCCGCGCCGTTTGCCGCCCGCCTGGCCGGCCGCATTCCCACCCGCTGGATGTTCGTGGGCGTGGGCCTGATGGTTATCGTATGGAGTATGTGGTCGTTGCGCAAGCTGTTTATGTAGCAGTTTCGCACTACTCAAATCACCTTAGAAACCTCGTAAAAAGCCTCACCTCATGCATGAGGCGAGGCTTTTTTACCTACAGCCGGCTACTGTATCAACCCACTTGCGGTAACGTAACTTCAACGGACTCCTCCCGGATGGAAGCCGAGTGCGCTGGTACTGTGGTTTGCTGCACGCGCCGCAGCAGCCAGCACAGCACCAAAGCCCCAGCGGCCACTGCACCGGCATACGCCCACCAGGAGCCAAACACGTCTACCACCGATTTTTCGGCCAGCTCCTGACCACCAACTACCAGACCCAGAAAAGCCAGCAGGTTATTGAGGGCGTGCGTAGCCATGCACAGCCACAAGGATTGGGTTCGGTAGTAGAGCCACCCCAGCAGCAGGCCAATCAGCCCGGTCCCTACCATCTGCGCCGGGTTGCCGTGGATCAGGCCAAACAGCAGCGCCGATTGACCAATGGCCATCCAGGGCCGCTGCGGGTAATTGCGCAACAGCCCCGCCAGCAGTACGCCCCGAAACAGTAGCTCTTCCAGCACGGGCGCCGCCACACACAGCACCACAAAAGCCAGCACGGGCGCTTTGGCCAGCTCTTTAAAGGAGGCGTCGGCCCAGTTGGGCAGATGCAACAAATCCAGCAGGGAAAGCACCATCACCATTGCCAGCACCAGTAGGGGCAGCGCCGCATACAGCCAGACCTGCTCCTTACCCAGGGGGCGGACGGGTACCCAGCGGCTGCCGGCCCGCCGACGCAGCACACCCAGCAAGGCCAGGTTGCTACTGATCGTGACGATGACCAGCGTGGCCGGGCGGGAAAAATTGAGCGCTTTTTCGCACAGCAGGAACACCGGTACACCTACCACCAGCATCACCAGCAGATACCACCCCAGAAAGGCCCAGCTTTCCTTGATTGTCGGATAAGCTGATGGCTTGTGGATTGGCGCTGGCGGCTCGGGTACACTTGTTTCCATGCGTGAGGAAGGCTGATAAGGAAAGACAGGTCGGGAGTAAAGCTAAGTAGCGCCCCGGCATAAAACAGAATGGGCCGAGGTTTTCACCCCGGCCCGTAGCTGTCAATTCACTTCAGCTGCTTGCTTAGCCCGCTCGTTGCGCCGCTTGCTTGCAGCCCCAGCTTGCTGTGCTTGCGGCCGTATCCGAAGTAGATAGCCAGCCCGATGGCCAGCCACACAGCCAGACGTAACCACGTTTCCCAAGGTAAGGACAACATCATGACCAAGCAGGTGACGATACCCAGAATGGGCACCAGCGGCACCAGCGGCGTGCGGAAGCCGCGGAGCGCGTCGGGCTCTTTTTTGCGCATGATGAGCACGCCCACGCACACCATCACGAAGGCCAGCAGCGTACCGATGCTCGTCATCTCACCCACTACCGAAATCGGCACAAAGCCCGCGAACAAGGCGATAAACAAGCCCAGCAATAGGTTCGACTGCAGGGGCGTGCGGAACCGCTCGTGGATGCGGGCGAAAACCGGGGGCAACAGTCCGTCCTTGGCCATAGAGAAAAACACCCGGCTCTGACCCAGCAAATCCACCAAAATCACAGAGGTGTAGCCAATGATGATGGCCAGAATAACCGCCGAGGAAAGCCAGGCGTAGGGCGTTTTTTCGATGGCAATAGCCACCGGTGCGGCGCTGTTCTTGAACTCGGTGTAGTTGGCTAGGCCCGTCATCACGTGGCCGAACAGCACGAACAGCACGGTGCAGATCAGCAGGGAGCCGATAATACCGATGGGCATGTTGCGCTGCGGGTTCTTGGTTTCCTGGGCCATGGTGGCCACAATATCGAAGCCGATGAACACGAAGAACACCACGCCGGCCCCGCGCAGAATGCCGCTCCAGCCAAACTCCCCGAACACGCCGGTGTTCTGCGGGATGTAAGGTTGGTAATTGGCCGGATCGATGTACTGCCAGCCCAGGGCAATGAACACCAGCACCACGGCCACCTTCAGCGTAACCACCAGCGCGTTAAACCAGGCCGAGCCCGAGGTGCCCCGAATAATGATAAGCGTAATGGCCAGCACAATGAGCATGGCGGGCACGTTCACGAAGCCGTGCACGGTGCTGCCATCGGCCAGCGCGGCCGTTTCAAACGGCGACATCACCAGCTGAGGCGGCAGATGAACGCCGTATTTGCTCAGGAATTTGAGTAGGTACTGGGACCAACTGATGGCCACCGTAGCGGCGCCAACCGAGTATTCCAGCACCAAATCCCAGCCGATAATCCAGGCGAACAACTCGCCCATGGTGGCGTAGGCGTAGGTATAAGCCGAGCCGGCTACCGGCACCATGGCGGCAAACTCGGCGTAGCACAGGGCGGAAAAAGCGCAGCCCACGGCCGCCACCACGAAGGAAAGCGTCACGGCCGGACCAGCGTTGTTGGCCGCCGCAATACCTGTTAGCGAAAACAAACCCGCACCGATGATGACACCGATGCCGATAGCAATAAGGTTGAAACCGTTCAGGGTACGTTTGAGCGTGCCCGCGCCGGTTTCGGCGGCTTCTAGCCGCAAGAGTTCCAGGGACTTTTTAAGCATAACAGGGGTGGCGAGAAGCCTGAGCTTCCCAGGTAAGTGAAGAAAACAGTGCACCCTGATTCCTGACGGCAGAAAGACAGGCTGGCCCGGCCAGTTGGATTCGACCGGAGCAACTGCGCAAAGTGAGCAACAGAGAAAGGGAGCCGAAAATGATTAGCTCAGGCCCGCAGGCAGCTCAGCAACAACACCACGTGCTACAACAGGCCTCAGCAGCCCCATATGGACACACGGAGGCAGCAGCAAAAACAGGTAGGGCAGTAAAGCAGGGCGGAAAGTCCACGGCAACTTGTTTTTATATGGTCAGGAGTTGGCACCGTTCCGCGGGGTGCGGGTGGTTGCCGGCGCGTCGTCGAGCCTGTCTCTCGGCGCCTCTGTATAAAAACAATCCTTCGGGCTAGAAAGAATTGATGCTGCAAAGGTAGCCCCGGATTCCGGGGCCCGCAAACCGCCGGTCTTGGTTCAGTATTCAGACCATCAATTGCGGTAATACCCTGTTAAACACGGCCCTGTATTACCCGATACTAATCTAAACCGAAGGTTTAACCCGAAAATTTAAATTTTTTCAGAAGGCGTTTTAGGCTGATTTGGCCGAAACTGGCACCGGAGTTGCAAACCAGCTGCGGGAAGCCGGTTTTGCTGTTCCAGCCGGACGCAGGCTTCTCTTCCTCAGTTGCACAATTCACTTCTTTCCGCGTTATGAAAAAGCTTCTTGTAATCCTCCTCGCCTTCTCGTTTTCCGCCGGCGTAGCTTCGGCCCAGACCACCACGGCTCCGGCCGGCCCCGCCAAAATGCACCGCGGCCACAAAGGGCAAAAAGCCAACCTCACGCCCGAGCAGCGCGCTGACAAAGCCGCTAAGAAAATGGCGAAAAAGCTGAGCCTCTCGGCTGCCCAGACAACTCAGGTACGTCAGCTGCACCTGGCCCGTATCCAGGAAATGCAGGCCCACAAAGGCCAGGCCGGCACCACCTCGGCTCCCGCCGAAAAAAAGCAGCACCACGCTGCTATGAAAGCCGGCAAGCAGCGCTACGAGGCACAGCTCAAGCAGATCCTGAGCGCCGAGCAGTACGCCAAATACACCCAAATGCAGGCTGAGCGGATGCAAAAGCGCAAAGCCCACCGCCAGAACATGGCATCCCCACAGCAAGGCAAAAGCTAAGCTGCCGATTCACGCATAAAAAGGCCCCGACGGAAACGTTGGGGCCTTTTTTGTATTCTATGCGTGTGTCATTCCGAGCTCAGCGAGGAATCTGAGAAAACCAACAGAGAGGCTTACCCAGATTCCTCGCTGAGCTCGGAATGACAGGGTCAAGTTGGCCCCACTGTATTTGCAAGCCGCGCTTCATCCGCAAGCCAGCGCAGGCGGTAGCAATTGATGGCAGTTTCGCCGAGCTGCTCCACCAGCTTGTAGTTGGCCACCGCTCCCACGGCCGCCCCGATGACGGGAATGAGCTGGGCCAGCTTGGCCAGGTCGATGTAGTCGCGGTACTCCTGCTGGAAGGTGCGCCAGTCGAACTCGTTGACGTCGGTGGGCAGGGTGTGGCGGTAGGTTTCCCAGGTGGCGACGCGCTGGTAGATTTCGTTGCGGGTGTGCTGGGAGCTGAACGCGAGCTGGAAGATGTGCAGCAGGAACAGCCGCTCGGAAAAGTCGCGCACATCGTGGCCGTAGAGGGCCGCTACGTCGAAAAGAAGCTTGAGCTTGAGGCCGAGCAAGAGGGGAAAATCGGCGAGGCCGAGCAGGAAGCCACCGGCGCCGGTGGCGGCTCCTTCGGCCGCGGCCGTGTTGCGGTAGTAGCGGATGCGGGTGCGCACCAGAGCTTCGCGCTCGGCCAGGGCCGTATCGGTGAGGGGCTTGCGAGTGGTGTGCATGGAGCCGAACAGGACGCCCTGCACCATTTTCTGGATGGCGACGGTGAGGGCCTTGTGCAGCTTTTCGGGCAGCAGGGCGTTGAGACGCGCTTGCACCCGGCGGGTGAGGCGGCCCAGCAGCGTGGGCTTCCGCTGCATCCGTTGCTGCCAGGCTTCGAAGTCAGGTAGGGCTTGATGGTCGTAGGGGCTAGGCATTCTATCGTATCGTAAGTTGCAGGTACTTGTATTTGCTTGCCGGCAACCTTGCTAACTGCCCCGCTTCCTTTTCGGCAACTGCTGCCGGGACTACTTTTAAAAGCACTACTTGGCTACCGCTCCAACATAAATCTATTGGTACCCAATCCTGCTGATCAATGGTTATTAATGGCTTTACCCTTCCGTTTACCATCTTATATATCTGCACGCCGTTGATTTCCTCCATACCCCAGCCAGCGTATAGGGAGGCCATTCTGGTAAGATCAGGCGAAAGTGAGGGAGTGGCCCATAAGGTATCTACCCGACCACTCTGCTGATCGACAATGTATGTTCTGGAAGATTCCCAGTATTTACAGCGGACCAAGCACTTATGAATAGCGGCTATGCTACCTGCATAACTGAACTCTTCCTGATCAACCTCATATTTCTCCGCCGGCTTTCCTACAAAGCTTACGGCTTTACCATTACTTAATTTTATTCTTACTGATTTCTTAGAAACTGTTACGTTGTGCCAATTCATTACAATGCTGGGTTTTGCCAAATAATGCGCCTTATCAAATGCAGCTTTTGTACTGATTTGTAACGTGTATCCTGGCTTCGCCTGCAACACGGATGGCTCCAGAACTGCAATACTGGGATTAATGCCTGTTAAGAAGCCCAGCCATAAACTCAAAATTATCTTCATTGAATAAGTGTTTCTGGATAAGAGTTATTTCAAGCTATACACCCGCTCTATCATTTCCACCACCTTCAAGCCTTCCAAGGCATTCGTGGTAGCCAAACCGCCGTTCTGCAACGTCTCCAGCACGTTTTCGATGACGTGGACGTGGTTGGCGGCGGAGCCCTGGTAGGCGCCGTAGTGGTTGGCGGGGTTAGTGGGCGGCAGAGCGGGCAGCTGGTAGTCGCGGAGGTGGCAATGCTCTACTTTGTCCATGTACTGGCCGCCGAGGCGCAGGCTGCCGTGCTCGGCTACCACCGTGAGGGAGCTTTCGAGGTTCTGGTCCCACACGGCGGTGCTGTACTGAAGCGTGCCGCTGCCCCCGCTCACGAGGTCGAAGGTGACGAGGCCGGAATCTTCGAACTCGGTGAGGTGCTGGTGGTTGAAGTCACGAAAGCGGGCCGATATGTTGGTGATGTCGCCGAACACCCAGTAAAGCAAGTCTACGAAGTGGCTGAACTGGGTGAAGAGTGTGCCCCCATCCTGCTGGCGGGTGCCGTGCCAGGAGCCGGGCGTGTAGTACCGCTCGTCACGGTTCCAGAAGCAGGTGAGCTGCACGAGGTAAATCTGGCCAAGGCGACCTTCGTCGTAGATGCGCTTAAGCCAGGCGGCGGGCGGCGAGTAGCGGTTTTGCATGACGCCAAACACGCGGCGACCGGTGGCCTGGGCGGTGTCAACAATAGCCTGAGCATCCTGGGTGCGCAGAGCCATCGGCTTCTCGACTACCACGTGCAGGCCGGCCCGCAAGCCCTGAATGGCCTGGGGCGCGTGCAGGTAGTTGGGCGTGGCTACGGTGAGCACGTCGGCGGGGGGACCAGCCTGCAGGTACTCCTCCAGCGATGGGAAGAAGGGTACGCCGGGAAACTCGGCGGCCAGGGCAGGCTGCAGCTCCATGCGGATATCAATGAGGGCGACGAGCTGGGCACCGGGCTGGCGGGCCACCAGGGAGGCATGACGGCGGCCAATGTGGCCCACGCCGCAGATAGCGAATCGAACGTCAGGTAAACAATCGGCCACGGACTAGGTTGGCAGGGTACAGGATGAACGCGCAAGCTGCGAAAAAACCGGCGGTTGTGGGGCAGAGGGATTGGGGAACGTCATAAAGAACGGCGTTCCGGGTATAACGTCATTCCTCGGCAAGCTCGGAATGACGTTATACCCGGAATGACGGCGCCGCTCAGCATGACGGCTAACGGCGCGGACAGCGGGCGGGGACAAGCCCCGCCCCTACCTTTGCAAAAACAACTCGTGGTATGGCCTTGACGCAGCTGGCTGGTATGGAAGTGGACTTAGTGCGCAAGCGGATGCGCAGTCTGCGGCTGACGGTGTACGCCGCCGGGCGCGTGCGCGTGTCGGCACCGCTGCACACGCCGCTGGCGGCCGTGGAGGAGTTTGTGCGGGCGCGCCGGAGCTGGATTGAGAAGCACCAGCAGCAGTTTGCAGCCCGCACCCCGGCGCCACAGCTGCTTTATGAAGCCGGCGAAACGCACTTCTACCAGGGTAAGGTCTACACGCTGGCCCTGCACGCCGCCGACCGGCCCCGCGTGGAGCTGCACCCCGAAGCCCGGGAGCTGCACCTTTATTTGCCGGCCGAAGCCACAGCGGAACAGCGCGCGGCCTTGCTCACGGCCTGGTACCGGCAGCAGTTGCGGGCGCTGGTGCCCCAGCTGCTGGCTAAGTGGGAGACGGTGGTGGGTCGGCAGGCAGCGGCCTGGGGCATCCGGCAGATGCGCACCCGCTGGGGTACCTGCAACATTGGGGCCCGGCGCATCTGGCTGAATCTGGAGCTGATTAAGCGGCCCCTCCCCTGCCTGGAGTACGTGGTGGTGCACGAGCTGAACCACTTGCACGAGCGACTCCACAACGCCCGCTTCTGGGGACTGATGGATGGGTTTATGCCCGATTGGCGCGTTTATAAAGCCGAGCTGAACCACGTCCATCTCACGCCGGGCGCCCCGCCGGATGCCGATTAGGCCAGGGTGAAAACGCCGAATGGGCGGGGCTTGCCACCGCCCGTCGTTGCCCGGCCCAGGGCGGATTTTGGGCATTGAAAGGTGGAAACAGGCCCCTTTCCTACTTCCTGTATTGAGGACGCGAAAAGCGGCTTTCTTCCGCACGAAACCAGTGACTATACCCGCAACGACTGCGGCGGGGCCCGGAATGACCGGTACATCACCCGGAACGACCGGTGCAGCACCCGGAACGACTGGTGCAGCACCCGGAATGATCAGTACATGACCCGGAACGACCTGTACATGCCCCGGAACGATTGATACATGACCCGGAACGACTGATACATCAGCCGGGACTTTTGGTAACAGGGGGAGGGACTTTTCGCGAAAAACAGCGCATATTAACCGCCGCCTACTGGTATACAACCTGTTACGCGCAGAGGGTGCGGGTCTTATCTCCGGCCATCAATGCACGCACTCGGCCTTGGAGTCGGGCAAAGGTGAGCGGTGGCAAGCCCCGCACCTACGGCGTTTTCTTCACTTCGGCGACAACAATACCGGGCTGCGCCGCCTCAGAAAGCCTGTAGCACCTCTCCGATATACGCCTGCTCTGCTTCGGTGAGCGTGGGATGGACGGGCAACGACAGCACCGTGCGGCAAAGACGCTCGGCCAACGGAAACTGCCCGGCGCGGTGGCCCAGGTACTGATAGGCCGGTTGCTGGTGCACGGGCAGCGGGTAGTACACGGCGCTGGGCACGCCGTGCTGGTGCAGGTGCTGCTGCAGGGCGTCGCGGCGGCCGGGCTCATCGGCCACGGTGATGGTGTATTGGTGGAAGACGTGGGTGCTGCGCGCGTCGCGGGCCGGAATGGTGAGGCCGGGGATGCCTTCCAGCAGGGCATCATAGCGGGCGGCCACGCGCTGGCGGGCGGCCGTCCAGGCCGGCAGGTGGGGCAGCTTCACGCGAAGCAAGGCCGCCTGGAGGGTATCGAGGCGGGAGTTAAGGCCCACGTGCTGGTGGTGGTACTTGCGCGTCTGGCCGTGGTTGGCGAGCTGGCGCAGGTAGGCGGCACGGCTTTCGTCGCGCGTGAAGAGGGCGCCGCCGTCGCCGAAGCCTCCAAGGTTTTTGCTGGGGAAGAAAGAGGTGGTGCCTACTTCGCCCACGGTGCCGGCCAGCCAGGCTTCCTGCGGGTTTGGTTGAAACGTGGCCCCAATGGCCTGGGCATTGTCTTCGATCAGCGCTACGCCGTGCGCGTCGGCCACCTCGCGCAAAGCCTGTAAATCGGCGCACTGCCCGAACAGGTGCACGGCTACGATGGCGCCGGTGCGGGGCGTGAGGGCGGCCTGCACGGCGGCGGGGTCGAGGTTGAAGGTATCGGGGAGTACGTCGGCAGGTACGGGGCGCAAACCCAGCACGGCGGCCGCTTCGAGGGTGGCCACGTAGGTGAAAGCGGGCACAATGACTTCGGCGCCGGCGGGCAGGTTCAGGCTCATGAGGGCCAGCTGCAGGGCGTCGGTGCCGTTGGCGCAGGGCACCACGTGGGCGCCGCCGAGGTACTGGCTAAGCTCCCGGGCAAACTGTCCCACGGCGGGCCCCTGAATGAAGGCGGCTTCGGCTAACGTCTGGCGCACCGCGGCTTCCAGCTCGGCCTGAATAGGCGCATGCTGGGCAGCTAAATCGAGCAGCTGAATGGGGGCGGCAGGGCGAGGTACAGTAGGCAATGTGAGGCAGGAAATGAATAGTGGCCTTAAAGATAGACGAGAGCGGGCAAGCGGGCCCACCGCAACCCCGGGCGGCACAGCGTCGTTATGGCAGCAGTCCAGCTCCTGAATGAGCTGGCTGTTTCCCGTTTACCTTTCTCCTCCCTTCTGCCATGTTCAAAAAATTCATCACCCTGCCCGCCCTGGCCGCTTTGTTGCTGGCCGGCGCTGCTACCCAATCCAGCTGCTCGCGCACCGAAAACGCCGAGGTAGCCCAGGACAGTGAGCAAGCCTACTCTGATTTCCGCACCTTCGTGACCAACGCCGAAACCAACGCCGAAATGGTGGGCGACAAAACCGAAGAGCAGTGGAACCAGGAAACCGCCCAGCTGAAAACCGATTACGATGCCCGCGTGGCCGCCGCCGAAGCCGGCATGTCGGGCTGGGATGAAGCGCGCCGCACCGAATACGACCAGCTGAAAACCCGCTACACCACGGCCTACGACAAGCGCGCTGCCGCCTGGAGCAGCCGTGCCGGGGCTACGGCTACTTCCGGCACGCCCACCAAGCTGGGCAAATACTATAAGCCCTCCTCCCCCGCCGCGCAGATTACGGCCGCCAATGCCCGTGCTACCTACGAGGCCTTCGTGAACAACATCAAGGCCAACGAAAACCAGTACGACATCGACGACTGGCGCAACATCAACGCCGAGTGGCGCGCCCTGGATGAGGCCTACGACAAAGTAAAAGGCGACATCCCGGCCAAAGATCTGGCCGAAATCCAGAAGGAAAAGTTGAAGTACGCCGCCTTTAAGTCATACGACAAAGCCGAAGCCCGCACGGCCCAGGGCGCCGACGCTGTAAGCGGCGAAGCCAAGGAGCTTAGCGCCGAAACGGCCGATGAGCGCAGCAAAGTAGGCCAGGCCGCCAGCAACACGGCTTCTGATGTGAAGGATGCCGGCAAAACCGTGGGCCAGAAGATTGGTAACGCCGCCAAAAAAGTGGGCGAGAAAACCAAGGAAGGCTACAAGGAAGTAAAGTCGGAAGTTAAAAACACCGATAACGACTAAGAACTTGTTGGTTGATTCTGGTCATTCGAGAACAAACGACCAGAATCAACCAATAGACAAGGAATAGCCCAACGCTACCTCAGCCGCCAGCCTCCACCGGGTTGGCGGTTTTTGTTTGGGGCCGGTGAGTTTCGGGGCGGCCCAGCGCCAGCAGCAGCCAGTACAGCTTGAGCGCATCAAATTGGCGTAAACTGCCGGGCCGCGCCAGGAGCACCTGCCGCCGCACCCGACGCTGCACCAGCGCGAAGCCCTGGCAGTAGGCCTGGTCCAGCCCCAGGCGGCGCAGGCGCAAGGCCGAGCGCAGGAGTTTGGTATCGGTGCCCAGCCCTTCGGATCGGAACAGCTGCGCGAGGTTGAGCACCGCCTGCCGCGACTTGCGCAGAAACTCCGGGGCCGGCTCCAGCCCATCGTGCAGCACCGGGTTGTTGAGGTGAAGCACCGGCACCTGCCGGGCACGCAGGGCCCAGCCCAGCTTGGTATCCTCGTGCCCGTAGCGCGTCAGGTGTTCATCGAGCCCGATGCTGCGAAACAGGTCAGCGCGTATCAATATATTATTGATGGTTAGCTGACTGTAGGCGTTGCGCTGGCGCACGGATGCCGAACGCGCCTCGCGCTGGAGGCCATACAGCCAGCGCAGGCGCAGTGCCGGGTCGGATGGCTCTGCCGGCTCGTAGGTAGTGCCGCCCACCAGCACGGGCGCGGTGGCACGCGCAGCCACGTAGCGAGCCAGAAATTGCGCGTCGGGCAGCAGACTATCATTGTCGAGCAGCAGCAGCCAGGCGTGGCGGGCAGCAGCCGCTAACCGGTTTCGAATGGCTGAGCGCCCAACGTTATGGGGCAGTTCGTGGTACAACACTCCGGGCCACGTCTGCACCACGCGGTTTGTCTGGCGCGTAGCTTCCCCAGAGCCATCATCGTAGCACAGAATTTCGACCGGGCCGGGCCAGTCGGGTGCCTGCCGGACAAGCGCGGCCACCAGCCGGGTTACGTCCCGGTTATAGATAGGCAGCAAAACCGACAGGCCGGGCATAGGCAAAAAGCGTAGGGAATAAAGAAAGTACAGCCGTTAGCTGCCGCTCAGCTCCAGCGGTACCTTGGCCGAGTCGAGCAAGTGGCCGTCCTTGCACTGCAGCACCCGCTGGGGGTACTGGCGCAGCAGCTGGTAGTTGTGGGTAGCCATGAGCACGGCCGTACCCGCGTGGTTGATTTCCACAAACAGCCGCATAATACTATCGGCCACGTCGGGGTCGAGGTTGCCCGTGGGTTCGTCGGCCAGCAGCAGCAGGGGCTCGTTGAGCAGGGCACGGGCAATAACCACGCGCTGCTGCTCGCCACCGGAAAGCTGGTGAGGCATTTTGCCAGCCACGTTGGCCAGCCCTACTCGCATCAATACTTCCGAAATGCGCTGTTTTTTGCGGGCCTTGCCCGTCCAGCCGGTGGCATTCAGCACAAACAGCAGGTTATCGGCCACGCAGCGGTCGAAGAGCAGTTGAAAATCCTGGAAGATGATGCCCAGCTTACGGCGCAGCTGCGGCACCTGCCCGCGGCTGAGGCGCTGCAGCGGCACCCCGGCTACCGTGGCAGTGCCGCCGCCCAGGGGCAAATCGGCATAGAGGGTTTTGAGCAGGGAGCTTTTGCCCGAGCCCGTCCGGCCCACGAGGTAGGCGAATTCGCCTTTTTCCAGCCGAAACGACACCTTTTGCAGCACGGTATTCACCTCCTGCATAATGTACGCGTCGTGCAGCTCAATTACGGACATGCGTGTAGTGCTTAGTGCTTAGTGCTTAGTGCCGGGGGCTCAGGTTCACTTGTGAACCGATGGTCTGCACCAATAGCAAAGGTTACAGTTAGACTTCGAGCTTTTGCAGTTTGCCAAACGCCAGCTGCTCGATGACGGCGGCCAGCGGAGTTTCCTTGCCTTCCAGGCCGTAGCGGTGCAGGTCCTTCAACGGGCGGTCGGCGCGGAAATAGGCAATGAGCACGAAGTTTTCGTCGCGCAGCTGAATATAATCCGGAATCTTGGCCTTGCCTTTTACCTTGATGATGTACATGGCGGCTAATGTGGGAAACGTGAACGTGTGAAAAATGTGAAAATGAAGCAGTATGACTCACATTCAACACATTTTTCACATTTCACACATTATCAATTATGCGTTAACGCGCTTGTGGTCGGCCAGAAAGGTGGCGAGTCCTTTATCGGTGAGCGGGTGGTGGAGCAGGCCGGTGATGACGCTCAACGGGCAGGTAACTACGTCGGCGCCCAGCTCGGCGCACTGGATCAGGTGGGGCACGTGGCGCACTGAGGCCGCCAGCACCTGCGTGGGGTAGCCGTAGTTGCTGAAAATATCGACAATCTGCTGCACCAGCTGCAGGCCGTCGTGCCCGATATCGTCGAGTCGGCCCACGAAAGGCGACACGTAGGTAGCCCCGGCCTTGGCCGCCAGCAGGGCCTGCCCGGCCGTGAAAATCAGGGTACAGTTGGTTTTAATGCCTTTGTCGGCGAAGTAGCGGATGGCTTTCACGCCGTCCCGGATCATGGGTACCTTCACTACAATGTTGGGGTGCAGCTCGGCCAGGGCCTCGCCTTCCCGGATGATACCGTCGAAATCGGTAGCAATAACCTCGGCCGATACGTCGCCTTCCACCATCTCGCAGATTTGCCGGTAGTGGCGCATCACCGCGTCGGTGCCCTTGATGCCTTCCTTGGCCATCAGGGAAGGATTGGTAGTGACGCCATCGAGGACGCCCAACTCTACGGCTTCCTGGATTTCGCGCAGGTTGGCGGTATCAACGAAGAATTTCATACGCAACAGGTGGGTTAGGACGATAAGAGAAGCAGCGGCACCTTACGCCAGCAAATGGTAGCGTGTGGTGCCGCAAAAGACGGTACCCCAAAGCTACTCACGGATTAACTCCTGTGGTAGCCGATTGCGGGTATTTTATGACTACATCCAGCATAAATCAGTATTTGAACAGGCCTGAAAAGCAAGAAAGCGGCCCGCTTGGGCCGCTTTCTTACGCATAGTCCAGCTACAAAAATCCGCAGCACCAGCCGCAATCCGAGCTCATTCACGGACAAAAAAAAGCGAACCAATATCGCACCGCTCAACCACCTACCCTTGCTACCTTCCGGTCCTGGGGGAGTTCAGCAGGAGCTGGTCGTACTGATTCGCCACTGCAAATATACGCAGGTTTTTCTGCCCGATGCAAGGTTTCCTGCCCCTTCACCCGTTGAAAGGCGCCATCTATCTGAATCAGAAGCCCAAAAAGGAGCACCTCGGTGCTCCTTCCGGACTGTTTTCATAGCATCGAATCAGGTTCAGCCAGCGTTCCTCAAGTGAGCCGGCGTTATTTCTTTCTGGTGGTTTGCGGAGCAAGGCTTACGTTGACGGGCAGGTAGTTGCTGGCGTCAATTTCCTTGTCGGCGTAGCCCCCATAGCTGAAGAGCAGCTTATTGACGCCGGCTGGCACCTGCAGAGAGTAAAAGCCCTTGGCATCGGTGCTGGCGGCCACCCCGGCGCCCCGCACGTACACGGTAGCCCCAATCAGCGGCTCGTTTTCTTCGTTCATCACGCGGCCCTTCAGCGTCACCTTCTCGGCCAGGGGCGCGGCGGACAGAATCGAGTCGGCCGTTAGTTCTTCCTCACTGCTGAGTACCGGGTCCCGGATTTCATCGGGCGGCGTAGTGGGCTTGAGCAGCGCAGCCATATCCAACGTGGTGGGCGGGGCGGGCGCGGGAGCTGATTGTGCCTGGGCGGCCCCGATTGGCAGCGCAAACCCAAGTAAACCGAAAACGAGAGTAGCGTAACGCATGCGGACAAGGGAGTAAGAGTGAACAGGGAGCAGTTCAAAGGTGGCGGTATCCCCGGCTGGTTTCAAGGTAGATTGTGACGTGGACGTGACGTGAACCGTCCGCACAAATACTTGCATAATTCTAATGACAATATTCCTGCATAAGAGCAAGCGCGGCAGCTTCACTGCAGTTTTCGGGTAATGGGCGAGTAGTTGTGACAGCGCCACGCCTGAAACCTGCTGGTAGCCGCCCGCAAGAATTCTTCCGCTGGCACCTCGAAAACCTGCGGCCGGTCTGAAATCTGCGCTTTACCTTTGCCCATGCCTCAACAGATTCTCATTCTCGATTTTGGGTCGCAGTACACCCAGCTCATTGCCCGACGCATCCGGGAGCTGAATGTTTACTGCGAAATCCATCCGTATAATCACGCCCCGAACCTCACTGAGGATATTCGGGGCGTGGTGCTTTCGGGCTCCCCCTGTTCCGTGCGCGACGCCGACTCGCCCAACCCCAACCTGAGCCGCTACCTGGGCCAGGTGCCCGTGCTGGGCGTGTGCTACGGGGCCCAGCTGCTGGCCCACCAGCAGGGCGGCGAAGTGCTGCCGGCTACCATTCGCGAGTATGGCCGGGCCCGCCTGGCCCGCGTGAACCACGAGTCGCCGCTGCTGCACGGCGTGCCTACCGAGTCGCAGGTATGGATGTCGCACGGCGACACGATTAAAAGCCTGCCCGCCGGGTTCGACAGCATTGCCAGCACCCCGGAAGTGGCCGTGGCAGCCTTTAAAATCGAGGGGCAGGAAACCTACGGCATCCAGTTTCACCCCGAGGTAACGCACTCCACCGACGGCAAAACCCTGCTCCAGAACTTCGTGGTGAACATCTGTGGGCTGGACCAGAGCTGGACCCCGGAGCATTTCGTGGACTCGATGGTAGCTACCCTGCAGCGCACCATCGGGGAGGAAGACCAGGTGATTCTGGGCCTTTCCGGCGGCGTGGATTCCAGCGTGGCCGCGCTGCTGCTGCACAAGGCCATTGGCAAGCGCCTGCATGGCATTTTCGTAAACAATGGCCTGCTGCGCAAGGACGAGTACGAAGATGTGCTGCACTCCTACAAAGACCTCGGCCTGAACGTGCGCGGCGTGGATGCCTCCCAGGAGTTTTACGCGGCCCTCACCGGCCTCACCGACCCCGAACTGAAGCGCAAAGCCATTGGCCGCACCTTTATTGAGGTATTCGACCGCGAAGCCCAGAAAGTAGACGGCGCCCGCTGGCTGGCCCAGGGCACCATTTACCCCGACGTAATTGAGTCGGTATCGGTGAAAGGCCCGGCCGTGACCATCAAGAGCCACCACAACGTGGGCGGCCTGCCTGAGAAGATGAACCTGCGCATTGTGGAGCCGCTGCGGGCCTTGTTTAAGGACGAAGTGCGCGAAGTGGGCCACACCCTGGAGCTGCCAGTGAACATTCTGCACCGCCACCCCTTCCCCGGTCCCGGCCTGGGCATCCGCATCCTGGGCGACATCACGCCCGAGAAAGTGGACTTACTGCAGCGCGCCGACGCCATTTTCATCAACGGCCTAAAAGAGCACGGCCTCTACGAGAAAGTGTGGCAGGCCGGCGTGATGCTGCTGCCAGTGCAAAGCGTGGGCGTGATGGGCGACGAGCGAACTTACGAGCGGGTAGTAGCCCTGCGCGCCGTGACGAGCATAGACGGCATGACGGCCGACTGGGCCCACCTCCCCTACGAGTTCCTGGCCGAGGTCAGCAACAAAATCATCAACCAGGTGCGCGGCATCAACCGCGTGGTGTACGACATCAGCTCCAAGCCCCCGGCTACGATTGAGTGGGAGTAGGAACCACGGATTCGCACGGATTTTTCGGATTCCACTGATTTCGTGGATGATTCGCCGGGCCGTAGCGCCAACTTTGTAGTTCACGCCCCCGCGCCGTTTGGCTGGCATGTGTTGCGCAGTTTGCGTTACAGCAAAGGCAAATCTGAAGCGAAGTTGACACTACACTCCCAACCGCCCGGCTATTGGTCGGGCGGTTGATGGTTTAGGGCTGGGTTATTTCCAGTAATGCTTGGGCGTCAAGATTATACCGAACAGTATCTTGTTGTTGACGGCGGGTTAGCTCCCGTAAAAACAGCTGGAGGCTAATGTTGCCGGCCGTGGCCCGCAGCGTGAGGCCAGTGGCCGGCAACTGCACGTTTGCGCGCTGGTTGCGGCCGTGCTTGAGGGCCAGTGAGTCAGCTGCGCGGCCGGGAAACACGGAAAGGCAGGTCTGCCAGCGTTGGTCGGCCCGCAGCTGCTCCAGTAGCAGTGTACGGCCGCGCTTCTCGGCGCGTAGCCGGAACGTTCCTTCCCGCACGGCGGCCGTGGCTACTACCTTGCTGGTCGAATCGTCTACATAGTGCATCAGATTCACGCTGTTCCACCAATAGCGGCCGTTTCCGAGGTTCTGAAATTCCACTTGGGCTGCTTCAAAAGTGACTGAAAGCTCCTGGGCATGGTCAGTGGCATATGGGCCTACCCGGTTCATTAGGCTCACGGCAAACAACCTGTTGGATTGCCACTGCTTCCGCTCCCACATCGTGCTTGCCAGCAAGGAATCGGGCAGTTGCAGCGAAGCGGCAAACAGAGGCTGTAAGTGCGCAGTGGCATTGCGCTGAGCAAAGAACTCAAATAGGGAAGAAAGGCGCTGCCGCACCGTGAAAGGTAGATAGGGCACCCGCTCCCCGGCCCCGTCCAGCTTGCCATTTTGTAAAAGCTTGTATCGAGCACTAATTTCCTGCAGCTGCCCGAGCTGGCTGCGCCGGGCCACGGCAAATGCACTCAAAGGGCCTACAGCGGCTAGAAAGGCTACCAGCGCCAGGGAGGCCGGAATCCAGATGATGCCTTGGCTGCGCCGCACCAGAAAATACACGGCCATGCAGAACAACCACGCGGCCAATATCAGCACGAAGTACCGCTCCTCGGTGATGCCGTAGGCCAGGACGCGGGTGCCAATGGCCACCGCCAGCAGCCCCAGCAACGGGAAAAGCGCCAGGTAAAACCAGCGAACAAATGTGCGAATCCAGGTGTTTTCGGCGGCTTGCCGGATGGGATGAATAAGCAGCAGCGCGAAAATACCCGCCACGGCCAGCGCTAGTACCAGCGTAGAAACCCAGCCTTTGGGCAGCGTCCAGAGCACCAGGATGCGGGCCATATAGGCGTACAAAATCACCAGATACAGCACCACCAACGGCAGCAGCACAAACTGCGTGAACAGCTTCAGTCCTTTAGGATAAGCCGTTTCCTGTTCCAGCGCCGCAAAATCCCGGGGCACGCCGGCCAGGAAAAACCACGTGTTGAATACCGTGGCCAGCAGCACGAACAGGTAGCCGTAGAGGTGCGTATTCACCTTCACATCAAACAGATTATCAACGGCTACCAGCGCCAGGGCGCACCCCGCAAACAGCACTCCGGAGTACAAGCCGGCCGTGAGAATGCGCAAAAACAGGGTTTCGTTGTAGCGCCAGAAGCCGGGAGTATCGGCCGGTCCGCGTAGCTCCGAAAGGTAAGGCCCCGCCGCTACCAACAGGTGCAACCCCAGCAGCAGCAGCGCCAGCCGCATTACCCAGATAAAGTCCGGCTGGGCCGGCACCAGGACATACCACACGCCCAGCAAAGCCAGCGCCCCGGCCATAGTGCCCCGGCGCACCCACGGCCGCCACTGATGCCGCTCGGCGGTGAGGGCCAGGGCCAGCGTGAGCGAGAGGCCCAGTCCGGCGGCCGAAAGTGCCGGGAAAATCCATTGTACCTCCTCTACCGGGGTATCTAGCTGGACTATGTATAGGCCCGTTGTGCACAGCGCAAAGGCGCACAAGAGAGTTAGCGGAAACCGCTGCACCACGCGGGCTGCTTCGGAGGTGAGGCGTTGCAGAGAAGGTAATTCCATAGCCAGCCGGTAGATAGGCCCGACAAGAACGGTGCTTTTGCGGAGTTTCCGGTCAAGCCGATGCCGCCTTCGCGCTACTGCAGCAACTCCTCTACTTCCAGCAGCAAAGCCGTATTTTCGAGAATTTCCCGGAGTTGCGTGAGTTCAACCAGCGAAAACACCAAAGCCAGCCGGCAAACCGGCGTCCGCAGAGCAATGCAGCGGGCTTCAGGGTCGTGGGAGTGCAGGCAGTAATGCTGCCAAGTACGCGCCACGTAGCTCCGAAACTCGGCAAACTCCACAGTAGTAGTGGCTAGAGCCACATTTCCAAAGCACACGTGCAAGTGGCGCGTATGCGGGCAGCGCGCGCAGTAGCCATACTCATTGTGATGAAAGAACTGCGCCATATGCCACTTCGGTTGAGGTGATGAGACGGCAAGTATAACTATTTAGAATTTGTCTAAATATTAATTTCGTTTATTTGACGAAGTTTTGCTGGCTGATATAAGGCTTCGGACTGACCTTGCTTGCCCACTGCGCCGACTGGCAGCTTGAAAGTTATTAAACTGCGGGCTGCCTTGCACTAGCCGTGCGGAGGCTCCCCTGCGTAAGACTGTTCCAACCTGTTGCTGCCCTTCTCTTCCTGTTTGCATGAAACGCTCTACCATTCCACGGCTGCTGGCTTTGCTTGTGCTGTTGGTGCTGTTGGTGGTAGTGGGCGCGGCTTGGCTGCTGGGCACACGCTGGGGACAGCGGCGGGTAGAAACCCTGGTGCGCGAGCGGGTAGCAAGGCAGTCGGCGCTGGTGCTGGCGCCGTTTGAGGTGCGTTTTTCCCTGCTGCGCGACTTTCCCCACCTTACCGCCTCCCTGCACCACCTGAGTCTGACGGATACGTCCTACGGCCAGAGCGTAACCGTGCTGCGCGTGCCCCGCGCCGATGCCCGCCTGGAAGTCAGCAAGATCTGGCGGGGCGAGTTCCGGGTAAGCCGCCTGACGGTGCGCGATGCCGAGTTCCGGCAGTACACCGATTCCCTGGGCCACGACTGGGGTCTGCGTGGCAAAGGCCCCCACAAGACGACGCCCTCGGCCCCGCCCCCCTTCGAGCTGGATTCCCTGATCTTGGTCAACTTCCGGGTATCGGAGCGGAACGAGCTGCACCGAAGCAGCTTTGCGGCCAACGTGCAGCGCGGCAGTCTGCGGGCCCACGTGCGCAAGGGCATAGCGCACGTGCAGGGGCAGCTACAGGGGCAGCTGGAGTATTTGCGTAGCGGCCGCGGTACGCTGTTTGAGCTGGAGCCGATGGTGGCGCAGGTACATTATCAGTACAACTTCCGCCGGCGCCAGGGCACGTTTCTGCGCACCAGTTCCACCCTCAACGGCGACACAGTGCTGCTGAGCGGCACGCATCAGGGCGCGGCGCCCGGTCAGCCCCGGGGCACCCACCTCAATTTGCGCTTTGCGGGCCGGCAGCCGCTGCTGGAGGTGCTGCGGGTGGCTTTCCCGCCGGGCCTCGACCGGTTTCTGACCGGAGCCCGCAGTGCCAGTCACGCCCAGATCTGGTATTCCATTCAAGGGGTGAGTGGCCCCACTACCCGGCCGCGCACCATCCTGCGGTTTGCCCTCCAGAATGCGCAGGTGCAGTGGTCCGACTCGGCACGGCGCATCCGGCGCTGGGATGCCCGGGGCGTGTTCGACAACGGCCCCAGCCACTCAGCCCGCACCACTTCCCTCACCTTTGAACAATGCCGGCTCTACTCCCGGGCCGGGGAGCTGGATGCCCAGCTGAAAGTAACCGACTTCACCCGCCCCCACCTCTACGGGCGCATTCGGGGCCGCACCGAGCTCCAGACCCTGGCCACCGTGCTGGTACCGCGGCTCTGGCGCGCCCGCCAGGGACAGGTTGCCCTGGATATTCACCTGAACGGCACCCTGCCAGTTATTCCGCGAAGGCGGGGCCTGCGCCCGCGGCGCCCGACTTCTCAACGCCCACCCATTGCGGTGCGCGGTACGGTTCAGCTGGAAAACGCCTTCTTTCTGGTTCCGGGGCGCCGAGCCGATTTTAGCCACCTCAATGTGCGCGTACGCCTGCGCGACAGTCTGTGGACGCTGGAAAACCTGAAGGGCGAGTTGAACGGGATGCAGGTGCAGGCCAACGCTACCACTACCTACCTGCTGGCATACTTCAGCGGGCAGCACCGCACCACTACCATCACCGGCACCTTTGCGGTGGATGAACTCCGGCTAACCGAGCTGCGCCGCCTGCTGGCCCCACCGGTGCGCCGCCCGCCCCGAAGGCAGGCACGCCCCGGCCGCCCTCAGGATGTGGCGTATCGGGCCCTGAACCTTCTGCCCGCTGGTTTGCAGCTCAATATCCGCCTCACGTGCGGGCGCCTGGTGCTGGCTACCGACACACTGCTGCAGCTGGCCGCTACCGTGCGGCACAACGGGCAGCGGGTGCAGATTTCCGATTTGCGCGGCCAGGCCTGGGGCGGCGACGTACGCGGAGCCGTGAGCTGGCTGACGGATACAACCCGGGAGCAGCCCGTAGCGGCGCGGCTGGCGGTGCACTTCAACCAGCTCAACTACCAGCGCCTGCTCAACCGCGCCACGCAGGCCCCGCGCCGCGCCGCCAAAGCCCCCACCGACCCCTCGCTGCGGGAACTGCTGCTGGCAGCTAACGGGCAGGTGACGGCCGACATCGACCAGCTGCTGCTGCCGGGTGGCGACCAGCTGTCGGCGCTCCGGCTGCGCATGGAGAAAAACGGGCCCGACTTTCGGGTACCTAGCCTCACGTTCCGCACGAGCACGGGTGGTACGGGCGAGCTTTCGGCGGCGGCCAGCCTGCGGGGCCACCACCTGCTGCGGGCCCATACCGAGCTGGATTTGCGCTACGCTACCCTCGATGTGCAACACCTCCTGCAGCTGATGGCGGCCCTCAGCTCCCTGCCCGAACCGCCCGACACGCCCCGCCGCCGGGCCGCTCGTCAGGCGAACCGGCATTCGCCCCTGCTGGATGGTACCATCACGGGCCGGGTGCGCGTGCAGGCCGAGTCCATTCAGTATGGGGTGCTGCGGGGCCGGCAGTTCCGGGCGCGCAGCAGCCTCGAAACCGGCCAGGTGCTGCTCGAAGAGTGCTCGTTGCAGGCGCTGGGAGGCAGTATTCACCTGCGCGGGCAGTTCCAAACGGAGAGCGAAGCCGGACAGCATCCGCTGCACACGCAGGTGCGGCTGGAAGATATTCAGCTGTCTGAACTGTTTGGGCTGGCGTCGGTGCTGGGGCTGGATGTACTGAGGCCCGACAACATCCGGGGCACGATGAATACCGAAGCCGATGTGCGTACCATGCTGGATGCCACCTTTCTTCCCCGGTTGGCTCAGACGAAGGCCTTCCTGCGTACCGACCTGCGCAATCTGGAGCTGCTGGAAGTGGAAGCCGTGATGCAGACGCTGAAAATGCTGCGCAAGCGCCGCACCAGTCACGTGTACTTCGAGCCGGTCCGGTCCCGGTTTATCCTCGACGGCAACCGACTGCTCATTCCCGGCCTGAGCCTGAGCAGCAACCTCACCGATATGGCCGTTACTGGCGAATACTACCTCGACGGGCGCGCCAATCTGTACGTAGGCCTCAGCCCGCTGCAAACCCTGCTCGGCGACAACCGCCAGCGCGTGAGCCGCGTGCAGACCGGTGAAGCAGCCCAGCGCCGCAGCCGGGGCCTCATTTACCTGAACCTGAGCCGCACGCCCGGCAGCCGCTACCAGGTAAAGCCTTTCCAGAAACTAGCCCAGCGCCGCTACCAGACCGATATACTCCAGCAATACCAGGACCTGCTGCGAAGCCAGGCCCTGGACACGACCCTGCAGATGCTGCAAACCTTCGAGTAGCCTGTTGTCAGTTGATAGTTGCCCGTTGTCAGCCTCCAGATAAACTCCTTTTACTGACAACGGACAACCAGCAACTCAGAATACCTTGGGCAGGTCGATGCCGCGAATGGTCCGGAACAGGCTGAGCGCATTCTGATCGGTGAGGCCGCCAATGTAGTCGGTGAGCAGGATGATCTGCTCGTAGGCGGTGGCGTGCTGCTGCTGCCCGACGGCCCGGAACTGCTCGGGCAGCAGTTGCAGGAGCTTGCGGGAACGGGCACTGCCCTGCGGGTCGAAGGTGGCAGCGAGAAACACGTCGAGCAGGCCGGCCAGCACCTCGAAGCCGGCAGCCTCGATTTCCAGCACCGGGCGGCTGCGGTAGAGGTGCTCCACGGTAAGCTCGTGCATGTGCTGGAGCTGCTCCCAGCAGTCGAGCTGGCAGACGAGGGGCTCATCGGCGCGGCCGAGCAGCAGCGCGGGGGCGCGGGTGGCAAACAAACGGGCCGTTTGCAGCACCAAATGATTGATAAGGCGGGCACGCAGATAGCCCAGCTCCTCGCGCCAGTCGCGCCACTCCACGGAGCCACGCCGGTCCGGGGCGTCTCCCAGCATCTCGCGCAGCAGCTTCAGGCCGGCTTTCCGGGGAATCAGGCCCAACTTCAGGCCATCCTCAAAGTCAATAATACGGTAGCACAGGTCGTCGGCCGCTTCTACCAGAAACGCCAGCGGGTGCCGGTAAAAGCAGCCATCGGCCGCGCCTTCCTCTACCGACTTCGGTCGCAAACCCAACTCTCGCGCCACTTCCTGAAAGCGGGCTGCTTCGGTCTGAAAGTATCCGTAGCGCTTTTCGCTGGTGCCCTGCGTCAGGCGAGTGTTTGGAACCAGCGCCGGTCGCGGATACTTGCTGAAAGCACCAAGCGTGGCATAGGTGAGCCCCAGACCCGCTGTGCCGCTGCTGTGGGCGGCATAGGTATGCGTGAGCACCCGGAACCCAGCGGCGTTGCCTTCAAACTGTTGCAAATCGGCGCGTTGGGCGGGGTTGAGCACGCGCACGAAAGGCTCGGCGGCAGCACTCCGGAAGTAAGCCGAAATAGCGTCTTCGCCACTGTGCCCAAAGGGCGGGTTGCCGATGTCGTGGGCCAGGCAGGCAGCAGCTACTATGTCGCCGAAGTCACTGTCGAGGTAAGGCAGCGTCTGGGCCAGCCCTTCGGTTTCTTCGAGCAGCAGCCGGCCCCCGAGGCGGCCGAGGGAGCGGCCCACGCAGGCCGTTTCGAGGGAGTGCGTGAGGCGGGTGTGCACGAAGTCGGTTTCGGGCAAAGGCATCACCTGGGTTCTGCGCTGCAGGCGCCGGAAAGCCGAGCTGAACACCACCCGGTCGTAGTCCTGCACGAAGGCCCCACGCACGGGCGGCGCATCCGTAACAACGTGCAGCTGGGGCTGCTCGGGGTAGCGGCGGCGGCTCAGGAGTTGCCCCCACGTCATGGCGGGCGCGGCGGCGGAATCGGGCTGGAGGTGCATCATCGGAAAGGCAAGGTAGTAGATACAGGGCTTTCCGGGCCGCTAGTGGTGATGCGACGGGGGTGGGGGCAACTCGGCCGCCGCCCGGGGCAGCAGGGCCGTGGGCACCCGGGGGTAGTGGTGATGCAGGTGATGGAAGGCAAAGGACGATAGCACCGGCGTCCAGAAAAGCGCCGTGGCGGCGGCGGCCCGCACGGCCGGGTTGCGCTCGGCCAGTTGGTGCGGCAGGTAGGCCGCCCAAATGGGAAGCGTAGCACTCATTACAAAGGCTACGCCCCAATACACCAGCCCCACCGGGCTTCCCCACCAGTAATACAGCCCCACGAACACCCCCAGCAGCAGCAGCGTCAGCGCGGTTTCAACGAGCTGAATGGAGCGCGTGTGCGGAGCCATGCGCAAGGATTCGCGGCGCAGCATCAAAATATGGTAGGGCCCCTGCCACACCACCCGCCAGAATGCCCAGGTGGCGGGGGCACCCTCCGGGTCATCGGCGCGCAGGCAGTGCGCGTGGTGGCGCAGGTGCGTCACTTGCAGGCCGTGGCCGCTCTTCAAAAGCAGCAGTCCGCTGAGCGTGAGCAACCGGTCGTTTTGCTGCTTGGACAGCCCCAGCGCCTGGTGCATGGCATCGTGCGTCTGCACAAAACCCGACAGGCACACAGCTACCGCCAGGGGGACAGCCACCCACCACCAGCCCAGGCTGGCCGTAGTAACGTAGCCCGCCAGCAACACCCAGGGGCGCATCAGTTCCAGCCACTGCTGGGTAGGTGAAAGGCGCAGGTGCGCTGCGGCGGCATTCGGACGGAGCATAAAATAGTAGCAGAGAAGTTATTCGCGCAATTCCAGGCTGGTCTTCAACCGACCGGCGCAGGCTCTGCCTCCCCTACGCGGCCCATCAGGCGCACGGTAGCATAGCCCAGCAGCAGAAATGCCCCGAATAGCAGCGTGACGCCCCAGGTACTGAGGTGGGCAGTTGGATGGACGAGCCGGTTGAGAATATCGTAGAACAGCGTGAGCGGGTTGGTAACAATGTCCCAGCTATTGAAGCGCAGGTAGCGGCCCAGGTAGGTACCAAAGGAGTTGAGCAGCAGCGCCACCGCCGCAAACCCCCACCCGGCCCACCAGCCCAGCCGGCGCATTACCAGCGTCTGCATATCGGTGAGAGAAGCGTAGGCCAGCATCAGCCCGTTCCAGGCGCAGCTCAGAATCAGAGCCAGGTCGTACCAGAAGGGCACGCCGGCGCGGGGCTCCAGGTGAAAAAGGTCGGTAAGGATATAGGGAGCATTGGGAAAGAACAGCAGCCATACCGCCCCCACCGGCAGCAGCACCCGCGCCTTCAGCCGGCCGTGCGCCAGCCCCAGCAGCGTGCTCAGCCCAAACGGTATGAGGGCCAGAAACAGGTTCCAGAGCAGAAAAACGAGGGTAATCTTATGGGTAAGAAACACTCGGAAGGCAATCAGCACCACGCTTAGAGCCAGGGAAGCGCCCAGCACCAGCACCAGGTTCAGGCGTTGGCGCAGCTGGGGCGCCGAAAAAGCAGCAACGGACATCGACATGCGGCCAAGGTCGGAAATCTTCGGGGTGAATGCTATAGCCGTCGTCGGGCTTTGCGGCGCGTTGCCTGTGGGCTGCTGCCTTTCTAAGCAGCCCCGCTACCCCTGGCATCTTCCTGCTTAAATACAAAAGTCAGCTTGAAGGCAGCGTACACTTTCCGAGAAGGCACAGCGAAGGCACTGCCTACCCACCTCCGGGGTGCCTCCCGAAAAAGTACTACTGGACAGCCCGCTTCAGCGTAGTATAACCCTTGCCCGCCGCAACTACGTACCTTTGCCCCGGGCACCGCGTTGGTTGCGGCGCCGTGGTTCCTGCTGCCTATTCCCCGGCTCCTCGGTTTATGAGGTCTTTCTCTTCTTTGGTTACGGCCATGCTGTTTGCTACCTGCTATGTGGTAGCCCCTGCCCTGGCCCAGCAAACACCCGTCAAAAAGCCTATTACGCCTGCTGCCACGCCGGCGCGGCCAGCTACTACGCCCCAAAAACCGGCGGCTACGCCGGCCGGGGCAGCCAAACCAGCCCCTAAACCAGCGGCCACTCCAGTCGCCAAGCCAGCCGCAACAGCAGCGCCCAAGCCGGCGTCTTCAGCACCTCCTAAGCCTACGGGTCCGCCCCTGCCGGCCAACATGGGCTCCGTGGATTTCAACACCCGCTACCGCAACGGCAAGACGCTCATCGACCAGACGCGCTATGAGCTGGCCATGCAGGAGCTGCAGCCGCTCACGGCGCCTACCACGCAATTTGAGCGCGCGCCCGAAGCGGCCTACCTCTACGCCGTGGCCGCCAGCCGCGCCAAAAAGTGGGCCGAGGCTGAGCAGATGCTGAACCTGCTGCGCAGCCGGTTTCCGCAGTGGCCCGCCCTGGCCGAAGCCCTGTTTCTGCAGGGGCAGCTTTCCTTTGAGCAGGGTGATTTCGACAATGCGCTGCGCGTGCTGGCCCAGGTGCCGGCCGAACGCCTGGCTACTGAGCGCGAAAACATGAAGGCCCAGTACCTGCCGCGCATCAAAGACAAAGCTACCTTCCAGCAGCTGTTGCAGGCGTTTCCGCAGGAAGCGGCCCTGGCCCGCGCCTACGCCGATAAGCTGGCCAACGGGGGCTGGTACACCGACGCCGACCGACCGCAGCTCGACCAGCTCATCACGCAGTTTCAGCTGGACCGCACCCGCTACACACCCCGCCGCCCGGCCAAGAAGAGTTCCTATAATATTGGCGTGCTGCTGCCCTTCGAGTTCAACGACACCAGCTGGGAAACGCGCCGCCGCAACCAGTTCGTGACGGACTTATACGCGGGCCTGCGCCTGGCCCAGGATTCTTTGCAGCGCGAAGGCCGCCCGGTGCAGCTCTTTGCCTACGATACCGGCGCCGACACCCTGCAGCTCAAACAGGTGCTGGCTTTGCCCGAGCTGGCCGGCATGGATATGATTATCGGGCCCGTATATAAGTCGGGCAGCAAGATTCTGGCCCGCTACGCCCAGCAAAAGCAGATTGTGGTAGTAAACCCCCTGTCGCAGGACGGAGAGTTGGTGCTTGACAACGCCTGGCATTACCTCTTCGAGCCCAGCACGGCCACTCAGGCCCGGCAGGCCGCCGAGTTTGCCTACAACCGCCTCGGAGGCCCCCGCACGGCCGTGGTGCTCTACGAGGATACCAAGGACGAAACCGCCTTCGGTTTGGCCTACAAGCAGGCTTACGAGGCGCTGGGTGGCAAAGTGCTCCAGCTGCGCCGCCTCAACTCCGACGTGGAGGAATCGGTGACGGCAGGGTTTGCGGGGGTTGATCTGAAGACGCTGGGGCACCTGGTAGTGGCCTCCGATGGTAAGCAGGCCGGCCCGGCTACCTTCAACGCCCTCAAGGCCCAGGACGCCCGCATCCCGCTCATCACCTACGCCTCCTGGATAGAAAACAACCGCGTGGCCCTCAGCCAGCTCGATGCCCGCGACGTGTACTTCATCCAGCCCAAGTACCTCGACAAAACCAACCCCGGCGTGCGGCGCTTCCGCCAGCTCTACACCCAGCGCCAGAACCTGCCCCCTTCCGTGTTTGCCTTTTCGGGCTTCGAACTGCTATACTACTTTGGCTCCCAGCTGCACCAGCATGGCCCGGCCTTTCAGCAGCCGCTGGCTAATGGCGGCCCGGTATCGGGAGCTGTGTTCCAAGGCATCGGCTACCCCGGTGGCGCCCACGACAACCAGTACGTGCCCCTCACCAAGCTCGAACGGCTGGAAACCGAAGTCCTGAACCCCGTAGGAACACGCTAGAAATTGCTCCGTCCACGGCTAGGAGACTACTTAACCATTGCAATTCGTCTAGCCCAACCAGAAAACCACTCCCCTTATGCCTACGCTCAACCTTTCTACTTCTGATGCTCTTTTTACCCGCGCCAAAGACCACATTCCGGGGGGCGTGAACTCGCCGGTGCGGGCGTTTCGGGCCGTGGGCGGGCACCCGGTGTTTATGCAGTCGGCTCAGGGTGCCTGGCTGACGGACGTAGATGGCAACAAGTACCTCGACTTCATCAATTCCTGGGGGCCGATGATACTGGGCCACGCGCCCGCGTTAGTGCTGGAGGCGGTGCAGGGCGCCATTCAGAACTCCCTGTCGTTTGGAGCCCCCACGCGCCGCGAGGTCGAAATGGCTGAGCTTATCAAGCAGATGGTACCCAGCATCGAGAAGGTGCGGCTGGTAAACTCCGGCACCGAGGCCACGATGTCAGCCATCCGGGTGGCGCGGGGCTACACCGGGCGCGACAAGATTATCAAGTTTGAAGGCTGCTACCACGGCCACGGCGACTCGTTCCTGATTGCGGCCGGCTCCGGCGCCCTCACCCTCGGCGCCCCCGACTCCCCCGGCGTCACGCAGGGCGTGGCCCAGGATACGCTCACCGTGCCCTTCAACGATGTGGCCGCCCTAACGCAGATCATCGAGGCCAACGAAGGCCAGGTGGCGGCGCTTATTCTGGAGCCGGTGGTGGGCAATATGGGCCTGGTGGCGCCGCAGGAAGGCTACCTGCAAACCCTGCGCGAGCTGTGCACCCGGCACGGCATCGTACTCATTTTTGATGAGGTAATGACCGGCTTCCGGCTGGCCCGGGGCGGGGCCCAAGAGCTCTACAGCATCACCCCGGACATGACCACGCTGGGCAAAATCATCGGGGGCGGGATGCCGGTCGGTGCCTACGGCGGCCGCCGGGAGATTATGGACAACGTGGCGCCGGCCGGTAAGGTGTATCAGGCGGGCACGCTCTCCGGCAACCCCATTGCCACGGCGGCCGGCATTGCCCAGCTCACTTACCTCAACGAACACCCCGAGCTGTACGCCGAGCTCAACCGCATCACCACGCGCATTGCCGACGGCACCCGCCAGATCTGTGCCGAACTGGGTTTGAATTACACCGTAAACCAGGTAGGCTCCATGTTCAGCGTGTTCTTCACCGCGCAGCCCGTTACGGACCTGGAATCGGCGAAAACTTCCGATACCGAAGCATTCGGGCGCTACTTCCGCGCCATGCTGCACCGGGGCATCTACCTCGCCCCGGCCCAGTACGAAGCCCTGTTCGTAAGCACCGCCATTACCGACGAGCACGTGGACCTCTACCTCACCGCCTGCCGCGAATCCATGCGCGAAGCCCACGGGCTTTAATGTGCTGATGTGGTAGAATGTGTGTAATGTGCTAATGAAGCGTGTCATTGCGAGGCATGTGGCGCATCAAGCCAGTGTCCAAAGCAATCCGTCCCGGACAACGTACTAAGCTCTGAAATGAGAAAAGCCCCTGACGTATGCATACGTCAGGGGCTTTCTGGTAGAAGAGTGTCAGGTATGCTGCTCAAGACGGATTGCTTCGCGCTGCTCGCAATGACACGCTTCATTAGCACATTACTCACATTCTACCACATCAGCACATTATCATTAGCACATTATAAACGACCTTTGCGGCAAACCTCCTTTGCCCGCTATGCTCCGATTTCGCCAGCTGCTCCCGCTTGTTCTGCTGCTGTGGCTTGTCGGGCCGGCCACGTTGCTGGCCCAGACGGAAGCCCCGGCCGCTGCCAACAAGCGCCTGTTCGACCGCACCGTGGACGAGCTGAACTTCCGCACCATGGAAACCGTGTACGACAAGTCGTTCACGCGGCGTAAGTTTCCCATCACGCTACGCACGGCTAAAGCCCGCCGCGAGTTCGACGACTTTATGGGCCGCGACGACCTGAAAACGCTGTTTCAGAACTACAACGGCGTATCGGAGCGGTTCAAGAACCGCTTTGGCCAGGGCCGCACCGATTTGGTGGAGTTCGAGAAGCAGCTCAATTCCATCCTGATTGACCGCAACTTCGAGTTCTTTATCCGGGTGCTGCCGCGCGACGAGCGGGTGATGCTGATCCGGGCTTTGCAACGCGTCATCAAACAGGGCACGGCCCAGTTCAACGCCTCCGAAGACCCGGAGCCAACCACGCTGGCCGCTGATGGTGCCGCCGTGCCCCCGGCTGATGTAGACGCTGAAGCCCCGCTGGCCTCTCCCATAGAAGACCCCACCCCCGAGCCCGACGGCGAAACAGTAGCGCAGTCGGCCCGCAAAACCGGCGCCCTCACCAGCACTGGCCCTTCCGACACGCCGCCCTCACGCTATGGCCTGCTGGATTATATCACGTTTCTGATGGCCCTTGCCTCGCTCGGCCTCACCCTGCGCCTCACCCTCGTGACGGTGCCCGAGCTGCGCCGCCGCCTCGATGGTGCCTACGACCTGCCCACGGACGAAGAGCCGGAAGACGAAGAAACCGAACCTGCTTACGCCGCTCCCAAGCGCCGCCGCGAGCTTCCCGAAGACCGTTACGAAGACGGCGAATAATTCTGAATTCTAGATTATGAATGCTGAATTGGCGGCAGCATCGGTAGCTCCCATTGAAGCTACCAATTCATAATTCAGCATTCATAATTCATAATTCCCCTAACCATGATCCTGACCGACCAGCAGATTCTAGCTGAAATTGAGCAAGGCAACATCGTCATTGAGCCCTACGACCGGAGCTGCCTGGGCACCAACTCCTACGACGTGCACCTGGGACGCTACCTGGCTACGTACCGCGACGCGGTGCTGGACGCGCGCAAGCACAACGAAATCGACGTGTTTGAAATACCCGAGGAAGGCTTTGTACTGCAGCCCGGCATGCTCTACCTGGGCGTGACGGAAGAGTACACCGAAAGCCACGCGCACGTACCCTTTCTCGAAGGCAAAAGCAGCGTAGGCCGCCTGGGTATCGACATCCACGCCACCGCCGGCAAGGGCGACATTGGCTTCTGCAACACCTGGACGCTGGAAATCAGCGTGTCGATGCCCGTGCGGGTGTACCACCTCATGCCCGTAGGGCAGCTCATTTACTTCACTGTGCAGGGCAGCGTGGAGAATTTCTACAACCGCAAGCCCAACGCCAAATACAACGAGCGAACGGTGAAGCCCGTGGAATCGATGATGTGGAAAAATCAGTTTTAGATGCTTGGAAGGGGGGGCAGGGCTAGTGGTGGCTTCTGACTCGGATGCGGGGCTCTTCAGTGTAAAATATTTCACCACAACGACCCCGGCGTTTTACTTTTTTATAAGCTATCCACCCAAAAAGCTTGTAGATGGTGTGGCCTGCATGTCTACCGGTACGCTGGCGCCACTCCCTAAATGGCCGTGGCTTACTGAAGCGGCTATGGCTCTCTCTAACCTGAAAATCCTCGTCGTGTAGCGCATTTAAGATGATTTTACGGCTTCGCTTTGTCAGTCCCATTTTACTTTGCTGCTCATCTACCCATACGTCCTGTACGCGGCCATCACCGTCCACTTCAAACTCTAATACTGGTATAGCTTTACGTATCTGTCGTACTTTGGAAGCCTTCTCAAGTAAGATATTGCTAAGACGAGCATAATCGCCTTGACGGCGCTCTAGGTTTAGCTCATTAAGATGCCGAGTGAGTTGCCGTACATGACGGCGCCGGGGACGTGTATATCCACCACCGCGCGTCACGGGTATAGGTACGCTATAGCCGCCATACAGCTTGTTGTAAACGGCTCGCATGTTTAGGTAAGAGGATACCGGCCCAGGCTTAGTGCGAAGAGCCGCCGCCAAAGTTTCCCAGGCAGGTTCGTTGAAATCTTGACAGAGCTCCAAAGCCTGCCGAATCAGAACCGTATCGGGGGCTGTCCGTACGTAGGCGCGCATCTGGCCCTTAGCCGGGTTGGTTAGCAGACAGCCTATTGTGCAAAGCACCAGTGTCAATTGGTGCTGATAGGCTTTCCAACTCAGCAGACTAGCTGGCAAATAATAGCCGGCACATAAAGACAAGCGAATGAACATATCTTGAATATAGCAAAGGAAGCCGCTCTGACAACAATCCAGGCTGCCCCGCCATGGTTACTTTAATATCTCTCCAGTAGTACTCTTCCGTTCCCACTAAACTCCTTGGCACAGTTTTTCGTTAGTCAGGTAGAGGCGCGGGGGCAAAACTTGTTTCGTCAAGCTCGCAAGCGCTGTTCTCTTACCCCGATAACGAACCAAACCATGCGACATACCCTTGCTTTTACGGCCCTGTTGCTGGCTTCGGTGGCTACCGGAGCGCAGGCTCAACAGAACAACCAACTCGCCACCCGCCAGGATAAAACCCAGGCTACGCCGCGGCTTAACCCCGTAGTAGCCGAGCGCGCCGACCGCCTTTCCGACCAGATGGTGCGCCAGCTGCGCCTCAATGGCTACCAGGCCAGCCGCCTGCGGTCCATCAACGAAGACAAGGTAGCCAAGATGGCCGCCATTGAGCAAAAGCACGCCGGCAACAGCAAGCTCATTGATGAGCAGTGCCAGGGTGTATGCAAGGAGCGTGACCGGGAACTGCAGGCCGTACTCAGCACCGACCAGTACAGCAATTACTATGGCTCTCGCGCCTCGTTCTACAAGTACGACCGGGACTACGCCGCCACGGCTACTAATGCCCGCTTCGTGAACTCGGTGCAGAGCCCTGCTCCTGCCAGCAGCAAAGGCGCCGTACTGGCTCCTTCCGCCGAAACGCCCCGCACTACGCCCGCCAGCACCCGGGCCCGCGGCCGCTAGACTTCCTGTTCCGCGCTGCCTAGCCGACAACTGCATTCATAGAAAAAGCCCCACCTGACGTATCAGGTGGGGCTTTTTACGTGCGTATCGTAGCACTTACTTCTGTTTCTTCTGTTCCTCTTCGAGGTGAGCCATCAGCTCGCGGCAGAGGGTGCGCATCTTGGTGGCCATTACGGAGTCGTTGGTGGCGGTGATGATGCTTTCGGCCATGGCTCCAATGGTGTCCACGTAGAAATGCTTCATTTCATCCACGGGCATTTCCTTGGTCCAGAGGTCGATTTTCATCGTACCCCGCTCGTCCCGGTCCCAGAGGCTGATGTTGATGGCCTTGGCAAAGTGAATATCGGGGCCCGCGTCGGTGGCCTGCCAGCTGATGGCCTCGGGCACTTTCTGGTCGTCAAGAGCTATGCTGAAGCGGATTTCAGACTTTTTCATAAGGTGGCAAATGTGAGGAATGTGGCAAATGTGAAAAATGTGCTAAACATGGCTTTGAACCACATTCAGCACATTTTTCACACTTGCCCCATTCAGGTTTAAACGTAGTTGTTCAGCATCACCGGCATTACCAGCATCAGGATGCTTTCATTGTCGTCGGCAATGGTGGGCATGAGCAGGCCGGCGCGGTTGGGTGTGCTTAGCTCCAGGGTTATTTCCTCGGAGTCGATGTTGGACAGCATTTCGATGAGGAACTTGGCGTTGAAGCCGATTTCCATGTCCTCGCCGTCGTACTGGCAGGCCAGCTTTTCGTTGGCTTCGTTGGAGAAATCCAGGTCTTCGGCCGAAACCGTCAGCTCAGAGCCAGCCAAGCGGAAGCGCACCTGGTGGGTGGTTTTGTTGGAGTAGATGGCAATGCGCTTCACCGAGTTCAGAAGCGCGGCCCGGTCGATGATGAGCTTGTTGGGGTTGCTCACCGGAATGACGTTTTCGTAGTCGGGGTACCGCTCGTCAATCAGGCGGCACACCAGGCGCATTTGGTTGAAGGAGAAGAAGGCATTGGAGTGGTTGAACTCCACGCGCACCGTGGTAGCCTCGGAGGGCAAGGCGTTTTTGAGCAGGTTGAAGGCTTTGCGCGGCACAATGAGGTTGGCCGTTTGGCCGGCACCCACATCCTGACGGCGGTAGCGCAGCAGGCGGTGCCCATCGGTGGCCACGAAAGTTACCTGCGCGTCGGCCAGCTGAATGAGCACGCCCGTCATGGCGGGGCGCAGCTCGTCGGTGCTCACCGCGAAGATGGTTTTGTTGATGGCCCGGGCCAGGGACGACGAGGGCATTTCAATCGGGGCCGAACCCTTCACGACGGGCACGCGGGGAAAGTCGGTGGCGTTTTCGCCGGCCAGTTTGTAGCGCCCGTTAGCCGAGGCAATTTCAATGGTGTAGGTTTCCTCGTCCAGGGTGAAGGTTACGGGCTGGTCGGGCAGGTTCTTGAGCGTGTCGAGCAGTATGCGGGCGGGGGCGGCAATGCGGCCACTTTCGCGGGCTTCCACGGGCAGCTCGGTTATCATGCTGGTCTCCAGGTCGGAGGCCGTAATCGTCAGCCGGCCGTCCTCGATTTCAAAGAGGAAGTTCTCCAGAATGGGCACTACGGGGTTGTTCGTGACCACGCCATTGATGCTCTGCAGCTGCTTGAGCAAGGCGGAAGACGAGACGATGAACTTCATATGGCGGGCGGTTTCGGCGTTTTTTGGAAGAGGACAAAGATAGGCAACGGCGGCGGGGTTTTCTAGCGGCAACGCATAGCTTATGCTTTTCTAAATAATGGAAGGCTATCATCTTCCAATAATTGTTTTAAAATATCATACATAACTGATGAAAGCCATGAATTATGTGGCATACCCCATTCAGTATCAAACGATTCACTAACATCACCATATTCAATAACAGAACTAACGGTCATTTCACTGTAACATTTTATCAAAATGCCTATTTTATAGGAAATAGAAATACAATATTCGAGCCCCATCCTTGTATAGATAAGTTTTGAACCAATATCATACATATGACTTGGCAAATCCGACTCCTCGACTGATATAAATATTTGATGATCATTATTTGTAGCAATTAATTTCATTTTATCATTTACTGATACACCATCCATAGTAAATCCACCTATATTGGACACCAATTTCACACCGAACCCATCTATATCAATTAAGGTTTTAGGGCTGAAAAACTCATAATTATTAAATACATTATAATCAAGATTTTTTATTTCATGTACAATACTTTTTATAAAATCATCATTCACACTATGCTTTACTTCTTCTACAGTCTGGTTAAGCGTAATTTTTATTGCATCAATAATTGCAGTCGAAAGTAGCTCACTAATTAAATACACATTATATAGATTATATTTTAAATCGTTATTGATTGATTTTACTTTATTTATATTAAGCTTATCAACAGTTGCCCTTTCATTATAATGCAATTCAAAAAAAGTATATCCAACAACGGTTATATCATCATTCTTAGCGACTACAACTTTTAATCTTTCATTATTATGCTTTATCTTATTCACAAAATAGGAAATTTCATTTCTATATTTTTGAATGCCTTTATAGAAATCATCATAGGTAGGATGATTATTTTTTTCTAACCATGTATGAGCGAATGTATATTTTTTCTCATTATAACTTGGATGCAAAGCCTTTAAAATCAAAAAACAATCATCGATATGCGACATCAATGAAAACAATAAATCTTTATACTTATTTTCAATTTCTAATATCTCCCCTTCACCATTACCATAATAGATAGGTTTCAACAAAGTCAAAACTTTATTCATATATTTAAAAATATTAGCTATAGATCTAGCATAAATACTTAAAGGATGCCTTAAATCATATTCTTTATGAAGCAATGACTCTACAGGCAAATTACTTAGCACACTAAATGCTCTTGGATAAACACTTCCATTACTTTCGGCTGTTCGTAGAATTTCAGACATATTTATTTCTAATTAAAGCGAATTAAAACGACGCATACCGGCGCTTCCTGAGCCAAGCCCGTACTAGCCCGAATACTGCCAGCAGCACCAGCGGTGCCCCCAGGTTCAGGAGTTGCCAGACCCGGCGCTGCTCGTTTACCTTCACCTTATCGAGCGGGCGGAGGGTGATTTCCTTGCTACGCACGGCAATGAGGCCGGACTCATCCAGTAGAAAATCGGCCGCGTTCTGCACCAGTTCGCGGTTGGCAAACTCGGTGGAAGCCAGCCGGTCGTAGCCCAGGCGCAGGGGGCGGTTGGTTTTGGTATCCACGTCGTTGCGCACAAAGTCCCCATCTGACATCACCAGCACCTTGCCGGGGCGAGCCTGCGAGCTTTGCGCGGGCTGAAACTGGGTGGTGCCGGGCCGGGCGCGGTTGGCATACAGGGACCGGAACTGGCCTTCGAGCAGGTAGCCCACGGGCTTGGGCCCGGCCGTGTACAGCTTGGGGTCGGGCGGCAGGCGGGCGTCGTTGAGGTTGACGGGCACCGGCGCGGGCAGCACGCGGGTGTAGCGGGAAGTAAAGAGCAGCGGGGTTTTGCGGATGCCCTGAGCCTTCACCGTATCAATGGTGCCCGCAAACTTGAGGTACACCGCGTCGAGGTTGCGGGTGATAGGGTGCGGGCTGAACGCGTTGACGATGGGGTAAAACTGCCAGGGCATGGGCTCCACCTGCGGCTTGTTGCCCGTCATGCCCGTCACCAGCGGAATCAGGCCCGAGTTGAGGTCCAGCAGCAGGTCGCCGTTGAGGCGTACGCCATACCGGAAGAGCAGGTCCGTCAGATTCAGCTCCTGCGGGAAGGACAGCATGCCGCCGCGGTTGGCGCTGTCCAGGTTCACGCGCATCTGATCCACGAAAAACATGGCCCGGCCGCCCTGGGTGATGTACTCATCAAGCTTGAACTTCTCTTCCTCGGTGTAGGGCCGCTGGGGCTTGGCCACGATGACAGCCGCCAGCGGCTTGAGGCTGGGCACCTTGCTCAGATCCACGCGGTACACGTTGTAGTCGCGCTGCAGGGTGCTGATCATGTCGGCCATCTGCAGGTTGTCCAGCTCGCCGTGGCCTTCCACAATGCCAATCACGCGGCGCTGGCCCGGCTGCAGGCGGCGGATGGCACTGGCCAGCTCGTATTCCAGTCCTTCGATGCTCTGGTTGAGGCGCACGTCGGGCGCGGCAGCCTGGTTGCCGCGCAGCAGCAGCACGTTCTGCTCGCGGTTGCCCACGGTGATGGTAGCCCAGGGGAAGATGATTTTCTCTACCCGCTTTCCGTTCTCGTTAGCCCCGAGGTTGGTAGGCGCCAGGCCCTTCTGCATAAGCCGCTGGTACTCCTTGTTGCGCGCCTCCTCCGACGAAGCCGCCGACGGATCGACGAACACATAGCGCAGCCGGGAGCCAGCCTGCAGCTGCATTTCGTCCAAGGTTTCGCGGGTTGATTGGGAGAGGCGGCGGAAAGCGGGCGGAAAGTCGCCGGCCAGGTACACCGTCACCGTTACCGGCTCGGGCATCTGGCTGAGTAGCTGTTTGGTGGCCGCCGACATGCTGTAGCGCTTATCGGCCGTGAGGTCGAGGCGGAAAAAGAACTGCTGGGCCAGAAAGTTGAGGACCAGCAGCCCCAGCGCAAACAAGCCAAACCGCAGCAGGTCGCGCTGTTTGCGGGAAGAGGTAGAAGACGGAGCGGGTTGTTCCATGTAGGGTTGTCAGTTGACGATGGTCAGTTGACAGAAGAGTAAGGTTACCAGTTGCGGCTGCGCAGGGCCAGGCGGGTGGCGCCCAGCATAAGGGCTACCGTGCTGAGGAAGTACACCAGGTCACGGGAATCAACGAGGCCCTTGCTCATGTCTCGGTAATGGGCGGCAATGCCAAACTGCCCGATGTAGTAGGCCGGCGCGCCCTCAAACAGCGAAGCCACCGAATCGAAGCCGGAGTACACCAGAAAGCACCCCACCACGGCCAGCAGAAAGGCAATGATCTGGTCGCGGGTGAGGGCCGAGGCCAGCACGCCAATGGCTGAAAACACGGCCGCCAGCAAAGCCAGCCCCAGCAGGGAGCCCGCAAACGCGGCCGAATCGATATTGCCTACGGGGTTGCCGAGCTGATACACCGAGTAGTAGTAAAGCAGCGTGGGTACCAGCGCCAGCAACGCCAGCAGCAGGCAGGCCAGATACTTCCCTCCTACCAGCTGCCCATCGGTGAGGGGGCGCGTGAGCAGCAGCTCAATGGTGCCGGCTTTCTTTTCCTCGGCGAAGGTGCGCATGCTGATGGCTGGAATCAGGAACAGAAAAATCCAGGGCGCCAGGTTGAACAGCGTCTGCAGGTCGGCAAAGCCGTAGTCCAGCACGCTGCTGTCGGGAAACACCCACACGAACAGACCGGTAGCCACCAGAAACACCCCAATGACCACGTAGGCCACCGGGGAGTTAAGGAAAGCGTTGAATTCTTTGCGAAGGATGGCGAACATCTAGACTGATGTACTGGTGGGGAAATGGAAAATTCTGCTAAAAACCAACTGTCATTCCGAGCGCAGCCGAGGAATCTTGCTAGTGTAGTAGTAATTACCACTCCAACATCAGCACGCGAGATTCCTCGGCTGCGCTCGGAATGACAGTCTCATTTTTCATTTTGTAAGCTCACCGAACACCTGCTCCAACGACTGCTCTTCCTGTCGCAAACCCAGCAAAACCCAGCCTTGCTCAGCAGCCAGGCGGGAAATGGCCCCGCGCTGGTCGGCAGTGCCAGCCACGCGGATGCGCCAGGTGTTGCCCGGTCCCGGCTCTACCAGCTTCACGCCCGGCAGCTGCCGTAGTGGGGCGGGGTCAATGGTGCCTTCAAACTCGGCGCGGATGATGGTTTCGCCCTGAGCCAGCACGCCCAGCTCCCGCACCGGCGAGTCGGCTACCAGCTGGCCGCGGCTGATAATAACCACCCGGTCGCAGAGGGCCTGCACCTCCGGCAGAATGTGGGTGCTGAAGATGACGGTTTTATCCTGGCCCAGTTCGCGGATAAGCTGGCGGATTTCGCCGATCTGGTTGGGGTCAAGGCCGGTGGTGGGCTCGTCGAGGATGAGTACGGGCGGGTCGTGCACCAAGGCCTGCGCTAGGCCCACGCGCTGGCGGTAGCCCTTCGATAAGGCGCCAATCTGTTTGTTCTGCTCGCGGGTGAGGCCCACCCGGCCCACAAGCTCTTTCACCCGCTGGCGCAGCCCGCTGCCCGACAGGTTGTGCACCCGCCCAATAAATTCGAGGTACTCATGCACGTACATATCCAGGTAGAGCGGGTTGTGCTCGGGCAGGTAGCCCACCCGGCGACGCACTTCCAGCGGACTTTCTACCACATCGAACCCGGCCACGCGCACCGAGCCGGCGCTAGGCGGCAGGTAGCCGGTAGCTATTTTCATAGTGGTGGACTTACCCGCGCCGTTCGGCCCCAGAAAGCCCAGGATTTCGCCTTTCCCCGCCGCAAAGCTGATGTCGTTGACAGCGGCTTGAGAGCCAAAAAGCTTGGTTAGGTTTGTTATTTCAACCATAGAAAAACGTGTCATTGCAAGCAAAGCAATCTGTCCTGAGCAAGGTGCCAGCTTCCGTTTAATCCACAAGGCCTTTGCCGCAGTCGGGAGCCGTGTGGCAGAAAGCTGTTTCTGGTGTTCAACAGGATGGATTGCTTCGGCTCACGCCTCACAATCACGAAAAGGTTATTTCACTTGCGTGGGCCGCATCTGGATTTCGGAGAGCATAACGGTTTGCGGGGCTTCCAGCGCGTGCACAATGGCGGCAGCAATGTCTTCGGGCTGCATTTTGCGCGGGTCGGGCTCCTGGCCGGGCTCGTTGCCGTTGAAGTTGGTTTCCACCGAGCCAGGCATCACGCAGGTCACGCGGACGCCCTGGGGCCGCACTTCCTTGAACAGGGCATCGGAGAAGCCGCGCACGGCATACTTGGTGGCGCAGTAGCCGGCCAGGTTGGCCGTGCCCGCCGTACCGGCCAGAGAGGCCACGTTGATAATATGGCCCAACTGCTGCTTTTTCATCTGCGGCAGCACGGCGCGGGTGCAGTAGAACAGCCCATGCACGTTGGTATCGAACATCTGGTGCCATTGCTCCGACGAAAACCCATCCACCGGCCCAAAATTTCCCAGCCCAGCGTTGTTCACCAGCACGTGTACTTCTGCGCCCGCGGCCTTAACGGTAGCCTCGTAGGCCTTCTGCACCTCCGCTTCCTTCCGAATGTCGCATTTCACGAAGTGAAAGCGCGGGTGTTTGAAGTCGGCGGGAGCAGTGCGGCCCCAGCCAGCTACGTGCATACCTTTGGCCAACAACAGTTCCGCCGTGGCCCGGCCAATGCCTTTGCTGACGCCTGTGATAATGGCTACCTTGCCGCTTAGCTCCATAAGAAAACCTGGTTGGAATGACGTTTGGCCTACGATTTCAGGCGCAAGATAACCGCTTACGCCCGCTTTGGCGGTGGTCCGGGTTGCTGGTCCTGGCGGGGCTACTCACCACCTGCCGCGCCGACCACGAGCTGGACTGCCTCAAAAGCACCGGGCCCATCCGCACCACGCACCGCGAACTGCCCGCCTTCCATACCCTCACCGTGTACGACAACGTGGATGTGACACTAGTGCAGGATACCGCCTTTTTTGCGGAAGTGCGCACCGGCCGCAACCTGCAGCAGGACCTGGAACTGACCGTGCAGGACAGCGCCCTCGTCATTCGCAATACCAGCCGCTGCAACTGGGTGCGCCGCTACGATGTTCCCCGCGAAGTAACCGTACACCTGCCTTCCATTGTAAATGTTTTTCAGCGGGGTGAGAACATAGTGCGCACCGAAGGAAACTTTCGAGGAAACAGATTATTCTTTCACCTCGTAGGTGCCGGAGATTTTGACCTGGATGTAAGTTGCCGCTACCTGTGGGTGGACCTCTACCAGCTAGGTGATGTGCGCGTGCAGGGCACAGCAGATGCTCTCCATCTCACGGTAGGCGGCCTGGGTACTTTTTACGGGCAAAACCTGCAAACCAACAATTGCTACGTGCTAACTAATTACGACAGCGCCGGCGACGCCTACGTGTGGGCTACCGGCAAGCTGGGCGGCGCCCACGCCGGTAAAGGCACGGTACACTACACCGGCTCCCCCACCGCCATTGACATAACTAGCACCGCGGAAGGCCAGATCATTAAAGAAGACTGAGCGATAAAGGCGCCGTCTTTGCCTAATCTTTCTCTTTGATTTATAACTAAATATCCCCCAGTTGCGGGCGCATGAGCAGCTCTTCCACTACGGCCTGGGGCGAGAGCGAGTAGGCCGCAAAAATGGACTCAGCTACGTCCTGAGGGCGCATAAACCGCTCGGTGGGCAAGTCGGCGCCGGCCCAGCTGTTGGTGAGCGTAGCACCCGGCAAAATGGCCGTCACGCGGATATCATGTTCCTGCAGCTCAGCGCGCAGCACTTTCGTCATGCCATAGAGGGCAAACTTGGCGATGCAGTAGGAGCCACCATTGGTATAAGCCGTGATGCTGGCCGTGGAGCATAGCATGAATATATGGCCGTGGCGCCGCGCAATCATGTCGGGCAGCAGGCCCTGGGTCAAGTCGTAGGCGCTGTACAGGTTCACGTCAATCATGCGGCGGAGCTGGGAGCCGTCGGCGGGCTCGTCCTGCAGGCGGCCGGGCTCGAAGCCGCCGGTATTGTTTACCAGTACCTCCACCCTGCCTTCAAGCTCCCGCACAAACGTCACGAAACGCTGCGTGTCCTCGGGCTGGCTGAGGTCGGCGGCGAGGGTATACACGGGCGTGTCGGGGTACTGTTGGGCCAGCTCACTGCTCAGCACCAGCAGGTCGGCAGCGGAGCGGGCGCAGGTAACGACGGGCAGCCCAGCGGCCAGAAAACGCTCTACTACGGCGCGCCCTATTCCTTTGGTGCCGCCCGTTACTACGATTAATTTTTGCATTCCTTTGCTTGTTGAACCTGGTTTTACGTATGCCTGCCCAAACCGCCGCGCCACCGTTTTGGTTGAGCTTGGGCGGGTTCGCAAGTTTTCGTATTTCTGCTACACTTCGCGCTTTGTATGGTCAAAACCTTTGGCGAATTCATTCTCTTCCTGCAAAGCATGCTCACGCGCACTGAGCGGGTTAAAATTCTTTGGCAACGGACCCTCGATGAAGCCATTCTCATCGGCATCGACTCCATCTTTATCGTCATGATTGTGTCGGCCTTTATTGGGGCCGTTACCTGCGTGCAGATTGCCTATAACCTCACCAATCCTCTCATTCCTAAAAGCACCATCGGGTATATGGTGCGCGAAATGACGATTCTGGAGCTGGCACCTACCATCACCAGCATTGTGCTGGCGGGTAAAGTAGGCTCCAGCATTGCGGGCGGCCTGGGTACCATGCGTATCACCGAGCAGGTAGACGCGCTGGAAGTAATGGGCATCAACTCAGCCTCTTATCTGGTGCTGCCCAAAATTCTGGCGGCATTGCTTATGTTTCCTTTGCTGGTGATTCTGGCTATGGGCCTGTCTATTCTGGGCGGCTACCTGGCCGGCACACTCTCGGGCGCCATGTCGGCCTCGGAGTACGTGGAGGGCATCCGCACCGATTTTATTCCTTATAACATTGCCTTCGCCCTCATCAAATCGGTGATATTCGCCTTTCTGGTATCGGCTATTTCAGCCTATAAGGGTTATTTCACCAAAGGCGGCGCTTTGGAAGTTGGAGCAGCCAGCACGGGGGCCGTTACTAACTCCATCATTGCCATTCTGCTGGCCGATTACGTGCTGGCGGCAGTACTTCTGTGAGTTTCTGGTTTCTGGTTGCTGGTTTATAGTTGTTTTTCAACGGCATTCATCAACCGCAACTAGAAACCAGCAACTAGAAACTAGCAACTTAAAATGATTGAAGTCCATAACATTCAGAAGGCCTTTGATGGCAATCAGGTGCTGAAGGGCATTACCTGCACGTTTGCGAGCGGACAGTGTAACCTGGTGCTGGGCGGCTCGGGCACGGGCAAAAGCGTACTGCTACAGTGCATTGTAGGGTTGATGAAGCCCGACATCGGCAGTATCACCTTCGATGGCACCACCTTCACGAACAATAAGGTGCAGATCCGGCAGGAAATCCGCCGCAAGATCGGGATGCTGTTTCAAGGCTCGGCTCTGTTCGACTCCATGACGGTGTTTGAAAACACGGAGTTTCCGCTGAAGATGCTCACGCCCGACATGAGCCGGGAAGAGCGTCGCGACCGGGTGGAGTTCTGCCTGAAGCGCGTGGGCCTCGAAAACGCGGGCAACAAGATGCCTTCCGAAATTTCGGGCGGCATGAAAAAGCGGGTAGGCATTGCGCGGGCTATTGCGCCCAACTGTACGTACCTGTTCTGCGACGAGCCCAACTCCGGCCTCGACCCCGCCACCAGCATCAAAATCGACGAGCTGATTTACGAAATCACCCACGAGTACAACATCACCACTGTCGTCATCACGCACGACATGAACTCGGTAGTCGAAATCGGCGACCATATCATCTTCATGCACAAGGGCCTGAAGCTCTGGGACGGGACGAAGGATGAAATTCTGGGCGCCAAGGTGCCCGAGCTGCGCGAGTTTATCTTCAGCAGCAGCCTCGTGCGAGCCGCCAAAAAAGTTGACGACGCCACGGAAGGCGGCCTCGAAGCCCTGGCTAGTGAGCCACTCTCGGAAGTTTAGCGGTTAATATGCTAATTTTTGAAGGTGCTGATGTGCTAATGATTTGGCTGTCATTGCGAGCGTAGCGAAGGAATCCGTCCTCTGAAACGTGCTTCCCGTTCTTTTACCAGAAAGCCCCTGACGTATGCATACGCCAGGGGCTTTTCACCTTTCAGGGCCGTGTACCTTGCTCAGGACAGATGGCTTCGCGCCGCTCACCATGACACGTTTTCCCTCATCAGCACATTTCCCACATTCAACCACATTAGCACATTAAACAACCTACCAGTTTTCGCGCTGGCGCAGGCTGGTAATGTGGGCCAGATGATGACGCCCGTGCCAGGCATATAGCGCCAGGGCCTGGTCCAGCGAAAACTCCTTCTGGGAGCCGGGGTGGTAGAAGCGCCGCCCCCACTGCTGCTCTGTCAGCTGGCGCATGAGCGTCACCCACCGAATGTGCAGCGCCTCCAGCAAGGCCAGGGACACGGCTACCGGCGTGGCGGCCACATCGGGCAGCTCGGCCCAGGCGGCTTCTTCGTAGGGCTTAATCGTGGGTAGCTCCTCCGTCAGAGCCAGGCGCATCCGCACATAGGCATTCATGTGCGAGTCGGGCAAATGGTGGAGCACCTGGCGTACCGACCAGCCGCCGGGCCGGTAAGGCGTATCAAGCTGCTCGGGGTGCAAACCAGCTACGGCCACGCGCACCTGGTCTGGCAGCACGGCCAGCTGGGCCAGCAGCGCTAGGCGGCGCCCATCCGTCAGGGGTTCCTGTGGGACTTCGGCTTGCCCGATGGGGTAGCGCAGATCGGCTTCGGGAATAGTGAGCATAGCGTAGAAAAGAGAATTGTGTGAAACAGTCAGAGGAAATAAAAAACGGCTTCTCCAGAAGTAGAAAAGCCGTTTCCGATGGTGCTTATGGGTTGCGCTTGTTGAGCTCGTCGCGGATTTTGGCGGCCTTCTCATAGTCCTCACGTTCCAGAGCCTGGGCCAGCATCTTCGTCAGTTCGTCCAGCGAAACCTGCCCACTGGGCTCTTTCGGCGTGGTAGGGGCCGGCCGGTCGGCCGTACCGGTGTCGTCATCGTCCTCATCATCATCTTCATCATCGGTGTCCTCCGTGTTTTCGTCGAGGTCCGAAAGAATGATGCCGGCTTCGCTCAGCACGCTTTCCACAGTGTATATCGGCACGCCGAAGCGCAGACCAATGGCAATGGCATCGGAGGGCCGGGCATCCAGTTCAAAGGTCGTGGCTCCGTCGGAGCACACGATTTTCGAGTAGAACACACCCTCCTTCAGGTCCGAAATCATGACCTCCAGAATGGCCACGTGCACCTGCTCGGCAAACGACTTGAACAAGTCGTGGGTGAGCGGGCGGTTGGGGCTGATTTTCTCGATCTGGATGGCAATGCTCTGGGCCTCAAACATGCCAATGATGATGGGCAGGCGCCGGTTGCCGGTTTTCTCCCCCAGAATCAGGGCAAACGAGCCAGATTGAGACTGGCTGGAAGAAAGGCCCAGGATTTCAAGCTGGATTTTTTTCAAGGGAATAGGAACTTGGAGTCTGAAGGCTTAGGGATGAAAAACTTGCCGCCGCAAAGAAACAAAGACTTTGCACACCGGAGCTGGCGCGAAAAGAATAGCGTAGGGCCCCGGAAACACGGTTTGCAGCAAACCCCGTCTCCAAGACCCTACGCTATTCTTTCCGCTTAGTTCAGTTCTTTCACCGCCTGCGTGAGCTTCGGCAGCACGTCGAACACGTCACCCACGATGCCGTAGTCGGCGGCTTTAAAGAATGGCGCCTCGGGGTCCTTGTTGATAACCACAATCACCTTGCTGGAGTTGACGCCGGCTAGGTGCTGGATAGCTCCCGAAATACCGCAGGCAATGTACAGGTTCGGCGACACGGTAATGCCCGTCTGACCCACATGCTCGTGGTGAGGGCGCCAGTCCACGTCGGACACCGGCTTGGAGCAGGCCGTAGCCGCGCCCAGGGCCTTGGCCAGGTCTTCGATGAGATGCCAGTTTTCGGGACCTTTCATGCCACGGCCACCCGATACTACCTTGTCGGCTTCGGGCAGCAGAATGCCCCCGGCCTGATCCTGCAGCACTACCTGCTTGGGCGCATCGGCAAAGTCAGCATCCGAGAGCTGGGCCGAGAAGCTTTCCACCGTAGCGGTTTTACCGGCTTCGTGCTGGGCCTCAATGGAGTTTTTCTTGACGGCAATGATTTTCCGGTCGCCGGTGAGTACCACTTCGGCAAAGGCTTTGCCCGAGAAGGCTCCGCGCTTTACCGTAAACTGGCCACCGTCGTTTTTGGGCAGCTCTACCACGTTGGTAGCCAGCGAGGCCTGCAGGCGCACCGCCAGGCGGGAGCCTACGGAGGCGCCAATGTTGGAGTTGGCCAGCACCAGCACCTTGGCATCTTCCTGCTGCGCGGCAGCAGCAATGAGCTTGGTGTAGGCACCGTTTACGAAGTCTTTCAGGCGGGGCTCGGCGTCGTACAGGACTTTGCTGATGCCCTGCTCACCCAACTGGGCCAGGCTGGCCTCCGAGGCCTCCCCCACGGCCACGGCCGTAGCGGTGGTACCCAGCAGCTGGGCCACCTGGCTGCCGTACGAAGCCACTTCCAGCGAAGACTTTTTCACTTCGCCCTTATCACACTCTACTACTACTAGAACAGACATACGTTTTTCAATTAGTAATTAAGAATTAGTAATTAAGACTTGATGCTTTGCGGCTGTTGCGGCCATTGAAGCAATTATTAATTCTTAATTATCAATTCTTAATTAGTTTTTAGATGACTTTGGCTTCGTTACGGAGCAGCTTGATCAGGTCGCCGGCGCTTTCGGCGGGAATGAGCTTCACGCCCTGCTTTTTGGGCGGCAGCTGGTATTCCGTTACCTGGGTGCGGGAAGCGTCGCCGGTAGGCTCTACTACTTTCAGCGGCTTAGTACGGGCCGTCATGATGCCGCGCATATTCGGGATGCGGGGCTCGCACATGGGCTGCTGGCAGCTGGCCACAAAAGGCGTATTTACCTCCACGATTTCCTTGCCGCCTTCGATTTCGCGCTCCAGCGTGGCCGTGTTGCCGCTCATATCCAGCTTCATAGCCGGGGCTACGGTGGGGATACCGAGCAGCTCACCTACCATGCCATGTACCTGGAAGCCGTTGTAGTCAATGCTTTCCTTGCCCATCAGAATCACGTCGTAGCCGCCGTCTTTGGCAATGCTGGCAATCTGCTGCGCCACAAAGAAGGCGTCCTTGGGATACGCATTTACCCGGATGGCATCGTCGGCGCCAATGGCCAGGGCTTTACGAATATTTGGTTCGGTATCGGCTTCCCCTACGTTCAGTACCGTCACCGTGCCACTACCCTGTGCTTCCTTTAGCTCAATGGCGCGGGTGAGGGCGTACTCATCCCAGGGGTTGATAACGAATTGCACCCCCGCCTTGTTGAATTCCTTGTTATCGGGCGTGAAGGTAATCTTGGTGGTCGTGTCAGGCACGTTGCTGATGCAAACGAGAAACTTCATCTATGACGACTTGAGTGAACGATATACTACGGGAAAGCCCCAAATTTGGGGCAAAGATACTGAAAACTCCTCCCCTATGGAAACTCCTCCCAGCCGCCTGCAGCAACTTCTGGCCTTTTACCAGGACGACCCGAACGACCCGTTTACGATTTACGCTTTAGCCACCGAATACCGCTCTACTGATCCGCAGAAAGCCTGGGGATTTTACCATAAGCTCCTCACGGAACACCCTGATTACGTAGGCACTTACTATCATGCCGGCAAGCTTCTGGAACAGCTGGAGCAGCCCGATGAGGCGGAGAAAGTGTACCGCACCGGCCTTAGTGTAGCGCGCAAGGCCGGCCAGCTGCACGCCGCCAGCGAAATTCAGGGCGTGCTAAACAGCCTGCTGGGCCTTGACTACGAGGACGACTAACCATCCGCCGGTGCTTCGTCAGCCCTGAGCACACCGCCACTGATTGTAAAGCAACAGTCAGCGCGGTGTACGGCTTTCCTTGTGCCTGGCATGCTTGCCCCGGATTAAGTCAGAACATTGAATACAGATAGCTGAATGTATATAAACATATAACCTATCTGTGTAACTATTTAAACAAAATGCCGTATCCAGCAAGTTTGCGCAACCTCTTTCTGAACTTTCACGTAGCGTGGGCTGTCCGGTCTGCATGCGTAAGACCATTCTGCTGGGTGCAGCCGCGCTGTTAGGCGCCGCCACCCACTCCTTGGCCCAAACATCGGGCAACGAGCTGACCGACTCCCCATTTGTACGGAATATCCGCCCCGACCGGCCCGGGGTGACCATCACCACTAACATGCTGTACCCCGGTCAGGTACAGGTAGATGCCGGTATTCAGCAGCTTCCCGCTTCGGAAGCATTTGGCCGCCACCGGGCTATGTCGACTGCTACCTTGCGCGTTGGCTTTTTCAACCACATCGAGTTGCGTGCTACCCAGGGTTACCTGCACCCACTGGCCCGCCTGACTACGGGCGAGGCCAGTGGCCGCCCAACTTCGCCGGCTGGCCTGGCCCCCCTCACGGTAGGCGCCAAGTTTCTGACCTCTACGGTGCAGAATGCTCGTTCCCAGGTAGTAGTCCTGACGGAACTGACGCTGCCAAACGGGGATGCCTCCTTCCTTAACAAAGCTTATGAGCCCAGTGCGCGCCTGCTGGTGTCGCAGCTACTGGGGCAGCGCTACGGGCTGGAAGGCAACTTTGGCTTTCGGCAACGCGGTTTCCGGGCGGCCGATACCAAGGTTGGGCAGTACACGGCGTCTTTGGCCTTGAATGGCCCCCTTGGCGGCAACTTCGGCTTCTTCACCGAAGCGTACGCCATCGGCCGGTTTTCCTGGCAAAAGGGCATAAACACTGGCGTATCCTGGCGCCCCGTACCCGGTTTCCGCGTAGATGTAACCGCTGGCCATCAGCTCAACAACCATGGCCTGCTACTGGGCACTGGCCTGAGCTTGCGCCTGCCTAAATAAGGATGACAAATAACTATCAGCGGCCGCTTTTGCCGGGGCATTTCCGTACAGGGAGTAGCCCGGCAAAAGCGGCTGTTTTGCGTCGTATCAGTTTCTCACATCATTGTGTGATTGAACACTGTATAGATATTTTGTAATTTTGTTGCATTCTCCCCTTACATCAACCCCCTATGCATACACTCTACCGCTTTTTACTGCTGCTGGCGCTGTTGCTCATCAGCCACTTCTCTTCCCGGGCGCAGGGCTTAGCGCCAGCATCCAAAGTTACCATCACTGGTTTTGGGGACCCTGAGCCCGCTTCGCCTCCGGCCTGGGCGCTGGCCAAGCTCCACGAAAGCTCCTCGCCCCCTGCTGAACCGGCCTCCCCTCCGGCAACGCCCGACACAGTGATGTTGCCGGTGAAGCCAGAACAGAAAAAGCAATAGAGCAACAGATACTAAAGCAGCAAGCCCCCGGTAGTAGTGCCGGGGGCTTGCTGCTTTATGGGGCCTACAAGCAAATCAGCGGGCCGCCTGCCCTGGTTCTACAACGAGGCGCGTAGGCGTATCCTGGCCGCTGACGATGCTTTTAGCGCTCCGCGCTATGGCGCTGATAACCCCGGTCATATTGACGAGGTTCAGCGTTTCCACTTCATCGTCAACGCTATGATAGAGCTTGTCCGTCGGAATCTGGTCGGTGCTGATGCTGTGGGCCGGTACGCCCAGGCGGGCCAGGGTGGCGTTATCGGAGCGGTAAAACAGGTTCTGCTCGGGGTACGGGTCGGGCTCGAACCGGAAGCCGGAGCCCTGCAGATTGCGCTGCAGAATGGTCCCTAAGTCTGACTTATCGAACCCCGTGATAAACGCGGTATTGGGGCCGAACTTGGCCAGCTTGCCAATCATCTCGATGTTGAACATGGCTACTACCTGCTGAGGATTGAGCTGGCTGGCAAAGTAGCGTGAGCCCAGCCCGCCTATTTCTTCGGCCGTGAAAGCCACAAAAATGAGCGGACGGGCGTTGTCATCACGTTTCTTGAAGTGTTCCGCCAGGGCCACCACGGCCGTGGTACCGCTGGCATCGTCGTCGGCACCGTTGGCAATAGAGTCGCCGGCTACTTTGGCTATCAGTCCAAGGTGGTCGTAGTGCGCGGAAAATATTACCTGCTCGGCCTCTCGGTCGGGCTCGTGGCCAGGCAGTACGCCCACTACGTTGCGCAGTTCCACCGGCCGAACGGCAGTGTTAGCCGCAACCCGGTACTTAACGGCACCATTGCCCACCGCTGCCAGGGCCATTACCACTGAGTAGGGCCCCGGCTTTTCGGCGCGCAGGTTGCTGTGCTTCACGTAATCAGCCACCTGTTTGAACGCGGCGGCATGAGCAGGGTCAATAAACACGACGACGTTCTCGGTGGGCTGTAGCAGGGGCCGCAACACTTTCATCAGGTTTGCTTCCGCGCCAATAACCATCACGCGGGCACTCTGGTCGTCGTCGGCCCAGTTCAGGTGAGGCTCCCCCGAAATCAGGAGGGTCTTGTCTTTGGGTACGGTGGTGTTGTTCAACTGCACGAACAACGCCGTAGTGCGAGTTTCGAATACCGTAAACTTCTGCTCGAATGATGAGAGGCCGGGGAGTGGCTGCAGCCCGATTCGCTCAAACTCGGCTACCAGAAACTGGGCTGCTTTGGCTGCTCCGGCCGGCACCCCGCGCCCCAACATGGCATCGGAAGCCAAAGCCCGCTCCACGCGTTCCACAGTTGAGGGCGCAACACCTTCGGCTAGAGCAGGCGTCTTTTTCTGCCCCAGCCCCAGCAAGGCCGTGTGCACAAACAAGACGATGAGAAAAACCAATTTCATGGCAACAGGTGGGATTTTGCGCAAGTGCGGGGAAAGTAAAGCAGCGGCAGCCGTGCAACAACAGTGCCGCATAGCTACTGCAGTGGGCTGCTAGTGTAAGCTATGGACGCCTTTTTGGCCGGGTGCGTTGCCCGCAGGCTTCCTCCACCCGAAGTTACCCCTCTTACTCAGCAATATAGCCACTTTCACAAATTACCCGGGCTTTATGCCGCAACTACGCCCGTCAGACGATGGTGATCAAAACGGTGCCTCTTCACCTACGGAACTTGATCCAAATACGTCACCCTGTATCCTAGCGCCCAGTCAGGGGAATTATCTGCCCTGATAACTGTTATGCTTCCTCCTCTCCTTTTCGGAGAGAAGAAAACGGGGTGAAGCGCAAAGGCCTCACGCCGCGTCACTTAACTTCCCTGGCTGAGCCCTAGCGCCGGCACCTTACTTGCGCAGCGTGAGCGTGTAAAACAGCCGCTCATTGCGGGCGGTGCCGGTGGCACCTGCCGGGAAGATGTAAAACAGCTTCCGCTCCTGCTTGCTCACCACGTCCACATTCACGGTGCGGTGGTAGCTGACGCTCGGCGCGATGCCCCAGATCATCAGCCGCCGCGCTTCCGGGTCGGCATCCCAGTACAGCGACCAGCCACCGGGCATCCGGTTTCCCGCCGCTACGCCCCGAAAGTAGCTCACCAACTGCGAATTAGCCACCTCGCCTTCGAACGCCACGTCGTTGAACACGTCGCTGCCTTCCTGGGAGGCAATGCGGAACGTGGCCGTGCCCTGGTCCGTCTGCACGGTTTCGGAGCGTATGTTACCCAGCGTATCCGTCACCACCAGGCGAATTTCGGGCACCTGCCAGGTGCCTTCCCAACGGGTTTCTTCCCGCTCAATGTCGCGGATTTCGGGCTTTTCGCAGGCAGTAGCCAGCCCCAGCAGGCATAGGGCTGCCGTGTAGCGCAGGCGGGCGGTTAGTTGGCGTCGGCGTACCATTCGAAGGGCGTGAATAGGAGGTTAGCGGAAAAGGCCCAGCCGTGTACCGTGCCCGAAAATGCCTCTCCACCGCCCACCATCGTGGTGTACACGTTGTTGCGCTGGCTTACGTCTTCGGGCAGGTAGAAGCGCAGGGTGCCGTCGGCGTGCCCGCTGCCGCCCCTCATCTTTTTCATCATCTGGTCTGAATACGGCAGCAGGTAGGCGTTGCCCTCCAGGAATTTGCGCGTCACGCCCGCGTACGTGCCGCGCATGGACAGCGTCAGCAAGGGCCGTTTTTTCACCCGCACGAGCTGGAAGTCGACGCGGGCACTGCCGGTCATAGCTCCGCCGCTGATCGAGCGGAAAATCCCGTTGAGCGCCTGATCCTCGCCGTAGCTGAGCGGGCCGCCCGCGTAGCGCAGGCCGCTGCGCACGGTAGCATTTTCGACCCGCAGCCCACAGCCCGCGCCCACCTGCAGCCGTTTGCCGAACAGCAGTTCGAAGTGCATGTCCAGCGGGTTGTAATCCAGCGTCATCTCCCGCTGGTCGCCGTTCTTGAACTTGGCCACGGCCGTGGCACTGCTAAATTGCTTGTTGAAGCTCAAGTGAAGCGGCCCGAAATATAGCCCGCCCCCAAAGTTCTGGAAGCGCTGCGGCTGCCAGGCGCCCAGCTCAGTTTGCAGTCGCGAGCGGGCGGCCTGATTGAAGCTGGCCCGGAACCGGTCGTAAGAGTCCAGCCGGAAGCCGGGTGTGTAGTTCGTGCCGCCCTGCACGTAGAAGCCGAAGCCGAATTCCTCACTGTCCTGCGCCCACAGTAAGGTCGGGGCGGCCAGCAGGAGAAGCAATACTAGTACCGTTTTGCGCATCATGTTTCCGGATTGCCAGCAAGGGGTAAACCGGAAACAAAGGTGGCTACTCGCAGGGCGCAGTACCATCCGTACTAGCTCGTAGTTAAATCGGGGCGCTACGGTATTTTGAGGTGGCCTAGCTAAGCCGGACACAATTCGGACGTTGTATGGAGCTGGGTTTCGAAGTGATTGGGCGAGCGGTAGCCGAGAGCAGAATGACGCCGTTCGGCATTGTGATAGGCGATTTGGTGGCTGATTTTAAGTTGGGACTTTGGCTAGCCCTGGAAAGCTTCCACCATCGAGTAGTTCAGCCTTGAAGCGGCTCCAAAACGGTTCGGCGTGGGCGCTGTCGTAGCAGTTGCCGCACCGGCTCATACTCTGGTGAGCGCCGTGACGCGCCAGTAGCCCCTTGAAGCGGGTGGCCGTGTACTGGCTACCTGGGCCCGAGTGCCCGATGAGCCCAGCGGGTGGGCGGCGCACCACAAGGGCCCGGCGCAAGGCCTCACTGACCAGGTCCTCGGGCATCGCGAGAGCGCACGTGCCAGCCCACGATTTTGCGCGAGCAGCGGGTTCAGCCACAAGGCCAGGTAGTACCACCCGCTGCCCGGCCGAGGCAGATACGTGATATCGCCCACCCAAACTTAGTTATGTGTATAGTCCCAGGGCATGATAGTGTATTTTCCGGGCTGGAATTTCGCACGATGTTATGGGACAAGTACTCCACGGCAGTGCCTGCTTGATCGGTGGCAGTACGGCGCGCTAGCCAACACAGCCATCAAAGCCTACAAAGCCTGGCCACGCGCATGGGGGCGGCCGAATTTCTGCGGCGCGTGCTCGACAAACCGCCCTACCGGGTGCATACGGGGCTGGCCGACAACGCGTCCAGTCCCCCCAGCCGCATCCATTCCTGCCGGGCGGGCACCGCTTTGCCCGCATGTGCCGCGAATATGGCGTGGAGCACCGTCTCTCCAAGCCAGCCCATCCCTTGGACCAATGGTCAGGTCGAGCGCCTGAACCGCACCATTAAAGAAGCCAGCGTGTAGCGCTTTTACTACCAGACCACAGCCAAGTTAAACGAGCGCCGGCAAGCCTTTTTGCTGGTTTACAATCACGCCAAGCATTTGAAGACCTTGCGCGGGCTAACCCCACACGAATTTGCTTGCGCCCAGTGGCAAAAGAACCCGACTATCTTTACCCGGGACCCGACCCACCCCACGCTGGGACTATTATACCTAGCACTTTGGCCCCCCTGTCCCTACCGGCTCAGCACCTGTCCCGACATTTCCACGAACTGCTGCGCCGCGACCCTGCCAAACCGTGCCCGGCCGGGGGCGGTGCTGCTCAAAGTCAATACCTTTGCCCTCCCCTACCCCAGCCAGTGGCGGCCGGTGTAATCCTATGCCAGCCAGTTCCTGACCCGGCGCAGGGGGCTGGTCGCACAGCACGGCCAGGGACTATACAGTGAAATAAATAGGCCAACTCATAGCCGCGGAGATAAAAAGCATGTGTCGCCAACCTGGGCGGCAGGTGCTTCTAAGGTTAGTGGCAAGCAGCTCAGCAAGTTGCAAAAAGCCAGAAAGCACTGGTTGATGGTGACAAGGAAAGTCCCCTCCCTTGCCTGCTCAGCTTAGCCAGACCACCGCAATAGCACTTGTGCCGGCCGAAAATAAAGCAGCCCCAACCCTACCGGGTAGTTACCGAGCTGCTTGCCGCCGGAGAATGGCAGCCCGCCGGCTGAGGCGGACGGAGTAAAAAACGAAAGTCAGGCTGGCATGTGCTGGCAAAGCAAATGGTTATGCAAGCCATGATTTTTTTGATGGCAGAAAGCTGACAGAATCTGCGCCATTTAGCCCGTTGGTTCTGAAATGAAATGGGAGAAAAGCAGTACGAAAAAAATTACCAACGCCGATGTATTATCGGGCGCAACAATGCCGTAGTTTTGCAGCATGCTTCAACCAAAAAACTTGTTGATGAAGCGTGGGAACCTGCTCGGCGGGGAACCGCGAGCGGACCGGAAGGTCTTCGCAATCATCAGTTTTCCCGATTTTGCCGCTGGTATTTCCGTTATTTATTCTGGGTGTTGCCCCGCCACCGTTTCGGATTCCGAAACGGTTTTTTTATGGCCCTTGAGTTCGTCAGCTGCCGCCCCTCAGCCAATTTATATTGCATAACTCCACCGCTAAACCCCACCCCATACCACCCATGGATGCCAATTCCCTCGCCTCCCACCGTGACTGCGGCCACTATTGCCTCGGCCCGCGCCACCATCCGGTTGCTCCGCCATGGGTAGCGGAAGCTCAGCCTTCACACGTTGCGTTTTAGCTAGAAGACCTCACTTTTCCTCAACTCCGGTATGGCACGTAAAGACCTGCTCGACATTGCATCCCTTCACCGCGAGGAAATCGAGTTCCTGCTCGACCAATCCACGTCCTTTAAAAAACTCTTCACCCACTCGGTGAAGAAAATTCCCGCCCTCGAGGGCAAGTCCGTGCTCATGCTGTTCTATGAGGCCAGCACCCGCACGCACTCCTCCTTCGAAGTCGCGGCCAAGCGCCTTTCGGCGGAGGTAACGAACTTCGACGTCGCCCACTCCTCCATCACCAAGGGCGAGTCCGTGCGCGAGACCATCGAGACGCTCCAGGCCATGCGCACCGACTACATCGTGGTGCGCCACAGCCACTCCGGCCTGCCCGGCATGATAGCCCGCCAAACCACGGCGTCGGTCATCAATGCCGGCGACGGGGCACATGAGCACCCCACCCAGGCCCTGCTGGACGCCTTCACCATCAAGGAAAAATTTCCCGACCCCCGGGGCAAGAAAGTCCTCATCATCGGGGATATTCTCCACTCCCGCGTGGCGCGCTCCACCAGCACCCTGCTGCAAAAGCTGGGCGTTGAAGTCGCTTACCTCGGGCCGGGCTCCCTGGTGCCCAAGTATGTTCCGGCAACCATCCCCCGCTTCACCAACTATGAGGCGGCCATGGCCTGGGCGCCCGATGTGGTGTACCTGCTTCGCGTGCAGCTGGAGCGCCAGGACGTGCAGTTTTTCCCCAACGTCCGCGAATACCACCGGGTCTACGGCATCACCACTGCCCGGCTGGCAGAAATCCGCGACCGGGGCCTCTACATCATGCACCCCGGCCCCGTAAACCGGGGGGTCGAGCTGTGCGATGCCGTCATGGACTATGAGCGCAGCCTGATCACCAACCAAGTCGAAAACGGCATCTCCATCCGCATGGCTGTGCTCGACTGGCTCACGCCGGGCGGGGAATTCCCACGGCAGGAATCGTACGCCGCACCGCAGCGAGCCAGTTCAACGGTAATTATGCCCTAAACGCCGAACGTGGCGGCTGGTTCCGCCCGTGTATTTTCATCTCCAACAGCCAGAATATCCCCACACCCCTTGCCGGCTTACCGCACTCCCCCCTCCATGCTCCTCCTTCAAAACGCCCGCATCGCCGCCGAAAATTCACCTGAGCTTGTCGAAAGTGACGTGCTGATTGTCGAAGGAATCATTCAGCAAATCGGCACTAGCCTGGCCATTCCCGAGGGCGCCCGGGTCATCGACGCGCGGGGCCGGGTACTGATGCCGGGCATGTTTGATGCCCACGTCCATTTCCGCGCACCGGGGTTTGAGAACAAGGAAACCATCACCACGGGAAGCGAAGCGGCCATCAACGGCGGCATTACCGGCGTGGTCATGATGCCCAATACCCGCCCGGCTCTCGACTCGGCAACGGCTATTGCCACCGTGCTGGACAATGCCAGGCACCGGGCCCGCATTCCGGTGTACACCTCCGGCTGCGTCACCAAAAACCGCGAAGGCAAGGAACTGGCCGAAATTGAGGGCATGCACCGGCTCGGCGTAATCATGCTCACCGACGACGGCGACACCACCGCCGACCCGGCCGTGCTGCTGCGGGCAATGCAGTACGCCACTGAGTTCGGGATGTTTTTCGCCAGCCACTGCGAGGTGCCGGAGCTGGCCGGTCCGCGTGCCCTGAACGAAGGGGTGATGAGCTACCGGCTCGGCATCAAAGGTTCGCCGGCGTGCGCGGAGGAAATCATCATCGACCGCGACATCCGCCTGGCCCGGGCGGCGGGCGCGCACGTGCACATCCAGCACGTGTCCAGCAAGCTCGGCATGGAAACCATCCGCTGGTGGAAATCCCGCGGCGACGTAAAGGTGACGGCCGAAGTGGCCCCGCACCACCTGATGTTCACCGACGAGCATATCGGCGACTACGACACGAACTATAAAATGAACCCGCCGCTGCGGACGCAGGCCGATTGTGATGCGCTGCTCGAAGGGCTCAAAGAGGGCGTATTCGACCTTATTGCCACGGACCATGCGCCGCACACGCCGTTCGAGAAAGCCCAGGATTTCATTAGTGCCCCCAATGGCATCACCGGCCTGGATACGGCCCTGGTGTCGCTCCATCACTTCTTCGTCGAGCCCGGGAAATTCGGGTGGGACCTGGTGGTGAAGCGCTATTCGGCCGAGCCCCGCCGCCTGATGGGCCTGCCGGTACCCACCATCGAAGTTGGCCAGCAAGCCGAGTGCGTCTTGTTCGATACCGAAGCGGAAACAACCTTCACGAAGGAATTCATGAAATCCAAATCCCAGAACACGCCCTTCATCAACCAGACGTTGAAAGGCCGGGTAGATCTGGTGATTTTAGGCACGGAAATCCTGCTGGAGCGCTGATAGTTTGTTGCGCTGGGACCGGTATTGTGTAGGATTAGCCCTAGATTTCAGGAGCATTTAGCTTGTATAGTTAACTGCTAGGTAAGTGCATTGACGGTCGACACGTAGGCGGAAACGGGCCGAAACATCCCTAAAAACGCAACGGTATTGATGGCATAGCCGAACCAAATCAAGTATAGGGGCGGCGGAAATCGGCCAGGTAGCAGATGCCCCGGGTTCTTAGGCAGAAAAATAAGTCTGCCTGCTTAGGCCTGATGTCGGCGTAGTAGCTTCCGTAGCGGGCAGCTTGCTCGTTATGCAGAAACATGACTGCCGTGGGCTATACACCTGGGGTTGTAGCTGCCCACAACTGGTTCCTTACTTACCCACCCGGCCTTCCTCGTCGGCACTGCCGACGTTGTGGCGGGCCTGGGTTTTGCCGCTGCCGATTTTGCAGGTGAAAGCCAGCGTCACACGGCGGCTTTCCCACTGGTTGTTCCAGGTCTGGTTCACGTTGTTGTAGCGCAGGGTGCTGCGGAAGCGGCTGGTGTTGAACACGTCGCTCACGCGCAGGCTGAGGCTGGCACGCTCGGCCCGGATTTGCTTTTTCAGCCCCAGGTTTAGCTGGCCGCTGGCTTTGGTGTGAAACAGCCCCATGAGGGCCGGCGAGTAGTAGCTGCCTCCCACCAGCAGTTTGTAGCTGCGGGGCAGCATGAAGGTATGGTCCGAACTGACCTCCCAGCTGTAGCTGGCCAGGCGAACGGGCTGACCTTCCACCTGAGCTTCGACCTGCGTGTAGCTGCCGCTGAGCTGGTTATCCATGCCCCACCACCTGGCGATGTCGGTGTGGCCGCCCGAACTCAGGGTAAGGGTATTGGTCTGGGCCAGGTTCTGCGGGGTGCTGGTCGATACGTTGGTGTCGTCGTTCTGGGTTACCACGCTGTTCACCGAGTTGGTTTCGCGCAGGTAGCTCAGGCTAAAGACTTGAAAATCCTTGTGCAGGTAGTTCAGCACCAATGACTGCGAGAGTGAAGGCCGCAGAAACGGGTTGCCTTGCTGGGCTGTGTAGAAGTCGGTATAGTTGAGGAAGGGGTTCAGGTTCTGGTAGTTGGGGCGGGTGATACGGCGGCTCACGGAGGCACTTACCTGGTCGTGCTCCATGATTTTGTAGCTGGCGAAAGCGCTGGGAAACAACTGGAAGTAGCGGCGGTCGACCTGCTGGCCGGTGGTAGCCGAGCGGCCGCCGGTCTGGGTTAGCTCGCCGCGCAGGCCGGCTTTCAGCTCCAGGGCACCGTAGCTGGTATTCACGCTGATGTAGCCAGCGCTGATATACTCGTCGTACTGAAACTGGTTGGTGCGCAGGGCATCCGGCTGCCAGCCGTTGGTCAGCAGCTTATCGAACCGAAGGGTACTGTGCGAAGTAACCCAGCTGGTTTTCGTGCCGGTTTCGGCCCGCCATTTGGTGCCGGCGAAGGGATGCACGTAGTCGATTTTGGCGGCCCGAATAGTGGTTTCCGACGACGTAGCGCTGCGCAGCTGCTCGGCCGGCCGGCCCTGCTCGCTGCCTGCGGCAAACACCCGGTTGTCGAAGCGCTGGTCCGTGGCGCTGGCGTAGCGCACGTAATCCACGTCGGCGCTTAGCTCGCGGCCGGTGCTATCGAGGGCGAAGCGGTAGTGCAGGTTCAGCGCCCGGTTGGTGGCGGAGCTGTTCTTGGGGTTGCTCAGCTCGCGGCGGCCGCCGGGGTGGCCGGCCGCATCGGTGGCCACCGAACTGCTGGTGCTCAGGGCGGTGGTCTGGTCGGCACCGCCGCGCAGCTGCAGGCCGATGCTCTGCCGGGCAGTCAGGGTCAGGTCCACTCCCGTGGCATAGGTGCCGCTGTAGGTTAGGGGGCGCCAGTAGTTTTGCTGGCTGAAGAGGCTGTCGCGGATGGTGCGAATCATAGTGAGCTGGTTGAAGGAGTTATAGCGGCCGCCGTCGAGGCGGGCGAAGAGGCGCGCTTTCCCTACGTTGTAGCTCAGGCTGGTACCGGCCCAGTTTTTCTCGAAGCGGCCATAGCCGACGCCCAGCGTGTAGGTACCGCTCAGACCCTGAAGCTGGATGCGGCGCAACTTGATGTTGAGCACTCCGGCTGTGCCGGCGGCGTCCATTGAGGCGGGTGCGTTCGGCATCAGCTCAATCTGACTGATGGCCGAGGCGGGCAGCGACTTCAGGTAACTACTCAACGCCGCGCCGCTCATGTAGGTGAGTTTGCCGTCAATCAGTACGTTCACGCCCGTGCTGCCCCGATACACGATGTTGTCGTCTTTGTCGAGCGTTACGCCGGGGGCTTTTTTCAGGATTTCGAGGGCCGTTTCGCCGGCCGTGTTCAGGCGCTCCACGTTCACCACGGTACGGTCGGCGTGCTGCTCCAGCAGGGGTATGGAGCCGGTTACCGTCACTTCCTGCAGGGCCGTGGCGACAGGAACCAAGCGCAGGGCCGGCACCATTACGGCTTCCTGACCCACTACGAAGGCGGCGCTGCGGGCACTGGCATAGCTCATCAGCAGGGCTTTCACGCAGTAGCGGCCGGGCTTGATGCGGCTGAACGAGTAGCCGCCCAGCTCGGTAGCAGTCTGGGAGCTGGCAATGGCCGAATCGGGCAGCTGCACCAGCACAGCGGTGGCAAAAGCCAGCGGCTGGCCGGCCGTATCGAGCAGGGTGCCGCTGACCTGGGCGGCGGGCGCGGCCGGCTGGGCTATGGCCGGCGGTAGCAGGCCCAGCAGCAGGTAAAAGCAGAGGTGGCCAACCAATACGAGTAGAGGAAAGCGGCGACAGCAGAGGAAAATGGACATGGCGAAAAACGGTTAGCTCAATGACGAGCCAAAGGTCAACCAGCCCATTTCCGGGGTAAAAAACATTATTCCAATGCCCCGAAACCGGCTGTCATCGGGCGTTTTAGCGGTTTTTCGGTTTCGCATCCCAAAACTGGCCTTTCGCATAAAAAAAGTGCGGGAGCTTCCGGAGCACGGTAGTTTTGAGGCGGTCGGGGCAAAGCTGATGCTATTTGCTACGGGCCTTTCCCACCATTTGCCTCCCTTCTCATGAAAGACAAGTTTATCTACTGGCACATACTGGGCTGGCTGGCTTACGCCGGCTACGAATTGCTGGGCGTTTTCGTGCAACAGAAGAGTTGGTCCCACATCAGCCTGATACTCATGCTCTCGTTCCTGTTATTCCGGCTGATTGAGTTCTACCTCTGCTACCTGGTGGTATATCCGCGCCTTCTGCGCCCAGGCCGCACCGGGCTCCTAGCCACGGCTCTGGCGGGCGTGGTGGCCCTATTTATCGGCATGCGCTACGGCGTGGAAGAGGTGCTGTTCCCCGCCGTGCTGGGCTTTCACAACTACGGGGGCGAGACCACCATCGGCTATTACCTGTTCGATAACGCCTATTTCGCCAGCCCCATGATAGTGCTAAGTGCCGCGCTATGGGCCGGCCGTACCGCCCTGCGCCACGAGCGTGAAAACCAGTTGCTGCGCGCCGAAAAGCGCATCGCCGAAGTGGCCTTCCTCAAAACCCAGATCAACCCGCACTTCCTCTACAACACGCTCAACATGCTCTACAGCATGGCTTATCCCGCGGCCAAGCCGGTAGCCAACGCCATCCTGAAACTCTCGGAGCTGATGCGCTACATGCTGCACGACACGCCCGGCGAGCAGGTGGGCCTGGACCAGGAAATTGACTACCTGAGCAACTACCTCGACCTCTACCGCCTCCGTTTCCCCGGCAGCTTCCACGTCAATTTCACCGTAACCGGCAACCCCGCCGGCCGCCGCGTGGCCCCGCTGGTACTGATTCCGTTCGTGGAAAACGCCCTCAAGCACGGGGTGCTCGACGACCCCGAAAATCCTGTGCACATTTGGCTGGACGTTTCGGGTAAGCAACTGCTGTTCGAAGTCGAGAACCAGCGCAGCACTGATCATAAAGATGTTTCCACGGGCATCGGCCTGCCCAACCTGCGCCGGCGGCTGAAGCTGCTCTACCCGGAGCGGCACGCCTTGCATGTGGGAGCGGCCGATGGACGGTTTCGTACTGCTCTACAGCTCGTGTGGTAGGCGTGCCGCAGAGCGGCCCGCCGTTCATTTACCTCTACCTATGCCCCGCTCATGATCCGCTGCCTTGCTGTCGATGACGAAGCCCCGGCCCTGGCCATTCTGGCCGATTACATCGGCCAGTTGCCCTTTCTCACGCTGGTGGGCACTACCACCAACCCCATTGAGGCGCTGACGTTGGTGCAGCAGGGCCAGGTGGATCTGGTGTTTCTCGACATTCAGATGCCCAAGCTCACCGGCCTGCAATTCCTTAAGCTGGCCGGCACCCGCTGCAAAGTCGTTCTGACTACCGCCTACCCCGAATTCGCCCTCGACGGCTACGAAAACGATGTGGTCGACTACCTGCTCAAGCCCATTTCCTTTGAGCGGTTTTTTAAAGCGGCCCAAAAAGCGCTGGCACTGTTGCCGGGACCGGCTGCTTCTCCGGCTCCGCTGGCTGCGCCCGTTTCCGTAGCAGGGCCTCCCGCCGCCGGCCACATGTTTGTGAAGGGCGAGAGCAAAAACAAGTTTCTGCGCGTCAACTACGCCGATATTCTCTACATCGAGGGCCTGAGTAACTACGTGTCCATCCACCTGCCCACGCAGCGCATCGTCACCTACCAAACCCTGAAGGAGCTAACTGAAACGTTGCCGCAGCCGCCATTTCTGCGGGTGCACAAGTCCTTCATCGTGTCGCTGGATAAGATTCGCATGGTCGATGGCAACACGATTTACATCTTGGACAAAGAAATTCCGGTAAGCGACACGTACCACGAGCAACTATACCGGCTGATTCGTGAAGTCTAATATTATCTCGGCAAGGGCATACCCTCGATGTTGAGTATGGCGGGTAGTGGCAGCACGCCAACACTCTACCTGTGAGCTGTAAAACTCAAAAAGCAACAAGTCAGCACTGGCGTTCAGCAAGCTACCCAAAAGCATAAGAGCAGAATACTCCACCACGTTATTTAGCATTCAATTTCGATACACTGCAGACCATGCTGAATCTACTAAGCCAGTCAATTTCATTCCCGGAGCGGCATGACTAAGCCTTCAGTGCGCAAGTGTAGGAGGCACTACTCTTCGAGCCGACGCTCCTGACACTTGCTCGTTGTGAAGCAGGCTTGTTGGATGAAGCGCAACAGCAAATGCTCTGGAAAATGCTGAATGCTCCACAACGAACCAGTTGGATAGCCCCAGGGTGAGCTCGGCCGGGACACGCGTAAAAATAGTCCGATTCTTTTGCCCCTGGGCGCAGACAACTTCGTGTGATGCTAGGCTACGCAGGCGCCTGAGGCGTTTGGTGTGGTTGTAGGCCAGCAAAAAACTTGTAAGTGCTCGTTGAGCTAGGCCGTGGTCTGGTAGTGGTAGCGCTGCACGGTAGCTTTTTTTGAGCGTGCGGTGAGGCAATCGACTTGGCCCTTGGTCCAGGGGGGCGCTCCGCCCAGCAGCATATAGCTGGGCGGAGCGCTTGGAAGGTCCCGCTGTTTACTTGCTGACGGTTGCTGCCAGCAGGTTCAGTTGCGAAACGGCATTCAGCAGGTCTGTTTCGGTGCGTAACGTTGCCTTTTTCAGCTCAGCCAGGAGCGGTTCCTGCACAGTAGCAGGCACCGCTGCTACCAAGGACTTAACGGCTGGCTTTATGACGGTAAGCGTACCCTGCGGACTTAGCAGATAATACTGAATAACGTCCACCAACTCATCGTAAGGCCGGTAGGAACTGTAGGCTTGCTGGTAGTCGGCTTTCACCATCGATTTACCGGAGCGCTTCAAAAGCGTATATGGACCGGTAGCATGCAGCAATTCCAGGAACTCCGTTCGGCCTGAGTGACCTGGTATATCTGTAAAACGTGCAAACCGGTGTAGGCTAGCCTGCCCGGATAAGGTGCGGATGTCGGTGAGGGTGAACTCCTGGATATTGCGCAGGTCAAGCAAGATAGAATCGCCCTGCGGGCGCCGCACCATTAGCTGCTGGTTGTAAAGGTCAAACTTCAACGGCACTGCTTTCACACGCTGATTAGTCGTCAGCAGAATGTCGCCGGTAGACCAGCCGCGCAGCAGAAAGGGTGTACCCCGTATGCCCTCGTAGCGTTTATCCACCTTCAGGTAAGTTGTGGCCACTTTGCTGTCCGATACGAGCCGCAGATTTTGCAAGTCGACCAGGGAGCTGCCAGCAGCCTGCTGGGCATAAGTCGGTATTGCCGCGCCGAAGACGACGAACAGTAGGACTATGCCCAACCAAGTGGATAGAAAATAGGCGGAATTTTTCATGCGTAAATTGGAATAGAGTGTGTTTTCCAATTTACGCAAAATTAGATTTATCCAAGCGTCAGTACCGAGACATAAGCCCGGACTTTGTGGCCGCACTGCTAGGTGGTGGAGCAAGGTTTCGGTTGGGCCGCCCGTTTCCGTCACTTGGCCTTAACCAGCAGCAGTTTCGCTTCCTTGCCTTTGTTACCTTGCTGTTAGCAAGAGACGCTTCTCTAGCCACCAGTCCTTGAATGAGAGATTAGAATATTCTACTGTCTACTTGCTGACAGCTGCCAGCTTGTTTAGCTGCGAAACAGCATTAACTAAATCCGTTTCGGTGCGGACGGGTGTCTTTTTCAATTCAGCGCGTAAGGACTCCTGCAAAACAGGCGGTATAGCAGCCACCAACGACTTGGTTGTCGGCTTCACCGCCGTGAATGTCCCGTCAGGACTTCGCAGGTAATAGTCAGTGGCGTCTACCAACTCATCGTAGGGCCGGTCGGCACTATACGCCTGCTGGTAGCTGGCTTTCAACAACGATTTACCGGAGCGCTTCAGCAATGCATACGGACCAGCATCGTGGAGCACCTCCAGAAAATCGACACGCCCGGCTTGATCCGGCAGATTCCTGAAGCGTGCAAACCGGTGTAGACCAGCCTGGCCGGGTACGGCACGCGGATCAGTGAGCGTGAACTCCTGGATGTTACGCAAATCAATCCAGATAGAATCACCCTGTGGGCGCCGCGCCATCAACTGCTGATTTATACATCGAATTTCAATGGCACTGCCGTCACGCGCTTGTTCGAGGTAAGTAGAATGTCGCCGACAGCCCACATGGGCAGCAAAAAAGGCGTACCCCGCACTCCGGCCTAGCGCTTATCCACCGTCACAATAGCGGTGCTGGCGTTACCGCCGGATAGCAACCGCAGATTCTCCTGGTCGCCCAGGGAGCTACCGGTGGCTTGTTGCGCGTGGGCAGGCGCTGTAGCCAGGCTTGTCACTCCTAGCAGCAGAGCACCTGCCCAATTCGACAGCATGGAAGCAGAATTTTTCATGCGTAAATCTTAAATGTACCGCTCAATTTACGCAAACCTACTTTACCCAAGCGTCAGCACGAGGTCGTCGGCATTAACCAGGGTGCCTTCGGTTAGATTAATGGTTTGCACCTTGGTATCCTGCGGGGCCGTGATAGTGGTTTCCATCTTCATGGCTTCGATGATGAACAGGGGTGCGTTCTTGCGCACTTCCTGGCCATTTTCCACCAGCACCCGGGAAAGCAGCCCCTGCAGCGGGGCGCCCACCTGCTTGACGTTGGCTTTGTCGGCTTTGGGGTTCTGGATGCGCTTCACTTCCACGCTCGTGTCGCGGATTTCGAGGTTGCGCTGCTGGCCGTTGAGGGTGAAGAACATGGTGCGGCAGCCGTCCTCATTTACTGGCCCGATGCTCTGCAAGCCCACAATAATGCTCTTACCGCGGGCAATATCGATGATGGTTTCTTCGCCGGGCTGCAGGCCGTAATAGAATACCGGTGTAGGTACCACCGAAACCTCCCCGTACTGCTGCAGGTGCGCCCAGTACTGCTCGAATACCTTGGGGTAGAGCAGCCACGACAGCACATCGGTAAACTTGCCGCGCTGCCCGAACTTCTTTTCAAACCGCTGCCACTCCTGGTCGAAGTCGATGGGCGCGAGGTGCTCGTTGGGCCGGTCAGTGAAGGGCTGCTCGTCTTTTAGAATCACCTGCTGCACATCACGGGGCCAGCCACCCTCAGGCTGCCCGATGTCGCCCCGGAACAGTTCCCGCACCGATTCAGGGAAGTTGAGCGTGGCGCCTTTCTCCAGCACATCTTGGGTGGTAAGGTTGTTGGACACCAGAAACAGGGCCATATCCCCCACTACCTTCGAGGAAGGCGTCACCTTCACAATGTCACCAAATAGCTGGTTTACGTCGGCGAAAGTCGTTTTCACGGTTTCAAACTTGTCCAGCAAGCCCAGCGCCGCCGCCTGGGGCCGCAGGTTGGAGTACTGTCCGCCCGGAATTTCGTGCTGAAATACTTCCGAAGTGCCCGCCTTCAGCCCCGACTCAAACGGGTAGTAATATTCGCGCACGGTTTCCCAGTAATTGGAGAATTCGTTGAGCGACTGTTGATCAAACTCGCGGTGGCGCTCCTGCCCGCGCAGCATTTCCACCACGGAGTTGAAGTTGGGCTGGGAGGTGAGACCCGAAAGGCTGCCCAGCGCTACATCAATCACGTCGACGCCCGCTTCCACCGCTTTCAGGTACGTGGCCGGCTGCAGGGACGAGGTATCGTGGGTGTGCAGGTGAATGGGCATCTGGACGGTGTCGCGCAAAGCGGTAATCAGCTCGGTGGCGGCGTAAGGCTTCAGCAGCCCGGCCATATCCTTAATGCATAGGATATGCGCGCCGGCTTCCTCAATCTGCCGGGCCAGGCGCAGGTAGTAGTCCAGGTTGTACTTCTGGTTGCGCCGAGGGTCGAGGATGTCGCCGGTGTAGCAGATACTAGCTTCCGCCAGCCGATCGGTCTTATTGCGCACGAAGTTGATGCAGGACTCCATACCCGGCATCCAGTTCAGCGAGTCGAAGATGCGGAACACGTCGATGCCGGTTTCGGCGGCCTGCTGCACGAAGCGCTCCGTGAGGTTATCGGGGTACGCCTTGTAGCCCACGCCGTTGGCCCCACGGATGAGCATCTGAAGCAGGATATTGGGCACGGCCTTGCGCAGCTTAGCCAGCCGCTCCCAGGGGTCTTCGTGCAGAAAGCGCAGGGCCACGTCGAAGGTGGCGCCGCCCCAGCATTCGAGCGAAAAGATCTGTGGGTGCTGGCGGGCGTAGCGCTCGGCCACCTTCAGCATATCGTAGGTGCGCATGCGCGTGGCCAGCAGGCTCTGGTGGGCGTCGCGCAGGGTGGTGTCGGTGTAGTGAATCTGCTTGTCCTGGCGCAGCCACTGGGCAAATTTTTCGGGGCCGAGTTCGGTGAGCTTGTCCTTGGTGCCGGGCGTGATGGGCGCGTCGCGGTTGTACTCGGGCAGGCGCGGCTTGCGCAGCTCCCGCTTGGGGTCGATGTGGCCTTTCACGTCGGGGTTGCCGTTCACTACCACGTCGCCAAGGAAGTTGAGCACCTTGGTGGCACGGTCCTGGCGGGCTTTGAACCGGAACAGCTCCGCGTGGTCCTTGATGAAATCCACGTTGGCCTCGCCGGCCATGAACACCGGGTGGGCAATGATGTTCTGCAAAAACTGAATGTTGGTATTCACCCCGCGCACCCGGAACTCGTCCAGCGTGCGGGCCATTTTCTGGGCAGCGCTGGCCAGGGTGGGCGCGTGCGCTGACACCTTCACCAGCAGGGAGTCAAAGAACGGCGACACCTTCACGCCGGTGTACACCGAGCCCTGGTCGAGGCGGATGCCGAAGCCGCCGGCCGAGCGGTAGGCCGTGATGGTGCCGTAGTCGGGCTTGAAATCCTGCTCGGGGTCTTCGGTGGTGATGCGGCACTGAATAGCGTAGCCCGTTTTGAGGGGCTTCACATCCGGCCCCAACCCGATTTCTGGGTCGGTGAGGCGGTAGCCAGCCGCAATGTAGAGCTGGGTTTTGATCAGGTCGACGCCGGTAATCATTTCCGTAACCGTGTGCTCGACCTGGATGCGCGGGTTTACCTCAATAAAGTAAATCCGGTCGTGCTCCGGGTTCACCAGGAATTCCACGGTTCCCACGTTGTTGTAGTTCACGGCCCGGCCCAGGCGCAGCGCATACTCGTAGAGCAGGTGGCGCATGTGGTCGGGCAGGTTCAGGGAGGGCGCCACTTCCACCACTTTCTGGTAGCGCCGCTGCACCGAGCAGTCCCGCTCGTAGAGGTGCATCAGCCCACCGTGATTGTCGGCCACCAGTTGCACCTCAATGTGCTTGGGCTGCTCCACAAACTTTTCGAGGAATACCGTATCGTCGCCGAAGGCTTTAAGAGCTTCGTTCCGGGCCTCGAAAAAGCCTTTCTCCAGCTGGTCGTCGTCGCGGATGACGCGCATGCCCCGGCCGCCGCCGCCGCTGGCGGCTTTCAGCATCACGGGGTAGCCGATGCGGTGCGCTTCCTCAAGGGCAATTTCAAAGCTGTTGAGGTCCTGCCGGCTGCTTTCGATGATGGGCACCTGGCACTCCACGGCCACGCGCTTGGCGGCTACTTTGTCGCCGAGGGCTTCCATTACCTCGGGGCGGGGTCCGATGAAGATGATGTCCTCCTCGCGGCAGCGGCGGGCCAGCGTGGCGTTTTCGCTCAGGAAACCGTAGCCCGGGTGAATGGCATTGACTCCGTTTTCCTTGGCCGTCCGGATCAGGCCTTCAATGTCAAGGTAGGGCTTCAACGGCTCGTCGTCGCGGCCCACCTGGTAGGCTTCATCGGCCTTGTAGCGGTGCAGAGAATACCGGTCTTCGTAGGTGTAGATGGCTACCGTAGGGATGCCCAGCTCCGTGGCCGCGCGCAGCACGCGAATGGCAATTTCGCCACGGTTGGCGACCAGCAGTTTGCGGATATTCATCGAGAAAAGCGGTGTTTGAGGTAAGGTGAAAGCAGGCTGCAAGCTACAGAATGAGCAGGGAAGCTCCAGCGAATTTTTGCTAGAAAACAATATTTCGCAATTCGAACCTTCCTGTTCAATCTTGAATAAGCAAAATATCCGAAACCAAAGCCACCCGCGCAGGTTAGCCAAACACGCATCCTCTCTTCTTACAATTTCTATCATGGAATTCGCCGACAAGCATATCCTCGTTGTGGGAGCCTCCTCCGGCATTGGGCTGGCCATTACGCGCCTACTCCGACAGCTGAACGCCACGGTTTACACGGCGGCCCGTCACTTGTCGCCGGAGCTGGCCGAGTTGGGTACTACGTTTGTAGCGCTGGACGCCACGCAGCCCCTCAACGGTGCCCTGGACGCGCTGCCTGCCGTGCTGCACGGCGTGGTGTACTGCCCCGGCAGTATCCGGCTGCGGCCCTTTGAGCGAATTAGTGCGGAAGATTTCCGGGCCGACTTTGAGCTGAACGTAGTAGGCGCCGTGCAGGTGCTGCAAGTCACCGTGAAGAAGCTGAAAAAGGCAGAGGGCGCGTCCGTCGTGCTGTTCAGCACGGTGGCGGCCGAGACGGGCATGGCTTTCCATACCAGCATTGCCACCGCCAAAGCCGCCGTGGAGGGCCTCACCCGCGCTCTGGCCGCCGAGTATGCTGCCAGCAACATCCGGGTGAATGCCGTGGCCCCCTCACTCACCAACACGCCCCTGGCTGCCGCACTGCTCAGCTCCCCGGAGAAGCAGGAAGCTGGCGCCAAGCGACATCCGCTGCAGCGCATCGGTCAGCCCGAGGATATGGCCTATACCGCATCTTTTCTGCTTTCCGACCACAGCTCCTTTATAACAGGCCAGGTGCTGCCGGTGGACGGCGGCCTGGGTAGGCTAAAGTAAGCCAGCGAAGTTGTATCAGCTGAGAACCGACAACTTTACGCGGCATCCGGCGGTTACCTAAGTATGGAACAGCAACTCCCTTCCCTGGCTACAGCCGAGCCGGCCGCTTCGCCCAAAGCCCGCATCAAGCAGGCGTATCTGGACTATGTGCTGCGTAAGGGCACGCCTCCGCCATCGGTCTACCGCCTGACGCAGAAGCTGAACCTGCCCGAGCAGGAGTTCTACCGCTTCTATGCCACCTTCGCGGCCATCGACCGGGAGCTGTGGGCTGATTTTGGGCGCGAAGCCCGCACGGCCGCCGCCCGTGAGCCGGTGTGGGAGCAGTACGGCAGCCGCGAAAAGCTGCTGGGCTTTTATTATACTCTGCTCGAAATCCTGAAGCGCAACCGCAGCTACGCCCTGCAAAGCCTGCACCGCTCCCTGCGCGGAATGCCCGGCCTCACGCCCCGGGTGCTCGACGACTTCCGGCAGGAGTTTGAGGTATTCGTGGGCGAAATCCTGCGCGAAGGGCGCCGCACCGAAGAAGTGGCCAGCCGCCCGCTGGTGCAGGAGCAGTATCCGCGCGCCTTCTGGCAGCAGATGCTCTTCGTGCTGGGCTTCTTCGCCAAAGACGATACCGTAAACTTCGAGCGCACCGACGCGGCCATCGAAAAAGCCGTAACGCTCAGCTTCGACCTCGTGGGCCGCAATACGTTCGACTCGGCCCTGGACTTGGTGCGGTTTCTGGTGCGGAAATAAAGCAATTCTATGAGGAGTAAGGCACTGGTCAGATGGAGCAGTGCCTTACTCCTCATTTTTTTGATTGAGGTATGGAAGAATCTCCCAAGCCGCTCAGTTCCCTGCCCACCTCGAAAGTGGCGCGGGCGGCACGCTTTGCTAAAACGGGCCTCAATGTGGGCGCCAATTACGTGAAGCACTACGCCCGCCGGGCCGTAGGCGCCGAGGCCCCAACCGATGCCCTGCACGCGGCCAACGCCGCCGAGCTGTACGGCACGCTCAGCGAAATGAAAGGCTCGGTGTTGAAGGTGGCCCAGATGCTGGCTATGGAGAAAAAACTGCTGCCCGCGGCCTATGCCGACCAGTTTGCCCAAGCCCAGTATCAGACGCCGCCGCTGTCGGGGCCGTTGGTGGTCAAAGCTTTCCGGGACGCGTTTGGCCGCTCGCCGTTTGAGGTGTTTGAGGAGTTTGACATCAACGCCCGGCAGGCGGCCAGCATTGGGCAGGTACACTGGGCCCGCGGCGGTGGGCTCACGTATGCGGTGAAAGTGCAGTACCCCGGCGTAGCCGATAGCATCCGCTCCGATATCCGGTTGGTGAAGCCCATTGCCTTACGTGTGCTGGGCCTAAGCGAAGACACCGTGCGGCCTTACCTGCTGGAAGTGGAAACCCGCCTGCTGGAAGAAACCGACTACGCCCTGGAGTTGCAGCGCGGACAGGAAATAGCCGCCCAGTGTGCCACGCTGCCACACCTGGAGTTTCCGCGCTACTACCCCGCCCTGTCCTCGGCCCGCATCCTGACGATGGACTGGCTGCCGGGCCAGCACCTGCGGGAGTTTTTGGCCACGGAACCCTCGTCCGCCGTGCGCAACCAGTTGGGCCAGGCACTGTGGGACTTCTACATGCACCAGCTGAACACCCTGCGCCGGGTACACGCCGACCCGCACCCCGGCAACTTCCTGCTGCGCACCGACTACGGCGGCACCGTAGCCGTACTGGATTTTGGCTGTGTAAAGGAAATTCCGGCCGACGTACACCGCCTTTTCACGGCCTTGCTGGCTCCTGAAACCCTGGCCGACCCAGTGCGCCTAGCGGCGCTGCTGGAAGAAGCCGGCGTGGTACGCCCCGAAACCGACCCGGCCCAGCGCGTTTTCTATGTGAGCACCATGCACACATCTCTGGAGCTGGTGGGCCGCCCCTTCCGCCAGGCTATGTTCGACTTTGGCGACCCGGCATATATGCAGGCCCTTTATGCCCTCGGCGACGACCTGCTGCAGCAGCCCGAGCTGCGCCAGCAGCGGGAACCGCGCGGCTCCGAGCACTTTATCTACCTCAACCGCACTTATGTAGGCCTGTACGCCCTGCTGACGGAGCTGCGCGCCCACATCCAAACCGGGCTCCGATAAACACGGAAAGCAGCTGACTATAGGAGGTTCATTCGCGGCTTTTTCGTTTGTTTGCTGCGGTTGCGCGTCCTTTCAGAAGTAAACTGACTGACCACTAGCAATCAGCACTTCCTCCTCAAACGACTACCTCACGCACTTTTCTCCCACCGACATGAAAAAACTCTTTACCCTCTGCGCGGCGCTACTGGCCACTCTTTCCCTGGCTACGGCCCAGAGTCCGGCCAGCTGCTGTGCCAAGCCCGAAAAAGCCACCGAGATATTTGCCATGCTGGGCGCCAACGAGGAGTTTGTGCGCGGCCACGAAGACCCGATGCCTTATCAATATGAGGGCCCCGGCGAAATGATTGAGTTCAGCACGGCCGATGGCAAGCCGGCCCGGGGGTTCGAAATCAAAAGTAACGTACGCTCCGACAAGTATGTCTTCGTGTTACATGAGTGGTGGGGCCTGAACGACTACATCAAGAAAGAGTCGTTCCGGTACGCCAACGAGCTAAAGGGCGTCAACGTCATTGCGCTGGATTTGTACGACGGGCAGGTAGCCACTACCGCCGAGGAAGCCGCTCGGCTGATGCAGGGCGTGACAACGGAACGCGCGGAGGCCATCATCAAAGGAGCCTTACTGCACGTAGGCAACAACGCCCAGATTGCCACCCTGGGCTGGTGCTTCGGGGGCAGTTGGAGCCTGCAGACGGCTTTGCTGGCCGGCCCCAAAGCAGTGGGCTGCATTATGTACTACGGTATGCCTGAGAAAGACCCGGCGCGCCTGAAAACCCTGAATACTGATGTGTTAGGAATTTTTGCGCAGCAGGATAAGTCCATCACGCCGGCCGTGGTAGCGCAGTTCACCAAGGATATGGCTGCTGCCAAAAAGAAGCTCACGGTGAAGTTCTACGACGCTGACCACGCGTTTGCCAACCCCTCCAACCCCAAGTACAACCGGCAGTTCGCGGAGGATGCCCACGCGCTTTCTCTGGCCTACCTGCGCAAGGCCTTAAAGCTGAAAGGCTAGAACACCCTTCTCTCTGTACCTAAGAAAAAGCCCTTCCCGCCCGGGGAAGGGCTTTTTCTTAAGCCTCTTCATTTGGATGCAGCCAGTAAACCGCGTAGCTTTCTTCTCTCCCACTCTGCTTCCTGCTTATGTCTGCTCCTGCTCTAACTTCCCTGCTCAACGAATACGGCGAAAGTCACCAGAACCCTACCAACAAGCTGGTGCACTGGGTGTGCGTCCCACTGATTATGTTCTCCATCCTGGGCCTTCTGTGGTCCATTCCGGTACCGCTACCGGTGCGGGGTATCAGCCCCTGGCTGAACTGGGGTAGCCTGGTAATGGTGTTGGCACTGGCATACTACATTCGTCTTTCGGTGCCACTGGCCGTGGGGATGTTGCTGGTATGGGTCGTTATGGCGGCAGCCCTCAGCTTCGTTGGTAGCTATGCACCCTTACCCTTTTGGGCCCTGTGCCTGATTATTTTTGTGCTGGCCTGGGTGGGCCAGTTCTGGGGGCATAAGGTGGAAGGCAAGAAGCCCAGCTTCCTGAAGGACCTGCAGTTTCTGCTGATTGGGCCGCTGTGGCTGCTGCACTTCGTGTACCGGCGCCTGGGTTGGCAGTACTGAGTTGCCCGCTGTCAGTTGTTTGTTTTTCGTAAACTCGCTACGGGCAACGGACAACTATCAACTGATAACTACACCGCGTTCAGCTGCCAGTTGCTCGACAGCAAGGCCGCCAGCTCCGCTACGCTTTCCGTGAGCTGCTCCCAATTATTAAGCACGAAATACTGATCCTGCAGGTGTGCTTCGCTGTAGGGCGTTTGCAGGGCGCTGGCCAGGTCGAATGGGCGCTGGTGGTTGGCATTGCTGAGGCAATGGTGAATTTCCCCCGAGGAAGAAAGCAACCCCGCCCCATACATCCGGGTTTCTCCCCGCTCCTGCACCAAGCCAAACTGTACCGTGAAGCCATACAGCCGCTCCAGGCGTGCCAGAGCCGGTGCATCGTGCAGATGCTGCGCAGCTACGTGTCCCAGAAAATGCAGGAAGTCGGCAAAGGCGGCATCCATCAGCAGCGGCACATGGCCAAAGACTCCGTGGAACAGGTCAGGCTCCTGCGTGAAGTCGAACTGCTGCATGGACCGTATCCAGATAGTGCCAGGAAACTTGCGCTGAGCCAGGAGCCCAAAAAAATCAGCATCATTGAGCATCCCCTGCACCGGCGCTAATTCCCAACCTGTGGCTGCCCGTAGCCGCCGGTTTACGTCATCAAAGTCGGGAATGGCGTGGCGGTGCAGGCCCGAGGCTTCCAGCCCCTGCCCAAACGCGGCGCAGGCCCGCTTGTGGAGTAAGGCCGTCTGGCGGTCAAACAAGACTTTCCACACCAACTGGTCCTGGGTGGTGTACTGGTTGTAGCGCTGCTCAAACATAAAAGGAGAAATAAAAAAAGCCCGACATCCTGGGTAAGGGTCGGGCTTTCGAGGTTTTCAGCGTGTAAGAAGCATGTTGTGCTATTCGCTAACGTACCGGCAAGGCAGCCCGACCCCGCTTCCCGCGGGACGATTAATTAGGGCGACGCATTGCACAGGGTGTTTCAACATGATGAGCCAAATATAGAAAATTTCAGAAACAGATTGCAAAAAGCATGGCACTTATTTTTTCACAGGGCTCCCCCCCTAATTATCATTGTTTTTAATAACTACCCCACCATATCGCATAGGGCATCAGAGTAAAAAGTAGAATATTAAAGATTTTTGCCCTTAATTCTGCCCCCTGTTTTCAAATATAATTTGTCAAGCAATTCGTTTTCTATTCCAATTCTTCCCGTAAGGCGTACACCCGGCGCAGGTTGCGGATCAGCCGTTCCGACTCGGTAAAGTTCAAGGTCTGGGCTCCATCAGAAGCAGCTTCCTCGGGCTTTTCGTGGGCTTCGTAGATGATGCCATCGGCGCCGGCCATGACGCCGGCCAGAGCCATAGTAGGCACATAGTCGCGGATGCCGATGCCATGTGAGGGGTCGACGATGACGGGCAGGTGGGTTTTCTCCTTCAGAATGGGCACCGCGTTCAGGTCTAGAGTATTGCGCGAGGCCGTTTCAAAGGTGCGGATTCCCCGCTCGCAGAGAATCAGCTTTTCATTGCCGCCCGAAAACACGTATTCCGCCGACGACAGCAACTCCTCCAGCGTGCCCGAAATGCCGCGCTTGATGAGCACGGGCTTGTCCACGCTGCCCAGTGCGTCGAGCAGGTTGAAGTTCTGGGTGTTGCGGGCGCCCACCTGGAACACGTCCACGTAATCGTGCATTTCCTCTACCTGCGACACCTGCATCACCTCCGTCACGATTTTGATGCCGCGCTGCCGGGCCATCTGGTGAAACAGCTTGAGGCCTTCCATGCCCAGCCCCCGAAACGAGTACGGCGAAGACCGGGGCTTGAACACGCCGCCCCGCATGATGCGCACATCGTTGTCCACCAAGTGCTGCATGATGCGCTCCATCTGCGCTTCGCTCTCAATGCTGCATGGCCCAGCCGCCAGCGTGAGGCTGCCCTCCCCAATTCGCACCCCGTCGCCGAGGTCGAGCACGGTGGGGCGCACGCGCCACTTGCGGCTCACCAGCTTATATTCATCCGAGACGCGGTGAATGTCCAGAATGCCCGGCAGCTGACCGATAGCGCGCAGGTCAATATCGGCCTTGCCGATGGCCACGAGGTAGTGCGCCCGCTGGGTTTTTACATTAGTGACTTTGTACTTGTGAGCGGTGAGGTGCGCTTCGATATCGGCCTGAGCGCTGGCGTTTATAGTGGGTTCAAGCTGAATGATCATGGTTTTTCGGGGTTCCCGCAGAGGACGCGGAGGTTTTCGCGGAAGGCGCAGAAGAACGGCCTCCGCGTCCTCTGCGGAAACCTCTGCGCCCTCGGCGGGAAATCTTTAACTGAGGATGGAAGCCACAAACCGGGAAGCCGCCGCCGGGGCATCGTCTACGCCTTCGAGGGCCCGGATAAAGGCCGAGCCGATGATGGCGCCCTCGGCGTACTGACAAGCCTTCTGGAATGAGGCTTTATCCCCGATACCGAAACCGATGAGGCGCGGGTTGCGCAGTTGCATGGCCTCGATGCGCTGAAAATAGGCTTCCTGCACGCCCTCAGCCTGTGTACTGGCGCCGCCCGTAGTGCCGGGGCCCGACACGAGGTAGAGAAACGAGTCCGTCAGCTCGTCGATGCGACGGATGCGGGCCGGGGCAGTTTGCGGGGTGATGAGAAAAACCGGCCGCAGGTTGTACTGCTGAAAAACGGGCTGGTACTCGGCCACGTAATCATCCAGCGGCAAGTCGGGCAGAATGACCCCGTCGGCACCCACGGCGGCGGCTTCGCGGCAGAAGTTTTCCACCCCAAACTGCAGCACCGGATTCAGGTAACCCATCAGCAGAATGGGCGTATCGGGCACCTGCTCCCGGATGCCGGCCAGTTGCCCGAACAGCACGCGCAGGTTCATACCGTTCTGCAGGGCCACGGTGCTGCTTTGCTGAATCACGGGGCCGTCGGCCAGCGGATCCGAAAACGGCATCCCGATTTCGATAAGGTCGGCGCCGGCCGCGCTGAGAGCTTGGAGAATGGGGACGGTGTCGTGCAGGCTCGGGTATCCGGCCGTGAAGTATACGTTGAGCAGGTTTTTCTGCTTTTTGTCGAAGGCGTCTTTGATTCGGTTCATGCGTTGATTTCGCGCAGGGTTTCGCAGTAAAAACCGCAGAGTTTCACAGTGACTAACCACCACGGAACTCTGCGCGAATCACTACATAATGGAGTCGGCGTACTTGATGTAGGTTTCCAGGTCCTTATCTCCCCGGCCCGACAGATTCACCACTACCACATCGTCGGGGCCGGCGCCCAGCTGGCCTAGTGCGGCCAGGGCATGGGCCGTTTCGAGGGCTGGGATGATGCCTTCCAGCCGGCTCAGCTCGGCCACCGCGCGCAGGGCTTCTTCGTCTTCAATGCTGATAAAGTGCGCCCGGCCGGAGTCGGCCAGGAACGCGTGCAACGGGCCGATGCCGGGATAATCCAGCCCGGCTGACAAGGAATACGGCTCGGTAATCTGGCCGTCTTCATCCTGCATGAGCAGGGTGCGGGAGCCGTGGATGATACCCGGCTTGCCCAGCACCGACGTGGCTGCCGAGTGCCCCGAGTGAATGCCGTGCCCGGCTGCTTCTACGGCTACCAGTTGCACCGTGGGCTCTTCCAGGAAATGATAAAACGCACCGGCCGCGTTGGAGCCGCCGCCCACGCAGGCCACCACGTACTGGGGCAGCTCAGAGCCGGTTTTTTCGAGCAGTTGCTTACGCATTTCCTCGCTGATGACGGACTGCAGCCGCGCTACTAGGTCGGGGTACGGGTGCGGCCCTACCACCGAGCCGATGATGTAGTGCGTATCGACGGGGTTGCTGATCCAGTCGCGGATGGCTTCGTTGGTGGCATCTTTGAGGGTGCGGCTGCCGCTCATGGCCGCCCGCACCTCGGCTCCCAGCAGGCGCATGCGGTACACGTTGGGCTTTTGCCGTTCCATGTCGATTTCGCCCATGTACACGATGCACTGCATGCCCATGAGGGCGCAAACCGTGGCCGTGGCCACACCGTGCTGGCCGGCGCCGGTTTCGGCAATGATGCGCGTTTTGCCCAGGCGCCGGGCCAGCAGAATCTGCCCCACGGTGTTGTTTACCTTGTGGGCCCCGGTGTGGCAGAGGTCTTCGCGCTTGAGGAATACCCGTGTGTTGTACTTCTCTGACAGCCTTTTGGCTTCAAAAAGCGGCGTGGGCCGGCCTACGTAGTCACGCAGTAGCAGCTGGTACTCCTGCTGAAAGCCAGGGTCGGCCAAAATATCGAGGTATTGCTGGCGCAGCTCCTCCACGTTCGGGTAGAGCATTTCGGGGATGAAAGCGCCCCCAAACTGGCCGTAGTAGCCGCGTTCCGTGGGTTGTTGGTAGGTTGGTGTCATATCGGTTGCACGCAGGGTTTCGGGGTGGGATTCGCAGGGTTTCGCAGTGAACGACCACCGCGAAACACTGCGGTTTTCCCCTGCGAGGCGCTGCGTAAAAAATCATCTGATTCGGACATTAGCAAAAAACTGCCGCAGCTGCTCAGCATCCTTCACGCCTGGCGCGGTTTCGAATTTGCTGTTCAGGTCCAGCGCAAACAGGCCGGGCAGGCGTAGGTTTCGCAGTTCGGCTGCGTGTTCCGGCCCGATGCCCCCGGCCAAAAAGTAGGGCACCGGGAGGTTGTAGCGCTGCAGTTGCTCCCAGTTGAAGGTGGTACCGTTGCCGCCGGGCTGCGAGCCGGCCGCATCAAAGAGAAAGTAATCCACGCTGCCCACGTAAGGCAGCAGGCTGGCGAAATCAAACGCCTCGCCCACCGCAAATGCCTTGATAACCGCGACGCCTGCCCGTTGCAGCGCGGCACAGACTTCGGGCGGCTCGGCGCCGTGCAGCTGCACCAGATGCAGGCCGTATTCGCGTACTCGCGCCAGTATCACAGCCACTTCTTCGTCCACGAACACACCTACTTTCTGAATTCCGGCGGGCAGCGTGGCTACCTCGGCGGGGGCAAGCGTGGGCGCGGCGTACCGCTTGGAGCCTGGGTAGAAGATGAGGCCCAGAAAGTCGGGGCGCAGGGCAGCCACGGCCCGCAGGTTGTCGGGCCGGGCCATACCGCACACTTTCAGGGCTGGCTGCATCTTACAGGAGCGTTATGGCTTCGGTTTGGCGGAGCTGCTGCACCAGCGCGGCGCAGGCTTTTTCGGGGCGTGAGTGGCGCATAAAGGTTTCACCGATGAGAAACCCCTGGTAGCCCACGGCGCGCAAAGCTTCAATCTCAGCGGCCGACGACAACCCGCTTTCCGTCACTTTCACGAATTCAGCGGGAATGCGCCGGGCCAGCTCCCCGGAAGTGTCGAGGCTCACGGAGAAGTCGTGCAGGTTACGGTTATTTACACCCACCAGACTTACCGCATCGGGGTGCAGGGTTTTGTCGAGCTCTTCGGCGTTGTGGATTTCGAGCAGCACTTCCAGACCCAGGCTTTTGGCCAGCCGGCCCAGGCGCAGTACTTCTTCGCCCGTCAGCACGGCCGCAATCAGCAGCACGGCATCGGCCCCGATGCTTTTGGCTTCCAGGATCTGGTACTCATCCACTACGAAATCCTTGCGCAGAATCGGGCAGAAATTGTAGCGGCGGGCCGTGGTCAGGTCTTCGTTTTTACCGCCGAAAAACTCCGTATCCGTCAGCACCGACAGGGCCGAAGCGCCAGCCTGCATGTAGCCCAGCGTGGTGCGCTCCACCGGCGCGTGCGGGTTGATAAAGCCTTTGCTCGGCGACTTGCGCTTGAACTCGGCGATGATGCCGCTCAGGTCGTCGCGCTGCAGGTAGCGGCGCAGGCTCAGCGGCTGAGCCTGCATGTAGAGGCTTTTTTCGAGCAGCTTCACCGGCACCAGGCTTTGGCGGTCGGCCACTTCCCGGCGCTTGTGCTCAATGATTTTATCGAGAATGGTCATGCTTGGGTGGTTGGAACGCACTACGCGCCCGTGTGAAAATTTATTTCTTCTGTGTTAGCCGACCACGGCCGCAACACGCGGTCTGGCAGCTTCCAGCAGCTTCTTCAGTGCCTGCCGCGCCCGTCCCGAATCCAGGGACTCCCGGGCTTTAGCTACGGCTTCGGTGAAGCTGAGCTGGGGTTCCAGGCAGCCAATGGCCAGGGCCGCGTTAGCCGTTACTACGTCGCGCTGGGCACGGGTGCCCTGACCTTCCAGCACCTGCAAAAACAGCCGCGCCGATTCGGCGGCCGTACTTCCTCCGGCCAGTTCGGCGGGCAGGGTTGTGGTCAGGCCAAAGTCGGCCGCCGTGACGAGCTGCTCGCCGGCGGGGGTAGCCAGCTTGGCAGTGGCTGTCAGGGAAAGCTCGTCGTAGCCATCCAGGGCGTGCACCACGGCGTAGCGCACATCGGTTTGCTGCAGCAGATAATGGTAGAGGCGCAGCAGCTCCAGGCTAAAGGTGCCGGCCACCTGGTAGCGCGGCCGGGCCGGGTTTACGAGGGGCCCGAGGATGTTGAAAAAAGTGCGCACGCCCAGCTCCCGCCGGATGGGGCCGGCGTGGCGCATGGCCGGATGGAACGAGGGCGCGTGCAGAAAGCAGATGTTGGCCTGCTCCAGTTGACGCTTCAGCACGTCGTTGCCCACGGTAAACTCCACGCCCAGCTGCGCCAGCACATCCGAAGAACCACACACCGACGATACGCCGATGTTGCCGTGCTTGGTGACCTTATACCCGGCTCCGGCCACCACAAAGCAGGCCAGCGTGCTGATGTTGAGCGTGTCTTTACCGTCGCCGCCGGTGCCTACAATATCCACGGTGTCGCGGGTGCCCAGCTCCGGGTCGCGGCTCAGGCTTAGCAGGGCCTCGCGGAAACCGGCCAGCTCGGGCACCGAAATGGGGCGCATCCGGTACACCGTCATAAAGGCCGCCATTTCCGAGGCGTTGGCTTCACCCTGCCCGATGCGTAGCATGGCCTCACGTGCTTCGGCGTGCGTGAGCAGCTGTTGCTCGAATAACTGGTTGAGAAGGTGTTTCACGAAGGATTTGTAAGGCTGTTTGGGTTGGTTGTCATGCTGAGTCTGCTGCTTTTGCTTAAGCCAGCCAGTTGCGCAGCATATCGTGGCCGTGCTCCGTGAGGATGGACTCGGGGTGAAACTGCACGCCCCGCACATCATACTGGCGGTGGCGGAACGCCAGTACTTGTCCGTCGGCATCCTGCACCGTCACCTCCAGTTCTTCGGGCATGGACTCGGGCCGCACGCTCCAGGAGTGGTAGCGCCCCACCTGAAAGCGCGAGGGCAAGCCCGCAAACAGCTTATCCTCGGCCACTACTTCAGCCTCCGTAGCCAGCCCGTGTAGTACCTGCGGCAGGTTGTACAGCTCCCCGCCGAAGCTTTCGGCCAGTCCTTGGTGGCCCAAGCACACGCCCAGAATACGCTTGGTGGGCGCGTACTGGCGGATGATTTCCGGCATCAGCCCTGCCTCCGAAGGCACGCCCGGCCCGGGGGAAAGCAGCACGGCATCGTAGCCGGCCACGTCGGCCACGGCCAGCTTGTCGTTGCGGATAACGGTGACGTTATCGGTATGGCCCAACTCCCGCAACACCTGCACGAGGTTGTAGGTGAAGGAGTCGTAGTTATCAAGAACGAGAATTTTCATGGCGTATTGGTTGTCCGTTTTTACACTGATGCTGCTTCCCGCAGGGCTTTGCGCAGGGCGGCCAGCTTGTGGTGCACTTCCTGCAGCTCGGAGTTGATATCGGAAGCGGCTACCACGCCCGCACCCGCCTGGAAGTACAGCTGGTCGGCGGCACTCAGGAAGGAGCGAATCATGATGGCGTGGTTGAAGTCGCCGTTGAAGCCCAAGTGGCCGATGGCGCCGCCGTAGTAGCCGCGGGCCGTGGGTTCCAGCCCATCAATGAGCTGCATGGCGCGGTGCTTGGGGGCCCCGGAGAGTGTGCCGGCCGGGAACGTATCGGCCACCACCTGCAGGGAACTGGCTTTGGGCGCCAGCTTAGCTGTCACTTCGCTGACCAGGTGAATGACGTGGGAGTAAAACTGGATTTCGCGGAACACTTTCACCTTTACCTCGTCGCCGTGGCGGGCCAGGTCGTTGCGGGCCAGGTCTACCAGCATCACGTGCTCGGCATTTTCCTTGGGGTCGGCGGCCAGCTTCTGGGCCAGGGCGGCGTCTTCGGCGTCGTGGCCGGTGCGCCGGAAAGTGCCGGCAATGGGATACAGGCTGGCCTGGCGCCCCTTCACCAGCAGTTGGGTTTCGGGTGAAGAGCCAAAAATCTTGAAGGATCCGTAATCGAAGTAAAACAAGTAGGGCGAGGGGTTGATGGAGCGCAGCGCCCGGTACACGTTGAACTCGTCACCCGTAAAGCCCTGCTGAAACCGGCGCGACAGCACAATCTGAAACACGTCGCCTCGGCGGCAGTGGTGCTGACCCTGCGCCAGTACCCGCAGAAATTCCTCGTCGGTCTGGTTGGTCTGCTCTTCACCCACAGTCTGGAACTTGAAGTCCGGCAACGACGGGTTGCGAATCAGATTCACCAGCCGCGTCAGCCCGTCCTCGTCCATCGTTTCGCCGGCCAGCGTATGCTCAAACACGTACAGCTCGTTGCGGAAGTGGTTGACGGCAATAACGTAGCGGTAGGTGCTGTACAGGATTTCCGGCACCGCGCCGGCCGGCTCTTTGGCCGCGTTCAGCTCCAGCTCCTCGAAGTACTGCACCGCCTCATAGCCCAGGTAGCCAAACAGTCCGCCCGTAATAAAGTCGTGGCCCGTGTCTTCGGTCTGGAAGGCGTTGGCAAACTCCTGCAGCCGCGCCAAGGCCTGTCGGGGCTCAGCCAGGGTTTCGGTGTGCGTAGTGTTGTTCGGCAAGGTCAGCGTCAGTTCTCCCCCCTGCAACTCAAAGCGGGCCAGCGGATCGAAGGCCAGGTAGCTGAAAGCGTTCTGCTGACCGTGGTAGTCGGAGCTTTCCAGCAGCAGGCAGTTGGGGTACCGGTCGCGCAGGCGCAGATACAAGCCCACGGGCGTTACCGTATCGGCCAGCACCCGGAGGTAGCGCGTATGGAGCTGAAAAGTTTGCATAAAGGAAACGGGGTAATGAAAGGAGGACAAGGGAGGTGACAGGGCACAAAAAAAGCCCGGCGGGCGGCCGGGCTTTCTGTCGAGTCGATACGTAGAAGGTGGCTCTAACGCACGCACAGGGAGTCCCGTCCGGAATTTCCGAGGGGCCACCACCAGGCTTGCTGCGTCGAAGAGAAAGTCATTGTTGAATGCGGGTTGAGCTGCAAAGGTAGCAGCCCGATTGACTTGTGCAAATGCGGGCGGCATTTCCGTGTAAAATCTACGAGGGCGCCACCCCGGCTTTTATTCTTTGATGAAGGACTGCGTACCGGAAGCCTTGCCGGCCTGCACGCGCAGCAGGTAGCGGCCTTTGGCCAGACGGCTCACATCGAGCGTGGCGCCGTTACGCACTTTGCCTTTCAGCACCAGCCGGCCCGTTGTGTCCAGGATTTCCACTTTCGCGTCTTTTTCCGGGGCCGGCAGCTGCACCGTCAGCTGCTCGCGGGCGGGGCTGGGGTAGGCGCTGAAAGCCAGAGCTGGCCGCTGCGGCTTGCCAGCGGTAGGCGTACCGGCGTACAGCCACTGAAACGCCGCCGGAAACTCGCGCTGCCAGAACCACTCGGCGTGTTGCCCGTCTTCCAGCACGTGGTAGCTCATGTCGGCGGCGGCAAAGCCCTGTTGCTGCAGAGCATCGCGCATCTCGGCCATCAGCGGCACCATCGTTTCGCTTTCCTTGGCGCCGGCCAGAAAGTAGAATTTGATGGGCTGCTGGTGGCCGGCCGTTTTCACGTAGTCGAACAGTGGCTGCCGGGCAAACCAGAACGCCGGCGAAAACACGCCCACTTTGCTGAATACGTTCTGATATTTCAGGGCGGCGTACACCGAAATCAGGCCGCCCATGCTACTGCCCGCTATACCGGTGTACTCACGGCCCGTGAGCGTACGGTACTGCTGGTCGATGTAGGGCTTCAGAGTTTCTACCAGAAAGTCCACGTACTTGTCTCCTTCTCCCCCGCTCTTATACTCCGCATTAGGCCACGGCGAATACTCATTCAGGCGGGAGTTGCCGCCGTTGTCCACTGCCACCACAATGGTGCCCGTTGGATCCTGGCCGCTTTGCTGCAGCTGGCGCAGAGCCTCATCTACGCCCCACTCACCCGAAAAGCTCGTGCACTTGTCGAACACGTTCTGCCCGTCGTGCATATACAGCACCGGATAGCGCCGGGCGCTGGTCGCATAGTCTACGGGCAGATAAATCCAGATGCGGCGCGTGCGGCCGCCCAGCTGCGGTATGGAAAAGCTGGCGTTTACGACCTGCACGTTGGGCTGTAGCGCGGTGCTGGCGCAGCCGCCGGAGCCGCCGCCCAGGTCTTTCCAGTTGGCTACCTGCAGCTCCACCGTAGCCGGAGCGCCGGTAGCGGTGTAGGTGCGGTTACTGACGTCGGCCTGCTGGGCGCTGGTTTCCACCTTATCCCAGGAGCCCCGCGTGAATTTGAATTCCAGCTTGCCCGTAATGCTGGCCGGAAGAGTAATCTGATACGTCCCATCGGTATTCTTAGCAAGACTGTACGCCGCGCTGCCCGGGTCCCAGTCATTAAAGGACCCGGCTATGTACAGGGTGGCATCCGTGGGCGTGGTGGCTGGTACGCTGGTAAGCCGGATGGTGGTTTGGGCGTAGGCAGCCAGCGTCAGCAGGCAGGCTGCCGCCGTAAGGGGAATTCGCATGGGTGGGGAGGGGTAAAAATCAAACTGGTCCGTTAAGGTCACCGGATAGCCGTGCCTTGTTGCGCGGGTGGCACTACGCGCAGCACGTACAAAGCCCGCACGGAGTCGATTTCCGGCAGCACATTGGCCTGGAAATCGACTTTGGGGGTGATACCCGTGCTGGCCGTCAGTGTCCGGAACTGGTTGGCATTGTCCCAGCACACGTAAAACTTCCGCTGCCTGGGTTGGCGCAGCGGCACGTAGTAGCTGCGGCCATCCGGGGCGAGTTGCCGCTTGCCGGTGGCCAGGGCATAGGTGCCTACCAGCCGCAGCCGGGCGCTTTCCTTGCCGGCGCCGGGCATATCCCGGTTGCCGCTTCCGTCGAAATACACGTCGGGCCGCTTTACCAGATCCAGAAAGGCCAGCTTGGCCAGCAACGGCAGCTCACTGCTGTTCATAATAAGCTGCTGAGCGGCGGTACCCGGCGGCTTTTCCCGGTAGAATACCAGTACGGGGTCTGGTATCTCGATGACCCGCAGCCGGGGTGCCGGGCGGGGACCGGCCTGCACTGGCCCCAGCAGCAGTCCAATTCCGAAAGCAGAGGTAAGCAGCAGGCGTCTCATAGAAGGTAAAGCTAGAGAAAGTAAACCGGAACCCATAACCGGGGAACCTCTGCCGGGCCCCGGGTGTAGTATTTGTCCGGTTTAGGTTTTCGGACACGAAAAAAACTCTATCTAAAAACGGATGTTATGTAAGCGTATTAACGCTTTTGAGCTCCCCAAACGAAATTCTTTCGCTACGCGCTTTCTACCGATAAAATGCCTGTGGGTAAGTAGTTACTAACTATAAGGCATTTCCGGAGCCGGACGCGTGAACCCCGGTGTAAAAAGAGCGAAATTTCGCCCGCAAAATAGACTTATTACAATACCGACTTACGGGCCACTCAGCATTGTTTTTCTTGTTTTCAAACGTTTAACTTGCAGAGAATATCCCCAATCCGGCATTCCTGGACGGCGGTATGAGCAGATGAACCAGAGCCGCTTTTGCCTTGAAATGTACTTTTTCTACGGCATCCCTGCCTCTCTCAACTCAGTGCAACTTCCCACAAGTTTTTCCCCTTACCTTCAACCAACCTTCTTAATGAAACACCCTTATCTGCCGAAACTGCTGTTTCTGCTTTTGTTTGTGTGTGCTGGTTTTACCAGTGCGCTAGCGCAAACCGGCTCCATAAGTGGCCGGATTGTGGACGAAAAAAGCCAGGGCATCCCCGGTGTGACCGTGCTAATTGAAGGCACCTCCCTGGGCACTTCCACCAACTCCGACGGTCAGTTCTCCATCCAGAACGTGCCCGCCGGTCCGCAAACGATTGTCGCATCGTTTGTTGGGTTCACCACTACCCGTCGTCCTGTCACGATAAGCGCCGGGCAGAACGCAACTCTGGACGTAAGCTTGTCCGAAAACACTACGCTGCTCAACGAGGCAGTGGTTATCGGCTACGGTACCCAGCGCCGGCAGGACCTGACGGGCGCCGTGGAGCAGATTTCCGAAAAGCAGTTCGTGAAAGGCCAGGTAACCAACCCCGAGCAGCTGATTCAGGGCAAAGTAGCCGGTCTGCAGGTAACCACCGGCGGTGGTGCGCCTGGCACGGGCTCATCTATCCGTATTCGCGGCGGCTCTTCGCTGAGCGCCAGCAACGACCCGCTGATCGTAATCGATGGTGTGCCCGTTGACAACCAGGGTATTTCTGGTGCTGCCAATCCCTTGTCGCTGATCAACCCCAACGACATCGAAAGTATTACGGTGCTGAAGGATGCATCCTCTACGGCCATCTACGGTTCCCGCGCTTCGAACGGCGTAATTCTGGTAACCACCAAGCGCGGCCTGCAGGGCGAAAAGCTAACGGTGAACGTAAGCTCGCAGAACTCTATTTCGGAAGCCGTTAAGTACATTGATGTGCTGAATGGCGCCGAGTACCGGGCACTGGTTAATTCCCGCGGCAATGCCCAGCAGAAAGCCCAGGTAGGCACGGCCAACACCGACTGGCAGAAGGAGATTTTCCGCACGGCCCAAACCACCGATAACAACGTAAGCATTGCCGGCTCGGCTGGCCCGGTTCCCTTCCGGGTGTCCGGCGGCTACCTCGACCAGGAAGGCCTGTTGATCAACAACGACCTGAAGCGCTACACCGGCTCGATCAGCCTCACGCCCGTGCTGCTGGACAGCAAGCTGCGCGTAACCCTAAACCTGAAAGGCTCCTGGATCGACAACAACTTCTCGGATGGTGGCGCAGTAGCCGCTGCCGTGTTCTACGATCCTACGCAGCCGGTGTACTCCAGCAACCCTTTGCTGGCTAAGTATGGCGGATACTACCAGAACCTGGATGTGAATGGCAACATCAACACCCTCTCGGGCCGCAATCCGGTGGGTCTGATCAACCAGCGCCGCGACCGGAGCACCGTAAAGCGCAGCATCGGCAACATCCAGCTCGACTACCGCCTGCCTTTCGTTGATGGCCTGAGTGCCAACCTGAACGTGGGCTACGACATTCAGCGCGGCCGTGGCTCGGTATACGTAGCACCCAACTCCGCTACGTTCGTGGGTGACCGTCTGGGCAAAGGCCAGAACAACCCCTACGCCGCCAACAACGACAACAAGCTGCTGGAAGCCTACCTTAAGTATGACAAGGAAATCGGAATTGGCCGCCTGGAACTGCTGGCGGGTCATTCCTACCAAGCCTTCGACTACAAAACATTTGTCTTTGATGACTTCACGGCCGCGGGCGAGGTATTCATCCCGGCTACGATGCCCATCAACGGCAAAGACTACACCGACCCGGGTTACCGCCTGCTGTCGTTCTATGGCCGCGCCAACTACAACATCAAGGATAAGTACCTGTTCACCGGTACTTTCCGGGCCGACGGCTCTTCCCGCTTCCCGGACAACAACCGCTGGGGCTACTTCCCGTCCGGTGCTTTTGCCTGGCGTATTAAAGGAGAAGACTTCCTGGCCAACAATTCGGTGGTGTCTGACCTGAAACTCCGCTTCGGCTACGGCCAGACGGGCCAGCAGGACCTGGGCACCAGTGTTGAAGGCTTGTATGGCTACCTGGCGCTGTATACGCCCAGCCAGAACACCGCTTCTTACCAGCTGGGTGACCGATTCTACACCACCAGCCGTCCTAGCTTCTACAACCTGCAGCGCAAGTGGGAAACCACGACAACCTACAACGTAGGTCTGGACTACGGCTTTATCGACAACCGCATTTCCGGCTCGGTAGACGTGTACCAGCGCGATACGAAAGACCTGCTGAACTTCATCGAAGTAGCTGCGCTGGCCAACCTGTCTAACGCTGGCAACTTCAACGTGGGCAGCATGACCAACAAAGGTGTGGAAGCCATTGTAAACGTAGACGTTCTGCGTGGCGAAAAGCTCAACTGGTCGCTGAACCTGAACGGCAACTACAACCAGAACGAAATTACGCGCCTTACGCTGGTGGAGTCGCCAAACTACATTGGCGTTCCTACCGGCGGTATTGGTGGCGGGGTTGGCAACAACATCCAGATCAACTCGGTAGGCTACCCGGCAAACTCCTTCTACGTGTATCAGCAGGTATACGGCACGGATGGCAAGCCGCTGGAAGGCGTGTACGTGGACCGCAACAAGGATGGCGTGGTAAACGGCTCGGACCGCTACCGCTACAAGTCGTCGCGGCCGAAGTACATCCTGGGCTTTGGCTCCAACCTGAGCTACGGCAAAGCCAGCCTGGCTTTCACGATGCGCTCCAGCCTCGACAACTACATGTACAACAACCTCCGCTCGGGCTCTACCTTCTCGGCCAACTCTACCGGCTTCCTGAGCAACGCCACGCACGAGGTTCTGAACTCGCAGTTCAGCACGGCCCAGTACTTCTCCGATTACTACATGGAGAATGCTTCGTACCTGCGCATGGAGAACATTACGCTGGGGTACAATGTGGGTAAAATTGCCCAGGACAAGGCGAACGTAAACCTCTCGCTGTCTGTTCAGAATGCGTTCGTTATCACCGATTACACCGGGCTTGACCCAGAGGTGTTCAACGGCATCGATAACTCCATCTACCCGCGCCCGCGCACGTTCACGCTTGGTCTGAACATCGGCTTCTAAAAATTCCCCTTCATGAAAAATAAATTCATACGCAGTGTAGCAGCCGCGCTGCTGACTGTTGCTCTTTCACCGCTTTCTTCGTGCGTGAATGAGCTGGATCAGTCTCCTTCTTACCAGGCCAACACCGAAACGGTATACCGCGACCCCGCCCAGATCCAGCAGGTATTGGCTCGTCTGTATGCCACGCTCGCAGTAAGCGGCCAGTCAGGTCCTTCTGGTCAACCGGATATTTCCGGTATCGATGAAGGTTTTTCCAACTACCTGCGTCAGTACTGGGGTGCGCAGGAGCTGACCACCGATGAAGCCATTATTGCCTGGAATGATGGCAACCTGCCCGACTACAACCGCTTGGCCTGGAACGCCGATAACGAATTCGTGCGGGCAATGTATGACCGTATCTTCTATCAGGTCTCGCTCTGCAATGAGTTTATCCGGCAAACTACGACGGCCAGGCTGAACGAGCGGGGTATTTCCGAAGAAAATCAGGCCACCATCCGCACGTACCGGGCTGAAGCGCGCTTCCTGCGTGCTCTGAGCTACTGGCATGCCATTGATATGTTCGGTAATGTTCCTTTCGCTACCGAAGAATCAACTGTTGGCAGCACGCCTCCGCCGCAACAGTCGCGCAAGTTCGTATTCGATTATATCGAGTCGGAGCTGAAAGCTATTGACGGTGAGTTGCTGGCGCCCAAAGCCGTGTATGCCCGCGCTGATAAAGCAGCGGCCTGGATGCTGCTTTCCAAGCTGTATCTGAATGCTCAGGTGTACACCGGCCAGGAGCGCAACAACGACGCCGCCATCTATGCGGCCAAAGTATTAGATGCCAATGCATTTGCTCTGGCACCCGATTACCAGAGCCTCTTTCTGGCCGACAACGATAAAACGGCTGCGCGCAACGAGGTAATCTTCCCCGTAACGTTTGATGGGCAGCGCACCCGCACGTTTGGGGGCATGACGTTCATTGTACATGCGGCCGTGGGTGGCAGCATGTCACCCGCCAGCTTTGGTCTAAACGGTGGCTGGGGCGGCAACCGGGCCAAGAAAAACCTGGTGGAGCTATTCCCTGGTGGTGCTACCAGCACCGATGACCGGGCCCTGTTTTACACGGCTGGCCAGAACCTGGAGATTAACGACATCTTTACTTTCACGGATGGCTTCGCCGTCACTAAGTTCAAGAACGTTACCTCCAACGGCGTACCAGGCTCCGACACGGAAGGCAACTTCCCCGACACCGACTTCCCCATGTTCCGCTTGGCCGACACGTACCTGATGTACGCCGAGGCAGTGCTGCGTGGCGGGGCTCCGGTAGCCGGCCGCACGCCCCTGGCAGCGGTGAATGCCGTACGTACCCGGGCTAATGCTGAGGCGCTGGCATCCGTTGACTTGGACGATATCCTCGACGAGCGGGGCCGCGAGCTGTATTGGGAAGGACACCGCCGCACCGACCTTATCCGCTTTGGCAAGTACACCACCGCCAGCTACGTATGGCCCTTCAAAGGGGGCGTGAAAGAAGGCCGTGGAGTAGAAGACTTCCGCGTACTCTTCCCGATTCCGACGACCGATCTGGTGGCGAATCCTAACCTGAAGCAAAACACGGGATACTAAGCCTAAAAATTAGCTGGCAGATGCCGGGGCTAAGATGAACTCTTAAGCTGCCCGTAGCATTTGCCAGCTAACTTGGCTTACCTGTTTCTCACCTCTTTCAAAAAACAATATGAAACTCTGGCTTACCCAAATACTCGGGCTGTGCGCAGGTGTACTGCTTCTTTCCTCCTGCGAGAAAGATGAAGTGCGCGTAGTTGCTCAACCCGGCACTGCCGCCGCGCTTACGGCTTCAACGGCCACCGTTGACCTGGCTGAAAACAAGGCAGCCGAAAGTGCCGTCACCTTTTCCTGGACGCCGGTGAACTACGGCTACGAAGGCCAGGTGGTGACCTACGAGCTGCAGCTTGACAAGAAGGGCAACAAATTCGCCAAGCCCCAGCTGTATGCCGTTGGCTCGGCCATGAAAAAGACCTTTACGGTAGCTGAGCTGAACACGCTTATGCTGGAGCTGGGCTTGCCGGCCGACGCGACTGCGGAAATCGAAGCCCGCATTAAGACGTCCCTGGGCACAACGGGCTCCGCCACGTCCATGACGCGCTATTCGGCGGTGTCGACGGTAAGCGGCACTCCTTACAGCGCGGGTGAAGTTGTTATTCCTTATCCTTCGGTTTACATCCCGGGCGCACACCAGGGCTGGGACCCCGCTTCCGCTCCGAAAGCTGCTTCGGTTGCGGATAACAAGGTATACGAGGGATATGTAAACTTCCCCACGGCCAACAACGAGTTCAAATTCACGGCTGCTCCCAACTGGGACCTCGCGTACGGCGACGACGGCTCGGCCGCTACCACGGGTGGCACCACTACGGGCAAGCTTTCCACCACTCCTGGTGGTCCTAACCTGAAGGTTCCTGCTGCCGGCTATTACCTGCTGAAGGCTGACCTGAACACGCAGACCTGGAGCGCAACCCGCACAGAGTGGGGCATCATTGGCTCGGCAACTGCCAAAGGCTGGGACGGTGACACGCCCATGACCTACGACGAGGCCAACAAGGTCTGGACGGTAACGACCGACCTGAAGGGTGGTCAGGCCATGAAGTTCCGCGCCAATGGCAACTGGGACATCAACTTTGGCGACAATGAGCCCGATAAAATCCTCGAATATGGAGGTAAGGATATCGTGGTGAAAGATGATGGTAACTACACCGTTACGCTGAACCTGAAAAATGGCGCCGGCAACTACACCTACAAGATTCGTCAGAACTAGTTTCTGAGCTGACTTTTCCAAGCAAAAAGCGCTACCCGATTGGGTGGCGCTTTTTGTTTTTACGCCAGCTTGATCTGCCAACTCACAGGCAGCTTTTCATTACGCCGGGTAAAGCCGGCTTCCGCCAGGGACATATTGCTTGGTTCTTTTCCGGTTTCCCCGCCTGTTTGTGCTGCTGACTTAATACCCCGAATACATTACTCAGAAAACAAAAAAGGGAAGGCCGATTAGCCCTCCCTTTTTGCGGCGAAATGGATTCCGGTGCGCTACAGAATAACCACTTTCTGGCTGGTCAACTGGTCACCAACCCGCAGCTTTACGAGGTAGGTTCCAGCTTTCAGATCGGTGAGGGCCACGGACTGCGTGCCCGACTGCTTAGCTGCTGCCAGGGTGCGCATCCGCTGCCCCATCAGGTTGTATACTTCCAGCACCACGTCGTTCTGGCCGGTTACCTTGTAACGGATATTGGCTTTGTAGGCGGGATTGGGATATACCTGGAAATCAAGCTCCCGGGCCACGGCACCCCGGTTTGCGGTAGCCACCATCACCGTGTAGCTAATAGACTGCGTACCGGGCAGGGTTGAGAAATCAGGATTCGTAGCAAAGTTTCCTTCGTTGTTGGTCCCGATGGGCGCGGTCTGCGGCGCGGTATTGCCAGGTACAGCAGGCAGCACATCGGAAGAGAAATAGCCCCCGTCGCCGTTGTTCTGGGCAGCAAACAGTTGAATAACGTCATTGTCGGCAATACCCAGATCGGCTTTATCCAGCTCGATTTCCCAGGCGGCCGTGCCACCAGCGGCGGTATGCGCCGTGAGGGTATTGAGGTTGGTGAAAGCCATGCGGGTTTTACCAAAACCGCCCGTGGTGCCATCAGCCACGGTAGCGGCCGTACCGACATTCAGCAGGTCACCGGTCTTCTGGTCGGTGGCTTTTCCATCTGCCAGCTTGGTGTAGTCGATGATGCTGCCGGCGGAAGACGTAGCGCCACCTTTTACGCCAAAGGCGTAATCTACCTCCATGTCCATCTTGGCCATGTTCTTCTCAAAGGAGGTACCGGTAGTATTGCTGGCTGCCAGCGCCTGCCCGGCCGCAATACCGGTTTTGCCGGGCAGATTCAGGTAGATCTGCAGGGAGTTGCCATTGGTTTCCAGGGCAGCCGTCAGGGCAATGTACAGCTTGGTGGCCGTGGTTTTCACGTACAGTGCGCCAATGCCATGATCACCAAAGCCATGGACGGTGCTGGTATTTTCCCCAATCTTGGTATAGCCTTCAGCCGGAAGCACTTGTCCATCCAGCGTTTGCGCCTGAGCAGAGAAGGAAGCCGCGGAAAGCAACCCCAGGGTTGCGAGGGTAAGGATTTTTTTCATGAGAAAATGTGAAGTGGGTAAGGAAAAGGGGAATATGGTGGATGTAAGCGCCCCAAACTGCCGTAGCAGCCTGTTTTGTTCGTTTAATATACAGCCATACGCTCTTTAGGTTAGTGGGTTGAGTTCAAATAATCAAAAAAAAGGATTCCGGTGGTGGTGGCTTACTTCCCTCAACAGCCTTGTGCGTGCTGTATTGGATTAGGCTACTATCTTTACCTCCCCCTAACATCTGCACATCTTCCAACTCTTCTTCTATGATCATCATTGCCGACGGCGGCTCGACGAAAACCAACTGGTGCCTGCTTGACAACGAGGGTAACAAAATCTACTTCAACACGGAAGGCTACAACCCGTACTTTATCGACACGGCCGGTATTGTGGCCTCGCTGGAGAAGAGCCTGCCCGATACGTTGCCCCGGCAGGAAGTAAGCGAGCTGTACTACTACGGCGCCGGCTGCTCGGTTCCGGAGAAGGTGGAAACGGTGGCCAAGGCCATGCGCCAGGTGTTCAACGGCTCGCGCGTGTACGTGGGCCACGATCTGCTGGCCGCCGCCCGCGCCCTGCTGGGTCGCGACATGGGCTTTGCCGCCATCCTGGGCACGGGCACCAACTCCTGCATCTACAACGGGCAGGATGTGGAGCTGAACATCGACTCGCTGGGCTATTTCCTCGGCGACGAAGGCAGTGGCTCCTATATCGGCAAGCGCCTGCTCCGCGACTATATGCGCGGCTACCTGCCCGATGGCCTGCAGGAAGCTTTCCGCGCGCAGTATGAGCTGACCAACGAGGAAATCTTCGACCGGCTTTACAACCAGCCGCTGCCCAACCGCTTTCTGGCTTCGTTCAGCAAGTTTGCCTACGACCACAACAACATCAGCTACTGCCGCGAGATTGTGCTGGACGGCTTCGAGGCATTTTTCCGCAACCTGGTGGCCCATTACCCCAGCTACCAGAACTACTCCTTCAACTGCGTGGGCTCGGTGGGCTACAACTTCCGCGACGCGCTGGAGCAGGTAGCCAAGAGCTACGGCATGGAAGTAGGCAAGATCATCCGCTCCCCCATCGACGACCTGGTACACTACCACACCGTACTGACGCGGTAAGTGGCTTCCAGCGGGCACCTTGCTTGTTCTGCTGACGGTCTATAAAGAAAAAGGCCTCTTCACTTGCGTGAAGAGGCCTTTTTAGTGGAGCAATTGCCCGACTTAGTGCTGAACCATGAGGCGGGTGGTGGCTACTTTACCGGCCGCCTGCAGGCGCACGATGTAGACGCCGTTGGCCAAGTCCTGTACCGGAATGGTCAACTCATGGGCGCCGGTGGCCTGCTTGGTAGCAGCGGGCACGGTGCGCACCGTAGCGCCCAGCACGTTCACTACGCTCACCGAAACCGGAGTGGCCTGAGGCAGCGTGTACTTCAGGCGTACGGCCGAGCCGGCCGGGTTGGGAGCCGCCGTGAAGCTCAACGCCAGGGCTGCGCGCTCCGTGGTCGTGGGCAGCACGGTGCCGCTTGGCACAGCTATTTTCTTCGACAAATACACGCGGTACTCGCCGGGCTGCAGGGTGAGCTGCTTGTTCACGTCGGCGGCGGCTACGGTGAGGGAAGTGCCGTCGAGGTAGTTGTACCAGGTTCCGGCCGCTTGGAACTCAGGGCTCACGGTTTTGGCTATCACGTCGAAGTTGCCCAGCACCGTCATGCTCAGGCTGGCGTCGCTGAGGTGAATGGTTTTCACCGCGCCGGAAGCGTTCTGCGCGAAGGTGGCGCTGGTATTTTCGAATACGGGCTGGCTGGTGCGCAGCGTAATCAGGCTGCGGTACACATCGTAGAGGTGGCGGCGGTTAGGGTTGTCGTAGTACTCATCCAGCACGGGCTTGTTGCTCAGCTTGCAGCTTTGATCCACACCGTATTTTTTTGGATCAGTGCCATCGTCACCTGGATAGTTACCGCCGGGGCACATAAAGATGCCTTTATCATAACCTACTTCGCCAAACTGCCAGATCATGCGGGGGCCGGGCACCAGGAAGAAGAAGGCGCCGGCCGTTTCCATGCGGCTCAGGGCCGTGTTCAGGTTTTTCACCGAGTAGGTGCCCGAGGCGTTGCCGAAGCGCAGGTTCTTATACATGAGCCGGTCTTCGTCGTGGCTTTCCATGTAGGTCACCAGGTTTGGCTCCGTAAAGCCACGCTGCTTGTAGTACCCCCAGCTTACATCCGACTTGTTGCCGTCGTTGTAGCCCATGGTGGCCTCGTTGTAGTTGCTGGTCATCTTTCCCCACAGCATCAGGCCGGCTGCTGCCAGGGCCTTGGCTTCGTCGTTGGCTACAAAAGTTTCCAGAATGGCGTAAGAGCCTGGGCTGGCGGCCTGCTGGGCGGCGTAGTAGTCCTTCCAGATGTTCACGCGCGACTGGTCGAACACTGACTCGTAGGTCTGCTCTGTCTTCTGCACCTGGCTGAAACCACCAGCCAGATCGTAGCGGTAGCCGTCGATGTGGTATTCATCAAACCAGTGCTTGATAACCTGCTTGCTGAAGTAGCGGGTGTACTCGCTTTCGTGGTTGAAGTCAGTACCTACGTTGTAGGGGTGCGTAGCCACGGCGTTAAACCAGGGGCTGTTGCTGCTGTACAGCTGCACCATGGGGCTCTGGCCGAAAGAGTGGTTGAGCACCATATCAAGCACCACGGCAATGCCGCGTTTGTGAGCCTCATCAACGAGCTTTTTCAGGTCGTTCTTGGTGCCGTAGTACTTGTCGGGGGCGAAGTAGAACGAGGGGTTGTAGCCCCAGCTTTCGTTGCCTTCAAACTCGTTCACGGGCATCAGCTCCAGCACGTTGATGCCGAGGCGCTTGAGGTAGTCCAAGGAGTCGGTTACGGTTTTGTAGTCATGCTTCACCACGAAGTCGCGGATCAGCAGCTCGTACACGACCATATCCAGCTTGCTGGGACGCTCGAAGTTGGTGACCTGCCAGTTGTAGGCGGGCTCGTTCGACTGCAGCACCGATACAATGCCCGTGGTTTTACCGGTGGGGTAGGCCTTCAGGTTGGGGTAGGTAGCAGCCGTAATGTACTGGTCGTTGTTGGGGTCCAGCACTTTTTCGGTGTAGGGGTCAGCCACGCGCAGGCCGTCTACCTGGAACTGGTAGGCGTATTCCTGGCCGGGCGTGAGGCCATCAATCTGCACCCACCAGCGGGTATTCACGTCGTCGGTGGCGCTGGTTTTCTTGAGCTGGTACTGCAGGCCAGGCTGCCAGTTGTTGAACTCGCCAACGACGTACACGGCCGTTTTGCCCGGGGCCGTGAGCGTGAGAATAGCCGATTTGCCGTCGTTCAGGTAGGTTACCCCGTCTTTCTTGGCGCCAGCCGGAAGGGCAGCCACAGTAGCGGCCGGGCTGGCGAAGATGGTAATTTCATCAGTAGCCGTGGTGGTACCGCTGGTAGCCGTGAGCTTGAGCACGTTGTTGCCGGCCTGCGTCAGGGTCACTTCTTTGCTGAGCGTGGTGGCATTGGTCTGATAATCAACCTGCGCGCCGTTGAGCGTAAGTGTAAGCGAAGAGGCGGCCGAAGCCGTACCCGTCACCGTTACCTTCGTATTCTGGTTGACGAACTGCGTAACGCCCGTAGTAGTAGGCCCGGTAATGCGCACCGACAGCGCTGACGTTTGCGCTACATCGACAAAAATATCCTTGCCCCCCGTGTTGCGGCCCGACTTGGTGCCGTCGGCACTGCGGAACAGCATGGCCAGCTTCATGATTTTCTCGCCGGCGGCTACCTTGTCGTAGTAGGTGCGCGGGGTGAAGGTGATGGTGTACAGGTTGGGATTGGAGGCGCTGCGCGTCATCTTCTCCTTGGCAATGGGCGGCGTCCAGGAGGTGCCTACCACGGCTTTCCAGTCGGAGTCACTCGTGCTCTTGTCGGTGATAACGCCCGTCCAGATGTACACGTCGCCGGTGAAATCTTTCAGGCCGGCGTCGCCTTTGGTGGCGTCGAAGGTGAGCGTAACCGGCGTGGTTTCGGTGAAGAATACCGGGTCGGCAGTAACTACCTGGGCGTAGGCAGCCGGCATACCAGCCAGCGCTACTGCCCAGAGCAGTAGAAGTCGAAGTGCTTTCATGGGAATTGGTAAGGGGTGAAAAAAATGCAAGATGCTAACCGGCGTAGATACCGAAAACAGCGAAAATTCGTTGATTTAGCCGGGGAAATTCTCTTAAAGTTACATCCGCACCAGCCGCATAACCAAGCCACAGGATGCTTTTGTCGTAGTTTTGTTGAGGCACTTTTCCCGGTGTCTGGTTGTCGCGCTGCTATGCTGTGGGTTATCCGCGTTTTCTGGTTGGGGCTGCTGCTTGTGGGCGGGCGGCCTGCCTTTGCGCAGGTGCCCCGCGCCCAGCCCGACACACTCACGCTAAGGGCAACCGCCGCCACACCGCCACAGTTCCCGCCTCCCTCCGACTCCAGCCTCCTCAGCCGCCGCCTGCCCATACTGGCCAGTGGCCTGGCCGTTTCTTACACCGGCACGCTTTACTTGCTGAGCAAAAGCTGGTACACCGGCGCGCGGGTGCCGCTGCATTGGTTTGATGACGCCCGCGAGTGGAAACAGCTGGATAAAGCCGGCCACTTCTGGGGCGCGTTCCACGAAAGCCGGGGTGCCGTGGACATGCTGCGCTGGGCCGGCGTGCCCGAGCGGCGGGCCTTGTGGTACGGGGGCTTCGTGGGGTTTCTGCTGCAAAGCCCCATTGAACTGCTCGACGGGCGCGACCCGGCCTACGGCGCTTCGGCCCCCGACCTGGCGGCCAACTTCCTGGGCTCGGCGGGCCTTATCGGGCAGCAGCTGGCCTGGGGCGAGGTGCGCATCATGCCCAAATATTCGTTTCACACCACCCGCTACGCAGCGCTGCGCCCCAACGTGCTGGGCAAAAGTCTGGGCGAGCAGCACCTGAAGGACTACAATGGCCAGACCTACTGGCTGTGCGTGGACGTGGGTGCCTGGCTGCCGGCTTCCTCGCGCTGGCCCCGCTGGCTGCAGCCGGCCCTGGGCTACGGGGCCCAGCAGATGGTGTACAACGACCCGAAGGCCAACGCCGCCCTCGGTCTGCACCCCTACCGGCAGTACTATCTCAGCCTCGACGTGGACCTGCGGCGCATTCCCACCCGCAGCAAGCTGCTTAAGCGCGTGTTCTACGTAGCCAGCATCTTCCACCTGCCCGCCCCGGCCCTGGAGTTCAACCGCCAGCGCGGCGTGGTTGTGCGCGGGCTTTATTATTAAGTTGCCAGTTGATAGTTGGTTTGTTGCCTGAAGCAGGAACAACTATAAATTCACAACCATCAACTGCAGCGGCCCTGGTAGAAGATGGTTGGCGGCCAGGGGAGCGGGCAGTCTTAGCTGCCGTTTTTCCCTTTTCATTGGCGACCTTTGCTGCCTGCGCCTGGGATACTGAACGTCAAAACTACGTACTCAGGAAAAACAGCGCTAATCCCCCAGTATATGAACGTAGGAGACCGAGTACGCCTGCTCACCGGGCGCGAGGAAGGCATCATCACCCGCCTGCTCGACAACGACCTGGTAGAAGTAGCCATTGATAACGACTTCACCATTCCGGTGTTGCGCCGCGAGGTAGTGGTAGTAGCCGCCGAAGAAACCAAAGCTTTTGGCCAAAGCGCCGCCTCAGTCGCGGCCGAGAAAAAAGCCGCCGCCAGCGGGGCCGCCCAAGCGGCTAAAGCTGCCGGAGTGTCTGCCTCGCCCGCCGCTGCTCAAAAAGCCAACAGTCCTGCCCCGCTGCCGGCCGCCAAAAATGCCGCACCGGTGGTACAAAAGGGTGTATATCTGGCCCTCACCCACCAGTCGCCGGAGCTGCTGGCGGTGCAGCTCGTGAACCACACCGACCAGGAAGTGCTCTATACCTTCGGGGAGGAGCGCAACGGCCAGTACCGCGCCCTGGGCGCCGATAAGCTGGCGGCCAAGGCGGCCAGCGTGCCCCTAGGCTACTGGCACCTCAAGGATTTCGACCAGTGGCCGGCCTTGGTAGCGCAGCTGCTGCCCTACAAGCTCAACGGCAACACGGCCTACGAGCTGCTCACCAAGCGCCTGCAGTTCAAGGCGGCCAGCTTCTACACCAGCCGCCAGCCTAATGTGCCGGTGCTTCAGCGCGAGGCCTACCTGTTTCAGCTCGATGAAAAGCCGGCGCCGCCCGCCGTTATTGCCCCCGAGAAGCTGGCCGAAACCCTGAAGGCCCAGCTCACCGGCAATGCCCCGGCCAAGCCCGCCGCCATTGCGCCCGCGCCGGAGCCCGCCAAAGCCATTACGGCCCCACCCCACGAAGTGGATCTGCACCTGGAAGCTTTGCGCCCCGAAGGCGCCGAGGGCCTCAGCAACACGGCCATTCTCAAGCTCCAACTCGATGCCTTCGAGGACACCTTGAGCCGCGCCCTGGCCACTAACATGCACGAAATCGTGTTCATCCACGGCTCCGGCAACGGCACCCTGCGCAAAGAACTGCACAAGCTCCTGAGCCGCAACCGCGACATCAAGTTTTTCGAGGACTCCAAGAAGGAGAAGTTCGGCTACGGCGCCACGCTGGTACGGCTAAAGTAAAACGTACAAACCGGCTGTCCTGCTGAGCAGTGTGAAGGACCTTGTCACGTTTGGCTGATGTCGTTAGAACGATTTCGTCTAAGCGTAACAAGGTCCTTTATGCTGTTAATTCGATTACTTATAGTCCATTCTTAATACGTGCACATTGGCGCATTTCAGGCTACTTTTAGTTCTATCGTGCCCATTCTGGCTGAGCAGTTGTGCTCATAGCCTCTCACGCCCTTTGGGCATTGACTGTCTAACGCCTGACAAATTACATCTAAACACTATTCAGCTTCGACGGATTAAACGCTTTGTTGCAGTTGAGAATCAGGATAAACGGCATGAATCTGCCATTAGTAAAAAGCGGAATTTTAGAAGGCGGATTAGCTACAAAATAAGACGTCTTAAGGGCTATAACCCGCGCAATTTTTGCTATCTACCACTAGTGGTGAACAAGCAGGGCTGTGGCCTTTACAGCATCCACCGAGGAGTATCTGCCCATGAGGGAGAAACATATTTCATCAAAGGGCAACAGAAAATTACGCCGCTATCCATTAGCAAGATCTGGGTAGGTCTGGAAGATGAAGACTTCGCGAACAGTTTGATCCTACAAAAGAGAACGAGTACGGTTTTCGACAAAGCCTTCAGGCGGCATTCGGGCGAATTCAGTGACAGCCTGCAACAGCGCATCCGCCACTACTTCGAACTCAGCAAAAACTAGCCCTAGCGCAACCATTCCAGGCCATACTGGTACTTTGCACCACCCAGGATATTAGGTGTTTTTCAGTTGCTATGGCGGTATCAAACACTAAAAACTACTTACTTACCCTACTAGGCGGCCTGATTTGTAGCTTCGGAACGGCTTGTTCCAACAATTCACTTTATGCCGTCAAAAAGGCTTCTGTGGTGCCTGATGAAGCGGGCAGCAAGCATTTTCGCAACAAGCCCCGCCAGGAGTATGTGTTCATTAATGACTCCTGCGTCTGTCAGCGCAACCTGTTCTCGCAGTTTGCCGCGCAATTTCGGGCTGCGCATCCTGGCCCACCGTTGCATAAGCCGTTTGCCTCCGTTTTAGGGGTGAAGGCACTGGTTCAACTGAGCCCGTGTTCGGGCCTATACTATTTCTATAACCTTCGCATCCTTCAGGCCAAGTGGCGCGGCAATCCTGTGTTCGATCATGATGTGTTCGTTGTGCGGGGCAGTTCACTTACTTTTTTCACCAAGGACAGTATCCAAAATCACCGGCTAGTCAAATCACTACGGAGCCAAGCCTTATTCGACAGCCTGAAAAATTACCCTGGCGTACTTTCCACCGGCAAAGTTTTCATCCATTACTGATTTCCAGCCAAGCCCCAGCGCAACCATTCCGGGCCGTACGGGTACTTTGCGGCAGCAACTCATTCCGCCGCATGAAACTCCCCCTACTGCTCGCCGCTTCTCTTCTCTCCTTCTCGGCCCTGGCCCAGCAGCCGCTGCCGGTGCCGCGCAACCTGCAGGCCACCTACGCCAAAGGCACCCGCGCCGAAAACGGCCAGCCCGGTCCCAACTACTGGCAAAACTCCGCCGACTACACGCTCAAAGTCAGCTTCGACCCGACCAGCCGGCGCGTGGCGGGCACCGCCCAGATTTCCTATCACAACCAAAGCCCCGATTCGCTACGGCAGCTCCTGTTCAAAATCTACCCCAACTACTACCAGCAGGGCGCGCCCCGGGCCGGCCGCATCAGCCCCGAAGACCTTACGGAGGGGATGAAGATTGAGGCCCTGAGCATCAACGGACAGGCAGTGGACGTGGCCAAGCTGCGTCCCGATGCTACCAACATGTTCGTGCCCATGCCGCGCACCCTGGGCGCGAAGCAGACGGTCCAGATCAGCGTGACCTACAGCTACACGCTCAACAAAGGCTCCCACATGCGCACCGGGGAGATTGAGCCCGGCGCCGACTTCGTGGCCTATTTCTTTCCGCGCGTGGCCGTGTACGACGACATCGACGGCTGGAACCGCCACCCCTACATCGGCTCCCAGGAGTTCTACAACGACTTGGCCAACTTCTCGGCCGACATTACCGTGCCCCGCAACTTTGTCGTGTGGGCCACCGGCGACCTGACCAACGCCGACGCGGTACTGACCAAAAAGTACGTGAAGCGCCTCCGCGACGCGGAAAAGAAGGACGCCATTACCAGCATCATCACCGAAGCCGACCTCAAGAAGCAGGACATAACGGCCCCGAACGCGCAGAACACCTGGCACTTTGAGGCCAAAAACGTGACGGATTTCGTGTTTGCCACCGCCGACCATTACGTGTGGCAGTCGAGCAGCCTGGTGGTGGACCCTGCCACCAAGCGCCGCACCCGCGTGGATGCCGTGTACAATACCAGGCACAAGGACTATGAGGAGGTAATTCATTTCGCCCGCAAAACGGTGGAGGCTATGAGCTACAACTTCCCCAAGTGGCCCTTCCCCTACTCGCACGAAACCATCTTCGACGGCCTCGACCAGATGGAGTACCCAATGATGGTGAACGACAACCCGGTGGAAAGCCGCCAGGATGCCATTACGCTCACCGACCACGAGATTTTCCACACGATGTTCCCGTTCTATATGGGCATCAACGAAACCAAGTACGCCTGGATGGATGAGGGCTGGGCCACCATTGGCGAGTGGCTGATTTCCAAGCAGATTGACCCGACGCTGGATGATGACTACGGCGTGGCCCCCTACGCTCAGAACGCCGCCACCGAGTCGGACCTGCCCATCATGACCTTGACGACCCAGCAGAACGGGTTACCCTTCTTCCTGAACTCCTACCCCAAGCCGGCTTTCGGCTACCTCTACGTGAAGGATTTGTTGGGGGACGAGCTGTTCACGAAGGCTCTGCACACCTACATCCGCAACTGGAACGGCAAGCACCCCATGCCCTACGACTTCTTCAACTCGATGAACGCCGGGGCGGGCCGCAACCTCAACTGGTTCTGGCAGCGCTGGTTTTTCGACGACGGCTACCCCGACCTGGCCATTCAGAACGTGGCCAAAACCGCCACCGGCTACGACGTGACCGTGGAAGCCAAAGGCACCAAGCCCGTGCCCGTGTACCTCACCATCACCTACCAGGACAATTCCACCCAGCAACTGCACCGCACCATCGAAGTCTGGGAAACCGGCGCCCGCACCGTAACGGTGCCCGTGCCCACCACCAAAGCCGTGAAGCAGGTGAAGCTCGGTGCCACCTTAGTGCCCGACAGCTACCCGAAGGATAACGTATGGGAAGGGAAGTAAATCAGTACCTTTTCAACTCTATCCGACCTATTCCTTGAGTATGCGCTTCTCGATTAATCTTTTACTTGTGTTTATGCTGTTGACGCTGGCAGCAGGAGAAGCAATGGCCTGCAAATGCAGCATTAAGGCCCGTGAATTCAACCATGCGGTTAAGGCTAGCTCGTTGGTTTTCCTCGGAAAGCTGGTCGAAATAAGCCAGGTTTACGATTCACCAATCTTTTTCAGCGCTACTTACAAGTTCGTTCCTTTAAAAACCTGGCGAGGTGAGTCAGCCGATACTCTAATGCTGCAGACAGGCAGTAATTGTAACATTCGCCTACAGGCGGGCAGCACTTATGTCCTCTACATAAATCCAGGCACAGAGCTAACTAATTGTCACCGCATTATTAGCCAGAATCTCCAGGCTGAAATTAAGAAGTTGGACAAGTACTTTGTAAAGCCTCGTCCTTTGCAAAAGCATCCTTGAGCAACAATTCATAAGGCCAAAACCAGAAGCACTGTACCTTGGGCATACTAGTTCTGCTTGTGTTTCTACCAAGCCTGGTGGTTTGGGTTCTGGCAGTTTATGCCACCATCGGGAATTTGCCGCTTGGTTCCGGGGAAGTTCTTGGGGGTATAAGCTTAGCTGTTCTGGGGCTGGTCGGGCCTTTGCTCAGGTGGAAAATCAAAGGCCAACTATATGCGCTGAGTCCGCCCTTCGTTTACCTGATTTTTTCCGTTATTCTTCCCTATTGTCTGGGGCAACTGCTATCCGTAATCAGCCCACACGGCTTTGTACTGGCAGCAGCGCAAGCACTTCATCTGGCAGTAGCCATTGTACTTCCCGTGGTGTGCGGCTACTTTTTTCTGGCGCCTGAGAAATTCAGCGTCCCTAACTTATTGCGCATCAAAACTTATCATTAGCCCGCGTCACTAACGCATAAGTAGTCTTATGCTTTGCCTATCTTTGCCCGCAGTGATGGGTCGCCCCACCGCGGCGCCAAACGCAAGAATGGTGACGAGGAAAGTCCGGGCAACGCAGAGCACCCTGCTTCCTAACGGGAAGGACCGGGCGGCGTAAAGCTTCCCGGGACAGCCAGTGCCACAGAAAAGTACCGCCGGACGGTGATTTAGCGAATTAGTGAGTTGTCGTTCTGAAAAACTCACCAAATCACTAAGTCGCTAACTCACCTTTGGTAAGGGTGAAAAGGTGCGGTAAGAGCGCACCAGCGGCTGGGTGACCAGTCCGGCTGGGTAAACCTCAGGGGTTGAAAGACCAAATAAGCTGGCACGCCGGCCCTTTAGGGGGCGGGCACCGGGCGGCTCGTCCGGCGCCAGCGGGTAGGTTGATGGAGCCTTTCCGCGAGGACTGGCCTAGATAAATGGTGGGGCCGCAGCTTCGGCAGCGGACAAAACCCGGCTTACAGACTCATCACCGGCTTCGGGCGGCCGCCGCATCTTCGGGTGCGGCGGCCGCTTTTGTGTTTGCGTAGTGTTACTTCGCGGTTCCCTTACTTCTACAGTATATGTCTGGTGTCTTTTCTTTCCTCCTCCGGGGCCGGGCCATGCTGCTCGGGCTGCTTTTTTTGGCGGGCATCGGGCCGGCCCAGGCCCAGAAGCCGCTGCCCAAAACCGACGTGTACATCGATAAAGGCGGGGTGCTGCGCTGGCAGGGCAGCCGCGAGGAAGTGGCACTTTTCGGGGTGAACTATACCGCACCGTTTGCTTATTCCTACCGCGCCCACCAGCGGCTGGGCGTGCCGCTGGAGCAGGCCATCGACCAGGATGTGTACCACCTTTCGCGCCTGGGCATCGACGCCTTTCGGGTGCACGTGTGGGACGTGGAAATTACCGATACTGTGGGCAACCTGCTGGCTAATGAGCACCTGCGCCTGCTCGACTACTTGGTGCAGCGCCTCAAGCAGCGGCGCATCAAAATCATTCTCACGCCCATTGCTTACTGGGGCAATGGCTACCCCGAGCCCGACACGGCCCAGACGGGCTTTTCGGCCATCTACCCCAAGGGCCGCGCCTACAACAACCCGCGCGCGGTGCAAGCCCAGGAAAACTACCTCAAGCAATTTCTGAATCACCGCAACCAGTACACCGGCCAGCTCAACCGCGAAGACCCCGACATCATTGCCTACGAGGTGTGCAACGAGCCGCACTACCGTCAGCCCGAGGCGGAGGTAAGCCAGTTTGTGGAGCGGATGGTGGCGGCCATGCGCTCCACCGGCTACCGCAAGCCCATCTTCTACAACATTGCCGAAAGTCCGGCCGTTGCCAATGCCATTTTGAGCAGCCCGGTCCAGGGCTTTACGTTTCAGTGGTACCCCTCGGCGCTGGTGGGCGGCCATGCCCAGTGGGGCAACCTGCTCCCGCTCGTAAATCAATACCCGATTCCGTACGCTCAAGACCCGCGCTTCAGCGGCAAGCCGCGCCTAGTGTACGAGTTCGAGTCGGCCGATATCCTGCAGCCCATTATGTACCCGATGATGGCCCGCAGCTTCCGCTCGGCAGGCTTCCAGTGGGCTACCCAGTTTGCCTACGACCCGCTGGCCATAGCCTACGCCAACACCGAGTACCAGACGCACTACCTTAACCTGGCCTACACGCCCGCCAAAGCCCTCAGCCTGCTCATTGCCGGCAAGGTTTTCCGGCAGCTGAAGCGCGGTCAGTCGTTTGGTGCTTTCCCCCAGGATTCCACGTTCGGCAACTTCCGCGTGAGCTATCGAGCCGGCGTGAGCGAGCTGAATACGCCCGAGGAGTTTTACTACACCAGCTCTACCACCACCCAGCCGCACAAGCCCGCCGCCCTGCGCCGCGTGGCCGGCACCGGCTCCTCGCCCATCGTGCACTACGAAGGCACCGGTGCCTACTTCCTCGACCAGCTGACCAGCGGGGTATGGCGGCTGGAGCTAATGCCAGATGCCCTTGAGGTGCGGGACCCATTTGCAACTACGTCCCTTCGTCAGTCTGTTACGCGCATTGCCTGGAACACCCAACCCCTGCGCCTTACTCTGCCCGGTTTAGGGGCTGATTTTACGGTGCGCGGCCTGAACGCAGGCAATAACTTCCAAGGGCAGGCTACAGATGGCACCGTGCGCCTGCAGCCGGGCGTGTACCTGATTGCGGCGCGCGGCAAAAACACGACTACAATCACCGCCCGAACCACGCTGGGTGCTATTCAGCTGGGTGAGTTCGTGGCACCCGCAGCTTCTACCCTACCGGCTCAGGTGCTGCACACGGCACCTACGCAGCTGGTTGCTGGCCAGCCGGCTCTGCTGCGCGCCACCGTAGCCGGGGCCGGGGAAACTGATTCGCTATTTCTGGTGGCACAGCACTTCTATGGCCGCACGCGCTCCATCCCTATGCGCCGCAACACACTTACCTCGGCTGAAGCTACCGTTCCGGCGGAGTTGCTCTACCCAGGTCTATTACGGTACGCTATTGTATTGAAACGCCCAGATGGAAAGTCAACCACTTTTCCCGGCGGCTTCGCGGGTAGCGCACTGGCCTGGGACTACGCCCCACAGGACCGCTGGGAAACGCTCATCGTGGCGCCTGGCACGGCACTACCTCTTTTCCGGGCCGCCCAGGACCGGCAGCAGGTAGAAACTGGCGGCGTGAATGGCGCCGGCTGGTCCGATTACGTGAGCACCAGCACAGGCCAACTGGCCCTTCGGCTGCTGCAGGCCCCGCCAGCGGCCGCGCCCATTCCGTTTGCCGATGCCAAGGCCCCGGTGGCGTTTCTGCGCGCCTACTTCGGCGATCGGCTGGCAGCCCGCGCCAATGAAGCCGGTAAATTCACCGAAGTGGTCGTGCGAGGCCAGCGCGGCGCCGGAGCAGGCCGGGTGCGCCTGGTGCTGACGTCGCGGGATGCGGCGGCCTACGTGGCCGAGGTGGAGCTCGGAACCGGGCTGCAGGACGTGCGCGTGCCACTCACCGCTTTCCGACCGGGGCCGCAGATGCTGTTGCCACGTCCCTACCCCAGCTTTTTGCCGCTGACGTTCCAGACATCCGGTGCGGCGGCTTTGCCGGTTGCGCATCTGGAGGTGTTGCAGGTGTTGCTGGAACCCGCCGCAGCTCCCGCCAGCTCCGACCGGCCATCCGTTGATATTGAATCCGTGTACCTGCGCTGAGCTGCTGAGCCGGGCCTACTTTATCTCGACGGCGCGGTTTTCGGCATGCCGGTCGTCCATTTGCGGCGGGCTTTTCGTTTCTTTGACTTTCTTCCCTTGCCTTGTACCAGCCTATGCCCCGCATTCTGATTATTGACGACGAACGTGCCATCCGCAATACCCTCAAGGAGATTCTGGAGTACGAAAGCTACCAGGTAGACCAGGCCGAGGATGGCCCCACCGGCCTCGATATGCTCATCAAGGATAAATACGACGTGGTGCTCTGCGACGTGAAAATGCCCAAGATGGATGGTATTGAGGTGTTGGAGCGCGCCCGCATTGTAGCTCCCGATGCGGCTTTCATCATGGTATCGGCGCACGGCAACGTGGAAATGGCCGTGGATGCCACCAAGAAAGGCGCCTACGATTTCCTGCAGAAGCCGCCGGACCTGAACCGCCTGCTTGTGACGGTGCGCAATGCCCTCGACCGTACTAAGCTGGCTTCCGAAACCACCAAGCTGGCTTCCGAGAACAAGACGCTCAAGAAAAAGCTGGCCAAGAACTCGGAAATGGTGGGCGACTCGGCCGCGCTGGGGGCCGTGCGCAAAGCCATTGAGAAAGTAGCCCCCACCGATGCCCGCGTGCTCATCACCGGGCCCAACGGCGCGGGCAAAGAAATGGTAGCCCGCCAACTCCACGAACTCAGCAACCGCGCCGGCGGCCCCATGGTGGAAGTAAACTGTGCCGCCATTCCCTCAGAGCTGATTGAGTCGGAGCTGTTCGGGCACGAGAAAGGCTCGTTTACCTCGGCCGTGAAACAGCGCATCGGCAAGTTTGAGCAGGCCGACGGCGGCACGCTTTTCCTCGACGAAATCGGTGATATGAGCCTCTCGGCCCAGGCCAAGGTGCTGCGCGCCCTGCAGGAAAACAAGATTACCCGCGTGGGTGGCGAAAAGGAAATTTCGGTGAACGTGCGCGTGCTGGCGGCCACCAACAAGGACCTGCTTCAGGAAATAGCCGAACGCAACTTCCGCGAAGACCTCTACCACCGCCTGTCCGTTATCCTGATTCAGGTGCCCGCGCTCAACGACCGGCGCGAGGACATTCCGGCGCTTATCGAGAAATTTCTGAAGGACATTGCCCAGGACTACGGCAACAAGCCCAAGAAGATTGACGACGCGGCGCTGGCTTACCTGCAGGGCCTCGACTGGCGCGGCAACATCCGGGAGCTGCGCAACGTGGTGGAGCGTCTCGTGATTATGAGCGACGACACCATTTCCGAGGCCGATGCCCGCGCGTTTGCGGGCAAGTAAAGACTTGTTATTCTGGCAACGAAAGCCGCCCTATACGGGCGGCTTTTTTATTTGGTTACGCCTTTTTTGAAAAAATGTGAACCATAGAGAAGTTACTATTGTCTATAAGGCAAGCAACCGGTAGTCAACTTTATCAAACGGATAAAGCTGCCGCCGGCCCAGACTGCTGCTGAGTTGTCTTTTATCCACGTAACCCATTACGCATGATGAATCTCGTTCAGAATTTTCGCTTCAGTGCTCTGTGTGCTGCCGTTGTAGGTTCTTCTTTGTTGGCCAGCTGCGCCAAAGACTCTATTACCGCCAACGACCCCACCCCTGCTACCGGCCTTAATTCCTCTTCCAGCGTTTCTGGTCAGGCTGCCGGTAAGTATATCGTAGTACTGAAAGACGAAAGTGTAAATCTGAGCGATGCTGGCACTGAGGATAGCAACGATGAGCGTACGGAAGCGCGCTTTGCTGCCCGCAGTGCAAAAGTACGCGACGTTGCCCAGGGCGTACTTCGGCAGCGTGGCCTGCGCTCCGAGCAGGTAGGTCGCACATATAACCGTGCCCTGAAAGGCTTCTCCGCTGACCTGACCAAGGCTGAAGCCGCCGATCTGGCCCAGGATTCCCGCGTAGCCTACGTAGAGTTCGATCAGCCTATGTCGATTGAGCAGACTACGGCTACCACCACTACCGCTTCAACCCAGGTGATTCAGTATGGCGTGAAGCGGGTAGGCTATGGCAGCGGCGTAGGCAAAACGGTGTGGATTCTGGACACCGGTGTTGACCTCACGCACCCCGACCTGACCGTCGATAAAACCCGAAGCCGCACGTTCTACCCCATTGGCGATGATGCGCTGTCGGCTAATGACCTGAATGGCCACGGCACGCACGTTGCTGGTATCATTGCCGCCAAGAACAATACGGTGGGTGTTATGGGAGTAGCTGCCGGGGCCAATGTGGTAGCCGTGAAAGTAATGAATGCCACGGGCAGTAGCTCTTCCTCAGTGGTTATTGCCGGCCTCGACTATGTAGCCGCTAACGCCAAAGCCGGGGATGTAGTGAATATGAGCCTAGGTGGTGGAATTTCACAGTCCCTTGATGATGCTGTTATTCGGGTAGCCAACAAGGGGGTGCTGTTCGCCATTGCAGCCGGCAACGATGCCAAAAACGTAACGATGCACTCGCCGGCCCGGGTGAATCACGCTAATGTATTCACCGTCACGGCTATGAACAACCTTGATTCCTGGGCTTCCTTCTCCTGCTTCGGCAGCCCCACCGTTGACTACTGCATGCCTGGCGTAGCTATCAAATCAACCTACAAAGCCGGTGGCTACGCGGCCATGAGTGGCACTTCCATGGCCGCTCCGCATATGGCCGGCGTGCTCCTAATGCGCGGCAAAGCCTTTACCCGCAGCGGCAACGTGAAGCTGGACCCCGACGGCACTGCCGACCGCATTGCTCACCTGTAAGCTTTATTTGTTACTAGAATTGCTTTTTAGAAAATCGGCTTCCCACTATGGGAAGCCGATTATTTTTTTTTCCTAGCCGGCCAGTTGGTTGCAGCCGCGGATATCAGAGTTATCAAGTCGGCCTAGTACCTCAAACGAGCCATCCGGGTGCATGCGGGCCAAGTCCTTCGTTTCAATGAAGGCGCAGCTGTCTACATTGGCCAGGTCGATGACGTTTATGGCTCCGGTGGTTAAGCTGGCTGACACGGCGAACGGGTCGCTGGGGTCGCGCAGCAACACTTGCAGCTGAGGCGGAGCATGGAAGCGCCCATCGCCAAAGCTATAAGCTTGGCTGAGCAGTTCCGTCATACCATATTCGGAGTGAATGCTAGCGGGGCCAAAAGCGGCTTGCAATTCCTGATGCAGCTCCTCCCGGATCATTTCGCGGCGGCGGCCCTTCATGCCACCGGTTTCGAGCACCGTAAGGCCCTGCAGCGCGGGGTTGCAGGCGTAGGTGGCGGCAAAATCCAGGAGCGCATAGCTGACACCGATTAGCAGGATACGCCGGTTGCTGGTTTGCCGGGCTTGCTCAATGGCCGAAAGCAGGGCGGCGTGGTCGTGCAGGAAAAAGGCGCTTTGCTGCTGGCCCGAAACCTGCGCAAAATGCTCTACCATGGCTACCAAAGAGGACTCTCCCTGCTCCAGGTAAGACGGCAGCAGAGCCAGAATCGTCCACCCGGTCAGCGGGCCGTAGTAACGCTCGAAGATTTCGGCTGCGTGTCGGCGGTACAACTGTGAGTCGCGCACGTGGTGGCGGCTGCGCTGCTGCCGGGTGGTGCCGCTGCTCAAAAACACCTCCTGCGGCTGCCAATCATTAGGGTCGGTGCGCACCTCTTGGGTCTTGAAAAACTCAATGGGCAGAAACGGAATTTCCTCCAGGTGCGCTATCTGGTCCGGCCTGCAGCCCAGCGCCTGCAGGTAGGCCGCGTACGGCGGGCAGTGGCGCGCCTGGTACCGGAACAGTTGCAACGCAGCCTGTGAGGCGGTGGTGGCGGTAAGGGCAGAAAGCTGGCGCAGGTGCTCGTCGCGGAAACTCATTGGGCCTTGGTAAGGTTTACGTAATGGCACAACAAAGGTCTGCTGGCTTCGTTGAGAATCCGTACCTTTTGCCGCTCACTTCAGGCCTTTTTCTGCATATGTTTTCTACGCGTACGTTTTGGCAAACCGCGGGCCAGCTGGGGCTGGTTCTAAGCATCAGCCTGTTCGTGGCTTCCTGCATTTCGCCCCCCGAATACCCCGATACGCCCAGCATTGAATTCAAGAATATCAATTCTGTGCGGGTGGTGGATGGTGATGGAACGCGGGATGTGGTAACTATCACCTTGGCCTTCAAGGATGGCACGGGTGACTTGGGTTTGGATTCCTTGGATATCAAGGCCGCACCTTTTTTACCAAAAAACGCGGATGGCACGCCCAACAGGTACTTCAATAATTACTTCGTCAAGATTTTTCGTAAGGATAAGGCTACAGGCGTTTTTCGGTCACTTAATGTTGAGCCGCAGTACGACAGCCGCTTCGACCACTTGGCCCCGTCTGATAAAGCCGCCCCAATTAAGGGGGACCTGCGTTTCACCCTCAATCTGCAGTACGGATTTACCTTCCGCAAGGGAGATGAAATTCGATTCGAAATAGCCATTGCCGACCGTGGCCTCCGGGAAAGCAACACCATCACCACTGATTCCATTATCATCCCCTGAAATCAGGAAAGGAAGATAAAAAGGGCCGCAACTACGAGAGTTGCGGCCCTTTTTGATGCGGAATCAACTTAATAGATAGCCGGAAAGCGCTTGGCGTCGGCTTCCTGCATGAGCTCATATACGGCATCGAACACATCCTCCACGTTGGGTTTGGAGAAGTAGTCGCCGTCGGAGCCGTAGGGTGGGCGATGCGCCTGAGCGGCTAAGCAGCGCGGCTGGGCATCCAGGAAGCGGTACGCCTGTTGCTCATCTAGCACCTGCTGGAGCATGTAGGCCGTGGCCCCGCCGGGCACGTCCTCATCGGCGAAAAGAACCCGGCTGGTTTTGCGCAGGCTGTCGGCAATGGTATGGTCTACATCAAAGGGCAGCAGCGTTTGCACGTCGATGACTTCGACGGAAATGCCCACGTCGGCCAACTGCTTGGCGGCGTCCTGCACAATGCGGCACATGGAGCCGTAGGTTACAATGGTCACGTCTTCGCCTTCGCGCAGGATTTCGGGCTGGCCCAGGGGCAGGGTAAACTCGCCCACGTTCTGCGGCATGCGCTCCTTGAGGCGGTAACCGTTCAGGCACTCAATTACAATAGCCGGCTCGTCGGAGCGCAGGAGCGTATTGTAGAAACCGGCAGCCTGGGTCATGTTGCGCGGCACGCACAAATGCATGCCCCTGATAGCGCCCAGAATCATCTGAATAGGTGAGCCACTGTGCCAGATACCCTCCAAGCGGTGGCCGCGGGTGCGGACGATAAGCGGTGCTTTCTGCCCGCCTTTGGTGCGGTACTGAAGGCAGGCCACGTCGTCGCTCAGAATCTGGATGGCATAGAGCAGGTAATCGAGGTACTGAATTTCGGTGATGGGCCGCAGGCCGCGCAGGGCCGCGCCGATGCCCTGCCCCACAATGGTGCATTCCCGGATGCCGGTATCCGTCACGCGCAGTTCGCCAAACTTTTCCTGCAATCCGGCAAAAGCCTGGTTCACGTCGCCGATGCGGCCCACGTCCTCGCCGATGGCAAAAATGCGCGGGTCCCGGCGGAAGTTGGCTTCAAAGCAAGCCTGTAGCACTTCGCGCCCGTCTACCTGCGGAGCATTGGCGGCAAACTCCACTGGCACTTCGTCGATGTTCAGCACGGCTTCTTCGCTCTGGCTGAACAGGTAGGAGTTGTAGCGTTCCGCGTTTTCGGCCTGGGCCTGCTCCAGCCAGCTCTGCAGCTCGCGGCGGGCCCAGCTGCGCTGCCCGCGCACCTGACGCAGAGCGCGGCGCACAGTACGCACAATGTCGGCCCGAATGGGCGTAGTGTTCTGCTGCAGCTGCTCCACCAGCTCGTGCAGGGTGTTTTCGGTACCGGTTTCGGCCACCAGCTTGTTGAGGAGCACTACGGCTTCGTCGCGCTCCTGCCGGATCGGGCTGAAAAAGCCGTTCCACGCGGCCGTGCGAGCCAGACGCACGGTTTCCTTGGCCTCGGTTTCGAGCTGGTCGAGCTCTTCTTCCGAGGCGTAGCCTTCGGTTAGCAGCCACTGCCGCATTTTGCGCAGGCAGTCGTGCTCTTCTTCCCAGCTCAGGCGGTCTTTCGACTTATACCGCTCGTGGGAGCCGCTGGTGCTGTGGCCTTGGGGTTGGGTTACCTCCGTCACGTGCACAAGGACCGGCACGTGCTGGGTGCGGCACACCTCAGCGGCGCGCTGGTAGGTATCCACCAGCGCCGGGTAGTCCCAGCCTTTTACCACAAAGATTTCGAAGCCCTGCTGGCCTTCGCCTTCGCGCTGAAAACCTTTCAGAATTTCGGAAATGCTTTGCTTGGTGGTCTGGTACTCGGCGGGCACAGAAATGCCGTAATGGTCGTCCCACACGCTGACGAGCATGGGAATCTGCAGCACTCCGGCGGCATTGATGGCCTCGAAAAACATGCCCTCCGAGGTGCTGGCGTTGCCGATGGTGCCAAAGGCTACCTCGTCGCCATTCACGGAGAACTGGCTGTACTGGTGCAGCTCGGGGTTTTGGCGGTAAAGCTTGGAAGCGTAGGCCAGCCCTACGAGGCGCGGCATCTGGGCCCCGGTGGGCGAAATATCGGCCGAGGAGTTCTTGCTTTCCGCCAGGTTCTTGAAGTGCCCGTCCTCATCCAGCAAGCGGGAGCCGAAGTGCCCGTTCATGGCGCGGCCGGCGGTGGAGGGCTCCGCTTCCACGTCGGGGTGGGCGTAGAGCTGGGCAAAGTACTGCTGCAGCGTCAGTTCCCCGATGGCGAACATGAACGTCTGGTCGCGGTAGTAGCCGGAGCGCCAGTCGCCGGGGCGGAAGGCGCGGGCCATAGCCAGCTGGGGCAACTCCTTGCCGTCGCCGAAGATGCCGAACTTGGCTTTGCCCATAAATACTTCCTTGCGGCCCGCAAGCGAGGCCTGGCGACTTTCCCAGCCCAGCCGGTAGTCGCGGAGCAGGTCTTCTTTGGTCAGCACGGCGGTGTTGAGTTCGACAGTTTCAGGGGTAGGCATGGGTAGGGAGCGGGCAGGAAGGGTAAACAGCAAGGCAAGCCGGGCAGGCAGGTGGGCGCCCGGCATTTCGAGGCAAAAGTACGGATTTGGCCTCAGCCTGCCACAGGGCAGGTCCCCGGCGCGTCTGTACGCACAAGGCTGGATTTTGGCTATCTTTGGGCAGGGGCCGGCCCGACTGGTGCGGCCGGCCTTTTTCCTGCCGAGTTATGCTGAAATCTACTTACCTGCTGGTGCTGGCGTTGCTGCTGGCCGTGGGAGCCCGCGCCCAGGGCGTGCTTTCCTTCGACAAAGACCTCCACGACTTTGGCAACGTGCCCGAGGGCACCATGGCCACCTACGAATTTCGGTTCAAAAACACAGGCAATCAGCCCATTGTGGTAGCGCACGTGCAGGCCAGCTGCGGCTGCACCACGCCCGACTGGACCAAAACGCCCGTGCTGCCCGGCAAGTCGGGGGTGATAAAAGCGGTGTACAGCAGCGCCGGCCGGCCCGGGGTGTTCAACAAAACCATTACCGTAACCAGCAACGCCGCCGAGGCCAGCAAGGTGCTCACCATCAAGGGCACGGTGCTCACGCGCGACGAACTAAAAAAGAACCTGACGCCGGCCCAGCTGGCCCAGTCGCCACGTTTGGTACTGGACCGTCCTGTGCATGATTTTGGCAAAATGGAAGCCGGCCAGCAGCCCACCGCCCGCTTCACGGTGCGCAACACCGGCAAGTCGGACCTGGTGCTGGGCGCGCTGTCGTCGGGGTGCTACTGCGTGGGGCTCAAGAGTGTACCCGCACCTATCAAGCCCGACCAGAGCGCGGTGATAGAGCTGATTTATTCCCAGCGCAAGCTGGGTGCCATGACGGATGAAGTCGTGCTAAGTTCCAACGACCTGAACGGCGATGCCCGCCTCACGCTGAAAGCCAACGTGGTAAAAAGCCTGCAAGCCGCCAACATGCTGAAAGAAGGTGACGCGGCCGTACCATTTAAGTAGATGACTTGTGGATGAGGTAATACGTGACAGATAACACGGGTCATTGCGAGCAGAGCGAAGCAATCCGTCCCTTTCAGCATCAGCCCCATCTTTTTACCAGAAAGCCCTTACTCGTTGCGCACGGGTAAGGGCTTTTTACATTGCAGGGCTTGTCACGTTGTACAGGACGGATTGCTTCGCTCCGCTCGCAATGACCCGTGCTACCTGTCACGTGTTACTTGTCACGTGTCAACCCATCATCCCCTATCTTTGCTGTGCTCTACGGGGCGCATTTCTCCACCCACTTTCTCTTACCTTTCTGCGATGATCATCGGCGTACCGAAGGAAATCAAAAACAATGAAAACCGCGTGGGCCTTACCCCGGCGGGCGTAGCGGAATTCCGCAAGCATGGCCACGAGGTATTCGTGCAGGCTACGGCCGGCGAAGGCAGCGGCTTTTCCGACGCCGAGTATCAGCAGGCCGGCGCCACTATTCTGCCCGGCATTGCCGACGTGTACGGCAAGGCCGAAATGATTGTGAAGGTAAAGGAGCCCATTGCCGAAGAGTACCCGCTCATCAAGGAAAACCAGCTGCTGTTCACGTATTTTCACTTTGCCTCGGGCGAAGAGTTGACCCACGCCATGATTGAGCGCAAAGCCGTGTGCCTGGCTTACGAAACCGTGGAGCTGCCCACCCGCGCTCTGCCGCTGCTCATTCCGATGAGCGAAGTGGCCGGCCGCATGGCTCCGCAGGAAGGTGCCAAGTATTTAGAGAAACCCCTGAAAGGCCGCGGCATTCTGCTGGGCGGCGTGCCCGGCGTGAAGCCCGCCCACGTGCTGGTGCTGGGCGGTGGTATCGTAGGCACGCAAGCCGCCAAAGTGGCTGCTGGCCTGGGGGCGCAGGTAACCATCATGGACGTGAACCTGAACCGCCTGCGGGAGCTGGACGACTTCATGCCCAAGAACGTGGTGACGCAGTACTCCAATGAGTACAACATCCGCGAAGCCATCAAAACCACCGACCTCGTGGTAGGCGCCGTGCTAATTCCGGGTGCCAAGGCTCCGCACCTTATCACCCGCGACATGCTCAAAACCATGCGCCCCGGCACTGTGCTGGTGGACGTGGCCGTGGACCAAGGCGGCTGCATCGAAACCTGCAAGCCTACTACCCACGAAAACCCGACCTTTATCATCGACGATATCGTGCACTACTGCGTGGCCAACATGCCCGGCGCGGTGCCCTATACCTCTACTCTGGCGCTGACCAACGCCACGCTGCCCTATGCCGTGAAGCTGGCCAACCTGGGCTGGCAGGAAGCCTGCCGCCGCGACGAGGCCCTGCGCCTCGGCCTGAACGTGGTGCACGGTAAAGTGGTATACAAAGGCGTAGCCGAAGCCTGGGGTCTGCCCCTGGAGTCGGTTGAGTCGGTGATGGAAGAAGCAGCGGTTTAATCCTGCAGCATAAATTCTGACTGCTGAATTGATTGAGCGTTCTGGCGGCCCTTGCGCCGCTGGGACGCTCAATTTTACTTCAACCAGCTACCCGCTGCCCCAGCCGGGCACGCTGGTTGTTCATTCCTCGTTCTTGATTCCTGATTCCTTACATGAAGGGTATTCTCTACACCGGCGGCGAGCTGACGGATCTGGTAAGCTTTGCGCAACTTCCCACCTACCTGCAAGCGTTTTTGCGCGAGCAGAACGGCGTGGTAGCCTACTTCGGGGGGCTGCATGTGCGTGGGTGCGTGGTAGCGCCGGCCTGGCACACGCTGGCCGAAGCGTGGCAGGGCGAAAATGCCTTCTGGCGCACCTACGACACCGTAATGGAAACCGACGTGCCCTTTGCCCAGGACTGCGTAGGCAACCAGTTTCTGCTGCGCGGGGATGCTGTGCTGTTCCTAGACACCGAAACCGGCGAGCTGGCCGATCTGGAAGTCGACTTCAAGCACTTTCTGTTTGGGGCTGAGAAGTTTCCGCTAGAGGCCCTGGGCCTGGAGCCGCTGCGTGACTTTCAGCGGGCCGGAGGCGTGCTGGCGCCCGGGCAGCTGCTGAGCGTGAGCCCGCCGGTGTGTATCCGCACGGCCACCGAAAAAACGCAGCTGATGGCCAGGCCCGCGGCCGAGCGGCTGGCGTGGCTGACGGCATTCTACCGCCAGATCAAGGACCTGCCCGACGGCCAGCAAATCCGCTTCCGGCCCACTGAATAAGCTTTGCCTTTGCTGATGCCCTCGGAATTTCTGCGCCTGCTGCTACGCCGCTTTGCCCTGCTGCTGGGGGTGTATGCCCTGCTGCGCCTGGGGTTTTACGCCGTCAACTACGCGGTTTTTCAGGAGGCTTCCGGGGCGCAGACGCTGCTGGCCTTCTGGCACGGCTTCCGGTTCGACGTGTCGGCCCTGCTCCTGCTGAACCTGCCGTGGGTGGTGCTGAGTCTGGTACCCAGCCGGGCCCGGCGCTGGCAGCTGCTTCTGCGTGCGCTCTACCTGCTGCTGAACGCGCTGGGGCTTGTGCTCAACCTCGCCGACTGGGAGTATTTCGGCTTCATCGGGCGGCGCACCACCAATGAGCTAACTACCATTGGGGCCGATGTACAGCGGCAGGCAGGCCAGCTGATCGGCAACTATTGGTATTTGTTTGTGCCGTTTGGGCTGTTGCTGGCCGCGCTGTGGTTTTTCTACCCCCTGCCTCAGCCTCAACCGGAGGCCCGGACCATGCCTGACCGCAAAGCCCGGCGGCGCTGGCTACTGGAGGCGGCATTGGTAGGTGGACTGGCAGTGCTGGGCATCCGGGGCGGGTTTCAGCTGAAACCCCTGCGCACCGGGGCCGCCTTCGTGCAGCAGCCTGCCGTGCTGGGCCACCTGGCTTTGAACAGCACCTTCACCTTCCTCAAAAGCCTGGGCTACGATACTATCGAGCCAAAAACCTACTTCAGCTCTGATACGGCGCTGCACCAGGCGCTGGCAGCGCATCCGGCCCCGCCCGTACCGCGCCCGGCCCGGCGCGACAACGTGGTGGTGCTGTTACTGGAAAGCTTTGCCTCGGAGTACACCGGCGCCGAAAACGGCGGGCGCGGCTACACCCCTTTCTTCGATTCGCTGGCCACGCACGGCGGCTTGCTGTTCCGGGAGCATTACGCCAACGGGCGCCGCTCCATTGAGGCGCTGCCGGCCGTGCTGACGGGGCTGCCCTCGTTGCTGGAAGGGCCGTTCATCACCTCCAACTTCCAAACCGACGAGCTGCACGGGTTGGGCGAAATCCTGGGGCGGCAGGGCTACACGACCTCCGTGTTTCACGGGGCCGAAAACGGGTCGATGGGCTTCAACACCTTTGCGGGCGTAGCGGGCATGCAGCGCTACTACGGCCTGAATGAATACCCCGGTGGCCGCACCAGCCCCGACTACGACGGGCACTGGGGCATTTTCGACGAGCCGTACCTGCAGTATTTCAGCCGCCAGCTTAGCCAGCAGCCTGAGCCATTTTTCAGCACGCTGTTCACCCTCTCGGCTCACGAGCCGTTTACGGTACCCGCCCAATACGCCGGCCGCTTTCCCAAGGGCACCCTGCCCATTCATCGGGCCGTGGCCTACTCCGATTTTGCCTTGCGGCAGTTTTTCCGGACCGCTGCCCGGCAGCCCTGGTACCGGAATACGCTGTTCATATTGCTGGCCGACCATACCTCCCAAACTAACCGGCCAGGATACCGCAACGTGCTGGGTTCTTACAAAACCCCGCTGCTGCTGTTCCGGCCCGGCGCGCCGCTACCGGCTGCCAATCTGCACCGCATCACCCAGCAGGCCGATGTGCCGGCCACGGTGCTGGACTTGCTGGGCGTAGCGGCCCCGCGCCAGCTGTTGCCCTTCGGCTACTCGGCATTCGACAGCACTACCACGGGCCGCGCCATCTTCCTGAGCGGTGGCTCCTATTACCTCGTGCATACCGATTACGTGACCGAGCTGACCGCCGACGACCAGGTGCGTCTCTACCCCTACCGTACGCACCAGCTGCCGGCCCGCCCCCTTCCCGCGCCCGACCCCAGGAAGCTGCGCCAGTACGGGAATGAGCTGAAAGCCTGCGTGCAGTTTTATGTGAATGGGCTGGTCCAGAACCGGCTGTACCCGAAGCCTGATTAAGGACGCTACTGAGCTCGTTCCTCCTCCAACTGCGAGCGGATGGCCCGGATTTCTTCTACGTCGATAGGCTTGTGAATGAGGCCGGCAACCAGGCTGTAGGTTTTGGCTTTTTCCATGTCGGTGAGAGCCAACGACGAGGTAAGAATGTAGATGCGACAGCGACCGTGCAGCCGGGTTTCGTAGGGGGCCAGCGCCTCCATAAACTGCCAGCCATTCATTACCGGCATGTTCAGGTCGAGGAATATAATTTGGGGAATTTTCTCATTGAGCTGCGTTAACAGGGCCTGTAGCGCCTCTTCAGCCGCCTGAAACGTGCGGATATCATCCGAGAAGCCTTCCAGGCGCAACAGGGTTTCCGTCAGGTAATTGCCCAGATCATCGTCGTCGATAAGGAAGGTTTTCATGGGTGACTTAGCTGAAATGCAATATAAAGCGGGTTCCCACATTTACCTGACTTTCTACCGCAACCGTTCCGCCCATGGATTCCACGTGTGATTTGACCAGAAATAACCCGATTCCGCGCCCTGGCCCGACGGCGTGAAAACGCTTGTAAAGCTGAAACACTTCCTGGCCCGCTTTCACCGTATCGAAGCCGGAGCCATTGTCGGAAATGGTGATGGTCGTGCCGGTTTCCGGACTGGCGTTGCCCTCTACTTCTACCACCAGCGGGCGGCCCTCGGCGCGGTACTTGATGGCGTTGGCAAACAGGTTGTAGAAGATACTGTGGAAGTAGGCGCGGTTGCCGCTCACGCGCAGGTCTTCGGGGATGTGGCACACTATTGTGCCCGCACACTCGTGCAGCGGTTCCTCCAGGCTTTGCGCTACCCGCTGGCACACGCCGGCCAGGTGCACCAGCTCCAGGCGCGGCACTTCCTGCTGGTCACGAATCGACAGCACCGTATTCACCTCCATCAGCACGGCATCGAGCTGGCGGATGCTGGCGTGCAGGTTTTTCAGGGATGTGTCGAACACTTCCGTGTCTTTGGACGTGCGCTGCAGCAGATCGGCGAAGCCCAGGGCATTGGCCAGCGGCCCGCGCAGGTTGTGCGACACGATGTAGGCAAACTGCTGCAGATCGGCGTTCTGCTTGAATACTTCCCGCGACATCTGCAGCTGGCGCTCCTCAGCCTCCTTGCGCTCCGATATGTCCTGCATGGCCCCGATCATGCGCAGGGGCCGGCCAGCGGCATCGCGCAGCACGTAGCCCCGGTCGAAAATGGTCGCCCAGGAGCCATCGGCGCGCCGGAAGCGGTATTCGCTCTGCCAGTAGCGCACGTCCGCCGACTCCACGGCCTGCAGCAGGCTGTTCACCGTCCGGGCCGCGTCTTCGGGGTGAATGAACTCGGCCCATAAGTCCAGGTTCGATACGTTCTCCTCCAGCACGTGACCAAACAAAGCCTCAAAGCTCTGGCCCCAATACAGCGTGTTGCCGGGGATATTCCAGTCGTAGATGGCGTCGTTGGTGGCCCGGAACACGTACTCGTACCGCTCATTGCTGATCTGCAGCGCCTCGGCTATTTGTTTCTGGGCAGTGAGGTCGTGGACGATGCCTACCAGCTGGGTGCACGTGCCATCTTCGTTTACGACCGGCGTCAGGGTCACCTCGCCCGTTATTCGGCCCGACGGGAAGTCGGAGGTTTCCTGCCAGGTCTGGCGCTGCCGGGTGGCAACGGCCTCGGCGTAGCGAGCCAGCTCCATGGTGCGCAGCGGCTCCGGAATAACGTCTTGGGCAAGGCGGCCGATCAGCTGCGCCAGCGGAATGCCGGTGGTGACGGCGAAGGCATTGTTGGCAAAGGAAAACCGGTAGCGGCCTTCTCCCTCTACATCCAGCACAAATACTACGTCCGTCATGGTGTTGAAGATGACCGACAGCTGCTGCTCCCGCTGGCGCAGGTGCTTTTCGGCCCGCTCGGCGGCGGCCAGGTCTTTCATAATGCCATGCACGCCCCGCACTTCCTGGCCTTCTACCAGCGGAAATACCGTGCACAGCAACGACCGAATGCCCTGTTCCTTCGTTCGGACGCTTACATCGTGGGTAAGAATTTCGCCCCGCAGGGCCTGCTGAAAGCACTGCCGTGCCCGTACGGTTTCGGAGGGCAGCAGGTACTGAAACAGGCTGGTGCCCACGAACTGCGCCGGCGTATAGCCCAGCAGCTCGGCAAAGCGCGCGTTGGCCCGTATCAACTCCCCGGCCGTGTTCAACGTGAACACGGCATCGGGGTGCTGATCAAAAAAGGCGTTGGTGGGAACGGAATCAGATACGGACATAGCACGAACGGCCTCAGGCAGCACCGGCTCAGAGGAGGCACAACAGCCGTAAAGTACCTTTTTATGGATTTATTGCAACATTTTATTGCATCAGGTTGGTGTACTCCGGTATTTCGGCCAGTTGCGTGTTCGTGCGCTGTTCAAAGTCGACCCGCCAGCAGAAGTGCTGCAACCCGTTGGTAAGCAGCAGCAACGGCGCCCCGATGGTCTGGTTGTAGGTGGCGGCCTGATGGGCTACCGCCGCCGTGATGGGCACCGTGGGCGCCTTACACTCAACCAGTAGCAGGGGTTTGCCGGCAGCATCCAGCGCCACCAGGTCGGTGCGCTTCTGGCGCTGGTTGTAGCGGTGTCCACGCTCCAGGCTGAGCAGGCCCTTGGGGTAGCCCCGATGCCCGATGAGGTAGTGCACCACGTGCTGGCGCACCCACTCCTCGGGCGTGAGCACCACGTGGCGGCGGCGCAGCACGTCCCAGATTAGCAAGTTTTCGCCGGATTGGGTAAGTTTGTATTCGAAAGGCGGCAGGTTCAAGGCTTGCATCACCTCCAAAGGTACGGCCCCGGGCATTCTCCCGCTTTTCGCGCTGTACCGTCGTACCCCTTTCCCTGGGTTCCGACGGTTTTTTTATTTGAGGACTTGGCAGCGTGGATGCGGTTCAACAAGGCAATAAGCCATTGTTTGCAGGAACGTCATTCAACTCCTCAAGTCCCCACAGACCAAGTCCCCTTAAATCAATCCATATGAAAACCAAAGCTGACATTGTTGAGAACTGGCTGCCGCGCTATACCGGCGTACCGCTAAAGGAGTTTGGGCAGTATATTCTGCTTACCAACTTCATCAACTACGTGCACATGTTTGCCGAGCAGTTTGGGGTCGAAGTGCGCGGCCTCGACAAGCCCATGCAAACGGCTACGGCCAACGGCATCACCATTATCAACTTTGGCATGGGCTCCCCGATGGCCGCCACCGTTATGGACCTGATTTCGGCCGTGAAGCCCAAGGCGGCGCTGTTTCTGGGCAAGTGCGGCGGCCTGAAAAACAAAACCAAGCTTGGCGACCTGATTCTGCCCATTGCCGCCATCCGCGGCGAGGGTACTTCCGACGACTACCTGCCCGCCGAAATTCCGGCTCTGCCCTCCTTCCGCCTGCAGCGCGCCGTCTCGTCCATGATCAAGAAGCACGAGAAGGATTACTGGACCGGCACGGTGTACACCACCAACCGCCGCGTGTGGGAGCACGACGAAAATTTCAAGGAATACCTGCGCCAGATCCGGGCTATGGCCGTGGATATGGAAACGGCTACCATCTTCACTGTAGGCTTCGTAAATGAAATTCCACACGGCGCCCTGCTGCTGGTGAGCGACAACCCCATGACGCCCGAAGGCGTGAAAACGGCCGAGAGCGACAAGAAAGTAACGGCCGACTATGTGACCACGCACCTGCAGATCGGCATCGACTCGCTGCTGGAGCTGAAGAATTCCGGCGAATCGGTGAAGCACATGCGGTTCGAGTAACCGAAAAAACGCTACTTGCGGGGCGCTGGTTCTTTCGGGAGCTGGCGCCCCGTTGCGTTATTGCCCCGCCGCTACCCCGCGCTATGCCCCTCATTGCCTCGCTGCCTTACCTTACCATCACGTATCAGGGCCGGCGGCGCGTGCTCCTGGGGCAGTGGCAGCGGTCCGTGATGCCCTTTGAGCTGCACCACGGCTACGCGCAGCTGCTGGAAGCCGCCGTAGCGCACCAGTGCCGGTTCTGGCTGATTGATACCACCCGCTGGCAGGCCCCGGCTGATGCTACCACGGTGCTGTGGATGCTGGAAAGCTTTCTACCCCGGCTGCACCCCCAGCTCGGCGGCACCGTGTACCTGGCGTTTCTGATGGCCCCGCACCAGCTGGCCGGGGTGCTCACCAACCATGCCATTCCGCCCCTGGCTGCTCTCAATGGCACGCCCTACCAGCTGCAGCGCTTCACCGAGGAAGCCGCCGCCCTGCACTGGCTGCGCACCTGCCGCGCCGCCCGGTAACGACGCATCGGGGCCGGCTGCGTACTTTAGCGGCATGCTATTTCTTCTGTTCCGCCGCCTGCTTATGGTGGCCGCCCTGGCCGCTTTCGTAAGCGCCTGCCAGTCGGGCAACCGCCTGCCTGCCGATGTGCTCGTGTTCAATGCCACCGTGTACACCGTCGACTCGGCGTTCAGCCAGGCGCAGGCGTTTGCGGTGAAGGACGGCAAGTTCCTGGCTGTAGGCACCGCCGAGGAGCTGCGCGCCAAATACCAGGCCGCGCAGGAAGTCGATGCCCAGGGCCAGTTCGTCTACCCCGGTTTCTACGATGCCCATTGCCACTTCTACCGCTACGCCCTGGGCTTGCGCGACGCTGACCTGGTAGGCACGGAGTCGTGGGGAGCCGTGGTGCAGCGCCTGCAGGAGCAGCGGCGGCAGTATCCGCAGGCCGCGTGGCTGACCGGGCGCGGCTGGGACCAGAACGACTGGCCCGGCAAGCAGTTTCCCTCCAAAGACACCCTGGACGCTCTGTTCCCGGACGTGCCGGTGTTTATCATCCGGGTGGATGGGCACGCGGCCCTCGTCAACCAGAAAGCCCTGGATCTGGCGAGTATTACGGCCCGTACGCCGATCAGCGGGGGAGTAATCACGAAAGATGCAACCGGCCAGCTCACCGGTTTGCTCGTGGATAATGCGGTGGATCTGGTATCGGCGAAGATTCCCGAGCCCACGGCCGCCGAAGCCGCTACCCTGCTGCTTGAAGCCCAGCAGCGCTGCCTGGCCGTAGGCCTCACCAGCCTCGCCGACGCGGGCCTCGACAAGCCCAACATCGACCAACTGGCCGCCCTGCAGCAGCAGGGCAAGCTCAAGCTGCGCCTCTACGCCATGCTCAACCCCACCAAGGCCAACAGGGACTTCTACTTCCGGAATGGCCCCGTGTTTCAGGACCGGCTGACGGTAGCTTCCTTTAAAGTATACGCCGACGGTGCCCTCGGCTCCCGCGGCGCCTGCTTAGTAGAACCGTATGCCGACCGGCCCAAGGAAACGGGTTTTCTGATTTCCACGGAAAAGGAATACCGCGCCCTGGCTAAGGAAATTGCGGCCAGCAAGTTCCAGATGAACACCCACGCCATCGGCGACTCGGCCAACCGCATCATCCTCAGCATTTACGGAGAAGCGCTGAAAGGACAGAAAGACCGGCGCTGGCGCATCGAGCATGCACAGGTCATCACCCCGGCCGATATGTCGAAGTTCGGGCAGTTCGGCATTGTGCCCTCGGTGCAGCCTACGCACGCCACCTCCGATATGTACTGGGCTGGGGAAAGGCTGGGCACGCAGCGGCTGAAAACGGCCTATGCCTACGAGGAGCTGCGCAAGCAATATGGCCAGGTGGCCCTGGGCTCCGACTTCCCGGTGGAAGACATCAACCCGCTGTTCGGCTTTCACTCGGCCGTAGCCCGGCAGGATGCCAAAAACTACCCCGCCGCCGGCTTCCAGCCCGAAAACGCCCTGAGCCGCCCCAATGCCCTGCGCGGAATGACGACCTGGGCCGCCCACGCCGCCTTCGAGGAAAGGCAGAAAGGCAGCATCCGCCCCGGTATGGCCGCCGACTTTGTAGTGCTGGACACGGACCTGCTGAAAGCGCCTAAGGAGGAGTTGCGCACCGCCAAAGTACAGCAGACGTGGATTGCCGGCGAGAAAGTGTTCGGAAGATAATGTGCTAATGTGGTTGAATGTGCTGATGCCGCGTGTCATCGCGAGCAACGCGAAGCAATCCGTCCTGTATAGAACCCAACAAGTTCTCTTACCAGAAAGCCCTTTCCCGCACACGCCGGAAAGGGCTTTTCACTTGATGAAGTCTTAGTGCACTTCAGAGGACGGGGTGACGCCGCTTGTTGCGCGGAATGTCGTGCCTCCTCGCAATGACAGCTAGAGTATTAGCACATTACCCACATTCAACCTCATTAGCACACTAACCAGCGTTATTTCTCGTCGGCAGAGGGGCCGTAGAAGCCGGGCACGGGGATGTCGAGCAGACGCAGGTACACGGTGAGCTGGCCGCGGTGGTGGATGCTGTGGTTGAGGCCCATGAGGCGGATAGCCGCGCCCTTCGACTGCTCGAAAATGGTCTGCTCGCCGCGGTGCAGGCGGAAGTTGTGGGTCAGGCTTTCGTCGGTGGTGGCTTGCAGCTGCTCCCGTAGCAGGGCGCTGTACTCGTCGAAGCGGGCCAGCAACTCCTCCTTGCTCGTGGGCGTGGGGCCGGGCTTGGGGGCGTTGGGGTCGAGGAAGTCGCGGGAGTCGTGCGTGACGAACAGGCTCTTGAACGCTAGCAGGTTGACCACGTGCGTGGCCAGCTGCCACAAACTCATGCTCTTGGGGTGCGGGCGAAACTCAGCATGCTCGTAAGGTACCCGTTCCAGAATAGTGCGGGTGCCGGCCAGCTCGTGGTTTAGCTCCGCCAGGATGTTTTGCTGAAAGGAAGAAGTGTGCATTGCGCGATGGGTAAAAGAAAGAAATGGGCTTTAAAAACGACGAGCACCGGGCTTTCCCGATGCTCGTGCAAATAGCGAAAGTCGCCGGACTTGTTTAGGTGGTGGGCAGCGCCACGTTGGGCGTAGCAGGCGGCGGGCCAATGGCCTCGGCGCCGGTCGTGGGCTCGTCGCGCAGCTTCTTGCCGCGCAGGGTGAGCAGGAACACCAGCCCCAATACGAAGAACACGATGAGCGACAAAATGCTGTTGCGCATGGAGCCCGTTACCTGGGCAATGACGCCGAACACGGCCGTGCCTATTACGATGCTGAGCTTTTCCGTCACGTCGAAAAAGCTGAAGAAGGCCGCCGTATTGGGCGTGTTTTCAGGAATAATCTTGGAGTACGTGCTGCGCGAGAGGCTTTGAATGGCCCCCATGGTGAGGCCGATAACAGAAGCCAATGCATAGAAGCTCCAGCCGGCCTGCACGTAGTACCCCGCCACGCAAATCAGCATCCAGATAAATACCGACCAGCTTAGGGCGCGGGTATTGCCGATGCGCTCCGAGAGCTTCGAGAACAGATACGCCCCCAGGATACCCACCAGCTGTAGCAGCAGAATGGTCAGAATCAGGGCCGAGCTTTCGAGCTTCAGTTCTTCGTCACCGAAGATGGTGGCCACGTACATCACGGTTTGTACGCCCATGTTGTAGGTGAAGTAGGCCAGCAGGAAGCGCTTGAGGTTGGGTAGGTGCTTGAGTTGGTCCCATACCTTGCCCAGCTCGCGGAAGCCGTTGAGCAGCCAACCGCCCTCGGCAGTAGCGCCGGCGGGGCGGCCGGGGTCGGCAGGCAGGGCAAAAAAGGCAATCTGCGCAAAGCCAGCCCACCACACGCCCGTGAGCAGGAAGGCCAGCCGGGTAGCAAAGCTTTCTTTGAGGCCTACCGCGTCGTGGCCCATAATCAGCCCCAGGCAGATAACCAGCAGCAGTACCGAGCCGATGTAGCCCATGGAGAAGCCCCGCGCCGACAGCGAATCGTACTGTTCCTCCGAGGAAATCAGCGGCAGGTAGGAGTTGTAGAACACGATGGACCCCGAAAACCCGATGGTGGCCAGCACAAACACAAAGGTGCTGAGTGTGAGGGTTTCGGGGGTGAAGAAGAACAGCGCGGCGCAGGAAAAGGCCCCGAGGTAGCAGAAGATCTGCATGAACAGCTTCTTGCGCCCCGAGAAATCGGCCAGGGATGTAAGGAATGGGCTGATGATGGCAATGAACAGGAAGGCCGCCGAAATGGCGTACGTCAGCAAAGAGGAGCCCGGCACCTGGAAGCCCAGGAACTCCACCGGGCTTTTGCCGCTGTCGGTCTTGGTGATTTCCTTCACCATCGCGCCCCAGTAGATGGGGAAGATGGAGCTAGTAATAACGAGCGGGTACACCGAGTTGGCCCAGTCGTAGAACGTCCAGCCGCGGGTGATGCGCTTGTCGTCTTTGGGAATGTCACTGAAAGAAGCATCGGGCGCGGTGGCCGGAGCAGTAGAGGCTGTGGTCATGTAGACGAAGGTTGGCGCTGAGGGGCCGGGCAAGATAACGGGAATTCGGTGGGGGCGTTGTCGGGCTTACTGTCAGGGCCGGGGCTGGTGTATTTATCCACACATAGTTCAGCCGCCGAGGCAGCATTAAGCGCCGGTATGTATGGGTTAATATTGTCCAAAGGCAGTCCTTCTATTATCCCCTCCGTCCGGCTCCTACTCCCCTGCCAGCAGGGTGGCGTACTGCTCCTCCGTATCCACATCAATAGCGCCTTCGGGAAAGGGCACGCCTACTACCAGCTCGGGGTGCTCGCGCATGAGCTGCCCGGCCCCGGCCTGGTCCGAAAGCCGGCGCAGGTGCCAGTGGCAGGCATTGGCAAAGTAAGCCGGCACGCCCCGCACCCGGCCATACTCGGCGGCGGCTACGGCACGGTCGGTGCGGGCGTGGGCCTCCACCAGTTCCCAGAGCAGGCCCGGCGTCACGTGGGGCTGGTCGCAGAGCATCACCGTGAAGCCGGATAGCCGCGGCTGCAGCCGCTGGAGGGCCAGCACCCCAAACTTAAGCGACGCCCCCATACCGGCCGCCCAGGTGGGGCAGCGTACGGCCTGCACGGGCAGGCCCGCCAGCTCCGGCAGCAGCTCCTCATGCAGTGCTCCCGTCACCACCACTACCAGGTCGCCGGCCGCGGCAGCCACGGCCGTTTCGGCGGCCCGGCGCAGCAAGGTTTTGCCCTGGTACGGCAACAGCTGCTTGGGCCTGCCCAGGCGCGAGGAGGCGCCGGCAGCGAGAAGAACAATGGGTGGCATACAAGCGGGCGGAGAAAGGGAAAAGCAGCTGGCCTCCACAGCGCGTTCAACCCAAAGGCCATTTGCACCGGAGGAAAGCAAGATACACTTTTCAGAGACGGCACCCGGCCTCTACCCGGCCCTCGGGCACCAGCGGCGCAGCGGCCCGCAGCGGCGGATGGATGGGGTGCGGAGAGTCGCGCAGAAACCCGGCCGGATGACCCGTAAGCACTGCCTGAATTTCGGCCACAATGGACAGGGCAATTTCCTCGGGCGTTTCGCCCCCCAGGTTCAGGCCAATGGGGCTGTGAATGCGGCCCTGCAGCAGCCCGGCCGCGTTGGGCACCTCCTTGTGCAGGTCTTCCAGCAGCCGCTCATACTTCTTGCGCGGCCCCAGCAGCCCAATGTAGCGGGCCGAAGCGGCAGGCAACAGGTGGCGCAGCACGGCCAGATCGTAGTAGTAGTTGTGCGTCATGAGCAGGGCAAAGCTGCCGTCGTGCGGCTCCTCTCCTACCTGAGCCAGGGGCAGCACCCGCACCGCAGCAGCCTCCGGGAAGCGGGCGGCCTGGGCCAGGGCCGGGCGACCATCCACCACCTGCACCTGCCAGCCCAGCCCGGCCGCCAGCCGCACCAGGGGCTGCACGTCGTTGCCGGCGCCATACACTGTGAGACGTACCGGGGGCCGCAGAATCTCCAGGCTCACGCGCACCGGGCCGGCCTCCGTAGTATACTGATGCGTGGCGGGCTGCCCGGCGGCCAGGGCGGCGCGGGCGTCGGCCAGCAGCTGCGGGTACAGGCTGGCCTGCGGCGGCAAGGTGCCCTGCGTGGTGCCGTCGGGCCGCAGCAGTAGGCGCTGGCCCACGGCTACATCGGCGCCCGAGCCGGCGGTGCTGAACACGGTAGCCACCACAACCGACTCTTTCAGTTCCGCCGACCAGCGGCGCAACAGCGCCACGGGGTTGTCGGGGTCCTGAAAGCCGAGCGGCTCCAGCAGAATCTGCACAATGCCCTGGCAGCCCAGCGCGGCCCCAAACTGCAGGTCGTCGTCGGGGTCTGTCGAATCATACGTAACCACCGTGGGGCGGCCCTGCTGAATCACGCGCCGGGCGCGCTGGCGGGCGTCACCCTCCAGGCAGCCCCCGCTGATGGCGCCCGTCAGCTGGCCTTCGTCGGTGACGAGCATGCGGGCACCGGGGCGGCGGTAGGCCGAGCCGGCCACATCCACCACCGAGGCCAGCGCGCAGGCACGCCCTGCCGCGCGGTGCGTATCGTAGGCCAGGAGCAAGCGTTGAAGTTCGTTCATAATTATGGCGTACCCGGGCACAATGGCCTTCCGGCTAAATGTCAGCAGAATGGGGCTCTGCCGGGTTGAATGACGGTTTTGGAGGGCAGCAAAACCCGGATGCCCACGGATGCCAAGGCCCTGCTACCACCCAGGGAGTACGAGGACAAGCAGCGGGTAGTTGAACTAATACCATTCCAATGGTGCTTTTCCGGCAACTACCAGCCAACTACCAACTTTACTACTTTATCCAGCTTGTCTTATATTATGTGTAAGATTTCCGCCTTTATCGACTAGTATTCTGCAATTATTTCATCTTTCCGGGACATTCCTCTCACAGATTACTTTTCCACCCACCCCACTTCACTTTATGCACCCATCCTTTTTTACCCCCCGTTCTCTTTCTGTGCTGGGCCTGAGCCTGGGCTTGCTGGCCAGCTGCAGCAAGGAAGACATCCAGTTGAAAGATGCGGCCCCGCAGTCGGCGGCCCTGAGCAGTGCCGCTGCTGCCGCCGACGCCGGCTCCGTGGTGCGCCGTGGCAACCAGTACATCATCATCTCCAGTACTGACGCCCTGCCTGCCGACCTGGCTGCCCAGACGCAGGCGGCCAACGGTACCCTCACCGATCAGCTGCCCGGCACCGGTCTGGCCCTGGCTACTTCCACCGACCCCAACTTTGCCGCCAAAGCCGGCCGCATCAGCGGGGTGCGCTCCGTCATCCACGATTTCAGCTTTCAGGGCTTCAACCCCGCTTCCGACCGTAATCTGGAAGCCGTAGCTGAAGCTGAAAACACCAACCCCGCCAGCGCCGGCGACAACGAGCGGTACTTTCCCTTGCAGTGGGGCCACACCGCCATTCAGGCTCCCGAAGCCTGGAACGCCGGGGCCCGCGGGGCCGGCGCCCTGGTAGCTGTGCTCGACGGTGGCTTCGACCTCACCCACCCCGACCTGCAGCCTAACATCGTGGGCAGCCGCTCCTTTGTGCCCGGCGAGCCAGCTCAGTTCGGCCTTACTTCCTTTAGCCACGGCTCGCACACGGCGGGCACCATTGCCGCCGCCGACAACAGCCTCGGCGTTATCGGAGTAGCTCCCGACGCCAAGCTGCTGCTGGTGAAAGTGCTGCGCGACGCCGGCAGCGGGTCGTTTTCCTGGATGATTCAGGGCATTTACTACGCCGTGGAACAAAAGGCTGATGTGATTAACATGAGCTTGGGCGCCGCCATTCCTCGCAACAGCAAATTCCGCGACGACAACGGCACGCCCGACGATACCACGGACGACAAGTGGGTAAACGAAACCAAGGAAATTCAGGAGCTGCTGGTCGCTATTAGCAAGGCTACTACCTACGCCACTCAGCATGGCGCCACCGTTATTGCCTCTTCCGGCAATGACGCCAATAATGGCCAGCGCGACCAGGATTTAGTACACATCCCATCGGGTGCTACCAACGTTATTTCTATTTCTGCTACTGCGCCTACCGGCTGGGCCATGAATCCCTTCGGCACCAACCTCGACGGCGTAGCTTCCTACACCAACTATGGCATCTCGGATGTGACCTTCGCTGCGCCCGGCGGTGACGCCGCTTACCCTGGCTCGGATATCAGCACGGTGGCTGGTGTTCGGCAGTACACCTATGCTTTTGACATGGTGTTCAGCTGCACTAGCCTGGGCCGCTATACGTGGTCGGCGGGCACCAGCATGGCAGGCCCCCACGCGGCTGGCGTGGCCGCGCTTATCGTAGGAAAAAATGGCGGGCAGATGGATCCGGCTCAGGTTCGCGCTACGCTGCGGGCCTCCGCCGACGACCTCGGCAAACCTGGTCGTGACCCGTACTACGGCTATGGCCGTGTAAATGCCTTCCGCGCTGTCACGCAGGCGCAATAAGCAGTCATTTACCAAGCAAACGGCCCGCTTCCAACCCTGGAAGCGGGCCGTTTGTATGTTATCTGCCAGCCGATAAGGCGGTATTAGCCGGCATCAGGCCTGCTCGCCTTTCGTTTGCCGGGTTTCGCTTGATGATAGTATGCTCCGGATAAACCTGGAATTAGTACCCAACAAGCGCAGTCTGGGATGTAATAGCATTTTGCAGCACTATCTGCTTATTGCCGTAATCGATTGCACAGCTAGCAGGCGCCGGTAAAATGGAAAGAGCAGGATATTCATTTTCAGCAAATTATCCGTTTATAAGCAGCCTACTATATAATGTACATAATTTTATCTTTTATTGGACTTTACTTTTTTATTGAAATATTTTAGTATTATTTAGTATTGAACTTAACCCCCACCGCTATGCCTACCGTTGCTTTCTGCTTTCGCAATTTTTCGATACTGGGCTTTGGACTGATGCTGTTGGGCGGCTGCTCATCCGAAGACTCCTTAACTAATGCGACGACGCAAAGTCGCTCCGTCACCCAGGTCGCGCAGGCCCCAAGCCTGGAACCCGTTACCCGATTGCAGCATCAGTATCTGCTGCTTTCCAGCACCGACAAGCTTCCTGCTGACTTGCTTGAACAGGCTTGGCTGGCTAATGGCACTATCACCGGCACTCTACCAGAAGTCGGATTGGCGCTTGCTACGTCCGATGACCCGGAGTTTCAGGCCAAAGCCAGCCGTATGCCAGGAATCAAGTCTGTCATTCATGACTTCAGCTACCAGGCCCCTAAACCACAGGCTACGCGAACCGGGGCGGCCTACACGGCAGTACAGCCCTCTGCCGATGCTCATAGCCTGATGCCCTGGGCGCAGGCCACCAAAAACACGAACTCCGCTGCCGAGCAGACTTCCGTAACTAAGGGCCAGGGCACACTGGTAGCGGTATTGGGCCGGGGCAACCGCCTCATGCCCGCCTTCAAAAACCGTGTTGTAGGTTCTGCCTCATTTGTACCGGGTGAAGAAGCACAGGTCGCCCCCGTACGGCAGGTTGCTTCTACCTCGCCCGAGGCGCGGGTGCTGATGGTGAAAGTGCTGGGCGACGAAGGAACCGGCTCGTTGGGCTGGATGCTGCAGGGCCTGTACTTTGCTACCACCCAACGCGCCAACATCGTGAGCCTGGACCTGGCTACGGCCGTTCCCAGCCACAGCAAGTACCGCGACGACCACGGCACGCCCAACGACTCCTCGGATGACACCTGGGTAAATGATCCGCAGGAAATTCAGACGCTGCTGGTGGCCATCAGTAAGGTAATGAACTACGCCAGCCAGCGTGGCGTAGCCGTTACGGCTCCGGCCAGGCATATGACAGCCAACGGCAACAAGCGCCTGGTGCATATTCCCGCCGATCTGCCCAATGTGGTGGCCATTACTCCACAAACAGATCTGGCCATGCTAAACGCCTCAGCTCCTCAACGGCAGTAGTTTTTCTCTAATTAAGCACCAAGCAAAACGCCTTTCCATAACCGGAAAGGCGTTTTGCTTACGTACTCAGCGGGTCGCATACTTTCACCAGTCTTAAAGCGTTAAATATACTTCACACTCAATATTCATCGGGCTGGTTAAGGTATTGGTCGCCAGAAAAGCTGAGTTGAGCTATAGAATGTGGCTGCTGACCAAACAATAAGCATATTTACACCAGGCACACTTCACCAACACGCTCTTCCACTTTCATTACACATCTATGAAATCTTCCGTTTTCCGCTTGCTGCTGGGTTTTTCTCTCTTCTGCACTAGTTACTCCGCTTTTGCCCAGGAAGCCCCTGCTAAAACTACAGCATCGGCCACCGCTGATGTAACACCAGCAGATCTGGTTCGCAGCCTGTCTAATGCGCTTCAGCTGCAGCCTCACCAGGCACAGATCCTGCGCCGGGCCCTGGAGACGCCTAAGGGAGAGTCACTGACGGCCCTGCAGAAGCAGTTTCACGACGGCCTCTCCCCTGTGCAGCTGGCCCGCCTTGAGCAATGGGAGAAAACCGCGCCTACCGGCCTGCAGCAGCGTTTCATCGCGCTGGCCGAATAGACAGCTCACAAACTGTAATGCCGGTGTTGCTTAAGTAACAGCACCGGCCGCACAAGCCAACGCCCCTGGTTTCACCTGAAACCGGGGGCGTTGGCTTGTGTGCCTTTAAGAATGGGCGTATCACGTATCCGAGGCTGCAATAAATAGTATTTTATGCATTTTATATCCTTGCTTTTCGGTCAACAGGCAGGCCTGCTACTGCGTATGCCCAAAGCGCAGGTCCTCCGCCAGCTGCTTGACTCTTTAGCTTCCTGCTTACTATGAATACCGAACCCGACCTGCCGGCCAATCACGACGAGGCGCGCCGCAACTTCCTGAAGCAGTCGTCGCTGCTCACGGCTCTGGCATTGGTGCCGGGCCCCGTAGTTGAAGCCGCCGCCCAAAACCTCGATGAGCGAGTAGCCTCCGCCTTTGAGAAAGTCCCGCTCAAGCTTGAAATCAATGGCAAGAAGTTTAAGCTGGATGTGGAGCCCCGCACCACGCTGCTCGACCTGCTGCGTGAGCAATTGCATCTCACCGGCACCAAAAAAGGCTGCGACTATGGCCAGTGCGGCGCCTGCACCGTGCACGTGGACGGCCAGCGCGTGAACTCCTGCCTGAGCTTTGCGGTGATGCACGAGGGCAAGAAAATAACGACTATCGAAGGGCTGGCCGACGGCGACAAGCTGCACCCCATGCAGGCTGCGTTTGTAAAGCACGACGGCTTCCAGTGCGGCTACTGCACCCCCGGCCAGATTATGAGCGCTGTGGCCTGCGTGCGCGAAGGCCACGCCGGTTCGGAGGCTGAAATCCGGGAGTACATGAGCGGGAATATCTGCCGCTGCGGGGCCTACACCAACATTGTGGCGGCCATTCAGGAAGTGAAAAACGGCGGGCAAAAAGTATGAATCAGTTCCAGTATATCCGCCCCAGCAAGCAGCAGGCCGCCATCGAGGCCGTGGCCAGGGACGCCAACGCCAAGTTCATTGCCGGCGGCACCAACCTCGTCGATTTAATGAAGCGTGGCGTGATGGCCCCGCAAAAGCTGGTCGACATCAACCGCCTGCCGCTGGCCAAAATCGAGCACGAAAACGGCGGCCTGCGTATTGGTGCCCTGGCCCTGAACTCGGCCGTGGCCGATGACCGGCAGGTGCGCGAGCGGCAGCCGCTGCTGGCCCAGGCCATCAATGCCGGTGCTTCAGCTCAGCTGCGCAACATGGCTACCACCGGCGGCAACATGCTCCAGCGCACCCGTTGCCCGTATTTTTACGACACGGCCCTGCCCTGCAACAAGCGCGAGCCTGGCACCGGCTGCGGTGCTCTGGAAGGCATCAACCGCATGCACGCCATCTTTGGCTTCTCCGACAAATGTATCGCGGTGCACCCCTCTGATATGAGCGTGGCCCTAGTAGCCCTGGATGCTACCGTGCTGGTGAGCGGCCCCAAAGGCGACCGGCGTATTCCTTTCGCAGACTTGCACCGCCTGCCCGGCGACACGCCCGAAAAGGACACGACCCTAGAACCAGGCGAGCTGATTACGGCGGTTGATGTGCCCGACGGGCCTTTCACTAAGCACGTGAGTTACTACAAAGTGCGCGAGCGGGCCAGCTACGCCTTCGCGCTGGTGTCGGCGGCGGTGGCGCTGGATCTGGATGGCAACACCATAAAAGCGGCGCGGCTGGCTTTTGGTGGCGTAGCACACAAGCCCTGGCGCCTGCAGACGGCGGAGCAGTTCTTGGTAGGCAAACCGGCCACGGAAGAAACCTTTCGGCAGGCGGCAGCCGTGGCCATGCAGGGCGCCAAGGCCTTCAAGCACAACGAATACAAGCTGAAGCTGGCCCCGAATACGCTGATTCAGACCCTGAAAAACGCGGCTGCCGCCTGATATTGAAGGCGTGTGTTCGCGTCTCGGCGCTGAAGAAAACGGATACTATAACCCCTAATGGCGCGGAGCAGCAGACGCGAATACGCGTCTCTACAGCCTTTCCTATATGAAACCACAAGACAAGCACATCGGCGGCACACTGAACCGGGTGGACGGTCACCTGAAAGTAACGGGTGCGGCCACCTACTCGGCTGAGTATGAGCTGCCAGGTATGAGCTATGCCGTGCTGGTAGGTAGCACTATCGCCAAGGGCCGCATCAAAAGCATCGATGCCCGCGCGGCGGAGCGGGCGCCCGGCGTGCTGGCTGTCATCACGCACTTTAACTCGCCCAAGGTGCCGGGCTTCACGCCCACGGGCAAGGACCCCTCGCAGCCGCAAACGGTAGGTGGCCGGCTGAAGGTATTTCACGACGACTTGGTACGCTTCAATGACCAGCCCATTGCCGTTGTAGTAGCCGATACGCTGGAGCGCGCCCGCTTCGCTGCGCGGCTGGTGAAGGCGGAGTATGCAGCGGAAAAGCACGAAACCGACATGTCCGCAGGCCTGAAGCAAGCCTTCGTGCCCACCCAGGCCAAGAAAAACCCTAAATCCCCGGTGGCTGACTACGTGCGCGGCACCGCCGATGCCTATAAAACCGGCACTCGCCGGCTCGAAGCCGAGTACATCATCCCGACCGAAGTGCACCACCCGATGGAGCTGCAGTCCATTATAGCTCATTGGGAGGCCCCCGACCGCCTGACGCTCTACGACAAGACCCAAGGCACCCTGGCCACGCGCCGCGACTTCGCCAAGGAGTGGAATTTGCCCGAGGAAAACGTGAAGGTTATTGCCACGTTTGTGGGCGGGGCTTTCGGCAACGCCCTGCACAGCTGGCCGCACGAGTCGGCTGCCATTATAGCGGCCAAAAAAGTAAACCGGCCCGTGAAGCTGGTGCTTACCCGCGAGCAGATGACGACGATGGTGGGCTACCGGCCGCACACCTGGCAGAAAATTGGGATGAGTGCCTCGGCCGACGGCAAAATCACGGCCATCACCCACGAAGCTACGGGTCAAACGTCCAGCTACGAGGAATTTACGGAATCGACGGTGCAGCAGACCCGCATGATGTACGAGTCACCCAACGTGAACACGCGCTACCGTCTGGCAGCCCTCGACGTGAGTACGCCCATCTGGATGCGTGGCCCGGGCGAGGCTACCGGCGCTTTTGCGCTGGAATCAGCTATGGACGAAATGGCTTATTTGCTGAACCTCGACCCGCTGGAATTCCGCTTGCGCAACTACACCGACAAGGACCCCGAAAATGGCAAGCCCTGGTCGAGCAAGTTTCTGAAGGAATGCTACCAGATGGGGGCCGAGCGCATCGGCTGGAACAAGCGCCAGCTGAAGCCCGGCAGCCTGCGCGACGGCGAGTGGCTGGTGGGCTACGGCATGGGCGTGGGTACGTTTGGGGCGCACCGAGGCTCGTCGAAAGCTAATGTCCGGCTGCTGCCCAACGGCACCGTGGTGCTGCAAAGCGCCGTGACGGACATCGGCCCGGGCACCGGCACGGCCATGACCCAGATTGCGGCCGACGCGCTGGGCCTGCCACCCGACAAAATCCGGTTTGAGTGGGGAAACTCGCAGTTTGCGCAAGCGCCCACCCAGGGCGGCTCGGCCATCGTAAATACCGTGGGGCCCGCCGTGCAGGAGGCCTGTATGGCCATGAAGGAGAAGCTGCGCACGATGGCCGGTGCCAGCAACGCCGCCTTTGCCTCAGCCAGGAAAGAAGAGGTTGTTTTCGCCGATACCTACCTGACGCTGAACGGAAACCCCGGCGCCCGCGCCAGCTACGCCGACTTGCTCAAGCAGACGGATGGCGGGTTTGTCACGGTGGAGTCGAAGCCCAACGGGGAAAACAACCAGAAGTATTCGATGTACTCGTTCTCGGTGCACTTTGCCGAGGTGCGGGTGAACCCGCTCACCGGCGAGGTGCGGGTAAGCAAGCTGGTTTCCTGCGCCGATGCGGGTACCATCGTGAATCAGAAAACGGCGGGCAACCAGATGAAAGGCGGGGCCGTGGGCGGCATCGGCATGGCGCTGATGGAGGCCGCCGTGATGGACGACCGGTTCGGCCGCTATGTGACCAAGGACCTAGCCGACTACCACGTGCCCGTGCAGGCCGACGCCCCGGCCGTGGACGTACTCTTCGTGAACCAGCCCGACCCGCACGTAAACGCCTTGGGCACCAAAGGCATCGGCGAAATTGCCATCATCGGGGTGGCTCCCGCCATTGCCAATGCCGTGTTCAACGCCACCGGCAAGCGCATCCGGGAGCTGCCCATCACCCCGGACAAACTGGTATAAGCAAAAAAGCCCTGCCGTTACGATAACCGGCAGGGCTTTTTTATGACTGATCAACTGGTTTTCGCAGGGCTATTGCTGCTTTTTCTCCAGGCTCTTCAGGTGCTTATAGGTTTTCTGCGACAGGAAGTACTGGCGCTGGATGGCCTGCCGAACGGGGCTGTTGAGTGTCTGGTCACGCAGAGCATCTTCGTAGGCTTTCAGCGCCCATTCCTCGCCGTACACGTTGGAGCCCAGAATGGCTTTTTCGTCGCTGCCGGTAACGGCGGCCTTGGCATCCATCCAGGCGCGGTACACCTTGCCTTTAAGCGTAGTTTCGTCTTCGCGCTGACCGCCTACGCGGGCCAGGTGCGCGTTCAGGTCGTTGGCAAACTGCTGGCTCTGGCTTACCAGCTGCTTGTAGTAGCCGCGCAGCTCGGCGTCCTGGCTTTCGGCCACGGCCCGCTCGTAGCCCGCAATACGGTCGTTCACGAAGAGCAGCAGCTCCTGCAGCGTGGTGGCCGGGTCGGCTTTTTTAGGTCCGCTGCTTGATTTGCGGGTAGCCAGATAACCTACGCCAAGGGCCAACAGAGCACCACCTACTACTTTTTGGGTAGTGCTGAGCTTATTAAAGCTAGCTACGCCTTTGGTGCTGACGTTTTTCAGGGAAGAGGGCACCTGACCAAGCGTTTGGCCCAGGTTGCCCTGACGAAACCAATTCTGTGCCTGATCAAGCAGGCCGTTGTCAGGCTGGGAGGTAGTGGAGGAAGTATGCTGTGCCATGGTAAGAAGAGAATTAAAGATTGAGCTTCTGCTTACGAATGGGATTGTCAATGTGTTAGGTCGAGCTTGCCGCTTTTGGAGGCCCAATGTGTCCTGAGCACAGCAGATCGTGGTTTCCCGCTGCTGGATGCCCTTATGGGCTCCGGTTTTTGAATAACCAGCAAGCATGCGCTGCGTCCAAAGCCGAGGAAGATGCCTTAGCCCGAGAACCGCATCCGTAAGGTCTTGGCTTGCTGGATCTACTATGCTACGTGCTTAGAAGTGACGTATCTTGTCATTATGAAAATGCCTTATCACCTGCTGTTAGTCTGTATTCCCCTCGCCGCATTCACCGTAACCGACTGGATTACTTTCCCCATAGATGACCAAGTATCCGTACAGCTACCAAGCCAACCTACACATCTGGATGTTAATCAATTGAAAAATAGCTCTCCTGAGAAAGTAAGGCTGTTCAGTGCAAAGGATGCTGCCGGGACCTATTTCATCGTGCGGCTGGATGCTTCGGATTCACCTTCCACGTTAGATACGAAGTCGAGCCGACAGGATTTCTATGAAGGCATGATTAGCGGAATGCTAAAAAACCAACAGGGTATCCTTCTATCCCGTACCACTTTTACTACGGCCGCTGGTGAGGGGGTGGAAATCAAGTATAAGGCAATAGATAAAGGCACCGGTAAAATGACGGTAAAGTACAGCCGTAGTCTGCTGGTAGCTAAAACAAGCTATAGTTTTAACTTCTTATCTCAAGATCGGCAGGATACTACAGGTGTTGCGGGTAATGAGCAACGCAGGAGATTCTTTGACTCAATAGTTGCTAAACCTTCATCCGCGCCAAAGAATTAACGAATAGCGACTTTGATGAATTGACCAAAAGCTCAGCACTGCTCTTGTGAAGAGCCAGGATTTTAGGCTTGAATATTCTCTGGAAATGAGGCTAATAACCTAAGTTCGTCTCGTCCCAATGCTATAAGTCACCGCTGAGCCGTAGGATTTTTCTACTTTAATTGGCCTGCAAAACCATACGCATACCCAGAAAACAAAAACCCCGTTTGCAGCTTGCAAACGGGGTTTTATGCAGAGAGGATGGGACTTACACCCTACTTTCAATACTGATACTATGACACGCAAATAATAGCTCTATACAGCCTGTAAAGGCATTTCGCCTGTGTACCCCGAAAGGAACGATCGGAATAAATCGGAATAAAACGGCAGGTGTGTACCCCGTCGTGTACCCCGAAAAGCTTTTTTCAGTAGCTTTGAAATGGCAACTATTTATCCCTTTCATGGCAACTGTATCCTTCCACTTGAAGGAGCCCAAGGCAGACCGCCCTACGGCTATATTCGCGCTCCTTACTATTGACCGGCGTACTCGCATCAAAGTCTATACTGGCCGCTCCGTTCACCCACGGCAGTGGGTGGCTGGAGAGCAAAAGGCTCAGGAAAGAGGTTACCCCGATAACCCAGCCCTAAATACGGCGCTGGCAGTTAAGGCCAAACAGATTGAAGATTGCTACGCAGCCTATCTGGCCGAAGGATTAGTGCCTACCGCTGCTCAGCTCAAAGACGCCGCAGCCCCAAAGCAACAGACAGAAACCGCTGCCTCAAGTACTCCGACCCTTACCTTTTGGGATTACTTTGCCGAGTGGGTAGAACTTGCGCACCTACGTGGCAAAGCCCGAAGTGCCAGCGTGTATGACACCACCGGCCGGCACCTCCGGGGCTTTGAGAAGAAAGCGAAGTATGCCGTAGGCTTTGAAACTATTACCCCCAGCTTTAACGACCGTTTTACAGCCTACTTGCTCACTACCGCCGGCCTTACAGATAACACCGTAGCCAAACAGGTAATGACGCTGAAACGCTTTATGAAGTGGGCGGCGGAACGGGGTTACCATAGCAGCATAGGGTACGAAAGGCTAACCTGGAAACGGCAGGAACCCGATATAATGACGCTTACTGCAGAGGAAGTAGAAACGCTGGAAGCCTTGCCCCTACCCGAAAACGGCTACCTCGACAACGCCCGGGCGCTATTCCTGCTCAGCTGCTATACAGGCCTCCGGTACTCTGATCTAGTAAGCATCCGGCCCGAACACCTACGCGGCCAGACCTTACGCCTCACCACGCAGAAAACCCGCGAAACGGTAACCATCCCCCTGCAGGCCCGGGCCCTCCCGATTGTGCGCCGAATGATTGCAGGTGAAATACGGGCGGTATCTAACCAGAAGTTAAACGACTACCTGAAAGAGTTAGGCGAGCGGGCGGGTATTACAGAGCAGATTGAGGTTATCCGATACCGAGGCGGCAACCGGGAAAGCACTACCCTCCCGAAGTGGCAAAAGCTAGGCTGCCATACTGGCCGCCGTACATTCGTGACTTTGAGCCTGGAAAGAGGGCTGCGACCTGAACTGGTAATGAAGATAACCGGGCACCGGGACTGGAAGTCTTTCAAACGCTATGTGAATATTACAGAGCAGACGGTAGAACGAGAGTTTGCCCGCGTGTATGCAATGCCTTCCTTGCTTAAAATAGCTCAGTAACTATCATTACTCCATTCAGATGAAGAACTACAGTTCATCCCCGGTTGCTCAGCCCCAGTCATTTGGAACAACAGCAGGCCAATCTAGCACCCATATCCCGGCTCCCGTTTGTGCTTCATTGGCCCCTAATAGAACTATTCGGGCTGCCCAAGCCATACGGGAATTTGACTACCTAAAGGCTAAGTATCAGAAGGCAAATTTCCAACCACAGTTGGAAGCGCTAATTGCTATGCCTGTTCTGATTATGAAAGAGCGTTCAGGTAAAGAATGGACACGATTTGCACAGACAATCACAAATCAGGCTGTTTTTGTGCAGGTGAATGATAGGGGTCTAATTCATATCCAGGATGAAGCCTTTTACCGTGCAGAGTTTGGCGTTAGTATAGAGACAGCCTCAACCCTATGCTTTTTTACCAAGCTATATTATGTACTGGGACAACTTGGTAGAACTGATATTCCTATTGCGCTTGATGGAGAATATCGAAAACAGTCAGCAAGTGGTGGTGCATCAGGGTCAAACTTCATTAATGCTTTGCAGGGTTTCTTGTATAAAGCCAACATAGACATTTGGCATAAACGGATTATCAATGACTGGATAAACGAGAAGATACCCGAATGTGAATGGCTCACAATGCCGGAGCTTTGTCCAAACATGCAAATAGTACGCTCCCAGCCAAAGCGTCCTGGTAGGAAACCACGCATTTGCCCCTCAACTTTTGAGGAGGCGTTAGTAGGTCCATTTAAGCAACAACATCTGGCAGAGTTAATAAGCAGAGAGCATTTGGCATTCTATGACGCACCAAGTAGGCAAGCTCTTGCCGAACCAGGTCAATGGGCTAGTTTGTATTGGGCGCTGTTTTCGCTTGGATACATACAGAAGCTTACTATGGGCCGGATACCTGAATTGATTGCTATATCTTTCAATGGAACGACAAGCAAAAGCAGCATCAGCGCTGTTTATAGAAGTGAGCTAATTGATACGTTCCCTTTGACTAAGAATAAAATACCTGCTCCGAACACGGAAACAGAACGCATTTTCAACATCTTAAAAAGCTATTTTCCGTCGAATAAGAAAGTCTTTTCTGGCCGTTTATAGACGGCTAATTTTGACTAGCCAGCTTAAGACAGCTTTGCATCATCCCAACCGGACAACTACCCCGGCGGGCATGATGTAGAATGCAAACCATACTAACCACCGGAGTAACCTACTCCCAACTCTTAGATGATCTAAGGGCTATTATCCGGCATGAAGTAACCGCCCAAGGGCCGGCTTCTGCAGAAACGGCGGAGGCCGCCAGCCCGGAGCTGCTGACAGTGCGCGACGCAGCTACCCTGTTAGATGTATGCCCGGCTACCATCCATGACTGGAAACGCCGTGGCATACTGCCCTATCATAAAATTGGCGGGCGTACCTACTTGAAACGCGCTGACTTACTGAACGCACTGCAGGCCCACCAGCGCACAGCCAAACCAACCGGGAAAGGAGGGGCACGCCGTGGCTAACAATGTACTGCTACTCGATACCCCGCCGGTGCTGATGCTGGCTGGAGGGTTGCCCCTACTAGCTTACCTAGTGCGCCGCCGGGATTGGCCCGCCGTACCAGCCGGGGCCGCCGTGGCACTGCTTACTACCGGGGAAGGCCTAGACTACGGCCCCCGTGTTTTATGGGTAGGACAGGCCGTAACTAAATCTACTTACCTCCTACTGCGGCGGTGCGCTGGCCTTTGTACCCGCCGAGCCTAACCCGAATGACGACCCGATATTCCGGTTTGATGCTACAGAAATAAAGCGGCTCTACCTCCTGAACCCGGCTGCCGCTACTATACCAACCACCGCAACGGGCCCGGCCCGCCGCCGCCGTGGCTAAGGCTACGCTACCGGCTACCATGGATGCCGCCGCTGTAGCTGTCTTGTTCTCTGACTATAGCCCTACCCTCACCCGTAGCGGTACCGAGTTGGAAGCAGCCTTGCACCAGCGCGGGTACGTGGGCTCCCTTGCCGATTGGTTACCCATTCTCCGGGCGGGCGGCCTACGGGAGCCACGCCGGGGGGTATTCGGTGCGCCTGTAATGCCTGTGAATAACAGGGAAATAGCAGGGAATTCTTCTGAAGAATCGGACAATAGCAGGAACAAAGCAGGAATAAATAACCCTCCGGCAATTGTAACAGATATGTTATGTTTTGCGGCTGAAACCGGTGGCGAAAAGGGGCACGTTGCCCAAGCCACGGCGGCATTTGAGTGGCCCCGGTTTAGCTACTTCCGGGGCGGCATCCGTTCGGCGGCTCCCTACGCTGCCGTAACTCCGCACCAACTCTGGCAAGTGGTACACAGCCCCCGCTTTGCAGCCGCTACTGCCTGGCTCCGGCAAGCTCCGGCCGGAAGTGAGCAACGGGACGAGCGGAAGAAAGCCCTGGACTATGTAACGCCCGCTGGCACCTTTGCGCCTACCCGCGCCAACGGCAACCTACAGACACCTTCCGGCCTGCTGGTGCTGGACTTTGACCATTTGCCTGATGTGACTGCCGCCCGCGCTACTCTGCTATCGGATGTGTTGCTGCAGCCCGGACTAGTGCTGCTGTTTACCAGCCCCGGGGGCGAAGGGCTAAAGGTATTACTGGAAGCTGACCCTGCCGCCTCCCACCTCGACAACTTCCAAGCGCTTGCCTCCTATCTGGCAGGCCGATATGGCCCTGAGCTACAGCCCGACTCCTGCGGCAAAGATGTGGCCCGCGCCTGCTTTGTCTGCCACGATGCCGACGCCTGGCTAAACCCGCGCTTTGGCGGGTAAGTAGCTAAAGCTTTTGCTCAAAATCGAGCTATACAAAACTGTACATTATAACGAGCTGGCAATGCCCATTACCCTAACCGACCTTCGGGCCGCAACGCCCACGCCTGCGATCCCGAACCCTACGGAACCCTACCATTTACCGCCCCTGCAGCCTACCACTGAAGGCACTACCAGGAGTTTCGGGAGCAATACGCACGCGTGCGCGCCCGCGCGTACTGGGGCCGAAACTCCCGACCTGATAAAACCTGATGCTTCCGCGCGCGCGCGCGCGCGTACGCGCGTACTGGTCGCATAATGCCGGGTGGGGTGCTGGATTGGTGCCTGCTGCAGTATGAAGAACGGCACGGCGGCTTCCCGGCGCGGGGCGGGCGCAACGGCTGGCTTACGGCGCTGGCATTCTTCTGTAATGAGAAAGGGGTGCCCCATTCCGACTTGGAAAGCCACGCCGCCAGGTACGCTGGCCCCGACTTCACGGCCGACGAAATCCGCCGCACCATAAGCGGCATATACCAGCGCGAAGCCGCCCACCACAACAGTAAGCCTTGGGAGCCGCCTACTGTCAGAGTTGAGTATGCCAGCACCCTACCTACCCCCGCCGCTCTTGCTCCGACCTCGCCAGCCGGGCCCCTCGATACACCTACTATTCCGCCGGAGGTGTATCAGCTGCTACCGGAGTTTCTGCAGCGGTGCTGCCAGCCCTTGCCTACCGCCCGGGAAAGAGACGTGCTGTTGACCGGCGCGTTGGCCGTGCTATCGGGATGCTTCCCTACGTTGGAAGGCATGTATCGGGGCAAGGTTATCGGGGCCAACGTGTACGCCTTTATAGTGGCCCCGGCGGCCTCCGGCAAGGGGGCACTGGATTGGGCCCGTCGCTTGGCATGGCCGCACCATCTTGCCTTGCGGGAAGCCAGCCAGCGGGAACGGGACGGATACGAGCTGCAGCTACAGGAATACGAGCAGCAGAAGCGCGCCGCCAAAACCGGCGGACCGCTGCCACCCCGGCCCGTAGAACCACCCCGCCGGCGGCTATTCATCCCGGCCGACAATGGGGCGGCCAACGTGGTAAAGACGCTGGCCGAAAACCACGAGCGTGGTATCATCTGCGAAACGGAAGCCGACACCCTAAGCGGCGCGCTAAAACAGGACTTTGGCGACTACTCTGCCCTACTGCGAAAATGCTCCGAACACGAGCCGCACCAGTATGACCGCAAAACTGCTGGCACATACGAGCTAAGCCGGCCGGCCCTATCAGTGGCCCTAGGAGGCACGCCAGAGCAGGTGGCCCGGCTTATTCCAAACGCGGAAGATGGGTTGTTTTCCCGCTTCTGGTTTTACGCCTTTGAGGCTCCGCACCAGTGGGACGACCCATTTGCCGAGCCTTCCGGCGGCTCCCTCGATACCTGGTTTGATGCCCTGTCGGTGCGGGTATCCGAAATGATAGCCGCCGCCGGCGCGGGCCAGGTGCTGGTACGCCTTGCCCCGGCTCAGCAAGTACGCTTTAGTAGCGCCTGGAAAGCTTGGCTACGCGAGGGAGTAGCCGACTTTGGGGAAGGCTCCGGTAGTGCCTCCAAACGGCACGCCCGCGCCTGCTTCCGCCTATGTATGCTCCTGACACTGCTGCGCTACTTTGAGAACGGCGAAGCCCCGGCCGGCAAGGAACTGACCTGCGAGGATACCGACTTTGCGGCCGCCCTGCGACTGGCTGACGTGTACCGCCAGCACGCGCTGGCTTTGTACGAACGGATGCCCCGCCCTACCGGCTCCGGCTTCGGAACGGCCACTAAGTACGCGGCTAAAGCCGGGCAAGAAGCCTTAGCCCGGGAACTGCAAACGCAAGGTCTTGGCGTGCGGGAAATAGCCCGACAATTGGGCGTGCATTTTACCACCGTGGCCCGCTGGCTGCGCTGCGACGTGTAGCGCGTAGCAAAAACGCTACGCTACACTTTTCTCCATATTGATACACCTGTTTTCTTCCCCTACATGCGGTTCACCATCCTGGAAAAAATCAAGGCCAATACTCCGTTGGCTCACTTGTTTAATGCTTACCTGTCTGGCCTTTCGACGCTGGAAATTTTCAGCACGCCCCGTGAATCCATGCGGGCTTGCCGTGTCGCGTTTGTTACCGAAGCCCTAGGCGCAAAACCTACGCTTTCCATTGTTGAGCAGGCCCAACGTTACTATGAGCTAACGGTACTAAGTAATGCACTGAACAATCTGCACAACCATATACAAGCCGCGGCTGATGTGCTGAGCGACTTCTTTACGGAGTACGAGGGTAGCCTAATCGCCTACGCTGTAGCTAACCGGAAGCGCCTGCTGTTAGAATTTGGCGGAGGGGAAGATGATGACTGGTATCATACTGGCAACGGCAACCCCGACGCGGGCGAAGGCTGGGAGGTTACTGAAACGACAGACCCGGCCCGCTTGGCTGAATACAGCTTATATCGAGAACTTACCCGCTTCTTTCCCGGCCCCGAAAGCCACGGGGAATACATCGGCACCAGTGGCCCGATTGACTTTCACCGCTTCACGGTGGCGGTAGAACACCAAACCGACTTTGCCCCGCGCAAAATGTTTGCGGCCGTGGGCGGCGTTGAAATACCTATGTACCGGCAAGATGAAAACGGCCAGATGGTGCCTATCCCGGTAATTGATCAGATAGAGCAGGAAATTAATGAGGATGTAGCCAACGAACGGCTAACGGCCTATTTCAATGCAGTAATAAATGCAGGCCAGCATCTAGCCGAACTGTATGCCACCATGGCGCAAGACGACCTGCAGGGCTACAAGTTGCTGCACCAATGCTTAAGCAATATGCTTACCGTTCAAATGGAAGCATATCCGCCGTTTTGATGATTTATTACAAACGTAGTTCTCGCCAATGTACCCTGCCATTCATAACAGCGTCCCTAATGAGTCTTTGTCTTTTGCTCAAACTTGAGTCGCCTGTTTTTATTTCCAGCATATACACATCAACAACATCTTCATTATCAATACCATCAAAGACAATCATATCAATAGGACTACCAATAAAACGGGCTTCTTTTGGATTAAAAGGAAAGCCATTTTGAAATGGTATTAGATGCTCAGTCACCTTACCCATTATTACCGCTTGGCTACGATTAATAGCATCTTGCCTAAAGAACATTTCATTCTGCGCCTTCCAGTTCTCCAGATCAGCCATTGCGGCCTGTTTTGCTGAGGCTGCTAATGTGGCTCGCAGGTACTCAACTTCGCTTTTTTTGTATTGCTCTACTTGTTCATATACCTGCTCACGTATTAAAGCTGGCATATTGGAGTACGTTTCTTCTAACTTTAGCTGAAGTGCTTCTATAGTCATTTTGAGTGCTTGATTTTGCTCTTGATTAGTGCTAATAGTATTGTTAAGGGACTGGCTATAGGTACTCAAGTGCTCAACCTTAAGCTTACTAGCTAATAACGCTTTAACTGTTTGATAGTAGAACACGCATACCACTATTAACCCTAATAGTAGCAAAGCAGCAGGCCATTCAAACATCTTCGAAATATTATAGTTTTTTCTACCTGTGAATGTATCTTATGCAGGGTGGTATTCCTAGTTATATCTTCCTTCCCCTTGCTGCTATTTGTGCTCCATGGTCTAACGCAAACCAGTGAAGCATACCTCCCATACCCCTAAGCCAGCAGCCTCCATGGTAACAGTCAATGCTTGGGTATTACTTTCTTACCGTTAAACAAACGGGAAATAACGCTCCATAATCTTAGCTTCCGAGCTGAGTTCTACCCTATTATTATCCGCTTTAACTTAGCCCGACTTCGAAGCGCGCTGGAAGAACTCCCGCGGCGCGGAGCGGGCCACCGACGGCCTGTTCCTGATGGAAGATGTTTGTCTTGAGATATGAATCCCTAAAAACATTTACTAAACATAGATAAGCAGGTTGAAGAGGAAGTCGCACTATCCTGAATCGGTGCTACCTTCCGAGCCTTTTAGCTTGCTCTAGACTATGCCTGAATTACTGCCGCTGTTTCCAGCTACTAGCCTTCCAGCCCCCTTTACGCATTTCGATGCGGCAACTTCTCTTCCCGATTTCGCGGAACGAGTACGCCACTTACGGCGGTGGCAGCAGGCAATTAAGGATGGCTATGTACGAGCCAACAAAGAGGAGGCTCTGCAGGCGGAATTTCTAAATCTGTTGTTCGGTGAAGTGTTGGGGTATGAGTACCAATCCACAACCCACCGCCAATTACAACTTGAGCTTAAAACCTTAACGGATGGCACTAAGCCGGATGGTGCTCTTGGGGAATTTGTAACAGTACCGAGCGGGGGCTTGGGTGGGCCTGTGCGGGCCGTGGTAGAATTGAAAGACGCCCGTACCGGACTAGACGCTAAGCAACGCGGCGGCGGAAAGGGCCGTGCTGAAACGCCGGTAGAACAGGCGTTCAGCTATCCTAGCAAGTTTGGCAGTTCTTGCCGTTGGGTAATAGTCAGCAACTTTGTGGAGCTCCGGCTTTACTCTGCTCAGGATCAAACACGCGCCGAAGTATTCCAGCTTGAATCGTTGCCAGATCAACCGGAGCAGTTGCGGCGTTTCTTTGCGCTGCTTCTATCCCAACACTTGTTGCCCACTCCTGGTAAAGCGGACGCCGCGTTAGATGAGGCCCTGCAACAACGGCAGCAGGAAGAACTAAAGATTACCAAGGCATTCTATAAAGACTACAGTAACGCCCGGCGTCAGCTACTAGATCATCTTATTGAGCAGAACCCCGACGTTCCGCCGTTGGAAATGTTGGCGCACACGCAAAAACTCTTAGACCGGGTAATCTTTGTGTGCTTCTGCGAGGATAAGAATATCATTCCCCGCCTTACGTTCCGGCGGTTGTTGGATGCCGTTCGGGCAAACGTGTTCGATCCGGCGGATGATAAAGTATACCGCACCGTCCGTGGGCTGTTCCATAGCATTGATAAGGGCAACCCGGCCGCCAATATCAACCGCTTCAATGGTGGGCTGTTTGCACCTGATGAGGCCCTTGATACTCTTCACATCAAAGACCGCACGCTTACGCCGGTTATTCAACTGGAACAGTATGATTTTGCCTCTGATCTGAACGTCAATATTCTTGGGCACATCTTCGAACAAAGCCTTTCAGATTTAGAGCAGGAACGCGCGCGCCTTTCCGGAGAAGCTTACGACAAAAAGCAGGGCAAACGGAAACAGGACGGTATTTTCTATACGCCGGAGTATATCACCCGCTACATAGTTCAGCAGGCGATTGGAGGATGGTTACAGGAACGCCGGCGGGAAGCGGGTATAGAACAGCTACCAGAGTTGAATGATGAGGATCGGGCTAGTATCCGTATTGGCGTTGGCAACCGCTTGGTACAACCTACTACAAGGGTGCAAAAGCATATTGCCGCCTGGGAGAAATACGCCCAGCGGTTAGAAAATATCCGTGTACTTGATCCGGCGTGCGGGTCGGGGGCATTTTTAAATGAGGCCTTTGGATACCTATTGCGTGAAGGCCAACAGGTAAACCAAGAGCTGGCAGCCTTACGGGCGGGCCAATTCAAAGTATTTGATCTTGATCGGCATATCCTGCAACACAATCTCTATGGAGTAGATTTGAACCCGGAATCAGTAGATATTACCCGCCTCAGCTTGTGGCTGCAGACTGCTAACCCAGGGAAGCCGCTTACCTCCCTTGATCATAGTATCCGTTGCGGCAATTCACTAATCAATGATCTTACTGTGGCTGGCTCTCGGGCTTTTGACTGGCAAGCCTCATTTCCGGAAGTATTTGAGCAGGGCGGTTTTGATGTGATAATTGGGAATCCACCCTATGGAGCAAAAGTATCAGCCCCAGAAAAAGAATATTTAGGTAAAGAGTATTCTTTTTCTGGGGCTGATACATATTTAATGTTCTGGGAACTTGCAATTAAAATTGCAATTGATGGAGGTTATATAGGATTCATAACTCCGAATACTTTCTTGGTAACAGAGGGCAATGAGATGATTAGAAGGCATATATATAATAATGCTTCTTACCAATCTATGCTTGAGGTATTTGGGGTTTTCTCTGAAGCTGTTGTCGAAGTAATTATTCCTATCATTAGGAAAAGATCAGTAGATACGCCCTATGAATTTAAGTCTATATTGACTTCAAGGGAAAAGGGTTCCTTTGAAAATAAGTTTAATAGCGCTGTAGTTATTGGTTTTAATTCAAGTGACTTACTAAATAGAGATAAATTAATATTTAATTACAGGGAATCTAGTGAAGAAAGAAATTTGTATAACAAATTAAAGTCAATTGCGTCTCTAAAAAATATTGCCAAGGTAACTACGGGAATCAAGCCTTATCAAGTTGGTAAAGGGGTTCCCGCGCAGACTAGGCAAATTGTTGATGAGAAGCCATTTACTGGTTAGCAAACATAGTGATTCTTGGTTGCCAATAGTTAGAGGAACTGAGATAAATAGGTATCTGACCAAATGGAGTGGTGAATACATTAACTACGGAGATTTTCTTGCGGAGCCACGCGGCAGTATAGACTTCTTGTCTGAAAAGATATTCATTAGGAGAACAGATGATAAAATACTTGCTTCATATGATGATAGTAAATTTTCCGCTATTAACTCAGTGCAATGTGTGCAGATAAAACAAGGTGATTTACTTAATTATAAGTACCTGCTCAGTGTGTTAAATTCAAAAGTTATTAACTGGTACTTTAGGCACGAAAATTTCCACATGGTTGGCAAGCCATTAGCGGAAGTGAAGGTGGTTTTTATAGAGCGACTTCCTGTCCCTAATATTTCACCTACTGAGCAACAGCCTTTTGTTGAAGCGGCAGAAACATTGTTATCTGGCTACAGGGAATTGAATGAGGCTGAAACTAGAGCAATGCGTCTTATAAGAGCTGAACTAAGTCTGAGTGATACATTGAATGGTAAGTTGTCTCTTTACCAACCTTGGGCTAGGTGGAGCAAAGCACTCGAAAAATCACTAGGTCGTAAGCTCACGCTCTCCGAGAAAGGGAATTGGCTGGAGTTTCTTGATGATTTTCAGGCTAAGCAGCAACAGCGCCGCGCACAACTAGCCGCCCAAGATATAGCCCTTGACCAGATGGTGTACCAGTTATATAACCTCACACTAGAGGAAATTGCGCTTGTCGAAGGACAGGGCTAAACTGTTTACCTCTTACACATCTACTGCAGCGCAAAGGGTATACCTAATCAGTATACCCTTTGCGCTGCAGTAGATATGAGCAGAATGGAAATTTGATTTTATGGAACACTGCTATTCACTGAGTTAACAGTGTTACTAGCCCAGTATCCGAATCCGCAAGAATTATAGAGTTAAGAGTGAGGAGTGGGGTAAATCCTTGATCAAGACAGCTGATGTACCGGAGCTAGCCGCCATTTTTCCCTAGGTGCATAATTCAGGTAAAGGGGGGGTGAGTAAAACCGTTAAGATTTGACTTGTTAATGTTTCGCCCTTCAGGGAGGGGCGGGTAAAATCTTTATAGCTACTTCGGGCATACCGCAGAGTATCCGCGCCGGCGTATGCATGCAAAACTCAACCCCAAAAGTCCCACCCTATTGGTTAACTATGACCCTGCCGTTGCCAGTCGTATCTTACTGTAAACAACAGGCATAAAACAGGCGTACCCGCAACGGGTACACCCACACACGCCAAACACCTATGCAGTACGAAAAAGGTACCAGCGGCAACCCCGCCGGTCGCCCGAAGGGTAGCCAGAATAAAGCCACCTCCCATGCCCGGGAGCTAATTGGGGCCGCCTTGGCTGGCCTCGATGCAGGTACGCTCCGGGGGCACTTGCTCAGCTTGCGCGGCAAGGATTTTATAGACGCCTATGTAAAGCTGGCTGAGTTTGTAACCCCCAAGCTGCAGCGCACCGCCTTGGCTGCCGATGATGAGGAACGTCCGGTAACAGTTACCCTGCATATCGGCGGTACCTCGGAGCAGCGCGAAGCCAACAAACAGGCTGCCCGCTGGCTGCTCCGGGAATAGAGCGCGAAAGGCGGGACAGTACCCACCATTTCCGGCGGGCTTTCTCTCGCCTGTGAGCAGAAGCGCTACCCGCCCGCCGGGAAGCAGGCTATCCGGTTTACTGGACACTCTATCGGAAAAAGAAAAGGGCCGCCGTGACGATTGACACGGCGGCCCTTACCCGTTGGTAGGAGCTGGCAACTACTTACCCACCGGGTTAAACAAAGATAATTGCGTAAGACAACAATGTATTGGCTAGTGGCTCTTTAGAAGTCAGTATTATACCTAAATTATAAGGCAGCCTAAGGCCGTAAATCGTTTGAATCCTATTTTGTTACAGCATGTATCTCACTGAGACGCCGTTGTATTACATATTTGCGCTCACTTCCACTTCCCAGTGGTAACATCCAATCAAAGGCCTCTAAAATATCAGGGTGAGATAACACGATGTCTAATTGCTTATGTATAAAATCTTTTACCTCACTAGCACCCTCGCTTATTTCCTCTAATAATTCAGATCTATTGTCCACGATATGAACAATATCTTCTAAATCCTTGCTAAGCCTTATGTCATCCATCCCTCTACTTTGTAATGCTTCCAGTTTCGTGGCTATGTAGTAGATAGGAAGTAGGATACGAATAGTTGTAGCATCAGGTAATGTATAATCCATAGCTTGAGCAAATCCTTTGACATACCATGGATTAGAAAACCCTAGGACACTTGGGTCTGTGGGCATTATATCAACTATGTAGGACTCATATTTCCAACGGCATATTATACCAGATTCGACGTCATTCCGAAATCCCAAGGCTCTTAACCTCTCCTCTAATTCAGGAAAAGCACTATGTGGAATGACTTCGATTATACAATCTACATCAGGAGTCACTCTCGGTTCAGGACTATTGTCAGTTGTACTATATAAGTTAACTGTTGTACCCCCGACGAAAACAACTTCGTTTCTCAGTGTTCCTAGAGCCCTAGCTACACCTTGAAGCAGTGCTACATTATTTGGTCCATTCATTATCGTTTTACCTTCATAAGTTCTGCTAATAAGTCTACTGCAATACTTTTCTCACGTGGTCTCCCTATCCGTAAGGCATCCGTCAAACTTAGTAATGCATACAACTCTTTATCATGCCGAATCGCATTTACCACCGTTGGGTAAAGCGGTTCAACTGTCAGCCCCCAATGTGATCCTTCTGCATCAGGCCATACGTACTGTTCAGCCTGATTTGAGCCATGCACTAGGTATTCATTAAGTGGTGGTCCACTGTGCGCAGTCGGTATACCTCTTGCATATGCCCCTGGTCGGACAGGAAAAACGTAGGGTAACCCATGCATCAAGAACTCAAAAAGAGTGCGCCTATTCACACTTAGTCGCCTTTCGTCAATTAGTCGTGCAAATTCACACCGATTCATTACTTCTGATACTTCAGATGGGCTAATGCTTAACTCATGAGCAACCCGATTGCCCAGCCATGGCTCATCATTGAATTTTAGAATTTTTAGCAGGACAAGAACATCCTGAGGACGCATGCCATTGTGCTTTCTCATATGCTTAGTTTCTAGATTTGCGATTCGCGATTCGCGAATCGCGAATCGCGAATCGCAAATCTAGAAACTAAGCATATGAGAAACTAATGGAAACGTGTTACGCATGTATGATTTATGAATGTCTTAAACGAGGAGATATACTCACCCGTGTACCCCTACGCGTACCCTTGAAAAAAGAAAAGCCCGTTTCTGAATCAGAAACGGGCTTTTATGCAGAGAGGATGGGATTCGAACCCACGATGAGCTTTAGACCCATACACACTTTCCAGGCGTGCTCCTTCAACCACTCGGACACCTCTCTAGGATGCGGGGAAGTGGCGCAAAATAACACCCTATTTTCCGGAAACGCAAGCCGTCGGGTAATTCTCACCAGCCAGGCCCCTACCCCGGCGTGATTTCGCCGCGCAGGTCGCGGGCCAGACCGGCGGCCGTTTCGGCTTCACTGAGCGGCTGGGCCAGCACGTACATGAGCTTGGTAATGGCCGCTTCGGTAGTAATGTCCTCGCCTCCGATAACGCCCAGGTCGCGCAGGTGGGCGCTGGTTTCGTAGCGGCCCTGCTGCACGTGGCCCTCGTCGCACTGACTCACGTTGAGGATGTGCAGGCCCCGGTCGGTGGAGTCGCGCAGGGCGCGGGTAAACCACGGCGCCGTGGGGGCATTGCCGGCCCCGTACGTTTCGAGCACACAGCCCCGCAGGTCATCTACCTCCAGGATGCCGCGCACCATGCGCTCGGCAATGCCTGGGTAGAGCTTCAGGATAGTTACCCGGTCGTCCAGCTCCCGGTGAAAAAGCGGAAGACCGGGCGGCACGGCCGTACGAATAAAGGCTTGGTTGTACTCCAAATCGATGCCGGCACGCACCAGGGGCGGGTAGTTTTCACTTTTGAAGGCGTTGAAGTGGCCGCTTTCCACCTTTTTGGCCCGGTTGCCGCGCAGCAGCACGTTGTGAAAGAAAATACTGACTTCGGGCACCCGGGCCCGGCCGGTTTGCGCGTCGCGGGCGGCGGCCAGCTCCAGGGCCGTGAGCAGGTTTTTGCGGGCATCGGTGCGCACCTTACCTACCGGCAGCTGGGCCCCGGTGAAGATGACGGGCTTGGTGAGGTTTTCGAGCAGAAAGCTCAGCGCTGAGGCCGAGTACGCCATGGTATCGGTGCCATGTAGTACCACGAAGCCATCATACTCCGCGTAGTTTTCCCGAATGATGTCTACCAAGGTAAACCAGTCGGCAGGCATCACGTTCGACGAGTCGATGGGGTGGGCGAGGCTGCGCACGGTGAGGCGCACGTTGAACTGCAGCAGCTCCGGCATCAACTCCAGCATGCTGCTAAACTCCATCGGCGCCATCTCGCCCCGGCGGTTGTAGGACATGCCAATGGTGCCGCCCGTGTAAATCAGCAGCAGCGAGGCCTCTGGTGCGGCCGGCGCGGCAATGTTAATATCCAGTAACTGGTTCAAAAGCAGGCAAAGGTAGCTCCGGGCCCGGAGCGGTGGGTGGAAAGCAACGGCAGGCAAACGCCGGTGGGTGAGGCCGACGAAAGGGCAAGCTAAGCGTTTACCGATGATTTTTCCACGGGCGCCAGCAGCTTTTGTTATAGCCGGAACAGCTCCCGGGCCGTGCGGGTGGTGGCTTCGGCTACTTCTTCCAGCTCTTTGTCCAGCAGCTCCGCCACGCGGTGGGCTACCAGCGGCAGATACGCCGGCTCGTTGCGCTTGCCCCGGTAGGGCACGGGCGCCAGGTAGGGGCAGTCGGTTTCCAGCAGCAGATGCTCCAGCCCCAGACCGGGCAGCACCTTATCGAGGCCGCCGTTTTTGAAGGTGACCACGCCTCCAATGCCCAGCTTGAAGCCCAGGCTGATAACCCGCTCGGCTTCGGCGCGGGAACCCGAGAAGCAGTGAAACACACCTTGCAGCGTCCCGTCCTGCGCCGCTTCTATGAGTTCGAAGGTTTCCTCGAACGCCTCACGGGTGTGCAGTACCAGGGGGAGCTGGTGCTTTTTGGCCAGAGCAATCTGCACGCGCAGGGCTTCCTGCTGCCAGCCCAGCGTAGTTTTGTCCCAATGCAAATCGATGCCGCACTCCCCTACCGCCGCAAAGGGTCGCTGACCCAGCCACGTTTCCACCTCGTACAGCTCTTTTTCGAAATTTTTACCCACCGAGCACGGGTGCAGGCCCATCATGGCCTGGCACTGCTGCGGGTGCTGCAGCTCGGTTTCCAGCATCTTCTCAATGCTGGTATGGTCGATGTTGGGCATCACGATGGAGCGCACGCCGGCTTCCCAGGCCCGCTCCAGCATGGCGTCGCGGTCTTCTTTGAACTGCTCGGAATAGACGTGGGCGTGCGAATCGGTGAGGTGCATATTGTTAGTTTCTGGTTGATAGTTGCTGGTTGCTGGTTGCGGGCAAAGGTACTACGCGGCGCGGGCGCCGGATTACAGCCGGCTATTTAGCATCAACCCTAAAACCGGGAACCAGAAACAAACCACTATTAAGAATACCGGCGGCCTTTCCAGGTGAAGCCCAGCGGCAGCAGGCGGAAGGCTACCAGACCCAGAGTGAGCCCCACAGTATAGAACTCAAACAAGGGCAGCAGGCGCAGCGGCGGACGCAGGCCCACCCGGTAAAAGGCCAGCGTGGCCAGTACCCCCTGAGCCACCATTTTGGCAGCCAGCACGGCCAGCGCAGCTACGGGGTCCACGGCAAAGCCCAGCAGCAGCAGTGCCGGATAAATCCCCGCGTAGACCGTCAGGGCCACCTGCAGCCGCCAGGGCAGGGCTTCCACGCCCCGCAGCCAGCGCCGCCGCTGGTGCAGCAGCTGCCCGAAGGTGGCCGTGGGCAAGGACTCAGCCAGCACCTCAGGCGCAAAAATATTGCGGGAAGTAAAGCCCCGGTCCAGCACGGCCCGGAACAGCGCATAGTCCTCCGTGACGGAAAACGGCAGCACCTCATAGCCGCCGGTGGCCTCGTAGGCCGCGCGTGTTACCAGCATATTATTGCCCATAGCCGTCACGGGCCGGCCCCAGTCCGATACCACTTGCACCAACGACAACGACACAAGCCAGTCGAGCCCCTGGAACTGGTCGAACAGGCGCGGACCGTCTACTACGGTAATGCCCGTGACGATGCCCACCGTGCCTTGTCGGCGGCTCAACAGGCCCTGCAGCCAGCGGGGCGGCACGGCAATATCGGCGTCGGTGATGCAGAACACGTCGGTAGTGGCGGCGCGGGCCAGGTGGGCCAACACGTTGGCTTTGCCCCGCGCCTCTCCCATCGTATCGGTAATCGGAATCAGCCGGAAGCTGCCCGGGTAGTCCTGCATCATGGCCTGAGCCAGGGCGGCCGTCTGGTCGGTGGAGGCATCGTCGCCCAGCAGCACTTCCACCAGTTGCGACGGGTACTCCAGCGCCCGAATGGCCAGCAGGCACCGCTCAAGGGCGGCTTCTTCGTTGCGGGCCGCCAGCAGAATACTCACGCGGGGCAAGGGCTCCGGCAAAGGCGGCACAGCGGGTTCGCGCCGGCCCGCAAACCGGACGATGGCCGTGCCCAGAATGGCAAACCACACCGTCAGAAACAATAATAGCCCCGTCAGCAGCATCAGGCAAAAACTTACAGGGCATCGAATGAATAGCCCTGCCCGGCAAAGTGTGCGAGGTAGCGCGGCAGCACGTAGCGCAGGTTGCGGCTGGCCTTCAGGCTGTCGTGAAACACCACAATGGAGCCGGGCCGGGTAAGGCTGATGGCTGTGCGCAGGCAGTCTTCGGGCGCCAGCGTGTGGTCGTAGTCGCAGGTAAGCACGTCCCACATAATCAGCTGATACTGCTCGTTCAGGAGGCGGGCCAGCGGAACAGTGATGCGTCCGTAGGGAGGCCGCAGCAGCGGGCGTGCTTCGGGCGCGGGCAGCACGGCTTCCAGCGCCTGCTGGCAGCGGGCTACGTCGGCCAGGTAATCGGTGCGGGGCGTGGTCCAGCCGCTGAGGTGGTGGTGGGTATGGTTGGCCAGGCGGTGGCCGGCGGCCAGCACGGCGCGGGCAATGCCTGGGTGGCGCTCTACATTGTCGCCCACGCAAAAGAACGTGGCTTGGGCGTTGAACCGGGCCAGCTGCTCGAGCACAAACGGCGTTTCCTCGGGAATAGGGCCGTCGTCGAATGTCAGGTACAGGGTGCGGCCGTTGGCGGGCATCTGCCACCAGCACTCTGGTAGCAGGCGGCGCAACAGCTCAGGCATTCGGTACAGACGCATGGGAGTAATTAGGAAGTGTTAACAGTAGGTATTATTTTGGAGGATGGACTTTATGCTGACGGACGCGCAATGGGCGCGCATCGCG